>OZ244832.1:0-4567193 GCA_965220485.1 Candidatus Aldehydirespirator sp. | reverse complement strand
GGCTCGACGGTCACATCGGCGCCGGCCGGGCCGGCGACCGCGGCCGTCACCGTGACCGCGTCGGTGGGCTCGCTGCTCGGCGACGCTCAGCGACGACACCGACACCGCCACCGCCGCCGTGTCGTCGTCGACGATGGAGACCTCGGCAGCCGCAATCGTCCCCGCGCTCACCCGCTCAGGCAGCGCGCCGAAGCCCAGCAGCACCGTCTCGCCGTCGTCGTCGACGTCGTCCTGGGTCGCGGTGAGCGTGAACGTCTTGGAGGCGTCGCCGCTTTCGAAGGTGACGCTGGCGGGCGCCACCGACCAGTCGCCGGCCTCGGCGCCGCCCCCGCCGGTCGCCGTGATCGGGATCTCGACCCTGCGCTCGGGAACGGCGCTCAGCGTCACCTCCACGGTGACCTCGCCGCCCTCGGCCGCGTCGTAGGCCGCCTTGGCGAAGCTCACCGTCACCTCGGGATCGTCGTCGTCGACGATGGAGACCTCGGCGGTGTCGGTGGCGCCGGGCGCGACCCGCTCGGGCAGGTCGCCGAAGCCCAGCAGCACCGACTCGCCGTCGTCGTCGACGTCGTCCTGGGTCGCGGTGAGCGTGAACGCCTTGGAGGCGTCGCCGCTGGCGAAGGTGACGCTGGCGGGCGCCACCGACCAGTCGCCCGCCGCGGCGCCGTTCTGGCCGGTCGCCGTGATCGGGATCACCACCGTGCGCTCGGGAACCGCGCTCAGGGTCACCTCCACGGTGACCTCGCCGCCCTCGGCGACGCTGTGGGCCGCCGCGCCGAAGCTCACCGTCACCCGCGGGTGGTCGTCGTCGTCGACGGTCACCTCCACCGACGCCGAGACCGCGTCGTAGCCGCCGCCGGCGGCGGTGTGGGTCACTGTGGCCGCGCCGTCGACGGCGTCGTCGTCGTGTGCGGCGGCGACGGTGACGGTCTGGGGGCTGTCCCAGTCGTCCGCCGCGAACGTCAGCGCGGCCGGCTCGACGGTCACATCGGCGCCGGCCGGGCCGGCGACCGCGGCCGTCACCGTGACCGCGTCGGTGGGCTCGCTGCCCAGCGCCACCGTGTAGGTCCCCTCGCCGCCCTCGGCGACGCTCAGCGACGACACCGACACCGCCACCGCCGCCGTGTCGTCGTCGACGATGGAGACCTCGGCAGCCGCAATCGTCCCCGCGCTCACCCGCTCAGGCAGCGCGCCGAAGCCCAGCAGCACCGTCTCGCCGTCGTCGTCGACGTCGTCCTGGGTCGCGGTGAGCGTGAACGTCTTGGAGGCGTCGCCGCTTTCGAAGGTGACGCTGGCGGGCGCCACCGACCAGTCGCCGGCCTCGGCGCCGCCCCCGCCGGTCGCCGTGATCGGGATCTCGACCCTGCGCTCGGGAACGGCGCTCAGCGTCACCTCCACGGTGACCTCGCCGCCCTCGGCCGCGTCGTAGGCCGCCTTGGCGAAGCTCACCGTCACCTCGGGATCGTCGTCGTCGACGATGGAGACCTCGGCGGTGTCGGTGGCGCCGGGCGCGACCCGCTCGGGCAGCGTCCCGAAGCCCAGCAGCACCGACTCGCCGTCGTCGTCGACGTCGTCCTGGGTCGCGGTGAGCGTGAACGCCTTGGAGGCGTCGCCGCTGGCGAAGGTGACGCTGGCGGGCGCCACCGACCAGTCGCCCGCCGCGGCGCCGTTCTGGCCGGTCGCCGTGATCGGGATCACCACCGTGCGCTCGGGAACCGCGCTCAGGGTCACCTCCACGGTGACCTCGCCGCCCTCGGCGACGCTGTGGGCCGCCGCGCCGAAGCTCACCGTCACCCGCGGGTGGTCGTCGTCGTCGACGGTCACCTCCACCGACGCCGAGACCGCGTCGTAGCCGCCGCCGGCGGCGGTGTGGGTCACTGTGGCCGCGCCGTCGACGGCGTCGTCGTCGTGTGCGGCGGCGACGGTGACGGTCTGGGGGCTGTCCCAGTCGTCCGCCGCGAACGTCAGCGCGGCCGGCTCGACGGTCACATCGGCGCCGGCCGGGCCGGCGACCGCGGCCGTCACCGTGACCGCGTCGGTGGGCTCGCTGCCCAGCGCCACCGTGTAGGTCCCCTCGCCGCCCTCGGCGACGCTCAGCGACGACACCGACACCGCCACCGCCGCCGTGTCGTCGTCGACGATGGAGACCTCGGCAGCCGCAATCGTCCCCGCGCTCACCCGCTCAGGCAGCGCGCCGAAGCCCAGCAGCACCGTCTCGCCGTCGTCGTCGACGTCGTCCTGGGTCGCGGTGAGCGTGAACGTCTTGGAGGCGTCGCCGCTTTCGAAGGTGACGCTGGCGGGCGCCACCGACCAGTCGCCGGCCTCGGCGCCGCCCCCGCCGGTCGCCGTGATCGGGATCTCGACCCTGCGCTCGGGAACGGCGCTCAGCGTCACCTCCACGGTGACCTCGCCGCCCTCGGCCGCGTCGTAGGCCGCCTTGGCGAAGCTCACCGTCACCTCGGGATCGTCGTCGTCGACGATGGAGACCTCGGCGGTGTCGGTGGCGCCGGGCGCGACCCGCTCGGGCAGCGTCCCGAAGCCCAGCAGCACCGACTCGCCGTCGTCGTCGACGTCGTCCTGGGTCGCGGTGAGCGTGAACGCCTTGGAGGCGTCGCCGCTGGCGAAGGTGACGCTGGCGGGCGCCACCGACCAGTCGCCCGCCGCGGCGCCGTTCTGGCCGGTCGCCGTGATCGGGATCACCACCGTGCGCTCGGGAACCGCGCTCAGGGTCACCTCCACGGTGACCTCGCCGCCCTCGGCGACGCTGTGGGCCGCCGCGCCGAAGCTCACCGTCACCCGCGGGTGGTCGTCGTCGTCGACGGTCACCTCCACCGACGCCGAGACCGCGTCGTAGCCGCCGCCGGCGGCGGTGTGGGTCACTGTGGCCGCGCCGTCGACGGCGTCGTCGTCGTGTGCGGCGGCGACGGTGACGGTCTGGGGGCTGTCCCAGTCGTCCGCCGCGAACGTCAGCGCGGCCGGCTCGACGGTCACATCGGCGCCGGCCGGGCCGGCGACCGCGGCCGTCACCGTGACCGCGTCGGTGGGCTCGCTGCCCAGCGCCACCGTGTAGGTCCCCTCGCCGCCCTCGGCGACGCTCAGCGACGACACCGACACCGCCACCGCCGCCGTGTCGTCGTCGACGATGGAGACCTCGGCAGCCGCAATCGTCCCCGCGCTCACCCGCTCAGGCAGCGCGCCGAAGCCCAGCAGCACCGTCTCGCCGTCGTCGTCGACGTCGTCCTGGGTCGCGGTGAGCGTGAACGTCTTGGAGGCGTCGCCGCTTTCGAAGGTGACGCTGGCGGGCGCCACCGACCAGTCGCCGGCCTCGGCGCCGCCCCCGCCGGTCGCCGTGATCGGGATCTCGACCCTGCGCTCGGGAACGGCGCTCAGCGTCACCTCCACGGTGACCTCGCCGCCCTCGGCCGCGTCGTAGGCCGCCTTGGCGAAGCTCACCGTCACCTCGGGATCGTCGTCGTCGACGATGGAGACCTCGGCGGTGTCGGTGGCGCCGGGCGCGACCCGCTCGGGCAGCGTCCCGAAGCCCAGCAGCACCGACTCGCCGTCGTCGTCGACGTCGTCCTGGGTCGCGGTGAGCGTGAACGCCTTGGAGGCGTCGCCGCTGGCGAAGGTGACGCTGGCGGGCGCCACCGACCAGTCGCCCGCCGCGGCGCCGTTCTGGCCGGTCGCCGTGATCGGGATCACCACCGTGCGCTCGGGAACCGCGCTCAGGGTCACCTCCACGGTGACCTCGCCGCCCTCGGCGACGCTGTGGGCCGCCGCGCCGAAGCTCACCGTCACCCGCGGGTGGTCGTCGTCGTCGACGGTCACCTCCACCGACGCCGAGACCGCGTCGTAGCCGCCGCCGGCGGCGGTGTGGGTCACTGTGGCCGCGCCGTCGACGGCGTCGTCGTCGTGTGCGGCGGCGACGGTGACGGTCTGGGGGCTGTCCCAGTCGTCCGCCGCGAACGTCAGCGCGGCCGGCTCGACGGTCACATCGGCGCCGGCCGGGCCGGCGACCGCGGCCGTCACCGTGACCGCGTCGGTGGGCTCGCTGCCCAGCGCCACCGTGTAGGTCCCCTCGCCGCCCTCGGCGACGCTCAGCGACGACACCGACACCGCCACCGCCGCCGTGTCGTCGTCGACGATGGAGACCTCGGCAGCCGCAATCGTCCCCGCGCTCACCCGCTCAGGCAGCGCGCCGAAGCCCAGCAGCACCGTCTCGCCGTCGTCGTCGACGTCGTCCTGGGTCGCGGTGAGCGTGAACGTCTTGGAGGCGTCGCCGCTTTCGAAGGTGACGCTGGCGGGCGCCACCGACCAGTCGCCGGCCTCGGCGCCGCCCCCGCCGGTCGCCGTGATCGGGATCTCGACCCTGCGCTCGGGAACGGCGCTCAGCGTCACCTCCACGGTGACCTCGCCGCCCTCGGCCGCGTCGTAGGCCGCCTTGGCGAAGCTCACCGTCACCTCGGGATCGTCGTCGTCGACGATGGAGACCTCGGCGGTGTCGGTGGCGCCGGGCGCGACCCGCTCGGGCAGCGTCCCGAAGCCCAGCAGCACCGACTCGCCGTCGTCGTCGACGTCGTCCTGGGTCGCGGTGAGCGTGAACGCCTTGGAGGCGTCGCCGCTGGCGAAGGTGACGCTGGCGGGCGCCACCGACCAGTCGCCCGCCGCGGCGCCGTTCTGGCCGGTCGCCGTGATCGGGATCACCACCGTGCGCTCGGGAACCGCGCTCAGGGTCACCTCCACGGTGACCTCGCCGCCCTCGGCGACGCTGTGGGCCGCCGCGCCGAAGCTCACCGTCACCCGCGGGTGGTCGTCGTCGTCGACGGTCACCTCCACCGACGCCGAGACCGCGTCGTAGCCGCCGCCGGCGGCGGTGTGGGTCACTGTGGCCGCGCCGTCGACGGCGTCGTCGTCGTGTGCGGCGGCGACGGTGACGGTCTGGGGGCTGTCCCAGTCGTCCGCCGCGAACGTCAGCGCGGCCGGCTCGACGGTCACATCGGCGCCGGCCGGGCCGGCGACCGCGGCCGTCACCGTGACCGCGTCGGTGGGCTCGCTGCCCAGCGCCACCGTGTAGGTCCCCTCGCCGCCCTCGGCGACGCTCAGCGACGACACCGACACCGCCACCGCCGCCGTGTCGTCGTCGACGATGGAGACCTCGGCAGCCGCAATCGTCCCCGCGCTCACCCGCTCAGGCAGCGCGCCGAAGCCCAGCAGCACCGTCTCGCCGTCGTCGTCGACGTCGTCCTGGGTCGCGGTGAGCGTGAACGTCTTGGAGGCGTCGCCGCTGGCGAAGGTGACGCTGGCGGGCGCCACCGACCAGTCGCCGGCCTCGGCGCCGCCCCCGCCGGTCGCCGTGATCGGGATCTCGACCCTGCGCTCGGGAACGGCGCTCAGCGTCACCTCCACGGTGACCTCGCCGCCCTCGGCCGCGTCGTAGGCCGCCTTGGCGAAGCTCACCGTCACCTCGGGATCGTCGTCGTCGACGATGGAGACCTCGGCGGTGTCGGTGGCGCCGGGCGCGACCCGCTCGGGCAGCGTCCCGAAGCCCAGCAGCACCGACTCGCCGTCGTCGTCGACGTCGTCCTGGGTCGCGGTGAGCGTGAACGCCTTGGAGGCGTCGCCGCTGGCGAAGGTGACGCTGGCGGGCGCCACCGACCAGTCGCCCGCCGCGGCGCCGTTCTGGCCGGTCGCCGTGATCGGGATCACCACCGTGCGCTCGGGAACCGCGCTCAGCGTCACCGTCACCACCGCCTGGTCCTCCCTGGCGGCGGTGGCGGCGTCGTCGCTCTCCGCGACGCTGTAGGAGGCCGCCGCGAAGCTGACGGTCACCCGCGGGTGGTCGTCGTAGTAGATTTGGAACTCTGAAATTGTTGGCGGATCTGAGGCGCCGGTGATTCTCAATCTGACTCTGCTGCCCGAGACCGCGGTGAAGGCAATCGACTCGCTGTCGCCTATCGTCCTCCCGGTGTGAAGGTGCACCCAGGCACCGTTCCAGTACTCCACCGTGTAATCGGTCACACGCTGATGAATCTCCTCAGCCGGTTCCTTGACCACGATCCGATCGAACGTTTGCGAGCCGTCAAGATCGACGGTAAGCGTCGCAGTCGTCTCGCCGTCACTCGTCGCCCAGCGAGTCCCGTCCAACCCGTCAACAGCCTTCGCCCCATTGTACCTTCCATCCGAATTATAGAAATCCGACACCTCCACCGGCCTGTTATAAGCCAAACTGCGCTGAGGCGCCTCGTAGATTTGGAACTCTGAAATTGTTGGCGGACCTGAGGCGCCGGTGATTCTCAATCTGACTCTGCTGCCCGAGACCGCGGTGAAGGCAATCGACTCGCTGTCGCCTATCGTCCTCCCGGTGTGAAGGTTCACCCAGGCACCGTTCCAGTACTCCACCGTGTAATCGGTCACACGGTGATAAACCCCGTCACCCTCAGCCGGTTCCTTGACCACGATCCGATCGAACGTTTGCGAGCCGTCAAGATCGACGGTAAGCGTCCCAGTCGTCTCGCCGTCACTCGTCGCCCAGCGAGTCCAGTCGAACCCGTCAACAGCCTTCGCCCCATTGAACCTTGCATCCGAATTATAGAAACTCGACACCTCCACCGGCCTGTTATAAGCCAAACTGCGCTGAGGCACCACCTCGTAGACTTGGAACTCTGAAATTGTTGGCGGACCTGAGGCGCCGGTGATTCTCAATCTGACTCTGCTGCCCGAGACCGCGGTGAAGGCAATCGACTCGCTGTTGCCTATCGTCCTCCCGGTGTGAAGGTTCACCCAGGCACCGTTCCAGTACTCCACCGTGTAATCGGTCACACGCTGATGAATACTCTCAGCCGGTTCCTTGACCACGATCCGATCGAACGTTTGCGAGCCGTCAAGATCGACGGTAAGCGTCGCAGTCGTCTCGCCGTCACTCGTCGCCCAGCGAGTCCCGTCCAACCCGTCAACAGCCTTCGCCCCATTGTACGCTGCCTCCGAATTATAGAAATCCGACACCTCCACCGGCCTGTTAAGAGCCAAATTGCGCGAGGCGCCGCCGATCTCACCCTCTATGGACAGCTCGAGTACCGAAAGGTGCGAGCTCGGTGCAGTTGCAGGCAAGCCCGTGACAGTCACTCGACTAGCCAACGTGCTGGTTCCGTAAGTCGTGCCGGGAGAGCTCAACGAAGACACCCGCGTCACCTTGCTGTTGAGGTCTTCCAGTTCGAGCCGGCCGTCCGCCGGCCAATCCTTGACGATGGCATAGACAGTGTTGCCCTTTGTGGTGTACCATCCCCACGACGGCTTCTCCTTAAGCGGATTCGGCTTGTCAGTACCATAAACAGCCGGACCATGGGTGGCTAGCCAGTCGCCGACCGTCTCCAGGCGGGCCACGCTAGCGCTCGGTATGGTGCCCGTGCCATCGGGGCCGATGTTCAGTAGATAGTTGCCGTTTCGAGACGTAACACTAACAAGCTCTTCAATCAACTGGCTTGCCGGCTTCCAATTGGTGTCGTCCGCTCTGTAGCCCCATGTGTCGTTCATCGTTTGAGATTTTTCCCAGTCGACTGAAGGATACGCCGGAGCCTCTCGCTCCGCCGTTGTATCGTAGTCGCCATCACCATGAACGAAGAACCCCCGCTTGGCAACGCGATCGTTTATCATCAAGTCTGGCTTCAGAACCCGGAGGTACTTGTACAACGCCTCACCTATCGGCCTGGTCCAGACGCGAATCCACTCTGCATCAAACCACAATAGGGCGGGGTCATACTTCTCAACAAGCTCACGAAGTTGCTCTTTCATCGCCGGCATGTACTTAGCGTGGTCCATGAAGTCACCCAAGTTCAGGTCACCCCCTGTAGCTTGGGTACTGGTGTCGAAGTCGTCAGTGACGAAGTGCCAGTCCGATATCGAATAGTACAGGCCGAACCGAAGGCCCTGTGCTCGAGTCGCCGAGGCGAGCTCAGCGATAGGATCGCTGCCGTAGCTGCCGACGTCGCTAATATCATAGTCCCTGGCTGGGCTGATTGATGGCGACCTGGTCTGAAAGCCCCGAACATTCGTATCGAACATACTGAAGCCTTCGTGATGCTTAGACGTAATGACCACATACTTGTGGCCGGCCTCCTTGGCGACCCGAGCCCAATAGCCGGCGTTGAACGAAGTCGGGTTGAACGGTACAGCTGCACTCGTCTCATAGTCATTGATAGGAATACCGAGAAACAGCATTATCCACTCGGCGACCTTATCAACCGGCACGGAGTTCCCATTGTGCGATCCAGCCAGATGAGAATATGCTCCCCAATGTATAAACTGGCCAAATCTAGCGTCCCTCCACCACTGGATCCTTTGGACACGCTCGCCGTCTGTTTCACCATCAGGGTTCTTGCTGAACACGAACCAGTCGATGTTCGCTTGCGTTGCACTCGGGAACACAAGATAGACGTCGTGCACGCCCGACGCCCCAGAGACAGAGGCGTACTGCTCAGAGAACACCTGGTCCCCACCAGTATCCGCAATCGCCAGATCCGCGATCTTGGCGCCTGTCACTTCATCAAGCCTGACCTCGATCCGATCACCCACATCACCTGCACTCGCCGCCAAGAAAACCATCAAAATATCGGGGCTCCCGCTGAAGTCAACTTCATCAAAACGGAGCCAGTCCCCAGCACCAATACCACCAACAGACGTGTAGTCAGGAGCCAACTCATTGGACGCCACAGAGCCGCTACTGCCGCTGTACTCATGGGCGTGAATGACCGCGACGTCGATGTCGTAGACTTGGAACTCTGAAATTGTTGGCGGACCTGAGGCGCCGGTGATTCTCAATCTGACTCTGCTGCCCGAGACCTCGGTGAAGTCAATCGACTTGCTGTCGCCTATCGTCCTCCCGGTGTGAAGGGGCACCCAGGCACCGCTGTTCCAGTACTCCAGCGTGTAATCGGTCACACGCTGATGAATCTCCTCAGCCGGTTCCTTGACCACGATCCGATCGAACGTTTGCGAGCCGTCAAGATCGACGGTAAGCGTCGCACTCGTCACGCCGTCACTCGTCGCCCAGCGAGTCCAGTCGAACCCGTCAACAGCCTTCGCCCCATTGAACGTTGTATTCACCTCATCCGACACCTCCACCGGCCTGTTATAGGCCAAACTGCGCTGACGCGTCTCGTAGACTTGGAACTCTGAAATTGTTGGCGGACCTGAGGCGCCGGTGATTCTCAATCTGACTCTGCTGCCCGAGACCGCGGTGAAGGCAATCGACTTGCTGTCGCCTATCGTCCTCCCGGTGTAAAGGGGCACCCAGGCACCGCTGTCCCAGTACTCCAGCGTGTAATCGGTCACACGCTGATGAATCTCCTCAGCCGGTTCCTTGACCACGATCCGATCGAACGTTTGCGAGCCGTCAAGATCGACGGTAAGCGTCGCACTCGTCACGCCGTCACTCGTCGCCCAGCGAGTCCCGTCCAACCCGTCAACAGCCTTCGCCCCATTGTACCTTCCATCCGAATTATAGAAATCCGACACCACCACCGGCCTGCTATAGGCCAAACTGCGCTGAGGCGCCTCGTAGACTTGGAACTCCGAAATTGTTGGCGGACCTGAGGCGCCGGTGATTCTCAATCTGACTCTGCTGCCCGAGACCGCGGCGAAGTCAATCGACTCGCTGTCGCCTATCGTCCTCCCGGTGTGAAGGTTCACCCAGGCCGCGCCGTTCAAGTACTCCACCGTGTAATCGGTCACACGCTGATGAATCTCCTCAGCCGGTTCCTTGACCACGATCCGATCGAACGTTTGCAAGCCGTCAAGATCGACGGTAAGCGTCGCAGTCGTCACGCCGTCACTCGTCGCCCAGCGAGTCCCGTCCAACCCGTCAACAGCCTTCGCCCCATTGTACCTTGCATCCGAATTATAGAAATCCGACACCACCACCGGCCTGTTATAAGCCAAACTGCGCTGAGGCGCCGCCTCGTAGATTTGGAACTCTGAAATTGTTGGCGGATCTGAGGCGCCGGTGATTCTCAATCTGACTCTGCTGCCCGAGACCTCGGTGAAGGCAATCGACTCGCTGTCGCCGATCGTCTTCCCGGTGTGAAGGTTCACCCAGGCACCGTCATTCCAGTACTCCAGCGTGTAACTGGTCACACGGTGGAGAGTCCCGTCACCCTCAGCCGGTTCCTTGACCACGATCCGATCGAACGTTTGCGAGCCGTCAAGATCGACGGTAAGCGTCGCAGTCGTCTCGCCGTCACTCGTCGCCCAGCGAGTCCCGTCCAACCCGTCAACAGCCTTCGCCCCATTGTACCTTCCATCCGAATTATAGAAATCCGACACCTCCACCGGCCTGTTATAAGCCAAACTGCGCTGAGGCGCCTCGTAGATTTGGAACTCTGAAATTGTTGGCGGACCTGAGGCGCCGGTGATTCTCAATCTGACTCTGCTGCCCGAGACCGCGGTGAAGGCAATCGACTCGCTGTCGCCTATCGTCCTCCCGGTGTGAAGGTTCACCCAGGCACCGTTCCAGTACTCCACCGTGTAATCGGTCACACGGTGATAAACCCCGTCACCCTCAGCCGGTTCCTTGACCACGATCCGATCGAACGTTTGCGAGCCGTCAAGATCGACGGTAAGCGTCCCAGTCGTCTCGCCGTCACTCGTCGCCCAGCGAGTCCAGTCGAACCCGTCAACAGCCTTCGCCCCATTGAACCTTGCATCCGAATTATAGAAACTCGACACCTCCACCGGCCTGTTATAAGCCAAACTGCGCTGAGGCGCCGGCCAGACTTGGAACTCTGAAATTGTTGGCGGACCTGAGGCGCCGGTGATTCTCAATCTGACTCTGCTGCCCGAGACCGCGGTGAAGGCAATCGACTCGCTGTCGCCTATCGTCCTCCCGGTGTGAAGGTTCACCCAGGCACCGTTCCAGTACTCCACCGTGTAATCGGTCACACGGTGATAAACCCCGTCACCCTCAGCCGGTTCCTTGACCACGATCCGATCGAACGTTTGCGAGCCGTCAAGATCGACGGTAAGCGTCCCAGTCGTCTCGCCGTCACTCGTCGCCCAGCGAGTCCAGTCGAACCCGTCAACAGCCTTCGCCCCATTGAACCTTGCATCCGAATTATAGAAACTCGACACCTCCACCGGCCTGTTATAAGCCAAACTACGCTGAGGCCAGACTTGGAACTCTGAAATTGTTGGCGGACCTGAGGCGCCAGTGATGCTCAATCTGACTCTGCTGCCCGAGACCGCGGCGAAGGCAATCGACTTGCTGTCGCCTATCGTCTTCCCGGTGTGAAGGTTCACCCAGGCACCGTTCCAGTACTCCACCGTGTAATCGGTCACACGCTGATAAAGACCCTCACGCTCAGTCGGTTCCTTGACCACGATCCGATCGAACGTTTGCGAGCCGTCAAGATCGACGGTAAGCGTCCCAGTCGTCTCGCCGTCACTCGTCGCCCAGCGAGTCCAGTCCATCTGATCAACAGCCTTCGCCCCATTGTACGCTGCCTCCGAATTATAGAAACTCGACACCTCCACCGGCCTGTTATAAGCCAAACTGCGCGCAGCGTCACCAATCTCACCCTCTATGGACAGCTCGAGTACCGAAAGGTGCGAACTCGGTGCAGTTGCAGGCAAGCCCGTGACAGTCACTCGCCTACCCAACGTGCTGGTCCCGTAAGTCGTGTCGGGAGAGCTCAACGAAGACACCCGCGACACCTCGCTGTTGAGGTCTTCCAGCTCGAGCCGGCCGTCCGCCGGCCAATCCTTAACGATGGCATAGACAGTGTTGCCCTTTGCGGTGTACCATCCCCACGACGGCTCCCTGTCCCTAAGCGGATTCGGCTTGTCAGTACCATAAACAGCCGGACCATGGGTGGCTAGCCAGTCGCCGACCGCCTTCAGGCGGGTCACGCTAGCGCTCGGTATGGTGCCCGTGCCATCGGGGCCGATGTTCAGTAGATAGTTGCCGTTTTGAGACGTAACACTAACAAGCTCTTCAATAAACTGGCTTGCCGGCTTCCAATCGGTGTCGGTAGCTCTGTAGCCCCACGTGCCGTTCATCGTCTGGGAGCTTTCCCAGTCGACTACTGAAGGATGCGTCGGATCATCTCGCTCCGCCGTCGTATCGTAGTCGCCATCACCATGATAGAAGAAATTCCGCTTGACAACGCGATCGCTTATCACCAAGTCTGGCTTCAGAACCCGGAGGTACTTGTACAACGCCTCACCTAACGGCCTGGTCCAGCCGGTAATCCACTCTCCATCAAACCACAATAGGGCGGGGTCATACTTCTCAATAAGCTCGCGAAGCTGCTCTTTCAACGCTGGAACGTACTTAGCGTAGTCCATTAAGACACCGTCGTTCAGGTTCACCACTGTAGTTTGGGTACTGGTGTCGAAGTCGCCACTGACGAAGTGCCAGTCCAATATCGAATAGTACAGGCCGAACCGAAGGCCCTGTGCTCGAGTCGCCGAGGCGAGCTCGGCGATAGGATCGCTGCCGTAGCTGCCGACGTCGCTAATATCATAGTCCCTGGCTGGGCTGATTGATGGCGACCTGGTCTGAAAGCCCCGAACATTCGTATCGAACATACTGAAGCCGTCGTGATGCTTAGACGTAATGACCACATACTTCTGGCCGGCCTCCTTGGCGACCCGAGCCCAATAGCTGGCGTTGAATGAAGACGGGTTGAACGGTACAGCTGCACTCGTCTCATAGTCATTGATAGGAATACCGAGCAACAGCATTATCCACTCGCCGAACTTACCAGCCGGCACGGAGTTCCCATTGTGCGATCCAGCCAGATGAGAATATGCTCCCCAATGTATAAACTGGCCAAATCTAGCGTCCCTCCACCACTGGATCCTTTGGACACGCTCGCCGTCTGTTTCACCATCAGGGTTCTTGCTGAACACGAACCAGTCGATGTTTGCTTGCGTTGCACTCGGGAACACAAGATAGACGTCGTGCACGCCCGACGCCCCAGAGACAGAAGCGTACTGCTCAGAGAACACCTGGTCCCCACCAGTATCCGCAATCGCCAGATCCGCGATCTTGGCGCCTGACACTGCATCAAGCCTGACCTCGATCCGATCACCCACATCACCCGCACCCGCCGCCAAGAAAACCATCAAAATATCGGGGTTCCCGCTGAAGTCAACTCCATCAAAACGGATCCAGTCCCCAGCACCAATGCCACCAACAGACGTATAATCAGGAGCCAACGCATTGGACGCCACAGAGCCGCCACTGCCGCTGTACTCATGGGCTTGAATGACCGCGGGGCCGGTCGGCTGCGCCGCCTCGGGGTCGTCGTCGTCGTAGACTTGGAACTCTGAAATTGTTGGCGAACCTGAGGCGTCGGTGATCCTCAATCTGACTTTGCTGCCCGAGACCTCGGTGAAGGTAATCGACTCGCTGTCGCCGATCGTCATCCCGTTGCGAAGGTTCACCCAGGCACCGTCATTCCAGTACTCCAGCGTGTAACTGGTCACACGGTGGAGAGTCCCGTCACCCTCAGCCGGTTCCTTGACCACAATCCGATCAAACGTTTGCTGGCCATCAAGATCGACGGTAAGCGTCGCATTCGTCACGCCAGCATTCGTCGCCCAACGAGTCCCGTCCATCTGATCAACAGCCTTCGCCCCATTGAACCTTGCATCCGAATTATAGAAATCCGACACCTTCGTCGGCCTGTTATAAGCCAAACTACGCTGAGGCCAGACTTGGAACTCTGAAATTGTTGGCGGCTCTGAGGCGCCAGTGATGCTCAATCTGACTTTGCTGCCCGAGACCGCGGTGAAGGTAATCGACTCGCGGTCGCCTATCGTCTTCCCGATATGAAGGTGCACCCAGGCAGCGCCATTCCAGTACTCCAGGGTGTAACTGGTCACACGGTGATAAACCCCGTCACCCTCAGCCGGTTCCTTGACCACAATCCGATCAAACGTTTGCTGGCCATCAAGATCGACGGTAAGCGTCGCATTCGTCACGCCAGCATTCGTCGCCCAGCGAGTCCCGTCCATCTCGTCAACAGCCTTCGCCCCATTGAACGTTGTATTCACCTCATCCGACACCGCCGCCGGCCTGTTATAAGCCAAACTGCGCTGAGGCACCACCTCGTAGACTTGGAACTCTGAAATTGTTGGCGAACCTGAGGCGCCGGTGATGCTCAATCTGACTTTGCTGCCCGAGACCGCGGTGAAGGTAATCGACTCGCGGTCGCCTATCGTCTTCCCGTTGTGAAGGTTCGCCCAGGTAGTGCCATTCAAGTACTCCAGGGTGTAACTGGTCACACGGTGATAAGCCCCCGCATTCTCAGCCGGTTCCTTGACCACAATCCGATCAAACGTTTGCTGGCCATCAAGATCGACGGTAAGCGTCGCATTCGTCACGCCGTCATTCGTCGCCCAGCGAGTCCCGTCGAACCCGTCAACAGCCTTCGCCCCATTGAACCTTGCATCCGAATTAAGGAAATCCGACACCGCCGCCGGCCTGTTATAAGCCAAACTACGCTGAGACACCGCCTCGTAGACTTGGAACTCTGAAATTGTTGGCGAACCTGAGGCGCCGGTGATGCTCAATCTGACTTTGCTGCCCGAGACCGCGGTGAAGGTAATCGACTCGCGGTCGCCTATCGTCATCCCGTTGTGAAGGTTCGCCCAGGTAGTGCCATTCAAGTACTCCAGGGTGTAACTGGTCACACGGTGATAAGCCCCCGCATTCTCAGCCGGTTCCTTGACCACAATCCGATCAAACGTTTGCTGGCCATCAAGATCGACGGTAAGCGTCGCATTCGTCACGCCGTCATTCGTCGCCCAGCGAGTCCCGTCGAACCCGTCAACAGCCTTCGCCCCATTGAACCTTGCATCCGAATTATAGAAATCCGACACCGCCGTCGGCCTGTTATAAGCCAAACTACGCTGAGGCCAGACTTGGAACTCTGAAATTGTTGGCGGACCTGAGGCGCCAGTGATGCTCAATCTGACTTTGCTGCCCGAGGCCGCGGTGAAGGTAATCGACTTGTTGTCGCCTATCGTCGTCCCGTTGTGAAGGTTCGCCCAGGCAGCGCCATTCAAGTACTCCAGCGTGTAACTGGTCACACGGTGGAGAGTCCCGTCACCCTCAGCCGGTTCCTTGACCACAATCCGATCGAACGTTTGCGGGCCGTCAAGATCGACGGTAAGCGTCGCAGTCGTCACGCCGTCATTCGTCGCCCAGCGAGTCCCGTCGAACCCGTCAACAGCCTTCGCCCCATTGAACGTTGTATTCACCTCATCCGACACCGCCGCCGGCCTGTTATAAGCCAAACTGCGCTGAGGCACCACCTCGTAGACTTGGAACTCTGAAATTGTTGGCGAACCTGAGGCGCCAGTGATCCTCAATCTGACTCTGCTGCCCGAGACCGCGGTGAAGGCAATCGACTCGCTGTCGCCGATCGTCGTCCCGTTGCGAAGGTTCACCCAGGCAGCGCTATTCCAGTACTCCAGCGTGTAACTGGTCACACGGTGAAGAATCCCCCCACCCTCAGCCGGTTCCTTGACCACAATCCGATCAAACGTTTGCGAGCCGTCAAGATCGACGGTAAGCGTCGCAGTCGTCACGCCGTCATTCGTCGCCCAGCGAGTCCCGTCCATCTCGTCAACAGCCTTCGCCCCATTGTACGTTGTACTCACCTCATCCGACGCCACCGCCGGCCGGTTATGAGCCAAATTGCGCGAGGCGCCGCCGATCTCACCCTCTATGGACAGCTCGAGTACCGAAAGGTGCGAGCTCGGTGCAGTTGCAGGCAAGCCCGTGACAGTCACTCGACTACCCAATGTGCTGGTTCCGTAAGTCGTGCCGGGAGAGCTCAACGAAGACACCCGCGTCACCTTGCTGTTGAGGTCTTCCAGTTCGAGCCGGCCGTCCGCCGGCCAATCCTTGACGATGGCATAGACAGTGTTGCCCTTTGTGGTGTACCATCCCCACGACGGCTTCTCCTTAAGCGGATTCGGCTTGTCAGTACCATAAACAGCCGGACCATGGGTGGCTAGCCAGTCGCCGACCGTCTCCAGGCGGGCCACGCTAGCGCTCGGTATGGTGCCCGTGCCATCGGGGCCGATGTTCAGTAGATAGTTGCCGTTTCGAGACGTAACACTAACAAGCTCTTCAATCAACTGGCTTGCCGGCTTCCAATTGGTGTCGTCCGCTCTGTAGCCCCATGTGTCGTTCATCGTTTGAGATTTTTCCCAGTCGACTGAAGGATACGCCGGAGCCTCTCGCTCCGCCGTTGTATCGTAGTCGCCATCACCATGAACGAAGAACCCCCGCTTGGCAACGCGATCGTTTATCATCAAGTCTGGCTTCAGAACCCGGAGGTACTTGTACAACGCCTCACCTATCGGCCTGGTCCAGACGCGAATCCACTCTGCATCAAACCACAATAGGGCGGGGTCATACTTCTCAACAAGCTCACGAAGTTGCTCTTTCATCGCCGGCATGTACTTAGCGTGGTCCATGAAGTCACCCAAGTTCAGGTCACCCCCTGTAGCTTGGGTACTGGTGTCGAAGTCGTCAGTGACGAAGTGCCAGTCCGATATCGAATAGTACAGGCCGAACCGAAGGCCCTGTGCTCGAGTCGCCGAGGCGAGCTCAGCGATAGGATCGCTGCCGTAGCTGCCGACGTCGCTAATATCATAGTCCCTGGCTGGGCTGATTGATGGCGACCTGGTCTGAAAGCCCCGAACATTCGTATCGAACATACTGAAGCCTTCGTGATGCTTAGACGTAATGACCACATACTTGTGGCCGGCCTCCTTGGCGACCCGAGCCCAATAGCCGGCGTTGAACGAAGTCGGGTTGAACGGTACAGCTGCACTCGTCTCATAGTCATTGATAGGAATACCGAGAAACAGCATTATCCACTCGGCGACCTTATCAACCGGCACGGAGTTCCCATTGTGCGATCCAGCCAGATGAGAATATGCTCCCCAATGTATAAACTGGCCAAATCTAGCGTCCCTCCACCACTGGATCCTTTGGACACGCTCGCCGTCTGTTTCACCATCAGGGTTCTTGCTGAACACGAACCAGTCGATGTTCGCTTGCGTTGCACTCGGGAACACAAGATAGACGTCGTGCACGCCCGACGCCCCAGAGACAGAGGCGTACTGCTCAGAGAACACCTGGTCCCCACCAGTATCCGCAATCGCCAGATCCGCGATCTTGGCGCCTGTCACTTCATCAAGCCTGACCTCGATCCGATCACCCACATCACCTGCACCCGCCGCCAAGAAAACCATCAAAATATCGGGGCTCCCGCTGAAGTCAACTCCATCAAAACGGAGCCAGTCCCCAGCACCAATACCACCAACAGACGTGTAGTCAGGAGCCAACTCATTGGACGCCACAGAGCCGCCACTGCCGCTGTACTCATGGGCTTGAATGACCGCGGGGGCGGTCGGCTGCGCCGCCCGGAACGCCGAGAACGTGTTGGTGTCGCCGCACACGAACCTGGCGCTGTCGCGGGTCACGATCCTCGGGTTGGTCAGCGGCACCCACCGGCTGGCCTCATCGTCGTAGCGCAGGACCCGCAGGACCGAGGTGCCGTCCGCGCCGGCGGGCAGGCACACCGTTGCCGTCTCGCCCGACGCGAGCTCGATGCCGGTGATGTCGGCCGCCGCAGCGCCGGTGCGGAACCTGTAGCCCGTCGTCCGCGTCTGCTGTGCGATGGTGAGCGTCACCGCCTTGACGGTGACCTCCTTGGACGCGCCGGCCATCCGGTTGGCCGCCGTCTCCGGCAGCGTGACCGAGGTCCCCGCAGGCGCTGACGCGCCGGCCCTGGTGACCGTCAGCGTCACGTCGGCGGACGCATCGCCCGACAGCGTGAACGTCACGTCCTTGGTGGTCGAGTCCACCGCCTCGGTCTGGGCCGCGGCCGCGGCCACGTCGGTCACGGTGACCGTCACCGCCACCGCGTCCGACAGGGCCGGGGTTCCGTTGTCGGTGGCCTTGACCGTGACCGAGTAGTCGTTGTCGAGGGTGGCGTCGACCGGCTTCTCGTAGTCGGGCGGCGCGTTGAAGCTCAGCTCGCCGGCCGCGCTGATGGCGAAGTCGCCGGCGTCGTCGCCCTCGAGGGTCCAGGAGTGGCTGGCGTTCGCGTCGGGGTCGGCCACGGCGTAGGTCGCCACCGCCACGCTGGCGTTCTCGGCGTAGCTCACCGCCGCGGGCCCGCTCACAGCCGGCGGCGTCTGGGCCAGCGCGGGGCCTGCCGCGACTACGAGCCCCGACGCTGCAAGCGCCGCCGCGACTACGAGCCCCGACACTGCAAGCGCCGCAGCGACAAGGGGCGATCTGCCAAGCGAAACGCTCCAACCTCCGCGGGGGGGGGGGGGGGGGTGAGCGATCAGAAGAAGTCGCGATCGGCGATCAACGGAATTCGCGTCGCGTGGTGCGGGTTCTGTCTGGCGGTTGGGCAGGTTAGCGGGAGTTGGTGGTTGTGGCGATCTCGAGTCCGTGGTGTTCTTTGAGTCTCCAGCTGGGGCCCTTGATGTTGAATACGACGGCGTTATGCATGAGGCCACGCACTGAGAAAATCCACAAGCCCGGGCCAATGACACAACAAGCCGCCTTGCCAAGCGCAAATGGCAAATGCGCACTACAGCACCGAGGGTGAGCAGTTAGCCGCTAAACGTCGATCGTTCTGCATCTCCCAATCGCCGATCGTGCCCCTGGGCGATCCTTCCCCCCGGCCCTAGGAGGCCAATGCTACCAATGATTCCAAGTCTTAGGTCAAATGTCTAATAGAAATTTGCTGAATGAAATATAGTAGATATTATCTAAAAGCTCTATAAATGGGATCCAAAGCTCTTACTATTTTGTGCAAACGGTCTCATAGAGGTCGCAGAACCGTCCCAGGGACTCCAGCGCGCCTTGGTGGTCGCCCGCGGTGTAGAAGCCGTGGAGCTCCTGCAACTATCCGCGCACGTTCTTAGACCCTGGTTCCAGCAACCCGCCCAAGGCCAGCAATCAGGCTGAGCCATCCACCAGCATCCGGTGGCAGACAGCTCGCACGGCCGGAGCCTCTCAGAGCTCTTCGATCGTGTCCTGGGCGAACTCGGATCGGTACCCGACGGGCCCCGCCTCGCTCCACCGGGCCGGGACGCCTCACCCAACCCCGATACGGCCCCTCACCCAACCCGACAGGGCGCCTCACCCAACCCCGGCAGGACGCCTCACCCAACCCCGGCAGGACGCTAGAAGGCTCCCGCTCTCTCGTATCGTGGGGCCATGGATGTTCAGACCCTGGTCGACCGAGCTGAGATCACCGACCTGCTGACCCGCTACGCCCGAGCCGTCGACAGACAGGACTGGGACCTGTTCCGCACCGTCTTCACCGCCGACGCCCGCATCGACTACACCCAGGTGGGCGGGGTCGCTGGCGACGTCGACGAAGTGGTCGGCTTCCTCTCGAAGGTCATGGCAATGTTCGAGACCATCCAGCACCTGATCTCCAACATCGACATCACCATCGACGGCGACGAGGCCAAAGTTGTGGCCATGGTCTACAACCCGCTGAAGCTGCCCGACAGCCCGGTGTGGGCCACCGGCGGCTGGTACCACCACGAACTGGTGCGCACCCCCGAGGGCTGGCGGAGCCGGTCGCTGGTGGAGGAGGCCAGCTGGTTCCACGGCATCCCGGCACCCGACAAGTCCGAGGACGACCAGCCGGCCGACAACGGCTGAACCAAGGCCTCGCCCAAACCCTGTAAGGATCACGAGACGCTATGCCAGGACCTTTGCACGGAGTGCGCATCGTGGAGATGTGCGTGGCCGTCACCGGCCCCCTGGCGGTCACCCTTCTCGTCGATCAGGGCGCCGACGCAATCAAGGTGGAGGAGCCCGGCTTCGGCGACCAGGGCCGCTACGTGGGTGTGGTCTCGGGCGGAATATCGGCGCTGTTCCAGATGTGCAACCGCGGCAAGCGCTCGATTGCCGTGGACTGCACCCGTTCGCAGGGCCGTGACATCGTGCTCGACCTCGCCGCCGACGCCGACGTGTTCGTGCAGAACATGCGTCCGGGTGTGGTCGAGCGACTCGGGCTGGGCTACGGAGACGTCTCGGCCCGCAATCCCGACATCGTCTACGCCTCGCTGTCGGGGTTCGGCCCCGACGGCCCCTACGCCCACAGGCGGGTGTACGACTCGGTGATACAGGCCCAATCGGGGCTGGTCGGCAACCAGACCGGCATCAACGATGAGGCCCCCCGGTTCCTGCGCCAAGCCGCGGCCGACAAGATCACCGCCTACACGGCCGCACAGGCCGTCACGGCGGCGTTGCTCGCCCGCGAGCGAGGCGCAGGCGGCCAGCACGTCCAGCTCGCAATGCTGGACGCGTCGGTGGCGTTCCTGTTCGCCGACGCGGCCGCCCACGAGGTGGCCTTAGACAACGACCAGCCCCACCTCGCCCAGTCGTTCTCGGCGCATCAGCGCGCGATCGCTCTCGCCGACGGCCACGCCGTGGTGGCTGCGGTGACCGACTCGGAGTTCCACGGCATGGCCGCGGCTTTCAGAGTGGACTCCAGCGACCCCCGCCTGGCCACCATGAGCGACCGCCAGCGCAACCGACCCCACACCAGCGCCGTGTTCCGCGCTGTGCACGCGGCCGCGGCCTCCATGCCCCTGGCTGAGGCGGTGGAAGCCCTCGATCGCCACCAAGTCCCCTTCGGCGTGGTGCTGGGAGTGGAGGACGTCGTGGCCGATGCCCAGGCCGTACACAACGAGCTGTTCGAGGAGCACCACCACCCCGCGATGGGCCGCGTCCGCCAGCCCAAGCCCGCGGCCCGCTTCTCGGAGACGCCCGCCGAACTGCGCCAGCCGTCGTCTCCCACCCACGGACAGCACACCGACGAGGTCCTCACAGATCTGGGATGGGGAGAGAGGATCGAGAAGCTCAGAACCGACGGTGTGATCAAGTGAGCGACCCCCGAACACACCGCGCCGAGAGCGCCATCACGTGAACAACCCCTACACATTGCGCCAGGGCGCCATCATATGAACAACCCCTACACATCGCGCCAGGGCGTCATCACATGAACAACCCCCGACACACCGCGCCAGGGCGTCATCATATGAACAACCCCCGACACACCGCGCCAGGGCGTCATCAGGTGAACGACCCCCGAGCCAAGCGCGCCGACGACCGGTCCGAGGCGGCATTCCGGCGAGAGGTGCTGCTCTTCGACGAGTGGCGCGAGCAGTTCGAGCGAGAGGGCGAGGCGCCCGCCATCCCGGCCGCAACCGTGGTCGTGCTACGCGACGGCTCGAACGGCGTGGAGTCGCTGATGCTGTGCAGGAACTCCCGCCTCGCGTTCGGTGGGATGTGGGTATTCCCCGGCGGCCGCATCGACGAAGGCGACCACGACAGCTCGGGCGACCTGATCACAGCTGCTCGAAACGCCGCGGTGCGGGAGGCCCATGAAGAGGCGGCTGTAGTGCTCGACCATGAGGGTCTGGTGCACTTCTCGTTCTGGATCCCACCTCCGATCGCCCCCAAGCGCTTCGCCACATGGTTCTTCGCAGCCAAGGCCCCCGCAGCCGAGGTCGCCATCGACGACGGCGAGATCACCCATCACGAGTGGATGACGCCAGCCGAGGCCATGCGACGCCGCGACGCCGGCGAGATCGAGTTGATAGCCCCCACATGGGTGACACTGAACACGCTCAGCAGCTTCGGTTCAGTGGCCGACGCGCTGGAGGGCCTGCGCCGTCGGCGCCCACGCCGCTACGAGACCCGAATCGGCAACGGCGAGCACGGCATGGTCTCGATGTGGTCCGGCGACGCCGGCTACGAGACCGGGGATCCGTCGGTGCCCGGACCCCGTCACCGCTTGGAGAGCACCCCGGGCGGCTATCTCTTCGACGAGTCCGGCTACGCCGAAGCGGACTCTAACCCATCGAAATCTACATCGTTTTTGCATCTATACGAGAGAAAAAGCACATAGATTTCGGCCAGGGAGCGGCTAGCCGGGCGCGGCGGTCGGCCGGGCCAGGAGTTCCTCTATCAGACTCGCCAGCTCGAGCGGACGGTCGCCCTGGATCGAGTGGCCCGCCCCGTCAACCACGTGATGAACCGTGCCGGGAAGACGTCGCATCCACTCGGCCACGTCGGCGTCGTCCACCACGCTCCAAGCACCTCCCTGCCACAGCGCGGTCGGAGCGGCGATGCAAGCGACCCTCTCCCAGAGATCATCGAACCCCGGCTCGGCCCCATCGCCGGTCTTCCAGTCCCGCATCCGGTCGTAGTTCCAGGTCCACCGCCCGTCATCCATCTCGTGGGCGTTGTGCAATATGCCCCGTCGCAGCGACGACTCGCTGCGGGTGGGGTTGTGCTCGATGGTGCGTTCCAGGATCGCCTCGAAGCTGTCGAAGTGCTCGGGACCGTCCACGAACGCGATGATCGGCTCGGCTTTGTGGTGGTCCGTGCCCGGCGTCACGTCGACCACACCCAGACGGCGCACCAGATGGGGATGATCGGCGGCGAGGCAGATGGAGGCGAGGCCGCCCAACGACATCCCCACCACCGCCTCGGCCCCAGGTGCTAGTGCCTCGACGGCAACGGCCACGTCGTCGGCCATGGACGCCGGTCCATAGTTGTGGGCGGGCCGGTGGTTGGAGCGTCCATGGCCGGGGAGGTCCACCGCTACCAGCGGCCGCCCCAGAGCCAACGCCACCGTGTCCCAGGTATGGGCGTTCTGGGCACCGCCATGGACGAGCACAAGTTCGGGCTCGGCAGTGCCCCACACCAGCGCCGACAGGCGCAGCCCCGATGGCAGCGCCACCGACTCCCGGCGCACCGCGGGCGACCCCGACCATTCGACGCCGTGCTCGGCGGCATTCTCGGAGAACAGCCCGAACTCGTCGTAGGCGACCATCCGGCGAGGTTGCGGCCTTAGCCGTCCGACGACGCTGAGGCGTGTGATGGCCGGGCGCGACGCCGGGGCGCCCGACCGGACACCACCGGCGGGTCCCAGCTGAACCGCCACGCGGCCACAGCAGCACCCACCGCCATCCAGAGCAGCAACACACCGAGCCGGTGCCACTCGAAGGCCGGCGCATCCGACAGGGGGTTCATGGCCTCCCCGAAAGCCAGACCGAAGTGCTTCAGGGGGAAGATGTCTCCGAGGAGGTCCAGCCAGCCGGGGGTATCGCTGCCGAACGGGACAAAAATGTTGGACACGAAGGCAAGCGGCAGAAGGGTGGCGTTGGCCACGGGCACCGCCATCGCTACCGACCGGGCCACCGAGGCAAGCGCCAGGCCGAGCGCGGCGAACGATGCGGTCCCGACCGCGAACGTGACGAGCATGGCCGGCACCTTGGCCGCCTCGACGTTCACGCCATAGGCAGCAACGCCGAGAACGACCATCGCGGCCACGCCCAGCGCCGCGATCCACACCGCGGACAGCACCACGCCGCCGAGATAGACCCAGGGGGGCAGGGGCGTGCCCCGCACTCGCTTGAGGATGCCGAGCTCCCTTCGGCTGGCCAGGTTGATGCCGATGCCGGTGTAGGTGGACGACGCCGCCGCGAACACGGCCAGGCCGGGTGTGTAGAACTGGCTGCTGTTGACCCGTCCGTAGACGGTGTCGAAGGCGTCGTTGCCGAAGATCGCCGTGAACAGCACCAGCATCAAGATGGGGAACACCAGGGTGAAGAAGGCGGCGACCGGCGTCCGCCAGAAGATCCGGTTCTGGATGCGTACACAGCGCCACAGCAATCTCATGGCTCGAGGCCCTCGTTCACCGGCGCCTCGTCACCGTCGTCGTCGGCAACGAGGCTCAGATACACGTCCTCCAGGCTCGGCGCTGAGACGGTCAGGCCCTCCAGCTCGATCCCCCGTTCGGCGGCCCAGCCAGCCAGGTGGGCCAGGTCGGCCGTGGGGGTGTCGGTGGTGATCTCCACGTGGCGGTCCCGCCCAACGATGTCGCCTGACACCGGGGCCAGAAGATCGGCCACCGGCTCAGCACGGTCGGGCACGGTGAAGCGGATCACTGCCGAGCCTGCCCTGGCTCTCAGCTCGGCGGGGGTGCCCTCGGCCACGATCCGACCCTTGGCCAGCACCGCCACCCGGTCGGCAAGATGGTCGGCCTCGTCGAGATAGTGCGTGGTGAGCAGCACGGCCCGCTGCTGCGAGGCGAGCCGCTCGACCAGCTCCCAGCCCCGCCGACGGGCCGCAGGGTCGAAGCCGCTGGTCGGCTCGTCCAGGAACACAACCTCGGGGTCGCCCACCAGCCCGAGCGCCATGTCGATGCGTCGCTGCTGGCCTCCCGACAGGGTGGCGACGCGTGCATCGGCCTTCTCGTCCAGCTCCACCATTTCGATCAACGCGCTGGTCGGAACGGGGCGAGAGTAGGCCGCACCGTAGAAGTCGATCGCCTCTCGCACGGTCAGTTCGGGATCGATGCCCGAGGACTGCAGCACGATGCCGATCCGGTCGCGGAAGGAGGCGCCGGCCGACGCCGGGTCGGTGCCGAGAACCTGCACTGTGCCCGACGTGCGGGTGCGATGTCCCTCGAGGATCTCCACGGTGGTGGACTTGCCGGCGCCGTTGGGCCCGAGCAGGGCGAACACCTGGCCCCGCTCCACCTCAAACGACACGCCGTCGACGGCCCGGACCGCTCCGTAGTCCTTGACGAGTTCGGCAACGGCCACGGCTGGGCTCACCGGCAGCACGCTATCGGCGGCTCCAGCGGGCACGGTTCCGCTCGGATCGCACGGCATTGGGCACCGCGCCGGGCACGATATGGGGGTGAGGCCGCTGCCGGGCATGGTTCCCATCGCCGAATACGCCAGCCGCTGGGAGGCCGACGTGGCCGCAGCCCGGCTACGAGAGGCGGGATACGAGGCCGCGGTGCTGGTGGACCCGGCCACCGAGATCGCCCCGCACCACATCACCCACCGTCTCGCCGTGCTCGTGGTGCGCGCTGAGGTTGCGGATCCCGCGGCTGAGGTGCTCGGCTTGGAGCGGCCCGACATCGAGGCCGATCGCCCATTCGACCCGCAGACGACGAAGTCCGCGGCAGTGACACACCACAGCACTAGCGTCGGAAACGACCAACGACGGCAACGCTGGGCCGAGGCAGACGAAGGCGAACAGACAAAGGTGAACAGACGTGAGAGTGCTGCAACACGCCGAACTCGCTGACGACCGCAGTCAGACACCGGCCCTCGCCCACGACCCCGCCGGGCGGCCGCTTCGGGCCGCCGAGTTCTTCGCGGGCATCGGACTCGTGCGCTGCGGCTTGGAGCAGTCGGGCTTCGATGTGGTGTGGGCCAACGACATCGAGCCGTTGAAGCGAGCGGTATACGCCGCCAACTTCGACGCTTCGGACTACCTGTTGGGCGACATACGAGATGTGTCGGGCCAGTCCGTTCCCGCCATCGAACTGGCGGCAGCCAGCTTCCCCTGCGTGGATATCTCGCTTGCCGGCCATCGACGAGGCCTGAGCGGCGAGCAGTCCGGCCTGTTCTACGAGTTCACGAGGGTTCTTCGTGAGATGGGAAAGCGAGTGCCGTCGGTTGTGATGGTGGAAAACGTTGCGTCGTTCGTCTCGTCGCGCGGAGGGCAAGACCTACGAGCTGCCGTGAGCGACCTCAACTCTCTCGGGTACGTGTGCGACCTGCTTGTGCTGGATGCGCAATGGTTCACACCTCAGTCACGGCCGCGGTTGTTCATCGTCGGCACACGCGGCCGCATCGGGCCCGACTGCACTGGACGAGCCGGCCCGGTGCGCCCCGAGCGGTTGGCCTCCTTCATCCGCTCGAACAGCGACCTGCTGATGCAGGAGCTTCCGCTGCCGGAACTCGAGCGAAGCAGCGCCGGGCTGAGCGGAGTCGTGGAGCGGCTCGAGCCGCGCCACGCGCTGTGGTGGAGCGGGGAGCGGTACGACAACTTCATGCGGTCCCTGCCGCCTCGGCACTCCCGTCGTCTGGACATGCTGCGCCGCCGTTCGCGCCTGGCGTGGCGTACTGCCTATCGACGCACGAGGGCCGGGACCGCGGTCTGGGAGATCCGCGATGACGATGTGGCAGGATGCCTGCGCACGGCGCGCGGCGGCTCGTCCCGGCAAGCCGTCGTCGAAGCGGGCCGCGGCAGCGTTCGCGCAAGATGGATGACTCCCCGCGAGTACGCCCGGCTGCAGGGCGCTCCTGAGGACTTCGACTTCTCGGAGGTCTCCGAGGCTCAGGCTCTCTACGGCTTCGGCGACGCAGTCTGTGTGCCCCTCGTCGCTTGGCTCGCTCGGCACGCGCTAGTGCCAGCCGCCACGGCATTCACCCCCACAACTCAGGCGGCCTGATGCAAGTTCTGCCGTACGACGCTGAAGCTGCCCTAACCGTCGATCGGGTTGGACCACACGGGCTCGCCGGAGCGTGTCGATGACCACCGGCGAGCCGCTCGAGGTGTCGCAACTCTACGCTGGCGTGCAGCGCCTGCTCGACACAACGGACTCTGACGATCGCAAGGCGGGCGACTGCCAATGCGGCGTCTACCTGTTCGTCGACTATGACGGGGAACCGATCTACGTCGGCCAGACGCGCGAGAAGCTTCGGACCAGGATCCGACGACACCTCACCAACCAGCGAACCGACGCGGTGGCGATGCGCGTGCTCGACCCGTTCGAGGTCGCCGAGGTCGAGATGTGGCCGTTCTGGGACTTGGACGAAGTCCCAGAGGCTGAGATCAAGGAAATCTTGCAGAACGCAGAGTTCACGGTGTATCAACGCGCCCTCGAAGACTCCAGATTCAGGGCCGTGCTCAATGAGGGGGACATACCGGCAGCGGAGATCATTCCACTGCCCGAATCTGTACGGGGAACAGTCCTGCCAGTCGGCTCGCGACTGCAACGAGAGCACCCCGATGTCCGACTGGCTCGGCGGGCCCGAACAATCGCCGACTTGGCGCGAGTCATCAGCGAGCGGCGCGTCAGCGCCGGGATTCGCCGTACGCTCTGGGTCCAGGCCCGGCGACTCGAGTTCCTGGCACGCAAGAGGCTCGACGAGTTTGAGGACGACGCGTAGCTCCAGCAGACACAACATCAACTGGGGCCGCGCCCCAACGGCACCCCAACCCGGCACGATGTTGTTGTGAGGCCGATGCCGGGCATGGTGCCCATCGCCGAGTACGCCTCCCGCTGGGAGGCGAATGTCGCCGCGGCCCGACTCCAGGAGGCCGGCTACGAGGCGACGGTGCTCGTGGACCCCGCCACCGATGTGGCCCCGCACCATGTGACCAACCGCCCCGCTGTGCTGGTGGTGCGGGCCGAGGCGGCCGAGCCCGCGGCCGAACTGCTCGGCTTGAAGCGGCCCGACGCCGAAGCCGAGCGCCTGGACGCCGCCTTCCACCATCGACGCTTCGCCGACCGGCCCGCATGGGTGCGATATGCCACCTGGATCCTGATCATCGCCATTCCCGGCCCGGTCGCCGTCGTGGGCCTGTGGGTGGCGTGGAGGCTGCTGCGAAGCGTGTTCCCATGAGGTGCCCCATCTTCCCCGAGCCGCCTGCTCACACCCGGCGCGCTCCGATGCAGCCTGTTCGGGGAAACCGACCCGCAACCTAGGATGACGCCGGATATGCCCGTGACACCCGTCGATCCGCGGCCCCTCGACATCCTCGACGGCGAGTTCTACGTCAACGATCCCTACTCCCGCTACGCCTGGCTGCGGGAGAACTCGCCATGCCACTGGGACGACATCAACGACCTGTGGGTGATCACCCGCTACGACGACATCGTGAACATCGAGAAGGACAAGCGCCTGTTCATCAGTTCCGACCGCAAGAAGGGCGGCTTCCGGCCCAACATCCCGGCCGACCAATCGATCATCGCCATAGACGACCCGTTGCACCAGGCCAGGCGCTCGTTGGTGTCGCGCCGCTTCACCCCGCGAGCCGTGCAGCAGTGGCGGGGCCACATCACAGAAGCCGTCGACGGGCTGCTCGACCCGGTGGTCGAGCACGGCCAGGCCGAGATTGTGGGCGAGCTGGCCGCTCCCCTGCCGGCCAAGATGATCGGCTACCTGCTGGGTTTCGACGACGACCTTTGGCCCAAGCTCATGCACTGGTCCGAGGCCACCATCGCGCTGGGCGGAGGCCCCCGCTACCGCAACCAGGAGGGCAGCGAGGCCGTGTTGGAGTTCAGGGCCGCCTGCACCGGGCTGTACGAGGCGAAGCAGGCCTGCCCCGCCGCAGACGTGACGTCTCGCTGGGTCCAGGCTGAGGACGAGGGCGGAGGACTGGTGGGGGGCTCGGAGTTCGGGATCGGACAGATCATCTCGGACTGCCTGCTCGTGCTCGACGGCGGCGCCGAGACCACACGCACGGTGATCGCCCGCACGCTTTTGGAGCTGGCCGACCGGCCCGAGGCGTGGTCCGCGCTGAAGGCCGGGGCCGACATGGAGACGGCCGTGGAGGAGTTCATCCGCTGGGTCACGCCCATCCACAACATGTGCCGGGTGGCCACGGCCGATACCGAGCTGCACGGCCAGACCATCCGCCAGGGTCAGCAGCTGGTCCTCATGTACCCGTCGGCGAACCGCGACCCCCGCCATTTCCACGACCCCGAGTCCTTCGACGTCTCCCGCAGTCCCAACAACCACATCGCCTTCGGCTTCGGCACCCACTTCTGCCTCGGCGCGGCCCTGGCCCGTCTCGAGATCGAGATCTTCTTCGAGCGCCTGCTGGAGCGGGTGGCCCACATCGAGCGCATCGAGGGCACCCCGCAGGTGGAGATGCCCAATGCCTTCGTCCACGGCCTGCGGGAAGCCCACCTAGCCTTGACTCCTGCCTGAACCGAGAGGTTCAGCGCACAGCCGAGCCGACGAGGAGTTCACCGTGTCCCAATCGTCGTCGAACCTGTTCAGCTATGGGGGCAAGAAGGTGGTGCTCACCGGGGGCGCCAGCGGGGTGGGCGCGGCCGCCGTCGAGCTGCTGGCCGCGGCGGGCTGCACCGACCTCACAGTGCTCGACCGCAACGAGCCCACCGGTGCGGCAACCGCGTATGTGGCCGCCGACCTCAGCGACCCCGACTCGATCGACGCCGCCTGCGAAGCCATTGGCGGGGGCGTCGATGTGCTGTTCAACAACGCTGGTGTGGCCGGTGTGCACTCCTCGGACTTCGTGATGCGGGTCAACTATCTCGGCCTGCGCCGTCTCAGCGAGGGCCTGCTACCGACCATGAACCGGGGCGGCGCCATCGTCAACACCGCCTCGGTGGCCGGGCAGCGCTGGCCCCAGCACCTGGCGGAAATCTCCGAGCTGATCGCTATCGACGGCTGGGACGACGCCCTGGCCTGGATCGCCGGCCACGGCGAGCTGATCGATCCGGCGTCCTACGAGTTCTCGAAGGAGGTGGCCCAGGTCTGGACCATGCACGGCTCGCGCCGCAGCTATCTCGACTACGGCGTGCGCACCAACAGCGTGTGCCCGGGCGTGATCGACACTCCCCTTCTTCACGACTTCCGCCGCCACAAGACCGAGAAGATCGACTGGATGGTGGACCAGTCCGCCGGGATCCTCACCCCAGAAGACATCGCCCGCACGCTCGTTCTGCTCGGCTCCGACGCCAGCGCAGCCATGAACGGCCACAACATGGTCGCCGACCACGGCTTCAGTGCCTGGTTCACAACGAACCAAGTCGACTTCTCCGGCCTCGCCTGACCTCGGCGCTTACGAGCCGTACTGTCGCAACTCGACTTCGTTGCCGTCGGGGTCGCGGACGTAGACCGCCGAGCCCCAGCCCGGCGCGTGCCCAAATTCCGGCGGAAAAGGGGAATTATTCCCCTCAAGTCCCGGAAATTCGTGTGGGTGGAGCGGCCGGAGGTCCCGCTACGTGTCGGGGCTCACTTCGACGAACCGGTCGATGCTGCGCAGCTCGGGGAACGCCATCCACCAGATCGCCACGACGGCCAGGGTGCCCACGCCGCCGAATATCACCGCGCCAGCCACGCCGAGCAGTGCGCCGGCCACGCCCGACTCGAACGCACCCAACTCGTTCGAGCCACCGATGAACACGTACTCCACGGCCAGGACCCGGCCCCGCATCTCCTCGGGTGTGGCCAATGGCACCACCGTGCCGCGGATGAAAATGCTCACGGCGTCCGCCCCGCCCAGAACCAGCAGCGCAATGAAGGCGACCACGTACGAACGGGTCAGGCCGAGCACGATCGTCCCCACGCCGAAGACTCCCACCGCAGCCAATAGCGATGGACCCACTCGCCGCTGAAGCGGTCGTACCGATAGGACCACCATCACCGCGGCAGCCCCGATTCCGACCGCGGCCGCCAACCAGCCGAGGCCTACGGCCCCCACGCCGAGACGATCCTCGGCTATGGCGGGCAGCAACGCCATCGCTCCTCCCAGCAACACCGCGAACAGATCGAGGGAGATCGCCCCGAGCACCACCCGGTTGCGCCGGACGTAGCGCAAGCCTTCGAGGGCGTGTCCGAGCGCGGACCGTACGCCGGCTCCAGCCGCGAGCGCCGCCCGTTGCACGTCGCCCGACGGCACGAGCATGAGCAGGCCGATCCCGCCTATCGCACACCCGGCGGCCAGCAGGTACGGGAGGGCCGGATCGACTTCGAAGGCGAAGCCGAACGTCACCGGACCGACGATGAAGCCCCCCTGCCAACCGGCAACGTTCAACGCCACCATCCGCTCCCGGGACCCGTCCGGCGCCAGGTCCACGGGCAGAGCTCGGCTTACCGCCATGAGAAAGGCCCGAGCCGTGCCAAACGCGAGGACCAAGCCGTAGATGGGAAGCACCGACGTCGGATCCGACGCGACGTAGAAGAACAGGCCGATCGAGGCAACGGCCTCGCCGCTGAGGCCCCAGGCGAACACGAGCCGACGCTCGAAGCGGTCCGCGACCATGCCGGTGATGGGCGCGAGCAGGAAGGCGGGCACGAATTCCGCCAAACCCAACAGCCCCAAGTACAGCGGGTGGCCGGTCATGTCGAACACCTGCTTGCCCAGAATGGTGATCTGCCCCATGGTCAGGGCCATCGAGAAGAAGGTCGCTCCGAAGAGGGCCCACAGGCGAGGACCGATCCGTCCCGGCGGACTGGTCCGCTCCCCGCCGCCGGGTCCGCTCGGCTCCTGGATCGGCATCCGCGGAACGCTAAGAGGCCGAGTGGACGGGGCGCAATTCATAAGGACTTGGCAAGGCACCGAGCGAGGCCGTGGCCCGAGCGGCCCGTGAGCGAAGCGAACGAGAGCGGGAACCGCATCCTTCAGCGCAGGGATGATCACCCACCCACTCGGCCTGGAAGCCTCACCGCCTAGCCTTCGGACCGCATGGCCCTGCCCGCACTCGGCGACTTCCTGCCGGACACGCCCGGCGCCGACGAGTTGCTGGATGCCTTCATCGAGTGGTCGGCGCAGTCCGGGCTTGAGCTCTATCCCCACCAGGAGGAGGCGGTCCTTCGCCTGCTGGCCGGAGACAGCGTGGTGCTGGCCACGCCGACCGGGTCGGGCAAGTCGCTGGTGGCCCTCGCCGGTGCATTCACCACGCTGGCCCAAGGGCGCCGGGCCGTCTACACCGCGCCGATCAAGGCCCTGGTCAGCGAGAAGTTCTTCGAACTCACCGCGGCCTTCGGAGCGTCCAATGTCGGCATGGTCACCGGCGACGCTTCCGTCAACGGCGACGCCCCGGTTATCGCCTGCACCGCCGAGATCCTGGCCCAACGAGCCCTGCGGTCCGGTGCTGCCACCCCGGCCGACCTCGTGGTAATGGACGAGTTCCACTACTACGGCGACCGCGATCGGGGCTGGGCCTGGCAGGTGCCTCTGCTCGAGCTGACGGGGACACAGTTCCTCTTGATGTCGGCGACCCTCGGCGACACGATCGCGCTGCGCCGCGACCTCGCCGCCCGTACTGGACGCGACACTGCCCTGGTTGCCTCGACCGAGCGTCCGGTGCCCCTCGACGTGGAGTACCGGGAGACCCCCCTGCACGTCTCCATTGAGGAGTTGCTGAAGACGGGCCGCGCCCCGGTATACATCGTGCACTTCACCCAGAGGGAGGCCACAGCCCGGGCCCAGAGCCTCACCAGCCTCAACGTGCTCAACGCCGACGAGAAGGCCGCAGTCAAGGAGGCGGTGGGCGGGTTCCGCTTCGACACGCCCATCGGCAAGGACCTGCGCCGCTTCGTGCTGGCCGGCATCGGCGTCCACCACGCCGGGATGCTGCCCAAGTACCGGCTGCTGACCGAGAAGCTGGCCCAGCAGGGCCACCTGAAGTTGATCTGCGGCACCGACACCCTCGGGGTGGGCGTCAACGTCCCGATCCGCACCGTGCTGTTCACCCAGCTGTACAAGTACGACGGCTGGCGCACCCGAGTGCTGTCGGTGCGGGACTTCCAGCAGATCGCGGGCCGGGCCGGCCGGCGGGGCTTCGACACCGTCGGCAGCGTGTGGGTTCAGGCCCCCGAGCACGCGGTGGAGAACAAGCGGGCCAAGATGCGGGCCGCGGGCGACCCCAAGAAGCTCCGGAAGCTGGTCCGGAAGAAGCCACCGGAGAGGGGATACGCCCACTACGACGACAAGACCCTGACCAGACTGTGGGAGGGCACCCCCGAGACGCTGGCGTCGAGCTTCGACGTGACCCACGCCATGATGCTCAACGTCCTGGGCCGGCCCGGCGACGGCTGTGCGGCCATGAAGCGCCTACTGGTGGACAACCACGAACCCCGCTCCCGGCAGCGTCGCCACATCCGCAAGGCGGTGGGCGTGTTCCGGTCGCTGATCGGCGCGGAGATCGTGGAGGTGCTGCCCGAACCCGACGAGTCGGGACGGCCGGTGCGGGTGAACCTCGACCTCCAGGACGACTTCCGCCTGAACCAGCCTCTGGGCCTGTTCGCAGTGGAAGCCATCTCGGTTCTGGACCGCGAGGCGCCCGACTACCACCTGCAGGCCATCAGTGTGGCCGAGTCGGTGCTGGAGGATCCCATGGCGGTGCTGCTGGCCCAGCGGGACCAGGCCCGCGACGAGCTGATGACCCGCATGAAGGACGAGGGCGTGGAATACGAAGAACGGATAGCCCGGCTGGCCGAGGTGACCTGGCCCCGGCCGGAGGCCGAGTTCATCGAGCCCGCATTCGACACCTTCGCCCGCCATCACCCGTGGGTCGGCCATCTGCGGCCCAGCCCCAAGTCGGTGGTGCGCGACATGGTCGAGCACGCCGACACCTTCAACCAGTATGTGAGCCGTTACGGGCTCAAGCGCTCCGAGGGTCTGGTGCTGCGCTACCTGACCGACTGCTACAAGGCGTTGGTGCAGACCGTGCCATCGGCTGCGGTCGATGACCGTCTGGCCGAGGTGATCGAGTGGCTGGGCGGGCTGGTGCGAGAGGTCGACAGCAGCCTGCTGGACGAGTGGGAGCGCCTGCGCGCCGTCTAGCGGCTGGCGCGGCCTGACTTCACGTCCTCGCCGTAGGGCAGGAACGATCCGAAGTCGGGGCCGCGCCGCAGGCTGTGCCCGCCGTCGACATTGATGGCGGTGCCGGTGATCCAGCGGGACTCGTCGGAGATCAGGAACGCCACCAGTGCGGCCACGTCAGAGGGCTGTCCCACCCCGCCGAGCGGGGTGTTCTGCACGTAGCTGTCGTACACGGCGGAATCGCGGGGGATGGCCTCCATGATCTCGGTGGCGATGAAGCCGGGCCTGACCGCGTTAAAGCGCACACCGGCCGGTCCGAACTCGTCGGCCGCGTTGCGGATCATCGCCTCGATGCCGGCCTTCCCCGCGGTGTACGCCCCGAAGTAGGGGTGGGTCACGTTCCCGGCCAGCGACGACATCCCCACGAACGACCCTCCCCCGGCCGCGGCCAGGCGCTCCACCGTGTGCTTGATGGTGAGCATGGTGCCAACGACGTTGAGGTTGAGCACCCGTTTGAACTCGTCGATGTCGAGCAGGTGGTACGGGCCCATTCGCCCGCCCCCGCCGGCATTGGCCACCACGCCGTGCAGATGGCCGTCATCGTCGGCCGCGGCGGCTTCCGCGAGCGTCGGCTCGGTCCGTCCGCAGATGGTCACGCTCGCTCCCTCCGCGGCCAGCCGTGCCGCGCAGGCCCGCCCGATGCCGGTGCCGCCCCCGGTTACGAGGGCAGACTTGCCCTCTAGCCGACCTGATGCCGGCGGATCGCCGATCACGAATCCTCGGCCGGCTCGCGGCGGGTGGCCCGGCTCACCAGATCGACCAGGCTCGGGCATCCCTCGATCTTGGAGAACCGGCGGTCAACGTACAGGAGCGTGGCGAATATCAGCACGAACGAAGCCAGGTAGTTGCCCAAGTAGCGGATGATCACGAACGAGTTGAGCTCGGAGTTGTTGTACAGCCAGACGTCCCACACCGACGAGCCGATTTCGTAGAAGGCGATCACCCATGTCACGCCCTGCATCGTGGCCACGAAGTCGGGGTGTCCCTGCACCGTCTCGGGCAGGTTCAGGAAGCGGCGGGCTACCCACAGCATGAAGGGCCGACCGGCGAGGATCGTGGCCGCGGCCGCCAACCCCACCAGCATCTTGGTGCCTATGCCGATACCGAAGTACACCGCCTCCGAGCTGACACCGAAGTCCACTAGCTCGCGTTCCACTGCGATGCTCACCGCGGCCCGCACGACGAGGTACCCGGTGATAACCGGCAGCCACTTGCCTATGGGCAGGCCCCGACGCACACGGCTGTAGGCCGCCTTGATCGACCATGCGGTGGCCGCTGCGACTGCGACCTCGATGTTGTTGAGGCCGCCGACCTGGACGGCGTCCAGGTTGTAGAAGACCAAGAACAGCACCACCGGCATGAGCTGGTCGATCTGGCTACCGGCGCCCCAAGCCATGCGGCGCGACTGCAACATGGCGGAGCCGGTCGGACTGGCCGCGCCGGCCGCCGGACCAGCTGTGTCCGCGGCCGGCAGATCCGAGCGCTCCGTCCCCGTCTTGTCGGTCCCTGGATCGGACCCGTCCGCGCCGAAGGCCGTGTTCACGGGGCGAGATCCGCCCAGGCCCGGGCGGTGGCCTCGTCGCCCACTACCGAAAGCGAGGCGTCGTCGAGCGGCAGCCGGTTCCACATGGCCAGGAACAACGCCCCGCCCGGTCCTCGCACCGCGGCGTCGCCCTTGACGTGGGCGCGCTCCATGACCACTTCGTCGCCGTCGGCGTGCACGATCCACTCACCGTCGCCGTCGGTGCGATGCACATGCAGGCTGCCCGCCGGAAGATCCCGGCGCTTGCGCTTCTGGGCGTTGGGCAGCACGAAGTCGAAGAACTCGTCGACCCCGTCGCGGCCCTGATCGCCGTCCACGGGACCGGACTCCCCCACCGCGTGCTCGGCGTCCCAGCGATGGACGCTGGTCTCGTGCAGCATCCTGCGGAAGTAGAAGCCGGCGTCGGGCCGGGGCGACCAGTTCCACACCGGGGTGTCGAGATCGATTCCGGCCAGCGCGTCGACGAGCCGACCGAGTGAGGCCGCCGCGAAGTCCACGGCAGAGTCGTCGTCGGGCACCTGGGGCATCTGCTCCCGGGACAGGGGCTCAGTGGCTCGGCCGGCCACGTAGCTGCCCACCAGTCCATGCACCCATCCCATGTGCCCGGCCAGGTCGCGCAGCGTCCAGTCGCCGCAGGTGGGCACGGCTGCTGCGAGGTCGGATCGGGCCACCTCGATCAGGCGCCGCCCGTCGAGCTCGATCTGGTTGACGATTGCCTCGGAGTCCATGGTCACAGTCTGGCCCTCCGATCGGCCAGTCGCGACACCCGCTGAGTGTTGGGGCAGGATGGACGGATGGGCAGCTACGCGATCAGCGGCTCCGCCTCGGGCATGGGGGCGGCCACGAGGCGCCGACTCGAGGCCGCGGGACACGAAGTGATCGGCATCGACCTGCGCGACGCCGAGGTGACCGCCGACCTGGGAACGCCCGAGGGGCGGGCTGAAGCTGTCGACGCAGCCATCGAGGCGGCCACTGGAGTTCTCGACGGAGCGGTCTCGGCCGCGGGCCTCGGTCCGCCGGTGGCGGGAGAGCTCATTGCCCGGGTCAACTACTTCGGCTCGGTGGCACTGCTCGAGGGACTGCGGCCCGCGCTGGCCGCTTCGGGTGGGGCCCAGGTTGTGCAGTTCGGATCGAACTCGTCCACCACTACTCCCAACCTGGCAGACGAGCTGGTGGCGGCCTACCTGGAAGGCCGGGAAGAGGACGCCGTGGCCCTGATCGACGAGGTCGACCCGGTGTTCGCTCCGGCCGTGGCCTACGGAGGCGCCAAGCTGGCCGTCACCCGCTGGTGCCGCCGCGCCGCGGTGACCGAGCCATGGGTCGGCGAGGGCATCCGGCTCAACGTGATCGCGCCGGGACCGGTGGACACGCCGCTGCTGCGCAAGGGCCAGGCCGACGACGTGTACGGCCCGCTCATGGAGGCCTTCCCGGTTCCGGTGACCGAGACACCTGACGCCGACGCGCTGGCGGAATGGGTGGAGTTCCTGCTGTCGCCGGTGGCGAGGTTCGCCTGCGGCTCGGTGTTCTACGTCGACGGCGGGACCGACGCCCTTATCCGGCCCGACGACTGGCCCCGCTCGTTCGCCGTCTAGGGGGCAAGTTCCCCGTCGAAGGGGCATCGCCTCGGGCACACCGAGCCTGCCGCAACTAGGTTCCTGTCGTGCCCGCAACGCCGTGCGAGCCGTCGTGGTTGCGGCTGTTCTTGGCTCTGTGTCACTCCTCGCGGCTGCACCAGCCGCCGCGCAAGGTGATGCGCCTTACGCAGACACGCCAGCCGACACCTTCTACACGGCGCCTGTCGGCGCCCTAGCCGACGTGGGCGTCTTCGAGGGAACCGAATGCGGAAACGGGTTCTGCCCAGATAAGCCCATGGACCGGGCGACCATGGCCGTCTAGATGGTGCGGGTCTTCGACAGCGCGGACCCCGCACCGGTCGCATCCACACGCTTCGCGGACGTGGACCCATCACATCCGCACGCCGCCTTCATCGAGCGGTTCGCTGAGATCGGCGTGACCCAGGGGTGCGGCGACGGCACGAACTTCTGCCCGGCGGGAGAGGTGAGCCGGGCTCACGTGGCTGTCTTTCTCTCCCGCGCCTACGGCCTGCCCGAGGGCCCCGATCCGAGCTTCGATGACGTGGCCGCAGACGCCTGGTACGCCGCCGATGTGGCCAAGCTCACCGCCTCGGGCATCACCGGGGGATGCGGCGACGGCAGCGTCTTCTGCCCGGACCAAGCCACGACCAGAGCCCAGATGGCGACGTTCCTACATCGCGGCGTAGTACGAGCCAGGCAACCGTGCCGGCCGGCCGGTTCTTCGCATCTCGATGCCGGGTTCCCACTTCCCGAATTCGCGGCGCCGTCCGTTGGCCGGGTGAAGCTGGCCGTGCTGTTCATGGACTTCCCCGATGCCGAAGCGACATACGCCACTCACGACGAGATTGAGCCTGGGCTGCGGTACATGGAACAGTACCTGGAGGCCTCCAGCTACGGACGGCTCGACCTCGACATCGACATAGTCCATCGATGGTGGCGTTCGCCGAGCGGCTACGAGTCCTTCACCGACGCGGACGCGGCCGGGGCAAGCGCCCTCTGGCCCAGCGTCAGCGCCGAGTCCGTGCGGCTTGCCGATGACACGTACGACTTCTCCGAGACAGACGTCGTCCTCACAATCTTCCCCAGCGCCCACTTCGGCCGTGGTCTCGCGCTGGGATATGCCGAAGCCGACGGAAGAGACCTGTCGACGTTCAGAATCAACACCCATCCCGACACGGGAACCGGAGCACCGTCGAATTGGGGGCTGATCGCTGCTCACGAACTCGCACACAACTTCGGCCTCTCAGACCTCTACCCGTATGACGAGAGCGTGCACCGACTGTCCGACCCACCGCCCGGGACGACGTGGGCGTATGTCGAGATCGGACTGCTCGGTCTTCGAGCCAGGTTCCCGACCTTCGATCACATCTGGTTCGCGGTGCCCGTGGAGATGCTCGCCTGGAGCCGCTGGCAACTCGGCTGGCTCGATCCGTTGCAGGTGAAGTGCGGAGTGGGCGCGGCCGGCATGGTGATGCTCGAACCGGTCGCAGACCCCGGGCGTGGAACAGTCATGGTCGCAGTGCCGCTCAACGATCACGAGCTGATCGTGATCGAGAATCGGCGCTGGCTGGGTTACGACGAGTCCACTCCCCTGACCAGCCCAAGCGGCAGCGTGCCCGGCCACGGACTCCTGGAAGAGGGCGTACTCGTCTACACCGTTGACGCCCGCGTGGACACAGGTCACCTGCCGACGAAGATTGCGGGCGACCCCGGCAACGCTCAGTTCAGTGCATTCCCGCTGCTGACCGTGGGCGAGTCAGTCACAGTACGCGGCCACACCATCACCGTCGTCTCTGAGACCGGTGACACCTACGCGGTTTCCATCGAGCCATCCGGCTGACCGACCGGAACCGCCCGGCAAGAACACCGCGGGCCATAACCGCTTGGTCCGAGGTCCATCGATCTGTAAGGCTGCTCTCGTGTTGGCAAAGGTGTCCGCCGAGCACTACCAGTGGCCGATCATCGGTTCGTTCGAAATCGGCCGTTGTGCACTATTGAGCATCGATTGGCAAGTCGATTACTGCGCTGCGGACGGGTTCTTCGCCGATATCGGGCTCGACACGGCCCACATCCGGTCTGCGCTCGAGCCGGTGGCCGAGGTCCTCGCCGCGGCGAGGGCGGCGGGAATGCTCGTCGTTCACACCCGCGAGGGTTATCGTGCCGACTTGTCGGACTGCCCGCCGACGAAGGTGGCCAGGGCGATGACGCGGGGCCATCCGGTCGGACGGGAGGGTCGTTACGGGCGGCTCCAGGTGCGTGGAGAACCCGGATGGCAGATCATGGACTCCGTGGCCCCGCTGGCGGGCGAGTGGGTGATCGATAAACCGAGCCACGGCGCGTTCCATTCCACTGACCTCGATCAACGACTCCGCAACCGCGGGATCGATCTGCTGGTGGTCATGGGGACGACCGCGGACTGCTGCGTGAGTGCGACGGTCCGGGAGGCCAACGACCGCGGCTACGACTGCCTGGTGCTCACCGACTGTGTCGCCGACGTGTCCGAGGCCCGAACCGCGTCGACCCTGGAGTCCTTCCGCATCAACCCGCTCGGCGCGACCGCGGAACGCTCGGCCTTCCTGGCCGCGCTCGGGTAGCCACAAGGGCCGAATCGGCCGAGCGTCGACGGAGCCGGCTAGGCCAAGGCTCGCAGGCCGGCGGTGACGGCCATAGCCGTGGCCACCACGACGAGCAGCGGGGCCTTCCGCCAAACCGCCACCGCCCCCACCGCCACCCCGGCTACGCGGGAGTCGAACACCAGCCGACCGGCCTCCTCGAAGGTCATCACCACGACGAGCGCCGAGAACAGCGCGGCCGGCAGCAGAGACACCACCGGGCCCAGCCTCCGCTCGACGATGCCGCCCAGGGTGGTAACGCCCAGCACCTTGAGCCCGTAGGAGCCGCCCGCCAGAAGTATGAGCAGTGTCCAGCTCATGGCGCTCCCTCGGAGCCGGCCCGGCCCGGGTCAGTGCTGTTGCCGGCCGGAGCCCGGCGCCGCTGGACGAGCACCGCCGGAATCAAGGCCGCCACCGCCAGCAGGATCGGGACGCCCGAGGCGGCGACGGGCACCGCGCCCAAGGCCACCGCAGCCGCAACCGCGGCCGCGGTCCGACCGGCCGCAGTGCGCACGTGAGGGGCCAGCAATGCAACGAACATCGCGGGGAAGGCTGCGTCGAGCCCCCAGGTCTCGGGCGCTCCCAACACCGCGCCGAGCAGCGCCCCCGCGACCGAGCCCAGATTCCAGAACAGCCAGAGGGTGGTGGCTGTGATCCAGAACGCGCCGACCCCGTCCCGGCGGTCCTGCTGGGCGGCCGCCATCGCCGAGGTCTCGTCGATCACGAAATGGGCCGAGCCCAGCCGACCCAGCGTCGCCGCAGGAAGGACCCGGCGAGCAACCGGGCCGTACAGCGCGTTGCGGGCGGCCAGCAGCAGGGCCGAACCGACGGCCGCTCCCCCCGACCCGCCGTCCTCGATCACGCCCACCGCCGCGAACTGCGACGCGCCGGTGAAGACGAACGCGGACATCACCACGATCTGGGCCAGATCGAAGCCGGCCGCGTCGGCGAACACGCCGAAGGTCACACCGATCACCCCGACGGCCAGGCTCACGATCAGACAGTCACGCCAGTACGGCCGGGTCCGAGGAGTCATGGCTGGACCCACCGACGAGGCCGCGTCGGGCAGGTCACGCCAGGCGTCGGTGCAGTTCGGCCACCAGCAGGCGCAGCTCGTCAGAGCAGCGGTCGAAGTCGTCCTGGTCGCCGGCACCGGGATCGACAATCTCCTCCCATGGCTCCGCTTCCAGCGTGTCCAGTTCCAAGGCCCTCACCCTGCGTGCGAGGTCTCCGGCGTCCGCCTCCGCCCTGGGAGGGGCCAAGTCCCGGGCCAGCCGACGCAGCGAACCGGTGATGGGGGCGGCCTCGGACAGGTTGCGGCGGATCCAGTGCAGATGCAGCGGCTCCATCACCACCACCAGATCGGCGTCGGACGCGTCCTCACCGCCGAACTGCCGCGACCGGTGGGCGTGGTCGATCAGCCCGTGGCGGGCCAGCGCCGAACGGGTGCGGGTCCCAATGGGATGGCCCTCCAGCGTGAGGATGCCCGCGCTGCGAACCTCGATCCGGCCATCGGAGTCGAGGTCCCACAGCATGGCCGCCGCCATCGGCGACCGGGCCGCGTTGCCAGTGCACACCATGTACACCACCGGCCGCTCGTGCATCTCCGTCACCAGTCTCGCTCAGCCACCATGGCGGCTGAACCCTACGAGCGGAGTCGATCTACGAGACGCCACACGTCGGAACTGGGGTTTGACCGAGGCGGCGAGTCATTGTCCTCGTGCCATTGGTCCAGTTTCTTCGCTTGTCGCCTCGCGTCCTCATAGTTTTCTTCGAGGACACGCCATGCGTCCTTGGGACATTCTTGCCGTCAACGAGACCAAGCTCAGCTGCCCGTCGCTGTATCTCTCTACTGTCTACAGGGGCTCTTTGGGCATGAGAATGCAGGACGAGCCACAACTCAAAGCATGGATTGGAGACTACGACACTAATGTCGCTCTGCATCGCCTCGAATATCGCTTGCGGAACCTGCGGATGGCTATCAACATCGAATATACACCAGATTTCATCGAATTGAGGTGTGCCGTGACGTCTCGCAGCGCGCCGACTCAACCTAAGGTCGTTCTTGGCCCGGCTAACCATGCCCATAGGGGACATAGCCGCTTCTCCCCAATCTATAGTCACACGCTGACCCAGTCGTTCCCAGTGCCTTAAGTACTCGAACTCGGTTACCGAACCTTCAGGATATATGCGGATAACGCGACGCTCTTCGCGCGAGCGTCTGACATGCCGCTGGGAAGTCGAACGCGGCCGCCTCACCTGTCTGTCACAAGCAGAGCTCGCTCAAGATCAGCAGGATTGAGCGAGGGCACTGCCCCGTAACGCCCCTGCAAGTACCTACGCTGGATGGCGTCGTCCCTTCGCGGCCCGAAGTTCGTCGCCGAATAGAGCGACGATGCACCCTCTGTATCCTTTTCTGTGAACCATATCTGGTCACGACCGATCGTACGGCTATCACTATCGCCGAGTAAGTTGGTATCGTGTGAATTGAAGATCAACTGAGCACAACGCGGGTTAGTTCGGGTGTTCTGGAAGAGCCTCACGAATTTCTGAACAAGACGGGGATGGAGACTTCCATCGAGTTCATCCACGAGTAACACTGCACCTGCTTCCAGGACTTCGAGGAGAGGTCCGATCAAGCCGAGCCACACCTGCGTTCCTAGAGACTCGTCCTGTGGGAAGATTCTTGCTTCACCTACAGCCGCGGAGTGTGTGAGAAGTACGATACCTTCAAGGCTGAGTTCTTCCTCAATCTCCGTGTCATCGTCAAAATCATTTAGGACACGCATCGCCTTTCTGACTCGCTCAGTTATTTCAATGGGAGGCAGTTCACGATGAATATCAGTGACACCCAGATCTGCATACCTCAACAGGTTTAGAATACGATCCTTCTTATTCGTCGATTCTACCAAGTTAGCAGTGAGATGGGCTCGCTCACCGCGATTCTTTGAGGACGCAAAGCGAACCATAGTCCTAAACCAAGCGTGAAGATCTGAGAGATCCGGGATCTTGAGAGCTTCCGCCACTGACAAGAGAAGCGCGTTGTCTCGCAGTGCCCTTAGCATCGCCTTTCCGTCAGAGCGATACGGTGGACCAAACTTCGGAAGACCATCGTTGCGTTCAAAGATCATCGCCTGACGACCCCGAGGATAGTGATAGGCATATTCGTCGAGTACCCGATCATCGAGCAGTTCGAATCCGTACTGCCAGCGAACGCCGTTGAGGATGAGGTCGACTTCGAATCGTGAAGGTCGCTTGCGGCTCTCATCGTCAAGGAGAAACGGACGACGGTAGATGGACGACTCTGGGGTCCCGAGACGGAACGAACCCTCTACAACCGCGCGCATGTCGTCGATTGCCTCAAGAATTGCCGTCTTGCCTGAGGCATTGGCACCAAAGACTCCAGCTGCAGGTAACACAAGTGTTGGCTTTGTGCTTCCTGCCGTGACGACACGTCGAACGGCGCCCTCCTCCGCCATCCGCGTCCCAAGGAGTGAAAGGTGCACCTCGTCGCGATAGCACCGAACGTTTTCCGCCGTGAACGACAGGAGGGCGCTCATGCCGGAAGAGGCTGTTCCAGATGTGCTCATACAGAGGATCATACGGAAAATCCGCATAAATCGCAATGTGACTAGGCCTGTCAGTTCTATCTGTGAGACTAGAGTTGGAGAACTAGCGGCGGAACTCGGCTTTGCGGATGCTCTTGGGGTCGATCACGTCGCGGATGAGATGCAGCTCCTCGTGGGTGGGGAGCCGGCTGGCTGGAACATCTTCGGGCACTGAGAGCTCGAAGGGGGTGGCCGCCAGCACATCGTCGACGGATGCGCCGGGATGGATGGACCGCAGCCGCATGGTTCGGTCGGGCGTCTCGAAGTCGTAGGCGGCCAACTCGGTCACGACCCTGCGGATTTCGTGGAAGCGGCCGCTCGGCTCGGGCAGCGCCGCCACCCGGTCATAGCCCGGACCCGATACCACGTCGACACTCTCGGAGAACGACCGGGCCTGGTTCGGGATCCAGTAGCTCGTGGTGTGGTTGATCACGTTTCCGGGAGCGCCCCGCAGCCCGAGGAGCTGGGCCTTGGGCTTCCGGTAGTCGCCGATGGCCGCGAAGTTCTGGTTTCCGTGCTGGTCGATCTGGCTGGCACCCATCACCACGTGGCGGCACCCCGACCATGCCTGGTCGAACACCGTTCGGAACGGCAGGTAGCCCTCGACCACGATGCCCTCGTCCCCGTCGCCGGGATCGCCAACTGTCGCCCCCAGCGGCAGGGTGTCGACGACCGCGTAGGCGATCGTGTCGGTGAGCATGAGGTCGGGCTCGAAGCTGGCCCGCGCCAGCCTGCCAGCCGCCACCGGGAACGGACCCATCGGATGGCAGAGCAGCTCGCCATCCCCCCGGAAGGCCTCGGCCAGCGCAACCAGACAGATCTCATCGATGGTTGCGTCGCTCATCGCTCCGCTCCAGCGGATTCGGTCCGCTCGGCGAGGCGGGACCGGTAGGCGTCGTGGGAGGGAAGGTCCAGCCAGTCGGCACAGAACTGAGCCCAGACGTCGGGGTCGCGAGCTGTGGCCGCGTACTCCCGCTGGAAGCCTTCGTCCCGGCCGTAGTCGGGGGGGCACTCGGTGAAGTGGGCACCGCCCGGTGCCTCCACCACCCCGGCGGTGTGCAGTCGTGGGATCTTCAGGGTGTGGACCGAGCCCTCCTTCAGGAGGTCCTCAGTGGGCACCACCCGCTCGCACGACATGAAGGTGCGCTTGGCAGCCATGGCGAACAGGTCGTCGAAGTACAGGTCCGGACCGAGGAACTGCCCGTTGCCGGCCGCGTCGGCCCGGTTCATGTGCACCAGCGATACGTCGATGTCGAAGGCGGGCACGGCCACCAGTTCGGTGCCATCGCCGTAGGGGCTGGTGACCGTCTTGAGATCGGGGTTGTAGGTGAGCATGTCCGATCCAAGGCCCGCCCTCGTGGGGTAGAAGGGCACCCGGTGCACCGCCGCCAGCAGCCCCAGGTAGAAGGCGCCCTCATCGAACTCGCGGGCCTCCACCGAGCCGGTCTGGCGGGCAATCCGAAAATGGGGCTCCAGCGGGATGGAGTCGAGCGACACGAAGCCGTAGGTGATCCTGCGGACCCGGCCGGCGGCGCACAGCAAGCCGACATCCGGCCCGCCGTAGCTCACCACGTGAAGATCGGTCAGATCACTTCGCAGCATGGCCCGCACCAGCGACATCGGCTTGCGGCGCGAGCCCCAGCCGCCGATGCCGATGGTCATGCCGCTGCCGAGTTCGGCGACCACTTCGTCTTCGGTCATGCGCTTGTCGGGCATCGGTGGAACCGTAGAAGGCCGGCAGCGCCAGCGCTACCACCGGCGCGAACTGGCAGCACAATGCCCGCATACCGTGCAAGACGCTGCCAATTCTCGACGCCACCGAGCCTCATCCGCGAATTGGCAGCACAATGCCCGCATACCGTGCAAAGACGCCGCCAATTCCCGACGCCGCCGATCTTCACCTGCGAACTGGCAGCAGAATGCCCACATATCGCGCAGAACGCTGCCAATTCCCTTGAGGCGATAGTTTCAAGGCAGCGCTGGGCCTGAGGGGCCTGCCTACCTCGGGGAGTCGCGTGCCCGACAATCCGCTCGACATGACCGGCCGCACGGTGATCGTCACGGGCGCCACCGCGGGCCTCGGCCGTGTGATCGCTTCGAGGTTCCTCGAGCACAGCGCCCATGTGGTGGGGTGCGCCCGCCGGACGCCTGAGGAGCCGGTGGCCGCGGCCGGGCGGGAGGCGGCCTTCGTAGCCGCTGATGTTCGCGACCCCGACCAGATCGCCAAGGTGGTCGACGAGGCGATGCGATCGACAGGCCGCATCGACGTGCTGGTGAACAATGCCGGCGGCGCCCCTCCTGCGAATACCGCCACCGTGTCGCCCCGGTTCAACGAGAAGGTGATCGCCCTCAACCTCATCGCTCCCCTGACCTTCGCCCAGGCGGTTCATCCCGTGATGAGTGCCCAGGAAGGGGGCGGGGCCATCATCAACATCTCGTCGGTCTCGAGCATCCGCCCCACACCCGCCGGAGCGGCCTACGGAGCGGCCAAGGCGGGACTCGACAACCTCACCCAGACCCTCGCCCACGAGTGGGGTCCGTCGATCCGGGTCCTGAGCGTCATGGTCGGGCTTCTCCGCACCGATCAGGCGCACCTCTACTACGGCGACGAGGCCGGAATCGAAGCCGTCGGCAGGACCCTCGCCCTCGGCCGGCTCGGGGACCCGGGCGAGATCGCCAACGTGGTGCTGTTCTGCGCCTCGCCGTTGGCGTCGTTCATGTCCGGGGCTTCGGTGCCGGTGCACGGCGGCGGCGAGGTGCCCTCCTATCTCACCGTCTCCACTGGCGAGGTAGCCCAGTACCGGCCGGAATCCAAGCCGTGAGGGGCCGTCGCCGCGGACTCGCAGGCCGAGCTGCTCTGCTCCCGGTCGTCGCTGTAGCGCTGCTGCTCGGCGCCCACTCCGGCGCCGCGGCTCACGAGGGCGACGAGGAGCCTCTGCCGGTCGACACCGGCGACGACCTCAAACCGGTGTATGAGATCCCTGCCGGCGCCGACCGGATCATCGGCTCACCCGAAGCCGGACCCAAGCCCCAGCAGTCCGGCGATCGGGGCGGGAGCCTCCAGTTCGTGACCCTGGGCGCAGTGGCCGCCGCGGTCGTATTCATCATGTGGCGCATCTCCCGAGCAGCGCGGGCGGCGCGGCTTCGGCTCGCCGACGCGGTCCCTGAATCTGACCACGACGGCACCCTGAGGCCATGACCGCACCATGACGACAGTCAATCGCTGGTGCGGATACGCGCACATTCTGCTGGGCCTCGCCGTAGCCGTTCATTTCGTGGCCTAACCCACCTACGACGTAGAGGCGAGCAACCTCCACCGTCAGCGGGCACAAACCTGATAATGCAAACCTGATAATTCTGATCGGATTTATGTTGTATCGCGCTTGCTGGTGCGCTACCCTCTCAAATCCTGACTTACCTTATCGGAATTATCATATTCAGATGCCCAGCAAGCCAGCGTCCTATCCAGTGAACCTGTGCCTCACCGGCCAGCCCGTCCTGGTCGTCGGCGGCGGGCCGGTCGCGGCCCGCAAGGTGGCCGCTCTGCTTCAATCCGGCGCAGTGGTGACCGTGATCGCCCCCACCGCAGCCGACACCATCGCCGAGAATCCACAGGTCGCCTGGCAGAGGCGCACGTATAGCCGCGGCGAGGCGGATTCCTACCGTCTGGTCGTCACTGCTACGAACGACCCCGTGGTGAACTCGCTCGTAGCCCGCGACTGCGAAGCCGCCAACGTCTTCGTCAACTCGGCCGACGATCCGGCCAACTGCACCTTCACGCTGCCGTCGGTGGCCCGGCGCGGCGACCTGCAGGTGGCGGTGTCCACCAATGGCCGCAGCCCCGCACTAGCCCGATGGCTGCGCCGGCGCATCGAGCGGGAGATCGATTCGGGTTACACCGCCCTGCTCGAACTGCTGGCGCAGACACGAGCCGAGGTCCGGGTAGCCCGCCGCACCTCGGAAGTACCGGGCTGGGAAGCCGCCCTCGACGCTGGGCTGCTCGAGCTCGTAAGGGTCGGACGCAAAGACGAGGCCCGTTCCCTCCTGCGCCGCCACCTACAACTCGACGAATCTGAGACTGATACAGCGGAGGCCATGGCATCATGACCGTGCATCTGGTGGGCGCGGGACCCGGCGACCCGGAGTTGTTGACCGTCCGGGCCGTCAACCTGCTCCGTCAAGCCGATGTCGTCGTCCACGACCGGCTCGTCGATCCAGCCGTTGTCGACCTCACACCGCCGTGGGCCGAGCACATCGACGTCGGCAAGACGCCGGGGACTCCGAGCCCGTCCCAGGACGAGATCAACTCCATCCTCATCGATCGCGGCCGCCGATTCCCCTGTGTCGTACGCCTCAAGGGCGGTGATCCCTTCGTGTTCGGCCGTGGTGGCGAGGAGGCCTCGTCCTTGCGGGCCGCCGGCCTTGACGTGGAGGTCGTCCCCGGGGTGACCTCGGCGGTGGCTGCACCGGCCGCAGCCGGCATCCCCGTCACGCTTCGGGGAGTCTCCAGCGGCTTCACCGTGGTCACGGCCCACCAGGACCCGTCGTCTTCGCGGTGGCTGGACTGGGACGCCCTGGCCCAGGCCGGAACCACCCTGGTGATCCTGATGGGAGCGGCCCGAACCACCCAGATCGCCGACCGGCTGCGGGCCGGCGGCATGGCCGACGACACCCCGGTGGCGGTGATCAGCGCGGCCACGACCCGGAGCCAGCGCGTCGACCGTACCGACCTGGCCGGCCTGCGTCACCTCCGGGTGGCCAACCCGGCCACGATCGTCGTTGGCGCCGTCGCAGCCACAGACGTTCTCTCCATCTCCGAACTCAGCGCCGCCGGCGCCGTGACATCCCTAGGAGCTTTGCCATGACCCTGCTCGAGCCGGGCATCGCCCCGCTTGCCATTCCCACCCCGCCGGGGCCGCCCCCGGCCAGTGGTCCCATCGATCCCGAGATACGGGCCGATGTCGACAAGTACAGGCAGCAGTACGCGCGCTTCCTGTCCGGCGAGCTGAGCGACGAGGTGTTCCGGGTCTACCGGCTCACCAACGGCATCTACGGACAGCGCCAGGGCGGCACGAACCAGATGGTCCGGGTGAAGGTGCCCTACGGATCCATCAAGCCCGAGCAACTCGAGATGATCGGCTGGCTGGTCGACACCTACAGCCGGGGCTGGGGCCACATCACCACCCGCCAGAACATCCAGTTCCACTTCGTGCAGCTCGACCAGATTCCGGAAGTGCTCGGGCATCTTGCCGCGGTGGGACTAACCACCCGGGAGGCCTGCGGCGACACCGTGCGCAACGTCCAGGGCTGCCACCTCGCCGGTGCCTGCCCCCACGAGAAGCTCGACATCACACCCTGGGCCGAAGCCACCTACCGGCACTTCGTCCGCAACCCGATCAGCCAGCGGCTGCCCCGAAAGTTCAAGATCAACTTCTCAGGCTGCGAGACGGATTGCGGCCAGGCCATGTTCAACGACGTGGGCGTGATCGGAGTCGTGCAGCAAGGCGCCGACGGCGCACCGGAGAGCGGCTTCCGGGTCTTCATCGCCGGCGGCCTCGGCACCACGCCGCACCCGGCGCTGGCCCTGGAGGACTTCACGCCCCGCGAGGAGCTGCTGCCCACCATCGAAGCCTGCTTGAGGGTGTTCGACCAGGCCGGCAACCGCGACAACAAGCTGCGGGCCCGCATGAAGTGGCTGGTGGACACGCTCGGCTTCGAGGAGGTCCAGCGCCGCGTGCTGACCCAGCGCAAGTTCCTGGTGGCGTCCACCTCCTGGCCGGGCGGGATCCCGGCCGAGGTGCAGATCGACGGCGACGACCCTGCCGGCGCAGTCGATCCAGCTGCCGTCACCGCCATCGGCCACGGCACACCGGTGACAATCGGCACGGGCTCCGCCTACGAGCGGTGGGAACGGGTCAACGTGGTGCGCGGCGTGGGCGACGGCACGGTCTCCGTCTACGCCCAGGCTCATCTGGGAGACATCACCGGCGACCAGTTCCGAGCCCTCGCAGCAATGCAGCGCGATCTCGACGCCGACGTGCGCCTGACCAACCGCCAGAACGTTGTGTTCCGGGGCCTGCATCCCGACGACTTGCCCGCCGTCTACGACCGCATGGACGCCGTCGGGATGGCCCGCCCGGGGGCGGAGCTGGCCCGAGACGTGGTGGCCTGCCCCGGGTCGGACACCTGCAACCTGGCCGTCACCCAGAGCCGGGGACTGGGCCACGCCATCGGCGAGCGCCTCGAGGAAGAGGGACTCGCGGACGTGGGCGGAATCCGCATCAACATCTCCGGCTGCCCCAACTCCTGCGGCCAGCACCACGCCTCCGACATCGGCTTCTTCGGAGCGGAGCGAAGGGCACACGGCCGCAGCGCCCCCGGCTACCAGATGCTGCTTGGCGGCCACATCGGCCAGCAGCAGATGCACTTCGGCGACAAGGCCTTGCGCCTGCCCGCCCGCAATGCTCCCGAGGCCACCGCCAGGGTGATCCGGCGCTTCACCGACGAGCGCCAAGCTTCCGAGAAGTTCCGGGACTGGATGCAGCGTGTCGGTGGTGCCCGAGCCGTGGCCGAGGACCTCAAGGACCTCGACGAGTTCCCCGCCTACGAGGCCGACCCGTCGTTCTACGTGGACTTCGACGAGACCGTCCCGTACACCGTGGAGACCGGCGCCTCGGAGTGCGCCACCTGAAGGGCTGTCAGCCCGTCCGAACTTCGACAGCGACCGGGTGGTGGCAGGCGACGTAGTGGTCGGCGTCGCCGATCTGCTCGCTGGTCGGCTCGACCTCGCGGCAGACATCGGTCACCCTCGGGCACCGGGTGTGAAACCGGCAACCGCTGGGAGGGTCGGTCGCTGACGGCAACTCGTCGCCGATGTCTCCCTCGCTCACGTCCACTGTGGGAGCCGGCTCAGGGATGGAGGCCAGCAGCGCCCGGGTATAGGGATGGGCTGGACGGGAGTAGAGCTCCTCCGTGCTGCCGATCTCGCACACCTTGCCCAAGTACATGACCACGATCCGGTCGCTGACGTTCTTCACCACTGACAGGTCATGGGAGATGAACAGCACCGTCAGGCCGTAGCGACGCTTCATGTCCTGGAGCAGGTTCAGGATCTGGGCCTGGATGGACACGTCGAGCGCCGACACCGGCTCATCGCAGATCAGCACCTTGGGATCGAGGGCCAGAGCCCGGGCGATGCCGATGCGCTGGCACTGGCCGCCGGAGAACTCGTGCGGACGGCGGGCGCCGTACCTCGCCTCCACCCCGACCGCATCCATCAGTTCGTCTATGCGATCGCGACTCCAGGATCCAATGTCGTCACCCCACACGGCCAGGCCCTCGGCTATCACGTCGCGAACCCGGCGGCGGGGGTTGAGCGACGAGATCGGATCCTGGAAGATCATCTGCAGGTTGGGCCGCACCTTGCGCAGGTCCTCACCCTCGAGGGTGGCCAAGTCCTGGCCCTCGTAGAGCACCTCGCCCGCGGTGATGTCCACCAGGCGGATGATGGCCCGAGCAACCGTCGACTTGCCGCAGCCCGACTCGCCCACAATGCCCAGCGTCTCACCCTGGGCCACGTCGAAGGTCACCTCCGACACGGCGTGCACGACGCGCTTGCGGCCCGCGGGAAACTGCACCACTAGGTCCTTGACGCACAGCAGCACGCCGTCGTGGTCGCGTAGCTGGGCATGACCCGTCCCGGCCATCAGCCGCTACCTCCAGAGCCCTCGGATACAGCCAGACCGGCCGCGGTAACCCCCGCGGCCCTGTTGGTGGCCATCGCGGCCATGCCCCGCTCGGTGCCGGTTGGATGGAGGCAAGCGAAGCGGTGCAGACCGACCAGCCCGCTCAGCTCGGGAACACCGCCGAGACAGTCGGCTTGGGCGTAGATGCACCGGGGCGCGAAGGCGCACGCATCGGGCGGGTGGACCAACTCGGGCGGGCGTCCCGGGATGGGATCGAGCCGGTGGTGGACGGGATCGTCGATGCGGGGGATCGAGCGCAGCAGCGCCTCGGTGTAGGGATGGCGCATGTCGAAGAAGAGCGTGCGAGCGTCGGCCGTCTCCACAACCCGGCCCGCGTACATCACCGCAACATCGTCGGCCCGGCCGTGGGCCACGCCGAGGTCGTGGGTGATGAGGATCATCGACATCCCCCGGTCTCGACGAAGCCGGTCGAGCAGGTCCAGCAGATGTTTCTGGACCGTCACATCGACTGCGGTGGTGGGCTCGTCCGCAATCAGCAGCCGCGGCTGGCAGGCCAGTGCCATCGCGATGACGGCTCGTTGGCGCAGCCCGCCCGACAGCTCGTGGGGATACTGCGACACTCTCCGGGCCGGCTCGGGCATGCCCACCACGTCCAGCAGTTCCACGGCCTCTTCGATGGCCTCGCTGCGGGAGCGGCCGAGGTGGTAGCGGAGGGTCTCGGCGATCTGCTCGCCCACCTTCTTGACCGGGTTGAGCGATGTCATCGGATCCTGGAACACCATCGTCATCTGCACTCCGAAGAAGTGCTTGGTCCCCGCCGCGGCCAGGGCCCGGACGTCCTGGCCGTCGTAGGTCACCTCGCCGCTCACGCGGGCGCTCCGGGGCAGGAGGTTCATCAGAGTCTTGGCGGTGACCGACTTGCCCGAGCCCGACTCGCCGACAATCGCGAGGGTCTTGCCCTCGTACAGGTCGAAGCTCACGCCGTTGACCGCGTTGACGGTGCCCCGCTCGGTGGGGAACCGCACGTGCAGGTCGCGCACCGACAGGAGTGGGACGGGGGCCGCAGCCTGCTCCGCCATCAGAAGGCCAGCTCCTTCACATCGAAGTACTGGCGGATACGGTCGCCAGCGAAGTTCAGGGACAGCACGGTAACGAACATCACCGCCACCGGGAACATCGCCACGTGGGTGGCGTTCTGCAGATCGCGCAGGCCGGCGCCGTCAACGATCATCTTGCCCCACGAGATGGCGTCATCGCCGGCCACCGACAGACCCAGGAAGGCGAGCGAGCCCTCGGCAACGACGGCGACGGCCATCCCGAGCAGGGTCAACGCCCCCATGGGTATGACCACATTGGGCAGCAGTTCGCGCATGATGATCCGGCCGTGCTTGGCCCCGAGCACCCGAGCCGCGGCGACGAACTCCCGCTCCGCGTAGACCAGTGTGGAGGCCCGTGCGAGCAGGCCTACGGGCGCCACCGCCAGGATTCCGATGGTGAGACTCACCACCAGCAGGCTGCGCTCGAGAGTCGCGGTAATCAGGATGGCCAGCACCAGCGCCGGGAATGACAGCAGCACGAAGAACGCGAAGCCCACGGCCTGATCCAGGCGGCCCCGGAAATAACCGGCCACTATCCCGAGTGCGCCCCCGACCACCATCCCGAAGACGATGGCGAAGCCGCCGACGGCCAGGCTGATGCGGGCGCCGTGCATGGTGCGGGAGAAGACGTCGCGACCCAGGGCGTCGGTGCCGAACCAGGCGTCCAGCGAGGGTGACTCCCGTGGACCCCCGAAAGCGATCTGGGTGGGGTCGGCCATCGGCAGCAGCGGCGCGAACACGGCCACGAACGCCATGAACACCAGCCAGACCGCCGCCACCCAGAAGGCGAAGCCCAGGCGGCGGCGCACGGCTGCATCGTCGCCTGAGGGGCCGTCATCGAGCACCCGGCTGGACCGCACGAGCCGCAGGATCCGGAACCGCAGCAGCAGCCGCTGCCGGGAGGCTCTCTGATCGCGAGATGCCTGAGGCTTGCGGGTCGCCCGATCCTCGGCGTTCATTGGGCCCGCACCCTCGGGTCGAGCCAGCTGTAGAGCAAGTCCACCAGAAAGTTGAGCACCACGAAGGTGACTGCGACCAGCATCACGATCGCGAGCACCACCGGGTAGTCGTCGCGTACCACCGCGGTCACAATCTCCCTGCCGATCCCCGGAATGCTGAAGATCTGCTCCACCACCAGCGACCCGCCGATCAGGGCTCCGGTGCTGACGCCGAAGACGGTCACCACCGAGAACATCGACGGCCGCAGGGCGTGCCGGAACATGATCCGCATCGGCGGAAGGCCCTTGGCCCGGGCCATGTGCACGAAGTCCTCCTGCAACGTGGTGATCAGGTCGGTGCGCAACAGGCGCTGGTAGCTGGCCGCCAAGGGCAGGCCGAGCGTCACGGCGGGCAGGATCATGGAGAACACCAGCCCACTGACGTTGTCGCTCTCGTAGGCCGACGGGAAGATCTGCCATCGCAGGGCCACCAGGTACAGCAGCACCACCCCCAGTGCGAAGTTGGGTATCGACAGCAGGCCGAACGACGCCACCGTGGAGCCGCGGTCGAAGGCCCGGTTGGCCCGGTACGCCGCGATCACACCCCAGGGGATGGCCACCCCGAGCGAGACGATCTGGGCCATCACCACCAGGATCAGCGTCTCGGGCAGTTTCTCACGGATCACCTCGCGCACCGGCTGGTCGTTCTGGAACGAGGTGCCGAAGTCCCCGGTGGCAAGGTCACTCACCCACAGCAGGTAGCGCACGGGAACAGGCCGGTCGAGGTGGTACTGAGCCTTGGCCGCCGCCACCGTATCGCAGTCGCTGCTGGCAGCATCCACCGTCGTGTCCTCGACCGTCCCGGCCGCTATGCCCTCACAGTCGAGCTCGGCCAGCACGCCCACCACGTTCACGAGCGGGTCGCCCAGCAGGTTCATCGCCGAGAACCCGAGGAATGTCACGGCGAACAGCACTGCCGCCAGCAGGGCCAGCCGGCGCAACACGAACCTAGCCACGAGCGCCTACCGCCCCGATCGCCGCAGTGCGCTCACCGAGGCACCACCCAGTTCACTTGCAGCAGCCACTCCGCGGGGAGATTACTACTGCCCGTGGGGTCGTGCCGGTAAGCCGGTCGCGCCGACGACCGCCGCCCCCGGCCCGGGTCCTAGCTCATCCAGGCTCCCAGTGGCCTCTAGCTCAGCCAGAGCTGGTTCAACCAGATCCTGCCTTGGTTGTTGCAGAACAGCTGGTCGCCTGTGGGCCCGATCTGCCCGCAGATGTTGTGCACGTTGTCTCGGGCTCCAATGGTCCAGTTGGAGTGGGTGAAGAAGATGGAGATGTAGGCGTCGCGGTTTATCTCCTGGATCCGGCGCCAGATCTCCACCCTCCGATCGAGGTCGTCGATCCTGCGCTGCTCGTACAGCAACTCGTCGCGCTCTTCGTCGCAGTGGCGGGAGAAGTTCAGTGAGATGAAGCTGATCGACCCGCACTCCATCCAGATCGCCTCGTTGTCGGGATCGACCGCCCCGAACGCCTGCGCTATGGCCACGTCGTAGTTGCCCAGCACCACATCGATGATCAGCTCGCTCAGGGGCTTCACGGTCACTTCGAGGTTGAAGAACTCGCCCAAGGTGGCGACCAGCAGATCGACGGCGCGATCGGTCTCCACCGACGGGCCAGGAAGGCCGAAACGCATGTTGATCTTGCCATCGGTGCAGTTGGCGGGGAAGTCCGCGCAGTGGGCGGCCACGAGCGGTCCCGCCCTCTCGGGCATGTTGGTCTCCTGCACCACATCCGGGTTGTTCCAGATCAGGTCGGGATGGAACATCGAGTCGGCCGCCTGCGAGGTGCCCTGGCGGAGCAACTCCACGTACAGGTCCTGGTCGGTCGCGAAGGTCAGAGCCTGGCGGGCCCGAATATCGGAGAACACTGGGCTTTGCGTGTTGATCAGGGCGAGCGACTCCTCTCCGCGCTGGTTCTCGATGGTGATCACCCCTTGGTCCGCAGCGTCGCGCAGGGTCAGAATGGCGTCGGCGCCCGAAACGACTACCAGGTCGAGTTCTCCCGCTATCAGCCGCTGGGCTGCAATGGTGGAGTCGCTTATGGGGTAGACCTCGATGCGGTCGAGGTAAGTGTCGATCATGTCGGCGGCCCAGTAGTCGGGGTTGCGCACCAGCACCGTCTTCTCGAAGGGGATGCGGCTCTCCACCATGAACGGGCCGGTGCCAACCGGCATCTGATTGAGCGTGGCATCCGTGGCTGCCCGCTCGAGCCACTCCGACGGCAGGATCATCCCCAGTTGGCTCGTGAACGCGATCGGCAACCGCGCCGAAGGCCGAACGCCGACATACTCGACGGTGTAGTCATCGACCCTTCGGATCGCTTCGTCGGGGTCGAACCCCGGCTTGAACGCCAACGAGATCAACGGGTCGGCGAGCTGTGCCTCGAACGTCGCCACAACATCGTCGGCGTCGAGCTCGGTCCCGTCGTGGAATCGCACCCCCTCGCGCACCCTCATCTGCCAGGCCGTGCCGTCGCCGATCTTGGTCCACGACTCGGCCAGGACCGGGACCCAGTTGCCCGCAGTGTCGTAGTAGGCCAGCGGGTCGAAGATCGGGGTGACCATGGTGTAGACCGGTGTCGAGATGGCGTTCGCCGCGGGATTGAGGCCGTCGCCCTCGGCGAAGATCGCTACCCTGAGCGTGCCGCCGATCTGAGGCTCGGGCTCGGCCGGAACCTCGGTGACGACCTCGCCGTCGTCGGGCGGCGTCGTGGTGGTCGTGGTGGTGTCGACCGGCGCTACGAGCAGTTCCTGTTCTTCCCCGACGTCGGGCTCGGTGCCGGTGGCAGCGGGTGCCTCGTCGGTTCCGTCACCGGAGTCAACCGGCTCCGACGGAGCAGCCGTCTCGGTGGTCTCGACCGGCTGGGAGGGCTGCGCTTCGCCGTCGTCACCGCCTCCTCCGCATGCCGCCGCGAGCAAGGCGAACGCAAGGGCGGCCGCAAGCCAGACCGTCCGAGGCTTGTGATTTTCTTGAGCAGCCATCTCCACTCGCCCTCCAACTCGAGACACGCGAACCGGCACGGAGCCGTTAAGCGTATAGCTCTGCCAGAGGGCGCTACCCACCCGCCAGCACAGCCATGACCGGAGACGGGAGCAGCACCGGGCTCGGTGGTCTAGCTCAGCCAGACCTGATGGAGCTGCACCCGGCCCTGGTTGTTGCAGAACAGCTCGATGCCGTCCGCCGGGGAAGTCTGGCCGCAGATGTTGTGGACGCTCTCGCGGGCGCCGATGGTCCAGTTGGCGTGGTTGAAGAAGATGTAGGTGTAAGCGTCACGCATGTTCTCCTGGACCTCGTGCCAGATCTCCACCTGCCGATCTAAATCGTCGATGGCGCGCGCCTCGTACATCAGCGCGTCGCGCTCCTCGTCGCAGTAGCGGGGGAAGTTGAGGGCGATGAAGCTGATGGCCAGGCAGGTGATCCAGAGGACGTCGTTGTCGGGGTGCACCGCGCCGAACTGCCGCCAGGTGGCTACGTTGTATACGCCCAGGACCACCTCCGTGATGTGGTCGTCCTGGAGGATCTCGTCCCGCGTGACGTTGAAGTAGTCCTCCCAGCTGTCGATCAGCAGATCGGCGATGCGGGTCTGGGCCACCGACGGGCCGGAGAACTGCAGTTCCATGTTGATCTTGCCGTCGGTGCAGTTGTCGGGATTGTCGGCACAGTAAGCCTCGACGAGCGGACCGGCTCGTTCGGGCATGTTCGTCTCCTGCTTGACGTCGGGGTTGTGCCAGATGAGGTCCCGATGGAACATCGTGTCGGCCGGGGGCGCGGTTCCCTGGCGGATGAGCGACACGTAGGTGTCCCGGTCGGTGGCGAACGTGAGAGCCTGGCGGGCCCTGATGTCGTCGAACGGGGGCATCTCGGTGTTCATCATCGCGGAGTCCTCGCTGGAGCGAACGTTCTCGATGGTCTGGACCCCCTCGGCCTCGCGCAGCGTCAGGATGGCGTCGGAGTTGCTGGTGACCATGAGATCGATGTCGCCTGCGGCGAGACGCTCCGCAGCGATCACGGTGTCGGTGATCGGATACACCTCGATGCGGTCGAGGTAGATGTCGGTCAGGTCGGCTGCCCAGTAGTCGGGATTGCGCACCAGCACTGTCACATCGTCCTGGACACGGCTCTCCAGCATGAACGGGCCGGTGCCGACGGGCATCTGGTTGAGTGCCGGATCCTCCGCGGCGCGCGCCAGCCACTCCGACGGGGCGATCATCCCGAGCTGGCCGGTTATGACCTGCGGGAAGGCGGAGTACGTGTGGATCGGGTTGTACTGGACGGTGAGGTCGTCGATCTTCTCGACGGCTCCGGTCGCCGGGTAGAAGGGGCGGATGGCGAGCGACACGATCGGATCGGCGAGCTGGGCCTCGAACGTGGCCACCGCGTCGTCGGCGTCGAGTTCGGTGCCGTCGTGGAAACGCACGCCCTCGCGCAGCTTCATCTGCCATGACGCTCCGCCGTCGATCGGGGTGAACGACTCGGCCAGATACGGGATCCACTTGCCGTTCTTGTCCCAGTAGGCGACGGGATCGAACACCGGGTAGGTCATCACGTAGGCCGCCACCGCGAAGCTGTTGGCCGCGGGGTTCAGGCCATCGCCCTCGGCCTCGACGGCCACCCGCAGCGTTCCGCCGAACTGCGGCTCGGGCTCGGCGGGCGCCTCGGTGACGGCTTCGCCGTCGTCGGGTGGCGTGGTCGTGGTCGTCGTGTCCACCGGAGCGACCAGGGGCTCATCGTCCGGTTCCGTGTCGGTCGGAGCGGGCGCTTCTTCGCCGTCATCGTCGACGGGCTCGTCCGGCGCAGCGGGCGCGGCCGTCTCGGTGGTCTCCACCGCCCCAGAGGGCTGCGGTTCGCCGTCGTCACCCCCGCCTCCACATGCGGTTGCGATCAGAGCGAGCGCCAAGAACACCGCCAACCAGCACGCTGAACGTTCTTGAGTCAATCGAGCAAGCATTCTTATTCCTCCATGTGAGGCCGGGTGATCGGGCATCGGGACACAACTACCTTGCCAGACGGGCCACCGCACCGCCAGCGATGCAGTGGCCGCAGTACCCGCAGTATGGGCCGCTGTTACCGGCTCGATCAATCGCGTCGCTCTCTCCAGTCACGGATGCTGGCTACTGACCGAGACCGTCTCACCAGTCATGTAGCCGGCGAGGTCGCTGGCCAGGAACACCATCACGTTGGCCACCTCCCAGGGCTCGGCGGGCCGGCCGAAGGCCTCCTTGGGGGCCAGTTCGGCCAGCAGCGCCTCGTCGGTGGTTTTGGCCAGGAACGGGTGCCAGGCCAGGCTGGGCGCCACGCAGTTGACCCTGATCCCGTGCTCGGCGGCCTCCAGCGCCGCGCAGCGGGTGAGAGCCATGACCCCCGCCTTGGCCGCGGCGTAGTGGGCCTGCTCGACCTGGGCCCGCCAGCCCGCCACCGAGGCGTTGTTGACGATGGCGCCGCCGGTGCCCCCGTCGATCATGAGACGCAGCGCGGCCCGCGTGCAGCGCATCGTGCCGTCGAGAGTCACGCCGAGAACAGCCGACCACTGCTCGTCGGTCATGTCCACCAGTCGGACCGAGCCGCCGAGGCCCGCGTTGTTCATCATCACATCGATGCCGCCCAACTCGTCCACGGCCGAGTCCATCAGAGCCTGCACGTCGCTCTCAGACGTCACATCGCACGTGACCGCTCCGGGCCGCGATCCGGTCTCGGCCTCCAACTGATTGCAGGTGGCAGCCAGACGCCGTTCGTGGACATCGGAGATGAGAACCCGAGCGCCTTCGACAAGGGCTCGGCGGGCCACTGCCGAGCCGATGCCTGCGCCGGCCGCAGCGGTGACGACAACCCGCCTGCCTTCGAGCAGTCCCCGCCCGGGCGGCTCCGTGGGAGGCGCCGGCCAGGGCCAGTCGCCCGGCTCCGCACCCATGACTTAGCTGCCGGCCATCTCGGCCATGCGCCGCTCGAGGTCGGCGATCACCCAGTTGGGCTCCTGCCCTATGGTCCGGGGAAGTTGCTCGGCGATCTCGTCGGGCGTCCACTGCTCGCCGGCCGACCACATCGAGCGCACCTCCTGGGGTTGGTTCCAGACCGAGATCCGCCGCCCTACGACGCTGTAGATCTGCGCGTTGACATCCCGGCCGGCGTCGCTTATCAGGTAGACCGCCATGGGAGCCACTGCCGCGGGATCGCCGGTCTCCATCTCGAACGGGACGTTCTCGCTCATCCGGGTGCGGGCCACCGGTGCGATGCAGTTGGCGTTGATGGCGGGCCCGCCCCGCATCCGTACGGAGGCCGCAGTCATGGCCGCCGAGCGGGTGAGGCTCATGATGCCGCCCTTGGCCGCCGAGTAGTTGGCCTGGGCAGTGGAAGCGATGGCCGCGCCGGAGGTGAACCCCACCAGCGAGCCGCCCGACGGTTGCTCGCGCATCCGGGCGAGTGCGGCGCGATACACGTTGAAGTGGCCTTTGAGATGAACGGCCACGACGTGATCCCACTCCTGCTCGCTCATGTTGAACAGCATCCGCTCGCGCAGCACGCCCGCGGCACACACCACGCCGTCGATGCTCCCCCACTGGTCGCAGGCTGTTTCGACAATCTCGGTGCCCACATCGAAACGAGAGACGTCGCCCTCCAGTGCAACCGCCTGGCCGCCGGAGCTGCGAATCTCCTCCACCACCGCCTCGGCCACCTCGCTCGACGGGTCGGATCCGTCCAAGGCGACGCCGTAGTCGGCCACCACGACGTTGGCGCCCTCAGCGGCGCAGGCCAGGGACACCTCGCGCCCGATGCCGCCCCCGCCGCCGGTTACGGCGATGTTCTTGCCGTCGAGGTACCCGCGCACGCGCCGTCACCGAATGCCGGTAGGACCGGGTTGCGCTGTCAGCCCTCGTCGCCGTGCGGTCTGTCGCGCCTGCGCAGCGAAGCCAGGATGTCCACGCCGGTGGCGGCCTCGATCTGCTCGGTCATCGCGACGAGCGACGCCGGGAGTTGGCTCATGAGACCCGGGATCCCCCCTCGCGAGCCGCCGTCGCCGTTGCCGCCCCCGCCACCGCCGGTGTCCACGACCGCGACCCGGTCTATCGACACGTTCTGCACCGTGGAGACGATCTTGTCGATCAGGTCCGGCAGCATGTTGAGCACGAGCACGTCGTGGCCATCGGCACCGGCCGCCTGGTACTGGTCGGTGAGTCGCTTGAACACTTCGACCTGGGCCTTGCCGTCCTCGACGATCGTGGCCGCCTCGGCCTGCGCCTGAAGCTGGCGGGCCTCGAGATCACCTCGGGCCGGGACAACCACATCGGCCTCGATCCGGCGCTTCTCCAGCTCGATCCGCTCGCTCTCCAGCTCCTGGCTCGCGACCGCTTTGGCCGTCTCGCCGGCCACCAGCGCCTCCTCCTCGCGGGCCCTGGAGATGGCTTCGAGTTCCGCGGTGCGCACGCGAAGCGCGTTCGACTCCTCGACAATGGCCTTGTCGGCCTCGATGGCGGCGATCTCCGCGGCCCGGCGGGCCTCGGCCTCGGCCTGCTCGGACTCGGCCTTTCGGGTCGCCTCGGCCACGCGGGCGTCGCGGATCACCTCGGCGGTGAGGCGCCGGCCCACCGACTCGAGGTAGGTCACGTCGTCGGTGACGTTCTGGATCTTCATCACGTCGAGCTCGAGGCCCAGGGTCTTGATGTCGTCGTCGGCCTCGTCGATGAGCTGCTGGCTGAACTTGAGGCGGTCCTCGTTCACCTCCTCGGGCGACAGCGTGGCCAGAACACCCCGAAGGTTGGCCTCGAGGGTCTCCTTGGCGATCTGGCCGATCTGAGCACTTCCGACGTGCAGGAACCGCTCGCAGGCGTTCTCCAGCAGGCCCTCGGCGCTCGACACCTTCACGTTGGCGATGCCCTGCACGTTGAGCGGGATGGCACCGCGCGAGTAGGCGTTCTGTACCGACACGTCCAGTGGAATGGTGTTGAGGTCCATCCAGGCGACCCTCTCGATCAGCGGGATCCGCAGCGTTCGGCCGCCCTTGAGGATGCGATAGCCCACCATGCGCCCGTCGGACAGGGCTCGCTTGCGGCCCGAGATGACCGCCACCCGGTTGGGCGGACAGATCACGATCAGGGACCTCACGATGAGGATTACGAAGAACACCGCCGCCGCTAAGGCGATACCGGCCAGAATTGCTGAGGACATTGCGCTCTCCCTCCCACGCGTCTCGCGCGTCTCTAGAAGCCCACTGCCCGGCCGAGCGTACCAGCCCCTCCTGGGAGCCAGTGAGGGTCACCTGAGGATTGCTTGAGGGCCCAGCAACGCGTCACAGTGACCTGTGTCTGAGAAAACCGCGGAGGTTGGCTGAGAAATGAACCAACTCATGCCGGTTCCTGGGGACGTACCCGGTGGCCTGGGCGACCCGGCACCACCGGTAGGTCACAGCGATGCGATGACCTACACGATGGAAGGGGAGACTCGCCTCCTCCGCGGCCTAGGAGTCAAGCTCGCATACGCCCGACAGCCGCCTATTCCAGCTCGGGGTCCAGGCGGGTGACAAGGGCGACGCCGCCCTCGATGCGCACGATGATGACCCGGGCACCGGCCTCGATGTTCTGATCGCCGGCGAGGGGATCGATGGGCGCGGCCGTCATCTGGGTGCGGGCCCCGGCCACGGTGAGCACGATCCGGCCGCGCCGCTCGTTCGACATGGGCAGAGAGACCCGGGCGATGCTGCCCTCGATCTCGCGGTCGCTCACCTCGCTGGAGGCCTCGCTGCGGCGGAGGTAGGCGAACGCGGCGCTGTTGAGCGCGCCGGCCAACACGCCGACCACGACGGCCAGCAGCAGCGTGAACACCGCGCCGGTTCCGAGCCACTCCGAAACCAATCCGGTGGCACCGAAGAACGTCGCCACGAAAGCCAGGCTGCTCAGCGAGATGACCGAGAACACCTCCGACAGCCCGTCCATCTCCGCGCCGGCTTCCACCTCGGCGTCGCCGCCGCTGAACACGAACCACAACAGCAGCGGCGCCCCTGCCGCCAGCATGAAGGCGTACAGCCAGGTCATGTTGGCGCTCCCGGGCCGACAACGCACGCGCGCCGCAACGATGAGCCTTCGAGCACCGACGTCAGGCCGAACATGGTCCAAAGCTAGTATCCCGACCGTGCCGCACGCACCGACGACAACAGTCCTGCTCCCCGCTCGAACCGACACTCGACCCGCTCAGGGCGCCGGGGGAATCCATGAGCTTCACTGACAAGTTCTTCACGGTGCGCGACGAGGTCCGAAACTGGGGGCGCTGGGGCGACGACGACCGCCTCGGCACGCTCAACCTGATCACCGACGACATCGTGGCCCACGCGGCGTCGCTGGTCCGCACCGGCCGGCGGGTGTCGTGCGCCCTCAGCCTGAACTATTCCGACGGGGTGCAGATCGGCCAGATGCACGGGCGAATCAACCCGCTGCACGCCATGGTGAAGATCCACAGCCCCGACCTCGGCGACGCCGACGGGGAGGGCCTGGTCCCCCACTTCTCCGACGACATCGTGACCATGCCTCTGCAGGCCGCCACCCACTGGGACGGCCTGTCCCACGTGAGCTACGACAACACCCTCTACAACGGTGTGCCGATCTCGTCGATCAACCCCATGGGGGGCGCCACGGTGCTAGGGATCGAGAACGTCCGCCACCTCACCGGCCGGGGAGTGCTGCTCGACGTGTGCGCGGCCAAGGGTCTGGGTCGTCTGCCGAGCGACCACGAGGTCACAAGCGACGACCTCGACGAGGCCGCCGAATTCGGGAGGGTGCGCATTCGCCCTGGAGACATTGTGCTGCTGCGCACCGGTCGGATGCAGGTGTTCCGCGAGATGGGGGCGATGGCCTATGTGACCGGGCCCGACGCCGACGGCACCAGCCCGGGCCCGGGCTTCGACGCGGTGCGCTGGTTCTGGCGCAACGATGTGGCCGCGGTCGCCGACGACACCTACATCTTCGAGGTCTTCCCCGGCCCGAGTTGGGACGATGCGCTGGGCGTGCACTGCCTGCACGTGGTGGACATGGGCATGACCCAGGGCCAGAACTGGGACTTGGAGGCCTTGGCCGGGGCCTGCGCCGAGGCGGGCCGCTACGAGTTCCTGCTCCAGTCCAACCCGGAGCCCTTCGTCGGAGGCTGCGGCTCGCCCGTCAATCCCGTGGCCGTCCTGTGACCGCCGGCTCCAAGTGCACCGATCCGGTCGCCCTGAACCTGTGGCACCCCGTCGGCGCCGTCGTCGAGCTGGCTCCCGGGATCGTGAATGAGACACAGCTGCTCGAAGAGCCCGTCTCGTACGGAGTCAGCGCCGACGGCGACATCCATGCCTGGAGATCGATCCCGGAGTTGCCCGCGGGCTCTCGATTCGCCCCCGCGGCCATAGGTGAGCGGCTGCCGTCGATCAACCGCTTCGGCTACATCTGGACGAGCCTGGGTTCTCCCGCGCGTGAGCTCTTCGACCTCCCGGAGTTCGGCGAGCCCGACCGTCACAACGTGTGGGCCGGCAGCATCGGCGTGCACACATCGGCTCCGAGGGCAGTGGAGAACTTTCTCGACATGGGCCACTTCCCCTACGTCCACTCCGGCTACCTGGGCATCGAGCCCCTCACCGAGGTCAAGGAGTATGACGTCGACGTGGTCGACGACGGGCGGGAGATAGTCGCCACCCGCTGCGAGTTCTTCCAGCCGCTGGGGGCGCTCAACGCCGACGGCGGGATGCTCATGGGGTACGTGTACCGGGTGCCCCACCCCTACTGCGCCATCCTCTTCAAGTCGAGCCCCGTCGACGAGTCCCGCATGGATGCCATCACCATCTTCTGCCAGCCCGTGGACGAGGAGACCACGCGAGCCCACATGCTGTTGTCGATGCTCGACGACGAGAACGACGACCGGCTGCTCAAGCGCTTCCAGCTGCTGATCTTCGGCCAGGACAAGCCCATACTCGAGAACCAGAGGCCAAAGCGCCTGCCGCTGGGATCGCGGATCGAGACGCCCGTGCGCTCGGACAAGACCTCGATCACCTACCGTCGCTGGCTGTCCGATATGGGGCTGACCTACTGCGTCATCCCGGCTGAGACGTGATGGTCACGGACCGGGACCCGCCGGGGGACGGCCGCGGCACGGACCGGTCCGCATCGGGCCCGGTGGTCGCGATGCGCGGCATCACCAAGAGGTTCGGATCAGTCACCGCCGTCTCCGGCGCCGACTTCGACCTCTACTCCGGCGAGATCCATGCGCTGCTGGGCGAGAACGGCGCGGGCAAGACGACGCTGATGAACCTGCTCTACGGACTGGAGCGCCCCGACGAGGGGACCATCGAGATCGACGGCGAGCGGGTGCGCCTCCGGTCCGCGCACGACGCCATCGAGGCCGGCATCGGCATGGTCCATCAACACTTCCAGCTCGTGCCGCGGCTGTCAGTGGCCGAGAACGTGATCTTGGGCGCCAGCGAGGGCCGCCGGATCAGGCTCCCCGACCTGGTCGAGGTGGCCTCCGCCATCGAGGACCTGGGCGAGCGCTACGGGCTGCCGGTCTCGGCCGCGTCGCTGGTCGGGGACCTCTCGGTGGGAGAGCAGCAGCGGGTGGAGATTCTCCGGGCCCTGTATCGGGGCGCGAGGATCCTGATCCTCGACGAGCCGACAGCCACCCTCTCACCCGTGGAGATAGACCATCTGATCGAGCAGTTGCAAGCCATGGCCGCAGCTGGCACCGCCATCGTCATGATCACGCACCACCTCGATGAGGTGATGACCGCGGCCGATCGGATAACCGTTCTGCGGGCCGGCGCCAACGTGGCCACGCTGCCCGCGGAGGTGACCAGCCCGCTGGAGCTGGCCCGGCTGATGGTGGGCCGGGAAGTGACGATGCTGAGCGAGGTCGGAGAGGTCGAGGAAGCCGACGCGAGGGCCGCCTCAGCCTCGGCGGGTCCGGCCGTGCTGACGCTCGAGGATCTGTCATCGACATCGGTGCCCGGAACCAGCGGAGAGCACTCCAGGGACTTCTTCGACGTGAGCCTGGAGGTGCGAGCCTCCGAAATCGTGACCATCGCGGGTGTCGAGGGCAACGGCCAGGCCGAACTGGAGGCGGTCCTGTGCGGGCTGAGCCAGCCAGCCTCGGGACGGATACGCCTCGGCCAAGCCGACGTCACCGATGCAACCCCCCGGCAACTGCTGGACGCCGGAGTGGGCATCATCCCGTCCGATCGCTACCGCCGCGGTCTGATCCGCGGGCTGTCGGTGGCCGAGAACCTCGTTTACGACCGCATCGACAGGGCCCCGTACGGCCGCCGGCTCTGGATCGACCCCAGGGCGGTGGCCGCTCGGGGCGCCGACCTGGTGGAGCGGTTCTCCATCGCGGTGCGAAGCCCGTCGACCGCGGCCTCCACTCTGTCGGGAGGGAACGCGCAGAAGGTCGTGCTGGCCCGCGCCCTCGGCACCGACCTGCAGCTCCTGATCGCCGCTCAGCCCACCAGAGGGCTCGACGTAGGAGCCATCGAATTCGTGTGGAACCAGATCAGGAACCAACGCGATGCGGGGGTCGCGGTGCTATTGATCACCACGGACCTCAACGAAGTGACCGCCCTCTCCGACCGGTGTTTCGTGATCTACCGAGGCCGACTCGTTGAGACCCCGCTGGATAGGGAGACGATCGGCATGGCGATGGGCGGAGCGGGCAGCCGAGCCGAGAGGGCTGCGGCGCGGTGACCGCTCAAGTCAACCCCGTGGATTCCTTGGACCAGCCGGACCGCGAGCGCACCGCGGCCAGCACCGTCGCCGGCTGGAGTTCCCGACTCAGCTCCCTGGGGCTGTCGGCAGCTGCGGTCGCCACCGCGTTCGTGCTGGGCGGGGTGCTGCTGGCCCTTGCCGGTGCCAACCCCTTCCAGGCCTTCGCCGACATGTTCAGCGGCACCTTCGGCTCGCGCTTCAGCTTCAGCCTCGTGCTGGTGGAGACCGCTCCCCTGTTGTTGATCGGGCTCGGCCTGGCCGTGGCGTTCCGGGCTCGGGTGTGGAACATCGGAGCCGAAGGCCAACTCCTGATGGGGGCCTTGGCCGGCGGCGCCTTCGCCATCTATGCCCCGATCAGCGCCCAGGCGGTCATGATCCCGGCCGCTTGCATAGTCGGGGCCGCAGCCGGGGGTGCTTGGGGCTGGGTGGTCGGCTTCCTGCGGGCCCGCTGGAGCGTGAACGAGGTCATCTCCTCGCTGCTGTTGAATTACGTGGCTCTGCGGACCCTCGAGTACACGATCCGCAAGCCGCTGCGAGACCCAGTCGGCTTCCAGCCGGTGTCCGAGACGCTTCCCGACGCGGCCCGGCTGCCCGACGTGCCGGGCCTGCGGGTCCACATCGGATTGCTGATCGGACTCGGGCTGATCCCCGTGGTGGCCTACGTCCTGAGGCGGACCCCGTTCGGGTTCCACACCCGGATGATGGGGCTGAACCGCGACGCCACCGAGGAGGCTGCGCCCGAGCCCGCGCCCACGACGGCCCCCGCGGCCGAGGAACCCGAGCCCGCCGCCGAGGAACCCGCCGCCGAGGAACCCGAAGCCGAGAAACCCGAAGCTATGGCGGACGAGAAGGTGAGCGTGGCCATCCTGCTGCCCTGCGCCCTCAATGACCTGTCCTGGTGCCAGGCCGCCTACGAGGGCGTCAAGCTGCTCGAGTCCGAGGGCCTGATCGACGTGCAGTTCGTGGACGACGCCCCCTTCGACGCCCAGGGCGCGACGCGGGTGATGAGCGGATTCGCCGAGGAGGGCGTGCAGCTCGTGATCGGCCACTCCTTCGACTATGGAGCGCCCATCCATGAGATGGCGCCGGACTATCCCGACGTCAAGTTCGCCTGGCAGGGATCCTGCGGCGGCTTCTGCGGCGTGGAGGGCCCCAACATCACCGACTACTTCATGCCGATGCACGAGCCCGCGTACCTCTCGGGCATCCTCGCCGGCGGCATCACGGAGTCGGGCGTGATCGGCGCAAACGCGGGCTACGACATTCCCGTGTGCCGTGCCACCGTCGAGGCGTTCCTGCTCGGCGTGCAAGAGGTGCGACCCGACGCCACGCGCCTCGACGCGTTCCTGGGCTCCTGGGTGGACGCCGCGCTGGCCAAGGAGGCCACCGCGGCCCAGGCCGAGCAGGGCGCGGACGTGTTCGTGGCCTGCGGCAACGCCGGATCATTCGGCATGATCCAGGAGGCCCGCGAGCAGGGGCTGTCGGCCTTCGGCTACGTGTACGACGAGTCGGCCCTGGCCCCCGACAACGTGGTGGCGTCCATGGCCTGGCAGATTGGCGAGACCTACCGCCGGATGGTGGAGGACATCAAGGCCGGCAACTTCCAGCTCACCTACGACGTGCTGATGAGCGACGGTGGCTTCGAGGTCCAGATCAACCCCGACTACAGCGCAGCCTCCATCTCCGCCGAGGCGATGAATCTCTTCGAGACCCGTCAGCAGGAAGTGATCGGCGGCACCTTCCAGGTCCCGTTCGTAGCTGCCGCCGAGGGCTGATCCGCGGCGGGCGGGCCCGTGCTCGAGCCCATCACCCGCTAGCCGCCGCAGCCGGCTCGACCATCCGCCGCCGGCTCGACCCGGTGGTCGACCGGCCGGCCGGGACCTGGGAGTCGAGGTAGGCGGCCAGATGCGAGACTAGATCCCGGGCGTCGTCCTCGGCGCCGTGGATGAAGCTCGACTTGCGCCGGCGCAGGAAGTTCAGCCCGATCACGTACAGACCGGGGGACTCGGTGACGATGCCGCCGTCATGGCGGATCCGGCCCTTGTGGTTCAGCACCGGCACGTCGAGCCAGGGGTAGTCGGGCCTGAACCCTGTGGCCCAGATGATGGTTCGGATCTCCCCGCGGGCCAGGTCCAGCCTCAAAGGCGGCGACATCCCCACCCTGGTCGGCGCGAAGCGCTCCGGCGGTCCCACGTCGTCGAGGTGGCGCTCTGTCGCCCATTCGTCGAATGTGTCCAGGAGCCGGCCCAGCTTGAGGTCGGCCAGCTCGCACTTGTTGGCCAGCGAACCCGACAGCAGCGCCTCGCCATCCCGCAGAGCCGAGAGCCGGCCCACCAGCCGCACCCCCTGGTCGGTGAGGGCATTGAGATCGAGCGTGGCCCGTTCGGGGGTCCCCACCAGCTGCGGCGACGGCGTGCGACGCACCCGCATGATGTCGTCGACCTCGTCGTAGCGCTCGTCGAGCAGGCCGGAGCACTCCATCCACCAGAAGATGTCGCGGCCCCGGTACAGGCGAGGCATGCGTACATGCTCGCCGACGGCCAACGTGACACCACGGCCGGAGCGATGCAGCTCATCGGCGATCTGCACGCCCGTGGCCGAGGCGCCCACCACCAGCACCCCGCCGGGGGCCAGCCCGTCGGGATTGCGGTACTCGAAGGCGCTCAAGGCAGTGACCGGCACCGGCGGCGCACCGCCCAGCGGCGGCACCTTGGCCACGTTGAACCCGCCGGTGGCCAGCACCACGGTCTCGCATTCCCAGCGGCCGTGGTCGGTGTCGACTACATAGCCGGCCCCGCCGGATCGCACCGACGTGACCGTGGTGCGGGTCAACACCGGAGCGTCGACGAGCCGTGCGTAGCCCGACATGAACTCGATCACCTCCGGCATGGACATGTAGCCGTCGGGATCGTTGCCGCCGTAGGAGAATCCCGGCAGCCGGCTCTGCCAGTTGGGCGTGAGCAGCCGCAGCGAATCCCAGCGCTGGGTGCGCCACGAGTTGGCCACCTCGCCCCGCTCGACCACGACATGGTCGATCGAGCACCCGGTGAGCAGCCGGCTCACCGCCAAGCCGGAGTGCCCGGCCCCGATGACGACGGTCGTCGTCCTCATGAGTCCGCCGGCTGTGAGTCCGTCAGTTGACCTTGACGGTCACATTGGTCGGATTGGTAATGATGTCGTAGACGGCCGACCGCTTCTGCGACTGGGCCACCAAGGCTCGGATCTCGTCCGGGGTGGCGTCCGCGTCGATGTCGTAGGAGACCTTGACGCCGTTGAAACCGTTGCGGACATCCGCGTCACCGCCGAGGATGCCCAGGATGTCCATGCTGCCCTCGAGAGTGGCCTTCACCGATCGGAGCTGGATGTCACGATTCTGGGCCACGGCAGCCACCCCGGCGGTGAGGCAGCTGGCCAAGCCCACCAGAACCAGCTCGACCGGCGTGGCCGCGTTGTCCTCAGCCGCGAACACCTCGGGATGATCGGCCTCGAAGGTAAAGACCGAGCGATGATCGTGCTCGGCCCCGAGCCCGAAGTAGCTCTCGACCGAGGAGCGGCTGTGGGTGCCGTACAACCATTCGTTGCTGGCCTTCCAGGTGAACTGAGCCGCCTCGGGTGCCCCGCTGAGAGCCTGGCGGGCGCCGAGCAGCGCTTGGACGTTCACGCCGTTGTCGGCGGGTGCGGTGGTTGTGTTGGTTGCCAATTGGATGCACGTCTCCCTACCTCCACCGCTCCGGGTGAGCGCGTGGTGTCGGGGGAGTGTAGAACCCCGCCAGCCAAAAACCGACCAGTTCAGTCAACTTTTGATTCCGGTACTGCGCTCACCGCCCGTGCCGCCGCCGGCACCCGCATGCAAGTCGGCGGTTCACGGCCGGCCAACCGGACGGTTCACACAGCTAGCCGTCGAAGCTGGACAGGTCGATGCGACGTGGAGCGCGGCCGCCCCCCGAACCCGAACCGGCGGCGCTGCTAGCCGTCGATGTCGGACAGGTCGATGCGGCCTCGGCCTCGCTTGGTCTCGGACCGCTGGCGCTTCTTGTCGAGGCGACGTCGGCGGGACCGCCCCGACGGGCGGGTCGGCTTCCTCGGCTTGGTGACGGCGACACCGTCGCGAAGCCGCGCCTGCAGACGGTCGAGCGCAATGTCGCGGTTGCGAGCCTGCGACCGCGTGTCGTCCACCACCACCCGCATCTCGGCACCGAACTGGTCGATGAGCCGCTCACGGGCCTCCGGCACCATGTCGCCAGCCGTTGTGAGGTCGAGGACAGCCTCCACCCGCGTGCTCGACCGGTTGGCGTGCTGGCCGCCGGGCCCGCCCGAGGGGCCGAAGCGCCAAGTCACAGCCTCCGCCGGAACGGCCCCGCCAGCAAACTCAAGCAGCCGGTCCATGCCGGCGACCCTACAGTGGGGAAGCAGTGTGACTGTGTGAAGCGGGAGGTGGCGATGAGCGAGGCGCACGACGCGACCGGGACTGCCTGCAGAGACGGGCAGGAGAGCGCTCGCGCCGAGGTGGTCGTGGTGGGGAGCGCCAACCTCGACTTGGTGGTGGACGTGGCAACGATCCCGGTGGCGGGCGAGACCGTGCTCGGCGGCGATCTGCGACAAATCCCCGGCGGCAAGGGCGCCAACCAGGCCGTCGCCGCGGCCCGCCTCGGCCGGCGAGTGGCCATGGTAGGACGGGTCGGCGACGACGACGCTGGATCGATCCTGAGGACGGCGCTTGCCTCCGCCGACGTCGACACGACCAGCCTGCACACCACCACCGACACCCCGAGTGGCCTCGCGCTGATCGCGGTGGGCGCCGACGGCGACAACACCGTCGTGGTGAGCCCGGGCGCCAACGGCCGCGTCAGCGCCGCCGATGTGGCGGAGTCCGCCGAGGCGGTCAAGGCCGCGGCGGTGGTGCTGCTGCAGCTCGAGGTGCCCCTCGAGGCGGTTGCGGCCGCGGTGAGTACCGCCCGTGGCCTCGTGGTGCTGAATCCCGCTCCTGCACCGGCCGCGCCGTTGCCCCCCGATGTGCTCGACGGCGTGGACGTGCTCGTGCCCAACCAGACCGAGTTGGCCACGATGGCCGGCCACGCCGGACTGTCCGCCATCGGCGACGTGGACCCCGCGACCGCAGTGGCACTGGCCCGCGGGCTGCCGGTCGCGGCCGTGGTGGTGACCCTGGGAGCGGCCGGGGCGATGGTCGTCACACCCAGCGAGGCAACTCACGTGCCCGCGCCGGCGGTCGTGCCGGTCGACACCACCGCAGCTGGCGACGCCTTCTGCGGAGCGCTCGCCGACGCCCTGGCGGACGGAGCCGATCTAGTGGGTGCGGCCCGCTGGGCCGTGCGGGTGGGCACCGCCGCCACGCTGCGACCCGGTGCCCAGCCCTCCCTGCCGACAAGGGACGAGGTCGATCGCCTGCTCGGCGCCTAGGCTCGGCCCGTGACCGTCGACGCGGCACCGGCCCGGCCCCGGATCGTTCTGGACTGCGACCCTGGGCTCGACGACGCCATCGCCATCCTCACCGCGGCCCACCACGGCGAGCTGGTGGGGATCACTGCCGTCAACGGCAACGTGGGCATCGAGCACACCACCCACAACGCGCTGGTGACCGCGCAGATCGCCAGCCTGGAGGTACCCGTGCACCGGGGCTCGGCCCGGCCGCTGATCGCCCCCACCATGGACGCGGCCCGCATCCACGGGGCCACCGGGCTGGGAGACGTGGCCCTGCCCGAGCTGACCCGGACCGTGGCCTCCGAGGACGCCGTGGCCTACCTGTGCGACATGGCCCGCTCCGTCGACGACCTGCACCTGGTGGCGGTCGGGCCCCTCACCAACGTGGCCCTCGCGCTGAGGCGCGACCCCGACCTGCGGAGCCATCTGGCCGGGCTCACCATCATGGGGGGCGGCGCCCACACCGGCAACGTCACCTCCGTAGCCGAGTTCAATGTGTGGGCCGACCCCGAGGCGGCCGCCATCGTGTTCTCCGAGGCGGCGCCGATCACCATGGTCGGCCTCGACGTCACCCACAGGGTGCTGCTCGGAGGCGACGAAGCGGCCCGGATGCGCTCAGCCGGTACCCCGGCGGCCGACTTCGCGGCCGGCCTCCTGGAGTTCGCCTACGACCGGTGCCGGGAGTTCGGCCTGGAAGCGGCCCCGGTGCATGACGCCACGGCCGTCATCTGCGTCACGCACCCGCACCTGTTCCGCCGGTCGCGCCACCCGGTGACGGTGGAGTTGCGCGGTGAGCACACCCGAGGCATGACCGTCACCGACGTGCGCCCTCCGGCCGCCATCGCCGCTGAGCCAGCTCCGCCCGCCCACGACGTGGTGTGGGACGCCGACGCCCATGCAGTCATCGACCTGATCGTGGAGGCAGTGGTCAACTCCTAGCGGCGGCTGGACTTGCGTCCCACGGACGCGCCGGACGGCTATCGGCTCGCCCGGATAGGCATCAGCGTGGGATGGTCAGCGCACCACTGTTCGAGGCGCGCCTCTGCGAGACGGATGTGATCCGCATACCATCGATCCTGTGAGCCGGACCCCGCGATCGCCGACGTCTTGTTTCCGCCGAGCAGCATGACTGCGATCGGGCCTCGGCTCCCGGCACGCTCGAATCTTCTGCCCACCAGCCCGTAGAACACGCGTACAACCGGCTGTCCGCTCCGAACGTCCGGGCCTTCACCTCGATCCAGCCGCGGCCATCTCAGTTCGTGCAGCGCGTACCGACTGCCCCGCAGCGGCGCACCATCCGGCCTGCCGACGGGGTGTTCGGCAGCCGATAGGATGTCGATCAGTGCCTCGACCTGATCTTGCACATGTCGGCACGACTCGCCCAAGTACACCGGAGACCTGATGTCGGTGATGTCCTCCAGCCACTGATCGAAGGCGCGAGTCCGCGCAACCCTCACAGCATTGCCTGTTCATCTGCTGAGAGGCTTGTGCTCAGCCAGGCGGCGACCCCACCGGCGACAAGAGATCCTGTTGCGTTCGCTCCCGAGATTGAAGCCATGAGACAAACTCCTCGTGTCCGAGTCTGAGCAGCTCGTTCAATATGGGCTTCATCTCGTCTTCGTCGAGGGCTCGGTCGAGCCGCTCGACAGCGTCCGTGATGCTCCAAGGACCATCGTCATCAGCCGTGGTCTCGCTGTTAGAGAGAAGATGCGCGAGGAGGTCGCGCACGACTAGCGGTTCAAGGGCGATATGATCCGGCCGCGAGCGGTCGCCATCAGCCCCAGCGTGATCTAAAAGCACTGAAGGAATATGAGATTCCCTCACAAAGCTGGCTTCGGTGGAAGCTACCAATTCAACGGCTTCCGTGAAACCAGCTTCCAACAGTACCGTCCACTCGACCATCGCTGATGACTCATCCGGCGTGAGGGCCAGCGGGATGCTGTCAACTCGATTCTGCCAGTAGCCTTTTATCCATCTCGACCAGTGAACGTCAGCGGCGTCTGCCGACATCTCCGACAACATCCAGGCCACGATCCTAGCCCACTCGCAGCGACCGCTCGCGTCCATTCTAGAGATCCACTTCCTGAGCCAACCGTGCTCCATAGGATTGATCTGACTCTGAAGACAAATGGCGGCTGCCGCCTCCAGATATGATGATCGAATCGACTCATCGCCGCCCCCTGTCCTCTCCTCACCGCCCTCGAGCTGGCGGCTGAAGCCGACAAAATAGTCCAAGAGTCCAGCCTGCAATAGATCGTCGCTCAGTTGGCCGCTTCCCAAGAGTCCGTCCCAGAATCGAAACGCCTGCAGGCTGTCTCGTTCACTGTCGAAACGATGTAGCAGGTTGTCTTGGCACCACTTCTGGTCAGCTGCAAACAAGTAAGCCACCTTGCTGGCCAGTACGGCCTGAGCATGGTGCGATGCCTGACTGTCGTCGGCCAAGAGTTCTCTAAGCGCTGCACTCGTAGTGTTGCAGAGACCGGCCCACGTCTCGCCAGCATTCCGCCACTGAGCGGCGATGATGGCGATCCACAGTTCTGCCAACTTGCCCGCCCAATGATTTATGGCGGCGTCGATCCATCTCGACGGACTCACGACATGGCTCTGGGGGTTGAAGCGCTCAAGGCCGGTCTTCCACACCTTCGGGAGAACGGCCTGCAACTGATCGATCTGACTGCGGGATTGCTCGATGCGGCTCAGCACGCCGAACACTGTCTCGGCGATGCTCTGACTGACTGCAGCATCGATCTCGGTATCGTCTGCGATCACCTCAAGAACGCTGACACCGTCGTCAGGATGCTCCTCTACCGTGGCACGCAGAGCATCCATAGCCGAAAGCCATCCCGGAGCCTCCCAATCGTCAACGTCGGCGTACTTCTGCAGCAGTGCAACCGCTTCCGGTGGTTCTTGTCTGATGAGTTCGTGCAGTTCATGTGCCTCGCGAATCGGTAGAAGCGGAATATGCCCACCCGTGATTTCGCCGCCCCGGAAGTCTGCATCCTTCGGCATCTTCCACTGGGTATGAGCCCTCTTCGCTGCCTCGAAAGCCCGGCGGGCCGCAATCGACTGGGGCGCGTGCCGTGCGATCCAACCTAGGAGTCTCAATTCTCTCCAGCCAACCGAATCCGACGACGCACGCTCAATCAGCCCACCGAGCGCGCCCTCCGAGGCAGACGGCGCGACCGTGGCGATCAGCCGCATCACCTCGTGATGTGCGTCCCGGTCGTCAAGCCAGTCGTCGTTCGTGAGCCACTTCAGCTTCTCGTCAGCGGTCACGTCCGTCCGCTCGCACCAGCCGTGAACGCTCAGACGTCGCAGGAGCGCCGATTCGGCTCCGCTCCAACTCTCCAGGTAGCTGCCGGCGATCGTTGGTGACCGTTCCACAAGCAGCTCCAACACATCCCGAGCAACATCGATCAGCAGGTCAATGCCGCACGCGAGCTTGTTCCGACTGTGAGACTCGATGGCCTTGCGTCTGTGGCTCGTGCTGTCGAAGAACTCGCGATCCGTCACATGCGAGACATCTTGGCCTAGTTGTGCCATCAACTGCACTGTCGTGGAATCATATTGTTCCGTTCGAGAGTGGATCGCCCGCTGCAACCAATGGGCTCTACGCAGCTGCCGATCTACAATCGGGGCTAGGTCCAGTGCAAGAGCCGACATGTAAGGCTTGATCTGGTCGAACCGGTGCTCAGCCAACGAGTTGCGGCACAGTGGTACGACGACTCTGGCACCTTGATCACGCCGCATCTGTAGTGCAGGCTCTAGAACTCTGTCCAGTAGGAGCAGGACCGCAGCGCGATCTCGCTCCGGGTCGCATCCGTCCAAGAGTAGTGAGAGGAGCAGTACGTGATCTTGACCACGACTTGGGGGCGTCGCTTCCACCAACAGCGCCAGCCATCTATCCATTGCCTCACTGCGCGTGCCTGACTGGAGCCTTAGAGACTGCGCAATCGCCATCCAGAGTTCACGGTTGAGGGTTCCGCCGGCATCGACGATCAGGCTTAGCGCCTCAGTGGTGCTGTCCTCGTTGGCCGCATAGTGGTCAGCGAACCATTGGGCCAACCTGTGGTCGATACGCTCGGGCGACACGAACGGATCCAGAAGCTCTTTGAAGGGTGGTTTGGAACTCATCCAGTGCAGCCAGTCGAGGCCGCGCGCCTGACCGATGAACAGCCCTCGTCGACGAGTGTCAGAGACGATGTCGTGAAGATACGAGTCGTCGCCCGGTGTCAGGGGAGGTGATCCTGAGACGATTCGGCGGACGCGCTGCTGATGATCCAACATGCTCATCCGAGACAGATCCGCCCAATCTTGGACGATGCCAGGCAACTTGTCATGGCTCTCGCAACCGATGGGAGTGATGCGGAGTTGGTGCCACTGCGAGGCCTGCGGCTTGTTGGTCAAGACATAGATCCGGTCCGAACGTAGTCCTCTGACCAGATAGTCCATCAACGTGTCTTTCAAGCTGTAGCCGATGAACAGCACCGACAGGTTTCGGAACATCAGCTCCAGGAACCTGGCCGCGCCGTGGTTGCTCAGGTAGTGACGGCCCAAGTCGTCTCCGGTGACGATCAAGCGCTCTAGTGGCAGGCGCACGGAGCCGTGCAGGTAGACCAACCCTGTGAACTCGTCTTGTTCGGGAAGGGCGTGCGCCTCATACTCGTCCACGCCCTCCGGCAGGCAGTTCGACAGGCAGCGGTCGTAGTTGGTGGTGACGATCCTCACCTGCGGCGAGGCCGTCGCCAGGCTGGCGATGGCTTGGTGAAGCTTGTTCGACCTCGGCGCGGGCCGGTCCTGCGGATCGCTGATCAGCTTGTGCACGCACCCGTGGACGTCTACGCCGTCCGACTTGAGTTTGCTGAGCACTATGTCTGGCCGGTCGAGGCTTGCTCGGCAGACCAGGCTCTCGCTCTGCTCGACCAGCTTCTCGGCCAGCTCGCGGTAGGTGGGCAGGCATGTTGGCTCGGCGACAGACGCGCCGGCGCCAACGAACAGGACGAGGCGGCCCTCGGCGTGCGCGTCCACCAGTTCTTCCGGCAGTTCGATGGAGCCCACCCGCATGGGTGCGACCCTACCGGCGAGCCAACACGGCGACAATCCTCAGTGTCGTCCATGCAATGTCGCGGGTTGGCAGTCCCGTGTTCAACGTGCCGACGCGGCAGACCGGGGGCGGGACGCCGTGCCACGCCATCATCGCGATCACCCACCCCCACTTATTCCACCGGTCAAGCCATCCGGTTGCGGTGGAACTGCGCGGCGAGCACACCCGGGGCATGACCGTGACCGACGTGCGCCCACCAGCGGCCGTCGCCGCTGAGCTGGCTCCGCCCGCCCAAGACGTCGTGTGGGACGCGGACGCCCAGGCCGTGATCGACCTCATCGTGGAAGCGGTGATCAACTCCTAGCAGTAGGACCGGACAGTCCTGATCAGCGGGGACGGGTGGACTTGCCTCCGTGAACCGACGGCTCTTCGCACCACTGCGTGCGCAGGATCGACAGCGGAGCCAGCACATCGGCGGGAAGCCCTAGTACCTCGCACAGCACAGCCTCGTCCAGTTCCTGGCGCGTCGCGTCGCGATACGCCTCGTTGGCCGGCAGCAACGGCCGGCTCCTGAAACGCTCGAACACGTCGCTGGCCACGCCAAGCTGCTCGTCTGTGAGACTGCGGGGATCGACGACTACCAGGTCGGCCAGCCGGGTGACTGTGAGACTGGCCCGTCCCTGGTGCTGACGGCTGCCTGCGAACCAGAATGCGATCAGGCCGAGCGTGGTGTTCATCCACAGGGCCACGGCCTCTTCCCAGGCCGTGTCGTCAAGGGCGAAGGACGGCCAGGCCCTTCCGCCGATGCACGGCTCGGCAGTGGCGCAGGCCACCAGAGACTGGCTGTTGATCTGGAAGTCGAGGTTGATGTGCAGGCGGGTGGCCGTCGCCCACACGCCGAGCGCCTGCTCGTCCATACCGGCTCGGACCCTTCCCTGGGTGTCCGGCGGGACCTCGATCTGCGACTCGCGGCCCGAGGCCGCGTCGTGGGCCCACAAAACGGGATAGGAGGGGGTCCGACCGGGCAGCAGCGGCTTGACGTCGAAGGGGCCCCGATACGCGCCGGAAGTCTTGTCCGTGCCGCTGATGTCCCGGTGCACCGGGCCGGGTCTTCCCATCTCGCCCAGCCGCACCACCGCAATCGGCAGGTGTCCGATCCGATTCAGGCTCGGCTCGTATCTGCTCAGTGCGAGCCCGAAATGCGCGACGGCGGGTTCGGCCACCGCCGCGAGCCCGCCGTCATAGACCTCGCCCGGTAGCACGCATCCGACGCGGACGCCGCCCACCTCCACCCCGAGCGCCGCCGACGGCGCCCCGCTGTCGTGGATGGCCCGAGCGACCTGCACTGCTTCGACCATGCTCGTCGGGCGGCGCGCCAGGCTGCTCCAGCTCACCCGCGACCCTTCGACTGCGGTGTCTGCGAGTCGTTTGACGGCCACGAGCGCGATCTCCGCCATGCTGGTGTCGGCCGAGAAGGCGCGGGCGGTGCTCCCATGGGCTGCGATGGAGGCCACAGTCACATCGCGGTAGTGCCTTTCGAGGAGCCGCCGCAGTCCCGCCCAGGATCCACCGGAGGCGGCTGAGAACGGCAGGACCAGCGCCAACACTCCTCCCGGGCGCAGCTTGGCGTGCGCCAAGTCGACGAAGTTCGAGGCCAGGCCAGCATTACCGTGGCCGGCACGCGGCCCGTTGCCCGCCGGACTCAACTCGGCGAGCCGCGCCGACATGGCCCGCTGGTCGTCCGCCGTGGTGCCGAACCCCGCGAATGACGGCACCGGAACACCCGCTGTGCCAGCCGTCTCATGGTTGGTGGGACGGGTGAACGGCGGGTTCATGATGCATAGGTCGAGGGTGCCGTCGCCGACGTTGCACGCTGCGAGGGCGTCGTCGGGCTCGTCGTCGTCCATGCTCCCGGCCAGCCGGGTTCCCGGCCGCCCCAGAAGCGAGAGGGTCCCGGCATCGCCAAGCAGGTCCAGAGAGCCCACGGCGACGCCGCCGCCGGGGATGCGCCCGAAGGGCAGCACATGGACGCCGCACTTCCCGAATCCGATCGCCGGGTGCGAGGCCGACAGGATCGTCGTGGTGAGGTGGGCCGCGGCGGGCATTATGTCGGCGCCGATCAGCGTCTCCTGCATGATCGCAGCGTGGAGCCGGGCGTCGTCATGCCCGGCCCGGCGCACCCTCGCCGCGATGCGCCGGTAGACCGCAGAGAGCAGCGCACCGGTCCCGCAGGCCAGGTCCCCGATCCGCAGGTCGGTCACGGCCGTCGCGTCGGACCAGTCGACTTCGGTGTCGAGGCGCGACACCGCCAGCTCAGCCAAGAGGGCGGCCGACTCGGGCAGCGTGTAGAAGGTGGCCAGGAACTTGCGGTCGGCGATCAGCCTCCCGAACATCTGTCCCGCGAGGTCCTGCACCTCGACGGCGCCGGTAGCGGCCAGGCTCAAGGCCGTCTGGCCTAGCCTCTGGCATAGTTCGTCAGCAACGGGCTGACTGATCGGCAGCAGCAGCCTGCGGGCTATGTCGAATACCGGCCAGTAGTTGATTCGCAGGATCTGCTTCCAGACGTCGAGCACGTCCGCCTTGCTCAGATGCTCCGGATCCCCCGAAGCGGCGGCGGTCGCCTCGATCCCCGGAGTGCCGTGGCTGGACGCCACCGCGATCTGGAACAGGAAAGCGTTGATGATGACCGACGCCGCCATCCTCGTTGTCTGCTCGCCGGCCTCCTGGTGCAAGAGTTCGGCCAGCTTGGCTTGGGTCGTCGTGCCGGCCTCGGCCAGCAGAGCCGAGCCGTGCAGGACGCCCAGTTCCATTCGGTCCGCCGCCGTGTCGATGCGGCGCGGCGACACCGCCACCACCTCGATCGCGCTGGCCAAGTGGGGCAAGCTGCTTCGCACCCAGCCATCGGACGGGAACCTGACGTTGCTGGGCCCTTCCGTCCACACGCACCACTCCAAGTCGTCGCACTTTGCCAATTCCTCGGCCAGGCCGGTCTCGGGCACATCGCGCAGACGCCGCGGATAGCGCAGCGCAACGACCGTCTCGATGGGCCTGAACCTGTTGGCGGTCTGAGCGCCCACACGGCTCAGCGCGTCGTCCTCCAGGGTGCGCGCCGGGTAGAACTCGGCCTCGATCACCAAAGGAGCTGCGCCCGGGACGCGGACCATGATGTCGGGCTGCTTGCCCTTGTCGCCAGCGATCAACCCAGTCGCCTGCGAGACGATCGCGCCCCTCTCGGCCCAGCGCGGGTGCATGGTCCGTAACGATTGGGCCACGTAGGTGTTGACGGTCGGCTCAGTGGTGGCCATGATCCCAAAGGTAGCCAATCCCTGTGACAATGTATGGCATTTCAGGTCGGCCCGTTAGACCATGCGATGGACTTACCCCAACCATGAAGCGCTGGTGTCCCGAAATCTGTAGAGAAACGCGTCGTATGCGAGCACAATCCGTGCAGATTTGGTGAGAGACCACAGTCCCATCGGTGGGTCCAGGCTTCAACTCCTAGGAGGGCGGTGGATTTCTGCCAGCCAGTTGTCCTCTATGTCTATGGGGCACAGCGCCCAGCACACCGACAGGAGCCAGAGCAGCACGTCGTGGTGGGACGCTTGAGACGATGGATGGGCGACGATTCCGTGCTTGGCGTGGTCCTGCACCTTGCGCCAGCCGGCAGGCAGCGGCGCCCCGGCGTCACGGAGCAGGTCCAGGGCTTTGGGGCCCGCGCCGTGCTCAACGCCCAAGGTCGGCGGCATGGAGCCTGGAACTCCCCGAGGCGGAGTCCACGTCGCCATCGGCACCGCCGGCCCCCGTCCTGAGAACCAGCGTCCCAGCACCGTCGGCGGCGGCAGCCGGTCGATCTGGTCGTCTCGCAGCCCGGGGCCGATGTTGATCCAGCCCTGACCGTCGCCCCGGGCCTCCAGGCCCTCCATCTCTCCGACAACCGGAGAAGTGTCCGCTGACTCGAAGGCGATCGTTTCGACGCTGAACGAGACCATCGTCACCGACAGTACCGCCCCACTCCAACGACACCGCCAACCGCGCCCAACCAGCAGGGCTGCTCAGCCGAGCAACACCAGCAGGCGCCTCGGGGCACGGCGGCGGCCAGTCTGACGTATCGTCGGGGCATGGACGACCGAAATTGGGGGTTCCGCACCCGGGCGCTGCACGCGGGCAGCCAGCCCGATCCCGCCACCGGCGCCCGGGCCGTGCCCATCTACCAGTCCACGAGCTTCGTGTTCGAGGACACCGCGGATGCCGCCGACCTGTTCGCCCTGCAGAAGTACGGGACCATCTACACCCGGATGTCCAACCCGACCAACGCGGTCTTCGAGGAGCGCATGGCCAGCCTCGAGGGAGGCATCGGAGCCGTGGCCACCGCCAGCGGGCAGGCCGCCGAGTTCCTCACCGTCACCGCCCTGGCCGCCGCCGGCGACCACATGGTGGCCGCGGCAGGCCTCTACGGCGGCACCTACACCCAGTTCGATGTGACGCTGCGACGCCTCGGCATCGACACGACGTTCGTCGACGGAACCGACCCCGACGCTTTCGCGGCCGCCGTCCGCGAGAACACCAAGCTGCTGTACACCGAGACCATCTCCAACCCCTCCGGCGCCGTGGCCGACCTGGTCGCACTGGCCGACGTCGCCCAAGCCCACCGCCTACCTCTGGCGGTCGACTCAACCTTCGCGACGCCCTACCTGTGCCGTCCCCTAGACCACGGCACCGACATCGTGCTGCACTCGGCCACCAAGTTCCTGGGCGGCCACGGCACATCCATCGGCGGGGTGATCGTGGAGGCGGGCCGCTTCGACTGGGGCTCGGGGCGCTTCGCCCACATGACCGAGCCGGTGCCGAGCTACAACGAGCTGCGCTGGTGGGACAACTTCGGCGAGTACGCCTTCTGCACGAAGGTGCGAGCCGAGCAGCTGCGCGACGTCGGGGCCTGCCTATCACCGTTCAACGCCTTCCTGCTGCTTCAGGGACTGGAGACGCTGCCTCTGCGCATGGAGGCCCACGTCGCCAACGCCCGGACCGTGGCCCAGTGGCTCGACGCCGACGATCGGGTGGCGTGGGTGCTGTGGGCCGGCCTGCCCGACCACCCGGACCACGACCTGGCCCGCCGCTACCTGCCCAAGGGACCGGGAGCGATCTTCACTTTCGGCGTGGTGGGCGGGCGTGCCGCCGGCGCCCGCTTCATCGAGTCGCTGCAGATGGTGTCGCACCTGGCCAATGTGGGCGACGCCAAGACGCTGGTGATCCACCCAGCCTCGACCACCCATCAGCAGCTCTCCGACGCCGAGCTGCAGGCCGGTGGCGTCTCGCCGGACATGGTGCGCATATCGGTCGGCCTCGAGGACGTCACCGACATCATCTGGGACCTCGACCAGGCCCTGGCCGCGGCAACCAAGGATCCCGATGGCTGAGCATCCGCCCGTGGAGGGCTGGACGCCGCCGACCGCGAGGGAGCGCCGGCGCATCCTGGACCGCTCGCACTCGGTGGCAGTCGTCGGTGCCTCGTCCAACCCGGCCCGGGCCAGCAACTTCGTTCTCACCTACCTGCTGTCGTCCTCCACCGACTTCGACGTGTACCCGGTGAACCCCCGAGCGGCCGGGAGCGAGATCCTCGGCCGTCGGGTGTACGGGTCACTCGCGGATGTGCCGGTCACGCCCGACATCGTCGACGTGTTCCGCCGGTCCGAGGACCTGCCCGCCGTCGCCGAGGAGGCCATCGCCTCCGGCGCCTCCGCGTTCTGGGTGCAGCTCGGGCTGTGGAGCGCCGAGGCCGCCCGGCGCTGCACCGCCGCCGGGCTCGACGTGGTGATGGACCGGTGCCTCAAGATCGAGCACGCCCGCTTCGGTGGCGGCCTGCACCTGGCCGGCTTCGACACCGGCGTCATCTCCTCCCAGCGAGGCGCGGCCTTTCCTGCAAGGGGCTTATACGGGATGGTGCCGAAACCGGTCTAGCCGGGCTGATTGGACGATGGTCCTTTGATGGGTCGCATGATGGCTTTGGCTAGGTCTTCGGGGGTCGCGTCCTCGATGTCTTTGAGGGTGATGGGTTCTTCTAGTTCGGTTTGGGTTGGGGTGTAGTCGGGGTCGTCCCAGCCGTCCCAGCGGTCTGGGCGCTTCGGTGCTGCCATGCGGCCACCCTAGTCCGCTACTCGGGTTGCGGGCGGTTAGCCGTCATCGAAGGTGTAGCGCTCGGTGGCAGGGTCGTCCCAATCGTGCGGCGTGAACCACGAAATGCCCCGCAGCATGCACGGACGGGTGCCTGTGACGCCTTCGACTTCCCCGCCCTCGTTCTCGCAACGCTGCTTGAAGCCGACAGGATCGCCGGGGTCGCGTCTGAACAGGATCACGTCTTCGATCTCGCAGACCCGGACTCCGGTGGCGGCGCTGTATCCCTGCGTGCCGCCCTCTTGGGCGCACGCGTCGGCGTAGGTGAACACAGTCGTGGTGGGCGCGACGGTCGTCGTCGTGGGCGCTGGTGTTGCGGATGGCGCGGTCGAGCCAGCGCAGGCGGCTGTCAGCAGCAGCGCAGCGACCGCTAGGCGTGGGGGCATGGTGGCTTCCTCCGGTGCGGGTTGGGGTGCTGTTGCCGACAGACACCTGTGACCGGCCGTCGGCAACGGCCACCGTAGACGGGGCGCTTCGTGAAATCCACTCGCTGCCGGGACAGCTCTGCCAAGCTGGTTATCCACAACCACCAGAACGACGAAAGCCGCCCCAGCACGGGCGGCTCATCGTCTGTTCCGATCCCGTAAGGAGGATCACAACATTGCAGTGCTTAGACAGAACTCTAGAGGACAGCGCGCCCACGCGCAAGTATCCGTTCGGGTTCACCAGCGCTCGACTTGAGTCGATCCGCGCCGGGCACGACCCCGACAGCCGGGCAAGCCGAGACGGTCTACAAGCCGTCAGCGACACTGCCGCGGCGCTGGCGATGGTCACCGGGTTGGCGAAGTTCGGTGCGCTAATCGGTCGTGCCGTGGCAGCCGGACAGGCTCAAGCCCAAGAGACTTGGGACCGAGAGATCACCACGGCTCAGCAGCAACAGGCTCGGGAGTAGCGATCAGGTCGTCGTAGTAGAGCTTCCGGCCGACCATCCCGGCCGCGACCGAAGCCATCTGTGCTTCGGTGTCCAACGGCCGGACGTTGTGACGGCCTGTGAACTCGTTGACGTAGCGGTGCAGATGCGCCCGGCTCATCTGGTGGTAGGTGCCCATGTAGCCGCGCTTGAACATCGACCACAGCGACTCGATGCCGTTGGTGTGCGCATCGCCGCGCACGTACTCGCGGGTACCGTGGGCGACCCGCTCATGGCAGTACCCCAACGAAGCCAGCGGCCGATATGAGCGCCATTCGTCGGTGAACACCCGAGCACCAGAAACAACCGTCTCAGAGATCATGCCGGTCAGGCTCGCAGCCGACACGTCGGCCACAGGCCGGGCAGACACCCGGTTGCTGGTGCGGTCCTTCACCCCGACCACCGCGGTCTTGGAAGCGGTGTCGCGGCCCGGCCGCGGCTTGACAGCGGCGCGGCGTTTGGCGCTCATGTTGCGGGCCTTGCCACCCACATACGTCTCGTCGGCTTCGACCGGTCCGGCCATCGGCTCAACGTCACGGGTTGCCCATGCCTCGCGGATGCGGTGCAACAGGAACCATGCGCTCGACTGGGTGATCCCCAAGTCACGATGCAACTTCATCGAGCTGACCCCTTTGAGGTTCGTCAGTACCGCATACACCGCGACCGCCCAATCCTGAAACCCCAAGTTGGAATCGGCCATCACAGTGTCGGTGCGAGTCGAGAACCGCTTCCCGCAGCCACGGCACCGGAACCGCTGCGAAGGATGCTTCGCGCCGTCCTGCACCCTGTCACAATCACAGTGCGGACACCGTACCCCGTCCGGCCAGCGCTGAGCGACGAACCAAGCCTCAGCCGCAGCGTCGTCAGGGAACTTGCGGAACAGGTCCGCCAAAGTCATGCCCTTGCGCCAGTGCTTGCCCGGAGCTGGCTGCGTTTCCTTCTTCGTCGTGGTCGTGCCACCACAGTAGCGAGGGGGTATGACAACGGATTAGCGCTCCGACCTCATCTTCGGCACCATTCCGTATAAGCCCCTCCTGCAAAATTGCGCTAGGTGAAAACCCCTTTAGGTAAGGGCGACACAGACCCTTTCCACGAGAATTGCGACGACGGACCCGGCGGCTGCGCGGGCGGTCCTTCCGGTGGCAGCCCTGATGCGCCGGGGCATACACTGCGACCTTCTAGTCGGGATGGCTCGAACACCCCCGACGGAGCCAGGGAGGGAGCACATGGCACGAACCGTGACCGCTGCGATCGTTCAGGTGGCCTGGACCGGCGACAAGGAGTCGATGATCGAGCTCCACGAGAAGCACGTGGCCGAGGCGGCCGCAGCCGGCACCAGGGTGATGTGCTTCCAGGAGCTGTTCTACGGCCCGTACTTCTGCCAGGTGCAGGACACCGAGTTCTACTCCTACGCCGAGGCCATACCCGACGGACCGACGACCAAGCGATTCCAGGAGTTGGCGGCCAAGCACGAGATGGTGCTGGTGCTGCCCATGTACGAGCGGGAGAAGGCCGGGTTCCTCTACAACACCGCGGCGGTGATCGACGCCGACGGCACCTACCTCGGCAAGTACCGCAAGACCCACATACCGCAGGTGAAGGGGTTCTGGGAGAAGTTCTACTTCCGTCCCGGCAACCTCGGCTACCCGGTGTTCGAGACCGCGGTCGGCACGGTCGGGGTGTACATCTGCTACGACCGCCACTTCCCCGAGGGCTGGCGTGCGCTCGGACTGGCCGGAGCGGAGATCGTGTTCAACCCGTCGGCCACCAGCCGGGGCCTCTCCGCGTACCTCTGGCAGCTCGAGCAGACCTCGGCCGCGGCGGCCAACATGTACTTCGTAGGGGCCATCAATCGGGTGGGGATCGAGCCGCTGGGCGACAACGACTTCTACGGCACCTCGTACTTCGCCAATCCGCGAGGGCAGTTCGTGGACGGCACCGCGTCAGACCAGGCCGAGGAGCTGGTGGTGCGCGACCTCGACCTCGACCAGGTCGAGGAGGTCCGTTCCCAGTGGGCCTTCTACCGGGACCGCCGGCCCGACACCTACGAGTCGCTGACCGCCCCCTGATCGAGCTGCAGTCCCAAAGCCTCTGAAATATCTCCGGACTGGCTGTCACACCCCTCAACGACACTCAGGTCCCAGACCCCGAGGTCTCAGCTCCTGGAAGGAGACAAAGATGACAACTCTGATCAAGGGAGGCACCGTCGTCAGCTCGACCGGCGCGGATCCGGCCGAGGTTCTCATCGACGGCGAGCAGATCACGGCGGTGCTGCGTCCCGGCAGCGACATCGCCGCCGCAGCCGAGCAGGGGGCTGACGTCATCGACGCCACCGGGAGGCTCGTGGTGCCCGGCGGCGTCGACGTCCACACACACATGGAGCTGCCGTTCGGTGGGACGTTCGCCTCCGACACCTTCGAGACGGGAACCAGGGCCGCGGCCTGGGGCGGCACCACCACCATCATCGACTTCGCGGTGCAGAAGACCGGAGAGAACGTCAGGGAGTGCCTCGACGCCTGGATGGCCAAAGCCGAGGGCAACTGCGCCGTCGACTACGGCTTCCACATGATCATCGGCGGCGTCGACAACGACTCGCTCAAGGAGATGGACCTGCTGGTCAACGAGGGCATCACCAGCTTCAAGCTGTTCATGGCCTATCCCGGTGTGTTCCTCGCGGACGACGGCCAGATCCTGCGGGCCATGCAGCAGGCCGCGGGCAACGGCGGGCTGATCATGATGCACGCCGAGAACGGCCTGGCCATCGATGTGCTGGCCGAGCAGGCCTTCGAGCGGGGCGACACCGCCCCCGTCCACCACGGCTACGTGCGCCGCAAGGAGCTGGAGTCCGAGGCCACCCACCGGGCCATCCAGCTGGCCAAGGTGGGAGCGTCGCCGCTGTACATCGTGCACCTGTCGGCCAAGGAGGCCCTCGAGCAGGTGGCGCTGGCCCGCGACACCGGCATGAACGTCTTCGCGGAGACCTGCCCGCAGTACCTGTACTTCAGCCTGGAGGAGCACCTCGACAAGCCCGGCTTCGACGGCGCCGGCTACGTGTGCTCCACGCCGCTGCGCTCGCGCCACGAGCACCACCAGGACGAGCTCTGGAAGGGCCTGCGCACCAACGACCTGGCCGTGGTGTCAACCGACCACTGCCCGTTCTGCATGAAGGAGCAGAAGGAGCTGGGCCTGGGCGACTTCCGGGCGATCCCCAACGGGATCGGCGGTGTCGAGCACCGCATGGACATGATCTACCAGGGGGTGGTCGCCGGAGAGATCGGCCTGGCCCGCTGGGTCGAGCTGTGCGCCACCACCCCGGCCCGCATGACGGGCCTGTATCCCCGCAAGGGAATCATCGCGCCGGGATCCGACGCCGACATCGTGATCTACGACCCGGACAAGCGCTGGACCATCAGCGTCGACAACCACCACATGAACATGGACTACTCGGCCTACGAGGGCGTGGAGGTGACCGGCCACGTCGACACGGTGTTCTCGCGGGGCAAGAGGGTCATCGACGACGGCCAGTACCAGGGCCGCGCCGGGGACGGGCAGTACCTGCGCCGCAGCCTCTGCCAGTACCTGCAGTAGCCCTCTCGGTCCCGACAACGGCCGGATCCGGAACCGACCGGAGCAAGACCCCAGACAGGAGACACCCAGTGGAGACAATTGACCACTTCATCGATGGCGAGACCGTCCCGTCACGGTCGGGCCGGACCCATCCGGTATTCAATCCCGCCACCGGCGAGCACACCGCTGAGGTCGGATTGGCCAGCGTCGAGGAGGTCGACGCCGCGGTGGCCTCGGCCAGAGCCGCGTTCGAGGACTGGCGCCACACATCGCTGGCGGCCCGCACCAAGCTGATGCTGGCCTTCCGCAACCTGGTGGAGGCCAACGCGGCCGAGATCGCCGCCCGCTTGACCGCAGAGCACGGCAAGGTGCGCTCCGACGCGCTGGGCGAGGTGGCCCGGGGACTGGAGAACATCGAGTACGCGTGCGGCCTGGCCGACCTGCTCAAGGGCAGCTTCAACTCCCAGGCGTCCAGCGGCGTCGACGTGTACACCGTGCGCCAGCCCCTGGGGGTGGTCGCGGGCATAACTCCGTTCAACTTCCCGGCCATGGTGCCGTTGTGGATGATTCCCAACGCCGTTGCGTGCGGCAACACGTTCGTGCTCAAGCCCTCCGAGCGCGACCCGTCCGCGCCGCGGCTGGTGGCCGAACTGGCCTTCGAGGCCGGGTTCCCACCGGGAGTGCTCAACCTGGTCAACGGCGACAAGGTGGCCGTGGACCGGCTACTGGCACACCCCGATGTCAAGGCGGTCAGCTTCGTGGGCTCCACCCCCATCGCCCGCTACGTCTATGAGACCGGCACCTCGGCCGGCAAGCGGGTGCAGGCTCTCGGCGGGGCCAAGAACCACATGGTCGTGCTGCCCGACGCAGACATCGACCTGGCCGCCGACGCGGCCGTCTCCGCCGCCTACGGCTCGGCGGGCGAGCGCTGCATGGCCGTGTCGGTGGTGGTGGCCGTGGGCGACGCGGCCGACCCGCTGGTGGACGCCATCAGGGTGCGGATGGACAAGCTGCGCGTCGGGCCCGGCGACGACCCCGAATCCGAGATGGGCCCGCTGATCACACGCGAGCACCGCGACCGGGTGGCGGGCTACGTCAGCGCCGGAGCCGACGAGGGGGCTCACGTCGTGATGGACGGGCGCAACGCGGTCTTCGACGGCGACGGCTTCTTTCTCGGAGTGTCGTTGCTCGACCATGTGACGCCGGACATGTCGGTGTACCGCGACGAGATCTTCGGCCCGGTGCTGTGCGTGGTGCGGTCCGACACCTACCACGAGGCCGTGGAGCTGATCGAGCAGAACCCGTGGGGCAACGGCGCGGCGATCTTCACCCGGGACGGGGGCGCGGCCCGGCAGTTCCAGCTCGACGCCGACGCGGGAATGGTGGGTGTCAACGTCCCCATACCGGTGCCGGTCGGGTATCACTCCTTCGGCGGCTGGAAGAACTCGCTGTTCGGCGACACCCACATGTACGGGCCCGAGGGCATCCACTTCTTCACCAAAGCCAAGGCCGTCACGGCCCGCTGGCCCGACCCGGCCGACAGTGTCGTCGACCTGGGTTTCCCCCGGAACCACTGAGGGTGCGGCAGTGATTGGCCTGCAGCCGGACCGTTAGGAGCCGCGGCCATGGATTTCGGAGTGGTTCTGCAGACCGATCCTCCTGCGTGGCGGGTGGTGGACCTGGCCCGGCGGGCCGAGACGCACGGGTTCTCCCACGGATGGACCTTCGACAGCCATGTGCTGTGGCAGGAGCCGTTCGTGGTCTACAGCCAGATGCTGTCGGCCACGAACCGCATGATGATCGGGCCGATGGTCACCAATCCCGGCACCCGCAACTGGACGGTCACCGCCTCGCTGTTCGCCACCCTCAACGACATGTTCGGCAACCGCACAGTGTGCGGCATCGGCCGGGGCGACTCGGCCATGCGGGTGCTGGGCCACACTCCTGCCAGCCTGGCCACCCTGGCCGAGTCGATGAAGGTCATCAAGGGCCTGGCCGAGGGCCGGGAGGTCGACTACAACGGCACCCGCCAGCAGTTCCCATGGTCCGACGGCAGCCGGCTCGACATGTTGATGGCCGGCTACGGCCCCCGTGCCTTGAAGCTCTGCGGCGAGCAGGCCGACGGGTTCATACTGCAACTCGCCGATCCCCAGATCACCGAGTGGACCATCGCCGCCGTGCGCCAGGCCGCGACGGACGCGGGCCGCGACCCCGATGAGCTGTACGTGTGCGTGGCCGCGCCGGCCTACGTGGGAGAGAACCTGGCCCACCAGCGAGACCAGGTTCGCTGGTTCGGCGGAATGGTCGGCAACCACGTGGCCGACCTGGTGGATCGCTACGGCGATGCCGGCGTCGGAGTGCCCCCGGCACTGACCGACTACATCAAGGGCCGCGAGGGTTACGACTACGCCGAGCATGGCCGGACCGGCAACGTGCACACCGACTTCGTGCCCGACGATGTGATCGACCGTTTCTGCATCCTCGGCGACACCGACAACCACATCGCCCGACTCCAGGAGCTGCGCGACCTGGGTGTCGACCAGTTCGCCGTCTACCTCATGCACGACCAGAAGGACGAAACGCTCAACGCCTACGGCCAGCGGATCATCCCGGTCCTCAACGGCTGACCGGCTGCTGTGATCGAGCCGCCGGGACGCACCATCGACGCCGTTGGCGGGTCCGGTGACGGGCACCTAGCCGCAGTCGTCGACGATCCCATCGTCCGCGAGCAGCTCATCCGCCAGCAGGCCGCCCGGGAGCGGCGCCGGATTCGAGCACGCCGGACCGCGAGGCAGGTGGCCGTTCTGACCGTGTTCGTGTGCCTGCTGGCACTGGCCTACAGCGCTTACAAGGCGTTCGGGTCGGCCATCGACGACGGCCAGGCCGACTGGCCGCTCGTCGGTTCGATACTGCCCGAGTCGGACGACCTCAGAATGCCGCCGGTGCTCGACATCGTCTCGGGGATCTTCGAGGAGCCGCGGGGCACCAACGAGCCGTTCTGGTCGATCGTGGCGGGCGAGGCCGCCTTCACCCTGAGGGAGGCGGCCGTGGGATTCGCCGTCGGTGTCGTCGTGGGCCTGGGCATCGCCATCGTGCTGACGACCTCGGGGCGGCTGGAGCGGGCGCTGGTGCCCCATGTGATCGCCAGCCAGACCATTCCGCTGATCGCCATCGCGCCCATCATCGTGATCTGGGGCCGCAAGAGCCTGGACTTCCTGCCTTTCGAGTGGCAGGACTGGATGTCGGTGTCGATCATCGCCACCTACCTCACGTTCTTCCCGGTGACGATCAACGGGCTACGAGGCCTGCAGTCCCCCCGGCCCGAGAACTTGGAGCTGATGGATTCCTACGCGGCCCGCTGGGGGCAGACGCTGTGGCGGCTGCGCCTGCCGGCGTCGCTGCCGTACCTGTTCGCGGCATTCAAGATCGCGGCCACCGCCAGCGTGGTGGGAGCCATCGTGGGTGAGATCTCCGCCGGGGTGAAGGGAGGCCTGGGCCGGCGCGTGCTGCTGGAGGCCCAGCGCTACACCACCGGCCCGGAGCGGCTCTACGTCGCCGTGCTGGGCGCGGCCGCGCTGGGGATCTTCGTGTTCGCGGTCATCTCGTCGATGGAGTACGCGCTGGTGGGTCGCAAGGGCCGCGAGACGGTCACATGAGCGAGACGAGCCCCGCGGCCAGCCCCGAGCCTCCGGCCGCCCCCCAGCCCGCGGCCAGCCCCGAGCCCGCGGCCGTCGAGATCCGGGGCACCTCCAAGATCTTCAACCCCGGACGCCCCAACGAGGTGAGGGCGCTGGAAGACATCGACCTGGAGATCGGCCGGGGCGAGTTCGTCACCCTCATCGGGCCGTCCGGTTGCGGCAAGAGCACTCTGCTGCGCCTGATCGCAGCCCTGATCGACACCACCGAGGGCACCATCCTGGTCAACGGCAAGACAGCCGATCAGGCCCGCCTCGACCGCGACTACTCGATGGTGTTCCAGAGGGCCGGACTGTTCGAGTGGCGCAATGTGTCGCGCAATATCGAGCTGCCGCTCGAGCTGATGGGCTGGAAGGCGGCCGACCGGCGCCGGCGGTCAGCGGAGATGCTCGAGCTCGTGAAGCTCGAGGAGTTCGCCCGCCACCAATCCGCCGAACTGTCCGGGGGTATGCAGCAGCGCATCGCCATCGCTCGGGCTATGTCGTTCCACCCGGAGATGCTGCTGATGGACGAGCCCTTCGGTGCGCTCGACGAGATGACCCGCGAGCACATGCAGAACGAACTCCTGCGCATCTGGTCGGAGACACAGATCACCGTCGTGTTCGTCACCCACTCCATTCCCGAGGCGGTGTTCCTGTCCACCAAGGTCATGGTCATGTCGCCCCGTCCGGGGATGATCGCGGCAGCGATCGACAACGACCTGGGCGAGCGCAACGAGGCAACCCGCGACGACCCCGCCTTCTTTGCCAACGTGACCGCGGTGCGAGACGCGCTACGAGGAGGTCGATAGCAGCCGTGACCACCGCCAGCCCCGCCAGCAACCGAAGGCCGATGCAGCCGTGACCGCCGCACGGACGTTGCTGCGCTCGTGGCTGCCGCCGGTGGTTGCTGCTGTGGTCATCTTCGGCGGTTGGGAGGCCGCTCTGGCCGTGATCCGTCCCGACGGCTTCGTGCTGCCGCCTCCGTCTGACATCGCCGGTGCGGTCGCGGAGAACTTCGACGCCATCGTGACCGCAACCGGCGTCACCGGCTTCATCATCGTCACCGGGCTCCTCGCCGGGGTGGCGCTGGGAGCGGTGGCCGCCCTGCTGGTCACGGCGTTCCGCGCGGCCAACGAGACGCTCACTCCCCTGGCCGTTGCCGTCAACGCGGTGCCGATCATCGCGCTGGCACCCATCTTCAACGCCTGGTTCGGGCTCCTGTCGCCGCGCTCGAACCAGGCCGTGGTGGTGGTGCTGGTCTTCTTCCCGGTGTTCATCAACACAGCCCGGGGTCTGGGCCAGGTCGAGGCCAGCCAGGTCGAGCTGATGGAGTCCTACGGGGCCGGGAAGTGGCGGATCATGCGCGAGGTGCGCATCCCCAACGCCATGCCGTTCTTCTTCACCGCGCTGAAGCTGGCCACGTCGCTGGCCGTGATCGCGGCCATCGTGGCGGAGTACTTCGGCGGGCGCCAGGACGCCCTCGGCAACCTCATCACCAACTCGGCCGGGCTCACCCGCTACGACGACGCCTGGGCCGCGGTCCTCGCCGGCTCGCTCGTGGGCATCGGCCTCTACGCCCTCGCAGTGCTGATCGAGCGTCTCGTCATGCCCTGGTACTTCGTGGCCAGGAGTTCGGCGTGAGCGCGTGCAGCAACCTCACCGTCAACCAGCATGCAAGCCGTGAGGACCGCCGTGACCGACAACAACCCCAACCCGGGAGGGAAAACATGAATACCAAGAGAATAATGGGCTGGCTCCTAGATGGTTAGTTCCAAGGGGTCAGTGGTCGTAGGCGATCAGGGAGCGGGCGGGGCCGGGTTGTTGGGTGGTTTCGTTGTGCCAGATGGCTGCTGTGAGGGCGAGGAGTCGTTGCAGTATGCGCGCGGCGACACCGCAGCGGGTGCGGCCGCGGTGGCGTTCGAGGCCGAGTTGGGCTTTGAGGGTCCAGTTGACCGATTCGATGATCTGGCGCAGCGGGCGCAGGAACCGCCGACCGGGCCGGGGCGGCTCTGTTTTGGCGGCGGGGCGGATGAGGGTGATGCCGGCGGCGTTGAGCTCGTGCTCGAAGCTGGCTCGCCGGTAGCCCTTGTCGGCGATGAGGGTCTGGCCGCGCCGGGCGATCCCGGCGTGGGTGATCATGTCCAGGCACGTGTCGCGCTCGTCGGCTTTGGCCCCGGTGAGCGCGTAGGCCACCGGCAGCCCCGACGGCGCTGTGATGAGGTGCAGGCGCAGCCCCCAGAACCATCGCGAGTGCGAGGCGCAGTAGCCGTAGGCGGCCCATCCTGCGAGGTCGGAGCGCCTCTGGGTCTCGCGGCTGCGGCCGCACTCCACCGGGGTCGAGTCCACGACCCAGACGTCGTCGTGGTAGGAGTCGCAGTCCCGGGCCAGCGCGCCGATCATGTGATTGATCAGCTCGCCGCTGCGGCGCAGGCGCTTGTTGTAGCCGGGCCGCTGCGGCACGAACGGGAACCACGGCTGAAGGTGCGCTGCGGCGTAGCGGATGAAGCGGGCCTCGGAGTCGAACCCCAACAGCGCCTGCAGCACCGCCAAGGTGACCAGCTCCGCGTCCGACAGCCTCGGCGCGATCCCCACCACAGGCCGCTCAGGCGCCCACTCGGGATGCGCGACCAACAAATCGTCGACCCTCACATACAGTGCAGTCACGAGGGTGTCCAAGTCCGGGTTCATACCAAGGTCCTCCAGGATCGGGGTCTGTGGACAACCCCGAGCTTGGACGCCCTCACCCCTCACATCGTGGACCCCCACCCCTTGGAACTACTCATCTAGGGCCCAGCCCGGCCCGCGGACGCGCGTAGCGTCGCGTTGCACCATGGCCACCATGGGCCCTCCCGATTCGACCGGGTTGACGGGACCGATTCTGGGGAATCCCCCGCATCCAGGGCTGCCGGTTGGATCCGGCGCCTAGGAGGTCCGGTCTTGGAGGCGGTTGATGGCTCGGCTGAGGAATGCGGCCATCTGGGCCCGCGTGACCGGCCTCTGTGGGCAGTAACGCAGCGGTTCTGTGTCGCAGCCCGCGGTGATGCCCGTCGCGAACAGGGCCTCGATGTTGGAGGCGTGCACGCCCTCGGGCTCCACGTCGGTGAACCCGGCGGGCTCGTCGGGGACGGCCAGGTCCAGGGCGCGTGCGAGGAATGCGGCCATCTGGGCCCGCGTGACCGGCCTCTGTGGGCAGTAACGCAGCGGTTCTGTGTCGCAGCCCGCGGTGATGCCCGTCGCGAACAGGGCCTCGATGTTGGAGGCGTGCACGCCCTCGGGCTCCACGTCGGTGAACCCGGCGGACTCGTCGGGGACGGCGAGGTCCAGGGCGCGTGCGAGGAAGGTGGCCATCTGGGCCCGCGTGACCTCGAGGCCGGGCCGGTAGGTGCCGTCGGAGTATCCGATAGTCACGCCGAGTGAGGCGATGTGGGCCACGTGGGGCGCATACCAGGCGTCGTCGGCGACGTCGCTGAAGGCGACGGCCTCCGGCTCCTCTTCCGGCTCGGGCTCCGGCACGGGCCCTCCACCACCTCCGCCTCCACCTCCGCCTCCGGGGGGCCGGCGCGGGGGTGCGGGGGCTGTCGGGGTGGTGCGGTTGGACGCAGCCGAGGTGGCTAGCAGACCGTCGGAGCGTTCGGCGGTGACGGTGAAGGTGTAGGCCCGGTCGTTGACGAGCCCGCGCACGGTGCAGGTGGTGTCGGCGCTGCCGGCGGTGCAGGTGCGCTGGCCCGGCGTCGAGACGACCTCGTATCCCGCGATGGTGATGCCGCTGGTGCCGGTGTCGGACGGGGTCCAGGTCACGACCACCTCGCCCGCGCCGGGGGTGCCGGGCCCGGCTCGCACGCCGGTGGGCACGGTGACCCACACCGCAGCCGAGGGCTGCGCCGGGGGCGACGTGCCGCGGGCGTTGCGGGCGGTGACGGTGAACGTGTACTCGATGCCGTTGACGAGGCCGGTCACGGTGCACGAGCGGCCCGCGCCGGTGCCGGTGCAGGAGCGGCCCGAGGGTGCGGCCGTCGCGGTGTAGCGGGTGATCGCCGCGCCCCCGTCGGTGGCGGGCGCGTCCCAGCTCACGCGGGCCCATCCGCCGCCGGGGACGGCGGTCACCGCGGCGGGCTCGCCCGGAGCCGCTGCGGCCACCGCCGCCGGGCGCGAGGCCTCCGACGCCGCCGACCGTCCGGCCACGCTGAGCGCGGTCACCGCGAACGTGTAGCTGTGGCCGGGAGCGAGCCCCTCGATGCGACACGACGTCTCTCCGGCGTCGGCGCTGCACTGGCCCGGGCCCGGTGAGGCGTGAACCTCGTAGCCGGTGATCGGATCGACGGTCTGCACGAGCAGACTGACACTGGCGCCCGAACCGTCTGGAGGGGTCCACGACACGGTGGCGCCGACGGCCTCGAGGACCACGGCGACGCCGGTGGGCGCGTCGGGTGCGGCGGGCGGGGCCGACGGTTCGGCCGTGACCGGCGGGGTCGACGCCGCCGAGACGAGACCGTGGGAGCTCCTGGCGGTGACCGTCACGTCGTAGGCGGTGCCGTTGACGAGGCCGGTGATGATGCACGACAGGCCGCCGCCCACCGCGGTGCAGCTCCGGGACTCCAGGTCCGGGCCCTGGGCCGACGGGGTGGCGGTGGCCTCGTACTCGACGACGGTCGCGTCGGGCGCGCCCGTGGCGGCGGGCGCCTGCCAGGACACGCGGGCGTCTGCGTTGCCCGCGACGACGGCCACGCCGCCGGGCGCGTCGGGCGGACCGGCCGGCACCGTGGCCGTGACCGGCGCCGACGGCGTCGAGGTCCTCAATCCGGCGTTGCCGGCGGTCACGGCGACCTCATAGGACCGGCCCCGCACCAGACCGGTGATCGTGCAGCCCGTGGCGCTGCCCGCGGCGGTGCAGTAGTGCCCGCCGGGCTCCGCGGTGGCCGTGTATGCGGAGATCGGCGGTCCGCCGGTTCTGGCGGGCCCGGCCCAGGACACCTCGATGCCGTCACCGGCCGCTTGGGCGGCGACCGCCGAGGGCGGGTCCGGGGCGCCCGCGGGAACGGCACCGCTCGACGCCGCCGACGCCTGCGACGGCCCGGCCACGTTGTGGGCGACCACGGTGAAGGTGTGCTCGGTGCCGTTGCCGAGCCCGGTCACCGTGCAGGCCGTCATCGCCGCGCCGTCGGCGGTGCAGGTGCTCCCGCCGGGGTCCGCGGTGGCGGTGTAGCGGACGATCTCGGCGCCGCCGTCGAATGACGGCGCGGTCCACGACACCCGCGACTGGCCGTCCTCGGACCCGGTGGCGCTGACCGCGGTCGGTGCGTCGGGGACGGTGCGGGCCGTCACCGCCGCCGACGGCTGCGACGCGGCGGAGACCCCGGCTTCGTTGGTTGCGGTGACGGTGAACGTGTAGGCCGTGCCGTTGTCGAGGCCCGTCACCGTGCAGGAGACGGCGCCGGTGGTGGTGCAGGTGCTCCCGCCGGGCGCGGCGGTGGCGGTGTAGCCGGTGACGGACGCGCCCCCATTGAACCTCGGTGCCCTCCACGACACTTCGGCCGAGCTGTCGCCGGGGACGGCGCTCACCGACCGTGGCGGGTCGGGCACCGTGCGCGGCGTCACGGGCGCGGACCGCTGCGAGGCGCGGGAGTTCCCGGCTTCGTTGGCCGCGGTGACGGTGAACGTGTAGGCCGTGCCGTTGTCGAGGCCCGTCACCGTGCAGGAGACGGCGCCGGTGGTGGTGCAGGTGCTGCCGCCGGGCGCGGCGGTGGCGGTGTAGCCGGTGACGGACGCGCCCCCGTTGGAGGCGGGCGGGGTCCACGACACCGTCACCGAGGCGTCGGCGGCGGCGCCCGTGACCGCGGTCGGCGGGTCGGGCACCGTGCGCGGCGTCACGGGCGGCGAGGGCTGCGACGGCGCCGAGCTGCCCGCCTCGTTGGCCGCGACGACCGTCACCGTGTAGGCCGTGCCGTTGTCGAGGCCCGTCACCGTGCAGGAGACGGCGCCGGTGGCGGTGCAAGTGTTGCCGCCGGGCGCGGCGGTGGCGGTGTACTCGGTGACGGCGGCGCCGCCGTCGAAGGCCGGTGCCGTCCACGACACCGCCAACGACGCCTCTGCGGGCCGGGCGGTGACGGCGGTGGGCGGGTCGGGCACCGTGCGCGGCGTCGCCGGTGCGGAGGCCGCCGACACCGCTGAAGAGCCCTCTTGGTTGGTCACCGTGACCGTCACGGTGTAGGGAGTGCCGTTGGTGAGCCCCGTGATCGTGCACGACGTGTCCGAGGCCGCGGCGCTGCACGTGTGGACGCCGGGCGCGGCGGTGGCGGTGTAGCCGGTGATGGGCGAACCGCCGTTGGACCCGGGCTCGGTCCAGCCCACCACCAGGGAGCCGTCCCCGGGGGTGGCCGTCACCGCGGTGGGAACCCCGAGTCCCGCGGTCGGGGTAACCGGCGCGGAGGGCTCCGACGCCGCCGAGGATCCCTTCTCGTTGCGGGCCACAACCGTGAACGTGTAGGCCGTGCCGTTGTTGAGGCCCGTCACCGTGCAGGAGACGGCGCCGGTGGTGGTGCAGCTCCGCCCGCCCGGCGAAGCCGTCGCGGTGTAGCCGCTGATCAGGGCGTTGCCGGTGAACGACGGAGCTGTCCAGGAGACCACCGCGGAGCGGTCCTGGGCCGAGGCCACCACATCCGTCGGAGGCCCGGGGACGGTCACCTCCGTCACCAGGGGCACCTGGGCCGAGGATCCCGGGTCGAAACGGGCGAGGGCGATGTCGCCGTCATGGGATCCCGCCACCACGATCTTGCCGTCGCTCTGCAACACCACAGGGACCGCCTGACCGGCACCCCGGTTCTCGACTTCCAACAGGAACGCCAGGGCTATGCCGTCGGTGGCGAAGGTGGTGTCGAGGCTGCCGTCGGCGTTGAAGCGAAGCACCGCGAACACCAGGCGGAGCCCTTCGGAGGACGACCCGGAGCCGAACTTGAGGTTGCCCACGCCCGCGACGACGATCTTGCCGTCGGACTGAACGGCCACGCCGTACGCAACATGGAGCCCCTGGAAGAACGGGCTCCTGACGCCGTCGGCGTGGAAGCCGGTGTCGAGGCTGCCGTCGGCGTTGAGGCGCACCACCGTGAAGTTGTTGGGGTACCCGCCGTCGCCGACGACTACGATCTTCCCGTCGGGTTGGATGGCGATCCCATTCGGGCCCGAGGAGTAGCGGCTCTGCTCGTTGCCGGCCGCAGTGGCCACACCGCCGGCGCCGAAGCCGGTGTCGACGCTGCCGTCGGCGTTGTAGCGCACCACCGCGAATCCCGGATCAAAAATGATCGGCCTGCCACGGGCGTCGACGTCGAAGAACACGGGCGATCTACTGCTCTTGCCGGCCACGACGATCTTGCCGTCGCTCTGAACCGCGGCCGCCCCCACGATGGTGTTCGGGTACTCGTCGCTGAGACTCGTGGTGACGATGCCGCCGGTGCCGAAGCCGGTGTCGAGGCTGCCGTCGGCGCTGTAGCGCACCACCATGAAGTCGCCGGCCCTCGTGCCGGCCACCACGATCTTGCCGTCGCTCTGCAGCACGACGTCGCCCACCCCGGCTCTGTCGTGTTCGGAGTCGGTGACCACGGTGACCGCGGTGCCGCTCGTGCCGAAGCCGGTGTCGACGCTGCCGTCGGCGTTGTAGCGCACCAATGCCACCGAGTTGCCGCGGGGACCGGCGACGACCGTCTTGCCGTCGGTCTGGAGGGCCATCGCGGCGCCCGGGCTCGTGCTGGTCGCGGCGCCGCCGGTACCGAAGCCGGTGTCGACGCTGCCGCCGGTGTCGAAGCGCACGACGGATGACCCGGACAGGACGAGGATCTTGCCGTCGGCCTGGAGCGCCATGTCCCGGGCGCCGTCGGGCCCGTTGTCATCGATGTTGGTGGCGACTGTTCCGCTCGTGCCGAAGCCGGTGTCGAGGCTGCCGCCGGTGCCGTAGCGCACCACCGCGAAGTCGCTGTCGCTAGTTCCGGCCACCACGATCTTCCCGTCGGGCTGCAGGGCCAGGCCGGCGCCTCGGTCGCTTCCACCGAGGTCCGTGACGGCTGTGCCGCCGGTGCCGAAAGTCGCGTCGAGGCTGCCGTCGCTGTTGTAGCGCACGACGGTGATGTCAGCGTCGGCCGCGTGGGCGCTTCCGTCCGTCCCGGCGACGACGATCTTGCCGTCGCTCTGCACCGCCACGGCGCGACCGTGGTCCCCGAAGCCCTCACCGACGTCGGTGGTGACTGCTCCGTCGGTGTCGAAGCCGGAGTCGGGGCTGCCGTCGCTGTTGAAGCGCACCACCGCGATGTCGCCGTTGCCCTCGCCGGCCACCACGATCTTCCCGTCGCTCTGAAGGGCCACACCGTAGGCGCGGTCGCCGCCGCCCAAGTTGACGGTGACTGCTCCGTCGGTGTCGAAGCCGGTGTCGAGGCTGCCGCTGCTGTTGAAGCGCACCACCGCGATGTCGCCGTTGCTCTCGCCGGCGACGACGATCTTGCCGTCGGACTGCACGGCGAGCGCGTGGGCCGAGTCCAGCCCGTCGTCGCGGAGGTTGGCGATGGCTGTTCCGCCGGTGCCGAAGCCGGTGTCGAGGCTGCCGTTGCTGTTGTAGCGCCCCACCGCAATGTCGCCGCCGAGATGGCGTGCCTGTCCCGCGACGACTATCTTGCCGTCGCTCTGAAGGGCAATGGAACTTGCCGAAAAATGGGAGTGGCTGGTGCCGGCGATGGCTGTTCCGCCGGTGCCGAAGCCGGTGTCGAGGCTGCCGTCGCTGCTGAAGCGCACCACCGCGAAATCGCCGGGTCCTGCGGCCACCACGATCTTGCCGTCGGACTGCACCGCCAGCCCCAAGCCCTCTGAGAAGCCGCTTCGTAGATGGAGGACGGTCGTGCCGCCGGTGCCGAAGCCGGTGTCGACGCTGCCGTCACTGTTGTAGCGCACCACCGCGAGGCCGGAGTTGCTCACACCGGCCACCACGATCTTGCCGTCGGACTGGCGGGCCACCGCATGGGCCGTGTCGACGCTGTCGAGACCGATGTTCACGGTGGTCTTGCCGCCGGTGCCGAAGCCTGGGTCGAGGCTCTCGTCGACCGCCGAAGATATCCGGGCCAGGACCTCGTCCGCCGGCACTGGTCCGGGGCCCACCGGGGGCGTTGTCGGGGAGCGGGCCGGGTCGTAGCGCCACAGCCCGAAGTCGGCGCCGCTGCCTCCGGCCGCCAGAATCTTCCCGTCGGGCTGCACGACCATCGAACGGGCGGAGACGCCGACGGGCGCGATGCCGTCGGTGTCGAAGCCGGTGTCGAGGCTGCCGTTGCTGTGGTAGCGCAGGATGGAGCTCCCGGACAGGACGAGGATCTTGCCGTCGCTCTGCACTGCTGCCGCGGCGGCCGAATCGTTGTGGCCAATGTTGGTGGTTGCCACTCCGTCGCGGTCGAAGCCGGTGTCGAGGCTGCCGTTGCCGTTGTAGCGCACCACCGCCAGGTCGTCGTCGCTGTATTGGATGCGGCTGGTGGCGCCCGCGACCACGATCTTCCCGTTCCCCTGCACGGCCACCGCACCGGCGCCGTCGAAGCTGGACCCGAGCAGGTCGGTGACCGCGATGCCGTCGGTGTCGAAGCCGGTGTCGAGGCTGCCGTCGCTGTTGAAGCGCACCACCGCGAAGTCGTCCACGTACGTGCCCGCCACCACGATCTTGCCGTCGGCTTGCAGGGCGGCTGCGGCAGCGCCGTCGTCGTGGTCGGGGCTGCCGCCGATGGCTGTGACCGCGATGCCGTCGGTGTCGAAGCCGGTGTCGAGGCTGCCGTCGCTGTTGTAGCGCACCACCGCGAAGTCAGAGCCGGCCGACGCGCCGACCACGATCTTGCCGTCGGACTGCACCATGACCGAACGGCTGGAGTCGTCGAAACTCCCGAGATCGGTGGTGACCATTCCGTCGGTGTCGAAGCCGGTGTCGAGGCTGCCGCCGGTGTTGTAGCGCAAAACGATCAGTTCACCGCCGCCGTCGGTGGCGACGACGATCTTGCCGTCTGCTTGCAGGGCCACCGCCACCGGATCGCTCCGAAGCAGGCGGCTGTCGAAGTGGCCGCCTCTGACTTCGGTGGTGACTATTCCGTCGGTGTCGAAGCCGGTGTCGAGGCTGCCGCCGCTGTTGTAGCGCACCACCGCCAGGTCGCCGAGGCTCCATCCTGCGACCACGATCTTCCCGTCGGACTGGCGCGCCGCGGCGAGCCCGACGTCGGGACTGTCCGTGCTGATGTTGGTGGTGGTCTTGCCGTCGGTGTCGAAGTCGGTGTCGAGGCCGCCGTCGCTGTCGTAGCGCACCATCGCGAAGTCCCGGTCGCTCGATCCGGCCACCACGATCTTGCCGTCGGACTGCAAGGCGACGGCACGTCCCACGTCGGTGCTGCTGGTGCCGATGTCGGTGGTGACGGCACCGTCGGTGTCGAAGCCGGTGTCGAGGCTGCCGTCGCTGTTGAAGCGCACCACCGCGAAATCGCTGGGTCCTGCGGCAACCACGATCTTGCCGTCGGACTGGATCAGGGCCGCGACCGGGGCGCGGAATCCGGCGAAGGCCGCCGTCGTGGTGGCTATTCCGTCGGTGTCGAAGTCGGTGTCGAGGCTGCCGCCGCTGTCGTAGCGCACCACCGCGAAATCGCCGTTGCTCTCGCCGGCGACGACGATCTTGCCGTCGGACTGCAAGGCGACGGACTCTCCCATGTCGGTGCTGCTGGTGCCGATGTCGGTGGTGACGGCACCGTCGGTGTCGAAGTCGGTGTCGAGGCTGCCGTCGCTGTTGAAGCGCACCACCGCAAAGTCGTTGCTGTTGGTTCCGGCCACCACGATCTTGCCGTCGGACTGCACCGCCACCGAGCGAGCCTGGCCGAGCAGGTCGGTGGTGACGATGCCGCCGGTGCCGAAGGTGGGATCGAGAAAGCCCCCGGCGGTGTAGCGCAGCACGGCGGAGTTGTTCCCGAAGTTCCGCGACGCGGCCACCACGATCCTGCCGTCGGACTGCACCGCCACCGAGCGAGCCTGGCCGAACTGGTGGTCGTTCCGGCCGGCGGTCGCCACTCCGTTGACATGGAAGCCGTTGTCGAGGCTCCCGTCGGCGTTGTAGCGCACCACAACCGGACGGCCGCGTGTACTCCCGGCGGCGACGATCTTGCCGTCGGACTGGAGCGCTATCGCATTGAGGCTATCATCGAAAGAACCCACACCGACCGGCGAGAAGTGTGTGACCACCGTTGCGCCGGTGCCGAAGCCGTTGTCGAGGCTGCCGTCGGCGTTGTATCTCGCGAGGGCGAAGCCGCCGACGCTGGTGCCGCCCACCACTATCTTGCCGTCGCTTTGCACGGCCACTGCGTTGGCGGCGTCGGGGCCGTTGGAGTCGATGTTGGTGGTGGCTGTCCCGTTGGTGCCGAAGGTCGTGTCCGGCGCGCCCGAGGCGAGGAGGATGGGTTGGAGATCCCCGGTCTGGGCCTGCGCCACTGGCGGAGAGATGACGTCGGCGGGGCGGAGATCCGGCGCGAGGGCGTGGGCGGGCGCGACAGCCTTGGCGTGGGCCGGCGCCGGCCCAGCGCCAAGCGCCGCTGTCAGCTGAACTGGCGCAGGCTCAGCGGTACGCGCGGCTGCTGGACCGGGGACGAGTGCCAGCAGGGCAGCGGTGACGATGAGCGCGGTAGCGTGCTTGGCACTTGAGCCAGTCATGGGTTACTCCTAGGCTGAGCGTTGGGGGGTTTGCTGGACTGAGAAGGCATCGAGGGAGCGCTGGGTCCGGGCCGTGGGCGCGGCCGGCAGGCCGGTCCGTCGCTGGATCCGATGGCAGGCGCGGCAGCCGCGATCCGAGCGAGGGCGTGGGGCGCGCTTCGAGGGGCAGGCCGGCCACCACCAGGAACGAACGAAGCCAGCAAAGCAGTCGTAGACTGGAGATCGATTGAACTCAACGGTCTGTAGCTGCCTGAATGTTGGCGCGATGGCAGCGGGCGGGCGGAGTCGGGGGCCGCTTCGACCCACGCGGGGCGGCACGACACCTCGGATCGTGCCGACGCGCCCACCGCAACGCTCAATTGCCGATGGCGACGCTTCCCTCACGTGCCCTCAAGATGTGGACAATTCGAGTTATGCATGTTGTGAATTTGACTAAGAGCGAGCGCAAATAGGCGGTCACGTGGGGTTCCATCGGTCGGCCCATTTGATGAGTTTGACGGTGATGATCAATGCGATGGCCAATGCGAGTTGTCCGAGGCGTGCGGTGGTGCTGCGGTCGGTGCTGCGCCGTAGCTGCCCGAAGTTCGACAGCCACGAGTTGGTGCGCTCGATGGTCCAGCGCATCCCCAGCGGCACGGCCCTGGGCCTTCGGCGGCCGCTGCCCCGGGCACGTTTGGGGGCGCGCACCACGTCGTGGAGGCCGTAGCCCTCACAGACCTTGAGCACCGGGTCTCCGGCGTAGCCGCGGTCAAGGTGCAGGGTCTCGACGTCGGCGAGCAGGCCGCGGCGCCCCGCGGCGGCCAGCGTGGGCTCCAGCAGGGTGCAGTCGTTGCGGTTGGCGCCGTCGGCGACCCAGCTCACCGGGATGCCCCAACGGTCCGCCAACAGCGACCACTTCCAGCCCGATTTGCCCCGGTCAACAGGGCTCTTGCCCGCACCGTCGCCGCCGCAGGGCGCCTTGTGCAACGACGCGTCCACCGACGCCTCGGACAAATCGACGCCCACGATGCGGTCATAGCCCTCGAGGGCCTCAGCGACGACCCGGTCGAACACCCCGTCGGCGTTCCATTCGTTGTAGCGGGTGCGCAGCGTGGTCTCGCCGCCCTTGCCCAGCCGGCCCGCCACATCCCACGAACAGCCCGTCACCAGCCGGAACACGATCGCCTCGAAAACGTCGCGGTCAGCGATCCGCGGCCGGTGACACCCCAACGGATGCTGAGACTCCTCCCGCTCAGGCAACTGCGGCCCAACAGCCGCGAACATCGCATCCACCACCCTCGGCGTCAAAGCAAGCATGCTTGAACCACCTCCACCATGTCGTTGTTTGTTGGGGGACACCCGACATCGAAGCCGGGCCAACACAACGACAGGTGGATGGTCACCTATCTGCGCGCGCTCTAAAGGAAAGTGTGCATTGTTAAAATGGATCAGACCGATATTGAACATAGCAGCTTATGCTCAAACTGCGTGTTGCACCGCCTGGGGCAGTCCTGCACCGGAGGCGGCGGAGGCCCGCCACGAACCCGCCTCCCGCGGTTCGTGCTCGTGGCTAGGACGTTCGAACTCGAACCGCGGTCAGGATCCGAACCGCGGTCGGGTTCCACTGAATCGGTGGCCGTCCCCGGCCCGGCGAAGAAGTCCGAGCCGGATGCTGTAGAGCCCACACGCCGGGAGCACGTCGCGGCTGCCGGGGACGCACCAGCAGCCGGGATCGCCGATCCCCCGAGCCGCGTCGCGGGCTTCACCGAATCCGACGCCGGGAACCTCAACGCGATCCTGGCGCACGAGGTCGCCCGCAACACGATCAAGAACTACCGCATCCAGTGGAGGATCTTCTTCAACTGGGCGCAAGGGAGGGGGGTACGGGCCCTTCCCGCCGACGCGGCGCAGATCGCGGCCTACCTGGCTGAACGCATGGAGCAGCAAGGCCACAAGCCTGCGACGTTGCGGGTGGCCGCGGCCGCGATCGCGTTCGTGCACAGCACCGCGGGACTCGATGACCCCTGCGCCCGTCCGGAGGTCAAGAGGACACTCAGAGGCGCGACGCGAAAGGCGGGCCGATCCCAACAGCAGGCTGAGGCGCTCACCGCCGATGCGCTTGCGCTCATCGAGTCGACGGCGTGCCGCCCGAGGCGTGGGCGGGGAGGCAGCCTGGAGAGCGAGCAGACCGCTCTGAGCAGGGGGAACCTCGACATCGCGCTGATCAGTCTCATGCGCGACGCCATGCTGCGAGTGTCCGAGGCCGCCGCGCTGACCTGGAGGGACATACAGATCGAGTCCGACGGCACCGGGCGCCTGCTGATCCGACGCTCCAAGAGCGACCCGGAGGGACATGGCGCGGTGGCGTTCGTGTCCGCCCGGACCATGGCCGCGCTCGAGCTGCTACGAGACAGTGCGCCCGCAAACGGCCCGGTGTTCGGGCTGCATCCCAACCAGATCTCGATTCGCATCAAGAAGGCAGCCCAGACGGCAGGGCTCGGCGACGGCTTCAGCGGGCACTCGCCGCGAGTCGGCATGGCCCGGGACCTGGTGCGAGCGGGCATCGAGCTGCCCAGCCTGATGGTCGCCGGACGCTGGCGCACGCCGACCATGCCGGCGCACTACGCCCGCAACGAGACCGCAAGCCGGGGGGCGGTAGCGCAGTTCTACGGCTGATCCCGCCCGCCGGCCTGAGAGCCTCGGGCCCGCGGCGGCTTGCCGAATCCCGTGTAGGGCAGCCTCTGGAGCCGCACGGCGAGGATCAGCGTCGAGCGAAGTTGCCCTCCCCCAGCGATCAGTAGTAACGTCCCGCGAAGCGCGACAGCGACGCCTGAATTCAGGGGTCGGGAGTTCACCAAGACATGCATAACTCGAATTATGCATGTCTTTGCGCTCCTACCTGCTAATGGCCGCAACGGCGGACAAGGTTTCGCGCCGGAGCGGGAGCCGGAGCGGAGCTGTCCATGCACGCGACGCTGTACGAGGGTGACCCTTCCCGGCCAACAACCCCGTGCCGCCTGGCTGCTAGAAGCCAGCCACCCCACCCCGAGAACCTGCCCCAAGCGGCTTGACAACAAGACAGGGACACCCCCCACCGAGCCCGCCGACAGCGAGCCCGCCGACGACGAGTCAGCCAGCCTCACCCCAGCCGAGCCCGCCGACAGCGAGCGAGCCAACCACGAGCACAACAACCGGGCGACTCCGCCGGCCGCAGTCCGAGGACCACGGCACGAGACCACGTTCGACAACAGCCCCGACAGGGCACAACGCGCACCCACACCGCCCAGAGCGCCGCCCCAAAGGTCGCTGAGTGTCGACGGCCAGTGGGATCTGCCCGGTGGCGGACCGCAGAGAGCGTCTGCTGACGGGTGGCAGCGCATGACCGCTCGGGTTGCGCACAGCCAGAGACCCTTACCTAGATGGTTAGTTCCAAGGGGTCAGTGGTCGTAGGCGATCAGGGAGCGGGCGGGGCCGGGTTGTTGGGTGGTTTCGTTGTGCCAGATGGCTGCTGTGAGGGCGAGGAGTCGTTGCAGTATGCGCGCGGCGACGCCTGGGCGGGTGCGGCCGCGGTGGCGTTCGAGGCCGAGTTGGGCTTTGAGGGTCCAGTTGACCGATTCGATGATCTGGCGCAGCGGGCGCAGGAACCGCCGACCGGGCCGGGGCGGCTCTGTTTTGGCGGCGGGGCGGATGAGTGCGATGCCGGCGGCGTTGAGCTCGTGCTCGAAGCTGGCTCGCCGGTAGCCCTTGTCGGCGATGAGGGTCTGGCCGCGCCGGGCGATCCCGGCGTGGGTGATCATGTCCAGGCACGTGTCGCGCTCGTCGGCTTTGGCCCCGGTGAGCGCGTAGGCCACCGGCAGCCCCGACGGCGCGGTGATGAGGTGCAGGCGCAGCCCCCAGAACCATCGCGAGCGCGAGGCGCAGTAGCCGTAGGCGGCCCATCCTGCGAGGTCGGAGCGCCTCTGGGTCTCGCGGCTGCGGCCGCACTCCACCGGGGTCGAGTCCACGACCCAGACGTCGTCGTGGTAGGAGTCGCAGTCCCGGGCCAGCGCGCCGATCATGTGATTGATCAGCTCGCCGCTGCGGCGCAGGCGCTTGTTGTAGCCGGGCCGCTGCGGCACGAACGGGAACCACGGCTGAAGGTGCGCTGCGGCGTAGCGGATGAAGCGGGCCTCGGAGTCGAACCCCAACAGCGCCTGCAGCACCGCCAAGGTGACCAGCTCCGCGTCCGACAGCCTCGGCGCGATCCCCACCACAGGCCGCTCAGGCGCCCACTCGGGATGCGCGACCAACAAATCGTCGACCCTCACATACAGTGCAGTCACGAGGGTGTCCAAGTCCGGGTTCATACCAAGGTCCTCCAGGATCGGGGTCTGTGGACAACCCCGAGCTTGGACGCCCTCACCCCTCACATCGTGGACCCCCACCCCTTGGAACTACTCATCTAGTGCCCCTGCTGGCGCTGAGCCTCATCGCCACGTCCTGTAGCGGCAGCAGCGATGAAGCGCCCGAGGAGCTGACCCCCGTGTCGCTGACCCCCGTGTCGCTGCAGCTGCAGTGGTTCACCCAGTCGCAGTTCGCGGGCTACTACGCAGCCCAGGCCCTCGGCTTCTACGAGGATGTCGGACTGGACGTCACCATTCTCGAAGGCGGCGTGGAGATCGTGCCCGCCTCGGTGCTGGACTCCGGCGCGGCCGACTTCGCGGTGTCGTGGGTGCCGCGGGGGCTGGTGCCGCGCGAGGAGGGCGCCAACATCACCAACATCGCCCAGGTGTTCCAGCGCAGCGCCACCCTGCAGGTGGCCTTCGCCGACTCCGGTATCACCTCTGTGGGAGATCTGGAGGGCCGCACGGTGGGCAACTGGGGATTCGGCAACGAGTTCGAGTTGCTGGCGGGCCTGCGCAAGAACGGGCTCGACCCGGCTTCTGATGTGCAGCTGGTACAGCAGAACTTCGACATGCTGGCCCTGATCAGCGGCGAGATCGACGCCGCGCAGGCCATGATCTACAACGAGTACGCACAGGTGCTCGAGACGGTCAACCCCGACACCGGCGAGCTCTACCAGCCTGAGGATCTCAACGTCATCGACTGGAATGACGAGGGCACGGCCATGCTCCAGGACGCCCTGTGGGCCGACGCCGACCGCCTCGAGTCCGACGATGCCTACTACCAGACCGCGGTCAAGTTCGTGGAGGCCTCGCTGAGGGGCTGGATCCACTGCCGCGACAACCCCGCGGAGTGCGTGCAGGTCGTGCTCGACAATGCGCCGACGCTGGGCGAGTCGCACCAGACGTGGCAGCTCAACGAGATAAGCGCCCTGATCTGGCCGTCACCGCTCGGCGTCGGGATCATGGATCCCGCCCTCTGGGACCAGACCGTGGACGTGGCCACCAGCGAGAGCATTCTTGCCTCCGCGCCCGACGGAGGGGCCCACCGCATCGACATCGCCGAGCAGGCCGTAGCCAACCTGCGAGACGCGGGAGTCGACGTCGTCGGCAACGACTGGCAGCGAGTCACCGTCGAGCTGCTCCCCGGCGGCGAGTAGCAGCTTCATCACGCCAACTGCGGTTGGGGCCGGGCGGCGCACTGATCCGCCGCTCGGCCCCTTACGGTCGCCTCCGCGCTCTCCGACGGCCGAGCCGCTGGAGGTCGCAGTCGTCTCTGACGGAGCTAGGACGGCTATCATCCACGCGATGAGAGCTCGGCGGAAGTTCCTGAAGGATCGGGGAACCGATGAGTAAGACCCGAGTTGAGCAGACGGCTGAGAAGCTACGAGCGTTCGAGAAATGGGCGGACCGCGTGAAGCCCGAGGACTTGAAGGAAGCTGATCCTGAAACATCTCGAGAGATCATCAAGGTGCTCGAAGACGATCCCGAGGTTGACAGGTTGATTGAAGAAGCGGGGCGAGCCGCGCTGCGGGAGAAACGCGAATCGGCATAGACCGCGACGAGCGCGGTACTAGTCTGCCGAACGGGAAGGCTGTGCTGTGTATTCGTCCCTCGGCCGGTGGTGCTACCGGCATCCATTTCGGATCCTGCTCGCCTGGCTCGTCGTAATTGTCGTCGCCGCGGGCGCGGCCGTCTCCCTAGGGGCCTCCTACGGCGGCACTCCTGTGGTTCCCGATGCGGAGAGCCGTCGGGGCGCCGACATCCTCGAGAAGCACTTCGGCGGCTCTGGCACCAACCTTGGCGGGACCATCGTCTTCCGGGCCGAGCAGGGCGTCGACGATCTAGCCGTGCAGGCGGCCATGATCGAACTGTTCGCCGACGTCGACGCTATCGACCGGGTCAGCGTGGTGTCGCCGTACCAAGGCCCGGTGAATCGCGGCATTCGTGTCTCCAGCCGCGGCCCGGAGGCCGGGCTGATCGCCTACGCCGATGTGAACCTTGAGACCGGCACCCACGCCAATGAGGCGTCGGAGATCGGCGGCGAGATCAACGATCTGATCCACGCCAGCGGGCTGCGCTCAGTCGATGGCGTCCAAGTCGAGGTCGGAGGGTCCTGGCTCTCCGACCGCGAGCCGCCCCAATCCGAGGCCATCGGCCTTGCCTTCGCCGTGTTCGTGCTGATCATGGCGGTGGGCTCGGTGGTGGCCATGGGCATGACGGTCGGGACAGCCCTGATCGGCGTGGGTGTCGGCGCGGCCGGAATCATCGTGCTCAGCAACGTGGCGACGGTCCCAGAGTTCGCCCCCACGATCGGGATCATGATCGGCTTGGGCGTGGGCATCGACTACGCCCTGTTCATCATCACCCGCTACCGGGAATGGGTCGGGCGCGGTCTGACGTCCGAGGACGCCACCGCCTCGGCCCTCGACTCGGCGGGCCGCTCGGTGATCTTCGCCGGCGCGACGGTGGTGGTGTCGCTGCTGGGACTGCTGCTCATGGGCCTGCCGTTCGTGGCCGGGCTCGGAATGTCCGCCGCGGTCACCGTGGCGGTGGTGATGGCCGGATCGGTCACGCTCCTTCCCGCGGCGATCGGTCTGATCGGCGACCGGGTAAGCACCACCCGGGTGCGGGGCCTGGCCGCCTCGGCGCTGATCGGCGTCGCATTGCTGGGAGTTGGAGCCGGCCTCAGACCGCTGCTCGCGGCCCTGCCTCTAGCAGTCGTCGTACTCGTTGCCGGATCGTTCGGCACGTCCGCCAACCCGTTGCGGCGATTGGTGGCGCACAGACAGCCCAAGCCGCTGCGCGACACGGGCTGGTACCGGCTCAGCCGCGTGGTCCAGGCGCGGCCATGGCTGTTCGCGATCGGCGGCACGGTGGTGCTGCTAACCCTGGCCGCGCCGGTGCTGGGGCTGCGCCTCGGCTTCTCCGACGAGGGGAATTTCACCGAGGACACCACCACCCGCAAGGCCTACGACCTGATCTCAGAGGGCTTCGGCCCCGGTGCCAACGGCCCGCTGCTGGTCGTCGCGACGATCTCAGCGCCGCAGCAGATGGCGGCTCTCAACAACCTGTCCGGCGTGTTGAACCAGACCGAGGGCGTCGCCTTCGCCTCGCCGGCGCGGCCCAGCCCCGACGGCGAGGCCGCACTCATCCGGGTGCAGCCCGCTACCGGCCCCCAGGATGCGGCGACCGAGGACCTCGTGAACAGGCTGCGCGGCAACGTCATCCCTCAGGCACTCGACGGCACCGGACTCGACGCGATGGTCTCGGGGCTGGTGGCCTTCAACATCGACTTCACCGACTACTTGGCCGGCCGCATCCCGATCTTCTTCGCGGCGGTGCTCGGCGCCTCGTTCCTGCTGCTCATGGCGATCTTCCGGTCGCTGGTGGTGCCGTTGAAGGCCGTGATCATGAACATGCTGTCCATCGGCGCGGCTTACGGCGTCATCGTCGCCGTGTTCCAGTGGGGCTGGTTCGGCGGGATCTTCGGGATCGAGCCGGCCCCGATAGAGCCCTTCATCCCGATGATGCTGTTCGCCATCCTCTTCGGGCTTTCGATGGACTACGAGGTGTTCCTGCTGTCACGCATGAAGGAGGAGTACGAACGCACCGGCGACGCGGTCAACTCCGTGGCCGACGGCCTGGCCGCCACTGCCCGGGTCATCACTGCGGCGGCGGCCATCATGGTGGTGGTCTTCGGCAGCTTCGTGATCGAGGACAACCGGGTGATCCGGCTCTTCGGTCTTGGCCTGGCCACCGCGATCGCCATCGACGCCACCCTGGTGCGGATAGTGATCGTGCCCTCGACCATGGAGCTGCTCGGCGCCCGCAATTGGTGGCTGCCCCGCTGGCTCGACCGAATCCTCCCCAACCTCAGGGTCGAAGGTGAGCTGGCGAGCCGCTCGGCCTCTGGGCCCTAGCCCTCGAACCGGCGGGGCATGGTTGCCGGGTATTCGACCTCCAGGATCTCGCTGAGGGCTCGGGCCGCCGGCGGGCCCAGCCGCCGGTACAGGCCGGCCGCGAGGTCGTAAGCATGGTTCCCGATCCAGTCCGGCGCCAGCAGCTCTACCGGCATGTCGGGCGCCCGCAAGCGGATGCGGCGGAATTCGTGCACGAGCATGGTGCGCAGCGCGTACGCCTCCAGCGGAGCTGCTGCGGCGACATCGTCGCGCAACCAGGGCCGGTAGCAGGCTAGGAAGTCGCGGTATGCGGACTCGGTGTCGGCGGTGCAGAAGACCTCCGCGAAGAAGCCGCCGTCCACCAGATCTTCGAGGTCCGCGAGCTCGGCTTGTCCCGTTGGAACTGCGGCGACCGGATCCATGAGGTCCAGTAGTTCTCCAAGGCCGTGCGCCGTAGCCGAAGGTGACGCCATGAGGCCGCGGCCCAACGCCACGAACCCATGCCAGCGAAGGTGCTTGATGATCCGGTCGCGCTCGTCGGAGGGCATCAGCGGCGTGTCGACCACCGCGAACGTCCACGAACCGTCCCAGTCGGACTGTTGGGCATAGATTCGACGGTCGGCGTCCTCTGACTCGCGCACCGCCAGCAGGGTCATCGAGTAGCGGCTGCGGCGCCCGACCCGCTCGTTGGACACCCAGCCCTCGGCCACCAGCCGGAACATCGACGTGCGCACCAGGCGCTCGCTGAACCCGAACGGCGCGGCCAGCTCGAACAGGCTGGAGAGCCACAGCGTCTTGGTCACCGGCAGCACCGAGTCGCCGAGCAGGGTCACCAGCACCGATCTCGCCGATATGTCAGGCTCCGAGCACCGTCGCCGCATCGCGGCGGCGATGTCTCTCATCGCGCTTCGCCAGTCATGCGGCGATGTCTCTCATCGCGCTTCGCCAGTCATGCAGCGATGTCTCTCATGGCGCTTCGCCAGTCATGCAGCGATGTCTCTCATGGCGCTTCGCCAGTCATGCAGCGATGTCTCATCCTGTCGACACCACCCGCTGGGCCTTCCCCGCGGAGCGGGGCACGGCGCCCGGCTCGGCCACCATCACGTCGACGGTCACGCCGATGTTGCCCTTGATGTGGCCGGCCAGCTCGTCCGCCAGTTCGTCGCCCGATCGGCGCCCGGCGGGGCTTCGCTCCACCCGGACCGCGAGTTGGGCCAGGTTGGCGGACCGGTCGACCTCGATCTGGAAGTGGGGTGTGAGGCCGTCCACCTTGAGCACTTCAGCCTCGATCTGCGATGGGAACACGTTCACGCCCCGCACGATCAGCATGTCGTCGGAGCGGCCCGAGATGCGCTCCATGCGCCGCATGGGGCGGGCCGTGCCGGGCAGCAGCCGGGTGAGGTCGCGGGTGCGGTAGCGGATCACCGGCTGCCCCCGCTTGGTCAGCGCGGTGAGCACCAACTCGCCGAACTCGCCGTCGGGCAACGGCTCCCCCGTGCCGGGGTCGACTATCTCGGGGTAGAAGTGGTCCTCCCACAGCGTGGGGCCGTCCTTGGTCTCGACGCACTCCTGGGCCACGCCGGGGCCCATCACCTCCGAGAGCCCGTAGATGTCGACGGCGTCGATGCCGAGGCGCTGCTCGATCTCGGCCCGGAGCTCGTCGGTCCACGGCTCGGCACCGAAGATGCCCACCTCCAGCGAACACGACCTCGGGTCGATGCCCCTGCTCTCCATCTCGTCGATGAGGTTGAGGCAGTACGACGGCGTGACCAGGATGATGCGGGGCCCGAAGTCCTGGATCAGCGTCACCTGGCGCTCGGTCTGGCCCCCGGACACCGGCACGACCATGCATCCGAGTTTCTCGGCGCCGTAATGGGCGCCCAGGCCCCCGGTGAACAACCCGTAACCGTACGCCACGTGGGCGACGTCGCCGGGCCGTCCCCCCGCCGCGTAGATCGAGCGGGCCATCAGCTGGGCCCACACGTCGATGTCGCCCGCGGTGTAGCCCGCAACGGTGGGCTTGCCGGTGGTGCCCGACGACGCGTGGATCCGCACCACCTCCGAGCGGGGCACGGCGAACAGGCCGAACGGGTAGTTGTCGCGCAGGTCGGCCTTGGTGAGCAATGGGAACCGAGCCAGGTCTTCCAGGTCGCGTAGGTCTGCGGGAACGACGCCAGCAGCGTCGAAGGTCTGGCGATAGTGGGCCACGTTGGTGTAGGCGTGGTCGAGCGTGTCGGTGAGGCGCTGCAGCTGAATGGCGCGCAGCTCGTCTATCGACGCGGACTCGATCGGTTCGTAGCGGTCAGGCTGGGTCGTGTTCACCACACAGCCTCCGGGTCGTAGTCGAGGACCTCGCGCATTCGCCTTATGAGCGGTTCGAAGTCCCGTGACCTGCGGGTGCGGCGATCCTGGCCGTTCGGGGACGAGTTGCCGGCCGGGCGGTTGCTGTCGGCGGCGGGGCGAGAGAACCGCTCGTCGATGCACCGGCCGAGCGCTTCGGCCAGCTCTTCGGTGGAACCGGTGCACACACCCTGACGGATGGCTTCGGCCTCGCCTTCGGTTGCCTCGCAGAGTCCTGGCGCTAGAGGACCGACCGCCGCGAGCGCCGCCGCGAGGCGCGCCTGGGCTTCGGGCGTCGTCAGGAGCCTGTCCAGCAGGGCGTCGGCGTGCCGGCGGTGGAACGCCTCCTCCTGCAGAGCCCTGCGGGCGATGGACGCCAGCTTCGGCAGCGACGAGTCGGCCACCAGCTGCCACCGCATCGCTTCGAAGGTGTCGTAGACCCAGTGCCGCACCAGGGCCTCGGCCCAGTCCCGTGTCGTGTACTCGACGAGATGGCAGCATCGATAGTCGCGGCTCGGCCGCCTGAAGGCGAGGGTGTCGACGGCCGTGTCGGTGGGCTCGATCCCGTCGAGTTCGAGGACCAGCTCGTACAGGAGCGCGGCATGGCCCAGTTCGTCCTGGCCGATGCTGGAGAAGGCCAGGTCCTCCTCCAGGAATGGGGCGACGCCGATCCATTCACAGTGCTGCTGGCCCATCAGGTGCTCGTCGTCGGCGAACGCCAACAGGAAGTCCCGTACCCCTTGGGGCGCGTCCGTCTCCGGCCCGCTCATTCCGGCTCGCCCATCTGCAGCGGACTCAACGCGGCGACTGTCTGGTCGCCTTGCGCCTCGCGGCCACCGCGGCGCCGTCGTGGTGGCGGTGGGGCTTGTCGGCGTTCGGGGCCACAAAGTCGTCTTCGGCGGCAACGACGTGATCGCGGCGCACCACCCACAGGCGGTCTCCCTCGGCTCGGCGTGCGTAGGTCTCGCGGGCCAGCACCAGCGCCAGCTCGTCGTTGGCCGCTTCCAGCGCTCCGACGTGGCGGAACTCCTCGCGGCCGTCCCGTTTGATGAACACCTCGTAGACGTGCATTTCAGGGTCCGCTGCCGTTCGGCGAGGAGGACCCGTTGCCCTCGGGGTCCGAGCCTGCGGTGCTGTTGTCCATAGCGGCCCGCACCCAGGAGGTGCGAGTCCAGTTGTCGGCGGCCTCGCGGATCCGCCTGGCCGAGTCCGGACCGCCCTGGGCGAGGGTGCGCTCCAGCGGCTCCCAGTCGATCGGCCCGACGTCCCAGCGTCGTGCTTCGGCGTCCCAGCGCAGGTCGGGCGCGGGGATCGTGAACCCGTAGCTGCGCAGCATGGGCACGAACTTCTGCACCCACCGGTCGCGCAGCACCTCGTTGCGCTCGGACTTGATGTGCCAGCGCAGCAGCACGTCGTCGGGCTTGGAGTCGGGGCCGAACAGTTGCAGCGCCGGCCAGAACCAGCGGTCGAGCGACTCCTGGAACATCTTGCGCTGGCGGGCGGTGCCCTCGGCGATGCGCATCATGCGGTCCTCGCCCAGGCGCATGTGGAACCCCTCCTCGACGATGATGCGGCGCAGGATCCGCTTGTAGGGGCCGTAGGAGCAGTCCTTGAACACGGCCTGCTGGCTGATCAGAGCCGCCGCGTCCACCAGGAACGCGATGGCCACCTGGTCGCCCCAGGTGACGGCCCGGTAGTGGAACACGTTGTGGAAGCGGCTGCGGCCCGCGAACAGGTCCTCGAGCATCTCGGCCCGGGTCTTGACGCGCAGGTCGGCGGCCACCATGTACAGCAGGTGCCCGTGGCCGATCTCGTCCTGGGTCTTGGCCAGCACCGCCATCTTGTGGCGCAGTCCGGGGGTCTTGGGGATCCAGTCGCGCTCGGTGAGGCCGCCCATCAACTCGCTGTTGGCGTGCATCTCGATGAAGGCGAACACCGCGTGGCGGTATGCGTCGGGCATGCCGTCGTCGGCCTCCGCCAGGCCGCCGCCGTCGAGGAAGGCCTCGAAGTCCTCCATAGTGGCCCAGGCCCTAGCCATCGCCCGGCCTCCTGAGCATTCTGTTCGCGCTTATCCGCCATATGCGCCGGAAAGCGCGAACAGAATCGCCGGACACCCGCACCCTGCCGGCTTTCATCGCGCTCTCTCGCGATAGTGACAAGAAAGCGCGATGATTCGGGGCGCGGCCGGTCATGTGGGGGCTCCGTTGACGCCGGGGGCGTTGGCGACCATGGTCAGCACGTCGTAGGCCGCGTTGACCTCGCCGTGCTGGTTGATGACCTTGGTGTCCCAGGCCACCTCGCCGTAGCCGCGGCCGTCGAGCCGGGTCTTGCGCTTGCAGGTGAGCACCACGTGGATCTCGTCGCCGGGATAGGTGGGCTTGGCGAAGCGCAGGCGATCGATGCCGTAGTTGGCCAGCACCGGTCCCTCGTCGGGCCACACGAACAGACCGGCCGCGAACGACAGCACCAGGTACCCGTGGGCCACGAGCCCGTTGAAGATCGGGCTGCGGGCCGCGGCCTCGTCGTCCATATGGGCGTAGAACTTGTCGCCGGTGCTCTGCGCGAAGGCGGCGATGTCGGCCCGGCTGACCGTGCGGGACTCGGTGGTGATCGAGTCGCCCACTTCGAGGTCGTCGAAGGTGAGCTTGAACGGGTGCCCCTTGTGCTGCTGGGTCTCCGAGCCGCCGATGTGCTCGCCGGTGACCGCGGTCAGCATGTCGGGTGATCCCTGCACCGCGGTGCGCTGCATGTGGGCGTGCACGCCGCGCATGCCTCCCATCTCCTGGCCGCCGCCGGCCCGACCCGGCCCGCCGTGCACGAGCGGCGGCAGGGGCGAGCCGTGGCCGGTGCTGGCCGCGGCCATCGACGAGTCCACGAGCAGCACCCGACCGTGGTGCGACGCCACCCCGGCGGCGAGCGCGCCGATCTCGTCGCGGTCGGCGCCGTAGAGCGACGCCACCAGGCTGCCGCCGCCGGCCGCCACGAGCTCCACCGCCTCGTCGATGCTGCGGTACGGCACGAGGGTCGTCACCGGCCCGAAGGCCTCAGTGGCGTGGACTGCCTCGGATCGAGGGTCCGTGGCCCGCAGCAGGGTGGGCGCCATGAACGCTCCGGCGACGGTGTCGACGCCGGAGAGGTCGCAGGAGTCCACGATGGCGTCCGCGGCCTCGCGCAGGGCCGCGACGGAGGCCTCAACCTCGTCGCGCTGGGCTAGCCCGACGAGGGGTCCCATGCCGGTGGCACTGTCGCGGGGATCGCCCACGTCCACCCCGTCCAGCGCGGCGGCGAGGGCCTCGGTTGCGGCATCGACGCACTCGGCAGGAACGATCGCACGGCGGATGGCAGTGCATTTCTGGCCGGCCTTGACCGTCATCTCCTTGACGACCTCGGCGGTGAACAGGTCGAACTCGGCGCTGCCGGGGGCGGCGGCCGGGGCCAGCACCGCGGCGTTGAGCGAGTCGGCTTCGGCGCTGAACCGCACGGCCCGGCCCAGCACGGCGGAGTGGGCCCGCAGCAGCCGGGCGGTGGCGGCCGATCCGGTGAAGGCGATGCTGTCCTGGCCGTCGAGGCAGTCGAGCACGCTGCTCAGATCGTCGGGCGACGCGCACACCAACTGCAGGGTGCCCTCGGGCATGAGGCCGGACTCGACGATGAGGCGCACCGTGGCTTCGGCGAGATAGGCGGTTGGGGAGGCCGGCTTGACGATGGACGGCACGCCGGCGATGAAGGCGGGGGCGAGCTTCTCGAGCATCCCCCACACCGGGAAGTTGAATGCGTTGATCTGCACTTCCACGCCCTTGCGGGGGGTGAAGATGTGCACGGCCGAGAATGAGCCGTCACGCGACAGCGGCTCGGTGGCGCCGTCGACGGCGACGGTGGAGTTGGGCAGCTCGCGCCGAGCCTTGCTGGCGTAGGACAGCAGCACGCCGGCGCCGCCCTCGATGTCGATCCAGGAGTCGGCGCGGGTGGCTCCAGTGCAATGCGACAGGTCGTAGAGACGCTCCTTGGCGTCGTCGGCCATCAGCATCTTGCCGACGTTGCGCAGGATGGAGGCCCGCTGGTGGAACGTCAGCTCTCGCAGCGCCGGGCCACCGACGCCGCGCCCGTGCTCGACCACGGCCGAGGCGTCGATGCCCGCGGGCGACAGTTCGGCGACCGCCTCGCCGGTGGCCGCGTCGTGCAGCAGGCTGCCCTCGTCGGGAGGCCGGCGCCAGGCGCCTGCCACGTAGCTCTCCACCCGGTGCATGGCTGCTCCTCGATATGATAGCATCTTGTCCCCGATCTCAGCGCGAAGTGTATCGTGATTTCGCCGCCGGTTCAGCCCGGGTACCGGGGTTGATTCTTCTTGTGCGTCCTCGTTCCGGGGTGATCCAGTTCGACGAGGCTCGCGCCGGCACCAGGCCGGGATTGATTCTTCTTGCTGTCCAGCACCAGCCTCGTGTTCGCGGCCGCGCCGCTCGCGCCGGCACGAGGCCGGGATTGATTCTTCTTGTGCATCCTCATCCCGAGGCTCTGGGATCTGCGGCCCTTGCGGGCAGTACCGTGTGGTCATGGTTGTCGGCGCCCCTCACGCTCTTGATGGCATGCAGCGTGCCGTTCCCACTCGGGACGACGCACAGCGGGCCGCCGATGCGCTCTGGCACCTGGATCCTGGGCTGGTGCTGCTGCACGGCTCGGTCGCCGACGGATCGGCCGATGCCGGCTCAGATCTGGATCTGGTGGTCGTGTTCGACGACTTGGGCGACTACAGTCAGCGCCCGCTCTTGCGGCGCAGGGCCAAGGAGGCCGCAGAGAGCGCTATCGGACGCCCCGTCGATGTGCGAGTCACCGACCGTCCCGAATGGAAGGCGCGCATCGAGTGCGTGTCGAGCTTCGAACGGCACGTCGCGTCCAGGGCGATCACTCTGCGGGAGCGCCGTGCCGGGGATGTGGACTGGCACAAGGAGATCCCGATCCCTCCTACCGACGCAGACATGGCGGAGGCCTCGCTGGACGCGGTGGCACAGTCCCTCGTTGCTCTGTACAACGAGTTGGCCCCTTACGTGCACGAACTCGAAGCGAGAGAGGCGGGCGATGTCGAACGGGAGGAGCGGAGCCGGGCGAGACGGATGCGCAGGCTCTGCGCCACCGCCCAGACGGCCATGGAGACCGGGCTGAAGGCACTGAACCACGCCCTGCCGGGCCCTCACCCGCCCAGGACGCATGACCTCGGCGCTCTGATCGACCTGCTGCCCGCCGCGCCGGACGAACGGGCCCTGCTGAGGACGGCCCTGCGGGACATCAACCTGGAGCATGCGGCTGAGTGGCGTGAGATGGGCACCTATCCCGGTGACTTCGTGGCCGAGGTCGTGTCCGAACGCTCAACGCCGGAGAACGCCGCGAGGATGGTGAACGCCGCGGCCCGCCTCACTCTGGCCGTGGTCGACCTGATCGAGCATCGCCTGGGCCAGTCCGAGCCGAGCCTGGAGGTCCGCGCCGAGCTGAGCCGCCTAGTGGGCACCTCTGGACATCAACCCGGAGCAGGCCCGCTGGCTGCACTGCCCCTCTTCAACGTCAGGGGCGCAGCGCGGTCAACGGAACCACTGCCACGCCGTCGTCGGCCTGGTAGCCAGGCCCAAAGGCGGTGATCACGATGGATCGAGCCGGCTCACCGCGCCGGGACGTGTCCACCCGAGTGCGGACGGCCTGAAGCGACTGGGCAGCTTGGGCGATTGCCGGTCCGCCACCAAGCTTGATCTCGACCGGGGCCCACTGGCCGTGGAGGCCCTCTATGACTGCATCGGCCTCGAGGTTGCTGTGATCGCTGTAGTAGTAGAGGCGCGCGCCAAGCGACTGCGCGTACACCCGCAGGTCGCGCACGGCCATCGACTCGAACAGCAGGCCCAGCATCTGGAGGTCCCGCCGCAGAGCCGTCGGAGACGCTCCGAGAGCGGCAATCGCCAGGGCGGGGTCAGCGAAGTACCGCTTTGGGGTCCTTCTCAGTCGGGCTGACGACCTCAGGTGTGCGGACCACGCGGGGAGCGGCTCGATCACGAACAACCTGGTCAGCTCGTCCAGGTAGGCGCGCAGCGTCGAGCGGGCGGGCGGGCTGCCCCCTCCCTCGGTCAGATCAGCCCTGATGGTGGCATGTGAGGCAGTGGTCGCCTCGTTGCGGGCTAGGGAGGCCAGAAGACTCGACGCGAGTCGAGGGTTGCGCCGCACTCCAGCCACGCGGGAGATGTCGGTGCGTGTGATGTCGTCCAGGTAGTCGCGTAGGCGGGCTTGCGCCGTGGTCGGGGCCATCCCGACCATGCGCGGCCACCCTCCCCGACAGATCAGGTCAGCCATGTCGGCGATGGTCCGCCTCGGGTCCGCTGCCCGGCACTTCCCGCCGGCCATGAGCGAGCCGAGCGACACCTCCCCGGTGGAGTCCCCGGACTCCCACAACGACATGGGCCGCATCCGCACTCGGGCGACTCGCCCCGCGCCTGAGTGCTCGGTGACATCGTCGGGCGGGTTCTGCGAGCCCGTCAGCACGAAGTGCCCGAATCCGCCTCGCCGGTCGCAGGCGTGGCGCATCGGATTCCATATGCCTCGGACCAGCTGCCATTCGTCCAGGAGTCTCGGTTCGGGGCCCGCCAGGATTGAGTCCGGATCCACTTCGGCCGCGACGCGCATCGCCTCGGACTCGTCCAGCACCACCTCGCTCCGGGCGAACTGTCGCCCGGTCCAGGTCTTCCCGCAGCCTCTCGGCCCCTCGATCAGCACAGCGGGCGACGAGGCGAGCGCTTCGAGGACCTCTTCGTCCACCACCCGTGGCATGTAGCCAGAACGATGTGCTTCAGACATGTCTCCTCCATCGGCGCAACGATCGCCCGCTCCAATCTTCCGGGATTCTATACTTCATTTTTCTAGAACACTATACTCCACTTTTCGGCATCCATTCGTAGGCAAGTCCGAGAAGGAGTCAATGGAGGGACGAGGCAACCACCGGCCCAGTCGATGCCGGCAGGACGCCAAGCGGCGTCAACGCCGATCAGCGAAAGTCCCCAGAGTTGATGCCGGCGCTCAATGAAGGCGGGGGCTGTCACCCCCGCAATCCCGGCATCCCCCAGGTGGCGCAGACCTCGACGGCGGTCGCTCAATGAAGGCGGGGGCTTTCACCCCCGCAATCCGACAAACTCGCATGGATACGCGGAGCCGCCTACCTCCGCTCAATGAAGGCGGGGGCTTTCACCCCCGCAATCCACCCACGTCCCGAGCGCGATTGAGGGGCCCTCGCAGGACGCTCAATGAAGGCGGGGGCTTTCACCCCCGCAATCCCAGGGCCGCGAGGCTCCGCATGGACACGCGGCCCTGCGCTCAATGAAGGCGGGGGCTTTCACCCCCGCAATCCGGGAAGGCCGGTTCGTGACGTGGGCCGAGGCCAGATCCGCTCAATGAAGGCGGGGGCTTTCACCCCCGCAATCCCATCTCCAACGTGCCGCGCAGGTCGTCTTCATGCAGCGCTCAATGAAGGCGGGGGCTTTCACCCCCGCAATCCGTGCCGAACACGCCTGAGAACTGGTCGAGTTTGTCGTCGCTCAATGAAGGCGGGGGCTTTCACCCCCGCAATCCCACCATCGTCTGAATCGCCAGCAGGTTGTCGGTCAGCGCTCAATGAAGGCGGGGGCTTTCACCCCCGCAATCCCAGCATCCGCGCCCGTTCGGCCTCCATCATCATTATCGCTCAATGAAGGCGGGGGCTTTCACCCCCGCAATCCACATCCTCAACGGTCCAGTTCGCGTCGATCCCGCCCGCTCAATGAAGGCGGGGGCTTTCACCCCCGCAATCCACCTGGAACGAGGTATGGGACTACCTCCTCACCCTCGCTCAATGAAGGCGGGGGCTTTCACCCCCGCAATCCACCCTGCCGGGCGCGCTGGCAGGCGCTCAGTGCCGCGCTCAATGAAGGCGGGGGCTTTCACCCCCGCAATCCGGGATGCTGAGCCGAGTGCCCGAGCCGCCGATGTCCGCTCAATGAAGGCGGGGGCTTTCACCCCCGCAATCCGGTGTTCGTGTTGTTGTTCTGGTGGGCGATGTCGGCGCTCAATGAAGGCGGGGGCTTTCACCCCCGCAATCCCGGCCAGCCAATCCGCGATGTCGTTGGATTCTTTGTCCGCTCAATGAAGGCGGGGGCTTTCACCCCCGCAATCCGAGACGGACATCGTCGGCGGGTCGTCGCTCTCGCCCGCTCAATGAAGGCGGGGGCTTTCACCCCCGCAATCCACGCCACCCGGTCGTCGTGGGCGGGGCAGTGCGCAACCGCTCAATGAAGGCGGGGGCTTTCACCCCCGCAATCCGATGTCCAGGCCCTCGATCTCGTCGAACGCGAGGCTCGCTCAATGAAGGCGGGGGCTTTCACCCCCGCAATCCTTCCCGCTACTCGGGTTGCCAAACGTATTGAAACCCGCGCTCAATGAAGGCGGGGGCTTTCACCCCCGCAATCCGTGCTGTACTCGGGCCGTCCGGCGTCGGTGACGCGCGCTCAATGAAGGCGGGGGCTTTCACCCCCGCAATCCCACCGAGACACACGAGTGGGGCAACGTGGACAACCCCGCTCAATGAAGGCGGGGGCTTTCACCCCCGCAATCCCAATGGCAGACACAGAAACCCGGAGTGCAAGAGGACCGCTCAATGAAGGCGGGGGCTTTCACCCCCGCAATCCGGCACCGTGTGGGTGACCGCAGGAGCGGCCTTGCACGCTCAATGAAGGCGGGGGCTTTCACCCCCGCAATCCGGCACGGTGTGGGTCATCGCGGGTTCAGCGGTGGACGCTCAATGAAGGCGGGGGCTTTCACCCCCGCAATCCCGGGTCGCGGTCGTATTCGGTGGCGCTGATCCAGCCCGCTCAATGAAGGCGGGGGCTTTCACCCCCGCAATCCGCGTGATCGTCATGCCAACCGGCAGCGGAAAAAGCCGCTCAATGAAGGCGGGGGCTTTCACCCCCGCAATCCCTCGGACGACGGGCGGAATCCACACAATCCAGTGCCGCTCAATGAAGGCGGGGCTTTCACCCCCGCAATCCCCGTGCCCCCGCCGCCGGTTGACACGCCACCCGACGCTCAATGAAGGCGGGGGCTTTCACCCCCGCAATCCGTGGCTGGAATGGATGCGCTCGACACTGGAAACGGAACGCTCAATGAAGGCGGGGGCTTTCACCCCCGCAATCCATCCCAGCCTGAACAGCCGCCGCCAGTTCCGCTGCCGCTCAATGAAGGCGGGGGCTTTCACCCCCGCAATCCCCTGATCTGTCAAGGCTCGACTCTCCGCTGGGACCCGCTCAATGAAGGCGGGGGCTTTCACCCCCGCAATCCAACTCTCACAAAGGACTGGAAGAGCCCGCAGAGTCCGCTCAATGAAGGCGGGGGCTTTCACCCCCGCAATCCGAGCAGGAAGCGGAGTCATCAAGGGCAAGCTCAAGGCCGCTCAATGAAGGCGGGGGCTTTCACCCCCGCAATCCCCTCATAGCGGGTGCCGGACTGCCCGATCATCGTGTTCGCTCAATGAAGGCGGGGGCTTTCACCCCCGCAATCCCGGACCTGTCAGGCCGCTGCGCAAGCACGAACGCCACGCTCAATGAAGGCGGGGGCTTTCACCCCCGCAATCCGTGGATACCGCGAGGGATCACCCCGCCGTTGCCGCTCGCTCAATGAAGGCGGGGGCTTTCACCCCCGCAATCCCGCGCAGCACCCGCGGATTGATCGGCAGCGCCATCTCCGCTCAATGAAGGCGGGGGCTTTCACCCCCGCAATCCTTGTCGTGTTCAGCGTCACGGTGGCGATCATCGCGCTCGCTCAATGAAGGCGGGGGCTTTCACCCCCGCAATCCACGATCGCCTGTTTGGTTGCCGTTTCTATTTGTTGGATCGCTCAATGAAGGCGGGGGCTTTCACCCCCGCAATCCAATCGGCCGGTGGTGTGATCTCGGTAGCAGTAGTACGCTCAATGAAGGCGGGGGCTTTCACCCCCGCAATCCAGCGGTCCAGAGCGGTGGCGACTGCGAGCCGCGGCTCGCTCAATGAAGGCGGGGGCTTTCACCCCCGCAATCCTGGCGCTCTGTTGCCTGGCGGGGCTCGCCTCGTACCACGCTCAATGAAGGCGGGGGCTTTCACCCCCGCAATCCGTTGGAGAAGACCTTGGAGTCCGCGAGGTGCATGATCGCTCAATGAAGGCGGGGGCTTTCACCCCCGCAATCCAAGACCATCGCGACGAGGCCGCCGACCTCATCGGTCGCTCAATGAAGGCGGGGGCTTTCACCCCCGCAATCCCTGGTGCGGCGACCTCTCCACCCTGTGGATCGCCCTCGCTCAATGAAGGCGGGGGCTTTCACCCCCGCAATCCCTCCGGGGCGGGCCGGAACCCTCCGGGGGACCCCACGCTCAATGAAGGCGGGGGCTTTCACCCCCGCAATCCTCGCCGCCGCGTACCAGCAGGGAGCCACGCTCGCGCTGCGCTCAATGAAGGCGGGGGCTTTCACCCCCGCAATCCCACCCATTCCACCGCGAGCAGCCCCGACCATCGCGCCGCTCAATGAAGGCGGGGGCTTTCACCCCCGCAATCCGCTCACGCCGCTTCGACGACCGGACAGGGTGCTCCAGCGCTCAATGAAGGCGGGGGCTTTCACCCCCGCAATCCAGGCGAGCAGGCGTGGGCCGAGCAGGCTCGGACGCTCGCTCAATGAAGGCGGGGGCTTTCACCCCCGCAATCCCGGGATGCTGAGCCGGGTGCCGGAGCCGCCGATGTCCGCTCAATGAAGGCGGGGGCTTTCACCCCCGCAATCCGCGTTTGGCGCCGTCGGCGAGCGTGACCGGGATGGCCGCTCAATGAAGGCGGGGGCTTTCACCCCCGCAATCCCCGCGGCCGGGGAGTCCCTCGGGCAGAGGATCGCCGACGCTCAATGAAGGCGGGGGCTTTCACCCCCGCAATCCGGCGTCCTGGCCGACGTTGATCGCTGCGACCACCTCCGCTCAATGAAGGCGGGGGCTTTCACCCCCGCAATCCCTACCGCGCCTTCCCCGGCGAGGCGGTGGTGGGCACGCTCAATGAAGGCGGGGGCTTTCACCCCCGCAATCCCGGGATGGATAGCCGGGTGCCGCTGCCGCCGATGTCCGCTCAATGAAGGCGGGGGCTTTCACCCCCGCAATCCGCAGACCCGACGCCGGGTCGTCGGATCGGCCTACGTCGCTCAATGAAGGCGGGGGCTTTCACCCCCGCAATCCGCTCACCTCGACATGTGACGACGTGATGCCCACGCTGTTCGCTCAATGAAGGCGGGGGCTTTCACCCCCGCAATCCGAACGCGATGGACTGCCCGCCCGGCACGGTCGTCGCCGCTCAATGAAGGCGGGGGCTTTCACCCCCGCAATCCGGGCTGTCCCAGTGCAAGGACCGATGGCTGTGCCCCGCTCAATGAAGGCGGGGGCTTTCACCCCCGCAATCCTCGCCAACCAGGCCAGATGGACGGCCAAGTCGCTGCGCGCTCAATGAAGGCGGGGGCTTTCACCCCCGCAATCCACCACGGCGCCGCCCGCGTCCGTGCCGAGCCCCGCCACGCTCAATGAAGGCGGGGGCTTGCACCCCCGCAATCCCTGACACCCAAGATGACGACCGGCACGATCACCGTCGCTCAATGAAGGCGGGGGCTTTCACCCCCGCAATCCCACTCCCTGCGCAGCAGCGGCCCCACGAGCCCCGTCGCTCAATGAAGGCGGGGGCTTTCACCCCCGCAATCCCAGCACCGACGGGTCCGAGAGATCCTGCGCAAAATTCGCTCAATGAAGGCGGGGGCTTTCACCCCCGCAATCCGGCACGAACGGCCGCTCGTCGAAGTTGTGCAGCGACTGCGCTCAATGAAGGCGGGGGCTTTCACCCCCGCAATCCCGGGCTGGACCTCCGACGAGTAGGCAAAATACTCCGCTCAATGAAGGCGGGGGCTTTCACCCCCGCAATCCACCTTCAGGGCACGGCGCACCTCGGTGGCCAGCGACGCCGCTCAATGAAGGCGGGGGCTTTCACCCCCGCAATCCCGCATCGGCAGACCGTCAGGTGGGTGTGTCTACGAGCGCTCAATGAAGGCGGGGGCTTTCACCCCCGCAATCCCCGGCAAGCGCCAGTCCTCCAACAGCCAACCAATCCGCTCAATGAAGGCGGGGGCTTTCACCCCCGCAATCCCGACTTTCTCGGGGTGTACGCCTTTGGTGGCGTTGTCCGCTCAATGAAGGCGGGGGCTTTCACCCCCGCAATCCCGCCGAAACCGGAGGCCGAGCCGAGATGTTCGCGCTCGCTCAATGAAGGCGGGGGCTTTCACCCCCGCAATCCGGTCGCCGGTGGTGTGGATTGACTCGGTGGATAACGACGCTCAATGAAGGCGGGGGCTTTCACCCCCGCAATCCCATATGGCCGACGCACCGGAGCAACGTAGCTTCACCCCGCTCAATGAAGGCGGGGGCTTTCACCCCCGCAATCCAAACTGCCGTCGAGGCCGCCGAGGCCCGGCAGGTCCGCTCAATGAAGGCGGGGGCTTTCACCCCCGCAATCCAGCGACCCAGATCACGACGAGCCACCGGCAATGTTCGCTCAATGAAGGCGGGGGCTTTCACCCCCGCAATCCCAGATAGAAACCCATCACGGACAGACCGGTCCCATCAACGCTCAATGAAGGCGGGGGCTTTCACCCCCGCAATCCGGCCGTCCATGCGGGCAACGTGCTCGACGACCTCTGCGCTCAATGAAGGCGGGGGCTTTCACCCCCGCAATCCGATGAGACTCTGGATGCGCTCCCAGGCCCTGGGCCTCGCTCAATGAAGGCGGGGGCTTTCACCCCCGCAATCCTGCCCATCCGCACCGTGCGGATCGGCGCAGGGAACTCGCTCAATGAAGGCGGGGGCTTTCACCCCCGCAATCCGAGGACTCCGAGGATGACGAGGACTCCGAGGATGACGACGCTCAATGAAGGCGGGGGCTTTCACCCCCGCAATCCCACACAACCTGACATATGCAAACACACAACCTGACCGCTCAATGAAGGCGGGGGCTTTCACCCCCGCAATCCTCCACAGCACGTCGTTTCCGGAGATATATCAACTACGCTCAATGAAGGCGGGGGCTTTCACCCCCGCAATCCGATATGGCTGAGGCTCTAGTGGATGCTGCAGCGAGTCGCTCAATGAAGGCGGGGGCTTTCACCCCCGCAATCCCGCCAACCCAACCTGAGTGAGAGGCCGGACTAGGAGACTGCTGAGTAATACCGATTTCGGCCAACCCACAAGCCTCTGACCTGGGGTTTTATGATCACGAAACTAGCAATTTGTGACTTACTCAGCAGTCTCCTAGGACGCTCAATGAAGGCGGGGGCTTTCACCCCCGCAATCCGGTCTGAGGCGAGGGGTCGTCTCGGTGTTGAGATCGGCGCTCAATGAAGGCGGGGGCTTTCACCCCCGCAATCCCTTTATGTAATCCCACACGGGTGGAGAGAGGGGCCCGCTCAATGAAGGCGGGGGCTTTCACCCCCGCAATCCATGGTGTCTGTCCTTTCCGGGGGCGTCTGCCCCGTCGCTCAATGAAGGCGGGGGCTTTCACCCCCGCAATCCTGCTTTATGCAGAGACTCAGTAGGCCGAATGTAAACCGCTCAATGAAGGCGGGGGCTTTCACCCCCGCAATCCCGCTTCTCCTTGGGCGGTGTCCCCATCGTTGCTGTCGCTCAATGAAGGCGGGGGCTTTCACCCCCGCAATCCCGGCACACAGGGAGTGCTGGCAGTGTGGAAGAGATCACGCTCAATGAAGGCGGGGGCTTTCACCCCCGCAATCCGCAGAGACTCTGACACTTCTGGCGCATAAGCCAGTCCGCTCAATGAAGGCGGGGGCTTTCACCCCCGCAATCCTTCGAATCGAATGCTGCAGACCAATTGCCGGCACCCGCTCAATGAAGGCGGGGGCTTTCACCCCCGCAATCCCAGGCCCTGGTGTATCCGAGTCCCGCGATCCGCTGCCCGCTCAATGAAGGCGGGGGCTTTCACCCCCGCAATCCGACTTGGGAGACAGTCCTGGAAGCGGTCGGGCCAACACGCTCAATGAAGGCGGGGGCTTTCACCCCCGCAATCCCCGCCTCCGTAGTGGACTCCAGGGGATTGGCTGATTGCGCTCAATGAAGGCGGGGGCTTTCACCCCCGCAATCCCAGGATATCTTCCGTAGAATCAGTGACTCAGAGCCTGCGCTCAATGAAGGCGGGGGCTTTCACCCCCGCAATCCCTGATCATCCTGGAGGGCGTCGTCCCGGCTGGGACCGCTCAATGAAGGCGGGGGCTTTCACCCCCGCAATCCAGGTCCTCCTGGATGCCCAGGGTGGGCGAGGCCCACGCTCAATGAAGGCGGGGGCTTTCACCCCCGCAATCCGGGTGATGGCAGGGTTGCGGATGACGGGGTGGTCGACGCTCAATGAAGGCGGGGGCTTTCACCCCCGCAATCCGCTCAGCGCCAGTTGGTGTTGGACATTCGCGGCCGCGCTCAATGAAGGCGGGGGCTTTCACCCCCGCAATCCAAGCGAACCACGCCATAGGCAACCCACAGCGTGACCGCTCAATGAAGGCGGGGGCTTTCACCCCCGCAATCCGAGCGTCGCGAGGCCATCGTTGGTTGCTTTCGGGTCGCTCAATGAAGGCGGGGGCTTTCACCTCCGCAATCCTTGCCGTCCAGCTTCTCGTGCTTGACGCATGCGAGCGCTCAATGAAGGCGGGGGCTTTCACCCCCGCAATCCGTCGCTGCTGCCACTCTTGCCTTCGCTGTCTGTGCCCGCTCAATGAAGGCGGGGGCTTTCACCCCCGCAATCCCCTAGGGTCATAGCTGATCTCAGCAGTCGTCTGATACGCTCAATGAAGGCGGGGGCTTTCACCCCCGCAATCCGGCCGTGTCGCCCGGAGACTTGAAATCGAAGCGCCACGCTCAATGAAGGCGGGGGCTTTCACCCCCGCAATCCACTGGAGCGGTGCCGAAGCTGCCACGAGTGGACCGCCCGCTCAATGAAGGCGGGGGCTTTCACCCCCGCAATCCACTCGGCCGCACACCGACCGCAGATCGGGGTGACGGTCGCTCAATGAAGGCGGGGGCTTTCACCCCCGCAATCCATGACCGTATCAGCGGTGTCAAGCACCGGATACCGCGCGCTCAATGAAGGCGGGGGCTTTCACCCCCGCAATCCCCAGCTGGCCGCCGGAGGTGGGGGCATGATCGGCTGACCGCTCAATGAAGGCGGGGGCTTTCACCCCCGCAATCCCGGCGGCGGCGGCTGCCAGGGCCGCCTCCAGGTCGCCCCGCGCTCAATGAAGGCGGGGGCTTTCACCCCCGCAATCCTGGTTGCCGGACATCGCTGACGCCGCGCCGGCCTGCGCTCAATGAAGGCGGGGGCTTTCACCCCCGCAATCCAGATCCTCCTGGACTCCGAGCGTGGGAGCGGCCAGCGCTCAATGAAGGCGGGGGCTTTCACCCCCGCAATCCAGCGTGGTATCGACTTTCAGCCAGTTGACGGCCGTCGCTCAATGAAGGCGGGGGCTTTCACCCCCGCAATCCACCGTGGCGAGCACGCACAGCTTCGTAAGTGTGGTACGCTCAATGAAGGCGGGGGCTTTCACCCCCGCAATCCCGACGATCCGCTCGGGGCACTGCCGCGCGGAGCAGCTCGCTCAATGAAGGCGGGGGCTTTCACCCCCGCAATCCTTTCCGTCGTTGTCTTTGACTCCCTCCCCCAAATGCGCTCAATGAAGGCGGGGGCTTTCACCCCCGCAATCCTTCATCCGGCTTCCTAGAGTGTTCCCTCTTTGGCTCGCTCAATGAAGGCGGGGGCTTTCACCCCCGCAATCCCATGAGGTTGCTGGAGAAGCACCAAGAAATCAAGACCCGCTCAATGAAGGCGGGGGCTTTCACCCCCGCAATCCCTAGCCATCGGACTCCTCCCGAACTAGCCAGATGTCCGCTCAATGAAGGCGGGGGCTTTCACCCCCGCAATCCACTCGTGTGCGCAGCGACCGCAGATCGGTGTGACCACCGCTCAATGAAGGCGGGGGCTTTCACCCCCGCAATCCATGATCGCCATGCGCGACTGGACCGTGCAGGGCGAGACCGCTCAATGAAGGCGGGGGCTTTCACCCCCGCAATCCGCAATCACTCAGGGAGTGAGCGTTCCGCTCATTGACCGCTCAATGAAGGCGGGGGCTTTCACCCCCGCAATCCACTCGTGGACAGGGGGGGGGTGCGCGCTAGTGTCGACGCTCAATGAAGGCGGGGGCTTTCACCCCCGCAATCCATTTCGTATCCATGCCGTGCCCCCGACGTTTGATCTTCGCTCAATGAAGGCGGGGGCTTTCACCCCCGCAATCCCCCCTGTCCACGAGTTGACACGTGCGAGGGATAGTGCGCTCAATGAAGGCGGGGGCTTTCACCCCCGCAATCCCTGCCGTCCGGCCTCGCAGTCTGCGCAGCGCCCGTCGCTCAATGAAGGCGGGGGCTTTCACCCCCGCAATCCACGGGCGGCCGTCACGGGCGACGGGGCCAGCGCCCGCGCTCAATGAAGGCGGGGGCTTTCACCCCCGCAATCCCCGAAAGCTGCAGTCCGGGTGGCCGAACACGGCGGTCGCTCAATGAAGGCGGGGGCTTTCACCCCCGCAATCCCTGCATCTGATGGACAAGGCAGGATACAGCACCACCGCTCAATGAAGGCGGGGGCTTTCACCCCCGCAATCCCGTCGCTCCCAGCTCCGAGTGCTGCTCTGTCATGTCGCTCAATGAAGGCGGGGGCTTTCACCCCCGCAATCCCTCATCATAGATCGGCTTGTAGGGAATGATTTAGCACGCTCAATGAAGGCGGGGGCTTTCACCCCCGCAATCCCTCGTCTCTGGGAGGCTGCTCATTCGGATCCTCGGCAGCGCTCAATGAAGGCGGGGGCTTTCACCCCCGCAATCCATGCATTCGCAGACTGCGCCCGAAACCATCTAGCGCGCTCAATGAAGGCGGGGGCTTTCACCCCCGCAATCCCGGCCCGGTCGCAGGCGTCGAGGCGGCTGTAGTGGCCCGCTCAATGAAGGCGGGGGCTTTCACCCCCGCAATCCGGCCAAGATGCACCAGACCCACGAACGCAAGCTGCGCTCAATGAAGGCGGGGGCTTTCACCCCCGCAATCCAAGGGACCGCAGACGCCTCACGGCAACCAGTCTCTGCGCTCAATGAAGGCGGGGGCTTTCACCCCCGCAATCCCTCACATTCCTAGCTGGCAAGGAGCGACTACCGCTACGCTCAATGAAGGCGGGGGCTTTCACCCCCGCAATCCCTCCCAATCGTCCTTGAAATAGAACCCACTTCTCCCGCTCAATGAAGGCGGGGGCTTTCACCCCCGCAATCCGGGTGCACTGGATCTGTACCGTGACGCCATCTACCGCGCTCAATGAAGGCGGGGGCTTTCACCCCCGCAATCCGAGCGAAGCCGGATGAGGACCGGGTGGTACACGTTCGCTCAATGAAGGCGGGGGCTTTCACCCCCGCAATCCCAAGACCGGACAGCACGGATCAAGCGCGTCACACCCGCTCAATGAAGGCGGGGGCTTTCACCCCCGCAATCCTGTAGTTTGGTCGTCCTATACCCCCTTGAGGGATGTCGCTCAATGAAGGCGGGGGCTTTCACCCCCGCAATCCAGCTGATCCGGGAGACTGCGGTGGTGAAACACAAACCGCTCAATGAAGGCGGGGGCTTTCACCCCCGCAATCCCGGGATCGTCTGACCTAGGAGGTCACATAGAGCAATCGCTCAATGAAGGCGGGGGCTTTCACCCCCGCAATCCCTCCTCCAGCGGTCCGGCGTCGCGGCTGGTCGCGCCCGCTCAATGAAGGCGGGGGCTTTCACCCCCGCAATCCCAGTAGATCAGGCATCAGTAGAGCAGGCGCTTGGACGCTCAATGAAGGCGGGGGCTTTCACCCCCGCAATCCGGGACGGTGTTGGTCATGCACTAGCGGATTGTTGACCGCTCAATGAAGGCGGGGGCTTTCACCCCCGCAATCCACTCGGCGGTGAGCGTGTACCCGTAGTCGGTGTACACCGCTCAATGAAGGCGGGGGCTTTCACCCCCGCAATCCCGCTTCACCGTCTTGCGGGCCATCTCCGGGTAGCTCGCTCAATGAAGGCGGGGGCTTTCACCCCCGCAATCCCAGTTCCCGCCCGACGATGTTGACACGCAACCCGGCGCTCAATGAAGGCGGGGGCTTTCACCCCCGCAATCCCGGATACTTGTGGCCCTTCTCACGAATCTTGGCATCCGCTCAATGAAGGCGGGGGCTTTCACCCCCGCAATCCCAAGAAGACGAGTTCGCCGCTGCGGTCGCCGCCGTCGCTCAATGAAGGCGGGGGCTTTCACCCCCGCAATCCGGCCGGTGCGTGCGAGTGGTCGGACCCGGTCGTGCTCGCTCAATGAAGGCGGGGGCTTTCACTCGACGGCGACGAGGCCAAAGTTGTGGCCATGGTCGGTCGTGCTCGCTCAATGAAGGCGGGGGCTTTCACCCCCGCAATCCCGAATCCCACTAGGGGCCTCCTTGCTCGTTGATCCTCGCTCAATGAAGGCGGGGGCTTTCACCCCCGCAATCCCCCTGCCCTGCAGCATCTCCACCGGATGATCCGCCCGCGCTCAATGAAGGCGGGGGCTTTCACCCCCGCAATCCGTGCTCCAACACCGGGTCCAGTCCCTCGCGGTACGTCGCTCAATGAAGGCGGGGGCTTTCACCCCCGCAATCCGTTCAGCCATAACCCACTTCATGCCGTAGTTGTTCTTCGCTCAATGAAGGCGGGGGCTTTCACCCCCGCAATCCGGGCGAGGAAATCGGTGAGCCGGACTCTGCCGGTTGACCGCTCAATGAAGGCGGGGGCTTTCACCCCCGCAATCCCGGCCTGACCCGCTCATCTCCGGCCGTTACCCACTGCGCTCAATGAAGGCGGGGGCTTTCACCCCCGCAATCCACGACTGTGATGCCTGATTCCATCGACGCTGAGGCCGCTCAATGAAGGCGGGGGCTTTCACCCCCGCAATCCGCTGCCCCACCTGAACAATGCGCGTCGCAGTGTCGTCGCTCAATGAAGGCGGGGGCTTTCACCCCCGCAATCCGCTCCTAGTGCGTCTTGTCGGGCTGTGGGGCCACGAACGCTCAATGAAGGCGGGGGCTTTCACCCCCGCAATCCGCGCCGGACTGTACGAATGGGAGAACGACGCGTCGTCCGCTCAATGAAGGCGGGGGCTTTCACCCCCGCAATCCGACATCTTTATGCGCCCGAACTGGCCCATCGGATACCGCGCTCAATGAAGGCGGGGGCTTTCACCCCCGCAATCCTGCCAGATCATGCTTTGTTTGTAATCGAATTCCCAACGCTCAATGAAGGCGGGGGCTTTCACCCCCGCAATCCATGGAGCGCGTCGGCTTGAAGGGCGACACCCCACGCGGCGCTCAATGAAGGCGGGGGCTTTCACCCCCGCAATCCAAGGAAGACCCGCCTGATCAGGTGCAGGCGTTGATCGCTCAATGAAGGCGGGGGCTTTCACCCCCGCAATCCACCTACCGGGTGACCGGGCTGGAACCTTCCACGCCCGCTCAATGAAGGCGGGGGCTTTCACCCCCGCAATCCGGCCTGCTGGGGCGTCGATCTCGGCACTTCTGCGGCGACGCTCAATGAAGGCGGGGGCTTTCACCCCCGCAATCCGGCCCCGTTCCGGGGAGACACCGGCAACGACGCGGTCGCTCAATGAAGGCGGGGGCTTTCACCCCCGCAATCCATGCCACTGCCCGACGATCCGGCCGTCGATCTTGACCGCTCAATGAAGGCGGGGGCTTTCACCCCCGCAATCCGGTCTTGATGAGATCGACGTTCTCGGTGACCCGCCGTCCGCTCAATGAAGGCGGGGGCTTTCACCCCCGCAATCCAATCGTTCAGGACACCCACACCGGTCCTGACTGGCTCGCTCAATGAAGGCGGGGGCTTTCACCCCCGCAATCCACTCGCTGCGTCCGACACTGAACTGCTTGCTGAACGTCGCTCAATGAAGGCGGGGGCTTTCACCCCCGCAATCCCGCCCCATCTTTACTTTGAATGCCTTCTGCATCATCACGAAGATACAGACACGGCTAGCAGATAGATCCGATACCTTGATTGTCAAGGATCACTGGCCCTCCGCATGCGGGAGTCTATCTCCACCAAGAGAACCAGTATCGGTCAACCGGCAGGAAGCACCCGTCCTCTAGTCCAGACCAGCCGCGGGAGGCCAGGAAGCAACCGATGTCACACCCCGTCCCTAGCGTGCGTGGCGTGAATTGCAGCGCCTCGGTCCACCTGCTCCCGACGACGCTCTGGCATACGACCTGGACCCATGCCAACCCGACTGCATAGCGTCGCAGACGACGCCGTCGGATCCCGCCGTGTTCGCCTGCGACATGGCCCCGATTAGCGGCGATGGCCGCTTGCACTTCATGTCCGGAGTTCTCAAGCCAACTCGCGCCGCCGGAAGCTCACTGACCGGGGTGCCAGTCGTGGTGGTCCCCTCGCCGCTGGTGCGTGTTGGCGGCAAAGTGCTGACGTCAAACAGCGCCGCGGACGTGCTCAGTCCTTGGATGTCACACCATTGTCCTACGGTCTGGGTTGTGCGTGTGACATACCTGCGGCGGTCCCCTGCTGGGTCCACGATGCAGAGGACACCCCGACGACCGCCGACCGGGGCTTCCCGATGGGAGGAACTGACCGCGCCATGTGATCGTAGACCCCACCAGAGTCGTGTGCGCCTCAGGCTAGGCCATCCCCCGTGGAGCAACTTGCGGCCTGAGCGCGGTATAGCGGGCGTTGGATGCATGGCCTCTGGCATCCTTCGAGTCGCTGGAACCATGTCCGGCGCGGTCGATCCCGACGGTACCGGTTGCGACCGGATGCACGCACCGCTATGGTGGCTACCGACTTACTTGAGCTATCATTACAAATTACTAGTATGACAACCACAACCGATACCAACAGACAGGAGGTTCCAACCATGGAACTAACACTACGAAGGCTGCTTGCGGGCATGTCCAGCGACTCCTTCGATGACGGCATCCGACTCGACTCGGACCTACAGCCGCTAGGCGGTTCCGGCGGGACGGTCAAACCCGCGATCTACGCGGGCGCCGTCTACCAGGAGGACCGACGATGGCCACCACCCGGCACCTCCCCTCCGAGCGATGAACCCCAAGACGTGTACGTCATCGACAACGTGCCGTCACAAGCCAACCGTCTCGAGGACGCACTGCGTCGCAGCCGGGCCAGCACCGGCGTGCCCGAAATGATCCTCGATCTATCCGGCCTGCCGGGTCTGCCACCGCACCTGCCGCGACGCTTGTCGAGCTGGCAGTTTCCGCACCGCAACGCCGACGCCTACCTAAGAGACTCGACGCTCGAAGGCACCGACTTCGGGAAGCATTCCGTCGGACGCGACCTGTTCGCAGCCACAGCCGACAAGGCTGCCGCTCTCGTCGCTTGGTGGCCGCAAGCCTTGATCTATGGATTCTGGCAGTCGCACCTCGGAAAGAAGCGCAGCCAGGCGAAGCACGCACGATCCTGGACCTCCGAAATCATCGGCTGGCAGCCCGCTTCGAAAGACACGAAGGTCTTGGGTGTGAAGGGCGACCCGCTGAACCTCAGTATTCAAGAGTCGGCGCTGTACGACGACCAAGACCACGAGGGCTGGAAACTGGGCGCAAAGCCAGAGAAGGGAGAGGTCAAGAAGGCTCTGTCGGAACTTGGTCACGGCCAAGTTCCCATCGGTGACGCCACGCCCGCCGCGGTGTCGTTCCGGCGAGTGACTCAGCGAGCGACCGTCTCGTTCGCTCAGCTCCGGCGTGTAGGACTCGGACCTGACTTTGCTGCCGACGCCGACACCGCAGCGAGAGCACTGCTAGTGGCCATGGGCCTGCACGCGCACACTCTGGCCTTCGGGCGAGGCTTCGCGCTTCGGTCCGGCGCTGATCTCAGGGTGTCGAGCAGGTCGGTGACGTGGCTGGGGCTCACCGATGAGGCCGTGGATGTGCTGAGCAACGAGGCGACAGCACAACTCCTGCAGGAAGCAAAGGAACACGCCCGGTCGGTAGGCGTACCACTCGACGGATGGGACACCAAGCCCCTCGAGCTCGCTCCGAAGGACAACATCGCGAAAGCCATCGAGTCGTCATGGCCGTTGGCTGAGACGGACTGATGCTCGCCATCAGCGTGGAGTTCCTCCACGGCACCTACCGGGCCGACCCGGACGGCGGGGCCGTGAGTGGTCGGGCCAGTCTGGGAGAGTGGCCACCCTCGGTCGCCCGGTTGCTGGCGGCTTTCGTGGCCGCCGACGGCATGGGCGAGGGGTGCAGGGTCACCACCGGCATCGAACTGGAGTTCCTCGAAGGCCTAGGTCCGCCCGTCATCCACGCTCAGCCTGACCCGCTCCATCAGCCACTGCACCCCCGATACGTGGTAGTCGCCTCCAAGAGCCCAGCCAAGGCAACCCACCAGGAATATCCGGCCCGAACCGGTGCTCTCGTCCGCCCCGGCGCACGCGTCGCCCTGAGGCACGCGCTGGTCGTATACGTCTGGGAGGACGCCGAGGCAGCGAACTCTCTCGACGCGTTGCGCCTTCGGGCCGCCCGTATCGGATACCTCGGCTGCGCAGATTCCCCGGTGCGAGTTCGAGTCGCGTCGGACATTGAAGCGTCGGACATTGAAGAAGCCGCCGCCAGGGAGCTTCACGCGTTCCGCCCGCGCGCCGCCGGCACCCGCATGGTGTCCGTGCCCCGGCCCGGGCACCACCTGGCAGCCCTAGCGGTGGCCTACGGCGCATGGCAGGAGCACGGCCCGAGTGTGGCGCGGTCGCAGTTTCCTGCTCTTCGCAACCTCGTCGCCTACGCGGGGCCGGAGGATGTCGCCGATGAGGAAGAGGCAGGACATGTCGTGGCTTGGCTTCGACTCAAACAGAGTGTTTCAGGACGGCGCATCGGGGACGTAACCGCCGCCCTCAAGGGGGCGGTCATGTCCAAGTACGAGCGCCTCTACGGCGACCCCGTTCCCCGAGAACTCCACGGGCACGGCTTCGAGGGCACGGGATTCGAGATAGCACGCTACCTGGGGCTGCCCAATGTCGGATTCGACCATTCCGACGGTCGAATCCACGGCGCTGCCATCTGGCTGCCGCACGGCGGCTGCGATGAGATTGCTACCGAGCGCATCCGGGCCGCAGCGAGATCCGTCGACATGCTGCATACCTCGAACATCAGCGTCGGCGTGGCGCCATGGCTTGGCGAAGCCAGACCAGCGGCTGCGACGCCCTCTCGCTGGCGAAAGCGATCCGACACCTGGGTGACGGCCGTGCCTGCTATCCACGAGCGCTTCGGGAGGCTCGATCTGCCCGAGTTGCGGCGCTGGTGTCGACACGCCGGACTTCCAGAGCCGATCGCGTTCCGCAGCGCCCGAGTGCCGCTTGTAAAGGGAGCGCTCACTCTGCACCCCATCGAGGTTCACCGCCCGGCGCCACAAGCGCTAGACGCAATGAAGCCGTACTCGCACATCGAACTGCGTTTCGCAGCGGCTGTACGCGGCCCGGTTGTGATCGGCGGAGGGCGCTCACGCGGATTCGGCCTGTGCGTCCCGATCGACTACCCGTCGGAGCCCCCCAAGAGGACCGAGCAAGGTGTGAGTCATGTATGACGACCACGGGCACCTGCCGGAGATGCCCAGCTTCGAAGACTTCTATGAGACGGTGAGCGGGCATGTGCCCTTCCCCTGGCAGGCCCGGCTGGCCCAGCAGGTCAGCGAGCGGGACCAGTGGCCGGATGAGATCGGTGTGCCCACGGGGTTGGGCAAGACGGCCTGCCTCGACATCGCAATCTGGTGGCTGGCGTCGCAGGCGCATCTGCCCACGACATCGCGCTCCGCTCCGACGCGCATTTGGTGGGTCGTAAACCGTCGCCTGCTAGTTGATGAAACCAGCAGACACGCTCAAAGCCTCCAGGAGATGCTCCGCGATCCCAGCGAGGCCCGGCGTGCGCCCCAGGGACAAGACGTGCTTGGCCGAGTGGCTGCTCGGCTGAGGAGCCTCACTGGCCCGCTCGACGGTGAGCCACTTCATGTGGTCCCGATGCGCGGCGGTATCACGCTGCGAAGGCCTCCGAACCCAGCGCAGCCGTCGGTCATCGTCTCGACGATCCCGATGTACGGATCGCGGCTGCTATTCAGAGGGTTCGGCTCCTCCCGCTCGATGCGCCCGGTCGACGCTGCCCTGGCCGGAACCGACAGCCTCGTGCTGATCGACGAAGCGCACCTGGCTCGGCATCTCAAGGATCTGATTCCGAAGCTCAAGCAGTGCGTTCCAGAATCGGCGCGCAAGGTGCTGCCCGCGCGTCGGAGCGCCCCCCAAGTTGTGTCCCTGACCGCCACCGGCGACGCGCCACCCGAGAGTCGATTCAAGCTCAAGGACAAGGACCTGACGAACGAGGAGGTGCACAAGCGTCTTCACGCTGTCAAACCGGTGGAAGTCGATTCAGAGGCTCGCGGCGATACGGCCAAGGCCCTCCGCGACGCCGCCATCAGACTGCTGTCCGGAGCAAGCTCGCCCGCGTCGTGCGTGATCTTCTGCAACACACCTTCCGTCGCCCGAGCTGTCCACGACCTGCTCAAGTCCACCGATACTGGTACGGAGGCGGACTTGATGCTCGTTACTGGAAGAACACGGCAACATGAGGCCGACGAGCTGACGCGTCGGCTGCTCTTACCGGCAACGGGAGCACCAGCGAACGGCTCAGCCAACAGCGACCGACCTCGACGACAGCGGAATCTGATCGTGACAGCCACACAGACGCTCGAGGTGGGAGCCGACCTCGATTTCGAGTACATGGTGAGCGAGCAGTGCGGTGTGCGGGCGCTCACTCAGAGGCTCGGGCGACTGAACCGGCTCGGACTTCACGGCCACGCACGGGCCGCATACGTGCATCGGCCCCCTCCCAAGAGATCTCGTGCGTCCTCAGTCCGCGACGAGGACGCAAACAGCGGCTCTGAAGCCGACGGCTGGCCTGTGTACGGCACCGAGCCGAGACTGGTGCTCGAGCGTCTCGAGGGCAACGGTCTCGACGACCACATCGACCTCAGCCCCCAAGTGATCGCCGAACGCCTCGGCGAACCCGGCGACGACCCGGGGCGGGCGCCGGAAGTTCTGCCAGACCTTCTGTGGGAATGGGTGAAGACCACTACTCCCCCACACGGCGCGGCTCCAGTGGAGCCCTACTTCTCCGGCATTGCCGAACCCGAGCGGTCGGTGTCGGTGGTGTGGCGGGCCTACGTGCCGGGCAGCGACGAGACCACCAGCGAATCTGTTTTGAACGACCCAGCAGACGACGCAGACGAGGCTGAGACGTCGGGCGAACGGCTCCGCCTGTGGCCGCGCGTGGATCACGACGAGATTGCGGAGGTCCCCTTGCACGAGCTGCGTCGAACGTTGCGCGACCGCAAGATCGAGCAGGTCGTGCGAAGACGCGCCGACGAGAGCTTCTTCGAGACGGCGCAACTCCGCGACCTCCAGCCTCGGAACCTTGTGGTCCTTCCGACAAGCGAGGGCATGCACGACGAATTCGGCTGGGCACCCGACGAACATGGTCGAGTTGTCGATCTCTCGATTCAGCGTTCAGGGCTGCCGCTAGACCACTCGGCGCTCAAGCGCATTCTGGGCCGCGATTTGCTTCCGGAGGAGAAGAGGGCGCTCGACCAAACGCTGCACAGTCTCTCTGGATCACCTGACGAGTCGGTCGAGATCAACGAGCAAGCCGCTCGTGAGGGTGCCGAGTCGCTGCTCGCGTTGCTCCGCGCCAACCTGCCTCCAGAAGCAGTTGCGTGGCATGGGATCCTCCCGCTGCTGGTAGCCACGGTCCGCGACGGTGAAGGCCTAGTGGCACCGCTTGGAGAGGTTGCCCGAATCGAGATCCCGACATCGTCGGGCACTGCTCAGATTGACGAGGACGACGAAGTGTCTCTATGCCCGTCCCTGCCGCCCGAGGCAATGCAGTTGGTAGCCCACGGACGAGCCGTAGGCGAGCGCGCCAGGAACCTGGCCACCGCTCTCGGACTTCCGCCAACTCTTATCAACGTGACAGCACAGGCGGGCCATCTTCACGACATCGGCAAAGCGGACGCCCGCTTCCAGCGCTCGCTGAACCCCGGTGCATCTGCGCGAATCAAGGAGCCTGGCTATGTCCCCATGGCCAAGTCCGACATGCCCCGATCGCGGTGGTCCAGGGCGCGCGCCGATGCCGGGTGGCCAAAGGGCGGACGCCACGAAGAACTATCGGCTCGACTCGTCAAGCAGTGGACAGACGGAGGCGGGTACGAACTCGACGCCCATGAGCGGGACCTGCTCCTCCACCTCATCGTGAGCCATCACGGCAGAGGCCGACCGCTCGTCGTCCCCGTATCCGATATTCCGGCCGAACATCTCGGATGGAGTTTCGCCGATGGTCAGCATGTGAGCGTGTCCGCAGACCTTTCCGCTACCGACTGGGATCAGCCCGCCCGCTTCCGGCGTCTCAACGAACAGTACGGACCATGGGGCTTGGCACTGCTCGAAGCGGTGGTGCGGCTGGCCGATCACGAAGTGTCCGCCGGCGCGACGCCTACAGCGCCCGTTCCCCAGCACGTATCAATGGAGGTGCAATGATGGATGGGATCGAGTGCCCGGGATTACCCGCGGACTGGCTCAACTCATGGTTGGCGTCGATCGGGTTGCTCGTGCTCGAACCTCGTCTACGGCTGAGTTGGACTCCAGGCGCGAGTCCGGTCGCCGTCTTGGCCGCCGACAATGAAGCAGACCCGCTCCGATTGGCAGCGGACGCTTGGCCGGACCTTGAGCGATTGAAAGCCATGCCCATCGCGGAGCATGTCGAAGGACTCCCCGACATGCACCGGACCGTCCCTCTGGATGTGTTCCGCCAACGCGCCGAAGTCGCGCGGAGCCATGCGGATTCTTGGACGCTCTCATCCACACTTACCGACCTCTGCGTGGATGTCGGCTCTGACCGCACCGTCAGACACGCCCCGCTCGATCCGAAAGGCCCCGGCACAATCAAGTGGCTCCACCACCGGCTTATGAAGACGCATGCAGCAGTCAAGGATCCCTCCGAGGCGGTCATCGCAACGCTTCAGGGCCATGGGGGACGCGTGGTGGACAACGGCCTCGGATTCGACGCCAGCCGGATCGGCGGACTCGCTGACGCATCCACCAAGCTCGTCGATCCCGTAATCGAGGTCCTTGCCTTCTTCGGGCTGCGAATACTGCCGATGCGTGGAGCCGGCATAGAAGTTGGCAGGACAGGAACCAGGAGCCGGTTCGCGGCTCGTCAAAGGTGCTGGCGCCTCGACACCAGTCAGCCGTCGCGTGTTCAACACATGAGTTGGCCTGCTTGGAGACAGCCGCTCGACTCTTCAGGCGTGGACGCTCTGCTCGACCTGTGGTCCGATCTGATCGAGCGTGCCTCGCACGGACGACGACTGTCCCGTCGAGGGCTGGAACGGCTGGGAATCCATGCGGCGTGGCGGACTCGCCCCTACCAGCCCCGCGGAACAGGCGACACCACCGTCGGGTTTGTCTCCGCTCGGATGGAACTTGATGCCAGACGACACTGACATCGTGGTCCCGATCTCCGCGATCGAGCACTACGAGTACTGCGCGAGACAGTGTGCACTGATCCATTCCGACGGCGTGTGGAACGACAACCAGCACACCGTGCGAGGTAAGTACGGCCACCGCCGTGTGGACTCCGGGGCTCATCGACAGGAGCGGGGGGCGCTGGTGTTGCGCGCCATCCCGCTGTGGTCGGAGGTGCACGGGCTTTCCGGTCGAGCAGATGCCGTCGAAGTCCTAGAGGGAAGCGTGCGGCCTGTGGAGTACAAAGCCGGAACGAAGCACGGACGTGCGGCCGACCTTCAGGTCTGCGCCCAAGCACTGTGCCTGGAGGAGATGCTCGGGCTCGAAGTGAGCCACGGATTCGTCTGGTACGGAGCGACTCGCCGGCGCAGCCGGGTGGACTTCACCGCAAGCATGCGCCACGACGTCCTGGGCATCGTCGACTCGATTCGCTCCCAGATCAGATCCGGCAGGCTCCCGACTGCGCCCAACGACGCCCGGTGCCGCGAGTGCCAGCTGCTGCACCACTGCCTGCCGGAGGTAAGCGACGGCAGGGACCGCGTCACCGCGTTCCTGCGGAGGGAGGTCTTTCGGTGCGATACCTGAACACCGTCTATGTGCGCGACCACCAGGCGCGAGTCGGGCACCGGCGGGGTTCTCTCATGGTCAAGCAAGAATCGGGCACCACCAGGATCCCGCTCGCGGGAATCGATTCTCTAGTCATGCTGGGCTCGGGCCAGGTCACCACCGATGCACTCGCTGCCTGCGTGCGACGGGGCGTGCGGGTTGCATCCCTGCGTCGCAGCGGCGCCCTGCGCTTCGTGGTCGGCGGACCGATATCCGGCAACGTCCATCTGCGGCTAGCCCAACACAGCGCCGTGCTCAGCGAGAAGCACTCCCTCGAGATTGCGCGCGTCGTCGTCGCCGCGAAGCTGCAAAGCAGCCGCAAGATGCTCCTACGCTGGTCGCGCGACGCCGCGAACGCCAGTGCCAGGCAGCGGCTGCAACGACGGGCCGAGATGATCGCAGAGCGCATTTCCCGCGTGCCCGGCGCCGGATCCGGCGATCACCTCCGCGGGCTCGAGGGCGATGTGGCGAGAATCTACTTTCGAGGTCTCGGCCAGCATCTCGAGGACATCGGCCTGCGCTTCAGCGCCCGCACCCGGCGACCGCCCCGGGACCCGGTGAACGCGCTGATGAGCTTCGGCTACGGCCTGCTCGTAGCCGAGCTCGTCGGGTCGATCAACGCCGTGGGGCTCGATCACCAACTGGGATTCCTCCACCGCCCCCGATCAGGCCGCCCGTCCCTCGCCTTGGACCTCGCCGAAGAACTGCGCCCACTGACCGACCGGTTCGCGGTGGCCATGCTGAAGAGGCGCCAGCTCGGCGCGGTTCACTTCGTGCGGACGCCCGGCGGTGCCGTGTACCTCTCGGACGACGGTCGGGATGCCGTGCTCAAGTCCTGGGAGTCCCACAAGGAGACGCTGATCCAGCACAATATTCTGCGCAGGCCGGTCGAGCGCTGGGCGCTGCCCACGATCCAGGCGACTCTGCTGGCGCGCCATCTGCGCGGCGACCTGTCGCTCTACCCGCCCTTCGTCTTGCCATAGGCCCCGACTGCCGTCATGGACCTGCTCGTGACTTACGACATAGCCGACACGCAAGGAGCGGGCGCCAAACGGCTGCGCGCCGTGCACGACCTGTGCTGCGAATATGGCAACCGAGTGCAACTGTCGGTCTTCGAGTGCCGGCTGACTCCCGCCCGGTACGCAACGCTGCGCTACGAACTTGAGAGCATCATCGACGCTCAGCAGGACTGCGTCCACATCTATCGCTTCGCGGGGCCGATCTCAGAGTCCAAGACCGTGATGGGCATTGCGAGCAAACGCGAGGTGGAGGAGCCCTGGATTCTCTGATGCGCGCTGAACGGTCTGATGCCGCTGCGGAACTCGACGGCACTGAAGTCAGAGGCCAGACGCTCGTCTGACCGATCTGTATGTTCTACGGTAGGCGAGGAGCGGGCTCCCGGCTTCATTGAGCGTGGTAGTTCGTCATGGTATCCTGAATAACGATGTCAATCTTCCGGGGGCCCGCTCCCACTCGCCCCACACAGGCAGCGGCGACAACCACGCCACCGCTCACCAAGGCCGAGCAGGCTGTCTGGCGCGACGCCGAGCGACTTGCTCGCATCGAGGCCGTGCTCGACGATCCCTCCCTGGCCGTCCCGCTCGAAGAACTGGATCGAGGCTGACGCCGGGACCTGCATCGACGCTCCCAAGTACCACTTCGGGCTCGAGCTTCGCCCTCCGGGATCGCCTACGGTCCGGAGCAGGGCTGGGCCGGTTCGCCGGTAGCCACGTCGCGGTGACGAAGGCCTGAGCCGACCCTTGCGGCCCACCTGAGCACGTCGTCCACATCCTGGTGGTCGCCAATGCGGCGCTGCATCGCCCCGGCCGCGTAGTCGGCCACGTCGCAGGCGATCACGCCGATGGCCCGGGCGAAGGCCGGGGAGGCGACCTCCTGGGCGGTCATGCCCTCGGTGGGGCTGCCGTAAGCACCCCGGGTCCGCCACATCGACACGTAGTCGGGCGACTTGACCAGCTCCGGCGCCATCGCCAGCAGCTCGCGGAAGGCGTCGGTGTCCTCGTCGTCCAGCGCGCCGACGATCGCGCCCACGTCGTGCTCCCACAATGTCTGGGCCTTCACGCCCGAGAGCACCCCCACCGCCTTGGCGGCGTTCTCCACCGCCATGTCGGCCGCCTCGCACAGCATCACCAGACGCCCGCCCCGCACCAGCAGGTAGTCGCCGGGGTCGTCGTCTTCGGCCGAGTCCCGCTCGACCGGGCTCGGCGTGCGGCTCGCTTCGATCTTGGTGAGGTTCAACAGCACGCCCCTCAACCGCTCCAGCGCCAGCTCATCATTCGAAGTCGCCATGACCTGGTCCTTGCCCCAATCCACGTCAGCCTCTGTGACAGAACTACATGCTAATAGCTCTAAATCACATGATATAGCCGATATGAACGAGGATGAAACCTGCTCGCGCTGGATCCGCCACTCAGGCCGGTCCGTGACCAGCACCTCCACCCGGCGACCGCAAGCCGCCCGGGCCACGTCCTGCAGCTCGCGCTTGGTGCGAAGCCGCCGCCGGTACTCCAAGTCGTCGAGCACCGCCACCAGGTCGATGTCGCTGCCCGGCTCCGACTCGCCCCGGGCCACCGAGCCGTACAGCCACACCTCGCGCGCCCCGGCTCCAACCAACGCATGCGCGGCCCGGCGCGCGTCGTCGAGCGTTGGAGCAACGCTTTGAGTCACCAGAGCCACAACCCCACGCTAGTCCCGTCCCCCGTCCCCACCTCACGGCACCGAGCCGGCGGCCTGCGCAAGAGACCAGGATCGCCGGTGCTCGTCGACGGCTAGTCGGAACGCCGGCCACCTTGTAGATCACTGGCGACATCCGTGGCCGCTCCGAGACGTCGACCGGGATCCGCGCGCGGCGTCACACTGCTGCGAGATGGGGCTTGGGCAGGAAGAATGGGCGATCTGCCGGGCTGGCCGCGACGCCTGCGATAAGGGCCACCTCGTCTGGAGTCAGGCCTCGGTCGAGCAGGGTCTTGCCGAGCCGCTCCACGAGACCCGGCCGCTCGGGCCCCAACTCCTCGCTGAGGGGCTCCCTCGTGCGCCAACCCCGGCTGCTGAGAGCCTTGTAGAGGTTCGTACGCTGCTGGGCTGACAGGGTGCCGAGCCGGTGGGCGCGCTCGATGAGGGCCTGCATCGACACGCCCCAGTACCGCTTGAGCGCGTGGAGCTTGCTGAGGCTCAGGCCTCGCAGCTCCGGGCGGATCACCTCCGCCGGCATCAGGAACTCGGCCGCGAAGGCGTTGGCCTCCTCCTCGGGATCGCCGCCCAACTCGGCGCTGTGCAGGCACAGGTGACCCAGTTCGTGCGCCAATGTGAGCCGCAGGCGGTCGGTCGGCGCCCGGTCGTTAACGAGCATCACCGGCCAGTCGGTAACCCACTGCGACAGCCCGTCCACCCGCCCGCCACCGGTCACTGCGCCGAAGTCCTCAGCCACAACCAGGCACCCTGCCGCCTCAAACCATCCCACCAGGTCTCGCACCGGCCCCGACGGCAGCCTCCATTGCATGCGCACAATCCTCGCCGCGTCCTCGGGCGCGTACTCCAAGGGATCGAACACCGGCAGCACAAGCGAAGGCTCCACCTCCACCTCCCTGAGCAGCAGGTCGAGATGGACCCGGTACACGTTCAGGCTCGCTTCGAGCCGCCGCCACACCGTGGGCTTGGCAGTCCGGCGCCGCCGCATGTGGGCATCCACCATGAAGCCTCCCCTCATCCGACTCCTGCCCTGCAGGAACGACGGGGTCACGCCCAAGGCTGCGGCAAGCGTGTCGAGGGCCTCGCCGCTGGGATCGCGCAGGTCGTTCTCATACCGCGACAGCGCTGCCTGAGTAACCGAGGCGGCGTCAGCCAGCGCCTCCTGCGTCATGCCCCGAGCACGGCGAACCGTGACGAGGGCTTCGCCGAGGCTCATGCTTCGACAGAACGCTGCACGTCGTCGCCCATCCCCGCAAGTCGGGAACGCACGACGGCCGCAGCCGGTGCAACCCGACGCGGCAACTGCGGCGCCGACAGGTGAGCGCTCGTGAGTTCATGCACCCATAGGACGTTCTCGATGCCGTGCCTCATGGACAGCACGGCCGGGCCCATCTCGCCGCGGTCAGCGTCCCACTCGTAGCCGACGATCAGACGCAGCTGCTCCATCCCGGCGAGCACGAACTGTCCATCCGGCTGCTCCATAAAGTCCATCGCACCCTGAGTCGGATACGTAGACACCGCGGCCGGGGCTCGGTGCCGCTTGACACGCAGCCGGTAGCGATCGTTGACGATGATCTCCCGCACGACACCCTTCTCGTAGAGGACTACACCGTCGACCGAGTCCAGCAGCTGGCAAGTGTGGTGCCAGACCCGGTCGTGGATCCAGTTGGCGAGCCCCCGGGCGGACGATTGCGCGGCGACTTCAGGCAAACTCTCCCGGTATGTCGCAAGATCCCGGCGTGCCTCTTCCACGGCCGCGGCAAACCCGTCCAGCACCTTCTCACCCAATTCGTCCAGCACTCGTGCCTTCTGTCGAAGGGACCGCATGCTTGCTGTCTCCATTGCTCACCTCTGTTCGTCTGGGACTCGCGGCCTGCCTTCAGAGGTCAGGCGTGTTCCGACTCTATGCCAGAAAATATGCCACACATGTGAATGTGGGGATGGGTGGCAGCCGGTTGCTTCATTTGCGCTATCGGATGGGCTCGATCATTGGCCGCGATCGGCCTCTGTGCGCAGCCGCGAACAGGGCACGGGCATCCGCTATGGTCCGGCACATGGCCGGGGGCTCCGGGAGCGGCTCTTGGGCTTCGTCGCCTGCGACGCGCAAGTCGATGCAGGGCAACCGAAGCCGCGATACCAAGCCCGAACTGGCCGTGCGGTCCGCGGTGCACCGGCGCGGCATCCGCTTCAGGGTTGCGGCCCGGCCCCAGCCCGAGATTCCCCGCACCGCCGACATGGTGCTGCGCAAGACCAGGATCGCGGTGTTCGTGGACGGCTGCTACTGGCACGGCTGCCCCGAGCACCACACCCAGCCCGCCACCAACTCCGAGTACTGGGCGGCCAAGATCGCCGGCAACATCGAGAGAGACGCCGAGACCAGCCACTACCTGGAGCAGGCAGGATGGACCGTCCTGCGGTTCTGGGAGCACGAGGACCCCGAGACCGTGGCGGACCGGGTGCAAGACCGCGTCCGGGCCAACCTGGCGAAGACCGAAGGGGACGGCGGCTAGCGTCCCGATTCACACCTGATTCTTGGGGCGAGTTCTGTGCACCTACGGCACGAAACTCGACCGAGAACCGCCGGGACCGCGGATTCGCACTCGACCGAGAACCGCCGGGACCGCGGATTCGCACTCGACCGAGAACCGCCGGGACCGCGGATTCGCACTCGACCCCAGCGGACCGAAGACTCGCTGCAGCTAGCCGACCGGCTCGGTGAACAGGTCGTGGGCGCACTCCCCCGCCGATGTGCGGGTCAGGATCTCCGCGCCTCCGGCGGTGCAGGCCAGGGTGTGCTCGAACTGGGCGGTGCGGCGGCCGTCGACGGTGACCGCGGTCCACCCGTCGTCCCACATCGCGGCCTGAGGCGAACCCAGCGTGAGCATCGGCTCGATCGTGAAGGTCACGGCGTCGCCAAGAACCGTCGAGGCCCCCCGGTCGTAGTAGTGGGGCACCTGCAGGCCGGAGTGGAACTCCGTGCCGACACCGTGGCCGATGAACTCTCGCACCACGCCGAGTCCGTGCCTCAAAGCATGGTTCTGGATGGCCCGTCCGATGTCCGACACGACCGCCCCCTCCTTCACGGCCCCGATGCCCTTGTACAGCGCGACCCGGGTCTCGGCCACGAGCCGCCGGGAGTGCTCGTCCACCTCGCCGATCATCAGCGTCACCGACGTGTCGCCGTGGACGCCCTCCCGGTACACGGTGACGTCGATGTTGATGATGTCGCCGGAGGCCAGCCGGCGCGAGTCGGGGATTCCGTGGCAGATCACCTCGTTGACCGACGTGCACACCGACTTCGGATAGCCCCGGTAGCCGAGCGGGCTCGGATAGGCGCCCGCGGCCACCGCCGCGTCGTGCACGAAACGGTCGATGGCGTCGGTGGCCACCCCGACCCGCACCTGCTCGCAGGCTGCCATCAGTACCTCGGCGGCGAGCGCTCCGGTGCGTCGCATGGCGTCGAGCTCGGCCGGGGTCCGCGCCAGGGACGACACCGGAGGGTCGGGCTCCCCGCCGGGCAGCAGGGCGTAGGGCGGGCGCTCGATGCCGGAAGGCACCCGCCGCCGGGAACTCACCAGCCCCGGCCGCACCGGCGGAATCGAAGCCGGGATGCTGCTCGCGCCCATACCGGCGGCAACCCTCCGCTTCCGCTTCGCCATCACTTCACAGGCTAGAGGCCGCCGAAGCCGTCAGTTCGAGCGGTTGCGGGCCCGAACCCGGACCCGTGCCGTCAGTTCGAGCGGTTGCGGGCCCGAACCCGGACCCGTGCCGTCAGTTCGAGCGGTTGCAGACCCGAACCCGGACCCGTGCCGTCAGTTCGAGCGGTTGCAGACCCGAACCCGGACCCGTGCCGTCAGTTCGAGCGGTTGCAGACCCGAACCCGGACCCACGCCGTCAGTTCGAGCGGTTGCAGACCCGAACCCGGACCCACGCCGTCAGTTCGAGCGGTTGCAGACCCGAACCCGGACCCACGCCGTCAGTTCGAGCGGTTGCAGACCCGAACCCGGACCCACGCCGTCAGTTCGAGCGGCTGCGGGCCCGATGGAGGAATATTGCCATCTGGACCCGTGTCGTGGCCTGGTTCGGACAGAACCGGAGCGGATCATGCGAACAGCCCCTGGTGATTCCTGCACCGTGCAGAGCGTCGATCGCGGCAGCGTGGAAGTCGGCGCCGGTGTCGGCGAACCCCGCGGGCGCAGCCTGATCGAGACGGAAAGCTCTCGTCAGGAAGCTCGCCGTCTGAGCGCGTGTCATCGGATCGTCGGGACAGTACCGGGCCGGCTCGGCCGAGCATCCCAAGGTGATGCCCAAGTCCGCGAGGCGCTCCGCGTGCGCCGCCCACCACTGGCCGGCATCCACATCGACGAACCTCGACGCGCTAACGGGTTCGGGATCCTTGCCGTCGACGACGCGCACCAGCCACACCGCCATCAACCATCGCGGGATCGGATCCCCGGGACAGAAGAGGCCGGGACCGCACCCGGTGCCCAACAGGACACCGTCACCGGCCAGAGCCGCCACGGCATCGAAGCGCTCGCTGCCCAGAGCGACATCGGCCGGCACGGCACCGGGCAGCCCCGCCGCGGCTGCCACCTGGCGGGCGAGCCCGATGGGATGCCAGCAGCCCGAGAGATCGAGTTCCACGTCGGGCTCGATGCCTCCGGCGGCGCTCGCGCCATCCGGGCCGAACCATCTGAACACCGTCACACGGGCGCCCCCCAGCAGCGTGCCGTCACGTGATTCCAGGGCCTGGCTGGTCTGGCCAGTGCTCTTTCCGTAGGTGGTCGTTCCTACGACGGTGGCCCGGCCGTGATCGCGCAGTGCCAGCGTCATGACCTCCGAGGCCGATGCCGACGATTCGTTCACCGCCACCGCTATGGGAAGCAACGCGGGGTTCGGAAGTCCTCCGTGCCCGCTGACCAGGTGTTGGAGGGTCTCGCCCTTGGTCACCTCCTGGATGACGACCTGCTCGTCGTCGAGAAACATGCTGGCGATGTTGATGACGGTTTGCAGGTAGCCCCCGGGGTTGCCCAACAGGTCGACGACCAGGGTCTCGATACCGGAATCGAGCAGTGTCTCGAGTTCTCGGCCCAGTCGATCGTCAGTGTTCGCGCCGAAAGTGTCGAGGCGCAGATAGCCGATCCTGCCCGCCACAGTCCTGCCGGCCACCGCCGGGGCATGTACCCGGTCGGCGGTCATCTCGAAGGACATCGCACGGCCGTCCCGCTCTACGTTCACCGTCAACAGGTTGCCCGGCTCGAAGGAATGCAAATCGCTCAGCCCGCAGCCCGAGCCCGACGGAACATAGCCGTCCAGGCCCAGAACAATGTCGTCGGCCATCAGACCGGCCCGTTCGGCCGGGCTGCCTGCGAACACTTCGGACACAACCAGCCGGCACGCCTCCGACAGCTCTTTGCAGGGCACCGTGCCATCCAGCAGGCCCAACCTCAGGCCGATACCCGAGTAGGGCACGTCGCTGTCGAGGCGCGCCAGCAACGCCTCGTACTGCGAGGGTGGGATAAGGAAGGTGTTGGGATCTCCCAGCGAGACGAACATCTCCTTGGAGGCGGCCCAGACCGCGGCCGCGGTGTCGCCCACCGCGTCGATCTCGATGCAGGCCTGCTCGAACGGGGGCGCGGGCAGAGCACAGGCCGGGGCTGCCTCGCCACTATGCGGGGCCAGCCCGGCCTCGCGTACTCCCCTGGCAGCGGCAGCGGCCAAATCCTCGTCGGGCAACTCGTCGACGTAGTGCTCCTTGAGCAGTTCGTAGCTTCTGCACAGAAGCTCGAACACGATCGGCGCATCGTCGCATGTTGCCCGGTCGGTCTCAGCTTCGGTGTCGGTGTCGGTTTCGGTCTCAGCTTCGGTGACGGTGTCGGTTTCGGTCTCAGCTTCGGTGACGGTGTCGGTTTCGGTCTCAGCTTCGGTGACGGTGTCGGTTTCGGTCTCAGCTTCGGTGACCTGCGCGGTGGCGACAGCCGGGAACAGGACCAGCGCGGCCAGCACTGCCGCGAGGACCCCGCGAGCTACCCGCACGACCGACAAGGGGCAACGACGGGTCACAGCGCAGGCACGTCCGAAGCGCTCAGCGCAGGAACCGGCTGACCGACTCGACGACGCAGGCGGGCTTGGTCTGACCCTCTATCTCCACGGTGATCGTGATGACCGTCTGCACGCCTGCACCACCCGGCAACTCGTCGGCGGCCGTCAGCGTCGCCGAGGCCCGCAGGCGCGACCCCACCAGCACCGGCTGGGGGAAGCGCACCCTGTTCACGCCGTAGTTCACACCCATCGAGATGCCCTCCACCCGCACCACCTGGGGAAGGAACAGGTTGGTGAGCGCCAGGGTGAGGTAGCCGTGCGCGATCGTGGCCCCGAACGGACCGGCCGCGGCCGCTTCCGGATCAACATGGATCCACTGATGATCCCCTGTGGCCTCGGCAAACATGTCGATCCGGGCTTGGTCGACAGTCACCCAGTCGCTGTGACCGAGATGGCGACCGACGGCGCCCACCAGGTCATCGGGAGCGGCGAAGACGGCAGTCATGCGCCCAGACGCTAGCGCCGCCCACATCTGCGGCCGACACCATGTCAGCGCCCCGAACACTCGGCGGAGCCCCCGCATCGCGCGTAACCTGATGCCCGGCATCGCACACACCTGCGACTTAGGACGTGCGCGGATAGGTGTGACCGCCTCACCGTGCAGCGTCTTGTGTCCCGCTCTTGTTCGCTGCGCTCACGGGTCGCTCGGACCACGGCCTCGCTCAGCGCCCTGCGAGTCTTCTGGCGGGCTGCGGCCCATCCGCTCGGCCTCTGGCAGCGCCCACCGGCGTCGCAGCTAGCCTTGGCACCCATGGCGGCCAGCGGCGGAACTAAGGCGATCCTCGCCGCCTTCTTCGCCAACCTCGGCCTCGCCGTCGCCAAGTTCGTGGCGTTCGCCTTCACCCGGTCGTCGTCGATGCTGGCCGAAGCCATCCACAGTGTGGCCGACACCGGCAACCAGGCTCTGCTGCTGCTGGGAGGGCGCCTCGCCCGCCGCGACGCGACCGAACAGCACCCCTTCGGCTACGGGCGCGAGCGCTACTTCTGGTCGTTCGTGGTGGCGCTGGTGCTGTTCACGGTCGGATCCCTGTTTGCCGTGTATGAGGGGATCGAGAAGATCCGCCACCCCCACGAGATCGACTCGCCAGCATGGGCCTTCGGAGTGCTCAGCGTGGGCATCGTGCTGGAGGGCCTATCGATGAGGACGGCCGTGATCGAGTCGAACCGGGTGAGGGGCGACGCGTCATGGGTGCGTTTCATCCGTCGATCGCGGACCCCGGAACTGCCGGTGGTGCTGCTCGAGGACTTGGGCGCCCTGGTCGGCCTGGTGCTGGCGCTCGGTGCGGTGGTGATCGCGGTCGTGTTCGACGCGCCCGTGTGGGACGGCATTGGCACGCTGTCGATCGGTGTACTGCTCGGGCTGATCGCGGTGGTGCTGGCCGCGGAGATGCGAAGCCTGCTGCTCGGCGAGGGTGCCACCGCCGCCGATGCCGCCGCGATCCGCCAGGCCATCGAGTCGACTGAGGGTGTCACCGGTCTGATCCACTTGCGGACCCAGCACATCGGCCCGGACGAACTGCTGGTGGCGGCCAAGATCGGCTTCGACGCCGGCTACAGCACGGCCGATCTCGCCGATGCCATCGACCGCGTGGAGGCGAACACCCGCGCCGCTGTTCCCATTGCCCATCCCATGTATGTGGAACCCGACCTTCTTCGAGACCCATGATCACGCCCCTGCACAGAGAGACAACCGGTGAAGGCCCAGCCGTGCTGCTGGTCCACGGAATGGCCGACGACTCCACGATCTGGGCACAGACAGTGCAGGACCTCAGCGCCGACTGCGCCTGCACGACAATCGACCTGCCCGGCCACGGCCGCTCACCCGCGCCGACGGAGCCGGCCGCGTACGAGCGCGAGGCGCTGCTCAACTCGATCGACGCGGTGCTGGAACACACCGGGCCGGCGGTGTACGTCGGGCACTCCTTGGGCGGCTACCTGGGCCTGGCCCACTGCATCACCAGGCCGGGAGTGCTCCGCGGGCTTGTGCTGGTGGCCACGGGACCGGGGTTCCGCGACGCCGCCTCGATGCAGAAGTGGAACGATCAGGTCCACCTCACCGCGCCCAGGCTCGACATTCCTCGGGTGGCCGTCAAAGCCAGCCTCCACACCGACTCGATGGTGATCAACCGACTCAGTGAGGTGACTGTGCCCGTGGGCTTGTTGGTGGGCAACCGTGACAAGGCCTTCCTGGGCGCCAACGACTACATGGAGCGCAAGCTGGCGAACGTGCGCCGCCGCACCATCACCGACGGCCGCCACCGGCTGATGCGGACCCATTCTGACGCCGTGGCCGACATGGTGCGCGAGGTGGCGGCGACAGGCCTGACCGCTGGGAGGTAGACAGGGTGCGCGAGGCGGCGGCAGGCCTGACCCCTGGGAGGTAGACAGGGTGCGCGAGGCGGCGGCAGGCCTGACCCCTGGGAGGTAGACAGGGTGCGCGAGGCGGCGGCGGCAGGCCTGACCCCCTGAGAGGTAAGACATGGACGGGTTCGAATCGCTGGTCGACACGGAATGGCTCGCCGATCACGCGGACGCGGTCATGATCGCCGACGTGAGGTGGTACCTGGACGGCCGCTCGGGCCGGGAGGCCTACGACCGGGGCCACATAGGTGGGGCGCGTTTCGTCGACCTCGACGTTGATCTCTCCGGCCCTCCCACCACGGAGGGCGGCCGTCATCCGCTGCCGTCGCCCGAGGATTTCGCGGCCGCGATGGGCCGGCTCGGAATCGACAACGAGACTCCGGTGGTGGCCTACGACGACGCCGGCGGGGTGATGGCATCGCGGCTGTGGTGGATGCTCGACTCGCTGGGCTGCTCCGCCGCGGTGCTCGACGGAGGCATCGATGCCTGGCCGGGCGCCCTGGCAACGGAGACGCCTACGTGGCACGCCGCTGACTTCACCGCCCGACCGTGGCCCGCCGGACGCTTCGCCACCATCGACGAGGTGGACACGGCCCGCAGCGACCCGCACCGCCTGGTGATAGACGCCCGATCCGTGGAGCGGTACCGGGGCGAACCCAACGCCATGGATCCCCGCTTCGGCCATATCCCGGGCGCGGTGAGCCTGCAGGTCAGCGACAACCTCCGCGACGGGCGTCTGCGGCCGGCTGCTGAACTGCGATCCCGCTACGCCGAGGCCGGAGCCGGGGACCGGCCGGTGATCGCCTACTGCGGCAGCGGCGTGTCCGCCTGCCACGACCTGCTCGCCATCCGCCACGCGGGGCTGGGCGACGGCCGGCTGTTCGTGGGGTCGTGGTCGGCCTGGGGTGGCGACCCGAACCGTCCCCTGGCCACCACCTGAGGCGACTGCCGCCCCGTCGCCCGGCTACGGCGAGGAAGCCTGGGACACCAAGGCCGTCCGGCCACCACCTGAGGCGACTGCCGCCCCGTCGCCCGGCTACGGCGAGGAGGCCTGGGACACCAAGGCCGTGGCCACCACCTGAGGCGACTGCCGCCCCGTCGCCCGGCTACGGCGAGGAGGCCTGGGACACCAAGGCCGTCCGGCCACCACCTGAGGCGACTGCCGCCCCGTCGCCCGGCTACGGCGAGGAGGCCTGGGACACCAAGGCCGTCCGGCCACCACCTGAGGCGACTGCCGCCCCGTCGCCCGGCTACGGCGAGGAGGCCTGGGACACCAAGGCGGTCTGGCCACCACCTGAGGCGACTGCGGCCCCGTCGCCTGCTGGTGACGCGGTGCGGGCGTCGCGATGCTGGATGGCTCGGCTCAGGAAGCTTGCCATCTGGGCCCGGGTCGTGAATCGGCCGGGGCAGAACAGCCACGGATCCTGCGAGCAGCCCCTGGTGATCCCCGCGGCCAGCAACGAGTCGATACTCCCGGAGTGCACGCCGCCCTGGGTGTCGTCGAACCCGGCAGGCTCAGCAGCCCCAAGCTCGAACGCCCGCGCCAGGAGCGACGCCATCTGGCCCCTCGTCACCGGCTCCTGCGGGCAGAACAGCACCGGTTCCGCCGAACAGCCCCTGGTGATCCCCAACTCGGCCAGACGCTCCACATGGGCCGTCCACCACACACCGGTGCCCACATCGCCAAAACGCCCCGGCGCGCCGCCATCAAGATCACCGCCATCAGGATCACCGCCATCAAGATCACCGCCATCAGGATCACCACCGTCGACAATTCGCACCAGCCACACCGCCATCACCCAACGCAGAATCGGCTCCCCGGGACACACCCGGTCATGCGAGCAGCCCGTGCCCTCCACCACACCACCACCAACAAGCTCCCTCAGAGCCGCCTCATGCACCCCCGCATCAGACAAGTCCGAATACTCGGACGCAGACCCCTCCACAGACGGCCCCGCCAACTCAGGATCCAGACCGCCGCCTCCTCCGCCGCCACCGCCGCCACCGCCGCCGCCGCCTCCTCCGCCTCCGCCGCTTCCGCCGACGGGAGAATCGACAGGACGGTTCGGAGGATCGACGGTGTCGTCGTTGTCGATGATGCGCCCCGTCGCCTGCCCCGTTAGGACCGAGGCGTTCCGCTCGCCCGACAGAACAAGCCGGAACGACTCCTCGGACTCGTCGGCCTGGTCGTTCACCGTGAACACATCGACTGTCTCGCTGATGGTTCCCGGCGCGAATACCAGGGTGCCCGACGCCTGGTCGTAGTCGGAGCCCTCCGCGGCGGAGCCGTCGGCGGTGGCGTAGTCCACGCTCACGGTCCGGCCGCTGGGCGCCGACAGCGACACCGTGAACGTCACCGCGCCCCCCTCCACCGCGCTGCCGCCGGTGACCGACAGCGAGGGAGCAGCATCGTCGTCGTCGATCAGCCCCTGCGCGGCCGCGGTGGTGATTGTGGCGTTCTGCGGATCCGACAGGCGCAGCTCCAGCGACTCCTGCGGCTCGTCGATGGCGTCCTGCACGGTGGACACCGTCACCGTCTCGGTGGTGTCTCCGGCCAGGAACACCAGGCTGCCCGACACGTCGCGGTAGTCCAGGCTCTGCTGGGCCGTGCCACCGGTCACGCCGTAGTCGACCGTCACCGCCAGCCCGCTCGGCGCCGACAGCGACACCGCGAAGCTCAGCACGCCGCCCTCAACGGCCGCAGCGGCCGCAACCTCGATGCCCGGCGGGTCGTCGTTGTCGTCGATGCGGCCCACCGCCGCGGCGGTGCCCAGAGTGGCGTTGCGCGGGTTTGACAGCCTCACTTCGAGTGACTCCTCGGTCTCGTCCAGCGAGTCGTCCAGCGTGGGCACCGTGATCGTGCCGGAGTTGTCCCCGGCGGCGATCTGCAGGGTCGAGGAAACGGACGTGAAGTCTCGACCGGCCTCGGCGGTGACGCCCGCCGTGCGGTAGTCGACGCTCACGGTCTGGCTGCTCGTGCCCGCGATGGTCACTTCGAACACCAGGTCGTTGCCCTCGACCCTGGCGTCGTCGGACACCGACATCACCGGCGAGCCGTCGTCGTCGGTGATGGCACCCACCGCTGAGGCTGTTCCGACGGAGGCGTACTGCGGGCTCGACAGGCGCAGTTGGAAGGTCTCCGTCGGCTCGTCCACCGCGTCGGAGCGGGTGCTGACCGTCACCGTCTTGACGGTGTCGCCCGCCGTGTAGACCAGGGTGCCCGACGCCTGGTCGTAGTCGGAGCCCTCCGCGGCGGAGCCGTCGGCGGTGGCGTAGTCGACGCTGACGGTCCGGCCGCTGGGCGCCGACAGCGACACCGTGAACGTCACCGCGCCCCCCTCCACCGCGCTGCCGCCAGTAACCGACACGCTCGGCGCAGCGTCGTTGTCATTGATCAGCCCCGGCGCGGCCGCGGTGGTGATTGTGGCGTTCTGCGGATTCGACAGGCGCAACTCCAGCGACTCCTGCGGCTCGTCGATGGCGTCCTCCACCGTGGACACCGTCACCGTCTCGGCGGTGTCTCCGGCCAGGAACACCAGGCTGCCCGACACGTCGCGGTAGTCCAGGCTCTGCTGGGCCGTGCCACCGGTCACGCCGTAGTCGACCGTCACCGCCAGCCCGCTCGGCGCCGACAGCGACACCGCGAAGCTCAGCACGCCGCCCTCAACGGCCGCAGCGGCCGCAACCTCGATGCCGGGCGGGTCGTCGTTGTCGTCGATGGTGCCGGACGCGGTGGACGCGAGCGACGAGAGCGTGGCGTTCTGGGGGCTCGACAGCACCAGTTCGAAGGCCTCCGCCAGCTCGTCGATGGTGTCGTCCAGAGCCTCCACGTCCACCGTCTTCTGTGTCTCGCCCGGGCCGAAGCGCAGCGTGCCCGACACATGGCGGTAGTCCCGGCCGCGCACCGCCGAATCGCTCCGCGTCTCATATCGCACCGACACGGCCACAGAACTCTGAGCCGACAGCGACACCGTGAAGCTCAGGCTCCCGCCCTCGGTGGCCGCAGCCGGGGCCACCGACACCTCGGGCGGGTCGTCGTTGTCGGTGATCGTGGCCGATGCGGCCGCGGTGGCGATGGTCGCGCCAGACGGGTTCGACAGGCGAAGCTCGAAGGTCTCGCTCGTCTCGTCCACAGAGTCGTCAAGGGTGCTGACCGTCACCTGCTTGGACGTCACGCCGGCCGAGAACAGCACCGTCTGGCTGATCGCCACGTAGTCGGTGCCGTCCGTGGCCGAACCGTCGACGGTGGTTGCGGTCACCTGCACCGTCTGCGTGCTGCCGGAGTCCAGCGACACGTCGAAGGTCAGCGGGTCGCCTTCGGTCGCGGCCGCGGCCGGCCCCGCAACAGACAGCCTGGGCGCAGGGTCGTCGTCGTTCAGCGTCACCGTGGCCGCGGCCGCGGCCGGATCGACACTGGAGTTCACCGGGCTGTGCAGCTCCACCCGGAAGTTCTCGGCACCCTCGTGGACGTTGTCGTCGTTGAGGGCGACATCAACGCTCGGCGACCGGAGACCGCCGACCGTGTACTCGACCGTGCCGGTGGTGCTGTCGTAGTCGGCGCCCGCCTCCGCGGTCGCGTCCACCGTCCGGTACTGAACCTCCACGGGCTTCTCGGTCTGGCCGGTGAGGTGCACTGTGATCCGAGCCTGGGACGCGTCCTCCCGGGCGGTGGCGTCGGCTATCGACCAGACCGGCTCGTCGTCGTCGTCGGTGATGGTCGCGGCCGCGGCGAGAGTCCCGACCACCGCGTTGGACGCCCCCGACAGCACCAGTTCGAAGCTCTCGTCGAACTCGTCCACCGAGTCGGAGGTGAGCCCGACGGCGACGGTGCCGGTGGTCACGCCCGGCGTGAAGGTCAGGCTGCCGCGCTTGGCGACGTAGTCGCGGCCCGCCGTGGCGGTGACGTCCCTGGTGGTGTAGCTCACCCGCACGGTGTCGGTGCTCTGGGCCGTGAGCGACACCGTGAAGACAGCCTCACCGCTGCTCTCGCCCGCGTTGGTGCCGGTCACCGTGATCGACGGCAGCGCCACGTTGAGCACCGCCTGCAAGGGCTGTGCCGGCAGAGCGTCGTGGGTCAGATGGGCGTCCCAGCCCGCGGCGTGGCGGACCGTGCCCCCGTTGAGTCTCAAGGCGCTCGCGGCGATGCTGATGCCGTCGTGGTCGGTGTCCGCCGCGGCCACGATGTACTCGAACTCCACCACGCCAGCCCCGTCGACGGTGCTCGCCGACTTGTACGCGGCCTGGCGCACGCTGCTGCCGACTTGCAGCTCCAGGTAGGGGGTGCCGTCGGTCGTGTCCACCGTCACCGGCCGGTCGAAGGTGACCGCAGCCGTGACCTTCTCGCCGGCCGCGTAGGCGTTGCCCGCCGGGCTCGACGAGAACCCCACCCCGGAGACCCGCGGGTACAGTGCCGGCACCGCCCCCCGGACGACGCCCACCGGATGCAGGCACATCGGCAGCACCTTGTGCACATCGGGCTCTATTCCGTCAGCAGAGCTGAGGCCGCCGGGTCCGAAGAACCTGACAACCGTCACCCGGACCCCTCCCAGCAGGGTCGTGTCGTCCGAGCTGTACACGCCGACCGTGATGTGCCCGGTGGACTTGCCGTAGGTGCGCTCACCGACCTGCTCGGCCCGGTTGTGGCCCCTCATCGCCAGCATGAACAACTCCGAGCCCGACGCCGAGCGGCCGGTGGTCGTCACCGCCACCGGCAGCGCGGCCGCGTCGGAGGCTATGCCGTCCTGCGAGGCGTACTCGTACTCGACCCGATCCACCCAGTCTAAGCGAGAGAGCAGATCGCCGTTCTCCAAGAAGAGCGCGCTTATCTTCTCGGTTTCCACGACGGCCCCTCCCGGATTGTCCCGGAGATCCACGACCAGGGCCTTCACGCCCGCTCCGATGAGGCCGCCCAAGTCCTGCGCGAAGGACTGGCTCGACGTATAGGCGAAGATGTCGAGCCGGAGATAGCCGATGTTGCCGTCCACCACCATCCCGAAGGTGAACCGGTCGCTCACCGACCTGGCGGTGAGCGTGTGCTGGTGGGTCGTGCCGTCGCGCAGCACCGAGATCGACACGCTCTGGCCGTCGCTGAAGCCCCGGTCCAGGCCGGTCACGGCGCTGCAGGCCAGGCTGGACAGCGACCGCCCGGTGAACGACACGAGCACGTCGCCGGGCATCAGCCCGGCTTGCGCCGCCGGGCTCCCCGGATACACCTCGTAGATCACCGGTCTGCACGTCGCCGACGGCGACGAGCAGGGCTCGTCTCCGTTCAACAGGCCGTAGGAGAGGCCGAGCCCGGTCCGCCTGTTGTCGCTGTCGGTCCGGGACACCGTATAGCGGTACTGATCGGCCGTCAGCACATGGGTGAACCGGTCGTTGAGCGACGCCAGCATGGCCGAGGCTGCGGCCCAGGCCGCCTTGGCGGTGTCGGCGGCCTTGTCGATCTCCACGCACATCTCCTCGAAGTCAGATGCCGGGAGCGCGCACGGCGGCGGAGTGCCCGACGTGCGGGCCGGCAGCCCGGCCTCCCGGACGCCGCGGACCGCATGCGAGGCCAGGCTGGCGACGTCCACGCCGTCCACGAAATACGTGTTCGCTCGCTCGAAGGCCTTGCAGAGGATGGCGAAGTCGTCGGAGGAGGCGTCGCACGCCACCCGGCTCGACGAGTCCGCGCTTCGTGCCCGTGCCGACCCGCCCCCGTGCCGACCCGTCTGCGTGCCCACCGACAGGCCGGTGTCGTCCACATCGTCGGCGGCGGCTGCGCTCGAAGGGAAGGCCGCCACCGCCAGCACGGCCGCGGCGAACGCCGCCGACGCAACCCACCCGAGCGCCCGAAGCGCCGGCACGTCCGTGGCGCGGCCATGCGCCTGGAGTCGATGTGCGTTCTCCGGCATACAGCAGCCCAATATATGAAGAATCACATCTAGTGTCCTGTCCAGTGGCCTTTGCGCGCGTGCGTCTCGGCTACTTGGCCTGCAAGACAAGGCCGCGAGCGAGACCTCAACCCGGCGAACGTTTGTGGACCGTTCGGTTCAACGGAGCGCTGCCCGGACCCGCAGGTCGACGGCCGAGCCCGGAGATTGCAGGCCGCAGGTTGCGGGACTCCGAGATTGCCGTGATGATTCTCAGCCGATGACGGGGTCGCGGGCGCTGGCCGCCATAGATGTGGGCACCAACTCCGTGCACATGGTGATCGCTCGGCCCGTGGCCAGCGGATCACCCGAGGTGCTCGCTCGGGAACGCATGCCGGTGCGCCTCGGCACGGGCGGCGACGACATGAAACGCCTGCTCCCCGATGCCGTCGAGCGAGCCGTGGCCGCACTGGTTGAATGCCGCCACATCGCCGACGCCCACGACGCCGACGTGGCGGCGGTGGCCACCAGCGCCGTGCGGGAGGCGGACAATCAGGGCCAGTTCCTGCGGAGGGTGCACGACGAGGCCCGCATGACGGTGGAGATCATCTCCGGCATGGAGGAGGCGCGGCTGATCCACCTGGGCGCCATGAGCGCGGTGCCGATCGCGGGCCGGCCGCACCTGGTGATCGACATCGGCGGCGGCTCCACCGAGCTGATCGTCGGCAACCACACGCCCGCGGCGCTGGCCCGCAGCCTGAAGTTGGGCCACATCCGTCTCACCGATCGCTTCTTTCCCGATGGTGTGATCGCCGACGGAGCGGTCAAGGCCTGCCGGCGTCACATCAAGTCGTTCGTGGCGCCCGTGGCCCAACAGGCACGCAGCATCGGCTTCGAGGTGGCGGTGGGCTGCTCAGGCACGATCGCGGCGCTGGCATGGCTCTGCGCCGCCCGCCGCGGCGAGACGCTGCGCACGGTTGCCAACGCCAGCATCGGGCGCGCCGAGCTCGACGAGGTGGCAGCCGATCTGGTCTGTAGGCCCCGACCCGGCGACCGTGTGGATGTGCCGGGCCTGGACCCCGCCCGCCGCGACGTGATCGTCGCCGGCGCCGTGCTGCTGAGGCAGCTCTTCAAGGCTCTGGACGTCGAGTCGCTCGTGGTGTCGACCGGAGCGCTGCGCGAGGGCCTGCTGCTCGACCGCTTCAACCGCAGGGACCGCTCCCGCGACGACGGCCTGCACCACCTCAGCGACCTGAGACGCTCCAGCGTGCTGGCCCTGGCCCGCAGCTACCACGAGGACTTGATCCATGCCGAGCACGCCACCGACCTAGCGCTGGAGCTGTTCGACGAGACCGCGGCCGTCCACGGGCTGGGCATCGCCGACAGCGAACTACTGGAGGCTGCCGGCCTGCTGCACAACATCGGCCGGTTCGTGGCCAACTCGTCGCACCACAAACACTCCTACTATCTGATCCGACACAGCGAGCGCCTCGCCGGCTTCACCGAGGGCGAGCTGGAGCTGATAGCGCTGGTGGCCCGCTACCACCGCAAGCGCCAACCGGTGTCGTCGCACCGCGAGTACATGGCGCTCAGCAAACCGGATCGCCGCCGCGTCCGGGTGCTGGCCGGGTTGCTGCGGGTGGGGATCGCGCTGGACCGCACCTACCGGCGGGCCGTGGAGCGGGTCCATGCCGCGGTCAGCGCCGACGGCGTGACCATCGATGTCGAGGTGGCCGCAGGAACCGACGTGGACATCGAGCTGTTCACGGCCCGGCGCAGCGCCGATCTGCTGGCTGGGGCCCTGGGTCGCACCGTCGACTACCGCGTGGTGGAGGCGAGCGCCGAGCACCGAAGCCACCGCCACCCGTCATACACACAGGCTGCACCCCCGCCACCCGTCATACACGCAGGCTGCACCCCGCCAAATGATTGCGCTTTTCGGTCATAGTGACCGATTTCCGCAAACATATGGCTGTGGACGGGTTTGGTGGGGACGGCGCGGACGGAGTCCGTCAGCCGGCGTGGGGCGCGATCACCGACTCCCCGAAGGCAGCCAAGCCCTCGGCTGTGTTGCGGAAGTAGAACACGGAGGGGACCATCAGCCGCTCGACCCCCCACGACTCGGCCTCCTGCACCGCCGCGGCCGGATCGTCTCCGAACAGCCCGAGATGCACCGCCGACATCTCCAGCGCGGCGGGGTCGCGGCCGCTGTCGGCCGCGGTGTTGCGGGCCACATCGAGCAGGTGATCCATGTCGCCGCCGGCCAGGAACAGCCCGTCGCCGATGCGCCCGGCCCGGCGGGCCGCGGCCTCGCTGTGACCGCCGATGTGGATCGGAACCCGTCCCGCCACCGGCTTGGGGTTGGAGCTGGCCCTGCGGAACGAGACGAACTCACCGTCGAAGGTCACGTCGTCTTCGGCCCACACCCGACGCATCACCTCCACGTACTCCTCGGTGCGGGCGCCCCGGCGCTCCCAGGGCACGCCGAGCGCGTCGAACTCCTCGCGCAGCCAACCGATGCCCACACCCAGCGTCACCCGGCCCTCCGACAGCACATCGAGGGTGGCCACCTCCTTGGCGAAGGTGAGCGGATGGCGCTCGGGCAGCAGCGAGATGCCCGTGGCCAGCCCGATGCTCGAGGTGACCGCGGCCGCGTAGCCGAGCCACACCAGCGGATCGGGTATCGGGTTTCGGCCCGAGCCGGGCATCTTGCCCTCGGGCGCGTACGGATACGTGGACTCGTAGCCCTCGGGGTACAGGATGTGCTCCACCGTCCACAGCGAGTCGAACCCGGCGGCCTCGGCGGACTGCGCCAGCCGGGCCGCGCCCGGGCCGCTCACGAAGGTCCCGACGTTGGCGAAAGAGATGCCGAACTTCATCTGTGCTCCTTGCTTGCTGGAGGCCGAGCAGGTGGGCCACAACTCCTACGGACTCTAGCGAGGCGCCGAGCGAGGCCGTGGCCCGAGCGGCCCGTGAGCGCAGCGAACAAGAGCGGGGAACACAACGCCGCAGCGCGAGGCGGCGTCACCTAGGTGGCTAGTTCCAAGGGGTGGGGGTCCACGATGTGAGCGGCCCGGCTACAACAAGCGCCTGCGCCGCAGCGGCGAGCTGATCAAACACATGATCGGCGCGCTGGCCCGGGAATGCGACTCCTACCACGACGACGTCTGGGTCGTGGACTCGACGCCGGTGGAGTGCGGCCGCAGCCGCGAGACCCAGAGGCGCTCCGACCTCGCCGGATGGGCCGCGTACGACTACTGCGCCTCGCGCTCGCGATGGTTCTGGGGGCTGCGCCTGCACCTCATCACCGCGCCGTCGGGGCTGCCGGTGGCCTACGCGCTCACCGGGGCCAAAGCCGACGAGCGCGACACGTGCCTGGACATGATCACCCACGCCGGGATCGCCTTGGAACTAACCGTCTAGTGTCCTGAGTCAGGAATTCGTTGAAGATGTGTGGGGGCGAAGTGGAACTTCAAGCACTTCGCCACACTAGAGGTGGATAACTGATTGAAGTTCGACCGACCGAGGCAGTGGTCCCGGTCCCGGCGTCCTGTGAACCTTCCAATTCGCTACGAACTAGCGACTCAGGACACTAGGGGCGAGTCGCTGTAGCGGCCGCTACAGGGGTAGTGGTCCGTCGGAGGCCGGGTGTGCGAACAGAGCGAGTTGCAGTTTGCGACGTAGGAGTGGGGTGCGGTTACCGGCCGAGGCCGCGGTCGCCTCGGTGGCGATTGTCCCGGTCGTCGAGTTGAGAGACCAGCAGGGCCATGACGTGTCGGTCTTTGGGCCGGTCTGCGGCCTGTTTGGAGCGCACGATGTGGGCTAGGTCGGCGCACCGGACCGGCAGTGTCTCGCCGTCCACCTCGACGAGGACGGTGTGCGCGCTGCGGGCCAATTCGTCGTAGCCGCCGATGCCGGCGGGCTCGAAGCACACGTCGAAGTCGCCGTGTTCGCATCTGAGGTTCCACACTGCGGCGCGGGCCAGGGACTGTGCGTCGTGGGCAAAGGGGAAGCTCTCGGTGCTGGCGCGCACCATCGCTCCGAGATCGGTCAGGGCCTCCGACAGTCTCTGGAGGTTCTCGGGATCGCGGGAGGGTGTGAGGTCCACGTCCTCGCTGAGGTACCCCAGGTCGAACCTCTGGGCCTCCACTGCCTAGCCGCCGATGACGACGAACTGCACGCCGCGGCGCACCAGTGCGGCCGGGATGCGGTCGAGGTCGGAGTCGCTGGGACTTGTGGGCGGGGTCACCGCTATCAGGTGCCGGCGAAGATCGCTCGGCCTCGGCGCATCCGGCGGCGGTGCAGCCCGGGGCGGGCCAAGGCGCTGAAGTGGAGCCCGTCGTCGTGGTCGTCGTAGACCTCCAGGCGCACGCGCAGGCCAGTGCCGGCTCTGGCCAGCATGGACGCCAACTCCCCCACGGTGGGGCGGAGCTCGCCCGTCTGGATGCGTTCGAGGTCTGCGACCGTGACACCGCAGGCGTAGGCGAAGGCTCGGGTGTCTGAGCGGGCCTCCGCTTGGGCGGAGCGCAGCAGTACCGCTGCCCAGCCGCCGCCGTCGGTGCGGTTCTCGTCCGCGCCGAAAGGCCGGCCAGGGGCAGGGTCCTCGCCGTCCCAGTCCGGCAGCGCCCCGGTTGGCGGGCCAGGGGCGGGAGCGCCGATCTCCTCGCGCAGCGACCGGGCCATCGTCAACGACTCCCGCACCCGAGAGGCCTCGGCGTGGTCGGGTGACGGCCCGGCGTAATGGCCGTCGGGGGTTTTATGTCCGGCGCGGATCTCCAAGCCCGAGGCGTTGAGGATCCGCTCCAGGGTGTCCAGGGCCGGGTCGTGGTCGCCGGATTCGATGCGCCGTACTAGCGTCTCAGCGCACCCGGCCGCCGCAGCCAGCTCTCCGGGCTCCACGTCCAGAGCCTCCCGGGCGGTGTGCAGCACACCGCTGGCGAGGGGAGCCGCCAGCCTGATGGGGTGCTGGCTGGGGTGCTTGCGTGGCGGGGTGGGCTCGTCGCCGTCGTCGTAGGGTGAGAACTCCGACATGGCCGACAGTGTACGCGCTTGCGGGGTAGGGAGTGGCCGGCGTGTGCCGCCCACGGTGCTTGGTTCAGCGCTGACCTGCTCGACGCCTAGATGAGTAGTTCCAAGGGGTGGGGGTCCACGATGTGAGGGGTGAGGGCGTCCAAGCTCGGGGTTGTCCACAGACCCACTGACCCCTTGGAACTAACCGTCTAGCCGGGCGGGCTCTAGTACCGACCGGTCACGGTAGCGACTGACGCGGCCCCGTGACAGGATGGCGGACATGACCGACACTCCCTCCGTTGCCGATTCCGACAATCCCACCCGGGGCGCCGAGACCACTGCGGTGACTGCCCGCCCCGCCAGCACCAAGCCGGGTCTGCTCGGCGTGCTGATGGCTCTGGGCGGACTGGTGTTGATCGCGGCCGGGATCGTCGGCGTCGCCGCGGTGGCATGGCCACTGGTGTTCCTCATCCCGGTCGGCGGCATCGCTTTCCTGCTCTCGTGGCCGGGCCAGTACCTGGTGCAGCCCAACGAGGGGCTGGTGCTGATCCTGTTCGGCCGCTACAAGGGCACGGTCGACACCGCTGGCTGGCATCTGGCCAATCCGTTCACCCGCATGGAGTCGCGCAAGGTGTCGCTGCGGGTGCACAACTTCACCACCAGCGTGTCCAAGGTCAACGACGCCGAAGGCAACCCCATAGAAATCTCGGCGGTGGTGGTGTGGCGGGTGGTGGACACCGCTGCGGCCGTGTTCGAGGTGGACGACTTCGAGGACTTCGTGCATGTCCAGAGCGAGACCGCCATCCGCCATCTGGGCACCCAGTATCCCTACGACGACTTCGAGGGTGATCGGGTGTCGCTGCGCTCCGATCCCGACACGGTGGCGGCCACTCTGCACGCCGAGGTGCAGGACCGCCTCGACCGGGCCGGCGTGGAAGTGATCGAGACCCGGCTGAACCATCTCGCCTACGCCACCGAGATCGCCGAGGCCATGCTGCGCCGCCAGCAGGCCGCTGCGGTGGTGGCCGCCCGGCGCACCATCGTGGAGGGGGCGGTCGGCATGGTCGAGGACGCCCTGGAGTTGCTGGCCGAGCGCTCGGTGGTCGAGCTCGACGAGCAGGCCAAGGCGTCGATGGTGGCCAACCTGCTGGTGGTGCTAACCAGCGAGCAGCAGACAACCCCCGTCGTCAATACCGGTACTCTCTCGACCGTCTGATCGCAGGCCTGATCGAACTGGCAGCAGAATGCACGCATACCGTGCAAAACGCTGCCAATTCCCCGCCCGCGCCGCCCATCCCCGCCGAACTGGCAGCCGGACGAGCCAGACCGGCACTGAACGCTGGCTCCCAGCGTCCGCCCAATTGGTGACGAAACAGACCCAAAAGGGGCAAGAAGTGCCACCAATTTCGAGCAATGCCACCGGCGCAAGCCAGGCACGCTGCTCGTTGCGGCCCGGCTAGCGTGGCTTCCTGTGATCGGAACGGACGGCGACCGGCGCGTCGGTGCCTTCGACCCGAGCGTCGACGAAGCCCGCAAGCGGTCCAACCGCAACGCCAAATGGTCCAGGTACGCCGCCGAGACGCTGCCCGCCTGGGTGGCTGAGCACGACTTCCGGCCCCCGCCCGCCGTGCTCGATGCCATGCGCACCACGATCGACCGGGGAGACTTCGGCTACCACGACCTCGAAGACGACGTGGGCGAGGCGTTCGCCCGGTGGGCCGCCGAGCGCTACGGCTGGAGCCCCGACCCGGAGTTCGTGCACACCTGCGTCGACGTGCTCCAAGGCGTCACCGCGGCCATAACCGCCCTCGCAGGGCCCGGCGAGGGGGTGATCCTCACGCCGCCGATCTACCACATCTTCTTGCAGATCTGCCCCACAGCCCGGCGACGCCAGCTCGAGTGGCTGATGCGCTACGACCGCGACCTCGGCTGGACCCTCGATCCCGACGACCTCGAGGCCTTGGTGCGCCGCGAGCCCGACGCCCGGGTGCTGTTGTGGTGCCATCCCCACAACCCCACCGGCTGGGTGGCCGGCGCAGACGTGCTGGAACGGATCGTCGAACTGGCCCACGCCTACGACTTCTACGTCGTGTCCGACGAGATCCACGCCGACTTGGTGTACCCCGACTCCGCGGCGCCGTTCAGGCCGATGCTGACGATTCCAGGGGCAGCCGAACGGGTGGTGACCGTAACCTCCCCGGCCAAGACGTTCGCCCTGTCGGGACTGCGCTGCGCGGTGATGGCCTACGCCGACCGAGACCTGCGGCGGCGAGTGCGCCAAGCCCATCTGCCGCTGCTGCTCGGCCACGCGGCCCGCACCGGCATCGACGCCACCATCGCGGCCTGGACGCACGGCGCGGCCTGGTCCGACGGGCTCCTGGCCCACCTCGCCAGCCTGAGAGACCACCTCGCGAACCGGCTCGACGCCGAGGCGCCCGAGGTCGTCTTCCACCGGCCCGACTCCACGTTCCTGGCCTGGCTGGACGTGTCGGCCTGCGGGCTCGGCGAAGCCCCGGCAGCCTGGCTGCTGCCGCGCGCCGGCGTGGCCGTGTCCGAGGGCAGCGAGTTCGGGACTAACGGCGACGGTCACGTGCGCCTCAACTTCGGCACCGCTCGCGCCGTGCTCGACGACATCATCGACCGCCTAGGTGGCTGGTGTTAAATGGCAATTTGCCACAATCCGCAAGTCGCTGACCTGGGGTTTTGTGACCGCAAAACCCCCATTTCGGGAGTTTGGCACCAGCCACCTAGGAGACTGTTGAGTAATCCGGTTCGGGTGCTCGCGATCGCTGGGCGGGTGTGGGACTATGTCTGTCATGCAGGGCACTGAGAAGCCGGATCGGGAGTTGTTGGACGCGTTGGGCCTGTGTGGGGGTCTGGTGCGGGAGGGGTCGGTCTATCGTTTTTTGGCCGAGCATCGTCTGAGGCTGTTTCCTGACGGGTTGTTCGCTGATCTGTTCGGGGGTCGGGGCCGCCCGTCGGTGCCGGGGTCGGTTGTGGCGACGGTGATGGTGCTGCAGGCGTTGGAGGGGTGCTCTGACCGCGAGGCCGCGGAGCGGCTGCGGTGCGATCTGCGCTGGAAGGCCGCGGCGGGCCTGTCGGTGGACGACGCGGGGTTCCACTACAGCGTGTTGTCGCTGTGGCGGCACAGGCTGCGCGTCAGCGGCCGCCCGGAGCGGGTCTTCGACGCGGTGCGGGATCTGGCCGCGTCCTGCGGGGCGCTGTCGAAGAGCCGCCGCCGGGCGCTGGACTCCACGGTGCTGTATGACGCGGTCGCGACGCAGGACACCTACACGATGGTCGCGGCCGCGATCCGGCGCTGCCGCCGCCTCATGGGCGAGGCGGCGGCGCTGGAGTTGGTGCACGACTACGACGGCCGGGCCAAGCCGGGATGCGACTGGTCTGACCCCGAGGAGCGGGCCTGGCTGATCGACGAGCTGGTCACAGACGCCTGTGCGGTGCTTTCTGTGGTCGAGGGCCTGGACCTCACAGACGAGCAGGCCGCCGCCGTCGGGCTGCTGGGGACGGTGGCGGGCCAAGACGTCGAGGCCGACCCGAAGGTGCCGGGCCGCTGGCGCATCGCGCGGCGGGTGGCCGCTGGCCGGGTCGTCTCCACAGTGGACCCCGAGGCCCGCCACGCACACAAGACCCGCTCTGTGCGCCGCGACGGCTACAAGGCCCACATCGTCGCAGAGCCCGACACCGGCATCGTCACCGCCGCAGAGCTCACCACAGCCGACGCCTCCGACGCCAAAGTCGGCGCCCGGCTCCTCAACACCGACCCCACCCACCACACCGACACCAACAACACCGACGACACCGACGACACCGACGACACCGACACCAACAACGCCGACACCGACACCAACAACGCCGACACCGACGACACCGACGACACCGACAACGGCGACGCCGACAACGGCGACGCCGACGACGGCGAGGGGGGCTGGTTGGTGCTGGCGGACTCCGCGTACGCGTCGGGCGAGGCGCTCGGATCGTTCACAGACGCCGGATGGGACACCGCCATCAAACCCATCGAGCGCAGGCCGCCCATAGCGGGGGGCTTCACCAGAGAGGACTTCGACATCGACGCCGGCGCGCAGACCGTGACCTGCCCCGCCGGGCACACCAGGCCCGTCACGTCGGGCGCGGCCCGCTTCGGCAGGCTCTGCGCCACATGCCCGCTCAGAGCGCGCTGCACCACATCTGAGCGGGGCCGCAGCGTCGCCGTGGACGCCCACGAGGCCCACCGCCAGGCCAACAAGGCCCGCTGGCGGCGGCCACGAACCCAGGCCGCCTACCGCCGGCACCGGCCCATGGCCGAACGCTCCATCGCCTGGCTCACACGGGGCAAAGCCAGACGCATCCCCTACCGAGGCGTCGCCGCCAACCACCTGTGGCTCACCAACAGAGCCGCCGCCGTCAACCTCGTGCGCCTCGCCAACCTCGGCGTCGCCCACAACGGCACCGGATTCGCCGTCCCCGCCGCCGGCTGACCCCAACCGGCGCCACGCCCGCGCCCGGGCGCACCCGCCCAAGCCACACAACCCAACACCACACCAACACCGGCGCAACCGCCCGCACCGCCCGCAACCCGACAGCCAGCAACCCAGTTGCTCAACAGTCTCCTAGTTGAGCCTCTATGTCAGTTCGCGCGCGGCGTCAGGTCTTCTGCCGCGTCCGCTGATTGACCGCGGTGGAGGCCAAGGACCACGACATAATCGACCATGTGACCAGTGACGCCTCTATGGCAGCGAATGCGGCACAGCGAGTTCGGCGATCTGGTGGTTCTCAATCTGATGCACAATCACCTGCGTGGATACGCCGAACTCCTCGGCTAGGTCGTCCACCTGCTCTTCGTCCACCATCGAATGTGTGATCCGATCCCTGAGACGTTGGGATGGAGCTAGAAATTCGGCAGCAAATGCCCGGTTGCGCCGCTGTCGTTGGGTGGTGCCCCTGGTCACGAGCGCATCTCCCCGAGAAGAGATCGCTTCGCCCAGCGCTCGACAGAAGAGAAAGCGCATGCCAGCCTCGCCTCTTCCCTTCAGGCCGAATGACACGCCGCCCGAGGCCCCTCGCGTCACCACGCCGTCTACGAGCTGCAGACCGCTCAAGGGCGCGAGAGGCTCAGTCGCTCGTCTCAGCGTTCCGACATCTTGACTAAGCGCCTCAGCCAGCAACTCGGTGCTCTGGAGGGGCTGGCCGTCTAAGCCGAGTTCGCTTCGTGCTTTCCTGGCGAGTTCATAGCCCACGTCCCAAGGAGGCTCCTCCCTCGACTGTCGGCCGTTCATGAGAGGCAGGACGCCTAGCAGAAGAAGTTCATTCGGCTTTGCAGCCTCAATGGCGGCCAGTATCGCTGAACAGTCTCTTGACGGTTCCTCAGAATCGATGACAGGGACCGCTTCCCCGCGCAGTTCTCCCAACCGTTCCGCCAGTGTTACGACTTGCTCTTGCATGTCGTCGTCCAGAGCGTAGGGGTCCCACCCCAACCCGGCCGACATTTCGCAGAATCCTTGCTCGTCTTCATCCATCCTCTGAATGGCAGCCCATTCGTCTTGCAGGAACGTTTCAGAGATGTCGTGTGCCAACAGCCTTCGAGTCACTGTATCGATAAAGTCGGCACAGTCCTGCATGAACTGCTCACGATCGACGATTGCGGAACCCAGGTTCAGAAACTTGATCTTGGTCCAACGAGATGGCTGATCGCCCCATCTGAGGTGCGTCCGCGAACCGGATGCAGTTATGATCAGGTTGGGAAGGGCATAGCCATCAGTGCCTGTGCGCAACGAGTGCCTGCGGCTGAATGCCGGGTGCTCCTTCTTGACTATGTTCTCATACTCGAACGCGAGAAACCACCAGTTGGAAGCCAACCACTCGGCTATGGGATAGAGCGGAACGAAGATATGATCCCGCACCGTTCGCGCCCTATTGTCGAAAACCTCTGTCAGCAAGTCACCGTGGACATCAATCCGCAGAGACGCGAAAGTTGCAGCTAACTCGGCGCCCCGTATTCCTTCACCATTCTGCCAGTCCGCGCTGAAGTCGATCTCGGTCATCTCCGCCCCACCATGTGCAATGGCCACTCATCGTCGTTGAGAGGATACCCCTTGTAGGAACCATCGCCGCTGTTGACGAGTCTCGCCTCAAATACGGTGTCTTTCTCTTTGTGCCAGGCATAGTGAGGAAAGCCGCCTTCCCACCGGCCACCGGTCGAACCGGCACGTATAGCCGTACACAACCAGCTAGTGACGAGTTGAGCGTCGTTGTACTGGCGCGGGCAGATCGAGGCGTCGCCACGCGGCCGCGGGGGCCCCGCATCTGTCGGGACATCCTTGTGCTCGGGACTTCCCACATACTTGATGCGAGCGGCCACGGTGCCAAGGTTGGTGTTCGGTGGGACGAACCTCTCACGCCTTCTGGGCCGTCGTCTCTTCGGAGACCGCATGACGAGATGTTAGGCAGTTCATTCTGGACTTGCGTTCTCGGGTTCGCGGTCGTGGGGGTGTGGCGGTATACGAGCCCACCCCGTGACGGGCCACCACGGCTCCGCCGACACGGTGTTCATCCGGGTGGGTCCTGGTAAAGGGCCTGGGCCCTAGGGTTGGCTACGTGACCGGCAATCCGCAGCCGCTGGGCGGCAACGAGATGCCCCGCTTCGCGGGGATCGCTACCTTCATGCGCCTGCCGGGGCGATCGCACCCCTCCGAGCTCGACGTGGCCGTGGTGGGGGTGCCGTTCGACATCGGCACGTCCAACCGGCCCGGCGCCCGCTTCGGACCCCGGGGCATCCGTGACGAGTCGGTGCTGATCAGGCCCTACAACATGGCCACCCGGGCGGCGCCGTTCGACAGCCTGCGCATCGACGACACCGGCGACGTGGCCACCAACCCCTACAACCTGCTCGACTCGGTGGCCCGCATCGAGGCCCATTTCAACGACCTGCTGTCCCACGGGGTGATCACGGTGACCCTGGGCGGCGACCACACCATCGTGCTTCCCATCCTGCGAGCCATGCGGGCCCGCCACGGCCCGGTCGGGCTGGTGCACATCGACGCCCACACCGACATCAACGACGAGATGTTCGGCGAGCGCATCGCCCACGGCACGCCGTTCCGCCGAGCGGTCGAGGAGGGCCTGCTCGACTGTGCCCGGGTGGTCCAGATCGGGATGCGGGCCACCGGCTACGCCGCCGAGGACTTCGGCTGGTCGCGCCAGCAGGGCTTCCGAGTGGTGCAGGTCGAGGAGTGCTGGCACCGCTCGCTGGCGCCGCTGATGGACGAGGTGCGCGAGCAGGTCGCTGGCGGCCCCGTGTACTTGAGCTTCGACATCGACGGGCTCGACCCGGCCTTCGCGCCCGGCACCGGCACCCCCGAGATCGGCGGTCTCACCACTCCCCAGGCCCTGGAGATCATCCGCGGCTGCCGCGGCCTCGACCTCGTCGGCTGCGACCTCGTGGAGGTGGCACCCATCTACGACATCTCGGGCATGACCGCCCACATCGCCGCCGACCTCGTGTACGAGATGCTGTGCGTGCTCCCCGGAGTGCAGTACCGGACCTGAGGCCACCCTCCAACCATGCCGAGAGCCGGGTTGACCCACGCTTCGGAGACTGTGCGCTGGACCTGGATCAGGCCGTGGAGGTGAACGCGGCGAAGGCCGCCGGATCGGTCAGGCTCGCTTCAAGCGTTGCCTCTTCGTCGAGGTAAGCGATGGTGTCCGAACCCCCGAGCGTGCGCCGCACGAGCGTGGTCTTGCCCGCCTGGCGCGGGCCGGTGACAACCACCACCCGGAAGCTGGCCAGGGCCTGGCGAGCGACGGACTCCATGCGCCTGGGTCGTTCGCTCATCCGTGCGTCCCCTTCCAAATGGGATCGGCGTCGAGCCTCCACCGGGAGAAACGTCGACTCAAGCCGGTATGTTGGACCCTCAATCCGCGCGCTCTGCCCGACGGCCTGATACTGGCTCCCTGCATCTGCCCGGGCCAGGTACTTCTCGACGCCTTCACCCTCCGACACTTTGCGAGGCTCCTCTCGAAGTTTGTCAGAGCGCCCCGCACGCCATACTTCACCTCGTCTACCGCGACGCAGGAAGGGACTGAGGCTGTGCTGGTCGAACGGGTCGAACAGAGGTGGATCGAGGCGTTCGCGGAGACATTCCGCCTCTGCGGGGTGACCGAGGGCGAGACCGCCGCGGTGCTCTCGGAGTCCCAGAGCCGCCCGGTCAACGTGCAGCTCGCCGACCTGGCCCTGCAGCGGCTCGGGGCACGGGTCTTCCACCTGCGCCTGACCACGCCGCGCCAGACGGTGGCGGTGCCGGTGCGCTCCACCGGGGCGTCCGACGCCGTCGGCGGTCTCGAACCCGCGGTGGCGGCGCTGGCCGCGTCGTCCTTGGTGGCCGACTGCACCGTGGAGGGTCTGCTGCACGCACCGGAGCTGGGCGCGATCCTCGACGGCGGAACCCGGATCCTGATGGTGTCCAACGAGCATCCCGAGATCCTCGAGAGGCTCGTTCCCGACCCGGCACTCAAGAGCCGGGTACAGCAAGGCGCGACCATGCTCGCGCAAGCCACTGAGATGCGGGTCACCTCCGCGGCCGGCACCGACATGACCATCGACGTGTCGCACGCGGTGGCCGCGGGAAGCTGGGGATGTACCGACGGTCCGGGCACCATCGCCCATTGGCCCGGCGGCCTGTGTCTGTGCTTCCCAGCCGCGGGAACGGTCAACGGGACGCTGGTGCTCGACGTCGGCGACGTGAACCTCACCTTCAAGCGCTACATGGCCTCCCCGGTCCGGATGCGCATAACCGACGACTACATCACCGCCATCGCCGGCGACGGCGTCGACGCGGCCCTCACCTCCAGCTACCTCGAGGCGTGGGACGACCCCGACGCCTACGCCGTCTCCCACGTCGGGTGGGGCATGAACCCCCTGGCCCGCTGGGACGCGATGACCATGTACGACCGCACCCAGTTCAACGGGACCGAGCTGCGGGCCTTCGCGGGCAACTTCCTGTACTCCACCGGGGCCAACGAGACCGCCGGGCGCCACACTCTGGGCCACTTCGACCTGCCCATGCGCAACTGCACAGTGACCCTCGACGGCACGCCGGTGGTCGAGAGAGGCAGGCTGGCGTTCTGAGACTGCGCCAAGCCGCCGCAGACCAACCCGCCCAGCCGAACTGGCAGCCCACACCGCCCAAATCGGCACCCACCGCTGCCAATTCGCGTCTGTTGACTCGGTGGCGGCCCTCTGCCGTGCCGTAGGCTGCGCCGGCTGCCCAACCTGCGCCGATCTCAGGAGCCGTGTCCCATGGGTCATCATGCTCTCCTCCATCCGTTCGCCCCACCGGCCAAGCCGGAGTCCGACATGATCAACATCGTGCGGGCGGTGGGCTCCACCCTGTATGACGACGAGGGGCGCTCATACATCGACGGCCTGGGCAGCCTGTGGTACTGCCAGATCGGCCACTCCCGACCTGAGATGGCAGACGCGGTTGCCGCGCAGATGCGCGAACTGGCCGCCTACAACACCTTCGACCCGTTCACCAACCCGCCCGCGGCCCGAGCCGCCGAAATGGTCGTGGAGCGCTCACCGTTGAGCGGCGGTCGGGTGTTCTTCGGCTGCTCGGGATCCGAGGCGGTCGACACCGCTCTGAAGATCGCCCGCCTGTACGCCCAGCGCACCAGCGGAGCCGACCGGCAGGTGGTGGTCACCCGCACCAACGGTTATCACGGCACCAACTTCGGCGGCACGTCCGCCCAGGGCATCGCCCCCAATCGGGAGGGCTGGGGAGACCTGGTGCCGCACTTCGTGGAGGTGCCCCACGACGACATCGAGGCGATGGCCACCACCTTCGCCGAGCACGGCGAGCGGGTGGCTGCGGTCATCACCGAGCCGGTCCAGGGTGCGGGTGGAGTGTTCCCGCCACCCGAGGGCTACTTCGCCGCGGCCCGCCGGCTGTGCGACCAGCACGGCGCGCTGCTCATCCTCGACGAGGTGATCTGCGGGTTCGGACGCACCGGGGAGTGGTTCGGAGCCCAGACCTTCGGCGTGATGCCCGACATGATGACGTTCGCCAAGGGCGTGACATCCGGGTATCTGCCGCTCAGCGGCGTGATCGTGAGCCGGCGGGTGTGCGAGAACCTCGAGGAGCCCGGCTTCGTGCTGCGCACCGGCTACACCTACTCGGGCCATCCCACCGTGGCCGCGGCCGCGGTCAAGAACATGGAGATCATCACCGAGGAGGGGTTGGTGGAGCGGGCCCGCCATGTGGGCAGCAAGATCACCGAGGGTCTCGAGGCGCTGGAAGCCGACGGGCTGATCGCGTCGCACCGCGGCACCGGCGCGGTGCAGGCCGCAGTGCTGGACCGCCCGTCGATGGAGGTGCGCAACGACATGCTGCGCCGGGGCGTGATCGTGCGGCCCATCAACGACGCGCTGGCCATCTGCCCGCCGCTGGTCATCACCGACGACGAGATCGGCCGCATCATCGACACCATGGCCGAGTCGCTGCGCGCCATGGCGTAAGTCCCACCGGCTGAGTCGCAGAATCAACCTACATCGTGGTATCCGTCCCCGACCTCACCGCCGGCCCGAGACGCATCCCCCGGGGCGCCGCCAGCATCTGGCGTGTCGTCAGCGTCGGCGCGGCCGGCTGCCGCCTTCGACATAGGCTGCGACGTCGCCACTGGGAAGGGGATGCATGGGATCGGAACTGCTGGAGCGGGCCCGTGAGCTGCGATCGACGATCGATGCTGCCGGTGCGGCAACCGCGGAGACCGGCTCGACCGCCCTGCCCCAGGAGTTGGCGAAGGCCTGCTTCGAGGCGGGCCTGTACGGCACGTTGTCGCCGCGGGCCGTGGGCGGCGCCGAACTGCCGATCTACGAGGGCCTGGACGTGTTCGCCGAGGTCTCCTACGCCGACGGCTCCGTCGGCTGGTCTCTCATGGCCGGGGCCACCGGCGCCTGCTTCTTCGGCGCCTACTGCCCCGACAGCTTCACCGACGAGATGTTCGCCGGAGGCGTCGTTCCGGTGGTGGCCGGCCAGTTCGCGCCCAACGGGACCGCCGTTCCTCACCGCGACGGGTTCCGGCTAACCGGCCAATACAGCTTTGGCTCGGGCATCGCCCACGCCGACTGGGTCGGCGGGGGCGCCTTCACCGCCCCACCCGAGGGCGAGGCGGCCGAGTTCCGCCTGATGATGGTGCCGCGCTCCGAGGTGGAGGTGCTCGGCAACTGGGATGTGCTGGGCCTGCGGGCCACCTCGTCCTACGACTACCGCATCGACGCCGACGTCCCCGCCCACGCCACCTTCGAGTTCTTCTCGCCCACCCGGTACCGGGGCGGCCCCATGTACGACCTCGGGGTGATCGTCCTCACCGAGATCGGCCACATGGGCTGGACCATAGGGGTCATCCGCCGGGCCATCGACGAAGCGGTGGCCATCGCCAAGGTCCGGGCCCGTATGGCTGCGCCGTCGGTCATCGCAGAAGACCCCCGCTTCCGGTACGAGTTTGCCATGGCGGTGTCCCGGTTCGAGGCAGCCGAGACGTGGTGCCGCCAGGCGTTCCGCACCGCCGAGCAGGCCGCCGACGCCGGCTCGGGTCGCGACCCGGTGCTGGCCACCAACGTCAAGCAGTCGGCCACGCTGCTCACCCAGGAGGGGCTGGCCGTGGTCCGCAGCCTGTACGAATGGTGTGGAACCGAGGCGCTGCGGGACGGGCCGCTGCAGCGCTGCTTCCGCGACATGCACGCTGGCAGCCAGCATGTGCTGGTCGGCGACCGCAACCCCTACGAGTACGCCGACCTCCTCCTAGCCGACCCCCAGCCGGAGTAGCGGGAGCAAGCGCTTATTCTAGGAGCCGTCTATCTATAGACTTTGTCCCGTCTTGCGACTCTTAACACCAAGACGCGCTCGGTGTCGTCTCGGATGTCGCAGACAACCCTGAGACTCCCCACCCGGTAGCGCCACAGCTTTCCGAGCGGGCCCGTCAGCGCTTGGCCGACGCTGCGCGGGTCCGCCGCCACGACACGGTGGTCCATGTAGTCGATGACCCGGCGCGCTGTGTTCCTGTCGAGCTTCCTCAGCTGGGTCCTCGCGGTGTCGGTGTAGTCAATCCCCCAAGCCAAGCTCTTCCCTCACGTCCGCCGCGCGATGCACACGCTCTCGGCCCATGCGGACGCGCTCAAGGACGTCTGCAGCCAGGTAGTAGTCCTCGATGTCGTCGAGCCCCCGGCCGATGATCTCTCGGAGGTAGAACGCCTTCGTGCGCCCGGTCAGAGACGCCAGCAAGGTTATCCGCTCCTCGGTCTCAGGCGATAAGCGGATCGAGGTGGGCATTGGCTGCTCCTCTCGTGTAGCAGGTGTATTCACTGTATCAGACCATGCGAGTCTGCAACGCCAAGTCGCCGCCAGCGACAAGGGTCCGCCCGCGTGGGAGCACCGCCCGTAGGGCATCACGAGCCGCGTTCCCGCTGGGAACGGCCAGCGTCCTGAGGCTCGCGGCGGCCAGCGGCGCGGTCCTTCATCAGCGGGCCTCGACGCGCTCGCCGCCAAGGGCTACCTGGAAGGCACCGAATGCGCCGAGGGCCGCATCTGTCCCTCACAACCGTTCACGCGCTGGGAGATGGCCGTGTGGCTCGGACGCGCGCTCAGCTTCGGCGAGCCCGAGTCCATCTGTGAGTCCCGATTCGCCGATGTCGACGCCGACGAGTGGTGGGCACCGCATGTCCCCGGGAAGCAAGCTGTACCTGATCGAGGACCCAGATGATGGCCAACAGCTTGAAGTCGGAACCCACACGGCAGGTGTCATCGACTACCACGGAGACTCTGACTGGTTCGTTCTGACACTTGCCGAGGGCGAGACCGTGGTTCTCTATACCGATGCAATAGCCACTGACACAGCCATCGCGATCGGTCCTCGCGGGACCGGCTTCGAGGACCTAGCATTCGATGACGACAGCGGATCTGCTTTGTGCGCGCAGCCTCACAGGATGGCCTTGCGGGTTGTTTACCGTTCGGGGTTTATGAGGGTCATGTAGTCTGACCAGTCTGATAGGCCTGACGCGTTGCCGGCTCGCACTGAGAAGTAGAGGTAGCCGCCGTTGGGCAGATTGCTCACCACCGCCGCTGAGCCGTCGAAGACGATGCTGATCTCTGTGGATGGGGCCACTATCCATTTGGTGCTGATCCAAGTCCTGAGCTGGTAGTACGTGGCGCCCTCCACGTCGTTCCAGTCCACTTGTGCCTGTCCCCTTGCGGTCACCTCGCCGGTCGGGGCGTCGGGTGCGTCGGGCGCGACGCCCGGCGCAGGCTCCGCTTCGGCCCTGGTGACGGCGACGGTGTAGGTCTTGGTCGTCTCGCCGTCCTCGGCGGTGACCACCACCTCGATCCTGTTGACGCCCACACCCAGCTCCAGACCCCTACCGTCGGTCTGGGCCGCGTCGTTGAGTTTGAACGCCACCGAGGCCCTCGGGTCAGACGCTGCCGCCGTCACCGTGACCTCGGCCACATCGTTGCCGACCGACACCTCGTAGTTGGGTATCGACGACGAGAAGGCGACCGAGCCGGGCGAGACGCCCAAAGCCGCCAGCGACGCGTCCGACGCCGCCGCGGTGGCGTTGTGGGCCACAGCGGGCCCGAACGCCGCGACGCGGTTGCCCAACCGGTCCCGCAGCCGGCCCGGGCCCGGCTCATAGCCCACCGTCACCGCATCACCATGGCGCACCGCCGCGCCCAGTCCCAGCACCACCGACGCCTCCGACACCGAAGACACCGACACCGAAGACACCGGCACGCCGTCGGCGGCCACCGCGAACGCCGAACCCGCGGGAACCGACGACGCATCCAGCGCCTCATCGAATTTGAGCGTCAGCTTTGAGCCCCGCACCGACGCCGACCCCAGCGTCGGGGCGGCCACGTCCACCGCGAAAGACCCGACGGCGGCGACGCTGGGGTTGTTCGCCGCGTCGGTGGCCGCGCCCTCAGCCACCGACACTGCCACCACGCCGTCCAAGCCGGCCCCCGGCGTCACCAGCGCCGTCCACGCCCGCCCAGCCGACTGCACCGCCAGTACGCCCAGCGACCCGCCCTGCACCGACACGTCACCGGCGCCGAACCCCGACACGGCCTCGCTGAACTCGAACCGCACCACAAACGGCGCCGACTGCACCCCCAAAGGACCGTCCACAGTCACCGACGGCGCCACCTCGTCCGCGGCCCTGGTGACGGCGACGGTGTAGGTCTGGGTCGTCTCGCCGTCCTCGGCGGTGACCACCACCTCGACTTTGTTCACGCCCACACCCAGCTCCAGGCCCTTACCGTCGCTCTGGGCCGCGTCGTTGAGCTTGAACGCCACCGAGGCCCTCGGGTCAGACGCCGCCGCCGTCACCGTCACCTCGGCCACATCGTTGCCGACCGACACGTCGTAGTCCTGCACCGACGGCGAGAAGGCGACCGAGCCCAGCGAGACGCCCAAAGCCGCCAGCGACGCGTCCGACGACGCCGCGGTGGCGTTGTCGGCCGTGGTGGGCCCGAACGCCGCGACGCGGTTGCCCAGCCGGTCCCGCAGCCGGCCCGGGCCGGGCTCGTAGCTCACCGTCACCGCATCACCGTGGCGCACCGCCGCGCCCAGTCCCAGCACCACCGTCGCCTCCGACACCGAAGCCACCGACACCGAAGCCACCGGCACCGGCCCGCCGTCGGCGGCCACCGCGAACGCCGACCCCGCGGGAACCGACGACGCGTCGAGCGCCTCGTCGAATTTGAGCGTCAGCTTTGAGCCCTGCACCGACGCCGACTCCAGCGTCGGGGCGGCCACGTCCACCGCGAAGGACTCGGTGGCGGCGACGCTGGGGTTGTTCGCCGCGTCGGTGGCCGCGCCCTCAGCCACCGACACTGCCACCATGCCGTCCAAGCCGGCCCGCGGCGTCACCAGCGCCGTCCACGCCCGCCCGACCGACTGCACCGCCAGTACGCCCAGCGACCCGCCCACCACCGACACGTCATCGGCGCCGAACCCCGACACGGCCTCGCTGAACTCGAACCGCACCACAAACGGCGCCGACTGCACCCCGGAAGGACCGTCCACAGTCACCGACGGCGCCACCTCGTCCGCGGCGCGCGTCACTCTCAGCACATAGACCCGCACCGAGCCGTCCTCGGCGGTGACCTCCACCTCGATCCTGTTCACGCCCACGACCAGCCCCAGGCCCCTACCGTCGCTCTGGGCCGCTCCGTTGAGCTTGAACGCCACCGAGGCCCCCGGATCAGACGCCACCGCCCTCACCGTCACCTCGGCCACATCGTTGCCGACCGACACCTCATAGTTGAGCTTCTCCGCATCAAACAGCACCGACCCCGGATACACACCCAAACCGCTCAACGTGGTGTCCCCCGACAACGCCCGAGCAACAAGCACCGCCTCCGGGCCAGAGAACCCCAGCGCCGGATGGCCGTCAGCGTCGCGCAGCGCGCCCGACGCCGGCAGCGCATAACCCACCGACACCTCAGCCCCCGGCGCCGGCGCCGACGCCAACGTCAAAGCCACCTCCGGACCCGACACCAACACCGACGACACCGACACCGGCACGCCCCCGGCAACCACCTCGAACGCCGACCCCGCAGGAACCGACGACGCCTCCAACGCCTCATCAAACGTCAACGTCAACACACTCCCCGACACCGACGCATCAACCACAACCGGCCACAACGGCAACCTGAACGCATGCACGACGCTGTCGTGGCCAGGTTTGCGATAAGGAGACCGATAGTGCGAGACCCATAGTGTGGAGCCGTCAGACCACAATGCAGTCGGCTCCATATCGCCGGCAGCCTGCCGCAAGTCAACATCCTTCGACGCGACACGCTCGCTGCTAGCCAAGTCGTACGCTTTCACTATGAGGTCTCTATTGTTTGCGAGCCACATCGTGGAGCCGTCAGACCACAAACCGGCCTGATAACGAACCCGCGAACAACAGGGAGGAGGATCAAGGCCCTCTAACTTCGTGGACCCGGTGGACGCCCCGCTCTCCAAATCATACGTGAACACCCGTGAGCCGTTTGCGACCCACATCGTGGTGCCGTCAGACCACAGCGAGCCCAAAGCCGTGTTGCCGGCAGCCCGCAGCGTGTCGATGTGTTTCGATGCGTCGCGCTGCTTGCTCGCCATATCGTACGCGTACAGCGTGTCAGGACCGTCATCCGCGATCCACATGGTGGTGCCGTCAGACCACAAACCGAACGCCCAGGATATTCCGATATAGAAGCTCTCGTGCGCGACGGGCAGCTTGCTCTCCATGTCGTACGCGTACAGTTTCTCCTCATCACCAAGGGCTTCGGTGAGCCACATCGTGGTGCCGTCAGACCACATCCCCCACGGTCGGACGTTGTCGACATCATGCAGCGTGTCAATGCCTGACTCAGGAATATGCTGCCCCGGGCGGTGGTTCGCCACCTCATGGCCGGAGAAGGCCGCCACCGCGTGGCTGTCGGGGTCGCGCAGTTCGCCGTCCGACGCGGGCGGCGTGTAGCCCACCGTCACCGCGCCGCCCGGCTCCACCGGCGACGCCAGCGCCAAGACGACCTCCCGGCCCGACACCGACACCGACACCGACGACACCGCCACACCGTCGGCGACCACCGCGAACGCCGACGGTGCGGGAACCGACGACGCGTCGAGCGCCTCGTCGAATTTGAGCGTCAACTCCCAGCCGATGACCGAAGCGCGGACCACACCAGGCGCCGACTGCATCCGATACGCATACACGGCGTCATCGCCGAAGTCTGAGATCCACATCGTGGAGCCGTCAGACCACAGCCCGTGCGCGGCGGTGTTGCCGACATCGAGCAGCATGTCGAGATTCCTCGACGCGGTATTAGCCTTGGCCTTGCTCGCCAGATCATACGCGTACACCGCGTCATCCTTGGCATCCACGATCCACATCGTGGAGCCGTCAGACCACAACCCCCGCGGATCGTCGTTGCCCGCGACCAGCAGCGAGTCGAAATCCTGCGACGCGTCGCGGGCCTTGCTCGCCAAACTGTACCCATACACCCTCGAGTCGCGGTGGTCTGTGACCCACATCGTGGTGCCGTCAGACCACAACCCGACCGGATCGTCGTTGCCGGCCGCGTCCAGCGAGTCGAAATCCTGCGACGCGTCGCGGGCCTTGCTCGCCAAACTGTACCCATACACCTTGGCGTCGCGGTGGTCTGTGACCCACATCGTGGTGCCGTCAGACCACAACCCGACCGGATCGTCGTTGCCCGCGGCCAGCAGCGCATCGAAATCCTGCGACGCGTCGCGGGCCTTGCTCGCCAAACTATACGCATACACCTTGGCGTCGCCGCGGTCTGTGACCCACATCGTGGCGCCGTCAGACCACAACCCGCCCACACCATTGTTGCCCGCGGCCAAAAGCGCACCGAAATCCGACCCCGCCAAGCGCTCCGCGCGCCGCGCCTCAGGCTGCGCCAAGCCCGCACCGCCCACCGCACGGGCCTGCAATGACACAGCCGCGCCGCTGTGGTGTGCGGCCTCCCCCACCGACGCAGCACCCGCCGCGGGCGACAGCACCAACACCGCCACCACCAACACCGCCACCACACACCCCCAACCCACGACAACCTTCCCAGCACCCATGACAACCTCCCCAATCAGTCCCGCGAATAAGGCCAAACAAGGCTAGCCCAAATCGTTCAGCAAGTGCTGCGGCGACCTCGGGAAGCCGAAGCCCGAAACGCCGAACATCGTCGAACGTCGCCATGCGGCAAGGGCAAGTCTGATTACAGTCGGACCATCATGACCACTGGCGGGCAATGCCGTGAGAGGAACTCTTCGGCGATGGCTGCTGGCGCGACCGGTGCCCCTATGGTGAATCGGGCACTGGCCCCCCTTTACCTTGTTGAGTGGCTCTGGCGTGGCAGTGTCGGGGCTGGTTGCTCGCCGCGGCGGTCTGCGTGCGCTGAGGCGTCTGCCGCTTGTGGCCTGCTGCGGCCTGCTCTGCCTGTTGCAGGCCGGCGGCGAAGCACAGGCGCAGGCCCAGCAGCCCAACACAACGCCGTGAGCGGTGCCGAGACCCAGCGGCAATGGCGGAGGCGGCAATGATGAAGAGCAGCAGGACGAGGGTGACGTGTTCTCCGATGTGGCCGATGCGGGCGTGCACGAGGCGTCGGTGCGGGCGCCGGCCGACAACGGCGGCGATGTCGTGGGAATCACGCCCAGAGCGTCGACAGCGGAGCTGACCAAATGCAGCCTCCAGCCCCGTCGTCGAGCCGCCGGGGCCTCCTGCGGCCCGTGTGCAGCAGCACCCCGCCAACAAGGAAGCCCCCCAGCAGATCGCGCAGCCAGAACAGGTGGCGCGCCTCTTTGCGCCCGCCGTGCAGGCCAGCCTTCACCTCCACCGCGGCCACGCCGCGTATTCCCCCGTCGAGCACGAAGTCCACCTCTCGGTCGTTGCGGCGAAGGTGCTCGAGCCTGTAGCGGACGGTGGACGCCGATGCCTGCGCCCTCAGCTGGGCGGCCACGAAAGTCTCGATCAGCCGGCCGCGCAGATCCGCGCTTTGTCGGATCAATGCCGAGTCCGCGTCCCACGCCGCGGCCAGGAGGCCCGCGTCCACCAGCAGGCGCTTGGGCGCTCGCCGCAGATGGCTGATCCGGTTGGTGTGGTACGACGGGGCGTCGGCCACGAGATAGGTGCGAGTCAGCAGGCGCAGGTACGCGTCCCCGGTGTTGCGGGAGATGCCTATCTCGTCGCAGAGCCGCTGAAGAGGCACCACACCGCCCGAGTGCAGCGCATAGCAGGACAGGAAGTCGGCCAGCTTCGACCGGTCATGGCGCCCGACGAGACTGTCGACGTTGATCGTGCCGTCGATCCGGTTGCGCAGACGCGCCGCCCTCGCCTCGTGATCACGTTCGTCCATGGTGTTGGGATAGCCGCTCTGCAGGGCCAGATCGATGTAGTCGTTCACGGAGAGATCGATCTCCTCCGCCTCCAGATCGAGTCCCTCGAACAGTCGCTGCGCGAGCGGCGTCGAGCCCGTGCCGCGTCGCTCCGCCACGCTGAACGGGAACATGTCGATGACCTCGGAGCGTCCGGTGAGCGGCATCTGCTCCCAGTGATCGCCTCGCACAGACCCGGTGATGATGAACTGGCCGGGCGCGCTGGAGACGTCGACATGGGCCTTCACCGCCCACAGCACCTCGGGCACTTCCTGCCACTCGTCTATCAGCAGGGGCGCACGCTGGCCCAGCAACGCCGCACCGGGGTCGTCGCGCACGGCCGCGGCGGTGTCTGGATCCTGCATCGCCAGCACCGCCGCCGCGTGCTGCAGCGCTGTCGTGGTCTTGCCCACGCCGCGGGGGCCGCGCAACTCGACGGCCGCCGAGCGTGACAGCGCCCGATCCAAGCGCGCGTCGGCCAGCCTCGGAATGTATGTCTCTGTGCCTCCCGGCGCGGCCGAGGTGAGAACCGGCAGTTCATGCTGCAGCCTGACCGCGCGGCGCGGCGGCTCAGAGGGGGCCACGGCACTTCGCTCCAGGAGGTCGAGCGGACAGGCCGCCGTTCCCGGGGATCAATTGAGGGTGTTGAGCGAGGCCGTGGCCCGAGCGGCCCGTGAGCGCAGCAAGATCGTCACCCAGTGCCCCCACTGCTTCACCGTGGCCCGAGCCGCCCGAAAGCGCAGCGAACAAGAACGGGCAACACGACGCTGTACGGCGAGGAGATGGCAGCCAACCTGCGCGCCCTCCTTGGGCGCGCCCTGAGCCCCGGACATGTTCCCGCACCCCCACCACCCTACAGCCTGAGTATTCTGAAGATGCTCACTTGCGCGTTCTGTATCCCTGAACTTGCGCGTTCTCGAGCAACAAGCTCGCGCGTTCTGAAATCCCCCCTAGGTGGCTGGTGTTAAATGGCAATTTGCCACAATTCGCAAGTCGCTGACCTGGGGTTTTGTGACCGCAATACCCCCATTTCGGGAGTTTGGCACCAGCCACCTAGACTGGCGCGCTCTGACGAAATTGTGGCTCGTGCGTGCCGATCTCTGACGTCTCGGCCCGGCTCAGCGGGCGCGGATCTCCTCGCCATCGGCCTTCTCACCGATGTACTGCTCGCGGCAGCGTGAGGCAATGGAGACTGCCGCTGAGTCGGTGATGGTCACCGTGCAACGCCTCCGGCTTCCAGGTGGACGTCCAGCACAATGCCGACGAGCGCCAGCGGGCACTGCGGCGAAGCGCAGCACATTCCTTGACAGCCGCGCGCCTAGAGCATTAGACATAGCAGCCGCATAGGCAAGGGATGCATGACATTGCGGATGCCCGTGCAACGCAAGTCACCGAGACGAGAGACGGATCATGCTTCGCTCCACCGCCACAGCTCGTTGGCACGGCCTCCGTGTGTGCTGTTAGCGCTCAGCGAAAGTCGCGTTTGACGCTCACCGAAATGTGCGTCGCCGACGACGATAGGGGCGGCAGTTGCGTCATCGACGCCGTGATCCTCGAATGAGGCATCGCAGCTGGCGCTCAGTCGTGCTGACCGTCGGTTGCGGGGGGTCACTGATTCTGCTCGCCGCGTGCGGCGGCGGACCAGAGCCGGCGCCGGGTCCGGCGGCATCCCCAACAGTTGTCGCAGCGGTTCCGGCCGAAGTGCAGTTCGACTTGGGCGCGTCTGCCACCTGGGCCGATCTTGTTGACGCGGTTGCGAGTCCTGGAGAGCGGGCGTGCGTCGATGAGACACTCGATGATGAGGAGCTCCCCGCAGGCCTGCTGGACCTGGCCCTCTATGGCGATGACGGATCGACTCAGTGGCCCGTCTGGTCCAACGTCTACTTCGGAGTGCTGGACGACGACACCAGCCACTGGCCGGTGCCGCTCTGGGAGTGTCTGAACCCCAGGACGATCACCGCCGCATATCTCAGTGTCAGCTGGCCGGAGCTAGAGCAGCTCGAAATCGGCGCGGCTGCCGACGTCGGGGCGTGCGTGAGCGGCCTGCTGGAGGACGGGTCGTTCGTCTCCGACGGGGCCGCAACGCTGACAACCGATGCCTCCTTCGAGCCCGGCGAGACCCTGGACCAACACTTCTCGGCTCTCGATGAGCGGCTCGGGTTCGATGTGGGAACCTGCCTGCAAAGCACCGGGGCTGCAGCCCCAGCGGACTCTGGGACCGGGGCGGACGTCGAGTCCCCTGCCCCGACCGAGCCGCCCGAACCCCAGGAGCTGTCGCCCGACGATGTGTACGAGCGGATCGCGCCCTCGATACCGCTGGTCGAGACTGCGTCGGCGATCGGCAGCGGCATCCTGATCGAGGGCGGCTACGTGGTGACCAACCACCACGTCGTTTGGCCGTACGAGTCGGCCTGGCTGGTGTTTCCGGACGGCACGGAGTTCTCAGACGTCCCGGTGGTTGGCTGGGATCCCTTCGCTGACTTGGCCGTGCTCGGCCCCGTGGACGCCGCGGCGCGGCCGTTGGCGCTGTCCGACGGAGAGAGCATGTCGCCGGGGAGCGAACTGTTCCTGATTGGCTACCCCGCCGAGACCGACCTGTATCCGGAGCCGTCGATAACCGGCGGGGTGCTGTCCCGCTTCCGCCACTGGGATCTCTATGACTTGACGTTGCTGCAGACGGACTCGGCCATAGCCGGTGGGCAGAGCGGAGGGGCGCTCGTCAACTCGCTTGGCGAGGTAGTGGGCATCTCCACCTGGAGCTTCAGCGAAGCGGGATTCGGTATGGCGACATCGGCCATTGACAACGCCGAGATCGTGGAAGCACTTGTGCTGCACGCAGAGACCGGCGGCCGGACGGACCGCAGACTTGCATCGCCTGGCGGCGACTTCGAGTACGAGATCGAACTCGCCGGCCGGTCCGACAGTATTGTCTTCACGTTCGAAGGAACAGCAGGATCGGTGTTCGCCGCGTCCATGGACGGGCTAGGGGACGGCGCTTTCTTCGTGTCCGGCCCGACGGGCGTCATACTCCACGTCGACGACAATCTAAGCGGCCTCGAGGAGGGCTCGATAGAACTCGGCGAGGACGGCCCGTACTTCTTGCATGTCTACTCATACTCGGAGGAGCCCAGCTCATACGTGATCCAGAGCCTCATGAGGATCACACCATTTGAAGACCCGGACGACGGACAGCAACTAGCAGTAGGAACCGTCATGGCAGGCGTCTTCGACTACCCGGGTGACAACGATTTGTACTCGCTGTCATTGAACGAGGGCGACACGATTGTCCTGTACACGGACGCAGTTGTTGCCGATACGACGATCGCCATACTGCCTCGAGGAGCGAGCGCTGACGAAGCAGCGTTCGATGACGACAGCGGTACTGGCACATTCGGCGAATCGCTTAACGCGGAACTGGTCTATACGGCCCCTGTCACCGGAGAGTATGAGATAGTGGTCACCGAAGCCACCGCTGCCGGCGGCGCCGGTTACTTCCTAGGCATAGAAGCGCCTTGATGGAGTCGGCGCTCATCATTGTGAGGCCGTTCTCTGTGGGGGTTGTTTACCGTTCGGGGTTTATGAGGGTCATGTAGTCTGACCAGTCTGATAGGCCTGACGCGTTGCCGGCTCGCACTGAGAAGTAGAGGTAGCCGCCGTTGGGCAGATTGCTCACTACCGCCGCTGAGCCGTCGAAGACGATGCTGATCTCTGTGGATGGGGCCACTATCCATTTGGTGCTGATCCAGGTCCTGAGCTGGTAGTACGTGGCGTCCTCCACGTCGTTCCAGTCCACTTGTGCCTGTCCCTTTGCGGTCACCTCGCCGGTGGGGACGTCGGGTGTGTCGGGCGCGACGCCTGGCGCAGGCTCCGCTTCGGCCCTGGTGACGGCGACGGTGTAGGTCTTGGTCGTCTCGCCGTCCTCGGCGGTGACCTCCACCTCGATCCTGTTGACGCCCACACCCAGCTCCAGGGCCTTGCCGTCGCTGTGGGCCGCGTCGTTGAGTTTGAACGCCACCGAGGCCCTCGGGTCAGACGCTGCCGCCGTCACCGTGACCTCGGCCACATCGTTGCCGACCGACACCTCATAGTTGGGTGTCGACGGCGAGAAGGCGACCGAGCCCGGCGAGACGCCCAGCGCCGCCAGCGACGCGTCCGACGACGCCGCGGTGGCGTTGACGGCCGCGGTGGGCCCGAACGCCGCGACGCGGTTGCCGAACCGGTCCCGCAGCCGGCCCGGGCCCGGCTCATAGCTCACCGTCACCGCGTCACCGTGGCGCACCGCCGCGCCCAGTCCCAGCACCACCGTCGCCTCCGACACCGAAGACACCGACACCTCCGGCACCGCCACGCCGTCGGCGAGCACCGCGAACGCCGACGGTGCGGGAACCGACGACGCGTCCAGCGCCTCGTCGAACACCAGCACCAGCTTTGAGCCCCGCACCGACGCCGACTCCAGTCTCGGGGCGGCCACGTCCACCGCGAAGGACTCGACGGCGGCGACGCTGGGGTTGTTCGCCGCGTCGGTGGCCGCGCCCGCAGCCACCGACACCGCCACCATGCCGTCCCAGCCGGCCCTCGGCGTCACCAGCGCCGTCCACGCCCGCCCAGCCGACTGCACCGCCAGCGCGCCCAGCGACCCGCCCACCACCGACACGTCACCGGCGCCGAACCCCGACACGGCCTCGCTGAACTCGAACCGCACCACAAACGGCGCCGACTGCACCCCGGAAGGGCCGCCCACAGTCACCACCGGCGCCACCTCGTCCGCGGCCCTGGTGACGGCGACGGTGTAGGTCTTGGTCGTCTCGCCGTCCTCGGCGGTGACCACCACCTCGACTTTGTTCACGCCCACACCCAGCCCCAGGGCCTTGCCGCTGCTCTGGGGCACGTCGTTGAGCTTGAACGCCACCGAGGCCCTCGGGTCAGACGCTGCCGCCGTCACCGTGACCTCGGCCACATCGTTGCCGACCGACACCTCATAGTTGGGTGTCGACGGCGAGAAGGCGACCGAGCCCGGCGAGACGCCCAGCGCCGCCAGCGACGCGTCCGACGACGCCGCGGTGGCGTTGTCGGCCACAGCGGGCCCGAACGCCGCGACGCGGTTGCCGAACCGGTCCCGCAGCCGGCCCGGGCCCGGCTCATAGCTCACCGTCACCGCATCACCGTGGCGCACCGCCGCGCCCAGTCCCAGCACCACCGTCGCCTCCGACACCTCCGACACCTCCGACACCGACACCGAAGCCACCGGCACCGCCACACCGCCGGCGAGCACCGCGAACGCCGACGGTGCGGGAACCGACGACGCGTCGAACAACAGCGCCTCATCGAATTTGAGCGTCAGCTCCGAGCCCCGCACCGTCGCCGACTCCAGCGCCGGGGCGGCCACATCCACCACGAAGGACCCGACAGCGGCGACGCTGGGGTTGTTCGCCGCGTCGACGGCCGCGCCCTCAGCCACCGACACCACCACCATGCCGTCCCAGCCGGCCCCCGGCGTCACCAGCGCCGTCCACGCCCGCCCAGCCGACTGCACCGCCAGCGCGCCCAGCGACCCGCCCACCACCGACACGTCACCGGCGCCGAACCCCGACACGGCCTCGCTGAACTCGAACCGCACCACAAACGGCGCCGACTGCACCCCGGAAGGACCGCCCACAGTCACCACCGGCGCCACCTCGTCCGCGGCCCTGGTGACGGCGACGGTGTAGGTCCTGGTCGTCTCGCCGTCCTCCGCGGTGACCACCACCTCGATCCTGTTCACGCCCACACCCAGCCCCAGACCCCTACCGTCGCTCTGGGCCGCGCCGTTGAGCTTGAACGCCACCGAGGCCCCCGGATCAGACGCCACCGCCCTCACCGTCACCTCGGCCACATCGTTGCCGACCGACACCTCATAGTCCTGCTTCTCCGCATCAAACAGCACCGACCCCGGATACACACCCAAACCGCTCAACGTGCTGTCCCCCGACAACGCCCGAGCAACAAACACCGCCTCCCGGCCAGAGAACCCCAGCGCCGGATGGCCGTCAGCGTCGCGCAGCGCGCCCGACGCCGGCAGCGCATAACCCACCGACACCGCAGCCCCCGGCACCGGCGCCGACGCCAACGTCAAAGCCACCTCCGGACCCGACACCAACACCGACAACACCGACACCGGCACGCCCCCGGCAACCACCTCGAACGCCGACCCCGCAGGAACCGACGACGCCTCCAACACCTCATCAAACGTCAACGTCAACACACTCCCCGACACCGACGCATCAACCACAACCGGCCACAACGGCAACCTGAACGCCTGCACGGCACCAATGAACGGGGCATATCTTACAGGATCGTTATGGTACGAGACCCATAGTGTGGAGCCGTCAGACCACAATGCGGTCGGCCGCAAACTGCCGGCAGCCTGCCGCAAGTCAACATCCTTCGACGCGACACGCTCGCTGCTAGCCAAGTCGTACGCGTACACTCTGCGGTCCGGATAGTTTGCGAGCCATATCGTGGAGCCGTCAGACCACAGCCCGTGCGCGGCGGTGTCATACTTCGTGGACCCGGTGGACGCCCCGCTCTCCAAATCATACGTGAACACCTTGCCGCGCCGGTCTGCGATCCACATCGTGGAGCCGTCAGACCACAGATCGCTCGGACTCGTGTTGCCGGCAGCCCGCAGCGTGTTGAGGTCTTTCGATGCGTCGCGCCTTAGGTCAGACGGCGTACCATACCCAACCCAGCGCGGCTGCGCCCAGCTCGGCTGCAGCGAGTCGATGTGTTTCGATCCGTCGGGCTGCTTGCTCGCCATATCATAGGCGTACACTTTGTCATCGTTTTGGGAGAGCACGCCGTCTGTGGAGTTGTTTACGGCCCATATCGTGGTGCCGTCAGACCACAATCCCATCATATTGTTTAGTCCGAGATCGAAGTCCTCGTGCGCGACGCGCAGCTTGCTCTCCATGTCGTACGCGTACACTTTGTTGCGGGCGTAGTCGGAGGCCCACATCGTGGTGCCGTCAGACCAGAATCCGAACGCGTAGGTGTTGTCGGCAGCCGTCAGCGTGTCAAAGTCTGACTCAGGAATATGCTGCGCCGGGCGGTGGTTCGCCACCTCATGGCCGGAGAAGGCCGCCACCCCGTGGCTGTCGGGGTCGCGCAGTTCGCCGTCCGACGCGGGCGGCGTGTAGCCCACCGTCACCGCGTCGCCCGGCTCCACCGGCGACGCCAGCGCCAAGACGACCTCCCGGCCCGACACCGACACCTCCGACACCGACACCGCCACGCCGTCGGCGACCACCGCGAACGCCGACGGTGCGGGAACCGACGACGCGTCGAGCGCCTCGTCGAATTTGAGCGTCAACTCCCAGCCGATGACCGAAGCGCGGACCACACCAGGCGCCGACTGCATCCGATAGGCATACACGGCGTCATCGCCGGAGTCTGAGATCCACATCGTGGAGCCGTCAGACCACAGCCCGTGCGCGGCGGTGTTGCCGACATCGAGCAGCATGTCGAGATTCCTCGACGCGGTATGAGCCTTGGCCTTGCTCGCCAGATCATACGCGTACACCGCGTCATCCTTGGGATCCGCGATCCACATGGTGGAGCCGTCAGACCACAACCCCCGCGGATCGTCGTTGCCGGCCGCGCCCAGCGAGTCGAAGTCCTGCGACGCGTCGCGGGCCTTGCTCGCCAAATCGTACCCATACACCTTGCCGTCGCCCCAGTCTGAGACCCACATCGTGGTGCCGTCAGACCACAACCCGGCCGGATCGTCGTTGCCGGCCGCGTCCAGCGAGTCGAAGTCCTGCGACGCGTCGCGGGCCTTGCTCGCCAAGTCGTACGCATACACCTTGGCGTCGTCCCAGTCTGTGACCCACATCGTGGTGCCGTCAGACCACAACCCGACCGGATCGTCGTTGCCCGCGGCCAGCAGCGCATCGAAGTCCTGCGACGCGTCGCGGGCCTTGCTCGCCAAACTGTACCCATACACCTTGCCGTCGCCCCAGTCTGAGACCCACATCGTGGCGCCGTCAGACCACAACCCGCCCACACCATTGTTGCCCGCGGCCGACAGCGCACCGAAGTCCGACCCCGCCTCGCGCGCCGCGCGCCGCGCCTCAGGCTGCGCCGAGCCCGCACCGCCCACCGCATGGGCCTGCAATGACACAGCCGCCGCGCCGCTGTGCCGCTCAGCCTCCCCCACCGACACAGCACCCGCCGCGGGCGACAGCACCAACACCGCCACCACCAACACCGCCACCACACACCCCCAACCCACGACAACCTTCCCAGCAGTCATGACAACCTCCCCAACAGTCCCGCGAATAAGGCCAAAGAAGGCTAGCCCACATCGTTCAGCAAGTGCTGCGGCGGGCCCTGAGCGAGGTTTCGGGGCTGGAGCGGACCAACGCCGCCCGCTCTGCTTCGCACTCGGCACGGGCGAAGCAGCCCTCGACGTGGTCGTTGACCAAGCCCATCGACTGCATGAAGGCGTAGACCGTGGTCGGGCCGACGAAGCTCCACCCTCGCCGCTTCAGGTCCTTGGCCAGGGCCGTGGACTCCGGCGTGGACGCGGGCAGCGCTTCCTTGCCGGTCGGAGGGGCCGCGACTGCGGTCGGCTCCCAGGCCCAGATGTAGGCCGCGAGCGAGCCCAACTCCTCGATCACCTCTGTGGCCCGGCGGGCGTTGTTGACCGCTGAGGCGATCTTGCCCCGGTGGCGCACGATGCCGGAATCGTCCAGCAGTCGCTCGACGTCTCCGGGTCCGAGGGCGGCCACGGCGGCTATGTCGAAGCCGCAGAAGGCGGCTCGGAAGTTCTCGCGCTTGCGCAGGATGGTCAGCCACGACAGGCCGGACTGGAACCCCTCCAGGCACAGTTTCTCGAACAGCCGGCTGTCCTCGGCGACCGGCCGGCCCCACTCACGATCGTGGTAGGAGACGTAGCCCTCGTCGTGGCCGGGCCACCAGCACCGCATCCGGCCGTCGGCGCTGGTCAGCGTCGCTTCCGCCACCCGTACTCCGATCTTGGTGTTGATTTTGTGCCTCTAAGGCACATTCTCGCCCCCAGAATCGCCGTTGGCCGATCAGGCGGCCGCGGCCACGGCCCTGCGGGTGAGCGACAGCCCGTTGGTGCGCATCACCTGCTCGATCTCGTCGTCGGAGAACCCCTCGAGATCGTGCACGAACGAAACCGGATCGGCCAGGCCCTCGGCGTGAGGGAAGTCCGACCCGAACAGCATGTGGCCGGCACCGATCAGGTCGCGCAGAGCCTGCAGATCGTCCTCGTAATAGGGCGAGATCCACACCTGGCGCCGGAACACCTCCAGAGGATCCTCCTCGAAGGCGTGGCCCTGCTGGCGGTAGGTCTTGGCGAGCTTCTTGACGAACGGCCACACCCACTCCGAGCCGGTCTCGATGGTGGCGACGCGCAGATTGCGGTGCCGGCTCAACACGCCCTCGGCCAGCAGCGAGGCCAGCGCGTCGGATATCGGCGAGTAGGTGAGCAGGCTCTTGAGCGCGTTGTAGCGGAACGACTCGAACTCGCTGTCCACGCCCCAGTGCTCCAGCAGGAAGCCGTAGCCGGAGTCGCCCGAGTGCATGGCCACCGCGATGCCGTGGTCGTCCAGGCGCTGCCACACCTTGTCGTGGGCGGGATGGCCCAGCGAGCGCCGGCCGCCTGCGCCGTCGGGCACCGACGACGGCCGAATGTTCACGACCCGCACGTCGTTGTCGATCAGCCAGTCGATCTCGTCGAGGGCCCAGTCGGGATCGGCCAGTGTCAGATACCCGGCCGCGAAGAGCCGGTCCCGGTAGGCGAACCCCCAGTCTTCGGCCAGCCACCGGTTGAATCCCCCGAACGCCGCGGTCAGTGCGGCCGTGTCGTGCTCGAGGGCGGCCTCCATTCCCACGCCCAGAGTCGGGAACAAGAGGCACGCCTGCAGGCCCTGGTGGTCCAACAGCTCGATCCGCGCGTCCCGGTTCCGGTAGGCGGCCGCGATGGGCTCAAGCTTGCCGAAGGCCTCCCGCATGTCGGCGGCGGGCACCTTGCCCCTGAAGTAGTCGTCGAGGCAGCCGGGCCTGGCCACCGGGTCGAAGGTGGGGTTGGGGATGAAACGATTGATCCGCCCGGCCACCAGCAGCCGCTGGCGTCCGTCGACCGTGGCCCACTGCATGCAGTGCTTGTGCATCTTGGGGTCGACGTGGCGGATGAAGGCGTCGGTGGCCTCGTAGTAGTGGTTGTCAGCATCAAAGGCGGCGAAGTCCAGGGTTGTCATCGGGCGCCTCCCGGGCCTGCGGTTCGAGACGTCACTCTACGAGCGAGCCCGCGGGTACAGAAGCCGCACGAAGGCTGTCCCAATGAACTCGCTGGCCAGAGCCCGAGACTGCACGGCTTGCCGCCGCCGATCGGCAGCACGATCACGGCAGTCCCAATGAACTCGCTGGCCAGAGCCCGAGACTGCACGGCTTGCCGCCGCCGATCGGCAGCACGATCACGGCAGTCCCAATGAACTCGCTGGCCAGAGCCCGAGACTGCACGGCTTGCCGCCGCCGATCGGCAGCACGATCACGGCAGTCCCAATGAACTCGCTGGCCAGAGCCCGAGACTGCACGGCTTGCCGCCGCCGATCGGCAGCACGATCACGGCAGTCCCAATGAACTCGCTGGCCAGAGCCCGAGACTGCACGGGCGAACACTCTAGGTAGCGGCGCGTCCGGGGTGCTACGGGCCTCGCCAGACGGAGTCAGCCAACCGAGAATCAACGCGACTACGCGGCACATCGGGCGCGTCGGGGTGCCTTGTCGGCATGGCATCTCCTAGTCTCCGGCTCGATGGGACTAGCTCCTCGATACCTCCTGAGCTCTCTCGTGGGAGCCGTCGCGGTGGCCGTGTTGCTGGTCGCGTGCAGCGGAGGACCCGACAATGCGGACAAGGATCTGACCGATCCGGCTGCAGCCGTGGCCGCGGCGGGACCCCCCGCCACCACCGATGTGGTGGCGACGCTGTCGGCAGGGAGCGAGACCGGGTCAGAGCCCGAAGCTGACCCGCCCGCCGAAGACGACGGTGGCTCGGACGGGGCGACCGAACTTGGACCGATCGACCCGCTCGACATTCCCGGCGAGATCATCAGCGAGTACAACCTCGTGAACAGCGACTGCTTCAACCGGTTTGAAGGCTTACAGGCGGGGCGGCGACTGGCGATCACAGCCCGGGTCGGCTGCGACGAGCCCCACTGGGCCGAGGTGTACCACACCTTCGAACTGGACGCTCCTCACCCTGCCGTCTACCCGGGCGATGACGCGGTGCGGGGCTTCGCCCTGAGAGTGTGCTACGAGCACTTCGAGGCGTTCGTGGGGGAGCCGTACGAGTTGTCGGTGTACGAGATCGGCGTGTTCACGCCCAATCGCACCAACTTCGAGCACGAGCAAGCCCGCTACCGCGGCGTTCACTGCTGGCTGTATGATGTCGACGACGAGCCGGTTTCGGGCACCGCTGGCGGCACGGACCGATGACGGATCCCTCCGATCCGGTCCTGGCCCGGCGGCAGCGCCTGGCCCGCTTGGCCAGGACGGGGCGGCGAGCGGGCTACTCGCTGTACGGCGTGTCCCTAGCCGCGTTCATGGCCGGCTTCCTGACCGGCTTCACCACCGGGCCCGCCACTGTCGCCGCAGTCGGGCTCGTGGCCGGCTCCTTGCTGCTGGCACCGTCGATAATCATCGGCTACGGCGTAAGCGCCGCCGACCGGGCCGACCGCGACAACGACTGGTAGCCGAGTCTTGAGCTTCCCGCTAAGGACGTGCGCGGATAGGCGTTGTGTCGGCTGTGAATTCGTTGGGATTTCGGGGATCTTCAAGGCCATTGCTCACCTATTCGCGCGGCCCCTAAGCCTGGATCCACCGATGGGCGGGCCGGTGGGGGATGGTTCGCCAGCATCGATGCCACCACCGACAGAACGATCTTCAATCGGTTTGCCACATGTGGGGTGGTTAACTGCTTGATGTTCGTGGCGAACCGCGATCGAGCACCGTTTCCAGCCCGTCGATCCCACCTGGTGTGCTGCTCACAGGAAGTGCCGCCTCGCGTGGCCAGGATGAGTGTCGCTGACAACACCATTCTTCCATGTCAGGATGTCTTTCTGGTGGACGCGCCACACCCATGGAACCCACCGCACCGGTGGATTCGGGCTAAGCGGGCGATATCTCCGGTGAGATGTCGATGGGCGGCTCGGCTAGCTCGCCGGCCACAACCGGGAGGAGGAACTCCCTGAGGCGGGCCGGGACGGTGGGCTCGGTGTTGGCCAGCAACTCGTCGAGCGTCCACCAGTCCGCGCCGATGAAAGCCGCCGCCTCGAGCGCTTCGAGCCCGCGGGGACGGAACTCGCCGCCCTCGCACCAGGCGACATGGATGCGCTCGTTCGACTCGAAGCGCATCCCACAGAAGGTGTACTCCACGTACTGGGTCCAAACGCACGGCCCCATCTCGACATCGGTGATGCCCGTCTCCTCGTGCAGCTCGCGCCGGCAGGCCGAGGCGGAGTCCTCGCCGTAGCCGATGCCGCCGCCGGGGATCTCCAGCCACTCGGGCTTGTGCGGGTCGATCGGGTCCTCGGAACGGATCAGGAACACCCGCCCGGCGCCGTCCAGCAGCACGCAGCGGGCGGCCGGACGCCGGATCACGAACGACATAGGCAGCCGACGCTACCGGCGGCCCGCCGCTCAGGGCTCAGACGGGGGCGGAACGTCCGCGCATGCCTCGGCGCGCAAGCGGTACCCGCCGACGGGAACTCAGACCCATGACGGCCGCACCCGGGTCATTCGCGCTTGCTGACCGAAGCTGACATCGAGCGCATCGCCGAAGACGTCGAGATGACTGACTTCGACCCTACCGAAGCCAAGATCCGCTACCCGGCGGAACCGCCGCAGTCGGCCCGCAACTCCGACGCCAGGTCGCCCCGAGCGCCGTAGCTCACATCATCGACGCCGACGAAGCGGGCGAGGTCGTGCAGATGGCTCCGAAGGCGCTCGGCCAGCTCGGACCGCTCCACCCCCGGTTCGGCGAAGGCGCCCAGCACCCGCAGCATCCCGGCTGCCCGATCGGTCTTGAGGTCCAGACGGGCCACTAGCTGCTCGCCCGCCAGCACCGGCAGCACGTAGTAGCCGTAGACCCGCTTGGAGGCCGGGACGTAGATCTCGATGCGGTACTCGAAGTCCCACAGCCGGGCCGCTCGGGGCCGGTTCCAGACCACTGGGTCGAACGGCGACAGCACCGTGACCGCTTCGATCGCGCGGGGCAGGCGGGCGCCTGAATGCAAGTAGGCCTGCTCCCGCCATCCCTCGACCTCGACCAGTTCAAGCTGTCCCGCCTCGGCCAGCTCGCCCAGCCGGGCCCGGCCCGGCCGAGCCGGCAGCCGGTAGTAGTCGATCAGGTCGGCGGCGGTGCCGACCCCCAGCGCCCGGGCCGCGTTGAACAGCAGGGCCCGCTGGGCGTCGGCCTCCGACGGGGTGGGCCGAGCCAGGACGTCGGCCGGGACGATCCGCTCCAGGAGGTCGTATTCCTTGGTGAAGTTGGCCCGGCGGCGGACCCCCACCGCACCGACTCGGAAGAGCCACTCCAGAGCCACCGACCCCATCGACCGGCTCCCCCACCACTCGCCGCTTCGGGGCCGGGGATCGGCCAGCTCACCCGCGGCCAGCGGACGCTCGGCTACTTGGGCCAACACGTCGTCCACATAGGCGGACTCGGTCCGGGCCAGATGGACCAGGCTCTTCCAAGTCTGGCCCTCAGAGGCGCTCTGCTTCTCCCAGCGCAGCAGAGGCTCGTCCTCGACCGGCACTAGCGAGGCCTCGTGGGCCCAGGTCTCGAACCACTCCCCGTCACGGTATGCGATCCGGTCCAGCAGCCCAGCGTCGTAGCAGCCCAGCCGGGAGAAGGGCGGAAGGTACTGGGTTCGGATGACCACCGGGACGGAGTCGATCTGCAGGAGCTTGACGCGACCCATCACCCGGCGCAGGTGGCGACGGTCTACCCGACCCGCGGGTGCGGGATCGGCAAAGCCTTGAGCCGCGAGCGCGATCCGTCGGGCCTGCGAGATCGACAGCTCGCGCCGGTACCGCCCGGGGCTCACACGACGAACGTGGGGACGCACCGTCCGCGTCGGACACGCCCCTGGGCTTCGGCCACTTCCAGACTCACCAGGCCCCGAGCTCACACCACGAGGGTGACCATGCGGCCAGGCACGTAGAGCTTCTTGCGCAGCTCCCGGTTGCCCACATGGACAGCCACGTTGGGCTCGGCCAGCGCCGCGGCCACCGCGGTCCCCTCGTCAGCATCGACTGCGATCGTCACCCGCCCCCGCAGCTTGCCGTTCACCTGGACCGGCACCTCCACGGTGTCGGTCACCAGCAGCGCCGGATCGGCCGCGGGGAACTCGGTTTGCGTCACCGAGCCGGCGCCGTCGCCGCGCAGGCGGTGCCACAGGTCCTCGGCGAAGTGCGGAACCAGCGGCGCCAGCATGCGCACCAGCACGTCGGCCACCTCCTGGGGCGCGCCCGGGCCCCGCCGGGTGAGTTCGTTGTTGAGCTCCGTCAGCTTGGCGATGGACGTGTTGAACCGCAGTCCCTCCATGTCGGAGCGCACCCCGTCGATGGTGCGGTGCAGCAGCCGGAGCAGATCGTCGTCCGGCGGTTCGTCGCTCACCCGCAGTTCGCCGGTCTCCTCGTCCACCACATTGCGCCATACCCGCTGCAGCACCCTCTGCGAGCCCACCACCGAACGGGTCTCCCAGGGCCGGCCCTGGTCGATTGGCCCCATGAACATCTCGTAGAGGCGCAGGGTGTCTGCCCCGTAGGAGGCGTACATGTCGTCGGGGGTGACCGAGTTCTTGAGCGACTTGCCCATCTTGCCGAGCTCTCGCGCTACGGGCTCGCCCCGGTGGACGAAGCCCTCTTCCAGAGAACCCTCCACCTCTTCTGCGGGCACGTACACCTCTCGTGCGTCCTTGAAGGCGTAGGCCTGGATGTAGCCCTGGTTGACCAGGCGCTTGAACGGCTCGGGCCCGCTCACATGGCCGAGGTCGAAGAGAACCTTGTGCCAGAACCGGGCGTAGAGCAGGTGCAGCACGGCGTGCTCGACACCGCCGACGTACAGGTCTACGCCGCCCACGCCGCCAGGGTCCGGATCGGCCATCCAGTAGCGTTCGACGTCGGGGGCGACGAGAGCATCGTCGTTGTTGGGATCGAGGTAGCGCAGGTAGTACCAGCACGAGCCGGCCCACTGGGGCATGGTGTTCAGCTCCCGCCGGTAGCGGCGCGGCCCGTGGCCGAGGTCCAACTCGACACCGACCCATTCCGTCACCCGACCCAGCGGCGGCTCCGGCTCGGAGTCCCGGGCCAGCGCCCTCGGCGCCCAGTCGTTCAGCTCGGGAAGCTCCAGAGGGAGCATGTTCTCGGGCAGGGCGACGGGGCCGTGCTCGTCGAACACGATCGGGATCGGCTCACCCCAGTACCGCTGACGGCTGAACAGCCAGTCCCTCATCCTGTAGTTGACGATGGGACGGCCGAACCCGGACTCCTCGAGCCGCTCGATGATCAGGGCCTTGGACGCCTCCACATCCAGGCCGTCGAGGAAGCTGGAGTTGATGGAGGGGCCGTCGCCCGTGTACGCGAGGTCGGCGGGATGGTCGGGCGGGGGCTGCACGGTGCGGATGACCGGCAGCCCGTAGGCCTCGGCGAACTCGCGGTCGCGCTGGTCCTCGCCGGGGACACCCATCACCGCGCCGGTGCCGTAACCCATCAGCACGTAGTCGGCCACGAACACCGGCACCGCCGGCTGCAATGCTCCTCCCACGATCGCCCAAGGCTCGCTGGCCGTGCTGTGCTGACCGTTGCCGTCTTCAGCCTCCTCACGGCGCAGGGTGAAGTCCGAGACCTCGCCGGAAAACGTCAAGTCCCCTTGCTCGGCCGCGGTGGTCAAGTCCTCGCCGCTAGCGGGCGCAGTGAACGGGACCAGGGCCAAGGCACCCAGAAAGATCCCCGACTTGGAGTCGCTGCGGTCGGCGTCGCTCAAGTCCGCAGCCCGGGCGCGGTAGTCGGCAACAGCCTCGCGGGGCGTGGCCGCCCCACCGGTCCAGGACTCGGGCGTGCCGGCGGGCCAGGCGTCGGCCACCAGTTCGTCCACCAACCGATGCTCTGGGGCCAGCACCATGTAGGTGGTGCCGAACAGGGTGTCGGGCCGGGTGGTGAACACTTCGATGGTCTGCGTCTGGCCGGGCAAGGAGTTCGTGGCCTGGAACGAGATCAGTGCGCCCTCGGAACGGCCGATCCAGTTGCGCTGCATGGTCTTGACCGACTCGGGCCAGTCCAGCCGATCCAGGTCCTCCAGCAGGCGGTCGGCGTAAGCGGTGATGCGCATCATCCACTGCTTGAGCGGCCGCTTGAACACCTCGTGGTTGCCCCGCTCGGAGCGGCCCTGGGCGGTGACCTCCTCGTTGGCCAGCACCGTGCCCAGCGCGGGGCACCAGTTGACCGGGGCGTCGGCCACATAGGCCAGGCGGTGCCCGTCAATCACTCTGCGCCTGTCCCCCTCGCTCAGTGCCGACCACCGCCGCTCCTCGGGGATGCTCCTTTCGGCGCGCAGCAAGTCATCGGGCAAGGGCCTTTCACCGGACTCGAACTCGTCGATCAACTCGGCGATCGGCCGGGCCCGGCCCGCATCCGGATCGAACCAGGAGTTGAAGATCTGCAGGAAGATCCACTGGGTCCAGCGGTAGTAGTCGACGTCGGTGGTGGCGATGCCGCGCTGCTTGTCGTGGCTCAGTCCGAGCCGGTCGAGCTGCCGGCGCATGTTGTCGATGTTGGCCTCGGTGTTGATCCGGGGATGTTGGCCGGTCTGGCGGGCATGCTCCTCCGCGGGCAGCCCGAAGGCGTCGAAGCCCATCGTGTACAAGACGTTGAACCCGGTCATCCGCTTGAAGCGGACGTACACGTCGGTGGCGATATAGCCCAGCGGATGCCCCACATGCAGACCCGACCCCGACGGGTACGGGAACATGTCCATGACGAACAGCTTGGGGTCGGAGTCGAGGTCGCCTGAGGGGTTGGGCGTCTCGTATATCCCGCTCGCGTCCCAGCGAGCCTGCCAGCGGGTCTCGATCTCGGCCGCGAGGGCCGCGTCGTAGCGGTGCGGGGGCGTGTCGGCCTCGGGCGCGGCGGGCATGGAGGCCAAGGCTACGCGTCCCCCGCTCGACTTCGTAGCCCCCCAACACCCGTCTCTTCAGACATGACCCGTGCAACCTGTCGATGTTCCAGTTCTGCGGCGAGAGGTACAGTCTTGCGATGACCGGCTTCGCTCAGGCCTGCCTGTGGGCGTGTGCGGCCGCGGCAGTCGCGACGGCGGCCGGTAGCGCCCGATCGCGGCGCTTCGCTCAGGCCGCCTCGGCGGTAATGGCCATCGGCGCGGCCGTACCGGTGGTCGTGCTGGGGCGAGCGCTGTGGTCGCTCGACTTGTCGCTCACGTATGTCGCCGACCACGCCCGGGGCGGTACTTCGGAGCTATACAGGCTCTCAGGCCTATGGGGCGGGGCCAGCGGGTCACTGCTGCTGTTCACGAGCATGGTCGCCGCGGCTGTGGCGGCTCTGGTCTGGACCCAGCCGACCGCCACGGCCCGGAGCGCGGGACTGTGGGGCTCTCTGAGCGTCGCGGTGCTGGCCGGCGCGGTTCTGGCCACGGCCAACCCGTTCCACCAGCTGGCCATCCCCGCGATCGAGGGCGCCGGGCTGCAGCCGATCCTCGAGCATCCGGCGATGCTGTACCACCCGCCGCTGCTCTACCTGGGCCAGGTGTCCACCATCGTGCCGTTCCTTGTTGCGGTGGCCGCCCCGCTCGACGCCCGACGACGCGGAGCGCTGCGCAGCTGGCTCGGCCTCAGTCTGGCTCTGCTGACGGTCGGGCTCGCCACCGGATCCAACTGGGCGTACGTCGAGCTGGGCTGGGGCGGATTCTGGGGCTGGGACCCGGTCGAGAACGGCATCCTCGTCGCCTGGCTGCTCGTCGTCGCGGCGATTCACGCGATCGGCCAGCCCCGACACGGACGCACCGTTCGGATGCTGTGCACACTGCCGTGGGCGACTGTCCTGGTGGCTGCCGCAATCACCCGCGGCGGTGTCGGCGGCTCAGTCCATGCCTTCGCGGACGACGCGCGGGTCTCGTGGATCCTGCTGGGCCTGATCGTGGCCACCGCGGTCGTGGCGGTGCTCGCCGCCGCAGGCTTCCGGCCCCGGCGACAGCACCAGCGGCCTCGGCCGGCTCAAGCCCTAGTTGCGGTGCTCGCCGCCGCAGGCTTCCGGCCCGGGCGACAGCACCAGCGGCCTCGGCCGGCTCAAGCCCTAGTTGCCGAGGCAAGCCGGGGCGCCCTCTGGCGGCAGCCTCCGCTGGTGCTGGCGCGCATCGCGGCTGGCGTGCTGGCCGCAGCTGCGGCCGTGCTCGTCCTGGCCGGAGTGCTCTATCCGATACCCGCACCGGGCGAGCCCCTCGTAACGGGCCCGTACTACGCCATGCTTCTCGGCCCCCTGGCCATCGTGGGGCTGGGCGCCACGGCCACCGTCGTCGGCGGGCGGGCGACCGTCTGGTCGGCCTCGGGCGCGCTGGCCGGTGTAGTCACGGCCGCGGCCGCAGGAACGCGTGCGCCCTTCGCCCTGTGCGTCGCAGCCGGAGTCGGCGCCATCCTCGTGAATCTCGTCGACGGACTGTGGTCGCGAACGCGCGGACGCTGGCCGATGCGGGTGGGCCACCTCGGATTCGCGGTCCTGTTGATCGGCGTCGCGGGCTCAACTCAGGCTGACCGGGTGACGGTCGGACTGGACGTCGGCGAGGAGATCGAGGTTGGGGGACGGTCCTTCCGCCATGTCGGCGTTGAAGTAGCCGGGGGACCGGCCCCGGGATCGAACGCGGTGGTCGCCACGGTGGAGGTACGCGACGGCGACGACATGGTGGCCACTCTCCGCCCTTCGCTGGTGGCGTTCCCGGATCGCAGCGTGCTGCTCGCGGAGACCGCCCTGCACTCCCGTCCCGCCCGCGACATCCAGGTGGTTCTCCGGAACGCGACAGACTCGGGGCTGGCGCTCTACAGCGTGTCGGTCGCTCCGCTCGTCATGTGGGTGTGGTGGGGGTCCATACTCTTGGCCGGCGCCGGGCTCATGGTCGCGTTCGACACCGCGCTTGCTGCGATGCGCCTTCGCCCGTCTCCGGTACACCACAAGAGAACCTCTGACTATCGTGCATAATCATACAATTATGTTGCTTTGCATCAAGACCTCCGATAGCATGTGCGACATGAGCCGCTTCGAGGTCGCCCGTATAGAGGAGAGCCCATCTGCGAGAGACCGGTCGGTTGCGCCCCAGCCAACGCTGTCGTCTCTGTCCCGGACGGCCCGACGGTGCTATATCGGAGCGGCAGGTACGGTGCTGCCATGACCGCGGAACCAGTGCCGGATGGGGCCAGGGTCCACAAGGGCCGGGTAACGCTAGCCGATATACGCGACGACATGGGCAAGAACCCCGACCCTACCGGCGACTTCTCTGCCGGGCAGACAACCTTCCATGAGAGCACCAAGGCGTTCCTCGATGCTCTTGACGACCTCCCCTACGAGCACGACGGTCACTTCCATCACAGCGCCGAGGAGTACACAGCCTGTCTCGCTGATCGCTCGAGCCACTAGCGATCCTCATGCCTCATCGTGCCGACCTATGAGACGTCCGGCGCGTTCAGGCGCGGCTATCAGCGGCTGACACCGGCTCAGCGCCGCTACTTTCGGACGGCTCTCGCCCGGTTCGTTGAGGACTTGCGATCCATGGAAGTCGGACGGACGCAATGGCTCCGGCCCGGTCTCGTCCGCAAGCTCCATGGCTCGGCCGGCTTGTACGAGTTCCGGTGGGCACCGGACGGCCGGGCGACCTTCTCATGGGGCGACGAGAGGGAGACGGGACTGTTGCACGTCGTGTGGCACGACTGCGGTGGGCACGAGATCCTGCCATGAGCAACGCCTGCGAGCCACGATGTAAGCGGCAGCGACCTCGCGCCTTGTGCTCTCCGCCGGCGTCGGGTCAGGTCTGGTCGCGCTTGCGGCGGTCGCGGGTTCGCTCTAGGAGGGCCGAGACCGTGCTGGATCGGGCCGACTCGTCGGCCTCGGCCAGCTCTTGTAGGAGCCGCTCGTCTTCCTCGGCCGCTGATTGCGTCTGGTCGCGAGCCTGCGTGTCGACTGGTGCGTCGTCGGCGCGGCCCGGCCGCACCGGCCAGACCCTTCGCGACAGCCGGCCCCGTCGCTTTGAACGGGGCAGGCGGCGCCCCGCCTCGTCGAACGGCGTCAGAGTGAGGCGGCTGAGGACGACCGCGGCCACGAACAGGAGCGCGGCGGCCAGCAGCAGCCAGTGGGCGAGAGCCACTCGGGAGCGGCCGGCCGCCAGCCCGTCGGTGTCGAAGGCCATCGACGGCTCGATGCCGGCTCGTCCCGCTCCCGCTTCGGCGACTCTCGTCAGCAGAGCCCCGTCGGGAGCGCCCGGCTCGTACTCACGCCCGTAGGACTGGCTGGTCAGCGCGGTCCCCTGAGTGGTGGACCCATCGGCGGCGACCACTGAGGTCCCCACTACGTAGGTGCCTGCTTCGTCCACCCCGAGCTCGCCCACGAACGTGTCGGCGCCCACCCGGCTCAGCGCGACCTCCCGGCCGGCCAATGCGGGGTCGGTGACGTGAGCGGCCGCGGCCGCGCCGTCGCCGAAGCCGCCGTCGGACTCCACCCGAACTCTCAGGATGCCGTCGTCGATGACGGCTGTGGTGCCGTCGGACAGCGACGGGAAGGTGTCGCGAACGACTCGGGACCAGAACCCGACGTAGCCGTCCCATCCTGCCCACAGCTGAGACCAGCGGTCCGACGCGTCGCTCGTCCACGATGTCGCCGTTCCGAGTCCCACCTGCCACCGGGCGAGCAGCGGATCTCTGTCAGGCCCGATCTCCAGCAGCGTCACCGCGCGGGGTCTCGCAGTCGTTGCGATGTATCCCAGCAGAGGCGGCGACTCGGTGAGGCCGGCGACCACAGGCCGCGACGACGTGACCGTGGGGCGGAACTCGCCCTCATTGACGAAGTCGCGGGAGGCCAGTACGGCCTCCTCCATGATTATCTCCGGAATCTGCTGCAGGTCCCGGCCCGGATAGAACCGGCCACCGCCGGCTTCGGCGACGGCCTCGAGTTCGCCGGACGCGCCCTCGCCGGTGGCGACGACCGACACGGTGATGCCCTCAGCGGCCAGCTCCGACGCGTCGCGGGCCAAGCCCTCCAGCAGCGCAGGCGACGTGAACCCGTCGGTGAACAAGATGACGTGCTTGAGGGCGGCATTGCTCTCGCGCAGCGCGCTGGCGGCGGCATCCAGCGATCCTGACGGGTTGGTGCCGCCGTCCGGGCTGAGAGCGGCCAGGCCCTGGTTGACTACGTCCTGGGCGGGCAGCTTCTGAAGGTCGAGCACCCACTGCTCCTCGACGTCGAACGCGAGCACGCCGATCTCGTCGTTCTCGCTCAGCGCGGCGATGGTGCGGGCGGCCGCGGCCCGGGAGATGTCGGTCTTGTTCACACCGCCGTCGAGGCGGTTGCTGGCGAACTGGCCCTCGGAGCAGTGGCATGCGCCCATCGATCCGCTGGTGTCGATGGCCAGGACCTCGGCCACGGTCTGGCGCCGCTTGGGATCGAGGATCTCGCTGACGACCGGCAGCAGACGCTCCAGTTCGCTCGTGTAGTAGCCGCCGAGCCCGTAGGACTGATTCCCGCCGACGGTCAAGAGCCCCCGACCGCCGTCGCGCACCGCGCCGCTCAAGGCTGCGACCTGGCGTGCCGTCAGCTGGCGTTCGCTGGTGTCCACCAGAAGGATGGACGCGTACGAGAGCAGCTCGTCCAGCTCCGGAATCGCGGCCACCGACACGGTCTGCACCTCCAGGCCGCCGGCCTCCAGCGCGGTGCCGAGCTCGGTACCGTTCCCGGCCGTCCCCTCCACCATCAGCACCCGCGGCGGCCCTCCGACCTCGACCGCGGCAAAGCCGGTGTTGTTCTGCGTGACGCCGTCGGAGCGGCTCTCGACGTCCACCTGGTAGCGGCGCAGCCCGCCTCCGCTGGCCGTGTCGGTCAGCGTCACGCTCTGATTGCCCGCCACCACGTCCAGGCGCCGTGCGGAGACGACCTCGCCATCGACGCGCAGCGTGACGACGGCGGGGCCTTCCAGAGTCGATTGCAGCGTCACTTCGATGGGGACCAGATCCCCCTCCGACACCCGGGCCGGGGCTCGAACCCCGCCGATGGCGATGTCGGCCGCGCCGGGAGCGTCCACCAGCACCGTGTCGACGGCGATGCCCTTGTCGGCCAGCCGCGCCGCCTCGCGCGCTGCGTCGCCCCCAGTGGCGCGGCCGTCGCTGACCAGCACCACGCGCCGCCGGGCGTCGGCCGGAAGGATCGCGCCGCCGAGCCGCAGCGCAGCCGCGAGGTTGGAGTGCGAGGGATCGATCCTCACCGACGGCTGGGCGAGCGAGGCCTCCCGCTGGAGCAGCAACTCGATGCGGGCGTCGCGGCCGAACATCACGACGGCGGCTCGCGAGCCGCCGGGCTGCGCGGCCAGCGACTCCCGCACGAACCCGACCGCTTCGCTGCGGCCCCGAATGCCGAGCGAGTCCGACGCGTCCACAACGAAGACGGTGGCGACGTCGCCCGCGTCGCGGTCGAAGCCGATGTCGAGGAGGGCACCGAGCAGCGCTCCGACCATGAGAATCCTCACCGCGGCGGCCAGCCTCCACTGGCGCGGGCCCACGCCGACCCGCCGGCGGGCCAGCAGGAACTCGGCGGCGACGGCAGCGAGCGCGGCGGCGAGCACCCACCGCCGCAGCGGGGACGAGCTGCTGGGCGGGGACTCGCCGGGGCGCGGGGGCCGGCGCTCGGTCGGGAGGCTCGGCACCGGCGTGAGCGTCGACTCCGCGGCCGCGGGGTTCACCGCTACGAACACCTCGGGACGGTCTGGAGCAGCGACGCTCCACACCCCGGGCCGCTCGACGACGAGCCCGGGCGACCCCGGCGCCAGCTCGACCGCGGTGCCGGCCGGGTCGGTCACCACGCCGCCGGACTGTGGCGGAACGACGAGCGTGTCGCCGACCTCGATCGACGAGGGGGGCAGCACGGCGCCCGTCAGCTCCGCCAGCAGGCGGTCGCCGAGAAGGGGGAACGCCAGCTGCAGCGGGAGGTTCGAGTCGCTCAGATCGAACGTGAGGTAGGCGAAGCGGACGCCGTCGGCTCTCCCCCGCAGTAGCAGAGGCGCGGCTTCTGCGCCGAGGAGCACCTCCGCGGTGTCGGAGCGGACCCGCTGGGCCGTGGCGACAGCGAGGCCCGACAGGTCGATTCCACCCAGCAGCGGATCATCGGATCGCACGAGCGTCAGCGCGGGCGCCTCGGCCTCGCCGACGACCGACACTCCCGGAGCTCCCCCCGGCGGGCGTATGGCGAGGAAGGGCGTGGCGGGCGTGGCGGGCGCGGCCGGTATCGGAGACTGGTTGTAGACGGTGAGATCGGGCGAGTCCGGTTCCCCGTCGGCGACCAGCGCGAGCCCGTCGACGGCCGAGAGCAGCGCGTCGAGGAACGGGTCGGGCTCGCCCACGACCTGGACTCGGATCGGTTGGCGGCGGCGGCTCACCGCGGCGCGGCGGTTGTCGGCGGCCAGCAGGTCCTCGCCCTCCAGGAATGCATCGACTCGATCACCGACGCTCAGATCGGTCTCGTGCACCAGCGTCTGGCCGGCCGCGAGGTCCAGCTCGACGCGCTCCCGCGTGCGCCCGTCGACGTCGAGTCGCAGCGTCTGGGTGGCGGCGGGGCCGCCCCGATTGGCGACCGTGACGCGAACGTGCAGTTCGGTGGGCCGGGCCTCGACGTCGAGGTCCACGACCGCTCGGTTGGTGGCAGCCGACCCGACCTGTTCGTAGGTCGTGCCCGGCGGGAGCAGCCGCTGTTCGTCCTCGCTCAGTCCCCCGTCGGAAAGCAGGACGAACCCGATGGCTGCGTCGGCCGTCTCGAGCCCTTCCGCGAGCGCGAACGCGACCGCGAAGTCGGCGCGGCCCGGGGTGGCGCGCGTCGCCGCAACCGCCTCGTCGAAGGCGTCGGCGTCGTCGCTGGCCGATAGGAGCACCCGGGGCTGGGGACCCACCTCGATCACGCTGGCAACGCCGCCCCTCGGCAGATCGCGGCGGACCTCGCGGGCTCTGGCTCTCGCATCGGCGATCCGGTCGGGCTCGCCGTCGAGCGCGAGCATCGACCCGGAGCCGTCGATCAGGAACACCGTATGCTCCGCCAGCGGCGTCTCTTCGACCTGAACCGGATCGGCGATGGCTACGGCGAGCAGGCCGACCCCGAGCAGCTGGAGCAGGAGCAGCCACGAGGGTCGGATCATGCGGAAGGGCGTGGTCGAGGTGACTGGGCGATCGAAGGCCCGCCAAAGCAGGGTCGAGCTCACCACATGGGCAGTCCGCCTGGGCTTGAGCACATGCAGGAGCAGGACCGGAAGGGCCAGCATCGCCCACCAGAGGCCGGCGGGGTTCGCGAACGTCACCGGGTGCGCCCTGTTCCTGCCGACGCGAGAGGGCCGAGGCGGAGGCGTTGCCCTGCCCCGTCCGCGAGCCTCACCGGAGGATGCCCACTTCCCGCCAGCCGCTCAAGAGCAGCGGCTCGAGATCGTCCTCGGCCATAGTCCGCGTGTACGCGGCGCCGACATGGCGGCAGCGCGCCGCCACCGCGTCGGCCCAGGCGACGGCACCGGCGCGGTAATCGGCGAGCGTCTCGGGTGAGAGGCTCACCGACAGCCGCTCTTTGGTCTCTCGGTCGACGATCTCGATGTCGCCATGGAGCTCCGGCTGGAACTCGGCGCGCGACAAAACGTGTACGACAACAAGGTCTCCGCCTCGGGCCGGGAGCCGAGAGATGCCGCGCTCCCAGTCCGGTGTGAGCAGATCCGAGATCAGCACCGTCAGCCCCGGCCGGCCCGGCCGCGAGAGGTGGTGCAGCACGGCCTGCGCGACCGTGGTCGGACCGCTCGCCGCGAGCCCCTCCAGGTGGCGGAACAGCTGAGCCGTCGCCTGCCGGCCCACGAACCGCGGCGCCGGCTTGTCCTCGGGGAATGTATGGACGCTGACCGTGTCGCGTCGCACGAGGGCGACGAACCCGACGGCTGCCGCGAGGCGCTGCGCGTGCACCAGTTTGCCGTACGAGCCCATGGACGCCGAGGTGTCGATCAGCAGCCGCACATCGAGCTCGTCGTCGGCCTCGAACAGCTTGATGAGCAGGACATCGAGGCGGGCCAGCAGGTGATAGTCGATGAGGCGGAAGTCGTCGCCGGGGTGATAGGTGCGGTAGTCGGCGAAGTCCAGCGACGAGCCGTGGCGGGGCGAGCGGTGCTCACCCGCGAGGTGGCCGGCCAGAGGCCGCCGGGTGGCGATCTGGAGCCGCTCCAGACGGCCCAGCAGAGCAGCCGGCAGCAGGGCCACTACCGCGCTCCGCCTGGCCGCAGCCGACCCGCCGCCAGCTGGGCCACTATGGTGCTCCGCGGATGCCGGAGCCGACCCGCCAGCGCCGCCACCAGCAGGGGCACTACGGTGCTCCGCGAATGCCGGAGCCGGGTTCGGGCACTGCGTCGAGAATGGCATCGACGATCTCGTCCGCGCTGACGCCGTCGGCCGCCGCCTCGTAGCCGAGCACAAGTCGATGGCGCAGGGCGCTGTGGGCGACCGCCCGGACGTCCTCAACCGAGGAAGACGGCCGGCCGGCCAGCAGGGCCATGGCCTTGGACGCGAGCACGAGCGACTGGGCCCCTCGGGGCGAGGCGCCGAAGCGGACATACTGGCGCACCAGCTCGGGCGCCGCCTCGTGCCGGGGATGGCTGGCCACCACCATCTCGACGGCGAAGCGGGCAATGTGATCGGCAATGGGGACCTCGCGGGTCAGCGCAACCATGGCCGCGATGTCGTCGCCGCCAGCCACGGGCTCGACATGCGCCCGGCGCGTTCCGGTGGTGCGCTCGAGAATGGTCAGGAGCTCGTCGGCCGGCGGCATGGGAACGTGGATCTTGAGCAAGAACCGGTCGAGCTGGGCCTCCGGCAGGGGGTAGGTGCCCTCCATCTCCAGCGGATTCTGGGTGGCCATCACCAGGAACGGCCGGGGCAGCGGGCGCGTCACCCCGCCCGCGGTCACCGACTGCTCCTGCATGGCCTCCAGCAGGGCCGACTGCGTCTTGGGGGTGGCGCGGTTGATCTCGTCAGCCAGCACGAGATTGGCGAAGACCGGCCCGGGCCGGAATCGGAAATCGCGGGCGCCGCCTTCTGCGGCCTCGAGCACCTGCGTGCCTGTGATGTCGGCGGGCATGAGGTCGGGCGTGAACTGAACCCGCGCGAACTCCACGTCGACCGCGTCGGCCAGCGTGCGCAGCAGCATCGTCTTTCCCAGGCCGGGCACGCCCTCTAGCAGTGCGTGTCCCTCGCACAACAGACACACCAGCACTCCGCGCACCAGATCGGCCTGGCCGACGATGACCTTGCCCACTTCGGCCTCGATGGCCGCGGCGGTGGCGGCGTAGCGGTCGGGGCTCATCTCTGGCATATGGCTTCCTGCCCTTCGTGTTGCTCAGTTGTTCAGAATCCGGCGATTGCATCGAAGTATCGCTGCACCAGGGCACGCGAGGCGGGCGGGACCTGGCCGCGGTCCAGGCTCTCGACGGCCTCGTCGAGGTAGTCGTCGAGCACCTCGCCGACCGGCACGCGTGCGCCTGAGGCGCCCGTGATCGCCTGGCCCCGCCCGACGGTCTCCGACTCGCCCGAGGTGGACGTTCCGCCCACGAGTTGCTGGTCGCTGGCACCGCCTGGCAGCCAGACGGTAACCGCGGCACCATCGCCTGTCTCGGTGCTGTCGCCACGGCCGCTGGCCGTGCCCTGACCTCCTCGACCCTGCCCGGTCCCGCCCCTCGCCCCGGTTACCGATCCCGACGGGGACCCACTGCCCTGGCCCTGCCCCTGACCCTGCCCTTGGCCCTGGCCCTGCCCCTGACCTTGGCCCTGCCCTTGACCCTGCCCTTGACCCTGGCCCTGCCCTTGACCCTGCCCTTGACCCTGGCCCTGCCCTTGACCATCCGCGCCGAGGCTGCTCAGGCGGGCGGCGGCATCGCCGAGCAGGTCGGCAGTGTTGACCCGGGCCGTCTGGTCCGACAGAGACGCCTCACCGGCTCTCTGGGCCGATGCCGCCTCACCCAGCGCGGCCGCGGCCCGGTCTAGATCGCCCGACGCCAGCGCCGCGCCGGCCTCCCCGAGCGCCGCGGCGGCACCAGGATTGCCCGCGGTCTGGGTGGCGGCCAGCGCTCCGAGGCGCTCGGCCAGTGCGGCCCGATCCTGCTCCGACAAGTCACCAAGCGCGTCACCGAGCGCCTCCAGCTGGCCGGCTGCGTCTGCCTGGCCTCCGGTGAGCGGCCGAGTCTCAAGCGAGCGGTTCAACCCCTGCACGGCCGACTTCTCAGCCAGGAAGTGGTCGGTGACGCTCGCTTCGAGCTCACTGCTTGCCTGCTCGAGGGCGGCCAGACCAGCGTCGACGTCGGCGGCCTGCTCGATCTGTTCCACCAACTGTTGCAGTTGCTCGGCCAGCGCAACCTGATCCGGTGAAGCGAGAGGGTTGCCCGCGAGCTCGGAAGCCCGTGCCCGCAAGCCCTCCGCCTCCTCCGCCAGGGCGACGCGCTCGATATCTCGGGTGCTCACCGCCTGCGTGGCAGGGTCCGTGAAGAGCACTGCACCCACCGCGGCCAGGGATGCCGCGGCCGCAGCCAGCAGCGGCCGCCATCGCACGCCCATCGGTATGGCGATCCGGACGTCGCCGTGCCGGGCGGCCGCGTCCGCTCGGACCCTGATCCCGTCGCCGAAGACGCCAGCCAGGCCAGCGAACTGCAGCGACGTCGAGAGGGCGTCGTTGGTGGCCAGCGCACGGTCCGCCGAGCGGGCTGCGGCCTCCACGCTCACCGGGAGGGTGACGCACCTGGCCGTCAAGGCGACCACGGTGCCCGCGCCGACCAGCAAGGCCGCTGGCTCCAGCCACGGCCACGGGACGAGGCGAGAGGCGAGCACTAGCAGCAGGGCGATTCCGGACGCCGCCGGGGCCCAGCGTTGGGCGGCGGCCACCAGCCACGCCCGCCTGATGCGTCGCCGCACAACGGCGAGGAACTTCCCAACCGGGTCCGACACAATCGTCGGATCCAACATCGTCGCTTGATTCGACGCCGCCATCTAGTCCCACACCGCGGTCAGCGCTCCGTCTTGGCCGGTATCCGCAACCGGATGGACGACAGCATCACCGAGAGTACGGCCAGGGCACCCATGATCAGCATGTGCTGGGCCCACAGCTGCAGGATGCGCCGATCGGGCTGTCCGCCATCTCGACCAGCCGCGCCGAAGAAGTCGCCGTCGAGGCCGGGGGCGACGGCCACCCCGAAGTCGCCGTCGAGGCCGGGGGCGACGGCCACCCCGAAGTCGACGAAGGCAGCGTCGTCGAAGATCCGGCCGAACTGGCCCTCATCGGGGGTCACGAACTCCTTGAGCCCGCTCAGCGGGCCGTCGCCGCCGCCGTAGTATCCGAACGACGGCGCGAAGAAACCGAAGTCTTCGGCAAACGCATCGGGCCCATCGGCGGTGGCGTCGGCAAGGGCCACGATCGGGTTGGGAGCCAGGATGAGCCCGGGAGGATCCCCTGTCTCGAAGCCTCCGTCGGAGTCGACCTGCTCGGCGACGAAGTACGCCAAGAAGGTCGCCCCGCACAGCAGCAGGACCAGGCCGTACGACAGCACGGTCGCAGTCTGGACGCGCCTCATGAACGTCGAGCACGCCACAGAGAGCGCGGCGATGACGACCGCGGTGAACATCACCATTCCTGCTCCCTGTAGGACGTCGCCGAGAGTCACCCCGCCGATCAGGTAGGTCACAGTAAGCAGGGGCAGTGTGGCTAACACCAACAGCAGGGTGAAGGCCACCGAGGCCCCGATCTTGCCCAAGACGATGCTCAGCGGGCTCAGCAAGCTCACCTGCATCGGCACAAGGGTCTGCCGCTCACGCTCGCCGGCGACGGATCCGGCGGTGAAGCCGGGCACGAGGAACAGGACCAGGAGCATCGCGAAGAGCAGCGTCCACTCGAAGATCCCCTCTCCGGCCGTGGCCAACTCCGTGATCGGCGAGGCACCGAAGCGGCTGTTGCCCGAGTCCGACTCGCTGCGATAGAAGAGGACAACGACCAGGCCCAGCACGGCCAGGTATGCCGACAGCATGACCGTCGCCCGCAGGCCGCGCATTCGCTCGGTCAGCTCCCGGGCGAGGACCGGATTGACTCTGGCGGCGAGACGGCTCATTCGTCGCCTCCATGGGTGAGGCTGAGGAAGATCTCTTCGAGGCCGCCGCCGACCCGGCTGAACTCCACCAACGCACGGGTATCGTCGTTGGCCAGCCTTCGTAGCAGCGCGACCTGCTCCTCTGCGCTCTCAACGGTGAGATCCTCGACCGTGCCGTCCGCGAATCGGGCTCGGAGACGGCGACCGCTGGTCAGCAGACCGGAGACCTCGACGGCGTTGCCCGCCGCCAGGATCCGCCCGGATTGCATGATGGCGATGTGGCTGCACACGTCCTCGATCTCGGAGAGTATGTGCGAGCTGATGACGATCGTCTTGCCCATCTCGGAGAGCTGGACCAGCAGGGCCCGCAGCTCGGACCTCGCCCTCGGGTCGAGGCCGCTGGCGGGCTCGTCCAGTATCAGCACCTCGGGATCGTGAACAAGCGCTCGGGCCAGGCTCAGGCGCTGCTTCATTCCCCGCGACAGGCTGTCGACGCGGGCGGTGCGCTTGCCTTCGAGAGCGACCAACTCCAGCAGGCCGTCGAGCAGGCCGGGCCGGGATCGCGTCGGGATCTTGTAAGCCGCGGCGAAGAAGCGTAGGTACTCCTCCACGTCGAGATCGGCGTACACGCCGAGGGAGTCGGGCATGTAGCCCAAGATCCTGCGGACCTCCTGCGGCGAGGCGACGGGATCGTGGCCGAGAACCGAGAGGCTGCCCGAACTGGGCGCGAGCACCGACGCGATGACCGCGAAGGTGGTGGTCTTGCCCGCGCCGTTGGGTCCTATTAGGCCGTAGATGGCGCCCGCCGGGACTTCCAGGCTCACGTCGTCCACCGCGATGAACTTGCCGAAGCGCTTGTGCAGTCCCGTGATGCTGACCGCGGCCGTGATCTGCGATTGGGCGGCCTCGACTGGGGCGGTGGCGCTCATCCGGAAACTCCAACTCGACCGCCCGAGGCGGCATCGGCGGCCGTGAAGGACAGCGCCGACAGTTCGTCGTCGGCCCGCCGGCTGCGCACGGCCAGCTCTCGCAGTGACGGGACCCCGCGCTCGAAGTCGAACAGGACCTTGGCGTAGACGCGGCCGCCGTCGATGCTCTCCGGCGGCAGCAGGAACACCGCGCTCCGGTTGCCGTCCAGATCGACGTGACGCCATTCGGCTCCGATCCACAGTTCGACCCGTCGCTGGCCCTGAGGAACCGCGAGCACGAGATCGGAGCGGCGAGCGTCCTCGGGCAGCACGAAGCGGACCATGGCACCGCCTCCCCGTCCGTCCAGGATCGTAAAGTCAGACCCCAGAGCTCCGGAGCCGCGCACGATCTCACGAGGCACCGCCACGTCACTGAGAAGTCCGCCTTCGGACTCGATCGCGGCGCGGGCCACAAGCAGTGTCCGGCCGGCACTCACCCCGGCGTCCAGCGGGGAGGCGAGCTCGTCGGTCCATGCCGCCACCACGACCTGTCCAACCCGTCGTGCGTTGAGCGACCAGCGGGCGTTCAGTTCGCCCCACAGTCCGAGGTTGACAGGCCCAGGATCGTAGTCGCGGCCGTCGCCGAAGAGGTCCGGTGCGACCGCGTCGCTCCAGATCCGGAACTCGATCGGCTCGTCTGTCAATGGATCGGCCAGCTGGCCCGAATAGTCGAACTCCACGGTCGAGCCGGCGGGCACGGTTCCGACGTTCATCCCGGCCTGGTCTGCAAAGACGGCGACCTCGTGGAGATCCACCGGCGAGTTGTTGGCGACGAGGCCCGTGACCCTGCCTTCTCCTGTCGACGAAGCCGTCACCTGGAGCGCGTCGTCGAGCGCCGCGAGGGCGCCGCCGGCGCCGAGCACGCTGAACCCGCCCGCGTCGAGCTTGATCGAGGCGATGGACCCGACCGGGCCGTCGACGATGTCAAGCACGCTTCGCTGACCCTCCGTGCGGCTAGGAACCGTCGACCAGCCCGGCAGCAGCGAGATCGAGTCTCGTCCGCCGCCGCTGGAGTGCAGCAGCGAGTACGTGGTGGCCACGGTGCCCCGGGGGGCCACTTCGACGATGGTGCCGTGGGCGGTCTTGGCGCTGTTCCGAAAGCTCGACCCGATGGCCCAGATGACTGCGGCGAAGCAGAGGGCGGCCACTGGCACCAAGATCCAGCCGAGCCCGGGCCGGCGCAGCCCCCTCGTGGCGAGCCACACGCCAGGACCCGCCACCGCAACGTAGGCGCCGACAATGGCCGCAAGCCAGCCCGCGCCGGGAAGCCTCACGTCGGCGTCGCGTCCCAGTGCCCAGCTGAGCCGCTCGAAGTCCCAGAACATGCCGAACTCTGCCCAGTCCTCGTCCTCTCGGGACGACCTGGTCGGCGCAGGCTCGAACATCGCGTCCCAGTCGCCCGACGCAGCCACGCCGTTCGTCACAATGATCTCGCCCTGACCGGCCATGCGGGGCCCGGCACCGTCAGGCTGCCACACCGCCGGTACGCCCGGGATCTCGGTGCCGACAGGCTCGTCCACCATCAGGCGGCCACCCCGATTCACCCAGGCTAGCAGCGCGTCCAGACCCGCGCTGTCGAGCCCGCGAAGCTCGGCGGCCGTCACCACGACGATGTCGAGCGGCTCCAACGCGGCCCACCCGGCCGCCAACCTGGCCGGATCGACCGGGAAGAGCCTCGCCTCACCGGCGTCGACAATCAACGACGCCCTCTCGGGGAGGCCACGAGCCGCAAGCGCCGGGAACACGCCCACGAGGTCGACATTCTGCCGCTCGATCGGGCGCGCCGTAGCCGAAGCGACGACGTCCCCGCCGGCCACCAACTGGACGGTGGCGCTGTCTCCCCCCGAGCTCTCCCAGACAACAGTGAATTCGCGCGTCGTGCCACCGGGAATCTCTACGCGCTTGGCGATCGCGAGACCGGAGTCCGGACTGCTGATTTGCAGCTCGCCGACGACGAGGACATCGGCGGTCACCGCGATCACTAGCGGGAATGGCCTGCCGGGCTGGCCATACCCTCCGTAGCCAGCCTCCACGGCCAGGTCCGTCTCGGCTGCCGCAGAGCCGGTGAGCCCACCGATCGCGACCAGCACAACCGCACAGAACGCTGCCATCTGGGGCCCGAGCCGACGAATTGACACCGCCGGCACCCTAGCTGTGGGAGCAGGTCTGGCCGGTCGACGATGTGGCTTGTGTTGCGGCCCAAACGTGGTACAGTCTGTTCCGTATCGTGGGACTGGTCCACAGTGCGGAACCGGCGTGTGGCTGACTTCCGTAACACGGACCTCCAACCGACATAGGGAGGGCTGCGCGGATGACCGACACCCCTGCTTTCGGGCCCGACATGGTCGACGACGACATCGACCTCGCGAGCCTCGCCGACGACGACCTCACGGCCCAGATGCACGACGACCTCTACGACGGGCTGGCCGACGAGATCCATGAGGGCACCAACATCCTGCTGGCGCGGGGCTGGCCGCCCGACAAGGTGCTCAACGACGCCCTGGTCGAGGGGATGCGCATCGTGGGCATCGACTTCCGCGACGGGATCCTGTTCGTGCCCGAGGTGCTGCTGGCAGCCAACGCCATGAAGGCGGGCATGGCGATCCTGCGGCCGCTGCTGGCCGAGACCGGCGCCGAGCCCATCGGCAGCGTGGTGATCGGAACGGTCAAGGGCGACATCCACGACATCGGCAAGAACCTGGTGGCGATGATGCTCGAAGGAGCCGGCTTCGAGGTGTTCGACCTCGGCATCAACACCGACGCCGAAGAGTTCCTGGCCGCCCTCGACGAGCACAAGCCCGACATTCTGGGCATGTCGGCGCTGCTCACCACCACCATGCCCTACATGAAGGTCGTGATCGACACCCTCATAGAGAAGGGCATACGAGACAACTTCATCATCCTCGTCGGCGGCGCGCCCCTCAACGAGGAGTTCGGCGCGGCCGTCGGCGCCGACGCCTACTGCCGTGACGCCGCCATCGCCTCCGAGACGGCCAAGAGCCTCGTAACGGCCCGCCGGGCCGCCGGATGACGACGGAGCCGCCGCGCCGGAGGGTTCTGGTCATCGGCTGCGGTGCTCTGGTTCGCGAGCTTCGCGAGGTGGCGGCCCGCAACGGCGGCGAGCACATCGAGGTGGAGTGCCTGCCCGCGATCATGCACAATCGACCCGAGCGGATCCCCGATGCCGTCCGCGGGCGGGTCCGGGACGCCCGAGCCCGCGATGCCTACAGCACGATCCTGGTGGGCTACATGGACTGCGGCACGGGCGGACTCCTCGACCGGGTGTGCTCCGAGGAGGGCGTCGAGCGGCTGCCCGGCGCCCACTGCTACGAGCTCTACTCCGGCGCGGACACCTTCGCCGGCCTGCAGGAGGCGGAACCAGGCACCTTCTACCTCACCGACTATCTGGTGCGGCACTTCGACCGCCTCATCATGAAGGGGCTGGGCATTTCGCAGCACCCTGAACTGCTCGAGGCGTATTTCGGCAACTACACCCGGGTGATCCACCTGGCCCAGACCGACGACGACCGTCTGGCCCGGGCCGCAGAGCAAGCGGCAGCTCGTCTCGGCCTTCGCTGCGAGCGGATCGTTACCGGCATCGGCGGGCTCGAACGCCGCATCGTGAAGCTGGCCGGCCCTGCCGGCGTCGCGGCAGCATGAGCCCCCCGGCCGGGCGCGGCGGGCGCAGGCGTCGAAGCGACGACGGGAAGCTCGTGCTGATCAGCTGGCGCGACATCCCCGCCCAGGTCAACGGCGGTTCGGGCACCGACCGGGTTCAGCGCATCCTCCCGCGTCGCTTCCAGAGAGCCATCGACCGGGCCGCCATGGTGGCCGGCAAGACCCAGGCCTCGCAGTACGTCGGCGAGTGGCGCCGGACCTTGATCCCCCCGGGCTCCGACGATCCCGAGAGCGCCGCCATGGCGGCGGCGGCCGAGTTGGAGGAGGCCTTCCCCCGGGCGCGCCTCGACGAGTTCGTCAAGACCGGCGGCTGGGATCCGGAGCACAACGGCCAGGACCAGCCGGCCCCTGAGCACCGCCGCGAGCTCGAGGGAGACCCGCAGTGACCGACACCGTCGTCAGCTCGGCCACCAAAGAGGTGGTCATCGGCTTCAACCGCCCGTTCGTGACGATCGGCGAGCGCATCAACCCCACGGGCCGGCGGCTGCTGGCCGAGGAGATGCGCAACGGCGACTTCAGCCGGGTTGAGGCCGACGCGCTGGCCCAGACCGCGGCCGGGGCCCACATGCTCGACGTGAACGCGGGAATCCCCCTCGCCGACGAACCGGCCCTGCTGGCCCAGGCCATCAAGCTCGTGCAGAGTGTGACCGACGTGCCCCTGTCCATCGACTCCTCCATCGTCGAGGCCCTCGAGGCCGGCATCGCGGTGTACGAAGGCAAGCCCCTCATCAACTCGGTCACCGGCGAGGACGAGGTGCTGGAACGGGTGCTGCCCCTGGTGGCCCGGCACGGCGCCGCCGTAGTGGCCATCTCCAACGACGAGACCGGCATCAGCGAGGACCCCGACGTGCGCTTCGGGGTGGCCCGCAAGATCGTGAACCGGGCCGCCGACCACGGCATCGCGGCCGCCGACGTGGTGGTGGACCCTCTGGTGATGCCGATCGGCGCCATGGGCACGGCCGGACGCCAGGTGTTCCAACTCGTGCGGCGCCTGCGCAACGAGTTGGGGGTCAACACCACCTGCGGTGCCAGCAACGTGAGCTTCGGCCTGCCCGCCCGCCACACGATCACCGGAACCTTCCTGTCGATGGCCATAGGCGCCGGGCTCACGTCGGCGATCATGAATCCCATGCACCCGGAGGTCAAGAACGCCGTGCTGGCCGCAGACGTGTTGGCCGGGCACGACCGGGACTGCGCGGCATGGATCGCGGAGCACCGGGACCCCGACACGGTCGGCATGAGACGACGGGGCGGGCGTCGCCGGGGCCCCTGATCACATGCACGACATGCACAGCGTCGTGTTCAACCCCTCGGGGATACGCGCCTCGGTGGCTGCCGGGGCCACCGTGCTCGACGCAGCCCGAGCCGGCGGGGTGGATCTCGACTCGGTGTGCGGCGGCCGCGGCCTGTGCGGCCGCTGCCAGGTCTCGCCCACCGACGCCCGCATCCTGTCGGAGCCCGGGCCGACCGAACTGAAGTACCGGGGCCGGCGACCGCTGGCCGAGGGCTGCCGCCTGGGCTGTCAGGCCGTCGTGCTGGCGAACGCCGTGATCGACGTTCCGGCCGAGAGCCAGGTCCATCGCCCGGTCGTGCGCAAGTCGATCGACCTCACCGAAGTGATCATCCATCCCGTGGTCACGCTGCACTACGTGGAGCTTCCGGAGGTCGTGCTCGGATTCGAGGCCGCCGAGCTGGACCTGGTGGCCGAAGCCCTCGCCAGCGACTGGGGACTGCCGGACGTGGAGTTCCCGGTTCAGGTGCTGGCCGGTCTGTCGCCGGCAATAGCGGCCGGGGACCGGTCTGTCACCGTTGTCGTGCACGACCGCCGCACGGTCCTCGACGTGCGTCCCGGCTACTCCGACGAGGCCTGGGGCGTGGCTGTCGACGTGGGCTCCACCACCATCGCCGGCTACCTGCTGGAACTGTCGACGGGTGAGGTCGCCGCGGCGTCAGGCCGGATGAACCCCCAGATCCGCTTCGGCGAGGACCTCATGAGCCGGGTGTCGTACGTGATGATGAACCCCGGCGGCGAGACCGAGCTCACTGCGGCCGTGCGCGGCGCCATCGACGACCTTATTGGCGAGCTGTGCGAGCAGGCCGGCGTGGACCGAACCAGGGTGCACGACCTGGTGGTGGTGGGCAACCCGATCATGCACCACCTGGTGCTGGGCCTCGACCCCACGCCGCTGGGGGCGGCACCGTTCACTCTCACGACCTCGGCGGCCGTGCGAGGCCGCGCCACCGACATCGGGATCGAGTTGCGGAACGCCGCGCTGTACGTGGGACCGTGCATCGCCGGGCATGTGGGCGCCGACGCCGCCGCGGCCACCCTGGCCGAAGGCCCTCACCGGGCCGCCGGGCCGATGCTGGTGGTGGATGTGGGCACCAACGCCGAGATCGTGCTGGGCGACGGGAACCGGGTGCTGGCCGCGTCGAGCCCGACGGGCCCGGCCTTCGAGGGGGCCCAGATCAGCTGCGGCCAGAGGGCGACACCGGGCGCGGTGGAGCGGGTTCGGATCGATCCGGACACGTGGGAGCCCCGCTTCAAGGTCATCGGCTGCGAGCTGTGGTCCAACGAGCCCGGATTCTCCGAGGAGCTGGACCTGGCCGAGCTGCGGGTCTCAGGGGTGTGCGGCTCGGGCATCATCGACGTCATCGCGGAGATGTTCCTGGCCGGCATCACCGACCGCCACGGCGTGATCACGTCGAACATAGCCCGGTCGCCCCGCATCGCGGCCGACGACCGCACCTTCAGCTACGTGCTGCAGTGGGAGCCGATCCTGCTGTCGATCACCCAGAACGACGTTCGTGCCATCCAACTGGCCAAGGCTGCCCTGCGGGCCGGCATCGACTTGCTGCGCCAGCACGCGGCCGTGGACGAGGTCCCCGACATACGCCTGGCCGGCGCCTTCGGCGCCCACATAGACCCGGTGCGGGCGATGGTGCTGGGCCTGGTTCCAGACACGCCCGAGGGCGGGGTGCGGGCCGCTGGCAACGCCTCGGGGGTGGGTGCGGTTCGAATGCTGCTGTCGGGCGAGCAGCGGCTGGAGATCGAGCGGGTGGTGCGGTCGGTGATCAAGATCGAGACGGCCACCGAGTCACGCTTCCAGGAGCTGTTTGTCGCGGCCATGGCCTTCCCTCACGAGACCGACCCGACCCCGCACTTGGCCGCGGTGATCGACCTGCCCGAGGCGGCTGCGGTCGACGCTGATCGGAGTCGGCGCCGGCGGCGCAGACCCCGGCCCGCCGCATGAGATCCTGACGAAGACAGGGCACACGAGCGAGACAAGTCACAGTATTTTCGGATGCGGACATGAACGAGGCACCATGAGCGAGGCACGAGGGCGTAGAGGCGGAGGCCGGGCCGGCAGGCGAGCAGCGAGAGCCGCTTCGACGGAGGCCGCGCCGTACCTGGTCCGTCGGCTGCCGCCGGTGGACATCGTCGACGTCGAAGCGTTGCAGTTGATCGAGCGCAACGCCGAGACGATCCTGTCGGAGGTCGGCATCGCCTTTCAGGACTTCCCGGAAGCCTTGGAGCTGTGGCGCGCCGCGGGCGCCGACACTGACGGGGAGCTGGTGCGGTTCCCGCCCGGCCTGTGCCGCCAGATCGTGCAGGACAACGCCCCTGCCGTCTACACCCAGCACGCCCGCAATCCCGCCCGCAGCGTCCAGGTGGGCGGCGACGCCACCGTGTTCGCCCCCAACTACGGATCGCCCTTCGTCATGGACCTCGATCGGGGCCGTCGCTACGCGACGCTGGAGGATTTCCACAATGTGGTGAAGCTCACCTACGCGCTGCCGCAACTGCATCACAGCGGGGGCACGGTGTGTGAGCCGGTGGACGTGCCCGTCAACAAGCGCCACCTCGACATGGTGTACGCCCATCTGCGCTACAGCGACAAGCCGTTCATGGGCTCGGTCACCGCCGCCGAGCGGGCCGCGGACTCCGTGGAGATGGCCCGCATCGCCTTCGGCGGCGACCTCGACGACCGCACCGTGATGACCTCCCTGATCAACGCCTCCTCTCCGATGCGCTGGGACGCCACCATGCTGGGCGCGGCCACCACCTACGCTCGGGCCAACCAGGCCTGCATCGTCAGCCCGTTCATTCTGGCCGGGGCGATGTCGCCGGTGACGGTGGCCGGGCTGGCCGCGCAGGCCCTGGCCGAGGCGCTGTCGGGCATGGCCTACCTGCAGCTGGTCCGGCCGGGGGCGCCGGTCGTGTTCGGCACGTTCGCCTCGTCGATGTCGATGGCCACCGGGGCGCCCACCTTCGGCACTCCCGAAGCCGGCCAGGCCATCTACGTGATGGCGTCGCTGGCCCGCCGGGTCGGGGTGCCGTTCCGCTCCGGCGGGCAGTTCACGTCCGCAAAGCTGCCCGACGCGCAGGCCGCCTACGAGTCGGCTCACACCCTGTCGCCCACGATGCAGGCGGGAGTGAACTTCGTGCTGCACGCCGCGGGCTGGCAGGAGGGCGGCCTGGCGCTGGGCTACGAGAAGCTGATCCTGGACGCCGACCAGCTGGGCGCGATGGAGGTCTGGGCCCGGGGGGTGGACACCAGCGACAGCGGACAGGCCATGGAGGCGTTCCGCACCAACGCCCACGGCGACCACTTCCTGGGCAACCCGCACACCCTGGCCAACTTCGAGACCGCCTTCTGGCGATCGGACATCTCCGACGCGGCCAGCTACGAACAGTGGGCCGAGGAAGGCTCACTGTCGGCGGCCCAGCGGGCCAACGCCCGCTGGAAACAGCTGCTGGCCGACTACGAACCGCCCCCCATCGACGACGCGGTGGACGCCGAGCTGCTCGACTACGTGGCCCGACGCAAGGCCGAGATGCCCGACGAGATCGGCTGACCAGACAGGCCCGTCACCCGGTTACGGGCCAATCAGCTAGCTACGCGCCGGTCAGCTGGCTGCAGGCAAGTCGGCCATACGGGGCCGGTCGGGAAGGCGAAGGCCTATGAGCTTGCCGGCGGCGTGCAGTTCGAAATGCCACACGTCGACGTCGTCGGGACTGGTCTCGCGCAGCGATGTCACCGCGTGCCAGATGGCCAGGCGGGCCGCATGCGCGGTCGCCTCCGGGGACTCGGCCGCACGCGACACCGCGGCGTACCCGGCCGAGATGCCAGCGTATACGTCGCTGTGGACGGACACAGACGCGGCCGCCCATTCCGACAAGGCTCTCAGCGCCCGGGGCCTGGAGCGGTTTACCGGATCGTCGAAGACCGCCTCCACCCATGAGTGCCAAGCTGATGAGCCTCTCTCCGCCATCTGTCGCTCCCTTCGAATGCAACCCGGCGCAACCTGCGGCAGCAATGCTAGTGGCAACTGCTGCACAAGCCCCGCCGGCATGCGCCCGCGCCTACGGTACGGCGTTGTGTTTCCCACTCTTGTTCGCTGCGCTCACGGGCCGCCGGCATGCGCCCACGCCAACGGTACGGCGTTGTGTTTCCCGCTCTTGTTCGCTGCGCTCACGGGCCGCCGGCATGCGCCCACGCCAACGGTACGGCGTTGTGTTTCCCACTCTTGTTCGCTGCGCTCACGGGCCGCTCGGGCCACGGCCTCGCTCCAGACCTTTCGAAATCGCCTAGTGATTCGCGCCTGGTCGCTCGGCCTCTGAGCCACGACCACCAACCTCGGAGTGGTGGCAGGCCACGGCCGCCTCCATCAACGCGGCTCCTGCCGGCTGGCCCTGCGGACCTCGCAGAGGAGGCTCCTGCCGACCGCAGATCTCCGTGGCCATCGGACAGCGGGGCGCGAAGCTGCATCCCGGCGCGGCGCCGACCGGAACGGGCGGCGAGCCGGCAATGGGCGTGAGCCTGGTGGCGGTCCTGTCCGGCCGGGGCACGGCGGCGAGCAGGCCGGCGGTGTAGGGGTGCCTGGCCCGGTGGTACACGTCTTGCACGGTGCCCCGCTCCACGCACTGCCCGGCGTACATCACCATCACCCGGTCGGCCGCGCCCGCTACCACCCCGAGATCGTGGCTGATGATCATCATGGCTCCAGACATGCGCTGCCTCACTTCCGACAGCACCTCCAGCACCTGGGCCTGCACGGTGGCGTCCAGAGCGGTGGTCGGCTCGTCTGCGATGAGCACGACAGGGTCCAGCGCTACCGCCACGGCGATCATGACTCGCTGGCGCATCCCACCCGACAGTTCGTGGGGATAGCAGCGGGCCCGCCGGTCGGCGTCGGGGATGCCGACCCGCTCGAGCAGATCCTCGGCCCGGAGACGGGCCTCTGCCCTGCGCAACGGCCGATGGGCCCTGAGCATCTCGGCGATCTGGTCCCCGACGCGCTGCACCGGGTTCAGAGCGGTGAGCGGGTCCTGGAAGATCATCGCGATCTCCGCGCCGCGCACGCGGCGGCGGCGCAACGGCGACGCCGACAGCAGGTCCTCGCCCGCCAACCGCACCTCGCCTGCGGTCGTGCGGGCCCTGGGACCCGGCAAGAGCCCCAGGATGGACAGGGCCAGCATCGTCTTGCCGCAACCCGACTCTCCCACCACGGCCAGCACCTCGCCCGCGAACAGGTCGAAGGTGATGTCGTTGACAGCGACAATGGTGCCTTCGTCGGTGTCGATCTCCGTGCGGAGATCCCGGACCTCCAGCAGCGGCTCGCCACAGACCGGGATGATCGCCTCGCCCCCCATCGGCCGGGTGGGCGGTCTGACCTCTCCGTCAGTCATCTGTGGTCCTGACTGGGGTCGAGCGAGTCGCGCAGGCCATCACCGATGAAGTTCACACACAGCACGGTGACGACGATGGCCAGCCCCGGTGCCCACACGAGCCACGGCGCAGTGCTGATGAATCCCTCGTTGCCGCCCAGCATGTTGCCCCATGTGGCGGTGCGGGTGGCGCTCACGCCGAGGCCTAGGAAGCTGAGGGTCGACTCGGCCAGGATGGCTGCGGCCACGCTGAGCGACACTGCCACCATGATCTCGCCCGCGATGTTGGGCAGCAGGTGCCGGACGATGATCCTGCGATTCGGCAGCCCCAGTGCCCTGGCTGCCTCCACAAACTCGCGCTCCTTGAGCGCCAACACCTTGCCGCGCACAATCCGGGCCGGGACCATCCATGTGATGCCAGCCAGAACCACCACCACCTCCCAGACCCCGTCGCCGAGGATCCGTGCCGCGATGATCACAACCATCAGCCCAGGAAGTGCCAGCATCGTGTCGGCGAAGCGCATCAGCGCCGACTCGACCCATCGCCCGTAATAGCCGGACACGAGTCCGACGAAGGTCCCGACCACTCCGCTGATCAACGCCACGGATCCGCCGACCAGCAGCGAGACCCGGCCTCCGTAGAGGATCCGGCTGAGGTTGTCGCGCCCGAGCGTGTCGCTTCCCAACAGGAAGTCCCGGCCCGGCGGCTCGAGGATGCGGTCAAGGTGTTGCTCGGTCGCGGTGTGGGGCGCGATGACTTCGGCCAGTGCGGCGCACGCCACAAGAAGGGCCAGCACCGCGGCCGACCAGACCGCGGTCCGGCGGCGTCGGAAGCGGCGCAGCACGGCGAGCCACTCCGGAGCCTGCGCATGGGCAGGCTCCTCACCGCCGTGGACGACCGTCGCGCCGGTGCCGCGACGGGCCTCAGCCACGACGGATCCTCGGGTCGAGCACCGCATAGAGAAGATCGGCGGCCAGGCTCATCACGAACACCGCGGTGGCGACGATCATCACGGTGGCCAACAGAATCGGGTAGTCGCCGGCATGGAGGGCGTCGAGGAACAGAAGTCCCATGCCCGGGTACTGGAAGACCCGCTCGGTGACGATGAGCCCACCGACCAGCAGGCCCACGTCGACGGCAGCCAGCGTGGTGACGGGGATGAGGGCGTTGCGGACGCCGTGGCGAACGACGACCGCGGGCTCGCCGAGACCCTTGGCCCGAGCCGTTCGGATGAAGTCCGATCCCATCACGTCCAACATCGAGGCCCGCATGTAGCGGCTGTAGCCCGCCACAAGCTGCAGTGACAGCGCCATCACCGGCAGCACCAGGTGGCGGACCCGGTCGACGAGGTCGAAGCCCTGCTGGCCCGGCGAGTAGATCCCGGCGGTGGGCAGCAGGGGCGGGCCGACTCCCAGCCAGTTGGCGAGATACAGGCCGAAGAACAGTTGCAGCATCAGCCCCAGCCAGAACACCGGGATCGATATCCCCAGGAACGACACGGCGGTGGCCCCATGATCGATCAGCGAGCCGCGGCGGACCGCCGACAGCGTGCCAATGGCGAGACCCGCACCCAGCGACAGCACCACCGCCGCAGACACCAGCAGCAACGTGTTGGCCATGGCCCTCTCCACGAAGGGCCACACGTCCTGGCCGTTGCGCACCAGCGACGTGCCGAAGTCGCCTGTCACGAAGTTGCCGAGCCACCTCAGGTAGCGCACACCGAAGGAGTCGTTGAGGCCCAGGGAATCGATGTAGGCCCGCCGGGCCTCCGCGCTGATGCGAGGATTGACCGCAATCTGGGCTGCGGGACTGGAGATCTTGCCCGCGGCCCAGAAGGTGGCCAGCGAGATGAGCAGCAGGATCGGCGCCGTGACGGCCAGTCGCCGCGCCGCGTACCGGATCACGCCCGTTGCTCGCCAGCCGGCTCAGAGGCCGAGCGGACAGGCCCGAGGAAGGCCGGGATTCTCGAGAAACGCTGAGCGAGGCCGTGGCCCGAGCGGCCCGTGAGCGCAGCGAACAAGAGCGGGAAATGCAACGCTGCACCGTGAGACGGCACCACCCATCCGCGCACTCTCTCAGGCAATCGGGTCAGCGGCGGCTCGTCTGATGCAAGCCGGAGCGGACCACTCGCAGCCGCTTGCGGGCCTCACCCGACGACGGTCCAGTCGTAGATGTCGTAGAAGCCCCCGTAGACGCTCGACACCCATTGGCCCGGTCCGTCCAAGACCTCCGGGTTCCAGGCGAGCAGGTTCGGCAGGACGTATAGCGGGATCCAGGGAACGTCCTCGGCGAGCAGGGTCCCCAGCTCGTGCACCAGCTCCCCGCGGTTGTCCTCATGGATCTCGGCGTCTATGGCAAAGGCCAGATCGCTGGCCCGCCGGCTGGCGTAGGCCATGAAGTTCTGGCCGCCGTAGCCGTTGGCCTCGCTGGGAATGCCGTCGATGTCGTAGAGGGCGCTCACCGTCGGGTCCGGGTTGGTGCTGTTGGCGAACAGAGCCACCGGACCGAAGTTCATGGCCGGGAGCCGGTTCTGGAAGAGTTCCCCCGCGTCGTAGTTGATGATCTCCCAGCCGATGCCGAAGGGCCTGGTCATCTCGGCCACCAGGGCCTGAACGTCCTCGCGTCGCTTGTTCCCGGCCACGGTGTTCCACTGCAGCACCAGCTCGACGCCTTCGGCGTCGACCCACAGTCCCTCAGGGTCGGGACGGGTCCAGCCGTCGGCGGTGAGCAGCCCCTCGACGGCGTCCATGTCCTGGCGGTAGCGGGCGAAGTCGTCCGCGCACCAGTCCCCGAAGGCCGGGTTCCAGCCCGCGCATTGCAGCACCAGCGGGTCGTCGATGATCGGACCCAGGGCGACGTCGGCGATCCGCTCCCGGTCCAGCGAGTAGGCCAGGGCCTGGCGAAGCCTCGTCGTTATCTCGAAGCGCCGGTCGGGGGCGATCTGGTTGATCCAGAGGCCCTCAATGAAGGTGCCCGCGCCCGACACGAACGTCAACGGCGGGCCGAGCCGATCCTTGGCGCCGGGGAACGGCTGAGGGAAGGCGGCCATGGCCTCGCCCGTCTGCAGCGCCACTATCTCGGTGTCGGTGTCCTCCCGGGGGACCATCACCACCCGATCCGCCAGCGGCATGCGCTCGGGCTCCCAGTAGTTCTCGTTGGGGACCAGGATGTGTTGTTCCTGGCTCCAGGACTCCTGGCGCCAGGGTCCGCCCGAAATCGGGATCTCGTCGTTCCAGTGGCCGGAGATGTCGGTTTCGCCATCGAATGCGTGGACCGGCAGGATCCCACCAAACAGGGTGCGCCATGGCGCGTAGGCTTCGGAGAACGTGACGATTGCGGTCTGGGGATCGTCGTGGTTCACGCCGGTGATCAGGTCGTAGCCGATGGTGTTGAGCGAGCCCTCGGTGTCGAGCACCGCCCGCCACGTGAACCACACATCGGTGCTGGTGATCGGCGTTCCGTCGCTCCAGCGGGCCTCGCCGTTGAGCCGGTAGGTCACGGTGAAGGTGCCGTCGGCGCGACGCGCCACGTCGCCGTTGTCCACCGTCGGTTCCTGCACGAGCACCGGTGAGGCTCTCAGGTTGCTGCTCTCGTCGTACTCCATGAGCGACGGCTGCACATGCACGAGCACCGACCACAGCAGCCATGTGGCGTTGGCGCAAGACGTGAGCGGGTTGAGACACTCGGGCCACTGCTCCACAGCCAGCACGATCTCCCCGCCGCGCCGCTCCGGAGAGGCTGTGGCCTCGGCGCTCTCAGTGCCTGGTTCGGGGGAGCCCGCTCCGCCTGCGCTCTCCGCGCCGGCGGCATCGTTCCCCGAGCCTGCTGAGTCCCCGGAACTCCCGGCGCCGCCACACGCTCCGGCCATCAGCGCGAGGACCGCTAGGAGCCCCCAGCACAGCCGGAGACGGTTCTCCAGTAACGCTCTCACGAGTCCGAACAATAGGCGCTACACCAGCAGTCGCCTCAGAGGCCGAGCGGATAGGCCGCAGTTCACCCCATGGTCAGTGGGACGTTGAGCGAGGCCGTGGCCCGAGCGGCCCGTGAGCGCAGCGAACAGGAGCGGGAGAGACAACCTCTCACCGCGAGGCGTTCAACACCTACCCGCGCTCGCGCTAAGCCTGAATCCACCGGCGCGGTGAAGCGGCTGGGGTTGGCGTGTTCACCAGAAAGGCCTCCTAACGTGGGAGAATGTCGCTAAGAACGACGGTCGTTCTGGCTATGTGGGGAGGCACTTCCTGTGAGCGGCGTGCTGTCTTTGATGTCCCGAAATCTGTAGAGAAACGCGTCATATGCGACCACAACCCGTGCAGATTTGGTGAGAGGCCGCAGACCCATCGGTGGATTCAGGCTAAGTGATTGCAGTCCGGGCGACGCGCTAGCTAGCTGCGACGGGGGCGGCGCAGGAGGCTTGCCGCCACCGCCGATGCTCTGACTGGCCAGGGATCGAACTGGCCCTGCTCCTCGACAGGCGGGGCCGGACGCGTGAGCATCCGGTACACCACGTACAGCGCGATCATGGCGTGGGAGACGATCAGGACCGCGAAGTACGCCCAGGGCGCGATCACCGCCATGAGAACCCCGCCCAGAGTCGGCCCGATCACTGCACCGACGCCGCTGACCCGTACCAGCGAGGCGCTGGCGCCGGTCAGCTGCGCGGGCGAGACGCTGTCGGCCGTGGTGGCCACGGCCAGCGAGTACAGCGGGAACGTCGAGCCGCCGTGGACGAACATCAGCAACAACGACAGCGCCGATCCCGGCGCTACCAGCAGATGCAGGGCCGCTGACCAGGCCGCAGTGACCGCTACAACCAGGATCACATAGCGACGGGGCACCCGGTCCGAAGCGCTGCCGACGAGCCACTGGAACGCCACCGACCCTGCTATGGACGACACCACGAACAGCGAGATGCGGGTGTTCGGCAGGCCCTCGGTGGCGGCGTAGAACGCTCCGAGCCCCATGAGGCAGCCTTGGGAGACGCCAACCCAGAACGCGGTGAGCATCCCCAGCGGCACGATCTTGACGAGCCTGCGTATCGAGATCGGCTCGGGCACCACCAGGGGCGGCGCGGTGGACGCCGACAGCGACACCGGCACCAGAGCCAAGGAGATCAGTGCCGAGGACACCACGAACAGCTTGACGCCGCCGGGATCGGCGATGTTGAGCATGAGCTGGCCGGCGCCGATCCCGCCCATCGTCACGATCATGTAGCGCGACAGCATCCGGCCCCGGGTGGCGTTGGTGGCCATGTCGTTGAGCCACGACTCGACGGTCACGAGGATGCCGGCGAGGCACAGCCCGTAACCGAACCTCAGAAGCGTCCACGAGACCGGATGGATCCAGATCACGTGCAGGATCGAGGCGGCCGAGCCCACCGAGGCCAACGCCGCGAACACTCGGATGTGGCCGACCGTGGCTATGAAGTACTCAGCCGCCCTGGTCCCGAACAGGAAGCCCAGGAAATAGCCGGCCATGACCAGCCCAGTGATGGCCAGCCCGAAGTCCTCCAGCTCGGCCCGCACGCCCACAGCCACCCGCAATAGCCCGTTGCAGGACATGACCAGGACCACCCCGACCAGCAGGGATCTGACCGCTCGGAGGTTGTCGCCACGCGACTCGATCCAGGGTCCGCCCGGCAACCCGTCGTCCGCGGGTTCGGGCCGCACAACAGCACCCGACGCCACGCCGCGATCGTAGTGATCCGTCGCGAGTGCGGGCTTGTGGTTCGGTCGTGACTTTCGTCACAGAGGCCGAGCGGCTTGGGCGCGCCTCAGGCTCGGGCGGACAGCGCCGCGGCGATGGCCTGGCGGACCGGGATCGGGCTCTCGATCTGGAGGAAGTGGCCCACCCGCTCGAGGTACACGGTGGTGGCACGGCTGTCGCCGAAGGCCCCGATCATCCCGGCCGCGGCCCGGTTGGGGGTCATCTTGTCCTCGCGGCCCAGCACCAGTGTCACCGGGCACTCCACGCGGGCCGCCGACGCCTCGGCGCCGTCGTAGGCATTGCATGCGGCCAGGTCGCCTGCGAGTACTCCCGGCCGGGCCCGGTCCAGCAACGAGGTGTTGCCCCCGATCAGCCACATACCCGGCGAGGCATGGCCGCCGGTGTGGGCCCGGCTGCCTATGCCCCACGAGGTGATCAGACGCCCGGCCACAGGGTCGTCGGCGTCGGCTGCGGCCTGCAGCGCCGGATGCACCGGCATCGCTCCAGCCGTGCCCAGCAGCACCAGCGACCGGGCCACGTCGGGCTGCTGGGCCGCGGCCTCCAGCACCACGAACGTCCCCATCGAATGCCCCACCAGGTGGGCGGGCGCCAACCCCAGGGCCTCGGTGGCTCTCGCCAGCCACTCCCCCATCTGCTCGATGCTCTCCAGCGCCGGGCCCTCGCTGCCGCCGTGGCCGGGCAGGTCCACCGCCGCGGCCCGGTACCCGTGATGGGCGATCCAGCGAGTCTGGAGCTGCCACACGGTGCGGTCGCCACCCGCTCCGTGTACCAGCACCACCGCAGGCCCGTCGCCGCCGAGGCTGCGGCCGCCGGTGGCGCAGCGCACGACCCGCCCGTCGATCAGCGCCTCCACCGCGTTACGTCCCGGGTTGTTCGGCCCTTGAGCGAATCTTGGTCGAGTTGTGTGTCGTAGAGACACAAAACTCGCACCAAGAATCTGGCGAAGCCGGCATTAGCGCTGCGAGGCCTTGAGGGCCCGCTCCAGGTCCTCGATGATGTCGCGGGGGTCTTCCAGCCCGACCGAGATCCGCACGAGGTCCTCCCCCACCCCGGCCGCGGCCAGGTCTGCGGCGGACATCTGCTGGTGGGTGGTGCTGGCCGGGTGGATCACCAGCGTCTTGGCGTCGCCCACATTGGCCAGATGCGACGCCAGGCGGACCGCGGAGATGAACTTGGCTCCGGCGTCGCGCCCTCCGGCGATGCCGAAGCTCAAGATGGCCCCGGTGCCCCTCGGGTACAGCTGGCGGGCCAGCTCGTGGTCGGGGTGGTCGGGCATGGACGGGTACTTGACCCAGGCCACCGCGTCGTTGGCGGCCAATGCGTCGGCCACCGCCTCGGTGTTGGCCACATGGCGCTGCATCCTCAGCGGCAGCGTCTCTACGCCCTGGAGGATCTGGAAGGCGTTGGCCGGGCTCATGCACGCCCCGAAGTCGCGCAGTCCCTCGGCCCGGGCCCGGCTGATGAAGGCACTGGGGCCGAACTCGTCGCTGAAGCTGATGCCGTGGTAGCCGGCGTAGGGCTCGGTGATCGTGGCGAACAGGCCCGAGGCGTCCCAGTCGAAGTGGCCGCCGTCGACGAGCACTCCGCCGAGGGCCACACCGTGGCCGCCCAGGAACTTGGTAGCCGAGTGCATCACGATGTCGGCGCCGTGCTCGAAGGGCCGGATCAGGTACGGGGTCGAGAAGGTGGCGTCCACCATCAGCGGCAGGCGGTGGTCGTGGGCGACATCGGCCACGGCCGCGATGTCGAGAACCTCGATGCCGGGATTGCCGAGCGTCTCCGCGAAGACGAGCCGGGTGTCGGCTCCGATCGCGGCCGCGAAGTCGTCGGGTCGGCGGGGGTCCACGAAGGTCGTGGTGATGCCGAAGCGCCGCAGCGTCAGGTTGAGCATGTTGTGGGTGCCGCCGTAGATGTTGCGGCTGGCCACGATGTGGCCGCCCGTGTCCATGAGCGTGGCCACGGCCAGGAAGAAGGCGGCCTGGCCGCTGGCGGTGGCCACTGCGCCCACGCCGCCCTCCAGGGCTGCGACCCGCTCCTCGAGCACGGCCACGGTCGGGTTGGAGATCCGGGAATAGATATGGCCCGGTATCTCGAGGTTGAACAACCCCGCGGCGTGGTCGGTGTCCTCGAAGGAATACGAGGTGGTGAAGTAGATGGGCACGGCCCTGGCCCCGGTGGAGGGGTCGCTGTGCTGGCCGGCGTGCAGGCTCAGGGTGTCGAAGCGCAGGAAGTCGGGCTCTACCACACCAGCGAGCCTAGAGGCCGAGCGGATAGGCCACAGCCCGCGAGGATTTCACAAGGCGCTGAGCGAGGCCCCTGGGCCCAAGCGGCCCGCGAGCGCAGCGAAAAAGAGCGGGAATCTCAGCCTGAATCCACCGGCGCAGTCACGCCGAAGGTGTGCCAGCATCCGCCGAGAGGGCCTCTTGAAGTCGGAGAATGCCGCCAACAAGCGGCCATGTGCCCGCTACATGGGCAGGAACCTGCTGTGAAACGGTCCCCGTGCCGGAATTGCAGCGCTGAGCGCCCTTGGCCTCCTCTGCTGCCAATTCGCGCCGCAGATGGTGCCGCACCACAAGCCCCAGCACCCCCCCCCCCCCCCCCGAACCACCGAACCACCGGTGGATTCAGGCTCAGAGGCTGTGACGCGTCGAGGCCCTCGCCGTATCGGTTGGGGGGGTGACCGATCTCGGCGGGGCCTCGAGTGGGTCTGAGGGGCTCGGGCCCCTCAGGGGCGATGTGTGTGCCGGCCCGTAGGCCGGTTGTCCGTCAACGGCAGACTCGATAGGGGCGACCAGCCGCGTCTCCGGTCACCCTCAGTAGGCCCGCGGCCGCGCCCACGGCGTAGCCGGGACCCAGCGCGTCTCGCCACACCATCGTGGCGCTGACCCTGCTGTTGTCAAGAGGAATGGATCTCATTTCTTGCTCCGCCTTTACCCTTGTGCACGCCCATCGTCGGTCGCAACCCGATTGTTTCACCGACCGCGCTGAATTGCAATGAATTAGAGGTCAGATGGGGTGTGATTTACGTCACACCGGTGGAGTGACGGATCCGGTGGAGTCGCTGGACCGGTAGTAGTCCACCGGCTCAGGGGGCAGAGGGGTGTCGCCGCGGATCGCATCCGCGGCCTTCTCGGCCAGCATCATCACCGGCGCGTAGATGTTGCCGTTGGTGACGTACGGCATCGACGACGCGTCCACCACCCGCAGGCCCTGGGTTCCGTGAACCTCCAGCGTGTCTGGGTGCAGCGCCGAGTCGTCGCCGAGGCCCATGCGGGCGGTGCAGGAGGGGTGCAGGGCGGTCTCGGCGTCGCGGCGCACCCAGTCGAGGATCTCCTCGTCGGTGCCCACGTCGGGGCCGGGCGACACCTCTCCGCCGTTGAAGGGGTCCATGGCGGGCTGGTTGAGGATGTTGCGGGCGTGGCGGACGGCCTCGGCCCACTCCCGTCGATCCTCGTCGGTGGACAGGTAGTTGAAGCGCAGCGCCGGCTTGGTCCGGGGGTCGGCCGAGACGATGGCCACAGTTCCCCGCGAGTTGCTGTACATGGGCCCGACGTGCACCTGGTAGCCGTGGCCGCCCTCCGGCACCGAGCCGTCATAGCGCACGGCGATGGGCAGGAAGTGGAACATGAGGTTGGGGTAGGCGACGTCGTCGTTGCTGCGGATGAAGCCGCCCGCCTCGAAGTGGTTGGTCGCCCCCGGCCCGCGGCGGGCCAGCCACTGCAGCCCGATCAGGGGCCGGCGCCATTTGGCCAGGTTCGGCTGCATCGACACCGGTTGCTTGCACGCGTATTGGATGTACACCTCGAGATGGTCCTGCATGTTGGCGCCCACCGCGGGAACGTCGGCCACGACGTCGATGCCGTAGCGGCGCAGAAGGCCGGCGGGGCCCACGCCGGAGAGCTGCAGGAGCTGGGGCGAGTTGATGGCCCCGCCGCAGCAGATCACCTCGCCGGCCCGCACGGTGCGGGTGCGGCCACCTCTGGTGTATTCAACGCCGGTCGCCCGGTTGCCCTCGAACAGGATCCTGGTGGTGAAGGCCCGGGTTAGGAGGTGGAGGTTGGGCCGGTTCAGCACCGGGTGGAGGTAGGCCCGGGACGCGCTGAGGCGGCGGCCCCGGTGGACGTTGCGGTCGAAGGCGGCGAAGCCCTCCTGGCGGTAGCCGTTGACGTCGGCGGTCCGGGGGTGGCCAGCCTGCTCGGTGGCTTTCAGGAAGGCCTCGAACAGTGGGTTGGTGGCCGGGCCCCGCTCCAGCACCAGCGGGCCCTGGTGGCCGCGGTACTTGCCCTTGCCGCGGGTCCCGTCGGGGCCGCTGTGGTCGTCGCCGGCGAGGCAGCGCTCCATGCGCTTGAAGTAGGGCAGGCAGTGGGCGTAGTCCCAGTTCTGCATGCCGGGATCGGCCGCCCATCGCTCGTAGTCCAGGGGGTTGCCCCGCTGGAAGATCATGCCGTTGATGCTGGACGATCCGCCCAGCACCTTTCCCCTTGCGTGGTACACGCGGCGCCCGCCCATGTGGGGCTCGGGCTCGGAGGTGTACTGCCAGTCGTAGAAGCGATTGCCGATGGGGAACGACAGCGCTGCGGGCATGTGGATGTACACGTCGAAGCGCCAGTCCCGCCGGCCCGCCTCCAGAACAAACACTGAGGTCTGCGGGTCCACACTGAGCCGGTTGGCGAGGGCGCAGCCGGCCGAGCCCCCGCCCACGATCACATAGTCCACATAGTCGTAGCGGCCGTCGTGATCTGCCATGGTCACCTCGCGAACTCGGGCCGGGGTGCGACGACTCGCCCCGTGCCATGCAACAATCGCGACCCTACCGCTGCCGCCCCGAAACTACGGAGGAGCCGCTATGAACGAGCCCGCCCAGACCGAGTCGAAGTCGCCGCCCTCCGGCCACTGCCTGTGCGGCGGCGTGAGCTACGAAGTGCACGGCCCGATCCGCCAGGTATGGAACTGCCACTGCTGGCGATGCCGCCGCTGGACGGGCCACCACATGGCGGGTACCGGCTGCAGGCGCTCAGACCTCAGGTTCGTGTCGGACGCCACCCTGGCGTGGCACCACCCTGCCGACGACCGGAACGTGGCCTACGGCTTCTGCCGGGAGTGCGGCGGATCAGTGTTCTGGAAGGTAGTTGAGGGCCCGCCCGACCAGACCGACCACATCGCCATCTGCGCCGGCACCCTGGATGTGCCCACGGGATTGCACACCGAGCGAGCCCTGTTCACCGGCGACGCGGCCGACTACCACTCCCTCGATCCCGCAGTGGAGTCCTGGGACCGGGAGTAATTGGGCACCGGCCGGGGCGGGCGCTCCAACCCGACTCTCACCGACTCGACCCAAGTGTGGCGGCCTGGGACCGGGAGTAATCGTGCCCGTCCTTGTCCACAAGCGACTTGCAACTTATGCCGGTTGAGTCACCCGTCCTGCCCAGAAAGACTTGCGATTTCCACAAGATTCGCCCATACTGTGGCCGTGGAGGTGTCCATCGGTCGCCAGATCCGGCGGTTGAGAGAGGCCGCGGGACTCAAGGCTGCGGATCTCGCGGACGCGCTGGGGGTAGACGCCAGCGCTGTGTCCAATCTTGAACACGACCGGCGAAGCGTCAAGGCTGACGAACTCGGCGTTATCGCAGACTTCCTGGGTGTGTCGCAGCTCGCGATCCTTGAGCCTGAGTCACTCCTGGGTCGGCTTCCGGTTGCGCACCGCACGAACGGCGACGAGACCGCCAGCCAGGACTCGCTGATGCGACTCACAGCACTCGCGGAGTTGCACCAAGTGCTCAACGACGGCGGTCATCCCACTCCCTCCTGCGCCGGCGAGCCGCCCCCGCAGGACTCAGCGTGGTTGCAACATGCCAACGCTCTAGCCGACTGGGCACAGCAGCGTCTAGCTTCAGCGGCCAGCAGCGAGGATCGTCTCGCGGGACTGGCCACGGCGATCGAGGCCAAACTGAGTGTGGACGTGATGGTCGAGAGCCTGGGTGATGATGCACCCTTAGGCCTGTCAATCACTGATTCGGAGTTCTCCTTCATCCTCGTGAATACCGACCAGCCCAGATCCAGGGCTCTGTTCACTCTGGCTCACGAGTTGGGACACGTCCTCAACAGCGACGGGGCAACGATCAATATCGACAGGGACCTGCGGGCCCGATCCGATGAGGAGCGGCTGGCCAATGCGTTCGCAGCCACGTTCCTGATGCCCGAGCCGGACATCAGGGAGACCATCGACGAGTACGGTCGTGGAGCGGACTCCCTGGCACGCATGCTCCTGCGCTTCAGCGTCAGCTATGAGACACTCGTCTACCGACTCCACAACCTGCAGATCATCAACGCTCAAGGGCGGGATCGTCTGCGAAGGATCAGTTGGGCCAGCCTGATCGCACAAGTCGAAGACGAAGAGATCGCTCGAAGCCTGCTCGCTGCGAGAGGGGCGAGGCCCGAGAGACGGCCACCCGCGCTGCTCGCCACGAGGTGTCTCCATGGCGCGCTGGATGGAACCGTCGGGGCGGGGCCCCTGGCGAGACTGCTTGACGTTGACATCGATGACATGATTGAAGCACTCAACTCGATCGGGCCGGAAGCGGTTCACGCCATCGAAAGCGACTACTCGGCTGCCCCGCAAGATCCGCCCAACGTGGCGATCAAGAGCTTCGACGAGAATCCCGTAGCCGCCTGATAGCGGCTCCTACCATCGGCGCATGGGCCCTGTGATCCATGATGCCGTCACGCTCCGCCACTTCGCGGTGGTCAAGCGCATGGATGTGCTACGGACGTGCCACGGCCACCGACCGGAGCCCCGATGGACGAGAGGAATTCACGCCGAGATCGAGTCCGCCGCGCAAGAGGGCGAATCGCATTGCTCTGACATCCTTCTCGAAGCTTGGCTCGGCCCGCCAGCCGAGCCGAGCGCCGCTGAGTTGACCGATGTGTACCGCTTGCAGGTGGGTTTGAACGCAGGCCGACAGCCACCGAAGGGCGACCGCGGCGAGGCTGAGGGCATCTACTGCGCCGAGAAGCACAATGGACAGTTCGCCACCAACGACAACAACGCGTACGACTTCGCTCGACGGCACCCCAACCTTGGCGCCGGGAGGGTGATCGACTCAATCCACATCCGCCGAACCGCCGTCGCCGACGGTGAACTCACAGCCACCGCGGCTCACCGCATCGCGAACGCCATAGAGGACGCAGGCCGCTCGTTCCGGCCGACCCATCGCGGCACAAGGGATCCCGACTACTTCACCCACTGAACCGTTCAGAGGACCGCCACCGCTGATGCGGTGGCATGCGGCCTGTCAGCTATGCGGGCAGCGTTGTGGTGAAGAAGGACTGTTGTTCGGGAGAGCTCACCTGCGCCGGCGGCGGTTCGGATGCCGTGGCGTCGAGGAGCGATTCGATGTCGGCGACGCTGGCCACGGGAACTGCACCTTGTCGCTCGAGGGGCTCATTGCCGGGGCCTTCGCCGGGGCCTCGCCACACCGCGACCGACCCGTAGCCGTGCTTGAGAGCCTCGGTGGCACCGGACCAGGTGCCGCCGGTCCCGTCGTCGCTGGCGACGACCACTGTGAGCGCGGCTTGTGCGTAGATGAGCTTGTTGCGCCCCATGGCGTTGCCGGCGCTGAACGGGGCGTCGGGGCTGTAGGGGGTGCCCATCACGGTGCTGCCGTCGTAGACGGCCCTGCGCACGTCGGGACGCTTCAGCTTGCGTAACAGCGACTCGGCCAGGATCCCCACCACCGCCCCGCCTGCTTCGAAGGCTGCGTCCATGGCGAGCTGGTCCACGCCGCGGGCGCCTCCAGACACCAGCGGCAGGCCCCGCCGGGCCGCAAGCCGGGCGACATCTCTGGCCACTTCGCCGCCGGCTTCGGTCACGTCTCGGCTGCCGACCACTCCCAAACCGGGTGTGTCAAGCAGGTCGAGGGAGCCAGCGGCGTGCACAACCGGGGGCGCCTTGGCTCCGAGCCGGGCTAGCCACTCACGCGGGTAGTGCTCATCGAAGATGGTGAGGGTCTTGATGCCGGATTGGTCGAGCCGGTCGAGCTCGAAGGCCACCGCCGTGGCCCGGTCCACGAGCCCGGCGATGCGGTTGGCGAGATCCTGTGGCAGATCGCAGTCCCGCATGAGCCGGTCCTCGCTCTGGCCGAGCAGCGTGCCGGGACCTCGACCTGCGTGCGCCCGCTCATCGCTCGCAGCGTCGGCGTCCGCACCGCGCCCGAACCCTGGGACTCGCCCGGCTCCGACACGGTCGAGCAGGCTCCAGTACTCCGACGCCTTGAGCGGTCGTAGGCCGTCGGCACAGAGGCGGCTTACGAGCAGGATCGTGGCCAGCGAGTCATCCTGCCTCAACGGACTGACCTCCCGGCCGTGTCCGCCAGTGCGAACGGGAGCACCGGCCCAGCGCCCGCGTCGAGCAGTAGCAGGCCGACGACGGTCAGGGTCCAGCGTGAGTCCACCATGTCGTCCACGAGCAGCACTGGCCCGGACGGTACTTCGCCCGTGATCTCGAACGCGTCCCGCACGTTGCGGTACTGCTGCTGGCTGTTCTGCATCGTCTTCTGAGGCTCGGTGTCGCGGGCCTTGACGACAACATCCTTACAGGCCAGACCGAGCGACCGCGCCAGCCGCGCCGCAAAGTCCGGGACCAGCTCGGGGCGGCGCAGCGAGGGCACGAACGCCACCCACTGGGGCGAAGGGTCCGGCTGCCAGCGGTCGCGGATCATGTCCCGCGCCGCGGCTACGAGCCGGTCATCGAACCTGCCGTCCTCCTGCTTGCCGGTGCGCACGAGCCTGCCCCAGCCGCCGTCGCCCCACCGGGTGAGCGCGCGCCCGTCCTCAAGCCGGTGTTCGACTGCAATCCGTTTGCCGTCCGGGAACTGCTTGCGAGGTTCGATGCGGCGCTCGGACTTGCGGAGGAAGTCGATGGCCTGTTGCACGGTGGCCGGGTCGAAGCTCCGGTCCAGGCTGACCCCGGTGCAGTTGTCGCAGATGCCGCACGGCTCGGGGTCGTGGTCGTCGAGATAGCCGCGCAGCAGCCGCATCCGGCACTGGTCGGTGCCGATGTAGTCGAGCATCTGCTGCTGCTCGGTCCTGCGCAGTGCCGTGACCGAGCTGACCCGTTCGTGATCGAACGTCCAGGGTGCCAGCGTCCGCAACCACCGGCCACTGTCACGCTCCACCGCGCCCTCCACTTCGAGCACCTTCAAGAGGGCCTGCAGCGACTTGTTCGGAATGTTCACGTCTGCGAGCAGTTCTCGCTCGGACATGGGCACAGCCCGGCCCTCCAGCAGGCTCACTACCCGCTCGGCTCGATCTGCCGGAGGAAAGGCCGAGCCGATGAAGTAGTCCTGGATGTCGGCGTCCTCCGTGCCCCGCAGCAGGATGCCCAGTGATTCCCGCAGGGCGCGCCCGGCCCGCCCCACCTGCTGGTAGTACGCCACGGGCGAGCCCGGCGACTGGTAGTGGATCACGAAGGCGAGATCGGGTTTGTCGAATCCCATGCCCAGCGCCGATGTGGCCACCACGACCTTCACCTCGTTGGACAGCAGCTCCTGCTCGACCGCCCGCCGGTGCTCGTCGTCGCTATCGCCGCTGTAGGCCTCGGCGGTTATGCCCCTTGACCTGAGCCAGCCTGCTACCCGCTCGGTGTCGGCCACGGTCAGGCAGTAGACGATCCCAGTACCCGGCAGCCTCGCGATCACGTCGGCGAGCCAGACCAGCCGCTCCGCCTGCGACGGCTTGTCCAGAGCATGCAGCCGGAGGCCCTCACGGGCGAGCGGCCCCCTAACCGGCACGAAGTCCGCACCGAGTTGCGCGGTCACGTCGGCCACCACCCGGTCGTTGGCGGTGGCCGTGCAGCACAACACCGGCACCCCGGCCGGAAGCAGGTCCAACACGCGGACCAGCCGACGGTAGTCGGGCCGGAAGTCGTGGCCCCAATCGGAGATGCAGTGGGCCTCGTCGATCACGAGCAGGCCGCTGCGCCGGCCGACCACCGGAAGGACCTCGTCACGGAATTGCTGGTTCGCCAATCGCTCCGGTGAGATCAACAGCACGTCCGCCTCGTCTGCCTCGATCCGTTCCCCAACCTCGCCCCACTGGTCACGATTCGAGCTGTTGATGGTGACGGCCTGGACTCCAAGCCGCTCAGCCGCCTCGATCTGATTGCGCATGAGGGCGAGCAGCGGAGACACCAGCAGCGTGGGACCGAGTCCCCGGTCTCGCAGCAGCCGGGTGGCGATGAAGTAGACGGCGCTCTTGCCCCAGCCGGTCCGCTGCACCAGCAGCACCCGACCCCGCTCCCCCGCCAACGCCAGGATCGCCTCAAGCTGGTCGGGGCGGAATTCGCTCGCCGGGTCGCCGGTCAGCCGCCGCAGCAGCCCCAGCGCCTCATCCGCTAGATCGCTTGGGTTGATCATGCCGCCCGGACTGTAGGCACCCCCTGCGACATTGATGCTGGGTTGGGCTTGGTCCTCCAGCCGGTGACCAGGAAGCGCTCGCAGAAAGGGCCGTGTGGCGAACTCCGGGTCGCACTCCACGAGGTCGCATCTGCTCTGCCCAGCCGGCCCTGCCGGTGGCTTCCGCAGCAGAGACTCCCGCTGGCCGCGACCCGCCGAGTCGAGCGGGGGAGCCTGCGGGTCAGGGCCAGACGGTGAAGGAGCGACGACGGTCGGGGCCGAACCGGTAGATGCGGAAGTCGTTGTCGAGCGAGACCGCCTCGGGGATTCCGAGCCTCTCCATCACGGCCCAGCTCGTGCGGTCTGAGAGCGAGAAGTCCTGGTCGCCGTACGTGGTGCCGATCGCGGCTGCAACCTCGAGGTCGGCCAGACCCGAGACCTCGATCCGAGCGATACCGCCGCGGATCGCGTTGACGAGCGTCTCTGCCGCGTCCGAATTGTGGCGGTAGCGCATAACGGTCCACGTCTCGTGCAGCACATGGTCGCTCGTGACGAGACGGCCTCGACGGTCGCGTAAGGCAGCCGCGACACGTTCGTGGGACGCCTCCGCACTGTCGGCCAACGACACCCAGGCCGAGGTATCGACGTAGGAATAGTCCACGCCCTAGCCGCGGCCGTCAGCGCGCAGGGCGGCGTCAGTCGCCTCTGCGACGATTCGCTTGCCGTCGCGGCCCATGTCGAACGCCGCGCCGTCGACCATGCCGCAGATCGAGTCGATGCCGCCCTGCGGCATGGCCGTGTCGAGCTCCTTCTCGAAGAGGCGCCGGGCGAACTCCGCGAAGCTGATGCCGAGCTCGGCGGCGCGCTGCTTGGCTCGGGCGTGCATATGGTCGGGCAGCGTGATGATGGTCCTCACAAGTGATATCATAGCATCACTTCCGTGCCCTTCAATCTCTCGGGTCGGCGTCCGCCATGCTTGTGGTACAATGAAGATGAACGATACTCAGCCCAGCGGCCACACCCGCGCGCCAAGGGAATGCCGAACATGCCTCATCTCTTGGCGATCCTCCGACGCACCCGACTCAGGCTCGTATTGATCGAGGAGAATCAGGAGCCTGTTGCGTCGTTCATCGAGTGCGTGGCACGCGAGTGGGGCGTCGGGATCATGTCTCTTCGTTGCGGGGCCTGCCCTGAGGTCCTGGTTCCTGCAAGTCCCGCCGAAACGGGTGTTCCGAGCGTGTACCGATGGTGGGTGGCGGAGTTGGCCTACGAGCGCTACCTCTACGAGAGCGCCCAGCCGGATCGAGGTCGTGAGCCCGACGGACGCGTGCACGGCTCCAAACGCCAAGGCGCCGATGGCTCCGTGATCGCTGCGAAGGAGGGACACACCGCTGACCCGCTGTACGACACGCCGCAGGCCTTGGACGGCCCCGCGTTCGGATAGCGGATCGCCTCTATGGATGAGAACGAGTGCTGCCGGTTGATCAGCGGACCGCAACGCCTCGACTACGAGGTCCGTTCGCCTGGCGACCCATCGCACATCGATTGCGAGCAGCATCGTCGCGGCCAGGCCCGCTGCGATTCGGTCCTGCTCCTGCACGGTGACGATGAACTCAGAGTCGTCGCTCCTATCCCAAGCCAACAGCGCGCCCGGTAGAAGCCGACGGGCTGCACCAACGCCACGCTGTACGCCGACCCAGTCGTCGGGCGCACGCAAGTCCTTGCCCGCGTAACCCATCCCGTCGAAGAGAACCGGGGCTCGAAGGCCTGACTCCCGCAGCCTTCTGATGACCTCTGGCCCCTCCGGCCCCGCGACCGTCACAGCGTCGGCCAGATCCACGGCAGTCTCGACCATCTGGGGATTCCGCTTGCAACGGTGCGCCGTCACGTAGAACGAGAACGTCGGTCTACGGCGCTCAGGCGCCCACTCGGCGATCGTCATCACGACATCAGTCCTTCGTCGTGGAGTGCGGGCCGGACCTTGGGGATGTGGGCGCGGTGGAGGCTCCAGTTGTCGGTGAGGCGCTGGACTTGCCCGATCACGACACTCGGATGAACGCCGTGGCGCGTCGCTGCCTGAACGATCTCGGGGACCGAGGTGGACCTGATCTTCAAGCGGTCCGGGAACAGCCACGTTGAGGCCTGCTCGTTGGCGGCGATCTCGTCTGGATCGACCTGGGCCTCGGTGAGATCGTCGTCGACAATGGTGCCGGACTGCCGGGTGATGTGACCGAGCGTCAAATGGGCGCACTCGTGCAGCAGCGTGAACAGCAGGCTGTCGAACCGGTTGTTCCGCGTTGTCAGGCCGATCGCGGGGCGACCGTCACCGAGGAAGGTAACCGCGCCGTCGAGCTTGCCTCCTCGAAGCCCCTCGCACAAGACGAGACAGACGCCGCACTCGCCAAGCAGAGCCGGCAGCCGCGCCAGTTCGCCGGGACCGTTCTGCATCAGGCTCGACAGACGCGGCGCGAGCGCCCCGAGAGCTTCCACATCAAGGCGTGAAACCTCCTGAACCTCGGCCATCCGACGCATGTGGCCAAGCCAGGCGGACTGCTTGATCGTGACCGGCTCAGCGGGGTTCGAGCGCCTCGCGGCCATGGCGAAAGCCGGAGTCTCGTCTAGAGACTTGATTTCCAGCAGTTCGCAGACGGACGACTCAAGATCGTCAAGATCGCGCGTCTCGGTGATCCAGCCCCGTGACCGCACCTCGGCCAGCGGAATCACGTTGCGCAAGCGCGCCCGGCGAGCCACGGGACTGAGATCGACACGGTCCGACGCTGTCCGTTGCAGGTACAGGCGATACCTCGTCTGGAGGTTGAGCCATACCTCGGGCGTCGTGCCGAGCGCCTCGGAGATGGCCATCGCCGTAGCGGTGGTGATCTCCTTCTTCGCGTTGAGGATCTCAGACACGGCCTGGATGGGCCGACCGATGATCTCTGCGAACTCGGTCACGGTCCAGCCGCGTTCCTCCAGTTCGTCACGGAGGTACTCGCCGGGCGGGAAGGCGTGCGCCGGGTGATTCGCCATATTCGTAGAGTTCTCCTAGTAGTGGTTGGCAACCTCGATGATGATCAGCAGGCGCCCTTCGGTGTCTGTCTCGATCCGGAGGATGAGCCTCCATTGCCGGTTGAGCCGTATCGAATGCTGCCCAGAGCGGCCGCCTCGGAGCTTCTCGAAGTGCAGTGCCTTGTAGCTGCGTAAGTCGATCTCGGACTCGGCTTCCTCCAAGTACGCCACTTTCTTGCGAAACGCTCTAGCGACCTCCGGCCCGAGCCTGGGCAGCACAAAGTCGCGCTCCTCGTGCAGCCGCCGCAAATCGTCGTCCTCGAATCGAAGTCACATATATTCACACTTTCACCCTATAGGTGAAATGTAACGATGGCAAGTATCCTGGAAGTAGCGGGAGGCGGAGCGTTGCGAACCCACCGCCCAGCAAGGCGCAGGCAGCGAACATGCGGATCAGCACCACCTAGTGAACTCAGTTGTTTAGCGGACACGAGCATCAGAGATGTGGATGGCCTTGGCGGACATCAGGCACGGACCCTGGGCGTCAACGGAGCGCTTCGTGACCCCAGCCCTGGACAGCGTCAACCTTCGCCAACCGCTTCGATGGGAGGCATGGCTGTGGATGATCCGCTGATTTCGGAAGTACTTCACCGGCTCGACGCCGACGCGACGAAGACCAGCAAGGCTGAGAACCTGGTGCTGGGGGCGCTGCTGGGCCGATTGGACGATGTGATCGATGGGATTGTGGCCGAGCGTCCGGAAGCGGCCACAAGGGAGGAGTCCGCGCCTGTACGCGCCTACTTGGAGTCAGTGGAGGTCACTGGGTTCCGCGGCATCGGCCCGACCTGCAAGCTCGGTCTTCGGCCTGGGCCGGGGCTGACGCTCGTCGTCGGCCGCAACGGTTCCGGCAAGTCGTCGATAGCGGAGGCGCTGGAGTTCGCGCTGACGGGCGACTCGCTCCGCTGGGCTGGCAAGTCGCTGGACTGGAAGAACGGCTGGCGCAACCTCCATGCGCAGGACGATCCCGCCATCACCGTGGGATTGCGGGTCGACGGCGAGCGTGAACCGCGAACGGTTCGCGTGAACTGGAGCAGCCGGAAGCTCGAGTCTGCCAAGACCGCGTGACTGTGCCGGGTCGCGGCCGCCACAGCCTCGGCTCGCTCGGATGGAGCGATGCGGTCCGGACGTTCCGTCCGTTCCTGCCCTACAAGGAGCTGTCGACGATCTCCGAGGGCCGGCCCATTGATCGATACAACGCGCCGGCGCCGATGCTCGGCATGGAGACCTTGCAAACACCCATCGAGAACCTGAGACAGGCCCGACTATCGGCGGAGAGGGAACGGACCGAGGCCGTAGAGCATGTCTCACAGGTCACGGGCCTGCTGAGGGGGTCGCCCGACGAGCGAGCCAGCACCGCGATGGAGGCGCTCTCTGGAGCTTGGGACCTAGACAGGATCGAGGCCCTCGTCACAGGCACCGATCCCGCCGTCGCCGAACGGGAGGGTCTCCTCGCCGCGCTGGAACAGCTTCCCTCGACTGACCTCGACCGGATCGCAGCAGCAGCAAGCGGTCTGCGGGAGGCCGCGGAGCGTCAGGAGGCACTTCGGGGCAGCGACGCCGAGAGGGCTGAGAGGCTGGCCGGGCTGCTCCAAGCCGCAGTGGAGATGCACGAGCAACACGGCGACGCCGATTGCCCGGTCTGCGGCCGCGACAACGGCCTGCACAGCGAACGCGTCGCGGAACTCAGGAGAGAGATCGAACGGCTGCGCTCCGAAGCAGCCGCGGTCCTCGACGCCAGACGTGCGGCACTCCGTGCCCAACGCGCCGCGCGTGAAGCGATCGGGACGGTTCCGCAGGTGCTGGGCGCAGCGGCGGACACAGGCACAGGAATCGATGTCTCCGCGCTGGTAGCAGCGTGGCAGGCGTGGATCGACGCGCCTGACGCCCCTCTCGACTTGGCTGCGCATCTCGAATCCGTGTGCCTGCAGGTGGAGGAGGCGACTGAGGCTGTCCGCGCCGCGGCTGCACAACGGAGACGCCGGCTCGCCGATCAGTGGCGGCCGATCGCCGACTCGTTGGCCGAGATGCTGCCGGTCGCTCGCCAAGGACAGCGAGCCGCTCGGCGTGCTGGGCCGCTGAGAAGCGCCGAGAACTGGCTGAAGCGGTGCGAGGCCGCCATCCGCGACGAGCGCTTCGACTCGGTCAAGGCTCAGGTCACGGATGTCTGGGAAACCCTGGCCGTCGGCTCCAACGTCACGCTCGAGGACGTGCGCCTCGGAAACAAGAAGGTGGTCATGGACGTAACCGTCGACGGGGACTCCAGCGTCGCGCTCGGAGTCATGTCGCAAGGCGAGCTGCATGCCTTGGCGTTGAGCCTGTTCATCCCGAGGGTGAAGTTCGACGCCAGCCCGTTCGGGTTCGCGATCCTCGACGACCCGGTGCAGGCAATGGATCCGGTGCGGGTGGACGGGCTGGCCCGGGTGCTGCACAGTCTGGCGAAGTCACGCCAAGTGGTGGTATTCACCCATGACGACCGGCTCTCGACCGCGGTGCGCCGACTCCAGGTTCCCGCGATCATCCTGTCGGTGACCCGCCGCCCCAGGTCACGCGTGGAACTCAAGACGTCCCTCGACCCGGTACAGGCCGCGATAGACGACGCTAGGGCCGTGGAGCTCAGCGGCGGGCTCCCTGAGGAGATGCCCCGGCGGGTCGTTCCGAGCCTTTGCCAGCAGGCCATCGAGGCCGCGTGTCTGGAGTCGGGCCGAAGACGGCTCCTCGGGATCGGAATGGGCCTCGAAGAGTGCGAGGAGAAGTGGGCCGATGCGGTGAAGCTGCTCCCCCGCATCGCTATCGCTCTCTATGGGGACGCTGACCGTGCGGCCGATGTCTACGGCACCCTCAACAACAAGTTCGAGGCTGGGCAGCCGACACGGCGAGGGCGTGCAATGAGATGGCTCATTCGGGCGCTCCAGAGGGGACTGACCTCAAGGGCCTTATCCAGAGCGCCGAGTCGCTTGCCAAGTATCTGGCGGCGCAATGACGCAGATCGCCTACCGCTATCTGCCGATCCACCTGCTCAATCTCGCCCGATCGATAATGCGCGTTCCGCGCGCCGACCTGGTCGGCACATGGCCCCGCGCCTCTGCGATCCTCGGCCGCCAAGCACTGGAGATCACCCTCGACCAGTTGTGGGCACGGGCCGCGCCGGGCGTCGAGAACGCGTCGGCGAGGGCACAGCTGACATGCCTGCCCGAATACGTCGACGCCGAACTCGCCGGCCGCGTCCGCTTCGCTTGGCACGCCCTCTCGACGGCATGTCACCACCACGCCTACGAGCTCCCGCCCATCGCTCCGGAACTCAACGGCTGGCTCGACGACGTCGAGGCGCTCATCGATGAAGTCAGGCGACTGGGCAGGACAGGCTGATGCTTGATCGGCCACGAGGTGGACCCCACGCAGCATGCATGACAGGAGATGCCATATAGCTGCTATATGCGCCGTTATCGACTCATTCCGATCTTCGCGGGCCATCGCTCACGGTCCCAAACGGCTCAGAGGCATCCGGTGTCAAGCCGCTTGAGCGGCCCTCTTCGAGATCGATCGTTGACCGATCCACATAGGTCACGAGAATCTGGCGGATTTCGCGTGCTGAGGATTGCCTGAGCACCAGGGGATCCCTCGATGGGCTCGCCATGGGGCCCAAGAAGTGTTAGAGGCTGGCCGATGACCAGATCGCGGTCTGGGGAGTCTTCAAGATCTGTGTTGTACCAGACGAGCGGTCCCGCGACATAGCTTCCGTCGGTCAGATGACATTCGAGATATACGTAACTGTCTTTCGGGGCGCCGATGAAGAAGTAGCGGTGCCATACGGACTCGTCGGACAGCGCTGGAGCGAACCGCTTCAAGAAGGGCTCTATCGGCCAGAGGCGATAGGCGAACGCCACCGCGAGGGCCGACGCTCCAGCGAGGAGCGCCACCGACCATCCTCCGACCCATGCGAGCCTGGCGTTGCTTTGGAGCAGATATCCCTCCGCATCGCGCAGGAGATGAACGATGCTCGGAGAGTGGCCGCGTATCCACGGCACCCCCTGAAGGGCGCCATAGAGGGCCAACATCGAGGTATTGGCGACCATCGCTACGACGAGCAGGTTGGCACCTTCAATCACTGTGGAGACCGGGCGCGTGGGGACGGTTTGTCGGCGTACCGCGTAGTAGCAGTAGCCGGGGATCAGCACATAGACGGCAACCAGCAGCCCCACCAGCGTGCTAGGCATCGGCTAGGAGCTACCGCTTGGGCGACTGATCTCCGCCTCTGCTCGGCGGCTGCGGCAGAGTGTCCACGGGAGGCGGCGCAGGGGGGGCGTTCCAGGGCGCCCTTCCGCGCTTCGAGAGGTTCGGCTCGGCACTGGGGCGAGTCTGCTTCTCGGCCATGCAATGGAGCCTACATGATGATGCGCTGAAGAGCAGCGGGACTGGCCCTGCGGGACGACGGTGTCTGAGGTTTCCGGCCTTGGCTAGCGCTTGCTTGGAGGCTTCGGCAACCTGTTGACCACTCGCGGTGGTGGAGGCGGATTCTTTGGAGCCCTCCCACCCCTTACATGGATATTCCGAGACCTGCTGCCCGTCTGCTCGTCTCCCACACGGGAAGCGTACCGCAGGCACGCCGCGGCACGGTCCACCGGAGCGCCACGCTTCCGGGTATGCCCAGAATCTTCTCCTCGGAATCTTGACGGACGGCCTAGGTGGCTGGTGTTAAATGGCAATTTGCCACAATTCGCAAGTCGCTGACCTGGGGTTTTGTGACTGCGAAACCCCCATTTCGGGAGTTTGGCACCAGCCATCTAGGAGACTGCTGAGCAACTGGTGCGGCGACCGGGTGTCGGGCGGGGTCGGCGGGGTCGGTCGGCGGGGTTCGGGGTGGTGGGGTGCTGTGGTTGGTGCGGGCCCGGGCGCGCGGCGCTGCCGCCGGGGCTCAGAGGGTGAATGCGCCGCCTGTGTGGGTGACGCCGAGGTTGGTGAGGCGCACGAGGTTGACGGCGGCGGCTCTGGTGGTGAGCCAGAGGTGGTTGGCGGCGACGCCTCGGTAGGGGACGCGTCTGGCTTTGTTGCGGGTGAGCCACGCGATGGATCTCTCGGCCATGGGGCGGTGCCGGCGGTAGGCGGCCTGGGTTGCGGGCTGGGCCCAGCGGGTCTTGTTGGCTTGGCGGCGCGCGTGGTGTGCGTCGACGGTGACGCTGCGCCCGGAGCGCGAGGTGGTGCAGCGGGCGCGCAGGGGGCAGCCGCCGCACAGCGCGCCGAAGCGGGCCGCGCCGGAGGTGACGGCTTTGGTGTGCCCGGCGGGGCAGGTCACGGTCTGGGCGTCGGTGTCGATGGTGAAGTCGTCTCGGGTGAAGCCCCCTTTGATGCGCGGCCTGGGGTCGATGGGCTTGATGGCGGTGGCGTAGCCGGCGCCCTCGAACGCGTCGAGCGCCTCGCCCGACGCGTAGGCCGAGTCGGCCAGCACCAGCCCCACGAACCCCCCAGCCCCCAAGACGGCATCGCTGTCGCCGGTCTCGGCGTCGGTATCGGCGTCGGCGGCATCGGTGTCGGCGGTCTCGGTGTCGGCGGTCTCGGTGTCGGCGGTCTCGGTGTCGGTGTCGGCGGTGTCGGTGTCGGCGGTGTCGGTGTCGGCGGTGTCGGCGGTGGTGTCGGTGTCGGCGGTGTCGGCGGTGGTGTCGGTGTCGGCGGTGGTGTCGGCGGTGTCGGTGTCGGCGGTGTCGGTGTCGGCGGTGTCGGCGGTGGTGTCGGTGGTGGCGGTGTCGGTGGTGTTGTGGGGGGCTGTGGGATCGTTGTTGAGGAGGCGGGGGCCGACTCGGGCGTCTGATGTGTCTGCTGTGGTGAGCTCTGCTGCGGTGATGAGCCCGGTGTCGGGCTCGGCGCAGATGTGGGCCTTGTAGCCGTCGCGGCGCTGCGAGCGGGACTTGCGGGCGTGGCGGGCCTCGGGGTCCACCGTCGATATCACCCGCCCCGGCGCCACGCGGCGCGCTATGCGCCAGCGACCCGGCACCGCCGGGTCGGCCTCGACGTCCTGGCCGGCCACCACCGCCAGCAGCGCCGCCGCCTCGGCCTGCTCCTCTGTGAGCTCTGAGCCCTCGAGCGCGTCGAGCACCGCACGGGCGTCTGTGACCATCTCGTCTATGAGCCAGGACCGCTCATCGGGGTCGCCCCAGTCGCACACCGGCTTGGCCCGGCTGTCGTAGCCATGGCCCAGCGCCACCGCGGCCGCACGCGGCGCCAGGCGGCGCACACGCCGTATCTGAGCTGAGACCATCGTGACCGTGTCCTGGGTCGCCACCGCGTCATACAGCACCGTGGAGTCCAGCGCCCGCCGCGTCCTCTTCGACAGCGCCCCGCACTCAGCGGCCACCTCGCGCACCGCGTCGAAGATCCGCTCGGGGCGCTCACTGGCCCGCAGCCTCTGGCGCCACAGCGTCAACACGCTCGCGTCGAAGCCCCCGTCGTCGATGCTGAGACCCGCCGCGGCCTTCCAGCGCACATCACAGCGCAACCGCTCCAGCGCCTCGCGGTCAGAGCACCCCTCCAGCGCCTGCAACACCATCACCACCGCGATCACCGACCCCGGCACCGACGGCCGCCCACGCGGCCCGAACAGATCCGCGAACAACCCGTCAGCAAACAGCCTCAGGCGGTTCTCGGCCAAGAACCGATGCACCGACCCCTCACCCACCAGAGCCCCGCACAACCCCAGCGCGTCCAACAGTTCCCGATCCGGCTTCTCAGTTCCCTGCATGCCCCCGATTCTCCCACACCCCCCACACGATCGCGAGCACCCCGACCCGAATTACTCAGCAGTCTCCTAGGTGGCTGGTGTCAAATGGCAATTTGCCACAATCCGCAAGTCGCTGACCTGGGGTTTTGTGACCGCAAAACCCCCATTTCGGGAGTTTGGCACCAGCCACCTAGGCGGTGCGGAGAACCCGTAGGCCTGAAGGCTCTCGATCTCTTGGAGCCGTTCGACTGCCACGAGTTTGTCGGCGGGAACGATCCGCACGCCGAGAGGGTCAGCGGCGTGCGACAGATCAAAGAGGTCCGATTGGCCGACTTCGGTTCCGGACCGCAGCCTCGTCGCTGCACACTCAGCGCCTGCCTTGAACCCACGAGGAAGCGCCACTCACAACGCCCCGTCCGGCTTCGAGGGCTTCGAGCCGGTCCCACATATCGTTCAGAGGCTCGCTCTCCATCTGTACCGCACCGATCTTGCGGCTACAATTTGTTGCACTGTGCAGGGCGCACCAACTACTCGGCACAATTCCGTTAGTCACCGAGCCATGCCGGTGAATGGAAGAACTATTTCTCTAGACGAGCGAGTCCTTGGGCTATCAGTCTCTTCGCTACTATCAGAACGTCGATTCCAACGTCGTCACTGTGGCTGAGTAGATGATCGAACTCTTCTATTTCATCAGCCTGCCAGACAAGATCAAGTCGCCGCGCGGGTACAGTAGCAACATGTTCATATGCTCGGTCCGGGCCCGCCCAATAGCATGTCTCACATATGGAAGGCTCGCGATCTTCCCAATTCGGACATGATTCACATGCCCATGACTTAACGCGATTTATCGCTGCACTCACAGGCATGAAATCCACTACGTCGAATGGTTGTGTTGGATCACCGGATATTCGAAATGGTACGCGATGGTCAATCTGCAACACACCTATTCCCGCAACAACTCCAGTGAAGATATCTCGTTCACCATAATGTTCTATGACCTCTCGTTGAAACTGCTTGGAGATGGCCACACGTCCCGAAGCAGTCCTATCCAAAACACTCATTTCGTCGGGAAATCGATAGTGTGCGACTTTCTTGCCATCGACGGTCTTCATCACCGTTTCAAGTGGGATCCCGCGATCCCGGACATCCGCAGCAGCGCGCGGCGGGTGATCGTAGCCTAGTGCTGCAAGAGTCGCCGTCGTTACATAGCCATGTTTGAGAATCTGTTCAATCACATGGCGGCTACGTCCAGATGTCCTCTTGAGGACTTGCTCGACAATATCGTCGTCGAGGTCATGGCGGGTCGGCCCACACTCAGGATTGGACATACTTAGGAGAAGGTCATGGCGAGTTGCCTATCGTCACTCTCGGTGCCGTAGATACTTGCATTCGGTAGATGAGGGGAAAGATAGAGTACTTCGGTCGTTCGCTCTGTTCGGCCCAATAATGTAGCAGACGTCGACCGCCCAGCATCAAGCTCAATACGACGAAGACCTAGCTCGGCAGGGAGTGGGGGTCCGTAGGTCTTCATACCGGTCTTGCCATCGTATGAGAGAACAAACGGAACCTTCATATCAATCAAAACTCCTAGGAAGGATTCAAACTCTGTGCGTACAACCATACACGAGTATCTCGAGTCCCTAGCTGATGACACCCCTTGATAGGGCGGATCCATGTACCAAGTCTGTCCAGGCTCGTATAGTCCGAGCATGTCACGATAGTCGGTAGATGTGATACGAATCCGGCCCTGAAGAGCCTGCGAAATAGTAGATAACCGCCTTGCCAACTCCTGTGGTCGAGTACCAAATCTTCGGTTATCGGGACTCTGGTTAAAGTGACCCGCGGAGTTGTAGCGAACAGCACCCTTCACTGCACGCGAAAGGAGATACAGAAGGTCCGCGGGCAAGTGGCGCTCATTAAACCTGTCTCTCACTTCGCAATAGAACCTTCTCGGGTCATCCTTTTGGTCGTTCCAGAGTCTTGTGTATTGGTGGGCGAGACCATCGGGATCTTCAACAATTGCGCGCCATAGATTGGATAGAGGTTCATTCACATCATTAATCCAAAATGACCCAGCAAGTCGTTCGAGAGCTGCCCGAACAGAGACAGCGGCAGATCCTGCGAATGGTTCGACGAGTTCCGAATTGCAGGATAACTGAAGCCTCTGAAGAATGGCTGGAGCAATCAAACGCTTAGACCCCTGGTACTGAAATGGTTGCGATATGAACTTCGTATGCATCGTTAAGTCCTTTCGCTGATGGACCACAGAAGTGGTGGGGGAAGATACGGGCGAGCCATCACCTTGCGAACAGTACACGGACGCTGTGACACGCCTAGGGATTCTGGCTGATCGTGAGGCGAGCGGAAGCGGTCCGCCCCGCCGCCGACGCCGCCGATATGGGGCAGCCACCGGCGCAGGTGCGGCTCCCACACCCCTTCGCGTGCCGCCTTGGGAGCGAACAGCACCACCCGCTTGTTCTCGTGCAGCACGAGCCGCTCGATCAGCATCAAGCCCACGAACGTCTTGCCTAGGCCCACCCCGTCGCACAAGAACGCTCCGCCGTGCTGGCGGGAGATCTTCATCAGCGACCAGTACGCCTCCTGCTGGTAGCGATCGAGCTGGCCGAACATGCGCGACTGCGACTCGTCCCACTCCCCCGCCGTGAGCTCTCGGCCCCGGAAGAACTCGTGCAGCGCCCTGGCGTACACGTCGAACGGCGTGAACTCGGCGGTGTGGCGGGTGATGGCCCGCAGCACGTCGGCGGTCACGTCCTCCGCCGCGGCCCAGTGCGTCTCGAACCAGTCCTGGAGCTGGGCGACCTCGCGGCCGCTCTGCACCTGGATGTTCAGCTCCACGTTGCGGGTCAACCCCGGCTTGGTGAAGTTGCTCGACCCCACCAGCGCCTGCGCTCCCACCACATCGAACTTGGCGTGAGTGATGTAGGCCTTGGCGTGGAACTTGTCTCGCCGGTACACCCGGCACTCGATCCGGCCCTCAGCGATGGCCTCGACCACGGCCTCCACACCCTCCAGGAACGGGTTCGGGCCCTTCTCGTGCTCAAGGCTGTCGTCGAGGCGGCCCACCCGCTGGCGCAAAGCCTCCTTGAACACATTGTGGGTGCGCAGCGACACCTCGTCGCCCATCAGAAGGCGGATCTTCTCAAGCTGCTGCCACTTGCCGTCGAGGGCCAACAGGGCCCCGATCTCGAAGAATCCCGTCGCGATGTCGAACGAGCGGGCCAGTTCGCTCCACTGTCGCAAGTACTCCAGACCCGTCCAGCCCGACACGCTGTTGTCGACGATGAACAGGCCCCCGCCGCCCGCTTCGCTCACATGTCAGACCGTACCCCGAAGCTACGACACCACTGCAGCCATTCCTGCTGGGCACCACGCATGACTTCGGGATCGCCCAGGTCCTCGGCTGCGAAGTCGCTGGATGTGAGCGAACAGGCGCACCCGCGTGTCGCGGTCGCAGAACTCCCGCAGCGCTGTGTTCACGGTGGAGTCAGTGATCGCCGGTATGTCTTGGAGGCCTGCGTGGCAGGTCAGCACCCGGCGCCCCAGCGGCGGCGGCCAGCGGCATTCCTATGCCGAGGTAGCCCTCGATGCGGGCCAAGCGCTCGCCCATCTCACCAAGCTTCTTCAGGATTGATCTCTGCTGGTGCCAGATCATGGCCGGCACGGCCATGAACGGTGTGGCGAACATCCCGAGGACGGCAACATCCACCGTTCAGGCCTAGATGAGTAGTTCCAAGGGGGTGGGTGTGTGGTGTGCTGTTGTGGTGGTTGAGTTTCGCGCGGTTGTGTGTGTTGGCGGGTGGTTCTGGGGATGCGGGGGGGGGTCCGCTGTGGCGGGGGTGAGGGTGTCTGAGATCTGGGGGTCGAACAAACCCGATCTTGGAGGATCTCGGCATGAACCCGGACTCAGACACCCTCGTGACGACACTGTATGTCAAGGTGGACGATCTGTTGCTCGCTCACCCCGAGTGGGCGCCTGAGCGGCCCGCGGTGGGGATCGCGCCGCGGCTGTCCGACGCGGAGCTGGTGGCCCTTGGCGGTGCTGCGGGCGCTGTTGGGCCTCGGCTCGGAGGCCCGCTTCATCCGCTGGGCCACAGCGCATCTCGGCCCGTGGTTCCGGTACCTGCCCCAGCGCAGCGGCTACAACAAGCGGCTGCGCCGCAGCGGCGAGCTGATGCGCCATGTGATGTCGGCTCTGGCGCGGGACTGCCCGTCATATCACGACGGCGTGTGGCTCGTGGACTCCACCCCCGTCGAGTGCGGCCGCAGCCGCGAGACCCAGCAGCGCTCCGACCTCGCCGGCTGGGCCTCATACGGCTACTGCGCCTCGCACTCACGGTACTTCTGGGGCCTGCGGCTGCACCTCATCACAGCCCCGGCGGGACTGCCGATCGCGTTCGCGCTCACCGCCGCCAACGCCGACGAGCGAGACACCTGCCTCGACATGACCGCCGACGCCGGGATCGCCCGGCGGGGCCGGGTCCTCGTCGCCGACAAGGGATACCGCAGAGCCGGCTTCGAGGCCGAGCTCGCAGCCGCGGGCATCACCCTCATCCGCCCCGCCACCAAATCAGAGCCCCCCAGAGCCCACCAGCGGTTCCTGCGGCCCCTGCGCCAGACCATCGAATCGATCAACCAGACCCTCAAAGCCCAACTCGGCCTCGAAAGCCACCGAGGCCGCACCCGCCCCGGCGTCGCCGCGCGCGTGCTGCAACGACTCCTCGCGCTCACCGCCGCCATCTGGCACAACCAAACCACCCAACAACCCGGCCCCGCACGCTCCCTGATCGCCTACGACCACTAACCCCTTGGAACTACTCATCTAGTCCTCTTCGATGGGCTCTGGCGGCTGTGGGGCCATGCCCGCGCCGGGGGCTCCAGGAGCTGCGGCAGCAGGCATGCCGATACCGAGGAATCCCTCGATGCGGGACAGCCGCTGCTTCACCTCGTCCACGCCGGCTCGATGCTCACGGTCAGATGCGTCCAACCTGTCGCGCAGCTTGTCCGTGGATCGCTGCTGGTGCCAGATGATGGCGAGCACGGCCAACGCCACCGTCACCATTTGGGAGACCGTGTTCGCATCCATGCCCGGATCGTAGCAGAGTCCCTGTGTTCTGCTATTCAATTGCATGAGAATGTCTGATGTGCTGCCATTTGGTTGCGGAGATCAGGAACTCATTCGGATGCCTTCGGGATCCCATAGACAGCCCGGCACGAGGCTCGCCGGGCGGCGGGTACCGACTATCTCGATCTCGAAAGGACCTGTCGAGTCGGCCAACTCGGCGGGCACGTAGCCCATGGCCACCGACGCCTCGCTGTGGTGGGCGTAGCCGCCTGAGGTCACCCAGCCCACCACCTCGCCGTCGTGCCACACCGGCTCGTCGCCGATCACGTCGAACGCCTCGTCGCCCTTGCCGGTCTCTACGGTCCAGGTGCAGAGCCGCAGGCCGGTCGCCGCTACCCCGCCATCGGAGCCGGTCTCGCCGTGCTTGGCCGCCAGCGCGTCACAGCCCACGAAATCCTTCTCCATGCGCACGAAGCGGCCCAGGAGCTCGGTGGTGTGGCGCTGCAGCTTGGCCACGTTGGGGTCGCCGTTGATGGTGTGCATGCCGCCGGCGGCGTGCCACGTGGAACCGGCGGTGAGCTCGGTGCGCTCCACGAGCACCACATCTGTCCAACCGGCCTTGGTGAGGTGGTAGAGCACGCTGGCGCCCACCACTCCCCCGCCGATCACCACCACTCGGGCCTCGGACTTCATCGGCAACGCTCCGTCGGGCCGCAGCCGCGACCGTCACCGAAATTGGCGACGGAAACGCCCCTACAGGGCCATTTCTGCCACCAATTTGCGCGGGAGCGCCGACGCAGGCCGTGTCGCAGCCGCCTTGGTGCTAGCTCGAAGGAGGCGCCGCGGCCTCTATGGCGGGCAGAGCGGGGTTCGGCCCGCAGCCGTAGCGCTCGAAGTCGCCGGGTCCGTCCCCCGGAGGAATCGACAGCCCATCGGCGAGCGATCCGGCCGTGAGGCAGTCGGCCACCATGTTGTGGAAGCGGTGCAGCGGCTCCTCGAAGCGCGGCGACAGCGGCCCGGGCGGGGCCGCTCCGAGAGCCAGCCCCCGCTGGGCCCGCTCGCAGATGTCGATGTCCTCATTGTTGACCTCGATCCAGAACTTGCGGGTGGCCTCGAAGGCGTCCGCGACGGTGTCGGGGTCCGTAGAGGGCGGGAGCAGGAAGGTGCAGTGCTCGCGGGTGGCGCCCGCAGACAGAGGCTCCAGGCGCATCACGAAAGCATGGCTCGGCAGCACCGCCATCGTCAGGTTGGGGAACACGGCCACGAACCGGCCGCTCACCGAGTCGGAGCTGTCCAGACCGGTCGCGGGCGGCAGCACCAGCCAGTCGTCGCGGTCGTCGCCCGACACCGGCGATGTGGTCTGCCCGCAGTACATGCCCGGCCCCTGGTAGCGGTAGTGGTCGCGCACCCGGGACACCTTGGCCAGCTCGGGATGGACCCATGCGAGGTGGTAGTACTCCTGGAAGTTCTCCGTGATCAGCTTCCAGTTGGCGGCCACGTCGAAGGTGCACTTCTCCTGGACCTGCCAGCCGTCGAACCCGTAGCCGGCCATCCGCTCGGGCAGGTCGCCCAGCCACCGGGCCAGGGGCGGGGTGCGCTCATCCAGGCAGGCGAACACCTGCAGACCCCAAGCCTCGACCCGCACCGGCAGCAGGGAGAACTCCGCGGGGTCGAAGTCGGGCCGGGGCACCTCGTCGAACAGCGGGGTGGACACCAGGGAGCCGTCGAGGGCGTAGCCCCAGCGGTGGTAGGGACAGCGGATCGTTCCCACCACCGAGCAGTCGGTGGCGGCCAGTTCCGTTCCCCGGTGGCGGCACGCGTTGACGAACCCCCGCAGAACCCCGTCGCGGCTCCGGGTGATGAGCACCGACGTGTCGCCCACGGTGCGCACCAGCAAGCGCCCCGGCTCGGCCACCTCGGCTGCGGAGGCCACCGCCACCCAGGCCCGGCCGAACAGCCGCTGCCGCTCCAGAGCGAAGAAGTCGTCGTCGGCGTAGGCGGCCGGCTGAAGCCCCACGGCTTGCTCGACTGGCCGGCGCGTGCCCGACCAGAACTCTTCGGATGTGAAGTCGACCGATTCACCGCGCTGGGACCCAGTCATGGCGCGAAGTACAGCACGGCCGACCGGCACCCGCAACGAACATGCCCACCGCACCAGGCCACCGCCTTACTCGACAACAATAAGCAGCGGCGATACACGGCCCCCGCAACGAACATGCCCACCGCACCAGGCCACCGCCCGTCCTCTTGTCCCCTCATGTGGTGGGGTCTTGAGCCCGCAACGAACATGCCCACCGCACCAGGCCACCGCCCGCCGTCTTCGCGAGCTCCATGCGACCATTGCCGCCCAAGGCGACACAACTGCACAGAACTCAGTTACCGGCCGCGGCCTTAGGACGTGCGCGGATAGGTGAGGTTCGGCACCACGATGCCGTCGGATTGCAGGTGCCTCGTGCCTTCGCGGCCGCCTATCCGCGTGGCCCCTTAGAAGTCGGTCTCGACCCCGCCCTCGGCTATGCGCCGGTCGGTGAAGTCGTCCAGTTCGGCCCGCACGTCATCGGCCAGCGCAGGCGGCTCATATGCAGCCAGCAACTCGGCCACCAGACGCTCGGCGTGGTCGAGGGCGGTGGGCGAGCCCGCCTCGGCCCAGGACTCGTAGTTGCGCCAGTCCGACACCATCGGCTTGAAGAACGCGTCCCGGTAGCGGGCCAGGGTGTGGGCCGTGCCGAAGAAGTGACCGCCCGGGCCGACCTCGGCGATGGCATCCACCGCCAGCGAGTCGGTGTCGGTGGCTACCGGTGCCAGGAAGGCGCCCACCATGCCGATCATGTCGGCGTCAATGACCATCTTCTCGAAGCAGGCCTGCAGGCCGCCCTCCATCCAGCCCGCGCCGTGCAGCACCATGTGCGCGCCGCCCATGACCACGGCCCACAGCGAGAACACGCTCTCGTAGGCGGCCTGGGCGTCGACCGCGTTGGCGGCGCACGCGTTCGACGACCGGTACGGGATCCCGTAGCGGCGGGCCAGCTGACCGCCGAGCAGAACCGCCTGCATGTACTCGGGCGTCCCGAAGGCCGGCGCGCCCGACTGCATGTCGACATTGGACGTGAATCCCCCGTAGATCACCGGCGAGCCGGGCCGCACTAACTGACAGAAGGCGATTCCGGCCAGCGCCTCGGCATTCTGCTGCACCACCGCGCCGGCCATCGTCACCGGCGCCATTGCTCCGGCCAGCGTGAACGGGGTGACCACCACCACCTGGTTGCGGGCCGAGTACTGCAGGATCCCCTCCAGCATGGGCGTGTCGAGGCGCAGCGGCGAGCTGCAGTTCACGACCGTGAAGATCGACGGCTCCACTTCGAGTTGCTCGTCGCTGACACCGCGCACGATTCGCACCATCTCCAGACAGTCCTGATTGCGCTGGGCGCCGAGCGAGTAGCAGTGAAGAGCCTTTCCCGACAGCGTCAACATGTCGCGGGTGGCGACGAGATGACGGACAGAGGAGTGCACGTCCACCGGCTCCACCGGGTAGCCGCCGTAGAGCGACACGGAGTTGAGCGCCTCGCCGAGCATCATCAGGCGACGGAAGTCCTCTCGGTTGCCTGTGCGGCGGCCGCCGGCGCGGTCGGCCACGTTGGGCGGGCTCGCCACCGCGGCGAAGGCCACGCTGCGACCGCCCATCGGCAGATGCCGGGCCGGATCGGGGGCGTGCAGCACGAACTCACCAGGAGCCGCGGCCATCAACTCGGTGACCACCTCAGGATCGAGGCGCACCCGCGCCCCGTCGACATCGGTGCCGGCGTCGGCCCACATCCGCAGGGCTGTCGGGTGCAGGAAGTCCATACCGGTGTCGCGCAGCACCGTGAGGGATGCCTCGTGAATGGCCTCCAACTCGTCCTCACTGACCACCGGCGTCGGCTCGAACCGGCGCTCGTGCAATCGCCACGGCGGCTGCAGCGGCCCTGCAGGCCGATCATCAGCGACTTGCCGGGGCCGACGGCGGCGACGTTCGCTGCTCATACCCGCAGGCTAGTGGTCTGTCCATCAGCCATGACGCCGGTGCATCACGTGTATCACCGTCCAATTTCATGTTGTAAAATTGGATGCTACGGTCGCCGCGATGTGCCGAGGCGCTGATTCGGGGCTTCACAGCAGGACGGTTGTGCCCTACAGTCGGTGGCCTTACCCGCCCGGACGCACGCATCGGGCTCCAGAACCCGAGGAGGATCTGCTCTCATGTCGACTTTGGCCAGCGACTTGGTGATCGAGTTGGAAAACGAACCGGGGGCGCTGGCCAAAGTGGCAACAGCGATCAGTGATGCAGGCGTGAACATCGCGGCCGCCACCTGCATGGGCAACGGCAGCACCGCGGAGCTTCACATCCTCGTGCCCCACAGCGAGCCGGTGTACAGGGCACTGGCCAACACGCACGGACCTGCCGTCACCCGCGAGCGGGAAGTGGTGGTGGTCCAGGCACAGGACCGGCCGGGCGAGCTGGCCGAGTTGGCCCGCAAGGTCTCCAACGCCGGCATCAACCTCGACATTGTCTACGTGGCGACGAACTCCCGGGTCGTGCTCGGCTCGGAGGACACCGAGGCCCTCAAGCAGGTGCTCGACGGCTTCTCGTTCTAGGAGGCCGAGCGGAAAGGCCGCAGCCCAACGAAGCAAGAGGCTCGACAGCCCCGGACTCAGACCGCTGGGGCCGGCTCCGGACTGGACCGGATCAGAGCCCGCCACAGCGACCGGTAGCTGGGCCAGATCGCCTCGACGGGAAGGTAGCCGTCCTCCTCGAGAGCCTGCTGCAGCCGGGGAAGGTTGCGGGCCGGCACCCCGGAGTCCACGTGGTGCGCCAAGTGGTAGCCCACGTTGTAGGGCACCAGGAACAAGCATGCCGCCCGGCTCTGGCGCACATGGTGGGTGGTGTTGCGGCGGTCGGGAGTGCGGGTCATGCCGCCGTGCTCGGCGATGGCCCGGAGCCGGTTGGCCACCTGGTAGTAGGTGAAGTAGGGCAGCACCCACAGCACTGCGTACAGCCACGGGTGCCCGACAGCCCAGAAGGCGCCGAGCATCAGCGCCTGACCGGCGAAGAACCGCAGGCTGATCACCAGGAACCGGGGCTGCGCCAGGCCGGTGAAGCGGGGCTTGACGATCCGGTAGGCCGAGACGCCCATCACGTCCCGCAGCAGCTTGCGGCGCATCGACGCCCGCGGCACCGGGTAGAAGGAGTACAGCAGGAAGTCGGGCTCCTTGGGCCCGAACTCGTCGCGGTGATGGTTGGCGTGGCCCCGCCGGTAGTGGTGAGTTCCGGTGCCGAAAGGCAGCCAGCCGAGGATGTGGACGCCAACCACATCGTTGATGAGGCGGTTGGAGAACAGCAGCCGATGGGCCGCCTCGTGGTGCAGGATGAACAGCCGCAGCAAGATCACGCCCATCACCGGCACGGCGGCCGCGGCCGCGAGCCAGTGGTCGATCGCCACCACCGCGGCCGTGACTGCCACCGGCGCCGCGGCCGTCGCGGCGACGGTCAAGGCGTTGAGCGCATTGGGGATCTGCCGCAGCTCGGCGCGGAACTCCGGGCGGGGCCGACCGTCGGGCCGCAGCCGTTCCGAACCCGCGAAGGAGGGCAGGCCGGAGCGGGCCATGCCTCCGGTCATGGTCGCCACCAGCTCGTCGTGGGACGGAGAGTTGCCCGCCTCGGTCATCGCTCCCACACTACGGCATTTGACCGGCCACAGCGGCCCGTAGTGGACCGGCCGCGTCCCGGCCAATGCAGCCGTCGCCGATCCGGTCAGGGTGACTCGTAGTGCTCCAGCTCGGCGCGCACCGCCCCCGACGCGCTGGGAGGAAGGCCGGAGACGCTGACCACCACGCCTCCGGCCGAGATCCGCTCCGCGATGCGGCGTAGCGCCACTGCTCCGGAGTAGTCGAGCCGGCCCACCCCGGCGAGGTCGATCACCACCGCCGTCAGGTTGCGCTCGGCGGCCAGTTCCTCCCGGACCAGGCGCTCTACCTGCGGCACGGTGGCGAACCACATCACGCCCTTGGGCCGCACCGTGAGCGTGTCACCGTCCCGCTCCCCGGGCGCGGCGACCTGCAGCTCGCGGTAGAGGTGCACGGCAACCGCCAAGCCGATCCCCACCAGCACGCCCCGCTCCACCCGGGGCGCGAGAGCGATGGTGGCGAAGGTTGTTCCTGCGCCCACCAGAGCTTGGGGAAGAGAGCCTCGCGGCAGGCGGGCCATCTCCTTGACGTCAACCAAACGCAACACAACAACGATCACGATCACGCCGAGCACCGCGGTGGGCAGATCCTCCAGCAGCGGCGTGAGCGGCAGCACAACAAGCACGAACGCTCCGGTGATCGCGCCCGACCAGGCGCTGGTGGCTCCGGCCAGTCGATTGAGCGAGCTGCGCGAGAACGAGCCGCCCACCGGGAAGGCACCCGACACGGCGGAGGCGAGGTTGGCGACGCCCTGGCTAACCATCTCGCGGTTGGCGTTCCACGGCAGGCGGTCGGCCGCCGCGTAGGTGCGGGCTATGGCAGCCGGCTCGGCGAAGCCCACCAGGGCGATCACGGCCGCGGGCAGCAGCAAGCTGGGAGCCGCCGACCAACCGAAGTCGAGGCTCAAAGGTATGAAGCCGCCGTCGAGGTCACCCACCTTGGAACCCTCATAGCCGCCTAGGCCAGCCACCACGACCCCGGCGATCACCGCCACCAGCACGCCTGGGAACAGCCGGTGCACGTGACGGCCACCGAGCATCAGGGCGACCGTCCCCGCGGCGAACGCGATGGCCGACCAGCGCCACTCCTCGGGATGACCCAGGGCTCGCACCGCTGCGGCCAGCAACTTGCCGGAGGGGTGCACATCGAAGATCTTGGGCAACTGCGAGGCGATGATCACCACCGCGGCTCCTGCGGTGAATCCGGTGACGACCGGCTCCGACAGCAGGTAGGCAACCCGGCCCATGCGGACCACACCGAGCAACAGTCGCATTAGGCCCACGAGCAGGGCCAGCACCGCAGCGCTCCGGATGTAGTCGGCCTCGCCCGGCTCGGCCACGCCGGACAGCGCCCCGAACGTGAGCAGGGCGGTGAGGGCCACCGGTCCGGTCTGCAGGTATCGCGACGACACGAAGAATGCGGCCAGCAGCGACGGCAGCGCCGTCGCGTACAGTCCGTACTGGGGCGGAAGCCCGGCCAGCTCGGCGTAGGCCAGCGATTGCGGGATGGCTACGAGCGCCACCGACACGCCGGCTAGCAGGTCGCCGGTACTCGGGCGGGACATGAGGTCAGGCTACGAGCACGGCTAGCCTGCGCTGTCGTGACCGCCGATCCCGATGCCCGCAGCAGGCCTGCGTTTCTCACCGCCGAATGGGTGGAGTGGCTCGACTCCGTGCTGTCGGAATGCCGCGTGGACGGCACCGTCGACTTGGTGCTGGAGTACCACGTATCCGACCATGACGGCTCGGTCTCCTGCTGGCATGTGCGCATCGGCGAGGGCCGCGTGTCGGCCGCGCCGGGGCGTGCGGGCAACGCATCCGGCGAAGCTCTCGTGATGCTCGCCTCGGATCGCGAGACGGCCCGATCGATCGCGATCGAGGGCAGGTCCGCCCAACGCGCCTTCGCTGAGGGGCGGCTGCACTTCGCCGGCGATCCCCTGCTGCTGCTCGCGGCCCGCCCGGCCATGGAGGCCATCGGTGCAGCCTTGGCCGGGCCGGCTTGATCCTCTACTTGAGGAATCGGCTGGTGGTGTTGTCCGCCAACACCTTGCCACCTGTCTGGCAGGCCGGGCAGTAGGCCACGCGATAGCGGCGGTACTCGACCGAGTGCACCGTGTCTCCGCACGCCGGGCACGGCTCGCCCACCCGGTGGTGCACGTCATTGGGCCGGTCCTCGGAGCGGCCCATGTCGTCCAGCGCGCGCTCCGCGGCCAAGCCGCGCTCGAGCGACGCGGCGATGGCTGTGTGCAGACGGCTCACGGCCTCGTCATCGAGGCGAGACGTGTTGGCGAACGGCGAGATGCTGGCCGAGTGGAGTATCTCGTTAGCGAGCAGCCGGCCGATCCCGGCCAGATGCGACTGGTCGCGCAGGAAGCCGTGCACGCGCTCGCTGGCCTCGGCCAGGCGCCGGGCGAGATCGTCGCGGCCCATGGAATCGGCGTCAGGGCCGAGACGCACCAGTGGCTGGGCCTCGTAGGGATCGCCAGCCACAAGCCAGACTCCGGCTCGGCGCTCGGTGCCAGCCTCGGTGAGCAGCAGCGCCGAGGCGTCGGCGAAGGTCCAGCGGGCCATCCCGCCCCTCGGCTTGCGGACCTGCTTGGTGTCGGTGCGCAGCCGTCCTGCCTGCATGAGATGGACTACGAATGTGAGTCCAGCGGAATCATGCCCGCCGCCTGTATCGCCGAAGCGCAACAACAGGTATTTGCCCCGGCGGCCGACCCCGGTGAGCGCCTTGCCCGCGGCCGCGGCGGGCCTGGGATCGAAGGTCTTGAGCACGGCCGGGTGCAGTGGCTCGAACCGGGCCAGCGCGGCCCCAGCGAACGCGGCCGACAGCCGCTCGGCGTGGGCCGCGACCTCCGGCAGCTCGGGCACGGAGGCACCCAGCCCTAGAGGCCCCGCGGGCCGATGGTGCCGCCGCGCGGTGCAGCGGGGCGTTTCCCGCTCTTGTTCACTGCGCTCACGGGCCGCTCGGGCCACGGCCTCGCTCGGCGCCTGGCGAAGATCCTCATGAACTACTGCCTATCCGCTCGGCCTCTCAGACGAGGCCCAGCGAGGCCACCGTGTCGCGCTCGGCGGCCAACTCGGCCACCGAGGCATCGATTCGAGCCCGCGAGAAGTCGTCGATCTCCAGCCCGCCGACAATCTGGTAGGCACCGTCGGCGCAGGTGGCCGGGAACGACGAGATCAGCCCCTCGGGCACGCCGTAGCTGCCGTCGGAGCAGACCGCCATCGACACCCAGTCATCCGACGGCGTGCCCAGCATCCAATCGCGCACATGGTCAACGGCCGCGTTGGCCGCGGAGGCTGCCGACGACGCGCCCCGAGCCTCGATGATGGCGGCACCCCGCTGCTGCACCGTGGGTATGAACGTGCCCTGGAGCCACTCCTGGTCGCCGACGAGCGCCGCTGCGCTGCGGCCGCCCACCTCGCAATGGAACAGGTCGGGGTACTGGGTGGCCGAGTGGTTGCCCCAGATGGTCATCTTGCGGATCTCGCCAACCGTGGCGCCGAGGCGAGCCGCGAGCTGGGCCTTGGCCCGGTTGTGGTCGAGCCGGGTCATGGCCGTGAACCGCTCACGGGGGACGCCCGCGGCGTTGTTCATCGCGATCAGGCAGTTGGTATTGGCCGGATTGCCCACCACCAGCACCCGCACGTCGACGTCGGCTCGGGCCGCGATGGCCCTGCCCTGCACGGTGAAGATGGCGCCGTTGGCCTCCAGCAGGTCCTTGCGCTCCATGCCCTCGGTGCGGGGCCGCGATCCCACCAGCAGAGCGATCTGCGCTCCGTCGAATGCCTCGTCAGGATCATCGCTCAACACCATTCGTGCCAGCAGTCCGAAGGCGCAGTCGTCCAGTTCCATGGCCACGCCCCGCAGAGCGTCCATGGCCGGAGGGATCTCCAGCATCTGGAGGATCACCGGCTGGTCGGGCCCGAGCATCGAGCCGGAGGCGATGCGGAACAGCAGGCTGTAGCCGATCTGGCCGGCGGCGCCGGTGACGGCCACTCTCACGGGATCACGCATGGCAGGCACGGTAGCCGGTCCGGGTATTGCCGACCCAGAGGCCGAGCGGATTGGCCGCAGTTCACGAGGCTCTTGCAACGTGCTGAGCGAGGCCGTGGCCCGAGCGGCCCGTGAGCGCAGCGAACAAGAGCGGAAGCTAAAGGCTGGTGCCCAGCTCGGTATGCCGGGTATTGCCAACCCAGGACTGGTGCAGCCGGGCGTACACGCCGCCCGCGGCTACCAGGTCAAGATGTCTGCCCTGCTCCACCACCCGCCCCGCGTCGAACACCAGGACCAGGTCGGCCCGCTCGGCGGTGCTCAAACGATGGGCCACCGACACCGTGGTGCGGCCCACAGCGAGATGGGCCATGGCCGCGGCCAGCGCCTCCTCGGTCTCGGGGTCCACCGCCGAAGTGGCCTCGTCGAGCACCAGCAAGCCGGGATCGGCGACCTGGGCCCGAGCCAGCGCCACCAGCTGGCGCTCGCCGACCGACAGGCGGCCGCCCCGCTGGCCCACCGGGGTCTGCATTCGCGCGGGTAGACCGTCCACCCAGCCCCGCAGCCCCAGCTCGTCGATGGCCGCGGCCGCATCAGCAGCCGTCGCGCCGGGCCTCCCGTAGCGGATGTTGTCCTCGATCGTGGCCGCGAACAGGAAGCCGTCCTGGGGCACCATGCGGATGCCCCTCCTGCGGGCCTCGGGAGCCACCCGGCGCAGATCGACCCCGCCCACCGTCACACTTCCCGCCACCGGATCGGCCAGCCGGGCCAGCAGCCGTACGAAGGTGGTCTTGCCCGAGCCGGTCTCGCCCACCACGGCCACGTCCGCGTCAGCGGGGATCGAGGCGTCGATGCCGCGCAGCACCGGACCGCCGGTGGAGTAGTCGAAGTCGACACTGCGCACCCGCACCGGCAGGGGGCCGGACGGCAGGGCCTCGCCCTCGCCGGGCGGCGGTTCCACCACCTCCACACCCATGTCGAGCACGCCGAGGATCTTCGACAAGGCGGCCAGCGCCGTCTGGGTGGTGTCGAACACCTCGCCTATCTCGGAGATGGGCCTGGTCAGCAGGCGCACCAAGAACACGAAAGCGACCAGGGCTCCGGCACCGATTCCCAGCTCGTCGCCCCACACCACCCCGGCGACGATGACCGCGGCCAGCGCAATCGACGACACGAACTCGACCACCGGCATCATCACCGCCCACCACTTGAAGGCCGACATCTGGGCCTCGTACTGCTGGTCGACGGCCCGGTCGAGCCGGTTCTGGACCGCGCTCCGGTATCCGTAGGCCCGTATCACCGACGCACCGGACACCGCTTCGCTGGTGTGGCCCAGAGTGTCGGCCACCCGGTCGCGCACCCGGGAATAGGCGGCAATCTGGCGCCGCTGGATCCAGCGCAGGAACGGCAGCAGCGGCACGTGCAGGGCCAGCACCAGCAGGGTGAGCTGCCAGCTGTAGAACAGCATGACAGCCAGCGTTGCCATGATCAGCACCGGGTTGACGATCCACGACATGGCGCCCCACTGCATGAACATGGCCATCGCCTCGGTGTCGCTGGTGACGCGGGCCACGAGGACCCCGCGCCGCGACTGGGTGTGGGAGGACAGGCTCAGCCGATGGATGTGCTCAAAGGCCCGGACCCGTAGCCCGAGCAGCACCGACTCGGCCATGCGCACCAGCCGGATGTAGGCGACCCGGCTCGCGGCCGCCACCACCAGCACCGCCCCCAGGGCACTCAGCGACAGCGCCCACACCACGCGGGGCCGGTATCCCTCCGGTCCGAGCACACCGTGGTCGAGCACGAGCTGCACCAGGATCGGCACGATCAGCCGGCCCACTGCGGCGAATACGGCCACGGCGGCGGTGGTCCAGAGGCCCCGGCGCAGCTCTTCGCTCACGGCGAGGCCGCGTCGTAGCACCCTCATCGCCCTCACGGGCTCGTCCTCCGCGGGAGCGTCGAGCGCTCCTGCCGCCGGGTCCGGCAACTGACCGTCCTCCGCGGGAGCGTCGAGCGCTCCTGCCGCCGGGTCCGGCAACTGACCGTCCTCCGCGAAGGGCCGATCTGCGGTGGGCGCCGGGCTACTCACGACGCTGCGGCCTGCTCGTAGGCCGACACCAGCGACCGGTAGTCGTCGCGGGCCAGCAGTTCGTCATGGGTGCCGACGGCGGCGATGCGGCCACCGGCGAGGAAGGCCACCCGGTCGGCCAACTCGATGGTGGAGAGCCGGTGGGCGACCACGAGCAGGGTGGTGTCGAGCCTCTGGCGCAGGTTGGCGAGGATCTCACCCTCCACCACGGGATCGACGGCACTGGTGGCGTCGTCGAGCATGAGCAGCCGGGGCGAGCGCACCAGGGCCCGGGCCAGGGCGACCCGCTGGCGCTGGCCGCCCGACAGGGTCACGCCCCGCTCCCCCACCACCGTTCCCGCGCCCCCGGGAAGGGCCTCCACGAACTCGCCCGCGGCGGCGACGCCCAGCGCGGTCCCCACGTCGGCCGGCGTGCCTCCCCAGCGCAGGTCCACGTTCTCGGACACCGAGTCGGCGAACAGGAAGGCCTCCTGGAACACCAGTGCCACCGTGTCGTGCAGTTCGTCGGGAGGGACCCGGTGCAGGTCCGCGCCCGAGAGCCGGATCGAGCCCCGGGCCGGAGCGTTCAGCCCGGCGACGGTCTCCAGCAGGGTCGACTTGCCCGAGCCGGTGGCACCCACGAGGGCCACGGTCTCTCCGGGCCGAACCGCGAGCGTCGCTCCGTCGAGCACGAGCCGCGAGCCGTAGCCCACGGCGAGGTCGTGGATCTCGAGGCTCAGCGGCCCCGACGGCAGGACGCGGCCGGCGCCGGCTGCGGTGGCCGCGGCCGGGACGGGCCGGTCGAGCACCCGGTCGACGCGCTCCAGCGACACCACCGAGCGGGGCATCTCCTCCAGGAAGAAGCCCACGATCAGCAGGGGCAGGGCCAGCAGCGAGAAGAGGGTGGTGGCCAGCACGAGATCCCCGGGGGTGGCTGCGCCCCGGTCCACCAGCCAGGCCCCCACCAGCAGCAGGGTGATGGCGCCAACCGTGGGCAGGGCGTCCAGGGCCGGCTCGAAGGTGCCCCGCATGCGGCCCACCCGGATGCGCTCGTCGCGCAGCCGCTCGGAGGCGGCCCGCATCCGTTCCACCTCGACCTGCTCCCGGCCCAGGGTCTTCACCACCACCGCGCCGTCGAAGCTCTCGTAGGCCACCGCCGACACCTCGCCGACGCGCCGCTGCACCTCGGCCGACGGCGCCTCCACCATGCGGGTGTAGACGTGGCTGATCACCGCGAGGGCCGGGAAGACCACAGCCGCGATGAGGGCCAGCAGCGGATGGGCGAGGAACAGCACAACCATCGTCACGGCCACCAGCACGAGGACGCTCACCGCGAAGGCCAGGGGCTTGAGCACCATCGTGGCGGTGTTCACGTCGGAGTCGGCGTGAGCGAGCAGCTCGCCGGGAGCCCGTTCGCGGTGGAAGTCCATGGGCAGGTCGAGGTAGCGGTGCAGCAGCGCCCGGCGCCAGTCCCGCTGCGTTCGCGTCTCGGCCATGGCCAGGTACCAGCGGCGAACCAGCACCGACACCCCGTTGGCCACTGACACTGCGATGACCGCCGCCGCGGCCATTCCCGGACCGGTCCGGTCGATGACGATCACGTTGTCGGTGATCCAGCCCAGAAGCCATGCGCTGCCCACGGTGGCGGCGACGAAGCCGAGCGCCCCGATGAAGGCCAGCAGGTGCAAGAGCGGATGGGCCCGCACCGACCGCATTATCAGCCGGAACCCGCGCCGGGCCACGCTGTCACGGTTCGAGCGGCTCTCACGGCTCGGGAGGCCTTCACCGCTCTCACGGCTCTCACGGCTCGGGAGGCCTTCACCGCTCTCACGGCTCGGGAGGCCTTCACCGCTCTCACGGCTCTCACGACTTGAGAGGTTGTCGCTCACGCTGTCCTCCCAATCCAAATTGGCGACGAAATTGCCCCTATAGGGCGCAAATCGCCACCAATTTCGGCCAGACCCCGCCGCACGAGCGACAGTCGAGCGTCACCCCGCTAGAGCCGATCGATTATGGCTGCGGCGAACTCTGAGCACTTCACCTCGGTGGCGCCCTTAGTGAGCCGGGCGAAGTCGTAGGTGACGATCCCGTCGCCGATGGTGGCCTCCACCGCGGCGATGATGTCGTCGGCGGCGTCCTGCCAGCCAAGATGCTCGAACATGAGCGCTCCCGACAGCAGCACCGACGACGGGTTGACCTTGTCCTGGCCGGCATAGCGGGGCGCGGTGCCGTGGGTGGCCTCGAACACGCCGTGGCCGGTGACGTAGTTGATGTTGGCACCCGGCGCGATGCCGATGCCGCCCACCTGGGCCGCCAACGCATCGGAGATGTAGTCGCCGTTGAGGTTCATGGTGGCGATCACGTCGAAGGAGGCCGGGCGGGTGAGCACCTGCTGGAGGGCGATGTCGGCGATGGTGTCCTGCACCAGGATCTTGTCGCCGGGATCGCCGCCGCAGTCCTCCCAGGCCACCGCGACATCCGCGAACTCGTCGCGCACCAGCTCGTAGCCCCAGCCCCTGAAGGCACCTTCGGTGAACTTCATGATGTTGCCCTTGTGCACCCAATGGACCCTCTTGCGGCCCCGGCGCACGGCGTAGTTGAGGGCGGCCCGTTGCAGGCGCTGGGACCCGAACTTCGAAACCGGCTTGATCCCCACCCCGGCGTCGGCCCGGATCTCCCAGCCGAAGGCGTCGTGGAGCAACTCGATCAACTGGGCCGCCTCGGGCGAGCCCGACCGCACTTCGAGGCCGGCGTAGATGTCCTCGGTGTTCTCCCGGAAGATCACCATGTCGACCAACTGCGGCTCGCGCACGGGGGAGGGCACGCCCTTGAACCACCGCACCGGGCGCAGGCAGACGTACAGGTCCATGATCTGGCGGATGGCCACGTTGAGGCTGCGGAAACCTCCTCCCACCGGCGTGGTCAGCGGTCCCTTGATGCCGATGAGGTGCTCATCGAAAGCGGTGATGGTGTCGGCCGGGAGCCAGTCGCCGGTCTCGTTGTACGCCTTCTCGCCCGCCAGCACCTCGAGCCAGGCGATGCTTCGGCCGTGCTTGGCCGCGGCCGCGTCGAGCACCGAGCGCGCCGCAGGCCAGATGTCGATGCCGATCCCGTCGCCCTCCACGAACGGGACGATCGGCTCGTCGGGCACCTGAAGGGCTCCGTCAGGGCCCAAAGTGATCTTGTCAGCCATGTATACCGAGGCTACCGGCGACCCGTGCGGGCTGGTTCAGCCGGCCAGGGACCGGGCCTCGTCGAAGACGATCTGGAGCTGCTCTCGCACCGTTTCGGAGAAGCGGCTCATCTGCGGACGGCTCATACGGCCCTCGGGTGGACGGATCGGGGGCCCGGCCACCATGGCCACGCGTGCACGGCGAGGGAAGCTGGTGCCGCTGCTCATTGCTTCCTGAGTGCCGGCGATTCCCACGGGCACGATGGCTGCCCCGGTTCGGGACGCGAGGTAGCTCATGCCGTCGAAGACTGCCTGCACCCGGGGCCCCGTCTGGCGGGTGCCCTCGGGAAACACCACGAGCTGCTCGCCCGCCTCGAGCATCTTGATCGCCTCCCGGATGGCCTCGCGGTCGGCCACGCCCCGGCGCACCGGGAACGCGCCCAGCGCCGACAAGAACGCCCCGAACAGCCGGTTGTGGAACAAAGACTCCTTTGAAAGGGCCCGCATGCGGCGGTGTCCCATACCGCTCAGCAGCGGGGTGTCGAGGTTCGATCGGTGCACGGGTGCCACTATCACCGGTCCTTCGATGTCGAGGTAATCCCCCCCGCGACGCTGCACCCGGAAGTACGGGTAAAGCACCACCATGATCGTGCGCCGCACGAAGCGGTAGACCCACATGGAGCTGCGCTTGGCCGCGATCCGCTGGGACCACTGCTGCAGGTCCTCCACCCGACCTCCCTTCGGCCCGTGGACGTCATGCTCGGCGGTGTCTAGCACCACCGCGTTCGACTGTAATGGGGCACAGCACTTCGACACGCACTTCGACACGTACAAAGGCACGGGAGGCAGACCATGGGACAGCTCGACGGCAGGACGGCCATCGTCACCGGCGCGGGCGAGGGCATCGGGCGGTCTGTGGTCCGGGCCTTCGTGGCCGAGGGAGCCCGCGTGCTCGTGGCCGAGATAGACGAGCATCTAGGCGAAGACGCGGTGGCCGAGCTTGGTGAAGCAAGCGCCTTCTTGACCACCGATGTGGGCGACAAGGACGCGGTCGAGTCGATGGTGGCTCATGCAGCCCGGCGATGGGGGTCGGTGGACATACTGGTCAACAACGCCTGGGGCGGCGGCGAGGTCAGCCGCGTGGAGCACAAGTCCGCGGCCGGGATGGCTCGGGCTCTGGCGGTGGGCTTCTACGGCCCCTTCTGGGCCATGGCCGCGGCACTGCCGATCATGAAGTCCAACGGCTGGGGCCGGGTGATCAACATGTGCTCGCTCAACGGGGTCAACGCCCACATGGGCACCGTGGAGTACAACTCGGCCAAGGAGGCGCTGCGGGCCGCCACCCGCACCGCGGCCCGGGAATGGGCGGGGTGGGGCATCACCGCCAACATCGTGTGCCCGGCCGCCAAGTCGGCCAGCTTCCAGCGGGTGATGGCCGCGTACCCCGAAATGCTCGAGACGGCCGACGCCTCGAATCCGATGGGCCGCATCGGTGACCCCGACCTAGACGTAGCGCCGGTGGTCGTCTTCCTGGCCAGCGAAGCCAGCCGCTATGTCACGGGCAACACACTGTTCGTGGACGGCGGCGGCCACATCAACGGCACTGCCTGGAAACCCGACCTGCCCGACTGAAGCCCGTCAACTCCTCCTGCGCCGCGCGCGGACGGTCGCGATGCCCCGTCTGGTAAATCGGGCAAAGATGGACTCCTCTTGCGCAGCGAGCGGACGGTCGGTGGCGCAAGTTCTGGGACAGCCCGCTTGAGGTACTGATCGAACTGGGGCACGGTGAACGCCGCGTAGCCATGGTCCGTCGTGTACAGGAGACCCTTGTCGATCAACTGCTTGCGGGTCGGACCGCACTGTTGAGAGGTTCGGTTGAGCAACTCGGCGACTCTTCCTGCCAACTGCGGCTCCGGCCCGAGCTCGGCCATCGCCCGCAGATACGCCTTCTGGAGTTCCGTGGACCGGTCGAGCCGAACCTTGAAGAAGCCTGAGTCCAGCTTCTCCTCGACGACCACTCGGGCATTCTCGGCGTCGTGCCCCGTTATCTCGCCGTTGGAGGCGATATTCCACGCCGCTTCGCCGAACTCCTGGAGGAAATACGGGTAGCCCTCCGAGAAGTCAAGCGCCTGGCGTAGTGCCTCATCGCTGAAGACGACACCGAGCGAGGCTGCCGGCTCGCGCAGCGCCCGCTCCGCCTCGTCGTCGGCCAGGCGCCCGATCTCGGGGAACTTGAACAGCCGCTCCGCGTAGGTCTTCGCCCTTCCCACAAGCTCGTGGATCTGGGGAAGGCCTGCCGCTGCTGCGGTTACCGGCAGAGCGCGCTGCACCGTCTTGTGGATCGCGGCGATCAAGGCTTCCATTTGCGAACGGCTCAGGAAATGGAACTCGTCGAGCAGCAGTATGACGCCCGCGCCTTGCTCGCGGGCGGCTTCGCCCACGCTCAACAACACAGCTAAAGCTTGAAACTCGTGTGAGTTGCTGCCGTCTCTTCGGTCGGCGCCGACACGATCGGACCGTTGCCCGAACAGGCCGGAAGCCTGGCCCGCCCGACTGGCTCCACCCCGTCGACAGGAGCCGCACGAACGGGGTGATACCGTCGCCCGCCATGGCCTCCACCGAAGACTTTGTACTGGTCGACCACCCCCGGCCCGACATCGCGTTGGTCACCCTCAACCGGCCCGAACGCATGAACGCCATGGCCTTCGACGTGATGGTGCCGCTGGCGGAGACCCTGCGAGACGTCAACAACGACAACGATGTGCGGGCGCTGGTGATCACCGGCGCCGGCCATGGTTTCTGCTCGGGCGCCGACATGGTGAGTTCGGGCAGCCCTCCCTACATCAAGGGACTCACCCGGTCCACCATCGCGCACCGGGCCGCCGACCGGCTCCACGAGGTGATCGAGCTGATCGGCGATCTACACCAACCGGTGATCGCAGCCATCAACGGCGCAGCCATCGGCGGAGGCCTGTGCCTCGCGCTGGCCTGCGACATCCGCATCGCGTCCACCGAGGCCTACTTCCGGGCCGCAGGCATCAACAACGGTCTCACCGCGGCCGAGCTGGGGCTCAGCTTCACGCTGCCTCGGGCGATCGGATCGTCCCGGGCCTTCGACATCATGCTGACCGGCAGGGACGTGCACGCCGAGGAGGCCTCCAGGATCGGCCTGGTCAGCGAGACCGTGGCCCCCGAGGAGGTCTTGGAGCGCTGCTACGAGATCGGCGCCCGCATCGCCGCCTTCAGCCGGCCCGGCACCGAGCTAACCAAACGGATGCTGTGGGCCGGCCTGGAGGCATCGAGCTACGCGGCCCATATGCGCTCAGAGATGAATGCTCAACTGCTGGTGCGCATGACCACCCGCAACTTCGAGGAGGCCGTCCTGGCCCGCCAAGAGAAGCGCCCACCCGTCTTCGAGGACTGATCGTCGTTGCCCGATACGGGCTATCCTCCAAAGAGCTGGAATCGAGATGGGAAGCGTCTCCACATCGAGGACCGGCCACCGGCCATCACAGCACGCCTCTTAGCAGTCCACAGCGGCTCGTAGCGCCGCGCATGCCTCGGCGAGGCGGGCGGGTCCGAGCGTGCAGATGTGGTCGACGAGGTTCACCTTCGGCACGACCCTGAGATTGTCGAAGCTGGCTGCACAGGCCGCGGGCATGCCGTCGTCGGGACCGAGCGGCAATTCAGTGGGGATGCCTCTGACAGTGCGTGTAATGGGAGCAGCCAGAACACTGTTGAGCACCGGAATGGCGGTGGACCGGCTCATCACGAGGAAAGGACGGCGGCCGATCTGTTCGATCTCGCCCCACCACACCTCGCCACGCCGGGGAACCGTTACCACGGCTCTTCGAGGATCGCCTCGCGCAGCGAGACGATCGCGGCGCGCCCTTCAGCCTCGGTCGGCGGCAGGCGCGTGTAGCCATCGACGACGGCGCGGTCGATCCGACGCCGTCGCTCAAGCCGCGCGATGGCTTCAATTCCAGCACGAACGACCGCGGCTCGGCTCTCATACGCTCCACTCTCGACAAGGTCGTCGAGGCTCGCAAGCAGCGGCGCGGGCAAACGGACAGCGACCTGTTGGGTGGACATGGCCGTAGTCTACCAGTCTGGTATGCACATCGGTAGACAGCTGAGCCGCAGTGTTCTGCAAGCTCCGATGGCCGGATGAGCGCCGGACGATCAGGCGATGCCGAGGGTGCTGTGAAGACGCTCAAGCGCGGCGACGATGTCGATGCCGTCGTGCCAGATCTCGTTGACGCCGGCGGATCGCAGCTCGGCGACAAGTTCAGCGGGAGTGTCGGGATCGCAGGCCAGCGCCACTAAGGCCGCTCCGGCCTCAGTCAGGGCGCAGGCAGTGCCCACGCCGCGCAGGCCGTATATGTCGTCCGTGCCGGTGATGATCGCCGCGGACAATCCCGAGGCCGCGAAGTCGGCAGCCGCGGCCACGGGTGACTCCACGCCCTGCCCGCCGCGGGCCTCGATCCCGCCCACCGCCAGCAGGTTCCGCGCCCAGGCCGTACGGGCAGAGTGGCTGGCCTCCGAGCCGAGGGCGGCCACCCATACTGCGGGACGCGTCCCGGTGGCGATGCGATGACGGTCAGCGGCGTCGCGCAGATCGTCGAAAGTCTGGGCCAGGCGCCGGACCGGCAGTCCTCCGGCTATCGGAGCCGGGATCTGACTCGGCTCTTCGCGGGAATCCTCGGTGTCGTCCAGACTCGGGAACTCGCTGACGCCGGTGAGCGCGTCGCGACGGGTCCGCAGGGCCACCAGTCGTTCTTCCCACCGCCGTTCGATTGCGGCAGCCAGCGAGCCGTCGGCAGTGACGGATGCGATTCCTCCGGCCTGCTCCGTCTGCTGCAGCACCTGCCAGCCCGCTCGAGCCAGCTCGTCGGTGAGCGACTCGACGTAGAACGATCCGCCCGCGGGGTCGGCCGCCCGGGCCAGATGCGACTCCGCCAGTAGCAGCAGCTGGGTGTTGCGAGCCAGCCGGCGCCCCATCGCGCCGTCAGCGTCGACGTGACCGGAGGCACAGTCGAACGGCAGCACGGTCACGGCGTCGGCTCCGGCAACTCCGGCGGCGAGACCGGCAGTAGTTCCGCGCAGCAGGTTCACCCACGGATCGCGCCGGCTGTACATGGACACGGCCGTCACCGCGTGCTGATACTGCCGGGCCGCCCCGGGCGATCCTCCGCAGGCGGTTACAACCCGGGACCACATCACCCGGGCGGCGCGCAACGCGGCGATAGTGATGAACTGATCGGCTGTGGCCGCCAGCCGGAACCCGATCAGCCCGGCGGCCTTGTCCGCCGAACATCCCGCCTCCACCAAAGCCCGCAGGTATGCGATCCCGGTCGAGGTGGCCCAGCCCAGCGCCTGCGCCTCGGTGGCTCCGGCGTCGGCATAGCGGACCGCGTCGACGGTGAAAGCCATGACGCCGGAGCTGAGTCGCAACCCGCCGGAACTCTCGGAGTCTGCCGCCACGGAGGCGGCCCAAGCAGCCGAAGGCGCGCAGTCGATGCTCCGGCCTGAGCGTGCCCACTCCCCCAGCGGATCAAGTCCCAGAGAGCTGCCTGGCGCAAGTAGCCCGCCGCGGCGGGTTGCCAGGGCACAGAGGGCCTCGGCCGCGCCCAACTCCGCGTGGGGCGCGAGCGCCACTGGGGTCTCGGCCCGGTCGACGCCGGCGAGCACCCCGTCAAGCTCGGCGAGGGCGCCCAGCGCAGTCTCAAGTTCCAAGGAGGTGGCCCCGCTGGCAAGATCATCGCCAATCTGCTGGCGTAGAGCGTCCACCGCGCTCCGACCGGCACCAGCGGCGGCCCCCGGGTCTGAGACGAGGCGATGGCGGGTGCGGACGTTCCAGCCCTCTTCGGTCCGTCGCGCATCCGCCGCGGCCGCGGTAGCCGAGGGCCGATCCGGACCCTCGGTGTACAGCGGACGGACTTCGATGCCGTCGCGGGTGACGCTGTAGAGCTCGTCCATCCCCTGACCTCGCAGCGACCGCCGTACGAGAGCCAACCAGTCGTTCAAGGTGACGAGGCGCCCTTCGTCCAAGGTCACATCGCTGACGCTACCGGCTCGCGCGCTGCCCGGCAGTGTTCATGGCGAATCGCGCGCACATGATGAGAAACGCGGCAAAGGCGGGCCGTCTGGCAGCTTTGATCGCGAAAACCCGCACATATGACAAGAAAACGCGACGAAAGGCCGCGGGAAACGCAACCCCTCACCGCGAGGCGCTCAGCACCCATCCGCGCATGTTCTAAGTCACATTGTGAAACGCAGGCTCCGAGCCGCGTGCTCTCCCCAGTGGGCGTCGCCGCTCCAGGAGATGGAGCCGTCATCGATCTTCGACTGGGGGTCGATTCGCCCGCAGGCCAGCATCACGAAAGTCGTCGAGTCCGCGTTGAGCACCACGTCGGGTGCGGCCAGCTTGCCAGGGGCGACGGCCTTGGCCCTGCCGTCCACCACGACGGCGATCTGGCGCTGCACCGGCCCGGTGATGTCGGCCCGCAGGCTCATGCCATCGGGAAGGCCCACCTTCTTGCCCACGATGTATCCGATCGAGCGATCCACCTGGTCGAAGGCGATCTCGGCGGCAGGACCGCTGTCGTCGGTGGCCCGCCCCAGCGGAATGGTGCAGTCGCGCACGTGGACCCACATGTCGAAGATGCGGATGGCGAGGAAGCCCCCGTAGGACTGCACCCCAACCGGCGTCCACGACGGGCGTTCGATGTCGTCGTCGCTCAACGCAGCCAGATCGGACCTGCGGGCATCGAAGATCTCGGCCACACAGGCACCGAAGTCCTCCGACGACATCTGTGCGGAGGCGTCGGTCAGCGCCTGCATCTTCTGGAACGGGGGCATGTTGTCGGTGCTGATCTCCCAGCCCGCAATCACGTCCTCCACACCGACGGCATGGCCCAGAGCCTGGCGCACAGTCCACGCCGGGCACAGCGACTGCACCGTCCACTCGTCATCGGATAGGTCGGCGCACAGGGCGGTAACCTCGGCGAAACAGGCCTCGGTGGTGTCGATCAGCTGCTGGCGGGAGTAAGAATGCATGGGCCAAGCATGACGCCGACCGAGCCGTGACCGCAACGCCCAACGGGAGAATGTCCGAATGACTGCCACCGACGCGCCCTCCGATACCGACGCAGAGACCCGCATCGTCGGCGAGGCCATCGACGCCCTGCTGGGCGAGCACGACCCCGCCAACGAGACCCGGATCGAGTTCCGCGGCCACCAGTACGACGCCGGCCTGGCCTGGGTGCACCACCCGACGGGCTTCGGCGGCCTCGGCCTGTCGCGCCGGGCCCAACGCGTGGTGGATCGCCGCCTGCGGGCCGCGGGGGCGCAGCCCGCCGACCCGTCGACGTTCTTCACCGCGCTGGTGGGCCCGACCATCCTCACTCACGGATCCGACGAGCAGAAGCGCCGCTACCTCCGCCCGATGTTCACCGGGGAGGAGCGCTGGTGCCAGCTCTTCAGCGAGCCCGGCTCCGGCTCGGACTTCGCCGGGCTGGGTACCCGGGCCGTGCGCGACGGCGACGAGTGGGTGGTCAACGGCCAGAAGGTGTGGAACACGCTGGCGCACATCGCCGATCTGGGAATGCTCGTGGCCCGCACCAATCCCGAACTGCCCAAGCACAAGGGCCTCACCTACTTCGCGCTGGACATGCGCGCCCCCGGGGTGGAGGTGCGCCCGCTGCGCCAGATCACGGGCGAGGCCGAGTTCAACGAGGTGTACATGACCGACGCGCGGGTCCCCGACTCCGCCCGGATCGGTGCCGTCGGCGAGGGCTGGAGAGTGTCGCTCACGACTCTGATGAACGAGCGGACCGCCATCGGCGGCGCGGTGGGCGGCGCCACCACCGCCCGGGAGGGCCCCGTGGCCGGCTTGGTCGAGGCCTATCGCAACATGGACCCGGCGGTGCGCACCAAGGCCCACCGCGACGAGGTCGTGCAGCTGTGGGTGCGGGGCGAGGCGCTGCGGCTCACCAACGCCCGGGCCGCGCAGAACGCCCGCGCCGGCAACCCCGGCCCCGAAAGATCGGTGAGCAAGTTGATGCTGGCCGAGTTCAACAAGGACCTCACCGCAAAGGTGGTCGACCTGGAGGGCCCGGCCGGGATGGTGGACTACGACTACGAGTTCCGCCGCCCGACCGAGATCTCCCTGGACGGCAAGTTCGGCGACACCCACCACGGCTTCCTGCGGGCCAGGGCCAACTCGATCGAGGGCGGCACCAGCGAGATCATGCGCAACATCCTGGGCGAGCAGGTCCTGGGCCTGCCCGGCGAGCCCAGGGTGGACAAGGCGATCCCCTGGCGAGACGTCCCCAGGAACTAACCGACGCTCGCACCGCTGAACAGGGAGCATTCAGTCTCCACCCGCCAAATGGCAACGCCCACGGTCCAAGTGCGCGCTCTTTGCTGCCGAATCCCTCACTAGGAGCCCGAACCATGCCAATGCCGACCGATGTGGGGATCATCGACACGATGATCGGCTTCCCCGCCAAGGACTTCGAGCACTACGAGTTCATCCGCAAGCAGCTCAAGGACGCCGAGTCGGCCGAGTTCGACTTCCCGGTCGAGTACATGTTCAAGGGCGTGCCCAAGGAGAAGTACGGCGCGGACGACCCCATCGCGCTCAGCCTGGGCGAGATGGACGCCTACGGCATCGAGTACGGCCTGATCGGCTGCGAGGGCGAGGTGAACCGCAAGGCTCTGGCCGACCACCCCGACCGGTTCGTGGCCACCTGCCAGGCCGACGCCAACGACGTGATGGGCGCGGTGCGCCGGATCCGCCGCTACCACGACGAGTACGAAATCCGTGCGGTAGGCACCTTCCCGGCCGGGTGCTTCCCGCAGATCCCCATCGACGACGCCAAGTGGTACCCGGTCTACGCCACCTGCTGCGAACTGGACATCCCGATCTTCGTGTGCGCGGGGGTGCCCGGCCCCCGGCTGCCCATGGACTGCCAGCATGTGGAGCGCCTCGACCGGGTGATGTACGACTTCCCCGAGTTGACCCTGGTCACCCGCCACGGCTGCGAGCCCTGGGAGGCCCTGGCCGTGAAGCTGATGCTGAAGTGGCCCGGCCTGCATTACTCCACCTCGGCATTCGCGCCCAAGCACTACCCCAGGACCATCATCGACTACGCCAACACCCGCGGCGCCGACAAGGTCATGTACGCCGGCTACTTCCCCATGGGCTTGTCGCTGCAGCGCATCATGACCGAGATGCCCAACGTCGGCTTCCGTGACGGGGTCTGGCCCAAGTTCCTGAGAGAGAACGCCGCCCGGGTCCTCAAGATCTCATAGCCCGGCGTCGGACTGGGCCTAGAGCCTGACCGCTGTCACTGACGGTGCAGGGTCAGTTCTGGTTGTGCGGGCTCGCTGCAGAAAGCTGGCCATCTGGGCTCTGGTGGTGGACAGCCGAGAGCAGTACTCCAGGGGATCGCTACGGCAGCCCACGGTGACCCCCGCGGCGAACAGGGCGTCGATGTTGGCCGCGTGCACGCTCTCGGATGTGTCCTCGAACCCCGCCGACGGCGCCGGCTTCAACGCGAAGGCACGCACCAAGAAGCTCGCCATCTGCTCGCGGGTCACCGCCTCATCGGGGCAATACTGCACCGGCTCGGCCGAGCACCCCACGGTGATCTCCAACTCTGCCAGGCGCTCCACATGAGCAGACCACCACGAGTCGCTCTCCACGTCCTCGAACCGAGACACCCCGCTCAGAGCCGGATCGGCGCCATCGACAACACGCACCAGCCACACCGCCATCTCCCAGCGACGAATCGGCTCCTCCGGGCACAGCCTGGCCTCGTCACAGCCAGTGCCCCCCAGCACACCGTCAGCCGCCAGCGCCCGCACTGCCGCCTCGTGCACCCCCGCATTCCCGAAGTCAGCGAACACATCACCGCTTTCCTGAGACTCCTCATCGTCAGAGGCGCCTCCGCCGCCGCCTCCTCCGCCGCCTCCGCCGCCTCCGCCGGAACCGGGTGCCGGTTGCACCTTGCCGCCCGTCATTGCTTGGGCGGTCTTGTTCGGCCCGTGCCCGTCGGTATAGGAGGCCGTGACCCGCAGCCAGTCATCCTCATCGGCCGCTGTCGGCGTATAGGTGTTCGAAGCGGCGCCGGGGACGGTGGTCCAGTCGGCCCGGTCCGTCGAGCGCTCCCACAGCCAAGCGACGCCGGCCAGGCTACCGTCGGGGTCGGCGAGGGTCGCTGTCAGCGGGGCGTCTACTTGGGGCTGCTGCGACGACAACGACAGCGTGCCGTCCTCGTTGACGTCGGTCACCTCGATGGTCAACGCGATGCTGTCGCTCATGCCGTCCGGGTCGGTGGCGGTGACCGTGACGCGGTATGTGCGTTTGGTCTCGTAGTCCAGCTCCGCGTTGGCTCGCAGTTCGCCGACGGCGGGGTCCGCGATGTTGAACGACGCCGCGTCGGTGCCGCCCAGGGTGTAGGCGAGCCGGTCGTGGTTGAAGTCGCCGGCCGCCACGGTGGCGACGACCGCAGCGGTGCCCGTGTTCTCAGCCACCTCGGCGGCGATGGTCTCGGCCGCGAACGCGGGCGGCTGCTGGGGGGTGACCCGCAGGATCCGGTCGCTCCCGCCGCTGTTGGAGGTGGAGACGTACAGCGCTCCGCCGGGGCCCAGCATCGGGGTCCGCAGCCGGCCACGGGTGCCGTCGAGTTCGCTGACCACGATCTCGCTCAACAGGGTGCCGCCGCGGTCGAACTCGAAGACGCGCAGCGTCCTGTTCCTGAGCGAGGCCACCGCCAGGCGCCCCTCCCAGGCGCCCCAGATGTCGCCGTCGAGGAAGACGCCGCCGCTGGCGGCCAGGGTCGGATCCCCCGAGGACCATTTGGCCTGCACCGCGCCCGGGAACTTCACGAGGTCGGTCATGGGGACGTCCTCGTTGTAGCCCGGCACCGGGTCCCAGCCGTAGTTGCCCCCCGCGACCAGCAGGTTGATCTCATCGTCGACCGACGGGCCGTGCTCCACCGACCACATCTGGGTGGTGCCCGGCCGCAGGGCGAGGCCCTGGACGTTGCGATGCCCGTAGGTGTACACCCGCGACCCCGCGGTCGGGTTCCCCGGCGCAGCCGCACCCGTCGAGGAGTCGACCCGCAGGACCTTGCCGCCCAACGACGACAGATCCTGCGGATTGGTCCCGGTCGCCGCGTCGCCGGTCGCGATCCACAGATACCCCTGCGGGCCGAACCGCAGCCGGCAGCCCCCGTGCCGGCCCCGGGACGGAAGACCGCCCACCAGGGGATCAGCGACCCGGGTGGCGGCGGTGTAGGAGGCGTCGATGGTCCAAGCAATCACCTGCACCTGGGAACCGGTATGGCCCTGACAGGTGTAGAATCGCCGGTTGGACGCGAAACCGGGATCGACCACGATGGCCATCAGCCCAGTCTCCCCGCGGGCGAACAGGTCGCTGAGATCGGCGGAGACGGTCTGCACCGTGCCGTCGCCCAGCCGGGCGCTCAACACGCCCGACCGCTGGGTGAACAGCATCGTCTGATCCGGCGCGAAGGCGATCCCCCAAGGAACCGACAACCCCGACACCAGCGTCTTGACCGACAGCTCCGGCGCCGGCGCCCTGCCGCCCACCGGGCCCGACGACACGACCTCCGCCGCCTTGTTGGAGCCCTCCCCGTCACGGTAGGACGCCGGGGCCCGCAGCCACACGCCCCGGTCATCAGCAGCCGGCGTGTAGCCGGCCCTGAACCCGGAACTGACGTTGGTCCAGCTGCTTCTGTCCGAAGACCTCGCCCACCGCCAGCTCACCGACCTCACGCTCCCATCCGGGTCGCTCACCGTGGCCCTCACCACGGCCCCGACCCGCAGCTGAGCAGGCGACAGCGACACCGTCCCGGCCTCGTCGAGATTGGCAACGGTGACAGCCACCTCGACGGAGTCGTCGATCGTGGTGTCGGCGTTGCCATCGGCGTCCTTGCCGTCATGCACCGAGACGGCGACCGAATAACTGGACTCGGACTCGTAGTCGAGGGCGTCCCTGGTGAGCAGCTGGCCCGAGGAGGCGACGATGCCGAACGACGCCGCATCGACACCGCCCAGCAAGTACGTGAGAGCGTCGTTGTCGCTGTCGGTGGCCGTGATCGGCAAACCGACAGCCATGCGAGCGGGCGTGTTCTCGTTCACGCTGCGCAGGCCGGTCTCGGTGGCCGGGAACTCCGGCGGTCTGTTGGTCACCGGCTGGGCCCGCACCGGATTCGCCGGTGCTGCCTGCGCCGTCTTGGCGTCGCCGTGGCCGTCGCTATAGGAGGCGGTGACCCGCAGGTACCTGCCGATGTGGGCGGCGACTGGGGTGTGGGCGGCCGAGACGGCGCCGCTGATGGCATTCCAGTTGTTCCGGTTCGAGGAGTGCTCCCACATCCATCCGACGCCCGAGACCGCCCCGTCGGGGTCCTCGAGGACAGCCGTGAGCGCGGTTCCGGCCTGGGGCTGGGTCGACGACAACGACAGTTCCCCGTCCTCATCGGCATTGACCACCGACACGATCGCAGCGAAGTCGACGGCGTGGGTACCGTCGAAGGCCCGCAGCGTCACCTCGTAGTCGTTGTAGCGGTCTCTGTCTGTGGGGCTCTCATAGTCGGGCGGCGCCTTGAACCTGAGCACCCCTCCCCTGGAAGTGACGGTGAAGGCGCCGCGGTCGTCGCCAGCCGGCAGAGACCAGGTGATGGTGTCGTTCTCGGGATCGTCGGCGTCGTAGTCGGCGACCGTGTACGTCTGGTTGTTCGGGTCGTTCTCGGCGAAGCGCGGCGCGGCGTCGCCTGAGACGGCCGGCGCCTCGTTGACGTCGGTCACCTCGATGGTCAACGCGATGCTGTCGCTCATGCCGTCCGGGTCGGTGGCGGTGACCGTGACGCGGTATGTGCGCTTGGTCTCGTAGTCCAGCTCCGCGTTGGCTCGCAGTTCGCCGACGGCGGGGTCCGCGATGTTGAACGACGCCGCGTCGGTGCCGCCCAGGGTGTAGGCGAGTTGGTCGTGGTTGAAGTCGCTGGCCGCGACGGTGGCGACCACAGAGGCGGTGCCCGTGTTCTCAGCCACCTCGGCGCTGGCGCTCTGCGCCGGGAACTCCGGTGCCTGCTGGGGGGTGACCCTCAGTATCCGGTCGCTCCCGCCGCTGTTGGAGGTGGAGACGTACAGCGCTCCGTCGGGGCCCAGCATCGGGGTCCGCAGCCGGCCACGGGTGCCGTCGAGTTCGCTGACCACGATCTCGCTCAACAGGGTGCCGCCGCGGTCGAACTCGAAGACGCGCAGCGTCCTGTTCCTGAGCGAGGCCACCGCCAGGCGCCCCTCCCAGGCGCCCCAGATGTCGCCGTCGAGGAAGACGCCGCCGCTGGCGGCCAGGGTCGGATCCCCCGAGGACCATTTGGCCTGCACCGCGCCCGGGTACTTCACGAGGTCGGTCATGGGGACGCTCTCGTTGTAGCCCGGCACCGGGTCCCAGCCGTAGTTGCCCCCCGCGACCAGCAGGTTGATCTCATCGTCGACCGACGGGCCGTGCTCCACCGACCACATCTGGCCCGTGCCGGGCCGCAGAGCGAGGCCCTGGACGTTGCGATGCCCGTAGGTGTAGACCCGCGACCCCGCGGTCGGGTTCCCCGGCGCAGCCGCGCCCGTGGACGCCACCACCCGCAGCACCTTGCCCCCCAGCGAGGACCGGTCCTGGGGATGGGTGCCGACGGCGGCGTCGCCGGTCGCGATCCACAGATACCCCTGCGGGCCGAAGCGCAGCCGGCAGCCCCCGTGGCGACCGGACGACGGCAGCCCGCCCACGAGGGGGTCGTCGGCCCGGGTGGCCTCGGTGTAGCCGGCGTCGACGGTCCAGGCGATCACCTGCACCTCGGTGCTCTGGGGGCTGTCGTGGCCCTGGCAGGTGTAGAATCGTCGGTTGGACGCGAAGCCGGGATCGACGACAATGGCCATGAACCCGGCCTCACCTCTGGCGAAGAGGTCGCCGAGGTCGGCGGTGACGGTCTGGACGGTGCCGTCGCTGAGACGAGCGCGCAGCCCGCCCGACCGCTGCGTGAACAGCATGGTGCCGTCGGGTGCGAAGGCGATGCCCCAAGGAATCGACAGGTCCGAGACCAACGCCTTGACCGACAACTCCGGCGCCCGCGCCCGGCTGCCGACTCTGCCCGACGACACGACCTCCGCCGTCTTGTTGGAGCCCTGCGCGTCGCGGTAGGACGCCGTCGCCCGCAGCCACATGCCCCGGTCACCAGCAGCCGGCGTGTAGCTCGACCCGTAGCCGACCGTGGTCCAATCGCTCCTGTCGGCGGACGTCGCCCACTGCCAGCTCACCGATCTCACGCTCCCGTCCGGGTCGCTCAGCCTGGCCCTCGCCACGGCCCCCACCGCGAGCCGGGCAGGCGACAGCAACACCGTCCCGGCCTCGTCGAGATTGGTGACGGTGACAATCACCTCGACGGAGTCGTCGATCGCGGTGTCGGCGTTGCCGTCGACGTCCTTGCCGTCATGCACCGAGACCGTGACCGAATAGCTGGACTCGGCCTCATAGTCAAGGGCATCCTTCGTGAGCAGCTGACCCGAGGAGGCGACGATGCCGAACAACGCCGCATCCGCCCCCCCCCCCCCCCCCCCCCCAGCGAGTACGTCAGAGCGTCGCCGTCGAGGTCGACAGCCGCCACCGGCGAGCCGATATCGGTGCCCGCCACGGTGTTCTCGGCCACGCTACGCATGATGCTGTCGCTGTCGGGGAACGACGGTGCGCTGTTCGCCGTCGGTGGGTTCGCTCCCATAGCGAGCGTGCGGAACTGATAGCGGTACAGGGTGCGCGGCTCCGTCTCGTGATACACGAGGAACACGGCGTCGCCCTCCTTGCAGGCGACCACCCACACCGACTGGTCGATGGCGCGCCTCCAGCCCGAGGTGCTGTCTGCCTGCTCGCGGCAGGCGTCTTCGGGTGACTGCCCGGGGGGATCGGTGCTGCTGTAGGCCAAGGCGATCGATGCGAAGTGGCCGGCACCGGTTGCGTTCAGAATCAGGTTGACGTGGTCGAAGACGGAGAGGAGGACGTCGCTGCGGACGAAGAACCTCTGCCAGTCCCCGTGCGCGTGCATGTCCAAGGTCCGGGGGTCGGGGTCCAGCCATGCCTCGGAGTCGGGCTCCGGCGGCGGTCCTGGCGTCACTCCGGGGATCAGATACTGCGACATCACGAAGGTCTCGCTCGCCGACGCGAGCTCCACGCCGCCATCGGGCGGCGATCCGGCGGCATAGAGCTTGGCCTCCAACATGTAGGGGCCACCGAGAGGACAGTCGGCAGAGATTGTCGCCGTGACCACCTCGGTGCTCTCGTCCACCTCGATCTCGGTGTCTTCGCCTGCGCCAGGGCCCTCGCATTCGTCTCTGGCGGCGCCGTAGTGAGTCACGTCGGCGCGAAGAAAGACCGAGCTGTCGATGTCCAGGTTGCTGAGAGTGACCGTGGCGGTGATCTCGGTGTTCGCCGGAACCGCCTTGCCCGGTGACAGTTCGATCACAATCGACGGCGGGGACTGCGCCCTCAGGACATGCGGCGGGCCCGCGGCGAACACGGCGGCGACCAGCACCGCCACGAACGCGCTCCATCGACTCGCGATCCTGGCCACTCAGAATCCCTTCAGAATCCCTTCCTTCTTATTCAGCCTCCTAGCTGTGAGGCGCGCCGATTATCAGACTCCACTGTGGCGAGCCCGCTCGCGGCAGCCTCGGCGCTACGTGGTGAGCCCATATCCTAATCTACGGTGGTGACCTTCGACGACGTTCGGCGCCTGGGTCTTCAGCTGCCCGAGGTCACTGAGTCGACCTGGTACGGCACGCCCGGCCTCAAGGTCCGCAACAAGGGCTTCTGCCGGTTGTGGGGCGAGCGCGAACATCGGCGCGAGAGAGTGCACGACACCGAGGTGCTGGTGGTGTTCTGCGAGTTGGAGATGAAGCCGGTGCTGCTCGAGAACCATCCCGATGTGCTGTTCACCGTGCCCCATTACGACGGCTACGGCGCGGTGCTTGTGCGACTGGCCGACGCCGGAGTTGACGAACTCGCCGACTGGCTCGAGGACAGCTATCGGCGCGTGGCCCCGCCGACGCTCATCCGACGACTCGACGGCTGCTGATCACGCTCGGGCGCTGCCTGGACCTCTAGAGATGAACGCCCCTTGTTCATGGTCATGGCCACCCGCAGCTTCGAGAGGCCCCTGACTCGATTGGAAAGGGGTTATATCGCTAGTTACCCATAGAGGGGCCGAGCTTGTCACACTCTCTGGGTAATGTGTCGCTCATAATCGGATATACGGAGGTCGCCGGCTATGAGCAGCGGCCCCGGGCGAAGCGAGCGGCAGGGCCTCAGCCTAGCCGAGCTGTTCGCGAGGTTCGCTAACGACGAGACCGCGGAGGCGTGGTTCGTGGAGCAGCGCTGGCCCGACGGGGTGCGCTGCCCAGCCTGCGGGGCGGCGGACGTGCAGCAGCGCCCGACCCGCAAGCCGCAGCCCTACCGCTGCCGAGCATGTCGCTATGATTTCTCGGTCAAGACCGGCACCGTGATGCACGCGTCGAAGATCGGCTACCAGAAGTGGGCCGTCGCCGTCTACTTGATGACCACGAACCTCAAGGGCGTGTCGTCTATGAAGCTGCACCGCGATCTCGGGGTGACTCAGAAGACGGCGTGGCATATGGCGCACCGCATCCGCGAGGCCTGGACCGACGCTCAGCCCGAGCCGTTTGCGGGACCAGTTGAGGCCGATGAGACGTATGTGGGAGGCAAGGAGCGGAACAAGCACGCCCGCGACCGGCTGCGCATGGGGCGCGGCGCTGTCGTGCAAGACGCCGGTGGTCGGGGTGAAGGACCGGTTCTGCTGGCACTCATGGAGAGGGCGGTTGTGTCACACCAGGTCAACGAAGTTTGGCAGCGGTACATTGTCGTCTTCCCAGCAGATCATGGTTCTGTCGGGGCGTAGGGCACAGATCTTGTAAGTGCCGGCTGCGATCTCCACGAAGGGCCCCGCCAAGGGGTAGGTGCGCTGTCCGTAGCCGCCGCCCCAGCATTCGAGGTGGCCGTCGGGGCGCAGCCCGCAGGTCTGGTTGTCGGTGGCCGCGATGGCCGCGAAGGCGCCGTCGGGGGCGTCGAGCTGTCCCAGGCTGTTGTTGCCCCAACAGGCGACGCTGCCGTCGGTGAGCAGTCCGCAACTGTGGTGGCCGCCGGCAGTCACCGCGCGGTATGAGCCGTGGGGAATGTCGATCTGCCCGGATGAGTTGTCGCCCCAGCAGACCAGGCCCTGGTCGACTGTGACGGCGCACAGGTGCGACCTGCTGGCGTCGAGCGCGGTGAAGTTGCCCTCGGGAGCCTCCACTTCTGATCGGCGGAACGACAGCTTCCAGCAGGTCAGCGCGCCGCTGGATCGCAGACCGCACAGCCCGGGGAACCCTCGGGCCAAATCGGTGTAGCCCGTTCCACGAAAGTCCTCCGGCAGGCCGATATCGTGCCAGCAGGTGATTGTGCCGCCGTCTCGCAGCCCGCAGACTCCATATCGGGTTGACACCGACAGCGCGGTGAATTCTCCCTCGGGCGGCGCGGGAGGCCTGTCGGCGGGAGACCGCTCCAATGGGCTGTTCCACCAGCACTCGGGGCTGCCGCCGATGCTCAACGCGCAACTGAGGAGCCCGCCGACCGCGATGCCGTGGTAGGCCCGCCGCGGCGATTCCCCGTGCCCATCGATGCCAACGACACCGTGGTCCCAGCAGGCGACGGAGCCGTCACCGCGCACTCCACAAGAGGGCCATCCCGTCGACAGCGCCTCGAAGGTTCCCTCGGGCGCGTTGGAGAAGCTGAACAGGTCCGAAGGCCAGCAGGAGATGTTGCCGTCGGTGCGCAGCCCGCAGCCGAAATTGCCGCTGCTGGACACTGCACGGTATGCCTCGCCCGGCGCGCTGGCACGCCCGGAGTGGTGGCGGTTCCAGCACACCACCGAGTCGTCGACTCCGAGCGCGCACGCGTGCTCTTGGCCTGTTGACACTGATCGGTAGATTCCCGTGTCCGGCACCCCGGCCGCGCTCTGGCCCCAGCATGTCGGCGCGCCCGATCGGTCTATCGCGCAGCTTTGGAGGGCGCTGGTGCTGACCGTGCTGTAGGATCCCTCGGGCGCGTCGGCCGCGCCATAGGAACTGGTGCCCCAGCACACCAACGAGCCCTGCCGGTGGACCGCGCATGCGTGGGCGGCTGCCGCGCTGACGGCGCTGTAGCCGCCTGCGGGCGCGTCGAGCTGGCCGCGCTCGTTGCCTCCCCAGCACACCACCGCATCGGCCGCATCCAAAGCGCAGGTGAAGTTGCCGCCCACGCTCACCGACCGAAAGCCTCCCTCAGGCGGCTCGGATTGGCCGTGCTCGTTGTTTCCCCAGCACACCACCGTCCCTGCGTCATCCAAGGCACAGGAATGAGCACGCCCGACAGCCAGCTCCACCACCGCGAACTCGACCGGTGGTGACGGCTCGACGCCTAGCTCAAAGGGCGTGGCATCGTCGTCGTCGTTGGTCAGCCCGCAGCCGGCCGCAACCAGCAACAGCACCGCCCCGGCCCAGATCGCCCGCCGCGACGACACCAGCAACAGCCTGCCCTCATCGACGCGAACAGCAGCGTCGGGCACCCTGGCATCCTCGCGCCGACCGCCCAGAACCCACCGCTGCGGACGGTCAAACACCTAGCCGGCGTCCCTATGGTCTACCCATCGCACGAAGTGGGGCACGGGCGTGTCCCGGTCGCCCCAGCATACGACGTTGCCGTCGCCGCGCAAGCCGCAGATGTACTGGATGCCGCCGACGATACTGGTCAGGGAACCCGCGAGGGCGAAGCTGCGACGGCCGCCGCCGGTTCCCCAGCACTCGGCCTGCCCACCGGGTCGGAGCCCGCAGGTCTGGTTCCTGGAAGCCGCGATCGCGCTGAACGCACCGCTGGGGGCTTCGAGCAACTCGGGGCCGCCACGGCCCCAGCAGGCGACAGTGCCGTCGGTGCGCAGTCCGCAGCTGTGGCTTCCGCCGGCGGCTACCGCGGCATAGGCACCGTCGGGAGCGACCAGATGCTGGGGGGTGTGCAGCACTCGCGAGTCATAGGACCAGCAGCTGACGCGCCGGTCAGTACCGACCGCGCACATCTGCTCCGGGCCCGCGTCGAGCGCGCTGAACCGGCCTTCGGGCGCGGGCAGAGGCGTCGCATTCTCCAACTCCCAACACAGCACCGTCGCGTCGGCGCCCAACCCGCAGCCGAAGCCCAAACCGGCCGCGACCGCGCCGTAGCCATCGCCTGGCGCCTCCGTCACAGAGCCTTCGTTCCAGCAGGCAACGGTGGTGTCGGCGCGCAGCCCGCACACCGGCGTGGAATGACCTGACAGCTCGGTGAAAAGCCCATGGGGTATCGCCGGGCGCTCGTCGGGCGTGTCCTGCCACCAGGCCGGGTCCCACCAGCACAACGGGATGCCGTCTGGGCGCAGCGCGCAATCTGGACCGTCCAACCCGCCGGCCACATCGACGAAGTAGCCCCTCGGTGCCCCACCGCCGCTGTAGCCCTCCCGGCCCCAGCACACGACGGAGCCGCCGCGACGCAACCCGCAAGAGGACCTGCCGCCGACGGCGACAGCCTCAAGGAGGCCTGCGGGCGCGTCGGTGGCGCCACGGCTGTCGTCGCCCCAGCAGTCCACACGGCCGGTGGCGCGAAGCCCGCAAGTATGGCTGTCCCCGGCATGCACCGACACGTAGGCGCCCTCCGGCTCGTCAGCCGCGCCCAGCGTGTTGAGACCCCAGCACGCCACCGCGCCGTCGACCGCCACCGCGCACGAGTGCCGCTGCCCAGCCGACACCGACACATAACTCCCCGCCGCCGGCTCCCCGATGGCGCCCCCGCCCTCGCCCCAGCACACCACCGCACCGGCCGCATCCAGCGCGCAGCTGTGTGCTCCACCCGCGCTGACCGCGCTGTAGACACCCTCGGGTGCGTCGGCCTGGCCGCCGGCGTTGCTGCCCCAGCACACCACCGCGCCCCCCACACTCAGCGCGCAGGCATGGTCACTGCCCGCGCTCACCGCGATGAACGCCCCCGACGGCGCTTCGATCTGTCCAGAGCCGTACTCGCTCCAACACGTCACACCCCTGGCAACATCCAGAGCGCACGTCAGCGTCCCACCCGCGCTCACATCGACATAGGACCCCTCAAGCACCGCAGGCTGACCGAAACGAAGCACACCCCAGCACACCACCAGCCCCTCGGCCTCCTGATCGCTGCCCAACGCGCACGACTGCCCAACGCCAACAGACAACACCTCAGCCTCGAACATCCCAAGACCGCTCTCCTGCGCCCCCGACCCACTGCTCACCCCAGAATCACCGTCTACGCCATCAACGGGAAGGGGAAGCTCCGAACCTACTACCTCCTGTCCATCACCCACCCCAGACTCACCGCTGACCGTGCCAAGCTCATCACCGCCGCAGGCCACCGCGAACAACACCACCGCAAGAAACCACCTCGGGGCCCGCATCGCCGCGGGACTGTCAGAAACTGGGACTGACAGACCCATCGCCGCCTCACCCGGAGCCTCTGTTGGCGGCTCGGGGTTCGCAGTCCGTGCTGGTATGGCCCCGGGTGCAGGCGTCGGTGCCGGATCCGCCGTTGAGGTAGTCGGTGCCGTTGCCGCCGTCAAGGCTGTCATCTCCGCTGTCGCCGTGGGCGATGTCGTCGCCAGCGCCGCTGTGGAGGGTGTCGTCGCCGGTCCCTCCGTGGAGTTCGTCGTTGTGGCCTTGGCCGTTGAGATTGTCGTCGCCGGGTCCGCCCCACAGTGTGTCGTTTTGGGTGTTGCCCCAGAGCATGTCGTCGCCGGGTCCGCCCCTGAGGGTGTCGTCTCCAGCGCCTGCGGTGATGGTGTCGTCACCGTTGCCGCCCCAGAGGGTGTCGTTGCCGTTGCCGCCTCGCAGGCTGTCGTGGCCGGTTCCTGCGTGGACGGTGTCGTTCCCGGCGTGGCCGTCGAGGTGGTCGACGCCGGGTCCTCCCCACAGGGTGTCGTTCTCGCCGCCGCCGACGATGACGTCGTCTCCCCCACCGCCGACGATGACGTCTGGGCCCCGGTTGCCGTAGATGGTGTCGTCTCCCGCGCCGCCGTAGATGGTGTCGTCGCCCGCGCCGCCGTAGATGGTGTCGTCGCCGGCTGCGCCCAAGATGGTGTCGTTACCGTCCTGGGCGCCGATGCGGGTCGCGTCGCCGCCATAGAGGGTGTCATCGCCAGCGCCGCCGACGATGATGTCGTCGCCTCCGTTGCCGTAGATGGTGTCATCGCCGGCGCCGCCGCAGATCACGTCGTCGCCGGCGGTGCCATATAGCGTGTCGGCGGCGTCGGTCCCAACGATGGTGCAGATGGCTGTGCCGACGGTGACGGTGACCTCGGCGGTCGAGCATGCGCCGAGCCGGTCGCACACCTCATACGCGAAGGCAGCTGTGATATCGGCTGCGGGTGCGGTGTATTGCAGTGCGGCATTCCCGTCGACGTCAACGAGGTGGGCTGTTCCCATAGTGGGGTGTCTGGTGATTCGCAGTGTTGAGGGGTCCAGGTCCTCGTCGGGGTCGAAGTCGTTGCCGAGCACGAAGACCGTCACCGTCGCCGCAGCATCGGCGTGGGCGCGGTCGTCGTGGGTTTGGGGTGCCGCGGGCAGCGAGCCGGGGGGTCCGATGATGAGCTCGTAGCCGCCGGAGTCGTCGATGATGCTGCCGGTCAGGTCGACGGCGTGGATGGTGTCGAACCCTCTGCCGCCATAGACGGAGTCTGTGCCGGCTTCGGTGTGGATGGTGTCGTCGCCGCCGCGGGCGTACACGGTGTCGTCGCCGGTACCGGTGCGGATCCAGTCGATGCCGTCGCCAGCCAGGATCGTGTCGTTGCCGGCCTTCGCGTCGATGACATGGAACGCCGCGGCATCGGTCGGGTCGGGTACGCAGATCACGTCGTCTCCGTCGGTGCCGGTGATCTCCACCACTGCGGCGGTGCCGGTGATGGTGCAGCCCGCGTCGACGGTCACCGCGAGGTCCGCGCCGACGATCAGGCCGTGGCTGTCAGCGACCCGATAGCGGGTGGAGACCGTGCCATAGAAGCCCGCATCGGGAGTGACGGTCACAGACCCGTCGGAGGCGTCGACGCTGAACTTGCCGCCAGCGGCAGGATCCACCATCACTGTTGCCGGCACGAGCACGTTGGCCTGCGGGGCGGTGTCGTTGGCCAGCACCGCGACACGCACCGCTGAGCCCGGGCTCGTGGATGCGGTATCTGAGACTGCGCACGGGGCGCTGGCGGTGTAGGCGACCAGCGGAATCGCGGTGGCCGCGGCCATCAGCCCGCCGCCGGGTGCGGGGCCGACGGCCAAAGGCGCATACAGCCGCGGCGCCAGATCGCTGCTCTGGGACCAGTTTGGCACCGTCCATCTGAAACTGATGGCGCCGTCGGCATCCGCGGTCACCGCAGCCAGTTGCGTCGCCGCCAGCGCCGTTCCCGAGACCGTCGCGCCCGCCACCGCGAGCTTCACTGACGATCCGGCGTTGAAGCCCCCGCCGGTGAACTCCAGCCGCGCGCCCGAGAGTGCCGCGCCCGCGCTGCAGCCCGCACCCGACCCGGAGGCGCGCTGACGCACCAGCAGGCCCCCGGCCAAAGACACCTGCTGGGTGTCGCCCGGTGGTGCCGCAGTTTCCTTCGAGTCCTGTGGCGGCGTGTCCTGTGATCGCAGGTTCCCGCCGCTGGACGCCGACCGGGTCCCGTGGCCCGTTGGGCCTGCACTGGAACTCCGCGACGGATCCGGCGCCGGGTTGGCCGGAAGCCCGGCCAGAGTCACCCCGCCCTGCTGTGCGAGCAGTCTGCCGCGTATGTAGCTCGCCAAAGCGCCCGCGTAGGCTCGGTGCCCGGCTAGGTTGGGATGGAACGACCTGCCCGACACCGGCCGGTCAACGAGTCCAACAAAGTCCATCAGCCACCCAAAATAGCCGTCCTCGTTCTCGAAGCTGGGAATCGACGCCACCGACTGGCTCTCGATCCCGTTCACCCACGGCTCGCTCTCACAGGGCGCATGGCCGTCGAAGAACCCCGCCACCGAAACGAAATGCACGCCCGCGGCTGCCGCGGCATCGCGGATCTCGGCGTTGAGAGCATCCGCGGCGCCGCGCAACAACAACGCCTCCACACTGTCAATCCGCAACGCGTCGACCAGGTCGAACCCAGAGCGGTACACCCGGCCGAACAGCGTGAAATCGTCGATCCAGGCATCCACCGCGTCACCCACGTCGCTAGCAGCATCAGGCGAACGCCCAAGAGACTGACTAGCCAATCCGGTAAGCGCATCGCGGAACGGCGACACAAAGAAGTCCAGCACCCCACCGCCAGCATCGGCACCCCACTCGCCCAGCGCGACAACAGCATCAGCCAGAGCCTCCCCCGCTGCCTGCTGCGCCGCGGAATTGGCCAAAGAAGCCTCACCGACACCTGCCATCGACTCGCTCACAGACGCCCTCACAACACCCGAGAACGCCACCGCCGCCGCGACGAGTTCCGCGAGCTTCATCTGTATCTCTTGGCGGGCAGCATCCTCAGCATCACGCACTAGCTCGGCGAACTCGGTGGCGGCCGTCCTCAGTGTCTCGATCGTCTCACGCACCTGGTTGTCGAGTCGGGCCCCGGTGAGGTAGAGCGCCGCGATGGCGCTATAGAGGGCCTCGCGGGCTGCGGGCTCGAGTTCATAGAGCACCTGGTACAGCAACTCCATCGCGATCGGGGCGACGCCCACCTCGGCCAACAGGTTGTCCGGCCGCAGGCTCTTGCAACTGATGGGCGCATATCTCGGGGTCAGATACGGATACCCCAGCATGAACACCGACGCGCCGGGCGCGTCGAGCCTGATCTTAGAAAGCATGGCCTCGATCCTGGCTCCGATGTCCGCTAGGGACTCCTGGCCTTCGAGGGTGGCCTGGTCGCATCTGCCGGTCATGCACTCTCTGAGAACATCGGCGAAGCCGGCGTCGTTGCCGCCCATGGTGACCGTCACCATGTCCACACCGTCAACAGCGGCCAGTGACTCGCCCTGGCGGGGCTCCCAATCGGCGTCTAGCATGTCGTCCTCCGCGACATGCGATGGCCGGTTCGTCTCGCTGGTCACATCGGAGTCGGTCCTGTCGTCGTAGATGTTGTAGGTGACTGCGCCGACACAGGCGTAGGTCTCCACACTGTGGAGGCGTTCGTCGCCGAGATGGTCCTCGGCGAACACCAGCGGGTAGGCCTCCAGCCAGCGGCGGCACTCGGGACCCGCCGGCTTGGCGGACTGGTAGATCCGGCCGGACAGGGCGTCCTGGCGGCCGTTCTCGCCGCGGAGTACGAGTCGCCCAAAGCCACATAGCTGACCGGCTTGGCGATGCGCACGCCGTAGTAGTAGACCGGCTCGCCGGGCACCCCCCGGATCGGCGGCTCGTCGTAGGCGCTGTCGCCGTCCTCGTCGATGTAGATGCGCAGACTGTCCCAGCTCTGGCGCGACAAGCTCACGCTGGTGGAGACCCTGTAGCTGAACACGATCCGGCCCTCGCCGTCGGTGATGCAGACGCCGAGCCGGGCCGATCCCAGCACCGTGGCCCGCGGCGCAGAGCATCTGACCCGCTCGCCGACGCTGGAGCCTGCCGAGATCTCAGCCCGCACCGCCGTGTAGTCCAGTTCATCACCCGCGGCGTCCACCAGCCGCAGCCCGATCAGCGCCACCGCGCCCGGCCGCACCGCCGACGGCGTGCCCACGAGACGCTCGGCGCTGATCACCCCCACACGCACATGGCAATACCGCAAGCCGGAATCGAACTCGATGAAACGGACCGACGATAGCGCTGACGGCACGCAGCCCGACAAACTGTTGTTGTTCAATTTCAAGAAGCGCAGTCGGGCGAGTTCTCCGAGTTCTGTCGGGATAGGCCCCCACAGGCCGTTGTGCTCCAGGTTCAGCAACTCGAGGCTGCTCAAGTCGCCGAACTCTGCGGGAATCAGCCCCCACAGGACGTTGACCTGCAAGTCCAGATGCGTAAGACGGCTCAAGTCGCCAAGCTCTGAGGGGATCGGCCCCGACACGCCGCTGACCCCCAACCAGAGCTGCGTCAGGTTGGCGAGATCACCGATCCAAGGGGGAATCGATCCCGACAGACTGTTGCCGCCCAGGTTCAGGAATGTCAGGCTCGCGAGGTCGCGGACCCACGCTGGAAACAGCCCTGACAGGCCGACACGCCGCAGGTTCAGGTGGGTGAGACTGGTGAGGCTGCCAAGCTCGGCCGGGATCGGCACCGACCAGTCATTCCAGGACAGGTCCAGCGTTCTGAGGCCGGTGAGGTTGCCGATCTGTGTGGGGATCGCCCCCGACAGGCTGTTGCTGCCGAGGTCCAGCTCCGTGAGGTTGGTGAGGTTGCCGATCTGTGTGGGGATCGCCCCCGACAGGCTGTTGCTGCCGAGGTCCAGCTCCGTGAGGTTGGTGAGGTTGCCGATCTGTGTGGGGATCGCCCCCGACAGGCTGTTGCTGCCGAGGTTGAGCTCCGTGAGGTTGGTGAGGTTGCCGATCTGTGTGGGGATCGCCCCCGACAGGCTGTTGCGGAACAGGTACAGGTCAGTGACCGAGCCGTTGGCGTCGGTGGTGACGCCGTACCAGTCGCTCACCGGCGCAGTCGTGTTCCAGTTGGTTTTGCGGGTCCAGTTCGCACCGCCGGTCGAGTTGTAGAGCGCGACGAGCGCGGCGCGCTGCACAGCAGGCGTGGCCGGCGCGTCACGCGATGAGCTATCCCGCCCATCTGGAGGCTCTATGCCGACTGTGCCGACCCCGACGAAACCGCCCGGCGGCACCGCCGCGTCCGCGACGACAGTGCGACACGACGACCAGCCCGAGACGGACCGGTGCTCGCATCCAGCGAAATCGGCCGCGAACGCGCCGCCGTCGAACACCACATCCAACTCGCCGAACGCCCGGTATGTGTCGCGGCCCATAGCCGCGGCGCCTACCAGCAGCACCTCCACATATGGGCCCTCGGCATCGAAGCCCTCCACCCAGCCCACACCAACAGGCGAGCCGGTCAGCGAACCGTCTGTGCCGTCGCAGACCTTGGAGAGCGAGCCCGAGCCCAGCAGCACGAACCAGCCGTCGCCCAGCGCGGCGCAGCGGCCCTGCGCGGCGATTGCAGGCGCAACTTCTGCGAGGGTGCCGGTGCCGTCCCACCAGCCCACTGCAGCCGTCTCGGCCGCGACTGTGACGCCGGCGGCGGGGAGCGGTTCGTTGGAGTGCTGACGGGTGGCTGGGCCGTCGCCGGTCGGGGTCCGCCGCGCTGTGGCCTTCTCGGAGAGCCCACGAGCCCAGGCTTGCTGCAGGTCACCCGAAGTCTGCAACGCTGGCAGCAGCGCAGTACCAATCAGGTCGTGTTCGATGTCGGTCGCAGCGTCGGCCGCGACTGTCGGTGCCACCGACGCAGCCGCCACCGCGACTGTCGCTACGATCCAGATGAGGAGACACCAACGGCGCCCGCGGCGAGCCCGACTGCAACGATCGGCGCTCGCGGCCCGACGCGTGCTGCCGTTCGCTGGATCCTCTGGCATTTCGTTCCGTATAATCTCTTCACTCTATGCTCACAGAATAAACATGACTGTTGCTTCGCTAGCGACGGCTGGATCAGGGCCCCGTTGAGAAGTCGACGCGTGGCCGCATCTCGACGGTCGGCGTCCACGATGCGGCGGTGCAGCAGCGCGAGCCATCTGTGGGGCTGGCGACGGCGACGGTGACGGTGAGCCATCCGGCGCCGCTATCGGCGTTCACTTGACCGTGCTGCTTCACGAGCAGCGGGCGCGCGGCCGCTGCTGACCAAGCTCGACGACAGACAGCGGGCTGCGGCGACGCGCCGTTTCAGGCATTGCGCCCGCATCTGGAGGGCGGCTCGCTGCGTGTTGATGCGGCTATTGCGGCCGCATATGTCGGCGCGCACGGTGCAGCGCCGGGTGGCCGCCACCGTAGCGGGGGCTGGCCGCGCTGTCGCCAAGGGGCCATAGCGATCGCGGCACCCGCCGCTTCGCTGCCGAACTGGCGACGCCGGGGGGGTCAGCTGTCGCGGCCCATGCCGTCGGCTTCCCTGACGATCACCGTGGATCGCCTCTGACCCTTGCACTGTCACCGCGGTGGCTGGCCCGCCGTCTAGTCTCTACCATGGTTGGACAACTCCGAGAAATAACTGAGAGCACAACAGAAACCCCACCACAATGCAGGCACCGCCATGAGCAACACCAAGCGACGTAGAGGCCGCCCGGCGCGGGAGATGCCTGAACCGATCCCCGACACCCCCGAGAACGTCGCCAAAGCGCTCGTTACACAGACCCCGAAGTGGGAGTGGCGCTACCTCACCGACCGCGAGCCACAGGACCAGTGACTAGCTCGCAGGCCGCTTCATCGAATGCTCCGGGCTGCGCGCGACCAGAGACCAACTAACGACGGCGGTGCCTCAACGACGCACATCCTGATCTGCATGTTTGTCCAAGATGTGTCGATTCCTGTGGCTCTGATCTCCTACCGATACGGCCCATCGGGTAACTAGCGATATAAGCCCCATTGGAAAGCCCTTTCGTCATCAAAGGGCAGAGCGGACTCATAGGAGTTATTGGGAAACCAAATTAGTTTTGGCTCGATGCAAACTTCTAGGCAAGGCTATAACCCAAACTTGTGTACCAGGGCTTCGAAGAAAGGCCCCGGTCCGTACTCGACCGCTGGGCCCCGCCTGGAGTCGCTGGTGCGCTCCAAGGTCATCGCCTGCACCAAGTCCCGCAGGATCGCCGAGGCTCGGGGAGTACCGACATTGAACAAGCTCCGCACGTCAGCGTTGGTGATGCGCCCATGCTCTGACACGTAAGCGACCACTTTCTCTGCTGTCTCGCGTCTGGTGTGGCGGCGATGCACCACCGCCGAGGCGAGCCCAGCAGAGGTGGCACCGGTCAGCCGATAGCGCACGCGAGATGTGCTCGCGGACGCGTGCAGCGGCTCAATGAGCGGGTGAGGCCCGTCGGACACTCGCCTCAGAGAACTCGCGGTCTCGTCGACCGAGCGCTGAAACCGCGGCGCCATGTCTGCTGACGAGGTGCTGTTGGCCTCGCAAAGGCGTCTCAGCACAAGCAGTGCCTCGACATCGTCACGCAGCGGCTCGTCCATAGAAGCGACGAACCGGGCGAAGGCAATGACCGCGCTACCCCCAACCAACGACACCCGAACCGATTCTGCCGAAGTCTGGTACGACGGAGGTGGTTTGCCGAGGCGCAGCATCGACCGGTACATCCGACCGACTCCAGTTCCCAGCTCCTCGATCAGTCCGAGGCTGCGGAACGCTCGGGCCAGTAGCCGGTTGCGGGGCCTCGAAGCAGCCGTCAGGATGTTGTCGACGGTCACGCCGCTCACAAGCGCCCCCATGGAGGTGATGGAGAGCGAATCGTCAAAGTGCTCTACATGCACCGGGTCGGCTAGGTCGAGCCTCCGATGCACAAAGGCATTGGCGAGCGCCTCCCGCACAACATCGTCGGGATACCACTGAAGCCGCAGTTGCTGTCCGCTGCGCAGCAGAAGAGGATCCCAGCCGTTGCGTGCAGTGACGTGTTCGAGGGTGCGGCTGAAGGCTGTCACGAGAGGCATCGCCAACCGCTCACTGGCATCGACGGGAGATCCGGCACTAGCCCGATGCTGGTAGACGACGGCCTCGTTGTTGCCAGCGCAAAATAGCTGTTCTCCGGCGATCAAGAGCTCACCGTCATCTGTCGCTACACCCATGGCCCTGCACAGCTCTGGGCTGGACAGGTCAGCCCAGCGGACTTGCTCGCCGGTGAGCTGCCGGAGATGGCGCCGTGCCAGAGCTATGGCAACAGGATCGACCTCGTCCGCCGACCGTCTGCTGCGCACTTCGGACGGGTCGCGGCCGGCGCGCTCGTCGTGGAGTGCGGCGACCTGATCGGGGGCCAGCGGCATGCATGAGCGCCCGATGCGCCTAGCCACCTTTCCGGCGACAGCGTGCACCGTCGCTCCCGCCGGCACTCCGACGAGCACAAGTCTCGCACCGTGGTGCCGGTGCTCCGCAACCGTGACCGTCAGGCCGGGGGTCAACGAGTCGAAGATGTAGCGGCGGGCCTCATGGAGATCGAGGGTGGTGCCTGAGAACGCGCCGCGGCCGATGATCGCGTTCTCCACGCCGACCACGACCGTCCCGCCCCGACTGTTGGCCAGGCACATCGCGGCCTCGGCCACCTTGCTGAGCGTCTTGCGATGGCCGCCCCGTTCCGACTTGAATTCCATCGTCTCCGACTCCAAGTCGCTCGGCTGGACCTGCCCTCCATCAATTTGATCGAGGGCGTCGGTGACTTCCGTCGGAACCGGGAACCAGGTCACAAGTTTTATTCTACCAGCAAACCGCCCTCAAGGCTATAATTCTGAGAACCTCGGACTAGAACCAGTCAGCCGTCAGGTGGGCTAGCGCTGACGCTCTGCCGCGGGACCGCGGGCGGCGGACCGGGCGTGAGCCTGACTGCCCTCGCTGACGGTTCGGGGATCAGTTCCGGCTTGTGCGGGCCCGCCGCAGGAAGCTTGCCATCTGGGCTCTAGTGGTGTGGCGCTGCGGGCAGTACTCCAGCGGGTCGGTGCGGCAGCCCAAGGTGACCCCCGCAGCGAACAGGGCGTCGATGTTGGCCGCGTGCACGCTCTCGGAGGTGTCCCCGAAGCCTGCCGGGGGCGCGGCGGCAAGCTCGAAGGCCCGAGCCAGGAAGCTCGCCATCTGCGCGCGGGTGACCGCTTCTCCGGGGCAATACAGCGCCGGCTCGGCCGAGCACCCCAAGGTGATCTCCAATTCCGCCAGCCGCTCCACATGATCGGCCCACCACGAGTCGCGCTCCACGTCCTCGAACCGAGAAGCAGCTGAAGGCTCAGGGTCGGTGCCGTCGACAACCCGCACGAGCCACACCGCCATCTCCCAGCGACGGATCGGCTCCCCCGGGCACAGCCTGGCCTCGTCACAGCCGGTGCCTCCCAGCACCCCGTCAGCCGCCAACGCCCTCACCGCCGCCTCATGCACCCCTGCATCCTCGAAGTCAGCGAACACATCAGCACGGTCCTGCGACTCCTCGTCCTCAGGAGCGCCTCCGCCGCCGCCTCCGCCTCCGCCGCCTCCTCCGGGATCGGGGTCGGTGGATGGCTGCACCGTGACTTCCGTCGCCGCCTGTGCGGTCTTGCCGGAACCGTGCCCGTCGGCGTAGAAGGCGGTCACGCGCAGGAAGTGGCCCACATCGCCTGCGGTCGGGGTGTAGATATTCGAGGCCGCGCCTTCGATCGAGGACCAGATGGTTCGGTCAGCAGAGCGCTCCCACTGCCATGTCACCGCGGACACGGCGCGGTCGGGGTCCGTGAGCCCGGGTTGTATGGGTGTGCCCACCTCGGGTTCTCGCGATGGAAGCGCCAGCGTGCCGTCCTCGTCGGCGTTGGCGACGGCCACCGTCACCGTGAGCGTCCCGGAGAGGGCTCCGTCGGAGGCTCGCACGATCACGTTGTAGACGTTGTCGGTGCCGGTGTCGGCGGGATTCTCAAAATCGGGTCCGGCCGCGAACTCCAGCGCGCCGCCGCTGGAGATGGTGAAGTCGCCCCCGTCGTTGCCGGAAAGCGACCAGGTCACCGGCGATTGGCCCGGGTTCGCGGCCGCCTCGGGGTCCTCGGCGGTGTAGACGGCCACCGCAGCCCCGGAGTCCTCGTCGTGTTGGACGCTGGTCCGGCCGCTGAGCACCGGCGGCTCGTTCACGTCGAGAACCGAGATGGTCACATCGATCTCGTCGAACAGCCCGGAGGGGTCCGTGGCCCTCACCGTCACGCTGTAGGCCGGCTCGGCCTCGTGGTCGAGCGGGTTCTTGGTGAGCAGCTGACCGGTCGAGTCCACGATGTCGAAGGACCCGGAATCGTCATCGCTGAGGGTGTAGGTCAAGGTGTTGCCGTCCTCATCGGACGCGGCGACGGGCGAGCCGATGCGGCGGCCCCCGGCGGTGTTCTCGTTCACGCTGCGCATGCCGGTCTCGGTGGCCGGGAACTCCGGCGGTCTGTTGGTCACCGGCTGGGCCCGCACCGGATTCGCCGGTGCTGCCTGCGCCGTCTTGGCGTCGCCGTGGCCGTCGCTATAGGAGGCGGTGACCCGCAGGTACCTGCCAATGTGGGCGGCGACTGGGGTGTGGGCGGCCGAGACGGCGCCGCTGATGGCATTCCAGTTGTTCCGGTTCGAGGAGTGCTCCCACATCCATCCGACGCCCGAGACCGCCCCGTCGGGGTCCTCGAGGACAGCCGTGAGCGCGGTTCCGGCCTGGGGCTGGGTCGACGACAACGACAGCTCCCCGTCCTCATCGGCATTGACCACCGACACGATCGCAGCGAAGTCGACGGCGTGGGTACCGTCGAAGGCCCGCACCGCCACCTCGTAGTCGTTGTAGCGGTCTCTGTCTGTGGGGCTCTCATAGTCGGGCGGCGCCTTGAACCTGAGCACCCCTCCCCTGGAAGTGACGGTGAAGGCGCCGCGGTCGTCGCCAGCCGGCAGAGACCAGGTGATGGTGTCGTTCTCGGGATCGTCGGCGTCGTAGTCGGCGACCGTGTACGTCTGGTTGTTCGGGTCGTTCTCGGCGAAGCGCGGCGCGGCGTCGCCTGAGACGGCCGGCGCCTCGTTGACGTCGGTCACCTCGATGGTCAACGCGATGCTGTCGCTCATGCCGTCCGGGTCGGTGGCGGTGACCGTGACGCGGTATGTGCGCTTGGTCTCGTAGTCCAGCTCCGCGTTGGCTCGCAGTTCGCCGACGGCGGGGTCCGCGATGTTGAACGACGCCGCGTCGGTGCCGCCCAGGGTGTAGGCGAGCTGGTCGTGGTTGAAGTCGCTGGCCGCGACGGTGGCGACCACAGAGGCGGTGCCCGTGTCCTCAGCCACCTCGGCGCTGGCGCTCTGCGCCGGGAACTCCGGCGCCTGCTGAGGGGTGACCCTCAGTATCCGGTCGCTCCCGCCGCCGTTGGAGGTGGAGACGTACAGCGCTCCGTCGGGGCCCAGCATCGGGGTCCGCAGCCGGCCGTAGCCGCCGAGCGCGCCGACCACGATCTCGCTCGCGAGGGCGCCGGCTGGGGTGAACTCGAAGACGCGCAGTGTCCTGTTCCTGAGCGAGGCCACCGCCAGACGCCCCTCCCAGGGGCCCCACACGCCGCCGTCGAGGAAGACGCCGCCGCTGGCGGCCAGCGTCGGATTCCCCGAGGACCATTTGGCCTCCACCGCGCCCGGGAACTTCACGAGGTCGGTCATGGGGACGCTCTCGTTGTAGCCCGGCACCGGGTCCCAGCCATAGTTGCCCCCCGCGACCAGCAGGTTGATCTCATCGTCGACCGACGGGCCGTGCTCCACCGACCACATCTGGGTGGTGCCCGGCCGCAGGGCGAGGCCCTGGACGTTGCGATGCCCGTAGGTGTACACCCGCGACCCCGCGGTCGGGTTCCCCGGCGCAGCCGCACCCGTCGAGGAGTCGACCCGCAGGACCTTGCCGCCCAACGACGACAGATCCTGCGGATTGGTCCCGGTCGCCGCGTCGCCGGTCGCGATCCACAGATACCCCTGCGGGCCGAACCGCAGCCGGCAGCCCCCGTGCCGGCCCCGGGACGGAAGACCGCCCACCAGGGGATCAGCGACCCGGGTGGCGGCGGTGTAGGAGGCGTCGATGGTCCAAGCAATCACCTGCACCTGGGAACCGGTATGGCCCTGACAGGTGTAGAATCGCCGGTTGGACGCGAAACCGGGATCGACCACGATGGCCATCAGCCCAGTCTCCCCGCGGGCGAACAGGTCGCTGAGATCGGCGGAGACGGTCTGCACCGTGCCGTCGCCCAGCCGGGCGCTCAACACGCCCGACCGCTGGGTGAACAGCATCGTCTGATCCGGCGCGAAGGCGATCCCCCAAGGAACCGACAACCCCGACACCAGCGTCTTGACCGACAGCTCCGGCGCCGGCGCCCTGCCGCCCACCGGGCCCGACGACACGACCTCCGCCGCCTTGTTGGAGCCCTCCCCGTCACGGTAGGACGCCGGGGCCCGCAGCCACACGCCCCGGTCATCAGCAGCCGGCGTGTAGCCGGCCCTGAACCCGGAACTGACGTTGGTCCAGCTGCTTCTGTCCGAAGACCTCGCCCACCGCCAGCTCACCGACCTCACGCTCCCATCCGGGTCGCTCACCGTGGCCCTCACCACGGCCCCGACCCGCAGCTGAGCAGGCGACAGCGACACCGTCCCGGCCTCGTCGAGATTGGCAACGGTGACAGCCACCTCGACGGAGTCGTCGATCGTGGTGTCGGCGTTGCCATCGGCGTCCTTGCCGTCATGCACCGAGACGGCGACCGAATAACTGGACTCGGACTCGTAGTCGAGGGCGTCCCTGGTGAGCAGCTGGCCCGAGGAGGCGACGATGCCGAACGACGCCGCATCGACACCGCCCAGCAAGTACGTGAGAGCGTCGCCGTCGAGGTCGACAGCCGCCACCGGCGAGCCGATATCGGTGCGAGCGGGCGTGTTCTCGGCCACGCTGCGGGCGCCGGTCTCAGCAGACGGGAACTCCGGAGCGAATTCCGCGTCCTCGATCACGATCGTGGCGCGGCTGGAAACCCCCGGGTGGTTCCCGAAAGTGTCCCGGAGCGGATCATGCCTGCTGTGCGGCACTCTGTAGGACACGCTGCCCTCGTCGCCCGACGCAAGCGACGAGGCCAGCGTCAAGGCGACTGAGGTGCCCTCAACCGAGACGCGGGTGACCTCTCGATCAACGTCGCCCACCAACACTACGAAGGCATCGGCGTCCGGCGAAGGAACCGAGTCCTCGTCCAGCGCCTTGTCCCAGGTCAGGGTGAGGATGCTGCTGTTGTCCACGCCGCTGGCCGCGACCAGGGCGGGCCGCACTCCGTCCACTCTGTGGCCGGGCTGCGCGGCCAGCTCGACACGCGCCGGCGCCTCGACGCTGTCCGAGACGTACCTGATCGTCCCGGCGCGGCGGCCGATGGGGTTCGCCGGGATGCTCACTCCGTCGGTGTCCTTGTCGCCCTCATCCACCCTGTATCGGAACGTCAGCGCGGTCGTGCCCGAACCGCTGACGTACACGGCCTGTCGCATGGTGCTACCCACTTGCAGGGTCAGCTCGGGATCCCCGGTGACCTTCACGCTCTGGCCGAACGTGACCGTCACATCGATCACGTCCGAGGTGGTGCGCAACTGGTCGTTGAGCACATAGGTCATGTCGGTCCCGGGATCCGAGACGATCGCCGCCGCGGTGGTATCGTTGCGCACTTCCTGGCCGGACAGGCCCGCGGCGTCGTTGCCCACCAGATCCTGGATCGGGCTCGCACCCGACCCGGACGGCGCGGTGTAGGTGACCGTCACGGCCTCGCCCGCCGAGGCCAGCGTCAGGGTGACCGAGAGATCCCCCACCGAGACGCCCGTGACGGCGCGGTCGACCGCTGCGACCTGCACCGTAAAGGCGCCGACCGCCGGCTGCGACGACGAGTCCACCGTTTCGCCGTAGCTCAGCACGAGCGTCGAGCCGTCCACCCGCGCCCCCCGCAGCACCGGCGCGGTCATGTCGGGCGCCGTCGGCGTGGCCGTCGTCTCGGCCGAGTACGCGCCGTCACCGTTCTGGTTGAAGGCCAGGATCCGCACCGTGAACGCGACGTTCTCGGACAGGTTGATCCAATCGACGTGAAGCCTCGCGAGATCGCGGGCGACCGTTTGGAGCAACGTGTTGTACTCCTCGGAACCGAACTTGAACTGCACCCTGTAGCCCAAGATCGGCGATCCGCCGTCGCCGGCGGGCGGCGCCCAGGTCGCGGTCAGCGAGCCGCCGCTCCCGAAGCCGCCGGTGATGGCCAGGGCCGGATCGCGGGGCGCCTCCGGCACGCACCCGCCGTTGCTCCACGGGTTGCGGGCGGCGCCGGTGCCGAAAGCGGCGTCAGTGGCCTTCTCGTTGTCGCAGTAGCCCCCGAACGCGTCGCGGAGCTGGAACACGGCCGCGGAGCGGTGCTTGGCTCGTGCCATGTCCTTCACGTCGGCCCACAGCCGCTCCAGATCCGGTTCGCCGTCAGCGTCGTCGTAGGTGTCGGACAACCACGACGGCGTCTCTCCGGCGGCCGCGCTCCGCACTACAGCCAGGGCCTCGTCGGTCACGGCGTCGGGCGTGCCGGGACACTGAGACCAGTAGGTGCTGGTGGTGCGAGTGAGGCTCCCGTGCACGAGTGTCATCAATACGTCGGCGAAGAGCTCGGCGGGTGGGCAGAATGAGCGATTCAGGCCCAATTCGTAGAAATACACATGAGCTATGCCCAGCGGAGCGGGCTGATCCGCCAAACCGTTGGCCAGCGTGAATATGCGAGCCAGTTCATGTGTGATCGCAGGAATCAGCCGCGGACTGCTCCTGCCGATGGATATCGCTTCGGCATAGCACTTCCTCAGATTCGACTCCATGGGGCGGTCCGGTGAGCACCACACGGTGACGCTGTTGCCGGAATGCGGATGGAACTCCACAGAGACGCTTTGAGCGGTCACATAGTCCCATGTCTCACGCAGCCACGGGTAGGCGCTCTCATGCATGTTGACGACCTCGTTCTCTATGAACTGGCTAGGCTGCCCAGGCTCTGATCGAGGCGTGCCGGTCGTCTCGGGCGACACGTCGCTGTCACCTCCAGCGTTCGTCGCCACGACCCGCACGGTGTACTGGGTGCTGTTCGTCAGCCCCGTGATCGTGTGCTTGTACCTCTTGGTGGAGTCGGTGGACGAGCCGCTCACCAGGCTCGTCGAGGGATCGACTGACGCCTGACGCGACGAGTCGTACTCCTCGTCGCCGGAGCGCCACTGCACTTTGTAGCCGGTGGTGGACGCGAAGTCGGACGACGACCAGCGCACCTCCAGTTGCTCGTCCGCGAGGCTGTAGGCCGCCACCGCCTCAGGCGCATCCGGCACGTCGGGGGTCTGGGCCCGGGCATCGCCGCCCGCCAGCAGGAGGCACCCCGTAGCGCAGAAGGCCAAGAGCGCTAGACGTCTCACCCGACACGACAGGGACACCGCCATCCAAGCTACAAGGTTCCCGCCAGGACAGGCCTCAGGACGCCGTTCCTGCGAAGGTCAACCACTTCTGCACACTTGGGCGTGTGTGCCGTTGGACCGGTTCAGGGGTCCATGGGGGTGCCGCCGCCGACCTGTAGGTTCTGGCCGATGGAGGAGCAACCTTGACGACGGTTCTTCTGGTCGGTTCCAGATCGCTCCGGCTACCGCCACTGGATCCGAGACGACTCTCGGTCGCCGGGAGTGGCTGAATTGACACTTCAGCTCCCCAATGTGGACACATGGATCGCCAGGCTCCCCGACGGCGGCATCGCCACACTCCTACCGAGCGAGGTTGCCCAAAGGATCGCTCACGCCGTGATCGACTCGATGACGGAGAGCTGAAGCGCTGTCGTTGGAGAGCATCGTGACCGAGATGCCCGACGTCGGCTTCCACGACGAGGTCTGGCCCAAGTTCCTAGTTCCTAGGGACAGCGCCGCCCGGTCCTCAAGATCGACTGGTGGGACGGCGATACGGCACGGTGCTCGTCAATCCCCGCCTGTGGCGGCATCACAGCGTGTCCGCCCGGCGGATCGCGCCGGCCACCCTCATGCGCCAACTCGACGGCTGCTGATCACCCGCGGCGCGGCTCGCGGGCGGCGGGTCCGCTAGATGCGGCGGTCTTGGCCTTGCCAGTACTCGTCTCGCAGCAGGCGCTTGTAGAGCTTGCCTGTCTGGTCGCGGGGCAGCTCGTCGCGGAAGTCCACCGTGCGGGGGCACTTGACCGACGCCAGGCTGGCCCGGCAGTAGTCGATCAGGTCGCGCTCCAGGGCGGCCGCGGCCTCGTCGTCGGCGGGCGTCTCCATGGGCTGGACGATGGCCTTGACGGCCTCGCCCAGGTCGTCGTCGGGAACGCCGATCACGGCCACGTCCAGCACCGCGGGATGCATGGTGAGGTGGTTCTCGGCCTCCTGGGGGTACACGTTCACCCCGCCCGAGATGATCATGTACGCCTTGCGGTCGGTCAGGTACAGGAACCCGTCGCCGTCCACCCGGCCGATGTCGCCGATGGTGGACCAGCCGTTGGGCAGCCGGGAGTCGCGGGTCTTCTCGGAGTCGAGGTGGTACTCGAAGGTGTTTCCGCCGCTGAAGTAGACGGCGCCCTCGGTGCCTGCGGGCACCTCGGCGCCGGTGGCGTCGTCCACGATGTGGACCTCGCAGTTGATGGGCGCCCCCACGCTGCCGGGGTGGGCCAGCCACTGCTCGCTGTCGCAGAAGGTGAAGCCGTTGCCCTCCGTGCCCGCGTAGTACTCGCTGATGATCGGCCCCCACCAGTCGATCATCTGGCGCTTGGCCTCCACCGGGCAGGGGGCGGCCGCGTGCAGCACCGCGGCCAGCGACGACACGTCGTGGGCCAGCCGCTGCTGGTCGGGCAGCTTGAGCATCCGCACGAACATGGTCGGCACCACCTGGGTGTGGGTCACCGAGAAGCGCTCGACCGCGGCCAGGAACTCGGCCGCGTCGAAGCGCTCCGTCACCACCGCAGTGCATCCGATGCTGTGCGCGGCCATGGTGAAGCGCAGCGGCGCGCCGTGGTACAGCGGCGCCGGCGACAGGTACACGGACTCCTCGGACATGCCGAGAAGCAGCACGCACATGATGGCCACCACCGACTCGGCCTCCTCGATGGGCACCGGCTCGTGGGCGGTGAGCACCCCCTTGGGGCGCCCGGTTGTGCCGGAGCTGTAGAGCATGTCAACACCGACCACCCGCCCGTCGAGCGGCACCGGCGACGCCGCGGCCACGGCCTGCTCGTAACTCTCATATCCGTCGATCACACTGTCCATCATCAGGCGCAGGTCAACGCCGTCCATCCGGTCGAGAAGCTCGGCGGCCTGGGCGGCCTTGTAGCTAGACGTGATGAAGGCCTTGGCGCCGCTGTTGTCGACGATGTAGGCGATCTCGTCGGCGGTGAGACGGCTGCTGATGGGCGTGTAGATGAGTCCCGCGTAGTGCGCCCCCCAGGCCAGCGGCAGGAAGCTGCGGTGGTTCTCCAGGCACCAGGCCACATGGTCGCCGGGAACCAGCCCGGCCTCCCGGAACAGCCGCGACACCTGGTTGGCCTCAGCGTCAAGCTGCGCGTATGTGAGTGTCTCGCCCGTTCCGGCCACGATCAGGGCCGGCTTGTCGGGACTGGTGGCGGCGTGGGCTCCAGGATACATCGGCCCCGACGCTACCCGCCCGCCCCGACCATGGGAACCGGCGACCGGGCGGTACAGCCGGGTCCTAGGTGGCTGGTGTTAAATGGCAATTTGCCACAATTCGCAAGTCGCTGACCTGGGGTTTTGTGACCGCAAAACCCCCATTTCGGGAGTTTGGCACCAGCCACCTAGACGGTGTAGCCGCCGTCGACGGCTAGATGCTGGCCGGTGATGTAGCGGGCCCGGTCCGACGCCAGGAAGCACACGGCCTCCGCTATGTCGGCGGCAGTGCCGAAGCTGCGCAGGGGGATGTTGGCCCGGGCCGCGTCCAGGGCTCGCTCGTCCAGGTCCCCCGACGCCATCAGGCGCTGAGCCATGCCGTCGATGAGCATCCCCGGACCCACGCTGTTGGCCCGCACGCCGAAGCGCCCCTCCTCCGCGGCCAAGCCCCGCACCGCGGCCGCGACGGCCGCTTTGGGGACGGTGCTCAAGCCGTCGCGCACCGGGAACCTGCCGATGCCGGCCGTGGTCACCGCCACGATGCTGCCCTTGGAGTGTCGCAGATGCGGCAGCGCGGCGTGGACTGCGGCGAAGAAACCGGCCGCGTCGGCGTCGAGCTGCGCTCGCATCACGGACGGCTGCACGCGGCTCAGGTGCATTTGCGGGACGTCGGGCCCAGCCGCGTACACCAGCGTGTGCAGGCCGTCCGCCGCGTCGGCCAGCTCCGCAACCGCCGCGGCCGCGGACGAATCGTCGGTGAGATCGGCCGTGGCAACCCAGCTACGGCGCCCGCACCGCTCTACCTCCGAGGCTGTGGCGGCGGCCGTGCCGGCGTTGCTGCGGTATGTGAGGGCCACGTCGCTGCCGCGTGCGGCCAGCTCCACCGCGATCACAGAGCCAAGACCGCCGCTGCCCCCCACCACCAGCGCCGCGCCGGCACGGTCCTCGAAGTCCTTGCTCAGATCGAGCTCACTCATGGCATCAGCCTGCCCGCGAAGCCTCCTCCCGCCAACCGCGGCGCAGCAGGCCGGCCAGGTCGCGAACGGGGCAATCCGGCAGCGACCAGAGGACTTCGGGGATCTGGATCGAGGCGACCGCCAGCTAAGCCCGAATCCACCGGTGGTTCGGTGATGGGGCGTGCTGGGCTTGTGGTGCGGCACCATCTGCGGCGCGAATTGGCAGCAGAAGGCCAAAAAGGGCGCTCAGCGCTGCAATTCCGGCACGGGGGCCGTTTCACAGCAGGTTCCTGCCCATGTGGCGGGCACATGGCCGCTTGTTGGCGGTATTCTCCGACTTCAAGAGGCCGTCTCGGCGGATGCTGGCACCTGCGGCGTAACTGCGCCGGTGGACTCAGGCTAAGGTCCGAAACTTGCACTCGATCTCTGGGGTCCGTGATCCCATGAACACCCGTCTGCGTGCCCAGGAGACTGCTGAGTAATGCCGATTTCGGCCAACCCACAAGCCTCTGACCTGGGGTTTTGTGATCGAGGATCGCGCGATTCGGGACTTGCTCATCACTCTCTAGAGTCCGAGCGGGTAGGCCGATGTTCACATCTCGCGAGGCGCTGAGCGAGGCCCCCGGGTCCGAGCGGCCCGCGAGCGCAGCGAACAAGAGCGGGAAGCAGGCCCGAGCGGCCCGCGAGCGCAGCGAACAAGAGCGGGAAGCAGGCCCGAGCGGCCCGTGAGCGCAACAAACAAGAGAGGGAGACCGGCTCACCTCATGACAGAGGATCCATTGGCCGTGGCCGGCTCCGAGGTGCCCGCGGCGATGCGGGCCGCGGTGCTCATGGGCACCGGCGGACCGGAGATGCTGGAGGTGCGCGACGACGTGAGCGTGCCCAGACCTGGCCCTGGCGACGTGCTGGTACGGGTGGCGGCATGCGGGATGAACAACACCGACATCAACACCCGGGGCGGCTGGTACAGCCGCTCGGTCACCTCCGCCACCTCCTCGGACGGGTTCGCCGAGGCCGATCCCGACGACTCGGGCTGGGGCCGCCAAGGCCTCTCTTTCCCCCGGATCCAGGGCGCCGACATCGCGGGCCTGGTGGTGGCCGCGGGTACGAGCGCGGATGAGGGACTGGTGGGACACCGAGTGCTGGTCGACCCATGGCTGCGGGACCGCGACCGTCCCGGCGATCGCGACCTCGCCAGCTATCTGGGCAGCGAGCGAGACGGTGGCTTCGCGGAGTACTGCACGGTTCCGGGAGAGAACGTGTACCCGGTGTCGGTCGATCTGTCGGACACTGAGCTGGCCAGCTTCGCGTGCTCGTGGTCGACGGCAGAACACATGCTGCAACGAGCGGGCCTGCGCTCGGGCGAGACGATCGCGGTTCCGGGGGCTTCGGGCGGCGTGGGCAGCGCGCTGGTGCAACTAGCCAAGCGGCGCGGGGCCCGGGTGGTCGCCGTCGCCGGAGCCTCCAAGCGGACCGGAGTGAGCGATCTGGGCGCCGATGCAGTGGTGGCACGAGAGTCGGAAGACGTCGTCGCGACCGCCATCGAGGCCAACGGCGGCAGCTTCGACGTGGTCGCCGACATCGTCGGGGGGGACAGCTTCTCCGGCTGGCTCGAAGCACTGCGCCGTGGCGGGCGCTACGTGACCTCAGGAGCCATCGCCGGGCCGATCGTGGAGCTCGACCTGCGCACGCTGTACCTGAAGGACCTGCAGCTGCACGGCGCGACTGTGTACGACCCTCAGGTGTTCGCCGATCTCGTGGGCTACATCGAACGGGGAGAGGTCAGGCCTGTGGTGGGCGGCACCTATCCGCTGGAGGAGATCCACGCCGCTCAGCAGGCCTTCGCCGCCAAGAGCCACATCGGCAGCCTGGTGATAACGGTCACGCCAGCCGCTGCGGGAGGGCGAGGCCGAGTGTGAGCGGGCCCGGCCGGCGTCAGCTCCCGCTGGCGTGGTCGCGAGCCCGATTTATGAAGGTGGCCGCCTGGCCTCTTGTGACCAGATCGTCGGGGCAGAACCGGTCGGGCCCGGCGCCACAGCCCGTCGTGATCCCCGCGGCGGCAATGGCGTCGATGCCGGCCGCGTGAGGGTTCTGCGTGTCGACGTCGACAAACGCAGATGGCGTGTCGGTCTGCAGGTCGAAGGCCCGAGCGAGCAGGGCGGCCAATTGGGCCCTGGTCACTGGATTCTGGGGGCAGAAACGGGCGGGATCACGAGAGCAGCCCGCCGCGATGCCTAGCTCGGCGAGGCGCTCGACGTGCGCGGCCCACTGCAGGCCGGGGTGCACGTCCTCGAACCGGTTGTAGCCGAGCGGCTCGGGGTCGTCGCCATCGACAACACGCACGAGCCAGATGGCCACCACCCAGCGCTCGAGCGCCAGACTGGGGCAGATGAGGTCCAGACCGCACTCGGTGTTGTCCAAGATCCCGTCCGCGGCCAGCAGGCTCAGGTTCCAGCCGTGGACCGAGCCCGCCGCGTTCAGGTCCCAGAAGAAGTTGTCGGGCGAGTCTCTCCGCTGCTCGTCGCCGCCGTGGATCGTCAGACCGGCCAAGATGAGATGGCGCAGCGGAGCGAAGTCCCCGATGAGGTTGCCGGCTACGTACAGATCCTGAAGAGCCGTCAATCTTGACAGCGGGGAGACATCGTTGACGGAGTTGTCGTCGAGCCGTAGCTCGGTCAGCCGGACAAAGGGCTCCAGTGATGACACACGCGTGACCGAGTTGTCGCTCAGGTCCAGCTTCTGCAACGTCAACAGCCTCGGCAGCGTGGACAGGTCCGCACTGGTGAGGCCCATATCCGCCAGTCCCAACTCGGTCAGGCTGGTAAGTCCGGCCAGCGCGGACAGGCCCGAGATCTGCCCGCTGCTCACATAGAGCTTGCGCAGGCCGGATCGTGACACCAGCGAGACTGGCACCGCCAGTGGGTTGCCGGCCAGCCTGAGATCGCTGAGCCATCGGGGCAGGGTTCCGAGGGTTGTGATCCGGTTCTGGTAGGAGGGGTCGGGAGTGCTGCCGCCGGAGGACACGCCGTTATGGAGCCAGAGAACGTCCAGTTGGGTCACCGGCGTCAGGTCCACTGCGGTGAGCTGGTTGTCGCTGAGGTACAGCTGGCGGAGGTTGGTCAGCCCCGACAGGTCGATCGACGAGAGGCGGTTGCTCCTCAGGTTGAGAGCTCTGATCGTGTCGCCGATGTCTGGCAGACCGGTGATTCGGGTTATTCGGTTTCCCCTCAGCCAGAGCCTCTGGATGCTGTCGAGTCCGGTGACATCGACCGTCGAGAGCCGGTTGTCGTTGAGGAAGGCCCTTTCCAGCCGTGAGAACCGCGACAGGTTGATGGTCGAGATGTCGGTCTCGTAGAGATGGAGCCGTCTGAGATCGGTCAGACCCGTCAAGCCGGCGAGATTGGCGGTGCTTGAGATCGGGTTGTTGTTCAGGTAGAGGTAGTGGAGGTGTCTTGCGCCCCTGAGATCGAGCGAGGTCAGCTGGTTGTGCTCCAGCCTCAGGCTCCAGACCTTGCGCGGCAGGTCACTCAGTCCGGTGACGCTCGTCAATCGGTTGCGGTCCAGTCGCAGACTCACGTAGTTCGGGTGTGAAGCGCCGTCGGGTCTGTCTCTGAGGGCAGTCAGGCCCGAGACATCGAGGGACGTCAGGCGATTGCCGTGCAGCCACAGCGCATAAAGCCCGCTGGTCCGAGCGTTCGCTCCGTCTCTGGTCCTCTGGCCGGACAGATCGACGGTCGCCAAGTCGTTGTTGCTGAGATCGAGGAACCTCAGGTCCGTCATCCGTCTGAGATCGATCTCGGAGATGTCGTTGCCGTGCAGGACAAGCACCTGCATCCTGGCCAGGTTTGTGAGGCTCGACGCGTCCGAGATGCGGTTGCCCTGCAGGTACAGGGCCCGCAGGTTCGACGCGTACTGCAGGCCGTCGACCCGGCTGATGTTTGAATCGCGAGCGTCCAGCGACGACAGCCTGGCCATGTCGGCTTCGGTGAGCGTCTCCCCGGATTGCTTGTCGAGGGCGAGCTCGATGGCGCTGCGAAGGCTCGGATCAGGTATCGAGACTGCCGAGGACCGCGTCTGGGCGACTGCGGCGGGCGCCAGCCCGGCGGCAAGCAGCGCCAGCCCGGCCACCGTGGCGGCGATCCTTGCGCCGCCCCTCCTGCGAAGGCGGTCTAGGGCATGCGCGCGCGGAGGGGTGTATCCCATCGGAGGTTCCTTCGTCGAGACGGCGGCGTAGGGCGCGCCGCAGCGGAAGGTAGCAAGAGCTATGGAGTCCGTAAAGCAGCCCGATACAGACCCGTGGACGGCCGCGACCGCCTTGCCGGGCTCCAGCGCCGCTGTTCCGCCGGCTTACAGGACGCGACGCATGGCGTCGCGGGCTCGCTCCTCGGCCACCCGTTTGCGGCCGACGATCGGAGTGGTGGGCGCGAATCCAGCCTCGGCCCGCTCCGACTCACTCTCACCGCCCCAGAAGCCGAGCTCACGATTCCGGCGGGCATAGTCGCGACAGGCAAGCAGCACGACGCAGTTGTTGCATATCGACCGAGCCCGAGCCTCGCGGCGCACCCTGGCCTCGGGCCGCTCCGCGAACGGTGCGAAGAACAAGCCACTCTCCCCCACACAGCGCCCGTGCTCCATCCACGCCGTGGATCCCATCGAGCTTGCAAGGGTCTCATAGGCTTCAAGCATCGGTATACAATCTAGCATCGGTATACAGTTTCCGCAAGACCGGCGATGAACATCGGGTGAATTGTTTGACACATCGTATGGGTTTGCGGCTCTCGACATCGCTACTGCCGATCAATACTGACTATCCAGCTCTAGAAGAGATCGAAGATACCGAGACCCTCGCGCACTAACCACCTATCCGCTCGGCCTCCTTGGCGTCGGCGCCCGAGACGACCCCCCTGTCGTGAAGCCTGCCGATATCGGAGCTTGAGAGGCCGAGCCATTCGGCCAGCACCTCGTCGGTGTGCTCGCCCAGGGCGGGCGCCACCGTGCTCGTGCCGCGGGCATCCGTCTCCGGATCGGCTCCGCCCCCAAGATTGAGCGGCGACATCGGGACCAGGTACGGCCCGATCCCGGGCTGCTCCACCTCGACGAACAGCCCCCCGGCCGCCGAACAGCGCGGGTCGCTCCCCACAAGCTCGGTGAACGTCTGGTACGGACCCCAGCACACCCCGCACTCGTCGAGGCGCTCAGCCACCTCGGCGAAGGGCCTGGTACCGGTCCAGGCCTGCATCACCGCCTTGATCTCGTGGCGCGCCTCGAAGCGGGCACCCTCGTCGTCGAAGTCGAGCTGCCGCGCCGCGGCGACCTCGGCCACGGCGGCGGCGCTCTCTGTGGCCTCCAGCAGCGAGGCCCACTGCCGGCGGCTGATAGCCACCGCGTAGAGGCGCCTCCCGTCGGCCGTGGACAGCTCCGTACCAAGAGCTCCATACAGGTCGTTGCCGCAGCGCGGCCGTTCCGCCGCGTTGACCTGGACCTCGGCCACATATCCCAGCGCAGCCGTGGCGGCCAGGGCCACATCGCTCAGCGCGACGGTCATCACAGAGCCCTCCCCGGTCAGCAGGCGGCGGCGCTCGGCGGCCAGGATCCCCACCGCCGCGGTCTGCCCGCACAGCAGGTCCCAAGCCGGAAGCACGCTGTTGACGGGATCGACGCTGCCAGCGGGACCAGTCACCATCGGGAATCCCATCGCCGCGTTCACGGTGTAGTCCACCGCAGTGGTGCCGTCGCGGTTGCCGGTGATCACCACCATCACCAGATCGGCGCGGCGGGCGGTCAGCCGCTCCGGCGCCATCCAGCCCCGGGCCGGGAAGTTGGTGAGGAACGTGCCCGCGGCGCCGATCAGCTCGGCGAGCAGCTCTCGAGCGGTGGGGTTGCCGAGATCGACGGCCAGCGACTTCTTGCCCTTGTTCAAGCCTGCCCAGTACAGCGAGCGCCCCTCGGCGGTGAGCGGCCAGCGGCCGTAGTCGATGCCACCGCCGATCGGGTCGAAACGCACCACCTCAGCTCCGAGCTGGGCCAGCGTCATGCCCCCTGAGGGCGCAGCCACGAACGCCGACCCCTCGACCACCCTGAGTCCCTCCAGTGGCGTGCTCGCGATCACGGCTACGAACCTATACGGGCCAGGCCAACGACTCGCCCACAGCACCCAGACTCAAGCACCCGGCAGCGGCCCCAGAGGCCATCGGGTCACGTCCGCGGGCGGGCGGCCACCCTACGACGATGTGGTGCCGCTGGCCCGGGCGCTGATCACTGCGGCCGGCGACCGGATCCTGTGGGGGACTGACTGGCCCCACCCCAACGTGCGCCACATGCCCGACGACGGGGACCGGGTGGACCTGCTGGCCGTGTTCGCCCCCGACGAGGCGGACCGCAACCGCATCCTGGTCGACAACCCCCAGCGCCTGTACGACTTCGCCTGACCCCTCCCCCGGCGAGAGTCACTGGTTCCCGCTCCTGTTCGCTGCGCTCACGGGCCGCTCGGGCCACGGCCTCACAAGCTCGACCTCCCGCTTCCCGCTCCTGTTCGCTGCGCTCACGGGCCGCTCGGGCCACGGCCTCACAAGCTCGACCTCCCGCTTCCCGCTCCTGTTCGCTGCGCTCACGGGCCGCTCGGGCCACGGCCTCACAAGCTCGGCCTCCCGCTTCCCGCTCCTGTTCGCTGCGCTCACGGGCCGCTCGGGCCACGGCCTCACAAGCTCGGCCTCCCGCTTCCCGCTCCTGTTCGCTGCGCTCACGGGCCGCTCGGGCCACGGCCTCACAAGCTCGGCCTCTGGAACAGGGCCCGCTCCAGGCGATTGAGGGTGCGCATCGCTTCGAGGCCGCTGCACACCGACGACTCGGGCTCGCGGCCCTCACGTATCGACGCTAAGAACTCGCGATCCTGCAGCTCGATGCCGTCGGTGGACACATGCCCGCCGGCCACGTCGATCGGGTTGTCGCGGCCGTCGACGAGGTCGTCGTAGCGGGCGACGAACGTGCCGTCGTTGCAGACGTAGCGGAAGTCGGTGCCGAAGGGCCCGTCGTTGTTGAACGACAGCGCCAGCGAGCACACCGCCCCCGACGGCGCGGTCAGCGAAACTGACATGTCCATGGCAATGCCCAGTTCGGGATGGGGAGGCCCCTGCACGGCCGACACCCTCTCCGCGGTCTCGCCGGTCTGATGCTGGAACAGGTCCACGGTGTGGCAGGCGTGGTGCCACAGCAGGTGGTCGGTCCAGGTCCGGGGCCGGCCCAGGGCGTTGGTGTTCGTCCGCCGGAAGAAATAGGTTTGGGCCACCAGGTGCTGGAGCTGGAGTTCGCCCGACGCGAACCGCTGCCGCATCCACTGGTGCGCCGGGTTGAAGCGCCGGGTATGGCACACCATGGCCACCAGGCCGGACTCCTGCGCGACGTCTGCCAGCTCGACCGCGTCGGCGAGGTTGTCGGCCATGGGTATCTCGACCAGCACGTGGCGGCCGGCCCGGAGCACCTCGATGGCCTGGGCGGCGTGCAGCTGCGTCGGAATGGCCAGGATGGCGGCCTCCACGCCGGGCTGGGCCAGGCACTCACCGAGCTCCAGCGACCAGTGGTCGATCCCATGCTGGACCGCCAGCTCCTCCGTGTCGGCCTCGATGCCCCCGGCCAGCGAGACGATTTCCACTCCGTCGATGCGGCCGACGGCGGCAAGATGGCGCCGGGCGATGGAACCCTCGCCGGCCAGTACCAGCCTCACTTCGGGTCCTCTCGATCGGTTGTTGCGCGCATGCGCTGGAGGCTAGGCCTAGGCCGGGCCCGACGACGGCTCAGCCGGCCGTGTCGTCGAGGGTGTCCACCCAGTGGCCGCCCATGTTGCTGTCCCTGTCGGCGATGACTGGGTGCTCGCCGCCCTGCGGCTGCAGCGCTGCTTCCGCGACATGCCGACGCAGACAGCACGTCTTCGTCGAAGACCGCAACCCCCACGAGTTGGCCGACCTCCCCCTAGCCGACCCCGACTAGGCGAGGCGATCGGCGTCGCTGGTGGCGGTGGCGGGCACAGGCAGGCCGTCGTTAGGGCATGGTTGGCATGCGGCGTCTGTGATCCGGTGGAGGAGCTCGACGAGATGATCGTTCTCGTCCGGTAAGAGCGTTTGGCGGATAACCCGGTCGATGATGGCCTCGAGGGTCGGAGCCCAGCGCTCAACGATGGTGCGACCGGCTGAAGTGAGGGCCACTTGGCTGGCGCGGCGATCGTGCGTATCGGCGCTTCGTATGACCAGTCCGGCTGCTTCGGCCCGGTCGATGGTCCGCGACATGTGGCTCGGGCTGAACAGGAGCTGGCGGCTGAGCTCGACAGCCCGGAGCCGATTGTCGGGTGCTTGGTCGAGATGGACGAGGAGGCCCACGACAGCTGGATCCTGGCCGATCTGCCTTGCGGCCTCGGCGAGGAGGCGGCTGAGGGCCTGCTGGGCGGCCAGCAACGCTCCGGAGGTTCGCAGCGTGTCGGCCGGCACGACGCCCTGCCGAGTCGGGTCGGTTGTCACGGCCACCACAGTAGATCGTTTGACAACTATTGTCTCAACACCCTATATACTTGTAGAGACAATCATTGTCTAGGAAACCAAGGAGGCCCTCCTGATGGCTGCCGCAACCGTCCGTGATCCGAAGACCGACCACCTGCTGTCGCCGGAGAACTCGGCGCTGGTCTTGATCGACTACCAGCCCGGTCTGGTCGACGGCACGTTCTCGATCGAACGCGACGTGCTAATCAACAATGTCATTGCCATGGCCAAGGCGGCCACGCTGTACGAACTGCCGGTGATCCTGTCCACCGTCGGGGTCGACGCGGGCTACCAGCAGCCGACGATCCCCGAGCTCCAGACCGCCCTGTCCGATGTGGAGCCGATCGATCGCAACACCGTCGATGCCTGGGACTCCCCCGAGTTCCGGGCCGCGATTGAGGCGACGAGGCGGAGAAAGATCATCATGGCCGCCCTCTGGACCGAGGTCTGCCTGGTCTACCCGGCGCTCGACATGCTGTTGGAGGGCTACGAGATCTACGCCCTGTCGGACGTCTCGGGCGGGACGACGGTGGACGCCCACGAGCGGGGCATGCAGCGCATGATCCAGGCCGGTGCCGTCCCGGTGACATGGGAGGCGGTGATGGCCGAGCTCGGTCGCCTGGGCTCCTACGACCTGAGCGGGTTCGTCAACATCATGAACGAGCATCTCCCCAAGAGCGTCCCCAACTCGTGAGACAACCGTCGGCCGAGCGCTGGCCGCTCACGGTCGCAGCGCTGGGCATGAGCGGTTGGAGACCATGAATCAGGCCATGATCGACCACGAGACCGCGACCGAGCCCGAGGGCCATCCCGGTGTCCTGGTGGTGGTGTGCGTGGCGCTGTTCTTCGGCGTCGTCAACGGATCAGCGGTCGCGGTGGTGCTACCGGAGATCGGTTCCGACCTCGCCATCGCCGAGGAGGACATGGCGTGGGTCCTCAGCGGGTTCCTGTTGACCTACGGCGTAGCCATCCCGTTCTACGGGCGCCTGGCCAACCGCTACGGCGCCCGCCGATTGTTCCTAGGCGGGGTCACCGTGTTCGCCATCGGGTCAGCCCTCTCGGCGGTTGCCACGGGACTCGGCACGCTGCTGGCGGCTAGAACGGTACAGGCCATCGGGGGCGCGGCCGTCCCTGGATTGGGTATGACGCTCGCCAGCAGAGCCTTTCCCGAGAACCGGCGAGGGGCGGTGCTCGGTGTGGTCAGCGCCACCATGGGCGTGGCCGCCGCGGCCGGACCTCTCGGTGCCGGCATTGTCTCGGAGATCGCCGACTGGCGCTACCTCTTCGCCGTCAGCGCCCTCGGGATCGTCACTCTGCCCCTGGGCTTCCGCTACCTGCATCACGACGAGACCCGCACCGACGAACCGCTCGACCTGGGCGGCGGCGCGTTGTTCGGCATCGGGGTTGCCGGCCTGCTGTTCCTGGTGACCAGGGGCTCCCTGGCCGGCTGGACCGACGGCCAGGGCCTGGCGGGCGGAGCCGTCGCCGCCGCTGCCCTGGCAACTTTCACAGCGCACCAGCGGCGCGGCACCAGCCCGTTCATACCCCGAACCCTGCTCGCCAACCGGAACTACGTGCTGCTGACACTGCTGGGGTTCGTGATCACGTTCGCCAACCTGGCCGCCCAGATCGGCTACCCGTTCCTGTTCAGCTCGCTCAATGCCATGTCATCGCTCGACATCGGCATAGCCCTGATCCCAGCCGCGTTGGCCACCGCCACGGTCGGGGTGGTTGCCGGGCGGATCGTGGACAAGATCGGAGCGGGCGCGCCGGTCCGGTTGGGCGCCGTCCTCATGGTCGTCGCAGCACTTGCGATCTCGAGCTGGGCGGGCAACTCAAGCTGGACCGTCGCCCTGCTGGCCGCGGGGTTCGGCGCCGGGTTCGCCCTCGTCAACACTCCGCTGGCCGCCGTCGTCTCGCTCGTGGTTGCGCCGGCCGACCTGGCGTCGGGGCTGAGCCTCAACACGATGATGTTCTTCATCGGCGGAAGCTTCGGGTCGTCGTTGTTCACGTCGATCGTGATCAACAGCGGCGCCGACGCGGTCAACCCCTTTCACGACGGTGCCGGAGCCGGTTTCAGCAATGCCTTTGCCGCTCTCGTCATCCCCGTCGGCGTCGCTCTAGTGCTTAGCTCGGTCCTGCCCCGAAGGCAGGTCGATGAGTCTGAGGCTGCCGCCTCCCCGGCCGCCAGCTGGACCCACGACTGCCAGCTCCCCTGGTGCCCGGAACTGGAAGCAACCACAGCGACAGGCCCCTTGACCATCGACGAGACGTAGCCGTGGCGGAGGCTCACCCGATCGCCAACGCCTCGACCTCAGCCCAGGGACGAACGTCCTCGTCGCCGCTAGTGCTCGCGGCCTCTACCACAACCAGCAACACCACTGATTTCAATTTGGGACGAACGTCCTCGTCGCCGCTAGTGCTCGCGGCCCTTCATGAGGGCGATGTCCTGGGGCGGGACGCCCGTGATCCAGATGCCTTCTGAGCGCTCGACGTAGCGCACGAAGCGGTACTTGTCCTCGATGCCGTCGGTGCGGCGGGGCCGCACGTGGGAGTGGCCGGGCCGGGTTCGCACGTTGATGAAGCTGCACACGTTGCGCAAGAAGGCCAACTCGACGAGCAGGCCAACCGCGATGCCTTCCGGGCCGATCCCGAGGGCTACCTGGACAGCTACCCGCTCGCCGCGGACCAGCGTCGGGCCGTGCTCGAGCGCGACTGGGTGCAAATGTTGCGCCTCGGCGGCAACATCTACTACACCTTGAAGCTCGCTGCCTTTGACGGTCTCACCATGCAGCAGGTGGGCGGCATGATGTCGGGGGTGAGCGGTGAGGAGTTCGCCCAGATGATGATCGACGGGGGCCGGCCCATCGAGGGCAACCGCTCCCAGGGCGACTGGGCCGAACGCTGATGACTGATACGCCCGCCAGCCGGACAGCTCGCTGATGGCCGAGGTCATCGCGGGGATCGGCACCTCGCACGTGCCCGCAGTGGGCGCGGCCATAGATCACGGCAAGCAGTCCGAGCCCTACTGGGCACCGTACTTCGTCAAGATGGAGCCTGCCCGGCGCTGGATGGCCGAGACTCGCCCCGACGTTTGCGTGGTGGTCTACAACGACCACGCCTCCGCCTTCTCGCTGCAATTGGTGCCCACGTTCGCTCTGGGCGTGGCCGCCAGCTTCCCGCCCGCCGATGAGGGCTACGGACCCCGCCAGGTGCCCGTCGTGCCGGGACATCCCGAGCTGGCCTGGCACCTGGCCGAGTCGCTCATCCTCGACGAGTTCGACATCACCATCGCCAACGAGATGCCCGTCGATCACGGCTGCACCGTCCCGCTGTCGGTGCTGTACGGGCAGCCCGAGCAGTGGCCGTGCCGGGTGATACCGCTGTGCGTCAACATGATCCAGTACCCGCCGCCCACCGGGCACCGCTGTTGGCAGCTCGGCAAGGCCCTGCACCGGGCCATCGAGTCGTACCGGGGCAGTGAACGAGTGGCCGTGCTGGGGACCGGGGGCATGTCCCATCAGCTCCAGGGCGAGAGGGCCGGGCTGGTCAACCTCGATTTCGACGATGCCTTCATCGACTGCCTCATCGGCGCCCCGGCCCGGCAGGCCGCGGTCGACCACACCACCTACATCCGCGAGGCCGGCGCCGAGGGTGTGGAGTTGGTGATGTGACTGGTGATGCGGGGCGCACTCGGCGACGACGTGCGTGAGGTGTACCGCATGCACCACGTGCCCACATCCAACACCAGCAACGGCCTGCTGATCCTCGAGAACGTCTGAGAGCGTCCGGTGCCGCCGACAAGGCAGTGGAATCGCTTGGCCCACCGCCCGAAGATCGGTGTGAACTCTTGTCGCGCCGCCGAAGCGCTCGGCACCGACCGGCTGCGCGTCATCGTCACCGCCCGAAGATCGGTGTGAACTCTTGTCGCGCCTGCCCGCTGAGCCGTAGGGTCGGCTTGCCGTGAAGCTCTTCTCGCACCGCAAGCGGCCTGTTCACCTGGGTCCGTATCCGCTGGAGCGTCTGCCTCGCCTGGACGCGGTGGACTCGTCTCCCCTCGGCGTGAACGACTGTCGTCTTCCGCCCCGTCCCGCAGAGTCCGCCAGGGCGGGGCCTCGCAGCGCCGAGCCTGCGTACGGGCTGTACCTCGACCTGCTGAACACCCACCGCAGCGGTGCGACAGCCCCTACCGCGCCGGTTCCGGACGATCCGAGCGACGCCGCCCGCAACCTCAAGGCCGGGCTCTACTTCCTCGACGCCGACATGGGGGGCCGCTACCCGATGGAGCGGATCAAGCGGGTGGACTCCCCCACCACCCTGATCATCGAGGAGGAAGTGCCTCGGGTGCCGGTGCGGGCGGGTGGCTTCCCGCGGGCGGCCAACGGCGACATGGGGCCCAAGTTCCTCGCCGACGTGAAGGTGTTCGCCTGGAAGACACCGCACGCCCAGTCATACGTGCACCAGATCGACGCCATGGTCCCCCACCAAGACGGGCAGGCGGCTCCCGAGATCGACCCCGACAGCCGGGACCCGGACGCCAACGCCGACGCCCTCAAGGCGCTGGCCCATCACCTCGGCGGCGACATGGTGGGCGTGTGCCGGGTTCCGACCTACGCCTGGTACTCCCACCGAGGCGACGGCACCCCGATAGAGCCCTACCACTCCAACGCGCTGGTGATCCTGCTCGACCAGGGTTACGAGACCATGGAGGGAGCCAGAGGCGACGACTGGGTGAGCGGCGCCCAGTCGATGAGGGCCTACATGCGAGGCGCACAGATCGCCGGAATCATCGCCTCCCACATTCGCTCGCTGGGCTACGGCGCCCGCAGCCACACCAACAGCGACTCCGACGTGCTGCACATCCCGCTGGTGCTGCACGCCGGTCTCGGCGAGCTGAGCCGCATCGGTGAGCTGGTGCTGAACCCGTTCGTCGGTCCCCGGTTCAAGTCGGTCGTCGTCACCACCGACATGCCGGCCACGCCCGACCGCCACATCGACTTCGGGCTGCAGGACTTCTGCTCCAAGTGCACCAAGTGCGCCCGGGAGTGCCCGTGCGCGGCCATCCCCTTCGGCGACAAGGTGATGTTCAACGGCGCCGAGATGTGGAAGCCCGACGTGGAGCGGTGCACCAAGTACCGCCTCGGCAACCTGCGCGGCTCAGCGTGCGGGCGGTGTATGAAGACCTGTCCCTTCAACATCGAGGGAGTGCTGGCCGAGCGGGCCCTGCTGTGGACGGCCATCAAGCTCCCCTTCACCCGGAAGTGGCTGTCCCGGCTCGACGACAAGATGGGCAACGGCTCGATCAACCCGATCAAGAAGTGGTGGTGGGACCTGGAGTGGCGCGACGGCCGGGCCATCGTCCCGCCGAAGGGCACCAACGCTCGTAACCTCGACATGGAGGGCGACAAGGTGGCCGGTCGCCAACAGATCGCTCTCTACACCGCCGACATGCTCCCGCCCGGCGACGCCATCGGCGTGCCCGTGAAGCTCATCCGCAAGGAAGCCCTGGCCCGCGCCGATGCGGCCGAAACCCCCGCCGAGGCCCGGGCCCGCATCAGCCGCCGCTGAGAATCCGACGCCGCTGAGAAACCGACGCCGCTGAGAATCCGACGCCGCCGGTGTGGGATCGGCTTCGGCTCTGGTGCTATGCGAAGCCCGTGGCCTGGACCAACCGCTGGTGCACCGGATCCACGGCAAGCCGCAGCCCCTCCAGCGTGTAGGCCCCCAGAAGCGGGCAGGCGTCGTCCTCTCCGAAGACCACCAGGGTCGGTACGGTGCGTTGGTCGACGGTGGCTACCGCTTGACCCATGTCGTAATCGACGGGGCGGCCGTCGGCCAGTGAGAGGCGGATCGAGTCGATCGGCTCCACCCCCAACCCTCTCAGAAGCTTGGCGGGCACGATCGTGTAGCTGGCCCCGGTGTCCACCATCGCGTCGACCTCCAAAGACCGTTCGCCGTCGATGCTGTCGAGCCTCACAGTCCTCTTGAAGGTTCCCACACCGCACCCCTTCCGATGCTTCCTGCAATATACCTATATTCAAATATCTTTCAAGTCTACCCCCAGACCACGCCCAAAGACACCCCACCGGAACCCCGACCACCCAACCCCGAGGCCCCGGCGCGAATGAGCCGCTCGTGGCCGCGACCCCCGTCAGGATCGGGCTGCGATGTCGGTTAGGACTTGGGCCGCGTGGCTGGCAAGGTCCTGGCCCGCGAGGTCGTAGGCCACCGCGATCCGGCCCGCGGGGTCGATCAGGTAGCTGATGCGGCGGGGTACGCCCCACTCGTAGTAGTCCTCCCCCGGCTCGCGCTCAGCGTGGTAGAGGCGGCCGATCGACTTGTCTGCGTCGCTGATCAGCGGATAGTCGAATCCCTCGGTGTCGTCGAAGATCCTCTGATCTTCGACGGTGTCGAAGGATGCACCGATCACTGCCGCGCCGGCTGCCTCGAACTCTGGGGCTCGGTCACGGAACCCCCTGCCCTCCTTGGTTCAACCGGCGGTCGAGGCTTTGGGGTACCACCACAGCACCACCCAGCTGCCCCGTAGGTCGGCGAGGCGCACGACGTTGCCGTGCTGGTCGGGCGCCTCGAAGTCGGGGGCCTGCGAGTTCACATCAAGCATGGCCGAGAAGCTATCGGAGCCGCCGACGCAGCCGCGACTCGGCACCCGTGCCCGCTTTATTACGAGCCGGGGGCGAGCCAGCCCGGGATTAGGGTGGCCCGCCGATGACGTTCGTGGCTGGCCTCCGCTCCGATCTCGGCCCGGCCGGAGTGCTCACCGGGCCGGACGCCGCGCCGTATCTGACCGGCCAGCGGGGCCTATTCACCGGAGAGGCCCTGGCCGTTGTCCGCCCGGCCTCGGTCGACGAGACCGTCCTCGTGGTGCGGGCGTGCGTGTCGGCCGGGGTCGCCATCGTGCCCCAGGGCGGCAACACGGGAATGTCCGGGGGCGCGGTGCCCGCCGCGGCCCGCGACTCCGGCGCCTCGGCCCTCCCGACCACCGGCGAGGCCCGCGACAGCCGGAGCGGCCAACGGCCGTCGATCGTGCTGTCGATGAGCCAAATGAGCCGGATCGTGTCGGTCGACCCCGACCGCTGGACGGTCACCGCCGAGTCCGGTGCCACTATCGAGGCCGTGCAGCAGGCCGCGACCGCGGCAAACCGCCTGTTCGCGCCGGACTGGGGAGCGAGGGGCACGGCCACGGTCGGCGGCGCCATCTCCACCGACGCGGGCGGCAACAACGTTCTGCGCTACGGCAACATGCGCGACAACGTGCTCGGCCTTGAAGCGGTGCTGGCCGACGGGCGGGTCTGGGACGGGCTGCGGGCGCTGCGCAAGGATTCGTCGGGTTACGACCTCAAGCAGCTCTTCATCGGTGCCGAGGGCACCCTCGGTGTAGTGACCCGGGCCGTGCTGCGGCTGCATGCGGCCACGCCGCACACCCAGAGCGCCCTGGCTGCGATCAGTGGCCTCGACCGTCTCATGCCCCTGCTGGAACTGGCCACGTTCCGCTGCGGCGGCGATGTGACCGCGTTCGAGCTGATCCCCGACATGGGTCTGGCGCGGGTGTGCGCGAAGTTCGGCCTCACCCGACCCTTGGCTGCCAGCGCGGAGTTCTACGTGCTGGTGCGGCTGGCCTCCGGCGAGCCGGTCTCCGAGCGGCTCGGCGCGTTCCTGGCCGAGGCGTCAGAGCAAGGGTGGATCACCGACGCGGTCGTGGCTGTCACCGACGAGCAGGAATCACGGCTTTGGGCCATCCGGGACGAGTTGTCGCCCATGTTCCTGTGGTCACAGCACGAGCACGGCGTCAAGCTCGACACCGCCGTGCCCATCGACCGCTTCGGCACCTACCACGACGAGGTCCGCCGGATCGCGGCCGAGCTCGCCCCGGGCGTACTGTCCTACGGGTTCGGCCATGTCGGTGACGGCAACCTCCACATGTACGTGCTGCCCACCAGCGACGACCATGTCGAGTCCTTCCTGGCCGTGCGCGACGAGCTGCAGGAGCGCATCGACGAGGCCACGTTCGCCTTCGGCGGCACCCTCAGCGCCGAGCACGGCATCGGCCAGCTCCTGCTGGACCGAGTCAGGCCCCAGAAGCCGCCTGTCGAGTGGGCGCTGATGCAAGCAATCAAGGCCGCCTTCGACCCCCAAGGAATTATGAACCCCCACAAGACCCTGCCCGAAGGCCTCTTCGACTGAATCCCAGCCTGCTGCAGGAGTGAGCCCGATCGCAAGTGTGCAATGGCCACGCCACGCAGGCCCCCGAAACATACGAGCGAATCTGGCAGCGGTGCGGCCAGTCAGGAAGCAGCTGCCCCACCGAAGCTGAGTTCGCTGACGGCGAATACGACAGCGGCTGGGTCGCGTGCGGCGACCTCGACCCTCGCACCGGCATCTTCTCCGACATCTGCCGTGCGACCACCGGCGAGCCACGCAGCCGGTGACTCCGCGACCGGGGCGACCTCCCGCGACTAGCGTCCCCGCAGCGCCGCTCAAGCCCACCAAGGAAGGCGTGACGAAGCCATCGGGGTCCGCGCATAGTCCCAAGATCGTTGAAACCGAAGGATCCTTGAGGGGCAGCACCCGCAAGCGCGACTCCGATAGCTCGAGTCGTGGGCCCGACCGTCGCGTTGCGGCGCACTATGAGCATTAATCCGTACTGCGCGGCAGGAACAGTTCGTATCGACTGTCCGGGCCAAACAGCACCAACCTACCAAGTCTCAACACGTCAAGCCCAATGAGGATCTCCGCTCCCAAGACTTGGGAAGTGCCGAGCACATGGACTGAGATCGGATCCGGCGGTCGATCTTGCCTCCAAGCCAATTGCAGGGTGACGGAGTAGACCGCCACCCTGTCGTCACCCAAGGCTGTCTGGAGCTTTGTGTGCATGACCGGTTCCAGTGACAGTGTCTTGATGATGCTGCTGCTTAGGCAAGTCCGCTCAGCACCTGTATCGAGAAGGCCGCGAGCCGGGTACGGGAGAGGTGCCGTGAGTGCTTCCATCCGGTACCGCTCGAGTTCGCCACGGTGCAGGTGGACGTTGACGTCAACCGTCGGGCCCCTACGCTCGACGGGGCCTGCGATTCGCGAATGGACAGGCTCCTCAGAGGCGATTGGCCGGAACCGCCCACGGGACACTGATCACACGGTCCTGCTCGAGGACCTCCTTGATCATGAAGCGCCCGCCGATAGTGCTGCGGAAGCCGGCGGAGCAGGCCTGGTGCTCATCATCGAAGCACCCCACGAACTCGGCCCGACGGCGCTTGTCATTGGGCTGAACGAATAACGCCCAGCGTCCCTCGTCTGTCATGAGCAGCGCGGCGCGCTGCCCTTCGAAGGCTCGCGCCAGCTTGTCGAGGATCGGATCTGGGGCCATACCGCATTATGGCACGGCCATTGAAGCGAGCGGTGGATTATTTCAATAAATTCCAATGTATTTAGGAGAGCCAGTTGATGGCTTGGATCTCGGTGTAGGCCTCCACGCCCCACTTGCCCCGGTCGCGGCCGATGCCCGACATCTTGAAGCCGCCGAAGGGGGCGTACATGTGGGGCTGCACCGTGTTTAGGGCCACGTTGCCCGACTCGAGGCGGCAGCCGATCTCGTAGGCCCGCTTGGCGTCGCCGGCGTACACGTAGGAGAACAGCCCGTAGGACGAGTCGTTGGCCAGGGCCACCGCCTCGTCGTCGTCGTCGTGGGCCAGCACCACTACCACCGGGCCGAAGGCCTCATCGCGCGCCACGGCCATATTGGGGGTGACGTCCACCAGCAGGGTGGGCGCCACGAGGTAGCCGGGCAGGTCGGGCCGCTCCCCGCCGCACACCGCGGTCGCCCCCGCGTCGATCCCGTCCGCGATGAACTCCTCCACCCGGTCGCGGTGGACCTCGGTGATGACCGGGCCGACGATGGTGTCGGGCGCACGGCCGTCGCCCACCTTCATGAAGCCCGCGAAGGCCTTGAGCGTGTCCACCGTCTGCTCGAAGATGCTGCGATGGCAGATCACCCGAGTCGGGGCGGTGCAGATCTGGCCCGAGTGGAGCCCCCAAGTGGTGGCGATGCCCATGCAGGCCGCGTTCACGTCGGCGTCCTCGGTCATCACCAGCGCGCCCTTGCCGCCGAGCTCCATCAGCACCCGCTTCATGGTGGCCGCCCCGTCCGCATAGATGCGGGCCCCCACCTGCGTCGAGCCCGTGAACGACACCATGTTCACGTCGGTGGAGGCCACCAGGGCGGCGGGCGCCTTCGGCCCGGAGCCGGTGACGATGTTGACCACGCCGTCGTCGAGACCGGCCTCGGCCACCGCCTCGCCCAGCAGCAGCACGCCCAGCGGGTCCTGGGGGGCGGGCTTGATCACCACCGTGTTGCCCGCAGCCAGCGCCGGGGCGACCTTGCCGGCCACGTTCACCAGCGGCATGTTGTACGGAGTGATGCAGGCCACCACCCCCACCGGGTGGCGCTTCACCGTGGCCGCGATCAGTCCGGCCGGACCCAGCGCCCCCGCCTCCGCCGGCATCGGGGCCACATCGGTGTCGACATTGATCGGCTTCGAGTAGTAGCGGAACCGTTCGATCATGGGCCCGCCCACCTGCAGGCTCTTGGCGATGGAGGTGACCGAGCCGGTCTCGGCCTGCACCAGCCGGAGCCAGGAGGGGGCCATCCGTTCGATCACATCGGCCAGGCGGGACAGGCGGCTGCCGCGCTCCTCACGACTTAGAGCGCGCCACCTCGGTAGGGCCTCGCGGGCCGCCCGGGCCGCGTCGGCGGCCTGGCCCGCAGTTGCTTCCGGAGCGTGGCCCACCACGGTGCCGTCATTGGGGTCGATGATGGGATAGGTCCCCGCGCCGGGATCGACCCACTCCCCTCCGATGAGGAGCCTCCAGGCCCGCTCGGTGTCGATGCCGGTGTCGCCGCTGTCGTTGGACACCGGGCGATCTTACTGCCGCCTGCCTCGAGGCATCGAGCGAGTCTCCCCGCGAACTGGCAGCAGAAGAGTCCCAAATGGGAGCCAAGCGCTTCCAATTCCGAAGCAAGCAAGAACTCCCCCGCGAACTGGCAGCAGAGAAGTCCCAAATGGGAGCCAGCTGCTGCCAATTCCGGGAGGGGGCGATCCGGGGCCTGCGAACGGGCCGTCCGCCTTCTAACGTTGTTGGTCGAGCCGCCGCGCCCGAGCGGACCGGAACACCGCCGACACACGAACACCACCGACACACAAGGAGCCGTCATGGTTGAAGCCGTCATCGTTGCCACCGCCCGCACGCCCGTGGGCCGGGCCGTCAAGGGATCACTCTCAGAAGTCCGTCCCGACGACATGTCGGCGTTCATCATCGGCGATGTGCTGTCCAAGGTCCCGGGCCTCGACCCCGCCGATGTGGAAGATGTGATCTGGGGCATCGGCCAGCCCGGCGGGGAGGGCGGCTACAACATCGCCCGGGTCGCCTCGATCCTGGCCGGCGTCAACGCTCCGGGGGTGACCGTCAACCGCTACTGCTCGTCGTCGTTGCAGACCATCCGCATGGCCGCCCACGCCATCAAGGCCGGCGAGGGCGACTGCTTCGTCGCCGGGGGTGTGGAGACGGTGTCGCGCTACGGGAACGGCGCCGCCGACAGCGGGCCCCACAACGACGACTTCGCCGCGGCCGAGGGCCGCACCGCCCAGCGCACCGCCGAAGGCGCCGAGTCCTGGGCTTCCCCGCAGGGCCTGCCCGACATCTACATCGCCATGGGCCAGACCGCCGAGAACGTGGCCCAGTTCAAGGGCGTGTCCCGCCAGGCCCAGGACGAGTGGGGCGTGCTGTCCCAGAACCGGGCCGAGGCGGCCCGCAACCGGGGCTTCTTCGAGCGCGAGATCACCCCCTACCCGCTGGCCGACGGCAACGAGGTGCACCATGACGACGGCATCCGCGAGGGCACCACGATCGAGGGCGTCTCGCAGCTCAAGCCGGTGTTCCGGCCTGACGGCACCGTCACCGCCGGCAACTGCTGCCCCCTCAACGACGGCGCGGCCGCGGTGGTGGTGATGTCCGACGCCAGGGCGGCCGCGGTGGGGGCCAAGCCGCTGGCCCGGGTCGTGGCCACCGGCGTTTCCGCTCTCAATCCCGAGATCATGGGCCTCGGCCCGATCGACGCCTGCCGCCAGGCCCTGGGCCGGGCCGGCATGACCATCGACGACATCGACCACGTGGAGATCAACGAGGCCTTCGCGGCCCAGGTGCTGCCCTCGGCCGACGATCTGGGCATCGACTACGACAAGCTCAACCCCAACGGCGGATCGATCGCGCTGGGCCATCCCTTCGGCATGACCGGGTCGCGCATCATGTGCACCCTGCTCAACGGCCTCGAGGACGCCGACAACACCATCGGCCTCGAGTCCATGTGCGTAGGCGGTGGCCAAGGCATGGCCATGATCGTCGAACGCCTCAACTAGCGGCCGTACTCTCCGCGCGCGGGGCGGTCGCCACAAGACGACCGGCCGACCACTGCCCGGCCCTGGGGTGACATCCAAGGGCGCATTCGAGGATTGACGCGACGGCGGGACCCGGAGTAGTTAGCGTCCTGTGCCGACCATGTTGACGCGGCCTCACCGTCCCCATCGTCTTGCCGGCATCGGCGTGTGCGCAGCGCTCTTCTTCCTGACTTCCTCATGCGCGAGTGACGCCGTTCCCGGCGAGGCTGGCCCGCACTTCACTGGGGAGCGCTTAGGGGCCCTCGAACCCGACACTGTCACGACCGACGCAGAGGCTGGCACGGCACCTCCAACGTCCACTTCGGCGCCGCCGATCGAGCCCGACGTTCCGGAAGCCTCGGCCGAAGACCCGTTCGCGACTGCCAATCTCGCCTCCCAGGACGTTGAAGACCCGCGGTTGTCGGCGGATTCTGATTCGAGCGTCCCGCCGATTGAAGAACCCCAACCCGAACACGAACCCCAACCCGAACACGAACCCCAACCCGAACACGAACCCCAACCCGAAGAAGAACCCCAACCCGACCAGTTGCCTGGTGGCGGCGTGCTCCTGTTCGAACCGCGTGAGGAAGTCCCCGGCCGCCGTCTGGTGGCTGCATACGGCCATCCGTCGACACCGGGTCTCGGTGTGTTGGGTGAGCAAGGTCCCGAGGACGCGGTGGAGCGCCTTCAAGCCATAGCCGAGGGCTACGGGGCGGACGGGTCCGCGATCCTGCCCACCTTCGAGATCATCGCCACCGTCGCCTCCGCCTCCGCCGGCGCTGACGGGGACTACTCGAGAGTGACCGATCACGAAGTGGTCAGGCCCTGGATCGAGGCGGCGGCAGCCAACGACGTGTACGTGATATTGGATCTTCAGCCGGGACGGTCCGATTTTCTTTCGCAGGCCAAGCACTACGAGGAGTTCCTGCGCCTGCCCCACGTCGGGCTCGCACTCGATCCGGAGTGGAGGCTCAAGCCGCACCAGGTCCACTTGAGGCAGATCGGCACAGTGGACGCGGCGGAGATCAACCAGGTCGTGGAGTGGCTGGCCGGGATCGTCAGAGAAGAGGCCCTTCCCCAGAAGCTGCTGATCGTTCACCAGTTCCGGTTCTCGATGATCACCAACCGCGAACTGATCGAGACACCCCCAGAGCTGGCCGTACTGATCCACATGGACGGCCAGGGCTCACTGGGCGCCAAGTACAACACCTGGAACACGCTGACGGGCGAGCCCGATGCTGACCGCTTCTACTGGGGGTGGAAGAACTTCTACGACGAGGACAGCCCGATGGCCACTCCGGAGCAGGTGCTGGAGCTGTCACCCGAGATCGTCTTCGTGTCGTTCCAGTAGGGCAAGTCCCGCGGAGCGGTGGAGAGTCGAGGCTGTTCGCTCGCGGCACCCTCGCTGGCCGGTGCGAGACAACCGAGCCCGATTCGGTAGACCGAGACAACCTGAATTGGGTCGATTGATGGAATCAGATTTGGTATATCAACCTTGTCTGATTTGGTAGATTGAATCACCCTGATTTGGTATATTGTCGGAGATGGTGGACAGCAGAGCGCCGGATGTGCCGACGCCAACCCTCACGCCTGCGGACTATCGCAGCCGGATCGCTGAGACGAACGCCGCCCGGGTGCTGAGCACAGCCCGCGCACTGCTGATCGAAGGGCCGAAGGGCTGCGGAAAGACTTGGCTCGCCAAGCGGTTCGCCCGCAGCGAGGTGCTGCTCGAGCAGGATCCTGCTGCGTTCGCGCTCGCTCAGGCGGAGCCGAACAGGGTGCTCGGTGGCGCTACTCCCCGGCTCATCGATGAATGGCAGCGCGTGCCGCCGCTGTGGGCAGCAGTCCGAGGGGCGTGCGACGCCCGGGCCGAGCCCGGGCAGTTCATCCTCACCGGATCGGCCACGCCGTCGGACCATCTCACCCGGCATTCGGGCGCCCTTCGAATTCAGCGGCTCCCGCTTCGCACCATGTCGCTCGCCGAACGGGGTCTGTCCACCGCGGCGGTGTCTTTGGCCGAGCTGCTGCGCGGCGGGACCTGCGCCGCCGACCGGACTGGGCGAGGCGTGCCAGAAGCCGTCGACGCGCTGTGCCGTGGCGGCTGGCCGGGTTTGGACGCGAGCTCGCCCGTGCGAGACGTGATCCGAGCCCTGACGAGTTATCTCGAGGATGTTGCGCGCACCGACATTCGCCAAGTCGACGGCGTGGCTCGCGACCCAGTGAGGGTGAAGGCTCTGTTGCGCTCGCTCGCACGCAACGTCAGCACGTCGGCAAGCCTCAACAAGCTCGCAGCCGAGGCGAACGCGGCCGCCCCGCTCAGCCGGCATTCGGTGCGCGCCTATCTTGACGCCCTGGAGCGCCTTCACGTCGTCGAGCCGCTCACGGCCTGGCCAACCCACTTGCGTTCGCGATCGCCGTTGCTCGTCAGCCCCAAGCACCACTTCACCGATCCGTCGCTAGCCGTGGCGGTGCTGCGAGCCAGCCCTCAGCGCCTCCTTGCCGACCCCGAGGCGCTAGGACTGCTGTTCGAATCGCTCGTCATCAGAGATTTGCGCATCTATGCGCAGGCGGCCGACGCGGAGGTGTACTCGTTCACGGATGCAGCGGGCGCAGAGGCCGATGCCATCGTCGATGCCGGAGACGGCCGCTGGATCGCGATCGAGGTCAAGCTCGGCGGCACCGATCAGATCGAGCAAGCGGCACGCTCCCTGCTGACCGTGAGCCGCAAGATCGACGAGTCGAGGATGGGCCCACCAGCCAAGCTCGTCGTGGTCACTGCCGCCGACGGCTATGCCTACGATCGTCCCGACGGCGTCTCAGTGGTGCCCGTCTTCGCGCTCGGCCCCTGACACGCCAGCCGGGCCGCGCCGAGTGGCGGGTCTAGTCCCCGCAGGGAGTCTTCATCCCAAACGCCCAACCCCGACCGTCATCGATGCCGAAGGATGAGTAGTCTCGGCGCGCTGTGAGCGCGCCTCTTATTACAGCGGAGTCCGTCACGACCGGCGAACAACGCCTTCGCCGGTTCGATTTCTCGACTGACCAGCCGTCCGCACGCGCCGACCTCGGCAGGGTGATGTGAGCGGCGCGGCGATCAAGAACCACTCAGGGTTCATCTGGTCGGTGGCGGACCTGCTGCGGGGCGTGTACAAGCAGTCGGAGTACGGGCGGGTGATCCTGCCGTTGACGGTGCTGCGCCGGCTGGACTGCGTGCTGGAGCCGACCAAGGCCGAGGTGCTGGAGACCATGGCGGACCTGCCGGAGACGCTGCGCAACCGCGAGCCGCTGTTGCAGCAGGTGGCCGACCAGCCGTTCGTGAACATGTCCCGGCACACGTTCCACACGCTGCTGGGCGATCCCGACAACGTGGCCGGGAACCTGCGCAACTACATCGCGGGGTTCTCGGAGTCGGCCCGCGACATCGTGGACAAGTTCAACTTCGATGTGCAGATCGACCGCCTCGACGACCACAACCTGCTGTATCTGGTGGTGTCGAAGTTCGCGGAGGTCGACTTGAGCCCCGCCGCGGTGTCGAACCTGGAGATGGGATATCTCTATGAGGAACTGATCCGCAAGTTCTCGGAGCTATCAAATGAGACCGCGGGCGAGCACTTCACACCCCGCGAGGTGATCCGGCTGATGGTGAACCTGCTGTTCGCCGACGACGACAAGCTGCTGACCCGCCCGGGCGTGGTGAAGACGCTGCTGGACCCGGCGTGCGGCACCGGCGGGATGCTGTCGGTCGCTGAGGACTACCTGCGCGAGCTAAACCCGCAGGCCCAACTGCGGGTGTTCGGCCAGGAGGTGAACGCCGAGACCTATGCCACCTGCCGCGCCGACATGCTGATCAAGGGCGCCGACGCCGACAACATCCGCTTCGGCAACAGCTTCGACGACGACCAGCACCAAGGTCAGCGCTTCGACTACCTGCTGGCCAACCCCCCGTTCGGGGTCGAGTGGAAGATGGTGGCCGACGCGATCCGCGACGAGCACGCCGCCCAGGGTTTCGCGGGCCGTTTCGGGGCCGGGCTGCCCCGCATCAACGACGGCAGCTTCCTGTTCCTGCAGCACATGATCTCGAAGATGAGGCGCCCCGACGAGGGCGGCGCCCGGCTGGCGATCGTGTTCAACGGGTCGCCGCTGTTCACCGGCGCCGCCGGCTCGGGCGAGTCGGAGATCCGCCGCTGGATCATCGAGAGCGACATGCTCGAAGCGGTCGTCGCGCTGCCCGACCAGCTGTTCTACAACACCGGCATCTCCACCTACTTCTGGGTGGTCACCAACCGCAAGACGCCCCACCGCCGGGGCAAGGTGCAGCTCATCGACGCCCGCGACAGCTTCACCAAGATGCGCAAGAGCCTCGGCCAGAAGCGCAAGCAAATCTCAGATGACCAGATCGACGACATCACCCGCCTCTACGGAGCCTTCGAGGAAGTCCCCCGGGTCAAGATCTTCCCCAACGAGTCGTTCGGATTCCTGCGCATAACCGTGGAGCGGCCCCTGCAACTGCGCTGGGAGATCACCGACGACACCCTCGCCGCCGTCGAGTCCGACAAGAAGACCGCCAAGCTCGACTATCCGAGGCGCGACGCCCTGCGTGAAGCACTAAGGAACCACAGTGGCAGCCAGTACACCACCGAGAAGTCGGCGAAGACAGCCGTCCAGGAGGCCCTCGCATCAGCGGGCGCCGACGCGCCTGCCGCCCTCGTCAAGGCCTTGACCGACGCGCTTGCAGTACGAAACCCAGAGGCCCCCATCATCACCGACCGTTCAGGCAACCCCAAACCCGACCCCGACCTGCGCGACAACGAGAACGTCCCGCTGCCCGCGGTGAGCGTCGCCTACGAGCCCGACCCGACCGCCCGCCTCGAAACCATCGAGTACCGCACCTCCATCGACGACTACCTCGAAACCGAAGTTCACCCCTACGTCCCCGAGGCCTGGCACGCCCGCGACAAGACCAAGATCGGCTACGAGATCCCCCTAACCCGCCACTTCTACACCTACACGCCACCTCGCCCCCTCCACGAAATCGACGCCGAGATCAAGGCATTGGAATCAGAGATCCAGAATCTCCTTCTTGAGGTCACCGAGTGATTCCGATTAGGCATCTTGCCGACGTACGTATCAGCAACGTAGACAAGAAGGAGAAGGACGATGAGGTCCCAGTACGACTCATAAACTATTTGGACGTCTACTACGGTGACAGGATAGTTCCAGAGCTGCAGTTGATGGTAGCGACCGCCTCAAGAAGTCAGATCAAGGCCTTTACGCTCAACCCCGGGGATGTCGTGATCACGAAGGACTCCGAGTCGGTTGATGATATCGGAGTTCCGGCCTTTGTGGAACGCACCCAATCTGGAATGGTGTGCGGATATCATCTAGCGATTCTGCGACCGCGGCCAAGAAGGATCGACGGACGTTTTCTCTATTGGGCGATAAACTCCGATGACGTCCGCAACCAGATGGCATCTAGAGCGACAGGTGTCACACGTTTCGGGCTTCGGACAGATGCTATCAATCAAATCAAACTCCACGTACCGTCGCATTCTGTTCAACGGAATATTGCAAGATATCTAGACATCGAAACCGCCCGTATTGACGCTATCATATCCAAGCAGCACCAGTTGATCCGATTATTCGAAGAGCGTCGAACTCTGTTGGTTGAGGAAAGTTTAGCTATCCTGCGAGAGTATGAGTCTTTGGTACCGCTCAAGTATCTAGTATGCGAAAGTGATCTCAGATACGATACAGGCCCGATACCAAAAATGCTGTCGGTCTCCATACATCAAGGTGTTACTCCTCGGAGCACTATCTTCGACAAGCAGTCTAGAGCCGACAACTTGTCTAAGTACAAGAAGTGCAATCCGGGCGATATAGTAGTCAATCGCATGCGAGCGTTTCAAGGTGGTGTAGGAGTTGTAGGTCAGACGGGGCTCGTCAGTCCTGATTACACAGTGCTTCGGATCGGAAGTCGAGTGTCTTCTAAGTATCTGCACTATGTTATGAGATCATCGTGGTTCGTGTCGGAGATGACAAGACGATTGCGTGGCATCGGTGCGACAGACCAAGGGCAGGTTCGCACACCAAGAATCAACTTCGCAGATCTGGGCCTCATTAGAGTGCCTGTGCCATCGAGAGAGACCCAAGACGATCTTTCTTCTGGCTTAGCAAATCAGGAGGCGCGCCTGACGCAGGCAGTTGACCTTCAGACCAAGCAGATCGCTCTACTAGCGGAGCGAAGACAGGCGCTTATCACGACGGTCGTGACCGGTGAGATGCCGATGCCATGGGTGGCAGCATGAGTCCTGTTTCAAACAGGGTTCGAAACCGAGATGCGAGATAGCGGTCAGTGCAGTTACCAACTTGGATTCGAACAAATGATACAGAGCTTCGGGAGAATCAATGAGCCGCAGCCGCGAGCACATCTGTGGCACACATGATGCCCTCAAGTCCTAGAAGAAATAGCTGTCGTCCATATCCGGATGAGGCTTAAGTATAGGTCCGGATAGCGCGAGGCCTCCAGCCTCATATCGGCGGCGCATTTCACCTTCATAGCGAGCATTCACTCGTTCACACTGATCTGCGTTCAGATAGAAGCGGAGTTCTTCTACCCGACGATGTGTTCGACCGAACTCTTCACCGTCAACGGGTTCCGTTTGGGAGCACGAACAGAAGGCGCTCACGGCCGATTCAACTTTGTGCCTGTGTACCTTGGGCATCAGGTTCGGGATTAGGTCAACCAACCCGTCGTCAGAGATTACGACCAGTAGCGACTTCGGGGCTCTAGTTCGTTGATAGCGTACAGCCGAATTGAACCGTGAGCCGCGGGATGGGTCGCCCTGCCCAGCAACCGCTTCACCGTCAAGAATGATGCCGAAGGCGTGACATCGGCCGTCGGGGCTGAGAATGATGGCTCCGTCCACTTGGCCGAGGCGAGTGATGTCCGCACGATCCAGGCGTTGAGGGTCGATCGGAACGGCCTGCCCACCGAGGCGAGATGCTTCGGCCTCGGGGGCGTGGGAGACAACGAGCGTCATTCCGCGACGGGCGGCCTGGGCTGATTGAACCACATCCCAGATATGGTCCAAATTGGCAGATCCAACTGTCCGCATAGATATGTCTTCGAACTTCTCGCGGTCGAGTAGCGGAACCGGCAGCCTCGCACGGCCATAGGACACACGGACCAGAGCCAACCCGCCGAAGCGCAGTTCCCAGTCGGCATGACCTCGCACAAGAACCTCGATAGCGTCCGGGCTCGCGGATGTGCAAGTTCCGAGACCGTACGCACGACTATGGTCGGCAAGCACGGCCGTACTGTCGTCGCTAAGTTCTAGGAGTTTCCGCATGATTCGCGCGTTGTGAAGGGCAACCGGCCTGTGGAATCGGACGCGCACACATTCATCGGCACTATCACTGCCAGCAATGAGGAGACGCCCTATAGCACCTGCGCGTTCGTAGCTGAGAGACGTGATCTTATTCATCCGAGGAAACAAGTCAGCTGCTTGCCCTACAGCCCGGCACACAAGTCCGTCGACAAAATACTCAGCGGCTGCCTTGATTATGGCATCTGTGGCTCCGAGTGTGTACAAGCTTGCTCCCGGATCTGGAAGATATAGGGCACGGTCAGCACGGCGGAGACACTCAGCGATCACCTCATGTTGCAATGACCGTCCTACGTAGATTCTGTCGATTCTATCATCATCAAGGGCTGGAATGGAAGCGAATTCTTGAGTTGGGACTCCAACACATGTATGCACCATATAGCCACCGATAGATGCCGAGCCGCTTCCAAAGAAGGTGAGTCCTTCGAATGCACCTGATGACTCGATCGCTTCTACCAGAGCTTCGGCTCTAGATCGCAGGAATATCGCTGTTTGTTGGAGTTCATGGTGGCGGCTGTTAGTGTGAGATAGCCCTGAGTCAGGGTCCGCATAGAACAACTCTGTGGCTCGATCGGATAATGTCGAGAGGTCCTCAGCGGAGAGGGGGCCATCTTCAGGCTCTACACAAAGCTGATGTTCAACATTTTCTGCATTTGTAAGACCCACGAGCACAACACGCGCCTTGACACCTAACCCAATTTCCGCAAGGGCCTGCTCGGTGCCCCGCTCGACGCCCAGCCTGAATTGCTGCTGGAATCCCCACATGAACTGATCAATCGTGTCCTTCATCGCCCTATTCCTCCATCACGCACAAGGGTGCCTCGCAGATCCATCCTTCCAGATCCCCGGCCATGGCGTGAGCTGCGGAAGCCCACTACCCTGCCACCGGCTCTGCTGGCCGTGCCCAGCACCGAGAGGTTCCTGCCCCAACTCGATAGGCGCAGCGCGGCCGTCGTGACAGCGAGCGGGTTCAACTCGCCGTTGGCAATGGGCAGTGCAAGCGAACCAGCGTCAGGCGCCGACCAGGAACTGGGACGGGCTCAGCGTCGGGGTAGAGAGACTGCTAAGCAGTTGGGCGTGGGACCTGGCGCCGAGGCCACACAATCGTGAGCGCCCTAGCCGAACGGTTCAGCCGTCTCCCAGCAGAGGCAGGCACGGCCATTGCAGTCCTGGCACCGTTGGACATGGTTGCAACGACTTGGCGAGGTCGCCGTCGGGTGGCTCGCAGCGGCTGGCTGGTTGGGGATGACCTGTGTCGGGGGCGGCAGAGTTGTACTCTGCCGAGGTGTGGTCGGTGTCGTAGTTGCCTACTAGGTTCGAGTTGTGGCGCGCAGCGACTTGGTGAAGGCTCTGCTCCGCAACCATCAGCGGGGCGACGACGCCGGGTTCCAGCGCGCCGCCAAGGAGCTCATCGACGACGAGAGGCGCAAGCGCCACGACTTGGTGGCCGAACAGCTGGAAGCGATACTCGAGGAGCCGGGGCGCACGCGCAGGCCGCTCCAAGTGTCGTCGCTGCGCCCGCTACCCAAGACCCGTGACGACCTGCCGCTGATATCGCTCGAAGAATCGCGGCTGTCGTTCCAGGACTTGGTGTTAGCCGAGTCCGTAGTCGCGGTCTTCGACTCGCTGGTCGATGAGTTCCGTCAGCGTTCGGCGCTGCGGGCCCATGGAGTGTCGCCACGATCGAGCCTGCTGTTGGTGGGGCCTCCTGGTTGCGGCAAGTCGGCTAGTGCCGAGGCGGTGGCGGGTCAGCTGGGGCTTCCCATGGCCAAGGTGCAACTGGCCACGGTCGTCTCGTCGTACTTGGGCGAAACGGCGAGGAACCTGGAGCAGATCTTCAGCTTCTTGGACGTGGGCTCTTGGGTGCTGGTCTTCGACGAGTTCGACATGCTGGGGCGTGAGCGCTCAGACCGAGCCGACCACGGCGAGCTGCGTCGGGTGGTGGCCGCCATGCTTCAAGTCGTCGACGAGCACCGGGGCGACTCTCTCTTCGTGGCCACTTCGAATCATCCTGCACTGCTGGACACGGCGGTCTGGAGACGGTTCGACGAGATCATCGAGATCGCAGCCCCTGACTACTCTGCCCGGTTCGAGATCCTGGAACTGAAGCTGAGGTCGGTTCGACACGACTTTGACATCTGTGAAGCTGCCAAGACGATGGAAGACTTCAGCGCGGCAGAGGTGGAAGCGGTGGCTCTCGACGCTATCCGGCTGATGGTTCGTCAGCTCGACAAGCACGTGGGCTCACAGCACATCGCGTATGCGATCAGCCGCGGGGAGGCGAGACGCCGGATAATCCAACGCTCCCTGGCCTAGAGCCTGAGCCACCTCCTGGCCTGCCACTACTGCGGCTTCGGCGCGCCATCCCAGCGGGCGAGAGACGACCCAGGTCGCCATCTGGCGGCAGGGATCGCCGTCACGACGACCTTCCAGGACACGGTCGCCGGATCAGGGAAACGATCGCCGACATCACGATGCGCCATCAGCGGCGACCACAGGTGCTCGGGGTGGATCCTCGCCTGATGCTGGTCTTCGAACTCGGAGCCTCCATCGACGCCGACGAATTCCGCAGAGCAGGACTGCGGGTTGTCGACTCGTCAGATGGTCTTCTCGTGGTCGCTTTCGCCGACGATCCAGAGCTTGCTGCCTTCAGGGAGCGACTGGATGCCTTCGCCGGTGGAATCCCCGAGGGCAGAAAATCCGAGCCGCATGCACAGTTCTTCGACGCCATTGACCACGTCAGGCCGCTTGCACCACAAGATCGAGTGACTCCCGAACTTGCGTCCGCCATACGCGATTCCGGCAACGACACTCTGCGGATAGACATCGAGTGCTGGCATCCAGGTGCGTCCGATCGCGTTCAGGAATGGCTCTCTGAGGTCAAGGATGGAATCGAAACAGCAGAGGGCAGGGTTGTAGACACCCTGACCGACGACAGCGCAGGACTGGTGCTGTTGCGTGCCTATGTTCACGCGTCGCGGATCATGACCGTCGCTGAGTTGGATGCCATTGCTCGGATGGATGTGCTTCCGCAACCGGCCCTGCCGACGCCAAGGCTCTACAGCCTGTCTGCCGCAGAACTCCCCGAAGTGCAGTCACCTGACGCTCGTTCAGCCATAGTGGGGCTTGTTGACTCGGGGGTGGCATCTGGACATCCGCTGATCGGCGCAGCCGTGCTGGCCTCGGATGCCATCGGTACAGGCATAGAAGAGGATCAGGACCAGCATGGCCACGGAACCATGGTCGCCTCACTGCTACTACACGGCAACGTTGAGGATGCAATAGCACCGGGCCTGCCTCTTCGACCGATCTGTCGTGTTGTCTCGGCTCGCGTCCTGGACGCCAACAATGAGTTCCCAATAGATGATCTATGGGAGAACGATCTCCGAGAGGCCATCACATGGTGCGCGGCCCATGGTGCCCGCATCATCAACCTCGCCATCGGTGACAGCCGCTCACCATTCTCACCACCGAGACAAATGAGTGCCGCAGCAGTGGTGGACGCCCTGGCCCGCGAACTCGAACTCGTAGTCGTGGTAGCCGCCGGCAACTCTCGGCCGGCCGACTACCTTGACGCGATCAGCGAGGCCTCCGTTGATGAGTATCCGAGAGTGCTTCTTGATGACGGCACGACAGGGCTTCTTGACCCAGGAACATCCTTGCTGAGCCTCACCGCGGGCGGTCTGACGGATGCGGCAGCATCGGGGGCCCACAGCAGCCACGAGACACTGCGACGTCAGCCCATGGGAAAGCCAGGCTGGCCCTCGCCGATCACCCGCAAGGGCCCAGGTCCCGGCCAAGCCGTCAAGCCCGAAGTCAGTGAGAGCGCGGGCACCTTGGGGATCGAAGAGGGAGTCCTGGTATCCAACGATGCTGAACTGGGAGTGATCGGAGCGAGCGCCGAAGCAGGCCGCCTTCTCAACTGGGATGTGGGAACAAGCTATGCGGTACCACTAGTCAGTCGAGTCGCGGCAGCAGTGGTCTCCAAGTTCCCAACGTTCTCGGCAGAGTTGATCAGGTCGCTGGTGTTGGTGTCCACTGAACGTCTGCCGTTCGCCGACAACTGGCACGGCAGCGACAGTGTGCGGTTAGAAGCGGAGAGAGCACTCGTCGGGTACGGGCGCCCATCGATAGCGCGTGCGACCGAATCGACGAGCCACCGAGCGATCCTCATTGCCGAGGACAGCATTCCGGTCAACGGCGTTCACATCTACGAGGTCCCTGTGCCTTCGAGCTTTATATCCCCAGGCGGCAAGCGAGGGCTGGACGTCGCGCTTGCCTACTCGCCGCCCACAAGGGTTCGGCGCCTCGACTACATGGCCAGCGGCATGGAGTACCACATCGTCAAGGGGCTTCCCTTGGACGAAGTAGCAGACGTCTTCGCTCGAGTCGACGAGGAGGAGGACGAGGAGGAGGAAGATGAAGAGGAGGAGGAGGAAGAAGGAGTCTCGTCCGCGTCTGGGCTCGGCTCGAACTTGGTGAAGCTAGTGCCGACCACTCGGACGCGGTCACGAGGGGCGAATCAACTCGGCCGCAAGGTGTTCCATCAGAGACTCGATGCGTCGACGGACAGCCCCATGTTCCTGGTCATCAGGAACACCAACCGATGGGATGATGACGCTGCGGAACAGTCGTATGCCCTTGCCGTGGCCTTGTGGCGCGACGAGGGTCAACCCGAATTGCATGCTGAACTCCAAGCGCTCCTTGAGGCCGCGGTAGAGATTCCGGTTGAGATCGAACTTGAACCGTAGGGCGCATCCAACAGGTACGTGGTCACATGACTCCCAGCCGCTCGCCCATGCCGTTGAACGTCGCGAGCTTCTTCAACCCCAGCATCTGGAATGCATCGGCGTATAGCGTCTGGCCCTCTAGGGCGCTGACTATTACAGACCGGGCGAACCGCTTGCTGACTCGTGCCGGCTGGGTGTTGTAGAAGTCTCCGCCGCCACCGCCCGCACCGACCAACTCCATGACGCGCCTGAACTCGGTGCTGTACGCCCGCCGGTAGGCGTCCCACGCAAGGAATCCAGCCTCGTGCACCCTGCGAAGCACCACGAGCGTGCTCGACTTGAACCGGCGTGCCAGGCGATCGAGCTCGTCCGTGAGGTCTGCACGGGCGTCGAAGTCCGACTGGAGCGCCTCCAGAGGCACGAGCACCTCGGCGGCGACTCGGTTGCACCAGCGTTCGACCTCGTCGGTGGCTTGAACGCCTAGATCGGCGTCGGACAGGGCGCTCTCCCCCAGCCAGATGTGGGCCAGTTCATGCGCCAGTGTGAAGATCTGCGCGGCCTTGGTGTCGGCGCCGTTCACGAACACGAGCGGCGCCAGAGGGTCGGCGAGCGCGAAGCCTCTGAACTCGGCGGGGTCGAGCCTGCGGCGGGTGTTGCTTCCCACCACGCCGCTGACCATCACGAGCACACCGCTGTCCTCGGCTTGGTCTCGCAGGTAGCCGAACGCCTCGGACCAGTTCGCTCCTCTTCGTTCAATCGAGAACGACATCGCGGCTGTCACCGCCGAGGCCGCCTCGTCGACGGGCGTGGCCGTCGACAGCGAGCCAACGTGCGCAACCGGGTCTAGCCCGATGCCGCGGGCGTAGTCGCGATACCAGTCCTGTCGCTGCTGGCACTGGTAGATCGTGTCGAGGAGGTCGGGGCTCGGACGCCGGACGCCTCTGTCGCCGACCGTGCGGAGGTCGGGGATGGGAACTTGCTCGTCAGGCGGAGAAGGCAGGAAGAAGTAGCCCACCGGAGTTCGGGTCGCCCTTGCGAACTGTTCGAGTTGCTTCAATGTCGGAGAGTGATCGCCGCTCTCCCACTGCTGGAGCTTGGGGAACTTGTGGGCGAGTTCGTCCGCGTCGAGGCCCGACCTCTCCGCAGCCCATGCGTAGAGCGACGCCGCAACGTCAACGCGGACAGCCACCATGATCCATTCTGGCCTCAGATGCGGACAGATCGGAGCATACCCGTCCCGAGTTGGCCGCCGAGGCGGCGTAGCGGGGTACGGCCCGTCTGACATAGCGGTTGTGCGCGGCAACCTGGAGGTGCCATCCGCCAGCGGCTCTTGTGTGTGTCGGTCGCACCTTCGGCATAGTCGCCCCTCGGCAGATTGACCCCCGGCATCTTCGCACAGTGCTGCGACCACGAAAAATGCCACGGCGCCCGAGTGGCGCCGACCTGCACGTATGCGGCTAGCGCCCTTCGGCGGTTGGGTTGGTGGTCCTGTAGCCGACGAGGAGCTCAACGGGCTCGGAGTCGGTGAATGTCACGATGAGCTAGAGATCGCCGCCGGTCGCTCGGATGAACGAGCGGAGTGTCGACAGCATCATGTTGCTACAGCGCTCCAGCCTGGACACCTCCGACTGGTCCATCCAAGAACTCCGCGATCGTCGCCTGCGTCAACTCTCGTGCCATTTGCACTTGCGAGCGTTGCCTGACGCTCGTTGATCTCGGTCATGGCCGCTTTCATGCACCCTCGCGCCCGGGAGTCGGCCTTCACCTCGTGGTAGAAGGCGCCGGGAGCGATCCTGTACTGCCACGCGTCAGGATGCACCTCGTCAAGCAAGGCCCTGTCGGCAGGTAGCTGTGCGGGGTGTGCTGCTTCCATTACTCCAGCCACCTCTGGCCCTGGGCGCGCACCCTTACCACTGCGCTTGGAAATCGGTCAGCGGACCGGGGTCAGGCGGGCTTGCGTCGACGCCAACGCCGCCAGAAGAAGAAGGCCTCGGGCAGTGCACCGCGGTTGACGATCGTGCTCGGGTACGGGCTCAGTTCGAAAGGCCCGTACCGACTCGGGATGTCCTCGGACATGTCGGGCGCTTCCATGGCGTCACCCTCTCCCATGGTCTCAACCTACCGCGAGGACGGCACCGGTGAGAGTGCACGTAGCGGCTAAGCTGATGAAGATTGATTTTCAATCATTTAAAAGCTATAATAGCTTATCTGATGGTTACTATATCGTTGCCGTGTATATCCATCGCCCCGAGTGGCGGCATGAAGGATGGCCGATCTAGCGCCAGTGTGCTGGAGAGGCCGCGATGACCGGCCGCGACGGTCGCCCAGGCGGACCTCAGGTTTGGGAGTTGCTCCTGACCGAAGCTCGCGACCTCCGCAAGAAACAGGACGCCCGGCTCGCGGCCAGCCAACAGCGTTCGGCGTTCCTTGTGGTGGGGTTCCTCACGGTTGCGGCCATCGTGAGCAACGCAATCGCCGCGCCCGCCACCGAGACCACCGGCGTTCGGCTCGGCGCTGGTGCCGCCCTCGCGCTCGCATTCGCCTCGGCGAGCGGTGTGATTTGGTACCTCCTGCACCACATGCCGTTGCGATCATCTGGATCGCGCTGCTCACCGGCCCGGGCGCCTAGGTGATTTGGTACCTCCTGCACCACATGCCGTTGCGATGGCACGAAGCCCCCGACGTCAACCTGCTCGTGCAAGGTTTCTCCAACCGCGACGGTGGACACCGGGCGCTCCAGAGACACCTAGTACAGACCCTCATGGACCACTACCGCCGCAACGAGGAAGTGATCGGTCGGGTCAGGTTCTGGGGTGGCGTCCAAGCGGTCGTGACCTTCGTCGGCACCGCCCTCCTCATTGGCGCTCTTCTAGCACTAGGGTGACCGACATGAGTTCGTCTGAAGCGCCCGAAGACACCGGCGAACGACACGACTTCTACGAGCCGAGCCCGTACCCGAGCATCATCGTCAACCGGGGCGCCCTGCCCGAGTCCTGGTACCCAAAATGGCTGTTCCGGCGGGGCAGGCACCACAGGCGCTCCCAGACCACATAAACACGGCCCGCGGCAGGCGTCGAACCACCGGCAGCATCCCCGCCCGGCGCTGAGCATGGCGTGGGAGCCGCCGCTCTAGGATGGGTTGGACGTTGAGGCCGTGGAGGAGAGTGGCGGCGTGAGTTCTGTCACCGAGGCGGCGTTTGAGGCGCATATCGCTGGATGGCTGGTCGAGCACGGCGGGTATCGGCAAGCGAAGATCGGCAATGTCGGGGATGGGCCGCGGGACTTTGACGCTGAGGCAGGCGTCGACACTGCCGACCTGTTCGAGTTCATCGGCGCTACTCAGGGGAGCGAGTGGGCGCGCCTCGTGGACACGGCCTACGGCGGCGATCCGAGTCGGGCGCAGTCCGGGTTCGTGCAGCGGCTGGCTGCTGAACTGGACAAGCGGGGCACCGTGGATGTGCTGCGCCGCGGGGTGGTCGACCGCAACATCACTATCCGGCTGGCGTACTTCCGGCCCGCGCATGGGCTGACCCCGGAGCTGGCGACCCCCTACGAGGCCAACGTGCTTTCGGTGACCAGGCAGCTGCCGTTCGATCCGTCCAGCGGCCGCACAGTCGATCTGGGCCTGTTCGTCAACGGCGTGCCGGTGGCCACCGCCGAGCTGAAGAACCCACTGACGGGCCAGAGCGTTGAGAACGCCGTCGCCCAGTACCGGAGCGACCGGCCGCCCAACAACCGGACCCTGGGCCGAGTGGGCATGGCGCACTTCGCGGTCGATCCGTCCTCGGTGATGATGACCACCCGCCTGGCCGGCGCCCGCACCCGGTTCCTGCCGTTCAACCGGGGCCGCGACCTCGGCGCGGGCAACCCCTCGAATCCCGACGGGCATCGCACTGCGTATGTGTGGGAGCAGGTGTGGAGCCGCGACGCCTGGATGGACATCCTGGGCCGCTTCGTGCATGTGGAGAGGGCATCGAAGGGATCGCGGGCCCGTCCGAACGTGATCTTTCCGAGGTTCCACCAGTGGGACGCGGTGCGCCGCCTGGAGGCCGACGCCAAACAGCGCGGCGTCGGCTACAGCTACCTGGTGCAGCACTCGGCGGGATCGGGCAAGTCCAACTCGATCGCCTGGCTGGCGCATCGGCTGTCGTCGCTGCACTCAGATGACGACGCCATGGTGTTCCACAAGGTGGTGGTCATCACCGACCGGGTCGTGCTCGACCGCCAGCTCCAAGACACCATCAGCCAGTTCGAGCACGCCATCGGGGTGGTGCAACGCATCGACGAGGACTCGGCCCAACTGGCCGAGGCCCTGGCCGGCGAGCAGGCCCGCATCATCGTCACCACGCTGCAGAAGTTCCCGTTCATCTTCGACAAGATCGAGTCGCTGCCGGAACGCGACTACGCGGTGATCGTCGACGAGGCACACTCGTCACAGACCGGCGAGGCGGCCAAGGAACTGCGCCGCGCCCTGGGGTCGGCCGAGCCCGAAGTCGAAGCCGACACGGATGTGGAGCCGGCCGACGTCGATGCGCTGCTGGCGGAGGCGGTGGTCGCCCGGGGCCACCAGCCCAACCTGTCGTTCTTCGCCTTCACCGCCACGCCCAAGGGCCGCACCCTGGAACTGTTCGGCGAGGTGGGCGCCAGCGGCCGCCACGAGCCGTTCCATCTGTACCCGATGCGCCAAGCCATCGAGGAGGGCTTCATCTGCGACGTGCTGGCCGGCTACGTCACCTACAACCGGTACTACCACCTGGAGAAGGCGATCCTCGACGACCCTGCCTACAACACCGCCAAGGCCCGCAGCGCGCTGGCCCGCTTCGTGACCCTGCACCCCGACAACCTGGCCCAGAAGGCCGAGATCATCGTCGAGCACTTCCGCACCAAGATCGCCCGCCAGATCACCGGCAAGGCCAAGGCCATGGTGGTGTGCTCGTCGCGGCCCCACGCGGTGCGCATGTGGCGCGCGCTGCAGGCCTACGCCGCCGACCTGGGCTACGACCTGGGAGTGCTGGTGGCGTTCTCGGGCGAGGTCGAGGGGCTGACCGAGTCGCGGGCCAACGGCTTCGGGGAGTCCCAGACCGCCGCCCAGTTCGACACCGACCAGTGGCAGATCATGGTGGTGGCCGAGAAGTTCCAGACGGGCTTCGACCAGCCCAAGCTGGCGGCCATGTACGTCGACAAGACCCTCACCGGACTCGCCGCGGTGCAGACCCTGTCGAGGCTCAACCGCATCCACCCCGACAAGTCGGCCACGTTCGTGATGGACTTCGTGAACGACGCCGAAGAGGTCGGCGACGCGTTCGCGGTGTACCACGGCAAGACGGTCGCCCCGCCCAGCGACCCCAACCTGCTGTTCGACACCCGCCGCGACCTGGACGGCTTCGGAGTGCTCGACACCGGCGAGATCGAGCGGGCCGCGGCCCTGCTGCTGGGCGAGGGAGCCCACGCCCAGATCGACGCCGCCCTGCAACCCGCGGTCGACCGCTTCAACGGATTGGCAGATGACGACCAGGAGTCCTTCCGCGACGCTCTCGGCCGGTTCGTGCGGGTGTACGGGTTCCTGTCGCTGATAGTGCCGTTTCGCAACCCCGATCTTGAACGCGACTACCTGTTCTGCCGGGCGCTGGCCGCACTGATCCGGGACCGCGAGCACGGCCAGAGCATCGACTTGGGCTCCGAGGTGGAACTGACCCACCTGCGTCACGAGATCGCCTTCGAGGGCTCTATCGAGCTGCCCGGCGGCGAGGGTGAGGTCACCACCATCTTCTCGGGCACGGGCCCCGCCACCGACCCCGAGCACGAGCGCCTGTCGCAGATCATCGCCCGCATCAACGAGCGCTTCGGCACCGACTGGACCGACGAGGACCGCCTGGTGTTCGAGGCCGCCGCCGGAGACCTGGTGGCCGACGCCGAGATCCAGAACCAGGCGGTCAACAACGACGAGGCCACCTTCCGCGACCACGTATTCCCCGAGCGCTACCTCAAGGCCCTGCTGTCACGGCGCGACCGTAACAGCGACCTGATCTTCAGCTACCTCGACAGCGACGAGCTCCAAGCCGAAGTCATGGACATCTTCGCCGTCGAGGTGCAACGGCGTGCCACCGTCGCCCGCCAGCGGACATGTCCCATCGGCGACCTGCTGGGCCCCGACCGGGAGTCCGAGTTCTTAGAGTACAAGTCCACCCTGCGCTGGGACATCCACCAGCAGCGCAAGGGCTGCGCTCCCGAAGACGCCGCCATCAAGACCATCGCAGGGTTCGCCAACTCCGGCTTCGGCGGCACCCTCCTGATAGGCGTGGCCGACGACGGCTCGGTCCATGGCCTCGAGAACGACTACGCCACGTTCTCCAAACGAGGCCAGCGAGGCGACCAAGACCTCTGGGGCCAGCACCTGCAGAACCTCATCCGCTCCCGCCTCGGCGACTCCACCACGTCCCTCGTCACCTGGGAGTTCCACACCATCAACGGCAACCACCTGGCCCGCATCAGCATCGGCCCATCCAACCACCCCATCCAAGACCACAAAGACGGCCAAGACACCTTCTGGCTCCGAACCCCAACCTCCACCATCCCTATCACCGACCCCAAAGACAGAGATCGAGTAATCGCCCGCCGCTGGGGCACACCATCAGCGCCGTAGGCAGCCGACGAGGACCCAGGGGCGTGGGACGCCGCCAAAGCGAGCGCTCAGAGCCCAAACTCGTCCTTGGCGGATCTAGCGGATCTAACTGCCTCTCTCACCACTTCGGGGTCGATCCCGACAGGCTCGAGAGAGGCGAGATCGTCCAACCAGTCGTTCGCGGCACGAGTGTCGAGAGCGCGACGGATGGCGTCCTGCGCCAGCCCCGAGACGTTCAGGTCTACCGCTCTGGCGCGTTCGGCCAGGTCGTCAGGCACATAAACGTTGACGCGTGCCATGCGCATACCGTACACACAGCCAGACTGAACGGGTGCCCTCGAGCCACTCCCGCCGACGCTGCAACTGATCCCTCCCGTCTAGCTGCAATTCCACCTGGGACCAACGGGACTTGCCGTCTGTGCTAGCGACGCGTCGTATCGCGCGATCCAGTAAGCGCCCACACTTGAAGAGCGAGCACAGGAGCCAACAGTATCCCGAGACGAAGAATAGTTCCTGCAAGTGCAAGCCCGATCATGATCGCGCTCACATTCAAGGTGATCGAGAACCACCGCCGCGGAAGCACGGCAGGAAGCCCGACAACAACACCGACAGCAACGAACGCAGCCACAACGGCAGAAGGCGGATTCGTCGGCGTCGGGCCGTGCAAGGGACCGTACGAGATCGTTCGTCCTCCGGGATTCTCGAATCCAGGGAAGACCGCGTCCATATCAAGTTCTTCGCCGAGAGCTACAAGCATGTATACAGAAATCAGCAGCCAGCAACCAAGTGCAGCGAGCACAATCCGACGCGGACTGATATGACTGTTGAGCCATCGAGCCATACCTGTCCACATTGCAGCGGTCATGGGTTGCAGAATGGAATTACCGCAACAACGGACAATTCAATCTGATCGACATACACCGTCTCAGCGGCATTCAAGAGCGCCGCGCGTACTTCATCCGGCGTGGCATCCCCATGGCAGGCCTTGTAGACGGCTGCGGCGTCTGCTACATGGGTCGCCGCTAGCGAGGTTCCACTGGGATCAACGGTCCATTCGTGACCCTCAAGCCTCGTCGTCTCAATACAGACACCGGGGGCAAAGAGATCGACAACCGGCCCTGTATTGCTGAAGTCGGCGATTGTGTCATCAATCCCCGGTCCGCATGTTGGAGATCCAAATCCACCAGGAATCCCATCAAAATCGACTATTGCCCCAACCGTAATGACCTCACCCAACTTCGCAGGAACGAAGCCTGACGTATCTGTTTTCTGATTTCCAGCAGCGGTTACGATGGCGACTCCGGCATCGAGCAACCGACAAGACACTCGTCTCATTCGGGCTGATTCACAACCCGATACATCAGTTGATAAACTATCCGGGCGATTGAAGGCCACCAGGGCCACATCAATCGTGTCTGCATTATCGTACACCCATTGAAGGCCGCAGAGTACGGCCTCTTCTGAAACTACGATCTCATCCGCGAACACACGCACAGAATAGAGGTCCGCTCCCGGTGCGATCCCGATGGTCCCTTGTCCGTTGCGTCTCGCCTCTACAACTCCAGCCAAAGACATACCATGGCCGTGCGTGTCTTTCCAGTCATCGCCATTGCCAGTGGCGCAGCTGATGCCCCCAACTACATAGAGGTCGGGATTCGATGTGTCGATTCCCGCTGGCATGGTAGCTTCAATTTCGACGACAGACAAGAGATTGCCCTCACCGTCGAGCGTTACCCTTGTGTGGTGTGGATTCGTCCACGACAGCAGGACGTTCCTCCGTCAATAGATCCTCAAGTGTACTCGACTGGCTGGTATCGTCTGATGCGCCTGTATTTGGCCAGTTGTCGCTAAGAGGCAGCGCAGATAGGTGAGAAACAGTAGCAGTGATGCCTGTGTTACCAGCGATTCAAAACGCTGTGGAGCGCCTATCCGCACACGTTCTAAGCGCGGACGCCGACACTGGACCGTCTATGCCACCGGCCGAAGCAACGACGGCCACCAGCGCTAATAGGGCTGCAAATGGCCGGAGTGCGAGAACCCTCGTGTGCCGTGCTGTTGTGATGCCGTCCGTTCGTGCACTGTGTCGCCCCATTGTCACCGATCTCCATGTTGTCCCGATGCAGACGCAAAATGGGTGTGTTCAGTACAGTAGCGGTAGTCGACTCGCGAGCGCAAGCGCGCCGCTCTGGAACACCGCACCGCGAGGTTTTGCTCCAGTGCGGCTTCGCCTTGTTGCCGCGGAAGCGGCTGGGGTCAGGCAGGCGTGCTCGCCACCCACGCGACTGAGGGCCTTGCTTGTGCCGTCACGGCCGAACGGCACGGGCCGAGGCTCTCGTTTCTGCCTGCGGCGGCTGAACCGATCCCGTCGGTCCGAAGACGTGTACAACAGCGCGGCCCGACCGGCGGGTCTTGCGGACCGAGCGGCTCAGACGAGCATGCTTGGCAGCATCCAGGCCGTCTTCTCGTGGACTTGCATGCGCTATCGTCGAACGCCTCAGCTGACGACCCTGCATGCGCTGGGTGAGCAGGTCGGCGGCGGCCTCGTCGCTGGCCTTCTCGGTCGCGCCGAACACCGGAGGATTGACGCGACGCCGCACTGTTTGGTGGCGGCAGCTTTGGCCATGCTCGGAATCCAAGGGCCGTGCCCTGGCATCCAAGGGCGCTCTGAGGATTGACGCGACGGCGGGACACGGAGTAACTAGCGTCGAGTACCGACCATGTCAACGTGGCCTCACCCTCCCCATCGCCTTGCCGCCAGCATCGGCGTGTGCGTAGTGCTCTTCTTCTTGGCCTCCTCCTGCGCGAGGGACGCCGTTCGCAGCGGGGCCGGACCGCACTTCACTGGGGAGCGCGCCGGGGCCCTCGAACCCGGCACTGTCTCGACCGACCCAGTGGCTGCCACGGCACAACCGACCGCCCCCCTTCCGGAAACCGGGTTTGCGGCACCGCGGCCAGCGGCTGAGGAGACCGCAATCGCACCGGTGCCAGATCCGGGTTCGTCACCCATTCCGTCCAGTTCGGAGCCGCCGCCGATCAAGCCTGCCGTCTCGGAAGCGCCGGCCGAAAACCCTGAAGCGATCTCCACTCTGGCGTCCCAGGACATTGAAGGCCCGCTGTTGGTGGCGGATCCTGATTCAGATGTCCCGCTGATCGAGGAGCCTGGGCCCTTGGAGCCGCAGGGCGATGCGACAACTCGAACCGACGACCAGCCCTCGAACGATGCAACAACTCAAACCGACCCACAGCCCTCGAACGATGCAACAACTCAAACCGACCCACAGCCCTCAAGCGATGCAACAACTCAAACCGACCCACAGCCCTCAAGCGATGAGACAACTCAAACCGACAACCAGCCCTCAAGCGATGAGACAACTCAAACCGACAACCAGCCCTCAAGCGATGAGACAACTCAAACCGACAACCAGCCCTCGAACGATGCAACAACTCGAACCGACAACCAGCCCTCGAACGATGCAACAACTCGAACCGACAACCAGCCCTCAAGCGATGCGACAACTCGAACCGACGACCAGCCCTCGAACGATGAGACAACTCGAACCGTGGTCGAGCAGGTGGAGGTCGGCGGGGAGTTGCCTGGCGGCGGCCTGCTCTTGTTCGAACCGGGTGACGAGAGCCCGGATCGCCGCCTAGTGGCCATATACGGCCATCCGTCGACAGGGGCTCTCGGCGTGTTGGGTGAGCAAGGTCCCGAGGACGCGGTGAAACGCCTTCAAGCCATAGCCGAGGGCTACGGGGCGGACGGATCAGCGATCCTGCCCACCTTTGAGATCATCGCCACCGTCGCCTCCGCCTCCGCCGGCGCTGACGGGGACTACTCGAGCGTGACCGATCGCGAAGTGATCAGGCCCTGGATCGAGGCGGCGGCCGCCCACGGCGTGTACGTGGTATTGGATCTTCAGCCTGGACGGTCGGATTTTCTTTCGCAGGCCAAGTATTACGAGGAGTTCTTGCGCCTGCCGCATGTCGGGCTCGCACTTGATCCGGAGTGGCGGCTCAAGCCACACCAGGTCCACTTGAGGCAGATCGGCACAGTGGACGCGGCTGAGATCAACCGGGTTGTGGAGTGGCTGGCCGGGATCGTCAGAGAAGAGGCCCTTCCCCAGAAGCTGCTGATCGTTCACCAGTTCCGGTTCTCGATGATCACCAACCGCGAGCAGATCGAGACACCCCCAGAACTGGCGGTACTGATCCACATGGACGGCCAAGGCTCCCTGGCCGCCAAGTACAACACCTGGAACACGCTGACCGGCGAGCCCGATGCTGGCCGCTTCCACTGGGGGTGGAAGAACTTCTACGACGAGGACAGCCCGATGGCCACTCCAGAGCAAGTGCTGGAGCTGTCACCCGAGATCGTCTTCGTGTCGTTCCAGTAGGCCGACGCCTCAGCCGACGGCGGGATTCTCGGCTCTCGGGGCCGCCGCAACCAGGCGGTGGTAGTTGTGGGTCTTCAGGTAGAGCGTGTAGCTGTCGGCCAGCAGCCGCGACAGCCCCTCGGCGATAGCGATGCGCTCGGCCTCGTCTATGCCGATGTCGATGAGAGGCCTTCTCGCTATTGACGCTTGGTGTCACGCGATCTACTGAGCGCCCACAACTGGAGAGCAAGCACAGGGATCAGCAGTATCCCCAGACGCAGAATGGTCGCTACAAGCACAAGCCCGGTGAGGATCGCGCTTACATTCAAAGCCCTCGAGAACCATCGCCTTGGAAGAATGGCAGGCAGCCCGACGACAAATCCGACAGCTACGAACGCGGTAACCACAGCAGGCCGAGGATTCGCTGGCGGCGGAACATACGTCGGGCCGTAAGTGACGGTTCTACTGATCGTGCTCGAGGATCCGTAGAACGGGCTGTCCACGTAGAATACGCTGTCCATATCGAGTTCCTCACCCAAGACGACCAACATGTAGGCGGAAATCAGCAGCCACGCTCCAAGTGCCACGACCACAAGAAGGCGCGGGCTGCTACGTCTGTGAGCCATAATCCGCATACCCTAGCACTATGTCGCTCTAACAGAACGGAGCAACCGACACGACGCGAGTGTCGGATTCACCGATGCGAACAGTCTCTGCATAATCCAATAGCGACGCATGTACTTCATCCGGTGTCGCATTGACATGACAAGCCATATAGACAGCAGCTGCACCAGCGACATGAGCTGCCGCAAGTGAGGAACCGCTCGGGATCACAGCGTTGTCAAGTCCCGCCAGTTTGGTTGTCTCAATACAAACGCCTGGCGCGAAAATATCAACTGCTGAGCCAGTATTGCTGAAGTCGGCGACAGTGTCATCTACTCCCGGTCCGCACGTCGGTGATCCTAGGCCACCTGGAACACCGTCAAAGTCAACCATCGCCCCGACTGTAATGACTTCTTCCAATTTGGCCGGCATGAACCCACGAGCATCTGCCTTCTGATTTCCGGCCGCTACCACCACGGTGACTCCGACCTCGATCAAATGGCAGATCATCTCACGAACGGCATCAGAGTTACAGTTGGACTCACCTGAAACTGAATCGTCTGGACGATTGAACCCCAACAAGGCCACGTCAATCTCATGTGCGTTGTCGTATATCCATTGCAGACCACAAAGAACGCTCTCCTCGGAAACGACCATCTCGTTCTCGAAGACACGGACGGAGTAGAGTTCTGCTCCGGGCGCAACTCCAACAAGCCCTACTCCGTTCCGTCTTGCAGCGACAACACCCGCTAGTGACGTCCCATGACCATCTGTGTCATTCCAGTCATCACTATCACTAGTCGCGCAGTTGATACCCCCAACTACCTTGAGGTCTGGATTAGATGAGTCGATGCCAGTGTCGACAATCGCGACGCTCGGGGGCCATCCGCTACCCTTCGGTGCTCTAAAGCCCCCGCCGACGCGGATCACGCCGCTCGGCAGGTGATCTCCAGACACACCGTTGGCGATCGCTTCTCCAAAGTCGGAATTGACTTCTCTCCCACATGACATCGCGAAACACAGCCAGAAACCAGTGATGATGAGCAATCCGAACGACGAGTAGATCCTCCTGGACTTGCCGTCACACAACCAGCTACGAGGACCACTCATACTCTACGCGTCTACTCCAATGCGACTCCATCTCTGGTCACCGAAGGTCCTAGCCACGTCAGATACTTCCAGTCCGGCTAGGTGCGGTTTATCCACGAGAAGTCCTCTGCGTAGTTGATTCGCAGGAGATAGGAACAACCGCCTCTCTTGTAACTTGAGGCAAAATAGTCGACCGTCATGTTGGCATATCCAATTGTCTGAACGTTGTGTCCAGCATATGTTGTACCTGTCGATCCTGGAATAAACCACAAGTACCTCGCGCATGCGGTATTGGCAAAGATTCTGTTCTCGTAGTCTGAAGCCTCTCCGACATATATGTTGTCGGACGACCAACCGCCCCAAGCATCATGGTATGTACGGCGCCATCCCGATTCTCCCAGCCAGTCAGACCACCAACGCCAAGAGCTCGGAGAATACTGAGGCTGCTGATTCCACACTTCAACTTCTGCATTCACGTCTGAAGTCGCAGGCAAGATCGGATAGGCTAGCTCAAGCACCTGTGCGCGTGTCTTCGCCCTATAGTCTGGAACTTCCAAGCTAAAATCGCCGGATGTGGGAGATCTGCCCGGAGCTAATCCGCGCAAAGGTGATGAACTGCCGGACGAACTCTGACCTACGTCTTCAGGGGAGGATCCGATCGGCGACGCTTGTCCGCTATCGTCCGAAGAGGTGGGCGCTGACCCTAAGGATGGCGGATCAGATAATATGCCGAACTCAATGACACGTTTGCAGGTATCTGGATCGTATGAAATTTCAACGAGTGAGGTCGCCACTTGTTTTCCAGCTGTGGTTCGATTGACGAAGTAGCAACCGGTCAATTCGGTGCCATCAGGCTGCACGATCGTCTCCTGACGACCCTGCTCAACAACTCGGACAGCATCAACCAACACGGGTGTGGCACCCCATCCGGTCTCACTGTACTCAATGACTGAGGAACCGGTCAACTGGGCCTCGCTCCCCATCCTCGGAGTTGCTTCCAGTTCGATAAACCACTGTGGATTTCCCTCAAGGATTGGAGCAGCACTCCCGTTGGCGACTAGCTCGCTAATATCGATCTCGTGACCTTCAACAGTCACTCCCGCCGGCATGATGGCTTCGACTTCGAGGACAGACAAGAGATTGCCCTCGTCGTCGAGCGTTATCCTGTGCGGAGTAGACTCGTCCACCACAGCAGGTCTTTCCTCCGCCAACAGGTCCTCAGGCGGACGCGGCTGGCTGGTATCGTCTGAAGCGCCTGTATTTGGCCAGTTGTCGCTAAGCGCCGACGCTGACGCCGGGTCGCCAAGGCCACTGGCCGAAGCGACGACGGCCACCAGAGCCAACAAGGCTGCAAGCGAACGGAGAGCGAGGACCCTCGTATGCAGTGTCGTTGTGGTGCCGCCCGCTCGTGCGCGGTGCCGGTCCCATTGTGCGTTGCATTGTTACCGACCTCCGTGTTGTCAGTGCACTCAGCACAGTAGCAGTAACCGATTCGCGAGCGCAAGGACGCCGCTCTGCGGCACTCCAGCGTGCCTCAGCTGACGGCGGGATTCTCGGCTCGTGGTGAGGTCGCCACCAGGCGGTCGTCAGTAGAGATGATGGGAACGTCCAGGCGCTCGGCCAACTCGAAGTAGAGAGCGTCGGCGAGGCTCAGCTCATCACGCCGGTCCCATGCCCCTCCCAGCAGTTGGCTGACGGGATGCCGATGGATGCGTGCGTTCTCGACCCTGGGCAGCAGTGCAGACACCATGGCCGCGGGTAGATGTCCAGCCCGGTTGAGACGCCCGAGTGCTGTTAGGACCTCGGCGTCGAAGTGAGCCGGGGCATGGAGCTGGCTGCTCAGTAGCCGCAACCGGATCGTGGCCGCCGACGGCGCTCCCAAGAGCAGATCGATCATTGCGGAGGCGTCAAGAACCAGCTCCTCGCTGTCCGGGGTTGCGGATCCGCCGGCAGCCCGCGCCTCACTCTCGGAGCCCAAACTCGTCCTTTGCTGCTCTGACCGCATCTCTCACTATCGCTGGGTCGATTCCGACAGGCGGGAGAGACGCGAGTTCGTCCAACCAGTCGTTCACGGCGCGAGCGTCGAGAGCGCGGCGGATCGCGTCCTGCGCCAGCCCCGAGACGTTCAGGTCGGCCGCCCTAGCACGTTCCGCCAGTTCGTCGGGCAGATACACGTTGACACGGGCCATGTGCATACCATACACACAGCTAGTCGAGTCGGCGCAGCGGCGATACGTAAGAGGGGGCTACTCCGCGAGGAGCGTGACTCGCCACGGAGGGGACTTGCGGGGTTCGTGCGAGGACCACAGCGTCAGGTCCACGTCGTCGACGGTCGCGGTGAGCGTGCAATATGGGCCCGGCTCATCGTCGGGAGCGGGCGGGGGGCACGGCTCGTCGACGTCGATCCGGTCCCATCCCGCCGTGCCCGCGGCAGAAAGCAGGTCCTCAGCTGAGGGTGGGGCCTTCGCTGACCATTCGACCCGGAAGGTCGTGCAACCCGACCCGACGCACAGGAAGTCGGTCCGCATCTCGGTGCGAGCCTGCACGGTCCACGCGGGCGGAGCGGTGAGCTGGTCGGCCACCCTGGCCCGCTCCGGGTCGTGGGACGCGCATCCAGCCAGAACGAGCGCAGCCAACAACACCGCTCCTACAGACTTCACGAGCCTTCGCATTCATACTGGGGGAGTGTGTCCCCGGCACTCATACTGGGGGATGTGTCCCCGGCGAGCGCAGTCCTGACTCGGGGCTTCGCTGGCTTCGTACCTTGAATTCGATCTGTCGGTCTGTGGCTCGCAGGGGACGCGCACCAGCCGGTCGGACGGATGTGACCTGATAGGAGCCCTGCTTCCAGCATCGTGAGTGCATTGTCCGTCGTCGCGGCCGGTGGTGCCCAACCCGTCAGATTGCTTGAGGGGGACTCAGTCATTGTGCCAGACGATCAGGTGAGGGTGGTCGGTGGGGTCGACACCCACCGCGACAACCATGTGGCCGCGGTTGTCGACACTACAGGGAGGCTGCTGGGCACGGCGTCGTTCTCGGCGACCGGCGCCGGCTACGGCCAGTTCCTGGGGTGGATGCGCGGCGTCGGACCCGAAGCGGCGGCAACCCTGCTCATCGCCGCGGGAGACAACCCCGAGCGCATGAGAAACGAATCAGCGTTCGCTTCGCTGTGCGGCGCCAGCCCCATCGAGGCGTCCTCGGGCCGCACCGTGCGCCACCGCCTCAACCGCGGCGGCGACCGCCAGGCCAACAACGCCCTGTGGCGCATCGCGATGGTCCGCCTCCGCCACGACGAGCGGACCATCGCCTACGCCCAGCGCCGCACAGCCGAGGGCAAGACCGCCGAGAGATCACCCACTGCCTCAAACGCCACATCGCCCGCGAAATCCACCGGCTGCTCACCGACCCGCCCAAAGTACCCCAAGGTGCAGAACTGCGCCAGCTACGACACACTTCTGTGTCGGGGGGCCACGGAGTCTACCTGCTAGTACCCCAAGGTGCAGAACTGCGCCAGCTACGACACTGCGCAAGCGCCACCCTCGCCGAAGCCCGCGGCATCCTCGTAACATACTGCCCCGACCGAGTCCAGCGACCCCAGATCCCACGTCTACGCGAAGGGCCCAAATGTCACCACATCCGCACAATCAATGGCAGGAGCAGCTTGCGTCTAGGCGCTCGACCAATCGACGCCGCACTCGTGTGAGGTTGCTGCTCGTGGCCGCGCTGGCGCTGTTCGTGCTGGCCCCGGCCTGCAGCGGCAGCGACAAGCCGGAACCGGTCACGCTCAGCTTCGGTCATCCCTTCCGGGCGGATTCTGCCATGTTGATGGAGGTCTTCGAGAAGTGGGCGTCGGACGTGAACGCTGCCACCGGCGGCTCGGTCACCATAGAACTCCACCCAGAGGGGATCCTCAGCGCCGCCCCGGAGACCTATGCGAGCGTGGTGGCGGGCGGCCAGGACATCGGCTGGTCGCTCCAGGGCTACACGCAGGGCCGCTTCCCGGTGTCGGGCGTGATCGAGATGCCGTTCGTGTTCGACGGTGCCGCGCAGGCGACCAACGTCTTGTGGGGGCTCTATGACGGGTTCGAGGCATTGCGAGACGAGTACTCCGACGTGAAACTGCTGGGCTTGTGGACCTCTGGCCCGGGCGACCTATGGATAGCCGACGGCACGGTCTCCACCATCGCCGACCTCGAGGGCAGGTCAATCCGCACGCCGGGTCCGGTGCAGGCGACAGTCGTCGCCGCTTTGGGCGCCGTGCCGGTCCATATGGCCCTCACAGAGGTCAACGACGCGTTGCAGGCCGGCGAGATCGACGGTCTGGTCACCCCCAGTTCGGCCATCACGGGATTCGACCTCACCGGCGAGCTGGACAGTGTGGTGGAGTGCGGCTGCTACGTCAGCGCCTCCTTTCTGGCCATGAACCTCGATTCGTGGAACATGCTGTCCAGCGATCAGCAAACAGCCCTGGAGGAACTCTCCGGCAGGCACATCTCGATCGCCGCCGCAAAGTTCCAGGACGAACCCCGCGCCGAGAACGCCGCGCTCATCGCGGCCGCCGGGATTGTCAAGACCCGGCTCGTCGGCGACGAACGCAACCGCTGGAGGGAAGCGACCCAGGAGGTGGTCGAAGACTGGATCACTCACAACGTCGGCTACTTAGACTCGCGCTCCCTCTACGAGAGCATGGTCGAACTAGCCGCGAGTCAATAGGAGATTCACTGAGGTGTCGCCGCCGCCGGTGAATGCCGGCGCTGGTGTCGCTCGCGATCCGCACAGCCGGTCATACCCGGTATGCTGTAGTCGTGAAGGTTGCTGTCTCAATACCCGATCCCCTGTTCTCGGAGGCCGAGCGACTGGCCCAGCGTCGGAAGCTGTCCAGGTCCCAGCTCTACGCCTTGGCGCTTGAGCTGCTCGTGAGAAGCACCGACGACAGCGAGATCACCCGCAGGCTGGACGCGGTCTACGCCCCGGACGATTCGCGGCTCGATGTGGGACTGGCCAACGCTCAGGCCGACGCGGTCCGCGAGCAATGGTGACGGCACGGACTGCACCGAGACGCAGCGAGATCTACTGGGCGGAACTGCGTGAGCCGGCGGGATCGGAGCCCGGCTACCACCGCCCGGTGCTGGTGGTCTCCTCAGAGACGTTCAACCGCAGCGGGATCAACACCGTCGTGGCTGTGGCGATCTCGTCCAACACCGCCCTCGCGGATGCGCCGGGCAACGTGGAGTTGCCGGCTGAAGCCTCCGGTCTGCGCCGTGATTCCATCGTGAACGTCTCGCAGGTACTCACCATCGACAAGGCCAGGCTGTCCGACCGCGCCGGAGCGGTGGACTTCCCCACGATGCGCCGCGTCGAAGCAGGCCTGAGGCTCGTACTCGAGCTCGACGCCTGACACACGGCCGTCCAGGCGTCGGATTGGAGTGAACGCAATGGCCGGCAAGGCGTCCAAGAAGTCAACGAAGGTCACAGAGAAGGCCGTCGCTCAGCGGCCCGGCGCGAAGCCGGTCCTCCTTGCCGGGGGCAACCCTCAGATCGCAAAGGCCGACGGCGATGCCCCGTGCGGCTTGCAGAAACTATGCCAGCAGGCTGCGGAGCATCCAGGCCGTTTTCTCGTGTACCTGCATGCGCTGGGTGAGCAGGTCGGCGGAAGCCTCGTCGCCGGCCTTCTCGGTCGCACCGAACACCGACCGGGCGGTGCGCACCACCGTTTCCTGGCCCTCTACCAGGCGCCGGATCATCTCGTTGGCGTCGGGCCGGTCATCCTCCTCCGCCACCGATGACAACGACGCGAACTCGCCATAACTGCCCGGCGCCGGCTCGCCCAGCGCCCGGATCCGCTCGGCGATCTGGTCGACGGCCATGGCCAGCTCCGTGTACTGCTCCTCGAACATCAAGTGCAGCGTGTTGAACATCGGCCCGACCACGTTCCAGTGGTAGTTGTGGGTCTTCAGGTACAGCGTGTAGCTGTCGGCCAGCAGCCTCGACAGCCCCTCCGCGATAGCGATGCGGTCGGCCTCACCGATGCCGATGTCGATCACGGGTGCCTGGCTAGCCCTGTCCACCAGAGCTCTCCTTGACCGAAGCCTTGCCGGCGGAAATCCACGGCATCATGGCCCTGAGTTCCTCGCCGACCTTCTCGACGGGATGGGTGTGGCCGGCCGCTTCGAGGCGCAGGAAGTTGGGCCGGCCGCCCCGGCTCTCGGCCACCCATTCCTCGGCGAACGAGCCGTCCTGGACCTCGGCCAGGATGCGGCCCATCTCGGCTCTCACCGCGTCGTTGACGATGCGCGGTCCGCGGGTCAGGTCGCCGTACTCAGCAGTGTCGGACACCGAGTAGCGCATCCCGGAGATGCCTTCCTCATACATCAGGTCCACGATCAGCTTCAGCTCGTGCAGGCACTCGAAGTAGGCGATCTCCGGCTGGTAGCCGGCGTCCACGAGAGTCTCGAATGCGGCCTGCACCAGCGCGGTGGTGCCCCCGCACAGCACGGCCTGCTCACCGAACAGGTCTGTTTCGGTCTCCTCGGTGAAGGTGGTCTCGATCACCCCGGCCCGGGCCCCGCCGATGGCGTCGGCGTAGGCCAGCGCCAGGGGTAGCGCCGAGCCCGACGCGTCCTGCTCCACAGCCACCAGGCACGGCACCCCGCCACCCTCGACATAGGTACGCCGCACCAGATGTCCGGGCCCCTTGGGGGCCACCATGCACACGTCCGCCGAGTCGGGCGGGGAGATCAGCCCGAAGCGGATGTTGAAGCCATGGGCGAAGAACAGCGCCTCCCCGGGCTGCAGGTTCGGCTCGATGTGCTCGGTGTAGATGGCGCCCATCTCGGTGTCGGGCATCAGCATCATCGTCACGTCGGCCTCGGCGACGGCCTCACCGACGGATCGAACGTCCAGTCCCGCCTCCTGCGCCTTGGCCACCGACGACGAGCCCTCGCGCAGGCCCACGCGCACGTCGATGCCGGACTCCTTGAGGTTGAGGGCATGTGAATGGCCCTGCGAGCCGTAGCCGAGCACGGCCACCTTCCGGTCGGCGATGGCCGACCGGTCAACGTCCTGCTCGTAGTAGATGTTCGCCACGGCGCGCTCGTCCTCTCACTAGCCGGCCCGAATCCTAACGGATGCCGGTACGGTCCTCCGCTCGCGGCCGTTGAGGGACACCCACCGAACTTCCGGTAGTTTCCCACACACACTGTGGGCTATTACCGGAAGTTGGGACGCCGACGAGCTTTGCGGGTGCCGGCAGGGCCGGTACGCTCCTCAGGAGTCGAGTGACGGCAGGGCCACCCGGCCGGTGCGTTGCAGCTGCACGATCCCGAAGGCTCGCAGACGCTGCTCGAACTCGTCGAGCCGGGCCGGGCGGGCCGACAGCGACAGCATCATCTGCGACTGGTTCTCGTCCAGCACGAAGGCTCGGAAGTCGTCGATCAGCTCCAGCAGCCCGTGGCGGCGCCCGCCGGCCGCGTCCACGGCCACCGTCACCAGCATCAGCTCCCGCTCGACGGACTCGGCCGGGCGCAGCTCGCTGATCTCCACCACGTTGATGAGCTTGTCGAGCTGCTTGACCACCTGCTCCAAGGGTGCGGAGGCCACGTCCACGGTGAACGTGATGCGGCTGAAGCGCTCATCGGTGGTGGGAGCCACGGCCAGGGACTCGATGTTGAAGCCCCGGCGGGCGAACAGCCCCGCCACCCGGGCCAGCACGCCCGGCTTGTTCTCCACCGTGGTGACGATGGTGTGGAACCGGTGGGCATGATCGGCAGTTGTCGCCGCGTCGGAGCTGCTCATCGCTGCAAGAAGTCGGTCGTATGGGAGCTGCTCATCGCTGCAAGAAGTCGGTCATATGGGAGCCGCTCATCGCTGCGACGGGTCGACGACGATGTCGGAGTTGGACTGCCCGGAGGGAACCATCGGAAAGACGTTCTCGCCCGCGGCGCTGCGGAACTCCAGCACCACGGGGCGGTCGTCGATCTCGTTGGCTTTGGCGATGGCCGGAGCCACCTCCTCGGGGGCCTCCACCCGCAGGGCGACACAGCCCATGGCCTCTGCCCACTTCACGTAGTCGGGGATCTCGTAGGAGAGGTACACCTCGCTGTAGCGCTCCTCGTAGAACATCTCCTGCCACTGGCGGACCATCCCCAGGTAGGCGTTGTTGAACAGGGCGACCTTGATGGGGATGCGCTCCATCGACGCGGTGACCAGCTCCTGGGCGGTCATCTGGAAGCAGCCGTCGCCGTCGACGGCCCACACCATCCGGTCCGGCATGCCGACCTTGGCCCCGATCGCGGCCGGCACCGAGAAGCCCATCGTTCCCAGGCCGCCGGAGTTGATCCAGGTGTAGGGATGGTCGAAACGCCAGTACTGGCTGGCCCACATCTGGTGCTGGCCCACGCCCGACGTGACGATGGTGTCGTCGGGCGTGGAGTCCCGCAGCACCTCCAGCACGTACTGGGGCTTGAGCATCTCGCCCGGCTCGGACTGCTCGTAGACGAGGGGGTAGCGCTCCTGCCAGCCGCTGATCTGCGAGCGCCAAGCCCGGCGGTCGGCCTGGGCGTCGATGCCTCCGCAGGCTCGCAGGGCCTCGACCAGCTCGGCGATCACCAGCTTGCAGTCGCCCTGTATGGCCACGTCCGGTGCCCGAACCTTGCCCAGCTCGGCCGCATCGATGTCGACGTGGATCACCTTGGCGTCGGGCGCGAAGCCGTCGAGGCGCCCGGTGACCCGGTCGTCGAAGCGGGCACCGAGCGCGATGAGCAGGTCCGAGCGCTGCATGGCGGTGACCGCGGTGTAGTTGCCGTGCATCCCGGGCATGCCCAGGCACAGCTCGTGGCTGTCGGGGAAGCACCCCCGGGCCATGAGCGTGGTGACCACCGGCACGTCGATCAGCTCGGCGAGGGCGCGCAGCTCGGCCGCGGCCCGGGCCTTGAGGATCCCGCCCCCGGCGTAGAGCACGGGGCGCTCGGCTGTGCAGATCAGCTCGGCCGCGGCCCGGACCAGTTCGGGATCGCCCACGGTGGCGGGGCGGTATCCGGGGAGCTCCATGATGTCGTCGGTGGGCTCGTACCAGGTCATGGCCGAGCGCGGGTTGCGGGGGTCGACGATGTCTTTGGGGATGTCCACCAGGACCGGCCCCGGCCGCCCGGTGGTGGCGATGTGGAACGCCTCGTGGACGATGCGGGGAATGTCCTGGGCCTCGGTGATCAGGAAGTTGTGCTTGGTGACCGCCATGGTGATGCCGGTGGTGTCGCACTCCTGGAAGGCGTCGGTGCCGATGGCGGCGTAGGGCACCTGGCCGGTGATGCACACCACCGGGATCGAGTCCATATAGGCGTCGCACAGCGCGGTGACGACGTTGGTGGCGCCCGGGCCGGAGGTGATCATCACCACACCGGGGCGACCGGTGGCGTGGGCGTAACCCTCGGCCATGTGGCCCGCGCCCTGCTCGTGGCGCACCAGTATGTGGCGCAGCGGCGACTCGATGATCGGGTCGTACACGGGCAGGATGGCTCCGCCGGGCAGCCCGAATACCACTTCCACGCCCTCTCGCTCAAGGGTCTTGACTAGGGCTTGTCCGCCGTTCATGTCCATGTTGGGCCTCCGGGGCGGGTATTCGCCGATGTGGTTCCCAGCGGGCTGCACGCGAAACGACCTCCCTGGGGGAGGCCTGCGCACGATCGGATGGGGTTGCGAGCGCGCGCTGTCAGGCCAGTACTTCCACGAGCAGGGCAGCGTCGTTCACGGTGCCAAGTATGGCCGCTGAATCGATGGGAGACAACCCACGATCGTTGACTTCGGCCTATTCGCTCGGCCTCTGGTTCCCGCTCTTGTTCGCTGCGCTCACGGGCCGCTCGGGCCACGGCCTCGCTCAGCGGCTCGCGAGATCCTCGTTGACTGCGGCTTATCCGCTCGGCCTCTTAGCCTCACCGCCATGCCACCAGCCGCCGCAGGCACGTGACCCGCCGGCGTCCCCGCCAACCGGCGCCTGGTCTCGGAACGCTGCGTTGGAGTCGCGACGACCGCGAGATCTGGCGGTTGGCGTGGCCTGCCCTCGGCGCGCTGGTGGCCGAGCCCCTCTACGTGCTGGCCGACACCGCCATCGTGGGCCGCATCGGCACTCCCCAACTCGGTGGCCTGGCCCTGGCGGCGTCGATCCTGCTGACCGCCCACGCCATGTTCATCTTCCTTGCCTACGGCACCACCGCGGCCGTGGCCCGGCTGCTGGGCGCGGGCGAGCACCAGCGGGCCGCCCACCAGGCCGTGCAGAGCATCTGGCTGGCGCTGGCTGCGGGCGTTGTGCTGGCCGCCGCGGGGTTCGTACTGGCACCGGCGCTCGTGAACGCCCTCGGAGGTGACGACCCCGAGGTACTCCACAACGCCCTCGTGTACCTGCGCATCTCGCTGATCGGCCTGCCCGCCATGCTGGTGGTGCTCGCCGGGGTCGGCTACCTGCGCGGCGTTCAGGACACCAAGCGGCCCTTCGCGGTGGCGCTGGGCTCGGCGGTTGGGAATTTCGTGCTTGAGATTGTGCTGGTGTACGGCTTCGATCAGGGGATTGGAGCTTCGGCGCTGTCGACGGTCGTCGCTCAGACGGCGGCTGCGGTCACCTTCGTTTGGTGGATCAAGCAGGCTGTAGCGCGCCATGATGTCGGCCTGCGGCCCGACCCGGCCGTCATCCGGCGCCTGGCCGTCGCGGGCTGGGACCTGTTGATCCGGACCTCGGCGCTGCGGGTCAGCCTGACCATCACGGTGGCGGTGGCGGCCCGAATCGGAACCGACGACCTGGCCGCGCACCAGATCGTCTTCGAGGTATGGACGGTGCTGGCGCTGGTGCTCGACGCCGTGGCCATCGCCGGGCAGGCCCTGATCGGCCAGGCTCTGGGAGCGGGACAGTCCAAGCGGGCCCGGGCGCTGGGACGGCGCATGATCGGCTGGGGTCTGGCCGCGGGAGTTCTGACAGGAACGGTCGTGGTCGCGACTTCGGGCCTGCTTCCGCATGTCTTCACCGGAGATGCCGCGGTGGTTGCGCTGGCCGGCTTCCTGCTGCTGCACGTCGGCTTCTCCCAGCCGGCCGCGGGGGTGGTGTTCGCCCTCGACGGCGTGCTGATCGGGGCGGGCGACCTGCGCTTCCTGGCCGTGTCCATGTTCGGCGCGGGTGTGGTGCTCGTGGGCGGCGGGCTGCTGGTGGTGGCCGCGGGTGCCGGCATCGGCTGGCTCTGGGGCGCCCTGCACGTCTGGATGGCCGCCCGCCTGGCGATGATGCTGTGGCGCTTCGCCGGCACCCGCTGGCAAGTCACCGGCGCCGACCGCTGAACTCGATGGTCAATAATTCTCATGATGTTTCAGGTTGCGGCGTGATAGATGGTGGCGTAGGGTGGACATATGGACACTCAGACGGCCACAACCGTGCTGATCATCCTAGGAACGTCCTTCGGGGCGATCCTCGCCGCGCTGATCACGCTCATAGTGGCCTCGATCCGCATCCAGCACCGAGACAGCACCGCGATCCGCCAGTTGATCACTGACGCCAGCAAAGAGAACCGCGACCTCATCGACGGGTCAAACAAAGAACTCCGAGGCCTGATCGACAAGTCAAACAAAGAACTCCGAGGCCTGATCGACAAGAACCGCGACCTGATCGACAAGAACCACGGAATTGTGGTCAGCATCCTCGGCGACACCCGGGAACGGCTGGCCCGAATCGAGGGCCACTTGAGAATCGGCTGGCCCGCAACGGACGACCCCGAATCCGACGGCAATAGCCGCGAGGCCGCCTAGCGGCAAGCGGGCTGCTGGACAGGCGGGCAGGCGGGCAGGCGGGCAGGCGGGCAGGCGGGCAGGCGGGCTGCTGGGCAGACGGGCTGCTGGGCAGACGGGCTGCTGGGCAAGCGTGCTACTGGGCAAGCGGGCTGCTGGCTGCCCTTTGGCCGAGCAGGCGGTTCACGGCGGCGCCGTCGGCTCGGCCTCTGGTGGCCCGCATGACCTGGCCGGTCAGGAACCCGGACAGCTTCTTGCGGTCGGCGTCGTCTCCGGTGCAGAACCGGTACCACTCGTCGGGGTTGTCGGCTATGACCCGATCGACAACCGCGGCCAGATCGTCGCCGACCATGGCCTGGAAGCCCCGGCGCTGAGCGATCGCCTCGGGAGTGTCGCCCCCCTCGGCCATCTCGGCCAGCACCTGCTTGGCCTGCGTGGCACTGAGACGGCCCTGCGACTCCATCGACACCAATTCGGCCAACCCCGCAGGCGTGACGTTCGACCAATCGTCAACGGCCAGGTCGTTGATGACTCGCGTGGCCACCAGACCCGGGTCGGCACCCGCGGCCATGGCCTCGCTCACCAGGCGGTCCTGGCCTCGCTCCACCAAGAGGGCAGCCGACTCGGGCGACACTGGTCCCGCCGTGTCCGGCGTGAGGGCTGTCATGGTCTCCACTCTCGGTGACGACGGCGATTCACCGACCTGGGCCGCGAACTGGGCTCGACGGGCGGCGTCGAGTAGCGCGGCGCGGCGGGCGGCGGGCAGCGGCGGCAACGCCGCGTCGATAGCGGCGATGGTCTCGACCGACGGCGCCAGCGGCACGAGGTCGGGGTCCTGGAAGTAGCGATAGTCGTCGGCGTCCTCCTTGGACCGGCCCGGGGTGGTGCGGCCGCCCGCCTCGTCCCAGTGGCGGGTCTCCTGACGGGGCCGCTCGCCGCTCGACCACAGATCCACATGGCGCCTCGCCTCGAAGGTGATGGCCCGGCCCAGCGCTCGCAACGAGCTCAGGTTCTTGACCTCGCAGCGGGTGCGGAGCTCGTCGGAGCCGGCGGGGCGGACTGACACGTTGGCGTCCACCCTCATCGAGCCCTCCTCCATCCGAGCGTCGGACACGCCGATGGCCAACAGGATGGCCCGCAGCTCGCGCACATAGGCCCGGGCCTGCTCGACGGTGCGGATGTCGGGACGGCTGACGACCTCCACCAGCGGCACCCCGGCCCGGTTGTAGTCGACCAGCGCATAGTCGGCGTCGTGGATGCGTCCGCCCCCGCCGACGTGGGTGGTCTTGCCGGTGTCCTCCTCGATGTGGGCCCGCTCGATGCCCACGACGTGGCCGTCAGGCAACTCGAGGCGGCCATCGATGTTGGTGGGCTGGTCGTACTGCGAGATCTGGTAGTCCTTGGGCATGTCGGGGTAGAAGTAGTTCTTGCGGGCGAAGGTGGCCCCTCGCACCTCGCAGTCCAAGGCCCGGCCCAAGCGCATGGCGAAGGTCACCGCGGCTGCGTTGGCCACCGGCAGAGAGCCCGGCAGCCCCAGGCACACCGGGCACACGTTGGTGTTGGGCTCGTCGCCGAAGCGGTTGACGCAGCCGCAGAACAGCTTGGTGGCCGTGCACAGCTCCACATGAACCTCCAAGCCGACCACCAGCTCCCAGCCCTCGGGCAGTGCCGGCTGCCGCTCGGGCACCGCCGGGCTCATGGTGCGCCGCCGCTGGAGGACGCGGCCCGCTCGGGCGCTGCCGGGCTCATGGGGCGCCGCCGTTAGGGGGAGCGGCCCGTTCGAGCACCGCCGCGGCCCGCAGCAGCATCGGCTCCGACAAGGCAGGACCCATCAGCTGCACACCCACCGGGAGGCCGTCGTCGCCGCGGCCGAAGGGCACCGACACCGCCGGGTGGCCCGTGAGGTTCGACGGGATCGTGCACACGTCGTTGAGGTACATGAGCAGCGGGTCGGCGGTCTTGGCCCCCAGTTCGAATGCGGTCGTCGGCGCGGTTGGGCCCAATAGGACGTCGACATCGGCGTAGGCCGCTGCGAACTCGCGCAGCATGAGCGTGCGCACCCGCAGCGCCTTTCCGTAGAAGGCGTCGTAGTAGCCCGCGGACAGCGCGTAGGTGCCGAGCATGATCCTGCGCTTGACCTCGGCGCCGAAACCGGCCGTGCGAGTGTTGACGTTCATCTCCGCGGCGTTAGCGGCATCGACCCGCAGCCCGTAGCGCACGCCGTCGTAGCGGGCCAGGTTGCTCGACGCCTCGGCCTGCGCGATCAGGTAGTAGGCCGACAGGCCCAGCACGGCCGACGGCACCGACACCGCTCTGACGACGGCTCCGGCCGCCTCCAAGGCTTCCGCGGCGTCGTCCACCCGGGCCGCGACATCGGACGCCACGCCCTCCACGGCCGAGACCGCCTCCATGCCCCCGGCGCCGTGCACACGGTCGCTCTCGGCGCACAGCTCTGCCAGCACCCCCACCCGCAGGCCGTCCACGCCGCGCCCCAGCCCGGCAACGACCGGCTCGGGGGGGCCACCGATCGAGGTGGAATCGAGTGGGTCGTGCCCCGCAATCGCCTCGTAGCAGGCTGCTGCGTCGGCCACATTGGACGCGATCGGGCCGATCTGGTCGAGTGACGAGGCGAACGCGACCAGCCCGTAGCGCGACACCGCTCCGTAGGTGGGCTTGAGGCCGACCACGCCGCAGAGCGCCGCCGGCTGCCGGATCGACCCTCCCGTGTCCGACCCGAGGGCCAGCGGCGCGAACCCCGCCGCCACTGCTGCGGCCGAGCCGCCGCTGGAGCCTCCGGGCACCCGGCCGGTGTCATGGGGATTGCGGGTGGGACCGAAGGCGGAGTTCTCGGTGGAGGAGCCCATGGCGAACTCGTCGAGGTTGGTCTTGCCCACGATGATCGCCCCGGCGGAGCGAAGCCGCTGCACCACGGTGGCGTCGTACGGGGGGCACCAACCCTCGAGCATCCGCGACGAGCAGGTGGTGGGAACTCCCCTGGTGCACAGGTTGTCCTTGAGCGCCACCGGCACGCCCGCTAGGGGCCCAACCGGCTCGCCCCTCGCCACCGCGGTGTCGATCCTGGTGGCGGCGGTTCTGGCCTCCTCGGCCAGCACCAGATTGAAGGCGCCGATTGCCGCGTCGCGTTCGGCGATCCTGGCGAGGTGCTCATCCAGCACGTCCTGGGCCGTGCGTTCGCCGGACTTCACCGCGGCAGCGACCGCCAGCGCGGTCACGGTGCCTCCCCCAGCATCGGCAGCACCCAGGACCGGCCTCGCCAACTCACGGTGCCTCGCCCAGGATCGGCGGCACTCGGAACTGGCCGTCGTCAACCGACGGCGCCTGAGCCAGCACTTCGTCTCGCTCGATCGACGGCTGTACTTCGTCGGCCCGGGTCACGTTGACGAGCGGATGGGGATGCGATGTCGGCGCGATGTCGGGCACGTCGAGCGCTTCGACGTCGGCGGCGTGGTCGAGCACCGCGGAGAGCTGCGCCGCGATCTCATCGAGTTCTTCGTCGCTGAAGCGCAGGCGGGCCAGCCGCGCTACATGGGCCGCCTCTTGGCGGGTTATCCGGCCGGACACGTCGGAAGGATAGGCCCGCCGCCTACCTTTCGGAGTCCTCTCCCTCCGACTCGAGACCTTGGGAATCCTCCTCGATCTCGGCCAGCTCCTCGGGCTCCGGCAGCGCCGGGCCCCGCGACACCCTCACCTCCACCGTACTGTCGATTGGCACACTGCGTCCGCTCGCCGGACGGAAGCCGATCACGGTGCCATCGGGCACATCGGTGGAGAACTCCGTCACCACGCGCGGCACTAGCTGGAGTGCCTCCAGCGCGCCGGCGGCCGCACGCGGCTCCCGGCTCTCGGGTACTGCGGGGACGATGCGGTCAGCCGGACCGTCCGAGACGAGCAGGGTGACGTCGCTGCCGATCTCCAGCTCGTGGACACCGTCGTCGACGTCGAGGCCCATCACGTTTCCGGCCGGGACCACGTCGTCGTTGACGAGCGTCTCGCCCGCCACCTCGAGGCCCGCGACCTCCAGTTCGTCGGTGGCGTCGTCAACCGTCATGCCGTACAGGCCGTCGAGGGTGGAGATCACTATCAGCGGCTCGCCCAGCGACACGAAGACGTCCAACGTGGCGCCCTCGCCGAGCGAGGCGCCGGCCGCAGGCTCGGTGCCCACTACTTCCCCGCGCTCGGTATTGGGCACGCGCACGAGTACCTCGTTGACCTCCCAGCCCGAGCCGGCTGCAACCTCCGCGACCGCGGCGCGCGTCCGGCCTTGCAACTCGGGGACGGTGGCGTCGGATCCGCTCGAGATCCAGGCCCAGGTACCGGCAACCGCGCCGCCCAGCACCAGAACAGCGGCCAGCACCAGTCCCGGCCAGCGTCGGCGGGGCGCGTCGTCGTGGGGGATCGCCGAACGCTCCGACACCGATGGCCCGATCTGCTCAAAGGCCTCTGTGCTGCTTACGGGCGCTGTGCCCGCATCGGCCGGCAGCGCCTTCGGGATCGCAAGCGGTAGCGGGTCGGGTCGGGGCAGCAACGTCGCTACCCGCAGTAGTTCCGAGGCCAACTCGGCGGCAGTCAACCGTTCAACGGGATCGGCCGCGGTGGCCCGCTCCAGAACCGCTTGGAGCGGGCCCAGAGCGGTTATGGGAATCGGGTCCGAGCCGCCGACATCAACGGTCAAGTCTCTGGCGCCGGTGACCGACTCACATAGCACCAGGGCTAGGTCGTAGATGTCCTGCGACTGTTCGGAGGGGGAATAGCTGGCGAGGGTCGATCTCTGCTCGCCCGAACCCTCGGGTGGGGCACTCGCATCCGTGTCCGTCGGCTCCCCGCCGCCCGCGACGACTCCGGTCCCGCCCGCACCCCCATCAACACCCGTCGGCTCCGGGCCAACTGTGTCGGCGTCGGCCCCGTCTGCAACAGCCGCGGCCGAGTCCTCACTCCTCGCCAAGCGGTCATCCCCGAGTCCAGTGCCGGCCCCGCCTGCAACAGCCGCGGCCGAGTCCTCACTGCTCACCGAGCGGTCATCCCCGAGTCCAGTGCCGGCCCCGCCTGCAACAGCCGCGGCCGAGTCCTCACTGCTCACCGAGCGGTCATCCCCGAGTCCAGTGCCAGCCCCGCCTGCAACAGCCGCGGCCGAGTCCTCACTCCTCGCCGAGCGGTCATCCCCGAGTTCGGCGGGGTGCTGAGCGGTCGCCCCGAGGGCCGCCGCCAGTCCGAGGTCGGAGATGTAGGGCCGGGCACTGGAGTCGAACAGGATGCTCGAGGGCGCTAGGCCGAGATGGGCGCGGCCGCCCCGATGGATGTTCACGAGCGCTCGAGCCGCCTCCAAACCCACTATTAGCGCCTGCGACGGCGTGAGCCGGTGCCCAGCGCTCAGAACTGCGGCCAGGCTTCCCCCGGCGAGGTATTCCGTCACCGTGTACGGCTGCGGTGCCAGACCCCAGTGGTAGACGGGCAGCACCCGGGGATGGTGAAGAACCGAGGTCGCCCGCATCTCGTCAGAGAAGCGCTCCAGGAAGTCCGCGTCGTCGACTGTGTCGGCCCGCAGGATCTTGAGTGCCACTCGCCGGCGCAGCGTGAGATCCTCGGCCACGTAGACCCGGGCGTTCGATCCCTCGCCGACGAACTCCAGCAGCCGATAGCGGCCGCTGAAAGCCCGGCTTGCCTCTTCCTCAGCGATCATCACTACCACGGTACCGCCCGAGGCGTCACCGGCCGGGCCGCTCGTTCAGCGTGTCGCCCTGACGTTGCAGCGATCACAGACGTCGCCGTGTGCGGAACTGCGCGGGTCCCCAAGCTCGTTCAGCGTGTCGCCCTGACGTTGCAGCGATCACAGACGTCGCACTGCCCGGTAACACTCAGGCCGGGTACCGTGCGGGCTGCCATGCCTTCGAACGGACGCGGTCCCGATCAGGCCCCGCCCCCGCGCAGCCCGTTGCGGGTCCGCGTGGGCATCGCCGCGCTGGCCGTGCTCGGGATCCTGGGCCTGGTGGTGGCCGCCCTGGTCGGCTCAGGCGACGACGCCAACCTTGCGGTAACCGCAGGTCCCGCCGTGGACCGCGTGATCCCAGACCCGGGCGACGAGGTGCTGCAGCAGCAGCGGGTGGCCGTGGTCCTCGACGTCCGCTACCGGCTCGCCTCGCTGGTGGTGTACCCCAGCGATCAACCCACCGGCGGCGTCGACGTCACCGCCGAGGTCAACCACATCGAAGGCCTGAACCGGTTCGAGTTCGTGCCCGGCGAGGGCCGGCTGATCGAGGCGCTGTCACCGGACACCAACTGCGCGATAGCAACCTTCGTGCTGATCGCCCGCCCCGAGGAGTCCGACACGGCCCGCTGGTGCTTCGAGGTGTCCTAGCCCCCGCGGTGACCGGCGTGCGAGCGTCAGCCGTTCAGTCCTCGCCGCTCGCCAAATCTCGAAGGCGGTTCAAGTCCGCAGCGTTGAAGCCGCATTCAACCAGCACCACACGGGCCTTCTCTTGGGCCTCACGCCCTTCAAGCACAGACCGAGCTTGGAAGTCGCCCTCCAAGGAGGCATCAGTTCCATTGTAGGATACTCGTGAACCGACGTCGTCGTTCCACAGCCGTGTCGGGATCCTCGAACAGCCGGGACTGTTCGCTCCCGTTCGCCTCTCAGCGCGGCGTGCCCTCACCCTTCGAGCGTCGCTCCTTCTCCTCGGCGATACGTCGCTCCGCCAAGTCCCTACAGCCGCTGTCGGTCCTGATCGCCTCACCCGCAGCAGCAAGCCCAAGGTCCTGGAGGATCCCGATCACGTCGGCTGACAGCGAGCGATAGGGGCGTCGCCCCTGAGACATGGTGGCGGAGGGGCCGGCCCGACCCGGAACCTAAGCCTGGATCCACCGATGGGCGGGCCGGTGGGGGATGGTTCGCCAGCATCGATGCCACCACCGACAGAACGATCTTCAATCGGTTTGCCACATGTGGGGTGGTTAACTGCTTGATGTTCGTGGCGAACCGCGATCGAGCACCGTTTCCAGCCCGTCGATCCCACCTGGTGTGCTGCTCACAGGAAGTGCCGCCTCGCGTGGCCAGGATGAGTGTCGCTGACAACACCATTCTTCCATGTCAGGATGTCTTTCTGGTGGACGCGCCACACCCATGGAACCCACCGCACCGGTGGAGTCGGGCTAAGGGAGCTTGCCGATCTCCAAGAGTTCCTGGAACGCGGCCTCGTCGATCACGGGGACGCCGGAGGACTCGGCCTTGCGCAGCTTGGAGGCGCCCGGGTCGGCACCCACCACCAGCGCGGTCGTGCGGCCCGACACCGAGCCTGGGGACGAGCCGCCCCTGGCCACGATGGCCTGCTTGGCCTCGTCGCGGCTGAAGCCGTCCAGAGCGCCGCTCACCACCACCGCCATGCCCGCCAGAGTCTGCGGCAACGGCTCACCCTCGCCCCCGCCGCCCGGCTCGCCGGCCTCCATGCGCAGCCCGGCCGCCCGCAGCCCCTCGATGAGCTCGCGGTTGTGCGGGTCGTCGAACCAGGCCCGCACCGACGCCGCGATGATCGGACCGAACCCCTCCACCTCGGCCAAGGCCTCCTCGTCGGCGTCAAGGATCGTGTCGATGTTGCCGAACGCCGCGGCCAGCACCTGGGCGTTGACCTGGCCGATCTCGGGAATGCTCAGGGCGAACAGCAGCCGGGCCAGCGGCTGCTTCTTGCTGGCCTCGATTGAATTGCGCAGGTTGTTGACCGAAACCTCGCCGAAGCCCTCCATCTGGGCGATCCGCTCATAGTCGAGCGAGTACAGACCCACGACGTCATCGAGCAGCCCCTCGGTGACGAAGCGGTCGATGTTGCGCTCCCCCAGGAACTCGATGTCCATGGCGGCCCGGCCGACGAAGTGCTCGATGCGGCCCCTCACCTGGCGGGGGCACCAGTAGTTCACGCACATCGTCGCCGACATGCCCTCGGCCCGCTGAAGCGCCTCACCGCACACCGGGCAGTCCGGGGGGAACGACCACGGCTCGGACCCCTCCGGTCGCTCCGACAGCACCGGCCCCACCACCTCGGGGATCACCTCGCCCGCCCGGCGCACGATGACCGTGTCCCCGGGCCGCACGTCCTTGGCCGCCACTTGGTCCTCGTTGTGGAGGGTGGCGGTCACCACCGTCACCCCGCCCACGAACACCGGCTCCAGCCGGGCGAAGGGCGTGGCCTGCCCTGACGGGCCGATCGAGACCTCGATGTCGAGCAGCTGCGTGGCCCGCTCCTCAGGCGGGAACTTGTAGGCGACCGCCCAGCGAGGCGCCTTGGCGTCCATGCCCAGCCTGGCCTGCAGTCCGAGGTCGTCGACCTTCACGACCAAGCCGTCGAACTCGTAGTCGAGCTCGTGGCGGCGACGCTCGAAGTCGGCCACATAGGCCTCCACCGCGACCAGATCGTCCCGGCAGACCGAGTGCTCGTTGACGGGCAGGCCCAACGACGCGAGCCATTCCAGCGTCTGCATGTGAGAACTGAAGGCGGGCCCGCCCTCGGCGTAGCCGAGCTGGTAGCACCAGAACGACAGGTCCCGCTCAGCCGTCACCCGGGCGTCCTTCTGGCGCAGCGAGCCGGCGGCCGCGTTGCGGGGGTTGACATAGGACTTCTCGCCCCGCTCGGCCTGGCGGGCGTTGAGCCTCGCGAAAGTGGAGAGACGCAGGAAGACCTCGCCCCGCACTTCCAGCACGGCGGGGGCCGGCCCGCTCAGGCGGATCGGGATATCGGCGATGGTGCGAACCGAGTGGGTGACGTCCTCTCCGGTCCGGCCGTCGCCCCGGGTGGCGGCCCGCTCCAGCACGCCGTCGGTGTAACGGACCGATATGGCCAGCCCGTCGAACTTCAACTCCACCGCGTAGGCCCCGACGGCAGCGCCATCCGCCACACCAGCCCCAACCACACCGCCATCCGCCACACCAGCCCCAACCACACCGCCATCCGCCACACCAGCCCCAACCACACCGCCATCCGCCACACCAGCCTCGGCCAGTCCCGGTAAAGCCTGCTCACCGGCGGATCGGGCAGCACCGCCGGACAAGGCGCGGTGCACCCGCTCGTTCCAGGCCCGCAGCTCCCCCAAGTCGAGCGCATTGTGCAACGACATCATGGGCGGGGCGTGGCGCACCGGCTTGAAGGCGGTGTCGGGCGGGGCGCCGACCCGCTGGGTGGGCGAGTCGAGATGCACCAACTCGGGGTGCCGCGCCTCCAAGGCCTTCAGCTCGGCCAGCAGGTCGTCGAAGTCGGCGTCGGGGATGTCGGGCTTGCCTGCGTAGTACAGCGCCGAGTGGTGGTTGAGCGCGGCCTGCAGCTCGCGGACCCGCACCCCGGAGTCTGCGGCTCCAGCCTCGTCGGGGGTCTCTGCACCAGCCATCGCCGCGAGGCTACATCCGGCCCGCGGTCGCCCTCGCACGACCCAGCGATCACACTGGCACCACCCCCGTCGTCCCGAAATTGATATAGATGACCACCCTGCAGGGAAAAAGCTGCGTCAATTCACGACCCAGCGATCACGCTGGCACCACCCCCGTCGTCCCGAAATTGATATAGTTGACCACCCTGTAGGGGGAGAACTACGTCAATTTCACGGCACTGCGATCGCGGCACCGCCCCGTTGTTGCCCTGCGGTCGCCTGGTGACACAATTGCGGCAGTGCGAGGCGATGCGCGAACCGCCGAACGGAACCGGGTTCGAACCGCGTTGTGGCTGCGCGCCGGCGCAGTGGCGGCCTGGTTGGGCGTCGCCGCGGGAGCCTGGTTCGGGGACCTGATCCACCCCGCGCTGCAACCCGACGGCGGCTCGGCCCGCACCGTTGTGACGGTGGGGCTGTGGCTCGCGTACGTCGTAGTGCTCGCAGCACTTGCACTGCCCGGGCCGCGAGGGCTCACCGTGGCGCGCATCGGCGTGCCCGCTGGCGCTGTGCAGTTGTGGACCGCCTCGGCCGAGTCCGTGGACGGCTCGTTCGAACCGTTTGCCCTGGTCTGGCAGGTCGTCGGGCTGATCGGCACCATCGTGGTGCTGCAGCCCAGCTACGCCGAGGCCCACATGGACGCAGCCAGCTACGGCGACGAGCGCCGCTTCTTGCTGCGCCCGCCCGGACCGATCGTCGTTGCGCTGGTCGTGCCGATGTGGGCGATCTCGGTGGCGGGCGTGGCCGCGGGTCCGGTGCTGCTGGCCGACCGCGGCTGGCCGGCGGGGATCGTGGCCGCCGCGGTGGGACTGCCTGTCGCGGCCTTCGCGGCACACTCCCTGTTCCGGCTGGCCCGGCGCTGGCTGGTGTTCGTCCCCAACGGGCTGGTGGTGCACGACCATCTGGCCGTGGCCGAGCCGCTGCCTGTGGGCCGCCGCGGGGTCGCCTCGATCGGCCCGGCCCGAGCCGACGCCACCGCGACCGATCTCACCGCCCAGGCCTTCGGCATGGCCTTGGAGCTCCGTTTCACCGGTCCCGTGACCGCCAGCGTGATGACGGGCCGCAACCGCAGTGAGGAACGCTCACTCACGGCCATCCTGGTGTCGCCGAGCCGGCCGGCGGCAGTGCTGGCCACCGCCGAGCGCCGGGGCATCAAACTCAGCTAGCCAGGAGCCCGAGGGGGCAGACCGCTACGGCACAGGCTGAAGGACGGGGCGAGCCGCGGTTCCTCCGCCGACCACGAAGTCTCCGTCGTATGCGACCACGCTCTGGCCCGGAGCCACGGCCCGGCGAGGCTCGGCCCAGCGCGCGCCGGCACCGTTCGGGTCCACCGCGGCGGCTGCGGCAGTGCCGTGGGCAGAAGTCTGCACCAGTAGGGGTCCGTCCACTGGGCCGTCCATCCAGCGCCAGCCCTCCAGAGGCGTGACCGTGCAGTCGAGTTCGGCCCGGTCGCCCACGGTCACGGTGGCGGAGTTGACGTCCACGTCCAGCACATAGCGGGGCGACCCGTGACCGATCGCTCCGAGGCCTCGGCGCTGGCCGACCGTGACCAGCTCCAACGCGTCAACTGTGCCAACCTCGCGGCCCGCGGTGTCCATCACCCGCCCCGAGCGCATCGGGATGCGCTCACCGAGGAACTTCCGCCGGCCCGCCGATGCGGTGATGAAGCACACGTCCTGGCTGTCGGGCTTCGATGCGGTGACCAGTCCCCGGGCCTCGGCCTCCAGTCGCACCTGGTCCTTGGTCATCTCTCCCACCGGCAGCAGCAGCCGGGACAGCACCGCGGCGTCGAGCATGTGCAGCACGTAGGACTGGTCCTTGGCCGCGTCGGCGCCGCGAGCGATCCAAGGCCCACGGACCGTTGTCACGATGCGGGCGTGGTGGCCGGTCGCCACCAACTCGAAACCGAGCGCTTCGGCCCGGCGCAGCAGCCGGCTGAACTTGATGTGCCGGTTGCACTCCACGCAGGGGTTGGGGGTGCGGCCCGCGGCGTGGTCGGCCACATAGGGGGCCACCACATGGCGTTCGAAGTCGTCTCCGAAGTTGAATACGTGGTGCTCGATGCCAAGCTGGTTGGCCACCCAGCGGGCATCGTCGACGTCGGACACCGAGCAGCAGCCGGTGTCGCTGGGCCCGCCCCACAGCTTCATCGTGACGCCGGCGATGTCGTAGCCGGCTTCCAGCAGCCGCGCCGCGGCCACCGAGGAGTCCACCCCGCCCGACATGGCCACCAGGACCCTCAGAGGCCGAGCGTGACCGCGCTTCACGAGGACTCCGCAAGGCGCTGAGCGAGGCCCCTGGGCCTGAGCGGCCCGTGAGTGCAGCGAACAAGAGCGGAGAGCGGGCCCGAGCGGCCCGTGAGCGAAGCGAACAAGAGCGGGACACAACGGCGGGCGCCGTCCCTCGACCCAGCCATCTCAGCCTCCACCGAAGCGGTCGAGGCGCCCGACCGACTCGACGATGACCTCGATGGCCCGCTCCACGTCGGAGGCGACGCTGGTGTGCCCGAGCGACAGCCGCAGCGACCCCAGCGCCACCTCCCGGGGGACTCCCATGGCGGCCAGCACATGGGACGGGTCCTGGGCGCCGCTGGAACACGAGGAGGCCGCCGAGGCCCGTATTCCGGCCGCATCAATGAGGAACAGCAGTGCCTCGCTCTGCACTCCGGCGATGCACACGTTGGCGATCCCGGCCGCGATGTGGCTGCGGTCGCAGCCTTCGGGCGCGGCCGAGACCAGCACCCGGTCGTCGAGCCTGTCGCCAAGGCCTTCGATGAGCCCGTCACGCAACACCGCGAGCCGCTCGACGCTCTCGCCCCGCTGCTCGGTGGCCTCAACCAGCGCAGCCGCGAACGACGCCGCTCCGGCCACATCGGGAGTTCCGGCCCGCCGGCCCCGCTCCTGGCCTCCCCCGACGATCAGCGGGTCGAGTTCCACGCCGTCGCGCACTACCAGCACACCGGTTCCCACCGGCGAGCCCACCTTGTGGCCCGTTACCGAGATGAGGTCGCAGTCGGCGGTCTCGGCGGCCACGTCGATCCAGTTCACAGCCTGCACCGCGTCGGTGTGCAGCAGCGCACCCGGCACCGCGGCCCGCACCACTCGGGCCACCTCGCTCAGGGGCGTGATCGAGCCGGTCTCGTTGTTGACCGCGATCACTGAGACCACTGCGATGTCCCCATCGCGGGAGCGCAGAGCGTCAGCCAAGGCGTCCAGGTCCACGATGCCCCTGTTGTCCACGCCCACCAGCACGCCTCCGGAGCGTTCCACCGGATCGTGCACGGCGTGGTGCTCTGCTTCGGTGGTCACCGCCACCGCCTCCGGGCCACTGATGCCCAGAGCGCCCCGCACGGCCATGTTGTCGGCCTCGCTACCGCCCGAGGTGAACACGATCTCGCCGGGGTGGGCGCCGAGGGCGGTGGCGACCTGTTCGCGGGCACGGTCCAACGCTCGGCGGGCCTCGCGGGCCGCCAGATGAGTCCCGGTCGGATTGGCGTGATGCTGCTCCGCGGCCGCCAGCCACGCGTTGCGGGCTACCGGCCTCAGCGGCGTGGATGCCGCGTGGTCCAGGTAGATCTCAGACGAGTCGAGCCGGGCGGACACCCCGTCATCCTACGAAGCGCCCGCGACGGTTGAGCGGACGCGGGCGGAGCCCCTCCGGGAGACACGGGATCGAACTTCTGGCAGAAACCCCGCGCATATGTGGTCAAGTCGCGGGTAGTTCGCGACGGGACCGCTACTGCGCTGCGACAATCGATCCGAGCACGAGCAGCGCCGACAGGGTGCCGCCGAGCGTCACCGTTGCCCATGGAGGGACGTTGCGCCGCTCGAAGGCCAGCATCAGCGCGCCCATGACGGCCCCCGCGATCAACCCGCCGAAGTGTCCGCCTATCGACACCCGCGGGATCAGCAGCGTGAAGACGAGGTTGAGCATCAGCAGCATGGCCAGCGGCGACCGCCAGATGTTGCCGCCGATGGCCCGCTGCACTAGAACCATGGCCCCCATCAGGCCGAACACGGCCCCCGAGGCACCGACCGTCGGTGAATTGGGTGAGAGCAGCAGCACGCCGAACGCCCCGCCCAGCATCGACACCACGAACAGCGACAGCAGCCGGGCCTTCCCGAAGCCGGCTTCGAGCAGCTGTCCCAGCAGCCACAGGGCGTACATGTTGAACGCCAGATGGAAGATCCCGTCGTGCAGGAACGCCGAGGTGACCAGCCGGTAGTACTCGCCGGTATCCACGCCGATCCACTTGACCTCGACGCCCTCGGTCAGCCGGGCCCGAGCGAACAGGCCACCATCGATGAGCAATCCCTGGTCGATCCGGGTGATACCCCTGGCAGAGCTGCTCAAGACCACCGAGTACAGGAAGGCCAGACCGTTCAGGCCGAGGAGCACTTGGGTGACTACCGGACGCGAGGCATTCATCACCATCCGTGGCCTAGCCGCGATGGGTCGAGAGCCGCTCTCTACCGTGCACTCCGGGCAGTGGAAGCCGACCGAGGCCTGGTGCATGCAGTCGGGACAGATCGGGCGATCGCAGCGCTGGCAGCTAACTCCGCCGCGACGATCGGGGTGCCGATAGCAACGGCGCTCAGGGGGTCTGGGCAGCACCTCCGGCGTCTCGCTCACGGTCCGGCACCGTAGCGGCGCAGACCGGCGCGGCCACTATCGATCTGCCGCCCATCGTCCGCGCGATGCGAACGGCCGTCAGCCCGTCTTTCAAGGCACCGCTCTCCTGCGCACCCGACTGCCAATGCACCGATAGCGTCCCGCTGGTGAGCACCTCAGCCGACCTGCAGAGTCAGCTGAACCCTGGCAACGGAGCGGCGCCGCCGGTGCCGATCGAGCAGCATTCGCTGCTGTCGGACCAGCGGACCGCAGCCATCGTCACACCCGATGCCCGGGTGGTGTGGCTGTGCGACCCCCGGATCGATTCGCGTCCCCTTCTGGCGGAGTTGCTCGGCGGCCCCGCAGCCGGCTACTTCGCGGTGCGCCCGCTCGATGCGGGCAGCGATCCGGTCCAGCGCTATGTCGGCCACTCCATGACGCTGGAGACGTCGTGGAACGCCATGTCCGTCACTGACTACCTCGACTGCTCGGAGGGTCTGCCGGACGAACCCGCCGGACGCAACCGGCTGGTTCGCGCGCTGACGGGCACCACACGGGCCGTCATCGAGTTCGCGCCCCGTTTCGGTCGGATGGTGGGAGCGCTGCTAGTGCCGAAGGGAGACGACGTAGTGGTCATGGCCGGAGCGAGGCTCGGCGGCGACCAAGTGAGGAGTCTCTGGTTGCGGAACGGCGTCCGGCTGCGGTCGCCGGGCTTGGACTGGCGCATCGAGTCGGACGGCCGCAACGAGACGGCCCGAGCCGAGGTGGACCTGTCGGCCGGACCAGTAGTGGTGGAATTGCTCTGCGGCATCGGTGCGGGTGAGTACGAGTCGCCGGAACCGGAGCGGCGCTCGGCCACGATCGAGCACTGGAGCGCTTGGGCCGGTCGGCTCGTCCTGCCGCCGCTGCAGACCGAGCTCGTGCGCTGATCGGCCCTGGTGCTCAAGGCGCTGTGCCACGGCCCGACCGGCGCAATCGTGGCCGCGCCCACCACCAGCCTTCCCCAGCAGTTGGCGGGCTGATCGAGAACGCGCTCAACCTGGCCGAGCACTCCAATCGCTGAGCCGATCCCGGCCTCGTGTCTCCCGCTCTTGATCCGCTCGGCCTCGTCTCCCGCTCTTGTTCGCTGCGCTCACGGGCCGCTCGGGCCACGGCCTCGCTCAGCCGTTCAGCAAGTCCTTACGAACTGCGGGGCGACCTGCTCGGTCCCTCAGAGCGAGACGAACATCTCGCTCATGCCCAGGGCGTTGACCTCGACCACCTCGGTCACCCCCGGCACCCGGTCGCGCATGATCCGCTCGATGCCGGCCTTGAGGGTCTGGGTGGATGCCGGACAGGTGACGCAAGCCCCATGGAGCTCAACGGTGACGATACCGGTGGACTCGTCGACGTCGACGAGGTCGATGTCTCCTTCGTCGGCCTGGATGGCCGGCCGGATGATCTTGATGATCTTCTCCACTTCGGCCCGCACAACCCCAGTCTCGCAGCGCTCAGCCCCAACTCCGACCCCCATCCTCTGCTCTGAAATAGCATTTGCAATATGTTTATGCAGTGATATGATATGCTATGTAACTTGTGTCAGCAGCTGGGCACCACCGCTCGGACAAGCTGAACGGAGATCAAACCAGATGCCAGAAGCGACTTCACTGCTTGAGAGACCGGTCTACCGGATGGGCGAGTTGGACCGCCTCCTGGGAACCCCGAAAGGAACCGCTCGAATCTGGATCGACGGCTGCCGTCGCGGACGGCAGATCTACGAGCCCCTGATCCGGGCCGAGCGCACGGGATCGGACATGGCGACGTGGGGCGAGTTCGTGGAAGCTCGCTTGATCGCCGAGTACCAGGATCGCGGGAACAAGGTATTTGAGCTGAGGCCGGCGCTCACCGCGCTGCGCGAGACATTCCGCGCTTCCTATCCGCTCGCCATCGCTCATCCCTTCCGCGACGCCGAAGGCCGGCAGGCGGTCCTGCGCATACAAGACAGAGTCAATCTGGATCTCGGCCTCCGTCTGGTTGTTCCCAACGGTCGGGCCGTCGCTCTCTCGTCAGAGGCAGCTCGATTCGCGAGCGTCGCGCGCTTCGGCACCGACGGTGTCGTGGCGCGGATCGTGCTTGTGGGGGCCATCGTGGCCGACCCTGAGTACTCGTCGGGCCGACCGACGATTGCGGGCCGGCGACTGAGGGCCGATGTCATCGCGGAAGCCGTGGCCGCGGGCGAGCGCCGGAGTGACATCGCGACGATGTGGGAAATCACTCCCGCAGCCGTCGACGACGCCGTCCGCTTCTTGAGCGTTGCGTGAGATCTGCGTATGAGGCCCGACGAGACTCCGCCTGCCAACCAAGAGTTCTTGCTGGCCAGTTAGGCGACATCGTCGCAGCTCCAACCCCGGCCTGTGGGCGCTCGTAGGCTCGCGGGATGGGCCTGGGGGTGCTGGCGCACCAGGGTGGATGGGACGAGGCGCTGATCGTGGCCGGGCCGCTGCTGCTGTTCGCCGGCATCGTGTGGAACGCGAAGCGACGGGCTGTCCGGCAATCACAGGCCGGAGCGGACGACGATGAGTGAGACGGCGACGGAGTGAGACGACGATGAGTGACTTGCCGGACGTCTCGGCCTATTCGGCCCGCACGTCGGCGCCGAGCGCCGCCAGGTCGGCGGCCAGGTCCTCGTAGCCTCGGGCCACGTGATGGGCGTCGGTCACCACGGTGGGTCCGTCGGCGCCGAGCCCGGCAACGGCCAGCGCGGCACCGGCCCGGATGTCGTGGGCTCTGACCGGCGCTCCCGAGAGACGCTCGACGCCCCGCACCACCGCGTGGTGGGCGTCGGTGCGGATGTCGGCACCCATGCGGCGCAATTCGTCCACGTAGCGGAACCGGCCCGGGAACAGGTTCTCGGTGACGATCCCCACGCCCGAGGCGGTGGCCAGCATCACCACCAGGAAGGGCAGGTAGTCGGTGGCCACGCCCGGATAGGGCAGCGTGGAGCAGTCCACCGAGTCGAGCCGGCGGGGCGCTATGGCCCGGATCCCGTCGGTGTCGGGAGTGATCAGCATTCCCATCTCGATCAGCTTCTGGCAGAGCAGCTCCATGTGGTCGTAGCGAGCGCCGGCGACGAACACCTCGCCCGAGGCCACGCCCAGCGCGGCCAGGTAGGTGGCCGCCACTATCCGGTCGGGAACGACGGTGTGGTCGGTGGCTCGCAGGAACTGGACGGTCCCGGCCCCCTCGACGACGAGCGTGGACGAGCCGGCGCCTTCGATGCTGGCCCCCATGCGGCTCAGGAACTGGCAGAGGTCGAATATCTCGGGCTCTCGGGCCGCGTTGTCGATCACGGTGGTGCCTTTGGCGGCCACCGAGGCCATCAGCAGGTTCTCGGTAGCACCCACGCTGGGGAACTCCAGCACCACCCGGCCTCCGAGCAACTCGGCCGCGGAGGCCTCGATGTAGCCGTGCACCACGTCCACCTGCGCGCCCAGTTCCGCGAAGCCCCGCACGTGCATGTCTATGGGCCGAGGACCAAAATCGTCGCCTCCGGGCAGGGCCACCCTGGCCTCGCCGCAGCGGGCCAGCATCGGCCCGAGAACCACGACCGAGGCCCGAAATCGCTCCACGATGTCGTAGGGGGCGACGGGCGTGATCTCCGCGGGCACGTCGATGCGGAGCACCGCGGCCTGCGCCGGGTCCCACTCGACGGTGCAGCCCACGGCCCGCAGGAGCTCGGCCATGAGGTCCACGTCGACTATGCGCGGCACATTGCTGAGGCGGTAGGAGCCCTCGGCCAGCAGCGTGGCCGCCATGAGCTTGAGCGCCGAGTTCTTGGCCCCGGCCACGGCCACCGTGCCCTCCAGCGGGGCGCCGGAGCGAACGACTATCCGCTTGATCGCCACCACCCAAGCCTATTGAGCCTATTGAGCCGCGGGGGGCATGGACTCCCTAACGTCGCGATCCGCAACCGCCGGCGCGCCGCCGCCCGCGCCGGGCTGATCCCGCAGCGGCATGGACTCCCGAGCGTCGCGATCCGCTGCCGCCCCTCCAGCCGCTCTGTTCGCGCTTTCCCGTTATATGAGCAGGAAAGCGCGAACAGAATGTCGGGGACGGCGTTGGAGGGACGGCCGTGACCGTGTTGCGAGTCGTGCGACGCGGCCGATCTGTTGTGCCGCGCTCATGGGAGGATCGGGTGGGACGGCCGTGACCGTGTTGCGAGTCGTGCGACGCGGCCCCGCGGCCGAGATGGAGCGCGAGCGGGACAACCGGCGCCAGCCCCGCAGCGACATTGTGGCCGAGCGGACGGCAGGCGACGACCGCTTCGAGGCCGAGGGCGGTCCCTTCCGGCACTACGAGCGTCGGCTGGAGCTGCGCCGGTCAGGCGCGAGCAAGTCAGACGCCCGGGACGCGTCCTTCGCCAGCGCGGCCGCGTCCGCCGACCGCGGCAGCCCGGGGGGAATCGACGACGACGGATTCTGGGAGCTGACCGAGACCACTTCCTACCGGCTCGCGGTGCCTGTGTGGACCTGGCTGTTCCACTACCCCGTCAAGTGGGCGCTACTGCGACGTCAAGATGCCTACGGCTACTGGTGGGCGCCGCCCGACCGGATCGACGCCCGCGCCGCGACCGTTCTCGGACTGCTGTGCACACTGCAGGTCCTGGACGGCTACCTGGGCACGGTCCTCACCCAGACCCTCACGTTCGCGGCCGACGAGTTCGGCCACGGAAACACCGCCCAGGGGATCGTGCTGGCCGTGGTGCGGGTCGGCGTGCTGCTCGCGCTGGCCACCGTCGCCCTGGCCGACCGCCACGGCCGGAGACGCCTGCTGCTGGCGTCCGGCGTCGCCAGTTGTGTCGTCACCGCGGTCGGGGCGCTGTCGCCTGGCTTGTGGTTCCTGGGGGCCACGCAGCTGGTGGCCCGGGGACTGTCCACCGCCCTCGGGATCCTCATCGTGATCCTGGCCGCCGAGGAGATGCCAGCCCGGTCGAGGGCTTGGGCCATGTCGGTGCTGGTGCTGTGCGCCGGACTCGGCTCCGGCATGGCGGTGTGGGTGCTGCCGGTGGCGGACCTGCACACGGCCGCGTGGCGCACGGTCTACGTCGTTCCGCTGGCCGGTGTGGCCGTCATGGCCTGGGTGGGACGGCGACTGCCCGAGAGCCGCCGGTTCCAGACGGCCGGCGACGGGCTCCAATCCCGTCAGAGTCGGTTGGCCGGCAGCCAGGCCGACACCGAAGCCGCGGCCCGCCGGCGCAAGAGGCTGGCCCTGCTCGCGGCCTCGGCCTTCCTGATCGCCATGTTCGCCGCGCCCGCCTCGGGGCTCCGCAACGACTTCCTCAAGGACGAGCGGGAGTTCTCCGCCGCGGCGATCTCGCTGTTCACATTGGTGACCAACACCCCGATCGGCATCGGGATCTTCGTCGGCGGATACCTGGCCGACCGCCGGGGCCGCCGACCCGTCGGCGCGGCCGGCCTGGTGCTGGGCGCGGTGTTCATTGCTTGGGCCTACTTCACCGACGGCGCCGCGCTGTGGTCGCTGACTCTGGCCGGAGGGGTGCTGGGCGCGATGGCTGTGCCCGCGCTGGCCGTCTACGGACCTGAGCTGTTCGGCACCTACAGGCGGGGGCGCTCCAACGGCCTGATCGTCACCGTGGGCGTGGCCGGCAGCGCGCTGGGTCTGTTGGTGGCCGGGTGGCTCTCCGACTCACTGGATGGACGGCTGGGTCCGGCGCTGGCCTTGCTGGCCATCGGACCGCTGGCCGTGGCCGCCCTGGTCATGTGGAAGTACCCCGAGACCGCGGGCCAAGAACTCGAAGACATCAACCCCGAGGATCTCGAACCCGGAGGCGCCGACCCCGGAGGCGCCGACCCCGAGGACCGGCTGAGCGCCTGACGGCGCCGATCAAGGCCTGCGCTTGGGCGACTGGTCCTCGACGTCCAACCCCTTCTTCACACCCGTTCCGATGAGCATGCAGCCCGCACCCGGCAACGGCGACTAGTCCTCGACGTCCAGCCCCGGATAGGGCGGCTTGGCCGTGCACAGCTCCGCGGCGTCGGCTCGCACCGCAGCTACTGCGGCCTCGTCTGAGCGGTTGCGCAGCGCCCTGGAGATCAGATCGGCGATCGTGTCCATGTCGTCGGTGTCCATGCCCTGGGTGGTGACCGCAGGCGTGCCGATGCGCACCCCGGAGGTCACGAACGGCGAGCGGGGGTCGTCGGGCACCGTGTTCTTGTTGAGGCTGATCCCGGCGGCGTCGAGGGTGGCCTGAGCCTCCTTGCCGGTCAGGTCCGGATCGAAAGTGCGCAGGTCGACCAGCATCAGATGGTTGTCGGTGCCGCCCGACACCAACCGGAACCCGTGCTCGGCCAGCGCGGCGGCCAGAGCCCTGGAGTTCTCCACGATGAGAGCCGCATAGTCGGCGAACTCGGCGGTGGCAGCTTCGGCGAAGGCCACCGCCTTGGCCGCCACGGCGTGGTCGAGCGGCCCGCCCTGGATGCCGGGGAACATGGCCTTGTCGACCGCCTTGGCGTAGTCGGACCGGCACACGATGGCACCGCCCCGGGGGCCGCGCAGGGTCTTGTGGGTGGTGAACGTGACCACGTCGGCGAACTGTGTCGGATTGGGGTGCATGCCGCCCGCGATCAGGCCCGCGATGTGGGCCGCGTCGAACATCAGCATCGCGCCCGACTCGTCGGCGATCTCCCGCAGCGGCTCGGAGTGGATGAGACGGGGGTAGGCGGTGGCGCCGGCCACGATCAGCTTGGGACGCTCAGCGAGGGCCAGGTCGCGCAGCTGGTCCAGGTCGATCCGCTCGTCGCTGGCGGTGACCCCGTACGACACGAACCGATACTGCAGGCCCGAGAAGTTCACCGGCGACCCGTGGGTGAGATGCCCGCCATGGTCGAGGCTCATGCCCAGCACGGTGTCGCCCGCCTCAATCAGAGCCTGGTAGGCGCCCATGTTGGCGACCGCGCCGGCGTGGGGCTGCACGTTGGCGTGGTCGGCCCCGAACAGGCCGCACGCACGGCGGCGAGCCAAGTCCTCGACCTCGTCGACGACCATGTTGCCGCCGTAGTAGCGCCGGCCCGGGTAACCCTCGCTGTACTTGTTGGTGAACACCGAGCCGGTGGCGGCCATCACCGCGGGACTGGCGAAGTTCTCCGAGGCGATGAGCTGGATGGTGGTGTTCTGGCGGTGGATCTCTCGACGGATGAGGTCGAAGACGGTCTCGTCAGCGGTGGGCCAGGGCATTGTTCCTCGATTCTCCTTCGGCGGGGGCGCTGCGGCTGGGATGCTGCGCCGCACGGTAGCGAGGCTCGGGCACGAACCGCGCGGCTCGCCGATCGTCAGTGTTCGACGCCGAGCGCGTCGAGCTTGGCCACCCGGGCCTGGTGGCGGCCGCCGTCGAAAGAGGCACCCAGCCAGGCGTCGAGCGCCTCGCGGGCGACCTCCGCACCGGTGAGCCGCTCACCGATGCACAGCACGTTGGCGTCGTTGTGGGCCCGGGCCAGGCGAGCCGAGGTCACGTCGTAGGCAACCGCGGCCCGCACGCCGGCGATCTTGTTGGCGGCCATGGCGATCCCGTTGCCGCTGCCGCAGACGCACACGCCCATATCCGCGTCGCCTTCGGCTACGGCCCGGCCCACGGCCGCTCCGAAGTCGGGGTAGTCCACCCGGTCGGCGGAGTGGGTGCCGCAGTCGGTAACGTCGTGGCCGTCCGCCCGCAAGTGCTCGGCCAGGGCCTGCTTGAGTCCGTAACCAGCATGGTCTGCCCCGACCGCGATCCGCACGGAGGCAATCCTAGGAGACTGCTGAGTAATGCCGATTTCGGCCAACCCACAAGCCTCTGACCTGGGGTTTTATGATCACGAAACTAGCAATTTGTGACTTACTCAGCAGTCTCCTAGGCCCGAAACCCGGCCCAGCCCGCCTACAAGTCTGCGGCCAAAGCGCCGGAAGGGTCGAGCGCTAGGGTGAGAGTCGGGCGAACTCAGATGGACGAGCCGGAGCCGCGATGAGGACGGAGTTCAGGCAGGCGATCCCCGCGTTTCGGGAGTGGCGCCGCAAGCGATCCCACGCCACCATCAGTCCAGATCAAGTCTTGTCTCCTTGGCGCGGGCTAGCAGACATAGGCCTGGAAGCGCTGGTCTGGGGGCTGTGTCTCGTGCCTCCATCTGCAGTGTTGGGTTTCGTTGCATGGAGGTGGCTCGGGTAGACCCGCTGCAGCCGTCTGGAGGAGGGCGGGGACCCTTACGGCGCTCTGGGCCTAGGACTCCGACGGCAGCACTGTCGCGCCGATCTCGTCAAGGGTCACGGGGCCCTCGCGCAGGATGGCAGGGACGGGGCCGGTGACGTCTACGACCGTGGACGACGCCCCGGGACGCGGGCCGGCATCGATCACAAGACTCAATGACGGGAACAGTCCGGCCACGCCGCGGGCAGTGGACGGTGTGGCATCGCCGTGGAGGTTGGCGCTGGTGACCGCCAGCGGGCCGTGCGCGGCGGCGAGGCTGCGGACGATGGCGTCGTCGGGGACGCGCACTCCGAGCGTGTTGCTGTCGCCCAGATGAGAGGGCGCGCTAGGCAAGCTGGCCGCCACGAGGGTGACAGGCCCGGGCCAGTAGCGCTCGGCAAGCAGGCGAGCCCGGGGCGACAGACGCACCAACTCCTCGGCCGCGTCCTGGTCGCTGACGAGCACGGCGATGCTTCGATCGGCCGGGCGTTCCTTGAGCTCGAACAACCTCTGCACGGCATCAGGGTCGGCGGCGTCGGCGGCCAGCCCGTACACGGTGTCAGTGGGTACGGCGACAGGCTCGCCGTCGCGCAACACGGCCAGCGCCTCCGCCACCGCGGCTGATCGCTGTTGAGGCGTGTCCGCGCTCATCAGACGGGGGATGTTCACGGCCGGTGCCCGATCACGACCCGCTCCAGGCCGGCCAGGTCGCGCTCCACCCGCACGTCGACGAAGCCGGTCTCCGCGGCTATGCGCGCCGACTCATGGGCTCGATGCGACGCCACCTCCAGGACCAGGGCCCCGCCCGGCTTGAGCCACCTCGGTGCGCCCCCGATCACCTGCTCGACCGCCTCGTGGCCTGCGGGCCCGGACCACAGCGCCACCGGCGGCTCCCAGTCGGCCACCACCGGAGGCAGCTCCTCGCCGGTGCCGATGTAAGGCGGGTTCGACACCACCATGTCCACCGATCCCCGCAGGGCGTTGGGCAGGGCCTCGAACCAGTCGCCTTCACGCAGGCTCACCCGGGCCGCGGCCCGGCCGATGCCGGCCAGGTTGGCTCGAGCCACCGCGAGAGCCTCGGCCGACACGTCGGTGGCGTACACCCGGGCGCTGGGGCACTCGACAGCCACCGACAGCGCGATGGCGCCCGATCCCGTGCCCAGATCCACAACGACCACCTCACGGTCGCGGCCCGAGGCAGCCGAGCGCCGCGCCACCTCGTCCACAGCCCAGCCAGCCACGACCTCGGTCTCCGGCCGGGGTATCAGCACCCGGCGGTCGACCATCAGATCGAGAGTCCGGAAGCTCCACGAACCCACCACGTACTGCAGCGGCTCGCCCGCGCCGCGTCGTTCCAGCATCGAATGGAACCAGGCGGCGGACCGCTTCGTGGCCGGCTCGTCGAGGACGCTCTCGAACTCCGCTGGCGCTGCCCCCGCCGCGGCCTCCACGATTCGCCGGGCGTCCACATCCGGCGTCTCCACTGCGGGGATCACAGCCAGGCGGCGCTGCGCTTCGGCGAGCAGATCACGCCACGACACCGCTTCGGCGTTCCTGTCCGCCACGACCTCGACCCCCGCCGCGGCGTTCCTGTCCGCCACGACCTCGACCCCCGCCGCAGTGTTCCTGTCCGCCACGACCTCGACCCCCGCCGCAGTGTTCCTGTCCGCCACGACTTCGACCCCCGCCTCGGCCCGAGTGCCCGCCACGACTCCGACTCCCGCCTCGGTGTTCCTGACCGCCTCGTGCGGCCGGCTCGACTCGGGCACTGGCGTAGCGTCCTCAGGCGTTGTCGCCGGTGGCTAGCAGCGTCCGCTGCTCATCCTGCACGAGCGCGTCGCTCAACTCGTCGAGCTCGCCGGCCAAGACCCGGTCGAGCTTGTAGAGGGTGAGCCCGATGCGGTGGTCCGTGACCCGGTTCTCCTTCTTGTTGTAGGTGCGGATCTTCTCGGACCGGTCGCCGCCGCCGACCTGGCCCCTGCGCATGGCCGACTGCTCGGCCGAGGCGCGCTGCTGCTCGGCCTGCAGCAACCTCGACCGCAGCACCCGCAGCGCCTTCTGCTTGTTCTGGAGTTGGCTCTTCTCGTCCTGCATCGCCACCACCAGGCCGGTGGGCAGGTGGGTGATCCGCACCGCCGAGTCGGTGGTGTTGACCGACTGGCCGCCGGGCCCCGACGAGCGGAAGACGTCGACCTGCAGGTCGGACTCGTCGATCTGCACGTCGACTTCCTTGGCCTCGGGCAGCACCGACACGGTGGCCGACGAGGTGTGCACCCGTCCCTGGGACTCGGTCACCGGCACCCGCTGCACCCGGTGGGTGCCGGCCTCGTGCTTCATGCGGGTCCAGGCCTGGTCGCCGGAGATGAGGCCGCTCACCTCGGTGTACCCGCCGAGATCGGAGGGAGAAGCGGCCAGCGGCTCCAGCTTCCAGCGCCGCCGCCGGGCGAAGGCCTGATACATCAGATACAGGTCGCGGGCGAAGAGATTGGCCTCCTCGCCGCCGGCCGCGCCACGGATCTCGACGATCACGTTGCGGCCCTCGTTGGGGTCGGGCGGAAGCAGCAGGACCCTCAGCTCCTCGGTGGCTGCGGCCGCGGCTGCTTCGAGCTCATCGATCATCTCGCGCAACTCAGCCCTCTCGGCTGCGTCGGCCGCGGCGTGCATCCGGCGGGCCTCGCCGCAGTCGTCGATCGCGGCCCGCAGCCGGCAACCTACCGCCACGATCTCGTCGAGCTGCTTGTGGCGGCGGCCCAGCTCAGCCAGACGGCGCGGGTCGGACTGCACCGCGGGATCACCCAGGCGCATCTCCACATCTCGCAACTCGTCTTCGAGGCCGGCTATCCGCTCCAGCATGGCTTCGAGGCTACTGCCGGGCTCCGCACGCAGAAGGGGTGATGTCACCGCCCTGCCAACGAACTTCAATCGGTTTGCCACATGTGGTGTGGCTAACTGCTTGATGTTCGGCCTGACGGACAGGGGGTCCTAGAGCGCGGCCAAGAAGGCGCCGACCGCAGCCACGATCTCGGCGTCGGCCGACGGCTTGGGATTATGGCCCTGGCGTTCGAGCCAGCGGACGGTCACGTCGCCCGGGATGTCACCGATGTGGGCCTCAAACTCCTCGGGCGTGCCGAAGGGATCCCGGTCGCCGTTGACGAACAGCACCGGCACGTCGATGTTGCCGAAGTGCTCCACTCGCAGCCTGTCAGGCTTGCGGGGCGGGTGCAGCGGGTAGCTGAGCAGCACCAGCCCGGCCGCGGGCAGGCCCTCGGACACCGCCATGGAGCACATGCGTCCCCCCAGCGATCGCCCGCCGAGCACGAGCCGGGCCGTGGTGGTGCCGAGGTCGGCCGCCAAGGCCTCGGCCCGGGCGCGTACCTCGGCGATCAGCTTCGGAGCCCGGTCGGGGAAGCGGCGGCCCTGAGCCCGGTAGCCGAACTCCATGCGGTGCACGGGCACCTCGAGCGAGTCCTCCAACACGACGAGCGTGCGATGGTCGGCGCCCCCGCCGGCACCGTGGGTGAGCAGCACCCCGGCCACTGCTCTCGGCATAGTCTCGCTGTACCGCTGCATGCTCGGGACAATATGAGCGCCCGCAAATAGGTGCCAGTCGCTCGCGGTGAAGCATCGTATTGCCCGCTCTTGTTCGCTGCGCTCACGGGCCGCTCGGGCCACGACCTCGCTGAGGGCCTCGCAAAATCCCCGCGAAACTGCGGCCTATTCGCTCGGCCTCTACGTTCGAATTGCGCAAGATCCCGCAACAGCGGTACTAGTGCATGCTCGCGTTAGTCATATGGCTGTGTTAGGGTCGGGTTGTGACTATGCCGGTGGCAGTGGAAGTGTCGGATGCCGATCGGGCGGTGCTGGAGGCGCGGGTGTCGGCGTCGGCGACGCCGCGGCGCGACTGGCAGCGGGCCAGGATCGTGCTGATGGCCTCTGAGGGGCTGTCGTCGCCGGTGATCGGCGAGGCGGTTGGCCTGAACCGCAACCGGGTCGACGTGTGGAGGCGCCGCTGGCGCGGGGAGGGCCTCGAGGGGCTGGGCGACAGGCCGCGCTCGGGGCGGCCGCTGGTGTATGGGCCCGCGGAGAGGCTGGCGCTGGTCAAGACGATCACGACGCGCCCCGCGGAGCCCGGCCGGCTCGGCGGGCGCCGCCTGAGGGCGCGCATGTCGATGCCGGAGGTCGCCCGGGTGCTGCGCGAGCGCCGCGGCATCGCCATCTCGGACTCCCAGGTGTGGCGGATCTGCAAGTCGATGGGCCTCAAGCCGTGGCAGGTCCGCTCATGGATGGCCTCCCATGACCCCGACTTCGACGACAAGGCCGTGGACATCTGCGGGCTGTACCTGGAGCCCGAGGACGACTGGGCGGTGTTCAGCGTCGACGAGAAGACCGCGATACAGGCCAAGAGCCGCGCCGGGCCCACCGGCGCGGCGCGGCCCCGCAGCGCCTCGAGCCCGGCGCGGCCCGCCCGCCAGGAGTTCGAGTACCGCCGCCACGGCACCATGCCGCTGTTCGCCGCGTTCGAGTGCGCCACCGGCAAAGTCATCGCCGCGCCCACCGGCTCGACCCGCTCGCAGAACTTCGTCGCGTTCCTCGCCGAGCTCGACTCACAAGTCCCCGCGCACCTCGAGCTGCACTGCATCGTCGACAACCTCGCCACCCACGGAACCAAAGCCGTCGAGGAGTTCCTCGACGACCACCACCGAGTCTTCCTGCACCGCACCCCCACCCACGCCTCCTGGCTCAACCAGATCGAGATGTGGTTCTCGATCCTCACCCGCCAACTCCTCGACACCGCCGAGTTCAACCACACCAGCGACCTCGCCGGAGCCATCCTCGACTACATCGACGACTACAACAACCAAGCCAAACCCTTCAAATGGACCTACCAAGCCACCAACCCCACCAACAGCAACATCACTTACGCGCGTGACCACTAGCGTCCGGCCATGCGCAAACCCAACATCTTGGTGGTGATGGCCGACCAGCTGGCCCCGCACTTCACCGGCGCCTACGGGCATCCGCTGGTGCGAACGCCGGCCATGGACGCCCTGACCGAGCGAGGTGTTCGTTTCGACGCCGCCTATTGCAGCTCGCCGCTGTGCGCCCCGTCGCGGTTCTCGATGATGTCGGGCGTCTCGCGTCCGAGATCGGGGCGTTCGACAACGGAGCGGAGTTCCTGGCGTCGATCCCCACGCTGGCCCACTACCTGCGTCTAGGCGGCTACCGCACCACCCTGTCGGGAAAGATGCACTTCATCGGACCCGACCAGCTCCACGGCTTCGAGGAGTGCCTCACCACCGACGTCTACCCGTCGGACTTCGCCTGGACCGCCAACTGGGATGTGGCCACCGAGCGCATGGGCAAGTGGTTCAACGACATGGACACCATCACCGGGGCGGGGCCGGTGCTGGCCAACTTCCAGATCAACTTCGACGACGAGGTCGGGTTCGCGGCGGTGCGCCGCCTCTATGACTTGGCCCGCCCGAGTGAGGACGAGCGGCCGTTCTTCCTGGTGGCGTCGTTCACCCATCCCCACGACCCCTACGAGGCCCGCCCGGAATGGTGGAACCTCTACGATCCCGACGACATCGACCCGCCCGATCCCATCAGCGATGACGCGATCGACCCCCACACGCTGCGCATACGCCGAGGCATCCAGGCCGACACCGTCCGATTCACCGAGGACCAGTGCCGGAACGCCCGCCACGGGTACTACGCCGCCACCAGCTATTTCGACTCCTGGCTCGGCCGTCTCGTCGATGCGCTGGCGGAAACCGGTCGTCTTGAGGACACCGTTGTCATCGTCACCAGCGACCACGGCGACATGCTGGGCGACCGGGGCGTGTTCTTCAAGATGTCGTTCTTCGAGCGCTCGGCCCGGGTGCCTCTGATCATGGCCGGACCCGGAATCCCGCCCGGCACGGCCGCGCCCAACGCCTGCTCCCTGCTCGACCTGTTGCCGACGCTGCTCGACATCGCCTCCGACGGCGGTGCCCGGCCCGAGTACGACAGCCCGGTCTCCGGGCGCAGCCTTTGGGAACTCGCCTGCGGCGGCACCGATGATGTCGACGAGACCGTCGGCGAGTACATGGCCGTGATGACGTCGCATCCGATGTTCATGATCCGCCGGGGCCGCCATAAGAGGCAGCGCGGATAGGTGAGAAGCAGTAGCAGTGATGCCTGTGTTACCAGCGATTCGAAACGCTGTGGAGCGCCTATCCGCGCACGTTCTAAGTACATCCACTGCGACTCCGACCCGCCTCTGCTCTACGACGTGGAGGCCGATCCGCTGGAGCGGACCAACCTGGCCCACGACCCCGACCACGCCGACCTGTCCGCTGCCTTTGCCGAGGAGACCGACCGGCGCTGGGACAGTGCGGCCATCCGCGAGCGGGTGCTCGCCTCCCAGCGGTCTCGCCGCGTGCTCCGTGCCGCCGTAGCCGCCAACGGGCATGGCTGGGACTACGAGCCGGGGCGCGACGCGACCACCCAGTACGTCCGCGACCACATGACCTACGCCCAGATCGGCGCCCGCAGCCGCGTGAGCATCCCGTCCTGAACGGCCGCGACGCCTGCTGATGCCCAGCCCCACGCCGGGGCATCGGGTTGTTGGCTGGATGAGACTGAATCTGTAGGCTGTATACTCCTGAACTTGTAGGCTGCATACTCCAGAAACTGTAGGATCGCCGAAATGGTCTGAGAGTTCGCGACCGGCCCCTCAACCGCACCACAGCCACCGAGTACCTGCGCTCGCTGGAGCGGCTGTTTGTCGTGGAGGACGCTCCGGCATGGCGCTCGCACCTGCGATCACGGGCCACGCTCCAGAGTTCGCCCAAGCGGCACTTTGTGGATCCGTCGCTCGCCGGCGCGGCCCTGGCTGCAACCCCGCAGCGGCTCTTGGCCGACCTGGAGGCGCTCGGGTTCCTGTTCGAGTCGCTGGTCGTGCGCGACCTGCGCATCTACAGCCAGACCAGCCAGGCCTCCGTCTACCACTATCGCGACAGCGACAAGCTGGAGGTCGATGCCATCGTCGAGGCACGCGACGGGCGGTGGCTTGCAGCGGAGGTCAAGCTCGGCGGGGACGACGGCATCGAGCAGGCTGCCCGGTCGCTCTTGCGCCTGCGGGCAAAGGTTGACGACTCACGGATGCAAAAGCCGCCCAAGCTGCTGATCATCACCGCCGCCGGATACGGCTACGACCGGCCCGACGGAACCACGGTCCTCCCCATCACCGCCCTGGGCGTCTAGCTGTTCACCACCTACGAGGACTGGGGCTGGACCACCACCCCCAGCGCCGCATCATCCGCCAGTTCGAGATAGACGGCGACCGCCCCTACTTCAACCTCGACGGCGCTTGACCGAAGCCTGCGGGCTGGGCCGTGTGGCCCGTGCGCTCGCAGTCCATGTCACACAGGCTACGTACCGTGGACCTCATGGCGTTGGGCTTCGAGGCGGGCTTTGAACTCAAGCTGGGCATGTGGAGGGGCTGCGTGATGTTGGAGGACCACCCCTTCGCCGTCGAGACGGTTGCCGAGGCGCGCTCGGCCATCCTGCAGTACGCGATGGACGCGCTCGACCACCACGCCTACGATCCAGAGCGGCGGGAGTACCTGCGTCTGAACGTGGGACCGGACGGGCCCACCTGGGACGATCTGGCCGAGTGCGAGGAGGGTCGCCGCTACGACCCCGGCAAGCCCGAGGACGGCATGAAGTGCTCGTACTTCCTGTACCGGAAGGGCGGCATCGAAGGCGTTGGCGGCTCAATCTGGACCTACTCCGTGACCATCTGGGCCACCGCGCCCCCCGAAGTCTGGGACCACCCCGCCGACCAGCCCCTCGGTCTGGACGGCGGAGACGGTCTCGACGACGACCTGTAGCCTGTCTGCGCCGACGTCATCCGGGGAGCGAGTGACAATGAGCAATGACTTCGACCCCAACGACCGTGAACTCTTGGCGCTACCCGACGCGAAGCGCAGCAAAGCCATTGGGATTCCTGGCATCGATGAGTTGCAAGGGCCGATCATCGAGATCCTGCGTGATCTCAAAGGCAGCGCGGATTTGAACGAACTTGAGGAGAAGATAGGTATCTCATTTGAGTTAACTGAAAAGCAACGGGAGTTTATCGAAAGGAAAGAGTCGCAACATACCCTGCTTTATCACAACATTTACGAGTCTTGCGAGAAGTTACAGCGTCAGGACCTCCTCGAGAAACGCCATGAGAAACGCCATCGATATCTCACCGAACATGGGAATGAGATTAGTCGAGAAGAACTCTCGGGCTTGGGCATAAGGCTGAGCGACACTGGTAATGTGAGCGAGGTTGAGAACAGGCTAAGAGTCTTGATTCGTGAATTCCTAACTAAGACCGGCTATCCGACAGAGGCTGATATCAAACAACAGCGGCTGCGGACGGAATGGGCCGACAAGCTGTCGGCTGATAACGTTGCATCCTTGAGGCGCGAGGATCTGACGGCATACACGAACCACGCCGTGAACTATGGCGAGTACGTGAAGCCTGTCGGAGGCGTGCTGCAGTGGATCCTTGATCTAGACGATTCCCAGTACGCCAGACTGCTCGACAGCATCCGTGACCTTTGCTGGGGTAGGGACGAGCCATCGACCAGGATTGACCGCCTCGTTGACTGGGGAGGATCGCGTAGAGACACGGGTACGAAGGGCTTCGCGGGCAGCAATGTGAATGCCACGCTTGCCATTTGTCGCCCAGAGCAATTCTTGCCGATTTACTCTCAAGAAGGGACAGCATGGGGACGAGTGCATATGCTGCGCGCGCTCGGCCTTCCAGAACCTCATGGCTCTACATATGGGCAACAGGTCGTTGATGCGAACGACCGGCTCAGAGAGCATCTCGCGCCGTACTTTCACGATGATCCACAGGCAATTGCCCTCTTCCTGTACTGGCTGGCCGGGCAGGAGACAGACCTGTCTGCCCTGGTTGAACGGTTCCGCGCCGAGACTGGTTACCCAACCGAGGCCGACGCAGAGCAGGAGCGATTGCGAGAGGAATGGGCCGAGAAGCTTGCGCCCGAGAACATCGCCGACCTCAGTCGCCACGATCTAACTGCCGTGGCATCCCACGGGGTGCGGAGCCAGGCGAAGTACGTGTATCCGAAGGCCCGAGGAGTGATGCAATGGATTCGTGTCCTAGACGACGACGAATACTCCAGCCTGCTCGACCACATTCGATACCTGTGCTGGGGAGAAGATGAAGCCTCAATCCGGTATGACCGGCTGACAGATCGCAGGAGCGCTCAACGTGTGCGGGGACTTGGCGACTCAACGGTTATCCAACTCCTGGCAATCTCCCAGCCCAAGAACTTCCTTCCCTTTGGGCCTCATCCGGGAGTGTCGAGCCGACTGTTGACACGTCTCGGCCTCAACAAGCCGCGAGGTTCCAACCATGGGCAGAGGATGGTGGATGCCAACAACCGGTTGCTTGAGCGCTTGAAGCCTCATTTCGGCGACGACACGCTTGGAATGGCTGCATTCTTGGAATGGCTGCTCCGACAGAAGCAGGCGGATGACGTGACCGGCCTGGCTGAACTGTCGGACGAACTGCTCATCGACGTTGAGTTCTTGGAGGACATCGTTGAGCTGCTCCAGGACAAGGGGCAGGTGATCCTCTATGGGCCGCCGGGTACGGGCAAGACCTACCTGGCACGAGCGCTAGCCACGGTATTGGCGCCGGATGAGGATTGTCGGGCACTGGTGCAATTCCATCCGTCGACCTCCTACGAGGACTTCTTCGAGGGGTACCGGCCTGCCGGGACCGGCGACGACGGGAATGTCCGCTACGAACTGACGCCTGGCCCGCTGGCACGAATGGCCGAACGGGCCGAGGCTTCCGACCAGCGTCATGTGATGATCATCGACGAGATCAACCGGGGCAACCTGCCCCGCGTGCTCGGGGAGTTGCTGTTCCTGCTGGAGTACCGGAAAGAGAGCGTGCAGACGCTCTACCGGCCCGAGGAGCCGTTCGAGCTGCCCGAGAACCTGTGGTTCATTGGCACTATGAACACCGCCGACCGATCGATCGCGCTTGTGGACGCGGCACTGCGGCGGCGCTTCCACTTCGTGCCGTTCTTCCCCGACAGCGGCCCGATGGCTGGCCTCCTCCGACGCTGGCTGAGAAACAAGAACCAGCCCGCCTGGGTCGGCGACCTCGCGGATGCCGTCAATGAGGAACTCAAGAAGGAACTCGAAGGCTCCCATCTCCTGCTCGGGCCGAGCCACTTCATGAAGGAGTTCGGGTCGTCGCCGGACGAGCAGCGAGAGCAGCTACGGCGTATCTGGGAGTACAACATCGAGCCGTTCATCGAGGACCAGTTCTTCGGCGCCCCTGACCAGATCGCGCGCTTCCGGTTCAACGCCGTAATGCGCCGCCACGGTCCGGCGGCAGAGTCCGATGTCGAGGCCAGCGATGACAGCGACGACCCGGAGAGCACCGACGGCTCCGAGGGTGAACATGCGGCCGCGGATGGAGATGCCGCTGCCGAGCCCGGCTCTACGCCCGAGAATGAGCGATGACTGGGCCGCCGCCCAGGTCGTGCCCCGGGTGCAATCGGCCATGGCCCGACTGCGCCTGCGGAAACGGCGGGGCGATGCTCGCCGACGCCCACACCGACGCTGAACCCGAGTTCCGGGGCCGGGGCCGGCTCTTCGGCATCGACGTCGACGACATCAAGCCCGGCGACATCCTCACCACCGGCAAGGACATCGACATCACCGGCGCCTGGCACTGCACCGCCCCCGGCTGCGGCCTCGTGGACACCGACCGCGCCGTGATCGAGGACCACATAGCCCACCTGCGCCGACAGCCTCGCTTCGGTGACGGTGCCGGAGCCGACGGAGAACACTGACTTGGCGGGCGCACTCGAGACGTCGGTGCCCAGGACGCCGGGTGGCACTCGGTGAAGGAGCACCCGACCTCATGGCCGTAGGGGTCGGTCCCATCGTTGATCCCGCCAGGGCTGCTAGCCAGGAGTCGTCGCCACCATTGGCAGCCTCGGGCGACGGCGAGCGGTTCGGCCGTCAGCGCTCGGCACAGTCCGACGGGCGCGTGACACTGCGAGAGTACGGCCGCGAAGTTCTCGTGTTGAGTGCGGCGCAGGCGAATGCGCTGAACCGAGTCGGCGGTGGGCAGTATCTGACGGTCGAGCCGGGCGAGCACTCGGGGCACTGGCAGGTCGGGGCCCGTCACTATGTTGGCTCCATCAATGTGGCCGGACTGCAGGTGCTGGTGCGGCCGAAGATCCCGTTGCGCAACCTGTTCCTGCTGCTCGAAGTCGGCCTGCGTCCGCGGGACTGGCATGACGAGGCTGTCCGCTTCGAGACCACCGGCGATCTGCTGCCTGCGCTTGTGTCGTTCTTCGCCCGCACCACCGAGACCACCCTCGCCCGCGGGCTGTACCACTCCTACCGGGAGCAGCATGACCGGCTGATCGCCCTGCGGGGACGAGTCGACATCGCTCGACAACTCGCCCAGCCCGGCATCGCCATACCCACGACCTGCAGGTTCACCGAGTTCACTGCCGACCTGATCGAGAACTCCTATCTGAAGGCGGCCGTGTCCCGGTCGCTGCGAGTGGCCGGGGTGCAGCCCATCGACCGGCGCCGGCTGATGCAGCACCTCGTCACCCTTGAAGACGTTGGCGACGTTCGGCACCACCACACCGACGACGACCAAGTGGTGTTCACCCGCCTCAACGAGCACTACAAGCCGGCGCTGCGGCTGGCCCGGCTCGTGCTGGCGAACCTGACGCTTCAAGACGCCGTCGGCCAGACCCAGGCATCGTCGTTCATGTTGGACATGAACAAGCTGTTCGAGCGGTTCGTAACCGAGCGGCTGCGACGGGCACTGAGGGGGCGCGTCGACGTGAAGGACCAGCATCGCGACAGGCTGGATGAAGAACGCACGGTAGCCATCAAGCCTGATCTGGTGTTCCGTAAGGCTGGTGCCCCCAGATTCGTCGCGGACATCAAGTACAAGCTCACCGGCGAAACGGCTGGCGGGCGCACCGCCGACTACTACCAGCTGCTGGCTTACACAACCGCTCTGGATCTACCTGAAGGCGTGCTCATCTACTGCCTCAACGCCAACCTCTCTGACGGCTCTGACGACAACGATTCCAGCGCCGAACTTGCTCGCCCCCACTCCACCGAAGCCTCTGCCTCACAAGGCACCGCGACTGTCTCGTCGATTCGAGTTCGCCACGCCGACAAGGTGCTGCACACCTACGCGCTGGACCTGTCTGGGGACGCCAACGACGTGGCCAGGAACGTGTACCAGCTTGCCGACTGGATTGACGAACGCGCCGCCGCGGCGGTGTAGCTAGGAGATGAGGGCACGCACTGCACACAGATCCCGACCAGTGGTGCGGTGCCCGACTCCTGTAGAACACAAAATATCCTTCAAAATCATGAAAAAACTTGACAAGTGTCACACGCCTGTGGGATACTGTGTGCATGTTGATCGACGCTGCTCGACGGGCCGAGGCCGCCGCCAAGGAGATGCTGGCGCTGGTCACTGAGGGCTCGGTGTCGTGCGCGGAGATCCGTGATGCGTTGGCGGTGTCCAAGGCCATCGCCGGGGTCAACTCGGCGTTCCAGGCCGCTGGCGCGGCTGCGGTGGCGGGCCGGGAGCGTCACGGTGACGGCGGCGCCGAGGTGCTGGCTTCGAGCGCAGGGCTGTCGCGGCAGGACGCCCAAAGCCAGGTCAAGACCGCTGAAGCCTTGAGGAAGGTGCCCTCGCTGCGCGATGCGGTGGCTGAGGGCCGGGTGTCGCAGGCCAACGCCAAACGCCTAGCCGAGGCGGTCGACAAGACCAGCGCTGCTGACGTGGACGCGGACCGCGAGTTGTTGGCCAAGGCCGAGTCGATGCGGCTCGAGCAGTTCACCAAGGAGGCCCGCCGGTGGGTGACCGATCGCGACGGCGACGGCGGAGCGTCCGAGCACGCCCGCCAGCGGGCGCGGCGTTGTGTGCGGGTGTGGGACGGCGACGACGGGATGGTGCACCTGCATAGCCAGTTCGACTCGGTGACCGGGCGGCGCATCGGCAACCGTCTGCGGGCCGAGGCCGGCGAGATGTACGACACCGACAAGAAGAACACCGCCAGCACTGCCGAGAAGCGCTCGTTCCAGCAGTGCATGGCCGATGCCCTCGATGCCCTCACCGGCAGTAACAGCACCAGCGGTGGCGGCAAGCCCATCGCTGACATCTGCGTGGTGGCCCATGTCGACGCCGAGACCGGCCGGCTCATCGCTGAGCTGCCCGACGGTGTACGGCTGCCCCCGTCGGTGCTCGAGGAGCTCGCCTGCAACGCCCGCTTCACCGGCGTGGTCTATGACCGCGAGGGCCGACCGATATGGCGGGCCCATTCGGTGCGCTGCGCCACCGAGGCCCAACGCCAGCTGCTGATCGCCCGCGACGGCGGCTGCTTCGCCTGCGGCGCCCATCCCGACATGTGCCAGGCCCACCACGTCAAACCGGTATCGCAGGGCGGCGCCACCAGCATCGCCAACATGGTGCTGGCCTGCTGGGGCTGCCACAACAAGATTCACTACTTCGGCTGGCAGATCCACGGCCCACCCGGACAGCGCACACTGCACCCACCCGACCCGATGAGCTACGGCCCCGCCCACGCCGCCGAAGAGCTATCGATGCTCGATGCGGGCGCGGGCCGCCGCCCGATCGAACCACGCAATCGACCCGGCACCGGTCGGATGCACTCTCAGGCGCGGGGCCGCCCGTCCGAGCGGGTCCCGCCGCTGCCCCGGCCACCGCGCATCCTGGGACTGATCACGACGAGGCAGCCGGCCCGTCCCCACCCGTCACGAACGGGCGGTTGTTCGCCACCGTTTGAGTGATCGACCGCGCTGGCTGAACCGGATCGCCCGTCGCGCAAACCCAGCGGGCTGACGCCAATGCGGGATCCCCGAGCCGCATCGCAGGCCGAGGGTGGGATAGCAGGAAATCCGCCACCGGTTGGGCATAGCGCCGAGCAACGCCGGGAGTGAGCACTGCGGCGGTGAATCTGGCAGGCTTGCGCACAGAAACCCCGACCGCCTGCGACGGAAGGGCAACAAGGAGGCACCGATGGGTGAGATGGTGGAGTTCGCCGCCAACGGAACCACAGCGCGGGGCTACGTGGCCGCTGCGGCCGGGGACTCGGGCCCAGGCGTGATCGTGCTGCAGGAGTGGTGGGGGCTGGTGCCCCAGATCAAGGCCGTGTGCGACCTGCTCGCCGAAGAAGGCTTCACCGCGCTCGCACCCGACCTGTACCAGGGCGAGATGGCCAGCCACACCGAGATGGACAAGGCCGGCGAGCTGATGACCACCCTGCCGCCGGAGCGGGCCGCCCGCGACATGTCCGCCGCCATCGACTACCTGATCGGCCACGACGCCTGCTCGTCATCCACCGTGGGCGTCACCGGCTTCTGCATGGGCGGCCTGCTCACACTGCGCATCGCCGCCCTCGCGGGCGACCGGGTCTCGGCTGCGGCCCCGTTCTACGGCGCCCCCCTCGGCGACGACTCGCTCGACTGGAGCAACCTCAGCGCCAAAGTCGAAGGCCACCTCGCGGCCAGCGACGACTTCTTCCCGCCCGACGCCTGCGAAGCCCTCGCCGGACAGCTGCGTGGCCTCGACAAAGACGTCGTCTTCCACGTCTACGAAGGCACCGGCCACGGCTTCGGCAACTGGGAGAACCCCCTCGGCACCTACGACGAGCAGGCCTGGAACACGGCCTGGGCCCGCGCCCTGGCACTGCTGCACGCCAACGTGACGTGAGCCTCCCTAGTGTCCCGTTTGGCTAGTTCGTCGCGTTTATGTGCCCGGGGTGGTAGCATGGCCGCTGTCGGCGACGATTGGAGGCAGCTATGGGCGCGAGGCGGGGGCGGCCGACGGTTGTGATCGAGCTCAGCGGCGGGGAGCGCGAGACGCTTGAGCGGTGGGCTCGCCGCCCGAAGTCGTCTCAGGCTCTGGCGCTGCGGTGCCGGATCGTGCTGGCCGCGGCCGAGGGCCGCTACAACAGAGATATCGCCGCTGGGCTGGGGTGCCACCCGGCGACGGTCGCCAAGTGGCGGCGCCGGTTCGCTGAGCGCCGCCTCGGCGGGCTGGCCGACGACCCGCGGCCGGGCCCGCCGCGCAAGATCACCGACGCCAAGGTGGAGGAGGTGATGGTGCGCACCCTGGAGTCCGCGCCGGCGGGCGCGACGCACTGGTCGACGCGGTCGATGGCCGCTGAGGTGGGCGTCTCGGCGTGGTCGGTGCACTCGATCTGGCAGGCGTTCGGGCTCAAGCCCCACCTCGTCGAGGAGTTCAAGGTGTCGCCGGACCCGCAGTTCATCGACAAGGTCCGAGACGTCGTCGGGCTGTATCTGAACCCGCCTGAGGCCGCGGCAGTGTTCTGCGCGCACGAGAAGACGGGGGTGCAGGCCATAGACCGCACCGCCCCGATCCTGCCGCTGATGCCCGCCGCCGCGCAAAGGCGCACCCACGACTACCGCCGACACGGCACCACCGACCTGTTCGCGGCGCTCGACGCCGCCACCGGCAAGGTCATCACCACGATGACCGCCCGGCACCGAAGCGAGGAGTTCCGCAAGTTCTTGAACCTCATCGACAAAGAGGTCCCCGAGCACCTCGACGTGCACGTCGTCCTCGACAACGTCTCTGCCCACAAGACCCCCGCCATACAGCGCCGGCTGCTGCGCCACCCCCGCTTCAAGCTCCACTTCACCCCCACCTACAGCTCCTGGATGAACCTCGTGGAGCGCTGGTTCTCAGAGCTCACCACCAAGTGGCTCCGCCGCGGCACCCACACCAGCGTCAAAGACCTCAAAGACTCCATCAACGCCTGGACCGACAACTGGAACCAGAACCCCCGCCCCTTCATCTGGCGCAAGACCGCCGACGAGATCTTCGAGACCATGGCCACATATCTGCAACGAATTCCCCAAACGGGACACTAGGGCTGCGGCGCGCAGGTGGTCAGGCCTTTTGACGCAGAAGCCGGCGGTTTCGAGCGCTCTGACGGCGGCGTTGAGAAGCCCGACCACGTTGAGGGTGGCCATGAGCGACGGTGCGACCGATCCCGAGTGGGCGCGTGAGCGCCTGGAGACGCTGAGGCGGCGCTGGCCTCCGGGGCTGGTGGAACTGCACGCCGAGCTGACCGCGGTCGAGGTCCTGCGCCGGGTTGAGGATCTGGTGGACCGAACCGGTGAGTCCGTCGAGGTGCGGCCGCTGTGCGACGAGGCCCTGGAGTGGACGGCCGGTAGCGCGGAGGCCTTCGAGGCGGCGTTCTTCGAGGGCCGCGCCGACGAGAAGGCCGCGGCCCGCAACCTGCTGTGGACGGCGGCCGACTGGTTGGAGCCCGACGACGTGTTGATGCTGGGCCGCGCTGCGGGCCGGCTGGGCCCGCATTCCGGCACGGGACCTGTTCGCTGATCTGCTGCCGGAGCCTCCGGTGGAGTTACCGACGGGCGAGGGGCCCTCCCCCGGCGCCGGGGCTGGTCCCTGAGGGCGGGGGCCTCCCCCGAGGGGGGACGGGAGGGGGGGCTCGGGCTTCGGGACGCTGAGCCCGTCGACGACGGATCCTCTTCGCCCGATTCCTCCAAGACGGGAGGGGGGGCTCGGGCTTCGGGACGCTGAGCCCTCCTTCTGTACAGGACAGGGACTCAGCCGCGGCGTGTGATCCGATTCCCAACTGCAGGTGTGAGCCTTTGCGGGGGCTGTTTCGGGCGAAGTGTGATGCTTTGGAGGTACTCCGGAAGCGGCGAGTTCGTCGCTCAAGGACATCCTGCAGCTGCCGATTCGGGGCGACGTCGCCCGCTGAATGGCATGGCGGCCGCAACCGGCTCGGCGCTGTTCCACTGGTTGAGCAGCCCCCGGTTAGGGTTCCCCCAACCGTCGAGCACGTGTTCGTCATGAATGTCTAAAGCCGACGGCGGGTCGCTCCAGACTGTCGAGCAGGTCCTTCCGGGGGTCAGGGAACGACGGTGAACAGCATTATCAGGAACACCAACGGCGACGCGGCTACCAGCAGGCCGCACAGGATCACACCGGCGAGTGAGAGCCTCCGGCACGTTCGTCCCAGCGGCCGCCGGAGACACCGCGGGGCGACGGACAGCCCGAGCCCCGCCAGCCATGCGACCGTGAAGACGACGTACCAGGATTCGTCGGCGGTGTCCCAGGCCTCGATTCCCTGGCTGTAGTCCCGGGAGAGGGCGAGTGTGAGCCACACCACCGCAGCACCGACCGCGGCAGCCAGGCCAACGCTGGCCACCGCGGTCAGCGGCTCCAGCCGGGCCAGTCGGTGCCGCAGCATTGCGACCGTGCCGCTCACTACCAGTTGCAGCGGGTGTCGACCCATGTGCCTACATTGTTGGTGGGATGGCGGTGACCTTCGAGGTCCCATGAGATCCCGGCCAAGGCGTGGCCCAAGGCGTGGCACAGGAACTGGTCCTCTATGACGGCCCAGCTGCGGACGTAGACACCGTGGGGTCCGCCGGTGCTCATGCAGTACACGAGGGTGTTCCACGCCAGCGCAGCGAACGCGCCGCCAGCGAGCATGAACCAGCGACGCGGCTGGACGTGGATCGTGGTGTAGCCGCCGGTGGAGTTGAAGGTGTAACTGACGTGCTTGCCCCGTGGGTCTTGTGGTAGTTCGCCGCGATCCGCGGCGGGCGCCCCGCGAGGGCCCAGCCCGCCCCGGCGACGGGGCGGATCTGAAGCGGCCCGAACTCGTCGAAGGCGTAGCACCGCTGCGGGAAAGCCCCGACGACCTCCTCGATGCGGTCCAGCTTCGCGTCGCGCTCGGGGTCGTTGGACTCCTTCCAGGTCCCGGTGCGCTGAAACGTCACACCCGAGCCGCCAGTTTCTGGCGGAGCCGCTCGACGCTGACCTTGACCACCCTGGTCTGGTTGCCGCCCAGACACGCGGCCAGCTTGCGCAGGCTCCACCTCGTGAAAGGCAGCCCCAGCGCCTCAGGGCGCGTCGTGGCCGCGGCGACGATGAAGTCCTCGTCCTCAGTGGTGATGCGGCGGGGACGGCCACCCGCCCACCGAGGGTCCAACGACGCCATCCCCTCATCGTTGAACCGGTGGATCACCTCGCGCACACGATCCCTCGAAGTCGCCGCCAGCCTCGCGATCACAGGCACCGTGTTGCCGCCCGCGGACGCCAGCACCACCGACGCCCGCCGCCAGCGAACCACCGAACCCTCCGTCTTGCCGCCGCCCCGGCGAACAATCCGCTGGAGCCCACGGCCTTCTTGGTCCGTCAAACGACGAACCCGCAATGGTTGTGACATGACACGATCAAAGCACGCACCCAGCCTCAAATGGTGGACGCGCCACAACCACCAACGTTAGTGGACACCGCACTAGTTGCTGTCGCGGCCTCAGCAGGAGCGGGAGCCTGGCGTTACCCCGCGCCATGTGACGTGAACCTCCCCGGCCGGCCGGGCGTCCTGAGCCAGCCCGGCCCGGCCGCGCCCTCGAAACCGCCCCGCCCCCGCCCCGAAGCTCGGCGCCGACGGCGTTCAGGATCCCTAATAGACCTCGGGCACGAACGTCTGGTCCGAGATCGGCGGCCTCACGTAGCCCACGCCCGACTGGCGCTCGGGCAGCTCCACATCCTCCCAGGGGACCGTCTCGTAGGGGATCAGCGACAGCAGGTGCGTGATGCAGTTCAGCCGGGCCGCCTTCTTGGAGTCGGCGTCGACCACATACCACGGAGCCTGCTTGATGTCGGTGTGGGCGAACAGAGTGTCCTTGGCCTTTGAGAAGTCCACCCAACGGGACCGCCCCTGAACGTCCACCGGCGACAGCTTCCAGCGTCTGACGGGATCCTTGATCCGGTTCTGGAACCGGCGTTCCTGCTCGGCGTCGCTCACCGAGAACCAGTACTTGATCAGGATGATCCCCGACCGCACGAGCATCCGCTCGAACTCCGGACAGGACCGCAGAAACTCCCGGTACTCCTCCTCGGTGCAGAACCCCATCACCGGCTCGACCAGGCCCCGGTTGTACCAGCTGCGGTCGAACAGGACCATCTCCCCCGCCGCGGGCAGCTCGGCCACGTAGCGCTGGAACCACCATTGGGTCTTCTCACGGTCGCTGGGCGTTCCCAGCGCCACCACTCGCACCACACGCGGGTTGAGCCGCTCGGTGATCCTCTTGATGACGCCGCCCTTGCCGGCTGCGTCCCGGCCCTCGAAGATCACCACCACTTTGAGGCCCTTGTGCCGGATCCAGCGCTGGAGCCGCACCAGCTCCTCCTGGAGGCGGGCCAGCTCCCGCTCGTAGGCCTTGGTCTTGATCCTCTTGCGCCTGTGAGACACCTGCTCGTCCGCGAGCGACTCGTAGACGGTCAGGTCATGCACGCCATCGCCCATGAACCAACCATAATTGACCCGTGGAAGCTGAACAATCCGCTTGTCGCCAAGAAGGCCCGGCGCGGCCGCCCCGCAACCCATCCGACGATGCGGCCCCGACAGAACGCTCACACGCGCGATCGTTCACCACGATGTCGGGAGTTCCCGTCGATCCGGTGTGCGGCGACGGACCGAGGCCCGGCCAGTTCCCCTACACCCGGGGCATCTACCCCAAGATGTACCGCGGCCGCCTGTGGACCATGCGGATGTTCGCCGGCTTCGGCACGGCTGTCGACACCAACGGCCGGTTCAAGGAGATCCTGCGCCACGGCGGCACCGGCCTGTCCACCGCGTTCGACATGCCCACCCTCATGGGCCGCGACTCAGACGACGAGTTGTGGTCGGCAGGCGAGGTCGGTCGGGCCGGCGTGGCCATCGACACGCTCACCGACATGGAGGACCTGTTCGCAGACATCGACCTGGGCGCGGTGTCCACCTCCATGACCATCAACGGTCCCGCCATCGTCGCTCTCGCCCAGTACGTCGCCGTCGCCGACAAGACCGGGGGCGACCGGGCCCGCCTCTCGGGCACCGTCCAGAACGACATCCTCAAGGAGTACCAGGCCCAGAAGGAGTACATCTTCCCGCCGCGGCCCTCGATGCGCATCGTCACCGACATGATGCAATTCACCACCGCGCAGATGCCCCGCTGGCATCCGGTGTCGATCTCCGGTTACCACATCCGCGAGGCCGGCTCCACCGCTGCTCAGGAGCTGGGCTTCACCCTCGCCAACGGCTTCGCCTACGTGGAGGCGGCCCGGGCCGCCGGCCTCGAAACCGACGACTTCGCGGCCCGGCTGAGCTTCTTCTTCAACAGTCACAGCGACTTCTTCGAAGAGATCGGCAAGTTCCGAGCAGCCCGACGCATCTGGGCCACCTGGATGAAGGACCGCTACGGCGCCACCGCCGAACGCAGCCTGATGTGCCGGTTCCACACCCAGACTGCGGGCGTGTCTCTCACCGCCCAGCAGTCCGAGAACAACATCGCCCGAGTGGCCCTGCAAGCCCTGGCCGCGGTCCTCGGAGGCACCCAGTCGCTGCACACCGACGCCCACGACGAGGCGCTGGCCCTTCCCACCGAGAAGGCGGCCCGCATCGCCCTGCGCACCCAGCAGATCGTGGCCCACGAGACCGGCGTGGCCAGCGTGGCCGACCCTCTGGGCGGATCCGCCTACGTGGAGTGGATGACCGACGAGATGGAGCGCCGAGCCACCGAGATCCTGGAACACGTCCTCGAACTGGGGGGCGGCTCGGTGCTGGAGGGAGTGTTCCGGGGCATCGACGACGGCTGGTTCGTGGGCCAGATCGCCGACTCGGCCTACCGGTTCGAGCGCGAGGTGAACGACGGGACCCGGATCATTGTCGGCGTCAACGCATTCACCGACGGCGAGGACGCCCAGCGCGACCTGCTGCGCATCGAACAAGACACCGAGGATCTGCAGCTCAAGCGGCTGGCCGCGGTGAAGCAGGCCCGCGACGACGAAGCCGTGCGGCGGTCGCTGGCCGCGGTGCGAGCAATCGCCGCGCAACCCGGGGCGAACCTCATGCCGCCTGTGATCGACGCGGTGAAGGCCTACGCCACCGAGGGCGAGATCTGCGAGGCGTTGGCCGAAGTGTTCGGCCGCTACGCCGAGCCGGCCATCGTCTAGTGATCGTGCATTGATCGCGTGTTGATCTCTGGCGATACCGGCACGACAAGCAACACCCGCGAGCTGCTGGTGCGGGCTGCTGGGGGCGAGCGGCGAGCGCTCGGCCGGTTGCTCAGCGTTGTGGAGGCAGGCGGCGAACCAGCCGACGAGATCGCAGAGCTGGTCCACGGACCAGCGAGCGGCGAGGCGCCCGTGATCGGCATCACCGGCACCCCCGGGACTGGCAAGTCGACCCTCGTGGGGCACCTCATCAAGGAGCTGGCCCACTCGGGATGCCAGCCCGCCGTTCTGGCCGTCGATCCGTCCTCACCGCTCACCGGCGGAGCCATATTGGGCGATCGCATCCGCATGGACGGCGTGGTTGGCGGCGTGGCTGGCGACCAGAGTTTCATCCGCTCGATGGCCACCCGCGGCCACGCGGGCGGGTTGGCTCTGGCCGTTCCCGGAGCCCTGCGGGTCTTCGAGGCCTGCGGCTTTGCGCCCCTGCTGGTGGAGACGGTGGGCGTGGGCCAAGTGGAAGTGGACGTGACCCGCACCGCCGACACCACCGTGGTGATGGTCGCGCCCGGGCTGGGCGATGCGGTGCAGGCCAACAAGGCCGGCCTGCTGGAGGTGGCCGATGTGCTGGTGGTCAACAAAGCCGACCGCCCCGGCGCCGACGACGCCCGCCGCGACCTGGAGCACATGCTCGACCTGGGTCGCATCACGGGCCTCGCCCGGCATTGGCGCCCCGAGATCATCATGACCACGGCGACCACGGGCGACGGGGCGGTCCAGGTGAATGAGGCCATCCGAGCCCATCGAGCCCACCTGACTGAGACCGGCCAGCTCGAAGCCCGCCGCCGATCGAGGGTTCACCAGGAAGTGCTCGACCGCGTCGCCCAACACCTGGACGCCGCCGCATCGCACTACCTGAGCACCCAACCGGATGAACTGAAAGAGGCCCTTGAGGGCCGCAGGACCCCAGCCGCCGCTGCGGCCGAGTTGAGCAAGCGCTTGTTGAGCAACCAGCCCCAGATTCTCCAGAGCGACTCGCCTGCTGCGGACAGGCGCGGACGGTAGGCCGGACCGGCGACGCCCTACCGCGCCAGGAGGATCCGGCGAGCCTCGCTCAGCTCGGCGATGCGGTCGGCAGCTTCGGCCTCGGCCGCGCCCAGGTCGGGATGGGCGGCCCGCAGCGCGTCGCGGAAGCCCCGGCGGACCGCGGTCTGCGCGGGCACGTCGACCTCGCGGCCGAAACCCAGCACGTCCAGGGCCCAGCCGACGGGATCGGTGACCGCTTGAGCTGGTCTTGCAGATGAGCGGCCGGCGGCAAGATACGAGAACAGCGCCAGGCCTACCTCTCCCCGCCACGCGAGCCCCCGCCGCACCGCTCGAATCGCCTCGCGGCGGACCGTCGGATCAGCGAGCCCTGCCGCGTAGGCGGCACCGAGCACGATTTGGCTCGGGGTGGCCCGGGAACTCTCGAAGTCACAGACGAGGTCGGCGTCGGATCCGGAACTAGCGCGAGATCTGGAACCAGCGCGACCGTAGAGCCGCTGACGGCTGCGGGTCAGTCCGACCCGGTCACGTTGCAAGCGATGTCGCAGCCGAGGCTGGGACAATGGCCGCCCCTGCTCAAGGTCGTGAACGAGTTCTACGATCTCGCCTAGCAGGTCATGAGACAGGTCCGGCCCGAAGCGGGCGCACACCGCGCCCAGCAGCAGGCCTCCGGAACCGGGTCCGGACTCGTCGCCGGAGCCGGGAAGCCACGCCCGGCCGATGGAGATCCGCCGGGTGGGGGCTATCGGTCTGGAGTGAAAGATCTCCAGCTCGGCCAAGAGCACCATGCCAAGCTAGCGGGCCCTGATTCCGCGTGAGTTCGCCAGCACAGGGCTGTGGGCATTCCAGGCGAGCCGGGTATTCCAGCAATCACGCGCTCGCCGCGCCGGGCGGGTCGGTCGAGGACTCGGGCAACTCGAACTCCAACCCTTCGAAGAAGCCTTCTAGCCCGTCGAAGAAGCTCTCAGGGCCGAAACCACTGAAGAACATCTCCATCATCCGCTCAAGCTGCTCGCGTTCTTCGTCGGACAATCGGTCGAGATCACTGTCGAGACCGCTGAAGCACTCCGTGTCGTCGCCTTGGCCGAAGCAGAAGCCGTCCTCGTTGCCGTCGCTGCCGAACCAGAACCCCCCTTCGCCGTCCCCGAACAGATCCTTGAAGTCGTAGGGCAATCCGCCCTCGAAGGGCCAACCATCACCCTCGAACGGCATAGGACCGCGACCAAACGGCCGGCCGTCACCCTCGAACGGCCACCCGTCACGATCCGAGGGCGCAGGACCGCGACCAAACGGCCGGCCGTCACCCTCGAACGGCCACCCATCGCCCTTCCATCCGAAGTAGGGCGAGAACGGGAAGGAATCTCGCGGGCGGTCCCTGAAGTCGAAGTCGCCGCGATCGTCGCCCGGCTTTGCGCCCGGCTTGTCTTCACGCCACTCGGTTCGCGGAGCGTTGCAGATCAGGACGGTGACGGCATCTTCTCCCGTGCCGAAACTAAGGACGGTTTCGCACTCTTCGGTTGCGACCGGGTGCCCCGAGTCGGCCGATTCGCCGGGCTCGGCATGTTCGTTGCGATCGCGCTCTTCGCGCTCCTCACGCTCCGCCAACTCGCGTCGCTCTTGGCGATCCTTCTTCCTACGGTCCGCCTGCTCACGCCTGTCGCGTTCGAACGGCTCGCGGCTTTCGCGCTCGGACCACCCGCGCCTCTCATGTTCCGCTCCAAACCCCCGACCGAACTCGGGTTCCCATGACCCCTCGGGGTCACCAGAGGTCGCGTAGTCCACGTAGCAGCAGTCGTAGTAGTAGTCGTCCTCGCCGACGATGGCCGAAATGGCCCACACCGCGCCCGCGATGGCGGCCGCGCTGGCCAGAACCGCTCCCACAGCCACGGCCGCGACCCTGGCTGTAGACCGCGCCGGCTTGCTCTCGGCAGCGCCGGAGGCAACCTCCGAGACTTGCGGTTCCTGTTCGGACTCTGCCTCTTGTGCAGACTCAACGGATCCCTCCGGCGCGAGCTCCTCCGATCCGCCGTCAGGGTCATTGTCACTACGTTGGACGCCGCTTGCTTCCGCCGCGCCCTTCACGTCAGGGTCGTCGGAATGCCCGCCGGGATCGGGCGCTTCGATGGGGGTTTCGTCGTCAGCCATGGAAGCAATCTACGGGCCGACGTTTGGAGTCCGGTGAGAATCACCCCCGGTCATGCACCCGCAGCCATTGGGGCCGCGATCCTCCACCCGTGCGCTGGGCCGTAGCGCCAGCGCCAAGCCCTCAGACGAGCGTCCTGAGTGTGTCGCTCATGCGATGAGCCAACTCGCGGAGATCGTCCTGGTCGGTGTCCTCACCCTCCACCAAGGCGAGCAGCTCGCCCACCGAGTTCCGCAAACCTCGCCAGCTTGTGGCAGCGAAGCCGAACGGCGTCCGCACTCCGGCAATCCTCCGCGCGTTCGCAACCACGCCCCGCACCCCGTCGAGGTCGCCGGGATCGCGTCGCAACCGATCGCACGCCACGAACAAGTCACTGAGAAGGCCGTTGACTTCCAGACCGTCGAGCTCCACGAATTGGGCTTCCTCCTCGCGGGCCAGCAGATCGTCGATCACCAACTCCACACGCTCTTCGTCCGCCTCGCGAACCAGCAGATCGCAGACTTCGGCTCGCCCGGTGTCTTGATCGACCGCGTCTGCGCCATCGCCTGCATCATGCTCAGCAGCGTCGCTCTCGTCTACGTGATCCTCAGCAACGTCACCCTCGTCTACGTCGCCCCCGTCTGCCTCACCCCCGTCTACGTCACCCCCGTCTGCCTCACCCTCAGTGTCCAAGATGTAAGGCACGCGGGCCTGCATCAGTCGCTCTGCCAACTCCGCCCGCAGTTCTTCGGGCCACTCGGAGAGCTCGAATGCCGTCAGGGAATCCTCGGGTCCGATGGGGCGGCTGATCGCCTCCTTCGCCCTCTCAGTCTCCTCCACCTCGTCCACGAGGCCGTCGACCTGTGCCTCCAGTGACTCGTGAACCATCAGCGTCGTGCCCTGCCACGAGTGAACAACCTCGTCGACGGTGAGCAACTGCTGCAGCATCACCCGGCTCTCGAGCGACCACTCGTGAAGCTCGTAGGCCAACCACTCGCCGCCATCGACATCGCCATCGACATCCTCGGCACTTACATCCTCGGCATTGATGTCCTCGCCGGTCGCCCCGGAGGGATCCCCCTCGGACTCGGTGCCGGCGGTGCCGCGACGGAACCTTGGTCGGAACGCGGCGGGCATCGCACCATCTTGCCACCCCGACGGCCCATTGCGGCATCGCCGAACAGCCTTGCTCGCGTCCGTGGCCTTCGCCCGTGCCTCGCTTGGGATAGGTTCGCGGTCATGGTCGCCTCAACGCACCCCAAGCCTGACCGCAACATCGCACTGGAAATGGTGCGGATCACCGAGGGCGCCGCCATAGCCGCGTCCCGCTGGATGGGCCGAGGCGACAAGGACGGCGCGGACGAGGCCGCGGTGGACGCCATGCGCAGGGTGCTGCGAGACATCTCCATGGACGGCATCGTCGTGATCGGGGAGGGCGAGAAGGACGAAGCACCCATGCTCTACAACGGCGAGCGTGTCGGCAACGGGCAGCTCCCCCAGACCGATGTGGCCGTCGACCCGATCGACGGAACCACCCTCACCTCGTTGGGGCGGGGCAACGCCCTGTCGGTGATCGCCGTGGCCGACCGGGGCACGATGTTCGACCCCGGCCCTTGCGTGTACATGGAGAAGATCGCCACCGGCCCCGAAGCCGCCCATCTGATCGACATTTCCCAGTCCCCGACGGAGAACCTGAAGTCCGTGGCCGAGGCCAAGGGTGAGTCCGTGCGCGACCTGACCGCGGTGATCTTGGACCGTGACCGCCACGATGACTTGATCGCCGAAGTCCGCGAGGCCGGCGCCCGCATCCGGCTGATCCCCGACGGCGACGTGGCCGGCGCCATCTCCACCGCCTGGCCCAACACTGGCGCCGACATCCTGTTCGGCATCGGCGGCACTCCCGAAGGCGTGATCACCGCGGCCGCCATCAAGTGCATGGGCGGCGCCCTCCAGGGCCGCCTGTGGCCCCGCAACGAGCACGAACGCAAAGCCCTGACCAAGCTGGGCTACGACGTGGAACGAGTGCTGACTCAGGACGACCTCGTCAACACCGACAACTGCTTCTTCGCCGCAACCGGAGTGACCGACGGCGATCTGCTCAAGGGCATCCATTTCGACGCCACTTACTGCCACACCCAGTCGCTGGTGATGCGCAGCCGGTCTGGCACCGTGCGCCTCATCGAGGGCCGCCACCGTCACCGCAAGGCCCGGGATCTCTAGACCGACCGCCGGCGGCGCCAGATCGGCGGTGCCTAGCCCGAAGAGGCGACCTTGCGGGCGGCGTTGACCATGCGGGCCAGCTCCCCGCGTGTGACGATCCGCTCGGGGCAGAAGCGATCCGGGCTGGTTGCGCAGCCGCCGGCGACTCCGGCCGCAACCACCGAGTCGATGTTGTCCTCGTGGACATCGCCCATGGTGTCGGTGAAGCCCTCCGATTCCGCGGAGGGCAGATCAAGGGCTCGAGCAATCCAACTCGCCACCTGGGCTCTGGTGAGGTTGCCGTCGGGGCAGTAGCGCAGCGGGTCCGTGGCGCAGCCCATGGTGACTTCCAGTTCGGCCAGGCGCTCCACATGTGGGGCGAACCACATGCTCTCCTCCCACATCGGCGACGCGTTCACATCGGAGAAGCGTGATTCGGTGATCGCGGCCGGCTCCTCGCCGTCGAGGATGCGCACCATCCACACCGCGGCCACCCACCGGGTGAGCGGATCGTCGGGGCAGATGCGGTTCGCCTCGCACTCGGTGCCCGTGAACACGCCAAGCGGGTGCAGTTCTCTGATGGCGGTCTCGGTGTCGCTGCCGGCATCCCCGACATCTGTGTAAGGCGACTCGGTGTCGGACTCGTCATCGGTGGACTCGTCATCGGTCGTCGGGGACTCGTCACCACCGCCACCGCCGGTGTCGCCGCCAAATCTGCCGAATCCGCCGAATCCGCCACCGCCGGTGTTGCCGGTGTTGCCCGGCGGAGCGGACGCGGCACGGGTGACGGTCACCGTGTAGGTCTTCGTCGTTTGACCGTCCGCGGCGGTCACCACCACCGTGATCACGTTGTCGCCCACAACCAGAGGCACTGTGCGGTCAGCGTCCTCAACACCGCCGATCTGCACGACAGCACTCGCAGTCGAGTCGCTCAGACCCGGACTCACCGTCGTGGACGTCACACCATTGGCCACCGACGCCGTATAGATCAGCGTGTCGTGCACGAACACCGGATCCAGCGTCACACCGGTCAACACCAACGAAGCCAACGACGCATCACCAGACATCGACTCCGCCCGCGTCACCGTCACCGTGTAGGTCTTCGTCGTGTTCTGATCCGCCGCCGTCACCACCACCGTGATCGTGTTCGCGTCCACCCCCAGATCGACCATTTGAACCGCGCCCGCGACCCCATTGATCTCAACCGACGCACTGGCGTCGTTCGGGGTCGCAGTCACCGTTGTAGACGCCACCCCGTTGGCCACGTCCACGGCATAGTCGGTGTCGTCAGACATGAACTCCAGATCCTCAGGCGGCACACCACTCAACGCCAACATGTCCAGCGTCGCATCCGTAGACGGAGGCGGCCGCGCCCGCGTGACCGTCACCGCGTAGGTCTTGGTTGCCTGACGGTCCTCAGCCGTCACCACCACTGTGATCACATTGGCACCCACGGCCAACGGAATCACACGATCAGCGTCCTCAACCCCGTCGTCCTGGACCACATGGGTCGCGTCACGGTGATTCGGCGTCGCAGTCACCGTCGTGGACTCCACACCATTGGCCACCGACACCGTATAGCCCTCCCTCGACGACATGAACGCCGGAACCAGCGTTACACCCGACAACTCCAACATGTCCAAGGTCGCATCGTCAGACAGGGCCAGCCTCTCGACCGCCACTCTGTATTCTCTGGTGGTCCCGTCCTCGGCCGTCACCTCCACCTTGATCGTGTTGGCGCCGACACTCAACGGCACGACCCGATTGGCTACTGTCACATCAGCGCCGTTCAACACGTACCTCACCTCAAGGGACGCCCTCGAGTTGTTCGTTTCGGCTATCACCGTGGTGGATGTCACACTGTTCTCTACGGCGTTCGCCGTATAGAAGGTCATCTCGGGCGAGAAGGTCTGAGACAGCGTCACACCTGTCAAGGACAACGATCCCAGCGTCGCATCGTCAGACTGCTGAGGCAGAGGCGGAGATATCGGAACCGAGCCCTCCGGCATGTTGTAGGAGTAGACCCGGCTGTCGAGATAGTCGGCGACGTACATGATCGTGGCGGTGGCTGAGATGTCCTGCGGCATCGTGTTGCCGGCCGAGGCCAGCGTGTCGAAGTCGTTATCAGAGTTCCGGCTGCCATCAGCGCGGCTATACGCATAGATCTTGCCGTCTCGACTATCCGACACCCACCAGGTGTCGCGATCGGCGGTGATTCCCCAGGGACTGTCGTTGTCGGTCGCCAGGTCGAACTCCTTGTCCGGCTGGCGGCACCAGCCACTCCAATATGACTCGTATGTGTCGCAGTCATACCGGCTACCAGCCTCAAGCTCATACGCGTAGACCTTGGCGTCCTCGGAGTCCACAACCCACAGCGTCTCGCCGTCCGACCAGATCCCCCGAGGATGCGTGTTCTCGTGCTGCGGGATGAGGTGGTGCCAAAGTTCCGGGGTGATATCAAGGTCCTCGCTCTCCACGCGCGAGCCGTCGGAGATGTTGTACACGCGCACTTCCCCGTCGTTGCCCATCACGAACAGCTTCGTGCCGTTGGACCACATGCCCCTGTCTCCAGTGCCGCCAAGATCGAGGTCGCCACTGGGCAGGTACGAACTGTCAGAAGCTTGGAACGCCAACAGCTTCTGCCCGACACCGCCCGCGAACCTCCGCGCGCTGACTAGCACGCGGGAGTCATCCGCCACGACTCCGTGGAGATAGTTCGACCGCAGGTCCGGATCGTCCACCAGTCGTGCCACAGGCACGTCGTTGTATACCCTCCAACCCTTGGGTTCGCTCGACGCAGGAGCCACAGAGAGCCTGTAGGATTCTGTGGTCTGGCCGTCTTCGGCCGTGACGTGGACCGTCAAACCGCTCGAAGTGCCGGGCGTCAAGGCCAGCTGCAAGCCCTCGAGGTTCGGGTCGGCGTCGTTCTTCCAGACTTGGATACTCCCGCCGGGACTCGGCTCCGCGGTGACCGTCACCATCGTCTCCCCGCTCGGAGCAGCAACTTCGTATCTGTCCACATCTGGATCGAAGGATGGGAACAGCTTCGTGGACCCGAGGGCGGAGTGGACCGTCAGCGAGGTTAGGGAGGCGTCGTTGGACAGTTGGGCCCCGGCCGCGGGCGGCAGCGCCAAGCCGGCCAGCACCGCGGCCACGAGCACGCCAGCGACCCTCGCAGCCGAGCGGCGCGCCATCCCGGTGCTCCTCCGACCGTTCCGCCTAACCCCCGTGACGATGCCCGCGTGAGTCCGCACTGCCTACCTTCCCGCCAGACCGCCGAAGGCATCGAGTAGCCGACAGTCTGTACGTTGGGCGGACAGTAACCGACACAATCGCAATAATCAGGGATAGCCCCTGACGTGGCAAAACGCCAGCTTGCGGGGTCAGGATCGGCCAGTCGGGGGAGCGCGCCAACGCAGGGTGTGGCACCATGGCTGGGGATATCGCGGCGGCTAGGTCCCGCCAGCCGGAGACGAAGCGCTACTAGGAGGCGGTCGCTACCCGCAAGCGCAGCTCGGCCCGCTCCAGCGCGGCGGCCGCCTCAGCGTCCTCGGCGTCGGCTGCCAGGGCCTCAGTCGCCCGGCGACGGGCCTGCGTGGCCCGGTCGATATCAATCTCGGCCGCGGTCTCCGACACGTCGGAGAGGATCGTCACCTTGTTGTGGCTGACCTCCACGAAGCCCCGGTGCACCGCGAAGGTGTCGCGCTCGCCGCCGAGGCGCAGCACGTCCACCGACCAGGGCGCCAGCACGCCCAGGAAGGGCACATGCCCTGCCTGGAAGGCGATGTCGCCCTCCTCGGTGGTGCGCACGATCACCATCTCGGCCGAGCCTGAGTAGGTCACCTCCTCGGGCGACACCAGCTCGACGTCGAGCTCGACGGCCATGTCAGGCCCTCAACCCCGCGACGCTCAGCCCCGCAGCACGAACAGTCATCTCAGGCCCTCAGCTCCGCAGCCTTGCGCTCGACGTCGGAAGCGCCGCCCACCATGTAGAACGCCTGCTCGGGCAGGTGGTCAAGATCGCCGTTGACCAGTGCCTCGAACGACTCGATCGTCTCATCCACCGGGGTGAAGATCCCGTCCTGGCCGGTGAAGTTCTTGGCCACGAACATCGGCTGCGACAGGAACCGCTGCACCTTGCGGGCCCGGTCCACCGTCACCCGGTCCTCCTCCGACAGCTCATCGAGGCCGAGGATGGCGATGATGTCCTGCAGTTCCTTGTAGCGCTGCAGCACCTCCTGTACCCGACGGGCCACCGCGTAATGGCGCTCCCCCACCACCAGCGGGTCGAGGATGATGGACGTGGACGCCAGCGGGTCCACCGCCGGGTAGATACCCAGCGCGGCGATGTCGCGGCTCAGCTCGGTGGTCCCGTCGAAGTGGGTGAACGACGTGAACGGAGCCGGGTCTGTGTAGTCGTCGGCGGGCACGTACACGGCCTGCAACGACGTGATCGACTTGCCCCGGGTGGAGGTGATCCGCTCCTGGAGATCGCCCATCTCGTCGGCCAGGGTCGGCTGATAGCCCACCGCGGAGGGCATCCGGCCCAGCAGGGTGGACACCTCCGAGCCAGCCTGCACGAACCGGAAGATGTTGTCGATGAACAGCAGCACGTCCTGGTTCTGCACATCGCGGAAGTACTCGGCCACGGTCACGCCCGCCAGAGCCACCCTCAGCCGCACGCCGGGCGGCTCGTCCATCTGGCCGAACACGAGGGCGGCCTTGTCGAGCACCCGGGTCTTGCCGTCACCCATCACCGTCTCGCCCATCTCCAGGAACAGGTCGGTGCCCTCGCGGGTGCGCTCCCCCACCCCGGCGAACACCGACACGCCGCCGTGGTTGGTGGCCACCCGGGTGATCATCTCGGTGATGAGCACGGTCTTGCCCACGCCCGCGCCGCCGAACAGGCCGATCTTGCCGCCCTGCTTGTAGGGGGTGAGCAGGTCGATCACCTTCACGCCCGTCTCGAACATCTGCGATGACGGCTCCAGCGAATCGAACGAGGGCGGCGGGCGGTGGATGTCCCAGTGCTCGGGCGTGTCGTGGCCCGGCGTGTCAAGGCACTCGCCCATCACGTTCCACACATGGCCGAGGGTGCCGTCGCCCACCGGGACCTGGATGCCGTGGCCGGTGTTGCGCACCTCGGTGCCGCGGGTGAGGCCGTCGGTGGGCTTGAGCGCGATGGCCCGCACCCGGTGGTCACCGATCTGCTGGGCTACCTCGGCGGGCACACGCACGTCGGTGCCGTCCACAACGACAGTGAACTCGAGTTCGGTGTTGATCTCGGGCAGGTGCCCGGCCGGGAACTCCACATCCACGACCGGGCCGGCGATGCCGACGATGCGGCCGGTGCGAAGATCGGTGTCGCCACCTGCTTCGGGGCGGGACTCTGTGACGGTCATTGCTATCCGTGGCTTTCTATCCGTGAGGTTCGTTCTATACGGGGGGTTCGCCCGCGCTTGCGGATGCCGGCACGGACGCATCGGTCGCCGCCGGCATTCCCGCCAGCATCGACGCGAGAGCGGTCTCGACGCCGCCGTGCTGGCCGGCGTCAGCCCCCAGTGCTTCCGCGCCTCCGACGATCTCCATGATCTCGGTGGTGATGGCGTCCTGGCGGGCCTGGTTCATGGCCCGGGAGAGCTTGGTGATGAGCTCCTCGGCGTTGTCGGTGGCCGCCTTCATGGCTCGCTGGCGGCTGGCGTGCTCCGACGCCGCCGCGTCGAGCAGCGCACCGTAGAGCCGGGCCTCGGTGTAGCGGGGCAGCAACGCCTCCAGCACCGACTCGGGGGACGGCTCGAACTCGAAGCTCCCCTCCCGGCCCGTGCCCGAGCCCTCTGAGACCATCATCTCGGTGTCGACCAGCGGCAGGAACCGCCGCACCACCACGCGCTGGGTGCCCATCGACACGAACTCGGTGTAGATCAGCTCCACCTGGTCGACGGCCTCCGACAGGAAGGACTGGCTGACCGTCTCGGCGATGTGGCGGGCGTCGTCGTAGGACGGGTTGTCGCTGAACCCCGACATGGCGTGGTCGATGCGGTAGTTGCGGAAGCGGAAGTAGCTGGCCGACTTGCGGCCCACACAGCACAGCGAATAGCCCTTGCCCTCCGACACATGGCCCATGACCTGGCGCTCGGCGGTGCGGATGACCGACGTGTTGTAGGCCCCGGCCAGGCCTCGGTCGCCGGTGATCACGATGAACCCGACGCTCCTCACCTCCGGCGCCTGGCGCAGCAGCGGATGGTCGATCTCGGCACCGCCCGCCGCGAGGTCCTCGATGACGCTGGTGATCAGCCGGGCGTAGGGCCGGGCGGCGTTGGCCCTCTGCATGGCCTTCACCACCCGGGTGGCCGCGATCAGTTCCATGGCGCGGGTGATCTTCTTGGTGGACTGAATGCTGCCGATCCGCCTGCGCAGCTCGCGTTCTTTGCCTCCGGGCACGGCTCAGTCCTTGTCCTTGTCCCTGTCCCTGGTGCCTGTTCCTGAGCCCAGGACCCTCAAAGGCCCCGCGGAAAGGTGTCAACGCCCCGCGGTGAAGCGTGTCGTTTCCCGCTCTTATTCGCTGCGCTCACGGGCCGCTCGGGCCACGGCCTCGCTCGGCGCCTCGCGAAGATCCTCATGAACTGCTCCCTATCCGCTCGGCCTCTAGTCCTCGGCCCGGCTCAGGTCCTCTTCGGGCAGGGTCGTCTCGGCGTCGACCATGGTGGTCTGCTCTGCGCCCTGTTCGGCCGCTTCGGGCTCGGTGCCCGTCGCGGTTTCCGAGGTCTCGAACTGCTCGGCGAACGCCTTGACCCTGGTATCGAAGCCATCGACGTCGTCGATCGCGCCGGTTGAGCGGATCTCCGCGAGCGTCGGCACCTCACGGCTGCGGAACCAGTCCAGCAGCTCGCTCTCGAACCGCCGCACATCGCTGATCGGCACTCCGTCGAGGTGGCCGTGGGTGCCAGCGTAGATGGAGACCACCTGCTCCTCCACCGGAAGCGGGCTGTTCACACCCTGCTTGAGCAGCTCGGTGAGGCGGTAGCCCCGCTCGAGCTGGGCCTTCGACACTGCGTCGAGGTCGGAGCCGAAGGCGGCGAAGGCCTCCAGCTCGCGGAACTGCTGCAAGTCGCCCTTGAGCGTGCCCACCGCCGTCTTCATGGCCTTCACCTGGGCCGCGCCGCCCACCCGGCTGACCGAGATGCCCACGTCCACGGCGGGGCGGATGCCCGACTTGAACAGGTCGTCCTGCAAGAAGATCTGACCGTCGGTGATGGAGATCACGTTGGTGGGGATGTAGGCCGAGACGTCGCCAGCCTTGGTCTCGATCACCGGCAGCGCGGTGAGCGACCCGGCGCCCCGATCGTCGCTAAGCTTGGCAGCCCGCTCCAGCAGGCGGCTGTGAAGGTAGAACACATCACCCGGGTAGGCCTCGCGTCCGGGGGGCCTGCGCAGCAGCAGCGACACCTGGCGGTAGGCCTCGGCCTGCTTGGAGAGATCGTCGTAGATGACCAGGGCGTGCTCGCCGTTCTCCATCCAGTGCTGGCCCATGGCGCAGCCGGCGTAAGGGGCGAGGAACTTGTAGGGCGCTGGGTCCGACGCGGGCGCCACCACCACCACCGTGTAGTCCATGGCCCCGAGCTCGTGGAGGGTGGCCACCGCCTGGGCGACGGTGGAGGCCTTCTGGCCGATGGCCACATAGATGCAGTTCACGCCCAGGCCGCGCTGGTTCAGGATGGTGTCGAGGGCGATCGTGGTCTTGCCCGTCTTGCGGTCGCCGATGATCAGCTCGCGCTGGCCCCGGCCGATGGGGATCAGCGAGTCGATGGACTTGATTCCGGTCTGCATCGGCTCGTGCACCGGCTTGCGCCCGGTGATGCCCGGCGCCTGGATCTCCATGCGCCTCGGGATCGGGTTGGACAGCGGTCCCTTGCCGTCCACCGGCTCGCCCAGCGTGTTGACCACCCGGCCGAGCAGGCCGTCGCCCACGGGGATCGACAGGATGTCGCCGGTGGCCTGCACCGGCTGGCCCTCCTCGATGCCCTCCACATTTCCGAGGACCACCGCGCCGATGGAGGTCTCGTCGAGGTTCAGCGCGAGCCCGACGGCGCCGTTGGCGAAGCGCAGCATCTCGTTGACGGCCGCGTCGGGCAGTCCCGACACGCGGGCGATTCCGTCGCCCACCTCCAGCACCCGGCCCACGGTGGACTGCTCCAGCGCGGGGGTGAACCCCTCAAGGTTCTGGCGGATGGCGGCCGCGATGTCGGCCGTGTTGATCGTGAGTGTTGATGTGTCGCTCATTCTTGGTCACTCATACCTGGTCGTTGAATCTCCTGTGTGGTGGCCGGCGCCTTCATTCCCGCTCTTGCTCGCTCCGCTCACGGGCCGCTCGGGCCACGGCCTCGCTAGGCACCTCCCGTACTCGCTAATGGGTCGCTCTCCTTGTCCGCTCGGCCTCTCAGCCGAGGCCAGCTCGCATTTGCTGCAGGCGGCTGCGCACGCTGCCGTCGATCACGTCGTCTCCGATCTCGGTGACCACCCCGCCGACCACGCTGGGATCGACGGTCGCTTGGATCTCCACGTCAAGCCCCGAAGAGGCCTTGATGGCCGCGGCCAGCCGGGACCGCTGGTCGCCGGTTAGCTCCACCGCGCTGCGCACCCTCGCCACCCGCCGGTTGCGGCCCGCCGCAGCCCGGTCGATGGCGGCTTCGATGATCTCGACGAGATCGCCGCCGCGACCCGTGCCGACCACCAGCGACACCAGCGCCGTAGTGACGGGAAGCGCTGGACCGGCGAGCAGGTCCTCGGCGATCCGCAGCCGTCGCTCCACGTCTATGACCGCATCGGCGAGGGTGGACTGCAGCTCGTCGCTCTGGCGCAGCGCCTCGGCGAAGCGGGCCAGCTCGTCCTCGACCACGGCCTGGACGCCCTCGGCCCGGGCCACAGCCAGCAGGGCGTCGGCGTAACCGCTGATGCGGTCCGAGGCGGTCCGGTCGGCCATCGCTCAGACCCTGCCCCGGTACGTCGCTGCGAACTCCCTGCGAATTTGCCACACATACTGTGGGTAACTACAGGAAGTTCGCTGCGAGGCGGCGGCCGGCGTCATCTCTCAGATCCCGTCCCCGTTGCTGCCGTTGGTGCTGGCACCGCTGGCCACCTCGTCGATGTAGCCATCGATGAGGTCACGATGGACGTCCGCTTCGAGGCTGGCACCCACCACCCGCTCGGCCGCGCCGACCGCGATGGCGGCCACCTCGGTGCGTAGGTCGTCGATGGCCTGGCGGCGGCTCGACTCGATGTCGGCCGCGGCACGGGCCCGCTGCTCGGTGACATCAGCCTCGGCCCGGGCCTGCAGGTCCTGCCTCAGCTGGTCGGCCTGGGCACGGGCCTCGTCGATGACGGCGGCCGCGGCCGTCTTGGCTTCGGACAGCTGGGCCTCGTACTCCGACTTGGTGCGCAGGGCGTCGGCCTTGGCCGTGTCCGCGGCGTCGAGGTCGGCCCGGATCTTCTCGGAGCGGGCGTCCATGGCCCGCTTCACCGCCGGGAAGCCCTTCCACCACATGAACGCGAACAGGATCAAGAAGGCGGCGCCGCCCCAGATGATCTCGTCGAGCTCTGGAATGATGGGGCTCGGCGCCTCGACGCAGCCCTCCAGGTCGTCCTCGAACTTCTCGAGGTCCGCCTTGGGGCCCTCCTCCAGCGCGTGCAGGCTGCCGTATTCCTCCTCGGCGTGCAGCACCTGCTCCAGGACGCAGCCGCCGATCGTCTCGCCCGAGGCCCAGGCCGGCCCGGCCGCGGCAAGCAGCGCGGCGCTGGCGACACCGAAGGCTAGTACAAGTGAGCGCGCAGGGTGACGCCAGCGCCTCGCCGTGAGGCACCCCGTTTCCCGCTCTTGTTCGCTCCGCTCACGGGCCGCTCGGGCCACGGCCTCGCTCCCCGCTCTGAGAGCGACCCTCGCCGCTTGGGTCCCGTCCGCTCGGCCTCTGAGCCTCAGGGTCGTTCTTGTCATGACCGCGAGCCCCTTAGAAGCTCCGGGAGCGAGAGCAAGCGCTCGCGATGCAGCGCTGTGATCCCCGCTCTTGTTCGCTGCGCTCACGGGCCGCTCGGGCCACGGCCTCGCTCGACGCCTCGCGTCCTTACTCATGAGTTGCTCCTATCCGCTCGGCCTCTAGGTGGCTGGTGCCAAACTCCCGAAATGGAGGTTTTGCGGTCACAAAACCCCAGGTCAGCGACTTGCGAATTGTGGCAAATTGCCATTTAACACCAGCCACCTAGGGGAGCAGCAGGATGAAGACCACGAACCCGATGAGGGCCAGCGCCTCGGTGAAGGCGATGCCTAGGAACATCGTGGTTCGGACCATGCCGGCGGACTCGGGCTGGCGGGCCATGGCCGAGATGGCGTTGCCGACCACGATGCCGATGCCCACGCCGGGCCCCACCGCGGCGAGGCCGTAGCCGAGACCGGCGCCGATGGCCTTGAGCCCTTCGACGAACTCGCCGGGAGCGGTCTGTGCGAGAAGACTTAGCACTTGCTTTCTCCTGTGGTTGGGTGATCTTGTGAAGGGGTGTGAGAGGTTGTCGGTGCGGATGTTCGGATCGCGCTCAGTGCTCGGGATGCATTGAGCCGCCGATGTACACGGCGGTGAGGATGGTGAAGATGAATGCCTGGAGGAACGAAACCAGGATCTCGAAGGCGGTCATCAGGATCAGCATCACGAAGGGCAGGGCCGCCGGTACGTAGAAGAAGTCCCACAGGATGGCCGTCAGGATGGCGAAGGTGACCAGAAGCAGGTGCCCGGCCACCATGTTGGCCCAGAGCCGGACGGCCAGAGAGAACGGCCGCACCACGAACGTGGAGACCAGATGGATGGGCGTGACGATGATGTAGAGGACCTTGGGAACCCCCGGCGGGAACAGCTCGTTCTTCAGGTAGCCGAACGGGCCCTGGCTCTTGACGCCGACCACGTTGTAGATCACCCACACCGCCAGAGCGAGCGTGATGGGCATGGCCATCCGGCTGTTGGCCGGGAACTGCACGAACGGGATGACCTCGGTGATGTTCGAGAACAAGATGAAAAAGAACATCGAGGTCAGGAAGGGCATGAACTTCTTGCCGTCGGGGCCGATGGTCTGCATCACCACCGAGTCCTCGATGAAGTTCACGCCCGACTCGGCCACATGCTGAACACCGGCGGGCACCAGAGACTCGCGCGGGCGGCCGGCCAGTCCGAACAGCACAATGGTGGCCGCGGTCGCGGCCAGGTAGATGAGGACGGTCTTGTTGATGGCCAGCGGCGTGCCGTCGAGCCAGATCGTGGGCCAGTCGAACAGGTGGCTGACCGGCGGGAACTCGAGGGCAAGGATGTTCACGCTGAACGCTCCGACGACGGTCGTGCGGGCTTGAGTCCCGGGAAGGCCAGCGACGCCGAGACGTGGCGGGCTTCCACGATCAGCAGGCCCAGATGGGTGACGAGCAGGCTCACTGCGAAGGGCAGCAGCTCAAACCAATCGTGGTGGCGGACGGGCAGCACAGCGGCGGTGACGATACCGAGGCGGGCGACGTAACCACCCATCGCCGCGGCCATCATCGCGCCGGCGCCCATGCGGGCTCCCCAGCCGATTACCGCCGCGCCCAACCCGAAGTTGACCAGCACCAGGGCGAGGGCCAAGCCGACCGAAAGCGCCCCGGACCATCCCCATCCCAGCGCACCCCCCGCCAGGAGCGGCACCGCGAACAGGACCGAACGCCGGGCCATGTCGCCAGCCACGGCCAGCTCGGGTGCGGCCAGCGTTTCCGGCGCGGCGGACGCACCGCCCACAGCGACCGAGGCCGGACCTCCGGCGGCGCTCATGGCTGGCCGGAGGCCTCGCGGCCGGGTCCGGAATAGCCAGCCCGGCGGCTGTCGAGGGCCTCGTCCATCGTCGCGCCGTAGTCGCGAGCGAAGCTCCATACCTGATAGCCGAATACCACCAGCACCAGCACCAGGGTCACCAGCGGGAACGTGCCGAGGCGGTCGTCGACGAGCCACCCGCCGAAGCCGAAGATGGCCGGGGTGGCGATCATCTCGAACGCCTTGGCCAGCGCGTCGCCCGCGCCGGCGCGGATCTGCCGCTTCTCAGTGCGATCCATCGTCAACGATGCCCGCAGTTCCTGCCGGCTCTACTCGCGGCCCTTGCGGCGGCCGTAGCGGCGCTCGAAGCGCTCGACGCGTCCCGCGGTGTCGACGATCTTCATCGTCCCGGTGAAGAACGGGTGGCTGGCGCTGGAGATCTCTACCTTGGCCAGCGGATACGTGTTGCCGTCAGACCACTCGATCGTGTCGTCGGTGGCGATCGTGGAACGGGTGAGGAATGACGTGCCGGCGGACTGGTCGGAGAAGACGACCAGCCGATACTCGGGATGTATGTCGGTCTTCATCGGGGCACCAGTCTGTAAGTCGGAGGGGCCGGTCACAACCCCGGCGGGCGCGATCAGCGCAGCAATTCGGAATTGGAGGAGGTGCTGCGCAGCTTGGACAGGGCTGCCTCGAGGGCCTTGACCACGGCCGCCGGGCCGTCGCCCGCGCCGTCGATGAAGCTGCGCCGCAACTGCTGGAGGGCCTGTACTTCGTCGGCGTCCAGGAAGCGACCCTCGTCGCGCGACCGTGAGGCGCGCACATCGATAGACGGGAACAGGCCGCGCTCCGCGGCCCACCGGTCGAGGCAGATCTCGGTGTTGGCCGTGCCCACGAGCTCGTCGCACACCACGCCGGGCAACGAGCTCGAGCCGTCGGAGACGATGGAGGCGATCATCGTGAGCGAACCGCCCTCGGAGACGTTGCGTCCTGCTCCGAAGAGCTTCCTGGGCATGTGCACCGCGCCGCTCTCGACGTTTCCGCTGTAGGCCCGGCCCTGGTTCGAGAGCGTCGCGTTGTAGGCCTGGGCCAGGGCGGTGAGGCTGTCGAGCACCACCGCTACGTTGCGGCCCGACTCGACGAGGCGCTTGACCCGCTCGATGGTCATCTCAGCCGTCTGGACGTGCTCCTCGGGGGTCTGGTCGAACGATGTGGCGGCCACGTCACCGTGCCGGACGCACCGCCGCACCTCGGTGATGTCCTCCGGCCGCTGGTCGAGGAAGAGCCCCATCACGAATATGTCGGGCTCGTTCGTCTCTATCGCGGAGATCACGGAGGTCAGGAGCTCGGAGGCTCCGGACCGCCTCGGCCCCTTCACCAGGACCCGCTGGCCGACCCCTATGGGGGCAACCAGATCGATGAGCCGGGCCGTGATGGCGTCGAGATCCTCGGGCTGCTCGAGCGTCAGGCGGCGCACGGAGTGGATCGGAGTGAGACTCTCGAACAGCGGACGCTCGGACAACTCCGCAGGACCGCCGTTGATCGACTCCAGCGTAAGCAGGGCGGGGTTCTTCTCGGCCCGGTTGGCGGGCCGGGACGTGCCCGACAGCTGGTCGCCGCGGCGCAGGCCGTACTGGCGGATCGTCTTGACCGGCACATAGGCGTCGCTGCGGTTCGGCAGGCAGCCGTCGACCCGCAGGAAGCCGTATCCCTCGTCGCGCAGGTCGAGACGCCCCGAGACCGCGACGGGATCGCCGTCCCAGCTGTCGTCGCGGTCACGGTCACGGTCACGGTTGCGGCGGCGCCGACGACGATTGCCCGGGTCTACCTCTTCGTCGGCACGGTCCGCGCTGCGCTGGTCGTCGCGGTGGTTCGCAGCCGTCTCTTCGCCGTTGTTGCCGTTCTGCTCGCCGTCGCGGCCGGCCGCTGAGGCATCGTAGGCGGACCGGGGCGCGGGATCGGTTTCGTCGAGCGCAGCCTCGGCCGGCGCGGTCTCAGCCAGCGCGGCACTGCTGGCCGGCTGCGAGATCCTGGCCCCGTCGGCGGTCAAGTCGATGATCAACTGGATGATCTCGTCCTTGCGGGCCCGGCTGGAAGGCTTGGCCCCCAGCGCGGCGGCGATTTGATTGAGTTCGCCACGGTCTTTGCGTTGCAGCGTGGACCGCCGCATCTCGGTCGCTTCCACGGATGAGTTCCCCGGTTGTCGGATTCAGGTGTTCCGGCTCGGCGAAGCGACGCATCACGAGCCGGAGAACAGCCATCACGCCGAAGGCGCGCGGCAATGCACCGCAGGCTAGAGGCCGGACGGGCGCGACCGCAACCGACCTGGCTGCTCAGTTGCCTCCCGATCCCCAGGATCGCGCCGACCCCGATCCCTACCAGGGCGCGACCGCAACCGACCTGGCTGCTCAGTTGCTTCCCTCGTGTCAGCCATACTCATCCCTCCCTCGGCATACCGGACAGGGTCGCGCACCGGCAACGTGCTACGCGAGGGTGGGCAGCGACAGCGGAAGCGGCCTCGTCGTCGAGGCGCTTGCTCTCCAGCAGGCACCTCACGGTGCTGCGCCACCAGCAGCCGCCCTGCGCGGTCGGGATTCGGCGTCGGTCAGCGCGCTCGCTATCTGTGCCAGCGTTGCGCCCTCCTGCCGCATGGTCCACGCGATCTTGCCTGCATCCGGGCTTTGCTGCACGGGTCGCCCCAGCCTCTGCCCGCGTGCCTTGGCTGCCCTTTCGTGTACATGTCAAGAACGAGATGATCATTTTGCGGCGGATACAGGATGTCAAGCGCGGCGCACCGAGCGGACGAAGTCCTTGATGGAGGCGACATCGTTGGGCAACGAGGCGCAGCGCTCGGGCCGGCTGGTCACAGCAGCCAGCGCCGGGGGCGGGTCGGGCAGGGTTCCGGTGGCCCGCACAACCGCCTCGGGGAACTTGGCCGGATGGGCCGTGGCGAAGGTCACGACCAGCTCTCCTGGCCGGCGGCAGCGCCGGGCCACGCCGACCCCCACGGCGGTGTGGGGGTCGATGAACATGTTCGACTCAGCGTGGACGCGGCCCATCACCTCGATCGTCTCGGGATCGTCGAGACGATCGCCGGAGAACTCGGCCCGCATGCGCCGGTGCTGCTCGGGGCTCAGATCGGCCCGGCCTTCGGCCCGGAACTGTCTCAGCAGCCCCGCGGTGGCCGCTCCGTCGCCGTCGAAGAGTTCGTAGAGGAGGCGCTCGAGGTTGGACGAGATCTGGATGTCCATGCTCGGCGACAGGGTCGGCACCACGTCGTGGGCGGCCAGCCCGCCGGTCTCGATGAGCCGGCTGAGAATGTCGTTGGTGTTGGAGGCGATCAGGAGGCGTTCGGTGGCCAGCCCCATGCGGCGGGCGTAGTGCCCGGCCAGCACGTTACCGAAGTTGCCGGTGGGGACGCAGAACGTGACGGGCCGCTCGTCGGCCAGGCGCCGGGCCGCCCAGACGTAGTAGACGATCTGGGCCGCGACTCGGGCCCAATTGATCGAGTTGACCGCGGCCAGCCTCAACTCGGCGCGGAACGCCTCGTCTGCGAACATTGCCTTGACCAGGTCCTGGCAGTCGTCGAAGGTGCCGTCCACGGCCACCGCGTGGACGTTGGGCGCGTCCAGCGTCGTCATCTGGCGTCGCTGGATCTCGCTGGTGCGACCGGCCGGGTGCAACACCACGATGTCGAGCCGGTCTCGCCCGGCGACGGCCTCCATGGCTGCGGAGCCGGTGTCGCCTGAGGTGGCGGCGACGATCATGGCCCGGTCGCCGCGGCGCTCCAGCTCGTGATCGAACAGCCGCGCCACTACCTGCAAGGCAATGTCCTTGAAGGCGAATGTGGGACCGTGGAACAGCTCGAGCAGCCAGTGGTCGTCGTCGAGAGCCACCAGAGGGCACACCTCGGGATGGTTGAAGGTGGCGTAGGCGTCGGCGACCAGCTCCGCGAGCTCATCGTCGTCGATGGCCCCGCCCACATAGGGCGCGATGAGGCGGGCGGCCAGCTCCGCGTAGCTTCCGCCGGCCGCGCCGGGGCCTGCTCCCTCAGGCAGCTTGGGAACGTGCTCGGGAACGTAGAGGCCCCCACACGTCATCGAAGGAGAGTCGGGCGCGATCACCCAGCCCGGACCGTGTGCTGACGTACCGCATGTCAGTGCGGAGGCCGCTTGTAACTGCCGAGCCCCATGCCAGTGCGGAGGCCGCTTGTAACTGCCGAGCCCCATGCCAGTGCGGAGGCCGCTTGTAACTGCCGAGCCCCATGCCAGTGCGGAGGCCGCTTGTAACTGCCGAGCCCCATGTCAGTGCGGAGGGTTCTCGTCGCCGATCACTCGGATGACGTTGCCAAGCTCGTGGACGGCTTCCAGGCTGCGGAGGTCGCGCAGCGTGGCCTGCAGGTCGCGCTCGCGGCACTCGTGGGTGATGAACACGAGTCGGGCGTCGTCGCCGAGGCCGTGCTGCTCCATGGAGCGGATGGACACCCCGTGCTGACCGAACACGGTCGCGACCGAGGCCAGCACGCCGGGCCGGTCGGCGACATCGAGACCGATGTAGTACTCGGATCGGAGGTCGTCAATCGAGCGGATGCGGGCCCGCACCAGGCACCCGATGCGGCCCGGACCGCCCGAGGCAAGGTTGACGGCGGCGTCGACCAGATCGCCGAGAACGGCGCCCGCGGTGGGCCGGCCGCCCGCGCCCCGCCCGTAGAACATGAGCTCGCCTACCGCGTCGCCCTGGATGAACACGGCGTTGAAGCTGTCGCGCACGCTGGCCAGCGGATGCTGAACCGGCACCATGGCCGGATGGACCCGCACGGCCACCTCCAGGCCCTCGCCGTTGCCCCCGCCGGTCCGCTCGGCCACCGCGACCGCCTTGACCGCGTAGCCGAGCCGCCGGGCCATCTCGATGTCGTGGAGGGTGATCCGGGAGATCCCCTCGTGGTAGACGTCGCCCGCCACCACCACCGCGCCGAAGGCGACGGTGGCGATGATGGCCGCTTTCGCCCCCGCGTCGAATCCCTCCACATCGGCAGTCGGGTCGCGCTCGGCGTAGCCCAGGCTCTGGGCCTCGCTCAACGCTTCGGTGTAGCTGGCACCCCGCTCGGCCATCTGGGTGAGGATGTAGTTGGTCGTTCCGTTGACGATCCCCATGATCCGCTGCACCGGCTCGGCCGCCAGCGACTCCCGCAGCGGCCGGATCAGCGGTATGGCCCCGGCTACGGCCGCCTCGAAGAGCAGATCGACGCCGGCATCGTCGGCCGCACCGAACAGCTCTGCGCCGTGGTTGGCGAGCAACTCCTTGTTGCCCGTCACCACCGGCTTGCCCACGACAATGGCGTCGCGGAGCAGGCTGCGGGCCGGCTCGATCCCACCGATCACCTCGACGACGATGTCGATCTCGGGATCGGTGACGATGTCGGCCGCGTCGGTGCAGAACACCGACGGGTCGATGCTCAGGCCCCGGTCCTTGGCGGTGGAGCGCACCGCGATGCGGGTGATCTGCAACTCGATGCCGGTGCGGGCCGCGACGGTGTCGCGCTGCTCGTCGAGCAGGGTGACGAGCGCGGCACCCACGTTGCCGCAGCCGAGGAGTCCGATCCGCAGCCGGTTCACCCCTTCAAGATACCGGCCCGTAGCTGCGGTGCCGGCCAGCCGGCACCACTCTCGCTCTCGCACCTCCGGCGGGCCGGGGCAAGCAAGCGGCCTAGCGCCAGCCGGCCTTCGCTTCGAGCGCGGCGGTGCGCTCGCCCAGCGCAGTCACGGCTGCCATGGCCTGAAGGTGCAGATCGACCAGGCGCTCACCCTGCTTGGCGATAGCGCCCATGGCCTCACCGTGGAGCCTGTCGGCATGGTCCCGCTGCTCGGCCCCCTGCTTGGCGATAGCGCCCATGGCCTCACCGTGGAGCCTGTCGGCATGGTCCCGCTGCTCGGCCCCCTGCTTGGCGAACGCGGCCATGGCCTCACCGTGGAGTCTGTCCGCATGGTCCCGCTACTCGACTCCCTGCTGAGCAAGTAGTGAACCAGCACCCCGATGATGCCCAATAGGCCTGAGCCCAGCACAGAGGTCAGCGCAATCAACATGAAATATATTGTACTATGCGGATGAGTCACTGCCACCCCCGCGAGCGGGCTGCCTAGAAATGTATTTTCATATACTTATAACTCATGCAAGATAATGCTAACTTGTTCTCGAAGGACTGCTCCCCGGAGGAGAGTTCGGTGCGGGAGGCTCGCTGCCTAGAGGCCGCACGGGGCCCCGGCGTCGTGGCATTGCAGGGAGTCGGCGAGGATGGCGGACTCCTGCTCGCACGAGCATCCTGCTCGCTCGCGGATGTTCTGCATGAGCGAGGCCCTCTGCCCGAGGGAGAGGTCAGGGCGGTCGGCACCGCGGCGGCCGCTGCGATTGCCCGTGTTCATGACGCGGGGCTCGTACACGCAGACATCAAGCCGGCCAACCTGCTGCTGAGCGCGGCCGGAGAACTCTGGCTGGCTGATTTTGACGCCGCCTCGGCCTCGGACGGGCGGCCACTGAGACGTCACAGCCCGGGAAGAATGCCGCCGGGCTCGCCAGCTTGGCCCGCTTTGGACATAGTTGCGCTGGCGCTGACCCTGGTGGAGTTGTCAACCGGCGCGATGTTGGACCCGTGCGTGTCGTGGCGCGCCGCCGATCTTCGTCGCTTGGGATGCTCACCCGCCCTGAGCGCCGAGATCGCGTTCCTGCTCAGCGGTGACGGCTCGAGCCTCGGAGCCCGTGACGCAGCCGAGATGTTCGAGCGCGGCGGCGTGTGTCCACTGCCCGCCCCGGCGATCACCGCCCGGCGCGCCGATCCCACGCCCACCGTCGAGTTCATGCCGGCCCGGCCTCCGCCGCCGGACTCCTTGGCTCGATCAGTGCCCGCGGCGGTCGAGCGTCCATCGAGATGGTGGCAGCGCCTTGCCGCCTCGTGGAGGCCCAAGAGGCCGAGCGGATAGGCCGCAGTTCATGAGGATCTTTCAGGGCGCTGAGCGAGGCGTGGCCCGAGCGGCCCGTGAGCGAAGCGAACAAGAGTGGGAACAGGATGCTTCGCCGCGAGGTGGCCACCTATCCGCGCTGCCCCCTAGTGGCGACCCGCACGCCCCCGCAGACGGTTCCGGAAGCCCGGTCAGGCGTCGGGCAGCTCGCTGGCCAGCAGGTCGTCGTGGGTTTCGCGGCGCACGACCAAGCGGGCCTCGCCGTTTGCGACGAACACCACCGCGGGCCGCAGGACCTTGTTGTAGTTGGACCCCATGGAGTGGCCGTAGGCGCCGGTGACGGGCGTGGCCAGGATGTCGCCCACCGCGATGTCGGAGGGCACCATGGCGTCGCGCACCAGCGTGTCGCCCGACTCGCAGTGCTTGCCCACCACGGTCACGACCCGATCCCGAAGCGCGTCGACAGCCCTGGGCAGGAACGCCTCGTAGCCGCTGCCATAGAGGACCGGTCGGGGGTTGTCGCTCATCCCGCCGTCCACGGCGACGTAGATCCGAACCCCCTCGATGGTCTTGATCGTTCCCACCGTGTAGAGCGTGACCGCCGCGGCCGCCGCGATGGCGCGGCCCGGCTCGGCAGTGACCCTGGCGGTGACGCCAGCCGACCGGCAGGCCTCGCGCACCACTGCGCCCCACTCGGCGATCGTCGGTGCCGACTCGCCGGACACATACGGCACCCCGAGTCCGCCGCCGACGGATATCTCCCCCACCCCGAAAGGCGCGGCCGCTTCGGCGATGACCGCTACTGCCTTGGCGAACGACGACGCCTCGAACACCTGGCTGCCGATGTGGGAGTGGACGCCGACAACCTCCACGGAGGCCGAGGCTCCGGCCCTCTCCATCGCGGCCGCGGCCGCGCCTGTAGACACGGTGAAGCCGAACTTGGAGTCATCGGCACCGGTGACCAGATAAGTGTGGGTGTGGGCCTCTACACCGGGAGTGAACCTCAGCAGCACCTTGGGCCGCGCCCCCGTCTCGGCGTGCACGGCGTCCAGGCGGTCCATCTCGTCGAAGCTGTCCACCACGATGCGCCCCACGCCGGCTTCCACGGCCTGCCGCAACTCGCCCCTCGACTTGTTGTTGCCGTGAAGCACCAGGCGGTCCGCGGGCACACCCGCGGCCAGCGCCATGTGCAGCTCGCCGCCGGTGGCCACGTCCATGCCCATTCCCTCGGAGTGCACGAGGCGGGCCATGGCGATGCACAGGAATGCCTTGGCTGCGTAGGCCACATCGGACCCGAACGCGGCCACCGCCTCGCGGCAGCGGCTGCGCAGCTGCTCCTCGTCGTAGACGAACAGAGGCGTCCCGTGGGCTTCGGCCAGCTCGAGCAGGTCGCATCCCCCGATACTGAGCCGACCCTGTGACACTTCGTGATTGTCGGGCAGCAGACGGCGGGGCAGTGGATCGCTGCGCTGCTCCGCCCGGATGGCGAACTCGTCGATGATGCCGGTGCCGGCAGCGCTGGGCCGTTCGTCGCTCGGCGGGCGCTCCGGCTCGACGGCCGGGGGCGGCGGACCGGCCATGGCTAGAGCCTCTCCGGGGCCGACACCCCAAGAATGCCCAGCGCCACGGCCAGGCCCACCCGAGCCCCCTCCACCAGCCACAGACGGGCCTGGCGAACCTCCTCGCCCACATCGTCTCGCAGGATGGGGCAGTCGTGCCAGAACCGGTGGAACGCGCCAGCCAGCTCCCGGGCCCAAGTCGTCACCTGGTGCGGGGCGCGGGCTCGCATCGCTGCCAACACCGTGTCGGGCAGCGAAGCGAGCGCCCGCAGCACGTCCATCTCGCGCTCGTGCACGAGCACCGACAGGTCCACATCGCCCAGCGGTGCCCTCTGAACCTCGCGGGCCGCGGCCCGCCGGGCCAGCGAGTGGATCCGGGCATGCGCGTACTGGATGTAGTAGACGGGGTTCTCGGCGGACTGGGCCGACACCACATCGATGTCGATCGTCTGAGTCGTGTCGATGGACTGGAGCAGGTACACCAGCCGGGTCACGTCCGGGCCGACCTCGTCAAGCAGCTCCGACACCAGAACCATGTCGCCGGCCCGCTTCGACAGGCGCACCTCGACCCCACCCCGGCGCAGGGTGACGTTCTGACCGATGAGCGCCTCGTAGCCGTCGGGGCTCTGGCCCAGCGCGGCCAGGGCGGCCCGCATCCGGGGGACGTATCCGTGGTGGTCGGCGCCGAGAACGTCGATCACCATCTTGCCCCGGGAGAACTTCTCGTGGTGGTAGGCAATGTCGGGCAGGAAATAGGTGGGCTCGCCGTCGCTCTTGACCAGCACCCGGTCGGCGCTGTCGCCGAACTCGCCCGTCCGGAGCCACAACGCGCCGTCCTGGGTGTAGACCATGGCCCGCCGGCGCAGCTCGCCGAGGACGTCGTCCATCGCCCCCCGAGCGACCAGCGCAGACTCGCTGGTATAGAGGTCGAAAGCCACGTTCATCGCGGCCAGGGTCTCAGCCTGGTCCCGGGAAGCGCGCTCCAGCCCCCACTGGCGAGCATCGGCACCGTCGGGAAGCTCCGCGGCCCATTCGGCCACGTAGTCGCCGTGATAGCCGTCCGAGGGCGGCTCGGCACCGCGGCTTCGAGCCTCGAGCGAGGCGCTGAACAGGTCGATCTGGCGGCCCCGGTCATTCACGTAGAACTCGCGGCACACCCGGTAGCCGCAGCGCTCCAGCAGCCGGCACAGCGAGTCGCCGTAGGCGGCCCAACGGCCGTGGCCAGCGTGCAGCGGTCCGGTGGGATTGGCCGACACGAACTCCACGCTCGCCGAGTGCCCCGCCCCCGCCTCGCAACAGGCGTAGCCGTCGACGCCGGCATCGATCACCTCTGTGAGCACCTCATGCAGCCAGCTCGGGGCCAGCCGGAAGTTCACGAAGCCGGGGCCGGCTGCCTCCACCGCCACCACATGGGGGGGCGGCTCGGCACTCAGATGAGCCACGATCTGCTCGGCCAGCTCGCGGGGCGGGCGTCGCGCCGCCTTGGCTGCGGCCAGCGCAACATTGGACGACCACTCACCGTGAGAGCGGTCCCGGGGACGCTCGATGTTGATCTCGACGGGCGCGGGAACGACGCCGGCTCCGTCAAGAGCCGCCCGCAGCCCATCCCGCAAGCCGTCGCGCACATCCGGCATCGACCGATCCTACCGGGCACCCCCTATCCAGCCGGTGAGCGCGGCCCGTCCCGCGATCCCGACTCCAACCCGATCGCGGCCCCTCCCGATTCTGTGTGCGGTTTCCCGGTCATATGGCGGAAAAGCGCACACAGTTGAGCCGGAGGCGACGCGTGAGAGCAAAGCCGCGGCCGGCCGCCCGATAGCATGACCCGGCCCAGCCCCCGTAGCTCAGGGGATAGAGCATCGGCCTCCGGAGCCGTGTGCGCAGGTTCGAATCCTGCCGGGGGCGCATGACAGTCACGGAAGCGGCACCCGCGCCGGCCAAGAAGCCCCGCTGGACCTACCAGTGGAAGGAACTGCACGACGAGGTCATCACCTCGGGGCTGTGCACCGGCTGCGCCGGGTGCGTCATCGCCTGCCCTCACCACGTGATCGGCTACACCCACGAGCCCGGCGCATACAAGCCGTTCCACCTCGAGGAGGACGAGTACGGCCCCGACGACTGCGTCCACGGGGTGAAGGGCTGCACCTCGTGCACGAGGGCCTGCCCCCGCTTCCGCATGTGGGAGCCCGAGGCCGACATGCACCTGTTCGGCCGCGAGCGCGATCCCGACGAGATGTCGGGCATCTACTCCGACATCCTGCTGACCCGGGCCAGTGACGACTTCGTGTACGACGTGGGCCAGGACGGCGGGCTGGTGTCGGCCATCCTGATCTGGTGCCTGGAGAACGACATCATCGACGGGGCCCTCACCAGCGGCGTGGAGTCTCTGCCCAACGGAGAGCCGGGCTGGAAGGCGTTCCCCATGGTGGCCGCCAACCGCGACGAGGTCCTGCGAGGCGCGGGCAGCCGCTACACCTACTCGGCCAACCCCATCGCCTTCGAGGAGGCCCGCGAGAAGGGGCTGGACCGTCTGGCGCTGGTGGGCATGAGCTGCCAGACGTCGGTGGGTCCGGTGATGTGGCACCGCAAGGTGGGCAAGGTCAGCAAGCCGATCAAGCTCAACATCGGCCTGCTGTGCTCCAAGTCGTTCGACGACTCCCTGTTCGACGAGCTGTTCGAGGTGAAGTACGGGCTGCCCAAGGAGCAGATCTCGAAGATGAACATCAAGGGCGTCTTCCAGATCTGGACCAAGGACGGTGGCTACTACGAGATCAACCTCAAGGAGTGCCACGCCTGGACCCGCGAGGGCTGCGAGTTGTGCCCGGACTTCGCGGCGGAGCACGCCGACATCTCCACCGGCGGCATCGGGGACCTGACCGACTGGACCCTGACCATCGTGCGCACCGAACTGGGTCGGGCCGTGATCGACGCCATGGTGCGTGACGGGGTGATCGAGACCCGACCTGGTGACGACGACCCCGGCGCCATCGCCTTGATGCACCGCCTGTCGGCCAAGAGCCGGGAGCGCTGGCCCCACTGGGCCGACGGCGCGGCCCGTCTTGGATTGCCCGAACGCAAACCGGCCTGACTAACAGACCCCCTCCCAAGGAGCCTGACATGGACATCGAGTTCTGGATCGACCCGCTTTGACCGTGGTGCTGGGTGACGGCCCGTTGGGTCGTCGACGAGGTGCAACCGGCCAAGGACCTGGACATCACCTGGCAGCCGATCAGCCTGTTCTTCAAGAACGATCCCGATCCCGACTCGGACTACTACACGCACTCCTACTTCAGCCTGCGACTGATGAGGGTGCTGGAGTCGGTGCGGGAAGCTGAGGGGGACGACGCGATCGGTCCCCTGTACTGGGAGTACGGCCGGCGCCTGCACCACGACGGTGTGCGGGAGTTCGCAGTGGCCGACGCGCTGGATGCGGCCGGCTACGACACCTCGCATGCGGCTGCCTTCGACGACGACTCCTGGGATCCGGAGATCCGCAAGCGCATGGACGAGGGTTTGGCCCTATGCGGAGATCAAGTGGGCACCCCGATGATCGCCCTGAAGGACCGCAACGGTCAGAAGCAGGGCTACTTCGGCCCGGTCATCACCCGCGTGCCGCCTAGGGAGGACTCACTGGCCATGTGGGACGCCCTCGTGGCCATGATGAACGTGTCCGGCTTCTGGGAGCTCAAGCGCACCCGCACCGAACGTCCCGAGTTCGGCACCCGCCCCTGACCCTGGCTCGGGCAGATCTGAGCTCTACGCCTCGCAGAAGTGTGACCACACGGCGTCGGCCTTTACCGGGCCGATGCCCCTGACTGCTTCAAGGGCCGCCCGGCTGGAGAACGGCTGAGCATCGGCCAGCCTGGCTGAGAGCACCTCTCCGATGCCGGACACCGCGTCGTACTGGGCCGCGGACTTGTTGGCGATCACGCACTGCTCCACCGCGGCGACAGTGGTCGTTGGGGCGGTTGTGGCCGTCGTGTCCTCAAGCACGGCTGAGACCTCGGGCGCCTGATCACCGCACCGGGCCAGCGTCGTACTGAGGATGTCTGCCTCGGGTTGGTCGACAGCGAGGCCCCAAGCCGACTTGACCGCCACCGTTGTGAGCGCCAGGAAACATCGCCCTGCTGCGGTGACCGTGTACCCGCCACCGCATGCCGACGACGAGGCGATGTCGGCGTCCGACCACTCGAAGATGTCGTCGCCCCCCTTGGACTGGTTCACGCAAGCCCGCGACGCCACATGGTTTGCCGGGTCCTGGCTGAATCGCTGCTTGGCGTCGGTAGGCCAAGCCCAGCCGCCCGATTCGTGGGCCTCGTGCAAGGCCACGATGTGATCGACGTTGCAGGTATCAATGGGAGTGCCGGTGTAGGGATCAGCAGAGCCGACCGCCCCGCGGCAAGTGCCGCTGTTGTGCGGCCCCCAGTCATCCCGGTCATACCCCGCGTCGTATTCGGGCGCCACAGGGAGCGACACCTCAGGCACAGAAACCTCAGGCACAGAAACCTCAGGCACAGAAACCTCAGGCACAGAAACCTCAGGCACAGAAACCTCAGGAACCGATGTCGACGGGGCCGACGCCAACGGAGCCTCTGCGATGGTCACGGGCTCAGAAGCGATCGTCGCCGGAGTCGAGGGTGTGGGCTCTCGCTCGGAGACGGCGACTGGCGGCGGCGGTGCCGGGGCCTCGGTGAGTTCCGAGTCGTCCGGAACCCCGCAGGCCGCGGCCCCACCCAGCACGAGCACGGCTGCAAGTGGCGCGGCCCAACCGATCCCGAAACGCGGCTTCGGCCCGGTCATCCTCCAGGCGCTGCCCACGGGTTGATCAACTCGACCCCCATGCCTTCGAAGTCGCGAAGGTTGCGGGTGGCCACCGCCATGGAACGGGAGCGCGCTATGGCGGCGATCTGGGCGTCGGATTGGCTGACAGGCCGTCCAGCAGCCCGCCGGCCGGCAGCGATCGTCGCGTAGGCCCGAGCCGCGGCACTGTCGAACGGCAGGACGCGACCGGCGAAGTCTTGGAGCAGCATTGCGTCCAGCGCGGCACCGAGCACGTCCCGTCGCCGGCTCACAGCCATTGCCGCTACGCCGTACCGAAGCTCCGCCTCACTCACCGCGGTCAGGAACAGCGCGACCCCGTCGCGTTCTTCCATCCACGCAGCGACCGACGGTTCGGGAACCGGGCGCATCAACTCCGAGACGACGTTGGTGTCGAGGACAATCATCGCAGCCGCCTACCCGAGGCGGGGCGGCTCCCTCGCGGGCTCGCGCTGCGGAAACTCCAGCTCGACGCCGCCGAGGGGCGCGAACCGGCCGCGGATGGCCGCCGCGAGGTCAACGGGGCCTGCATCGCTCTCAACCGCCTCGCGGAGAATCAAGCGGGCCTCCTCCTCCATCGACCGACCATGCCCGGCCGCTCGCACCCGCAGACGAGCCTTCACGTCGTCATCAAGGTTGCGGATGGTGATGCTCGCCATGATCGTCTCCCTGACAACCGATCCACATTCAGTGATTGCAATGCAATCATACCGTCTGGACACTGATTCGACTGACCCGCCCTGTAGCACCGCGAGGACCTCTGGTCGCGGTCATGATCGTTGATTTGAGTGAGGGATGTGAATGAAGCCCGAATCGAGCCACCTCCCTCGGGCCATAGCGCTCAGACGCGGATCACGTCCAGCACATCCACTAGCGGGAAGTCGTCGTCCTGGGTGATCACCGCCACGCCGAGGGCCATGGCGGTGGCCGCGATCCAAGAGTCGTTGACCGGCATGCTGAGCCCCTGGTCGCGCAGGATCAGACGAAGCCTGGCCCATGCCGAGGCGACGCCCTCATCGACCAGTACCGGCTCGAGCGACAGCGCAGCCGCGAGCGTCGACAGCCGCCGGTCCCGAGTCGCCGCGCCGTCCGCGGCGAGCACCCCGGCCCGCAACTCGCCCACCGTGATCACCGACACCGCCAACTCGTCGGGGAGCGACTCCTCGCGTATCGGCCGCCCGCTCTCGCGAGCAATGAACACCGACGTGTCGGCGAGGCCCCGGCTCACGGCCACGGAAGGTCGTCGGTGGTCTCATCGGAGAGCAGCGCCAGGTCAGCCGCCAGCGCGGGGTCGGCCTGGTGAGCCAGCAGACCGCGAACAAACCGGCGTCTGGTCACCCACCGCGGTCTCTCTGCCACCGGAGCCAGTTCCGCCACCGGACGCCCGTTCACGGTGACGGTGATGCGCTCCCCATCGGCCACACGGTCCAAGAGCGCCCGCGTCTGGTTCCGTAACTCGCGAGAGGCAACCTCACTCATGCGACAATCGTAGCACTTCTGCTACAGCACCGCCCCGACATCCCCGCCACGGGACACCTTGGAGCGTGCGCGGATAGGCGCTCGACCATCCGTCGATTCGTTGCGAATCGGGCCGGGACTGGAGCGCCATCCACCTATCCGCGCTGCCTCTTGGTCGAGTTTGTCGGTTAGTCTAAAGTGTCTTCGTGTATTTTAAATGGAACGAGACCGATGAGCACCCTTAGAAGCCCTGTTGTTGCCTACGAGGCAAGGCCCCATCCGAACGCGGACCGCCTCGAGCTGGCCGTTGCCGACGGCTGGAGGGTCGTGTGCCGCATCGGAGACTTCGCTGCAGGCGAGCAGGTCGCGCACATCCCCGAGGGGTCGATCCTGCCGCAGGATCTGATTGTCGAGATGGGGCTGGACAACCCGCCGCGGCTCGCCGGGTCCAAGCACAACCGGGTCAAGGCGATCCGGCTGCGGGGCGTGCTGTCGCAGGGTCTCATCTATGCTGGCGAACGGATCGCTCACCTCGATCCCGGCGACGACGCCGCTGAGGCGCTCGGGTTGACCAAGTGGATCCCGCCCGTGCCGGTACACATGTCGGGCAAGATGGTCCCCGGCCCCAAGATCGGCTTCGACATTGACGACATCAAGGCCTGGCCGGACCGTCTGCACGCCGACGAGGCGGTGGTCGTCACCGAGAAGCTGCATGGGACCTTCTGCTGTGTCGGGCTGCGCCGAGAGGAGCAAGGCGTCGAGCCGGAGGCAGTGGTGTCCTCCAAGGGCCACCTGTCCAACGGCCTACGCTTCGATCTCAGCGCCCCGGACAACGACGACAACCTCTATGTCAAGGTCTGGAGGCATCACGCCGAGGGGGTGCGCCGCGCCTTCGACGCCTGCTCCGGCGGTGACGATCCCTTCGAGATGTACCTGCTCGGCGAGATCTGCGGACCCAAGGTCCAGGACCTGAACTACGGACTGGCCGAGCCGACGCTGCACCTGTTCGACGTGCGGCTGCGACACAGCTACGAGGACTGGGAGGACGTCGTTGCGGTGGCGGACATCGCTGGCATCAAGCCCGTGCCGGAGCTTTGGCGGGGCCCGTGGTCGCCGGAACTGCTCGAAACGCACACCGACGGCTCGTCGCAGCTCGCCGGCCATCACCGCGAGGGGATCGTGGTCCGACCCGCCACAGGCCGCTACGACACCGGCCTCGAGCACCCCTCTGGCCGCGGCCCGGGCCGGGTGATATTCAAGTCGGTGTCGGCGCGCCATCTGCTGCGCAAGGGCGGCACCGAGTATCAATAGAAGTCGTTACCGGGCTCCGGGACCGTAGGGAGATCGGGCGAGTTCGCCGCGGCGGTCGGTTCGGGGCGGCTCTGCGAGCCGCAAGCTGCGGCCCCGGCCAGGGCAAGCACAATCGCAACACGCGTAGCCCAACCGAGCCGGAACACGCACTGACCTGCGCTGTTCATCGCTCCACTTCAACTTGTGCGGCTAGGGGGTGGGTTGGACGGTCTCCACTGGCTCGCCCTTCAGAGCGGCCAGGACCTTGGACACCACCTGGACTGATACGTCGCGCTGGGCCGCTCCGGTGCTGGCACCCAAGTGCGGGGTGTGCACAACCCTGGGATGGCCGATGAGGGGATGGTCGGGCGGCGGGGGCTCCTGGTCGTAGACGTCGACTCCGAGACCGTCCAGACGACCGTCGTCGAGGGCGGCGCGGGCTGCAGCCGGGTCGATGAGGCTGCCCCGGGCCGCGTTCACCACAATCGCGCCCGGCTTGATGGCCGAGAACGCGGCCTCGTCCAGCAGCGCGGAGCCGTCCTCCTGAGCCACGGAATGGAGGCTCACAAAGTCGGAAGCGGCCAGCAGCTCGGGCAGCTCCACCATCCTGGCCCCGTGCTCGTGGGCGACCTCGGCCGGAATGTAGGGATCGGTGGTCAGCACCGCCATTTCGAAGGCCAGTGCCCGGTGGCCCACAGCCCGCCCTATGCGACCGAACCCGACCAGGCCCAGCGTCGCCCCGGCCAACTGCACGCCGAGGTACTGCTTGCGGTCCCAGCTGCCGCCGGCCAGTGAGTTGTGGGCCTCGGTGACCCGGCGGGCTGTCGCCAGTATCAGGGCGAAGGCGTGCTCAGCCGCAGCCAGCGTGTTGGCCTCCGGGGTGTTGACCACCGCGGTGCCCTGCTCAGCCGCAGCCGCCAGATCGATGTTGTCGACACCGACCCCGGCACGGCCGATGACTCGCAGGCCCGACCCGGCCGCGATCAGCTCCGCGTCGACCTGAGTACCGCTGCGCACGATCAGCGCGGCCGCGTCCCGCACCGACTCCAGCAGCTCTGCCCGGCTCTGGCCCTCCGCGAAGACGGGATCGACGTCTGGAGCGGTGCGCAGGCGGTCGGCCCCGGCCGCGCCCAGCGGCTCAGCCACCAGAACTCTGTGTCGCTCAGGCATCGGTCATCCCCTCGGTCATCCCTGCGAGCCGCGCCTCATCCGCCTCTCGTTCGAGCGCGGGACTCCCCCGCAGTCTCGCCGCCGTGCGTGCGCTAGTCGTGGATGCCGAAGCGGTGCAGGCCGTAGGCGTTGATGGCGTTCCCCCGAAGCACCTTGTAGCACTCGTCGGCGTCCATGCCGACCGCGGCGAACATCGAGTGGGCCACCTTGCGGGAGTGCGGGAACGTGCCGTCGGAGTGGGGATAGTCGGTCTCGAACAGGATCTGGTCGATGCCCACATCGTGGCGCTGCTTGAGCCCGACGAGGTCGTCGAAGATGCAGCCGAAGACCCGGCCCTGCACGATCTCGCTGGGCAGCGGGCCGTCGCCGCCGACGCCGCCGCGGCCCTCCCTGAACACCGAGTCCATCCGCTCAACCTGGAACGGCATCCAGCCCACCTGGCTCTCGGCGTAGGTGATCTTGATCTCGGAGAACCGCTGAAGCGTGCCCGAGAACACCCAGTCGACCATCGAGCCCTCAGCGTTCTGGGCGTACAGCGACATCGATGTAGCCAGCGGTGCATCGGCCGAGGTGGACGGCATCGAAGACGACGAGCCGATGTGCATCGAGACCGTTGTGTCGGACTCCTCGCAGGCCTGCCACACGGGATCCCACTCGCCGGTGTACATCGACGGCAGGCCCAGCTTGGACGGGTTCTCGGAGAAGGCCACCGCGAAGCAGCCCTTGGCCGCGCAGCGCCGCACCTCGGCTGCAGCCATCTCGGTGTCCCACAGCGGCAGCAGGGCCAGCGGTATCAGCCGGCCCCGCCCCGCGCCCCCGCCCCAGTCGTCGATCATCCAGTCGTTGTAGATCCGCAGGCACTCGGCCGCGAGCTCCTTGTCGTCGCGCTCGAGGAAACCCTGCCCGCAGAACCGGGGGAAGATGTTGGGGAAGTTGATGGCCGCCTCCACATGGTTGAGGTCCATGTCGGCGAGCCGGGCGGTCTGCTCATGGGTGCCGGGACGCAGGTCCTCGTAGCGGGCGGCCACGTTGCGCTGCTCCTCCCGGGGCATCCCCGCGGGGCCGTGCAACAGACCGGTGGGGGTGACGCTGTCCTCGAACAGCCACACATCGCACCAGTGCCCGTCGGGGTCGTTGCGCTCGAAGCCGTAGTGACCGCCGGTGAAATGCAGCCTCACCTTCTCCTGCACGACCCGGGGGCCTCGTGCCCGCATCGAAGGCGGCAACTGCTGCTGCCACAGGTCCTTGGGCTCCATGACGTGGTCGTCAACGGAGATGATGAGCGGCAACTCCTCGATGGCGGGCGTGTCTGTCACCGCGTGGACCTCCGGCTCGGCCGCTGGCGCGGGGGCGGGGGGGTCGGCCTCAGGCGTCGACCCTTCGGGCGCATGCCGTGAAGATATCCTCCGCGGTGTCGTCCCACAGATCCTCGGGATCTTCGTCGAGATCGCTCGGGTCGGGAGACTCGCGCAGGGCCCTGTCGAGGGATCGGAAGTCCTCCAGCGTTAGCTGGGCGCGCAGCCCGTCGAAGGAGCACCCACACAACACTCGAGCCTCGGCTTCGGTGAGGTTCTCGGTGTTGGCCTCAATGCACGACGCCATGAAGTTGTGCTCCACCGCGGACTTGGCCCCGAACTCCTCGGAGGTGAAGCGGTCGTCCTCCTCGGCCTCCTCCCATGTGTCGGGATCGGCGCTGTTGCCGCATCCCGCCACCAGCACGACAGCCGCGGCAAGAACCCAGACAAGACGAAGGCGCGTGCACATAACGGGTCCGAGGCTATCGGCTGGTGTCACAGGCAAACGCGGGTGAGTGTGACCGTCTTCGCGGTGAAGCACCGTGTTTCCCGCTCTTGTTCGCTGCGCTCACGGGCCGCTCGGGCCACGGCCTCGCTAGACGCCGTGCGAAGTCCTCGGCTACTGCGGGCTACCCGCTCGGCCTCTTGGCGCCCAGTTGTCTGGCCCGGGCGAACACCGCGTCGAGCATGGGCTCGGTGAGGCGGCCGGTGAAGGTGTTCTGCTGGCTGGGGTGATAGCTGCACAGCAGCTTCAGGCCGCCGGGCAGAGGGGCCTCGACACCGTGGCCGAAGCGGGGGCGGGGGCCTGAACCGAGCTCGCGCCACACCACCTGGTGGGCGAAGCCGCCCAGCACGACCACCACCCGAAGCGCGGCGAGCGCCTCCAGCTCGCGCCGCATGAAGGGCATGCAGGCGTCGCGCTCGGCGGGCGCGGGCTTGTTGTCCGGCGGGGCGCACTTCACCGGCGCGGTGATCCAGGCCCCGGTCAGGGCGAGCCCGTCGTCTCGGTGGGCGGAGCGGGGCTGGTTGGAGTAGCCGGCGCGGTGCAGGGCCCGGTAGAGCCAGTCGCCGGAGCGGTCGCCGGTGAACATCCGGCCGGTGCGGTTGGCCCCGTGGGCGGCTGGGGCCAGACCCACTACGAGCAGGTGGGCATCAGGGTCGCCGAATCCGGGCACGCCTCGGGCCCAGTACTCGTCGTCGCGGTAGGCGGCCCGCTTCTCGTGCCCGACCCGTTCGCGCCACTCCACCAGCCGGGGACAGGCCCGGCACGCGGTGACCTCCGAGGCGACCTCGGCGAGGACGCGGCGCGAGCCGGGGGACTCCACAAGCGACTACTTCCAGAGCCGGACAGTGAAGCGAAAGTCGTCCTCGAAGAACTCGGGCTCGGTGTCATTGTGGGTCGCCATGCTCGGTATGACCTTGTTGCGGATCCCCATCCCGCGGGCGTCCACGTAGCCATAGTCGCGCATGATGTTCACCAGATTTTGGTTCCGGGAATAGCGGGCACCTGAACGCAATCCGGCAACTGTGACGGTGTTAGGTAACCTCCCCGGACTCTGAACCTCAAGTCGGTCAGAGAAGATGCTCAACATAATGTCGACGCCTTCGATGCTGTAGTCGCGGTGCACGAGAGAGTTGACTACGACCTCACGGATTGCGTCGTTTGGATAATCGCGGCGATCGACTCGCCGGGCACCCTCTAGGTGGGCGGAGACGCTGGTGTACCGGTGCACGAAGTCCACGGCTCTGTCCACCACTCCCGTCTCCATTATCGAGCCATCGGATGAGCCCAGAGGGGCTAGCGACCCTTTGATGTCTTCGTCGGAGCGTGCCGCGTAATCCGGTTCCGGGCCCTCGTAGCACACAGCCCGGATACCCGACTGCGGGACGAACCTGCCCGTGTTCGTGCCGAAAAGAAGCATCCCGTCGATGGTCGCCACAGTGCGTCCGGTCACCGTTGTTGCGAGTTCTAGGTTGCGGAGTAGCTGCTCCCACTCAACCGAGTCCGCGTCCGGGAGGCTCGCGTCCCCTCGGATGCGGCCGAAGTAGTCTCGCAGCCGGCGATGGTCCAAGTCATCGAGCTTGGATCCGATCACGGGTTTGAGGCCGTAACGGAGTCCCCCAGCCTGCTGATAGAGCCTCTGCTCCTCCTCCCGCGTTGCGTCCCTCGTAGTCGTGCCTGCCCGCACCTTCGTCACCCAGGAGGATCCTTGCCTGACCTTGTAGGGCTTGTCGGGAGCATTCATCGGCAGGGCGATTACGCCTATCCGCGATCCCGGCGACCATTCCATCTCCTGCCAGACGGGAATCGCCGCTGGCTGCAGATTGTCCTTGGCCGCCTGCATCACCCACTGTTCGGCCTCGCTGGGGTTGCGAGTAAGCCCCGACACCGTGCCATCGTCATTGACCCCCAACAAGATATGCCCGCCCTCGAGATTCAAGAGAGCCGCCATCTCCGCGGCCAGCTTCGCCGGTTGCACGCCGTCGCGCTTGAACTCGACGTGCGAGTTCTCACCACCGGCAATGATCTCAAACAGATCAGTGCGGTTCATCGGGAGTCCCGATACGCCGACGTGCGAGGCACGAGCAGCCCTCAGAATCCGTACTTGCGGCGTCGAGTCTCGAAGGCAGTCTTGCCGCCTTCCAAGACCTCCTCTACCAGTGCTCTCACAGACCGTGAGTCGATCGAGCCCATGTGCTCGGGCGAGATGAATGCCCTCCCATCGGCAGCTTCGCCTGAAGCGTGTAGTCCCAGTATCAATTCGGCATCGCCCAAGACCGGGATATTGGCATTATGGGTCGAGAATACGAACTGCCGACGACGCTTCTCTTCACGAATCCGAGGCACAACACCCTCGGTGATGAACCGGTTGTCAAGGTCGTCCTCGGGTTGGTCGATCACCAGGGGCGCGTCCGATTCCAGCAGCAGCAGCAAGAGCACAGCCGTCGCCTTCTGTCCCTTGGACAGCTGTTTGAGCGCGTTCCAATCCGGCTGCTCACCTGTTGCGGCCGTGTTTAGCTTGAGATCCGTCGTCGAAGGCAACTCCAGCTCCTCGATCCGCATCAGGGTGCTAGCGGAGGCGCCTGCCAAGCGCTCGGCCTGCTTAGGTGTAAGGCCGTACTTCTTCCTCACGCTGGCAGTACCTTTCCGGCACGCGTCAACCAACTCCGGTAGCGACATCTCCTCGACTTGCTCCAGTATCGCCACGGTCTCTGAGAGGCGGCCTCCAAGCTCTTTGGCGAGAAGATCGAATAGCGGCTGGCGATTGCCGGCAGCGCAGACGTCTACATGCACTCGGTCCTTCAACTCCGTGCTGACCTTGCGGGCAGCCCGACTGAGGCCTCGGAACTCTCCAGCCTTGACATCCTCCCATTCGGCGAGGAGTTGGCGCCGACGACTCATGTGCTCCTCGACGAGGCGCGCCAGCAAGGCCCGCCGCTTGGACAGTGGCTGCAGGTTTTCGATGTCGCGCCGTAGTCGGATGAATTCCTCTCCATCTACGGCCGACTTCTGTAGTTGGCGCAGGATCGATTCGTAGTCGGCGTCGACCTGGCGCTTGCGCTCCGACCAGCGAGCGCGAACTTCCTCGATTCTCTCGTCCGCTCGCTCCAAGGCTGCCCCGAGGTGCCGGGCAACTCCCTCAAGATCGCGGCTCAACTGCTCCAACACGTCTCCGGCTTCACTGAGGATGCCGGCGCCCGGCAAGTCGTCGAGAGCATCCACGGACAAGAACGTCGCGTCGATCGGCAACTCGCGGCGGAGCGTCTCCAACGCCTCGTGGAATACCTGCACGCGTTCAGGAACAGCCGCCAGAATGCGTTCTTCGCGAACGAGAAGGCTCTGATCGCTAAGACGGTCCTCGAGACCAGCTTCCTGAAAGCGTTCGAGGGTCTGTTCAAGCCTGGGCAGGTCCGCCAGCCGTTCATCTATGTCATCCAGCTCGGAGCTAGCTTGCAAGATGGCCTGCCGAGTCTTCTTGAGCTCGCGGCCGACCTCCGCTTTGCGCTGGCTTAGCGACTCGTCCGGCCTTATGAAGCGATGCAGCAGCGATGTGAGCTTGTCCTCGCTATTCGTCAACTCCGATATCTCATGCTGGCCATAGACCTCAATCCTCGGCAGGATGTCGCATGGCAGTAGTTCAAGCACCTTTCCGTCTTGGTCACGTACGACCGGCGGGTTGGGTACCGTGCGGTCAATCCTGTATTCCAGCTCGGCCGGCCGGCGGCAACGCACAAGAAGCGACAGTTTCGTGCCCGGCCGAATCACATGTCGTACAATCTCCTGGTGGGTCCTAAGTGCTTCTCCGCCCTTCGGCTCAAGTCCCAGCACATATCTGAGGCTCTCCACTACAGTGGACTTGCCTGTGCCACGACCGCCAATCATGACATTCAAATTCGAATTGAGATGTATTGCGGCACCGTCGAGAAACCCCCCACCTTCCCATGCGAGAGCTACCAACTCCGAATGTCCCTCAGGCAACGGATCACTGTTGAGGCGTATTCTTGAGTCTGGATCTAGGAATGCCTGCCTCAATCCCTCGCCCGTCGCGACCTCTGACATCTTTATCCAGCATGTTGCAGAGTCATCGCTCAGATCATCGGGCTTCGCTATATCTTTGGCGTTTAGAAGAGCTACACGATGGCTCCGCTCGTATTCTGGATTCTTGTTTCGGACGATCTGTCGTATGTCTTGAGACAGGTTCTCGACCGACCCAGGAATCTGCATAGCGAGGAGGTCTTCGCAACGCCATGCTCTTACACGAGCCTGACCATGCAGAGCCTTCAACAGACCCTTATCATCGGTCGAATGCGCTGCAATCGTGATACCATCCTGCTCTCTGACTTTGCTAAGTATGCCCGCGAAATGCTCTTCGCACTGTGATGACGATGGCTCGGTATCCCGCACGCCGAACTCACCGAGGAACCTCTCCATCACGTCTACAGGCGTGTCCGGCGAATAGATACAAAGAACGTGGATGCCATCGGTGGACTCAAGCTCAAAGCCTGGCAAGATCGTGACATTCGTGTCCTCGGCTGCCGCGCGGAATTCTGGAATGTCAGAGACGCTATTGTGGTCGGTGACGGCCAACACGGATATGTCACGATCTAACGCTCTGTCGACAATTGCCCTCGTATACTCCCCGGCTGCACAATCATGATGATCGCCACGGAACGTTCCGCTGTAATGGTGCGGGTTCACTTGCAGCGCACACTGCACAAAACGAGCCCCGGACGCAAGTTGCAAGGCATCGGCGATGACGTCGTGGGTGCTCACGGTCCCTTCTCCGTAGGCGGTGGACCAACGAATTGTAGCCCCACCGCAGTGCTGGCAGACTCGCGGGCGGCCGTTGGACCGGAGCACTGCCAGATAGCTTCGTCGCGGCTATCAGATGTTGGCCACCGACAGTGGTACTCGAGCGATCAGGCTACGTTGGCAGGCACCATGGCCACTAACCCCGCCCGCGGCTCGACCAAGCCCGCCTCCAACATGGCCGTAGAGGCGGCCGCCGTGATCCTGTTCGTGCGCCACGGGCAGACGCCGACGACTGGATCGGTGCTGCCGGGCCGTGCACCAGGGCTGCACCTGTCGCCCGAGGGTTTGGAGCAGGCCCGCGGGGTGGCCGAGCGTGTGGCCGGGCTGGGCCACATCAGGGCGGTCTATGCCTCGCCGATGGAGCGCACCGTCGAGACGGCCGCACCCATCGCGCGGGCGTGCAAGCTGCGGGTGCGACGCGACTCGGGCCTTGTCGAGTGCGACTTCGGCCGGTGGACGGGCCGCGAGCTTCAGAACCTGCGGAGGCGCAAGGAGTGGACCACCGTGCAGCACCACCCGAGCGGGTTCCGCTTCCCCGGCGGGGAGTCGTTCGCCGAGATGCAGGCCCGCGCCCTCGACGCGGTGGCCGCGATCACCGCTCGCCACTCCGGCGAGACTGTGGTGGCCGTGTCCCACGCCGACGTGATCAAGGCGGTCGCGGCCGCCGCGGCCGGCACACCGTTGGACCTGTTCCAGCGGTTCGTGATCTCGCCCTGCTCGATAACCGCCGTCGCCTACCATCGCGCCGGTCCGATGCTCTTGACGGTGAACAACACCGGCGACGACCTCGCCGCGCTGCGCCCGTCGTGAGCACCCGCCAGCCACCGCAATGAGCGAGTCGTTCCACTTCGAGGCGGTCGACGCGCTCACCGTGGGCACGCTCGGTCCCAAGGGCGAGCGGGTCTTCTACCTGCAGTGCCTGGCCGAGGGCGAGCTGGTGTCGCTCAAGTTCGAGAAACGCCAGGCCGCCGCCTTGGCCGAGTACCTCGACCGGGTGCTGCGTGAGCTGCCCGAAGCCGCAGAGGGAGACCCTCCCCTCGACCTAGACATGCGCGAGCCGGTGGTGGAGGCATGGACGATCGGAGCCTTGGGAATCGCCTACGACCAGGAAGATGACCGGGTGATCCTCGTGGCCGAGGAGCTGGTCGAGGACCCCGACACCTCTGGAGCGTCGGCTCGCTTCGCTCTCACCCGTCCCCAGGTGAGAGCACTGGTGAGCCGGGCCCGCGCCGTGGTGGCAGCCGGCCGGCCCCCGTGCCCGTTCTGCCTGCGTCCCTTGGAACCGTCCAACGGAGACTGGTGTCCGTGCCACAACTGAGCCTCCCGTTCTTGTTCGCTGCGCTCACGGGCCGCTCGGGCCACGGCCTCGCTCAGCACCTTGCAAGATCCTCATCAACTGCCCGTCTATCCGCTCAGCCTCTGAGATCTGCGGCCGAGACGGCCCCACCAGACTGCTGAACATGGGGTCGGATGCCGACGACGCCAGGCTCCGGTCCCCGATCCGGGACCGCCCACCCATCGAGACGGGCCGCGCCCTAGCCCTGCTGGCTGAGGGCGATGTGGAGCTGAGGGGAAAGATGCCGTACAGCTCCAACGCCACTTTCCTGGTGGATGTAGTCCACGACGGGCTGGAAGCCCAGGCCATCTACAAGCCCGTGCGGGGTGAGCGGCCCCTTTGGGACTTCCCCTCGGGACTGGCCCACCGCGAGACGGGCGTCTTCCTCGTCGACGCTGCGCTGGGATGGAACGTCGTGCCTCCGACGGTGGTGCGGGAGGACCTGCCCTTCGACCGGGGCTCGTTGCAGCTGTTCATGCCAGCCCACTTCGAGGAGCACTACTTCACGCTGGTCGCTCAGGAGCGGCTCAGGCCCGAGCTGGAGCGCATCTGCGCTCTCGACATCGTGATCAACAACACCGACCGCAAGTCGGGCCACTGCCTGCTCGGAACCGACGGAACGATCTGGGCCATCGACAACGGCCTGTCGTTCCATTGCCAGTTCAAGCTGCGCACGGTGATCTGGGATTTTGCCGACGAAGGGCTGCCCGACGCCGTGCAACGGGATCTGCGGAGACTGCTGGACGCCGGCCTGCCCGAACCCCTGGCCACCACGCTTACCCCCCAGGAGCGGGACGCCACCCTGGCCCGCACCGAGGCTCTGCTGACCGCGGGCCGGTTCCCGTCAGATGGCCACGGCCACCGCTGGCCCTGGCCGCTGGTGTAGTAGGCGGCGGTGTCGTTGGACGGCCAGCGCGCTCAGGCGTCTAGCGGGCTTCGAGGGCCTCGGTGAGCTTGGGCAGCACCTTGTGAACGTCGCCGATGATGCCGAGGTCAGCCACCGCAAAGATCGGAGCCTCGGAGTCCTTGTTGATGGCGATGATGTTCTTGGACCCCTTCATCCCCACGAGATGCTGGGTCGCGCCCGAGATGCCGCAGGCGATGTACACAGTGGGCTTGACCACCTTGCCGGTCTGGCCGACCTGGTAGCTGTAGGGCACCCAGCCCGCGTCGACGATGGCCCGGCTGGCTCCGGGCGCGGCTCCGAGCTCCTTGGCCAGGCTCTCGATCATCGCGTACGCCTCCGCGGAGCCGAGCCCGCGGCCGCCGGAGACCACAATGGCGGCCTCATCGAGCTTGGGGCCCTCGGACTCCTCGGCGAAGCGGTCCCGGACCACTGCACCTCCGGCCGCGCCCAGTTCGGGAACCGGAAGGTCCACCACCTCCGCGGGCGGTCCGCCCACCGGCGAGGGCTCGAATGACTTCGGGCGGACCAGCCAGATGTCGGGCCCGACGTCGGTGAACCGCGAAGTCACATTGAGCGTGCCGCCGAACACCGGCTCGGTGCCCACCAGGCGGTCCCCGTCGAGGCGGAGGTCGACCACATTCGACAGCACGCTGGCGTCCAGCTTCACCGACAGCCGGGCCGCCACGTCGCGGCCGTCGTAGGTGGTGCCGAGCAGCAAGGCGTCCGGAGCGGACACGCCGCCGCCAGAAATGGCTGTGGCCACCGCCGAGGCGACCGACGCGCCCTGCATGCGCCCGTCGAGGTCGCCGGTGGCGTGCACCGCGGCGGTGCCGTGGTCGCCGAGCTCGGCCGCGCAGGCGGCGCCGTCTCCCCCGAGGAATACTTCGACGGTGTCAGCCACCTGGCGAGCCTTGGCCAGCATCTCCAACGTGATCGTGGCCACGCCGTCGGGCCCGGCCTCGCCGAACACCCAGATCTTGTCCAGTGCCATTCCCGCCGTCTCCTACGTGTTCTTGTCCAGTGCCATGGCTGAGCCTCCTATATGACCTTGAGGTCGTCGAGGAAGGCGACGATGCGCTCGTGGGCGTCGCCCTCGTCCACCACGACTTCGCCCGCGGCCCGTTCGGGAGCCTCGGCGATTTCAGTGATCTCCTGGCCCGCCCCGGCCCAGCCGACGCGATCGGCCGCGATTTGAAGGTCGGCGATCGTCAGTTGGTCCACCGGCTTGTTCTTGGCCTGCATGATCCCCCTGAACGACGGATACCGGGGCTCGACCACCCCGGCGGTGACCGACACCACCGCGGGCAGCGGGCATTCGACCACATCCGCGCCGGCCTCGGTCTGGCGGCGCACCGTCGCGGTGGCACCTTCGATGGAGATCTCCTTGGCGAACGTCACTGACGGCAGGCCCAGCAGTTCGGCCACCTGGGCGGGCACGACGCCGGTGTAGCCGTCGCTGGACTCGGTAGCCGCCAGCACCAGGTCGGGCTCGGCCCCGGCAATGACCGCGGCCAGCACCCGGGCGGTGCCGAGAGCGTCGGAGCCGGCCAGCGCCTCGTCGCTGACGAGCGTGGCCGAGTCGGCGCCCATGGCCAGCGCGGTGCGCAGGCCGCTCACCTCGCCGTTGGGCACCATCGACACCAGGTGCACAGAGCCCTCGCCCGCTGTGTCCACCAGCTGCAGAGCCATCTCCACCCCGTAGGAGTCGGACTCGTCCAGGATGAGCTTCACATCGCGCCGCAGCGTCTTGGTCTCGGGGTCCAGCGCGCCGGGGTCGGCGGGATCGGGGATCTGCTTCGCGCAGACGACAACCTTCATGGGCGCCAAGTGTGCCAGCGCCCGGCTGGAAACGAACCTCACCAACACAAGTTGTCCCCCGCAGTTGTTGGCTGCGCCAGAGGCCGAGCGGGCAGGCGGCACTCCGTGAGCATTTTCGCGATGCGCTGAGCGAGGCCGTGGCCCGAGCGGCCCGTGAGCGCAGCGAACAGGAGCGGGAGACACAACGCTGCGCCGCGAGGCGACGTCACCTGGCCGCGCGGGGCGCTACGGCGCGCCGAACTCCGCTAGCGGACAGACTGGGCGAGTGCGGGTCCTGCTGCTGGTGAACTCGGCCGCCTCCTCGGTGACGGGGCGGCGACGGGTGGTGATCCAGAAGGCGCTGTCAGCCGACCATGAAGTGACGCTGGCCGAGACCGCCCGGCGCGGCCACGCCACCCGGCTGGCCCGGTCGGCCGCCTCCGACGGCATCGACGTGGTGGTGGTGCTGGGCGGGGACGGCACGCTCAACGAGACAGCCAACGGCCTGGCCGGCACCGATACTGCCCTGGCGGCTCTCCCGGGGGGCAGCACCAACGTGTTCGCCCGCATCATCGGCATGCCCGACGACCCGATCGAGGCCGTGGGCCTGCTCCTCGACGGCCTCGACCGGAGCGCCATCACCCGGATCGGGCTCGGCGCCGTCAACGGGCGCTACTTCCTGTTCCATTGCGGCATCGGATTCGACGCCGCGGTGGTGGAGCAGGTCGAGAGCCGCGGCCCGTGGAAGCGCTGGGCCGGGCATCCCCTGTTCGTCTATGCCGCCATCACCACTTGGCTCCGTCCGACGCACCGGCGCCGCCAACTTATGCAGGTCCTCGACGCCGACGGCGAGACCCTGGCCGAGGGCCTGCTGACCATCGTGCTGAACGCCGACCCTTACACCTATCTGGGCAGCCGCAGCTTCGACCTCGCGCCCGGCACCAGGCTGGATGAGCCGCTGGTGGCGGTGACGCTGCCCAGCCTGTCGCCGCACCGTCTGCTGCCGGTGGCCGCGAGGGCTCTGGGCGCCGGCGACGTGCGTGGGATGTCGGGGGCGAGGGTGCACGACGGCCAGCGCGACGTGACAGTGGTTGCGGATCCCCCCGTCCCCTACCAGGCCGACGGCGACTACCTCGGCGAGGCCCCCCGCCTCAGGATCCGCTGGGCTCCCGAAGCTCTGCGACTAGTCCTGCCCTGACCGCAGCGTCCGGCCGCCCGGTTTCCCGCTCACGTTCGCTGCGCTCACGGGCCGCCCGGGCCGACATCCCGCTCACGTTCGCTGCGCTCACGGGCCGCCCGGGCCCGGGGCCTCGCTCAACGGCTCGCGAGACCTCGTCAACTGCCCATCCGCTCGGCCTCAGGCTCAGGCGGCGTCGACGATGGCGCGGGCCACGTCGGCCGCGTCGGTGATCAGGTCGTCCACGCCCATGGCCAGCAGCTCCGACATGCGCTCGGGAGCGTTGATGGTCCACACGTTGACGGCCAGCCCCGCGTCATGGGCCCGGCGCACGAAGGCCGCGTCGCACATGGCATCGAAGGGATGCACAGCCGCCATGCTGTGGGCGCTGGCTCGGGCCACGGCCTGCGCGGGCGCCACTACCCCGCAGATCAGCGCGGTGGGGATGCTCGGGTCCACGGCCCGCACTGCGTCGGCGGCTTTGGCCGCTTCCACGGCGGCTCGGGCCGCGTCAGACTGATTGCCTGATTGCGGACCGCTGCTGTTGCGTCTATCGTTGCGGGCCACAATGTTCGTTTCTGTTACATCCCCTGAATCTCCTTTGGGGTTCGGCCGCGGCCGAACCAGCTCCAGTCGCCCGAGCAGATGCTGGCTCGCCTCGGGGTCTGCGGCTCCCGCAACCGGCACCACGGGATCCGAACCGTCGCTCGTGTCCGCCCCCCCCCCCCCCCCGGCGCGGCGCGGGCGGGGCCCGCAACCGGCACCACCGGACCCAGACCACCGCTCGGCACCCGCATGAGAGTCAACTCAGCCGGCTGACCGCCGGTCCGCTCTCCCCCCCCCCCCCCCCCCGACCTTGTTGAGTGGCCCTGGCGTAGCAGTGTCGGCGCCGGTTGCTCGCCGCGGCGGGCTTCCAGAAACACTGACGCTCGGCACCTAGCAGGCACGCACCCCGCAGACCGCGCCACCGCACAAGCCCAGCGCGGCCAACACAACCGCAGCCCAGATACCGCCCGCACCCACGGCCATCGAGATCCCGCGGCCATCCAGGGCAGACGGTGCCACGCGACGGGAACCGCATGTGCACGCCACCACCTAGTGCATGGCACTGGGTGGACGGCTCGGAGCGCGCCACGACCCCGTGCATGGCACTGGGTGGACGGCTCGGCGCGCAGGAGGACCCGACTTCGGGCTGGAGCGCCTAGGCGGCCTACATCGCTTTGGCCTGCCTTCGCTCGTTCAGTCTCATCCAAGTTCGCCAGCCGTTGAAACCAGACCACCTGAACACACCCGTTGGAACACACAGGAGAAGCCCATGACGAATCTCGCCTTGCGATTCACCGCCGCGCTCGCGCTGGCCGCGTCGCTGCTAGCGGCTGCCCCCGAGGCGGCCTCAGTCGCTCAAACGGCCACCAAGACCGGCTGGACCAGCACGAACATCGATTCACGGGGTCCAGATGTCATCAACGCCATTGCGGTGCAATCCGACGGCAAGATCCTAGTCGCCGGCCACTCTGGCTCAGCGACACTGGCTCGCTACAACGCCAACGGAAGCCTCGACACCACCTTCGGCACCAACGGCGTCACCACCAACCGCTCTCAAGAACTCTCAGCCGTCGCATTGCAAGCCGACGGAAAGATCGTGGTAGCCACTGGATACTTCAACGTGTACCGGTTCAACGCGAACGGCAGCCCCGATACAACCTTCAGGATGGGCGGCCTATCCACTGCAATCCGTAACCTCTCAACAACGGGGAACGATGGGCTGCTCGATGTTGCGCTGCAGTCCGACGGCAAGATCGTCGTGGCCGGAGAGATCGAGGGCGACTTCTTCGTAGCCCGTCTCAACGCGAACGGCAGCCTCGACACGACCTTCGACACCGACGGCATCACCACCACCAACACCGCCACCGCCCGCCGTCATTTTCCCAGCAACGGTGCCCACGCGGTGACGGTGCAGTCCGACGGCAAGATCGTCGCGGCCGGCCGGGGCGACGATGACTTCGTCGTGGTGCGCTACAACACCAACGGCAGCCTCGACACCACCTTCGACACCGACGGCATCACCACCACCAACACCGGCACCAGCCGTGACGGCGCGCACGCCGTGGCAGTGCAGTCCGACGGCAACATCGTCGCGGCCGGCGTGTCCCAAGGCGACTTCGCGATGGTGCGCTACACCACCGACGGCAGCCTCGACACCACCTTCGACACCGACGGCATCACCACCACCAACACCGCTCAATCCTTCATTGCCAGCGGTGCCCGGGCGGTGACGGTGCAAAGCAACGGCAAGATCGTCGCCGTCGGCGGAGGCGACAGAGCTATCGTGGTGGTGCGCTACAACACCGACGGCAGCCTCGACACCACCTTCGACACCGACGGCATCACCACCACGACCTCGGTCTCGGGCGATGATTCTGTTGAAGGGAACGCCATGGCGCTGCAAAGCGACGGCAAGATCGTCGCCGCCGGGGCACTAGACGGCGACTTCGCGATGGTGCGCTACAACACCGACGGCAGCCTCGACACCACCTTCGACACCGACGGCATCACCACCACCAACATCAATCCCGAGAGCTACGACTTTGCCACTGCGATGGCCCTGCAGAGCGACGGCAAGATCGTCGTCGCCGGAGAGTACAGAACCGGAGGGGCGGCGGGAGGGCGGCTGGCCTTAGTGCGCTACAACACCGACGGCAGCCTCGACACCACCTTCGACACCGACGGCATCACCACCACCAACACCGCCGGACCCTTTAGGATCTACGGTGTCGGGGGAGTCGCGGTGCAGTCCGACGACAAGATCGTCGTCGCAGCGGGTGCCGGAGACTGGGTGGTGGCGCGCTACAGCAGCAACGGCAGCCTCGACACCACCTTCGACACCGACGGCATCACCACCACCGACATCGACCGCATCGGCGTGGGGACAGAATCGGCTGACGCGGTGGCCGTGCAGAGTGATGGAAGGATCATCGTCGCGGGCTCGAGCAAGGGCGACTTCGCGATGGTGCGCTACAACACCGACGGCAGCCTCGACACCACCTTCGACACCGACGGCATCACCACCACCAACACCGTCGGAAGTAGCTTGGGCCACGGTGCCCGGGCGGTCGCGGTGCAGTCCGACGGCAAGATCGTCGCGGCCGGGACTTCCGACGGCGACGACTTCGTCGTGGTGCGCTACAACATCGACGGCAGCCTCGACACCACCTTCGACACCGACGGCATCACCACCACCGACATCGGCACCAGCAGCGCTGACGGCGCGTTCGCCGTGGCAGTGCAGTCCGACGGCAAGATCGTCGCGGCCGGGATTTCCGACGGAGACTTCGCGATGGTGCGCTACAACATCGACGGCAGCCTCGACATCACCTTCGACACCGACGGCATCGCCACCATCGACACCGCTGCCACCTCCCTTAGCATGGTCCAGCAAATCTACGCGATCCACGACGTCACGGTGCAGTCCGACGGCAAGATTGTTGCGTTCGGAAGAGCCCACGGCACCAGCATCGCCGGCCTCACCGACTACCGCGACGGGCTCATTGTGCGCTTCACGGCCAACGGCAGCCTCGACACCACCTTCGACACCGACGGCATCGCCACCACCGAGATTCGACAGGAGCAGAGCTCGTTCTTCACCTCTCCTGTGCTTTCGCGCATGGGGCGTCAGTTCGACGGCAAGTTCGTCCTGGTCGGATCCTCACAGCTCCCCAACGACTTCGCGGTGGCGCGCTTCAACGCCGACGGCAGCCTCGACACCACCTTCGGCGATGATGCCGGCCCTCCGCCGCCGCCTGTGCCGCCCGTGGCGCCGTCCGGGGTGTCGGCGGTGCCCGACGACCGCTCGGCGGTGGTGTCTTGGACCGAGCCGGCCTCCGACGGGGGCGCGCCGATCACCGCCTACACCGTCACGGCCTCGCCGGGCGGGCGGACCTGCAGCACCTCCGGAGCGACATTCTGCACGGTGTTGGGCCTCACCAACGGCACCCCCTACACGTTCACGGTCACGGCCCGCAACCGGGCGGGAACCTCACCGGCGTCGCAGCCGTCGGCTCCGGCCGCGCCGCTCGCGGTGCCGGGCCCGCCCACTAGGGTGCGCGCGACGCCCGACGACCGCTCGGCGACGGTGTCGTGGACCGAGCCCGCCTCCGACGGGGGCTTCCCGGTGACCAGCTACACCGTCACCGCGTCGCCGGACGGGCAGAGTTGCACCACGACGGGCACCACCACCTGCGCGGTGACGGGGCTGGACAACGGAACCCCCTACACCTTCACCGTCACCGCCCGCAACGAGGCCGGGCCGTCGCAGCCGTCGTCGCGGTCGGTGGCAGTGAAGCCTCGCAGGGTGCCGGATGCGCCCACGCAGGTGATGGCGACGCCGGCTGAGGACGGCCAGTCGCGGGTGTCGTGGCAGGCCTCCGTTTCCGACGGAGGCGCGCCTATCGCCGGCTATGAGGCTGTCTCGGACCCTGACGGGCTCACCTGCTCTGCCAGCGGTCCGGAGGCTGATGCCTGCACCCTCACCGGCCTCACCAACGGCACCCACTACGGATTCACTGTCACCGCCCGCAACGAGGCCGGGCCGTCGGCCCCGTCGGAGCCCTCCTCCAGCGTCAGGCCCGCGGGCGCTCCGGAACCGCCCGTCGGGGTGGCCGCGGTGCCGGGCAGCGGCCCGGATCTGGAGGTGAGATGGACCGCTCCCGCCAACACCGGAGGCCCGCCGATCGTCAGGTATGAGGCAACCGCAAGCCCCGGCAGGAAGTCCTGCAACACCCGGGCCGCGACCACCTGCACGATCTTCGGGCTGGTCAGGGGCCGGTCCTACGAGATCACCGTGACCGCCGAGAACGAAGAGTCCAGGCTCTCGGCCGCCTCCAAGCGGTTCGTGGCCGCGGTGCCCGCCGATCGGCCCGACCCGCCCCACATTGTGGACGTTCACTCCGGCAACGGCAACGCCGCAGTCTCGTGGAGCGCGCCCTCCAGCACCGGCGCGCCCGACGCGACCATCGTCGAGTACCGCGCCGAGGCCGCCGAGGCGGGCGAGGCCGCCACCAGCTCCTGCACCGCGGTCGGCGACGGCCTGTCGTGCATCCTGCTGGGCCTCGCCAACGGCACGGTCTACCACGTGGTGGTCACCGCCGAGAGCTCCTACGGGCTCGTGTCGGAGCCGTCGCTCGCCCGCACGGCATCCCCCCTGGTCAACGCCGGGGCACCCGTCGCGCCCACCGGTGTGACGGCAAGCCTGCAAGGCGACACCGCCGAGGTGTCCTGGAGCGCGCCCAGCACGCTCAGCAGCGACCCGCCCGGCGGCAGCGACCAGCCCGGACGCGTGCTGGTGTGGTTGGCGGCGCCAGCACTCAACGCCGGCGCGCCGAGGCTTCAAGTCGATCCGGTCACCGGCTACGACGTGCACGCCTCGCCGGGCCCGGGCAGCTGCGACGCCGTCGCCGACGCGACGTCCTGCACGATCACCGGGCTCGCCGGTGGCAACGCCTACACCTTCACCGTGATCGCCAACAGCGATGCGGGCCCATCGACCGCGTCGGAACCGTCGGCGGAGCGGACCGTTACGGCCGCCGCGCCCGGCGCGCCCGCCGCGGTGGACGCCACCCCCGGCGGCGACTGGGCTGTCATCACATGGGAGGCGCCCACCAGCGACGGCGGCGCGGCCATAACCGGCTACACCGCCACCGCCACCTCCGCCCCCCGGCACCGCACCTGCCGCACGGCCGGCGCTGGCCGGTCCTGCGTCGTGCGCGGCCTCGACAACGGCAGCCACACCTTCACCGTCACCGCCCGCAACCCACGAGGCGCCTCAGCGCCGTCGCAGCCCTCCGCAGAGATCTGGATCACCGCCCCCACCGGCGTGCAGGCCGAGCCCGGCGAGCCCGGCGCCGGCGAGGTGACCGTCAAATGGGCCGTGCCCGACACCAGCGCCAGCCCAGTCACCATCACCGGCTACACCGTCACCTCGTCGCCGGGCCAGCGCACCTGCATCGCCGCCGCGGCCGTCACCACCTGCACCGTGAGCGGCCTCGTCCAGAGCCGCGCCTACACATTCACCGTCACCGCGCAGCGCTCAGACGGCCTCGACGCGGCCTCCGCCCGCTCCAACCGCACCACACCCACCGCACGGCAGCGGCCCACACCAGGAGGAGGAGGAGGCGGAGGCGGAGGCGGAGGCCCCGAACCCGAACCCGAACCCGAGCCCGAGCCAGTCTCGTTCAGCGATGTCGCTCAAGACTCCTGGCACGCGCCCCACATCGCCCACATCGCCCGGCTCGGCATCACCACCGGCTACCCCGACGGCACCTTCCGACCCTCCCAGCACGTCACCAGAGCCCAAATGGCCGCCTTCTTGGCCCGCGCCCTCAAGCTCGACACCGACCAGACCCCCACCGGCCGCTTCGACGACGTGCCCACCGACGCCTGGTACGCGCCCCACGCCGAACGCATCGCCAAACTCCGAATCACCATCGGCTGCAGCACCGACCCGCCTCTGTACTGCCCAACACAACCAGTCACCCGATCCCAAATGGCGCTGTTCCTGCTGCGAGCCTTCGACCTGCCCACCGCCGACACAGACCGATCCGCCTTTCGAGACGTCCCCACCGACCACAACGCCCACCAAGCCATCCAGGCCCTCAAGGCCGCACAAATCACAACCGGCTGCGGCACCGACCCGCCCCTGTACTGCCCAACACAACCCGTGACCCGGGGTCAAATGGCCGCCTTCCTCAGCCGGGCCATCAACCACAGCACCAACAAACGAACCTAACCCTGCTCCCACAACCGTCCAGGCCTGCGGCGCTTCCTGCCCTGAGCGCTGGGGCCTCGCAGTTGGCTCAGGCGGCGTCGACGATGGCGCGGGCCACGTCGGGCGCGTCGGTGATCAGGCCGTCCACGCCCATGGCCAGCAGCTCCGACATGCGCTCGGGAGCGTTGATGGTCCACACGTTGACGGCCAGCCCCGCGTCATGGGCCCGGCGCACGAAGGCCGCGTCGCACATGGCATCGAAGGGATGCACAGCCGCCATGTTGTGGGCGCTGGCCCGGGCCACGGCCTGCGCGGGCGCCACTATCCCGCAGATCAGCGCGGTGGGGATGCTCGGGTCCACGGCCCGCACTGCGTCGGCGGCGTCCACATTGAACGACGACACGACGGCCCGCCCGGGGCCGAGGTACGCGGCGATCAGACCGGCCACCGCGTCGGCCACCAGGTTCTCGCTGTCGTAGTCGGGGTCGTCGGGCAGGTTCTTGATCTCAAGGTGAACTCCCATGCCCTCGCAGGCCTCCAGAGCCTCGGCCAGGCTGGGCACGTAGTCGGGCAGTTCGTCGGCATGGAGATGGCCGATCCGCCGCCCGTCCGCCAGATGGGCGTCATGGTGGACCACGGCCACCCCGTCGGTGGTGCGGCGCACGTCGAGCTCCACCCAGTCCGCGCCGAATTCTCGAGCCAGCCGGAAGGCCTCCATCGTGTTCTCGGGCGCGGCCTGGCTGGCGCCCCGATGCGCGATCACCGCTGCCATCCCGGCAGTCTCGCACAGACTTCCTGAGAGGCCGAGCGAATGGGCCGCTATTTGTGGACTACCGTGGCCGGCCCGCCCTTCCAGTGAACATGCCCGGTACCCAGCAATCCGACGCGCGATGGAACCCGACACCGCTGACAGCCGGCGCGGTCCTAGCCGCGCTGGCATTGATCTGGACGATCGCGCTCGGCCCATCGGGTGCGCGCGCCGCGCCCGCCGGCAGCCCCGGGTCCACACACCAATCCGACTGGTCCGACGGCAAGGCCACCCAGCCGCTTCGCTACATGCCTGGTGGCCGCTGCATCGGGCTGTTCAACAAGACATTCATCGACGAGATCGCAGCCGCCCATCCCGGGGCGCGGTTCACCGCAGCCGTCAATGACCACCGCACGGGTTGCCGGTACAAGCTCAACGGGGACCTGGAGATCACCACCGCGAGCGTCATCAAGGCCCAGGTGCTGGCCGGTGTCCTGCTCGCGGCCCAGGACGCGGGCCGCCCGATCAGCCCGTCCGAGGCCGCCGATGTCGAGTTGATGATGCACTACAGCCACAACAGGCCGCCCACCTCAAGGCTGTACCTGCAAATCGGCAGCGCAGCCGGCATGGAGGAGCTGGACGAGCGCTTCGGGATCGCCGGCACGAGCCACACGGCGTGGTACGGCCGGACGCTGTCCACCGCCCAGGACCGGACGCGGCTCGTGGAGCAGCTGCTCGTCGGCGGGGGGCCCCTCGACGAGGAGTCGGTGCAGGAGGCGTGGCAGTGGATGTCCGGCGTGAGCGCGGCACAGAGTTGGGGAGTGACCGCGGGACTGCCGGACACCTACGAGGCCGCGCTGAAGAACGGCTTCTACCCAATGTCGGGAGCCGGATGGCGGCTGGGCACTACCGGAGTGGTACGCGACCCCAACGGCGGCTCCTACGCCGTCACCGTGATGACGGACAACAACCCCAGTGAGTCCGCCGGCATCACGCTCGTCGAGAAGATCACACGCCGCATCAACTTGGCACTCACCAGCGGTCCACCTGCCGAGCGGGCCGTCGATGGCGTCGAGTGCGTCGAGCCTCCCCGCGAGTCGTCGTGGTCCGCGGTCGCGGAGACGCTCGGCGGAGTCGATGCCGCCAGGCTGAGGCTCCTCAACGGCGGCGAGGCCGCTCCGTTGCCCGGCCAGCGAGTCTGCTGGGGTTAGCGTTGTGAGCGCCGAAGCGTGAGCATCGCGAAGGAGGCCTTGCGATGACATTGTCAGCCGCCAAGGGACCGACTTCGGTGCCGCTGCTGGACGAGACGATCCCGCAAAACCTGGCCCGCACGGTTGCCGCGCACGGTGGGCGCGATGCGTTGGTGTCGGTCGAGCAGGGTCTGCGGTACACGTACGCGGAATTCTCCGAGGCTGTGGACCTGGTGGCCCGCGGGCTGATGGGGATCGGCGTGGCCAAGGGCGACCGGGTGGGGATCTGGAGCCCCAACTACGCCGAGTGGGTGCTGGTGCAGTAAGCCACGGCCCGCATCGGCGCGATCCTGGTCACGGTCAACCCCGCGTACCGGTCCTCGGAGCTCGAGTACGTGCTCAACCAGTCCGGGGCATCGGTGGTGGTGGCGGTGGAGTCGTTCCTGACCAGCGACTACCGGTCGATGATCGACGAGGTCTGGGACCGGGCGCCCGCTGAGCGGGTGGTCTACTTGCACACCGCCGACTGGGACGACCTGCTGAGTTCGAGCAAGATGGTCTCGGTCGGGCAGTTGGAACAGCGCAGCGCACAACTCGACCCCGACGACGCCATCAACATCCAGTACACCAGTGGCACCACCGGCTTCCCCAAGGGCGCCACGCTGAGCCATCGCAACATCTTGAACAACGGTCTGTTCATCGGCGAGGCCTGCCAGTACTCCGTCGAGGACCGGGTGTGCATCCCGGTGCCCTTCTACCACTGCTTCGGGATGGTGCTGGGAAACCTGGCCTGCACCACCCACGGCTCCGCCATGGTGATCCCCGCGGCCGGATTCAACCCCAAGGCCACTCTGCAAGCCGTCGCTCAGGAGCGTTGTACGAGCCTGTACGGGGTGCCGACAATGTTCATCGCCGAACTCGGCGAGCCCGACCTTGCCGGCTATGACCTGTCGTCGCTGCGGACCGGCATCATGGCCGGCTCGCCGTGCCCCATAGAGGTGATGCGCCAGGTGGTGGACCGGATGAACATGAGCGAGGTGACCATCGCCTACGGGATGACTGAGACCTCGCCGGTCTCCACCCAGACATCCGCCGACGACCCGCTGGAGAAGCGGGTCACCACCGTCGGGCGGGTCCATCCCCACGTCGAGATCAAGATCGTCGACCCGGCAACCGGCGAGACCGTTCCCCGAGGCACCAGCGGCGAGTTCATGACCCGGGGCTATTCGGTCATGCTGGGCTACTGGAACGACCCGGCACGCACCAAGGCGGCCATCGACTCAGACGGCTGGATGCACACCGGCGACCTCGCAGAAATGGACGACGAGGGCTACGTGAACATCGTCGGGCGGATCAAGGACATGATCATCCGCGGCGGTGAGAACGTCTATCCCCGCGAGGTCGAGGAGTTCATCTACACCCACCCCGATGTCGTCGAAGTCCAAGTGATCGGCGTGCCCGACGTGCGCTACGGCGAAGAGATCATGGCTTGGGTCCAGGTCCAAGAAGGCGCCGACGCCACCGAAGAAGACATCAAGGACTTCTGCCGCGGGACCATCGCCCACTACAAGGTTCCCCGCTACATCAAGTTCACTGACACCTTCCCCATGACCATCACCGGGAAGATCCAGAAGTTCAAGATGCGTGAGCAGTCGATCGAAGAACTCAGCCTCGGCGAGGCCGCCGAGATGCGGAGCGCCTAGCACCATGGGCCTGACCGAGGAGCAGATCGCCTTCCGATCAGTGGTGCGCGACTTCGCGGCCGCGGAGATAGCCCCCTACGCCGAAGCCTGGGACCGCGACCACACCTTCCCCACCGGCACGGTCACCAAGATGGGAGACCTCGGCCTGTTCGGGCTGATATTCGACGAGGAGTACGGGGGCGCGGGCGCCGACTTCACCACGCTGTGCATCGCCATAGAGGAGATCGGCCGGGTCGATCAGTCCATGGGCATCACGCTGGAGGCCGGCGTGTGCTTGGGTGCCAAGCCGATCGCCGAGTTCGGTTCGGAAGACCAGAAGAGCGAGTATCTGCCCGATCTGGTGGCGGGCCGGACCCTGGCGGGCTTCGGCCTGACCGAGCCCGACGGCGGCTCCGACGCCGACGCGACCAAGACCCGGGCCGTCCTTGACTGCTCCGGCGCCGAGCCTCAATGGGTGATCGACGGGGCCAAGACATTCATCACCAACTCCGGCACCGACATCACCAGCCTGGTGACGGTCACGGCGCTCACCGATGAGGGCGTGTCGTCCATCATCGTGCCGTCGGGCACACCGGGGTTCATCGTGGAGCCGCCCTATCGCAAGATGGGCTGGCACGCGTCCGACACCCACGGTCTGGTCTTCGACAACTGCCGGGTGCCCGAGTCGAATCTCCTCGGAGGGGCCGGTCAGGGCTACCAGCAGTTCCTGGCCACCCTGGACGACGGACGGGTGGCCATCGCCGCGCTGGCGGTGGGCCTGATCCAGGCCTGCCTGGACGAGTGCACCGCCTACGCCAAGGTGCGTCAGGCCTTCGGGCGCAGCATCGGCAGCTACCAGGCGGTGGCCTTCAAGTGCGCCGACATGGCTGTAGCGGCCGAGACCGCCCGCCAGATGACCTATACGGCCGCCGCGCTCAAGGACACGGGCCGGCCGTTCAAGAAAGAGGCCGCCATCGCCAAGCTCTACGCCACCGAAACGGCCGTCGCGGCCACCAGGGAGGCGACCCAGATCTTCGGCGGCTACGGCTTCATCGACGAGACCCCGGTGGCCCGCTTCTACCGAGACGCCAAGATCCTCGAGTTTATTGGCCCTAGGAGGCTGGTGCCAAACTCCCAAAATGGAGGTTTTGCGGTCACAAAACCCCAGGTCAGCGACTTGCGAATTGTGGCAAATTGCCATTTAACACCAGCCACCTAGGAGACTGCTGAGTAAGTCACAAATTGCTAGTTTCGTGATCATAAAACCCCAGGTCAGAGGCTTGTGGGTTGGCCGAAATCGGTATTACTCAGCAGTCTCCTAGGTGGCTGGTGCCAAACTCCCGAAATAGGGGTATTGCGGTCACAAAACCCCAGGTCAGCGACTTGCGAATTGTGGCAATTGCCATTTAACACCAGCCACCTAGGTGGCTGGTGCCAAACTCCCGAAATGGGGGTTTTGCGGTCACAAAACCCCAGGTCAGCGACTTGCGAATTGTGGCAAACTGCCATTTAACACCAGCCACCTAGATGAGTAGTTCCAAGGGGTTAGTGGTCGTAGGCGATGAGTGATCGGGCGGGGCCGGGTTGTTGGGTGGTTTGGTTGTGCCAGATGGCGGCGGTGAGCGCGAGGAGTCGTTGCAGCACGCGCGCGGCGACGCCGGGGCGGGTGCGGCCTCGGTGGCTTTCGAGGCCGAGTTGGGCTTTGAGGGTCTGGTTGATCGATTCGATGGTCTGGCGCAGGGGCCGCAGGAACCGCTGGTGGGCTCTGGGGGGCTCTGATTTGGTGGCGGGGCGGATGAGGGTGATGCCCGCGGCTGCGAGCTCGGCCTCGAAGCCGGCTCTGCGGTATCCCTTGTCGGCGACGAGGACCTGGCCCCGCCGGGCGATCCCGGCGTCGGCGATCATGTCGAGGCAGGTGTCTCGCTCGTCGGCGTTGGCGGCGGTGAGCGCGAACGCGATCGGCAGTCCCGCCGGGGCTGTGATGAGGTGCAGCCGCAGGCCCCAGAAGTACCGTGAGTGCGAGGCGCAGTAGCCGTATGAGGCCCAGCCGGCGAGGTCGGAGCGCTGCTGGGTCTCGCGGCTGCGGCCGCACTCGACGGGGGTGGAGTCCACGAGCCACACGCCGTCGTGATATGACGGGCAGTCCCGCGCCAGAGCCGAGATCACATGGCGCATCAGCTCGCCGCTGCGGCGCAGCCGCTTGTTGTAGCCGCTGCGCTGGGGCAGGTACCGGAACCACGGGCCGAGGTGCGCTGTGGCCCAGCGGATGAAGCGGGCCTCAGAGCCGAGGCCCAACAGCGCCTGCAGCACCGCCAGGGCCACCAGCTCCGCGTCGGACAGCCGCGGCGCGATCCCCGCCGCGGGCCGCTCAGGCGCCCACTCGGGGTGAGCGAGCAACAGATCGTCCACCTTGACATACAGTGTCGTCACGAGGGTGTCTGAGTCCGGGTTCATGCCGAGATCCTCCAAGATCGGGTTTGTTCGACCCCCAGATCTCAGACACCCTCCACCCCCGCCACAGCGGACCCCCCGCCCCCGCATCCCCAGAACCACCCGCCAACACACACAACCGCGCGAAACTCAACCACCACAACAGCACACCACACACCCACCCCCTTGGAACTACTCATCTAGGCTCCTTTGTCAATTGTCGGGCAACAGATGGGTCGCTAGTCTTGGCTGCCGCGAGGACGGACAATCAGAGGCAGGCACGCGGCGTGAAGCAGGCATCCCGCAAGCACGGGCCTCCGCCCCTTGAGGATCGCGTGCTGTCGCTCTGGCGCGACAGTTCCAACGGCGAGGACTCGGCCACGCTGGGGGGCGAGGTGGGAATCGCCGAGCAACTCGGCGTCGCTCGACCCGCGTTACGCGAGGCAATCGCGAAGCTTGAGGCCATGGGGGTGGTCTATCGACGCCAGGGCGCGGCCACTGTCGTCAATCGCGACGCTCTACAACTCGCGGGGCGATTCGACGAGCAGGGCGACTTCAGCGAGATCATCCGTGCGTCAGGGGCGACTCCATCGCTGCATCTCGAAGGCTGCAAGGACATCGAACTCGCGGGCACTGATGCCGACGTCTTCGACGTGCCGGACGGCACGCCCGCCATCAAGATCACCAAGCGATGGGACGCCGACGCGACGCCAGCCAGGGCGGCGATCGACACGCTCCCTCTACACCCCGGAGACAGCCGCGACATTGATCCGACAGAGTCGATTCTGATCTTGGCTGAGCGGCTTCGCGGAGAACCCGTGACATGGGAGCTTGCCCTGCCTACGGCTGTGCCCGCAGACGATGCCATCGCCGAAGTGTTGAACGTGGAGCCCGGTGCACCACTACTGCTGCTCGAGACCATCGGGTTGTCGGCGAACGGCCGCCGGTTGTATAGATCGCACGACTACCACGTCCCAGGCGCAGTGCCACAAGGCCTCGTTCGGAATGTCCGGCCCGACGCGACCCTTCAGCGACCGCACTCCGGCCGTAACCACTGAGTCGGAGCCAACCAGGCAGTCGCCCGCCAGATCCCGCAGTCCCGTCGACTTGTGTCGAGCCACGCCGTCCGACATCGAGTCCGCAAGCCGGAGGTAGTCGACTTAGAGGCCGAGCGGATAGATCGCAGCCGACGCCAGGACCAGCGGTGCGACGAGCGAGGCCGTGGCCCGAGCGGCCCGTGAGCGCAGCGAACAAGAGCGGGAAACACAACCCCTCCGAGCGACGCGCTCACCATCAATCCTCGCATGTTCTTAGCCAACCGGCACTAGCCCTGATCGTGCACGGATTTGGTGGGGCGGTGGGGTGTTTGACGCGTGGATGCCCTTCTGGCGTGGGGTGATGGACGGTTAGGAAACAGTCCGTGGTCCGGTCTGGAGGGCACCCGCATGGTGAGTCATGACAGCGCGGTCGGTGTGGGGGTCGCGGAGGGTCCGGGGCTGGTGGTGGGGCATGTGGGGTTGCATGCTTTGGGCCGGTTCTGTGACGTGTTGGGGCTGGGGGCGCTGTTGTCGCGGGCGTATGGGCCGGTCGGGGAGCGGGCGCCGGTTCATGACCGGGGCAAGGTGCTGGTGCAGGCGGTGTTGGTGTTCGCCGGGGGCGGGGAGGCGTGCAGCGGCGTCGAGGCGCTGCGCGCCGAGGGGGCTCTGTTCGGTTCGGTGCCGTCGGCGTCGACGCTGTATCGGGTGGCGCGCGGTGTCGACGCTGAGCGTTTGGGGGCTCTGCGCGCCGCGCTGTCGCAGGCCCGGCAGCGGGTGTGGCCCCAGATCGCGGCGGCTCGAGGTGGTGATCGACATCGACGCGTCGCTGGTGGAGGTTCACTCTGAGAACAAGGAGGGCGCCGCTGCCCATTACAAGGGCGGGTTCGGGTTCCATCTGATGTACGCGTTCGCGGGCTGCGCCGGGGAGTGCCTCGCGGTGCTGCTGCGTCCCGGCAACGCCGCGGCGAACTCGATCACCGACCAGACGGCGGTGCTCGACGCCGCTGTGGAGGCGCTGCCGCCAGACGCCGCGGCGGGGCACCGCCGCGGCGACGACGCGTCGCAGGCGCGGCGGCGGGTGCGGGTGCGCGCCGACTCAGCCGGCTGCAACGGGTTCATCGCGGCCTGCGTCGGGCGCAACGTCGGCTACAGCGTGGTGGCGCGCCGAACCCCCGAAGTCGAGGCCGCCATCGCCACAGCGGTCACACAGCCGGCGCTGTGGCAGCCCGCGCAGCGCCGGCGCAGCCCCAAGCGCCGGCGCGGCCAGAGCCACCGCCGCCGCGGCGCGCGGACCGCGGACCTCACCCGGTTCGTGGACGCCGAGCACCGGCCCGAGCCCGACGCCCGCCTCATCATGCGGCGCGAGCCGCTGCACCAGGGCGCCCAGCGGTCGCTGTTCCCCAGCGACAACTGGCGCTACTGGGGCCACTGGACCAACCTCGCCGGCAGCCCCGCGGCCCGAGACGCCGACATGAGAGCCCACGCCCGAGTCGAGGACCACATAGCACGCCTCAAAGACAGCGGCGCGAAGCGGTTCCCGTTCCGCGACCTCGCCGCCAACGCCGCGTAATCAACAATTCTCATGCACGATCAGGGCTAGACCGGGGTGGCGGGGCACTGAGACCTCGATCGTGGTGCCGCGGGCGCGTCAGCCGATGCGGCCTTGATGGTGATCGAGCCGCCGAGGTCATGCACCGGGATCTGCCTCCCTCGGATCGCATGCAAGTAAAGTTGAAGCCGAATCGCTTTACTTGATTGCCAAATGGGTGAAGCGGACTTTCTCTACGTGACTGCCCCCACCGCCAATGCCGCCATACGAGCCCTGGTCGAACGCGGCGACCTCGAGGAGATCAGCGGCAGGGAGCGCTATCGGCTCTACCAGGCGATTGAGATTTTTGAGGCTGCCTACAGTCCGGTCGAATCGAACGAGCAGGCGACTGAAGGTTCCGGCGAAGTGTAAACGCGATGGTAAGTCAGCCGATGGGGGCGGCTGCGGGGCGGCGGGGCACTGAAACCTCGATCATGGTGCCGCGGGGCGCGTCAGCCGATGCGGCCTTGATGGTGATCGAGCCGCCGAGGTCATGCACCACGAAGGTGCGCACGATCGTGAGCCCGAGCCCGGCGTCGCGGTCCAGCGAGAAGCCCTCGGGCACGCCGGGACCGTCATCGGTGACACGCATGGTCAGCGTCGTGGCCGTACGCGCCAACAGCACCTCGACGAGCTCCCCCGGACCCGCGGGGGGCGCGGCATGCTGGAAGGCGTTCTGCACCAGTTCCACCAGCACCACCGCCAGCGGCATCGCCGTCTCTCCGTCGATCTCGCCGACGGTCCCCTCCACTCGGATCTTGAGGGGGCGCTCCGCCGGGGCCAGCCCCTCCTCGATCAGGTGCACGAGCGGGCCCACGATCTCGTCGAAGTCCACTTCGGAGGTGGTGTCGAGCGCCAAGTGCTCATGCACCATGGCGATCGACGAGACGCGGCGCACCGAGCTCTCCACGGCCGCCTTCGCCTCCGCGCTGCCGAGGCGCCGGGCCTGGAGTTGCAGCAGCGAGCTGACCGTCTGCAGGTTGTTCTTGACCCGATGGTGGATCTCGCGGATCGTCGCATCCTTGGACAGCAGCAAGCGGTCGTGGTGGCGCGACTCGGACACGTCGCGCAGCATTGCCACCGCTCCGGTGACCCGGTCCTCCGCCACGAGCGGATAAGAACGCAGCACCACCACGATCATCGAACCGGCGGTGAACTCGGCCACCGTGGAGCGCCGTCGCCAGAACGAGCGGCGAATCTCCGTGTCGTCGAGTCCAAGGTCACCAAGGCTGCTGCCTGGAACCGAGCGCATCACGCCCAGCCGGTGCAGGGCGCTGCGAGCGTTGGGCGAGGCGTAGCTGATCCGGCCCTCCCGGTCCAGCACCAAGATCCCGTCGCCCACGCGCGGCTCGCGGAACTCGCCCACCCGCTCCATGCGGGCATAGGGGAAGACGCCCTCCGCGATCATCCGGGCGAAGCGGGCATAAAGGCCGCGGTAGACGGTCTCCAGCGGATTCTCATGGCGGATGGGGGCCGGCGCCGCCTCGCGAGAGAGCACCGCCACGGGTGCGTCGCCGCAACGAACGGGCACATAGTCCACCACGCGGCGGCGGTCGCGTAGCGGCAGGCTGCCGGCCTCCTCCACGACCGCGTCATCGCCCACACCGGACAGGGCCTCTGCCTCTGCGATCTCGGCCTCGCCCGCCTCGCCGGTGTCCATCGCGGCCTGCAGCCACGCCAACGCAGGCCCCTGAACGATGGTGCCCACCGGGTCGACCACATGAACCGTGGGCCCGGTGTTGGCCCGAGCGTGGGCCAGCACGACGAAACCGCCGTCGGCGCCATAGCTGGTCTCGTCCGCCGCCCGGTCGGAAGCGACCGCGATCGTCGCCGGATCTAGTCCGCCGGCGCAGGGGGCGTACAGCAGCAGATCCCCGAAGGAGAGGTCGGCCAGCGGCGCCCACGAGCCCACCAGCCGGTGCAGATGATCGATGGAGCGCTCGTCGAGCGCGGTGCCGGCTCGGGCCAACTCCGCGAGACCGACCATCGCCTAGCCGCTCGCTCCGTCAGAGGCCCCGCCGTTCGGCCTCTCAGCCGAACCCGATGGGGTTGGAGCCGGGCGGGCCCATCTCGACATGGGTGATGTGCGACGCGGCCACCGCTATCTCTCTGCCCTTGTCGTCGGTTAGCCACAGCACCGGCACCTTGCCTTTGAGCGCAGCCTCAACCGACGCCTTGACGTGCTCGCGGTCGGTGTCGTCGGGGAGGGTCACCGCGATGGGCTGGGGGTTGTCGGCGATGCCGATGCGAAGCTCCACTGTAGTTCTCCTTGGCTGTGCCGCCGGTGGCTCTTGATTCCTGGCCCCGGTCCTCGGGTCTCTCAGACGATCTTCAGCTCGGGGTGGGTTCGCTTGGTGGGGCCGTGGGCTTCGATCCAGGACGCCATCGCGGCAAAAACCGCCGACGCCTCAGAATCGGGATCCACCGCCATTATGGGCCTGCCGTGATCGCTGCCCTCGCGCAGCGCGATCGTCATCGGGATCTGGCCTATCAGCTCCACGTCGAGTCTGCGGGCCAGATCCGCTCCGCCGCCTGAGCCGAAGAGCTGGTAGCGCTTGCCGTCGTCGCCGGTGAACCACGACATGTTCTCGATCACGCCCCGCACGGCGATGCTCACCTTCGAGAACATGAACGCCGAGCGCTGGGCCACTGTCTGGGCCGCGGGATTGGGCGTGGTCACCACATAGGACTCGGCCCGGGGCAGGAACTGCGCCAGCGACAGAGAAATGTCGCCGGTGCCGGGCGGAAGATCGACCAGCAGATAGTCGGGATCGTCCCAGAACACGTCGGTCAGGAACTGCTCGAGGGCCTTGTGCAGCATGGGCCCCCGCCAGATCACCGGCTGGTCCTCCTGGGCGAAGAAGCCCATCGAGATGCAGCGCACGCCGTGCACCTCCGGCGGCACGATCATGTCGTCGATCACCACGGGGGCCCGGTCCACCCCCAGCATCCTCGGTATCGAGAAGCCCCATACGTCGGCGTCCACGACTGCCGTCGAGCGGCCCCGAGCCGCGAGGGCAATGGCCAGGTTGGCGGTGACCGAAGACTTCCCGACCCCGCCCTTGCCCGAGGCGATCAGCAGCGTGCGGGTGGCGTTGCCGGGCTCGGCAAACGGGATGGCACGACCCTCGGCGTGCCCGTGGGCGGGGGCAGAGCCCGCGGTGGCAGCCGGGTTGCCGTGCAGTTTGCTCCTCAGTTCGGCCCGCTCGGCGTCGCTCATCACGGTGAAGTCCAAGGTGACCGCGGCCACCCCGTCGAGGGCCACCAGCGCATCGGTGACGCGGCGCTGGATCTCGCTGCGCAGCGGGCAGCCTGCCACCGTGAGCGCGATGCGCACATCGGCGTGGCCTCCGTCGATAGTGAAGCCCCGGTACATGCCGAGATCGACGATGCTGCGGTGCAACTCAGGGTCCTCCACCGGTCGGAGGGCCTCGATTACCTCCGCTTCCGTGACGACCACGGCCGTAGGCTAACGGCGTGTCCAGGGCGGACCTCAGCGCGGCAGTGAACAACGGCGGGGTCGGGCGCGCCGCTGTGACTCACCAGAGGCCGAGAGGATAGGCGGCGGTTCATGAGAGTGTTCGAGAAGCACCGAGCGAGGCCGTGGCCCGAGCGGCCCGTGAGCGCAGCGAACAAGAGCGGGAGACACGACGCTGCACCGCGAGGCGGCATCACCTACCCGCGCATGTTCTGAGGGCGCCGATCGATGCTCCACCTTGTGCGCCACGCCGACGCCGGCAACCGGATGGCCTGGGTGGGCGACGACTTCGAGAGGCCGCTCGACGACTACGGCCAGATGCAGGCCGAAGCCATCGGTGTCGCGCTGGCCTCCCGCCCTGTGCAGCGGATCCTGTCGAGCCCGGCCGTGCGCTGCGTAGACACCGTGGTGCCGCTGGGCCGGGCATTGGGGCTGGATGTGGAGACCTCCGACGAGTTGGCCGAGGGATCATTCGTCCGTGATGCGTTCGATCTGCTGCGGCCGCTGGCCGCCGCTGAGGGCGACTCGGTGCTGTGCAGCCACGGCGACGTGATTCCCGGGCTGCTGTGGGTGCTGGCCCAGTACGGGCTGGACATGCCTGACCTCGGACGATGCAAGAAGGGTTCGATCTGGGAGATGGATGTGAGCGAGGGCCGGATCGTCGGTGCCACCTACCGGCACCCGAGAACTTTCGGCGCAGCCTGAGCCGGCCGGCCGTCAAGGCACACACCACGCATATGACCGCGGCCACCCCGAGGGGGCACCCGAATGCTGCACCTCGACGACTCGGGTGCCATCTCACCGAAGCACTCATCCGGGGCGGTGGTCATCGGAGGGTTCTCAATCTCATCAACGAAGGTCTCCAAGCTGACCCACCGAATCTCCGGCGCCAAGGCTGACTGTGACAACCTGAGACGTTGCCACAATTGGCGTGCGACATCGAGCCTCCTGTGTACGTGTGACGCGATACCGAGCTCGGCGTGCAGGTCGCGCTCGGCGGCGCTTGGGTCTCTTACCAGATCGACGATCTCAAGATGCACTTCGTCCGCCAGATAGATCAGCCTAAAGGGATCAGCAACAGCCGCATCGGGCCGGAGGAGGGCAAACACCGCAAGGGCGAGAACGGCCACAACGCCAGCGGCAGCGACCGCCAGGCCCACCCGTCTCCGGCACCTAGCCGTGACACGCTCGTGGTGGCCCTCGATGCGACGAAGCGCCCGTAACTGACCCTGTGTGGCTTCAACGTCGACTGTGCGGACTTGGTGCCGGAGGTAGGGGACGCCCTCGAATGCCTGATCGACGACCTCGTGAATTACATGATCATCGACTACCAGACCATTGGGCTGTCAGGCGATCCTTCTGGAACTTGGTTGCTGCAAGCGGCAGAGGATCCTCTCCGGGAGCGGGGCACGGACATCCTCTCAAGCGACTGGGGCACTGACGATGTTTCGAGACTCCTGCCCCGACTATTTGCCCGGCCAGTAAGCCAGCGACCATCGCGAGCATGAGTGATGGCGCTGCGGCACCGGTTGTAAGACCCAAGGCGAAGAACTCGATCTGGCCTGTGACGCGCCGGAGCCGGGCTGTGAGGTGCCCGAGGACGACGAGCCGGGCTGCTGTCTCGGGGTTGGGTTAGGTTCGGGACGTGGGCGGCCGTCCGGCCTCAAGCCGTGTACTGCGGCGGTCGGGAGAAGACCGCTTCCAGCAGTGGGACGAAATCTTCCATCGGCAGGTCGTCGTAGTCCGGGTCGAAGCAGTTCTGGTCGTAGGAGGCGCAGAAGTCGACGCAGCGGTCGTAGTGAGGCGACTCCGCGTAGCGCTCCCGGGCGTGGCGGTCACCGCCGAGATGATGGAAGTAGTAGTAGCCCTGGAACAGCCCGTGGTGGCGCACCACCCACTCCGTCTCCTCGCTCACGTAGGGGGCGACGATGGCCGCCGCCACCGCGCTGTGGTTGTCGGGAGCGAGAACGTCGCCGATGTCGTGCAGAAGCGTGGCCGCCACGAACTCGTCGGACTCGCCATTGCGCAGCGCCCGCGTGGCCGACTGGCGGCAGTGGCGGGCCCGGTCGATCTGGTAGCCGAGGGTGGGGCCCTCGAGCAGCTTCATCACCGACAGCAGGTGCGGCACCAGCGTCTCGCGGGCGTGGCCCTCGAAGATCTTCGCCAGTTGGTCGTAGTCCTCGCCGGTGCCGTCGGCCATGGCCGTCCAACCCGCGGTGAAGGTCTCGATGAGCGTGTCGGACATACAGGTCCCCTCCTTTCCCCCGCCGGCGGTGTCGCAGGCCACTTGCGGGCCAACATTCAAGCCGACTCAGCGGCACCGGTCGAGACTTCCTCCCTGATTATTGATTGACGCAGGATCTACGTCCCGATGATCTCGGCGTCGGGGTAGAACGCGGCCGCCGCGAACCAGAACGTGTCGAGATGCTCGACGGGCTCCAGCGCAGCGCTGCCTGAATCTGAGGGGAGACCCAGGATGTCGTACACGACGCCGGTGGCCGCGTCAGCGAAACCGCCATCGGCGTTCACAGACAGGTCTAGCGGCCGCCCCTCGAGCGAGCGCACGAACACGCCGGTGGCGCCCACGTCCCGGCCCTCGGCGATGACGGGACTGTCCAGGGCGCTGGCCGTGCCCGGCTCGTACAGGGCCACCAGCTCGCGGCCAGCGAAGGCGAACGGCACGACCCGGCGCTCGGCCAGAACGTCGTAGGGGATGACCGCCCCCTCGCCGCCGTCTCGCAGCGCCACCACCCTGGCTATCGGGTCGAGCCGATCGTCGAACGGGCCGCCGAAGAGGAAAGGGCGACTGTTGGAGTCGTAGAACTCGTAGGGGTTCTGCCCGTACCGGCGGGAATGGCCGGTGTCGAGGCTCAGTACTTGGCCCTGCGGGTAGGTTGACAGGAACCTCTCGAACGACACGGCCTGAACGGGGATGAGGTCGAGCTCGGCGCCAGCGAGATGGCCAACCACGGCCTGGCCGGTGTAGTGCGACCACAGGCTCTCGGTCTGGCGGTCGTACATGACTAGCGAGGAGTTCAACAGCGCTCCGGAGGTGCCGCAGTCGAGGATGCGCTCCCCCACCCGCCGGTCGTATGCGACCGCGGAGTTGCACAGCGGGCAGTACGACACGGTTACCGGCACCCCGCCGACAGTGCCGTTGACGAGTTCGTGCCAGGTCATGATCCTCAGCGGGTAGGCCCGGGCGTCGCCGTTGATCTCCATCGCCAGCACCGGCTCCACCGCGGCCAGCCAGTCCACCTCTGCGCCCGGCTCGAACGCGGGATCGGAGAGGGCGGGGATGGAGTCGGGCGGCACCACGCCCTGGATCTCGGACACCTCGACGAGCGGCTCGGGATGGTCGGGGTGGTTGGGGTCGCGCAGCGCGCTGGGCACATCCTCGTTCGGCGTGGACTGGATCGGCCCGGCCGCGGCAGCCGGCGACGAGTCGCTCTCTGACACGATGGCGGTGGTGGTGGTTGACTCCGCGGCCGGTTCGGGCGATGCTGCCTCGCCGCCGGCCGTCTCAGATTCCGCACTCTCGCCCGGATCGGCGGGTTCGCTCTCGCCCGGATCGGCGGGTTCGCTCTCGCCGCTGCCGGCTTCGGACGGCACCGACACCGGCTCAGAACCCGTGACGGACGCCTCGAGGCTGCCAGGAGGCGACTCCGAGCAGCCGAGCGCCACAACGACTAGGGCCGTGGCCGCCAGCGCGGGCACGATCCAGCCAGAAACAACACGCATCTTGCAGGCCATATTGGAGCAACCTAACGTCGCTTACTTCCCGCTCACAGGAGGTCGCATCATGAACGACCACTTCGCCGCTCGCGATCCCGCCGCCGAGGCGGCTGCCGTCGTCGGCGACGGTTACGACGTGCGGGTGCTGGAGCCGAGCCCCCCAGCCATGACCGAGGGGCCGTTCTGGGCCGACGACGCCGCCGACCCCGCGCCCCGCGGCAACGATCCGGTGGTGGCGCCCCACTGCGGAGGCGATCTGAGTTGGGACGACCTGATCGCCACGCGGCCGGACCTGGCCGGCTTCGCGGCCGACCGGTGGCTCGGCGCCCGCCGCGGGCTGCCCGACCTGCCCCCGGACTACCCGGGGGCGCTGTTTGACTTCCACCGGTTGGCCTACTCGGTGGTGGCCGAGGCCCGCTACCAGTGCAACGGCAAGTTCGGGCTGCGGTATGTGCAAGGCGGCTTCGGCACGCCGTTCTTCGACGACGACGTCCAGGTGCGGGTGACAGGCGACCGGCTGGTGGTCCAGGCGGCCGGGCAGGCCCGCGCCGCGCCGATCACCACGCTGCGAGAGGCCGGCGAGTTCGTGGGCGTGGCGCCGGGCACCACCGCAGCCGAGCACGACAGCCCCGATCTGGGCGACGTCGACCGTCCGCTCGAAGCGCGGGCCGAGGTTGGCGATTTCCTGGGCGCATGGTTCGGTCTCGCCACCGCCGCGCTGGAGGAACTGCGGTTCTCACCGGGGGTGGTCGACCCCGAGCGGGTGCAGCTATGGCCAGGGCACCTCGACCCCGCCATCGCCACTGGTGACGCGGAGTCCGGTCGGCGGGCCACCTACGGCTTCTCCCCCGGCGACCACTCCCATGACGAGCCCTACATCTACGTGGCCGCCTGGGGTGACGTCGACCGCTCGGACCCGTTCTGGAACGAGGAGGACTTCAACGGCGCGTCGCTGCCGTATCGCGGCCTCGTCTTGGCGGACGACCACTACACCCCCGCGGTCGCCTTCCTCAAGGGCGGCTACAACCGCCTAGCCGGCTGATCCCAGCGCTCTCGTCGCGCTTTCTTGTCGATATGAGCGAACGCGAATCGGTTGCGAGCGACTCGCGGCGCGGCGTTGTGTCTCCCGCTCTTGTTCGCTGCGCTCCGGCCACGGCCTCGCTCAGCGCCTCGCGAAGTCGCCTGGTGATTCGCGCCTATTCGCTCGGCCTCTGAGACAAGCTTTCACGACGAGACCGGGGAGGGGCTGACGTGCGGCTGGGCAGCCTGAGTGATCAGGGGCTGAGAGCGTCTCGCAGGCCCCGAACCTCGACGAGTCGCACCAGATCGGGGGGCCGGAACTGCAGTGCATCGAAAGCGGCGAGATCGGCGCTGGCCGCCACGGCGTCGCCCTGCTGCCAGCGCGCGAAGGCCCGGTAGACCAGTCCCCGGGCGTTGGCCGGGTCGGCGACAAGGGCAGCGTCGAGGTACTCGACGCCGAGCGCGAGCAGCTCGGGATCGCCGCTTCGGGCCAGCAGCCAGCCCCGGCCGGCCAGAACGTCGGGGTCGTCGGGGTGGGACTCCAGCACCCAGTCGAGGAGCTGCACCGCTTCAAGCAGATCACCCCGCGCCGTAAGGGCCTCGGCCGCGTCGAGCGCGTCCGGCACCGATAGAGCGGTGTCGCTGAAGGCGGGGCGCTCATCGAGGGCGGTCAGGGCGTCGGCGGCCTGCAGCGCCGCGGCGTCGCGAGCCGCGGCCACCCGCTCGCGCACCCTGGCCTGGGCCAGCAACTCCTCGGCGTAGGGGGGCGGATCCAGCGAGTCGAACACGGCCAACTCGTCCGCGGCTCGGGTGCCGTCGCCCTCCTCGAGCGCCACGATGGCCCGGAACAGCCGAGCGTCGGGGTAGGAGGGATCCACGGCAATGGCATCGTCGAGGTACTCCACCGCGGTGGCCAGATCGCCGCGGCGGGACGTGAGCCAGCCCCGGTAGGTGAGCGCCTCCGCGTGGGAGGGCTGGAGCTCGAGCGCCTCGTCGTAGGCGGCAATGGCCCCGGCCATGTCACCCTCACCCAGCCGCGACTGGGCCTCGAAGATCAGATCGCGGGAAGTGGCGCGGATCTCGCCGGTGATGGAGCCGTCGGCGCTGCGGCTGCCCGAGGATCGGGCCACCAGCAGGCCCGCCGCGCCGGCCACCGCCACTACCGCAACCGTCCACACAACCGCGTTTCGCCCCCGGCGCCGCTGCACGGCCACCGACGGCTCGGTCTCGGCCTGTGCTCGACGGCGGTCGGATCGAAGCATCACCACCACCACAGCCGCGATCCCGCCGCCGGCAAGGAGCGGAAGGATCCACACCAGGCTGGTGATGCCGGACCCCGACGGGTTGTAGTCGATGTCGACGTCGTAGGCGGCCACCAGCTGGTCCCGGATATGGGCGTCGCTGCGTCCCTCGTCCACCCACACCGCGATCTGCCGGCGGATCTCGCGGGCCACCGGCACGTCGCTCTCGGCCACCGACTGGCCCGCACAAACCGGGCAGGCAAAGTCCTCGGCAAGGGTGCGGGTGCGGTCGGCGTTGGTCTTGGGCGGGCCTTCGTCCACCGCGCCGTATACGAACGCCGCCGCGGCCACAATGGCAGCCGCGATCCAACTGGCGGCGCGCAGAGGCCGAGCGGAGAGTCCGCGGTGGTCCCGAAGACTCATGGGGCCTCGGTGAGGCGAGCGATCACGCTGTCGATGCCGTCGGCGGTGACCCCGCCGAGCTGCTTCCACACCACCGCTCCGGAAGGGGCCACCAGATACGACTCGGGCACCCCCGTGACGCCATAGGCGATCGCCGCCTCGCTGGCCCCCTCCACCAGCACGGGCCAGTCACCGCCGTTGGCCGCGAAGAACCTCTGCACGTTCTCGACGCTGTCGTCGAACACCACCGACACGATCTCGGCGTCCCTCGCGGCGTGCCGATCGCTGAACGCGACAAGCTCAGGGTGCTCCATGATGCACGGCACGCAGGTGCTCTGGAAGAAATTCACGATAACCCACCGGCCGCGCCAGTCGTCAAGGTCGAAGGACTCGCCCGCCGCAGTCACGCCCACAACAGGGGGCGCGAGCTTGCCCAGGATGGGACTGGAGACGTTGCGCTCGAACGCGGAGTCGCGGGTGGCCAGGACCAGCACCAGCAGCCCAACCGCCACTGCGATGGGCAACGCGATCCACGCCGCCCGCCGGCGCCGGTCGAGCGAACCGGACGGCATCGCTGAGGCGTCCCGATCGCGCCGATCGAGCGTGTTCATGCCCGCATCTCCGCCGCGGCCGCGACGTCGTCGGTCTCGCGGCGTCTCGCTCGGGCGGGCACCAGCGACAGTCCGGTGCCGCCAGCCATCACGATGCCGCCCAGCCACAGCCAGGCCACCAGCGGCTGCACCGTCACCCGCAGGATCACTCGGTCGGCGCCCGCGTCGTCGGGAAATGTCAACACCGACAGGGCCACGTCATCGCGCAGCGTGGAGCGCACCGACGGGATCCCGATGGTCTGGGACGCGAACGGGTAGGTGGCTATGGCCGGCCCGTACGTCTTGGCGTCGTCGACCCGCACGAAGGCCACCCGTTCGGTCCGGTTCTCGTGGGCTATGACCGCCGAGCCCACATAGACGATCTCATGGCCGGCGAACGTCGCCGGCTGGCCGGCCTCCAGATCGAACTCGGCCTGGCGCACATAGGACTGGCTGGCCGCGAACGCCACCGCTACCAGCACCACGCCCAGGTGCACGATCATGCCACCGTTGGTGCGTCCCACCAGGCCGCGCCAGCGGTGGCGGCGCACGGCCAGGAGGATCTGGCGCAGCGCGGCACCGCCCGCGAAGCCGCCCAGGCCGAACGCCAGCAGCGCAGCCCATCCCCGGGCCCCGGCAACCACCGACAACACCAGTGCCGCGGCCGCGATCCACATCGGCACCACCAGCCTCCGGCTCAACAGTTCCGTCGGCGGGCGTCGCCCCTCCCCTCCCCAGGGCAGCATGGGCGCCACCGCCATCAGGAACAGCAGCGCGAAGCCGACGGGACGGGTCATCCGGTCGAAATAAGGGTTGCCCACCGAGATGGTGCGGCCGTCGAACGCCTCCACCAGCAGCGGGAACACGGTGCCGAGCAGGACCACGAACGCGAACGCGGCGAACAGGGCGTTGTTGGCCAGGAACGCTCCCTCGCGCGACACCGGCGCCGCGATCCGGCCCGGTGTGCGCAACTGGTCGCCGCGCCAGGCGATGAGGGCCAGTGACACGGCCACGATCACAGCGAAGAAGCCGAGGATGGCCGGGCCGATGCCCGACTCGGTGAAGGAGTGCACCGACGCCAGCACGCCCGAGCGGGTGAGGAAGGTCCCCAGGATCGTCAGCGAGAACGTGGCGATCACCAGCGACAGGTTCCACACCCGCAGCATCCCGCGCCGCTCCTGCACCATCACCGAATGCAGGTACGCGGTGCCGGTCAGCCACGGCAGGAACGAGGCGTTCTCGACCGGGTCCCAGGCCCAGTAGCCGCCCCAGCCCAGGGTCTCGTAGCTCCACCAGGCGCCGAGCACGATGCCGAACGTCAAGAAGCCCCAGGCGGCCACGGTCCAGCGCCGGGTCGAGGCCAGCCACCCCTCCCCGAGCCGTCCGGTGGCCAGCGCGGCCACCGCGAAGGCGAAGGGCACGGTGAAGCCCACGTAGCCCAGGTACAGGATCGGCGGATGGAACGCCATCAGGATGTGGTTCTGCAGCAGCGGGTTGGGGCCGGGGCCGTCGTAACCGGGGGGAACTTCGACGGCGATGAAGGGGTCGGCCGGGCCGACCATGAGCGCGAAGAAGAAGGCGCTGACCGCGAACATCACCAGCATCGCCCACCCCAGCATCGGGTCGTCCAGGGGGCGGCCGCGGACCTCTATGACGGACCGATCATCGCCGGCGGCCACCCCCCACGGCGCGACCGGGCCCCGTCCGCTGAACTTCATCGCCACCACGACCGTGTAGCCGCACAGCACCAGGGTCCACAGCAGTATCGAACCCTCCAGGGCCGACCATAGAGTGGCCACGTTGAACACCGCCGGAGTGGTGGACGAACCGTGGTCGGCCACGAACTCGACGGTGAAGTCGCGGGTAATCAGGGCCCGCTCCATCACCACGACCGCGGCCACCGCGGCGGCAGCCATGATGAAGGTGAGCTGGCGGGCGTAGCGCCCCCAGAGCCGCTGACGACCGGCGAGGCCCAACCCGGTTACGACGACCCCCAGTACGGCCGCGCCCAGCCCTGCGGCGACGGCCGCCGAGCCGGCTGCGACGTTGCTCACGGCAGACTCGCGGCGCTCTGCACTCGGGCCACGAACTGTGCGCGAAGATCCGTTACATGCCCCAAGAACCGCGAACAGATTCGAGGCTGCCTCATCGGGCTCCTAAGAGGCCGAGCGGATAGGCCGTTGTTCACGAGGATCTCACGAACACGCTGAGCGAGGCCGTGGCTCGAGCGGCCCGTGAGCGCAGCGAACAAGAGCGGGAATCACGACGTTTCATCGCGATGCGGTCACACCTATCCGCGCTGCCTCTAACTGTGCGCGCAAGTCAGTAATATGACCCAGAAACCGCGTACAGATTCGGGGCCGGGTCACGGCGACGAGGCGCCCTCGTCGGCGTCGGTGATGCGCTGCTCGTAGTCGTCGCGGTCGCGGTAGTCGTTGTCGTGCTTCACCAGCATCCGGTCCGATGCGAAGTGCCAGTCGTCCTCCGCGATCCCGGGGCCCGGGCCGGGGCCTTGCTGCCAGGCCCCTTCGAGCACCACCGGCACGCCGGGCTGGAACAGCTCGGGCGGATCGCCGGTGTGGACGACATCCACCACCGCGCCGTTGAAGCCGACGGAGAAGGCAAGCACCGGACGGTCGTCCCAGAAGGTGTTCACCGGCTCAACCAATGGTGTCCCCTGCAGACGGAAGCGCTCTGAGGCCAACTCGTCGCGACGCTCCACTGCTTCGTCGGCGTTGTAGAAGAACAGCGCGGCGTCGCCGAGCAGGTTCGACACGAGCAGTGCCACCGCCCCGACCACGCCCACGATCACCAGCGCCGCTATCCATCGCCTAGTCCGGGCCGAGCGCCGGGCGGGCCGAGGGGTGAGCGGCGAGAGTTCCGTGCCCTGGACGCTTGTCACCGCGTCATCCACGGCCTGTCACTCCCCGTCTTCGCTGGGCGCGGCTCGGGCCCGGCGCAACAGCCGCCGGCCGCGGACCAGCAGGCTGGCCGCGTAGATGCCGCCGGCGGCCAGGGTCACGCCCCAGGCGCCGAGCACGTAGCCGGCCTGGCTCACCGGCCGGCCTCGGCTCTCCGGGCGACCAGCGCATCGTGCAGGTCGCGGGCCTGGAGCTGCCGCTCCAGCCAGCCAATGCGGAAGCGGTGCACCATCATCCAGCAGATGGCCATCGCGGCCACGACCAGCGCCAGGAACAGGGTGAACAGGGTGAGGTCCTCGAGCTTGCCGTCGGTGATCGAGGATTGCTGGTGCAGGGTGCGGTTGGCCCACCAGTTCACCGACCGGTTCACGATGGGAATGTTCACCGCACCGACCAGACCCACCACCGCGGCCCGGGTGGCGACCGAGGTTGCGTCACCATCGAGAGCCCGAACCGACAGGTACCCGACCATCACGAGGAACAGGATGAGGGTGGTCACGAGGCGCACATCGCCCCACTCCCAGTAGGTGCCCCAGGTGGGCCGGCCCCAGAGCATGCCCGTGACCAGCATCAGCCCGCAGAGCAGGACTCCGACCTCGGCGCCGGCGTGGGCGGTGACGTCCCACCACACCGACCGGCGCCACAGCCACATCACCGAACCGACCGCGGTCAACCCGAAAGCGGCGTAGGCGCCCAAGGCCGCGGGCACGTGCACGAAGATGATGCGCACCGCGTCGCCTTGCACATCGTCGGCCGGGGCGGCCAGCAGTCCCAGCGCGCCGACGCCGGCGATTCCGACCAGGGTCGCCACCCCGAGCCACAGGGTGAAGCGCGAACCGGCACGAGCAGGGCCGCCGAGATAGGAGACGATCAGCGGCTCGGAGAGAGCGCCCGACGGCTCCGGGGACGTCATGCGTCCTCCAGCAGCGGGCCGTAGACCACCGCGCCCACGACTGCGTTCACCGCCGCGAAGCCGGCCAGCAGGCCGACCCAGGACCACCCGTCCACCGCAACCGTGCCGAGACCGTCGGCAAAGGCTCGGGTGGCCGCGATCAGCACCGGTGCCGACACCGGAAGCAGCAGGATCGGCAGGACCGTCTGATGGGCTCGCACTCCTGCTACCACAGCACCGAGCAGGCTACCGGCGGCGGCCAGGCCCACCGTCGCGGCCACGCAGGTAGCGGCCACCAGCGGCACCGACTCGATCTTCGCGTCGTACAGCAGCACAACCCCCGGAATCAGCAGGGCCTCCACGACCAGCAGCTGCACGGCCACCGCCGCGGCCTTTCCCACGAACGCGGCCGCGGGGGCCATCCCGCTGAGCAGCAGCACCCGGTGGGCCCCGTCGGTGGTCTCCACCGCCGCGGACCGCTGCACCGCGACAACGGTGGCGAACAGCACGGTCATCCACAGCAGGCCCGGCGTGGCCAGCAGCAGGGTGGGCCGGTTGGCGTCGAGGGCGAAGCCGAACAGCACCAGAACAAGAAGCGCGAAGGGCAGGATCTGGCCCAGCGTGGTGCGAGCACGCCACTCGATGCGCAGGTCCTTGGCCGCCACGAGACCGGCGTCACCGGCGAAGAGGCTCAGCTCGCGCCAGACGGTCACGGTTCGGGTCCTTCCGAGAGTGTCCCACCCGCCAGCGCCACCGTCCGGGTGGCGAGATCGCCGGCCGGTCCCGTCTCATGGGAGGCCAGCACGACCGCGGCTCCCGCGGCGGCCGCGGTCGTCACCACGCTGTCCACGATCTCGCGGCCCTCGGAGTCGAGCCCGGCGTGGGGTTCGTCGAGCAGCCACAACTCGGGGCGGCGCACAACGACCGCGGCCAGCGCCACCCGCCGGCGCTGCCCCGCGGACAATCGACCGACGGGGATGCCACGCAGGTGCGAGGGAAGGCCAAGGCGATCGAGCGCCCCGGGCACATCGGCCTCGCCCACCCTGGAAGCCCGGGCCCATACCTGCAGGTTCTCGGCCGCGCTCAAGTCCTCGTAGAGCGCGGTGTCGTGGCCCAGCAGGCCGACACGGCGCCGCACCGCGGCCCGGTCGTCGCCCAAGTTGAAGCCCAGCACATCTCCCTGTCCCTCCGACAGGCGCAACAACCCGGCACACAGGTGCAGCAGGGTCGACTTGCCCGCTCCGTTTGGCCCCCGCACGAGGACGACCTCGCCCCGCTCGACGGAGAGGTCGACCCCGGCCAGCGCCGGGAAGCCCCCCAGCAGCACGACCGCATCGCTCAGCCGAACGGCGCTCACGGCCTTAGGGGCCACGCGGATAGGTGCCGTGTCGCCCGCTCCAGTTCGCTGCGCTCACGGGCCGCTCGAAGTACGCTGCGCACCGTGGCAACCGTAATGGAGCAAGCGGCGTCTCCCCGCAACACTGAAGCCGTCATCGCGTTCGTCCTAGCCTTGCTGGGGATAATGATGCCCCCGCTGTTCGTAGCGGCGCTCGTTGTAGGACGCATCGCCGTCCGGCAGGCAATCGAGGGAGCCCCGCATCGCGGCTTGGCGGCGGTCAGCTACAGCATCGGATGGATTGGTACGGGCTTCTGGGTGGTTCTCATCTTGATGCTGGCCGTCGGCACCGTGTTCAACCTTTAGCCCCTCTCCAGCCGATCCGGGCGCTGCCCGGTCAGGCGACGGGGTAGAAGTGCCCGGCGTTGACCACGAGCGTCTGGCCGGTGATCATCCGGGCCCGCTCCGACGCCAGGAACACGACCGCTTCGGCCACGTCGGAGTCGGTGGGCATCTCCCGCAGGGCCATCTCCTGGGCGATCTCGTGCGTCACAACCCTCGAGTGGTTCCGGTTCAGGGTTGGCCGACCCCGGTGATGCGGGTGGGGTGGATGAAGACCGCGGTCCGGCGTTCGGCCGCCATCACGCGGTCGTACTCGTCCCAGTCCCCGTGGCTGCCGCCAGCGGCTGTGAACACGTCCCGAAGCAACCGGGGAACCGACGACAGGTCGAAGCCGTCGAACCGATCATCGGGGCCGATGATCGTCATGGCGCCTTCCACGCCCACCCACGACCAGCCCGACCGGAAGACGATGGTGGCCCGCGGGGTACGGCGCCAATGACGGAGTTTCGCGGCGCTGCTCCGCACGGCCAGCGCCACTACCTCCTCGCCGGTCACCGGGTGGGCCATCACCCCGGCGTTGACCAGCGAGGAGTGAACCGACTGGTCAGGACGCCCGAACGACACGACCGCAAGACCCTGGTCGGCGCCTGCGAACTGGCGAACATCCTCCATCGTGCGGCTCATACGGCTACTCCTGTTCTGGGGTCGAGCCCACGCCACCAACAGACCCGCGGACGGCCCTTGCCGGTGGGTGGCGCTTGCAGTCACACTCTATTTCCCGTCCCACCTCGTGAGCCGCGGCGCCGCTGGCTGAATAGTCGTTCACAGATGGCGTTATTTTAGTGTATATCTATGTTTGTTGGTGTTGTCTAGCCGCTGATCCCGCTAGATTGTCCGCAAGAGTCAGATCCGACGCCTTGATGACGGAAGGAGAATCATGACAGCCGAATCCCCCGCCTCCGATGCCCGTAACATCCAAGACTCGGACAACATCCAAGACTCGGACGATACTAGCGACGCGAGACCGACCCATCCGCTCGACGACGAAACCCGCCAGCGCGAATGGGACAAGCTGTTCGACGAGTACCAAGCCGAGCACGGGGCCTTCACCGAAGAGGAGTTGGCCGAAGCGCGCAAGAGGATGTTTGGATGACGACGTTCGTGCTCGACACCGGCGCGCTGATCGCACTCGACCGCGGCGACCGACGGATCTGGACGGACCTCTTCTCTGCCCGCGGAGCGGCCGCGGTTCAAGTTCCCACGGGTGCCATCGCTCAGGCTTGGAGGGACGGAAGCCGCCAGGCGCGGCTGTCGCAAGCCATCAAGATGTGCGACGAGGTTCCGCTCGACGGGCAGATCGCACGCGAAGCCGGCGCCCTGTGCGGACAGACCGGAACCACCGACGTGGTCGACGCATCTGTCGCCGTCACGGCCGCCCAGGCAGCCCGCCGCGACGATGTCGGAGTCGTCACCTCCGACCGGAGCGACATAGGTCTGCTGCTCGACGCATTGGACGCCGGTGCCCGGATCGTGGACGTATGACCGACCGGCGAATAATCCTGGGTCAGGCGACCGGGTAGAAGTGCCCGGCGTTGACCACGAGCGTCTGGCCGGTGATCATCCGGGCCCGCTCCGACGCCAGGAACACGACCGCTTCGGCCACGTCGGAGTCGGTGGGCATCTCCCGCAGGGCCATCTCCTGGGCGATCTCGTGCTTGACCTCCTCGACGGTGATGCCCCTCGTGCCGGCCTGCCACTCGCAGTAGAGCTTGACGTTGGGCCCCCACATCCAGCTCGGAACCACCGTGTTGACCCTGATCTGTGACGGACCCAACTCCGCGGCCAGATCGCGCGCCAACGACAGCAGCGCCGACTTGGCCGCCCCGTACGGGCTCTGGGGGAACACCGCCACCGGCCTCATTGAGGCCTGCGATCCGATCAGCACTACCGACCCCCCGCCGGCCGCTACGAAGTGGGGCTCAACAGCCCGCACCACGTGCACCGCGCCGAGCACGTTGACGGTGAGGTTGAGCTTCCAGTCCTCGTCGGTCGTGCGGTGCCACGCGCCCTTCTGGGTGTCGAGGGCAGCCACATTGACCACTGCGTGAATCTCACCGAACCGGGCCGCGGCCGCATCGGCCGCGGCAGTGCAGTCCTCCTGACTGGTGACGTCGCCCGCGCAGGCCACCACCCGCTCGCCGGTGGGATCGAGTTCGATGGCAGCCGCAGCGAGGCGGTCGGCGTTGCGGGCCATCACCGCCACGTTGGCGCCGTCCCGGAGGGCCAGGCGGGCGCAGCTGGCACCCAATCCGGGGCCGACGCCCACTACCAGCACTGTCCGTCCTTCGAGGATCATGGCTCCAGTCTCCCCTGCTGCGGAAGTGGACGCCACCGCAGCGGGCGGGTGGCGTCTATGGCAGAGGCTGCCAACGAAGCGGGCGGTCCTCTGACGCACAGGCGGTGTCGAGCTCAGCGCCCGGCTCGGCTAGGAAGTCAGCCACGATCCGATCGACGCAGCTGTCATAGCCCCACACCCAGATGCCGTGGCCCCGGGTGCGGCTCACAATGTGCGTGGCGGCCGCCAGATGCTCCGCGGCCTCCTCAGCGAAGCTTGGCGGGGTGATCGGGTCGAACCACCCCGAAATCAGCAGCACCGGCCGATCGCTCTCCACCGGCGCCGCCAGCAGCGGAGACTCCGCTATCGCCCACGGCTCGCACTGCACAGACAGACCCTCCCCCACCACTGCCGCCGCGAACTCGCCGATCCCCGCAGGAGGCCCCGACACGAGCGGCAGCCACTCGGCACATGTCACGGCCGCGTACGTCGCCGGGGCGCCGGTGTGGGCTTGCTGGGAGCCGGCCTCGACTCCCACCAGGGCTACGAGTCGGGCCGCGGTGCCAGCACCGTCTCCGTCCGCCGTTTCGGTATCCTCATGTCGCGCCAGTCCCGCCAGCACCCCGGGGACTAACGTCGCCGAGAACTCGTCATAGAGCATCTGGAACACAACCCCTGCGACGGAGTCTCCGTCGATCCACACGTCGAGGGGCTCCTGCATGGTCGTCTCCTCCGCGGCCAGGGCGACGATGATCGGGTCGGCGTTGAAGCGAGGGATCAGCCCCGCCAGCAACTCCGCCATGCTCGCGCCCGCCCCATCGGTGGCCTGGCCCAGAATGGCGGAGCACGCGGGGTCGACGCTGCACTCCTCGTCGAGTTCTCGGATGACCCGATCAGCGCCCGCGGCAACGTCGGCATCCAGGTCGAGATACCCGGGATACACGCCGTCAAACACCGCACCGGCCAAGCCCGCGGGGGCGTTGCGCAGCACCTCCATGCCAATCGTCGTCCCGTAGCTCACGCCGTAGAGGTGCCACCGCTCATATCCCAACGCGGCCATTACATCGACGACGTCGGCGGCGTGGGCCACGGTCGTGGTGTGAGCGAAGACTGGGTCGCTCCTCAAGCGGTCGGAGCATTGGGCGAGGGCCTCCGATGCGATGGCGTCGCCCTCGTCGCGGGTCGCCTCGATGATCTCTGTCAGCGCATTGAGCAACTCATGGCACCAGAAGTTGGCGCTGCCGAAGCCAACACCCCGCTGATCGATGAGCACCTGCGCGTAGGGACGGCTGGGCAAGAACAGCGCCAGGTCGCTGCTGGCCCCGCCGGGACCTCCCTGCAACACAGCAAGCGGCGCCAGCGACTCGTCGCCGGTGCCGGGGCGGATCGCCACACTCACGCCAGTGTTGCCCGCCGCCGGATCGGACCGATCAATCGGAACCGTAACCAAGACGCACCTCAGTCCCGTTCCCGCCAGGAGTTCGGGGCAGTCCTGCTCGACAACCTCACCGGGCTCGCCGCTCACGGTTGCCGACGAATCCTCGGCGGCGGTGGGCTCGTCGACCGCTGAAAGGACCGACGCTCCGGAAGTGGTCGAGTCGCCAGGTGCGCCCGAACAGGCTGCGGCTACCACAGACATCACGACCAGAGCCGCCGCGCCGCGGGCTCCAACAACAGCGGCCACACCGCCGCGGCCGAACAGCCTGGGCATCGCCACCTCTCTCGATTGCGACGGGCCGGCGGCCACCCACCGCTTCACCGCCTCGACACCGACACGAATCATGCACCTTGAACCCCGGCACGCATCTTCTTTGGACCCGGCCGGGACTAGATCACGACAATACCACTATCTCACACCTGAACTGCGGCGACCCCGCGGTGCAGGACCAGACCGCCGGACTAGTTCACGACAACACCACTATCTGCCGCCTGAACTGCGGCGACCCCGCGGTGCAGGACCAGACCGCCGGACTAGTTCACGACAACACCACTATCTGCCGCCTGAACTGCGGCGACCCCGCGGTGCAGGACCAGACCGCCGGACTAGTTCACGACAACACCACTACCTACCACAGCTCGTCCGTGTAGGTGTCGGTTCCGACGATGGTGGGACGGAAGGGCGCCGCGAACACGACCCTTCCCGCCCCGGCGTCGGCGAGCCCGGCGGCGTAGGCCCGGAACCGGTCCCAGGCTGCTGCCGGGTGGCCGTCGAGGAAGAACATCTGGACCTGGCGCTCGGCCGGCCCGGCCGGGGTGCCGAGGTCCATGGGCGCCCGTTCCGTCGCCCCTCCGACCGGATCGACGTAGCGCCATGACACCATCGACGCCACCGTCGAGCCGTCCATGAGCGCAGGCAGCACCTCGGCGCGCAGGTGGGCGTCGAGTCCGTCGGTGTCGGTGCCGTCGGCGGGGTCCACGGCCACTACGGCCAGGCCCTGATAGGAGTGGTCGAGGGCCAGTTCGATGGGGACGGGGTCGTTGTCGCGGTAGTACGACCACGGCTTGTGCAGTAGCACGGTGTGGGCGTGGATCCGGTTGTTGAAGCCGCGCCCGTCCTTGTAGAGCCCTACTACCTGGTCGATGGACCAAGCGAAGTGCTCGCGGTGATGGCCTTCATGGACCCAGTAGATGGCGAGATAGGAGCCGGCGTCGACGGGCACCGCCAGCGGCGAGTCGTCGGGGAACCGCAGGTCCTTAAGGTCGCGGGTAGACACCCAGCGGCGGCCGGCGAACAGCCAGGGACCGACCAGGCACCCGGCGTAGAAGTGGTCGCGCTCGTACCAGCGGTTGTACTCCACCTCGTGGCCTCGCTCGGGGTCCACCATCGTGAACAGGCAGCTGCCGACCCGCACGGGATAGGTGTTCATGGGCTCACCCCGGCCTTCGTGGCGGCTCCGGCGCTGTGTTTCCCGCTCCTGTTCGCTGCGCTCACGGGCCGCTCGGGCCACGGCCTCGCTGAGCGCATCGCCAAGATCCTCATGGTTTGTCGCCCATTTCGCTCGGCCTCTAGGGCGCTCATGAGTCGAACACCGTTCGGGTCACCCAGTCGGCCACCAGGGCGGGCTTGGACCCGTCCTCGATTTCGACGGTGATGGTGGTGGTGGACTGCACGGCCGCCAGCTTGAGCTCCAACGATTTTGTTACGGCGTGAGCCCGTACCCGCTTACCCCGGCTGACGGGGCTGATGAAGCGCACCCGGTCGAAGCCGTAGTTGATGCCCATGACCGCACCCTTGAGCCGAGGCGTGTCCAACCGCACCGACTTCATCAGGTGAGTCAGCATCGACAGGGTGAGGAAGCCGTGGGCGATGGTGCCGCCGAAGGGCGTCTCGGCCCTGGCCCGCTCCTCGTCGATGTGGATGAACTGGTGGTCGCAGGTGCAGTCGGCGAAGGCGCTTATCTGCTCCTGGGTGACCTCGAACCAGTCACCGTGCCCCTGCTCGGTGCCCTCACGGGCCTTCAAGACGGCGTACGCGGCCTCGGCGCTGCTCATCGTGGCCGTCCCTTCATCGTGGCCGTCCCTTCATCGTGGCGTGAACCGCGCCAACCTACTGCCCACCCTTGCCCCAAGGGCGCTGGCAGACCCCATCGACTCGAAATTGACTTAGTTGTCCCCACATAGTGTGCACAACTAAGCCTGAAACCACCGGCGCAGTGACGCGGCGGGGGTTGGCGTATCCATCAGAAAGGGCTCCTGACGTGGGAGAATGCCGTTAGCAACGACGATCATTCCGGCCATGTGAGGAGGCACTTCCTGTGAGCAGCGTGCTGTCTTTGATGTCCTGAAATCTGCGTGCTGTCTTTGATGTCCTGAAATCTTAGAGAAACGCGTCGTATACGATCACAACCCGTGCAGATTTGGTGAGAAACCACAAATCCATCGGTGGATCCAAGCTAAGAGGCAGCGCGGATAGATGAGAAGCAGCAGCAGTGATGCCTGTATTGCCAGCGATTCGAAACGCGGTGGAGCGACTATCCGCGCATGTTCTTAGTCAATTTGCCGCAGGTGAGCGTAGAGCCTGCTCTAGCAGCACACCGGCGGGGTGGGGGGCCGCGCCTTGGCGGCGGGCGGTGACGAGCCGGCGCCGGACCAGCACCCCGCAGCCGACCAGGGGGCGGTCGCCCCACTCGGCCTGCACCACGGGCAGGACCGACCAGCCCAGGCCGAGCCTCACCATCTCGCACAACACCTCGGGCTGGTGGGACTCGGCCACCACCTCCATCGGCGCGCCCCGACGGCGCAGGGCCGCCTCGGCCGCGGCACGGGTGTGGGCACTGCGGGGGAACAGCACCCAGGGCCCCCAACCTGCGCTGGGGCCGGGGCGGCGGCGACCGTCCGGGGCGTAGACCGCGAGGTCCTCGGTCAGCAGCGCCTCGGTGCTCACTCCATTGACGGGGGCGGGCGGCTCGACGCACACGGCCAAGTCGAGGGACCCGTCCACCAGCTCTCGCAACAGGTCGCCTGAGGGCGCGACCCGAAGATGGATCCGCAGCTCGGGGTGTTCGGCCCGGAAGAGCCGCAACGCCTCGCCGTGATGCTGCACCGCGGCGGCGTCGATCATGCCGAGCCTCAACCGCCCGTGGTCCCCAGATCGCGTGCGCTGAGCCCAGTCCGTCAGGTCGGCGGTGAGCGCCACCACCTGGCGGGCGTGGTCGAGGACCGGTCTGGTATCGGGTCGCAGCACCCTGCGCCGGCCCTCCCGGTCGAACAGAGGCACGCCGATGCGGCGTTCGAGCCCGGCCAAGCCCTGCGAGAGGGCCGACGGGCTCACACCGACCCGCTCAGCGGCCAGCGCGAACGTGTCCGAGTCGGCCACGGCCACGAGGTATTCGAGTTGGCGGATCGACAGGTCAGGCAGCGTGGCAGGCACTCTCACATAATAGTTTAGTTTTGCTTCATTAACTGCCATGTGGCTGAAGCGCACCTTTAGTCTTACGCGTCATGACAGATGCCCCGACCCACACAAGCCTCGAATCGGCCCCAACGCGAGCCCCGGACGCCACGGCCGCGACCAGAACCAAGCCCGCAGCACCCGAACAACGTTCAACCTCAGCGAGCGGAACTCCGGCGGACGCCACGGCCGCGACCAGAACCAAGCCCGCAGCACCCCGACGGATCGCTCCCGCCGCAGGCACGCTGGGCGTGCTCACGCCGGGCATGGGCGCGGTGGCCTCCACGTTCATCGCGGGCGTGATCGCCGCCCGCCGGGGCCTTAGCCCGCCCATCGGCTCGATCAGCCAGCTGGCCCACATCCGTCTCGGCACCAAGACCGAGAACCGCAATCCTCCCATCCGGGACTTCGTGCCGCTGGCCGGGCTGGACGACCTCGTCTTCGGGGGCTGGGACCCCCTGTCAGCCAACGTGCTGGAGGCCGCTCGAACGTGCGGCGTGCTGGAGGAGCGCGAGCTGGGCACCATCTCGGCCGAGCTCGAGGGTGTGGTGGCCATGGACGCGGTGTTCGACCGCCGCTGGGTGAGCCGCCTCGACGGAGTGCGAGTGAAGCCGGCTGCGTCCAAGTGGGACCAGGCCCAGACCCTCATATCCGACATCGAGAACTTCCGCAGCACCAATGACTGCAACCGGCTGGTGATGGTGTGGTGCGGCTCGACCGAGGCGTTCTCAGAGCCGACGGAGGTGCACGAGTCGGTGAAGTCCTTCGAGGCCGGGCTGAAGGCCGACGACGAAGCCATCGCCCCCAGCCAGATCTACGCTTACGCGGCGTTGCAGAGCGACGTGCCCTTCGCCAACGGCGCCCCCAACCTCACCGTGGACCTGCCGTGCATGGAGGAGTTGTCCCGCATCCGGGGCGTCCCCGTCGCGGGCAAGGACTTCAAGACCGGCCAGACCCTGATGAAGACGCTGATCGCGCCCGGCCTCAAGGCCCGGATGCTGGGCCTGCGGGGCTGGTACTCGACCAACATCCTGGGCAACCGCGACGGCGAGGTGCTCGACGCCCCCGAGAACTTCAAGACCAAGGAGGTGTCCAAGCTGGGCGTGCTGGGCACCATCCTGCAGCCCGAGCTCTACCCCGACCTCTACGACGAGATCCACCATGTGGTGCGCATCAACTACTACCCGCCCCGGGGCGACAACAAGGAGGGCTGGGACAACATCGACATCTTTGGCTGGCTCGGCTACCCGATGCAGATCAAGGTCGACTTCCTGTGCCGGGACTCGATCCTGGCCGCGCCCATCGTGCTCGACTTGGCCCTGTTCATGGACCTGGCCGCCCGAGCCGGTGAGTCGGGCGTGCAGGAGTGGCTCAGCTTCTACTTCAAGGCGCCCCAGCCCTCACGGCAGGCCGACGTGGAGCACGATCTGTTCATCCAGCAGACCAAGCTCAAGAACACCCTGCGGGAGTGGATGGGCGAGGAGCCCGTCACCCACAGCGAAGCCGGCTGACCTCACCGTCGGGTGCCAAGTCGGAGGTCGACCCGCCCGCAGTGCCCTCGGGGCCGCGACCCGCTGCGGGCCCCGGGCCTCCGGGTTCATTGCCCGCCCGCAGTGCCCGGGGGACCGCGACCAGTCAGGGAAGGTCGCCGGCCAGCTTCTCGAACTGGCGACCGTGATCTGCCTGGGTGGCTTCGATCCTGACCAGCACCTGGGTGATCTCACCGAACTGTGCGAGCGTGGACTCCTCGAATCTGGCTGACCGCTCGCTAAGCCTGTTGATGCGCTCGCCGTTGGCGCGGATGAGTTCACCGTTGGCGCGGATGTCGGCCCGCATTCCCGTGAGGATGAAGCCGAGCCCCCCGACTGCGGCAGCGCCCAGCAAACCGATGATGGCAGTAGCGATCGAAGCATCCACGAGTGTGCATACTAGCACCCTAGATCGGGTATGCAACTAGTTTTAGAATATTTCTGTTATATGCTGCTATCTAAAGAGGAGTATCGGTCTCGAGGACTCCGCGGGCGATGAGGTCGTCGATGGCGGCCTCGTCGAGGCCCAGCTCGGCGACGATCTGGTGGGTGTGCTGGCCCAGGCCGGGAGCGGGACGGATGTCGGCGGCGGCCATGCCGGTGGCAGCGAAGGCCGGTCCTTCGAAGGTCATAATGCCGATGGGGGGCTGGTCGAGCTCCACCAGGTAGCCCCGGGCGGCCAGGTGCGGATCCTGGAGTTGCTCCCCGGAGGTGAGCATGGGGCCGGCGGGAACGCCTGCGTCGAGACAGGCTTCGGTGACGGCGTGCTTGGACAGGGTCCGGGTCCACGCCGCCACGACTTCCTCCACCTCGTCCTCGCGCTGGCGGCGCGCCTCCAGAGTGGCCAGGGCGGGGTCGTCGATGCCGACGAGGGCAGCCAGTGCCGTCCACTCGGAGTCGGTGCGGCAGCAGATGGCGACCCATTGGTCCTCGCCCTCGCATGAGAAGAAACCCCAGGGCGCACCCCGGTCGCGGCGGTTGCCCTGCGGCTTGACCGAACCCGCCTGCAGCGACTCGCGGGCCAGCAGGTCGCCCATCACCCCCACGACCTGCTCGACCTGGCACACCTCGGCGTGACATCCGCCGGCCATCACGCCCCGCCGACGGCCCAGCACGCCGGCCACCGCCGCCACCGCGCCCATGCGTCCGGCCCAGTGGTCGGGGAAGATCGACTGCGACCCCGACGGGTGCTCTACGTCGGGATAGTCCCAGAGGTGGGTCATGCCCCCGGTGACCTGAGTGTTGGGGCCGTAGCCGCGCCAAGCCGACCACGGGCCGGACGAACCCATGAGCTGGCTGGACACCATCACAATGTCGGGGTTGGCTGCTGCAAAGTCCCGGTACCCCAACCCGAGATCGTCCATGACGCCGGTCGAGCCATTCTCGACGACCACATCGAAGCGGGCCGCGCCTCCTACGCCGGCGGCGAGGTTGAGCAGCAGCTGGCGGCCTTCGACCGTCTTGGCGTTGACGCCGAGGCCGCGCTTGGACCGCGAGGACGAGGCGAACGACGGCGACATCTCCCCGCCCAGCACCACCCGGATGAAGTCGGGGTAGGTGCGGCTCTCGACCTTGATCACATCCGCGCCGTACTCGGCCAGCATCCGGCTGATCTCCACGCCCACCCCGCCGTGGCCGAAGTCGGCGACCCGCACCCCGGCCAGCGGCAGGGCCGGCTCCGGGGCGAATACCGGCAAGGGCGGCCAGTCCGCCGGGGGCGCGTCCTCGAGCGGCGCCAGCACCTCAGGTCCGTCCGCCCGCAGCGCGTCCACCAGCACCTCAGGTCCGTCCGCCCGCAGCGCGTCCACCAGCACCTCAGGTCCGTCCGCCCGCAGCGCGTCCACCAGCACCTCAGGTCCGTCCGCCCGCAGCGCGTCCACCAGCACCTCAGGTCCGTCCTCCCGCAGCGCGTCCACCAGCGATGCCAGCACCTCGTCGGTGTGCTCGCCGAGATGCGGCGGGCGACCGGTGGGACCGACCCGCTCGCCGTCGATCTCCATCCACCCCGACGGCAGGCTCATTGTCCCGCCGGCGGAGAGCGGCACCCGGTCGAAGGTCTTGCGGGCCTCGAAGTGCTCGTTGGTGATGACGTCGCCCGGTTTGAGGATGGGGGTGGCAACGATGCCGCGGCGCTGGGCCTCCTCGGCCACCTCCTCCATGGTCATCGTGGAGAACAGCTCCTCGTACAGCGGGTTGAGGACCGCGTCGGCGATCATGAACCGTGCGATGAACCCGTCATACTCGGGGTCCTGCAGGTAGTCGGGCTCGCCCAGCCAGGCCCGGATGGCGTGCCACTGGCGGGGGCTGAGCACCACCAGGCGCACGAAGCCGTCGGCCGCGGCGAGGATCGTGTACACCGGCCCGGGCCCGGCCCTGATCTCGACGGGATCGATGCCCGCGACCATGCTCTTGGACGAGTTGGACAGCGACCAGTCGGTGATCTGGGCCGCCGCCTCGTTGGCCGACACGTCGATGAGCTGGCCCGCGCCGTGCCCGCAGCGCTGGATCAGCGCACAGACGATCGCGAATGCGCCGACGAGGCCGGCGACATCGCCGGAGATGTTGCCCGGAGGCATCAGCGGCTCGCGCTCGGGCAGGCCCGCCTTCCAGCACATGCCCGAGGTGGCGTCAATGACCGAGCCGGGCACGTTGCGGCCCGCGTAGGGGCCGGTGCGCCCGTAGGCGGTGACCGACGCAACCACCAGATGGGGGTGACGGGCCGCGAGCGCCTCGGCCTCGAGTTCGGTACGGCCCGCGGCGGCGTGCGCTCCGGGCTCGGCCGAGTCGATCAGCACATCGGCCGAGGCGAGCAGCGCTTCGCATCGCTCCTTGCCTTCAGCGTCATCCAGGTCGAGCACCACGCTGCGCTTGCCGCAGCTGCGCATGGTGAAGAACAGCGAATGCTCTGGCGTCAAGGGGTCCAGGGGCGGCAGCCTGCGGCTGGGTGACCCCTCCGGCGGCTCGACCATAATGACCTCGGCACCGAGGTCGCTGAGCAACCGGCCGCAGAGTTCGCCCCGGTCGGCGGCGAGGTCGATCACCCTGATGCCGGTGAGCGGTCGAACAGGCATGTTCGCGTCCCCTACTGATCGAATTTCCGGCAATGGAGGGGAATAATCCCCCATAACTCCCGGAGTTTCACGATGGCGGGCCGGGTTCGGTGCCGAATACTCCGACGAAGCTGACGATCTCGCCGGGGTAGCCGCCGAGGTTGTGGGTGAGGCCCAAGGTGCGGCCGGTCTCGGGGATGCGGCGCTCCGCGGGTGCCTCGCCCCGAAGCTGCAACCACAGCTCATAGAGCATTCGCAGGCCGCTGGCACCCACGGGATGACCGAAGGACTTGAGCCCGCCGTCGGAGTTGACGGGCAGCTCTCCGTCGAGGTCGAAGACGCCGTCGAGCATGTCGCGCCAGGCCGTGCCCCGCGGCGAGAACCCCAAATCCTCCATCAGAACCAGCTCGGTAGGAGTGAAGCAGTCGTGCACCTCGGCCAGCGCGAGCTGAGAGCGAGGGTCGGTCACACCGGCCTGGGCGTAGGCGTCTGCGGCGGCCTGGGCGCACTCCGGCAGAGTGGTGTAGTCGTAGTCGGGGTCGAGCGACCCGGCGCCGGTGCCGGTAACCACCGACAGCCCCTTCACGTACAGCGGGTCGGCGCACCAACGCCCGGCGTCGGTGGCTCGGCACACGATGGCGGCCGCGGCTCCGTCGGCCACTCCGGCGCAGTCGAACACCGAGAGCATCCCGGCCACTGCCGGCATTTTGCAGATCCGCTCGGCCGACATCTCCCGGCGGAACTGGGCCAGGGGGTTGCGAGCCCCGTTGTGGTGGTTCTTGGAGGCGATGCGGGCCGCCGCGAAGCGCAGCTCCTCGGGGTCCACGTCGTAGCGGGCCGCGTAGGCCGGCAGCATCAGGCTGAACATGGCCGCTGCGGTGAGCGTGCGCTGGGTGCCGTCGGTGGGGATAGGGAAGGCGTTCAGGCCCTGATAGCCGCCGTCCTTGACCTTCTCGGCACCGAGGGCCATGGCCGTGTCGTAGGCCCCGGAGGCCACCGCGTAGCAGGCCTGGCGAAGGGCCTCGGACCCGGTGGCGCAGTAGTTCTCGACCCTCGTGACGGGTTTGCCACCGATCTTGAGAGGGCCGGCCATGGCCAGGCCCGACGCGGCCGACTGGGAGGTGCCGAACCAGAAGGCGTCGATGTCGTCCTGGGCGATACCGGCCGAGCGATAGGCGGCGTGGGCCGCGTCGATGATCAGGTCGTCGAGGGAGGCGTCCCAGTGCTCGGCGAAGGGCGTGCAGCCCATTGCGATGACGGCCACCCGGTCGGTGATGCCGTGCGAACTCAAGGCGCCGCTCCCAGTCGTGTCGATCGGTTGCCGTCGGAGCTCATCGGCTGGCTCCCGATGGTGTCTCCGCAGACTCGCCGGACCGCGCCGGGCGGGCCTTCCAGAAGTAGTTGTGGATGTCGTCAGCGGTGTGCAGGCACCTGAATGTGGGGACGACACGCATGCCGACGTGCACGTCATCAGCGTCCACGTCGGTGAGTTCCAGTGGCGCCCGGCCTCCTTCATCGAAGTCGACGACGGCGAACACGGTGGGCGGGCTGAGCGAGTAGGCGAGCCGGTCCACGGTGAAGCTGGCGACGGTGCCGGTGGCGTGGGCCATGGGCGCCGGGTCCATGTCGTCGACCGCGCCGCCCTTCTCCGACACGCGGGCCGGGGGCAGGTGAACCATCCCGGTGGACCGGTCACGCGAGCCGGAGAAGCCGTACTTCCAGTCGGTGCGGCGTTGAGCAGCCGACGATGACGGGCGGGCCGGGGCGGGCCGGTTGGGGGGCTCCATTGTCACCATGTTGCGCCAAGCCAGGAACCGGCCGTAGCTGAGAGGCCCGCCCGCAGCGATCTGGGCGGCGACGGGTGCGGCCGGACGGAGGTCCGCCGCTGCTGCGGTGACCCGCAGGACGATCACCTCGACGCCGTCGGCAAGCGCTATCACCGCCATGGTCTCGCCGGGTCGGGCGTGTTCCAGGGCCGAGCACAGCAACAGCGCCGGGTGGGCGGTGGCCGTGTTGCCGACCGTGGTGATGAGCGGATCGACGAGGCTGCCGGGCTTGGCGCCGATGGCCTTGAGAGCCGAGGCGACGGCCCGGCTGTTGAGACCGGTGACGGCGAGGCGGTCGATGTGGCCGGCATCGTCGAGGCCGCTGCTAGCCAGCGCAGCATGCCAGGCTTCGAGCGCCACCGGGCCGAGGACATGGGCGCCGAAGCGCTCCTCCCAACTGCGGGAGCGGGACCCGCCCGGCGTGCGCCACCGCTCGGTGATCTCCAGCGTGCGGGACGCGCCGCCGAGGTACTCGGCCAGCACCGGCCCGTCAGAGTCGTCGCCCACCAGCACCGCGGCGGCACCGTCGCCGGCGGATGCCTCGTCGGCGCCGGTGGGCAGGCCGTCTCGGGTGTCGGCGGCCACCACCAGGATGGAGCCGCGGCCGGTCAGGGCTGTGCGCAACCCGCCGATGCCTGAGCGCACTGCCCCTCCGAAGTCGAGGGCGGCCACGGCCGGGTCGAATCGCAGGGCGGCGTGGATGGCGGCCGCATTGGTCTTCTCCAGATAGGCCGGTGCCGAGGTGGCGAACCAAAGGGCCTCGGGCGCGACGGGAGTGGACCGCAGGGCCAGGTCAGCGGCCGCCTGGCCCATGGTGGTGGTGTCCTCGTCGTAGGAGGCGACGGCACGTGTGCCTTGGCCGCCGCCCGAGTCGAAGAAAGCGGCGATCTCGGACCGGTCGAGCCTGTGGTACGGCACGTAACCCGCTGCCGAGATCACGCCGCGCATCGCTGAAACCCTACCGGCGCCCAAGAGGCCGAGCGGATGGGCCGCGATCAGTGGACGAATTCGTGTGACGCGTAGCGAGGCCGTGGCCCGAGCGGCCCGTGAGCGAAGCGAACAAGCGCGGGAGTGGCACCGCTACGACGCGACGGACTGTCGCCGCATCCGCGCTCACTGCGAGCCGCCACTCCCCGAACGGGCCTTCAGCCCCGGCCCGACGACACGATGGCTTCGACCTCGATCTCGACCACGAGGTCGGGATGCACCAGCGCCGAGACCTCCACCAGCGTGGCCGCGGGGCGGATGTCGCCGAACACCTCGCCGTGGGCCCGCCCGTAGTCGTCTGCCTTCGAGATGTCGGTGAGGAACGCCCGTGTCCGCACCACATCGGTGAGGGCCGCTCCCGCTTGGTGCAGCGCATCCTCGATCAGCCGCAGCACCGCTTGGGTCTGCATATAACAGTCGCCGGGATGGTCAACCCCGTCGGAACGCAGCGTGGTCGTGCCGGCCACGGCCACCTGGTCGCCCACCCGAACCGCCCGCGAGTACCCGACGGTCGCCTCCAACGGCCCCCCGCTGGAGATGTTGACGCGTTCCCGGCTCGCCACGACGCCTGACAGGCTGGCCGGGGGCTCGCCGACGACCCGCTTCGGCTCACGCCCCCGCGCTGACGCGGACGCCTCACCCTCAGCCTCCAGCAGCGCGAGGACCTGGTCGCGCACCCCAGGCAGATCCGCGCCTAGCTTGACCAGCACCTGCGCGGCGACGCCCTCGCCCTCGCGCAAGAGGCCCAGCAGGATGTGCTCGGTACCGATGTAGTTGTGGCTGAGCTGGAGCGCCTCGCGGAAGCTCAACTCGAGTACTTTCTTGGCCCTGGGCGTGAATGGGATGTGGCCGCTGGGAGCACTGACTCCCGGCCCGATGATCTCCTCCGTCTGGGCCCGCACCGACTCGAGGCTGATCTCCAGCGACCCCAGTGCCTTGGCCGCTACTCCCTCTTCATCGTGAATGAGGCCGAGCAGGATGTGCTCGGTGCCGATGTGGCTGTGCTTTAGCAGGCGCGCTTCTTCCTGGGCCAGAACGACGGCCCGACGGGCACTGTCGGTGAACCGTTCGAACACCGCTCACACCTCCCGCCCGGTCGAGTCCCTGACCCCAGCCAGGGTAACCCGACGCGTGTCCCGGAGGGGCGGCTAGAGCGTGGAGAACACCTAGTCGAGCTCGAACCAGACGGGCTGATGGTCTGAGCCGACCGCCTCGTCGTCGATCCATGCCGACCGGACCCTCGACGCCAGACCCGGCGTCACGAATCCGTAGTCGAGCCTCGAGCCGGGCTCGAACCCTCGGCTGCCGTCGTACCAGGTGATCCCCTCGTCGGCGGAGTGGCCCGCGGCCGTCCAGGTGTCCACGAGCCGGTCGCCAGCCACAGTGAGGCCGTAGTAGTAGTCGGCCTCGCCGACGATGAGCGGGTACTCGCCCGATGTGGGAGCCAGGTTGAAGTCGCCCATGAGAACGAACTCAGCGGGCGTGGGGCTCTCGGCGATGCCCAGCCATTCCGGGCCGGTGGCCGACGCCCCGTCGAAGGGGACCCGGAACAGCAGCGGCAGCAGGTACTTGATCTCTGCTCGACGCTGCCGATGGTTCATAGCGTCCAGATGAACCGAATAGCACCGGACAGGCCCGGAGGGAGCGTCGATAATCGCCTCGAGCGCTCCGCTCTGCATGCCGTGGGCGTCGAAGCGCCGCACCCTCGGCAACAGCAGGTTCCGGCACGACAGGATGGGCCAGCGGGCAAGGACCATGTTCCCGAACTGCAGGCGACGATGCTCGCGGGGCCGACCGGGAACTCGCGGGGCCGCGTCGAGATCGACGTTGGGACCGTACACCCAGTGATGCTCGTCAAGCAGCTCGCCCAGGCGGGCCGGCTGGTCCCTGTCGGGCACCGAGTCGACATTCCGCACGACCTCCTGCAGCGCGATCACGTCGGCGTCGCGGACCGCGCCGGCGATCCTGTCAAGATTGAAGCGGTCGTCCTTGCCCTGCGAGTAGTGGACGTTGTGCGTCACGAACCTCATCAGGCCTCCTTGCCTTGCCAGCAGCCAACGTCATGCGTCACGAAGTCGGTCAGGCGTCCTTGCCCTGCGAGAAGTGGATGCTGTGCGTCACGAGCCCCGTCGGGGCATCCTTCTGTGCATCTAGCCGACGATCGACGATCCCTCAAGATCCGCGAGGTGACACGCAGCCCAATGGTTGGGCATGATCTCACGCAGGACGGGCACTTCGACACGGCAGCGGTCGACAACCAGCGGGCAGCGGGTGGAGAACACGCAGCCCGGCGGTGGCGATGCGGGACTCGGGACCTCCCCCACCACGGGAATGCGGGTCCGGCCGGCCTCGGCCACGGGGTCCGGCACCGGAACCGCCGACAGCAGGGCCTGCGTGTAGGGGTGGAGCGTCGCCGTGAACAGGGGCTTGGTCGGCGCGAGCTCGACGATGTGTCCCAGATACATCACCGCCACCCGGTCAGAGATGTACTCGACCATCGACAGGTCGTGGGCCACGAACAGGTAGGCGATCCCGAACTCGTCCTGGAGATCGGCCAGCAGGTTGACCACCTGGGCTTGGATCGACACGTCCAGCGCGGAGATGGGCTCGTCGCACACGATCAGGTCGGGGCTGAGGGCCAGCGCCCGGGCGATGTTGATGCGCTGGCGCTGACCGCCGGAGAACTCGTGGGGGTAGCGGCTTCGGTGAGCAGGCCGTAGGCCCACACGATCGAGAAGCTCGATCACCCGGTCGGTGACCTGCCGGGCCGTCATATCGGTGTGGACCCTCATCGGCTCGCCGACGATGCGGCCCACGGTGTGCCGCGGATTCAGCGATGAGTAGGAGTCCTGGAAGATCATCTGCATCCGCGGCCGGAGCCCGCGCAGCTCATTCTCGCCGAGGGCGGTGAGCTCGATGTCGCCGAGCCAGACTTGACCGGAGGATGGACGATGGAGCTGGAGCACCGCCCGTCCGGTGGTGGACTTGCCGCAGCCGCTCTCGCCGACCAGTCCGAGCGTCTCGCCCGCGAAGACCTCGAAGCTCACGCCGTCGACCGCCTTGATGGGCCTGTCGCGGGACCTTCCGGGGAAGTACTTCGTCATGTCCACGACCCGAAGCACCGGCTCGCCGCAACCCGCGGGAGCGGCCGGAGACGGCGACCCGTCGGTGGGCTGGACCGACCGAGCGGACTCCGTGATGGCGTGGTCAGTCATTCCTCGGCCCGGGCGCCTCGACGTCATAGAAGCAAGCGACATGGTGGCCGGGAACCGGCTCGATCAGCGGCGGCACCTCGCTTAGGCAGCGGTCGAACACATGTGGACAGCGAGCCGCGAACGAGCAATGAGTCGGCGCCTCCGCGAGATCAGGCGGCACGCCGGGAATGCTCGTCAAGCGGCTGGCCCGGTCGCCCATCTTGGGAAGCGCGTTCAGGAGCCCGATGGTGTAGGGGTGCAGCGGTCGCTCGTACAGGGCGGCCACGTCGGTTGTCTCCACGAGCTGGCCGGCGTACATCACCGCCACCCGGTCAGCCAGGCCAGCCACCACGCCGAGATCGTGAGTGATCCAGATCAGGGCCATCCCGAGCTCGTCGCGCAGGTCGTTCATCAGCTCGGCGATCTGGGCCTGAACGGTGACGTCGAGCGCCGTGGTCGGCTCGTCGGCGATCACGAGCTGGGGGTTGCATGCCACCGCGATCGCGATCATGACACGCTGTCGCATGCCTCCCGAGAACTCGTGGGGGTAGGCATCGACGCGGTTCTCCGCGTCGGGTATTCCCACCCGCTTGAGCAGGTCGATGGCGCGGGCCCGGGCCTGCCGTCTGGAGAGGCCGAGATGGGTGCGGATCACATCGATGAGCTGCGTGGAGATCCTCACCGTCGGGTTGAGAGAGGTCATGGGGTCCTGGGCGATGAACCCGATCTCGGCCCCCCGGACCCGCCGCAGCCGGCGCTGCGACTCCTCAAGGAGTTCGACCGTTCCCCTGGCCGTCTCGAGCGTGGCTGTGCCGCTGGCTATCCGAGCCGGCGGTTCGGCGAGCAGTCGCAGCAGGGCGAGCATCGTCACCGTCTTGCCGCATCCGCTCTCGCCCACCACAGCCAGCGTCTCGCCCCTGGCGACCGAGAACGTCACGCCGTTCACGGCATGCACCGTTCCTTCGGGGATCTCGAACCGCACCTCGAGGTCGCACACCTCGATCAGTGGTGCGGTGTTCACTGCTTCACCCGCTTGGATCGGGGGTCGAGCGCGTCGCGCAACCAGTCGCCCAACAGGTTGAGTCCGAGCCCGGCCACCACGATGGCGAACCCGGGCGCCAGCGAGATCCACGGACGGATCGCGAGGACCCCTCGACCGGAGCTGATCATGTTGCCCCAGCTAGGGGTGCTGGGCGGGACCGAGAGGCCGAGGAATCCGAGGCCGGCCTCGTAGAGGATCATGGCCGATATCTCGAAGGTGGCCAGCGTGGCCAAGGGGCCGACGAGGTTGGGCAGCAGGTGCAGTCGCAGGATCTGGCCCTCGGGCACGCCGACGTTTCGGGCCGCCTCGATGAAGGTGCTCTCGCGCAGTTTCAGGACCTCGCCCCGCGTGACGCGGGCGAACACCGGGATCGACGTGAAGCCGAAGATCAGGATCACGTTGAGAAGGCTCCGTCCGACGACGGTGGCGAAGAACACCACGAACAGCAGATAGGGCAGCGACAGGACCAAGTTGATGAACCCCACGATCACGGCGTCGATAGTGCCGCCCCGGTAGCCGGCGATGAGGCCGATCGTCATGCCCAGCGTGATGGCGATGCCAACGCCGCCGAGGGACACGCCGAGCGAGACCCGGGTTCCGAAGATGATCCGGCTGAGAATGTCGCGTCCGAGATCGTCGGTGCCGATCAGGTATTCGGTGGAGCCGCCGCCGGCGAAGAACGGCGGGGTCCTGGAGTCACTCAGAGTCTGCTGGAGGGGATCGTGGGGGGCGATCCACGGCGCGAACACCGCCAGAACGACCAGCATGACGAACACGAGCGCACCGACCGTGCCGCCCTTGGACCGCAGCAGCAGCCGCAGGCCGCTGCGAATCCGAGCCCGGATGCGCACGTCCTTCTCGACATCGACCAGAAGGCCGGAGTCGACCTCCGCGCCGGGCCGACCGGCGCTTTCGGGAGGGGTGCGATCAGTCATGTGATCCCCTCTCCGCGGGGCTTCGGGATCGTCGCCGACATATCGTGCCGACTCGCGCTGCGCTGGCGGCTCACCGCTGGACGCAGCCTTCCCACTCTGATGCGGGGGTCGGCGACGGTGTACAGAACGTCGGAGAGCAGCGAGAACAGGATCACGATCAGCGCGCCGAAGAACGCTATGCCCTGCACGAGCTGGAAGTCGCGGTTGGTCACCGCCTCGGCCAGCAGCCCTCCGGCGCCCGGCCACGCAAACACGGCCTCGATGTACAGCGAGCCGCCCAGCAGAGCGCCGACCTGCAGGCTCATGACGCTGATGAGCGGGATGAGCGCGTTGCGCAGGATGTAGCGGCTGTAGATGAGCGGCGTCCTGAGGCCTTTGCTTCGAGCGATGCGCACGTACTCCTCGTTGACGATCTCCAGCACCGACGACCTAGTGAAGCGCAGCAGCTGAGCCATCGGGAACAGCCCGAGGGCGACGGCCGGAAGGATGATGGACTTGTCGGGCACGGTCACGAACCACAGTGACAAGGTGTTGCGCCCGAACGACGGCAACCATCTGAGCTGTACCGCGAACACCACGATGAAGACCAGCGACAGCCAGAAGTTGGGAATCGTCTGGCCCAGCAACGCGAACCCGCGCGCCGCGCCGTCCCATCGGCGGCCTGCCTTGACGCCCGCCAGGATTCCCAGCGGCACTCCGATCGCGACCGCGAAGGCCATCGCGGCCACGCCCAGCTCGATCGTGGCGGGCAGACGGTCGAGAATCACCTCCCGCACCGGGATCTTGTAGCGAAGCGAGTTGCCGAAGTCGAGGCGAGCCGAGTCGCCCACGAAGTCGACGAACTGTTCGGCAACGCTCCTGTCCAGGCCGTGCGCCCGGCGCGCCGCTTCTCGCTGGGCCTGGGTCGCTTCCCGGGGGACGAGCAGGTTGGTCGGGTCGCCGGACACCCGCAGCATCGAGAAGACGATCACCATGACGCCGAACACGAGCACCAGCGACTGGCCTATGCGACCTGCCAGGTACCTCGGCACCTATCTCACCCTTCGCTCACTCGCCCTCGGTGCGGCGGTGGGGCCGAAGCTAAGCGCCCCGGCCCCACCGCTCGACGTTCGAATCAGGAGATGGCAGCGATCATCCGGCGCTCTCCAGATACCAGAGCCAGTACTCCTCGGCTGAGCGGGGCTTGTAGTTGACGACCCGATCGCTCCTTGCCTCGAAGGAGAACGGTACGTACAGATAGATGAACGGCGGGTCGTCGTACATGCGCTGTTGCAACTGCCGGTACAGATCGGCACGGGCCGCATCGTCGGGTGTTGCCAGTATCTGCAGCATCAGGTCGTCGACGACCGGGTCCGACCATGCCGAATAGCTCGCAGCATTTCCACCCATGGCACCCTGCAGGCGATCCCAGCCCTCGGGATTGGCGTTCGACCAACTGTCGCCGAACAGCGGCGGAAGCTGCTTCTGGGACTCCAGGTCCCAGTACGCACCGGAGTCCATGACCTCGAGCGACGTGTTGACGCCCACTTCGGCGAGCTGGGCGGCGACGGCCTCGCACACCTGCTCGAAGTTGGTGTAGGCGCCGGACGGGCAAGCGAACCCGATGTCGAACCCGTCGGGATACCCGGCTTGGGCCAGCAGTTCCCGCGCCCGGTCGGGATCGTAGGCATAGGGCGACAGGTCGCTGTTGTAACCGAAGTCGGCGGCCGTCATCAGCCCGGTTGCTCGGACGCCCTTGCCGTCGAAGAGGGCGCCGATGATGCCCTCGACGTCGACGGCATGGTTGAGAGCCTGGCGCACTACGGGATCCTCGGTCGGCTGGCCCACACCAGAGGTGAGGTTGTTGAACGCGATGTAGTACACGCGGTTGGTCGGGTACTCGATGACGTTGATCCCGTCTATGCCCTCTAGCTGTGCGGCCTCGTCGGGGCTGAGACGGCTCACGATGTCTACCTCGCCGGTCTGTATGGCTGCAGCCCTGGTGGAGGACTCAGTGATCGGCCGGAAGACGAGCCGGTCGAGCTTGGGATGGCCCTCGCGCCAATAGTTCGGGTTGCGGTCCAACACGATGCGGTCGCCTTGGACCCACTCGGTGAACATGAAGGGGCCCGTTCCAACAGGCTCCTGGGTGAAGCCCGTCAGCCCGACCTCGCTGTAGTACTCAGGCGGAACGAAGAACCAGATGGCGCCGGTGAGACCGAGGAAGAGAGCGTTGGGCTCCGGGGCGACCAGCTCGACGGTGTACTCGTCGATCTTGTTCACCTCCGACGCCCGCTCGTAGTAGTTGAAGTACTCGTTCTCCGGCTGCTTCTGCACCTCCCAAGAGAAGACGACGGCGTCGGCGTTGAACTTCTCGCCGTTGTGGAACACCACGTCCTCGCGCAGTTTGAACGTGTACGCGCGGCCGTCGTCGGACACCGTCCATGACTCGGCGAGGGCGGGCTCGAACTCCAGATCGTCGTTGATCCACACCAGCGGGTCGAAGATCTGGTTGGCCACGTTGCCCGCGTTCCGCTCGGCAGCGTTGGCGCCGTCGATCGCGTTCGGCTGCGTCGTTAGCGCGATGACCAGTTCGCCGCCGGGGACGGCATCGTCGGCGACGGCATCGTCGGCATCGTCGGCATCGCCAGTGCTGGCATCGTCGGCGACGGCATCGTCGGCATCGTCGGCATCGTCGGCATCGGCATCGTCGGCGACGGCATCGTCGGCGACGGCATCGTCGGCATCGTCGGCGTCGGCATCGTCGGCATCGCCAGTGCTGGCATCGGCGGTTGTGGCTGTTGCGTCGACAGGCTCATCCGCGTCATCGCCACAGGCTGTCGCGATCAGGGCGAAGATGCCTACCAAGAGCCACAATGCCCTCATTCCGTGTCTTTGTGGGTATCTCATGGACTTACCTCCAGGAATTCGCCATGTTGCTGAGCCCATTGCAGTTCCACTCTGAAATGGGAATCGAAAGCTAGCCCGGTGCCGCAGGATTGTCGAGTCGATCCGGATCGTCGAGTCGATTCGGATCGTCGAGGGAGTGCCGCTACGGGTGTGACGCCGGAGAGATGCAGCGTGGACTTGTTGGGCTAGAGGACTTCCATCCGGCAGCGGGTTCCGCCTTCCCGCCAACATGCTCGTCAGTCAGGCTCGCGGTTTGGCTGAGGTGTAGGAAGTTGCCAGGAGCGTCGTAGCCGACCATGTGGCGGTCGAGGTCGAAGTGGTGCAGCCGAGCGACATCCCGACCTGATGGGTGAGGGCTAGTGCGGTGTCCAGTAACCTTCGCGCGCGTCGGTTGTTCTCGTTTGGCCTGTGATTACAGCGGTCACGGGCAAGCTCAAACCTACAAACGTTTGTGGACACCGCACTAGAGGCCGGCGGCTACTCCTATTGCGGCTCTGGGGTCGGCGGCTCCGGCGAGGGTGCCGTGGGCGGTGACCTCGATCAGGTGGGCGTGGCCGAAGGTGTGGGGTGTCTCCTCGCGCAGGGTGGTGGTGTGGCCGCGAGCTGCTAGTGACTCGTGCCAGCCGGTGGCGGCATCCTCGATGAGCACCCGGCGGCCCTGGCCGGGGCGCCACGTGGCGAAGCCGGCGTCGTTGTCGTCGGGTCCGAGCACCCAGCGGGGGGCGCGTATGGCCGCGCCGGGCGACTGGCCGAGCCTCAGGGTGCGGGACAGCAGTTGCAGGAGGATCTGGGGCTGGGAGTCGCCTCCCATCGTTCCCAGCACCTGGCGCAGCGTGCCGTCGGGATTGGTGACCAGCGCCGGGGAGAGGGTGTGGGGTGGGCGGCGGCCCGGCCGGTACTCCGCCGGATGGCCGGGCACCAGGTTGAAGCCGAGGCCCCGGTCGTGCAGGAAGATCCCCGTTCCACCGGCCACCAGCAGGGCACCGAAGCCGTTGGCGTTGGAGTTGATCAGCGACACGCCCATGCCTTCGCCGTCAACCGCGCACAGGTAGGTGGTGTCGCCCGCCGCCGCGGGGGCGGCCACGTTTCCGGCCCTGTCCGGGTCTATGGCGTCGCGCCGGGGGCCGAGCCGGGCCGGGTCGACCAGCGCCTGGCCGTCGGCACCGTCGTACAGCACTTGGACACGGTCGTGGGCGGCTTGGGAGGCCGCTTCGATGAGCAGGTGGGCCCACCGGCCGTCGTCGGCATCTCCCAGATCAAGCCCATCGGCGATCCAGGCTCCGGCCAGAGTGAGGTAGCCCTGAGACGTGGGCGGCACCGTCCACAGCATGTGACCGAACGCCTCGGCCCGCACCGGCTCCACCCAGCGGGCAACGGGACGGGCCAGGTCGGCCTCGGTGTGCTCGCCCGCACCGAGCGCGATCAGGCTCTCGCCGAACTCGCCGCCGTAGAAGCCGTCGCGACCCTGCTCGACAACGGCCCTGAACGCTCGGGCGGTGCCTGGGCGTCGCAACACCGCTCCGGCCCGCAGACCGGACGGAATGTCGGTGTTGCCCTCCACGCCGGCCACCTCGCCGGCCCGCTCGGCCAGCAGGGGCGAGGCCGCGAACCCCTCGTCGGCCACGCGGATAGCTTCGGCCAGCACGTCGGCCAGCGGCAGCCGCCCGTAGCGGGAGTGCAGGGTCAGCCAGCCGTCCACCGCTCCGGGCACGGTGACGGAGGCAACATCGCCGTGCAGAGGCATCTCGTCGCAGCCCTGCGCCCGCAGCCGGTCGGGGTCGGCGCCCGACCCTGCGAACCCGGCGCTGTCGAGCGCAGCCGGCGGTTCGCTGCCCCCGTCGTGAACCAGCGCCCACACGTCTCCGCCGGGCCCGCACATGTGGGGCGAGGTCACCGCCAGCACCGCGTTGGCGCCCACCGCCGCGTCCGCGGCCGACCCGCCCCTTCGCAGCAGGTCCACCCCCACGCCGGTGGCCAGGTGATCGACGGTGGAGACCATCCCCGCCACCGAGGTGCGGGTGACGGCAGAAGGAAGTCGAGACATGCCGCCAGTGTTGCCCGCGCCCCGCCCGATCGCACTATCGCGTCCACGCCCCACCACTCCGGCCGAGCGTTATTGGGGCAATTCGATCGCGGTTCCAGGGCTGCGTCTAGCCTGCTGCGGATGATCGTGCGGTTGAGCGCAGCCGTCAGCCGACAGCGACCGGCGGAGCAGCTCACGTCATGAGCATTGCCATGGTCATGGATGGGCCGGGGGAGGCGCCCCGGCCCGAGAGCAGGCCCGTGCCCGAGCCCGGCCCCGGCCAGGCCGTGGTGGCCGTGCGGGCATCAAGCCTGAACTACCACGACCTGGTCAACCTGATGGGTTTGATCCGAGGTCCCTGGCCCCGAGTTCCGATGACCGACGGCTGCGGCGAGGTGGTGGCGGTGGCATCCGACGTGCGGGACGTGGCCGTAGGCGACCGGGTGGTGGGTGCCTTCCACCCGCTGTGGCTCGACGGAGTCCTGACCCGGGAGAAGTTGCGAGTCACGCCGGGCGACACCGGCGACGGATGGCTCCAGCAGCACATGGTGTACCCGGCGAACGCCCTGGTCGCCGCGCCGGCCCACTTCAGCGACGGCGAGGCGGCCACGCTCGTTTGTGCCGGTGTCACTGCTTGGAGCGCCCTACGCGCAGGCGACGTCAAGCCCGAGGACGTGGTGGTCACGCAGGGAACCGGCGGGGTGTCGCTCTACGCGGTGCAGTTGGCTACCGCGCGCAAGCGATTTTGATAGCTTCAATCTCGGATCGCTTGGAGCGGCGACTGTGTGCCTGCTCAGATGCCGGCATCCGCAGGCAGGACTCGGAACGGACGGCCGCTGAGCGACTGCACGACGCGGAAGTGCCTCTCGTCGAGCGATCCGATGGCGTCGGTCCCGTAGCGGTCTGCGAGCACGACGAGCGAGGCGTCGGTCAGGCCCAACGGCAGGTCACGGTAGCGCTCCACCACCTCCCGCGCCCGGGCCAGGTCGTCGAGACCGAACGTCGCCAGCTCGTACGCGCCCGAGCACAGCTCTGAGAGCACCGTCAACTCGGCGTCGACCCCGGCCAGCCGCGCTGTGAGGTAGTCCAGTTCCGCGAGCACCAGCGGCGACACCACCCTCGGCCGGGCCGACGCCAGAGCCCGGGCACAGGCCGCGTGCATCCGCTGGTCCGGCACGAACGCGGCCAGCAGCAGGCTGGTGTCGACGATCACCCCCCGAAGCCCGTCTCGGCCAGGAGGTCGTCCACACGCTCGGCCAGGGTCGGATCGCCCCACCCTTCTGAGAACAGAGGCGCCGTAGGAGCGACGTCCCTGAGCTTCAGCGCCTCGTCGAGAGCTTCCCGAACGATGGAGGCCTCCGTTCGGCGCTCTTGACGGGCTGCCTGCTCGAGCCGGTTCTTGAGCTCATTCGGCAGGTACACCGTGGTCTGCTTCATGCAATGTATTGTACCATGCATTGCGTGCAGCGGACTTGCTCCGCCGGCATCGCCCTAGTGTCGGATCGTGCCAGGGCCGCTCCCCTTACGCAAAGCTTCACACGGCTTGGATGTGGATCAGCATTGCGGTCGCGGGGTGCAGCGGGGGCACCTGCAGATCTCGTTAGGCTACAGTTCGTCGCGGATCAATGCGATCAACTATGCGAGTTAATGAATACATTCGATACCAGGCAGAAGAACGACCCCCTCTCCTGCTGACCCTCGGAGTAGCTGTTCAGGGGACCATGATCATGCTCTCCAACACGGTAATGGTAACGACCGTTATCGTCTTAGGGGCGGGCCAGGGCGAGAACTATCTCTCTTGGGCCGTGTTTGCAGCCCTGCTAATCAGTGGAATCTCCACCGCGCTTCAAGCCGCCCGTCTAGGGAGGCTGGGAGCGGGACACATCCTCATGATGGGTGCCGGCAGCCCCTTCATCGCGGTGTGTGTTCAAGCATTGACTGAAGGAGGACCATCCACACTGGCGAGCCTCATAGTCGTTTCCTCTGTGCTCCAGTTCGTGATGGCCACCTGGCTGCCGAGAATGCGACGGATTGTCACTCCGGTAGTGACCGGTACCGCGCTTATGTTGATAGCGGTCACTGTCATCCCGATTGCCATCGCCAGGTTGACTGATGTACCCGACGGAATCCGGCCGGGAGCGGGAGTAGCAGCCGGAGGCACGGCGTTCATCATCTTCCTTGGTCTGACTTTGCGAGCCGCGGAGGTCTGGCGTCTGTGGGCGATCCCCATCTCGATCGCGGCAGGATGCGGAATCGCCATACTTCTCGGACTCTACGACTTTCGGCCGGTGTTGGATGCTCCGTGGTTCGACACCCCAGAACTGGGCGCATGGCCTGGATTCGATCTGACACCTGGGACGGAATTCTGGGGGATCTTACCCATATTCTTGATCGTTAGTCTGGTCGTCGGCGTCAAATTCAGCAGTGATGGAGCGGTCATCCAAGAGGTTTCCCGGCGTAGACCGCATGCCACCGACTTTCGCATAGTCCAGGGCACTCTAAACGTCGGCGGTATAGGAATGCTGCTGTCCGGGATAGCGGGGACACCGCCTCCGGTTATCTACACGTCTTCATGTATTTCTCTGATCAATCTTACCGGTGTCGCCGCCCGGCTCGTGGGGTCTGTCATCGGTGCCATGTTGATCTTGGTGGCTATATTCCCCAAGACCCTGGCCGTCATGCTCACCATTCCCGGCTCCGTAATGGGGGCGATCCTCTTGATCATCATGGGCCTGCTCTTCGTGGAAGGCATGCGAACGGTGGTCCAGGACGGACTAGATCATCGGAAGGCTCTGATGGTCGGAGCCTCGCTGGCGATCGGAGCGGGGCTGGAAAGCGACAATCTCTTTGAAGACGTGCTGGGAGGAACGTGGGGTGTGGTGCTGGGAAACGGCTTGGTAAGCGGCGTTCTGGCCGTTGTGATCATGACCGCGTTCATGGAGATCGCCAGCCGCCGACGCAAGCGCCTGGAGAGTGAACTCGACATCTCCGCCCTTCCCGGAATAGACCTCTTCCTCCGCCAACTCGCCTCCGGTATGGGATGGAGCAGTGCCTCCATCGAGCGCCTGAGTGCGGCGGGTGAGGAGACGCTTTCCAGCATGCTGCCATTGGGTGACGACTACGAAGGCGATACCCCTCCGCGCCTGGTTGTCACAGTGCTCGGCAGTCCCAGGACGATGAACATGGAGTTCATGGCGATGGGCGGTGAAGTTAACATCGAAGACCGCCTAGCCTATCTGGTCGAACATTCGGACTCCCCGGATGAGAACGAGATTTCTTTTCGCCTCCTGAGGCATTATGCATCTTCAGTCCGGCATCGCAAGTACTACGGTATAGACGTGGTGACCGTGCAGGTGGACGCTCTGCCGGTCTCCCGATGAACCAAGAAGAGAGAAAGAGAGGAACCCAATGTTAGGTTATGTGATTATCACAGCAGAAGTGAAGGACGAGGCTCCTTCTCCTCCAAACGGATCTTCAAGATACCCGCCTCATCCAGCCGCTGGGCGGCGGACTCGGAAGCAGCATCGTACACCGAGGCCGCCTTCTGGGAGAGCACCCGACCTGACACGCTGTCTATGGCAGACCGCTGCGCCTCCGACAGGCTGTTCCATCTGTCGAGGTTCATGGCTAGAAACTGCGCCGCCACGTAGCAATTGCACTGCACACAGCTGGCGATCACATCGAAGAGATTGAAGCTGACCAAGCCGGAGTTGGCGATGAACAACCCGTCGATCACTCCACGCTCGAGGGCGTCATATAGATCGGAGGCGGGAAGCCCTATCGGATTGCCCCCTAGAGCGGAGATCACCAAGTTCTGGACGGGGCTGGGCGCTCGTATGGTCAGACCCTCGAGGTCGCTGATCTCCTCCACCGTCCCCCCGGCAAGCCACATGTCGCCCACGTCGTGCACCCACATCCCCAGCAACTTGACGTCCGAATATTCGTCCCTGAAGGCTTCGAATTCCTCGTACAACGTCCATAGAACATCGGTTGCCTGCCCCGCCGAATTGAACATAAAGGGCATCTCGATCACATCGGTTACCGGAACCGACCAGGCGTATAGCCTTGGAGCGCCCATCCGATATCAACGGCGCCCGAGACCGCGTTCTCGTAGGTCTGGGGAGCCGGGCCGAGCGCGCCGCCGGCGAAGAACTCGATGGTCACGGTGCCCTGAGTTACCCGCTTGACCTCCGCTGCCCAAGGCTCGAGGGCCCGGGCCTGGATGGGATGCTTGGCAGGGAAGGGATGGCCAAGGTTGAGCGTCACCACCTCCCCGAAGTCAGCGGACTCTCCAGAAGGCCAAGGTGGACGCTTCACCGACGGACTCCCCGGAAACTTGACATAGCGGACCCATCAACCCCCGCGCCCACGGACAACGTCCCCGGTTGTCCCACCTAGTGCTGGAGCCGGCGCGAGCCAGCCGGATCTAGGCGACGCCGGCGGCGTTGAGGGCCCGCTCGGTGAGCACCCTGGACAGGTGGCTGCGGTAGTCGGCGTCGGCGTTGAGGTCGTCGGGGGGCTCGAGCCCGTCGGCAGCCACCGCGGCCGCGTCACTTCTGTGCTATGAACGCCTGCCGATGATCTTGGCAGTGATATGTTCCTCATAGCAGTGATATGAGGGGTGGCGCCTGTGATATGATGTCCCGCGGCCGGTTCCGAGACACAAGAGTGGGCCGGTTGCCTGGTGGTCGGCAACCCGTCGAGAGGAGCGACACGAGGATGAGCACCCTCCAAGAACAACTCGATGCCGTCCTGCCGACGCTGCGGGCCGCGGGGACGGATCTGCAGCACGTCGAAGTCAAGGATGGCAGCGGCGGCTTCCCGCCGACGGTGCTGAAGAGTGTCTCGGCCTTCGCCAACGGCTCCGGCGGTTTGCTCGTCCTGGGGCTCTCCGAGCCGGACTTCACTCCTACGGGAATCGACGCTCGCCAGACGGCGTCGACCCTGGCGTCGAAGTGCTCCGACAGCCTCCAGCCGCCGATTCGGCCCGAGATCGGACTCTGCGAGGTCGACGGAGCCCTCGTCGTGGTGGCCGCTGTGGACGAGATCGACGCCGACGCCAAGCCCTGCTTCGTCAAGGAGTCGGGCCATCCTTCGCACGCCCACATCCGAACCCACGACGGCGACCGTCGCCTCACCGCCTACGAGCACCACGCCGTGCTCGCCGCCAAGGGCCAGCCGACCGACGACGAACAGCCGGTGAACGGCACCGGTCTGGAGGATCTCGACCAACCAGTGCTGGTGCGTCTGCTCGATCGCATACGGACCACACGAGGCCCCATTTTCCAGACCGCCGGCGACACGGAGTGCCTCCGCCTGCTCGGCGTGCTAACCGGCACCCCCGAGGGGGAGGCCCTGACCCTGGCCGGGCTGCTCGCCCTGGGAAGGTACCCCCAGCAGCACGCGCCCCGGCTCAACCTGACGTTCGTCGCGTTCCCCACCGAGACCGGGGCTCCGCTGGCCGACGGCACCCGCTACCTCGACAGCCAGCCGATCGAGGGGCCCGTCCCGGCGATGCTCGAGTCGGCCGCGGACGCGCTGCGCCGCAACATGCGCCGACGAGGAGTGGTGGTCGGCCTGGGACGCGAAGACCACTGGGACTACCCGTTGGAGGCGGTGCGCGAGGTGGTGGTCAACGCGCTGATGCACCGCGACTACCACCCGTCGGCCCGCGGCCAGCCGGTGATGATGGCGCTGTACCCCGACCGGCTGGAGATCACCAGTCCTGGCGGCCTCTACGGCGCCTTCGACCCCGACCGGCTCATGACCGAGCCGGTGACAGCCGCCCGCAACGCCCGCTTGGCCAAACTCCTCCAAGACGTACAAGCCCCGACGTCTGGAAGGACCGTCTGCGAGAACGTCGGAACGGGCCTCATCTCCGCGGCCCGGTACCTGCGCGACGCCGGGCTCTCCCCACCCGAGATCGAGCACACCCTGTCGGACTTCAAGGTGGTGTTCCGCAATCACACCGTGCTCGACAACGAAGCCGTCGCCTGGCTCGCGACACTCGACGCCGAAGGGCTCAACGACCGCCAGCGGCTGGGGCTCGCGCACGCCCGCCGCCACGGCCAGATCGACAACCGCGGCTACCGGGTGCTCACCGGGTGCGACGCCGGCACCGCCACCCAGGAGTTGACCGACCTGCGGAGCCGGGGCCTGCTGGAGAGGACCGGCGGCAGGCGCTGGGCGGCCTGGCGCCTCCGCGAGCGTCCACCAGCGCCAGGGCCACTCGGTGACGACAGCGAAGGCGCCTCGCCCAGCGGGCGCCCGCCGAGCGCCGCCGCCGATCCGAGGGACCCCGCGGACACGAGGCCGCTGCCGGTCGCACAAGCTGACGCGGCCAGGGCCGCCGCGACGACACGATTGACCCGACGGCACCGGCAAGTGCTGGAACTCCTTGCCGACCGTCCAGCGACGAGCGCCCAACTAGCGGACAGCCTGGGAGTGACCCGCGGCGCGGTGCTCAACTGGCTGCGCCGCCTCGAGGAGCACGGCCTCGCGCACGCCACACAGGCGGGCCGCAGGAGCCGCAACCAAACGTGGGCCCGTACGCCCCCCGAGCCCGACGATCGAGCCGACTAGACCGGGTCGCGCCGCGCCCAGAACACTCCCAGGGCCCCGACGGAGCCTGTCAGTCGACGTGTCCGCGATTCCGGCGAGGATCTCTACGAGCTCCGGATCATGTCCCCACTCGTCGAACAGTGCGGCCACATTTCGCCACCACCAGTCAGCCGCCTCCGCCACGGGCCTGACGGGCTCGTGCGAGTAGTTCGTCGTTCAACCGTCTGTCGGTCTCTGCGGCATCGGGGTTCTCGCGATAGTAGCGATCCACCTTCTCGGCGGCGGCCCGCGAGGCCTGAGGCGAGCGCGCTTCCGGACAGTTCAGGGGCGCGAACAGTGAGGCCGGGGGGTGGCACGGGGGCAAGCAATGGCGGCGATTGAGCCGCCAGGGCGCGCCCGTGACAGGACCCGCCGGCCGGCGCGACCAGCGGATCCTGCGAGATTCAGCGTCTACGCGACTCCGGCGGCGTTGAGGGCGCGCTCGGTTAGCACCCTGGCCAGGTGGCTGCGGTAGTCGGCGTCGGCGTTGAGGTCGTCGGGGGGCTCGAGCCCGTCCGCGGCCGCCGCGGCCGCGTCGGCGGCTGAGGCCCCGCCAGACAGCGCAGCCTCCACCCCGGAGGCCCGCACCGGCGTGGAGCCCATGTTGACCAGGCTCACACCGGCGCCGCCGTCGGCCACGGCCACACCGACGATGGCCCAGTCCTGGGCCCGGCGGTTGAACTTCTGGTAGTTCCAGCCGCCGGTACCGGACGGCACCCGCACCTCGGTGATCATCTCGTCGTCGGCCAGCACCGACTCGAAGTAGCCGGTGAAGAAGTCCGTCGCCGCGATCTCACGCGACCCGCCCGGCCCCTGGGCCACGATCGTGCCGCCCAGCGCCAACACCGCCGCAGGCAGGTCCGACGCCGGGTCGGCGTGGGCGATCGTGCCGCCCAGAGTGCCCCGATGGCGCACCGCCGGGTCGCCTACCAGCGCGGCCACCGACGCCAGCATCGGGCACGCCCCGGCCAGCGCGCCGGAGTGCTCCAGCTCGCTGTGGCGGGTCAGCGCCCCGATGGCCACCGTGCCGTTGCCGGCCCGGATGTAGCGCAGGTCGTCCAGACCTCCCACATCCACCAGCACACCCGGCGTGGCCAGCCGGTACCGCATCATCGGTATGAGGCTGTGGCCCCCGGCCAGGAGCTTGGCGTCGTCGCCGTGCTCGGCCAGCAGCGACACCGCATGGTCCGCGGACTCTGCAACCTTGTAGTCGAAAGCGGCGGGAATCACGACGCACCTCCTCGGGCATCGGCGATGGCTCTCCAAACGGTCTGGGGCGACGCGGGCATGGGCATATCGGTGATGCCCAGATCCCGCAGCGCGTCCACGACGGCGTTGATCACCGCGGGCGCGGCCGCGATGGTCCCGGCCTCGCCCACGCCCTTCACCCCCATCGGGTTGGTGGGGCTGGGCGAGCAGTGGCTGTCCAGGCGGAAGCGGGGCGCCTCCGCAGCCGACGGCACCAGATAGTCGCCGAGGTTGGCCGACACCAGCTGGCCGTCGGAGTTGTAGACGGCGTCCTCGTACAGCGCCTGGGCGGCACCCTGCAGGATGCCCCCGTGGACCTGGCCCTCCACGATCAGCGGGTTGATCTGCACGCCGCAGTCGTCCACCGCCACGTAGTCCACCAGGTCCACGTTCCCGGTGTCGGTGTCGACCTCGACAGTGGCGATGTGGGTGCCGTTGGGGAACGTGAAGTTGGGCGGGTCGTAGGTGACGTGGGCCTCCAGGTTGGGCTCCATCCCGTCGGGCAGGTCATGGGCGGTGAACGCCGCGAAGGCGACACCGGCCAGCGGAACCTCGGCCTCGGGCGTGCCCCTCACCCGGAAGGTGCCCCCGGAGAACTCCAGGTCGTCCTCGCTGGCCTCCAGCGTGTGGGCGGCGATGAGCCGGGCCTTGTCGAGCACCTTCTCGGTGGCCATGAAGACCGCCGTGCCGCCGACCGCCAGCGACCGCGACCCGTAGGTGTCCAGGCCGGTGGGACTGACGGCGGTGTCGGAGTGCAGCACCTCCACGTCGTCGGGATCGACGCCGAGCTTGTCGGCCACGATCATCGACCAGCAGGTCTCATGGCCCTGCCCGTGAGGCGTGGAGCCCGTCACTACCTGCACCTTGCAGGTGGGCGAGATCCGCACCGTGGCCGCCTCCCAGCCGCCCGCGCCGTAGTCGAGCGACGCCAGCACCCGGCTGGGCGCCAGACCGCACATCTCCACGTAGCTGGAGAAGCCGATGCCGATCCGCTTCGACGAGTCCTCGGCCCGCCGTTGGGCTTGCTCGGCCCGGCGCTCGGAGACCCCGGCCAGCGCAACCGCCTTGTCGAGCACGGCGCCGTAGTCGCCGCTGTCGAAGATCAGCCCCGCGGACGACGTGTACGGGAAGGCGTCGGCACCAATGAAGTTGCGGGCCCTGATCTCCTCAGGCGACACCCCCACGGCCGCGGCCAGCGAGTCCATGGCCCGCTCGATTGCGTAGGTGGCCTCGGGACGGCCCGCTCCCCGGTAGGCGTCGGTCGGGGTCCGGTTGGTGAACACCGACGTGCACTCGAACATGTAGTTTCCGATGTCGTAGCAGCCGTGGTACAGGAACCCGCCCAGCAGCGGCACGCCCGGCGTGACCAGCTGCAGGTAGGCGCCCATGTCGGCCAGCAGCTTCACCCGCACCGCCTGCACCTTGCCGCCGGCGTCGGCGGCCAGTTCCATGTGCTGGACCTGGCCCCGGCCCTGGATGGTGGAGGTGGCGCCCTCGGTGCGGCCCTCGGTCCAGCGCACCGGTGCGCCCCGCTGCATCGCCAGGGCGCTGCACAGGATCTCTTCAGCGTAGACGTTGAGCTTGCATCCGAAGCCGCCGCCCACTGACGGGGCCACCACCCGCAGCTTGTTCTCACCGATGCCGAGCACTACCGCGGTCATCACCTTGAGAATGTGCGGTATCTGCGTGGCCGAGTACAGCGTGAGCTCGCCGCCGGCCGGCGACGGCACCGCCGCGCAGCCTCGGGGCTCCATCGGCGCCGGGATGAGGCGCTGCTGCAGGTAACGCTCGCTCACCACATGGGCGGCATCCGCGAACGCGGCATCCACCGCGGCGGCGTTGTCGCCCCAGAGCCCCCACGTGTAGCACTCGTTGGTGCCGACGTCGGGGTGGACGAGAGGCGCACCCTCCGCGACTGCGTCCTCTATCTCGACCACCGCGGGCAGCCGTTCGTAGTCCACGATGACGGCCGCAGCGCCGTCGGCCGCCGCGTAGCGGGAGTCGGCCAGCACCACCGCCACCGCGTCGCCCACGTACTTGGCCGTGCCCCGGGCCACGGGCAGATGCGGCGGGTTCTTCATGTCGGGCGTGACCGGCCAGGCGCACGGCAGGGCGCCTTCGCCCCAGAGCGGGGCGAGGTCCTCGCCGGTGAGCACCTCGTTCACGCCGGCGATCTCGAGCGCGGCCGAGCCGTCGATGCCGACGATGTTGGCGTGAGCCTCGGTGGAGCGCACCACGCCCACCCAGATCGCGCCGGGCAGGGCGAGGTCGTCGATGAACTTGGCCTCGCCGGTGAGCAGGGCCGGGTCCTCCTTGCGCAGCCTCCGGGAGCCGACGTGGCCGGCAGGAGCGTCTTCGGTGATGGTCATGTCAGTCACCTCCCGAGCCCGCTGCGGCGAGCACGGCGTCGACGATGTTCTGGTAGCCGGTGCAGCGGCAGAGGTTGCCCTCCAGGCCGTGGCGCACGCCGTCCTCGTCGAGGCCGGGATACTCCTCCACCAGCGAGATGGCGGCCATCACCATGCCCGGGGTGCAGTACCCGCATTGCAGGGCATGGTGCTCATGGAACGCCTGCTGCATGGGGTGCAGCGTCCCGTCGGCGCCGGCGACACCCTCGATGGTGGTGATGTCGGCACCGTCAGCCTGCACCGCGAACATGGTGCAGGACTTGGCGGATTGGCCGTCCACCAGCACCGTGCACGCACCGCAGCTGCTGGAGTCGCAGCCGATGTTCGTGCCCGTGAGCCCTAGGTCGTCGCGCAGCGCGTGCACCAACAGGGTGCGAGGCTCCACTACGAGGCTCCGTTCGGTGCCGTTGACGGTCAGGGTCACAGCTGTCATGCGCTTCTCCCTGTGTTGACCGGTTGGGGCTGACATCCTGTCGCGGATTTCAGCCGCTGTCGAATGAACTTTGAACGACTCGACAGCGTGGACGGCGACTGGCCGTCTCAGAGGGGGCCACCGGCTCGCCGGCCTGCTAGAGCGGCTCGGGCGGTTGCCAGATCATCAGGGTTGGTCACTCCGATCCAGGTCTCATCGGTGCGCACCACCCTCACCGACAGAGATGCCTGGGCCATTCGCTCGGCGACGATCGTCGGCAGCAGGCACTCGGCGTCGGTGTTGTCGCGATGGGTGGCCAGGAAGCGGTCGAAGCTGTCTCCGATCCAGCCCAACGCGGCCCGAGGGAACGCCCAGAGGTTCATGGAGACGATGGTCTCGTCGCTGAGTTCTGCGGCAGGCTCAGACGCAGCGATCGTCCCGTCGGCGCGTCGGGCCACTCCGTGGTGCTCGACGATGCCGACGAGGCGGCCGTCGGAAACCCGGCACACGCCGCGGCTGACCGTGCCCGTCTCGGAGAGGGTGCGCCCGAGGCCGTAACCGCACAAGCAGGCCTCGTCGTCGTCGAGATCGGCCGCGGCGAAGGCGAGAGCGCTCAGCGCCGAGGGGCCGTAGTAGTCGTCGGCGTTGCACACCACAAACGGCCCGGGCACCTCGGTTTCCGCCACCAGCACCGCATGGGCGGTGCCCCACGGCTTGGCCCGGAGCGGGCCGTGCTCGTCCTGGCGGATATAGGCGAAGTCGATACCGCCGCGCTGCAGGTCGCCGTGGAGGGCGTCGACATGGGCGTGCAGGACGGACTCGATCTCGGAGCGCACCACGAGCACCACCTTGGAGGCCCCCGCTCGGACGGCCGCAACGATGGCGTAATCGAGGAATGTCTCGCCGTCGGGTCCGACCTCGACGAGCTGCTTGTCACCGCCGAAGCGGCGGCCGATGCCGGCGGCCATCACCACCAGCGTGAACACGCCGGCTCAGCGCTCCGCCACGACAGGTATCGCGGGCATGGCGTGGCTGTCGGCGGGCCGGGATACGACCGGGGTCACCTTCAGCGCTCCAGCAGGTGGCGCACGTGGTGGGTCTCGTTCACGGAGCGCACCGTGCGCATGCCGGTGCTGGAGGCCGCTACCCGGGTGATGCCGCAGTAGTCGACCAGCAGCGACAGCGGGTCGTCGATGCCGAGCAGGACCTGGAGGTACACGCCGGTAACCATGCCGTGGCAGAACACGGCGACAGTGCGGGACCGGTTGGTGCGGATCACATGCTCGAAGCCCCGCTCCACCCGGGTCCGGAACTCGTCATACCCGTCCGAGAAGATCGTGTCGTTCAGGTCTCTCTCCGGGTCGAAGTAGTGGGCGACCGACGGGTCGTCGTGGTCCATTTCCTCCGCGGGCACATAGAGCTGGGACCGGTGGTCGGACTCCCGGAGATCGTCGAGCATCTCGATGGCGAGCCCGAGGCGGTCAGCGAGGGGTTCCGCCGTCTGCAGTGCTCGCTTCATGCTGGACGACACGATGTGGTCGATGTCCTCGGTGGCGAGATACTCGGCGGTGGCCTCGGCCTGGAGGCGGCCGGCTTCGGCCAGAACCGGATCGGCCGACCCGCCTTCAGGTGCCTCGTCGCGCACCGGCCTGGCGTGGCGGATCAGAAGCAACTCCATTCAGAGCGTCCCCCCGTTAGTTGCAAGCACCTCGCCACTCGGCGTTGTCATTCCCGCTCCTGTTCGCTTCGCTCACGGGCCGCTCGGGCCGCGGCCGGAGGCTACCGGCGGCTGGGCCGGTTCTAGGGCTCGGCTAGGGCCGGTTGGACCCCGGGGCCGGGGTCACGCCGAGGCCCGAGGACGATGGCAGAGGCATGGCCCCCGAGGTGATCGGAGGCGGGGCGGCCAAGTCCTCCGCCAGCAGTTCCGCCGTCGCCAGGCCGTGGACTTGGCGGTGCGATGCAGCGGCGTCCACCGCGGCCGCGACGTGCAGGGCGTGGGCAAGGCCCACCGCCGAGTCGAGGAACGACGTGACCACGACCGACGCTCCGGCCTCGCGGGTCCGGGCCGCGATGGCCAGGGCCACGTCGGGACCGCCGAGGGCCTGAGGCTTGACGATGAGCGTGCTCACACCCAGATCCAGAGCCCGCACGGCGTCGGACTCGCTGCGGATCGACTCGTCCACGGCCACGGGTATGCGGTTGCGTTGGCCCACGGCCGCGATCGCTTCGATCCCGGCGACCGGCTCCTCGCAGTAGGCGATATTGCAGTCCTGCACCTGGCCCAGCACTTCGACGGCCGTTGCTTGGTCCCAAGCGCCGTTGGCATCGAGCCGCAGTTCGGCTTCGGGGCCCAACCCAGCCCGGGCGGCCCGAACCCGGTCGACGTCGGTGGCTGGCTCGGCCCGGCCCACCTTGAGCTTCACCGCCCGGAATCCGGCCTCCACCGCGTCCTGTGCCTCGGACCCCACGTCGTCGGGCTCGTCCGCCGTGACCAACGCGTTGACGGCGACTTCTTCGTACGGAGCCGGACCGGATCGACCGTTCCCGGATGTCTCCGCTCGGCCAGCGCCCGTGCTCCGGGAACGACCGGCGCCCGTCGACTCGATGAGGTGGGCAGCCAGCGTTGTGTCCGTCTGCCGGGCCCGGAGGTCGGCCCAGGCGCCCGCCACCGCGGCCCGGGCATGCGGCGCGTGTTCCAGAGAGGCGATCACGGCCGCCACGGCACTCTCGGCGTCCGTCCCGATCGCTTCGAGGGCCGGACGCAGCGCGGCCTCGGTTTGCAGCAGCGAGTTGCGGGACCAGCCCGGCAACGGGCTCGCCTCGCCCCAGCCGGCATGGCCGCCGGCCGTGATCGAGACCAGGAACCCGGCCCGGAAATGGACTGAGACTCCGCCGGTCACGAACGGCGAGCGCAGCGCCAGCCGGAAGGGGTGGATCTCGGTCTGCATGGGTGTCAGCCACCCGCCCTCGTCGCGGCGCGGCTCGCTTCGGATGCCGCGATGAAGGCGGCGACGGCGTCCGCGGTGGGCTGGGGCTGCTCGACGTGGGCAGCATGCCCGGCACCGCTGATTCGTACGACGTCCGCCCGGGGGAGGCCAGCCGCGAGATCGTCGGCAACTGTGCAGAACTTGGTGTCGTGAGCGCCCACGACCAGCAGCGTCGGCGTGTCGCAGTCCCCGAGGAGATCGTGCAGCGGTGTCATCGAGCCGGTGCCTCCTGCTGTGAGGCTGCGGGCCAGTCCGGCGGGGTTCGACGCCAGACGCTGGACTCGGGCGGCCCGCAGGTAAGCCTCGCCCAGCGAGGCCTGCCCCGCGAACAGCGGGTCGGCCATCCAGTCGGTCACGAAGGACTCGAAGTCGTCGGTGATGCGTCGCGCTCTGGCTGCGTCGGCCTCGGTCCGGATGCGCCGCTCGGCCGGGTCCGGGATGCCGGCGGAGGCCCCGATCAGGGTCAAGGACCGCAGCCGCTGCGGCTCGGTGCATCCCAGGGTCAGCGCCACCCGTCCACCCATCGAGTAGCCGACGAGGTGGAGGGTCCCCAACGCGAGCGAGTCAGCTAGGGCGATCACTTGGCCGGCCATGGCCTCCACCCGGTACAGGCCGAGGTCGTCGGGCGCCTCGGAGTCTCCGTGGCCGACCAGGTCCGGAGCAATCATCCGCAGCGCCGGGTGGGACTGGTCGCCTGCGGCGAGGCTCTCGGTGAGGGGAGCCATCGCTCGGGCCGATCCTGTGAACCCGTGCAGCACGAGGACGGGCACGCCGGTGGCTGGACCCTGCTCGCTCACGGCCAGCTCGACGCCGCCCGCCCGGATCGACGATCTGTTCGCGGTATTCCGGCCTGTGAACGGATAGCCGCGAACAGATCGCTCAGTTGTCACCGGCACCTCGCGTGGCAGCCAGTGCTTCGTGCGCGGCCTGTTGAGCCGCTGCCGTCAGTGCCCGGCGCTGGGCCACATCGTCGTCCCCGGACACGCCGACCACGAAGAGGTCGACACCAGGAGTGCGGGCCATAGCCGCGGCGCTCACCGCGTCTCCCAGCTCGCCGGCAGTCGCCACAAGGCGGGCCCGGATGCCGCCGAATCCGTTGAGGCCGCACAGGTCGAGGCCGTGGGGGGTGCGGAACAGCCGCTCGAAGTCCTGGGCCGGAACGCGGTCCGCCACCGGCAGAAGCGAGAAGATCTCACCGCCGTCGTTGTCCACACAGACCGCGATCAGGTGCAGTCCGAGGCGGGACGCGGCGGTGAGGCCGCTCAGATCGTGGAGCAGGGCTAAGTCGCCCGTGTAGAGCGCGACGGTGCGAGAGCGGTCCGCGGCGGCGACGCCCAGGGCGGTGGACGCCGTGCCGTCGATGCCGGCCGCGCCCCGGTTGGCGCAGCAGGTGACCGATCCGGTGTCGAGCACGAAGGCGTCGAGGTCCCTCACCGGCAGCGAGTTCGCAGCGACCAGCACCGCATCGCCGGGCAGGGCATCGACGAGCGCCCGCGCCGTTCGGGCCGACAGCAGCGGCCCGCCATTGACGGCGGCGTCGATGGCGCCACGGGCGGCGGCGTCGAGCCTCGTCCAGGTGTCGAGCCAGCCGCCACGGGCGCTGCGCCCCGGCAGAGCAGCACCGGCGATGATGGAGCTCAGTGCCTCCACGGAGGCCTGGACATGGCCGGTGAGCCGGAACACGGCGTGCTCCCAGCGGTCCTCGGGGTCGATGAGCACGACATGGCGGGGACGGGTGCGCTCCAACCAGAGCCGCACCGGCTTGGTGGTCGCGGTCCGGCCCACGAGAACGGCCGCATCGGGCCGCATCTCGTCCCCGAGGGCCTCGTCGGCGAGCAGGTGGTCGGCAGTAGCTATCACGCAGGCCTGCGCTTCCTCGCTGTTGCCGGCTCGGGAGTCGCCCCGAACGTGCGTGATGGGCTCGCCGAGCAGGGGCCAGCCGGCCCAGGCCGCGAACCGCTTCGCTTCGGTGGCCCAGTGCAGTTCCCGGTTCAACCCCCCGCCCGGCCACGGCCCGGCCACCACCACTCCCCGCTCGTAGGTGGCGACGGTCTCAGCCAGATCTGACAACTCCGCCGACTGGTCCCGCCCGTCGTCTTCGTCAATGCGCCCAGCCCCGCCGTCCGCACTCGACGACACGGGCACCGGAACCGTCGACGCAGGTTCCAGCGGCTCGCGGAGGGGCCAGTTGAGATGGACCGGTCCGGGGTCGCTGCCCGTGGACAGACCGACGGCGGTCTCGGCCCATCCGGCCGCGGCGGCCGCGGTGACCTCCTCGGGCACAGGCAGGTCGATGCTCCAACGGGCCGCGGTCCCGTACAGGCCCACCTGGTCGATGGTCTGGGGCGAGCCCCAGCCCCGCAGCTCGGGGGGGCGGTCGGCGGTGCACACGATCATGGGGACGCCTGCGTGGAAGGCCTCCACCACCGCCGGGAGGTAGTTGGCGGCCGCGGTGCCGGAGGTGCACACGAGCACGGCAGGCCGCCCCGTGGCCCGGCCCAGACCGAGGGCGAAGAACCCGGCGGAGCGCTCGTCGAGCTGGATCCAGGCCGTGAGGCTGGGCTGGGCGTCGAGGCACAGGGTGAGCGGAGTGGATCGCGAGCCTGGGCTGATCACAGTGTCCGTCACGCCCAAGGCGACCAGCCGGGCTGCAAAGGCCGCGACGATGTCGTAGACGGGCTCGGTCACGATTCCCCCGCTCGGGAATCGTTCATAACTGGGCCGCGGGTTCGGCGACGGCCGGCACGGATCAACGCTCGTCGATCACGTCGAGGAGAGCCCGGAGCTTGTATCCCGTCTCCTCGAGCTCCTCGCCCGGCACGGAGTCGGCGACGATCCCGGCGCCAGCGAACACGTGCGTCCCCTCCGGCCCGGTGAGCGCGCAGCGCAGGGCCACACCCAGCTCGCCGTTGCCGTCGAGGTCGCACCATCCCACCGGGGCCGCGTACCAGCCCCGGTCGAACCCCTCGTGGCTGGCTATGAACTCCAGGGCTGCGCCGGTGGGGGCTCCCCCGACGGCTGCGGTGGGGTGCAGCACGCCTGCGGCCCGCAGCACGTCCATGTCGCTGACGCCGCTGCGCCAGCGCTGCACCTGGGCCGTGATCGGCGTGCGCAGGTGCTGGAGACGGCTCAGACGCATCAGCCCCGGCTCGGCCGGGGCCGGGTCCACGAGCCCCAGCCCGGCCAGTGCCTCGGTGATGCCGTCCACCACGAAGCGGTGCTCGGACCGGTTCTTGGCCGAGCCCAGCAGCCCGGCCGCGAGACGCTCGTCGGTTTCAGGACTGTCGCCGCGGGGCGCAGTGCCGGCCAGGGCGGTGGTGTGCAGCCGGGAGCCGTCGAGCGTGACCAACTCCTCGGGCGTGGCCCCCAGGAAGGTGGCCTCGCCGACCGTGAACCCAAAGGTCGCGCAGGCCGGGTTGCGCTGCCGCAGCCGGTCCAGCACGGTGACGACATCGAGACCGCGGTCGAGGGCGACGGTGCGAGCCAGCACCACCTTCCCGAACTCGCCTCTCCCGATGGCGGTAACGGCATCGGAGACGAGGGCCTCATAGTCGTCGTCACGGCCGCAGTCCTGTGCGGCCGCGGCTGACCCGGCCGGGTCGGCGGTAGCCGGGTCGGCGGCGTCCGGCAGGGGTTCGACCTCGAACGACGCCAGCCGCTCGTCGAGCACGGCCTCGGCCGCGGTCTCGTCGCCGTCGGGCCCTACCCGCGTAGCGACCAGCACCCAGGTGCCGTCGGGGCGGTCGATCACCGTCAGCGCGGGCAGCACCAGCCGGCAGTCTCCGAAGCCCTGCCAGCGCGGCCCGCCGCCAGCCGGCTCCCCACCGTCGCTGCCGACTGCAGGCGTGAACGCGAAGCCGCCCACCAGCACGGGCGCGGGCGCCTCGGGGGGTGCATTGCGGCGGATCCGGGCTTCGAGCACCGCCCGAGCCGCCGAGGCGGACGAGAAACGGTCGCCGCCGATCGGCTCGATCGCCTCCACCACGCCGATAGCGGCCAGCCCCACGTCCGCATCGGGGCGCAGCCAGACGCTGCGCTGCTGCTCGGTGCCGGCCGCGGCGTAGGCGACGAGCGGATCGACACGCCGGTCGAGGCGCCGGACCTTGACGACAATGGCGCCGGCCGCCGTGCCGGGTTCGTCCTCGATGCGGGCCATGGCCCTTGTCCAGAGCGTTCTCTCGAAGTGGCCGACCACGAGCTTGGTGGCCACCGGCACGAGCCGGTTCACGCGGGCTACGAGCGCGGCTCTGTCGTTGCCCTCCCGGTCCATGTGGCGCTTGAGCAGGTCGATTGCGTCCTCGATCAGATTCTCGACGTTGGTGGCGTGACGCATGGCCAGCGCGGCCAGCTCCTCGACAGCCACGCCCTCGCCGACGAGGGTGCGGGCCGCCACCAGCATCTCCACGTCGTCGGGGCCGAAGCGTTCGCCGTCGGAGCCGTTGTCGGCGGGCGACAGCAGCCCGGCGTCGATTACCAAGTCGACGACGAAGGCGGGCACTCCGGCCCGCTCGACCAGCCCGGCTCGGTCGAGCACGAGACCGGCATGGGCGGCGTCGGCCGCGGCGGCACTGTCCGGCACGCCCACCATGCTAGGAGTCGCAGACCCGAGCCGATTGCGGCGCTCCGTCGCTGGCCTCGTCCGTTGCGTGGACGTGTCTCGCTCTTGTTCGCTTCGCTCACGGGCCGCTCGGGCCACGGCCTCACTCAGCCTCTCGCGAGATCCTCATAATGCTGCCGCCTATCCGCTCGGCCTCTGGGTGTCCCGCTAGAGTCAACCCATGGTCTGCGCTGCGAGTACCACGGCATACAACATCGTCGAGCTGCTGCACATCCTCACGGTGCTGGTGGCTCTGGCGCCGGTGTTCGTCCATCCGCTGCTGCGCAAGCAGATGCGCGCCGCGGGCGGCACCGGGCATCAGCAACTGGTCGCGGCCATGGCTGCCAACGCACGCCGCCTGTACGGGCCGGCGCTGATCGTGACGGGCCTGCTCGGCATCGCGCTGATCGAGATGTCGGAGGACGCCATCTCCTTGACCGAGGGCTGGGTGATAGCCGCCATCGTGATCTGGGTGGCGATGAACGGGATCTTGCACGGCATGATCACGCCCGCTCTCAAGGCCGCAGGGTCGGATGGCGCGTCGCCGGGCACCGACAAGCGTCTGGAGGCGGGGTCGGCCGTTCTGTCGATCCTGTTCACCGTTCAGCTGGTCCTGATGATCTGGCAGCCCGGAGGCTGAGCCGCCGACCATGGACAGCGGGACCTGGCGCGATCCATCGGGGTTGCGCCGAGTCTCAGCAACGGCTGCGGTGTCCGCGGGTGCGGCAATCCTGGCCTGCTCGGGGTTCGCGGTGTGGCTCGAAGTAGCGGGATCCCGCCTGTCCGGATTCCGCCTGGCCGAGATAATCGGGGGTTACGGTGGCCATGTCGCTGGCGTGCCCCCGGCGTGGGTGGGAGCGCTGTGGTACCTGTTCCCCGTCTCAGCCGGGGCGTGCTGGATCCTGCTGTTCCGCCGCTCTCCGCCTACCGTCTCGCGAGCGCACGCACCGATCGGTGCAGCCATAGCCGCGGCTGCGGTGGCCTACGCGACACGGGTAGACGCTCCGGCTGGGCCGCTGCTTGCGATGGCCGGTGGGTTGGTAGTCGTTATCGGAGCGCTGGCCGGCAGGCGATACCGAAGCGCTCAGACCGCGGTCTAGCCGGTCCCCCGGACTACGACCGCGAGTCGGACCTTCTCCCAGAGGCAGAGCGCCGCACACCGGCCAAACCGGCCACCCCCGGACTACGACCGCGGGTCGGACCTTCTCCCAGAGGCAGAGCGCCGCACACCGGCCAAACCGGCCACCCCCGGACTACGACCGCGAGTCGGACCTTCTCCCAGAGGCAGAATCGAGAGCTGCGATAGGGTCGAACTGCATGGATGAGTTCCCAGGCCCACCAGGAACTGACGGCGAGCCGCGTAGCGGCGACTCCCCAATCCCGACCGACGACTCGGGCCAACTGGGCGACACCGGAGCCTCCCCACCGGCAACCCCGTCCGAGGCGGGCGGCGAATCCGAGGCGGGCGGCGAACCAGGGAGGCCGCCGGGCCGAGCCGCCCGCGTCGTTCGGATCGTCGCCCTGGCGGTGGGCGTGATCTTCATCGCCATGGTGGGGTACGCCGTCGTCGATGCCTTAGCCGGGGACCGAGTCGGAGGCGACGATCCTGAGGACGTGGTGGAGGCCATGGCGGCTGCCGCGAGTCGGGAGGACACCGTCGGGATGCTCGCACTGCTGCCACCCTCGGAGGTCGGCACTCTCGCCGAGCTGTACCCCGACATCGCTCGGTGGGCCGTGCGGGAGGGGCACTTCGACAACGAAGACTGGCTTGCCGGCGTCGACATAGACATCTCCGGACTGGACACGGAGGCCATATATCTGCACTCGGACGTGGCCATCATCGAACTCCGCGCGGGCACGCTGTCGGTCACTGTGGACCCCGACGTCGCCAACCCCTCGCACGTCGATCGTTTTGGGCGCGAGTACACCCGGACGCTCGACGAGTTGCTGGCCGAACTGCAGGAGACGGTGCGCGACGGCAGCGCCAGCATCGCCGAGTATTGGCTGGGCGACTTGTTCGAACTGCACGAGCCCGACGGCATCTATGTCATGACGGTCAGGCGCGGGGGCCGCTGGTACCTCAGCCCCTTCTACTCGCTGGCCGAGTTCGCCAGGCATGTCGCGGACTTGCCACAGGGCGACTTCGAGGCTTCCAGAGCGGACGCCAAGCCAGGCGCAGAGAGCGCCTCCGCGGTGATCGGCAACTTCGTCGGCATGCTCAACTCCCATCGGTTCGAGGACTATCTGGAGGCCGAGACAATCGCCGACATTGGTGGCCCGCGATCGCCGCTCAACGCCTTCGTCCCTCCCGACGAGCTTGGAGTCGTGCTGGACTACGCGGTCTCGTACCGCGCTTGGCTCGACAGGATCAACGAGAGAGACCAGCCCGAGAACCTGTGGCAGATCATCGACGACCTCGGATTGGAGATCCGCGGCGAGATCTCCATTGACGTGGACACACGCGAGCAACCCCGGCCCGACGGTGCCGTCGTGCTGTATCTAAGCTCGGGCTCGATCAGCGCCACCGCAGAGGTCACGGTGATCGAGACCGGCGAGGTTCAGCCCTGGGAGATCGAGATGTCCTGGGACGGCCTCTGCACGACAGGCTACGCACTCATCTACGACGACTACGAGGACTTCGACGCCTGCGTGGAGCCCGAGGACTGGCCGGGCGACGACGACCAGCTGTTCGTTGTCGTGCGGCGAGTCGACGGCGACTGGTACGTCAGCTACGTGGAGACGGCGCTCGCCTACATAGAGCTGTTCTTGGACGACTACTTGAACGACGACGCCGACGGTGCGGGGACCGAGATCGCGGAGACGTGATCCGGCCGAAGGGCGTATCGGCCGTCTGGCTGGGTGCCTTCCCAAAATCGTACGATGCAGCCGCGGCGAGCGAGGGAGGCGAGTGACGTGACGCCAGGAGCATTCCCCGAGCTCGGCTTCTACGCGCTGGCGGGCGAGGCCGACAGTTCGCGGGACCTTCTACTGGAGGTTCGGGCGGGCGAGGCGCTGGGCCTGGGGACGGCGTTCATCTCCGAGCGCTACAACAAGAAGGAGGTGGCCGCGCTGTGCGGGGCGGCGGCTGCGGTGTCCGAGACGATCACGATCTGCACCGGCGCCACCAACAGCAACACCCGCCATCCGCTGGTCACCGCCGGGTTCGCCCGCACCATGCAGAGCCTCAGCGGCGGGCGCTTCGTGCTGGGCATCGGTCGGGGCATCCAGCCGCTGCAGCTGGCCATGGGCCTCAGCGAGATCACCACGGCCGAGATGGAGGACTTCGCCGGGCTGATGCGCCGGCTGTTCCGGGGCGAGACGGTGCTCAACCACGACGGACCGGCCGGGCGCTATCCGTTCCTGCGCCTCGACTCGTCGCTCGACGAGCATCTGCCCATGAGCATCGTGGCCTTCGGGCCCAACACGCTTCGGCTCGCGGGCCGCTGCTTCGACGAGGTGGTGCTGCACACGTTCTTCGCCGACGAGACGGTGGTGCGCTGCGTCGAGACGGTGCGGGCCGCGGCGGAGCAGGCGGGCCGGGATCCGGCCGAAGTGCGGGTGTGGTCGTGCCTGGCCACAGTCGGTGACCATCTGCCGTATGAGGACCGCCTGATGAAGATGGTGGGGCGTCTGGCCACCTACCTTCAGATCTACGGAGACCTGCTGGTTCGCACCAACCGGTGGGATCCGGCTGCGCTGCAGCGTTTCCAGGGCAGCCCGGTGATGGCCGGCCGCCGCGGCGCCATCGACGCCGGGGCCAGTGTCGAGGAGCTGGAGCAACTGGCTGAGGTCATCCCCGAGGAGTGGCTCGCCCAGAGCGCCACCGGCACGCCCGAGCAGTGCGCTCAAGCGGTGCAGCACCAGCTCGACCTGGGCTGCGACGGAGTCATCATGCACGGCGCCACCCCCCAGGAGCTGGAGCCGGTAGTAGCCGCGTACCGAGGTCGCTGGCGCGAGGCGCACTAGCCGACCCTGCTCGGCGCAGCGCTCACCAACGGCTCGCCGCGACTTCAGGTTCTACGATTGCTCCCGGTGGCTGTCGCTGACGGTAGTGATTCGGGCCCGTCCCCGCCCGCTCTCGACCAGATCCGCCCGGGTGCCCCCAACTGGCGCCGGGGCCTCCGGCACGCGGCAGTGGCCGCTGTTGTTGTCCTCCTCGCATCCGCCTGCGGATCGGATGGACCTGGGGGCGCGCCTCCCCCGCCGGCCGAGGAGGCTCCTGCGGGACCCGAGTCGCCGGTCGTCGATGAGGCCGGCGACCAGACGCCCGCAAGCGTCGAGGATCCTCCCGATGAAGCGCCCGTGGCGTCGGCTGCTGCGGAGACTGCCCTCAAGGAGCAAGAGCTCGGAGAGGCGGGCGCTGGCGAGGCGGCTGCCAAAGAACGAGAGCCCGACGAGTCGAGCGCTGGCGAGGCGGCTACCGAAGAACGAGAGCCCGACGAGTCGAGCGCTGGGGAGGCGGCTACCGAAGAAGTGCAGCCCGTAGCGGGCGCTGGAGAGGAGGCGGCCCCGGTGCGGGAGGTTGCCTCGGTGCGCCTCGTCAGTCAGAACATCCTGCACGGCGTCGGGTGCCCCGCAGACAGCGATTCGTGCCGGGCGGGTGAGCGGGTGTCGCTGTTCATGGGACAGCTCGCCCAGGCCGGCTGTCCTGAGCTGGTCTCGCTTCAGGAGGCCAACGAGCGGATCGTGGGCCTGGTCGCCGCCGAGGCCGGGGACTGCGGCTACGAGGTCGTCTGGGACGACGATCCCGGCCTCGACCGGGAGGTGGTGCTGACCACGCTGGAGGTGGTCGGCTCGCGCCGGCGGGTGCTGGCCGACCGGTTCCGCTCGGCGTATGTGGTGCGGGTGGCTTCGCCGATCGGGGTTATCGACTTCCTGACCACGCATCTGGCCTCCAGCGACGACCGGGCCTGCAACCCGGGGCTGTGCCCGCCTCCGTGCGATCCCGACGGCAGCCTGCGCACCTGCCAGGCCCGCCAGGTCCGTCAGTTCGGCGAGGAGGTCGCGCTCGACGGAGGCGTGACGGTGGTCGGCGGCGACTTGAACGACTCGGCCAGCAGTCCCACGTTGGCGGTATTCGACGGCGCCGGGTTCGTCGACTCGCACCTGGCCGCGGGCCGCAGCGAGTGCGATCCTGACAGCGGGACGGGCTGCACGGCTGGGCGGGAGGACGCGTCCCTAGCCGACATGGCAGATCCGGCCAGCATCCAGAGCAGCCGCATCGACTACCTGCTGTACTCGGCTCCGGGGCGGGACTGCTCGGTTGGCCAGGGCACCGGGCTGTTCAACGCAGAGCCCGCGGCCGGCGAGCTGGCCTTCCCGTCAGACCACACCGGCGTAGCGCTCACACTGGTGTGCGACGCCGCCGGGACTGGCGGGGTGGACGCAGCCCCCGCATCGCTGCCCGGGGAGCCCGATGAGCCCGCACCGGCGGACGGCCAGCCAGTCGACGAGGTCACGGCCGAGGCCATCGCGACCGCCTTCGAGACCCACCTGGACGGATCGATCAGCGACATCGAGGTGCGCATCGACCAAGTGGAGGACTTCGAGGGCATGCGGGCGGCGGCCCGCCAGGTCTTCGTGAAGGCCGGAGGGGCGGGGGCGGCCGTCCGGGCCCGGGTCGACTCGATCTCTCGCACGTCGGCCACCACCGCCCGGGTCGTCTATTCGATCCTGCTCAACGACCAAGTCATCTTCGACGGCCGAGAGGGCGGGGCGGTTCTGATCGACGGCCGCTGGTTCGTCTCGAAGGCCACCTTCTGCGACCTCGCAGCCCTCTCCCCCGCCGCCGACAGCGTCACCGTCTGCTTGTCCACCCCAAGCGACAACTGAAGCTCATCTTAAGCCCGGCGGCCACCGCAGCAACAGTCATGTCCTACGATGCCCGCCGGTGCCTCACGCTGACGCCGCCGACCCGCCATCGAAGTATCTTGATCCAGAGCAGCGGGCTCGGATGGAGATCGACGAGCAGCTCGGCGCGTGCGGCTGGATGGTGCAGGACTACGGGCACGCGGCGGTAGCTGCGGCGCAGGGCGTGGCCGTGCGGGAGGTCCCCACCGAGGCCAGCCCGGCCGACTACGTGCTCTTCGTCGACCGCCAGGCGGTGGGAGTGATCGAGGCCAAGAAGGCGGGCAGGGCCAAGGACCGCTTCGTGATCGTGGACGCGGTGGGCGTGACCGAGGCCGGCCCTCAGAGCCGTCCGTGCTGCAGCAGTGGTACGACTTCGGCGCTGCGGCGGTCGATGGTGAAGTCCGCGGCTCGGAGTTGCGCCGTGACGCCTCGCAGGTCGAGTTGGCTGAGGTCCCACCGGTTGGCGATGCCATGGCGCAGCAGGGCGACGTACAGGCGGCTGGGGCTCATGGCAGAGTCGCTGGCCAAGAGACCGTCGACAAGGTTCTCGACGGCCGTGACCGGCGGTGCCTGCACGGGGCCAGAGGGGCGCGAGGCGGAGCGCAGCGTGAGCATGAGATCAAGCGTGGCGACGTTCTCGAAGCCTGAGGCGAGGCCCTTGACCGAGCGTTGGCCCTTGTCGAGGACGGCGATCAACTCTGGGGCCACTTCGAGCCCGGCGGCCCCCACGGCGCGTTGCAGGAGTTGCCACATCGCGCCAGAGCTGTTGCCGAACAGCACGGTGATGTGCCCGCCAGGCTTGAGGACGCGTCTGCACTCCTTGAATGCGCCGGTGAGGATGGCCTCGTAGCGCTCCGCCGTGCGGCGCGGCCCGCCGGTGTCAGCACGATCGACTACTGCCTCGGCACCGGGGTCGGTCGTGGCGTTGAGCCAGGCCTCCTGGAACAGGCTCATGTCGGAGTAGAAGATGTTGGAGCCGAAGGGCGGATCGGTGAACACGTAGTCCACCGAATCATCCGCGAGCGGCAGACGATCGGCGCTGGCGATCTCGTAGGCAACGTCGGGGCCGCGGGCGCAGTCGTGGACCGAGGCGGCGCCCCGCCGGTTCCTGATCCAGTCATCGGATCGAATCGCTGCCTGCACTTTGCGGGCGAAGAGGTCGAACACGTTCCACTCGTAGAACACCGGCGCGACGTAGTAGTTGGCGTTGGCCGCGTTGAGGGGGCGCTTGCGCGACCACTGGTAACGCTTGCTGGCCCTGGTCAGGATGGACGTGAACACGAATAGCAGCTTGGCGCGCAACTCCGGCTCGGCGACATCGTCGATGGCGTCGCGTAGCGCGGCCAGCGCACATAGGTTGCGGTGCGAGTAGAACGCGGCGGTCGACGTGAGACCGTGGCGTCCAAGTGCGGAGGCGGCGTACATCTGGCGGGTCGCCTCGATGGATACGTCGGGCCAGCGCAGATCCGCGGCCTCGGGTTGGTTCGGCGGCGCGCTCGAAGGTTGCTCTAGCTGGGTGCGTTTGCACTCGCAGGAGATCGAGTCAAGCACCGGCTCCTCAAACAACCGTTGGCACCGGCTGCTGGCGGCGGCACCGCAATGCGGGCAGGTCATCCGCTCCCGATGCCAGTCGGCGTCCTCCAGGCAGCGGTAGTAGTTGACCGGCGCCCGACAAGCGCCGCACTCGATCACCGCCGACCAAACGCTCTTGGCGAGTCGAGCCTCTCCCCCACAGGACTCGCAAGCCACGGCATAGACGTCGCCGATCCGCTCCAGAGCACGTCTCAAGACAACCTCGCCGCGCTCATCCAACATCTTGGCGTCAACGAGGTTCACGTAGTTGGAACCGATGTGGCGACCAAGCACGGACACGTCGTAGAGCACCGCCCGCCGGCCCGTCACCAGCGCGGCAATGCCGGTCATCCCCGAGCCGGCAAAGGGGTCAAGTACCACGTCGCCAGGTTCGGTGAACGCCTCGATGAAGGGCGCGATCGCGGTGAGGGGCACCTTGGTGAGGTAGGCGTGCGCCATATAGACGGGGTCGCTGCGGCGCACCTGCACCATCGACGGCACCGTACCGTGCGCCCCGTCGGGTGCAGCAAACAGGTCGATCGTCATCGGTAGCCTCGCATCCGTGAGCACCTTACGCGGCACCATGATGGTCGAGGGTGATGACACCGACATCGACAACGGTCGGCCAGCCTGTCGCTGCACGCGAGCCTGCTGCAGCATCGACGACCTACTGGATGGCGGCTGATGGGCTTCAAGGAGGACGCCGACTTCGCCCGGTTCGTGTCGATGGGTGCGGTAGGAACTGCTGCTGTTGCCCGCCACCTCAGCACCGAGCACGACCACAGGATGATCGAATTGGAGCGCTACGCCATGGCGAACAAGGTGTGGCAGACAAAGGTCAAGCGTCTGCGCCTGCCTGACTTGGTCTGCGCCCGTTGCGGCCTGCGAGTCGAGGCGCGCGCCAAGTCCAAGCTCGGGATCGTGCTCTCGCACTCCGACACCCCGGGCCGCGAGTGGCACGCAGCCGGAATGCGCGACAGGGACCTCTACGCTTTCCTGCGAGCCGACCTCGGAACCTTCCCGCCGGAGACCGGCCTGCCGGCGTTCTTCACCAAGGAGTCCTTGCGCTCCAGCGTCAAGCACGCCCGCCGGTCCGCGCCGAAGGCCGCCTCGGAAGGTTCGGAGGTCACCCTGACGTGGCCCTGCTGGGTGCCGTCGCGCTCCGGGTACTTCATACGCATCGATGACGAGGGCCGCATCGTCTATGTGGACAACAGTGGCCGCGAGTACAAGTACTGGCAGTGGCGCAAATGGGCTGGCCAACGGACCGCCTACGTCAAGCCCTACGAGCCCTTCGAGGGCGGCGAGACGATCGTCGCTGGGATCGTGCCAACACCGCAGCGTCTCGGATGCCCAGGTGACGTTTGGGACCTGGCGAAGGCCATCAGCGACGACGAGGCCGACCGCTATGCCGCCATCAAGGCGGCAGGTGCCTGCGAGCAACTCGACATAGGCAACGAACTCGTGCCGATCGCGACCGACGACACCGTCGACTGGCGAGTCCGGCTCGAAGCCACCGCTAGCCTCGCGCGCCTTGATGCCGGGGCCTGGACGGACCCACTGGCTGATTTGGCCAGCGACCAAGCCGCTGCGGCCGAACAGCGGATGGAAGGCGTCCTGGCCCTGTCAGAGCAGCCGACGAGCCTCGCCGCCGGTGCCCTGCTGCGGGTGGCCTCGAGTGCTGAGAATCCGTCAGAACTGCGGGCGGCAGCCACCTGGGGCCTCGGCCAGGGAGCGACGCCACACCCTGACATGCTCCTGAAGCTGGTAGACGACCCAGATGCGATCGTCGCCCTTCACGCCATAGCCGCGATCGATGAACTGACAGACAACACGCAGGCTGTACTGGTCGGATGGATGTCGGGAGACGACGAGCGGCGCGCCGCCGTCGCCGCTCACCTGCTTCCGCGCCATCAACGGATCGGTCCGCTTCTAGAGGCCTGCGAGCAAGGCGGGCAGGCGCGAGTGCGGGCTCTGAGCGCGCTGGGGGAACTGCCCCGTGAGACGGTACGACTCGCTGCTGGCAGCCGTCTCACCGCAGAGGTCACCGCCATCCTGGAGCCCATGTGGCACAACCAGAACGACTGGCTCAAGACCATTGGCAAAGACGGCCTCGAAGCCCTCGAAGTGCAGAAGGTCCGATTCGACCCGACCAGCCCCGGCGAACCTTGGCGAACCGGAATCGACTGATCTGGTTGGGACGGCAGGACGACCATGCACCCCTTCGCCGACGTGTTCGACGCTGCGACGGTCGTGGCGCTCGCCGAGCCGCTGGTGCACGAGCGTGGCGAGGGCTACCGGCGCAACGGGCGGGTCGGACCGCTCACGGTCCGCGACGGGCGGCTGGAGGCGACGGTGCGGGGCACCATGCCCTACGTCGTGGAGCTATGGGCCGAACGCGGCGAGCCGCGGTGGTCTTGCACGTGCCCGGCCGCTGAGGACGGCTCGTTCTGCAAGCACTGCACCGCTGTGGCCCTCTCGATGGGATCAGACGACAGTCCACTGGTTGTTCCGCCTCTCGCCAGGCTCGTCCGGGCGCAGGCGTCCGCATCGGGCCGGCGTGTCGATCCGGCGCCGGCCGAGGACCTGGCCAGCTTCGTGGAGGGGCTCGCCCAGGACCGATTGGCCCGAATCTTGCTGGACCATGCCGCCACGGACTGGCGGTTGCGTGAGCGCCTGCTGGCGGAGGCCCGAGCGGCGCGAGGCGACAGCCCGGACATGGGCGCCTGGCAGCGACGCATCGACAACGCCTTCGCTCCTTACGGCGAATTCGTCACCTATCGCGAGGCGCGCGGCTGGGCTGACGGCGTCAAAGACGTGATCGACGCGCTCGCCGATCTCTGCGACGCGGGCCAGCACGACGCCGCGGCGCGTCTGGCCGAGCACGCCCACCGCCGCGCCGACAAGGCCATTGACTACGTCGACGACTCCGACGGCTGGCTCAGCGACATCTCCTTGCGGCTGTCTGAGGTGCATCACCGGGCCTGCGTTGAGGGTCGGCCCGATCCGGTGGAGCTTGCAGCCCGCTTGGTGGACCTGGAGCTCGCCTCTGAGCTGGACGGCTTCTACCGAGCGGTCGCCGAGTACGCCGAGGTTCTCGGCGAGGCAGGCCTGGCGGCGTACCGTGAGCGGCTCGAGCCGCAATGGAAGCGGATCGGTCATGAGGCCGGCGACTGGTCGGACAACGCCTTCGCCGTCCGTCAGGCCATGGCGGGCTGGGCCATAGGGACCGGAGATCCCGACGCTCTCATCGAGGTGCACGGGCGCGACCGGATCCTCCCCGGCCATGTGCTGGAGATAGCCCTCGCCCTCGATGCGGCCGGCCGATCCGACGAGGCGATGGCGTGGGCCCGACGCGGGATCGCCGAGCACGGCGACGCCCAATGGCAGGCAGGCGACCTTCGCGAGTTCCTGGCCGGCGCGCTTCGCGGACGAGGCGAGGCACAGGCCGCGGTCGAGCTGTTCTGGCAGGCGTTCGTCTCGCATCCGTCCCTGGCGACCTACCGGCGCCTCCTCGACGAGGCCGCTGAGCCTCGCAGCGGCGCCGACAAGCCCGAGCAGCCCGACAAGCCCCAGCAGCGCGACAAGCCCGAGCAGCCCGACAAGCCCGAGCAGCCCGCCGGCTGGCAGCAGCGCTGCGAGGAAGAGCTGCGCAGCCGCCTCTCCCGGCTCGGTGGCCGAGTTCTCGGCGACCGAGAGGCGAGCAACGCGGCGGTTCCGCGGGCCGCAGAGGCGCTCGTGGAAATCCTTGCCTACGAGGGTCGCGCCGAGACGGCATGGAACGCGGCGACCGTGCACGGGTGCGCCGAACGCATGTGGATGACGCTCGCCCGGGCACGCGAGAAGACCCATCCTTCGGACGCGATGGGAGTCTACGAGCCCCGTGTGCTCGAGCTGATCAACCAGAAGAAGACTCACGCCTACCGGTCCGCGGTCGATCTGATGGAGCGCATCCGCCACCTGGCCGACGCAGCGAACGAGCCGGACCGCTTCAAGTTGCTGCTCGAGCGGGTGCGCACAGAGCACAGGGCCAAGCGCAACCTCAAGAAACTGCTCGACGCCAAAGACTGGTGAAGCTCAGGGCCCGCCGTCGAGAGTCTCACAGCGGAGTGCATGGAAGTCCTCGACAGGCATGGACGCCCCGACTCGGAGGATGTACGTACGATGGCCGCTCGCATCTATGGCTGAAGCATCCGCCGACTATCTCGCTCCCGAAGCTCGCGCCCGCATGGGGATCGACGAGCAGCTCGGGGCGTGCGGGTGGGTGGTGCAGGACTACAAGCACGCCGCGGTGGCCGCCGCGCAGGGCGTGGCCGTGCGGGAGGTGCCCACCGAGGCCGGGCCGGCCGACTATGTGCTGTTCGTGGACCGCCAGGCGGTGGGGGTGATCGAGGCCAAGAAGGCGGGCAGCACGCTCACCGGCGTGGAGCCCCAGACCCGCAGGTACCGGGCCGCCTACCCCGAGGAGCTGCCCGCGTTCACGGTGGACGGCGCGCTGCCGTTCAGCTACGAGTCCACCGGCGCCGAGACCCGCTTCACCTGCGGGCTCGACTCGGTGCCCGCGTCCCGGCGGGTGTTCACCTTCCATCGGCCCGAGACGCTGGCCCGCTGGGTGGGCAACTACACCGACCGCACGCAGCTCGGGAGCTTCGTCGCCTATCCGACGCTTCGGCTCGGAATCCGCGACCTGCCCGAACTCGAACCCGACCCGCCGCACCTGTGGACGGCGCAGGCCGAGGCGATCCGCAACCTGGAGGAGTCGCTGCGGGCCAACCGCCCGAGGGCGCTGATCCAGATGGCCACCGGGGCGGGCAAGACGTTCACCGCGGCCAACGCCTGCTATCGCCTGGTGCGCCACGCGGACGCCGCCCGGGTCCTGTTCCTAGTGGACAGAGCCAACCTGGGCCGCCAGGCGCTGCGGGAGTTCCAGGGCTTCGCGGCGCCCGACGACCCCCGCAAGTTCAGCGAGCTCTACAACGTCCGCCACCTCACCGACTCCCGGGTGGACATGGCCGGCGAGACGTCGGCGAAGGTGCACATCTGCACCATCCAGCGGCTGTTCTCGATCCTGCGGGGCGACGACCCGGAGGGCTTCGACGACGCCCTCGACGAGCGCTCCGGCTTCGAGGTCGAGCCTGCCCAGCCGGTGGAGGTGGCCTACAACCCGAAGGTGCCGATCGAGTCCTACGACCTGATCATCGTCGACGAGTGCCACCGCTCGATCTACGGGGTGTGGCGCCAGGTGCTGGAGTACTTCGACGCCTTCCTGGTGGGGCTCACGGCCACGCCGGGCATCCAGACGTTCGCCTTCTTCGACCAGAACATGGTGATGGAGTACGGGCACGCCCAGGCGGTGGCCGACCGCGTGAACGTGGACTTCGACGTGTTCCGCGTCCGCACCGAGATCACCGAGTCGGGCGGCACCGTCCCGGCCGAGTTCGTGACCGGGTTCCGCGACCGCGACACCCGCCAGCTCCGCCTGGAGAGGGTCGACGAGGACATCGACTACAGCGCCGCCGAGCTGGACCGCAGGGTGGTGGTCCCCGACCAGATCCGCACGGTGGTGCGCACCCTGCGCGACTCGCTGCCGGTGATCTTCAAGGACCGGGAGCGCCGCGACGACGGCCTGCTGGCCAACGTCCCCAAGACGCTGATCTTCGCCAAGGACGACAGCCACGCCGACGACATCGTGCAGATCGTGCGGGAGGAGTTCGGCCTCAGCAACGAGGGCGCGGTGAAGATCACCTACCGCTCCGGCGACTCCGGCAACAAGCCCGAGGAGCTGCTCCAGCAGTTCCGCACCAACTACCCCACCCGCATCGCGGTGACGGTGGACATGATCGCCACCGGCACCGACGTGAAGCCCATCGAGTGCGTGGTGTTCATGCGCATGGTGCGCAGCCGCAACTTCTTCGAGCAGATGAAGGGCCGAGGCGTGCGGGTGATCGACACCGAGGATCTGCGCAGGGTGACGCCCGACGCCAGGGTCAAGGACCGTTTCGTGATCGTGGACGCGGTGGGCGTGACCGAGGCTGGCCTGCACGACACCGTGCCGCTGGAGCGCCAGCACGGGGTGAGCTTCGACCGGCTGTTGAACCTGGTCGGCCTGGGTTCGGTGGACCCGGACGTGGTGTCGTCGGTGGCGTCCCGCCTGGCCCGCCTGAATCGCCGCATGACCGTCGAGGACCGAGCCGAGGTGGAGCAAGTCGCCGGGGTGGGCCTGGACGATTTGGTCCGCCAGATCACCGACGCGCTGGACCCCGACCGCCAGCACGAGGCGGCCGCAGCCGCCACCGGTGTGGACGATCCGACCCCCGAGCAGGTCGCCGCCGCGGCCCGGCAGTTGATCACCGAGGCGATGCAGCCCATTGTCGGCAATCCCGACCTGCGGGAGAAGCTGGTGGAGGTCCGCCGCAGCTACGAGCAGGTGATCGACACCGCGTCGGCCGACCGGGTGATCTCCGGCGAATACTCCCGTGAGGCCGCAGACCGGGCCCGAGGCCATACCGAGTCGTTCCGCCAGTTCATCGAAGACCACAAAGACGAGATCACCGCCCTGCAGGTGCTCTACAGCCAGCCCTACGGCGGCGGCCTCACCTACCCCGACATCAAGGAACTGGCCCAAGCCATAGGCCGCCCGCCCCATCGCTGGACACCCGAGACCCTGTGGAAGGCCTACGAGACCCTCGACGCCTCCAAGGTCAGAGGCTCAGGCCACCGGGTGAACACCGACCTGGTGAGCCTCGTCCGCCACGCCCTCGGCCAAACGGACGAGTTGGTGCCGTACCCCGAGTTGGTCAACGAACGCTTCCAAGCCTGGCTCCACCAGCAGCAACAAGCCGGTCGGAACTTCACCGAAGACCAGACCGCCTACCTCCGCCTGATCAAGGAACGCCTGGCCACAAGTCTCACCGTCGCCCCGGCAGACCTCCAAGATCCACCCTTCAGCACCCACGGCGGGCTAGGCAAGGCCCGCCAACTCTTCGGCAACGACTTGGACCCGCTCCTCGAAGAACTAACCCAAGCTCTAGCTGCATGAGAAGCAGCTTCCCTCCCGGCTGGGCGGCAACGACGATTGGCGACGTCTTTGAGATCGTCGGAGGTTCCACTCCACGAACGGACAACCCGGACTACTGGGACGGCGACATTCCGTGGCTGACGCCAGACGATTTGTCCACACACCAAGGCGTGCCGGTCTCCAGAGGACGCCGATCCATCACGGACGCGGGATTCGCATCTACGTCAACGCACATGCTTCCCAAGAACTCCATCCTCTTCTCGTCGCGTGCACCCATCGGCTACACGGCGGTCGCAGCCAACCCGCTCTGCACGAATCAAGGCTTCAAGAGCCTGATACCGCCAGCTGGAGTCGAATCACGGTACGTCTACTGGTACCTGCGTCATGCGACTCCGACCATTCGTGAGCTAGGTAGCGGCACGACCTTTAGGGAGCTGTCGAAGAAGCGAATGAACGCGGTGCCCTTTGTCTTGGCACCCACAGCTGAGCAGGTCCGGATCGTCGCCGCCATCGAAGAACACTTCTGCCGCCTCGACGCTGTTGAGAGCAGCTTACGCCAAGCTCTACAGCGACTTGACGTCCTGAGATCAGCTGTTCTCATCGACGCCTTTCATGCCCACCGCGATCTGCCGCCCGCTTGGAGGGCGTCCACTATCGGCGAGGTAGCCGACGTGCAACTCGGGCGCCAGCGATCACCGCAATACCACACTGGCGAGCAGATGCGTCCATACCTCCGCTCGGCCAACGTCACGTGGAACGGAATCAGCCTCGACGATGTCAAGGCAATGAACTTCGACGACGCTGACTTCGAGAAGTACCGGCTTGAACCTGGAGACCTCCTGTTGAACGAGGCATCCGGGAGTCCCAATGAGGTAGGCAAGCCCGCTCTCTGGGATGGCGAGATCTCAGACTGCTGCTTCCAGAACACGCTCCTTCGGCTTCGCCCGCATGGAGTCACTTTGGACTACCTGTACTGGTACTGCTACTCCTCAGCGTTGTCAGGCCGCTTCGGTGAAGCCGGGCGCGGCGTGAATATCCGCCACATCGGCAAGCGAGGGCTCGCACAGTTCCCAATATCGCTGGCCCCGCGGGACGAGCAGGGGCAGATCGCGCGCCGGATCAACGTCGCGCTGGAACAGGCAGATGCGTCCGAGCGATCCATTCGCGCGGCGGCCAACCGCACCGCGGCACTACGTCGATGCGTGCTCGCTGAGGCGTTCGCCGGTCGGCTAGTGCCCCAAGACCCACAAGACGAGCCCGCGTCGGTCCTGCTGGAACGTATCACAGCATCTCGGTCGATCAAGCCGAATCGACAGAAGGTCAGCGCATGACTACCGCCACTGCCGCGATTCGCTCCGGCTGCGATGATGCAAGGACGTCAGACAGGCACGCTCACCGAGAATCGAGAGCGATCTGGCAAGGCGGCTAGACCAGTCTTAGGACCCGGATTGACAGCTCCTCACCCTCAACCCGCCAGGCAACCAGGCACCTATCGGGCCCGGCACTCACCGTTTGGCACCACCCGAAGCCACCGTCGCTTGTCCGGATCTGGCGACCTTGGCGCCGGTGATCCCGAGGGTCGGCTTCCAGATCGCGCACCAGCTCCTCCACGCGCTCATACAGCCGCGCACGGCCCGTCTGCCGCAGGGCCTCGAACTCGGCCAACGCCTGAGATGTCCAAGTGACATGCATGTAACCCGTCACTGTACTGGCCGCATCGGATCGGTGGCGCGCCAACTCTGGCAACGGCGCGCCGGACGAGGCCTCCCCGCGCTCCACTGGCCGCGTCGGACCGGGCTGGACTGTCGCCGTCAGACCGGTCGCCGAAGAGGGCGCTTCGCGGCGTTGGTCTCACAATCTTCACGGCGCGTATTCGATTCCGATACAGTGTTCAACCGCGGTTGCAACATTGTTGCAACTACCAGCCCCGCCCGGAGTCTCCCCATGGCCAGCACACACACCGGCCGGCTCGTCCATCTCAACTCGCTCCGGCAAGTCGAGTTGCGCGATGTGGGCCACGCCGATCACGACACCTACGTCGTTACCGAGAGCGACGACGGCACCGTGGTGTTCACTCCGGCATCGAACAGCGATGATGCCGACTTGGCGCTGCTGGCGCGCCCCGACCTGATGGAGTTGCTCGAGCGCGATTCCTCCGAGTGTGTCGAGATGCCCATCGAGCCCACCGCCGAGACTGCGGCCATGAGGCTGGCCCATGTGGCGCTGCGCCAAGCCGGTTTTTGGGGCCCCCCAGACTTTGATGTGGAGGTGGCTCACCCCCGCTTCCGCCAGGCCGTCGAGGCCGCAGCAACCGCGCCCGATAAGCAGCAGGCGCTCGAGGCCGCCTCCGCGATCCTGGAGGGCCCCGAGGCGCTCGCGATTTACGGACTCGCCCCCTAGTCCCCCCAGCGCGCCCACCTTGGTGCGGCACGACCTCGCTCCAGCGTCGTGACCACGATCAGCCTCGGTCCGTCCGCCATTGTCGGCCGCGCGGCATTGCGTCTAGACGACGGGTCTTGGTACTCGCCCGCCGTTCGCCAACCGCGGCCCTGTGAGCCGCTTCGCGAGTTCGGGATCCAAGTAGATCTCCGCCGTAACCCGCCACTCCCGCAGTGCCTGCTCGACGGGCACGAGATCGTCGGTCTCGGCCGCCTCCGCCATGAGCTGGGACATCTCCTCGGCGAACAGCCTCCGGTCGCACTCAGGCAGGACATCCACCCACGGCCACTCACGTTCGACATCGTCGGCGCCGCTGAAGCCGTCGGCGACTGAGAGCGGATCCTCGCTACTGCTCACGGCGGGAGCATAGTCCTGCTCCGGGGGCCAGATCTGAGCGGTTCCGGTGGCAGCCTTCCCAGTCATCACGTCTCCTTCCGATCCCGGCATCCCGCGCCCTAATGGGATTCAATACATCGTCGACGGCAGATGGTATCAAGCCACCATCTATATCCTACTATATTCTGATGGTTAGAGTACTGTCATGGAAATTGGCCTTGCTTCAGGGCGTTTCCGGTGGGCGGCTGCCGGGGCGGCGGCCCAGACCCGTTTCGCGAGGCTCCACGACAGCCGAACAGAGCGGCGTGTAGGCCCAAGGGCTGGTAGAACGCTCGAAGGCCCGCCGAAGCGGGCCTTCGCCCAGCCACCGAAGCGGCTGGGGGGATATGGCGACACAATATCTCACACCTGTGACAATCCATCAGATGTTCTCCGTGACGATCGCCTAATCGGCAGCGCAGGCATGCTCCAACAGGCCGCGGTCCGAGCATCCCCGCAGCTCCGGTTCGGCCGCCACCGCCACCACATCGTGGCCGGACGCCACGAGCGCCTCGGCCACAGCCGGGGCGTGCATCTCGTCGAGCAGCAGCCTCACTTCTCGAGCAGGGCCCTCTGACGCCTCCAAGCCGCTTCGGCCTCGTCCGCGGCCCGGCGACGCTCGTCCAGCTTCGCGTCGATCTCCTCGGTGTAGTCGGCGTAGTAAGCCATAGCCGCATCGACCATCGACGGCGTCAACCCCAACAGCTCGGCCGCCCTGGCCCGCCGCTGCCCGATAGGCACGTCGCCCCCGACTATCGAGCCGATGACGTCGGCCACCTCGGGCCCGCCCGCCAGCACAGCACGCCTGCCGGTCGGGCCCTCCCGGAAGACGATCGCCGAATGGGCCTCCATCCTCAGCCCCTCGTCTATGAGCCTCTCGGCAAGAGTGGCGACACCGACCCGGCGCCTTCGGGCGCTGTCCTTGAGCCGCCTGTGCACCGGCTCCGCCGAGAACCGGATCGAAACAACAGCCATGACTACAGCGTAGTCACGGGCCACCGGCCATCAACCCGCTCACGCCGCCCTCAACCTCGACCGGATCACGGGGGAGCCTCCGGGCTAGATTCCGGTCACGCGCTCGGCGCAACACCGAAGCCGCGTCCTGGTGGTATCAGTCTGATACTATTCGAGCATGGCGATGACGCTCAGACTGACCGAGGAGGAGCAGGACGCTCTGCGACGGCGGGCCGCGCTCGAGGGCACGTCCATGCAGGAGGCAGCCCGGCGGGCGGTGCGCGAGTACGTCGCCCGGTCCGACCATCGCGACCGGGTGGCCGCCGCCGCCGAACTCATCATGCAACGTCACGCCGCCGCACTTCGGCGGCTGGGCGAGTGAGTCACGGCATCGAGTACCTGGACACAGAGGATCTCTTGGAACTCGCTCGCCGGTTGCTCGGCGAGCCTCTGCCCCTTCGCGATCTGGGACTGCTAGGCGCGGCAGCGGCGCGGCCGCAGGCGTCGGCGTTCGGCGAGGACGCGTATCCGGACGTCTGGACCAAGGCCAGCGCGCTGCTGCACTCGGTTGTCAACAACCATCCGCTCGTCGACGGCAACAAGCGGCTCGGCTGGCTCGCCACGGCTGTCTTCTTGGAACTCAACGACGCCGGCGTGGCCGCTGCTGGCAACGACGCCGTCTATGACCTGGTCACAGCCGTCGCGGCGAGCGATCTGAGCGTCGACGACATCGCAATGGCGCTCCGGCTCATGCACGAGCACGCGACTCCACCGGGATCGGCCTCCGATGACCGGCACCGGGCCATACAGCCGTGAGACCCCACGCCACGGCGGTGCCCTGCGGCGTAGCGTGAGATGATGCCGGGTCACGACCCCAAGGCGCTCGTGCAGAGACTGTGGGACTTCTGCGATGTGCTGCGCGACGACGGGCTGTCCTACGGCGACTACCTGGAGCAGCTCACGTACCTGCTGTTCTTGAAGATGGCCGACGAGCAGCACGAGCTGCTGGGCGGTGAGCGGGTGGTGCCCATCGAGCACGACTGGCAGTCGCTGCTGAGCCGGTCGGGGGCCGCGCTCGAAGCCCACTACAGCGAGATCCTCGCTGAGCTGGGAGCGGGCGACGACATGCTCGGGGTGGTCTTCCGCAAGGCCCGCAACCGGATCCAGACCCCGGCCAAGCTGGAGCAGCTCATCAAGGACTTCATCGACAAGCACGAATGGATGAGCTACGACGCCGACCTCAAGGGCGACGCCTACGAGGGCCTGATCGAGAAGACCGCCCAGGAGGGTGCCCGGGGAGCGGGCCAGTACTTCACGCCGAGGGGGCTGATCTCGGCCATCGTCGACGTGATGCTCCCCCGGCCGGACCATCGCATCTGCGACCCGGCCTGCGGCACCGGCGGCTTCTTCCTGGGCACCTACCGGTCGATCATCGAGCGCTTCACGCCCCTGGAGCCCGACCAGGTGAACCACCTGCGGTCCGGGGCGTTCACCGGCTGGGAGATCGCCGACCTGCCGGCCCGGCTGTGCGCCATGAACCTGCTGCTGCACGGCATCGAGAGCCCCGAGTCCGACTCCCCCATCCACATGGACGACGCCCTCCGCGCCGATCCCGGCCAGCGCTTCGACATGGTGCTGACCAACCCGCCATTCGGCCGGTCGTCGTCGGACAGCTACGAGCGGGAGGACTTCTGGGCCACCACCCGCAACAAGCAACTCAACTTCGTGCAGCACGTGGTCGGCCTACTCAAAGTAGGCGGCACCGCCGCGGTGGTAGTACCCGACAATGTCCTCTTCGAGGCCGGAGCCGGAGAGACGATCCGCCGCCGCCTGCTCCACGACTGCGAGGTCCACACCCTGCTACGCCTGCCCACGGGCATCTTCTACGCCCAGGGAGTGAAGGCCAACGTCCTGTTCTTCCGCCGCCGCGAGGGAGCCGAGCAGGCCTGGACAAGGGAGTTGTGGGTCTACGACCTGCGCACCAACAAACACTTCACCCTCAAACAGAACCCGCTCACCCGAGCCGACCTAGACGACTTCGTCGCCTGCTACAACCCCACCGACCGCCACCAGCGCCAAGAGTCCGAACGTTTCAAGCGCTACCCCTACGAAGATCTCATCGCCCGCGACAAGACAAGCCTCGATCTCTTCTGGCTCCGAGACGAGAGCCTCGAGGACATCGACAACCTCCCACCCCCAGCCGTCCTAGCCGCCGAAATAGCCGAAGACCTCCAATCCGCCCTAACCGAAATCCAAGCCCTCACCGAGAGCCTCGCGAGTGCAACTGACCTGTCCAACTTCGACGAGTGAAGTGCACTTGCCCGACGTAATGCTCAAGTACTACACTTTGGAATGTTTCGATATCTGATGAATGCATAGGGTATGGAACTTACGGGCGATGATGCAGCTTCATGTCTTGTAGGTGCCTCAGGTCTCGCCGATACAAATGGCATCCCTCTAGCAAGTTCGTAATGTTCTCACTCTCCATACCTAGCCGCCTCAGGTATGCGTGACGAAGTATCCACCGTAATCCTGTCTTTGTCGCCCTCGGAGACACTCCTCCGCCATCACCGCTAGAACTCTGCGGGTGAGCTGTCCTGTTCCGCTGGGACTTAACCAGGCGATCAAAGCCTGGCCATACACTCTGGACCCTATTGCTCGTTGAGTCTGCGAATTCGAATACTTCTAGGATCTTCTTCCTCTGACCCTTGTTGTTGCCATCTCTTAGTCGTTGCCTTAGCCACAGATCCTCCTCTTCCAACAAGCCGATTCCGTCGATCTCCTTCAAAATCTTGTCAACCAATGCCTCGTGGTATTCTGACGGCCACTTCTTTCGGTCCATGAACCGATTATGGAAGGCTTCGAGGGCTAGACATGCGAAGTGTGACTGTGTCTCAAGGTAGATATGAGGCAAGTCAGCTGACAATAGGTACACAAGAGGCAGCCGTGCGGAATCATATAGTTCGAACCAAGCTTGAAGTAACTCATTAACACTCATGCCCGCATCCTCTAGCCCCTCACGAGTAGCAAGCAGATCTAGAGGCCCGGCAGCTTGGTCGTGCTCGTGCATGAACTTTGGTTCGGACATATGAATTTCGACACATACTCCATCTGGCTCGCCATCAACTTGTACATAGCCTGTTATGCTGTCTATTCGCGCGGGATTGAGTGCAAGAAAGCTCATCAAGTGTTGGAGCGGATCAACCCAGCATCTTCTGAGTTCATCTATAGGTATTGAACCCTCCAACTCAAAGCTCGCTGTTTGCGAGGCCTGAAATGACCTTGAGAACTCATATGTCCAAGCCCACATCCGGACTAGGGAAAGCACTACACCCCTAATACTCGTTGAGTGCTTCCAGACTTCGGGTACTGTGAAGGTCCCCGTCTCAGGGTTCATGACACGGTGCTTGCCATGAGCATCATCTCTGAAGGCATTCGCCCACCCTGCCGTCACATCAAAACTCAGTATTACCTTCTGCAATGTCGCCGATGGATCGACGTGTATATCCCCCATTGTATACAGTTCACATGACCATCTCTCTTCAGCTGGCCCGGATAGGACCTCGGATCGGCGCATAGCCGTACTGCTGCCCACGCGGCCAACGCGCAAGAGACTAACAGCCTTGGCATCCAGTGTCTTTCCATAGATGGCTGGATGGCTGTAGTACAGCTCGTCTTCTAGCTGCTGATCGCCAGCCAAGAGACTACCTACTGTCGTCAACTTCCACGCGCCAGTTTCTTTGGTGCCGAACTCCCCTGATGCCGGAGGTACGGTTCGATCATCCTCACTCCCATGCTCACTCGACAGCCACCAGGTTCCCAACATCAGCCTCTCCTCGACGGTTGTGCGGACGACGCTGTCAATCAGACTCGAATTGCGTGAAGAAGTCAGGGTCTACACTTACGTCCTCAACCTGGCGTATCCGTGTCCGGACCCCAAGTTCGTAGTCCCTGAGCAGACCGCACAGATCGTCGCTGTCGATCAATTCGACGGGCGGCGCTCCGTCACGGCTCGACTCCTCACGGGCGCTGCGGGTGAATGTGCCGGTGGTCACCAGCAGGCCCTTCTCGCCTCGGCCGACCATTGCCCCTCGGAAGTCGCGGACCGTGCCAGCAGAGACTGAGCCCTTGTAGCGCTTGCACTGGAAGTAGATCGGGAACGACACGAGCGACAGGCGATAGACACCTACGCCGTCGATCCCGCCGTCGCCCGTCTTGCCCAGAACTTCGACGTCCCTGAAGCCCGCCTCCCGCAGCAACCTCTGCGTCAGGCGCTCGAAGGCGTCTGGCGGCATCTCCAGCAAGCGCTGCAGCAACAGGCCCTTCCAGTCTCCGCCCTCACCGTCGAGTCCGTCCCCAGGATCGGCGTCCTCCTCGCCGGACGCCCCCTGCTGTTCCTCGCGGCGAGCGAGCGCGGCCTGCGCAGCCACTTCTGATCGCACCGCCTTCAGGCGCTTCCTGACTTCTGCCTCAGACGCGATGCTTCTCCCGCTTGCCGTCAGAGCCCACACGCCTCGTCGGGAGTTCTCAACGGCGTCGAGCTTCTTCAACCAACTGAGTGCCCAACCGATTCGATCGGCAATCACGGGGACTCCCGTGGTCTCGTATCGGTGCTCAAGCTGCTCATCGGACAAGCGCTGGCGTTCAGCCACCGCCTCGATGATCTCGTTACGTAGCCCTGAGCCCCCCGCTTCCTTCAGTGCTTCAATTACCGGAAACATCAACTGATCGAAGCGTGGCAAGTCGGATCGTTCCATAGCCTCACGCTATCCAGCCATACGGCCGCGCCCTGCGGCGCGAAGACCGTAACGCCACATCGACGCCCGCTCTTCCAAGGCACTGCAGCCAAGCTCCCGGTGACCAGAGCCCCTCACGGTGAAGACGGCCCCTGTTGAGCTGATCGATTCTGGCCCAAGTGGGCTCAGCCGTTTATTCGGGATCAACGATCGCGGCTGCGCCTGTCGTACCCGGTTCATAGCCTCGGACCTGTGGGTACCCTGTGGATAACTGGATGAGGAAGGGAGGTGGCCGTGGCCGACCGGACGAGCATCGAGTGGACCGAGACAACCTGGAACCCGACCACCGGCTGCGACCGCACCTCGCACGGCTGCGACAACTGCTACGCGCTCACGCTCGCGAAGCGCCTCAAGGCGATGGGCAACCCCAGGTACCAGACCGACGGCGATCCCAAGCACAGCGGCCCAGGCTTCGGCCTCACCCTGCACGAAGACCTCCTAGAAGTCCCCCACCGATGGCGAGCGCCCCGCGTGGTCTTCGTGAACTCCATGAGCGACCTCTTCCATCCCGACGTGCCGCTTGACTTCATCCAGCGCGTCTTCAAAGTCATGGCCGACACCCCCAGGCACACGTACCAGATCCTCACCAAGCGCTCGAAGCGCTTGGCCTCGCTGGCCGACAAGTTGAACTGGCCCCACAACGTCTGGATGGGCGTCAGCGTCGAGTCGAAGCGCTACGCCTTCCGCATCGACCACCTTCGCTCCGTGCCAGCCGCGGTGCGCTTCATCAGCGCCGAGCCCCTACTAGAGGCCCTGCCGAACCTCGACCTCTCGGCCATTCACTGGCTAATCGCAGGAGGCGAGAGCGGCCACAACGCCCGTCCCATGGAAGAGGAGTGGGCGCTCGACCTACGCGACCAATGCGCAGCAGCGGACGTAGCCTTCTTCTTCAAGCAATGGGGAGGCCGAACTCCTAAAGCAGGTGGCAGGCAACTGAACGGCTCATATCACGACGAAATGCCCGAACATCGGGCTGAAGCCTTGAACTGTTAGTTCCACACGACTTATGAAGTTGGCAAGACCTTGAGCCAATCTGAACGAGAATGGGGATTCTGGAGTGAAGTCAAACTGGACGCATTGGAACGATATGTTGAGAGGTTCACCACCGCTTCCAAGACTGCACTCTCGACACTCTATCTCGACCTCTTCGCAGGATCTGTATCCAACAGACGACGAGACAGCGACAGAACTTTCGATGGGTCCACAGTTAGAGCACTAAACGCGGTACCTCCCTTCGACAACCTCTGCTTCTTCGAGCTTGGCAAGACTGCACAGGCTTTACGATGGAATCTTGAACAACGATACCCGAACGACTGTCGATATGAAGTGATCATTGGCGACTGCAACGATAAGATAGGAGAAGTACTGAGTGACCTAGCTCAGAAGCGACTGGATCGGGCAGCGACTTTCGCATTCATTGATCCAGACAGTCTAGAGGTCAAATGGACAACGCTATCTGCCATCGCTTCATTCAAGCATCCGCAGGCACGCTACAAGGCAGAGATGTTGATTCTTCTGTCGCACACAACAGTTCCTCGGCTTGCTGGTTGGGATGCAGCGAAGGGCCTGGATGAATCCCTGTCAGCAGATGTAACGGCCTTCTTTGGCTCTGACATCTGGAAATCCATCTTCCGAAAACGACACGACGGTCAACTCACAGCGCCAGAGGCTCGAAAACTCTACACAGACTTCTTCCGCTACCGCCTAGAAGAGGTACTGGGATATGAACGAACCTTGACAATTGAAATGGGGAACGAACGAGGTGCTCCAGTGTACGTACTCGTGTTCGCCACGGATCACCCTGCAGGCGATCGAATAATGGCATCCATATTCAAGAAGGCTAGAGAGCAATCCGCCGAGTACCGGGCGGATGTAGCAGGAAGACGAGGGCGCCAAGAACGCGAGAGCGCTGGCACGCCTTCGCTCTTTGATGCGGTGGGCGAGCCATTGTCCGAGCCACGACGATTTTTTGAGTCAACACAGGTAATTGGCTCTCCAATCTTGCCCAACTGGCTCATGAAGGACTCGAACAACGAATCGGGACATGATTGACGCGCACACGGGGCGCGTCCTCCAGCGGATCCTGCCGGGTTGCGCTGGCGCGGCTCAGCCGTCAGCACCGCGCGAGCGCTCGAGGGCGACTCGCGGCAGATTTGCTCCCATCCCCTGGCGGAGGCGTCGTCGGCAGCACAAATGTTCCATCTGCCGAGGCACGGCGGCGGAGCAACGCGATCGCGTCGCCGCGGCACCGCACTAGGTGCGACAACCGGAGACGGCGGCGCCAGCCGGGAACCGAGTTCTTGCTTTTGTCATAGGGGGTGGTTACCGTGCTGTGCATCCCCCCAGGCGCTTCGGTGGCTGGGTGCAGGCCCCGGTTCCGGCCGGGGCCTTGCGTTTTCTACCAGCTGCTCGGCTTGTGGATCGGGCCGTTGTGGTCGTAGACCACCGCAGGCAACTGGGTCCGAGCGAGGGCGCTCTTCCGGACCTGTTTGAAGAACGTGCCCCGGAGCCGCTTGGACCGATTCCGCTTCGGGTGAGGATTGACGACACCAACCTTGATGCCAGCGTCGTCTTGAGCGATGCGCACCGCTTCCGCCAGATCGGAGTCGTTGCTGATGACCACCGCCGTGTCGCACTCGCCCAAGAACGCGTCCCGCAACAAGCTCGACGCCAGATTGACGTCCGAGCCCTTCTCCTCGGTGCGGAGCACCTCAACGGTGCGATGCGGTGGCGTCGCTCGCGGCATCCGCTGGGGTCGGGTAGCGAAATGCCCATAGTGGATTTCAATGAGAGGCAGCGTTCTGAGCGCTCTCAAGTAGGTGTCCTGACGAGCCGGCGCTTGCGGATCGTTCGGCAACGCAGAGATACGGGCTGTGAAGTACCGGATCCTGACGATGTTGTCACGCGGCAGCAGCAGCCGGCAAAACGCCTCGAAGTCGAGCCACTTGTGCGGCGTGTCCTTCACGGCGCCGTAGTAGAAGTTGAATCCGTCGATGTAGACGATGGTCTTGGACGGTGATGGCATCCTGCTCAGAGTAGACGTCGTGTACCCGACGGTCCCGTCAGGGCGTGACAGCATCAATGGAGGTTGAATGCCAGGGTTGGGCGAACATCGATTCGTGGGTGTGCTCTACGAACTGCCGTCGAACTACGCGCACATCATGAACGTGGCTGTGGACGTTCCCGAGCGGGTGTCCGACGCGTTCGGGCTGCGGGGCCATGTCCCGGTCGTGGGCACTGCCGACGGAGCGGACCTCGTGGCGACCCTCGTGCCGGTCGGCGGTAGCCGCCACCGGCTGTTCCTCAACGGCGCGGTCCGCGACGCGATCGGAGAGAGCGCAGACGATCCGGTGGAGATCCGGATCCGTCTCGACCGCAGCGACCGCGCGCCCGAGACACCCCCGGACCTGCAGGCAGCTCTGGCCGAAGAGGGCGCGTCAGCGGCCTGGGAGGAACTTGCGCCGTCGCGGCGCAAGGAGTGTCTCGTGTGGCTGGCCGACGCGAAACGGGACCAGACGCGCACCGCTCGCATCGGCCGCACCGTGCAGACCGCCCTCGAGGAGAGCACATCCCGTCTGGGGTGATCCGACCGCAGGAGCAACGCCTCGCCGGATCGATGCGACGCCCTAGTCTCTCGCAATACGAACGCCGGAGGTGACGAGCGTGGCGGCCGATCCGCTGCAACGGGTGCGTGAGATCTGCCTCGCGTTGCCCGACACCAAGGAGACGCTGACGTGGGGCTCGCCCTATTTTCGGGTCGGCGACAAGATCTTCGCCGGCTACGGAGAGCAGGACGGCAGGCCATCGGTGGGCTTCAAGCTGGAGAAGCCCCACGCCGAGGCGATCGTTGCCGATCCCCGCTTCACACCATCGAAGTACGTCGGCCGGCACGGCTGGGTGACGATGGACCTCGTCGACGTGGAGGACTGGGGCCACGTCGGAGACCTGATCCTGGAGAGCTTCCACCTCATCGCGCCTAGGCGCACCCTGGCGAAGCTCGAGTAGGGCAGCGGACGCTCGGCGGCCTGCTCCTGCGATCAGGTGGGTGCCGGGGACGCTCGGCCGGGGCGGGCTTCGACTAATAGGCCGATGTCGTTGTAGGCGCGCCACTCGCCGCTTCGGGCGTGCCAGAACCGGCGGCCGTTGAGCCTTTCGAGGGCGAGGCCATAGCAGTGAAAGTTGGTCGCGGCGCCCTCGATGTGGATCGAGTGCACATCGTCGCCGAGCATCGCCACCCCGCTGCCCCGCTCGACCACCACCTCGTGCTGCACCTGCGGCTCGCCTCCGCCTGCGCAGGGTCCGTACAGGCGGTTCAGCTCCTGGCCCCGCAACCCCACGATCACCGCCCAGGTCGTGTGCTCGTGCGGCGGTGCCGACGTGCCGTCGGCCACGCACTGCACGTACAGCGCCAGTTCGTCGTCGTTCTGCGCAATCCGGTAGCTCACCGAGCTCTGCGGAGAATCCGGGGGTGGGAAGCCGTCGTCACCGAACAGTTCGCCGCGCTCGGCCAGCAGCAGCCGCTCCTTGATGCGCTCCACCCCGGCCCGGTCGATGCCCCCGTGCGCTCGGCCGTGAGCGTCGATCTTGGCGATGTCGTCCATCGCGTCGACGACCGCCGCGGCTCGCTCGGCTGCCCGGTCCCTCTCGCCGATAGCGCCCCTCCCAGCTCAGCCCTCCGATGCAGCGTATTGCGTCCCGGAGAACGACCCCGCTGCGGGTTCTGCCTGTCGGCCCACAGATTCTGCTCGAAGCATGCGACGCCGCGAACTACGGTGGGGCGGCACAGTTCCGTGACGCGCTCTCCTGGTTCGTAGCTCCGTCACCCTGTTGGCGAGAACGAGTCGGATCTTCGGGCCGCTACGGCCGTAGACCACCGCAGGCAGCAGCAGGCATCTAGGTTGCGGCGGGCGGGGTCCAGAGGGCTTCTAGGGGGAGCAGGGTGAGGCGGTCGCCGAGGCTGACCCGGTTGGGTCCGGTGTGCAGCACATAACCGTGGACGAAGTCGCGGCCCTGGCGGTCGAGGCGGTCCCGGAGCCAGGCGAGCCATCGGGCGGCGTCGGTCCCAGGCGAGACGGCGGCCTTGACCTCAATGGCGACGATGCGCCCGTCGGGGGCCTCCAGGATCAGGTCGATCTCCGCGCCGCTGTGGTCGCGGTAGTGGCAGAGCTCGGCGCCGGTGTCGTTCCAGGTGAGCTGCTTGGCCACCTCATTGGCCGCGAACGTCTCGACGAGCCCGCCCACAGAGGTGTCGGTGGGGCGGGCCAGCGCCACTGGCGCCTTGCGAACAAGCTGGGCGGCGAGGCCGGTGTCTGTGAGGTACAGCTTGGCGGCCTTGGCGGCCTTGGTGGACAGGTTGCGGGACCACATGGGCACGCGGTGCACCAAGAACACCGTCGCGAGCCAGGCGAGGTAGCTGTCGGCGGTGCGGGCATCGACGCCGGCGCCGCGGGCGAGACGGGCCACGTTCAGTTCCTGGCCGCTCAACGCGGCGACGGTGGCCAGCACCGGTGCCACTGCGTCGGCCCGGCGGATATCGGCCAGATCGACGATGTCGCGCTGCACGACAGTGCGCAGGTAGTCGCGGTACCAGCGCCGACGCTGGGCCGCAGTGAGGTCGAGCGTGGCCGGATAGCCGCCAGCGCAGACCAACTCGAGGTACCCATCGCGGGTGCTGGCCCCCCTCGGCCCGGACCGCAGCGCTTCGGGATCGTCGAAGGCGAGGCGGACGAACGCCTCGGGGCTGCGGCGGGCGATCTCGCCCACCGAGAACGGCCACAAGTCGATGATCGCCATCCGTCCGGCGAGCGACTCCGACACCGTGGGCACGGTCAGGAAGTTCGTGGAGCCGGTGATCACGAACCGTCCCGGCGACGGGTCGAGGTCCACCGCCATCTTGATCGCGGCCACCAGCGGATCGCCCGCCCGCTGCACCTCATCGATCAATAGCGGCCCCGGCTGGGCCACGAAGCCCATCGGGTCGCGGCGCGCAGCCGCCAATAGCGCCGGATCGTCGAGGGTGGCGAAGGTGCCGCCGAGCCGGTCGCTCATCTGGCGGGCGAGCGTGGTCTTGCCCGTCTGGCGGGCACCGTGGATCAGCGTGACCCGTGCAGCACGCAGGGCGGCGTCGATCTCTGCCGAAACGTGGCGTGGCAGCGTCGATACAGGCATCGGCACAACTCTAATGTCAGATTTCCCTGCTCACTAATGTAGGATTTCCCGAGCGACTAATGGCTGATTTACCCAGGCATTGCGGCTAGCTCAGCCGATACCTGTGTCTCACCTCCGCTCTAGGGTGAGGCATGCCCTTCGCGCTCGTGATGACGGCCCTCAGATCGTACGCCCATGGGGTGGTCACCAGCAGTCCCAAACCGCAGGACCGCCGGACCAGCCATACTCAGCGGGTGTCGCAGCAGCAGCCGCATCTCGAATGCGGCCGACGGGCGGGTGCTTGATGGGTATTGGAAATCTGTTCAGGCGCGGCAGCGGGCCAGCGCCAGCTCGATCGGCTCACGGGCCCGCGCTCGCGCCGCCGGCTCGGCCAGCGGCGGTGCGGTCGAAGCGTGGCACTGCGACCTGGGTACCCGCCGGTGGGAGGATCGTCGTTGGCGGCCGCTCGATTGCGGGCGGGATGATATACGTCGGCAGTCGTGCACCGTCGGTGGACGGATATGAGACCGAGCCATGTCTCATCGACCCCGGCCTGCCGGTTGGTTGGAACCGCCCGGACTGGGCTGGGGAAACAATGGGCTACTGGCCGTCGTACGACCGTGTCGATAAGCGTGCCCGCGCCGCGTACCTGACGTGGCTCGCTGACGGTCGCCGGAACGAGTCCGCCTACATCGGGTACGTGTTCTTGTTCTTCTACGGGCTCGAACGACGGCTGCTCGTCGATCTCGGTTCCGACCTCGACCATCCCGACGTGACGGTCCTCGTGGCCGAGATCGCACATCTCGTACGCATCTACGGCGACAACCGTTCGTTCGCAGGGTACGCAAGCAACTTGTTGGGCTTCGTCGAGGCGTTGCGGTCTGTGGACGCCGACATACAGCCGGTCGCATGGGATCCCGACTACAGGGGCTGGGAAGTCCCGGCTGTGGTGCGTGTCGGTATTGGAAGGTATGTCGCGAATGGGTTGGGAATCCCTGCCGAATGGGCGCTCAGCTACCTCCGTTACCACCCGGAGAGTATTCTGCGGACGCCGGCGACGCGCTGTCGAGCCGAGTTCGATGAGCTATTCACGATGCGTTACAAGGTCCGGTTCGGCGATGGCATGAAGGTGCGCCGGCCGGCCCGCAAGCTCAAGTTCTCGTACCGGGCAGCTTCGGGCGGGATCAGCGACGAGGTGTCCGGCACCGTCGACGCGATCCCCGACATCACTTCGGTTTCGGGTCCGATCAACAAGTTGAAGGACTTGGGTGCGGAGTGTACCGACGAGCTCGACGCGTACAGCCGATTCCTCGGGCGTCGCCCCGATGGGGCAGGGACCGCCGTTGCGATCGCGTTGTTGCCTGACGAGTTGCTCGCCTCCCGCGGCGGTCCGATCATCGACGACTTGCGCGCCTGGACATCGGATGCGCTGACCGATAGGTCGAACGTCGTGGTCCCGTTGGATGAGATGGTGGAAGTGTGGTCACCGGGCCGAACCGAAAATCTGACCAAGCGTGACGCCGTGTCGTTGACATCCCTGCTCGGCAAGATCGGTGTCGGCGTCGAACCTGACGTTCGTTTCGGTGCATCGACCCCGAAGCCGGGGTCGGACGCGGTGCTGTTCCCGCTGTCGGACGGTGCGGCGGCGGCTCCGTCGCCGGTGTACACCGCTGCGGTGTCCCTCGTTCATCTGGCCGCTGTGGTCGCCGCAGCGGACGGGACGATCAGCTCTGCCGAACAACAGCATCTCGCTGAGCACGTCGAAGAGGTCCTCGGGCTCGATGCGGCCGAGCGTGCCAGGCTGGACGCACATTTCGCGTTCCTTGCGACCGGCAAGCTCGGCATGGCCGGTATGAAGCGCAAGGTGGAGGCGCTGCCAGCCGAGGAGCGGACAGCCGTCGGCGGGTTCCTCATCGATGTTGCGGCTGCCGACGGGGTGGTCAGCCCCGAAGAGATCAGCACGTTGACAAAGCTGTTCGGACACCTCGGCCTCGACGAAGCCGACGTGTACCGCCAAGTGCACGCCCTCGGCACCGGCGACGCAGGACCTATCACCGTCCGCGCCGCAGAGACGACCACCCGGTGGGCAGTGCCCGAGCCCGCCGCCGACACCCCGCAGGCTGCCGTGGTCCTCGACTCTGCGAAAGTGCAGGCCCGCCTCGCCGAGACCGCCCGCGTGACGGCACTTCTGACCGACATCTTCGCCGATGACGAAGCGCCCGCTGCCGTTGTGCCGCCACCGGGCGATAGGGCCACGGTGCCGCCAAGCCAACCGGCAGCCACCTCTGCACCGGAGTCAACGATCGAGGGTCTCGACGCGGCACACTCGGCGCTCGCGACCGCGCTCGCCGGTCAACTGGAATGGGATCGCGGCGACGTCGAAGAACTCGCCGAGTCGTTGGGGTTGCCGCTCCTCGACGGTGCGTTCGACGCAATCAACGAAGCCGCCATGGACGCCTGCGGCGAACCGCTCGTCGAAGGAGACGACCCTGTGGAACTGAACGCCTACGCCATCAAGGAGTTGCTGTGACGTCTGCCACCCCTGCGACCGACCGCATCCGGCCCCGCGACCGTGACGCTGTCATCCAGTCGCTGCGGGCCGGTGTCGTGCCCCGTGTCGGTCAACAACACATCCAGGTCGGACGCGCCAACGAGGTCACCGCGCTCCTCAAGGACATCGACCGGATCGCCGACGGCGGCTCAGCGATCCGGTTAGCAATCGGCGAGTACGGAGCTGGCAAGTCGTTCTTCTTGAACTTGGTGCGCTCGATCGCTCTAGAACGCAAGCTCGTCACCGTTCACGCCGACTTGTCGCCTGACCGGCGTCTGCACGCGACCCGCGGTCAGGCGCGCAGCCTGTACGCCGAGTTGATGCGAAACCTGTCGACGCGGGCGCGCCCTGACGGCGCTGCGATGCCGTCGATCGTGGAACGGTTCGTCAGCGAGAGCCTCAAACTCGCCCGCTCCCGGGATGTGAGCCCGGTGATCGTGATCCGCGAACGGCTCACCGACCTCCAAGAACTCACCGGCGGCTACGACTTCGCCGAGGTGGTCGCCGCCTACTGGCGCGCCCACGACACCGGCAACGAGCAGATGAAGGCGGACGTGGTCCGTTGGCTGCGCGGCGAGTTCTCAACCCGCACCGACGCACGGGCAGCGCTCGGCGTGCGCACCATCATCGACGACGGCACGTTCTACGACCATCTCAAGCTGTTCGCCCGCTTCGTGCGTCTCGCCGGGTTCTCCGGTCTGCTCGTCTGCCTGGACGAGATGGTGAACCTTTACAAGCTGTCCAACACCCAGGCCCGGAACTCGAACTACGAACAGGTGCTGCGTATTCTGAACGACTGCCTGCAAGGCTCAGCAGCCGGACTTGGATTCGTGCTCGGCGGCACCCCCGACATGCTGCTCGACACCCGCCGCGGCCTGTACTCGTACTCGGCGTTGCAGTCACGTCTCGCTGAGAACACGTTCGCGGCCGCAGGGCTAGTCGACTACTCCGGGCCGGTGCTGCGACTAGCGAACCTGTCGCCGGAAGACATGTTCGTGCTGCTCACCAAACTCCGGCACGTGTTCGCTGCCGGCGACCCGGACGCCTATCTCGTCCCGGACGAGGCCTTGAAGGCGTTCATGAGCCACTGTGCGTCACGGGTCGGTGACGCCTACTTCCGCACGCCCCGCACCACCATCAAGGAGTTCGTGAACCTCCTCGCCGTGCTCGAGCAGAACCCCGGCGTGGACTGGTCAGACCTGATCGACCGGGTCGAGATCGCAACCGAAGCGAACCCAGATCTCGAACCACTCGACGACGACGTCGAAGACCCGCCACCGTCGGCCGTCGACGAGACGCCTGCCAGTGCGGCACGGCCGGCTGGGACCGCACCGTCGCCGGGTCCTCGCCCTGACGATGACCAACTCACCAACCTTCGGCTCTGAGCCCGCACCGCCATCGCCGCCTGGTTCTGACGGTGACCAACTCGCCAAGCTCCAGCCCTGAGCCCGCCCCCTCGTCGGCGTTCTCACGGCTGCATCCACGGATGCAGCGTTGGATACACGACCAAGGGTGGACATCGCTGCACGACGCCCAAGAACGTGCGATCGGGCCGATCTTCGATGGCGACCGAGATGTCATCATCGCCGCGGCGACCGCCGCCGGGAAGACCGAGGCGGCGTTCCTGCCGATCTTGTCGTCGCTCGCCACGGCCGCCAACGCAGCCGCACCCGCCGAACGGGATCCGTGGACCGCTCACGACCCTTGGGCAGAACCGGAGACCACGGCGGCGGTCGGGGTGCAGGTGCTGTACCTGTCGCCGCTGAAAGCGTTGATCAACGATCAGTATCAACGCCTCGAGCAGCTCTGCGAACGAGCGGACATCGCGGTGCACCGCTGGCATGGGGACGTCTCAGGCTCGTCGAAACAGAAATTGCTCGCTGACCCGTCCGGTGTGCTGCTGATCACGCCGGAGTCGTTGGAGGCGACGTTCGTCAACCGTGGCACCCAGGTTCCAGCCCTGTTTGCCGGGTTGCGCTACGTCGTGATCGATGAGCTGCACTCGTTCCTCGCGACGCCTCGGGGCGCCCAACTGCAGTCGCTCATGGGCCGTGTCGAGCTCTCGATCCGTCGCCAGCCACCACGTATTGGTCTGTCCGCGACCCTTGGCGACATGATGCAGGCGGCGGTGTTCCTCCGCCCGGCCGATCCGGAGCGGGTCGTGGTGGTTGAGTCGAAGTCTGATGGCAGAGCGTTCCAACTGCAGCTCCGCGGCTATGTCGCGACCCCGCCAGCGATGTCGCCCAGCGAAGCTCGCATTTCCGAACAGTCCGGCCGCGAAGTGACGGTCGAAGAGACTACGCCCGGGGATGAGACAGCGATAGCCGAGCACCTGTTCCGACACCTGCGTGGTCAAGACAACCTCATATTCGCGAACACACGTACCTTCGTCGAGATCTATTCCGATCTGCTTGCCCGCCGCAGCGACAGGGAACGAGTCCCGAACGAGTTCTCGCCACACCACGGCAATCTGTCCAAAGACATGCGTGAGACCGTCGAAGCGCAATTGAAGGATCGGACGCGACCAGCGACGGCGGTGTGTACGTCAACGCTTGAGATGGGCATCGACATCGGCTCGGTTGTAAGCGTCGCCCAGATCGGACCCCCACCGTCGGTCGCGTCGCTCCGCCAACGGCTGGGCCGATCGGGTCGCCGCGACGCTGACCCGGCCGTGCTGCGCCTGTACGTCAGCGAGAAGCACCTCGACCAGCGTTCCAGCCCCGTCGACGAGCTGCGCTGCTCCGTGGTGCAGACGACCGCGATGGTGCGCCTCCTACTCGGCCGGTGGCTCGAAGCGCCCGACGACCCCGGGTTCAACTACTCGACGCTGATACAGCAGATCATGTCGACGATTGCCCAACATGGCGGCGCCACCGCGGCCGAACTGCACCGTGCGCTGTGCGGACCAGGCCCGTTCCAGCTCGTCGACCAGGCACGCTTCGTACGGCTACTGCAAGCTATGGCCGCTCACGATCTGCTGATCCAAGCCTCCGACGGCCTGCTATTGCACGGGGCCGTCGGTGAGCGTCACGTCAACCACTACAGCTTCTACACCGCTTTCCAGACTTCCGACGAGTGGCGGCTCGTGACGCGAGGCAAGACCCTCGGCACAGTCCCGATCTACCAACCGCTCTACGAAGGCGTGCTGCTGATCTTCGCGGGGAAGCGCTGGAAGGTGACCGACATCGACACCGCGGCTCGAATCGTCGACCTCGAACGATCCAGCGGCGGCAATCCGCCGCAATTCAGCGGCAACGGCGCTGCGGTGTCAGATCGGATTCGTACGGAGATGGTCGCCGTCTACGAGTCCATTGATACCCCGGCGTGGCTCGACACGAATTCACAACAGCTCCTGGCCGAGGGCCGAACCGCGTTTGCCCGATTCGGTCTGAGCGACACGACCGTGCTCGCCGGCCACTCGGATTTGCTGCTGCTCCCGTGGACCGGTGACCGCGCCCTGTTCACCGCAACGATCGCGCTGCTCGGCGAAGGCATCGAAGCGAGCGTCGAGGGCCCCGTAATCCAGATACTCGGGACCGGCGTCGACGAAGTCGCAGCCGCGATGCGCCGCCTACTCGCTGAGACTCCACCGGAGGCCGGTGAGTTGGCCGCGTTCATCCAGAACCGTGAGATCGACAAGTGGGACTGGGTGCTCGATGACACGCTGGCCTGTGAATCCGCCGGAGCCCGACTTCTCGACGTCGACGGCGCTTGGACGCTCTTCGCCAACGTTGCTCCAGACCTCGCCGCGGCCGCGGCTGCGACAGCAGCCGACTCACCGGCTGTCGAGAGACTCACAGCGACCTCAGCGTTCGCACCACCGCCGACCTCAGCCACATCGCGCCAACTCCCACCGCCCCCACCCTCGGCCCAGGCACGGGTCCCAGCACCGGCTGGCAGACAACTCGCTCACGCCAACCTGAGCGATCACGAATTCTGTGTGCTCGACGTGGAGACGACCGGGTTCAGCCCTCGTCTCGGTGACCGGGTCGTTGAGATTGCGACCGTGCGGATGCGCGGCGACGGCACCGTGCTGGCCGAATGGTCGACACTCATCGACCCGGGCCGCGATATCGGAGCCGGCCACGTCCACGGAGTCACGGCCACCGATGTCGTCGGCGCACCCAGCTTCGCCGACGTAGTGGGCGACATCCTGTACCACATCAGCGATGCCGTGCTCGTTGCTCACAACTTCCGATTCGACCGCGGCTTCCTCGCCGCCGAGTTCACCCGTACCGGCCTCGACCTTCCCGAGTTTCCGGCGCTTTGCACCCTGTCACTCGGATCGCTCGTACAGCCCGGTGGGGCAAGCCGACGGCTCAAAGCCTGCTGCGACCGCCTCGGCATCGACCTCCCCGACGAACACGACGCACTCGCCGACGCTCGGGCGACCGCCAAGATCCTCGCCGCCTACTTGGCGATGGCGGTCGAGAGTGGCCGACTCACCCTTGACGAGATCGGCTGCGTCCCACTCGTCTGGCCTGACGAACTCCCGGCGGCCGAACCGTCAGCACGGCGCCAGTTGCGAGGAGCGGGCCGCGCCCGGATCGCCAGCCAAGGCCAATATCTCACCAGCCTCGTCCACCGCCTCGACGACACACCATCTGACGACCCTGACACTGCTGCTTACCTCGAGTTGCTGGACCGCGCACTCGAGGACCGGCGTCTCACGGACCTTGAAGCCGACGCCCTTACTGCGACCGCGGCCGAATGGGGGCTCAGCACCGACCGTGTCAAGCGCGCTCACGAGCAGTACTTCAACACAGTGTTGGAGGCGGCCTGGGCAGACGGTGTCATCACCGACCTTGAGCACCGTGACCTGCAACTCGTCGGTTCCCTGCTGTGCATCGACCGCGACACCCTCGAACGTCGCATCAACGACGCTGAACTCATGGAGCCCTCGGCGGACTTCCAGTCATCGGTGTCGCTGTTGGGGCTGTCGGTGTGTTTCACCGGTGCGCTGTTCGGCCGGATCAATGGTGAGCTCATCACCCGCGACGAAGCGCACAGACTCGCCGAGGAGGCCGGGCTTGTCATAAGGAAGAACGTCAGTAAGGGGCTTGACCTTCTCGTCGTCGCCGATCCCGACTCGCAGTCCGGGAAGGCACGCAGAGCCCGGGAACTCGGAACTCGAGTAATGGCCGAGACCGTCTTCTGGTCGACGATCGGCATCACAGTCGACTGAACTCCTGTTGGCCGTCACAAGACCGGGCGTCAAGAAGGCCACACATGGACGCCTTGCCCGGCTCTTGAAGGCGGCCGGCCCCGCCGATCACACCCCGGTGCCGATGCGGGCGCTGGCAAGGGCGTAGGACGATCATGCGGTCGGCGAAGGCGCCAGCCCGTGCCCCGCACCCGCGGATGCGCTGGCCCGGAGGAATCCGAGTCCTACGTTCGGTGGGCCTACTCTCGACGTAAGAGCGGATGCTCCTGCAAGTTGAGCCAGAGTTGTGCACCCGTCCCAAGAGCATCGCCGATCCCCCGCGCAAGCTCGGACGTGATCGGGCGGTCGCCGCCCAAGATCTCTGCCACAGCTTGCGCCGGAAGGCCGAGCGTCCGCACGAACCCGGCGCGACTCCAACCCGAGCCCTCGTAGCCCCGCAGTCGGTCTCGCATCGTCGAAGGCTTCGCGTACAGCGACATCGGCACGACCGGGCGGAGGGACCCGAGACTCCGGTGGCAGACGGTGCAGCTGTCGCAAAGACTCTCTGTCTCATCCCGATGTCCCCGGCAAATGGGACACACATCGGGGCATTGCATCGGCACGCTGACGCAGTCGGGCGCCAGCGAATCGCCGAGAGAGGCGAGCGCCTGGTTCATCTCAGTGTTGGAAGGCCAGTTCCCGGATCTCCGATACTGAGCACACCAGATGGACGTTGTCGTCAGCGGCGGCGAGGCTGCGCGCCCAGGGCCGCTTGCCGAGCACGGGCGCCCACAGCAGCACCGGCCGGTTGAACTCGAGGGTGTAGTCCATCTCGATGCGGGTGCCGCTGAGTTCCTCGGCCTCGATAACTACGCTGGCACTGGACAGTCCGGCGATCACCGCGTTTCGCACCGGGAAGCTGGTCTTGGACGGACGTAGACTTGGCGGGAACTGCGACACGACCGCGCCGCTGCGGACGATCCGCTCGATGAGATGCCGGTTCTCCGGCGGGAAGACCACATCGATACCCGTGCCGACCACGGCCGTCGTGCGTCCGCCGGCGTCAAGAGCTCCCCGGTGCGCAGCGGTGTCGACGCCGCGGGCGAGTCCCGAGACGATGGTTGTACCGGCGTCAGCGAGGGCGGCTGCGACCTCGCGTGCCGCATCGGCTGCCTGCTCGCTCGCGTCACGGCTTCCGACCATTGCGACGGACCCCGCGCCGTTGCGGTCCAGCGAGCCGCGGACGAACAGCACCGCAGGGGCATGAGCTGTTGCCAGCAGCAAACTAGGATAACCAGGAGAACTAGCCAAGAATATATGGAAGTTGGTGAACTGTTCGCCCAGTCTTGCGATGGCGGTTCGCCACTTCTCGCCGTGGTCCTCGCGAGGCGCGTCGAGCGACAGCCGCCCCAGATCGTCCGCGGTCAACCAGCCGTCGCAGCGATTGGCTTGCTCGGCGAGAGCCAGCAGGCGAGCGACCTGGTCGGCGGACCACAACACGTCGAGAGGCGAACCGAGGCCGTCGCCGGTAGCGGTCGTGGTGCTCGTCATGCTCTCAGCCTCCCTGACGAATATACAACGCCTGTTCTGCCAGGCGAGCCGCCGCGCTGGCGCACTCCTCAGGACGCATGGACCGGTGCCGCGTCGGGTGAGGGTGCGGGGCCTGCGCATTCCGTGCGCCTGGCGTCTGTCTCTATTCTGCCTTGTGAATGATCTCTGAATTGTTCTATAGTTTGTCTCTAAACTGTACTGCGATAGGCTTGCAAAGTGCGTTCGGGGAGCCGTCGGCCGGTTCCGTGGACACACGAGGCGCATGGACCGGAACACTGAGGCGAACGACACGGGCGAGGAGCCGGTCCGGCTCACGATGCCCGGCTACCGGCCGCGCTTGGCCGAGACCGACATCGCCGCCGCATTGGACCGCGTCGGCGCTGTGCTGATCGACGGCGCGAGAGCCTGCGGCAAGACCTGGACAGCCCGGCGGTTCGCCCGCAGCGAGGCCCGTCTCGACGACCCGGCCACGCTGCTGCTGGCCGAAGCCGCCCCCGAGGCAGTGCTGGGCGGGCCGACCCCCCGGCTGCTCGACGAGTGGCAGCACGCTCCGAGCCTGTGGAATCTCGTCCGCCGGGAGTGCGACGACAGGGGCCGGCCCGGGCAGTTCATCCTCACCGGCTCAGCCATGCCGACCGACAGCGTCACCCGGCACTCGGGAATGGGAAGGATCGCACGGGTGCGGATGCGTCCCATGTCGCTCTATGAGATGGGCCACTCCGACGGCGCGGTCTCGATCCGGGCGATGTTCGACGGCGCGGCCGCGGCGGCAATGCCCCGCCCCGACCTCACTCTGGCCGATGTCGCCTCGTTCGTCTGCGCTGGTGGTTGGCCCGCGAGCCTCGGCGAAGACACTGAGCGCGCCACCCGGACGATCGGCGACTATGTGAACGAGGCGGCGCGCGTCGAGATATCGGCCGCGGTCGGGATCCGGCATCAGCCCGAGTCGTTGCTGCGGCTGATGCGCTCCGTGGCCCGCAACGTGGCAACCGAAACCAAGGTCACCCGCCTCGCCGCTGACGCCGGCCGTGACGGGCCGCTCAGTCGGGGGACCGCCACGGCGTACCTGCAGGCGCTGGAGCGGATCTTCGTGGTGGAGCCGCAACCGGCCTGGTCGGTGGAGCTGCGGTCGCGGGCGACGCTGCGCAAGACGCCGAAACTCCACTTCGTCGACCCGTCTCTGGCCGCCTCGACGCTGCGGGCCACGCCCGGGCGGCTGCTGGCGGATCCTGAGACCCTCGGCTTGCTGTTCGAGTCGCTGGTGGTGCGCGACCTGCGCATCTACAGCCAGTCCGAGCAGGGCGAGGTCTACTGCTACCGCGACAATGTCGGCCTGGAGGCTGATGCCGTCGTCGAGCGCCACGACGGCGCCTGGATCGCGGTGGAGGTCAAGCTCAGCCCGTCCGCCGAATCGGTGGACCGGGCCGCCCGATCACTGTTGAGACTGCGCAGCAAGGTCGCGGCGCGCCGCGCCGCCGACCTGGCCGGGCTGCTGGTCGTAACCTCCGTCGGCGCCGCCTACCGCCGCCCAGACGGCGTGCAAGTGGCCCCGATAACCGCTCTCGGCCCCTGACAACGCTCCAGCCAGCTCACGGCAGACCTGCTCCCATCCCTTCGCGGAGGCATGGTCGGCAAAGCGAATGTCCCATCCGCCGGGGCGCGGTGGCGGAGCGACGCGATCGCGCCGACGCGGCATTGGCGCTAGTGGCAGCTACGCCCGGCCGGGGCGGGCTTCGACTATCTGGCTGTCGTCGTCGTAGACCCGCCACTGGCCGCTTCGGGCGTGCCAGAACAGGCGGCCGGTGAGCCGTTCGAGGGCGAGGCCGTAGCAGTGGAAGTTGGTCGCCGGGCCCTCGATGTGGATCGAGTGCACGTCATCGCGGAGCATCGCCACGCCGGTGCCCCGCTCGACCATCACCTCGCGCCGCACCTGCGGCTCGCCTCCGCCTGCGCAGGGGCCGTACAGGCGGTTCAGCTCCTGGCCCCCCATCCCCACGATCACCGCCCAGGTCCTGTGCTCATGCGGCGGTGCCGACGTTCCGTCGCCCACGCACTGGACGTACAGCGCCAACTCGTCCTCGTCGTTCTGCGCGATCCGGTAGCTGAACGACGTCCCGGGAGTGTCCGGAGGGGGGAAGTCCTCGTCACTGAAGAGGTCCTCACGCTCGGCCAGTTGCAGCAGCCGCTCCTTGATGCGCTCCAGGCCGGCCCGGTCGATTCCCCCGTGCTCGCGGCCGTGGGCGTCGATCTTGGCGATGTCTTCCATGGCGTCGGCCACCGCTGCGGCTCTCTCGGCTGCCCGGTCCTGATCGCTCATGGCTCCCTCTCGGCTGGACCCTCATATGCAGCGTATTGTCGGGGAGTCTCTCCGTGCTTTCGCCGGGCCTCCCGGCTTGCACACGAGGCGCAGAGGCCGAGCGGATGGGCCGCAATCAGTGGACAAGATCCGTGAGCCGTGCAGCGAGGCCGTGGCCCGAGCGGCCCGTGAGCGAAGCGAACAAGAGCGGGATTGACACCGCTGCGACGCGACGGGCTCTCGTCCGATTCCGCGCTCGCTCTAGAATCGACTCGCATGACCGCCGTCGGTCTGCCTACGGAATCGCAGCACGCAATGGCAAGCAAAAGGAGCGCCGGGTTGATACTTCACCGGCGGAACGCCGACGGTGAGATCGAAGTGCTGCTGGTGCATCCCGGTGGGCCGTTCTGGGCCAACAAGGATGCCCACGCCTGGTCGATCCCCAAGGGCGAGTACGTCGAGGGCGAAGACGCCGAGACCGTGGCCCTCCGGGAGTTCGAGGAGGAGTTGGGATCTCCGCCGCCGGACGGGTCGAGGCTCTTCCTCGGTGAGTTCGGCCCGGCCAGCCGCAAACGGATCAGCGCATGGGTGCTCGAGGCGGACTTCGACGCCACTCATGTGGTCAGCAACACCTTCGAACTCGAGTGGCCACCGGGCTCGGGCCAGGTCCGCGAGTACCCGGAGGTGGACAAGGCGGCCTGGTGGACGATCGATCTGGCTCGAACGAGGCTGCACAAGGGCCAGTTGCCGCTACTCGATGCCTTGGCCGAGGTCCTCGAAGGCGACGGCGCTGAGACGTGCGATACCACCCGAGCGGTCTCGGCGCGGCGGGCGCGGTTGGCGATACGGGCTGGGGAGCACACCGGGCCTACGGCCCATCTGGCACCGGGCTGTGTGCAGGCCAATCTTGTGGTGTTGCCCCGAGCTGTGGCCTCCGACTTCGTGGCATTCTCGGGCCGCAATCCCAAGCCGTGCCCCATCGTGGAAGTGGTGGAGCAGGGCACGGAGGCAGTGCGCACCGCGCCGGGCAGCGACCTGTGCACCGATGTGCCCCGCTACCGGTTGTTCGTCGACGGTGTCCACACCCACTCGGCCACCGACGCCACCGCCTGGTGGCGCGACGACCTGGTGTCGGTGCTGCTGGGGTGCAGCTTCAGCTTCGAGGCGGCCCTCGTGCGGTCCGGGCTGCCGGTGCGGCACATCGAGCAGGGTTGCAACGTGCCCATGTACATCACCGATCGCCAGTGCGCCCCCGCTGGGGACTTCGCCGGCCCGCTGGTGGTGTCGATGCGGCCCATGCCCGCTGACATGGTCGAGCAGGCCCGCCGGATCACCGAGGCCTACCCGCAGGCCCACGGCGGCCCGATCCATGTCGGGGACCCCGCTGCGCTCGGCATCGGCGATCTGAACGCCCCCGACTTCGGCGACCCCGTGGACATCCATCAAGGCGACGTGCCGATGTTCTGGGCGTGCGGAGTCACCCCGCAGCTGGCCATAGCCAATGCCCGTCCCGAGATCGCCATCACCCACGAGCCCGGCCACATGTTCATCACCGACCTCCGCTGCTAGCGCGACCGCGGCGGTCACCGAAGATGCGGTGCCGGCGCTCCGGCGGCGAGACGATGCGCCCTACTGCGACAACTGGACTGGTGTGCGCGGCGCCGCCGTAGAGGGCCAGCGCTCCGGCGGCGAGACGATGCGCCCTACCGCGTCACGCGAACTCGTCGGGGGCGAGCGGGGTGTCGAGCAGGCCGCGAAACGTCTCCCACAGGTGGGTGGCCCGCACCTCCCAAGTCGACGCCGGTCCCGCCCGGGCGAACGGTGATCGCAGGTTGTCCATCAGTATCTGGAGCATCTCAGTGTCTTCCAGGTTCGTCTGCTCCAAGTGCTCGAATGCGGCGTCCTGTACCTCAGCGCTGGTGTCGAGCCCGTAGATGCGCGAGAAGAGGCGCATCCCCGCCGGCCCCAGTGGATCGCAGCGCACCAGCCACAGCTGGGTGGGAAAAGTCAGGGCCACGAGGTTCGGGTAGATGAACTCCGCGTAGTGCCCCTTCAAGTCCATGTCGTCGAGGTCGTCGCGCCCGCCCGACGGATCGTCCTTGGCGTTGTGCGGCTTGTAGCCCCGCGAGGCCCACAGCTCCTGGAAGATCTGCGTGTCGAGCTGATGTCGGATCTCGTTCAGCCGGTTGTGCACGAACCGGACATGGAGGTCGTCGTTGGTGTTCTCGGCGAACAGCTTCCAAATTGATGGGATAGCTGACCGACAGGGTGCGATCGAACCGCCGCATCCGGTGGATGTTGTAGCGGTTCCACCGATCCATGATCGGCGCGACCCACTCCTCGAACGGCGGCGCCTTGCGGGAGAGGCAACCGAACACGACCTTGCCCCAACCGACCGCTATCCGGATCGGCACCAGTCCGTAGTCCTCCACATCGATGCCGTCGGGGTACATGCGTTTGCGGTCGGGAATGCCGATCAGGGCGCCGTCGATGGAGTAGGCCCAGTTGTGGTACGGGCAGGTCAGCGACTTGCCGCAGTTCCCGGCCGGCTCGAAGGCCAGGCCCGACGCCCGGTGGCGGCAGTTGTTGAGAAACCCCTTGACGGTGCCGTCCTGCTGGCGGATGACGATGACGCTCTGCTGCCCGATGGTGCCGGTGATGAAGTCGCCCGGTTGCTGGAGATCCTCGAGGTCGCCCAGCCACAACCATGAGCGGGCGAAGATTCGGATCATCTCCAAGTCGAACCGGTCCTGCCCCCACACCTCCCAGGGCTGGAGGAGATTGCTGGGCACCGGGTCGGGCACCAAGCCGTCGGTCTCGGGGTTGCGCGGCATCACCCGCACGCTTTGCTCGACGGAGGCTTCGGTCATCGGTCACCCCCGGCTGACGCTGCCGCTCCCGGCTCGAAGAGCCTCACGCACAGTAGCAGCGGCAGGCGGGCCGCTCCCGGCGGCTCAGAGGCCGAGCGGGTAGGCGGGAGTCACGCCGCGATTTGGCGAGGCGCTCAGCGAGGCCGTGGCCCGACCGGCCCGTGAGCGCAGCGAACAAGAGCGGGAGACACAACGCTGCGCCGCGAGGCGGCATCACCTACCCGCGCATGCTCTCAGCGCAGTTGTCCAGCCTCAGCGACGACGACACCGTGTCGCACCACGAGTGTGCGGGGGGAGCGGTCCCTGACGGCGGCGGTGGTCGTGTCGCCCGGGATCACGAGCAGGTCAGCCAACGCGCCGATTTCCAGCCCGTGGTCGGCGACGCCCATGACTCCAGCGCCGCCGGATGTGGCCACCGAGACGCACTCCTCGATGCGATCGTCGTGCCGGAACCCGTTGCCGTAAGCGAGCTGCCAGGCGCGGTCGAGTAGGTCGCCGTTGCCGTAGGGCGACCAGAATCCCTGGATCCCGTCCTGGCCGAGGCCGAGACGGACGCCAGCCTCGAGCAGAGCCGCCATGGGCAACGGGGTCACCGACCCGGGCACCACGGTGACGACGGCCACGTCGGCGTCGGCCAGGGACTCGATCAACTGGCGTTGGCGGGGCTCGCTCACGGTGGCCAGGGCGAAGCAGTGGCTGAGCGTCACGTGTCCCTGCATCCCGGTCGCTATAGCTCGCTCGCAGATCAGCTCAAGCTGGAATGCGCCGAGCTCGCCACGGTCGTGCAGGTGTATGTCGATGCCCCGCTGGTGCCGCTCGGCCAACCCGAACACGTCGCCCAGATGGCGCACCGGATCCCGGTCGACGCCGGCAGGGTCGATACCGCCGATGAGGTCGGCGCCGTCCGCGAGTGCCGCGTCGAGCAGATCGAGGGTTCCCGGATCGCGCAGGATCCCGGACTGGGGGAAGGCCACGATCTCGATGTCGGCACGGCCGCGGTGGGCCTCGCGGGCAGCCACTACCCCATCGAGGCGCTCAAGTCGGCAGTCGGTGTCGATCTGGGCATGACTCCGGATGCGGGTGACGCCGTACTCGATCATCCTCGCGGCCGTGAGCGTCGCCCGGTCGGCCACGCTGGCACCGGCCTGCCGCCAGTTCCTGCGGTCGTTCTCGATGAGCTCGATCAGGCCCTCGCCCGCGCTGTGGGGTCGGAAAGGAAGGCCGAGCCGGCTGGAGTCGAGATGGGTGTGAGCATCGACAAGCCCAGGCAGGGCAACCCCGCCGCGGCCATCGACCTCGACGAGCGCGTGGAGTTGGGGGACGGCCGGGTCGAGGCCGATCGCCCGGATGCGACCGTCGACGCACAGGATGTCGACGGGCGTATCGTCGGGTAGGTGGGCCCACGGCCGGACGTTGCGGATCAACAGTCCCCGGCTCATGCTGCGAGCCTACGGTCCGGCTGTCACTCGGCTCTGGACCGAGTCGGTGGTACGGCCTTCATGCCAGCACCGCTGCCTGTTCGATCTTCCGGCGCTGTGCCTGCAGGCGTGCCGCTGCCCCTTGCCGTGGGCTCGGCCACAGCGCGCTCTGGCGGCTGGTACTGTGCGCCGACCTTGCGGGCGACCTCGTCGAGGCGCTCGATGAGCGGCCACAGCGTGCTCTGGCGGCTGGTACTGTGCGCCTGCTGGGAAGCGGGAGCGGCCATGAGAGTGATGACCACAGAGGAGGCGCTGGAGTTCCTCGCCACCGGCACCCGCACCGCCAAGGTGGCGTGGGTCGCCTCCGACGGCCGGCCTCATGTGGCACCAATCTGGTTCATCGTCGAGGACGGCGACGTGCTGTTCAACACCAGCGCCACCGCCGGCAAGTCACGAGCCATGCAGCGGGACCCCCGCATCTCGCTGGTGGTCGACATCGAGGAGCCGCCCTACGCATTCGTGAAGGTGGACGGCACCGTCGAGATCACCGAGGATCCCGACGAGCTGCTGCGGGTCGCCACCCTCATCGGCGGCCGCTACATGGGCGCGGAGGAGGCCCAGGCCTACGGCGCCCGCAACGGGGTGCCTGGAGAGTGCCTGGTACGACTTCGGCCTTCCAGCGTTGCCGGCTTCGACGGCATCTCGGACTGGAACTGAGCGTCGAGCCACACACGGCGACGACCGGGTCGCTGAGACCAACTGGTCGCGGAAACCTGTCCATATGACAAGTTTTCGCGACGAGACGGAGTCGCACCAGCCGACGTCAGCCCGGATGTGAGGCGGCCTCGCTCAGTAGGTGGTCTTCTCGATCATCGTGCGGATCCACTCCCCCGAGGTCACCGGATCGTGTCTGGGCGGATCGTCGGGTGACGTGCATGTCGGGATGCACTCGATGAGAGCGTCGTAAGTCGGCTGATGGAAGAAGGCGACCGAGATCCGATCACCCGTCACACCCTCGGGCACGATCACCCGGTGAAGCGTTGACACCCAGCGGTCGTTGGTCCATGCGGCCATCAGATCGCCGAGGTTCACCACGAAGGATCCCGTTACGGCGGGCACGTCCTCCCAATCGCCGTCGGGCGACAGGATCTGCAGCCCCGGCTGGCCGTCGTGGTACAGGATCGTCAGGCTGCCCCAGTCCGAGTGCGGCCCTCGCCGGTACTGGCCCGCGAGCGGCGGCTCCTCCAGGGCCGGATAGTGCAGGACGGCGAGGCCGGTGATGTGCTCGGCGATCTTGTCGTCGAACCAGTGCTCGTCCAAATCCAGCGCCAGCGCCATGAGCCGCATCAGCCTGGCCGCCAGGTCCTCCAACACGGCGTAGCAGTCACTGAGCGCTTCCTTGAAGTCCGGCACCCGCTCAGGATCGGGCCACACGTTGGGCGCGAAGAAGCCCTCACGCCCTTCACGGAAACCGGCCCGGACGGCAGCCTCGGGATCGTCGAAACGGCTGACTGTGTACAGCTCGCACAGATCGGGCGGGGTCACCTCGTCGTGGGCCAGCGCCAGAGCCGAACTCTTCAACGGCACGTAACCCCGCAGATTGTCGGCCTGGCGGGCCCAGGCCATCTTCTCGTCGTGCGGCAGTGCGAACAGCCAGCGCGAGGCGGCATCGACCCTCTTCACGACCTCGTCGGCCACACCGTGGCCTGTGATCACCAGGAAGCCCACGTCCTCGCAGGCCCGCCGGACCGTATCCACAGCGGTGTCGCGGCGCGGCCCGGGCTCGAACGCGCCCGACAGATCGACCAGCGGCACCCGAGACGCCACTCCCGCCGAGAGCGTCACTTGCAGCCCTCCCTCAACCGTCGCTTCAGTCACGCAACTGTAGTCAGGACCCTCCGTGCGACCCGCAGCGCTCGAGTGCTGGTGACCTGCACTTGACCGGCCAGCGAGTCGTAGTCTCTGCGGTCGGGGCGATGATCACCGGCGCGCTCCGCCGTGCCACCAGGAGTGTGCCCTCGGCTGTCGTACCTCTGCCGTAGGGTGCGATCCATGGCGATCGACTGCGTGACAACGGCGTACGGGCCCCCCGCGCATGAGGCGCTGGCTCGGGCCGTCGCGCGGGCCAAGGGAGGTGATCCGCTCGCGCCGGTGACCGTGGTTGTGCCCAGCCACTACGTAGGGCTGGCCGCCCGTCGGGCGCTCGGCCGACGCGAGCACGACAGCACCCGAGGAATCGCCGCCGTGGCCTTCCACACCGTCTACAGCCTCGCTGAGCACATCGGGGGGGCCGAGATGGCCGCACAGGGGCGCCGAGGCGTTTCGAACACCGTCATCGCCGCCGCCGCCCGAACCGCCCTGCGCCGAGACCCGGGCCACTTCCGGGGCGTCGAGACCCATCCGGCCACCGAGCGAGCCCTGACGCGAGCACACCGCGAGCTGTCCGAGCTAGCCGGCAACCAGCTTGCGGCTCTCTCCCAGCAGTCGCCCCGAGCTGCCGATGTGGTGCGCATCCACAAGGAAGTAGCCGCAGCTCTCGAAGAGGACTTCAGCAACGAACAGCAGCTGGCCCGAGCCGCGGCCACCGCGGCGCGCACCCATCCGTCGGAGACCCGACGCCGGCTCGGCCCGATGATCGTGTTCCTGCCCCAAAGCGTCACGAGCAGCCAGGCCGGCCTGCTGCGAGCAGTAGCCGACGTGACCGACACCACGATCATCGCAGGCGCCACCGGCACCGACGACGCCGACGCCACCGTGCGGGCCTCCCTTCAAAGGCTCGGCGCCGACTTCGACTCCGTGTCGCACACTGGGAGCGAGCCCCGACGTCCGGGGGACGAAGTGCAGGCTGTCAGCGTTTCCGACGCCGACGACGAGGTGCGCCACGCGGTGCGGGCGGTGGTGGACGCGGCCCGCACGGGCACACCGCAGGGCCGATGCGCCATCGTGTACGGCGTCGAGACCCCCTATGCCCGTCTCATCGGCGATGCTCTCGACGCCGCAGGAATCGAACGCTGCGGTGCCACCGTACGCACAGTAGAGACGTCTCTTCTGGGCCGATCGCTGCGGGAGATGCTGGCATTGCAGGATCGGGGCTTCTCCCGGCGCGCCGTGACGGCGTGGCTCGCGGGTGCGCCCGTGAGTGTCAAGCGGCCCGATTCCGAGGCCGAGAGCCCGGACGGGAACCCCGACGACGAGGACACCGCGGACAATGGTCCAGCCTCCTCCCGATGGCTGAGCGCTCCCAGCGCAGCATGGGAACGGGAGGCTCGGTCGGCCCGCGTCGATGCAGGCATCGACAGCTGGAAGGAGCGGCTCGAGCGGTACGCGGCGGACTGCTCAGCCGACGCCGACCGGCTGCAAGCCGACGAGGACCAGATTTGGCGCGGCAATCAACTCCGCCGCAAGGCCGAGCGGGCCTTGGAACTGCTCGCATTCGTGGAGGAGCTGCACCGCGACCTGAACCCGCATCCCTCGCCCCGCACCTGGGCCGACTTGGCGAATTGGTGCCAGCACTTGGTGCACAAGTACCTGGGAGGGCGGCATCGCCGGAGGTGGCCCGACGACGAGAGGGGGATGGCCGAGAAGGTGGATCGCGCCATCAGCCGGCTCGGCGACCTCGACGGCACCGATGACAACCCCTCGCCCGCCGCCTTCCGCAGGGCGTTGCAGCTCGAACTGGAGAGCGCCCCGCACCGGCATGGCCATCTGGGCACGGGAGTGCTCGTCGGGCCGGTAAGTCTGACCCTGGGCCTGGAACTCGATCTGGCAGTGGTGTGCGGCATGGCCGAGGGGACCTTTCCGGCCCGCCGCAACGACGACGCTCTCCTGCCCGATCGCGAGCGGCGCGTCGTCGGCCAGGACCTGCCCGCCCGGGGTGACCGATCCGGTGACGACCACCGGGCGTTTCTAGCGGTGATCGCGGCCGCGGAGCGGTCGCTGCTTCTCTACCCGCGCGGCGATCTGCGCCGGGCCGCGGATCGCTCTCCGAGCCGGTGGCTGACGGAGCAAACCGACCGCCTCGAAGTGGTGCCGTCGTTCGTGGGCGGGCTGCGCCGCACCATGTTCCCAGCCCACGAGCACGAGTACGACACGAGGTGCCTGCTCGACTGGCACGACAAGCGCGGCCGCGACGACGACAGTACGCAGGCCGACCTGATCGCGCTTCCCAGCGTGCGCCAGCGCGTCGAGTTGCGACGCGGCATCGAGCTGCGCCGGGCCCGCCTGTCGCGGCGGCTGACCCGCTTCGACGGCAACCTCGCCGCTGGCGATCTCCGGGGAGCCACCCTCCCCCGCCCGACCGACGGAGACCAGGTGACGTCTGCCTCGCGCCTGGAGGCCTGGGCCGGGTGTCCCCACGCCTATTTCATGCGCCACGTCCTGCGAGTGGAGCCCATCGACGACGCTGACGACGACCATCGCATCAGCCCGTTGGAGCGCGGCAGCCTCGTTCACCGGATCCTGGAACGCTGGCTGGCCGAAGCGATCGCCGACGGCGCCGTGCCCGCCCCCGGAGAGCCGTGGCCCGAGCAGTGGCGAGCCCGCTTGATGGCCGTCGGATATGAGGAGTGTGACCGTCTGGCTGCCCGAGGCCTCGTCGGCCGCCAGCTCTACTGGTCTTACGACCGTGAGCAGATCCTCGCCGACCTCAACCGGTTCGTCGCATTCGACGACGCCCAGCGGGCCAGCCATCGATCGCGTCCCGCCGCAGCGGAGCTCGGCTTCGGAATGCCCCGCAGCCCCAGCGGCCCCGTCACCATCGACATCGGCAACAACCGGTCGCTGAGAGTCCGAGGCTCCATCGACCGCATCGACGTGACCGACAGCGGAGGCTTGCTCGTGGTCGACTACAAGACCGGCTCGGCCCGCTCGTACGAGAGGCTCGACCTCGACGATCCGACTCTGGGCGGACGTCGGCTCCAGCTCGTTCTCTACGACCTCGCCACTCGCAGGCTGCGGGACGCTTCGGACTCGGCCGACGGCTACGGCGCCTACTGGTTCGTGTCATCCAAGGGTCGGTTCGTCGAGGTCGGCTACCCCACCAATGCCGCCCGCCAGCCTGTGCTCGAAGCGGTGAGTTCGGTGGTCGACGGCATCGGCTCGGGGCTGTTCCCGCTGCATCCCGAGGAGCCCGGATGGAAGCCGTGGGTATCGTGCCCCTACTGCGAGCCCGACGGTATGGGCACCAAGGATCAGTGGCGCGACTGGCAGCGAAAGCAGCGCGATCCGGCCCTCACCGCCTACCTCGATCTCGTCGATCCGGACCGCGTGCGAACACAAGAGAATGCGCGATCAGAGGAGACCGGCCCATGACCGTGCCTCAACTGGTCGACCAGGCCGCCCGCGACCGGATCAGATCCGATCTGGGCAGCACCCTCTTCGTCGAAGCCGGCGCCGGCTCGGGCAAGACCAGAGCCCTCGTCGACCGGGTAGTGGCCCTCATCGGTTCCGGGGTCGCCATGGAGAACATCGCGGCCATCACCTTCACCGAAAAGGCCGCCGCCGAGTTGCGGGACAGGATCCGCACGCGGCTACGCAGCGCTGAGGCCCGCGAGAACCTCGGACAGGAGCGGGCCGGGACGGCATTGCTCCAGCTCGACGGTGCCGCGGTGGGCACGCTGCATTCCTTCGCGCAGCGGATCTTGTCCGAGCACCCGGTGGAGGCCGGACTGCCGCCCAGCGTGGAGGTGCTCGACGACATCGGCTCCCAGATCGAGTTCGACATCCGCTGGCGCGACTTCCTAGACGGGCTCCTCGACGAGCCCGAGATAGGCCCGACCCTGCTGCGGCTCGAGATGCTGGGAGTGAGGCTGGAGCACATCCGGGCTCTGGCGGTGAGGCTCAACCAGAACTGGGACCGCCTCGAGGGTCTCGCGCTCGATCCCGATCCGTTGCCGCCAGTCGACGTCGACGCCATCGAGGCAGGCTTGCAAGTCCTCGTGCAGATCAAGGACAGGTGTACTGCCGGCCCCGAAGATGCCTTGTTCGCCCGGATCGAGACCGTCGAGCGTGAGCTGGCCCGGCTCGAACGCACTCAGGACGATGTGGCGCGCATCGAGATCCTCAGATCGGCCATCGAGGCCGGAACGGGAAGGGGCGCGGGACGCCAGGGCAACTGGGGAGACGGCGACCAGGGCAAGGCCAACAAAGCAGCCGCCACGGACGCTCTCAAGACCCTGGCCGCGCCCCGGAACCACCAGTCGCAGTCGATCTGTGTACAGATTCTGGACCGGGCGGCGCAAGCCGCTCTCGAGGTGCTCGTGGCGCGGCTGGCTGCCTTCACACTGGATGCCGCCGAGGAGCGGCGCGCCGGTGGACGCCTCGAATTCCACGACCTGCTGGTGCGGGCCCGCCTGCTGCTTCGCCACGGCACGCACGGCCCGGCAGTGCGGACCGCCCTGCGCGAGCGCTACCAGCGCCTGCTCATCGACGAGTTCCAGGACACCGACCCGATCCAGGTGGAGTTGGCTGCGCTGCTCAGCTGCAACGCCCCCGACGCCGGCGGCGCTCGATGGGCGGAGATTGACCCCGACCCGGGCCGTCTCTTCTTCGTCGGCGATCCCAAGCAGTCCATCTACCGGTTCCGGGGCGCCGACATCGCCACCTTCCTCGAGGCCCGGGATTGGACCGATCGCCAGGAGCGAGGCCGGATCGAAGGTCTCGCTACCAACTTCCGCTCGACTTGGCCCATCATCGACTGGGTCAACGAAGTCTTCGGACGAATGATCCAGGCGTCTGCGGGCAGCCAGCCCCGGTATGCGCCCCTTGACGCGGTTCGAGCGCCGATGCCGCAGGGAGCGCCGGTGACTGTCCTCGGCTCGCAGCCCATCGAGATTCCGGGACGGGCCTATGCCCAGGAACTGCGTCGCCGCGAGGCTGAGTCGGTGGCACGAGCGGTGGCCGCGATCCTGCGGGACGGATGGGGGGTCGACAAGGGCTCACCGGCAGAGCCATCGACCCGGCCAGCCCGTCTAGGAGACATCGCCATACTGATCCCGTCCCGCACCAGCCTGGGTGACCTCGAGGACGCTTTGGAGGCGGCCTCGATCCCCTACCGGGCCGAGGCTTCGTCGCTCGTGTACAACACCCGCGAGGTGCGCGACGTGCTCGCCGCTCTACAGGCCGTGGCCGACCCGACCGACGAGCTGGCTCTAGTCGCCGCGCTGCGGTCCTCGCTGTACGGGTGCGGCGACGACGACCTGGCCCACTGGCGCCTCGCCTGCAAGGGCCGGTTCTCGTTGATCGGCTCCCAACCCGATTCGTGTCCCGCCGATCATCCGGTAGCCGAGGGGATCGCCCATCTCGCCGAACTTCATCGAGCGAAGCGCTGGACCAACCCGCCCGCTCTGATCGATCGGCTGGTTCGCGAGAGAGGGGCGTTCGAGACCGCGGTGGCCGGTGGGCGGCCCCGCGATGTGTGGCGCCGGCTGCGTTTCGTGATCGACCAGGCTCGGGCGTGGGCCGACGCGGGAGGCACCAACCTGCGCAGCTACCTCGAATGGGCCCGGCTGCAGGGAGCCGACAACGCCCGGGTCACGGAATCGGTCCTGCCCGAGACCGACGACGACAGCGTGCGCATCCTTACAGTGCACGCGGCCAAGGGCCTGGAGTTCCCCATCGTCGTGCTGTCGGGCATGACGACCAGACTCGATCAGCCCGCCCGGGGTCCGACGGTGGCCTTCGACTCTGTTGGGGCGCCGGTGGTGAAACTGCGCGGCGGGGTGGAGTCGGAGAACTACGAGACATGGAAGCCGATCGACGAGCAGATGGACGCCCACGAGCGCCTCCGGCTGCTGTACGTGGCCTGCACCCGGGCCCGCGACCATCTGATCGTGAGCCTTCATCGCCGAGCCCCGAGCGCCAAGGGCTCGAAGGAGAACTCCGCGGCGTGGGCGCTGGCCGACGCGGGCGCCGCGGAGGCGGGCGCCTCCGACGGCTCGGCGTTGCTCGACCCGGCGGATAGAGAATTCGCTCCTGTCACAGCCCCGCAACAAGCCGGCACCGAGCGAGCAGCCCTGCCCGATCGCCACGAGTGGGAGCAAGAGCATCGACACAGCCTGGTCGCGGCTTCGATACCCACTGCGGTGTCGGCCACCCGACTCGCCAGCGCCGGCAGCGGACTCACCACCGCCGATGCGGGCTTGGACAAGGACCGCGAAGACTCCGAGCCGCCCCCCTGGAGCAAGGGACGCTACGGCACCGCCATCGGACGAGCGGTGCACGGCGTGCTCCAGGACGTCGACCTGGCCACAGGCCGCGGCCTCGAAGCCCTGGCCGAACGGCAGGCCGCAGCCGAGGGTGTGAGCGGCCGGTTCCAGGCCGTGGCCGGATTGGCCCGGGCCGCGCTCGGTACCGACGTCGCCCGCAAGGCGGCCGCGGCCGAGCATTGGCGGGAGCTGTTCGTGGCCGCGCCATTCGGAGAGCACTTGATCGAGGGATACGTCGACCTCGTCTACCGGGGACCGGACGGGCTGACAGTGGTCGATTGGAAAACCGACGCCGTCGCAGGCGATGACGGTGTCGAGGCCAAGCTGGCCCGCTACCGCCTGCAGGGCGCGGCCTACGCGGCCGCCCTGGAGGCCGTCACCGGCGAACCGGTGGCCCGCATGGTGTTCGTGTTCCTCAACCGCGCCGGAGCCATCGAGGCTGAGCTCCCCGACCTGCGCGCCGCGGTGAAGGAGGCGAGAGCTGCTGTGGCGGCGTTCAGCGGCTGAGCCGCTCGCTCAGCTCGGTCAAGAGGCGCTGCACAGCTACGGCCACGCCCTCGCGCTCGGCCTCGTCGAGGTCGCCGATCTCGGAGTCGAAGGCGTCTAGCGCAAAGACCAGGGTCTCACGGGCCAGCGTGAGGCCCTTGGGCGTCAGCTCCAGGAGGCTGCGGCGGCCGTCGTCGGGGTCGGCCACCCGGCGTACCAGTCCCCGCTCGACCAGGCGCTGCATCGTCTTGGTGGTCCCGCCCGAGGTCTGCACCAGCCGCTGGGCCAGCTCGCCCGCACTCATGCGGTGTGGTGGACCGGCCAGCCACAGCGCAGCGAGGGCCGCGAAGCTGGAGGTGTCGAGCTGGCGGACGGCCACCGTCTCCGACAGCCACGCCTCGATCTGGCGCCCCGCCAGCAGCGTCAGCACCAGCACGTCGATCGTGTGGCGGTGCCGCTCGGCCACATAGGGGGCGAGCGACCCGCGGATCTGGTCATCGATCAGGGACGGCCTAACCTCCCCCGCGTCTCGCCTGTCCTCCCCCATCGTTGCCACCGACCGTCTAGGCCCCGCAGGCCAGCGGGTCGGGGTCGCCGGGTCGCATTCGCCCGGTGAACAGCACCGCCACTCGCTCGCCGGGCGACACGTCGGGGGCCCCGGAGCCGTCGCTCGCCGCGGTCAGGGCCAGCAGGCCGGCGAGGCCCGACGCCCCCGTGGGACACACGTCGATGCCCGTGTGCCGGTGGGCGAGCCGGTGGGCCCGCCGGAAGTCGTCCTCGGAGGCGGCCAGGGGCCATCCCCCGGACGCCAGCATTGCCTCAACTATGTCGACCCAGTCGTAGGTGATGTCGTCGAGAATCCCAGAGGCGTACGACACCGGCTCATGCTCCCACACCCTCATGTAGCGCACTGGATCGTCGTGCAGCCGACCCACAAACTCCTGCAGCCGACCGTCACCTATTGGATCCGTCTGCTCGGCAATCCTGGCGCGCAGCCGATTGTCCATGGCGCCCTGAGGGGCTGCTTGGGCGAAGAGAATCCGGTCGAGGAAGTACTGCCGGTCCCGCCCACCGCCAGCGCGCTCCTGTGCGAGCACCTCCAGCGCCAGCGTGTCCCAGGCCCGCACCAGGGGATGGTTTCCCGCAGGCTGCACGGCATGGACCCTGGGCAGGCGGGCGAGATCGCCCCTGGCCACTGCCCCGGCCAGGCCGGTCACCACCGCGGTGGCCAGCGCGCCCCCGCCGACCTGCACGAACAGCCGGTCGAGCCGGGCCGGCGGACCGTCGTCGTGCTCGACCAGGGCGTCGACCATCTCCCAGGCCAGGGTTCGGCCGCCGTCGATGGTGGCCGGGGTCTCGGTTCCCTGGCACGAGAACGGCACCGACCCGGCCTCGATGGCGGCCAGCATGGCGTGGTGGGCGGGGTCGCCAGGCACGCCGGGCACCCGCTCGCAGCGCACCACCCGCCCGCCCAGCTCGGTGATGAGGTCCACCACCGCGTCGTTGGCCCAGGTAGGCACGAACACGTCGAGGGGCCGGCCCACGGCCCGGGCCATCACGGCGGCGGCCAACGCCGCGTTGCCGCAGCTCGCAATCGCATATGGCGACTCGCTGCACTCGATGTCGGCACCGCCCTCGTTGCCAACGCCGCCGCGAGGCCGCGCGTTGACGAGGGCATTCCTGTTCGCGGTACGGATGACGCCGGAGAGGCGATGCGCCAAGGCGGCCCCGAACAGGTGGCGGGCCTTGTGTGAGCCCGACACGTTGCCGGTCTCGTCCTTGACCCACAGCTCCGCCTTGCCGATGCCGGCGGCGTCGGCTAGCTCCGGGGCGGGAGAGAACGGCGTGGGCTCGAAGCCGCGACCCTCGACCCGGGCCACGGCCTCGTCGATCTCGCGCACGGCCGACACCAGATCGTCGTCGGACACTTTGCCAGTCTCTACCAGCCGTTGCGCCTCTAGCCGCTCGGCGTAGCCCTCGAACGTGGAACTCATTGTCGGCCTCTCGGACTGCTGGCATAGTCCAACCAATCGAACTTTCCGTGACTTTGCCACACATACGGTGGGCAGCTGCGGGAAGTTCGGTCGGCGGCGATGAGCGGGATCTTCACGACGCTCAGTCGTCGTCGCGAGCGCCGGTTTGGCCGTTGAACTCGACGATCAGCTCGTCCCAGTCGTCGGTGAAGTGCCGCATCCCGTCCCAGAATCGCTGATCGCGCCTGGCCACAAAGTCCTCAAAGGCGGTGCCCTGCTGCTCCACCCAGGTGAAGTAGCCGAGGTTGAAGATCCGTCGGCGCTCGGACTCCGAGCAGGCCAGGTGGCGCACCTCGCCGCCCGCGCCGTCGATCAGCCCCCGCCCATAGGCCGACGCCGCGGCCACATCGTCGTAGCCGCCGCGGTGGTGGCGGCCGATGTAGGACTCGCGCTCGGCGTCGTAGAGCTCGGACCCGTCGGTGGCAACCGTCACGATCACGTCGTCGCGGCCCATGTCGTGGGCCTTGGCCACCGCGATGGCGGCCAGCGCGTTGCACGACGACGAGTAGCCCATATGCGTGAGCGCCCCCACCATGCCCGCGTCGAGCCCGGCCCGATCCACGAGGTGGTCGCGCCCCGCCGGGGTGTTGAACAGCACGTCGAGCGAGTCGGTGCACACATCGCTGACGGCCACAATGTCGTCGGTGTTCATCACGTTGTGGATGAGCGGCACGTGCTTGTCGCCGATGCCCTGGATGTTGTGCTCGCCGTAGCCGTTCTCCAGCAGAGTCGGGCACTCCAGGGCCTCCGCGGCCACGATCCGGCAGCCGTGGCGATCCTTCAGGTAGTCGCCCGCGCCCAGGGTGCCGGCCGAGCCCGACGCCGACACGAAGGCCGCCAGCCGCGAGCCGGACCGATCGGCGGCCACATGCTCGTACAGCCGCTCCAGGGCAGCCCCGGTGACGCTGTAGTGGCCCAGGTGGTTGGAGAACTCCGAGAACTGGTTGACGATCACGTTGCCTCCGTCGAGGGCCATCTCGTTGCAGGCGTCGTAGATCTCCTTCACGTTGGACTCGGTGCCGGGTGTGCGCACGATGTCGTTGGCCGGGTCGAGCGTCCACTGCTCGAGCCAGTCGAAGCGGGCCTTGCTCATGCCCGCGGGCAGCACGGCCACGCCCCGGCAGTCCATGATCCGGCTGATGGCCACACCGCCCCGGGCGTAGTTGCCGGTGGAGGGCCACACCGCCCGGTGCCGGGTGGGGTCGAACTGGCCGGTGACCAGCCGCGGGGCCAAACACGCGTAGGCGGCCAGCACCTTGTGGGCCCTGATCATGGGGAAGCGATTGCCCAGGGCCAGCACGATGCGGGCGTCGACGCCGGTCATCTCCGGCGGCAGCTCCACAAAGTCGGGCACGGCATGGGGACCGCTGCCGTCGAGGCGCCCGAACCAGTGGACCCGGAACAGGTTGGCCGCGTCGGGCTCGTTGCGGTCCACCCCGGCCAGCGCAGCCAGCCTGGCTGCGGGGATGGTTGAGGGGTCGCGCAGCTCAGCGAAGGTCGGCAGGGCGATGCGCCGGGACCGGAAGCGCTCGACGGTGTTGGCGTAGGCGTCGCGGTCGGCGACCTCAGCCGTCAGCCCGAGCGAGCGATGGGCTCTAGCGACGTCGGCGTCGGAGATGGTGCTGGCGTCTGTCATGCCCCAAGTATCACGCCCCGGAGGCCGCGGGCCACCCCGCAGCGCGGGCCGTGCCGGAATCAGGCCGCGCCGCGGCCGCGGCCGTGCGGGGCATTCACTGGGATGAGCATTGGCGGCGAGGATCGCCATGCCGCGGCCGAGGCCGTGCGGGGCATTCGGTCTGGCTCCCCCGATCCGTCGGGAGATCGCCGAGCCCGACCTAGCGGACTCAGACGCTGTGCGGGGCACTCCGTGTGACGTCGGCGCGCCGCACGCGTAGCACTGTGGTTCGCGGTAAGCGGACTCAGACGCTGTGCGGGGCACTCCGTGTGACTCCTGATCCGAGACCACGACCCTGAAGCGAATCGCGCCCTACCATTCGCAGTGTGCGAGATATCAGATCTGTCTTGCGATGCAATGGGGTCGCCGACGCGCGGCCGAGCTGGGGAGGGGACATGAGGCCTGCTCGATTCCGACCTTCAGCGTTGGCGCGACGAGTCGCGCGGCTGTCGGTGGCCGTGGCGCTGCTCGTGCCGGCCCTGCCGGCGTCGGTTTGGGCCGGCGCTCCGGGGCAGAGCCGGGCTCCGGCCGCGGCGGGGCTCTCGGCTTTGTCGGTGGCGCGGCTGCAGACCGAAACGCTGGTGCGATACCGCGTGCAGTTCGTCGGCACATGGACCACCGACTCCCTGGCCTCCGGGGTCTCGATCCCGGGGGGCGCGCACTTCACCACGCTGGTCGGCGCGGCCCACGGCAGCAGCGTCACTTTCTGGGAGCGGGGCGGCACGGCAAGCGCCGGGATCGAGGACGTGGCCGAGCTCGGGATCACGTCGGACTTCAGCAGCGAGGTCAGTGCGGCGATCACCGCCTCCACGGCACGCGAGTACATCAGCGCGTCCCTGGGCGGCGGGCCCACCCCCACAGGCAGCGACTTCTTCGACGTGAGCGAGTCGTTCCCGCTCGTCACGCTCATCTCGATGGTGGCTCCGAGCCCGGACTGGTTCGTGGGCGTCTCCGGCCTGTCGCTGCGGGAGGGAGGCCAGTGGGTGATCCGCAAGGAGGTCGAGCTCTACCCGTACGACGCGGGAACCGAGGACGGCACGGAGTTCTCGCTGAGCAACCCGGCCACCAGCCCGCAAGGCGTGATAACGAGCATCCGCAACACGGGCAAGTTCTCCGACGAGCCGCTGGCGAGGCTGATCTTCGACCGCTGGGCGCCGGTGCTGTCAGTGCAGGACGCCAGCGCCGGCGAGGGCGACTCGGTCGACTTCAGGGTGACCCTGAACAGGCGGAGCATCACGCCCACTCAGCAGGTGACGGTGCAGTACGCGACATCGGGCGGCACCGCCGTCGAGGACACCGACTACACAGGCGCGAGCGGCACGCTCACGTTCTCCACCAGCCAGACCACCAAGACAGTCTCGGTCCAGACCGCGTCTGACACCGCCGTCGAGGGCGACGAGAACCTCACGCTGACATTGAGCAGCCCGACCAACGCGCTGCTGCTCGACGCCGAGGCCACGGGTACGATCCGCGACAGCGCCAACCGGGCGCCGCAGTTCGATGCCGCGACCACCACCCGCAGCGTCAACGAGAACACCCGGGCCAACATTTCATTCGGCACGCCCGTCGCCGCGACCGACGGCAACGGCGACACGCTGACCTACAGCCTGAGCGGCCCCGACACTGACTCTTTCAGGATCGTCGCCTCCTCGGGCCAGCTGCGGACCAGGGCGAGCCTGGACTACGAGGACCGCTCGTCCTACTTGGTGACGGTGACAGCCACCGACCCCGACAACGCCGCCGACACCATCGACGTCACGATCATCGTCAACAACGTCGAGGAGGCCGGCACGGTGACCCTGTCGCCGCCCGCGCTGATGGGAACGACGGTGACCGCGACGCTCGACGACCCCGACGGCGGCGTTTCCGGCACCTCCTGGGTCTGGCAGCGGTCCGAGGACCGCAGCACCTGGACGACCATCGGCGGGGCCGTATCGTCTTCTTACACACCGCAGGCCGACGATGTGGGGCACTACCTGCGGGCCGTGGCGTCCTACACCGACGGCCACGGCCCGAACAAGATGGCCCGGACCACCACATCGCAAAGGGTGCTCAACCGGGCGCCTGAGTTCAGCTCATCCACAGCCGAGCGCAGCGTCGACGAGAACACCCCGACGAACACCGACTTCGGCATGCCGGTCTCGGCCATCGACGCCGACGGCCACGACCTGGCCTACAGCCTGGGCGGCACCCACGCGTCCTCCTTCGACATCGACTCCTCGACCGGGCAGCTGCGCACCGGAGCCGCCCTGAACTATGAGGCCCGCCAGACCTACTCGGTGAGAGTCACCGCGGAGGACCCCGAAGGGGCGGCCGACACCGTCGCCGTGACCATCCGGGTCGTCAACGTCAATGAGGACGGCACCGTGACACTGTCGTCGGGCATGCCCGCAGTCGGAACCGCGCTTACGGCCCAGCTGACGGATCCCGACGGTGCCATCACGGGAACGACCTGGGTGTGGCACAGATCCTCCAACCGGAGCACCTGGACGCTGATCGGCGGACCGACAGCGGCCACCTACACGCCCCAGGACAGCGATGTGCGGCTCTATCTACGGGCAACTGCCTCCTACAGCGACGGCGAGGGATCCGGCAAGTCGGCCGAGGCGGAGTCGGCCAATCCGGTGCAGGCCGCACCGGTGCCGAACCGGGCACCGCAGTTCGGCTCGGCCACAGTTGAGCGCAGCGTTGCCGAAGACACCGGCACCGGCATCGCGTTCGACTCAGCCGTTGCGGCCACGGACCTCGACAACGACACCTTGACCTACACCCTGGGCGGCACGCACCGCGCCCTCTTCGACATAGACGACTCCTCGGGCCAGCTGGAGACCAAGGCTGCCTTGAACTACGAGGCCACGCAGACCTACTCGGTCACGGTGACAGCCAGCGACCCGTCGAATGTCCGGGCCACAGTGCGGGTGACCATCAACGTCGTCAATGTCGACGAAGGCGGCACCGTCAACGTCGTCAATGTCGACGAAGGCGGCTCCGTCACGCTGGCCGCCATCACTCCGATGATGGGCACCGCGCTGACTGCGACAGTGTCGGACCCGGACGGCAACGTCACCGGCACTACGTGGAGTTGGCAGCGTTCCACCAACCGCGTCGACCCGACGACCATCACCGGCGCCGACTCCAGCACCTACACCCCCCAGACCGCCGACATTGGCCAGTATCTGCGAGCGGTTGCGTCCTACGACGACGGCCACGGGCCGGGCAAGTCGGCGCAGGCCGAATGGTCCGATCGGGTGCTGGCGGCTGAGAACCAGCCGCCCGAGTTCAGCGCGACCACAGCCGAGCGCAGCGTGGCCGAGAACTCCCCGCCCGGAACCCCGGTCGGCGCCCCGGTCATCGCGGTCGATCCCGAGAACGATGATCTGACCTACTCGCTGACGCGAGTGGGCTCGGCCCCGTTCGAGATCGACTCGCAGACCGGCCAGATCTCGGTGGCCGACGGCGCGAGGCTGGACTATGAGTCGAGGCGCAGCTACACGGTGGACGTGTCGGTCTCCGACGGCAAGGCCCGGATGGGCAGGCCCGACACCTCCGCCGACGACACCATCAGGGTGACGATCCTCCTGACCGACATTGACGACCCCGTCACCCGGCCGCCAGGCGGAGGCGGAGGCGGAGGCGGCGGAAGCGGAGGAGGAGGCGGCGGCGGAAGCGGAGGAGGAGGCGGCAGCGGTGCGCCCGAGGAGCCCGAAGAGTTCGAGAGCGCCTTCGCGGACATAAGCGACGCCAACGTGCACCAGGAATCGGTCGAGGCCCTCGAGGAGGCGGGGCTGCTAGAAGGCACTGCGTGCGGGACCGGCCGGTTCTGCCCCGGCGAGCCGATCCTGCGCTGGACCATGGCGGTTTGGCTGGTGCGCCTCCTTGACGGCGCGGACACCGCCCCCGAGGGCGCTCCGCGCTTCACCGACGTTGATCCTGATCGGCGGTCGGCGCCCTTCATCGAGCGCCTCGCCGAGCTGGAGGTCACCCTGGGGTGCCGCACCGAGCCCGAGCTGCAGTTTTGCCCCTCCGAGCCGATCACCCGAGCCCAGATGGCCAGCTTCTTGACCCGCGCCCTGGACCTGACCGCCCCAGACGAGCCCGCCGACTTCGCCGATGTTGCCGCCGGGAGCGCCCACGCCGCCAACATCCAGGCCCTCTACGCCGCGGGCATCACCGCCGGGTGTCTCACCGAACCCGAACTGCGCTACTGCCCGTCACGCCACACCAGCCGAGCCCAGATGGCCAGCTTCGTCGACCGGGCCCGCAACTTCCTCGACTCCCAGAAAGCCGCCAGCTGAGGGGTCCGCCCTTCAGATGGCTCGCTCGTGGCCCTCCCAGTAGGGGTCTCGCAGTTTGCGCTTGTAGAGCTTGCCGTTGGGGTCGCGGGGCATCGCTGTGGTGTAGTCGACGGAGCGGGGCAGCTTCTGGCGGCCGAGCCGATCCCTGAGCCACCCCAGGATGGTCTCGGTGGTGCCGTCGCCAGGCGCCCACCCGTCACGCAGCTCGACGACCGCCTTGATCTCCTCGCCGGTGTCGGGGTTGGGCACACCGAACACGGCCGCGTCGCCAACCGCGGGATGCTGCACCAGCTCGCCCTCGATCTCCGCGGGGTAGACGTTCACGCCGCCGACGATGATCATGTCGTTGGCCCGGTCGTTGAGGAACAGGTAGCCGTCGGAGTCGAGATAGCCGATGTCTCCGACGGTGAAGAAGTTCCGCAGACGGCTGGCCGCGGTCTTGGCCTTGTCGCCCTTGTACTCGAAGACCGCGCCCGGCATCTTCATGTACACCGTGCCCGACTCCCCCGGCGGCAGGTCGTTGCCGTCGCCGTCGACCACGATCACCTCGCAGCGGGGCCAGGCCTTGCCCACCGTGCCGGGCCGCTGCATCCACTCCGCGGCCGACACCACGGTGCCGCCGCCCTCGGTGGCCGCGTAGTACTCCCAGATGGAGTCGCCCCACCACTCGATCATGCGCCGCTTGGTCTCCACCGGGCACGGCGCGGCGGCGTGCACCATCGAGCGCAGCGACGACACGTCGTGACGGGAGCGCACCTCCGCGGGGAGATGCAGCAGCCGGTTGAACATGGTGGGCACCATGTGCGAGCTGGTGACCCGGTATCGCTCTATGCGCTCCAGCGCCCCCTCCGCGGTCCAGCGGTCCATCAGCACGACGGTATGGCCCATGTGCAGCGACATCGTGGTCCAGTTGTTGACCGCGGTGTGGTACAGCGGTGCCTGCGTGATCTGCACGTTGTCGTCGTGGGGCTTGGAGCCGAACAGCATCAGCAGCATGCCCGAGGTCGACGCGGCCTCGTCGGGCGGCCGGGGGTCCAGCGCCCGCCGCACCCCCTTGGGTCGTCCGGTGGTTCCCGAGGTGTAGAACATGAAGGATCCGGTGGCCAGATGCTCGGGATCGGGCCGCTCGCCGCTGTGGCCCGCGACGAGATCGTCGAAGGGACGGAATCCCTCCACCGGGCCGCCGACGCAGAACCGGTTCACCTCACCCACAACGCAGCCGTCGAGGGCCTTGGCGGCCTCCTCCCCGAAACGCTCGTGAACGATGAACGCCTTGGTTTCGGCGTCGTTGACGATGTAGTTGATCTCCGCGCCGACGAAGTGCCAGTTGATGGTGGTCACGTACAAGCCGCTCTGGTAGGCGGCCAGGCACACTGCGAGCTGCTCGAAGCAGTTGGGCAGCAGAGTCGTCACCTGGTCGCCCTTGCCTAGACCGGCGGCTTGAAGACCTCGCGAGATCCGGTTGGTCAGCGCGGCTAGCTCGGCGTAGGTCAACTGGTCGTGCTCAGGGTCGACCACGGCCAGGAAGTCGGGGTCGTCCTGGGCTATTGCCCACAGTCCTAGGGCGTCGGTGTTCGCCATCAGAACATCCGCAGGCACGCGATGCCGCTAGATGCCGGAACGTGGCCATTCCCGCTCTTGTTCGCTGCGCTCACGGGCCGTTCGGGCCACGGCCTCGCTGCATATCTCACGGATCCGTCCACTGGTCACTGCCTCTCGCTCGGCCTCTGGGCGGCAGTCTGCCAGCGTCACGGATTCTTGGTACGAGTTCTGTGCCCCCAGGGCTCAAAGACCTCCCGAGATCGGCACCGAGGCGGGTAGGTTGGCCGGCTGTGAGCGCGGCGCGACCCCTCGACGAGCAGGTCCGGCTCGATTATCGGGACGGGGTGGCGTGGATCACGATCGACCGGCCCGAGGCTGGCAACGCCTTGACCCCGCCGTGCCGTGACCGGGTGCGTGACATCCTCAACGGGCTCAACACCAGCCACCGGGCCCGGGCCGCGGTGATCACCGGCTCCGGCGACCGGTTCTTCTGCACCGGCGCCGACCTGCGCCACTCCTACGCTGACGCCGACCGCGCCCCCGACGTGCCCGAGCGGATCGTCGGCGACGCCCGCCGGATGATGCTCGACGGCCAGTACGCGCTGTTCGCTTCCTTGCTGGATTGCGACGTGCCCGTGATCGCAGCCGTCAACGGCACCTCGGCCGGCATGGGCGCGCATCTGGCCCTGGCCTGCGACCTGGTCATCGCCGGCGACCGGGCCAAGTTCGTGGAGGTGTTCGCCCGCCGGGGCCTGGTGCCCGACGCGCTGGGGGCGTGGCTGCTGCCCCGCATCATCGGTGTGCGCCGCACGATGGAGCTGTTCCTGCTGGCTGAGGACCTGCCTGCCGAGACGGCCCACGAGTTCGGCCTGGTGAACCGGGTGGTGCCCCACGACGAGGTTCAGCCGGCCGCGGCCGAGTGGGCTGAGCGTCTGGCCAGCGGACCGAGCCGGTCGTTCGCGCTGACCAAGTGGCTGGTCAACCGCAGCCTGGACGCCGACCGGGCCTCCATGGCCCACGACGAGGCGGTGGCGGTGGAGCTCAACGCCGGAACCGAGGACGCCGCCGAAGGGGTGGCCGCCTTCCAGGAACGCCGGCCCCCCGAGTGGAGGGGCTACTGAGCGCCACACCGAGAGGCGCATAGCCATGCGTTTGCGCGCGCTCCTAAGACTTGTCGAAGTCGCTGGCGTTGAAGTTGAGAGTCGTAGCATTCTCATCTACATCTGACCGGGTGGATTCGTTGAATCCCCCCTCGGCTCTGGCTTCGACTTCGATGGTTACCGTGACTTGGGCTCCGTCGACTTTGGTGAGCTTCTGAACTATGCCTTCGGCAATCTTGGCGGCGATGCGGGTCCATCGATCTGATGCGAGAGTGACTCGGCCGTAGTATCGGGTCGGTTTGGGCGGCAACTTGGGGGCGCCGACCGGGTCAGTACGGGCGGGGACCTCCTCTTCCTCGGTGGCCTCTGTGCCCTTGCCTCCGTCTTGCTCCGGCTCCGCCCCGTCCTTGGCGAACTGGCGAACCGCGGCCTCGGGGTGGACCACCAGTCCGCTGGGAGCGATTGACAACAACTGTTCGCCTGCTCTGAGGCCGACATAGCGCTCGCCGTTGTGGCCGTCGGCGTATGCGAAGCCGTCTGTGCTCCACGCGGTGTCGGCCACGCCCTTCTTGATGGCGTCTTCGAGGACGCCGCGGCGCAGGAGGCGGGGAAGGTACAGGTAGCGGGTGAAGTCCTCCCAGAGTTGTTTGACCGACACGGCGGCTTTCTCACCGCCGGGTCCGTCTCTCCACAGCGGCACGCGGTCGAGGTCGATGCGCAGGCGGGTGCCCGCATACTCGCGGATGAGCGCCTCGTCTTGATCGAGTTTGCGGGAGACGCGGTCGGCCAATGACGCCGAGGATGTCAGCCTCGATTTCTCCCAGCGGATGTCACCGGTTGGGTCGTCGGGCGGCTGCAGCGGGTGCAGAGCCCAGATGTAGGTCTCGCCTATGCGAGTCTTGACCGTGTCGCTGGCCTCGGTGAGCTTGGTTCGGGTTTGGCTCTTCTGATATTCGTCGAGGCCCAGAGAGTCGGCATCGCGATCGATGGACTCCCAGGCCAGGAAACTGCGGACAGCCTGGCGCAGGTCGCGCAGCCGGGTGACGTCAGCAGCCAGGAACACCAGCATGTTGCTGTATTGGCGCGCGCCGCCGGAACGCTCCAGCAGGATCAGGCCCGCGGTACGCAGAGCCTCGCTTTCGTCCACCTTGGTGTCGTGCGGTGCAGTCGGGTCCAGCGCCACGAGACGGGCCTCGTCTTCGTCGGGCACGTCCGCGGGGCTGCGAGGACAGGGGTGCACACCCGCGAAGTGTCCTCGGTCCTTACGTAGCGCATCGTCGACGAGCCCGCGTATCACCTCATCCGCGTCGGCGTCGCTGAAGTGGTTCTCGGCCCGGTCGCGTGCCATTCGGTTGACGGTGGGTTGGAGCGCGTACCAGTAGCGGGTGCCGTCGCGGTACAGATACATCGCCTGATCCGACAGCCTGCGCAACGCGTCGCTGTAGGTGGCGGGGCGGTCGTCGCCGGGCTGCAGGCACCCGAGCTTGATGGAACGGTCGTCGAGACCCCGATTGGCGGCCTGCTGGGAGGGCGCCGAGCCGAAATACACCGCGCGGGCCACCTTGCGGGCAGCCTGGAAACGCCCGAAGTTGGAGTTCTCCTTGTCGAGGCGCAGCGGCAGCGCGCCCGGGCCGTCTATGTCGGTCTCCACGACGGTGCGCCAAGCCGCGTCGAGGTGGCGGATCAGCTCTTCGGCCACGTCGCCATTATCGACGGGGATGGTGCAGGGCATGATCAGCAGGCTCGGGTCGCCGCTTATCCACAGCGAGTGGATAACGGTGGCCATAAGCCGCAGCACGCCTCTGGTGCGCTGGAACCGCTCAAGCGCGGACCATTCCCCGAAGAGCCGGTCGAACAGCTCGGGATGAACCGGGTAGGTGGCCTGCATCCGGCGCTGGTAGTCGCCTTCCCGGCACTCCGGGGGGAAGTCTGCCGAGCGGGACTGGTAGAGCTTGGCAAAGGCCCGCACGACCGCGTCGCGCTGCCGGGCAGCGTCAGGCGACACGTCTTTGAACAGGCGCCGTCGCACGATCTCGAAGCTCTCCTCAGCGGTGGCCGTGCGCCAATTGGCCTGAGTGCGGGCGAACAGGTTCTCCAGGCGCGTCAGCGCGGCCTGCCCGCCCTCGCCGCCGACCTCGATCTGCGAGGAGGGGATCGTCGCCACCAGCAGCGCCCCGGGCGCATTGGCGGCGGCGTCGGTGAGGGCCTGAGCGAAGCTGAAGTGAGCGTCGAACGACCCGGCGGGAAGGCCCGATATGCCGTAGAGCTGGCGGGCGTAGCCCACCCACTCGTCGATGAGCACCAGACAGGGGGCGCAGGAGCGCAGCAGATCGGTCAGCGCGCCGCCGGGGCTGGTACCGGTCCGGTCGGCCTCGGCGACCAGCGCATAGCCCTCAGCCCCGCCGAGCTGATGGGCGAGCTCGCCCCACATGGTGCGCACGACCGTGCCGTCGGGTTTGGTCTTGGATTCGCCCGGCTGCAGCTGGTGCCCGACCAGCACGGCCCGGCGGACTGTCTCGGCCGGCAGGTCGAGATCGTCGGCGGCCAGCAGCTCCTCGACTCCGTTGAGTTTGTTCGCCGACGTGCCCCCCCGCAAGGTGGTACAGGGCGATCAGGGCGTGGGTCTTGCCCCCGCCGAAGTTCGTCTGAAGCTGGATGACAGGATCGCCGCCACTGCCCGTGAACCGCTGCGCCGCGCCGACGAGCAGGCTGGCGAGTCCTTCGGTGATGTAGGTGCGCCTGAAGAACTCGACCGGGTCGCCGTACTCGAAGGCGGCCTCTCCACGCCACACCTGGTGCAGGTCCGCAGCGAACTCTGCGAGCTGGAAGCGGCCCGTGGCCACGTCCTCATGAGGTTCGATAACCTCGCGCCAGCCAGGCAGGCCCGCAGACGTGCGTCCGTCGGCCGGAGCGGCCGCAGCACGCTGCTCGATGTTGCGGGCCTGCTCGTCGAACTTCAGTCGCAGGAGCTGCTGGTGAAGCTTGTCGACCTCGATGGCCTGGGCACCGGAACCCACAGACTCCAGCAGCCGCTTGGAGGTGTCCAGTGCCCGAAGGGCATCGTCGGTGGAGAAGCTGTCGTTGTGCGCCCACGAGTTGCGCACTGTCTGAAGCTCCGAGACGTAGCTGCGGTCGTTTCGGGAGAGCTTCTTGACGAAGATCGTGTTCCACTCGTCCCACATCACTCGCAACAGGAACTGGGCGTCCTTGGGGTTGACGGTTCTGGGCCGACCCGTGCCCCGCGTGTTCGCTCGCTGCACATCTGCGGCCCATTCGTCGCCGAACTGGGCCTGGCACTCGCGCGCCACGAAGGGCGCGATGCCCTCCCCCAGCAGCGCCACCGCCTTGCCGACTCGCTCATAGTTCGAAAGAGCCACGCAGTACTTCTACCCCAAGCGTGGGACAGTTGCCCCTCTTCGAGCGGCATCGGCGGTTCTTCTCATCCGGAGAACCCGAGCGAGCCCTGGCCCTCGGGGGCCACATCAGCCAGGCGGCTCAACTCGGGCCAGGCCGCCACGAGGCCGTTGTAGGCGAGCGCGTCCGCAGTCCAGCCCTTGCGCTCGCAGGTGTGGTAGAGGCGATAGGCAAGATCGCGCGCCGGTTCGGCCAAGCCGCCGATGGCGCGCATCACATCGGCGGCTGCCATCTCGCCCTCGTTCTCCAGCCTGCGAATCAGATGCTGAACGATCTCCCACACGGTGAGCCGCTGGTCGGTGTCCGGTGCCCAGTCCTCGTCGAGTTCGCTGCGGGCGAGCAGGCGGCAGGAGTTGCCTTGCTGCTGAAGGATCCCCGCCCGAACCAGGCCGTCAATGGAGGTGTTCTTCGCCTTGCTGAGCGTCTCGGCCGCGCCGGCCGATCCCTCGTCGAATCCGAACTCGCTGTACCACGCGACGGCCCAGCGGGTGTCGGCATCGAAGTCGGCCTCCTGCTCGGCCAGCACAACATCGAGTGCCCGATTGATGGCCGACAGTGCGTCGCGCACCGACATAGAGCTGCCGTCGGCCTCGACCACGCGGCGGTAGCGGGAGAAGATCGCCATGCCTGGGCCGATCGACGCTTGGGCCAGATCGACCGGAGCAATGTTGCCCTGCTGCATCATTTGCAGAGCCTCCGGCAACTCCGCATGCAGCGACGACAGGAAGTCGCGCCGGGTGGTAAGGGGCGCATCCGCCAGCCGGCGTCGGCACACCAGCACGATGGACGAGGCCAGCGCGGCTCGGCCCACTACCCGCAGACCGCCGGGCTGTTCGGTGCGGACGGGCCAGGTGCCGGTGATGGTCGCGCCCGAGTCCAGCAGACCCGCGAGCATCGTCTCCCAGCCCGTGGACACCCGCCCAGCGCCGTCGCCTGTGTCCTCGGCCTGCTTGAACGCGTAGAAGACAGTGAACGGATAGGCCTCGTCCTGGACGTCGATGACGGCGGCGAACGCCTGTCTTAGCCCGACCTCGAAGAAGGCGGCAGCAGAGTTCCAGTCACCCTGGCGGACTGGCTCGGCGATGAGTTCCTGAGCCTTGGGCACCAGCAGTGTGCTGCACAGATCGGGGTGCATGTCTTTGAGGCACCGACGCAGCCCACATAGAAGAAGTCGGAGAGGTCTGCGTAGGGGACGTTGTCGTAGTAGGGCGGGTCGGTGCACACCATCGCTGTGTTCCCGATGCGGTGGAGTGAGCGGGCGTCCAGTTGCTTCGCGTGCCCCCGGCGTCCGGCGGGCACCCGCTCCAGCGCCGCAACCAGATAGTCGAGCTGGCCCAGAAAGTTGCCAGAGGAGCCGGAGAACGGGTTGCCCTCCGCGTACACCCAGATCATCGGCAGCGCGTTGCGGGCGAACACCTGCTCGATGGTGTCGCGTCCAGGATTCCAGAAGCACAGACTGGAACTGCGGTTGGCCAGACGCCCCACAGCGAGGCTCAGATAGAGGGCAATGGCGTCGGCGTACGACTCGTCGCCCCCATCAGCCAGCACCTGCTCACGGGCCTCGGCCACGAGATCGGCGAAGGTGCACATCGTGGTCAGCTGACGGGCTGTGAACAGGTCAGCCCACTGAGTGAGGCCGTAGTTGGGGGCAGTTACAGCCCGCGGGTTGAACGGAAGATCGCCGAAGGGCGGATCGGGAGGCGGTTCGACCCGCGCCGCCTCCACATGGGCATCATCTGACGGCAGGTAGATCCGTCTGCGGTCTCCCTCGGCCACGATGCAGACGAGCTGAGAGCCCAGGCCGCCCGCCTTGGCCGCCGCCCGAACCTTCTTGAGAGGCATGCCGGACCCGCAGGCCGGGCAGACGGCGCCGCCGCGATTGACGGTGCCTCCGGGCGGACACCCAGGCCCGTGGTGCACCCGGAATCGGATCGTGCGCGCCTGCGGGTCGGGTTCGGGCTGCAGCCAGGCCTCCCGGTTCTTGCGCCGCGACAGTGCGAAGGAGTTCAGCAGCGGCATGGTCGAGCCGCACGCCGGGTTGGGGCACAACACGGTGCGAGCCCATATCCAGGCGATGACCGTCGCCTGCCCGCCGCCGTGCTCGGCTGGTAGTGCGACCTCCGGGTACAGGCGGCTGATGCGCGGCTCGGCCCGCTCGCGCATCCACTGTCCGTAGTGACGCACGTCCGCAGCAAGGCCTTGCGCCCCCGACCAGGAGCCCAAGGCACTCGCTCGACCCGAGTCGGCGTGGATCGGCGGGCGGCCGGCGAACCGGGGCGGGACCTCGATAAGGGCCTTGCTGATGAGCACCGCCACCGGGTTCAGGTCGCTGGCATGGGCCTCCAACCCCAGGCGCTGAGCCTCCAACGGGATCGACCCACCACCAGCGAACGGATCCAGAACGGCTGGCAGCCCCCCCCCCCCCCGGTGGATTTCACTATCTCTTCATGTGCTTCAGCCAGAACGTGGGCATCGTTGCTGTTCTCCCACTGCACCAGACGCTCGATCAGGCCGAAGAGTTCCTTGCGCTTGACTTCCTGCTCTTCCCGAGTTAGCGACTCGTCACAGGACGGGTCGTCCACCAGCGACGCGAACAGCACCGCCCGGCAGGCCGCCAGCGGTCGGCGCGCCCACCAGAGATGCAACGTGGAGGGATGCCCGTGCCGGATCGACTTCTCCTGGGCCGCGGCCGTGTTGATCGCGTCCAAGGGCAACGCCACCTCGATCAGCTTCCGCCTCCGCTCCACGGCGCGCATTCTGTCTCAGGCTACCGGTGGCGGTCAGTCGGTGAACCCAAGATCCGCCTGGCCCTGCGGCGGCTCGGCCGCGAGGCGGCTGAGTTCGGGCCAGACCGAGACGAGGCTGTTGTAGGCGAGTGCGTCAGCGGCCCAGCCCTTCCGTTCGCATATGTGGTAAAGGCGATAAGCCAGCTCACGGGCGGGCTCGGCGTCGGTGCCGGCGAAGCGCAGCAGATCGGCGCCCGCGCGTTCGCCGCCCTCTTCCAGTCGGCGGATCAGGTGCTGCACGACTTCCCAGACGGTGCGGCGATTGTCGGCGTCGGGATCCCAGTCCCTGTCGAGCTCGGACCGGGGAAGCAGCCTCACCCTGCCGCCGTGGGCCTCTACGATTCCGGCCTCCACCAGACCGGCGACCGAGGTGTTGCGGGCTTTGGAGAGCTGCTCGGCCCGGCCGTAGTCGCCGGGGTCGTGGCCCTGCTCGCTGTACCAAGTGACGGCCCAGCGGGTGTCGGCGTCCAGTTCGGCGTCGGCACCTTCGAGCGTTTCGTCCAGCACCCGGTTGATGGCGGCCAGCGCATCGCGCACGGTCATGTCGGCGCCGCCCGCCTCGACCACGCGGGAATACGTCGAGAAGATCTCCATGCCGGGGCCGATGGCCGCCTGGGCCAGGTCGACGGGGGCGATGCTGCCCTGGCGCATGAGCCGCAGCGCCTCGGGCAGTCGGCGGGTGAGCTGGTCGAGAAAGTCCCGGCGGGAGGCCACCGGCGCGTCCTCGGGCCGGGGCCGGCACACCAGCACGAGGGACGAGGCCAGCGCGTTGCTGTCGAGCGAGCGCATCCGGTTGGACGCCTCGCTGCGCACCGGCCACGTGCCGGTGATGGCCAGCCCGGCCTTGAGCAGAGCGGCCAGCATCGTCTCCCAGCCGGTGGAGGCGGTTCCGTCGTCGTCGGTCTCGGCCTGCTTGAACGCGTAGTACACCGTGAGCGGGAACCGGGGGTCCTGGATGTCGCGCAGCCGGGCGAAGACCTGTCCGAGCCCGTCCTCGAAGAAGCCCTCGGCGGCCCGCTTGTCGTCGCCGTGGCGGTAGGGGGCGGCGATCAACTCGTGTGCCTTGGGGACGAGCAGCGTGGAGCACACGTCGGGGAACACGGCGCTCAGCGAGCGGCGCAGCCACACGTAGAAGAAGTCCGACACGTCGGCGTAGCCGACATTGTCGTAGTAGGGCGGATCGGTGGACACCAGCACAGGCACCGCCGGCACCGGGAGCGACATGGCGTCCTGGCGCTCCACGGTCGCGACGCTGGCAGGCGACGGCGGCGGCCACGCCTTCGAGTCGAACGTCCGCACAATGCCGTCGAGGATCACCGACCACGATCCCGACGACTCCGACAGCGGGTTCCCCTCGGCAAAGTCCCACACCATCGGAATCGCCTGCCGAGCGAACAGATGCCGAGGGCACTCAGCGTTCGGCTCCCAAGCGCACAACGAGTTGCCCAGATCCGCCAGCTTGGAGACAGCGAACGCCAAGTAGACGGACACGGCCTCGGCATAGGCCGCTGCTCCCGTGCCGTTGTCGCGCAGCGGGACTCCATCGTCCGCGAGGCCCGCTGTCCGAGCATCCTCACGCGCCTGCTCCCGGGCCTCTGACACCAAGTCGGAGAACGTGCACAAGGCGGTCAGCTGCCTGGGCATGAACAAGTCAGTCCATTGCGTCATGCCCCAATTCGGAACCGTGATCGCGCGCGGGTCGTTGGGAAGGTCTCCGAAGTCCGGAGCGTCAGGAACGTGAACCTTCGCCGCCTCTTCGTGGCGTTCAGTCGGGGCCAAATAGACCCTCTGTCGGCGCCCTTGGGCGGCCACCGCTGTCAGCAGGGCTCCCATGCGACCAGCGGCTGCCTCGGCCTTGACGTGGCCTTCCGGGCATGCCTCGCCGCAGCAGATGCAGCGGAACTTCGCCCTTCCGTACTTGGGCGGGTCGGGTGGTTCGCCAGTGCCGCTGCCGACCTCGAAGCGGACACGCCCGCCATCTACGACCGGCTCCAGCCACTGCTTGCGGCCCTTCTTCTTGGACAGCCACCAACCAGAAGCCAGCGGCATGGTGGCTCCGCAGGCCGGGTTCGCGCACCGGACGGCACGCGTCCACAGCCACGCGATGGCCGTGGCCCGCCCTCCGCCATGATCCGGCGGCAGCTCGACATCTGGGTACAAATAGCCGATCCGGGTTGCAGCCTGGTCGCGCATCCATTGGCCATAGTGGCGGACATCTGCCGCCAAACCCGTCGACCCCGGCCACGACCCCAGCACCGACGCTCCCGCTTGGGCGGGATGAACGGGTGGCCTTCCCGCGAACCGGGGCGGGATCTCCACTATCGCCTTGTTGATCAGCACCGCCACCGGGTTCAAGTCCCCCGCATGGGCCGCAAGCCCCAGCCTCTGGGCCTCCAGAGGAATGGACCCGCCGCCGGCGAACGGGTCGAGCACCGCGGGACGATCGCCCCCACAGGATCTCGCGATCGCGGCCCGCGCCTCCGCCAGCACCGTCGGATCGTTGCTGCTCTGCCAATCGACCAGCCGCGTCACCAGATCGAACAGGTCGTCACGGGCAGCCGCCTGCTCAGCCCGCGTCAACGACGCATCACAAGAGGGATCGTCCACCAACGATGCGAACAGCACCGCCCGACAGGCGGCCAACGGCTTGCGTGACCACCAAAGATGCAGCGACGAGGGGTGCCCATGCCGAATCGACTTCTCCTTGGCCGCCGCCGCGTTGATCGCGTCCAGCGGCAAAGCCACCTCAATCAGCTTGCGCTTGCCCATCCCGCCATACGTCGTACTCACCCCAGGAGCCCGCTGTTCGTCCCTTGACATCGGCGCACCGCAACAGCAGTAGAACGATTCACCACACGCCAAATGGCTTCATGAGCGTAAGCAAACGAATCTCCAAAGCAACGCTGCCCACAAGACAAGAGCGGAATCCAACAGCTGCATCCGGACCCGAAATGCCTCATCACTCCAATGCCTCAGCCCATCGAGACAGGTGCTCACTCCGAATCCTGATGTTTCGCGGTAGTCGACGCTGCAACTCCCGGCAGCGTTCGGCGTCATCTATGAGCATCGTGCGCAGTTCAGCTAGATCGAACTCTTCGGACTGTTTGATCTCCCACGCACGCGACAACGCAAAGTGTCTCTTGAGTTCATGATAGTTCAAGTCACTCGGCAACCGTCCCTCTCCACAGACACTGCAATCACACATGAACGCATTATCATTTTCGATGATCGCTGTGGCTGTAGCCGTAGGCACATAGGCGTGTAGCTTGCGCAAATAGTACCGAGCAGGCGCTGCACCGGTTGCGTCGAGTGTCGGCCATTCACGTGACTCGCTGTAGCCGAGACCGTTGTTGAAGCCAGCCAATCCGAACTTGCCCATCAGAATGCTGTAATAGCCTCCATACAGATTCATCAGCTTCCGGGTTTCGCAAAGGCTGCTAACAACTGTTCTAAGCTGTCTTAGCCTACGAACATCAACTCGTCTTTCGTCGAAGCCCGGAATCCAATAGAAGACTCTAGATGACATTCCGTCTGGGACTCTCTCAATCGCTGTCTCCAGTAGTGAGACATCACTCATGGACACAACCGGAGAAATCTCTTGTGGAGTGTCGAGTTGTAATGTGGCCTCCCAAATACGTTCCATGACCAACCACCACTCATCTGAAAACGACCTGACCGCAAAATAGGGGCACAGCACATAGGTCGGTCCACGCTGATCGTCGTACAGACTCGTGGTGGGAGCCTCGCCGGTGGCCTTCGCTAACAGTTTCCGATAGCGGTCCAGCTTGGCGGCAACCTCTACAGCCCGACCCCCATACTGTCGCTGAAAGTCCACCATCGACAATACAACTTCCGCGCAGACATCTTCAGAATAGAAGTCCGCTGGGAAGTACACATCAATGTCTTGGTCGACCGAATCATTCAAATGTGAATCAACCGAATGGCCCATGAATGATGCCAGTGTGAAGTGTGACGCTCTAGGGTCTCGCAATAACTCCTGGAACAAAGGCGTCCTCGGTTCAATCATGTATTGCAGTTCAGATGAAAGAACGAAGGCAGCTGTGGCATCAGAATAGTAGGATGCGATGGTTGATGGCACAGTTAGAATGTCGAAGCAATCTCTCACCCCTCGGTCACGAAAGCTCGCCTGATCCGAATTGCCATACGCAAGACAATGTAGCATCATACACTCCTAAGTGTATCAGCCGAGTCTGTGGCGAGATCCACAAGGCGTTGACGTATTCGGTTGACAGGTCGGGCTGGATCTGCATCTTGAAGGATGTGGGTTGAACCATTGTCAACAGCGATCACGCCGATGTCGAACCAAGCTGCCTCTAGCAGTCGCGCTTCCGTGATCTTGTCCGCTGGTAGTGCCACGAAGACAAGATCCACACAATACCGATGCAGGTAGGCTTGAGCCAAGACACGGTTCCAGTGAGACAGCTTCGCTTCGATGCCGATGAGCTTGACTGGTGTCTGCACCAAGACATCCATGCTAGCCTGATCATGGCAACGTACCTCCACCCTGCTAGTAGCATCGGGTCCCCATAGATGCGGCACGGAGTCGCATAAATCAGAAACTAGACTCGCTTCCGTATTGTACATCATGATGATATCGTCCCCGTTCCAGAATAGAGGATCACGTTTATTCGGTATTGGTACCTCGACTTGACAACCGTCGCGGTCACGAATGTCACAACAGCCGCGACCAAAGTTGCAAGCATTATCCAATTGCCTGGATGGTATTCTACCGGCTCGTTCATGAACCAGCTTACGAGCGGCAGTAACACACCGACTAGCGAAAGCGCGCCCAGAACCGATGCGACTGTTTGAAGTCTCTGAATGCGGCGTGACCTAAGTGGATACTTCTCGGCGTCGATCAAGTCACCCAGCAATCCGGCAAGTGTCTGCGTGATCTCAGGCTTTCGAACTATCCATTCGAGTTCCTTCTTTAGCCGCTCTTCTGTGCTAAGATGCACAAATAGCAGTTTCATTGGCAGGAGACTGCTATAGAGTAGACCGACGATATCTGATCGTAGTCTTGTGCGAACTTCTTTCGCATTTTCATGTGTGATCGTTAGAAGTCGCTCGGTGTCACGCTTTTCTCTTCGCCACTGAAGCCATAGAGAAGCCAAGGTACAGAGTCCAACAAAGACAGAATAGCCTAGTTGTAATCTAGCGGACATTCTGGTTATAGGATCTAGGACTTAGGCCCGCATCACCTTGTCACGGATGATCGATTTCTCGGTATATTCGGGATACTTGTGGTATACGCGATAGATCAGATCTTCTAGGGTCAGCCCTGCGTACTGATCCTTCAGTAACTCTATCTGCCTCTGAAACTGCGGATGGGACTTAGCCAAATACGATGCGACGCTCTTGCCCTCATCGGTGAGTATGAATTGACGCTCATAGGAAATCTCTGTTGCCGTGTCCGAATACAGCACCTCTTCTGCACGATCAAGATCCGACTCAGTGAACTGTCGATGTTCGCTCAATAGTCTCGCCTCCTCCAGCAGTTCAACAGCCTCATAAACCTCCTTGGAGTACGGCCCGTAGTGGTATGCGGTGAAGTCGAAAGGCTTATCGATGGCTCGCACCTGCTTGCATTCCTTATCGATCAGGAATAGCAGCTTCTCGAGCCTGGTGATTCCGTTGATGCGATTCTGAGCCTGCGGCCACCGAGTCGGAGCAGCCAGGAGCAGCAGGATCAGATCCGGGGCTATCAGCTCTTCGGTGTCCATTGGACGCTCCTATCTCGGTTCGGCCTTCGGCGCAGCCAGCCACAGGGGTATCGACGCTGGGCATGATGCCGAGGCTCCCGGCCAGATGAAGCACCGTGGAGGGCCGTGCAGGGTACCGGCTGCCGTTTGGCGCCGCAACGGGAGGCGGGCCGCGAAGGCAAGCTTCACTCAACGTGGGACGCAGACCGAGTTCCTTGTGATCCGTCGGCGTCCATGGGCGGACGATAGCACGCTCTGCCCACCTCAACTCAGGTATACGCCCCGGCGCCGTCCCGGTTTGCTGCTCGACGCAGCCGCAAGAAGCCAGCGGGCACTCGACCTGCTCGCCAGCAACGATTTCACCGCTGGCTTGATCTAGCCGCCCGATCCGCCTCAATGGGGTGGGCCCGCGAGGCTCCAGTAGTCGGGCCAGCTCAGGACCCGTTTCTGCTCGCCGTAGCCGGGTTCGGTCAGACGGCTGGTGCAGGGGTCGTAGAGGTAGCGCACTGTGGTGGTGTCGTCGTCGTCCACCTCCACTAGAGCAAGGATGTGGTGGTCGGCGTTGTTGAGGCCCGCGATGATCTCGGAGTTGGTGAGCACGAAGTCCGTCGCTCCTGCCGCGCGGCCCTTGACCTCCACGAAGATGAGGTCGCCGTCGGCGGCACGCGTCTCGATGTCGTAGCCCTTGTGGTTGTGGGGCATCTCCTCCGACGTTCGGCCCAACTCGCGCTCGGTGGCCAGCACGGCATCCACCGCCAGCCTCTCGGTCCGGACCGTGTCAGTTGCGTACGACTCAGGCGGAGCCTCGCCAGCCAGCCGGGCCACCAAGCCCTCGGGCACCACGAAGGCGGCGCCGACGACGCGAGGAGGCAGGGCTGAAAGCTTGCGCTGCAGGGCCAGTTCGCGCTTGCGGCGACTCAGACGTTCGTCGGCTTCGTCGGCGCGGCGGGCAGCTTGGACGGAGTTGAGGCGAGCATTGCGCTTGCCGGCCATCTCATCGTTCTTGAGCTTGAGCACCTGGTTGTCCCAGTGGTTGCGCTCCGCTGTCAGGCGCTGCTCGACCGCGGCCAGGGTCCGGTCGATCTTGCGGTGTACGCGATCCTGCACTTCGTTGAGGTGCCGGGGGACATTGTTCTGCACGGCGTGGTGCAAGGCGGTGCGCTCGAGACCATCGCGCACCCAGTCATCCGCCGTGAGCGGCCTCACCAGATCTAGCTCCTCGGCATCGGGCGTGCGGCAGTCGAGGTAGGGATGGATTCCCGGGTCTGTGATGTTGCCGTCCTCGGTGATCTCCACATACTCGAAGCGCTTCGACACGGGTCGCCTCGCCCGGCCCGACGCAGCGCCGGCGTCGGCAATTTCGTGCTCCAGGAACATCAGCACCTTGGGACGCTCACCGGAGTCGGTGGGGTCGATGAGGACGCTCCCCTGGGCCAGCTGCGGGCCGTAGGAGTCCAGAACCGCTCCTACGGCAGCGTCCAGCAGAGGATGCCCTGGCGACAACAGCTCCGCACGGGGTCTGCCGGTGACGGCAATGCGGTCGCGCTCGAAGCACACCCGCTCGTACCGGTCCAACAGCCGGCCCTGACCATGGCCTTTGTCCCAGCCGCGCAGCACAGGCGGCACACGGCGGACCTGGTAGCGGTCGCCCTCGTGCTGGGTGGCCCTGCCGTCGAGGAGGTCGAACGCGGCCAGGAAGAATCGGCGCACGAAGCTGGGCAGCAGCCGCATGGGCCGGGCCCTTGCCATCCGGTCGCGAATCTCGGCCACCGCATCGGGCGCTAGATCCTCGGCCAACAGCGAGTGCTCTTCGATCAGCGCCGTCACGCGGTCGGTAACTGTGGCGTCGATGATCTCGTTCATGCGCAGCTGCTGCAGCTCCGGGGCTTCGGAGGTGATGGCCTCGATGAGCAACTCTCGTAACGACTTGTCCGAGAACGCTTGTCCGAGCACGTCGAAGACCTTGCCCCGAGGGCTCTGCGCTGCTCCTCGAGCTTGTCGAGCAGCCGCTCGAACACCTGGCCCTCCCGAGTGCCGTCGGCGACCAGATTCCACAGCCTGCACACCTCGGTCTGGCCGATTCGGTGGATGCGCCCGAAGCGCTGCTCGATGCGGTTCGGGTTCCAGGGCAGGTCGTAGTTCACCATCAGGTGGGCGCGCTGGAGGTTGAGGCCCTCCCCGGCTGCGTCGGTGGCCACCAGAATGCGTACCTGCTCGTCCTGGGTGAAGCGGTGCTGGATCCGGCGCCGGTCCTCGCGGCGGATGCCGCCGTGGATCGCGACCACCGCGTCGCTTCGGCCCAATAGACGCACGAGCCGCTCGACCAGATAGTCCAGGGTGTCGCGGTGCTCGGTGAACACGATCAGCTTCCTCAGGCGACCATCGACGTCGAGCATCGCGGGCGTGTTCTGGAGCAGGCGGGCCAGTTCGTCCCACTTTCGGTCCTCTCCTCGCGTATGCACGCGGCGGGCCTGCTGCTCCAGATGCTCGAGTTGTGCGATCTCGATACGGAGCTCGTCTGCGGTGCGCGCCGCGGTGGCCTCGTCGAGGATCTCGGTCTCGACGGCCTCCGTCTCGCTGCTGAGCAGCTCGTCCGGGTCGAAGTCCTCAAAGTCTGAGAGCGTGTATCCCGACGGGGCGCGCCCAAGTGCCTCCACGGCGGAACCGACCGACCGGGTAGCCGCGGCAGCTCTGTGCATCTCGGCCTCGGCCAGCCGCGCCGACAGCCGCTCCCTGCGCCGTTCCAAGGAGCGCCAGATCGCCCTGGGCGACGATGCCAGGCGTCGCTGCAGGATCGTGAGAGCGAACCCGACCACTGCCGAGCGGCGGCCCTCGCCCTCTTGGCGCAGCTGCCTGGCCCGGTTCATGCCCTCGCGCACGTATGCGGTGACCTCCTCATAGAGGCTCTGCTCATCGGGGCTGAGCGGGTACTTGGCGGTGGTCGCGACGCGCTCGGGGAACAGCTTTGTGCCGTCGAAGCGCAGCAAGTCCTCCTTTATCCTGCGACGCATCAGGTCTGTGGGCGGTTCGTCACTGTGGGTGCCCCGGCGGAACTTGCCCGCGAAACGGTCCTCGTCCAGCAGCGCCATGAAGAGCTGGAAGTCCTCGGCCTTGCCGTTGTGAGGCGTCGCGGTCATCAACAGGAAATGGCGGGCCACCGGCTTCAGCCGCTGCCCGAGCCGGTAGCGCTTGGTTGCGTCGATGTCACCGCCGCGATGGGTGGCCGACATCTTGTGGGCCTCGTCGACCACCACCAGGTCCCAGTCGATACGGCCCAGATGCGCCTGGAGCCCTTCGTCGCGGGCCAGCATGTCCAGACGGGCGATCAGGCGGCGTCGCGCCTCGAAGGGATTGCCAGAGCGGGTCGACTCCACCATCTCGCGGGTGAGCAGTTCGAACTCCAAGCCGAACTTCTCGCCCAGTTCGTCCTGCCACTGCTCGGCCAGACCTCCGGGCACCACGACCAGGCAACGCTCCAAGTCGCCGCGCACGATCAACTCCTTGATGAACAGACCCGCCATGATCGTCTTGCCCGCCCCCGGATCATCCGCCAGCAAGAAGCGCAGCGGACTGTGGGGCAGCATTTCCAGGTACACCGCCTCGATCTGATGCGGTAGCAGATCGACATCGCTGGAATGGGTGGCCAGATAGGGGTCGAACAGGTAGGACAGGCTGATGCGCTTGGCCTCCGCCACCAGCATGAACAGCTCGGGATCGCCGTCGAAGCTCCAGAGCCGGTCATCAGCTCCCGCTACTAGTTCAAGATCGCTGTCGCGGTACACCAGCTCCCGATGCACCCCGCCCACACTGTCCTCATAGGTGAGGTTCACGACGTCGGTGCCGAGCCGGTCCACATCGATCACTGTCACCGGCCCCGACGGCACTACACCCCGAAGACGAGCACCCTTCGCGAGTTCATCGAACCATCCCATGCGCCCGCGGAGCGTACCGCGGCCGCACAGGCGAGTAGGGCCCTTGGGGCCGGAGTCCATGAGCGAGGGCAGCTGGTGCCGCGGGGCGGCTGCGGCACAGCTAGCAGAACGCCACTGGCAGGCCGGCCAGGCCCCTGAGGGTGAGCCGCCGCTTCCAGGGTGGGTTGTCATCGAGGGGGGCCCACGTTCCGAAGCGATCCAGCAGTGCCTGCAGCACCACCTGGCCCTCCAGGCGGGCCAGCGCCGCGCCCAGGCAGTAGTGGATGCCCGATCCGAATGACAGCATCGGCACCTCGCTTCGCCCCACATCGAAGCGATCCGGATCGTCCACCGCCGCCGGATCGCGATTGGCTGCTCCCAGAAGCGTCAGCAACCCATGGCCCTTACCGATGGCATGGCCGCCGATCTCGGTGTCGGCCCGGACGTAGCGGCCGTCTATCTGCACGGGTGGCTCGAAGCGCAGCACCTCGTCCACCGCGGACGGCACGAGCGAGCGGTCGGCTCGCAGCCGGGCCAGCTGGTCGGGATGGCGCATCAGCGTGTGGACCATGTTGCCGATCAGGTTCATGGTCGTCTCGAAGCCGGCCGCATAGATGAGCGACACCGTGACCGCCACCTCCTGCTGGGTGAGGCGGTCCTCGCCGTCGCTGGCCGCGATCAGCCCCGACAGCAGGTCGTCGGCCGGCTCGGCCCGTCTGCACTCGATCAGGTTGTCGAGGTACTCGTCCATCTTCGCTCCCGACGCGGCGGCCCGCTCAGCCTCCCCGGGCTGCCGGTTCGGCTCGAGCGTGGCCGCCAGGTCCGACACCAGCGGTCTCAGCCAGTCGCGGTCGGCGACCGGAATCCCGACCAGCTCGCTGATCACGTTGGCGGGCAGCGGGAACGCGAGCGCATCGATCAGGTCGCACTCCCCCGCTTCGGCCACGGGATCCAGTAGCTCTTCGGTCATGGCCTCGACCGCCGGCCGCAGCCGCTCCACCCGGCGCGGAGTGAACGCCCGGCTCACCAGCGATCGGATCCGAGTGTGGTCGGGCGGGTTGAGGAACAGCAGCGAACGGGTCCCGTCGGGCCGGCGCGCTCGGGACGACGCCAGCAGCGAGGGTGCCTCTTCGCCGGGCTCGGGACTGCCGAGTCTCGAATCGCGCAGCGCGGCCCGGCAGTCCTCGAAGCGGGTGAGGACCCAGAAGTCCGAGAAGCCGGTCTTGTGCACCGGCGACGTCTCCCGCAGCTCCCGCAGCAGCGGGTAGGGATCGGCGATCACATCCGGGTCGGTGACGATCCGGAACAGCAGCTCGTCACTCACTGGTGCACCATGCGGCTGTTCGCGACCCCACCCAACGCGGCACCCACCGTCGGCTCCAACCAAACCCGGCTCGACATGGGACTGCTCATCGGTCACCTCTCGGTCCTGCCAGAAGAGGGTACGCCGCAAGTGCGGCTGCGATCTCCGCGGCCACGGCCGCGTTCGACTCGGCTAGGGCGATGTTGGCCGGCACGAACGCTCCGCCGGTGGCTTCGGTTAGAGCGGTCAGGACAGCCGGCGTGACGTCGCCGCCCGAGACCCCGCCGCGGCGGGCGGCGGCCACAGCCGCGACGACGGACTCGGCGACCACGTCGCGGTCGAGCTCTGCCTCGGGCGGGATCGGGTTGGCTACAAGGATCCCGCCTGGATGCCCAAGCGCCCCGGCAGCCCGGAAAGCGGCCGCGACCTCTTGCCCGTCGTGAACGATGCTGATCAGTTCCGGGCCGCCGTCGCGCACATAGAAGGCCGGGAAGCGGTCGGTGCGCCAGCCCAGCACGGCCACACCGAGGGTTTCGAGCCGCTCGAAGGTGAGCGACACGTCGAGGAACGACTTCACCCCCGACGACACCACCACCACCCGGTGGCGGGCCATGGCCTCCAGGTCGGCGCTGACATCGCCGCTGCGGTCCGCGCCCCGGTGCACCCCGCCGATCCCGCCGGTGGCGAACACCTCGATGCCCGCCGCCTCAGCCAGCGTCACCGTGGCCGACACTGTGGTCACACCCACGTCGAGACCGCCCGCCACCGCCGGTGCGAGATCCCGGGCTCCAAGCTTCACATTTCCATCGAACAGCCGCTCGGCCTGGGCCCGGTCGGCACCGACGACAGCGTGGCCGTCGAGCACGCCGCACAGGGCCGGCACCGCGCCCCCGGCCCGTATCGCGGCCTCGACGAGCTGGAAGCACTCGCGGTTGGCGGGCTCGGGCAGGCCCAGCGCTGAGAAGATGGTGGACTCCAGCGCCACCACGGGCGTACCCGCGGACAGAGCCGCCGCAACCTCGTCGCCCACTCTCAAGACCGCGGCCACGCTGCGAGCGTACGGGAGGCTCCGACCCACGCGGGCTCGACGAGGCCGGAACGGCTCGACGGTGAACGACCCGATCGTTGCGGGACGAGTCGCTGAGCGGTGACCGTAGCCTCTCCCGTATGACTGCTGAGCCGATCGCCTCCGAACTCGGCGACGACTTCAATGCGGCCCTTGCCTCACTGACGGCTCCGGGCGCTCCCTTCGGCTGGACCGTGCAGGAGGTCAACGGTGTGCCGGTTCGGGTGTTCGACAACGCCATGGCAAACATGCGCGCCGTGTGGGAGATGTCGGCGCCGCACGGAGACAACGACTACCTGGTCTACGGCGACGAGCGCTACAGCTACGCCGACGCCCACGCCCGGGTGCGGGCCCTCGCCCACCACCTGCGCACCGAATACGGCGCCGGGCCCGGCACGCGGGTTGCGATCGCGATGCGCAACTACCCGGAGTGGGTGCTGGCCCACTGGGCTGCCATCTCGGTGGGCGCGGCCGTGGTCGGCATGAACGCATGGTGGACGACAGCCGAGATGGAGTTCGCGCTCGGCGACTCCGAGCCGATCGCGCTGATCGTCGACGGCGAGCGGCTCCAGCGGCTCGGCCCGGCCCGGGCGGGCACGCCCGTCATCGCCACCCGAGTCGACGGCGCGGTCCCTGCAGAGGTCCGGCATTGGGATTCGGTGACGGATCCCTCCACCGCGCCCGACACCCTGCCCGATGCCGACATCGACCCCGACGACGACGCTTTGATCTTCTACACGTCGGGCACGACCGGCGTCCCCAAGGGGGCGCAGCTCACTCACCGGGCGGTGGTGCACAACCTGCTCAACATGATCTTCGTGACCGCTTGCGGGGACGCGGCCCGGGCCCGCCGCATCGCCCGCTCCGGCGACGACGGACCACTTCCGGCGGCTCCAGCCGTTATGGCCCTGCTGCCGGTGCCGCTGTTTCATGTGACCGGCTGCAACTGCGTGCTGCACACGGTCACGATCGCGGGTGGCTGTCTGGTGCTGATGTACCGCTGGGACGCGACCGAGGCTCTGCGCCTGATCGAACGGGAACAGGTCACGGTCGTGACCGGCGTCCCCACCATGTCCCGCGAGCTGCTGCAGCACCCCGACTGGTCCAACACCGACACGTCGTCGCTGCGCTCGATGGGCGGCGGCGGCGCGGCCATCCCCACCGACCTGGTGCGCCGGATCGACGACGGGCTGTCCGAGGGCCGGCCCGGTGTCGGCTACGGGTTGACCGAGACGGCCGGCATCGCCACGGCCATAAGCAACGAGTTCTACGTGGCCAACCCGTCGTCGGTGGGGCCGCTGGTGCCGTGCATGGAGGCCAGAGTCGTCGACGAGGACGGCTCGACGCTCGACCCCGGCCAACGGGGCGAGCTCCTGCTGCGGGGCCCCAACGTCATGAAGGGTTACTTGAACCGGCCCGACGCCACCGCGGAGGCCATAAGCGATGGTTGGTTCCGCACCGGCGACATCGCCGAGATCGACGCCGGCGGCTGGATCTACATCAAGGATCGACTCAAGGACATGGTGATCCGGGGCGGCGAGAACATCCACTGTTCCGAAGTGGAGGCGGCCATCTATGAGCTCGACGAGGTCGCAGAGGCGGCCGTGTTCGCCGTGGCCGACGAGCGCCTCGGCGAGGAAGTGGGGGCCGCGGTGGTTCTCGTCGGAGGCGCCCAACTCGACGAGGCGGGACTGGCCTCACATCTCGACGGTCGCCTGGCCCGCTTCAAGCATCCACGCTACTTGTGGTTCCTGGACGAGCCGCTGCCCCGCAACGCCAACGGCAAGTTCCTCAAGCGCGAGCTGCGAGAACGATTCGCTCCCGGCTTCTGATGCCGCCCGTCGCGCCTCTGCCGGCAGGGCTGACGGCGCAAACCCGTCGCCGGTCGTCACCAACGTAGTCACGATCGAACTTCCTGTAACCAACCACAATATGTGTGGCAAAGTCGGGGGAAGTTCGTCGGTCGGCGCCTGTCGCAGCGCAGTCACCCCGAGGCCAGTGCGGCCAAGCGCTCGACGGCCTCCTCGAGCACGTCGGGGCGCTTGCATGCCGCGAAGCGCACGAAGGGCGCGCCCATCGCCTTGTCGTCGCACAGCGCCTGGACGGGCACGGCCACCACCCCGCACCGCCCGGGCAGAGAGCGGCAGAAGTCAAGGCCGTCGGTCGCGCCGAGGGGGCGGATGTCGGCGGTGATGTAGTAGGTGCCCTGGGGCACGACCGGCTCGAAGCCAGCCGCGGCCAGTCCGTTGCAGAGCAGGTCGCGCCGGGCCTGCAGGTCGGCGGCCAGCCCGTCGAAGAACTCGTCGCCGAGGCGCAGCCCGACCGCCACCGCGGGCTGGAAGGGCCCTCCGCTGACGTAGGTGAGCAGCTGCTTGGCCGCTTGCACGGCCCGCACCAGATCGGGGCGGGCGCACGCCCAACCGATCTTCCATCCCGTGAACGACAGCGTCTTGCCCCCCGACGAGATGGTGACGGTGCGGTCGGCCATGCCGGGGCGGGTGGCCAGGGGCACATGGGCGTTCTGATCAAAAACGAGGTGCTCGTACACCTCGTCGGTCACCGCAACTACGTCATGCTCGACGCACAGCCGGGCGATGATGTCGAGCTCCGCGACGCTGAACACCTTGCCGGTGGGATTGTGCGGGGAGTTGAGCAGCAGCACCCTGGTGCGGGGCCCGAACGCCGCGGCCAGCTCGTCGGGGTCGAAGGTGTAGGCGGGCGGGCGCAGCTGCACCAGCCGCCGCTCGGCGCCGGCCATCGATATGTCGGCCGGGTAGATGTCGAAGTAGGGCTCGAAGGTCACTACCTCGTCGCCGGGGCCGGCTAGGGCCAGGACCGCCGCGGTGATGGCTTCGGTGGCGCCTGCGGTGATCAGCACCTCGGTGTCGGGATCGAACTCCAGGCCCCAGAACCGCTCCTGGTGCTCGGCCACGGCTTGGCGCAGCACCGAGTAGCCGATGCCCGGCGGGTATTGGTTGAAGTCTCCCCGGATGGCCTCGATGGCGGCCTCGGCCACCGCCGCCGGCCCGTTGGTGTCGGGGAAGCCCTGCCCCAGGTTGATGGCACCGGTGCGCACCGCCAGCGCCGACATTGCCGCGAACACCGACGCGCCACCGAAGGGCTGCAGGCGGTCGCACAGGTAGGGCAGGCGCTCGCCGGTCACCTTCTCAGCCTACGACGGGCGCCGCGAGCGACGAGTTGCAGAGGCCGAGCGGATCAGCGGCGGTTCACGAGGGCTGCGAAGCGCTGAGCGAGGCCGTGGCTCGAGCGGCCCGTGAACAAGAGCGGGAGACAAGATGCTTCACCGCAAGGCAGCCACGTGTCCGCCGGGGCTCCGTGAGATCCGCTTCAGCCGGCGGCAGGTGCAACGAAGTCGAGCAGGAACTCCCAGGCGCTGTCGGTCAGCTCTCCGCTGACCCTGGCAACGACCCTGCCACTCGCGTCCACCGCCACCGTGTAGGGGAATCCTCGCAATCCGTAGGCCTCACCGATCTCGTTCTCCGAGGAGTCGCGCACCACCGTCGCCGGCCATGCCTCCTCCTCGAACCAGGCCGAGGGCGGGTAGTTGCCGCGGCTGGCGTCGACCGCGGTGCTGACCGCGATCAGCTCCACCCCGGCGGGCAGCGGGTTGGCGGTCAGCCAGTCTGCTATCCGGGGCAGCTCCCGCTGGCAGTGCGGGCACCAGTGGGCGAAGAAGCCGATCACCTTGGCCGTGCCGTCGCCGGGCAGCACGCTCACCTCGACCCCGTCGAAAGTGGTGGCCGCGAAGGCGGGGGCCACGGTCTCCATCGCGGGATCAGGCTCTTGGCCGTCGAACGGCGGCAGGGGCACCCCTTCGATGCTGACGTCGGAGACCTGGGGCACATCGGACTGCTCCCGCTCCGCGTCCCTGCTGGCGAGCAACGCCACTCCCACCGCCACCGCCACCAGCACCACAACACCGATGATGATCCACTTCAGCAGCGGATTCGAGCCAGTGTCGGCGCGGCCACCGGACGGTCGGGAGCCGCTTGGCGACTTCTGGACGTTGGGCCGGTTGCTCATCGGTACTCGCTCATGGTTTGATCGCCGATCTCCTCGGCACCGCCGTCGGCGTGTTCGTCTCGGCCCGACCGTAGCGAGAGCACGGCCAGGCCTGCGACCCCAACGAAGCCGCAGCCGGCCATGAACGGGATCGATATGAAGCCGAAGCTGTCCACCCACTGGTAGGTGCACGGAGCCGCCGCGTCGCAGGTCGAGCCCTGGCCGGGGAATACCTGCAGCTGGTAGTGGTACACCGACAGCCCCAGGCCGGCCAGCGCCAGCGGCAGCCCGTACCAGCCGCCCCGCCGGTCGCGCCGGGCGACAGCCACCGCCAGCACCGGCACGAGGGCGTACATGCAGATCCGCTGGTACCAGCACATCTCGCAGGGCGCGTATCCGGCGACCTCGGAGTAGTACAGGCTCCCGCCCGCCGACACCGCCGCGATCACCAGGGCCAGCGGCAGCAGCGCCGGGTGAAGCTGGCGGGTGCGGGCCTCGGCCCCCGGAACCAACGCGCTCACCACGCCTCCGCAGCCGATGGCCAGCGAGCCCAGGGCCAGCACCGCGAAGAAATCGGACACCTGATCGGCGCTCATGTCCCCAGCTTGCCCCGAACTGGCGCGGAAATTGCTCGACCCGCGGGTTGCGGTTGCTATCAACATGTGATTACATATATTTTCATGGCGGATCTGATGGCAATGGACACGGACCGGGCGACGGAACTGCGCCAGCGGATGGAGACGGCCGCCGACGACCTCGACTGGGATGCCCAAGCGCTAGTGGGGCCGCTGGCGGAGGCCTCCTCGCTGCTCGGAAGTCCCCTGCCCGACGTCCCCGGCGGCACGCGCCGCGTGGCCGGCGAGTTTCGAAGCAGTGCGCTGGACCTGCAGGAGCGCACCCGCATGGTGCTGGCCGGGGGACCCGAGATGAACGAGGGGCTCGGAGCGCTGGAGCGCATTCGTGAGCACTTCACCATGATCGAGTCGCGCGGCGAGCCGAACGAAGCCGACGGCCTGCTGTCGCGCCGCGACCTGCGGTGGGCGCAGCACTCTGCCGATTCGGCCACCGCCGCGGCTGCGGGCTGGCTGTTGGACCACGACCACTTCTTTGATCAGGTCGAGACGGCCAAGCACAACGACGACTACCTCGACCGAGCCCACGAGGGCGAGTTCGCGCTCGATCCCGGCGACCGCGACGGCCTGATGAGCCGCGACGACATCGACGCCTTCCTGGACAAGACCGCGGCCGTGTCAGCGCTGCTGCCCCACGTCGCCACCATCGACGTCGCCAATGGCGGGGCACCCGACGGCTTCATGAGCCGTCGCGACTTCGAGATCTTCCTGAGCGACTACAACCTGGCGGCGGAGGAGGCCGACGCGGTGCAACGGGTGCTCAACGACCGCGCCTACCACACCGACAGCGGCGGCATCGGCATGGGCGGAGTGCTCGACGTGGTGTCGTTCGTGCCCGTCATCGGTGACATCGTGGACGGCGCCAGGTCGATCTACTACATGTTGCACGGCGACTTCGGCACCGCCTCGCTGTTCGCTCTGGGCCTGATCCCGCTGCCGGGGCTGTCGTCGTCGGGCTTGCGAGGCGCGAAGAAGATTGTCGACATGGTGGTTGACGTGGCCCGCAAGAGCGGTGCCAAGCCTGCGGCCAGGGAGGCTGGGCGACTCGCCATGAAGGGCACGGCGGCCAACTACGCGGCGTACGAGTCCACTAAGCAAGTCAGCAGCGCCCTCGATCGCGATCTCGACATCGATGAGTCCACCGACTATGTGGTCGATGACGTGTTCGGCCCGCGAATCGACGACCTCCTCGGCGAGGACCTGGACCCGCGGCTGAGGGCGCTTCTCAGCGACCGGCTCGAGCAGTCCCTTGAGGACAGGCTCGACTCGAGTGCCAAGATCCGCCTGTCAGAGGCCAATACGGTGATCGCCCGCCGCATAGCCGAGCACCACGCCTACGAGGCGATATTCCGCAACTTGACGCCCGGCTGAGCCGAGCCGCTCAGCGCAGAATGCAGGCTGCTCAGCTCAGAGGGAGCCGCTCAGCGCAGAATGCGGGCTGCTCAACTCAGAGGGAGCCGCTCAGCGCAGAATGCGGGCTGCTCAACTCAGAGGGAGCCGCTCAGCGCAGAATGCGGGCTGCTCAACTCAGAGGGAGCCGCTCAGCGCAGAATGCGGGTCTTGCCGAAGATGGTGCCGTACAGCAGACGCCCGTCGTCGACGGTGACGCCACCGCCCAGGGTGTTGTAGCGGGAGCCGCCGACCACGTAGTGGAAGCGGCTCTCACCGGTGGTCCAGTCGAGGGCCTCGATCGTCCAGCGCCCGTCCCGGGTGCCACAGGTGTACATCAGGTCCGAGGCCTCGGCCACGAACGGCACCGAGTTGGGCGAGGACACCTCGGTGTTGACCCAAGCCTCGCGCAAGCGCCGCTCGACCGGATTCCACTCGTACTTGTGCAGCCCGTAGGGCGTGTAGGCGGGCTTGTGGCCCAGGAAGAAACTGAACAGGCGGGAACGGGTGGCCGGCCAGCCGTCGGGCAGCGACGCGGGCTCGTTGTTGACGGTCATGGCGCCGTAGCCCGACACGGTGATCGACTGCTCGGTCTTGATCTCGGGCCGGTTGGGGTTGCCCATGTGGGCCGGGCCGATCCCCGCGATCCGCCGCGACGGCGCGTCGGGCAGCTGCTCCCAGCCGTCGGGGATCTCATCGCGCCACAGCAGGGTGATGTTCACCACCTCGTCGCCGTCGCCGATCACCACGAAACGGTCCTCGTCGTCACCGAAGCCCATCAGCGAGGGCGTAGTGCCCGAGCCGTCGCCGCTACCGTTGCGGTATCGCGCCGACCAGGCGCCGGCGGCGGGGTCGAGCGACAGCCGCTCCCCCGTCCACACCACCTTGTGAAGCGTGTCGACCGAGCTGACGTAGATGCCGCCGTCGTCACCCGTGCACGAGCTGGTGCACACCCAGCCGTAGCCGGTGTGGCCGTACTCGGCGGCCCTGCGGGCGCAGTGCTCAGCGGCGTCGGTGTTGGCTCCGGGCAGCTGTATGGCGTCGTAGTCGCCGAAGTCCCGGGCCAGGCACACTACCCAGCCGTGGTCGGTGGTCATCACCAGCCGGCCGTCGAATGTGATGTTGATCCCCACGAAGTACCCGGCGATGCCTTCGGGCCGGTACCAGCGGTCCCGCTCCACGATGGGGCTGGCAGGGTCTTCAGGATCGGTCTCGACGTAGGCCGCGGCGTGGTCCTTGCGGCCCAGGAACAGTGTGTGGTCGCAGTCGAGCAGCGAGTACACACCGTCGAGGCCGGTCATGAAGCGGGCCGCGATGCCTATGGCGTGGGCGACGGCATCGTTGCCGTCGAGGTCGTCGAGACCGGCTTCGAGAGACTCGAGTTCGGCCTGGTCGGTGATGGGCTCGGTGCCGGTGGGCAGCGTGGCGAGCACTTCGAGGGTGTCGTGGTCGAGCTTGGCGATGATCTGGCGGCCGTTGGACCAGATCACCCGCCGGCCGTCGGGATAGCGCCCTGATATCGCACCGCCGAAGTGGCCCGGGCCGAGCGGCGCGTACTGGATGTCGCCGGGGCCCAGCACATCGGTCGGCCCTTCGGGACCCGGTCCCGGAGTGTTGTCCTGCTGGTCGCACCGGCCATGGGCCATGGCGTAGCCGCTGTCGGCCAGGAACGGGTTGCGCGGGCCGCTGCGCATGCCGTTCACGCCCCGGCCGCGGCCTCGAAGGCCTCCACCCAGGGAGCCAAGTACTCCGCAGCCGCTTCGACGCCCTTCGGCGGCTGCACACTGAGGCGGAAGTCGGTGACCCCGGCCTCGACCAGACCCGGCACCGCGTCCATCGACGGACCGATCTGCGGGTTGCCATCGTCGTCCCGTGCGACGGGCAACAGTCCCGTCACCTCGATCCCGGCCGGGTCCCGGCCCGCCGCGGCCACTGCGGCGCGCATGGCAGCAATGCCCGACGCCATGTCGAGCGCGTCAGGCCCCCACGGGATCCAGCCCGATCCGTAGCGGGCCAGCCGGGCCATCGACCGCTCGTTGACCGTGCCGCTGACCCACACCGGCACGGTTCCAGCGACGGGCTTGGGCATCTGATGGATGTCCTCGAAGCTCACGTGCTGGTCGCGCACCGAGGCTCGCTGCTGGGTCCACAGCTCCTGGCAGACCTCGAGGGTGTGGTCGAGCAGCCGCCCCCGCTCGCGGTAGTTGAGGCCGGCAGCCTCGTACTCCTCCTGCTGCCAGCCCACTCCCACCCCCAAGTCGAGGCGGCCGCCGGTGAGAACATCGATGGTGGCCGCCGTCTTGGCCAGCACCACCGGCCGGCGCAGAGCGGCCAGCAGCACCATCGGGCACAGCCGCACCCGCTCGGTGCGGACCCCGACCATGGCAAGCACGGTGAGCGGCTCCAGCCACGCCCCGTCCGGACCGGTGGGCTGGCGGCCACCCTCCAGACCGCCCCGGGCCGGATCGGCATAACGGTCGAGACGCTCACCGAAGGCCACGTGGTCCGACACAGCCAGCCTGCCGATGCCGGCGCGGTCGGCCGCGGCGGCCAGGTCGAACAGGCGCTGCCAGTCGCCCGGCGGCTCGGGCGCGAAGTTGACGAGGTGCATCGACAGGCAGGGCTTCATCGGGGGCCGTCCTCCTCGGTGCTGCGGGCGGCCCGGCTGGGGGCGACCCTGGGCGGCTCATTCGGCATCTTCGGGTACACCGGCGGCCAGGGAGCGTCCATGAGGCCGGCCGCCATGTCCCGAGCGTGCCACTCCAGCAGAGGCTCCAGCGAGGCGGGCCCGCCGTCCATGGCCGCCCACGGGTCCCCGGCCTCGGCCAGCCGGGCGCCCACGGTGGCGATGGTCAGGTCCTCAGGTTCCACATCGTCCACCTCGTCCCAGCCGACCGGAGCCGACACCTGACCACCGACCCGGGGACGCACCGACCACGCCCCGAACACGGTCTTGTGGGGAGCGTTCTGGTTGAAGTCGACGAAGACCCGCCGGCCCCGCTCCTCCTTCCACCAGGCGTCGGTAATCAGGTCGGGACGGCGCCGGGCCATCTCCCGAGCCAGGGCCACTGCGGCGGCCCGGACCTCATAGGAGTCCCAGCGCGGCGCCAGCCGGGCGTAGACATGCAGGCCCCGGCGCCCCGAGGTCTTGACGAAGACCGGAATTGCCAGTTCGTCGAAGGCGGCCCGGACCTCGTGAGCGGCCTCGCGCACCTGGTCGAAGCCGACGCCGGGCTGGGGATCCAGGTCGATGCGCAACTCGTCGGCGAACGCCGGGGAGTGGGCCAGGTAGGGCCACACGTGGAATCCGAGGCAGCCCATGTTGGCGGCCCACGCCACATGGGCGAGATCGGCGGCGACCATGGCGTTGGACAGGGTGCCGTTGGGGGTGCTCACCACCGTGGTGGTCAGCCAGTCGGGGGCGCCTTTGGGCACCCGCTTCTGGAAGAACGACTTGCCCGTGGCGCCGTCCGGGTAGCGCTCCAGCAGCACCGGCCGCCCTCCCATGGCCCGCATGAGGGGACCCTCCACGGACCGGTAGTACTCCACGAGATCGAGCTTGGTCTCACCTCGAGCGGAGAAGAAGACCTTGTCCGGGTTGCTCACCCGCACCTCTCGACCAGCCACCACTAGAGTGACGCCCTCACCCGCCATCACACCTCCCGCCCGCTGGGATCCGCAGCTGCTGAGGGCGAGTCATCGCACGGAGCCCACAGTATTGCAGGTGACGCCCACATACCCGGCGCCGACACGCCGCCAAAGCGACCACTCCCACGCTGCCGCCGAGGATGCTTCCGGCCGCAACGAGCCAAGCCCTGGCCCGCCGCGGCGGCAGGGCCGGGCCGAGACGCAGCGACAGCGCAACGGCGAGGTCGTCGAGCATCACCCCAGGCGACAACTTGGTCCGGCCCGCAACCCGCGGACGGAAGCGGTGACCGACTTCAGCTATACGCAGACCGGGGCAGCGCGCCAGGAACAACCACAGAATCTTGTAACCGCGGAGGCAATCGTCAAACGCGGCGACGGCCCGTTCGTAATGGCTGCGGCTCACTACGAAGTAGCCGCTGAGCGGGTCGGTGACACTGCGCAGTTCAGGCAGTATCAGCCGGGCTGTGGCGGCGCCGGCTGCCGTGGCCCAGCGGCGTGGCAGAGTCCGCTCGCCGGGGGATCCGCCCCGGCTGTTGCGTGTGCCGACGCACATGTCGGCGCGGCCGTCTAGCACGCAGGAGACCATCTCGGCCAGCACCGACTCGTCATGCTGGAGGTCCGCGTCGATTACCGCCAGGGCCTCCCCGCCCGATACCGCCATGCCGTCGAGCACGGCGGAGGCCAGCCCGCGTTCACCGAACCGGCGCAGCACGGTTACGCCGGGGGTGTCGGCGGCGACCCGGGTCGCCACCTGCCAGGTGCCGTCGGGGCTGTCGTCATCGACGACGATCACCTCGTGAGGCCAGTCCCGCAGGGCGCGCCGCACCCGGGCGATGACCTCTGCGATGTTGGCAGCCTCGTTGTAGGTCGGGACGATCACCGACACCTGCGCTGCGACGACGTCAGATCCGGCCACTGCTACAGGCGATCTGCCGCGGGCACACCTGTGCGTCGAGGTCGCGTCACTTGAGGTCGTTGCTCTTGTCAGCGGCCCAGCTGCTGCAGGTATCGCACGCCGGGATTGTCTGGATGCGGCATCGTGTCGCGGGATTTCTCGAAGAATGCGATCGCCGCGTCGCCTTGTCCCTGCCGCCAACGCACCGTTCCCAGGTTGTTGTACAGTTCAACCTCCGCCTGCTTGGTCAGGGCGGCGTCCTGCATGGTCTCCGCCTTCTCCAGCCACGCCATCGCCTGCTCGAGCTGCTCGGCGTTGCCGAACCTGGCCAGAACCGACGCCATGCCGTTCAGTCCGTAGAAGTCCTGCTCGGCGAGTCGCTGCAGCGGGGCGGTCCGTTCGAGCAGTTCGGGCTGACCGCTGAGGATCGCATAGCCCAAGTAGTTGGCGTAGTCGATGACCTGGTGACTGCGCGTCACGAGTTCCCACCCGTTGTAGTACTCCTCCTCGAAGAGACTGGCGAAGTGAGCCTCGGCCGCTTCGACCGGACGAAGCTCGATGGTGTCCGTCGGGGCGTCGCTGCCTCGCACTTCACGCAGGAAGCCGTAGTCCCGGACCGTTCTGCCGTGGTCGATCGCGTGCACGCGGTATGTATGGAACACGGGCCGCTCGGTTCGTCCGACGAACTCTTGCAACGCCTGCTGCTGCGCCTCCTCGGTGGTGCGGGTGACGGGGGGATACAGGTTGTCGGGAAAGACCAGCCCGTGCATCTCGGCGAGCCGAACGTCGGGCCGCTGCCCTTCCACGAAGTGGTAGTACCCGATAGGCAGCGTCACCTCGTCGCCGACGGTCAACAGGACGGCGTCGGGCGGGACGACGTCGAACACCATGTCCACGTAGCGTTGGGCGAGGTCGGACCCGGCCCGGTTGTTGGCATCCCAGTGGGCCGACACCGACCAGCCGGCCATCGCCACGCCGGCCGCGGCCGCGACCCCGCTCAGCACCAGAGGTCGCCGCAGCGCAGACCACCGAGCGCGGTGGCCGACCCAAGAGACCGTGTGCTGCAGGCCCTTCGCCGTCCAAATCGCCAGCAGTCCGTAACAGACGAGAGGGTAGGCACGGAACACTTGTATGTAGAAGAAGTCGTAGTCGAAGTCCAGCAGCAACAGCAGCACGACGCTCGACCCGAGGAAGGCCACCGGACCCGCGCACCGCGCCGCCCAGTCGAGCGCGCCGAGCGTCCGAGGCGAGCCTTGCCGGTTCCGTCTACCGGGCGCGAGCAGCACGGCCAGCCCCACGAGCGCGAGCAGGAAGCCGGGCAGCGTCAACTGCCACGCGATGTCGCCGCCGAACCATCGCAAGAACTCGAACTTGTCGGACCACCCCGCAGAGGCACTGGTGTCGACGTCTCGATAGATCCGGCGCGTGATGTGCGCCACGATGTCGTCCACGGTGTCCAGCGGCCCGGGGAAGCTGAAGGTCGGCTCCTGCAGGGAGCGCCACACCATCCAGGTGTAGGGCAGCACGACGGCGGGCAAGAACGCGCCGGCCAGCAACCTCAGCCTGCCGATGAGATCCCGCCATACAGGCAGGGCGGCCAGCACCAAACCGGGCGATGCCAGCCCCATCAACGGCCAGTGGTTGGCGACACCTATCCCGTAGAGGAACGCGGCGGCCGCCCACGCCCGGTCGTCGCCGGGGTTGCGCCGCAGGTGGAGGAGCAACGCGAAGACGCTGAAAAAACACAGGGCATTGAGGGTGTACACCTCGGTGATCGTGGCCTGGGCCCAGAAGTGCTCAGAGGCGGCGAACAGCCATGCCCCGATCAGCGCCGGCGCCGGTCCTGCGCCCAGCAGCCGCGCACAGGCGTAGACCGCGCCGCAGGCCAACGCGCCCAATATCGCGCTCAGCAGGTGCCCCAGCAACGCCGCGGAGCCCCACGGAATCTTCAGGAACACATTGGAGAGGAGTGTGTGCACGGGGTAGCCGGGCGGATGACCGACACCCAGGAACTTGCCCACAATCAGGAACCAGCCGTCGTCTTCCAGCACCACTGTGCGGGGCAATGTGATGGCGTACAGCAGCAGCGGTCCGGTAACGGCTCCGGCCCAGGCCAGCATGTCTGCATACCCCGGCAGGCGAGGCCAGCGCGTCGGCCCGCCATCCGGGTCTGGTGGCGACAACTTGAACTTCAACGGCAGTGTTGACCCCGGCTAGACACAGCGCGCGGGCGGCCGCGACGGAGGCACAGCCCAAGTATAGGGGTACGAAACTGCTGGTCTAACCGGTGTATCTCGCGGTCGGGATAGTGCCAGCCGTCGATGATGTCGAGCACTGTCTCCCCGCAGAGCTAGTCGCCCAGCAGGTCGATCAGGGCGTCCACCGCGAGCCGGTAGCTCGTGGCACCGAAGCCGGTGATGACCCCCACGCAGACCGCAGCGATGGCCGAGGTGTGGCGGAAGTCCTCACGGGCGTACACGTTGGACAGGTGCGTCTCCACCACGGGCACGTCGACCGCGGCGATGGCGTCGCGCAGCGCGATCGAGTAGTGGGTGAGAGCGCCCGCGTTGATCACCACGCCGTCGGCGGCGTCGTCCCCGCCGGCGGCGGCAGCCTGGACGACCGCCACCAGGTCGCCCTCGGCGTTGGACTGCACATGGCGCACGACTGCGCCCCGCGACTCGGCGTGGGTGGCCACACCGGCCATCAGCTCGTCGAGGGTGGCGTGTCCGTACACGTCGGTCTCGCGGGTTCCGAGCAGGTTGAGGTTGGGACCGTTGACTACCAGGATCGTTAGCGCCATAGCGCAGTTATAGCCCGAGCCGCGACATCACCGCGTCGGCCACCTCGTCGGGGTTGCGGCCCGCAGTGTCCACCGAGGCGAACCTCCCGTAGCCCTCGGCCCGCTCGGCCAGCAGTTCTCGCACCCGGGCCGAGGCGTCTGGAGCGTCGAGCAGCGGGCGCGGCACCGCACCGGGGCCCGCGACCCTCTCGACGATGGTGTCGGAGCCTGCCGTCAGGCAAACCACGTCAGAGACCGGCTCCAGACAGGCCTCGCACTCGGAATCGAGCATCATGCGTCCCCCGGTCGCGATCACGAGGCCGGTGCGCCCGGCCAGCTCCCGGGCCACGGACCGCTCCAGCGCACGGAAGGCGTCCTCGCCGTCGCGCTCGAAGATCTCGTGAATCGGGCCCGAACGCGACTCGATGAGCTCGTCGGTGTCGACGAACTCAAGTCCCAGCCGCTCGGCCAGGATGCGGCCCACCGTCGTCTTCCCGGTCCCCATGAACCCGGTGAGCACGAGATTCCGCTCCACTGCCAGGCCCATACAGACGAGGCTACGGTCGACCAGGCCAGCCACCAGCGAAATTGATGTAGTTGACCACCCTGGAGGGGGACAACGGCATCAATATCGCCGGTGGGCCTCGAAGTCACACTCAACCTCGACCCGGGCAGACTCTCGGACGTGGACGAGGGCTTCTACGGCCTGCTGAGGCAACGGTTCGAGTGGGGAATGGACCGGCCGTTCCTACGCGTTCCGGGTGGATCCTCGCTCACGTACGGGGAGGTGGACGCGCGCGCGGCGCAGGCCGCAGGCTGGCTGCGAGGCTTGGGCGTGTCGGCGGACGACAGGGTGGTGGCGCAGATCCCCAAGTCGATCGACGCGGTGGCCCTCTACCTGGGTGTGCTGCGGCTCGGCGCGGTGTACGTGCCGCTCAACCCCGCCTACACCCCGGCCGAAGTCGAGTGGTTCGTGGCCGACGCCGAACCCGCCGCGGTGGTGCGCGACGCCGAGACCCTGGCCGGCGGGCTCGCCGAGGCCCGGCCCTTCGACGGTGTCGCAGCCTGCGGAGCCGACGACTTCGCCGCCCTCGTGTACACGTCGGGCACGACCGGTCGGCCCAAGGGCGCCCTCCTCACCCACGGCAACCTGGCCACCAATGCGCTCACGCTCAACGAGGCCTGGGCGTTCCAGCCCACAGACATGCTGTTGCACGCCCTGCCGATCTTCCACGTGCACGGGCTGATGGTGGCCCTGCACACCGCCATGCTCAGCTCCTGCGAGGTGATCTTCCTGGAGCGCTTCGATGCTGCCGAGGTGCTCGCGCGCCTGCCCGCCGCCACCGTGATGATGGGCGTGCCCACCCACTACAGCAGGCTCATGGCCCTCGACGCCTTCGATGCGACTGCCTGCAGCCGCATCCGGCTCCTGGTGTCGGGCTCGGCGCCGATGACAGCCGAGCTGCAGCGGGCCGTGGCCGAGCGCACGGGCTGTGAAGTGCTGGAGCGCTACGGGATGAGCGAGGCGCTGATGATCACCTCCAATCCCTACGACGGCCCCCGGGTGGCGGGCACGGTGGGCTTCGCTCTGCCGAACATCGACGTGCGGGTATGCGGCGACAGCGGAAAGCCAGTCGATGGAGAGCCCGGGATGGTGCAGGTTCGGGGGCCCAACGTCGGGCCCGGCTACTGGAGACGGCCCGACGCGACAGAAGAATCGCGCACTGCCGACGGCTGGCTCATCACCGGCGACGTGGGCCGACTCGACACCGACGGTCGCCTGACGCTGGAGGGCCGGGCCAGTGACCTGATCATCTCGGGCGGCCTCAACGTATACCCCGCCGAGATCGAGCAGGCCCTCGACGCCCACCCGGCCGTGGTCGAATCCGCGGTGGTGGGCCTCGAGCATCGCGACCTCGGCGAAGCGGTTGCGGCGTTCGTGGTTGCGGGACCCGGCACCGGCGGCGGACAGGAGCTGGCCGCCGGTCTCGCCGACAGAATGGCGGACCTGGCCCGGTTCAAGCACCCCAAGCGCTACGTGTTCGTCGAGCACCTGCCTCGCAACTCCATGGGCAAGGTCCTCAAGGCCGAACTGCGGTCCCGCCACGCCGACTTGTTCCTGGACTGAGCGGCTTGTGACTGAGCGGCTTGTTCCTGGACTGAGCGGCTTGTGACTGAGCGGCTTGTGACTGAGCGGCTTGTGACTGAGCGGCTTGTGACTGAGCGGCTTGTGACTGAGCGGCTTGTGACTGAGCGGCTTGTGACTGAGCGGCTTGTGACTGAGCGGCTTGTGACTGAGCGGCTTGTGACTGAGCGGCTTGTGACTGAGCGGCTTGTGACTGAGCGGCTTGTGACTGAGCGGCTTGTTCGGTGCGCCGCCATACTGGCCCGCATGCACGGGCTGGGCAGGAGTGTCGGACTCCTCACCGCGCTGAGGTGTGCAGTCCTGTTGGTGGTGCTCGGAACCGCGGCCTGCGGCGGCGGCGCCGACACCGCCCACGCTCCCGAGCCCGACCATCTGGGCGACGGCTCGCTTGGCGTGGTCGAGGTGCCCGCCGGCGACGCCGTGCAGATCCGCTCGCTGAACACCATCACCGGCGACGTGGCCTACCTGGGCATCCCCAACCAGCGGGGCGTGGAGCTGGCAGTGGCCGACTTCGGCCCGGTCCGGGGCTTCGACGTCGACCTCGGAACCCGCTACGACGACCTGTGCTCTCCCGACGGCGCCCAGGCCGCGGCCCAGACCATCGTCGCCGACGAGGACGTGATCGGCGTGGTCGGGCCGTCGTGCTCCACCGCGGCGGTGGCCGCGGCGCCCCTCGTCACCGCGGCGGGCATGGTCCTGATCGCCCCGTCCAACACGTCGCCGACGCTCACATCGGACCTAGCCGGCAATCCCGGCCTGAACCACAGCGTCGGCTACTACCGCACCTCCAACAACGGCCTGTTCGTGGGCGAGGCCATGGCCCGATTCGTCCACTCCGAGCTGGGACTGGCCTCCGCGGCGGCCATCCACGACGGTGATCCCTACTCCCGGTCGATAGCGCAGGCCTTCGCCGACAGCTACGAGCGGCTGGGGGGCACCGTCACCGGGTTCTCGGCGATCAACAAGGAGGACACCGACATGGTGCCGGTCCTGACCGAAGTCGCGGCCGGCGGCCCCGAGGCCCTGTTCTTTCCCATCTTCCAGCCCGCCGGCGACTTCCTGACCGGGCAGGCGCCCGGAGTGCCGGGCTTGGAGGAGACGACCCTGCTCACCGACGCCGCCCTGCTCAACGACGGATTCATGTCGCTGCCGCAGTCGGCGGGCGTGTACTTCTCCGGCCCCGACCTGCGCTTCGGCGCCACCGCCAACCAGAGCACAGGCAAGACTCCCGACGGCCTGCTGGCCGCCTACGCCGAGACCTACGGTGAGCCTCCATCAGCGCCGTACTGGGCCCACGCCTACGACGCCACCACCCTGCTGCTCGAAGCCATCGAGGCTGCGTCCAAGGTGGAGGGCGACACGCTGGTGATAGACCGGGCCGGCGTGCGCCAGCACCTGAACGCGGTGAGCGGCTACCGCGGCATCATCGGCACCATCAACTGCGACGGTTTCGGGGACTGCGGCTCGCAGAAGATCACGGTCATCCACCACCTCGACCCCGACGACATCGAGGCCAGCCTGGCCAACATCGTCTTCGAGTTCGCGCCCTAGGCACCGGATCGTTGAGGCCTCTCCGACGGGATGGCCGGGCGTGAAACGCCGCTTCGACATCAGGCGGCGCGGACCCGTGAGACGACGCGCCTGTGCAGTCGCGACCGCGCTGTCGGTCTGCTTGACGCTGATGTGGGGGAATCCCCTGGCCGCGGCCCAGGAGGCGGTGCCGGACGGAGCGATCGAGGCCCGCGTCGGCGCGCGGTGGCTTGCCGACGGACGCGTCGAGGTCGCGTTGCAGATGCGCTCCGACAGCGGCGCCTGGAGCGAGCACCTGATGCCGCGCAAGCGCCTGATGCCCGCGGGCAGCAAGCACCCCCGCTGGCTGTCGACCTCGCCCGTCGCCCTTCAGGGCGCCGAGGCCCGCATCGTCGCACGGCGGCTCGCCGACGGACTCGTCAAGGTTTCGCTGAAAGTACGCGCCCTCGACGGCGACTGGAGCGAGCGCCTGCTGCCGGTGCAGCGCTTGCTGTACGCAAGCAGCGAGTCCGGCGTCTGGACTTGGTCGTCGCCCGTGACGCTGGCCCCGCAGAGGGCCCAAATCGTCGCCTTCTACGGCCATCCCGGGGTTCCGGCGATGGGAGTGCTCGGCCATGGAACCCCTGGGGATGTGGCCGAGCAGGTCGCCGCATGGGCGGAACGCTACGACCGGCTGAACGGGCCGCGCGGCGCGATCGGCGCCTATCACCTCATCACGGGCGTCGCCCAAGCGAAGCCGACGTCTGACGGCCTCTGGCTCTACCGGCTCTCCCACGATCGCATCGCCACCTACGTCGAGGCGGCACGCGAACACGGGATGCTTCTCTTCCTCGACACTCAGATCGGCTGGAGCGATCCGCTTACGGAGGTGAAGCTCCTCGAGAGCTTCCTGCGGGAGCCGTTCGTCCACATCGCCGTGGACCCGGAGTTCGCGACCAGGCCGCTGGGTGTCCGTCCCGGGCGGGCCATCGGCGGCATCACCGGCAGCCAAGTGAACGACGTGCTGGGCTACCTCTCGGCGCTGGTGGAAGAGGAGGGGCTGCCTTCCAAGATCCTGATGGTGCACCAGTTCACCGGCCGCATGCTGCACGACCGCGACGCGATCGAGAGACACAGCGGAGTCGAGTTGTCGATCGACATGGACGGCATCGGGAGCCCCCGCGCCAAGTTGAACGGCTACAAGCTGTTCGCCCTCTCCAACCCCTCACAACGACCGGCCTTCAAGCTGTTCTTCAAACAGGACAGGCCGCTGATGACCCCGGAGGATGTCCAGGCGCTGGATCGAGTGCCCGACATGATCATCTACCAGTAACGGCGCAGCCTAGTGTCCTGAGTCAGGAATTCGTTGAAGATGTGTGGGGACGAAGTGGAACTTCAAGCACTTTGCCACCCTAGAGGTGGATAACTGATTGAAGTTCGACCGACCGAGGCAGTGGTCCCGGTCCCGGCGTCCTGTGAACCTTCCAATTCGCCACGAACTAGCCAAACAGGACACTAGAAGACTGCTGAGTAATGCGGTTCTTGGGTAGCGGGCAAGCCTCTGACCTGGGGTTTTGTGATCGAGGATCGCGCGATTCGGGACTTGCTCATCACTCTCCTAGAGGCCGAGCGGATAGGCCGCAGCCAACGAAGAATCACGCGGGGCACCTAGCCTGAATCCACCGATGGGTCTGTGGTCTCTCACCAACTCTGCACGGGTTGTGGTCGCATACGACGCGTTTCTCTACAGATTTCGGGACACCAGAGACAGCACTCCGCTCACATGAAGTGCCTCCCCACATAGCCAGAACGACCGTCGTTCTTAGCGGCATTCTCCCACGTCAGGAGGCCTTTCTGGTGGACACGCCAACCCCCGCCTCACCGCGCCGGTGGATTCAGGTTTAGAGGCCGAGCGGGTAGGCGGTGAGTCGTGAGGATTTTGGCGAGACGCTCAGCGAGGCCTTGGCCCGAGCGGCCCGTGAGCACAGCGAACAAGGGCGGGCAACACGACGCCGCACCGCGAGGCGGCATCACCTACCCGCGCGTCTTCTTAGCGAGGCCGTGGCCCGAGCGGCCCGTGAGCGCAGCAAACAAGAGCGGGCAACACGACGCCGCTCAGGTCAGCAGCAGGCCGATCTGGCGGGAGGCGGCCACCAGCGCGCCGGTGGAGTCCCACAGCGAGCCGGACTCGATCATCCGGCCGTCGTGGAGGTCATGGCTCTCCTGACGAACCTGGAGCCAGCCCGGCGCGGGGACCCGGCGAGCGTGGACGGTCAGCTCGATGGTGGGCACCCAGCCGACGAAGCCGAGCAGGGGGTACAACGACGGCGGCAGGGCGTCCGCGAAGAACGGCAGCGCCATCGTTGACGGCACCGCTCCGTCGCTGAAGCGGATCCAGCCATCGATCAGAGCCTGTTCGCTGCCTCCCGCAGGAGCGTGATCCGGATGCACGTGCACATCCACCCGGGAGAGGATCGGCAGCTCCACCCCCTGTTCGAGGCTTCCCCGATGCACGCATTCCTCCACCGGAGGGATCGTCGGCGGCGCTTGCACGATCTCCAGACCGCTGCCGTTGCCCGCGGCCAGGTCCGAGAAGGCGGCCAGCACCTCGAGGCGCTGCTTGCCCTCCTGCCACAACGAGCCTCTCAGCGTGCTGACCGTGCGGCCCGAGCGGACCACCGAGGCTCTCACCTCGGCATCGGTATCGCCCTGGGCCGGACGCAGGAAGTGGGTGGTGACCGAGATCGGGTCGGGATGGGGCACCAGCAAGCGCATTGCCCTCAGGACCGACGTGAGCGCGTAGCCGCCGTTGCTGTTGTCTGCGATGTTCCAGCCGGCCGACAAGTGGGTGGCCCATAGGCCCTCGCCAACGGGCACGACGGCCGTCTCAGCGTCGAACCGACTCATCTGGAACTGCGGTTCGATCCAGGGGCGCCCGCCTGCTGAGGCACTCTGTTTCCCGCTCTTGTTCGCTCCGCTCACGGGCCGCTCGGCCTCTGGGTTTCCCGCTCTTGTTCGCTCCGCTCACGGGCCGCTCGGCCTCTGGGTTTCCCGCTCTTGTTCGCTCCGCTCACGGGCCGCTCGGCCTCTGGGTTTCCCGCTCTTGTTCGCTCCGCTCACGGGCCGCTCGGCCTCTGGGTTTCCCGCTCTTGTTCGCTCCGCTCACGGGCCGCTCGGCCTCTGGGTTTCCCGCTCTTGTTCGCTCTGCTCACGGGCCGCTCGAGCCACGGCCTCGCTCTGCGCCTCGCAAGATCCTCCGTTGAACTGCTGACTGCCCGCTCGGCCTCTAATGGCGCCGCTGAACACGCTGGTAGTCTGGCGCTTCGATGAGCCTGTACAACGTGCAGAAGTTTCTGTACGAGCTCAATCGTGACGAGCGGGTACAGCAGGCTTACCGCAACGACCACCACGAGGCCATAGCCGACTACGACCTCGACGACGAGGAGCGGCGGGCGCTCATCGAGCCCGACATCGGGCTGCTCTACCACCTCGGGGTCAACGGCCAGATCCTCATGCACTTCGCGGCGTTCTGCAGGATCGAATGGTCCGACTACCTTCAGCGGATGCGCGACGGTGTCGAGCGCTACGGGCCGGTGCGGGCCGGTGTGTACGCGCTGGCCGGCTACGAGGGGGTGGAGGCCCACAGCCGCCGTCTCGGACAGCGTCAGGCCGACGGAGAACACGACGGACGGCCCCGGAGGGCGAGCTGATGCCTTTGGTGTATGCGGGGGTGTGCAGTCACGCCCCGGGTATCACCGGGCGGGCCGAGCGGGCTGATCCCGAGGTGCGCGACGCCTTCTATGCCGCCTACAACGGCATGCGGCTGCGGCTCGAGGCGGCCGAGCCCGACGCGTTGGCGGTGATCGCCGCGGAGCACTTCGCCAACTTCTTCATGAACAACATGCCCGCCTACGCCATGGGCATGGCCGACCACTACGAAGGCCCCATCGAGGATCCCGAGTGGCTGCGCATCGACAAGTTCCGCGCCCCCGGCAACCGGAACCTCTCCCAGCGCCTCATCGAGACAGTGATGCAGACCTGTGACGTGGCCTACGCCGAGGAATGGCGCCTCGACCACGGCATCGCGGTGCCGCTGCACTTCTTGACCCCGCGCTTCGATGTGCCCATCGTCCCGGCCAACATCAACTGCCAGGGCCCGCCGCTCACGCCGCTATCGAGAGCGTGGACCTTCGGCGAGGCGCTGCGCCGCGCCGCCGACGAACTCCCCGAGCGCATCGCGGTGATCGGCACCGGCGGCATCTCGCACTGGCCGGCCACCCCCGATTCGGGCCGCATCAACGAGGACTGGGACCGCGACTTCCTCGACCGCTGGTGCGCCGGCGACCGCGACCGGCTCTGCAAATACAGCGACACCGACACCTACCGCGACGCCGGCCAGGGCGGTTTCGAGATCCGCACCTTCATAGCCGCAGCCGCGGCCGGGGCCGGATCCGGCACCGTCCACTTCTACGCCCCGATCCCCATATTCGCCGTCGGCTGCACCATCGCCGACATCAACATCGACTAACCGCCCAACCCCCGGAGAACCCCATGCGACTTGTGACTGATCAGAGCCTGGCGGGTGTCGAGAAGGTCCAGATCCCACAACCCCCGGAGAACCCCCATGCGACTTGTGACCGTCCGGATCGACGGAGCCACCCGCGCCGGCCGAGTGTCCGGCGATGAGATAGTCCTGCTCGACGCGTCCGATGTCCGGGCCGTCCTGGATGCGGGACCGGTCACCGGGGGTGGCCTGCCCGTCGCTGAGGCAGGCAGAGCGATGGCTCTGGCCGATGCAGACCTGGCCCCGCTGGTCCCGGCTCCCGACAAGATCATCTGCGTGGGGCTGAACTACCGCGACCACGCCGCCGAGACCAACAGCCCGTTGCCGACCGCGCCCATCTACTTCGCGAAGTACCGCCGGGCGCTGACCGGTCCCTACGACCCGATCCGGCTGCCCCCGCCCGAGGTGTCGACCAGTGCCGACTGGGAGGTCGAGCTGGCCGTGGTCATCGGCCGCGAGGTGCGCAACGCCGGGGCCGAAGAGGCGGCGGCGGCCATCGCCGGGTTCACCGTGCTCAACGACGTCTCGATCCGCGACTGGCAGACCCGCACCACGCAGTTCCTGGCCGGCAAGACCTTCGAGGGGTCCACCCCGGTCGGCCCGGCGCTGGTCACCGCCGACGAGATCGGAGACGGCCGCGGCTTGGACGTGAGCTGCACCGTAGACGGCGTCACCAAGCAGTCGTCCAACACCGATCAACTGGTGTTCGGGCCGGCCGACATCGTGGCCGACCTGAGCACGATCATGACCCTCGACCCGGGCGACATCATCGCCACCGGCACGCCGGGCGGTGTGGGGATGGCCCGCGACCCCCAGGAGTGGCTCACCCCGGGCGCGGTGGTGCGCACCGCCATCGAGGGCCTCGGCGAGATGGCCAACACCTGCGTCGTGGGCTGAGGACGACGGTACCGGCCTCCGCTCCCGGCTAGGCCCGCTCGCCTGACATGACCCCGACCGCCACCCAACGGGCCGTCAGGATCGAACTTCCGGTAGTTAGCCACAACATATGTGGCAAAGTCGGGGGAAGTTCCTCGGTCAAGGCCACTCGCCTGACATGACCCCGACCGTCGCGACGCTCGCAATCGAGGGGCTCCGCTCGCTGGGGGTGGACACCCTCTTCTGCCTGCCCGGCGTGCAGAACGACGACTTCTTCGACGCCCTCGTCGATGCCCGCGACATCAGGCCCGTCGTGACCCGCCACGAGCAGGGCGCGGCCTACATGGCTCTGGGCGCGGCCCAAGTCACTGCCCGCCCGACTGCACTGTGCGTGGTGCCCGGCCCAGGCATGCTCAATGCCGCGGCCGGCCTCACCAGCGCCTACTGGGGCAATGCGAGGGTGCTGGCCATAGTCGGGGCCGTCCCGTCGCGCTGGCGGGGCCGCGGCACCGGCATCCTGCACGACCTGCCCGACCCCGCGGCGGTGCTGCGCCAGATGACCAAGCACACCGGCTACGTCGGCCGCAGCGGCGATGCCGTCGGCGTGTGGCAGAACGCGCTGGACGAGCTGGTGTCCGGTGTGCCCCGCCCGGTGGCTGTCGAGGTGCCCGTAGACGTGTGGAGCCAGCCGGCTGGCGGCGCCCTCGAAGCGCCCCGTGTCACCACACCGCCGGTGGACGCCGGCCAGATCGAGGAGGCCGCACGCGTCCTCGGACAGGCCCGTCGCCCGCTGATCATGGTCGGGGGAGGCGCCCAGGACGCCTCCGAGCCGGTGAGGGAGCTGGCCGAGACGCTGGAGGCACCGGTGTTCGCCCGCTACATGGGCCTCGGCGTGCTCGACTCGCGCCACCGCCTGCACGCCTACCTGACCATGGGGCGCGACCTGTGGCCCACTTCCGACGTGGTGGTGGGCATCGGCACCCGCATGGAGTTCCCGAACGTCGAGTGGGGCGTGCGGGAGGGCCAGCAGATCGTTCAGATCAACATCGACGCGGCCGAGCTGGACCGCTACGGGACCGGTGCCCTGGGCGTCCACGGCGACGCCGCCGAGGTATGCGGGCTGCTCGCAGGCGCCCTTGGCCGGCACAACCGCCGCCGGGACGACCGCACTTCCGAGATGGCCGAGTTGCGGGCCCGGCACTTTGAGCGCATCGCCTACCTCGAACCCCAGATCAGTTACCTGAGGGCTATCCGCTCGGTGATGCCCGATGACGGGATCATCGTCGAGGACGTGACCCAGGTCGCCTTCGTCGCGCACATCGCTTACGAGCACCGGCTGCCCCGCACCTATTTGGCCACCGGCGGGGCGGGGACACTCGGCGCGGGCGTCGCTCACGGCATAGGCGCTGCGGCGGCAGCCCCGGGCCGCGTCCAGCTCACCGTCGTCGGCGACGGCGGGATGCTGTTCACCGCCACGGAACTGGCCACCGCAGTGCAGCACGGCATCAACACCACCGTGCTGCTGTTCGACAACGGCTCCTACGGCAACGTCCAGCGCCTCCAGAGGCAGCGGTTCGGAGCGGGCCGGACCATCGCCTCCAGCCTCAAGAACCCGGAGTGGATCGCGTTCGGAGAGAGCATGGGCGTGCGCACCGAGCGGGCTTCTGGCCCTGAGGTGCTCCCCCGGGTGCTGGAGAGGTCGCTGGCCCACCCCGGCCCTTCGATGGTTGTGGTCGACGTCGCCGACGAGCCCGATCCGTGGCCGCTACTTCGAGTCCGCCGCTAGCTAGCGCTCGGAGGCAGCGCGGGTAGGTGTCACCGCCTCGTGGTGAAGCGTCGTGTCTCTCGCTCTTGTTCGCTGCGCTCACGGGCCGCTCGGACCACGGCCTCGCTCAGCGCCAGCGGGATTCTTCGTGACCTGCGGCCTATCCGCTCGGCCTCTAGGATCGATTCAATGATCCGAAGACGCGGTGCTCGGCGCGGGGCGCCTCGTACTGGCGTTGACTGGTTCCTGACGTTCTTGCGGGTGGCGGCCCTGACTGTGGTCACGGTGGGGATCCTGGCCTTCATCGCGCAGGAGATCGACACCGACAATCCGTTCGCGCGGTGGGTGAATCCCGACGCGACGGGCCTCACCGGAGCCCAGTTCCGGGGCCTGGTCATCTCCGGGGTGGCTCAGGGCTGCATGTACGGGTTGATCGCGTTGGGTTATTCGATGGTGTATGGCGTGCTGGGGTTCATCAACTTCGCGCACGGCGAGGTGTTCATGGTGGGCGCCATGACCGGGATGATCACCTCCAACAAGCTCGCGGATGCGGGGTTGTGGGAGAGCAACTTCATCGGCTCGCTGCTGTTCATCGTGGTGGTGTCGGTCATCGTGTGCACCCTGACTGCGGTGATCATGGAGCGGGTCGCCTACCGGCCGCTGCGGGGGTCGCCGCGCCTGATACCGCTGATCACGTCCATCGGCGTGTCGTTCTTCATCCAGAACGCCTCGATAGTGCTGCTGGGCCCGGCCGCCAAGTCCTACCCCGACGTTCCTGACTGGGTGAAGGCCAAGCACACCATCGTGCAGATCGAGGGGGCCAAGATCTTGGTGATGGTGGTGGCCGCGGTGTCGATGACGGGCCTGTGGTACTTCGTCAATCGCACCAAGTCGGGCAGGGCGATGCGGGCCGTGGCCGAGGACGCCGAGATCGCCGCCCTGATGGGCATCGACGTGAACCGCACCATCGTGAAGGTCTTCGCCGTGGGCGGCGCCATGGCGGGAATGGCGGGGATCCTGTGGGGGATCCTGTTCCGCAGCGTGATCCACTCCACCGGTTTCCTCCCCGGCATCAAGGCGTTCAGCGCGGCCGTGGTGGGAGGCATCGGCCACCTCGGCGGGGCGATGGCGGGCGGGCTGTCGATCGGCGTGGCCGAGTCGGTCGGACCCCTGCTGATCCTGGAGCCGCTCGGCGTCAGCGGGGTGTCGCAGCTGCGCGACGCGGTGGCCTTCGCGGTGTTGATCGGCGTGCTGCTAATGCGCCCCGCGGGCCTGTTCGGCGAGCGCCTCCCCTCCGAGGACCGCACATGACCGTCACGCTTCCCGCGGGGACCGGGGCGGCCGGCGGCTGGGCCGAACCCGAGCTCGCGCCGGCTCGGCCCGCTCTGGCGCAGGACTGGCGACGGCTGGTGCACATGGGGGCCATCGCCGCATTCGGGCAGGTCTTCATCGCGCTGTCGAACATGCCGGTGAGGCTCGACGAGCGAGTGATCGTGAAGCCCGTGCTGAGCTTGGGCTACCTCACGCTGCTGATCCTTCCCTTCGCGGCCGGCCACCGCGTGGGGCATCAGGTCAGACGCGAGGGCGTGCCGACGTTCGCCGCCGGCGCCCACGAGGCTCTGGGCGGCGCCGCCTGCGGGGCCCTCACCGGTGGCGGGCTGTCGCTGCTGGCGGTGCTGCTGGCCAACTTCGATCTGCGAGAGCCGCTGGTCAACTGGAGCCCGATGCTGTTGGACCTGCTCAGCTTCGGCAACGAGACCTGGTTCGCGGTGGTGATCTGGCTGGTGATCGGGGCCATGGTCGGAGCGGTGGGCGGCACCCTGCGACTGCTGAGCCCACGGATTCGACGCGCGGTGGTGACGATGGCGCTCGCCGTCGTCGGCGCCGCGGTTCTGGAACCGCTGGTGGTGGACCTGGCCGAGGGCATGGGACTGGAGCCGCTCACCGACCGCCTCTATGCCCGCCGGGGAGGCGTGGCCTGGAAAGGTGCCATCGGCCTCGCGGCCGTGTCAGGCGCCGTCGCGATGGTGACTCGGGGCCGGCTGCGCCAAGCCCGGGCCAGCATCGCCGCACTCGAGGAGCCCAAACGGGCCCGCACCAACGGCCTGCTGATGGCCGCCGCCGCGGCGGCGCTCGTGATCCTGCCGCTGTTCGCGGGCAAGCTCACCAACGAGCTGCTCGCCAACGTCGGGCTGTTCGTGCTGCTGGCGTTGGGGCTAAACATCGTGGTCGGCCTGGCCGGCATCCTCGATCTGGGCTACGTGGCCTTCTTCGCGGTGGGCAGCTACTCCGCCGCGGTGCTCACCGCCGCGACCTCGCCGAGGATCACCCCCGAGCTGCCTTGGCTGGTCGCGCTCATCGCGGTGGTGATCATCACCGGGCTGGTGGGTCTGTTCATCGGCGCGCCGGTGATCCGCATGCGCGGCGACTACCTGGCGATCGTCACGCTCGGGTTCGGCGAGATCATCAGGCTGCTGTTCCTGTCGGACTGGCTGTCGGGCTGGTTCGGGGGCTCACAGGGCATCACCAAGGTTCCGGGCGCGGGGATCTTCGGCCTGACCGAGGTGGCCGGCACCGACCCGCGCCGGGTCTTCTACCTGGTGCTCGCCTTCTGCGCAGTGGCGATATACGTGTCCTGGCGCCTGGAACGGTCCCGGCTCGGGCGGGCCTGGATGGCGGTGCGCGAGGACGAGACCGTCGCCGAGGCGATGGGCATCAACACGGTCAACGTCAAGCTGCTGGCCTTCGTGGTGGGCGCGGTGCTCGGATCGTTCAGCGGAGCGATCTTCTCAGCGAAGGTCGGCTCGGTGTTCCCGAACAGCTTCCTGATCCTGGTGTCGATCGTGATCCTGGTGGTGGTGATCTTCGGCGGGATGGGCAACATCGTCGGGGTGATCGCGGGCTCCGTGGTGCTGATCGGCGTGCTGGGCGGACCCAAGCAGCCAGGGCTGCTCGCGGAGTTCTCCGAGTTCAAGCTGCTCATCTACGGGGCCCTGCTGGTGTGGATGATGCTGGCCCGCCCGGAGGGACTGATCCCGAGCGTGCGCCGCTCCCGCGAGCTCCACCAGCAGGAGCTGGCCCAGGATGCCTGGCTCAAGGGCGAAGTCTCCGACGACGACAACGGCGCGGGCGCTGAGACAGCGGCAGCGGCATGACCGCCAGCTCACCTCAGCCGCTGCTGGAGACAAGCGAGCTCAGCGTCGACTTCGGCGGCCTGCACGCGCTCGACGCGCTCGACCTCCAGGTGAACGAGGGCGAGATCGTGTCGGTTATCGGTCCCAACGGCGCGGGCAAGACCACGCTGTTCAACGCCATAACCGCGACCGTGACCTCATCCGCGGGCGACATCCTCTTCGAGGGCGAGTCTTTGCTGGGCCTCGACCCGAACCGGGTCACTGCCCGGGGCATTGCCCGCACATTCCAGAACGTGCGGCTGTTCGCCAATATGACCGTGATCGAGAACGTGATGGTCTCCCAGCACTGCCGCACCCGCCAGCACGCCTTCGGCGCACTCTTCTACACGCGGGCCTTCCGGCGTGAGGAGGCCGAAATCCGGCGTAGAGCCGAGGAGATACTCAGCTTCTTCGGCACCAGGCTGGTCGGGTATCGCTTGGACCAGCCCGCCTTCACGCTGTCGTACGCCAACCGTCGCCGCTTGGAGATCGCCCGGGCCATGGCCACCCAGCCGAAGCTGATCCTGCTCGACGAGCCGGTGGCGGGGATGAACCCGACGGAGTCGGCCGAGCTGACGGGACTGATCGGCACGCTGCGCGACGAGTGGGGCTTCGCCATAGTGGTGATCGAGCACGACATGGAGGTGGTGCGCGAGGTGTCTGACCGGGTGGTGGTGCTCGACCATGGCACCAAGATCGCCGAGGGCGACTACGCCGACGTGTCGAACGATGCCCGGGTGATCGAGGCCTACCTCGGACAGGGAGCCGAGGCTTCATGAGCACCGACGGGGCCGTCCCGCTGCTTGAGATGCGCTCGGTGAACGCCCACTACGGCGCGGTGCACGCGCTGCGGGACGTGAACCTGTCGATCCACGAGGGTGAGATGGTGTGCCTGCTCGGCGGCAACGCCAGCGGCAAGTCCACCACCCTCAAGACGTTGCTCGGCATGCTCAAGCCCACCTCCGGGGAGGTTGTCCTCGACGGCGAAGTGGTCAACGACAAGCCCATCAGCTACCGCGTCGCTCGCGGGGTCACGATGGTCCCCGAGAATCGCCGCCTGTTCAAACGCCTGTCGGTGCGAGAGAACCTCGATCTGGGCGCCTATCTGCGCTCCGACGCCGAGCAGATCGCGGCCGACATGGAGCGGGTCTTCGAGCTGTTCCCCCGGGTCAAGGAGCGCATCAACCAGAAGTCGGGCACCCTGTCGGGCGGCGAGCAGCAGATGGTCGCCATCGGACGGGCGCTGATGGCCAAGCCGCGGGTGCTGCTGATGGACGAGCCGTCGATGGGCCTGGCCCCCGCGCTGGTGCAGCAGAACTTCGAGTTGATCCAACAGATCCACGAGGCCGGGATGACCGTGTTCATGGTGGAGCAGAACGCCAATATGGCCCTGTCGGTCGCCGACAGGGGCTGGGTATTGCAAACGGGCCGGGTGGTGCTCGACGACACCGCCGAGAACCTGCTGGCCCACCCCGAACTACGAGCCTCCTACCTAGGCCAAGCCGACACCTGACCTTCGCCACACTTGTTTGCGGAGGGCCGTCTAGGTTCTACACCGCGGCGCCGCGAGCCCGGTTCGTTGGATGATGGGCCGGCGGCTGCTAGTAACTCCTCCGTGGCCGAGACGCATGACGACACCGAAGGTCCGGCCCGGCCGCTGGACTTCATCCGGGAGCAGGTGCAGACCGACAACACGGCCGGGGCCTACGCAGGCCGGGTACAGACCCGCTTCCCGCCCGAGCCCAACGGATTCCTGCACGTCGGCCACGCCAAGGCGGTTTGCCTCAACTTCGAGGTGGCCCGCGAGAACGGCGGTGCCTGCCGGCTGCGCTTCGACGACACCAATCCGGCCGGCGAGGACGCCGCCTACGCGCAGGCCATAGCCGACGACATCGCCTGGCTGGGTTTCGAGCCCGACGGCCCGGCCGTGCACGCCTCGGACTACTTCGAGCGGCTCTATGCGTGGGCCGAGCACCTGGTGCGAGAGGGACTGGCCTATGTGGACGATCAGGACGCCGAGACCATCTCGGTCACCCGGGGCGGCTTCAGCACCCCGGGCACCGAGAGCCCCAGTCGAGACCGCTCCGTCGAGGAGAACCTGAGCCTGCTGCGAGACATGCGAGCCGGGCGCTTCGGCGACGGCTCCAAGGTGCTGCGGGCCAAGATCGACATGGCCCATCCCAACATGTTGATGCGGGACCCGGTCATGTACCGGATCCGCCACACCGCCCACTTCCGCACCGGCGACGCCTGGTGCATCTACCCCACTTACGACTGGGCCCACGGCCAGAGCGACGCCATCGAGGGCGTGACCCACTCGCTGTGCTCGCTGGAGTTCGACGCCCACCGCCCACTGTACGACTGGTACCTGGAGCATCTGCGGTTGCCCGGCGACCGGCCCCGGCAATACGAGTTCGCCCGCCTGAACCTCACCCACACCGTCACGTCCAAGCGGGGGCTGAGCGCGCTCATCGACCAGGGGCTGGTGGACGGCTGGGACGATCCCCGCCTGCCCACGCTGCGGGGTCTGCGCCGCCGCGGCTACCCACCAGAGGCGATCAGGGAGTTCTGCGCCCACATCGGAGTGGCCCGGGTCAACGGCGTGCACGAGATCGAGCTGCTGGAGTCGTTCGTGCGGGCTCACCACAACCGGTGGGCGCTGCGCCGCATGGCCGTGCTGCGCCCCCTGGAAGTGATGATCGACAACTGGCCCGAGGGCCATGTGGAGCATCGCCGGGCGGTGAACAACCCCGAGGATGCGGCGGCGGGCGAACGGGAGGTGCCGTTCTCGGGCCGGCTGTGGATCGAGCGCGACGACTTCATGCTCGACCCGCCCCGCAAGTTCTACCGGCTGGCTCCGGGCCGCGAGGTGCGCCTGCGGGCCGGCTACTTCCTGCGCTGCAACGACGTGGAGACCAACTCAGACGGTCAGGCGGTGCGGCTGCACTGCACCTACGACCCCGACACCGGCGGTGGTCAGGCCCCCGACGGGCGCAAGGTGCGGGCCACCGTCCACTGGGTGTCGGCCGACCACGCCGTGGACGCCACCGTGGCTCTGTACGGCCGACTCTTCACCGACGCTGTTCCCGGCGCTGACGGCCGCGACCCGCTGGAGTCGTGCAATCCCGCGTCGCGCGAGCTGATCACCGGGGCCAAGGCGGAGCCGGTACTGGTCGACACCCCGCCCGCCGAAGTGGTGCAGTTCGAGCGCCTCGGGTACTTCGCCCACGACCCCGATACACCTATGCTCTTCCACCGCACCGTCGGCCTCCGCGACGAGTGGGCCAACATCCAGAAGCGCCGCCAGCAAGGCGCCTAAGCCGGCAGGAAGGATCACCCATGTCTGACGAGCACCGTTCCATCAAGCTTGAGATCGAGGTTCCCGGCAGCCCGGACGAGGTGTGGCGGGCGATCGCCACCGGCCCGGGCATCTCGTCCTGGTACGTGCCCCACACCGTCGAGGAGCGTGAAGGCGGCGCGGCCACGGCCTCGTTCGGCCCCGGTCCAGAGATGCAGGTCGCAGGACGGGTCGCGGCCTGGGATCCACCCCACCGAGTGGTGTTCGACGGCGGCGAGGGCGTCGAGGGGCTGGCGTTCGAGTGGCTCATCGAAGCCCGCGATGGCGGCACCTGCATCGTGCGCCTCGTCAACACCGGCTTCGGCAGCGGCGCGGAGTGGGACGGCCAGTACGACGGCATGTCCGAGGGCTGGCGGCTCTTCCTGCTCAACCTCAGGCTGCACTTGGAGCACTTCCGCGGCCAGACCGCCCAGACCTCGCTGCCTTCGACGATGTGGGCCGGGACCCGCGACATGGCCTGGACGACGCTTACTCGAGCTCTGGGCATCCCGCCCGCACCCGCAGTCGACGAGCGGATCGAGGTCACAGCGCCCGACGCGCCCTCTTTGGCCGGCACCGTCGCCGACTTCGCCCCGGGGCGGCTCGCCCTCCTGCTCGACCAGCCATCGCCAGGCACCGCCTTCATAGCCGTCGAAGGGGACGGCGAAGTGGTCAGCGTCTCGATCTGGTCCTACCTGTACGGCAACGACGGCGCCACCATCGCCGAGCGAGACGGACCCCGCTGGCAGCAATGGCTCACCGAGCGAGCGCTGCATGGCGGCTCAGATCAAGCCTCGTAGGAGCGAGCTACCAGTCGGCGGTCATGTATCCCGGCCGCGTTCCACTCCCCTTGCGACCGAGTCGCGCGCCAGTGTTCAGTTCCCAGCGGTTGCGCCAACAGGACGCGCCGCGCAGGGATGAACGCCTCGCTGGTCACCCGCCAGTGTTCAGCTCCCAGCGGTTGCGCCGATTCCGCCGAGTCGGCTCGGTGGAGCGAACCAGGCCTCGGTCGGCCAAGCGGTTCAGCCAACGAAGGACCGCCTGCTGGGAGATTCCGATCAGTTCTGCCAGCTCGCTGGAGCTGCGCTGCCCGTCCGATAGAAGCTCGGTGATCTGACGCTCTCGCGGCGACAGCCTTGGCGCTCGCGCGATGACTTCGCCCGGAGACCGGGGTTCACGGTGCGTTTGGCGGTGTGCCCCGACTTCGGACCAAGGGTCGTGACCCCCGCCTCCGGCAATCCGCGCGTTCGGCCCGCCGAGCGGCGACTGCGGATCGTCGAGGCGCACGTAGCGGTCGCGGATCACCGCCCGCAGCTCGCTCACGTCATCTTCGAGGACCGGTGGCGACATGCCCGCCTGGCGGAGGGCCGCGACTGCGGCGCGCAGCCCCGATCCGCGGTTCTCACAGACCGGCCGGCCGGTGCCGGGGATCACCACGTCCTCAAGCAGCTTGGCGAGCCGGGCATTGCGGGTGGCGGTGACGCCCCGGCTGATCAGTTCGTCCACATCGGCCCTGCCCGCGTTGGCTCCGTGGAGTCCGCCGACACTGCAGACCTCGAACCGGTCGGGGTAGAGGGAGATCCGGACTTGGCTGCCGTGGGCGGACGAGTGGTAGTCGCGGTGCATCAGCGCATTGGCGACGACCTCGCGGATCGCCTCGATCGGATAGTCCCATACGTCCTCGCGTCCGGCACCGACAACGACCGATCGGCGGCGCATGTTGCGGCGCATCGCGTCCAGCGCTCCCGACACGATCAATGGGATCGGCCCGTCCAGCGGCTGGTTGTCGAGGAAGCGGGTGCCGTCGGCCATCGGCTCGCCGCTGGGCGTCGGCAGCACGACGAACGACGCGGCGAGCTGCGGAAAGAACCGCTGCGGATAGCGCCCCAGCGCGAGCAAGCCAGCCAGGGTGACAGCGGAGTCGGTTGTTGGCTCGGCGAGCACGCCCATCATGTGAAGCACCTCCTCGTCGCGGGCCTGAGCAAACACGGGGCCGCGCGTCTCGCGCAGCCTCAGGAGCAGGGCACCGGTCAGCCGCGGGTCGAGGTCGTTGAAGCGCGCTCCGTCGATAGGCACCGCGTCGTCGTCCGGCTGGCCCCGCCCTGAGACCATGACGTGGACCTCGTAGGAGTTCAGTCGGCGGTCACCATCGTGAGTCCTCAGGTACGACCCTCCCTCCATTCCCTTGGATAGGAGGTAGCACGGGCGACGCTGGTACTCCAGCGCATCCACGCCAGCCACGACCACCGGGCGACCGTCCACGCTGGCGATGTCGATTTCGGGTCGGACGGCTGGCTCCAACATGTCCGAGCAGGCGGAGGCAAGAGCAGCGGCCAGTTTGGGAGCATCGATGTCCACCGGCTGGAAGTTGCCGTCGGTGAGCCCGAGGATCAGCAGGCCGCCTGCGGCGTTCGCAAATGCGCACACCGACTCCAGCACCGTCCGCGGCAGCCCACCTGCAGCCTGCTTGACCTCCGCTGACTGCAAGTCCGTGCCAGCGGCGCGCAACCGTTCCACCGTGACATCTAGCACACCCTGCAAGTCAGCCGGGACCGACGCCGAGGGATTCTGCACGGGTGGGAACCCTACAACGCTGTCACTGTTTCCACAACTTTACTACAACTTATCTACAACTTTTCTACAACTCGCCGCGGCACTGGGAACCTACGGGCTACCAATCGGCGGCTATGTACTGGGTGTCGCAGAACTCGTACTTACGGCACCGAACCGATGTGCCATTGAGTGCCACCGGGTACCATAGTGCACTAAACGCTGAGGTCAACGATACTAATCCTTAACAAACTGTGGGCGATTGTTGTGAACATGACGATCCATGGGGTACCGTCAGTTACTGGTCGTAAACCAGTAACTGAGGCAGTAACCATGAATCGACCACGGAGACTGACAGCGGCGTTCGTCCGCGCCGTCAACCGGCCTGGCCGTTACGGCGACGGCCACGGCGGCCACGGGCTGAGCCTGCTGGTGAAGCCCATGACGAACGGGCGGTGGTCCAAGACGTGGAGCCAGTACGCCAAGATCGGCGGCAACTACACCTCCATAGGGCTGGGCTCCTATCCGGCGGTGTCCCTTGCGGAGGCTCGGGCCAAGGCGCTCGCCAACCGTAAGGAGATGGCAGCCGGGCGCGACCCCCGGAATTCCGGGGTGCCCACGCTGGCTGAGGCCACCGAGCAGGTGATTGCCCTGCACCGCGACACCTGGAAGTCCGGCTCGGGAGCGGAGGCCCGTTGGCGGTCGGCATTCGCCCACCATGTGCTACCGGCACTTGGGAACAAGCCGGTGGACGGTATTGCCGCAGGGGACGTCCTGGGGGTCCTGGTGGGCCCGTGGATGTCCAACCCGGCCACCGGTCGGTTCCTCGCCCAGCGGCTCTCCCAGGTGTTCCGGTGGTCCATGGGTAAGGGCTACCGCACCGATGATCCGACACCCGCGGCAACCGCGGCCCTACCCCGCCACAACGGGGGTCGTACCCACCACGCGGCGCTGCACCACGCTGAACTGCCTGAGGCTCTCCGCAAGGTGCGCTCAGGCGATGGTCACCCGTCCGCTGCGCTGTGCTGGACGTTCATCGCACTTACGGCATGCCGAAGTGCCGAGGCGACCGGCGCACGGTGGTCCGAGGTGGACACCGAGGCCGGGGTCTGGACAGTGCCCGGTGGACGCACCAAGACCGGGCGCGAGCACCGGGTGGCGCTCTCCGGCGCCGCGGTGGCGGTGCTGAAGGAAGCCCGCAAGGTGGGCGACGGTGAGTTGGCGTTCCCCTCCCCCAGGGGCAAGGTGTTGGCCTCAAACGCCCTGCACCGACTGCTGAAGCTCGCCGGTGTGGGTGGCACCACTCACGGACTTCGAACCAGTTTCCGGTCCTGGGCAGCCGAGTCCGGCGTTCCCAGGGAAGTGGCTGAGGCCGCCCTAGGTCACGTCGTGGCGGGGGTCGAGGGCACCTACCAGCGCAGCGACCTGCTGGAGGCCCGCCGCACCGTCATGGAGGACTGGGCCAACTACCTCACCCAAGGCACCTAACGTCACCCAGGAATGCTACCACCGCTCACCGTCGGCGCCGAGGGCGCTCCTACAGGCTCGGGGTAGGTGGGGTTGTGACCTCCACCGGCTAACGCCCACACAGACCCTTACAGGGCGCGCTAGGCAGGATTCGCGAACCTGAGGTTCAGGCCCGGACCCTCAGCGACCGCGTCGGCGGCGCGGTTCCGGCGGGACTGCCGGGGGCACTCTCGAAGACCCAGGAAATAGCTTCTGAACTGATATTATACTCACACGTTCCAGAATTAGTTACCATTTGAATTATCAACTCTGAAGGTCGCAAGTAGGCACGCTGACTGTGCCTTGTTCGTTCATCTGAGCGGCGTGGCGACATTCCAAAGGCGCAAGAAGCGAACCGACATCACGGAGCTTGTTGAGCTCGCCCCGGCCTGGTAGCAGCGCGGACGGGCTGGGAGCCGCTAGAAGAGATCAGGCGCACTCCGGGGGGTAGAGCGATGTCATCAACCCACAGGCTGACGCTGCCAGGCGCCATGATCGAACGCGGATTCTGGCTCTATGTGTGGAGGATCGAATCGCCCATCGGCGAATTGCTGTACGTGGGACGCACCGGGGACAGTTCATCGACAAACGCAGCAACGCCATTCGCGCGCATGGGTCAGCACCTCGGTACCAACTACCGCCAGAACCCCGTGCGCCGCCACTTGGAACGTCGCCTGGTCCCGCCGGAAACGTGCACCGCGTTTGATCTGATCGCCCACGGTCCGATTTTCGAGGAGGCACAAGACTGGGCAACGCACCAGGAACGTCGAGATGTCGTTGCCGCTCTAGAGAAAGCGCTCGCTGACAACTTGGCACGTTCGGGATACGACGTACTCAACGAGGTCAAGGATCGGCACGACTTGGATGTTCGTCGCTGGACGAGGGTCCGCGAGGCGTTCGCTGCTTACTTCCCGCGATTGGGTGAGACCAGTGAGGAATAGCCGAGTACGACGCAGGTCAGACTCACCGAGGCCGTCCTTCGCGTCATGGGTTGATCCTTGATGCGAACAACCGGCCAACTCGCCGGCATCCCGAAACGACCCAGTCAGATCGAACGCTTCAAGAATCTCCATGGTCTCCCTCGCGAGACTTCACCTTGCTCCTCCAACTCGGTGGCTTCGCCAGCAACGAGCAGTCGAGTTCAGAGGAGCACCCACCCGGGCCGACCCCGAGCAGAAGTGGACATCAACGCAGGCAAGTCAGCCGGCCGCCAACGAGAAGAACTGCTGACCACTAGCGGACGCCCACATGGCCGCCACCGGGCATGATCTCATGGCCACCGACATTCGGACGGTCCCGAGACGTGACGCTCCGTCAAGGGCGAGGCTTTCTTGGCAGTCCAATTGGTCTTCTAGGAGACTGGTGCCAAACTCCCGAAATGGGGGTTTTGCGGTCACAAAACCCCAGGTCAGCGACTTGCGAATTGTGGCAAATTGCCATTTAACACCAGCCACCTAGAAGAGATCATCGGCCTGCGGCCTGTCCTGTTAGCGATCCTGTGGTACGCCACTGCACAAAGCGGGCTGACTCGGTGACAGCAGCAGAAGCACCCCCAAGGGTGCTAGCGGCTCCAGGACTTCAACGGCGATGCCCAGGTATCTGGCTCCCCGTCCCGCATCGACGCCGTGGAACTGTGATGGTCGCCATCCTGGCCTACACCGGCCTGTGGACCGGCTTCTTCGCTTGGGTAGGCCAAATGATCGTCGATCAGGTCGCAGAAATCGGCAACACGCAGCCCGAGTGAGCCTGACCATCAGCCGAACACCGGTAGCAGCCACGAAGCACCGACACGGGCACCACAGTCGCCTGGAGCTGTGCGACGTGGTTGGGTCGGCGAGGCGGCCCACGAGCAGCAGCGCTGAGGTGTCTTGGTGGGTGATGCCCACCGGAATGGCCGGTCCCGGTCGGCCACGATCGTGGATTCGGGTTCGGGACGTTCAGATGAGTAGAGCACACCACGACGAGAAATCCGAGCAGCTTGGTAAACGGCGAGGAATTCGGCCCGCAGAGCCGCAGTCTCTTTCCTCCGTGGGGTTCGGGAGCGGCGTTCCGCAGGGGCGCCGGGGGCGTGTCTTGACGACCTGGTGGGAGACGAGTAGGGAGGGGGGAGTGTCCCTTTCCTTGCGGTTTGGACAGGCACGGCAGACGGTCCTACTATTGCGACCCGTGGCAACCCCACTCACCGACATCCGAGAGGCGGTGAGGCAGTGCCTCGTCGATCCCAGTCAGCGCAGGGATTGCGAGCACAGGATGAGCCACGCCATGAGCAAGCTCGCCTTCAGAAATGCCGACCCGCAGTGGACCGACTGGACCGAGTGCAACAGGCTCCTCCGCCTCCTCAGGGACTACGATGACAACGGCGTTCGGCCACCTGACTGTTGTCTCTCCCAGGGGGAATGTGAGCATGCAGTGGCCGCGCTGAAAGGAGGATGGGGGAATGTCTCCACGGCCAGGGGAGTCGCTGTCCGCGAAGAGGCTCGGCGGCTCTCCAACTCCACAGGGAGCGGTTCGTGGAGTGGAGTTTCGGGCTGGTGTGGCTCGGTTGTCTTGGTGCTACTCGTTGTTCTGGCCGCAATGTTCGTTGGCGGCTGCATCGCTGCCTTGTGGTGACTAGCCCCCCCAGCGGGCCTCGGCGTGGTATGCACCGCCAGCCGCACCGAGGGCATCAGCTCACGGGTCGCCGTTACCGGCGCGGCCCGCCACGTCTACTCAACGAGTCGGCCGGATAAACGGCGAGCAACGACCGCGCTCAGGGCAGGGCGTTGATCGGTGCCGCGAACACCCGGCGCAGTTCACCGAGCGTGTTGATGGCCCACTCTCGATATGTCAGCCAGCTAGCGCGATCTACTGGGTCGGCCGGGTCGAGGTAGACCGCGACACGCGAGGAGCGGGTGTTCTCGCTGGGCTCCCATTGGAGTTCGAGATCACACGCATCTTCGATTGCTGAGCGTTGAGCCTCGAGTGCCGGGTAGACCGACGCCCCGTCATCGATGTACACATGCGCTGAGAGGCTGTAGTTTGACGCGCCGGTGGGGTAGGAGAAGCTGAGGCCATAGCGGATACCACTCCTACCGCTGGGGAAGTTCATCCAGTTGTCCTTCGACGGCGCGCGAGCGCTGGTCCAGTCCGGGTAAGCCTCGCGAAACACGGGCAAGAACTCAGCCCACCAGTCGGTGTACATCTGCTGCCAATCGGTCATCGTCTTGGTCCCGGCGCGTACTCGCCTCGCGAAGTCATCGGGCTCCACCACTACGTCCAGTCGGACCGCGGCGGGAGAGTCGCCTATGCGGACGGTGTGGACCTCGATCCCGAAGAAGCCGCTGCCCTCGCCCGAGATTGAGTTGAGCCAGATGAGCGCAGATCGGTGCTCGGGACGGAACGTCTTCGCGATCAGCACGGCCCAGTGTGCTTCCAGCCCCGCCGCGTACGTGATTAGTTTTCCAAGGTGGTCGTGGTCGGTTGTCTCAAGCAGGTTCTCTACGACGACACGGTGGCCGGTATTCGCATCCCGCAGCACGACGTCAGCAGAGAACGGCCCGACCGCGACCTCCCCTCCTTCGAGTTCCAGATCCATCTGGAGCCTCTCGCTGAGGTGCTCTGGATGCGCCGCCAACCAAGGCGTGAAGTCTCGGGCTTCATCCCGCCAGACCTCGCGCAGCGGAACTTCAACGAGCGATGCAACCTCGACCATCATATTCGCCTCCCTCTTGCGCAGGCCAACTCCAAGAAATCATGACAGCCAAAAGAGGGCGGAGTCGAGGTCGGCCTACGATGGCGACTCCGAGGGGGACTCGCAGCCCGGTGGGTCTTCTCTGAAGGCGACGAGCGCCTCGCTGAGAACTCGTTGACATCGTCGGGATGGCGCCGCGGAATTGGCGCCAACGGTGGTCTGACAGATGCTGGGGTGCGCGCGTCGCGGCGGATCCCTCGCCGCAGCACCGCAATGGCCACGATGATCCTGCAAGGCCAGGATGATCCTGCGGCACCTGGTTGTGATTGTTGCGCCTCACAACAGGCTGCAGATCCCCGAAGTGCGGATCGTGAACTCACCGCCGGCGCTGGGCTTCACCGGGTCCTCATCGCTCCAGATCGTGTCGGGTGCGGACATGCAGCTGCGCCAACAGCGGCCTCTGCCAGTCCTCGCCCTCTACTGGAGTTCCGTCGTCAGGCTCGCCGCTGTCACTCTCTGAAGCAGCAGCGTCCTTCTTCGGCGTGAACGTTCTCTGCGTGAGCTGCCACACCTGATCAACCGGACCCCTCGCGTCAGCATCAGACAAGCCAGATATGCGTGCGCCCTCGTCGATAATCAGGTACAGCGCCCGCCTCGGGGAGTCCAACAATCCGCCCGGCTTGCAATACTGCGTCGCCCAGGCGATGCGGTGATGATCTTCAACTCGCCCGAGTCGTACGCGACTGCCTCCCAGCGGCCCTCGGGGTCAACCATGCCTGCACCTCGCCATAGAGCGCGTAGACGCCGAACCCCCGGCGTGTCCCGTCGCCGCAGCGTGACTACGTGGAGCCCGTGATCGGCGCCAAGAACGCCAGAGGCACCACCGGCCGCAACACAGGCAACATCAAGGCCCGGTACGAAGCTGGAAGCTCCACATCGTCACCAGACTTCTGACCGTTGCCAGCCTTCGTAGGCGCTGCACCCCCGCTAGTGCTCTGTCCACAAACGTTTGTGGGGATCGGGAATGCCGCGATCCCATCCCTTGCAGGTCACCGAGACAGAGTGCACGCGCGCGAAGGTTAGTGGACACAGCACTAGCGTGTTGCAGGCATCCCCTCCGTTGATGTTTCGGAGTATCGCCGCAGAGATGAGAGGCCAAGCGTCCGTGTTGAGCATCACTGCTTTCGGCGTCACATGCGAGATCCGCGATGACGATCATGTGCCGGTTGTGCAGGACCACCTCAGGTTGCCAAGACGGGAGGCTCAGGCCCTTATGGAAGCCGAACGCGCGAGATTCGAGGAACGGCTCAGCGGCGCCGAACCCGGCTCTGTGGTGTTCGGGCCCGCACCGGCAGTTGATCCTCAGCGCCGGCACCCGAAGCGCCGGCAGAAGAGCATGAGCGTTGACTTCAAGGAGTTCGCGGCCTTGAGCGACGGCCGACGTGTGACGGTGCGTAGTGATCGTGGCTGGACTTGGGGTTGGAATCACTCATTGGGCGCCTGGTACGGCGAGACCCAGGAGAGCTTCACGAAGCAGGTGCGCGACTACTTCGAGGCGGAGGCGGAAGAGTGCTGTCCGATCACTGTCGAGTGGGTTGCCGACCGCTTGCAGCGGCTGCACGGCGTAGAGATCGACCCGGCATCTGTCGATGCCGCGCTGCGACTGCCGCTTGAGGTTGAGTTCGGCCCCCGCCTTCTGGAGCAACTGCCAGATTGAACCTCCACGGCGGCGCGTAGACGACGTGACTGCACCGTGCTCGGCGGCGTGGCTGGTACAGCCGTCCGCCCCGGCGGCAGCTAGACCCAGATGTGCCTCGGGTAGCCGGTCTCGTCGAACTCGTCTGCCCCCAGGCTGACCGCGGCGCCGGACGCAATGCGCCGAGCGGTCCAAGCTGCAGCAGCGGCATCGAGCCGGTCATCGAGGCTTGCCCGTGGACCTCCCACCATCGGGTGGTTCTGTCAGTGTCAGCCTGCGCCGGGCGGCGCTGGCAGGGGGTTGGCTGTGGCACCCATTACGGAGTAGACCGTCGCGGTGGCCGGCACCACCGCCGAGATGCGTTGTGTGAGCATGGGTGGTTCGTTCGGCGCGGGGTTGGCGTCGAGGCCGTTGCGGCGAAGTGTGACGCTGTGACCTGTAGGGAGCCATGGCGGGGCCCTACCCGCATTGCGCGGTCACCCCTCACAGCATCGCGGCCATCCCGCCGATGAAGCGTTGTCGCCGCTCCCGTCCCTGATAGCAATACTGATAACCAAGATGAATTCAATCTTCATTTATACAGTTCAGAGGGTATTTCTTACACTAGTTGTGGCGGAGGTGGACGAACGCAAAGCACTCCGTGACGACCTCATGTGTCAGAGCTCCAGCCCGCCGCCACGGTCGAAGCGCTGTTGATGGGTGCGGCCCTCGCGGAGCGCAAGCGACAGGGCACGATCAGCGAAGAGGGCTGTGTCAGCGGTGGCGGCGTCGGTGCCGTAGGCGTCCGCGACCAGCGCGAGGAGTTGGTCGGGGTCTGTGATCGCGGTGTCGCGAGCGAGGCGGGCTGCGTCTTGGAGGTCTTGGTCGCGGGCCGCGTGCAGTTTCATGGCGAGCAGCACGGTGGCGCAGGGGGCTTCGATTGTGAGGCAGTCGCTGCGGTGCAGAACTTGGGGGTCAAGGTCACAGCCCGGAGTGAAGATCGCCACGGCCCCGTTGAGCCAGTTGCGTGGGAGTCCCTCGACCTCGGCGACGAGGCGGGCAGCTCGTGCCAACTCGGCGGGGAAGCGCATGGAGATGAAGTCGACTGCTGCGGTGCGGCGCTGGTCGTCTTGGTGGGGTGGGGCTTTGAAGCGGTGCTCGAGGACGTCGATGTCGTGGGTGGTGCGGTCCTGCCACATCAGCGCTAGTGCGGCGCCTCCGGCGATCATCAGGTGATGGCCCGTCGAGCCGGCTTTGCGCAGGTGTGACGACAAACAGTCGAACAGGTACTCGATGTCGGCTGCGTCGAGCTGGCGGTCCTGGGGGATCGGGGGCCCGATGTCGGTCACGTCGAGCGCAGCGTGACGAGCGAGAACCATACCCGGTGATAGCGGCAGACCCCGGGGGCGTTTTGGCGCAGCCGCTGCCCGTAGGGCGACTGCAGGTCCACGTCGGGGACCAGAGCCACGTCGCTGGGAGAGCGGGCGCTGTCGACCCATGCCGGCAGCGGGTGTCCGTCGCGTTCACACAGGGCATGGACCACCGCGGCGATCTTTGCGGCGGTGACGGCGCCGGTGCCCTCGGGCAGGCCACCGGCCAACATGAACTCTCTGGACTCGGGCTGGTTGTTCCAGTCCTTGATGAGCTGAATCACCGGCCAGTAGCCGGCGCCGCGCCCGCCGGGTTCAGCCATCGCCGCGGGCAGGTCGCTCAGCACCATGAAGGGGCGGGCAAACAGCGGCCCCGACCGCCTTCGCCGCCCAGCAACGCCCACAGATGGGTGTAGGGGAGAGTCTACGTCGTTCACTGAAACGATCCTAACAGACGCGAGATGTGTTTCCCGGTTCTGTTCGCAGCGCGCAACATCACCAGGTGCGCTTCCGCGGCAGCGGTTGGCGCCGTCGCGGTCCATGAGGCCCCCGCGGTGTCGTCTCCGGGAGCCATGCAGCGGTCCAAGTTCTGGATCGACGAGTGGCGCGACACCGCCCCCAGCGGCCTCATGCACCAACGCCGGTGGTGTTCAACATCAATGGCCCAGCTACTAGGAGTTGGTTTGGGTCTCGGTGAGATAGTCGGCCCATTGTTGCATGATCTGGGCGCGGGCTGTGAGCAGGTCGCTGCGCTGATAGGCGCCCTTGACGCCTTTGACGACATGCGCGAGGCAGGCTTCTGCGATCTCGCGCGGCACTGCGGTGTCGGCGCACCAGCTCCTAAAGCTGGCCCTCGCGCCATGTGGTGCCATTCCCAACCCGAGTTCGCGAGCGAGCTTGCTCATGGTGCTGTCGCTCATCACAACACCGCTCACAGACGGGAACACCAACTGCTCGCCGTCGTTGTGGCTGCGGGCTTCTGTGAGTACTTCGATGGCGCGCCTCACAGCCCGGCTGGTGGCGGTGGCCCCGCTACGGGACGGTGCCGTGACGCTCCGGCAAGCACCGCAAGAAGCCCCCAAGAAGGAAGCAACCCCGGACCAAGAAGAAGCTCCTGAGGCTCAAAGGCAGCACCGCAGCGGGGGTTTCGGGTGTCTTGGGTCTCCTCGGCGACGTTCGTTTGGGACGCTCGACAACAGTACAGCCATCGTCGTCAACGCCCGGACTAACGGCTGGTGCGGGGCTCGTCGCAATTCTCAGGATCCCCTAAGGCTTGTAGGGTTCCGCGGATGATCCGGCGAGTGGAAGCCGAATGTGCACGGGAGACCGTCTGGTCGCGCCCGTAGCTTGGTGCTATCAGCGGTAGGACTACACGGAGTCGTGGATTGCAGCATGAAGCGGGCGCTGACGCTCAAGCCCGAGCTTTGATCCGTGCCGTCCATGCGGACACCGAGCTGGACCTGCGGGTTCGACGAGCCGCTCAACGACTGAACGCGGTGAGAGCGTCGAATCCTCAGGTCGCGTTGGACCGTCTCAATCGGTTGCATCGCGCCGCTGTAGGCTGCCTGGCGACACAACCGCCCACGGTCGAGTACTGCAGGCTCGTGGGGCTCGAGACCTTCTGGAACCACAACCTCGAGGGTGGCACCAAGGAAGTGTTCGCGACCCCAGCGAGCTACGCCCGGTACGTCTCGTCCGCGTCAGACCCTGCTGAGATACTCAGCCATCATGTGGGTTCCCAAGTCGTTGCCGACGCTGCGCACTCGTGGATGGTGCCGTACTCGCATCTGGAGGGCCTCACCAGCATCCAGGCACGAGCCAGGCTCCGGTTTCATCAGGATCCGCCGTTTGTCGTGATGGTGTTCTCGGTCGAGAAGATGGTCGCCAACAACGTCATGATCCGGGATCCTCGTGGCCTCGATGTCATCCCCTCGCGCATACTGGACTGGTATCCCGGCAACGTGCCGGATGAGAAGATCGACAGCGACATCCCACGAGCAGCATTGGACAGAATCGAATGGCTGCCATAGCCCAGCCCTCGTCTTCCTTCTATGCGGCGGTGCTCCATGCCGTGTGCAGCGCTGATCCGAGAAGGGACACGGCTGCTTCGGCCGTTGACGGTCTTGTGTCCTCCCTCGATGACAGCCAAGCAGGCCACCTGGCGCTGGGATTCGGGGGAGTCCTGAGACTCCTCGTGAGTGACATGGATCGGCTCAGGTTCACCGCGAGCGCGATCGTCCAACTCGACATGGCAGAAGCAGCCCAACATCTCGTCGAGATCGCCCTTGAGACCCAAGACCGCGATCTGATGCTCTCGGCTGCAGCCATATGCGGCAACCCCGCCGTTAGCTCAAAGCTGCGATCAGCTATGGAACGAGCACTCGACGGGGACCGCCTCGCCCTTATGAGGCTCCGACCCGACCAAACCCCTGATACCGCTGACGAGACGCTCTTGTATCAGCAACTCTGGCCGGGAGCGCGAAGAGACCAAGAGCCATCACGGCTGCCGCCGGTGGTTGTGCTGGACACCGACCTGGGTGCCCGAGCGGTGCTGCTGGCTGGGCTGCACACCATCAAGTGCGGAGGAGTCGTACGGCAGCTGAACCCGCGGGCTGCCGTGCCCGAGTGGTTTGGCCCAGCCACCGTGCTGGTATGCACCCAAGCAACGCTCACTGCCGTCTCGTCCAGACTGGGTGACTTTCGCCACGTTGTAGCTGATCCCAGGATCGCGACTAGCGCGGACGCCTTGAGGCTGGTCAGGCACATCAACGCGCTGCTGCCCCCGAGCTTGAAGCTGAGATTCCCCAGCATGGAAGCGCAGGAGGCCTCAGAGGTGTGGGCCCCGGATGTGTACCACCTCGGCGCCTACAAGACCACCGAGGCCTGCTATCTGACCTCTGCTCCTGCGAGCGCGTTGCGCACCCTGGTGCGCAACGACCTGCTGAGCCCACGACGCATCGGAAGGCGCGAAAGCCCCGTGTGGTCCTTCAGGGACATCGTGGGTGTACGTACCTGGCGGCGCATGATGAGAGACGCAAACCGGAGGATCCCTCCTCGCGTCGTCGAGCCGCTTGTCAAGTTCACCGGATCAGAGGACGCCGTCAGTGTCGGCGTGACAGCTGACGGGCGAGTCTGGTCCAAACAGAACGGAACGAACGGGGACAACCCCTGGGTTGATGTCATAACCAACGAACAGATGATGAACATCAGCACCGAGGAACTGACCACGCTTGATGACGTGTTCCGGCCTTTCGAGCTCGGAGGCAACCACGCCCCGCCTCTTCTTCAGCCCAGCGAGCACACCAGGCTGTATCCGGCCACCCTGAACGGACAGCCCTACCTTGACGGGCATCGAATTCCCGCTAGAGCACTGGCCGAACTCGATACTCGGGGTGGCCGTGACGCCATACTCGCTGCGTATCCGGAACTTGAACAGCGAGCCTTCGACGACACGGTGCAAGAAGGGCACAAGCTAGCTGGAGCATCAAGGCTGTGAGAGTGCTAGTGGACGCTGCCCTGCCTGCGAGCATCACACACGATGCGCCATCAAGCATCACCTATGTTCGCTGGACACAGGGCGACCAGCCCGACGACGGCCTAGTGAGGCATGCCGCGGAAGACGGATTCCAAGCAGTCGTGTTCTATGGCAGCCACGCTCTACTCCAGCCCTCGGTCATTGGCCCAGCGGCCGAGTTGGGGATTGTGCTGTTGGCCGTGGACGCCAAGAGCCCCGTCGACGCCAAGAAATACGTCATTGGTAGCACCAACAAGATTCGACACGCCGTGACCAAGGGCAGCTCCTCCATCATCAACTCCCAGGGAGTACATCCCCACCCCGGCTCGAGGGTCTGATCATGCCGGAGTCCACCACTGCGGTTGTGCTGTTGGGAGCAGTGGTAACTGGTGTTGTCGGAGCAGTCGTGTCAGCAATGATCCCAGCGGTGAGGCGATGGGCTGTGGGCCTTGTGTGCCTGCCTGTGAAGTACGGTCGGGGCTTCCTGACGAAGATCCGGGCTCCCATAGCAGCACCGCGCCCATCTGCTACCACGGCCACGGAGACCCTCGGTCCATTCACAAGCAGAGATTCAGTGCAGGTCACAATCTCGCTGTCGCCTCGCGTTGTCGAGGGAGCCCGAGAAGAGGCCGACAAGCATCGCAGGACACTGGAGGGCTGGCTCGCTGCAATAGTGAAGGAGGCGCTGGAAGATCCAAACCCACTCGGTGGAGGTCGTCTAGGCAGCTCGGTGTCTGTGGGTGGTGCTGCGATCCCCGTAACGTTCTCATTGCCTGCCGATGTGCACGCCCAAGCGCAAGAGGTCGCCCTCAGGGACGACCGGACGCTGACCAACTGGATAGAGGCGCTAGTCGAGAGGTTGGTGCGCGCAGCAGAACCCATCATCATGGGCGGGGGGCCGAGCTACTACGACGGCGGCCGCAAGTACCGCTAGTTGCACGCGCGCCAGCATTCTGTACCGGTGTACCCGCCAAGGCTGTAGCCCGTGAACGCCCTAGCGGACTCGACCACAATACGAAGTCCTCAGGGACTGGACGTGGGAAATCCCCACTCGTCCAGGGGGCGTCCCATCTCTCCTATGTGTCAAGCAGCTAGGAGTTGGGGGTCCTGGAGGTGGGTGGCGTCGGCGTTGAGGGCTCGGTAGACGACGTCGGAGAGTCGGCGTTTGAGGACTCTCATGGCTTCTTTGTTGGAGTTGCCGCCGGCGGTTCGCCGGTCCAGCTAGTGTCCTGTCTGGGGAATTCGTTGCAGATATGAGGCCATGGTCTCGAAGATCTCGTCGGCGGTCTTGCGCCACACGAAGGGGCGGGGGTTCTGGTTCCAGTTGTCGGTCCAGGCGTTGATGGAGTCTTTGAGGTCGGCGACGCTGGTGTGGGTGCCGCGGCGGAGCCATTTGGTGGTGAGCTCTGAGAACCAGCGCTCGACGAGGTTCATCCAGGAGCTGTAGGTGGGGGTGAAGTGGAGCTTGAAGCGGGGGTGGCGCAGCAGCCAGCGCTGGATGGTCGGGGTCTTGTGGGCAGAGACGTTGTCGAGGACGACGTGCACGTCGAGGTGCTCGGGGACCTCTTTGTCGATGAGGTTCAAGAACTTGCGGAACTCCTCTGAGCGGTGCCGGGCGGTCATCGTGGTGATGACCTTGCCGGTGGCGGCGTCGAGCGCGGCGAACAGGTCGGTGGTGCCGTGTCGGCGGTAGTCGTGGGTGCGCCGCTGCGCGGCGCCGGGCATCAGCGGCAGGATTGGCGCGGCGCGGTCGAGGGCCTGCACCCCGGTCTTCTCGTGCGCGCAGAGCACTGCCGCGGCCTCCGGCGGGTTCAGATACAGCCCGACTATGTCGCGGACCTTCTCGATGAACTGCGGGTCCGGCGACACCTTGAACTCCTCGACGAGGTGGGGCTTGAGCCCGAACGCCCGCCAGATGGCGTGCACCGACCACGGCGAGATGCCCGCCGCTTTGGCCATCGACCGCGTCGACCAGTGCGTCGCGCCCGGCGGGGCGGACTCCAGGGTGCGCACGACGACCTCCTCGACCTTGGCGTCGCCGATCTTGCGCGGCGGCCCCGGCCGCGGGTCGTCAGCCAGCCCGTCGAGGCGGCGCTCAGCGAACCGGCGCCGCCACTTGCCCACCGTCGCCGCATGGCACCCCAGCGCCGCGGCGACCTCATTGTTGTGGCGGCCCTCCGCGGCGGCCAGCACGATCCGGCACCGCAGCGCCAGAGCCTGAGACGACTTCGGCCGGCGAGCCCACCGCTCAAGGGTCTCGCGCTCCTCGCCGCTCAACTCCACGGCCACCGTCGGCCGCCCCCGCCTCGCACCCATCGCCGCCTCCGATCGTCGCCTGAGACAGCCATGCTACCGCCCCGGCCGCACAAACGCGATGAATTAGCCGAACAGGACACTAGTGGTTGTGTTGCGCCTAGTGGAGTTGTTCTCTGTCAGATAACACCCTCAGCCGACCGGATCGTTTCGCACACTTCGTCGTAGGTCGGCAGTTCTCCGAACACCACGGAGCGCAAGCTGGGGTAGTGCTCTGAGAGGGCTGAGTGCTCTTGCGTTCCAGGTGTCCAAGCGTTCAACGTGGCGTAGCCCCCAGGGGGCCGGTCACGCTCTGGGCGTGTTGTTCGCATTCTGGCTCGCAGCTTGCTTTCCTGTTCTTTGGTGCGTTCGACGGTCTCCAGAAAGTCGTTCGCATCGAGCATCTGGCGGTCGCTGAGCCACTTGATGAGGCAGTGGATGTCGTAGTGATCACGGATGCGCCCAACCATCCGGTCGAGTGCCTTGTCGCCTTCGGTGGGGACGTGCTCCCTCACGCCAGCACACGGCGTCGAGCTTGTCGGCCAACACCTGCCGAGGATGGGTGCCCAAGATGGGCCGAGAAGCCAAGTCGTCATGCATCGGCACCCGAGGCCCGAGCAGAAGCGTGGGCATTTGGCCCTGTGCCACTCTGCCCACGTACGGCACCCCGTTCAATCTCATCAGGTGCTCTCTGGGGGCGTCCCGCAGGCCCTTGTCCGACTTGACCGCCGGGCGCTCCTCGCCTATCTGAGGCAGCACCGATGGATACGCATAACGCACCGTTCTGAAATAGTTGCCGCCGCCGTTGGGATCGCGCGTGCCCTTGATGTCCAAGTTCTCCTCGACCTGGGCTTGGCATTCCTCCATTAGACGCTTCCCCCACTTGGGCTTGCACGCATCAGCACCGTCCACGAACGTGACGTTGATGTCCACATCCTCTGAGAGCCGTTCGGTGATGCCCGCCAGCGACAGGAGCGACCCGCCTGCAATGGAGGTGTAGCTGCCCGGATACCTCTTGCTTTCCAGCGAGAGCAGTGAAGAAGCGATCTGGCACATCCAGTAGTCCCGCTCGACTAGGTGCATGTCAACGCCCCCATTGGTGGCAGCGTCCTCCAGCAGGTCACGGAACGCCTCTTCGTCGTGGCGTGTCAGCGGCCTCGCCAATGCCGGTGGGTTGCTGAGAGGGGGATCGTCGGCCCGGTCACCTGCTGCGTACTGTCCGCCGACGGCCTTCCCGTTGTTGTGTGTTCCCTTGCCTTCGCGACGTTGAGCCATTCCCCCAGCGCCCCCTCAGGCCCGCTGCTCGGATTCGGCCATCACGCCTACCAGGTCTGCGGCTCGTGAGCGGAATAGATCGCCGTGATGCTTGGGGTGCTCGTTGGCGGCAACTGCTTCAAACACCTTCGAGCGAGGCAGGTCATCGCCGTTCTCGATTCGCTGCTCCAGGCGGAACAGGGTGAGATTGAGCGCCTTGCCCCAATCAATCTCGCACCACCTGTCGAAACCGATGACCGCTTCAAGGTAGGTGGCTTCCAGGCGACTCAGCTCGCGTCGAGACAGGTTCCTGCGGGATCGGATCGTGACCCTGGGGTGTGGATTGCGTTGTTTCGGCTCGCCCGGCACGGCGAACTCTACATACTGCAATGCGATCTGGTCGCTCCAACCAACCAGATTCGCCCCATACCATCCAAGCGCAGCCGCGTGGGGGCCTGCGATCTCCCAGCCGATGAGCCGTGGGCTTGGGGGATGCACCCTGCCGGTGTAGCGGCTCGGTGGCCGAGCCTTCCAATACAGGTTCGGCGCGACCCTCAATATGCGAGGAGGCTTCTTGTGGATTTCACGGTTGAGGAATGAGCGCGCCGCGCCGCGCGAGCGGCCAGGCACGTCAGACGCGCGAAAGAAACTCTCCAGCGGCAGTTCCTCTAGCCAGCGAGCGGCGTCAGACGGCATACCGTGACTATAGCACAGCATCCATCAGGTTGCAGGATGCCTGGCGGCGATTCACATAACGCTCCTGCCGGGAGCTGCCAGTTCACCGTTTCGGCCCTGCCTTCAGCCGGTGAGCGGTGGTCCACAGGTCAACGTTCAAGCGTGCTTCGATTCTGGCGATGACGGGGAAACGTGACCATGCCTCGCCATTCAGCAGGTCACGGATCGTGCCAGCTGAGCCCGTGGCGCCGAGCCGCCGCGGCCACAGTCATCACCTTGACATCGGCCACCAGCCGGCGCGCCAGCCGCGCGGTGAGGCCCCCCTCGAAGGCAGGGTGATCCTCCACGAACAGAACCGGCTGTTGCAGTTGTCGCAGCTCATGCGCCGCCGAACCCACACCAGCGTCGTTGGCCGACCCGACACCTCCAAGTCCCGAACCCTCCTGGCGCGGCGGTCATGGACCCTGTGGCACTTGAACCCGCACCGGGGACAACGCGGGCAGCCACCTCTCCGGGCGGACCGGGGCGGAAAGCCCCCGCTCCTTAACCCGTCTGGCCAGTGTGGTCTTGGAGATCCAAAGCTTCGAGTGAACCTCTGTTGACGTCAAATATTGCATGCCCAGTGTTGGCCTACAGTGCCCGCGGCTGCTGGTGAACGGTATGGGTGCCGGATGAGTTGAGCCGACCGGTGGCAGTAACTGGGGCAGTAACCATGCAAGGCTCTAGTGCTCTGACCTACCAGTTTGCAGCAATATACTGGGTCTCGCAAAACTCGTAGATGCCCTCCGACGCGCCCTCGCGGCCGAGGCCGGACTGCTTCATGCCGCCGAACGGAGCGGCCGGGTCCGACACCGCGCCCCGGTTGAGCCCGACCATGCCAGCCTCGATGCGCTCGCTGACGTTTAGGCCCTTGGCCAAGTCTTCGGTGTACATGTAGCCGATGAGGCCCATCTCGGTGTCGTTGGCCGCGGCGATCATGGCGTCGGTGTCGGTGAAGCTGGCCACCGGGGCTACGGGTCCGAAGATCTCCTCGCGGGTGATGGGCGCGGCCACATCCACCCCGCCGAGCACGGTGGGCTCGTAGAAGAAGCCCGGGCCGTCGATGGCCGAGCCGCCAGTCACCGCGCTGGCCCCGCCGTTAATAGCGGACTGCACCAGCCGGTCGATGTTGGTGATCGCGGCGGAGTTGATCATCGGACCACAGGCCACCTCGGGGTCGAACCCGCTGCCTACCTTCATCGACCCCATGGCCGCGGCCAGGCGCTCCACGAACTCGTCGTGCGCCGGTGCCTCCACGAAGAAGCGGTTGGCCGCGGTGCAGGTCTCAGCCGAGTGTCGCATCTTGGCCACTATCGCCCCGGCGACAGCCGCCTCGAGGTCGGCGTCGGCGAACACCACGAAGGGCGCGTTGCCGCCCAGTTCCATCACCGTCTTGAGGACCCGGTCGGCGCAGCGTCGCAGCAACACCCGCCCCACCTCGGTGGACCCGGTGAAGGACACCATTCGCACCGCCCGATGGTCCACCGCGGCGTCGAACCACGGTCCCGACGCCGTGGTCGGGACCAGGTTGACAACCCCCGGCGGCACCCCGGCCTCGGCCAGCAGCTCACCGATTCGCAGCGCGGTGAGGGGTGCCTCCCGGGGTGGCTTGACCACCACCGTGTTGCCCGCGCCCAGCGCGGGGGCGAGCTTGCGGGTGATCATGGCGGCCGGGAAGTTCCACGGGGTGATCATCACCACCACCCCCACGGGCGGGTGGCGGGTGATGATGCGCTTGTCTCCGCCGGGGGCGATGCCGATGGATCCGTGGATGCGCACCGTCTCCTCGGCGTTCCAGCGGAAGAACTCGGCCGCATAGGCCACCTCCCCCACCGCGTCGGCTCGGGGCTTGCCGTGCTCGAGGGTGATCAGGTCGGCCAGCTCGTCGGAGTGCTCGATGAGGATCCGGTGGCAGTCGCGCAGTATCTCCGAGCGGACTCGGGGCGCGGTGGCGGCCCATCCGGGCTGGGCCGCGGCGGCCGCGTCGCAGGCTGCCGCGGCCTCGGCCGGGCCTCCTGCGGCCACCTCGGCGATGCCGTCCCCGGTGGCCGGGTCCAGCACCTCGATCCGCTCGGCATCTGCGCCGTCCCGCCAACGCCCGTCGATCAGCATCTGGGTTTGCATCGTCTCAGTCTCCCTCGTCAGCCCGCGACTTCGCATACCGTGTTTCGGCCCTCCAGTCTGGAGCCTCCTCCCCCAGAATTGGCAGCACAAAACACCCATTCCGGCACCCACCGCTGCCAGTTCACGAGCGCGGCCGGACACCGAACGAGAATTGGCAGCACAAAACGCCTATTCGGGCACACACCGCTGCCAGTTCCGGCGTCATCGTGTCAGCCTCCGAGTTTGGGGATGGGGTGGCTGTCGTAGGCGACGGCCACGTTCTTGGTCTCCATGTAGAAGTCGAAGCTCCAGTCACCGCCGTCTCGGCCGATGCCGCTGCGCTTGGTGCCCCCGAACGGGGTGGGCAGGTGGCGCACGTTCTGGGAGTTGACCCACACCATGCCCGCGTCGACGGCATCGGCCACCCGATGGGCCCGGCCGACGTCACCGGTCCACACGTAGGCGGCCAGCCCGTAGTCGGTGTCGTTGGCGACCTGTACCGCGTCGGCCTCGTCATCGAAGGCGATGGCGGTGAGGGCCGGACCGAAGATCTCCTCTTGGGCGATCCGCATGTCGTTGGTGGCCCCGGTGAACAGCACGGGCGTTACGAAGTTGCCGTCGGCGGGCGCTTGGTCCCAGGGCGTGCCCTCCACGACGGTGGCACCCTCGGCCGAGGCGAGCTCGATGTAGCCCCGCACCTTGTCGTAGTGGCGCCGGTGGATCAGCGGACCGATCACGGTGGCGGGGTCGAGCGGGTGCCCAACCGGAATGTTGCGCAGCTTGGCCGCCAGTTGCTGCGTGAAGTCGTTGTAGATGCTGTGATGCACGAGAAGGCGGCTGGAGCTGGTGCAGCGCTCGCCGTTGAGGCTGTAGATCATGAACACCACCGCGTCGAGAGCCCGATCGACATCGGCGTCGCCGAACACGATCACCGGGTTCTTGCCGCCCAGCTCGAAGTGGAGGCGCTTGAGGGTGGCCGCCGACTGGGCCTGGATCGCCGAGCCGGTGACCGACTCGCCCACGAAGGCGATGGCTGCGATGCCGGGATGCTCGGTGAGGGCGCGCCCCGCGGTCTGGCCCATGCCATGCACCACGTTGAGCACGCCGGGGGGCAGACCGGCGTCGAGTGCGATCTCAGCCAGCAGGCAGGCCGTCAGCGGGCTCCACTCCGCGGGCTTGTGGACGACCGTGCAGCCCGCGGCCAGCGCGGGGGCGATCTTCCACGTGGACAGCATGAACGGCGTGTTCCACGGCGTGATCACCCCCACCGGGCCGATGGCCCGGCGGCTGGTGTAGTTGAGATGGTGAGCCGAGGGCAGGGCCAGGCCGTCCGAGGCCGCCGGAGCCCGGTCGGCAAAGAACCGGAAGTTCTCCGCGCCCCGCCGCGCGGCCGACGACATGAAGCGGATGGCCTGACCGGTGTCGACCGATTCCACCACCGCGATCTCATCGGCCCGGGCCGCGATGGCGTCGGCCACCGCGTGCAGGATGCGCTTGCGCTGCTCGCCAGGCGTACGCGACCACTCCTCGAAGCTGGCGCTGGCCGCCCCGACGGCCGCGGCGATGTCGGCCGAGTCTCCTGCGGCGATGTCGCCCAGGTGCATACCGTCGATGGGTGAGGCGTCGGCGAACGTCTCACCCGAGACGCTGGGCACAGCGATGCCGTCGATGAAGTGCCGCGCCGGCTCGGCCGCGAAGCGATCCAGATGCCGGCTGGCGGTGGCGAGGTTCTCCTCGAAGCTGGCTGCGGTTGCCATGGTGCGTCTCCTATCGCGGCCCGCGAGGGGAGGCTAGAGGCCGAGCGGACAAGCCGCGGTTCACACGGATTCTCGCAAGGTGTTGAGCGAGGCCGTGACCCGAGCGGTCCGTGAGCGCGGCGAACAAGAGCGGGAAACAACACGCTTCACCGCGAGGCGTTGACACTTGCTCGCGCGGCTTCTCAGGTGCGGTCGGGCTGGGTGAGGTGGGTACGAATGTGGTTGCGGTTGATCCGCAGGTCGGGGTCGATCAACTGGATCTCAGCGCTGAGAGCCACCGGATGGTCACCCAGCAGGGGCGCCAGCGTCTCGTCGACGGTGTCTATGAGCCGGGTCAGGAACCGCTCGACGGCCTGCGGGTCTCGGCCGGGGCCGATGCGAGCCGTCACGGCCACGAACCCGTAGGCCGGGTCGCCGTCAGCGATGCGGTAGTGGTCGCGGGCCACGGCCCGAGTGCGCAGGGCGTTGAGGGCGGGGAGGCCGTCATAGAGGGCCGCTTGGTGCACCGCGGCGACCAGGGCATCGATGTCGGTCAGCTCGGTCAGATTGGCGGAGTATTCGATGATGATGTGAGGCATGGGCGATCCCGTTCGGCACGATTGTACGGTTCCGTTCGCGGTGCCGACGCCAGAACTCTCTGTGCGGAAAGTTGGCTATATGACAAGCTTTCGCGAAGATTCTGTGGGAGGGAGTCGCTGATGCGTCTGCTCAGTTACACGTCCCACGGAACCTCGTCGTTCGGGATGCTCACGCCCGACGGCACCGGCGTGATCGACCTGGCCGCCCGCATCAACGGAGTAAGAGACCTGGGAGACCTGATCGCCCAAGGCCGGATCAGCGAAGCGACCAGATGGGCGGACTCCGGCGCCGACCACGCCCTCAACGACATCACCTTCGAGCGGCTGCTCCCGGCGCCCGGCAAGATCCTCTGCATCGGCGTGAACTACGGCGGCCGCGGTGCCGAGTACGCCGAGGACCGGGGCGACGCCCACCCCAGCGTGTTCGTGCGCTTCCCCGAGACGCTGGTCGGCCACGAGCAGGCCCTGCTGCGCCCCCCGGAGTCCGAGCAGCTCGACTACGAGGGCGAGATCGTCGTGGTGATCGGCACCGGCGGGCGCCGCATCGGTGTCGAGCAGGCCCGCAGCCACATCGCCGGGGTGTCCCTCGGCAACGAGGGCACGATCCGGGACTGGATCCGCCACGGGCGCTTCAACGTGACCCAGGGCAAGAACTGGCACCGCAGCGGATCGGTCGGCCCCTGGCTGGTGACCCTCGACGAGATCGGGGACTTCGACGATTTGCACCTCACCACCCGGGTCAACGGCGAACTGCGCCAGGACGATCTGGCCGGCAACATGCGGTTCGGGATCGACTACCAGATCCACTACTTGTCCACCTTCGTCAGCTTGGACGCGGGCGACGTGATCTTCACCGGCACCCCAACCGGCGCGGGTGCACGCTTCGACCCGCCGGTGTGGCTGAAGCCGGGGGACGTGGTAGAGGTGACGGTCCCCGAGATCGGCACCCTGCGCAACCCTGTTCAGGACGAGCAGCCGGGGAGTCGGACCGTCTGAGCCCCCATTAGCCTCGGGCGAACCCAACAGGAGGCTCGAGAGATGACGACACCGGCAGGCCGAACGAGCGCGGCAGTTGAGATCGCTGAAACGGGCGGGCCGGACGTGATGCGGCTGGTGCAGCGGTCCGATCCGGTGGCCGGCGAGGGCGAGATGACGGTGGAGGTGGCCGCGGCCGGGGTGAACTTCATCGACACCTACCATCGCTCGGGCCTCTACGACATGCCCCTGCCGGTGGTGCTGGGCCAGGAGGGATCCGGGACCGTGCTGGAGGTCGGCGCGGGCACCGACGGCTTCGCCCCCGGCGACCGGGTGGCCTGGGCCGGATCGGCCGGCTCCTATGCCGAGCGGGCCGCGGTCAGGGCCTTGGTTGCGTTGAAGGTGCCCGACGGCGTCGATCTCGCCACAGCCGCCTCCATCGGAGTGCAGGGACTTACCGCCCACTACCTCGTCACCGACTGCCCCCGGATCGGACCCGGCGACCGGTGCCTGGTTCACGCCGGCGCGGGCGGCACCGGACGGCTCATCGTGCAGATGGCCAAGCTGCGGGGCGCCGAGGTGGTGGCCACGGTGGGCTCGGACGCCAAGGTGGAGCTGGCCCGGGCCGCGGGAGCCGACCACGTGGTCAACTACTCGACCACCGATCTGGTGGCCGGGGTGGAGGCCGCGGTCGGACCTGAGGCCATCGACGTGGTGTACGACGGCGTGGGCGCAGCCGTCTACGACGACAGCCTGCGCCTGCTGCGGCTGCGAGGATCGATGGTGACCTTCGGCAACGCCTCGGGCGCGGTGGAGCCCAAGGCACCGCTTCACCTCATGGGCAAGTCGCTGTGGCTGACCCGGCCCAAGCTGTGGGACTTCATCTCCACCCGCGACGAACTAGACGCCCGGGCCGCCGAGGTGTTCGGCTGGATCGCCTCGGGCCAGCTCGATGTGCGCATCGGGGCCCGCCTGCCGCTGTCTGAGGCGGCCGCGGCCCACCGGCTGCTGCAGGGTCGCAGCATCGCGGGCAAGATCCTGCTCATCCCGTGAACAGCCGCCCCTCCGGGGACGGGGCAGCGGCACCGGGGGCAGCTGCGCTCACCGACGACGAGATCCAGGCCGAGGCCGAGCTGCTCGACGCCGCCGAGCGCGAGCGCAGGCAGGTCCGCCAGACCACCAGCGCCCACCCGCAGATAACCATCGACGAGGCCTACCGGGTGCAGGCCGCCTGGCTGGAGATCCGCCAGGGCCGGGGCGAGCAGGTGATCGGCCACAAGATCGGCCTCACCAGCCGGGCCATGCAGCAGGCCATGAGCATCGACACCCCCGACTCCGGCTTCCTGACCGACGCCATGGTGTTCGCCCCCGATGAGCCCATAGCGGCCGCCGACTTCTGCGACCTGCGCCTGGAGGTGGAGCTCGCCTTCGTGCTAGCCAGCGACGTGTCCGGCGCCCGCCTCCGCGTCGACGACGTGCTGGACGCCACCGACCATGTCACCGCGGCGGTGGAGCTGATCGCGTCCCGCAGCTTCCGCACCGACCCCGTCACCGGCCGCACCCGCACCGTGGTCGACACCATCGCCGACAACGCCGCCAACGCCGGGATCGTCACCGGCGGCTGGCCGATCGGCCCCCGCGACGCAGACCTGCGCTGGGTGGGCGCCATCGCCTACCGCAACGGCGTCGTGGAGGAGACCGGACTGGCCGCGGGGGTGCTCGACCATCCCGCCAACGGCATCGTGTGGCTAGCCCGCCGCTACGCCGAGCGGGGCATGTCGCTGCGAGCGGGCGACTTGATCCTGTCGGGCTCGTTCACCCGACCGATGGCGGTGGCGGTGGGCGACGACTTCCGCTTCAGCTTCGGCCCGCTCGGCTCCTTCAGCGTCCCGATCATGTGAGGATCGCATCACTTAGAGGCCGAGCGGATAGGTGCACGAATCCGGTCCATACGGGCGAGGCCGTGGCCCAAGCGGCCCGTGAGCGCAGCGAACAAGAGCGGAAGTGACACCGCTGCGACGCGACGGGCTCTCGCCTATCCGCGCAGCCTCTTAGGCACACCAGCCGAGCGGTCGACGTTTCTCGCACCCTCCGGGCCCCGAGTGGGCGCCCGACCGCCCGCCACCACCGCGGCCTCCCAGAGGTGCTCCGAGGTCCGCATGGGCACCCCGACCAGCCGGATGATCCCGATAGCATTGAACGCCTTGGAACGACAGGACTATACTTTTAGAATAGCCTTTGGCCAATGTTGGCTCCCTTGTCGCGGTCCGCTGCCCCGATTGCTGCGGCGGATGACACCACGGGTCTTGGTGCGGCCCCGGTGCTGTCAGTGTCGGCAGCATTTCTCGCGCCAGCCCCAAGCGCAGTCCACAAGTTCTCAGACACGGCCCGGGCTGGCATTCACCAACAGGACATCGTGAATCGGCACGCAATAGGCGTCTTTGAGGCCGAGCGAATAGGCGGGACAACGCGGCCCATACGGGCGAGGCCGTGGCCCGAGCGGCCCGTGAGCGCAGCGAACAAGAGCGGGAATGGCACCGCTGCCACGCGACAGGCGCCCACCTATCCGCGCAGCCCCTTTGACGGCACGGAGCGCCAAGGGGATCGCTTGGTGGTGCGCGCACGGATCGGCCGCCTTCAACCATCATGTCGAACCCTGGGTGGGCCGCCTCGATGACTCGACGATGGTCCTGCACGGCCGTAACGAGTTCACCCCCGGGCTCGGGACTCATCAGCCGCGGAGCCGCAACGGCTCTGGCACCGGCAGCGCTGGCGGCGACAGTAGTGGCGGCGACAGTGCTGGCCGTGGTGCTAGCTCGGGCAGCAGGGGCGGTCGGGGAGTTCTCTGACAGCGCCGAGGCCGGCGTCCATGAACAAGACGTCAACGACTTGAACGCCGACGGTGTCTTTGAGGGCACCGAGTGTGACACGGATCGCTTCTGCCCCAATGAACCGATCGAGCGCTGGGTGGTGGCTGTGTGGCTGGTGCGAGTACTCGACGGAGAGGATCCCGCCGACGGCAACGGCACCCGCTTCGACGACGTGGACGCTGGCGAGTGGTGGGCCGCGCATGTGGAACGCCTCGCCGAGCTGGAAGTCACCAAGGGATGCGCCGAGGACCCGGCCGAGTACTGCCCACCCGATCCCGTCACTCGCGGCCAAATGGCAAGCCTCCTGTCCCGGGCCTTCGAGGTGGCCGAAGCCGAGCCCTCCGGGTTCGCCGACATCGAAGGCAACTCCCATGAGGCCAACATCAACGCCATCGCTGCCGCGGGAATCACCGAGGGATGCGCGGTCGACCCGGCCCGATACTGCCCCCAAGATCCGGTGACCCGCGCCCAGATGGCCAGCTTCCTCAACCGAGCCCGCACCATCGACAACCACCAAGAACCCGCAAGCGATAGCGGAGGCGGAGGCGGCGGAGGCGGAGGCGGCGGAGGCGGAGGCGGCGGAGGCGGCGGAGGCGGAGGCGGAGGCGGCGGCGGCGGAGGCGGCGGAGGCGTCACGACGACCACCACCACGACCACCACGACCACCACGACCACCACGACGACCACGACTGTCCCGCCGCCGGAGGATGAGACCCACCGCATCGCCTACAGCAGTGTCGGCGGTGCCGCCTCCGTGTTCGTCGTGACCACCGACGGCACCAGCCGGCGCCAGCTCACCAGCAACAGCGACTATGCGATGGTTGATCACCGCTGGTCACCGGACGGCACCAAGATCGCCTATCAGTCCAAGGACGCCGACGGCGACTACGAGATCTTCGTCATCGACACCGGCGGCACCAACCCCCGACAGCTCACCGACAACGACCACAACGACATCGATCCGAGCTGGTCGCCTGACAGCACCAAGATCGCCTACGGCAGCTCCAAGCGGCCATTGTCGGTGATCGACGCCGACGGCACCAACCACCAGACCCTCCAGAGCACGACTCACGCCAGAAGCCCAACCTGGTCGCCCGACGGCACCAAGATCTCCTACTACAGCGGCGTAGACGGCGGCGACCAGGACATCTATGTGATCAACGCCGACGGCACCGGCGACGTCAACGTGACCGATATCGCCAACAACAACAACGCCAACGACGAGGAGAAGGCGTGGTCGCCCGACAGCACCAAGATCGCCTATACGCGAAGCTTCAAGGTCTATGTCGTCAACGCCGACGGCACGGAGCGGACACAACTCGCCGATGGACAAGCTCCGGCCTGGTCGCCAGACGACACCAAGATCGCCTACAGCTACTACGACGGCAACGACTACGAACTCATGGTGGTCGGTGCCGACGGCACCGACCAGCAACAACTCACCGACAATGAGGTTCACGACGTCGACCCGGCCTGGTCGCCCGACGGCACCAAGATCGCCTACACCACCAACGACGGCGACCGCGAGATCGCCGCCATCGACGCCGACGGCACCAACCCCCAACAACTCACCAACAACAGCGTCGACGACCATCACCCAGCCTGGTCACCCGACGGCACCAAGATCGCCTACACCACCAACGACGGCGACCGCGAGATCGCCGTCATCCACGCCGACGGCACCAACCCCCAACAACTCACCAACAACAGCGTCGACGACCACGACCCGGCCTGGTCACCCGACAGCGCCAGCATCGCCTACCGCAGCGAGCCCGACGACTATGAGATCTTCCTGATCAAGACCGACGGCAGCGACCGGCGCCAGCTCACCGACAACGACCGCAGCGACTCCAGCCCGGCCTGGTCCCCAGATGGCACCAAGATCGCCTACACCACCAACGACGGCGACCGCGAGATCGCCGTCATCCACGCCGACGGCACCAACCCCCAACAACTCACCAACAACAGCGTCGACGACCACGACCCGGCCTGGTCACCAGATGGCACCAAGATCGCCTACACCACCAACGACGGCGACCGCGAGATCGCCGTCATCGACGCCGACGGCACCAACCCCCAACAACTCACCAACAACAGCGTCGACGACCATCACCCAGCCTGGTCACCCGACGGCACCAAGATCGCCTACACCACCAACGACGGCGACCGCGAGATCGCCGTCATCGACGCCGACGGCACCAACCCCCAGCAACTCACCAACAACAATCATGACGACTACGACCCGGCCTGGTCACCCGACGGCACCAAGATCGCCTACACAGCCTCCCCCACTGCCGGCGACGTGGAGGTTTTCGTCATGGACGCCGGCGGCACCGACCGCGTGCAGCTCACCGACAATGCCAGCCACAGCTTCGGCCCGGTCTGGTCGCCTGACGGCACCAAGATCGCCCTCAATCAGAGGCTGCTGTTCATTGTCTCGGTAGTGCTGATCGATGCCGACGGATCGAACGAGGTGCTGGTGGGCTTCGGAGTCCGCCCCAGCTGGTCGCCCGGCGGCGGCCATGTCGTGTGCGCCTGCGGCGGCGAAATCCGGGTGGTCAACACCGATGTCGCCCAGTTCTCCGACGTCGAGTGGACGAGGCTCACCCACAACGACTACACCGACCGCGAGCCGGTGTGGTCGCCGGTGCCGGTGCCGTAGGCGGACCGGCCCGCGGCCCGGCGGCGTGGCACCCTGCCGGTGCCGGGACGGCTAGCGCTCGAAGATGTTGGACAGGCCGCCGATGACCGAGCCCTCGCCCTGGGAGCCGCCGGGCCGGATGTTGGCAATCACACGGTCGGCGATGCGGTTGAACGGCAGCGACTGCAGCCACACTCGACCCACTCCGGTGAGCGTGGCCAGGAACAGGCCCTCTCCGCCGAAGACCATCGACTTCAGGTTGCCGGCCCGCTCGATGGAGTATTGGATCTGGGGCTGGAAGGCCACGATGCAGCCGGTGTCCACCCGCAGGGTCTCGCCCTGGAGCTGCTTCTCCACGATGGTGCCGCCGGCGTGCAGGAAGGCCAGGCCGTCGCCGGAGATGGACTGGAGGATGAAGCCCTCGCCGCCGAACACGCCGGTGCCGATCTTGCGGTTGAAGGCGATGTCGAGCTTGGTGCCCGAAGCAGCGCACAGGAAAGCGTCCTTCTGGGCCAGCAGGTGCCCGCCCGCCGCGGCCAGGTTGATGGGCAGGATCTTGCCGGGATACGGCGCGGCCATGGCCACCCGCTGCTTGCCCTGGGGAGTGCTGTTCATAAAGTGGGTCATGAACAGACCCTCGCCGGTGATGCCTCGCTTGGCCGCCGACTTGAGCTTGCCCCAAGTGCCCTGATCGGGATCGGAGCCGTCGCCCATCTTGGCCTCGAACGTGATGCCCTGCTCCATATACATCATGGCGCCGGCCTCGGCGATGACGACCTCGCCGGGGTCCAGCTCGATCTCCACGAACTGGAGGTCGTCCCCGTAGATCCGGTAGTCGATCTCATGGCTCCGCATTTTCTGCCTCCTGCATGTTTGAGCCCGCCGCGGGGAGGCTAACCGACTCCAGGCAAGAGTCTGTCGATGTCCAGCGGTGATCCGGCCAGCCCCGACCACAGCGGCCCGCGGCTGCTGGCTGCCTTCGGGCCTGCCTGCGGCCTCCGACAGCAGCGCCAGCCAGAGAACTGGACTGAAATGACAGCATGTGACACCTAGAGTGCTATAGTTGGATGCAGCCGCCGACCGGCGGCCTTGGAGCAGCCGTCTGAGGCGCCCCCGCATCTGCATCCGCCGACTGAAGGGCACCGAAGATGGCTCTCACCCACGCCCAGCGCACCTCGATGTTCAACACTTTGGCAGAAGTCATGGGACAAGAAGACGCCGAGACATTGATGCACCACCTGCCGCCCAGAGGCTGGGACAATGTCGCCACCAAGGAAGACCTCCGCGCCGGGTTCGCCGAGACCAACGCGGCCATCGCCGCCGGACTGGCCCAAGCCGCTACTGAGCGGGCCGAGATCAAGGCCCAGGCCGCTGTCGAGCGGGCTGAGATCACCAAGACCGTGACTGCCGGACTGGCCCAAGCCGCTACTGAGCGGGCCGAGATCAAGGCCCAGGCCGCTGTCGAGCGGGCTGAGATCACCAAGACCGTGACTGCCGGACTGGCCCAAGCCGCTACTGAGCGGGCCGAGATCAAGGCCCAGGCCGCTGTCGAGCGGGCTGAGATCACCAAGACCGTGACTGCCGGACTGGCCCAAGCCGCTGTCGAGCGGGCTGAGATCACCAAGACCGTGACTGCCGGACTGGCCCAAGCCGCTGTGGAGCGGGCCGAGATCACCAAGACCGTGACTGCCGGACTGGCCCAAGCCGCTGTGGAGCGGGCCGAGATCAAGGCCCAGGCCGCCACTGAGCGGGCCGAGATCAAGGCCCAGGCCGCCTCTGAGCGGGCCGAGATCGTCAGGCGACAGGCGTGGCACCTCTACATCGTGGTTTCGACCATCGTGGTGGCCAGCGTCTCGATCTGGATCGCGCTGCTGACCCAGCCCGGCACCGGGGGCTGAGCGCCAGCCGTTGAGTGAGCGGGAGTCAGGTCCAGGCCCAAGTGCGAGTGGTTGCGAGCCCCCGTCCGCTCGGCCTCTAGTAGTCGATGCCCTTCTTGGCCAGGATCCCGCCGTCGTAGGCGTGCTTCGTCTTGACCATCTCGGTGGCGGTGTCGGCCAGCTCGATCATCCACGCCGGCGCATCCCGGCCGGTCAGCACCAGCGACACGCTCTCGGGACGGTTGCGGAACACCGCCTCCACCTCGGCCGCGTCGATCCAGCCCCAGTTGAGCGGGTAGGTGATCTCGTCGAACACGACCAGCCGGTGCTCGCCCGCCTCGATCAGCGCCTTGCCGTGCCGCCAGGCCTCGCTGGCCTCGGCCTCGTCGCGGGTCAGGTCGTCGCTGTCCCAGGTGAAGCCCTCCCCCAGCGACCAGAAGTCGACGCCGAGCGGTTCGGCCATTAGCTGCTCGCCGGTCACCCAGTCGTCTGATTTGAGGAACTGCACCACCGCCACCGGCCAACCCCGGGCCCTGGCCCGCATCACCGCGCCGAACGCGGCAGAGGACTTGCCCTTGCCGTCGCCGGTGTTGACCACCACGAGGCTCTTGGCGGTGCGCATCCCGCCGGGGCGGGGATCTTCTGTGGGCGGGGAGTCGGACGTGGTCATGTTTGGTCTCCATTCTGGGCGATGGGGCCGGTCGGTGGCTGCGAACGGTGCGATGGGGCTGGGCTCGAGGCTGTGCCTCTCGCTGCGGCCGTGGGCACGATCACGGGACCCTCGGGGTCGTCGACGATGCGCACGCTGGCTCCGAAGTGTTCGGCGATGTTCTGCACCGTGAGCACATCCGCGGGCAGCCCGGTCTCGGCGACACGCCCTTGCGCGAGTATGGCGATGCGGTCGCCGTAGCGGGCCGCCAGCGTCAGGTCGTGCAGGGTCGCGATCACGGTGAGGCCACGCTCGCGGCGCAGGGCGTCGACCAGCTCGAGCACATCCTGCTGGTGGCCCAGGTCGAGGGCAGTGGTGGGCTCATCAAGGAGCAGCACATCGGCCTGCTGGGCCAATGCCCGGGCCATCACCGCCCGTTGGCGTTCGCCGCCCGACAGCGATTGCACGGTGCGCTCGCCGAAGCTGCCCAAGTCGAGCCGTGCGAGGACCTCGGAGACGATCCGGCGGTCATTGGCGGTCTCGGCCGCGAAGACGCCCCTGTGGGGGGTTCGCCCCAGCGTCACATAGTCGGCAACCAGCATCCCTGGAGGGATCACCGGCGTCTGCGGCACGTAGGCCATCTTGCGGGCCCGAGCCGAGCGGCGCCGGTCATCCACGAACCACGCGGGTCGTTTGCGAACGTCTCGCGGCGCAGCGTTGTGTCTCCCGCTCCTGTTCGCTGCGCTCACGGGCCGCTCGGGCCACGGCCTCGCTCGGTGCCTTGCGGACTCCATACGAGATTGCCGCCCATCCGCTCGGCCTCTGAGCCCGTCGATCGCGACCTCGCCCTCGAAGGACACCAGCCCGAGCAGGGCGCGAAGCAGGGTGGTCTTGCCCGCGCCGTTGGGTCCGATGATGTTCACCCACTCCCCCGTCGACGCGGCCAGGTCGACACCGCGCAGCACGTGCGTGCCGTCGAGGGTGACGTCCAGCGCCCGCACGCTCACTGCGTTGTTCACCGCATGGCTCCCCGCGTCTCGCCGGCACGGCTCGCGGACCGGCACGGACGGCGGAGGCGACGCCGGGGGTGCGATCCTCGGACGGCTGCGTTGTTCACCAGATCTCCCGGCGGCTGGTCCGCAGCACCAGCACGAAGAAGGGGGCGCCCAGGAACGCGGTCACCACGCCGATGGGCAGCTCGGCCGGCGCCAGCGCGGTGCGGGCGGCCAGGTCGGCGAGCACCATGAACGCCCCCCCGAACAGCACAGACAGCGGCAGCACGAGCCGGTTGCTGGTGCCGAACGCCAGCCGCACGGTGTGGGGCACGATGATGCCGACGAAGCCGATGAGCCCGCTCACAGACACCGCCGCGGCGGCACCGAGCGACGCGGCCAGCACCACGATCATGCGGACCCGGCGGGGCTCCAGGCCGAGCGCGGCGGCCTCCTCGTCCCCGACGGCCAGCACGTCGAGCGCCCGGCGATAGCGCAGGACCACGGCCACGGTCACGAGGAAGTAGGGCAGCATCAGCGCCGGCTCGGACCATCCCGCGGTGGCGATCCGGCCCAGGATCCAGGCGAAGATCTTGCGGAACGCGTCGCTGTTGGCCTGCAGCACGTACGTCTGGCAGGCGGTGAGGAAGCTGGCCACCGCGATGCCGGCCAGGATCAGCGACGCCGTCGAGCGGCCCCCGAGATGGCCGGCCACATACGACACCGCCACCGACACCAAGGCGCCCGCGAAAGCGGCGAGCGGCACCGGATCCAGCGCGCCGGCGCCGTCGCCGAGGTTGCTGGTGATGGCGATGGTGGCGCCGAGCCCGGCTCCGGCCGCGATGCCGAGCAGGTACGGATCGGCCAGCGGGTTGCGGAACGCGCCCTGGTAGGTGGCGCCGCTGACGGCCAGGGTGGCCCCCACCAGCAGGCCGAGAGCCACCCTGGGCAGCCGGATCTGCTCCACGATGGCGGCGTGGGCGTCGCTCAAGCCGGAGTCGAGCGCCACTCCCGGCAACCCGTCGAGCAGCTGCAACGCCACCCGGTGCGCGGCGATGTCCACCGGACCGATGGTCAGCCCGGCGACCACCGCGACCACAACCGCCGCGACACCGGTTGCCAGAGGACCCGATCGCAGGCCCGATGCCTGCAGGACGACGTCCACCCCGCCGGTGGGCTGCCGGTCGCTCACGTCAAGACCCGCCCGCTCGCACGGCGTCCACCCCGCCGGTGGGCTGCCGGTCGCTCACGTCAAGACCCGCCCGCTCGCACGGCGTCCACCCCGCCGGTGGGCTGCCGGTCGCTCACGTCAAGACCCGCCCGCTCGCACGGCGTCCACCCCGCCGGTGGGCTGCCGGTCGCTCACGTCAAGACCCGCCCGCTCGCACGGCGTCCACCCCGCCGGTGGGCTGCCGGTCGCTCACGTCAAGACCCGCCCGCTCGCACGGCGTCCACCCCGCCGGTGGGCTGCCGGTCGCTCACGTCAAGACCCGCCCGCTCGCACGGCGTCCACCCCGCCGGTGGGCTGCCGGTCGCTCACGTCAAGACCCGCCCGCTCGCACGGCGTCCACCCCGCCGGTGGGCTGCCGGTCGCTCACGTCAAGGCCCGCCCGCTCGCACGGCGTCTATCACGCCGCGCCGATCGACACCAACACACCAGAGATGGCCGCGATGAAGTCCACCAGCCGGGGACCCCAGCGCGACACGATGTCGTCGTTTAGCTCGACGATCAGGCCGGTCTGCACCGCCGAGAGCTGGGCCCAGCCGGGCCGGGCCGCCACGGTCTGGGCGCTCTGGCCGCAGCACAGGGTGTCAGCCAGGAAGATCAAGTCGGGGTCGGCGTCCACCAGGTACTCGTCGCTGAGCTGCGGATAGCCCCAGGCACTGCCGTCGGCGTCGGCGGGGTCGGCGACATTGGCGAGACCGAACAAGTTGTAAACCTGTCCGATGAAGGTGCTGCCGGTGACCGTGTACAGGGTGTCGTCGAGCTCGTGGTAGTAGGCGAGGCCGGACGCGTCGGGAGCGGCTGCGATCAGCTCTGAGATCTCGCCCCGCATGTCGCTGATCAGCGCAGCGGCCTCGTCAACCCGACCGGTGGCCGCACCAAGTTGCTCGATCTGTGCGTAGACGTCGTCGAATGCGACGGGCGCGTCGTGGGCCCACACGTTGATGCCCAGCGCCTCGAGGCTGGCACTCAGCTCGCCGTTGGTCTGCATCACCACCAGGTCGGGGTCGTATGCGGCGATGGCCTCAATGTTGGGGTTCCAGCCGTCGAGGCCGGTGACCGGGGCGTCGGCGGGGTAGTACGAGAACTGGTCCACGGCCACCACCCGGTTGCCCGCACCTATGGCGAAGAGCATCTCGGTGCCGGTCGGCGAGATCGACACGATCCGCTCGAGTTCGGGCTCCGTGTCCTGGGGGGTGCCGCTGCAGGCGGCCGCGACGAGGATCGAGGCGAGCACGGCCAGCAGGAGCTTGGTCCACAGGGGAGTCCGCCGGGTAGCGGTGGTGTTCATATGGTTCTCCCTTCTGCTCGAGTTCGGGGCCGAGCAGCGGGAGTACCACCGCACGAGCCTCCCCTAACCTCGAGGGTCGGATCGTCGAGCCAGCAGCCAGGCGATCGGACTTGTCTCAGCGGCCGGAGCCGCCGAGCATCACCGCTGCGGGACAGTGCCGGGTTCGCACCGGCTTCGCTGCCTGTCGGCGCGCGGCAGCCTAGGAGACTGCTGAGTAAGTCACAAATTGCTAGTTTCGTGATCATAAAACCCCAGGTCAGAGGCTTGTGGGTTGGCCGAAATCGGCATTACTCAGCAGTCTCCTAGGTGGCTGGTGCCAAACTCCCGAAATGGGGGTTCTGCGGTCACAAAACCCCAGGTCAGCGACTTGCGAATTGTGGCAAATTGCCATTTAACACCAGCCGCCTAGCCGGGATCACAGACGCCCGGTTCGCTGGAGTTCAGCGGGGGAACCAGCGATCAGCGACAGACAGGCTCGTAGCGCAGGCCCCGGTCGGCCAGCCGCTCCAGAGCCATGTCCAGGCCCTGGACTGTCGTGGAGCGGTCGCCGCCACCGTCGTGCATCAGGAGGACTACTCCGGGCCTGGCCCACTTCACGATGTAGTCGGCGATCTCTTCTGCCGGCGGACGGTTCCAGTCGCTCGGGCTGGCATCCCACGTCACCAGCGACAGTCCGTGGGAAGCGGCCCACTCCCTCGTGAATGCGTCGACCGACCCGTACGGCGGGCGCAGGCACGGCGCGGCGAGATCCCCCAGGACCGCCTGGGTACGGCTGATCGTCTCGTCGAAGGCCGCCCGGGACAGCCCGGCCAGGTCTTCGTGGTTCCAGGAGTGGTTGGCGATGGTGTGACCCTCCGCCGCAACGCGCTGGATGAGCTCGGGATAGGCCTGCGCCAACGAACCCACCACGAAGAACGTGGCCCTGGCGTCGTGACGGGCCAGGACGTCGAGCATTTGCGGGGTGTAGACGGGATTAGGGCCGTCGTCGAAGGTCAGGTAGACGATGTCGTCGCTGTCGTCGGGCGTGACCGGTCGGGGCACGCGCACCGCCTGCGCAGTAGTTGCGGGCGCGGGCCCGACCGCCGCCAGCGGCAGCACCTCGACGGTGAGCTCGTAGCCGGACTCCCCCGCATGCGAGGAGACCACAGTCACCTTCCACGATCCCGTCGCCGGCAACTCCGCCTCCACCAGTTGGGACCGTTGGGCGGCAGAAGCGACGACCAGGTGGTCTAGGCGGACATCGAGCCACACGCCCAGGGGTGCTCGCAGTGTGGCGGTGAACGGCTGGCCCTCTGATGCGTACACCGTGTAGGTCTGGCGCTCGCGGAAGTCGATGGTCCCGGACTCCGTGGCACTTACCGCGTCCGGCTCGAAGCGGATGTCTACTTCAGGTCGCTCCGGGCCGGGCATCGGCATGTCCTCGATGGGCTCCGTGCCGATCACCCTCACCAGCGGTGCCGGCGGAGACAGGTCGATCTCCAGCGTGGTGTGCCGTGAGATGATCGTGAAGGGTTCGTCCTGGGCCCGGTCGAACAGCGACACCTCGATCAGACCGTCCCGCACCGTGATGGCGTCCACGACGACACGCTCTCCCACTGCGATGGGCGACTGCGCCGCTGCGGTGCCCTCGTCATTGATCACGGGCACGATCAGGTGGAAGACACCCGTCCCCGGTGACCGGTCGACGATGTGGGCTACCACGTCCTCGTCGCCATCGCCGTCGAGGTCGCCTTGGGCGACGCGGTTCTGGAGCGTGAACATGGTCGCCGAGGCGCCATCGTATGAGACCGTGGCCCGACCTCCTTCCAGCCGCACGACTTCTCCGTCGATCTCCACCGTGAGGTGCTCCAGATCCTCCCAGCCGATGCCTCCGGGTTCCGGGGGCGGCTCCTCGGACGTGTCGGGGGGCGGGACTTCCACTTCGGCCGGAGCCGGGGTCGCCTCAGGTCGGGCCTCCGGCTGGGTCGTGGTGGTCGAGGTGGTGCGCGACACCGTCGGAGCGGTAGTCACAGTCGCCTGCGGGCCCGCTCCCGTCATCGTCGGGTCCGAGCGCGACGAGCGCTCACCGCTGCACCCGGCGGCCACCACGGCCAGCCCGATACCGATAGCGAACGCTCTAGAGGACCGACACCGCATCACGGCCACCGTCTGCCATCGCCCGAACCGATTGACCCAGCCCACCAGTGACCCCTCACCCTCTGCGGCCGTGCGGGGCGACGCGCTGCAGGACCCTCAGCGAGCCGACCGCGGCCTGCTCGCGGAAGCACCCGTCCGCCAGGGCCCGGCACCAGATCTCATACGGCGGGCGTCCGCCGTCGGCGGGATCCTCGAATACGTCGTGGATGGCCAGCAGTCCGCCCGGCGTCACGTGGGGCGACCAGCCTTCGTAGTCGCGGTGGGCGGGCTCGGCACCGTGTCCGCCGTCGATGAACACCATGGCCAGCGGGGTGGCCCACAGCGATGCCACCGTCGCCGAGTCGCCCACCACGGCCACGATAGTTCCGTCCAGACCGGCGTCGGAGATGGTGCGGCGGAAGAACGGCAGCGTGTCGATCACGCCCAACTCGGGGTTGACCACCTCCGGGTCGTGATGCTCCCACCCGGGCTGATTCTCCTCGGAGCCGCGGTGGTGGTCCACGCAGAACAGCACCCGCCCGCTCTGTTGCGCGGCCGCTCCGAGGTACACCGCCGACTTGCCGCAGTAGCTGCCCACTTCCAGGAGCGGACCGGCCGCCTCGAGCGACGCGGCCGCCTCGTAGAGGGCCAGCCCCTCTTCGGCGGGCATGAAGCCGCGCGCCTCCTCAGCGGCCAGGCGGAGACGGTCGTCCATCATCGCCGAACCAGGAAGCGCTGGATCGGGCACACCGACTGCCTAGAGGCCGAGCGGATAGACGGCAATGACGAGAATCTCGCGGGGCGCAGAGCGAGGCCGTGGCCCGAGCGGCCCGTGAGCGCAACGAACAAGAGCGGGAAACACGACGCTTCACCGAACTGACTCCTCTCCCGTCCGCGCACGCTCTGGGCCTGCATCCGCTCAGCCTGTCGGCACGCGAGGCCACATCACCCGGTCGAGGAAGACGTACTTGGCCACCCACACAGTGCCGTAGGCACCGAAGTTGCCCGACACGACGAGCACGGTCCTGCCGTCGAGATGCTCGATTATCGCCACCGCCAGCGATGACAGCGCCAGGCCGACCAGCGCCATGATCCAGAAGGTGAGCACCTCGCCGCCCAGCCGGTGCGGACCGCGGCACTGCCACACCCACGCCCGGCTCAGCAGGTATGCGGGCACCGTGCTGACCATCCAGGCCGCAAGGTTAGCTCCGACCGCGGGCCACCCCAGCACGCCATGGCAGACCGCCAGCACGCTCAACCCGACCGTCACATTCACCACCGACACGCCGCAGTAGCGCAGGGCCTTCAGCCCGTGCTCGGCTCTCAGCCTCTGCAGAGCGGAGGTCGGCGTTGCGGTCACTGCCTCTCAGGCTATTGCAGGCCCGGACACGCCGGCATCCGTAGGCCCGGACACGCCGGCATCCGTAGGCCCGGACACGAAGGCATCCGCACGCTGCGACTTGGGAGGAACCCGCAGTTGGCCACGGTATGGGTGGCAAACCGGGGGGTAGTTCGTCGAGGGAGGCATGCCAACGACGGTAAGACAGCCCGGCGGGGCATGATGGGTCGATGCAGACGGCGCTGGACAATGTCGTGGCCCTCCTGGACCTCGAAGCCATAGAAGTCAACATCTTCCGGGGCCGCTCGCCCCGCGACGACCGCCAGCGCATCTTCGGCGGTCAGGTGGCCGGCCAGGCTCTGGTGGCCGCGGCCCGCACGGTGGAGCGGGGCTCGGTGCATTCGCTGCACGCCTATTTCTTGCGGGCCGGCGACCCCAAGGCCCCGGTGCTCTACGACGTGGACCGCATACGAGACGGGCGGTCGTTCACCACCCGGCGTGTGGTCGCCATCCAGCACGGCCGGGCCATCTTCCAGCTGGCGGCGTCGTTCCATATCGCCGAGGACGGATACGAGCACTTGGAGCCGATGCCCCAGGTGCCCGACCCCGAGACGCTGCAGCCCCGCACGAAGAGGATCGAGGCCTCTGACCCGAAGCGGGCCCGGCCCGACCGCATGCAGGCACTGGACATCCGCTATGTGACCCCGAGCCCACTTGATCGCACCGGTCCTCTGCCGCCCACTCAGCGGGTGTGGATGCGGGCCAACGGCACCCTCGGCGACGACCCGGTGCTGCACGCCTGCCTGCTCACCTACGCCAGCGACTTGACCCTGCTCGACACCACGCTGGCGCCCCACGGCACCAGCGCGGCGAACCCGCAGGTCATGCTGGCCAGCCTCGATCACGCCATGTGGTTCCACGGGCCCTTCCGGGCCGACCAATGGCTCCTGTACGACCAGCACACCCCGGCCGCCGGCGGGGCCAGGGGGCTGGCGACGGGCAGGGTGTTCACCCAGGACGGCCGTCTGGTGGTGTCCGTAGTGCAGGAAGGCCTAATCCGGCGGATCGGCTAGGCGCTCACCAACTTCAATGGGTTTGCCACATTCAGGGTGGCTAACTGCCTGATGTTGGCGCGGCATGGCACCAACACCGCCGTCCAGCGCCCGAACGACCGTCGTGCACAAGGCTTGGGGTCGGCCCGCGTAGTCGTCCCAAGTGAAATTGAGGACGTTCCAGCCGGCGAGCGTGATCTCGTTGCGGCGCCGCCGGTCCTCCACGAAAGACTCGCGGTTGTCGTGCCAGCGCGCGCTGTCCAGCTCGATGGCCACGCCATGGGCGGGGTAAGCGAGATCGACCTGGGCGAGGAAGGCCCCGCGGGCGTCGTACACGCGGTGCTCGAGAGCCGGATAGTCAAGGCCCGCATCGGTGAGAAGGTCGGCCACCATCCGGCTCCATTCGCTGAGCGGCACGGGCTGGTCGCCGAAGCGCTGCTGCAAGGACGCCTTGAGCGCAGCGCATCCAGGTCGTCCACGGCGCGCATGGGAAGCGAGCACGCCCCGGAGATCCGACAGCCGCAGCTGCCCGCTCCGCAGCACGGCGTCGATGGTGCGATCCAGCCGCTTGGGGCTCACGACCGCAGCCACGTCGAGGACGGTGCGAGCCGGCCCGGTGACAAGAATCCCTTCTCGCACGACGGGCTTGGCCAAGTCAAGCTGTGTGGACTGGTGGAAGCGCACCCCCTTGGCGGGCCTGTTCCGGCCAGGAGCGACCGACAACTCGACGGTGTTGAGCCTGTACCCGTCGAAGCGGTGCAGCGCCGCAGCCGAACGGTGGCTGGCCATCCCCCCGTAGGCCATCCAGGCAGCGACCAGCCTCGACAACCCAGTCGGCGCCACGGCGGCATGCCGGTACACGCCGCGTGCCTCCCGAACCCAGCGCCCCGATGCCACGCGCTGCTCGATCTGGCGGGCCGTCAGGCCAGCCTTCAAGGCTTGGGCGCGGGAGACGAGCCCACGCTGCTGCTTCATTCGCCTGATGACTGAATCCTCTGCCACGGCCCGTCCTCGGGGAGACGCCACCTGTCGAGACCACTGGCTTCACTCGCTCCATGAGTGAGTCCTTTGCCTACTGTACGAGTTCAACGATCTAGTGCAACAGAATAGCATTATATGATATGTGTTTATATGACGATGCCCTCTGGCTGGTGCGGGCAGTGTGGCCTTGGTGCCGGCACCGTCACAAGCCACCGGCGTCCGGCGCATCGAACTCCCGGTCAGCGCATTCCCGGCCGGGTCTACGCCTAGCCTCCAGGGCGTGAGCCAAGGAACCGTCTGAGAGGTCGTGAGCGGCCAACAGTTCCAGGGCAGGCGAATGAGGGCGACGACCTCAGCCAGCTCGATGCCCCGCCGGCTGCTGGTTGCCGTCGCGGTGGTGGCCGCGGCATCCGTCGGGGGTGCCTGCGCCGCGGACGACGCGCTGTCGACACCGCGACCCACCGTGCCGACGGTGACCACGGCCCCGGACGCAACGGCGCTCGTCGACACGCAGGAGCAGGACGGTCAGCCGGAGGACCCTCAACGGACCGATGGCCGGGAGACGGACACCGGCACCGGCAGCGGACAAGCGACGGACACCGGCACCGGCACCGGCAGCGGACAAGCGACGGACACCCGCACCGGCAGCGGACATGCGACGGACACCGGCACCGGCACCGGCACCGGACAAGCGACGGACACCGGCACCGGCACCGGCAGCGGACAAGCGACGGACACCGGGGAGCCGGCAGTCGAAACGGCGGGCACCACAACCGTGACGCCCGAGCCGCCGGATCCTGAACCGCCGCCAGTCAGCATCCGGCCTGACGGCAACATGTTCGCGGCCGACGTGGCCCTTCAGGTCGTGCTCACCCTCGACCAGCCGATCGACATGGCGGTGGCCCCCGGCGATGACCTCCTATGGATCGCGGAGCGGGCGGGCCGCGTGTCCAGGGTCGACACCGAGCGCGGCCACGTGGTCGAGACGATCCTCGACATCGCGGCCGAGACCGAGGCCACCGGCGAGCGGGGCCTGCTCGGCATAGCGGTGACCGACCGATGGCTCTACGCGAACTTCACGGACCTCGCGGGCGACACCCGCGTCGACGCCTTCGAGAGGGACGGAACGGGCCTGAGCGGCCGCCGGCGGACGATCTTGTTCCAGGCCCAGCCCTTCAGGAACCACAACGGTGGAGACCTGGCCATCGGCCCCGACGGGTTCCTCTATGTTGGCTTCGGCGACGGCGGCTCGGGAGGAGACCCGCTCGACGCCGGCCAGGACCCCACCACCTGGCTGGGGGCCATCCTGAGAATCGAGCCGACGCCCGACGGCACCGACCCCTACGCCGTGCCGGCCGACAATCCATTCGCGGCCGACCGAGTTCCGGCGGGGCGGCCCGAGATCTTCCTCACCGGTGTGCGCAACCCGTGGCGCTTCTCGTTCGACCGCGCCACCGGCGACCTCTGGATCGCCGACGTAGGCCAGGACCGCTACGAGGAAGTGACCGTGCTGCTGGCCGCCAACGGGGGCGGTCTCGGCGCCAACCTCGGCTGGCGCCTTCGCGAGGGCCTGCACGCATACGCCGGCGACGAGCCCCCCAACCACGCCGACCCGGTGTGGGAGTACAGCCAGGACGACGGCTGCAGCGTTACCGGCGGACACGTGTACCGGGGCAGCGCCATCGAGGACCTCTACGGCGCCTACGTGTTCGGCGACTACTGCACGTCGCGCCTGTGGGCCCTGCAGATCTCCCGGGGCGCAGTCGAGTTCCGCGAACTGGGAGCGGAAGTGTTCGGAGGCTCCCTTGCGTCGTTCGGCGAAGACGCCCAGGGCGAACTCTACGCGCTGTCGCTCAACGGCGCCGTCGCCCGCATCGTCCCCCGGTAGAGGCGCTTGAGGTCAGAGGTGCGGAAGGGCGTGCCGCCTGCTCGGCAGGTCGTGCCCAACATCAATGGGTTAGCCACCCCTGAGGTGGTCAACTGCTTGAAGTTCGCCGTGAGCGGCGCTGAGGCGGTGAGCTTCGTCTACCCTCCGCTGCTGTGAGCGCGCCTGAAGGCGACATCGTGGCTGCCGCCGAGATCGAGATCCGGGAGTGCGTCGCGGCCACCGACGAGCTCGTTGAGGCCATGCAGCGGCTCATCCCGCAGCTGTCGTCGTCGAACCCTCCGCCCGGCCGGGCCGAGTTGGAGGAGATTGTGGCTTCGCCCTCAACCACGCTGTTCGTGGCCCGGCACCGGGACCGAATCGTCGGCGCGCTCACGCTGGTCGCCTTCCGCATCCCCACCGGTGTGCGCACCCGCATCGAGGACGTGGTGGTGGACGAGGCACTGAGGGGGCAACGGGTGGGTGAGCGGCTCAGTGAGGCCGCCCTTGAGGAGGCCAGGCGCCTGGGCGCCCGCAGCACCGACCTCACTTCCCGGCCCTCGCGAGAGGCGGCCAACCGCCTCTACGCCCGGATGGGCTTCGAGCGGCGAGAGTCGAACGTCTACCGCTACACGCTGTGAACAGCCCGGGTGCTGCCACCGTGCCCTTGTGGACGCCCTCTCCGCAACGGGTGGCCGGTTCCAACGTCGAGCAGTTCAAGGGTTGGCTGCGCGAGCACCGCGGCGTGGACGTGCCGGAATGGGACAGTCTCCACCGATGGTCGGTTCAGCACAGCGGCGAGTTCTGGTCCGCGGTTTGGGACTGGTGCGGCGTGGACGGCGACCGGGGCGAGCGCCTCGTCGAGGTGCCCGACGAGGCCCGGTGCCCGGATCGGGGCGAGCGCATGCGGCGCACCCGGTTCCTGCCCGACGCCCGGCTCAACGTGGCCGAGAACCTCCTGGGACCAGTGTCGGAGGACACCGCCATTATCTTCCGCAGCGAGGACGGCGAGGCTACCGAACTCACCCGAGCCGAGCTGCACGACATGACCGGCCGGGTCCAGCAGCTGCTGATCGACGCCGGCGTGGGGCCCGGGGACCGGGTGGCGGCCTGGATGCCCAACCGACCCGAGACCTACGCCATCATGCTGGCCGCGGCCGGACTCGGCGCGGTGTTCAGCTCCACGTCGCCCGATTTCGGCACCGAGGGCGTGATCGACCGCTTCAGCCAGATCGCCCCGACAGTGCTGTTCGCGTGCGCTGACTATCCCTACAACGGCCGCCGCCACGACTGCACCGAGCGCCTCGCCGCCATCACGGCGGGCCTGCCGTCACTGCGCCGCACTGTGCTGGTGGAGCCGGGCTGGCTCGACGGCTATGGGGCCGGGTTCGGATCCGGGCCGACTCCGGCGGTGTTCCGGGACCTGCCCTTCGACCATCCCTGGTACGTGCTGTACTCCTCGGGCACGACCGGCCCGCCCAAGTGCATCGTGCACCGGGCCGGCGGGCTGCTCGTCAAGCACCTGGCCGAGCATCGGCTGCACTGCGACGTGCGGCCTGGCGACCGCGTGTTCTACTTCACGACCACGGGCTGGATGATGTGGAACTGGCTGGCCTCGACCCTGGCCTGCGGTGCGACCGCGGTGCTGTACGACGGCTCGCCCGCCCATCCCGGCCCCGAGCGCCTCTTCGACCTGATCGACGAGACCGGCATCACCCTGTTCGGCACGTCGGCAAAGTTCATCGACGCCTGCAGCAACGCGGGCATCCGTCCCGCCGCCACCCACGACCTGTCGTCGCTGCGCACCATCACATCCACCGGTTCGACGCTGGTGTCCGAGGGGTTCGACTGGGTGTACGACAATGTGAAGACCGACGTGCACCTGGCGTCGATCTCGGGGGGCACCGACCTGTGCGGCTGCCTCGTCGCGGGCGATCCGACCTCGCCGGTCCGCCGCGGGGAGATCCAGCGCCCCGGCCTGGGCGTCGACATCGACGTGGTGGGCGGCTCGGGCGAGTCGCTGCCGCCCGGGGTCGAGGGCGAGCTGGTGTGCCGCAGTCCGTTCCCGTCGATGCCGCTGCGCTTCTGGGACGATCCCGGTGACGCCCGCTACCGAGCCGCCTACTTCGAGCGGATCGCCGGTGTCTGGCACCACGGCGACTTTGTGTCGAGGACCCCGTCGGGCGGGTTCGTGATCTCGGGCCGGTCCGACGCCACGCTCAATCCCGGCGGGGTGCGCATCGGCACCGCGGAGATCTACCGGCGGGTCGACACGCTTCCCGAGATCTCCGAGAGCATCGCGGTGGGCCAGCCCTACGGCACCGACACCCGCATCGTGCTGTTCGTGATAGTGGCCCCCGGGCACGAGCTCACCGACGAGCTGCGCGACGCGATCCGCCGACGCATCCGCTCGGGGCTGTCCCCCCGGCATGTGCCCGCCGTGATCGCCGCGGTGGACGACATACCGCGCACCCGCTCAGGCAAGATGACCGAGACCGCGGTGCTCGACGTGATCTGCGGGCGGCCGGTGCGCAACACCTCGGCGATGGCCAACCCGGAGGCTCTGGAGCACTTCCGCGACCGCCCCGAACTGGCCTGACGACGGGCGGGGATCGTCCCGATCGAACTTCCCCCCGATTTGCCACACATATTGTGGTCATCTACAGGAAGTTCGGGCCGGGGCGTCTGAGAGCCTTGGCGACGGTGGTGCACAAGGCTCTCGGGCGGCTTGCGTAGTCGTCCCAGGTGAAGTTGAGCACGTCCCAGCCGGCGAGCGTGATCTCGTTGCGGCGCCGACGGTCGTCCACGAACGACTCGCGGTTGTCGTGCCAGCGAGCGCTGTCGAGTTCGATCGCCACACGGCTGGCCGGGTAGGCGAGATCGACTTGGGCGACGAAGACCCCGCTGGCGTCGAGCACACGGTGCTCGAGAGCGGGATAGTCCAGCCCCGCATCGGCAAGCAGCTCGGCCACCATCCGGCTCCACTCGCTGAGCGGCACGGGATCGTCCCCGAAGCGGTCCTCCAAGGACGCCTTGAGGGCGGCGCACCCCGGTCGCCCACGGCGGGCGTGGGAGGCGAGCACGCCCCAGAGGTCGGACTGCCGGAGCAGCCCGTCCCTCAGCACGGCATCGATGGTGCGGTCCAGCCGCGTGCGATCCACGACCCCGGCCAGGTCGAGGACCGTGCGGTCCGGCCAAGTGCACGGAATGGCGTTCCGCACGACGGGCCTGGCCAGATCGAGCTGTGTGGACTCGTGGAGTAGCACCCCCTTGGCCGCCCGACCCTTGCCGGCAGGAACAGACAGCTCCACAACGCTGAGCGTGTAACCGTCGATGCCCTGCAGCGCCGCCGCCGACCGGTGACTGGCCACGCCTCGGTACGTCATGCAGGCGGCGAGCAGCCTGGACAACAGTGTGGATGGCACGGCCGCATGCCGGTAGAGGCCGCTAGCCACCCGCACCCACCGCCCCTGCCGCACGCGGTATTCGATCTGACGAGCCGTCATGCCGGCGCGCAGGGCCTGGGCCCGGGAGATGAGCCCGTGCTGCTGCTTCATTCGCCGGAGCACTAGCTCCTCTGCTTCCACCGACATCACCACCTGCGATATATTGAAACTGATCGACATACTACATTCTTCGGCAGTCGGGGCCGACGGCCATCCGAACTTCCCCCCGATTTGCCACATTCATTGTGGTCAGCCACAGGGAGTTCGATCCGGGGCCCTGAGCCTGCCCGGTGGCGGTAGTGTGGCGCCCGTGTCTGCTGAGCCCGAGCACGTGCTGTGGTCGGGGCCCAAGCCCCGGCTCAACCGTCCCACGCTGATAGCCGCGTTCGAGGGCTGGAACGACGCCGGCGACGCGGCCACCACCGCCGCCTCCCATCTGGCCGGCCGCTGGGGCTGTGTGCCGGTGGCGGAGATAGATCCTGAGCCGTTCTTCGATTTCACGGCGGCCCGGCCGTCGGTGCAGCTCGACGACAGCAAGGCTCGCACCATCACCTGGCCGTTGAACGAAGTGCGGGTGGCCCGTTTGGACGATCCCAGCGTGGACGCGGTGGTGTTGATCGGCACCGAGCCGCAGTTGCGGTGGCGGACCTTCACCCACCAGCTGATCTCCCTGGCCGGATTGCTCGGCGTGGAGCGGGTGGTCACCCTGGGCGCGCTGCTCGCCGAGGTGCCCCATAGCCGTGACGTGGAGGTGTACGGCTCCGCGGACGGTGAGGAGCTGCGAACCGAGTTCGGCCTCACGCCGTCCACCTATGAGGGCCCCACCGGAATCGTCGGGGTGCTGTCGTCGGCTTGCCTTGACGCTGGCTATCCCACGGCGTCGTTCTGGTCGGCAGTGCCGTCGTACATGCCGGCCGCGCCCTCTCCCAAAGCCGCGCTGGCGCTGGTGAACCGGGTGTGCGCACTGATGAAGGCTCCCGTGCCCACGTTCGACCTTGAGCAGAGGGCGGAGTCCTACGAGCGGGAGATCACCAGGATCGTGGCCGAGGACACCGAGACCGCCGAGTATGTGGCCCGCCTCGAGAGAGCCTGGGACGACAGCCGGGACCAGGAAGACGAGTCCCTCAGCGACGACCCCGACACGCTGGTAGCCGAAGTCGAGCAGTTCCTGCGCGACAGCGGCTGAGCCTCGATCCACCGGGCCATGAGCTGAGGGTCCACCGCGGCCACATCGAGGCTGGACCTCCGCGTCGAAACGGGGTGTCTCCCGCTCTTGTTCGCTGCGCTCACCGGCCGCTGGATCGGATGCCTCGCCTCGCCGGAACGCAGGCATGTCCGGGCAGCCTCTTGACACACGGCCGCGCAGCGTTGCCAATCGTCCACGATTCGTGAAGGGTTTTGTGATGTCCGTGCAGCCTCTTGACACACGGGCCGCCCGGCTGCTACAAGTTCTGAAGTTTCGGCGGTTGCGGCTGTCTCGACAATCGTGCATGGGAGCCCCATTGTGCATCGGATCCACTGCGAGCCTTGGCATTCGCGAGCATCCGGTAGTTGATTGTGCGAAAGCTACGTGCTGCCTTCATATTGACGATTGCACTGTCCACCGTGGCTGCGACCCTCGCATCTCGGGCGGTGGCCGCCGATGTCTCCGATGCCGCGGTGGCTGCGCCGGCCGCAGCGGCCACCCCCCCCCCCCCCCCCCTTATCTGCCAGCCCATTCTTGACTAGCATGCCGTCCCCGCCGGCGCCGGTCGACGGCCCGGTGCCATGGCACGCCGAGCAGGTCGATGACGGCTCGGAACCGTCTCCCGGTGACGCAGCCGCCGCGACAGACTTCTCCGATGCCGGAGGGGCGAGCGTGCACCGCGGCGCGGTGGAGGCGCTCGCCGCGGCCGGGGTGCTCGACGGCACCGAGTGCGCCCCGGGGCGGTTCTGCCCCGACGCGCCGCTGTCGCGCTGGACGATGGCGGTGTGGCTGGCGCGCATCCTCGACGGCGGCGAGGAGCCCCCTGAAACATCGTCCAGCCGCTTCGCCGACATCGAGGACGGCTCGTGGTGGGCCGGGCACGTGGAGCGGCTGTGGCAGCGGGGGGTCACGACCGGCTGCGGAGACGACCCGCTGCGCTACTGTCCCAACGACCCGGTCAGCCGCGCCCAGATGGCCAGCTTCCTCAACCGCGCCTTCGACCTTGCCGCCGCGGAGTCGCCCGCAGGATTCGCGGACACCGTCGGCGACTTCCACGCCGCCTCCATCGACGCGCTCGCTCAGGCCGGAGTGACCAAGGGCTGCGGCGACGACCCGCCCCTCTACTGTCCCAACGACCCGGTCAGCCGCGCCCAGATGGCCAGCTTCCTCGACCGCGCCCGCAAGCTCCAAGCCCCAGACGAGCAGGCCGACGCCGAAGCCGAAGCAGGCGGCGGAGGCGGCGGAGGAGGCGGCGGAGGAGGCGGCGGCGGAGGCGGCGGAGGAGGCGGCGGCGGCGGCGGCGGAGGAGGAGGCGGCGGCGGAGGAGGCGGCGGCGGTCCCGTGGGAGGCGGGGGCGGCAGCAGCCGGCCTTCGACTGCGGGGTCTCTGGAGGTGGTCGACTATGAGCGGCTCAACCGTGCCTTGGCCACGCTGGACGTGAGCGGCGCCGAGGCTTGTCCTGCGACCGACACGCCGGTGTCGCTTGAGGGCTATGTCGAGGTGATCCGTATTGACGAGGGCTGTGTGCTGGTCGGATACGAGCCCCTGAGGGGGCGGACTCTGGCGCAGGTGCGTGCCGCTCTGGCGCGAGATGAGACCGTGTTCGCTGCTGATCTGCCGATTTCGGGTCTTGAATTGGGCCAGAGTCCCGACTATGCCGGCGAAGACCCCAGAGCGGGTGACCAGTGGCATCTTCCCGTCATGCGGGCCCGGGCATTGTGGGATGGTTGGCCCGTCGATGCGTCCGTGACGATCGCGGTGATCGACACCGGGGTCGACCAGGATCATGACGACCTTGACGGCAACGTTTCCCGCCGCGGGGCCAGCTGTCACCGGCGGGACTACAGCGGGCATGGGACCCATGTGGCGGGCATCGCGGCCGCGGAGCAGGGCAACGCTCTCGCGGTGGCGGGCATAGCACCCGAGGCAACGATTCTGTCAGTCAAGGTGCCATTGTTGAACGCACCGCTTGACCTCGAGTGCGGGGCGCAAGTGCCGACTTTGGTTCAGGCGATCTATTATGCCGTCGAGAACGGCGCGGACGTGATCAACATGTCCTTGAGCGCAGTCCTGCTCCCCGGCCAACCATTCCCTCCTACGCTGGAGTTGGCGATTCATGCCGCTACCACGAGCAATGTGGTGCTTGTGGCCGCGGCGGGCAACAGGGGTCGGGCCTTACTATGGCGCGACGCGGCGAGTATTCCCGCTGCGCACTCCGATGTCATCGCGGTGGCGGCCACCGAAGAGGAGGGGACGCGGTGGCCTCGCAGCACCTCCAACCGCTGGGTCGACGTCGCGGCTCCGGGAGCGGGCATCCTGTCCACGCTGCCGTGCCGCGGAGGCAATTGCGGGGTGGGATACAAGTCGGGCACGTCGATGGCCGCGCCGGTGGTCAGCGGCGTGGTGGCGCACATGAAGGCCCGTCATCCCGGCGCCACGGCGGCGCAGGTCCGCCAGGCGCTCTATGACACTGCCTTGCAGCCCGGTTCATCGCGCCCCCGCGTGCGGACCGACGATTTCGGGTGGGGGGTCATAGATCCGCTGGAGGCGATCGCCGAGTTGGGCCGACTGGTCGCCCCACAGAACCGGGCGCCGACGTTCACCAGCGGCGCGTCGGCTTCGACGGTGGAGAACACGGTTCGCGTGCGGCGGGTCACCGCGATCGATCGCGACGGCGATCGTGTGGTGGGCTTCTCGGTCAGCGGCGACGACGCGGAACTGTTCGAGATCACCGGCGAGGGCGAGTTGACGTTCAAGGCCGCTCCCGACTTCGAGGTCCGCGCCGATGCCGATTCCGACAATGTCTACGAGTTGACGGTCACGGCCACCAGTGGGCTCGGTGACCGGGCGATGACTGCCGAACAGGCGATCCGGGTGACGGTCACCGACACGGACGAGCCGCCGGGCGCGCCCGCGGCGCCGACGCTGAACGCTTTCGAAACCTCGCTCACGGTCACTTGGTTCAAGCCGGCGAACGCCGGCCCGGACATCAGCGGCTACGACGTGCAGTACCGCGGCGAGGGCGAGCGGGCGTGGGAGGAGGCGCCCAGCAGCGGCACCGCCCTCAATGCCACCATCACCGACCTCACCGCCGACACCGACTACGCGGTGCGCGTGCGCGCCCTCAGCGCGGAGGGCGTCGGCGAGTGGTCGGAGGCGGCTTCGGCGCGGACGATCGCCAACCGCGCCCCGCGGTTCACGTCCGACGCCGCGTTCAGCGTCGTGGAGAACCGCAGGAGCGTGGGCACGGTCACCGCGGTCGACGACGACGCCGACGACAGCGTGAGCGGCTACCGCGTCAGCGGCGGCGCGGACGCGGCGCTGTTCCAGATCGACGCCGGCACCGGGGCGCTGCAGTTCAGGGTCGCGCCGGACTTCGAGCAACCGGCGGACCACAACGTCGACAACGTCTACGAGGTTGTCGTTGCTGCCGACGCCGGCCAGGGTGACCGGCTGCTCAGCGCCGCCTCGGAGATGACCGTCACCGTCACCGACGACGACACCGAGGCGGCGCTGCCGCCGGATCCGCCTCCGGCGCCGACGCTCAGCGGGGCCACCCTCGACTCCCTCACCGTCGCCTGGGACGCTCCCGGCGACGACACTGCGGTCACGGACACCGACGACACCGACGACACTGCGGTCACGGACTACGACGTGCAGTATCGCGCCGCGCCCGCCGTCGCATGGCTCGACTGGCCCCACTTCGGCGCCCACCGCACGGCCACCATCACCGGCCTCGCCTCCGGCGCCGGCTACGAGGTGCGCGTGCGGGCCCGCAGCCGAGCCGGCCTGGGCGAGTGGTCCGACCCTGTCGCCGCGGTGACCGACGCCAACCGCCCGCCGAGGTTCACCAGCCCCGCCGCCCTGGCGGTGCCGGAGAACTCCACCGCCGATGTCGTCGTCGAAGCCGTCGACGACGACATCGGCGACAGCGTGAACTCCTACCGGATCGACGGCGGCGCCGACCGGGCCCTGTTCGAGGTCGACGGCTCGGGCAAGCTGGCCTTCGTTGCCGCCCCGAACTTCGAGGATCCCGCAGACGCCGGCCTCGACAACATCTACGAGGTGGTCGTGGCGGTCGCCTCGGGCGCCGGCGCACGGCTTCGGACCGCGGCCCAGGCGGTCACCGTCACCGTCACCGACGACAACGCCGAGGCGCCGTCCGCGCCCGTCGGCCCGACGGTCACCGCCGTCTCGTCCGACAGTGTCACCGTCGCTTGGGACGAGCCCGACAACGAAGGCCCGGCCATCACCCGCTATGACGTGCAGTACAGGGAGAGCGGCACCGCCCCCTGGACCACCTCGCGCACTGCCGGCACGGTCCGCACCGCAGCCATCACCGGCCTGATCGCCGGCACCACCTACGAGATCCGGATGCGGGCCGCCAGCCCCGAAGGCGCCAGCGACTGGTCGCGAACGCCGGATTCGTTCATCTCCGTATCAGCCGGCTACTACCACTCGTGCGGGGTCCGAGCCGACGGAACCGTCGCGTGCTGGGGCGAGGACTGGCGCGGACTGGTGACAGGATCGCCTGCAGGCTCGTTCGAGTCGGTGTCCAGCGCCTGGCTCGATTCCTGCGCCCTCAAGTCCGACGGGACCGTCGAGTGCTGGGGCAACAACGCCTTCGGGCACGCGCCCGCGCCCACTGGCACCTTCAGCGCGGTGTCCGCCGGCAACCAGCACGCATGCGGGGTGCGGGCCGACGGCACCGTCGAGTGCTGGGGCCGGAACCGCCGCGGCGAGGCGAGCCCGCCCGAAGGCTCGTTCGTGTCCGTGTCGGCCGGCGACCAGCACACGTGCGGGGTGCGAGCCGACGGAACCGCGGCGTGCTGGGGCGACGACTTCTCAGGCCAGTCGTCGCCGCCGCCGGGCACGTTCGCGTCGGTGTCGGCCGGCCACGAGCACACGTGTGGGGTGCGAGCCGACGGAACCGCGGCGTGCTGGGGCTTCGATGGAGGCGGGGAGTCGTCTGCGCCGTCCGGCTCGTTCTCTTCGGTGTCCGCCGGCGGGAGGTACTCCTGCGGGGTGAAGACCGACGGAGCGGTCCTCTGCTGGGGCCAGAACCCCCACGGTGAGGCAACCCCGCCCGAGGGCCGGTTCTCTTCGGTGTCCGCCGGCGCCGGCGGGGCCGCCAGCGCCGGCCACACCTGCGGCATCAGGATCGACGGCAGGGTGGAGTGCTGGGGCAACGACGACCACGGCAAGGCAACCCCGCCGGCCGCGGCCACCACCACCGCCACGACCGCCGGCGCCGTCAACCGCGCTCCCCGCTTCACCAGCCCCGCCGCGCTGGATGCGACCGAGAACACCACGAGCATCGGCACAGTCACCGCCGTCGACGACGACGGTGCCGACAGCGTCGTCGGCTACACGATCAGCGGCGGCGCGGACCAGCGGGCGTTCAGGATGGACAACCGGGGCGCACTGACGTTCACGACCGCGCCCGACTACGAGCGGCCCTCCGACGCCGACGACGACGGCGTCTACGAGGTCGTCGTCACAGCCGCCAGCGGTGGCCGCGGCCGCGAGCAGACCGCCGACATGGCTGTCACAGCAACAGTCCTCGACGACGACGCCGAGGCACCCGCCGCGCCCGGGCGCCCTGCGGTGAGAAGCGTCACGGCCGACACGGTGACTCTGTCTTGGGACGCGCCGGCCAATACCGGCCCCGAGGTCGACGACTACGACGTCCGATACCGCGCCATAGGAGCCGCCGTCTGGACCGGGTGGCCCCACACCGGCACCGCCCTCACCGCCACCATCACCGGCCTCGCCGCCGACACCGCGTACGAGTTCCAAGTACGCGCCGGCAACGCCGAGGGCACCGGCGACTGGTCGCCGGGCGCGAACACGACCACCGGCGCCGGCGGCAATTCGGCGCCGAGGTTCACCAGCGACGCGGTTTTCAGCGTCCGCGAGAACGAGGCGGCGGTGGGGGTGGTGGCCGCGGTGGACGACGACGGCGACCGCGTGCGGGGATACAGCATCAGCGGCGGCGCTGACGGGGCGCGGTTCGTCATCGACAGCTCGGGCGCTCTGAGGTTCGTCGCGGCCCCCGACTATGAGCGTCCGTCCAGTTCGGGCATGGCCAACGCCTACCTGGTCGTGGTCACCGCCGCCAGCGGAACCGGCGCGCGGGCGCGCCACGCAACCCAGACGGTCACCGTCGACGTCACCGACAGCGACGAGCCGCCGTCGGCGCCGGCCAACCCGACTGTGAGCGCCATCACCCGCAACAGCCTGACGCTGGCTTGGACGGCGCCGGCGACAACCGGCCCCGCCGTCACCGGCTACGACGTGCGCTACCGCGCCGTCGGCCACGGCGCATGGATCGACCGGGCGCACACCGGAACCGGGCTCACCGCCACGATCAGCGGACTGAGCGCCGACACCACCTATGAGCTGCAGGTGCGCGCCAGCAACCCGGAGGGCGCCGGCCCGTGGTCCTCCGAGCCGCTGAAGCTGTCGTCGCTGTCGGTCGGCGTCGATCATTCCTGCGGCCTGACCGCCGACGCGGCCGTGGTGTGCTGGGGCGCCGACGGCTCGGGGCAGGCGTCGCCCCCGCCGGGGGCGTTCGCCTCTGTGTCCGCCGGCGGCAACCACTCCTGCGGGCTGACAGCCGACGGCGCGGTCGCGTGCTGGGGCGACAACGACTCCGGACAGGCCACGCCGCCGTCGGGCCCGTTCACCGCCGTGTCCGCAGGGTACGACCATTCGTGCGCCGTGGACTCGACTGGGGTCATCGCGTGCTGGGGCGACGACGACTCCGGGCAGGCGTCACCGCCGTCGGGCACCTTCACCGCCGTGTCCGCCGGCTGGGCCCATTCCTGCGGGCTGACGACCGACAGCACGATCGCCTGCTGGGGCGACAACGACAGCCGCCAGGCGTCGCCGCCGCCAGGCACCTTCACCGCGGTGTCCGCCGGCGGGTCGCACTCCTGCGGGCTGAGGACCAACGGCACAGTCGCCTGCTGGGGCGAGAACAGCTCCCGCCAGGCGTCGCCGCCGTCGGGCTCGTTCACCGCGGTGTCTGCCGGCGGGTCGCACTCGTGCGGGGTGAGGACCAGCGGCACGGTCGCCTGCTGGGGCGACGACGGCAGCGGCCAGGCGTCGCCGCCGTCGGGCTCGTTCACCGCGGCGTCCGCCGGCCTCAGGCATTCGTGCGGCCTCGCAGACGACGGGTCCGTCGTGTGCTGGGGCTACAACGGCGACGAGCGCGCCGACGCGCCGGACGGGTCGTTCGCTGCGGTCTCCGCCAGCGCCAACCATTCGTGCGGCGTCAGGACCGACCGCACCGTCGCCTGCTGGGGCGGCAACGAGTTCGAGCAGGCCACACCCCCGACGGGCACGTTCACCGCCGTCTCCGCCGGCGTCTGGCATTCGTGCGGGCTCAGGACCGACCGCACCGTCACCTGCTGGGGCGGCAACGAGTTCGAGCAGGCCACACCCCCGACGGGCACGTTCACCGCCGTCTCCGCCGGCGTCTGGCATTCGTGCGGGCTCAGGACCGACCGCACCGTCACCTGCTGGGGCGGCAACGAGTTCGAGCAGGCCACACCCCCGACGGGCACGTTCACCGCCGTCTCCGCCGGCGTCTGGCATTCGTGCGGGCTCAGGACCGACCGCACCGTCACCTGCTGGGGCTCCGACTCGGACGGGCAGGCCACACCCCCGACGGGCACGTTCACCGCCGTCTCCGCCGGCGGCTGGCATTCGTGCGGGCTCAGGACCGGCGGCACGGTCGACTGCTGGGGCTGGAACGAGTTCGGGCAGGCCACACCCCCGACGGGCACGTTCACCGCCGTCTCCGCCGGCGGCTGGCATTCGTGCGGGCTCAGGACCGGCGGCACGGTCGACTGCTGGGGCTGGAACGAGTTCGGGCAGGCCACACCCCCGACGGGCACGTTCACCGCCGTCTCCGCCAGCGGCTGGCATTCGTGCGCGACGAGGGCAGACCAGAGCGTGGTGTGTTGGGGCTACAACGGCGACGAGCGCGCCGCATCACCGGCGACGTCCACCGTCGCCACCACGGCCGGCAACCAGCCGCCGTCTTTCGCCACGATCGGGTTCGTGGTGGGCGAGGTGCATGGGACGGTCGAGTACGCCGAGAACACCGATCAGGGGTTCTTCTTGGTGGCCGGCGACGACGAGCGGGACGCCATCACCGGCTACTCCGTCACGGGCGCCGACGCGGCGCTGTTCGAGGTCTACCACGAGGACGGCTACTCGGTGGTGGCCTTCGCCGCTCCCCCGGACTACGAGCACCCCTCCGACGACGGTGCCGGCAACGACTACGAGTTGGCGGTGACCGCCACCGGCGGTGTGGGCGAGCGGGCGCTCAGCGTCACCCGCACGGTCACGGTCAGGGTCACCGACGACGACACCGAGGCGCCGCACCCGCCCTTCGATCCGGCTGTGGCCTCCGTCACGGAGACGTCGGTGACCCTCGCATGGGACGAGCCCCACAACGAAGGCCTCGCCATCGACGACTACGACGTGCGCTACCGCGAAGCCGGCGCCACAACCTGGGTCGACTGGCCCCACACCGGCGCCGCCCGCACCGCCACGATCACCGGCCTCTCACAGGGAACCGCCTACGAGCTGCAAGTTCGCGCCCGCAGCGACGAGGGCATCAGCGGCTGGTCCCTCAGCCCGTTGGCGCGTCCCGGCGAGGGCGCCTCCGTCACGATGGGCAGGGGCAACTGGAGCTCGGGCTACTTCCAGGCCGAGGTGTACGCCGCCCTGCTGCGGGAGCTGGGCTATGCGGTGTCGGACCCCGCCGACCTCGAGCAGGGCCCCGGCACCGCCTACGCCGCGATGGCCGGCGGCGCCATGGACTTCTGGGCCAACAGCTGGTACCCCGTCCACGAGACCTGGCTCGACGACGTGCTCGACGACGGCTCGCGGGTCGATGACCAGGTGTCGGCCATCGGGTACCAGATGATCGGGGGCGGCCTGGAGGGCATTGTGATCACCAAGTCGTTCGCCGACGACTACGGCGTGTACACGCTGGAGGATCTCGACTCGAACGCCGACGCGATCGCCGCGTACGACGCCGCCGACGAGGTCCCCGGCAACGGCAAGGCCGACGTCTACGGCTGCCCGCAAGCGTGGCGCTGCGACGACGTCATCGACGAGCACCTCGCGTTAGGCGATGGTTACCCGAACATCCGGCAGGTGACCGGGGACTACGACGCGATGCACGCCAGCGCCCTCGCCCGGGTCGAGGCCGGGCAGCCCGCGGCGGCGTACGTGTGGACGCCGTCGAGGTACGTCGCGCAGCTGCGGCCCGGCGACAACGTGTACTGGCTCGGCACAGAGGCGATCCTGGACAGCCAGCGGCCCGGCACCGCGGCCGTGGGCGGCGACCAGTGCCCCGCGGCCCACGATCACGATGAGGGCCTGTGCCCCCTCGGCTGGTTCGCCAACGACATCCGGGTCACGGCGAACAATGACTTCCTGGCCGAGAACCCCGCAGCCCGGGCGCTGCTGGAGGCGGTGTGGCTTCGGGTGCTCGACGTGTCGCTCGCCGGCCGCGCCCAAGACCTCGACGGCGCCAGCCCTGCGGACTTGGCCGCCGCGTGGATCGACGACAACCGCGATCTCGTCGACGAGTGGCTCGCCTACTCGCAGGTGGGCTTCACCACCGCCGTCACCGGCGGCAACACCGCCCCGCAGATCACCAGCACGGGGCTGCAAGTCACCGAGAACACCCGCGGCACGCTCGTGCTGACCGCGGTCGACGACGACCCCGTCGACCGCGTGTCCGGCTATGCGATCACCGGCGGCGCCGACCGGTCGGCGTTCTCGATCACCAGCGGAGACCGGCTGAGCTTCAACACTGCGCCGGACTTCGAGCGTCCCGCCAACACCGGCCGCAACAACGCCTACGAGGTCGAGGTGACCGTCACCAGCGGCGCGGGCCCGCGGTCGCGGACTGCGGCCCAGACGATCACTTTCACCGTCGTCGACGACCCCACCGAGGCGCCCTCGGCGCCCTCGGGCCCGACCGCGAGCCCTGCCGCGGCGACGAGCCTGTCGCTCTCCTGGGCGCCGCCCGCCAACGCCGGCCCGCCGATCACCGACTACGACGTGCAGTACCGCGCCGGCGGCGACACGGACTGGATCGACTGGCCCCACACCGGCACCGCCACGACCGCCACCATCACCGGCCTCGCGGGCGGCACCACCTACGAACTGCAGGTACGCGCCACCAACCCCGAGGGCACCGGCGGCTGGTCCCGGATCCCGGTGCTGTTCAGCTCGGTCTCCGCCGGCCGCGCCCATTCGTGCGGGCTCAGGACCGACCGCACCGTCGAATGCTGGGGCGACAACGGCGAGGGGCAGGCCACAGCACCCGCGGGAACCTTCACCGCCGTGTCCGCCGGCGCCAACCATTCCTGCGGATTGCGCACGGGCGGCGCGGCGGAGTGCTGGGGCGCCGACTGGGACGGGCAGGCCACACCCCCGACGGGCCCGTTCACCGCGGTGTCCGCCGGCGCCAACCATTCGTGCGGGCTCAGGACCGACCGCACCGTCGCCTGCTGGGGCAACAACGCCAGGGGGCAGGCCACACCCCCGACGGGATCGTTCACCGCCGTCTCCGCCGGCTTGAATCATTCGTGCGGCGTCAGGACCGACCGCACCGTCGCCTGCTGGGGCTACGACGGGGACGGGCAGGCCACACCCCCGACGGGATCGTTCACCGCGGTGTCCGCCGGTTCGTACCATTCGTGCGGATTGCGCGCGGGCGGCGCGGCGGAGTGCTGGGGATCCGACTCGGAGGCGCCGCCGGGGTCGTTCGTCTCGGTGTCCGCCGGCCACGTGGGCGTCTCGTGCGGGGTCTCGACTCGTCGGGCGATCGTCTGCTGGGGCGGCCAGGACACGCTCGAACAAGCGGCGCCCGCTTCGGGATCGTTCGCCTCGGTGTCTGTCGGCGGCCTCCATGCGTGCGCTACGAGGACCGACGGGACTGTCGAATGCTGGGGCTACTACGGCGACTTGCAGACATCCGCGCCGGCGGGGGCCTTCGCGTCGGCGTCCGCCGGCGACGGGCATTCCTGCGGCATCAGGACCGGCGGCGCCGTGACGTGCTGGGGCGAGGACCGCTTCGGGCAGGCGTCGCCGCCGTCAGGCTCGTTCAGCTCCGTGACTGCCGGCTTGTTCCATTCGTGCGGCGTCAACACCGACCGCGCCGTCGCCTGCTGGGGCGGCAACTGGCACGGGCAGGCCACACCCCCGACGGGCACCTTCACCGCCGTCTCCGCCGGTTCGTACCATTCCTGCGGCGTCGGGACCGACCGCACCGTCGCCTGCTGGGGCTACGACGGGGACGGGCAGGCCACACCCCCGACGGGATCGTTCACCGCCGTCTCCGCCGGTTCGTACCATTCCTGCGGCGTCAAGACCGACCGCACCGTCGCCTGCTGGGGCTACGACGGGGACGACGGGCGGGCCACACCCCCGACGGGAACCTTCACCGCCGTCTCCGCCGGCGGCGCCCATTCGTGCGGCGTCAAGACCGGCAGCACCGTCGAATGCTGGGGCTTCGACGGCGACGGCCGGGCCACACCCCCGACGGGCCCGTTCACCGCCGTCTCCGCCGGCGGCGCCCATTCGTGCGGCATCAGGACCGACAGCACCGTCGCCTGCTGGGGCTCAGATGTGTGGCAGCAGACGGCCGCGCCCTCAGGATCGTTCACTTCGATATCCGCGGGCGGCACGCATTCGTGCGGCGTCAAGACGGACAGCACCGTCGCCTGCTGGGGCGCCGACGGCCGGGACCGCGAGACGCCCCCGGCGCCGATCGCCACCGCTACAACGGGCGGCAATGCCGCTCCGAGGTTCACCGGCGACGCGGCAGGGGCAGGCGGGGTGTTCCATACCGTGGAGAGCCGCCAGTACCACATCCTTCTGAGAGCGGTCGACGACGACCCCGCCGACAGCGTGACCGGATATGAGATCACCGGCGGCGCCGACCGGGCGCGGTTCGAGCTCGCGACGGTCGCCGACGACGACGCCGACCGCGCCGGCGGCGACCGCCGGCTGTTCGCCGTCGCGGCCCCCGATTTCGAGCGCCCTGCCGACTCCGGCCGCGACAACACCTACAACGTCGTCGTCACTGCCACCAGCGGCGAGGGGCCGCGGCGGCGCACTGCCGGCCAGTCGATCACCTTCACCGTCACCGACGACGACACCGAGGCGCCGTCCGCGCCCGAGGGCCCGGCCGTCACCGCGATCACGTCGTCGTCCCTCGCGCTGGCTTGGGACCCGCCCCCCAACGCCGGCCCGCCGATCACCGGCTACGACGTGCAGTACCGCGCCGGCGGCGACACCGCCTGGACCACCTGGCCCCACAGCGGCACCGCCACAACCGCCACCGTCACCGGCCTGACCGCCGACACCGACTACGAACTGCAAGTGCTCGCCACCAACCCCGAGGGCACCAGCGGCGGGTCCCGGCGCCCGATCACGGTCGCGTCGGTGTCGGCCGGTGAGAACCATTCCTGCGCAGTGAGCGCCGACTTCTCCGTCGATTGCTGGGGCAACGACGACAACGGGCAGCTGTCACCGCCGACGGGCCTGTTCACCTCGGTCTCTGCCGGCGGGGAGCATTCGTGCGGTCTGACAACCCGCGGCGAGGTGCGCTGCTGGGGCGCCGACGACAACGGCGAGGTGACGAACGCCCCGAGCGGCCCGTTCACCTCGGTGTCCACCGGCGGGGGGCACTCGTGCGCAGTGAGGGCCGACGGGACCGCCGTGTGCTGGGGCTGGAACGAATGGGGGCAGGCTGCCGCCCCCGCCGGCAGCATGTTCGCGTCGGTGTCCGCCGGCGCCTACCACTCGTGCGGTCTGACAACCCGCGGCGAGGTGCGCTGCTGGGGCGCCGACGACAACGGCGAGGTGACGAACGCCCCGAGCGGCCCGTTCACCTCGGTGTCCGCCGGCGCCTACCACTCGTGCGCAGTGAGGGCCGACGGGACCGCCGTGTGCTGGGGCTTCGACGACGACGGGCAGGTGACGGACGCCCCGAGCGGCCCGTTCACCTCGGTGTCCGCCGGCGCCTACCACTCGTGCGGTCTGACAACCCGCGGCGAGGTGCGCTGCTGGGGCGCCGACGGCGACGACGGGCAGGTGACGGACGCCCCGAGCGGCTCGTTCACCTCGGTGTCCGCCGGCGACTTCCACTCGTGCGCAGTGAGGGCCGACGGTGCCGCCGTGTGCTGGGGCTGGGACGGCGACGGGCGGTCGTCGGCGCCCACCGTGATCGCGGCCGCCACGACCGCGGCCAGCGGGAACGCTGCGCCGAGCTTCACCAGCAGCGCCACGTTCCGGACTAGTGAGAACTCTGCCGCGGTGGGCTTCGTGACCGCCGTGGACGACGACGCCCAAGACGAGATCGCCGGCTACACGATCGTCGGCGGCGCCGACCGTCTGCTGTTCTCGCTCACCGCGGCGGGCGAGTTGAGCTTCAACACCGCGCCCGACTTCGAGCGCCCCGCCAACGCCGGCACCGACGGCGACTACGAGCTGCAGGTGAGCGCCACCAGCGGCACCGGCGAGCGGGCGATGACCTCCACCCAGTCGATCACCGTCACCGTCACCGACGTCGCCGGCGAGGCCCCGTCGCCGCCCGCCCCGACCGTGGACGGGGTCACCGACACCATCGCGACCCTCTCCTGGCCCGAACCCCCCAACACCGGCCCCGCCATCACCGCCTACGAGGTGCAATACCGCGCCGCCGGCGACACGGACTGGACCGACTGGTCCCACAGCGGCACCGCCCGCACCGCCACCATCACCGCCCTCACCGCCGACACCAACTACGAGCTGCAGGTCCGCGCCACCAACCCCGAAGGCACCAGCGACTGGTCCCGCGCCTCACAGCAATTCACGGCCATCACCGCCGGCTCCAACCATACATGCGCCCTCAAGACCGACCGCACCGCCACCTGCTGGGGCCGCAACACCCACGGGCAGGCCACAGCACCCGCAGGAACCTTCACCGCCATCACCGCCGGCACCCGGCACACGTGCGCCCTCAAGACTGACCGCACCGCCACCTGCTGGGGCCGCAACCTTCTCGGGGAGGCCACCGCACCCGCAGGAACCTTCACCGCCATCACCGCCGGCTACGAGCACACGTGCGCCCTCAAGTCCGACCGCACCGCCACCTGCTGGGGCCACAACAACGTCGGGGAGTCCACCGCACCCGCTGGAACCTTCACCGCCATCACCACCCGCATCTTCCATAGCTGCGCCCTCAAAACTGACCGCACCGCCACCTGCTGGGGCAGCAACATCCACGGGCAGTCCACCGCACCCACAGGAACCTTCACCACCATCACCGCCGGCCACAGCCACACATGCGCCCTCAAAACCGACCGCACCGCCACCTGCTGGGGCCGCAACCTTCGCGGGGAGGCCACCGCACCCCCAGGAACCTTCACCGCCATCACCGCCGGCAGCTCCCACACCTGCGCCCTCAAAACCGACCGCACCGCCACCTGCTGGGGCGACAACCGCATCGGGGAGTCCACCGCACCCCCAGGAACCTTCACCGCCATCACCGCCGGCGTCGACCACACCTGCGCCCTCAAATCCGACCGTACCGCCACCTGCTGGGGCGACAACCGCATCGGGGAGTCCACAGTGCCCGCGTTCAAGACGGCTTCGCTGAATGCTGGGCCGCGTTTCACGAGCGGGGCGTCGTTGAGTGCGCTCGAGGGGGTGAGCGTGCTCGCACCGGTGGCCGCGGTGGACGACGATCCCGAGGATGTCGTGACCGGCTACGCGATCAGCGGCGGCGCCGACCGGTCGCTGTTCGCGATCGACGACGCCGGCGCGCTGTCCTTCACCGCCGACACCGACTATGAGCGCCCCGCCGACATCGGCGCCGGCAACTCCTATGAGGTCACCGTCACCGCCACCAGCGGCCAGGGCGCCCGACAGCGGACCGCGTCGCAGTCGATCACCGTCACCGTCACCGACGACGACACCGAGGCCCCGTCACCGCCCGCGGGCCCCGCCGTGCACGCCACCGAGACCTCGCTGCAACTCAGCTGGGACGAGCCCGCCAACACCGGCCCCGCCATCACCGACTACGACATCCAATACCGCGAAGCCGGCACCACAACCTGGACGACCTGGCCCCACACCGGCACCGCCCGCACCGCCACCATCACCGGCCTCACCGCCCACATCATCTACGAACTACAAGTCCGCGCCACCAACCCCGAAGGCACAAGCGACTGGTCCAGCACCCCCACCTACACCGCCATCACCGCCGGCGGCAGCCACACGTGCGCCATCAAAACCGACCACACCGCCACCTGCTGGGGCGCCAACCGATACGGGCAGGCCACCGCACCCACAGGAACCTTCACCACCATCACCGCCAGCACCTGGCACACCTGCGCCCTCAAAACCGACCGCACCGCCACCTGCTGGGGCGACAACCGATACGGGCAGGCCACCGCACCCACAGGAACCTTCACCACCATCACCGCCAGCACCTGGCACACCTGCGCCCTCAAAACCGACCGCACCGCCACCTGCTGGGGCCCCAACAACGACGGGCAGGCCACCGCACCCACAGGAACCTTCACCACCATCACCGCCGGCCACAGCCACACCTGCGCCCTCAAAACCGACCGCACCGCCACCTGCTGGGGCCCCAACAACGACGGGCAGGCCACCGCACCCACAGGAACCTTCACCACCATCACCGCCGGCACCTGGCACACCTGCGCCCTCAAAACCGACCGCACCGCCACCTGCTGGGGCTCCAACCGATACGGGCAGGCCACCGCACCCTCAGGAACCTTCACCACCATCACCGCCGGCCACAGCCACACCTGCGCCCTCAAAACCGACCGCACCGCCACCTGCTGGGGCTACAACAACCACGGGGAGGCCACCGCACCCACAGGAACCTTCACCGCCATCACCGCCGGCAACAGCTACACGTGCGCCCTCAGAACCGACCGCACCGCCACCTGCTGGGGCCACAACAACCACGGGCGGGCCACCGCACCCGCGGATGAGATCACGGTGGCCTCGCTGAATTCGGGGCCGCGGTTCACGAGCGGAACGTCGTTGAGTGCGCTCGAGGGGGTGAGCGTGCTCGCGCCGGTGGCCGCGGTGGACGACGACGCCCTCGATGCCGTGACCGGCTACGCCATCACCGGCGGCGCCGACCGGTCGCGGTTCGCCATCGACGACGCCGGCGCGCTGTCCTTCACCACCGACACCGACTATGAGCGCCCCGCCGACATCGGCGCCGGCAACTCCTATGAGGTCACCGTCACCGCCACCAGCGGCCAGGGCGCCCGACAGCGAACCGCGTCGCAGTCGATCACCGCCACCGTCACCGACGACGACACCGAAGCCCCGTCACCGCCCGCCGGCCCCACCGTGCACGCCACCGAGACCTCGCTGCAACTCAGCTGGGACGAGCCCGCCAACACCGGCCCCGCCATCACCGACTACGACATCCAATACCGCGAAGCCGGCACCACAGCCTGGACCACCTGGCCCCACACCGGCACCGCCCGCACCGCCACCATCACCGGCCTCACCGCCCACACCACCTACGAACTACAAGTCCGCGCCACCAACCCCGAAGGCACAAGCCACTGGTCCAGCACCCCCACCTTCACCGCCATCACCGCCGGCGGCGCCCACACCTGCGCCCTCAAGACCGACCGCACCGCCACCTGCTGGGGCAACAACGCCAACGGGCAGGCAACCGCGCCAGCGGGAACCTTCACCGCCATCACCGCCAGCGGCAGCGGTCACACATGCGCCCTCAGAACCGACGGCGCCGCCACCTGCTGGGGCAACAACCGGTGGGGGCAGGCCACCGCGCCCACGGGAACCTTCACCGCCATCACCGCCGCCGGCGGCGGTCACACGTGCGCCCACAGAACCGACCGCACCGCCACCTGCTGGGGCAACAACGCCAACGGGCAGGCAACCGCGCCAGCGGGAACCTTCACCGCCATCACCGCCGGCGGCTGGCACACGTGCGCCCTCAAGACCGACCGCACCGCCACCTGCTGGGGCAACAACGCCAACGGGCAGGCAACCGCGCCAGCGGGAACCTTCACCGCCATCACCGCCGGCGCCTGGCACACGTGCGCCCTCAAGACCGACCGCACCGCCACCTGCTGGGGCAACAACCTCAACGGGCGTGCTACCGCACCCCCAGGATCCTTCACCGCCATCACCGCCCGCGACGGCACCCACACGTGCGCCCTCAAGACCGACCGCACCGCCACCTGCTGGGGCAACAACGACTACGGGCAGGCCACCGCACCCCCAGGATCCTTCACCGCCATCACCGCCGGCGGCGGTAATCACACGTGCGCGCTCAGAACCGACGGCACCGCCACCTGCTGGGGCCGGAACCAGCACGGCCAGGCCACCGTGCCTGCGGATGCGATCACGACGGCCACGACGACCGGCGGGACAGCATTGCAGGAGCAGCGCTCTGAGAGGTCCTCGGATCATGCCGACGCCGAGCAGCGGCTCGCCGGCGAGGCCGTGCTCAGCTCGGTCGAGAACACGGTCGCGGCGGGCTCGGTGGCGACCGCCGATGACGACAAGGCCGTGCGAGCCTCCGGCTACGCAATCACCGGCGGCGCGGACGCGTCGCTGTTCGAGGTCGGCGCCGAGACCGGCGCGCTGGCCTTCGTCGCCGCCCCCGACTACGAGCGGCCTGCCGACGCCGACGGCGACAACGCCTACGAACTCGTCGTCGAGGCCTCCTCCGACGCCGGCGACCTGCCGATGACCACGACAATCACCGTCACCGTCACCGTCACCGACGACGACACCGAGGCGCCCGCCGCGCCCGCCGCGCCGACGGCGACCCCAACGGCAGACACCGTCATCCTCTCCTGGGCGCCGCCGGACAACACCGGCCCCGCCATCACCGCCTACGAGGTGCAATACCGCGCCGCCGGCGACACGGACTGGACCGACTGGCCCCACACCGGCACCGACACCGCCGCAACCATCGCCGGCCTGACCCCAGCAACCAGCCACGAGTTGCGGGTACGCGCCGTCAACCCGGAAGGCGCCGGCGAATGGTCGCCCGCCGCCACCACCATCACAGCCCCCGCCACCGACCCAGAACCCCCCACCGACCCAAGCGACGGACAGGACCGATGACCCAGCAGCCGATGACCCAGCACCCGCTCCGCCGCCATCTCATGCTGCTGTGCGCATTCGCGGCCGCCGCCGCGGTTGCGGTGCTCGCGGCTGCGGCTGCTGTCGGCGCGGTGCAGTCCGGCGGTGACTGCTATGCGGGCCTGGTCGTGGGTCCGGGGGAGCGGTGCACCTATCCCGGCACGTCCCAGGAGTTCCGGGTCGACGGCTCCGGCCGGGGGCACTTCATCTTCTTCACTGCCGGAACGGGCATCGACGCGCGCAACACGACCATCAACGGAGTCACCTACAACTTCAAGGCCTCCAAGCAGGCCGACGGCACCTGGCTCATCGAGGCCGCCGGTTCCACAACCACCACGACCACCACCACTGTTGCCCCAACCACGACCACCACCACCACCACGACGACCACCACGACGACCACGACTCCAACGACGACCACGACCACGATTCCCGCTGCTGCGGTTGCGCCGGGCGGCTATTCCGACGTGGCGGGCACCATCCACGAGGCGCACATCGGCGCGCTGGCGGCCAAGGGCGTGTTCGACCGCACCGGGTGCGGCGACAGCAGGTTCTGTCCCGATGATGCGCTCAAGAGGTGGACGATGGCGGTGTGGACGGTGCGCGCCCTCGACGGCGAGGAGCCGCCCGCGGCGGCATCGACGCGGTTCCCCGACGTGGACGCCTCGATGTGGTGGGCCGCCCACGTCGAGCGCTTCGCCGAGCTCAAGGTGACCCACGGCTACGGCGACGGCACCTTCCGCCCCCACCAGGACGTGACCCGGGCCCAGATGGCCGCCTTCCTGGAGAGGGCCTTCGACCTGCCCCCAGCCGGCGACGCCGGATTCAGCGACACCGACGGAAACACCCACCACGACGACATCAACGCCCTGGCCGCCTCCGGCATCACCCACGGCTACGGCGACGGCACCTTCCGCCCCAACCAACCCACCACCCGCGCCCAAATGGCAGCCTTCATCAACCGCGCCCTCACCGCCCCCGCCGCAGACGCCGCGCTCGAGTACCGGGCCGGAGACACTATTGCCGGCTTCCCGTCGGGCTCCTCCGCCGCGAACGGCAACTTCAGCAGGGTGTCAGTGTCTGTGACCGGCGGCGGCAGCACGGTCACGGTTACGATGAGCCACAGCGGAACAGCCGCCTACGCCGCCACGACATACACTTGCACGTCCGTCGGCGGCTGCACGATCCTCAACGGCCGCGTGACCACAGGAACCGTCAACGCCACCGCGACCGACACCGACGAGGCCAACCGTCCACCGAGGTTCACAAGCCCAACAACATTCACAGCGCCCGAGAACAGCACCGCCGCCGGCACCGTGACCGCCATCGACGACGACACCGCCGACACAGTGACCGGCTACGCCATCACCGGCGGCGCCGACCGGTCACAGTTCTCCATCACCAACAGAGGCCGGCTGAGCTTCAAGACTGCCCCGGACTACGAGCGCCCCGCCGACACCGGCCAAGACAACACCTACCAGGTCACAGTCACCGCCACCAGCGGAACCGGCACACGAGCGAGGACCGCCACCCAGGCGATCACCGTCACAATCACCGAACCACCGTCAGCGCCCGCACCGGACCTGGTGGTGGACACCCCAACGGTTAGCACCAGCAGCCCGACTGCCGGGGCGTCCTTCACATTGAGCGCCACCGTGCGCAACCAAGGCAACGGTCCGTCAGCATCCACCACGCTGCGCTACTACCGGTCCACCGACGCGACCATCACCACCGCCGACACGCCAGCAGGCACGGACTCAGTGCCCAGGCTTGGCGCGCAGGCGAGCGGAGCAGAGTCGATCAGCCTGACCGCGCCGACCACACCGGGGACGTACTACTACGGCGCCTGCGCGGACTCGGTGACCGGTGAGTCCAACACCCAGAACAACTGCTCAGCAGCAGTGACCGTAACCGTTCCAGACAACTCAGAACCAGCAATCGGGGGCAGTGCCATTACGGCACAGGTCTTGACGTGTTCGGGTTCACTAATCTCTGCATACACCTCTTCCTACAGTTTTACAGTGACCGGTATTGTCACAGCACACAGGTCTGCCTCGTCGATAAAGGTTGAGGCCAAGGTCGCTAGTGACTCCTACTTCCCGAACGATCCGTCCGACCCACTATATTGGGACTATATTTTAAATGAGCGTCTCGGCTCAGAGACGATCGGATCAATGAAAGCAGGAGACGTACACAACTTCAGCATCGGGGGATCATTTTTTGACTTCGACCCATCAGGTAAGAGGTGTGAGATCCAGGTCACCTGGAAGGATAGCGCCTGAGCAAGAAAAGCCCTTTACATCAGTTCTGAACCGCCACAATTGCGATACACCCACCCCAAGAAACGAGACCAATGATCCAGCACCGGTGGATTCAGGCTTAGCGCTCGGCGCACTCGCCATGCTCGCAGTCGCCTGCGGCAATGCAGAAGACACGGCGTCTGACCGCGAGGCTGTGTCAGAGCCCGTCGAGACGACTGCGCCCGATGCGGAAGCTGCGGACCGAGACGATACTTCGGCAGGGACCGGCATCTCTGCCGAGCCTGAGCCGGCTACGCCCGAGGCTCCTGAGTCGTCGACGGTGGAACCTCCCACGACTACTAGCACCACCGTCGCGCAGCCTCCGTCAACAACATCGCAGCCTCCGTCAACAACATCGGCTCCTCCAGCCGTGTTCGGTGAAGGATCCACCATTCCGGGGTTCCCTCAAGGGAACGATGCGATCCCAAACATCGTGAGCAATATGTCGCTATCGGTGAGCGGAGGCAAAGCAGTATTTGACATGCTCGATGGAGCTGGCCCTGCGTACGGCGGTGTGACGTATGTCTGCATATCCAGCGACGGCTGCGGGATAGACGACCAACTGGTAACGCGGGGAACCATCGTGGCGGTCACGCGAGCTAGCAGCGATGAAGTGGCCGCGGCCGACGAGGCCCACCGGAAGGCCTCGGATGAATTTTATGCCGCTTATGCCGCTGACGACGAAGAAGCCCGTGCCGCTGCCGACGAAATCCGAACCGCTGCCCAGAAGGCATTGGCCAAGGCCCTGTATGCGGAGGCGTTGCGAATTCAGGACAGCCAGACGGCTCGTGGGTGATCGAGGCGGCGGGATGGTCGAGGGCAGCGGGAAGAGATCTGCGGACGGTCGGTGAAATCGCAGGGAGGACGCATGTCAACGTTGATGCGGAAGCGGATGGTTGCGGTGTTGAGCGTGGCCGCGTTGTTGGCTGTGGTCGCGGCCGGCGGATCTGTCGCGGCGGCGCAGTCCGGCGGTGACTGCTATGCGGGCCTGGTCGTGGGTCCGGGGGAGCGGTGCACCTATCCCGGCACGTCCCAGGAGTTCCGGGTCGACGGCTCCGGCCGGGGGCACTTCATCTTCTTCACTGCCGGAACGGGCATCGACGCGCGCAACACGACCATCAACGGAGTCACCTACAACTTCAAGGCCTCCAAGCAGGCCGACGGCACCTGGCTCATCGAGGCCGCCGGTTCCACAACCACCACGACCACCACCACTGTTGCCCCAACCACGACCACCACCACCACCACGACGACCACCACGACGACCACGACTCCAACGACGACCACGACCACGATTCCCGCTGCTGCGGTTGCGCCGGGCGGCTATTCCGACGTGGCGGGCACCATCCACGAGGCGCACATCGGCGCGCTGGCGGCCAAGGGCGTGTTCGACCGCACCGGGTGCGGCGACAGCAGGTTCTGTCCCGATGATGCGCTCAAGAGGTGGACGATGGCGGTGTGGACGGTGCGCGCCCTCGACGGCGAGGAGCCGCCCGCGGCGGCATCGACGCGGTTCCCCGACGTGGACGCCTCGATGTGGTGGGCCGCCCACGTCGAGCGCTTCGCCGAGCTCAAGGTGACCCACGGCTACGGCGACGGCACCTTCCGCCCCCACCAGGACGTGACCCGGGCCCAGATGGCCGCCTTCCTGGAGAGGGCCTTCGACCTGCCCCCAGCCGGCGACGCCGGATTCAGCGACACCGACGGAAACACCCACCACGACGACATCAACGCCCTGGCCGCCTCCGGCATCACCCACGGCTACGGCGACGGCACCTTCCGCCCCAACCAACCCACCACCCGCGCCCAAATGGCAGCCTTCATCAACCGCGCCCTAACCGCCGACTCGGACGAAGAGATGGCCGCGGTGGAGGATTCGTCTGATCCGATCCGGATCCCGGTGCTGTTCAGCTCGGTCTCCGCCGGCCGCGCCCATTCGTGCGGGCTCAGGACCGACCGCACCGTCGCCTGCTGGGGCGACGACTGGGGCGGGCAGGCCACACCCCCGACAGGGACCTTCACCGCCGTCTCCGCCGGCCGCTGGCATTCGTGCGGGCTCAGGACCGACCGCACCGTCGAATGCTGGGGCTACGACTGGGGCGGGCAGGCCACACCCCCGACGGGCACCTTCACCGCCGTCTCCGCCGGTGGGTTCCATTCATGCGGCGTCAAGACCGACCGCACCGTCGAATGCTGGGGCGCCGACGACTCCGGCCAGGCCACACCCCCGACGGGCACCTTCACCGCCGTCTCCGCCGGCTTCGCCCATTCGTGCGGCGTCAAGACCGACCGCACTGTCGCCTGCTGGGGCGCCGACGACGACGGGCGGGCCACGCCCCCGACGGGCACCTTCACCGCCGTGTCCGCCGGCTGGGCCCATACGTGCGGATTGCGCACGGGCGGCGCGGCGGAGTGCTGGGGATCCGTCTCGCATGCGCCGTTCGGGTTGTTCGTCTCGGTGTCCGCCGGCTTCGAGGCCTCATGCGGGGTCTCGACTCGTCGGGCGGTCGTCTGCTGGGGCTACCAGGACACGCTCGAACAGGCGACGCCCGCTTCGGGGTCGTTCGCCTCGGTGTCTGTCGGCGACATCCATGCGTGCGCGGCGAGGACCGACGGGACTGTCGAGTGCTGGGGCTACTACGGCGGCTTGCAGACGTCCGCGCCGGCGGGGGCCTTCACGTCGGCGTCCGCCGGCGATGGGCATTCCTGCGGTGTGGGGACCGGCGGCGCCGTGGCGTGCTGGGGCGAGAACCGCTACGGGCAGGCGTCGCCGCCGTCAGGCTCGTTCAGCTCCGTGACTGTCGGCTTCGCCCATTCGTGCGGCATCAGGACCGACCGCACTGTCGCCTGTTGGGGCGCCGACTGGGGCGGGCAGGCCACACCCCCGACGGGCACCTTCACCGCGGTGTCCGCCGGCGTGGATCATTCGTGCGGCGTCAAGACCGATGGTGCCGTCGCCTGCTGGGGCGCCGACGACTCCGGCCAGGCCACACCCCCGACGGGCACCTTCACCGCCGTCTCCGCCGGCGACGCCCATTCGTGCGGCGTCAAGACCGACCGCACCGTCGAATGCTGGGGCGCCGACGACTCCGGCCAGGCCACACCCCCGACGGGCACCTTCACCGCCGTCTCCGCCGGTGGGTTCCATTCATGCGGCGTCAAGACCGACCGCACCGTCGAATGCTGGGGCGCCGACGACTCCGGCCAGGCCACACCCCCGACGGGCACCTTCACCGCCGTCTCCGCCGGCGACGCCCATTCGTGCGGCATCAGGACCGACCGCACCGTCGAATGCTGGGGCTGGAACGAGTGGCGGCAGACGGCTGCGCCCTCAGGATCGTTCACTTCGATATCCGCAGGCCGCACGCATTCGTGCGGCGTCAAGACGGACAGCACCGTCGCCTGCTGGGGCGCCGACGGCCGGGACCGGGAGACGCCCCCGCTCTTCCTGGCGAGGGCGTGGACACCGTAGCCGGCCGGGCCAACCGGAGCAGCGGCTACTTCCAGGCCAAGCTGTACAAGCAGCTTCGGGAGGAACTGGGCTACAGCGTGTCCGATCCCGGCGAGATCGAGCCCGGACCCAACCTCGGCTGCATCGCCACGGCCCAGGGCGAGATGGACTATTGGCCCAACAGCTGGTATCCGGCCCACTTGGCGTGGCTGGCGGGCGACCATGTGACCATCATCGGCGAGGAGATGCTCGATGGCGGTCTGCGGGGCTTCCGGTCAGCAAGTCCTTCGCCGACGATTACGGCGTGTACACGATGGACGAGCTCAACTCCAACGCCGAAGCGCTCGCCGCGTTCGACGCGACCGACTCGAACCCCGGCAACGGTGTCGCCGACATCTTCAGCTGCTCTCAGGCTCTTGCGGGTCTACGCGTTTCGTGGGGCAGGCAACGTCACCCCGGTCATCACTTCCCTGTTCCTCGCGCCTTTCTGGTTCGTCGACTATTCATTTGATAGGGACTTCGGCGATGGCGTAGACCACTGGCTGACTATCGCTGCTGCGGCAACCCTGTCGGCGTTGTTCTGCGGGCTAGCGCTCTACGAAGTCGCGATGACCGCTACGAGGGGCCAGACCCTCGGCAAGCTGGCGATCCGGGAACGAGTTTGGAGTTCTGGACCGTGATGCATCGGTTCGTGGCTGTCATGGCCCCGATGGCGCAAGGGCCGCCCGAGCCGGGTCGGTGCTCACGGCGCGGACCTCACGTGGCGCCTGTCGTCGCTCGGGGGCGCACAGGGCCATGAAGGGCCGGGCCCTTATCGGAACCGGTGAGATGGTGGAGCTTGCCAGCCCCGGCGCACGGCTCTTGGCCCGAGTCATCGACATCGTGGTCATGTCGGTGCCCCTCGTCGTGCTCCTCGTCGGTTTGTTGAGTTGGGATGCGTCCTTCGGGCTCGGAGGCCCCCTCAGGTGGCAGTTGGCACTGGCTGTGACGGGTGCGCTCTACGAGGTTCCGATGGTCGCCAAGAAGGGGCAGACCCTCGGCAAGATGGCGGCGAGGATCAGAGTCGTGCGGGCCGACGACGCGGGCGCGCCCCGCTGGCGGGACTCTGTGGTTCGCTGGGTGATCCCCGCGGTCCTCGGCTGCCTGCCGTATGTGGGAGTCATCCTGTGGCTGCTCGTCTTCGTGTCTCTGATCTGGGACGACGCTCGCCAGGGCTGGCACGACGATCACGCCGGCACGCTCGTCGTGAAGACCCGCACCTCGTCCCAATAGGCGACCGGCCCTCGGCCGCCGCAGCCGCGACGAAGGGACGAGAGCAACTGAGGTGGCGGATCTGGTGGACCCTGGAGCAGATAGGCAACGGCGAGCCGATGTTTGTCACCGTATAGTTACACACAGAAATGTCACAGTATCGTGATATTTTCAGATGTAACCTGATCGTGACATCAGAAGGGACGCGGGCATGAGCGATAGAACCCGACGACACCACATCAAACGCCCCTACGAGCTTGGCCTAGCTCTGCGGGACATGCGTCGCCAGCAAGGGCTAAGCCAGGCCGAGTTGGCAGTGCGGGCTGGCACCAGCCGCCGTTGGGTCTGCGACACCGAGAACGGCAAGGTGCCGCTGGGGATCAAGTTGCTGTGCCAGTTGATCCACCACCTCGGCTACGAGATCGAGCTGGTTCCCGCTCCAGCCCCGAGCATCGACCTGGACGCCCACATCAAGGCACTCACTGAGCCTCCGCTGTGATCCTAGATGTCCTCATAGAAGGCAACCGCGCCGGCGTGTTGGACCTGACTCGGCCCAACGCGCCGATGTTCACCTATGACTCGGCTTACATGGGCAGTGCCTTGGCCACCCCCCTTTCGACGCGCTTCCCGCCAATCGCTCCGAGGGCGTCGGGGACCAGGCTTCTGCGTTGGCTTGAAGGATTGCTGCCCGACAACGACCAACTGCTGGGCAAACGCCTCCGCGAGCACGACCTGCACTACTACCACCGCGTGAAGTTGCTGGGCACCAAGATGGGGGAGGGTTGAGGCGTTCCGCGACATGCTCGCATATCAATGGCTCATCGTTGGCAATGATGCGCACTCAAAGAACTACGGGCTGCTGTTGAGTGGCGGCAGGAGCCAACTCGCACCGCTCTATGACGCCTGTTCGTGGATTCCGTACCGACAGGAAGGCCAGGAGATCAGCGATCTCAATATCGCGATGACGATCGGACCCGACTACGAGGTCAGCAACGCGGACCAGCCCACAGCGATGCAGGACACTGCCGAGAGACTCGAATTGCCAGCGGTGGCGGTAGCCGAGAGGTTCCAGGAGTTGGCGTCCTTGATGCCCGACGCATTGGAGGCCACCGTTCAGTCCCTCCCGACGGCCTGGCAAGATCTGCCCATCGTGTCCACCTATCTCATTGAGCAGAAGCATCGAGCGGTCAGTTGCGAACGAGTGGCTGCCGAAGGCGTGCGTCTCGCCAGATCCCGTCAGGGTCGGTCAGCGGGGTTGGGGCCGACCGGCCCCTATTCCTCGGGCTCGCCCCGCCAGGGCGGGGTGCGGGGATGATCGAAGAGCACGTCCACCTCTTCGCCGCGGATGGCTTTGAAGGCGTGCGCGGCCCACAGCTCGGGGCGGGCGGTGCGCTCGGGCAGTTCGCCCTCGGCGAAGAACCCCACATCGGAGCACTCCAGCGGATGGGCCTTCAGCACGCCGCCGAGGCTGCGGCAATGGAACACGATCGACACCAGCGGCACCCGGTTGAAGCCGAGGCGCATCCCGTCGAGGATGGCGATGGGGCGCACCACCTCGCAGAGGATGCCGGTCTCCTCGCGGACCTCTTTGACGGCCACCTCCGACGGTGAGTAGCCCACGTCGGACCATCCTGTGGGATACAGCCACCAGCCGGAGTCGGCCCGCTGCACCAGCAGTATGCAACCCTTGTCGTCGCCCACGATGGCACCCACGGTGATCTTGGGTGTGACGTATCCGGCCACGCCCGAGCCCACCCCGTCGAGCCACTCCTGCACCTGGCGGCCGACGTCGATCCCGACCGCGCTGTGGGCCCGGATGTCGGCCGCCACCGCCAACACCTCCTCGAAGCGCTCCTGCTCGTAGCGGCTCTGGGTGAAGCCCAGGCCGGTCTGGGCGATCCCGGCCAGGCTCTCGGCCCAGCGCAGGATGTCGACCTCGCCCCCGGGTCGCGGCGGTGCACCGGCCGCATCGACCGGAGCGCTACGGGGCTTGGCGTCTTCGCCCACCGCGAGACCCTAACCCCGGCGGGGTGCCCGCAACGGATCGGCGCGGCGGCAGGGACGGCGTCAGCGGGTCCGCTCTAGGATCTCGTCGGCCGGTCCGACCAAGCCGGTCACGAACGGGCCGAACTCGGCGTAGGCGGCCGAGGCCCGGTCGTAGCGCATGGTGTAGACGGTCTCCTTGAGGGCGCCGATGTCCTCGCCGAACAGGGTGACGCCCCACTCCCAGTCGTCCAGTCCGGTGGATGCGGTCACCAACTGCACGATGCGTCCCGCGAACTTGCGGCCCGACGCCCCGTGCTCGTACATGAGCTCCTTGCGCTCATCGAAGGGCAGCTCGTACCAGTTCTGGCCGACGTTGCGTCGCTTGGTCATCGGGTAGAAGCACCAGGCTGGCTTGTCGGGCGGGGGCAGCTTGGGGTTCAGGCGCATGTCGGCCATCTCCGCGGGCAGGCCCAGGGCGTACTCGCTCAGCTCGGTGATCGACACGTAGCTGTCCACGACATCCAGCCCGGCCCGCACCAGGCCGCTCTGCAGGTCGCGCAGCGCCCAGGCGTCGGCGTGCAGGCCCATGAAGCACAGCTGGGCCTTGTGGCCGAGCACCGCCACCGTAACCACCTGGACCCCGACCGCGGTGGCGTCCTTCACCGCGCTCAGCACCGCAGCGTCGTCGGTGTCGGGCGTGCGGACGCAGAACAGGTGCACCACGACCAGCCCCTGGCCCACACCCACCGATTCCAGCATCACCGCAGTCTAGGAAGCGCCGGCCCCAGCCCCGCGGGGCGCCGCCGAGGTCTCGATTGTGCTATCCGCCGTCTCCGACACTATTGAGGAGCCGAAGCTGCGCATTCGCGGTCTCACCCGTGCCATCACCGTCGATACCTCGAAACTGAGCCCGCTGTTCTTCCGGTGTTGCAGAACGTGGATTATCGAAGAGGATGCGTCCCGCAGGACCAAGTTGATCACGTGGAATCTGCATCAAGCGTTCTTGGGCACGTTTTGCTCGCTCCTCATCCGACATCTGACTTCTGCCCATTTCTTCGCCTTCCTTTCTCTTAGGATGCACCCCGATGGCATCCATTACTACGAATTAGAATGTTTTTGTTAGAGTCCAATTCACGGACAACTGCTAATCGGCTGAACCAAGTTCAGCGATATTCTCTCGTGCCATATCGTTCGTTGTTTGCTCAACTTCTTGGTCATCTGTCTCTTGAGTCTCCTCAGTCGCGAGTTGTTCAATCATCCTGGAGATTGCGGTATCGGTTGAGATCTCGCGTTCCTGAACTCCACTCTCACTCCAGCCTGGGGTCTTGGGATAGGCAGTTCGTCGATCAAACTCAACCATTTGATCACCTATTCGCCGCTGTCCAGCTGTGAACGCCTCCGAGTACCATTGGGGCGCTATTCCTAAGAACTGATGAAATGGGATCTTTCCGCCGACCAATCCCTTTGGAGATCCAACTGATGGAGAAACATCGATCATGTCCCGAAATAGTTCGTTGACAAGATTCTTGGGATATGGCTCGATGTAATGAACTTCCGCGATTCCGGCACCAATGATCATCTTCGCGCACTCATGACAGGGGAACGTCGTGGTGTACAACACTGAGTCTTGTGTAATGACACCCGAACGAGCCGCGTTGATGATCGTTGCTTGCTCAGCGTGCAGACATCGAGTGAACTCGATTAGGGCCGCAACACGCGCATCCCCGAGAACTGACGAGCCTGATTCATCGGCGTCGAAAGCAAGGTCTACCAGCTCCGGTCCATCCTTCACCGCGAAGCTGTCAGCTAGCCAATTCTGGTCACGTAAACGCTCCAAGAGATCCTGAACGACCCAGTTGATATAGACTTTGTTCGGATCTCGACCTGTTCGGAAGTCTCGAAAATCTGGTGAATCACTAGTCCAATACTGGCCATCGCCAGGTTTGGGTACCTCGTTCGTGCCCGCGACAAGGGGAGTTCCAATGACAGGTATAAGCGCGGCACCAACCTGCCGGCCAGCAGCTGCTGAACGAAGGGAGGCGACCTGAGCGAATCTCATGCCTTCCTCGTGTAGTGTAGGCGTCAAGAAGGGTGCACCAAAGACCGAGACGATAAAGCGGTCAATATCGGATCTGATGTCTATACCCGTGGCCCCTGGAACAAACACATCTGACATTGAGTAAGCGTCCCGCACATTCTGGCCAAAATCTCGGTTGTCTGGATCAGACTCGTCGCGCAGAATCAGGCGTTCTGCCTCGGCTCTGGACTGCTCAAAGTGAGCTAGGGACTCCGCCAGTACATGCCGCCGTTCATCAATACTGCACGCAATACCAACCAAGAAGAAGGCTCTGCCATAGACATGGCGTAAGAGTGTCACCTCATCTGGATGCTTCAGACTACGCAGAAATAGGGCGACAGAACTACTATTGCCTCTCTCACTCCTTTTTGAGTTTATTTCGCGAACAGCGAGGGCTGCCATTGCAGAGCCGTTCCTCGTCTTCGCCCGAAGCTGGTCACCTGCGTTCATTCGTTGTTCGTAGTACTCGGGAGACCCCCGCTCTGGCAGATCTCCCCAGGGTCGATAATCAAGATTGTCAATCAGACTGGATAGATGAATCGTTGAGGTCGAGTAGTCAAAGCGTCGTAGGGACTCGTTGAACTCGTGCAGGATCCGTTCCCACGGTGTGCCGATCGCCCCTACGAATCCGAACACCAGCGGGTGCCGCTCGGGTTGCTGCGCGATTAACTGATCGAGGGCGTCCCGTGGAGCATCGCTCGCATGAGTCTCTCTGGACTGCCCTTCTTGATGCATTTTACTCCTTTCAGATATATCTAGTTGTCTCGCGTGTTGCAGTCACTGTACCCCTGGCGGGGTTGCCGATCGCGGATCGACGACCTGAGCCGGCACCCTAGCCACCGAGAGTTGTGGATTGCTTGCGCTCATATCCGGCCGATCGTCGTCGTATTACGAACATATGTTTGCATCTTAGTGGGGCGGTGTGACATGAGCGTCCCACCGCAGTGTGATTCGTATTGTCCGTCGTGACGAGCACCTCGTTGAGGTCGCGCTCCGGTTGCGCGTCACAACAGGGTGGCCGTCGGCGCGGGTGGCCGAGTCAAGTCGTTGAGTCAAGCGTCGACGTAGACGGTCATGGTGCCGTTGCGGGCGAAGCCGGCCAGCTGCATCCCGGCGGCCTCGGCGGTGGCCGCGGCCAGCGCGGTGGGGGCGCTCACCGCCACCAGGGCCCGGAACCCTCCGGCCCAGGCCTTGTGGACCAGCTCGAAGCTGGCCCGGCCGCTCACCACCAGCCCGAGGCCGGTGACAGGCAGATGGTCATCGAGGAAGAGCCGGCCGATGAGCTTGTCGACCGCGTTGTGGCGGCCCACGTCCTCGCGGACCACCGAGACCGAGCCGTCGACGGCCACCACCCCGGCCGCGTGGACGGCCCCGGTGGCCTCGAACAGCGCCTGTCCCGGACGCAGGCGTTCGGGGGCCGAGGCCAGCGCCTCCCACCGCAGCGGCTCGCCCGTGACCGGTGCGAGCTTGGAGACGAGTTCGTCGATCTCGCTCGTACCGCAGAAGCCGCACGAGGAGGTGGTCGTGGTGAGCCGGGGCCGGGGCGGCGGGGCCTTGCCGCCAGTGGACACCGACACCACGTTGAAGTCGGTGGCCGCGGCCGAGCCCTTGGCGCAGTACTTGACCTGGACGACCCGGTGGCCGTCCAGCAGCCCCTCGGCGAAGCAGAAGCCGACGGCCAGCTCGAAGTCGTTGCCGGGAGTGCGCATGGTGGTGGCCACCCTCACGTCGTCGAGCTCGATGGCCATGGGCTCCTCGGATGCGAGGTGGTCCGCCAGCCGGTTCTTGCCGGGGCCTTCGCCGGTCCAGGGCCGCACCAAGCGCTGCTGGCTCCTCGACTTGGTGGCCATGATCACAGGCTACGGCACCCCGCAGCGATGGACCTCGGCGCAAGGCTGTCGGTTGTATCCCGCTCTTGTTCGCTGCGCTCACGGGCCGCTCGGGCCACGGCCTCGCTCAGCACCTCCCCCGAATTGCGAACGATCTGCGGACTATCCGCTCGGCCTCTGGGACAGTTCTGCTCGCACGTGGTGGATCAGATCCGGCTCGCCCACTGCGGCCATCCACAGCTCCGACACCAGTACCGATCCGGTCACGCTCAACCGGCGACGCACCGCCGTCACCGATTTTGCCGTCGGTGTGAGGCCGATCTGGGCGGACTCCAACTCGACCACCAGGCCGTCGGAGGTCGGGGTCACCGAGCCGACGTCCACCTCCACGATCCCCGACGGCTGGGCCACGGTCAGCTCCAGTGCACAGTCCAGCAGGGCCCTGAGGTACCCGGCCTCGGCGTGCAGGGGCTGGCCCGTCGAGCGGTCGCGGCTGCGCTGCACCATGGACAGGAACGGCTTGCCGACATGGGCGAAGACCAGTTCCTCGATGTAGGCGAAGTCGTCGATGGTGGGGTAGCTGCCCGCGCCGGGGCCGCGCCAGATGCCGAGCAGGGGCGCCAGCGGCAGGCACATCGGGTGCAGCTCGACCATGCCTGGAAGCTACCCGACACTGCCAGCGCAGCCAGATCGAACTTCCTGTAACCAACCACAATATATGTGGCTCAATCGGGGGAAGTTCCGCGATCGCAAGGTACCGGGGCGCGCAACAGCCCGGCGCCGGGGGGTCGGGCCGGGCTGTTGTTGGGGGGTGGGGGGAGGAGAACTAGAAGTCCATGTCGGGCATTCCGCCGCCCGCGGGCCCGTCCTCGGGGGCCTCGGCGATGACAGCCTCGGTGGTGAGGAACAGTCCCGCGATCGAGCCGGCGTTCTGCAGGGCAGAGCGGGTGACCTTGGCCGCGTCGATGATCCCGGCCGCGATCAGGTCCTCGTACTCGCCGCTGTCGGCGTTGAGCCCATTGGGACCCTTGAGGTTGCGGACCCGCTCGACGACCACGCCGCCCTCGAGGCCGGCGTTCACCGCGATCTGGCTCAGCGGCGCCACCAGCGCCTTGGCCACGATGCGGGCTCCGGTCTTCTCGTCGGCGTCGCTGAGTCCATCGGCCGCGGCGTCCACCGCGTCGACGGCCCGCAGCAGCGTCACGCCGCCCCCGGCGACCACGCCCTCCTCGATGGCGGCCTTGGTGGTGCTCACGGCGTCCTCGATGCGGTGCTTCTTCTCCTTGAGCTCCACTTCGGTGGCCGCGCCCACCTTCAGCACGGCCACGCCGCCGGACAGCTTGGCCAGGCGCTCCTGGAGCTTCTCGCGGTCGTAGTCGGAGTCGGTGTTGTCGATCTCGCCCTTGATCTGGTTGATGCGACCGGCCACGTCTGACGGGTCGCCGGCGCCCTCGACGATGGTGGTCTCGTCCTTGGTGACGATCACCTTGCGGGCCTGGCCCAGCATGTCGACGCCCACGCTGTCGAGCTTGAGGCCGACCTCCTCGCTGATGACCTGGCCGCCGCTGAGGATGGCCATGTCCTGAAGCATCGCCTTGCGGCGGTCGCCGAAGCCGGGCGCCTTCACGGCCACCGACGTGAACGTGCCCCGGATCTTGTTGACCACCAGCGTGGCCAGGGCCTCGCCCTCCACGTCCTCGGCGATGATCAGCAGGGGCTTGCCGCTCTGCATGACCTTCTCGAGCACGGGCACCAGGTCGCGCACGTTGGAGATCTTCGAGGCGACCAGCAGGACCTGCGGGCTGTCGAGCACCGCCTCCATGCGCTCGGGATCGGTCACGAAGTACGGGGAGATGTAGCCCTTGTCGAAGCGCATGCCTTCGACGGTCTCCATCTCCAGGCCGAAGGTCTGGCCCTCCTCGACGGTGATCACGCCGTCCTTGCCGACCTTGTCGATGGCGTCGGAGATGGTGGAGCCGATCTCGGGGTCGGCCGCGGAGATGGCGGCCACATTGGCGATCTGGGCCTTGTCGGAGGACACGTCGTGGCTGTTGCTGTGGATCGACTCCACCGCGGCGTCCACGGCGGCCTCGATGCCCCGCTTGAGCGACATCGGGTTGGCGCCCGCGGCCACGTTGCGCAGTCCCTCGCGCACCATCGCCCACGCCAGCACCGTGGCGGTGGTGGTGCCGTCGCCGGCTACGTCGTCGGTCTTCTTGGCGACCTCTTTGACCAGCTCGGCGCCGATCTTCTCGAAGGGGTCCTCGAGCTCGATCTCCTTGGCGATCGACACGCCGTCGTTGGTGATGGTGGGGGCGCCCCACTTCTTGTCGAGCACGACGTTGCGGCCCTTGGGGCCCAGCGTGACCCGCACCGCGTCTGCGAGCTGGTTCATGCCCCGCTCGAGAGCACGGCGGGCCTGCTCGTCGAACTGGATCGTCTTGGCCATTTGAACCTCCGGAACGGCCCTGGACGGGCCAGCAGTCTCTTCGTTTCCCTGGGTTGGCACTCGCGTGCCACGAGTGCCAAGTCAACCGCGGCAGGCCCGCGATGACAACCCGCCGGCGACGCGAATGTGACGATCCACCAGGGTGCTGGCCGATCAGATCGCGGGCACCAACGCAGAGGCCATCGACGCGACGAGGACGAAGCCAACCGCAACCAGTTCTACTGAGCAGCCGCGTCTGGCGGCTTCACTGAGTCGGGGTCACTCGGCGAGACCGATCCGGAGGCTGATCCCGCCCGCGTAGAGGTAGCCGCGCATCTCGGCGGAATCGACCGCGACGGCGAAGGACTCGCCGCCGACCATCAAGAGTCTGACGGGATCGCCCATTGTCCGGCCTGCCTCGATCGTCGCCTCGCGGCTGGAGAGCTCCGCGCCCCGCACCGAGAGGGTGGCCACGACATCGAAGGGCGCCCCAGACGGCATGACAACCGCGACCGCCTGATCCGCCAGACGCAGACCCAACCCAAATATGAACGGGTCGGTCGGGTTGGATCTGGCGTCGAGCCAGACCAAGCTCGACACTCCGGCGAACACTCCCTCGGGCAGCGCGGTCAGGTCGTTGTGCGCAAGCGACAGCAACTCCAGACGTGAGAGCCCGTCGAACACTCCTTCGGGCAGCGCGGTCAGGTCGTTGTGCGCAAGCGACAGGTCCGTGAGCCCCGACGTCCCCTCGAACACGCCATGGGGCAGTGCTTCCAGCTCGTTGCCGTTCAAGGCCAGACCGCTCAGTTCTGACAGCTCATCGAACACGCCCGCGGGCAGCCTCAGGAGCTCATTGCCGTCGAGGCGCAGATCCCTCAGCGCCGCGAGTTCGTCGAAGGCGTCCCCGGACAGCAACCGCAGCCTGTTGTTCGACAGCCAAAGCCACTCCAGACTCGACAGTCCATCGAACACGCCGGTGGGCAGCGCTATCAGATCGTTGTTCGACAGGTCCAGGAACTCCAAGCCATGGAGTCCCTCGAAGTCCCCAGACCGCAGCTGCGAGATGCCTGAGTTGTCCAACCAGAGCGCCCCGACTCTTCCCAGGTCGGCCTGAACGACCGCGCCGCAGTCAGTCATGTCGAGCACCTGCAAGATCCGATTGCGCACCTGTGGTGTTCGAGAACAGATGCCAGGCGCTCGCACCGCGGGAACAGCAGCCGCATGCGACGGCGCTGCGCCCGCCAACACCACAACAACCGCCCAAGCCACCAAGACGCAGCGGCACCGCATCGACCTTCTCGGAGTGCACATGATCAGTCTCCCCTCATTTGTCCTTGTCCTGTGGTCCAATCCGGCTCTACCTCAATATGCCCACCATGGCACGAGAGATTTCACGCGCTCTCGGACGGTCCGCGTGCCGAGGGGTTGCTCCTATCTCCGGACGTCTCAGCGCCGGTCGGCCCGCCGAGTGCCATCGGCAGACGCACCCAGCGGACAGCGGGCAAAGCCGCACACCGTCGAGGAGCACGAGCGGGGCGCAGGTGCCATCGGCAGACGCACCCAGCGGACAGCGGGCAAAGCCGCACACCGTCGAGGAGCACGAACGGGGCGCAGGTGCCATCGGCAGACGCACCCAGCGGACAGCGGGCAAAGCCGCACACCGTCGAGGAGCACGAACGGGGCGCAGGTGCCATCGGCAGACGCACCCAGCGGACAGCGGGCAAAGCCGCACACCGTCGAGGAGCACGAACGGGGCGCAGGTGCCATCGGCAGACGCACCCAGCGGACAGCGGGCAAAGCCGAAGATGGTCACACTGGCTTGAGATGGCAGATTTTATCATCGCTTGTGCTACAGTGGAGTGAACCACCGCGAAGGCACGCCCAACCGGGCGGGCCGGCCCGGCAGCCTCGGAGCAGCCCTCGACGGCGCCCCCAACCACACGACCGCACGCACAAGGGGCACTGAGATGGCGCTCACCCAAACTCAGCGCAGCGCGCTGTTCAACACCCTGGTGGACCTGATGGGCCAACAAGACGCCGAGACCCTCATCGAGCAGCTCCCCCCGTCGGGCTGGGACAACATGGCCACCAAAGACGACCTCAAGGCCGGATTCGCCACACTCGCCGCCGCCGACACCGAAACCAGAGCCCTCATCACAGAAACCAACGCCGCCATGCAAGCCGGATTCGCCACACTCGCCGCCGCCGACACCGAAACCAGAGCCGCCATGCAAGCCGGATTCGCCAAGCTGGACCGACGGCTGGCCTGGTATCTGGTCGCCGTGGCCGCCCTGATGGTCGGGTTCGGCCTCACTGTGTGGATCCCCCTCACCGACGCGCTCCGCCAGCAGGGCACCCCCGTCCCGCCCGCGCCCCCAGCCGCCGCGCCCCCCGCGACGGGCTGACACGCCAACCCACGACCAACAAGACGCCGGGCCCGGCCGCGGCTCGGCTCCCTAGCGGCGCACCCGGCCGGCGGCTCGTCCTCTTGTCCCCTCATGTGGTGGGGTCTTGAGGTAGTCGCAGGGGTTCACCACCAAGGGGGCCATCGGCATGATCCTCGGTGAGAACAATCACTCACTCATCGAGGAGGGCACACCGATGACCCTCCCTGATTCTGCCACCGCGCAGCTGTGGGAGGCCTTCCGCGCGGTGGGTGCAAGTCAGCCGCGCCCGCCCGCGACGGCCGGCACGATGCTCACGGTGGCACCGTCGTCGACGGCGGTGCTGAGCCCGTCGAGGAAGCGGACGTCGTCGTCGCTGACGAACACGTTGACGAACCGGCGCAGCTCGCCCGACTCGTCGAGGATCCGGTCACGGAAGCCGGGATGCGACGACTCCAGCGAGTCGAGCACGTCGGCGAGGGTGGCGCCGTCCACGGCCACCTCCGACGCGCCGGCGGTCAGGACTCTGAGCGTTGTGGGCACTCGGACAGTGACGGCCATGTTCTTTCCTCGATGTGCTCAGTAGTGCGCCGACCGGACCCGGGCCATCGTATCGGGCCAGTGATAGGTTCGGCCTGTGGCCTCGGAGGTGAAGCGCCGTGCGGAGCGATCAAAGGGGCCGTCGGGGCCAGCGCTCGTGGTGCTGGGCGCGCTGGCGGTGGTGGGAGCGATCACGCTCGTTCAGTGGGCGGTGGCCGTGTTCACTTGGCTCATCACTTTCGCGATGCTCATGGTGGTGCTGCTGGGCCTGGGTTGGTGGGTCGTCACGTTGAAGCGCCGGGGCTGAAGCTCGTCAGCGCTTCGCTCACCGCGGCACGAACGCAGCCGCAGGTATCGGCTCTGGCCCGATCCGATCCGTAGCAGGCCGTCAAGTCGACGACCTCAAGGCCGTCGGGCGCAGGAGTTTCCGGGTCCGCGCTTCCCACAACGGCCAACGTCGGAACGCCCGCCTGTGCGGCCAGCTGCGCCACCTCACCGACGACCTTGCCCTGCAGCGACGTGGCGTCGTAGCGGCCCTCGCCGGTTACGACCACATCGGCGCTCTGGACCCGCTCCCACAGGTCGACCTCGTCGGCGACCACCTCGAAGCCGTTGACCAGGCTGGCGCCCCGCGCCGCCAGACCCCCGGCCAGACCCCCGGCCGCCCCGGCACCCTCCAGCGAGGTGACATCCACTCCGAAATCGCGCTCGTAGATCTGAGCCAGCCGCCTGAGGCGCCGGGTCAGCAGCTCGACCTGGGCCAGCGAGGCCCCTTTCTGCGGGCCGTAGACGGCGGCCGCGTCCACGAAGAGCGTGCGCACGTCGCAGGCCACGACCATCTCCACTCCCGACATGCGGGCCGGCGAGGGCAAGGCCTCCAGCGCGCCGAGGCCGCCGTCGGTGGTGGCCGAGCCGCCCACCGCCACCAGCACCCGGTGGGCGCCGGCCGACACCGCCTCGGCGATCAGCTCGCCGGTGCCTGCTGTGGTGGCGTTGACCGGGTCGTTGGCGGTGGCGCCGGCGGCCACTGCCAGGCCCGAGGCGAGGGCCATCTCGACCACTGCGACCCCGCGGCTGAGCCGCCAGGGCGCGATGACCGTCTCGCCCAGCGGCCCGGTCACCACCGAGGAGCGGTTGGGTCCGCCCAGAGCGTCGAGGGTTCCCTCGCCCCCGTCGGCCATGGGTGCTCTGTCGCAGGACCACGACGCGCCGCTGACCGCCGCGGCAATGGCCTCGGCGATCTCGCCAGCCGAAGCCGTCCCGCGGAACTTGTCGGGCGCTGCCAGCACGCGCACGGTCAACATTCTTGCGGCATCCCGCCGGACCCGCGGTCAGCGGGGGGTGCTATCCGAGCTCAGCCTGCAGGTGGCGCGGGGTCGAGGATCACGTTGTCGGTGCCGACGACCGCGAAGATGTTGAAGTCCTCGAGGTTCTCGGGCGACTCCGGGTTCCGGATCAGGGTCATGATCGTGCCCGGAGCGGGCGTGATGACGTCCGGGGGCGCCCCGAGCGCGGACGCGACCGCCTTGGCATCGTCTCCGTAACCCGCCTTGTAGTAGATGACCGATCTCTCGACCCGGTCCTGCTCGGTGTTCTTCGCCGCGGTCACATAGCCGGAGGCGTTGAGCGTGCTCGCCGTGCGGCTGGCCCGGCCCCGCTCGCCGGTGCCGTTCATCACTGCCACCTTGACCTCGCCCGGCAGGTGGGTGACCACCGGGGGAGCCGTCGTCGTGGTTGTGGTGGAGGTTGTTGAGGACGTCGCGTCGGCTTCGGAACTGTCTTCTGGGTCGCCGTCGCCGGGGGTCGCGGGTGCTGCTTCGGTGTCGGAGGGGGAAGCATCGGTGCTGTTGTCGTCGGAGCCGTCGAAGCCTCGCGACAGCAAGAACGCGCCCAGTGCAACCGCAACGATCACAAGCACAATCGCCCGCCCAGCCGAGCCGCCTCCCGAAGAATGAGCGTGCTGGGGAGTCATGGCTCGAACCTTAGCCGGTGTCGCCAGCGGAGTCTGGCACTCGGTCGGAGGGTTTGAAGTCAAGCATCCGAGCCCGCTGATCCGGCGGCGTTCCCGCCCGCGGCTCTGGACGCGAAGCGGACTGCGAGGCGGCCGGCCTCGGCGCCGCTGCGGACCGCTCCCTCCATCGTGGCCGGCCATCCGGTACCGGACCAGGCACCCGCCAGATACACGCCCGGAAGGCCGGATTCGACCCCGGCCCTCAGGCTGTCCGTTCCCGGCACGCCGAGGAAGGTGGCTGCATGCTCGCGGGTGACGATCGACTCGGTGACGGCCGCGTCCGCCGCCGTAGGCAGCAGGCGGGCCAGCTCCGCGGTGAAATGCGACACGAGATCGGCCGAGGCCATGCCGATGTAAGACTCGGCCGCGGACAGTGACACCGCCAGGCACTGGCGGCCGTCGTCGAGGCCGGCACCGCCGGTGCGGTCGAACACGAACTGCGCGTCGGTGCCGACGCCGGCGAAGAAGGCCATGTCGGTGACCGGGCGGTCATACACCAGGTGGACGTTGACGATCGGTGAAGTGCCCAGCTCGACCAGCCGATCCTGGGCCGCGACGGTGCCGGGCGGCAGCAGCGGGGCCACCGCGTCGTGGGGCACCGCCACCACTACCGAGTCGGCCTCGATGACCCGCCCATCGGCTTGCACCTCCAAGCCTCCGTCGGTGCCGGTGCGCACGGACTTCACCGGGACGCGTGTGCGCACCTCGTTGCCCACGGCTTCCAGGACCCGGCGGGCGGCGTCGCCGTGCAGGGCCGACAGCGGCACCCGAGCCCATCCGATGTCGGCCGCGCCAGCCTCGGTGAGCAGCCCGGTCACGAACACCTTGGCGGCCAGCTTGAGGGAGGCGTCGGCTGCGGTGGCGTTGACGGTCGGCAGCACGATCAGGTTCCAGAGCGTCTCGATGGCTGTTGCGTCCTGCCCGTGGGCAGACAGCCAGTCGCCGAAGGCCACATCGTCGAGGGCGGGATCGTCGGGATCTAACCGCCTCAGTGCCAGGCCCGCCCGCAGCACGCCCAGCCTCTGGCGGAGGCTCAGATGCGGGTAGGTCAGCAGGGCCGGCGCCAGGTGCAGCGGGGCCGGACCGGGCGTTTGCTTGATAGATCCGATCGGACCGCCCGGTGCCAACACAGGGACGTTAAGCCGGCTCTGCATCCACACGCCGTCGGCCGAGCCGATGCGCTCCAGGAACGCCCGGTAGGCGGTGCAGCAGCGCATGAAGACGTGCTGGCCGTTGTCGAACCAGATGCCGTGACGCTCGAACGACCAGGTAGCGCCGCCGAGTCGGGGGCGGCGCTCGAGCAGCGTGACGGTTGCGCCGCCATCGGCTGCCTCGACTGCGGCCGACAGCCCGGCCAGGCCGCCGCCGACGACCACCACCCGAGGGCGCCTGCTCGAAGCGGCAGGACTCACGCTGGGGGCGCGACCCCGGGGCCGGGGCTCACAGCCGAGATCCGCGCTTCGTGCAAGCCGGGGTTCACGGCCGCAAACCCGACAGGCTCCGAGACGGCGCTCACGGCCGCAAACCCGACAGGCTCCGAGACGGCGCTCACGGCCGCAAACCCGACAGGCTGCGAGACAGCGCTCACGGCCGCAAACCCGACAGGCTCCGAGACGCCACGAGACCCTTCTCCCAACTGGGCAGGCTGACTCGCCCGCTCAGCGGGGCGGTGGGCTGAGCGAGGATCCGGCCCAGCAGTCGCCGGTAGATCCCGGCCATGGCTGCGGTGCAGGCCCGGCTGCGATAGTCGAGGTGGTCCAGCAGGCCTAGTCCCCGCTCGAACCACATCACGGCCTGACCGGCCACGAACTGGACCAGCTCGGCGACGCTGTCCGGCGGGGCCCATTGGCCGGGGGTGATCCCGAAACGATCCCGCTCCTGCGCGGGCAGGTATATGCGCCCCATCTGATGGTCCTCGACGATGTCGCGCAGCATGTTGGTGAGCTGCAGCGCCACACCGAGATCGTCGGCCAGATCCTCGACGGGCCGCTCCGGCTCGGTCGGGTGCCCGCTGCCGCCGGTCCGGCCCCCGGTTCGGCCCCCGTCGGATCTGCGGGCGGGCTTGGTGCCGAATACGCCCAGCGACAGGCGACCCACCGAGCCGGCCACCAGACGGCAGTAGCGCACCGTGTCGTCCATCGTGGTGTAGGTCTCGCCTCGAACGTCGAGCTCGCAGCCCTCCACGATTTCGTGCAGGGCGGCCACGGGGATCGGGTAGTGGGCGGCGGCGTGGGCCACGCCTACCAGCACCGGGTCGGCGGGGTCGGCGATCTCGCCGCCCTCCAGTGCTTCGATGGCGGTGTGAAGCTCGTCCAGGGCGGTGAGCTTGCGGTCTTCGGGCCAGTCGCCGTCGCCTACGTCGTCGATGCGCCGGGCCATGGCATAGAGAGCGGCCATCGCCCTGCGCTTGGGCGGCGGCAGCAGCCGGATCCCGTACGCGAAGTTTCGGGCCTCGGTCCAGGTGATCTCCTCACAGCGGCGATAGGCCGACTCCGCGGGGATCACGCTCCGCCCGTCCCCCGCCCGCGCCGGACCGCGCCAGCCAGGTAAACGCCAACGAGACGGCCCAGCACCCGGGCGGATCCGGCCTTGCGGGTGCGGCTCAGCACCTCGAAGTCGGCCGCCTCGAGTGCGTCGAGCCCGGCCAGCCCGCCGGCCACGAACCCGGCCACGGCCAGGCGGGCCGGTCCCCGCAGAGACGCCACCAGCCCCTTGCCGTCGTCGAGCATGGCCCGGGCCCGGCTGGCCTCGTAGGCCACCAGGCCGCGCAGATTGGCCGAGGCCACCGGGTCGTGGAGGTCCTCGACCTCGACGCCAAAGCGCCTCATGTCATCGGCTGGCAGATAGACACGCCCTGTGGCCGCATCCTCGGCCACGTCTTGGAGGTGCTCCAGCACCTGGAGCCCGCTGCAGACGCTGTCGGAGGCGGTCACGCGGTCGGGGGTCGTCGTTTCGAAGACGGCCAGCACCAGGTGTCCCACCGGGTTGGCCGACAGCTTGCAGTACTCCATCAGCTCGTCGAAGTCGGCGTAGCGGGTCTTGTGCTGGTCGAGCCGGTTGGCGGCCAGCAGCTCATCGAAGGGCCGACGGTCGAGCCCGAAACGGGCCACGGTGGGCGCCAGCCGGACGAAGACCTCGTGGCTGGGGGCGCCGGCGAACAGGCCGTCGAGCTGGGCCTCTACCCAGTCGAGCGCGGCCAGGCGGTCCCCGGGGTACTCGTCGCCGAGGTTGTCGACGAGCCGTGCGTAGCCGTAGATCGCTCGCAGGTGGCCCTGCACCGCTCGGGGCAGCAGCCGCAGCGCCACCGGGAAGTTCTCATGCGGTGCCCGAGCCATGATCGCTTCGAGACCCACATGGCGCTCGACCGCCTCCGCGGAGGCGGCAGCATCCGAGAACGCCAGCGGGATGCTTCGCGGCGGGGGCGAGCCGTGCGGGGGCGAGCCGTGCGGGGGCGAGCCGTGCGGGGGCGAGCCGTGGGGCGTCCCGTTCACTGCCGGCTGGATGGACACAGGCTGCCCGTATCTAAGCCTGAATCCACCGGCGCGGTGAGGCGGCGGGGGTTGGCGTGCCCACCAGAAAGGCTTCCCGACATGGGAGAATGCCGCTAAGAACGGCGGTCGTTCTGGCCATGTGGGGAGGCACTTCCTGCGAGCGGCGTGCTGTCTTTGATGTCCTGAAATCTGTAGAGAAACGCGTCGTATGCGACCACAACCCGTGCAGATTTGGTGAGAGACCACAGACCCATCGGTGGATTCAGGCTAAGGGACGGCGCCCGTTCCAAGGGGCGACGCCGGTCGGCATGACGGACGTTCCCGCACCGGATTAAAGCTACCACCCTGCCGATGCGGACGAACCGCGCACGGGGGATCCAGCCGGTCCCGGTCGGACCCTGTGGCCAGTCGAACGCGGAGGTTGCTGATCAGAAATATCATAAAAGGGTTGCAATTGATTGAAACATCGTGTTAGATGATGAATCATGAGGTACAGGCATCTCAATTGGTGGATTTCGCACGATCTATCCGCGTCGACGGAAGAATCTGACGGATCGGATCGGGGGCGACGCGCCCGAGGTTCGGTGATCGCCGTTGTCTGCGCGTTCGTGTTGCTTGCGGCCGGCTGCGGCACCGCCGGCAACCGCGGAGGTCAGGACCGGCCTGCCGCCAGCTCGCCCACGAGGGGCTCCGGCCCGCCGGGCTTGCTGCCGCCTGAGCCCGCAGCGGGGCCAAACAGCCCGATCGGGGCCACGGACGCCCCGCAAGGTGCCGCAACCACCGGCCCCACCCTTACTCCAGCCACCCCCGCCGCGCCCGCGGACCTCCCCCGACAGGAACCAGCTGTCCCGCCCCACGACACCGCCGAGCAAGTCCTGGCCGCCGCCGGGCTGGCCGCCCCCACTACAACCCAGCCAACCAAAACCGCACAGCCGACCACCACCACGGCCGCGGCGGCCGAGGAGGCGGCGAGGCCGACGCCGGAGGGCGGGCATCCGCCCGCGCCGACCGCGGGGATGGTTCCTCGTGAGCATCCCTATTGGGACTACCCCAACTGCGCCCCTGGACCACCATGGCCGTCGGACTGCTACCCGCCCTCTGAGTGGGAGGTACCCCAGAACCTCGCCGGCTGCTTCGGGCCGGACCACGACGCCGGGGTGGGCGGCATCTGCGCGTCGAGGCAGCCCGATGAGATCCCCCGCTGGACCATCGACGTCGTGCGCTGGACGAGTTGGTGCTACAACCAGCCGTCGGGCAACTGCCGCTGGCTGCTGTTCGAGATGAAGTGGGCGCTGGACTATCTGGGCGCGCATCCGTGGTGCGTGCTCAACGAGTACCAGGACCGCGTCAACGCCTACACCGCGCTGCAGGGCGGCGCCGGGCCTCCGGACATACCCAATCGCCACGGCTGGCACCGCTGCGCCACCGTCATAGACCCCCTCGCGAAGGACGCCCCTTCGGGCAGCCGAACCAGCGACGCGGACCTGCTGCTGTCGGGCACGGTCTCGTTGGCCGGGCAGTGCCGCATCGTGCTGCCCGCCGACATCGAGCTCGAGACCATGACCGACAGGCTCTCCGACGAACCCGAACGGTTCGGATCGGACTGCGACGCATGGGCCGACTGGGTCCAGAACCGCCCGCGGGCCAGGGACCAGCGCGACTGCGACCGCTCGGCCCGTCTGGCCGAGGAGTGGATGGAGCACCACCTCGCCACCCCCGAGACGTACTACCCCGTGAACTGCTGACCCAAGAGAGGAAGCCCACCATGCCCCGCAGCACCAAGATTCGGCGGCGCTTGACCGCTCTCGGTCAGAAGACGCTCACAACGTGTTTCAACCTCGGCGCAGTCGCGTTCATCTCCCTCCTCCTGGCTCTCGCCGCCGAGGAGTGCGACGACGGAGGCGACGGAGGCGACGACGGAGGCGCTGGGACCACCCAGCCCAACACCGACGCCGGCACCCAGGGGTGCGGATGGGCGTGCAACGAGGTGAACGCCGGCGTCAACAACGGCTACCTGCCCGAGGACATCGACCCCCATCAGCCCACTCAGACCAACGAACTGCACGAGATCCTCGAGGACTACGGACAGCACAATCCCGACTTCAACACCGACGAGGCTCTCCAAACCCTGAGCGACCGCGGCGGAGCGGACCGGGGCGACATGCTCAACGCGCTAGCGGCCGGGCTCGACATTCCCTATGACCAGGACAACCCGTTCGACGTAGCCGACGACCTGGCCGATCGGGGCATCCTGCTCGGCCACGACCGCGACGGCGACGGGGTGGCCAACCCCTACACCTACCCCGACGCCGACCCCGACTCGCCCATGAGCAACGCCCAACTGGCCGCGTTCCTGGACCGCATCCCAACCAACCCCGACCCGGTCCGCCGCCCCGGCCGCCCCACCTTTGAGGGCCGACCACCCGGCGGCCCCACCGGCGGCGGTCCCGGTGACGAGATGTGCCCAACGGGCCTGGCGCTGACCCACCGCGAGCGCGCCGCGTTGGTGCCGCAGCTGCGCTGGGAGACGCTGGTGGGCATCGATGCGCAGGGCGAGCCGGGCAAGCCGTGGCCTCCGCATCCCGATGTGCCCGGCGGGGCCGAGTTCCTGGTGGTGTCGCGGTCGCCGGTGTGGCCGGTGGTCGATGCGAGCGCCCCGTGGGAGGTCGGCGCCGACGACGGTTGCTTGTGGGTGGCCACCGACATTCAGACCCGCTTGTCGCAGTTGCTGCCGTGGCGCACCAGCGATCGCAGCGTGCTGGAGAATGCCGGCACGTTCGGCGTGTACCTGCACCGCTGGGACAACCTGGCCTCCGACCAGCAGGCCCAGGCGGTCCAGCGCCACCGCAGCCGCGATTTGGACGTCCAGTGCCCGCTGGAGACGTCCATGGTCAGCCACGACGCCTACGACCAGTGCCGCTGGGAGCTGCCGGTGTCGGGGGTGTGGTCGTGGCGGGCCCGGGCCTGCTTCGAGGCCGACACGGGCGACGCCACCCACCGGGACTGCGAGACGCTGGACCACGGCATCGAATGGTTCCTTGGGATCATCGACTACACGTCCGGGCTCACGGTGCAGCACGGCCCCGGCAGCAGTGCGGGTGCGGGGCCGCGGCACGCGGCGGCGACCAACTAGGAGGCGCAGATGGCCACGAACCCAGTCCCCATGTCAGGCCGCGCGCAGCGGTTCGCGGCGGCGACCAACTAGGAGGCGCAGATGGCCACGAACCCAGTCCCCATGTCAGGCCGCGCGCAGCGGTTCGCGGCGGCGGCACTGATCGTTGTGCTGGTGGCGCTGTCGGTGTGGCTGTTCGGCCGTCCCGAGCCGTCCGAGCCGACGGTGCCCGTGGTGGCCGCGACCGAGGAGTGGCCCGCGGGGCGCGAGCCCGGGGAGTTCGTGACCGTGGAGATGCCCGAGACAGCCGCCGCACTGTTCGTGACCCCCGAGCAGCTCGCCGGGCGCGTGCCTGCGGTGGCGGTGCCCGCGGGCGTGGTGGTGTCGGAGGCCCTGCTGGCCGACCCCGCGGCGGCTGTCGCCTCGGACCTGTCGGCTGCGCTGCTGGCGGTGGCGGTGGACCCGTCGCTGTGGCCCGATCCCGGCCCCAGGGCGGGCGATGCCGCGGTGCTGGCCGCGGAGCCGGGAGGGTGCGCCACCGCGGTGCTGCCCGTCGTGGTCGTCGCCGAAGGCAGCGTGGTGGTCGAGGCCCGTCCGCGGCTGGCCGCGGTGCTGGGCCCGACGGTGTGGTGGACATGGGAGTCGCCGCCAGCGGGCTGGCCCGCCTGCCCGGTGCCGGCCCCACAAACGGACGAAGGGAGGTCGGACCGTGTTGATGGTCTCGACTGACCGCAGGCTCGACCCGCAGGCCGCGGGCTGGGTCGTGCGCACGATCATCGACGGCGTCAGAGCCTCGGCTGCCGACGTGGTGGTGGGCGAGTCGCTGGCCGACCGGACCCTGGCCGCCTCGCCCCATCGGGCCGCGGTGGTCGCAGTGAGCGCGTCCGAGGGCGACAGCGTGCTGCGGGCCACCGCGGCCGCGGCCGCAGGCGTGGTGTGGGTCACGGCCGGCTCGGGGTGTGGCCTGCGGGGCCGGCTGCACCTGGACGCGGGTCCGGCCACCCGGGTGCCGGTCGCTCTGGTCGTCGTCTCCGACCTCGATGTGGACACCGCCGAGCTGCGGATGCTCGCCGGCGCGCAGGCGGTGCGGGCGGTGTCGTCCACGCCCACCAAGCGTTCCGAGCGGACGCTGCGCCGCCTGGGCCGCTCGTTGGGGTCTGTGGCCGCGGCGCCGCAGCGCATGGAGGGCGCCGACCGGGCCGTGCGCCGAGAGTCGGCGGCCGCCGCGGCCGCCCGGCGGCTGCGGGGGCTGCTGGGCGAGGACGGCGTGGAGGAGTTCCAGATCCGGGGCGGCGAGTCGATGGTGGTCGAGTTCTGCAACGGTGAGCGGCAGAGCCGTTCGTCCCCGTTCTCCAGCGACGATGAGCTGATCGGGGCGTGCCGGTTCCTGGCGGCCTACTCCGGCGAACGGCCCCAGCGCTTCGATGAGCTGGACCCTCGCCTCGACTCCCGTATAGGCGACCGGTGGCGGCTGCACGCCGAGGCGTTCGTCTGCTCGCCACCGACGCTGGTGCTCAGAAGCAACCTGGGCGGCCAGCGCAGCCTCGCTGAGCTGGGCCTTTGCCGCGATCAGCTGGCCGAGGTGCTGGTGGAGGCCACCGCCGGCGAAGTGCGGGCCAATGTGGTGGTCGCCGCGGCGATGGGAGGCGGCAAGACCACCCTGTGCCAGGCGCTGCTGGCCCGGGTGCCGCCCGAGGAGCGCATCGACACCATCGAGGACACTCCCGAGCTGAGACTGCGCGAGTACGGCATCCACCCCAACGCCTACGAGCGGCTCACCAGAGACGCCAACAACGACGGCGTGGGCAAGCACTCCATGGCCGACCATGTGCGTGACGCCAAACGGGCCAACAGCTCCAAGCTGGTGGTGGGCGAGGTAAGGGGCGAGGGCACCATGGCCCTGCTCGACGCCATGTCGTCGGGGCTCGACGGATGCCTGGTCACGCTGCACTCCCCGCCCGGCGACGGGGTGCTGGAGAAACTCACCGCGTACGCCACCTCCGAGGGGGCCGACGAGGGCCTGGCCCGCCGGTCGATAGCCATTGCGGTGCACGTGCTGGTCTGGATGGGCCGCAACCACGCCGGTGAGCGGGTCATCGCGGACGTGACCCAGATCACCGGCACCGGCGCCGACGGCACGATCGAGACGCGCTGCCTGTGGGGGTTGCAGCCCGGGGAGCGCTGGGCCTCGCCCGTAGCGACGCCCGTGGGCCGCGTGGCCGACGTGTACCGATCCGCAGCCGTGACCGTCGACTGTCCCGCAGCGTCGACCACGGCGCGCCGACCCGCCTTGCGGCTCGTGGGTGGAGGCACCCCCGGCAAGGGCTCGACTACGACCGAGCACAACGGGGCGCCACGGTGAGCGCGGCGGGGTGGATCATCGCATCCGGCGGCGCACTGGTGCTGGCGATCATGGTGTGGCCCGCGGACGGCACCCGGTGGTCGCTGCGGGTCAGGACGGGCCGACGCCGGCGTGCCCGACTTCCCGCTGAGCTGCCGGCCGGAGCCGCCGCCGCGGCCCTCATGATCGTTGTGGGCCTCACCGCCGGCCATGGCGCGGCCGCGGCGATGTGCGCGGTGGTTTGCACCGCGGCGATGAAGGTGCTGGTGACGTCGAGACGGCGGGCCACCACCGACGAGGGGGTCGCACGCCTGGCGGGCGTGCTGGCCAACCAGGCATCGGTCGCGGTGACCGTCTCCGACGCGGTCGCCAAGGCCGCTCCCCTGGTGAGCGGCCTCGTCGGGCACGCGGCGGTGGCGATGGCCGCCGACTGCGAGACCGTCGGGATTGATATCGCGGCCGAGCGGTTCGCGGCCCGAGTGCCCTCCGCGGTGGCCGGCTCCCTGGCCGACCTGGTCGCCATCTCAGCTGAAGGAGGCGGGCGCTGGGCCGAGACCGTTGCGGTGCTCGAGGCCGAGGCCTCCCAGACCGCTGCCACCGCCCGGCTGTTCCATGCCCGGGTTGCCACGGCCATGCCCACGCTGGCCCTTGTGGTGCTGCTCGGGGCGGGACTCATCGCCGGAGCGGGGCAAGTGGCCACCGACGTGGGCGCCTGGCTGGCCAGCACCCAGGGAGCCACCCTGCTGGCGGCCGGTGCGGCAGTGATCGCGGCCCTCAGCGCCCGTGTCCTGATGCCCGCCCGCGCCGCCGCCCGATACGGGGGCCTGCGATGACCTCGTCCGGCGCCTGGGGAGACCCGCGATGATCTGGATCGCCGTCGCGTCCGGCGCTGGCGCGGCGTTGCGGCTGGTGCTCACCACCGCGCCCGCACCAGCCAACACTGTCGAGCTCGCGGCGGCGGGCTGGCCCCCGGCGCGGCTGCGCGCCGCATCGGTTGTGGCCACCTCGCTGGTTGTGGGCGTGATCGCGACCGCCGGGACGCTCGCCGCGGGCGTCTGGACCGGCGCGCTGGCCGCGGCGGCGGTGGCCCTGTGGGTGCCCGTCGCGACGGTGCCGCTGCTGCGCGGGATGGTGCTGGCCGGCTACAGGGCCCGCCGTGATGCCGCCCTGCTGGAGTGGCTGCGCCGCATCCGCCTGTTCGTGGCCGCAGGCCGCCCCATCAACGACGCCGCGGTCGAGGCGGCCGAACGAGTCGAGGCACCCGCCTTCGCGCCCGCGGCGACCAGCATCAACCTGGCCCTCGCCGCCGGGCGTGACCCGCTGAGCGCCGCGTCGGCACACTTCACCGGTTCTGCGGCCGAGACGCTGGTCAGCACGCTGGCCGAGGCCGAGCGGGGCGGGGCCGCGGCCACCGGCCTGATCGACCGGCTCATCGCCCAGGCCGTGCAGGCCCTCGAGGACCACCGGCGGATCCGCATCGAAGCGCTGGGCCGCTCGGTGGCGGGAACCGGCACCCTCGTCGCGGTCACAGCCAGCGCGGTCGTCATCGTCGCGCTGCTGGCCAGCATCCAAATCGGCGTGTGAGCACCGCTCTTCGCCCTTCCCGACAGTCACGCATACCTCGCGAAGGAGACAACCTCATGGACTCACCGGTCGCCAAGATCATCATGCTCGCCGCCACCATCGCCATCACCGCCGCGGTGGTGCTGGTCACCTGGCAAGTAGTCGGCTCTAACACGCCGAGCACGGACGAGGTGGATGTCGCCGACAAGGCTCAGATCAAGCACGAGAACCTGTGCACTGCCGTTGGAGGCACCTGGGACAGCACTAAGAAGACGTGCGGGTAGCCGTCCCGGCTCCGGTGAGGCCGCTGAGCGTTCGGTCAGGCTCCGGCGATGGACACCGCCTTCGGGGCGCTGCGCACCACCGCGATGGTCTTCGTGGTGGTCGCGATCCTCTTCGGCGTCTACATCCATCAGGTGGCCAAGATCACCGCATCCACCGCGGCGGTGGCCGCGGCCACTGCCGCGGCCCAGGTCCTCGACGACGCCGTATGGGACTGCACCGACACCCACCCCCGCTGGACCGACGCCGAGGAGGCCGCGGCCCGGGCCGCGGCGGCTCGAACCGGCTACCGCTCAGCCGCCACAGCCACCGGCTACACGCTCACCGCGGAGCCGTCCTGCACGGTGGTAGTCACGGTCACCGTGGGCGCGGCCGGGACCCGCAGATGGCTGGCGGCCACCGCGGTCGCCTGTCGACCGGCACGAGCCGCTCACGCCAGCGGCTGGGCGATCGCACCGTCGTGCTAGCCCGGGGCTCGGTGCCGGCCCATGTCGTCGTGCTAGCCGGGTCCGCGCCTGCGACGAGGCCGTCCGATGGATGAAGCGGTGGCGCTGGTGGTGGCGGCCCCGGTCGTCGCGCTCGCCCTGTGGGCGGTGGCGTTCGTCGGCGGCTACTCCAACGGCCAAGCCCGCTCCACCGTCGCGGCCGAGCTAGCGGCCCAGGCGGCCGCCCGATCAGCTGCGCACACGGTCGGACCCGAAGCGGCCGACATTGCCGGGCGGGTCGCGTTCGGAGCGACGCTGTCGGCGTGTGCCCGGACAGACACGATCGTCAATCACGCCGACGCGGACCGCACGGCCGCGGTCACCGTCGTGTGTGAGGTGTCGGGCCCGCTGTCCGGCAACCGGGTGTGCATCGCTGGCTACGCCCAGGCCCGGCCGGCCGCCTCCGTGCATGTCCGGGCCCCCTGCCCACCGCCGTAGGAGGGCCGGATGACCGTTCCGGTGCTGGTGCTCATGCTGGCCGCGATAGTCACGGCCATGGCCGTTTCGCTGCGCGACCACGCGGCCCACGCCGCGGCGACGGACCTGGCCGAACTCCGGGCCGAGCACGCCGCGGCCTCCTTCGTCGCGGGCTGCATCACCCCCGAGGGATGCGCCCCGCCCGCGGCCGACGGCATCGATGCCTGCGCCGCGGCCGACGCCGGCGTGGTCGTGACGGCGCAGGTGTCGTGGGATCCGGTCCTGTGGAAGAACCTGACTCCTGCCACCGCGGATCGGATAGTCGCCTACGACCGCGGGTTGGACGCCCAGTTCAAGGCCCGCGCCGCCTCAGCGGTTGACGCCTGCCGACCCCAACGGCAACCACGTTGATGGAGCAGAGAGCCGAGTACCATGAAGCTGCAGCAATTTTGCGCCATATTTTCATCCAGTCCGCCCGAGTAGGGGCTGGCGCGAAATAGGTAAACACCGAGGTCAGAGCGGTACGGCCTTAGGCGTTAGGAACGCGTTATGCCCGAATTGGGAACGTCTAGCGGCCCTCACTTGCAGCCCATTTCAGCCTTTCCCGAGGTCAGAGCGGCGCGAAGGCGAATCAGCTCGCAGCCGAAGCGCACATTCGACGCATTCTTGTGCCTCAATGGGAACGCCTCCAAGTGGTCTGCGCTGAGCACGAGAACCGCACGGCCCAAGCGAAGGCACCTGGCCCACCACGCCAAGCCGCCTGCGCGACGGGGCGGTTGTCATACCCCATCGATAGAGTCACATCGATGTCATTCGACTACCCGGCAGGCGGCTACAACGGCACGCCGCCAACTCTCACAAGGTAGGTATCCACATGCAATTTCAAGGAGCAGTCATCGAGGAACAGAGCGTCACCTTCGGAGTCCTGATCGTGAAGCAGCACATCCTGAACGACCCCACCAGGCGAGATGCGCTCGTATTGGAAGGGTCCAGGCTGTTCGGCGGCATACCGACCGTGCTGATGGCGCAAGATTTCAATGGCACGCCGACCTACTACGGGCGCTCAGATATTTCGAGGTTCATGGCCTCTGTGCCTCTCGAATCTGTCCCCTGGAAGGAATACACCGTCTCGATCTAGGGCCGTTGGGGTGCGCGAGACGAGAAATCCCTAGGTAACAGCTTTGCGCTTCCTGAGGTGTGGACCGCCTTGCCTCGAAACCCAGCACGTCTTCGGCATCGGTCATGCGGGTTCCAGCGAAAGACCTAGCCGTGAGAGCACTCGCAGGCTGCGAGTCGGGTTCCGGCGCGGAACCTCCCGCTGGAGGACCGCCCACCCGCACCGGTCGAACGGGGTTGCGCTGGGGAGCGCAACTCTCCTTTTCCACAGGTAGCTTCTCCTCTGTGTCACTCTCCGACATAGGCCCACGCGAACCTGGCCTTCGCTTTAGCGGAGGTCGGTTCGACGCTCAGCAGCTATCTGCTGAGGCGTTTGCTGCGGCGGGCCAGGAGTTCCTAGCATTCCAACAAACGATCATCGCAATCGCGAGCCATCTCTATCGTGAAGATAACCCGAGCGCCTCGCAGTTGCCCAACCACTTTGCCGAGCGCCTCAAGATAGGAATAGACGATGTACTCAGAGGTAGTCTCGCTCTAAGGGTCAGGCCAATGGAGTCTGACCCTGCCGCTCCACCGCTATTCGAGCCTCCACGCGGATACTTGGAGAACAGCATCGACACGCATCGCAGCATCTTGGATGAGGTCCGTGAGAATGGCCACAGCGCGCTGCTGCTAGATATGCCCCGAAGTGTTGGAGAGGCGCTAGTCCGTATGGGCCGTGAACTCGAAGACGATGAACGTATTGATGTCATGGACACTTCGGGAAACGAGTATTATCTTGATCGAAGCGTTCGGGATCAACTGGAGTCGAGTCTCACATATGAACAGCGTATGCGTGACTTAGTTGCGGGGAGAATCACCAGGATAGAGGCTGATCTATCGCGCATCACGATGGTCTTATCAACAGATACCAGACCTGTCAATACGGATATCTTCTACGCAGACGGGGTACCGCTAGATACGATCAAGTCTGCAATTACACCATCGAGAGATGCAGGCCCTATAGTTGTGGCGCGCGGGACATTTTGCTACGTGGACTCATCATTCGATACCGCATCGTCTCGAATTGAGGAGTTGAAGATAGCTGATGAAGTATCCTCACAACGAGTGCAGGAGTTCATTCAGGAGTTGGAATCTATCTCGTCGCTCGATGATGGCTGGTACGACAAACAGTCCCTAGCGCCCAGCGATGCAGCGGTTATGGGAGCGCTCGCACTCGCTGCTCCGCTGCTGTTCTATGACTTGCCGTTCCCTCATGCCTTCCCGCTCGCGGATGGAGGTGTGTCACTGGAATGGTCTCTAGAGTCTATGGAAGCGTCCATCACGTTCCACACTGCTAGTGAGGTCGCAACGGTAGCCTCATGGAATGCAACTACAGATGAGCACCGGTACGACGAGCAAACTCGCATCACGGGTGACTTCTTGCGTGAATGGCTTAGGTCGTTTGAGAGTACGAGCAAAGTGTGACTCTAGCAAGCGCGCCATCGTTAACCCATGGTGAGACTGAGATTGAGGACCGTGAGGAGATGCTACGTCGGCAAATCCATCCAGAACAGGTCCGCCGAGATAAGGAGATCACGACGGCGGTGTTTTGGGCAGGAAATGACATGGTGTCTACATATCAAGCGTCTGTCGTAACGGCAGCAGAGGCACACCGGATTCACACCGAAGAATCTGGACTCAAGACTAAGGGCAGTTGTGTTGTCAGTGTAGGCGATGTCAAGGATGCTGAGCTACGTGCAGTGGATGACTCGGCACGCCAGAATGTTCACCCGTCACACGCATACATTGATATGCGAGGTCTTGAAAACAAGGCGAAAGACAAGGCCAAGAAGAAGCTGAAGCGGGCAGCGCTTGAAAATCCAATTTGGTACCCGCCCTAGAGCGCGGGACTGTCTTGTAGCCCCATTGTGCAGACGATGGTGGGTTCGTTGTCTGTTCCGTCGGGGGTGGGTGGTACGCAGAGCCGTTTGTCGTTGTGGAGGTCTACTACGAGGGCGGCTAAGTCATCGACGCTTCGGTCTCGGACGGCTTTGGCTAGGCGCTGGATGGCTGATTCGTAGAGGGGGCGTTCGTTCATGGCGTCGTGGGCTGTTTCGAGGTCTGCTTTGGTGAACAGGAGGTTGTCGGTGAAGCTGTCCATCTGGTCGTGGAGCCTTCTCCAGACCTTGCCTCTTACGCCTTGCAAGGCTCCGGTGGCTCGCCCGGTGGGGGTTCGCAGCGGCCCTCCTAGAGCGGCTGCGGTGAGGTCGTGGTGGTCGTCCAGGCGTGGTACTGAGGGAGTGTCCGGTTTGCACTCTGCGCGCTGTAGGGCTTCCTGTGGGGTGACGCGTCGGGCTTGGCCGCTGGGTTCCACGAAAGCGAAAGCATCTGCTCCTGCGACCGTCTGGGTGTGGACCAGCACGCCGGTGTCGGGAGCGTCGTCGGTGGTGTGCTTAGTCGAGTAGACGATGTTGGGCAGCGAAGCGACCCTCTGGGCGATCTCTGGGTAGCTGTTGCTGGCGTGTCGCCAGATTTCATAGGCCATCGACACGGGGTCAACATCTTCGATGCCGCCCAGCCCGTAGGAGGACGACTCGTCGTAGACGCCGGAGATGATCTGGCTCTCTGTGGAGTCACCAAAGAACGCCTCATCCGAACCGAGGAGCTGAGCGTTCTCCCCCAAGCGTTCACGGATGCGACCCCGAAGGTTGATCTCGCCTTCGATTTCATCGGCAGGCATCAGCGAGTAGACCAGCACTTCGGGTGAGTTCTGCCCGATGCGATCCACCCGCCCGGCTCGCTGCACGAGCTTGACGATGGCCCACGGCAGGTCATAGTTCACGATGATGTGGGCGTCTTGGAGGTTCTGGCCTTCTGAGAGAACATCGGTGGACACCAGCACCCGCAGTTCGTTCTTGACGGGCGAGCCGTTGGTCACGGAAGTATTGGACTTCGGGGAGAACCTCTTGGCGAGAGTGGTCGGGTTCTCGGAGTCGCCGGTCACCACCCCGACCGCCTCAACCCCACGTCGTAGCAGTTCCTCCCACACATAGTTGGCGGTGTCGGCTGCCTCAGTGAAGATGAGCACCTTGCTGTCGGGGTACCGGTCGGTGAGCAGGTCTTGTAGGGCTGCGATCTTGCCGTCATGGTCGGCGTCCCAGGCTCCGAAGCCGTTGAGCATCTCGGTGATGACATCCGCGTCGTGCTGTAGGTCTTCTTCAAGGTCGGGGATGAACATGTGGTGGGGTGCCCAGCGGATCGCTTTGGGGTTCTTGGACTGGAGCTTGTCGTAGGCGCTGGCGGCGGTGTCGTCATCGGAGTCGAACAAGACGGTGTGGTCGCTGTCCTCACCACTGTCTTCAGGCTCTTTGTCCGCCTCTGCTGCCCATAGCGCGTTATCGACCGAGCCGATGGGCACAGCCAACTTGTTGTTGAGTGCGTATGCGGCCACGAGGTTCCGTAGGCGATGACGGCGAAGCGTTGCGATGAACGCAGGCCCCGACGACGACAGCCGCTTGAACATCGTGATCCTTGTGAAACCGGCCAAGTTGCCTCTAGAGGAGTTCTCCAAGTCGTCCACCAGTTGACGCTCCGCGGGATTGGACGGCTCGAAGGCGGTGTCGATGTAGTCGCCTAGCTGGTAGCGGGGCAACAGCAGATCACGGATCGAGTCCAACGTGTTGTCTGACGCCATCGCATAGGCAGGATCATCTGCGGTCATGGCTCGTTCGGTAGGCATGGCAGTCCGCTTCGGGAAGTAGAACCGCTTGCCGGTGTCGAACTCCAGGTAGCGGCGTCCTTGCTCATCCACTTCGGCATAGTTGTCCTCAACGAACCGGCGAGTGCGGCGAACGAGGTACTGCGACATCAACGCCTGCCAGTCCCCAAGGTGCTCAGACCGCTTGAACGCGCCCAGTGTCGAAGTCAGTCCGTTGCACATCCACTCGAATTCCGTCTCCCCGACTTCAGCGATGGCCCTCTCCGGTCGAAGGCCCAAGTCGGTGTCGGGGCGGATGAACAGCGACAACTGTGAGGCGAGATCACCGAGTTCTTTGTTGTAGGGGGTAGCAGTCAACAGCAGCACCCTGGAGTCGTTATCAGCGATGTAGCCCTGAAGAACCCCGTGGTCGCGGCGCTTGTCACTCCTGAGGTTGTGAGCCTCATCGATGATCACCAGCCGGTACCGGCGAGCATCAGGCAGGTTCTTGTGGACCATCGACAGCGACTCGACCTTGCCCCGCACCTCGTACTCGTGCAGATACGACTCCCACATACCGACAAGATTCTTCGGGCACACCACCAGCGTCTCGAAGCCCTGCTCCTCCTGGAGCAGCCGAGCCACAGCAGTGCCGACAAGGGTCTTGCCCAGCCCGACGACATCCCCGATCATCGCCCCGCCCTTCTGCATCACGATCCGGGCGGCGATCTTCACAGCAGCAGCCTGGAAGTCCAGCAGCTTGTCCTGCATAGAAGCTGGCAGGCCGTACTCGATGAGACCCTCACGGGCCTCCTTGGAGAGGTGGTAGGCCATCTTCAGATACACCAAGAACGGGGCAAGCTGATCCTCTGAGGCCCACGACTCCCGCAAGGACTCGGCCAACTCCGGCATCGCATCAACTGTGAACGGGTCGTTCCAACGATCCTCGAACCAGCGGGCCAGCTTCTCAGTGGAGTCACCGTCGAGCACATCCACGTTCAGTTCACCCTGCTCGCGCAGCCCTGCCACCGTCAGATTCGATGAGCCGACATACCCGACACGAGGCGTCGGGCTGTCATCCCGGTGGCACATGTAGAGCTTGGCGTGCAGTCGGTGAGCCGTATGGACACGCACCTGCACGTCGCCAGCTTCGATCTGGTGAAGCAACGCCCGGAGCGCCGTCTCATCGCCCTCGGTAGGCAACCCGATCTGCAACTGGTCCCGGTATTCCGAAACCGTCTCAGCCTTCAATCGGGCAGCAGTACGGTTGTCGGTCGGCTCGGGCTGGCGCATCCGAACCAACCGGCGCAACTCATCGGCAGGAGCCTCATGAATACCAACCAGAATCCGAGACTTCGGCTCCCCCGACCGCTTCGGCATGGCGTCAACCGCTTCGGCCAGCAGCTTCCAGCCCCTCAGGTTGAAATAGCCAATCGCCGCATCTAGTCGATACGACGACCCGAGTGTTTCAAGCAGCTCCCGCTCTGTCTCTAGATCAATGTTGTCAAGAATCCTCGGCACGGCAGCTACTCCCTGTTTCGGAATATCGTGCGATCACGCAAGTTCCCTGCCGCTTCGTAAGCATCCTCGATTCCCCACAACCGCGCCAATATCCGATCCGCCTCATCGGTGATCTGGCGAACTTTGAACATGTCATAGCGACCAACATCAACACCGGCTTTGACCATCCATGCTAGATGACGGGGCATCTCCTCTTGAAGGGTTCTTGACATCTCCAATAGGTCTCGAACAAGTTCCACATCAGACGCAGGGGCATCAGTCGCACCATCGATCAACCCGCAGAGACGCTCTACATCACCCGGAAACGATGAAAGCGTGCCTCGGGTAACGTGAAACTCATCAGAGAAAGTAAGCCACCATAAGAATCCCCACCGCCCTGCTAACATCACAAGCGCTAACTCCTTTGCTGCTTCAGTCTCGAACATCAGCCACCCTGTAGTCTTGCTACTAGTCGAGGCGGGCTTGCGAGTTACACGATGCACAGTAGGTGGTTCCACTGTGTAGACAGGTAAGGTATATAGCGCTGTCGTCTTATATCCCAATTGATAATCTGACTGAACAACTAGAGCGTCCATGAACGGAGCGCTAGATTTAACCAGCCTCCCCGCCCATTCTACGACTGTTGGATCAGCAAATGCCCATTGGTGACCCGCCGCTGCCCAATCGATACGCTGCGGTATCATTCCATACTCCAGCTTGTCGAACAGCGTCTCGCGTGACTCACTAAGCCACCTATTACATCGTGTTGCCCGACGCCTCATAGTTCCCTCGGCTAGATCAGTCGTATCCGCCCGTATTCGCCCAAGAACAATCGCGTTTCGGGGGTTCGCTCCGGTAAACAAGCCCATGCGTCCCGCCCAATAGCTAGACACCCAAGCGTCTGACAGAACGACCGAAAGGTGCGAACGCAAAGTTTGAAACTTCCAACTAAAGCAGAGTGAGTGCATGACGATCATTGCCACACGACCCTCGTCGTTTAGCAGCGAGCACGCCCGCTCTAAGCAGACTGCGTACAGATCGGGACATTCTTGAGTCTTGAATCCCTTCCACACATATCCGCTGACGTTGCTTGTCTTTATATAGGGGGGATTCCCAATGACTACATCGAAGCCACCACTGCGCCATACGCTTGGGAACTCCACGAACCAATGAAATGGGCGATGTGACTCTCGCCAAGACTCGAATGTTTCAAGTTCGTCACGCTTCTTGTGTAGTAGAGCATCAGCCAACCCTCTTGCAGCTTGAAGCTCAGTTGCTAATGTCTGCTTGGCTGATGTGTGGTCGCTATTCCCAGTATCAGTTGATTGAATCTCGGTGAACTCGTCGTATGCATCAGCTACCCGCTCAGCTACAGCCTTGATTTCTCCGACTTCACCACCCAAATCGAGTTGTCCTCCAGCGAGTCGCGTTTCAGCATCTTGGCTGTCAGCTATGCCCACGAGCAGATTGCCGCTCTTGATGTTGAAGTCGAGGTCGGGGAGGGGTTCCACTAACGATGCGTCGTCTATCTGGGCGGCGAGCTTCAAGAAGAGACGGAGCTTCGCTATCTCGGGAGCCTCGTCCATGAGGTCAACGCCGTAGAGGTTGTTGAGACATAGGGTCTTCAGCATCCAGTACCGTTCGCTGTGGTGTCGTCGAGCTTGTGTGAGGCAGTCAGCAAGCTGGCCGTCACCGCTCTTGTCGTGAAGTTCGGATGCACGCCCAAGCACCGCTTCGTAAAGCGGGTCGAGCACTTCCAGCGCTGCGAACAGGAACGCGCCGGACCCAACGGTTGGGTCGCACACGGTCAATGATCTGAGGACGTTGAAGGCCGTATCGGGTCCCTGGCCAGCATGCGCCTACGCCGCCGTCTACGACCCGACGAAGCCGCCTGGACCGAACTAGTCGCCCAGTCGTAGCGGGTCGGTGTCTTCGACGTCGTACAGGTGGGCAGGGTGCACGGTTGTGACGTGCAACGCGATGTGCCGGTCTGCACCGGCATGCGGACGTGAAGCGCCCACCGGTCCATCAATGCGCGGCACTGTTCCGCAGCCCCCTATTGTCCCGCCAAGGGGTGGCCTCAAGATCCCGTTCTCCGGCCGTCGAGGGTCGCGATCTGTTGTCGAGTGCCGTTCTGTGCGACAGTGTACGTTAGAAGATCCGTTAGAAGATTGGTCTCTGGGCATCTCAGCGGACTCTGCGTATCCGCAAGAAATGTACTTTGACCTCTTAGTTTGGTGTGAGCCCGAGACAGGAATCGAACCTGCGACCTGCTGTTTACAAGACAGCTGCTCTGCCGAACTGAGCTACTCGGGCGGACTGGATCGTATTGTGGCGCGTAATTCCCTTCCGGCATCACGCTAGGAGACTGCTGAGCAACTGGTGCGGCGACCGGGTGTCGGGCGGGGTCGGCGGGGTCGGTCGGCGGGGTTCGGGGTGGTGGGGTGCTGTGGTTGGTGCGGGCCCGGGCGCGCGGCGCTGCCGCCGGGGCTCAGAGGGTGAATGCGCCGCCTGTGTGGGTGACGCCGAGGTTGGTGAGGCGCACGAGGTTGACGGCGGCGGCTCTGGTGGTGAGCCAGAGGTGGTTGGCGGCGACGCCTCGGTAGGGGACGCGTCTGGCTTTGTTGCGGGTGAGCCACGCGATGGATCTCTCGGCCATGGGGCGGTGCTGTCGGTAGGCGGCCTGGGTTGCGGGCTGGGCCCAGCGGGTCTTGTTGGCTTGGCGGCGCGCGTGGTGTGCGTCGACGGTGACGCTGCGCCCGGAGCGCGAGGTGGTGCAGCGGGCGCGCAGGGGGCAGCCGCCGCACAGCGCGCCGAAGCGGGCCGCGCCGGAGGTGACGGCTTTGGTGTGCCCGGCGGGGCAGGTCACGGTCTGGGCGTCGGTGTCGATGGTGAAGTCGTCTCGGGTGAAGCCCCCTTTGATGCGCGGCCTGGGGTCGATGGGCTTGATGGCGGTGGCGTAGCCGGCGCCCTCGAACGCGTCGAGCGCCTCGCCCGACGCGTAGGCGGAGTCGGCCAGCACCAGCCCCACGAACCCCCCAGCCCCCAAGACGGCATCGCTGTCGCCGGTCTCGGCGTCGGTGTCGGCGTCGCCGGTCTCGGCGTCGGTGTCGGCGTCGGCGGCGTCGGTGTCGGTGTCGGTGTCGGCGGTTGGGTATCCCCCCGAATCGTGGAGACATCGTCTATGAGGAGACGCTATGTCACAACCACGACGCAAGTACGATCCGGAGTTCAGAGCCGGTGCTGTGCGGATCGTCCGGGAGACGCGAAGGCCGATCGCTGAGATCGCCCGCGAGCTCGGGATCGGCGCGGGGGTTCTGGGCAACTGGGTCCGCAGGGACCGCATCGAGCGGGGCGAGGCCGAGGGCCTCAGCGCCGACGACAGAGCCGAGCTGGTGCGGCTGCGCCGCCGCTGCGCCGAGCTGGAGATGGAGCGTGATGTGCTCAAACGATCGGTGGTCCTGTGGGTCAAGGAGGCAACGCGATGAGCGTCTCAGCGCATATCGCGGCCCAGAGGACCGACCACGGAGTGCCCCACGCGGTCGCCTGCCGGGCGCTGGGCGTCGCGGAGTCGACGTTCTACAAGTGGCGCAACCGGCCCCCGACGCCCGCGCAGCGGCGCCGCGCCGGCGTCGACGCGGCAGTCAAGGCCTGCTTCGACGCCTCCGGGGGGACCTACGGCTCGCCGCGGGTGCGCGCCCAGCTTCGCCGCGACGGCCTGGCCGTGTCCAAGAAGACCGTGGAGGCCTCCATGGCCCGCCAGGGCCTGCAAGGACGCCCTCCCCGCCGTCGGCGGCGGGGCCTGACCCGGCCCGACAAGGCCGCCGCTGTGGTGCCTGACCTGCTCAGGCGGGACTTCAGCGCCCAGCGGCCCGACCACAAGTGGGTCGGGGACTTCAAGCAGATCGACACCGGCGAGGGGCCCGTGTTCCTCGCCACCGTCGAGGACCTGTTCAGCCGGCGGATGCTCGGCTTCGCGCAGTCCGACTCCTACCCGACCGCCGAGCTCGCCACCGCGGCGATCAACATGGCCGCCGCGGCCAGAGGCGGCGACGTGGCCGGGGTGATCTTCCACACCGACAAAGGATCACAATACACCTCCGACGCGTTCGCCGAAGCGTGCCGACGCCTCGGGGTCACCCAGTCGATGGGGCGCGTGGGCTGCGCGCTGGACAACGCCGCCGCCGAGTCGTTCTTCTCCACCCTCGAGCACGAACGCATCTCACGGCGCCGCTACCGCACCCGAGACCAGGCCCGAGCCGACATCGCCGCCTGGATCGACACCTGGTACAACACCAAACGCCTACACTCCACCAACAACATGCTCAGCCCAACAGACTACGAACTAGCCAACGCAGCCTAACCAACCCTCCACGATTCGGGGGGAAGCTCAGGTGTCGGTGTCGGTGTCGGCGGTGTCGGCGGTGTCGGCGGCGGTGTCGGCGGTGGTGTCGGTGGTGGCGGTGTCGGTGGTGTTGTGGGGGGCTGTGGGATCGTTGTTGAGGAGGCGGGGGCCGACTCGGGCGTCTGATGTGTCTGCTGTGGTGAGCTCTGCTGCGGTGATGAGCCCGGTGTCGGGCTCGGCGCAGATGTGGGCCTTGTAGCCGTCGCGGCGCTGCGAGCGGGACTTGCGGGCGTGGCGGGCCTCGGGGTCCACCGTCGATATCACCCGCCCCGGCGCCACGCGGCGCGCTATGCGCCAGCGACCCGGCACCGCCGGGTCGGCCTCGACGTCCTGGCCGGCCACCACCGCCAGCAGCGCCGCCGCCTCGGCCTGCTCCTCTGTGAGCTCTGAGCCCTCGAGCGCGTCGAGCACCGCACGGGCGTCTGTGACCATCTCGTCTATGAGCCAGGACCGCTCATCGGGATCGCCCCAGTCGCACACCGGCTTGGCCCGGCTGTCGTAGCCATGGCCCAGCGCCACCGCGGCCGCACGCGGCGCCAGGCGGCGCACACGCCGTATCTGAGCTGAGACCATCGTGACCGTGTCCTGGGTCGCCACCGCGTCATACAGCACCGTGGAGTCCAGCGCCCGCCGCGTCCTCTTCGACAGCGCCCCGCACTCAGCGGCCACCTCGCGCACCGCGTCGAAGATCCGCTCGGGGCGCTCACTGGCCCGCAGCCTCTGGCGCCACAGCGTCAACACGCTCGCGTCGAAGCCCCCGTCGTCGATGCTGAGACCCGCCGCGGCCTTCCAGCGCACATCACAGCGCAACCGCTCCAGCGCCTCGCGGTCAGAGCACCCCTCCAGCGCCTGCAACACCATCACCACCGCGATCACCGACCCCGGCACCGACGGCCGCCCACGCGGCCCGAACAGATCCGCGAACAACCCGTCAGCAAACAGCCTCAGGCGGTGCTCGGCCAAGAACCGATGCACCGACCCCTCACCCACCAGAGCCCCGCACAACCCCAGCGCGTCCAACAGTTCCCGATCCGGCTTCTCAGTTCCCTGCATGCCCCCGATTCTCCCACACCCCCCACACGATCGCGAGCACCCCGACCCGAATTACTCAGCAGTCTCCTAGGGGTTGAGGCTACCGTTCCTAGGCTATGGAGGCCGCTGGAGCAGCGATTTCGCTGTATCGGGCGTGCAGGGACGCGCTAGGTCGGCGTTGTTACCGGGAGGGGAGCGATAAGGGCGGTCAAGCGCAGTCGTGTGGTGCGTCTCTAGGCAGGGGGCACCGGTTCCCGAAGAAGGCTGACACGTCACCGCCCGTCCGTTCATGCCATGCAATGAGCGCCCTGATTACTGCGACCATTTGCGAGCCGAGCAGATCGACTCGAAGCCGATCCCTCCCGACGCAGGGCACACGGCGATGGATCAACGGCGTCTTGAGGTTGTTGAACAGGCTCTCCGCGTCCTCCCTGACCCCGAAGACCTTCGGAAAGGAGGGATCGGAGGGCGGGAAGGCTCGTAGGGCGTTGGTCCGTTTGCCGGTTTCTTGCTCGATCTCCTCTTGGGTGCTGTCTAAACGGATTCTGGATGTTGCTCCCACGAGTTCGTTTAGCAGCGGGTTCTCCGGCACCTCCCACATGCCGTACCATCTGAAGGCGTCGAGTTCCTCATCAATTGGGGCATCGTTCTTTTGGCGATTCGTGCGAACCCGACGCAACGGCTGATAGTAGTAGTCTCCTTCGCCGTCCACGAAGCTGACACAAGGCGTGCCATCCACGAGATCAACAGTCACAGTAACGGTAGTACCGTTGGACAGGTTGAACTCTTGGTCGTAGAGGGTAACAACAGCGATCTCGCCTCTACTGGTTAGAGTGACCTTGATGAACGGGATGACACCCAACCGATAGAGCCTGTCCAGATGCACCGGCCGCAGCGCCATGTCGTAGGCGACTCCGATCATCCCGTTCCGCACAGCAGGGTGCTTCCTGATCATCATTTCGACGGTGTTCACGAAGTCTTCGGCTTCGCCAACTCCGGGTTCTTTGAGGGTCAACACGAGGGGGATGCGCTCGTTAGGGTAGCCATTGCGTACTCCAAGAAGTTTCACGGTGAAGCCCTGTGAACCCTTCTCGTTCTCGTTATTGCCTGTGTGAGGGTGAGCGTCAGGGTCGAACTGGCGAATGATCTCGCCAGTTTCTTTGTCGGTTGCTTCTTCACGGCTCGCGTTGAACAGGCTCCTGAAGAAGCTGGTGTCGCCATACCCGACTCGTGTCTTATCCGGCTGGTTGAATGAGCCTTCTCCAGAGTCGAGCAGACCGATGTGCGATGCTGCCTTGACGGCGGCTTCGATGCAGTTGTCATCCAACAGCATCAACTCGTCCGGGTTGCCGAAAATATGTCGCTTCGTGAATCGTCGGTATTGTCCACGAGAGGGCGGCTTCTTTGAAAGGCGTCTCGTTTCGTCGTCAGGGAACGCTTCTTCTGCTGCTCTCCGAAACCTGTTCCAGTTATCAATGTCACCTAGCTCCTTGAACGCTCTGAGTTCACTCCGAAAGAGCTTTCTGTAAGCGTGAGCGAAGAATATGTCATTTGCTGTGCATTCTCTTCGTCGTCCCAAGAGCGTCACGAGTGATTCGCGCTCCAAGTACGCGTTGGCTCGCTCGTAGATCGGTGCGTAGGAAGCAATGGCTTCTCCCTCCTGAGCGAAACTCATCTGTTGTTGACGTGTATATTTTCGGCTGGTGCTGTTACTGTCCTTCGGATCGCTTGGTTCCTGCTCGTTATCTTCATAGACGGGCTTCAAGTCTTTGACACCGACAGGCGTCAGATCAGTGTTGAAGGTCGGACGGCGCGGCTTCTCAGGCATCGGTTGCCCGCCAGTCGTGTCTGAGCGCCTCCGCTGTGCGATCCAGGGACACATTGCCTAAGAATCGGGTGGCTGCCTCGATCCCGTGTGCCTCGAACACATGGCGCGCTCCAGTGAGGCTGATGGAACCTGCTGACACGCCGGGCCGGTGCCTGATTCCAGCTTCAGTCAGGATGTTGCCGAGACGAACTCCCACGGACTTCGCACCACTGGCCGCAGTCGCTCCCGGCTTGACGCACACCAACTCGTCGGGATCGAGCTGCACTGGCAGGCACTTCCACCAACGGTGCACGATCTCGGCAGACCAGTTGTCCAAGGGGTTGGTTCTCGGCGTGTCCTTGAAGGTCACAGCCATCGTGGCTAGGTCGATGTCGCGCGCTCGCACAGAAGCGACAGCTCTTGCGGAACCACCACAGAAACTCAGGGCGAACAGCAGCGACCGCCGTGATCCGATGATCCCGGCGTCGGCGCGCCTTTTGGCCAGATGCTCCTCTTCAGAATCGAGAGGGCGAGCCGACACCGATGTAGGTGGCATGGGGATTCGGCCACCGATGAGCGCCTGGGGGTCAATCGGCGCGCCTAGCTCCCCGGCTGCCTCCAAGCACGCCAACGCGCTGCTTTGCCGGTTTCGCGCTGTGCGCTGAGCGACTGGCTTGAAGCGACCCAACTTGTCTGGTCGTGCTGCCCAGCAGTAGTGGCCTACTACCTCTGTGGTGAGATCGTGCCACTCTCGGACGCCGTGAGCTTCAGCAACCCGGAACAGTCGCCTGGCGTTGCCTACCACCACCTTGCGGGTGCTCTCGGTTGTGTATCGCGCCCGCAACGCAGCAATCACCGGCTCCTGCCAGCCCCATAGGGTCAGGTCGCCGCTCATCCGCAACTCCAACCCGGTGAACGCCAGCCATGCCCGCGGTGGGATGCGCTCGGTGAGTATCCGCAGTTGGGTTGGGTGCGATAGGTGTTGGTTGTGTGGGGCCATTGCCGCTCTTCGGGGTGGCCCGTCGTGTCCGGCTCTCGAAAGAGCCAGTCACGGCGGGCGATTTCGGGACGGAGGAAGGAGTGCCAAGGTGTTGGGGTGACCGTGAGCGGCGGAGACCGGAACTGGAACCGAGGCGTGTCTCTCAGAGCCAAGACGGGAGATGCCAAGACGGAGTTCTGATTAAGTTTCAAGATATTCAAGGAAGTTTCACAGGCATTATTGCTGTCAGAGCCGCACTTGAAGATTTCTTGCACTGCACCTTCCCGGTCAGGGTCTTGATCTGAGGTGATCCGTGAATACGTATATTGATCCGTATATACGGATTCTAGGGAGGGGGGTGTGACAGCGTTAGGAGGCCATCTTCAACGAGTGTCGGGCGCTAGGTTGTCGCCCGATGCCCAAGTACCCGCGGCTGGCTTCCCGACCTATCGATCATTTCGCCAAGCGGCAGACGTGGCCCAGGGGACACATGATCAGTACCGCTCCGATGGAAGCCGAAATCATCAGGCGCATAGCGGAGCGACTGCACAAGTACAAGCGCGAGAACTACACGACCCAGAAGTCGATGGCGAAGCGGTCGGGTATCTCCCCCGACGCCCTCAGCAGGCTGATGCGTGGCGAGTCCTGGGGAACACTCTCCGTAATCGCACGTCTGGAGAAGGGACTCCAGACCGACCTCTGGTGCGACAAGCTCCACAAAGACCCGAACGAGTGGTAGGGCAGGCTCTTAACACGGTGCCCCGGTCGTACCCGTGTGGGAGACTGGGTGGGTTCGAGCACGCCCCCCGGTGCAGCGCAGGAGCTACATGACTATCTCAGCTAGCTCGGCGTTGCGCGCTGCCTCATCCCGTTCTCATGGTTCGGAGGCTTGGTAGTGGCCGGGCCACAGGTACAGGGGTCTGGCCCGGATCGGCTTGTGAGTGGTCAACGGCTTCAGTTGCCGGGTGAGACGGGGGTTGTGGTCGCTGATGCGGTTGTGCCGAGACCGAACGGCGTAGACCTGTATGTGACCGATGAAGCCGCTTCAGGCGAGGTTCGCAAGGTGTCGCTCACCTCCGCACAGGCCGAGCGGGTCAAGGTGGTCACAGAGGATGGTGCAGCCCCACCCGAGGTGGTGCTGGCCGGGTTGTGGAACGAGTGGATGCTGGGGGCGGTGCGGTCGGCTCGTTCGACGGTGCTGGCTTCCACGACGCTGAAGCCGTATCCGCATCAGATGGATGCCGTCTACGGTCACATGCTGACCCAACCGCTGTTGCGGTTCCTGCTGGCTGATGAGCCGGGAACGGGCAAGACGATCATGTCGGGGCTGTGGCTGCGTGAGGCTCAACGGCTAGGTCTTGCGAAACGTGCGTTGATTGTGTGTCCGGCGCATCTGGTCATCAAGTGGAGGGCCGACTTCAAGCGGTTCTTCGGGCAGGACTTGCGAGAGGTGACCGCCGAGACGATCCGTCAGCGTGCTCTGGCGGGATCAGACGACGACTTGTGGATCGTGTCGCTGAACCTGGCATCCATGAACAAGCCGCTTCGGGATGCCTTGCACCCCGATGAGGCTGGATGGGATGCGATCATCTTTGACGAGGCGCACCGGATGACCCCCACAGCGGAGACCTTCCACAGGGTGGGGAAGGAACTGTCGGCCAGTGTGCCTCATGCGGTGTTCTTGACCGCTACACCGCACCGGGGCGACGAGTGGTACTTCCGGGAGTTGCTGCATCTGGTCGATCCTGATGTGTTCCCCACCAGCAGCGAGCCTGACAGCGGTCTGCCCAAGCGCCGACGCTCCGACCAGCAGGAACCAAAGAGCACTACTCCGCTGACGCCGGGGCCGTTGCATTTCTTGCGGCGGATGAAGGAGGAGCTGGTCGATTACGACACCAAGAGCCTCCTGTTCAAGGAACGTGAAGCTGTCAACGTCAAGGTGCAGATGAACCCGACCGAGCAGCGCTTCTACGACAAGGCGCTGGAGCTAGTTCTGACGTACTTCCCTGTGAAGGGTCGTGCGCTCGCTGCGATGGTCTATGGCAAGAGGGCTGCTTCGTCGCTGTATGCGCTGGCAGAGACTCTGCGCCGACGCTCCGACAAGATGGGAACAGGGGACGCTTCGATGGCCGAGTCAGGTGGCGATCCTGACGATGACGACGCAAACGAGGAAGAGGTCGTTGGTGCTGCATCGGTAGACGCCAAGGCTGAGAGGCAAGCGATCAGCGAAGTGCTGGCCGAGTTGGAGCCGATGCTCGATCCTGACCGGCTCGCGTTGGACGAGTTGAACGTCTCCAAGTGGGAACCGATGATCAAGCGTCTGGCCGAGAACGGGATCAATCCCGGCTCAGGCAAGCAGCTTGTCGTGTTCACCGAGTACGCCGACACCGCTGACTGGCTCATCCGAGCGTTCAAGGACACCGGTTTCACAGCAGAGCGCTACTCCGGTGCGGACAATCACGTCGAACGGGCAGCGATCCAGAAGCGGTTCATGGACTGTCAGTTCGAGGTCATCGTCTCCACCGATGCAGGTAACGAGGGCATCGACCTGCAAGTGGCGAACGTGCTGGTCAACTGGGATATCCCGTGGTCGCTGGTCAGGCTGGAGCAGCGGATGGGCCGTATCCATCGCATCGGCCAGGAGCACAAGGTGATGCTCTACAACATGGTCGCTTTGGGCACTCGTGAGGGAGACGCCCACCAGCGGCTCCTGGACAGGCTGATTGAAGCGGCCAACGAACTCGGCGGCAGGATGTTCGACAGCCTCAACGCGATCATGGAACGAGTCGAGTCCGGCACAACACGAGGCGACCGTGAGAGCCTGCTGAGACTGTTCTATGACTCCAGCCCGAGCGGGGCATCTGGGGGCGATTGGCCGTCGCTGGAGGAAATCCGGCGTGCTCGTGACGAGTATTTTGCGGAACTGCGGGCGTTGAGCAGCGAAGTGGATGTGGCTGCGGCGAATGCTGCACGCCACGACGACCATCTCGCTCGCATCAACCCGATCATCGTTGAGCGGTACCTCACCCGCATCGCGAAGGGCAGACTGCTGCGATGCGATCCGGCTCCGTTGGGCGATGACGGGTTCTTCTACCTGTCTGCCTCCACTGCCGTTCACGGCTGGCAACTGCCTGCATCACTGCGGTTGTCGAATGGGAGGGCGGTGGTGGCCACACGAGCCGATGCCCGCCAGAAGGCGATAGAGGACGGCGTTGACCGAGCCGCTGACACGATCATGCTCGGGCCGAGCGATCCGGCGCTCACGACACTCGTGAAAGGGTTGCGTGAGCGGGTCGAGCCAGAGATGTGGCAGGGAGCGGTACTGAGCGACAGGTCAGCGCGCGAGGACTACACGCTGTTCGTCTACGAGTGCGACATCACCGAAGGCTCAGGGGGCCACAATCCCAAGCACCGACCACGCGAAGGCACTCTGTCATGGCTGATCCGTGTCTCTGCTTCCGGTGAGGCGCGTACTGTCTCATGGGACACCCTGCCCAACCTGGCCCCGGCCCAAGACCTCACTCCGGTTCCTCTCCCATCAGGGGATGCAGAAGCCGCACGCCAGCAGGCTGTCGAAGCAGCCGACAAGGAGCGCTCCCGCCGAGCGGAACGGCTCGACTCGTGGGTCGATCAACAGCGCAAGCAACTGCAACGACTGCCGAACGCGCTGACCGACCCGATCCCTGACCGAGAAACCAAACTGGCGCAGAGAAACAAGATCAAGGCAACCATCGCAGCCCGCATCGAAGAAGCCAAGACCGTGGCAAAGGTGGCCTGTGGCGAGCCTCGCAGAATCGGATGGGCGCGTGTCGTCGCCGTTCAACAGGACGACGATGAAGCCGACGACACCGATCCTGAGAGCGAGGCGGTTGCGATGCGCCACATCACGAACCGTCTCACCGCCCAAGGGTGGAGGGTCACCGACGTGCACACCGAAGGCGACAGCTATGACCTGTACGCAGAACGAGGTTCCGAGCAGCGATGCATCGAAGCAAAGGGACTCGCTGGCAACGCCTCCAGCGCCGGAGTCAGGCTCACAGGCGGCGAACTCGCCAAGGCTTCCCAGCTAGGCGACGAGTATTGGCTATACGTGGTGGAGAACTGCTTCGACGGAGAAGGCCGACTCTACGCAGCGTGGCAGAACCCCGCAGAAACGTTCCGTGACAGCTTCATCGATGTGCCCATCGTGCGGCTGCCCGGAAGCCAACTCAAAGCAGCCCTGAGCAAGCAAGGAGAAGCAGCGTGACCACCCGCATGATCGAACGATGGTTCCCCTGCGCCGAGGTGTCCAGGGAGTCGGCAGGGCGAGGATGGGGAAGTGGGTTCGCTGAGAAGAGCCTGTTCACCTGGTTCGCATCCCGGCCTCTCGCCCAAGCGAAAGCCGCAGTCATCTGTTCCCTGCTGCCGTGGCCCGACGACGAGCGTGAACAGGATCGACTGAAGAAACTGGTTCGTGGGGCGATGGAGGGCTACGACGCTAACAACAGCGAACTGCGTCAGGAACTTGCGAAGCACTACCCGAACGGGGCCAAGCTGTGCGATCCGTTTTCGGGCCGAGCAATGATCCCCCTCGAAGCCGCCCGGTTCGGCATTCAATCATGGGGCATCGACTACTCGCCAGTAGCGACCCTGGCAGGCAAGCTCCTGGCGGATTATCCACTTCGGGACTGGGACAACGAGCCTGACCTACCCTTCAACAGCTATACGCAACACAAGACGGAGCACTTCACGGAGCCAAAACTACTGAGGGATGTGAGTTTCCTGCTCGATTTCTTGGCCGAACGCTACTCGGACGCGATGGGAGAGTTCTATCCCATCGTTGATGGGAAGCGTCCGTGGGGGTATGTGTGGGCAATCACGTTGCCATGCACGAACTGCGGCAACAGGTTCCCACTCACAGGCAGCCTCACGTTGCGACACCCGAAGGTCAAGAAGCGCCCAAGAGCGGATGATGCAGGACAGTCATATGAAATCGTTGCAGACACTACCTCAGGCGCGTTTAAGACCGAAGTACATGACGGTCGCCCTCGGAATCAGCCCACTCTTGTGAAAGTCCCCGGCAAGCGAGGCAAGACGGCTGTCTGTTGCTTTTGCGGCCACGCTCATCCGCTCGACGTAGCGAAGCGCATGATGCGTGACGGTCTTGGGAGGGACGCGATGCTAGTCGTTGCTGATCTCGATGAGAACATCGGAAAATCCTATCGGGAACCCACGAACGCCGACTTGAAACCCCTTGGAATAGCAACAGAAACGTTGGAGAATGAAGTTTCGTTCGGATCAGGATTGCCTGCTATCCCGTCGGAGAGACTTGATTCTGGGCTCTCGGCATTCATCGGCCCTGCCGGATACGGCTACGAAAGCTGGGGGAGATTGTGTAACCCTCGTCAAACTCTCGGGTTTGTACGCCTAGCACGGACCATTGACAACATGTGTCGCGAGATGCTTGCAGCAGGGATCAGTCATGACTACTCATCGGCGTTGACCGGATATGCAGCTTCGATACTTGTGCGACGAATACGATACAGCACGCGAAGTGCAACTCTGTATCTAGGTGTTCAAGCTGTCGGGGACGCCTACTATAACGACTCCGGCATCTCACACAGTTTCGATTACTTTGAAACCGGCTGTGGCAGCGGGCCTGCTACTTGGGGTTCACTCTCCAAACAGACCATCAGGTATCTGGGCCGACAACTCGATAGACGATCAGGGCGTCCAGCCATAATCCAACGTGGTTCCGCAATGGAAATGCCACTGCCTGATGGTTGCCTCGACGCGGTGGTTACCGATCCACCCTATGACTCCATGATCAACTATTGCGACTCCTCAGACCTGCTGTTCGTATGGCTCAAGCGCGCCATAGTAACGGCACATCCATGGTTTGGTGTGACTACTGACCCTGACGGGTTGCAGGAAAAAACCAACGAGGCTGTCATCAAGTTCGGCTCAATCGGAGACGACCACCGCACCGAAGCCCACTACAAGGACTGCATCACCAAAGCCTTCGACCAGGCTCGTTTGAAGGTGGGAGCGGAGGGCGTCGTGAGCATCGTGTTCGGACACGGCGACCCGGACGCGTGGGCAAGGGTGCTAACTGCGATCACCGATGCGGGTCTGGTGCTCACGGGTTCGTGGCCGTGCAGCACGGAGAAGGGCGGTAAGCAGACCGGCGAGTACATCGACAACACGATCATGATGGCTTGTCGTGCCGCGGGAGCGGATCGCCCCTTGGGTGATGTGCGAAGGGTGGATGACGAAGTGCGTGCGGAAATCGCCCAGCGTGTGCAGGAATGGACGGCTGATGGGCTTGCTGACTCGGACCAAAGGATGGCTGCTATAGCTCCAGCGATGGAGGTAGTGGGCCGCTACAGCGAGGTTCGCGATTTCACAGGTGTCCCGGTTTCAATCCAACACTTCTTGGGGTTGGCGCACAAGGCCGTAGAGGAAGCGGCGAATGTGCGGATCGACAAGTTCCGTCTAACGGACTTTGATGAGCGCACACGCTTCGCCATCTCGTGGGCGCGGCAGCACGGCAGAAGGGTGGCGGCAGCGTCCGAAGCGAGGTGGCAACGCTTGTCCTACGACATGTCCGACAGCGATGTAGAGGGCATCATCACCAAGGAAAAGGGTGGGTCACGGTTGGCTTACGGTGACGAGTTCGCAGAAACATCCAGGGCGCACCACTTGCACTCGACTAGTGCTGTCATCGACATCGCCCTGGCTGTTGCTGCGGAGGGACGCTCCCTGTCCGACATTGCTGACGCTCTGCACCTGCTTGATCGGGAGAACGATGAGATGCTGTGGGCAGCTATGACCGAACTTGCCCGGTTCGTTGGTGAGGGCGACGATGACGGGCAGATTTGGGCGTGGGCGATGCGGAACCGCCACTTGATCTGCGGTCAGGCGCAGCGTGCTCGCACGGAGCATCAGAAGGAACTCAAAGTCAAGGCCGATCAGGACAGCCAGATCAGGATGTTCTGAGCGGAAGGAACGGGAGCACATCATGACGAGCACGAGCGCACCCTGGTGGGAGGTCATCGCCCTGCGAGATGAGGTCACGAGCAGTGGCGGTGCCATTGACGATGTTCAGATGTCGTTGCACAACGCCGTGTTCGGCAAGGAGGGGGTAGGCGCTGGCTTAACGCCCTATTCGGATGCGGCCTACTTCGGCAGCATCACCCACCCGACAGGCAACCTCGTGGAGTTGATGGCACGGGTGGCGGTGCGGCTAGGGGTGCCTGGTTCGACTCAGACGAGCGCTATGTGGCGGCTCGATCAAGCTATGGGGGGCGGCAAGTCCCACGGGCTGATCGGGTTGTGGCATCTCGCTGCGCATCCCGAAGAACTCGCAGCAACCGACCTAGGCGCAGAGGTCATGGCGTCAGCGGAGAACATCGCTGGGAAAGGGAGCGTGCGTGCCGACTTGGGTAACCCGATCTGTGTTGTCTTGGACTGCGACAACACAACCACGGATGCGGAGGACTTCGGCCCTGCGAGCCGACTCGGGGAGCGGTTCTTGTGGAGGCTCTTCGACAAGGATGGTCACCGTTACGACGCCTTCAAGGATCACATCACCAACAAGGCGAAGGTGGCTGAAGCGCTCAGCAGCGTCGGTCGGCCTGTGCTGATCCTCGTTGACGAGATCATGGACTACATCCGAGCGGCGGCTGCATCCGACCCTGATGGTGCAGTGCTGGACATGGCGTTCCTGCGGGCGCTGCTCGATGTCGTCAACGACGTTCCGAACTGTGCTGCGGTTGTGGTGATGATCGCCTCCGACAAGGACAACATGGTGATGAACGACGCCGGGGTTGCTCATCGCGCTGAGATGGAGGACTTGCTCACCCGTAACGCTCGCACCACTGCCGTTACAGGGGGAGGGGACTTCGCTGAGATCATCCAGCGCCGCCTGTTCACCGAACGGCCCTCCAAAGAGGTCACCGATGCCACAGCGGGTCGGTTCCTTGATGAGTTGCGTGGCGCTTGGGAGACGAAGGTCTTCAAGAAGCTGGGCGGCTGGTCGAAGTCGGACTTCCGAAGCCAGGTCGCTCGCTGCTACCCGTTCCATCCTGCCCTGATAGCGCTCGCTGAGGATGAGTGGGCGCAACATGCTGGCTTCCAGCGTGTCCGGTCCATGATCAGGGTGTTCGCATCAGCGGCGCATGAGCAGGCTCGCCGTGCTGCGGCAGGCGAATGGGCACCCGAACTGATCGACAGCGGTGATCTGCCGTTGCAGTCCAACCAACTCCGGGAGTCTCTGCTCAGTTCCGGTCTTGTCGCTGATGAGAAGACTCAGGCCAACCTTCGGGAGGTCGCCAGCGTCGATGTTGTCGATCAGCACAACCCCGAACGGGGAGCCGCACGTCGTCTTGACACGGTGCGTGAAGAAGGTTGGGCCAAGCACAACCCTCGTGCAGCCGAGCGGATGGCAACAGCGTTGTTCGTCCGGTCGTTGTGTCCTCGTGCTGGCGGTGCTCGTGGAGCGACCGAAGCGGAACTGTTCGCAGCGTCGTTCGTTCCCAGTGGAGCTTACGGAACCGGAGACGCCGAGACGGTGGCAGCCGAGTTGCTGGAGACCGAAGAAGGAGCGGCGTCGGTGGATGCGCTGCCGGGGCGAGGTGGTGCTCCGAAGCGGTGGGTCTTTGAGACTCGCAAGACGTTGGCGATGCTGACTCGGGCTGAGAAGAAGACCGTCAGCGACCGTGACCGTGACAGTGCGATCACCGAGCGTGCTTTCGATCTGGCATCCTCAGGTCCGTTCGACCGCATCGTGCAGGCCGATGGTGGGGATGCTCCCGACAAGGGAGGCACGGCGCAGGAATGCGTTGACGTGCTCTCACAGGCAGGTATCGACAACAAGCACCAGACGAGGCTTGTGATCTTGGATTCACGCTGGTTCTCGCTGTTCAACGGCGATGACACCGCCACACGAGCAGCAACCACCGCAGCCATGGGTGTCGGGCCGAACCCGATGAGTGTCCAGTGGGCGTCATCAGCGGTGTTCGCTTGTGCCAACACTGCTGTACGCGCCCAGGCCCGTGGCCTTGCCTCTGAATGGATCGCCCGTAGACGGGTCGCTGAGCATCCTGCGGTGAAAGCCGACAAGGACATGCACAAGCAAGCCCAGGAGGAAGCCCGAGAAGCCAAGAAACGGCTCGACGCCATGGTGCGCCAGTGCTACAAGCACATCATCTACCTCGCCCCGAAGGGCGACTTTGAGCGCAGCGTTGAGTTCCTGAGGCTCCGCAAGGACACCCAGAGCGCCCTCAACGGCTCAGACGTGTGGGAGGAACTGCGCGAATACAGCAAGGTGTTCAACCCCGGCGAATTCACCCGCAGCGCCCTTCTCCACAACCTGCGCGACAACGACTACGGCTGCCCTATCTCGGAAATACGAGACGGCTTCTGGTCAAATCCCCACAAGCCGCTACTGCCCACCGGAGCGGCCGAACTACGAGATGCGATCTACGACGCCATCGCCAAGGGCGACATCGAGCTGGTCAGCCCCGAAGGTGTTGTCTACCCAGTCCACGCACGCAACGACATCAACCTTGCAGCCGACAACATCCGCATCCGTCGCGCTACGTGCCCCACCTGCGGCAAGCCATCCCGAGACTGCGAAGGCCACCCCAGTTGCGCCAAGTGCGGCCAACCGCCAGAGGACTGCATCTGTGAACCCGAAGACACCGGAGAGGGAGAAGGCTCACCAGGTGAGCCTGAAGGAGGCGACGACACCGGTGGCGTGAAGGTCAGGCATTGGCAACTCACCCTCAACATCAACACCGCCGTCAACCCCGACGACCCCGACGCCGATCTCGTTCACCTTCTACGAGAACTGTCCAACCGCATGGAAGAAGGCAACATCGCTCACATCAACCAGACCACCCAAGTCACCATCACCGGCGAACAAGACGACGCCGACGCGCTCGAAGACCTAGCCAAAGAAGCAGGAACCGGCGTCAACGTCATCCAACTATGACACGGCACCGCTCCTTCGAGGCACGACGCTCTCACGCGTTACGGGCAGCGCCATTCGACCCGCCCGAACGGAGGCGGATAGCCATTAAGATCGTCACAGCCACCGGGATGGAGATGACAGCGGTACGCCAGACATGATATTGCTATCGCATCTGCGGGCCGCTTCCTAAGGAGAACACATTGACTGTCTTCACAATCACCAAAGAGATGCTCACCCAACTTCCTGAACCCATACTGAAGAAGATGGATGAAGTAGGGTTACGTAACACTCTAGAAGCGCTCTTGGATGATCTGGGAAGTAAGGACTTTCTTGTAGATGACGATACTACGCCCATTCTTCAACTCATGGACTATGCCTTTGCAGTGTTCAGCGATGCCTACGGCCCTTTGACAGATCAGTCCTTTCAGCACTTGAACACCCACTTCAATCAGTTTTCCCAATATGTACGCAATCGAGATTGGCACAACTCTAGAAATCTGCTCCATCCACTACTTCAAGAGTTGTCTCTTATACCTACGATGCCCCCGGATCGCTCTCTGAAGTCTGCTCAGACGCTCAATGCAGAGTTGGCCGATGCTCGACGGAAACTAACCACCTCCATTACCGAAATGCGAAAGGAACAGAAGGAGGCGGCAGATTCTTTCAAGAGGTCGGCCACCAAGGATGGCACGGCTGTGACACAGCAGGCCACTGAACTTCGGGATGAGTTTGCACGCCTGAAGGTATCTGCTACAGCAGAGCACTCCAAACGATTGCAGGAGATGGCTGATCTATTGGCCGACCTGCAAGAGCGGTATGGATTCACTGCTGAACAGGTGTTAGGTGGTGCTCATGAACTCGCCGCCAACGAGGAGCACGAATCGGCTGAGATGCACGGCAAGTGGTCACGTTGGAGTATGTGGGGAGCGGTGGCATGGGCAGCCCTCGCACAGATCATCTGGCTGACTCCTTTGGCACCCGATTGGGACCAATGGCTTGATGTGTTGAGAAGTGTGCCAATCATCGGCAGCCCGGTAGTCATTCTGCTGTTCATCGCTAAACGTGAAGGACGGGTGGCGCTTGAACATCGCGGGCGGCACGAAAGATTGCAGAGCCTTGCCTTGCAGTTCAAGTCCTGGCAGCCCTATCTCAATACTCTAAGCGAGAACGTGCGAGAGGACTTGGAGAGGAAGATTACTCCCCGACTGTTCGTGGGCGATACCTCTGGTGCTGAACCTTCGGACTAGTCATCTTGACATGAGAGTGTGGTGCCAGGGCTAGATGACGGATCACGTTGCCTTGCCCGACCCCCGGTATTAGTTTCAGTTCACTCGGAACCACAGGAGGTCTCATGCAGTTAGAAGACTACGCCCACATCGCGACCGTCATCTCCTTGATGATCTTGGTGCTCGTGCAAACTAAGCCGCCTATCAACCGATGGGCGATCATCAGGTACCTGCGTTGTTACTACGATTTCCTAGACGACATTTATATCACTCCGAGAGAAGTCCAAGTATTGTCTTTGGCAAGACGCCTACGCCTCGTCAAGCGAACGGCTACCCGCTATGTCGCTCTTGTATTGATGGGACGAGTCAACGTCCTTCGACGAGATACACTCATACCTCAACTCATTAAGGAACGCAAGCGGCCCCAACACCTGCCAGTGGCAGATGGTTGCGATCCGTTAGTGGCGGAAGCGCTTTTCCTCTCTAAGGATTTTGCGGCAGATCGTAACGAACGTAAACGTGCCCGCGTGCACAGGGATGTCCGCTGTGCTGGTGGGTGTGGTACCCGCTTCGGTAAGCGACGACAAGATCACGACTTTCTAGGGGGTGAAGGCATACACGGAGGATGGATTTGTCCGACGACCCCGTGCCATGGCCGGAGAACCGGCGACCATCAAAGAGACCCTCAGGTCCGTCTATGACATCCCCTGCGCCAAAGTCGGCGCCGCCACCGTCGCCCAACTCGCCGCCGACCTCCAAGAACCGGGCCTGCCCGAAGAGATCAACCGGCTCGGCCGCACCATCGCCACCTGGAGAACCCAAATCTCCAACTGGCACGCCGCCCGAGTCACCAACGCCCCCACCGAAGCAGCCAACAACCTCATCAAACGCGTCAAACGCGCCGCCTTCGGGTTCACCAACTTCGACAACTACCGCATCCGAGCCCTGCTCTACGCAGGCAAACCCAACTGGGCACTGCTCGAAACCCTCACTCCGACCTAAAACGCGAAGAGCCGCTTAACAACCCAGATGGATATCGAGCGCTGGCGGCCTACATCAGTGGCACAGTCCTTGAGAAGCACCTGCAGGGTGCAATCAGCGAGCCATGGCACCTCATGGGAATTGAGGGCCATCCACCCTGTCTCGACTCGCTCCGCTCCACGCTGCTGGATCTTTATGCAGTGATCAACGAACTCGCAGAAGCCAATGCGGATGTGGCTCGCATCAGGCGTAGCGCGCAATCGGGAACACCAGCCCGTGCGCTGCAGCGCGCTGCCCAGACTTGCAGGCAGGCTGAGCGCCGCCGCAATCAGACCAGGCGCACTGCTGTCCAATCCACCCTTCGAGAGACCGGCCTAGCAGCCACGATCCGCCACATCGATCGCGAACACGCAGGCATCGCCGAGTACTTGGTGTCAGTCGATGTTGCTTCCCTACTCGATTGGCCAGCCGCTGTCGCCAGCCTTGAGGAGGTGCTCGGCGCGGACCGACCTGTGGGAGAGACCTTCGTCTTCGTTCCGCTGCGCGATCGCCGACCGGTTCCAAGCCTGGCTACGAAGCTGGTCGGCAACATGTGGCCGTTCCCCAATGCTGAAGGTCTTGAGGTGCTGCCCGCTGCGCATCCCAGCCCTCTCGCGGACCTATTCGATCAATGCCAGCATTCCCTACAAGCACTGTCGGGCATCTCCCAACTGCCAGACGAACAGCAGTCCCACGAGATTGTCCTCGCTGTCGTTGAGTCGGCTACATCGGATTTCGCGACCGCATATGAGCAAATGAATGACATCTCTAGCGACACGTTTGTCAGTGATCTGGTCGACCTTCTTGCTATGACCGCGGGCAGGGTCCAGTCGGAACTCGAGGGGACAAGCACTGAGCCGTGTTTCGCCGAGCAAATCGCGACCGGGGTGTTGAAGGGCGGCGGCGTTGCTGAGTTCGACAGGATGATCGGTGCCCGTTGCCTGGCGCTGGAGTGGGACATCGACGCGAGTGATGCCGTCACGCTCTACGACTCCCTGGGGTACGAGAGTTAGGGCGCCTAGCTACCCGGCTTCCGGTCAGGACCCAAACTCTTGATGGCTTGTGCGGCTTCACGACGCCCGTGTTGCGATCGCACCGGGGGTCCTCAATGTCGGCCCGAAGAAGCGATAGCTAGTTCTGTGTTCTCGTGTTCACGAACACAGAACTATCAGATAGACTCTTGTTCGTGCCTCGACGAGCCACCGCTGTGCTGGAGCAAGACGCTGTCACTGCCCTATCGGAGGCTCTAGGTCGCATCGGTGTCGTGACCAACCTCTTGTCGAGAGAGCCGTCAGCCGGTGAAGTGCCCGTTGACGCTGTGGTTGAGGCTGCTGGCCAGCGATTCGAGGTTGAGGTCAAGTCGGTAGTCACTGCCGCGCACGGAGCACTTCTGGCAGGAAGTGCTCCGCGGGACGTGCCGCTGATCGTTGTTGCCGATCGCATTGCTGCCGATGCCAAGCAGTCGATGCGGGAGGCGGGGGTCAACTACTTCGATCGGCGCGGGGAACTGCGGATCGTGAGCCCACCCTTGTTCATCGACATGCTCGTGGAGTCCGCGCTCCCGCCGGCCGGCGGTCGCCGCGGGTCGCTCGACAGCCAGGTCGCCAAGGAAGTAGCAATCGCTTGCTTGCTGACGCCTGACCAGCCCCACGGCGTTCGTCAGATCGCTCGCTACATCGACCGAGTTCCCAGCGCTGCCTCCAGTGCCATGGCGGGGCTGCGAGACGATGGTCTTCTCACCTCCGCTGGTGAAGCGATGGTCCCGGATCTCTTCCACACGCTTCTAACGGTGTGGCGGCGGCGAGCCGTTCTGTTGGCGACACTCCCCGACACCGGCGCCCGCGAGGCGAAGCGGCTGGGGCTTGGCCTCGACGAGCCGGAAGACTCGACAGGCTGGGCGCTTACCGACACCCGAGCCGCCGCGTCGTGGGGCATACCGATCGTCGCAGCCGGCGACTACCCACCAGACTTCTACGTGCCCTCCGAATCAGCCCTCCGCGCCGCGCGCTCCTACCTAGGCGAAGCAACCAATCCCGCGTCACGAGCCTGCACTGTGGCGGTGGCGCCCGTCCGGTTCGCGTGTCTCCGGAGAGTGGACCACTCCCGCCTAACCGGAGAGCAGTGGCCGGTAGCGAACCACATCGTCGTCGCCCTGGACATCGCCCAGGACCAAGCCCGCGGCCTCGAAGCACTCGATCAGTGGAAGGCCGAAGGGATCGTCCGTGCCTGGTGAGCCCGTGGTCCTCGTGAGCGGCCGGGGTGGCCACATCCGATCATTCGTCGGCGCGCTCAACCGCTTCCCAGCCGAACCCCAGTGGGCAGTCGTGGGAGGGTTCGCCGTCTACGTGCGCATCACCGACGTCCACCGTGTCACCAACGACCTCGACACCGTGAGCCGCAACCAGCCGTCGCTCGTCGAGATCCTCGTCGCCGAACCCGGTGCCGATCGCCTCACAGCCGCCAAACTGCAACTCAACCAAGGCGGCGCTGCGGTGGTAGTCGATGTCATGGCCGACACAGCCGACACCCCTCTGCCGACCGAGCCGGGCGAGCGGGCCTTCGCCCTCGCCCGGCGCATGGCCCTAGCCACCAGTGAATCAACCGAACTTGTTGTCGTCGAAGACGAGACCGTCGTCGCTAGGGCGAGCGCTCCGATCGCAACCGCATCCTCTCTGATAGCCCTCAAGGCCGTCGCCATTCCCCACCGCTCGCAGAGCAACCACCCGGAGAAGGTCGGCTCCGACATCCACGATCTCGTCCGTCTCGTCCAGAGCTGCGACTTCGACGATGCCGTCGACTCCATCACTGGGGCCAGCGCTGAGCTACGCGACTGGGTCGGGACGACGTTGGTCAAGTGGTTCTCGCCGGACCAGGATCTCCGATACACGTTCGCCCGGCTCCGACGGCTGGCCCGATCGCCCGACGCCGAGGCACTCACCCAAGACGAGATGGCCAGCGTCTCCGAACTCGGCCACATGCTGCTGTCGTAGCGCTCACTGCGTCGCTCTTCTTGTCAGCGAACACGCGCTCTGTTGTCACACCCCTCAGCCAGCCTGTGTACGCAGCGAGAGAGTTCCTCCGCGTTCGCGTGTGAGGCACGACGATGAAGGAGGAGTACTCATGGCGTCGTACTGCATGAACAATCAGGCACAGACCAACGGCGATCACGAGGTCCATAACCTCGACGTTGGGAACTGGTGCCTTCCTGCCGAGCACAATCGCATCTACCTTGGGCAGCACCCGACCTGCCAGTCGGCTGTGGCGACAGCTAAACGCCGGTATCCCAATGTGCGGATCAACGGTTGCTACTACTGCGCGAACGCGTGCCACACGTCCTGACGGCCGCAGACAATGAACCGGACCGCATGAGAGCGGCGGATGCCTGAGTTCCGGGGGCATGACCACGTTCCTGACCGGCGTTCCTCGGAGTGACTGGACGCACCGGTGAGAAATGCCGACGGGCCGAGCACGCTCTAAGGAGCGTCGGCAGGAGGTCCTCGTCAGACCCGGACCCGAGTGGTACTTCTGATGGCTGAGTTCATCGACGCACACGGCAACCTGCTGAAGGCGGATGTGGAGGCGCTTGCGAATTCTGTCAACACGGTCGGCGTGATGGGCAAGGGGATCGCCCTCCAGTTCAAGAACGCGTTCCCAGCGAACTTCAAGGCTTACGCAGCAGCCTGCAACAAACAAGCCGTGAGACTTGGCGAGGTGTTCGTCTTCGACAACGGTTAGCTCATGCCACCGCGCTGGATCATCAACTTCCCGACCAAGGGTCATTGGCGCACCAGGTCCCGCATTCGCGACGTGGCCGACGGCCTCGACGATCTACGCGATGTGATCGAGGAGCTGGAGATCTCCTCCATCGCGCTGCCGCCGCTTGGCTGCGGCCACGGCGGGCTGGACTGGGACGAAGTTCGGTCGCTAATCAAGGAGCGCTTGGGCGACCTCGATGTCGTCGTTCACCTGTACGCCCCGGAGGATGCTCCTAACGCTGCCGACATGGCGGTATCGACCCCGCGCCCGAGGCTGACTACGAGCACGGCGGCGCTCGTGTCGGTGATCGACCAGTACTCGCAGGTAGCGCTGTTCGTCTCGCTAATCGAGATCCACAAGCTCATGTACTTCCTGCAGGAGGCAGGCGAAGACCTCAAGTTGGATTACCAGGCCAAGATCTACGGTCCCTACGCCGGCAACCTTCGCCATGTGCTCAAGTCGCTTGAAGGCCATCAACTCGAAGGCTTCGGTGACGGCTCGAAGAAGGTGCGCGAAGCCGAGCCGATCACCGTGCTTCCAGGTGGGGCCAACGAGGCATCCGAGGCCCTCGCAGAGAATCACCAAATCGCCGAACGCATCCAGCGCGTGCTCAAACTGGTCGAGGGTTACGAATCCGCGTACGGACTCGAACTACTCGCCAGCGTTCACTGGATGGCGGCCCGCAAGGGGAACGTCGCTGATCTGGGCGGCGTGACCAAGCGAGTCCAGAGCTGGAGCCAACGCAAGCGACGCATGTTCACCGCACAACACATCGAGTCCGCCTGGCAGCGCCTCCACGACCACGGCTGGCTAGCCACCGCGGCCTAGCTGGGTGGGGTTCCATCGGTCGGCCCACTCGAGGAGCATTGGGCTCGGCCTGTTCGCCTCTGGAGCCAGCGGTAGGCCCGCAGGCGCCGAACACACCAACGCGATCACAGTGAGGGGCACCGTGGCTTCGCAGTGGGCGCCGGGAGTTCGGTGCCAGGTTGCACTTCACGGCTCTTACACTGGCTGCTCTGTGGAGCGTGGTGGCCTGCGGGCGGGGCGACTTCCGATCGGGAACCCGGCGCTCGTGGTGGTCGTGGCTGGTGGTTGCGGCGTGTTCTGGGGGCGACACGCAGGAGCCGGTATCCAGGTCCTCCCGGGTCGGCGAGTGGAGGGCGGATCCGCCTGTAGGTGCTCGTCGATCTGTCGGTATCCAAGAAACAACTTGCGGGGCGCGCGCCGGCGGAAGAAGTTCTCGATCCCAGCAGGGTCTCGACCCCTACTCAGGAACCCTCAGTCACCCGCTCCTAACGAATCCGCGAAGGCTCTGAATCTTCAAATCACAAACTCCACAGGGGAGCATGTCGCCCAGTAAGGAACAGCCGTCGCACTTGATCGGATGCACGAGTGGCTCATCAGGAAGTTTATGTTGCAGCCTAGTGTCTCGCAGCAGTCTCTATCAGTTCGAAGATGTCCTCGGAACCGGTCGTAGATCGGAGAGACATTCCTCAAGTATTGCTTACTCGTCGACGTAGCCCAGAAGCGACTTGACAGATCACCTCTCTCGACCGCATCGGGCACGTATTTCTTGCCGCCGTGGTGGGGGGTAACCACTACGGCGAATTGGTGTGATCCTGAACCAAACACGAGTTCCATGACCGACGGGGTGGCATCACCTGTCAAGAGTACTCCGTTATTGGACACGAGCACCATTGACATGTCGTTGGCTGCTCTTCTCATTCTTGTATTAGCCTGAGACAGAAGAAACCGCTGTTCGGAAGTTAGGTCGTTCGCACCCGCCCCATCTTCGTCAGAAACCTCCACGTCGTCTCCCGCTTCATCCTCGAATCTATCCGAGTCCTTGACTTCATCTGAATCTAGGACATATTCGACGGGTACATCCGCGTCGCCGTCCCATTTCTCGCGTGACGCCTCCCATGCCTTGAATACTGAGTTCTCTCGTATCCGGTTAAGGCGATCCTCCAGCCAAGGGATCTCCGCTGCTGCGGCATCATAGGCGTCAATTGCCTTTTGCAAGGCGGTGAGTTTAGATTGACCAAGAATGATCTCAGTTGGTGGCCACTTGACGGTCCATGTCTGGCAAGCGGATCTGAACGTGCAACCCTTATGCACCCATCTCGTCTTGAGATTTCGTGCAGAGTGTTGAAGGCTGTCGATTAGATCGAAGTCTCGCGGTCCAGACTGGGGATCTGAAATGGTAATCAGGCGCATCGCAAAGGCTTGTGTGAGCGCAGTATTGCCGTTGATCGTAGGGAGGCGACCAAGTATCAGATTGAGATCTGCCCTGAAGTTCGGTAGTGGTAACAATAGGCCCTGATAATGGTCCCGATGCAGATGACTAACGGCGACGGCGGAAATCTGTCCGCGGGGGACCGAATAATTGCGTAGGCGTTGCCAGCTTAGCGGTTCCTTCCTCTTGCCTAGATCTCCGCAATCGTACACGAAAGACCGATGATGGCAGTTGGCAACCACGCAAAGGCCATGTCCCACGTTTAGGACGCCTAGGAGACTGCTGAGTAAGTCACAAATTGCTAGTTTCGTGATCATAAAACCCCAGGTCAGAGGCTTGTGGGTTGGCCGAAATCGGCATTACTCAGCAGTCTCCTAGTTGAAACATGCTTGGACCATAGTGGACCATAGTCGAGTCCCGACGCGGAGGCCCAGCGAACGTGCGGCCTTCCCTACCCCTTGGGACCGATGGGCCCTCCGCGCAGACGTGGGATGTGGGGTTGCTGAAACCGGTTCGAGTCACGTGATCGCGGGCCTCGGGCCTGGAATTCGCGGGGTTAGTTGTTAGTGGAGGACTTGTAAGGTGATTGTCGAACGGGCAGCGTCCCTCCGGGTGGTGGAAGTTGAGATAGCTGGGAGGGTCCACCGTTTGGGGGCCATCGGCGTGATCCTCGGTGAGAGGCTACGCGCAGCACCAATAGTGACCGGGGACGCCGAAACGGTCGACACCAACTGGGGCACTCAAATTCGAGAAGCTCCGACACTTGCTCCACCAGGTCCGGGCGCTCAACAGCATCAACTGCCAACCACGTCAGCCGAGGGGTCGCCACGCCGTAGCCTGTGCAGTTCCCTTCTGCCATGCGGGCTTGGGAGATGGGCATCTGTGGAGTCCTCCTGGCGGAGTGGAGCTTCAGAGACGAGTGATCACCAGGTCGCGCACTCTTGAAGCAACTGACGGAGTTCCTCGCCCGTCCTGATGATCTGCTCTGTGCGATGCAACTCTGGGTGCTTCTCATCGGCGCTATAGCCGGTGGGCTTGCCAGTCCGGGAGTTCACGACCCACGAAGCCCGCTTGGTGCGGCTCCCGAGCACTCCTCCAACGCTTTGAGCAGGTCGCCCGAGAACCTCACCAACTGCTCTGTAGGTCGCACGGATGCGCTCGCGGTTCAAGCAGTCGAGGATTTGATCCACCGTCGGCGTCGGTGATCGTCGGCTGGCAGCGGGTCGCGCCCCCAGCGCCGACGGCGCCATTCCGGCCCCGCCCACGCTTTGGGCGCGGTTGAAGTTATCGAGCAGATGCTGGGCCTCGTCCGCCTCTACGGCGTCCACCGCCCGCAGCAACTTGACGATGCCGCTAATGGCATGTGCTGCGTCGTGACCGTCGATGGCGTCATAGTGCGCCCAGACGTTTCGCTCTTCTCGCAGGGCGGACACCAGAAGTTTGATGCTGTTGCGGGTCGCGTCGGGGAACTGCCCACCCATGCGCCGCCACCCGCGGTCGAGGACCTCCAGCAGGAAGCTGGGATCATCAAGGGAGGGAGTGCGCCTGCCGGCGCGGACGAACTCCTGCAACCAGTTCGCGCCCCGAGGAGAAGTCTTCGACATGTGAGTCTTGACGAACGGCTTGAGTCCCTTCGCGAGCAGCTCGAGTGCATCTCCCACCCAGGCCCGGTTTGTCATCTCTGCCATTTGACACCTCACGCCAGGTGCGGCTAGCGCTTCTCGCCGATCCTTCGCGGCGGCGACGCCCGCTTCCCAGCGGACTTCAGTGGGCAGTCGGCGGGTTCGCCGTCAACGCGTCTTCTCCTGGTTCGACGAGACGCTGCCGGATCCAATCCCCGAATTCGTCCTGGCTGACGGTGCCTGCCGCCACTCCCTCGATCATCGCCACGGTCTCGTCACGCTCTACCCCATCGTGGGGCGGTCGTGACCACTCATACCCGTTGCGGTACACGAACTCAAGCAGGCATACGTAGCCGACGCGCTTGTTGCCGTCGAGCAGAGGATGGCCCTTGATTAGCTGAAACGCCATAGCCGCGGCCTTGTCGGCGAAGCACGGGTAGTACTCGACCTGCCCAATGCCAGCATTAGGAGCCGACAGGGCGTGCTCAGCCATGTGCAGCCGCGGCAAGCGCGCGAGTGCCTCGACCTCGATCCCTGTGATCTGCTCCGCGATCAACAGGAAGTCAGCGAGGTCGAGGCACTCCACGCTCATGTCACTGGGCGAGCCTCTCAAGCACAACGCGCTCCTCGTCGAGGATGCGCTGGAGCCGTGCCTGGAAGGCAGGGTCGCGCCGTCGCTTCTCGATGTGCTCAGCGATGGCGGCACGGATCGCCTCCGAAGTGGACACGCCGTCAACCCGCGCGACCGCGTCGAGTTCGGCGGCCTGCTGGGCATCTTGGCGGATGGTCGTGGTGCGGGTGTCTGTCATCGGGTGCCTCCTCCTTGAGCGGTGCTTCAATTGCACCTACATCTATCAGTAGGCAGTATTCATTACAGCACGCATACGAGGCGTGCGCAACCATCCCGGCGCTGCCATCCGACTGTGGCGTCAACTGCCGCGCTGCCAAGTCACGCCTCGAGGAGGAGCAGACGCAGAAACTTCTAACGGATCTTCTAACGTACGGTTAGAAACTGGGCGTTATCCACAGGTACTCGCCGACACGGCCGGATCGCGAAAGCCCACGTCAACAGCACTTTCTAGCACGGGCCGACACTGGCCGGCACCCGCTTCTTGCGTCTTGTAAACAGCAGGTCGCAGGTTCGATTCCTGTCTCGGGCTCACAAGAGATCAGCAGGTCAGACGCCACCATACTGACCCAGCAGTGCACGACTGTAGCACGGTCGTGCTATAGTCTTGGACTGTGAGCACTACCACCACCGTCCGCCTCAGCGAGGCAGAACGCGAGCTGCTGTCAGAGCTTGCCGATGAGTACGGCAGCCAAACGGGCGCCATCCGGCGCGGCTTGCTGCTTCTGGCACGTGAGAGCGGCCAACGTAAGGCTCTGCGCGAGTTCCTGCGCGAATGGGCTGAGGAGGCAGGCCCGCCCGAGGCCGAAGATGTGGCCGCCATGCGCGACCGCTACTTCGCTTCGTGATCCTCGACGCCGGGGTACTGGTAGCGGTCGACCGAGGCGAACAAGCAGCTCAGTCCTTTCTCACCGCCGCGCTCGAGGAGAGCGCGGTGTTGCGCACATCGACCCCTGTGGTCGCGCAGGTGTGGCGCGACGGCAGCCGCCAAGCCAGATTGGCCCGGTTCCTCGACACCCTCGAGGTTCACGACTTCACCCTCGTCGATGCCCGGGTGGTCGGCGGGATACTCCTGAGGTCGGGGACCTCTGACGTTGTCGACGCACATATCGTGGCGCTCGCGGTGCGCCTCCAAGACAGCATCGTCACCGCGGACGCAGCCGATTTTCTATTGCTCACGTCTCACCTCGGGGCCGGAGCGCCGCGAGTGCACCACTGGTAGGGCAGTGAGATTCCGGCTGGCAGCCTCTCTAGCCGCCCACGGGGGTGCGCCAGCCGAACGGGTCGGAAGCCGCGCCCACCTGGATGTCCACGAGCGCTTGCCGCAGCCGCATCGTGTTGCGGCCCGGCTGCCCGTCACCGATCGTGAGTGTCGTGCCTGCGTGGAGGACGGTGCCCACAGGGGCCAGACCGGCCCCCGTGCCCGACAGGAAGGCCTCGCCCCGCTCGGACCATTCAAGGAGCTCCTCGGGGTGAATTGAGCGCTCCTCGACCTCGTAGCCAAGTTGCCGAGCAAGCTGAATCACCGAGTCCCGAGTCACGCCATGCAGAAACGACTCATCCAGATGGCGGGTGACGAGCCTTTCGTCATCAGCGAGAAAGAAGTTCGAGGCCCCGGTTTCGGTGATGTCGCCGTCGGTGGCGAACAGCATCTGATCGACAGCCTCGTTGGCGGCCATCGCGTCCAGCGTGGCGCCCAGGGCCATCGCGTAGTTCGCGCCGCACTTCACCATGCCGAACTGGGGCACGGTACGCGGAAGCGATGTCTCCACCAGCAGCGTGAGCGGCCGAACCCCACCCTTGAAGTAGTCGCCCACTGGGGAGTTCACGACAAACAGCAGCGCCGAGCGGGCTGGGCGGGCCGCGGCTCCGATGTCGGCCTCTGTGCCGATCAGCGTCGGACGGATGTAGAGCGACCCGGGTGGGTCGGGAACCTCGCCGGCATTGGCCTCAACGGCATCAACGATCATCTGCCGCAGCGTGATGGGATCGATCTCCGGCAGCCGCAGAAGCGCGGCGCTGGTGACCATTCGAGCGACATGGCTGTCCAGCCGGAAGATGGCCAGCGATCCATTGGCTTGGCGGTGAGCCTTCAGCCCCTCGAAGATGGCGCTGCCGTAGTGAAGCACGTGCGCGGCGGGGCTGATCGTGAAGTCACCGTACGGCTCGGGTGAGCCGTCGTAGACGAACGGGCCGTCGTCGGCCCGCGCCGTAGTCATCCAGTCGCAGAGAATGGTCCCGAAGGGCACAGTGAAGGGATCGGGCTTGTGGGTCATGCGGGCTCTCCTCCGAGCGATGGCATGATATCGCCCGACCGTTCGGAGCCCGGTACGGCCGCCCGGGCCCCGTCACCGGCGATTGCGGGACATCGGTGACCGTCTTGAGCTTGTACCAACGCCCGAGAGGCATCACTAGTGGTTCCGCTCCGTCGACTCAGCAGCCAGCAGGCCTTGCTTCCGCTCCTCGCCCCACCGGTATCCGGCAGTCGATCCGTCGGCCCTAACAACTCGATGGCACGGGACCAGAAGGGCAGCGGGGTTGGCGCCGCACGCACCGCCCACCGCTCGGTGAGATGTCGGTCGCCCGATCTTGGCTGCCACCTCGCCATAAGTGACGGTCGTTCCCGTGGGGATCGTCCGCAACGCCTGCCACACCGCCACCTGAAACGTCGAGCCCTGAAGGTCGAGCGGTAGATCGGCGACGGCTGCAGGCCAGCCGCGGGCAAGGTCACGCACGATGCTCGCCACATGCACGAGCACGTCGTCACTGCGTTCGACCCGAGCCTGGGGGAACTCGGCCAGCAACTCCGCCAGAAGTTCATCGTGGGCATCGCCGATCCGCACGGCGCACACCCCACGCCCCGTCGCCGCGACGAGAATCTCGCCCAGCGGGGTGGAGAAGACCGTGTACTGCACTCGGGCATCGGGCGACCCCCGGCCGAATGCCGCCGGGGTGACCCCCATCTGCGATCCAGCACTCTCGTAGAACGCCCGCATCGACCCGTACCCGGCGTCGAAGACGGCATCCGTGACGGGAACACCACGCCGCAGCGCGTCGCGGACCCGCTCGCCCCGCTGGGCGCGCCGATAGGCGGAGATGGTCACCCCGACGGTGTCCTTGAACATCCGGCTCAGATGCCGCTGGGACCAGCCCGCCCGCCGGGCCAACTCCGCGACAGACGGATCATCGTCGGGGTTCTCGATCCACCGGCACACCGCGACCACCGCCGCGAGCGACGGACCGGTCACCCGCTCTCGGTCCGGGTGGCAGCGTCGGCACGCCCGAAACCCCGCAGCGACCGCCTCAGCCCCGGTCCTGAAGAACACGACATTCTTGCGCAACGGGCGACGAGACGGACACGTCGGCAGGCAGTAGATCCCGGTTGTCCGCACCGCGTAGAAGAACACCCCCACCGCACCCTCGGCTCGAGTCTCGACCGCTGCCCATCGAGCGCCATCCAAGTCGTCCATGTCCCCGACCCTATGAGGCGCTCCATCCCGCGGCTTCCCGCCAGCGGACATCCAAACTCGACGGGTTCTGGACCGCTCGGGGAGTCATCGTCGCCACTCTGTGCACGTCCAGCGACATGAGGACAGAATCATGCAGCCGGTCTGGTGCTTCAGCTTGGGGTGCGGGTGATCTCGGCGGCCAGTGCCAGGTCATCCGCCGCCGAGTCGAGGTCGTCGACCGACACCTGGAACTCGTCGATCCCGTGGGCCACCACCAGCGCACCCAGCTCGGAACGGCACTCCTCCACCGACCCCGAGATCACGAAGGCGTCAACCCAGTCATCGCGCACGAAGCGAGCCGCGGCCGCAGGCCCGCCGTCGGAGAGACCCTGGCGGATCGCCGCCTCGGTGCCGGAGTCCAGGCCAATGCGGGCCTTGACGTGATCCGGAGAATCGACCAGCCGGAACGTCAAGCCGGCCCGGGCCGCCTCCCGGGCCCGGTCGGTCGTGGCCAGGATGGTCATGTAGCACAACCTGGGGTGTGGTCGGTCGTGCTCGCCGGCTGCGCCACGGATCGCAGCCACATGCTCGCCGATCAACTCCTTGTGAACGAACGACAAGATGAAACCGTCGGCCAACTCCCCTGCCAGCCGGACCACCCGAGGGCCGCGCCCGGCCAGCCAGATCGGAATGTCGGGCCGGCCGTAACCGAGGCGGGCCCGACGGAACCCGCCCGCCACGCCGTCACAATCGACGGTCTCGCCAGCCCACAGCGCCCGGCTGGTCGTCACCAGCTCGCGCATCGCGGTGATCGGCGCTCGGCGCTCGATGGCCAGCGCCGTGAGCGTGAGTGCCCCGCCCGCTCCGATCCCCAGCGCGGCCCTCCCGCCTGACGCCTCGTCCAAGGTGGCGACGGCAGCCGCGGTCATCCCCGGATGGCGGGTGTAGGCGTTGGTGATGCCCGTGCCGACCTCGACCGAGCTCGTGGCCGCGGCGACCGCTCCCAGAGTCACCCAACACTCCCTGGCCGCCAAGCCCTCGTCGGGGATCCAGACCCGGCTGCACCCGAACCGCTCGGCCTCCACCGCGGCTCGCACGACCGCGCCGACCGGACCCTCGGGCATCACCATGCAGGCCAGCTCAACCACGACGCCGACAATAGGGCCACCGCCGCGGGCCGAGCGAGACCGCGCCCCCCAGCGGTCTGCCATGTCGTACGCCGCCAGCCGGCCGGTCGAACCCACACCTCGAGCGGTCTACCATGGGAGCCATGACGAGGCCCGGTCTGCGAATGTCCGATCACGGGAGACAACCCGAGATCTGGCCTGTTAGCCTGCAATCGAACCGCACACATGGTGAGCACACGACCACGCCATACCAAGCACGACTATGAGACGTTGCTACAGCACGCAGAGGGTCGTGGTTGGCGCGTTCTCAAGACCAAACGCCACTTCGTTGCGCTCTGCCCGTACGAATGCAGTTGCAGAGTGACAGTCTCTACCACCCCTCGCCACTCAGGAACGCTCAAGAAAGTCCGCGGAGACTTCAAACGGTGCAAAGGCAGGTGACACGATGACAACAAAGGACCATCTTCGGGCCGAGGTAACGGTCACGGGCACGCTCAGTTGCATCGACCGCGACGGTGTCAGACCACTGACCCCCGACGAGTTCCACGACGTGATGGACCGCATGGCCAATCATCTCGACGATGAAGCCAAGATCACAGACCCATGCACATGGGGTCAGGCAAGCACCGGAGACATGGAGATCTACTTCCTTCTCGCCGATCCCGTCGCCGGTCCTGCACTGAACCGCCGGATCGCTGACATCATCCGCAGCATGAGCGACACCGTTGGCTTAGTCTGGACCAACGATCCCGATCCTCCATCGCGGGTGGATGCCGTGCCGATGTTGGTGCAGAAGAGTCAGCACTGCGATCTCGTGTCTGTAGCGGCGTAGATCTGATCACCAGGGTTCGCCGGGGATGATCCGCACTGGCGGGCAGTCCGGCCACGTACGAGACCGCTTCACCGACACCGCCACCTGACTGCGGCCATTCTGTTCGCGCTTATGCGCCCCTACGGCGGATTTCCGCGAACAGAACGGGGCGATCCAGGCAGAAGCGGTCAGGTGCCGGCGGAGCGGCCTCGGAGGATGTCGTCAAAGCCCCGGATCAGCGTGTGCTCGGTCTCCTGCACATCCTCGGGGCTGGCCGCGAAGTATCCGGTGGCCATCCCCATGTCCGACGCGGCGTCCAGGTTCTCCGGCACGCTTGACAGGTACAGACAGTCGTAGAGGTCCACCGACATCACCCGGCGGGTCGCCTCGAACAGCGGCCGCTCGGGCAGGGCGGCCCCCACCTCGCCGCTGACCAGCCACGACGACACCGAGTCCTCCAACTGGGCCATGCGCCTCAGGCGCATCCCCCACTCGCGGGGCTGGTTGCCGACTGCCGCCACCGGCAGGCTCCGGCTCGCGACCCGGTCCAGGAACGGGTGCAGGCCCGGCACCAGCTTGAACGACGACAGGTAGCGGGTTTCCACGTCGCGGCCGATCGGCCCGAGCCCGAGGTCGCTCCAGAACTCCTCGGCGGTGAGACGACCCAGTACCAGCTTGCGGTGCCGGTCGCGGGCCAGTTCCTGGTCGATGTCGGGGTTTTCGCCCAGGATGACCGGTAGCAGCAGACCCTCCAGAGGCTCGGTGGGCCGCACGATCACTCCATGCACGTCCACCACCAGCAGGCGCAGCAGGCGCTTGCGGGGACGGCTGGCCTCCGCCTCTCGGGCCGCGGCCCTCTGCTGGCGGCGCCGGGTGGCCCGGCGGCCCCGACCCTTGGGAGTGCGCAGCAGCACCACCACCCTGGCCACCGCCACGCCCAGCAGCACCACACCGAAGCTGATTGCGGCCACCAGAGCAATGCTGCGCCACAGGGGCGCGACCCCGCCCTCCAGCACGGTCGAGGCGTCGGTGCGCACCGCGGGGTCCCCGTAGGAGAACCGCCAGGTGGCCGTCGAACCGTCGACCTCGGGGGCGGCGGCAGCGGCCTCCGATGACTCGGCCAACCCGCTCGAGGAGGCGCTGAATGCGTCGTCGGCGTCTAGAAGTGTCAACGAGAACTCGAGGCCCAGGGAATCCTCGGGCGTGCCAGCCTCGGCGATCAGGTCCTGCAGCGGCCGCCCGAAGGGCTGGTCATCGAAAATGCCGGCTAGGGCGGTGTCGCTGAAAGTCTCCAGCGGCGGCGTCGGGTCGATGGTGGCCCGGAAGTCGTAGTCGCTCCTGGCGAAGGAGCGGGTCTGCTCCAAGACCACATCCGAGAAGATCACGCCCTTCCCGGCAAACTCCTCCAGGACCTCGGGCAGCTGCCTCGACGACTCGAACCGCTTTACCGCCCGGACTTGCACACCCCCATCGGCGCGGAACAACGGGCCGTCCACCGCCCATCCGGCGGCCCGCGCATCGTCGAGGCGCAGCCCGCCGGCCAGCTCGGGAACACGGGCCACCGCGTCGGCGTCGGCGTTGAACACCACCGTGACCGTGCCCGAGCCGACATCGTCGACCTCCACCTGCACGACCGCATCGACCCGGCACGCAGCCGCCACCACCGCCAGCCCCACAGCCAGCAGCAGCGCCCGCAGCACCGCAACCACACGCCGGCCACCCCAACGTCGGCCACTCCAACGCCGCCCGCGCGGGCGCGGCATCCGAGCGCCCCGACTTCGCAGGTGCAGCCCGCGAAGGCGCGGCCTGCTCCTGCAGCCGGAAACGGGTGACATGCGAGCCTGGCTCTGAGCAGCCATGGCCCTAGTCTCGCGACCCGCTCTCAGGCTGCCCGCGGAGGGCGAGCCTAGAAGCGGCCCTCGCCTGCGGTCGGCTCCAACTCGGGCTCAGGCGGCTCGAATCCCTCGATGGCGCGGAACACGACCACCAACTTGGCCTCCTCGAGCGGATCGTCCTCCACGTCCACGATGACGATCTCACCAGCCCGGAACTCCTTGTGCAGCAGCCGCTCCGACAGCGGATCCTCCACCAGCCGCTGGATGGCCCGGCGCAGCGGCCGCGCCCCCAGCGTCGGGTCGTACCCGCTGGCAGCCAAATGGTCCTTGGCCGCGTCGGTGAGCTCCAAGCCCATGCCCTGGCCGGCCAGCTGGTCGGCGGTGCGCACGATCATCAGATCGACGATGCGGCGCACCTCAAGCTGGGTCAGCTCGTGGAACACGATCACGTCGTCGATGCGGTTGAGGAACTCGGGCCGGAAGTGCTGCTTGAGCGCCTCCTGCACCTTGGCCTTCATCCGCTCGTAGGTGACCCGCTCGTCGGCCCTGGTGAAGCCCAGGTTGGCCTTGCGCAGATCGGCGGTGCCCAGGTTGGACGTCATGATCAGCACCGTGTTGCGGAAGTCCACCGTTCGGCCCTGGCTGTCGGTGAGCCGGCCCTCCTCGAGGATCTGCAGCAGGGTGTTGAACACGTCCGGATGGGCCTTCTCGATCTCGTCGAACAGCACCACCGAGAACGGCTTGCGCCGGACCCGCTCGGTGAGCTGGCCACCCTCCTCATAGCCGACATAGCCCGGCGGCGAGCCGATCAGGCGGCTCACCGTGTGCTTCTGCATGTACTCGGACATGTCCAGGCTGATGAGGGAGTTCTCGTCGCCGAACAGGAACTCGGCCAGGGTCTTGGCCAGCTCGGTCTTGCCCACGCCCGAGGGCCCCAGGAAGATGAACGAGCCGCTCGGCCGCTTGGGGTCCTTGAGGCCGGCCCGGGTGCGGCGGATGGCCTGCGAGACGGCAGAGATGGCGTCGTGCTGGGACACCACCCGCTTGTGCATCTCGTCCTCCATGCGCAGCAGCTTCTTGGTCTCCTCCTCGGTGAGCTTGTAGACCGGGATGCCGGTCCACAGCGACAGCACCTCGGCGATCGCCTCCTCGTCGACCTCGTCGAACAGGTCGACCCCGGCCGCCTTGGCCTCGCCCTCCAGAGTCTCGCGGCGGGCCAGCAGCTCCTTCTCCTTGTCGCGCAGATCGCCGGCGTCCTCGAAGAGCTGGGCCTCCACCGCGTCCTTCTTGCGGGTGATCACCTCGGCCAGCTCGGCCTCGAGCTCCTTGAACTGCGGCGGCGTGGACATGCGCCTGATGCGCAGGCGCGACCCGGCCTCGTCGATCAAGTCGATGGCCTTGTCGGGCAGATGGCGGTCGGAGATGTAGCGGTCGGCAAGGTTGGCCGCGGCCACCAGCGCCTGATCGGTGATCGTGACCCGGTGGTGGGACTCGTAACGGTCGCGCAGTCCCTTGAGGATCTCGATGGTGTGGGCCACGGTCGGCTCGTCCACCACCACCTTCTGGAAGCGGCGCTCCAGCGCGGCGTCCTTCTCCAGGTGCTTGCGGTACTCGTCGAGCGTGGTGGCGCCGATCGTCTGGAGCTCGCCCCGGGCCAGCATCGGCTTGAGGATCGACGCGGCGTCGATGGCGCCCTCGGCCGCGCCCGCTCCGACGAGGGTGTGGATCTCGTCGATGAACAAGATGATGTCGCCCCGGCTCTGGATCTCCTTGAGGACCTTCTTGAGCCGCTCCTCGAAGTCGCCCCGGTAGCGGCTGCCTGCCACCAACGCGCCCAGGTCCAGCGTGTAGAGCTGGCGGTCGCGCAGGGTTTCGGGCACGTCGTCGGTGGCGATCGACTGGGCCAGGCCCTCGACGATGGCGGTCTTGCCCACTCCGGGCTCGCCCACCAGCACCGGGTTGTTCTTGGTGCGGCGGGACAGGATCTGCATGACCCGCTCGGACTCTCGGCCCCGGCCTATCACCGGGTCGAGGGCCTTCTCACGGGCGAGCTGGGTGAGGTTGCGGCCGAACTGGTCGAGCACGTGCGAGCCCGACGACGACTCGCCGCCGCCCCCGCCAGCGGTTGCGCCGGTCTTATCGCCCTGGGCCGATCCCGACACCCCGCCGTAAGCCGAGAGCAGTTGGATGACCTGCTCGCGCACCCGGGCCAGGTCCGCGCCCAGCTTGACCAGGACCTGCGCGGCGACGCCCTCGCCCTCGCGGATCAGCCCGAGCAGGATGTGCTCAGTGCCGATGTAGTTATGGCCGAGCTGGAGCGCCTCGCGCAGGCTCAGCTCGAGGACCTTCTTGGCTCTGGGCGTGAAGGGGATATGGCCGCTGGGCGAGCTGCCGCCCTGGCCGATGATCTCCTCCACTTGGCCCCGCACCGACTCGAGGCTGATGCCCAGCGACTCCAGCGCCTTGGCCGCCACCCCCTCGCCCTCGTGAATGAGGCCGAGCAGGATGTGCTCGGTGCCGATGTAGTTGTGATTGAGGAGGCGCGCCTCTTCCTGGGCCAGAACAACGACTCGACGGGCCCTGTCAGTGAACCGCTCAAACATCGCATACACCTCCTGGCCAGATGGGCTGCCTCATGTCGGTCAGTGTAACCGAGACCCGTGACATGAGTTGCGCCGCGGCCCTGGTTTCGTGCTGCATGTCCGGCCGGTCCCCCATTACCCTCACGGCGTGGCCGCCACCTCCCCGTTCGCCCTGTTGCCGTGCCTCGATGACGACCTGCGGCGCGTGGAGGAGGAGCTGTTGGCAGCCGCAGCGGCCACCGACGACTTTGTCACCGAACTGGCCCGCCACCTGATCAGCGTGGGCGGGAAACTGGTCCGCCCCGGCTTCTGCCTCGCCTCCTCTCTGGTTTGCGACCCCGCGCCGACGAGGTCCTCGCGGGCCGCGGTGCGGGGCGGGGCCTCGGTGGAGCTGGTCCACATCGGATCGCTGTACCACGACGACGTGATGGACGAGGCCACTACCCGGCGCTCGATTCCCAGCGTCAACGCCCAGTGGGGAAACCTGCGGGCCATCCTGGCCGGCGACTACCTGCTGGGACGGGCCTCGGCCATGGCGGCGTCTCTGGGGGCCGAGGTCGCGGCGCTGCTGGCCGAGGCGATCACCCAACTGTGCGAGGGCCAGATCATCGAGCTCGAGAACGCCTACGACATCGAGCGCAGCGAGCAGCGCTACGAACTGGCCGTGTCGGGCAAGACCGCGGCGCTGCTGTCGATCTCGTGCCGGATCGGGGCAACCGTCGGCGAGGTGCGGAGGCATGCGGCGGAGGCGCTCGGAGAGTTCGGCTTCGCCTACGGTATGGCCTTCCAGATCGTCGACGACATCCTGGACCTGGTGGCCACCGAGTCGCAGCTGGGCAAGCCGGCTGGCAACGACCTGGCCGAGGGGACCTACACGCTGCCGGTCATCCGGGCTCTGGCCGACCCGGTGGCGGGCGACGAACTGCGCTCGATCCTCGGTCGACCCATCGACGCCGCGGCCCGGGACCGGGCCGCCGGGCTGGTTCGGTCCACGACCGGTGTGGACGAGGCCCGCGACACTGCCCGCATGTGGGCCGACAAGGCCCAGGCCGCGCTCACGTCGCTGCCCGATACCCCCGCCACCGCCGTGCTGCGCCTAGCCGCAGACCGCCTAGCCGAAACCCCCGCCCTAACCATCGGCTAGCGGGCCCCGGATCGACCTTCCGGCGGCCATGGGTCAGATGTGACCAAGACCCGTGGGTAGTTCGTTGGACTGGCGTCGTTGGACGAGGCTAACGTGGGTAGACGAGGGGTCGGACACACGGATTGCTGGAGCTGGCAAGAAGGCAGCCGTCTGTGGACGAGGAGGTCCGACGGGTGTCTAAATCTGAGTAAATAGCCGTCACTTTTCGGCTATTCTTGATGGCATGATCTACGAACGGCTGGCTCAGGTGCCGGATCGGAGCTTCTTCCTGCTCGGCGTGAGGGGCGTGGGCAAGAGCACCTGGGCCCGGCAGGCCCTGCCCGGCGCGCTGCGGCTCGACTTGCTGGACGAGGATCTGTTCACCGACCTGCTAGCCGACCCGTCGCTGTTCCGCCAACTGCTGTCGGGGGTGGGGGCGGGCGAATGGGTGGTGGTGGACGAGGTCCAGCGCATCCCCAGCCTGCTCAACGAGGTGCACCGGATGATCGAAGAGCGCGGCGTTCGTTTCGCCCTGCTGGGATCCAGCGCCCGCAAGCTCAAGACCGCGGGCACCAACCTGCTGGCGGGACGGGCGCTGCGCAAGGCCATGCACCCGCTTACTCCGGCGGAACTCGGGCACGACTTCAGTCTCGACGACGCGCTCCGCTACGGCACCATCCCGCTGGTGTGGACCGCTCCGGACCGAAGGGATGTCCTCAAGAGCTACACACAGCTGTACCTTCGCGAGGAGATCCGGGCCGAGGCCGCAGTCCGCAACTTGTCGGGATTCGTGCGCTTCCTGCCGGTGGCCGCGGTGATGCACGCCCAGACCGTCAACGCCGCCTCCATCGCTCGCGACGCCGGAGTTGCCCGGACCACCGTCAACGGCTATCTCGAGATCCTCGAGGACACGCTGCTGGCCGTGCAACTGCCAGCCATCGAGGCTCGGCTGAGGGTCCGGGAGCGGTGCCGACCCAAGCTGTACTGGGCCGATCCCGGACTGGTGCGAGCGGTCAAGCGCCAGCTAGGGCCGGTCGCGGCCGAGGAGCGAGGGGCTCTGCTGGAAGGTTGGGTGCTAGGCCTGCTACGAGCCCACAACGAGCACCAGCGCATCTACGACGACATCGGATACTGGGCCGCCGCCGAGTCCGCCGCCGAAGTCGACTTCGTGCTCACCCGCGACCGCGAGCACCTCGCCATCGAGGTCAAGGCCGCCGAGCGGTACAACACCGCCATGCTCAAAGGACTGCGAGCCGTAGCCGACCTCCCCGCACTGGCCCGCCGCATCCTCGCCTACCGAGGCCGCCGCGCCTTCACAACCAGGGACGGCATCGACGTGTGGCCGCTCGAGGATCTGCACCAAACCCTGGCCGCCGACGAGCTCTGGCCGTAGGCGCGACTGCTCGACGGCCGCCTGCGGCCGCCGACATCGTGCAGCCGTCGCCGTCTCGGCCCGCTCTCCTGAGGTACCTGTCAGCGGAATGCTGGTCTCCTCGAGCCTCAGCATCCGCTGATCGCGCCAACAACTAACCGGCTGACTCCGCGATCTTGCCAAACTATACTGAAAGTCAATGAATTTGCTGATCTAAGGTTGCATCGTATCTGACACTCCGCTAATGTCCGGGCCGTGGATGCTGCACTGTTGGGAATGCTCGCGGCGGTGTTGGCCAGCGTGTTCGATCAGCGCCGGGAGAGCGCCAAGACCCGCGACGCCATCCAACTCCTGAGCACCCAGGTCGCCGGGCTGGCCGCCACCAACACCGCCCACAGCCGGCAACTAGTGTCCCGTTTGGTTAGTTCGTCGCGTTTGTTTGGCGGGGGCGGTAGCATGGCCGCTGTCGGCGACGATTGGAGGCAGCTATGGGCGCGAGGCGGGGGCGGCCGACGGTTGTGATCGAGCTCAGCGGCGGGGAGCGCGAGACGCTTGAGCGGTGGGCTCGCCGCCCGAAGTCGTCTCAGGCTCTGGCGCTGCGGTGCCGGATCGTGCTGGCCGCGGCCGAGGGCCGCTACAACAGAGATATCGCCGCGGGGCTGGGGTGCCACCCGGCGACGGTCGCCAAGTGGCGGCGCCGGTTCGCTGAGCGCCGCCTCGGCGGGCTGGCCGACGACCCGCGGCCGGGCCCGCCGCGCAAGATCACCGACGCCAAGGTGGAGGAGGTGATCGTGCGCACCCTCGAGAGCGCGCCGGCGGGCGCGACGCACTGGTCGACGCGGTCGATGGCCGCTGAGGTGGGCGTCTCGGCGTGGTCGGTGCACTCGATCTGGCAGGCGTTCGGGCTCAAGCCCCACCGTCGAGGAGTTCAAGGTGTCGCCGGACCCGCAGTTCATCGACAAGGTCCGAGACGTCGTCGGGCTGTATCTGAACCCGCCTGAGGCCGCGGCAGTGTTCTGCGCGCACGAGAAGACCGGGGTGCAGGCCATAGACCGCACCGCCCCGATCCTGCCGCTGATGCCCGCGCCGCGCAAAGGCGCACCCACGACTACCGCCGACACGGCACCACCGACCTGTTCGCGGCGCTCGACGCCGCCACCGGCAAGGTCATCACCACGATGACCGCCCGACACCGAAGCGAGGAGTTCCGCAAGTTCTTGAACCTCATCGACAAAGAGGTCCCAGAGCACCTCGACGTGCACGTCGTCCTCGACAACGTCTCTGCCCACAAGACCCCCGCCATACAGCGCCGGCTGCTGCGCCACCCCCGCTTCAAGCTCCACTTCACCCCCACCCACAGCTCCTGGATGAACCTCGTGGAGCGCTGGTTCTCAGAGCTCACCACCAAATGGCTCCGCCGCGGCACCCACACCAGCGTCAAAGACCTCAAAGACTCCATCAACGCCTGGACCGACAACTGGAACCAAAATCCCCGCCCCTTCATCTGGCGCAAGACCGCCGACGAGATCTTCGAGACCATGGCCACATATCTACAACGAATTCCCCAAATAGGGCACTAGCCGCTGATCGTCGGCATGAATCTCAAGCGGCTACCCGGCTCAAATGATCGGGGTTAAGTAATGTCAGCGATACTCGTATTGCTTGGCTGTATCGCGCATCCTGTTGATATGATGTTGGCACTTGTTCGCGTCTTTGCGGCGCTTAGTAGCTGACTTATCGTCTCCGCGAACTGTCGCTTCCTCAGCCTGTGCTCGTAGCTTCTCCAACTTGCGCTCATAGCGCCGGACCAAGTATTCTATGAACTGATAGAGCAAACCCGGGCGAGAATGTATATCGTCCGCGATGTCACGTTCTTCCATTTTTCGGACGGTTGCCCTCAGGCGCTGCTTTGCGGTGAAGCCAAGGATGAAGAGAATCAACACCATCGGAACCCACGCTCGATAGGAAAGGCCGTCGACCATCAAGACGATAGACACTGGCCACAAGACCTCGACCACGAGCAGGAGCGTGAACGCGATGCCATCCTCACGATAGCGAGCACGCCGACCGTCAGTCCAACGAACTGGACGGAACACTCTCTCTGCGATAGAACCGCCATCCTGTCGCAAGGTGGCCCCCTATTGATGCTGATCGATTGAACGCACGGCGTTCATGATGAGGTTGCGCATACGTACAATGTTCGGGGGATCCCGCACCCACGGTCGCCCCGAGCGCGGCCTGTCGCTCAGCCCCCCGAGGCCCGCGACACCGCCCGCATGTGGGCCGACAAGGCCCGGGCCGCGCTCACGTCGCTGCCCGACACCCCCGCCACCGCCGTGCTGCGCCTAGCCGCAGACCGCCTAACCGAAACCCCCGCCCTAACCGCCGGCTAGCCGTCGCCGGGGCCGCCCCATACTGAACGTCAATGAATTTGCTGATCTAAGGTTGCATCATATCCGGCACGCCGCTAATGTCCGGGCTGATGGACGCTGCACTGTTGGGAATGATCGCGGCGCTGCTTGCCGCAGTGCTGGCCAGCGTGTTCGATCAGCGCCGGGAGAGCGCCAAGACCCGCGGCGCCATTCAACTCCTGACCGCGCAGGTTGCCGGGCTGGCCACCACCAGCACCGCCCACAGCGAGCAACTGGGCGGACTAGGCGATCAAGTAGCTGGCCTCAGCACCCAAGTCGCCGGGCTGGTCGCCACCAGCACCGCCCACAGCGAGCAACTGGGCGGACTAGGCGATCAAGTGGCTGGCCTCAGCACCCAAGTCGCCGGGCTGGTCGCCACCAGCACCGCCCACAGCCGGCAACTGGACGATCTCAAAGAGGACCATCGCACGACGCAGGAACAGCTGGGCCGGATCAATGCCAGCCTCGGCAACGTTCGCGAGCGTCTGGCCCGCATCGAGGGCCACCTGAGGATCCGCGGGCCCGATCCCGACGAGAACGAAGCCAGTCCCTAGGAGACTGCTGAGTAATGCCGATTTCGGCTAACCCACAAGCCTCTGACCTGGGGTTTTATGATCACGAAACTAGCAATTTGTGACTTACTCAGCAGTCTCCTAGCTGCGAGTCAGGCTGAGGGGTCGGGGCGCAGGGTGGGGAACAGGACCGCGTCGCGGATGGCGGTGGTGCCGGTAAGGAGCATCACCAGACGGTCCACGCCGATGCCGGCTCACCCACAGGTCGAACGCCTCGGTGACTTCGCCCACGGCGTGGGTCCGCTCGAAACGGTACGGAACGTGGCCGTCGCTTATCGGTCCTGGTTGCGTTCGTAGACGATCCGGAGTCCGTGCAGCGTTAGGAACGGCTCGACGTGCTCGATCGTCTGTGAGATGGGAGCGATCACGTGGGCCAGACCCCCGGTGGCGACGACGTTCGCCTCGCCCAGTTCGGAGAGGAAGCGGGCGTTCATGCCGTCGACCATGGCGGTGAAGCCGTACAGGGCGCCGGACTGGATCGACTCGACCGTGGTCTTGCCGACCACGCTGCGGGGCTCTACCAATTCGACCGCGCCGAGAGCCGCGGCCCGGCCGAACAGCGCATCCAGGCTGATCTCGATGCCGGGCGCGATGGCACCGCCCAGGAAGGCGCCGTCGGCCGATATGACGTCGAAGTTGTTGCCGGTGCCGAAGTCCACCACCAAGGTGGGGCCGCCGTAGAGGTCGTAGGCCGCCACGGCGTTGGCGATCCGGTCCGCGCCGACCTCCTTGGGGTTGTCGTAGTGGATCGGCATGCCGGACTTGGTGCCGGGGCCGACAACCACGGGCGAGAATCCGAGCTGCCGTCGCACCATCTCCCGCAGGCCTGCGAGCAGGCGGGGCACGCCCGAGCAGATGGAAACTCCCGTGACGTCGTTCTCGAAGTCGATGTCGATCACACTCAGCAGCGACCTGATCACAACGCCTAGCTCGTCGGCGGTGCGGTCCGGGTCTGTGGAGAGCCTCCAGTGGTCGACGAGCCCGTCCGCCGCGCCCGAGCCGTGGACCGCGCTGGGGTCGTATATGCCGACGACGGTCTGCGTGTTGCCGACGTCGATAGCAAGCAGCACCGCCGCAGGATACGGCGGATCGGCGGGTGCCGTGGGGTGCCGGCCACGGGCGACCGTCTTTGCGGATCAGGCTGAACGGCAGCCGGTGTTGTCTATGAGACGCGCTCTGCCGAACCGGACGGCCGCCAGAAGCCTTGTGTCGCCTTGCAGCGGTCCGTCGGCGGTGAGGGTGGACGCCGAAACCGCCGCCGTGTAGTCGATCCTCGCCAGTGGTGCGGTGGCGATCACTGCTGCCATCTCTGCTTCCACCACTGCGGGGCTGGTCTCGCCCGACTGCACCAGGGCCGCTCCGGACACCAGGGCGCGGCGCAGCACCGGTGCCTGGCTGCGCTCAGCCTCGCTCAGGTATGCGTTGCGGCTGGAGAGGGCCAGCCCGTCGGGCTCGCGAACCGTGGGGCAGCCCACCACCCGCACCGGCATCGACAGGTCCGCCGCCATGCGGCTCACGACGGTGAGTTGCTGGAAGTCCTTCTCTCCGAAGTAGGCCGAGCACTCGCCCACGATGGAGAACAGCTTGGCCACGACGGTGGCGACCCCGTCGAAGTGGCCAGCGCGAGAGACGCCACACAGCACATCCGCGAGAGTCCCGAGGCGCACGGTCGTCACCACCGGCTCGGGGTACATCTCACCCAGGTCGGGGACGAAGACGATGTCGGCACCGGCCTCGACGCACACTTGGAGATCTCGGGCCAGATCGCGGGGGTAGTCGTCGAAGTCCTCGCCGGGGTTGAACTGCAGGGGGTTGACGAAGATCGACACCACCACGGTGTCGTTCTCGGCCCGAGCCCGCTCGATCAGCGAACGGTGGCCAGCGTGCAGGAATCCCATAGTGGGCACGAGCCCGACGGTGCGACCGGCGGCGCGCGCCTCGCCGAGCAGCGGCCGCAAACCGCGGATCGTGGCCTCGCGCCACAGGGCGCGGCGATCTCCGATCATGGCGACACCCCGATCATGGCGACACCACGCGGCCGGCGACACCCCGCTCACGGCGACACCCCGCGGCCGGCGACACCCCGCGGCCGGCGACACCCCGCGGCCGGCGACCTGCGCTCATGGCGACTCCACGCGGCCGGCGAGTCGGCGGGCCTGTTCGGCCAGAGCCTCGTAGGCGGATCGCTCGGCGGGGGCGATGGCTTCCAGGTGGCGCCGGATCGTTTCGGTGTCGCCTCGGGCCGCGGGTCCGGTCAGGGCCGCAGCCGGGCCCAACTCGTCGACGTTGTCGACAGTGGCCCGCACAAGGTCGATCAGCGCGGCGAATGGAACCCCGGCTGTTGACGCGATGCGCTCGGCCTGGCCCAGCAGGGCCACCAGATGGTTGGAGGCGACCACTGCGGCCGCGTGGTAGGCGGCCCGGTCGGCGTCGGCCACCTCCAGGGCCCGGCCGCCGAGGTCGGCGACCACCTGCCGGACCAGTGGGTCACCCGCCACCGCGAACCACCCACCGGCAAGCAGGCACCGGGCGCCGACGGCGGCATCCGGCAGGGCCGCCAGGGGGTGCAAGGCAGCGGGTCGGGGGTGCGAAGCAACCGCATCGAGGCCCAGCGCCCCGGCGAGGTGGGCCACCGCCGCGGTGGCCGCAGGCTCGATCGCGGCCGCCACCTCCGCCACGGAGGCATCGGGCGTGGCGATCAGCACCAGATCGACATCGGCAGCCGCGGCGGCCACTTCGGCGGGGGCCGCGGACCGGCCAAGGATGGGGCGCACCTGCCACCCGACATCGGCCAGCGCGGCGGCCATGGCGCCGCCAGCCCGGCCGGAGCCGATGACGCGGACCGACCGCACTGATGGCTCCCGCTCTGGTTCGCTGCGCTCAGGGGCCGCTCGGGCCACGGCCTCGCTCCGCTCCTTGTGAAATCCTCGATGACTGCGGCCCATCGCTCGGCCTCTGCCTAGAGGCCGAGCGGCCCGAGCCTGATCACGCCGTCGACGGACGCCGGCTCGTAACCGTCGGGCAGCAGGTCGGGGCCCACATCGGCCAGCGGCACCAGCACGAAGTCCCGCTCGTACATGCGTGGATGCGGAACGGTCAGGTCGCGGGCGTCAACCTGCTCGCCATCGACCCACAGCACATCCGCGTCGAGTGTGCGGGGACCCCAGCGCACCACCCGCAGCCGGCCCGCCTCCAGCTCCCTGGCCCGGCACTGTGCCAGCAGCTCTCGGGGGCTGGCCGAAGTCTGAAGCCGCACCACCATGTTGAGGTACGGGCCCTGCTCGGGACCGCCCACCGGCTTGGTCTCATACACGTCGGACACCGCGTCCACGTCGTCGAGGCCGTCCACCGCGCCGCGAAGGTAGGCCATCCTGTCACCCAGGTTCGACCCCAACGCCACGAAGGCCCTCCGGGTCGGCCTCGCCCCACCCCCGCCGGTCACGGCACGGACTTGAGCTCTTGAGCCATGGCCACGATCTCGCGAGCCATGGGGCCGAGTTCGCGTTCTAGGAGCCGCTCGGCGATGGTGATGGCCTCAGGGCCGCTTTCGACCAGCCCGGACCAAAGCAGATAGCCCGCCACCACACCCGACACCCGGTCCCCGATCGAGTCGTGATGGAGCACCACCCGATGGCCGGACGAGTGGTCCCGGATGGTGCTCAGGATCTGCTCGAGACGCTCGGTGCCGTCGCTGGGGTCCGAGAAGGGCAGGTGGGCGTAGGCCAGCCCATGCTCGTCATAGTCGTGGAGGTTGTAAGGGATCGACGTGATGCTCACGATCAGGTCGATCTCGTGACGGCGCAGCCAGATGATCTCTTCGAGACGCCGAACCCGACGGTGACCGACGCCGTAGCCGCCGGGACGTTCGCACACGCCGAAGCGGTCGGTGAGGATCCACCGGAAGCCGCGAGGCTCGATCCCTTCCGACCATTTGCTGCTCATGCATCGTCCAGGTCGAAGAGATGCACCGAGGGCAGCTCGCGGTAGCGCTCCCCCACGTCCAGCCCGTACCCCACCAGCCAGTCGGCCGGGACGGAGAATCCGACGTAGCGGATGCCCTCGGAGCGGGCGTCCTCGCGCACCAGCAGAGCACAGATCTCGAAGCTGGCCGGCCGTCGGGCCTGCACCAGCTGAGCCAGGTAGTCGGTAGTGAGGCCGGAGTCGACGATGTCCTCCACCAACACGACGTGGCGGTCGCGCACATCGGTCTCAAGGTCCTTGATGATGCGTACTACACCGCTGGACTCGGTGCTGAGCCCGTAGGACGACACGGCCATGAAATCGATCTCCACCGGCAGGTCGATGGCCCGGGCCAGGTCGCTCATGAATACGAAGGCACCCTTGAGCACCCCGACCAGCAGCGGGGGGCGTCCCTCGTAGTCGGCAGTGATCTCAGCGCCGATCTCCTCCACCCGGGCCTGCAGCTCGGCCTCAGTGATGAGGGCGCGCCCGACCGACCCTGGCGGCTGGGGCATCTGCGCCGCGGGCTGCTCCGGCGCCAAGCTCACCCTGACACGATACCGGGCGCCGCTGAAGCCTCGCCGCGCTGCAGCCGGATCGCGGCCGGAGCGGCAAAAATTGAGGTAGTTGACCCCCAACATGTGGGAACAACTACGTCAAGAACGATCGAGGGGCGGCTCGTGGGGCTCGATGCGTAGGCGGCCCGCAGTTCGGGCCACTCGATGGCCTCCAGTGATCTCGGTGGCTATGCCCCGACCCTGGGCGACGCCGAGCACCCGGTCGATCGAGGCGGCACTGGGGGCCGAGCCGGCCGCCTCGAAGATCCAGGTCCTGAGCGCCTCGGCCGCCACCGCCCTTGGCGCCGCGGTGAGTGCGGCCGCGCTCGTAGGGTCAAGGCCGGCGGCCAGTTCCGCGATCACCTCCAACGCCTGGGAGGCCAACTCGGCGTGGCGGTTGAGCAGCGGGACTGGGTCACGGTCCAGAGCCCTGGCCAGTGCGGGGATCACCTCGTTGCGGATGGCCACGCGGGCGAACGACAGGTCGTCGTTCATAGGATCGCGCACCGTGGGCAGGTCGAGCTGCCGGCACAGGGCGTGTGTCTCGGAGCGGCGCAGGCCGAGCAGGGGGCGCCCGACTCCGGCATGGGGCGCGGCCGCGCCCGCCAGGCCCGCGCCCCGGCCGATGTTGAACAGCACGGTCTCAGCGCGGTCGTCGGCGGTGTGGCCGACGAGCACATCGGCGGGCAGGGCGCCGTAGCGGGCGGCGCGAGCCCGCGCCTCCAGGTTGGGACCGGGTTCCACACACACCCGGCGCAGCTCGAAACCGGCTCCGAAGCGGGCTGCGATGGCCTTCGCCGCCTCCGCGTCGTCGCGAGCCGAGGGTCGCAGGCCGTGGTCCACATGCCAGGCGGTGACCCTCAGCCCGGCCGCGGTCGCCAGCGCAACCAGGGCGGCCGAGTCCGGTCCGCCCGACAGGCCACAAGCCACGTCGGAACCGGGCGCCGGGAAGATGCAGCGGGCCAGCAGCGGTTCGACGCTCACATCCGGGGCCGCTCCGCTCGGCGCCCCGGTCACGTCGGACCTCTCCGTTTCAGGCCGCTGCCTCGGCGAGTCCCATACGACTCACCCAATCATGCGGATTGCGGATCTCTGCGATGCCCGGGACGTTCTCAGGCTCCTCCCAAACCCGGTCGAGCAGGGCCGAGCCCCCGGCGGCCTCGACCGACTCGATGAACTGCTCGCCCTCGGCGTACTGCTTGATCTTGGCGTCGAGGCCGATCAGCCGCTGGAAGACCTTGGCAAATCCCCGCACCGACTGGCGGCGGCTGCGCATCACCCGTCCGAACCGCGGAGCAGAAGGGACGAGGCCCTCACCGGCGCGGTCCATGATCACGTCACCATGGCCCTCTAGCAGGCTCATCAGCCCGGCCAGTTCCTCCAGCGTCTCGACCTGCGCCTCCGAGGCGAACAAGCCCATCAAACCGCCCGCGGCCAGCGGGTCCTCACCCCGGCGTCGGGCCTCCACCACCCGGCGCACCGCCGCCGCGATGCGTTTCGGGTCGGGCTCCACCGAATCGAGCACCGACTCGACCAGGCCGATGAAGTGCGGCCGCATCCAGTCCACGCCGGTGAACTGAGCCCGATGGGTCACCTCGTGAAGCGCCAGCCAGAGCCGGAACTGGCCTGGTTCGAAGGCGTACCGGTTCTCCAGCGACAACACATTAGGGGCCACGTAGTAGACGATGTCCTGGTCCTCGGGCTTCTCGTCCTCGATGATGAGCAGGTCGTACTGGCCCAGCACCCGGGTGGACATCCAGCCCAGCATGACACCGAGCTCGGCGCCGGCCACCCGCCGGGTGATCGGGGCCAGCATTCCCTCCGAGCCTGAGCCGAGCTTGGCTGCTAACGGCTTCAGCAGCCGCTGGAACGAGGCCAGGTTGGCGTCAATCCAGCCGACACGGTCGGTGACCCTGCCCCGGGCCGGGCCCGACAGCGACCGCAGCCCGGTGAACGCGGCCACCAGCTCCTCGGCGCGCTCGGTGTACTCCGCGAAGTCCTCGGCGAGGCCGTCGCGCCAGCGGGGCGCGGTGTAGGGCTCGCGCTTGGCGGTGCGCACGGCTACCCGGCGGGCCAGCTCCCAGTCGATGGAGTCGGCGGGCTCGCCGGATTCTTCGGGCTGGGAGAGACCGGCGGAACCCGCGGGCTCGTCGGATTCTTCGGGCTGGGAGGGATCGAAGGAACCCGCGGGCTCGCCGGGACCCTCGGCGTGGGCACCCATGCGGTGGGGCTCAGTCCCTCGGGTACCGCTTGTAGGTGACCTTCTGGAGATAGCCAGCGATCGTCGCCACGATCGAGACAATGCCGGCCACGGCGAGCGGGACAGCGATCCAGAAGTGCCATACGACGCCGGCGATTGTCATAGGTCCAGCCGGATCATGGGGCCAACGATGGTCATGGGTCCGCAGTGTAGATGGCTTCCAGGACGCGCACTCGCAGCGACTCCGGCACCGGCTCGCCGCAGCAGCGGGCCACCGTCAGCCGCACCTGGGACTCGAAATGGAACACGTCGGCGCAGGAGGGGCAGCACTCGAGGTGTACGGAGATCACGGTTCGGGCCGCGACGGTCGTCTCGCCGTCGAGGTAGAGATGAAGGTCTCGGCAAACGTCGTCGCAGCTCGGAGCCACGAGTCAACTCCTGTCGTCGGGGTCTGGGCCCGGGTCGGCGAGCCGTGAAGCGCCGCCGCCGGGCAGTTCGGTCGTGTCGTCGGGGAGGGGTGCCGAGGTGCCGCCGGAGGGGAGGTCCACCGAATCGGGGAGGAGCCGGTTGCGGACGGCAAAGTCGTACAACCTCTTGTGAAGCTGTTTTCTTCCCCGGTGCAGGCGGCTCATCACGGTGCCGATGGGAACGTCGAGGATCTCGGCGATCTCGCTGTAGGAGAACCCCTCCACGTCGGCGAGCAGCACGGGCAGGCGGTAGTAGTCGGGAAGATCCTCCAATGCCTGCTTCACCTCGTGGTCTCCGAAGAGTGCAGCCAGCTCGTCCTCAACGCTGCGGCCGAGTCGGGCGCCGACGTCGCCGCCGAGGCGGCGATAGAGGTACAGGTGCTCCACATCGCCCAGGTCGGTCTCGGTGGGCCGGCGCTGGCGGCGGCGGTACTCGCTGATGTAGGCGTTGGTGAGGATGCGGTACATCCATGCCTTGAGGTTGGTGCCGGCGGTGAACGTGCCGTAGGACCGGTAGGCCCTCAGGTAGGTCTCCGAGACCAGATCTTCGGCGTCGGCGGCGTTGCGGGTCAGCCGCAGCGCGGCCGAGTACAACGACGGCATGAGCGGCATGGCGTCGTCCGCGAAGGTTGCCTGGTCGGCCACGAGCCGCCTCTTGTTGTTGCGAAGGTCAGAGCCCGAAAGGGGACTTGAACCCCTGACCTACGCTTTACGAGAGCGTCGCTCTACCGGCTGAGCTATTCGGGCCTGTGCGCCCGGCGGGCAAGCCGCCCCGCGCCCGCTCAGGCTATCGCTTCACCGCCTGTGGACGGCTTCGGGAGACGGTGGGAGGTCCAGCAGCAAAGCTTGGAGGGCTAGGGCCTCGTTCGGAGAGCGGATCAGGCTCTCAGCGGTTGCTCGGAGGCGGTCTATGGCCTTGATGGCCCGCCGGTCGGCGGCTATGTCGGAGACGCCGGGTTGCACGGTGATCTGCTCGCGATAGCGGGCGGTGAGGGTGGCTAGGCCGAAGCGGATCTCGTCGGTGCGGAACTGGCGGTGCTCGCGGCGGTGCTGGGCCTCGATGGTGCTGCGGCCCGAGCCCCGGACACCGAACTGCTCCTCACGCTCATCCAGGGCGGCAACCTCGGCCCGGTGACGCTCGGTGAGAGCGGTGCTGGCCGCGTCGATCATGGCTCGCAACTCGGCGACCAGCCGCGCCACGGTGGCTCCGGTTCCGTCGAGGTGGTCCGGGATCGTCCGCCATGCGTCTCGCCGGGCCGCCACCCGCTCGTCGGTAGCCAGCACCCTGGCCCGATGGAGATTGCCCGCAGCCGCCGCGGCCACCAGCGCAGCCCGGTCGGGCGCGGCCAGACCCTCCGACACCAGCGCAGCGGCCACGCGGTCGTCAGGCACCGCACCGAAGTCCACCCGGGCGCAGCGCGACGAGATCGTGACGTGCTCAGGTAGCACCTGCTCGGCCAGCAGCACCCACACCATCGAGGTGACGGGCTCCTCGACTGGCTTGAGCAGGGCCGCAGCCGCCGCGGGTGTGGCAGTGTGGAACCGGTCCACGACCAGCACCTTGCGAGTGCCCTCCACCGGCGTGCGGCTGGCCTCGACAATGAGCTGCGACACCTCCTCCTCCCGGCGCAAGCTGGTGCCGGCCGGGCTGAGCACGAAAATGTCGGGATGCTCCTCGCGGGCGGCCAGCCGCCGATGCCTGGTGGCTCGGCCCGGATCAGAGCCCGCCTGCCCGTCCGCGGCCACGATCAGCTCACCGGCGAACGCGGCCGCCGCGGTCCGCTTGCCGGTGCCCCGAGGACCCACCAGAAGGTACGCGTGCACCGGCGAGGCCACCGCCGCGGCCAGGGCTGTCACCGCCTGCGGCTGGCCCACTACCGCCGACCACGGACCGGTCGGCACCGTCTCTGCGGCGAGATCGAGCATCGTCATCGCTGGAGGCCGAGGCGCTGCTGTTCTGCGGCAGCATCCAGGAGAGTCATCGCTGGAGGCCGAGGCGCTGCTGTACTGCGTCTAGGACTCGGGAGGCCACCTCGTCCGCGGAACCATTGGCGTCCACGACAGCCCAAAGGGCCGGATCGGCCTCGGCCATCGCCAGATAGCCGGCCCGGACCCTCTCGAGGAACTCGCGGCCCTCGCCCTCGAATCGGTCGACCGACGAACCCAGCCGCTGCGACGCCAGCTCGGGCGGGATCTCCAGCAGCAGGTTGAGGTCCGGGTCGAGTCCCCCGGTGGCGAAGTGCATCATCGTTCGCAGTTGCTGGAGGTCGAGGCCGCGCCCGTAACCCTGGTAGGCGAGCGTCGATGCGGTGAAGCGGTCGGTAACCACGTCTTGGCCGGCTCGCAGCGCCGGGGCGACGATCTCGGCCACATGCTGGGCCTTGTCGGCGATGATGAGCAGCGCCTCGGTGCGATCGTCGAGCAAGTCGTTGGACGGATCGAGCAGGACCTGCCTGACGATCTTGCCTACGTCGGTTGCGCCGAACTGGAACGTGAACAGTGCTTCCAGCGATTCGGCCAGCAGGCGGGCTTGGGTGGACTTGCCCGACGCGTCCACTCCCTCGACCGCGATGAGCCGGCCGGTCACTGCTCCGGCGTCCCGCCCGGCGCTGCGGCCGACTCCTTCCCCGGCACGGCCTCCGCGGTCGCGGTCGGGCGGGGGCCGGAGCGCAGGCTCCAAGTGGCCAGACCGCCAGCCACCACGATGATCACTCCGGCCAGCCACATGGTCAGCCGCACTCCGGGCAGCTCTACCCGGGCACCCATCACCGAGACGAACCCGCCCCACCACCGCTCGGAAAAATTGTCGAGCAGGTCGGCCAGGACGCCGCCGACGGCCAGGGAGATTAGCAGGCACAGCCGCACCAGCACCAGCAGCGCCGAGAACACCCGGCCCCTTACCTCGTTGGCCACGTTCTCGTGCAGCAGCGTGAACCCGAGCACATAGGACGGCCCTGCCATCACCCCGAGCAGCACCACCAACGGGATCATCAGCGACAGCCGGTCCACCGACGCCGCAGCCATCAGCACCACGCCCGCGCCGAGCAACGCAGCTGTGAACCCCCGGGTCCGGTTGATGCGGTTCTGCAAAGCTGAAGCGAGCACGACGCCGATGGCCATGCCCACCCCCAGCGAGAAGAGCACGGCATGGAAGTCGGCCTCGCGCCCGACGATCACCTCGTCCACGAAGCGGGCCCCCAGCAAGATCACCATCCCGGCACCCATCACCGCGGTGGCCAGTCCCACGTTCACCGACCGCACTATCGGATTGGCCCCCACCAGGCGCCAGCCCTCGCGAAGCTCCCGGATGGCTCCGCCGAGGTCGAAGCTGCCTCGATCCCCGGCCCGGCGCTCGTCCCGGGAGCGCACCGGGATAGCGATCCGCCAGATGATCAGAGCGGTGACGAGGAACGACAGGGCGTCCACGTAGAAGGCCAGCCCCTCCTCGTTGAGTCGCAGGGTCGTCACCCACCCCTCGTCGGACACGGCCTCCGCAGCCTTCGCCAGCAGCGCGGCCACCCCCGCAGCCACCGGGAACATGCCGTAGGCCGCGGCCACGTTGAGCGAATTGGCTGCGGTGAGTTTGTCGCGGGGCACGAGGTTCGGGACCGTCGCCTCCTTGGCGGGCTGCCACATTATGGTGAGCAGCTCGAGCAGGAAGCTGGCCATCAGCAGCCCGATCAGGGTGTCGATGAATGGCAGCGTCACCAGCACTAGCGCCCGGCCCACGTCGCACGCCACCATCACCCGCTTGCGGTTGAGCCGGTCGGCGATCACGCCCACCGCGGTGGCCAGGAAGAACCCCGGCGCCACTCGGGTGGCCAGCACCAGGGCTATCGCGGTGCTCTTCGACCCCTCCGGGGCGAGCTGGTCCGCCAACGCGATCGTGGCAAAGAGACCGAGCCAGTCGCCCATGGCCGACACGATCTGGGCGACCCAGAGCCTGAAGAAGGCCCGTGTTCCGAACACCCGCTCCAGGCGGCCCGAGGGCCGGACCGCCTCGAAGACCTCATCGAGCCGGGTGCCAGCCGAGGAGTGGGGGGCTGACTCGTCCACGACAACCGAGGCTACGGGGCCGCGCGGCCAGCCGGCGGCTTGCGAGTCTGTTGAGCGGCGGCCGGGATCAGCTGCGCTTGCGGGTTGGCTTGCGGCGAGCGGGGCGCGGCTTGGCCGGCCCCTTGGCCCGCCTGTCCGCCAGCAGCTCGCAGGCGCGCTCCAGGGTGAGCCCCTCGACGGTGTCGCCCGAGCGCAGCGATGCGTTGATGTCGCCGTCGGTGACATAGTGGCCGTAGCGGCCGTCCTTCACCACGACGGCTCGGCTCGTGTCGGGGTCTTCCCCCAGTTCCCGCAACGGCGCGGCCGCGGCTGCCCGGCCACGGCTCTTCGGCTGGGACAGCAGTTGGAGGCACTCCTCGAGGGTGACGGTGAAGAGTTGGTCCTCGCTGGCCAGGCTGCGACTGTCGGAACCCTTGCGCACGAACGGCCCGTAGCGGCCGTTCTGCACGGTTATCTCCACGCCGTCGGCCGGGTCGGCACCGACGGTGCGGGGCAGCGACAGCAGTTGCAGAGCCTCCTGCAGCGTGACCGTCTCCAGGTCCATGGTCTTGAACAGCGACGCGAACTTCGGCTTGTCGGGCACCTCCTCGGCCCGTCCGAGTTGCACGTAGGGTCCGTAGCGGCCCGACTTGGCCACCACGGCCAGGCCGGTGGCGGGATCGGTGCCGAGCACCCGCTCGTCGCGGCCAGTGGCGATCAACTCCAGCACCCGCTCCACCGTGAGCTCATCGGGAGCGGTGCTGTCGGGCACGGAAGCCGAGTCATCGCCCCTTCGCACGGTCGGGCCGTAGCGTCCGACGCGGACCTCCAACTCGACACCGTCGGTATCGGTGCCCAATGGGATCGAGTTCACCAACCGGGCGTCGATGTCGCTGAGGCGGCTTGACACCTTCTCCTTGAGGCCCGGGTCGTTGTCCCCGCCGAAGTAGAACCGGCGCAGCCACGGCACCTGCTCCTCGACACCGGCCGCGATGCTGTCGAGATCGTCCTCCATCTCGGCCGTGAAAGCGTAGTCAACAAGCTTCGGGAAATGGCGCTCCAGCAGGTTGACCACTGAGAACGCCGTGAACGACGGCACCAGCGCCGAGCCCTTCTTCCACACATACCCCCGGTCGGTGATCGTGCCCATGATCGACGAATAGGTGGAGGGCCGGCCCACGCCGAGTTGCTCCAAGCGCCGCACCAGGGACGCCTCGGTGTAGCGGGTCGGGGGCTGTGTGTCGTGCCCGGACGCCTCCAGGGCTCGGCAACCCACGGGGTCTCCCTCGCTCAACGGTGGCAGGCGCAGCTCGGCGTCGGTCTCGCTCGAATCTCCGGCGTCGGTGCCCTCGGTGTAGACCTCGCGGAAGCCCAAACGGGTGATCACCGTGCCGCTGGCCGCGAATTCGGCGTTGCGGCCCCCCGAGGTGCGAGCGCCGACCCGCAGCTGCACCGTTTCACCGGTGCAGTCGGTCATCTGGCTGGCCAGCGTCCTCTTCCACACCAACTCGTACAGCCGGGCCTCGGGCCGGGGCAGGTGCTGGGCCACCTTCTTGGGATCAGCGAACGTGTCGCCAGCCGGCCGGATGGCCTCGTGGGCCTCCTGGGCGTTCTTCACCTTGCTGGCGTACACCCTCGGCTCAGACGGCAACAGCTCCGGCCCGTACCGCTTGGTCACCTCGGAGCGGGCCGCGGCCACCGCGTTCGCCGACAACGATGTGCTGTCGGTGCGCATGTAGCTGATGTAGCCCTTCTCGTACAGCGACTGGGCCGCCCGCATGGCTGCCGCGGAGGTCATGCCGAGCTTGCGAGCCGCCTCCTGCTGCAGGGTCGAGGTGATGAACGGCGCGGCGGGCCGTCGCCGGTACGGCTTGGAGGTTCGCGCCCGCACGCCGAAGTCGACGTCCTGCAGATCCGAGGCGAGGGAGGTGACCGCGGCCTGGTCGAGCACGGTGACGCCGCCGCGGGCCGGGCGGCCGTCGGGGCCGAAGTCGCGGGCCGCGGCGACGCGCGAGCCGTCGAGCTGGACGAGTTCGGCGGTGAACTCGTTGCCGGCGTCGGGTTCCGCCGGCGCGAACGTGCCGGTCAGCCCCCAGAAGCTGGCGCTGACGAAGTCCATCCGCTCCCGCTCGCGTTCCACCACGATGCGCACCGCGACGCTCTGAACCCGGCCGGCCGACAGCTGAGGCATCACCTTCTTCCACAGCACCGGCGACACCTCGTAGCCGTAGAGCCGGTCGAGCATCCTGCGGGCCTCCTGGGCGTCCACCAGGCGGCGGTCAAGCTCGCGGGGGGAGGCCACCGCGGCCCTGATCGCGGCCCGGGTGATCTCGTGGAAGACCATGCGCTTCACCGGAACCCGAGGGTTGAGCACCTCCAGCAGGTGCCAGGCGATGGCCTCGCCCTCCCGATCCTCGTCGGTGGCCAAGTATAGCTCGTCGGCCCCGGCCAGCAGGTCCTTTAGCTTGCGCACCTGCTGGCGCTTGTCGCTGCTGACCACGTACAGCGGCTTGAATCCGTTGTCGACGTCGATCCCCAGGCGGGCCCACGGCTCCGACTTGTAGGCCTTGGGCACCTCGGCCGCCCGGCTGGGGAGATCGCGGATGTGACCGATGGACGACTCCACGACGTAGCCGGCCCCGAGGTAGCCGGAAATCGTCTTCGCCTTGGCGGGCGACTCAACGATAACTAGGGCGTTGGCCATGGCATTGGAACCGATCCAACGGGCGCACGCCCGTCACACTTGGGTACTCGGACAGGATAAGCAAAGTCTTTGTGCAGGTTGAGGAGTGTCTCATGGCGTCTCTTGGCACGAGGTCGACGAACCAGCACTTCGTTCCCCGGAGCGAGGGCCCTAGGCCCCCGGCGCCGGCTCGCTCGCTGGTCGCGAGGTGCGGAGGATAGCGGCGCCGATGACGGCCGCTACCGTCGACGCGACCAGAATGCCCACCTTCGCCTGGTCGGTGATGTCGTCGGCCGTAAAGGCCAGGTTGGTGATGAACAGCGACACGGTGAAGCCGATGCCGGCCACGCCGCCCATGCCGAGCACCTTCGTCCATGTGGCACCCCTCGGCAGGGTGCACACCCCGAGGCGGACGGCCAGCCAACTGAACGACGACACCCCCACGAGCTTGCCGACGACAAGACCTAGCACGATGCCGATGGTTATGCGCGATCGCATCGCGTCGTTCAGGGCATTGGCCGACAGCTCGACCCCGGCGTTGGCCAGAGCGAACACGGGGACGATCAGGAAACTCGTCCAGGGATGCAGCAGGTTCGCCAGCCGGTCGGCCACGGACACGCGCTCACGAACCTCGAAGGAGGCCCGTCGAGCCACTGGCGGGCTCACCTCGTCGCCCGGGAACCACCTGACCGCCATGTCGTCGAAGGGGCCCTCGTTCACCAGTGGCCGGGCCGGTGTCATGATGCCGAGGACGACCCCGGCGATGGTGGCGTGGACGCCCGACTCGAACACGGCCAGCCACAGCACCACACCGACGATGAGGTAGGCGGGGGTGTACCAGATCCGGGCCAGGCGCATCAGCGCCAGCAGCAGCACGATCCCGACCGCTATCAGAAGCCAGCCCACCGAGAGGTCGTCGGTGTAGAAGAGCGCAATCACGATGATGGCGCCGATGTCGTCCACGATGGCCAGTGTGAGCAGGAAGATCTTGAGCGAGTTGGGGACGCGCCGTCCCAGCAGCGACATGACCCCGACGGCAAAGGCGATGTCGGTCGCCATCGGAATCCCCCAGCCGGCTGAGCCCTCGCCGCCCGCGTTGAAGGCGGCGTAGATCACCGCGGGAACCACCATACCGCCCACCGCGGCAACGGCCGGCAGTGCCGCGGCCGCAGGGCGGCGAAGCTCGCCCACTACCAGCTCACGCTTGATCTCCAAGCCGACCACGAAGAAGAAGATCACCATCAGGGCGTCGTTGATCCAGGCTTCCAGCGGCTCGTCCAGCACCAGCACGCTGCCCAGGTCCAGGCGGATGTGGGTGTGCAGCAATTCGTAGTACGAGTCCCGCCAAGGCGAGTTGGCCCAGACGAGCGCCACCACCGCGGCCACCAGCATCACTACGCCGCCCGCAGCCTCGACGCGGAAGAAGCGCAGCATGGGCCGGCCGATCCGTCGGGCCAGCCGCCGGTCGCTGCCGACCCACGTCAGCGGGGACGGTCCGGGGGCGTCCGAGTGGTCTGGCTGGTCTGAGGCCATCGTGGTGTGCAGGGCTAGGGCTCGGGCTGGTCGAGTGCGAAGTTGTCGAGTATTAGGGCGCGTTGAGAATAAGGGACACTACGGTGCCGTGCGGGCCTGATCGGAAGTAGGACTCGTCCGCGAGCGTCCTGATGATGGAAATGCCCATCCCCGACTCCTTGCGCAGCCGGGCCGGAGACTCTGGGGGCGGCAATTCGGGCAGCGCGTCGGCGTCGAAGCCGGGACCCTCGTCGCGCACCGTCACCGAAACCCGGCCGTCGGAGCATCGGCAGCACACCCTCACCGGACGGGTGCAGCCCGAGCGGATGTGGGCCTGTATGGCGTTGGTGGTCGCCTCCGATACCGCCACCCGGAGATCGTCGATGCGAGACGGCTCAAGGCTGGGCCCGAGCTCGGCCGCGGCGGCCACCACCAGCCGGACGAAAGACACGTAGTCGGCCCGGGCCGGGATCTCGATCTCGATGGTGTCGTTCATGGCTGTGTCTGGGTGGAGACGCTGCCTATCCGCTCGGCCTCTGCCACGCTGCCGATCGAGTCGTGCAGCGCCAAGATCCGATCGAGGTCGCAGATCTCGAAAACCCGGCGGATTCGCGGGGACGGGCACACCAAGGCCAGATCGCCGCCTCGCTGGCGCAGTCGTTTGAGCGCGCCGACTACCGCGCCTATGCCGAACGAGTCGACGAAGTCCAGTCCCGACAAGTCGAGGGCCAACAGGCGGGAACCGTCAGCCACTGCTGTGACGACGGCTTGGCGGAGGTCGGGGGCCCCGACGACGTCGAGGTCGCCACCAACGCTGAGAACGGTCCACGGTGGCTGCTCGTGGCGCCGAATCGTGACGGACACAGACCAAGACGGTACCGCCTAGCTCTACCGACTTGGCGCCTGCTCGGCCTCTGGGGCGCGAGGGCGCCGATGTGGTGCCGGTCTCACCTCGGACTCCGGTTGCACCCCTGCCCCGATGCATCGGTCACTCGAGGCGCATCGTGGCGCGGGCATCGAGCACCGCGTCGCCAACCAGTGGTCCCACCACCGGAACGTCGGTGGGCTCGACGTAGCGCAACTCCACCGTCACCCTGCCGTTGGCTCGACGCACCCGCACATGCAGGCGCTGCGGATCCAGGTCGGCCGCGACGACCGCGGCCGCGCGGACCTCGCCGTCGCTAACGCCCACCGCAGCGGAACGCACCGCCTCCCGGGCCGCGTGCGTGACCAGCACCCGGGCCCGAACGAGCAGGCCCACCTGCACAACGGTCAACAGCATGAGCGCGAAGAACGGTGTCACCAGAACGAACTCCACTGTCGCCTGCCCCGATTGACGCGCCGTTCTTGACCGGCCAGACGACCGGCGCCGGACAAATGTCACTTGACCAGGGACGATCGGTGCCGGACAAGCATCACCTGACCATGCCGGCGACGGTGTCCACCATCTTGTCCAACAGCCACGCGATCTTGCCCGAGCCGGCCGCCCAAGCCACCAGCAGCACGGCCACCGTGGCGGCGCCCACAATGACCAGCGCGTACTCGGCGGTGGTCTGGCCGCGGTCGTCGAAACATCGAGGGCTGGCGCGCCCGCGGGCGAGCCGGCGGCCCGCGAGGCAGCAGAGCGTGAGCAGCGCAGCGCAGAGGCGCAGGATCATGGTCGCTCCTTCCTGGTCATGCAGGGTGGTGTTGATCCGGCGGTCACTTCGTGGGTCATGGGGTTTCCGGTCGGGCCATCAGGACGGGAAGCCCAGATCGGAGACGGTCCCCACGAGCAGCGGGACAACGGTCAGCAGGCAGAAGGCGGGCAGCACGCAGAACACCAGCGGGAACAGCATCAGCACCGGCACTCGCCGGGCCGCCTCCTCGGCCCGAACCCGGCGGCGCCGGTGAGCCTCGTCTGCGGCCCGTTGCAGGGCGGGCTGAAGCGGTGCTCCGTCGATCTCGGCCGCAGTGACCGCATGCACAACCGATGAGACGCTGGGACCCAGACTGCTCCGCAGCCTCCGCACCGAGTCGATGAAGGGCTCCCCAGCCGCGGTACGCCTGACCACTCCCGAGAGCTCGGAGCGGAACGGCTCGGCGACGCGGGGACAGATGTCCGACAAGGCCGCCACCGTGGGCCTCCCGGCCCCGACCACCAGCCCGAGCAGGTCGATCACCTCGGGCAGGTTGCGCTCGACCTGCAGCACCCGCTGACGTCGACGGGACCGACGCCGGGTTGCGACTGCGCCCAGGGCTGCCAACAGCAACAGCAGGCCCCCCGCCGGGCCGAATGCCACCGCGGCAGCCGCAACTACGAGAGCGGCCGTCCCGACCAGCGCCTCGTCCTCGGCCTCGACCGCGCCCCGAGACAACCGACGGCCCAGTGCAGCCAGCGCGCCGCTGGGGATGCGGCCGGGCCGGTCGGGGCGGCGCAGCCGCCGACGGGCGGCGCGGCCGTTGGCAGCAACCGCGGCGTCGAAGGCGGTCATCACCAGCAGCGCCGCAGCCAGGGCACCGAGGATCACGCCCATCTGATCACCGCCCGGGAGAGCCGTGCCATCCACCAGAGGCCCAGACCCTCCATCAGCAGCCCGAGCATCAGCGACAGCACCCCGACGGGTGTGGACAGCAACGCGCTCAGGGCATCTCGGTCGACAACCGTAACGACGACCGCGAACCCGGCCGGAGCAGCGGCCACAACCATCCCCGAGGCGCGGGTCTGGGAGGTCAGGGCCCGGATCTCCTCGCCGAGGGCCTGCCGTTGGCGCAGCGACGATGCGGCGGCGTCGAGGCTGGCGGCCATAGCGGCGCCGGATCTGTGTCCCAGCACCAGCAAGGCCGCGGCCGTCCGGCGGTCGGGCGCGCCTGCGATCCAGCCGTCGAGAGCCTCTGAGAGGCTCAAGCCGCCGCGCACTCTGCTTACTACGGGACGAAGGCCGGTCTCGGGCAGCTCGGTCGCCACGCCGTCGAGTGCGGTCAGCACCGAGGCGCCCGACCGCAGCGCCCGGGCTGTCAGCTCAAGCGCCTGAGGTATCGCATCACCCTGCGCGGACCGCCTTCCCCACCGCCGTGCCACGCCCAAGAGCCGGGATGGGCCCATCCGCTGCGACCGAACGCGATGCGGTGCACGGCCTCGAGGCGACGCCAGCAGCAGGTCGGGCGCCAGCGCCACGAACACCAGCACGGCCGCCATCACCGCGGTCATGGCTCGGCCACCATGCGACTCCGCGGGTCGGTGTCAACGCCTCGCGGTGAAGCAGGTTGTTGCCCGCTCTTGTTCGCTGCGCTCACGGGCCGCTCGGGCACCATTCCCCGCTCTCGTTCGCTGCGCTCACCGGCCGCTCGGGCCCCGGGCCTCGCTCGGTGCCTTGCGAACATCCTCATGAACTGCTGCCCATCCGCTCGGCCTCTAGGCGAGCGGCCCGGGTGACGGGTGCCCGCACCTCAGCGTCGTCAGCCAGCAGACGCACCCGATCGTGCCCGGCCACTTCGGCCACCTCGGCGAGTCGCCGGGTACCGTCGCGGGCTCGCCCCAGGTGCACGACCGCGTCGATCGCGGCCGTGACATGGTCCCGGACCGCTTCCACCCCAAGACGCTCGTCGGCCGCCGCAGCCAGCGCGGCCAGGCGGCGCAGTGCGTCAACCGGACTGTTGGCGTGCACCGTGGCAAGGCACCCGGCGTGGCCCGTGTTGAGGGCGTGCAGCAGATCGAGCGCCTCCGGGCCGCGCACCTCTCCCACCACCAGCCGGTCGGGGCGCATCCGCAGCGCATTGCGCACAAGGTCTCGGATCGTCACCGCCCCACCGCCCTCGCGCGACTCGGGCCGGGCCTCCAGCCGCACCACATGGGGGTGCTCCAGCTGCAGCTCGGCGGCGTCCTCGATGGTGATCACCCGCTGCTGGGGGCCGACCCGGCCGGCCAGGGCATTGAGCAGGGTGGTCTTGCCCGCCCCCGTGCCGCCGCTCACCACGAGGTTGGCGCCCCGGTCCACCAGCTCCTCGAGCAGAGTCACCACGGGCTCCGCCGCGAACATCTCCAGAGCCACGTCGGGAACCACGAACCGGCGGATGGTGACGTAGGGGCCGTCGACCGCCACCGGAGGGACGGCCACGTGGACGCGGGAACCGTCGGGCAGGCGGCCGTCCACGCAGGGTGTGAGCTGATCGACCCGCCGACCCAGCGGTGACACGATCCGCTCGATGACCAAGTCGACCGCGGCCCGGTCCAGCGACACCCCGCTCCGGCTCACGGTGCCGCACCGCTCGATCCACACCGGTCCCGGCCCGTTGATCATCACCTCGCTCACTGATGCATCGGCGAGGAGCGGCTCCAGGGGACCCAGACCGTGCACCCGGGCCGCGACCCGGGCCACCACGTCGTCGACCACGTCCGTCGGAGTGAGCGGGGCCAGGGCGCGGACGATGCCAGCGATGTCCACCGCCGGCATCGAACCCTCGGTCATCGTGTCGATCACCCGAAGATGCACAGCCTCAACCAGTTCGGCGGCGCCATTGGCGCTGTCGGCGTGAACCGCATCAGCCCGGCGATCGCCGGCTGCGGCCCCACCGAACGCGCCGGGCGCTGCGCGGCGCACACCTGGCCCTCGAAGCGCCGCCGCGCTGCTGGTCATACCGGCAACTCGAAGCGCCGCAAGGGCGGCGGGAGCATGCTCACGATCGTGCCCGCGTCGACGGACCGGGCCACGCGAGGATCCCACGCCACTCGCTCCACGCTGGAGGCACCAACAGCGGCGGCCACATCGCGTACCCGCAGCGCCCGACCCGGCTCCTCCACCAGGATTACCCGTTCATACGGACCGGCCACGCGCTGGGCGCGGGTCAACGCGAGATAGCAGGACCGCAGCACGCACACCGGCCGGTGCCGGGCCACGAGTTCCGACCGCAGTTCGAAGGGGTCAAGCCCCGCGTCCACCACCACCGGACCGCTGCGGGCCAGCACCTCGAGGGCTAGCACAAGCCTGTGCCGCTGGTTGTCGGAAGGCGGCTGGCACCCCGGATCCGGCTCGGGGTCGAGGGCCGGCTGGTGGCCGAGACCGGGCTTGGTTCCAGGATCCGACCCGGAGTCGAAGGCCGACTGGGTGCCCTGGCGAAGCAGTCTCAGACCGGGAGCGACGTCCTCCAGCAGCCGGCCGATGGCGTCGGCGGCGACGCCTTCCCCCGCGGCCACCCAGTCGCCGATACCGGGCTCCGACGGCATGGCGCCGGCGATCATGCCCAGCAGCGCCGGCTGGTCGCCCGTGAGGTCGACCAGGGTGGTGTCGTGATCCTCGGAGGCGAGGCGGATGGCGGTGGCCGCAGCCACCACTGACGTGCCGACCCCGCCCTTGACGGACCAGTACCAGGTGATCACGGCTCCTCCCGCACGTCGTCGTTCCTTGACGGCGGGACTCGGAGCGCTAGAGCGCTGACACGCTGTGCGAGCGCTGCGGCCGGCCCGGCATCCTGCGAACCGAACCGGCGACAGCACTCTACAAGAGCGCTATGACATTACAACCTGGCTGATGACTATTTAGTAATTCCCATGATTCTGGCACCGGAGTGCAGGAGCTTCTCGGCTGGCTCATCGTCGAGCAGCGGCACGACGAACGATTCGATCCCGTGCTCGGCGGCGAGGCCGCGCAACTCCTGGCTGCACTGGCTGGGGGTGCCGGCGATCACGAAGGGCAGCACCCACTCGTCGCGCACATGCTCGGCTGCCGCCTCCAGACCGTCGGCCAGGGCAGCCCGGATCCGGGCCGCGTCGGCGTCTGAGAGCCCGATGGACACCTGCACCTCCGGCGGCGAGTCGACCAGCCGGTAGGTGAGGTGTGGCTTGCTGACAGCCATCGTGTCGTCGTCGGTCACCAGCATCGTGGAGTAGGCGATGCGAGGCTCGGTGCCCGCGGCGTGGCCCGCCCCGCGGATCCGCTCCACGACGGATCCCAGGTGCGGCTTGTACAGGAAGTCCAGCAACACCCCGTCGCAGGCGGCGCCGCCCAACTCCAGCATCCTCGGGCCCCGCCCGGCCAGCCAGATCTCGGTACCGGACCGGGCGTATGGCAGCGACGCCCCACGCAGCCGCACATGGGTGCCGTCGGCGCTGACCGTCTCACCAGCGAAGAGCCGCCGGCAGGCGTCGATGGTCTCGCGCACCGCGGTCAACGGCCGGTCGCGGGCGATGCTGAGCGGATCGAGCGTGAGGCTGCCCCCTGCGCCGATGCCGAGGAAGGCCCGCCCGCCCGACACCTCGTCGAGCGCGGCGATGGCCCCCGCGGTGGCGCCGGCGTGGCGGGTGTAGGGGTTGGTTATGCCCGGACCGATCTCGAGCGACGCCGTGGACAGGGCGATCGCGGTCATCGTGACGTACACCTCGCTGGCCGCGAGTCCCTCGTCGTACACCCAGCAGCGCTCGTAGCCCAGCGTCTCGGCGAGGCGGGCGAGTTCCACGGTCCGCTCGATGGACCCCTGGGGCATCACGTTGAGCGCGGGCTGCACCACGGCTCTCACCCTATTGTCCGAGCGCAGCTTGGACCGCAACCAAGCGGAACCCCTCGGGCCAGGCCGCAGGTACGGGCCGCAGCAAGGGATTCCGACCGGGCTAGCAAGCCCTCGGCCACGATGTCCCGACTCTTCCTGTCCCTTCTGGGTTATGAGGCCTCTTGCCCTCTAGAAGCTGCCGCCGCGTGACAGATGGCCGAAGGATGTCACACCGCTTCGCTACTGTCCGCACCATGACTGCACAGCCTGTGGACAACATCAACGCAACGACGGGCCCGTCGGACCCGGCACCCCGTCGCTGGCGGCTGAACCGGGCCGGGATCATCAACGTCTACCAGTACGAGAACGAGGTGCTGAACTTCGCCGGAGGACGGCTGCTCTTGCGCGGCGTCAACGGCTCGGGAAAGTCGACCGCAATGAACATGCTGCTGCCCTTCCTGCTGACCGCCCGTCCGGGCCGTATCGACGCGGCCGGCGACCAGACCGGGATCCTGAGGTCGTGGATGCTCAACGGGCGAAACGACGCCCAGCCGGTGGGCTACCTGTGGATCGAGTTCGAGCGGCAGGGCGAGTTCCTCGTCTGCGGCTGCGGCATCAAGGCCAGCCGCCAGTCCGACAGCGTGACCACTTGGTGGTTCGTCACCTCCCGGCGACCGGCCATCGACTTGAACCTCGTGGCGGGCGACCAGCCGCTGTCGGCCGACGCACTGAGGTCCGAGCTCGAAGGCGACGAGGTGTTCGGCGACCGCCGCCGCGCCGACTACCGCCTCGCCGTCCAGCGCCACCTCTTCGGCGGCGCGCCGATCGACGAGCACATCGGGCTGATTCACGTGGTGCGCAGCCCGCGGGTCGGCGACCGCATCGACCTCGATCTGCCGCAGCACCTCGTCGAGGCCCTCCCGCAACTGTCGGAGCAGGCGCTGGACGAGGCCGCCCAGCCGCTCGACGACCTCGACGAGCACCGCCGCAACGTCGCCGACCTCGCCCGGACACTCGACGCGATACGCGGCCTGCTCGACGTCTACCGGGCGTACTGCGCCAGCGAGCTCCGGCAGCGGGCAGGAGAGGGGCGCTCCCGCCTGACCGCGGCGCGCGGCCGCGTCCGCGACGAGAAGCAGAAGCAGCGGACCGCGGGGGCGGCTGCGGCCGAAGTGGAACGACTCGAGGTCGAGATCGCCGAGCACGAGCGCAATGTCGAGCACCTGAGAAGCGAGATCTCCGCCTTGGAGGAATCGCGGGCCTACCGGGAAGGCCAGCAGCTCGACGGGCTGCGCGACTTCGTGGCCCACCTCTCCCAGCAGTGCGAGCGAGCCGAGGAGCGGGTGGCGAGCCGACGGCGCCAAGCCGACGCTGCGATCGGCGAACTGTGGCGGACCCAGCAGCGCGGCCGGGACGACGCCGCCGCCCTGAACGTAGCGCTGGCGTCCGCGGCCGAGCTGGGCGAGCACCTCCGGGTCGGCCGCCGCCCGCCTGCGCTGGTCGCGGTCTCCGAGTCGGCCCTGTCCGGCACCGACGCATCCGAGCCGGAGGGTACTTTCGACCACTCCTCGATCAGCAGCAAGATCGCCGCCGTGGACGGCGCGGTGCTTGAGCGTCGAGCCGACATCGACAAGGTCGATGAGGGCCTCGCTGCGCTCGACTCGGCTGAGCAGGCACTCAGCCGGGCGGAGTCAAGGTTGGAGGCCACCTCCGAGGCTGCCGATCGAGCCGCGGCCCGCCTCGCAGACCAGAACCGACTACTCGATGCCGCACGGTGCGAGTGGACCGAACAGACCCTGGAATGGGCACGGCAAGCGCTGACCCAGGCGCAGGAAGCGGGCGTCGATGCGCCCGCCGCGGCCGGCTTCGCGGCGGCCAGGGCCGACCTGGGCGGTCCGACGCGCCACGCTTTCCCGACGACGGCGGCGGACGCCGACTGGGCCGGGACGCTGCGAGCCAAGTTGGAGGCCGATTGCGATGATCTCACCGAGCACTGGCACCGGGCTGCGGCGGAAGTCGAGTCCCGTCTGAGCGCCGAGCGGAGCATCGCAGCCGAAGTCCAGGCGCTCGTCGAGGAGTTGGCCGCCAGAACCGAGCCGGAACCGTCCAGACCCAGCTGGCAGACAGCGCCGGAGCACTGCCTCGCCGACCTGATCGACTTCAAGTCGCACCTCGGATCCGACGAGCGCTCCGGAATCGAGGCCGCGCTCGAGTCCTCGGGACTGCTCGTGGCCCGCGTTACCGAGGATGCCGTCCTGGAGTTGGCCGGCGGCGAGTTGGTCGCGGCGGCCGCGCGGGCCGTCGAGAGCCCGCTGAGCGACTGCCTCGCCGTGACTGTGCCCGACCGCCTCAACACAGACGTGGACCCCCGTACCGTGGCCCGGCTCCTCGACTCGATCTCCTGCGACATGTCGGGCAACGCCGCTACGGCCGTGGCCACGGACGGCTCCTTCCGGGTCGGCGCGCTGCGCGGCCGCCACCGCAAGGAGCGCGCCGAGTTCATCGGGGCGACCGCCCGCCGGGAGGCTCTCGAACGCTACAGACGGGAGGCGTCGGCCCGCTTGGAGGCGGCCGTCGCCGCGGTGGAGCACAGCCGAGCCCGACATGCCCGGTGCCGGTCGTCGCTCGAGGAGGCTCAGAGGCTTCGGCAGCGTCTGCCTTCCACGGCCGCCATCGTCGAGGCGTCGGCCGCGGTCGACGCTGCAGCCCAGGCGGTGCACACGGCGGAGACCGACCGGGATGCGGCCGCGTCAGGCTGCACCGATGCCGAGCGGCTGTCGGTCGCGGCCTCAGACGAGCTCCACCGCACGGCCGTGACCCTCCGACTTCCACCCGACCGGCCGGGCCTCGACGCGGTTCGCAGGGATCTGCGGGATCTGGGATCGAGCCTCGAGAAATGCCGCTCGCTGCTCGACGCTCTTGCGCGGTCGATCGACGCTTGGCGCGTCGCCGCGGCGTACTGGCGAGCATCCAGTGACGATCTTCACTCAGAGCTTCAGGCGCTCCAGAAGACCGAGTCCGAGCACAGTAGCGAACGGGCCCGCCTCACGACCATCGAGGGAAGCATCGGCGCTCAGTACGCGGAGGTTCTGGCCGCGCGCGCCCAGCGCAAGGCGGACCTCGGGGAGGTCGGTGCCCGCCTTGCCGATGTCCGCGAGCAGCACAAGGGCGCGGTCGAAGGCAAGGCGGAGGCTCAGGCTTCGGCCCGCGTAGCCGCCGACGCGCGGGCCAGAGCCGAACAGGCGTGCGACGAGGCCAGGCTGTCGACAGAGGGGGCGCTGGCCACGCCCGGACTCCTCGACTCCATCGCCGACCCAGGCAGTGAGCCGCCCGGCCCGGTCGTGGCCAAGACGACCGGGCCCGAGGGCCTGCGCCAAGTCGTCGATTCGATCGACCGCCTGCTTGCCGCCGTCGACGGCCGCGACAGTGCAGCCAGCAACGGCGAAGCAGCGGACCCGGCCCTCGCCGAGGAAGCGGAGCCCGGCAGGATCGGCGCCGATCGAAGCAGTGCTGCAGCCGGCACCAGCCGGCGCGACGCCTCCCGCGCCGACGCAACCAGCGCCGACAGCGTCCGGCAGTCGTTGAGGCGGCGCCGCGACTCGCTCGGCGCAGGATGGGACGCCGAGGAGCGCCAGCCCGACCCGGCCATGCCGCTGGTCGTGGAGGTGACCGGTCCCTCGGGCAAGGCGCCGCTGGCGGCCTCGGTCAGGGCCGTCTCCCAGCAGCATCGCCAGATGCTCAGCCTGCTCGACCAGAAGCAGAGCGACGCGCTGAGAGAGTTGCTGCAAGGACTGATCGCACGCGAGATCGCAGAACGGGTTCACGGCGCGGCGCAGTTGGTGGACCGCATGAACGAACGGCTGGGCGCGGTCAGGACTGCTCACGATGTGGGAGTCCGCCTGCGGTGGCGTCGCTCCGGAGAACTGGAGCCGGCGACGGACCGCATGATCGACCTTCTGACGAAGCTCCCCGACCTTCGCACCGAGGACGACGAGAGAGAACTGCGCCGGGCACTGTCAGACCACCTGCGAGAGGCGCGGGACTTGCAGCCGGATGTCCCCTACGGTCAGCTCATCGCCGACGCACTCAACTACAAGCAATGGCACGAGATGGCCGTGATGGTGCGCAAGCCCGGCGAGAAGGAGTCCCGGCTGAGCAGGAGAACGCCGCTGTCGGAGGGGGAGAAGAAGCTCGTCACCTACCTGCCTCTGTTCGCAGCGGTGGCCGCCTCATGCGACGCGCTCGCCGAGCGGGCCGGGCCGAATGACGGCGTCGGGCCTGGAATCGCCCGCTTCATCGTGCTCGACGACGCGTTCGCCAAGGTGTCCGAGGACAACCACGCCAAACTCTTCGGCCTGCTCGTCGACCTCGACCTCGACCTCATCGTCACCAGCGAACGGCTCTGGGGAACCCACCCCACCGTTCCCGACCTCGCCATCACCGAAGTGGTGCGAGACGCCAGGCTGGGCGCGATCCTGCTTGAGCACTACCGATGGAACGGCTTCGCCCTCGAACGGCGGGCCGCGGCATGAGCGCCGAGACTGAACCCTCGACTCGCTTTGAGGAGTCGGCCAGTGGCTGCACCGGGCCTCTCGACGCCGCGTCCGTCGGCCAGCGTGGCTCGAACGGCGAAGTGGAGCACCCGGAGACCGGGCCCGGCCACGGCCCGGACGGCGAAGTGGAGCACCCGACCGCCGGGCCCGGCCACGGCTCGGACGGCGAAGTGGAGCACCCGGAGACCGGGCCCGGCCACGGCCCGGACGGCGAAGTGGAGCACCCGACCGCCGGGCCCCGGCCCGGTCCAGACAGCGACGGGCCGAACCGCGCCCGGCTGCTCTTCCGCTATCTCGCCGCTGAGTCGTGGACCGAGTACCGAGCAATCCTCGGCGTGTTCGCCGGCACCTTCTTCGCGGAGTTCACTCCTGAGGAGATCGCGGCCGAGCCCGCGGTCGTGCGCGCCAGCGTGGAACCGGCCGCGGTGCCCGAACGGCTGGAGAGTCTCAGGCGCTGGGGGAATCTGACGGTCTCGTCGTCGGTCGGCAACCCATCGAGCATCGAGGACTACTACCGGCGCCACAACCGCTACCTGATCACGCGCTCCGGCCAAGAGGTGTTCCAGATCGTCGAGGGCGTGCTGTCCGCCGTGGACGAGATCGCCGACGTCCAGGCCGGGCGCCTGCGCGACCTGCACCGCGCCCTGAGCGATCTGGGCGAGCCGTCCGCCATGGGCTTCGAACACTGGCCGGCCGACAGCCTCGCCGACAGGGTGCGCACGGTGTTCGACCTACACCAGCGCTTCACCACCGAACTGACCCAGTTCTTCGCCGACCTCAACCTGTGGCAGAGCCGCTACGACCTCAACGCAGAAGAGATTCAGCTCTTCGCGGGAGTCCTAGTGTCTTACGTCTCGGAACAGCTCGCCGAGATCGAGCGCATGACACGGCCGATCGCCCGCAGCCTGCAGGCCATCCTGCCCCGGCTGGCGCCGCTGCTGGGAGCGCTGAGATCCGGCCTGGCGGCCCGCGTCGACGACGCCGGGCTCGGCCACAGCGTGGCCGTTCGCCGCCTGCCCGGCACGGCGGCCAGAGACTGGGAGCACCTCGCGGAGTGGTTCGTGCCGGCGCCGGGGCAGGCGTCACGGCTTGATCAGCTGACGCGCCAGGCGCTCGGAGCGGTGCGTACCCTGACCGCCAATGTCACGCGGCTGTCGCGTGCCGGGCTGGGCGCGGCATCGCGGCGCGCCGACTTCCTGCGCTTGGCCGGATTCTTCGACGGTGCCGCGACGAGCGGCGAGGCACACCAGATCGCGGCTGCCGCGTTCGGCCTCGGCTCGTGCCGCCGCTTGGCGACCCTGTCCGCGGATGCCGACGACCCCGAACCGGCCACCACGGCCTGGAGAGACGCTCCCCGCGCGGTCGTGCCGGTGTCGCTGCGCAAGCGTGGCGACACCACTCCGCGCGGCAGGACGACACCCATCCGCGACCGGGCTCGCGAGCGGGAGCTCATGTGGCGCGACCGCGAGCTGAAGCGGGTTGCCGGGGAGGCCATCGCCGCCGAGTTGTTGGCCTGCGCGGACGATCGCGGCCACATCGACGGTGCTGAGATATCGGTGGCCAGCTTCTCGATGCTGCGCGACCTCATCAGCCGGTCCGGTCATGACCGCGGCGCTCGGACGAATGTCCGCACCGCCGCCGACTTCGGAGTGCGGTGCACTGTGACCAGCCACAACGGAGCGAGCACCGTCGTCGAATGCCCAGAAGGACGACTCTTGATGCACGGTCTGGTCGTGACCGTCGCCCCCGACGAGGAAAGCGTGGGACCGTCGCCGGATGGCGCCGCCGCGGACTCGGCGAGCGTGGGGTCCCGCCGCCCCCGGAGTGCTGGACTCTCTGCGTCGCCGAACGGAGCCGCCGCGGACTCGGTGAACGGGTCGGCCACCGCGGCACCTGCTCGCGCTTCGCCACGAGCACCAACGCGAGCACGGCCGGCCCCCAGCACAGACCGGGCGAAACCCACCGAGCCGGCCCCCAGCACAGACGCGACCGACGCGGCCGGCGAACGAGCGACGCCATTGGACGCCGCGGCGACGGCCGGAGTGCCGACGTGACCTCCGCAGCCGCAGGCGTCTCGGCCGATCCCCGTCGCGAGCTCGACCTTCGAGCCGCCGCCCGACATCTTGTCGCTCATCCGCTAGTGCTCGCCGAGCACGATCCAGACACATTCCGCCTGATCCGAAGGCACGAGCACTCTCTTGACCGCTGGTTCACCCAGAGATTCGGGTACCGCCTCCAGGTCACGTCCGACACGGCCCGCCTGCTCAAGTCGACCGTCGTCGCCCGGCGGCGGCCCTTGCGCACGGCAACGGACCAGAGCCGTGCCCTGTCGGTCCGCGAGTACACGATGCTTGCGCTGGCCCTCGCGGCGGTGGCGGCGGGACCCAACGTGATCAGCCTGCGCGACCTGTTGCAGAAGATCCGCTCCGCGGCGAGCGACGCAGGCGTCACGGTCACCGAGGCTCTTGCAGACCGCCGCGCCCTGATAGCCGCACTGAAGTGGATGATCCGGCACGGTCTGGCCAGCGAGGCCCACGACCGCGTCGACCGCTACATCGACAACAGCGAAGCCGACGCGGTGCTGCGCATCCGGCCCGACCGCGTTGCCTTGCTGCCGCTCCCCGCGCTGGCCGGCTCCGAGACGGTCGACGCCCTGATGGACCGCTCAGAGGAGCGTCGGTCGCACCCGCGGCGCTGGATGCGCTCGACCCTGCTGGAGGAACCGGTGCTGTACCGCGGCGACCTCGCCGATGACGAATGGGCGGAGCTAAGACGCCGACTCGGAGAGGAGGCCCGGATCTTCGACGAGATGTTCGGGCTGCGGCTCGAGACCCGGGCCGAGGGCGTGGCGACCATCGACCCCGAAGACGGGATGACCGACAGCCGGTTCCCACTCGGCGGCACCGTCGGTCACGCCGCGCTCCTGGCGATCGGCCGGCTCATCGAGACGGAACGATCGGTTGTCGAGCGCCGTGAGTTCGACGACACCGTGAGGGCGCTGGCCATCGAGTACCGCCGCTACTGGTCGAAGCTGGCCGACGAGCCGGAGCGCCTCGCGGCCGCCGTGCTCGATCTCCTGCAAGACCATCGACTCGCCGATGTGCACGCCGGGACCGTCCGGCTCCTGCCCGCGGCCTGGCGCTATCTCGCCGAAGTCGATGAGGCCGGCGAGCAGGCGTCGCTGCTCTGAAGCGATGCGCCCGTCCGCCCCGCCGTCCGACGATGACGAGCATCCCAACCCGAATCCGCCGCACGAGCGGTGAGACGATGCGCCCCTCCGCCTCGCCGTCTCGCCCCGTCCCCGAGTCGCTGTCGACGTCGGGCCTGCAGCCCGTGTGGGTGGCGGCGCGCCACCGTCTCGACCGCTTCGGATCCGAGCGTCGTGGAACGATCTCTCGGCCGGGTCTCGACTCCGACAGTTCCTTGGCGCTCGAATCGCTGCTGGGCAAACGGCCGAACAAGCGACTGGATCTGGCAGAGGTCGAGGCCGCGCTCGTCGCTCGCGGGATCGGCAGCGACCTGAGCGAGGCGCTCACCCTGCTTGGCCATCCCCCGTCTAAGGAAGCCGCACTGCGACGGAGCCATCAGACCCGCTCGAAAGGGGCGAAAGCCGCGCTTCGAGACGGCGTGGCGTCATGGCCGGAGCCTTGGGCGACCGCATGGGCTGACAACCTGATCAGCGCTGGCCTGCTCGGCGGACTGGACAGCGACGAGGTCGAGCGCTTGGTGACGGGCGTGCGTCGCCTGCTCGATCAGCTCGATCTGATCGAGCCTCCCGGTGCCAGCCGCACCGAGCTGGCCGCCGGTCTCTTCGGGTCTTCCCACGCCCTCGACCCAAACACAAAGCTGGCGTCATTCACCGAGCGCGCCCTTCGCCACCGCGTGGAGCAGCCACTTGAAGGGAGGGAACTGTGGGAGGCAGCCGGAGTGCTCTTCGACCGCGTCTCCGCGCCCGTGCTCGCGTGGTCGATCCCCGCTCAGGGCACTTCGCCGCTCGATGAGCAGATCCGGGCCGCGGCCGAAGGCTCGCTTCCCCTGCACATCAGCCTTCTGGCGATGCTGCGCCACCCGGTGACGGTGCCCGACGGGACACCCGTCCTGGTGGTCGAGAACCCTCGCCTGGTGGAGGCCGCGGCCGAGCGGTGCGTCCCGTTCTGCGTCGTGGCCGCCAACGGCAACCCAACAACCGCGGTCACCACGCTGATGTCCCAGATGCAGCGTTCGGGCACCCTCCTCTGGTATCACGGCGACTTCGACGCGGCGGGCATCGCGATCTGCCGGCGGATGCAAGATCTGGGCTGTCGACCGTGGATGATGGGCGCTGACGACTACGAGGACGCCGTCCGTCTCGCTGGCGCCAGAGGCGTCGCGCTCGCGCGCAGCACCAAGGGGTGCGGCCCTACACCGTGGGATCGCAGGCTCGAGTCAACGTATGACGACCACCGACTGATCGTCCACGAGGAGTTCGTGCTTGACAACGTGCTCGAAGCGTTCTCCCCGATGTTGCCGTCCCGCTAGCAGGGCTCTCGTCCGGGTGCTGCCAGCATCCATGGGTACTCTGGTGCCGTGCCGCAGAACGGATACAGCGACGCCGAACTCGCGGCGATGATGGTCGATCTCAAGTCGGACCTTGTCGAGCGCAAGCGGTCGCTGTCGAACTCGGCGACCGAGAAGATCAGCCGCAATATCTGCGCCTTCGCGAATGACCTGCCGGGCCACGGCAAGCCGGGCGTGATACTCGTGGGCGCCGAGGATGACGGCAGCTGCTCCGGGCTCGGGATCGACGACGAGCTGATGAAGCGACTGGCCGATCTGCGCGACGACGGTCGGCTCCTCCCGCGACCTTCGCTGGACGTGCAGCGTCGCATTCTCAACGGCTGCGAAGTAGTCGCCGTGATTGTGCAGCCGGTGCACGATCCGCCGGTGCGATACGACGGCCGAGCGTGGGTGCGGATCGGACCCACGGTGCGTCAAGCCTCCGCCAACGACGAGCAGCGCCTCGCGGAGCGCCGCCGGGCCACGGACTTGCCGTTCGACTTGCGGCCCGTATACGGCGCCACCCTCGCCGACTTGGACCTCGACTACATCGAGCGCCAGTACCTGCCTATGGGGGGTAGTGAGTGGTTACTGATTTCTTACTTGACTAAATAAATATAAGTTGTTATAATAAGCTTAAGCTTAGGGGCGGGTAAGACCCCGGCATCTCGGTTACTGTCGCCATTAGACAAAAACTCCGGCTATCACTATAATCAACATCATTAAGACTTATCTTCAAAGACTGAACTATGAATTCGACCCGACGCCTAATCACACCCCGGCGCCTGACCGCCATAATCCTGGCCTGCCTGGTCGGCTGGCTGGTCTGGTCGGCTGGCCCGACAAACCTGTCGGCTCAACTCGGGTCCGAGCCGGAGTTGGAGTCATTGGCTGAGGTGACAGCGGAAGTAGAGATGACTCACGCCGACGTTGACCCGCACGCCTACAACTATGACGCTGTCCAAACCCTGTCAACCCAACTCGGACCCGGCCCGGAGCCGGAGCCGCTACCAAGGGCGACGGTCCAGGCAACGATAACCTACACCGATGTCGACTCTGATGCCTATTATTACGATGCCGTCCGAGCCCTATCAGCCGCCGGCGTTTATGACGGAACCGACTGCGGTGACAACCAGCTTTGTCCCGGCCAACCGCTTAAACGCTGGGAGATGGCCGTCTGGTTGATTCGAGCCCTGGGCGAAACCGACCCGACTCCGGCCGCTGAGACCCGGTTCGATGATGTCGAAAACGATGACTGGTGGATGTCTTATGTCGAACGAATGGCCGATCTGGAGATTACAACCGGCTGTTCGGACGACCCGCCCAAATACTGCCCCGACCGGGATGTCAACCGGGGCCAGATGGCCTCCCTCCTGACACGGGCCCTCGATCTGCCCAAAGCTCCACCAGCCGGCTTTGCTGATGTCGACCAAGATAGCGTCCACCGAGATAACATTAACCGGTTAGCCGCAGCCAAGATAACGACTGGCTGCAAATCCGAACCGCTGCAGTACTGCCCCCAGCGGTCTGTCACCAGGGCTCATATGTCGGCCTTTATCTACCGGGCGCTGCAGTGGCGCGAGGATAACAGCCGGCCGGAAGAAATTCAATCGGCAGTCCCGCCCCTGGTACTGATTTCAAACGACACCGAGGCTTTCATCACCCAAGAGAATGATTTCAGCCGCTATATTAAAGAGAACATCATCGAGCAGTACGAAGACAGGCAGCCTTGGCTCAGGGATGTCTGGAACCACACCAACCGGTTTGACTTCAGCTACCTGCTCAGGGAAGGGTACGGCACGGCAACTTACTACGGCAACCGCTCAGATGAAGGCGACATCCTGCCGCGGAAGATAGCTGTCGCCATAACCGCCAACCCGGACCATCTATCGCCGGTATACAATAGCGCCCATATTCATGAATTGGCCCATGTCTACACCGAGTCGAATCGAATCGTCGCCAATCCGGCTCCAATTGCCGCCGGCCATATCTACTTTTCTGAAATCAGCCAAGGCGGTGACTGGCGGGATTGTAGGCCTCATGAGCTTTATGCCGAAACCGTCGAGGCTACGATTTTCGGTCGTCACCCGACCGCCACCAACTGGAGCAGATGTCCGATGGTCCCCGACAAAATCACCGTCGAGGCAGTCAAGGTTGTCCATCAGGTTTTCAACGGGCAAATGCCCCGATGGTTCTATGACACTTTCTATGACAGCCAGGGCAACCCCGACCACCAAGCCATTTGGGCCGCGGTTCTCAGGATAGAAGATGGTGGTTCGCGTGGAGCCGCCGTTAACCAGCTGCGCTATTCCTTTGGCGGCTATTGTTATGATATAAGCGACACTAGGACCAGAATCACAGGGTGGATGGATGGTGGTTGCTAGTTTTTAGTCTTTATCTCAATACGAATTCTAAAGATGGGCGGGAACATAACTTTTACCCCTAGTTTAGTTATCTACTCAGACATCTAAGACCCTGACTTGGATCCAGTACAACTACTGTGGCCGCGGACGTGCTCGCCGAGAACGACCGCCCTCTGGAGCAGCAGATGCACTCGCTGCGTCTGATCAGCGACGGACTCCCCACGAACGGCGCGATGCTGGCCTTCGGCCGAGACCCGCAGCGGTGGCTCCCTGGCGCGTACGTGCAGTTCGTCCGCTTCGACGGAGAGGAGGTAGTCGACCCGATCAAGGACTCCGAGGTCTTGGCCGGACGGCTCGACGACGTTCTCGAAAGCCTTGGCCGATTGGTGAAACTGAACGTTGGAACTCGCCTGGACATTGTGTCGGGCCCGAGAGAGAAGCGCTTCCCCGACTACCCGGTGGAGGCCATCAGGCAACTCGCCCACAACGCGGTGATGCACCGCAGCTACGAAGGGACGCATGCCCCGTCTCGCCTTTATTGGTTCTCCGAGCGAGTCGAGATCGAGAGTCCGGGCGGCCTGTTCGGCGCAGTGACGCCGGAGACTCTTCTTCGGGGTGCTACCGACTACCGCAACCAACTGATCGCCGAGATCATGCACAACCTCGGATTCGCCCAGCGATTCGGCTTCGGAATACCCCTGGCGCTGCGGACACTCCGCAGCAACGGCAATGCCGAGCCCGACTTCCAGACCGAACACTCGCGAGTCCGGGTCATGGTGAAGGCGGCGCAATGAGCACAGTCGCTTTCTTCAACAACAAGGGCGGAGTCGGCAAGACGTCCCTCGTCTATCACCTGGCCTGGATGTACGCCGATCTCGGCGTATGCGTCGTGGCGGCCGACCTCGACCCTCAGGCGAACCTCACCAGCATGTTCCTCGACGACTACGAGATGGAGGAACTCTGGACCCCCGATCCTCCCCGAGACACCATCCACGGAGCGCTCGTGCCGCTGCTGCGCGGAACAGGCGACGTCGCCCCCGTCGCGACGAAGAGCCCAAGGCCGCCGATGGGGCTCATACCCGGCGACTTGGCGCTGTCGGAGGCGGAGGACGAGTTCTCCAGCCAGTGGCCCCAGTGCCTCGACGGACGGGAGCGCGCCTTTCGGGTGATCACCGCCCTCAGCCGGATACTGGCGCGTGCGAAGGAACAGGCCGAAGCCGATCTCGTCCTGATCGACGTAGGCCCCAACCTCGGCGCGATCAACCGGGCCGCATTGATTGCCGCCGACTTCGTCGCCGTGCCCCTCGCTCCGGACCTGTTCTCGATCCAGGGACTGCGCAATCTCGGACCGACACTGCGAAAGTGGCGCAGCGAGTGGCGGACGCGGCTCGAGAGAGCCGCCGAACTGACCGGGACCGCCGGTCTAACCATGCCGACGGGGAGAATGGAGCCGATCGGCTACGTGGTCCTTCAGCACGCCGTACGGCTGGACCGCCCGGTCAAGGCGTACGCCCGCTGGATGGATGCAATACCGAGCGAGTACCGGCAGTCGGTCCTCGGCGAGGCTGGCGCCGCCTTGATCGACACATCCGAGGACGAGCACTGCCTTGCCACGCTGAAGCACTACAGGAGTCTGATGCCCTACGCGCAGGAAGCACGCAAACCCATGTTCAGGCTCACGCCCGCTGACGGCGCCATCGGCGGGCACATCAACGCCGTGCAGGACTGCTACTGGGACTTCCGCGAGCTCGCGTGCACCGTGGCGGAACGCTGCGGCGTCACCTGCCCGCAGCTGTAGCCGCCCACGAAGCCAGCCAGCCTCATCGCCATCGACCGGCGGCTAGTGCGGTGTCCACAAACGTTTGTAGGTTTGAGCTTGCCCGTGACCGCTGTAATCACAGGCCAAACGAGAACAACCGACGCGCGCGAAGGTTATTGGACACCGCACTAGACGGGGCGGATAACGCAGCGCGTCGCGAGGCATCAACGTGGTGGCCTCAGGTCAGGACAGACTGGGTCGGGAGATAGGCCCCCGTCGCCATGGGAATATTCGACCATCTACCTAGCACTGCCACCCTGCTTGCAAGCTGACCTGCTTCGGCGGAGCGAGTCGCCGGGAGGACGGGAGCGCTCAGGCCAGGCCGCAGCGACGGGCCAGGACGGCCTCCAGCACTCCCCCGCCCACTGCCAAGGCCTTGTCGGAGATCTCCCAGCAAGCCGAACGGTCGCCGCGGGGGTCGACGTCAGCGATCTTGAGTCCGGCCCGCACCCTCATGCCGTCTCGGATAGCGCCCCGCACCACTCCGTCGAATGGCGCCCGCACCGCCACGCGGCCCACCTTGCCCAGCTCCTGGCCCTCGCTGACCACATCACCGATTGCGACCTGCCAGCTCACCGGGCCGGCCACCGGTGCTCGCAGCACCCGGTCTGCGGATCGGCCTCCCAGTTCCGCCGGTGTGCCCGTGTCGGGCTGGGCCGAGCCCGACCAGATCACCCGGCCGAGGCGATGGCCCCGCATGGTCTCGACCACCGCGTCGCAGTCCAGCCCCGCCGTGAATCCGGGGCCGAGGGCCACGACCAGTTCGGCGTCGGCGATGGAAGTGTCGATGTTGTGCTTGGCCAGCCGGGCGTCCACCACCACGTCGGGCCGAACGGGTTCCAGGGCCGCTAACTCAGGAGCCACCAGCACCGCCACATCGCCCCGTCCCACGACAGTGACGGCGTCGGTGGGCGACGCCACCAGCACGCCCCTCATGCCCTCCACGCTGACCTCGCCCTCGGTCACCGCAGTGGACAGCGCCACCGTGCGACGAATGGTCAGCGGCTCGGGCAGTTCCAGCACCACGATCGGCCAACCGGCCCGGGTGAGCCGCCAGGCCACGCCGGTGGCCAGATCGCCCCCGCCCCGCAGCACACAGAGCGGTGATTCCGGCGACGCTGAATCAGCCGCGAGTTGGGGGCCTTCGACTATGCCTTCGCCTTCGTTCAGCAGCGCGCCCGGAGGAAACTGGTGACGACGCGGCCGCGGCGGCTCAGCCGAGGGCTGCCCGCGCCCCACACCCGGCGACCGCCTACGACCGGCGATGGGCGACCACCTCGGCCATGATGCTCAGCGCGATCTCCTCGGGAGTCTCGGCGCCCACCTCGATGCCGATGGGGGCGTGGACCCGGTCGAGCGCTTCGGGATCGGTGCCGTCGGCCTCCAAGCGGGCCCGGGTGGTGGCCCAGCGGCGCTCGCTGCCCATCACGCCCACATAGCCGGCGTCGGTGGCCAGCAGTGCGGGCAGGGCGGCCGAGTCCACATCCACATTGCGGGTCACCAGCACCACCGACACGTCGGGGTCGAGAGTCCGACCGGCGAGCAGGTCGTCGACGGTGCCGATCACCAACTCGTCCGGCGCTGCGCCCGCGACCTCGGGGCCAGCGGTCTTGGGATCCGGCTGGCCACCAGGGTCGCCCTCGACCAGGGGGCGGTCGTCGGTGGCCACCACCCGGAAGCCCAGCCAGTGGGCGAGCTGGGCGACGGCTCGTCCTACGTGGCCGTATCCCATGACGATGACGGTTGGCTTGGGCATGTGCGGCTCCACGAATATGCGAACGTCGCCCCCGCAAACGCCGGGATCGCCCCGGACGGGATCGACAAGACGGTACGACAGCAGACGGCAGCGGCCATCGGCAAGCGCGGCCACGGCCTCGGACACGACGCGGGCCTCCATCTCGCCCCCGCCGACGGTGCCAGAGATGCTGCCGTCACGGAACACCAGCATCTTGGCCCCGGCGCGGCGGGGCACCGAGCGGGACGTGTCGACCACAGTGGCCGAGGCCACCGCCACGCCCGTGTCCACAGCCTCGGCGAGCTGGCGAAGAAGGCTCACGACCAAAGCCCGCCTCTTCCCGCTCTCTGTGCACTTATCGGCGCATTCCGCCGATAACTGCAAAGAAAGCGCCAGGGACGGGGCTGGCCGAGCAGGCTCACGACCACAGCCTCGCGGCCTGCTCGCGGGTGCGGGCCCGCAGCGCAGCCACATCCGCACCGATCACCTCGCCGCCCTCGACGATCCAGTCCCCGCCCACCATCACCTTGCTCACATCCGAGCCGTTGCGCCACAGCACCAGTTGGTCCAACAGGTTGTGGGCCTCGACCGGCGTGGGCAGGCCCCGGGAACCCTCCAGGTCCACCAGCTGCAAGTCGGCGTGCCAGCCCGGCTCGAGCCGACCGACCCGCTCCAGGCCGAGAGTGCGGGCCGAGCCCTCGGTCGCCAGATGAAGCACGGTGGCCGCGCTGATCGCACCGGGGTCGAGGGAGGCGGCCCTGTGCAGCAGGAAGGCGCCCCGCATCACCGCGAACATGTCGTTGAGGTAGCCGTCGGAGCCGAGCCCCACGGTGACACCTCGCTCCAACATCTCGAGGACGGGAGCGATCCCACCGCCCACCTCGCAATTCGACAGCGGCATGTGCGACACCCTCACGCCGGACTCCGCGATGATGTCGATCTCGCGCCGCGACAGCTGCACGCACTGGCTGGCCTGGAAGCGGGGAGACGCCGCCCCGATGCGGTCGTAGAACTCCAGGGTTCGCATCCCGTGGTGCTCCTCGCACCAGCGTCCTTCGTGCACTCCCTCGTTCACGTGGGCGTGGCAGAACACGTCCAGGTCGGCGGCCGCCTCGAAGGCCTGCCGGATGAACGGCTCGCTGCAGGTGAACGTGGTGTGGATGCACATGGCGCCGGACACCCGGTCCAAGCCGCCGCCGGTCGAGTCGCCCGCCGGCTGCGCCCGGCAGGCGTCGATGAAGCGAATGTTCTCATCCAGCCCGGCCTGGCCGTTGGCCTCGCCCATCCGCTCGGTGGCCTCGAAGGACAGCACGCCCCGCAGCCCGCTGCGGGCGACGGCCTCGCTTTCCGCGAACAGCGCGTCGGGCAGGGCGTCGGGAGCTTCGAGGATGTCGAAGAAGCTGGTAGTGCCCCCCGCGGCCAACTCAGCGGCAACCCACGAGGCCGCCGCCGCGATCATCTCGTGATCGAGGGCGTTCTCCACCAGCGGCCACCAGTAGTCGTCCAGGAAGCCCCAGAAGTCCGCGGGCGGCTTGGCCGGGGCGGGAACACCGTGGGCCAGCACGCCGTACAGGTGGACGTGAGCGTTCACGAAGCCGGGCAGCAGCACGCAGCCCTTGCCGTCGCAGAGGTCGTCGTCGGGGTAGCGGGCCGTCAACTCGCCAGCCGGGCCCGAGTCGTCGATCAGGCCGTCGACCACGCGCACCGCCCAGTCGCGGCGGGGCTCGTCCAACGCAGCCGTCACCGCCCAGTCGGCCCCAATGATCACGCCCCGGCTACCGGATTCTCGCACTCGTCTACGCTAACTCGACGGGCCGAATCGCCGACAGCCCGCTCATCGCGCCGCTACCGTCTCGCCTGCAACACCGCCGCCGGCAGTTTGGTGGCTCTTCGCGTTGTGGTCGGAGCCAGCAAGGGTGAGGTTCCGCGGCTGAGCGCGGGGATCCCCCCGTATCGGCACCGCAGCGGCCGGAGCGTGCGGTGCTCACGCTCGCTGCGACCAACTCGGTCCGAACCCCACCTCGACGTGGCCGCTCGTGGGTGGGAGACTCTCGGATCGGGACCGGGGAGACTCAGCGGTCGCCGTCATGGCCGGCCACAGCCTCGGAGTCTTCGGGGCATGTTCCGGGCGTTCGAGACATTATCCACAGTATGTCAGCTGCCGAACTCAGCAGACCCGGCTTCTGGGGGTCACCCCCGTCCTCGGTGATGTACTCACTAGGAGACTGCTGAGTAATGCTGATTTTGCCCGAGACGCAAGCCCCTGACCTGGGGTTTTGTGATCGTGAAACGGCCAATTTGGGACTTGCTCAGCAGTCTCCTAGCGATGCTCTCAGCCAGTTCTTTGTGATGTGCGGCGACTGCGTCTCTTGTGGGAATGCCACAGAACGGCTCGATTCGCTCTCGCCAAGTCGCCACGTCGAGAGGCCCGAACAGGCCTGTCAGATGGATCCAGGTGCTTGGACCCGCGGGAAGCGGTCGGGGCATCCGGTGTCATGGTTGGTGATGATCCACAGCGCCCAGCTTGCCGACTCGACTAGGTCAGCGTCGCCAGCGTCGCCAGCGTCGTCGTGGACGAACGCCGCGGCGACCTTCTCGGCGGACCCCGGCTCCCAGATCAGCGCGTCGCAAGCCAGCGCAACCCGCTCATTCCACACTTGAAGGTCTGCCGGACCCTCCAACCCAGTAGTCGTCTCCCAATACATGCTGCGATCCACCAACGTGCTCCGAGCAGCAGAGGTCGCCTCAGGCGAAGAGGCCGTCGATTCAGGCAACGTGTCGCTTGATTCTGCGGTTGCGTCGTCCCTGCCTGCTGCCGCATTCTCGCCGTTGGGGTCCTGCCCTGAAGCGCAGCTCAGCACGGCCGCACACGCCGCTACCACAGCAAGCATCCGCTGAGGCCGACACATCTCTTGCCGCTTTGCGTCAGCCGTGAACAGCGGCAGTCAGGTAAGCTGCCGTAATGTGCGGGATCCAGTACAGATCCCAAGCGGCGTGTGATGAGCAGGCTTTATCTCTAGGGTACGGGCTCGTTACCTCAAAGAATCCCTGCCAGGACGCATAGCTTGCTCGGACCGGTGAGCCGTCCACAAATGCTGTTAGATCACACCAACTGTTCGTGTAGCCGGCCACGCCTGACCAGGCTGCAACATGGACCCACTTGCAATGGTGGTCTTGTGTCTGATCAGCTGTGACTCTCGAATACGCATAGAATAGGTTGGACACACTGTTGCGGTAATTGTAGATCCTCATGCATGGTCTGAAGTACAGATCCACGAGGTGCATAGTCCTAGATCCAGATGTTGAGCTAGCCGTCGCTGAACCATCGGCGCGAGACCCAACTTCAGCTTGCATCCCATCACTCACTTCAACTCCATCTGGAATTGCAACTGTGAGATTGGCGGAATCACCTTGCTGATAAACGACGGCATTCCCTGCAGCATACCGCATCGCCCTTGAGTTCTGCATCGTCGATTCTCTGACTAGAATACTCTCAAAGGGCGTGCCGCTATGATGTACATCGTTGTCATTCCCAAGGCCAGTGACCGCATAATGGAATCTGTTCTGCACAACTGCTGCTGTAGGTGCGGCACTGTTCGATATTCTAATTGAGACCAGCTGATTCCCTCGCCCATCATGGGCGATCTCCTCTGTAGCTCCTGATCCATCAACTGATGTAGATCTGACCCGATACCTTCCGTCGGGCGAGGCCCAGACTTCCACATGTCGAACTTCGACAGTGTTTATCTCCAATGTACCACTTGTGTAATACCACTCAGCAACACCGCCATCTTGTTCCCAGAAGGTCGGCCCGTCTTCCCCGAAGGCTAGGAGACTGCTGAGTAAGTCACAAATTGCTAGTTTCGTGATCATAAAACCCCAGGTCAGAGGCTTGTGGGTTGGCCGAAATCGGCATTACTCAGCTCTCCTAGACGCATGGCACAGGTTGTTGAGTCGTGATTACTGTGGTTGCAATGGCGAGACTGCTAGCTGCTGTCAGCGGGACAAGGGCTGCTGCAATCGTAAGGACGCGCACGAGAACCTTCCTGCTTCTCAGATTGTGTCTGCGTCGAATCTCCGACATCTTCCCCTCCCCTATAGTTGACGATGTCCGTCGTTGAATCATAGCACATCTCTCAGCGGTCACAAGGAGAATCGGGCTCTTCGCGAATGGCGCCGGGGTAGAGGCGGAGGGGGTCCGCGGATGAACGCGGGGGATCCTCCAGAATCGGCGCTGTCCAAGCATCCGAAGATCTGGAGGAACGGCATCAGCGTCGGTATCGGCGATGTGCACACGGTGGTGTCCGGATCGGTGCTCGCACTTACGACGCATCCGAACACTGCCCGTAGCCACGGCGAACTCCACCGGTGGATGCAAGTGATCGGCCATGATGGCCGGTCGCACCCCAAGCATCCGAACCGGTGGAGGCTCACAGCATGGCACGACGGCTCAGTTTCGAAGAACGCGCCCGGATCGAGGCGATGCGCGCCGAGGGCGTCCGCGTCGCGGTGATAGCGGCGCGCTTGGGCAGGGATCCCTCGACGGTGCATCGCGAGATCAAGCGCAACAGCACCGGCGACGGCTATGGCGCCGAGGCCGCGCAGGCCCCGGCGGATGGGCGCGCGGCTCGTCCCAAGCAGCCCAAGCTGGCCGCTGACTCCGAGCTGGCCGCGGCGGCGCTGGGGCTGCTCACACAGCGCTGGTCGCCGCACGCGGTCAGTGCGCAGCTGCGCGCCGAGGGGCACAAGGTGCGCGCGGCGACGCTGTATGCCGCCTGCTATGACCACAGCGGCTCGCGGGGCCTGCCCGAGGGATCGTGGCAGCATCTCCCGCGACGCTGCCGACGGCGCAAACCGAGGGACCGCGCGCCGCGAGGCCCAGCCCGCTGGGTGAGTTCAAGCCCATATCTGAGCGCCCGGCCAGCGTCGAGGACCGCCGCGAGGCAGGCCACTGGGAGAGCGATCTGGTCATCGGCAAAGCCAACCGCTCCGCGGTCGCGACCATCACCGAGCGAACCAGCCGTCAGACCCTCACCGCCGCGCTGCCCGACGGCTACGATGCCCCGGCCACCGCGGAGGCGGTCACCGCCGCGCTGGCCCGCCAGCCCCGCCATCACGATCAGATCCGCGCCGCGGCAGTCGAGCTCGCCGAAGACGCCTGCAGACGATGGCCGCAGCAACACGAAGGCCAGTTCGCGTGAGGTTGGCGCGTGATACGGTCGCCCCGCCTACGGCGATGTGGTGCCGATAACAGCTGTTAGTTGTGTGCCGAGCGCCGCAAGGCGGATGCGCGCTCGGATGACGACGCCGGGGAGTTGCGAATCGCTTCGGTCGGAATCGGGACACTCACGCTCGGGTGGCCTGCAGTGCCGCCCATATCCGCTCCGGCGTGAAGGGCAGTTCGTTGATGGCCACACCGGTGGCGTCGAGGATGGCGTTGCGCACGGCCGGGGCCACGCCGTCCTTGGGGATCTCGGCCACCGCCTTGGCCCCGAACGGGCCGCTGTCCTCCATGGTCTGCACTAGGTACACGACGGTGTCGGGCACCTCGTCGGCCCGGTAGATCTTGTACGGACCGAACGACGGGTTGACCATGCGGCCGTCGTCGTCGAGCACGATCTCCTCGCAGTGGGCGTAGCCGAGAGCCTGGATCATGCCGCCCTCCACCTGGCCGCTGGCGGTGACCGGGTTGATGGCCACGCCGCAGTCCACCGCCATCACCAGCCTGGTCACCGTGACCTGGCCGGTGTCGGTGTCCACCTCCACTTCCGCGAACTGGGCCGCGAACGGGGGCGGGCAGTCGGGCGACACGTGTGAGGCGGTGCCCATGATCTGCTCCTGGTCCTGCCAGTGCAGCGAGTCGAGTGCGATCTCCTCCAGGGTCACCGAGCGGCCGTCGGCCGCGTAGGCGCGGCGGTCGCGCAGCTCGATGGTGCAGGGCTCGTCCACCTTCAGCAGCTTGGCGGCCCTCTCCTTGAGCCGGACCCGCACGGCCTCGGCGGCCCGCAGCGCGGCCGTGCCCGAGATATAGGTGGTGGATGAGGCGTAGGCGCCGGTGTCGAACGGGGTCATGTCGGTGTCGCTGGAGTACACCTTGATGTCGTCGAGGGGCACGCCGAGCACCTCGGCGGCGATCTGGCCTATCACGGTGTCGGCGCCGGTGCCCAGGTCGGTGGCTCCTATGAGCATGTTGAACGAGCCGTCGTCGTTGAGCTTGATCGAGCAGCCGCCCATGTCCAGGAACGGGATGGCCGTTCCGTGCATGCAGAAGGCGAATCCCAGGCCCCGCCGGATGTTGGGCCGGTCCGCGGGCCGCTTCCATGACTCGTCGCTGCGGCGGTGCCAGCCGATCTCCCGGAGGCCCTGGGCCACGCACTCCTCGATGCCCGACGACATGACCTTCGGGTACTCGTCGAGTTCCTCCTCGGCCACAGCCCGTTCGCCCAGATGGGGGGCGATGTCGAGTTCGTCGCCGACCTTGATCCAGTTGCGTCGCTTGAAGTCGATCACGTCGATGCCGAGAGTTCGGGCGATGTCCTCCATGTGGGCCTCCAGCGCGAACTCGGCTTGCGGCGCGCCGTAGCCCCGGTAGGCGCCCGGCACCGGGATGTTGGTGTAGACGACGTGGCAGTCGAAGCGCTTGGAGGCCGCGTTGTAGGAGGTGAGGCCGCGCAGCCCCGACACGATCTGCACGGTGAAGCCGTGGGTGCCGTAGGGGCCGGTGTTGCCGATGATGCGCATCTCCTGGGCCAGCAGCGTGCCGTCGTCGTCCACCGCGGTGCGGTAGGTGATGGTCTGGGGGTGGCGGGTGCGGCTGGCGTAGAACTCCTCTGCCCGGTCGAGCTCCAGGCGCACCGGGCGGCGGGTGACGATGGCGAGATGGGCCACGATGTCCTCGATCAGCATCTCCTGTTTGGCCCCGAAGCCGCCCCCGATGCGGGGCTTGATCACCCGGATGTCCTTGATCTCCATGTCGATCAGGGGAGCCAGCATCCGGCGGGTGTGGAACGGCACCTGCGTGGCGGTGCGGACCACCATGCGCTCGTCGGAATCGAGCCACGCCATCGAGATGTGGGGCTCGATGGGGCACTGCTGGACCTGATGCACCCTGAACGTCTGCTCGAAGACGTGGGGCGCGGCGGCCATGTTGCCGTCCACGTCGCCGCGCTGGGCCGCGATGTGGTGAACGAGGTTGCGCTGGGGGTCGCAGATGTGGGTGGTGTCGTCCTCGTCGTGGACCTTCGGGGCGCCGGGGTCCATGGCGAAGCGCTCGTCGTACACCGCGGGGAGGACCTCGTAGGTGACCTCGATGAGCCGCAGGGCCTCCTCGGCCGCCTCGACGGTCTCGGCGGCCACCGCGGCCACCCGATCGCCGACGTGGCGGACCCTGTCGTCGAAGCTCACCTGGTCGTAGGGATGGGGATTGGGCCAGCTCTGCCCGCCGGAGGCGTACTTGACCCGGGGGGTGTTGCCGTAGTGCAGCACGGCGTGCACGCCGGGGACCGCGGCGGCCTTCGAGTCGTCGATGCGCAGGATGCGGGCGTGGGCGTGGGGGCTCCGCAGCACCTTGGCGTACAGCATCCCCCGGGGCTCGATGTCGTCGGTGAAGGCGGGGTTGCCCTTCGCCAGGCGCACCGCGTCGACCTTGACCTCGGGCTTGCCGACCACAGCCATGTCGGGCACCTCGCGCGACGGCACGAGCCGGGGCACGGCCTGGGACGCGGCCGGGGCCGGGCCGTTGGCATCTTCTGGGGCAGGGTGGAAGCCGTCGGTCATCGGCTCGACGATCAGCGGCGCGAACGGCTCGGTCGGCTCGCCCCGCAGCACTGCCGCGGCCCGCTTCACCGCCTCGACCGGCTTCGCGTAGGCGGTCTCGCGGTCGAGGATGCCTGAGAGCATGTCGCGGATCTCGGCCTCGGACGGGTCGGGGTTCTTCTCCAGAAGGGCGATCGTTCCCAGCACCATCGCGCCCGCGGAGTAGCCGGACTGGAAGGCGCCCACGGCCACGAAAGCGGTCTGCACCGGATGCAACTCGGGCGAGACATTGAGCGATTCCACGGTGGTGACCCGGTGTCCCTGCGCGGAGGCAGCCAGGATCACGTCGGCAGAGGCGAGCCGACCGTCGTAGAGGATCGCGGCGGCCCCGGTCTCGCCGCTTTCGGAGCCGTAGTGCACCGAGAACATGCCCAAGCGCCGCAGCACCTCCCGCAGGGTGTGGTGAGGCTCCACGGCGAGGGTGACTTCAGCGCCGTTGAGCTCGAACGTTACGTCGATGGCCATCAGACGCTCCCTCCCTGGCGGCCAGAGTCCCGGGGCGCCATCAGCCCAACTCCGCCATCGCTCGTGCCGTGAGCGTGCCGGCCAGGTGGAGGCGGTACTGGCGGCTGCCCCGGAAGTCGCCGGCAGGATCGAGACCTGCGGTCGGGTCGAACACGTCGACCAGCACGGGACGGTCGGCCACCCCGGTCAGCGCCATGGCCACGAAGCCCTCGGTGCGTCGGCCGTAGGCCGCCACGATGGGCACATCGGCGGGGGTCCGGCCGGTTCGGGCCACCGCGGTCTGCCCGGCAGGATCGACCGTCACCGCGGTGACCAGCGCGCCGGAGGGCAGTCCGGCAGCCAGCAGCTCTCCGAGGCTGCGCTCAGACGGGCCGGCGTCACCGGGGCCGGCTAGCTCCACTCGGCCGTCATGGGCTAGCAGCGCGGCCAGCAGCAGGCTCTCGGCCGAGGCCTTGGCCACGAGGCCGCCGATCGTGGCCAGCGTCCGCAGCGTCGACGGCTGCTCGGTCCGGGCCAGCTCGCTCAGCGAGTCGGGCAGCAGGTCGCAGCGGCGAACCGCGTCGAGGGTGGCAGTTGCTCCGACACGGACCCGCCCACCGTCGGCGGGAGCGATCGCGTCCAGTCCGAGCGACTGGAGGTCCACGGCCTCGAGATCGGACGGCTCGCGGTCGGCGTTCAGTGTCGTGCCGCCACCGAGGGCTACCCGCTGAGGCGAGCCCAGCAGGTCGAGCGCCTGGTCGAGAGACGTGGGACGGTGGTACGCAGTCACGAGCGGCACAGACTTGAAAGCTAGCCGTCCTCGGGGCGGATTCTGTCATTTGAGCGCGACGCCGACGCGGACACGCGCATCATTGCAGCGTCCAACGCCACCATCTGTGTCCAGCCCCCTTTGCCTTGTCCAGCATCAGGCACTGCGTCCAGCGCCCCCGCGCCCAGTATCAGACACTGTGACCAGATCAGAAGTTGCGTCCAGCGCCCCGCTTGTAGTGTCAGGCACTATGGATGACTGCTTCGTGCATGCCTCGGACCTGCACCTGGACGCCCCGCTGGGGAGTCTGGGCCGGCTGGACCTGCAACGCCGTGCCATTCTTGCCGGCCGAGCATCCAAGGCGTGGGGCAACCTGGTGGATCTGTGCATCAGGCGGGAGGCTTCCTTTCTGGTGCTCGCGGGCGACATCTTCGACAGGGCGGCCGCGGGCGTCGGCGTGCAGTCGAGCTTCCGAAAGGGCCTGAAGCGTCTGGCGGAGGCCGGCGTTCGAGTTTTCATCTGCCACGGCAACCACGACCCGCTCAGCGACGCCTTCAAGCCGATCGGGGGACTGCCCGAGGGCGTTGTTCGCTTCGAGCCCGGAGTCCCCCAGTCCCATGTCGTGACGCTGCGCCACAGCAGAGATCCGGTCCGCGTGAGCGGCGTGAGTTTCGGCACACAGCACGAGAAGGAGAACTTGGCCCTGCGTTTCAGGGATCTGGAGCCCGATCCCGCGGCTGCCCACGCCCCGCATGTGGCCGTGCTTCACGCCAACGTCGGCGGAAATCCGGGCCATGATCCCTACGCCCCATGCTCGTACGACGACCTGGACGGCGCCGGGGTTGACTACTGGGCGCTGGGCCACATCCACAAGAGGAACGTGCGGGAACTACCCAGCGGAGCGCGGGCCGCCTACTGCGGCAACCTCCAAGGCCGCAGCTTCAAGGCCTCTGAATGCGAGCCCAAGGGCGCCCTCGTGGTGCCCATCGGGCACGGCCGCATAGGAGACCACGAGTTCGAGCCCTGCGACGAGGTCCGGTTCGTGCACGACGAGATCCCCGTGGCCGGCGACACGGTAGCTGACTTGCAGGACCGGCTGGAGCAGACGGCCGAACAACTGGGGTGCGAGCACGCGCCTCGGCCGGTCGCGTTGAGAGTCCGACTGGCCGGCAGGAGCAACGAGGCCCGCCGCTTGGCGGAGACCGCCGACAGCGGAGAACTCTACCAAGCCCTGACCGACGATCTTTCGGAACTGCTGGGCGGCGGGGGGCTCTGCGGCGTCCAGGTGGCCGTGCGCGCCGACGCCGACCGCGACGCGATCATGGCGAGCGGCGACCTCAGGGCCAGCGTGCTGCGGGACTTGCAGGGCCTGCGCCCAGGCGATGACCCCAGCCTGGCAAAGATGCTGCGAGACGAGCTTCCGTCACAGTTGCGCACGACCTGGCAGGAGATCGTGGAGCAGCGACCCGAGCGGTTGGCCGAGGTCGTCGATCTGGCCGAGACGCTGATACTGGACGCCTTCTCCGCGACCGGGAGCGAGACGACATGAGCGAGATGCTGAGAGTCGAAGCAGCGGAGGTGGCGCGCTGGGGGCGGGCGTCGGGGTTCAAGCTTGAACTGCCCGAGAACCAGTTCGTGGTTTTGCACGGTCCGAACGAATCCGGCAAGACCAGTCTCGCGACCGCCCTGGCCTGGTTGATCGCAGGACCGGGAGTGGCGAGCCTGCTGCACCGCTTCGACAGGAGAGACCAGCACCTCGAGGCGAAGCTCACGGGGTGGCTAGGCCGGAGAAGCTTGCTGTCGAGGTGCAAGCCAAGGTGACTGGACGAAGGTCGTCCAGTCTGGCCCGAGAGAACTTCAGCGCGACGGTCGGAGGCACCGTCGTGGGCCGCGCCGATCTCACCGCCCGGCTCGGCGGCGGCGACTTCGCCGGTTACCGACGGCTCTACTGGGTGGAGGCGCTGGAAGTGTCCGACGGGAGCAATCTTCAGGAGAGCGTGTCCGTGCAGGCCGTATTCGGCGGCTTCAACCCGTTCGCGGAGGCGGACAGCCTCACCGGGAGGACCGCGACGCTGCTCGGGAAGTCGAGGGGCGTCCCGGCGAGCAACACCGCTCGCGACTATTGTGCCCAAGCCAGCAGCCTCGACAACAAGCTGCGCGTGCTGCACGGCGCACGCGAGGAATGGGACCGACTCGAGGCTGGAATCGCAGACGCTGCCGAGGCCCGCGAGCATACTGTGGCGAGCCGCGCGGAGCGGAGCAGCGAGTTGGCGTCACTGCGACTCGCCGTCGCCGCATGCAGCGACGGCACGGCCGTGGCGCGGGCCGCTGCCTGCCAGAAACTGACGGACATCCCGGCGCCGTCGGAGGCTGACCGCGCACTGCACGCGCAGACGACGCTCGTAATCACGCGGATCACAGAACTAGAGGTAGCTGAGGCTCAGGCAGACTCGGCGCGGCACGCCTGCCAGGCGTCCAGGGACGCCGTTGACCACGCCTGGCGTCATTTGATCGACGGCGACGAGATCGGCGAGCAGGGGCTCGCAGCCGCCGAGGGCGCTGAGCGCCGTCTGAGGGACGTCTGCTCGCAGGCAGAGGGGGCCGAGGCCGCGTGGCACAGTGCGGACCGGCGCCGGCAAGCCAGCGAGGACCGCTTCAGCCATCTGGCGGAGCAATGGAGTCGCCTCGCTCCCGACGGACTGGCTCCCGACGTCGTGCATCCGGCCGCAGGCGGCCAGCCCGACGAGCCCGACCTCCGCGGCGCGGCCGTCGCGGCGGAGCCGCCGGCCCCGCGAGGCCGGCGGGGCGCCCTGGCCCACCGATCCATGGTCTCTGCGCTGGTGCTGGCGGCAGTCTGCATCGCGGGGTTGGTCGCGGTGCAGGACGATTGGGCCAGGTGGTTGATCGCAGGCGTCGGCTCTCTGGCGCTGGGCGCAGCCGCTGCTCTCGTCATGGGCGCGCGCAAACCGCTCGACCCGGAACTAGTCGACTTGGCTCGGCGCTACCAGGACGCTCGGAGCGAACGGGACGCGTCCGGTCGCGATCTGCGGGAAAGGCAACAGGAACTCGACACGCTCACAAGCCGAGCCGACACGGCTCGGCACAACTACCGGCAGAGGCTGAGAACTCTGAACGTCCCGGACGAATTGTTCGAACGCTTCGAGCCTGGCGGGGTGGAGTACCTCAAGACGGTGCGGAAGGCGCAGTCGGAGCGCTCAGTCCTGAACAGGGCGGAGCACGAGGTGCGGGAGCGACTCGAAGTGGCGGTGAGCCTGCTGGCAGGGGTGTTGGCGGAGTCGCCGCCAGCAGCTCCGGCCGCCTCGCCCGACGACCCGAGACCGAAGGACGGGCACGGCGCCACAGTTCCCGCGGTCGCTGATGCGGTCACCGCAAGAAGGTGCCTGCACGCCGTCGGCAAGCTGGTGGAGGACCGTCACGCCGCCGAGGAGGCGGCCCGCAAGGCTGACGACAGCCTGAAGCGAGCCGTGCAGTACGACGAGGCCGCTCTTGCCTATGTCGAGGGCAGCAGCCTCGAGGAAATGCGGAGACGCGAGTCGGAGGCGGAGGCCGAGTTCAACCGACTCGAGAAAGAACTGAAGAAGGCCGACGAACGGATCTCCAACCTGGAACTCGACAAGCGGAATCTCGAGTCTCCCGAGAAAACGACCGCCGAGCTGTCGCTCGAGCGCGACACGCTGTTGGCGCGGATCGAGAGCCGCTCGGTGCTGGGACTCGCCCATGGACTCGCGGCTCGGCTGTTGCGCGACGCGGCAGAACGGCACCGCACGGAGCAGCAGCCGGAACTCCTGATGCGCACGCAGGAACTAGCCTGCGCGGTGGCCGACTGGCACAGCGTCAACGTCAACCCTGACACCCTGGGCGGGGCAGACTCGACAGCCCAGAGCGAGAACCTGCTCGTGGAGGGACCGCGGGGCAAGCACTCAGACCACCAGCTGTCGCTCGGCGCGCAGACGCTCCTGTATCTGGCGCTCCGGCTCGCCACGGTCGAAGGGCAGGCCAAGGCTCGCGGTGTCCGGTTGCCGCTGATACTCGACGACGTGCTCATTGGGCTCGACGACGAGCGCGCCGAGGGCTGTCTGGGAGTTCTCGCCGAATTCTCGGAGCAGCATCAGATCATCCTCCTGACGTGCCACGACAGCACCGCCGAACGCGCTGCAGCCGCAGGCGCGGCCGTCATGGCGATCCCTCCCTCCGTAGCATGATCGGCCGGCCGGTAGTGGGCGAGCGAGAACCGGTCAGAAACCGGATCCCTTTCCCGGTAGCACGATCGGCCATCGGGCCGGCGCGGGCCGCTCACGGGCCGAGGGATGTGATGGGGACCACGGCTATGCCGTCGGGGCGCTCGAAGGCGTAGCCGCCGGCAGTGATCACGACGAGCTTGGCCGGGTCGCCGGTCTTGGCTCGGTCGAGTTTGCCCGTCAGCTGTCGCAGCGCTCGGGCCGCCTTGTCGATCGCGGCCGCCCCGCCCAGCTTGACCTCGGCCGCGACCCATCGGCCGTCGGGGTGCTCGACGATCAGGTCGACCTCGAGATCGCTGTCGCGGTAGTGAGACAGCGAGCAGCGGTTGGCCCGGGCGTACACCTGCAGGTCGCGGATCACCATCGACTCGAACAGGCGTCCTGCGAATCCCAGGTCACGCATCAGCCCGTCCACCCCGGCCCCCAGCGCGGCCGCGGTCAACGACGGATCGGCCAGATGGATCTTGGGCGATCTGCGCACCTGGGCCCGCGAAGCCAGGTGCGGCCTCCAGGCGGGCACCTCCTCCACCACGAACAGCCGGGACAGAGCGGCCAGATATCCGGCGACCGTGCGGCGCTCCAGCGGCGCCTCGCCGGCCTCGGCCGTGTCCGCCGCGAGCACAGTGTGGCGCACCTCGGTGGCGACGTTGCGGGCCAGAGACACCAGCAGCCGGCCCACCCGCACCGGGTCCCGCTCGACGCCGTCCACCCTCGACGCGTCCGTTCGGCTGATCTCGTGCAGGTAGGCGCGGGCCGCATCGGCGGCCGTGCCACCGTCGGCGTCGCGCGTCTGGGGCCACCCGCCCCGGCACGCCAGCGCGAGCACGCCGTCCAGCGCGAGCCCCGAGTCGGCGGCCGCGCACCGCCAGCCGTCGACGAGGCCGCCCAGCGACACGCTCCCGTCGGACTCGCCGCTCTCGTACAAGCTCATCGGCCGCATCCGCACACGCATGATCCGCCCGGCGCCGGAGTGGCGGGTGATGTCGTCGGGCGGGTCGGCCGAGCCGGTCAGGATGAACTGGCCCCTGAGGCCGCGGGCGTCGCAGGCCCGTCGCATCGGGTTCCAGATCCCGGGCGCGAGCTGCCACTCGTCGAGCAGACGGGGCGGGTCCCCGTCGAGGACCGATGCGGGATCCATGCCAGCGTCCAGCGCGATGCTCGCCCGCTCGTCCAGATACACGGCACTGTTGGCGAACCGGCGCCCGGTCCACGTCTTGCCGCAGGCGCGAGGGCCCTCCACCACCACCGCGGGCATGGTCCTGAGCGCCCTGACCATCTCGTCGTCCGCGACCCGGGGCACGTATCCCGCGGGCGCAATATCGTCGGCCATGTTCACACCTCACGCTGCGTGCCTGGCCAACACACCATACTCCAATAATATGGCGATCAGATAGCCACTAAAGTGGCTGTCTCCCAGCGCACAGAGCCATGGCGTTCCGTGACCGACAGCGGCTTCGAGTACCTCGACAAATCTGATCGCGACTTGTGGTCCGGCTTCGCGACCGGTGCGGGTCGTTGATCGAGGCGTTGTAGATTCGCGGCAGTGAAGATCGCGGTCGTCTACAACCGGGACAGCAAGAACGTCATCAACCTGTTCGGCATGCCCAACCAGGAGAAGATCGGCCTGGCCACCATCAAGCGGCTCACCGAGGCCCTGCGCCGCGGCGGCCACCAGGTGACCGCGGTGGAGGCGGACAAGGACCTGATCTCCGAGCTGGAGGCGTTCATGCCCCGCGTCGTCAAGGGCGAGCGCCCCGGCATGGTGTTCAACGTCTCCTACGGCCTGCAGGGCCAAGCCCGCTACACGCATGTTCCGAGCATCCTCGAGATGATCGGCATCCCCTACGTCGCCTCCGGGCCGTTGGGTCACTCGCTGGCGCTCGACAAGGTCGTCACCAAGATGATCCTGCGCCAGAACGACATCCCCACCCCCGACTTCGCGGTGCTGGACACGCCGGAGGCCCCGATTCCCGGCGATCTGCCCTATCCGATGATCGTCAAGCCCAAGAACGAGGCGGTGTCCTTCGGCCTGGCGGTGGTGAACGACCACGACGAGTTGAAGGAGTCGGCCCAGGTCATCTTCGATCGGTTCCGCCAGCCCGTCCTGGCCGAGCAGTACATCGAGGGCCGGGAGGTGAACGTAGGGCTGCTGGGCAACGCCCCTCCCGAGCCCTTCCCTCCGGTGATGCTGAGCTTCGGCGACGGGCCCCAGATCTATACCTACGAGGACAAGACGGGTCGCAGCGGGCGGACGATCCAGCCTGTGTGCCCGGCGCCCGTCTCCGACGAGCTAACCGCGCTGGCCCAGGAAATAGCGGTCCGCGCCTTCTCGGTGCTGGGCCTGCACGACTGTGCCCGAGTCGACATGCGGATGGACGCCGACGACAACTTCTACGTCCTCGAGGTGAACAGCCTGCCCAGCCTGGGAGAGCACGGCTCCTACCTGGTGGGAGCGGCCCATGTGGGCATGGACTTCGGCGCCTTCGTCAACCGCCTGGTCGAGGTGGCCAGCGCCCGCTACTTCGGCACCCCGCAGCCGCCGTCGGTCGATGTCCGGACCGCGGACCCGTCGGCGCGCGCTTTCCAGTACGTCACCCAGCGCCGGGACCGGATGGAACGCTCGCTGCAGCAGTGGGTGGAGGTCTCAAGCCGGACCGACGACCCGTTGGGCCTGTCACGGGCCGCGGAGCGGGCCGGACGGATCTTCGCCGATATCGGGATGAAGCCGGTGCCGGAACTCACCGACGAACCCGAGGCCCACACCTTCCAGACGGCCCGAGGGTTGGACGGGGGCGTGCTGCTGGTAGCCCATATCGACGTGCCGGCCACAGGCGACACCGTGAGGCAGGGATTCCGCCGCGACCCGGAGTGGCTCTACGGCGAGGGAGTCGGGCGGTCCCGGGCCCCGCTGGTGATGCTGGAGTACGCCCTGCGCTCCCTCCGCAGCATCCGGAGCCTGAGACGACTCCCGCTGGGCGTGCTGCTGTACTCCGACGAGGGCCGCGACGCGGTGCAGAGCCAGGATCTGATCCGGCAGGCCGCGAGCCGGGCCGATCAAGTGCTCGTCTGCCGGCCCGGAACCGTGGGCAACGGCATCCTCACCCAGCGGCGGGGAAGCCGCCGGTACGAGCTGACCGTGGAGGGTGACAGGCTCAGCCCGGGCCAGATCGGCCGTCGCCGGACCGTCGTCGGCTGGACGTGCGAGAAGCTGCAGGCCATCGGTCGGCTGAACTCCCCCAGGAAGCGCGTCTCGATCGCCGCGCTCGACTTGAGAACCGAGCGGCATGCCATGTTCGTGCCCCACCGGGTGGAGGTTTCGCTGATGATGTCGTACCTGGAGGCAGCCCAAGCAGACGACACCGAGGCCGCGATGCGGGCCGCGCTCGGCAGAAGCGGACCCAAGTGGCGCCTGAACCGGCTGGACGACAGGCCGCCCATGGCGGACCGCCCGACGAATGGGCCCCTGGTGGAGGCTCTGGAGGCTGCCGCGGCCCGATGGGAGATCCCACTGGAGCGCGAGTCGTCGGCCTGGCCTTCGGTCGCGGGCCTGGTTCCCGCCGATACGGCCGTCGTATGCGGTATGGCCCCGGTGACCAGGGACCGGGGAACGCCCGACGAGGCCGTGCAGCGCATCAGCCTGGTACAGCGCACGCTGCTGCTGTCCGAGTATCTCATCGGCCAGACAGATCGCTGATAGATGACCGAACATGAGGCAAGGCCGCAAGAGCCTCACGCGCCACCGCAACAAACGGCAGGCTCTGACCGTGTGGCAGGCGCCCAACAAACGGCAGGCTCTGACCGTGTGGCAGGCGCCCAACAAACGGCAGGCTCTGACCGTGTGGCAGGCGCCCAACAAACGGCAGGCTCTGACCGTGTGGCAGGCGCCCAACAAACGGCAGGCTCTGACCGTGTGGCAGGCGCCCAACAAACGGCAGGCTCTGACCGTGTGGCAGGCGCCCAACAAACGGCAGGCTCTGACCGTGTGGCAGGCGCCCAGCCACACCGTCCTGGGGCCAAGCCCGGAGGGCAGCGACCTCACCGGTCGAAGCGGCGCAGGGTGACGGAGATCGACACCGATCTGCTGGAGCTGACCGACACCCGCATCCACGAGCCCCAGCGCGTCGCCGCGTCCCGGAACGGCATGGTGAGCACGGCCCACTACTCAGCCACCGCCGCCGGAATTCAGATGCTGGCGCGGGGCGGCAACGCGGTCGACGCCGCGGTGGCGGCCGCGCTCGCCCTAGGAGTGTGCGAGCCTGCGGCCTCGGGTCTCGGGGGCCAGACCATGATGCTCATACATGACGCCGGCACAGGCCGGACCGTGGCGCTCGACGGGTCGTCCCGGGCTCCGAACAGGGCGCTGATCGACCGGTTCGCCAATCTGACCGCCGACCGCCGCCGAGGACATCTGGCGACCACGGTGCCCAGCTCCGTTGCGGTCTACGCCCACGCGCTCGAGACTTACGGCCGGCTCAGATGGGCCGAGGTGCTGGAGCCGGCCATCGTGCTGGCCGACGAGGGCTACGAGGTCAGCGTGCTGCAGCACCGGCTCGCCCGGCGCGAGCTTCCGCACCTGCGGGCCCACTCGGGTAGTCGGTTCTTCCTGCAGGAGGGGCGCAGGGTCTACCGGGTCGGCGCCACGCTGGTGCAGCCGGTCCTGGCCCGGACGCTGCGCCGCCTCGCGGCGGAGGGTTTCGAGGACTTCTATCTCGGGGAGACGGCCCGCCTCATCCATGAGGACATGGAAGCCAACGGCGGGATCCTGCTGGCCGACGACCTCGCCCAGATCCCCCACCCCATCGAGCGACTGCCCCTGTCGGGGCGGTTCGGGCGCGACCGGGTGCTGACTATGCCGCTGCCCGGCGCGGGCCGGACCCTGGTGGAGATGCTCAACATCCACCAGAGCCTGCCGCGCCAGTTCCAGGACATCGACACTCCCGACGGCGCGGTGTGCCTGGCCGAGACCATCCGCCTGGCACTGATCGACCGCAAGGATCGGCCCTTCGACCCCAACCTGTACTCCCAGGCGTCGGACAAGCAGATGACGAGCCGCCGGTACGCGCGGGGCCTTGCTCAGCAGATGATGCAGCGCTTCGGGCACGGTGAGACCACCCACCTGTCGGTGATGGACGCCGACGGCAACGTGGTGGCGCTGACGCAGTCGATCGAGAACGTGTACGGCTCGTGCGCCGCTTCGCCTGAGCTCGGCTTCCTCTACAACAACTACATGAGCGCGTTCCTGACCACTGACGCATCTCACCCCTACGATCTGCGTCCCAACGCAGTTCCCTGGGCCAACGTGGCGCCCACAATCGTGTTCAACGAGCACGGTCCGTGGCTGGCCATCGGCTCTCCCGGCAGTGAGCGGATCCCCCCTGCGATCCTGCAGGTGCTGCTGCGTCTCAGGAAATCGTCGCCGCTCGGGGCGGTGGCCGCGCCGCGCCTGCACTGCTCGCTCGAAGGCGTGGTCTCGGTGGAAGCATCCAGGATGGCAACCGACGTGCTGGTCGCCCTGGGCGACGCCGGCTTCGAGTTGAATCGCCGGGAGCCGTACTCGTTCTACATGGGCTGCGTTCAGATGGTGATGAACGAGGGTGGCCGCCTGATCGGTGTGGCCGACCCGAGGCGCGACGGCGCGGCCGGCGGACCCGGCTCGGCTCCGAAGCCGCCGCAGTGACACTTCCCCTCGTCGTCTCGGTGCCTCACGCCGGGCTGCGGGTCCCGACCGAGGTCGCGTCAGTCTGCGCGTTGACGCCCGAGGAGGTCGCGGCCGACGGCGACGGCGGTGCAGCCGAGATCTACTCGATCTCCGACGAAATCGGGGCGTTCGTCACCACCGATGTGGCCCGAGCCATAGTCGATGTGAACCGGGCGCGCGACGACCGCCGGGCCGACGGTGTCGTCAAGACCCACACCTGCTGGAACGTCGGCGTCTGGCGCCGCCCGCTGTCGCAAACTGAGGTCGCGGGTCTGTTGGACGCCTACCACGCCCCGTACCACGAGCAACTGTCGGAGCTGGGCCTGAGCGGAGAGTGGGTCCTGGGCGTGGACTGCCACACGATGGCCGCCACGGGGCCGCCGCTCGGGCCCGACACCGGCCGGGAGCGGCCGTGGGTGTGCTTGAGCAACGGCGACGGAACCTGCCCGCAGGAATGGATCGACGCCCTCCAGGACAGCTTCCGACAGCAGCTCGACGGCCCGGTGGAGGTCAACGACCCCTTCCGCGGCGGCTACGTCACCCGCTCCCACTCAGCCGAGATGCCCTGGATCCAGATCGAGTTGTCCCGCGCCCCGTACCTGTCCAACAAGGACAAGCGCAAGGTGGTGCTAGCCGCCCTTCAACACTGGGTCGAGCGCTACGCCTGATCAGGCGGTGGACGTAGGTAGCGTGCCAAGTCCAACCCCATCAAGCGCACCGTCTCGTTACTCGGGACTCGATGCCGGCTCGCTCGAAGAGGCGGCGGGCGGCGGTTTGAGCCTTGGCCATGATCTGGCGCTCATCAGCGGTGACTAGCTGGCCGTCTCGCAGAAGGACGCGGCCGTCGACCACGGCGTGTCGTACGTCTCGGGGGGTGGCGTTGTAGACGAGAGCGCTGGCTACCCGGTGTACCGGCGCCACGAAGGGCGATCGCAGGTCCACCACGAGGAGGTCGGCCCGCTGGCCTTCGGCCACCATGCCGAAGGTGCCCGGCATGCCGAAAGCGGCTGCTCCCCCCCGGCAAGCCATGTGAAGTACGTCTGCGGGCTGGAGGACCAGCGCGTCGAGGTGATGCACCTTCTGCAGCAGCACGGTTGCCTTGAGCACCTCGAACATGTCCTGGCGGTTGTTGCTGCCAGGACCGTCGCTGGCCAGCGCCACCGTGATGCCCCTGGCCCGCATGGCGGTCACCGGGGCTACGCCCGAGGCGAGGTACATGTTCGACACCGGGCAGTGGACCACCACCGAGCCCGACGCAGCGATCAGGTCGAGCTCCTCGTCGTCGACCCACACGCTGTGGGCCAGTTGCACATCCGGGCCGAGCGCTCCCAACGAGTCCAGCCAGGTCACATGGCGTAGACCTCGCTCTTCGAGGCTCATGTCCACCTCGACCGCTGTCTCCGCGCAGTGGATGTGGGTGCCGCGGCCCCAGCTCCGGGCTGCGGCCACTGTGGTGCGCATCGCCTCATCTGAACATCCCCACGGGATCAGCGGCCCCAACTCCACGCGGATGCGGTCTTCGTGGCGGCCGTCCCAGCGGCGCCGGGCAGTGTCGGCCCGAGCAACGGCCTGCTCGGCGGTCTGCTCGAGTACAGGGTGGTAGTTGCGGTCAGCCCAGCCGTGGGCCAGCAGCAAGCGCACGCCCAACTCATCGGCGGCCCGGCACACCTCGTCGTTGATGGCCTCGTCGGTGTGGATGTACTGGTGGTCGATCACGGTGGTGGCCCCACCCCGCAGGTTCTCGACCAAGCCGGCCAGGGCCGCGGCTCCGGCGATCTCAGCGTCCAGGTGGACCGCCGCGGGCCAGATGCAGTCGCGCAGCCAGTCGAGCAGGGTCTTGTCGTCGGCCAGTCCCCGGAAGAAGGCCTGGAACAGATGGGTGTGGGCATTGGTCATCCCCGGCATGACCGCGCAACCCGCTGCGTCAACCGCCTCCGCGGCCTGCCGGACGCGGCTCGACGGAGGCTCCCCGGCCCCGACCTCAACCACCCGGTTGCCCCGCACATACACCCAGCCCGGGTCGTGGACCGTGTCCATATCGTCGACGGTGACAACCGCACCGCCGTGCACCAGCAGGTCACGTCCAGCCTCGGTCACGAATACAGACGCTAACGAGCCGCCGCATCACTCGCCGCCCGCCCGCCCAACCGCCCGTTGCCGCGAATGTGAAAACCCGGCCCCATCACACAAACCGTCCACAGCAGTGGCCGACTCGCGAATGTGCGCGAAAACCCGGCCCCATCACGGAAAAGCGCACACAAACTGTCGACAGCAGTGGCTGTCGCCCGTCCGCCGGAGCGGCTGGCTTCTCGTGGGACTTACCCGTAAGCCCGGGCAACGGTGGCGCACAGAGTGCTGGCATGGTTGGCGTAGTCGTCCCATGTGAACGTGAGGACCCTCCAGCCGGCCATGAACAGTGCGTTGCGGCGTCTCGGGTCCTCCGCGAACGACACCCGGTTGAAGTGCCATCGCACGCTGTCGAGCTCTATAGCCAAGCGCACCGAGGGGTAGGCGAGATCGACCTGGGCCACGAACTCCCCGTCACGACCCTCTACCCGGTGTTCGAAGGCGGGACGAGGCAGACCCGACGCCTCCAGCAGGTCGGCCACCATCCGGCTCCATTCGCTGAGCGGCACGGCACCCTCGTCGGATCGGGCCAGGAGGGCCTCCCGAAGGGCGACGCAGCCGTTCCGCCCCGGCTTGGCGTGGGAGGCCAACACCCGCCATAGGTCGCCCAGCCGCAGCATTCCGTCTCGCAACACGGCGTCAATGGTGCGGTCGAGGACGGTTCGGCTGACTGAGCCAGCCAGGTCGAGAACGGTTCTGTCCAGCCGTGTGCAGGGGATTCCGCTTCGCTCCACGGGCCGGGCGAGGTGCATCTGAGTGGAGTGGTGCAGGCGAGCACCCGGTATCCGGCGAACTCGCCCCTTGGCGACCACGACCTCGACCCGGTCGAGCTCGTAGCCGTCGATGCTCTGCAGGGCCGCGGCCGAGCGGTGGCTCACTAGAGCCCCGTAGGCCATGCATACCGCGAGCAGCCTCGACTCAGGCGTCGACGGCACAGCCGCGTGCCGGTACACGCCTCGGGCGGCGCGCACCCACCGGGCTGAGCGGAGGCGTTCTTCAATCTGATGCTCGGTCATGCCGGCGGCAAGAGCTTGCTCGCGGGTTGCGAGCCCGTGCTGGCTCGCCATGCGGGCCCGTACCCGCCGTTCCGCGGCCCCTGGATGGAGGCTCTGAGACTGATATAACATGTAAAAACATGCTACTAAGCTGCATCGTATTCTGTGGTGCGGAGATCCTCCATGCTTGTGTGCACAAACCCGGCGTAATCACGGGAAAGCGCGAACAGAGCCCCCTGGGGCCGGGGCGGGGCGCGGGCGGGGGGTTAGGGCGCCCAGTTGGCGAAGGCGTCGATTACTGGCTCCATGTCGTCCATCAGCGGGTACAGAACCGGGCAGGTGACCCCGGCGTCGATGAACTCCGCCACCTTGTCCCGACACTGGGCGGAAGTGCCGACGGCCATGATGCTGCGCACCAGGTCGTCGCCGATGAGGGGAGCGGCCTTGTAGTAGTCGGCCTCGGTAGCGGGCCAGCCGACGATCTGTTGCACCCGCTCGATCAGCTCCGGATCGGCACCCGAGGCCGCCATGATGTGGGGCTCGGTCCCCAGGTAGTACGCCACCAGCGACTTGCCAGTGAGCAGGGCCTGGCCGGGGTCGTCGTCCGACAGCGAGCAGATCAGGAGCTCGGGGCGATCGATGTCGTCGATGGTGCGCCCCGACTTGGCCGCCCCGGCCCCGACCCGGACCACCGCGTCTCGGATGTAGTCGATCGACACCACGTAGTTGAGCATGGCACCGTCCGCGATCTCGCCCGTCAGCTCCAGCATTCTCGGGCCGGTCGCACCGATGTAGATGGGGATGTTCCGGGGCGACGTGTCGCCGTAGGCCACATCGAGGCTTACCCGGTCCAGGTGGACGAACTCGCCCTCGTAGCTCACCTCCTCCATGGTGAACAGGGCCCTGATCGACTCGACGTACTCGCGCATGGCGGTCAGCGGCTTGCGCCGGCCCGCTCCGACCCGCCCGGCGATGGGCTCCCACCAGGCGCCGAGTCCCAGCATCACCCGGCTGCCGCCGTCGGGGGCGGGGCCGGCAAGTTCGTGCATGGTGCTCCAAGAGGCGGCGATCACCGCCGGGTTGCGGGTGTAGATGGGCAGCACGCCGCTGGCGATTCGAAGCCGCTTGGTCGACGCCAGCAGGGCGCTCATCATCACCACGCAGTCGCGGGCCAGCCGGGTGTCGGCCTGCCAGATCTCGCTGAAGCCGCTCTCCTCGGCGTAGCGGGCCATCTCGATCTCGTGACCGATGGGGTGCTTGTCCTGGAAGTAGAGGGCCATGCGCTGGGTCACGGCCGCAGATTGTTCCACAGCACCTACCCCGGAGGCCGAGCGGACAAGCGGCAGCTCGCGAAATTCTCCCAGGCGTTGAGCGAGGCCGTGGCCCGAGCGGCCCGTGAGCGCAGCGAACAGGAGCGGGAGACAGAATGCCTCGCCACGAGACGGTGACTATCCGCGCGCCCTTGTGCACCGCCTACGATTGGAGGTGGTGGGATCGCGTGCCGTCGAGCCGGAGGGGATAGCTCCCCCGGCGGCGCGCTACGCCCATGCGGTGGCCACCACAGGAGCGGACAGGTGGCTGCACACGTCGGGTGTTGTGCCCACGCGAGCCGACGGGTCGGTGGCTCACAATGTCGCCGAACAGGCCCGCACCGTGTGGCACAACATCTCGGCCATGCTGGCGCAGTCCGGCATGGCGCCGAGCGACATCGTGTCGGTGACCACCTACGTGCTGCCCGGCCAGGATCTCAGCTCGGTCATGGCCGAGCGCGACAGGTTCCTCGACGGCCATCTGGCCGCCTCGACGCTGGTGGTCGTACCCGAGTTGGCCCAGCCCGCCTGGAAGGTTGAGATCGCAGTAGTGGCGGCTCGCTGACGCGGTCTACCCGCTCGGCCTCTTCGGGATGCTGGCCCCGTAGAGGAGGTTGGGAGCCAGGCGGCTCGCTGACGCGGTCTACCTGCTCGGCCTCTTGGCCAGCTCCGAAGCGGCGCGATCCACGAAGGACGCCACCTCCGACGGGGTGCGCTGATCCACGCCGTAGAGCGCCACCCAGCGCAGCCTCGTGCCCGGAGCGCACAGTCGGGCGACCGAGCGTCGCAGGAGATGGCGCCCCGGCTCGCCCTGGAGCCGGTTCACCCAGCTCGTGGAGCCGTGGGTGGTCACGGCCACCAGGTGCCGAACCGTGCGAAGCGGTGAGGCCGAGGAGTCTGCGGAGCCGTCGATCCAGGCGGTGAGCTCACGCTGCACCCATCCGAGCATCGGTGCCGGCAGGCCGCCCCACCAAGTCGGGTAGACGAACACCAGGCCGTGGGCGCCCACGATGCTGACCCCTTCGATCCACTCGCCCTGCGTGAGCCGCACGACCTGGACGTCGTGGCCGTCGCGCTCCAGCGTGTGCACCACCCGATCACGCAGCGCGACACTCAGGCAGTCCTGTTGCGGATGCGCGTGCAGCACCACGAAACGCACGGCCAGAGGGTACCCACCGCAGCCATGGCCTAGGTGGCTGGTGTTAAATGGCAATTTGCCACAATTCGCAAGTCGCTGACCTGGGGTTTTGTGACCGCAAAACCCCCATTTCGGGAGTTTGGCACCAGCCACCTAGATTGGCGCCATGGCTGAAGACGCGGTGTCGTGGGCCGACTTCGAGCAGGCTGACCCAACCCTTGCTCGCCGAGTCCTGGGAAGGCTGGAGAGCCACCGGCATGCGATCCTGGCCACCCTTCGGGCCGACGGGTCGCCTCGCCTGTCCGGCATGGAGACGCCCGTCAGGTCCGGGCAATTGTGGCTGGCCATGACACCGGGTTCTCTCAAGGCCCTAGACCTGGCACGCGATCCGCGCTTCTCGGTGCATAGCTCCCTCGACTCCGAGGATCTGCCTGAAGGCGACGCCCGCATCGACGGCATCACCGTGCCCGCCGATCCGGACCAGCAGGCGGAGTTCGTGTCCGGGCACCGCCATCACATAGAGGACCCGTCAATGATGGTGCTCTATGTGGGCCTGATCCGCAGGGTTGTACTGGTGAGAGTGTGGCAGGACAGCCTGCTGATCGAGTCGTGGACTCCGAGCGGGGGCCGCAACACGCAGCGCAGCCAGTGAGCCCTCGACCCATCTAGATCTACCCATCTAGAGTGTCTGGAGTGGACCTGCGGGACTGGATCGTCGGCGACCTCAAGTCGCTGCGGGCCAAGCTCGACGGTGGCGTGCTGGGCTTGATTCCGCCCGAGCGGCGCCGCGAGCGGGCCGACGGCGGGGGGATAGCGCCGGTGTACGTCCTGTGGCATCTGGCCCGACACCATGACGTGGCCGTGAACGGCGTGCTGCGGGGCGGCGACGGCACCGTGGTCGACGGCTGGACCGGTCGGCTCGGCATCGACGACGACCTGTGGCGAGGCCTGGCCGAGGGTGAAGACGCAGAGTTGGTGGACGTGCTCGATCCCGAGTCTGTCGGCGCCTACGCGCTGGCCGTGTTCGACTCCACGGCGGATTGGCTCGACGAACACGGGCTCCCGCCGATGGACGACCGGCCCGACACCGCCACCGCCCTGCGGGCCATCGGCACCCCTGAAGACCGCTTCGACTGGCTGTACTCCATGTGGGACGGCAAGCCAGCCGCGTGGTTCCTGCAGTGGAGCGCGGTGGGCCACGGCTTCAACCACCTGGGCGAACTGGTGTCCATACGCAACCGTCTGGGTCTCAGCCCCTTCTGAGCATCCCAGCCAGTTATCTCCGCAGCGGCATCCCCACACGGGGCCGGATCCGCAGCGGCGGCTACGGTCTAGAGCATGCGGCTCAGCCGGTGCCTTGCCACGGGTGCCGCCGCGTGCGCCTTGCTCGTCGTCGCAGCCTGCTCGACCGCTCCGACCCGCAGCTCGGTGCCTGCCCCGGCCGACTGGACCCCCGAGACCGAGCAGGATCCGCTGGCCGAAGCGACGAGCCCGGCGGAACCGTCCGCTCAAGAGGTCCCAGCCGACGAGACCCCGGCCAGCGAGACGCCGGCCAGCGAGACTCCCGCCGGTGACGCCCCAGCCGATGGGAGCGCCGTCGAGCGGGGCCTGATCGCAGCCGCGGGTCCGAACGGCCTTCGGCTCATGTCGCCGAGCGGCTACATCCTCGATGAGCTGGCCGCCAGCCTCATCGTCACCCAGCCGACATGGTCACGCGACGGCCTTCGCTTAGCCGCCACTCTCACCGATCCGACCAGCGGCGCCTATCGGGTCGCGGTCGTGGACATCGTCGCCGGGGAGGTCGTCACCGCGCCCGCCCGCCGACCGTACTTCTTCTACTCCTGGAACCACGGCGGCACCCGACTGGCCGCTCTGGGGCCGGGATCGATGGGCGGCACGGCGTTAGACATCTTGGATCATGTCGGCGCGCCGACTTCGGAGTCCTCGCTGCAGCGTGGCAGCATCTACCTCGCGTGGGAACCGGACGGTCGCCGGCTGCTGGTCCACGCGGGCCCGGAACTGCTGCTCGTCAGCGACCCCGACTCGTTGGACGACTACGACGAACTCGGTCCGGTGGGCTTCGCGTTCTTGGCGGCGGCCTGGGTGCCCGGCACTGAGGACTTCCTCTACGTGGATGCCTACCAGCAGCCGCTCGGCAACGGCTCGTCGGAAGCTCCCTCGAACGGTGCCGGCTCCGACGCGATCCCTCGGCTGGTGCGCCGAAGCCTCGACCGGGGAGAGGTCGCCGACTTGGGTCCGGTCGTCGGTTTGGCCGGGCTGGCGGTCCATCCTGCCGGCGAGCGTGTCGCCTTGTCGTTCGCCACGGTGGAGTCGGCCGAACCGGCTGATCCGCCCGATTCCACCGGCACCGTTGAGACGGCTTCAGCCTCACAATCCGCGGACTTGGTGGCCGGGTCTCAATCCCAGGCCGAGAATTGGAGCGGCTCGGTGCAGATCCTCGACCTCGCCACAACAGAGAGCTTCACAATCCTGGACCGCACGGGACACTGGCTCGAATGGAGCCCCGACGGCCTTCGTTTGCTGATGGTGAGCGTGGCGCAGCAGGACGCGAACGGCGCCAGCCTGGTGTGGCACGTCTGGGACGGTGACCAGTCGGTCGAGTTGGCCCGATTCGCGCCGAGCGTCGCCTTCCTCAGCAACTACCTGCGCTTTGCCGACCAGTACACCGAGACGCCGCGTCTGTGGTCGCCCGACAGTGACGCCATCACCTTCGGCGCCAACACCGCTGAGGGTGATGTCGCCTTGGTAGCCCGTCTCGACGGCAGCGGCGCCATGACGAGTCTCGGACCCTCCGACGTGTCCTTCTGGAGTCCGATCCCGACTCACTCCCCGAACCGGAGCCCGGATAGCCACGACTCCACCCCGGGCCCGGCCGAGCTCGGCCGGCGGCGAATCCACCCCGTCCTTGTGAGCGGGTACCCTGAGACCTATGCCCAATGCACACAGCCGCCGTCTCGAGGATCTCAGCGGACCTGAGATCGCTGAACGGATAACCGAGTCGTCGGTGATCGTGCAGCCCATCGGCGCGGTGGAGCAGCACGGCCCGCACCTGCCGCTGGCCGTGGATCATGTGATCGCCCACGAGACCGCCGCTGCGCTCGTCGCCGAGCACGGAGATGCCTGTGATCTCTGGCTGCTGCCCACGCTGTCGGTGTCGAAGTCGAACGAGCACGCCTGGTCGCCGGGGACGCTGTGGCTGTCGGCGGAGACACTGCTGGCAGTACTGCGAGACATCGGTCGCAGCATCGCGGCGACCGAGGCCCGCCGCCTCGTGTTCCTCAACGGCCACGGCGGCAACTCGGCCCTGCTCAACGTGGCCTGCCGGGAGATCCGCTTGTCGTACGGGTTGATGACCTTCCTCGTGCATCCGTTCGTGCCCGCCGACCATGGCGGCACGTCCCCTGAGGCCGAGATGGGCATGGGCATCCACGGCGGGCACCGCGAGACGTCGGTGTTCATGCACCTGCGGCCCCACTTGGTGCATCTGGAGCGGGCGGAGCGGGCCGTACCGGAGGGCCTCGCTCAATACCGGCATGTGCGCTTCGGAGGACTGGCGTCGTTCGGCTGGCTGTCGAACGACTTCGGACCGCATGGCCACATCGGCGATCCGACGGGCGCCAACGAGGAGGAGGGCAAGCTGCTGTTCGAGACCGCAGTCGCCCTGCTCGGTGAGCAGGTGGCCGAGATCGCCGCCTTCGACTTCGGCCGCAGTCCCGGCTGACACCCGCTGCTGGCACCCGCCGGCGCGTGGCGCGCCGCGTCACGAAGGCGACGAGGGGTGGGTTCAGGCGCCGTGCCAGCGGGGGGCGCGGCCCTCGGTGAAGGCTCGGGGGCCTTCCGCGGCGTCGGCGGAGGCCAGCATGGCCTCGTAGGCGGCCAGATCGCCGGAGCGCAGCAGCTCGAAGGCTTGGTGCAGCGCCAAGTGTCGGGTGCGGTCGCGGATCTGGTGGATGGCTGCCACCGACAGCGGTGCAGCCTCCACAACTCGGGCTGCCAGAGCACGGGCCTCGGCCATAAGGTCCTCGGCGCGGACTACCGAGTTAGCCAGTCCCCAGCGCAGTGCTTCAGCCGCGTCGACGCGCCGGCCTGCGTAGAGGATCTCGTTGGCCACGACGGGCGGGAGCATCCTGGGCAGGCGCACCGACGCGGTGTCGGGCACGATCCCCAGCGAGGCCTCCGGCAGCCAGAAGCGGGCTTGCTCGGCCGCCACCACGAAGTCGGCGGCCAAGACGATCTCGAATCCCCCGCCGACGGCCATGCCGTTGACCGCGGCTATCACCGGCTTGTGCAGGCCGGGCAGCTCGCCGAAGCCCCCGAAGCCGCCCTCGCCGTAGTCGGCCTCGAACTCCTCACCGCTCGCTGCCGCGTTGAGGTCCCAGCCGGCGCAGAAGAATCGATCACCGGCGCCTGTGAGTATCGCGACCCGCAGGTCGGGGTCGTCCCGGAAGGTCGCGAACAGTTGGCTCAGCTCGCGGCTTGTGGCCGCGTCGATGGCGTTGGCCTTGGGACGGTCGAGGGTGACCTCGAGCACCGGGCCGTCGGCGAGGGCCGTGATCGCGCGGGAGGGGTCTTCGGCCTCAGTCATGGGCCGGGCGCTCGGCTACGAGCATCAGCGCATCGACCGCGACCGCGGAGTGCGCCGTGACCATAAGGGGGTTGATCTCGACTTCGATGATGCTGCGATCGTCGCGCACCAGCGCGCCCAGCGCAGACACCGCGGCCACGACTGCCTCGACGGCGGCCGGCGGGCGACCCCGGTGACCGGCCAGCAGCGGCCAGATCCGCAGTCTGCGTAGCGCTTCGAGAACCTCATCGGGCGACACAGGCAGCAGCAGACTGGCGGTGTCGTCGAACAACTCCGCCAGGGTGCCGCCCGCGCCGAGGGTCAGCAGCATCCCTACCGGAGGAGACGACCGCACGCTCATCAGCAACTCGGCGACGGCACCGGTGATGCAGGACTCCACGATCACGGTTCCGTCGCCTGCGGCAGCCAAGCGATCGGCTGCTGCAACCACCGCCGCGGGATCCGCCAACCCCAGGGCGACCCCGCGAGTGTCGGACTTGTGAGGGTTGCCCGAGGCCTTCACCACCGCCGGAAATCCGATGTGGGCCGCGGCCGCCGCGGCCTCGCCCGGCGGCACCGACACCCCGCGGGGCAGGTCGATGCCAGCGGCGGCAAGCCGCTGCTTCGCCTCGTACTCGTGCACCGTCCTGAGGCCGTGCCCCGGACTCCGTGTCGTACCCCCTCCGTACGGTCTGTCGGCCAGCGGCGCCGCGATAGGTGGATGGACGGGGGCCAGCGGAGCGGGCGCCGCAACCGGCAAGACAGGAGAGGAGGTGATCGACGGAGGCAGAAGGACAACTGAAGAATGGGACCGACCGGCGAGGGACCGACCGGCGAGGGACCGACCGGCGAGGGACCGACCGGCGAGGGACCGACCGGCGAGGGACCGACCGGCGAGGGACCGACCGGCGAGGGACCGACCGGCGAGGGACCGACCGGCGAGGGACCGACCGAAGGCCGCGGCAGCTTCGAGGGCCGACAGGGCGGTGTCGATGTCGCCACAGGCGGCCAGATCCAACTCAGCGATCCGGACGCGGGCCTCGGTGGGAAGGTTCTCAGCCATCGAGGAGGCGACCACACCGGGAGTGCCGCTGGCAGTGCAGGCCGCGGCGAAGGCCTGCAGGGTGGGCCACCAGCGCGACCGGTCGAGTCCGTCGGCGGGGAAGTCGAGCACGAGGAGCGCGGCATCGAACGGTGTCATCCGCTCCTGTTCGCTGCGCGCACGGGCCGCTACGGCCAACGGTCCTTCACGCTCCTGTTCGCTGCGCGCACGGGCCGCTCGGGCCACTGGCGAAGCGGGCTCTTGGGCGTCCGCGCCGAGGGCGGCCCCGAAGCAGCCGGCCAGACGGACCTCGTCGCCCCAGATGAACGTGTGGTAGTCGAGCGGGTTGGTGACCGCAGCCCGGCCGTCAAGGGCGGACGCCACCCGGCTGGCGTGATCGGGAGTGAAGGGCGGGAAGCTCAAGCTGCGACATCGGCTGCGATCGGCGACCAGCGCCGCCTCGCCGCCGGAACAGCTCAACGACACCAGCCGGTCGCCCCTCAAGGGTCCGAGGGCGCACAGGACGGCCAGGGTGTCGAGCAGTTCGGGCAGGGTGTGCACCCGGCGAAGGCCCAGCCGGTCGAACAGCGCTCTGTAGGCGGCGTCGTCGCCCACCAGCGAGGCGGTGTGGGTGACAGCGATGGCGCCGGAGGCTTCCGACGCTCCCAGCTTGAGCACCACCACGGGCAGGCCCCGGCGGCGAGCGGAGGCAGCCGCGGCAACGAACCGCTCAGTGTCGTCCAGTTCCTCGATGCACAGACCCACCCCGGTAACCGCGTCGTCAGCGGCCATGGCCTCGAAGGCTTCCGAGATGCCCACATCGGCCTGGTTCCCCAGCGTCATCACCAAGGCGATGTCGAGACCCCGGCGCTGCATGGTGAGGTTCACTGCGATGTTGCCGCTCTGGCTCAGCAGCGCGATGCCACGGTCGCAGCGGGCCAGGCCGTGCACGTCGGGCCACAGCGCCGCGCCGGTCAGCGCCGACAGCGTCCCGTAGCAGTTGGGGCCTACCAGCGGCATTCCTGCCGACGCCGCTACCAGCTCGGCTTGGAGGACTGCTCCGGCCTCGCCGGTCTCAGCGAAGCCTGAGGCGTGGCACACCGCAGCGCCCGTGCCGATTGCGACCAGTTGGCGCACCACGTCGGCGGCGGTGTGGCGGTCCACCCCCACAAAGGCGGCGTCGGCTCCGGCCGGCAGTTCATCCACCGATGCGAAGGTGGGCAGGTCGCGCAGCTGCCGGCGGGGGTTGACGGCCCACATGTCGCCCGAGAAGCCGAACGAGCGGCAGGCGTCGATGGCCAGCTCGGCGACCGCGCCTCCGATGAAGGCCAGCGACCGCGGCCGCAACAGCCGATCGAGCCGACCCGTCACGGAACTGGCGGGCTCGCGGTCGGGCGCACGGTCGTGATCACGGCACGTCAGCAGCCGAGAGGTCGCAGCATGTCGCGCGACACGATGTGGCGCTGGATCTCGCTGGTGCCGTCCCAGATGCGGTCCACCCGGGCGTCTCGCCAGATCCGCTCCAGCGGCAGCTCGTCCATAAGCCCCATCCCCCCGAGGATCTGAATCGCCTCGTCCGACACGAACTGGAGCATCTCGGTGGCCGACAGCTTGGCCATGGCTGCGTCGGCGTCGGTCATCTCGCCCTGCGCTGAGAGCCACGCTGCCCGGTAGGTCATCAGCTCCGCCTGCAACAGGCGGGTGCGCATGTCGGCCAGCTTGAAGGACACCCCCTGGAACCGTCCGATCCGCTGCCCGAACTGCTGGCGGGTCGCGGCCCAGTCGAGGGCCACAGACAGGGCCCGGTCGGCCCGGCCCAGGCACACCGCGGCTACCTGCAGGCGGGTGCTGCCCAGCCACTCATTGGCCACGTCGAAGCCCCGGTGCTCCTCGCCGAGCAGCTTGGAGGCGGGCACCTGGACATTGTCGAAGTTCAGGATGAAGTTGTGGTAGCCCCGGTTCGACACGCAGTTGTAGCCGGGCACCCGTTCCAGGCCGGGCGTTTCGAAGTCCACCAGCAGCGCCGAGATCAGCTTGCGGGCGCCTCGGCTGGTGTCGGTGGTGCCGGTGGCGGCGAACAGGATCACGTAGTCGGCCAGGTCGGCGTGGCTGATGAAGTGCTTGGAGCCGTTCACCGCGAAGTGGTCGCCCCGGCGTTCGGCCCGGCACGTCATGCCCCTCAGGTCGGAGCCCGCGTCGGGCTCGCTCATGGCCAGGCACTCCACCCTTTCGCCTCGCACCGTGGGCAGCAGGTACTCCTCGACCTGGTCGCCGGTGCAGGCTCGCAGGATGTTGGACGGGCGGGCCACGATGTAGTGCAAGGCGTAGGCGGTCCAGCCGAAGGCCCGCTCGGCCATGGCCAGGGTCAGGTCGTCGAGGCCGCCGCCGCCGAGCTCGACGGGCATGTTGGCCGCGTAGAGCCCCGCATCGAGGGCCTTGCGACGGATCTCGTCCACCACCTCGGGGCGAACCTGGCCGGTGCGCTCCACCTCGTCCTCGTGGGGGACCAACTCGCGCTCGGTGAAGGCGCGCACGGTGCCGACCACCATCTGCTGGGATTCGCTGATCGAGAAGTCCAAGTCAGCCTCCTTGCGTGCTCAGTTGCTAGTGTCCTGAGTGGGGAATTCGTTGAAGATGTGTGGGGGCGAAGCGGAACTTCAAGCACTTTGCCACACTAGAGGTGGATAACTGATTGAAGTTCGACCGACCGAGGCAGTGGTCCCGGTCCCGGCGTCCTGTGAACCTTCCAATTCGCCACGAACTAGCGACTCAGGACACTAGAGGCCCTGCGCATGGGTGACAGGGCCCCGCTGTGAAGCATGTTGTTTCCCGCTCTTGTTCGCTACGCTCACGGGCCGCTCGGGCCACGGCCTCGCTCGCCGCCTCGCGAAGGTCCTCATGAACTGTCGCCCATCCGCTCGGCCTCTGGGGTGCGGGGGGCGCCGATGGCCATGCGGCTGCCTGCCTGCGGCGGAACCGGCATGGACGCGTGGGCTGCGGTGACCGCGGCCACCGCAGCGGCCGGACCTCCGAACAGCGGCGCGCTGCGCCCGGCCTGGGTGTCAACGTGAACAAGCATCTGCTCGCCGGTGCACAGCAGCTCGCCGGCCCGGTACATGGCATGGAAGATGTGTAGCCGCTTGGCGTCGCTGCCGAGCACCTGGGTGGTGACCCTCAGCGGCTCGCCTAGGGAGGCCTCGCGCCGATGGTTGAGGTGGGTCTCGACCGTGTAGTAGGAGTGGCCGCCGGCTCGGTGGTCTTCGTCGATGCCCACGTAGCGGAACAGGGCATCGGAGGCCCACCCGAAGGCGGTGAGGAACGCCCACTCGGTCATGTGGCCGTTGTAGTCCACCCAATCGGGCTCCACGACGGCCGAATACAACCCCAGCGGAGCGGCGATCTCGGCGCCCGCCGTCCACGACTCGGCCTCGGCGACGGCTTTGGCGGCCAGGATGCGAGCCTCCCGCTCGGCCACCAGGCGGCCCGCGCCGATCCCGCTGGGTCTCAGCGCCCGCATGACGGCCAGCAGGCAGTCGTCTCGCTGCCGCTCCAGCTCAGCGATGGACCGTCCGGCGGCCTGGTCCTCGCAGCCCGCAGCCATGGTCTCGGTCAGCTCACCGGTCAGCTCGGGGGCCTGCAGCCGGGTCCACGGCAGCTTCAGAGCGGGACCGAACTGGCCCAGCATGTGGCGCATCCCGCCCTCGCCGCCGGCCACGTGGAAGGTGAGGTTGGTGCCCATGGCCGCCCAGCGCAGGCCGGGGCCGTAGACGATCGAGTCGTCCAACTCGGCGGTGGTGGCGACGCCGTCGTTCACTAGGTGCAGGTTCTCCCGCCACAGTGCCTCCTGGAGTCGGTCCGACAGGTAGCCCTCGACCTCGTTGCGCACCACCAGCGGGTGCATCACCAGGTCGTCGTAGTGGGCGACGGCCGCGGCGACGGCCTCGGTGCTGGTGGCTTCGCCGGGCACGACCTCCACCAACGGCAGCAGGTAGACCGGATTGAACGGGTGGCCGATCAGCAACCGCTCGGGATGGCGCAACCCCTCGGCCAGGTGGGTCGGCAGCAGGCCCGACGAGCTGCTGGCGATCACCGTTTCGAGCTCGGCGGCCGCGTCGAGGCGGCGCAGTAGCGGGATCTTGACCGAACCGTCCTCGGGGGCGCTCTCCTGGATCCAGCCGGCTTGGGCCGCGACCTCCTCGGGGGAGTCGGCCCAGCGCAGCCGGGCCACGTCGGCACCTGGGAACAGCCCCAGGCGGGCGGCCGCGGGCCAGGCCCGCTCGACGGCAGCCCGGAGCCGCGCCTCAGCCCCGTCAGCGGGATCCCAGGCAACGGCGTCGTGTCCCCGGGCCAGTACCCGCACCGCCCACCCGGCGCCGATCACGCCCGTCCCTGCCAGCCCGATGGTCCTCGCCCTCACCGCGCCCTCCCTGCGGGCTGTCAGCCGCACCCCATGGCCGGACTCCCGCATTCCTCTCCGGGCCGAAGTATCGCATCGTTGGCCGTCCACGGGGCGCATTGGCGAGGCTGCCCTACCATCAGGGCGTGACCGCCGCCGTGGTGTACAACCCCTACGCGTTCTCCACACACGACAACCCGTACGACACGTACCGCCGCCTGCGTGACGAGGCGCCGTGACTATTGGAACCCCGACTTGACCTTCTGGGCACTGAGCCGCTTCGAGGACGTGCAGGAGGCCTTCCAGGACTACGAGACCTGCTCCTCGGCCGGGGGTGTGGCCCTGGAGGCCAGGCGGCCCATCAACCACACCAACCCCATGTTCCAACAGATGATCGAGATCGACCCGCCGGAGCACACCGCGCTGCGGATGCTGGTGTCGCGGGTGTTCACGGTCCGGCGGGTGGCCAAGATGGAGGACGAGATCCGCAGGATCGTCAACCACTACATCGACTCGGTGATCGAGTCGGGCCACGCGGACCTGATGACCGATTTAGCGGGCTGCTTTCCGATGGATGTGATCTCGGCCGTGCTCGGCATCCCCGAGGCCGACCGGGACATGCTGCGGGACGGCGCCGACCGGGGCCTGATTCGCGAGGACGGGTCCATGGAGATCCCCAGGGTGGCGTACGAGGCAATCTTCGAGGTACTGGCCTACTTCACCGAGGATCTGGACCGGCGCCGTGCGGGTAAGGTGCCCGGCGGGAGTTGCTCTCGGAGCGTCGCGGGGTGACCCGTTGCGGCTACATCGGGCTGGGCATGATGGGCTCGGCGATGGCGGAGACCCTGATCCACCGCGGCGCGGTTGTGACAGTCCACGACATCGATCCTGCTGCGGTGGAAGTAGCTGTGTCGCTGGGTGCTGAAGCGGGCGCCAACGCCGCTGAAGTGGCCCGGGCCAGCGACGTCGTGAGCGTGTGCGTGCCGGCCGCGGCCCACATCGAAGCGGTGCTGTCGGGACCGGGCAGCATCGTGGAGGGTGCCCACTACGGACTCGGCGTGCTCATTCATTCCACGGTGCATCCCGACACGGTGGTGGCGGCCCGGGAAACAGCCGCCGAATGGGGGGTAGCCGTGTTTCGACGCCTGCGTGGCCGGTGGCACCGACAATGCCAGGGCCGGCAACCTGACGCTGCTGGCCGGGGGGCTAACCGACATGCCCTCCTCGGCCCGGCAACTGCTCGATGTCTATGCCGACACCATCATCGACGCCGGGCCGGTGGGCGTGGGCGCGGCCCTGAAGATCGCCATCAACGTGATGACCTACGCCCAGTTCGCGGCGGCGGCCGCGGCCCACGACATGGTGGCCAGCAGCGGCGGTGAGCCGGCCGCGCTGCTGGAGGCGTGGCGGTCGATGGGCCAACTGGGAGCGCCGACCGAGCAGTACTGCGCCCTGCTGGAGATCCCTGATGAGCACATCCGGGGCGAGCAGCAGGCCATGCTGGAGACTCAGGCCGGGATCGCCGACAAGGATCTGTCGCTGGCGCTGGAGCTGGGCCGCCCCCGGCCCGGCGCCGCGGCGGTGCTGGAGGCGGTGCGGGCCGCCATGCCCGCCGTCTACAACGTCCACGAGGTCAACGAGGAGTGCGAATGAGCGCCGACAACGTCCCCGACAGCCCCGCCGACGACACCTATGAGCGCGGCGTCGCCATGGTGACTGAGATCTACCAGGGGGAGGTGCCGGCCCTGCCCGAGGGAACGATGGCCTTCAACGACGTGATGATGCGAAGCCTGTTCGCCGAGGTGTGGGACCGCGACGTGCTGTCGATCCGTGACCGGCGCCTGCTCATCATGGGCGTGATCGCAGCCCGGGGCTCCACCGACGTGTGGAAGCTCCAGGCCCAGTCAGCCCTCAAACGGGGCGAGCTAGCCCCCGACGAGTTGCGCGAGACCCTGATAGCGCTGGCCCCCTACGCGGGCTACCCCAACGTCGCCCCGCTGATAGGCCCCTGCGAGACCGCCATCAGCGACTGGACCCAGAACCAAGACTGATCCACCGCAGGACCGGTCAGTGCATCGGATGGAGGCAGGGCCCGTCCCGATTAGCAATCGACTCCGTGCTGTCTCCGAGTCGCCATGTCCCGTCTTCCTGATAGACGAATCGTCGGGCGCGATGGCTGTCTTCACCGAAGTAGTGGCTGCCAGCCAAGTACTCGAATCTGCCCATTCCATCGTGATCGTGGTCCGTTGGGCACTCCTCGTGGTCACAGGGAATCCGTGGATCACCCTCGGGCAGGTTGGTAACCCCTTGCTGTTCTCCGTTTATCGGTTGGGGCCAATACCACCACCGTAGAACATCGCCGTCGTGCCGATGGGCGTAGAGCCCGGCATCCAGGGTCCGACCGTCGTCCAGGATCAGGTCCTCGCTCAGAAGCACATGGGACTTGACATCACCACCACCGGCTCTGGCATGAGAATACCAGTGGGTGCACTCGCCCTCCGGTCCGATGTCGATCTCTGCGCCGCCGGGGCCGTCATCGCCAACGGGAATGGTTGTGGTGGTTGTCGTAGTGGAAGTAGTGCTGCTGGTAGTGGTCGTAGTGGTTGTCGTAGTGGAAGTAGTGCTGCTGGTAGTGGTCGTGGTGGTTGTCGTAGTGGAAGTAGTGCTGCTGGTGGTCGTGGTGGCGTCACCATTACCGCCGCCACCGCCGCCACCATTACCGCCACCATTACCGCCGCCACCATTACCGCCACCGCCGCCACCACTACCGCCACCGCCGCCACGACCGCCAACGCCACCGCCACCGCCATTCCGGCTGTCAGTGGTGTCGAGTCGGGATGCACGGTAGAGCCATTCCACTGCCTTGGCGGCAACGATGGGATCGTCCGGACAGAACAGGCCCTCGCCATCGGCGCAATCGGAGGACAGGACGCCCGCGTTCTTCAGCGCCGAGATGTTGTCCCAGAATGTGTGGGCCCGCGGCACGTCAGAGAACCCGTGGGGCGGTATGACATCGTCCAAGTCGTAGGCGCGGGTGACGAAGGCTGCCATCTGCCCGCGTTTGGTCTCCTGGTTGGGGCAGTACCGCAGCGGATCCACCATGCATCCCACGGTGACGCCCAAGTCGAACATGGTCTGCACGTATCCTGCGTACGGCTGCTCGGAGTCGACATCGACGAACGCTCGATGGCTCGTCGGCTTGCCGTCGAGGAGGCGCACGATCCACAGCGCCACCTCCCAGCGCTCCACGGTTCCGCTGCAGTCCCGGATCGAGCATGACGTTCCGCTGAGGATACCGTCATCAATAAACAGCCTGACCGCCCGCCGCTGGACAGGAGTCAGCGGCTCCGGGGTGGGGGTCTGTTGTGCGACAGCCGTGCCCGCGGCCAGCATGGCGCACGAAACCACTAGCAGTATTGTCCGGCGTACTCGCACGCGGGCGCTCCGATCTTGTCAGTTGTCCCAGGAAGGACCGCCCGCGGTGGATAACGCTATCGAGCGGCGCGTCAATACCACACGCCATGGGCGCCGATGATCGGTACTCACCGTCCCGAGTTCCATGCCCCTGCTCTGGCGACTCGCAGGTCGAAACGCGCCGGCGCTCTGGCGACTCGCAGGTCGAAACGCGCCGACGCTCAGCCGACGGTCCAGACCAGCGCGTTGAAAGCGCCCATGCCAGCCGGGTCAAGCAGAGCCTCGGCCTCGCTTACGCGGCTGCGAGCCCTGAGCGCGCCGAGGTCGCCGACCGCGGCGCGCTCAGCCCATCCCGCCCGGCCCTCGGCCACCAGCTCTTCGACACCGTGGGCGCGCAGAAACTCCGCCTGGGTGCTGACATCGGCACGGTGGTCGGCTTGCACCTGGTCCAAAGCCACATCCGCGGTGATGTCGCATGACCCCGGATCGGCCAGCCACCAAGATCCGCCGTGGTGGTCCCGGTGGGTGCGCAGCCAGCCCAGACCAGCGGCAGGATCGACCGACGGGCTGGACCGCCCCGCCAGCACCGGGGTTGCTGCACCGTAGTCGAAGGCCACGATCCGGCCCGCCCCGACCAGCCGATGGGCCTCGGCTACCCAGCGGCGAGCGGCTCGCTGGACCGGAACCCGAGCCCCGGCCGCAACGACGGGCAAGCCGGCTGCCAGCTCCGCAGACGCAGGTATTGCAGTAAGCGCGAACCGCCCCGCGGGCGTAGCGTCGACCGCGACGCGCAGCTCCTCCCAGCCGTCGATAGTGCGGCGGGCCACGTCGAAGGGGAGGTTGTCGAGCAGCTCGTTGGCCAGGACCACACCCGCGGGCGCGCCCTGCGGCAGCCCGTCCGCCGCCCGGGCCGTGCTCGTCACGATGGGATGGTCGGGATGCAGGGCTCGCTGTGCCGAGGACAGGTCCACCAGCACCAGCCGCAGCGCGCCCGCGGTCATGCAGTCGGGCTCGGCGGCCAGCACCGACCGGGCCAGCGTGCCCGGGCCCGCCCCCCAGTCGATCACCGTGAACGAAGCGGGCTGGCCCAGCTCTGCCCACCATGCGTCCAGGGCCCGGGCCAGCACCGCCCCGAACAGTGGCCCCATTTCGGGCGCGGTCAGGAAATGCCCCGAGCGACCACCGGCACGACCGCCGCCGGGCCGCATGTAGAAGCCGCCGTCGGCGTCGTAGAGGCAGGCGTCCACATACTCCGACACCGGGATCGGCCCCCGCCCCTCGATCCGGCCAGCGATCCGCTCCCCGAGCCGGTTGTGGCCGCCCTCAACCGCCTGCTCGGACGAGGGCCGGGGAACCAGATCAGCCACACCCCAACGCTAGAGGCGGTTGCGGCCACGTTCGGCTTCGCCGTCCAGCCCGCTGCCGGTCGCGGTCGGCCACACATCCAGGGGTGGCTGGCGAACGCGACCGGTTACATATGAACTACACATATGTGCATGGTCCGGCGAGAAGTTCTCGTACAGCTTGATGACGACTTGGTCAGCCAACTCGACGAGATCGCCCGAGCGCGGCGCACCAGCCGTTCGGCGCTGCTGCGGGTGGGGACACGGGCGGTGATCGACGCCGATGAACGGATGGCCGCCGACCGGCGTCTGGTCGACGCCTACCGCCGCCTGCCCGAGGATCCCGCGCTGATCGAGTCCGCCGCCCGCCTCGCCGCCCACACAGCGCCTAAGTGGTAGCACGAGGCGAGATCTACTGGGCCGATCTCGGCCCGCCAGCCGGGAGGCGACCGGTCTGCCTGCTCACCAGGGACGCGGCCGCGGGTGTGCGAGCGTCCGTCACCTGCGCGCCCATCACCCGCACGGTGCGAGACATCGACTCAGAGGTCGAGATCGGACCCGACCAAGGTCTCGGCGAGCGTTACGTGATCAACTGCGACAACATCGTGACCATCCCCAAGTGGAGCCTGGACCCGGGCCCCACCGGCCAACTCGACCGAGCGCTGCGCTATGCCCTCGACATAGGAGATCCTCACCAGCGCGGAGCTGGACCGCTGCGGCATCACACCGCAGGTCCGGCAGCGGTGGGTCAAGCGGATCACGATCGAGCTGGAGATGATCGACTAGCCGTCGACGATGTCGTACATCTTGCCGAGCGCGCGGCGTGCAGCTTGTCGTGGCCGCCGGTGCGGCGGTACTCGTCCCAGGCGACGGCGTCGGCGTCGCCGGCGGCGGCGAACAGTGCTGGCGAGCCGAGACCGCTGACAGGCTGATCGCGCCGGACGGTCACTCGAGTTCGACTGACTCCCGGTTCTCATCGTCGACACGAGCGTTCTGGTCGCCGCAGGCAACACGCGCGAGGTCCACCATCGTGTATGCGCGGACCTGCTCAAGGCCGAGGAAGCACTGATCTTTCCCGCGCCCGTGGTTACGGAGACGCTGCGTCACCGTGATCGTCTCAGGCGACACCGGCCGCACCCTGGCCATGGTGCCTCACCGCAGCTCGGCTGCGCTGTCAGCGCTCTTCGTGCAACCGGGACGGCGCTGGTGCTGAGGCGTCGAGGTCGTGGCCACAAACGGCTCCAGGGCCTACAAGTCCGCCATCGACGCCCACCTGGGCCGTGCCCGCCACATGCTGGACCGGTTCCATGCCATCCGATGGCTCTCAGCCGGGCTCACCGCGGCGCGCCGCGACGTCCAGCGCAAAGAGCCCAAAGAGCCCAAGCCCGCCTTTGACCCCGACGCGTTCCGGGGCCCGGTTCGCGCTGCTGCGACGCCACGACACCCTCACCGACGCCGACCGGGCGCGCCTCGACGCGCTCTTCGAGGCCCATCCCCGGCCCAGAACCCGCCGGCACGCCCTCCAGCAGCTCCACGGCCTCTACCTCGCAGACGACCGCGACGGCGCGCCAGAGGCGCTCGGACGGTTCTGCGACCTCCACGAGACCGGCGAGCCGCCCGAGTTCCACGACACTCATCGACACGGCGCCGGCCGGTCCCACTGCCTTGTTGTCCCGCTGCGGCGCGAACCGGCCTCATGGGATGACGACCTTGCTGTGGTGGGACCAGTGCGAGTGTCCGGCGCTGTTGACTGCCCGCACCTGGAACCAGTACAGGGTCCAGTGGGTTGGCAGGCCGCTCACCGTGGCGCGGGAGCCGTCGAACGCCACGCCGACGCCGGCGGCCCTGGCGTTGGGCAGCGCTGTCCATTCGTTGTTCCACCACAGGTTCACCTGATACGAGGTTGCGGTGGCCACATCGTTCCAGTCCAGGGAGGCGTTGCCTGCGCCGTCGAGGCGCCCGGCCGGCGCAGCGGGCGCGGCCGGCGGGACTGTTGGCTGCGCCGCCGGCGGGGCCGCCCGGGCTACCGTGACCGTGTAGGTCTTCGCCGTCTCCCCGTCCGCGGCGGCGACCTCGACGGTGATGGCGTTGCTCCCCACGGCCAGGGAGGCGGTCCCGTCGGCGTCGGCCACTCCGTTGAGCTTGACCAGGTAGCTGGCCCCGTCGTCGTTCAGCGTGGGCGTCACCGTGGTTTCTGTCACGTCGTGGTCCACGTCGGCGGCGTACTCGGTGGCGGCCGGGTCGAAGGCCCCGATATTCACGCCGCTCAGCGCCAGCCCGCTCAACGTGGCGTCGGTAGAGGGCGGCGCGGCCCTGGCGACGGTGACCGTGTAGGTCTTCGTCGTCTCCCCGTCTGCGGCGGTGACCTCGACGGTGATGGCGTTGCTCCCCACGGCGAGGGGTATCACCCCGTCCTCGTCGGTGACGCCGCCCAGCTTGACCAGGTAGGTCGCCCCGTCGTCGTTCGCTGTGGGCGTTGCCGTGGTTTCCGTCATGTCGTGGCTCACGTCGGCGGCGTAGTTGGTGGCGGCCGGGTCGAAGGCGCCGATGTCCACCCCGGTGAGTTCCAGCCCGCTCAGGGTGGCGTCATTGGAGGCGGGCTCCGGCTGCGGCGGTTCCGCCGGTTCTGCGATTGAGAAGACCGCCCCGGCCGCCGCAAGCTCCACACCGTCGGGGGAGGAGACGCTGGCCCGCAGGGTGTAGTCCCCTGCCGGGCAGCCCGCCGAGATGGTCCCGGTGCGGGTCTCCGGGTTTTCGTCCACCTTGTACATGTAGCGGTCCACGCCCAGCCCGTAGCCATTGGCCTGGTCCTCGCACCCGTCGGCGTTCCTGTTCTGTGGATCCTTCACGTCGGCCCGGAAGATGTAGTCGGTGGTGGCGGTGTCGGAGTCGGGCTCCAGCCCGCTGAAGGTCATGGTGACGCCGATCTCGGTGCCCGGCTCCACAGGGCCCGACGGGGACAGGCCGACTGCCACCGCCGGCGCCGGGCTCCTTGTCGTTTGGTCGTTCTTGGAATCCGGTGTGGAGAAGTCCAGTACCAGCTCCTCGCCCAGACCGGTTCGGATGCCGCCGTAGTCCCCGATCTTGTCGACTGCCACAACCACCCCGACGAACTCCGCTGATGCCACGCTGACGGTGACCTCCCTGCGCCCGCCGCCGGCCGGGGCGACGCTGACCGCTTCGCTGGCCGTGCTGCCGGCCTCGACCGTGACCGTGTCCGGGGAGAGCGTGCCGCCATCGGCCGACAGCTTGACCTCGATCGCGAACGGCGCTCCCTCTACCACCTTGACCGCCACCGCGCCGTCACCGCGGCGCTCCAGCTCCGCGGTGAGCGTGAAGGGCGCTCCCTCGTTGCCGTCCAGGAACAGCCTTTCCAACCCGCTGAGACCCTCGAACACACCGGCCGGCAGCGTCTCCAGGTCGTTGCTCTCCAGCTCCAGACCCCTCAGCCCGCTGAGACCCTCGAACACACCGGCCGGCAGCCCGCTCAGCGAGTTGCCGTTCAGGCGCAACTCCCTCAAGCCGCTCAGACCGTCGAAGACCTCGCTGGGCAGCGCGCCCAGCTCGTTGCCGTCCAGGTACAGCACCTCCATCGCCGCCAGACCCTCAAAGACGTCCTCGGGCAGCGCGCTCAGCCCGTTCAGCGTCAAGAACAGCCCATCCAGGCCGCTCAGACCGTCGAAGACCCCCTCGGGCAGCTCGCTCAGCTCGTTGTTCTCCAGGCGCAGCGTCGTCAGACTGCCGAGAGGCTCGAAGATGTCCTCGGGCAGCTCCTGTAGCCCGTTGTTCTGCAGTTGCAGCGACGTCAGGGCGCTGAGACCCTCGAAGACGTCCTCGGGCAGCGCCTCCAGGGAGTTGTCGAGCAGCCACAGACGCTGCAGGCTGGAAAGACCCCCGAAGTCCCCCGACTTCAACGCCCGTATTTTCTCCCTGTCCAAGTCCTGCGTTCCCGCGATGCCGCTCAGCCCCAGATCCCCGCTGATGCCGCCCAGATCCGCGCCAGTAACCGCCGCGCAGTCGCTGATCCCGGAAAGCCGGGCCAGGATCGCGTCGCGCACCTGCGGCGTGCGCCCGCAGATCCCCAAGGGGGGAGCGACGGTCACGACCACGGCGGTCTCGGCCGTGCCGCCATAGCCGTCGGCGGCCGTCACGCTGAGCCGGTACTCCCCCGCGGCGATCGGCGGGCCGTCGCCGCGGGTGTAGCTGATCACGCCGCTCTGCGGATCTATCGCGAAGCGCGCGTCCCACGATCCGCCGGCCGCGTAGCGAAGCGGGTCATGTTCGGGGTCGGTGGCCGACACGGTGACCAGGCCGGCCACGTCGCCCGAGTCGCCGGGCAGGTCCGCGGCGTACAGCGCCTGGCCGAAGGACGGAGCGCCGTTCGTGACGGTCACGACCACCGTGGCCTGGTCCTCACCGCCGGCGTGATCATCGGCGCTGACCACGAGTTCGTAGCGGCCGGGCGCCGGCGCGGGCCCCTCGCCGCGGCTGTAGGCGATCGCCCCGCTGCGAGGCCCGAGCGAGAACGCAGCCGGCCAGCTACCCGAGACCCGGTAGGTGAGCGGGCCGCCGTCGGGGTCGCTGGCGCTGACCACGACCAGCTCGGCCACGTCGCCGGAGCTGCGCGGCACCTCCACGGCGTAGCGCTCGCGATCGAACTGCGGAGGCCGGTTGACGTATGGCCCCTCGATGGGCGCCAGCGGGTCGATCGGTTCGGGAATCCCCGCCGTGGGAAGGGGATAGGCGGCGAATCGCCCTTGCCCGTACTCGCGGACCCACAGATGCTCGCCGTCCGACCAGAGCGGGCTGACCGCCCACCTGTCGCTCCAGTGACGCGGGCGACTGGTGAAGCGCCGCATTCTGAAGTCGCGCTCCGGCGCGCGGCTGAGCGTCGCTTTGTCGAAAGCAAACACGTACTCCAGGAATCGACCCGAGATATAGACGGTCTCGCCGTCCGACCAGAGACCGCCCGGGCGTCCGTAGTTGGTGATTGGGGTGTACGGGGTCATGGCTTCCGCGGGAATGGTCAGGTCCTTGCTCGAGTCCCGCGCCCTGGTAGCAATGTCGTAGGCGTATGCGGTATAGAACGGTCCACTGACCCAGATGGTCGTGCCGTCGCTGTACACACCGGTCGGCGGACGACTCCAGCCCGAGGGGATGCCGTCGTAATGGGTGAGGTTGATGGTCTGATTCGCGAGCATCCTCCAGCCGGAGTCGGTGCGCTCGAACGGGATCAGCTCATTGGTGACGACCTTCACCGGCTCAGAACGGATCTCTCTGAAGGCAGCCCAGAGAATCTTGCTGCTTTGATCGTAATAGATGGGCGGCTGCCAAAGGCTCGACAGTCTCTTCCCCGTCGTGATCGTAGGCCGGATGCCGTCATTGCATCGGAAGCCACGACCGAAGCTGAACCCCTCGCCGCTGACGAACTGCTGTGTTTCGACGTCGAAGAGCCGGATGAAGAAGCGTGCACGCTTGTTCCGGCCTTTGCATCCGTTCATACCGTCGGTGGCCAGCCAGAGCTGCGAGGCGTCGGCGTTGGCTGGCGTCACCCCGCTGGCGGGCCGCCCGTTGAACTCCGGCAGCTCGTAGGACTCGACGGGCGCAACCGCGTTCCCAGGCAGCGGCGGCGGGGGTCGTGGCTTGATCACGATGGTATAGGTGATTTCGACCAGGCCGTCGGCCGACGTGACCGTGGCGCGCAGCTCGTTTTTTCCGCGTTCGAGCCTGAAGTCGATCGGCTCGGGACACGAGGCCATGGAGTAGGAGGTGTCGACATCCTCGTGGTCGACGGTCACCGACACGTCGGAGCGGTCCGCCCAGATGCACACCGCCATGGTGTCGCGATCGGGATCGATCCGGATGTTGGCGACGCGATCGTCGTCGAACTGCACGTGGCCCGAAGCCTCGCCATCGCCCCCCGGGCCGACATAGCTCATGCCGACGCCGCTGAGCCAAATCCACTGGATCGGGAACGCTACGCGCTCCCGCTCTTCGATGCCGGCGGGAGCGGGCTCGGGCGCGGTTGTAGATGTCGGCTCGGGCGTGGGCTCGGGCACGGTTGTGGGTGTCGGCTCGGGCACGGTTGTGGGTGTCGGCTCGGGCACGGTTGTGGGTGTCGGCTCGGGGGTGGTTGTGGGTGTCGGCTCGGGCGTGGGCGTGTCGGGCCATGCATTGTCCGTCAGGAAGAAGTCCGACCACTCCGACGCCCCGGCGTCGTTGACGGCGCGGACCTGAAAGTAGTAGAAGCGCTGGTCCGGCAGGCCGCTTACCACGGCTGAGGAGCCATCGTATGCGGCCTCGGGCGCCTCCGCCCAGGCCGGACTGTCTCCCGTCGTGTCCCAGTACTGCGCCCGGTACGAGGTCGCGCCTTCTGCGTCGTCCCAGTCCAGCCCGACGACGAGGTAGCGCAGCAGCTCGCCGGTCAGGCCCTCCGGCTGGTCCGGGACCGCCTGCTGCGCGGCGACGGGCGAGCCGGCCAAGAACAGGACCGGCACGACAATGGCGGCGGCCAACAAGGCCAGCGATAGCCGGAGCAGCCAAGTGCTCAAGGGATTCACATGACTCAATGTCCTACACTCCCTACGTTTGAGGGCTGGCGCGTCTTGTGGGGCAGGGGGCTCGTTTCGTCTGGCGTTTGTGAATATATCATGTGCGGCGGCGCGAGCCGGCCTCATGGAATGCAGCAAGGAACAGTCTATTACCCTGTAGTCATGGGCTCGATGACGACGCGGCCGCCGTTCTCGACTTCCACATACAGGCTATGGTCCTCGAGCAGGGACATGCCCACGAGCGACGTGGCGTCCGACACATAGGCGACGACATCCCGTGGCCGACCGTCCCACAGCACCGTCACGCCGTAGACATCCAGAGTGACTTCGCGGCCGTCGGCCAGGACCACCCGGTTGACACCGGTAAAGGCCAAGTCCAGCTCCATCACCAGCGCCGGCGGCATGGTGAGGAAACGGCTGAAACCGGTGTCGACCACAGCGTCCACTTGGCGGTCACGCCCCGACGGACCCCGGAGCGGGAGACCCACGACGGCTTCATGAGCCGCGTTGACAACGCCCTCGATCACCCGGTTCTCCGAGGGGACCCGCCGCCGATGCCGGCGATCGCCCGGTAGCCGACGCGCAGCAGCCAGACATCGATCGCGTCCGGCCGCTGCGCCCGAAGGCGCTTCGCCGCGGCAAGCTCGCTGTCGGCGATAGCCCAGCTTCCGCTGTCCACGTCGATGGCGACGATCTCTCCGTGACGAGTTGCCTCGACCTGAGGCCGGATGTCCCGCTCGTAGATCGCGTCGCCGAGGCGGGCCGTCTCTTCGGCGGGGCGGCGGGTGGGCATCGCGATGTCCTCCTGACTCTGACTCCGCACGCAGAAGGTAGCGCCCCTCCGCAAGCCCGTCCAACCAGCTTCGGAGCCGGGCCCCTTCGGAGAGCGGGTGATCGAGGGGGTTGTTAATGCCGCCCGTGAAGCGGTGGTCGCCCTTCACCTACCGGGACCGGAGGGGCAGACCCGGGACATCGAGGCCGTGGTGGACACCGGCTATAGGTGATCCTGTAGGCAAGTCAGGGCCGATCACATTGACAATCAGGCCGGATTGTCAGATATTGTTGCGGTGGCAAAGGTAGGTTCACTGTGCTCCTCGCATGGATGGAGAGGGATTTGGTTGCATTCCGACAGACGGCAGAGTGCACCAGCGTCCACAGGCGCGCCGGCGGTGTCCGCCGTCGTGAGGGCGCGCCTCCGCGAACGCAATCTCCCCCCGGCGGACGAACATCGTCGCCTAGGTGGCTGGTGCCAAACTCCCGAAATGGAGGTTTTGCGGTCACAAAACCCCAGGTCAGCGACTTGCGAATTGTGGCAAATTGCCATTTAACACCAGCCACCTAGGAGACTGCTGAGTAATGCCGATTTCGGCCAACCCACAAGCCTCTGACCTGGGGTTTTATGATCACGAAACTAGCAATTTGTGACTTACTCAGCAGTCTCCTAGATAGCCCCACACCACCCCCGTGGGGCTCCTTCTGTCGGACCTCCTGGCTCTCCCGCGTCGCCGGCTGCGCTGAGCGGCTGCTTCTGCGCGCCCGTGCGCGGGCCCGGAGGTCTCTGCTCGCCTTTGGGGCAGCGTCGCGACGGGCCATCCGGGCTTTGCCGCTGCCGAGGGTGGGGCCGTCATCGTGAAACGCCGGCTGTCCCTCGCGGTGCTTGCCTCGCTGGGAGCGTTCGTGCTCGTCGTTCTCTGCGGCGTGCCGCTGCCCTACGCGGCCCACGCCCAGGCGTCGCCGTCGGTGGCGGTCAGCCTCTCCTCGGCCTCCGTGGAGGAGGGCGCGGCCATCGCCGTCACCATGAGCTTCGGCGGCCTGGAGTCCGACTCCGACACCGCAACCAAGGACTACGCCTTCCGGGCCGACGTGGTGGACTCGGAGGACGGGGACGTCAACGGGTGCGAGGACCGGGCCGGGGGCTACGGCCTGGGCGTGGACCGCTACATGTGGCAGATGGACGAGGATCCGGAAGTCCGCTCCGGGACCGTCTCCGCCGGCTGCCCGGCCGGCGACTACACCGTTGAGGCCGTCCTCAAAGCTGCCGACGGGACCCGGATCGCGTCGGCAAGGGCGAGCTTCACCGTGACGGCCCCGGCGCCGGAACCCACACCTGAGCCCACGCCTGAGCCGACGCCGGAACCCGCGCCGCTGGTGGCGATTGCCCTCTTCCCGTCCAGTTCCGTGGAGCAGGGGACCGCCATCGCGGTCACCATGGGATTCATCGGCTTGCAGTCCGACTGGGACACCGGCACCACCGACTACGTCTTCCGCGCCGACGTGGTTGACGCCGGCGCCTGCGAGGGCGACGGCCTGGGCGTGGACCGCTACATGTACCAGGTGGACCAGGACCCCGAGACCCGCACCGGGACCGTATCCGCCGACTGTCCCGCGGGCGGCTACACCCTCGAAGCGAGCATCTCCTCGCCCGACGGCGTGGAGCTGGCCTCGGCGAGGGCGGGCTTCAGCGTGGCGGAGCCGCAAGAAGAGGAGGACGACCCGCCGGATTCGGTGCAACAGCAGGCCACGCCCGTCGACATCACCCTCGACTCCCAGAACTCGGCTCCCAAGGGCGTGTGGTCCGACGGCACGACGGTCTGGGTGGTGGATAGCCAACGCCACAAGCTCTACGCCTACACGCTGTCCAGCGGCGCCCGCGACTCGGGCAAGGACATCACGCTGGACGGCGCCAACCGTCATGCTGAGGATGTTTGGTCGGACGGCACGACCATCTGGGTGGCGGACGATACCGACGACAAGCTCTACGCCTACACGCTGTCCGGCGGTGCCCGCGACTCGGGCAAGGAGTTCGGCCTGGCGAGCAAGCCCTCCGGCGGAACACTTGCAGCGGATGACAATGGTAGAGCCTCAGGCGTCTGGTCGGACGGCACGACCATCTGGGTGGCGGACGATACCGACGATAAGCTCTACGCCTACACGCTGTCCAACGGTAGCCGCGACAAAGCGAAGGAATTCAGCGTGACGAGCTCCGGCGCCGGTTCGCCCGCTGGAATCTGGTCGGACGGCACGACCATGTGGGTGGTAATTCAGGGTCAAGACAAAGTCCGCGCCTATACGATCAGCGGCGGGAGCCGCAACGCCGGCCTGGACTTGAGCCTGCGCATTGCCTCAAACAATTGGGGCGCATGGTCCGATGGAACGACCATGTGGGTGGGGAATACCGTCAACCGGAAGCTCTTTCATCATCCGTTGCCGGGGGCTGACGCGGCGTTGAGCGACTTGTCGGTGAGCCCCGGCACGCTGACGCCGGTCTTCGCCCGCGGCACCCTGGAGTACACCGTCGCCGACGTCCCCAACGCCGACAGCCGCATCACCGTCACCGCAACCCCGGAGACCGGCGCGACCGTCGCCTTCGAGGACGGCTCCGGCAACACGCTCAGCGACGCCGACGCCGGCACCGCCGGCGACCAGTTCGACCTGGAGGTGGGCGAGAACACCATCAAGGTCACGGTGACCAAGGGCGACGCCACCCAGACCTACACCCTGAGGGTCACCCGGGCCGCGACGTCCAGCGACGCCACCCTGAGCGCGCTGAGTCTGAGCGCCGGCACGCTGACGCCGGCCTTCGCCAGCGGCACCATCGGCTACACCGCCTCCGTCGCCATCGGCGTGACGTCGACCACGGTGACGGCGACGCAGAACGATGCCGCCGCCACGGTCGTGATCACCCCGGCCGACGCCGACGCCGACGCCAACGCGGAGGGGCACCAGGTGAGCCTGAACGTGGGCAGCAACACCGTCACTGTGACGGTGACCGCCACGGACAGCACGACCACCCGGACCTACACGGTGACGGTCACGCGGGTCACCGAGCCCGCGGCGTTCGCCACGCCCGTCGACATCACCCTCCCCTCCGAGAACGACTCTCTCCGGGGCATCTGGTCGGACGGCACGACGGTCTGGGTGGTCGACCCCGGCGATGATAAGCTCTACGCCTACGCCCTAGCCGACGGGGCGCGCCAGGCCAACAGGGAGTTCGACCTGCATAGCGACCACAGCACAGCCCAGGGCATCTGGTCCAACGGCTCCACCGTCTGGGTGGTCGACATCGATGACCGCAAGCTCTACGCCTACGCCCTGGCCGACGGCGCGCGCCAGGCCAGCAAGGATATCGCCCTGAACAGCGACAACAGCGTACCCGCGGGCATCTGGTCCAACGGCTCCACCGTCTGGGTGGTCGACTTCGGTGACGACAAGCTCTACGCCTATGCCCTGGCCGACGGGGCGCGCCAGGCCAACAGGGAGTTCGACCTGCACAGCGACAACAGCAGACCCTATGGCGTCTGGTCCAACGGCTCCACCGTCTGGGTGGTCGACTTCCGCGACCACAAGCTCTACGCCTATGCCCTGGCCGGCGGGGCGCGCCAGGCCGGCCAGGACATCGCCCTGAACAGCGCCAACGAGCATTCCCGGGGCGTCTGGTCCAACGGCTCCACCATCTGGGTGGCCGACACCTCCGACGAAAAGCTCTATGCCTACGCGCTGCCGCCGGCGCTGAGCGGGCTGACGGTGAGCGCGGGCACGCTGACCCCGGGCTTCGCCAGCGGCACGCTGGCGTACACCGTCCCCGGCGTGGCCTACGGCAACAACCGCATCACCGTCACCGCCACGGCGGGCGCCGACGTGACCGTCTCCTTCGAGGACGGGGCGGGCAACGCGCTCAGAGACGTTGACTCCGATACCGCCGGCGACCAGTTCGACCTGGTGGTGGGCGAGAACACCATCAAGGTCAAGCTGACCAGGGGCAGCGCCAGCCAGACCTACACGCTGACGCTCACGCGAGCCGCGCCCGCGGTCAGCATCGGCGCGGCGGCGGCCACGGCCGGGGAGGGCGACTTGCTGACGTTCACCGTGACCCGCGCGCCCGCCGCCGGGGACGCGCTGACGCTGACGGTGAACGTCTCCGAGAGCGGGGACCTGGTTAGCGTCGCCGAGGAGGGCGACAGGACGGTGACCATCCCCGCCGACGCCACCGAGACGACCCTGACGGTGGCGACCGAGACCGACGACAGCGAATGGGAGGAGCACTCCACGGTCAGCGTGACGGCGACGCCCGTCGAGGGCTACACGCTGGGCGTCGCCACCGCCTCGACGCTGGTGGAGGACGACGACTTCCCGGCGGCGAAGGCGGCGCTGACGGTCAGCCCGACCACGGTGGGCGAGCCGGGCACGGTCTCGGTGACCGTCACCGTGACCACCAACGCGGACCAGCAGCCCCACGGCCCGGGCGGGACGGTGACCGCCACCGCCGGGGGCGGAACGGCGACCTCCGGCAGCGACTACGACGCCTTCAGCCCGTCCTATGCCCTGGACCACTCCGGGTTCAGCGCGGTGACCGTCGGCGGGAGCCAACGCTGGCAGCGGGTGTACACCGGAACGGTGATGGTCCGGGACGACGCGGCCACCGAGGCCGCCGAGACCTTCAACGTGGCGCTGACCAAGAGCGGCGCGCCCAAGGTCACCCTGGCCTCCCCGTCAACGGTGGCGGTGACCATCCGGGCCAGCGACGCGCTCCCCACCCTGAGCGGGCTGACGGTGGGCGCGGGCACGCTGACCCCGCCCTTCGCCGGCGGCACCCTGGAGTACACCGTCCCCGGCGTGGCCTACGGCAACAACCGCATCACCGTCACCGCCACGGCGGGCGCCGACGTGACCGTCGCCTTCGAGGACGGGGCGGGCAACGCGCTCAGCGACGTTGACTCCGATACCGCCGGCGACCAGTTCGACCTGGCGGTGGGCGAGAACACCATCGAGGTCAAGGTGACCAGGGGCAGCCTCAGCCGGACCTACACCCTGACGCTCACCCGGGCGAAGCCGCAGGTGAGCGTCGCCGCGGCGGCGGCCACGGCCGGGGAGGGCGACTCCCTGACGTTCACGGTGACCCGCACCCCCGTCGCCGGGGACGCGCTGACGTTGACGGTGAACGTCTCCGAGAGCGGGGACCTGGTTCCCGCCGACTCCGAGGGCGACAGGACGGTGACCATCGCCGCCAACGCCACCGAGACGACGCTGACGGTGGCCACCGGCGCCGACGACAGCGACTGGGAGGAGCACTCCACGGTCAGCGTCACGGCGCCGCCCAGCACCGGCTACACCCTGAGCGCCGCCACCGCCTCGACGCTGGTGGAGGACGACGACTTCCCGGCGGCGACGGCGGCGCTGGCGGTCAGCCCGACCACGGTGGGCGAGCCGGGCACGGTCTCGGTGACCGTCACCGTGACCACCAACGCGGACCAGCAGCCCCACGGCCCGGGCGGGACGGTGACCGCCACCGCCGGGGGCGGCACGGCGACCTCCGGCAGCGACTACGACGCCTTCAGCCCGTCCTATGCCCTGGACCACTCCGGGTTCAGCGCGGTGACCGTCGGCGGGAGCCAACGCTGGCAGCGGGTGTACACCGGAACGGTGGCGGTCCGGGACGACGCGGCCACCGAGGCCGCCGAGACCTTCAACGTGGCGCTGACCAAGAGCGGCGCGCCCAAGGTCACCCTGGCCTCCCCGTCAACGGTGGCGGTCACCATCCGGGCCAGCGACGCGCTCCCCACGCTGACCGGGCTGAGCGTCAGTCCGGGGACGCTGACCCCGCCCTTCGCCAGCGGCACCCTGGAGTACACCGTCCCCGACGTGGCCTACGGCAACAACCGCATCACCGTCACCGCCACGGCGGACGCCGACGCGACCGTCTCCTTCGAGGACGGGGCGGGCAACGCGCTCAGAGACGTTGACTCCGATACCGCCGGCGACCAGTTCGACCTGGCGGTGGGCGAGAACACCATCAAGGTCAAGGTGGCCAAGGGCAGCCTCAGCCAGACCTACACGCTGACGCTCACCAGGGCGAAGCCGCAGGTGAGCGTCGCCGCGGCGGCGGCCACGGCCGGGGAGGGCGACTCCCTGACGTTCACGGTGACCCGCACGCCCGCCGCCGGGGACGCGCTGACGGTGACGGTGAACGTCGCCGAGAGCGGGGACCTGGTTCCCGCCGCCTCCAAGGGCGACAGGACGGTGACCATCGCCGCCAACGCCACCGAGACGACGCTGACGGTGGCCACCGGCGCCGACGACAGCGACTGGGAGGAGCACTCCACGGTCAGCGTCACCGCGGCGCCCAGCGTCGGCTACACCCTGAGCGTCGCCACCGCCTCGACGCTGGTGCAAGACGACGACTTCCCGGCGGCGACGGCGGCGCTGGCGGTCAGCCCGACCACGGTGGGCGAGCCGGGCACGGTCTCGGTGACCGTCACCGTGACCACCAACGCGGACCAGCAGCCCCACGGGCCGGGCGGGACGGTGACCGCCACCGCCGGGGGCGGCACGGCGACCTCCGGCAGCGACTACGACGCCTTCAGCCCGTCCTACACCCTGGACGCCGCCGGGTTCAGCGTCGTCACCGTCGGCGGGAGCCAACGCTGGCAGGCGGTGTACACCGGAACGGTGACCGTCAAGGACGACACCACCCAGGAGAGCGCCGAGACCTTCAACGTGGCGCTGACCAAGAGCGGCGCGCCCAAGGTCACCCTGGCCTCCCCGTCAACGGTGGCGGTGACCATCAGCGCCAACGACGCGCCCACGGCGTCCAGCGACGCCAGCCTGAGCGGGCTGAGTCTGAGCGGCGTCACGCTGTCGCCCGCCTTCGACGGCGACACCATCAGCTACACCGCCTCCGTCGCCAACAGCGTGTCGTCCACCACGGTCACGGCGACGAAGAACCAGGGCGCCGCCACGGTCGTCATCACCCCGACCGACGCGGACGCGAGCGCCACTGGATACCAGGTGGGTCTGAACGTAGGCAGCAACACGATCACAGTGAAGGTGACCGCCGCGGACGGCGTGACCACCCGGACCTACACGGTGACCGTCACCCGGGCCGCGACGGGCGCCGCGCCGTCGGCCATCACCCTGCAGGCCAAAGTGTTGGTCACCGAGACGGTCTACGAGCCTCAGGGAGGGGTCATCGTAGCCGTCAGGGTCAGGACGGACTCCTACAAAAGACCGCAAAAGTCTTTGACGTTGACTGTGCAATCCTCCCCGGATACGGCACACGAAGGGACCGACTACCTTCCGTTCACCACTACTACGGTAACGTTCAACCCTGACGATTTCTTTGGCTACTATGACAGCGGTTTCTTCGAGGCCATCAAGGACGTGGCGCGATTCAGGATCGTGGACGACAATACCCAGGAAAGCAACGAACAACTCATCATATCCGTGTCGACAGCGGCATCCTCCGCGTCGACGGCGACCACGCAGGGGGCGATAGTCACCATCGAGGACGGTGACGAACCGCTCGCCTCCACCAGCCAGCAGCAACCCAGCGTTACGTCCGCAATCTATGACGCCGACGAGGACTCGGTGGTCCTGAAATGGGCCGTTGGCAGCGACACCCAGGGCCTGACCGGCTACAGGATAGATCGCTCCGCGCCAGGCGGCGCGACCGTGCTCACCCACGCCGACCTGAGAGGCGACGACCGGCCATCGGTTGCCTCCGACGTATTGACCTGGAACGACACGACCGTGCCGGCCTCCTCTCTGGTGCTGTACCGCGTCTGGGCGGTGTTCGACGACGGCAGCGAGGTGGCGTCCTACGCCTTCCCGGCCACCATGGACCGCGGCATCGTCAGGGCCAGGGTAACCATCGAGGCCAGCAGCACCAGGACTGACATCAGCTGGACCGACGCCGCCTACCCTCTCGGCGATGGCAGCCTCCACTACGGCGTATGCCCCGGAGGTTACAAGGTCTATTGGCAGATACCTGACAGCGGCAATTGGGTTACTGCAACCAGCTCCGATGAGGACCCGGCTCCGTGGACATACGCCTACACCTCTTCCACCGCCACGCTGTTTAGAGCCGGGGACCAAGTACCCGTCCGCATCAGATGCGGGGGAACCAGCGCAACCACCGGCCTGCCCATCGGGGAGGACACCGCAACCGTCCAGTAACCAGCAAGAGGCCGCGGACTGCTGTGCCCCCTCCCGGCTGAACATGTAGAACGTCCCGGCGTCGCAGAGGCGTCGGGGCGGGCGAGCCCTACGGTGCTGTCGCGCCGCCGGTGCACGAGTCCGGGCCGCTCCGGCCCCCGTGTCGGGCAGCCCGCGCCCGTCCGATCCCAGAAATCGGGGGATGCCCCCCGTTTCCGAGCAACAAGAAAGCCCGCAACACGACGGTTGACCACTCGCGGGAGGCTTCGACGGCCGACCTTCCGCACACGGCTGGCCCGAGCCGGTGGTCCAACGACGTCAACCCGGCACCGCAGGCCTGACGGCGACACTGCCGCAGCCAAGGGATCAGGCGTGCAGACGCGCGGGTCTGCCGTGCACGACGGTGGGCCTGATTGGCCGGTAGGCAGTACCATCTTCGAGATGTGGCTGGGGAGCCTGTGAGTCCCTGTAGGCCCATAGCATAAGTCATGAGTTGGTCCGCTGTCCGCCCCTGTGTGCGGCCCTACTTCTTTGTCTCACACTCCCGCAGAGTGGTAGAATGGTGGGCGTAGAGGCACGCCTATGAAAGGGGGACGCATGAGGGACGCAGAGAGTACAGCGGCCGCCCAAGGAAGAGAAACCGCCATACCCCCACGCCGCCCACGCGAAGAAGCGATTCGCCTGGGCAAGGAGATATATGAGCGGGACATCCTGCCGCAGGTCGAGGCCGACCACTTTGGAGAGTACGTCGCCATCGACATTGAGACCGGGGACTGGGCCGTTGCCGATACTACCCGTGTCGCGGTGGAGGGTCTGCGAGCGCAGCGTCCCGAGGCTGTCGATGTCTTGTGTGAGCGCGTCGGCTACCGGGCGTTGCGCAGCTTCGGAGCCGGGTCCCTTCGGAGAACCGGGTGATCGAGGGGGTTGTGAATGCCGCCCGTGAAGCGGTGGTCGCCCTTAACCTACAGGGACCGGAGGGGCAGACCCGGGACATCGAAGCCGTGGTGGACACCGGCTATAGCGGCTTCTTGACTTTGCCGACTGCGTTGGTGACCGAGTTAGGGTTGCCTTTCGCTTACATGGGCCAGGCGCTTCTGGCCAACGACGCTGAGGTCGATTTCGACGTTCACTACGTTGCCGTGCTCTGGGACGGCCAGCCCAGGGACATCGAGGCTGACGCGACGGGCAGCACGCCGCTTGTGGGTATGCTTCTGCTGGACAGGTATGACCTGAGCATCCAGGTTCGGACCGGCGGCCGCGTCGTCATCCAGGCCGGAGAGTAGCCGGTCTCCCCCTCCTTCCCGCTCCGTCGCTTCCCCTGCCTGCCCGCGAATATGCCCCTTCTTGTGCTTCAGCCCGACACAAAACCAGCCCGTCGCCATCGGAGCGTCAAAAGCTCTCAAAAGCTCTCGTGCTTGGGAGGGTGACGGGAAACCGATGGCGTCGAGGATGCCGGGGCCAACTGCTGCGATGTGCCCGCCCTCTGAGAACCGGGGCCGGGCATATTGACAAGAAGGCAGACTTTGAGAGCCCTCCATCCTGTTCTTGCAGGAGCAACGCGACGGGTGATCCTGTAGGCAAATCAGGGCCGATCACATTGACAAAAGGCCGGGTTGTCAGATATTGTTGCGGTGGTGCAGTAGGTTAGTTAATTGTTAGTCACCGAGACGGTCTACGAGCCTCAGGGAGGGGTCATCGTAGCCGTCAGGGTGAGGACGCACTCCTACGAGAGACCGCAAGTGCCTTTGGCCTTGACTGTGCGATCCTTCCCGGACACGGCGCACGAAGGGACGGACTACCTTCCGTTCACCGAAACAGCGGTGACGTTCGATCCTGCCGATTTCTTTGGCTACTATGACAGCGGGTTCTTCGAGGCTGTCAAGTACGTGGCGCGATTCAGGATCGTGGACGACAACACGCCCGAAGGTGACCAACGACTCCTCATATCCGTGTCGACAGCGGCATCCTCCGCGTCGACGGCGGCCGCGCAGGGGGCGATAGTCACCATCGTCGACGGTGACGAACCGCTCGCCCCCACCAGCCGGCAGGCGTCCCCGTCCCAGCGGACTGCGAGAGCCGCTCGGTGTCCGGGTCGTCCTGGAACCAGCGAAGCCCCAGCTCGAAGAGTTGCGCCGGGATGGGGGCCGTGGGTGAGTTCCACCTTCTCTGCTACGGGAGCGAGCCCGCGCACTTCACAGGCGGCGGCTACCCGCGCCGTCAGGATCAGAGACGCCACGGACGCTCTCGCGGTCGCGGCCGGGCTGCCCAAGCCATGATCGACGCAGCAGAAGGCGGATAAGGCAGCAGCGGCCCACAAGTTCGCTCTCTCTCGTGGTCGCCAGCGCGCCGTCTGTTAGCGTGGGAGACGTGAAGAGGCGCCGTTGGCCCCAAGGGACTCCGCGAGGGGGGCAGTACCGTTCAGAACAACGCCCCAATGTAACTCCCCCCGTGGCACGCCCCCGCGGCGCTGGCCTAGCCCCCGTCAGCGGGAATCTCGACGGGCAAGAGGCCACGGACGCCCTAGAGGGCCATCAGCCTATTGACCCGACCTGGATGGACATTCCCGAAGAAGAGAGACAGCGGCTTCTTCAGGAAACGGACGACTACTTGGCCGAGCTAACCGAGAAGGTAGGCCAGCCGTCAGCCAAGCATGTGGAGCGCGCAAAGAGGCTCGTCGAGAGCCTCCAATAGCCCGATTGCAGACATCACCAAGTGACCCGGCTCTTCCTCGACTCGGGCGCAGTTGACCGTCTCGCCAAAGAAGACCAGTACTCGGCCGCCCTCATCGCAGAACTCAAGCGCAGCAGGCTCTGGCTACGCGAAGGACCGGCGAGGCCGTCGAATCGGGGTGGAGCGGCCGGGAGGCGTCGTGCCCGGGAGGACGGCGCCGGTCCTAGTACATGATAAGATGGGTGGGGACCAGGCGTTGAGAGGTCGGGTCCACCGCCAGGGCCAGGCCCTCCAAGGTGTAGGCCCCCAGCAGCGCGGGAGCATCGTCCTCTCCGAAGACCACGATGGTCACTTCGCTGTCGCCGTTGATCGTGGCCCAGGCTCTCCCGTACTCCATATCCGCCCGCCGCCCGTCCGCCAGCAGGAACCGGCGATTCCCCATCGGCTCAACCCCGAGCTCGCGCAGCAGGCTGCCGGGCAGCGTGGTGTAGGCGGCCCCGGTGTCCACCGTCGCCTCTATGTCTTGCGCCCGTTGGCCGTCCATGCTGGCAATGCGAAGCGGCCACTTGAATGTCCCCATCGGGTGAGCCCCGCCGTCGAAGTGTCTACCACCCCATTTACCCGATTTGGCGCCCCTCTTAGGTGCCGGTCGAACGGTGCGATTCGCATACCTCCGGGAACCGGAGACGACGCAAGTCGGTCGCGTTGACCTGGGTGCTGCCACTGAACATGCGGAAGTACGTGTCGACCAGGTCACTGTTCAGGAAGTCCGCGAGGCCCACCGCTTCAGACCTGTGGAGCGGTGCATGGTCGCGATGGATGACGTTCACATGGTTCTCGAAGGCCACGAAGTCATACCCGTAGACAGGGTCGTAGACGCAAGCCACAACGCGGCGCTTCTCCTCTTTGGCGGTGAAACGCTTGATGAGCACGTAATGGCCGTTCGGGAACAGCCAGCGGCGCGTCTGGCTTGCGACTCTGAAGCCTTGGGCCTTGCGCGTCTCTAACGGCCACTCGACGCCAGTGGACCCGACATTGGCCGGATAGATCAGCGGCACTGAGCCCTCTTCCTGTGCCGCGGTGAGAAACTCTCGGCACCGGAAATCCACGACCGGTCCGGTCGAGACGCTGAGATTCAGCGCTTGGAGGTCAGCTGGCAGCGCCGCTACGCGCTCCGCTACTTGGATCACGTCCGGGTTGCCGGGGAGGTTGATGAACCGGTGAGCATCATGCGGCAGCACGATGTTGTCGTGGGGTACGTCATGCACCTCGTGGGGCTCGGACAGGTGGTCGGACCGGACGAAACCGCCCGCCACCCTCACCGCGCCGCGCTGGTCGCCTCGGCAGCGGCTGCCGACGAGGCAGCACCGGCGCAGACGGTCGCCCATGAGCGGGCGCGGCACCGTGATCGAGCGCGGACGCTCACGGCGTGACGACGGTCCTTCGCCTTCCCGACGATGTTGCCGCCCTCCTTGAGGAGCGCGCTGCGGAACGGGGACTCACAGTCACGCTGCGGCGCGAACCGGCCTCAGGGGATGACGACCTTGCTGTGGCGGGACCAGTGCGAGTGTCCGGCGCTGTTGACCGCCCGCACCTGGAACCAGTACAGGGTCCAGCGGGTGGGCAGGCCGCTCACCGTGGCGCGGGAGCCGTCGAAGGCCACGCCGACGCCAGCGGCTTTGGCGTTGGGCAGCGCGGTCCATTCGTTGTTCCACCACAGGTTCACCTGGTACGAGGTTGCGGTAGCCACGTCGTTCCAGTCCAGGGAGGCGTTGCCTGCGCCGTCGAGGCGCCCGGCCGGCGCATCGGGCGCGGCCGGCGGGGCGGTTGGCTGCGGCGCCGGCGGGGCGGCCCGGGCTACCGTGACCGTGTAGGTCTTCGTCGTCTGCCCGTCCTCGGCGGTGACCTCGATGGTGATGACGTTGTTTCCCTCCGCCAGGGGTATCTCCCCGTCCTCGTCGGTCACCCCGTCCAGCTTGATTGCGTAGGTGGCCCCATCGTCGTTGGCGGTCGCCGTCACCGTGGTCCGGTCCACGTCGTGGGCGACGTTCACGTCGTAGCTCGTGATGTCCGAGGCGAAGGCAAAGGGCGCATCGCTCAACGCCAAGCCGCTCAGCGCGGCGTCGGTAGAGGGCGGCGCGGCCCTGGCGACGGTCACCGTGTAGGTCCTGGTCGTATCGCCGTCCTCGGCGGTGACCTCGACGGCGATGACGTTGCTCCCCACGGCCAGGGAGACGGTCCCGTCCTCATCCTCAGCGCCGTCCAGCTTGACCAGGTAGTTGGCCCCGCCGTCGTTGGCGGTCGCCGTTACCGTGGTCTGGTCCACGTCGTGGGCGACGCTCACGTCGTAGCTCGTGGTGTCCGAGGCGAAGGCGAAGGGCGCATCGCTCAACGCCAGGCCGCTCAGCGCGGCGTCGGTAGAGGGCGGAGCGGCCCTGGTCACGGTCACCTTGTAGGTGTTGGTCGTATCGCCGTCTGCGGCGGTGACCTCGACGGTGACGGCGTTGCTTCCCACGGCCAGGGGTATCTCCCCGTCCTCGTCGGTCGCGCCGTCGAGCTTGATTACATAGGTGGCCCCGTCGTCGTTCGTGGTCGCCGTCACCGTGGTCTGGTCCACGTCGTGGTCCGCTTCGGCGGCGTAGTCGGTGGTGGCCGGGTCGAAGGCGCCGATGCCCACCCCGGTGAGTTCCAGCCCGCTCAGGGTGGCGTCATTGGAGGCGGGCTCCGGCTGCGGCGGTTGCGGCGGTTCTGCGATTGAGAAGACCGCCCCGGCCGCCGCAAGCTCCACACCGTCGGGGGAGGAGACGCTGGCCCGCAGGGTGTAGTCCCCTGCCGGGCAGCCCGCCGAGATGGTCCCGGTGCGGGTCTCGGGGTCTTGGTCCACCTTGTACATGTAGCGGTCCACGCCCAGCCCGTAGCCATTGGCCCGGTCCTCGCACCCGTCGGCGTTCCTGTTCTGTGGATCCTTCACGTCGGCCCGGAAGACGTAGTCGGTGGTGGCGGTGTCTGAGTCGGGCTCCAGCCCGCTGAAGGACATGGTGACGCCGATCTCAGTGCCCGGCCCCACCGAGCCCGAGGAGAGGGAGACGCCCACGGCCGGGGAGGCCTCAGGCTCCGGCGCGGATTCGGCTTCAGGCTCCGGCGCGGATTCGGCCCCGCCGCCGTCGGGGCCCTGCGGGCTCCCCTCAAAGTCCAGTACCAGTTCCTCGCCCAGACCGGTCCGGATGCCGCCATGGTTCCCGATCTTGTCGACCGCCACAACCACCCCGACGAACTCCGCCGATTCCACGCTGACGGTGACCTCCCTGCGCCCCTCGCCGGCCGCAGCGACGCTGACCGCTTCGCTGGACACGCGGCCGGCTTCGACCGTGACCGTGTCCGGCGAGAGCGTGCCGCCATCCGCCGACAGCTTGACCTCCATCGCGAACGGCGCTCCCTCCACCACCCTGACCGCCACCGCGCCTCCTCCGCGGCGCTCCAGCTCCGCGGTGAGCGTGAAGGGCGCCCCCTCGTTGCCGTCCAGGAACAGCCTCTCCAGCCCGCTGAGACCCTCGAACACACCGGCCGGCAGCGTCTCCAGGTCGTTGCTCTCCAGCTCCAGACCCCTCAGCCCGCTGAGACCCTCGAACACACCGGCCGCCAGCCCGCTCAACGAGTTGCCGTTCAGGCGCAACTCCCTCAAGCCGCTCAGACCGTCGAAGACCCCGGCGGGCAGCTCGCTCAGCTCGTTGCCGTCCAGGTACAGCACATCCATCGCCGCCAGACCCTCGAACACCCCCCCGGGCAGCGCGCCCAGCTTGTTCAGCGTCAAGAACAGCCCCTCCAGGCTCGCCAGACCCTCGAAGACCCCCTCGGGCAGCCCGCCCAGCTCGTTGTTCTCCAGGCGCAGCGTCCTCAGACTGCCGAGAGGCTCAAAGACCCCCTCGGGCAGCTCGCCCAGCTTGTTGTTCTGCAAGTGCAGCGACGTCAAAGCGGTGAGACCCTCGAAGACGTCCTCGGGCAGCGCCTCCAAGGAGTTGTCGGGCAGCCACAGACGCTGCAGGCTGGAAAGACCCCCGAAGTCCCCCGACTTCAACGCCCGTACCTTCTCCCTGCCCAAGTCCTGCGTTCCCGCGATGCCGCTCAGCCCCAGATCCCCGCTGATCCCGCCCAGATCGGCATCCGTCACCGCCGCGCAGTCGCTGATCCCGGGCAGCCGCGCCAGGATCGCGTCGCGCACCTGCGGCGTTCGCCCGCAGATCCCTAAGGGCTCGGGGGCTACCGAATCTGCAAAGAGGGTGAGCGCAGCGCCCGCGGCGAACCTGACCCCAAAGAATCCAATATAATCGAATTTAGGCGATCTATGAAGCATGGAGTCAGCAGTAAATGGATGTGGGATATGGGGCGACACCTTCTGCAATGTGAGCGTAACCGGCTGACCCGCCGCGCTCTGCTTCACCACAATCTCATCGCTGTAGACGCTCCCTGCAGCTATGGTTATCGATGCGGTGGACGCGACACCGCCGCTGACCTCCAGCGTGGCGCTCATAGCTGCCGGCGCCCCTTGGGCTACCTTGTAGCGCACCCGCGCGGTGTGGATGCCCTCATCGTCAATGCTCTGGCTTAGCGGCTCGGCTTCCATGGCGAAGGTGAAATCGCTGCCAGGATTGTCCTGCAGATGCAGGATTCCCAAATTCAGGTCTTCGACCTCAAAGAGCGCATCCGGCAGCTCAGTCAGCCGGTTGCCGACCATGTACACAGTACTCGAATAATTCGTGCGCCACTCTACCCGGGGGAGCAGGCGAGGCGGCAGCGAACTCAGTTGGTTGTATGACAGATTCAACCAATGCAAACGGCCAAGTTCATCAAAGATGCCCGGCGGCAGGGAACTCAGTTGGTTGTTGTTCAAGTGCAACCAGTACAAACGGCCAAGTTCATCAAAGATGCCCGGCGGCAGGGAACTCAGTTGGTTCTGTATCAGATCCAACCGTCCCAAACTGCCAAGTTCATCAAAGATGCCCGGCGGCAGGGAACTCAGTTGGTTGTTGTTCAAGTGCAACTCTCCCAAACTGCCAAGTTCATCAAAGATGCCCGGCGGCAGGGAGCTCAGTCCGATATTGTTCAAGTGCAACCAGTACAAACTGCCAAGTTCATCAAAGATGCCCGGCGGCAGCGGGCTCAGTTGGTTCTGTGACAGATCCAACCGCCGCAAACCGCCAAGTTCATCAAAGACGCCCGACGGCAGGGAACTCAGTTGGTTGTTGTTCAAGTGCAACTCTCCCAAACTGCCAAGTTCATCAAAGACGCCCGACGGCAGGGAGCTCAGTTGGTTGTTGTTCAAGTGCAACTCTCCCAGACTGCCAAGTTCATCAAAGATGCCCGGCGGCAGGGAGCTCAGTCCGTTATTCTCCAGGTGCAACACTTGCAGGCTGGAAAGATCCGCGAAGTCTCCCGGCTGCAACACCGTGATCTCCTTCGATCTCAGCCCCAGAATGCTGACGGCGCCCAGATGGGTGCCGGTCACCGCCGCGCAGTCGCTGATCCCGTGCATCCGGGCCAGAATCGCGTCGCGCACCTGCGGCGTGCGCCCACAGATCCCCAAGGGGGGAGCGACAGTCACAACCACGGCGGTCTCGGCCGTGCCGCCAAGGCCGTCGGCGGCCGTCACGCTCAGCCGGTACTCCCCCGCGGCGATCGGCGGGCCGTCGCCGCGGGTGTAGCTGATCACGCCGCTCTGCGGATCTATCGCGAAGCGCGCGTCCCACGATCCGCCGGCCGCGTAGCGCAGCGGGTCATGTTCGGGGTCGGTGGCCGACACGGTGACCAGGCTGGCCACGTCGCCCGAGTCGCCGGGCAGGTCCGCGGCGTACAGCGCCTGGCCGAAGGACGGAGCGCCGTTCGTGACGGTCACGACCACCGTGGCCTTGGGAAGGGGATAGGCGGCGAATCGCGCTTGCCCGTACTCGCGGACCCACAGATGCTCGCCGTCCGACCAGAGCTGGCTGTTCGCCATGCTTGAGCTCCAGCTACCCGTGATACTGGTGAAGCGCCGCATTCTGAAATCGCGCTCCGGCGCGCGACTGAGCGTCGCCTTGTCGAAAGCAAACACATGCTCCAAGTGTCGGCCCAAGATATAGACGGTCTCGCCGTCCGACCAGAGACCGCCCGGGCGCTTATAGCCCCCCGGGGTGTACGCGGTCCTGGACTCCTCGGGAAGCGCTAAGTCCTTGCTCGAGTCCCGCGCCTTGGTCGCAATGTCGTAGGCGTATGCGGTATAGAGCGGTCCACTGACCCAGATGGTCGTGCCGTCGCTGTACAGACCGGTCGGCGCACGATTCCAGCCCGAGGGGATGCCGTAGTGATGGGTGAGGTTGATGGTTTGATTCTCGAGCATCCTCCAGCCGGAGTCGGTGCGCTGGAACGGGATCAGCGGAAAGGTCTCCTTTATCAGGCGACGCTGACGAGTAACGACCTCTCTGAACGTGACCCAGAGCAGCTTGCTGTCTTGCTCGTAGTAGATGGCTGGCTCCCATCCGGCAGTCATGTGCCTCGGCGTCGTGATCGTAGGCCGCATGCCGTCTCTGCATCGGAAGCCACGACCGAAGCTGAACCCCTCGCCGCTGACGAGCTGCCGTGTTTCGACGTCGAAGAGCCGTACGAAGAAGCGCGCACCACTGCCCCGGCCGGAGCATCCGTTCATACCGTCGGTGGCGAGCCAGAGCTGTGAGGCGTCGGCGTTGGCTGGCGTCACCCCGCCAGCGGGCCGCCCGTTGAACTCCGGCAGCGGGTAGGACTCGACGGGCGCAACCGCGTTCCCAGGCGCTTCGGGCCATGCATTGTCCGTCAGGAAGAAGTCCGACCACTCCGACGCCCCGGCGTCGTTGACCGCCCGGACCTGAAAGTAGTAGAAGCGCTGGTCCGACAGGCCGCTTACCACGGCTGAGGAGCCATCGTATTCGGCCTCGGGCGCCTCCGCCCAGGCCGGGCTGTCTCCCGTCGTGTCCCAGTACCGCGCCTGGTACGAGGTCGCGCCTTCCACGTCGTCCCAGTCCAACCCGATGGCCAGGTAGTACAGCAGCTTGCCGGTCAGGCCCTCCGGCTGGTCCGGGACCGCCTGCTGCGCGGAGGCGGGCGAGCCGACGAAGAATATGACCGGCACGACGACCGCACCCATGATGACGAGCGACAACCGGAGCAGCCAAGTGCTCAAGGGATTGGCATGACTCAATGTCCTACACACTCCTTACGTCTTGAGATGTTGTGCGGCGGCGCGAACCGACCGTGTCCACATTAGCCGCCGAGATTGGTGGCTAGGAGGGTTACGTCGGTGAAGTGGCCCACCCACTGGGGGAGGATTCCGAAGGCCAGTGTCACGACGCCGGTCAGGAGCAGGGCGGCTGAGACCGATGTGGGGGTCTTGATGGGGGTGGTGGTATCGAAGGCTTCGTCCTCTGGCGGAGCCTCCGCCCACATGTACGACGCGATCCGGGCGTAGTAATAGAGCGCGATCACCGAGTTGACGGCCACTATCACCCCCAGAGCCACGCCCCAGGGCGTGCCCGGCGAAAGCAGGGCCAGCACAATCTCGAACTTGGCGAACCAGCCGCCCAGCGGCGGGATCCCAGCCAGGGCCATCAGGAAGATCGTCATCGCGACAGCCAGGCCCGGCGAATAGCGGAGCAGGCCCTTGTACGTGCCGATCTCAGCCGACGCCGTGCGGCGGGCCACCGCGATGATCACCGCGAACGCCCCCAGGTTCATGGCCGCGTAGATGGCCAAGTAGGTCACCACCGACGACAGGGCGTCATCGGCGGTAGCCAGCGACTCCCCCGCCACCGCCAGCGGGGCCAGCATGTAGCCGGCCTGAGCCACCCCCGAATAGGCCAGCAGCCGCACGACGTTGGTCTGGCGCAGCGCCATCAGGTTCCCCCCGAACATCGACGCCGCAGCCAGCACCCACATCAGCGGCTGGTACACGTCGGCCCGATGCCAGAAGCCCACGAACACCAGCGACAGCAGGGCCACGAACCCGGCCGCCTTCGACGCCACCGACAAGAACGCGGTCACCGGCGTGGGCGCGCCCTCATAGGTGTCGGGCGCCCAAGTGTGGAACGGGAACGCCGACACCTTGAACCCGAAGCCGACCACCACGAAGATCACACCCAAAGTCACCACCGCCAGCGGCGCCCCGCCCCCCGAGGTGGCCGCGTCGATGTCGGTCAGCATGGTGGAGCCGGTCGCCCCGTACAGCAGCGACATGCCGTAGAGCAGCACCGCGGAGGCGAACACCCCCATCAGGTAGTACTTGAGGCCGGCCTCGTTGCTGCGCAGGTCCCGCTTGCGCCACGTGGCCATCAGATAAGCGGGGATCGACAGCAGCTCCAAGGCCACGAAGATCGTCACCAGGTCTCGGGCCGAGGCCATCACCACCATGCCCAGCACCGCGGACAGCAGCATCTGGTAGTACTCGTTCTCCCAGTAGTCGCCCTCCGCGATGTAGTTGGTGGACAGCAGCACCACCACGTAACCGGCCAGCAGGAACACGGCCTTCATCACCAGCGCGTAGTCGTCGATCATGTACGCGCCCCAGAACGTGGAGCGGTCGGTGCCGTCGGTGGCCAGCGTCAGCACCGGCACCATCGACGCCAGCAGCCCGAACGACGCCAGCGCCGACACTACCGCCCGGCCCCGCTCCAGCCAGACGATGTCGACCAGAGTCAGCAGCGCTCCGAAGCCGAGCAGGGTCAGCTCGGGCGCGACCGCATGCCAGTCGATCGGCGGGCGCTCGAAGGCGGCTACCAGCACCGAAGCCGAGCCGAGCATCAGCTCTCAGCCCTCCACAGGTTCTGTGTGCGGAAACCCGCCGTAGAGACCAGAAAGCGCGAACAGAACGGGAGGGGGGAGGGGGCCACGGGTCATCCTCCGGACGCGAGCAGGCCGACCACGGCCGGGTCGGTGACGTCGAAGATCAGACCGGGCGCCAGACCGAACAGGATGATCCCCACCAGCAGCGGCGCCCAGGCGATCCACTCGGTGCGGGTCACGTCGACGATCTCATCGCTGTCGGCGAACTCCTCTCTCGGCGCGCCCATGGCCGTGCGCTGCAGCAGCCACAGCAGGTAGCCGGCGGCCAGCACGGTGCCCACCGCGGCGACCACCATGTAGGTCCTGAACGTCTCGACCGGCAGGCCCTCCGCGGGCGAGTAGGCCGACAGGATGGCCGGGAACTCGCCCCAGAAGCCGGCCAGGCCGGGCAGCCCCAGCGATGCCATCGAAACGAACCCGAGGATCCAGCCCATGCGGGGCGCCTGGGCCAGCAGCCCGCCGAGGCGGCGGATCTCCAGCGTGTGGTAGCGCTCCTTGACCGAGCCGGCCAGGAAGAACAGCATGCCGGTGATGATCCCGTGGGCGACCATGCCGAAGATGGCGGCGTTGATCCCGAAGTCGGTCAGGGTGGCGATGCCGAGCATCACGAAGCCCATGTGGGCGACCGACGAGAACGCGATCAGGCGCTTCATGTCGGTCTGGGCCAGGCATCCCAGCGCGCCGTAGATGATGCCGATCACCGCCAGCAGGCCGATCCACGGCGCCCACGCCTCGGCGCCGTCGGGCAGCATGGGCACCGCGATGCGCACGAACCCGTAGGTGCCGAGCTTCAACAGGATCGCGGCCAGGATCACCGACCCCACCGTGGGCGCCTCGGTGTGGGCGTCGGGAAGCCACGTGTGGAACGGGAACATCGGCACCTTCACCCCGAAGCCGACGAACATGCCGGCGAAGATCCAGATCTGGGTCGCGCCCAGGATCCCGGCGCCGGCCACGTCGCTCAGGGTCCGCATGTCGAAGGTGCGCAGCGACTCGCCGGTGGCCGGGTCGGTGGACAGAAAGAACAGCGCCAGGAACGACAGCAGCATCAACGCCGAGCCGAACAGCGTGAACAGGAAGAACTTGATCGACGCGTAGCGCCGGTTCTCGCCACCCCACACCGCGATCATGAAGAACATGGGCAGCAGCACGACCTCGAAGAACACGAAGAACAGGACCAGGTCCTGGGCCACGAACGTGCCCACCATGCCCGTCTCGAGGATGAGTATCAAGATGAAGAACGCCTTGGGGTTGCCCGGCTCGGGCATGTGGTCCCACGAGTACACCACGCACAGCGGAATCACCACCAGCGTGAGGGCCATCAGCGGCAGGGAGATCCCGTCGAGGCCGAGGATGTAGCGGCTATTGATCACCTCGATCCAGCTCGCGTCGACCACGAACTGCAGGGCACCGGCATTGCCGTAGTCGAAGTCGATCAGCAGCAGGCCACCGATCACCAGCGCGGCCAGCGACGCCAGCAGGGCCACCTGCTTGAGGAGCTGCTCCTCGGCGGCCGGGATCGCCATGAGCACCAGCGCCCCGATCAGCGGGACGAAGGTGACGAGGGTCAGGCCCCAATCATTGAGAAAGTCGGTCATGGTGTGGTCCTAGAGGCTCCTGGAGTCTGCGGGGGTTACAGGGTCGGCACGATCTGGGTCACTCAGGTCACAGCAACAGCGCGACGATGAACACGCCGGCGAGCACGGTGGCGGCTGCGAAGGGTATGGCGGCGTACTGCTGGACCTCGCCGGTCTGCCTGTTTCGCAGGCACACGCCGCCAACGAACATCATCACCGCGGCCCCGGCCAGCGGGACGAAGGTGACGAGGGTGAGCCCCCAATCGTTGAGAAAGTCGGTCATGGCTCGGTCCTAGAGGCTCCTGGGTAATGGGGGGTTTCGTACTGAGGGGTCACAGCGACAGGATGATCATGAACACGCCGGCGAGGATGGTGGCGGCTGCGAACAGGATGGCGGCGTACTGCTGGACCTTGCCGGTCTGCATGGTCCTCAGGCTCTCGCCGGCACCGTCGGAGGCCCGGCCCGAGCCGTCCACGATGACTCTGTCGATAAGGGTCTGGTCGATGTGGTCATAGACAGCGCGACCCGCAGCCACCGACTGCCGGCCCGCCTGGTTCACGGCGCCGTCGATGACCCGCTGGTTGGACCAGTAGGTGGCCTTGGCCAGCGGACCCTTCACCGCTTTGACGATCACGCCGGTGTAGAGGTGGTCGAAGTAGTACTTGTTGACCAGCGCGGTGTGCACCGCCCGGGGAAGCCCGCCCCGCGACACCGGCCCGTCACCGATCTCGGTGAGCGACGACCCCTCGGCCTCGGAGCGGCTCTGCACGTTCTTGAAGTAGTAGCGGAAGGCCAGGCCCGCCCCGGTCAACGCCACCACCGTGGACACCATGGCCAGCGACCAACTCGGCTTGGCGTGGGCGATGGACGGGAAGTAGGCGGCCACCGGCTCGACGTAGTGGCCGAAGCGCTCCTGCCACGCCTCGGGCCACAGCTGGAAGCCCTTGGGCATGTTGAACAGGCCGGCCACCACCGCGAAGAACGCCAGCACGTACAGAGGCGCCAGGATGCGCGGGCCCGACTCGTGGGGATGGCCGTGGCCCCGGTAGGTGCCGAAGAACATCAGGTACACGACCCTGGTCATGTAGGCCGCGGTCACCGCCGCGCCCAGCATCCCCATCACCAGCATCAAGGTGTAGGACCCGTTGCCGCCGGTGCCGCCGAACAGCCCCCAGCCGCCGGTGCCGGCCAGGATCTCGTCCTTGGACCAGAACCCGGCGAGGGGGGGCACGCCCATCAGCGCCACCGTCGCCACTAGGAACGTGCGGTAGGTGTGGGGCATGACCTTGCGCAGGCCGCCCATGTCGGTCTTCATGTCGAAGCTGTGCACGGCGTGGCTCACCGATCCCGACCCCAGGAACAGGCAGGCCTTGAAGAAGGCGTGGGTGAACAGGTGGAACATGGCCGCGGTCCATGCGCCCACCCCCAGGGCCATCACCATGTAGCCGAGCTGGCTGACGGTGGAGTAGGCCAGCACCTTCTTGATGTCGTTCTGGGTGAAGGCCAGAAGCCCGCCGAACAGCAGGGTGACCGCGCCGACCAGCGCCAGCATGTTGATGCTCGATCCACCGATCGACATGCCCTCCCAGAACACCGGGTAGAGGCGGGCCACCAGGAAGATGCCGGCTACGACCATGGTTGCCGCGTGGATGAGCGCGGACACCGGCGTGGGCCCGGCCATGGCGTCGGGCAGCCAGGTGTGCAGGATGAACTGGCCGGACTTGGACATCACCGCGGCCAGCAGGCACAGCGACGCCACCACCAGCGCGGTGTGGCTCACCTCGCCGGTGTTGATGCGCTCGGAGAGGGTGAGGGTGTCGAAGGTGCCGCCCGCGGCGAAGAACAGGATCGACACGCCCACCAGCAGGCCCACGTCGCCCACCCGGTTGGTGAAGAAGGCCTTGAGGGCGGCATCGGAGTTGGCCTTGTCCTCCCACCAGTGGCCGATCAGCACGAACGAGCACACGCCGACCAGCTCCCAGCCGACGATCATCTGCAGCAGGTTGTCGCTGAGGACGAAGAACAGCATCGCCGCGGTGAACAGGCTCAAGAACGCGAAGAAGTGGGTGTAGCGGGCGTCGCCGGCCACGTAGTCGGTGCTGTAGATGTGCACCAGCAGCGACACCGCGGTCACGACGAAGAGCATCATCACCGACAGGCCGTCCACCAGGATGCCCGCGTCGTAGGTGATGCCGCCGGAGCGCAGCCATCCCACCGTGCGGTGCACGGCCTGCACACCCTCGTGCGCCTCGTCGCGATGGCCGATCCAGGTGATCATCGCCCCGAGCGCCAGGATGAACGAGCCGGCCACCGCGGCGACGCCGAGCTCGGAGCCCTTACGCGGCAAGCGCTTGCCGAACAGCAGGATGCCGGCGAACGACAGCGCGGGCAGCAGCGGGATGAGCCACGCGAAGTCGAGGAAGAACCCGGCGCTGTCGATGGCGCTGGGTCCGTGGGCGACGGTGTCCTCGGCGGCGAGCGCGGCGGCGAGCGTGTTCACGGCTAGCGGTCCCTCAGCCCTTGAGCAGATCGGCCTCGGAGAGGTCGATGCTGCGACGGTTGCGGTACATGAGCAGCACGATGGCCAGGCCGATGCCCACCTCGGCCGCGGCCACCGCGATCACGAACAGGGCGAACACCTCGCCGGCCACGTTGTCGCGGAAGGCTCCGAACGCCACCAGGTTGATGTTCACCGAGTTGAGGATGATCTCCACCGACATCAGCACCATGATCCCGTTGCGCCGGGCCAGCACGCCGTACACGCCGATGCAGAACAGCACCGCGGCCAGCAGCAGGAACTGGTTCAGGATCATGTTGCGACGCCTCCGCACCCGGTGCCCGCCATTCTGTGCGCGAAAACCCGTGTTAGAAGCCGAGAAACGCGAACAGAACGCTGGTGATTGAGGATCACGGCCGGCCTCTACTCTTTGCGGGCCACGACGATGGCGCCGATCAGGGCGGCCAGCAGCAGTACCGAGATCGCCTCGAAGGCCACGATGTACTGGCCGAAGATGGCGTCGGACACGGCTGTGAAGCGCTGGGGCTCGTCGATCACGAGCCGGGTGTCCGAGTAGCTGTCGAGGAGCGCGATGCCCATCACCACCGCCAGCAGCACGGCCACAAGACCGGCCATGAGCCGCTTCTCGCCCGACACCGCTTCGTCGTCGCCCATCGAGGCCTTCGTGAGCATGATCCCGAACAGGAACAGCACGACGATGGCGCCGATGTAGACGAGCACCTGGGTGACGGCCACGAACTCCGAGCCCAGCAGGATGAACTGGCCCGCCGCCCCGGCCAGCACCAGCACCAGCCACAGCGCGGCGTGCACGACGTTGCGGGTGGTCACACAGCGAATCGCGGAGACGATCATCACCAGCGCGATGGCACCGAAGAAGACGTTCTGCGCCACGAACAGGTCGCCGCCCGCGGCGCCTGCAGCAAGCACGCCGGCTGTGTTCATGTGGGCGGCACCACGAGTTTCTTGGCCACCGACCCGGCCTCGTAGTCCTCGAACTCGGGCACGGTCTCCATCCACTCCGACAGCCGCGACATGTCGTGGAGCAGATCGGCAATGCGGGGCTCGGAGAACTCGTACTCGGGACTCCAGAACAGCGCCTCGAACGGGCACACGTCCACGCAGATGCCGCAGAACATGCACAGCGCGTAGTCGATGTCGAAGCGGTCGAGAATATTGACCTGCCGGGGCTTGCCGCCGGCGCGCCGGGGCGGGGCTTTCTCCTTGTGGCCCTCGATGTAGATGCACCAGTCCGGGCACTCGCGGGCGCACAGCATGCAGGCGGTGCAGTTGCCCTCGTGCAGGGCGATCACGCCGCGGGCCCGGGGCGGCGGCGCCTCCTTCACGTGCGGGTACTGCACCGTGGCCGCGCCCTTCGACGGCGCGGGCACCAGCGTGCGCACCCCCCGCTTGGGGAAGACAGTGCGCACCACGGTGGAGCCTGTAACGACCAACCCCTTGACGAGGCCCGGCACCAGACCCATCACACCACCGCCTTCCCAGCCGCGTCCGCGGCCGTCACGCCCATCACAGCACTACCTTGAGCACGCCCGTCACCACGATGTTGGCCAATGACAGCGGCACCAGGAACTTCCAGGCCAGGCGCTGCAGCTGATCCTCGCGGAAGCGGGGGAACGTGAACCGGATCCAGAAGACCAGGAACGTCAGGACCACCACCTTGCCAAACAGCACCAGCGGGCCCAGAACGTTGAAGAGGTTGTCGGCGGGGTCGAGGCCGGGCACGTACCAGCCACCGAGGAACAGCACCGCGGCGATGGCCGAGAACACGCCCGCGGTGACGAACTCGCCGATGAAGAACAGCAGGAACCGCAAACCAGAGTACTCGGTCATGTAGCCGGTGACCAGCTCCGACTCGGCCACCGGCATGTCGAAGGGGGTCTGGGTGAGCTCGGCCTGCATGGCGATCATGAAGATGGCGAAGCCGGCGAACTGGGTGATGATGTAGGGATTGCCGATCGCCCCCCAGCCGAAGATCTCGCCATTGGCCTGGGCCAGCACGATTCCCTGGAGGTTCATGGTCTCGGCCTGGATCACCACCCCGACCACGGCCAGCAGCAGCGGCAGCTCGTAGGCGATGAGCTGGCCGGTGGCCCGCAGCCCGCCGAGGAGGGAGTACTTCGACGCCGAGCCCCAGCCGGCCATGAGGATGCCGATCACCGACACCGAGCTGACCGCCATCGCCAGATAGATCCCCAGGTCGTTGGAGATGAACCACGCGTCGGGGCCTCCGGGCAGCACCACCAGCAGCAGGAACGTGGAGGTGAGGACCACGAACGGGGCCGCCTTGAACACGAAGCGGTCGGCCCGCCGGGGAACGATGTCCTCCTTCTGGAGGAACTTGCCGATCTCGGCCAGCAGCTGCAGCGAGCCGTAGGGGCCGGCCTCCATGGGTCCCAGGCGGCTCTGCATGAAGCTCACCATCTTGAACAGGTGGACGTAGACGAGCGTTCCGGCCACCAGCAGCACCGCCACCAGGCCCGCCACCACCCTGATCGAGGTGACCTGCCAGTACGACAGCTCCGCCAGCACCGGAATCATCTGTCGTCTCCCTCAACCAGCCCGAGCCCAGCACCCCGCGGGATCATCGTCTCGGCGACCGCGGCCAAGCGGGGTGTCACGGTGCACGGAATCATCTGTCGATGTCTCCGAGGATGAAGTAGAGGCTTGCCAGGATGGTGATGATGTCGGGAACGTAGACGCCTTTGAGCAGCCACGGCGTGATCGACACGTTGGAGAACGACGCCGAGCGGATCTTCACCCTGAACGGGAACAGGTCTCCCTTGGACACCACGTAGTAGCCCATCACGCCGAGCGGGTTCTCGGTCTCGACGTAGGCCTCGCCCGCGGGCACCTTGATGATGACGGGCACCTTGGCCATGATCGGCCCCGGCGGGATCCCGTCGAGCAGCTGGTCGACGATCTTGGTCGCCTCCCGGGTCTCCTGGAGCCGCACCCAGAACCGGGCGAACGAGTCGCCGTCGGGGTGGGTCCAGACCTTCCAGTCGACCTGGTCGTGGACGAGTCCGCACGGGCTGTCGCGGCGCACGTCCCAGTCCACCCCAGAAGCCCGGATGTTGGCCCCGGACAGGCCGTAGGACAGCCCCACGTCGGGCGGGATCACCCCGATGCCCCGGGTACGGGCCTGGAAGATCTCGTTGCCCTCAACCAGCTCGGTGGTCTGGTCGCAGAAGGCGCGGATCTTGCGCATGGCCTGGCGGGTCTCGGCCACCCAGCCGGCCGGCAGATCGTCCTTGATGCCGCCGATGCGGTCGAAGTTGGGGTGGAAGCGCCCGCCGGTGACGGCCTCTATCTGGTTGAGCACATGCTCCCGGTCGCGGAAGGCGAAGAACACCGGGGTGATGGCCCCCACCTGCACGGCCATGTCGCCGAGGAACAGCGTGATGTTGGCGATGCGGCTCAGCTCGAAGAGGATGGTGCGGATCCACTGGGCCCGGGGCGGGGCCTCCACGTTCATGAGGCGCTCCGCGGCCAGGATGAACGGCACCTCGTTGGCGAAGCTGCCCAACCAGTCGATGCGGTTGATCAAGGTGGTGACCTGCGGATAGGTCCGCACCTCGGCCAGCTTCTCGTAGCCCCGGTGCATGTAGCCCATGACCGGATCGGCCGACACAACTTGCTCGCCGTCGAGCTTGGCCACGATGCGCAGCGTGCCGTGGGTGGCCGGATGCTGGGGACCGATGTTGAGGGTCATGCCCTCGGTCTCGATCTCCAGATTGACGCGGGCGTCGGCAGCCTGCGCGGCGATGTAGCTGAGCTGCTGGCGCTCGGTGACGGTCACGGCGTGCCGCCCTTCTGGTCGTCCGCGTCGGGCATCAGCTCGACGTCGACGATGCCGGGCCAAGGCTTCACCCGGCGGGCCAGCAGCGGGTAGTCCTTGCGCAGCGGATGGCCCTCGAACTCGCCGGGCAGGTAGATGTGGCGCAGCCCGGGGTGACCGTCGAAGTTGATCCCGAACATCTCCCAGGCCTCACGCTCGTGCCAGTCGGCGCCGGGATAGACGGGCACCCAGCTTCCAGCGCGCAGATCGTCGGTGGGAAGGTCGGCCTTGGCGATGATCGAGCGACCCGAAGCCACGTCGTTGACCCGGGCCAGCAGTTGGAAGCGGGTGTCGCCGCCGGCCACTCCAGTCTCCGCGGGCGGGCGCTCCTTGAGATCGGGCGGATCGAGCGCATTGTCCACGGTGCTGTCCATGTCGCGCCCGAACGGCGACGGCATCCAGTCGATAGCCGACAGGAAGTTGAAGAAGCCGAAGCCCTCCTCGTTGCGCAGGCAGGCGGCAAGGTCGGCCCAGGCGTCTCGCTCGACCCGCACCCAGAGCTGCTCGCCGTCGGTGTGGGATTCGATCAGGGCTGCACCCAGCACGCCGCGCAGGCGGGCCAGCAGCGCTGCGGCGTCAGCAGCAGAGGCGCCGGCGTCAGCAGCAGAGGCACCGGCGTCGAGGCCGGCGGTTTCAGTCGATGACAATCGGCTCACCCCTCCAGCGCTCGCCCATGTCCTCGTTCTGGATGCGCTCCTGCAGCATGACGATGCCCTCGAGCAGGGCCTCGGGCCGGGGCGGGCAGCCGGGCACGTACACGTCCACCGGCACGATCTGGTCGACCCCCTTGGTCACCGAGTAGCTGTCCCAGTAGGGCCCGCCGCAGTTGGCGCACGACCCCATGGAGATCACGTACTTGGGATCGGGCATCTGCTCGTAGAGACGGCGCACCGACGGCGCCATCTTGTCGGTGACAGTGCCGGAGATCACCACCAGATCGGCCTGGCGGGGGCTGGCGGGCAGGGGGATCACCCCCAGGCGCATGACGTCGTAACGGGGTGAGCCGAAGGCGGCCCCCATCTCGATGGCGCAGCAGGCCAGGCCCCACTGGTACACCCACAGGGAGTACTTGCGGCTCATGTTGAGCAGGCTGGACAGGGGCTTGGGAACCTTGCCCGACTCGACTAGACCCACCGAAGCTCCCCCTCGCGACCAACCGCGGCCATCACACCCATCTCAGCATCCGCTTGCGCCAGGCGTAGAGGAGGCCGAGGAGCAGGATGAAGATGAAGATGGCCATCTCCACGAGGCCGAACATCGCATAGGCCTCCAGGCGGGCGGCCCACGGGAAGATGAACACCGCCTCCACGTCGAACAGCACGAACAGCAGAGCGAAGACGTAGTAGCGGATGTTGGCCTGCGACCACATGTCCCCGACTGGGTCGACGCCGGATTCGTAGTTCTCCACCTTTGCCGGGGTGGGCCGAGACGGCCGCAGTATGCGGCCCACACCGAGCAACGCCGCCACGATGACGGCACCGAGAGCGCCGAAGATGCCGACGGTCAGATAGGTGCGCAGGAACTCCGACACGGGCCGGAAGCTTACCGGCGCGGAGGACCTTGACGCGTCAGCCGAGACCGGTCGGATAGCTCAAGCCTGTGCGGTGCAGCCTCGTGTCTCCCGCTCCTGCTCGCTGCGCTCACGGGCCGCTCGGGCCACGGCCTCGCTACCGGCGTCGTTGACTCGATCACAATCCGCTGCCGGACCGCTCGGCCTCTAGTGTCCTGAGTGGGGAATTCGTTGAAGATGTGTGGGGGCGAAGCGGAACTTCAAGCACTTTGCCACACTAGAGGTGGATAACTGATTGAAGTTCGACCGACCGAGGCAGTGGTCCCGGTCCCGGCGTCCTGTGAACCTTCCAATTCGCCACGAACTAGCGACTCAGGACACTAGCCGAGAAGCACCACTCGGCGAGCCATCCAGGCCGCGCAAGCCGACAGCAGGACAGCCGGTCCTGAGCGCCAGGCCACCACCGCCAACCGCATCGCGGTTGCGTCGCCGGCGGACGGCACCGACAAGACATTGATGATCGCGACCACGCCGAGCACGGCGACTGCCACCGAGGCCCAGTAGACCGACTGCCGGAGCCGCGGGACCGTGTCCGCGGCTGGAGTGGTGCATACTGCGACGGCTGCGCCCAGCAACAGAATGCCGGTCAGGACGTTGACGTTGGTGAGAGTGCTGTGAAGGTCCTCCCACCACGAATAGCGGCGATCCATCCCGACGTACCGGATCATGGGCGCAACCACGTGCAGCAGCGCGGCGGCGAGCAACACGACGGCCAGCACCTCCCGCGCCTCGTCCCAGGCCACAGCCAGTGGCCGCCCGTCGTTCTCGCCAGCCATGGCGAGAACGTACTAGCTGGAGGTGGTCGCGTCCGTTGGTGATAGGCGAGAAACCGAGGAGATCTCGCCGAGGACTCTGGCCTCGATCAGCCTCCGACCCCGGCGAGAGCATCCGCACGGGATCCGTGGACCGGGATGATCTTGTCGAAACCGCTGATCTCGAAGATCTCGCGGATCGAATCGGACAGCGAGCAGACGGCCATCTTGGCGCTCTGCTTCTGGAGCGTTTTTGCGACTAGCAGGACCACGCGGAGACCGGCGCTGCTTATGTAGGAGACGCCTTCGAAGTCCAGCACCATCCCCGTGTCGTCCGGGCTGATAGCGGCCTCTAGGGCTTCGTGGAACTCAAGGGCGTTGGCACCATCGACGCGGCCCTCAGCCACTGCAACCAACGCTCCCGCCTGCCTCTCAGTGCTGATATTCAATGAACCGCATCTCCTCGGGTGTCGCGATCCGACCGTCGGCTAGCCGTGGCCGCTGGACTGGGCGACATAGTACCCCCCGCGCGCGGCGCGCGCATACCGAGCCGTCGCAAGCGCCCCGCCCGGCAGCGGTTCCGGCAACGATTCCGACGACGACACGGCGAGGTCCCCGACGCGGCCCGGCGAAGGCAGGCGAAATAGCCTCATCCCGCGGTTGTGAGTAACGACCAGCACGGCCCGCTCCTCGGCTGCCTGAGCGTAGAGCAGCTCAAGAATCTGGGATCCGGTCCGGAAGTCGAGCTCGCCGGTGGGCTCGTCGGCTAGCAGCACCGGATTGCCGGTGGCCAGCGCTGCGCCGTCTGTGGAACAGCGCATCCAGGGCCGCGCCCTAGGTGGCTGGTGTTAAATGGCAATTTGCCACAATTCGCAAGTCGCTGACCTGGGGTTTTGTGACCGCAAAACCCCCATTTCGGGAGTTTGGCACCAGCCACCTAGCTTGGCTCCTCGTAGACGAGCGGGAACCTCTCGTCGTCGTCGGGGTATCGGCCGGGCACTGCCTTGGTGTCGTCCTGGATGACGGTCGGATCGCATCCGTCGTGGGGAAACCACGTCGCGTCGTCGCCGAGCCAGCGGGTGGACAGGGCCACGCGGCGTTGGGTGCCAGCGTTGGAGGGCGCGCCATGGATGATCCAGGCCGAGAAGAAGATGGCGTCGCCGGGCTCGACGTCGAAGCCGACGATCTCGTAGGGGCAGTCCGCTCCGCGCCTCTCCGCCTCGATGTCGGGCATGGGCTCACCCTTGAAGTCCTCGGTCCATCCGCCCTGGCCGTCGAACGACTCCGGCGCGAAGTAGGCGTCCCAGCGGTGCGAGCCCCTCACGAACTCAAGCGAGCTGTGGCTCACCCGGCTGCTGGTGGCCGCGACCCACGCAGACACGATCTGCTTCCCGAGGAAGGGCCAGTAGGGAATGTCCTGGTGCCACGGCGTGGGCGCGGCCGTGTGGGGCTCCTTGACCAGCAAGTGGTCAAAATAGAAGCGCATCCTTGAGGAGCTGGTGAGCGATGCCGCCATTGACGCGATTGGCGACTGGAACACGAAGTCCCTGATCACCGGCGCCTGCTGCCAGCGGTAGCGGGTGGTGAACAGGCGGTCCTGCGCCGCGCCCGGGTTGGTGTCGGTGACCCAGGGGCCTGGATCATCGAGCTGTCTCTGGGCGTCCTCCAGGATCCGCTCGACCCACTCGCCGTCCACAGCACCCGGAACCTTTACGACCCCGTCGCTCGCGAAAGCGGCCTTCGTTTCCGGCGATATCACAGTTGACAAGTATGTCAGCAGCCGATAGTCCCCACAGCTCGCCCGCTTCAACCGTGAGCGCCCGGACGCAGCACGGGACCGCCGCGGCTTCGCGGTCAGGTTCGACACGGCCGCCTTGCGAGGCCATGGCAACAGTTCTCGGGCGGACCCCGTGAGCCCCCTAACTGGGGTCCGCCCGACCATACGCCAGCTCGAATACCTCGTCGCGACGCCGCCCAGCACCGCAATCCACGCAAGCCCTCCGACTGGGCACAGTCGCAGCATTTATTCTAGAATGTAGCTGTGCTAGAATATGTGTTTACGTCAACGCATTGGTATGTGTTGGAACAAGCGTCTGATCTAGCCCTAGCACTTGTTGTAGAATGATGTCCCTTACACGAAGCGCAGCGATTCCGTTGCTCGCCATGGCACTGTTGGCGTCGGCGAGTTGCGGGGGTGGCCGGGAGAGGGTCACGCCCGTGGCGACGGTGTCCGCAGCGCCTATCGAATCTGGCGCAGGTGACACTGTCGAGCCTTCGACGGACGCCGGGTCGGTGATCGCGGAGTCGGGTGCGATCCGAATTCCGTTGCACAACTGGTCGAGCCAGCTGGTCAGCGCCGAGGTCGTGGGCGGCATCCTGACGGAGGCTGGCTTCTCGGTGGAGTACGTGCCCATCGACAGTCAAGAGGTGTACCAGGCCATGTGCGATGGCGACATCGATCTCGTGCAGGAGGTCTGGGAGCCAGCGTTCGGGATGGCCTTCCGGGAGCAAGTGAACAAGGGCTGTGTGCTCGACTGGGCCACCCACGACGCGGTGACCCGCGAGGAGTGGTGGTACCCGATCTATGTGGAGGAGCAGTGCCCGGGCCTTCCCGACTGGGAGGCGTTGAACGACTGCGCGTCCATCTTCGCCACGGAGGAGACCGGCGACAAGGGCCGCTACCTGGCTGGCCAGGCGGACTGGGAGTACGGCGACGCGGAGCGCGTCGCGGCCCTCGGCCTGGACTTCGACGTGGTGAACGTGACCTCCGCCGCCCACCTGTGGATCGAGCTGGAGGCGTCGTGGACAGACCAGACGCCGATCGTGCTGCTCAACTGGACGCCGAACTTTGTGGAAGCGGTCTATGAGGGCAAGTTCGTGGAGTTTCCCGCCTTCGAGGACGCCTGCATCACCGATCCCGAGTGGGGCATGAACCCCGACCTGACCCATGACTGCGGCAGCCCTTCGGACGGGTATCTCAAGACCGGCGTGAGCGCGCGGTTCCCCGGGAAGTGGCCTGCCGCCTCGGTCATCGTCAAGCGGATGAACTTCACCAACACGACGCTGGCCGACATGGCTGCCGCAGTGGACGTCAGAGGCCAGACTCCGTCCGTTGCCGCCCAGGACTGGCTGGCCGCCAACGAGGATCTCTGGCGCGGCTGGATCACCGGCTAGCCAACGAGTGATGGCTCAACAACTGGCCCAGCCGTTGAGCGAGGGGCAGTTCCCCTCGTTGATCGCTCCCGAGGCTCTCGATGACGCCTGACAATCCCGGCGTCGCATTCGACCGCCTCCCGATGGCACCCGTCGCCCTGCGCCGACGCAGGCTCGCCTTCGGCGGCGCTCTCGCGGTGCTGTGCCTCACGGCCGCAGCCTGCGGGGGAGGCGACGGCGCAGACGGCAGCGCCAACGTCGAGACGCGGGTGGCCGGATCCGAGACCTCACCCGTCGAAGCCGCCCCGGCCAGCGACTTCATTTCCACCAGAGTCGGCACCGGTATCGCCGCGGCCGGCGGCAACCCGCAGGCGGTCCGAGGCGGCAACCCTTGTGAGCAGCCCGCCGAAGCAGCCCACGAGCCCGTGACGATCGCCTACGTCGGCCCCAATATCACGGAACTCGAGGCGGTCGGCTTGGAGACCATCGTCGTGGAAGATCCCGGCGTCCTAATCGCCGCCTACATCAACGCGGTGAACATCAACGGCGGGGCCAACGGACGCTGCGTCGAGTTCGTGCACTACCTCTGGAGTCTGACCGACCCGGCTGCGTCGTTCGGGCGCATCTGCACGGAGCTGCCGCAGCAGCAGCCGCTGATCGTGCTGAGCCTCGGCCTCAGCCAGACGACCTTCGAGTGCATCACCCTCGCCGCCCAGCTTCCCACGCTCGGACTCTACGCCACCAAGTCCGACGCTCAGTTCGCCGCGGCGAGAGGACTGCTGTTCGTGGACCAAGGCTCCGAGGAGCACCTGGTGTTGACCGGTGTGAGAGCTGCCCTGCAGGCGGACGAGCTCACGCCCAACGATCGCGTCGGCCTGTTCAATGTGGCATCGGGGATGATCGTGCTGGCAATCGAGCAGGCCGGTCTGACAGTGGCCGAAACGGACATCGTCCCGCCCGAGTTCGCAGATCTCGGGATACTGCGGATTGAGAGGCAGGCCCGACTGTTGGAGGGCGGTCTCTCGGACGCCGAGATGCGGGAGGCCCGCCGGTTCCGGGAGCAGCTTCCCCCCGACCAGGCAGAAATTCTGCAGCGCATCGAGCAGCACTTCCTGGACATCGCCGACCGCTTCCGCAGTTCGGGCTTGACCACCGTCGTCACCGCCGCCCAGTGGTCGGACGTCCGCCGCTTCATGCGGGCAGCCGAACAGAGGGCCTGGTTCCCGCGATGGATCATCAACGACTCCCAGAACGCTAGTTTGGTGCTCACGGACGCGCCGCGCGGGCAGGCCGGCAACCTGGTTCAGATCAGCGCTAGACGGGCCGCGGGAGATGAGATCTCCGCAATGGACAGGGGCTGTCTCAGCGTTCGCAACACCAACTCGGAGGCAGCGACGTTCTCGCACCGGTTCCACAGCGATGCTTGGAACCTGCTCACCTCCACATGCGACTACCTGGACGTGGTCTTCGGCGCGATCTCCCGGATGGACGGCCCGCTCACGCACGAAACGATCATGGAGGCCCTGGCCGGCACGCACTACGAGACCGACCTCGGCTCTCTGATCAAGTTCGGCCGCACCGACCGTTTCGGCAACGACCGGGTCCGGATACTGAGAGCCGATCCGAACTGTGTGTTGAATGCCTGGGGATGCATGCGCTCGACCACCGCCTGGTTCACGCCGGCTACAGCAGCACCCGGGTAGCGGACCGGCGCCGTCAGTCCGCCGCAATCATCGCGCTTCTTCGGAATTGATCCCCAAGAAGTACGATGATTATCGTTCAGACTGCGAAGTCGGCGACCGTGCCCGATGCGAACTGAACGAGGTTCGCGCTGGAGAGCTCGAACACGGTGTCCGGCGTTCCAGCCGCAGCCCACACCGTCTCGTACTGCAGCAGCGTGGCGTCGATGACCGTCGGAAGCGTGCGGTGGTGGCCAAAGGGCGGAGTGCCCCCGATCGAGTAGCCCGTGGCTCGCCGCACCGCTTCGGCGTCGGCCCTCGTGATCACTCCGCCCAGTACGTCGCCCAGCAGGTCGGTGTCCACGCGCCGCGCCCCCGAGGTGAGGGCCAGCACCGGTTCACGGTCGCAGAGGAACACCAACGACTTGACAATCTGGCCCAACTCGCAGCCCACCGCCGCGGCCGCTTCGGCCGCGGTGCGGGTGCCTTGGGGGAAGCGCCGGACGTCGATGTCGAGGCCCAGCTCGGCCGCCTCGGCCGCGAACCGCTCCTGTGCGCCCCGGCCCGGCACTGAAGGCTCAGGACTCGGGGCTCTCCACGAAGGGAGGCGGGATCAGATCCTCGTACATGGCCGGGTCGGGTGGGTACACACCCATCTTGCCATTGCGCCGCTCGACCACTCCTGTGCCGGTCTGGTAGGCGATCAGGTGGGCGTGCTTTGCCGCACGCCTCAGCGCGGCCGTCACGCCGCCTTCCCAGTTCTCGCCACCGAACAGTCTGCTGTCCTTGTCAGGAAGCTCGCAGTCAGTTTGATCGGTCACGGTCACCGCTCCTTTCGAGACGCGGATGCAACTCTCACGCTGAGCGTGAGCCACCAACGGGTCACGGACCGGCGGCGGTGCTGGACAGGGACTCCAGGAGGCCGGGCACTATGCCCATGACCAACGTGAACAGCACCGCGACTACGATCACCGCTCCGGCCCCGACATCGGCTCGTGATCCGTCGGTACGGTCGGCGGCCGAGTCGCCGGAGTCGCCAAAGTACATGGCCACCACCACCCGCAGGTAGGCGAAGGCCGCAACCACGGCGCTCACCGTGGCCACGACGGCCAGCCAGTACGAACGGGCCTCAACCGCGGCGGCTATCACCGAGAACTTGGCCACGAAGCCCGACGTGAACGGCACGCCCGCCTAGGCCAGCAACAAGATCGTCAACCCCAGCGCCAGCGCCGGTCGGCCGGTGCCGAGACCGGCCAGCGTGTCCAGACCCGTGCGGTCGTCGTCCTGGCCCGACTCCGGCGCGTAGTACGCGTCCCAGCTATGCGAGCCCTTCACGAACTCGAGCGAGCTGTGGCTCACCCGGCTCCTGGTGGCCGACACCCACGCCGACACGACCTGCTTGCCGAGGAAGGGCCAGTAGGGGATGTCCTGGTGCCACGGCGTGGGCGCCACCGTGAGCGGCTCCTTCACCAGCAGGTGGTCGAAGTAGAAGCGCATCCGCTCCGAGCCGGTGAGCGATGCCGCCATCTCCGCGACACCAGAGGCGAACACGAAGTCTCGGATCACCGGAGCGTGCTGCCAGCAGTACCGGGTGGTGAACAGGCGGTCCTGGGCCGCTCCCGGGTTGGTGTCGGTGACCCACGGCCCCGGATCATCGAGCTCCCGCTGGGCGTCCTCCAGGATCCGCTCGACCCACTCGCCATCGACTGCGCCCGGGACCTTTACGACCCCGTCGCGCTCGAAGGTGGCTCTAGCCTCGGCCGGTATCACCGCCGACAATCTAGACAAGCCGCCTACGCTTCGGTTCATGCCCCTGGTGTTCGCCGGCGTATGCAGTCACGCTCCGGGAATCGTCGGGCGGGCCGATCAGGCCGATCCCCATGTGAAGGACAGGGTCCATGCCGCCTACGGTGAGATGGCCGAGGCTCTGGCCGAGGCCCGGCCCGACGCTCTGATGGTCGTGGCCGCAGAGCACTTCGGCAACTTCTTCATGAACAACATGCCGAGCTTCGCCATCGGGATGGCCGAATACTACGAAGGGCCCATCGAGGATCCGGGGTGGCTGGGTATTGAGAGGTTCGCGGTACCGGGAGATCGAGACCTGTCCCAACGTCTGATCGCCGAGATCATGAGGACCTCCGATGTCGCCTATGCCGAGGAGTGGAGGCTCGATCACGGGATCGCGGTGCCGCTCCACTTCCTGACCCCCGACTACGACCTTCGGTTGATTCCGGTGAACATCAACTGCCAGGGTCCGCCGCTGGCCCCCTATGAACGGGTGTGGGCGTTCGGCGAGTCCGTACGGCGGGCCGCCGACGGCGTTCCCGAGCGGGTGGCGGTCATCGGTACCGGCGGGATCTCCCACTGGCCGGCCACGCCCGACTCGGGGAAGATCAACGAGGCCTGGGACCGTGACTTCCTCGACCGCTGGTGCCGCAACGACCGTGACGCGCTGCTCGACTAAGACGATCGGTCCGTCTACGCCGAGGCCGGCCAGGGTGCCTTCGAGATCCGCACCTTCATCGCCATCAGCGCGGCGGCATCAGGGGCGCCCGGCACGGTGCACTGCTACCAGCCGGTCCCGATCTTCGCAGTGGGCTGCACCATCGCCACCTACGACCTCGACGCCGCCGCCTGATTGGCGGCCCTTGCCTCACGCAAGGTATGCCGCGGACCTATCAGCTCGGCCTCTGGCTCTGCTGGCCGAGCGCGGCCGCGTGGGCGTCGACACCCTCGTAGCCGCTCATGGCGTACACCCCGGCACGCACCGGTCCGTGCTTGGAGACGCCGTCACGCATCCGCTGGAGATAGTCGGCCCACTCGATCTGATGCAGGGCGGCGAAATGCATCAGGATCTGCCCGTTGACGCCGAGGACGTAGAGCAGACCGATGTCCGGCACGATGAGCGCCTCGACCTCGGTGTCGGTGAGGTCGTAGGGCTCGAGCACCTCTCGCCTGTCGGTGAGGTAGGCCTCCTGCAGCTTGGGGTCGCGGTTGAGTTCGTAGAGGAACTTCTGGACGTAGTACAGGCTCATCGGACTGCCAGCGTAGAGGCTGTTCCCAGCCCGCCTGACTACATGGACTGTTCGAGCAGCCCGTGAAGGCACCCCGCCGTTGCAACGTGCCTCGCCCACCCGTTCCTTGGGCTTGCGGCGGGTGCGCCAGTCGGCGTGAAGGCACCCCGCCGTTGCGACGTGCCTCGCCCACCAATCGAGACGGGTGGTCGAGTCAGGGGGTGACCACGTACTCGACGGCAGCTACCTTGCGCCCGTCCGCGTACACGTAGACCCAGTACCGCCCGGGTGCCCACTGGCGTGTCGGACCTGTGCTCACGGACCACCACGAACTGCCGCCGCTGTAGCCCGGCTCGGCGGTCAAGATGCCGCTCCTGTCACTAAACTTGAATCCGTCCTCATAGTATTCGACGATTGTGATGGAAATATCAGTGACATCATTGACTCTGTACGAGTATTCCATCATGAGATACACCCAGTCCTCCACGTCCTCCATGTCCCGCGCCGAGAACCCCGACACCGCCGGCCCTTCGGCGCCGATCAAGATGTAGGCATCGTCCATGCGCCCGCTGACGCGGGCGAACCTGGGTTCCGCTGGGTCGTGGTCGAGCCGGCGGAGGTCGTAGGGCTCGGTTCCGTCGTACCAGCGCGCGATGACCTTGGTCCCGGCGTCGCCCCACGAGCGGAGAGACTCTCGGAGATGCTCGATGGACAGAGCCGTCGTGCCTTGGCCGCGGCCGGAGCCATCATCGACCTGCGACATCAGGTACAGGCTGCGGAACCTCGGATGGAACCGGCCGTCGCCCAAAGTGCGGTGGAGGTCGACGAAGAGCCGCTCGCCGAGCGAATAGTTGCACCCGAATTCCGGGGTACCTCGCTGCGCATTCAGGCTCTCGAGTTCCGCGATGGCGCGGGCATGGGCACACGGATGGTTGGTCGCGCCGACGCGGCGGCCTGTCCGGGCCCTCTCGCTGATCGAAGCCATGAAGTCGGAGGCGCCCTCGTCGATCCAGTCGGCATTGCCCGCCCAGTAGTAGTGCGCCACCTCATGGGCGATCACGTGGGCCGCGTCCTCGGCTTCGTGGCTGCCGTCGTCGGTGTCGTACTCGGGAAGGACGGCCATGTGCGTGCCGAAGTTCGTTCCTGCGTTCGAGCCGCTGACGGCGTTCTCGAACAGCAGCCCGACATGGCTGGTGGGCAGCGGCACGGCCATGAACTCCTCGGCACAGCGCAGCGAGTGCTCCAGCAGATCCATTGATCGCGCTGCGCCCGAGCCGGTGCGAATGATGTCGACGACAACTTCACCTGCCAGCGGCAGCTTGAGGCTGCGCTGCTCAAGCGACACGGTGTCGGGATCGAGAAGTCTGTCGATGAGGCCGGGATTGTTCTTGGCGGCGCCATTGAGGGTGGCAACCACCGGACTCCAGCGGTCAGACATGCCGGCGCTCAGCGTCGGGTGGGACAGGACGCGCTCGAACAACTCTGGATGAAACGCCGCCAGATCTCGCAGCGATCTCAACGCCGTCACATCGGGCGGCTCGACCGTGGCCGCGAAAGGCATGCCCGCAATCCGCGCCGCCGCCTCGGCGTCGTAATGGGCGATGGACGCCAGATGGTCGATGGCCTCGGCCTCGGCAGTGTCGATGCTGTCGGTCACCCACCCCAGGGCGAGAACGTGCGCAGCAGTGTCCTCGTCGTTGTGGGCCATCCGTTGCAGGTCCGAGATGGCCTCGGCCTCCGTGTCGTCGATCCCGTCCGTCAGCCAGTCCAAGGACAGGATGCGCGACGCCACTCGAAGATCCCCGACTGCCGTGTACAGCAGGTCCTGGATCGCCGCCGACTCGATCTCATCGACGCCGTCGCGTGCCCACTCCAGCCCCTTGATCGAGGAGGCCAGCCTCGCGTCCTTCTGCTCCAGCCAGCGGCCGTTCACGAAATCGCGCAACGAGAAGACGACGGCAGGCAGGGCGTCCGGGGCCGGCTCCGCCAACAGCCCGGGCGGGGCCGGCGGTAGCCCGCGCCCGGAGATGTTGTGCCAGAGTCCGATCACATACACCGCCATCTGGGCCCGCGTCACCGCCGCTTCGCTGCTTCCCTCGGCCGCCGACGGGATCACTCGCAGCCCCTTCAGGTAGTCGACAGCTTCCTTCAGCCCCGCATTCGCGGTCCCGCAGGTATCCACGGCCCGCCGGTAGGTCCGCATCAGGAATCGTGAGAGTTGCGACGCGGTCAGCCCGGCCTGCGGCTCGTAGGTGGTGGCGGTCGTACCCGTGGTGACCTGAAGCCCGTAGAGACAGTCGATGTCGGCGGCGTGGACGCCGTCGGGGTCCACGTCCGTGAACGGCGAATCCACTTCAGGACATGTCCGGCCGAGAACGTCGCGCCACAGGCGCACGATGAACGAGGCCATCTGGGCGCGGGTGAGCTCACGCTCCGGGCCGTAGGCACCGTCGGCCCGGCCGGTCGACAGTCCGAGGGTCCGCATGCACAGGATGTAGTCAGCTCCGTAGGCGTCGTCGCCGACATCGTCGAACTGTTCCACCCCAGCGGCATCGCACAACCCGTCGGGGCTCGGTCCCTGCGCCTCAGCGAGAGCTCCCGCCACCGCAAGAACCGATGCCGTGAGCCCGGCCAGCACAACGGCCTTGACAATCAGGCCGGCCAGCCTCCTCACACGCATCCGACAGGACGCTACCAAAGGCCGCGAAAGGGCCGCCAAGCCAGTGTGGAGCGGTGGAGACCGGGCGGGTCAGAGGTCGGCGGCCCACCGCGGCTTGTCGCGCCGACACGCCAGCATCAGAGTTCGTAGCTGTCCGTGAACGGCGCAGGAATGAGATCCTCGTACATGGCCGGATCGGGCGGATACACGCCCATCTTGCCGTTGCGCTGTTCGACCACTCCCGTACCGGTCTGATAGGCGATCAGATGAGCCCGTTTGGCCGCACGCCTCAGTGCGGCTGTCACGCCCTCTTCCCAACGCTCGCCACCAAGTTGTGTGCCGTCCTCGTCACGAGGCTCGCAGTCAGCGTGGTCCGTCACGGTCACCGCTCCTCTCGACGACAATCGGCACCCGGCCTCGGTTGTCGTACAGGATCCACTGATCGACGCCAGCAGCATAGACGCTCCAGAAGTTCTCCAGCCCAGCCTTGAAGCGCCGCCGGATCACATCCTCGGCAACGTCGTGTCCGCCTTGTCGGACGCGCCGTCGCACGCGCTCGATGGCGTGCTCGGGCGACGGCAACGACAGAAACAGCAGGGTCACCCGGTAGCCCATGCGGCGCCATCGCTGGATTCTGCGGAGGTAGCCGCGGCCCGCCAGCGTCGTTTCGAAAGCGAAGCTGCGGCCTTCGGCGGCCAGCCTGTCGATCTCGATCAACATCAGCCGTGCTGCTCGCACATCAGAGTGACGGGTGCCCAACGGGTCCAAGCCAGCGGCGATTTCATCGGCATTGATGAAGGCGAATCCCATGGCCTCCACATGAAGGTATGCCGGCGCGAAGGTTGTCTTTCCAGCACCGTTGGGACCGGCGATGATCAGGATCTGCTTGGCGGCCACGGACGACGAAGACTACCGGTGCGGACACCGTGATACGGATGTTGGCTGCGGGTCGAGAATGCTTCGCGCCGGTCATAGGCCGGCTGCCGTGCTGGACAGGGACTCCAGCAATGCGGGGGCGATGCCTGCGGCCACGGTGACCAACACGGCGACCGTGATCACTAGGCCCGCTCCGACCCCCACGTCGGCTCGCGGCTCCTCGGCGTCGTCTACCGCCGAGGCTCCGGCTCCGCCTTGGACTGTGTCGTCTTCAGCAGTGTCGGCGGAGTCGCGGAAGTACATGGCCACTACCACCCGCAGGTAGGCGTAGGCCGCGACCACGGCGCTCACCATGGCCACCACCGCCAGCCAGTACGAGCGGGCCTCCACCGCCGCGGCGATGACCGAGAACTTGGCCACGAAGCCCGACGTGAACGGAACGCCCGCCTGAGCCAGCAACAGAACCGTCAGCCCGAGGGCCAGTGCCGGTCTGCGGGTGCCGAGGCCGGCCAGGGTGTCCAGGCCGGTTCGGTCGTCGCGGCGGCCCGACAGCACGGCCACCACGGTGAAGCTGCCCACCGCGATGACTGCGTAGGCGGCCAGGTAGAACAGGACCGAGGCAACGCCCGAATCGGTGGCGGCCTGCACGCCGACGAGGATGAAGCCCGCGTGCGAGATCGACGAGTAGGCGAGGATCCGCTTGGCATCGGTCTGGACCGCGGCCAGGACCGATCCGACCGCCAGAGTGGCGCAAGCCAGCGCGAACACGGCCGGTCGCCAGTCGTCGGCTCGCATGCCCAGCGCCTCCACGAACACCCGGATGAGCGCCGCGAAGCCTGCCGCTTTCACCGCCGAGGCCATGAAGGCCGTCACCGGCGTCGGCGCGCCCACGTAGACGTCGGGGGCCCAGGCATGGAACGGGGCCGCGGCCACCTTGAAGCCGAGGCCCACCAGCAGCATGGCCAGGCCGGCCAGGAGCATCCCGTCGCGAAGCACGATGAACGTGTCGAGATAGTCGCCGATCCCGTCCAGGTTGGTGGTGCCGGTCGCGCCGTAGACCAGGGCGATGCCGTACAGCAGGAACGCGGTGGAGAAGGCGCCCAGGACGAAGTACTTGAGACCGGCCTCCAGCGACTCGAGGCGGCGCAGGTTGAGCGCAGCCATCACATAGGCCGCGATGGACATGGTCTCCAGCCCCAGGAACAGCACGATGAGATCGGCCGCGCCGGCCATGACCACCGCGCCGGCCGCGGCCAGCAGGATCAGCACGCAGAGCTCGGCGCTGGCGACCCCGACGCGCCGGCAGTAACGGGGAAGGGTCGGCGCGGCCAGTGCCACCGAGCCGAGAACCACCGCAGTCACGAACAGCGCCATCCGGTCCATCACCAGCTGGCTGCCGAAGGCTTGGACCTCGGCGTCCCGCTGCCACAGGACCACCACCGAGACGAGGCCCGCCGCCGCCACCGCGATCGTCCAGACCGCGTCCAGCACCGCCGGAGCCAGCCGGCTCGGCACCAGCGAGCGCACCATCAGCAGCACCAGCGCGCCCGCAGCGGGCAGCAGAACCGGCAGCAGCCCCGCCCAGTCGACTGGAGGGGTCCGCACCGGGAGTTGGGCAAGCACCGCGCCTGTCATCCGCCGCCCTCGCCGTGTTCGGCACCGCCACCGCCGCCCTCGCCGCCACCGTCACCCTGGCCGTGTTCGGCACCGTCACCCTGGCCGTGTTCGGCACCGCCACCGCCGCCCTCGCCGCCACCGTCACCCTGGCCGTGTTCGGCACCGTCACCCTGGCCGTGTTCGGCACCGCCACCGTTGGCCTCGCCGTCACCGCTCCCGTTGTGTTCGCCGGCACTGTCGCCGCCGTGGTGGTCGGCCTCACCCGTTGCCCGGGACAGGTCTTCGAGGCTCACGGAGGGATGCACGTCGGCGACGGGCTCGGCGAAGCCGGCCACGTTGTCCTCCACATGGGCGATGATGGCGTCCACTGCCGGCTCGACCCGCTCGATCACCGGCTTGGGATAGACCCCCATGAACACGATGGCGACTACGAACGGCGCCATCAGCAGGCCCTCGCGCCAACGCAGGTCCGGCATCTCGGCGTTGGCGCCTTCGGCCCTGCCGTGGAACACCCGCTGGTAGGCCCACAGCAGGTACACCGCGGCCAGGATGACGCCCGCAGCCGCGACCACCGCCCACCAGCGGTGGGCGTTGAAGGCGCCCAGCAGCACCAGCAGCTCGCCCACGAAGCCGTTGAGGCCCGGGAGCCCGACCGACGACAGCATCACCACCATGAACACCGCGGCCAGCAGCGGCGCCGGCTTCTGCAAGCCGCCGAGCTCGGAGATCTCGCGGGTGTGGCGGCGCTCGTAGATCATCCCCACCAGCAGGAACAGCGCCCCGGTGGACACTCCGTGGTTCACCATCTGCAGCACGCCGCCGGTGAGGCCCTCGGTGTTGAGCGCGAAGGTGCCGATCACGATGAAGCCGAGGTGGGCCACCGAGGAGTAGGCCACCAGCCGCTTGAGGTCCCGCTGCATAGCGGCGGCAATGGCGCCGTAGATGATGCCGACCACGCCCAGCGTGATCATCAGCGGCGCGAAGTGCACCGACGCCTCCGGGAACAGGTACAGGCCGAAGCGCACCAGGCCGTAGGTGCCGAGCTTCAGCATGACCGCGGCCAGGATCACCGAGCCCGCAGTGGGCGCGTTGGTGTGGGCGTCGGGGAGCCAGGTGTGCACCGGGAACAGCGGCACCTTCACCGCGAAGGCCAGCGCGAAGGCCAAGAACAGCCAGCGGGCCGTGTTGGTGGCCAGCACCTGCGACTCGGCGATGGTGGTCAGGTCGAATGTGACCCCGCCGCCCGACGCATCCGAGTGCAGGAAGGCCAGGGCCACGATCGCCACCAGCATGAGAGCCGAGCCGAACATCGTGAACAGGAAGAACTTGGTGGCCGCGTAGGCCCTCCGCCCGTGGCCCCAACCGCCGATCAGGAAGTACATCGGCACCAGCACGACCTCGAAGAAGACGAAGAACATGACCAGGTCGAGGGCCACGAACGTGCCCAGGCAGCCCGCCTCCAGCACCAGCATCCAGGCGTAGTAGGGCTTGGGCGAATGCTCGGCGTCCACGCCGACGATGGCCAGCGGGAAGATCAGCGCGGTCATCACCACCAGGAACAGCGACAGCCCGTCCACCCCCACCTGCCACGAGACGCCCAGACCCTCGATCCAGGTGTACTGGTCCCAGAACTGGAAGATGGCCCGCGAGTCGCCGTCGAAGGCCACCAGCACCCAGACGGCCAGCGCCGCCGGCAGCGACGAGGCCACCAGGGCCACCAGCTTGAACAGGTCGGGCCGTGAGCGGGGCATGGCCAGAAGCGCCAGCGCGCCGGCCGCGGGGATCAACACCAGCGCGGTGAGCACCGGGAACGACAAAGCGGACGAGTACATGATCCCCTCGGAGGCGAACGCCGCAGCAGTCATCTACAGCCCCTGCCACCTAAGCGGGAACCGGTCGGCCGGGTGGCGGGCGGGAACCGCGGCGGTCATCTACAGGCTCGCCCTCGTCAGGAACCACACCAGCAGCGCCACCGCCCCGGCCGCGGTGAGCAGTGCGTAGGACCGCACGAAACCTGACTGCATCCGCCGCAGCGCGGTCCCGCCGGCCCGCACGGAGCGGCCGACTCCGTCCACCGCGCCGTCCACCACCTTGGCGTCGAAGGCGGCCACCAGCTCGAAGGCCCGCCGGCCCGGCCCGCCCACGAAGCGGGTCACGGCGTCGTCCACATAGAAGGCCCGGGCCGCGGCGGGCCGCTCCACGACGCTTGCCGGCAGCCGGTGACGCAGGTACACCGCCACTGCGCCGGCGATGCCGACCGCGGCGCCGGCCATCGACAGCAGGGCCAGGAGCCACTGCGCCCCGCCGCCGAGGCCCAGGTGCGCCTCGTTGCCGAACAGCGATGGCTCCAGCCAGGACCCCAGGAAGTGGAGGTCGGAACCGAAGGGCAGGTTGAGAGCACCGGCTACCACCGCCGCCGCGGCCAGCACGACCAGCGGCGCGGTCATCAGCGGTGACGGCTCGTGCGGATGGGCCTCGTCGCCGTGGCGGGCCTCGCCGTAGAACGTCATGAACACCAGACGGCTCATGTAGAAGGCGGTCAGTGCGGCGGTGACGATCCCCACCACCCACAGCGCCGGGCTGCTGTCGAAGGCGTGGGCCAGGATCTCGTCCTTGGACCAGAAGCCCGAGAACGGCGGAACCCCGGCGATGGCCAGCCAGCCCACGATGAATGTGACCGCGGTGACGGGCATGGCGGCCCGCAGCGCTCCGTAGCGGCGCATGTCCTGGTCGCCGTCGAGAGCGTGGATCACCGAGCCCGATCCCAGGAACAGCAGCGCCTTGAAGAAGGCGTGAGTGACCATGTGGAAGATGGCGGCCACATACGCGCCGGTGCCCACGGCCAGCATCATGTAGCCGAGCTGGCTGATCGTCGAGTAGGCCAGCACCTTCTTGATGTCGTTCTGGGCCATGGCCGCGCCGGCCGCGAACAGGGCGGTGGCCACCCCTACCCAGGCGATGGCGTCGGGCGCCCAGGCGTCGGCCGCGGCGATCAGCGGGTTGACCCGCACCATCAGATAGACGCCGGCTGTCACCATGGTGGCCGCGTGTATGAGAGCCGACACCGGGGTCGGCCCGGCCATGGCGTCGGGCAGCCATATGTAGAGGGGCAGCTGGGCCGATTTTCCGGCTGCGCCCATGAACAGCAGGATCACGATGGCGGTGGCCGTGGTCGACGGCAGCGAGCCGGCGTGACCGAAGAGGTCCAGGTAGCGCACCGAACCCAGCGCGGTGAAGGCCCAGAACATGGCCAGCATGAAGCCCCAGTCGCCGACCCGGTTGGTAATGAAGGCCTTCTTGCCTGCGGTGGCGTTGGCCTCATCGGTGAACCAGAACGAGATGAGCAGGTAGGAGCAGACGCCCACCCCCTCCCAGCCCAGGAAGGTCAGGGCCAGGCTGTCGCCCAGCACCAGCACCAGCATCGAGAAGGCGAAGAGGTTGAGGTAGACGAAGAACTTGGAGAAGTCCGGGTCGCCGTGCATGTAGCCGATGGCGTAGAGGTGGATGAGCGCCGCCACGCCGGTGACGAACAGGGCCATCGTCACCGACAGCGGATCGACGAGCAGGCCGGCGTCGACCGAGAAGTCGCCGGCCGGGACCCACTCGAACAGGGTGACGACGGAGCGGCGCTCGGCCGGGTCGCGGCCCATCAGGCTGGCGAACACCGCCACGGAGCACACGAAGGAGCCGACCATGGCCAGGGTGGCCAGCCAGCCGGCCCGGGGCTCGCCGAGACGGCGGCCCAGCGCCAGCAGCACCGCGAATCCGGCCAGCGGGAAGGCGCAGATCAGCCAGGCGGCCTCGAGCATCTCAGCCCTTCAGAAGCGACACGTCGGCGGCACCCATGTCAGCCCTTCAGAAGCGACACGTCGGCGGCACCCATGTCAGCCCTTCAGAAGCGACACGTCGGCGGCACCCATGTCAGCCCTTCAGCAACGTCACGTCGTCAGCAGTGGCACCCGATCGACGACGGTTGATGGCCACCACCAGCGCCAAGCCGATGACTACCTCGGTGGCGGCCACCACCAGAACGAAGAACACCGCGACCTGACCGCCGACATCGTTCAACCCGGCGCCGAGGGCCACGAAGGCAACGTTCACCGCGTTGAGCATCAGTTCCACGCACATGAACATCACGAGCGGGTTGCGCCGTACCAGGAGGCCGACCCCGCCGATGGTGAAGATGGCGACCGACAGCGCCAGGTACCAGCCCGTCGACAGCCCGGCCAAGTCCATCATGTCTCCCCAGAGGCAGCCGTGCCGGCCGTCTCGGGCCCGTCGGAGCGGGACGCCCGTCTGGTCAGGACGACCGCTCCGACCACGGCCACGGTCAGCAGGGCCGCGGTGATCTCCACCGCGAAGGCGAACTCGCTGAACAGCACCCGACCCATGCGCTCGATGTCGGTGGCGTCGCCGTCGAGAGCCCGATCGCCGCCGGCGCGGCGCAGCCCGGTGAGCACGTCAGCGCCAGTGATGACGACCGTTCCCAGCACCGCGGCCAGGGCCGCACCGACGACGGCGGCCAGCGGTCGCTGCCCGAAGATGGGCTCGATTCGCAGTTCCTCGGCCTTGTCGACGCCCAGCAGCATGATGACGAACAGGAAGAGGATCACGATGGCGCCGGCGTACACGACCACCTGGACCGCGGCCAGGAAGTGAGCGTCGTTCAGCACGAACAGCACGGCCACACCCACCAGCGTCTGGACCAGGAACAGGGCGGCGTGCACCGGGTTGCGGCTGGCCACCACACCGACGGCGCCGGCCAGCATGAGCACCGCCGCGACGGCGAACACGGCCTCAGCCATCACAAGACTCACCTTCAGACGGGATGTCCTCGTCGGCGTCGCCAGCGAGGCCGGGGGGTGGCACGGGGGCAAGGAATGGCGGCGCTTGCGCCGTCAGGCCGCGCCCGTGACAGGACCCGCCGGCCGGGGTTCCCTCCGTGGTATCGGCGGGTTCTGCGTCGCGAACCCCGTAGCCGAGCTCGCCGGACCAGGCCACCTCGCCCACGTAGCGGTGGTCCCCCGAGGGCGACGTGGCCCGCATCCAGCCTGAGGTCAGGGCGTCCTCCCCGGATCGCCAGTCCTCCCATGGCATCTGGCGGGGTCGGCCGTCGTCGTCCACCAGCAACTCGTCCTTGGTGTAGATGGCGTCGTCGCGGTTGGTGAATGAGAACTCGAAGAGCTTTGACTCGGTGATGGCTTGGGTGGGGCAGGCCTCCACACACAGATCGCAGTGGATGCAGCGCAGGTAGTTGATCTCGTAGACGTAGCCGTAGCGCTCGCCCGGTGCGACCGGGTCGTCGGGGTCGTTGTCGGCGCCGCGCACGTAGATGCAGTTCGCCGGGCACACGCCGGCGCACAGCTCGCAGCCGATGCACTTCTCCATGCCGTCGTCGTAGCGATTGAGCACGTGGCGCCCGTGCAGTCGTTCCGGCTTCTCCCGCTTGACGTCCTTGGGCGAGTCGTCGAAGCCGCCCCGGTAGTCGGTGGTGACCCGGGGAAGGAACAGCTGCCGCAGGGTGACCGCGAATCCGTGCAAGTAACCCATGTCAGGCCCTCTCCTCGGCGAGGCCGGCCCGGTCGTCGGAGCGTCCCGCGTCGCCGGAGCGTCCCGCTTGATCGGAGCGTCCCGCGTCGCCGGAGCGTCCCGCTTGATCGTCGCGGCTGCGGCGCCCGCTGCGTACCGCCCGCGCCAGCAGCAGACCCGCCGCCGCGAACGCTGCCAGCGACCCGACGGTGACGGCGACTTCGCTCCAGCCGCGGTCGCGCCCGACTTCCAGCGCGGCGAGGAACAGGAACCATCCCAGAGCCACCGGTATGAGCGCCTTCCAGCCGAGGTCCATGAGCTGGTCGTAACGGAACCGGGGCAGGGTGGCCCGCATCCACACGAAGCAGAACAGAAGCACGAACAGCTTCAAGAAGAACCAGACCACGCCCCACGCCCAGGCGATGCCGACACCGCCCAGCTCGCTGACGAGCACCGGGCCGGCCGGACCGCCGAAGAACAGGGTGACGATGACGGCCGACATCGTGATGGTGTTCATGAACTCGGCCAGGAAGAACAACGCGAAGCGGATCGACGAGTACTCGGTGTGGAAGCCGCCCACGAGCTCCTGCTCGGCCTCCACCAGATCGAAGGGCGGGCGGTTGAGCTCGGCGGTCCCGGCGATCATGAACACGATGAACGGCACCAGTCCGGTGACGACCACGTTCCAGCGCGGGATTATGCCGAAGTACCCCTCGGCCGCCTGGGTGACCACCATGTCGTGGGTGGACAGTCCTCCGGTCACCAGCACGATCGACGCCACGGCCAGGCCCAGCGCGGCCTCGTAGCTCACCATCTGGGCCGAGGCCCGCACCGATCCCAGCAGCGGATACTTCGACCCCGACGACCAGCCGGCCAGCATCACGCCGTAGACCGCCACCGAGCTCATGGCCAGGAACAGCAGGATCCCCACCGGCGGGTCGGCCACCTGCAGGTAGGTGGTGCGACCGAACCACTCGACCTCGCCGCCATTGGTGAAGTCCCCGCCGAGCGGGACGATCGCGAAAGCCAGGAAGGCGGGAATGAGCGACAGGTACGGTGCCAGCTTGAACACGAACCGGTCTGACCGGTCCGGCACCAGATCCTCCTTGAAGAAGAGCTTGATGCCGTCGGCGAGGGTCTGGAGGATGCCGAACGGTCCGGCGATGATGGGACCGAAGCGCTGGTGCATGCCTCCCAGCAGCTTGCGCTCGAACCAGATCATCAGCATCACGGCCACGAGCAGGAAGGCGAAGGCCACCACCACCTTGGCCAGGGTCAGCACGACCTCGACCAGACCGATCTCCCCCGCCAGCATCGGATCTGCGGCCAGCACGAAGGTGCCGGTCATCGGGCCGGCCGCCTCCGTCCAACGAACTTCAATGAGTTAGCCACTTCAGAGGTGGTCATCTCATTGAAGTTCGGTTCCGCAGCGCGAATCATCGGGCCTCCACCTTCACCACGGCGGCATCGGCGCCAGCGGCGATGAGAGAGTTGGCCGGCGCGCCGGGTGCCAGCCAGTGAAGGGCCAGCGAGCCGGCAGGTACGCCCGCATCGGCAGCCAGAGCCGCCTCTACGTGGCCGAAGTCGGAGACGACCCGCACCGCGGCGCCCTCGCTGAGACCGCCGGCGTCGAGGTCGGCCGGGTTGATGCGGGCGGACGCGGTCGGGGCCAAGGCCCGGCTCGACGGGCAGTGGCGCAGCATCACGCCGTCGTCGTACATGGTGCGGGTCGCCACTAGCAGGAATGCTCCCTCGGGCACTTCCTCCAGGCCGGCGGGTCCTGTCACTGTGCCTCCGTGCTGGCGGCGCAAGCGCCGCCATTCCTTGCCCGCGTGCCACCCCCCGGCCTCGATGGTCGCGTCGGGTTTGGCCGTGAGCAGCACGCCCTCCACGGGATTCGCGTTCAGAGCCTCTTCCGTGAGCGGGCCGTGGATCTCGGACACCTGGGCCAGTTCGGCTCGGACGGCCTCGGGCGAGTCGAGCCCGGCGGTCGAGCCCGGCTCCAGTCGCTCGGCCAAGTCGGCTGCGATCATCCAGTCGGGGCGGGCCGTACCCGGCGGGGTGACCTTGCGGCTCATCAGGCTGACCCGACCCTCCAGATTGGTGAACGTGCCGACGCACTCGGTGGGGCCGGCGGCCGGGACCACGATGCCGGCGGCCAGCGACGACGAGTCGTTCATGAACAGGTCCACCGCCACCACGAGGGACGCCCCTCGCAGGCCCCGGTACGCGAGATCGCGGTCGATGAAGTCGTTGAGGGGATCGGCACCCACGAGAACGAGCACGTCGATCTCTCCGCGGACCGCGGTCCGGAGGATGCCCGCAGCATCCAGACCCGTCTCCGCGGGCAGCCGGGGCCAGGCCACGGCCACCGGCTCGTCATCGCCGGCGTCCTCGAGCCGGGTGCGACCGGGCAGCCAGCCCGGAGCCAGGCCCGCCTCCAGGGCACCCATCACGTTGCCCCTCCTCAGCGCGGGCAAGAAGCGCACCCCCGGCAGCCCGGCCAGCTCCATGGCGGCCGCCTCGGCAACCTCGGCGGGCTCGGCCAGGGACATGCGGCCGAGCACCACGGTCGCGCCGCCGGTCGCGGTCAGAGCGCGGGCTGCCGACCCGATCGCCCCGGCATCCACTCCGAACGACGCCTCGGCGGTCTCGAGAAGGTCCCTGAGTTCTTGAACCCGGCCGGACTCCGGACCGGTCGCAGGCTCTCCGGGCGCCGGTGCCGTCCTGGCCCCCTTGAGAACGTCGGCGTCGGTCGCCAGCATCAGCGCGCTCACCAGCTGAGCGGTCGTGCCGGGGCGGGGACGGAGGCAGTGCTGGGCGAGGTGCGACAGGCCAGTCGCGCGCGGCGTCAACTCGATCAGCTTCACGCCGTCGTTGACGATGGCGTGGCGCAGCCGTAGGTAGAGCGTGCCCAACTCCTCCTTGGGGTCGGGGCCGATCAGCAGCACCGTGCCGCCGGGACGGCAGGCGTCGTCGATGGTGGCTCTGGGCAGGCCGAGAACCAGCGCAGGGTCGAGGCCGTCGCCGAGCTGGGCGTCGACATTGTCGGTGCCGATCACGCCCTTGGCCAGCCTGGCCCACATGTACTGCGCCTCATTGGTGAGCCTGGCCCCGCCCAGCACCCCGATCCGGCCGGGTGCGGCCGCGGCCAGGGCCTCGGCTACCTGATCGAGCGCCGCTCCCCAGCCGGCCGTTCGCAGCTCGGCCCCCTGATCGCCGACCGCGTCCCTGATCATCGGAACGGTCAAGCGATCAGCGCTGTTGAGAGCCTCGAAGCCGAAGCGCTCCTTGTCCGACAGCCAGCCCCAGTTGACCGAGTCGGCGTCGGTGCCCAACACCCGCAGCACCCGGTTGCGTGACGCCTGCACCGCCACTCTGGCACCCACGCTGTCCACCCAGGCGGTGGACAGCGTCTCGGTGAGATCCCAGGGACGGGCCTTGAAGCGGTAGGGCGCCGCGGTCAGCGCGCCGACCGGGCAGAGCTGCACGGTGTTGCCGGAGAAGTACGAGGCGAAGGGCTCGTCGGTGAACGTGTTGACCTCGGTGTGGTTGCCGCGGCCCATGAAGTGGATGAGGGGATCGCCGGCCACCTCGTCGGCGAAGCGGGTACAGCGGTCGCAGAGGATGCAGCGCTCCCGGTCGAGATAGACGGTCTCGCTGATGGCGATGGGCTTGGAGAAGTGGCGCTTCTCCTCCACGAAACGGGTCTCCCCGGGCCCGTAAGCCATGGTCTGGTCCTGTAGCGGGCACTCGCCGCCCTTGTCGCACACCGGGCAGTCCAGCGGATGGTTGATGAGCAGGAACTCCAGCACGCCGTCCTGGGCCTTCTTGGTCACCTCGGACTCGGTGGACACCGTCATCTGATCCGACACCGGCACCATGCACGAGGGCTGGAGGGCGAAGCCGCGCCCGGTGTCCACCTCCACCAGGCACATGCGGCACATGCCCACCGGGCTCATCCTCCGGTGGTAGCAGAACCGGGGGATGTAGACGCCGCTGCGCTCACAGGCCTCGATCAGCAGTTCGCCCGGCTTCGCGGCGACGACCGCCCCGTCCACCTCAATCTCCATAGTGCCGTCGGTCGCCGCGGGGCTTACCGTCATCGGGGATTCCCCGGACGAGTGGCCATTGCAGGGGCCGGTAGAGCGCTCGGAGCGTTTCCCGCGGTGGCGAGAGGATCAAGCATAGTGTGCCGACGCTACAGGGAGCGGGTCTCGGCGGGTGACTTGGCCGCGGGCTCGCTCCAGAAGCACCGGATGTCCAGAAGCACCGGATGGTGGACACATTCGGCACCACCACGGGCGGCCCATCGCGGCGGCTCACCCATGCTGCGAATCGCCCCGGCTGGGGTCGAGGTCCACGGCGACGCGCGCGTGCCATCGTTTCCGCTTGTCTACGGCGGTCCAGGCGCTGCGTCGGTCGGGTACACGCGCTGCGTATAGAGCACCGCCAGATTCTCTCTGGGCTCGGGGCGGTCAGGCATCAGGAACGCGGCCCGCTCCCAGTCCGAGCGGGCGGCATCCAAGTCGCCCAGGTACCAGGCCGCGACGCCGCGCTTCAAATAGGCATCGCCATTGGCCGGCTGTGCCCGGATCAGTTCGGCGGCGTCGCGATGTGCGCTCAACGCGAAGGCTCCGTCCGATGTGAGGCGGTGAGCCTGCATTTGTGCGTCGATGAGGGCTAGAGCCACCAACTCGTTGCCTTCGTTGCGCTGCATCCCGCGACGGATGCGGTCGATCCCGCGCCCAACGACGCTCGCGTCCGAAGTCCGGGTTAAGACATCGCCCATCAGAATGTAGCTCAAGTCGTCGAAGGGCCGGTGTGAGGCCGCCTCCTCCAGCAGGCCGAACGCCTCAACCGCCGTAGCGGAACCCAGAGCCCGTTCGTAAAGGCGGTCGTTGCGGATCGAAGACCCGGCATTCACGACAAGAACAGTCGCCGCACTCAGCATGAGCGCGGCCACAACGATGGGCAGGCGGCGCGCGACACCGGAATCGGCGGCGAGGACGCCGACCATCAGCCACCAAACCATGTCGTTGCTCGGGTGGGCGAAGAAGGCCTGTTGCTGAATCGCGTAGCAGGCGACTCCGGCCCCGACGACAGCTCGGAACACGTCGCCGCTGCGCATCGCACGCAGCGCTAGCAGAGCGACGCATATCAGGACCGCCAGGTAGAGCGCGCCAGCGATCAAGCCGAACGACACCGCGAAGTCCAGCACGCCGCTGTGGGCCCTGTCGACCGCGGCCGCTCGGCCGAACTCGCGGACGGTTTCGTCGCCCACATGCTCGCCGTAGCTTGCGATGAACGTCTCGGGGCCTGTTCCCAGCAGCGGATCGTCGGCTACAGCCGCCACCGCGACCTCCCACATCGCGATGCGGCCCCGTAGCTCGTGGCCCGCCAGTTGCCAACGACCGCTGAGAAGAGCCACCGCCCCCGCAGCTGGCACGAAGGTTGCGATAGCCCAGCGTCGCCGGCCTCGCGAAACCAGCAGCAATGCGATGAATCCCACTGCGGCAGCGGACGCCAAGACGGCTCTCGTCTGCGCGGCCGCCACGTTGACCGCGGCGAGAACGACTGCCAGCCCACCAACCCAGCGCCAAGAGCCACCCCGCCTCGCGGCGACCGCGGCAACGGGGCCGACCAAGACCATGAAGCTCGACAAGACGGTCGGGTTCCCGAGCGTCGACCGGACGCGTCCCCGGAATTCGATCATGTCGGCGTCGACCTCGATGCCAGCGAACTCCACCGCTCCGATCAAGCCGACGGCAACCACGGCGACGGTTGCGGCATCAACCAATGTTGCGGCCGTAGCGTCTCGCCTCGCTCGCCTCAGCGAGAAACCCGCCAAGAACGCAGCGCCGAAACTTGCCCACGCTACCAGGCCCTCAAGACGCAGCGGAGCTCCGAGCACCGATCGCCAGACTGAGCCGCTCCCGGCAGTCGCGGCCACCATCAAACCTGCCAGCGCGGTGCCCACCGCCAGCCACAGCCGTGCGGGCAGAGCCAATTCCGAGCGTCGGACGAGCCACGCGACGAGCAGCGCCAGACCCGCCCCGGCCGTTGCTGCCTTCACGGCCAGGTAGCCGTTCAGCCCCCACGGATCCCAGACGAATGCGGCACCAGCCACGACCATCGTCAGGCCCGTAGCCGGCACTGCAGGCAGTCGCTCGGTGGACGGGAAAGCCAGCCCAAGTCGCCGAGGCGCCGCGCCCAAACCGGCACCCGACCCGGTAGCCGTGTTAGCGGGCCAGCGCTGCCTGTCGGCCACGTTCAACTGGGGCCAGGCCCGGTACCGAGCACATCAGCCACCGCTCGAAATATTCTCGCGGGCAGCCCGCCTCCGCTCAGAGGGCCGCTCCGGTGTCCGGAAGACTCCGCCTCCGAGGCTTCGTCACTCGATCCGACCCAAACCACAATCGTGAAAGCGGCTGTGCTTCCCGCGAACCAAGCGTCGGTTCGTCCCTCGGCGGTGCCCGTCTTGCCGTACGGCGAGTCAGGGCCGTCCGCGGCCGTACCTGTGCCGTCGATCACTGCGCGTCGCAGCAGTTCGCGCATCACTCGGGCCGTGTTGGAGGACACAAGACGGCCGGCCGCGCCGATGATGGCGGACCCGTCGCGGTCTGTGATGTCGCGCGTCTCACCGTCGTTGGCCAGCGCGACGAACAGCGCCGCGACGGATTCCATCGACACCGGATCAATCCCCAGCGGAAGAGCCAGCGACGGGTTCAGAGCCATTCCGACCCGGGATCCGTACTCGACAACGACGGAAGGCCCGACTCTGTCTGTCAACATCACGAACGCAGGATTGTTCGAACGAACCAATGCCTCGGCGACACTCGTTTCTGCGGCGCTGCGGGCGCACGCATAGCGACCGGGCAGTGCAATGCACCTCGGCACGCGGAACATATGATCTGGCGTCACGCCCGACTCGAGCACCGCAGCCAGCACGACTACCTTCGCCAGCGAGGCCGGAGGCCGAGAGCCACCGCCCAGCGGCACCGCCGATGCGTCTCCGACCACCGCCCTGGCAAGGAGCTCCCCGGTGACATTGTCCACAGCGAGCACCGCCGCCGAACGATGATCGCCGCCTGGCACCTGAAGCTCCGACGCGTCTAGCACGGCAGCCTCGATCTCAAGCGCATTTTTTGCGGCGGGCCGGACCGCTCCCGCGCAGGCAGCGCTCACCGCCAGCGCGCCCACCGCAACGAGCGCGAGCGAGAAGACCGGTCGCCTGTTGCACAGGCCCTCCTCGCCGCTGCACAGGCCGCCGAGCTCGGCTTGCACCAGCATGAGAATCGAAGGCGCCGACTACCCGTCCGTGTACTCGAACAAGGCGGCATAGATAGCCCGCGTGTCGGGTTCGGAGAGACCAGCTCCCAAGAAGCGGCCGTCGACATGAATCTCCCAGTGCAGACGCGCGCCTCGGCTGCGATTGCCGGCCGCCGCCGAGGATGTGCCGGTATTGCCGATGCGGCCCACCGGCTCGCCAGCCCTGATCGCCTTGCCGACCCTCACCGACGGAGCACGCGCGTCGAGGTGAGCGTAGAGCGACACCACATGGCCGACACCGTCGACAATGCCGTGATCGACCACGACATGATTGCCGTAGAGCATGACGAGCGTGTACGCAGGGGTGGTGCCGAGCGCTGCGGCTGTCCCGAGCACGGCGGCGCGATCAGCCGGGGAGGGATCGCGATAGTCGCCGACAGCGACCACGATCCGTCCGTCGAGCACTGCTCGTGCCGGGGACCCGCGGGGGCAAACGAAGTCGAGACCTTGGTGCGTGCCCGAGCGATAGCTGCGGGGCGCATTCGGCATCAGCCGCGGCGTGTGCAGCGGAGGCGGTTGACAGTCCGCCGGTACCGCGACCGACGGCGCGAGCCGGCTCGCGGCCTCGAGATCCAATGCGAGTGATGCCTCGCCCGATGCATCGGCTAGAGGCGCGACCGTCGATGGCATCATCGCGGACTGCTGCGCCCCGAGATCGTCGCCCGGTCCCTGGGGGCGTACCCCGCCCGGGGTGACGTGCCGGTTGGGGCAGGAGCGACAGGCCGCGCACCGCGTGCCCGCTGGTTCGACTCAGGGCTGGTCGACCCCTGCGAGCGTTTCAAGCGCCCGGTGGATGAGGACAGCCATCTGTCCGCGGGTGACCTGCTGCTCCGGGCAGTAGCTGGGTGGGTCTGTCGTGCAGCCCTTGGTCATGCGGGCTGCCGCGATCTTGGCCACGTCTGACGCGTACCAGGCATCGTGCGGCACATCGGAGAAGTTGGGATCGGGACCTTCGGGCAGGTTGTAGGCGCGCGACAGGAACACGGCCATGTGGGCTCGGGTCACGGCGTCGTCGGGGCAGAAGCGGCTGCCGTCTCCGCATCCTTCTGTTACGCCCAGATCGGCGAAACGTTCAATGTGCGCCGCAGCGGGGGACCACGCGATCACATCGGCGAACCGCGAGCTTTCGATCGGCTGTGGCTCCTCCCCGGTGAGGGCCCGGCCGAGCCATACCGCCATCGTGGCACGCGTGATGGCATCGTCCGGACAGATCATGGCGAGGTCGCACTCGGTGCCCGCGAGGATGCCACCCATCTCGAGACTATTGAACGCTTCCTCGTTGAACGCACCCTCATCATCTTTGAATGCTCCCCGGAATCCGATCCCGAACTCCACTTCTTCTTGGCCACCTTCATCCAAGACGATTGCTTTCTCGACATCGGGCAGCGGATACTGATAGACGATCAGGCGGTAGGATCGGGCGGCGACTCCGACGAACTCGAAGTATCCCGCGTCGTTGGTCCACGAGCGTCTCACACATGCTGTTTCGGGCCCGTCGGTGCAGAGACGAACAAGAGCATCGGCTCTAGGTTCTCCCGTCTCGACATGGCGGACATGCCCCGAGATCGTGCCGCCGGGGCCGAGCTGGACGTCGGCGCCGCGCAGACCACCGGCATTCGGAACATTCGTCGCCAGGTAGTCAGCAGCGTGAGTATCGTCGGCAGGCTCGAACCTGAGGATGTAGAGATCCGGCACAACGGAATCGATGGTGTAAGAACCGTCGTCCGAGGTCGTCGCGTGACCCCCGCCGCCGACGGGCGAGGCGTAGAACTTCGAGACCGTTGCACCGACCGGGCTGGCATACACACTGACTCCGCCCAGGCCGTTGCTCGAGCCGTCGGTCACGCGTCCCTGAATGCTGCTGTACTGGGCCAGGCTATGGTCTGCCGACGTGTCGTGGCCGCCTGAGATGGTGCCGAGCGGAAAGAGCCCGCCAGCCACATACGGTGCCTCCAGGCTGCCGGGATAGCGGCCGCCCGGATACCTCAACGCATAGTCTCCGTCGGGAAGTCCGGGCGTGAGATACTCGCCGTCGTCCGAGACGACAAGGCTGAAGCCGAACCATAGCAGACGATTCCCCCGCCCGGAGGGGCCGATGAGAACGAAGCCCTCCGTCGGCGGCGTCCCGCCGTCGGCCAGGATGCGGCCGGAGAGCCTCCCGCCGTCGACGAGCGACGTCTCCAAGCCGCTGATGTCCGCCCAGCCTAGGAGCCCTTTGACCTCGGCGAACGCATGATCGCCGTCAGGATCCCATGCGATGACCAAGGGATTTCCCGACTCCGGCTCGGCCACGGACACCGTCCAGTCACCGGAAGCGCCGGTGACGACCTCGCCCAGGAGCCGTGTAGATGTCGCGGACCACGGTCGCGCCGCGTCCCGGGACGGATCGGAAGTAGGCTCCTCGGCGCACCACACACAGAAGACGCTGACCTTCATTTCGGCCAGCGCCGCCCCGTCCGCGGATGTGACTGTGCCAGAGAAGACATGCATGTCGTTCTCTTGCGCAACAGATGGGCCAGCACTGACGGCTGAAGCGGCGACCACCGACATTATCGCGGCCACGGCTAGAGCGCGACGCCGCGCGATGCCGTCCCCGTTCGCCGAGAGGCTAGGGGCAGCTACGCCCCCCCCCCCCCCCGGGCCGCAAGACAAGCACGGCCGCGAGCGAGGCGACAGATGCAACTAGGAGAGTAAGACCAAACACGATTCACGTCCTTTGCTTGTGACCAGACATGCGGTTGCGAGGGGTGGCTCGGACCGGCAGCCTAACTGCCCCGCAGCCTAACTGCCCCGCCGCCCCCGGGCAAACCCTCTTCGCGCCCAACCGCGCGGGTGCCCGGCGGACAGGAACGGGACTACAGCATCGCGCCAATCAGCGACCCGCACCGGAGGGCACCGGTGGCTCGACAGTCAGCGGGATCGGGTCGCGGCGGGTGATCTTGGACTCGTACTCGTGTCGGAAGCGGCGGATCGTGGACACCACCGGCGCTACCGCCGAGGGTCCGAGGGGGCAGATCGTGGTCTGGCGGGGCGGGAACGGCACAGCCTCGAGTCCGTCGTGGGCGGCCACCGGATAGGGGCCGGGGCTTATGTTGTCGCCTATGTCGAGCAGCAGGTCGATGTCGGACGGCCGACCCTCCCGATCGAGAATGCGGCGCAGGATCTGTTCCAGCCAGGTGGTGCCCTCGCGGCACGGCGTGCACTTCCCGCACGACTCGCGTGCGAAGAACTTCACCACCCGCCAGGCGGCCCGCACCGCGTCGGTCGTCTCGTCCATGATCACGATGGCACCGGATCCGAGCATCGACCCGGCCGCGCCCACCGGGCGAGCCTCCAGCGGAAGGTCCAGATGCTCGGCGAAGAACCAGGGGGCGGAGCCCCCGCCGGGGATGAACATCTTCAGCTCGCCGCCGTCGCGGATCCCCCGGCAGAAGTTGTCGCCATAGATCAGCTCCCGGAACGTGGTCACCCCGTGCTCGACCTCGTACACCCCGGGGCGACGAAGGTGGCCCGACACCGCGAACATCCGGGTGCCGGGCGACGACTCCGAGCCGTACTGGCGATAGGCGTCGGCCCCGTTGACCATCATCCACGGCAGGTTGGCGAGCGTCTCCACGTTGTTGACGATCGTGGGCTGGCCGTACAGGCCGACCGCGGCCGGGAAGTAAGGAGGCTTGAGGCGGGGCATGCCCCGGCGGCCCTCCAGGCTCTCGATGAGCGCGGTCTCCTCGCCCACGATGTAGGCGCCCGCGCCCCACGCCATGACGATGTCCACGGAGAAGTCGCTCCCGCAGATATCCCGTCCCACGTAGCCGGCCGCGTAGGCGTCGTTGAGGGCGGCTGCGATTCGCTCCTGGGCCAGCACCATCTCGCCCCGCACGTACAGGAAGCACTGCTGCAGGCCCAGCGCGTAGCACGCGATCAGGCATCCCTCGATGAGCTGATGGGGGTCGCGCTCCATCAGCAGGCGGTCCTTGTAGGTCCCCGGCTCGCTCTCGTCGCCGTTGACGACGAGGTAGTAGGGATGCTTGCCCGGCGGCAGGAAGCCCCACTTGACGCCGGCAGGGAACCCAGCACCGCCCCGACCCAGCAGCGTGGCCGCTCGCACTTCCTCATGCACCGCGGCGGGAGTCATCTCCAGCGCGGCGGCGAGCCCCTCGTAGCCCCCGGTGGCCCGGTACCGGGCCAGGGTGAACGAGTCATCGTGCACGAAGCGGCTCGTGATCAGCTTCGGACCGTCGTTGTCCACATAGCCGGGCGCATGCGCGATGTAGCCGTCTGTCGCCGCCTGCTCATCCATCAGCCGACCGCCTCAGCTTCGTTGCGTTCGCAATACCCGCTCTTGTTCGCTTCGCTCACGGGCCGCTCGGGCCGTGTTTCCCGCTCTTGTTCGCTTCGCTCACGGGCCGCTCGGGCCCACGGCCTCGCTCGGCTGGTAGTGAAGCACCTCATGAATCGCTTCCTATCCGCGCGGCCTCTAGCCAGACCGGCGCCGCGCGGGCCTGCTCCGGCGGGACGACCCCGGCGAGACGCTCGGCGGGGATCGACTGCCTCACGGTGGACAGTGCACCGTGGCGGGGGATGTCCAGACGGTCGGCGCGCAGGTCCTCGACCAGCCGGTCGAAGTCGTCGGGGGTCACTCGCCCCCGGTAGCGATAGTTGACCTGCAGGCAGGGGGCCTCGGTGCAGGCCGCGATGCACTCCACCTCCTCGACGGTGAACGTGCCGTCGTCGGTGGTGCCGCCTACTTCCACGTCCAGCGATTCGCAGGCGTGCTCCAGCAGTTCCTCGCCGCCCCACAGAAGGCACGAGATGTTGGTGCAGACATTCACGAGGTACGTGCCGATCGGCTCGAAGCGGAACATCTCGTAGAAACCGGCCGTGCCCTTCACCTCGGCCGGCGTGGCTCCGACCAGTTCGCCGATGCGGCGCATGGCGTCGTCGGTCAGGTACCCGTCCTGCTCCTGGGCCAGGTGCAGCAGCGGGATCAGCGCCGAGCGGGGCCGGGGGAACCAGGAGATGATCTCGTCGGCCAGCGCCTCGTTGGCGGCGCTGAGACTCACCGGTCCACCTCGTTCGTCACCACGACACCGAACCTCACCGGTCCACCTCGTTCGTCACCACGACACCGAACCTCACCGGTCCACCTCGTTCGTCACCACGACACCGAACCTCACCGGTCCACCTCCCCCATGATCGGGTCGACGGAGGAGATGATGGCCACGCCGTCGGCGATGAGCCCGTCCTGCATCAGATGGGGCAGGGTCTGGAGGTTCACGAAGCTGGGCGCTCTCACGTGCATCCGGTACGGCACCGAGGTGCCGTCGCTCACGAGGTACACGCCGAGTTCTCCCCGGGGGGACTCCACCGCGGCGTAGGCCTCGCCGGGGGGAACCTTGAAGCCCTCGGTGAAGATCTTGAAGTGGTGTATCAGCGCCTCCATCGAGGCGTCGATGCGGGCCCGGGGCGGCGGCGTCACCTTCTTGTCCTGCGTGCGATAGTCGCCTGAGGGCATGGCGTCGATAATCTGGGAGACGATGCCCAGCGACTCGCGGATCTCGTTGAGGCGGATGGCGTACCGGTCGTAGCAGTCTCCGTGGATGCCCACGATCACGTCGAAGTCCATCTGGTCGTAGAACAGGTGGGGCTCGTCGCGCCGCAGGTCCCAAGCCATGCCCGCGCCTCGCAGTATCGGCCCGGTGACCCCGAGGGCGAGGGCCTCGGCGGCGGTGATGATGCCCACCCCTTGGAGCCGCTCGCGCCAGATGGGCTGGCCGGTGAGCAGCGTGTCGTACTCGTCGAGGCGGGGTTCGATCAGCTCGATCAGCTCGGCCACGTCGGTGCGCCAGTCGGCGGGCAGGTCTGCAGCCACCCCTCCGGGCCGGATGTAGTTGTGGTTCATGCGCAGGCCGGTGACCTTCTCGAAGAAGCGAAGCACCTCCTCGCGCTCGCGCCAGCCGTAGATCATCATCGACAGCGCGCCGAGGTCCATGCCGTTGGTGGCCATGAAAAGCAGATGCGAGCTGACCCGGTTGAGCTCGCACATCAGCATGCGGATCCAGGTGGCCCGCTCGGGCACCTCGATGCCCAGCAGCCGCTCCGTGGCCAGCGAGAATGCAAGCTCGTTGAATAGCGGCGAGGCGTAGTCCATCCGGGTCACGTTGGTGCCGCCCTGCATGTAGGTGAGCTGCTCGCCGGTCTTCTCCATGCCGGTGTGGAGGTAGCCGATGACCGGCTTGGAGCGCAGCACCGTCTCGCCCGAAAGCTCCAGCATCAGCCGTAGCACGCCGTGGGTCGACGGGTGCGACGGGCCCATGTTCAACAGCACCAATTCATCGTCGTCGGGGTCGTCGGGATCGCCTCCGATGCCGGCCGCGGCGGCCTCCGACATGCGCAGCACCGCGGACGGCTCGCGTCGGCTGACCCTCTCGGCACCGGTGGCCGGCGCAGCGGGCCGGGGGCCGTCGGCCGGATCGGCTTCCTCGGCGTTGGCGGCGTCGGCACGGGGGGCGTCTGTAATGCTCATCGCGGTGGGTGCGTCACCTGACGTTGGAGGCGGCCTTGAACTGGACCGGTATCTGGCCGCTGTCGTAGTCCTTGCGCAGCGGATGGCCCGACCAGTCCTCGGGCATCAGGATCCGCGACATGTCGGGGTGGCCCTCGAAGACGATGCCGAACATGTCGAAGACCTCGCGCTCGAGGTTCTCCGCTCCAGGCCACAGGTCGAACAGGGTGGACAGGGTCGGATCGTCGGCGGGCACCTGCACCCGCATGCGCAGGCGCTCCCGCCGCTCGTGGGACAGCATGCTGGCCACCACCTCGAAGCGCTCCGGCTTAACGCCTTCCGGGAGGCCCCGATCAGCCCCGTAAGTCAGGTAATCCACCGCGGTGAGGTCGATCAGCTGATCGAAGCCGTCGGCGCGGGCTGCCGCAGCCACAGCACTCCACTGGCCCCTCGACGGGTGGACCACAGCCTGGCCCCGGGACGGCCGGTCAGCCCCAACAACGGCGCCGTAACGCTCAGCCATCGCGTCGCCGCCGGGGCCGATGGCGCCACGCAACCATCGTCTCAGCCATGCCGACGACGGATGGTGGCAGTCGCTGTCTGGCCGTCGAGCTGCTGTACCGCGATGCCGGCGCCGCCGGTGTCGCCGGCGGCCCGGCGAGCCAGCAGCTCTCCCGAGGTGATCTGGTGGTGGAGAGTGAAGATGGCATGCATCAACGTCTCGGGGCCGGGCGGGCAGCCCGGCGCGTACACATCCACGGGCACCACCTGGTCGACGCCCTGAACGATGGCGTAGTTGTTGAACATGCCTCCACTGGAGGCGCACACGCCCATCGAGATGACCCACTTGGGCTCCATCATCTGGTCATAGATCTGGCGTAGCACCGGGGCCATCTTCTGCGAGACCCGGCCGGCCACGATCATCAGGTCTGCCTGGCGCGGCGACGCTCGAAAGACCTCCATGCCGTAACGAGCGAGATCGTAGTGGGCCGCACCGGTGGCCATCATCTCGATGGCGCAGCAGGCGAGCCCGAACGTCGCGGGCCAGCAGCTGCGGGCCCGCGACCAATTGACCAGGCTCTCCAGCTTGGACGTCATGAAGTTGTGCTGGATGGCCTTCAAGCCGTGATCTCGCAGATCGCCAATCTGCCCGGCCACGCCCATCACGCCACCTCGCCCCTCGAAGCCGCTCCCATCACGCCACCTCCTGCGGGCTGGGGACCCGGCCCTCGAGGCCCACCCGGCGGACAGTGGTGCGAGCGGTGCGTCCTGCCGACACGATCTGCTCATCGGATCCAGACACAGAAGCGGGGCCAGCCGAGTGCCGAGACTTCGACGCCGGTCCCCACTCGAGGGCGCCGGCACCGATCAGGTACACGAACGACTCGAACACCGCGAAGCTGAACACGAGCAGGACCACGAGCCCGAACAGGCCCAGCCCGCCCCGAGCCACCGCGTAGGGATAGAAGAGCACGATCTCCACGTCGAAGACGATGAAGATCATCGCCACCAAGAAGAACCGCACCGGGAATCGCTCAGGCGTGTCACGGGAGGGCACGATCCCGCACTCGTAGGGGTCCTGCTTGGGCACGGTCGGCAAGCGGGGCGCCAGCAGGCCCGAGGCGACGAAACTCCCCGCCGCGAAGAGCGCCGCCAGCACGAACAGCGCCAGCAGGGGAAGGTACTGGCCGAGCACTGCTCAGGCACCCACGCGCTCTCCCGCCTCACGCAGTCGCCAGGCCAGCTTGTCGCGCTCGTGCAGGAAGAGGCACAGAGCCGCGAAGATGCACAGCGAGCCCAAAGCCACCAGCGCGGGCTTGAGGCGGAGGTTGCCGAGGTCGCGGATTATGATCACGGAGATCACAGGCTTGGACCGATCGACGATGGGCCGGGGCGGGGGCTGGCCGGGAGTGAGGGGCTGATCAATCACTTCTTGGACCTGCACGACCCCGTAGCGGGTGGGATGGATAATGGTCAAGGCGGTGCGGATCTGCGTCCAGATCCGGTCGAGACGGCTCGGATCATCGGACAGGCCCCGCTTGCCGCCGACGGTGTACGCGTCGAGCAGCCTGAAGTCGTCCTGGGCGGTGAACGTCAGGTCGGGACTCTCCAGCAGCATCGCCACCGCGGAGGCTTGGGCCTCGCCCGCTTCGGCAGTTGACAGCAGCTCCCAGCCGCCGAAGTCCAGCCGTCCCGACGCCTCTGCGTCGGCGATCACCGCAGGGGTGACCGCAGCCAGCTCCGACAGCGTCGTGGCCTGATTGCGGGCCAACTCCTCGGCGACCAGCTGGTCGATCTCGGTGGCGCTGAGCCCTTCGGTCTGATCGGGTGTGAGCGTGTCCCGGGTGACCAGCCCGAACTCGGCGTGGGCCACGGGATCGTCGGAGTCCAGGACAAGATCGAAAGCGGACGGGAGCTCGACGGCGTCGGGCAATGTCGTGGCTTGCTCCAGCGCGGCCGCATCGAGGTCGCCGACATTGATCTCCGTCAACTGCCAGGTGGGCGTGTTGCCGGCCCAGCCGATCCCGTAGATCCACCATACGACGGCCATGATGACCATCCAGCCGAAGAACCCGGTCACGGCGACGAGCGTGCCCAGCCGGGTGCCGGTGTTGAGGGCGAGCAGCAGCCACACCGAGCCCATCAGCACGACCACGCCCGCGAAGACCGCCATGAAGCCGCGGATCTCCGGATCCCAAGCGAGCCCGGCGATTACATCGAGCGCTTCCATGTCACGCTTTCCTATCGAAGACGCAAGTCACATCGAGCACTTCCATGTCACAGGTTCCTCTCGAACGCGACGATGGCGTCGATCTGGTCTTGGGTGAGTGTGGCCGGATAGGTCACCTCGAGGCCGTCGTCGGTCCGGGAACCGAAGCCCGGCATCTGCCCGTTGCCTCCCGAGCCGCCCCGACCGTAGGTCTGGCCGATGCTCTGGCCGGCGGAGATGAAGTCAGCGTGCAACTCGGCGGTCTCGAACTGCTCGAGGGTGCTGCCCCCGGTCAGGTTGGGGCCGAAGAAGCCTCCGCCGATGTTGTAGGATTCGACGATCGGCCCGGCGTGGCCGTCGATGCTGTCGTCGCCGTCGGTGGTGGCGTCGAAGGACCACCCGTAGGTATGGCAGCGGGCACAGCTGTAGGTGCCGCCCGCGGCCTGGTTGTGGAACAGGATCTCGCCGTAGGTCTGGTAGAATTCGCTGCCGGGCGCCTCGCCGGTGGCGAGCAGCTGCAGGCCGGCCCGGCGGATGGCCTCGGATTTGCCGGCCAGCGAATCGTCGGCAGCCAGGGCCATGGCCCGGGCCTCCTCCACGGCGGCGTCCACTGCGCCGAGCCACTCGTCCACGGCGCCGTCATCATCGGCCACACCCAGATACTCGGCGATGCCCTCTCTGACGCCGTCATCGACGATCTCGCGCAGTTCAGACTCGGGGATCTGGATGCGCCTCATGTAGTAGACCAAGTAGTCGATCTGCTGCGGGGTGAGGGGGCCGCCGCCGGGTGCACCCCACGCCGGCATCACGTTGTTGCGGCCGTAGTTGAGCACATGGCGCACCTCATCCTCGCTGTAGCGCGACAGCACGGTGTTGAGCGCCGGGGCGCTCCAGGCCACCGTGGCCACGAAGGTGCCCGACGCGTCGGTGAGCGTGACGGGCGCGGAGCCGCCCGATCCCTCGGCGCCATGGCACTGCTGGCAGTCGGCGCCCTCGGTGTAGAGCTCGCCGCCCCGGTCCGCGAAGATGCGGTCGGTGTCGGAGATCAGGCCCTGGTGGCGGCCGGGCTCGCCCAGCCAGTACAGCGGCAGGCCCACCCCGATGACAGCCAGCATCGCCAGCCCGGCCAGCAGCGACCTGTCGAGCTTGGAGCCCTCCAGCTCCTCGTCTTCCAGGTAGGGCTTGCGGTTGGGGGCCAGCTCGATCTCACTGCCGACCTCGTCGCGGGCCGTGCGCGAGTTGAGGATCAGGTAAACGATGTACCCGACGAAGACAATGGCGAGGATGACGAACCCGATAGTTCTCTGGGTTGAGGCGGCTAGGAGCATGCGCGGCAATGGTTCCTACGGATCGGGTCGGACCACTAGTGGTCCCCGGTCGCCTGGCCGGTGCAGTTCGGTCCTTCGGCTTCCTGGCCAGTGGTGTTGGTGCCGATGGGCGGCCCCTGGATGATCGTGCCGGTGTCGACGGTGAGCGAACCGTCCGCGCCGATCTCCACCGCGAAGCGGTCCATGCCCCGGGGAGCGGGGCCGCCCCGCTTCTCCCCCACCTGGTTGTACTTCGATCCGTGGCACGGGCACTCGAACCATTGCGAGGTCACGCAGCTCGGCACCCGGCAGCCGAGATGGGGGCACTTCTGGTACAGCGCGACGATGCCCCCGTCGAGTCCCAGCTGCTGGCCGGCGGTCATCCCCGCCAGCTCAGGTGGCGTGTAGGTCTCCGCGGCCTTCTCCACGGCGCCGTTGGGATACTCGGTGAGCCACATCCGGCCCTCGGGCTTGTAAAGGAAGCCCGAGTTGTCGCGAATCTCGGTGAGGAGGTCGCTCACCAGGCCCACTTTGAGCCTGGAGCCGAAGCCGCTGGCGCCCTGGGGCCACAGGAAGGCGATGCAGGCCACGCCGAACCCCGACAGGCTCAAGCTCATCAGCATCACGATCGTGCGGTTGAAGAACTGGCGGCGGCTCACCCCGATCGTCTCGGGATCGGGCGGCACGTAGGGCACCGGCGGGCCTCCGGCGTCCGGCCAGGCCAGCCCGGTGCCGGTGCGGGCCGCGGCCGCGGCCTTCTCCACCTCCCGGCCAGTGGGGGGCGCCTCGGCCCGCAGCACCACCGAGGACCGGTCCCGGCTGCGGGTCTCGCGCGACAGCATGCCGATGGCGGCATCCGACTGGCGCCGGCGGACCGCGGCGAGCACCGCGACGACGGCCAGGAGGGCAAGGGCCGCCAGGGCGACATAGATCATCGGTTGCCTCCTCGCGAGAGGCGGTCGGACGGTTCGATGGCGAGGGGGAGGGCCATGGTCACAGCTCGAAGAACAGTCCTGCTTGCCAGGGGAAGACGAAGTTGAAGCCCGGACCCCTGAAGAAGGAGCCGATGATCACCAGCACCGCCCAGAACATGAGGTGGATGGTCATGAGGCTGATTGCGAACTTGCGGTCCTCGGGCTTCTTGGACGGGTTCTTGTCGATGTAGGGCGCGAGCATCAGTGCCAGCAATCCGATGCCGGGGATGGTCACGCCCGCCACCATCGGATGGAACATCGTCAGCAGCTCCTGCAGTCCGAGGAAGTACCACGGCGCCTTGGACGGGTTGGGCGTCTGGTTGTAGTTGGCCAACTCCAGTAGCGGGGCGTTCACGAAGATCGAGAAGATCAGGGTGAACGCGGTGATGAACAGCGAAGCCACGAACTCCACCACCAGCAGGTGGGGCCACACATGCACCTTGTCCTGCGGCTTCGACTTGACGTCCTGGATCGAACCCGACTTGACCACCGTGAGCAGTCGCTGGGTATGCCCGCCGGGGCCGGTGGCGGGCACGGGCGCCACGGCTGCAGGCGGGGCGGCCACGGCCACTCCGCCGCCCCCGGCCGCCGCCCCCACCTCGGCCTCCGCCGCGCCTCCGGCTGCTTGGGCTCGAGCCGCCTTGGAACGCTCAAGCAGGTGGGGCGGGATCTTGCTCGCGGCCTGCTGCTGGGCCTCCGACAGGGCGTCGCCTGAGTCCGCGGCCGACCCGGCGGCCTGCGCCGCCTTGGCCGCCTCCGCCTTGGCCCGGGCCTCCTCGGCCCGCTTGCGCAGGTGTTCGGGAATCTCCACCATCGCCTCTACCTCTGCTCCATGCTTCTAGGTGACTGCCTCTGTCCCATCGCTCTGCTCTACATCTACAGCGGACCCGAGATGCCGCCGTCCTTGCGGACCCGCCAGAAGTGGATGGCCAGGAAGATGACGAGCACGAACGGCAGCAGCAGCACATGCAGCACGTACCAGCGCAGCAGGGTGTCGGTTCCGATTTCCACCCCTCCGAGCAGCACGAAGCGCACCTGATCGCCGAACACCGGCGTGTATCCCATCATGTTGGTGCCCACGGTCACCGCCCACAGAGCCAGCTGGTCCCACGGCAGCAAGTAGCCGGTGAACGACAGCAGCAGCGTCAACTGGAGCAGGATCACGCCGATCACCCAGTTGAACTCGCGGGGCGGTTTGTAGGCCCCGTGGTAGAAGACCCGGGCCATGTGCAGGAACACGGTGATCACCATGAGGTGGGCCCCCCATCGGTGCATGTTGCGGACCAGCAGGCCGAAGGTCACCGAGGTCTGGAGGATGTAGATGTCGTCCCAGGCCTGGGCGGCGGTGGGGCGGTAGAAGAACATCAGGAAGATCCCGGTGACGGTCTCCAGGATGAACAGGAAGAAGCTGAGGCCCCCGAGACAGAGCGTGTAGCTCACCTTCACGGCGTGGCGCTTCACCTTCACCGGGTGTAGGTGGTAGAGCACGCTGTTCATGACCACGTAGGACCGGTTGCGGGGACTGTCGGTGTAGCCCTTGCGGAAGATCGACCCGGGCCGGAAGATCGAGTTCCAGGCCTGCGATCCCTGGACCTGGTCGCCCAGTTTGGTCATCTGGGCGACCATGCGCTCCGGCAAGGGCGTCTTGCGCTCTTCTGCGTCGATGGCCATGGGTCTCCTGCGAATCGTGTCTGGGTGATCGAGCGGGCTCTAGGCGAGGCGCATCCCGTAGCCGTAGCCGTGGGAGTTCGTCCGTTGGTGGGGGTCGCCCCCGGGGGGAGGGTCGCTCATCTTGCCAAGAATGATCACGCCGGTGGGGCAGCGGTCCACGCACAGCGCGCAGCGGGTGCACACGTCGTCGTCGATCGTGAAGATGACCTTGTCGGCAGGGTCTATGCCAGGCAGCTCGGTACCGACAGCCTCGTCCACCGCGTCGGTCGTGACCATGAAGATGCACTTCCACGGGCAGATGTCCACGCAGCCCTCGCACATGATGCACTCTGACTGGTCGATGTGGATGAACTGCTTGGGCTTGACGGCTTGCGAGAGCCAGGCCGCGTCCACCTCCTGCAGCACGTAGTCGTCCCGGAACTCCGGCATAGGCGGGTTGGCGTCGGTGGTGGTCACGCCTTGGAGCCCTCCCGGACCAGGGGGCGCCCGAAGCTCGACAGCTCGACGGCCTCCGCCTTCTTGCCCCGGTTCTGCCACAGGAACCACATCCCCACGTGGCCGGCGATGGCGACGCCGTAGATCGCGCACGCGATCAGGTCCCGGATCACCACATAGGTGATCGTGAACGGGAAGCTGCCGCCCTGGGCCTGGGCCCGCAGGATTCCCCCCGGCCCGACGAAGAGCTTGTCGGTTCGCCAGTTGAGCTCGTTGTCGGCCCACGCGAGCCACTGATGGGGCACCACCCCGTACACCCAGAACATCCCGAAGAAGGCGATCATCGCCCCGAACATTGCCTCGCCCCAAGTGACGGGGGTACCAACCGGCCGGCGCTTCATGTAGGCGAAGATCGCGCCGACGAGTGCGACCGTGACCACGATTGACAGTGCGAAGGCGACCACCGGTACTCCTCGGCGACGACTAAGGACAGCTGGCAGTGTAGTCCGGGCAGGACGAACCCTCTCCGGACCGGGATAGGTCTATCAGCGCAGATGCCGCGATCCGAACATCAACAAGTCGCGAGGTTGGCGGTCACACTCGCGGTGACGCCCCATCGGACGCCCCTGCGATCAAGCCCCGGTGGAGAGAGGGCGATCCCCACCTTCCCCGAACGGTTGCCCTCTCTCCACCGGGGCAGTATCCATAGTAGTCGAAAATTAATGATGTCGCAACTGTGCTGCGTCAATATACCCCTGTAGTACGAGTTTCAACCGCGAAATTTCGACGCATAGCCGATGCGCATGGCAGGACGGAAAATCAATTCGGTAGCCGCATACATCGATCCGAGAATCGTGTCCAGCACGCCCGCGGTCACCTGCGAGACCGGCGTGGAGCCCGACAGGAACACCGCGTCCTCCGGCCCGATCTCCAGCTTCAGACCAGTCAGGCGCCGATTGCGGCGCAGCAGTTGCTCGTAGAACCGGGCGTGGTTCTCCTCGGGTGCCGGCACCAGGTAGGTCTCGTAATGCAGCGTGCGCTGGCCGAGAGTGAACCAGATCGTCCATACGTCCTTCTCGTCGCCGCAGATTCGCACGTACCACCGTCGCTCTGCCTCCGGGCCGCGTTCCACCGCCGCGATGGCCGGATTCGCTGCGGCCGCGGCCGCCAGCCACGCATCGACGTGGCGCCCCAGAGCATCGAGTTCAGCATCCGACGCGGGCGGCGTGTCGGTCATGGGATCTCCAGCCATGGGATTGAGGGCCATCGGCTCACCGGTCATGGGATCGGGGCCACCCGGGGCCGGAGAATCTGTTCCGGGCATCGCCGCTCAGGCCGTGCAGTCCAACAGGACACGGGCCGAGAGATCTTCGAAGATCCTGCGCAGGCGTGCCGCCGTGGCGGTCCAGGAGTACCGGCTGGCCATCTCGGCACCCCGGCGGGCCATAGACGAGGCCAGTGAGGGATCGTCGAGGATGGAGCGCACCGCCGCCGTGTAGCGGGCCGGATCTCGTTCCGAGATGCGGAGGCCGTTGCGGCCGTGGTCCACCAACGTCCGCAGTCCCCCCACATCGGCCGCGACCACCGGCACGCCACACGCCGCCGCCTCCAAGGCAACGAGGCCGAAGGACTCCGACCGGCTCGGCACCAGGCACACGTCCGCGGCCCGGTAGTAGGTGGACAGAAGGTGGTGCGGCTGCGGGGGCACCAGCCTGACACGACCTTGCAACCGGTAGCGGCGCACCGAGTCGTCGAGACGACGCAGTTCGCGCTCTCCGTCGGGGCCAGATGCCCCGCCCACCACCAGGAGTTGGGCGTCGCCGTAGCGACGGCCCAGCCCCGCCAGGGTGTCGACGGCCACATCCAGGCCCTTCAACGGTTGTATGCGGCCCACGAACAGCAGCACCGGTCCGTCCCCGAGCCCCAGCGCGGCCCGGGCTCCCCGTCGAGACCCCACCGAGAACAGGGCCCCGTCCACGCCCGGCGCCACCACGTCGATGCGCTTGGGGTCGGCGCCGTAGAGCCCTGCGAGTTGGTGCACCTCGGTCACGGAGTTGGCGGTGATCACGTCGGAGCAGGCGATCACCTCGGCCTCAGCGTCGATCCGGCGCTGAGGCTCGGGATGGCCCGTGTCGGCCTTGACTCGGGCCAGCGTGTGGAACGTGGATACGAGAGGTAGCTCGAGCTCGTGCTTCAGGCGGTGCCCGGCCACGCCCGACAGCCAGTAGTTGGCGTGCAGCACGTCGGCCGGGTGCGACTGGAGCCATGCTCCCACACCGTCGGCGAACTCCTCCACCACCGCCGGCAGCGACTCCTTGGCCAGTTCGGTCGCACCGGCCGCCACGTGCACGACCCTGAAGCCGGGCTCCACGTCAACGACGGTGGGCGCACCGTCGTGACGCCTGACAAACACGGTGGCGTCGATGCCGGCCTGGGCCAGCGCGGAGGTGAGCTCGCGCACGTAGACGTTCATCCCGCCCGCGTCGCGGTGGCCCGGCACCACCAGCGGAGAAGTGTGAAGCGACAGAACGGCGACGCGACTCACGAACCGTGGAGGATACCCGCGCGGCGATGGACGTCGGCGGGCTCGGGCCACTCTCCCCCGCTCATGTTCGCTGCGCTCACGGGCCGCTCGGGCCACTCTCTCGCTCAGCGCGCTGTGGAATCCCGGTACCGGAGACGGTGCGTGCCTCAGGCCCACTGCAACGACGGAGCGACGATGAGCACCACCGGCACACCCTGCAAGGCGGCAGCACCTTCCCCGAACCCGCATCCCAATAGGCCGCTTCGGCCTCGCGGCTCTCGAACGCGGCCTCAACCACAACCACGTCCTCCGCAACTGCGTCGGCCCTGTCGTGGTCGACGACCGCCACAAGCTCGTTGTCGTACCAGAGGCGGCGCTTCGACACGCGCGGTGAGCCGCCGCCGGTGTGGACTACCTCGACCCTATCAAACACCGCGGACACAAGAGACCTATCCCGCGTCGCTGGAACCGACGCCCAAGCTCAGCCCCCCTCCGGTGCCACAGTCGTGGTAGTAGTCGTCGTCTCGTCCTCAAGCGGCGCCGTCGTGGTCGTCGGAGTGTCACCCGGCATTGGCGGATCCGTGGTCGTGTCGTCCTCAGGGGGATCCGTAGCCGTGTCATCAGGCACGGGCGGATCGGTGGTCGTGGTTGTGGCGGCGGTGGTCGTGGTCGTGGTGGCTGTGGTCGTGGTGGCGGCTGTGGTCGTGGTGGCGGCTGTGGTCGTGGTGGCGGCTGTGGTCGTGGTGGCGGCTGTGGTCGTGGTGGCGGCTGTGGCTGCGGCGCGTATGGCCTCGGCCAGCTCGTCGAGGGTGCCGATGTTGCCCCACGCGGGGTGCAGGTCGTGCAGTCCGCCGAGATACAGCGCCTCGGGCCGCCCCGCGGGCCGCTCGACGGGCACCTCCTCGCTCACCACCGCATGGGTCGGCGCGTCGTCCTCGGGAATCAGCCCGCCGGGGGGCTCCCCGCCAGTAGCACCGTCGTCGGTGGAGCCGGTCGGGCCCGCATCGCCCTCGGGCGCCAAGTCGTCGATGTCCCACACCGACTCATCGAGCCAGAACAGCTCGATCCACGGATAGAACACCTCCCCGCTCAGCGGCACCCGGTCAGCGGTCTGCAACTGCAAGGTGCTGTACCACGTCTTGGCCGACCAGAAGCCGCCCACCACCGCCCGCGGCGTGCCCGCCAGCGCCGCCTGCTGCTCCTCCAGCGATGTGAACACCCCCAAAGGCACCTGCACATCGAGCACCTCGCCCACCTCGAAGTCGCCCGACAGCACCTCCGTCACCCTGATCCGATAAGCCGCATGGACCCGGTCGTCGGGCTCAGGCACAGCGTTCTCCAACGCCCGACGCCGATCACGCTCGAACGTAGCTATCGACTCGGGGCTCAGCCTGCCCGAGTTCCTGAGCTTCGCCTCGCGCTCGTTGATGAACCGAAGCATCGCCTCGATCTGAACCTGATTCCACGGCTCGTGCACACGCGTGTCGGCCCACACCACACCCGGCGCGATCTCCACCAGATAGCCCGCCACGATCAGCTCCATGGCCCCGACCGCCTCGCCTGCGCCCTCCAACGGCTGATAGTCATATGCGATCCCACGCCCGGCCTTACCCAACAGACCAGCCGCATAGCCAGACGCCTGCACCACCGCAAACGGCTCCGACTCCCCAGACAAGGGCCCCTCAGCCCCAGAAGAGGCCTCCGCAGTCCCAGAAGAGGCCTCCGGCGCCCCCGACGGCGGCTCTTGCTGCCCGGACCCCGGCTCCTGGAGGGCCGGAGCGGAGCTGCCGGGCTCAGACGCGGCGCACCCCGCCCCCAACAGAATCGCCACCGCCCAACACAGCCCCCACAGACTCTTCAAGGATCGCTTGCGCATTGTCGGCTCCCAACTACTTGGTGCTCGTCGGCGGCGGCTGCTCCTCAGAACCATCCCCGGGCTCGCCCGCAGGAGGCGGGTCGGGGTGATCGCCCGAACAACCGGCCGCGCCGCCCGCGCCGCGGTGGCCCGGCACCACCAGCGGAGAAGTGTGAAGCGACAGAACGGCGACGCGACTCACGAACCGTGGAGGATACCCCTCACGCCAAGACGGGCGTCGTCGGCCTCTGGTTTCCCGCTCTTGTTGGCTGCGCTCACGGGCCGCTCGGGCCACGGCCTCGCAAGCTCGGCCTCTGTCAGCCGCCCGAGACGGGTGGCAGCACCGCGATCTCGTCGTCGTCGCCCACCGCCGCGTTGGGTGCGGTCGGCTCGCCGTTGCGCCACACCTGACAGGTCTCGAGCAGTCCGGCGAAGTCATGACCGTAGCGACCGCACGCGGCCTCCAGGACCTCTCTCACCGTGGCGCCGGGCACGGTGTCACGACCGGTTCCGGCCGCCTCGCGGGCCGATGCGAACAGCCGCAGATGCGCCACGGCGACATGGTAGCCGTCGCTGGGCAGCATCCGCGGCCACCGGTCGCCGCCCGGTTACGGTCGCCCGCGATCATGGTCAGTCTTCTCGTCGTCCGCCACGCCGAGTCCGTCTGGAACCTCGACGGGCGCCGGCAGGGTCACGCCGACCCTCCCCTGTCGGTGGCCGGCGCGGCCCAGGCGAGGGCCGCGGCGGCCACGATGGACGGCATCGGCTGCGTCGTGTCCAGCGACCTCGACCGGGCCCACCGAACCGCCGAGATCATCGCCGAGACGCTCAACGCCGGGCCGGTGATCGTCGATCCGGGATGGCGCGAGCGCAACATCGGCCTGTGGCAGGGACTCACCACCGACCAGATCGAGTGCGACTACCCCGGCGCCCTGGCCGCCGGCGACCATCCGCCCGGCTGGGAGAGCGACGAGTCGCTGCTCGAGCGAGTGTTCGCCGCCGTGCACCGCACCGCGGCCCGGGTCTCGTCCGGCGACGTGCTCGCGGTGTCACATGCCGGTGTTATCTATACACTTGAAAGATATTTCGGTTGCGTCTTCGAGCGCATCGGCAACCTCGGTGGTCGCCGGATCCTGGTGCAGTCGGGCGAGGTGCGCTTGGAGGAGCGAATCGCGCTCACCGGCGACGGTGCGTGCCTCAGGCCCGCTGCAACGACGGAGCGACGATGAGCACCACCGGCACACCACCTCCCGGCGCGCCGGGGCCGCCCGCACCCCTGAGCCTTCCGCCTGTCCGGGTGATACGCAGCCCCAAGCGAAAGAAGACCGTGTCGGCACGGATGCTGGACGGCGTCCTGGTCGTGCGGGTCCCGGCGTGGACGACGAAAGACGAGGAGCAGGCCCTGGTGAACAAGGTCTTGGCCCGCTTCGAAGAGAAGCGTCGCTGCGGCCTCCTGCCCCTGGAGCCCCGAGCCCGAGAGCTCGCGGCCCGCTTCGGCCTCCCCGAGCCGCGCTCAATCCAGTGGTCGTCCCGGCAGAACTTCCGCTGGGGCTCGTGCTCGACCGACAGCGGCGAGATCCGCATATCGAGCCGGCTGGCCGGTGCTCCCCCATGGGTGCTCGACCACGTGATCATCCACGAACTGGCGCATCTGGTCATACCCGACCACTCGCCTGAGTTCCAAGCGCTCGTCAACCGCAACCCCAACACGGACAGGGCCGAAGGGTACCTGCTGGCCCTTAGCGACATCGGCACCACCGCGCAAGCGTCGGAAGAGGCCCTCGCCAGTTGACATCGCCGGGGGGAAGCTAGGAGCTACGAGGCAGGGTCGCCCCCGGCGCGTTCCTCGCCGCTGCCGGTTGTGGCTGCCCCCAACCTCGCATACGAGCTTTGGCAAGAGTACGAACGTCGCAAACAGCCGGAGGCATGAAACATGGCGCTCACCCGTGACTTCAAGGAGACCGTGCAGGCCCGCGCTCAGCGCGACCCGGACTTTCGAGAAGGATTGCTGAAAGAGGGCGTCGAGTGCCTGCTTGCCGGGGACGTAGATACGGGCAAGATCGTGCTGCGCGACTACATCAACGCCACCATCGGATTCGAGGAGCTTGGCTCCCTGACGAACAAGCCGCCCAAGAGTCTCATGCGCATGTTCGGACCGGCTGGCAATCCCCACGCCCGCAACCTGTTCGAAGTCATCAGTCGCATTCAGCAGCACGAGGGCGTCCAGCTCGAAGTGAAGGCCGTTCCCGCTCACGCTGGCTACGAGGCCGTGTAGCCCGCGGCGCCTTGCTCACGGCCGTCGGGGGCTCCAGCACGGGGCGCTTCGAGTTCGGCCGCTAGCGCCTCGGCTCCCTCGAGATCATCGGCATCGAGCGCGGAGAGGGCCGCGTCGACGGTGTCCAGGTCCTGCTCGATGCCGTCGAGCGGGGCCGCTCGACCGGCTGCCTCACCCTCCTGAGACAGATGGTCTCTCGTCTGCTCGCTCGGTTCGGCCATGCTCTGAGAGTAACCGCCGCGCGAACCGGCGCAATCTGAGAGACTGAGCGCCGTGGCCCGCAACGTGCTCGGAGACGAACTGCAGCCCTGCTCCTACGACCCGGTCACCGGCTGGTTCCGGGACGGCTGCTGCAACACCGACTCGGGCGACTATGGGGTCCACACGGTGTGCGTGGTCATGACCGCCGAGTTTCTCGAGTTCTCCAAGGCCGCGGGAAACGACCTCTCGACCCCGCAGGCCGCGATCGGCTTCGACGGGCTTGCACCCGGCGATCACTGGTGCCTGTGCGCGCCGCGCTGGACGGAGGCGTTCGCAGCCGGTGCCGCGCCCCAGGTCGTGCTGGAGGCGACCCACGCCCGCACCCTGGAGTGGGCGAACCTCAGCGACCTCCAAGCCCACCGCTACACCGGCGACCCAGTCTGAGACACGGCACCAAGCGACTTCACCGCGAGGCGCTGACCAGTTCGCGCGCCCTGTCGGTCGGGTCCGCTGCCACAATGGGAGCGGGCCGCTAGCTCATCGGGTAGAGCAGGAGACTTTTAATCTCAAGGTGCCGGGTTCGAGCCCCGGGCGGCCCACCAGACTTGATAAAATCAAGAACCTTCACCCTGAGATTCAGTCTGGCGCTGTAAACAGGCGCTGGGCTTACCCGTTAGGTGAAGTCCGCCAGTAGCGGGCGGAGCAACCTCCGCGCGCCGCTCCTCCGTCCCTTCTGTCGTGCGGAGCGGCGCGACAGGCGGTCCCGTTCGTCCTTGGCGGTTGGCTGGAGGTTGCCAACCCTTGAATTGCGCGGTATTGTATTCAATACCACTTGATCGGGGAGGTGGTATTGTTTTTTGCTTTCCGAATAGGATGCAAGTTGCAACAGCGTCGGCGAGCGCACAGGCGGTATCCGCCGCAGTGGGCACGCCCCTCTACGAGCGCAACCCCTCTACTACCCCCCCCCCCCCCCCGACGAATTCCGTCACCCGTGTAGTCCCTCAGTTCCTTCCGATACCCTTCTTCGGACCGCCTCGCTCCCTCACCCGGAGCACCTGCCTGAACATGCAAGGGCGGAACCGGAGGATTCACCTTGTCCGCCGGGCTTGGGAACGGCCGAGGGCGGCATGGTGATACGCAAAACGTCCTTTGCCGCATTCCATGAGGCCGGTCCGCGCCGCTGCATAACATTTCAGAACGTCAGGGGTATGGGACATTGAGCCATATAAACCCCTTGAACTCCTGGCTGTTCCGGGCATCGCTGGTCATCATGGCCGCCGCGATTGCGGTGCTTGTCATGCTCCTCGGCGGCTCGCCCGCCTCTGCTCAAGAGGCGGTCCCGGACCAGCCGGAGGGCCTGACCGGCGAGCTGTTGGACTACCTCGTCGTCGGGCTGGACTGGGATGACACGGAAGGCGCGACTTCGTACCAGGTGCAGTACTGGGACAAGACGGGAGACAGCCCTGCTTGGGCGGAGGTGCCGGAGGCCGGATACGACGGCTCCTCAGCCGTGGTAAGCGGTCTGCCGGACCAGTTCTTCTACTACTTTCAGGTTCGCGCCGTCAACGACGCCGGGGCGTCGGAGTGGTCGGACTTCGTCTTCCTGCCGGGCAATGTGTGGCCCGACAGGAAGACGCCTGAGCCAACCCCGGAACCCACGCCGACACCGACACCTACGCCGGAGCCAACCGGCCCCGCTCCGGCGCCCGATAACAGCTCGCCGGAGTTCCCCTCCACGGAGACCGGGAACCGCACTGTCAGTGAGGACACGGCAGCGGGCCAGAACATTGGGTCCCCGGTGGCAGCCACGGACGACGACAACGACGCCCTGACGTACTTCCTCGGTGGAACTGACGCCGGGTTCTTCGACATTGTGGACACGTCCGGCCAATTGCAGACCAAGGCCGCCCTGGACTACGGGGCCAAGTCCACCTACACGGTGACCGTAACAGCCAAGGACCCGTCGGGCCTCGCCGACGAAATCACCGTGACCATCAACGTAATTGACGTGGAGGAGCCGTCCGTGGCGATCACCCTCTCCTCCTCCGGCTCCGTGGAGCCTGGCAACGAGATGACCATCACGATGAGCTTCAGCGGCTTGGAGCCCGACTCGGACACCGCCACCACCGATTACATCTTCCGGGCCGACGTGGTGGATACCGACCAATGCGAGGGCGACGGCCTGGGCGTGGACCGCTATATGTACAAGGTGGACGAGGACCCGGAGGTCCACACCGGAACCATCTCCGCCGACTGCCCGGCCGGTGACTACACCATTAAGGCCATCATAGCGTCGGCGGCGAACGTGGTGGAACTCGGGTCGGCCACCGCGAGATTCACTATTACAGAGCCGCCAACGGATGAGGGGTGCCCCGCGGCCGGCTATGACCCGACGCCGACGGCGGTAGAAGTCGAGGCCGTTCCTATCGTGGTCGACGCCACGACCGAGAAATACTACGTGCTCTTTGTGCGGCCGGACCTGGATTCTGGTCGAGAGATCCCGGTCTCGGTGACTTTGGGACAGGACGGCACGACAACGCTGACTGAGCAGCTCTCGGTTCTCCCCAAAGAGCATTACCGGGTGGAGGAGTTTCTCGTCGCCGAACCAGCCGACGTCGACGGCGATTGCATCGACGACATCACCGAACTTGCAGACCCGGTGGGGATGAACCCGTTGAACCCCGCGCCTTCTATCGGTTCATATTATGGGGCGGTGGCCATTCCCGATCACGACACGTTCGAGGCGCTTTCCTACGAGGGGTCCGTCAAGTTCTATCTCCTCGGCATGGACACAGATCGCCCGGTTACCCTTTTCCAGAACACTAAGACACATCAACTACACTTCACCATTGTAGATGCCATTCAGCTTGGGTACGACGCGGTCCGGCATGGATATGAGCCTGAAGGGGAGTGGACAGGCCAGATCGACTACCGCCCCAATGTGGTTGCTCCCGACGGTTCTCTGGGCGTCTACCGATACTCGTTCACGTACGGACTCGATAATTCGAAGGCCCACTCCTTTGAGGCTGTGGCCTACACGTATGAGATATTGGCAGCCAGCATGGCGCTGCTGGACAACAACCTTGCGTATTACCCGATGACCGTGGGAGCGCGAGAGGTCTATCAGGAAGAACGCACGCTCTACGAAGATTCCCGGGTCAATGTGTTGTTAGGAGGGGACTTCTCTCCTGGTGTCGATTTCATCTCCCTCAACCGAGGGGAAGGGTACGGCTTCCTGCGGGTCATGTCGCGGGAAGAACGACCCAACCCTCGCGACATCGTGATCTATGAGACTCTACCCAACGAGCTCTCCCGCGTTGCCGGCATTATCACGACCGTGCCCCAAACGCGGCTTTCACACGTCAACCTGCGAGCCGTCCAAGACGGAGCCCCCAACGCCTTCATCCGCGACGCCCTTAATGATGCCGACATTGATGATCTCCTCGACAGCTACGTCCACTACAAGGTGACCGAGGACGGATACACCTTGAGCGCAGCCACTCGCGCGGAAGTCGATGCCCACTTCTCGTCTTCCCGGCCCGCCAAGAAGCAGACGCCGCAGCGAGACCTCTCGGTCACGGAGATCACCGCCCTCAGCGACATCGAATTCGACGATTGGAACGCGTTCGGTGTCAAGGCGGCCAATGTGGCCGCGCTGGGGACGTTCGGTTTTCCGGAGGGGACTGTCCCCGACGGGTTTGCGGTCCCGTTCTATTTCTACGACGAGTTCATGAAGCACAACGACTTCTACACCCGCATCGAAACCATGCTGGCCGACCCCGATTTCCAGACGGACTTCGACGTCCAGCAGGATGAACTCAAGGACCTCCGCAAGAAAATCAAGAAGGGGGAGACTCCCGAGTGGATGACCGAAGCGTTGGAGGAGATGCACGAGTCTTTTCCTGAGGGAACATCCCTGCGCTACCGGTCCAGCACCAACAACGAGGACCTGCCTCGTTTTAGTGGCGCAGGACTGTACGACTCCAAGACGCAGCACCCCGAAGAGACAGAGGAGGACGGCATCGCCAAGTCCCTCAAGCAGGTGTACGCCAGCCTGTGGAACTTCCGGGCCTTCACCGAACGCGAGTTCCATCGCGTCGATCACCTGGCGGCGGCGATGGCGGTGCTGGTTCACCCCAACTACTCCGGCGAACTGGCCAACGGCGTTGCCGTCAGCTTCGACCCGATCCGCAACAGACACGGGAGCTACTACGTCAATACGCAGCTCGGGGAGGACCTCGACACCAATCCCGAAGCGCATTCGGTGCCCGAGGAGCTCCTGTTGTACGGGGATGGCACCCATAGCGTCCTTGCGATCTCCAACCAAGCGCCGCGAGGGCAACTCCTTATGAGCAACGACCAGCTGGACCAGCTGCGCAGGCACCTGGCCGTGATTCACAAGAAGTTCGCAAAGCTGTACGGCATCGGACCCGATGAAGACTTCGCCATGGAAATCGAGTTCAAGATCACCAGCGACAACGTCCTGGCCATCAAGCAGGCCCGGCCCTGGGTCTTCAGCCCAGCCTCGGCGTCCGATGGCGCAGGAACGGTGACCCTGTCGGCGGCGCAGCCCCGGGTCGACACCCCCTTGACGGCCACCCTGACCGACCCCGACGGCGGCGTCTCCGGCGTCACCTGGTCGTGGCACAGTTCTCAAGACAGGATCACCTGGACCGTCATAAGCGGGGCCGCGGAAGCCTCCTACACACCGGACCAGGCCGACGTGGGCAGGTACCTGCGAGCCACCGCCTCCTACACCGACGGGAAAGGCCCCGGCAAGAGCGCAGAGGGCGTCTCTACACCCACCCTTCCATCTCCTGAAGAGCCGTGTTCACAAGGCCCTTGTCCGGTAGAGGTGGAGGCTGTTCCTATGGTGGTCGATTCCACGGGTGAGGAATATTTCGTGCTCTATGTGCGGAAGAATCCGGATGCGGGCGCTGCGGTGGATCTGCCGGTTTCGGTTGCCTTGGGCCGAGAGGGCACGACAACACTCGCCGAGAACGTGGCGGCGCTGCCCAAGGAGCGCTACCGGGTGGAGAAGTACCTCGTCGCCGAACCGGCCGACGTCGACGGTGATGGCATTGATGACATCACCGAACTCGGCGACCGGATCGGGATGAACCCGGTGAACCCCGCCCACAGGGTCTCTTTCAGTGATGGCGCCTTGGCCATTCCTGACCGGGAGACGTTCGAGGCGCTTTCCTACCAGGGAAAGCCCCCCGTGAGAGACGACCATCTGGTGGATCTGGAGTATGTCAAATTCTATGTGACCGATGCGCATACTGATAACCCGGGTGTCTACTTCATGAACACCGAGACGCACCGTGCGCATGGTGCGTTCGCCACTACCGTCGACATATGGGCATATGGTCCGGGCCAGTTACGCGGCGAGATCATCTATCACCCGAATGTGGTGGCCCCTGACGGCAGTCTGGGCGTCTATCGCTACCAGTTCCAGTCGAACGAGGCTCACCCGTTCCGGGTTGTGGCGTTGTCGTATCAGTTGCTGGCCGCCAGCATGCCGCTGCTCGAGGACGACTTGGCCTATTACCCGATGCCCGGTGATGCGCTCGCGCTCTACCACAAAGAGCAAGAGCTCTACGACAACTCCCGAGTCAACGTGGTGTTGGAAGAAGACATTCTTCCCGATATCGACTTCATCCCTCTCAACCCGGCCGAAGGGTACGGCTTTCTGCGGGCCATGGACTTGGAGGAGAGTCCCAACCCCCGGGACGTGGTCATCTACGAGGCGCTGCCCAATGAGCTTCCCCGCGTCGCCGGCATCATCACCACCGTGCCCCAGACGCCGCTGTCGCATGTGAACCTGCGCGCCGTTCAGGACGGCGTTCCCAACGCCTTCATCCGCAACGCCCTCGACAACACCGACATCGATGGTCTCATTGGTAGCTACGTCCACTACGCGGTGACCAAGAGCGGATACACGATCCGCGCCGCCACTGGCGCGGAGGTCGATGCCCACTTCGCGTCTTCCCGGCCCGGCGTGGAGCAGACGCCGCAGCGGGATCTGTCGGTCACGTCGATCTCGGCCCTCAGTGGGGTTGGTTTCGAGGATTGGAAGGCCTTCGGCGTCAAGGCGGCCAATGTGGCTGTGCTGGGGACGTTCGGTTTTCCGGAGGGGACTGTCCCCGACGGGTTCGCGGTCCCGTTCTATTTCTACGACGAGTTCATGAAGCACAACGACTTCTACGCCCGTGTCGAGACCATGCTGGCCGACTCCGAGTTCCAGGAAGACCTCGAAGTGCAGGAGTCCGAGTTGAAGAAGCTGCGCAAAGCCATCAAGAAGGCGGAGACGCCCGGGTGGATGATCGAAGCTCTGGCCGAGATGAATGCGTTGTTTCCCGAGGGGACCAACCGCCGTTACCGGTCGAGCACCAACAACGAGGACCTGCCCGGTTTCAGCGGTGCGGGGTTGTACGACTCCAAGACCCAGAAGCCCAAGGAGGACAAGGAGGACATCGCCAAGTCCCTCAAGGAGGTGTACGCCAGCCTGTGGAACTTCCGCGCCTTCACCGAACGCGACTTCCATCGCATCGATCACCTGGCGGCCGCGATGGGGGTGCTGGTGCATCCCAACTACTCCGACGAGCTGGCCAACGGCGTAGCCGTCTCCTTCAACCCCCTGTACAGCGGCAAAGACAGCTGGTACTACGTCAACACCCAGCTCGGCGAGGACCTGGTCACCAATCCCGACGCGCTCTCGGTGCCGGAGGAGATCCTGTTGGACCCGGCCGGCGGCGAACACACCGTCTTGCGCACCTCCAACCAGAAGCCGCGGGGGCAGCTCCTCATGAGCGACGACCAACGGGACCAGCTGCGCCGACACCTGACCGTGATCGATGAGAAGTTCAAGAAGCTGTATGACATCGGATCCGATGAAGACTTCGCCATGGAGATCGAGTTCAAGGTCACCAGCGCCAATGTCCTGGCGATCAAGCAGGCCCGCCCCTGGGTCTTCGGTCCCGCCCCGGCGTCCGATGGCGCAGCCACGGTGACCCTGTCGGCGGCGCAGCCCCAGGTTGGGCGCCCCCTGACGGCCACCCTGACCGACCCCGACGGCGGCGTCTCCGGCGTCGCCTGGTCGTGGCACAGCTCTCAGGACAGGACCACTTGGACCGTCATAAGCGGGGCCGCGGCCGCCTCCTACACGCCGGTCGAGGCCGATGTGGGCAGATACCTGCGAGCCACCGCCTCCTACACCGACGAGAAAGGCTCCGGCAACAGCGCACAGGGCGTATCGGACAACGCGGCGCTGGCGGCGGCGCAAACGAACAGCCCGCCGCAGTTCCCTTCCACCGAGACCGGGAACCGCACCGTCAGCGAGAACGAGGCAGCGGGCCAGAACATCGGGTCCCCGGTCGCAGCCACAGACGACGACAACGACGCCCTCACCTACTTCCTCGGTGGAACTGACGCCGGGCTCTTCGACATTGTGGACACGTCCGGCCAATTGCAGACCAAGGCCGCCCTGGACTACGAGTCCAAGTCCGCTTACACGGTGACCGTAACAGCAACGGACCCGTCGGGCCTCGCCGACGAGATCACCGTGACCATCGACATAATCGACGTGGAGGATCCGCCCGCGGCGATCACCCTCTCCCCCTCCGGCTCCGTGGAGCCCGGCAACGAGATCGCCGTCACGATGAGCTTCAACGGCCTGGAGCCCGACTCCGACACCGCCACCACCGACTACACATTCCGGGCCGACGTGAAGGACTCGGAGAACGGGGACGCCGACATCTGCGAAGACCCAGCAGACGGCTACGGCCTCGGGGTTGACCGCTACATGCACAAAGTGGACGAGGACCCGGAGACCCGCACCGGGACCGTCTCAGCCGGCTGCCCGGCCGGGCACTACACCATCGAGGCGAGCATACTGAACGCGGCAAACGTCGAGCTGGCGACGGCCAGCGCGGGCTTCTCGGTCGTCGAACCGGAGACGCCGCTTTCAAGCGACGCCACCCTGAGCAGGCTGGAACTGAGCGGGATGGACTTCGGCGCCTTCGACCCGGCTGCTACCAATTACGCTGCCGAGGTAGACAACGGCGTAACGGAAACCACCGTCACCGCTACGGTGAACGACAACGGGGCGACCTACCTGGTCATGCTGGGCGGCGTGGCCGATAGCGACGGGGTAATCCCCCTGGCCGTGGGGAGCAACGTCATCACCGTCGAGGTCACCGCCGAGAACGGGGATACGACGAAGACTTACGCGGTGACCGTAACCAGGGCCGCGCCGCCCCTGTCCACCGACGCCACGCTGAGCGGCCTGACGCTGAGCGGCGTGGACATCGGCGCCTTTGACCCATCCAATACCGGGTACACCGCCAGCGTCGCCAACGGTGTAACGCAGACGACGGTGACCCCGACGACAAACGACGACGGCGCAACTTACTCAATCAAACTCAGCGGGGTGGCCGACGCCGACGGGACTGTCCCGCTCAGTGTGGGCGGCAACGTCATCACCGTCGAGGTCACCGCCGAGAACGGGGATACGAGGAAGACCTACACGGTGACCGTCACCCGCGCTGCGCCCGCCTCCAATCGTCCCGACACACCCAACCGGCCAACCGGCCAACGCACCGGCCCTGGCGCGGTCTCGCTGGACTGGAACGATGTGCCCACGGCAACGTCTTACAAAGTCCGCTTCTGGCTAGCGACGGAGGCACGTTACGTGGAACTGTCGCCCGGCCACGCCGTCCACGGCATCAGCATCGCGTTCAACGGCTCCAGCGCCCGGGTCAGCGGCCTGCCGACCACGGCCCACGACAGCAGCTACTACTTCGAGGTTCGCGCGTTCAACGATGCCGACGGCTCAGGATGGTCGCCGAACAACGCCATTGCGGCTCCGACCGACGTCAGGGCTGCACCCGACACCCCCAAGCCGCCGACCGGGCAGCGAACCGGCGCCGGAACAGTGACTCTGGACTGGGACGACGTGGCCACCGCCACCGGCTACCAGGTGGGCCTGTGGTCGGACCCCGACCTGGTGCCCCTGCCGAGCGACGATATGCCGGCGGTCAAAGTGCAGATGAACGGCTCCAGCGCCACGCTTAGCGGCCTGCCTACCGAATGGTCGCACTACTGGCTCAAGATCCGAGCCATCAACGACGGCGGCGCATCCGGCTGGTCGGATTGGCTCACCCTGGAGAATCAGTGAGCGCCATACGATAAACAGCCAAGACTAGGGTGAACGGCGCGGGGACTGACTCCATGCCTCGCAACGCACCCGCCACAGCAGAAGGCGGGCAGCGGTGATTGTCGCGGGATGCCCCCACCCACCAGCCTCCGTCGTGCATCCGCACCGTGTCGCCGGAGACTCGTTACCCTCAATTTCCGTGGAGTGGAATCCAGAACCACAGGATCGCCCACCGGACCAGGGCCCGTTCTGGCCTGGAGCCGCCGAGAGGCGCAGCCCGAGATGGGTGCCGATCCTCATCACGGTCGGCGTGGTGATCCTGATTGTGGGTGGATTGATCTGGTGGCTCGGTCGAGGAGGGGACGACAACGGCGAAACGGCCACCCCCACCGAAGACACCGACGAGTTGACCGACGACGCCGAACCGGACGAGCGGCCAGCCGTAAGCGATGACGAGCAGAGCGCCGCAGACGGCGACGAGACCGCCGTCACAACGACGGCGACGACTACAACGACTACTACGACCACAACCACGGTCAAGGCCACCACCACCACGATCACGATGGTCCCGCCTGAGAACCCCAATCGATTCGGCCCGCCGACGCTGAGCACCAGTTCCACCGTCTCGACCGTCGGCCTCGACACCGTGCACTTCGGCATGACGGTTGCGGCGGCCCAAGGAGCGGCCGGGACGGTGCTGGTCCCCGCTGGACCCACAGGCGCCTGCTATCACGTAGTTCCCTTCGACGCGCCCGAAGGCATCGTCTTCCTCGTCCACGAGGGCACCATCGAGCGCGTCGACATCAACAGCGGGCCGATCACGACTCGCTCCGGCGTGGGCGTCGGATCGCCCGAGAGCATGGTCACCGACCTGTTCGGCGACATGATCGAGCGCGAGGTGCGAATCGACGGAACCGTCGATTTGGTCTTCGTGCCCAAAGATGCCGGCGATCAGAACTACCGGGTGGTGTTCAATATCTCCGAGGGAGCCGTACGGGCCTTGAAGTCGGGCCGACTGCCCCAAGTAATGCTGGATACGGGCTGCGAGAGCCCCTAGAGGCCGAGCCGAGCGAGGCCGTGGCCCGAGCGGCCCGTGAGCGCAGCGAAGGCCCTCAGGCAGGCAACTCGTTCTCGTAGCTGTAGCAGTGGATCTCGACCTCTCCGAAGCCCACGAACTCTCCGGAACCCACCTCGGCCTCGTCCGTCGGCCGCACGAAACGGATGGCAGAAGCGCGGATCACATCGTCCTGCAGGTACAAGTCCAACGGGCTGTCCAGGTCCACCGACGGCTCCAGCCGCGTCCCGTCCGCAAAGCGCAGGCCGATGTACGGATCGCTGAAGGAAGCCTGCACATACAACTCGACAAGATCATCGGAGCCGGGGGAGTCGGGGTCGTGGGCCACCCCGATGACGACCACCTCGCCGGCGCCCTGCTCCTGGCAGGTGACCCTGAACTGGTAGTGAGAGTCGCCGATCTCGACGGTTCCCTCCGAGCGCGGGGCCGGCGGCGCCACCGACGTTGTGGGGACCGCTTCGGTGACGACAGGCTCCTCGATCACCAGAGGGCCGTCGGCAGTGTCGGCGCAGGCTGATCCGCCCACGACCGCAACGACGGCCGCGATCGCGGCGCCGATACCGCGAACCGGCCTTCCTGGCGTGCGGTCACGGCGGGGCGGCATCCGCACAACGGTACGCGGCAACGCTCGCCGCGTGACATCAACATCTCGACCGGACCAGGCCAGGCGCCATCGGACCAGACGATCCGAGCGCCGCCGACATGGTCGCCGATGTAGGGTTGGGTGGTGCCTTCCCAGAGCGACCTGCGCAAGCGCCAGTTCCGCGCCGCGAGGCAGCCATCCGGCGGTGTGCGGCGGCACCGCTCTCGCCGGGACCGGCAGCGCCGCTTGGTGGTGGGCGTCGTCGCGGTGATCGTGATCACGATGATGGTGGCTTCGCTGGCCGTGGGGCTGCTCGCCTGACGGGACGATGAGCACACCGAAGCGGGAGCGCCAACGCGAGAACCGGCGCCTGCGCCTCGCCGCCGACGAGGCCGCGGCCAAGCAGTACGCCAGCCGCAGGCGCGTCAGGCTCATCGGCATCGCGGCGGTGGTGGTGGCCGCCGCCATCGCGGTGCTTGCATTCTTGCAGCGCGGCGACGACTCCGAGCCAGTGGCCGACCCGGACGCTGAGACCGCCACCGAGCCCGACGCCGAAACCGACGCCGAAACCGCCACCGAGCCCGACGCCGAAACCGACGCCGAAACCGCCACCGAGACCGCCACCGAGCCCGACGCCGAAACCGACGCCGAAACCGCCACCGAGACCGCCACCGAGCCCGACGCCGAAACCGACGCCGAAACCGCCACCGAGACCGCCACCGAGCCCGACGCCGAAACCGACGCCGAAACCGCCACCGAGACCGCCGCCGAGCCGGACGCCGTGCCCGCGACGGGGTGCCCGGCGGCCGACGGATCGAGCCCGCGAGTCATCGACTTCGACGGCCCTCAACCCATGTGCATCGATCCCGAAGCTCGCTATGTGGCCACCTTCGACACCAGCGAGGGCGAGATGAGCTTCGAATTGACCGCCACAGAAACTCCCCTGACGGTGAACAATTTCGTGACGCTGGCCCGCTGGGGCTACTACGACGGTACTCTGCTGTTCCGCACCGACCCGTCGATCGACATCATCCAGGGCGGCTCGCCCCACACCAACGACAACGGGGATCCCGGTCCCGGATACACCATCCCCGACGAGCCCACCTTCGACCTCGACCCGGACACGAGCCAGCTCACCGGACCGTACCGCTACCAGCCCGGCCAGCTCGTCATGGCCCGATCGGCCGGGCGGGACTCGGCTAGCGCGCAGTTCTTCCTGACGACCGGCCCCAACACGGCCAAGCTTGACCGCCAGGGCACTTACGTCGTGTTCGGCCAAACGGATGACGCCGGACTGGCCGTGGCGCAATCGATCATCGGCCTTCACGAACCGGGTGGAGCGCTCGGCGGGGCGCCGTCGCGGGACGTGACCGTGCACTCGGTGACCATCGAGGAAACTCCCGCGGGCGGCTGAGCGGCCGGGCCCTATTGGCCCCCCTCCGGGAAAGCGCCAAGAACGACGGAGTTCCCACCCCGGCGAGCCTCGACCGTGCCGCCGAGCACGGCCCAGTCCTCGGGGTTGGACGATGACGCCAACGCCTGCGGCTCGGCCGTCGATTGCACCGCCGCGCCCGACTCGAGGGCCATGAACAGCGCGGTGGCGGGAACCATGCGTCGGAGGCGTCGGCGCCGATCACGGGGCCAATTCTCCCAGCCGACGGCCACAACGATGCCATCGTGAAGCCCCAGGCCGATCGTGAGCGCTCCCCCACGGTCGTCCACCATCGAGGCGCACACCGCGGCCGCGGCCGCTCCCGACCAGACAACGTCGGCACCGCGCCTGCGGGCCGCAACGATGGCGTCCAGCAACGGAGTGGCCTTCACCGCGCTGACGAAGTGGGCTGGAGACCCGTCCAGCACCAGCACACCGTCGCAGTCTGCGATCGGCGCAGCCACCAGCGGGTTCAGTGAATCGGATCTCCGCAACGCGCCCACGACCTCGTGCCGCACCGACAATGACTCGGCCCAGGTGCCGATCCGGGCGAGCAGCGCATCGGGACGGCGGTAAGCCGCCGCCACAGTCACCACCACAACCGAGCCGCAGCCCGACAGAGCCCGGCCCGCAGGCGTGCTGGCATCCAACTCGCGACCCCCGGCGAGAACGACTCGGCTCATTGCTCGGCACCCCTGGTCGCCGATCGCCGCTGCTCGCACCCCGACGCGGTCACGGCTCGCCGTCCGGTTCGCCGGTCCGGGTGGGCGACACTTCGACACCCCAGGGCGACTCGCGGCGGGCGCGCACCTCCACATAGCGGCGCCACCGCGCCGGGGCCGTTGGCGCGTCGCGGCGATGGATGTCGGTGACCGTGAAGCCGCCCGCACGCAGCGCCGACACGATGCCGCGGTCGGGGCGGTCCCCGTGCCGGTACTGGCGGCGGAGTCGGCGGGGCAGCCAACCCTCCGGCAGTCCGCCGATGCGGCCGGTGCCGCCAGTTCGGGCCGGTTCCACCATGAGGATCCAGCCGTCGTCGGCCAGGATCGCCTCGAGAGCTGCAACAAAGCCTTCGATGTCGGCCACCTGCGGAGTGCGCATGAACGACAGGATCGTGTCGTAGCGGGCGCAGCTCCCGCACTCAGACCGGAGGGCTGACTCGACGTCGTCGGCGGGCACACGGAACACCCGGCCCACCGCGGTGGCGGCCAGCGCCCGGCAGCGCTCTTCCACCGCATTCAGCAGAGCCGCAGGAGGCGCCGGCAAGCCCCGCTCCGTCAAGCCCCCGTCTGCGCCCCGGGCGCCAGTGGTCATCATTCCAACGTACTCTCTTCGTGTGCCCGCCGAAGCGAGGCGCCCGTCTCGCGATGGACCCCCGAGCGATCCGCGCCAGCCCCACCACGAGGAGCCCTCAGACCGGCCCAGCTGCCGGTGGATCTTTCCGGATCCCTCGTGCAGCGATGAGACCGGCCTGGTGGCTGTCGGCGCCGACCTGAAGCCGGCGACGCTGCTCGCCGCCTACCGCAGCGGCCTGTTCCCCATGCCGCTCGAGCCCGGTGGGCGCATCGGATGGTGGTCGCCGCCCGAGCGCGGCGTCCTGGAACCCGACCGGCTGATCGTGCACCGCTCGCTGCGGCGGGCCTGCCGTCGCTACGAGATCGTCATCGACACCGCCTTCGCCGAAGTCGTCGACGGGTGTGCGGATCCGGCCCGGCCCCACGGTTGGATCGATGCTCAGATGCGAGCCGCCTACGTGCGCTTGCACCACGAGGGGTTCGCCCACAGCGTCGAGGCCTGGTGCCACGGCGAGCTGGTGGGCGGCCTCTACGGCGTGGCTGTGGGCGGGCTGTTCGCGGGCGAGTCCATGTTCTACCGAACCAGGGATGCTTCGAAGGTTGCGCTCGTGGCGCTAGCTGCGAGCCTCCGCGACAGCCATCCGAGACTGATCGACGTCCAATGGGCGACGCCGCACTTGCGCTCTCTCGGCGTGGCCGCCATCCCGCGCCATCAGTACCTGCGCCGCCTGCCGGAGCTGCTCGCCTCCCCGCTCCCGGCGCTGTTCACTCCCCCTGGCGACTGACCTCGCTTACGCGGCTCTTCGCGTTTGAGGGTGGAGTGAGGGCAGCAGCCATCCGCGGCTGAACGCGAGGGATCCCCCCAGAATCGACACTGACAAGGCAGCCGAGAATCTGGAGGATCCCTGTGGAATCTGACCCTACGCGCGTGTGTGAGCTGGTGGTGGGACTGGGAGATGTGGAGGTGCTCGGCGTCGACGACGAGGCAGATGCGCCGCTGCGGGTGCACATCCGCCGCCGGGCGCCGAGATCGCAGTGTGTGGGCTGCGTGGGGCCGTTGTGGTCCAACGGCGAGCGGCCGGTGGAGTTGGTGGACCTCGCTGCGTTCGGGCGGGCTGTTCGGCTGGTGTGAGCTTCTATGTCAAACCGAGGGCGGGACTTGTGTTTCGTAAGTCGGTTTGGAGGTGTGTCCAGATGCGGTCTGAGATGCGTCGCTTGAGGACACACACCAGAGTGACCTGTCAGGGGTTGTTTACCGTTCGGGGTTTATCAGGGTCATGTAGTCCGACCAGTCTGATAGGCCTGCCGCGTTGCCGGCTCGCACTGAGAAGTAGAGGTAGCCGCCGTTGGGCAGATTGCTCACCACCGCCGCTGAGCCGTCGAAGACGATGCTGATCTCTTCGGATGGGGCCACTACCCATTTGGTGCTGATCCAAGTCCTGAGCTGGTAGTACGTGGCGCCCTCCACGTCGTTCCAGTCCACTTGTGCCTGTCCCCTTGCGGTCACCTCGCCGGTCGGGGCGTCGGGTGCGTCGGGCGCGACGCCCGGCGCGTCGGCCCTGGTGACGGCGACGGTGTAGGTCTTGGTCGTCTCGCCGTCCTCGGCGGTGACCACCACCTCGATCCTGTTCACGCCCACAACCAGCCCCAGACCCTTACCGTCGGTCTGGGCCGCGTCGTTGAGCTTGAACGCCACCGAGGCCCTCGGGTCAGACGCTGCCGCCGTCACCGTCACCTCGGCCACATCGTTGCCGACCGACACCCCATAGTTGGGTATCGACGACGAGAAGGCGACCGAGCCGGGCGAGACGCCCAAAGCCGCCAGCGACGCGTCCGACGCCGCCGCGGTGGCGTTGACGGCCACAGCGGGCCCGAACGCCGCGACGCGGTTGCCCAACCGGTCCCGCAGCCGGCCCGGGCCCGGCTCGTAGCCCACCGTCACCGCATCACCATGGCGCACCGCCGCGCCCAGTCCCAGCACCACCGACGCCTCCGACACCGAAGACACCGACACCGAAGCCACCGGCACCGAAGACACCGGCACCGGCCCGCCGTCGGCGAGCACCGCGAACGCCGAGCCCGCGGGAACCGACGACGCGTCGAGCGCCTCGTCGAATTTGAGCGTCAGCTTTGAGCCCTGCACCGACGCCGACTCCAGCGTCGGGGCGGCCACGTCCACCGCGAAGGACTCGGTGGCGGCGACGCTGGGGTTGTTCGCCGCGTCGGTGGCCGCGCCCTCAGCCACCGACACTGCCACCATGCCGTCCAAGCCGGTCCCCGGCGTCACCAGCGCCGTCCACGCCCGCCCAGCCGACTGCACCGCCAGCGCGCCCAGCGACCCGCCCTGCACCGACACGTCATCGGCGCCGAACCCCGACACGGCCTCGCTGAACTCGAACCGCACCACAAACGGCGCCGACTGCACCCCCAAAGGACCGTCCACAGTCACCGACGGCGCCACCTCGTCCGCGGCGCGCGTCACTCTCAGCACATAGACCCGCACCGAGCCGTCCTCGGCGGTGACCTCCACCTCGATCCTGTTCACGCCCACACCCAGCCCCAGGCCCCTACCGTCGCTCTGGGCCGCTCCGTTGAGCTTGAACGCCACCGAGGCCCCCGGATCAGACGCCACCGCCCTCACCGTGACCTCGGCCGCATTGTTGCCGACCGACACCTCATAGTTGAGCTTCTCCGCATCAAACAGCACCGACCCCGGATACACACCCAAACCGCTCAACGTGGTGTCCCCCGACAACGCCCGAGCAACAAGCACCGCCTCCGGGCCAGAGAACCCCAGCGCCGGATGGCCGTCGGCGTCGCGCAGCGCGCCCGACGCCGGCAGCGCATAACCCACCGACACCGCAGCCCCCGGCGCCGGCGCCGACGCCAACGTCAAAGCCACCTCCGGACCCGACACCGACACCGACGACACCGACACCGGCTCGCCCCCGGCAACCACCTCGAACGCCGACCCCGCAGGAACCGGCGACGCCTCCAACGCCTCATCAAACGTCAGCGTCAACACACTCCCCGACACCGACGCATCAACCACAGCCGGCCACAACGGCAACCTGAACGCATGCACGACGCTGTCGTGGCCAGGTTTGCGATAAGGAGACCGATAGTGCGAGACCCATAGTGTGGAGCCGTCAGACCACAATGCAGTCGGCTCCATATCGCCGGCAGCCTGCCGCAAGTCAACATCCTTCGACGCGACACGCTCGCTGCTAGCCAAGTCGTACGCTTTCACTATGAGGTCTCTATTGTTTGCGAGCCACATCGTGGAGCCGTCAGACCACAAACCGGCCTGATAACGAACCCGCGAACAACAGGGAGGAGGATCAAGGCCCTCTAACTTCGTGGACCCGGTGGACGCCCCGCTCTCCAAATCATACGTGAACACCCGTGAGCCGTTTGCGACCCACATCGTGGTGCCGTCAGACCACAGCGAGCCCAAAGCCGTGTTGCCGGCAGCCCGCAGCGTGTCGATGTGTTTCGATGCGTCGCGCTGCTTGCTCGCCATATCGTACGCGTACAGCGTGTCAGGACCGTCATCCGCGATCCACATGGTGGTGCCGTCAGACCACAAACCGAACGCCCAGGATATTCCGATATAGAAGCTCTCGTGCGCGACGGGCAGCTTGCTCTCCATGTCGTACGCGTACAGTTTCTCCTCATCACCAAGGGCTTCGGTGAGCCACATCGTGGTGCCGTCAGACCACATCCCCCACGGTCGGACGTTGTCGACATCATGCAGCGTGTCAAAGCCTGACTCAGGAATATGCTGCCCCGGGCGGTGGTTCGCCACCTCATGGCCGGAGAAGGCCGCCACCGCGTGGCTGTCGGGGTCGCGCAGTTCGCCGTCCGACGCGGGCGGCGTGTAGCCCACCGTCACCGCGCCGCCCGGCTCCACCGGCGACGCCAGCGCCAAGACGACCTCCCGGCCCGACACCGACACCGACGACACCGACACCGCCACACCGTCGGCGACCACCGCGAACGCCGACGGTGCGGGAACCGACGACGCGTCGAGCGCCTCGTCGAATTTGAGCGTCAACTCCCAGCCGATGACCGAAGCGCGGACCACACCAGGCGCCGACTGCATCCGATACGCATACACGGCGTCATCGCCGAAGTCTGAGATCCACATCGTGGAGCCGTCAGACCACAGCCCGTGCGCGGCGGTGTTGCCGACATCGAGCAGCATGTCGAGATTCCTCGACGCGGTATGAGCCTTGGCCTTGCTCTCCAGATCATACGCGTACACCGCGTCATCCTTGGCATCCACGATCCACATCGTGGAGCCGTCAGACCACAACCCCCGCGGATCGTCGTTGCCCGCGACCAGCAGCGAGTCGAAATCCTGCGACGCGTCGCGGGCCTTGCTCGCCAAACTGTACCCATACACCCTCGAGTCGCGGTGGTCTGTGACCCACATCGTGGTGCCGTCAGACCACAACCCGACCGGATCGTCGTTGCCGGCCGCGTCCAGCGAGTCGAAATCCTGCGACGCGTCGCGGGCCTTGCTCGCCAAATCGTACGCATACACCTTGGCGTCGCGGTGGTCTGTGACCCACATCGTGGTGCCGTCAGACCACAACCCGACCGGATCGTCGTTGCCCGCGGCCAGCAGCGCATCGAAATCCTGCGACGCGTCGCGGGCCTTGCTCGCCAAACTATACGCATACACCTTGGCGTCGCCGCGGTCTGTGACCCACATCGTGGCGCCGTCAGACCACAACCCGCCCACACCATTGTTGCCCGCGGCCAAAAGCGCACCGAAGTCCGACCCCGCCAAGCGCTCCGCGCGCCGCACCTCAGGCTGCGCCGAGCCCGCACCGCCCACCGCACGGGCCTGCAATGACACAGCCGCGCCGCTGTGGTGTGCGGCCTCCTCCACCGACGCAGCACCCGCCGCGGGCGACAGCACCAACCCCGCCACCACCAACACCGCCACCACACACCCCCAACCCACGACAACCTTCCCAGCACCCATGACAACCTCCCCAATCAGTCCCGCGAATAAGGCCAAACAAGGCTAGCCCAAATCGTTCAGCAAGTGCTGCGGCGGGCCCTGGGCGAGGCTCCGGGGCTGAGGGCCCGTTTGACTCGCGTTCCAGGCGGGACAGTCAGAGGGCCCAGCACGCTGCCTTTCCATAGTTGACATGGCTCAGCAACCTGGCCAACACCATCGTGAAGAAGGCGCCGGTGTCCACCAGCGCGTCCACCTCCAATGACCGCTCGCCGTCGATGCTGTCCAGCCGCAGGGTCTGGCTGAAAGCTCCCACAATGACCTCCATCAAATGATTAGGAGATCAATGTGTCAGAGTATTTTTCATTTCCAGCCGTCATACCTCGCCCGGCGTCTCCAGGGCCTGCCCGCGTAGCGCCAGCGGGGCGAGGGAGCGGGCGTCGTTGCGGCATTCAGGTGCGGCCAGAGTTCGGATTGGAGCGCCTCGACCGCGGCCACGATGGCCGCTCGCTCCGACTCGGTCGGCTCCGGCGTGATCGACAGGATCTCCAAGCCACGCGACGACGGATCGGCACCAGCTCCCGCAGCGGTGGTCACAGCGGGACGTTTCCGTGCTTGCGCTCCGGTAGCTCCTGGCGCTTCGACTCCAGCATCCGCAGCCCGGCCACGATCTTGCGTCGGGTCTGCGACGGTTCGATCACCTCGTCCACGAAGCCGCGCTCGGCTGCGATGTAGGGATTCGCGAGCCGCTGGATGTAGTCGTCCACCAGCGCGTTGCGGCGGGCCACGGGATCGGCGGCCTCGGCCAGCTCGCGGCGGTGGATGATCTCGACCGCGCCCTGGGGCCCCATGACTGCGATCTCCGCGGACGGCCAGGCGAACGAGAGGTCCGAGCCGACGCCCTTGGAGTCCATGACCACATAGGCGCCGCCGTAGGCCTTGCGGGTTATCACCGAGATGCGGGGCACCGCGGCCTCGCAGTAGGCGTACAGCAGCTTGGCCCCGTGGCGGATGATGCCGCCGTGCTCCTGATCGACGCCGGGCAGGAAACCGGGAACGTCGACGAACGTGACGAGCGGGATGTTGAAGGCATCGCAGGTGCGCACGAAACGGGCCGCCTTCTCGGCCGACTCGATGTCGAGGACGCCGGCCAGCACCATCGGCTGGTTGCCCACCACTCCCACCGAGCGCCCGTCGATGCGGGCGAACCCGCACACGATGCTGCGGGCCCAGGAAGCGTGGTACTCGAGGAAGTCGCCGTCGTCGGCCACTTCGACGATCACTTCCTTCATGTCGTAGGGGACGTTGGGACTGTCGGGCAGCAGGGTGTTGAGCGCCGGGCACTCGCGGTCTCCGTCGTCGGCCGACTTGTACGCCGGGGGCTGCTCGAGGTTGTTGGAGGGCAAGAAGGACAGCAGCGCCTTCACGTCGTCGAGCACATCTTGCTCGTCAGCAGCAACAAAGGTGGCCACGCCCGACTTGGTGCTGTGGCTGGTGGCCCCTCCCAGATCCTCGAGAGTCACCTCCTCCCCGGTGACCGTCTTCACCACGTCGGGGCCGGTGATGAACATGTGCGACTTCTCACGCACCATGAAGATGAAGTCGGTCATGGCCGGGCTGTACACCGCGCCCCCGGCGCACGGACCGAGGATCACGCTTATCTGGGGGATCACGCCCGAGGCTTGAACGTTGCGGAAGAAGATGCCGCCGTAGCCGTCCAGCGAGACGACGCCCTCCTGGATGCGGGCGCCGGCGCCGTCGTTGAGCCCGATGATGGGCGCTCCGACAGACACGGCCAGGTCCATCACCTTGTGGAGCTTCTCGGCGAACACCTCGCCCAGCGCGCCGCCCATCACCGTGAAGTCCTGGGCGAACACGAACACCTTGCGCCCGTCGATGGTCCCCCAGCCGGTGATCACCCCGTCGGTATAGGGACGGTCGTCGAGTCCAGCCTCGTGGGCCCGGTGCCGGGCCAGCATGTCGAGTTCATGGAACGAGCCTTCGTCGAGCAGGCAGTCGATCCGCTCCCGGGCCAGCAACTTGCCCTTGTCGTGCTGGCGCTTCACCGACCGCTCGGTCCCGGCCGTGAGCGCCTCGGACTTGCGAACTCTCAAATCCTCGAGCTTGTCGTGCATGGACGCGCCAGCCACGACGCTGAAGGCTACCGGTGCGGCGACAGGAGGGGGTGGCGGCGGGATCGTACGACGGGCCGTCCGAACGTCTCGCTGCGCCCGGAGACGACGCGAGGGCTGACTGACGCTTCTTGTCACATCACTATACATCAAGAGTTGTCACAACATTCATTGTCAGATAGCTTTAGGGATGAGCTTCGCAGCCGGGCTTCAGCGGCAGCCATCAAGTTCCCGGTCCCCCGACGCCACCGCAAGGCCGCTGATCCCGGCGAGGCTCCATGACTGCATCTGCCCACAGCACCACCGCGGAGGCCGCCGCCCAAATGCCCCGCACCGCCGACCCCCAACACGCGGACGACGCGCCGACACAGGCCGCCCCCGCGGCACGGGCCGCGGCCAGCGTCGGCCGGCGCGCCTGGAAACAGCTCGGCGACAACCCTCTGCAAGCCCTCTTCGGTACCGCCATCGTGGCTCTGCTCATCTTCAACTTCACCGCCACCCACGACAGGATCGACGACACAAACGACAGGATCGACGAAACCAACCACAGGATCACGCGCCTTGAAGAGAAGATCGATGCTCGATTCACGGCGCTAGAGAAGGATGTGGCTGAGATCAACCTCAAGCTCACGGCCCTGATCGCCTCTCTCAACAAGACCGACGAGGTGGCCGCGGCGCTGGAAGGCAGGATCATCAACAGCGCCCGAATGCCCAGCTCTGCCGACGGCGCACTGGGCTAGGTCGCGATCCGCGACAGGCGTCTCAGAGCGAGAACCCTGTGCATCACTTGGTGTTGGTCACCGATGGCCGCGACCGCTCGGCGACGACGTCCTAGAGACGCTCTACGCGGCGGACTGCACCGGCGCCACCATCGGCCACCGCACCGTCGAGTTCGACCGAGTAGCCCCGACTCGACAGCATGCGATCCAGTCGGCGATCAGGGATGTAACCGCGGCCACCGGAGTCCGAGCGGTCGACATCCGCGACAGTATGGAGGCGCTGGGCGGCCCGAGAAACGAACGCACGCTGGCGTAGCAAGCGTTCCATCTCCGACTCGGTCATCGAGCCTTAGGGGCTGCGCGAATAGGTGAGCGATGGCCTTGAATATCCCCGAAATCCCAACGAATTCACAGCCGATACAACGCCTATCCGCGCACGTCCTTAGCCTGGATCCACCGGTGGTGGTTGGTGTGTGTCCGGTCGGGGGTCAGGTGGGTGCTGTGGCCGGTGTGGGGCGGGCGGGTGCGGTGCTGTGGCGTGTTGGGTCGGGGGTGTGTGGCGTTGGTGGGTTGGTGGCGCTTGGGGTGCTTGTTGGCTGCGCCGGGCCGGGGGTGGGGGTCAGATGAGTTGGGGGAGGTTGCGGGTGTGTTTCAGGGCGCGGGTGTAGGTGTGGGCCCAGGGCCAGTTGGCGGGCAGGCGGAGTTTGTGGCGGCCGCTGTGGTTGACGAGGCGGCCCGCCACGGTGAGCAGCCGCCGGCGGACGGTGGCGGCGACTGTGAGCTTGGCTGGGTGCTGGGTTCGGCCCAGGCGGGCGCACCAGCGTGTGAGGTTGTGGGCGAGCGCGGCGCAGGCGAGCCAGGCGCCGTTGGCGAAGAACTTGCCCGAGGGGCAGTGGCGCAGCCCGGTGTCTTTGAGGTCGCCAATGGCGAGCTCGACGCGGGCGTGGGCGCGGTGGTAGGCGTCGGCGGCTTCGGTGTCGAGGTCGTCTCGGTCGGTGATGAAGGTGTGGTGGCGCCAGTTGGGCCATAGCTGGGCTTGGGCGCCGATGAGGCGGGTGCGGCGGTCGATGAGGCGCAGGGTGCGGGGTCCTTGGGGGTCGCGGCGGCCGGTTGTGATGGTGGTCTCAGCGACTTGGGCCTCGCCTCCCCGGGTGTAGGCGATGGGCTTCCAGGCCCCCTCGTCGATGCCGTCGACGGCTGTTTTGACCTTGGCGTTCTGTGGGATCGTGATCGAGTAGCGCGCGTTGTGGGCCTTGAGCTTGTCGAGCATCTCATAGCTGAAGAACCCCGCATCGGCGCGCACCGTCACCGCTGTGTGCGGCGCCAGGCGCCGAAGGCGCGCCAGCGTCTCAGCGGCGAAGCGCAGGTGGCCGCGCTGGGAGGACCCCGACCGCATCCGGGAGTGCAGCACCTCGCCGGTGTCGTCGCGCACCGCCACCAGCGGGTGATACCCCAGCACCTTGGTGTGGCCGTAGGCCGCGCCGTGCTTGGACTTGCCGAACACCTCACAGACCGTCGAGTCCAGATCCACCGTCATCTCGGCCGCCTCCGCCGACGCGCCCACAGACCACGCCCGACCCAGAGCCAGCTCATGGACGCGGTCGAGCTGGCGCACATGCCCGAAAGCGAACGACCGCAGAAACGTTCCCAGAGTCGACGCCGCCAACGGCTCAAACGCCAGCACCGCCCCCGTAGAGCCGGCCCGCAGCCGGTCGGTGTCGTCGATGAACGACCCGCCCACCAGCATCGACGCCACCACCGACAGCACCTTGGAGCCCGACCCGCGGCCCGCGGCGGGCGGGCGCACCGCCGCGTCGATCATCGCCTCCAGGCCCAGCCGGTCCATCACCGTGCCCGCCAGCAACAAGCCCGCGTCCCCCACCAAAGACCCGTCGTCGAACACCGCCTCGATCGCGTCGATGCCACCAGGTATGCTGCTCACAGGAAGTGCCTCCCCACATGGCCAGAATGACCGTCGTCTCGAACAGCATTCTCCCATGTCAGGAGGCCTTTCTCGTGGACGCGCCAACCCCCGCCGCGCTCACCGCATCGGTGGATCCAGGCTTAGCCTGCGGGGATGAGCACACATGAAGCTGACCTCGGCGGGGCGCCGTCGGCACGCACGCGAGTGCGGCGGGGAGAGCCGCGGGCTCGCTACGAGCGCGACGACATCCTCGGGATCCTCGACGCCGGGCTGATCGCCCATGTGGGAGTGACCACGCCCGAGGGGCCTCTGGTGCTGCCCATGGCCTACGGGCACGACCGCGAGCGGCTCTACCTGCACGGCGCGGCCGCCAACCACCTGCTCGGCACCGGAGAAGGCCACGAGGTGTGCGTTACCGTCACCCATCTCGACGGGCTGGTGATGGCTCGCACGCCGTTCCACAACTCGATGAACTACCGGTCGGTGGTGGTGCGGGGCCGGGCCCGGCGCATCGACGACGAGGAGGGCAAGCGCCGAGCGCTCAAGTTCGTCACCGACCACGTAGTGGCCCACTGGGACTCCGTCCGCCCGCCATCGCAGATAGATCTCCGCAAGACGCTGGTGCTGGAGCTGCCACTGACAGAGGCGTCGGCCAAGGTCCGCGCCGGCGATCCGGGCGACGAGCCCGACGACATTGCCGGTCCGTGGTGGGCCGGCATGGTGCCGATCACCACCCGCTTCGAGGCGCCGATCCCCTCCGCTGATCTGACTAGCGGCGCCGAGCCTCCGGAGTCCATAGCCGACCTGGCCGGCCGCACCCCCGACGAGCGCTCCCAACCGGAGCGAGGCTGAGGGCCGGCTACGGCCCGGACTCGTCCGTCTCGCCGTAGGTTTCCTCGTACTCGTCGTCGTAGGGCTCGACCACGGAGCCGCCGCCTGAGTCGCCCCTAAGCAGGCTCGGGTCGTCCACGATCAGCTCGGGCGGCGGGGCATCAACGCTGATGTCGGCATCGAAGTCGTAGAACTCGAGGGTGATCAGGTTCGAGGGCACCTCGTCGTCGGGACCGGCAAAGCCCGCGAACATTGACGCGAGATCGAAGGTCAAGCGCCGGATCAGGTTCTCGTCGTCGATCCATATGTCCACTTCGAAGCCGGTGTCGAAGAACTGCTCAAACCCTTCTGCGAACGGGTCCGAGTCACCGCCATCGGGGTCGTCGCCCTCCGCCGTGCCCGCCTCGCCCTCGTCGGGCGCCCCGCCCAACGCCTCTCCCACCAAGTCGAGCAGGGACACCTGGAAACGCACTCTGGTGGCCTCTGTGCCCCGCACGTCCTCGCGGCCGACGATCTCCGCTTCGCTGGCAGCCTCCATGAGAGTTCCGGTCTCGCCCAGCGGATCGCAATCGTCAAAGGGAGCGTCGAGCGACTGGGAGAAGACGCACATCACCCCTCCCGCCGACCCGATGGCGTCGATCATCGGGTCGCTGCCCCCGACAGGCTCAGCTACGTACCAGGCCTCGTCGACACCCAATTCAGCCAGGGTTTCAGCAGGCACCGAGGGCCGCACGTAGATGATGCCGCTCACATACCGAACCTCGGCGTCGGCGCCGTCAGGAAATTGTGGATCCATTCCGGGCGGAAGCTCGACCGTCGCCGCCAGGTCGCCGTCGGCATCGGAATCGAAGCGCGTCGACAGCTTGACCCCCGGTCCCACGTCGATCATGGCCTCGCCGCGCACGGAGCGGCCGTCGAGCTGCGTTGTGGCCGACGCCAGGAGGGTCTCGGGGTCCGCAGGCGCGGCGTCTTCGGGGTCCGCAGGCGCGGCGTCTTCTCGGTCCTCGGACGAGCCGGGGTCATCCGGCTCGTCTGCGTCCGCCGCGGAGCCCTCTGAGGTATCGCCCTCGGCCGGGTCACTCGCCTCGGATGAATCGTCCGAGGTGGCCGATGTCGCGTCTGCTGGTGTCTCAGCCTGATCCTGGGGAACGTCGGTGACGGTCTCGCCGTTCTCGCCGCTGCAGGCCGCCGCCACCAGCACCACCGTGGCCGCCAGGATCCCGGCCATTCGAGCTCGGAACATTTTTCCTCCCATATTGAGGCACTCACCATGTTGAGGCACCCGTTGCCTCCAACACTACAAACTCATGCTTGCCTTCAGTGGTTCCAAGCTCTCGCCCCGCGTCAGACGGGTCAACGCCAGTAGGAACGCCGCGATCAGATGTGTTGCCAAGCGGGTTTGTTGCGATATGCCTCGCGGTAGTAGTCGGCGTGTTTCAGTTGCCGGCCGGCGGCTTCGTCGACGATGACCGTGGTGTGGGGGTGTATCTGTAGAGCGGATGCCGGCACCATCGCAGTCACCGGTCCCTCCACAGCCCTGGCGATCGGCCCGCTCTTGGCCTCGCCGGTGGCAATCAACACGATATGTCGAGCCTCGAGAATGGTGCCGATGCCCTGCGTGATCCCATGTCGGGGCACCATGTCCGGGTCGTCATCGAAGAAGCGGGCATTGTCCTTGCGTGTTGCCGCGGCGAGTGTTGTCAGGCGTGTTCTCGACGCAAGCGAGGACGGCGGCTCGTTGAATCCTATGTGGCCGTTGCGTCCGATGCCGAGCACCTGCAAGTCGATGCCACCGGCGTCTGCAATGCGCCGCTCGTAGGTCTCTCCCGCCGCGGCGAGATCCGCTGAGGCGCATTCCGGAGCGACCAGAGCGCCCGCTGGAACGTCCAAATGGTCGATGAGCTCGCGCTGGATGAAGCTTCGGCACAACTGTGGATGTTCGGGGTCAAGGCCCACGTACTCATCGAGCAGAAGCGCCCGCGTGCGAGCGAAACTCACCCGCTGATCGCGGTAACGCTCAATGAGCTCGTGGTAGGTGGGAAGTGGGGAGCTGCCCGTGGCCAACCCGACGACGGGACGATCTGTGCCCGATAGCAGACGCTCGAAAGCGTCGGCCGCGATGATCGCAGCCTCTCGGGCCGAACCAGTAATGACGATCTCCATTGCGGTTATGAGACCTTCACGAGCGATCCCGGGAGACGGTGCTGGGCTGCATCGTCAACGTAGGCGACTCGACCACCGCATATCGTCGCATGGACCCGGTAGTCGTCATCAAGGAGCACTAGGTCGGCGATCGAGCCCGGATCCAGGCGCCCGCGGCGGGTCTCGCCGATGATCCCCGCCGGTATGGAGGTCGCGGCCGCTAGGGCTTCGTGCCGGTCACAGCCCGTGAACTCTGCAAGATTGGCTGCAGCCTGATCCATGCTCAGCACGCTGCCGGCCAGAACACCGTCAGCAGTCCGGACGCTCACTCCATCGAAGACGGTGGGAGTGCCGGACAGCCGGCGGGCGCCGGGCGGCTGCCCCATTGCCGCGACGGCGTCGGTCACCAGGGCGATCCCGTCGGGCCCCTTGGCGTTCCAGGCCGCGGCCACCGCGATGGGGTCGCTGTACACGCCGTCGACGATCATGGTGGCGGTGAGGCGCTTGTCCGCCAGGGCCACGCCGACCAGATTGGGACTTCGATGCCCGAGAGGGGCCATCGCATTGAAAAGGTGGGGCACCGTGCTCACGCCGGCGGCGATGGCCGCCAGCGTCTCGTCGGTGGTAGCGCCCGAGTGGCCGGCGGCGGCGACGATGCCTCTCCGGCTGAGCTCGCCAATGACTTCGAGCGCATTGGTCAGCTCGGGAGCGATCGTCACCATGGCGACGCCGGTGGCGCGATGCCAGCCATTGATCACGTCGGCGCCGGCGCCGGTCAGGTGTTCGTGCCGGTGCGCGCCGGAGTGCCCGGTATTGAGCATCGGGCCCTCGAAGTGGGCTCCGAAGGGTTCCGCGCCGCAGTAGCCGGTGGGGCGGTCCCGCAGCGTCTCCAGCATCGAGCGGGTGCGGCTGCGGGGCCCTGAGATGATCGTCGGGAGAAATGACGTCACCCCGCTGCGGGGAAGCTGGCGTCCTAGTTCCCATACGAGCCCCGGGTCGTCTTGGAGGTCGTGGCCGTAGCCGCCGTTGATTTGCAGGTCGAACCAGATAAAGAGACAGTAGGGTGTTGCCCTTGAAGTCGTATTCAGTCAGAGCGAACCCCGCCATTGCGGAGAAGAATACTACCAGCACCACCGAAGCGACTGTCACTATGAAACTGTTTCGAAAATAGACATCGAAACTCGCGGGGCACCCATCAGGCATCCCCCAGCTCTTGGCTCAGCACGAGGACGCTCACGCCGAGAAGGACGAGGTCGGCACCGAACTACCGCATCTCCGGCCACCGGGGCACCGTGCACTACCTGTCGATCACGGCCTTCACCGGGAACTACGGCGCGGGCCAGGACCGTCTCGGCCGAGCCGGCTTCCTGCACGGCGGGGATCTGATCGTCGACGATGACGGCCGCTTCGAGATCTTCGTCGGACCTGAGCGCCGGGGCGACAACTGGCTGCAGACCAGTCCCGAGCCGAACCTCATCGCGATCCGGCAGTTCTTCCTGGACCGCGACGCCGAGGTGCCGATCTCGATGCGGATCGAATGCCTCGACCACGACGACCTGCCGTCGCCGCTGTCAGCCGAGCGGTTCGGGCGGGCGCTGGAGTCGGCCGCGGCGTTCGTGGCGGGATGCTCTGCGATCTTTACCGACTGGGTGGACGACCTCGGCGCCGACGCTCGCAACGCCCTGACCCTCGAGGCGGGGCCGATGCAGGGGGCCTGGGGCGACCCCAATCAGATCTTCCGCCACGGCGCCTACGACCTCGACGAGGGTGAGGCTCTGCTGATCGAGTTCCCCCGCCGGAGTGCTTCTACTGGAACTTCCAGGTGGACAACCGCTGGATGGAGAGCCTCGACTACCGACGGCTGCCGGTGACCGTCAACAAGCGCACCGCTCGTTACGAGCCCGACGGCTCAGTTCGCATCGTCGTGGCCGCCTCCGATCCCGGCTTCGGAAACTGGATGTCCACCGACGGCCACCGCTTCGGCGCAATCGGCCTGCGCTGGAACCAGGCCGTCGAGGACATCGAGCCCGAAGTGCGGGTCATCGCCGTCTAGTCGGACTCGCGGGCTGCCCCAGAATTCTTGGGGCGGTTTCTATGCATATACGACAGTCTTCGCTCCCGAGATTCGCAGAGGGCGCTGTTGGCAACCCGCGTCCAATCGGGAGCGGGCGCCTAGCTCAGGAACTTGAAGGCGGCCCGCATCTCGGCCACGAACAGCTCGGGCTGCTCGAAGGCCGCGAAGTGCCCGCCCTTGTCGGGTTCGTTCCAGTACCTGATGTCGGTGTAGCGCTTGGCCGCCCAACGCCTGCTGGCTCGGAAGACCTCGTTGGGGAAGATGCTGCACCCGGTGGGGATGTCCACTTCGCCGCCCGCGAAGCTGGCGAAGCTCTCCCAGTACAGCCGGGCCGACGACGCCCCCGTGGCCGTGAACCAGTACAGCGACACGTTGTCGAGCAGCTGGTCGCGGCTGTAGTAGTCCTCGGGGTGGGCGCTGCGGTCGGTCCACGACCAGAACTTCTCGAGGATCCAGCCCGCCAGTCCCGCCGGCGAGTCCACCAGGCTGTAGCCGATGGTCTGGGGACGGCTCGACTGCTGCTTGGAGTACCCCGAGTCCCACTTGTCGTAGTAGCCCATCGACTCCAGCGCGGCCTGCTCCTTGGCCGTCAGGTCCGCCATCGACTCCTTGGACGGCCCGGCCACCGGCATGTTGGTGTGGATGGCCCGGCACCTGCCGAGGTTCTGCATCCCGATGTGGGTGGTCACCGCCGATCCCCAGTCGCCGCCCTGGGCTACGTAGCTGTCGTAGCCGAGACGGCCCATCAACTCGTCCCACATCGCGGCGATGCGCTCCACGCCGGTGCCCGGTGCCGACGGCTTGGCACTGAAGCCGTAGCCGGGCAGCGACGGCAGCACCAGGTGGAAGGCGTCGCTCTCGCCTCCCTCGTGGGGCACCGGATCGACGAGCGGTTCGATGATCTTGGTGAACTCCAGCACCGAGCCGGGCCAGCCGTGGGTGACGATCATGGGCAGGGCGTCGTCGTGGGCCGAGCGGATGTGCTGGAAGTGGATGTCGAGGCCGTCGATGTTGGTGATGAAGTTGGGCCGGGCGTTGATGGAGTCCTCGCAGCGTCGCCAGTCGTAGTCGTTGGCCCAGTACTCGCACACCTCCCGCAGGTGCGCCAGAGGGATCCCCTGGGACCAGTCGTCGACGACCTCGGGCTCGGGCCAGCGGGTGCGGGCCAGCCGGTCGCGCAGATCGTCGATCTCGGCGTCGGCCACTGAGACGGTGAAGGGACGTATGTCGGTGCTCATGCCAGCATGGTAGGCAGCCGCCCGCGCCAGAGGTCCCTCGGCCCGGCCCGGAGCGTCGGCTCATTCGTCGGGCCCGAGACTACAAGACGACCGGGGACGTAGGCTCAGCCGAGTGGACCTGCCTGTGATGCCGCCGGTGAAGCCGATGCTGGCTAGGGCAGTCAGCGGGATCCCCGACGGCGATCTGGCCTTCGAGCCGAAGTGGGACGGCTTCCGCTGCATCGTGTTCCGCGACGGCGACGAGGTGGAGTTGGGCAGCCGCAACGAGCGTCCCCTGACCCGCTACTTCCCCGAGTTGATCGAGCCGCTGAAGGCTGCACTGCCGGCCCAGGCGGTGGTCGACGGCGAGATCATCGTGCCCATCGACGACCGGTTGGGCTTCGACGCGCTGCAACAGCGCATCCATCCCGCCGAGAGCCGGATCAATCGCCTGGCGGCCGAGACGCCAGCCGAGTTCGTGGCGTTCGACGTGCTGGCCGCGGCCGACACCGACCTCATGGCCGAGCCGTTCCGCGACCGGCGTGCGGTGCTGGAGGCGATGGCGGGCGCTTTCCAGGCCCCGGTCCACCTGGCCCCCTCCACTCTCGACCGGAGCCTCGCTCGGGACTGGTACGAGCGCTTTGAGGGCGCGGGGCTCGACGGCCTCATCGCCAAGCCCCGCGCCGGGACCTACGAGCCCAACAAGCGGTCCCAGTTCAAGGTCAAGCACACCCGCACGCTCGATGTGGTGGTGGCCGGCTACCGGATGCACGTCGACGGTGAGGGCGTGGGCTCGCTGGTGGTGGGCCTGCACGACGCCTCCGGCAACCTGCACCACTGCGGAGTTGCGGCCAGCTTCGCCGCCCAGCGCCGCCGCGAGCTGCTCGACGAGCTGAAACCCCACGTGATGGACGACCCCCGCGACCACCCCTGGGCGGAATGGATGGATCCCGCGGCCCACCACGAGGGCGCGGTGATGCCCGGCACCCCCAACCGCTGGTCCGGCCAGCGAGGGCAGCAGCCCTGGGTGCCGCTGCGCATCGAGCTGGTGGCCGAGGTCAAGTACGAGGCCATGCTCAACGGCCGCTTCCGGGGCACCACCCGCTTCGTGCGCTGGCGCCCCGACCGCACTCCCGAGTCGTGCCGCTTCGACCAGGTCGAGGTCCCCGCGGCCATGGGCATAAGCGAGGTCCTCGCGGCCTAGTCGGCGACCACCTCCAGGAGGTACGACCGGTCAGTCATCCTCGTCGGCCCCGGCCTGAGGCTCCTCCGACTGGTTCTCGAGCCCCGTGGGAGTCGGCCCGAACGCCGAGCCCGCAGCCCGTTCCGCGGCCGGCTCCGGCATCCCGATTCCGAGGAAGCCCTCGATCCGGTCCAGCTTCCGGCCGTTCTCGATGACAACGTTCCGCAGCTTGTTGTGGGAGGTCTCAAGCTTGTCATGGGACGAGGTGAACTCAGCGCGCAGCTTGTCATGGGACGAGGTGAACTCAGCGCGCAGCTTGTCATGGGACGAGGTGAACTCAGCGCGCAGCTTCTCGTTGTCCCTCCGGGCCTGCCGGGTCGCCTTTGCTTGGAGCTTCAAGAGGTGTCTGTGGTCCTTCCGGGCCTCCTCGCGGAGCCTGTCGACGGTGCGGGTCTGATGCCACACAAGCGTCAGCACAGCCACCAGCACGGTGGAGACCTGAATAGCAGCTGTGAGAACCACGAACCCACTATAGCAGCTCTGGTTCAGAGAACACCGTCATATCATGAAAATTGTCAGAGAATCCGGCGAGACCGCCCGCGGATGCCGAGCCGCAGCAGGAGGAGTGGCGCGCCCTGTCCAAGCGGATCGCTGACCACCAGTCGAGACCACCGCGGATGCCGAGCCGCAGCAGGAGGAGTGGCGCGCCCTGTCCAAGCGGATCGCTGACCACCAGTCGAGACCACCGCGGATGCCGAGCCGCAGCAGGAGGAGTGGCGCGCCCTGTCCAAGCGGATCGCTGACCACCAGTCGAGACCACCGCGGATGCCGAGCCGCAGCAGGAGGAGTGGCGCGCCCTGTCCAAGCGGATCGCTGACCACCAGTCGAGACCACCGCGGATGCCGAGCCGCAGCAGGAGGAGTGGCGCGCCCTGTCCAAGCGGATCGCTGACCACCAGTCGAGACCACCGCGGATGCCGAGCCGCAGCAGGAGGAGTGGCGCGCCCTGTCCAAGCGGATCGCTGACCACCAGTCGAGACCACCGCGGATGCCGAGCCGCAGCAGGAGGGCTCGACGGCCGGGACAGGACGCGACCAGCCAGGCCGGGACAGACTCCCTACGAAGCGGCCAACTGGTGGGCCCGGGCTGCTTGGCGCTCGGCGCTCAGTTCCGCGCAGCGAGCGTCGAAGCCGGGCACCGGCCCCCGCCACTCCATCTCGTCGACGGTCCCCGACACCGGCGCGCCTAGTTCGACAGTGGCGATCCGGCGGAACAGCAGGGCGTCCTCGAAGCCGTTTCGCAGCGCGGCTGCGAGCTTGGCCGCGCCCCGCACCGCGACGTCCCACTCGGATACATCGAAGGGGATGGAGGTGATGTGGCCGTAGCGGGCCAGCAGCACAGCCGCCGATTTTGCCCCCCAGCCGGGCAGACCCGGGAACCCGTCGGCGGAGTCGCCCACGAGGCCCAGATAGTCGGGGATGGACGCCGGAGGCACACCGAACTTCTCCACCACGCCAGCGTGGTCGTACAGCACACCTCGCCGGCGGTCGTATTGCACCACCCGGCTGTCGGCGGTCACGCACTGGGCCAGGTCCTTGTCGGGCGTGCAGATCACGACCTGCTCCACCCGCGGGTCACCCGCGGCCACCGCTGCGGCCGACGCCAGCGCGTCGTCGGCTTCGTGCTCTACCTGCGGCCACACCGCGAAGCCGGCCAGCTCCAGCAGCTCCTCGACCTCCGGGAACTGGGCCTTCAGATCGGGGTCCACACCGCTGCCGTCCTTGTAGCCGGCCAGCATGTCGTTGCGGAACGACTCGATCACATGGTCGGTGGCGATGCCAATGTGGGTGGCACCCTCGGCCACCAGGTCGAGCAGGGTGTTGAGCACTCCCCGCTGCGCGCCGCGGCGCGGGTCGCGGTTCGACTTGGCGTAGTGGAAGCGAAACAGCTCGTAGGTGCCGTCAACGAGGTGCACTCGCACCGCTCCGACCTTCCCTACTCCTCGACCAACTCGATGAGCGTGCCGAACGACCCCTTGGGGTGGATGAATGCGATGGTGGTGTTGCGACTGCCCGGCCTCGGCGCCTTGTCTATGGGCGTTGCCCCAGCCTCCACCATCGTTGCCAATGCGCGGGCGCAGTCGTCCACCCGGTAGCCCACGTGGTGCAGGCCCTCGCCTCGCTTGTCGAGGAACTTGGCCACAGGCGAGTCGTCCCGGGTGGCCGATATGAGCTGCACGTAGCTCTCTGCCACCGCGAGCAGGGCTTCCTCAACTCCGTCGTGCTCCACCACCTCGCGGTGCTCGACACGCGCGCCCAGAGCGTCCCGGTACCAGTTGATCGCGGTGTCCAGGTCCCGAACGGCAATGGCCACATGATCAATCTCGGTGAGCATCACGGCAATCTACCTAACGGCGCGGGCTGCATCACGATGGCAGAGGCGTCAAGCTCGGGTTGCAGAGGCGTCAAGCTCCGTCGAGGGACCGGCGGCCCTCGAAGGCCCGCCCCAGGGTGAGCTCGTCGGCGTACTCGAGGTCGCCTCCCACCGGCAGCCCGCTGGCAATGCGGGTCACCCGCACCCCGGCGGGCTTGAGGTACTTGTGAACTAGCATCGCGGTCGCCTCCCCCTCCAGATTGGGGTTGGTGGCCACGATCACTTCCTCGACGTCGTCATCGGACACCCGAGCCAGCAGCTCCTTGATGCGAAGCTGGTCGACGCCGACGCCGTCGATCGGACTGAACGCGCCTTGAAGCACGTGGTAGCGACCGTGAAACTCGCCGGTGCGCTCGACCGCCACCACGTCCTGAGCGTCCTCCACAACACAGACGAGTCTCCGGTCGCGCTTGGGATCGCGGCAGACCGCGCACTCGTCGCCCCGCTCGGCCAAGTTGAAACAGCGAGGGCAGTACGACACCGTCTCCTTGGCGTCTGAGATGGCCCGGGCCAGCCGGTTGGCGTCCTCGGCAGGCGACTTCAACAGATGGAACGCCACTCGTTGGGCTGACTTGGGCCCGATGCCGGGCAGCCGTCCGAGCTGGTCGATCAGCTCCTGAACCGCGCTGGAGTAACTCACTCCAGTGCTCGCACACGGAGCGTGAGCCGAAGGGTGTCAACGCCTCGCGGCGAAACATGTCGTTTCCCGCTCTTGTTCGCTGTGCTCACGGGCCGCTCGGGCCACGGCCTCGCTCGGCTTCTCGCGAAGATCCTCATCAACTGCTTCCTATCCGCTCGGCCCCTGGGCCTCGCCGCCGTCCTCGTCGTCCTCGGGATCGGGCAGGAGCGTGAGTTCCGCACCGGGGAACGTGGCCTTGATCTTCTGTTCGATGTCGTGTGCGTGGCTGGGTGCCTCGGCCAGATCGTGCAAGTCGGTGAGGTCGAAGCCGTCGTACTCCTCGTCCTCAAGCTGGGCCGGGGTCGCAGCATCCTCGGTCGAGCGGGACGGTCCAATGGGGATGGCAGACCAATCGACTACTGGGTCGGTTGGAGTTGCCCGCGCTTCCCAGTTAGTTCCCGAATCCGGCTCGGCCAACAACTCCGTTGCAGGGTCGGGCTCGACGGGCTGCTCCATCGCTGGTGCCATGTCAAGTGGCGACTCGGCGACGGAGGCCTGGTCGACCGATGGCAGCGGCTCGGATGCCGGCGGTTCCAACGCATCGTCAGGGGGCCCCGACACGGACGAAGCCGGCTCCGGCGCATCGGCTGGAGGCTCTATCGCGGGCGAGTCCGGCTCCGGGCTGACCCTCGCCGCGTGCTCGAGGAGATCCCGCCACAAGGCATGGAGCTGTGCGGGCTCGCGCCGCCGTTCCCTGTCGGGCTCCAGATCCACGGCCCTGGCCACCACGAAGGCCCGCTCCAGGCCCAGGTACCGGCGGGCTAGGTCCACCACTTCGGTTGGGCTGCGGGGACGCATCGACGCCGGATCGGGCACCGGCACCGGCGGTGGCGATGCGACGGGGTCACTGGCCACGGCCGGCGCGACTGTGGACCCTGACGGCGCCGCGGGAGCCGCGGCCCGATGCTCCGACAGAGCCCGCCGCGCCGCCGCGGCGGGACCACCGGCGGAGACCGGCGCGAGCGGGGGCGCGGACGGTGCCGCGGGAGCCGCGGCCCGCTGCTCCGACAAGGCCCGCCGCGCCGCCGCGACCCCGGATGACGCCGGAGCCTCAGCCGGATGGGCGGGCGGGGCCGGTGGCTCCGAGCGCGCTGCCGTCGGACTCGACGCCGCCGGCACGGAGGCAACCGAGCCGTCGAGGCGGGCTTCTAGCTGTTGGACTCGCTGGGCCAGCGCTTCGAGAGACCGGTCCTCATCCGGATGGCACAGCCGCATCAGGGCCACCTCGATGTCGACCTTCGGGTCCGGCGCTTGACGCATGTCGATCAGGGCGCGGCCCAGCGTCTCCAGCGCCCGGGTGATCGCGGCCGGAGCCATGCGGCTGGCCAGATCGGCCGCCCTGGCCCGCTCGTGCTCGGACATTCGGGTCGGAGGATCGTCCATCGCGGTGAGGAAGGCGTCGCGCAGCCCGGCCAGCGCCATCTCGCCGATCGTGCGAGGATTCCGACCCCGGCTCACGGCGTCGCCCACCGCTGACAGCGCAGCAGCCCGGTCATGGTCGGCCAGCGCGCTGAGGACGGCGTCGGTCGAGGAGTCGAGCTCAGTCGTCCCACCTGCGGCCACGATCTGTTCGAGCTCAGTCAGGGTGTCACGCACCGATCCGCCCCCTGCGGCCACCGCATGGTCGATGGCCTCGTCGTCTACTTCCAGTTCTGCGTCGGTGACGACGTAGCGGATGTGGTCGGTCATGATGTCGGCGCCGATCAGGCCCAGCTCGAAGACCTGGCAGCGGCTGCGGATGGTCTGCACCACCTTGTGGGGCTCGGTCGTGGCCAGCACCCACGTCACATGGGCGGGAGGCTCCTCCAAGGTCTTGAGCAGCGCGTTCTCGGCACCGGCGGTGAGCATGTGGACCTCGTCGAGCAGGTACACCTTGGCCCGGCCCGGGGAGGTGAGATTGACCCGCTCGAGCAGACTCCGCATGTCGTCAACCTTGTTGTTGGAGGCGGCATCGAGTTCTTGGAGGTCGAATGAGCGGCCCTGCTGGATCGACTCGCACGACTCGCAGACGCAGCAGGGCTCGCCGTCGTCGCCGAGGTCGGTGCAGTTCAGCGCCTTGGCCAGTACACGAGCCGTGGAGGTCTTGCCACTGCCCCGAGGGCCGTGCAGCAGGTAGGCGTGGCCGACCTTGTCCTCGCGCACCGCCGTCTGCAAGGCCCGAACGACGTGGTCCTGGCCCTTGATCTCGGAGAACTCCTGCGGCCGGTAACGACGGTAGAGAGACTGGTAGGCCACCGACGAGGACTCTAGACGTGGACTCTGACACCTCGCCGGTTCATGGTCGTGCCGCCGCGGCTCGTAACCGTGCCGACCCGGCACGATCGTGCCGCGGTTGCAACCTTGCCGACCCCAGCAGGGTCGTGCGCGTCAGCGCCCGTTCCCGGGAGTGACGGCCAGGCTGTCTGCGGCACCCGGGCGGATCTGCTGAGAGCTGCTGCCTTCCGGCCCTGACCCGGTTCGCAGGCACCCGTTGCACAGGACCCGGCCGTCACACCCCGAAACGGGCGCTGGAGCGCACACGATACCCTCGCGGGTCCGGACCCGCGGCTCGGGACCGGGGAGGGTTGCCAGAGCGGCCGAATGGGCACGCTTGGAAAGCGTGTGAGGCGAGAGCCTCCGTGGGTTCAAATCCCACACCCTCCGCGCCTATATCGGTCAAATATAGCTTTTGAACTGACTGTTTAGCTATCGCTAACACAGTAAATATTACTTCTTCTATACAAACCGGCAGGGCGAGGCGTTGCTCACTGCCGCGCTTCGGGACAGCACTCCGATCCCCGACGCGCCTGCGATGCGTTGGGAGTCGAGTGGATCGGCCCACACGAGATGCTGCGCTCAAAGGGCGCCCGATTCGGTACATCGCAGGCCAGTACCGGCACTCCGCGAGGCCAGCGTCCAGCGGCCGACATCGCAGCGCAACGGAAGAACCCGCCCCGAAGCGAGACGGGGTTCTTGGCATGCAGTTGGTGCCTCACCTGGTGATGGGACTCACTAGCCCAGATTGTTCAGTAGGCCGTTGCGGGGCGGCTGTGGGGGCTGGGTTGGGTGCAGCGGTGGGTGCGGGTGGTCGGTGGGCGTGTCGGGGCGCGATGTGACCGCTGGGGGTGCGGGTGTTGGGTTGGCCGGATGATGTGTGTGTGTGGGTGTCCGGTTCAGCGCCGGGGGGCGGCGCTCAGATGTGCAGCGGGATGGTGCGCACGGCCTCGAACGCGGCGATGAGTTGGGGGGTCCAGGGCCAGTCGCTGGAGAGTCTGGCGAAGCGTTGGCGGCCGGTGGTGACGATGTGTGCGGCCGTGTGCAGCAGGCAGTAGCGCAGCCGTTTGGGCTCGGCTTGGGCCAGGTCGCCCTCGAGGGCGAGCAGGCGGGTCCATGCCGGCAGGTCGCAGGCGGTCAGGGCGAGTTGCAGCCAGGCGGAGTTGATCGCGAACGAGTGCGACGGCAGCTTGGCCAGCCCGGTGGCCTTGTTGTCACATATTCGGCGCTCGGCGCGGCCGCGGCCGCGGTGGAGGGCTTCGAGGTAGGCGATGTCGGTGTCGGGCAGGTCGGTGACGAACACCTGCAGGCGGTGGCCGTCGGCGTCGGTGAAGGTGAGTTGCGCGCCGGGGTGGGGGGCCTCGCGCCGGGCGATCATGCGGCATCTGTCGGGCCAGCCCGACAGGTCGGCCTGTTCGGTGGTCTCGGTGACCTCGGCGTGCTCGCGCGGCTCCGAGCCGTCGGCGGAGACCGCCGGCTGCCAGCGCCGCTCGGGCACTTCCACCAGGACTTTGGCGGTGTCGATGTCGAGCTTGTGGCCGATCACGAACCGCACGCCGCGGTCCCGGCACGCCTCGACGAAGCCGTGGGACCAGCCCCCGGAGTCGGTGCGGACGACCACCTCGACCTCGCGGGGGTCCACCGGCAGCTGCGCCAGGGCGTCGTCGAGGACCGCGATGTGGTCCGCGGCGGTGTCGGACCCGGCGTTGCCGGGCCGCAGCAGACCCGCCAGCGCCTCGCCGGTCGCGTCGAGGCAGGCCAACAGCGGATGGAACCCGTATCCGCCCTTGTAGTCGCCGGCCGCGCCCTGCTTGTCAGAATGGGAGCCGATGAGCGTGGCGTCTATGTCGATCACATAGAAACCCGGATCAGCGCCCGCGGCCCACGCCCCGCGGCGGGCCCGAGCCCGGGCGGCCTTGACCCGCCCCAAAGCGGCGCCGCCGACAGCGCCCAGCGCCCGCCACAGCGTCGGACGCGACGCCACCTCGCCGAACAGCAGCGGCTGATCCGCGAGCACCGCTATATCAGAGATCGTGTCGCCCCCGTCGGCGATCATCACCGCCGCGTCCACCAGCGCCTCGCCACGGTCACGACCCCCGCGGCGCTGCCTCGTCGGAGCCATCGCCTCAGACATCGCCTCGCCCAACCCGACCGCGTCCGCCAGATCAGCCAGCAGCCGCGCCCCGACATGACTGCCCAGACCACGGCCGCCGCCGGTGACCCCCAACCGCGGACGACAACGACTACGCTTCACCATGGAAGTGCCCTTCTCTGTGCGTGAGCCCGCACTGTTCACAAGCGCAAGTCTCCCGCACCAGAAGGGCATCTTCGCGGACACAGCAGCCTCAACCACAACCCACTACTGAACAGGGCGGGCTAGGCCGGGAGGCGATGCCGAGCGGCGCGGCTGGCGTCAGCGCCGTGTGAGCGCCGCGGGTCGCTACGACCGCCCGAGAGAAGCCCGTTCGGCGACTCCGGGGCGCTCCTGGGCCGAATCTGGGCGATTCTGTAGCCACCGGTAGACCGCCCGTCGGTGCACGAGCTGACCGCTCGGGCGATCTTGGAGGTGCTGACCGCGGCACATCAGGCGATGCGCCTGACCCTCAGCGGCCGCGAACTAGGAGCCGTCGCTGGCCCCGGCGTTCTCGGGTGATGCGGGTCGCGGCTGATCCCGCCAGGCGGCTGCTGATCCCGCCAGGCGGCTGCTGACCGTGCCCGGCTCAGCGGCCCCGCGCTGACGCCACGGCCCTGAAGACCGCACCCGGCCGACTAGAGGCCCGGAGGCTGGGGACTGCCGGCCGACATCGAGCGGCTGCAAGCCCGGGCGGCGACGGCAACTTCACCATCCCCGGGCGGGATGATCGCCTCGTGCGCTAGCAGCGTTATAGCACCACTGCACCGCGGCGTGTGGCGACGCGGGAACAGCGCTCGATCCGACCGCGTTGTGGAGATCGCGAAACCAGTGCGCCTGCTATTGCTGTACGCGGTCGTGGCTCCCTGAGGTATCTGGGCTCGCTCCTGGCCGCCATCGCCGCAAATGGCACGCGATCCGGCCGCAATTGGCCGCCATGAGCACGGTCCAAAGATCGGCGATGGGGCAGATAGACAGCGGCGTCTCCCCCGATCGCCTGATCACAACACGAACTGCACTGAGGGGGACCCGTTGTGAGTCCGGGCGTTATGGGTGTTCTGGACGGGCGAATCTTGGCCACCGCCGCCTCAATTGCCGGCGTTCCCTCGATCCGCTGCAAGGGTGGCGACCACGTCGTCGAGTCGTGCCTCGATCCGGCGCACCGACTCGATCAGGGCCTCCTGGGAGATGACGAGAGCTTTGAGCGAATCGGCAGCCGTGACCCACCCGGGGTCGCGCGATTCGGCCGCGAGCGCATCGGCATTGGCAGCACTTATGGCCTGGAGGCGGTCCTGAGCAAGCGCCATGAGCGCATTGCCCAGCGTCCATAGCAGATCGGCAACAACAGACTCGGGGCTGGCCTCCGACACGCTCCGACCCTACCCGTCGTAGCGACCGGCCGCAGACCGGAGTGCTGATGGACCTGCACCGGCACCTCGGCACGGTTCATGTAGGACACTGTGCCTTCGAGGGGCGTCTCATCGCGCGGCTGGCGCGGCGACTGCTGGCCGATGTCAACGTGATGACTGTCACCGAAGCGGCCCCCGCCGCCGCCACGGGTGATGGCGCTGGTGGGCAGCCGTACAGGTGACGGGGACTGACAGTTTGGTCCAGTGATGCATGCTCAAGTGAGCGTCCCACCTCAGTCGGTTGCCGATCCCTGCACGGGCCGGTCGGCTCACCATCAGATGGATGAGTCCTCGTCGGCGGCACGAAGTCCCGCTCACCACTTCGGTTGACAGCGTCTGGGAGGCGCTCGGTAGGGCCCGTTCTCACCGCTACGGGAGCAGTCCTTGCTCATATGCCCAGGCGATTAGCCCTTCGCCGTCGATTGGTAGCCGCATGTCCGTCGCTCGCAGTTCATCGACTAGTTGTTCAGCCGCAGAGCGGTCCAGTTCGCCCTGTCGGACTCCTTGAACGACGAGCCACAGCGAGCCGTGGGCCATGATGCCATCTCGTTGCGCTATCCGGCTCGCAGCACGCTCGTCGATGATGGCCACGCCCCCGTTAAGGCTTGCCCATGCCAATACGGCGGCCTCGCCGGTGTTCTCCTTCGAATCGCCACCTAGCCCTGATCGTGCATGAGAATTGTTGATTGGGCGGGGTGAGTGTGTTTTTGTGTGTTTTGGGGCGGCTGGCGGGTGTGTGGCGGCGCCGGGCCGGGGGTGTGTGGGGTTGTCGGGGCGTTGTGTGGGCTTGGTGGGGGGTTTTCGGGCTGGGGGCTTGTGGCGGGGCGCGCTGGGGCGTGTTGGGCCGGCGCGGTGTTCGGGGCGTGCGCGGCGGTGGGGGTGTGTGCTCAGATGAGCAGGTTGATGCGGATGCGGGCGTTGAGTATGGCCGTGGCAGCGGCGCGGTTCGCGGGCAGTGTGAGGGTGTGGGCTCGGGCGTGGCGCACGAGGCGGGCGGGGGTGTGTGAGAGGTTCCATCGCAGTGTTTTGGGTCTGGCGTGTTTGAGGGCGCCGGTGAGGCAGGTCTGTTGGAACCATCTCACGGCGGTGTCGGAGAGGGCGGCGAGTTGGTGCCACGCGGCGTTGGCGGCGAGGTCGCGGAACGGGAACCGCTTCGCGCCGCTGTCTTTGAGGCGTGCTATGTGGTCCTCGACTCGGGCGTGGGCTCTCATGTCGGCGTCTCGGGCCGCGGGGCTGCCGGCGAGGTTGGTCCAGTGGCCCCAGTAGCGCCAGTTGTCGCTGGGGAACAGCGACCGCTGGGCGCCCTGGTGCAGCGGCTCGCGCCGCATGATGAGGCGGGCGTCGGGCTCGGGCCGGTGCTCGGCGTCCACGAACCGGGTGAGGTCCGCGGTCCGCGCGCCCCGGCGGCGGTGCCGGGACGCAGCAGCACCGCGAGGCACTCCCCGGTGCAGTCCGCGAACGCGTACATCGGATGGAACCCGAACCCGCCCTTGTAATGGGCAGCGGCACCCTCTAGCCGATGTGTCCGCGCTCTGTAAGCCAGTCGCCCCAACGCTCGCGGACGTGCGGCGACAAATACAGCTCGTCCCAGACCTCCACGAGGATGTCAACGTCGATGTAGAAGCGCACATCGGCTTCGAGGCCCTCTGTCATCACCCGCGCGTACAAGCGGCGCAAGTCACGGCGGTCATCCAGGTCGTACTCATAGGGAGGGCTCCACGCGATGTGCCCCGGCAGCCTGACCACACCAGACGCCTTAGGCGCCGTCGGGTCCTCAATGTCGGCAGGGACCGCAACCGGCATCCGCCCCAGAGGCCTCACCCGCGGCGGACTGCCGACGTCGAGCACAGCCTGTTCACCCATGCAGCCCATTGTAGGTCCAGCACTGGCTTGTGCTGTGGGCTGCGGGTGCGCAGCCCCGATCGCTGGCTGGGATGGGCCGGGGTCCTTGTTGTGGAGTTGATCGTATGGGTCGCTGATCGGCGTCACCGCTGCACGAGACGCCCGTGTCGGCCGCAATCTGTGCCATGCGCTCGGACCACGCGCAAGTCGGCGCCCCCGTGAAGCGACAGCGGGCACCCACAGGGCCCACCTGAGCCTGCGCAATACCCGGTGAGGTTCACAGTGAGCCGCTGGCGAGCGCAGGGCTTGAGAGTCGGGCTCAGTGGCCGGTGCTTGCGCCCTGACCTCGATCTGAGTGACGGTTGCTCCGACGAACAGGTCCAGCGCTCATGGCAGGAGGCCATGACTCCTACACGCTATGGACAGCGCTTCCTCGAGGGCATGTTCTTGCCACCGCCTGTGGCGAAGCCCTATTGCAGCTGCACGTGTTCTGCCCACATCTTCATGAGGGGTCGGCGCCGGTCGAGCATGTCGGAGCGCTGGTAGGCGCCCTCTACGCCTTTGACGGCGTGTCCCAGGCACATCTCCGCGAGGTCACGGGGCACGCCGGTGTCTGAGCACCACGACCGGAATGCAGCTCTCATGCCGTGAGGCGTGCCGTCGATGGCGAGTTCTCGCATCAGCTTGGGGAACGACTCGTTGGTGAGCGCGCGCCCAGTCGTCGGACTTGGGAACGCCAGCCCCTCTCCGCTACCGGCTCTGTGGGCCTCCAAGAGCACTTCGAGCGAACGGGCTGACAGCGGCACGCGGTGGGCCGTCTTCGTCTTGGTCCGCTCGGACGGGATGGTCCACACCGCTCCGTCGATGTCGAACTCGGACCAGTCAGCGCCTCGCACTTCGCCTGAGCGGGCTGCGGTCAGGGTGAGGAACTCCAGGCCCAGCTTGGCCGTCGTGCTGGCCTTCGACGCCCGGATCTTCTCCAAGGCCGCGGCAACCTCGCTGTGATGCAGGGCACGGTGGTGCTGGGGCTTGTCGGTGTGGCGAGGCAGCGCAGCGACCGCCGCAGCGGTGGGATCGTCGGTGCGGTAGCCCGCGCCCATCGCCCACCTGAGGATCGTGGAGACCCGCTGGGCAAGCCGCCTGGCCGTCTCGGGACGGGTAGTCCACGGATCGGCAAGCACGGCAAGGATGTCGCCCACGGTGATCAGATCGACACGCTTGGCCCCGAGCCGGGGGAACACATAGGTATCCAGGCTCGCCCGCCACTGCTGCTCGGAGCGGCTTCCGGGCTTCCACTGCCGGGCGTGCAGGGCGATTACCCGCTCGGCGGCTTCGACAAGAGACGGAACGCCATCGCCTCGGGGATCGCGGCCCTGCTCGACAGCCCGACGGTTCTCCAGGCACTTGGCCCGCGCTTGGGCCAGTGTGACGATCGGGTAGGCGCCAAGCCCGATCATGATCGGCTTGCCGTTGACCCTCAAGCGCTGGGACCAGGTCTTGGACCATCTGCCGTTGCGCGTAGCCCGCACGAGTAGGCTCAGCCCGTGGCTTCCGCGCCCGTCCCCGTAGCGTCCGGGCTCATTGACTGTGCGCACGAAGCTGGCGGACAGCACAGCGGGGCGTGCGGGATTTGAGTTCACTGCATTACCTCTGTTATTACTTTCTAAGTGATAACGGATGATAAGGGCAGATTACGCATGAGGCAACCAACGGCCTCGCAGAAGACACACTTACCCCGTCTGACCAGCGCTTATGATGACGGATGACGACGGACGACAACGCAAGAGAAAGGCTGGCATCGCGGGGCGACCCATCCGCGTGCCGCTACGGTGCCGGCATGGACGCGGCATCGCTGGACGGCCGCGACGACACCGGCAACAGCGACGACGGCGACGACACCGGCAACAGCGACGACGGCGACCATCAACGCTCGTGGCGGGCCGCGACCGGGCTCATCGGCGTGCTAGCGGCCCTAATGGTCGGGCTGTGGCTGCTGAGCCTCACCAGCAACGACAGGAGCGACACCACCAGCGACGACGAGACCGAGCGGGACGAGGACCGCTTCGTTGCACCGACCACGAGTAGCTCCCTGAGGCAGGCCGAGAGCACGGTCGAGGTAGCCGCGGAGGGTGGCGAGCCGCCCAGCGCGGGGCCGCCCGAACCGTTCAGCGACCTGGACGGCCGGCTCGCCTATCTGAGCGACCGCCACGTCGCGCTGGTGGACCTGGCGACGGGAGCACTGCAGCGCCTGCCCATCGAGCCGCACGGGTCGGTGCTGGCGCTCGGCGACCTGGAGTTGCTCACCGACGGCAAGCGCACAGTGGGCCTGTCCTTGGCGGACGATCCACCGACCGCGCTGCTCATCACCTCCGGCGCTGAGTTGGTGCCTTCGACCGAGCCGCTTGTGGACTTCTGGGTGATCAGCCGGCCCGACGGCCCTGGCGGGGCCATACGGCTGAATGCCTGGCAGGACTATGGAGCGCTCATCAGCGAGCTGCAAGCGCCCTCAGGCTCCGAGGTGCTGGTGGTTCGCGGCACTGGGGTGCTCGTGACTCCCCCGGTGGGCAGGACATTCCGGCCGAAGCTCGAGGGGTTCGAAGTCGTCAGCGAACACAGGCTCCTCGCGGCGAGCAGTGAACTGCGAGTGGAGCAGCGGTGCGACGAGGACCTCTCGTGCATGGTGGTGGTCGTAGACGCCGCCACGGAGGGGGCTACGGAGCTTCTCGGGGAATTCGTCGCAGAGTTGGCTCACATATCGGTGTCACCCGACGGACGCTGGCTGCTCAACGACACCAGCCCGGCGTGGCTCTTCGATAGACGGACCGAGCAGGTGCGTTTGCTGGACGGTGGCGGCTACGGCCGGCCGCTGTGGTCGGACGACTCGGCCTCGGTCGCCTGGCTGACCACCGACCGGACACCCACTCTGGTCGTCGCCGAGCTGGAGCCGTCGGAGGGAGAGAAGGGATGGCTCGTCGTCGAGCTGGCCGGCTTGAACACGGACCCCTCGCCGGGGTCGTCGTTCCTGCTCGAAGCGACTCTCAGCCAGAGGCCGAGCGGATAGGCCGCGGTTCACGGAGACGTCGCAAGGCGTTGAGCGAGGCCGTGGCCCGAGCGGCCCGTGAGCGCAGCGAACAAGAGCGGGCAACAAGGTGCTGCACCGCGACGCGGTGACCCACCGGCGTGGCTCCTCAGCCGCTGAGGTCGGCCGCTCCGAAGACCACACCGAAGCGCACACACCAGATCGCCACCGTGGAGTAGCGGCCAAAGTCGAGCCCGACCGGGATCTCGTAGTTCTGCGAGCCGACGTTGCCCTTGAGATCGCCGAGGTCGACGAAGTCGTCGTCGAATGCGCTCGCCGGCGCGTCGGGTGGGGCGGCCGACAGGTACACGTTCAGGTCGGGACCGTTGTCGGTGCGGAAGTCCTCGAGTCGCAGGAAGCGCTGGCCGCTGCCGTCGCCGAGCACCCGGGCACTGCCCTCGGTGGGATGCGATCGAGAGATGAACAACCCGGCCGCCTCAACGATGATCCGCGGCTCGGCGGTCTCAGCCTGAGTCTCGTCAGCCTGGGCCTCGTCGACAGGCTGAGCCTCTTCGGCGCCTTCGTCGGCGAGCTGGACCTCCCGAGCGCCTTCGTCGGTGGGCTGGGCCTCTGGGGTGCTGTCGGCGGGCTGAGCCTCCCCGGCGCTGTCGTCGGCGGGCCGGGCCTCTTGGGTGCTCCCGTCGTCCGATTGGGGCGTTTCGGCCGCGGCCATCTCGGGCATGGGCTCGTCCACCTCGTCGACCATGGGCATGTCCGCGTCGGTCATGGCCTCGTTCATGTCGTCGGCCATCTCCTGAGTCGTCTCGTCGCCCTCGATGCCGGACGGGGCCGGGCCGGTGAAGAAGGGGATCGCCTCGTCCACTTCATCGTCAATCAGTATGGTGTGGAAGGCGAAGTACCCGAAGAACAGCCACAGCCCGAGCGCCAGAGCGGCCGCTGCCGTCGGCATGGCCCACATCCAGTTGCGCCGTATCCATGATTGCACGGCCTCAAGGTATAGGGACCCAGGATCGCAGCCTCACCGTCGGGCGACTCAACATCTGGAATCCGGTGGGCGCGCCGCTCTGACCCTGCTCAGACGCCGGCGCGCCTGCGACCGCATCACGATCCCGCGAGACCGCTGGGAGGCACGAGCGGCGAGACCACCTGGGGTCATGGCGCGCCTGCGACCGCATCACGATCCCGCGAGACCGGGCCAGCCCGATAGCTTCGACTTCGTGAGCGCTCAGGCCGTCTGGGTCGATGGACGGCTCGTCGAACCCGACCAGATGCACCTGCGCGCCGACGACCACGGTGTGTTGGTCGGTGACGGAGTGTTCGAGACGCTGCTCGTCGTGCGCCACGGCGCCGGGGGGGCCGCGTTCGCGGTGCGGCGCCACCTCGAGCGGCTGCGTCGCTCCGCCCGGGTCCTGCGATTCGACTGCCCGTACCGAGACGGCGACCTGCGGGCTGCCATCGATCAGTGCCTCAACGTCGCGCCCGACTCCGGGGTGGTGCGCATCACGGTGACCAGCGGCGGCGGCCCGCTGGGGTCGGGCCGGGGCGACGACCGTGAATCGACGATCGTGATGGCCGGCAACCGGCCGCCCGTCTACCCGCCAGGCACGGCGGTGGCGATCATGCCGTACCCCCGCAACGAGAGGGGCGCCATGGCCGGCGTGAAGACCATCTCCTATGCCGAGAACGTGCTGGCCTTGGACATGGCGAGGGAGCGGGGCGCGTCGGACGCCATCTTCGCCGACACGCAGGGCCGGGTGAGTGAAGGCACGGGATCCAACATCTTCTGGTCCGACGGCGAACGGCTGCACACGCCGCCGCTGGACACCGGCTGTCTGGCTGGCGTCACGAGGGCGCTGCTGCTGGAGCGGCTCGACATCGTCGAGACACATCTGCCCGTGCGGGCCCTGCCCGACGTGACCGAGGCCTTCCTGGCCTCCTCCACCCGAACGGTCCAGTCGATCGCCCGCATCGACGACACGGAGCTTCCCGTTGTGGACGGAGAGCTGACGGCAGCAGCCTCAGCGGCGATGGCCGAGCTGATCGCCACCGACATAGACCCGTGACCCCGGTGCCCCCCGGTTCGGACGCAAGGTGACCGACGACGAGCTCATGGAGCTGGCGGTGGCCGAGGCTCGGGCCGCGCCCGCTCACGGCGACGTGCCCGTAGGCGCAGTCGTGTGGCACGACGGCGAGGTGCTGGCCCGTCGCCACAACGAGCGCGAGCGCACCGGCGATCCCACCGCCCACGCCGAGATCCTGGCCCTGCGCGACGCCGCGACGCGCCTGGGCGGCTGGCGCCTCGACAGCGCGACCGTGGCCGTGACCCTCGAGCCGTGCCCCATGTGCGCCGGCGCCCTGCAGCAGGCCCGGGTGGGCCGAGTCGTGTTCGGCGCCGACGACCCCAAGGCCGGCGCCCTCGGCTCGCTCTACAACCTCGGCGCCGATCCCAGGCTCAACCACGAGTTCGACTTGGTGCCGGGGGTGCGGGCCGACGAGTGCGCGGCCCTGCTGCAGGAGTTTTTCTCGGGCCTGCGGGACGCCGATGGGTCCGCCACAACCAGGCAGGAGGGCCGCCGGTAGCCTGTGCGGCGGAGAGTTGCCAGAGCGGACGAATGGGGCGGCCTCGAAAGCCGTTGTGGCCTCCGGGTCACCATGGGTTCGAATCCCATACTCTCCGCCAAGTTCATGACTACAGAGCGGCTTTGACCTGGGTTATGCCCCCAACTTCCCAGCAGGATGTGTGGGCTGTACCACCTGCCTACTGGGCTTTCTGTGTCGGGCAGGGTACCGCAGGGACGATGTGAGCTCGTGCTCGTTGTTACAGCGACAGACCCTCGGTGGGCGTTGCCTGTCGCGGCCTTCACGAGAGCGGCCCGCCGGCTCAACACGATTGCAGCGCTGCCTCGATGGCAGGCACATCCTTTGTCATGGTGTCCCACAAGATGTCGGGGTCGGCCGCAAAGTACTCGTGAGTCAACTTGTTGCGCAGAGCCTTCGCTTGCCTCACAGGGCGTCCAGGATTTCGAGCGACGAACTCGTCTGAGAGCTTATCGATCGCCTCTCCGATGACCGTGAGGTTGTAGTTCGCAGCGTCGCTCACCAGCCAGTCCTGGTCATATTCGACACGGTCCCTGGCCACGATCTCAGCGAGTCGGCGGCACGCTGTCAGGATGTCTTGGACTCGCTCCTCGTCGCGTCGGGTCACAGCGGAATCGCGTCTTCGAACATGCCGCGGCAGCTGTCGCGCACGCATGAGCGAGGCACAACATCGACGCTGGCTCCCAACAAGTCCTCCAGGTCAGCCTCTAACCCACCGATGTCGAACAAGGTGACACCCGTGTTGAAGTCCACCACGAAGTCATAGTCGCTGTGATCGGTGTCCTCTCCACGCGCGACTGAGCCCACAAGCGCGATGACGCGAGCGTTGTTGCGCTCCGCTGCTTCACGGATCGCCGCCCTATGCGTCACCAGCACCTCGTACCGTCGGGTCACAGCCAAGATTCTAACGTGCCCTCACGACCGCGAACGAGGGCGTCCTCTCTCTGGAATGGGTAGAACGGCTGGGTGCTCGGGGCTTTGGAGATGGCCGGCGTCGGCGCCTACGGCACCGTAGATGACCTCTGAGAGTCGGCGTCTTGGAACCAGGGGGCTTCCAGCACATCTGCCATAGGGCCGCTCTGGCCGCGGCGGCAAGTCTGAGCCACCTGAGCAGCCGCGGCGGTGTGGATGACTGTTCAACCGCCGGTTCGGCCGCGGTAGAGGCGATGGCGCATGTCGAGTTGTTGGCGCTAGTCGACGAGATGGGCGACCGCGGCTTTGATCTGGCTCCATGCGATGCGTGCAGCGAGGCCGTCCGGCGTTGCGGGACCCACGGTCTTCTGCGCGCCTAGGTGGCTGGTGCCAAACTCCCGAAATGGGGGTTTCGCAGTCACAAAACCCCAGGTCAGCGACTTGCGAATTGTGGCAAATTGCCATTTAACACCAGCCACCTAGGAGACTGCTGAGTAATTCGGGTCGGGGTGCTCGCGATCGTGTGGGGGGTGTGGGAGAATCGGGGGCATGCAGGGAACTGAGAAGCCGGATCGGGAACTGTTGGACGCGCTGGGGCTGTGCGGGGCTCTGGTGGGTGAGGGGTCGGTGCATCGGTTCTTGGCCGAGCACCGCCTGAGGCTGTTTGCTGACGGGTTGTTCGCGGATCTGTTCGGGCCGCGTGGGCGGCCGTCGGTGCCGGGGTCGGTGATCGCGGTGGTGATGGTGCTGCAGGCGCTGGAGGGGTGCTCTGACCGCGAGGCGCTGGAGCGGCTGCGCTGTGATGTGCGCTGGAAGGCCGCGGCGGGTCTCAGCATCGACGACGGGGGCTTCGACGCGAGCGTGTTGACGCTGTGGCGCCAGAGGCTGCGGGCCAGTGAGCGCCCCGAGCGGATCTTCGACGCGGTGCGCGAGGTGGCCGCTGAGTGCGGGGCGCTGTCAAAGAGGACGCGGCGGGCGCTGGACTCCACGGTGCTGTATGACGCGGTGGCGACCCAGGACACGGTCACGATGGTCTCAGCTCAGATACGGCGTGTGCGCCGCCTGGCGCCGCGTGCGGCCGCGGTGGCGCTGGGCCATGGCTACGACAGCCGGGCCAAGCCGGTGTGCGACTGGGGCGACCCCGATGAGCGGTCCTGGCTCATAGACGAGATGGTCACAGACGCCCGTGCGGTGCTCGACGCGCTCGAGGGCTCAGAGCTCACAGAGGAGCAGGCCGAGGCGGCGGCGCTGCTGGCGGTGGTGGCCGGCCAGGACGTCGAGGCCGACCCGGCGGTGCCGGGTCGCTGGCGCATAGCGCGCCGCGTGGCGCCGGGGCGGGTGATATCGACGGTGGACCCCGAGGCCCGCCACGCCCGCAAGTCCCGCTCGCAGCGCCGCGACGGCTACAAGGCCCACATCTGCGCCGAGCCCGACACCGGGCTCATCACCGCAGCAGAGCTCACCACAGCAGACACATCAGACGCCCGAGTCGGCCCCCGCCTCCTCAACAACGATCCCACAGCCCCCCACAACACCACCGACACCACCGCCGACACCACCGCCGACACCGACACCGCCGACACCGACACCGACACCGACACCGACACCGCCGACACCGCCGACACCGACACCGCCGACACCGACACCGAGACCGCCGACGCCGATGCCGCCGACGCCGAGACCGACGCCGAGACCGGCGACAGCGATGCCGTCTTGGGGGCTGGGGGGTTCGTGGGGCTGGTGCTGGCCGACTCCGCCTACGCGTCGGGCGAGGCGCTCGACGCGTTCGAGGGCGCCGGCTACGCCACCGCCATCAAGCCCATCGACCCCAGGCCGCGCATCAAAGGGGGCTTCACCCGAGACGACTTCACCATCGACACCGACGCACAGACCGTGACCTGCCCCGCCGGGCACACCAAAGCCGTCACCTCCGGCGCGGCCCGCTTCGGCGCGCTGTGCGGCGGCTGCCCCCTGCGCGCCCGCTGCACCACCTCGCGCTCCGGGCGCAGCGTCACCGTCGACGCACACCACGCGCGCCGCCAAGCCAACAAGACCCGCTGGGCCCAGCCCGCAACCCAGGCCGCCTACCGCCGGCACCGCCCCATGGCCGAGAGATCCATCGCGTGGCTCACCCGCAACAAAGCCAGACGCGTCCCCTACCGAGGCGTCGCCGCCAACCACCTCTGGCTCACCACCAGAGCCGCCGCCGTCAACCTCGTGCGCCTCACCAACCTCGGCGTCACCCACACAGGCGGCGCATTCACCCTCTGAGCCCCGGCGGCAGCGCCGCGCGCCCGGGCCCGCACCAACCACAGCACCCCACCACCCCGAACCCCGCCGACCGACCCCGCCGACCCCGCCCGACACCCGGTCGCCGCACCAGTTGCTCAGCAGTCTCCTAGTTGCTCGTCACAGCGTCCTTGGTCAGGCTGGCGGCGCGGGCGGCTGGATTCAACGGTCGAGCCGCGGGATTAGCAGGGTCAGTGTCGAACCGACGCCACGCATGCTCGATGCTGTGAGTGAGCCGTTGTGAGCGTGAGCGAGTTCCCGGCTGATCGCCAGGCCTAGTCCGCTGCCGCCGGTGCTGCGCGACCGGGATTGGTCGGCTCGGTAGAAGCGGTCGAAGATGTGGGGCAGATGGTGTGCCGGTATGCCTTCGCCGGTGTCTTTGACCGTGACGACTGTTGCACCGTGGGTCTGCGCGACTGAGACTGAGACGGAGCCTGCTGGCGGTGTGTGGCGTATGGCGTTTGTGATCAGGTTGTTGAGGATCTGTCGGATGCGTTCGGGATCGAGCAGTCCGATCCGCCCGGGTGCCGGATCCCCGCTCAGGACGACCCCTGCCGCGTCCGCGGCTGGTTGGTGGGCGGCGACGGCTCTGTGGACCAGGTCTGCGACGTCGACTGGCTCGAGGTTGAGGGACCCCGACTCGGCCTCGGACAGCTGTTGTAGGTCCTGGACCAGCGTTGCGATGAGGTTGGCTTCTTCCTGCAGCGATGCGATCGTTCCCCGGTCGGCGTCGATGAGGCCGTCCTCGATGCCTTCCAAATAGCCCGTGAGGTTCGCGAGCGGGGAGCGAAGCTCGTGGGCTACGTCGTTGGTGAGGGTCTTGCGTGCTTGGTGTTCGGCTTGTAGCGATGCGGCAAGGCTGTTGATCGAGCCGCCGAGCCTGGCGATCTCGTCGATGCCGCCGACCTGGACGCGGGAGTCGAGGTCACCTGAGCGCACTCGGTCGGCCGCACGAGTGACGGCATCGAGTCGCCGGGTGAGGCGCTGCGAGATGGCAACCGCGGAGATGGCTGCTGCCGCGATCACAATTCCGATCGCCACCCAGAACGTGGTTGACCGCAGCGAGGTTGCGAGCGGGTCGTTGCTGTCGTCGCCGTAGCCGATGAAGAGCCGCACGGGCTCAACGTCAAGATGCTCCTGCTCAGGGTCCCGGCCTGCGAGGTCCAATGTGAAGTCCCGGTCGAGGTAGAATTCGCCATCGCCCACTCCGCGCCGCATCAGACACGATGTCGCAATGTCGGATTCTGCTGGGGTCAGCGAGCGGTCGGGCCTTGGGACGTCGAGGCCGACCGTCTCGTCTCGGGCAAGCTGGTAGGGCACGCCGGCCTGGTCGAGGCACTCGCGGAGCCACACCATCTCAAGGGCCGCCTGCAGCAGGGACGCGTCCAACCGGCCGTAGTTGATCAGGCTGTCGGTTGGATCGATGACGGATGGTTGACTCGGCAGGGGGGCAGCGGCGCCGCTGATCTCGACGGCTGTGTCAACAAGGACCTCTCCGGTCAGGGTGGCGACAGCGATGCGTTCGTCGTGGCGACGGGCGAGGTCGATGACGGTGTCTTCGATTCCGTTCCACCCTTGAGACTGGATGCCGTGGTTGGCAATGGCGTCACGTATCTCCAGTTCTGCGTCGAGGTTGCGTGTGATCTCGGATCGGAGTTCTCGCTCGGCTAGGCGCTGGACGAGAAGGGCGGTCACCACGATGGAGACGACTGCCACCAATGCAACTCCGAGCGCGACCCGAGTCGAGAGGCGACCAGCGACAGCCCTCACGGGCTGTCGCCGTCGTCGAGTTTGTAGCCGACCCCGAACACCGTGACGATGTAGGAGGGGTTGGCCGGGTCGGGCTCGAGCTTCTTTCGCAGGTTGCCGACGTGGACGTCGATCGTTCGCTCCAGACCCTCATAGTCGAAGCCGAGAGCGGCTTCGAGAAGTCTCGTTCGGCTGAACACCTGTCCCGCTCGCTTGGCGAGAGCTACGAGGATCGCGAACTCGCGGGGGGTGCAGTCCACGCTCAGTCCGTCCCTCGTGACCTCATGGCGGTCGAGATCAATGTGCAGCCCTCGCACGGTGAGCTCGCTGGGAGCGTCGGCGCGGCCGGCGCGGCGCAGAATGGCCCCCACCCTGACCACCAGTTCGCGGGGGCTGAATGGCTTGACTATGTAGTCGTCGGCGCCGAGTTCGAGGCCGTGGAGCATGTCGTGTTCGGCCGAGCGAGCTGTCAGCATCACGATGGGCACCTGCGACTCGCGGCGCAAGATCCTGCACACATCGAGGCCGTCGATCCCCGGCATCATGATGTCGAGAAGCACCAGGTCTGGCCGGCGGCGTCGCGCCTGAGCGAGGGTCTCGCTTCCAGTGTTCGACACCACCACCGCGAATCCCGCCTGCTGGAGGTAGACGCGGATGAGGTCAGCCTGTTTCGGGTCGTCCTCCGCGACCAGAATCCGTCCTCTCATGCTCCTCGCCTCCCCTGCCGTCGCTGCGATTGTGCAGGTCGGCTCAGTGTTGGCCCGCCCTCGCTGGCTCCCGCAGCGTGTACGGCAGCCTGTACTGCTTCGGCATCTGCTACCGCTCCAGCGGCGTCGCGGAATCCGTGCTGCGAAGATACCGCGCTGGAAGACGGAGGTGCCACGGCATCTCAGTTCAGGCGCGGCAGCGACGGTCATAGCGGGCTAGCCGATGCGATCTTTGTCGATCTTGTCCGGATGGTGACGTCATCTTCATCACCGCTTAACACCGGGTCGTTACCTTGCTGAGGGAAGCAACCACCAACACAGAAAAGGAGCTTCAATGCCCTCCCCCTCAACTCAAACACGAACGGCGGTCGCGGTGACCGTCGCTGCACTGACCTTGGCCGTAGCCGTGACTCAAGCCAACGCCGCGCAAGCACCGGCCTCGCCACCTTCGATCGAGTCGAAGTCGAGCCCCACCGAGGCTGGCATCGCCCTCGAACCCTGCGGGATCGACGCGAACAGCATGCTCGGTGATGGGGTGTCCACTGACCCGAACGATCCCGAGAAGGTCCGCCCGAACGCCGCGCTCTACGAGACGCTCGATGAGCAGGCTGACAGCGGCAGCTTCGAGCTGCCCGACGTCGATCCGGAAACTGTCCAAGACGATCACCTCTTCGAGGACCTCGACGAGCAGGCCGGCGCCTGCCTAGGAGGCCGAGCGGGTAGGGGGTGATTCGTGAGGATTTTGGCGAGGCGTTCAGCGAGGCCGTGGCCCGAGCGGCCCGTGAGCGCAGCGAACAAGAGCGGGAACACGACGCTGCACCGCGAGGCGGCATCACCTACCCGCGCATGTTCTAAGGTCGCCTGCCTGACCAAGCCGGCGGCGCCGACCGTCATGATGAGGTACCCGAAGGCGCCACGGCTCGGTCCATCGTCGCCGCCGCCCCAGCCAGCCACCACGGCCGCTTACACAAGAACCTGACAGTCCCCGGCCTCTAGGTGTTGGTTTGGGTGGTGGCGGGCTAGTGCGCCCATACTCTCCGCCGTACAGCACCAGAAATGCCCTCGTCATAGGGTTCCACGGCTCGACCGTCCCACTGAAGGCGAACTGTTCGACGCCCGGATCGCGGTATTGCCCGAGCCCTTCGGATTCCTCTACGGGGTCAAGCAAGCCCTAGTCATCTTCAGCAACACGCACCGGTAGCAGCGCAGGAGCTTCTTGTCTCACTGCGGCATCGCAATGTAACCTGCGGATCCTCGGGACCACGCCCCGCGTGTTGCGACGGCCTGAAGGGGGGAGCCCGCAGATAATGACCGTCACATCTTGCAGGTTTGCAACTGCCCGAGCCGTCGGCGACGGCGCAGGCGCGTCTCAGCGACGGCACGGTGATCGTGGCTCGCCGCCACGGAAACCCGCACGGCCCCAGAGTTGTGCTCAGTCACGGTTGCGGCTTCGCCGCCGACCTGTACTGGCCGTACTGGTCGCTGCTGATCGACGACTACGAGGTTGTGGTCTACGACCTCCGCAGCCACGGCTGGAACGAGCCGAGCGACCTGCGGTTGCACAACATGCCCAAGATGCCGCTCGCAATGCGGCGACGCCGGGTCCGGGTCCGGCGAGACATCCAGGAGCAACTCGGTCCAGTTGGCCCCCGATCATCCGTGTAGAACACCCGGTCGATCACTTCTCGAGGATCATCGGAACTGCGGGGCCGTCCCCGCGCCAGCCAGCGATCACCAGTGATATCGATGTAGCCGATGATGATCCCGTTGGGCAAGGGCAGTTCGGTCCAATCGGTGCCGTTGTCGGTGTAGACGGCTCCGGGCCTTCGAGGCGATACCTGACTAATCCAGTCGGATTTGTCGTCATGGGCCGCTAGCCTGTGGACAGTCCGCGACCACTGGAGGAAAACCCCATGGCACTGCGCATCAACGACACAGCCCCCGACTTCACCGCCGAAACCACCGAGGGAGAGATCAACTTCCACGAGTGGATCGGCGACGGATGGGCGCTGCTGTTCTCCCACCCGAAGGACTTCACCCCGGTGTGCACCACCGAGTTGGGCGCCGTCGCCGGCCTGAAGTCGGACTTCGCGGCCCGCAACTGCAAGATCATCGGAATCAGCGTCGACGGCGTGAGCGACCACAACGGCTGGTCCGCCGACATTGAGAAGGCGACCGGCAACGCCGTCAACTACCCGCTGATCGGTGACCCCGGGCTCAACGTGGTGAAGCTCTACGACATGCTCCCGGCCGACGCCGGCGACACGTCACAGGGCCGCACCGCGGCCGACAACGCCACCGCCCGCTCGGTGTTCATCATCGGACCCGACAAGAAGATCAAGGCCACGCTCACCTACCCGATGACCACGGGCCGCAACTTCGCCGAGATCCTGCGGCTGCTCGACTCGGTCCGGCTCACCGCCACCGAGCAGGTGGCCACCCCGGCCAACTGGCAGCAGGGCGAGGACGTGATCATCGTGCCCGCGGTTTCGAATGAGGCCGCCGCCGAGAAGTATCCCGACGGCTGGGAGGCTCCCCTGCCCTACCTGCGGGTCGTTCCGCAGCCCCGCACCTGAATAGCCCAAGCCGGCGGCGCCGGCAGGCCGAGCCCAGAATCTTGGGGCGATTCTTGTGCCTGGGCGACCCAATACTCGACCGAGAACCAGGGGGGCCGGGCGGGTGGGTCAGTTCACGATGGTGACGCCCGCGGCGGCCAGCTCCTCCAGGGCGGCCGCAGACGTGTCGGAGGAGACACCGGCGCAGTGGCCGACCAGCACCGACGTCTCGAAGCCGGCCGCGGCCGCGTCCAGCGCGGTGGCCCGCACACAGTAGTCGGTGGCTACGCCCACCACATCGACGGCCCCGATACCACGCTCGGCGAGCCAGTCCCGCAGGCCCACGTCCTCGCTGGATCCCGAGACCCCCTCGAAGCTGCTATAGCCGTTGCTGTACTGGCCCTTGAGGAACACCTCGTCCAGCGCCACCTGCAGTCGCGGCGAGAACGCCGCGCCCTGTGTGCCCGCCGCGCAGTGCACCGGCCACGACGTCACAAAGTCGGGGTTGGTGCCCGGCGCGGCGAAGTGCTCTCCGGGGTCGATGTGCCAGTCCTTGGACGCGACGACATAGCCGTATCGGCCTCCGGCCCGGTCCAGGCCGACAAGGTCGGTGATGGAGGCGGCCACTGCGTGCCCGCCCTCCACGGCCAGCGTGCCGCCCTCGCAGAAGTCGTTCTGCACGTCCACGATGATCAGAGCCTTCTGCATCCCAGGACCCCCTTGTTCAGCTTGAAGGGTGCCGTGCGTCTGCGCTGCCTGCCCTTCCGCTCCGTTGGAAGATTCTGTCGCGGCGGGCGCCTCCATGCCCACCCATTCGGTGGGAACGGCCGGGGAACGGCGGGGGTGCGGAACCCGGTCCTCGGGTCTCAGACCCTGGCGACGCTCCGCACAGCGGCGGCGGGCCGCGGCGGGATCGTCTCGCCAAGCCCGCTCACCGCGGGCCATCAGCACGACCTGGGGATCGTGACCGCCTGCTGGCCCGGTCCCGCCCGCCGGCGACAGCACCTCCGCCTTCCAGTAGCCGTCGGCGTCGACGGTGCGATGCACCTGCTTGCGGCCGCCTACGGTGGTCTTGCCCGGCGAGAGTTTGCCCACCGCCCGCAGGTGTGCACCTGTGCCGGCGCCGTCCGCGATGGCGACAAGCTTGTACACCACCGACGCGGTGGGATGGCCCGAGCCGGTGACCAGGCTCGTACCCACCAGATAGGCGTCGATTGGCGCGGCCGCGTCCTCCAGCTCGGCCACACGGAACTCGTCGAGGTCCCCGGAGGCCACGATGCGGCAGTCCCTCGCGCCGAGGGAATCGAGCAGGCTTCGGGCCCGGATGCTGGCCGCCAGCAGGTTGCCGCTGTCGATGCGCACCGCGCCGATGTCGCGCCCCACCACGTCCACGGCCCGGCGGATGCCCTCCAGCACGTCGAAGGTGTCGACCAGGTAGGTGGAACCAGTGCCTAGGGCGTCGCGCTGTGCCCTGAAAGCCGTGAGCTCGTCGGAGTGGGCCAGTACGAAGGCGTGGGCGGTTGTGCCGCCGGTGGGGATGCCGTAGCGCCGGCCAGCCTCCAGATTGGAGGTGGTGTCGAAGCCGCCGATGTGGGCGGCCCGGGCCGCGGCCACGGCGGCATCGGGATCCGTGCGGCGGCTGCCGCCCTCGATGAGCAGGCGATCGTCGGCCACGTCTCGCACCCGGGCCGCAGCCGATGCGACCGGACAGTCGTGGTTGATGATCGACAGCACCACCGTCTCGAGGACAACGCACTCGGCGAAGCCGCCTTCGACGGTCAGCACCGGAGAGTAGGGGAAGAACAGTTCACCGTCGGGGTAGCCGGTCACATCGCCGCTGAAGCGGTACGAGCGCAGCCATTCGACCACATCGGGGTCTGACACGACACCCGCGCCGGCGAGATGGTCAACGATCTCCCCGTCGAAGCGGAACCGCTCGATGGCATCGATTATCCGGTCCGCTCCGGCCATCACGCCGTAAGCCCGACCCGCCGGCAGCCGTCGGGCGAACGCCTCGAAAACGGCCCGGCGCTCGGCGATCCCCGACTGAAGGGCCGAGGCCACCATCGTGATCTCGTAGTGGTCGGTCTTCAGGGCGACGGAACCGCCTCGATCCACGTCATGAACGCTACCGCTGCGCCGGTTCGTAGGCTCCCGACGTACGCGTGCGGCTGCCGGTCACCAGGAAACGTTGTGCAGAAACGCCGCCCTGAGCGGCAGGATTGTGCAGGTTTCGTGGAGACAACGGCCACGCCGCAACTGCCGAAGGACCAGACGATGGCCAGCCCGTTCCATGTGATGCACTCCGTCTCGGCCGACCGGTCCGAGCTTGAGGGCAAGTCGATCACCGCCGACACCCGGCGCCGCGTGTGGTCCTTCGCCCGTCCCTACCGCGCTGCGATCGTCGCTTTCGTCATCACCGTCGTCGCCTCCACGTTCTTGGGGCTGCTGCCTCCGCTGATGATCCGCGAGATCTTCGACTCCGCCATCGCCGAGGGTGACGAGGGATATCTGAACCTGCTGTTCGTCGTGTTGATCGCCACGGCCGTGGGTGAGGCGCTGCTGTCGCTGGTGGAGCGCAGGCTCAGCTCGAGCATCGGCGAGGGCCTGATCTTCGACCTGCGACTGCGTCTGTTCGACCACGTGCAGCGCATGCCGCTGGCGTTCTTCACCCGCACCCAGACCGGCACCTTGGTGAGCCGGCTCAACAACGACGTCATCGGTGCCCAGCGGGCGTTCACGGGCACACTCGGCACGGTGGTGGCCAACATCATCACGCTGGCCGGGACGCTCATCGCCATGTTCGTGCTGGAGTGGCGGCTCACCCTGCTCGCGGTGGTGATCCTGCCGGTGTTCGTGCTGCCGGCCCGGCGGGTGGGCCGGGGCCTGCGGGCCATCACCCGCGAGGGCATGAACCTCAACGCCTCGATGAACAACACCATGACCGAGCGGTTCAACGTGGCCGGAGCACTGCTGGTGAAGCTGTTCGGCCGCCATGACGACGAGGCCGCGGACTTCTCCGATCGGGCCGGGCGGGTGCGCGACATCGGGGTCCGCAGCGCCATGTACTCGCGGGTGTTCCTCATCGCCCTGACCCTGGTGGGGGCGGTCGGAACGGCCATGGTCTACTGGCTGGGCGGCCATCTCGCCATCGACGGCGCCCTCACGGCGGGCACGCTGGTGGCGCTGGGCCTGTACACGGTGCGGATATACGTGCCTCTGACGAGCCTGTCCAACGCCCGGGTCGACGTGATGACGGCGTTCGTGAGCTTCGAGCGGGTCTTCGAGGTGCTCGACACGCCCAACCCGATCACCGACGCCGACGACGCCCGCAAGCTGGCCGAACCGGCCGGGCGCGTCGAGTTCCGGGGAGTGAGCTTCCGGTACCCGTCGGCGGAGGACACGCCCGCGTCGCTCGGCATCGAGGCCTCCGCGGGACCGGACGGGAGCGAAAGGGCACCAGCCGACCACGAACACACCGGGGACATGACCGGGGGCGTCCTGCCCGAGGTGCTGTCCGGCGTCGACTTGGACATCGCGCCGGGCCAGATGGTGGCGGTGGTGGGGCCGTCGGGATCGGGCAAGACCACGTTCGTGTCGTTGGTGCCGCGGCTCTACGACGTGTCGAATGGTGCCGTGGTCGTCGACGGCGTCGACGTGCGCAGCCTCACGCAGGCGTCGCTGCGGGCTGCCATCGGCACAGTCACGCAGGATCCGCACCTGTTCCACGACACCGTGGCCGCGAACCTACGATACGCCCGCCCGAGCGCGTCGGACGACGAGATGGCGGAGGTGTGCCGGGCCGCCCGCATCCATCACGTGATCGAGGCCCTGCCGGACGGTTACCGAACCGTGGTGGGAGAGCGCGGCTACCGGCTGTCGGGAGGCGAGAAGCAGCGTCTCGCCATCGCCCGGATGCTGTTGAAGGATCCTGCCATCGTCATCCTCGACGAGGCCACGTCGCACCTCGACACCGAGAACGAGGCCCAGGTGCAGGAGGCCCTGGACGATGCACTGCGGGGTCGCACGTCGCTGGTGATCGCGCACCGGCTGTCGACCGTGGTGGACGCGGACGTGATCGTGGTGCTCGACGAGGGGCGGATCGTCGAGTTGGGCACGCACGACCAGCTGCGCCACACCGGAGGCCTGTACGCAGAGCTGTACGAGGGTCTGGTGCGGGCCGACACACCCGAACGGGCCGACACACCCGAACGGGCCGACACACCCGAACGGGCCGACACACCCGAACGGGCCGACACACCCGAACGGGCCGACACACCCGAACGGGCCGACACACCCGAACGGGCCGACACACCCGAACGGGCCGACACACCCGAACGGGCCGACACACCCGAACGGGCCGACACACCCGAACGGGCCGACACACCCGAACGGGCCGACACACCCGAACGGGCCGACACACCCGAACGGGCCGACACACCCGAACGGGCCGACACACCCGAACGGGCCGACACACCCGAACGGGCCGACACACCCGAACGGGCCGACACACCCGAACGGGCCGACACGGCCGAACGGGCCGACACACCCGAACGGGCACCGACAGCCGAACGGGCACCGACACCCGAACGGGCCGACACACCCGAGCGGGCACCGACACCCGAACGGGCCGACATGGCCGAGCGGGCACCGACAGCCGAATGGGCCGACACGGCCGAGCGGGCTGCATTGTGACCGACCTCACCGCCGGAGACCAGACCCTGACGGTGGGCGAGTTGACCCAGGCGCTTCGCTGGACCTTGGACGAGGCCTTCCCTCGTGGCGTCTGGGTGGCCGGGGACATCGACAACCTCAGCCGGGCCCGTAGCGGCCACGTGTACTTCGACCTGGTCGAGCGCCCCGAGCGCGCCGAGCCCGGCGCGCCGCCCGAAGCCTCGGTGAGCGTCGTGTTGTTCCGCGACGACAAGGAGCGGGTCAACAGGACGATCAAGCGGCACGGCAACGCCATCCGTATGGCCGACGGGCTGAGGGTGCGCATCCAGGGGATGCTCGACTTCTACCCGCGGCGGGGACAGCTCCAGTTGTGCATGATCGCCATCGACCCAGCCCACACGCTGGGCGCGATCGCGGCGGACCGTGAGGCGCTCTTGCGGGCACTCGCGGCCGAGGGACTGCTGCGCCGCAACGCCAGCACCGTTCTCGCGCCGGTGCCGCTGCGAGTGGGTCTGGTCACGTCGATGGGCAGCGCCGCCCACGCCGACATGTTGCGGGTGCTGACCAGCAGCGGCTTCGCCTTCCAAGTGGTCGAGATCGACACGCCGGTACAGGGCACCGACGCCCCCGAGGCCATCGCGGCCGCGATCAGAGCCGCAGTCGGCGCCGGGGTCGATGTGGCGGTGCTGGCTCGAGGGGGCGGCAGCCGCACCGACCTCGTCGCCTTCGATCATGAGCTGGTGGCCCGGGCCATCGTCTCGTGCGAGCGTCCGGTGTTCACCGGCATAGGACATGAGACGGACCGCAGTGTGGCCGACGAGACGGCCCACACCGTTTGCTCCACGCCGACCGCCGCGGCGGAGGCCGTGGTCCAGCTGGTCGAGGACTGGCTGGAGAGGCTCGACGGCACGGGACGGTCGATCGCGGTGCGCAGCCGCCGCGCCCTTGCCGCCGCCGAGCACCGAACCGGCAAAGGCGCCGCCGACACGGCCCAACAAGCGCGGGCCGCGGTCCGGCGGGCCGACCACAACCTCGACGCCGCGGGCCAGCGCCTCGCCAACACGGGACGGGTCGCCACGGCGCGCGCCCGGCGCAGGGCGGCCGCGGTCACCCACCGGCTCGCCCAAGCCGGACCCGCAGCCGAACGGAGGGGCAGGAGCCGCCTCGACCGGGCCTCGGCCCGGCTGTCGGTGGCGGGCCGTCACGAGATCCGCCACGCCCAACGGCACCTGGACGCCGTAGCCACCAGAGTGCGGGCCCTCGATCCGGCCCTGATCCTGCGCCGGGGATGGTCTATGACCCGGCGCGATGACGGAGTGCTGGTGCGCTCGGTGCGAGATGCGTCGCCCGGCGACGGCATCGTCACCCATCTGGCCGACGGCGCGCTGGAGAGTACGATCCGTGCTCGGCGCGACAGCAACGAGGACCTAACCTGATGAGCACCGAAGAGCCCACGTCCGGCCCCAGCGACGCCGAGGAGCCCGGCTACGCGGCGGCGATGGCCGAACTCGAGCAGATCCTGGAGGAACTCGAGGGCGAGGATCCAGACGTCGATGCCCTAGCGAATCGGGTCGAGCGAGCGGCAACGCTCATAGAGATCTGTCGCCGCCGGATCACCAACGCCGGCGTCCAGGTCGAGCGGGTCGTGGCTGCACTTGAGTCAGACACCGCGTCGTGACTGGTACCGCTGAGGAGCCGGTAGCTCCGCCCGCGGAGTTGACGGCCATCGCGGCCAGGGTTCAGGCTCGTCTCGGCGAGATCCTGGAAGCCGAGCGCCGCCAGTGGGCTGCGTTGGATCCCAGCCTCGACGAGCCGCTCGGCGATCTGGCCGACATGATCCTCGGCGGTGGTAAGCGCATCCGGCCCGCCTACTGCCACTGGGGATGGCTGCTCGGCGGCGGGGACCCCGACGGCGACGGTGCGCTCGACGGCGGCTGCGCCCTGGAGATCCTTCACGCCTTCGCGCTGGCTCACGACGACGTGATGGACGCCTCCCCCACCCGTCGGGGCGCGCCCACCGTGTGGCGGAAGTTCGTGCAGCGCCACCGCGCCAGGGACTGGCACGGCGAGGACCGGCGCTTCGGAGAGGCGGCCGCAGTGCTAGTCGGCGACATGGCCATGGTGCTCGCCGACCGCACGCTGGGGCGGGTTACCCCCGAGACCCGCGCGGTGTGGGACGGTCTGCGCACCGAACTGAACATGGGCCAGTACCTGGACGTCGTTGGGTCGGCCCGGGGGAGCGCCACTGCGGACGAGGCCCGAAACATCATTGAGCACAAGACCGCCCGCTACACGGTGGTGCGGCCGCTGCAGCTTGGCGCGGCCCTTGCCGGCAGCGCCGAACTGGCCGAGCCGCTGGCCCGCCACGGCCATCCCGTCGGCATGGCGTTCCAGCTACGAGACGACGTGCTCGGCGCGTTCGGAGATCCGGACGCCACTGGCAAACCGGTCGGCGACGACCTTCGCGAGGGCAAGCCCACTCTGCTGATGGCCCTGGCGAGAGCAGGCGCCACCCCGTCCCAGCTTGAGGTACTGGACGCGGTCGGCTCGGACATGGACGACGGGACGGTTTCCGAAGCTCAGCAGGTGATCGTCGACACGGGTGCGCTCTCCAGCCTCGAGGAGGAGATCGCGGAGCTGCTTGACGAGGCCCTCGACGCGCTCGAAGCACTGCCGGACGTGCCCGCCGCCAAGGAGGCACTGGCAACCACGGCCCGTTTCGTAGCGCTTCGCCAAGCGTAGAGAGGCTGGTCGGGTGACCCGAGGCCCTGGGTGCGTTTCGCCTCCCGAGCGGCTGCTGATGGAGCCGGAGACACAACTCGATTACTATCGCAATGCTATGACAGTAATAGATGGCCAATCTGTGCTTTAGATTGTCATGATAATCTAAAGAGTATGTTTCAACGGTTGCTGTCTCTGCCAGAGCCCGGGACGGAGACCTTCTTCTTGTGGGGGCCGCGGCAGGCGGGCAAGAGCACTCTGCTCAGGCAGCGGTACCCCGACGGCGTGTGGGTCGATCTGCTCAAGGCGGACGAGTTCCGCCGCTACGTCGCCCGTCCCGAGCTGCTGCGCGAGGAGCTCGAGGCGGCGGGTCCCGAGAGGTCCCGCCAGGTGGTCATCGACGAGATCCAGAAGGTCCCCGCTCTGCTCGACGAGGTCCACTGGCTGATCGAGAACCGCGGGCTGCGCTTCGCTTTATGCGGATCGAGCGCGCGCAAGGTGAGGCGCGGCGCGGCGAATCTGCTCGGCGGGCGCGCCGTGCGCTATGAGCTGCGGGGCCTGACTGCCGGGGAGATCGGGGAGGACTTCGACCTCGACCGGGTGCTCAACTGTGGATGCCTGCCCAACGTGTACCAGTCCGACCGGCCCCGGCGCCTGCTCGACGCCTACATCGCCGACTACCTGCGCGAAGAGGTAGCCGCCGAGGGTCTGGTGCGGAACCTGCCAGCCTTCTCGGACTTCCTCGACGCGGCCGCGCTGAGCGACGGTGAGCCCGTCAACTACTCGAACATCGCCCGCGACTGCGGCGTGTCGGGGCCCACGGCCAAGGCGCACTTCGGCATCCTCGAGGACACACTGCTGGCGCGTCGGCTGCCGCGCTGGCGACGGCGCGCGAAGCGCCGCCTCGCGGGAGCTCCGAAGCTCTATTTCGAGGACGTCGGCGTCGTTAACCGTCTGGCGCGACGCGGCGAGTTGCTGCGCGGCTCGGACCAGTACGGCAAAGCGTTCGAGAACTGGATATTCCATGAGCTCTCCGCGTATGTCGCCTACCGCGAGCTCGACGAGCATCTGACCTACTGGCGGCTCCCCAGCGGCATCGAGGTCGACTTCGTGGTCGGCGAGATGCAGCTCGCGATTGAGGCGAAAGCGACCGCCAGGATCACCAGCAGCCACCTCAAGGGCCTCCGCACCCTGGCCGAGGAGCATCCCGGCGCGGGCCGCAGGGTCGTGGTCTGCCTCGAACCCCGCCCCCGGCGAACCGACGACGGCATCGACATCATCGGCGCGACCGACTTCGCCCGGCGCCTCTGGCAGGACGACCTCGTGTAACCGCCGCCCGCCGTCAGCCTCGACCCCCACGCCACGTCCCCACGCCACGCCACGCCGCGCCCCGGAGACGAGGTAACCGTCACCACGGGCCCAGTACCCACACCACGCCGCGCCCCCCACGCCACGCCGCGCCCCCATCGAAATCTGTGTGGGTTTTGCTTCTATACGACGCGAAACTCTCCAGATTTCGCTTGGCGAACCGCCCCGCGCCCCACAAGTTCGTGAAGGCTCACCTATTCGGGCTCTACGTCGCCGACAACTCAGCGATCCGGTCGAGAAGAGCCCTCGCGACCTCTGTCACCACTCGGTCGACGTCGGCGGGTGTCGTTCCCAAGTCCGGGTAGGCGATTGTCGACCTCAGCGCAGGAATCTCCGTCGAATCGATGCTCGCGCTCCGTGCAACCTGCGCCGCGGCCAGGATCCATCGGATGTTGATCTCCGTGCTGAAGTCGGGGCCATCCCTGCCGGTGTAACTCCGCAGAACTAAGCGAGAACCGATATTGACGGGAGTGTCGTCACTCAATTCAAAGCCCGGTGACAGCAGCCAGCTCTCCTTGGTCGCCGCCCATCGCCCGTCCGACAGCACGCCACCGCCCGTGACGCCGGCCCGGGCACCTCTGCTGACCTGCCCGTCCCAACGGTGCTGCTGGAAGAGGCTGTTCCCGATCCTTGCAACATAGGGTTCCAGATCGTCGAGGGTGGGGCGAATGTGCCTGCAATACACGGCGTCGAGGATCTCGACGTCGGACCGGCGGGGCGACGCACCCGTTCTCTCGCTGATGAAGTCCGAGATCTCCTGGTCGATGTCCAGCCGGTCGATCACGCTGCCGAGGTCTGCAAGCGGCACCGCCGCACAGTCGCTTCGCTCCTGGCGCGCGGTGCCGCCGTAGACGACTGTCTTGGAGACGACATCCGGCAACAGATCGGCGACCTTGTCGAGCGAGGTGAAATAGTCGCCGGAGATCGTTGATCCCGACTTGATCTCGATAGCGGAGGTTCCCTCGCCAGTCTCCAGCAGCAAATCGCACTCCAACCCACTCGAATCGCGGAAGAACCACAGGTTCGGCTGATGGCCCCGGTTGAGCCGATGCTTTAGCGCCTCAATCACGACGACGTTCTCGAACAGCGCGCCACGCAGCGGATGGGTCGCTACCTGCCGCGCGTTCTCGATGCCTACGAGGTAGCTCGCCAGGCCGGCATCGTAGAAGTAGAGCTTGGGGGACTTGGTCAGGCGCTTGCGGATGTTGGCGTGGAACGGCTGGAGCAGGAACACGACGTAGCTCGCCTCGAGGATCGTCAGCCACGCACGCGCCGTCGGGTGGGACACGCCGGCGTCGGCGCCCAGAGAGCTGAGGTTGACCAGTTGCCCGACTCGGCCGGCACACAGCCGGACGAACCGCCGGAAGCTTGAGATGTTGCGGATCTCGTTGGACCCTCGGACATCTCGCTCGACGTAGGTCTCGAAGTAGTCGCCCAGCGCCTGGCGGGGGTCCAGCCCCTGATCGAGGATCCGCGGGTAGAAGCCCGAGAAGATCACATTGTCGATGGCCATGCTCGAACCAGTGGCGGCTCGCTCTGCGAGTGAGAACGGAAGCAGCCGCAGCAGGCCGGTCCTTCCCGCCAGAGACTGGCTGATCGCTCGCGACAATCTGAACTGCTCGCTCCCGGTCAGGACGAAGAGGCCGTTGCGACCACGTTCGTCAACCTCGACCTGTATGTAGGAGAGGAGGTCGGGGAGATTCTGGACCTCGTCGATGATCGCGCCGTCGCCTGCCTGCGCCAGGAACCCTCGCGGGTCTGACTCGGCGAAGGCCCGCTGATCGGGTGCCTCAAGGTTGAAGTAGTTCAAGTGCGGGAACGCCACTTGACAGAGAGTTGTCTTGCCCGACTGGCGCGGACCGGTCAAGGTCACGACCGGGTACTGTCCGAACAGTTGCGTCAGACGAGGCGTGATCTCTCGCTCAATCACGGAAGTCAGGATACCTCCCTGTCATGCAGATTGTAAGTATTACTTTCAATCTGCACAGGGCGGGTCCGGAGCCGTCGGCACGAGCTACATACAGCTACTCTAAAGATGTTATAGTAGCTGTATGTCCACGGTTGCGGCAGAACAAGCGCTAGCCCAGGCCCCCGAATTGAGGGGCGCAGCTCTCCTGCGGCTGCCCGAGGACCAATGGTTCGACCGCAAGAGCAATCGCATCAGCCCTAGGAGCCTGGCCGAGACGCTCGTTGGCTTCGCCAATGCCGAGGGGGGCACGGTCGTCGTGGGGCTGTCCGATGACCGAGTGGAGGGAATCAACGCCCCCGGTCCCAGGAAGCTCTCGGACTGGCAGCAGACAGTCTTCGACTTCACCCAGCCCGCAGTCCGCTGCAAGCACAGTCTCGTGGATTGCCAAGACATCGCCGGGCGACCGGACCGGCTGCTCGTATTCGAAGTTGAGCCATCCGAGGCGGTTCACTCCGACAACAAGGATCAAGTATTCCTGCGGGTCGGCGACGAGAACCGCAGACTCACCTTCGCGCAAAGGCAGAACTTGCAATACGACAAGGGCCAAGCCTCATACGAGGTCACTCCGGTAGAGGACGCCACCCTCGAGCATCTCGATCAAGCCTTGCTCGCCGACTACGCCGAGGCTGTCGCCCACCCGGAGCCACTGCGGCTGCTCCGAGCCCGGAACCTCCTCACAAGTAGCGGTCATGTGACTACGGCTGCCGTCCTGCTGTTCGGAACGCACCCTCAGACATGGCTGCCCGAGAGCTTCGTGCGCGTCCTGCGATACCAGGGCACTGAGCGGGGCACTGGGGCACGCCAGCGCCTCCTACAAGATGTCATCGTCGAGGGATCGATCCCCCACCAACTCGCAGAAACTCGTCGAGTCGCCTTCGAACTCCTGCCTGCCCGGCGAGCGCTTGCCAAGGGTCGCTTTGTTCGGATGCCTCTTGTTCCCGAAGATGCGTGGCTTGAGGGACTCGTCAACGCTGTTGTGCACCGGTCCTACAGCATCAGCGGCGACCACATTCGAGTGGAGATCTTCGACGACCGGATTGAGATCGAGAGTCCTGGGAGGTTCCCCGGCCTCGTGGATCCGACCCAGCCGCGGGAGATCGCCCGCTTCGCACGGAATCCGAGAATCACCCGTGTCTGCGCGGACTTGCGCTTCGGTCAGGAACTTGGCGAGGGCATCCGACGGATGTTCGAAGAAATGCACTTGGCCGGGCTGACCGATCCGACGTACACCCAGACAGCCGGGAGCGTGCGCCTGACGCTCTCGTGCCACCCCGTAGACCGGGAACTCGAACAACGGCTAAGGCCCGGCGCCCGCGACGTTCTGCGCGCCATCAATGAAGCAGGCCAGCTCAGTACAGGGGACGCAATGCGCGCAACCGGCCAATCCCGCCCCTCTGTGCTCCGCCACCTTCGAACGCTCGAAGCCGAGGGCCTCGTCGAATGGTCGGGGCAGTCTCCGAAGGACCCCCGGGCCTACTGGAAGGTCCGGATCGAGTAACTCTAACGGAATTACGCGCTAGTAGTTCCTTGACTTCTCAAGGGTCTCTGCGTCTGCTCCAACGCCACTCTAAGAACATGCGCGGATAGGTGAGGTTCGGCACCACGATGCCGTCGGATTGCAGGTGTCTCGTGCCTTCGCGGCCGCCTATCCGCGTGGCCTCTAAGTCTGCTCGAACAGCCCCGCCTACGTCAACGAGACCTCAGAATGCGGCGGAACACCAGACCTCGGAACTCGATGGTGCTTGACTCGACCCTGTACGCGCGCTGTGCAGCCATCCGAGTGGAGAATCGCTAGGTATTGGTCATCGACAGCAGCCGTTCAAGCGGCGGGCGCGCGTCGAGAACAACGACGCTGTGACGTGGATCGACGCCGCTGCGGCCCCGCCCGTCAACCGCCAGAGTGGCGGCACCATCCGGCCGCATGGCCGATACGTAGGCGTCCTCGGCCGGCATCCACTCGTCGATCCAGCGCGAGCGTGCCGCCTCACCATCTCGCTCGATCCCTCGAGCGAGCCGCACCTCCCGGGGCGTCTCCACCCAGATCGACACTGATGCGTAGCGACGCAGTTCTTTTTGAAGCAAGTAAACGCCCTCAACAACGACCGTGTCCTGTCCCGACACCGTGATCCAGTCGCCAAGACGGTCGCTATCCCAGTAGTAACGCTGGTATCGAGCGTCCTCTCCTCGCGAGAGCGGAACCAACACCTGCCGCTCAAGCCGTCGCCAATCGAACGAAGCACCGACCGCACCCGACCCATGGCCGGAACGCTGCCGTTCCGCTGAGGGACGGTAGAAGTCGTCGCCCTGCACGACCGGCGCCTCCAACTTCCCCGCGAGCGCCTCCGCCAGAACGCTCTTCCCAGCGCCCCCAAGGCCATCGATCAGCACCAACCGAGCCGCAGTCGCCCCGATCGCCTGAATCGCGTTCGAGAACTTGGAGATGCGGATTGTTCGCTTCATCACTCGCTTCTGTTCAACATCTCCTAAGGTGGAGCATAATGCTAATATATGTATATCTGTTCTGCATGCTGGTCCCTACCGGTTCCTTCCCACCCATCGATTCGGTCTGCCGGCGAGACTTGCCGCCGAGCCGTGGACACTTGGTGACATCCTTGCGAACCACGAGCCTGCGACAACGAATCTCTAACTCGTCCGACTGTGCCGCAGCGTGGTGACCGCTGCGGGCGGTGCGCTGACGGACTCCTGGCCGGATCGTGCCCGGCGAGGGCACGCAGCCGAGCGTGGCTCATGCGGCGTGCCCAAGGGGAGAGAAGGTGCATTCTCATCACTAGGTCAATGGCCAGCACCGTCACTGCCTTTCGGCCAACTGGTTGAGGATGTCGCAGATGTGGTCGGGCTCTCCGGTTCTGTAGATGCCCTCGAGGGACCACTCGCCGGGCCCGTTGGCGTTCACCGCCCGCGCCTGCACGCCATAAAGGGTGTCGGTATCGAGACCGACGATGGTCGTCGAGGTCGCGGCGCTGGCGTGGGGCCAGGTCTGCCAGTCGCCGCTCCGCCGGTCGGATCCCCACGGTCGCCGGGGTCGACGGTGCAGGTTTGTCTCATCGCCCACTGCATTGCCGGCCACCTCCGAGGCTTCGGAAGGTGACCGAAGTCACACAGCAGCGGCCGGGTCTACGTCCAGACGCTGAGCAGGATGCCGATGACGCTGTAGGAGATGAGCGGATACCCGCCATTGATGAGGAACAGCCGCAGGCTGCGTCCCTCGAACGCGTAGTTGATGGCGTTGGAAGTGAAGATGAAGCCGATCGCGGCCAGCAGCCCGAGGCCGAGACCCTCGGCCGCGCCCTCCGCCCCCATTCCTTGTACGAGCAGCGCCAGCCCAAGGGTGAACACGATCGCGGCGACGACCGCGAGCACGTACGGGTACCACTGCCGGGGCGTTCCCTTCATAGCCTCCATGTCCTGGGCGGTGAGGCCGACCTCGGCCATCCACGGCTTGGCCAGCACGCTGTACCACGCCGCGCCCAGCGCCTGGTTGAATACCACCGCCACCAGGATCGCCCAGTAGTTCAAGGTGCCCAGATCGAAGCTGTCCATATGGAGTTCTCCTTATAATTCAGATGTATCTGTTATAGTTCGCTTCCAGAGATAGTACTGTACTCGCCAATTGCCGGACTCGTCACACTACAGGTAGGATGATTGGTATGACTCAACCGAAGGCCAAGATCGCGATCACGATCGACGCCGACGTGCTGGCCCGAGTCAAGTCGGAGGTAGAGGCGGGTCCCTTGCGGAGCGTCTCGGCCTACATCGAACATGCCGTGATCAACCAACTCGCGGCAGAGGACGACTTCGACTCCTGGCTGACCGAGGCGCTCCAGGCAACGGGCGGACCACTGACCGACGAGGAGAGAGCGGAGGCGCAACGCCTCCTGGGCCACACCGCCGCGTGAGCGCGCATCACCGATGTGGACGGCCGCGAGTTCATCGACTGGCGCAACGCCTCCTGGGCCACACCGCCGCGTGAGCGGGGTCGTCCTCGACACTGGCGCTCTCATTGCTCTGGAACGCGCCAGCCGCGCCACCACAGGTCTCGTCGCTGAAGCGCGTCGAGCGAGGGAGACGCTCACTGTTCCCGCAGGATGCGTTGCCCAGGCTTGGCGCGATCCTCGGCGCCAGGTCCGGCTCGTCGCCTTCCTAAAGCGGCCCAATGTCGACATAGTCGCCATGGATGCGGATCAGGCCCGGCAGGTCGGCCTGCTTCTGGCCGCGACCGGGGCATCGGACATCGCCGACGCCCATGTCGCCGTATGTGCGCTCCGACTCGGCGCGACGGTCCTGACCAGCGACCCGGACGACATCCGGCGGCTAGCGCCGAATCTGTCAGTCCATCGTGTCTAGGTCAGTCGCCCGACGGCGACCTCGCTGCTAGCGCTATCCGGCGTGGCGAGGGAGCGGGGACAGCGCGGGCCACACTGATGCGGTGAGCGTCCACGAAGTTGGCGATGCGGTCGCAGTGGCCGATGTCCTGCGGGAGGCGGGGCGGCGGCGCACGTTCGCGATCATCTCGCATCCCGACGCGGGCAAGACCACGCTGACCGAGAAGTTCCTGCTCTACGGCGGGGCGCTGACCGCCGGGGCCGGCTCCGTCAGAGCAAAGGGAGATCGCCGGGCGACCGTCTCGGACTGGATGGAACTGGAGCGGCGCCGGGGCATCTCAGTGTCCTCAGCGGTGGTGCAGTTGCCATACCGGGACCAGGTGCTGAACCTGCTCGACACACCGGGCCACGGGGACTTCTCCGAGGACACCTACCGGGTGCTCTCTGCGGTGGACGCCGCGGTGATGGTGCTCGACGGGGCCAAGGGCATCGAGTCGCAGACCCGCAAGCTGTTCGAGGTGTGCCGCAACCGGGAGATCCCCATCGTCACGTTCATCAACAAGTGGGACCGCCCGGCGCGCGACCCCCTCGAGCTTCTCGACGAGATCGAGGACCAGCTCGTGCTCGACCCGGTTCCGGTCACCTGGCCCGTCGGCGAGGGCGAACGGTTCAGCGGGCTGATCGACCGCCGGCGCGGCGACTTCGTGCGCTTCGCCCGCACTGCCGGAGGCACCACCACGGCCGAGGAGGAGACTGTAGAGCCCGGGCGGGCCAAGATCGAGGAGGGCGCCGCCTGGCAAGAGGCCCGCGAGACGCTGGAGCTGCTCGACGCGGCCTCCGCCGAGCTCGACGTCAAGCGCTTCGAGGCCGGGGAGCTGACGCCGGTGTTCTACGGATCGGCCCTCATCAACTTCGGAGTGCGGCTGCTGCTCGACGCCATTGTCGACATGGCCCCCGAACCAGGAGCCCGCCTCGACGCTGACGGCGATCCCCGCCCGGTGGATGCTCCGTTCAGCGCGGTGGTGTTCAAGGTGCAGTCAAACATGGACCCCGCCCACCGCGATCGCATGGCCTTCCTGCGGGTGTGCTCTGGCCGCTTCGAGCGAGGCATGACGGTCACCTCCGGGAGGACCGGCAAGACCCTGGCTACCAAGTACGCCCACACGGTGGTGGGCCGGGACCGCAGCACCGTCACCGAGGCCTGGCCCGGCGACGTGATCGGCTTGGTCAACGCGGCCGAGCTGCGGGTGGGTGACGCCGTGCACGCGACCGACGGCCCGGTGCGCTGGCCTCTGGTGCCGTCCTTCGCTCCGAGCAGCTTCCGGGTGGCCCGCTGCATCGACACGTCCAAGGCCAAGCAGTTCCGCTCCGGGGTGCGCCAGCTCGACTCCGAGGGCGTGGTGCAGGTGCTGCGCCGGCCCGAGGGCGGCGAGAGCGCCCCCATCCTGGCCGCGGTCGGCCCGCTGCAGTTCGACGTGGCCGAGCACCGGCTGCGCCACGAGTTCGGCGCCCCGGTCGAGTTCGCGCCGGCACCGTGGACCACAGCCCGGCGCACCGACCGGGCCTCCGCGGCCGCACTAGGAACGATGTCGGGAGTGACCATCGCCGAGCGGGCCGAGGGCGGCGAGCTGCTAGCCCTGTTCGAAAGCCCCTACTGGCTGGCCCGCCTCCAAGCCGACCATCCGGAGCTAACCCTGCAGCGCCTGATCGGCGAGGGCTGACTCCGCACCCGGGGCAACCGTCAAAGCGGCAACCGTCAAAGCGGCAACCGTCAAAGCGGCAACCGTCAAAGCGGCAACCGTCAAAGCGGCAACCGTCAAAGCGGCAACCGTCAAAGCGGCAACCGTCAAAGCGGCAACCGTCAAAGCGGCAACCGTCAAAGCGGCAACCGTCAAAGCGGCAACCGTCAAAGCGGCAACCGTCAAAGCGGCAACCGTCAAAGCGGCAACCGTCAAAGCGGCAACCGTCAAAGCGGCAACCGTCAAAGCGGCAACCGTCAGAGCGGCAACTGTCAGCGAACTGATCAATTCCAGTGGCAGTTGGAGCATTGCGGCGAGGCCACGACCGCCGGAGGCGATCCGCGGGCGGTCAACCGGTCAGCCGTGCGCGGACAACTCCGCGTCGAGTGTCCACACCTCCACACGAGCGTGGGCCGTCTTCTCCTTGAACTGATCCCGTTCGACGAGGATCGCCACATCGCCGGTGCCGAGACGCCCGGTCCCCAGAAGCGTTACGAGATCTGATCCGGTGGAATCGCCAGCAGCAACTCGTCCACAAACTGCCGGTCCAAAGTGGCCTCACGGAGAGTCGGGCCTGTTCGCAGCCTCGATGAGCTTCCGCAATTGCTCGGCGAGGCGCCGCCGGTCGGCGTGACGCTGGGCCACCCGATTTTCGGCCTCGATTAGAGCAGTCACAGGCAGCACAAGCCGTTGGCCTTGGCTTCGCCTCCTGTCGAACTCGACGGCCGCGTCTTTGGCGCGGCCATCACCGTCCATGCCGATGAGGCGGAGGATGATGGAGGTGTCAACAAAGACCACGAGCGGCGAGGTCATCTCCTATCGCAGCCCCAGAACGTCAACCAACGAACGGTCGCGCCCGGAGGCCTCGTCGTTGGGGCGCAGCCAATCTCGCACAGCAGCGGTGCCGAGCGGCGCTCGTCCCACGACTTCGAGGTAGTCGGGGAAGTCCGTAAGCCTCGTCGCCTTAGAGGCAGCGCGGATAGGTGAGAAGCAGTAGCAGTGATGCCTGTGTTACCAGCGATTCGAAACGCTGTGGAGCGCCTATCCGCGCACGTTCTTACTCCACCCGTCCGATCCGCGGCTGCACAACAACTCCTGTGGTTCGTTGCGACGGGGACCGCTCCGGCGCAGCGTCCACAATCGCTCGCTCGTTACTTGGACCGAAGGCCGAACGGAGACTTCCAGATCAAGGTGGTACGAGACCCTATCGATGGCAACAGAACACCCGACCGCGAATGAGTCCTCACCCACCGGCGCGCATCCCTCGGACCCGCCGCGAACAAGTGGCCCAGCGCGACCACCGTCGAGAGCATCCCGGAATGTGGCGCCGCCTGTCAGAGCGGACAGGACGGCCAGAGCGTCGAGCACATTCGACTTCCCGCTGCCGTTGCGACCTACGAGCAGGGTCAGTGGGCGCAGCGGAATCTTCGCCTGTCGCAAGCTCTTGAACGCCGGGAGGCGGAGCTCCGCCAACATCGCAGGCATGCCGAAGAGGGTACCTGTGCGAAGCATCACAGCCCAGCGGAGTGTGGCATGGGGGCGTTGCAGACTCACGAATTCTGAATGAAGGACTCCGCAACGGGCATTGAGATCGTCGACATGGGGGCTGATGTCCATACGGATAGCGTCCGGTGGTGGCTGATCGGCCCAACATCCTGCTGATCGTGTCGGACGAGGAGCGCCGCAACGACTGGCTCGAGGGAGTGGCGGACCTGCCCGCCCACCAGCGGCTGCGTGCCGACGGGCTCAGCTTCGACCGCTACTTCACCCACGCCTCGCCGTGCTCGCCGTCGAGGGCCAGCCTCTACACGGGCCGCTACCTGGCCGAGCACGGTGTGGTCGACAACGTCAACTTCCCCACCCACACCGCCCTCGACCCGACCATCCCCACCATCGGAAGCCTGCTGGCGGAGCAGGGATACCGGTCGAGTTATCTGGGCAAGTGGCACCTCGGTCACAGCGACGCGCCCGACATGGCCGCCCACGGCTACCTCGACTGGGAGGGCAACGACGTCCACTTCATGGGCAGCGCCTATACCGGCCGCTACTTCGACCCGATCATCGTCGACCAGGCCATCGACTGGCTGCAGGACCGGGCCAGCGGCAACGGTGCAAGAGGCAACGGTGCTGGCCGCGACCAGCCGTGGTTCTTGACCGTCGCGCTGGTCAACCCCCACGACATCATGTGGTTCCCAGCCGACCACCGCAGCTACCAGGCCGACCACCCCAAGTTCGCCGAGTTCTTCAACGCGGTGGTGAAGATGCGCCTGGGCGACCTGCCGGTGACTCCGCCTTCCGAGGACTATCGTCGCCTGTTCGACCGCCTGCCGGAGAACTTCGGCGACGACCTGCACACCAAGCCCGAGGTTCAACGGGCCTGGCGCTACGTGCGCGACCGGGAGCACATGGTGGGCCGCATCGACGCCGACGACCACGACACCTGGCTGCGGGGCCTCGACTACTACGCCTGGCTCCACATCGAACTCGACCGAAGTCTGGCCCGCCTGCTCGACGCCCTCGACGCCCTCGGCCTCTACGACGACACCGCTATCGCCTACACCTCCGACCACGGTAACGCTTGCGGATCGCACGGCCTGCGGGCCAAGCTGCCCTGCGTGTACGACGAGGTGATGGGGGTGCCGCTGATCGTCAAGGCGCCGGGCGTGCCGGCCGGGGCCCGCACCCGGGCGCTGGCCACCCACGTAGACTTGGCCGCGACCATCGCCGCGCTCGGCGGCATCGGCCCCGGCGACACGCCCACGCTCTCGGGACGCGACCTGGCACCGGTGCTGGCCGACCCCAGCGAGTCGGTGCGCGACTTCGTGCTGTTCTCCCAGGATTCCGCCCAGTCCGATCTGATCCGCAACACCCGCTACGCGGTGCGGGGCTTTTGCGACGGCGAGACCAAGTACGCCCGCTACTACGGGGTCGGCGGAGGCGTGAGGCGCGACGGAATCGCCGACGAAGCGGGCAAGCTCTTCGATGTGGACGCCGACTTCGACGACCAGGACCACGAGTGGTACGAGACCGGCGAGGATCCCCATGAGCTGGTCAACCTGGCCAACGACCGGGGGAGGCGCAACAAGTTGCGCGCCCTGTTCCACCGTCTGCTGGACTATGAGGCAGAGGAGTTGACGCTGACACCATGACCTACACGACTGCCACCACGGACCCCGCAACCGACGGCGCAACCGCGGACACGGACGCCGACGCCCACAACGGCGCCGCGCCCCGGGCACCGGTGGCCGACTGGGCCACCGACTTCGACCACGTCGACCCCGGCTACGCGGCCCGCGCCCCCGAGATCTGGGACGAATTGCGCCGCGAGTGCCCGGTGGCCCACAGCGACCGCTACGGCGGCACGTGGCTGCCGGTGCGCCACGAGGACGTGACGGCCATCGCCAAGGACACCGACACCTTCAGCTCCAACGGCGTGGTGGTGCACGACGGCCGTCCCGAGATCCCTCCCCCGGTGGGGTTCGCCCCCCCGATCACCAGCGACCCGCCGTTCCATCGCATCGCCCGTGAGTTCCTGCTGCCGGCTTTTGCGCCCAAGCCGATAGAGGCCAAGCGGGAGGCCACCCGCCAAACATGCCGGGAGCTGCTCGACGGCCTGCTGGCCGACGTGGAGGCGGGCCGCACCGACATCGTGGACGCCGCGCTCGGCTACACCCAGCACATCCCGGTGCGGGTGATCGCCGACATGCTGGGAGTTCCCCGCTCCGACGGCGACCAGTTCCGGGTCTTCATCCACCGGATCATGGAGCAGCCCGGCACTGAGCAGCGCGTCGAGTACGAGGACTCGATCGACTTCTATCTCGACACGCTGATCGCGGCCCGCGCCGAGGAGCCCGAAGACGATCTGATCAGCCACATGACCCACGCGAAGATCGCGGGCCATCCCCTGGAACACGAGCATGTGCGCGGCACCTGCGGGCTGCTGATCATCGCCGGGGTGGACACCACCTGGTCGGCCATCGGCGCCTCGCTGTGGCATATGGCCCAGTACCCGGAGGACCGACGGCGCTGGGTGGAGGACCCCGACGTGCGGCCCTTCGCGGTGGAGGAGTTCCTGCGCTTCTACGCACCGGTGACCATGGCCCGGCTCGTGGCCAAGGACACCGAGTTCGCTAGCCGCTCGATGCAGGCTGACGACTGGGTGCTGCTGCCGTTCCCAGCGGCCAACCGCGACCCCGAGGCCTTCGAGGACGCCGACCAGTTCGTGATCGACCGCCGCCGCAACCGCCATGTCGCCTTCGGGCTCGGCATCCACCGCTGCCTCGGATCGAACCTGGCCCGAATGGAGTTGACCGTGGCCCTGGAGGAGTGGATGGCCCGAGTCCCGAACTTCGAGTTGGCCGACCCTGAGAGCGTGACCTGGTCGACCGGCCAGATCCGCGGCCCCAGGAGGCTGCCGGTGCGGATTCTCAACAGCGCGGCCTAAGAGGCCGAGCGGATTGGCGGCAATTCGTGAGGATTCTGGCGAGGCGCTCAGCGAGGCCGTGGTCCGAGCGGCCCGTGAGCGCAGCGAACAAGAGCGGGAGAGACCCATTTCGACGCGAAAGGCTCTCACCTATTCGGGCTCGCTCTAGGTCTCGGAGACCGAGTTGAGACTGCACAAGTTCAAGGGCGTCGACGCGTTCGTGGCTCTGGATCTGCCCGGAGCCGAGGCCGCGTCGGGCCCGGTGCGCTGGGCCCGCAAGGTTCTGCAAGGCGGGGCCAAGGACTTGGCCCGCTCTCAGACCTACACCTACGCGGCCCTCCAGATGCGCCGCAGCGGTGCCTCGGCGGGAATCAGCGCCGAAGCCCCTCAGCGGGCCGAGGCCGTGGCCTCCTTCGTGACCGAGACCGCGGAGCTGGTAGCGGACGGCACCTACCTGGCCGACGCGGCCAAGGGCGTGAGCGACCAAGACCTGGCTCCGCTGCGCGACGGCGACCCTCGCAACCCTGATCGCTTGGGCGCGTTCGGGGCACAGTGCGACGGCCTGTCCGCGGCCGCGGCCGCCGACGCGGCCGTTGGCCTCGAAGGGCGCACGGCGATCATCGAGGGGTTCTCGGCGACCGGCCCGGCACTGGCCGAGGCCGTGACGGATCGAGGCGGGCGCATTGTGGGCCTGGCCACCGCCGAGGGGTCGTTGGCCGCTGCCGACGGCTTCGATCCCGCGGCTCTGTCCGAGGCCTGGACGGCGCACGGCGACAAGGCGCTGGGCGCGCTGGCCACCTCCGACGATGGGCTGGGCGAGCCGGGCGCGCTCTGGAGCATCGGTGCGGACGTGGTGTTTGCCGGGTCGAGGATGGGCGTTGTCAACCACGGGGGGATCGAGCAACTCGAATGCCACGCCCTGGTGCCCAGCGGGCGTCTGGCCTACACCTCCAAGGCGCTGGCCGTGTGTCGCCGGCGCGGTGTGGCCGCCGTGCCCGACTTCGTGGCCCTGGTTGGATCAACCGTCGCAGCCTGGAGCAGCCCCGACACCAGCGACAACGATGTCCGGGACGAGGTGGCCGAGGTCGTGTCGTCACTGATGGCAGAGGCACTCGACTCCGACGACGGACCTTTCCTGGGTGCCTGCTACGCCGCGGAAGCGTTCCTGTCGACCTGGCAGGACGAGCTGCCCTTCGGGCGCCCGCTGGCCTCCTGACGGCCGGCAGCAATCGGCGTGTCCCTCAAGAGCGCCGCCTGCTGGCCGCTGGAAGCCTGCCGGTCGTGCTGTAGAAACTGTAGCGATCTTGGTGTCGATTCTGTAGCAGTCTTAATGTTGAACCTGTAATAGTCATGCTGTAGAAACAGTAGCACTATCAATGTTGAAACTGTACGCTTGATTGCGTGGTGGTATATCTTCCTCGGATCGTCGACACCGAGCTCCACGAACTGGCCGAGGCTCCGGCTGTATCGGTGGAGGGGCCCCGGGGGGTCGGCAAGACTGAGACTGCCCTGCGCCGGGCCACAACGGTTCACCGTCTCGACGATCCCAATCAGTTGGCAGTGCTGAGGGCCGCACCGCGGCGGGTCATAGCAGGCGAGCCGCCGGTGCTCATCGACGAGTGGCAGCGCCTGCCGGGCTCGTGGGATCTGGTGCGCCGCGCCGTGGACGCCGACCCGACCGGGTCACGGTTCCTGCTCACCGGTTCGGCCGCGCCCGCCGATGCACCCACCCACACCGGCGCGGGGCGGATCATCACAGTGCGGATGCGGCCGATGTCGCTCGCCGAGCGAGGGCTCGACACGCCAACCGTGCGCCTCAGCGAACTTCTCGGCGGCGGCCGGCCGGAACTCGGAGGCGCAACCCCGGTCGGCGTAGAGCAGTACGTCGACGAGATCACCAGGTCGGGGTTCCCGGGGCTGCGCGTGCAGCCGAGCCGGGTGCGCCTCGGCCTGCTCGACAGCTACATCGAGCGCATCGTCGAGCACGACATCGATGGGTTCGGGCGGACGTTCCGCGACCGCGGCGGGCTGCGCAGCTGGATGGCCGCCTACGCCGCGGCCAGTTCGACGGCCGCTTCGTTCGAGAAGATCCGCGACGCGGCGTCGGCGGGCGAGGCCGACAAGCCGTCCCGCACGACCGCGATCCCCTACCGAGCCGCGCTCGAACGGCTCTGGATGATCGAGGAGGTGCCGGCCTGGTCGCCGACCCGCAATCGCCTGCGGGGGCTGGCGTCGGCGCCTGTTCATCAGATGGCCGACCCGGCCATCGCAGCTCGGCTGCTCGGCGCCACCGCCGACGGGCTGCTCGCGGGCCGCAGCGTCTGGGCCGGTGATGGACCGCTGCTCGGAGCGTTGTTCGAGTCGCTCGTGACATTGTCGGTGCGGGTGTACGCGCAGGCCGGCGGGGCTCGCGTGTCTCATCTGCGCACCCACGGCGGCGGCCATGAGGTCGATCTGATCGTCGAACGGGCCGACGGCGGGATCGTGGCATTGGAAGTGAAGCTCGCCTCGACCGTCGACGACAGCGACCTCAGACATCTGCGATGGCTCGCCGAGCGGGTAGGGCCTCGGCTGCTCGACGCGGCCGTGGTCACGACAGGCCGGGAGGCACATCGGCGTCGCGACGGGATCGGTGTGATCCCCGCAACGCTGCTCGGGCCCTGATTCTGCAGGCCAGTGGATACCCGATCTGAACGCTCAGGTGGTACCGCATCGTTCTGCTGCGCGGGCCTCGCTACGCTCAGCGGGTACGGGGCTGTAGCTCAGGCTGGTTAGAGCACCTGCTTTGCAAGCAGGGGGTCGTCGGTTCGAATCCGATCAGCTCCACCCTCGGCGGGCGTTGAGAGAGCGCCCCGTCACGACCATGGGGCTGGAACTCGTATGACCCGCATCGGCCTGGCACAGGTCCTCAGCCGCCCGGCAGCGGCCGAGACCAACCGGAAGGCCAGCGTGGACGCGATTGCTTCGCTGTTCGAGCAGGGTGTCGACATCGTGGTGGTACCCGAGATGGCGATGCCGTGGTACACCACCGACCGCGAGGCGCTCGAGCCGCTGGCCGAGACCCTCGACGGCCCGACTGTCACGGCCTGGCAGGAGCAGGCCGCCCGCCATGGAGGGCTCGTCGTCGGCGGTCTCTGCGAGCGCAGCGGCGACGCGATCTACAACACTGCCGTCGCGGTGGATTCCGGCGGCGTGGTCGCCCACTACCGCAAGCTGCATCTGTTCGACGTCGAGAAGCACTGCTTCACCCCCGGCGACACCGGCCTGACCGTGACCGAGACGGCCTACGGGACCATTGGGCTGTGCATCTGCTACGACCTGCGCTTCGTGGAAGTTGTCCGCGTATTGGCCCTGCGGGGCGCGGACTTGATCTGCGTGCCGACGGCCTGGATCCGCGGCTTCGACCGGCGCCAGTACCGCGAAGGCGAGCTGATCCCCCACGCCGAGGGCGCGCTGGTGCAGGCCAACCTCAGCCAGGTGTTCATCGCCTGCGCGTCACAGGTCGGAGTAGGCGACGGCGCCGAGTTCCTCGGATCGTCGGTAGTGGCCGACCCTTACGGCCGCCCTGCTGCCGGACCGCTGTCGACGGTGCGTGAGCAGTTCGAGGTCGTGGACGTCGATTTGACCGAGGCCCGAAGGGCTCAGGCCCGCAGCGAACTCATCCAGCCCCGTGCCGATCGCCGCACCGACGTCTACGGCATCCTCCACGAAGACGAGTCGCTCTGAGGCCGAGCGGATCGGCCGCAGTTTCATTAGGCATTCGCAGGCACCAAGCGGAGGCCCCCGGGCCCGAGCAGCCCGTGAGCGCAGCGAACAACAGCGGGAAACAACCCGAGCAGCCCGTGAGCGCAGCGAACAACAGCGGGAAACAGGCGCAGAGGGACCCGGGCGCGGTCCGTCAGTGGACGCTTAGGCCTGACAGCACCCGGTTGAGCTCGGGCACGAGCAAGCCGCGCCGGGAGTACGACCCGATCACCGCGTAGAGGCAGAACGTCCGCGGTCCCGTGTGAAAGAACTGCTGCAGGCCGGCTTGGCCCGGCACTGACAGGTGCAGCTGGTCCGGGGCAAAATCACCGGGTCCGAGGCGGGTCGGGACGCCTTCAGCGCCGAACAGCCTCGCTGTGGCCGAGGCTCTGTCGAACTCCACCAGCGCGGCGAAGATCCCGCCGCGGTCCATGATCTCGACCGCTCCCGATCCGTAGTCGCCCCGCTCGGCAGGCAGCGAGAAGTTGGCTGCGTGCAGCACCACCAGAGATATCGCCGAGGACTCCAGGCTGAGGTCGAGCGTGGCCGGGTCCGGCTGGGTCGACAGCTCAGCCTCCCAGCCTGCGGGCACATCGACGCTCACCCCGTGAGCGACCAGCATGCTCACGTCATACCGCCCCGATGGCGGCGGCATCCGCGGCCGAGCCGCACCATCGACTGGTCACAGAGCCAGCAGGCTTACCGCGGCGGTGCCGAGAGCGGCCGCGATGCACGCGCCGAGGCGGCAGACCTGGTCGGCGTGGCGGTCGAGACGGCGGTGCAACCGCCGCAGATCGTCAAGAGTGCGAACCCGGCGACCCAGCACCAAGCTCACGCCCCGGGCTGCCCCGAAGGCCGCTCCGATCACCAGCCCCGCGGTCACCTCCCCCGCCAGCAGCGCGGCCAGCATGAACAGCGGCACCAGTGCGGTGTTGACCACCGTCGCCACCGCCGCGCCGAGCTGCAGGCCGAAACCAGCTCCGTAGACCCACGACCGGTACGCGACCAACCAGTCCTCGTTCACCTGGCGGCGGCCTGGAAGCCGTCGACCTGATAGATCCCAGGCCGCGGCGGCGGCGCACGCCCCGGCCAGCACGAAGAGCCGCGTGCTGCTGTCCAGAACCGCGGCTCCGGCTTGGCCGATCGCGCCGAGAGCCGCTCCTACGGCTGCTCCCCCGCCGGTGGCGCCTAGGACCAGCCAGAGCACTGTGAGCGACCATCGGTTGCCTCGGGCCCGCTCACCGAGCGGGCTGATGCTCGTGAGCATCGACAGCCCTCAAGGCGACCAGGCTGACCGCCCCCCGGCAGCCAGGGCCGCCGTGACCCCGATGGCCAGCACTGCGGTCATTGATCGACGCGGGCTTCTGTGGGATCAGCGCCGTTGTCACGGCTCGATTCTGATCTCCCGGGGTAGAGGCTCGGGTGACCGGGGCCGATGCCCGCCGATCGCAGCGCCTCGTCAGCGCGTTGCGCCCGGCTCCGGCCCGAGTGTCGAGCCGAGGCCCACGGCGACAGCTGCGGGCGGTCGGCCAGGCCCGCGTCGTCCAACGCCTGCTGGAGCAGGTCCCGCAGCTGCTCCCAGCGCAGGGCGCTCCCCGTGCCCACGACTCGGCCCTCGAGGCCGTCGACGAGCGCGAAGTACGGCGATCCTGGAACGTCGTAGTCCTCCCACGCCGCGGACGACAGCACGGCCTTCACGCCGGGGGGCACCAGTCTCGCCAGAGCCGACTCCGAGTCGTGGGCGGGATCCTGGCCCACGATCACCAGGCGGGTGTCGCCGCCGGGCAACTCGAGGTCCGGCACCGCGAGAGCCTCCCAGAACCGTGCGCACGTGCGGCACCCCGACGACAAGAACGCGAGCAGCGTGAAGTGCGACACACCGGTGACGGAGATCTTGGTCGGGCCTCCGGCTGGCACGGTCCCCACGAGGTCTCGGGCTCCTGGAGGATCGGCTCCGGCACCGTCGTCGGACCGGCCCGGCGCGACCGGAGACGAGGAGCTCGCGGCCTGTTCGTCGTCCAGGCTGATGCCGGCACGATCGAGGGCCCGCAGAATCTCGGCGTGGGTCCTGAGAAGCCCGAACACGAGCAGGGCCAGCACACCGACTGCGATAGCCAACAGCACGACCACGACCGTCATAGGGCCACCGCCGTCATCAGAGCACATCCGGTCATAGGGCCACCGCCGTCATCAGAGCACGCCCGGTCATAAGGCCACCGTTGGGCGATCCAGACTCGGGTCCGGCCTCGGAGTATCCGGCGGGCGAAGGTCGTAGCCGTGTAGCAGGGCGGCGATCTCGGCGCGGCTGGCGGGCAGCTCGGCATCGAAGGTCGGATGCTCCGCCCACCACCCGATGTTGTGATCGAGGGCCCATGCCAGCGCGTCGCGGTACCAGTCGTCGGGGCCCACATCGGAGAACTCGATCTTTGCGCCGCCCTGCGGCTCTCCCGCCAAGCGATGCAGGAACACGATCGACTGGGCCCGGTTGACATCGTTCGACGGGTCGAACCGGCCCGGCGCCCGGCCCGCGGTTATCCCGTGCTCCACCATCCAGGCGACTGCCTGTGCGTAGTAGGCGTCTGCGTCCACATCGTCGAATTCGTCGCTGGGCTTGGCGGGGGGCCGGCCCTCATAGCGCCACAGGAACGTGGCGAACTGGGCCCGCGTCACCAGTTCATCGGGGCCGAACAGGTCGTCCTTGATGCCGGTGGTGATGCCCTCGCTCGCCATCCACTTCACCGCCTCGGCGTAGAAGGCCTTGGGCGGCACGTCGTTGAACCCGTCGTGCAGGCAGGGACGGTCGTGCCAGCGGGTCCCTGGGTCGCTCAGCACCGGGGACGTCGCGCAGGCCGGATCCCACTTCCATGGCGGCACGCAGGTGACGACCCGGCACATCAGCTGGCCCACGCACACGTCCTGGTTGCACTGCCCGTAACGGAAACGGATGCATTCGGACTTGCGGGTGTCGCAGCCGCCGTGGCACTGGCACCTGGCCGGCGTGCATCCCCTGTCGCAGAAGCCGCTGGACCGGCACCCGCAGCTCTCGTGGCAGGTGAAGTTGCAATCGAGGTAGTAGCGCGGGCTCGGACCCTTCAAATCGCAGAATCCGGAGCCGTCAACCTTCCACCATCCCGCCACCATGGTTCGCGGGGGGCACAGGTTCTCTCCGGTGAGCTTGCAGCAGAACTCGCTGTAGTTGTCGCAGCACAGAGCGCTGGGGTTGCACTGGTGGCCCTTGCACAGCACGATGGCGGCCTCCGCCGTGGTCGGACGGATGGCGTAGGCGACGGGAGCGACGGCCATGGCGGTGGCCGCCATGGCCGACGAGCGCAAGAAGCCCCGACGCCCGGCGCGGCGATCCACCACCCGGGAGACCCGTTCAACCAGCTTGCGGCTCACCGTCGCCTTCCCGAGTTCTGCGCAGACGCGGGGCCGGCGACCGGTGGCGGCACGGCGCGGAACAGGCTGGCAGCGCCGCGGCGGGAGGTTCGCGCGCCGAGCGCCTCGGGCAGAGCGGTGAAGGCCGCCAGGCCCAGCCCGGCCATCAACGCCACCTCCATCGCAAGCGCGGCACCAACCGTGGGCCGATCGCTGATCGTCTGCACGATGGCCGGCACCGGCGGGCTGGGCGCGCCGGCCGCGGCGAGCGACACCGCGGCCAGCGCCAGGTTGCCGAGGACATGGACCCACGACGGCGGCGCGTCGAGACGGCCGAAGCACCCGCACGAGCCTGCCCCGGCGAGCACGGCCCGCAGGACGACCACCGCAAAGGACGCATAGAGCAGACCCACTGCCCACGCGGTTGGTCCGCCCAGAAAAAGGGCGGCTATCCCGACCGCGGCCTCCGACGCTCCGACGAGCCGAACCAGAGGGGTCGGGGCCCGGAAGCCGAGAAGGTCTTCGACGCCTTGAGCGCGTCTCGACAGCTTGGCCGCTCCCGCCACCACCAGCAGCAACGCGGCAGAAGCGTGGATCGCCGACACGACAGACACGGGCGGCGATGCTAGTGGCCCGGAACCCGCCGGGACCAACGACGACGCCGACGAGCGTGACGGCTGGGTCTCGCCTAGATGCCGGGGGTCCGGTATCCGTCGGACCGCCACAGGATCGGGAAGTGGTTCTCATCCATCTCGTCTCCGGTGAGCCGGGCGTAACGGGAATAGATCGGTCCGTTGCCCTCACCGAATCCGGCCCGGTTGAAGCGGGCCTCGCTACTGGCGCAGTGCAGCACCAGGGATCGGCGGTGCCAGCCTGAGCGGTTGGGACCCGAGCCGTGCCACGCCCAGCCGTGATGGAACGCCCCGCCGCCCGCGGCCACCTCCACCGCGGCGATGTCGAGCTCGGCGCCCGCGGCCGCGGCGGCCGCGGTCACAGTGGCCCGATAGTCGTCGGGGGCGTGGAACTCGCCTGTTGGGTCCGCGCCGGTGGGCCAGCGGTGCGACCCCCGAGCCAGCTCGACAGTGCCGCCGCTGGCGGTGGTGTCGTCTAGAGCGATCCAGCACGAGAACATCTGGCGGGGCGTGTACCAGGCCAGATAGGCGTTGTCGCGGTGGAAGCCCAGCGACCGGGCGCCTGGCGGCTTCCACAGCACATTGTCCTGGACCACGCGTGCGCCGGGCCAACCCGCGAGCCGGGCCACGGCCTCGCCGAGGCGAGCGTCGAGCACCACCGAAGCGATCAGCCGGTCCGCCTTCCAACCGTTGCAGATCTGCCGTGTGAGCGTCGGATCGCTGCGGCCCTGGAGCCAGTTGACCTCGTCTGGAGAGGTGCCCGTCTCGAAGTCACCCCTGAACAGCCGCTCGAACCGTTCCTTGAGCGGTCCGACGAGGCTCGAGTCGATCAGCGAGTCGACCACCACGAAACCGTCGTCACCGAAGGTGGCCTCCTCCTCAGCCGAGATCAGGCCGGCCCTGGAGATGCCGGCAGCAGTCGTCATGCCCGTTCGCGGGCCCGTCTGAGCAGGCCCTTGGCAATGATCGTCCGCTGGATCTCGTTGGTGCCCTCTCCGATGGCCATCAGCGGCGCGTCGCGGTACAGGCGCTCGATCTCCATCTCGGTGGAATACCCGTAGCTGCCGTGGATGCGCATCGACTCCAGCGATGCCTTGATGGCGGCTTCCGAACCGAAGAGCTTGGCCATGCCCGCCTCCACGTCGGCCCGCAGCCCCTGGTCGATGCGGTTGGCGGCCCATCGGGTCAGCAGCCGGGCCGCCTCTATGTCGGTGGCCATGTCGGCCAGCTTGAGCTGGATGGCTTGGAACTCCCCGATGGGCTGGCCGAAGGCCTCACGCTGCTGCGAGTACTCCAGCGCCGCGTCGAACGCGGCTTGGGCCACGCCCACACCCCGGGCTGCGATGTTGATGCGACCGACCTCCAGACCCGACATCACCTGCTTGAACCCCAGACCCTCCTGCCCGCCGAGCAGATCATCGACCGGCACCCGGACGTCGTCGAACACGACCTCGCACGATTCCGGGCCCTTGTAGCCGAGCTTGCCCAGATCCCGGAGCACCTCGAGGCCCGGCGTGCCCGCCTCCACCATCAGCACGCTCATCCCCCGATGTCGGGGCTCGGACTCGGGATCGGTCTTCACCAGGACGGGGAGAGGATTGGCGAAGCGGGCGTTGGTGATCCAGGTCTTGGTCCCCCGGATCACATAGCTGTCGCCGTCTCGCCGGGCTCGGGTGGAGATGCCCTGCAGGTCGCTGCCCGCGCCGGGCTCGGTGAGGGCGATGGCGGTGCGCCTCTGACCGGTGGCCAGCTCGGGCAGCCAGCGCTGCTTCTGCTCATCGGTGCCGTGAAGGGTGATCATCCGGCAGCTCAGCGAGTGGCTGCCCAGGATGCCGGCGATGCCCATCCAGCCCATCGAGATCTCCTCGAACACCAGGCTCATCGACACCGTGTCCAGGTCGAGGCCTCCGTACTCGGTGCCGACGGTGATCCCGAACAGGCCCATCTCGGCCATCTTGGCCACAATCTCGTGGGGGTACTGGCCGGACTGCTCCATCTCGCGGGCCACCGGCCTGATCTCGGTGTTGACGAACTGCCGCAGCACATCGCGGAACATCTGCTGCTCTTCGCTCAGCTCGAAGTCCATGTATCGGGAACCCCCGGCCCGCCGGTCCTTGCCTCGTCCATTATGTCGCGGCGAGAATCCAGCCGCGACAACCGCACCAGCGCGTACGCCGTCGCCTTGACATTAGGATCCGGGGCGCGGGACGCCCTAATCACACCGCGTTGTAGAGTCAACAAAGTCAAGCCGCTGCACACCCCGGCCCTCTACCAGCAAGCCGCAGGAACGGAGAACATGGCACCCGAGTCGACTCCCGGCAGTCGAGAGCACCCGATCTCCCGACTCAGCGTTCGACGCAAGTCAGTTCAGGTGATCCTCGCCATGATGCTGATTCTCGTCGTAAGTGTCGTGCTGCTCGTACAGGCGATCGCCATCAGCGACAGCACATTGGTCGTTCTCGCATCGCTCTGCCTCGTCTTGGTCGTCTTTGCCTTCTCTCGCCTCGTGTATACAGGGCTTCGCACGGTCGAACTGGAGATCTGGATTCGCCACATGGGCGAAGGAAACCTCGACTACCAGGTGAAGCTGGCAGGCAACGACGAAGTAAACGAAGCTGCCGAGGCTCTGGAGAGGCTCCGGCAACGATCGATCGAGGCTCTGCAGCTCGATCTCGTACGAGAACTGTCCGACAACCTCCAACAAAAGAACGAGGCGCTGGAGCGGGTGGTGTCGGAACTGCGACAGACGCAGGACCAGATCATTCTACGCCAGAAGCTGGTGGAGCTTGGCGAGCTGACAGCCGGCGTGGCCCATGAGATCAGGAACCCCCTGAACTTCATGAAGAACTTCTCCGAAGCGTCAGAGGAGCTAGTTGGGGAGCTCCGTGAGGCGATCGACCAGCATGCGACAGGTCTCGAGGACGACGAGCGCGGCGTGATCGTGGACATCGCAGACCAGTTGACCGACAACATGCTGCGGATCCGATCCCATGGAGACCGCGCCGACCAGATCGTGCGGGACATGGTGATGATCGGACGGGGAGGCGGCAAGCTCCAGCCCGTTGACATAAACGACCTGCTCAACGACAGAGCCATGCTCGCACTCCACAGCGCCCGCGCCCTGGATCAGAACTTCCAGATCGACGTTCACAGCGACTGCGACCCCAACGTCGAGGAGATGAACGTAGTGCCAGAGGAGATGGGACGGGTGTTCTTGAATATGGTTGGCAACGCCTGTTTTGCCATGGATGAGAAGCGGCAAATGGTTGAGGAAGACTACGGCTCGTACAAGCCGGCTCTGTGGCTCGGCACAGAGCGAACCAGCGAAGAGCTAGTCATCCGCATCCGTGACAATGGAACCGGAATCCCGGCCGACTCAATGGACAAGATCTTCAACCCGTTCTACACGACGAAGCCGTCGGGGACGGGCGTGGGACTAGGACTGAGCTTCTGCAGCGACGTGGTCCGGCAGTACGGCGGCTCGATAACGGCCGAGTCCGAGCCCGGCGAGTTCACAGAGATGACCGTAAGACTCCCGGCGACCGGCCGGAGCGATAGCGCGGGCTAGCCCCGACGCTCTAGCCGGAGCTGCTTGGCACCCCCGTGCGGGCCGAGATCCATTCTGTGAGCGTGTCCAGGAAGCCGGGCGCGAAGTCGGCTCCCAGCTGACCGTACTGTTCGGGCGTGCCAACGTAGGCCGTCTGGAACGAATGGTTCGCGTCGGGAAGGGTGATGATGGTGAAGTCGGGGTTGCCGGCCTCGGTGAGCCTCGTGGGCGCGACGATAGCGGTGCTATATGGCCTGACTCGGGAAGCCGGGGCCTTCGTGGTCCTTGCCATCCATCGAGGCGTTGAGACGGGCCGCAGCCATCAGCTTGGCCACCACCGGACCAAGCTCGGCAGGGTTGTCGGACTGGACCTCCACCGGACCGAGGTGCCAGCCCTCAGCGATGCCGAGCTTCTTGCCCCGCACGTCGAAGACGCGGCCGGTCACGTTGGCGGCCTCGGGGCTGGCCAGCCAGGCCGTGACCACCGCGATCCAGCGGGGGTCGATGCTGTCCTTGAACTCCTCCGACGCCTCGTCGCCGCCCATCAGCGGAGCGGTGAGGCGAGACCAGGCCGTGGGGGCCAGGCAGTTGACGGTCACCCCGTAGCGGACCAGTTCCTGGGCCGCGATCAGCGTGAAGGCGGCGATACCCGCCTTGGCCGCGCCGTAGTTGGTCTGGCCGACGTTGCCGTAGATTCCCGACGGCGACGCCGTGTTGATGATCCGCCCGTAGGTCTCCTCGCCGGACTTGGCCTTGTTTCGCCAGTACGCCGCGGCGTGGTGCGACGGCGCGAAGGTGCCCTTGAGGTGGACGGCCATTACCGTGTCCCAGTCGGCCTCGGTCATCGAGAACACCATCCGGTCGCGCAGGATGCCGGCGTTGTTGACCACGATGTTGATGTCGCCGAAGGTGTCTATGGCCTGCTGCACCATGGCCCCGGCGTCGTCGAAGCTGGCCACGCTGCCGCCGTTGACGACCGCCTCTCCGCCGGCCGAGGCGATGGCCTCGACCACTTCGGCGGCGGGTGTCATGTCGGCGCCTCCGCCGAACTCGTCGCCGCCCAGGTCGTTGACCACGACCTTGGCTCCGTGTTCGGCGAGCATCAGGGCGTGCTCGCGACCGATGCCGCGTCCCGCGCCGGTGACGACCGCCACTTTGCCTTCGAGAAGCCTGCTCATGGAACCTCCTGGTCTCCGGGCTACGGGCCTCGAACGGTCACGCTACCGGTTGGGCTCCGAGGCTCACCATCCCCTGTCGCGGCCGACAAGCCGGCAGCGGTCACCAGCCCCGTCCAACCGACAAGCAGGCAACGGTCACCAGCCCCTGTCGATCCATTCGTCCAGGTGCGGGGACTCCGTGCCGACGGTGGTGTCGAGGCCGTGGCCGGGCAGCACGACCGTGGACCCGTCGAAGCGACCGAAGATGCGATCCTCGATGGAGCGGATGATTGTGTGAAAGTCGCCGCCCTCGTACTGGGTGGCGCCGGGCCCGCCCGGGAACAGCGTGTCGCCGGTGAACAGCAGCGGCGTCCCCTCCACATGGAACGACATCGAGCCGGGGGTATGGCCCGGGGTGTGCAGGGTGCGCAGCCTGAGGCGGCCGATCTCAATGACGGTGTCGTCCTCCAGCAGGTAGTCGTAGCTGGGAAGCATGGCTGCGTCCTCGGCGGTGACCCCCACCTCGTAGCCGGCGTCGCGCACCGCCGGGATGGCCTGGATGTGGTCCCAGTGTCCGTGGGTCTCAAGCACGGCCCGCACACCGAGCCCGCGGCACAGCTCCAGCAGCCGCTCGTGCTCGTTGGCCGCGTCGATCAGCACTGCCTCGCCGGTGGAGGTGCAGCGGATCACGAAGACGTTGTTGTCGACCGGGCCGACGACCACCTTGTGGACCTCGACTCCGGTGTCGGACCAGTGCAGTGTCATGGCTCCGACCCTATCGGCCGGCCAGAGGTCGAGCGTGTGGTTCAGTCAGCGAAGATGCGCACTTCGCCCCGGATGGCGCCGGGGGCTCCGCAGCACCAGCAGGGCACCGACGACGACCCGCGCCAGGTGACGTCGCAGCGCTCGCACCGCAGCGAGTGGGGCGCGTCGGCGAGCGCGGCGGTGGCCACGCCGGCCCCTGTGGGCGGGTTTGATCGACGGATCCAGAACCGCACGGGGGTCACCATAGAGCGCGGTCGCGAGCCGGTGGATGATGCCCGGTGCGGGATCCCCGGCGTGGGATGCCCGGTCCCCGATATGGCGTTAGAGGCCGAGCGGCGAGGCCGCGGTTCCAGAGAGGTTCGCAAGACGCTGAGCGAAGCCGTGGCCCGAGCGGTCCGTGAGCGCAGCGAACGAGAGCGGGAACAAGATGCTTCACCGCGGGCGGTTCACCTATCCGAGCACGCTGTTAGGGTCGCCCGGTCCTATCCGATTTCGAACCGCAATAGCGAGGAATCCACTGTGGCTGCCACACCCTGCCCGGCCAAGGACGGATCGAGCCCGGTCCGCCAACAGTTCCGCCAGCCGCCGCCGATGTGCATCGACCCCTCCAAGCGCTACGCGGCGACGATGCACACTTCGATGGGCGCGATTACCATCGCCCTGGATCCGATGGCGGCGCCGCTGACCGTCAACAACTTCGTGGTGCTGGCCCGGTACCACTACTACGACGACGTGATCTTCCATCGCATCATCCGTGGCTTCGTCTGCCAGGGCGGTGATCCCACCGGCACCGGCCGGGGCGGGCCGGGCTACCGCTTCCCCGACGAACTACCCAAGCCGGGCCGCTACGAGGTCGGCTCGTTGGCCATGGCCAACGCCGGCCCTGACACCAACGGCAGCCAGTTCTTCATCATCAGCGGACCCCAGGGCGCCGGGCTCCCGCCGCAGTACTCGCTGTTCGGCAAGGTGGTGCAGGGGCTGGACGTGGTGGACGCCATGCAGCGGATCGACGCCGACCGCAACGACCGGCCGCTCACTGATGTGACGATCAACTCGGTGACAATCACCGAGTCGGACTGAGCTAGCGTCCGCTCCCGCGGACACCCCACGAACACTCCCGCGGACACCCCACGAACACCCCGATATCACGACTTGCACTAGGAGCCTCGCAAATGGAGATCGGCACGGTCGGCGTGATCGGCATCGGAACGATGGGCAGCGGAATCGTCGAAGTCGCGGCCCGCAACGGTTTGCAGGTGGTGGCCCGCGAGGGCTCGCCGGAACTGGTGGAGGCGGGACGAGCCCGCGTCGAGGGCTCGATGGACCGGGGCGTCGCCCGCGGCAAGCTCGACGAGGCCACGAGGGAGTCCGCGTCGGCCGCGGTCACCTGGACCACCGATTTGGCCGACCTGGCCGGCTGCGACCTGGTGCTGGAGGCCGTCCCGGAGAACCTGCCGCTGAAGCTGGAGATCTTCGGCGTGCTCGACCGGGTGCTGGACCCTGGCGCCATCATGGCCACCAACACATCGTCGATCCCGATCATCGACGTGGCCATGGGCACGTCGAGGCCCGAGCAGGTGCTGGGGATGCACTTCTTCAACCCGGCCACGGTGATGAAGCTCGTCGAGGTGATCAGCACCCAGCTCACCGCCCCGGCCGTAACGGAGGCGGCCACCGCGTTCGCCACCGACACTCTCGGCAAGCGGGTGGTCCCCGCGCCGGACCGGGCCGGCTTCGTGGTCAACAAGCTGCTGGTGCCCTACATCTGCCAGGCCATCGACATGTACGAATCGGGCCACGCCTCCGCCACCGACATCGACGACGCCATGAAGCTGGGCGCCGGTCATCCGATGGGTCCGCTGACGCTGGCGGACCTGATCGGGCTCGACGTGTGCCTGTTCACAGCCGAGTCGCTGTACGCCGAGTACGCGGAGCGGTTCTACGCACCGCCGCCGCTGCTGCGCCGCATGGTGGCCGCAGGCCGGCTGGGTCGCAAGACCGGCCGCGGCTTCTACGACTACTGACCGGTCGCCAGGCCGCCTACGGCACCCACCACCCGCGACCCACCACCCACCACCCACCACCCGCGACCCGCGACCCACCACCCGCGACCCGCGACCCGCGACCGAAATCTGTAGAGAAGCCCGTCATAGTGACGCGTTTCTCTACAGATTTTGTTGGCGGGCTGCCCAACGCTCGGTGACGGCCCGGGCCTCGACCTCGAAGGAGATGGCCCGATAGGCCTCACGGTGGTTGCGCAGGCGCCAAAGATTCATCGTGTACTCGCGCCCGTAGCGCCATAAGAACCTCGCTGCGCCCAGCTCGGCGTACTGCTGCACGTGCACCAGCTCGTGGGCGAGCAGCGCCCGGCGTCCGGACCGGTCGTCGTCGCGGAGCACCAGGATCAGCCGGCCCACGGTCGTGCCCTGGATCCCCGGGGCGAGCAGAGGCGTCCGCTGCACCCGGGCCCGGCGGGCCAGCGCAGGCGACACCAGGTCGTAGCCAGCCACCTCATTACCGTTGAGCCGCCTCACCGCGGCCCAGCCCAATCGCCTCCGCAGCGGGCTGCGGAAACCTCCTGCGGGGTCAACCGCCTCACCCTCACGACAGACCGGCCCAGTCGCTTCCGTCGCCCAACGCTTGGTGACGACCGGCCCGGTCGCTTCCGTAGGGGGCTGCGGCCCCTCTCGCAGGAGCACGGGCTGGCCACCGCCGCCTCATGCCGGGTGAGCGCCGTAGCGCCCGCCGATGCCGGCCGGCCCGGCCAGGCCGGGACCCAACTCGCCGTCCCCGTCCCAACTCCGCAGCAGCTCCGGCAGCTCCTTCAGGCCCTCCAGAGTGAGCACGTCGACATCACCGACGTCGTGTTCGGTCTCGTGGCGCCAGGTCACGTGGTAGGGGATGTGCACCGCGGATGCGCCCAACTCCAGCACCGGCAGGACGTCGGAGCGCAGTGAGTTGCCGACCATCACGAACCGGGCCGGGTCGATCCCGTGGCGCTCGAGCAGTTCCTCGTAGGAGGCTGCGTCCTTGTCGGCCACCACCTCCACCCGCCAGAACCGCTCGGCCAGGCCGCTGGCAGCCACTTTGGCCAACTGGTCGTGCACGTCCCCCTTGGTGATGACCATCAGCCGGTGGTGGCCGAGGGCGTCGAGCACCTCCTCCACGCCGTCGATCAGCTGCACCGGCCGGTCCAGGAGCCGCTTGGCGTAGCCGATGATGGTGGTGATGCGGTCGGAGTCGACCTCGCCGCCGCTGATCCGCACGGCGGCTTCGATCATCGACAGCGTGAACGACTTCACGCCGTAGCCGAAGCGGGGCAAGTTCCCCATTTGGGTCTCGTGGAGGCAGTCGTCCACCGTCTCGGCGTCGGCCCAGGGCGACAGCAGTTCCTCGTAGTCCCGCTGGACGTCCTGGAACAGGTCCTCGTTGTGCCACAGCGTGTCGTCGGCGTCGAAGGCGACGGTCAGCGGATAGCCCTCGTCTCTGGTCACGCCTCCGAGCCTAGAACGGCCAACTGAGAGCCCCCGCCGACACGTACCAACGTCTCGCGACGAAGCACTCTGTCTCCCGCTCTTGTTCGCTGCGCTCACGGGCCGCTCGGGCCACGGCCTCGCTCCGCCCTCAGTCAAGTCCTGGCGAACCGCGGCCTATCCGCTCGGCCTCTGGGAGCCGAACGGCAGCGATCGGTGCCGCAGTCGGCATGATGTAGCCATGTGGGAGCGGTCGAGGCTGGTGCGTCTGGGGCTGATGTTCGCGGCCACTCTCGTGCTGGCCGCAGTGATCGTCGCGTGGGGGGCGTCGCGCGTGGACCGGGGCAAGTCCGACGGAGCCGACCCCGCCGCGGCCGCGGCCTCCTCGTCGTCGACAACGACGTCGTCCACCACCAGCACGACGACTACCACGACGACAACCACGACGACGACCACGATCCCGCCGTTCGAGGGCTGGGTGGACCCGGAGTCTTCGGGCCAACCGTGGGGCGACACCGTGGAGGGCCTGCTCACGTTCCGGGGAAACCCCACCCGGACCTACTACGGCAAGGGTCCGGTGCCGTCGGCGCCTCAGGTGGCTTGGCGGTTTCCCGACGACGGCCCGATGTGCTCGCTGTCCTCGATCGGCGGCGAGCTGCGCCAGTGGTGCGGCACCGGCTGGACGGGCCAGCCCGCCGTCTTCGAGCGGGATGGCCGCACCTGGGTGGTGGTGGGTGCGTTCAGCCGCAACGTGCACTTCCTCGACGCCGACACGGGAATGCGCCTGCTACCTGACTTCGGTACCGGCGACATCATCAAGGGTTCGGTGACGATCGACCCCGACGGCTACCCGCTGGTGTACGTGGGCAGCCGCGACAACTATTACCGGGTGATCGCCTTCGACGGCGGGGCGCCCCGGGAGCTGTGGTCGCTGGGCGCGTACGAGCTCGGACCGATCGTCTGGAACGACGACTGGGACGGGGCCGGCATGGTGGTGGACGACTACCTGTTCATCGGCGGGGAGAACTCCCGGTTCCACATCGTGAAGCTCAACCGAGGTTACGGCGACGACGGGCTGGTGACCGCCGATCCGCAGGTGGTGTTCCATGCGCCGGGCTGGGACGACGAGCTGTTCGCCGCGGTTGGCCGGGAGCTGTCGATCGAGAACTCGGTGGCCATCAGCGGCGACACCGTGTACTTCGCCAACTCGGGCGGGCTGGTCCAGGGCTGGGATATCGCCGCCCTGCGGGGCGACCCGGCCGCGGTGCCCGAGCGGGTGTTCCGCTTCTGGACGGGCGACGACACCGACGGTTCGCTGGTGATCGACGCCGCGGGCATGATCTACGCCGGGGTCGAGTACCAGAGGGGCACGGCCCGCTCCCATGAGGTGGGCCAGATCATCAAGCTCAATCCCACCCGGCCCGACGATCCGCTGGTGTGGAGCGTGCATGTGCGGGGCGCGCTGAACGGCTCGGGCGTGTGGGCCACGCCGGGGCTGCACCGCGACCTGCTGATCGTGCCCACCCACACCGGCCACGTCTACGGCGTGGACACCGCCACCGGGGAGGTGCGCTGGACCAAGAAGCTGCCCGGCCCCACCTGGCCCAGCCCCGCGATCGTTGACGACGTGTGGATCCAGGGAGACTGCGGGGGCAAGCTCTATGCCTTCGACGTGAGCGACACCACGGTGGAGCCGCCCCAGTTGTGGAGCATCCCTCTGGGAGCGTGCATCGAGTCCACCCCCGCGGTCTGGGACGGCCTGATCGTGGTCGGCACCAAGGGCGGCTACATCTACGGCATCCGCTAGTGCGGTGTCCACAAACGCTTGTAGGTTTGAGCTTGCCCGTGACCGCTGTAATCACAGGCCAAACGAGAACAACCGACCCGCGCAAACGTTTGTGGACACCGCACTAGCAGTCGCTATATAACAAACCAAACAGAATATAACACGACCAAGGACGGCTCGACTTCGCTCTCAGCGCAGCCCGCCAGTGGATCAGGGGCATCGACGAGTACCCGCTGCTGTGCGAGACCCTGAACCTGTCAGACCGCGGACCGGTCGGGTTCGCAAGGCCCGAGCGCAGCGGCTGACAGTTGTCCAAAGACAAGCAAGCTGACAGCGTCAGGGGGCCTCCGTAGCCGCGCCCACGTAGCGCATGACCCGCTCGATATCGTCGTGTCTGAGGCGCGAAGCAGCCTTGCGCAGCTCCAACGAGGCGTTGACGGCCTCGGCGCAGCGGTCGCCGACTCCAGGCTGAAGACGACACGCGCCTGCTCCCAGCACTGACTCGATGTCCTCGATGGCCGACAGGACCGCTTCGACTTTCGACGTCGCTTCGCGGTCGAAGTCCAAGTAGTACGTGTCATCGACGCGTCCCAGTACCGCGTCGTCACAGCCCGCTTCGTGGAGTGCGTCATGGTCGGCATCGTCGAGTTCGACTCCCGCGCAGAGCACCAGCACGAACTGGTGGACGCTGGGTGCCGTCTCGGGAGTGCTCTCGGTGGCTGGATGCCTCATGACCGTGATCCTACTGCTCGGTCCCTAGCCATGAGGACACCTCGCCAGTACCCGCAGGAGCTCTTTGGCGTGGTCGCCCTCATTGCGCGGGGTGCCCTTGATCCACGCCCGACAGCGCTCCTCGGGACAGAAGGCACTACCCCAAGTGTGAGCCGACCTGCCCGGTGCCGGAATGATCTTCCACCCCGCCTGCTGAAGCCTCGTGATCGCCTTGCGCACATCCTTCTTCGGATGGACGCCTCTCGTCGCATGTGCAGCGTATCGGTCGCTCCCCGCCGGGCAGATCGGCCTCGCGCCGACGACGGTGCGCCGCCTAGCCGCCGGACGAGCGGCCCGAGCACCGATCAACCGGCGAGCGTCCTCTCAGACACCCTCTCGTAGCGCAGGTCACGTCCGACCGAGGCGGTCCGCCTCGCGCAGGGCTGCGCCGGTCTCGCCGTTGCCGGACATGTTGATCTCGAGCTCGTCCATGGCCCGGGTCATGGCCGCGTAGAGCTGGCTCTTGGCCGCCTGGAACTGGTCGCCCTCCTCGACATCGTGAACTTGGACGTGGTTGGCGCCGCCCACCAACACCCGGCTGAACTCGAGACCCTTGATGCCGGTCAAGGTCGATGCCCGCACCTTGTCCCGGACACCGACAGCCTTGTCGCGGTTGATCTGGCGGCCGCCGGAACCCCTCTCTTGCACATGGAAGTAGGGCAGGCCTCGGCGCGAGAACGCCTGCTGCAGCTCCTGCTGAAGCTCCGAGCAGCCGTACAGCACGGCAATGTCATGGACGGCGACGCCTCCATCGAGCATCTCCGCCACCCGAGTTGCGATGCTCTCAGCCTCCCCTCTCAGGTCGCGGCATACCGCCAGGCGAGGCTGCGGCCCTGACCTCTTGGCCGCTTCCGGAGGAATGAGAGAGGCCGGGTCCTCCAGATCGACCGCGGCCGAAGCCCAGTCCGGCGATCCGGCCAGGAAGTTCATGGCGAACTCGAGGATCTCCCGAGTGTTGCGGTAGTTCTTGCGGAAGACGGTGCTGCGGCCCCGGGCGGTCCTGGGTCGCCCCTGCCCATCGACGCCGGGAGGGTTCCACCTCGCTCCGCCGCGGCGGTAGACGTTCTGAGCCACGTCGTACGCCATCACGAAGTTGTCGCGGTCCGGTCGGGCCGGATCCGGCCTCTGACGATCTGGCTTGAGCATCGCGTAGGCCAGGTCGAGCCTGGGATGGTCGAAGTCTTGGGCCTCGTCCACGAGCACCACGTCAAAGCGCTCCAAGCCGGTCAGGCGCCGCGCGACCTCCGTCGCCTGAAGGACGCGCCTGTCGAAATCAGACCCGTCGCGGCGGCGCGTCCGTCCGGTGCCGGCCGCGGCAGGCGAGGGGGATCCGGGGCGGCTGGCTCTTCGTTCAGCCAGGTCGTAGGCCAGCCGGTCGATATTGGTGACCTCCAGCCTTGCGTCCGGCTTGACCATCGTCTTGAGCGCGTTGGCCAGGACCCGATTGAAGCACAGCACCAGGATCCGCAAGCTCGGCCAGTGCTTGTGCAGGTATCGAGCGCGGTGGGCGAGCACGAGCGTCTTGCCGCTCCCGGCGACGCCCCTAAGCACCCGGTAGCCGGCACCGAGATGCTCGGCCACGCGCTCCTGCTGCCGATCCATGACCTGGATCACGTCCTCGGGCGGGATCTCGGGATCCTGGAACAGAGGCAGGCTCTCGACCCGCGACCGCGGAAGGACGATCTCGGGGTTGACGACGGCCCGGGCCCGCTTCTCCTCGTGAACGTGCAGCGGGCGCGGGCGGCCGCCTCCGAGGATGCGCCCCAGCGCGCTCTCAAGCCGACCGTCCGCGAGATCGGGCCTCGTGAGGATCGGAAGTCCCTGCTCCTGTTGACCGAGTTGCGCCAGCGAGACCTCGTCGTGGTCAGGCACAGCCAGGACGCACTTGACGGGCAGCCGCGCGACCGCGGCAGCGTCGACGCTCTGCCTCAGCTCGCTTGCCTTGCGGGCAACCTCGTCGGGGACGCCGATCATGTCGAACGAGTCGAAGACCCGGCCCAAGCCTCGGCGGCGACGGCGGCCGGCCGACAGCGACGGAGCGTCGATCACCGCGATGCCGGCAGCCGGGTCGAGCACGATCAAGTACGGGAAACCACCCGCCGTCTCCCGCAGCCACACGGTCACCTCCTCGGAGGTGAAATCCCTCAGCGCTCGGGCAACCTGCCGCAGCCGGTCGGGGACGCCGGATCGGCTCGGAATGTTCTCCGGCAATAGGAATGCCATGGCAGCCAGACAATCGCGTGGGTCTCTACATCCGCATTGCTGATGAGACCCTAATCTCGACGACGCCCCCGCCGACTACGACGGCGCCGCGTGGGTCTCTACATCCGCATTGCTGATGAGACCCTAATCCACTCTCGCGCCGGCCTACCTCGGGAACCTGCCCCGCAGCGTCGCGCGACCTGACCCGCGACCCGCGCAAGAAGGAATCGAAGAACCTACCTCGGGAACCTGCCCCGCAGCGTCGCGCGACCCTCATGAGTGAGGCGCAGGCTCGCGTAGTCGCGGCCTTCGGGCGTGTGCTCCTCCACCCAGTGCTCGGCAATCAGCTCGTCGATCAGATTCTGGACCTCCTGCTCGCCGAGCAGCGACAGACGGCCGTAGCAGCCATGAGATCGAAGGACGCGATGCAGGGGATACTTGCCGCCCGAGGCGCCGAGCAGCGTCCGCACGATGTTCCTCTTGGACCAGCGACCGCCCTCGGCACCGTCGATCAGGATGAGAGCAATGGCGTCGGCCTCCTCGCGAACCGCGTCGGCCGCGTCCTTCCCGTCGATCTGCAAGCCGTGCCAAGGCCGGCGCAGCGTCGGTGTACAGGCGTCGCAGGCCCCGCAGGACCGGGGATCGCCCTGGGGCGGGTCGGGCTCTCCCAGGTACCGCAGCATCTCGCGCCGGCGGCAGGGGGGCCGGGCGCGGGCGAAGGCGCGGGCCTGCTCGGCCCGCTGTCGCACCGCCTCGCGGCGTCCGTCGATCAGCCCTTCCAGGTGCCGCCAGTCGGGCTCGGTATCCGAGACGCGCTCGAACACCCACCCGAACCTCCAGGCCGAGAAGCTGCAGATGCCGAGTTGCAACAGCTCGATCACCGTCGTCTCGGTCTCGTCGGGTCGCCAGCCCAGCCGCTGAGACCACTTGAGGCCGCGATACTCGCCCTCCTCCTCATGCGCGAGCCGGAGGACCTCCTCGGCGCGACCAGCCAGCGCGGGATCGCGGACCCGCAGCTCCTCCAGGCGGCGATCAGTGGCGTCCACGGACCCGATCCGGCCTCGCAGCACGAAGTCCTGGCGCCGGCGCAACGACCCGGCGTGCTCCAAGTAGTGCAAGGCCAGGACAGGCGACTCGTCGCGCTCGCCGTCCTCGGTCTCGTGGCGCCCCGCGAGATCGTCGGGATCGATGAAGTTGATCTGCTCATGCAACCCGGACCAGGCCTCCTCCACGGCTTCGATGCTGGGCGCGGAGGACTGCACGAAGTAGTCGTGGATGCGGCAGTCGCGGCCCGTGGTGAGCAGCACGGCCGTGCCGTTGGCGGGGCCGGTACCATCGCGGGCGCCGCGGGCGGCCCTCCCAGTCTCCTGCACGTACTCCTCGATGGAGGCCGGCATCTCAAGGTGCACGATCAGCGCAATGTCGGGCTTGTCGATGCCCAGGCCGAACGCTTTGGTGGCCACCACCACGTCGATCTCGCCGTGGCGGAAGGCATCCTCGGTGTGTTGGCGCTCTCCGAGCTCCATGGCCCCGCTGTAGGGTCGGACGCGGTGGCCGAAGCTGCGCAGCAGCCCTGAGAGCCGGGCCGTGTCGTTTCGGGTGGGCACGTACACGATGGCGCTCTGGCGGCGGAAGGCCTCCACGACCTGCACCACCCGCAGATCCCGGTCTTTGCGGTTCTGGCAGCGCTCGACGTAGTAGCGGATCTCGGGCCTGTCCACCGATCGGGTCAGCGCTCTGCCGGGCGGATCGCCCGATGCGCCGCCACCGGCGGGCCGTCGCGCCGCGAGCCGCCGACGGGCCCAATGCCCAGCAGCCGGGTTACGTCGTCAAGCACGTCGGGGGTGGCGGTGGCCGTGACCGCGGCTACTGGCAGGTGGCCCTCGGCGACCGCGGCGACGGCCCGAGGGATCATGGCGTACTCGGGGCGGAACGAGTGCCCCCACAACGAGATGCAGTGGGCCTCGTCCACCGCGATCCGGGCGACGTCCACCTCTTGCAGCCAGGCCCGGAACATCGGCGACCAGAGCCGCTCGGGGCTGACGTACAACAGCTTGAGATACCCCTGGGCGGCGCTGCGGAGCACGGCCTCCTGCTCAGCCTGACCCACTCCCGAGTAGATGGCGGCCACCTCCGTGACGCCCCTGGACCGCAAGTTGTCGACCTGGTCGCGCATCAGGGCGATGAGCGGCGACACCACCAGCGTCACGCCGGGCGACACCAGCGCGGGAATCTGGTAGGTGACCGACTTGCCCGAGCCGGTGGGCAGCACCGCCACCACATCCTCGCCGCGCATGAACCGGCGCATGACCTCGTGCTGTCCGGGCCGCCATTCGTCGAACCCGAGCCAGCGTTTGGCGATGTCCAGCCGCCGCTCGATCTCGGCGTCGTCGAGCGGAGCGTTGGGGTTGCCGACGTCCAGGGCGGCCCGTGAGAGAGTCTCGACGCCGGGGAGCCGTCGGATCCGCTCCCGGCGGTCGTCGTCCATCGCGAGGCCCAGATGGCCGGCAATGGCCTTGTAGGCGTCCTCGCGCTTGTCGATCTCTCGGACGGTCGGTCCCGCTGCTGCCATCGCGTCCGGCGCGTGCCGCTGGGCTTTCTCAGCTAGCTCGATCTGCCCGTCGGCGGGCGGGCCGGCCAGACCGCGCAGCATGACGTCGACGTAGGGCAGCGGCCGGCGCATCCGGTTGTCGAGCACAATCGTGACGCCCACGTCGGATTGGGTGCGGATCAGCCGTCCCACGCCCTGGGCGAAGGCGATGGCAGCGCGGGGCACCAGGTAGTCGGCGAACGGATCCTTGCCGTGCAGTTCGAGCAGGCCCTTGCGTGCGCTGACGATCGGATCGCCCACCGGATCGAACGGGACCTTCTCGATCATCAACAGCCGGAGAGCCTCACCCGGAATGTCGACGCCCTCCCAGAACGTCCGAAGACCCAGCAGGCAGGCCGACGGCTCCGCCCTCATGCGATCAACTAGAGCTGCGGACGATCCGTCGCCTTGGGCCAGCAGTTCGATCCCCTCGACGGCAAGGACCGGCCGGGCGTGGTCCCTGACGTATTCGAGCCGAGCCCGGGCCGTCATCAGCGTCATGGCGCCGCCGTCGGCGGCCGCGCACAGCCGGGGGATCTCGGCCGCCGCGGCCTCGGTGAATCGGTCGGTGAGCTGGCCTCGCGGCGCGGGCAGGTAGTCGGTCAGCAACACGAGGTGGCGGCGGTCGAGGTCGTCGTAGGGCGAGGCGATGAGCTTGGGCGTGACGCCTTGGAGTCCGAGCCGTCCGCCGAGGTAGCCGAAGTCGTCTCCCGCTCGCAGCGTGGCCGAGGTCAGCACCACCGAGCTGGCGCGGTCCCACAGGTCGGCCAGTATCCCCGCCACCGACAGCGGCGCCCGCCGCAAGGACCAGCGCCACTCCCCCGCCTCGCTCGAGTCGCCGCCGTCCTGTGCGCCGTCGGCTGACGAACCGCCAGGGGTCGGCTCGAATCTCACGTCGGCGATGTTGATCCACCGGGCGAGGTCCTCGTCCAGGTCGTCATCAATCAGCCGGAGCTGGGCCTCGGCCCACAGCACAGCATCGATGAGCGTGGCGGCGTTGCGGGCCTCCCTTCCGAGCCGCGCCTTCTCGTCCTCGATGGCATCGGTGCGGTAGCGGCCCTCTAGCTGCTGTGGCACGTCGATGTCGTCCAAGGCGTCGGCGGCCTCTCGAAGAGCGCTCCGCAGTGCTCTGCCCGCGTCCTCCACGCGCTGGTAGGACCGATGCCGCCGGTCGACGCCGCGGACGATGCGATGCGAGACGCCGTAGCGGGCGGCCTGCTCGCGGGTGACGCCGGTGCGGTCTCGCACATGCTCGATGAGCGGCTCGGACAGGCGAACGGTTGCCAGCCGAACCGCCGCGACCGCCTCGCGGACCCGCTCGATCTCGTCGTCGGGCCTGTTCGAGCCGGTCGCGGCCGCGATGCGGGCGGCCAGTCCCCGGCCTGTGGCCGGATCCCACAGCGAGTCGCACAGCATCTCGATCTGGCCGACGCTTACCTCTCTGGTGGAGGCTGTCGTGGCCGAGTCCTCCAGGTTGTGGGCCTCGTCCACGATCAGGTTGAACTCGCCCTCCTCGAATGCCGGGCCGCCAGACAAGAGGGCGTGGTTGAGCACAGCCACATGGGCGGTCCGAAGCCGCATGAGGGCCCGCCGGTAGAAGTCGAGCTCGTCGAGGCGGCCCCGCGCCGGCCCGGGCTGGACATCGACACGCAGCCTCCACCGCAGCAGGCGTAGCGCCCGGAGGTGCCCTTCGACCGCGGCGGTGCGCAGGTCGGCCCAGTCGCCCGAGGGCGTCTGCGCCACCCAGCCGCTCAGGATCGCCAGCGCCATCGCGTGGCCGTGGTCCGCCCGGTCCTCACCGGAGTCGTCGGCGAGCCAGCCGAGCTCCCCCTCCAGCGCCTTGAGGCTGATGTAGTTCTGGCGGCCCTTGAGGACGACCTCGGAGAACGGCTGCAGCGTTGACTTCAGATCTTCGAGCGTCTCCAGGATCTGATCCTGGAGAACCCGGGAGTGCGGCGCGACCACCGACACCTGGCCCGACGCCCGGGCGGCCTCGATGGCGGGGACCAGATAGGCGAGGGTCTTGCCGGTGCCGGTGGGCGCCTCGATCATCTGGCGCTGGTCGGGCGTTCCCAAGGCACTGGACACGAGATGGGCCATGTGGGCCTGCTGCGGACGCGGGGTTCGTCCGGGCGTCATCAGCGATCCGCCCTCACGGAAGGACTCCACGATCTCCTTGATGTTGAAGCGCCCGGTGGGGACGATGGGAGCGGGTATGGGAACTTCGGGAACGACGTTCTCGAGCGCGGCCGGATGGTGCTGCGAGTCGACGAAATCGGCCCACGGGTGACCAGCCCGACCGAGGATCCATCGCTGCAGCGGGCGCGCCCGGGCTGGCGCGTTCAGCTCACCCAGGAGGCCCAACATGACTTGTCGGGCGATCCGGGCGTCGTTGAGGGCATCGTGCTTGTCGCGGCCCTCGATGCCGAACAGCGATGCGAGGTCGTCGAGGCTGCGGCCGGGCGGGGGGCGCCCGCCGTCGACGCCGCGGGTCATGCCTCTGCCGGCGCGGGGGTACACGAGGTGGGCGAGCTCCAGGGTGTCGAGCCGCGGCCCGACTGCTGCAGCCAGCCCGAGGGAGGCGGCTGCCGCGTCGATGACGATGAAGTCGTAACCGAACCCGTTGTGGGCGATCATCGGCCTGTGGTCAACCCATTCGAAGAACTTCCTCAGCGCATCTTCAAGGGGCGCGGCGTGTTCGAGGTCGCCGTACTCCAGCCCGGTGAGCTTGGTGATCTGCTCCGGGAGTTTGCGCTGGGGCCTCACCAGGGTCTCGAACTCTTCGAGCACGCCTTCTTCGGATGCCAGCACGGCCCCGATCTGGATGATCTCGTGCTCGGACGGATGCGGCCCGTCGGCGTTGGCCTCCAAGTCGAAGACCACATGCTCCGGTAGGCGGGCCATGAGCCGACGAAACTAGCCGCTGCATGTGAAACAAGCGGGCTGCGGCCAGTTGGAGCCAGGCTTACGGAGGCTGGGACAGGGCGCGCCAGATTCTTTGGGGGGTGGCGGGCATGTCTATGTGGTCTATGCCCAGGTGGGCCACCGCGTCGTGGATCGCGTTGAGGATGGCCGGACCGGCGCCCACCGTGCCTGACTCGCCTATGCCCTTGGCGCCGAGCGGGTTCAGCGGGGTGGGCGTTTCGATGGGCGCCAGATCGAAGCGAGGCAGATCGGGGGCTGATATCGCCGGGTAGTCCACGAGGTTGGTGGCCATCGGGTTGCCGTCGGGGTCGTAGACCATCTCCTCGAGCAAGACCTGGGCCGCGCCTTGAGCGATGCCGCCTTGAACCTGGCCCTCGGCGATGAGCGGGTTGATCAGCGTGCCGGCGTCGTCGCAGGCGGCCAGGCTCCGCAGCACCGTCTCGCCGGTGCGGGAGTCCACCTCGACCGCGGCGACGTGGCAGCCGAAGGCGTAGGTGTTGTCGTCCTGCACGAAGTCCGACGCCGCTGAGAGCGGGGGGTCGTCCGCTTGCACGGCCGCTTCGGCTGCGATGTCGGCCCAGCCGATCCGGGGCTGCGGCGAGCCGGCCACGTGGAAGGCTCCGGTGGCCGTGTCGAGAACGATGTCGGCCTCGGCGGCCTCCAGGCGGGCCGCGGCCCGGCGGCGGGCCAGCTCCACCAGGTGACGGGCCGCGGTCAGGACCGCCGAGCCGGCCAGCTGGGCCGAGCGTGAGGCGGCCGTCAGCTCGCTGGAGGAGATCTCGGCCGTGTCGCCGGAGACCACGGTGATCCGGTCGACGGGCACCCCCGTGGCCTCGGCCGCGATCATGGCCCAGCAGGTGTCATGGCCCTGCCCGAACGCGGTGGCGCCGGTGCGCACCACCAGCGACCCGCCGGCTGCCAACTCGATCTCACCCAGCTCGCGAACGCCCAGCGAGGTGCTCTCCACGTACGAGGCGATGCCGATACCGAGCAGCACCGGGTCGCTGTGGGCTCGGCGGCGGGCCTGCTCGGCTCGCAGCTCGCCGTATCGGGCCGCCTCCAGCGCCCGGTCGAGGGCCGCGCCGAAGTCGCCGGTGTCGTAGGTGCTGCCCGCGGGGTTGGTGTACGGGAACTGCTCGGGTACCACGAAGTTGCGGCGCCGCACGTCGGCGGGATCCATCCCGATCTCGGCCGCGAACAACTCGACGGCCCGCTCAATGGCGAAGATCGCCTCGGGTCGGCCCGCACCCCGGTAGGCGGTGACCGGAGCGGTGTTGGTGACGTAGCTGCGCCCGCTGATCGAGGCGTTAGCGATGTCGTAGCAGCCGGTGAACACCTTGCGGGTGAACGTGGGCAGGAACGCGCCGATCATCGGGTAGGCGCCCGCGTCCTGGACGACGTCGAGCTCGTAGTGGGTGATGCGACCGGCGCGGTCGCCGCCCAGGCGGAAACGTTGGCTTTGGGCCCGGCCGTGCACCGAGGCCGTGAGGTTCTCGGCCCGTGACTCGGTCCACACCACCGGCCGCCCGACGGCTCGGGCAAGCCCGGCCACGGCGAGTTCTTCGGGCGCCGGCGAGCCCTTGGCCCCGAAGCCTCCGCCCACATCGGGGGTCACCACCCGCACCGCAGCCTTGTCGAGCCCGTAGAGGGCAGCCAGGGCGTCCCGCACGCGGTGCGGAGCCTGGGTGGATGCATAGAACGTGAGCCGGTCGCCGCCGGCTGACCACTCCGCCGCCGCCGACCGGGGCTCCAGTGGCACGGCCGCCAGCCGCTGGTTGACCAGCGACGCCTCCACCACGACCCCGCAGCCCGAGAAGTCCAGGTCGTCCCCGGCCTCTCCGGCGGGCATGTCGAAGGCGACGTTGGTGCCGGCGTCTTCGTGGACCAGCCTGTCGATCGCGGCCGCGTCGGTCAGCGCCACCACTGCGGGCCGCGGCTCGATGTCGACGACCACCTGCTCGGCCGCGTCGACGGCCGCCGCGGACGTCTCGGCCACCACGGCCGCCACCGGCTCACCCACGAACCGGACGGTGTCGCGGGCCAGGACCGGCCGGGCCATACGCGGATTGACCACCGGGATCGGCGGAAGGTCGGGCAGGTCCAGGTCGGCCGCGGCAAACACACCCAGCACACCGGGCCAGGCGCGGGCTTCGGCCGTGTCCACTCCGATCAGGCGCCCGTGAGCCACGGTGGAGCGCACGAAGCACGCGTGGACCGCGTCGTCAAGGCGCAGGTCGGCTACGTAGCGAGCCCCCTCGGTGAGCATCCGCGGGTCCTCGGTGCGCAGGACCCGGTTGCCGAGCACGCTCACGCGCGATGCCAGACGGAGCCGGCGGGGGTGTCCTCCGCAGTCACGCCGAGCGACGACAGCTCGGACTACCCGTCGTTCTGCACCGACGTGCGGACCCAGTCCGGGAGCTCCTCGATGGGTCGCGTCGGGGTGATGCGAGATTCTGAACTGACCCCAATCTCGTTGAGGACCAAGTACCGCTTCAGGAAGTCCTCACCGATCTCGCCGCGGTTGGTGTTCTCCACACGCCGGAACTCCTCAAGCGGGGCCCCTGTCCACTTCGTCGGCGGAGAATGCTCACGGATGACCTCTATCAGCAGGTCTACGGCCCTCACTGAGGAGGCTCCCACAAGGCTCCAGTCGCGCCGCGCTTCCAGAAGACGAGGAAGTAGGAGTGATTCTTGCGGGCATGCACCTGTCGGATGACGCGGCTGACTCTTGGCCGATTCCTGCGCACCACGACGAACAGATCCTCTGCGACGAATCCCATCTCGCCGTAGGCCTGCATGATCTCGACATGCGTGAATCGCTGCCGATTCGAGCAGACCTCATCCTGGCACTTCACGATGAGCACGCCCCGCTCCCGGAGCACGCGGTGCGCCTCGCTTCCCGCTTCGCGGTACAGGTCGAGCACCGCTTCGTGGTACTTGCTGCCCGTCCTGTTTCCGGACCCATTGTTGCGGTAGTGGTCCTCGAAGGGCGAGTGGGCCTCGTGCGCCGTTCCTCCCGGCGAATGCATGTAGGGGGGATCGAGGACCACGCAATCGATCTCGCCGTCGCTGTAGGGCAGATCGCGGCAGTCGACCCCATCCTTTAGGTCCGTGGCCCGCAGTTCGTAGCGGTCGGAGGGAATGTGCCGCCAGAAGACCCCCTTGCCGTATGTCACGTCGGCAATGACGCTCCCGGACTTCACATACAGTCCGAGGACGCGCGCGAAGGTGCGTGCATTCCCGTCCGTGAAGGCGCTCCACACGAGATCGTTCGTCGCGTCGCCGTTGCGCGCCACACGCTTCTGGGTCGGAGTTTCCTCTAGTTCAGCTTGGTGGAACGGCATGGCTGCATCCTAGAGAAGGCGTGCGACACCGAAGGTGCATCCCGCCGCTGTCCGGGGAAGCCGTTCCAGCCCGTTCGGCGCATCCGCTGGTCCTCGGCGCGCAGGACGCGATTGCCGAGCAGGCTCACGCCCGGTGCCAGATCGGGCCGGCCGGAGTGTCCTCCACCACCACGCCCAACGCCGACAGCTCCTCTCGCAGGGAGTCGGCGGTGGTCCAGTCCTTGGCGTCCCTGGCCGCCTGCCGCCGGGCAACGAGGTCCTGAATCGCCGCGTCACCGGCGTCGGCACCCGTTCCGTAACCGCCGGAGTCGACGGTCAACCCCAACGCGCCAGCCAGGCCGATCACCATACGTGCGAACACCGGGCCGTCAGGCGATCCCGTATCGAGCTCGGCGTTGGCCCTGCGGAGCGTGTCGAAGATCACCGCCACCGCCTCGGGCGTGCCCAGGTCATGGTCCATGGCCGCATGGAAGCGACGTTCCAGTCGTTTGACCACCGCCCGCGCCGCGGTAGTTGCAAGGTTGTCGAGCGCAGCCTGCAACTGGTGTGCGTCAAGGAACCCGTCCATAGCTGCTCGGAACGCCTCGGCGGCAGTCGGATCGAGCGACCCGATGATGTCAGCCGATCGGGGTTGAGCTGCTATGGCGCCGGCCCGGCGGGCCATAGCGTCGAGACGGCGCACCGCGGCCCGGGCCGAGGCCATCAGCTCGGCGTTGACCTCCATGGTCTTGCGGTAGTGGGTTTGCAGCACCAGCAGGCGGAAGGCCCGGCCGTTGAGCGGGTGCTCGTCGAGCATCTCGGCCACGGTGCGGTAGTTGCCCAGCGACTTGGCCATCTTCTGGCCCTCGATGTTGAGCATGGCGTTGTGCACCCAGTGGCGGGCGAACGTGCGGCCGACGGCCAGCGCCTCGGCCCGCTCGTTGGTGTGGTGCGGGAACACCAAGTCGTTGCCGCCGCCGTGGATGTCGAAGTCGTCTCCGAGGATGCCGAGGCTCATGGCCACGCACTCGATGTGCCATCCCGGTCGGCCCGGTCCCCACGGCGACGGCCACGACGGCTCGTCGGGTTTGGCCGCCTTCCACAGGGCGAAGTCGAGGGGGTCCTCCTTGGCCTCGTCAACCTCCACTCTGGCTCCGGCCGAGGCCCGCAGATCGTCGAGGCTGCGATGCACCAGGTCGCCGTAGCCACCGACGTCGCGCACCCTCAGGTAGAGGCCCGTGGGGGTGGCGTAGGCGGCGCCGGCGTCCATGATCCGGGCGATGAAGGCGACCATCTCGTCGACCCATTCGGTGGCTCGGGGCCGCTGGTGGGGATCGAGCACGTTGAGCGCCGCCATGGCGTCGACGTAGACCGCCTCCCACTCGACAGCCACCTCGCTCTCGGTGCTGCCCTCGCTGCGGGCCCGGTTGATGATGTTGTCGTCGATGTCGGTGACGTTGGCCACGTGGCGCACTTCGAGGCCCCGCCACTCCAGGTAGCGGCGCAGCACGTCGTAGGTGAGGGCCGAGCGGGCGTGGCCGAGGTGGGGATGGTCGTAGACGGTCGGGCCGCAGGCGTACAGCGCCACCCGGCCCGGCTCGCGGGTCGCCAGGGGGCGCACCTCGCCCGTGAGGGTGTCATAGAGCGAGATCACTGCGGGTCGGACGGAGCCGACGGGTCTGGTTCCGGGGTGGCGCCGCCGATCATGCCTCCAGCCGTGCCATCGCCCGCATCGCCACCCGAGGACGGGTCCGGTTCCAGAGCGATGCCGCACAGCGCGCACAGCTCGGCCAGGAGGCCGGGAGCGGTGTTGTCGAGCCGACCGCCGACGATGGCGTCGGCCATCTCGGCCAGCACGGCCCGGGCCCGGGGCGCGTCGAGGTCGTCGTCGAGCGCGTCGCGCAGGCGCCGAGCGAAGGAGGCGGGGTCGGAGCCGCCGCCCGCGCCACGGGTCGACCCGCGGGAGCCTCCGTCCCGTCGAACCGCCTCGTTGAGGGAGTCGAGCAGCGTCTCGCTCTCAGCGATTTCGTCGTCGTGCCATTCCCAGTCGTCGCGGTAGTGGTGCGCCATCAGTGCGAGGCGCACCGCGGCCGGGTCGCTCTCCTTGCAGAGGTCGCTCACGAACACGAGGTTGCCCAGCGACTTCGACATCTTGGTGCCCTCGTAGCCGACCATCCCGCAGTGCATCCAGTGCTTCACGAACTGCCGGTTGGCGGCGGCCTCGCTCTGGGCCAGCTCGCACTCGTGGTGGGGGAAGATCAGGTCGCTGCCGCCGCCGTGCAGGTCGATCCCGGCGCCGAGCAGGCCCATCGACATGGCGCTGCACTCGACGTGCCAGCCGGGGCGGCCCGGCCCGAACGGCGAGTCCCAAGACGGCTCGTCGGGCGCTGACGGCTGCCACAGCACGAAGTCGAGCGGGTTGCGCTGGCGGGGATCGTCGGGGGTGCCGCCCCGCTCGGCCGCCAGCGTTCGCATGGCGGCGTGGTCGTAGCCGCCGAGACGGCCGAAACCACGCCAGGTGGACACGTCGAACCAGGTGGTGCCCTCGGCGGTGTAGGCGTGGCCGGCGGCCGCGAGGACCTCGATGAGGGCGACCATCTCGGGCACCCACTCGGTGGCCTTGGGTTCGGCCTCGGGGGGCCGGGTGTTGAGGGCCTCCATGTCGCAGTGGAAACGGGCCGTCTCGGCCGCGGCCAGCTCCAGGAAGTCGACGCCGAGCTCGCGGGCCTTGGGCAGGATCGAGTCGTCCACGTCGGTGATGTTGCGTACGAGCCGCACCCGGTGGCCGAGGTCCTCGAGGCGGCGGATCAGCAGGTCGTAGGCGAGGTAGGTGTTGGCGTGGCCGAGGTGAGTGCTGTCATACGGGGTGATGCCGCACACGTAGATCCGCGCCTCCGCGGGCGGCGGGGACGGCTCGAAGGGCACCACAGCCCGCCGTGCGGTGTCGTACAGGCGCACGAGACGAGGCTACCGCTGACCCCCCGGCAGCCCTAGCAGCAGGCGCTGCCCGCCGGGATGTCGCTAACTGAACCCTCACTCGGGATACCTATGTGTTGATAATAAATCAATACCAGATGTGGATTATCTCGGTAGTATCGCGCGTGTGATTTATGAGACACCGGAGCTGACCGGCCACGACGAACAGGTCCTCGGAGAGATCCAAGAACTCCGCGACGATCTGCGGTTCCATTTGGTATCGCCCCGCCGGTGGCACGGCACGCTGAGCCGGGTGATGATGGCGCGCGCCGTGCAGGCCTCCACCTCCATCGAGGGCTACCACTCCACCGTGGACGAGACCGCCGCCATCATCGACGGCGAGGAGCCCCCGGGTGTGGACGAGGACACCCGCATGGCCATCGCCGGCTACCGCGACGCCATGACCTACGTCCTGCAGCTCACCGGCCCGATAAGCCCCGACAGGCCCACAATGGACGCTTCGCTGTTGAAGGCGCTGCATTTCATGATGGTCGGGCACGACCTGTCCACGCATCCGGGCCAATGGCGCCCAGGGGCGGTGTGGGTGCGCGACGGCGGAGGCCGTCCCGTCTACGAGGCCCCGGATCGCGACGCCGTCGCGCCGCTGGTCGATGATCTCATCGCCCACGTGAACGAGAGTCCCGCCCCGGCATTGGCGGCCGCCGCCATGGCGCACCTGAACCTCACGCTGATCCACCCGTTCAGCGACGGGAACGGTCGCATGGCCCGGTGCCTCCAGTCGTTCGTGCTGGGCTGTGCGGACGGCGAGATGTCACCGGTGTTCGCAAGCATCGAGGACTACCTCGGACGCAACACGGGTGCTTACTACAGGGCGCTCACCGACACGGCCGCCAGCTCGTGGTCGCCCGAGCGCAGCGCGCGCCCGTGGATCGAGTTCTGCCTCACGGCCCACTGCCGTCAGGCTGCGACGCTGCGCAGGCGGATCGACAGGTTCGAGGCGCTGTGGGACCGCTGCGAGCAGACTGCGGCGCGCTGCCGTCTGCCCGACCGGACGGTTGACGCGCTCATGCACTCGGCACGGGGCTGGCGACTGCATCGCTCGCTGTACATCAGCATCGTCAGGTCCGCCGCCGGCGAGCAGATCAGCGAGGCGATGGCCACCCGCGACCTTGCCGCCATGGCCTCGGCTGGCCTCCTCGACCCCGAGGGCGAGAAGCGGGGCCGCCACTACCTGCCGTCGGAGTCGCTCAGAGACTTGGAGCGCGAGATCCGAGAAATGCAGCCGGCGCGGCCCGTGATCGACCCGTACCGGACATCGGCTCCCTAGAGAAGTTACTTGTTGTGAGATTTCATTGATTGTGATATCTTTTCAATCATGAACCCGGCAATCCCGGCAACGCTCGTCGAGTCGCCTTCGCGGCGTCGGTCAGCGCCCTCGGCTTCATCTTGCGCGGGATGCGCTCGGACATGCGGGAACTCGGCTCAAAGGTCGAAACGATCCTCTTCGCCCTCGTGCACGCCGGGCTGCTGAGCCCGCAGCAACTCCCCGGCTCCCCGTTGACGCCGCCGTCCCCCGCTGCCGGTCCGACCCCGCGGTCGGCGGTCGCGGATGACGCGCCCCCAGCCCCGGCTGCTCCGCCTCCCCACACCGGATCCGCCGACCGGCCAGCCTGACACCGACGTCCGCTTTCTTGGTGCGGTTTCTGTGCCTCAGAGGCACAATTCTGCACCCAAGAATCTCCAGCGGGCCAGGCGTGAGAGCCAGCCCGGCGAGCTCCGCTCAGATGATGGGGCGGCCGACGGTCAGGGGCTCGGGGTGGTCGACGGCACAGCGGGTGCCGCTGTAGATCGTGGGCATGCAGCGGTTGCAGTGGATGCAGTTCCCGGCCTCCTCGGTGCCGGCCTGCCAGAGGTTGGGCAGGTCGGGCTGGCGCAGCAGGGCCCGGGCCATGGCCACGAAGGCGAACCCCTCGTCGAGGGCGGACTGCACGGTGTCGAGCCGGTTGATGCCGCCGAGCAGGATCAGCGGCATGTCCATGGCTTCGAGGAAGCGGCGGGCCTTGGGCAGGAAGTAGGCCTCCTCGAAGGGGTAGTCGGGCATGAGCTTGGCCCTGGCCACCTTGAAGGCGAGCCGGGCGTGGGGCGGGAGGGTGGCCGCGAACTCCTCGCGGGGGGCGTCGCCCCGGAACAGGTACATGGGGTTGGCGAAGGAGCTGCCGCCGGTGAGCTCAAGGGCGTCGAGGGCGCCGTCGTCCTGCAGCATCTGGGCGAATTCGAGGCTCTCGTCGTCTTTGAGGCCGCCGGGGACGCCGTCGTTCATGTTGATCTTGGCGGTGACGGCCAGCCTGTCGCCCACCGCAGCCCTTACGGCCTTCACCGCTTGGCGAGGGAACCGGGCCCGGTTCTCGAGGGAGCCGCCCCAGGAGTCGGTGCGCTTGTTGAGGCCGGGGCTGAGGAACGCGCTGAGCAGGTAGTTGTGGCCGAGGTGGATCTCGATGGCGTCGAAGCCGCTGTCGGCTGCGAGGCGGGCGGCCCGGGCGTAGTCGTTGGTGATGCGGGCGATGTCGGCGTCGGTGGCGGAGCGGACGACCCGCATGGCCAGCGGGTTGAACCGCTGGGTCGGCGCGATCGAAGCGGCCTTGTTGGATCGGGAGTTGGCCACCGGCCCGGCGTGTCCGATCTGGGCGCTGGCGGCGGCACCCTCGGCGTGGATGGCGTCGGTGAGGCGGCGCAGTCCGGGCACGGCCTCGGGGCGCAGCCAGATGCACTCGGCATGGGTGCGGCCCTCCGGGGCGACGGCCAGATAGGCCACGGTGGACATGCCAGCGCCGCCCGCGGCCACCGCCCGGTGGTATTCGATGAGTTCGGGCGTGACCAGCGCCTCGGGCATCACGCCCTCGAAGGTGGCCGCCTTGATGATCCGGTTGCGCATCGTGACCGCCCCCAGCCGGGCCTCAGCGAACAGGTCGACAGATTGCATCGAGCGAGTCTGGCACGCCTTCCGACGATCAAGGAAGGCACCCAGACGAGAGCGCCCCCGGCAGGAATCGAACCTGCGCACACGGTTTAGGAAACCGATGCTCTATCCACTGAGCTACGAGGGCGGGGGGTACGCGAATCACGGCGCGAAATGCGCTGTGAGGCCGCGATCTTGGGATCTGGAGGTTAGCGGGGCGTCGTTTGGCCGGGTTGGGCGCTGTGGGCCGTGCCGGTGCGCGGCGGTGTGGTGCGGGGGCGCGCTGGTTCCGACTCGGTGTTGGTTTCGAGCCGGTCAGGCCGCTTGTTGGAGGGGTATGTCCCCCGCGGCGATGCGGTGCTTGCCGAACCAGCGGGTCATGTCCGCGCCGGTGTGTTGGTGGTGTGCCGCTAGCGCAGTGACCAGGACGTGGATTTGGTATGCGATCTTGGTGAAGTCGACTCTGTTGTGTCGCAGGGCGCGGCAGCGGCGGTTCCACAGCCGGGACTTGAGGTCGCTGTTGGCGGACTCGGAGTCTTGGCGCCGGCCGATGAGGTCGGCAAAGCGGGGGTCGGACTCGGGGAAGATGCGCAGTGCCCGTGAGCGGCTGCGCCCGGCGTCGCGTTCTTTCTTGGTGCGCGGGTGGCGGATGCGGCTCTTGGCGCCTCGGAGGGGCGAAGGCACGAGTTCGTCTGCGGGTATGACCCAGAAGGTGTTGATCTGCGGCCGCGTCTTGCGGCTGGTCTTCTTGACCTGGAGGAGCTTGAGCGGCACGTAGTAGTCGGTTCCGTTGCCGTCGACGATGGTGATGCATGGGGTGCCGTGCACGGCGGTCACGATGCGCTCGTGGACGGAGCCGTCTTTGGCGTTGAATGTGTGCATTCCGAGGTTCTGGGTGGCGACTTTGCCCTTGCTGGTGAGGGCCACTTTCGACACGGGGATGAGTCCCGCTTCGAGCAGCCGGTCGAAGTCCGCGGCGCTGAGGGCCATGTCATAGACCATGCCCACGAGCCCCGCTCGCAGATAGGGGAACTTCTCGACCAGTTCCAGGAACAGGTCGACGGAAATGGTGGCGTCGTTGCGGGGTGTCTGGGGAGTGCTGGCGGACTTGAGCCGCATCGAAAGGATGATGCGCTCTTGTATCATGTTGCTGCGGGCGATCACCATCGCCAGCAGGTGTCCAGGTGACCTTGCCCACTCGCCGTTGCTGTTGTGGTAGGCGAGGGCGTCGGGATCGAATCGGCGCACGATCTCGCCTGTTCGGGGGTCGACCGCATCGTCGCGTGTCAGCGATGTCATCGCGGGGATCCAGCAGCCGTCTGCTGACACGAGCGAGTACGGATCGGGGTTGGTGAGCGATCCGCTTCCGGGCTGGAGCATCCCCGTCGACTGCGCCGCCTCCACACATGCCCGATCCACGGTGTCGTGCATGACCTCCAGCAGGTGATCGTTGATGTACTTCTTGCCGAACCTGTAGTGCTGGGATCTGCTGATGGGCCTCTCAGACAGCCGCATGCGCGGCTCGTCGGGGTACGCGGCCTCCACCGCCTGGCGCAGCACGTTCCAGCTGCGCAGGTCGGCGAGATTCCGGAACACCCACTTGTAGGCTCCGAACTTCCATGCGACCACGTCGATGAACATCGCCTCAAAGGCGCCGTAGCCGCGCCTGCGGCCCGCTTCGTTCTTCCTCGTCGCTGTGTCGGTGGCTTCCATGATGGCCTGCATCTGAAGGGCCAGCTCCCACAGCGGCCTCAAGCACGCCACAGCCTCCATCCACTGCAGGTCTGACGGGTCGATCTTGTCGCCTTCGACCTTCTTGGGGCTGGACTTTTTGGGTGCTGTCCGTCCGTGAGCGTTCTTGCGGCGGCGGCGCTTGCCCGATGCTGGTTTGGGTCCGTCTTTGCGCTCGGCGGTGCTGTCGTCGCCTGCGACGTCGTCGATCTTGGCGACGGGCACCGGCTCGTAGTCGCCGAAGAGCACACGCCGCGGGTTGGGATCCTCGTCCTCGGCCGGCTCCTGATCAGCGTGGGTGCCGTAGACCGGTTCCTGGTCTGGACCGCTGTCGTCGATCAGTTTCAGGTCCGGGCGGCTAGCCATCGCTGCGTCTCCAGGCGTAGCCCAGCGCCTGGGCGGCGGTGTCCAAAGATGGCAGCCCCAGGAACCTCGCGGCGGCCTCGATGCCGTCGGTGTGGAGGATCCGCTGGGCGGCAGTGAGCCGGATCGAGCGCGCCGTCACACCGGGGCGGCCGGCTATGCCGGCGTCTCGCAGCACCTGCCCGAGGCGCACGCTCACCGCGTGCGCGGCCCGCGAGGGGCTGGTGTCGGAGGTGACGCACACCACAGCGTCGGTTGGCGCCGGCGGGGTGTTCCGCACGAAGCGCAGGACCGTCTCGCCGCCCCATGAGTCGAGGGGCCCGACACGGGCCGCCGCGCCCGAGAACTCCACGGCGCCGGCGTCGAGGTCGATGTCGCCCATCCGCACTGCGGCGACCTCGCTGGCGGTTCCGCCCGCAAGCGACAGCGCCACCATCACAGATCGCCGCGACGCGACACGCCCGGCGTCGGCGTGGACCTGAACGAGGCGATGCTCATCGTCGGTGAGGGGCCGGGCCGACTCCGAGCCCGAAGGGCGCGGGATGCGGTCGCCGATCAGCGTTCTGGGGTCGATGGGCGCACCCAAAGACGCCGCCGCCTCGAACGCCGAGAGGGCGGCCCACTGGCGGTTTCGTGCCGTCGAGGGCGCTGTGCTGCGGTGGCGGCCCGAACAGTCCGGCCGCGCCGCCCAGCACCATTGCGTCACGTCCGCCGAGTTCACGTCGCTCCAGATGCGGGCGCCGCAGGCCATCAGGTAGCGGAACAGGCGCTGTGTCTCGGCCGCCAGCTTGTCCGCGGTGCGAGGCTTGCCCCCGAAGAGGTCCCGCAGTGCGTCTACGACGGCAGGAAGCCACAGCTCCAGCGGCATCTCGCCGGTCATGACGGGCCCCTGGCGAGTCGATCGAGAACCGGAGCACACCCACGCGGGTCACCCGAAGACAGGCCCGTGCGCTCGCGGGCCTCGAGACCTGCGGCGCCCACGCATCGGCGGCGGGCGGCGGCCATGGCCTGTCCGTCTATGGGGATCGCGCAGCGCCGTTCAGCCATCGGGGTGACTCCAGTTGTGATCGAGCGCTTCTGCGGTTCGATCGAGCGAGGCCCATCCCAGGAATCTCGCCGCCGCGGCGATCCCGTCGTCGTGGAGGATTCGGCGGGCTGCGGTGAGCCGAACCGAGTCGGACGAGATCTCCTCGACGTCATAGAGGCCCGCGGTGCGCAGCATTCGCCGCAGATGGCTCGACACCGACTCGACCTCCCGCTCGGGCGTCGCGGGCACGGACACGCACAACGGCACATCGGCCGGGACCGGAGAGTTGTCGCGCAGATAGCGGCGCACCGCCCGCACACCCCAGCCGTCCAGCTTCCCAACCCGAGCCGCACCTCCGGTGAAGGCGACCGTCGCGTCGTCCAGATCGATGTCGCCGACGCGGACGCGGACGATCTCGGTGGCCGTCCCGCCGGCGAACGCCAACGCCGCCACGAGCGGCTGCCGCGAACCCCGCGGGGCTCGGTCAGCCCATTTACGCACTCGGCCGGCCTCAGCATCGGTGAGGGCCCTCACCGCTTTGCTGGCCGGCCGCGCAATGCTCTCGCCGGCTGCCGCATCGGGATCCACAGACGCGCCGAGTCTCGCCGCCTCTGCGAACACCGCTCGTGCGATCGACTGGCGGTGGCGAGCCGTTGAGGGCGTTGCCCGGCGGTACGCCCCGGTGCTGGTGCGCGACCTCCAGCACCACCGAGTCACCGTCCGCGCCGTCACGTCCTCCCATGACCGCGCCCCGGCTGCGGCCAGTTCCTCCAACAACTCCGACGCCTTCTCGAGCATTCGCCTCGACGTGCGGCTGTCGCCGGGCCAGCGCCTCCAGCACCGCACTGCGACTCGCCGCTAGCGGAACTACTGCACCCGACGGCGCCAGCTGCTCGGCCACGAGGCCGTCCGATCCGGCAGCGATGCCGGCCACGAGGCCGCCCGTCATCGCCCCGCGGCCCGACTGAGCCAACACGGCATCGATGCACCGGGGGCGTTCCCCTGCGCACCACAGACTCGCCTTGAGGGAGAGGCTGTGGTGCGGTCGTGGTCATGCCACCATGCCACCGCCTGTTTCTCACGCGACCCGAACAGCACCATCCACACCCTCGCCGAGCTGCTAGTTAGCGAAACAAGACGCCGGAACAAAGTTAGTGCTTCTATGTTCATAGAACACAGAAGCGGAGGAGGGTATGACGCCGACTGAAGCGCCCGGCGCGTGCCGCTACTGTGCGCGCCATGCCGGCGCGGCGCCATCTGGAGACCAGTCCACGCGACTACGTGTTGTCGCGCGGGAAATGGCCCAACGGCCCGTTCCGGGTGAGGGCACCAGACGAGCTCTACTTTTTCGTGGAGCTCGCCAAACGCCTGCGTCAGCTGTGCGAGGACCAGGATCGCAACACCACGATCACCGCGGTCGCCCGCGACGCCGACCTGAGCCCCCAGACGGTGTTCAACCTGATCGAAGGCAAGACCTGGGGCGACCTGCCAACCGTCTACCGGCTCGAAGTCGCCCTCAACGCGCGGCTCTGGCGAAACAACGACATCGACCAGCGCTAGTCACTATGGTTCGCGAGCCATGAAGCAAGCGTTGTCGGGGCGTGCCCCTGCTTCTAGGCGGTGGGTTGGCCGCATGGGAGCAGTCATCGCTCCGGCTGCAGCATGTTGGCTCCTGCTTGTCTCGCTGCCGGCAGCGGCCGCGCGAGACGCCAACACGTACCCCGATGTGAACCCGGAGGCGTACTACTCGCAAGCCGTGGCCGCCCTCGACGCGAAGGGCGTCTTTGCCAACACCGGCTGTTCGGAAGGATTCTGCCCAGCGCGGCCCATTGCCCTCCTACCGGCACCTACAAGACAGTCTCGGCAGGCGGTATTCACGCGTGCGCCATCGCAACCAACGACACCATCACCTGCTGGGGAGCGAACTGGAACTGGCCCGAGCAAGGTGTGCCCTCGGGCACCTTCAAGACAGTCTCGGCGGGCGGCAAACACACCTGCGCCATCGCAACCGACAACACCATCACCTGCTGGGGAGACAACGGGATTAGTCCGTTCACAGGCAGCTACAGAACTGTCTCTGCAGGCGGCTGGAATGGCTGCGCCATCGCAACCGACAACACCATCACCTGCTGGGGATCCACACATGAAGCTCCCGCAGACACCTACAAGTCAGTTTCCGCCCGTGGTCTCCACAAGTGCGCGATAGCATCCGACGACACCATCATGTGCTTTGGGAACGACCGCGGTGACGCTCCCCAGGGCACCTATAGGTCAGTCTCTGCCAGCGGCAGCCATACATGTGCCGTCGCGACCGACGGCACGGTCATTTGCTGGGGACAAGCGTGCGTCTATGATGCAAGCGGTCACACGGTCCTCTGCGACGAGCGTCCACCCGAAGCGCCGGCAGGAACGTACAGGACCGTCTCTGCGGGTGCCTATCATACATGTGCCATCGCGACCGACGGCACCGTAACGTGCTGGGGAGAGAACCGCTCCGGACAAACTGACGCTCCCGCAGGTGCCTACAAGGCTGTCTCCGCCGGCTCCAGCCATACCTGTGCAATAGCGAACGACAACACCATCGCCTGCTGGGGGTCCACACATGAAGCTCCTGCAGGCACCTACAAGGCCGTCTCCACTGGTTGGCCCGGTACTTGCGCGATACGAACGGACAACACGCTTTTTTGCTGGGGAGACCGAACGGGGCGGACCAGCCCTCCGCAGGGCGACTACAAGGCTGTGTCTTACGGTTCTCGTAGCGCATGCGCGATACGAACGAACGGCACTCTTGTGTGCTGGGGCGATCATCGGTGGCATATCGTGCCTACGCCTGAGGGAGTCCGCTGGCGATGACGCGCGAGCAAGACGCCCCTCGTACTTGCTGGACCCGCGAGGCTCGTGCGTTGAGGCCTTGCCGTGTGTTCCTTGTCGAAGCAGGCGCGTGCCAAGTCGCGGCCACGATCGGTTAGTAGATGCTGATGGCGGGAAGGCTTCCAAACGCTCGCGACGGTAAGCCCGGGCGTGTCCGCTGGTAGGCCGATTGTAGCTGGCGTGGCTCCATTCGCTCGCCAGATCTCGCCGCGTGCTTCCGAGTCGGACCTTTCGACAACGGTAGAGGCCGCCGTGAACGACACCGAGCGGGCTGAGACGAATGAGGCGCATCCATGGGGCCTCCGCCGACAGGCGGGCGGGGGAGAGAGCACGAGCATTCGTGAATCAGGCTCGTGAGTACTACAGCGGTATCGAACCGCTAGCGCAGAAGCCACACCACGCGACACCAATTCCAATGATCGCTGATCGCGGCTCTCGCTGGCCGCTCACGGCCCGCCGACGCTCGTCGAGAATATCAGATCGCCGACCTCCGAAATGGCCTCCGCCGACGGGATCTCGCATTGCGGAGACGTCGGAGAGCGAGGAATACGGACTTGCACGGCTCGTGGCCGAAGACGGTGAGAACACCGCGATCTGGGTGATCCTTGATGACCGTCCACATTGACTCCTGCTGCCATGCCTCAGCGGACTCGGTCGCCTGTCGGCGGTGCTCGGGAAGGAACACCAGCGAGACCTCCGTTCGGAAGGCCTCCGAGTCGCCTGACTCTGGGCGGTAGCCGCCGATCCAGGCCTTGCCGGTGCTGAAGACGGGAGCCATGAACTCAACCCAGTCGCGGAATAGGCGCGCCTCGTTGGCTGGAATCCGATCGGCCTCCTCGTCGCGCTCTGATGTGACGGCCCAGGTGACCGGCAGGTCCGTGCCGGGGAGGGCGACGCAGTGGTGGCCGTCTTCGGGGGTCGTGAAGGAGCGCGTCTCGTCCAGCGTGGGCGAGAACGTGAAACCTTCGCTGTATTCAATGGCGGCCATCTCGTTGACCAGCCTCTCGATTGGCACCGGCCCGGCGGGTGTGGTCGGCGGCGCAATGACTTCTAGGTCGGCTAGGACATCGACGGTTTCGGCTGCGATGTCGTTGGGGAAGGCCGCTGCTTTGGACTCGTCGTCTTGCGCGCTCACGGCCCGCTCCTGCGCTGCCTCGATGGCGCGGCGGTAGTCGTCGGGCAGCTGGTCCATCGGTCAGACGATCCGCGCCAAGGGCGCGGGGGAATCGCGGCGGGCGCTCGATCGCATGTTCCCGGTCAGCCGGGGAAACGACCCGCGGCGCCGCGGCGCTCAGAGCCGCCCGCGTGTGGACAAACGAGCGTCGAGACTGACAACGCCGTAGAGGTATCAGCCAGCGGCGGCGGGCTTGACCCCAGTTCGCGCCGTCCGCGGTGAGGGCGCGGCGACCGTCTCTTCAGACGCGGCCTCGGAAATGCCGTTGGCCCCGACGGGATCCGGGCTAAAAAAAGCCGTTGGTGCTTCGACAGGAGCGATGGGCTTGGGGGTCAGATTGTCGAGCGCGTCGCGCAGGCGCTCCTTGCGATCCTCCGGGACAGTGGGATCGGCAATCAAGTCCTTTATGGCGCGCGCGCGATATGCCTCGCGCTGATCGGCGTTGCCCCCGCGGGCTCCCATGAAGTTCTCGCATGCGCGCAGGAGCCTGTCTTCCTGCTCACGAGCCGTCCCGCCGTCCTCGGTCATCTTGGGACGCATGTACCCGGGTGCAGTGCGGGGACGGCCGAGCACCCGCTGAATGGCGAATCTCACACGGATGTGAGCGAGTCTCAGCAGCCGGAGCCGCGGGTTTAGCACCAGCGGTGGCGGCTCGCCGTAGACGTTGCGCAGAAGTCTCATCGGCATCTCCTCCTGAGTGGGTTCGGATTGGGCGTGCATCCATTGCACAGGATTGCGGTGGACGAGGCGGCGGCCAGCCCTGACAAGGGCTCCCCGCGATGTGGCTCCGCTCGTAGTGGCCATCGTGACCACACTGGTCGCTACGTGTCCGGCACGCCGCAAGGGGGGCGCAAGACGATAGCGAGCGCGGCCCGAGTCGCGACGGTTGGCGCGATGGGAGGCGTTGAAGGGCTGAAGCGAGGCGAGAGAAACGACATCGGGTGGCATCACTGCCGCACGACACACTCCGGGATAGGCCGCATCGGTTGGTCTCCTCTCGCTGGCGGAACGCTGACCAGGATGCCAACCTCCCGTACTCCCGAATGCTACGGGAAGACGCCAGGCTAGATCGTGGATACGTCAGAGACAAGTCCGCGACTGCCACACGGCCGGCAGAGTCCTCCAATCGCGATGGCGCAGATTGACGTGAGAGTTCCATGCTGAGTCCATGGCCGCCAATCGGTTGTCCTGTCGTTGTTCCTAGCGTTAACGCCGACTTGGCTCGCAGAATCGGAGCATGTCGTATCACGGCGAGGTCCTGACGCAGGGCTGCCGGCTTTCGCTGGCTAGTTGGGCCTGCGTCCCCTATGACCTGGGCTTTCGCGCTCCTGCACCAGAAACGTTCCAGGATCGCGCGAAATCCGTTCCAAACCCCTCGGCGCCCAAGCCGCTGACCTCTTCGTTTCTAATTCGCGCATCCCCCACGAGGGCGGGGGGTACGCGAATCACGGCGCGAAATGCGCTGTGAGGCCGCGATCTTGGGATTTGGAGGTTAGCGGGGCGTCATTTGGCCGGGTTGGGCGCTGTGGGCCGTGCCGGTGCGCGGCGGTGTGGTGCGGGGGCGCGCTGGTCCCGACTCGGTGTTGGTTTCGAGCCGGTCAGGCCGCTTGTTGGAGGGGTATGTCCCCAGCGGCGATGCGGTGCTTGCCGAACCAGCGGGTCATGTCCGCGCCGGTGTGTTGGTGGTGTGCCGCTAGCGCAGTGACCAGGACGTGGATTTGGTATGCGATCTTGGTGAAGTCGACTCTGTTGTGTCGCAGGGCGCGGCAGCGGCGGTTCCACAGCCGGGACTTGAGGTCGCTGTTGGCGGACTCGGAGTCTTGTCGCCGGCCGATGAGGTCGGCAAAGCGGGGGTCGGACTCGGGGAAGATGCGCAGCGCCCGTGAGCGGCTGCGCCCGGCGTCGCGTTCTTTCTTGGTGCGCGGGTGGCGGATGCGGCTCTTGGCGCCTCGGACCGGAGTTTGGCGGGTGTTTGGCGTTTTGGGAGGTCAGAGGGGGCGCGGCGGTGGGGTGTTTCCACTACATCGGGGGTTCGGGCCTCCGCGGGCGGGGGTCAGGTGATGGTGGCTTTGTCCCAGGTGCGGGTGTCGGCTCCGATGGCGGCGAGGGCTCGGGCCTGCAGCGGGGTGCGGCGGGTGGTGAGCTGGGTTTGGCGGCCGTTGGCGGTGAGGTGGTGTCGGCGGATGCGGTTGAGCTCTCGCAGGGCCCGGTTGGCGCTGGGGTGCTGGTCGCTGGGGTCGGGGTCGCGGATGTCGGCTGTGGCGAGGGCGTCGCTGATGAGGGTCTCGATCACGGCGGCGTAGACGCACACGGCGACGTGGCCGCGGACTCGTTTCTGGGTCCAGTGCCGGATGGGTCGCAGGTGCAGGAAGTCCTTGAGGGCCCGGAACCTCGCTTCGACGCCTGCCAGTTGCCACCAGGCGGCCACCACTTGGGCGGTGCTGGCTTGGGCGGCGGTGAGGCTGGTGGTCAGCACGTAGCGGCCGGCGGGGAGCTCCTCGTGGGCGAGGGCGTCTTCGTTGTGGTGGTAGAGGAGGCGGCCCGGTCCGATCTCGACGTCGAAGAGCCGCCCGGCGCCGCCGGAGCCGAGGATGCGCTGCGCGGCTCGCCCGATCTTGGCGGGGTCTTTGAGGCGGCCGTCGCGGACGCGGCGTTCCAGTGCCGGCAGCTCGGCCTCGGCTGCGGCGGCGGTCTCGGCGGCGCGCGCGGTGTCGCGGCGGGCGCGGGCGTCGGAGGCGGCCACTATGGCGCGGGCGCCGCCGGCGAGGGCGATGTCTGCGGCGCGGCAGCGGTGCTGGGGGATCTCGACCCAGGCGGTGTCGTCGTCGATGGCCCCAAGGGCCTCCGCGGTGGTGTGGTCTCGGCGCAGCCTGGCTGCGAGCACGTGGCCGAACCCGGCAGCGGCGACGGCCTGCACATTGTCTGATGAGACCAGGCCCCGGTCAGCGACGACGCAGATCCTGCCCACCGCGAACCGCTCGGCGAGGTCGGCCGGCACCGCGGGCAAAGTGGAGGCGTCGTTGGTGTCACCGGCGAACACGTGATGCGCGATGGGGATCCCCTCTGAGGTGCACAACAGCCCGATCACGATCTGGGGCCGGTCGCCGCGGCGGTCCCGCGAGTACCCGAACGCCCGCGACGGGAACCGGTCCGACGGCCTCGCCGATCCCTCGAAGTAGGTGGAGGCCACGTCATAGCACACCAGCCGCAAATCCAGATTCGACAGGTCGCACAGCCGCGCACACAGATGCGCCTCGGTCTCCTCTTTGGCGTCGGCGACGGCGTCGAGGGCCCGGTAGTACCGGTCCGGCGACAGAGCCGACCAGCCCGCCGGCATGACCACGTCCGACGCGGCCCATTCTGTGAGGCGCCGCTTCGAGCACGGCGCCACCAGCCGGTTGGCCACCACCGCGAACACCGCATGCTCCAACGCGGCCGCGCCGCGCCGCTCGCCGACCTCGGCGAACCACCCGTCCAGTCCCAGCCGCTGCCACACAGCCGCCACCGCCGCTGCCGCCCCCACCGCGGCCAACGCGCCGACATCGATCCGCTCTTTGTGCAGGTGCGCCTCCAACGCGGCCACGATCCGCTCGAGCTGGCCCGACTCGCGCAACGCGGTCACCTCCCCCAGGCGCAACAAGGTCCTGTGACCGACCTTGGAGCCGTCGCGGACCGACTCCACCAAAGACAAGTACTCATACACCTTGTCGCCCCTGCGCCTGCGGGTCGTCTTCACGAACACAACACAACAATACCACCAATGTTTCACACCGTCAACTATGTGTCGCCCCTACAAATCCCCGACGGAGCGCTGTCTCACAACACAAAACCCCAAGTCAGCGGCCTCCTCCCGTCACCAAAACCCCATCAACCCGCCAAACTCCGGTCGGAGATCGATCCGATGCTGATGCAAATCAGCAGGCCAACTTCGTTGCATCCTGACTGACCTAGTAGCAGAAGTGGAGAAAGGCGAGGCCAAGCTACATTTCTAGGTAGCACGAGAGTGGGGATCACGCCCACGAATGTCCCTAGGTGGCTAGTGCCAAACTCCCGAAATGGGGGGATTGCGGTCACAAAACCCCAGGTCAGCGACTTGCGAATTGTGGCAAATTGCCATTTAACACCAGCCACCTAGGCGGGTTGCGATCGTCTCTCAGCCTCGTGTTATCATGCAGGCGTACCATTATATCGGCGCCTAGGCTTCGGCTCCATCTGGGGCCGGGGCCGAACGCCACCCCCTACGGTCGCCTACTAGGCGGCCGTAGCTGCGTTGTGGGGGCTTCTTGGGGTCGGCGGGCAAGATAGCCCCGTCCGGCTGTGGGGCTATGATCGGAGGCTGGCCCAGCCGCAGGAACGGACCATGTACATCTGCTACGTAGACGAGTCGGGCGGCTTTGAGGCCCCCAACCAGGCTCCCGGCGCTACTCCTCTGATGACATTCGCTGGGCTCATCATTCGAACGGAGGCACTCGCAACTCTCACCGTCGACTTTCTCGGCCTCAAGTGTCGCTTCTACCCGGGGTTGCGAACCGTGCGGAATCTAGATCTCGTTCTCAGCGAGGTGAAAGGATCAGAGCTTCGCAAGAGAGTCCGGTCGCAGAGCAGGGAGAAGCGACGTCACTCCATCGGTGTCTTGAACTCAGCTGTCGATCTCATCGAGCGCTACGACCTGCGTCTGCTTGGACGAGTCTGGATCAAAGACCCCAATCAGGCACTCGATCCGCGGGCGAGCTACACGTTCGCGATCCAAGACATCGCTAGGCACTTCAATCATTTCCTGGAGTCCAAGACTGATTCAGGCCTGATGGTGTGCAACGGGAGAGCCCACAGCCAAGACACTCAGGTCTCCCACTCGATCTTCACCCTCAAGCACAAGCAATCAGGGGATGAACTCTCGCGCTTGGTCGAAGCACCTGTCTTTGGTCGTAGCGAGAACCACGTCGGATTGCAGCTTGCAGACATCCTCGCATCTGGCCTGGTCTTCCCGATAGCAGCACGTGTCTACTGCGCGGCCCATGTCAGCGGCATTCACACCCATCGGGACTATGACGTGCTGCGAACCCGATTCTCGGCGCGTCTACGCCCCCAACAGCACCTGTACCAAGACTCAGGCGGGCGCACGCGAGGCGGGATCGTTGTCAGTGACAAGCTGGGCAAGAACTCCTCAAGTCTCCTGTTCAAGCCGCCCGCGCCATAGCCGCGACCGCCCCAGATCGCAGCGGTCCTCACCGCCAACAGCGGATCGCAAGCATCCGCATCGCCCATCAGCGACGGGAACATCTCCTCGGGGGTCACCCCGGTGATCTCCATGCAAAGCGCGTCACCGCACGAGTCGAGATCATCGCCCCAGACGATCGAGCCGCAGGGGGCCTAGCCGCACAGCGGAGAAGAACGAGTGGTCCTCCCAGGCTGCGAACACGCCGTCGCCAGCCAGGTGCGACAGATCTCAACTCACCTTCGACCCCGTCGTCGTAGCGGAAGCACCGCTCGGCTGTGGCGACTCCCTAGCCGTCTAGGGTGCCGTATCTATCGCCTCGCTGGTCTGGCGTGAGCGTTGCGAGGCGGAATCTTCGCTCACAACCAGTCGTCGGCGAGGGGTCGCCGTGTCAGCATGCTCCGGGTTGATTCTGCAGGGTCGAAGTGCGCTGGGTCCCAGCCGGACGGGAGCCATTCGATCAGTTCGTCGTGGCGGGGATGGTGCTCGTCAGCGATGGCACCGAGGAGTTCCTCGTAGCCCCACGGTCCACCGCAGTCCTCGGGTGGGCACGCCCTGCGACCAGCGACGCAACGCGGGTAGGTGGCCCCGGAGTCGGCGACTTCGATGGCTTCGACCTCGATGTCGTGCTTGCCAGCCGTCACCGAAGTCGTAGTCCCAACACATCTTGGCCCCGACCTCGCCGAGCACATCGCCGAGTTGGTGCGCTGACTCGTCGTGGGTCCCACACCTCAGCCAGTCGTCGGGGTCTGCTCGTCCGTAGACGGCCCCGTCAACCGAGAAAGAATGGAGGTGGTAGCCCCACCAACCCATCGCCGCTTCGAGGAGGCCAGAGAACTCGTCGAGGGCGACATCGGAGCGGACCTCGATTCGTCGCCATACCGGCGGCTTCACCGACCGCAGCGTGATCTTGAGTCTGTAAACGGTAGTCGCAGGCGCGCTCCGCGATAGTGATGGACCCACGCTGAGCACAATAGGTCGCGCGTGCCTCGGCGATCAGCCTTGGGGCCCGGGTCGCAAGCGGCTCTCGGGGGGACGCTGCCAACAACCAGATGCCAACATGTGCCTGAGGCACCGCTCGCCGTCGAACCCCACGCGCCATGCACAGTTCCAGAACAGCCAACTAACCCCTCGCTCCGGCCGGGGACCGTCGATCCGCCCACACCCCCTCTGACCTGGGCTTTCGCGCTCCTGCACCAGAACGCTCCAGAATCGCGCGAAATCCGTTCCAGACCCCCCGGCGCTCAAGCCTCTGACCTCGGTGTTTGAATTTCGCGCATCCCCCACGAGGGCGGGGCCGGTGCGTAACGCGGCGCGTAAGTCCCGGAGCGTCGATTCTAGGAGGTTCAGGCTCGGTCTCTGAGGGGTTCGAGCGGGTGGTTATGCGGCTTGAGCCGCGGGTCGCGGTGTCGACCCGAGACGTGGGAAGCCGACCCCCCTCCCCCAAGCAGCTTGACAACACAGAGGCACCCGGGTTCTTCGGAGTGGTGTGCTCTATCCGGGGAGGTTCAGTGCGCTGTCACACCCCATCAGTTACATTTGACCGTGACGGGGGCGCGGAGTCCACCGCCTGCGCAGGGAAACCTGAGCACTCGGCCACCGAGCCGACTTCAGGCGGACCGGCCCCCCGGCCTTTCGCGTCAGGTCTCGCCTACGGGCATGGCATCGGTGACCCTGTCCCTACCAGCAGGCCGCCATCATCCACCGCAAGATCAGCGACCGCGACGCCGAGTTGAACGTGCTCCGCCGCTTCGAATCGCAGCGCCACAGAGCAGGGGCGCTGCCCCCGAAGCTCCTCGACCGTCTCTACAGGCTCGAAGCCGCCGGTGCCCCGACTCGCGGCCAGACCTAGCTGAGCAGTTGGAGCGGCGAGACCGCAAGCGTCCATCTCTTGGGTTTGAGCGGGACTTGGGCAGGAGATGGCTGTGCAGTACCTGCTCTGACCTCGGGAAACGTGAGATGTTGCGGAGTCCGTAACAATCCATTCCACGCTGAATCGAGCCCCACGCTCACGACTGATGGGTTCAACCCTCTGACCTCCGCAAAGGCAGATCACCGCCGGGTTGATCGTCACACAACTGAAACAATCATTCCAGATTCGGCCGCGACCCCTTTGAGGCACCTCCGGCTGCAACGCTCTGACCTGGGACTCTTGCTGTTTCGCACATACCCGACGAGGGCCGCGATCTTGGCATCTGGAGGCTACCGGAGCCCAGATTAGGCAGTTTCGGGATCCGTTCTGGGCCGCTCGGACCTGGTGGAGTGCGCCTGCTCGATTGAGGGTGCGCTGGGTCTCAGAAGGCCTTGTCGAATCCGAGGGTCTTGTAGGCGCGGAGGCGTTTGGTGTGCATGCGGGCGAGGACGGTTACGTGCTCGTCGACATAGTCGTGGAGTTCGATGTCGTGTTTGGCGCCGTGGGCTCGGAGGAGCCGGCCGACGTATTGCACGACCCGCCCTTTGAACGCGATGGGAAAGGCGAGGAAGAGGGTGTCGAGTCGGGGCCAGTCGAACCCTTCGCCGAGGTAGGAGCCGGTGGCGACGACCACGATGCCGGTGTCCTTGCCGGGAGCGGCCATCGCGTCATGGACAGCGGCGAGGGCCTTCTTGCCGAGCCCGCCCTTGAGAATGTGGGCGTCGCGCCCGGCAGCGGCGAGCCGGCGGCATATGGCATCGATGTGAGCAATCCGCTGGGTGAGAACGAGACAGATCCGGCCAGCGTCGAGTGCTTGCACAACGTCTGCGCAGATCTGCTTGGTGCGTCGCTCGTCTTGGGTGAGCGCGCCGAGGACTTCCTGGATCGAGGCGGTGTCGTCGTGAACGAAGCTTGTGGGATGGACGATCAGTCGGCGCTGGACGAGCGCCGTGTCGAGCAGGTCACCGGGCCGGGTCTCGTGGCGAGTCGGGCCGCACTGCAAAGCGATGATGCCTTCGAGCCCGTCGCGCCGGTACGGGGTGGCGGTGAGGCCAAGCCAGCGACGGGTCGGCGCAGTGCGGACGCAAGCCTCGAAGGACACCGCCGGCAGGTGGTGGCACTCGTCGACGACGACGAGTCCGTAGCGGGCGAACAGCTCGTGGGCTCGTTCCCGGCGGGCGAGGCTCTGGATCATCGCGACATCGACGAGGCAGCCGGGCCTGTCCTTGCCGCCGCCGATCACGCCGATGTCTTCGTTGTCGAGGCCGAGGTGCTCACCGAGTCGCTCGCGCCACTGCGCGAGCAGCGGTCTGCGATCGACCAGCACCAGGGTCGGCTGCTGGTGATGGGCGATGACCGCGCACGCAGTCACGGTCTTGCCCGCGCCCGGCGGGGCGACGATCACTGCGAGGTCATGCTCGACGACAGCGTCGACTGCTTCTTGCTGGTGAGGCTGCAGCGTGCTGGCGAAGCGAAACTCGATGCTCTTGTGGTCGGGGCGGCGATCGGTGATGTCGAGCCGGCTTCCCGCCCTGTCGACCAGTGCGGTGACATGGCTGATGAGGCCGCGTGGGAGGTGGATCCATTCGAGGTCCTCGCGGTAGCAGCGAATGAACCGGGGCGTGTCCCATGTGGAGAACCGCATCCGTTCCTTCTCGTAGAACTCGGGGTTCGCCAACGACGCCAGATGCTTCAGCCCGGCGACGAGCGCGGGCGGCAGACCGGCTCGGCGAAGCGACAACATCCCGCCGAGGTGAGCCTCGATCACCGCAGGCGGCTTCGGTCCCTCGGAACTGGCCAGGTCGGCCAATGACAGGCTCGGGCCGGCCTTCACCGGGCGCAGCGTGTCGGCCAGCGCAACCACTGCATCACACGACATGCGCGACACGCTGGAGAGCAGGACCCACTGGTCCGGCCACGGGTTCATCGTCGTCGGGTCCAAGAACACCGTCGCGCCGTGACAGACGCGCTCACCCTGGAGAGGAAGCGCGATGAGGTTGCCGAACGAGCCCTTGGGCATGAAGTCCTGGGACGGGAACAACCGGTCATAGCTGGCCAAGTCGAGCTCGGCCCTCGCGGTCATCGCCTGTCGCAGCAGGCCCATGCCCATCGCACGGGCGGCCGTAGCGGCCACGGGATGCTCGAAGAACACCCACACATGGGCGCCGTCGCCGGATCGTGACCGCTCCAACACCGCGGGAACGCCAGCGCCATGGCAGCGATCGAGGAAGGCGAGAGCATCCAACGCCCAGGAGCCACCATCGAAGTCGCAGGCCAACAACTTGCAGGTGTCGCCACCCATCAGCGGATAGATCCCCACGGCGATGTCCCCCCGAAGATGCGCGGCAACCACGTCGTCGGTCAGTGGCAGATAGTCCCTCGACCCTTGCCGCCTGTTCGACCAGCCGCCACGAATCGCGGGCGACCAACCCGACTTCCCCGTGTTCGGGTTCTCCCACCTGTGGGCATAGACATCGGACCGGGCGCCGAACAGCCACCGAATCAGGTCGATCTTGTCCCTCAGGCTGGACGCCTGGGTGACCTCAGACGTCGTCGCGGCTCCGCAGAACAGGGTCGGCGCCCATGCTTGGCGATGCCCGTCGCCCGTCCTGGTGTCGAACCCCATCAGATCGTGGAGCCGCTCGACCTCGGCGCGAAGCCGGTCGACCTCCGCCAACAGCTGTGTCCGGGACGGCTCCCGCGCAGCACTCACCCACCAACGATTCTACTGCTTCGGGGAACACCGTTATGCCACAGCGCATCTGGGTCCGTGAGCGACCACATGCCCCCTGTGGCTGCGGCTGCCCCTGACAGCTCGACGGCGCCGGGCGCCCTCATCGGCATGCGTCAGCGCGACGGCCCACACGGTCGATCTGGCACACTGATCCCGCCATGACCACACAACCGCAGCCACCCGTCTGAGTCCTTCGGGACGGCTCAGGAGTAGGGCATGTCCGCATCCTCAGCGGATCATCCTGTATGCAATCGCCGGATTGTTCGCTGTGTCGGGGCTCACTTCAGGCTGGGAGAGCGGACCCGGTGGAGTCGTCATGATGCTCTTCATCGCCGGTCTCCTCTTCATCTGGGCCACAAGATCCTAGAATCGGCGGCTGGCAGGCCCGCTGTCGCTGTGCCACCTTGCGAGGTGCTCATGTCGATCGAGCACGGGGCGGGTCGAGGAGATAGCTTCTTTTAAGCGTATAGTTATATACGGTTTATGAAAGTTCCGGCTCCGTCGCTCGCGCCGATCCTGCGCTCGGATGCGCAGGGCCGCATCCTGGCGCGGGTGCTCGCCGATCCGGAGAAGAGCTACAGCCTGTCGGACTTGGTCACCTGGTCGAAGACCTCCATGCCCACGGTCACGCGCGAGGTCCGGCGAGCCGAGGAGGCTGGCATAGTGGTCACCGAGAAGGTCGGCCCCATCCGGTTTGTGCGCGCCGGGGTCGACCATCCTCTGTACAGCTCCGTGCGCCGGATCATCCTTGCCACCTACGGCCCGCCGATTGTGGTGGCTGAGGAGTTCGCAGACGTGGAGGGCGCCGATGCCGTCCTGCTGTTCGGCTCATGGGCCGCACGGTATGCGGGCGAGCCCGGCCGAGCGCCCAACGACGTCGACGTGCTCGTCGTCGGCAGCGCCGACCGCGATGTCGTGGACGAGGCCGCGGAACGAGTCGAGCGACGGATCGGCATGCCGGTGCAGGCCACCGTGCGGACTCGCATGCAGTGGGAATCCGGCCGAGAGAGCTTCATCCGCGAGATCAAGTCGCGAACGATGCTGCCCGTCCTCGCGGACGTCGAACAGCCGTTCACCCCTGAACTCGGTGCGCTTGAGCCCGAAGGAGGCAAAGCCCGGTGAGCTGGGCGCGCGGGCGCGCAGATGTGGAGCAGTTGATCACCGACGGCGAGCTAGAGCGGGTGAGGCCCTCTGTCGAGGTGGCGGCCCGCCTGCTCGCCGATGCCGGCGCGCACGTCAGCCTCGCTTCCAAAGGCATCCAAGAGGATCCCGCCGGCGCACTTCAGCTCTGCTACGACGCCGCCCGCAAGGCGGCGACCGCCCTCCTCGCGGCGCAGGGGCTGCGAGCCACCACCCGAGGGGGCCACATCGCTGTGATCGATGCCGTCCGCGACCAGTTCAACGACGAGGGCGGGATGGCGATCTTCGGGCGCTTGCACGCTCTGCGTCGACGCCGCAACCGCACCCAGTACCCCGACGACGAGTCGCCGGGCGTCAACGACGACGACGCCCGCAGGGCGCTCGACACCGCCCGGGCCGTACTCCAGGCCGCCGAGCGACTACTCGACAGCGGGCGTCTGGAGACCTTCGACTAGGACCCAAAATCATCAAGGGTCAGCCAGTCCCCACACAGTCGCATAGCTCGCTCCACCAAACGGCCCCCGTCAACCGGACACGCGTGAAACGCCGCTGAACGCGCCTCTGAGGACCGATCAAGCCCCGACAGCGGCTTCGACCAGGCCGGGGCGAGCTTCACAAGCTCCGTGATGTCGATTCGCTTCTTGCGCCCTCGGAATGTCTCCACGCCGCTCAGACGAACGAACAAGGCACCATCGGCGCACCTACTGCCGGCGCACTGTCGGCGCACCTACTTGCGGCATTCAGAGTTGACAAGTCAAGTGGTAACTAGTTCTGAATGTGTAAGCATAAGACCAGTTCAAAACCTGTTTTCTGGGTCTTCAATAGTGCCCCCGGCAGGAATCGAACCTGCGCACACGGTTTAGGAGACCGATGCTCTATCCACTGAGCTACGAGGGCGGGCCGTGCGCGGTTTGCTGCGCGAATTGCGCTGACGACCGCATCCTGGCATTTTGAGGCTAGCCGGACGCCGCTTGGAGGGGGTCTGAGGCGCGTCTTGGCGTTGACTGGGTGTGGCCGCTGCCTGGTAGCTGTGGCAGGCCGCGCTGTTGTTGGATTCGGAGTCGTTGCGGCGCGGGGCCAGCAGCGCGACCTCTCGTCGGATTCGGGGAAGACCCGCAGAGCCTTTGAGCGGCTCTTGTCGGCCTTGAGTTCTTTGTCGGTGCGAGTGTGACGTACACGGGTCTGTGCGCCAACCAGATGCGCGGGTAGGAGTGTCGAGTCGGGCATGGACCATCGGGTCGAGAGTTGCGGCCGCTTCTTTCTGTTGGTCTTCTTGACCTGGACGAGCTTCAGCGGCTGGTAGTAGGTGATGCCGTTGCCGTCGGTGTGGGTGATGCACGGCGTGCCATGCACCGCGATGACGGTGCGTGTGACGGCTTGGCCGTTTCGGGTCTTGAAGCGGTGGGGGCCGAGGTTTTGTGATGCCGGTCCGCCTTGCTGGTGAGGGGCACTTTGGACACGGGAATGAGCCCCGCGTCGAGCAGCCGGTCGAAGTCGGCGGCGCTGAGGGCCATGTCGTAGATGAGGCCCACCAGACGCGGCCGCAGCTCGGGGTGCCTGTCGAGGAGTTCGGTAACGGCATTGACGGCGATGGTGGCGTCGTTGCGGTTGACCTCGGGGTTGTGGTCGGATTTGAGCCGGGTTGTCAACACGACGCGTTCTTTGCGGTAGGGGCTCCGCACCGTCACCATCACCAGCAGGTGCCCCGGCGAGGTGGCCTTGCCGTCGTGGGTGTGATAGGCGAGGGCGTCGGGGTCATAGCGCCGCAGGATCTCCCCGGTTCGGGCATCGACGGCGTCGTCGATGGTCAGCGACCACAACGCGGGCAGCCAGCAGCCGTCGGCGGTGGCGTATGTGTAGGGGTCGGGGTTCGTCAACGTTCCGGAGCCCTCAGGCAGCATCCCCATAGCCAACGACGCTTCGACGCAGGCCTGATCGACGCGACGGCGCATGGCGTCGCGTCAATGGTCGGTGGCGTACTTCTTGCGGAACCGGTAGTTCTGGCTGCGGGTGGGCGGAGTCTCGCTGAGCCGCATCCGCTTGTTGTTCGGGAACGCCGCCTCCACCGCGGCGCGTAGCATCGCCCAAAATTCGAGGTCAGCGAGATTGTCGGCTGCCCGCTCGTAGGTTCCGTAATGCCACGCGCAGACATCCAGCAGCAACGCCTCCAAATGTTCGGCACTTGCGTTTGCGGCCCCGTTGCCGGAGCAGCCGGGCCGCGTCGATGAGGGAGTCGTATTGCAGGACGAGTTCCCACATCGGTCTGAAGCACACCAGCGCCTTGAGCCACTGCAAATCCGAGGGCCGGAACCTGGTGCCGCTCACCATGGTGAGACGGGGCTTTCTGGGTTGGGCTCTGCCCTGTGAGTATCTCTGCGCTCTGTCGGGGCCCTTGCGGCGCCGGTTTGGGCGCTTGCGCCGCTTGTTGGACTTGCCGCCGCGGAACACGGCACTGACATCGGCTACCGCGACCGGTTCGAGGTCCTTGAACAACGGGCGGCGGGTGCTAGCCATCGTGTTGTCCCCACCGGTAGCCGAGCGCGGCGGCGGTGCTGTCCAATGACGGTGAACCCAGGAACCGCGCCGCGGCCTCGATGCCGTCGCTGTCAAGGATCCGGCGGGCTGTGGTGAGCCGGAACGAACGCGCCGTAACCCCGGGCCGCGCCGCGGCGCCGGAGAACTCCACGGTGCCGCTGTCGAGATCGATGTCGCCCATGCGCACCGCGGCGGCCTCGCTGGCGGTGCCCCCGGCGTAGGACAGCACCAGCATGACCGCCCGCCTCGTCGCCACTAGTCCGGCGTCGGCGTGGTTGCGGACGCAGCGGTCCTCATCGTTATCGAGGGGCCGCGCCGCTACAGCCGACGTCGGCCGCGGGATGCGCTCTCCGATCAGCTGTCTGGGGTTGACGGGTGCGCCGAGCTTTGCGGCCTCTTCGAAGGCCACCAGCGCAGCCCACTGGCGGTTGCGGGCTGTGGCTTGTTGGTGCGGCGGTGCGGGCCCGAGCCGCGCCGTCGCGCCGCCCAGCACCACGCCAGCACATGATCAGGTGTTACGTCGAGACAGTCAACAACCCCGACTGCCGCCAGATAGCGGAACAGCCGCTGAATCTCAGCGACTAAATGAAATTGGTGTTTGGTGTGCTGGTGTCGGGTGACGGTGGGGTCCGACAACCGCCGGTCCGACTCGGGCTTGCGCCACCCAGAGCGAGGCACCCCACCAAACCACACCCCTGCAGCCCTAACTGAACGGTATTGGGGCTAGCTGAGACGTACCGCAGTTAGAACAGAGTGCGCGAGAGCGGTCTGTCGGAAGTAGAGGCATTCTGTGCTTCATGAGGGCTTTTTGTGCGAATTCGGAGAGAAGCCGCTTGCATCTATGTCCTAGATAGGCTACAATGTGCAATACACAGCAAATGTAGGCTATCGGCAACACAAGAGCGAGCCATGCAACCGGAACTCAACGCTATCACCGGAATCACCTCGTGTGGAAGGCTGGGCCAAGCGATCCGCACGGCGAGACGTTCACGGGGCATGACCCAAGCGGAGTTGAGCGCCGCTGCGGGTGTTTCGCGTCCACAAATCTCGACCATCGAGTCCGGTCTATCCAACCCCGGCATGGCCACAGTGATGAGGCTGCTGCGTGCGTTGGACTGCACGTTGACGGTCGTCCCAGTAGACCCAGAGCAGTTCAGCCTGTCCAACCATCTTGCACGGAACAGGCCACCCCCATGACGGCTCTTAGCGTCGTGATGTCGGGCCGTTTCGCGGGGGCAGCCACCGCAGACGGTTCGGCTGCATCGTTGAGAGCAGGCTTCGAATACGACTCGCGGTATTTGGCGTTGCCGGATGCCACGCCGCTGTCGGTGTCGGTGCCGTTGCAACCAGGCAGGCACGAGATCGGCGTCTGGCTCGACGGGCTGCTGTCAGACAACGACTTGGTGAGGCAACGCTGGCAGACCGAACACCAGACGCCGACCACCCGAGCGATGGACCTGCTTGCCTCTCCTGTTGGGCGGGACTGCGCCGGTGCTGTGCAGTTCTGCCCGGAAGAAGAAATGGGCGCAATGCTGGCTCGGGGTGGTGGGCTGCGTGAACTCAGTCAGCGCCGGGTTGCCGGGATGATCGACACGTTACGAAAGGATGAAACTGCTTGGTCGCAAGGCGCAGCGGACTCTGCTTTCAGTCTCGCGGGAGCGCAAGCCAAGACTGCTCTGCGATACGACCAGGGCCGATGGTGGCTGCCGTATGGCGATTCCCCCACAACTCACATCCTCAAACCCGGTATCGGACGGTTCCCCGACAACGAAATCATCGAGCACATCAGCCAACGGGCTGCCGTGCTGTTGGGCATCAACGCCGCAGAGACTCAATGCGTCAGGGTGCGTGGCCAGCACGCTCTGCTTGTCACCCGTTATGACCGGCTCATGATGCAGACGGGAGATTACGGGCGCGTCCACCAGGAAGACGTTTGCCAAGCGCTCGGCGTGCCAATAACCCGCAAGTATCAGAATAAGCAAGGCCCCGGTGTGAGCCGACTCGCCGGGCTGTTGTGGGCCAATTCGTCCAACCCTGAAACTGATGTCAGGCTGTTCAGGGATGCCTTGATCTACAACTGGCTCATTGTCGGCCCCGACGCCCACGCCAAGAACTACAGCCTGCTGCTGAACAGAAGCGAAGTGCGCTTGGCTCCTCTCTATGATGTGTGTTCGATTCTGCCCTACCGGGATTTGATAGCGCCTGGCAAGACCATTCCCGTGCGCGATCTCACCCTCGCCATGAAGGGCGGGCGGGACTACACGATCCACAAAGCCGATTACCGTCCTGCATGGGAGCGCACATCCCAGGCCTTGGGCCTTCCGCCGCAGGAGACCCTGACCCGTGCTGAGGAACTGGCCCAACGTGTCTCCTCTGCGGTGGAACAAGCAATTGATGAGACGCCGCGGTGGGGGCGTTCGTCGCGGTTTGTAGCCCGGCTACACAAAGAGATCAAGCAACGAGCAGATCACTGCCAGTTCATCCGGTATATGCACAGCCCCTCCAAATACGCCAAGCTCACGCCCGGCAACGACACTGAACTCTCCGTCCGAACAACGTCAGAGGCAGGCTCTAATCGCCCAGTCACGCGAAAGCGTTGCACCCATATCGGGGAGCGATCAGGCAAGAGGTGCCGTTTGTCGCCGGGTCATCGACCCCCGCATCGCTATCCGAAGTAGATAGACTGTCTCAGTGCCGAGATGCCGCACTGAGAACGAAGACCATTAGATACTGCAATTCGCTGGGGATATGCTCTAACTGGGAATCGCTCCCCTGAGGGTGCCGAGAACGCGTCACCGCAGGTCATGGCGCTAGCGGCCAGTACCGTGACTGGCTGTGTCTTCGGTCCTTTCGCACCTGCTGCGGCTGTTGATCGCTCGTGTCGGGTTGCTGTTGGTTTCGGGTGACAAGCGTGACGCCGAGATCCTCGCCCTTCGCCATCAGGTGAGCGTTCTGCAGCGGCAGATCGATCGCCCCAGGTTCACGCCGACGGACCGGACCGTTCTCGCGCTGTTGTCGCGTGCGTTCGGCCGGGCCGGTCTCACACCGGTGATGTTGATCGTCAAGCCCGCCACCGTGATCGGTTGGCACCCATCGGGGTACTTCCCCCGACGTCGCTGCTCTGTCATGGCTCCATCCTCTCAAGGGGTCGGAGCCTGCGCAATACCCGGTGAGGCTCACAGGGCGGTTCCTTTCTGAAGTCGGCGTTTGTGTGTTGGCCTGGCAAGATCTGCAGTTCGGCTTGACTCTCCAGTGGCTTGAGGGTCGATCATGCGATGGTGATCCGAAGCCTGTTTCCGGTGCTGTGCTGCCGTGACCTCGACACCAGCCGGGATTTCTATTGCGCGCTGGTGGACCTACGAGTGGTGTTCGAGTGCGGCTGGTACACCGCGCTCGCATCACCGGATGATGCGTCTCAGCAGCTTGCGCTGGTCTTGCCTGACCACGAGTCGGTGCCAGCTCCGTTCGGTGTCAACCCTGCCGGTGTGCTGGTTACCTTCGAGGTCGATGATGTCGGCGAAGTGCACGAGCGGGCGATCGATGCCAGCCTACGGATCGTGCTGTCGCTGCGAGACGAGGCCTTCGGCCATCGGCACTTCATGACGCAGGATCCGAGCGGCTCGCTGGTCGACGTGGTGCAGACCATCAGACCGGCAGCGGCGTTCCTCAGGGAGGTGGCTCGATGGCGACGGGCGAACCGGTGAGAGGCCGAGAGCTGCCGATCGGCGAGTTTGCCCGCTGGTCTCGTCTGCCCGTCTCGACGCTGCGCTACTACCACGAACTCGGAGTGCTCGAACCTTCCCGCGTCGACGAATCCAGCGGCTACCGGTACTACGCCCCGACTCAACTCGACACGGCCCTCATAGTGAGCGACCTGCGACAGCTCGGCATGCCACCAGCGCAGATCGCCGCGATCACGAACGGAGACGTCGAGCTCTCGATGGCCCTGGCGGCGCATCGTTGTCGGCTGGCCGGCGAGATGGAGGATCGCAGGAAGGCTGTCGCACGGCTTGACGAGTTGGTCGTCGCCCACGCTCGCCGACGCCTCCATCACGTGACGGTCGAGTCGCGGTCACCTTCGCTGATGGTGAGCGTGTCCGGAACGACGCCCAGCCAATCGGCCGCCCTGCACACCCGACGCTTGATCGTGAGCCTCAGAGCGCAACTCCGAGCTGCCGGAGTCGCCGATCCGACATGGTACGGGGCGATTTTCCCTCTCGATCTTGAGACGGATCCGGTGGCGACCGTCGTCTACGCCGACATCAGTCCACCCCTCCCCGACTCGATCCCGACTGTCGAACTCCCTGGTGGCGACTATGCGGTCACCCTCCATGAAGGGGACGGACCTCTCGCCAGTGCCTACGCGGCCCTCCGGGACTGGTGCGAGGCCAACCGCCGCAAGCCGGCAGGAGTCGTGGTCGAGGAATACCGCGCACGCGAAGTCATCGTTGCCATCGGCCTCGAACCGGGCCCATGAATCGGGCGGTGGAGCCAGACCACTGGCTGAGCTGGCCCTGGTTCGAGGACGCTCACCGCAGCCTCGCCTCAGATCTCACTGCCTGGATCGCCCATCGCGCCGAGATCCACGCCGATGCCGCCGCGGGGACGGGCAAACCGGCACGACGCTATATGCCCAGCTCGCGGCCGGTGGCTGGTTCACCGCCGCCGAACTCACCGAGCCCCCAAATCGATCGGGGCTGACCAACGCGTGTCTGATACGCGAGTTGCTGGCCTACAGCAGCGACTTCCAAGACTGCGTCGTGCTGGTGCGGCGACTGTGATTGCATATTTCTGATTGTTCTTGCACATCTCTGCTCATTACTGCTACTGTCGTCGGCGCAGCGATCCCCAAGGAGGGAAGCCGCGACCCCAAGGAGGGAACATGACAACCAAGACAAGGAGAATCCGGGCCGTAGTTGGGCTGCTGCTCGCCTTCGCGCTCTTGGCCGCAGCCTGCGGCGACGACGACGACGCAGCGCCGGACACCGCCGCGCCCGAAGCGCCCGCCGAACCTGAAGAGACCACCGCGCCCGAAGCGCCCGCAGCGCCCGCCGAACCTGAAGAGACCACCGCGCCCGAAGAGACCACCGCGCCGATGGAGGAGGTCGAGCTCCGTCTCGTGATCTGGGACGACAGGCAGGTCGAGCTCCATGAGCAGATCATCGAGGCCTTCCAGGAGGACAACCCGAACATCTCGATCAATGTCGAGGTGATCCCGGCGGACTACTGGACCGTCGTCAAGACACAGATCGCGGGCGGCGACCCGCCCGACCTCATGTGGATCAACGTCCCCAACTACCCGGACCTGGCCCTGAACGACGCCCTGTTGCCGATCACCGACCTCGTCGAGCGCGACGGCGTCGACCTCTCGCCCTTCCCGGAGGCCCTGGTCGACTCCTACACCCTCGACGGCGAGCTGTACGGCATCTCGAAGGACTTCGACACGGTCGGCCTGTTCTACCGCACCGACCTGTTCGACGAGGCGGGCCTGGACTATCCCGACGAGACCTGGACCTGGGACGACCTGAAGGCGGCCGCGGCCGCGCTCACCACCGACGACGTGTGGGGCTACGCCGGGGGCACGTCCATCCAGGAGTTCGAGCTCAACCTGATCCGCCAGAACGGTGGCGAGGCCATATCCGAGGACGGCACTCACTCCCTCTTCGGCGAGCCCGCAGCCTGCGAGGCGCTCCAGTTCCTTTACAGCTTCCACACCGACGGCACCGCGCCCGACCAGGTCACCCAGGACGTGGACCATCACTGGGGCCTGTTCGCCGGTGGGCGGATCGCAATGATGCAGGACGGCTCCTGGGCGGCCCGCAGCTACGCCGACTCGGAGTTCGACATCGACGTTGCGCCGCTTCCCTCAGGCAAGCAGCGCGGCAACACCATCCACGGCCTGGCCTGGGGAATCCCGTCCGACAGCGACCACCATGATGCGGCGTGGGAGTTCCTGAAGTTCCTGGCCACCGAGGAGGTGCACCTCATCCAGGCCGAGATCGGAACGGTGATCCCGAGCTACGCCGGAACCCAGCAAGTGTGGCTCGACGGCTTCAGCGACGAGATGAACGTGCAGGTGCTGCTCGACGAGGTCGAGTACGCCAAGCCGTTCCCCGTGGCGGTCGCTCCCGCGTCGTGGTACTGGGAGGCGGCTCGTCCGGTGATCCAGGACACCTTCCGCGGCAACTACACGTTCCCCGAGGCGTGCGACGAGATCGCCGCGGCCGCCGACGCTTACATCGACGACAACCGGTTCACCGGCTAGGCACTCGCCCGGCCACGACCAAGAGGGGCCTGTGCGTCATCGGCCAGCCTGAATGGCGCACAGGCTCCGCGTCGGGCGGGGTGTGCCGTCCCGGCCGGATCCCCCCTCTCATGGTCCGGCGGGGGCCGCGCAGCGCCGCCTGTACTATCCCCGCCACCTGCGACTCGTCGAGCAAGCTGGACGCCGAGCAACCTAGACGATGCGGCCCAAGCAATGATCAGCATCACCGGAGCACCCGAGAACCCGAAGCCGAACACGGCCTCCAAGCGGCGCCGTGACGCCGCCACCCGGGGCGAGCGCATCTGGGCCTTCAACTTCCTGGCGCCCTTCATCGTCGGGATCGCGGTCTTCTACTACATAGCCATCAGCGCGGCGTCCTACTTCAGCCTCACCCGCTACAACCTGCTCAAGCCCCCGAGGTGGCTCGGGCTCGAGAACTACCGATACCTGATCGGCGACGAGGTCTTCCGCAAGGCGCTGTGGAACACGGCCAAGCTGACCCTGATCGGCGTGCCGCTCACCATCGTGCTGGTTGTGGGCCTGGGGATGGCGCTGAACTCGAGCATCCGGTTCCGCAGCATCTACCGGCTCGCCTTCTTCCTGCCGCTGGTCACCATGCCGGTGGCCTCCGCCATCGTGTGGCGGTGGCTGTACGCGCCCGACACCGGGCTCTTCGACCAGCTTCTCAGCCCGCTGGGCCTGGATCGAGTGGAATGGCTCTCCCGGCCGGGCTCGGCGCTCTGGGCCGTGATGGCCATGGAGGTCTGGCGCCAGAGCGGCCTGTTCCTGCTGATAATCCTCGCCGGCCTTCAGAACATCCCCGAGGTGTACTACGAGGCCGCCATCGTGGACGGGGCGACACCCTGGCAGCGCTTCCGCCACGTCACGCTGCCGCTGCTGTCGCCGTCGCTGTTCTTCCTATTCGTCACCGGGTCCATCGCCGCCTTCCAGACCTTCGACGCGGTCATCATCCTCACCCCCACCGGGGGACCGCTGAACTCAACCCGCACCGTCGTGTTCGACATCTACCAGGACGCCTTCGAGAGCCTGCGGATGGGCAGGGCGGCCGCGGCGTCGCTGCTGCTGCTGGCAGTGATCCTGGCGTTCACCGCGATCCAGTTCAGGATGCAGAAGAAGTGGGTCCACTATGAGTGAGCCCGCGGCGCTCGCCGATCCCGCTCGACGCCTGCGACACGTCGGCACCGCCGCGGCGGGCATGATCCGGCGCCGCGGCCCCCGCCTGTTGCTGCACGCGGCGCTGACGACGCTCGCGGTGATCTACGTCATGCCCTTCGTGTGGATGATCTCCACTTCGCTGAAGGGGTCCACGGAGTACCTCCGGGCGGGACTCAACATCATCCCCAAGGACTTCAACTGGGACAACTACATAGAGATCTTCGAGCGGGTCCCCTTCGCCACGTTCTACTGGAACACCGTCGTGGTCACCGTCATGCGGGTCGTCGCCCAGGTGGCCCTAGCGGCCACCGCCGGGTACGCCTTCGCCCGCTTCAGGTTCAAGGGCCAGACGATCCTGTTCATCGCGGTGCTCGTGATCCTCATGATCCCCCCGCCGGTCACGCTCGTCCCTAACTTCGTGATCATCCGCCGCCTGGGCTGGGTGAACACCTACGCGGGGCTGGTCGTCCCCACCATCTGGTCGGCGTTCGGCGTGTTCCTGTTCCGGCAGTTCTTCCTCACGCTCCCCCGGGATCTGATCGACGCGGCCAAGCTGGACGGCTGCCGGCCGTGGCGGGTGTTCTGGCACATCGGCCTGCCCGCGGCCCGGGCCCACATCGCGGCGTTCGGGCTGCTGGTGGCCCTCTACTCCTGGAACGAGTTCCTCTGGTCGCTGGTGGCCGCGTCCGACAACAGCCGGCGGGTCATCAGCGTCGGCATCTTTCTCTTCGCCTCGGGCTACATCCAGGAGTGGGGCTTGATGATGGCGGCCGCCACGACGTCGATCGTGCCGCTCCTCATCGTCTTCGCCATCGCCCAGAAGCACCTGATCCGGGGCATCACCCTCACAGGGCTGAAGGGATGACCAGGCACCAGCGCCCTCCCCGCCCAGGTGGACCTTCACCGACGGCAGCACCCGCTGCACGCGCTGAAGGGATGACCAGGCACCGGCGCGCTCCCCGCTTGGCGGTCATCGGCGCGGGCGACCGCGGCCAGACCCACGCGGCGCTGGCGGCTGCATCGGGCGCGGTGATCGCGGCGGTGGCCGAGCCCGACGACGTGAGGCGCGAGCGCTTCGGCGAGCGGTTCGGCATTGCGAAGGGCCACCAGGCCGTGAGCTGGGACTCTCTGGAGCTGGCCGCGGGCCAAGTCGACGGCGTGGTCATCGCCACCATGGACGACCTGCACGTGGACCCGGCGCTGCGATTCGCGCCGCTCGGGGTGCCCATCCTCCTCGAGAAGCCGATCGGCCCCTCGTGGGCCGAGTGCGCCCGGCTTCGAGACGGGCTGCCACAGGACGCGCCACCCATTCTCGTCGCCCATGTGCTGCGCTACGCGCCCTACACCCGCGTGCTTCGCAGCCTGATCGCGGAGGGCGCCGTGGGCAAGATCGTGAACATCCACCACCTCGAGCCGGTCGGGTTCTGGCACTTCGCCCACTCGTTCACCCGGGGCAACTGGCGGTCCACCTCCGTTGCTGCGCCCTTCATGGTGAGCAAGGCCTGCCACGACGTGGACTGGGTGATGCACCTGATCGGGTCGGAGTGCGTCGCGGTGTCGTCGTTCGGCGCCCTCAACCACTTCCGGCCGGAGCTTCGCCCCGCCGGCGCCGCCGACCGCTGCATCGACTGCGGCGTTGACTGTGTCTACGACGCGAGATCCATCTACCTCGACATGGCAAATGCGGGCGACTTCTCCCATCCGGTATCGACCATCGCCGAGGATGCGACCGTGGCCGCAGTCCAGCATGCGCTGGAGCACACCAGATTCGGCCAGTGCGTCTACACCTGCGACAATGACGCCATCGACACTCAAGTCGCGTCCTTGCTCTTCAGCGCAGGCGAGACCGCCTCGATCACGGTGACGGCGTTCACCGAGGCGCGCGGGCGGCACTCTGTCATCGCCGGCACCAGGGGTGAGGCCACCGTCACGCACAACGGAGTGGAGATCTACTCGTTCCACAACCGCCGCAGACGCTTCTATTCTTCTGGCTTCGATGCCTCCGCCCCCTTGGGGCCTGGGATCGATGCGGGCCATGCCGGCGGCGACGACGCCCTGATCGACTGCTTCCTGAGCGAGATCGCCAGTCCCACCGAGGCCGGGCTGGGGGCGTTCACGGATGCGCTGCGCAGCCACCAGGTGGCCTTCGCCGCAGAGGAATCGCGCCTGCGGCGGGAGGTCCTGGACCCGAGAGATCTGTCAAGACTCCTGGCAGGATCGAACCGACATCGGAGCCGACAATGAAGGGCGTACGCCAAAGGACGCTGCAGGATCTCCTGCGCCAGCACGGCCAGATGACTGTGAGGCAACTCGCCGAGCGCCTCAAGGTCAGCGAGGCCACCATACGTCGGGACCTGCAGGAGTTGAGCGGCGCGTCGGGTCTCGAGCGGATGCACGGCGGGGTCACCTTCAGCGACGACAACGAGCCGCCGGTGATCGCACGCCGCCGCGATAGCGCCGCGGCCAAGATGGCGCTCGCGAGGCGGGCGACAGAGGAGATCTACCCCGGCGCGACGATCTTCATCGGCAGCGGCTCCACCATGGCCTGCCTGGCGGAATGCCTGCTGGACAGCCACGAGCTGACCGTCATCACCAACGCCCACAACGTCGCGTCCGAGCTGGCGGCCGCACCGGGCATCAACATCGTGATGACGGGCGGAGCGTTCCGCAAGGGAGAGATGTCGCTCATCGGTCCGATCGCGGAGAACACGCTGCGCCAGATGCCCTTCGAGGCGGCGTTCATCAGCGTCCAGGGAATCTCCGCGGAGGCGGGCATCTCCAATACGTTCGCTCCCGAGGCCGGCACCGACCGCGTCGTGCTGGACCTGGCCCCGAGGCTGGTGGTGGTGGCCGAGGCCCACAAGCTCGGCCGCGTCGCTCCCATCCCGGTCGGGCCGGCGACCGCGATCGACCTGCTCATCACCGACGCGAGCCGCGACAACGAAGAGCTCGGGCGGTTCGAAGCGCTCGGAATCGCCATCGCGCCCCCGCGCGCCCAGACGAGCGCGGCATGACCGCGCCGCAAGCTCCAGCCCGCCGCGGCGAACCCGGGGCCGTCACCGCGGCAGAGATCGCGTCCCAGCCCCGGCTGTGGCCCAAGGCAGTGGAGACGGGGATGGCCGCGGCTCGGCTGCAGGAACGCCTGGCTGCCGGAACGACCCTGTACACGGGATGCGGATCGACGGCCCACCTCGCCCGGGCGCTGGCCTTCGCGCACCGCCAGAGCCTCCCCACTGGTGCGTGGGCCGAAGCGGCCTCGGAGGTCTGGCTGGCCGTGGGCGCAGACGCCCTCTGGGCCGAGACGGTGGTCGCCATCTCCCGGTCGGGGGAGACCACCGAGACGATCCAGGCCTGCCTTCGAGCCAAGAGGGCGGGCTCGGCGGTCATCGCGGTGACGGCCAGCCCGTCCAGTGGCCTGAGCGAGATCTCCGACGATGCCGTGTGCGTCGAGTTCGCCGCCGAGGAGTCCGTGGTCCAGACGAGGTCCTTCACAAGCATGATCCTGGCGGCCCTGGCCGCTCAGCTCAGCGCGGCTGACCGCGACGCCGAGGCCGTGTTCCGAGGCGTCGACGAGATGGGCGAGGCACTCATGGCAGAGGCCTTGCCGGTGATCGAGCGGCTCGCGGATCCGTTTCTCGAGGCGATCTACGTCCTCGGCAGCGGGCTCGACTACGGGCTGGCCTGCGAGGGTGCCCTAAAGATGAAGGAGATGTCGAGCACGTTCTGCGAGGCGTTCCCGGTGCTCGACTTCCGCCACGGCCCGATCTCGCTCGCGGACGCTCGCAGCGCCGCCCTGGTGTTGTGCGGGTCCGGCCTGCCCCGCGAGCTGGCCGCCGCCGCCGACATCGAGGCCTACGGTGCCTACGTCGCCACGGTCGGGCCCGATCCGCGCTGCACGATCGAGACCCCCCGCGCCGGTTCCGGGCATGCCACCGCGGTCGCCCGGCTGGTCATCCCCCAGCTCGCGGGCCTGCGGCGCGGCATCGCCAAGGGCCTCAACCCCGATGCGCCCAGGGGCGTGCCCGCCTACGTGGAGCTGTAGACCGCCAGCCGACCGCCAGCCGACCGCCAGCCGACAACGAAGAGGAGTGACACAGATGGCCTCTGTTGCCTTCGAGTCGATAACCAAGACATTCGAGGGCGGCATCGACGCGGTCTCGAACCTCAATCTGGCCATCGACGACGGCGAGCTGCTGGTGCTGGTCGGGCCCTCGGGCTGCGGAAAATCGACCGCGCTGCGCATGGTCGCAGGCCTCGAGACGCCCACCGAGGGGGAGATCCTCATCGGGGGAGAGCGCGTCACCGATGTGTCGCCGCGGGAGCGTGACGTCGCCATGGTGTTCCAGAACTACGCGCTCTACCCCCATATGGACGTGCGGCGCAACCTCGGCTTCGGGCTCAAGATCAAGGGAGTCCCCAAGGCTGTCGTGAACGAGCGGGTGACGGCCGCGGCACAGATGCTGGAGCTCTCCGAGCACCTGCACAAGCGGCCCGGCCAGCTCTCGGGCGGGCAGCGCCAGCGGGTGGCGATGGGCCGGGCCATCGTGCGCGAGCCCCAGGTGTTCCTGATGGACGAGCCGCTGTCGAACCTCGACGCCAAGTTGAGGGTCATGATGCGGGCCGAGATCGTCGCCTTGCAGCAGGAGCTGCAGACCACGATGGTGCATGTGACCCACGACCAGGTGGAGGCCATGACCATGGGTCGCCGGGTGGCCATCTTGCGGCGCGGCGTCCTCCAGCAGGTGGCGCCGCCCGACGAGCTGTTCAGCCGCCCGGTGAACGTGTTCGTTGCGAGCTTCATCGGAACCCCGTCGATGAACCTGTACCACGGGAGTGTCAGCACCATCAACGGCGGCTCGAGGCGGCTCGAGCTGGGCGCTGAAGCGATCGACTACAGCGCGAAGGATCTCCAGGACACGGCGCTGGCTCGCTGCACCGACGGTCCTGTGCTAGTGGGCATCCGGCCCCACGACGTGGAGTTGCGGACCGATTCTCGGGCCGGCGCGACGGCCAAGCTCATCGAGTCGCTCGGATCCGAGGTCCTCGTGCATGCAGGCTTCGAGGCCCCGGTGTTCAATGCCGACGACGATCCCGACTCCGCCGACGGCGACGACACCGAGGGGAGGCGGCTGGACGCGCAGCTGGTGTTGCGGCTCGACGCCTCTACTCCGCGGCCCAGCGCAGGCGAGCCTCTCTGCCCGCACTTCCCAGCGGCCGCACTGCACCTGTTCAACGAGAAGACCGGGAAGCGGCTGCCCTAGACGCCCGCCGCGTCACCGCCCCGCGCCCCGGGCCTCGCAGCCTCGCCGGTGTGTGCTGCGGCGACGAGGGTTCGTCCGTCGGCCTCGCGGGCCAGCACCGGACACACCCGCACCGCCAGCCCGGGCGCGATCGACGCCCTCAGGTTCAGGCCGTCTCGTCTTGCGAGGTCGAACATTAGGTCGGCGCCCGCCTCGCCGAGCCAGGTCACCGCGGTGACTTGCGCTCCGAACCCTTGGGCGAACCGGGCGACGTTGAGGCCCTTGCCGCCCGCGGTCGTGAGGCTCTCGACGGAGCGGACAGTCTCTCCGCCAGACGGGCAGGGCACGACCATCGTGTGGTCGATGGCGGGGTTGGGACACACGCACACCAGCCGCACGAACCCTCTCCTGACGTTACCGCTATCGTACGATCAAACATGAGCATAAGCGAGCAGACCCACATGGCAGCCAGGTCATGCCAGATGGCGGCATTCGACCACCGCGGCAGCTTCGCGCGCGCTCTGGCCGGGCTGGGCGCGGACTCCGGACCCGCTCGCCGGGCCGAGCTGAAGCTGACGATCTGGCAGGGCATCCGCGGAGTGCTGGCCCGCGTCCCCGAGCATGCCGACGCCGCGATCCTGATCGACCGGGGCCACGGGCGCATCGCGGCGGAGGCCGCCGACGCCGGAGTCGCCGTGGCGATCGCCCTCGAAGCGTCCGGGCATCGAACGCTGCGCGCCGAGGCGACGCCCTCGGTCCTGCGCAACGACCTGCGGTCGCTTCGAGCCGGCTTCGGAAAGGTGCTGGTCCGCTGGCGGCCCGACGACCCCCAGTCCACCAAGCGCCGCCAGATCGAGGCGCTGCGCGGGATCGAAGAGCTTGTTTACGACGCTGACGCCCGGCTGCTGCTCGAGCTGCTGGTCCCGCCCGCCCCTTCTTATGAAACCGCCGATGGCGCTGACAGTGCTCATGGCGCCAGCGTTGCCGATGGCGCCAGCGTTGCCGATGGCGCCGACGGCGCTCGTGGCGCTGGCGGTGCTCGTGGCGCTGGTGCCGAGGCCGGACCGCGCTGGGAGGACTTCGTGCTGCCCCGCCTCCAGCATGACTCCGTGGAGGAGATCGTGGACTCGGGCATCGCGCCGACCCTGTGGAAGATCGAGGGTCATTCGAATGCCGAGGCCGCGGGGGCGCTGGCCGCGCTCGTGGCATCGGCACGCTCCGACGCGTCGATCCTCGTGCTGGGAGGAGGATCGCAGATCACAGACTTGCGGCGGGTGTTCTCGTGCCGGGCCGGGGCCGAGCGTTTCAACGGCTTCGCGGTGGGGCGATCCATCTGGCGGGGCCCGGTGGAGGCGCTGTGCCGGGGCGAGATCACCGAGGCGCAGGCCCGGCGCATGATCGGCGACAACTTCCTTGCCGTCATCGACGCCTTCGAGTCGGCGGCCCGGGTCCCGGCGGTGGCGGTGCAGTCGTGTTGAGAGGCATCCCCCCGGTCCTGACGCCGGAGTTGCTTGCGGCCATGTGGCGAATGGGACACGGCGACTCGATCGTGCTGTGCGACGCCCACTTCCCGGCGGCCCGCCTGGCCGGGGGCCGCGAGCATCGCCTCGACGCCATAGGCGTGGTCGAACTCGCCGCGGCGGTCCTAGAGCTCCTCGTGCTGGACACCTACGGCACGCCGCCGGTGGCGCTGATGGCGCCGGAGCCCGGCGACGAGATCGACGCCGCCTTCCGCGCCCGGCTGATCGAGGTCATCAGCCCGTGGTCTCCGACGGGATCGAGCGTGCGCCTGCTCAGCCGCCAGGACTTCTACGACGAGGCCGCCAAGGCCGAGGTCGTGGTCGCAACCGGGGAGACCGCGACCTACGCCAACGTGATCCTGCGCAAGGGGGTCACCCCGGCCTGCGGCGCGCGAAGCTGAGAGCCGCGCCCGACGAGCGGGGCTCAACACCGAGGCTGAGACAGCGTGCCTGAGCAACGACACCAACGAAACCGACACCGAGGCTGAGACAGCGTGCGCGTCATCGCCATGGTGCCGAACGGCCGCGGCGGGCTGTACCGGGGCTGCATCACGATCGCCTCCGGGCGCATCGCGGACGTGACGCTGCATCAGGGCGACGGCGCTGTGGCCGACGAGGACTTGGACTTGCTGCCCCATGTGGCTCTGCCCGGGTTCATCGACATGCAGGTCAACGGTGCCTTCGGCCACGACATCACCGCCGACGCATCGACGATGTGGCCCATAGGCGAGCGGCTGCTGGGCCACGGCGTGACCGCGTTCCTGCCGACTGTCATCACCTCGACCCCGCAGCACAGGCACGCCGCCTACGACGCGATCAGGACGCGCCCGGCCCGGTACGCGGGTGCCTCGCCGCTGGGCCTTCACATCGAGGGCCCCGCGCTGTCCCGGCTCCGTGCCGGTGCGCACCCGCTCGCTCACCTGCTCAACGACGCAGCCGCTCTGGCAGACGAGCTCGTCGCTGAGGCCGACGCCGTCGCACTCGTCACCCTCGCTCCCGAGGTGGCCGGTGCCGCCCGCGCCATCAAGCAGCTCGTCAGAGCGGGGATCGCGGTCTCGCTGGGACACACCGACGCAACCGCGGCCCAGGCGCGGGAGGCTCTCGACCACGGCGCGTCGGCACTCACCCATCTCTTCAACGCGATGGGCCCGCTGCACCACCGCGAGGTCGGCACCGCGGGAGCCGCGCTGCTGCACCCCGACGCCCGAGTCTCGCTCATCGCCGACGGCCACCACCTGTCCGACGAGGCGATCCGGCTCGCCTGGCGCCTGGCCGGACCACGGCGCATCTGCCTGATCACCGACGCCATGGCCGGGATGGGCGCGCCTCCAGGGGCGTATCGGATCGGCGGGGTGAGCGTCCAGTGCGACGAGACAGCCCGCAACAACGACGGATGCCTGGCCGGTTCTCTGCTCACCATGCCCGAGGCGACCCGCCGGACACGCGACCTCACCGGCGCCACCTGGGACGATCTGGCCGCCATCACCTCCGCGAACCAGGCCGACCTGCTCGGAGATTCCGACCGCGGCCAGCTAGAGCCCGGCCGACGCGCCGACCTCGCCATCGTCGATCATCAGCTCCGCCCAGTAGCCACGATCGTTGCGGGCGAGGTCGCCTGGCGCCGCCGCGACACGGCGACTGCCGCCAACCCTGCCACCAAGACGAGCACCGCCAGCCACAGCCCCAAGACGAGCACCGCCAGCTGCGGCGCGACGGCGACCATCGGAGTGGACATCGGCGGGACCACCTTCAAGGCGGCCGTCTTCGACGGTGCCGGGCTGGGGCCGGTTCGGCGCGGCGCGACGGGCAGGGACCGGCCAGCCGCCGAAGTGCTCGCCGAGGTTCGGGAGGCCATCGACTACGTGGCGCGCACCAGCGACATCGAGGTCCGCGGGGTGGGAATCGCCTGCGCCGGAATCGTCGATGCCGCGGCGGGAACCCTCATCCGCGCCGTCAGCCTGGGTTGGAGCGACGTGGACGTGATCGCCGGGCTGGGCCCCGGCCTGGGGCTTGCGGTCGCCGTCGACCACGACGTGTACCTCGCGGCATTGGCCGAGTGGGAGACCGGCGCGGGCGTCGAGGCCGAGTCGATGCTCTACGTGTCGGTGGGAACTGGCGTCGCCTCCCGCCTGTTCACCCGAGACGGCACCGAGCGCGGCCGCGCCACCCTCGCAGGCGAGATGGGCTTCATGCCCGTGGGCGACGGCACGCGTCTCCTCGAGTCGGTCGCGTCGGCGCGCGCCATGTCCGACGCCTACCGCCGCCAGACCGGCCGGCCGGCCACCGTGGAGCAGATCCTCGCCACGGCCGAAGACGACGCGACCGCAGCCCGAGTGTGGGCCGAGGCCATGGACGCCCTCGCCCAGGGCATCGCCGCCGCGGTGTGTCTGCAAGACCCCGAGATCGTCGTGATCGGCGGCGGTGTCTCGAACGCGGGCCAGCAACTGCTAGACGCGCTCAACCCGCGGGTCGCCACGCTGCTGGCGCTGCTTCGGGAACCGCCTACCATGGCTCTCGCAGCCCACGGCTCAGACAGCGGCATCATCGGAGCAGCCCTCCACGCCCAGCGCGCCCTCCAGAGTCCCGCTGACCCCGCGGCCAAAGGCCAGCCTCGCGTCACGCCAGCGCGGTAACGGCGACCAACCTCAGACCGTTCCTGACAACGGGGCGCGCCACAATGAACTCAATGCGCGCTTCGTCAGTCTCGACATACCGGAACAGATGTGACGGAGCGCCGGAAACCGCGTGTCCGGGGAGCACATTGAGAGGCGTTTCGGCGAGGCGCATCAGCGTCTCACACAACGCTATGGTGCGAGCAGCGCCGTGCTGAGCCTCAAACGCGGTGAGCGGGCCGTCTAGCCCGGCCCAGACCCAGTGACCGGATTCAGCCCTCGGCACGAAGCTTGTCGATGCGGCGGCGCAGATCCTCTGTTGTTTCTAGATCGGTGTAGGGACGGTTCTCGGCGCAACGCTGCTGATGCTCAGCCCACGCCGCGGCGCGAGCGTCGAGAACCTCCGGCAGGTCTGCCGCCTCCTCAGCCGTCAAAGGCTCTGTGGTGATCTTGGCGTCCATGGCGGCAATAGCCTACCTGAGGCCGTACCAGTGGCGGGCGGTGTCGGCGAACACCGACTGGCGCTCGCCGGCGCTGAGGCCAGCGACCAGCGCCTCGGCCGCGGCTGCGACCTCGTCGTAGGAGGCGGCCAGCAGGCACACTGGCCAGTCCGATCCGAACATGATCCGCCGCGGGCCGAAGCACTCCAGCACGACCTCTGCGACCGGCACCAGGTCCGGCAGCGACCAGCGCTCCCAGTCGGCCTCGGTCACAAGCCCCGACAGCTTGCAGGCCACATGGTCGAACCCGGCGAGCTCGCGCACCAGGTCGGCCCAGCCGCGCAAGGGCGGGGCGGTGCGATGGGGATACGATCCTCGGGAGTGCGGATCACCGACGTTCGCGTGCATGTCCTAGAGCGCGACGACATCCCCCTGTTTCGCTGGCGCGACGGGCTCCCCCGCCATGACGGCACCCGTTGCGACGCCTGGGTCCAGGTGTGCACCGACGACGGACCCGACGGCTGGAGCCCTGTCGAGCACTGGGGCCGGGTAACCGAGGCGCATCTCGACCAGCTCAGGCAGCTCGCCCTCGGCGCCGACCCGCTCCGCAAGGAGCTGCTGTGGCGGCGGGCCTGGGAGCACGACCGCATGGTGCAGTTCCCGCTGTACGTGTTCGGCGCGCTCGACGTGGCCTGCTGGGACATCACCGCCAAGGTCGCGGGCCTGCCCCTGTTCGAGGTGTTGGGCGGCTACCGAGCGAGCGTGCCCGCCTACGCCAGCACGGTCACGTTCTCCTCGGTGGCGGAGTTCCTCGAGGTCGCCGACCAGTGCCTGGAGGCGGGGTTCGGGGCGATCAAGCTCCACGCTTGGGGCGACTGGCGCCGCGACGCCCACCTGGCCCAGGAACTCAGGGCGCACGTCGGCGACGGCGTCGACTTGATGTACGACGGCTCGGGCGGGTTCCGCTACCACGAGGCCCTGCCGCTGGGGCGGGCCCTCGAGGAGGCCGGCTATCTGTGGTACGAGGAGCCGATGATGGAGTTCGCAGTGGAGCCGCACCGCCGCCTCGCCGCCGACCTCGACATCCCGATACTGGGCGCAGAGGTCGTCGACGGCGCCCATTACACCGCGGCCGAATGGCTCCAGTCGGGCGCCTGCGACCTCATACGGACCAGCCACCACCTCTGCGGCGGTGTGACCGGCGCGATGCGCATCGCCCACATCGCCGACGGGTTCGCCACGACCGCCGAGGTCCACGGGGGCGGCCTGCTCAGCCTCCAGCTCTGCGCGGCCATACCCAACTGCACCTACTACGAGTCGCTGGTCGCGCAGAACCCGGTGCTGGTCGACCCTCTGGTCGGCCCGGACGGCACGGCCACCGTCCCCGACACCCCCGGCATCGGATTCGAGCCCCAACTCGCCAAGACCGGTCTGATTCAGCATTCGTAGGCATGTAGCGGCGCAGCAGGGCGGTGTCGACGGTCGCAAAGTCACAGGCAACGGCGGCTTGGAAGCGCAGGAACTGTGGGCCAGCCGGGGTCATCGCTACTCTCGGAGCATCTATGAAGGCAGCGCACGGACCCAGCGCGGCAAGTAGCGCCTAGTTAGGAGTTGATGTGCGGATCGGGATCTCGCCGTTCGCCACTACGAGGGAGACGACGCTCGAGCTGAGCCGGATCGCCGTGGAGGGCGGCCTCGACACGCTCTGGCTCGGCGACGGCTACCTCGCCAACCCCGACTTCACGGGCTGGGCCGGCGGGATGGAGAGCCTGACTGAGCTGGCGTGGTTGGCCGGGCGATATCCGACGGCCCGCGCCGGGATCACCGCCGCGGTCCTCCCGTTGCGCGATCCGGCCTGGCTCGCCAAAGGTGCCAACACGCTCCACCGGATGGCGGGCGACGGATTCGTGCTCGTCGTCACGCCCGGGTTCTGGGCCCACGACCTCGAATCGAGGGGCATCGCCTTCGGTGATCGTGGGGCAGTCTTCGAGGACCGCCTCGACGACCTCCGTCGGCTGCTGCACGACGAGACACTGTCCCCCGGTCCCTCCAGCACCGGCCCGCCGCCGCTGTGGCTGGCTGGGGCAACGGCGACGATGACCCGAGCCGTGACGCGGGGTCTGCCCTTCCAGTCCTCGCGCGCGACGCCTGACGAACTCGCCCCGGTCGCCCGGCGGTTCTTCGACGCGGGCGGGGAGTTCCTCGCCCACCGGACTCGACTCGAATACGGCGCACATGATGTGACCGGCGACGTCGTCGAGTGGCACGCGGTCACCGGTTCGACAGACGAACTCGTCGACACCCTCGGCCGTTACGCCGAACTGGGTGTGAGAGATCTCTCGATCATTCCCGGGCAGGACGATGCGAGCTCTCTGCGAACCGTGGAGATCCTCGCCGCGGAAGTGGTGCCACAGCTGTGAGACGGCCGATGTCAACGCTCGCCCGGGACCGCGCTCGTCGCCTCGTGGGTGGAGGTCATCACGCTGCGGAGCCCGAGGCCCATCACCACCCGGTTGATGTACGCGTAATAGGCGACCATGTTGTTGAGATCGAGGATGTCGAGGTCGCTCAGCCCGTGCTCGCGCAGCGGGTCGAGATCGTCCTGGGTGATAGCGGCGGGCGACTGGGTGAGCCTGGCGGCATGGGCGCAGATCGCGTCGAAGCGGCCGTCGCCGGACTGCACATGGGCCGGATCGGCGTCGATCGCGTCGAGTACTCCGGTGGCGAGACCGAGCGACTCGAGCTTGAGTCGCAGCCCCGATGCGCAGTGGTCGGTGCCGTTCAGCCGGGACGTCACGAGGGCGGCCGACTGGCGCTCGATCGCGGTGAGCTGCGATGGGCAATGCTCGACCGCGCGGTAAAGCCGGAGCCGCTCCTCGACGATCGGGGGGTAGAGGCTGCCGAGCATCGTGAACTCGGCCGGCTCCCCGAGCGCGGCCGCCTGCCAGTCGTAGGCATCGCGGAGGGGACCCTCGGCGTCGGCCCACGAGACGGTGTCGATCCAGGCCATGACCGCGATAGTAGACCGGTGCGGTGAGCGGCGACCCCGTTCCCGCTGTCGGCGTGTGGGTTTTCCCCGACGTGCCGGCTCCCGAGCTGGTCGACCTGGCCCGCCATGTCGAGGATCTCGGCCTCGACGAGCTGTGGGTGGGCGACGAAGGGCCCGCACGCGACCCCTTCGCCGTGCTCGCCGCGGCGGCGGTCGTCACCGACCGGATCCGGCTGGCCACCGGCATCACGAACCCCTACGTGCGCCATCCCGGGGTGGCGGCCGCGAGCATGCTCACCATCCACGAGATCAGCGGCGGCCGAGCCGTGCTCGGGGTCGGTGCAGGGGGCCAGATGTCGCTTTCCCCGTTCGGCCTGCGGGCCTTGCGGCCGGTTGACCGTGTGCGTGAGTTCATCGACATCGCCCGAGCTGTCGCCACCGGGACACCGGCGGCGGGTTACTCGCCCTCCGACGTCGCCGTCTCCGAGGCGACCGTCGACACGCCGCTCCCGCTGTTCGTGGGAGCGCGCGGGCCTCGGCTCAACCGGCTCGCGTCCGAGCGGGCCGACGGTGCGTTGGTGGCCGGCATGCCTCCGTTTCGCTACCCCGCCGTCATCGACTGGGCCCGCTCACAGCGCCCGATCGACATCGCGCTGTACCCGAGCGTCGCGTTCACCGAGAAGGGGGTGGAGCGACACCGGCCCGAGATGATCTGGGCGCTGCTCGACACCCCGCCGGAGGTACGGGAGGAACTGGGGCTCGACGTCAACGCCGTGAAGGCGGCCGCAGAGGCGATTCGAGACGGCGACCCGGAACCGGCGCGAACGCTGGTCGACGACACGGTGCTCGAACGGGTGATGCTGGCGGGGCAACCTTCGGTGGTGGGCAGGCGACTGGCGGAACTCGTCCGCGAGCATCGACCCACGAGCATCGGGCTCGCCCTGGTCCAGGACGACCTGCACCAAGGTGTGTGCGACGCGGCCGAGGCTTTCGCAGCCATGACCGCCGAGCTCGGAGGTGATCGCGAGCTCGAAGGCAATCGCGAGCTCGGAGGTGATCGATGGTCGGTGTGATCAGTCATGTGCCCAACCCCGATATCGGCCAGGCGGTGGGGCTCGCCCAGGCAGCCGAGGGGGCGGGGGCGGAGTGGATCGGCGTCGCCGACGCCTTCTGGTGGCGCGATGTGTGGCTGCTGCTCGGCGAGGTCGCCTCAGCGACAGAGCGAATCGAGCTCGGACCAGCCATGACCAACCCGTACATGCGCCATCGGTTCCACACGGCGTCGGCGCTGGCCACGTTGCAGGAGATGGCCCATGGTCGCGTGTTCTGCGGGATCGCGGCCGGCGGATCGGAGCTAACCGCCGCGGCTCGGATCTCCCGGCGGGACGCGGCGGCGATGGTCACGGAACTCGTCACCTTCCTTCGCGACGTCGCCACCAGCGGGACACTCGATGCGGCGTCCGGCCGCGGTCTCGACGTCGACCTCGATCCCGTCCCGATCCTGATGGCGGGGCGGGGCGACCAGATGCTGCGCACGGCGGGCTCGATGGCCGACCGAGTCCTGCTTTGGGCGATCCCGGCGTCGGATCTTGAGCGCTCCGCGTCGATCGTGCACGACGGCGCCGCCCACCGGCCCCGGTCGCCGGAGCTGATCTGGGCCCCGCTCGTCCGCCATGGCGACGCTCCGCAGGCGTCGATCCTGCACGTCGCCGTGTACGCGTCCCTTAACACCGTTGCTGCGGTGCGGCAGGGATGGGGGCTCGACGACGCTCGGGGCGAGGCCGTCCGGCAAGAGCTCGTACGGGGCGACGTGTCGGCCGCTGGAGCCCTTGTCCCACCCGCCGCGCTCGAGGATCTGGTCTTCGAGGATCCCGACCCCGCGCCGATCGCCGCCATCGCCCGCAAGCTCGGCGTGTCGTCGTTGGCGGTGCCCGGGTTCGACCCGAGAACGGTTGGCGATCACGTCGGCTGGGCCGCCTCGGTCGAGGCCCTACTCGCCTGAGGAGGCCTCGGGCCAGCGGCTCGACGACTACTTCGGCGAGCACATACTCGCGCCGCGGGGCATGGACTCCACCGCCTTCAGCCTCAACGACGACATGCAGTCCCGCCAGTCGGTAGGTCGTCCTTGAGGTGGTCGATGGCGGCTCGCCGTTGCCTGAGTCGAACGTCGGCGACTTGGCGCCTCAGGATCAGCCGAGGCTCTTGTGGATGTCCTTCATCAACAACACCAGATGCAAGTCGTCGCTCGGTGAGGATTCGAACTCGGGGATCAGATGGAGATAGAAGTCCCGAGCCTGGGGCGTCTCGGTGTGAACCAGCAGACCTCGACAGCCGATGCGGGCACCGATCTCGGCAGTGCGAGCAATCACATCACGTAGCAGCCCGGCGCCGAGTCCTCGGCCCTCGTGGTTGAGGTCAACTCCGAGCCGCGCCAGCAGTGCTACGGGTTGGGGATATCGTCCAGCGCCCTTTCGCATCCGAACCGGGACAGCACTCCCGGCGATGTTCGCCATGCACCATGCGTAGTAGGCGACGACAACCGAACTTCCCGGCTCGGTGACGACCAGCACCCGAGCCGTGCCGGCCGCTGCGGCCTGGCGGGCATTCCGTCGCAGCCACCGGGTTTGTTCAACGGATCGGCATTCGAAGACGCCCAGGTCATCGGCGCCGGCGAGAAGCCTCGGCGCGAGGTAGCGACCGCTCACCCGTCCACGAACGGGGAGGGCCTCTGCATGAACTCGCGCAGGCCCGGCAGATTACGCGCCGGTCGCTGGTTGATCGCCTCCCAGGCCTCGGTGTCCTCAGGCCCAAGCGCGAACTCGGCCCGGTCTGCCAGCACTCGCCGAGCCGCGACCGTGAGATGCGTAACGACGAAGCCCGTGAGGTCAGTCCCCGACGCCGCCACAGCCCGATCGATCAGAGCCCGCTCCTCAGGCGTCGCTCGCACCTCGATCCGCTCGCTGCGACGACGCTTCGCAACGGTTGCCATGACTCCCCTCCTCACCTTGCCTACAGATTGTACGGCCAACGTACTACCACAATGCCATGCCGCCAACCACCGCAGCCCGCCTGGCTAGGGAGGCCCCGTCTTGGCGGCGTAGTAGGCGCAAGGAGAGACCTTGGCGCCGCCACTCGTCGAGTCGGTCGTCGGTCGCAGGTCGAGTCATGCGTCGAGCCGCACCACCGAGTGGTTCCGCGACAAAGCTACATCACAATTCATGTTAAATAAATTAAAATAGGTGACATTACCCAAAACCACTCGGACCACGTTTTTCTTCCGGTGGACACCTGCTCTCAACACCTCGAAGAAGAGGCCGACGGTTGCGTCCTAGCTGGCGTATGGTGCGGTATGGCGTGAAGGAGTCGGTGCAGGAGAGCTTTGTTGATCCGGAGCCTCTGTATGAGAGCGGCGTGGATCTCGGGACTCGGGTCGGGGTGTTCGGGCAGCACCTCAGGCTCGATCCGGACTCTGCTACCCACCTGCAAGAGGTCTCCGACGCCCTAGCAGCCCGAAGCCCGATCCTTGATGTGGGCTGCGGGTTGGGCGAGCCGCTGCTGCCGGTGGGCCCGACGGTGTTCGACCACGCCGACGTCGTTGGAGGCGACCTGTCGTTGAGCCAGCTCCGATCGATCGTCGAGCGAAGCGGGCCCGCCAGCCCGGTGAGAGTGGCCCGCTTCGACGCCGCTCGGCTGCCGATCAGCAGCCGCTCGGTCGCAGCCGTCCTCGCCCGTCACATGCTGTACCATGTCCCGGACCCCCGGGTTTGCGGCTGCCGAGGCTGCGCGCGTCCTCGAAGCCGATGGCATGCTCGTGGCCACCACCAACAGTTCCCGCAGCCGGCCCGAGATGCAGGACTCGCACCGGCATGCCGTGCGCCTTCTCGGTGGCAAGGACGTGCCCCGGATGTCGCGCAACTTCGACGCCGAGACCGGCTCGGCCAAGCTGGCCGAGAGCTTCGCCGACATTGGAACGGTGCCGTGGTCGGGCGTGCTCGACTTCCCCGATGTCGAGGCCGTGCTCTCCTACTACCGCAGCACCGCCTACTTCCGCATGGCCTTCGACAACGAAGACCAGCGCGAGCATCTCGCCGATGAGGTCGCACGACTCCTGGGGGACCGCTTCGGCCCGCACCGCCCCGCGCTCTCCGTCTCAGGCGCCGTGTTCGTCTGCACCGGCCCCCGCCACTCCTAGCTCCCCGGCGTGCTAGCCCTCGTCCACCCTCCGTGCCAATCTGTCGAATCAGGCTGAGGGGGGCACCGAGGCTTGTGCGAACGCCGCGCTGGCCTTGGTGACGATCTGTCGGCTCCGCTTGTCGAGGGTGGCGGCCGCGGCGACGGCCTGCTCCCGGCCAGCGGGGCTCATCTTGGCCAGGGTCTTGACCACGATGTCGGTCGCCTTGCTGTCGTCGTCGAGCCGGCCGAGCACCGAATGCAGCTCCGTCTCCAGGAACGTCAGGCTCACCGCGTCCTCGAAGGTCTGCACCTCCGGGTCGGAGCCCAGCCCCTGCTTGGCCACAATCTGCGCGGCCCTGGCCGACACCGAGCCGTCCACGCCGGCGCCGTCGAGAATGGCGGCTAAGTCCCGCGCGTGGCGGTCCCGCTGGGCTCTCCGCCACCGCAGGTAGCCGGCCCGGCCCGCCGGATAGTCCGAGCGGGGCAGCGCCCAGCGACGCAGATGGTGGGCCCGGGCCGCCAGCCTCAACGCATCCGACGCCCCCGGATCGAGACGGACCACCCACTCCTCGGCCCTGCGACCCTGGGCCAGCGCCAGCGGCTCCCCGTCGTGGCTCCTGGGATCGGTGGCGTTGGCCGCGTCGATCGCAGCCCGAGACTCCTCCACGCCCCTGCCGGAACCGCTCACCGCATTCGCCCCCTCATCGCAGCCGGCCATCTGGGACCCGTCCCATCACCGCACTCGCCCATCTCGGACTCGCCTCCCAACGCACCCGCGCTCAGAGGCTGGCGATCTCGTGCTCCAGGCGGGCCTCGATGCGGGCTCGGGCCGCCTCGGTCCGGGTCGGCAGGTGCATCGACGGATACAGACCGTCCGACGGCTTGTAACCCTTGAGCACCTGCTTGGCGATCGTGTCCTTGTGGACCTCGGTGGGGCCGTCGGCGATACCCATGATCGGTCCCGACATCCACATGTGAGCCAGCGGCATCTGGTTGGACACCCCCAGCGACCCGTGGGCGTGCATGGCCCGGTACACCACATCGATCAGCACCTTGGGCGTGGCCACCTTCACCCCCGCGATGTGCTGGCGGATCTTGGCGTAGTCGCCCACGGTGTCGATCAGCCAGGCACAGTGCAGCACCTGTAGGCGGAACTGCTGGATCTGCACCCACGAATCTGCGATCCAGTGCTGGATCGCCTGTTTCTCAGCGATCAGCGAGCCCTTCGTCTCCCTAGACAGCACCCGTTCGCACATCATGTCCAGCGCCCGCTGGGCCGTCCCCACCGATCGCATGGCGTGATGAACCCGGCCCCCGCCCAGGCGGATCTGGGCGATCTTGAACCCCGAGCCCTGCTCGCCCAGCAGGTTCTCGGCCGGAACCCGCACATCGTTGAACCGCAGGTGGGGATGGTCGCCCTCCCCCAGTGGCTCCGAGCCCAGGCCCACATCCCGCACCACCTCGAGGCCCTTCGCGTCCGACGGCACCAGGATCATCGACGAGCCCCGGTACACCGGCACGTCCGGGTCGGTGATCACCATCACGATCAGGAACGTCGAGTAGTGGAAGTTGGAGGCGAACCACTTCTCGCCGCTGATCACCCACTCATCGCCGTCTCGCACCGCCCGGCACGTGAAGCAGTTAGGATCGGACCCGCCCTGGGGCTCCGTCATCGAGTAGGTGGACGAGATTTCCCCTGCGAGCAGCGGCCGCAGGTACCGCTCGTGCTGCTCCTCGGTGCCGTAGTGGGCCAGGATCTCGGCGTTGCCCGAGTCGGGAGCCTGGCAGCCGAACACGATCTGGCCCCACAGCGAGCGACCCAGGATCTCGTTCATCAGGGCCAGCTTCACCTGCCCGTATCCGAGCCCGCCCAGATCCGGCCCGAGGTGACAGGCCCACAGCCCCTGGTCCTGCACTTGCCGTTGCAGCGGGCGCACCAGGGCGTTGGCGGTGGCATCGGTGCGGTCGAACGGGCTGACCGTGTCACGGAAGTAGAGGTCGAGCGGCTCGATCTCCTCGGTGACGAACCGGTCCATCCAGTCGAGCTTCGCCTGGAACTCCGGATCGACCGAAAAATCAATGGCCATGGCTGCCACGGTACGCCGCGCCCGGCCCGGTGCCGCCGTGGGACGAAATTGACGTAGTTGTTCACCCTATATGGGGACAACTACGTCAATTTGGCTAGCCAGCGCGGGCCGCGCCGGGTGCTACAACGTGGTGGTGCTGGCCAGTTCGGCTGCAGCCTCAGCCATGTCGAGCACCACGGGGCCGAAGGCCTCCATCTTGGGGTTGTCGGCCCCGCCGGCCACGTACCGTGCGTAGCCGCCCTCCAGCACGATGGCCATCTTGAAGCGGGCCAGGATCACGTAGTAGTCGATCTCGTCGGTGTCCCGGCCCGACACCGACGCGTACCGTTCCAGCAGGTCGTCCCGCCCGGGCATGCCCGTGTAGTCCACGTAGCCGCTGACCCGGCGCCCGGCCGGCCGTTCACCAGCCGCATCGTCGCCCTCGCCGCCGGCCGGCCGTTCACCAGCCGCATCGTCGCCCTCGCCGCCGGCCGGGCCACCGCCGGTATCGTCGGGCCAGCCCATCACCACCCAGGCCAGATCCAAGAGCGGGTCGCCGACCGTGCCCATCTCCCAGTCCACGATGGCGGCCATGCGGGCCGGGGCGCCATGGTGGAACATCACGTTGGCGAACTGGTAGTCGCCGTGCATGATCCCCGGCTCGTAACTGCGGGGCTTCCGGCCCCTCAGCCAGTCCCCGGCCTCATCCAGACCGGGGATGTCCCGGAAGCGGAAGCGCTCCAGGTGCGCGTACCAGCGGTCCACTTGGCGCTCGTGGAAGCCGTCGGGCCGACCCAGTCCCTCGAGGCCCCTGGCCCTCCAATCGACCCGCGACAGCCGGGCGATGGCCTCCACCAGCTCGTAGGCCAGACCGGCTCTCGCAGCGAGGTCCGAGTAGAACGGCTCGGGCCACTCCGGCTCGCTGATCGGCGACCAGCCGTCCACGAAGTCCATCAGGTAGAAGGCCGCCCCCAGCACCTCGGGGTCGTCACAGGCTCCGGCGGCTCGGGCATGGGGCACATCGGTGCCGTCGAGGGCGGCCAGGATGCGGTACTCGCGCATCATGGTCTCGTTGCGGCCGGGCGGCACCCGCCTCGGCGGGCGGCGCAGTGCCCAGCGGTGACCGCCCCGGCTCACCTCGAAGATCTCGTTGGACGCCCCTCCGGAGATGAACCGTACCGACAGGGGCTCCCCCGCACCCGGCAGGCCCTGGTCGTCCATCCATGCACCGAGACGCTCCGGATCGACCAGGCCCGCGGTGCGCCCAACGTCGGGATCGGACTCGCCGGTGTGGTTCGCTGAGGAGCGCTCCGTTTCACTGCCAATCGGACGGCTCACGGCAGCTGAACTTACAGGCAGCGAGAGTAGGTGGTGAGAGTAGGTGGCGAGAGTAGGTGGTGAGAGTAGGTGGTGAGAGTAGGTGGTGAGAGTAGGTGGTGAGAGTAGGTGGTGAGAGTAGGTGGTGAGAGTAGGTGGTGAGAGTAGGTGGTGAGAGTAGGTGGTGAGAGTAGGTGGTGAGAGTAGGTGGTGAGAGTAGGTGGTGAGGGCCTCGCGGGGTGGGGTTGTGTCTCCCGCTCATGTTCGCTCCGCTCACGGGCCGCTTAGGCCACGGCCTCGCTACGCGCCCGCTGATTTCGTGCGCGAATCGCGGCTTATCCGCTCGGCCTCTAGCCGGCAGCGGGCCCGCATTCTTTGGGGTTTCGGGGGCACGACGGGGGTAATGTCGTGCGATGCTGCGCTGTTGCGAGATCGATGAGGCGCTGGGTCTTGACGGTTCGTCGCGCTGGTCACTGCGAACGCGAGGGCTTCGACTCGCCGCTGTCGTGCTCGCACAAGTCATCGACGGCGCAGCCTGGGTGGGGTCGCGTCTCCCAGCTTGGCTAGCCCACGGGTTGGCGGGGATCGGCGGGAACATCCAGTGGGCTCTGCGGCCCAAGAGACGGCGGTGTCTGGCCGCCAACCTGTGCCACGCCTTCGGGGCGCCCCCGGACGATCCGAGAGTCCAGCAGACAGTTCGACGAGTGATGATCAACGAGTCGCACGCCGCAGCCGACCTGCTCTGGGCCATCGGGCGACCTCAGGAGTTCCTGGACACGGTCGTCTACAAGGACTGGCATGTCGTCGACGACACAGTCAGCCAGGGCCGAGGTCTGATCCTCGCCGGGACCCACCTCGGCGGGTGGGAGGTGGCCACGGCCATCCCGGGGGCGAAAGTGGCCGTGCCGACCAACGTGATAGTGGCCGACAACCTCATTGCATGGGCGATCGAGCACGCCCGGGCCGCAGTCGGGTTGAAGGTGATGTACCGCCAGGTCGCGGCGTTGCGCAGCGTTCGGCGCCTGCGGGCCGGCGAGGCTGTGCTGCTGCTCGGCGACAACAGCGAGTTCGCCGGGCACACCCACCGGGTGCGCTTCCTGGACAGCGACATGGAGATGGCAGCCGGCGTGGCCGCGCTGGCCCGCCTTGCCGGCTCCCCGATCATCTCGTTCACGGTGCTGCCGCTGGGCCCCCGGCGGTGGCGTGCCGCGATGGATCCGCCCATCGAGCCACCGTCGCCAGAGTTGGGCAAGGCCGGCGAGCGGGCTGTCCTGCAGGAGCTGGCGAACCGTTGGTCCAGCGCGATCCGGGCCAACCCCGAACACTGGGCGATGGCTGCACCCCTCCATTGGGTGGAGGAGTCCCGCTCCCAGATGTACGAAACGCGGGATCGCCACGCGGCAGAGCCCAGCTCGGAGGAGCCTGAGAGGCCGCGCGGGTAGATGACCGGCTACGTGAGGAAGCACGTTGTTTTCCGCTCTTGTTCGCTGCGCTCACGGGCCGCTCGGGCCACGGCCTCGCTTAGGGGCCACGCGGATAGGCGGCCGCGAAGGCACGAGGCACCTGCAATCCGACGGCATCGTGGTGCCGAACCTCACCTATCCGCGCACGTCCTTAGCGTCTTGCGAGATCCCTGCGCAACTCCCGCCCGTCCACTCGGCCTCTGGGAAGAGCATCCGGGGTGAGGGTCCTACGAGAGTGCGCCATCGGCGCGTTGTGTCTCGGCAGCTACTACGGCGTGCGCCGCCTGGTGTGGAACGACCGAGGCCGGCTACGGGCCGCCCGTAACGCCGATCGCGTCGTAGCCCTCGAGGACCGCCTCGGTCTGCGCATCGAGCCCGATGTCCAGCAACTCGCGCTGCGCCACCGCCGGTTGGTTGACATGCTCAACTTGGGGTACGCGGTCGGCAACCTGGGATTCAGCGTCGGCTGGCTGATCGTGCTCCACCACCGGCGCAGCCCTGTCTTCGTCCGGGAGCGGCGGGCCGCGGTGGCGGCTTACGCCGGGGCCCTGCCCGTCTTCCTGGCCTTTCCCACCGCCCCTCCCCGCAGTCGCGACGACCAGATCGACACGCTGCGCGACCGGGGCATCGACCTCGAGCACCAGACGCTTGTGAAGCTGTACAACCCGATCGCGGCCATGCCCAGCCATCATGTGGCCTTTGCGGTGGTGACCGGGCTCGGGATGGCCCGCTTTGCCCGCAGTCCGCTGATCCGTGCCGTGGGGGTCGTCTACCCGGCTGCGGTGGCGGCGGTGGTGGTGGCCACCGGGAACCATTACACCCTCGACGTGATCGCCGGGGCCGCTCTCGGTGCCGCAGCGCGGATCGCAACCCGGTGAACGAGCACGCCATTCCGTCGCAGCAACCCGGCGATCCGGAGCCATCCACCGAAACGTCGGGCGACCAGACCCCCGGGTATCCGGAGCCATCCACCGAAACGTCGGGCGACCAGACCCCCGGGTATCCGGAGCCATCCACCGAAACGCTTGACGCTGGGATCGTCGAGCCCGTTTCGGAGCAGGCCGCCACTCGTCTGGAGACGCTGAGGACGTTGCGCCCCGGTCAGGTAGCCCTGGCCGTGGGCGGTGCCGTGATCGTGACCACCGTGCTGGTGGCGGCCATCGGCCGGCTGGCCGGTTTCACCGAGCTGGGAGACACCCTCAGCGGAGCAACCTGGGGCTGGCTCGGTCTGTGTGCCGTCGGCCAGATCGGGGTGTTCGTCGGCTATGCGGGCGCGTTCCGCTCGTCGGTGGCCGACAGTCCCAGCAGCCGCCACGACCGTGGCAGTGGCGCCGGCGAGCAACCGGGCGTGTGGTATTCGCTGAAGGTGGCGCTGGCCGGATTCGGGCTCACTCAGCTCGTGGCGGCAGGCGGCGCGGCGGGGATGGCGTTCACGTTCTGGGTGCTGCGCAGGCTGGGGTTCTCGAAACGCAACGCCATGGTGGAACTCATCGCGTTGAACACCGCCGTCTACTTCGTGTTCGGCATCCTGGGCTTGCTGGGCGGGATAGTTGGAATCTTGGATGCTTCGGTACCGCTCGGCATGGCGCTGGGCTGGGTCGCAGGCTTCCTGGTGATCGTGGCCCTGGCTCTGGGGTTTACTCAGCGCTCGCCGGGAGTCGGCACGGTCGGCACCGAACGGCCGGGCAGGCTACGTCGAGCTCTGGAGGTGGGCGTGTCCGCGGCCGCGCGAGTTCGCCGCGCCACCCGCACCGCCGACGGGCACAGGCTTCTGGCCTGGAGCCTGCTGTACTGGATCGGCGACCTGGTGAGCCTGTGGGCGGCCTTGCAAGCCTTCGGGATGACCGTTTCGCCGGCGGCGATCGTCGGCGCCTACACCACCGGCTACCTGGCTCAGTCGGTCCCCATACCGCTGATCGCCACCGGTGGCGTCGACGCGGCCACTACCTTCACCCTCGCCGCGGTGGGGGTGCCGATCGAGGTCGCGCTGCTCGGAGTGGTCAGCCACCGGGTCTTCGCCTTCTGGCTGCCGGTCATCCCGGGCCTGTGGTCGGCCACATCGCTCGTGCGCGAGGAAATGCCGACTCGGCCCGGCCGCGCGAACATATAACCGCCTCGCTGTGAGGCATCTCGTTTCTCGCTCTTGCTCGCCGCGCACACGGGCCGCTCAGGCCACTACCTACCGCTCTTGCTCGCTGCGCACACGGGCCGCTCAGGCCCGGGGGCCTCGCTCGACACCCTTGCTGGGTCTTCGTGCCCCGCCGCCTACCCGCTCGGCCTCTGGCGAGCGAAGGGGTCGACGGCTCCGGAGCGGGCGCTCGGAGTGAACGTGACCGGCATCGACACCACGCCGGTCATCAGCAGGTTTCCCGGATAGGGCTTGAAGCCGTCGGTGTCGATCTCGTAGTCGCCGAGGCGGGACAGGACGTCGCCCAGCATCAGCTCCGACTCGATGCGGGCTATCGACGACCCGATGCAGCGATGGCCACCCAGGCCAAAAGCCAGATGCTTGTTGACGGTGCGATCGATGCGCACCTCGTCGGCATCGACGAACACCGACGGATCGTGGTTGGCGGCCACCCAGCTGATGAACACCACATCGCCCCGGCGGATCTGCCTGCCCCCTAGCTCTACATCGCGGGTGGCGGTGCGGGTGAGGGTCTCGCTGGGACTGTAGTAGCGCAGGAACTCCTCCACCGCGGCACCGATCAGGCCCGGGTCGTCGATGAGCCGGGCCCGGTCATCGAGATGGGTACCGAGGTAGTGCAGGCCCCACGACACCAGCGACGTCGTGGTGTCGAGACCTCCCGCGACCAGATTCCACATGATCCCGGTGATCTCGTCGTCGCTGAGGGGTCGCCCGTCGATGACCGCGGTCACCAGTGCAGTAGTGACGTCGTCGGCCGGATTCGCTCGACGGAAGGCGGCGAATCCGGCCAGTTCGGCCCACATCTCGTCGCGGCGGGCCACCGCGCCGCGGAACCTCGGATCGGAGGGCTCGTAGGACGAGGTGGCGTGGAAGAAGTCGGCGTAGTGCTTCCAGTTGGACGGCTCCATGCCCATCAGCTCGAGGGTCAGCACCGCCGGGACCGGGGTGGAGTAGTCGAGCACCAGGTCAGCGGTGCCCGTTTCGGTGATCTGGTCGAGGAACCAGGCGGAGACGGCCTCCATCCTGGGTCGCTGGCGCTCGATGACACGGGGCATCATGTAAGGGTTGAGCACCCGGCGCAGGTCCGCATGCTCTGGGCCGTCGATCTCCGACACCCCCATACGGGGCACATACGGCGGCCGGGGTATGCCACAGATGCCGTGGTAGGAGATCCCGTCGTCGGAGTCGGGCTCGTACTTGTGGGCGAACGTCTCGTTGTCGCGGGCCACGATGGCCACTGACTCGTAGTCGGTGATCATCCAGAACCCGCCGTAGTGCTGGTTGAACACCACCGGGCAGCGGTCCCGCAGCTCGGCGTAGCGGCGGTGACGATCGGCTATGAATTCAGGGGCCTGATGATCGACGTCGATCGCGCCCCCGTCCTCCACGCCGGCATCCTAGGCGGCGAGCCTCCCCCGGCTCGTGCGACGCTTCTGTGAGCAGATATGCCGACTGAGGCGCCTTAGTCGCGCAGATTCGCATCGCGGTGGCTTCTGTGAGCAGATATGCCGACTGAGGCGCCTTAGTCGCGCAGATTCGCATCGCGGTGGCGCAGGGGGCGTCCCGCGGGGTGGCTGCGGATACCCGGCTTCTCCGCGGGCGTCGTCGCCTGTGGCGCCGGTAGTGTCGCGGCGGTGACGGACCAGGGCGCGCCCACACCGGACTCGGAGGCGGCGCGGCAGCCCGCGATGACCATCGCCGAGGCCGACGCCGCGCTCACCGGCCCGGGCGGGTTCTTCGAGATCGTCACCGAGAGCGTGGGCGGCATCGACATGGGGGTGGTGGCCGGCCCGCACCGCAGCCTGCGGGACCTGCTCGCCGCGTCGGCGAACCACGGGGGCGACGGCTCGGCCCGCTACTACCTCTTCGACGACGGCCGCAGCGCCACCTTCGCCGAGAACATCGACCATGCCGCGGCGGTGGCCGCCGCCCTCTCGCAGCGCTACGGGGTCGGGGCGGGCGATCGGGTGGGCCTGCTGGGCTCCAACCAGCCGGGCTGGATCCAGGGATTCTGGGGAACCGTCAGCGCCGGGGCCGTCGCGGTGGCCATGAACGGCTGGTGGAAGGGCGACGAGATCCGCTACGGCATCGAACTCACCGAACCCAAGGTGCTGATCGCCGACCGCCGCCGCCTAGAGCGCCTCGACGGCGATCCGGGAGTGCCGGTGATCCTCATGGACGACAATCCGGTCGCCCCGGACGCCAATCCGGGCGACCCGGGCGGGAATGATCGCGTTTTCCTGTCATATGCGCGGGAAAGCGCGAACAGAGTCCTGGCGGCGGCCAACCCGGCCCGCGGCAGCCCGGACCCGGGCGACCCGGCCCGCGGCAGCCCGGACCCGGGCGACCCGGCCCGCGGCAGCCCGGACCCGGGCGATCCGGCCGCCGGCAGCCCGGACACGGTCGACGGCCTGATCGACGCCCACCGGGGAGCGTCCCTGCCCGACTGCGAGATAGCCATCGACGACCCGGCCGCCATCCTGTTCACCTCGGGCACCACCGGCCGGCCCCGGGGCGCGATCCAGACCCACCGCAACTTCTTCGCCTACCTGAGCTGCGCCTTCATGATCGGCGCCCGCCAGTTCCTGCGCTTCCCGGGCGAGTCGATGGACGTCGGAGGACCGACCCTGGCCTGCAGCCCCCTGTTCCACGTGTCCGGCCTGCACGCCTGCGCGGTGATGGCCGTCGGAGCCGGCTTCAACCATCTCTGGACCACCGGCCGCTACGACGCCGAGAAGATCCTGCGCCTAACCGAGGAGCATGGCATCGCCCGCTGGGGCGGAGTCACCACCCAGATCTGGCGGCTCGTTGAGCACCCCCGCCTGGGCGACTACGACACGTCGTCGGTGGTGAGCATCGGCGGCGGCGGGTCCGTGTGGTCGCCGGAGCTGCAGGAGGTCTGCCGCACCGCCCTGCCCCGGGCCCGCATCAGCGTCACCATCGGCTACGGGCTCACCGAGAGCTCGGGCCTGGCCACCAGCGCCGCCGACGACGTGCTGCGGACCCACCCCGACTCGGTCGGTTGCCCCCTCCCGACCGTGGGGGTGCGCATCGCCGACGACGACGGCATCGAGCTTCCCGAGGGCACCGTCGGCAACATCTGCCTGTTCGGACCGATGGTCACCCCCGGCTACTGGAACGACCCCGCCGCCACCGCGGAGGCCATCCGCGGCGGCTGGCTGCGCACCGGCGACTACGGCTACACCCGGGACGGGCTGCTGTTCCTGGTGAGCCGGCGCAGCGACCTCATCATCCGCGGCGGCGAGAACATCTACCCCACCGAGATCGAGCAGCGCCTCGACGCGCACCCCGCAGTGGCCGAGTCGGCCGTGCTGGGTGTGGAGCACCGGGAGTTGGGCCAGGAAGTCAAGGCCGTGGTGGTGGTCGAAGGTCCCTTCCAGGCGTCGGACAGCGAGACCGCCCAAGCCCTGATAGAGGAACTGCGGACCTGGGCGGCCGATACGCTGGCCGACATCAAGGTGCCGGCCCATTGGGAGCTGCGGACCGAGCCCCTGCCCCGGAACGCCACCGGCAAGATCCTCAAGCAGGTTGTGGAGGGCACAGCCCAATACGACTTCATCGAGGAGTAGCGGCGGATCGGGCAACCACAATGAATCGAGGAGTAGCAACGCCATGGACATGAACGACATGATCCTCGTGAGCGTCGACGACCATCTGTGCGAGCCTCCCGACATGTTCGAGGCCCACCTGCCTGCGAAGTGGCGGGACGAGGCGCCCCGGGTGCTGCACACCGACAACGGCGACGACGTGTGGACGTTCAACGGCTCGATCATCCCCAACATCGGCTTGAATGCCGTGGCCGGACGGCCCAAGGAGGAGTACGGAATCGAGCCCACCAGCTTCGGCGAGATCCGGCCCGGCTGCTACAACGTCGATGAGCGGGTCAAGGACATGAGCGCGGGCGGGGTGCTCGGATCGATGTGCTTCCCGTCGTTCCCCGGCTTCGCGGGCCGGCTCTTCGCCAACCACCCCGACAAGGTCTTCGCCGCAGACCTCATCCGGGCCTACAACGACTGGCACATCGGTGAGTGGTGCGGCGCCCATCCGGGCCGGTTCATTCCCATGGCCCTGCCCATGATCTGGTCGGCCGACGAGTGCGCGGCCGAGGTGCGCCGGGTGGCCGAACTGGGCTGCCACTCGATGACCTTCACCGAGAACCCGGTCCCGCTGGGCCAGCCCAGCTTCCACGACACCTACTGGGACCCGCTGTGGAAGGCGCTGGTGGACTGCAACACGGTTCTGGCCATCCACCTCGGTTCGTCGGGCCAGATGGTGGTGAGCGCCCCCGACGCCCCGATGGACGTGATGATCCATATGCAGCCCATGAACACGTCGATCGCGGCATCGGACCTGCTTTGGTCCACGGTGCCCCGCCGCTACCCGGACCTGAAGATCGCCCTGTCCGAGGGCGGCAGCGGCTGGGTGCCCTACTTCATGGACCGGGCCGACAAGACCTACGACATGCACCACCTCTGGACGGGGCAGTCCTTCGGTGATCTCAAGCCCAGCGACGTGTTCAGGCGCAACTTCCTCACCTGCTTCATCTCCGACCCGGTGGGGGTGGCCCTGCGCCACGAGATAGGCATCAACAACCTCTGCTGGGAGATGGACTATCCCCACTCCGACTCGAACTGGCCCGAAGCACCCGAGGAGCTGGCCGAGGTGTTCACCGGCGTGCCCGACTCCGACATCGACCGGATCACCCACCTCAACGCCATGGACTGGTTCAACTACGACCCGTTCTCAATGCTGGACCGCTCCGAGTGCACGGTGGGGGCCCTGCGAGCGTCCGCGGCCGGCCATGACGTGTCGATCCAGTCCCGCGACACCGGACGGCACAGCGGCAAGAACACCTCGCTGCAGGATTTCGCGGTCAAGACCCGCTGAGCCCGCGCCGCCGGCCCTCCAGCCCGCCGGCCTCTCCAGCCCGCCGGCCGACCAGCCCGCCATCCCGCCAGCCAGTCGACCAGCCTGCCAGCCAGCCAGCCAGCCCGCCGGCCAGCCAGCCCGCCAGCCGAAATTGGTGCGATTAATGGGCCTGTGAGGGCGGTTTCGTCGTCAATTTCGGGCCGGCGTCAATTTCGGGCCGGCGGCAATTTCGGGCCGGCGGCTGGCGAGACCGTCAGCGGGCGGAGGCTGACAGCAGCTCGTAGGCGTTGTCGCGCATCACCTTGCGGACCTCGTCGGTGCTGAAGCCAGCGATGTCCTTCACGTAGGCGGTCGGCTCGGCCAGGCCCTCGGCGTGGGGGAAGTCGGAGCCGAACAGCATCCGGTCGGCCCCGATGCAGTCCTTGATGAGGTCCATGTCGTCCTCGAAGTAGGGCGACACCCACACGTTCTCGACGAACGCCTCCACCGGGTGGCGCTTGAACTCCCACGGCATCTTGCCGTGGCAGATCTTGAGGTTGCGCAGCAGGTCGGGGATCCACATGGCCCCGTTCTCGATGGTGGCCAGGCGGAGGCGGGGGAACCGGTCGAGCACGCCGTGGCAGATCAGGGCGGCGAACGTGTCGGAGATCGATCGATCCGAGTACGCCACCAGCGGGAAGGCCATGTGCTTGAACGCCTCGAACTGGCCTCCCGACGGCTCCCAGACCTTGCCGTACTGGGCGGTGCCGTTGAGCCCGGCGTGCATGGCCAGCGGGACGCCGGCCTCCTGGAGGCGGGCCCAAATGGGGTCGTAGTCGGACATGCCCGGCGACTGGTAGCCCTGGCCGGTGGGCACCGGGCCCGGGACGGTGCACACGATGCGGGCACCCATGTTGAGCAGTCGCTCCAGCTCGGCCACCGCGAGCTCGGGGTCGGCGAACGTGAGCATGGGCGCGGCATAGATGCGGCCGTCGCGGTCGAAACCCCAGTCCTCGTCGAGCCAGGTGTTGAACGCGCTGAAAGCGGCGTGGAGGGCACCGACGTCGCGCTTGAGCGCCTCCTGCATGCCCACTCCCTGGGTGGGGAACAGCATCACCGATTCCAGTCCCTGGCGGTCCATCAGCTCCAGGCGGGCCTCCCGGTTGCGGAACCCGGGGTGGTTGTCGAGCGGGTCGAGGTCGCCGAACATGGCCGCGACGTCGCGGCCTTCGAGGTTGCGGCCCCGGAAGTAGTCCTCGAGGCTGCCCGGCTTGGCGATGGGGTCGAAAGTGGGGTTGGGAATGAACTTGTTGACCTTGCCGCCCACCATGAACCGCTGCCTGCCGTCGATGGTCGCCCACTGCATGCAGCGTTTCTTCATGGACGGGTCGATGTGACGGATGAAGGCGTCGGGGGCCTCGTAGTAGTGCTCGTCCACATCGAAGGCCCGGAAGCCGAGGTCTGATGCCACGCTCCAATGATACCGGGCACCCCGGCTGGCGGTCCTGTCACGGACGCGGCCTGGCGCCGTTCCTTGTCCCCGTGCCACCCCCCGGCCTGGCGCCGTTCCTTGTCCCCGTGCCACCCCCCGGCCTGGCGCCGTTCCTTGTCCCCGTGCCACCCCCCGGCCTGGTGCCGTTCCTTGTCCCCGTGCCACCCCCCGGCCTGACTGGTCGGGTTGGCACCCGTGGGCAACATTATGGATACTTTCTATGAATAGAGTTGTATCTCACATAGGAAACTGCTAACTTACGTTCTATGGACCCAACCGTCGCTGCCACCGTCATCGGCGTGCTGTTGTCGGTGTGCTTTGGGGCCTTCGCGACCGCGTTCGCGTGGCTCCGGTCCGACATGAACGCCCGCTTCGACAAGGTCGACGACAAGGTCGATACCCGCTTCGACAAGGTGGACACCCGCTTCGAGCGGCTTGAAACGAAGGTCGACGGCCTCATCATGACGCTCGCCCGCAGCGGGCATCTGGCCGAGCTGGATGACTCGGGAGCCAACGACTGAAATGGACGCGACAGTTGCCGCCACCGTCATCGGTGTTCTGCTGTCTGCGTCCTCCGCCGCTTTCGCCTTGCGTTCGCCCGACTGCGGTCTGACATGCACGCCAGCTTCGACCACCTAGACGCCCGTTTCGAGCGGCTGGACACCCATTTCGACCGGCTCGAAGCTCGGTTCGATGACCTCATCATGGCACTCGGGCGCAGCGGGGAACTGAGATAGCCAGAAGACTCAGACGCTGATCACTGACTCGCCGTAACGGTGGAGGGCTTCCACGGCGTGGGTCAGCGAGTCGCCGGGGATGCGGACCGTGCACCAGGTGACGCCCAACCCGGCCAACTCGTCTAGTGCTTCGAGATGGGCGACGGCGTTGAAGTTGTCGCCTGCCGGGCTCCCGCCCGCCAGCGTGGTGAAGGACACGTCGATCTCGAAGGGATCGCGTCCTGCGGCGTCGACTTGGCGCCATAGGTCGTCAAGCATTCCTCGCAGGTCGTCGAGGGTCCCCAGCTCGGGTGTGCGAGCCGTGGTGGCCAAGCCCGGTGGGGCTGGGAAGGGCGCCCAGCCGTCTGCGGTGGCCGCGGCCCGGCGGCGGCTGAGGCGGCTGTTGCCCCCGATCCAGATCGGGATCGGCCGGGACGGCTTCGGGTTGGCGGTCTGGCCTCGGGCCGTGAAGTGCCGGCCCTCGTAGCTGAAGTCGTCGGTGGTCCACACGCCCCGCATGACCTCTATGGCCTCGTCGAAGAGGTCGTTGCGGTGGTCGAAGTCCACTCCGAGGGCCCGGTACTCGCCCTTGAGGTAGCCGGTACCGACAGCCAGCACGAACCGCCCCCCGGACAGGGTGTCGATGGTGGCCACCGACTTCGCCACCAGGAACGGATTTCGGTACGGCAGCACCACGATGTTGGGGATCAGCAGCAGTCGCTCGGTGACCGCGGCGGTGAATGCGAGCGCGGCGAAGGGGTCGAGCGCGTCATGGCCCCCGGCGTTCATCCAGCGGTGGGTCGGGGCGGGATGGTCGGTGAAGCCGATCCCGTCGAAGCCCGCCGCCTCGGCTGCTCGGGCGAACTCGACGAGTCCCCGCCGGGTGGCGAACTCGGGACTGCAGCGACCTGCCGCCAACGGATACGTCACCGAGAACCTCACCCGCGAACCCTCCCGGCCCTCGACCCGCCAGCTACCAACACGAACACCACCGTGATCTTCACCCGCGAACCCTCCCGGCCCTCGACCCGCCAGCTACCAACACGAACACCACCGTGATCTTCACCCGCGAACCCTCCCGGCCCTCGACCCGCCAGCTACCAACACGAACACCATCGTGATCTTCATCGGTCGGTGCCCTCCCGGAAGCGGCGGTAACGGTCCTCGGCCGCGACGGCGTGCTCGGCGCGGGGCTCCACCCGGTGCGAGACCCGGCCCCAGCGCCGCGCCTGCGAGGTGTCGGCCTCGAGTCCGGCCGTGACCCGGCTGTGGTAGGCCGCACCCAGAGCGGCGCTGTAGGGCTCGGCCGACACGTCCACGGCCAAGCCCGTCGTGTCGGCCAGCGCCTGCATCCAGGCCGGCGACTGGGTGCCGCCACCGACCGCGACTATCCGATCGGTGTCGAGGCCGGAGAGGTCAATGTGGTGGCGCACCACGAAGCCGGCGGCCTCGTAGGCAGCCATCAGCACATGGGCCGGTGTGTGGCCGACGTGCAGATCGATGAGCTCGGCCCGGCGGTCGGGGTCGTGCAGCGGCGTCCGCTCGCCTCTCGGATAGGGCAGCCACACCGGTAGGTCGTCAGGACCGAGCGCCAGTAGTTCCTCAGAAGGCGTGTCGCCCACCAGAGCCCGGACCCGGTCGATGAACAGGCCACCGGCGTTGCTGGCCCCGCCCACGGCCATGAGACCGGCCCGGGCCGAGGGGAACGTCCAAAGCCCGTCGACCTCGATCCACTCGTCGGTCAGCACCCACGGCAGCAGCGTGGTCCCGCACATCACCAGCACGTCGCCCGCATCGCCGCAGGGCGCCACGAGCTGCTCGCCGAGGGCGTCGATGGTCCCGGCGGACACCAGAACACCGTCGCGCTCTCCAATTGCGACCGCGCCGGGAGCGATGACCGGGAACTGCTCGAAGGTCATGCCGATCTCATCGAGCAACTCGGGCGCCCAGCCCTGCCCGTCGGACATCGGAGTCATGGCCATGGCAGTGGAGGAGTCGATGGCGGCCACGCCGCAAAGGGCACGGTTGGCCGCCGCCTGCGCCGGCCACAAGGCCTCCACCCCGTCGCGCCCAGCCAACCAGCGAGCAAAGCCGGCGGCCTCCCCCTCGGTGGAACCCTCGCTGGCATCGGTGCCGGAGACGGCGCCGGGGTCCGGTCCACCATGGTCCGAGCCGCCATCCGAGCGGCCTCCCGTAGTCCGGCCGCGGGCGTCGCCGTACAGAAGGCCAGCCGTGACCGGCAGTCCCGCCGAGTCGACCCCGCACATGGACGGCACCATGGCCGACACGGTGACCGCGGCCATCGGCCGTCCCACCCCGGCACACACCGCGTCGCACGCGGACAGCACTCCGTCGATCCACGCCTGCTGAGGGTCGTGCTCGAACCGGCCGGCGTCGGGCGACACGACTCGGTGCGGGATCCGGGCCCGGGCCACCACGAGACCGTCGCCATCAGCGGCCACGGCCTTCACCGAGGTCGTCCCGATGTCGATCCCCACCGTCACCTCATGCACCGGATCAGAGTCCTCCCTGCGAGCCACGCCTGTTGCCGCTCCAACTTACGTGCGCTCACCTACAAGTTCATCGCACCAATGGTGTCAGACACCCATGACAACCTCGGCCCGGCCGGTCCGAAGCATCGCCGACGAGGCAGTCTCGCCGCAGGAAGCATGAGAGCGCGGCTGGCCCGCGGCGTCATCTCTAGCTCTGGCGCAGCGTCGGACTGGACCACCGATGCTTGGACGGAAGCTCCACGAGCGCGCCTTCCCGCGTTCTTGTAGTGCTCCTACTGTGGCGCTGGAGACGAGACCGGGCAGGGGCGAAGGGAACCGCGACAAGCTACGCGGGACTGACTACGGTCTGCGCCGTGAACACACCGATATGGGATGCTGGCGGGCCGAGTCTTGTCGTCCTAGGCGACAATCTCCCCGTTCTCGCGGATCTGCCAGACGAATCGATCACGCTGGTCTACATCGATCCGCCATTCAACACGGGTCGCCGCCAGTCGAGGCAGACGCTGCGAACCACACGAAGCGACAGTGGCGACCGTGTCGGGTTCAAGGGGGCCACCTACAAGACGGTTAAGGGCTCACTGTCAGCGTACGACGACGCGTTCGGCGACTACTGGGCGTTCCTGGAGCCGAGGCTCGCGCAGGCATGGCAGCTGTTGACAGACGACGGCACGCTGTACCTGCATCTCGACTACCGGGAAGTCCACTACGCGAAGGTGGTGCTTGACTCGCTGTTCGGCCGCGCGTGCTTCCTCAACGAGATCATCTGGGCCTACGACTACGGCGCCCGGGCGCGCAACCGCTGGCCGGCCAAGCACGACAACATCCTGGTGTACGTGAAGAACCCCGACCGCTACCACTTCGACAACTCCGCGGTGGACCGCGAGCCCTACATGGCGCCCGGCCTGGTCACTCCTGAGAAGGCAGCGCGAGGGAAGCTGCCCACCGATGTCTGGTGGCACACCATCGTCTCGCCGACTGGCAAGGAGAAGACGGGATATCCGACCCAGAAGCCCGAAGGCATCCTCCGCCGAATCGTGCAGGCCAGCAGCCGCCAAGGCGACTGGGTGCTCGACTTCTTTGCCGGGAGCGGCACCACCGGCGCCGTGGCCACCCAACTCGACCGCCGCTTCATCATGGTCGACAACAATCCCGAGGCCTTCGACGTGATGCGCAGGCGCCTCGGAGATGGAGGCCTGCTGGCGTCAATCGAGTACCTCGACATGTCTGCTGATCGCCAGGCGGAGCGAACGGTTGCCTGATGAGGCCTGCTGGCATCGATCGAGTACCTCGACATGTCTGCTGATCGCCAGGCGGAGCGAACGGTTGCCTGATCGGGAGTTCTCTGATCCTGACGTCGCTCTGTTGGCACACATCGCAGCGAGGCTCGAAGACCACTACGCGGACGATTTCTCGATGTGGGCCGGAAGCCCTTTTCGGTGGATCAAGACGCGACCCTCGCGGCAGGTCGGCGCTATAGGCGAGAAGCTGGTGCGCCACTGGTGCACAGCCAAGGATCTGAGTGTCGCTCGCTCTCCCGACAGTCAAGCTGACCTAGTGGTCTCGGGCGTTCGAGTCGAGGTCAAGTACTCAAGTCTGTGGACTGACAACGAAATATACAAGTTCCAGCAGATTCGGGACCAGAACTATGACTTCTGCTTCTGTCTCGGCGTTTCGCCATTCGATGCGCACGCGTGGTTCATCCCAAAATCAGAGTTGATGACCGACAAGCCTCCCTCCCTGGTGCCCCAGCACGGCGGCCAAGCGGGCCGAGACACGAAGTGGCTGTCGTTTCCCGCGGCCTCACCGCCCGAATGGCTGGCGCCGTTCGGCGGCACGCTCTCGCAGGTGCATAGACTGATTGTGGATATCGACGGCTAGCGTCGGATTGTGAGCCGGCCTCGGGTGTTGGTCACTGCGCCGCTTCGGGGCGCAGCCCTCGACGAGCTGCGCGATATCGCTGACGTGGTGTTCGACCCTTGGATCGAACACCAGCCGATCAAGCTGTACGGACCCGACGACTTCGCGGCCAAGATCCGGGCCGAGCGGGCCGACATCGTCGTGTGCGAGGCCGACTCGTGCAAGGGGCCGGTGCTGGAGCTGCCGCTGACCGCCATCGCCTCCACCCGGGCCCGACCCGACAACGTTGATGTCGGCGCGGCCACCGCCGCGGGCATCCCTGTACTGCGCGCACCGGGCCGCAACGCCGACGCTGTGGCCGAGATGACGGTGGCCCTGCTGATGGCCGTCAACCGGTTCGTGGTCGCTGGCGACCGCGATGTGCGAGCAGGCACGATGTTCGGCAAGACCCTCCCCTACCAGCGCTACCGAGCCTGGCAGGTGGCGGGGCGCACCGCCGGGCTCGTGGGATTCGGCGCGGTGGGTCGGGCCGCGAAATGGCGACTGGAGGGTCTGGGCATGACGGTCATCGCCAGCGACCCCTACGCCACCGACGCCACCCACAGCCTCCCCGGCCTGCTGGGCGCCGCCGACGTGGTGTCGATGCACGCCGCGGTCACGGCCGAGACCCTGGGAATGATGGGCACTGTGCAGTTCGCGTCGATGAGGCCGGGCGCGATCTACCTCAACACCGCCCGGGCCGCGCTGCACGACACCGACGCGCTGGTGGCCGCATTGGAGTCGGGGCATCTGGCCGGGGCCGGGCTCGACCACTTCGACGGCGAGATCCTGCCTACGGACCATCCCCTCACCGCTATGAGCAACGTCGTGCTCACCCCCCACATCGGCGGGGCCACCTACGACGTCGAGAGCAACCAGGCCGCCATCGTGGTGGCCGACATCAAGGCCATCCTGGCCGGCAACAAGCCCCTCCACTGTGCCAACCCGGAGGTCCTCAAGTGACCAACTCCGATCCCATCGCCACCGATCCCATCGCCACCAACCCCTCCCACCGACCCCATCCCCAAGAGACGCACCAGTGACCCACACCACCGCCACCAACCCCTCCCACCGACCCCATCCCCAAGAGACGCACCAGTGACCCACACCACCGCCACCAACCCCTCCCACCGACCCCATCCCCAAGAGACGCACCAGTGACCCACACCACCGCCACCAACCCCTCCCACCGACCCCATCCCCAAGAGACGCACCAGTGACCCACACCACCGCCACCAACCCCTCCCACCGACCCCATCCCCAAGAGACGCACCAGTGACCCACACCACCGCCACCAACCCCTCCCACCGACCCCATCCCCAAGAGACGCACCAGTGACCCACACCACCGCCACCAACCCCTCCCACCGACCCCATCCCCAAGAGACGCACCAGTGACCCACACCACCGCCACCGACCCCTCCCACCGACCCCATCCCCAAGAGACGCACCAGTGACCCACACCACCGCCACCGACCCCGTCCACCAGGAGGTGGTGCACGCAGCCCAGGAGATGGAGCGGGCCGGGCTGGTAGTGGGCACGGCCGGCAACGTGTCGGGCCAGCGGGGCGACGGCATGGTGTGCCTCACCCCGTCGTCCACCCCCTACCGCGACGTCACCGCCGGCAACCTCGCCGTTCTCAGCCTCGATGGCGAGCGCTTGGGCGGCTCGGGCCAGCCCTCCACCGAGAAGGCCATGCACCTGGCCTGCTACAACGCCTTCGACGAGGTCGGCGGGGTCGTCCATTGCCATCCGCCCCACGCCTCGATGTTCGCGGTGGCCCACCGGTCCATCCCGGCGAGCATCGAGGAGGTGATCATCTACGTGGGCGGTGATGTGCCCGTGGCCGACTACGCCACCACCGGCACCGACGATCTGGCCGCGGAGGTGGTGCGCCACCTCGCGGACCGGGGTGCGGTGCTGATGGCCAACCACGGCCTGCTGTGCGTGGGCAAGTCGCCGTCCGACGCGCTGCACACCGCCCTAGTGGTGGAGCACACCGCCAAGATCATGTTCGGCGCACAGATCCTCGGAGGCGTCAAGCCGCTGCCCGGCAAGATCGCCAACGACTTCGCCGGCGTCTACAGCTACATCCGCAGCACCTGGTAATCGAATTTCCGGGAGTTAGGGACAATAGGTGTCCTCAACGACCGGAATTTGGTGGAATGATCCCGTCCGAGGAAGGAACTGCCATGCAGCACATGCTCTACAAGACCGACGACCGGGTGGCGGTGATCACCCTCAACCGCCCCGAGAAGGCCAACGCGGTCAGCGGCCTCACGCTCGACGAAATGGACGAGTGCTTCACCCGGGCGGCCGACGACGCCCAGGTGCGGGTCATCGTGCTGCGCTCCAACGGCAAGCACTTCTGCGCCGGCCACGACCTGTCCGGCACCGACGAGGCCCTCGAGAAGGCCGCCGACGGCGAGGGCGGCCCAGCCAAGGGCAGCTACGTCAACTGGAAGGAGCGGGGCCTGGAAGCCATCTACGAGTGGGAGACGATCCACTACCTCGGCTACAGCCGCCGCTGGCGCGACATCCCCAAGCCCACCATCGCGGAGGTGCAGGGCCAGTGCATCGCCGGGGGTCTGATGCTGTGCTGGCCCTGCGATCTGATAATCGCCGCCGACAACGCGATGTTTTCCGATCCGGTGGCCCGCATGGGCATCGGCGGGGTGGAGTACCACGGCCACACCTGGGAGCTCGGGCCTCGCAAGGCCAAGGAGATGCTGTTCACCGCCCGCCGGATCAGCGCGGCGGAGGCCGAGGAGGCGGGCATGGTCAACCGGGTCGTGCCCCTCGACGACCTCCACACCGAGACGATGGCGCTGGCTCACGAAATCGCCCAGATGCACCCCTTCGCCCTGGCCCAGTCCAAGCGGGCCGTCAACCGGACCATGGACATCCAGGGCTTCTATTCGGCCCTTCAAGCGGTGTTCGACATCCACCAGACCGGCCACGGCAACGCCCTGTCGGTCGGCGGCTACCCCATCCTCACCGGCTTGAGCGACATGAAGAAGTCCCAGCAGTGACAACCGAGCCGACCGAGCCAACCGAGCCAACCGACGGCCAGGGGGGCTGGACGCCGAGTGGTCGCTGTCGGAGCTTCGGGTGACAACCGAGCCGACCGAGCCAACCGACGGCCAGGGGGGCTGGACGCCGAGTGGTCGCTGTCGGAGCTTCGGGTGACAACCGAGCCGACCGAGCCAACCGACGGCCAGGGGGGCTGGACGCCGAGTGGTCGCTGTCGGAGCTTCGGGTGACAACCGAGCCGACCGAGCCAACCGACGGCCAGGGGGGCTGGACGCCGAGTGGTCGCTGTCGGAGCTTCGGGTGACAACCGAGCCGACCGAGCCAACCGACGGCCAGGTCCTCAGCTCATCGGATGTCCGTCCGAACCGTGAGAGTGACAACCGAGCCGACTGAGCCGACCGACGGCCGAGATCCCGTGGCCCTGTATGAGACCCAGCTTCGGAAGACCCGGTGAGGCCGCTTCAAGCTCTGGTGCGAGCGCAATCTGTCATGGATTCAGCAGCTGTCGAGCGGACTCGGCAGCTAGGCACCCGGTAGGAGCTGCTGAGAGCACGTTGAACCTCGCGACTACGGGCAGCCCACCGATACCGACCTAGCTTGAGCGGCGTGAATCTTTGGGAACGGCCGGACGTGCACGCCCGGCGCTGGTTCCTCCTGGGAGTGCTGAGCCTGAGCCTGGTGCTGGTGGTGATGTCGGTCTCGGGCCTCAACGTGGCGCTGGCCACATTGCAGCGAGACGTGGGCGTCACCGGGCCGCAGTTGCAGTGGATAGTGAACGCCTACGCCCTCGCCTTCGGGGGGCTGCTCATGACCGGGGGAGCTGTCGGCGATCGCTACGGCCGCAAGGGCGCGCTCCTCGGCGGTCTGCTGATGTTCGGCCTCGGCGCGCTGCTCGGAGGTTTGGCCGAGTCGGCCGAGGTCATCCTGGTCTCCCGCGCGGCCATGGGGGTGGCCGCGGCCTTCGTTATGCCGGCCACCCTCTCGCTGCTGATCGAGATCTTCCCGCCCCCGGAAAGACCGACCGCCATCGCGGTGTGGTCGGGCTTCGCCGGGGGCGGTGCCGCCCTCGGTCCGCTGCTGACGGGACTGTTCGTGACCGGGTGGTGGATCGTGCCGTCATGGGGCTGGGAGGCCGGGTTCCTCTACAACCTGCCGGTGGTGGTGCTGGTGATGATCGCGGTGGCGTTGTGGCTGCCCCGGTCCCGGGACGAACGTCCCCGGCATCTCGACCCCGCCGGGGCGGGACTGTCCATCGTGGCGATGACCGCGCTGATCTACGGAATCATCGAGGGACCCGAGCAGGGCTGGACGTCGGCCGCGGTTCTCTCGGCCTTTGCGGTGGCGGTCGCCTTCGGTGCAGTCCTGCTGGGGTGGCAGCGGCGGGCCCGCCATCCGATGCTGCCGCTGGAGCTGTTCTCCGACCGGCGCTTCAGCATCGGCTCCTCGGTGGTCACCATGACCTTCGTGGTGATGATCGGGTTCTGGTTCCTGTTAGCGCTGTACGTGCAGTTCGTGCTGGGCTACACGGCCTTGGAGGCCGGTCTGGCCACCATGCCCGAGGCGCTGGCGTCGATGGTGGTGGCCCCATTCACGGCTCGGCTGGCTGATCGGTTCGGGTCACGCCGGATCATGGCCCTAGGTTTTGCCGTGCTCGCGCTGACCTTCCTGCCGCTGGCGCTGGTCGGCACCGACACCAGCTACTGGTACCTGCTGGGACCGCTGGTGCTGGCCGGGGCCGGGCTGAGCCTGGCCATGACGCCCGCCACCAACGACATCATGGTCGCCACCCCCTATGACAAGGCCAGCATCGGCTCGGCCGTCAACGACACCGCCCGCGAACTGGGCGCAGCCCTGGGCATCGCCACGCTGGGCGCCCTGTCCACGTCGATATACCGCAGTACCGTCGACGTCGGCGAGCTTCCGCCGGACGTGGCCGTGCCTGCGGCCGAGTCGATGGGCGCAGCCATCGAAGCCGCCCACGCGCTGTCCCGCTCAGGAATCCTCAGCGACGCCGCAGCCCAAGCCGCGATCGCCGAGACCGGCCAGGCCTTCACCACTGCCTTCGCCCAGACGATGGCGGTGTCGGGCGTGGTATCGGCCGTGGCGGCTGTAGCCCTGCTAGTCGGCCACCTCGTCCAGGCCCGCGCCCGCTCTCGCGTCTGACTCTCGGGCCGTCGACTCGTAGATGGCCGCGGCCATGATCGAAACGAGTGCGTCGTCCCTACCTGCGATATTCCAACAAAGCTGAGGCGCCCACTATGTCGATAATCCGAATCGTCGCACGAGCACCTAACGCATCGGTCAGCCGCAACTCCTCACCCAAGCGAAAACTGACCGGCTCAGGGCGCCCCTCGTTTACCGCCACGTTGGATGCGTACAGATAGGTGCGATCCAGAGTGTCTCGTATCGGATTGAGCCGTCCCTTCATACCCGGCACACTCCCGGAGTTCTCAGGAAACACGATCGAGCCGCCCGATGACAAAGAGGCCATCTCAAGCGTCAGTTCTCCGCGCGACGGAACCCAGCCAACTTCGCGACAGGCAGCCCACCCCTTCGCCGCCGCGAACACAGTCATCGGCAGGTCTATCGAGTACAGATCAAGGGCCGCCTCGCCGTCATCGCCTGTTTCTGACCTCACATAGGTCTTGTTTGGAAAGAGAGCCAGCACGCTGACGCCAGCAACCGATCCATGGGGAGACAGGGCCCTAACCACAGCGCGCGACGGGTTGTGGTCCAAAAGAGCGGCCGGGATCGTCAGGAGCAGTTCCGATCCGTCGATCACTTCGAACACCGGCTGCCTCGCGCTGACCTCTTCCGTCTCGGTAAGAATGATCGGTACCCCGTCGCCCCGGCGCTCCATGAAGTAGCTCCGGTCCTCCGCTCCGCGGGTCTTACCGACACGCATACGTCCGAGCATCGACACCACCACCTCATTTCGGGTTGATTGGCGCAGATGCATGCTGTCGACAGTCAAGCTGTTGGGGAGCCCGCCGGGTGACTGGATCTCCAAGCGGTCCTCGAACATCGACACGCGAATGCGACTCCCTGATATGGAGTAGTCACGATGAGCAACCGCGTTGACGATCGCTTCGAACACAGCCCTGACACTGTATTGAGAGGATTCGACGCGTCCAGGTACCTTTACCGCCGACACGCGCATGTTCCTAGTTACAAAGGCCGTCGCCTGCCTGATCTGCTGGTCTAGCGGACCGCCTATCGTCTGAGCATCTATCTGGAGTGACGCACGATTGGTGCCCCGGTAGCAGGTGGCCGTGATGCATGCGTGCGGCAGTCTGTCCTGCGGCGACTCCGCGCACAGCAACATCCCGGCGACAGTGGCTCTAGTAACGCCTTCCTCATCGACGGCGAGCAACCGCATTTTCTCCAGCGCCAACTTCGGATCCATGGTTCCCTGCACGCTGAGCAGCGGACCCCAAAGTTGCTCTGAGAGCGTTTCAAGACCGGTGCCCTCCACAATCTGTTCGTCGAACCAGCGGTACCGGGCCTGTCCTCTGCGCTGCGCGAGCCTTAGACGCTCGTCGCTGCTCATCCTTCGCTTCGAACTACCCACCCGTTGGAAGCTCCCGCCCGGACTGTCGTGTTGATCGCTGCCTTCATCGATCTCCACGGCTAGAAGGCCCGTGCCATCGAGTTCTCGGCGCTCGATCTCCGGAGTGACGGGCGGACTGATGGAGTCCTGACACGCCTGCACGATCACCTGCTCCACGGCGTTGAGCTGATCCCGAGTCATACCCTGGACCCGACCTTGGTCCGTCACGCCGCACAGCAGCACGCCACCGCGACCATTGGCAAATGCGGCAATCTCGTCCGCCAAGTCGTCTTGCCTTGGACTCTTGGGTCGGTTGCCGGAGAACTCGAACTGCTTGAACTCCCAACCGCTGTCCTCGCCCAGTTGCAACCGGCGTCTCAACTTTGACTCGTCCAACTTCACATCTTCCTCCAGTTCTTGGAGTCCCGCCCATCAAGAGTATTCGGCCGATGCGCAGCATCACCGCTTTGTAGGCCGCAAGTTGATCCGCAGACGGGAGGTTCTTGGCGTTAGAACCGGTCGGCTATGCGGATCGACACCGCCGCGCCGACCACGGACGAGACGGCCACGGCCAGCCACATCGCCTGGTAGCCGGAGTGCTCGATCAGCCACCCCGTGACGAGGGGCCCCACGAACACGCCAACGTAGACGCCCATCTGGGTGACCCCGGTGGCGGTGCCGGCAGCCCGAGGGTTGGCTCTCACGATCCCGTAGTTGGTGAACACGGGCCAGATCCAGCCGCCCCCGAAAGACAGCAGCATGGCCGCCACATGGGTGGTCGGCGAGCGCAGCGCCAACCCGGCCATGCCCACCGAGCCCACCAGGGCGGTGATACCCGCCACCCGGAACGGCGGGGCCCGCATCGTGTCCGACATCCACCCGCCCACGAGCCTCAGACTGATCCCGGTGGCCGCACCGACGCTGAGAAACAGTCCGGCCGTGCCCGGTCCCAGACCAGCGTCGACGCCGGAGCCGACTCCCCAGGCGTTCAGCGATCCGGCACTGAAAGCCAGGAACGCGCCCACCGCCGCGGCCAGGTACAGGTCCCGCGGCGACGACTCCGGCACCGAGGCGCGGGCCGAAGCTTGGAACACCGATGATCCGACGGCCACCCTGACCAGCGCTAGCGACATCACAGCGAACACCGCGCTGGCAACGTAGGCCCAGCGCCATCCCACGGTGAGAGCCAGCGAGGGCACCGCGAAGCCCGCGAGCAGCGTGGCCGTGGGCAGGCCCGACTGCTTGATCGACACGGCTAGCCCGAGCCGCGGCAGCTGAGCCTGGGCCAGGGCCAGATTGACGGACGTCTGGTTGGCGGCGTTGGCCACTCCGGCCACCACCAGGAAACCGATCACGGCTAAGAACGAGCGGGCGGTGGCGGCCAGGGCCAACTGGACCGCGATGGACACCCCCAGCGCGAGGGTCATCTGGTTGAGAGGCCCGATGCGCTGGGCTAGCCGCCCCAGCATGATCGACCCGACCATGGCAGCCCCGAAGAACGACCCGAGACCCCACCCGTAGGCCGCCTCCGACACTCCCATCTCCGCGCTCACCTGCACCGACATTGCACCGACCAGGAAGCCGGGCAACACCGTTGACACGGTGGCCATCACCGCCGCGTTCACCACCAAAGATGGACGCGCGACCGCAGACACCGGGCGAACTCCTCCCATTAGAACATGCGCGGGTAGGTGATGCCGCCTCGCGGTGCAGCGTCGTGTTTCCCGCTCTTGTTCGCTGCGCTCACGGGCCGCTCGGGCCACGGCCTCGCTGAACGCCTCACCAAAATCCTCACGAATCACCGCCTACCCGCTCGGCCTCTTAGCCGGTCTTGATGGGACGGATCATGCACTCCTGGGCGAAGGAGGCGACCAGCGCGCCGTCGGTGTCGAAAGCGTGGCCGTGACCGAATCCCCGGGCGCGGGCCAGCGTGGGCGCGTGCTGCGAGATCAAGCACCACTCATCGAGGCGGAACGGCCGATGAAACCACACGGTATGGCTGGTGACCGCGGTGTGGAGCGAGCGGTAGGAGTCGGCCTGGCTCACTCCCTCCACCGGGAGTAGCACCGTTCCCACGATGGTCAGATCGGTGGCGTGGGCCAGCAGAGCCTGATGCACGGCCGGGTCGTCGCCCAGGCGCCGGTCCTCGACACAGGTCCAGAAGGCATAGCGGGGAGAAACCGGGGAGGGGTCCCGCAGGTCGGTGCCGCCCACGACCCTGGTCGCCCAAGGGATCATGGTCATGTCCTGGACCAGAGCGTCGGATGGACGGCCCGCATCGGGGGCGGGCTCTTGGTGCTCGAAGGCCGAGGCGGGCTCCGGTGCGTGCATCGAGAGCAGGGCGGTGAAGATGGTCTTGCCCTGCTGGCTGGCTCGGATGCGGCGCACTGCGAAGGTCCGTCCGGTCTGGGTCTCCTCCACCTCGAACTCGAGCGGGTCGGTCGTGGAGCCCTCCCGGGGGAACAGACAGCTCAGGGACTTCACGATCTTGCCCTCGGTCGTGGCCGCGCCGAGCGCCACCGCCTGCGCCAGCAGCTGGCCCCCGAAGATCCGGGGATAGTCCATCTCGATGTTGGGCGCGGTCCACACACCCGGGCGCAGCTGCCGGACCTCGAGGCAGCCGAGCAGGTCGTCGAGAGCGATCAGCGCCATCAGAAACGACGCCCCAGCGAAACCATGCAACCCGAAACCACAACCATCAGAAACGACGCCCCAGCGAAACCATGCAACCCGAAACCACAACCATCAGAAACGACGCCCCAGCGAAACCATGCAACCCGAAACCACAACCATCAGAAACGACGCCCCAGCGAAACCATGCAACCCGAAACCACAACCATCAGAAACGACGCCCCAGCGAAACCATGCAACCCGAAACCACAGCCATCAGAAACGACGCCCCAGCGAAACCATGCAACCCGAAACCACAGCCATCAGAAACGACGCCCCAGCGAAACCATGCGACCCGAAACCACAGCCATCAGGACGGCTCGGTCCCGACCGGCCGGAACAGCGGCACGTGCCACTCTTCGCTGGCTTCGAACAGTACCTCCACCCTCATCCCGATCTCCACTTCGTCTAGCTCGCAGCCCACGATGTTGGTGCCGATGCGAACGGTCGGATCCTCGTCGAGCTCAACGAAGGCGAACACGTACGGCGGCGCGAAACCGGGGATCCATTCCTTGTGGTTGATGGTGAACGTGGCGACGGTGCCGGTGCCCGCCACCGGCTCGGGACCGATCCGGCGCGAGTGGCAGAAGGGGCACGCCGGGCCGGGCGGATGGATCCAGCGGGAGCAGTCCTCGCAGCGCTGGACCCTGAGCCGGCCGTCGGCCCCGGAGCGCCAATAGAACTCGCTCTCCGGCGAGGCCAGCACGAACCGGGGCGGCTGGCTCTCAGTGGTCACGACGGCACCCCCTCAGACCACACGCTCGCACCCGCCTCCCTGGTCACGACGCACCCCGGGTCAGCAGTAGGCAGCCGGTCTCGGGGCCGCCCCCGGCCCCTACGACGGCCACCTCGCAGTCGGGCACACCGATGTTGGCCGTGCCCCGCAGCTGCATCACCGCCTCGTGCAGGTGGCCGAAGCCGTGAAGCCGGCCCGCGGAGAGCTGGCCACCGGAGGTGTTCAGCGGCACCGGGCCGCCGGGCGCGATGTTGGTGCCGCCCTCCACGAAGGAACCGCTCTCTCCCTTGCCGCAGAAGCCCATGGCCTCGATCCAGGCCAGGGTGAGCCAGCTGAAACCGTCGTAGAGCTGGGCGGTGTCCACGTCACCGACGGTCAGCTCGGTGCGCTCCCACATGGAGGCGGCGGTGTGGCGCATCATCATCGACGTCAGGTCGTCGTACTGGTCCCAGGAGGGCCGGCCCCGGATGGCGGTGCCCATGGCGTTGATGCCGACCGCGCCCGCGGGTGCATCGGGAGCGTGGTCGCGGTGCGAGACCACCACCACGGTGGACCCGTCGCAGGGCACGTCGCAGTCGTAGAGGCACAGCGGCTCGCTGACCATGCGCACGGCCAGGTAGTCGTCGATGGTCATGGGGTCGGTGTAGATGGCCTTGGGGTTGGCTGCGGCGTTGGCCCGACCGTTGACCGCGATAGCTCCGAGCTGGGTTCGGGTGGTGCCGTAGTCGTGCATGTGACGGCGGGCGTAGCAGGCGACCCAGCAGGCCGCCGACGCCGCTCCGTAGGGGATCATGAACTGGAACGGACCAGCCGAGCCGGACATCCCGCCGCCCCCTCCGCCTCCGCCTCTGCCCGGACGCAACGGTCCGCCGCTGCCTTCGACCACGGTGCGGAACACCAGCACATGGCGGGCCAGCCCGGCGCTCACCGCCAGGATGGCGTTGTGGACGGCGCCCAGGGGGCCGGCCGTTTCCACGCCTGCGCTCCGCCAGTTGAGCGACAGCCGCAGCGCTTCGTGCAGCTCGGCTCCCATGGCCCCGCCGAACGACCCGCCGAAGCCGGGATAGGTGGACACGCCGTCTATGTCGGCCGTGGTGAGCCCGGCGTCGCTGATGGCCCGCAGGGCTGCTTCGACGGTGAGGTCTATGCCCGTGCGGTAGAGCCGGCGGCCGATGTCGGACTGGGCCGCGCCGCTGATGACCGCCCGCCGCTCCGAAGGTTCCGCCATCAGTCTCGCCTCCGGCGACTGATCGAACTTCTGTCAGTAATCCACCCAATAGGTGCACAACCAGCAGGTAGTTCGGCCCAGAACCCGATCTCGCCCATCAGCGGGCTGCTCCTGCCTCGAACAGGCGGCTCTCCAAGACCGCTCCAGCCTCGAACAGGCGGCTCTCCAAGACCGCTCCAGCCTCGGCGGCGGGCCCCTGCCACGAGATCAGCCCGTGCTCCAGGACTGCGGCCCGGTCGCACAGCCTCAACGCGTGGCCCACCTGCTGCTCCACGATCAGCAGCGCAGTGCCAGCGTCCCTGATCCGGCCCAGGGTCTCGAACACCTGGTCAACGATCATCGGGGCCAGGCCCAGCGACAGCTCATCGGCGATCAGCAGCCGAGGCGACTCCACCAGCACCCGCCCCAGCGACAGCATGCGCTGCTCGCCGCCCGACAGCGTGCCCGCCAGTTGCCCGCGGCGCTCGCCCAGCCGGGGGAACAGTTCGTAGGCCCGGTCCAGGGCGCCAGCCAATCCGGACCGGCCGAAGGCCCGATGGAACGACAGCGCCAGATTCTCCTCCACGGTGAGCGAGGCGAGCACCGAACGGCCCTCGGGGGCGTGCGCCACCCCGGCCCGCACGAACCGCCACGCCGACGGACCGCCTCGACCGATCTCCTCGCCGTCGATGTGCACCATCCCGGCACTGGGAGCCAGCAGGCCGCTGGCCACCCGGGCCACCGTCGTCTTGCCCGCCCCGTTGGCACCAACCAGGGCGACCGCCTCTCCCCGCCCCACCGCGAGCGACACGCCGAACAGAGCTCGGAACGGGCCGTAGCCGGCCTCAACGTCGCGCAGTTCAAGGATCGGCGCGCTCATGGCTTCACCGGCAGCCGAAGGGCTGCCACTTCGTCGCGCCACGGGCGACGTTTCGTCAAATCTGTAGAGATTCCCGTCATATAGCAGCAAGACGCCAACAGATTTGGAGCCTTGGGCGGCGCGTGATTGCTCTCCCGTGCCCGAATCGGGTCGCGTGGGTGGGTCCGCCGGCTCACGAGACCTCGAAGCTACCGAGGTAGGCCCGCCTCACCGCGGGATCGGCCAGCACGTCGGCGGTGGGACCCTCGGCAATGAGCGCTCCCGAATCGAGCACGTAGGCGCGCTCGGTGAAGTCGGCCACCAGCGCCACATCATGCTCCACCAGCAGCACCGCATATCCCCTGGTGTCCTGCACGGCTCGCAGGGTGCCAGCCAGGGCCTGCGTCTCGTCTCGGTCGAGGCCCGACGACGGCTCATCGAGCAGCAAGACCTGCGGACCGGTCATCAGCGCCCGGCCGGCCTCCACCAGCCGGCTCTGCCCCAGGCTGAGCGACTCGACCGGCCTGTGAGCGAGTTCGGAGATGCCCAGCAGTTCCAGTACCTCGTCGCAGACGGCGACCTCCTCGGGCCGCGGGCGTCCCCGGCCGATCAGGTCCTTCCAGAATGCGCCCGTGCCGTTGCGGATCCGCTCGGCGATCAGCAGATGCTCGCGCACGGTGGTGTCGGAGAACAGCTCCACCCGCTGGAACGTACGGCCCATGCCTGCTCGGGCCCGCCGGTGGACCGGCCACCCGCCCACATCGACGCTGTTTAGCATCACCCGGCCAGAGTCGGGCCGCAAGATCCCGAGCAGGCAATTGAATAGCGTGGTCTTGCCCGCTCCGTTCGGCCCGATCAGGCCCACCCGCTCGCCTGCGCCGACGCTCACGCTCACACCGTCGAGAGCCCGGATGCCAGCAAAAGCCACGCTCACACCCTTCGCCTCCAGAACCGGACTCACGCCACCGCCCCCTCGCGAGCCGCCAGTCCGCCTCCGGCAGTGCCCGCCGCCTCCGAGGCTGGACTCACATCGCCGAGGAAGCGCATGCCCGAGCAGGTGCTCACACCCGCGGCCTCGAGCAGACCCGTCATGCCGCCGATCCTTCTCGAGCCTCGCTAAGCCACGACTCGACGAACACCAGCATGCCAGCGAGCACACCCATCACGCCGGCTCCCCCTCCCGGGCCGCCAGCCAGCGGTTGATGCGGGCCGACGCCCGGCGCTTGCCGTGCTCAACCAGGCCCTCGGGGTGGCGGGCGAACTGGACGGCCATCAGACCGAACAGCACCAGCCGCCAGCTGCCCGAAATCGGGAACAGGCCGGGCAGATGGTCCTCGCCCCGCAGGATCCACACCAGCAGATCGCCCCGCAGGATCAGCGGCTCGAACAGCGCGAAAGCTGCGCCGGCCTGGATGGCGCCCTCCACCGTGCGGGCCCCCAGCGCGACCACGATCACCAGCCAGAACAGGGCGTTGACCGGCCCGAAGTTGACCGTGTAGTTCACGTTCTGCTGGTGCATCGACAGCAGCGCCCCGCCCAGCCCCGCGATGGCCGCCGACACCGTGAACGCCACGATGCGGGCCCGGGCCACGGAGATGCCAATCGATGCCGCGGCCACCTCGCTGCCCCGAAGTGCGGTGAGGGTCCGCCCGATAGTCCCCTCGCGCAGCTGGATCACGATGATCGAAACGATGACCAGCACCACCACCGCCAGCACCAGAAACGCCCGGTCGCCGGCGAAGTCGATGGGACCGAGCAGTGGCCGCGGCACTCGCGTTCCGGTCAGCAGGGCCGTGGTCCCGCCGCCGACCCATGAGAACTTGACCATCACCGCGTCGAAGAAGAAGGCGAAGGCCAGGGTGGCGATCGCCAGCCACACCCCGCCCAGGCGCAGCACCGGCAACGACAGCACCGCTCCGACTGCGGCGGCCGCCGCCGCGCCCACCAGCGCCGCGGCGAGAACAGACATGTCGAAGCGGTCCGCCATCTGGAAGATCGTGAACCCGCCGATGGCGCCGAAGGTGCCCTGGCACAGCGAGATCTGCCCGGCCATGCCGGTGATCACCGTCACCGAGAGATAGATCACCGACATGATCACCGCGGTGGTGACCAGGTGCATCCACAACACCCCAGCCCTGAACCACACCACCGAACCCACTGCCGCAACGAACGCGACACCGAAACTGCGTGTGAACAGGGTGAGCCTGGGGTGCCGCTCGAGCGCGGCCAGGGCGGGGGGCGGCGGATCGACTCCCGAGAGGGGATCGGAGACCTCCCTCTCGCGACCGATGGCTCGCCACAGCACCAAGATCGCGAACAGCACCACGAACGGCAGCGACGGAGTCAGGTTCTCCTGGAAGGGCCGCAGCCACATGTGATCGCCCGACCAGCGGGGCAGGAAGGTGTTGAACACCGCGATGAACCAGCCGAGTCCGAGCCCGCCGAGCAGTGCCCGCGGCAGGCTCACCAGCTTCCCGGCGGCGGCAGCCGCCACCGCGATCACCACCAGCGTGAAGAAGTCAGTCGAGATGAGAGAGTTGAATCTCGGGGCGATCAGCACACCGGCCAGCCCGGCGAAGGTGCTCGACAGGGCCCAGGCGAACGCTGACACCCGGTCGGCGTGGATTCCGCTCAGCTCGGTCATCCGGGGACTCTCCACCACCGCCCTCATGGCCAGACCCAGCATGGTGAAGCGGAACAGGGCACCGAGGAGCAGGGTGCCAGCCAGGGCCACGGCCATCATGGCCAGCTCGTCGCGGTTGAAGCGGTACACCCCGAAAGGGTCGTAGAACACGCTGGAGCCGTTGGGCATGATGCCGGTGATCTGACGGCCGGCCACGGCGGTGAACCGGGCGGCCTGGTTGAACAGCTCGGGCAGGGCCACGCTCAAGCCGATGGCGACCACCAGCTTGGACACCGCCGAGGCGGTGCGCAGGTGCCGGAAGATCAGCCGTTCCAGCACCAGGCCGACGAGTGGTGCCAGCACGAACGCCGACACTGCAAGCGCCACCCATTTGGGCCAGCCCCAAAGCGTGTGGGCCTTGAAGTACATGGCGGCCGAGATGTAGGCCTGGGCGCCGAAGGCGAGGTTGAACACGCCGGAGGTCTTGTAGGTGAGCACGAATCCGAGTGCGATCAGGGCGTACACCGCTCCGGGTGGCGTGCCCTGGAGCAGGCCCCTGAAAAGGTCCTCGAAGAAGCCGGCCGCACCGGTCACGGTTCAGAGCTCACGAAGAGCAAAGTGTGATCGGGGACCGGTTGCCAATCAGCGGTCGGGAATCAGCCGGCGAAGTCGGTGGGAGTCGGCTCGGACCAATCATCCGTGTCGCCGGGCCAGCACATCCACGGCTCGGGCAGGAACGTGGCGAACGCGCCCTGCTCGATCCGCACATAGGACACGCACTCCAATGCGTAGCGGTGGTCGAACACGCCCGGCACGACGGCAGTGTGCTGGCGGCTCCAGTCGATGGGGTTGATCAGACCGTCGGCGCCATAGGTGATCTGGTTGAGCGAGTCGATGATCGCCTGCCGGTCGAACGTCGGGCCGGCCTCCAGCAGACCGGTCACAAGCAGGTCGGCATTGATCCATCCCGCCATGGTCTGCTCGGCCACAGGGCCGCCCTGCGCCGGCACCCACTGGTCGTAGGCATGTCGCAGCTGGCTGTCGCTGTCGTATTCGAACGGGACGAAGAGCACGAGCACGTAGTCGCCGTCGAATAGACCTCCGGCCTCGGCCACGAAGCCGGTGTCGTAGGAGTTGGGGTGGAGCATGGTGATCTGATCCCTCACCCCCTGCCGCTCGAGTTCGTTGGCCAAGGTGAGCATGCCGTTGATGTCCATCGAGGTGGCGATGAAGTCCACGCCCAAGTCGATCATCTGGGTGACCTCCGGACCGATGCCATTGGGCAAGCCGAAGGCCAGGTTGTCGTTGACGTACGCGACCTCTAGCCCGCCCACGTCGGCGCCATAGAGTCTGATCGAGTCCGCCGATGCCTGGGTGTTGACCTTCGATGTCTCCGATGTGCCGTATCCGAGCACTCCCACCCGGGTAGCACCGGCCTGCGAGGCCAGCCAGGGGAGACCCCTCTGCGTGCAGCCGGCGCAACCGATCACGAAGTTCCCGAAGATGGCGTCGCGATTGACAGCCTCCGCGCCATGGATGTTCCATACGAAGGTGGGGATCCCGGCGTCGTTCAGGGGGCCCCATCCCAGCGGGAGCAGGGTGGCCTGGAACGCGGCCAGGCTGTTGTTCCCGTCGATCACTTCGAGCGAACGCTGCTGGTTGAAGCCGAGTTCGTCATCGAGGAGCTCGCCGATCACCAGCTTGCGTCCGTACACGCCGCCTGCGTCGTTGACATAGTCGAAGTAGGCCTGAATGCCGGTCGCGAAGCACGGGAGGATGCAGTTGCCCAGCAGGTTGTTCTTCTCGGTGCCGATCACGGCCACCCGGATCTCGTCGTCGATCACGCCGGGCACGCCTTCGAGGGGCACGAAATCGTGGCGCTGGGGGTAGGGGTCGACCGGTTCTTCAACGACGGGCTCTTCAGGCTCGGCGGTCGTCGGCTCTTCGGTGTCGGTCGGCTCCGGCTCCGGCACCTCACCGGAGTCAGTCGGCTCCGGCACCTCACCGGAGTCAGTCGGCTCCGGCTCCGGCACCTCACCGGAGTCAGTCGGCTCCGGCTCCGGCACCTCACCGGAGTCAGTCGGCTCCGGCTCCGGCACCTCACCGGAGTCAGTCGGCTCCGGCTCCGGCACCTCACCGGAGTCAGTCGGCTCGGGCTCCGGCACCTCACCGGAGTCAGTCGGCTCGGGCTCGGGCGTGGCCGGCGCGGCCGCGGTGGGCGCGGCGGTGTCGGGAGCCGGTGCGGCATCGTCCCCACTGGGGCTGTTGCCGCAGGCCGCGGCCAGCATGACGATTGCGCAGAGGACTGCGGTTGTGCGTCGGCTTCTAAACATTGCTCCCTCCCGGAACCGTACAGCAATGAAGCCGCCGTTGACGCGGGTCTTCCGGCCCGCGGCGCGAGCGGCAATCTCTGACCCCATCATGGCAGACCACGCTCTCTGGGGCCACGCGGTAGGTGCCGCCGCCTCGCGGTGAAGCGTCGCGCTTCCCGCTCCAGTCCACTGCACCCACCAGCCACCCAGGCCGCGCTTCCCGCTCCAGTCCACTGCACTCACGGGCCGCTCAGGCCCAGGGCCTCGCTCGGCGCCTTGCGAGTCCTCTCGTGGATCTTGGCCTATCCGCTCGGCCTCTGGGTCGGAAACGTCGACACGAGGATGGAAGGCGGGAGTCGGGTTCGGGAGCGCTTAGGGGCCACGCGGATAGGCGGCCGCGAAGGCACGAGGCACCTGCAATCCGACGGCATCGTGGTGCCGAACCTCACCTATCCGCGCACGTCCTTAGGAGATGACAACCGGCGAGCGCCGGGGCTGTGGCGGCTTGCCGATACAGTCGCGCCGGTGGAGGGCCGGGTGACGGTGTGCGGCTGACTTACTCCGAAGACGTCGAGGCGTTCAGGGCCGAATTCTCAGCTTGGCTCGACGCAAACCTGCCCGACGTGATCGAGACGGCTGTGCGGCCGCGGTCCAGCGCCGACATACCGGCCTGGGCTCGCGCCTTCCAATGCCGGATGTTTGACGACGGCTGGTTGGTGCCCGGCTACCCGCCCGAACTCGGAGGCCGCAACGCCGGCCTGTACGAGCAGGCGGTGTTCTGGGAGGAACTGGGCCGGCGGCGGGTGACCCAGAGCTTCAACCCGCAGGGCCTGGGCATCGTCAGCGCGTCGATCATCACCTTCGGCACCGACGAGCAGAAACACCGCTGGGCGGTGCCGATCATGCGGGCGGAGAAGACCGCCGCGCTGGGAATGAGCGAACCCGGAGCGGGCAGCGACCTGGCCGGGCTGTCCACTCGAGCCCACCTGGATGGCGACCGCTTCATCGTCAACGGCCAGAAGGTCTGGACCTCGGGCGCCCACGACGCCGACGTGCTGCTGGCCTTCGTGCGCACCGATCCCGACGCACCCAAGCACAAGGGCATCTCCGCCCTCATCATCGAGACCGACACGCCGGGCTTGGTGAGGCGACCGTTCGGAGACATCACCGGCCGTCCGCCCGACTTCAACGAGGTGTTCTTCGACGATGTCGAGGTGCCTCGAGAGAACCTCGTGGGCGATCTCAACGACGGCTGGCGGGTGTGCACCGGCTCACTGGCCCACGAGCGCGAAATGCTGTGGATCCTCTGGTCGCAGGGCCTCGACCGGATGCTGGACGACATGCTGTCGCAGCTGCGCGACGGTGCGGGGGCGGGAGCCGGCAACGATCCAGTGGTGCTCGACGGGCTGGGCGGTTCGATCATGGACTCGTGGGCGCTGCGCCTGCTGGGCCAGCGCCAGTTGGCCCGCAGCCAGCGGGGCCTGCATGTGGCCGACCAGTCGCTGCTGAAGCTGCTGGGCTCGGAGGCGCAACAGAAGCTGGCCCTATTGATGCTGGAGTCGCTGGGCCCCGAGGCGCTGGACCGCACCGTGTCCGACACGGCCCAGTCGCCGTACGAGAGTGACCGTTCGGCGCTGTCGTGGGCCGACCGGTACTTCTTCACCTTCGCGGGCACCATCAGCGGGGGCACCAGCGAGATCCACCGCAACATCATCGCCGAGCGGGTCCTCGGCCAGCCCAGGGGCTAGACGATGGAGTTCGAGTTCGCACCTAATCAGAATCTCGGGGCGACTTTCGGGTATTCAAGACCCACAAGACTCCCGAGATCCGGCCAGAGCACCCCGCCGAGAATCTTGGGGCGACTTTTGGGCATCCAGGACACACAAGACTCCCGAGATCCGGCCAGGGCTTGAGGAGGGGCTAGGGCGATGGAGTTCGAGTTCACCGACGACCAGCTCGAGTTGCAGCGGGCAGTGCGCGACATCCTCGACGCCGAGGCGCCCCCCGAGCTGGCCCGGGCCGTCGCCGACGGCCAGCCCGGCGCCGACGGGTTCTGGAAGACGCTCGTGGACCTCGACTGGCCGGCGATGGCCCTGCCGGAGGAGGCCGGAGGCCTTGGCTACGGCTGGGTGGAGCTGGCCATCGTGCTGGAAGAGTTGGGCCGCCACGCTGCACCGGGGCCGTTCGTGGCCACCGTCACCCAGTTGGCGCCTCTGGTGGCCGAGGCGGCGCAGCCGGACCACGCTGCCAAGTTGCTGGCACCGGTGGCTGCGGGCCGCACCACCGGCACCATCGCCGTCGACGAGGGCGCCGGTACCTGGGATCCGGCCGGCGTTCAGGCCACCGCCCGCCGCGACGGTGACGACCTGGTGCTGTCGGGCACCAAGCACTACGTGGTGGACGGGGCCACCGCCGACGAGGTCGCCGCGGTGGTCCGCCTCAACGGCGACCTGCGGGTGGTGCTGGTTCCGGGCTCGTCAGTTCAGGCCGTCGAGGTGGTGCCCATCGATCCCGGTGTCCGCCATGCGACTATGGCTCTTGACGGGGTGCGGGTGCCGGCTGGCCGGCTGCTGGGCGACGGCGACGCCACCGACGCGGTGGGCCGGGCGCTGGAGGAGTCGGTGACCGCGGCGGCCGCAGTCACCGTGGGCGCTTGCCAGCGGATCTTCGACATCATCAACGCCTACGCCAAGGAACGGATCCAGTTCGGCGTGCCCATCGGCTCGTTCCAGGCTGTCAAACACAAGCTGGCCGACATGTACCGCGACGTCGAGCGGGCCCGGGTGCTCGTCTACTACGCGGCGCTGACCCTGGCTGAGAACCATCCGGGCCGCACCCTGGCCGCCTCGATGGCCAAGGCCGCCGCGGGCGAGGCCCAGCGGCGCTGCGTCCAGGACGGACTGCAGCTGGCGGGCGGTATCGGCTACACTTGGGAGCACGACCTGCACCTGTTCCTGCGCCGGGCCAAGGTGGGCGAGCTCCATTTCGGCTCGGCCTCCCACCACCGCCTCCAGGTCGCCCGCCTAACCCTCCGATCCGGAGCCGCCTAGGTGGCTGGTGCCAAACTCCCGAAATGGGGGTATTGCGGTCACAAAACCCCAGGTCAGCGACTTGCAGATTGTGGCAAATTGCCATTTAATACCAGCCACCTAAACGTCTATCCGGCTGCCTCGCCCGGTGGCGGTGCGAGGGGTGAAGCATGAGTCTCGATGAGATGTCGCGAGCGCGCCAGCGCCAGGATCAGGCCGTCCAGCTTGCTCTCCACCCGTCGAATGTCGGAGCGGAGCAAGTGGAAGGCCCAAGCCAGCACCCCGACCAGAGCCGCGCACAACACGCCGATGAGCGTCGCGGATATCGCGGGATCCACGACGTTGCACCTAATCCTGCGGACCAGGCGGCTGAGGATCGACCAGGATTCCCGCCTGCGCCAACGCCAGGATGAGCATGTCGAGCTTCCCCTCGAGCCTGTCGATTCGGGCATTGGTCCCACGATGGGGTCCCACGATGGCCAGATCGGTTCTCGGTGCGGAATTCCTGCAGGTTGCCTCGGTTCTCGGTGCGGAATTCCTGCAGGTTGCCTCGGTTCTCGGCGTGCAGGTCACGGATATCGGAGCGCAGGAGCTGGCAAGCGCCCGCAAACACGCCCAGCAAAGCCGCCACCGCGATTCCTACGACCGTTACTGCTGTGACGGGATCCACGGTGTTTCCCCTAACCCTGCGGGTCGGACAGTGGCTGCGGTACCTGAGGATCTACTACGAGACCCGCCCTGGCCAACGCCAGGAGGAGACCGTCCAGCTTCGCGTCAAGCCTGTCGATCCGTTTGTTGGTGTCGCGAATGCCGGAGCGAAGCAGATGGAAAGCGCTTGCGAACACACCAAGCAAGGCCGCTACGAGGATACCGATGAGCGTCGCTGCTATCGCGGGGTCCATGCTGTCACGTTACTCACTCTTGATGAGCGGAAGCAACCATCAAATCATGAAAATATTTGAAAGGCTTGACCAGTGGGCAGCCGGCAGGGTCAGGACGGGTCGAAGAGGACCGGTAGCTCCTGTGGGCCGCGGAAGGCGTAGCCGCTGATGACCGGCGCCTTGGCCTCGGGGTTCAGCCGCAGATTGGGCAGACGGTCGAGCACGGCGTTGATCCCCACCTCAAGCTCCATGCGGGCCAGGTGCATGCCCAGGCACTGGTGCGGTCCGGTGCCGAAAGCCATGTGGGGCTGGGACTCCCGGTCAAGATCCCACCGGCCGGGATCAGCCCAGCGGCTCTCGTCGTGCGACGCCGACCCGCTGAACACCGACACGGCGGCGCCCGCGGGCACGGGGCAGCCCCCGATCTCGGTGTCTGCGGCGGCCCGCCGGGCCACCATCGTGACCGACGTCTCCCAGCGCAGCGTCTCCTCCACCGCGGCGGGCACCAGCGAGCGGTCGGCCAGCACCCGGGCCATCGCCTCGGGCCTCTCCAGCAGGGCCAGCAGGCACGACCCGAAGGCCCGGTAGGTGGTCTCGGCCCCGGCCGGCAGCAGCAGCCGCAGGAACCCGTAGATCTTCTCGTCGGTCAGGCGGGCGCCGTCGATCTCGGCGTGCACCAGTTCCGACAGCAGGTCGCCGGTGGGCTCGGCCCGGCGGGCTTCGACCAGCGGTTCCAGGTAGTGGCGCATGGCCTGCGACGCGGCCCGGCCCTCCTCGGGATACAGCGGCCCGTAGTTGATGCGCATGGCCCACTGGTTGAACTGCTCGTGATCCTCCGCCGGGACGCCCACGATCACGCAGATCACCTGCACGGGGAACTTGCTGGTGACCTGGGCCACCAGATCGGCCCCGCCGGCACCGGCGATGTTGTCGAGCAGGCCCTGTATGACCGGCTCGACCAGCTCGCCCCGCCAGCGTTCCAGAGTGGAGCGGCGGAAGGCGTGAGCCACCAGGTTGCGGTAGCGGCGGTGCTCCTCTCCGTCCAGGCCCAGCATCAGCTCGCCCATGTACGGCCCCATCGTCTCGCCGTTGATCGACGCCGAGAAGGTCCGCCAATCTCGCAGCACCCGGTCGGAGTCGGCCCAGCTGGTGGTCATGAAGTTGGGCAGGGCCGGTTCGTCGGTGAAGCTGAAGCCGGGCAGCTCGATCACCGGGCAGTGCCGGCGAGCGTGGTCCCACTGCACATAGGGCTGTGCAAGATCCCACTGGTCATATGGCGGCGCCGAATAGTCCATCTCGACCTCCGTGCCCCCGCTCCCCGTGCCCGCGCCCTCCATGTGCAGATCCAGCGTTCTAGAGGATGGCGCCGCTCGACTTGAGGGCGGCTATGTTGTCCCAGTCGATGCCCAGCTCGGCCAGCACGAGCTCGGTGTGCTCGCCCAACTCGGGCGCCCGGTCCACCTCGACCGGGGTCTCGTCGAACTGGGCCGGGCTGGCCACGAGCTGCACCGGCTCTCCGGCGGCGCTCTCCATAGCCGGAAGGTAGCTGTTGGCCACCACTTGGGGGTCGTCGTAGAGCTCGGCCAGGGTCTGGAACGGCGTCCACACGCCCTCGAAGTCGGCGAGGCGCTCCTTCCACTCGTCCAGAGTGCGCTCGGCGAAGGCCTCGTCGATGATGTCGATGCACTCCGGTCCGTTGCGAGACCGGGCCTCGGATGTGCTGAAGCGCTCGTCGGTCACTAGGACGGGCCGCTCGAGACGGGCCGCGAAGTCCTCCCAGTAGCGGTCGCTCTGCAGCAGGATCAGGCTGATGTAGCGGTCATCGGCGGTGCGGAACACGCCCACACCGGGATTGGGCGAGCGACGCCGGTCGCCGCGAGGCAGCGAGGTCAGCCCGAACAGCTTCGACGCCACCACCAGCGGCGAGATCTGCCACAGCGCGGTGGCCAGCAGCGACACGTCGATCACGCTTCCGGTGCCGGTGCGCTCCCGCTTCAGCAGCGCCGCGGCGATGGCGCCGGCCAGGGCCATCCCGCCCATCACATCGCCGAAAGCGGGCGAGGGCTGACCCTGCGGCCAGCCGGCACCGTCGGGCGGGAACACCGCGGCCACCCCGCCCCGGGCCCAGAACGATGCGCCGTCGAAGCCGCCCTTCTCAGCGTCGGGCCCGGCCGGACCCTGCCCGGTGCCCCGGGCGATGATCACCGACGGGTTGCGGGCCAGGATCGCCTCGTTGTCGATGCCCAACCGGCGTCGCACCGGCTCCAGGTAGTTGGTGAGGAACACGTCGGCTGTCTCGACCAGCTTCAACAGGGCCTCGCGGCCGTCGGGGTGGGCGATGTTGAGCGCTACCGAGCGCTTGCCCCGGTTGGGCTGCTCCACCATGAAGTTCACGCCCCCGCCGGGGATGAGCCCCGATGTGATCAGCCCCCGCTGGGGGTCGCCGCCAGCCGGGTTCTCGACCTTGATCACGTCGGCGCCCCAGTCCACCAGCACCGACCCCCCGGAGGGCACGAACATCCAGGTCGCCACCTCTATGACCCTGATGCCTTCCAGAGGCCCGGGCACGCCTAGGGCCTCAGGCTCGTCGTCGCCACGATCCCGACCGTGTTGACGCCCGACCGCAGGCCGCCCCGGCACACCTGAGGCCTCAGGCTCGTCGTCGCCACGATCCCGATTTCCTCGGACGTTGCGGTCACGGCAGCAGTGGCAGCTTCTCGGCGTCGGCGGTCAGACCGCCAGCAGTTCCTTGAGGTTGCCGCCCATGATCTTGGCCGCGTCGGCCTGCGACAGCGATGAGGGCAGGTCGTCGTAGAAGCTGATCGGATTGCCGAGGCCCTCGGGATGGGGGTAGTCGGAGCCGAACAGCAGCCGGTCGGGGCTCATGATGTCGATCAGGCCGTCGAGGGCGTCCTCCCAGAAGGGGTTGACGTACACGTTGCGCCGGAAGGCTTCCACCGGATGCTCGGTGAACTCCTGGGGCATCTTCTTGTGGATCCCCTCGAACTTCTCCACTAGGGGCGCCACCCAGGTGCCGCCGTTCTCGATGGTGGCGATGCGCAGGTCGGGGAACCGGGTGAAGGCCCCGTGGCACACCATCGCCGTGATCATGTCGCTGATGGCCCGGTTCTGCATCACCAGCAGACGCAGAGGGTTGGGCTTGAAGGGCAGGAACTCGGTGCGACCCTCCCAGATCGACACCAGGTCGGCGTAGCCCGAGTCCGACGAGTGCATGCCCACCAGCACGCCGGCTTCCTGCACCCGGGCCCAGAACGGGTCGAATTCGGGCAGGCCCGGCGACCTCGGCCCCCGCAGGCCCCAGGCCGGTGCCGGGCGGATGAGGATGCAGCGGGCGCCCCGCTCCAGGCACCACTCCAACTCCTCGATGGCCTTTTCGACGATGGGCAGGGTGATGATGGGGGTGGCGAAGATCCGGTCGTGGTAGTTGAACGTCCACTCGTCGTGGATCCACTGGTTGAGGGAGTGGACCACGGCGTGGGTGAGGTCGGGGTCGTCGCGCATCCGCTCCTCGAGCAGGCTGGCCAGAGTGGGGAACATGAGCGAGCCCTGGATCCCGAGCTCGTCGAGGTGGGGCAGGCGGGCCCGAGCGTTGCGGGTCCACTCGGGGCAGCGGATGGGCTTGCCGAAGATCTCTCGCAGGCTCTTGCCGTCGGGGTTGCCGTGCCGGTAGTACTCCTCCTGGGCGCCGGGCGGGGCCACCACCTCGAAGGTGGGGTTCGGGATGTACTCCGAGATCTGGCCCTTGATGGCGATCTTGGTGCGGCCGTTCACCTGCACGTAGGTGATCGCGCCCCGGTACTCAGCGGGCAGGTGCCGGGTGAAGGCGTCCTCCGTCTCGTACATGTGGTTGTCGGAATCGAATACTTCGAAGCCGAGGTCACGTGCCACAACGGTCACCTCCTGCACAGCCGCCGGGACGCCCTCAATCCTACCGTTCGCATCCCGGACGCCACCGGCGCAGTCTTCGGGGAGACACGATTTGGATTGTAGTTGTACGAAACCACTGCATGAGTGGTATGGTAGGAGCCCTCGATGACTGCAGGGACTCGTCGTCTATGGCGGCGGAGTCCTGCGCCACCGACATCGACAAGCTCTTGCTTTGTCCTCCCGGGACATTCACAGATGGAGGCTGACGATGGCGGACGAGGTAAAGCGCTGGGCTCTGGCCGAGCGGCTGGTCGAAGTGCTGGGGGATGAACCTGCGATGACGCTCATGGAGCACCTTCCCCCCGTCGACTGGCATCAGCTAGCCACCAAGGACGACGTGAGGATGGCCGAGGAGCGCCTCCGCGCCGAGTTTGCAGCCCAGTTCGGAGAACTAAGAGGCGAGATCCGAGAGAACAGAGGCGAGACCCGAGAGAACAGAGGCGAGTTCGCGCTCCAGCTTGCTCGCCAGACGCGCACCATCGTGTTCACGCAGCTCGGCGTGGCCCTCACCATCTGGATCGCACTTCTGGTTCCAGGTCTGGGCTGAGCCCCGCCCGGCGCGATCGCCGTACGATCGCGAGGTGGTCACTGACACGAGGCAGTTCCGGGAGCCGGGGTATGAGCCAACCGCGGATCGTTTCGTGCGCCATGTGGCCGACCGGTGGGGGGACCGCGACCTGGTGCTGCTGGGCGAGCGGCGCCTGAGCTACCAGGACCTGGAGGCCGAGTCCCGGCACCTGGCGCGGGCGCTGCTGGCCAGCGGGGTGACACGGGGCAGCCGGGTTGGCCTGCTGGCCCCCAACGGGCCGGAGTGGGTGGTCGCATGGTTGGCCGCAGCCCGGATCGGTGCGCTGGTCGTGCTGCTCAACACGTTCCATCAGGCCCGCGAGCTGGGTTGGGCGCTGGCCCACTGCGAGGCCGAGGTGCTGCTCACCGTCGACACGTACTTGAACCACGACTACTGCGCCCGGCTGGAACAAGCCGTGCCCGGACTGGGCGAGCAGCGCCATGAGAGCATCGCCTGCGGCAGCCATCGGAGCCTGCGGGCAGTGTGGATGTGGAGCAAGACCGCGACCACACCGTCCTGGGCCGGATCGGTGGAAGCCTTGCTGGACCGATCGGACGACGTGTCCGACGAGCGGTTCTTGATGGCAGCCGATGGTGTGGAGCCCCAGGACCCGATGGTGGTCATCTACACCTCGGGCAGCACCTCGGAACCCAAGGGCGTGGTGCACTCCCACGCCACGGTGATCGTCCACCCGTTCAACCTGCTGCAGTTCCGGGACCTGGCCACCAGCGACATGCTGTACACGCCGATGCCGCTGTTCTGGGTGGGGGGCCTGTCGTACACGCTCGTCAGTGTCATGCACGCCGGTGCGACGGTGCTGTTCGAGGAGCGGTTCGAGCCGGGCGCGACCCTGGAACTGATCGAACAGCGCCGGGCAACTCACGTGGTGGGCTGGCCCCACACGGCCAAGGCCCTGGTCGAGCATCCGACCTTCGCTGAGCGCGACCTGTCGTCGATCCGGGGCGGCAGCTTCGACGAGCTGCTCCCCGCGCACCTGAGGGTCAGCGACCCCCGGAGAAGGGCCACGTCGCTGGGCATGACGGAGTCGCTCGGCCCGCACTCGATAGAGCCGCTGGGCGTCGAGCTGCCCGAGGGCAAGGAGGGCTCGTTCGGCCGCAGCGTGCCCGGCATCGAGCACCGCATCGTCGATCCCGGCACCAGAGTGGAGCTGCCGGCTGGCGAGACCGGGGAGATCTGGATCCGCGGCTACTCGCTGATGCTGGGACTGCTGGGGCGCGATCCGGTCGAGGTGTTCGAGCCGGGCGGCTGGTACCGCACCGGCGACGGCGGCTACCTCGACGCCGACGGGCATCTCTACTTCGAGGGGCGGATGGGCACGGTGATCAAGGCCGGGGGCACCAACGTGGCGCCACGGGAGGTGGAGCTGGCCATCGAGCAGCAGCCCGGTGTCATGCACGCTTTCGTGGTGGGCGTGCCGGCCGCGGACGGACGGGGCGAGGCCGTGGCCGCCGCGGTGGTGGCCAGACCGGATACCGACGTGAGCCCGGAAGAGCTTCGGGCGGGCCTGCGAGCCGAGATCGCGAGCTACAAGGTTCCCCGCCACGTGGCCGTCTTCGCCGACCAGCAGGGTCTACCCTGGCTCGAGTCCGGCAAGATCGATCTTCAGGCCCTCCGCCGCCTGCTTGCGGACCGCTTCACCTCGCCCCACTCCAAATCTGCATAGAAACCAGTCATATATCGACATAACCCGGGCAGACCGGACGATCCCCACAGAACCGGGCGATCCCCACAGAACCCGACGATCCCCACAGAACCCGACGATCCCCACAGAACCCGACGATCCCCACAGAACCCGACGATCCCCACAGAACCCGACGATCCCCACAGAACCCGACGACCCGCACAGAACCCGACGACCCGCACAGAACCCGACGACCCGCACAGAACCCGACGACCCGCACAGAACCCGACGATCCCCACAGAACCCGACGACCCGCACAGAACCCGACGACCCGCACAGAACCCGACGACCCCCACAGAACCCGACGATCCCCACAGAACCCGACGATCCCCACAGAACCCGACGACCCGCACAGAACCCGACGACCCGCACAGAACCGGACGACCCGCACAGACTCGGAGTCCGGGTGTGGCCTCGCGGGTGACGCTTCGCTTCAGCCTCGGGGCAGGCCCAGCAGTCGCTCGGCGATGATGGTGCGTTGGATCTCGTCGGTGCCGCCCGCGATCGAGGCGGCCTTCGACCACAGCCACTGGCGCTGCCAGGTGCCCGCGGTCAACTCGCCGCTGGGCGACGGCCACAGGGTCGCTTCCGCGCCGAGCACGTCAAGCGCCGCCGCCGACAGCTGGCGGGTCATCGACGAATGGATGAGCTTCGCAAGGCTGGAGTCAGGCCCGGGCTCGATCCCGCGGCTCAGGCCGGACAGCGTGCGGTAGTTGCGCAGGCGCAGTAGCCGCAGCGCTACGTAGGCGTCGACGAGATTGTCGGCAACAACCGGGGCGCTCAGGGCGGTGAGGGCCCGGTCGTCGGCCATGAGCTCGTCGAAGTAGATCTCGTGCACGACCTGTTCCTTGAACGGGTAGGCGGTCCCCCGCTCATGGGCCAGGGTGGTGCTGGCCACTGCCCACCCCTGGTGCAGCCCGCCCACTAGGAAGTCGGCGGGCACGAACACCTCGTGCAGGCCGACTTGGTTGAATTCGGACTCGCCGGTGATCTGGCGCAGGGGGCGGACCTCCACTCCCGGTGCCTCCATGTCGATCACCACACAGGAGATGCCCCGATGACGGCCGCCGTCGGCTTCGGGGTCGGTGCGCACGAGGGCGATCCCCCACTTGGCGAACCCCGCATATGAGGTCCACACCTTCTCTCCGGTCACCAGCCAGCCGTCGGCGACCGGCTCGGCGCGGGTTCTCAGCGACGCCAGGTCCGATCCCGCGTCGGGTTCGCTGAAGAGCTGGCACCAGATCTCGCTGGCGTCGAGGATCGATGGCAGCCACCGCTGCTGTTGGGCGGGCGTTCCGTGGGCCAGCAGGGTCGGCCCGGCCAGGTTGATGCCCACTCTGTTGACCGGCTGGGGCGCGCCAGCTCGGGCGTACTCCATGTTGTAGAGCGCCACTTCCACCGGGGTCGCTTCCCGGCCCCCCACCGACTTGGGCCACGAGATGGCCACCATCCGGGCCTGGGCCAGCTTGGCCTGCCATCGGCGGCCCCAGGCGACCGCCTCTTCGGGACTCAGAGCGGTGTCGGGCCTCTCAATGTTGCGGTCGAGCCAGGTCCGCACTTCACGGGCGAACGCCTCTTCGGCAGCCGACAGCGAGAGGTCCATCCCGCGGGACCTTACTGCCACCCGACAACCCCGCACGCGCCCGAACCCGCGACAATGCCGCCCCAACCCACATCCCAGCCGCCGTCGAGACCACCCGACAACCCCACAAGCGCCCGAACCCACGACAACGCCGCCCCAACCCACATCCCAGCCGCCGTCGAGACCACCCGACAACCCCACAAGCGCCCGAACCCACGACAACGCCGCCCCAACCCACATCCCAGCCGCCGTCGAGACCACCCGACAACCCCACAAGCGCCCGAACCCACGACAACGCCGCCCCAACCCACATCCCAGCCGCCGTCGAGACCACCCGACAACCCCACAAGCGCCCGAACCCACGACAACGCCGCCCCAACCCACATCCCAGCCGCCGTCGAGACCACCCGACAACCCCACAAGCGCCCGAACCCACGACAACGCCGCCCCAACCCACATCCCAGCCGCCGTCGAGACCACCCGACAACCCCACAAGCGCCCGAACCCACGACAACGCCGCCCCAACCCACATCCCAGCCGCCGCTGAAACCACCCGACAACCTCGCAAGCGCCCGAGCCCGCGACGGGTAGCGTCGGGGTATGGACAACACCGCACAGGACTTGGACGCGGCCGTGACGGCAGACGCAATCCGGCTTCTGCTGGACACCGCCGCGATCCGCCGGCTGCTGGCCGGATGCTGCCAAACCCTCGACGACGGCTACTTCGGCGAGTGGGCCTCGCTGTACACCGAAGACTGCCGGCTTGCGGTGATGGGAACCCGCACCCGGGGCCGGACCGCAATGCGGGCCATCATCGAGCCGTTCCAAACCGAGGAGCTCAGGGGCAAGCACATGATCAGCGAGCCCCGGATCAACCTGCACGGCGACGAGGCCATCGTCACCACCGACTTCGCCTTCGTGGCCAAGGACAACAAGATCCTGCAAACCGGCCGCTACCACGACATCCTGCGCAGGGGCGCCGACGGCTGGCAGGTCGCGAGCCGGGAGATCGTGTTCACCGGCGACGACCCGATCGGCCTAGACGACTGAGGGCGCGCTGCCCGTGGCCCCGTCGCTGGCCCGCTCAGGAAATTGGAGCGGATTTTGGGCCTCTGAGGGCCAGTGCGTCATCAATTTCGAGTCGGGCCGATGGGGCGCTAGCGGTCCGCAATGACGCTGGACACTCTGCTGTCGGAAGCACCGGCCCGCGACAACCTCGTCGTGGATGACGACGGCCGGTTCTCCACCGCTGATGTGGAGCGCCGGGTCCGGTCGGTGGCGGCCGCGCTGGCTGCTCGCGGCGTCGGGCCGGGCGACCGGGTGGCGTTCCGGCTTCCGGTCGGCATCGACAGCGTGGTCGTCTACCGGGCGTGCTGGCGCATCGGGGCGGTGGCGGTGGCACTGCATCCGGCGGCCGGCTCGCACGACCTGGGCCGGGCATTGGCCCAGGCCCGCCCGGTCGTCACCATCGCCAACCCCGACTTCCCCCAACTGGGCTCCCTCCAACCCGCAACAGTGGACGACCTGATGGCAGAGACGCCTGGTGCACCGACAGCCGCCGCACATACAGGGCACGCCGACATGCCCGACAACAACGCCTTGAACCCCTTCTTGCCTTCCTTGCCGAGCGCCGCACATACAGGGCACGCCGACATGCCCGACAACAACGCCTTGAACCCCTTCTTGCCTTCCTTGCCGAGCGCCGCACATACAGGGCACGCCGACACACCCGACAACAACGCCTTGAACCCCTTCTTGCCTTCCTTGCCGAGCGCCGCACATACAGGGCACGCCGACACACCCGACAACAGCGACGCGGTGGTCATGTTCACGTCTGGGTCCACCGGCACGCCCCGGGGGGTGGTCCACACCCACGCAGGTCTGCGCTATAAGGTCGGCCAGCTCGCTGCGGCTCACGGACTGACCGCCACCGATTGCGCCCTGGTGCCGTCGCCGCTGGCCCATGTCGCCGGGCTGCTGCACGGGGTGCTGATACCGGGGGCGATGGGCATGAAGACGGTGCTCATGTCCCGCTGGGATCCCGCGAGGGCACTGGAGTTGATCGAGCGAGAGGCGGTCACCTACATGGTCGGGCCGCCGACGCTGTTCACCACCCTCATGGACTGCGACGCCTTCGACCCGGGAAGCACTGCCACGCTGCGAATGATCTCGTGCGGGGGCACCGGAGTGACCCCGTCGTTCTGCCGCAGGGCGCAGCGCACTCTGGGAGCCACGGTGAAGCGGTCCTACGGCTCCACTGAGGCTCCCACGATCACCACCTCCCGGTTCGACGACCCGGCCGACAGGATGATCCTCACCGACGGCCGGGCGTTCGGGGATGCTCGGCTCCGGGTGGACGACGACGGCGAGCTGTGGGTGACCGGGCCGGAGTTGGCCCGGGGCTACCTGGACCCCGATCACACCGCCGACGCCTTCGTCGACGGCTGGCTCCGAACCGGCGACCTCGCCATCATCGAGGACGGCTGGGTGACCGTCACCGGCCGGCTCGGCGACCGCATCATCCGCAGCGGCGAGAACGTCTCCGCGGCCGAGGTGGAGCAGCACCTGGAAGCTCATCCGGCCGTGCTGCAGGCTGCGGTGGTGGGCGAGCCCGACGACCGGCTCGGCGAGCGGGTCGCCGCCTTCGTGGTCGCGTCGACCGGCTTCAGCCTTGCCGAGTGCCGGGAATGGTTCTCCCAGCGGGGAGCAGCCCGCTTCATCATCCCTGAGCGCATCGAGGTGGTGAAGGAGCTTCCGATGTTGGCATCTGGCAAAGTGGACCGGATGAAGCTCCAAGCTCTGCTGACCGCCGACCACGCCCCCGACACCAACCACACCCAAACCGCCCACCACGCCCCCGACACCAGCCACAGCGCCCCCGCAACCGGCCGGTTGCCACACGAGAACCACCGGCGGGAACGATGACAGCCACTGACGCCAAGCTCCCGGCGGCCATCGACAACAGGCGGGCGCCATGACCGGGACCATGCCCGCCGCCGTCTACCGGAGGCCGGGCGAGCTGGACGTCACGGATGTGCCCGTGCCGGAGCTGGGACCCCACGACGCCCTGGTGGAGGTGGCCTACTGCGGGCTGTGCGGTACCGACCTCCACATGGTGCTCGACGGATGGGGCACGCCCGGCACGATCTTCGGCCACGAATGGTCGGGCCGGGTGGCCACAGCCGGTGCCGAGGCCCCGATCGACGAGGGTGCCGCGGTGGTGGGCAAAGGCTGGGCGGAGTGCGGTCGCTGCGAGAACTGCCGGGCAGGACGGCCAGGATTGTGCGCCCAGCGGCCTCTCGCTGGCCTCGATGACGGCCACTCGGGTGCCTTCGCCCGCTACCTGGTCACCGACCATCGCAACCTCACCGTGGTTCCCGACGGGGTGGGCCTGAGGGAGGCGGCCTACGCCGAGCCGCTGGCGGTGGCCATGCATGCCGTCACCCAGGGCTCCTTCCAGCCGGGTGGTCGGGCGATGGTGTTCGGCTGCGGCCCGATCGGTGCCGCGGTGGTGGCCGTGTTGATCGCCCGGGGCGGCGAGGTGACCGTGGTCGAACCGTCGGAGCCCCGCCAGGACCTGGCCCGGCGGCTGGGCGCCGTGGTCCGCTCGGCCGACGAGCTCGAGACGCCGGACCATCCCGGCCAGGTCCCGTCCGACGCCGTCGGCTGGGTGTTCGAGACGTCCGGGGCGCGCCCGGCGGCCCAGGCCGGCCTGACCCAGCTGGCCGGGGGCGGGACGATGGTGATCGTGGGCATCGGCATGGACTATCCGAAGCTCGACACCAACCGGGTGATCCTCAACGAGCTCGTGGTCACCGGCGCCTACGAGTACGACCCCGACGGCCTCTCCGTCGCGCTGGACCTCATCGCGTCGGGCGCGTTGCCGATGGACGTGCTGCTCGAACCGGATCCGGTCGGCCTCGACGACATCCTCGACACCATGGGTCGCCTGCGCTCGGGCGAGGTGGCCGGAAAGGTACTGGTGCAACCGTGAGCCTCACCGACTTCAAGGGCCCCGCCCGCTTCAACCACGTCGCCATGAGCGTGCCCGCCGACCTGCTCGACGCCGAGGGCCGAGGAGCGATCACCCACTTCTACGGCGAGGTGTTCGGCTGGCGGGAGCACCCCACCATGACCGAGGACCGCAAGCGGCTGGTGATGGGAGTGCACTCCTATGACCAGTTCGTGTTCGTCATCGCCGACGACAGCCCCATGCAGGCACCCAAGGGCGACCACTTCGGGATGGCCGTCGACAGCCTGGAGGAGCTGATGGAGGTCCTGCGCCGGGCCGAGGCCTGCGCCGCCGCCGACGACCGGGTGGACATGATCGGCTACGACGTCGAGGACTTTGGCGTATTGAAGCTGCACAGCTTCTACGTCCGCTACCTGCTGCCGCTGATGGTGGAGGTCCAGTACTTCGAGATGGTCGCCTGACTAAGGGGCCGCCGTGCTCACTTGAGCCGTCGCACCGACCGTCAGCGAGCCGGCACCAGGCCGCTCGTCAACCGCACCCGCACCCAGGCCGACAAGGCCCGTCGCACCGACCGTCAGCGAGCCGGCACCAGGCCGCGGGTGGCGGCTGACCAGAGCACCACCGCGGCCGCTCCGGCCACCAGGTAGGGGCCGAGGGGCCGGGTGGCCCGCAGCCCCTGCCGGGCCAGGACAACGACCGCCTCGGGCAGGGCCAGCACGAACCCGGCCATCAGGCCGAGCAGGGCCGCCTGCCAGCCCCACCACCCGCACAGCAGCCCGTTAAGAACGCTCAGCCGCACATCGCCGAAGCCCATGGACGGCGGATGCACGAAGTGGATCGCGGCCAGCACCGCACCGCACACCGCGGCTCCCAGCGCCGCGCCGATGAGGCCGGCCGGCTCGCCCTCTATGAGCGACGCCGCCGCGTAGAGCACCCAGACCGCCCCCGCGGCGGGCCAGATCACCCGAGTGGGGAGCAGCCTGGTGCGATAGTCGGTCACGGCCAGCCGTACACCTGCGACCAACCACGAGGCGGCGGCCGCTGCAACGAGTACCGCGGGCGTGCCCACCGCGAGAACGCCTACGGCCCCGATGCTTGCAGCCGGCTCGGGACGCAGATCGCTGGCATCGTTTCAACTTGTCCCGGAATCTGAAATTGCAGTAACCTCCGTAAGAGGCCGCGCAAGTAGGCGACCGTACCGGCACGAGATGCTTGAAATCTAAGGGCGTCCCGACATTGAACTTCACCTATTTGCGCGCGCTCTAAGAAGAAGTAGTATCTATCATGGGGAAGGGGGGAGTACCCAAAGGGGGAGTACCCAACGATAGGGGCGCATCCGCACAATAGGAGAGTAATCCGACAACACGAGATGCATCCGATCACCAAACGCCCGATTGTCAGACCGCGAACGCGTGCCTTGCGCGCGGGTCGCCGTGTGCCGCGATGACATGACGAACTCTCCGCCCCAACAGACACGAGCGCCCGCGGCACCGGCCCGGCGGCGGCAGATCGCACTTCCCGGCACGTCGCAGCGCAGTCAACGGCGGACCGGGCTGCTGCTGTTCGGCCTGGTACTGGTGTCTGGGGCCGGGTTCGGCTTCTGGTTCGTGCTTCAGAGCATCGACCAGCGCGCCGAATACCTGATGGCGGCTCGAACCATCGAGCGCTGGGAACTGGTCCGCGCTGAGGACTTCACCGTCGTCGAGGCGAACGTCGGGGATGCTTCCGCGCTCACCTCGGCCCAGTTCGACGCGGTGCGCGGCAAATGGGCCACCGGCCGGATTCCGGCAGGGACGCTCATCACCGGAGGCCTGTTCGAGACCCCCCCCCTGTCAGCCGAGTCCGAAGCGGAGAAAGTGCTCATCCGGGTCCGCCTGCCCGCCGCGGATGCGCCCTTCGGTACTCTCGCTGCGGGCGACACGATCGCCCTGCTCGGCCGGGAGTCTTCTGGCTTGCAGGGCCAACCCTCCGCTCTCGGTCTGATCGGCGTGCTTCAGGTTGAGTTCGTGGATGGCGATGACCTCTACTACGTAGTCACCCCTGAGCAGGCTCTCCAGATCAAGAGCAGCGTCGACCGCTACACCCAGGCACCGGACCGCACGATGCTGAAGCTGGGCTTCGACCTGACCGTCGACGACCTCGCTGCCGCGTTGGAGCAACAGGCGATTAGTGTTCCATCGACTATTACAGATGATTTGATTGGACAGGGGCCGGGCTCCGAGACCGTCGAGGATCAATGAGGACCATCACTTCTACGAGCGGCAGTCGGAGGCCGGAGCAGACCCGGACGGTCCCGTGCTGACCGTCTACAGCACGCAGGGCTCCCCGGGCGCCTCCACCACGGCCATGCACTTGGCCGCCCACTGGGCCTCGACGGGCCGCGAGGTCCTGCTCATCGAGGCGGACCCCGCCGGGGGCACGCTGAGCCACAATCTGGGCATCCAGTTCACGCCCGGGTCGGCGTCGTTCGTGGCCTCGGGCCTCCCGGTCCTCAGCAACCATCTGATCGATCACGCCCAGGACGTGCTGTTCGAGAGCCTGCACGTGATGCCGGCCCCGGCCAGTCCCACGGGTGCCCGCGGCATCTTCCATACCTTCGCCGACTTTTTCGAGGACCTCCGAACGATCTCCGAGAACGAGATCGCGGTGATCATCGACGGGGGCCGGATCACCGCCGACACGGCGGCCTCGGGGCTGACCACGGGGGCAGCCGGGGTGGTCGTAGTCTGCCGCAACAACAGCCAGCTCTCGAGCCTGGAGCATCTGAAGGATGTGCTGGCCGCCAGTCCCGACGACGACGGCCCCCAGGGCTGTGTTGTCACGATCGGCAACTCCCCCATGGACCCCGAGGAGTGGCCCGAGAGCCACGGCCTGACCTTCTGCGGCTCGATCGAGATCGTGGCCGACATGGCCACCGACCTCTCGGCCTACCTGGGCCGCAAGAAGCGCAGGTCCAAGAAGTGGTGGACCAGCCTGGAGCAGGTCGGAGAGAGGCTGTACCAGTACGCGCAACCGCCCGCATCGGACCAGCCGCGGCGGACAAAGCCGCCGGCGCAGGCTCCGCCGCCCATCACGGGGCCCGACGAGGATGCCGGCCCGGTCGCCGTCGATGTGGTTGCCGCGGCGTCGGAGCCTCTAGCCGCGGAGGATCCAGCCCCTTACGGGCAAGCCCCGCCGACGGCACCGCAGGAGCCCATGCCCGCCTACGGGCAAGCCCCGCCGACGGCTCCCGCACCGGGGCCGGACTACGGGTACCCGCACGACCTGCCGCCGAACGCCGAGCCGGAGCCGGGCTACGGACAGCCGCACTACGTGCCGCCTACCGGATGGCCCGGCACCTCCGAGGGTTACGACCAGCCCCCGCCGCCCTACCCGCCACAGCAATACCCGGCACCCCCCCACGAACAGCCCCAACCCGGAACCCACGAGCCCTACCCGCCACAGCAATACCCGGCACCCCCCCACGAACAGCCCCAACCCGGAACCCACGAGCCCTACCCGCCACAGCAATACCCGGCACCCCCCCACGAACAGCCCCAACCCGGAACCCACGAGCCCTACCCGCCACAGCAATACCCGGCACCCCCCCACGAACAGCCCCAACCCGGAACCCACGAGCCCTACCCGCCACAGCAATACCCGGCACCCCCCCACGAACAGCCCCAACCCGGAACCCACGAGCCCTACCCGCCACAGCAATACCCGGCACCCCCCCACGAACAGCCCCAACCCGGAACCCACGAGCCCTACCCGCCACAGCAATACCCGGCACCCCCCCACGAACAGCCCCAACCCGGAACCCACGAGCCCTACCCGCCACAGCAATACCCGGTGCCCCCCTACGAACAGCCTCCCGCCCGACCTGAACACCCGACCCCGGCGCCGCCGGAGGCCGAGTTCCCGCCAAGGCCGAACATGGAGCCCACCGGTTCGTTCCGGGAGTGGGCAGTCAAGCTGCACGGCCCGAACGCCGGGGATGCGCCAGCTCAGAAGCGAGGCGGGTGAGGGGGCTCAGCCCCGCGGTGTCATGGCTGAGACGAGTCCGGGTCTAGAGCTATTCCAGCGGTCGTACGACAGGCTACTGCAGCAGTTCCTGGAGTTGGAGCGCCAGAAGCTGTCTGCCGACGTCGTCGACAAGCAGCTCATGGACATCGCCGAGAGAATCGTCCGCGAGCACAACACTTCGGCTTTGATCGCCGGGCGGCCCAGGCTCTCCGACGAGGAGGAGCAGGAGTTCCGGTCCAACGTGCGGGGCCTGATGGGGGGCGGTGCCCTGGTGCCTCTGCTGGAGCGGGAGGACGTAGAGAACATCCACATCCTCGGTCACGACAAGGTGATCCTGTCATTGGCCGACGGGCGTCGCATCCCGGGGCCTGCGTTGGCGGGCAGCGAGCAGGAACTGGTCATGATGATCCGCCACCTCGCGGCAACCGCGGGCCACACGTCGCGGCGCTTCGACACCGCGGCGCCGATCCTCGATCTGAGGCTGTCCTCGGGGCACCGGCTGTTCGCGGTGACCGCGGTGGCCGAACGGACCTCGATCGTGATCCGCCGCCACCGGATGCTGCAGTCCTCGCTGGAGCAGCTCGAGCAGAAGGGCACCGTCACTCCCCAGATGACCGCGGTGCTGCGGGCCGCGGTGCGTCCTCCCAGCCCGGCGAACATGCTGGTGGTCGGGGGCACGGGCGCGGGCAAGACGACCCTGCTGCGCTCGCTTTTGACCGAGGTCCCCCAGTCCGAGCTCATCGTCACCATCGAGGACACCCTCGAGCTGCATCTGCGGTCCTCGGGCCTGCACGAGCGCACGCTGGCGCTGGAGACCCGCACCTCCAACACCGAGGGCTTGGGCGAGATCTCCATGTATGACCTGTGCAAGGCCGCGCTGCGGATGTCGCCGGACCGGGTGATCGTGGGCGAGGTGCGCGGGGGCGAAGTGATGCAGCTCCTGCAGGCGATGGGCATCGGCAACGACGGGTCGTTCGGCACCATCCACGCGGGCAGCACCAGAGCCGCCATCAACAAGATGCTGATCTACGCGCAGCGCTCACCGGACTCGCCCACCCCCGACTCGGTGCTGCGCGAGATCGCAGAGGTGCTGCACCTGCTGGTGTACATCAAGAAGCTGCCCGACGGGCGGCGGGCTATCACCTCCATCCGGGAGATCATCGGGCACGAGGAGGGCCGAGTGGTCACCTCCGAGGTGTTCGCTCCCGGCCCCGACGGCATCGGCGTGTACGTCAAGCCCTTCAAGCCCGACGGTGAGCCGCTGGCCCGCTTGGTGGCGGCCGGGTTCGATCCCGCCGCGCTGGGCGAACCCTACCGCCAGCGTCCTTCCGGGCCCGAGGCCCATCCCCCATCCCGTTTCCCGCAGCCGCAACCGGCACCAGCCCGGCAAGACCCGAGAGCGCCACAACCCGCACCAGCCCAACGCCCCCCGCCAACCCCACAACCCGCACCGGCCCGGCAAGCACCCAGAGCGCCACAACCCCCACCGGCCCGGCAAGACCCGAGAGCGCCACAACCCGCACCAGCCCAACGCCCACCACAACCCCCACCGGCCCGGCAAGACCCCAGAGCACCACAACCCGCACCAGCCCAACGCCCCCCGCCAACCTCACAACCCCCACCGGCCCGGCAAGACCCCAGAGCACCACAACCCGCATCAGCCCAGCGGGCCGCGGTCCCTCCGCGCCAGCCCAGTCCGGGCTTCCGGGCGGCTCCGGGCGCACGGCGGGAACCCCCGACCTCCCCCGACTCCGCACCGACCGAGCGGGCCGGCTAGGTCCCGATGGTCGCCCTGGCCGCCCTCTTCGGCGCGCTGGCCGGCTTGGGGCTGTTCGCGATGGTTCTCGGCTCCCAGAAACGGCCCGTACGCGAGAAGCAGGCCCGATTGCGCAGTTTCCGGACTCGGGCGACCGGCGTCAAACTGCCGTCGTCGGCGAGAGACGCTCTGGCCATGGTGGGCCTTGCGGCCGTGCTGGGGTTCGGCGCCTGGTATGCCACCGGGTGGGTGGCGGCCGCGCTGATCGGCCTGACCGCCGGTGTGATGGGGCCCCTGATGTGGCGGGGGCCGCGCCAGCGCCGGGACTTCACCGACGAGATCGAGGCCTACTCGCAGTGGACCGAGCAGATCCGGGACCTGGTGTCGGCCAGCGGCTCGCTGTTCGAGGCGGTAACGCTGTCGGCCGATCAGGCTCCGTCGCGGCTGCGGCCCAAGGTCGTGCATATGGCCTCGATCGCCCGGACCCGGGGGCTGCCCGCCGCGCTCGACTGGTTCGCGGCGGAGATGGAGTCGCCCTTCGCCGACCGTCTGGTGCTGGGCATGAAGATCGCCTGGGACTCCGGGGCCCGGGTGAGCGAGGCGTTCGAGAGCACGGCCCGGGCCATGCGGACCGAGGTGGATATGCGGCGGCGCAACGAGGTGGCCAACGCCCGGGCGTGGACGCAGGTGGTGTCGATAGTGGGGGTCACGGTGGTGTCGGTGCTGTTCATGTTCGTGTTCAACAAAGCGTTCTTCGATCCCTTCGGCTCCGTGGTCGGCCAGGCCACCCTGCTGGCGGTGGGGGTGCTGATCTTCGGCAACATCTACTGGGTGCTGAAGCTGTCGGAGTCGGGGGTCCCGGTGCGCCTGCTGTCGTCGGAGGGGGAGCAGTTGGCCGAGGACGCCGTGGCGGCGCTGTCCGGAGAGGACCAGTGACGCCATGGTGATCCTGCTGGGTGCCGTGGCCGGGCTGGGACTGCTGTTCGTGGTGGTGGGGCTCACGCCCCGGCCGGTGAGGGCGCCGGTGCCAGCCGCGCCCGATCCTGACCGCGCCGCCAAGGAGGGATCCGAGGGCGGCGGTGCCCTTCAGGACACCACCCGTCGGGTGGCGCGGAGGATCGGGCAGGACCTGCACGCCAAGTCGATGCTCATGCAGGACGCCCGCATGGTGGGCCGCAGCCTGGAGACCCACGCGGTGTACAAGATGGCCGGGCTGGTGCTCGGCACCGCGCTGCTGGCCGCCTTCGCGGTGTTCGCCGACACGCTGTTCGGGCTGGGACTGCCCCTGCCGATTACGGTGGTCGTGGCGCTGGTCGGCGGGTTGGGCGGGTGGTGGCTGCCCGACTCGGTGCTCAAGACCGAGGCCGAGAAGGAGCGGGTCCTGTTCCGGCAGGTGACGGAGTCGTGGCTGGAGCTGGTGGCCCAGCTGGTGACGGCCGGGGCCGACACGTTTGGGGCACTGACGGTGGCCGCGTCCTACAGCGAGCAGCCCGGCTTCGTGATAATCCGCGACGCGCTGCGGGTGTCGGCCGCGAGCGGCGAGCCGCCGTGGACGGGGCTGCACAGGCTGGCCGACGAGCGCCGCCTGCGGTTCCTGGACCCGTTCTGCGCCGCCCTGGAGCTGGCCGGCACGACCGGGGCCGGGTCGCGCCAGGCGATCCTGGCCCAAGTGGAGGCGGCCCGCTCCAAGGCGATGCTGGAGGCCGACGCGGCCGCGGCCTCGTCGGGCGAGAAGATGGGGGCGCCGCTGGCCCTGATCGGCGGGGCCTTCATGATCCTGATGGGCTACCCGCCCCTGGCCGGGATCCTCGACACGTCCACCCTCAGCGGCCTGTAGGCGGCCCCACCTCCAGGCCGCCATGACGCAAGCGCCCGACCCACAGCCGCCCGACACCAACGAGCAGGCCAGCGCGAGTCGTGAGGATTGTGCGGACGCGGATCCTGCGGGCAACAATGAGATTCGCACAGATCGACGCCCGGTTCGCCGCCCAAGACGCAAGAACCGACGCGCTCGACGCCCGGATCGACGCGATCAACCTGAAGCTGACCACGTTGATCGCCTTGTTGAACAAGACCGACGAGGTTGATGCTGCCCTGGTGGGCGAGATCACGGCCGGCACCCGGTCTGCGGTCGGTCTGGGTCCAGACACGTCCACCCTCAGCGGCTTCTAGTGGTCGCTTGATCCTGACATCCTGATTATTTGGTTTACTCAGATTGGTTCTGAGAGATCGGACGGGTTATCCTGTCCGCAACGCCAAGCAAGAGCCTGACGAACGGACAACACAGGAGGGTGATCCAGTGACTACAGCCGTCGTGATCTCCATCATCGTTCCCATCGTGGCCAGCGCACTGTTCCTCGCCGCACGCAGTCGCCTGCCCAAGCCCGCCGCCGACGCCCGGGGCATCGCGCTGCAGACCGTGATCGTGATCGTCGTGATGCTGGTCATTGCGGGAGCCGTCGCCGGCATTCTGCTCAACCGTGCCAGCACCGAAATCGAGAGGCTCGACGATGTTGACGCGCAGGCCTGCGCACTCCGCGGCGGCTCACTCGGCGACGATCCAGGCACGGCGACCACCGAAACCGACTTCTGCATCGTCCCGTAAGCCTCCCCGTCACCGCGCAGACCGTCTCGACGCACACAAGGCCAGGCGCGGCCCCAGTCATTCCCGCTCCGTTCGGGCCGTTCGCACGGAGCGCCCCGCCACCAGACGCCTGGTCCGGCAGTCGTGTGTGGGCAGGAGTATCCTCCGCGGGTCTCGTTGAAGGAGCGGCCAGGTGCGTCCGGCAGCCTTGACCGTCGCCGGGCAGAGATGCTCTGAGCGCCTTCGCCAGCGCGACGAGCGGGGCGAGGCGCTGCCTGTTGCCATCCTGTTCATCGGGGTGTTGTTGACGATCCTCATCGGCGTTCATGTCGTGCTCATCTCCATGGCCCGCACCGCGGTGCAGGCCGCCGCCGACTCGGCGGTGGCCGCCGCCCAGGCAGCTGGGCCGGGAGACGTCCAGTGCGACGGCACCACTGAGACCGCACGAGTCTGCGAGGGCGTCCTCGCGGCGCGCCTCGCCATGATCGGCTCGGCTGGCACCGTAATCGAGACACGGCCCCCCGCGGTGGTTGTCGAGGCAGAGAAGGGCACCGTCACGGTGGAGGTTTTCGGGGAGACCCTCTCGCCCGTGCTAGGAGGCTTAGAACTCACGGGGCTGGCCTGCGGCCCCCTCGACGACGTCCCGGCCTCAAGCCTTACCGCTGGCGACGGCGACCTATGGCGATGCTGACCGGCGGCGACCGGTGCCTGCGGCGCGACGAGTCCGGCTCGGGAACCGCTATCGGCGTGGCCGTCATCTTCCCGATGCTGATGCTGGTGATCGTGTCTTTGCAGCTGCTGTCCGATTCGGCCCGAATCGAGCAGGGCATCCAGGCCGCGGCCAACCGCGCCGCCCGCGCCGCTGCGCTGTGCTGCCACCGCACCGGCGGCCTGAACGGCGCCGAGGAGGTGGCGCGGGCCAGCCTGAGCGCCGCCGAGAGCGCCAACGCCCACAACCGCATCCTGTGCAACAACGACTTTGTGGACAGCAGCGCGGTCGTCTTCGTCGACGTCAACGGCAATGACGTCCCCAACGATCCTGGCGCCGCCGTGCCGCCGGGTGGGACCGTGTATGTGTTCGTCACCTGCCGAATCCCGCCGCGGGTGCTGGGGGGATACGGCTTCGACGTCTTCGCCGCCGAGCGCAGGGCGATGGGAGTCGCGACCGTGGACCCGTACCGCTACCGGTCGGGCCCATGAAGGGTCCCGCCGCCGGACCCGGCACCCGAGCGCACCGCCGCCAGCGGCGGCGAGCCAGCGACCAGCGGGGCGACTACGCCATATTCATCGCGGTCATCGCCTCGGCCCTGCTCCTGTTCGGCGGCATCGCCTACGACGCGCCCCGCGTCATGGCGGCCCGCCAGGACGCCCTGCACGCCGCCAACGAGGCTGCCCGGGTGGCGGCTGCCACCGTCGCCAGCGGCGGCACCCCGACGCAGGCCCGGCAGGCCGCGGAGCAGCGCATGTCGAGAACTCAGCTCATCTACGGCGAAGACATACAGGTTATAGACATGGACTGCGTGGGCAGCCGGGTGCAGGTCACGGTGCTGAGCCGCTACAGATACCGGTCGGCGATAGGGGCGGTGCGACCGCACCAGCCCATCGCGGCGATCGGCGCGGCTGAGGCCTACCTGGTCACACCTAACGACGAGACGGCCACTCTGCACTACCTGGGGGAGTGCCCGCTCACCTAGCACCGTGACCGATGTTGGCGTAGTGTTCGTAGTTATCGAATACATCTGTTTAGAGGCCGAGCGGGTAGGCGGTGATTCGTGAGGATTTTGGCGAGGCGTTCAGCGAGGCCGTGGCCCGAGCGGCCCGTGAGCGCAGCGAACAAGAGCGGGAGACACAACGCCGCACCGCGAGGCGGCATCACCTACCCGCGCTGCCTCTTAGGGGCCACGCGGATAGGCGGCCGCGAAGGCACGAGGCACCTGCAATCCGACGGCATCGTGGTGCCGAACCTCACCTATCCGCGCACATCCTTAGTCGTTGTTGGAGATTCAGCTATTCCTGTAGAATTGTCGCTCGTGTCAATACCTCGGCCCGGGCTTGGCAGGACTGCTCTGAACTGCCCTAGGGCGAGCCCCCCGATCGGTGCTTGACATTGAGGCGTTCACTCGATGCGGCCCGGTTGTACGCGCTCCTTGCCCTTGTGGGCTTGGGCGTCCCGGCGGCCATGTTCGTGCTGCTCGGCCCGCCCGAGATGGCCCCGCCGTCGGAATGGTCCGAGGCGCGGGTCCTCATCAACGACGGCACATACCCCAGCAGCGCCATCGTCGACATCCTCTCGGCCGTTCTCCTGCTCGCCTGGGTCGCCTGCCTGTGGTTCCTGGTTTCGAGCCTGCTCAAGCGGCGCAAGGCCAGCGACGCAGAACACGAGGAGGCCGACCCGGTCGACACCGACGACACAGAGCCCGACGAGCCCTGGTACCGCCACCAGGCTGCCCCGCTCTTCGACGAGCAGTTCAGCGACGACTTCCCGCGGGTCGTCGTGCCCGATGACGTGACGCCCGGCGACGAGACGCCCGACGGCGAGACGCCCCACTCGGTGTGGGGGCCGGACCCGATCACAGGCGATGACAGCTTCGCTCTCGGGGGCCTGCCCCAGGGAGCCATGCCCGGCCACCCCGACTCCATCGTGTCCGAGAACGCGTCCTTGGACGACGCGATGTTCGAGGACAGCGTGTCCGACGCCGAGATCATCGACGAAGCCGCCGGCCCGTCATCGGAGGAGCCCCCGATGATCGTTCCGGTGCGGGCCTACTACCTAACCCGGACCGAGGACACCCTGCGCAGCGTCTCGGCGCAGTTCCTGCAGACGCCGAGGCGCTGGCAGGAGCTGCGGTCGCTCAATACCGCCAGTCCCGGAGTGGCCGCCGCGGGGCCCGACACCCCGCTCCAGGTGGGGACCGCACTGGCACTGCCGGGCGACCCGGTGCCCTGGGGCAAACCCGACCCGGTGTACCTGTGGACCCTGGCGGAGAAGTTCCTGTTCGCCGCATGGGGCAGGGAGCCGATGCCGGAGGAGGTCGCCCCGTTCTGGCGGGGGCTCACCCGCGGCTCGCAACTGGAGGCCGGGCCATCCGTCACGCCGGAGCACCTGGCCCCGCCCGAGTTCGTCACCGAAGCGAGGCCAGAACCGGACACCGCGCCCCAGCCGGAACCCGAGCCAACCCCACCACAACCCGAACCAGCCGCCTTCCAACCCCCACCCCAACCCGAACCCGAACCCGAACCAACACCACCACAACCCGAACCAGCCGCCTTCCAACCCCCACCCCAACCCGAACCCGAACCCGAACCAACACCACCACAACCCGAACCAGCCGCCTTCCAACCCCCACCCCAACCCGAACCAACACCACCCCAACCCCCACCAGCCGCCTTCCAACCCCCACCCCAACCCGAACCAACACCACCCCAACCCCCACCAGCGCCAGCCGCCTTCCAACCCCCACCCCAACCCGAACCAGCCGCCTTCCAACCCCCACACCAACCCGAACCAACACCACCCCAACCCGAACCAGCGCCAGCCGCCTTCCAACCCCCACCCCAACCCGAACCAGCGCCACCCCCATACCAATCACCAGTACCCCCAACCCACGAACCCCCACACCAATCACCCCCACACCAATCACCAGTACCCCCAACCCACGAACCAACCCCACCCCCATACCAATCACCAGTACCCCCAACCCACGAACCCCCATACCAATCACCAGTACCCCCAACCCACGAACCAACCCCACCCCTCGCCCGGGGGCATGTGGACCTCGGCCCCATAGAGCCCACAGTCGCGTATGTGGAGGCCGAGGCCCCGCGCATGCCGAGCTTCATGCCCTCGCTCACGGGCGCCGAGCCCGCCACTGCGCCCCCGGAATCCGAGATGGTCGCATCGGCACCCCGCAGCCTCGCGGGCACTGCGATCGGCGACGCGATGATGCTGTGGTCGCTGTCCCGGCTGCGCCGCCGCCGATCCGGGTCGGGACCAGACATCGTCGACCCGCTCGAGGAGTCCCTCAGACGGAGCGCCCGAGTCGACTCGCTCAACCTCATCGAAGCCGCCATGCGTCACCTGCGGGCCGTGACGGTGGGACGGCTGAGGGAGAAGCCCGCCGTTCTCGCCGTGCGCGTCGGCAGCTACGGCTTCGAGGTTCTCCTCAACCGGCCGACCCAAGCCCCCGACGGATGGCGGACGGCGTCGGCGGGCTACGTCCTGGAGTTGCCCCAGGGGGTCACGGTCGAGAACCTTGACGCCATCGGGCGGGAACAGCCCTCCCTGTGCCCCGCCCTTGTGCCGGTCGGCGACACGCTCGAAGGCCCCCTGCTGTTGAACATCGAGGAGATCGGATGCCTCATCGTCTCGGGACCCGGCACCCCCTCGGTGAACCTGCTCAACGCCATCGTCGGAACTCTGGGCACATCCCCCCTGGCCGGTGACATCCGCATCATCACTGTGGGCCTCGACAGCCCGGCGGGCCTCGTCGGCTGGGAGAAGGTCCACTCCACCACCTTCGACTCCCCCGAGCTCGAGGAGCTCCTCTCGGCCGCCCCCACCGCCAGCGGCGCCTTCCTGGACATCCTGGTGGTGGGCCCGGGCAACGATGTGCTCATCCAGCGCGCCGGCCAGGCCGCCGACGCGTCCGGTGCGCGCCTGGCCCTGGTCGGGGCCACGTCGTCGGTCACGGCCCGGTGGCCGTGGCGCATCCATGTCGACGAGACCACCACCGCTGTCGTGCACCCCATCGCCTGCACGATGGCCGCAGCCCAGGCGATGGCCCCCGCAATGTCCCAACTGTTGAGCGACACGCTCGATACCCCGCTGTTCGCCCCCCCAAGGTTCTAGATGGAGCACCCTCACCTCAATCCAGTACCGAATCTCGTGCCTGCATCCCGCCGGGTGCGCGAGCTGCCCCGCCCGCTGACGCTGATCGGCGCCCTCGCCGTGCTCTGTGTCGTCGCCGTGGCGGCATGCGGCGGTGGCGGCGACAGCACCGTCACGGCCCAGACGGGCGCCTCGGACGCCGAGCCCTCTGACGCTGCGCCGGCAGAGGCCGCGCCCTCCAGCGACTTCCTGTCCACCAGGCCCGGCACTGGAATCGCCGCGGCCGGCGGAGACCTGCAAGCTGTCCGGGGCGACAACCCGTGCGAGCAGTCCGGCCCGGCCGCGACCGAGCCGATCGTCATCTCCTACGTCGGCGCCGACCTGGCCGAGCTCGACGCCGTCGGCCTCGAGGCGATCGTCGTGGAGGAACCCGGCCTCGTCATCTCCGCCTACGTGAACGAGATCAACTTCAGCGGCGGAATCCACGGGCGCTGCGTCGAGTTCGTGCCCCATCTGTGGAGCCTGGCGGACCCGGCGGCCAGCTTCACCCAGATCTGCACAAACATGCCACAGCAGCGGCCGGTCTTCTTCTTCTCGCTCAGGATCTACGAAGCGACACTCGAATGCGCCACCATCGGGGCGGAGATCCCCACCATCGGCCTGTACGCCTCCGTCCCGGCGTCGACCTTCGTCCGAACGCCAGACCTGCTGTACATCGACGACGGTTCCGTCGAGCGCCTCCTGTCCCGCAGTATGGAGATGGCTCTCAATGCGGGAGTCATCGACAAGAACGATCGCATCGGGCTGCTGCCCAGCTCCGGGATGAGCCTCATGGAATCGACGGAGATGATACGCCGCCTCGGTTTCGACCTCGTCGCCGTTGCCGACATCCCGCCGGAGTACGGGAACTTGGAACTGCTGCTCGCGGAGAAGTCGGTTCGCCTTCTTGAGACCGGCCTGTCCGAAGATGAGCTCGCCGAGGCCCAGCGCAACCTTGCGTCTCTTCGGCCAGAGCTCGCAGAACTGTTCGCCCAGATCGAGGAGTTCTACACCGAGGCCGCGGCTCGTTTCACAGACTCAGGAGCGACCGTGGTGGTCGCCACCTCGGACTGGTCCGACCTGCGCCGCATGATGCGGGCCGCGGAGAGGATCGACTGGGTCCCGACATGGGTCACCAACGACATCCAGCCGTCCACGATCGTCATCGCCGACGCTCCCAAGCGGCAGGCCCAGAACGTGCTACAGGTGAGTTCCCGGAGAGCCGCCGGCGACGAGGTTCCGGCGCTGGACCAGGGATGCATCACCCTGCGCAACACCGCGTCGGATGCACCTCCGTTCGCCCACAGGCCTCACAGCGACGCCTGGAACCTGATCATCTCCATCTGCGACTACCTGGATGTGTCGTTCAGCGCCCTGACGCGGGTGGATGGGCCGATCACACAGGAGTCGTTCACCAAGGCCCTGAACAACACCTACTACGAGACCGGGTACGGCGGCCTCATCACCTTCTCTCCCGCGAACCGGAACGGAGCCGAGCGCTTCAGAGTCCTGCAGGCCGACCCGGACTGCGTGCTCAACTTCTGGGGATGCATGCGCTCGACCACCGACTGGCTTCTGCCGGCCGCGGCCGGATAGCGGAGCAGACTCCGATGACCGGCCATCCCGCACTGCGAACCCTGGGACCGCTGCTGGCCGTCGCGGCCCTGCTCGCAGCATCCTGCGGCGGCGCCAGCACCACGGTGCCCGTCTCGTCGGGCACACCGGCGCAGGACGCGGGCAGTCCGCAGTCCGAGCCGACGCGCATCCGCTTCGCGCTGGAGCCCGACCCTGTGTGGGAATGGCTCGAGGACTCGGGCACCGTCGCCGAGTGGGAGGCGGCCCGCAACATCCGGATCGAGGCGAGCAGCCCCTTCGACCAGTTCTCCGCCTTCGCCGGGGGCCACGCCGACATGGTGGTGATCAACGCCCTGGACGTGCCGCAGTTCGTGGAACAGTCCGACCGCGACCCGGCCATCATCGGCAAGTACACCACCGACCGCAGCATCCTCGCCGTCAGGCGCACATCGCGAGCCGAGAACCTCGACGACCTTGTCGAGAGAAGGATCGCGGTCGAGAGCTCGCTCGGGTCCACCCTGCTTTGGGGACTGATCGCCGAGGCCCTGCACGGGCTGGAGTTCCAGGTCGGCAGTCCAGACTTCGATCTGGTCGTCGTGGATCCAGCCAGCGTCGCCGACCTCGTCATGCGAGGCGACGCCGAGGCCTGCATCTGCGTGCCCGACTTCAGCGTCCCATACCTGGCCGAAGGCACGATGAAGGCCCTCTACGGCGGCCGGTCGGCGGCAGAGATCTACGCCGAGGACGTCGTTGGCGACCCCGACGCGCTCCCGATGGCGGACGCCTTCCTGATCGATCAGTCATGGCGCTCCCAGAACGAGGCCGCCGTCGCCTCTGTGCTGGAACTGTGGGAGGTCGGGCTCCAGCGATGGGAATCGGCAAGACACGTCATCATCGCCGACTACCCTCAACTGTTCTCGGTGACAACCGACGCAGAGATCGCGTGGATCACCGACTACGCGACCGCACACGACTGGGTCGTGTCGTCGGTCTACATCTCCGACGATGAGGCCGCGGCGCACTACGACACCTTCGCCGAGATGCAGCGAATAGGCCTGCTCGACGCCGACGCGGCCAGGCCGGTCCTGGACATTGTCCATTCCGACGACGGCGAGCAGCACGGCGAGCCCGGATCGGATGACGTCGAGCAACACGATGACGGCGACCAGCACGGCGAGCCCGGATCGGATGACGTCGAGCAACACGATGACGGCGAGCAGCACGGTGCGCAGCCGGTGCTCGTTGAGCCCCTGGAACCGACGAGAGGGTAGCCAGACATGCGGACCGTCCCCTCAGTCACGCCCGACGCCATATCGGAGCTCTCCGCCCGAGAGATGCGCCGAGTGGTCGTGCGCCGCTGGCTGTTCCGATTCAGCGTCCTGATCGGGTGGATCACGTTCATCGGCGTCTGGTACCTCTTCTCCCGACTGGTCTTCAGTCCGCAGCAGCTCCCGGAACCCCATGTCGTGGCCAACGAGTGCTGGACGCTCATCACCGAGCGCGACTTCCGCACCAACATGCAAGCGAGCCTGCTGAGGGTTCTGGGCGGCTTTCTGCTCGCGGTTGCAGTGAGCGCCGGACTGGGCTGGCTGATCGCCTACAACGCCTGGTGGCGGACCCTGCTGCGCACCATCGTCCAACTCGTGGCGAGCACGCCCATCGTGAGCCTGGCCATCCTGACCCTGGTGGTCTTCGGCGTGTCGTCGCTGGGGCCGGTCATCACCACCGCGGTGGTCGCGACCCCCTACATCATGATGAACGTGGCCCAGGGGCTGACCTCTGTGGACCGCAGGCTCATCGTGATGAGCGAGTCCTTCGGCCGCACCCGGTCCCAGATCATCGTGGGAGTCCTGCTCCCGTCGTCGCTCTTCTCGGTGCTGGCCGGGGCTCGGCTGGCCTTCGCGGTGGCGTGGCGCATGGAGCTCCTCACCGAGATATTCGCCGCCTCCGAAGGGGTGGGATTCCAGATCCGCCGCAGCTTCGAGAGCTACGACGTGCGCGGCATGATCGCCTGGACGGTGCTGTTCGTCGCCGTGATGCTCATCTTCGAGAACCTTGTCTTCCGCCAGATCGAACGCCGACTACAGGGACGCACCACGTAGCGCCTGCAGACAAAGAGGACGAATGACCCCATGACCGACGCCACCCACAGCGCCCCGCCCCCGGTGAGGCCGAACGACCCCATGGCCTTCACCAGCGGGCGCCTAGACCTCCCGGCCGAGGTCGCCGACGATTCCCGACTGCCCGGAAGCCGCAACACCGGACCGCGCCGGGTGTTGCGCCGACGGTGGATAGTGCAGCTCACGGCCTACTTGATCCTGCTAGCCGTGTGGCAGTACCTCACCACCGTCAGCGACAGGATCCCGAGCATCGAGAAGGTCCTGTCGTTCATGCTCACCGAGATCAGCGGCGGCTCCCACGGCGGCATGCTCGTCGGGGAGTTCTGGGGTCCGCTGGGACTCAGCCTGCAGCGCTACGCCATCGGCCTGGCCATCGGCATCCCGCTGGGAATGGCGCTGGGACTGCTGATCGGCAGCTCCGGCTGGATCCGGGGGCTGCTCAACGACACCACGCTGGTGCTGCTGGCGCTGCCCGCGGTGGTATGGGCCTTCCTGGCGTCGCTGTGGTTCGGCCTCACCTCCACCGCCCCGATCATCGCCGTGGCGTTGACCGCCATCCCGTTCCTGGCCGTCAACATCAGCGCCGGCGTGCGCGGCATCGACCCGGCGCTGATCGAGATGTCCAAGTCGTACAAGGTGTCGCGCCGCAACCGGATAGTCGACCTGCTGCTCGGCGGCACGCTCCCCAACGCCTTCACCGGCGTGCGCCTGGCCTTCACGACCGGGTGGAACAGCCTGCTCATCGTGGAGTGGTTCGGCGCCACCGCGGGGGTCGGCTGGCGAGCCCGGTTCTGGTACGACGCCCTGCGCTACGCCGGCTTCGTGGGCTGGGTATTCCTGTTCGTGCTGCTGATCACCCTGCTCGACCGCTTCGTGCTGCGACGGCTCGAGTTCTACTCGACCCAGTGGAGCCAGAGGCCGACGGTCACCTTCGCGGAGGACTGGGGCTTGTGATGGCGCCTGGCAGGCGTATCCGCGCCGAGTCACCCGCACCGGCGCACTGAGGAGCACTGAGGAGCACTGAGGAGCAACGGGAACCACACAAACCAAGGGAGAGCCAGATGGCGACTGTCCTGATAGAGAACCTGACCAAGATATATCCCCCGACGATCACCTACCCGCACCGGGTACAGGCCCTCGGAGGGGTCAATATGTCGGTCACCGGCAACGTGTTCGTGGCCGTGCTCGGCCCCTCGGGCAGCGGCAAGACAACGCTGCTGAACATCGTGGCCGGCGTGGAGACGCCCACGTCCGGCTCGGTGAGGACCGTGCAGGACGGCGTGCCCGCCCAGGTCGGCTACGTGTTCCAGGAGCCCCGGCTGCTGCCGTGGCGCACCGTGCTCAACAACATGCTGTACGTCCAGGACCGCAAGTCGGACCGGTCGCGCCGCGAGGCCGAGTTCTACCTGACCATGGTGGGACTCCACGAGGTCGCCCACCTGTACCCTTCGCAGCTCTCGGCCGGCATGCAGCAGCGGGTCGGCATCGCGCGGGCGTTCCTGGTGAACCCGGACATCCTGCTGATGGACGAGCCCTTCAGCCACATGGACGCCCTCACCGGGCGGTCTCTGCGCGAGTACCTCCAGAGGGTGTGGCTCCACACCCGCAAGACGGCCCTGTTCGTCACCCACGACGTGTCCGAGGCGGTGGAGCTGGCCGACCGGATCTTCATGCTGCGCCCCGGCGGCGTGGTGTTCGACGACATCCCCGTCGAACTGCCCCGGCCGCGCCATCCCGACGACCCGGCGGTGCGAGCCGCGGAGGCCGAGGTGCTGCGCCGGTTCGACTCCATGGAGGCGGCCGTGCGCTTCGGAACCCAGGCCCGCTAGCCCAGCCGGCTGGGGGCGGACGGCCCGGTCGAGGCCCGCACCCGAGTGGTTCGGACCGGCCCGGCTAGGAGTACCGTGCTCGCGGTGGGCATTGTGCTGCTACTGGGTGCGTGCGCGGAGGGCTCGCGTACCGGCGACGCCGCGGCGGCCCCCGACGGCGCGGCATCCGACCGTGCGGCATCCGACCGTGCGGCCACCGTCGACCGGCCCATCGTGGAGGTTCCACCCCGAGGCCGCTCGCTCCCGTTCCTCGATCCCGACGCGGATCCCAGCACGGCCCTGGGTCGGCTGCGAGCCCAGCATCTGCCCGTGTGGACCTCAGACTTCGACTGGGCGTTCCCGCCCGAGGTGTGCGACAGCGCCTGGGAGCTCGACGGCATCGCCGAGCCGGCCTCCGGCGCCGACGTCGCAGTATTGGGCGACTTCGCAACCGCGGCGGCGTTGACGGTGATGCGCTACGAGCACCAGCTCTCCCGCGCCCTGGCCGACCCGAGCCCGCTGGTCCAGCTCTGCGTGGCCACCGCCTCGGTGGAGTCGGCCCGCGCCGACGCCCTGGGCGTCCTCGCGTCCTACCTGGAGATCGGAACCCGACGCTCCGAGCCGGCCGCCTACCCGGAGGAAGTCTGGATCGTGGCGGTGAGCCCGACATCGGCGCTCGCCGTGGCCTGCGTCACCCCCGGCTATCCCGCAGTCGTCGCCAGCGACGGCGACGTGATCGAAGCCTCCCGTGCGCCGTCCCGCCTGCAGGCCTACCTCCTGACCGTCTCCCGCGGACTTGAGGATCAGGTCACTGACATCTCCTACCGGGTGTCCAACGCCACCCACCGACCGGTCGAAGACTGCGGCGGCCTCGACGCCTGGGCCCTCGAGTGGGACGGCCACGTGCAGACATGGATAGCCGAGGGCCAGATCTGGGAACCGCTCGGCGCGATCCTCACCGCTGACGGGATCTGCGATTCTCCCCCGCCCAACGGCCCTCAGGAATGCCCTAAGGATTGGCCCTCGTGAGCACCCGTCATCGCCGGCGGCCGGCCCGCAGAGCAGCGAAGACCCTGCTCTGCGTCGTTCTAGCGCTCGCGGTTCTCGTGTCGCCGTGGGAGTCGGGACTGCTGCCGGCCCCCGTGCGGGATCTTGCTGGAGCGCATGCGGCGGCGCAAACGCCGCCTCCTGAGCCGGAGGATCCTGAGTCGGAGTATCCCGGCAACCTTAACCCCTGCGTGACCAATCCGGCGCGCCTGGTCTTTATGTCGATGTCGCTGTGCTCCCCCGGGACCCCTAACCCCTGCCTGACCGATCCGGCTCCCTGGACCCCGCAAGCTGACGATCCCGGCTACTCGACCTCGTCGGAGTGTGTGCTGGAGTTGCCCGCCTGCCCGCAGAGTCCGCTGGACCCACCCGGCACGACGACCTTCATGCGCCTGTCTTCGCCGCCGCCGGGGCTGGCCGAGCGGTTCTGGCCCCTCCCCGTCGTCTACCCCGACGTCGAGGGCCTAAAGAGATACCCCGACTTCTGCGAGGTGAGGGTGCTTGCCTCTAGCCCGGAGTACGCGAAGTGCCTAGTCGAGACCGGATATGTCAGAAGCGAGTACACCGACACCGACGCGGAAGAGGGTCAGGACGGCTGCCGTCTGCTCCATCCGATCAAGTGCCCGGTGGGGCTGTACATGACGACCTCCAGCACCTGCCGGGCGGTCCAGCGTCGCACTTGGGTGTGCCCGGCGGAACATGTCCCCCGCAACGAGTTCAACACCTGCTATCGGCTCCAGGCCACCGCCCCTCATCCGCACCCCGCGTGCGGTGAGGGGTCCGAGTCGGGGTCCCCCGATTTCGGAGCCATGTCCTGCGAAGACTACGTGGGCGACGACTTCATCGCCAATCCTGCCCTCGTGGACTGCACAGCCGCGTATGTGACCGGCACGCCCGTGGAGCACCCCGCGGGCACTATTGTCTTTGCTGATGCCCCGGAGGTGCGGATGCAGCAGAACTACCGCGACGGCATAGCGAGCGACCACTGGTGCTCCTATGACACGCGGTTCCTCGATACGGTCTGCCACCGCACCGACATCTCCCGTCCGAGGTGCACGTCGCCGGCGTCGATGGCGCTGTGCATCAAGAGGGCCAGCCAGACCGGCGGCTGCGATGCCGTCGCGAACACGATCCGCTGCAGAGCTCATGAGGCGGCCTGGCGCCAGCAGCGGGCCGTGCCATTGGAGGAGGTGCGCCTGAAGGGCTGCACGCCGTGCGTAATCCTCCCCTTCGCACATGACCCCGGCCGCTTCGGCCACATCAACCGCTGCCCCCCAGACACCCACAGACCGCCTCGGTCCGGTAGGACTGGCTCGTCCGAGGACCCGCGTCTCGTGGTCATACACCGCGAGGAGGCCGACTTCGCCATCATCGCCGCCGCCTGCGAGCGCGTGCATCTCCACAAAGAGTCCCTGCAGGACCATTCCGATTGCGCCATGCTCGCGGTGTGCGCCGACCCTCCCCGGGGCGCGGTCGCCTGGGAGCCGACCCACGTTTCGGGGGTCGCTGTCGTCAACGCGCCCGTCATCGTCACGGTGACAGACATACGCCTGCGCGAGTCCGACTGGAGGGGCCACGTCTACCCCAGAAGCCCGCACCTAGACGTGGTCGTGTTCAGCGAGGAGCGTCGCTGGGTCACATACGACGGCGACATCGGCGGCGACCCGCGGGTGCGCACCTGGAAGAGCATCGAATCTTCGGCGACCTTCGCCTCAGTCGACCAGATCACCGGCGGCGAGCGGGTCAAAGAGTGCGAAGTTTCCCAGGCGCCACGCTTCAAGATGGTGGTACAGGAACTCTGGCCCGACAACGGCCCCACCATGTACCAGTCGGACTGCTCGGTGCTGCCGGCCGATCGGAGGCCCGGCAGCGACGCCGAGGCCATCATCGAGCTCTTCGGAACGGACTCCCTCGACTGGTGGTGCAAGCTCTCCGACGCCGAGCGGCGCAGGCACACAGCCGCGAGGGGGCTCGCCTGGTGGGACGACGATCCCGCAACGGAACAAGCCAAGCGGGTAAAGGATCTCACCGAGAAGGTGGACTGCGAGTACACCACGAACGGACAGACCATATGGTGCCGGTGGGTGCCCACGCGTCCCGGGTACTACCGGCTCACAGCCGCCGGCGCCTGGTACATGAGCAGCTACGACCGAGCCCCAGCCGGGGGGTTGCTGACCGAGATGCTGGCCTACCTCAACGACCCGACGCACGGCACTGACAGACGAGAGCAGATGAGCGCTGAGTTGGCCAGCGTCGGTAGGGACGCCGCCAACATCGGGCTCAGCGGCGACCTGCTCGGCGACAACCTGATGACGGCGCTGCGGCCCCCCTATCCCGAGCCGGACTGGATATACAGCGACGAGGCGCTGCTGACGAACTGCCCCTCGATCGACCTCCGGATCTACTGCCACTTCAGCGCAAGCGGCAATTACACCGAGAGCGAACCGATCGGCATCATGGTCCACGAGGTGCGGGTCAGCACCGTCACCCCATCCCGCTGAATCCCGCGCTCTGTCTTGCCACCGGCTCGGGACTCCGCCCCCGAAGCAATACACCCGCCAGCCCCCGGGTCGCTGCCCAGGGGGGGCGGGGAAGAATATGGGCAGTGTAGCACACCGGGCGCGGACTACCACGGCCAGCATTCAATTCATACGGAATCACAGCGTCAGGGCATCCGAATGCGTGGACCATGTTCGGCGCCGCCTGCCCTTCGCCAAGTACGGGGGAGTCCAATCGGGTCAGGTGTCGAGCCAGATGCTGGCTCCCGTTGCCAGACGGTCACGCAGCACGGCCGCCAGGCGGTCCCGGTGGTGGCGGGCATCGCCGAATGCCACCTGGTCGAGCTGGGCCCGCTTGAGGAACAGGTGCACGTCGGCCTCCCAGGCGAAACCGTGCCGCTGTGAACCTGAAGGGCCGACTCGGCCACCCGCAGCGCGTCAGACTCGATCACTTGGCCAGGTAGTCGGTTGTGTCCTGAACTCGCTCGAAGTGCTCGCGGCTGAGGTGATGGTTCCAGATGCGATGGCCGGGTACGCGCAGAGCGGTGAACGACTCGGCGGAGCGGGACCATGAGGCAGTCTCGACGCGCTTACCTGCCCGCAGAGCCTCCTCAAGCGCGGGCAGCAGATCGGTGTCGGCCGACGCCACCACCGCAGTGTCGAACTCGTCCATGTAGGCGTCTCGCACCAAGTCGACCGCCAGCAGCACGTCGATGCCCTTCTCCTCAGCCCGCCACATCGGGCCACCTGGTTGATCGACGCGTCGGTAACGCAGCGGAGTGGTCTTGACGGTCAAGGACGAATCGGCGCGCCATCGGCGTGTTTGTCGAGCAAAGGCTGACCTCAGCTTCAGATGGCTCTTGTGGCCCGGTTCGCCTCGGTAGACGTTCGTCGTCCGAAGCACCCGGCCTGGATCGACTATGTGGCCGAGTCCGATAAGCAGTCGCGCCAACCCGCCGGGGTCAATGTGACCGAAGCTCGGCGAATCAGAGCGCAGACCGCCGAACGTCCGGCGAGCGCCGTGATAGAGGTTCTGATAGTCGATGAAGACTGCGACTCTGGTCACCGAGTCCGCCCGCCGGGGAGCTTGCCGCTGGCTCGGGACGCGTCCCCCGAAGCGATACACCCGCCAACCCCCGGGACTCGGCCCGGGGGGGGCGGGGCAGAATGCGAGCAGCATAGCAGAGCCGCAGAACGCCACCAACTTGAGATGAACAATAATTAGACTTCACCAAACGCACCGGACTAGCAGCGAGGCCGCGCTCCCTCAAAGCAAGCTCAGGGGTCGGGCCAGATGCTGGCTCCGGTTGCCAGGCGATCGCGCAAGATGGCTGCGAGGCGGGCCCGATGGTGGCGGGCGTCGCCGAAGGACACCTGGTCGAGCTGGGCCCGCTTGAGGTGCAGGTGCACGTCGGCCTCCCAGGTGAACCCGATGCCGCCGTGGACCTGCAGGGCCGACTCGGCCACCCGCACCGCGGCGTCGCTGCACCAGATCTTGGCCACCGTCGCCGTCTCGGCAGCCTCGGTCCCTCCGGTTCCGAGCGCCCAAGCCGCGTGGTATACGGCCGAGCGCATGCCCTCGACGTCGACCAGCATGTCGGCGCAGCGATGCTTCACGGCCTGGAAGCTGCCGATGGGCCGGCCGAACTGCTCACGGACGTTGGCGTACTCGACGGCCAGGCTCATCACCGCCTCGGCCGCGCCCAGCATCTCGGCCGAGTGGAACACCGCGCCCCGGTCCAGATGGGCGGCCACCTCCTCGGCGGCGCCCACGGTCACGGCCGGAGCGCCGTCGAGATCGATCCAGGCCAGTTCCCGGGTCTGGTCCATGGCCGGCTCCGGCGATCGGGCGATGCGGGCCAGGTCCACCGCCACCAGCTCGTCACCGGCCGGGACCACCAGCACATCGGCCCTCGCCCCGTAGATTACCGGCTCGGGCCGGCCCGACACCGAGCCGTCGCCCGCCCGCTCCAGCGGGGTTCGGGCCACGCCGGCGACAGCCTCGCCCGACAGCAGCCGCTCGCCCCACGGCCCGTCCGCCAGCACTGCCAGACCGATCAGTTGCTGAGCCAGCGGCACGGGGGCCAGATGGGCGCCGGTCTGCTCCAGCAGCACGGCCACCTCCACCGGCCCGAGCCCCACCCCGCCGAGCGACTCGGGCACGGCAATACCGGTCCAGCCCTGCTCCACCATCGCCTCCCACAGTCCGGCGTCGAACCCTCCGTTGTCGCACGCCCGGCGCACGACGGCCATGGTGCACCGGTCGTCGAGCAATGCCGCGGCCGCGTCGCGCAAGGCTGCCTGGTCCGCCGAAAGGTCAAAGTCCATAACCCCGCATAGTACGCGCCCGCCGGTTGCCGGAGACCGTCGACCCCGTGGCCCGCCGCCCCCACGTCCACAAGACCTAGCGAGGCTCGCGGAACTCAGACCGAACCTCTTGGCAATCTTTGTTATCAACGATACGGTGCCGTCATGTCGACCATGAACATCTCGCTGTCGGACAAGCTCAAGGCCTTCGCCGAGAGGCAGGTGGACCGCGGCCAGTACGGATCCACAAGCGAGTACGTGCGCGAACTCATCCGCCGTGACCGGGATCGGGCCTTGCTGCGCGGCCTGTTGCTCGATGGTGCCAGCTCCCCGATCGCCGGATTCGCCGATCCGGGCTATTTTGCTCAGCTGCGAAGCCGGGCCCGGCCCGAAGCCCCATAGCCTCGCTTCACCGTGGCCAAGCCGGTCGAGCTCCGACAGCTGGCAGCCGACGACATCGACGCCGCCCTCAGCTACTACCGGCGAGAGGCTGGAGAGTCGTCGGCGACCCGTTTCGTCGATGCCCTCGAAGAGGAACTCAGCCATCTCAGTCGGCACCCCCTCATCGGCTCATTGCGCTACTCCTACGAACTGAACATCCCCGCGCTGCGAAGCTGGCCGCTCGCGGCCTTTCCCCACATCGTCTTCTACATCGACCGCGCCGAATCCGTCGATGTCTGGCGAGTCCTCCACGCCCGCCGCGACATCCCAGCATGGCTGGCACCGCCCGACTGAGACGGCCAGCCCTATTCGGCGACACCACAAACCCAGCCGCGTGACAAACCCAGCCGCGTGACAAACCCAGCCGCGTGACAAACCCAGCCGCGTGACAAACCCAGCCGCGTGACAAACCCAGCCGCGTGACAAACCCAGCCGCGTGACAAACCCAGCCGCGTGGTAGACCCAGCCGCGTGGATCTGGCGCCCACAGACGAACAGCGGGCGTTCCGGTCCGAGTGCCGGGCCTGGCTCGAGGACAACCTGCCCTGGGACTACGGCACCGGCTTGCCGCCGCTGTTCGACGACCTCGCCGCCGAGGTGGGCTTCGGACGTCGCTGGCAACGCCGCCTAGCGGCCGCCGGCTATGTGGGCGTCACCTGGCCCGTGGAGTACCACGGCCGGAGCGCCGACCCCGTGTTCAGCTTCATCGTGCAGGAGGAGCTGGCCCGGGCCCGCGCCCCCGAGCTGGTGGGCCGCATCGGCGTCAACCTGGTGGGGCCGTGCCTGCTGGCCCACGGCACCGACGCCCAGAGGCAGCGCTGGCTGCCGAGCATCCTCAACGCCGAGCAGCTGTACTGCCAGCTGTTCAGCGAGCCCGACGCCGGCAGCGACCTGGCGTCGCTGCGCACCCGGGCCCAGCCCGTCGATGGCGGCTGGCGCCTCCACGGCCGCAAGGTGTGGACCTCCTACGCGCAGTTCGCCCACTGGGGCCTGTGCCTGGCCCGCACCGACCCCGACGCCGGAAAGCGGGCCGGCATCACCGCGCTGATGGTGGACATGCGGGCCCCCGGTGTGGAGGTACGACCCTTGCGCCAGATGACCGGCGAGTCCGACTTCAACGAGGTGGTGTTCGACGGCGCCTTCGTGGCCGACGACCAGGTGATCGGCGCGGTCAACGCCGGCTGGAGCGTGGCCACCTCGGTGCTGGCCGGCGAGCGGGGCACCAACCCCCGACAGCTCGTCATCCACGCTCAGCTGTTGGATGAGCTCGTGCGCCTGGCCTCGCAGCGGAGCCTGGCCGACGATCCTCGCACCGCCCAGGACCTGGCCCAGGCCTTCGTCGAGGTGCGCCTGTTCCAACTCCAGAACTGGCGCACGCTGTCAAAGCACGCCCACGGACGCCAGCCCGGCCCTGAGACCGCCACCGCCAAGCTGTACTGGAGCGAGATGAGCCAGCGGCTGCACGCCACCGCCATGCGGGTGTTGGGCGAGGCCGCCCCGTTGTGGCGAGGCGCGCTCGACAACCCGGCCGGGGGCCGCTGGCAGCGGTCGTGGCTCTACTACCGGGCCGCGTCGATCTTCGCGGGCACCAACGAGATCCAGCGCAACCTCATCGGTGAGCGGACCCTGGGCCTGCCCAGAGAGCCCCGACCCTGAGCCGCTGCTCCCAGACGGTTGCGGATTCTCGGTTGAAAAACGTGTCGCATATGCAAGAAAGTCGCACCAAGAATCGGTGACCAGACATCAATGGCGCACCGGCCCGTTTCAAGCCGGGCTTAGGACGTGCGCGGATACGCGTTGTGTCGGCTGTGAATTCGTTGGGATTTCGGGGATCTTCAAGGCCATTGCTCACCTATGCGCGTGGCCCCTAAGCCTGAATCCACCGATGGGTCTGTGGTCTCTCACCAAATCTGCACGGGTTGTGGTCGCATACGACGCGTTTCTCTACAGATTTCGGGACATCAAAAAACAGCACGCCGCTCACAGCAGGCGCCTCCGCACATGGCCAGAACGACCGTCGTTTCTTAGCGGCCACGCGGATAGGCGGCCGCGAAGGCACGAGGCACCTGCAATCCGACGGCACCGTGGTGCCAAACCTCACCTATCCGCACACGTCCTTAGCGGCATTCTCCCACGTCAGGAGGCCTTTCTGGTGGACACGCCAACCCCCGCCGCCTCACCGCGCCGGTGGATCCAGGCTTAGCGGCCACGCGGATAGGCGGCCGCGAAGGCACGAGGCACCTGCAATCCGACGGCACCGTGGTGCCAAACCTCACCTATCCGCACACGTCCTTAGCGGCATTCTCCCACGTCAGGAGGCCTTTCTGGTGGACACGCCAACCCCCGCCGCCTCACCGCGCCGGTGGATCCAGGCTTAGCGGCCACGCGGATAGGCGGCCGCGAAGGCACGAGGCACCTGCAATCCGACGGCACCGTGGTGCCAAACCTCACCTATCCGCACACGTCCTTAGACTGACTGTCATGTACGAGTTCTCGACGATCGTCTACGAGGTCGAAGGCCACGTCGCCACCATCACCATGAACCGGCCCAAGGTGGCCAACGCCCAGGACACCCGGATGATCGACGAGCTCGACGCCGCCCTCGACCTAGCCGACGATAACGACGAAGTGAGGGTGGTGGTCCTGGCCGCCAACGGCAAGCACTTCTCGGCCGGTCACGACCTCAAGGCGCTCGTGGGCGATGTGGAGCCCGACAAGTGGCGCCTCATGCGAGAGACTCCCGAGGGCAAGTGGCACCACGAGAAGGTCATGTACTTCGACCGCTGCCTGCGGATCCGCGACTTCCGCAAGCCGACGATCGCCGCGGTGCAGGGCAAGTGCATCGCCGCGGGCGTGATGCTGGCCTGCATGGCCGACATCATCGTGGCCAGCGACGACGCCGCCTTCCAGAACCCGGTGCTGCGCATGACCGGAGCCGCGGTCGAGATCCTGGTCGAGCCGTGGGAGATGCCGGCCCGCAAAGCCAAGGAGTTCCTGCTCACCGCGGAGACCATCAGCGCGGCCGAGGCCGAGCGGCTCGGGATGGTCAACCGGGTGGTGCCCCGCAACGAGTTGGCCTCAGCCGTGCGCGAACTCGCCAACAAGATCGCTCTGGTGCCGCCGGCCACCGCGCAGGTGGTGAAACGCTCGATCAACAAGACCCTCGACCTGCAGGGCCAGCGTGACGCCTGGGACTACCACTTCCAGGCCCACCACTGGATGCACAACACCGCCACCGCCCTGGGCGCGCTGGAGCAGCGCATGCAGAAGGGCTCGATGCAGGAGGTGTTCGCCGAGCACCGGGATCCCGAGCAGGCCACAAAGCCCTCACAATGAGGCCACCGCCTCACGAAACTCCGGTGGAAGTGGGCGATGTTTGCCCACAACTGCCGGGATTTGCGACACGGCTGGGCCGGTTGCACCGATGAGGCAGCCGCTGGCCGGACTTCGGGTACTCGATCTGGGCACCCGGATCGCAGCTCCGTTCTGTGCAGGGATCCTGGGCGAGCAGGGCGCCGAGGTCATCAAGATCGAAGACCCCGGCCGGGGCGACATGCTGCGCGAGCTCGGGCCGTACGCGCCCGGCCCCGACGGCGAGCCCTACTCGCTGTACTGGTCGGTGGAGGGTCGGGGCCGCAAGTCGGTCACCATCGACCTGCGCCGTCCGCCGGGCCAGGACCTGTTCCGGCGCCTGGCCGCCGCCTCAGACGTGGTGTGCGAGAACTTCCGCCCCGGCACCCTCGAGCGCTGGAACATCGACCCCACCCGGCTCCACCCCCGCTTGGTCACCGCCCGCATCAGCGTCTTCGGCCAGGACGGCCCCAAGTCGCTGCGCCCTGGACTCGACCGCAACGGGGCGGCCTACGGCGGGCTGATGCACCTCACCGGCGAGCCCGACCGTCCCCCGGTGCGGCCCGGCGTCACCGTCACCGACTACCTCACCGGCGTGTTCGCGGCTCAGGCCGTGACCGCCCTGCTGTACGAACGGGACGCCCGCGGCACCGGCACCGGCGGCGTGATCGACGCCTACCTGTACGGCTCGGCGCTGCGCATCCTGGAATGGACCATCGCCGCCTACGACAAGCTCGGCCTGGTGCGCACCCGCTCCGGCAACCGGCTCGACCACTCCGCGCCGCTCGACAACTACCTGAGCCGCGACGGCCGCTACGTGTGCATAGTGGCCGCGGGCCAGACCAACTTCGAGCGCCTGTGCCAGGCCATGGAACGGCCCGAGCTCATCGCCGACGAGCGCTACGCCACCGCTGCGGCTAGAGGCCGGCACAACGACGAGATCAACGGTGTGGTGGCCGACTGGGCGGCAGGGCTGGACGCCGCTGAGATAGAGGCCCGCTGCGTGGCCTGCGACGTGCCCGTGGGCACGGTCTACGACGCCGCCGACCTCGCCGCCGACGAGCACGTGGCTGCCCGGGGAGACATCTGCACCGTCAATGACCCGGTGATCGGTCCGGTGCGCCAGCAGGCCCCGTTCCCCCGTCTCTCCGGCGAGCGGCCGGAGGCGCCCGGAGGCGCCCCCCGCCTGGGCGAGCACACCGATGAGGTGCTGGGCAGCCTGCTGGGCCTGTCAAGCACTGAGCTGGCAGCCCTCAGAGCCGACAACGTGATCTGACCCCCGCCAGCCGTCGTTCCAGACCGACCTCGTCGAACCCGGCCGGCGCATCGGCGCGGTAGAGAAGCCCACCCGCCGTCAGCCGCTAGGCCTGCGCCCATCCAACCGAACTGGCCCAATGAGCAACGCGCTTGAGTAGTGAAGCGACGCCTCCCCGCCGTCAGCCGCCAAGAGGCCGAGCCGCTAGGCCTGCGCCCATCCAACCGAACTGGCCCAATGAGCAACGCGCTTGAGTAGTGAAGCGACGCCTCCCCGCCGTCAGCCGCCAAGAGGCCGAGCCGCTAGGCCTGCGCCCATCCAACCGAACTGGCCCAATGAGCAACGCGCTTGAGTAGTGACCGGTGCTTACGGTCCTCCGACTCCTCCTGCGATGCCGGCTCGTCCAGTGCGCAGGACGGATGGAAGAGGTTCCCGTCCATTGGCAGCGAGTCGCCATCTACAGGCAGGCCACAGCCGACGCACACGCTCCCGACGATCTTGGCCACGCCCGGACCCTAGCCCGAGCCGAACAGAGAGGTTGTAACCGCCTCGCGGTGATGCGTCTCGTTCCCGCTCGTGTTCGCTGCGCTCACGGGCCGCTCGGGCCACGGCCTCGCTCAGCGCCTTCTTGAATCCTGAACTGCGTCCTGTCCGCTCGGCCTCTTGGCCCGAGCCGGGCAGGGTCAGCTGGCGTCAGGCCACGCGCTGGATGAGGGCGACATTCGTGGCGGCATGGCTGGCCGCGTCGCGCGGGTCAGCTGGCGTCAGGCCACACGCTGGATGAGGGCGACATTCGTGGCGGCATGGCTGGCCGCGTCGCGCGGGTCAGCTGGCGTCAGGCCACACGCTGGATGAGGGTGCCGGTGCCCAGGCCGCCGCCGCAGCACATCGACACCAGGCCGTAGTCGCCGTCGGTGCGCTCCAATTCGTGCACGGCCTTGGTGGTGAGAATGCAGCCGGTGCCGCCCAAGGGATGGCCCAGCGCGATGGCTCCGCCGTTAGGGTTGGTCGTGGCCGGGTCGGCGCCGACGGTGCGCTGCCAGGCGATCACCACCGACGCGAAGGCCTCGTTGACCTCGAACACATCGATGTCGTCGATGGTGAGCCCCTCGCGCTCGAGCACCCGCTCGGTGGCCGGTATCGGCCCCTCCAGCATCAGCACCGGGTCGCAGCCCACCAACGCGGTCTGGGCCACCCGGACCCGGGCCTTCAAGCCCAGCTCGGCCGCCTTGGCGGCCGACATCAACAGCACCGCGGCCGCGCCGTCGGCGATCTGTGAGGATGTGCCCGCGGTGTGGATCCCGTCCTCCCGGGCCACCGGCTTGAGCCCGGCCAGCGCCTCCCGGCTGGTGTCGCGGGGCACCTCGTCACGGGAGAACTCCACCGTCTCGCCGGTCTTCTTGCCGTCGGTGTCCACCAGTACAGCGTCGATGGGCACGATCTGGGTCTCGAAGCGGCCCTCACGCTGGGCGGTGGCCGCCCGCAGCTGCGACTCCAGCCCGAACTCGTCGGTGTCGGTGCGGGAGATCCCGTAGGCGGTGGCGACGCGCTCCGCGCCCTCGAACTGGCTGGTGAACTCGTAGTGCTGGAAATAGCTGCGCGACACCGGCTTGCCCGGGCCGTTCATGATGTTGGCGGCAAGGGGAACCATCGACATCGACTCCACCCCGCAGGCCAGCACAGTCTCCTCCGCGCCCGAGGCGATCAGGCTGTAAGCAAGGTTCACCGCATGCTGGGACGACCCGCACTGGGAGTCGACCGTGGAGCACGCCGTGGTCTGATCGCCGCCGTGGGACAGCCAGGCGGTGCGGGTGATGTTCATTCCCTGGGCGCCGATCTGGTCGATGCAGCCGCCCACCACCTGGTCGACACCGCCGCTGGCGATCCCCGCCCGGCTCAGGCACTCCATCTGCACGGGCCCCAGAATGTCGGCCGGATGGGTGTGGGCCAGGGTGCCGTTGCGCTTGCCCACTGCGGACCTGACGGCCTCGACGATCACTACCTCGGTCATGGCATGTCCTTTCTGCGGCGCAACGGCAGCCTATGCCGCCGTCATGGGGCGGCGCTCACAGGTGGTGAGCCGCCTCGTGGTGAGAGGTTGTGCTTCCCGCTCATGTTCGCTGCGCTCACGGGCCGCTCGGGCCACGTCCTGTCGAAATATGTAGAGAAACCCGTCATATAAGAGCAATACCCGTGCAGATTTGAGGCGAGCCTGATATAGGGCTACTCACGGGCCGCTCGGGCCACGGCCTCGCTCAGTGCCCTGCAGGTCCTCACTGAATGGCGGCCTATCCGCTCGGCCTCTAGTGTCCTGAGTCGTTAGTTCTCATGATTTGGCTGGCTGACGTCCGTCTACCGGAATTGGCAGCAAAATGCCACGTATAGGGGGCAAAACGCTGCCAGTTCCTCGTCCCGACCATCTTCACGCTGCACGGCACCGCCGAGGAGATGCTCATCGGCCTGACTATTTCTACAATGAATTACCCAAACGGGGCACTAGGGGGCGGCGGCTATGACGGTCCAGTCGAGGATCTTGTCGGGTGTTTCGGACCGGTGGGCGAAGCCCTCGACCTGCACCGCGAAGGCTCGGCCCGAGCCGGTCGGGGCGACGTCCAGGAGAGTGTGGCGGAACGACACCTGGTCGCCGTCGAAGGCGGGTCCGGTGTGGTCGCAGGCGTGCCATCCCACCACCGTGGCCATGCCGGGCAGCACCCTGGAGAGCGACGCTTGGGCCAGCCCGACGACGTGGCCCCCGTACACGAGGCGCTGCGGGTACGGGGACTCGGCCGCGTCACGGTGCACCATGGCCAAGTTGTTGGTGAGACGGACCAGTCCCAGCGCGTTGTCGATCACGTCGCGGGCGGGGTCGTCCACGGTGGTGCCTGGCTGCCAGCCGGTTCCCGGGCCGAGCGGGGTGAAGTCCCAGTCGGGCGGCACGAACTCGGCGTAGGCGGCTAGGTCCAGCGGCGAGCCGGTGCCCAGGTCGTCGGCATGGCCGGGCTGCTCGTCGCCGGCCTGGAGCAGCAGTGGGGCCCGCTGGTAGGTCACGGCCGGCTCGCCGTCGGCGGTGGTGACGATGTCGGCCAGCACCTTGCCCCGATGGGGACGACCCGGCCGGGGGCGGCTGTCGGCCAGCGCGGCCACGGTGACGGTGGTGGCGATGGACTGCCCGACTCGCACGGGCTGAAGCAGGCGCACGTCCCGGTAGAAGAGGTTGGCGATCGCCCGTCGGGTCAGGGAGGTGCTTTGCCCGATCGAGAGATGCATCACCACGGCGGGGCTGGCCAGCCGACCGGGACGGCCGGTAACCGCTTCACAGACCGCCGAGTCCATCACCATTCCAAGCCGCTCGCCCACCATCGACTGGTACAGCGCGGCCATGCCGTCATCGATCACCATCGAGGGCTGGCGGGGGATCTCCTGACCCACCCGCAACTGCTCGTAATAGGGGCCGTCCAGTGGAACCACGGTCTCGAAGACTACGGGCCTAGCTCGGGCTCGTCCGAAATCAGTAGAGAAACACGTCACATAGGAGCGATATCCGTGTAGATTTTGAGCTGACAGTGCATGACATAGCAGTTAAATACACGGGATGCTATACTCGGAGCGTGAAACGGCAGGGCGAAGAGCTGGTATTGAAGCGAATGAGGCAGCAGCACGGCTTGATTCTCCGTTCCCAGGCCCTGGACTACGGCATGACGACCGCACAGATCGAGCGACGTCTGCGAACCGGGCGGTGGGAACGGATGGCGCGTGGCGTGTACCGGCACGCCGCAACCGAGCAGACACGACTCTCAAGACTGCTCACGGTGTGCCTCGCCCACAATGCGCTGGCCAGCCACAGATCAGCCGCGGCCGTCCACAGCATCGACGGATACTCACTCGACCACATCGAGGTGGTGGTGGCGGCCAACCGCTGCCCGGCCGTGAAGGGCGCCAAGCTCCACAAGTCGGCCCAGATGGACCTGGCCCGGCCGACCGTCCGCAAGGCCATACCCGTGACGGGAGTGGGGCGCACGGTGCTCGACGTGGCTGCAGTTGTCAGCCGGAGGCAGTTGGACGACACCATCGACGCGGTGCTACGAGACGGGCGGCTGCGACTCTGGGACCTCTATGACGTGCTCGTCTCCCACGCCCGCCGGGGGAGGAACGGCTGCGGTGCTCTTCGAGCCGCTCTCGACGCCCGTTTGGGCGACGATCGAGTGCCGCTGAGCAGGTGGAGCCGCATGGTCTCCGATCTGCTGGTTGACGCCGGACTGGACCAGCCCTGCTTCGAGTATCCAATACACGCCGCCGACGGCAAGCTCATCGCTCGGGTCGATCTGGCCTACCCGGATCGCAATCTCGCCATCGAGCTCGACAGCGTTCGCTGGCATCACAACCTTCACAACTTCAGCCACGACCGCCAGCGCCGCAACCGGCTGCTGCTCGCAGGCTGGGACGTGCTCAACTTCACTTGGGACGACTACTTGCGCCGTCCCGATCAGCTTTGTGCCGCCGTGGCGGCCGCCGGAGCGCCGCTCGAAGCTGCTCGTCGGAAATCAGCAGAGAAACACGTCATATAGAAGCAAAACCCATGCAGATTTGAGGCGAGCCTGCATCAGGATTGCTCTGAGAGCACCGTCGGGTCGCCGTCGGTGACCTGCACCACGTCGCGGCGGTCGCCGTCGGTGACGCTGAGGACCATTCCGGCCTCGAGGCGCACGCCTACGCCGATCTGCGGGCTGATCACCGGTTGCTCGAAGCCCATGCCCAGACCCCGCACCAGCCAGCCGCCGGGGGTCGCGGCCGCGGCGAGGTCGGCGTGCGACGCGCCGGCACGGCAGGCGTCGATCAGTGCGGTCGAACCGGCGCGCCGGCCGTCGACGAACAAGCCGCCCGCTCCCCCCTCGTACAGATCGCAGATCACCCCCACATCGACGGCGAGCCCACGGCCCCGACGCTCGGCCCTCACGCCCGACGACGGGACGGTGACGCCCCGCCCGGCCAGCGCCTCGATGGCGGCAGCAGCCGGATCGGAGCGTTCAAGGGCGCCGAGAGCGGCCTCCACCCCGGCCCAGGCCGCCTCGCAGGCCCGGGCGATGGCCTCGACCTCGCCGGGCAGCTTGTGGCGGCGGACGCCGGCCATCAGATCGTCAACGGGAACCACCTCGGCTCTGGGGGCGAAGTTGGCCGCGGCCCGGCGGAACGATGGCGTCAGCTCGTCCACACCGATCCGGCCGGCCTCTGCCAGGCCGTCGATTTCGGCCATCGAGGCGGCCATGACCCGAGGGTTCCAGGTGAGGGGGTAGAGGTCGTCGAAGGTCATGGGAGGCTCGATTCCCGCCTCCCAGCTCGACAGGGCATGCACCCGCTTCGTGGCTTCGACCACTATGCAACCGGCCCCGAACGGCCGGGTGCCCGCAGTCCACAGCCGGCGCATGCCACAGGCGTAGCCGGCGTTGTCCTGGCGTCCCAGCACCAGCACGTCGATACCGGCGCCCGCCAAGGCGTCCAGCACCCGCTCCCGGCGGGCCAGCACAAGACTCTCGCTCACTGCCTCGGCTCCTCCCGCCCAGTCACCACGGACCGCCGCTCACCGGATCATCCCTCGCGGCCCAGACACTGCCACACCGCCACTCACGATCGGAACGGCTTGTAGTGATGGCCGCCGCCGAGGGAGCGCCAGCCGTCGTCGGTCACGGCCACGATCTCCTCGGCCCGGTATCCGCCCACGCCGTCGGTCCATACGACCGGCTCGAACACGAGCACCATGCCCGCCGCCAACTCGTAGCCATCGTCGAACACCGGGCCTAGGTCGGTGCCGATCATGGGCATCTCGGCGCTCTCGAGGCCAGTCCCGTGAGCCAAGTAGAACTGCGGCAGCCAGGGCGTCTCATCAGGCTCGACAGCCCGGGCGGCCCGACCAATGTCACCGAGTGTGGCGCCCGGTCGCACCGCAGCCAGGGAGGCGTCCAGCACAGCCATCCAGCGGTCGAAGAGCGACTGCTCGGCCGCTGTCGGGTCGCGCCCCGCCACCCAGGTGCGTCCGAAGTCCGACATGTATCCGTGACAGCCCACTCCGGCGTCCACCCACACCAGGTCACCCTCAGCGAAGACCGGGTTGTCGACCCCCGTGGGGAAGGCCACATGGCCGGTGGAGGTGCGGGGCCCGCCGTCGCGGCGGACAGGCATGGGCTGAAAGATCGGGTCGATCCCGTTGCGGAAGGCGGAACCGGTCTCAGCGATCCCACTGCGGAAAGCGGAACCGGTCTCAGCGATCCCACTGCGGAAGGCGGAACCGGTCTCAGCGATCCCGCTGCGGAAGGCGGAACCGGTCTCGGCGATCCCGCTGCGGAAGGCGGAACCGGTCTCGGCGATCCCGCTGCGGTAGGCCAGGCCCGGTCCGGTGTCACCGCGGCGGAAGGCGGAACCGGTCTCAGCGATCCCACTGCGGAAGGCGGAACCGGTCTCGGCGATCCCGCTGCGGTAGGCGGAACCGGTCTCGGCGATCCCGCTGCGGTAGGCGGAACCGGTCTCGGCGATCCCGCTGCGGTAGGCGGAACCGGTCTCGGCGATCCCGCTGCGGTAGGCCAGGCCCGGTCCGGTGTCACCGCGGCGAAGAGCGCCGAGGAACACGCCGGCCACCTCGGCCCGGCTGGCACCGGGGACGCAGGCGTCCTGGGCCGCGATCATCGCCCGCTCCGTCTGCCGCTGGGCCTGATCGATGCAGTCCAGCTCGTCCGCGGTCTTGACCACGCGGGCCGCGCCGACCACCCGGCTGGCGTCGACCAGCTCCGCTCCGTCGAGCACGCCGGCCCTGGCCATGGCACCGGTCACTGCATCCACCGCCACCCTGCGGCCGGTCACGTCACCGAGGACTTCGGCTATGGCCGCGCCCACCCCGGCGGCGCCTTCGTCGAGCTCAGGCCACAACGGGTCGCCTGCCTCAGCACCGGTCGCCACCGCCTCGCCATCCGGGTCGTGGGCATGGAGCCGGGCCGGACCGTCGGTCGCGCTGACGATGGCCACCGCTCGCCGATGGTTGGCGTGGCTGGCGTCGACGGCCACCGGAACGTGCCCGGTGGCGTAACAAACGTTGGGCCCACCCAGCAGCACTGCCCCGTCCACGCCCTGAGCCTGCATCTGGACGCGCAGGCGAGCGAGCCGCTCGGCTCCCATGCGACGCAGGTCGGGCCCGTCCAGGCGCGGCACCGTCCCTAGCTCAGACATCGCCGAGAGCCTGGAGTCCGCTGTAGGCGGCAACGCCGAACCATGGACTTCCTACACTAGGAGACTGGTGTTAAATGGCAATTTGCCACAATTCGCAAGTCGCTGACCTGGGGTTTTGTGACCGTAAAACCCCCATTTCGGGAGTTTGGCACCAGCCACCTAGGGTCCACTTCCAACATCGGGAATGGAGGCGCTCCGGATGACGCAAACCGCGCAGGACTCCTTCCAGGTGGCGTACGTCGACTCCGTGAGCAATCCGCTAGCGCCATGACACATCAGCTGACCACGAAGCATGCGCCGCGCACCCTGCGAGGCCAGCACAGCTGGCACGCGGCCATCCGGTCGTGGCCCGACGAGACGGCGCAAGCTTGGACTGTCGACACTGTGGAGGGCGCCACGAAATACGCCACGATTGAGGCCGTCGTCGCCACGGGCTCCGCCGTTCGCGACGTAGAACACAGTGACGACCTAGACCTCGTGGTGGTCTACCGGGTACAGCGCCCGGAGCTGCCGAGGCCACCAAATCTCCATCGACCTGCGGCAGTACGAGCAGGCCGATGTCCTGCAGAAGCTGGCGGCAGGCCACGACTACCTGACATGGACCGTGCGGTACGGTCGAGTTCTGTTCGAGCGCGGCTGCTGGTGGACCCAGCTCCAAGCGGACTGGACCAGCCGTCTCGTCTTGCCGTCCGTAGACCAGTCGCGCGAGCGTGCTCGGAAGGCGGAACGGCTATACCACGAATTGCGCGCCGTCGGCGATACCGACGCCGCTTCAGAACTGCACCTCTCGATGCTCACCCACCTGAGCAGGGCTGCACTGAGCAGCGAAAGTGTCTTCCCGAAGTCGCGACCCGAACTAGCAAGCCAACTTCGCAACATCGGCGAATGCGAGCTAGCTGACCGCCTGGTCCGTGCGCTGACAGAGCGGAACTCGTCGACGCACACGTCCTGGACACAACCTCACGCGCCTCGTAGCGCCTCGGTCGGGAAGCGCCACGGATTCTAGGAGCGCCTCCAGGACGGCGCTGAGGCGCGGGCTCTGCCGCGAGGCGGTGACACCAATCCGCATGGCCCCTAAGCCTGAATCCACCGGCGCGGTGAGGCGGCGGGGGTTGGCGTGTCCACCAGAAAGGCCTCCTGACGTGGAAGAATGTTGTTGAGGTTGTCAGCTGTTCCGGCCATGTGGGGAGGCACTTGCTGTGAAGCAACATTCGGCAGCCCGGTCAAAGGCCCCATCTCCAGGAACGCACCGAAATCTGTAGAGAAACGCGTCATATACGACAACAACCCGGGCAGATTTCGTGAGAGACGGTGAGTCCATCGGTGGATCCAGGCTAAGGACGTGCGCGGATAGGCGTTGTGTCGGCTGTGAATTCGTTGGGATTTCGGGGATCTTCAAGGCCATCGCTCACCTATTCGCGCAGCCCCTAAGCCTGAATCCACCGGTGGTTCGGTGATGGGGGGCGTGCTGGGGCTTGTGGTGCGGCTTGTGGTGCGGCACCATCTGCCCGCGAATTAGCAGCAGAGAAGGCCAAGGGCGCTCAGCGCTGCTAATTCCGGCAAGCGCTCACCACCTATCCGCGCACGTTCTAAGGTGGGCGTCGTGCGCACGGGAGTGTTCCTGTTCGGCGGGGTGGAGATGGACGACGCCGGTCCGGGGCTGCCGATCCCTACCGACCGGCGCTACGGCCCCAAGGAGACGTGGCGGGCGACCGAGCGGATCATCGATATGGGGATGGTGTGCGACCGGCTGGGGTTCGATTCGTTCTGGCTGACTGAGCACCACTTCCAGCACGAGGGTTACGAGGTGATCCCCAATGGGATCCTCGTCGGCACGATCCTCGCCGAGAGAACCGACAACATCCGCATCGGGATGGCGTTCAACATCGTGCCGCAGTGGCATCCGCTCAAGCTGGCCGAAGACTTCGCCACCCTGCACAACATCTCCGGTGGCCGCGGGATCCTCGGCGTGGGTCGAGGAACCGTGCCGCGCGAGGCCGAGACGCTCGGCACCAAGATCGGCAGCTTCGACAATCCCGACAAGGTGGCCGCCGACGACCTCAACCGCAAGCAGTTCGACGAGGCCATGGAGGTCATCCTTCTGGCACTCAACAACGACACGTTCAACTTCCACGGCGACGTGTACGACTTCCCGCCGCCGGGCATACCCGACCGTGGCGGGTTCGTCACCGAGTTGTCGTTGGTGCCCCGCCCGCTGTACCCCTACGAGATCTGGCAGGCGGCCAAGTCGCCCGCCACGCTCGAGCAGATCCCTCGCCGCGGCTGGGGCGGGGTGTTCTGGAACTTCCACCACTCCATCATCAAGGAGCGCTGGGAGCAGTTCGCCGAGAGATACCAGGCCGAGCACGGCCGCGAGCTGGGCCGCGGCGAGCATCGCATGCTCGTGCAGAACGTGCGCATCGAGAACACCCGTGAGGAGGCGCTGGCGTCGGTGCGCGACGGCCACGACGAGCTCTGGAAGTTCCTGGGCCCCTACGGATGGAGCAAGGGCTACATCGGCAAGGACGGCAAACCGGCCAAGCCTGGGCTGATCCCCACCCTCGAGGAGTCGATCGACCAGAAGGTATGGACAGTGGGTAGCCCCACCGACGTGGCCGAGGCCATCAGCACCTACGACGAGCAGATCGGCCTGGAGAACCTGCTGCTGTTCCCGGCCATGCCCGGCGACCCCTACGAGAAGGTGGAGGAGCAGCTCCACCGCATCGCCGAAGAGGCGCTCCCGCTGCTCCCCGGCTGATCGCGGCTCTAGGTGGCTGGTGCCAAACTCCCGAAATGGGGGTTTTGCGGTCACAAAACCCCAGGTCAGCGACTTGCGAATTGTGGCAAATTGCCATTTAAGACCAGCCACCTAGGGGCCATGCGGATGGGTTGCCACCGCCTCGCGGCGCAGCGTCGTACCCCCCGCTCATGCTCGCCGCGCTCACCAGCCGCCCAGGCACACCCCCCGCTCATGCTCGCCGCGCTCACCAGCCGCCCAGGCACACCCCCCGCTCATGCTCGCCGCGCTCACCAGCCGCTCGGGCGCACCCCCCGCTCATGCTCGCCGCGCTCACAGGCCGCTCGGGCCCGGGGGCCTCGCTCAGCGCCTTGCGACGTCCTCTTCGACTGCCGCCGATGCGCTCGGCCTCTTGGCCCCGTAGCGTCTGATCATCCGACGCAGGAGGCCGCAGATGCTGGGATTGTCCGTCGACGAATTGCTGACAACGACACGCGCCGTCCGCAAGCGCTTGGACTTCGACCGGCCGGTCGATCCCAAGCTCATCACCGAGTGCCTGGACATCGCTCTGCAGGCGCCCAGCGGCGGCAACCGCCAGGACTGGGCATGGGTAGTGGTGACCGACCCAGCCAAGAAGGCGGCGTTGGCCGAGCACTACCGCCAAGCGTGGTCCGCCTACGTGGAGTCGCCGTACTTCGCCGGGAACGCCCCCAAGCACGATGACCCCGCAGTGCAAGCCTCATTCGACCGGATCACGGACTCGGCGCAGTACCTCGCCGACAACCTCGAGCGCGCGCCGGTGTTCCTGATCCCGTGCCTGGCGCAGAGCCGCGTCGACAGACCGTCATGGGGCGCTGCGGCCTCAAGGCTCGGGTCGGTGGTCCAAGCGTCGTGGAGCTTCATGCTGGCGGCGCGGGAGCGGGGACTGGGCACTTGCTGGACCACGCTGCACTTGGCGTACGAGCAGCAGGCCGCCGAGATCCTGGGCATCCCATACGACAATTGCGTGCAAGTGGCGCTCATCCCGGTCGCCCACACCATCGGCACCGACTTCCGACCCGGCACGCGAGAGCCACTGGCCGAAGTGCTGCACTGGAACGAATGGAAGGGTGCCCTCCCGGCCTAGCGGCTGAGCGTCGACGAGCCAGCTAGGAAGGCGCCCCATGAGCGGAAGCGACGACATCCAGCGGCTCGCCAACTACCACGCCATACGCGATCTGGCCATGCGTTACTGCTCGGCCGTGGACCGTCGAGACTGGGACCTCCTCGCCGAGTTGTTCCTGCCCGACGCCACCGTCCGTCTGCCCAACTCAGCCCGGCCCAACCCCGGATACTCCAAGTAGGTGGAGTCCGCGAAGCCTCCTGGGACGGTCCGGCGGCCGCGCTTGATCTATTCTGCCTGGAGATGAGCTTGCAAGGCCGCGACAAGCTCCTAGCGGTTAGAGGAGACGTTTTCGGAGGGCTGACCGCAGCCGTGGTGGCTCTGCCGCTGTCGCTGGCCTTCGGAGTGGCTTCGGGCCTCGGAGCGATCGCCGGGCTCTACGGCGCCATCGCAGTCGGCATGCTGGCTGCGTTGCTGGGCGGCAGCAAGACCCAAATCTCCGGTCCTACCGCCCCGCTCTCGGTGGCGATGTCGGTGGTCTTCGTCGACTACGCCGGCGAGGACCTCTCCAAGGCCCTCGCCATCGTTGCGCTCGCCGGGCTGATCCAGGTGATCATGGGCACCCTGAAGCTGGGAAGCTACGTGGCCTACACGCCATACTCGGTGGTATCGGGATTCACGTCGGCGGTGGGCGTGATCATCATCGTGGTGCAGGTGCTGCCCCTGTTCGGCAGCGAAGTCGCCCTAGGCGGAGCGCTCAAGTCACTGCGCTCGTGGCCCGATGCCATCAGCAACACCGACCCGAGTGCGCTGGCGCTGGGGGTCGTGACGCTGGCGGTTTGCATCTTGTGGCCGGATCGACTCAAGAAGCTACTGCCGCCGTCGGTGGCCGCGCTGATCATCGGAACGCTGCTCGGCGTGCTGTGGCTGAAGGACGCTCCGATTGTCGGTCAGGTGCCCACCGGCCTCCCCGACGTGCAGATGCCGGAGATTCCCCTCAGCGACCTTGCGAGCGCGCTGCCGGCCGCGATCACGATCGCCCTGCTCGGCTCCATCAACAGCCTGCTCACCGCGATGGTGGCCGACTCCTTGACACGCCAGAGCCACGACCCCAACCGAGAGTTGATCGGCGTGGGCGCGGCCAATGTTGTCGTGGCTCTCATCGGCGGGGTACCGGGGGCCGGCGCCACCTCCTGCACCATGGCCAACGTGCGGGCCGGTGGCCGCTCGAGGGTCTCCGGGGTGCTGTGCGCCACGATCCTGCTGGCGTTGGTGTTGGGACTGGGTCGCTACGTCGACTCCATCCCCCATGCAGTGCTGGCCGGCATCCTGATCAAGATCGGTTTCGACATCATCGACTGGCGCTACCTCACCCGCATCCACCGGGTCCAGCGCGACAACCTGGTGGTGCTGATGCTGACGCTGGGGCTGGCGGTGGTCTCGGACCTTGTCGTCGCCGTGGCCGTCGGTCTCATTGCGGCGGCCATGACCAGCGCCCGCCAGATAGAGGGGCTGGAGCTCCAAAGCGTCGTCTCAACCCCCCTGCTCGACATGACCTTCCTCGCCGACGTCGAGGCCGACGACGCGTTCGACCTGGACATGGACGACCCGTTCTCGGCCCGGGCCGGCCTCCTGTCGCTGCGGGGCAGCTTCACGGTGGCCTCCTCCATCAAGCTCTTCGGCACGATGAGCACGGACATCGCGGGCCACGAGGTGGTCATCTTCGACTTCTCCGACACCACCCACATAGACGACAGCGCCGCCCTGGTGATGGGCCAGCTGATCGACGCCGCCCTGGACGAGAACACCCAGGTCATCGTGATGAGCCTGTCGGGACCTACCGCAGAAAGCCTGCAGGTTCTCGGGTCGCTTCGAAACGTCCCCGAAGACCACTTTGTAGACAACCTCGACGAGGCTCGGACCGTCGCGCGCCGGTTGCTGTGCGATTAGCGCCGCCGCAATGAACTACGGTGCCGAGACTCTGCGCGCGGACCTGCTCGGCGGCATCTCGTCGGCCCTCGTCGTGCTTCCGCTGTCGCTGGCATTCGGCGTCGTCTCGGGCCTCGGCGCCAAGCGCCTGCTCGACCGGTAGCCGCGCAGGGATCCAGCCCTGCAACCGAGCTTGCACGAAGCCCGCAGAGAAGGCCGCGAGCCCGACCCGGAGCGCGCAGGGATCCAGCCCTGCGGCCGAGCTTGCACGGCCGGCGCGGCGCAGTCAGGCAAGAGTCTCGGCCCGCTCAGCCGGGTGGACGGGATGATCGTAGGGCCGCAGCAGGTAGCGGCGGGCCACCTCCAGGTACCCGCCGTAGAGGCCGGCGCCCGCTTGGGCTTCCGCATCGGCGTCGGTGACCGCGGCCCGGGCCGGCAGCTCATACCAGGGAACCCAGGGCTCGGCGTGATGGACGTGGTGGAGATTGTTGTTGAGGAACAGCAGCCCGAACACCCAACGGGACCGAACCACCGCCGAGCGGGTGGCACCCTGCACCCAGCGGTGCTCGCAGTAGGACCTCAACAGCGTCAGCGAGTTCCCTAGGTACACGGCGCCCAGCAGGTACTGCCACCAGGGCACCCCCATCACCATGACCACGAACGTGGTCAGCGCGGCCACAGCCACGGCATGCAGGAACCACCACCGGGCCAGTTCCCGGTTACCCCGGCGAATCTCCCCGGCCTGGTGGACGAACACACTGGCCACGCAGCGGGGCGGTCCCAGCACCAGGCGGCCCAGCAGCGTGTGGTGGGCAAGCACGATGGCACGGCGCACCCGGCCCATCGACTCCCACGACTCCGCGCTCACGTAGAAGCTCTCGCTGTCGTCGGTCGGGTCGGTGAGATCGGGACAGGCGTGGTGGGCCAAGTGGTAGCGCCGGTACACCAGGTACGGCAGGTTCAGCGACATGGGCAGCGATGCCAGCAGGATGTTGAGCCGGCGGCTTCGGAACGGGTGGCCGTGGACGGTCTCGTGCTGCAGCGAACCATGCCAGGCCGTGACGAAACCCAGCAGGACGACGGTGAGCGGCCACGGCGTGGGCTCATGGAAGGCCAGCACCGCCAGCCACAGGCCATGCACCGCGACCGCGACCACGACGGTGCGCCACTCCACGCCCGGCCTGGTCGCGTCGGCAGCCATCACACCTCTCGTAGTGGCTCAGCGTCGAGCCGATCAGGACCCACGCCCGACCTGGTCGCGTCGGCAGCCATCACACCTCTCGTAGTGGCTCAGCGTCGAGCCGATCAGGACCCACGCCCGACCTGGTCGCGTCGGCAGCCATCACACCTCTCGTAGTGGCTCAGCGTCGAGCCGATCAGGACCCACGCCCGACCTGGTCGCGTCGGCAGCCATCACACCTCCTGTGTCGCGGCGGATCCGGGGACGAGCCCCCCAGTTCTGTCCACCAACGTAAGAACTGTGAGCCTCAGGCGCGTGATGAGTTGCGCACAATCCGTAGCATTCTCGCACAAAGCACAAAATCTGTAGCGCTAATGCAACGATTGTTGTAGTATCGCTACACAATGTCCAGTCAAACCGAGTTGGTGAACCGCTTCCGAGACCGGCTCGGCGAGTTGGTGGCCGACACCGGGCACTCCCGATCAGACTTCGCCGCCGACGCGGGGATCGACAGGTCCACGCTCTCGCAGCTCCTGTCCAGCCGCAACCGTCGCCTTCCCCGCGTGGAGACTCTGGCGGCCATCGCCGAGGCTTCGGGGGTCTCGGTGGACTGGCTGCTGGGACTGGCCCACGGCGGCCCGTCGCGCGCCGACATCGTTCACGAGGAGTTCGCGTTGAACCTCGACGAGCTGAGCCCGCTCGACGAGGCCTGGATCGAGTGGCACGACCAGTCGGCCGGCTCGAAGATCCGCACCCTGCCCGCCTCGCTGCCCGACCTGCTCAAGACGGAGGCCGTGATCCGCCATGAGGTCCAGCGCTACGCCACGATCAGGCCCGAGCAGCGGATAGAGACGTCCACCGCGCCGCTCGAGCTGGCCCGGGCGCCGGGCAGTGACCTGGAATGCTGCAACTCCATACAGGCCATACAGGGTTTCGCCCGGGGCTGGGACGTCTGGGGATCGCTCGAACACCGGCACCGGGTGGCGCAGCTCGACCGGATGATCGAGTTGTGCGAGGAGCTGTACCCGACATTCCGCTGGTTCCTCTACGACAGCCGGCAGCGATACGCCACCGCGGTCACCGTCTTCGGCCTGGACCGGGCTGTGCTGTACCTGGGCCAGATGTATCTCGTGCTCAACAACCGCAACCATGTGATGACCTTCGTCAAGCACTTCGACGACCTGATCCGTGTCTCGGTGGTGCAGCCGCCGGGCGTCCCCCGCCTGCTGCGCAAGCTCCGATCCGAGATCGCCCGAGAGCACTAGGCTGTGTCGGCGAAATGGCTGCACGGCCGCAACAGTCCCCGACCTCGGCAGATCGCTGTCCGGGCTGGGCGACTATTCCAGCGACAGAGCACTAGGTAGGATCGGCGGTCGTGACGCCCGCCGATCGCACCGTGTCGTTCGAGCCGGAGCGGTTCGAGACGATCCAGGTGGACATCGCTGATCACGTCTGCCGCGTGACCCTCGACCGGCCCGAGGTGCTGAACGCCTTCAACGATCAGACGCGTCAGGAGATCCGGTCCACCTGGCGAGCGCTGCGCACGATGGACGAGGTGCGGGTCGTAGTGGTGACCGGCACCGGCGAGAAGGCCTTCTGCGCGGGGGTCGACCGCTCCGACGCGCTGGTGGCCCTGGAGGACACAGGCGGGAAGCTCTACGGCACTTCCAACAACTACATGTACGACGACCCCGGCGACGACATCGGCCCGAAAGCGTGCGACCTGTGGAAGCCGGTGATCGCGGCGGTCAACGGCATCTGCTGCGCCGGTGCCTTCTACCTGGTGGCGGAGTCCGACATCATCATCGCGGCCGAACACGCCACCTTCTTCGACTCTCACGTGACCTACGGCATGGCCGCGGTGTACGAGCCGATGAAACTGGTGCCGCGCATGCCGTTGGGTGAGGTCCTGCGCCTCGCTCTGGTCGGCAACCACGAACGGATGACCGCGCAGACCGCGCAGCGGGTCGGGCTGGTGTCGGAGGTAGTACCCCTCACCGAGCTACAAGGCGCCGCCGACCGGCTGGCGAGGATCATCGCTTCGCAGCCTCCCGACGCGGTGCAGGGCACCCTTCGAGCCATCTGGGCCGCCAACGACATGGGCCGGCTCGATGCGTTGGCCATGGCCCCGTCGATCCTCACCACCGGGACCAGCGTCGACGCGCTGGCCGAGGGCCAGACGACGTTCTCGGAGGGCAAGCGAATCAAGCCCCGCCTGCGTTGAGAGAACCAGAGGCCGAGCGGAGCGAGGCCCCCGGGCCCAAGCGGCCCGGGGGCGCAACGAAAGTGAGCGGGAAGCAAGCCCAAGCGGCCCGTGAGCGCAGCGAAAGTAAGCGGGAAGCACTAGGCCGACTTATTCCAGTCGACGCGCCACTGCTAGGTTGAGCCTGCCCGCTGATGCCGCCGGCCCTTGGGAGCGCACCATGACCGAGCCCTATCCGAACACGCTCGTCTTCGTGGACTTGCCCACCGATGAGCCCGAGAGGGCGTCTGACTTCTACCACGAGGTATTCGGCTGGAAGATCAACGCGAGGCCCGCCGGGTCGTTCTACCAGGTCGTGCCGGGCCAGAACTTCAAACTCCCCGACGGCACCCAGGGTCCCACCGGCAACCTGCACCTCGGCATCACCAACGCTGCCAACCGGCGTCCCCACCCCACCGACGAGGGCCTCGAGCCCCGGCATGTGAGCCGCGACGGGCACGCCGTGCGCCTCTGGATCCTGGTGTCGCCCGACGACGACATGGACGCCATCTCGGATCGGGCTGTCGCCCGCGGCGCCACCGACCTGTGGCGTCACCACTACTTCGGGGAGTTCAACGGCTACAACAACGCCTTCACCGACCCCTGGGGCAACACGCTGGTGCTGTGGACCTACGGCGGCGACGAGCCCGACATCCCCGATGGATGGACCCAGGAGTAGACCCGACATGACCGACGCCACCGACACCTATGCCGTTCATCCACCGCACGCCCGCTGGACCCACGTGGCCCTGCGAGTCAGCGACATCGACGCCAGCATCGACTGGTACACGACCCACACGCCGCTCAAGCTGCTCGACAAGCGTGAGGACGACGACGGCTACGGCGCCTGGCTGGGCCACGACGACTCCCCCGACAAGCCGTTCATCCTGGTGCTGGCCCAGTTCTTCCCCGAGTCCGACCCGTTCAAGGACGCTCCCATAGCCACGCTGGCGCCCTTCGCCCACCTCGGTGTGGAGGTCACCAGCCGGGAAGAGCTCGACGACGCCGCCGCCGCCGCCAGGGCCGAGGACTGCCTGGCCATGCCGCCCACCGAAATGCCCCCGCCCATCGGCTACATCTGCATGATCAGCGATCCCGACGGCAACATGATCGAGCTCAGCTACGACCAGGGCGTCTACGCGCACGCCCAGAAGGTGATGCGCTGAGCACCTTCGAGCCAGTCAGCGACGCAGCCGATTCGGCGAGCGACACCTCCGAGCCCGAGAGCGACGCGACCGCAGCGACACGGGCCGTGGCGGCGTCGTACCTGGCCTCGTTCGCCGCAGGCGACCCGGGTGCGGTGGCCGCGCACGTCAGCGACGACTTCTCCAACCAGCACACCGGCGCGCTCGTATCGCTCAGCCATGGCAAGGCGGCCTACCAGGAGCGCCTAGCCGACTTCCTGGCCACGTTCTGCGGGCTGACCTACGAGGCCACCGACATCGTCGTCGAGGGCGACCGGGCGGCCGCGGCCTACGTGATGCGGGCCCAGGTGGATGGAGCGCCGATCGAGATCCCCGGCGTGATGCGGCTGACGGTCAAAGACGGGCTGATCGAGCGCCGGGTCGACTACTTCGACAGCCTGACCTTCCTGCGCCAGACCGGCCAGGCCTGATCCGCGTCACCTGCGGCCTAGCCGCTCGGCCTCTGCGCGCCGCGCCCGGCAATCCAGCCGTAGGCTCTGCACAGTGCTCCCCCGACTGAGATCGATAGCGGCGGTAGCGGCGCTGCTCGCAACAGCCTGCAGCGGCACGACCGTCGATGAGGCGCCGGACGCCGACTCGACGACTTCGGTCGCCATCACCACGACAGTCCCAGCGTCAACCACCACTCCAGAGGCCCCAGACGCACCCGAGCCCGACGCAAACGGCGCCGAGACACCCGAGCCCGACGCACCCGAGCCCGAGATTCCCGAGGGTGACGAACCCGAGCCCGACGCACCCGAGCCCGAGACGCCCGAGGGTGACGAACCCGAGCCCGAGACGCCCGAGCCCGACGCTGAGGTGGCCGTGCCGACCACGACGACGGCGCCGCCATCCGAGGCCGAGGGGCTGGGCGACCGCTTCTACCCGTTCCTCGGCAACGGCGGCTACGACGTGCTCCACTACGACATCGAGCTCGACGTCGACCCGACGGCCAACACCATCTCGGCGCTGACGTCGATCAGCGCGCAGGCCACCGAGGACCTCAAGATGTTCAACCTCGACCTGTCGGGCCTGGAGGTCCACTCTGTGACCGTCGGCGGGGACCCAGCCGAGTTCTTCCGCTACGGCCACGAGCTCACCGTGATGCCTGCGAGCCCGCTCACGACGGGCTCGCAGTTCACCGCAGAGGTCGTCTACTCGGGCTCGCCGGAGCCGGTCGCGGACCCCGGTGTGCCGTTCTTCAAGTCGGGATGGCAGCAGGAGGGCGAGGTGATCTACACCGCGAGCGAGCCGTCGGGGTCGATGACTTGGTTCCCGTCCAACAACCATCCGACCGACAAGGCCACCTACGAGGTCCAGATCACCGTGCCAGAGGGCCTCACTGCGGCCTCCAACGGGCTCCTCGTCAACGAGACCACCTCCGACGGTCGGACCACCTTCACATGGCGGATGGACGACCCGATGGCCACCTACCTCGCCGCGGTGTACATCGGCGAGTTCGATCGCATCGACCACGGAAGGCTCCACGAGGACGGCCCGTTGCTGCGCGACTACGTGCCCCGCGACGCCCCGCCTGAGATCGCGCAGGCTCTGTCGGTGACCCCCAAGGTCATCGCCTTCATGGAGGACCGGCTCGGCCCCTACCCGTTCGACGCCTACGGGACCATCGTGATGCCGTTCATGCTCGGCTACGCGCTCGAGAACCAAACGCTCTCGGTGCACGGAACGGCTACCATCGAGCCTGACGTCATCGCCCACGAGGTCGCTCACCAATGGCTGGGCGACTCCGTGACGCTCGACGACTGGAGTGAGATCTGGTTGAACGAGGGCTTCGCCACCTACCTGCACCTCATGTTCGCGGCCGAGCACTACGGCCACGACCTGAACGCTGAGATGGAGCAAATGCACGCCCAACTTCCCTCCTTCGCCTCCGTCCCGCCGAAGGGAATCGGCGTCGAGGAGCTGTTCGGCGCCTCGGTCTACTTCCGCGGCGCGGCGACCCTGCACGCCCTGCGCCGCCACACCGGTGACGAGACGTTCTTCGACATCCTGCGAGCCCACTACGAACGGTCAGCCGGCGGCACCACCAACACCGCCGAGTTCCTCGCCATCGTGGACGAGTTCGCCGGATCGGAGGCGGTCGACCTCGTCGAGTCCTGGTTGCTCGACGAGACGGTCCCCGCCTCGCTCTAGGGTTGGCGCCGGGCGGTTCCTGCCGGGATGGGTGCGGTTGGAGGAGATCTCCACCGCGTTCAGCCGCTGGACTGCTGCTGATGCAGGTTTCTGGGCCTACCTCAACGGCGAGGTGGTGGCGGCCAGCCGGGGCGGCTAGCGGCAGTCGTCGATGACCGACGCGAAACCGTCGATGGTCTCAGCCATGCCCTGAGCCATCGACGGGCGCACCACGGCGGCCAGGTTGAGGCTGGCGCTGGTGAAACCCAGAGTGGTCACAGCCTTGACCTGCTCGGGGATCTCCGAGGGCGCCCCGGCCACGGCGTAGCGGCGGATCCACTCATCGGTCACCAGGTCGAACAACTCGGGCGGGTCGTAGCTATCAAGGTCGAAGTACCAGCCTGTCGCCCGGTCCAGGGCCTCGTCGATGGCCCCGAGCCGGTCGGGGTCGATCGCCGCGGGGCGGATGATGGCCAAGTAGTGGGCCACGTAGCGCACCACCGACCGTCGGGCCAGATCGCCGTCGGACGACACGCACAGCGTGAGGCGGGGCGCCACATCGATGTCGGCCACTTGGCGCCCCGATCGAGCCGCCCCCTCGGACAGCCAGCGGTGGTACTGCTGCGCGATCTCCGGTGTGAAGTGCCGGGCCCCCACCAGGGCAATGTCGGCCAACTCGCCCGCCAACTGCATCACCTGCCAGCTGCGGGTCCCCACCGAGATCGGCACCGGCACCTCGGGCGGTCGCACCAGCCTGGCACCGTCGATGGGGAACATCTCGCCGTCGAGTTGCACCGTCTCGCCCGCCAGCAGGCCCTGTATGCCGACGATCGCCTCTCTGAGCGCCCGCACCGGCCGGGGGTAGTCGATACGAAGGTCCTCCAAGCCGGCGCATCGGGCTGATGTTTCCCGCTCTTGCTCGCCGCGCCCACCGGTCGCTCGGACCCGGAGGGCCTCGCTCAGCGCCTGAAGAATTGTGATGAAATGCGGCCTATCCGCTCGGCCTCCTAGCCGGCGAAGACTCGACAACAGACTCGGGGGCAAGCATGGGTTCAACCAACGGAACGGGCCGTGTGGTGATGGTGTCGGGGGCCAATCGAGGCATCGGCGCCGCGATCGCCCATCGCCTGGCCACCGACGGCCATCGCCTCAGCCTCGGAGCACGCCGGCGGGACGAACTCACACAGCAGGCTTCAGACATCGATCCCGACCGGATCCTGCTCAACTACTACGAGGCCACCAACCAGGACTCGGCCCGCCGGTGGGTGGAGGCGACCGTCGAGCACTTCGGAGGGATCGACGTGCTGGTCAACAACGCCGGCATCGTCGACCGCACCGGGCTGGAAGACCTTGACGAGAGAGTCCTCGACGAGATGTGGGAGGTCAACGTGAAGGGACCGCTGAGACTCACCCGCCTGGCGCTGCCCCACCTGCGCCGGTCCGGGTCGGGTCGGGTGATCAACATGGCCTCGATGTCGGCCAAACGCGTCAAGGGCGATGTGCTGCCCGGCTACTCCATGACCAAGTATGCGCTGCTGGCGCTGTCCCACGCCGTTCGTCAAATCGGTTGGGACGACGGCATCCGGGTCACCGCCATGTGTCCCGGCCCGGTGGCCACCGACATGATGGACCCGGACGACGAGACAATCACCCAGCCCGAGGACTTGGCCGACCTGGTGGCCACGGTGATCGAGTTGCCCAACACCGCCTCGGTGTCGGAACTGCTGATCACGTGCCGCCTCGACGCCTGGGCGTGAAATTAACGTAGTTGTCCCCCTCAGAGGGTGAGAACTACGTCAATTTGGCTTGGGACCGCTCACCTCGCGCTCCAAACACCCTCGCGCTCAAGGCCAGCCATGACCTCTTCGATGCCGGCCCGCAGCGTGTCCACCAGCCAGTCGATCTGCTCGACGGACAGGATCAGCGGCGGTGACAGCACATTGAGACGCCCGATGGGGCGCACCAGCAGGCCCCGCGCGTCGCAGGCGTCCGATATGCGCCTGCCGATCCCCACGCCGTCGTCGAACATCTCCTTGGTGGCCTTGTCGGCCACGTTCTCCACACACATCATGAAGCACCGGCCCCGCACGTCACCAACGATGGGCAAGTCGCCAAGGCTGCGGAGCCGCTCCTCGAAGTAGGGGCCGACACTGCGCACATGGGCGCAGATGTCCTCGCGCTCGAAGATGGCGATGTTGGCCAGCGCCGCCGCGCACGACACCGGGTGCCCAGAGTACGTGTAGCCGTGGGCGAACCCAGCGCCAGGCGCCTGAGGCACCGAGATCACGTCGTAGATCTCATCGGACAGCAGCGTGGCCGACAGGGGCGCATAGCCCGAGGTGAGCCCCTTGGCCGCGCAGATGATGTCGGGCTGGATGCCGAACACGTCGTCGCTGGCGAAGAAGTGCCCCAGCCGCCCGAACGCGGTGACCACCTCGTCGGACACGTAGAGGATCCCCAGCTCCCGGCAGGCGTCGCGCATCCGGGGCAGGTAGCCCGGTGGCGGCACCAGCACGCCGCCCGCGCCCATGATCGGCTCGGCGAAGAAGGCGGCCACGTTCTCGGCGCCGATCTCATCGACCTTGGCCCTGAACTCGTCCAACAGATGATCGGTGTACTCCTCGGGAGACATCTCATCGGGGCGGCGGTATAGGTCAGGACCCGCCACCCGGGCAATGAGCGGCTCGCCGATGATGTCGAAGCCGATGTGGTCGTGGGCCACCCCGGTGAGCGACATGGCCAGATAGCTGGAGCCGTGATAGGCGTTGACCCTGGTGATGATGGTCTTCTTGTTGGGCTGGCCGAGCCGATTGAAGTAGAAGTGGATGATCCGCACCGCGGTGTCGTTGGCGTCGGAGCCCGACAGACCGAAGAACGCGTGATTGAGGCTTCCGGGCGCCAGCGACGCCAGCTTGTGGGCCAGGGTTGCGCCCGGCACCGACGTGGTGTTGGTGAACGGCGAGTAGTAGGCCAGGGTGCGGGCCTGGTCGGCCATGGCGTCGGCGATCTCGGCCCGGCCGTAGCCGGCGTTGACGCACCACAGCCCGCCCTGGGCGTCGAGGTAGCGCCGGCCGTCGGAGTCGTAGACGTAGACGCCCTCGGACTCGGCCATCACCAGAGCGCCCTCGGAGCCCCACACCGCGAAGTCGGTGAAGGGATGGATGAAGTGGTCGACGTCCTTTCGCCACAGGTCGGCGGTGTCGTAGGCGTCGAAGCGGCTGGGCGCCTCCTGCACCACCGCGGGCACGTCTCTGGTGAAAACGGTGTCGGTCATCGCTCTCCTCTCGGGCCTCGAAGTCCCCGCCGGACGCTAGCGCAACACGGGTACCGCGCCCGCATACCAGCCCGGCAGCTGCGAACGGCCAGAGCGTGCCTCTGGAGTCTCCAGTGGCCGGGGCGAAACGTGCAAGAGGATCGACCTTTGTCCCACTCACCCGTCCTCATGGATTGTCACTCGTCTGGGATACGGTGTCGGTATATTCCCCCAGCCGCTTCGGTGGCTGGGCGAAGGCCCGCTGCTTCGGCGGGCCTTCGAGCGTTGTACCAGCGGCTACCGGGCCGCGGCAGGGTCGAATAGCCACAAGGTTCACACGCGTGTCGGGACTCGGCTCCGCGGATGTCGCTCACCAGGCTTGCGTAGCCGCCTCGATGTGATGGGCAGTAATCGCGTCGGCGCCGACATCAGCAGCCTCGACCAAGGCGACGTGAGCGATCTGCAAAGCGGCGCGAAGCGATGCACGCCTCCTGTATTGACTGAAGAGCGTCTCGACAGCCGATTCGGTAAGAACCTCAGCAAGCGGCATCACATTCTCGCTGCCGCGTGGTCCCGCAGTGTGCACTTGCACGCGCCGCTCCAGTACGAGAGCGAGGTGCTCAACTGACGGCACTCGGGGAATCTCTACCCGCGTGTCGAGGAAAGCCAAGATCTCCGCCGCATCATTGCTTACGTTGAGATAGCGGGTATGGGTCGCTACGACGACTGATGCTCGTAGTTCCGCCAGCCACCGAATCCCCTCTCCGAAGAAACCGCTCACGATTGCGCTGTGGTCAGAGTCGACCCACCGATCCGTGTCATCAAAGACGAACACGGGCGTGAGGGCATCCGATCGGATCCCTCGAAGACACTGCTCGATTACTTCGACCTTTGCAGCCAGGGGAATTCGTTGATGGTTCGCGGTCTGTTGGCTGATCTCTTGAGACCGGGCGAGTGACATCCAGCTCATGAATCCGGCCCTAGTGCCGCGCTCCTGAGTCGTGGAGTGAGCCATCTCACGGTGGTCGCCCAGCACCCCGTCGAGTTCTACCGCCGCGGCAGCGGCAGGTCCGGCTTGAAGCCGCAGTTGGGCAATCACTGCATCAGCCACCGATCCCGCTCTCCGCGCGTCGCTCTCGAGCGCATGTACTGGGACGAGGATCGGCGCGACACCATCGGCCAACGGACCAAGAACGTACGACACCAAACTCGACTTGCCGCATCCACTCCCAGCGATCAGCGCCACCCGCTCCCCGCGCCGCGCTCTGCCCTCAAGACGGCCCTCGACATGGCACTCAGGGTGCCGACCATCGATTCGAAGGTCACGTGCAACGCGCTCAGATCATCAAGCCGTGGCGTCGCATTGAAGGCCCTCTGCTGAACCAGAGAGCGGAGTACCTCATGGCTCATCCGTCGCCCCTCCGTGACCCAGATCTGTGGCATCCATGGACTCTGGACGTCCTGCCGGCACGACGAAGAGCTTGCGCCGACCGCGTCGCTGGGCAGTCACTAGGCCATCGGCCTCAAGCTCGGCGAGCAACTGCACGACGCGGCTGCGGGTTACGCCCACTTCTGCGAGCAGTTCTTCGTCGCCTGCGTGCGTGGGCCCGTGGTGGATGAGCGCATCAAGCAATCTGTTGGCCGTGGGCTTCAGACTGGACCGGGCTGACTGCAGGTCTGCGAGCTGACTCGTCGCTTCAGCGAGGTCATCGGAGAGATAGAGGTCTCTGAGAACGGACAGCGCACGCCGGGGAGTGCATGGGGCGACATTGTCGATGATCGCGTCCGCCCTCGAAGCAAGCAGTCTCCCCTCCTCAGGAGTTCCGCTCGCCGCTCGTTGACGCACGAGCTCCCAGAGGCCCTCGTTGTCCAACAGCGACAGCTCCACCACAGCATCGAAGAAGGTGTCGGCAGGGGGATCGAGCGACGACGCCGACCCTGCGACCACCCATTGGATCGGCAACTCCCAGAGCTCGTCTCGCAGACGCCCGAACAACTCGTGGCAGTCCTTCGGGTCGAGATCGTCCACAAGCACTACATGAGGCGACTCACTGCTGATTCGCGCTATGGCATCTCGCAGATAACGCAACGGATCGGCAGCCACACGCACTTCAGTAGTCGAGAAGGACTTGAACGCCTCGGCAACTGGAGAGGGTCTATGCCGCTCAAGGACACTGCTACCCGTCACGGCTCGTTCGATCTCGTCGAGTCGGTCCGTCAGAGTCTCGAACCCGTGCAGGCGGACGTAGCGCGCCTCGAGCTGGCCGTGCTCGACTTGCCGAAGAAAGGAGGTTCGACCGCTGCCACGCAGCCCGTAGACGTAAGCATTGAGGCCCAAGTCCAAAGCCCGACGCACGCGCTGCAACTCGGAGCTACGACCGGAAAAAAGGTGATGGTCTGCATCGGAAGCGGTCAGCGGCCTCTGGCCCAGTAGAAGCATAGACACAATTTACAGTTAAAAGTGTAAGACAACAACCACCTCGACACGCAGGATGGCGCGACGGCCTACAGCGCGGCCACGACCTCCGACATGAAGCGCTCGGCGACCTCGGGAGCCTCTTCGGGCCTCAGATTGAAGTCGGGGATGATCAGCTCGTCGGTGCCGGCCGCGGCGTAGTCGGCCACCTGCTCGACGAGCTGGGCCGGGGTGCCCACCAGCTCGGGCCGTCCCGACGCGCCGACCTGCAGCCGAGCCGCCTCAGCCTCGGAGTCGCACAAGCGCAGGATGACCGCCGCGGAGCGGGCGATGGTGGCCGGATCTCGGCCCGCGGCGTCGCAGAGCCGGTCGATCAGAGCGTTGAAGTAGCGCATGTCAGCGACCGTGCACCATCCGTTCCATTCGTGACCCCAGCGCACCATGGTCGGGATGGTGCGGCGCTCGCCTCGGCCTCCGATCATGATGGGCAGTGGATCCTGCAACGGCTTGGGCACGAGCGGAGCGCCCTGCAGCCGGTAGTGGACGCCGTCGAAGTCGGTGCGCTCATTGGCGAACAGGCTGGTGATCACCGCGCAGGCCTCCTCCAGCATGTCGGCACGATCTCGCACGGTGCCGAATCCGATCCCGTATCGGCGGTGCTCGTTCTCCTGCCAGCCCGCGCCGAGGCCGAGCACGAGCCGGCCGCCGCTGATGTGGTCAATCGTGGCCGCCTGCTTGGCCAGCACCGCGGGGTGGCGGTATGTGTTGCCGGTGACCATGGCTCCGAGACGCACCCGGGGCACAGCCGCGGCCAGCCCGGCCAGCAGGGTCCAGCACTCGTGGGTGGGCAACAGTTCCGGGTCGATGCCGGGCGGCTCGTGGCCGTAGCCCCCCTCGGGCGGCATGAAGTGGTCGGGCAGCCACAGACCGTCCCAGCCGCTAGCCTCCGCGGCCCGGCTCACTGCCAGTATCTGCTCCCACTGGTGAGCACTCGTCGGCCAGAATCCGAATCGCATAGTTCGACTTTCTAGCCTCTACTGAGCCACCACTTCGAAGAGGATGATCCTCAAGCTATCGGGACCAGCCACTTCGAAGCTCTTGTGACCCCACGGCTGCAGCTGCGGCGGTCGCACGACGGTGGCGCCAGCTGAGACCAGCCGAGCGTGCTCGGCGTCGGCGTCGGTGATCTCCCACGAAACCGAGACGCCGGCCACTCCGGGCGTGTCCCATCCAGCGCCGTCTTCGATGACCTCGATACGGCCGGCTCCGGCCAGCAGGAGCGTCCCTCTGAAGATCTCGCCGAAGGACAGCTCCACCTCCAGGCCCATCACCTCGGTGAAGAATCCCACGGTGGCGTCGTAGTCGTTGGCGACGAAGATGACTCTGAACTCAGCCATGGTCCGAGACTACCGCTGCTCGGAGGAGCTACCAGACGGGGAACTTGGCCTTGTCGGGCAGGCCGGAGCGGGCGGTGATGGCCTCGCCGGCAGTCTGGCAGCGGCCGTAGAAGGTGTCCTCGTCGATGGTGGTCATCCGGCCGGCGTCGACCACTTTGGCCCCGTCCACGAACACGGTGTGCGCCCCCCGACCGTCGGCTGACCACACCAGCTGGTTCATCACGTTGAGCAGGGGCCGCCACTCGGGGCGGTCGGTGTCGTGCAGCACCACGTCGGCCTTCTTGTGTGGCTCCAGCGACCCGATCTCGTCTTCCATGAGCATGGTGCGGGCCCCGCCCAGGGTGGCCATCTCGTAGGCCTTCTCGGCCGGGAACATCTGCGGGTCCATCCGAGCGTCCTTGAACAGCCCGGCCACCAGATACGTGGCCCGGTGCATGTCGGCGTAGTTGGAGGCGTTGTTGCCGTCGATGCCGATGCTCACGTTGATTCCCCGCATCACCATCTCGGGGATCTTGCCCACCTGGGTCACGCCGTAGCTGACCTTGAGCGCGGTGGTGGGGCAGTGCTCCACCGAGCAGCCGGACGCGGCCATCACATCGAGTTCGCTGTCGTCCACCCGCACGCAGTGGGTCATGGCGGTGTCGGCGCCGAGCACCCCCAGCTCGCCCAGATGGATCATGGGACGCTGCCCGAACTCGGCGATGAACCCGTCGGGGTCACCTTCGGCCGGGCTCATATGGAAGTTGAGACCGACTCCGTGATGGTCGGCGGCCTCACGGGCGGCCCGCCACAGCGGATCCGAGCAGGTGGTGTGGCCCACCACCATCGACCACGCCTCCAGCCGCCCGCCGGCCGTGCCACGGTGCATGTCGATGGTGTCGTTGATGTTGGCGATGGCGGCGTCGGTGCTCTGACGGTAGACATCGGGCTCTGGGGGCAGATCCCACACCCATTTGCCGATGCGGCCCCTGATGCCGGCCTCGACCAGGCCGTCCATCACCTCGTCGGTGAAGCGGATCGTGCCCGCCTCGAGAAAGGTGGTGGTGCCCGACTTGAGCATCTCCACCGCGGCGAGCTGGGCCGAGAGGCGCTCCTCCTCGGGCGTGTGCACCGAGTAGAGGGGGCACAGCCACATGAACACGTTCTCCTCGAAGGGCGTGTCGTCGGGCACGTAGCCGCGGGTGAGGGGCTCGCCGGTGACGTGTATGTGGGTGTTGACCAGACCGGGGGTGACCACGAACCGGTCACCGCCCACGGTCTCGGCCGCTTCGTAGGACGCTTCGAGTTCCGACGCCTCGCCCACCGCCACGATCTCGCGGCCCCGAACGGCCACCGCGCCGTGGCGGATGATGTCGCGGGTCGGGTTCATGGTGACCACATACCAGCCCTTGATGAGAGTGTCTATTGCTTCTCGTGTAGTCATAATGCTTCCCAGTTGCAATGTGATCTTTGCCAGACTAGGATCGCAATCCGCTACCGAAGGTGCAACTTGTCCCAGACAGTCGACTCCAAAGCATCGGCGCCGTCGCCCCCGACTTGGGGGGAGGCGTCCCCAGGCGATCAGTACCACCTCGTCGTCGAGCGCGACGACGACGGAACCTGGATCGCCGCCGACATCGCCGCTGCGGCCATCGGCATCGGCACCACGCTCCCCGAAGCGCTCGCGATGTGGTCGGAAGTGGCCGAGGGAGCCTTGCGCGACCTCCGGGACGAGAACAGCTCGGAGGGACCGCCTCACCTGACAGATCACATGAAGGGCGTGCTGTCGTGGCTCGAGGAGGTTCTCAATGGCGGAGTTCAGAATGAATGAGGTCAGGCAGCGCTACCGGCACAAACTGGGCTTGAGGGAGCGCATCGGCTCGGGACACTACCTGTACGAAATCGTGTCGCCTGGCGGCATCCGCATAGGCCGCACGGCCCTGTCCCGCGGGCGCGCCCCGATCGGCAAGCGACTCCGGGCCAGAATCGCCCGGCAGTTCGGCATAGCGGCCAGCGACTGGGACGACCTGATCGACTGCAGGCTGAGCGCCGAGGACTACTTCGCCCGCTTCGACGACCCGCCGAAGCCAGACCGAGGACTTCGGGGCTTGGAGGCCACGTAGGCGAATTGGAAGCCGATGGGCTCGATGAGGCGGATGGCCTCGAAGCCGGCGTCCCGCAGCCAGCCGGTGGCTGCGTCGGTGGTGACGCCGAAACCGTTGACGGTGCTGGCCATCATCGTCATGCCCATCAGCACGGCATGGGGGTTGGTCTTGTGGTTGGGGCCGATGAAGTAGTCGGCCAGCACGAGCCGGCCCTCGGGGCGCAGGGCTGCGTAGGCCCGCTCCACCAGGCGCCGGGCGCCGTCGGGTCCCTCGGTGCGACAGACATGGCCGAGCACGACGATGTCGTAGGCGCCGTGCTCCAGGGGGATCGTGTGGAAGTCACCGGGACGGAACTCGCAGCGGTCGGCCACGCCGTGCTCGATGGTCTTGCGCCGGGCGACATCGATCACGCCGTCGAGATCATTGACTGTGGCCCGGCCGTCCCCGCAGGCCTCCAGCATGGCGATCGACCAGGGCGCTCCCCCCGCACCCAAGTCGAGGATGCGGGGAGCGGCCAGCGCGCTGTAGCGCAGCTGCCGGTCGGCACGGGTGGCGCAGCGCCACATGGTGGTGAACGTCCCCTCCACCAGCGGCACGTAGAAGGCGGCCGGGTCGTCGTCTATCGGCGTGGCGGGCCGGCCCGAGCGCACGGTGTCGGCCAGGCGGGTCCAATTCTCATGCGGGCCCGGAGCCACCGGGATCAGCCCGGCTATCGAGGCCGCGCCGTCAACGAGCAGGTACCGGCGGGCGGCATCGTTGAGCCGGAAGTGATCGACCACCCGGTCGAGCAGACCCAGCGCCACCACCGAGTCCAGCAGCGACTCCAAGTGCAGCGCCGGGAGACCGAGACGCTCGGCCAATGCCTCCGCCCCCATGCCTGCGCCGGTCGAAGCCTCGTCCAGCGCCCCGAACACTCCGAGGTCCAGGGCGGCCAGCAGCACGTGGTAGCGCCCCAGCCCCTCAATGGCCGCCCACACCGGTGCCGCCGCGGGCGGCTTGAAGTCCGTGAACGGCCGCCCGACATGGGCCATGGTGTGGGTCTTCTTCAACTCCGGATAGGGAGCATCCCGATAAGCCTCAGACATCGGCTGTGATATTTGTAGTTTGCAATTTAGCATTCATATTAAATATGCTAAGAGCGCAATAACAAATATGAGAGACTGAGCGCGATGGTTGAATGGCAGCCACAGCCGAGTGACTACCACACGGTATTCACCGAACAGAACCCCTGGCGGTCGTCCGGCACCGTGCCAACGGCGCTGGCGCCCGACACTGAGCGATCCCTGGCGCAGGTCCTATGGAAGCGGCTCCTCCACAACAAGCCCCGTAGGCACCAAGTGATCCTTGGCCCACGCCGGGTCGGCAAGACGACCGTGCTGTACCAGACCGTGCAACGCCTGATCAACAACGGCGTCGACCCCGGTCGGATCTGGTGGCTCCGCATAGACCATCCCCTGCTGCTACTGGCCAGCCTGGGCGACCTCGTGCGGGAAGTGCTCAACACATCGGAAGCCACTCAAGAGAATCCATTGTTCTTGATGCTCGACGAGATTGTCTATGCGGACGACTGGGATCTGTGGCTGAAGGCGTTCTGCGACGAGGGCTGGCCAATCCGGATTGCAGCCACATCCAGTAGCACCGCGGCGCTCCGCAGACAGCGCCGCGAGAGCGGCGTGGGACGCTGGGAGGAACAGCACCTGCTGCCCTGCCATCTCGACGAGTACCTCGGTTTTGCCGGTATTCCCAACGTCCCCGCGGTCATGCTCCGCAACTCCGACACCCGAGATTCCGCTGTCGGCGACACGTTGGGCGACACTCTGGCCGCACTGCCGCCCGGCGGGTCACCCACTGCCTTCATCGAGAAGTACCGAGTGATCCTGATGTCGGTGGGCGGCTTCCCTGAACTGCTGCTGAGAACGCTCGCCTCAGGGTCCTACTCAGTCGACGGTGGCGACATCAGTGATCCCTTCGATATCCATGACCCCCTCGATGTCAAGAACCACGTCCTCGAGTCGCAGCGGGTGCTCCGCAGCGACGCGGTGGAGCGCGCCATATACAAGGACATCCCTCAAGCGGTTGGCATCGACAACCCGATGATGCTCGAACGGCTGCTGTACGTGCTTGCCAGCCAGGTAACCGGCATCCTCTCGCCGACCAACATAGGCCAGCAACTGGGCATCAGACAGCCGACCTTCGACCGGTACCTGTCGTACCTGGAGCAGGCCTACCTGGTGTTCACGCTGACGAACTACTCGGGCTCCGAGGCCGGAGTGCAGCGGCGGGGCCGCAAGCTGTACTTTATGGACAGTGCGGTCCGCAACGCGGCGCTGCACCGAGGTCTCGCCCCGCTGGACGATCCCGTCGAGCAAGGCACGCTGCTGGAGAACCTCGTAGTGGCGACAGTCAACACGCTCGCCGCGCACGCCGGTGTGCGCCTCCACCACTGGCGAGACGGCAACCACGAAGTAGACCTGATCTACGACGACCCCAGCCGACAACTCGCCTTCGAGATCGCCTCATCACCGAGCCACAGCCTGAGCGGCCTCGAAGCCCTCATCGAACGCCATCCGCGCTTCCACGGCCATAGCTACCTGGTCGCTCCTCAGGCCGCCGTCATCCACCCCCACGAAGACAGCAGAGGCATCGGCATGCTGCCTCTCGACATCTTCCTGCTGGCCGTCGGCGCCCAGGCCCATCAAGCCATGCTCGCCCGACTAGGAGTCACCGCCTGAGTCGAGCTCGTCCGGTATCAGATGTTCACGGCGAATCGTTGAGGAGGTTGGCGGCCAGCCGGGCGGAGCCGTTCAGAACGCTGCTTCGGCCGTCGTTGCAGGCGACCAGCGTGGCGCGTCGGCGATCGCTGTCGATGAGGGCAGTAGCCTACCACATCGTGTTGGAACCCTGTCTTAGAAGCTCGTCCGTTGCGCCAGACACCCGAGTCGCCTACCAGGGACGCAGGATCTCGACGCGGTCGCTGGCGACCTCGTCCGAGGCGGTGAACAGGGGTAGCTCGAGCTGTTCAGCGAGGATCAACGCCGACCAGGAATCGAGCGCGTCGACGGCATCCAGTCCGGCCCGGGTGAGCGTCTCCACCACGATCGTTCGGACCGGGAACCACTCATCCACGACCGACAACACCAACCCCGTCTCCACCCGAATCGTCTCAGGCCGTCCCTCGTAGCGAGCAGCCAAGAACCGCCCGACGGTTACCGACGACCAGTCAAGAGCCAGCAGTTCGGAGCCGGGTAGGGGCTCGCCTTCGAGGGTTCCCGCTGCAGCCAGGACCCCACCCGCGTCGCAGACGACACTACGTGGCATCGACGTCGCGCAGTCGCTGCCGGATGGCTGAGAACTCTGCTCGGCTCACGGGCTCGCGGCCGCTGGCGAACTCTGCCGGCGAGCGGCGCGACGCTATGCGCGTCAGCTCGTTGCGCAGGTACTGCTGGACCGACAGACCCGCGGCAGCTGCTTGCTCTTTGAGACGTCTTGCGACATCGTCGTCGAGACCTCTGATGTTCATGTCCACCCACACTGTTATACCAAACTGGTAGAAGACCGTCTAGCTACCGCCGGACAAGGTATAGTAACGTTGCTACTTTAGAGGAAACGGACTATGCCTTCACCAGTGCGAACCATGAGCAGCCGCGAGTTCAATCAATCGACGGGGACTGCGAAGGTTGCGGCCTTGACCGGGCCTGTCTTCGTGACCGACCGGGGCCGCCCCTCCCATGTACTGCTGAGCTACGATCACTATCGCCGGCTCAGCAACGGCACCAGGACGCTGGCTGACGCGATCGGCGGCACCCCGGCGGCCGGTGATGCCGAACTCGAGGTTCCCGAGCGCGGTTCGGTCGCTCAGCCCGCAATCTTCGAGTGATGCACCTGCTCGACACCAATGTGGTCTCGGAGATACGCAAGGTGGCATCGGGCAGGGCCGACCGGAACGTCGCCACTTGGGCGCGCAGCATCGATGCCGCCCAGACGTACCTATCGGTGATCACCATCGGCGAATTGGAGCACGGCGTGCTGCTGGTCGAGCGCCGCGACCCCGACGCCGGCGAAGCATTGAGGCACTGGCTCGACAACGACGTGTGCGGCGAGTTCGAGCAGCAGATCCTCCCTGTCGATGCCGCGGTTGCCCGCCGGGCGGCGGCCCTGCACGTGCCCAACCCGGCCCCTGTCGCCGACGCCCTGATCGCAGCAACCGCCCTGAGCCATGACATGGTGCTCGTCACCCGCAACGCCAGGGACTTCCACCGCTTCGAGGAACTAAGGGTCCTCAACCCCTGGAGCCAGCAGTAGCCGAGCGGTGACCGGGCGGGTCCCTGGTAGCCCGCGGCCACAAGGGCATTCTCCGGGTCGCAGTAGAGTGCGCCGATGGATCAGAGCGCTGCTGGGGGCCGGCCGGATTGGGTCTCGGACGAGATGTTTCCGTTTGAGAGCCGGTTTGCGAGTACGCCTCGTGGCCATCTCATGCATTATGTCGACGAGGGTGCGGGCGATCCGATGGTCTTCGTGCACGGCAATCCGGCGTGGTCGTTCGAGTTCCGCCATCTGATCGATGGGCTCCGGTCTGAGTTCCGCTGTGTCGCTCCGGACCACATCGGCTTCGGCCTGTCCTCGCGCAGTCACCGCAGGGAGGATCATCACCCGTCGGCGCATGCCGAGGCGTTCTCGGCGCTCATGAACGATCTGGACGTTCGTGACGTGACGCTGTTCATGACGGACTGGGGCGGACCGATCGGGCTGGACTTCGCACGCCGGTTCCCGGATCGGGTCAAGCGGATCGTGATCGCCAACACCTGGTGCTGGCCGGTTGACCGCGACCTCCACTTCCGGTTCTTCAGTGCGATGATGGCGAACCCGCTGGGGCAGTACCTGATCAAGAGACGCAACTTCTTCGTCAACGGCGTGATGCCCCGGGCTGTGGGGAACAAGGACGCGCTCACTGATGAGGCGATGGAGCACTATCGCCTAGCGCAGCCCTCTCCCGACGAGCGGGCCGCCAACGCGGCGCTGCCGGGACACATCGTCGGCGCGACGGATTGGCTCCAAGAGATCTGGGACGAGCGCTCGACCTTCACGAGCAAGCCGGCACTCGTCCTGTGGGGGAACAAGGACATCGCCTTCCGAACCAAGGAACTCGATCGATGGAAGGCGGAGCTCACTGACTGCGAGGTGCACGAGTTCGCCGACTGCGGCCACTTCCTCACCGAAGAAGCACCCGACCGGATCCTTCCGCTGCTGCGGGCCTTCATGCAGTAGAACTGCGGTCGTGCAACCCCACTTCACCCTCGAACTGTTCGACTTCCTGCTCGACCTGCAGGCCAACAACACCCGCGAGTGGTTCCAGGATCACAAGGGACGGTACGAGGAGCACGTGAAAGAGCCGCTGCTTCGGTTCGTTCAGGACTTCGAGCCACACCTGCATTCGATCAGCGAGCACTTCGTCGCGGATCCGCGGCCGAACGGGGGCTCGATGTTCCGGATCTATCGCGATATCCGGTTCTCCAAGGACAAGACCCCCTACAAGACCCAGGCGGCCGTCCATTTCCGCCACGAAGCCGGTAAGACGGCCCACGCGCCGGGCTTCTACCTCCACCTGGCACCGGACGAGATCTTCGCCGGGGTCGGGATCTGGCGGCCGGACTCGGCCACGCTGAAGAGGATTCGCGACCGCATCGCGGTGCGGCGCACTGATTGGGAGAACGCCGTGCGGGCGCCGGAGTTCGCTCAGGAGTTCGAGTTGGCCGGGGACTCGCTGAAGCGCCCGCCGAAGGGATTCGATCCCGAGGACCCGCATATCGAGGACCTCAAGCGCAAGGACCATGTGGCCATGTTCCCGTTCACCGAGGAGGAGGTCACAGAGGCCGGGTTCATCGAGTCCTTCACCGATGCCTGCAGCAAGTCCTCTCCCTACATGCAGTTCCTCACGGCGGCGGTCGGCCTCCCGTACTGAGTCCTCAGCCCCTGGAACCGGTGGTCGGGATGTCGACGGTGGCGATCAGGCCGTTCAGCAGGAGGCGCAGGGTCGCTGCGTGATGGTCGGCGGGACGGCCGGCCTCCATCGCTTCGGTGACCAGCGGGAACTTGTCCTGGCGGTTGTTGATCTCCACGTCCACCTCGGTGTTGAGAGCCGCGCCGATGCAGTAGTCGTCGATGGCGAACAGGAAGCGGGCCGAGTCCTGGGCGGAGAGGCCGGCGCTGCGCAGGCGCTCATGCATCCGCTCGTAGTAGGTGAGGGACGGATCGGTCCTCGCGGGCCGGGTGGCCAGCACTCCCATCATGTTGGGGTGCCGCTGCAGCGCGGCGAGGAACGCGAGGGTGCCGCGGTAGACGGCTTCAGTCCAGTCGGGATGGTCGAGGGCGCTCAAGTCCACGCCGGCCAGGACTTGAGCATTCAGCAGATCCAGCAGCTCGTCCCGGCTCGAGATGTGGTTGTAGAGCGACGCCTGGCCCACGCCAAGGCGCTTGGCGATGGCCCTGGTCGTCATCGCCGACATGCCGCTCTCGTCGACGATGGCCATGGCTGCGTCGACGATCATCTCCTTCGACAGCAGCGGCTCTGACGGGCGGCCCACGCCGAGAGGCTAGGGCGCAGCCATGTGGCTAGGCATCCACTTGCGCTGCGCCGCAGGCATCTCTAATATAACGATCAATGATCGTTATAGGTTGCGGCGGTGGTTGAGGGGCTCCGACTCCGCAACGTCTTCAAGACGTTCACAACCCCGGAGGGCGGCGTGGTGCGCGCCCTCGACGATGTGTCCCTAGAGGTGGGCAGCAACGAGTTCGTAGTGCTCCTCGGCCCCTCCGGCTGTGGCAAGACCACTCTCCTGCGGACCATCGCCGGGCTGGAGAACGTCGACTCAGGCGAGATCCACCTCGGCGACGAGCGGCTCGACACCGCGCCGCCGTTCCGCCGGGCCGTCAACACGGTCTTCCAGAGCTACGCGCTGTTCGGATTCCTCACCGTGGAGCGCAATATCGCGTTCGGGCTGGAGATGGAGAATCGACCCAAGGCGGAGATCAGCACGCGGGTCGCCGAGATGCTCGACCTGGTCGAGCTCTCAGGGTTCGGCAAGCGGATCCCCGCCCAACTGTCCGGCGGCCAGCAACAGCGGGTGGCGCTGGCCCGCGCCCTCGCCAAGCGTCCGCAACTGCTGCTGCTCGACGAACCGCTGGGAGCCCTCGACCTCAAACTCCGCCGCCAGATGCAGACCGAGCTCAAGCGGATCCAGCGCTCGACCGGCATCGCCTTCGTGTTCGTCACCCACGACCAAGAGGAGGCCCTGGCCCTCGGCGACAGGATCGCGGTGCTCAACGAGGGCCGCATCATCCAGGTCGGCACCCCGCAGGAGATCTACGAGGCCCCGGCCACCCGGTTCGTGGCCGACTTCATCGGAGAGACGAACCTCCTGCCCGTCGACTACGACGATGCCGGGACCCTGACGGTGGCAGGCCAGTGGAAGCTCGGCATCGCTGAGGTCCGCGGTGCCGACGAGGCCGCGGCGGCAAGCGCAGGTCCCATGGTGCTGGCCGCGAGACCCGAGCGCGTGAGGATCGACCCGGACGGCGACCTGCAGGGGGTGGTTGTTGAGACCGCGTACTTCGGGGCGGACATCCAGCTGACCATCGACCTCGGCGACGGCCTGCGCATCAGCGCCAGGACGGATGCACAGGGTCCGAACCCCGCCGTCGGCGACCCGGTCAACCTCCGCATCGACCCCCGGCACACAAGGGTCTTGACGTCGTGAGGATCGGCACCCGATGGCTCGCGTCCCCCGCGTTGGTCTTCATCGCGTTCATGGTCGGTGGGCCGATGGCGGTCATCGTCTGGTACTCCTTCAGGACCCGTGGCCCGGGCGGCGTGGGGGTGGGCGACAGGCTCGCCACCGACGCCTACGAGCGGCTCATCGTGGCCGAGGACTTCACCGGCAATGTCGGCTTCGACCCGACCTACCTCGACGTGATGTGGTCGTCGATCCTGCTGGCCGCGGCGACCATGCTCGTCGCGCTGGCCGTCGGCTTCCCGACCGCGGTCTGGATCTCCAACCGGCCCCGCCACCTGCAGCCGGTGCTGATCCTGGCCGTCACCATCCCGTTCTGGACCAGCATGCTGGTCCGCACCTACGCCTGGATCGTGATCCTGCGCGAGACCGGTCCGCTGGCATCCGCCTTCGACGCGATCGGGATCGACGCCCCGCAGATGCTCAACACCCGCGGAGCGACCCTCGTGGGCATGGCCTACACGTTCCTGCCGTTCATGATCCTGCCCATCTACGCGGCCGCCGAGCGCTTCGACCATCGCACGGCCGAGGCGGGACTCGACCTGGGCGCCACCCCGGCTATCGTCCTGCGCAGGATCGTGTGGCCGTCGGTCCGCCCCGGCGTCGTGGCGGGCTGCCTGCTGGTGTTCATCCCCGCTATCGGCGCCTTCCTGCAGCCCGAGCTTCTGGGCGGCGGCCGCTCCCTGATGATCGCCAACCTGATTCAGCAGCAGTTCGGTGCGTCCAGGAACTGGCCGTTCGGGTCGGCCCTGGCCATCTTGCTGCTCGTCGTGGTCGGAGTGATCCTCGTCACCGCCCGCCGGGCCGCCCGCGGGGCACGGCTGGTGCTGTCGTGAAGGGTCGGATCGACACTCGCCGCTATCCCGGCGTCACCACGACGGCCAGGTTGGCGTTCGCGTTCCTCTACGCGCCGCTGGCGGTCGTGGTGGTGTACTCCTTCAACCGCGGTCCCATCGTGTCGCGCTGGGAGGGTTTCAGCCTCGTCTGGTACCGGGAGGTCCTCGAACGCGAGACCGTCCGCGACGCGGTGTGGGTGTCGCTGCGGGTCGCGGCGGCCGCGGCGACCGCCGGCACGGCCCTGGCGGTGCTCGCCGCGCTGGGGATCGTCGCCATGCTGAGGCGCGGATCGTCGCTGGCCGTGGGGTTCCTCGCCACACCGCTGCTGATCCCCGAGATCGTCACTGCCGTCGGCACGCTGTCGTTCTTCGTGCTGCTCGACCTTGAGCGGGGCATGGCCACCCTGGTGCTGGCTCACACCGCCTTCTGCATCCCGTTCGCCCTGCTTCCGATCCGGGCCCGGTTGGCGGAACTGGATCCGGCCGTGTTCGAAGCGGCCAGCGACCTCGGAGCGTCGGGCCTGCGGCTGTTCGGCAGGGTCACCCTTCCGCTGCTGGTCCCCGGCATCGTCTCGGGCGGCCTGCTGGCCTTCATCATCAGCCTCGACGACTACTTGATCTCAGCCTTCGTGGCCGGCCCTACGTCGACGACGCTGCCCATCTTCCTGTTCGGCCTCATCCGCCGGGGAGCAAGCCCGCTGATCAACGCGGTGAGCACTCTCCTGCTCCTCGTGACGATCGCAGTCCTGACCGCCTCATACATCACCGGCAAGTGGAGAGGCCACAAGCAGGTGGCGAACCCATGAGGGCCAGAACTGCCTCGCACACCACCGGCCAACGGAGGAAACCCAAATGAATGGAGAAACCATGAATGCAACAACCGCTCCAGTTCGCGGCACGACCAAGCGGCTCAGGACACTTCTCCTGGTGCCGGTCGGTCAAGCTGGCGACCAAGCCGACCGCGGATGTGCGACCAAGCGGCTCAGGACACTTCTCCTGGTGCCGGTCCTGCTCACGTTCGCCCTGATGGCGGCAGCGTGCGGACCGGACGACAACGCCGAAACGTCGCAACCGGCACAACCGGCCACAACGGCCGCCCCGTCAGACTCCGCCGATGGCACCGGACTCGAGGAAGAGAAGGAGGCCGGCACCACCGACACCGACGGTGATGCAGACACCGGCGACACCGGGGAAGCGTCCGACGGGACGCAGGAAACGGAGGAGGCCGAAGCCCCAGAGCAGATCGGGGGCGAGGTGAATCTGTACAACTGGACGGACTACATCTCGGAGGATCTCCTCGCCCGGTTCACCTCCGAGACCGGCATCGCGGTGAACCTGAGCAACTACGACTCCAACGAGACGATGCTGGCCACCCTCGCAGCGGGCGGCACCGGGTACGACGTGATCGTCCCGTCGGACTACATCATCCTGCAGCTCATCGAGCAGGACCTGATCCAGCCGATCGACGCCTACGCCTTGGAGAATGCCTCGAACATCGATCCCGCGTTCCTGAACCCCTACTTCGATGACGGGCGGGTCTACACCGCGCCTTACCTCTACGGCACGACCGGCCTTGCCGTCGACACCTCCCAGGTGCCCGAGCCGCCCACTTCATGGGCCGAGTTCTTTGCTGTCCCCGAAGGCTCCCACGGCTCGATCGGGATGATGAACGACCAGGTCGAGGTGATCCACGCGGTGCTGCGCGCCGTCGGAGCCACTCCGTGCTCGACAGACCCAGCCGACTACGCGCTGGCCGACGAGCTGCTCGACGGGTTCAAGCCGTCCGTGTCGGTGATCAACTCCGACGGGATCATCGAGCGGATGGCGGCCGGTGAGAACTCGATCCACATGGAGTGGAACGGAGCGGCCTACCGGTCGTGGCTCGAGAACCCGAGCCTCGTGTACGTCTACCCGAGCGACGGTCTGACGCTGTGGCAGGACAACTTCGCCGTCCCAACCGGCGCCCCAAACCTCAAACAGGCCAAGGCGTTCATCAACTGGATGATGGACCCGCGCAACATCGCCGAGGCCACCAACTGGAACGCATACGGCAACGCGATCGTGGGCAGCGACGCCTTCGTCGATCCCGACCTGGCGTCGAGCCCGATGGTCGTGCCCGGACCGGAGCAGCTGGCGCACGCCGCGCCGGTGGAGTCCTGTTCCGTGGAGGCGATCGACCTCTACGACCGGCTCTGGACATCGTTCCGGTCCTAGGAGTCCGATGCCTCCCACCGATCCCCCAGAAGACGGCGCCCGCGCCCCTGGCCCGAGCAGCGTCCCGGACGGCACCAGCAGTCCGAGCGACTTGAGCCGGGCCGCGGGTCGCCACCTGTGGAGCCACTTCAGCGCACCGTCGGATCTGCGGGTCATCGAGCGCGGCGACGGCTGTTACATATGGGACGAATCCGGCCACCGGCTGCTGGACGGCCTCGCCGGCCTGTTCGCCACCCAGGTCGGTCACGGCCGGCAGGAGCTGGCCGAGGCGGCCTACGAACAGATGAGCCGGCTCGCCTACTTTCCGATGTGGGGCTATGGCCATCCATCCGGTGTCGAACTTGCGACCCGGTTGGCTGGGCTCGCGCCCGGCGACCTGAACCGCGTGTTCCTTACCAGCGGCGGCAGCGAAGCAGTCGAGTCGGCATGGAAGCTGGCCCGCCAGTACTTCGCGGCCATCGGCGAGCCAGCGCGGCACAAGGTGGTCAGCCGCAATCTCGCCTACCACGGCACGTCGCTGGGAGCGCTGTCAATCACGGGTCTGGCATCGATCAGGACCGTCTTCGAGCCGCTCGTTCCGGGCGCGGTGAAGGTGGCCCACACCGACGAGTACCGCAACGGCCGCGGCTGCGGGCACGCAAGTGAGTGCCTGTGCGCGGCCGAGGAGATCGAGCAGGCGATCCTGCGGGAGGGACCGGAAACGGTCGCCGCGGTGTTCCTCGAGCCCGTGCAGAACTCGGGAGGCTGCTATGTCCCGCCGGACGGATACTTCCAGCGGGTCCGCGAGATCTGCGACACCCACGGCGTGCTCCTCGTGTCAGATGAGGTGATCTGCGGTTTTGGTCGGCTCGGGCACATATTCGGCGCCGAGCGGTTCGGGTACCAGCCCGACATGATCACCATGGCAAAGGGCCTGACCTCCGGCTACGCCCCCCTCGGGGGAGTGATGATCAGCGACCGGATTACTGAGCCGTTCGCAACCGCCGAGCGGGAGTTCAACCACGGCTTCACCTTCGGGGGTCACCCCGCGGCCGCGGCGGTGGCGCTGGCCAATCTCGACATCATCGAGAGCGAGGACTTGCCGGGCCGGGTTCGCAGTTACGCCGCGGACTTCCGAGCTCGGCTCTCGACGCTGTGCGACCTGCCCATCGTGGCCGACCTCCGAGGGGACGGATACTTCCTGGCGTTGCAGCTCGACGCCGGCTGCCCGTCCGATCCCCGCGAGGCTCAGTCCCACGCGGTCGCGGTGTCGAAACACTTGACTAAGCGGATGTACGCGCTCGGGCTGACCTGCCGAGCCGCGGCGCGAGGCAGCGAGCCCGTGATCCAACTCTCGCCGCCGCTCATCGCCGGACCGGAGCAATTCGATGAGATCGTCGACGCCATGCGTGTCGCGCTCATAGATGCCATGGGAGAATTCGCCGCATGACCGACGTGCACACCGATTCGGACCGATTGTGGTCGCGGCTGATGGACATGGCCGAGGTGGGGGCGACCCCTGCCGGGGGCTCCAACCGCCAGGCCCTGTCCGACGACGACAAGGCGGGCCGGGACCTGTTCATCGGCTGGGCCGAGCGTGCGGGCTGCTCCATCGAGCTTGACGGGGTGGGCAACCTGTTCGCCCGGCGGCCCGGCACCGACGCCACCGCCCCGCCGGTCGTGCTCGGCAGCCACCTCGACACCCAGCCCACCGGCGGCCGCTTCGACGGCGTGTACGGCGTGCTCGGCGGGCTGGAAGTGGTAGAGGCACTCAACGATCATGCGGTCCAGACCCGGGCACCCATCGAGGTGGCGGTGTGGATCAACGAGGAGGGATCCCGCTTCGCGGTGTCGATGATGGGCTCCGCAGTGTGGGCCGGCGAGCTGGACCTGGAGTCGGTTCGGGCCCTCACCGACCGCTCCGGGATCAGCGTCGGCGCCGAGCTCGACCGCTTGGGGTGGGCCGGCACCGCGGCGTTCGGCAAGCCTCTGCGGGCCTACCTGGAGCTGCACATCGAGCAGGGCCCGATCCTGGAGGCGAGCGGCTCGTCGATCGGGGTGGTCACTGGCGTCCAGGGGATCCGCTGGTTCACGATCACCCTCAACGGCTTCCCGGCCCACGCCGGCACCACGCCGATGGACCGCCGCCGCGACCCGGCCCGACCCCTGGCCGCGGTGCTGAGCGGGCTCTACGGGATGGCCGAGGCCCACGCTCCGCAGATCCGGGTCACACCGGCCCAGTTCCAGTCCGAGCCGGTGTCGCCCAACACGGTGCCGGCCAACGTCACGTTCACCCTCGACCTGCGCCACCCCAATGCCACGGTGCTCGACGAGATGGAGGCCGGCCTGCGGATCCTGGCGGCCCGAGCCGCAGCGGAGCACGGCTGCGAGTCGCACATCGCCGTCATCAACGACTGCCCGCCGGTCGTCTTCGACGACGAGTGCGTGCAGGCCGTGGAGTCAGCCGCGCGGCGCTGCGGCTTCGCCTACGAGCGGATCGGGTCCGGCGCGGGTCACGACGCCTGCCATGTCGCTCTGAGGGCTCCCACCGCCATGATCTTCGTCCCCTGCCAGGACGGGCTGTCCCACAACGAGGCCGAGTCGATCGAGCCCGCCGCCGCCGGCCGAGGAGCCGAAGTCCTGCTCCACGCCGCCCTGGACCTAGCCGGTCGGACCGGGTGATGATCGGTAGCGGGGCTTGGACGCTGTCATGTCCCGCCGCAACTGGACCGCCCACTCCAACCCGGCCCTCCTACGGCCGACCCTCAAGCCCGAAGATCGATCTCGCGCAACCCGCTCCCGGTGACCGCATACATCCACGGACCTGGACGATCGCTCTCGACCAGTTCCGTGATGCTGATCCAGTGTTTCGTCAGCACGACGAGACTCACATCAGTCGATTGGCTGCCTCTGCCGGTGAGCACAAATCCGCGTATCAAATGGCGAACCCATAGGTGTTTTTCGACCGGTCGATACCGGATTCTCTTGTCTCTCGACACAACCACGAGGCCGAGCCGACCAACGATCTCAAGCCATTCATCGTCGTGGGTCCCCCGCGGCACTTCGGGCAAGCTTGGGTGCCCGAGACAAACGACGCCGCCGTGCTGGCGGTCGAGTGCGCGGGCCAGCCCGATGTCGGTCTCGTCTGAGAAGTACCGGGCACTCACCGTGGCAGTTCAACACGGCCAGGAACCTATGCCGCCAACGCTCGCTGTTGCTCCTGGTAAGCGATAGCGGCCCCGACAACGTGACGTTCTAGCTCGTAGACCTCCGCGATCTCCTCCAGTGACTCACCAGCGTCGTGGAGTTCCCATAGCCGTTCGACGGCCACGCCCTCGACAGTGGGCCGCCCGAACCGAACCAGAGGGTCGATCACCACAGGAGTGGTGCGGCCTGCCGGATGAAGGCGGCACACATCGCCATCATCCGGTGGATCGAATACGACCTTCTTGAAGAATCGTTCCGCTTCCCTTGCCAACATCACGGTTTGTCCGCTGCGAACCACGATCGCGATCTGATGCGGCAAATCGATGTCTTCCTGCAGCTTCATCACGAGTTCCTTCCCGCCAACGTAGGGCTTGGCCGTCGCAAACGGGTAGGGAGTTTGGAACTCGTCTCGCAGGGCTTCGATCACCGGTCGGAGGCGTTGAAGCGGCACTCCCTTGCGTCGATACTCCCGCAGATAGCCCAGTTCAACGAACTCCCCCCAACTCACGACGGTCTCCCCCGTCGGTCGGGGACGAACCACTGGCGGATAGAGCACACCCTTGCGCTCGTATCCGTCAAGCCAAGCGCGCGTTCGGGTCCAGCTCAGTCCCAGCAGAGCCGCCGCGTCAGACAAGCCATAGACCGGCCTCTCCAATACCGAAATTCGCGCCTCAGCCACGCCCGCACTATAGGGCTCCAACTACTGCCGGAAGCAGAAGCTCCCCGTCAGGGGCGCAGCAGGATCTTTCCGAAGAAGTCGCTGTCGAGCATCTTCTGCTGGGCCGCGGCCGCCTCCGGCAGCGGGAACTGCGAGTCGATCACCGCGGTGAACCGGCCCGAGCCCACGCCCTCGCAGAAGGTGCCCCACAGCGGGCCCGTCTCGTCGGGCCGGTACGGGTCGGAGCCGATGATCGTCAGCCCGTTGTGGAACAGGTGGCCCAGCGACCCGATGGTGGCGGTGTCGCCCGAGGCGTTGCCGCAGTTGATGAGCCGGCCCCCGATGGCCAGCGAGAACAGAGACTGGGTGAACAGGGCCGTGCCCACATGGTCGAACACCATGTCCACGCCTCGCCCGGCGGTGGCCTCCATGGCCCAGCCGGTCACGTCGCCGGTGCGGTTGTTGAGCACATGGTCGGCGCCGATCTCGGTGGCCCGCTCGCATTTGGCGTCGGTCCCGGCGGTGGCCAGCACGGTGGCGCCGGTGTGCTTGGCCAACTGGATCCCGGCCACCGACACCCCCGATCCGGCGGCGTGGATCATCACCGTCTCGCCCTCGGAGAGCCCGCCGGTGGCGAACAGGGCATGGCCGGCGGTGAGCCACACCGTGGGGAACGTGGCCGCCTGCTCCAGCGAGATGTGGGCGGGCACCTCGTAGCAGTGCGAGGCCGGCACCAGGCACTTCTCGGCATAGCCCCCGTCGAGGGTGCCGCCCAGGATGCCCAGCTCGCCGTAGAGGTCGCCCATGCCTGCGAGCTTGGAGTTGTCGGGCACGCCGGCCATGGACGGGTCGACCACCACCCGGTCGCCGGGCTGCCACCCGGTGACGGCGGCGCCGACCCCGGACACCACACCGGCTATGTCCATGCCGGCGATGTGGGGGAACGTGAACCCCGGCATGTAGTACCAACCGTTGCGCTGAAGCAGGTCGAGTCGGTTGAGCGCGGTGGCCACCACCTCCACCACGACGTCGCCGTCGCCGGGCTCCGGGTCGGCAACGTCGGTGTACTCGAGCACCTCGGGACCGCCCGACGCGTGGTACAGCATCGCCTTCATCCGTTCTCTCCTCTCAAGGGGCCGCGCGGACAGGTGACCACCCCGCGGTGAGGCATCTTGTGTCCCGCTCTTGTTCGCTGCGCTCACGGGCCGCTCGGGCCACGGCCTCGCCATGTTCCTTGCCAACTCCTCGTGAACTGCGGCCAATCCGCTCGGCCTCTGAGCCGGGCGGCAACAGGCTCATCGGGACCTGCGGCGGGCTGACGCAGCCAGCGCCGACGGGGTCCAGTAGGTGTCGGCCGGATTGATGTTCACGCCCGGCGCGACCACCGCGTCGATGGCGTCCAGTGTGCTCGGATCTAAGCGTAGGTCGCCCACCGCCAGCAGTTCGGTTAGCTGGGCCTCGGTACGCGGCCCGATGATGGCGGCGGTGACCGAGGGATGCTCGAGCACCCACGCCAGAGCCATGTGCATCAAAGACACGCCGGCCCCGGCTGCGATCCGGGTCAGCTGCTCGACGGCATCGAACTTGGCCTCGTTGCCGCCATCGAAGTGGTCGGGATTGGTGTCGCCCCGGCTACCCGGAGGGGCAGGCTCGGCCCTGGTGTACTTGCCGGTGAGCCAGCCGCTCGACAGGGGGCTCCATGTGATCACCCCCATGCCGTAGCGGGAGCACACGTCGAGGACGTCACGCTCGATCCCGCGGCACATGATCGAATAGGGCGGCTGCTCGCAGTGCGGGCCGATGGCCCCCGACCGCTGGCTGGCCCAATGGGCCTCCACGATCTCCGAGGCCGGGAACGTCGACGTGCCCCAAGCTCTGATCTTGCCCGCTCGCACCAGGTCGCTCATCGCCTCGACGGTCTCGGCGATGTCTGTGTGGGGGTCGGGCCGGTGCACCTGGTACAGGTCGATGTAGTCGGTGCCAAGCCTGCGCAAGCTGTCCTCCACAGCTCTCATCATCCAGCGGCGGGAGTTGCCCCGCCGGTTGGGGTCGTCGTGGTCGCCCACCGGATTCTGGAACTTGGTAGCCAGCACCACATCGTCGCGGCGGCCTCTCAACGCGGGGCCGATGATCTCCTCGGTGGCTCCGTCCCCGTAGGTGTCTGCCGTGTCAACCAGGTTCAGCCCGACATCAATAGCGCGGTGAACGATGCGGCGGCAGGCGTCGATGTCAGTGTTGCCCCAAGGGCCCAGCACCATGGTGCCCAGCGCAAGGGGGTTCACCCGGACGCCGCTGCGTCCGATAGTGCGGAACTCCATGGCCGCCGGTGCCGTCTCGTCGCCGGGCTCGCCCGCCGGCTGACGCCGGCGAGCACCGCCGTCAGCAGTCCGTCAGCCGTGGCCCTCGTCGGGAGTGGCGCCCCACTCGATGATCTGCAGCATGTTGCCGTCGGGGTCGGCCACCGTGCCGATCAGCCCGAATGGCATCTGCTCCACCTCGCGCACCCAGGTCACGCCGTGGGAGTTGAGGTGCGCCTCCAGGTCGCGGCAGCCGCTCACATCGAGGTTGAGGATGATGCGATGGCCGTTCTCGTTGGGCCCCGACACCTCGCTGTGCTCCTCGATGAAGAGCTGGACCCCGCCGAAGACGAACGCGCCCATCTCGTTCTCGTCAGGCCCGAAACAGGCCCGGTACCAGTCCTTCATGGCATCGACCTGCGACGACGCCACGAGAATGCTGCCCAGATTGGGTGCTGACATTGGATTCCTCCTGAACTCACGAACCGATGGCCGGACGGTATGCCCAACGAGCGAGCCAGACCAAATCCGCCCGGTAAGCCTCCGGCCCGGCCCGGCGAGTAATGTCGGCGCAACAGGGGGTTGCCATGACCGAGACCGCTTCGCCACTTGCCGCGGTATCTGAGGACAAGCCGCCGCCATCGCTGCTCACCCACATCGCGCTGCCCGTGCGCAGCCTCGACGAGACGCTCGCGTTCTACGAGAAGTTCACCACCCTGGTGAAGATCTCAGAGCGCCACGACGACGAGACCAAGATGCGAACCGCGTGGCTGGCCAACGAGCGCGACATCACCACCCCGGGGGCGGCTCGCTTCGTGATCGTGCTCATGGAGGGCGCCCTGCCCAAGCAGATCACCGGCGACATCGTCGAGGAGTACGGGTTCCTGACGTCCATAGCCCATCTCGGTGTCTCACTCGACAGCCGAGCCGAGGTCGACGAGGTGGCCCGCCTGGCCGCAGAGGACGGCTGCCTCGTGCTCGGACCGATGTACCGCAACCCCGACGTGGGCTACATCTGCCTGATCAAGGACCCCGACGGCAACAACGTCGAGTTCTCGGTGGAGCAGGTCCTGGGCTGACCCGGCCGCCCGCCGAGCCACCGGCTCGAACTTCCGGTGGTTGTGGGGAATAGTTCCCCTTAACAGCCGGGATTTCGTGTCTCAGGCGTTCTTCTCGGAGGCCGAGCCGGGCACGTAGGTGCCCTTATTGCGCCACAGCACCACCTCGGCGCCCCACGGGTCGCGGAAGGCGGCGTGGCGGGCGTCGAACTCCTCCCAGTAGTACTCATCCCACATCTTGGTGGCACCCATCTCGATGGCAGCGGCGAGCTTGGCCGGCGGGTCGTCCACCATCACGTAGATGCGGGGCACCGGCCCGCTCACCGGCGTGGTCTCCAGGTGGATGCCGAGATTGGGCTTGACGCCCGGCAGCACCTCGTGGAACTCGCCGGCCGGACGGCGCTTGTACTTCCAGTCGAACAGCTTCTCGTAGAACTGCGAGGTCGCCTCGGGGTCGGGGGTGGGCAGATCCACAAAGATGAGAGGGTTCACCATGCTGGTCGCTCCTTGGTGTTGGTCGATGTCGGGTGGTCGATGTCGGGTGGTCGGTGTTGGTCGATGTCGGGTGGTCGATGTCGGGTGGTCGATGTCGGGTGGTCGATGTCGGGTGGTCGATGTCGGGTGGTCGATGTCGGGTTGTCGATGTCGAGTTGTCGATGACAGTCCGGGCAGATCCGCCTCAGGCCACGCTAGACCGGCCCGTCCAGCCGGGCCGCAGCGGCGTCCCCGAGAGCGACGAACCGCTCGTAGCCAGCACGATAGGCCTCGTCGGGCGATGGCTCGATGCGGGTCATCGCCGCGAGCGGCCACGAGTCCATGCTCGCAGCGCCGATGCCGTCCCACCACTCCAGAGCCGCGCCCGCCGCGAGAGCGCAACCGTGGGCCGAGAGCTGTTCGGGCCTCTCGGGAACCTCCACCGGCACCTCCAGCACCGAGGCCTTGATCGAGCACCACAGGTGGCTGCGGGCCGGCGAGCCGGCACAGCACATCACGTCCATTGTCACTCCTGCCGAGCGCAGATCTTGCTGTATGTGCCTCAGTCCGAATGCCGCGCCCTCCAGGACCGCCCGCGAGATCTCGGCCGCGCCGGAACCGAAGCTGAGTCCGTGGATCTCCCCTCGTAGCCGGGGCGACCAGCGCGGCGCCCTCTCGCCATCGTGGTAGGGCAGCACGAGGACGCCGCCCGCACCCGGCGGCACCGACTCGGCCAGCGACAGCACCTCGACGAGGGAGCGGCCCGACACGGCCGACCACCAGTCGAGCAGCTCCCCGTGCCCGTTCACCGGACCGCCGACCACCTCCACTCCGGCCACGGGGCTCAAATACCCCATCAGGGTGGAGGGACGCTCCGCGGCCGCGACAGCAACACCGATCCCGCCCGTCCGACCCCCGGGGTCGTGGGCCCGGCCGGGAGTGCCGAGGCCTCCGGCCCAGAAGCTCATGTAGGCGTCGTTGGAGGCGCTCACCAACGGAGTACCCGCGTCGACGCCCAGCGAGCCGTCGCAATGGCCGACAACCACACCCACCGAGACAGCTTCGCCGTAGCCGGGTATCGCCTCCTCGCCGGGCCAGAGTCCCTGCACGTCGCCTGCCCCCAGACAGCGCAGCGCCCAGTCCCAGATCTGGGCACCGGCCACAGGCCGTCCCGACTCGCGGCGCAAGAAGTCGAGTTGGGCCAGGTGATGCTCGGTCCGGCCCAGGCCGTTGCCAGCGGGATGGCTGCAGGTCGCGGCCAGCCCCGCGACGACGGTCCGGCCGCTTCCCGCGATGGGGACGGTCGTAGGACTCTGCCCTCCGATTCCCACCGCCGCGATCTCCAGACCCGAATCGGTCACCCGAGCCAGAAGCCGGCCCAGGGCGTCGAGCCATGCGGCAGGATCAGCCCGCCCCGCAGGCCACGAGCCGGCTCCGTCGAAGGGCTCGTACACCCACAGCCTCACACCCCCGTCACGAGCCAGCGCGACGGCGCGCGCCCCGCCGGTCCCCAGATCGACGCCAACGACGACCGAACTCACCGAGCCGGACCAGGCCAGCCGCCGAGACTCATTGGCTCTCCTCTCAAGGTCCGACTGACTGAAGGCCACCATGCCCAAGCTACCGGTGAACCGAAGACCCGGCCGATGCGGCACCCCGGGCTCCCGCGAGTATCGGTACGGCCGGGTTGAGTCCGAAGGCGCAAGCTTGCGACGGGCAAGAGTCGCGCCGATCAACGTCGCGGTCAACGGCTCCACCGGCGAAGTGACTCTGACGCGACGCGATGGGAGCACCGTCGTTCCCGACGACACCTTCGACGATGTGGCGGGACAGATCGAAGCAGCTCAGGAACATGCCATCAACGCCGTGTACGAACTGGGCGTAACCTCCGGCAAGGCAAGGGGTGTCTACGACCCCGGCGGCCCCGTGACTCGGGCCCAGATGGCGGCGTTCATCGTCCGGCTGCTCGGCCACAGTAGCCTGCGGCCTGACGCAGCGATCACCCTGCCACCGTGGAAGCCGCCAGCTCCGACCGCGCTGGATGTCGATGCCGACGGGGTGTACACGACTGATCCGCTGCATCTCATCGCCTACGCCTCCTTCGAGCGCGCCTATTCGCTGCCGGGCGCAGACGGCGACGTCCTCGAAGTGTGGCTGTGCAACACGCCGGAGAGCGGCAGGCGCTACTCAACCCACGAGGACAACCGGCACAACCCCAGCAACTACGCCGACAAGTTCGCTTCACAGGTGACGGCATGGTTCGAATGGCTCTCCGACGAGTTTTATACCCCAGTCTTCAGGCCCGGCGGTGTCGTCGATGTAGATAGATCGGCGGATTACTTCGAGGCCTGCGATGAGAAGGTCTTGAATCAGAGCCTCCGGCGCTGGCGCGACGTGCACGGCGTCGTGGTCGTGGTCGGCGTCGCGGCGGACTCCGAGGAATTCATCGGACGGGCCAGCTGCGGGTTCTTCTCGCAGCGGAACTTCCCGGACAACAGCCGGTCGATACTGGTGAGCGGCGACGCCTTCACCGATCCGACGCTGCTGGCCCACGAGATGGGCCACGCCCTGTGCTGGCCCCATTCCTACAGCGGCGAGACCGAGGACGACCACGGCGAGGTCTACGAGTACGACAACCCGATGGACATCATGGGCTCGCCCAGTTACGGCGAGGCCGACCCGGTGCCGATGATCGGCACGCTCGCGATCAACCGCTACGCATCCGGCTGGATTCCCATCGACCAAGTTCGCATCCACAAGCTCGGTACGATCGCCCAATATGAACTAGTCCCGCCCGGTGAGGACGGGGTCCAGCTTCTCGTGATCCCTTACGACGTGCGTTTCCAAGACGAGAGTCGCCTCTCCTATCTGACGCTGGGGGCAAGGGCCGCCGGATCGGGCGACATGTGGTGGGCCGATGCCAGCGTTCCCTACGAGGGCGTGGAACTGTACGAGATCAACCAGATGGCGTTCGGATGTGCGCTACCCGACCGCGGCTACTGCTATGGGCTCGAGCGGAGAACGACTCCAGTCTTTGACGATGACGACGGCTACGACTGGCAGGTGCCGCCCCATGTGATGGTCGAGACCGGCGAATGGTGGTATTGGGGCGAGGCAGGGGAATCCGACAGCTTCATCGTGGAACTCGTCGCCGTGGGCGAACGCACTTTCACGGTGGACGTGCGCCCGCTAGTCGACGAGCCCGAACCAGCCATCCCGAGCGACTGGGACGTCGACACGGGATCGGTGACCGCTGGTGACTACACATCTGCCTCAACTTTCACCAACATCGGCTCGGAAGACACCCCGAACTGGCTGCAACTCTTCGTCCGCTGCACCGAGCGAGACGAACTCGACATCCACATCGGGTCGTCTGACTCCCATTTCGCCAGTACGCCAACGCTCCAGTACCGGTTCGGAGGCCAGAGTTCGCCTACAGAGCTATCGCTGACCCCGAGCACTGACAATCGTGTCGGCTTTCTTCAAGAAGGTGACCTCAACTCGTTCGTCCGGCAGCTTCGCGCCGACACGAGTGGTCGCCTATACGTAGATCTCTGGGATGTCCCGACCTCCGGCGGCAGATCCGACCATGAGGGTGGCGGTGCTCTCGGGATCGCCGGCGTCGCCTCCCATGTTGAGCCGATCCTGCAGGAGTGCGGCTACTAGGTGGCTGGTGTTAAATGGCAATTTGCCACAATTCGCAAGTCGCTGACCTGGGTTTTGTGACCGCAAAACCCCCATTTCGGGAGTTTGGCACCAGCCACCTAGGAGACTGCTGAGTAATGCCGATTTCGGCTAACCCACAAGCCTCTGACCTGGGGTTTTATGATCACGAAACTAGCAATTTGTGACTTACTCAGCAGTCTCCTAGCTCGTCGGCCACATCCCCCTCGTGCGGTGCCTGACCCGCCTACCCGCGCGGAATCTCGATGGCCGCTGCGACCAGCTTGTAGCAGTCGCCGTAGTAGGGCTCGCCGAGACTGATGGTGAAGTACCAGTCCGATTGTGACTGGCCTACACGGGGCGAATCCTCGAATGTCATCGCGAAGTTGTAGGTGACTCCGCAATGATCGAACACGACTCGCTTCTGATTCCATTTCTTCCCCCACTGGAACTCGGCAGCGCTTACATTGACCAGCGTGAGCGAAGTCGCCAGGCCGTCCAGCGGCCTGTCCATGTCGCGTGTTGAAATCCTGTCAGTGGTGGTTCCGAAGATCCCGGAATCGTGCGTCTCAGAGGCTCGCCCAAGGAGTTTCTTCGCCTCGTGGACGGACATCCGATCGCGGAACCTCCATTGGCGTGCCTTGATCTGCCAGTTCTCCGGCTGGTGCGGCTTCGGTGCGGGCTCCTTCAGGTAGACGCGCACAATGTCCAGCGGCCTCGCTTGGCGTTGGTTGTCCAGCGTGCATTGAGAAGGCGTTAGCTCGCCGTCGTCTGTGTCTGAGACTGGCCGGATCCATGAGCCGTCGTCCATGCGGATGCCCGCCACGCACCTTCCGCCTGACTTCCATGAGTTGGCGAGACAGAGAATGTCGGCCTTCGTCAATGGCTATGGCCGACCGCCTCTTGGCGCGCGGGGTCTCCGTTCGCGCGAGGGAGGTGGAGGGCCGAGATGTCACCCCAATGCCGGCTCAGGTACTCCACTACGAGCCTGCGGTGGCAGTGATCGGCCGTGCTCTCGCTGCACAGCAGCACCGATTTCGGCTCGAAGAAGTCCGGGGAGAGCTTTTCCTCGATGCGTCGCTGCTCCATGAGCTCCAAGAACCGCGGCTCGTACTCCTGCCAGTCGATGTCGCCGCTGCGGTAGCTCTTGAGCAACTCGGCGGTAGGGGCCAAGCCAGGCTCGTGGATGTAGTCGGCCTCGCACAGGTGTTCAAGGAAGTACCTGAGGTCGTCACGCTTCGCGAAGCCCGCGAGCTGGCTGACGTTGTTGAGGCGTACATCGATCAGCCGCGAGACTCCCTCCTCCGTCAGCGTGCCGAAGAAGCTCTCAGCAGTGTGCTTGGTGAAGCCGATCGTGCAGATCTCCATGTCTCTGCCTCCTCGAATAGTCCTAGTTGACGCGCACCTCGGATTGCTTGGGCCAAGTCGATCTCGCCAACCACGGTTCCGTCGCCACGAATGTGCAGGACGGACGCGGCCGGGTCGGCAGCGAGCATCGCTCGCGTCACGAGCAGCCGCCGATGGCACTGGCTGGGATCCTCTTCACTGCACATCATGGCGACCCGTTGCTCGCATGCGACATCGCACAGGCGTGAGAGTCCCTCGCCGAAGCGCGGCGTCTCGGCGAGGGCACCGTAGAGGACATGACCCTCGGCGTCATGCAACTCGGTCTCGGGCGGGCGACCTCCGAGCTCGCGACCGAAGAACAGGTAGCCCAGCCCGGCATCGGCCAGCGCTCGGCTCAGAGGCGACTGGCTGAAGTGCTGGGCGTACCTCGAGTACGGCTGAGACCTCACGTCGGCCACCACCGCGATCTGACAGGCACGCAGCAGGCCCAGGAACCGGTCCAGCGAGTGGTTCGAGTGACCCACAGTCCACACCGTCGGCGCTTGGCTCACCCCGACGACCCTACCCCGGCGGACGGGTCTGTCAGCCCACCATCACCCGGTAGACGGGCTGCGACACCGCCAGCGTCAAGGCGTCGGCAACCTCGTCCAGGCGGTATCGGGCGGTGATCAGGCGATCGAGGTCCGCGGCCAGCGCGCCGGACTCCAGCAGGCCCGCGGCCGTTCGCCAGTCCTCCGGCTCGTGGCTGAAGACCCCGATGATCGACAGCTCGTGGTGGTGAATGCGGTCCGCTCCCACCGACGCCATGACATCTTTGGGGAAAGCCCCGTACAGCGCGACCACTCCCGCGTCGTCGCACAGGTCCAGGGCCAGCTCGACCGCGCCGGGCGCACCCGCGGTGACGAACACCGCATCGTGTTGGCCGTTCCAGCCGGCTAGATCGTCGGGTGCGGCCGCCCAGTCGGCCCCGGCCTCGGCCGCCTCGGTCCGGCGCTGCTCGCTGACGTCGACCAGGCCGACTCGGGAGGCGCCCCATGCCCGGCACAGAGACAGATGCAGACGGCCCATGTAGCCCGCGCCGATCACGGCCACCCGGTCGGAGGCCCGGAAACCGCTCAACCGGACCGAGTGCACCACACAGGCCAGCGGCTCGCCCATGGCGGCGTGATCGACAGAGATCTCCCCGACTCGGTACGTCTGGGCTGCGGCCACCCTGACCACCTCGGCCAGGCTCGCTCCCATCGAGATGGTGCCGTCGCTGAGGGTCCCGCCCTGGGGTCGCTTGCACAGGGCGCTGCGACCTCTCCGGCACATGTGGCAGGTGCCGCAGCGGGTGAGAAGGTCCATGGTGACCAGGTCTCCGAGCTGTGGAGTTCCCGGCAGGGAGGCAACCGCCCCGCCGACCTCGATCACCCGGCCGGCGGCTTCGTGGCCGGGAGCTACGGGATAGACTGGCTTGGTCCCGTCGAACAGGCGCCGCTCCATGGTGCACAGACCGCAGGCGCCCACCTCCACGAGGACATCGGTGGCACCGACTGCCGGCCGAGGCTCGTCACGGAGCTCGACCGCTCCCGGCCCGGTAACGACGGCAACCTGCATGATGCTCCTTAGAGGCCCCGCGCATGAATGTCGGCACCTCGCGGCGAATAGTGTTGTTTCCCGCTCTTGTTCCCTGCGCTCACGGGCCGCTCGGGCCACGGCCTCGCTCGGCGCCTCGCGAATACTCTCATGAACTGCCGCCTATCCGCTCGGCCTCTTGGCTGACTCGGTGCTGACGAGCGTGGACAGACATTGCTACCAGCGTGATGCACCGGCGCCGCAAGAACGGGGTCAGGGACATGGAATGTGCGGCCACCGATGCGGTATCTCAAGACCTGCTCTTGCCAGCAGCGAACTCTGCGCCTCGGCGGCCTCGGCATGCAACGCGGCCATGTCGACGGTCACGCAGGCGCCGTCGCGCACCACGGGCCGACCGGCCACCACCACATCGCGCACGGAGCGCCCGTCGCTGCCCCAGACCAGTTGCAGGATGGTCTCGCCCCGCGGGTTCCAGGCCACCGAGGAGGTGTCGTGCACCACGATGTCGGCCTGCTTGCCGGCTTCCAGGCTGCCGATCCGGTCGTCCATGCCGATAGCGGCCGCGCCCTCGATGGTGGCCAGCTCGAACGCGGTGTGAGCTCCGAAGCGCTCGGGATCGACGCGGGTGTCACGGGCCAGCCCCGCGGCCAGCGCGGCCACCCTCAGGATGTCGGAGGTGTCGCCCGCGTTGGAGGCGTCGCAGCCCAGCGCTACCCGCCCGCCCCGCTCGACGATCTCGGCGTGGCGGCCCTGGCCGGACACCCCCTGGCCCAGCCGCAGGTAGGCCCACGGGCAGTAGGCGATCGCGGTTGACGTGCGCAGCACCAACTCCACCTCGGCGTCGTCCAGCCACACGCCGTGGGCCACGAGCAGATGCGGTCCGAGCACGCCCAGCGCGTCGAGATGCTCCAGGGGACGGCGCCCGGTGCGGTCCAGGTAGCGCTCGGGATCCGACGACGTGGGCGACATGTGCATGGTCAGGCCGGTGCTCCGATCCCGGGCCAGCGCCGCCGCTCCGGCCAGCAGCTCGTCGGAGGCCAGGTCATGGCCGACCAGCGTCACCCACCCCTCGATGAGCCCCCCTGATCCCAGGGCGTCAACCACCTCGCTCTGGCGGGCGAGCACCTCGGCTGCCGGCGCGGTGAATGGACCCTCTTCGATGTCCCATCCCCAGGTGCCCATCGTGCCGCGGATGCCCGCTCGGCGCATCCCGGCCGCGGCCCTGTGCGGGTTGGCCACCGTGCCCGCCTCCACCACTGTGGTCACGCCATTGACGAGGTTCTCGACCGAGGACAGCACCGCGGAGAGCTCGTCGTCGTCGCCGGTGTGGGCCCCATGGGCGGGAACCGACCATTCGAAGATCGAGGCTCCCGGAGGCAGCAGATCGGGGATGCAGCTGCGGATGAGGGGATCGCCGGTGAGGTGCTGGTGGGCGTTGACCATTCCCGGCGTGACCACACACCCCGTGGCGTCGATCGTCTCGGCCTCGGGGTAGCGGCCGGCCAACTCCGTGCTGGAGCCGACCGCGGCGATCACGTCGCCGGCAACCGCTACCGCACCCCCGACGAGCACTTCGCGGGCCGCGTTCATGGTGACGACATCGCCGCCGGACACCAGCAACGTCGCGCGAGCCGGCGGTGCAGAGGCCGAACGGATGGGCACGAATCAGCCTTTGACCTCGCGAGGCGCTGAGCGAGGCCGCGGGCCCGAGCGGCCCGTGAGCGCAGCGAACAAGAGCGGGGAGTACGGCCCGAGCGGCCCGTGAGCGCAGCGAACAAGAGCGGGAAAGGCAACGCCGCACGGCAATGCGCTTGCGGTCGATCCGCGCTTGCTTGCAGCTTTCGTTGACGCCTCGGCCCCCATCGCGACCGAGCATAGGCGCAGGGGCTCGCGCGAGAATCAGCGAGTGAGCAGCGGGGCACGATGTTGATCCTGAATCCGGGCCAGGGACGAATCGACAGCGACCACTACCTCCCGGTGACCCCGGAGACCTGCCGGTGGGGCTGGTGGCCGAACCGGCTCACCGACCCGGTGATGTCGGTGGCCGATGGCGCGGTGGTCACGGTCGATACTCTGTCGCACGAAGGGATTCTTGAGGACCAGGGCCGCGATCCCGCCGCCTTCTTCGGCAGACGGGGCGTCAGCGCTCGCGATGTGCTCACCGACGCGGTGGGGATGGCCCGCGACGTGCCTCACACGTTCGGTGTCGACGGCCCGCACGTGGTGACCGGACCCATCGAGGTCCAGGGAGCGGAGCCCGGCGATCTGCTGCAGGTGGACATGCTGGCCTTCGCTCTGCGAGTGTCCTACGGCGTCACCTCGAACCGCCACGGCCTCGGAGCGCTGGAAGGCGAGATGCCCGACGGGACCGAGCCGGCCGACACGCTCACGCCCGGCGCGCCCGGTGGCACGGTGTCGGTGTTCACCGAAGTAGAGGGCGACGCCGGCGAGGGCACGGCCGTGCTGCGCTACACCGGCGGCCGTGCCGTGCGGTACCCGATCGCCCCCTTCCTGGGCATGATCGGGGTCGCGTCGGCCACGGCCGAGCCTGTCGCCACCCGCCCTCCGGGTCGCCATGGCGGCAACCTCGACGTCAAGCACCTCGTGAGCGGCACGACCCTGTACTTGCCGGTGCAGACGCCCGGGGCCGGCTTCGCGGTGGGCGATCCGCACTTCGCGCAGGGCAACGGCGAAGTGGCGCTAACCGCGCTGGAGGGCTCGCTGCGGACCGACCTGCGCTTGTCGGTGTTGCGAGGCCCCGAAGCCCGGCGGGCATGCGGGCTGATAGAGAACCCCATGGGCGAGACCGCAGACCACTGGGTGCCGATCGGGCTTCACACCGATCTCAACGAGGCGATGCGGGAAGCGGTCCGCGAGGCCCTGCGCTTCTGCGAGAGTCGGCTGGGCCTGCCCCGCCACATCGCCTATACGTACCTGAGTTGCGCGGCCGACTTCGAGGTGACTCAGGTGGTGAACGGCGTCAAGGGTGTCCACTGCATGATCCCCAAGCGAGACTTCCCCGGCCTGTGACCGCGCCGGGCCGCTTGGAGGCCGAGCGAATAGGGTCACGAGCCTGAATCACTGGGGCCGCTGTACCGGCGCGTCCGGACCCGAAGCCGGCACCGTGCCCCGGATGCGAAGCCAGCCCGCCACGACGAGCACCAGCACCGACAGGCCGACAGCAGCCCAGGTCGGCTCGGACCCGAAGCTGTCGTACATCAAAGCAGCAGGAAGCGCCGCAACGGCGGCCCCCGCCACCTCGGCCGCGCCCATCAGGCCCAGAGCGGCCGCCTGGCGCTGCTCGGGCACGGCCCGGGCCACCACCGCGTGGGCGGCGGTGAAGCCGTAGCCGTCGGCGAAGCCCACCAGCATCATCACGCCCGCTATCGGGATGACACCGGGAATCACACCGAGGGTCATCGTGCTCAGACTCACCGCGATGAGCCCGGCCATCGTCACCCGCACTGGCCCCACGCGGTCGGCCAGCCGTCCGGCCCGGGTGCCCACCAGCATTATCGGCAGCGCGACCATGGTGAACGTGATGCCGGTCAGGGCGGCGCCGGCGCCCCGGTCGGCGAACATCACCGGCAGCACGGCCTCCCAGGCGCCGATCATCATGAAGTAGCCGCCGACGATGATCAGCGCTCCCTGCAGGCGCCTGCCCCGCAGGAGGTCGAACGATGTCGCCCGCCCCGAGATGTCGAGAAGGCCGCGGTCGGGGGGCAGTCGCATCGCCACCGGCAAGAACAGCAGCATGACGGCGGCGAACACAGCGAAGGGCAAACGGATCCCGCCCACCCACACCAGGAGGGCGGTCGAGGTGGGTCCGAAGATGAATCCGGTGGTCTCGGCCACCACCATCCGGCCGAGGTTCTCGCCCGCCCGGGCCGGATCGCGCACCGAGGCAGCCCTGCGCACTCCCGGAAGGATCAATCCTCCCGCAAACCCCAGGGCGGCCCTGCTCAACACCCAGACACCCAGGTCCTCGGCGAAGACCATCGCCAGCATGGCCGCCGAGCTGAGCGCGATCCCCGCGGTGGCCATCGCCCGGGAATGGCCCACATCGGCCATCCGGGCCAGGGTCACTTGAGACACGAAGGCGGCCACGAAGCCGCTGGCCACGATGATGCCGATCCCGGTCCCGCTGAAGCCCAACTCGTCGCGCAACTCGCCGAGGATGGTGACGATCCCGCCGATGCCGCCGGCGGTCACGCCCATCAGCAACTGGAAGGGCAACAGATCGCGGTCGAGAGGCCGAGCGGGAAGGCGGCGGTTCATCCTGATCTCGCGGGGCACTGAGCGAGGCCGTGGCCCGAGCGGCCCGTGAGCGCAGCAAACAAGAGCGGGAGACACCTCCGGCGCGGCGACGCGCCGGGCCGGCGGGGCACAGATTCAGACCTCTTTCAACAGAAGATCGCTGGTCTGGCCGGAAACGAAGAGCTCGCTGCCCGCCTTGAGGATCTCCCGGTATGCCTCCTCGGTGGGCAGACGCTCCAAGAACTCGTCGAGTACAGCCAGGCTCGGAGCGTCCATCATCCAGTACACCCGGCCGTAAGCGCCGTAGGCCTCCATCCACGAGGTGACCGTCACCTGGTCGGGGTTGGCCGCGGCCATGTAGCCGGTGTAGCGCTCGATCCACTGCCGCACCCTGGCCCCATCGCTGGAATCGACTTGGGCCTTGCGAACCATCCTCACCATCGCAGCTACTTCCCTTCCCGATTCTTGCTCTGCTCGCGGCCGGTCTCGGGCACCGGCGTCACTTCCCTTCCCGAACTTCGAGGGCTATGCGTTTCGGTTCGCCGCCGTTGGACGCGGACGTCTCGCTGGGGCAGGCCGACACCGCGGCCAGCACGTCGATCTCGGCCCGCAGGTCGATGTAGTCACCGGCAGCCGCGGGCGACTCCCGGAACACGAGACGCTGCTCGTCCTCCACGTCGGTGTACATGAACACGTTGAACACGTCCGGTATCAGATCCGGGTCCACCCCCCAGGGCCTCACGGCCTCCTCCAGATTGCCCTGGCAGGTCCGGTGATCCGATTCGATGCCGTCGCGGATGGTGTAGACGCCGGCCGAACAGCGGCCGCCGTTCCAGGCGAAGTGAACGCCGACCGGGTCGTCGATAACGGTCAGCATGGGTCGCTCGTAGGGCGGGCGCGACCACAGGGTGGTGATCCGCCGCATGGTCCCCGTTCCGGCCAGCATGTTGAGGGCCACCGTCTGGCCGGCGTGATAGCCCTCGCGGGGGTTGTCGAGAGCCACGAACGTCGAGTCGGCCACCTGGGGCCCGTCCAGCGCCACGATCCTGAGCACCTGCCCGGCCCGTACTTCCACCGCCCGGCCCTCGCAGCGGGGCACGACCACCTCCCGCAGGACCTGCCCGACCGGCTGGACACCGGCGGCTCCCTGCGAGGTCATCCGGCCTTCTCGAAGCCGGCCTCGCCCGAGCGGGCCACCGTGAGCTTCAAATCAGCCGACATCAGCTCGAGCCAGGCCCGCAGGTAGCCCCGCATCGGCCCCTCGTGGGTCACCGGTCCCCGCCTCACACCGTCGGCGGTGACCTCCTCGGCCTCGTGCCCGAGCCCCTTGCTCATATCCACCCACTCCACCTCAGGTATGGCCAGACCCTCCTGGCATCGCTCGAATATCTCCAGGTCGTCGGGGTTGCCGAGGCTGGGGAAGTCCTCGGCGATTCGCATCCGAAGGACGTTCACCTCCTCGGGCGCCCCCTCGGCGGCGACGACCCAGGTGTGCAGCCGGGTCTCGCCCACGCTCATCGGATCCACCGTCTCAAGGGTGTTGCCCTTGATGAGCAGGTTCGGGAAGATCGACAGGTTCACCATCGATCCCGGCGCCATCTCCAACAGGTCGGCCGCCTCGTCTCCGAAGCGCTCCGCGATGCGGTCCTCGTACCACTCCCGACCCGGAACCGGCCGCTGCGTCTCCCAGAACGACTGCCGCAGGCCGGGACGCTGATCCACGAACATGTGGCCGTTGCCCAGGTCCAGGCCGTACATGCCGGTGTCGTCGGGGCTGGCCTTGAACTGCGACAGCGAGTGGGAACCGCCGTGCTGGCGCTCGTTGAGCACCAGGAAGCTGCGATGGGCGAACGTCGGGTGCAGCCCGTCGCCGGCGTTGTCCCAGGCCAGTTTCCAGTTCCCCCGATAGACCATCCGCTGGCAGTTGCGCACCTCTATGCGACCCGTCGGTGAGCGGCCCACGAACTCGTCGATGAGGGGTCCGGCCGGCCCGAGCCATTCGGCCAGGCTGGGCGCGTCCGGGTTGAGCGTGCCGAAGATCAGGCCCCGGTAGGTGCCCAGACGTGGGAGAAGGGCCAGGCCGTGGTCGGCCTTGTCGAATTCAGGCGGGTACCCCTCGAGGAAGGGCACGTTGACCAGCTCGCCCCGGTTCGAGTACGTCCACCCGTGGTAGGAGCACTGGAAGCGCCGAGCGGACCCGCACTCGGACTGGCACACGGTCGAGGCGCGATGCGCGCAGCGGTTGAACAGTGCGTGGAGCCGGCCGTCGTGGTCGCGGGTGAGGATCAGGGAGCGAAGGCCCATCCGGGCGGTGATGAAGTCGTTCGGGTCGGGCAGCTGGCTCTCGTGAGCCAGATACACCCAGGCGCCGCCGAAGATCCTCTCCATCTCGGCGACGAAGATTTCCGGGTCGGTGTAGAGCGAGCGGTGGACCCGGTGGGGCTGTATCAGAGAGTCAAGAGCGTTCATGGCTGCACCTATAAGACGAACGAGAACTTGCGGACATCGCCGCAACGGTCCACCAGTCGGACGATTTTGTACCTGATGGCCCAGCCGTCGCCCAGCGTGGCCAGCACGTAGTCGTTGTGGCTCGCGAACGGGGTCAATCGGTCCTTGCGGTGCTCCCATACCACCGTCGAACAGCGGGCCAGCGTGTCGCCGCCATCCAGCGGCCAAGCCTCGACGTTCGACAGCGTGCGGCAGGTCCGCGACGGCGGTTCCTGGGCGTGGGCCCACCCGGTCTCGAGCAGTCCGATGCGGTCGGCCATGCGGCGGCGGTCGTCGAACAGGTACGAGATCTTCGTGCGGGGGTCGGCGACGGGATCGAGGGGGACCCAGTAGATGCAGTCCTCGGTGAACCGCTCCAGCCAGGCTCGGTACTGGCGGTCGTCCAGCAGGCGGGCCTCGTGGTAGAGAGCCTGCTCCACGGCAGGGCGCAGGTCGGGGTGGCCGGAGCCGCGGTCGGCCGAGTCCGCGGAAACCATGTCCGCGAGGCGCTGGTACAAGCCGTCGTCTACGACCGACACAGCTGACGGGCCCACCAGCGGGACTCCTCGCCCTACCCGGAGCCCGAGGGGCCGTGCACGGCTTCCAGCAGGCGGCCCACCAGCGCGGCCGGGTCGTCGGAGCCCCAGACATTGCGGCCGAAGGCCACGCCCGCGCCGCCGGCGGTGACCACCCCGCGGGCCAGCGCCACAACCTGGTCCTCGTCGTCGACCTTGGGGCCGCCCAGCGCGACCACCGGTGCAGGGCAGGCCTCGGCCACCGCCGCGAACTCCTCGGCCGGGCCGGGGCAGACCGTCTTCACGATGTCGGCGCCGAGCTCAACGGCGATGCGGGCGCCGCGACCCACGTTCTCGGCGTTCCATCCGACGGTCCGGGGCCAGCCGCCCGGTATCGACTCGGCCATCACCGGCAGCCCGATCTGCTCGCACTCAGCGGCCAGACGGGCCAGCCGCCCCAGCGAGCGCTCCTCGTCGGGCGTGCCGGGGAACACCATGACCACGACGGCGTCGGCCCCGAGCATGAGCGCCTGCTCCGCCGAGTACAGCAGCGAAGTGGTGTCGGCCGCCGGAGGGTCACCCAAGTCGGATATTCCTCCGTCCACTCTGAGGATCAGGCCCGATCCGGCGAAGACCTCGGGGCGGGACCGGGCCAGCTGCCAGGTGGCCAGGACGCCGTCGGGGCGGGCTGAGCCGATGGCCTCGGCGGCAGCCGCGCTGACGCCTGCGCCCAGGTAGGCAGGATGGTCCATGGCCACGAACACGGCCCGGCCGTCGGCCCGGAACAGATGCCGGGCCCGGCGCAGCTTTCCGGCCGTCACCGCGGAGGCCATGGGAGACGAGCCGGTCATCGGCGGCTAGCCGTCGACCGGACCGTCGAACTCGTCGTCGGCCAGCGGGGAGGCCACATCGGCCCGCACCAGCTTCATCACGTGGGCGGCCCGGCCCTCCCAGATCGAGGCCGGCCCGACCCGGTAGAACGGCGAGCGCAGGTTCTTCATCAGCTCGGTCACCATATTGGTGTCCTCAAGGTTGGTGGTGGCCAGACGGTCCAACTCGAAGTCCTGCTCCCCTATCGATTTGTCGAATCCGTAGATGCGGCTGAACAGCCGGGTGCGGTCGGGTGCGATGGGGTCGGCCCGCACCAGGATGAGCTGCGTGGGATACGGCAGCGGCGTGAGGTTGGGGTAGATGAAGTCGGCGTAGTGGCCTCGGAGCTGCTCCGGCGTGAGATCGTCGCGCCCGCCGGTGGCATCCTCTTCTTCGGAGTGGGGTTTGAAGCCGCTGCAGGTGCGGCCCTCGAAGCGGACGATGGTGTCCATCTGCTTGCGGAACCGGTTGAGGCGCCGGTGCACGAAGCGGACGTGGTAGTCGTCGTTGGAGTTCTCCGCGAAGGCCTTCCAGTTGATGGGGTACGTCTCGTCCAGCTCCCGGTGGTAGCGGGTGAAGGTGCCGAACTGGTAGAGGTCGTAGCGCTCGGCCAGCGGCGCGATCCACTCCCGGAACGGCGGTGCCTTGCGGGACAGGCAGCCGAACACGAGCTTGTCCCAGGCCACCTCGACGCGGATCGGTGCCAGCCCGTATTCGGAGGTGGGCAGGTCGTCGGGGTACATGCGGGCCCGGTCGGGAATGCCGATGAGCCGTCCGTCGATGTTGTAGGCCCAGTTGTGGTACGGGCAGGTCATGGTCTTGCCGCAGTTGCCGGCCGGCTCGTACAGCAGCCCCGAGGCCCGGTGGCGGCAGTTGTTGAGGAATCCCCGGACCGAGCCGTCCTCCTGGCGGATGACCATCACCGGCTGGTAGCCGATGGTCCCGGTTATGAAGTCGCCCGGCTCGACCAGGTCCTCGGTGTCGCCCAGCCACACCCAGGACCGGGCGTAGACCCGCACCATCTCGAGGTCGAACAGGTCCTGGTCGTAGACCTCGTAGGGCTGCAGCATCGGGCTGTCGAGCGGGGCGTCGACCAGCCCGGCCGTCTCGCCTGCCCTGCGCCGCAGACGCTCCACGACAGGCTCGTGCTCGATGTCCGCGATCACATCGCGACCCTACCGGAGGGTCCGGGAACCAGTCCAAGCCCGCAACAGAGCGCAAGCCGAGCGTTGCCGATCGCGACCTAGTACCAGTCGTAGGCGGTGTCCGGGCGGGAAGTCCAGCCGGAGCGGCCGATCTCGCGCATGGCTGGGCCGAGCCGGACCATCTGCTCGGCGTAGACGGCCGCGCCGATGTTGTGCCAGTTGCCGTGGCCCGGGAACACCCACTCCACCTGCGACTCCGCCAGCCGGTCGATCGAGTCGGCCAGCGCCTCCCACGAGTGGAACATCGCCCCAGCGAACACATCGAGCTCGCCACGCCGGTGGTTCCAGTGCAGGGTGTCGCCGGTGAACAGCCACCGGTCATCCACATGAAACACGACAGACCCCTCGGTGTGGCCAGGCACCGGAATAGTCACCACACCCGGCGCGGTCTGGGTTGACTCGTCGCCCTCGAACAGCGCGGTGGCGTAGGGCGCGGCGTCGGCGTCGGCTGAGTGGATCCACACGTCGGCGCCATAGCGGTCGGCCCAGCGATCGGCGTCGGCGACGTCGTCTCGGTGGCTCAGCAGCACGTGGCGCACGCCGCCGAGATCATCGACGAGCTCGGCCAGACCGCGGGTGAGCCGCGGCGAGTCGGTCATCAGGTTGCCGTCGGTCCGGGGAACCAGGTACGAGTGCGCTCCGAACGACTCCCGGGTGTTGTGCCCGAGGGCGTACACCCCCGGCGTCAGCTCAAAGGGAAACGCCGGTTCGGGCGGACGTCGGGCCTCGGTGGTCCCGATGGACTGCGTCGGGCATGCCACTGCGGCCCGCCACAGTGCGGCGACCTCCTCGACATTCTCGGGCTGACGGGCCACGAAGGAGAGCCCGCTCTCATCCATGTCGATCAGCCCCGGCGCCCAATGCCGAGCGGCGTCGCACCGGATGCAACGCGTATCAACGAACCAAGGACCCTCCGCATTGTCCGGATGCACCAAGTCGATTCGGGCCATCGCCTCCACCTCTCTGCGAGAATCCCGCAACCGATCGTAACGCCCTCACCAGAGCCTCTAACTAGAGCTGTTCGCGGATCCAGTCCGTGAGCAGGTCGGCGGCTTCAGTACGGGCACCGGGGGGATCGAGCAGGTAGTGGTCGGCCGCGATGGTGGCAGTAGCCACCGGCGGAGCGTCAGGACGGTCCCCCAGCGCGGCGACGATCTGAGCGGTGTCGGACGGGAACACTCCGGTATCGGCGTCGGCGTCGACAACGAGAGCCGGCAACTCGACGTGCCGCAGTTGCGCCGGTCCGCATTGAGAGTCGCTGAGACTCCACATCGACAGCCAGGTACGCAGCGAGCTGACCGTGCCCACCCCGAACATGCCGTAGTTGGCCCGGCGGGGGTCGCCCAGGTAGCAGGCGGGAACGGGACGTTTGCTGGGATCGATCGAGCCGTCGATCATGCGCAGGTCGGCCCACAGCCGGGGCACGACGAAGAGCCGGTCATAGTGGCCCGCGTCCGCCATCCGGTCGATCTCGGCTTTGCACCACGCGGTGATTCGCTCGTTGCGGGCTCGTTGCGCGCCCCGATAGGCAGAGACGAAAGTCGCTTCGAACGGTGGCTCGCGGTCGAGCCGGTAGGGATCCAACTCGGGATCAACACTCAGGGGATCGGTCTCGTCGGCGACCGAGGGATCCATCCAGTTCGTGAGCACCTCGGCCCGGCCGGGGTGTGCGGCGACCGAGATGTACAAGTCGGCACCGGCCAGGCTCCGCGCCGCATCGCTGGCCGCGGACCGGCCGTACTCGGGCGTCAGGCTCGGAGCCACAGCCTGAGCCTGGTAGGCGGCCATGAGCGATCCGCCGCCGCTGTTGCCCAGCAGGACGACGCACTCGACACCCTGAGCTCGCAGCCAGCGCACTCCCGCGTCGATGTCCACCAGGGCACCATCGAGCAGGAAGTCCGGCTCAGCACCCCGGTAACGGGTGTTCCAGCCGAGGAAGCCCAGGCCCCGCTCAGCCATCAAGTCCGCGAGATAGTGCTCGCTGAAGTCCATCAGGTCCTCGTAGAACCGGTGAGTCGCTTCCAGGTCCCTTGTCGCGAACGCGACGTGGTGGAATGCCATGCCTCGGCAATGGTACGCGACAGCGCGACAATGCGAGGCACCGATGACATCGACCCGCGCTGCTCGGTAATGGCCGTCCGCTGAGTCCGGATCGCGGCATCGGCTATACGGTTCGGGCGTGGACGAGCCTTGGGTGATCGTCGGCAGTGCCCCGGATATCCCTGAGGAGTTGCTGGCCGCGGCCGCCGCGGGCCAGGCCTCGCTGAGCGACAAGCTCGCCGCGCTGCGCTCGCTGAACGAACCGTTCCCTCACACCGTCGGACCTGCGGCGTGCGACCCTCGGACTCGCCCAGCCGATTCCCGCGACGCAGGTCCCTTCGGCCGCGGAAGCGGTCCAGACCGGCCACGGCCACGCCCACCTGAATCGGCCAACGGTGAACTCACGGACCTCGGCGCCTCGGCTTTGATGGACGGCTACGAGATCGGAGCGTTCCGCCCGCTCGACGTAGTCGAGGCCTGTCTGGCTCGAATCGACGACACCGCCGCGGGCATCGGCGCGGTCGTGGCCCGAGACGACGACGGTGCCCGAGCCCAGGCAGCGCACTCGGCGGCACGATGGCGCGAGGGCACGGCCCGAGCCCTCGACGGTGTCCCGATCGGGGTGAAGGACATCATCAGCACTCGGGGACTGCGCACAGCCGCCGGATCGCCGCTGTTCGCTGACCATGTTCCTGCCGGAGACGCCACCGTCGTGGCCCGGCTGCGGGAGGCCGGAGCGGTCATCCTGGCCAAGACCGCCACCCCGGAGTTCGCCTTCGGCGACGAGACCGGCGACGGCGTGACGAACCCCAGCGCACCGGGCCGTTGGGCGGGCGGAAGCTCCTCGGGGTCGGCCGCGGGTCTCGCGGCCGGGCTCTTTCCGGTGGCGCTGGGGACTGACACGGGCGGGTCGATCCGGGTGCCGTCGTCCTATTGCGGTGTGAGCGGCCTCAAGCCGACGTTCGGCCGGGTGCCCCGCAACGGAGTATTCGGCGTCTCATGGACGCTCGACAACGTGGGTCCCATGGCCCGCAGTGTCGAGGACTTGGCTCTGGTGCTGAGCGTCATCGCCGGACACAGCGAGACCGACCCCTACTCGTCGGCGCGCACGGTTCCCGACTGCGGCACCATCGAGGGATCGATCCGGGGGTTGCGTGTAGGGGTGCCCGACGGATGGCTCCCCGAAGGCAGCTCGCCGGGTGTGGCCGCGGCCCTTTCCGGAGCGCTCGGTTGGCTGGAGCAACTCGGCTGCAAGATCGAGGCTGTCTCGTTCGCCCACGCCGAACTGGCCGGCATCATCGCCTGGATGATCACCGTGGTGGAGTTCGCCGCCCACCACGCCGGCAACCTGGACCGCATCTGCGGATTCACGCCCTCGGCGGCCGGCAGGCTCGCGGCCGGAGCCCGAGCCAGCGCCGGGGACTATCTCAGGGCGCTACGGGCCAGGGGCCTGGTGCAGCGCGACCTCGACGAGGTGTTCGAGCGTGTGGGTGTCCTGGTCACGGCAGCCACTCCCACCTCCGCACCCGACCCGGCCACGTTCTTCGACGACGGTGACCGGCTCTGGCTCGACAAGGTGGCCCGCAACTTCCTTCCCTTCAACGTCTCCGGCCATCCCGCACTGGTGGTGCCGGTCGGGCTGGACGAAGGCAGGCCCGCGGCCGTTCAGATCGTCGCCCCGCACCACGCTGACGCCCTGTGCCTGCGCGTCGGCGCAGCCCTGCAGGCGTCTACCGGCCTCTGATCCTGCTGTTCCCGATGGCAGGACGATGCAGGCCGAGCGCTAGCTTCGGACCCACACCGAATGCTGCCGCGACCGCTCAGAGGTGGGGAGAAACGAGCCATGACAGTGCTGACCGATGAGCTCCTGGCCAGCTTCGACGAATCGGTGGGGCCAGTGGATGAGGCCCGGCTGCTGCCACCGGTCCTCTACACGTCGCCGGAGTTCTACGAGTTCGAGAGACGGGCCATCTTCCAGCGCGAGTGGCTGTGCGTCGGCCGGACCGACCAGCTCCTCGAACCCAGTGACTTCCGCTGCATAACCATCGCGGGCGAGCCGCTGATCGCGACCCGGGACTCCGACGGCGAGCTGCGGGTGATCTCCGCCGTGTGCCGCCACCGGGGAATGGTGATCGCGGAGGGCTCCGGCAACTGCCGCCGCTTCACCTGCCCCTATCACCACTGGACCTACAGCCTCGACGGCACGCTGCTCGGCACGCCGGCGATGGACCGCGCCGTGGGCTTCGACCGCAGCGACCACAGCCTGCCCGAACTCAAGGTGGAGATCTGGCAGGGGTTCATCATGGCCAACTTCGATCACGGCTCCCGTCCCTTCGGCCCGACCATGACGAAGATCGACGGGATGCTCACCAACTACGGCTTGGAGTCGACCACCTCCTTGGAGGGCAAGACGATCCCGGACCTTCCCTGGAATTGGAAGGTCATGATGGAGAACTTCAACGACCCCTATCACGCCAGCCGGCTGCACGGACCGCTGCAGACATTCGCGCCCAGCCACATGAACGACTTCCTGCCTTGGGACGACATCGACGGCGCCATCGGCCAGGTCCAGCACTTCACCGACATCGACAGTTCGTTCAATCCCACCCAGAAGTGCATCCTCCCCGTGTTCTCCAATCTCACCGAAGAGCAGCGCAAACGGGGCGGTTTCGTGCTGATACCGCCCACGCTGGCGCTGGCCATCGTTCCCGACGAGGTGGCCTACTTCATCATCAGCCCTCAGGATGCAGGCAACATCACCATCGAGATCGGCTACTGCCTGGAGCCGTCGGCACTGGAGAACCCCCTGTTCGACTATCTCTTCAAGGCTGCCGAGGAAGGCGTCAACAATTTCAACGAGCAGGACATCTACGTGGACGCAATGACCCAGATGGGTCTCAACTCCCATCTCGCCCCGCGGGGCCGCTACTCGTGGCAGGAGGAGACTCTGGTCCATCTCAACCGCTGGCTGGTGAGGCGCTACCGCGAGCACTGGCCCTCCAACGCCACCTGATCACCCGGCCAGTCACCGAGCGCAACCAGCACCTGTGGACGCCGATCGCACCGTTACCTTCGACCCGGCCCAGCACCCGCCGATGGAGCGGCAGTTCATGCTGTCGCAGTTCGTCGTGCCCCGCCCCATCGCCATGGTCTCGACCCACAGTGCCGAAGGGGTCGCCAACATCGCGCCCATGAGCTACTACCTGCCCATCACCGGCGATCCCATGCTTCTGGGCATCACCATGGGCCTGCGCGAAGACGGGCAGCTCAAGCACACCTACCTCAACGCCATGGACAGCGGCGACTTCGTGGTCAACGTCACCACCGAGGCCTTCCGCGACCGGATAGAGACGGTGGCCATGGAGGCACCCGCCGAGGTGGACGAGTTCGAGCTGGCCGGCTGGACCCCGGTTCCAGCCACCAAGGTCACATCGCCGGCCATCGGCGAGGCTCTGGCCCGCCTCGAGTGCGAGGTCCGCCAGGTGGTGGACCTGGGCACGCCGGGGCTGCCCTTCGGGGAGGTCCACCTGGTGATCGGCGAGGTGGTCTGGGTCGCCTACGACTCGACCATCTGCGACGACAAGGGCCGCATCGACCCGCGGCGGCTCGGACCCATCGGCCGGCTCGGTTTGCGGACGTTCCTTCGCACGGTGGACGATGGCGCCTACTTCCTGCCCCGCATCCCATGGTCCGAATTCATCGACAACCCAAAGGAGCCATAGTGGACACGCCGACGCTGATGAGCCTGTACCGCGACATGTGGCTGATACGGGCCTTCGAACAGGGACTCGAGCGCGAGTTCGAGAAGGGCAACGTGCCCGGGATGCTGCACACCGGGCTCGGCCAGGAGGCCACCCAGGCTGCGCTGGCCTGGCACCTGAAGGCCACCGACGCCTTCTTCCCCGACCATCGCTGCCACGGCATCAACGCCCTGGCCCAGCAGCGCCACGGCGGCAACGGCGAGCGGATCATGGCCGAGCTGTTCGGCAGGGCCACCGGAGTGTGCAGCGGCAAGGGGGGCAGCCTCCACTCGGCCGACCCGACCGTAGGGAACTTCGGCGACAACGCAGTTGAGGGCTCCTACATGGCCACGGTGCTGGGCGTGGCCCTGGCGGCCAAGATGCGCGGCCAGCCCAACGTGGCCTGCGCCATCATCGGCGACGGCACGGTGGGGCGGGGCGAGTTCCACGAGAGCCTCAACATGGCTGCCATCTGGGACCTGCCCGTGCTGTACGCCTGCGTCAACAACGGCTACGCCATCTCCATGCCGGTGGAGGACGGCCACGCCTCGGCCGACATCGTGGACATGGTCCAGGGCTACGGGCTCCAATCCCGCCAACTCGACGGCAACGACATCGTGGAGGCCTGGACCGGCGTGGGCACCGCCGTCGAGCACATCCGCTCGGGGGCGGGCCCCTACTTCCTGGAGTTCAAGACCTGGCGCTGGCAGGGGATCTTCGCCGGGGAGTTCCGGCCCGAGGCGGAGGTCAAGTACTGGAAAGAGGAGCGCGACCCGATCATGCTGGCCACCGAGGCTCTGGCTGAGCGGGGCGTGGATCAGCCCGAGCTCGACGCCATCGAGGTCCAGGCGCGCGACCTGATCGAGGAGTGGATCGACTTCGCCCTCTCCAGTCCGGCCCCGGACCCGGCCAAAGCCACCGCGGACGTCTACGTCGGCTGGGAGGTGTCGTCGCGATGACCGCCGCAGATGCCGCCCCCGCCGCCGAGGCCCCGACCGCACCACCTGAACGGACCCGCACGCGGAGGGAGCCCCGCAAGCCCCCCGACAGGGTTCGCAAAGCCAGCTTCACCCAAGCCCTCAACAACGCCCTGGACCTCGCCATGGAGAAGCACTCCGAGATGTTCCTGATCGGCGAGGACATCGCCGAGATGGGCGGCGACTTCGGCGTGACCAAGGGAATGCTGGCCAAGTACGGCCCCAAGCGGGTGCGCGACACTCCGCTGTCGGAGGCGGCCATTATCGGCACCTGCGCGGGAGCGGCCATGGTCGGCATGCGCCCGGTGGCCGAGATCATGTTCGCCGACTTCATCGCCGAGTGCTACGACCAGGTCGTCAACAACGTGGCCAAGCTCCACTACATGTTCGACGGGCAGTTCAAGGCTCCCCTGGTGATCCGCACGGCCTGCGGGGGCGGGTTCGGAGGCGGTCCGCACCACTCCCAGAGCGTGGAGGGCTGGTTCCTGAACGTGCCCGGCATCGTGATCGTGGCCCCGTCGAACCCGATTGACGCCAAGGGTCTGCTGCTGGCCTCGATCGACAGCGACGATCCGGTGCTGTTCCTGGAGCACAAGGCCCTGTACCGCAGCCGGGCCGAGGTGCCGCCCGAGTACTACACCACGCCACTGGGCATCGCCGCAGTCGCCCGCGAGGGCAGCGACGTGACCGTGGTGGCGGCCATGCGGATGGTGCCGATGGCGCTGGAGGCGGCTGAGAGGGCCGCCTCCGACGGCATCTCCGTCGAGGTGGTGGACCTGCGGACGATCCGGCCCTACGACGCGGTCACCGTGCTGGCCTCGGCAATCAAGACCGGCCGGGTGGTGGTGGCCAACGAGGCGCCCCGCGTCGGCGGGCTCGGCGCCGAGCTGAGCGCCCGCATCAGCGAGGAATGCTTCGCCGATCTGCGGGGCCCGGTGGTGAGGGTGGACGGTCTCGACACGCCCATCCCCTTCTCGGTGCCCCTCGAGCACGTCGTACTACCCGGCACCGACGACATCGCCAGCGCCATCAACACCGCCGCCCAGTACTGATCTGATCGAGCCGGCACCTCTATTCCTCAGCCGGCTCGCTCACGGCGTCCGGCCGCGACGGCACGCTGACGTGGACGGTCACGATCTCCAACTCGTGGTACTGCTGGTGGAGCACGGACAAGGCGTGGTGTTGGAGCAGCCGTAGCGAGACGTCGCGCTCGACTGGCCGGTCCGCAGCCGGCTCATCGAGAACGGCCAGCCGGTCCTCTATGTTCTCGCCCTGGGCCGCGGCCACGAACTCGAGCGTGGCCTGCCCATCCTGCTTGCTGGCAGTGACCCGCAACGCCCGCCCGGTGCCGTCGTCGCCAGGTATATCAGCATCGATCAGCGTGAGCAGCGTCTCCTCGGCGACTGCGTCGAGCCGGTGCGACATCGACTCCTCCCAGCCGTGGCGTGCGGCGAAGCGGCCCAGGAACTCCCGGACCCGCGGCAGTTCCGCCAGCGTGAGCTCGGTACGGAGCCGCCTGCGGCGGGGTCCGGTCGCCTCAGTGAACAGCGTCAGCACGATCACCACGAGGCCGCCGGACGTCATGCCGTTCTCCAGGAGACCGCCCGCGAATCCACCCAGGTATTGCGGGAATATCAGATTGTTCTGGAAGCCGACGCCGGCCCAGAAGGCGACACCGGCGATCAGGCCCTTGCGGTAGTCCGAGGCCTCCTCGACGACGATCTTCATACCCACGACGAACAGCAGCGCTATCAGCACTACCACGTACGCCGCGACGACGGCATCGGGCACGGCCAGCACCTTGGGCAGGAATGCCATCACGACGAAGCACGCACCGATGGCTACGCCGACGCGGCGGGCAGCGACACCGGTCAGCTCGGCCATCGAGATGGTGCTGGAATAGGTCGTGTTCGGAAGCGTGCCTGCGAGTCCCGACAGCAGATTGCCCGTTCCGTCCGTCGCCACCGCACCCTGCACGACGCGGTAGTCCACCGCCCGCGGCTGTCTCCACGACACGCGCTGGATGGCCACCGAGTCGCCGATGGTCTCGATCGCACCGATGACCGTGACCAGCACGAAGGCGGGCAACAGACTCCAGAAGGACGAGCCGAACGACAGGTCGAAGCCGGGCCAGGCGCCGTCGGGCAGACCGATCCAGGAGGCCTCGGCCACCCGGTCGATGTCGTACAGCCCGAACAGGGACGCCACGACCGAGCCGACGACGATGCCGATGACCGGTGCCCACAAACGGAGGGCGCCCGTGGACTTCAGCGCGATCGCGACGATCACGAGCAGCGTGACGAGCGTGCTGGTCGGCGCGCTCCAGCGGGCACTGCCTTCGGTGAGGCCGCCACCATGTCGAAGACGAGCGGCATCACCGTCACCGCGATCAGCATCACCACCGTGCCGGCCACGGTGGGCGTCAGCAGCCGTCTGAAGAGCGACAGCCGGGAGGCGAGCAGGAACTGGACCAGCGAGCTCGCCACGACCAGCGTGGCGCGCAGGCTGGGGCCTCCCGCACGAGCGCCGCCACGCACACGGCTATGAACGCGCCCGAGGTTCCCATGAGGAGCAGGTACCCCGCGCCGATGCGTCCGACGCGGACGGCTTGAAGGATCGTGGTGGCGCCGCTGACCACCGCAGCCGCGAAGACCGCCCACATCAGGTACGACTCGGATGCGTCCGCGGCCCGAATGACGATCGCCGGCGTAAGCACGATGCCTGCTATGGCGAGGATCGCGAACTGAAGGCCAAGCCCGGCAGCCAGCGCGAACGGCGGCTTGTCGTCGGGCTCGAATCGGATGTGACGCTGCCCGGCAGAATCATTGTTTCGCACAATGCGATCATCGTAGCTGGGCACCCCTGTACAACCAGGTTCGGCCTGCTCGAACGGGCACCGGCCGGGCGTGTCACGGCCCCCTGATCACCTCCACCGCCGGTGGATGGCTGGGGACTGCTGAACTGCGTGCGCGTGGCCGGGTGAATGGGCGCCGCCCGAGAGGCCCATGCCCTTCAGCTGCTGAACTGCGTGCGCGTGGCCGGGTGGACCATCGAGGCCTTGCCGCGGTAAGAAGGGCTGGGCCGCTCGCCGGCCTCTCTGCACTTACAGCCCAAGGCATGAGGAGATGGCCGATGAGCGTCGACGTGATCCTGCCGAAATGGGAGCTGACCATGGAGGGCGGCACCGTTGCGGCCTGGTACGTCGACGAGGGTGATCATGTGGTGGAGGGTGAGGTGATCGTCGAGGTGGAGAACGAGAAAGTGGAGAACGAGCTGGAGGCGCCCTGCGCCGGCGTGATGGCCCAGATCCTGGTCGACGAGGACGAGACCGTGGACGTGGGCACGGTGCTGGCCGTGATCGCCGAGAACGAGGCCGAGTCTGCGACCATCGGTGATTGGGCACCGGAGGGCCGCTTCCGGCTCATCCGTCGTCCAGCAGGATGGCAATCTCCTGTACCAGTGTCGGCAAGCTCGTGTCGACGACATCCCACACGAGGCGGTCGTCCACATCGGCGTACCCGTGGATGAGCACATTGCGGAAGGAGATGATGCGTCGATACCCGCCGATCCGAGCGACCACTGCCGAGTCGGCTCTCGCAAGCTGCGTCATCGCCTCTCCGATGATCTCGAACTGGCGCTCGACGGCGGCGCGCAACATGGCGTCCTGCTCATAGTCGACGAAGGACTTGTTGCTCGTGAACTCCGTCAGCAAGTCTGCGGCCCGCCGCATGTCATACAGGTACTTCTTGCTCTCAAGCCTCATAGATGAGGCTCCTAGTCTCCTCGACCGACTGTAGGAAGTACGGATTCCTGATCGCCGACCGGACGACAAGGTCTACTCGCCTTCCGAACAGCTCCTCAAGAGCTTCAAGAAGACCGAAGTAAGCGTTCGCATAGTCCTCGAACGCCACCGGCTGGAACTCGACTAGGAAGTCCAAGTCGCTGTGGGCGGAGTAATGCGACCTTGCCGCGGCCGATCCGAACAAGCCAAGCTGCTGAACGTTGTAGCGGAGGCACAAACGCTGGAGCTCGACGGCCCGTTCTGCTACCGCGTCGATCATGCTCGTGCCCTCAACTAGGCCTGCCTTCTCACCCACGCCGGCCACTCTACGCGCGGCCTGCGACGCGTGGCCCGCGGCACGCTCGACCTCGACGGAGCTTGGTCCCGTGATACGGGGCAAGCGCGACTGGCGCGGATGGTGCAAGAGCCAGCGGACGCTTCGGCGTATCACTTGTCTACATTCGGTGCCGCGTAGGCCATCGAGGCGCTGCTGGACTAGGAATTGCCGGACCTGCTCACTATCCACGGCAAATCCAACATCGAGCACGCGAGGAGAACTGGATGAGCGCTGATGTGATCCTGCCCAAGTGGGGGCTGACCATGGAGGACGGCACCGTCGTGGCTTGGTACGTAGACGAGGGCGACCATGTGGTGGAGGGCGAGGTGATCGCCGAGGTGGAGACCGAGAAGGTGGAGAACGAGCTGGAGGCACCCTGCGCCGGCGTGGTGGCCCAGATCCTGGTCGATGAGGATGAGACCGTCGACGTGGGCACGGTTCTGGCCGTGATTGCCGACAACGAGGCCGAAGCCGCGGCAATCGCAGGGGGCCAGAGGTGAGACCCGACCGGTTCAACGGCGACACCGTGCTGGTCACCGGCTCGTCCAGGGGCATCGGCGCGGCCACAGCCCAGGCCTTCGCAGCCGAAGGAGCTCGCGTTGCCGTCAACTATCGCAGCGACGAGGCGGGCGCCTCCGCCACCCGGCAGGCCGTCATCGAAGCTGGCGGCACGGCCGAGGTGTTCCAAGCCGACGTCGGCGACGAGGCCGACGTGGCCCGGCTCGCCCACGAAGTGGAGACCTCGCTGGGGCCGGTATCGATCCTGGTCAACAACGCCGCCCTCATCGACCGCTCGTCGATGTTCGACCTGTCGTTGGAAGCCTTCGACACGGTCTGGCAGGCCAACGTGCGGGGGCTGTTCCAGCTGAGCCAGCTGGTGGCGGCCAGCATGGTCGAGCGGGGCCGCGGCGCCATCGTCCACATCAGCTCGATCCTGGCCCGCCTTGCGGTCGTCAACCGGTGTGCCTACGTCGCGTCCAAGGGTGCGGTCGAGGGGCTGACCCGGGCCATGGCCCTGGAGCTGGGTCCCAAGGGGGTGAGGGTCAACGCGGTGGCGCCCGGACTCATCGCCACCAAGGCTCTGCTGGCCGGGATGCGGGACCCCGACCTTCAGACCGCGATCCAGCGCCACATACCCGAAGGCCGCTTCGGGCGGCCCGAGGAGATCACTGCGGCCATCTTGTTCGCGGCATCGAGCGAGGCCAGCTATCTGAACGGCGCCATCATCCCCGTCGACGCCGCTCTGGGAGCCCGCGAGTCCACCCCCGCCTGACATGGCTCCGGGTGTTCTGTGTGCAGAAATCGGCCGTATGGGCGCACAACCGCGCCCAGAATGCCCGCGAGGAGAGAGATGATCAGCGTCAACCGTGAAGCGATGAAGACGGTGCGGCTAATCCTGGACGAGGCCGATGCGCTGGACGTGATCGTCGACCGGCTCGACAACGGCACCACCGTCATCGACATGGGACTCGAGGCAAAGGGAGGCTGGCGGGCTGCTCAGCTCTACACCCTGGCCAGCCTGGGCGGCCTCGGCATCGTCAGCTACGAGCCCTTCGACCTCAACGGTCGCATGCTCACCGCGGTGCGGGTGATGATCGACCACCCCATCGAGGCCTGCGTGGCATCGCAGATCGCGGGATGGCGCCTCCAGGCCCCCGGCACCGAGCACGCCGCCATCCTGGCCGGACCGGGCCGGGCCCTGAACCGCGACAGCCTCGACCACTACTTCGAGTGGATCGACTATCGCGACGCCCACTACGAGGCCGTGGTGGCCATCCAGGCCTCGGAGCCGATCCCAGTGGCCATGGCCGACATGATCGCCTCGGCGTGCCGGATCAGTCCCGGCGACCTGTATGTGTTGTTCGCGCCCAACCGCAGCCTGGTGACCGCGGTGCAGGTGGCGGCCCGAATCGTGGAGCAGTCGATTCACCGGCTGGCCGAGGAGGGCATGGACCTGCGGAGTCTGCGCTACGCGTACGGCTTGGGGGTGGTGCCGCCCCTGGTGGATGACGACTTGGTGTCGATGGGCCGTATCAACGACAGCCTGCTCTATGGCGGGATCTCCAACGTGACCGTCGAAGCCGACGACGACCAGTGCGCCGACGTTGTCGAGCGAGTGGTGTCGGCCGCCAGCTCCGCCTACGGCCGTCCGTTCATCGAGATCTACGAGGACGCCGGCCGGGACTTCTACGAGATACCCATCGAGCTGCACTCCCCGGCCGAGATCCACCTGACCAACCTGGCCAGCGGCCGGACCTTCAGCGCCGGGTTCATCAACTACGAGGTGCTCACCGCCTCCTTCTTCGGCTAGCCCGAGTCTCATGATGTGTGAAGATATATCATGAAATGGCGTTGCACTGAACGACAGGGCATAGTACGCTGGCCTAATGGCCGGGTCGGAAGTGCTCAGCGTCCAAGGGGCGGGCCCGGCGACCGCGGCCGATCCGACGGCCGCAGTGCCGGGGCCGAGCGTCGCTTTGCAGCGCTGGCCTCAGCTCATTCCTATCGCGCAGTTGGTCGCAGTCATTCTGGGCGTGCTCGCCATCATCTGGAACCAGCAACAGACCACCGACAGCCTGCGCAGCGAGTTACGGGCCGAAATCGGCGGGGTGCGGACCGAGATGGGCGAGCTGCGGGCCGAGATGGGCGTGCTGCGGGCCGAAGTGTCCGAGAACGGTCAGCGTCTGGCCCGCATCGAAGGGTTCCTCGGGATCGGGATCCCCGACTCGGCCCAGGAGTAAGCCCTAGGTGACCGGTCAATCCACTCCGGTCGCGGTCGTGACAGGCGGCGGATCCGGTGTCGGTCTGGCCTGCGCCGTCGCGATGTCGGAGCGAGGCACGCGTTGCGTGCTCGTCGGGCGGCGAGAGGATCGGTTGCAGGCCGCGGCCACGGGGCTGAGCACGCCGTCGGCGGCGGCGGCGGCCGACCTGACCGAGCCGGGGGAGCCCGAGCGGGTCATCGAAGAGTCGCTGGCCGCCCATGGCCGGATCGACGTGATTGTGCACAGTGCCGGCACCTTCGACAAGGCGGCCGCTCCCGATGTGACCGCCGACCATTGGAACTCGGTTCTGGACATCAATCTGAGTGCGGTCATGGCCCTCACTAGGGCCGGTTGGGAGGCACTGAGCGACTCCGGCGGCCAGATCGTGCTGATCAGCAGCATCGCCGCGGTGCAGCCCTTCGAGGGCAACGCGGCCTATGCCGCGTCCAAGGGAGGGCTCAACGCACTCGGCGAGGTGCTGCGGCTGGAAGGACGGGACCACGGCATCAGGGTGATCACGCTGTCCCCCGCCCAGATCGACACCGAGCTCTGGGATGGCAAAGCCCCCGAGCGCGTGCGAGCGCGCATGATGCCCGCAGCCGGGGTGGGAGAGCTGGTGGCGGACCTGGTGGGCACCGACCGTCGGATCGACATCGGACCGGTCGTCATCAGGCCCGTCCACGATCCCTGGGTCGAGCCCGAACCGTGACGGCCCCGAGTGACTCCCCACCGGATGTGCGGACATGACAGATGGCCGTATCGCGCTCGGTCTGCAGATCGTCCCGACGATGGGCTCGGCCGAACTGATCGACACCATCGTGACCGCCGAGGAGTTGGGCTACTCGTACTGCATGGTGGCCGACGAGGGCCTGATGCTCGACGTCTACTCCGTGCTCGGTGCGGCGGCCCGGGCCACCAGCACCATCCGACTCGGGGCGGTCACCAACCCTTACACCCGCCATCCGGCCGCCACTGCGGCTGCCATAGCCACCGTCGACGAGATGAGCGGGGCCCGGGCCTTCGCGACTCTGGTGGCCGGTGGCACCATGGTGCTGCATCCCATGGGGATCGAGCGCTCTGCTCCCCTGGCGGTGATGACCGACACGATCGAAGCACTGAGGTTGCTGTGGCGGGGCGAGCCGGTCACCTGGCAGGGACGGAGACTCTCGCTGGAGGGTGCCCAGCTCACCACCGGCACTCACTCGATCCCGATCTGGGTCGCGGCCCGCGGCGAGAAGATGCTGGCCCTGGCCGGCGCCCACGCCGACGGCCTGGTGCTGATGGTCAAGTCCGATCTCGGCGACGCCTTCGGCCTGGCCGATCAGGCCCGCCAAGAATCCCCGGCCGGTTCCCCGCTGACCCGCGTCTACCTCGACCGGCTGGCATACAAACCCGAGATGATCGAGGAGGCCAAGCACCTCTACGGCTACGCCATCATGGACAGCCCGCCCCGGATCCTCAAGAACCTCGGCCTCAGCGAAGCCGAGATAGCCGGCCTGAAGCAGGCCTTCACTGAAGGCGGCCCCGGAGCCGTGGGCCAGCTCGTCACCGACGAGCTGGTGGCCGAGTACCAGATCGCGGGCACACCCGCGGAGTGCCGCAGCCAGCTGGAGCACCTGATCGGCGCGCATAGTCTCGACGCCTTCTTCGTGAACATCATCTCGCCCGGTCCGGCCGCCAACCGGGAGCTGCTGACCGAGGTGGTCTCCATCGCCACCGGCGAGACACACTCACTAGCCTGATTACACCGTAGACTTACCGACTCCAAGAAAGTATGGACCCTAGGTGGCTGGTGCCAAACTCCCGAAATGGGGGTTTTGCGGTAACAAAACCCCAGGTCAGCGACTTGCGAATTGTGGCAAATTGCCATTTAACACCAGCCACCTAGGAGACTGCTGAGTAAGTCACAAATTGCTAGTTTCGTGATCATAAAACCCCAGGTCAGAGGCTTGTGGGTTGGCCGAAATCGGCATTACTCAGCAGTCTCCTAGCCTCACCCAAAGAGTCCATTGAGCCAGCGCTTGAGACTCTGTGCTAGAGGAACATCTGTGTCAAAGTAGTCTTCGCTCTTGTCGATCGCAATACCTGGTGGAAGCAGTGTCGGCTTGCCGGCGAGCCACGCATGGACCACCGCCTTGCTTCGCTTTCTTGGTCGAATGTCCTCTGGGATGTTCCCAATGTATTCTTGAGCATGGTGCCAGACCTCATCGTCGGCAGGAATCAGATCGATTAGGAAGTCCTCCAGCTCACCTTGACGCGCATTGTCAGGCATCAGCCAGACACCAACTCTAGGACTGCCCTGAACTATCGCTCCATCCGAAACCGGCGCACTCGGCAGTAAGATGTTCGCGTCTTGGAACGCTTGCGAGACTTCCTGCCAGCGATCACGCACATCTGCATTTGCATCTGCTAGGACACCGACAACCGCTCTGCCAGATACCTTGATTTCTACTGGGATGCTCTTCAACAACTCGGTGAGGTTGCCACAGGCCTTGATTTTGACCTCCGGCTATGGGTCAATCTGACGACACAAGTGCTCAATGACATGTTCATCGCTGGATCCTTCGACAAGCAGTACTTTTCTGGCAGTCGCGCTCGGGGAGGCCACGTCGGCGCTACCTGACTTCAATCCTCTGAGCAGCAGCTATCTCGAGTTCTCGTTCAGAGTACTCCACCGCTCGCAAGCCGCCGTCCGTGCGTTCTAGGCGAACAGTTACCCCTTCCACAGACTCGTTCGCGCTCGCAGCCGCACTGAACCCAGCGATGCAGTCCCAACTGTGGGTTGTTGCAACAACCTGCACGTTGTGCTCCTGAGACGCCCTAAACACCAGTCTCCAGAACGCTGGTTGCAGCTCGTGATGAATACCGTTCTCCGCCTCATCGATAAGAAGGAAGCCATCGGCAGCATTCGCAAGTGCCACCGCTACACTGAACAATCGCGTTGCGCCATCGCCAAGACTTCGTAAAGGAACTCGATGACCTGTATTCATCCTTACGACCACTCGACGGTCATAAGACCTAGCTCCAGGTACAACTGCTACACCGTCAATACCGAAGGTAGACCCAAGCCTAAGGGCATCAAGCGCTAGCGACTCACTCGGAGTAAGTGCGACTTCACCCCAGAGAGTATCCAAGTCCTCATTATTGAGCAATCCCGGCCCGATGGAATGACAATTCATGGCCTTCGGTCTCGCGTCTTCCCGAGGTCCACGGACTCTTTGTCTGTCGGCCCAACGTATATGGCGAGCATCAAATTCAGGGTCAAACACGGGCAAGTACTCTTCAAAGCTACCTAGAGATACCCTCAAGGCTGGGCCGTCAGACATCGATACAGTTCGACGAAGTCCTGGCAATTGTCTTTGAGTCTGATCATCAACATTTGAGATCTCAACACAGAGTCGAAGATCGTTCTCTCCGTTAGAACCAATCAAGAACTTGCTACCTAGTACCGCCTCCCTACCATAGAATAACGCCTCAAAGTCTAGACCTTCTTCAACGTTGGAATCGTCATTCGACTGCGCGACTTCTTCACTCCTCGCGAGCATCCCTCTGAGCGACAGAAAGTGGCCTCTGTCAGAGAAGACCCGGATCGCGTCGAGGACGGTCGTCTTGCCTACGCCGTTACGGCCCGCAAGGAGCGTCACCCGACCGAGTCGGTTGATCTTCAGGTGGTCGATGCCGCGAAAGCCGTCGATGGACAACGAAGGCAAGTGGAGCGGCTTCGGTCGCCTTGATCGGACATACGGCCTCACCCGTCTCGGTCACTCATGTGCGGGCATCGTAGCAACCGTCCGGAGGCTGCATGCGCTCCGCTCGAAGCTCGTCTTGATCGCCATCGCAACCGGCCGCTGATGGAGCAGGACCCGTTCAGCGGGACAGGTCGGCCAGCGTCGTGGAGATCAGGAAGTTGTCCGCGGAGCCGCGATGGTCCGGGTCGGCGAGATACTCCAACATGACCGAGCCGACCAGCCGGACTTCCTCATCTACGGGCTGGCCGGTGACATCGATGGCGAACCGAGCCGCTGAGCCGTCCAGCCAACCGTCGCAGGCATCGCGGCCCAACCGCTCGGCGGAGAACCGGAACTCCACCGCAGAGGCGACCGCCTCGGCCCGGAGCTCGCCCCGTCCACAGCACTCGACAGCCGGCAGATGATGCCGGCATCGGTGAAACTGTTCTGCGTCTCCGCGTATAAGTCGACCGTACATTCCATTTCGGATCCGAGATCAGGGGCCTCGACCAACGCCAATTCGGCCATGAGGATCAGGTGGCCAACCCGCCACACGGTGATGGTGGAGATGTCGGTGACGGCGTCGCACCCCTATCTCCAGTCCTGACCGGCCTCCCGGCAGTTGTCGGACTCGTCACTCACCACCAGCCTGGTGGCATCGGTGTCCGAAAAAGGTTGGGGACCTCGATCGCACCGAGTCCGGACATCACCACAGCACCACCACGACGGCCACCACGGTCGCCAGCACGATCCTTGACTGCAAGCACATGCGGTCGTCTCCGCTGCCGCCCCCCGGCCTCACGTCCCCTCCCGCCGGATTTTCAGGAGCTAGGGACCCGAGTGAGAGGCTGAGGAAGTGAGAGGCAGACGCGCGGTCCGGTGATCAGTGACGACTCGTCGACAGTGCTGGCGATGTAGCGGTGGCGATCGTGCATCGCGGGGCGAATGTCGCAGGCCGCATTCTCTGAGTTCTAGAGCATGGCCACGCCGCAGATGTGGAAGGCCAGCATCTCGATGGTAATGGTGCGGCCGCAGACTTCGGACAGGTGAATGCCCAGGTCTTCAGCCGGGCCCGAGGTCATCGGACACGGTTCATTCTCCATTCTCTGGGCCGGACTCCGAGTCTCGGTAGTCGTTCTTCAGTATGGCCAGGCTGAGCCACCCCCATGCCAGCGCCAGCGCCGATCCCACGGCCCCCAGGACTTTCTCGGCGGTCGGGCTCAGCTCCAGCCCGACGGCGTACACAAGCCCGATCGCGGTGACGGGCAACAGGCCCGCCAAGAGGAGTGCGTGGAGGACCATGAGGGCCACGGCGGTCCGGTAGCGGCCTTTCTCGGCGGTCGTCTCGGCGGCGCTCCACAGCCAAACTGTGCCGCCGCATAGGATGCCGAAGGCGAGCGATGCAAAGAAGGCGGACCAACTCGTGGGAGCAGCCAGGGCCAGCAGGGCGCCGGCGACGCCGACGCTGACCACCAGTAGAAGCCACACCAGCGCCGTGCCCAGCCGCCCGCGATGCCGCCGCTCCGGCTCCGGCTCGAGGCGCTGCCGGGCGGGCCGCGTTCTGCCGTGGCCACCCGTCGATGAGTGCCGCAGTGGTGGTTGCCGCTCCGGCTCGGGCCCGGGGCGCTGTCGCTGCCCGCGGTCGGGCGGCTCATCCGGCGCAGTTCGGTCGCGGCCTTGCGAGGCTCGGCGGTCACTCGGGCCATTCGTCGATGAGCGTCGCGGCGGTGGCTGCTGCTCCTCGGCCCATCGCTGCCAGCTTGCGGGAGCTCGGGCTCGGGGCCCGCGAGCTTCATCGTAGGCCTTGCGCTTGGAGGCGTCGCTGAGCACGTCGTAGGCCAGTACCACCTCTTTGAAGTGCTCCTTGAAGAGTTCCTCAGCGGCCGGGTCGCCCGGGTTGGTGCCGGGATGCAGCTTCTTGATCAGACTGCGGTAGGCCCTGGTGATGTCTGAGTCTGAGGCGTTCTCCGAAACGCCGAGAATCCTGTAGTAGCTCACGACTCTGGTGCCTCCATCCCCTTCGCTATCTTAGAAGTCGCGTGGACTTGACCATTCGCGGGTCGTTTGGTTGGCCCGAGTGGAATGTCGGGTGTCCTTGTCAACGAGACGCCCGTGGAGGTCAGCTACTGCATGTGCACTTTGGATGCCGAGACGGTGGATGCGGTGTAGGCCGCGGTGGGGCCCTGGGTGCCGGTGCGTCGAGAGAACCAACTCCTGGCTCTCTAGCTTCGGGCAACTGCGCCGCAACACCGACCGCCGCACGCATCACCGCCAGCCCAACTCGCCCTCACCGTCGCTTTGATCATCACAGCCAGACTCATCGACCACCGCAACCGCTGGAGTCCACAACCATAGGCAATCCGCGCCCCGCTGACCCGCGTCTACCTGGACCGGCTGGCATACAAGCCTGAGATGATCGAGGAGGCCAAGCACCTCTACGGCTACGCCATCATGGACAGCCACCCCGGATCCTCAAGAACCTCGGCCTCAGCGAAGCCGAGATAGCCGGCCTGAAGCAGGCCTTCACCGAGGGCGGCCCCGAGGCCGCCGGGCAGCTCGTGACCGACGAATTGGTGGCCGAGTACCAGATTGCGGGCACACCCGCGGAGTGCCGCAGCCAACTGGAGCACCTGATCGGCGCGCACCGTCTCGACGCCTTCTTCGTGAACATCATCTCGCCCGGCCCGGCCGCCAACCGCGCCCTGCTGTCCGAAGTGGTCTCCATCGCCACCGGCTGCTAGAGGCCGAGCGAATAGGCGGGACAACGCGGCCCATACGGCGCGAGGCCGTGGCCCGAGCGGCCCGTGAGCGCAGCGAACAAGAGCGGGAATGACACCGCTGCGACGCGGCGGACTCTCACCTATCCGCGCAGCCGCCTAGCCACAGCACGCGCGGGCGCGATCAACGGGGCAGGTCGGCCAGTGTCGTCCTGACTATGAAGTCGTCGTCGGACCCGAAATGGTCCGGATCGCCGGGATACTCCAGCCGCACGAAGCCCCTCAGCCGGAACTGGGCATCGACGGGCTGCCCGGTCACATCGACGGCGAAGCTCACCCTCGAGCCCTCCAGCCAGCCGTCGCAGGCCTCGGAACCCAGTTGCTCGGTCGAGAAGCGGAACTCCAGCGCATACGCGACCGCCTCGCTGGTGGGCTCACCGCCCTCGACCACGTTGGACAGCCCGCAGATGATGCCGTGGTCGGTGAAGGCGTTCTGCGCCTCCGCAAAGAAGTCAGTTGTCCACTCCACGTCGGGCCCGAGCTCCGGAGCCTCGGCCAACTCCAGCTCGAGCATCAGGGTCCCCTGTCCCACCCGCCACACGGTGACGGTGGAGATGTCGGCGGCGGCGTCGCAACGCTCGCCCCAGTCCCGCCCAGCCATCCGGCAGTCGTCGGACTCGTCGCTCACCACCAGCCTGGTGGCATCGGTGCCCGAGAACAGGTAGGGCACCTCGATCGCGCCGAGCCCCGACATCACCCAGAGCACGACCACCACCGCCACCACGGCCACCAGAATGATCCGGGACCGCAAGCTCCTGCGGTCGTCGGTGCCGCCAGCATCCGGCCTCACGTCACCTCCCCGGCCAATCTGCCCGCCCCTCCGGTCTTCCGCTCTTGTTCGCTTCGCTCACGGGCCACTCGGGCCCTGCTTCCCGCTTGACTTCGCTACGCTCACGGGCCGCTCGGGCCCGGGGCCTCGCTCAGCGCCCTGTGAGATCCTCATCGACTGGGCCCTGTCCGCTCGGCCTCTAGGTAAGGCCGCGGATGAACGGACGGGCCAGAGCGGCCGGCTGGCGGGTCCGGTGGGCGAACACGGCCACGGTCGCAATGGTGACCACGAAGGGCAGTGCCTGCAACATCTCGGCGTTCACCTCGTAGCCGACCGTCGGCAGGCTCAACCGGAACGAGTCCACCGCACCGAACAGCAGGCAGCCGGCCACCGCGCCCCGCAGCGTCCAGCCACCGAAGATCAAGGCCGCGATGGCGATGAAGCCCCGGCCGCCCACGATCTGCTCCTCGAACAGTCCCACCTGCCCCAGCAGCAGGTAGCCGCCGCCGAGCCCGCTGGTGATCCCGCTCAGGTAGACCCCCTGGCGCCGGCGCTTGTTGACGTCGATGCCCGACACGTCGGCGGCCTGCGGGTTCTCGCCCACGGCTCGCACTTCCAGCCCCCAGCGAGTGCGGTACAGCAGCCAGAACGACAGCGGGATCAACGGGTAGACGAGGTAGAAGGGCCACGACTGCCCGAACAGCGCCGGACCGACCAGCGGGATGTCCGACAGGATCGGAACCTCGAACACGTGGGCCCGCTTCGAGTGAGGCTCCAGGTTCCGGTTCAAGAAGGTGGCCAAACCCAGCACCAGGATGTTGAGGGTCAGTCCCACCACGAACGTGTTGGCCGTGAGCCGGTGACTCAGGTTGGCGTGGACGATGGCGATCACCAGCCCGGCCGCCATCGCGAACAGCAACCCGATGGTGACGCGGTCGGTGAGGTCGAATCCGACCGCGGCCGCGAACGCCCCGGCCAGGATCATCGCCTCGGTGGAGATGTTCAGGGTGCCGGCCCGCTCGGCGATGGTCTCGCCCAGCGCGCAGAACGCCAGCAGCGCCGCGAAGCGGGCCGCGCTCGAATAGGTGACGTCGGTTCCGAAGACGTCGGCCAGGGCACTGAAGAGGGCTTCCATAGCTCAGGTCCTCGCAGTCATGGCGGCCAGGGCCCGTCGCCGCTCGCGTATGAAGAGGATGGCCGGGGGAACCAGGAGGGCCAGAACCAGCAGGGACTGGACGATCTGGGTGATCTCGCGCTCCACCCCGGTAGCGGCCAGGAATCCGGAACCGGTCCGCAGGCCGGCGAACGCGAGGGCCAGCGGCACGACCAGCAGTGGCCTCTGCCGGGCCACCAGGGCCACCAGCAGCCCGTCGAAGCCGATGTTCACCGCGAAGCCGGGCACCATCCGGTAGTTGCCGAAGTCGCCTCCGGCCACCATCACCGACCCCGCCAGTCCGGCGAAGCCCCCCGACAGCAGCAGGCCGGCCATGCCGTAGCGCCACTCGGACACCCCGGCGCGCTGGGCCGTTCGGGGGTTTCGGCCGAGCATCCGCAGCTTGAACCCCCAGGTCGTGCGACCCAGCACCACCGCCACGACCACCACGAACGCGAGAGCGAAGAACACGCTGATGGGGAACTCGTTGCCGAACATCTCGATCCGGCCGATCCGGCGACCAAGGTCGAGCTGCTCGCTCACGATGTTGCGCGACGAACGGCCTTCGATGGGTGCGAGCAGCAGCCACTGTCGTTGGAGGGCGAAGCCAACCACCTGCGCACCCACAGTGACCAGCAGCAGCGTGGTCAGCACCTCCGGCACCCGGCGCCAGTACAGCAGCACACCCGCGATGCCCGCCCAGAACGCTCCGGCGGCCAGGCCGATCAACAGCATGGCCACTAGGGCGAAGGGTCCGGGGCCGACCAGGTTGAGGCCCGCGTACATGGCCACCGCCGCCCCGAAGGTGAGCTGACCCTCCTGACCGATGTTGATCAGACCGGCCCGGCCGCCGATGACCGTGCCCAACCCGACGAGGATCAGCGGCGCGGCCACGCCCAGGGTGTCGCCCCATCGTCCGGGCGCCCTCAGGCTGCCGTCCAGCAGAGCCGAGAAGACCTCCTGCCACGAGCCTCCGGTGATCGCCACCAGCGCGGCCGACACGATCAGGGCCACGGCAACGCTGCCGAGATACAGCCCGGCCACGACGCCTGCCTCCCGGGCCTTGGAGTACATCATCAGCCCGTACCGACCTCGGCAGCACCGCCCATGAGCATTCCCAGATTCTCCAGGTCGACCTCGTCGCGGGCCATCTGCCCGACGATCCTGCCCCTGAACAGCACGACGATGGTGTCGGCCAGGTGCAGCAGCTCCTCCAGCTCGCTGGATATGAGCAGCACGCCCACCCCGTCGTCGGCCACCTTGCGCAGCCGGTCGCTGATGTACTCGATGGCGCCCACATCGAGACCGTGCGTCGGCTGGTCGGCCAGGAGCACCTGCGGATCGGCGCTGAGCTCCCGGGCCAGCACGACCCGCTGCTGGTTGCCTCCCGAGAGGGTGAAGAAGGGCGCGCTCGGACCAGAGGTCTGGATCTCGAACTCGTCGATCAGTTCTTGGGCCTTGCCGTTCAAGCCGGCCTGGTCGTAGAACCCCATGTTGGCCATGCTCTCGATATCGATCAGGAAGAGATTCTCGGCAACCGTCATGTCCAGCACGCAACCCGAATCGTGGCGGTCCGCGGGGATCACGGCCACGCCGGCTCGGGCCATTGCCCCGGCCCGACCGGAAACGACCGGCCTCCCTGCGACCTCGATGGTGCCCTCGGTGATGGGCCTCAAGCTGGACAGCACCTCGGTCAGGGCAGCCTGACCGTTGCCCTCCACGCCGGCCACACCCACGATCGTGCCCGCGGGAACGTCCAGGGTCAGCCCGTCGAGAGCCACCGAGCCGTCCGACCCCCGAACCACCACATCGGCCATCGACAGGGCGGGGACCGCCTCGGATGAAGTGACCTCCATCCCGCTCCTGTTCGCTGCGCTCACGGGCCGCTCTGGCCCAGGGTGATGATCGGAGAGGGCTTCGATCTCCTCCACGATCTCCTCCACCAGGCCCAGAGCCGCGGCCTCGGAGCGCAGCGACACCTCCCGGCCGACCATGGCTCGAGCGAGTCCCGCCGCGGTGGCTTCGGAGGTCTCCAGGTGCGCGACCACGCTCCCGGTCCGCATGATGGTGATCTCGTCGGTGGAGTGCAGTACCTCGTCGAGCTTGTGGCTGATCAGCGCGACCGCCTTGTTCTCGTCCTGCACGGCCGTGCGAAGCACCGCGAACAGCTGCTCGGACTCAGCCGGGGTGAGCACCGACGTGGGCTCGTCGAAGATGATGATGTCGGGGTCGCGTCGGAGGCACTTGATGATCTCCACCCGCTGTCGCACTCCGGCCGGGAGGTTGGCCACCCGGGCGTCGGGATCGACCCCCAATCCGTAGTGCTCGCTGATGTCGACCACCCGCCGGCGGGCCGCCTTGCGGTCGAGCGACCCGGCCTCGCCGAGGATCACGTTCTCCCACACGGTCAGCGCCTCCACCAGGCTGAAGTGCTGGTGGACCATGCCGATGCCGTGCCGGGCCGCGTCGAGCGGATCACGGATGAACCGCCTGGTGCCGTCGATGTGGACCTCACCGCCATCGGGGCTGACCAGCCCGATGACGATCTTCATCAGCGTCGACTTGCCCGCCCCGTTCTCGCCGAGGATGCCGTGGATGCGGCCGCGGTGCAGGCGCAACTCGACGTCGTTGCACGCGACGATGGCGCCGAAGCGCTTGTCGATCCCGCGCAGCCAGATGGCGGGCGCCGGATCGGCTCCGGCGCCCGCCGCGTCCAATGTCTCGCTCACTGCTGAGCCCAGAGGCCGAGCGGATGGAAGCAAGTCACGAGGATCCTCCCGAACCGCCGAGCGAGGCCGTGGCCCGAGCGGCCCGTGAGCGCAGCGAACAAGAGCGGGGAATGGGCCGCCTCGTCGCGCGGGTGCCTCACATGCCCGCGCGGCTGCGCTGCGAGCGTCAACGGCTTGTCGCCGCTGGAAGGGTCAGCCGCCGTAGGCGATGCCCCTTATCTCGTTGAACTGGTCCTCGTAGACCCCGGTGGCCACCTTCTCGACCTCGGCCGCCAGCGCCTCGGCCTGCTCGGTCGTCGGTTCGCAGATGTCGGCACCGGCCACCGAGCCGGGCTCGACGCTGAAGAGGAACCTCTCACCCTCCTTCAGCCGGCCCTGCTGGATCAGCGGGAACACTGCCCTGATGTAGTCGCCGCCGTCGAACTTGATGGCGATGTCCCAGCTCAGGTCGCCCTCGCGGGTGCACACGTCCGAGGCGCCCGCGCTCATCGTGATGAGGCCCTCCTCGTTGGCCAGGGCGATCACCGGGTTGTGGGCGCCGCCCAGGTACGGGTAGATGGCGTCGGCCCCCGCCGCGACCGCGTTGTGGAAGGCCTCGGAGGCCCCGGCCACGTTGTCGAAGTCGAAGGGTTGGGCACCGGTGGGCACGTAGTGGATGTCGTAGTCCGCGTCCACCGCCTTCAGGCCCATACGGAAGGCGAGCTCGGTCTCCACCTCGAAGGAGGCGTTGCTGGCGCCGAGCATGTAGACGCTGTCGCCGCCCCGCTCCTGCAGCAGCAGCCCGGCCGCGAAGCCGGCGATGTACTCGATAGCCGAGCTGTTGTCGGAGGACTGGGCCAGACCGGGCAGGTCGGGGAAGGTGTCCTCGCAGCGGCAGTACCAGAAGATCTCGGGATATTCCTCGGTCAGGTCGGCCAACGGCTCCGAGATCTCACCAGAGGAGACCACGATGATGTCGACGCCCTGATCAGCGAGGTTGCGCAGCTCGGTGGCCGCCTCGGCCTGGTCGATCTTGTCGATGTAGATCGGGTCGGCGTATCCATTGGCCGTGGTGAAGTCCCGGGCGCCGTCAACGGCAGCCTGGTAGTAGGCGCCGTCGTTGGCGTCACCGGCGACAGCTACCGCGACGCGCACCACGCCGTCGCCGTTGTAGTCCATCGGATCAGCAACCGCTTCGGCTTCCTCGACAGAGTCGGTGTCGCCACTACAGGCTGAGGCGATCAGTCCGAACACTGCCATCACGGCTGCGAACCAGATAATCGTGTGTCGCTTCATGTTTCCTCCAGGGTTTTGAACCACGTTGCGTGCCGTTGTCTGACAATCAGACCCATCGACGAGCGGACGTTACCACTGGCCCATCTTTACTGTCTCACCGGGCCAGCGGTACTTTCTCCCACGTCGGCGACTGGAGGCAACTGGGATGAAACCGATGCGCAGCCCGATCCCGCTGGAACTGATGGAGCCGGCCGCCCGCCCGGTGAGCGAGGCTGTCGGGCTTCCGCCGGCCTGCTACACCGACGCCGGTTTCTACGCCTTCGAGAAGGCTGCGGTGTTCGATACCGAATGGCTGTGCGTGGGTCGCTCCAGCCAGGTACCCGAGCCCGGCGACTACTTCACGGCAACGCTGCTGGGCACCGAGCCGGTGGTCGTGGTGCGCAACCGCGACGGCCGCATCAACGTCATGTCCTCGATCTGCCAGCACCGGGCCATGTGCATCACCGCCCCTGCCGAGCGGCCCAAGGACCAGTGGTTCGACCCGCCCCCGGAGTGCAGCGGCTCCACCCGGAACTTCCGGTGCCCCTACCACTGGTGGACCTACGACCTCAACGGCCGTCTCATCGGCGCGCCGGAGATGCACCAGCGTCCCGGCTTCGTGCGCTCGGAGATCTCCCTGCCCCAGCTCGCCACCGAGGAATGGCAGGGCTTCGTCTTCTGCTCGTTCGCCGCCGATCCGGTATCGCTGGGACCGAGGCTGGCTTCGTTCGACGAGATGCTCACCAACTACTGCATCGACGAGATGGTCACCACCGAGCCCGAGATGTTGCCGATGCCATTCAACTGGAAGGTCTTCGCCGAGAACTTCATGGACGCTTATCACTCGCTGAGGCTGCACTCCTCTCTATACGACTTCACCGAGGCTGACACCAGCAACGAGACCCTGCTGGCCGGAACCTTCCCGCCGTTGGAGCCAGGATCGATCGGGATCGGGGGAAAGGGTCGGACAGGCTTCAAGGACCGGGGCATGAACCCCACTCAGGCCACGCTGTTCCCTGCCATACCGACCCTGAACGAAGACGACCGCTGGAGCGTCGTCTACCTGTACGTGGCCCCCTCCCTGCTGATCGGCGCCTACAGCGACTCGGTCAAGTGGCTGGCCGTGCAGCCGGTCTCGGCCGGCGAGTCGCTCGGAAGGCTCGGATACCTGTTCCCGGAGTCAACCACCAAGCTCAAGCTCTTCGAGCAGCTCCTGGAGCAGCACAAGCGGGGCGTGGAGCTCTTCTACGACCAGGACATGCCGGTGGCGGTGGCCAGCCAGCGGGGCATGGGATCGCGCTTCGCGCCCCAGGGCCCGCTCAGCGGCCAGGACTTCTTCCGATCCCAGCTCGCGGAGTGGCTTCTGGAGCGCTACCGCGCCGCCGACTGCGCCGGCTCCAGCGTGTGAAACCGGCCTGCAGCGTGATCATCAGCCTGACCGTCAACGGAACCCAGACCACAGTCGACGCCGCCCCGGGGACGAGGCTGCTGGATCTGCTGCGCGACCATCTGGAACTACTCGGCACCAAGGAGGCTTGCGGCCGGGGCGACTGCGGAGCGTGCACGGTGCTGGTGGGTGACCGGGCCGTGCCTTCGTGCCTGGTGCTCGCGGCCCGGGTCGATCAGCCGGTACGAACCGTCGAAGGCATAGCCACCGAGGCCTCGGCTCTACGGGAGGCGCTCGCCGACTGGGGCGGGCTGCAGTGCGGATATTGCACGCCCGGACTGGTCGTGCGTGCCCATCAGCTCATCGAATCGGGCGAGTGCGACGTCTCCGACCGTGACGCGGTCCGCCGGGCACTGGCCGGGAACTTCTGCCGCTGCACCGGCTACAACGGCATAGTCACTGCGGTGCAGCACGCCGCCGCCAGTCTCGTCACACCGGACGGGGCCTGAGAGGCCGCGGAACCTTGACGGTTATCGGCCAGCGGGTCCGGCCCAACCAATGGGACGAGCGGACCTCGGGCGCGGCCCTCTACACCACCGACGTAGCGCTGCCCGGCATGCTCGAGGCCCGGATCCTGCGAAGCCCCCACCCCCACGCCGACATCCGCAGCATCGACACCTCCCGGGCCGAGGCCCTCAGCGGCGTGGCTGCGGTGATCACCGCCGACGACCTCCCCGACCACACCTACCTGCACCTTGGTGATCCGTTCCGCGACCGGCACGCGCTGGCCCGCGGGCGCGTCCGCTTCATCGGCGAGGAGGTGGCCGCGGTCGCGGCCAGGACTCCGGCCCGGGCGGTTGCGGCGCTCGATCTAATCGACGTTGACTACAAGCCGCGAGACAGCGCGGTCACTACTCAGTTCGCCCGTGTTGGCAACGCTCCAACCGTCCACGACAGCGCCGTCGGCAACCTGGCCATGCAGACGGTGCGCGGCTACGGCGACCCCGACACCGCCCGTTCCGAGGCCGAGGTCGTGGTCAGTGGCCACTACGCCTACAAGCCCGCAGCCCACGTGTGCCTGGAGCCGCACTCGGTGGTGGCTCGCTGGGACCCGGCCCGGCAGCAACTCGACCTGTGGGTGTCCACGCAGGCCCCCTACTTCGTGCGCAAAGAGGTCGCCCACATGCTCGACCTGAGCATGGACCAGATCCGCACCCACCCTGTGGCCGTGGGCGGCGGTTTCGGGGCCAAGGCCAAGGCTGGCTGCCACGAGGTGATAGCAGCCGCGCTGGCGATGAAGGCCAAGCGGCCGGTGCGTCTTGTGCTCGACCGCGACGAGGAGTTCGCGGTCACCGCGGTGCGCCACGCCTTCCGCATCGACCTCGCCACCGGCGCCCGACGCGACGGCACGCTCACCCACCGCGACGGCTACGTGACGGTGGACAACGGCGCCTACAACCATGCTGGGCCGTCGGTGGCGGTTTTCGCCGCCATGCTGGCGGCGGGACCTTACCGGCTCGGTGGATGTGAGACGGCGGTGTCGCTGGTCTACACCAACAAGCAGCCCGGGGCGTCGTTCCGGGGCTACGGCAACCCGCAGATGACCTTCGCGATGGAGTCGCAGATCGACGAGCTGGCCGACGAGCTGGACATCGACCCGATCGATCTGCGCCTTTTTAACGCCCCCCGCAGCGGCGACGTGACCCTCACAGGCTGGCGCCTCGGCTCAGCCCGCCTGGCCGAGTGCTTGGAACGGGCCCGCGTAGAGATCGGCTGGGACGCCAAGCGAGGCCTGGCCGGCAGCGGACGCGGGGTGGGCGTAGCCGCTGCGGTTCACGTCTCGGGGGCCAACGCCTTCGAGCACTCCGAGCTGAGCGAAGCCGCGGTGGAGGTCCGTGACGACGGCACCGCCCGAGTGTGCTTCGCGGGGTCCGACGCCGGCACCGGCCAGGCCGCGTTGTTGCGCCAGATCGCCGCCGAAGAGCTCGGGCTTGCCTTCGACGACGTGTCGGTGACCATGATGGACAGCCACGACGCTCCCCAGGATCTGGGGGCGTGGTCGTCGCGGGGCACGATGTGGAGCGGTCACGCCACCGCGGACGCGGCCCGGGGCGCGGCCCGAGCCCTGAAGGACGCTGCGGCCGCCAAGTTCGGCGCTGATCCCGCGCAAGTGCAGCTAGTCGGCGGCGAGGCCCGCTGCGGCACCGACGCGGTGCGGTTGGGCGACCTGGTCGGCCTAGTCGAGGGCGCGGCCGACGGGTGCCTGCGGGTGGGGGGCAGCTACCTCACCGACGTGGACAAGATCGACAAGGTGCACGGCTTGGGCCATTTCTCGCCCGCGTACTCCTACTGCGTGCAGGCCGTGGAAGTGGAGGTGGACTACGCCACCGGCCAGGTCAAGGTGGTCGACGCGGTAACGGTGCACGACTCGGGGGCGGCGCTCAACCCGGTCGCGGCCGAGGGTCAGGCGGTCGGGGCCATGGCCATGGGGCTGGGAGCAGCCCTCGGAGAGGAACTCGTCTACGAGCAAGGCCGCCTGGTCAACCCCAGCCTGCTGGACTACGCCGCACCACGGGCTTCGGACCTGCCGCCCATCCGGCCTGTCCTGCTCGACGGGCACGACCCGGCCGGGCCCTACGGAGCCAAGGGCATCGGCGAGATCGGGGTGGTCCCCACACCGGCCGCGGTGGCCAACGCCGTGGCCAACGCCACCGGCGTCCGAGCTCGGGAGCTGCCCCTCACCCCCGAGACGCTCCTGCCGCTCCTGAATCCTCGCACGTCGACGGCGCGTGCAAGCCGACGAAGGCCTCCGCCCAATTCCTTCGGCTTGGAGATGATCTGGATCGCCCTGGTGCGCAGCCTCTACGGGCGCGGCCTATTCAAGCTCCTCGACCGGCGGGCCCGCAAACGCGGAGGCAGGCGAAGCCCGTTGGCCCCTGTTCCGGAGATCGAGGCCATCGAGCAGCCCACAACCGTGGAGGCCGCGGTCGAGTCCTGTGCCGCCCAACTCGAGGGCTCCGGCTACCTGGGGGGTGGCACCGATCTGCTGGTGGCCCGACAGCAGCGGCTCACCGCGCCGGTTCGCCTCATCGACACGACCTCCATTCGCGAGCTGCGCCGACTCGACGAGACCCCCGACGGCGACTTGTGCATTGGTGCGGCCGCGACCCTGGAGGATCTCCGGCGCCTCATGGCCGGACCAGGCGAACTGCCCGGCGACAGGATGCTGGCAGAACTGTTGGAGGACCTGGCCACCCACCAGATCCGAGAGCTGGCCACGGTGGGCGGCAACCTCCTGCAGGAGAAGCGCTGCGCCTTCTTCCGCAACGGCTTCCCCTGCTACAAGCGCAGCGGATGGACCAGCCCCTGTTACGCCGTGCTCGGGGACCACCGGTTCCACCATGCGGTCCTCGGCGGGCACCGCTGCCAGGCTGTCACCCCGTCGGACCTGGCTACCGGGCTGCTGGCACTCGACGCGTCGGCCCACAGTGCTCCGCCAAGATCCGAGCCGTCTCGCCAGCGGACGATCGACGAGCTCTACGCGGGACCGGGCGAGCCCGCCCTGGCCAAGGGCGAACTGCTGACGCAGGTGAAGGTGCCTGCAGCGGCGCGCGCCCGTCCCGCCGCGTTCGAGAAGCTGAGGCTCTACGCGGGCGATTTCGCGGTGTGCTCAGCAGCCGTGTCGCTGGAACTCGACGGCGACGGAGCCACCATCGCCGACGCCCGAGTGTCCCTCGGCGCGGTAGCGCCCAAGCCGTACCGCGCCGAGCGCACCGAGACGCGCCTGTGCGGCGCCAGCCTCCAGGACCGGGAGGCGCTCCGGGAAGCTTCCTGGGCGTGGGTCTACGACACCCAGCCGCTGCCCGGCAATGTGTGGAAGGTCGAGGCTGCCTGCGGCCTGCTCCTCCGGGCCCTGAACCGTGCTGCGAGCATCGCATCGGATTAGCGTGCTCCAACACAGACCGGGTATTTTCATGATATTTGGTTGTTGTAGCTGATCGAGGCTGCTATGTTCACTCGGAACCGCCAATGGACACCAAGGGGCCACGCGGACAGGTGACAGCCAGCACCAACGACGCTTGCGTTTCCAGCGATTCGAGACGCCGTAGAGCGCCTATCCGCGCACGTCCCAAGGGGGACTCGATGACAACAGCTGGCATGAGCGGCATGACCGCAGAGCAGCCACCCGCCGGCGACTCCGCTGCGGAGCGTGCAGCCGCGCTGTTCGCGGACGCCCGTGCTCTGCACGACGCGGCGCTGGCCCGCCTGAGCGCCGGGGACATCAGGGACGCCGCCGAGAAGGCGTGGTGCGCCACCAAGCGCGCCACCGACGGCCTCATTGTGGCCCGCACTGGCGAGGAACCCACAAAGTCCCCATTCACGACGAGGGAAATCAACCGGCTCGCTACCGACGACCCGGACATCGACCGCCTCACGGATCGCTACCACGTCGTGAGGGACTCGTTGCACGGCGACTGCTTCTACCTCGGCCTCTGCGAGCCGCTCGACCGCACCGAGCATCGCATACGCCACACCATCGACTACATCGCCGAGGCCGAGCGCCTCGCCACCCCCCACTGACGCCGATGCAGTCCATGACATCCACTAGCAACCACGGCGCCAGCGAGTTCTTCGCCGACGCCCGGGCCATGCACGCGGCCGCGCTGGCCCGCCTGGACGCGGGCGACATCCGGGACGCGGCCGAGAAAGCCTGGTGCGCCACGCTGCGCGCCACCGACGGCCTGATCGTGGCCCGCACCGGCGAGGCACCCAAGAAGTCTTCCAACACGACGCGAGAGCTGAGGCGAATCCGCGGGAGCGACGTTCGCATCCGTGCCCTGAGCAAACACTACTTCGAGGCTCAAGGCGCGCTCCACGGGGAGTGCTTCTACCTCGGATTGTGCGAGCCGGTGGACGACACGGCGCTCCTCATCAGCGAGACCATCGACTACATCGCCGAGGCCGAGCGCCTCGCCACCCCCCACTGACCCCGGTGCAGTCCATGACATCCACTAGTAACCACGGCGCCAGCGAGTTCTTCGCCGATGCCCGGGCCCTGTACGCGGCCGCGCTGGCCCGCCTGGACGCGGGCGACATCCGGGACGCGGCCGAGAAAGCCTGGTGCGCCACCAAGCGGGCCGCCGACGGCCTCATCGTGGCCCGAACCGGCGAGACACCCAACAAGTCGCCCGACACCACCCGCGAGTTGCGCCTTCTCGGCCTCGACGACGAGGGCGTCCGCCGCTCGATGAGCCACTACTACGCGGTTCGCGAGGCCCTCCACGGCGACTGCTTCTACCTGGGTCTGTGCGACCCGCCAGAGGACACCGGACGCCTCATCCGCTACACCATCGACTACGTCGCCGAAGCCGAGCGCCTCGCGGCCGGCTAGGCGCTCCGGGTCGCGGCTCGTTCGGTCAGCAGGAACTTGCGGATCTTGCCGACGCTGGTGCGGGGCAGCTCGTCGATCAGGGTGATGCTGACCGGGCGCTTGGCCTTGGCCAGGCGCGCCTCGCACCAGGCGTCGAGTTCGGGGACCGACGGCGGCGCCGACGCGTCGGCCGCGACCACGAAGGCGACCGGGACCTCGTCGCGGATCTCGTCCGGGCGGCCCACCACTGCGGCCTCCAGCACCTCGGGATGCTCGGCCAGGGTGGACTCGACCTCGACTATCGACACGTTCTCGCCCGCCACCTTCAGCACGTCCGAGCGCCGGCCGTCGAAGTAGTGGCGTCCGGTGTCGTCGCGCACGGCCCGGTCGCCGGTCAGGAACCAGCCGTCGCGGAAGCTGGCCTCGGTGATGTCGGGAGCATCGAGGTACCCGGCGAACAGGGTGAGGCCCGGCTCGCCGCCTACGACCACCTCGCCCACGACCCCCGGTTCGACCGAATCCCCGGCCGCGTCCTGCACGTCCACCGCGCAGCCCGGCGTTAACCGGCCCATCGAGGCGTGGTGAGGGTCGGCAAATTCGTCGGTGAGGACAGCGGGGATGGTCTCGGTCATGCCGTAGAGCTGGCGGGGCCGGCAGCCGAACCACTGAGCCACTGTCTCGTACTGGTCGGCGGCGATGTTCTGGGCGTACCAGCAGTGGCGCAGCCGCACACCGGCAGCGGGGCCGCCGCGGGTCAGGATCATGCGGATCGGCGCGGCGAACAGGCTGGCGCAGGTGGCCGAGTGGCGGGCGGCCGCGGGCAAGAACCCCGAGGCGGAGAAGGTCGGCATCAAAGCCACGCTGGCCCCCGTCCAAATGGCCGAGGCGAAGGAGTAGTACTGCGCGTTGGCGTGGAACAGCGGTAGCACCACCAGCTGGCGGTCGTCGGGGTCTAGCCCGGCCGCTTCGGCCATGACCTTGCCCGTGAAGGCGTAGTTGGCCTGGGTCACCTCTACGCCTTTGGGTCGTCCGGTGGTGCCCGAAGTGAACATCACCGCAGCCCGGTCGTGCAGGGTCGGTTCGGATCGTTCGGATGGAGCCAGGGGCACGGCATCGAAGGGCGCCAGCGTGGTGTCGGCTTCGTCGATCTCAATCACGGGCAAGTCGTTGCGGCCGGCTTGGGTCGCCGCAGCCCGATACGTGCCGGCCCTGGATCCGGCGCACAGGCCGACAGTGGGACGGGTGCGATCGATGTGGCCGGCCAACTCGGGCGTGCGTCCCATCGGGTCCGACGGCACGATCCACGCGCCCAAGCGCGACGCGGCGAGCCATGCCGCCACGAATGTCGGGCAGTTGGTGAGGGCTAGGTGCACGGCACGGCCGGGCTCTGCTCCCAGCGCAGCCAGAGTGCCGGCCACCCGGTCCACGGCCTCGTCGAAGTCTCCGTAGCTCCAGCGGGCCACATTGCCCGACGGCGTCTCGAAGACCAGGAACGTCTCCTCCGCCCGACCGGCCACAGCCCGATCCCACACCGAGGCGAAGGACACGGGCTCCGGCCAGCTGCTCATGTCACTGTCGCAGGCATGCCACCTGCACTGTTCAGCAGTCGAGCCGACCGCATCTGGCAGCACAATGCACGCATACCGTGCAGAACGCTGCCAATTCCGAGCCGCTCCCGACCCGGCCTAGAACTGGCAGCACAATGCACGCATACCGTGCAGAACGCTGCCAATTCCGAGCCGCTCCCGACCCGCCCTAGATGGGTGAGATTGCTCACAGAGCGCCCGGAGGTGTCGGCTCCGACGATTCTGGCGAGCCGTAGCCGCCGCCGCCGGGCAGCTCCAGACGCACGGTGTCGCCGGGCTGGAGCGTGATGCGGGTCTGGGTGGTGACCGGCTCGCCGTTCACCTGGAACGACCCGGGCGCGCCCGGCTCTCCTCCGAAGATGCCCTGGGGCGGCTCGGTGAGGCGGCTGGTCACCGCGTTGAGCTGCCACGGCCGGGCCGTTTCCACCTCGAACTCGATCACCTGCCCCAGCCCGCCGGGCTGTGCGCCCGCACCCCCCGAGCCGGGGCGGAGCGCCTTGCGCAGGAACCGGACCGGGGCCGATGCCTCCACCACCTCGATGGGCACAGCCGACACCCCGGTGGGGTACGAGCAGGCATCAAGGCCAGGCTTGCTGGCCCGGGCTCCCACGCCGCCGGCATAGGTGAACATGGCGGTGATGAAAGGCGACCCGTCGTCGTGGTGACCGTTCACCTGCATGGTCCACACCGCGCCCGCACCCTCGGCCATGGCCCCGGCGGGCTTCACCTGGGCCAGGGCCTTGAGCAGCGCATTGGGTAGGAACATCCCGACCACATGGCGGGCCGTGCCCGGCTGAGGGGGCACGGCGTGCACCACTGACCCCTCCCGGGCCCGCATCTTGATGGGCGCAAGGCTGCCGTGGTTGTTGGGGATGTCGGGGTTGAGCACCGACCGCACGGTGAACGTCGTGTAGGCGTGGGTGTAGTTGCGGACCACGTTGATACCCCACGGGCTGGCGTCGCTGGAACCCTCGTAGTCGACGATGATCTCCCCGGCGTCGGGGTCTACGTGCATGGTGCACACGATGTCGACGCGACTGCCGTCGGCCAGGTCGAGCACGGCCGAGGCGTCGTAGGTTCCTGCGTCGAGCTCGCGGATCGTGGCTCTGGTAGCGGCTTCGGACCGCTCGATGATCTCGTCGGCGAGGCCCTCGATGTCGTCCAGGCTGTGGCTGTCGCACAACGTGGCCAGACGCTGCGCCCCCACCTCGCCCGAGGCCATCTGGGCATGGAGGTCGCCGGCCATGTGATCGGGCTGGCGGACATTGGAGAGGATGAACTTCCAGACGTCGGCGTTGCGCTCCGAGCCCCCGGTGCCGTCGCCGGACATCAGCCTGCAGATCGGGATCCACAGCCCTTCCTCGAAGCAGTCGCGGCCGCCGGCACCGATGCCGTAGCCGCCCACGTCGGTGTGGTGGATGGTGGAGCCGAACAGGGCGATCAGCCGGGGCTCGCCCCCGCCGGACGGTACTCGCCATGCCGGCACGAGAACGGTCACGTCGAGGAGCTGGCCCGCGGTCTTGTAGGGGTCGTTGGTTATGAGCACGTCGCCGGGTACCAGCGACTCCACCGGATACTCCTCGAGCATTGCGACCGCGCCCAGGGCCAGGCTGTTGATGTGGCCCGGAGTGCCCGTCACGGCCTGGGCCACCATCCGGCCCCGGCGGTCGAACACCGCGTTGGCCAGATCTCCGGCCTCTCGCACGATGGGGCTGAACGCGGCCCGCTGCAACGCCCGGGCCTGCTCGTTCACGGTGGAGATCAGCGACTGCCAGAGGATCTCCAGTTCCACCGGATCAAAGGTGCGAACCGCGCTCATGGCCCGCTCGGCCTCTTGGTGGCTACCAGGCTTCCGTCCGGTGCCACCTCCGCCTTCCATCCCGGCCGGATCACCGTGGTCGTCTCGCGCTCCTCCACGATGGCGGGACCCGTGAACGCTGCTCCCACGCCTAGATCCTGACGCCGGTACACGGGCACATCAACAGCATCGGAGCCCCGCGCGAACACCACCGGCCGACGAGACACCGGCTCCGCTGACCCCGCGGCCCCGGTAGCGCCTGTGTCCGGACGCACCTGCGCCTTCTCGGCGTAGGCCGACAGCCGCCAGGTGACCGCCTCGATGGACACGTCGGGGATGGTCATGCCGTAGATGCGCCGGTACTCCGACTCGAAGGCGGACCGCACGTCGGCCTCGCTTGCGGGCCATGCCTCGCCGATGCCCACCCAGACCGTGATCTCGTTGCCCTGCCCCGAGTACCGGGCGTCGAGCCCGTAGCGGAAGCGCACATCGCCGGAGGGCACCCCGGCTGCGGAGAGCACCCTGCGACCCTCGCCTCGCAGCTCGTCGAGCAGAGCGTCCCGCTCGACGGTGTCCACGCTGTCGAGCAGCCGAGGCATGGAGCGGGCCAGGTCGATCCGCACCGGCGACACCAGAGTGCCGAACGCGGAGAGCACGCTGGCATTGACGGGGAAGATCACGCGGTCGCTCTCGAGCAGGTCGGCCACGCCGCAGGCGTGAACCGGCCCGGCACCGCCGAAAGCGAGAATGGTTACCCCTCGCAGGTCCACCCCCTGTTCCACGCCGTGCATGCGGGCCGCGGCAGCCATGTTCTGGTTGACCACCTCGTGGATCCCGGCGGCAGTGTCCGTCAACGACAGCCCCAGCCCCGCGGCCGGCTTCTCGGTCGCTGCGTCGGACGCGGCGGCGTCGAGGGGCATGTCGCCTCCCAGGAAGGCATCGGGGTCGAGCAGTCCGAGCACCACGTCGGCGTCGGTCACCGCCACGGTTGTGCCGCCCCGGCCGTAGCAGGCGGGGCCCGGATCTGCCCCCGCGGACTCCGGTCCCACCTTGAGCAGGCCGAAGCGGTCGAGGCGAGCCAGCGACCCCCCGCCTGCACCGATCTCGACCAGGTCGACCGACGGCACCGACACTGGGAAGCCCGAGCCCTTCTTGAACCGGTAGATCCTGGCCACCTCGAAGGTGTTGGTGAGGGCAGGCTCGCCGTTCTCGATCAGGCAGGCCTTGGCCGTGGTGCCCCCCATGTCGAAGCACAGCAGCCGCTCGGATCCGAGGCGCTGCGCGTACCACGTGCCCGCCAGCGCGCCCGCCGCCGGTCCCGACTCCACCAGGCGGATCGGCCCCCGGGATGCGTCGTCGGCCGATACCACACCGCCGTTGGACAGCATCATCAGCACCGCGCCGCCGAACCCCTCCGCCGACAGCCACTTCTGCAGCTCGTCGAGGTAGGGGCCGATCACCGGCATGGTGGCCGCGTTGCAGGCCGCGGTGATCATGCGGGGGTACTCGCGGATCTGCGGGGATATCTCGGCGGAGATGCACACCGGCACGCCCAGTTGTTGGCGCAGGTGTTCGGCCACAGCCTGCTCGTTGGCCGGATTGACATAGGAGTTGAGCAGGCACACCGCCACCGACTCCACCGCGGCATCGGTCAGTTCGGCCGACAGGCGGGCCAGATCGGCAGCCGACGGCCCAGCCAGCACGGCACCGGCAGCCGATGTGCGCTCAGCGATCTCGAAGGTGAGATCCCGCCCGATGGGAGGATCGGGGAACTCGATCTGCAGGTCGTACATGTCGTAGCGGTGCTCGTCGCGAATCAGCAGCGTGTCGCCGAAGCCGGCGGTGGTCACCAGTCCGGCCCGGCCGGTGCGGCCTTCGATCAGAGCGTTCGTGATCAGCGTGGTGGCGTGCACGATGGGTGCGGTGATCTCGCCGGGAGAGACCCCGGCCTTGGACAGGAGCTGGCTGACGCCGGCCCGCACCCCCTCCAGCGGCGCCGATGGGGTTGTGAGGGTCTTGTCCACGACCGCCCGGCCTGAGTCAACGTCGAGCAGCACCACGTCGGTGAACGTGCCGCCGATGTCGACGGCGAGCCGCCAGTCGGCCATGTCAGTGACGGTCAGCCCACAGCGGCCAGGTCGGCGCGGGGCGGCGCGAACACGTCGAGGATCCAGCACTCGCCGTGGGTGTCATCGCCGATGAACACCGAGTCGCCGTGCCACACCGACCGGGGCGCCAGGTAGACATCGCCCTCGCTCAGCACGACCCGCTGGTCGTTGTCGCCCTCGGGGCCGATCCTGAAATCCAGCTTGCCCCGCATGATGATCCCGAGTTGCTCGTTGTCGGTGTGGTTGTGAAGCACCGAGCCCGAAGCCCCGCCGGCGATGCGCCAGAAGCAGAGCTGTAGATGCTCGCCGGTGATCACCCGGTGCCGGAAGCCGGGGCGGGCTGTCTCGACGAAGGCGTCGTCGTCGAGGAAGTGGCAGTACGGGTTGCCGAGGCTCTCGGCGATGCTCATCGGCGGTGCTCCTTAGTAGTCCCGCGGGTGGGTGTCAGTGCCTCGCGGCGAGGCATGTTGTTTCCCGCTCTTGTTCGCTGCGCTCACGGGCCGCTCGCGCCACGGCGGCGACTGGGATCGTTGGGCATCAAGGACCCCTCGACGGCGACAGCATCCGGCCCAAGCTCTCAGCCGAGGGCGGCGAACCGCGCTCTGTCGGCATCGAGGTCGAGCGGGCGGATGATTGCCTGGTGCTCCTCATCTCCCCAGTGCTGCGGGGGCACCAGCCACATCACCTCGAACTCAAGGCCGTCGGGGTCTTTGGCGTACAGGCTCTTGTTGGGTCCGTGGTCGCTCTGGCCCACCAGGACACCGGCCGCGCTCAGCCGCTCGCGCATCTCGGCCAGTTCATCGAGGGTGCCGACTTCCCACGCGATGTGGTACAGGCCGACCGTGCTCCGGCCGGCCTGAGAGGCACCCGCGTCCTCACCGATCGAGAAGAAAACGATGTCGTGGTGATTCTGTGAGCCCGGGGCCCGCATGAAGACGTACGCGCCGGGCCCGTCGATCACCGTGGCGAAACCGAGCACGTCGGCATAGAACCTCTGGTGACGGCGAGCGTCGCGCACGTACAGGACGGCATGGTTCATTCCCGAGATCATCGTTGAGCGCCCTCAGAGGCCGAGCGGACAGACCGCAGTTCGCAAGTATCCCGCGAGGCGCTGAGCGAGGCCGTGGCCCGAGCGGCCCCTGAGCGCAGCGAAGATGAGCGGGGAACAAGATGCTTCATCTCGAGGCGGTCACCTTTCGTCCGAGCCTCCTGCGGAGCCGGAGCCATGGGCCTCGACTCGACGATAGGCCCGGCCGACCTGTACGGCAAAGCCCGGCCTCGCATCCGCTCGGCCGCTAGCCAATGTGACGGGCTGGGCACCAGTTGAACTCGGTGAGCACGAGCCCGTGGGCCACCGGACCGAAAGCAGTGACGGACGCCAGGCTCACCCTGAGGCGCATGATCATCTCGGCGCTGCCGCCCAGCAGCCGCACCACCGCTGACTTGATCGGGGTGGCGTGGGTCACCACCACGATGTTGCGGGTGACGGCCTCCTCGGAGATCTCGCCTACCGCCTCACCGACCCGCTGGTGCAGAGAGGCCATCGACTCGCCCCCGGGCGGCACGTAGGAGATGTCGGAAGCCCACGCCGCTCCGAGCTCGGCCATGACCTCGGAGATGCGGCGGTCGTCGTACGAGCCGAAGTCGATCTCCATCCACCTGTCGTCGATCGTGGTGGGAGCATCGCCGAGGCCGGCCGCCCGCGCCGTCTGCCGGGTCCGGCGCCGTGACGACGCCACCACGCGATCCACCGGCCAGCGCTCCCGGAGGGCCCTCCCCACCGCTGCCGACTGCTGGAAGCCGACCTCGTCGAGAGGCGAGTCGAACTGGCCCTGGAGCCGGGCCTGGGCGTTGTTGGGAGTGCGACCGTGCCGCAGAAGGATCAGGATGCGCCGATGGTAGACCGAGCACCGGCCGGCCCGCCGTGGCCGGGGTGGCATTACGACGGTGTCAGCCCTCGCAGGGCTCGGACGTCACAGCACGACCCAAGGGGCCACGCGGATAGGTGCCACCGCCTCGCGGTGAAGCGTCGTGTCTCCCGCTCCTGCTCGCTGCGCTCACGGGCCGCTCGGGCCACGGCCTCGCTCAACGCCTCGAGAAATGCTCGTGAAACTGCGGCCTGTCCGCTCGGCCTCTGAAATCTGGCAGGATCAAGGGATGGAATCGGTAGCAACAGAACCGCAACGCGTGGAGGACGCGAGTGACGGGCCCGATGCGAACGCTCCCGACGACGGCGCGCCTGACGCGGACACGCTCGGCGACTTCGCCGCCGCGCTGGGATCGTCGGTTTCCACCGAGGAGGTGTGCCGTGTGGTGGGGAGCCGGGTCCGCGAGTTCCGCCGATCGCTGAACATGACGATGTCGGCGTTCGCCGCCGGCGCTGAGATCTCCTTGGGGATGCTCTCCAAGATCGAGCACGGCCAGAGCGCGCCGAGCCTCTCCACGCTCGTGCGGCTCGCGGCCACGGCCCGAGTTCCCGTCACCGCCCTGTTCCGGGGCCTGGACGAGGAGCACGACCTGGTGATCGTGAGAGCGGGCCAGGGCCACGAGATCCACCACCAGGGAGGAGGGCCGGGGCGGCTCTACCAGGATCTCGGCACGCTACGCGGCCCCAACCGGGTCATCGAGCCGATGATCACCACCATTACAGAGCCGGGCGATGTGTTCCCGCTGTACCAGCATCCCGGCGTGGAGTTCATCCATGTGCTGGAGGGATCGATCGACTACGGCTACGGCGGAAGGGCCTACCGTCTCGACGCGGGCGACACGATGCAGATCCACGGTGAGGTGGCCCACGGTCCGGTCGATCTCGTCAAGCTGCCGATACGGTTCATCTCCATCAAGGTGTACCCGGCCAGCGAGCCGCGGACTGCGGCAGGAGGATGACAAGATGGGCCTGATGCTGCTGCTGGATCGGATTACCGACAGCGGGATCAGCCTAAGCGGGGCTCTGTGGCTCCTGCTGGCCGGGGCGCTGGGGCTGACGTTCTGGGAATGCCGCGAGCGCTCCTACCGCTTCAAGGCGCTGCTCTGGTGGATGTCGTTCGTGTTCCTCACCCACGTGGTGGGCTACATCGTCCTGCGGCTCACCCGGCCCCCGCGGCGAGAAGCCTGACCGCGAGTCTGGAGGCGACCATGCCGGAGCCGACCCTGGACAGCCCGCAGCCGCCGCCCGGTGGCCCGCTTCGGCACCTCTCTTCGGTGTCTAGGCGCTCCTGGCTGCTCCTCGCCACCGGCGGGCTTCTGCTCGTGGTTCTCTTCGTCTTCGATGGCTGCTCCGGCGTGGAGATCGACGAAGAGAGCGCCGTCGACATCGCGAGGGCCGCACTAGAGAACGCGGAGGGAAGCTTCGTCCCCGATCATGTGGACGTGCGGCTGATACGCCAGGGATTCCCGCCCCAGGCCAGGTGGGCCGTGGTTCTCGTGATACGGGACCCCGAGGGCAAACGGCTGGCCTACCTGCGCCGCGCGGCCATCACGGTGGACGCCCGCACCGGCGAGGTGCGCGAGATAGACATCGCCGGGTCCGGCTAGACAACCGTCTGTGGCGCCTGCGCCTCCGCGGGGCGGACGCCCCTGCGGCGGGAACCGGCGCCTCGCCGGCGCCTCGGCGGGGCGACTCGCTCTCCACCGCCCAACGTGTGCTACTGTTACACGGTCCGGCCGCGGGGTCGGAACCAACGCAACAGCATCGCAACAGCATAGGGAGGTGAGTCCATGGTCTTAGCACAGGCAACAACTGACGCCGTGTTGACCGAGTCTTACTACTACTTCACCGTCGCCATCATGTGGCTTCTGCATGTGGGGTTCATGACCTACGAGGCGGGCGTAAGCCGCCGCAAGAACATCATGTCGACGGCGATGAAGAACATCATGACCATCGCCGTGGTGACGCCAACGTTCTACTATGTGGGCTTCTGGGTGTACTTCTGCATGCAGGAGGGCCTGTGGTTCACGGTCACCGGCACTGGACAGGGCAATGCGGGGGAGGGTGCCTACTTCTGCGGCGACGGCTACGTCGTTCCGTGGGACGCCAGCTTCGCGCCGAACCTCGGAGACAACTTGACCGGCGTCTTCTGGGCGGCCTTCGTGCTCTTCTCGTGGACGACCGGCTCAATCATGTCGGGCTCGGTGCTGGAGCGGATCCGCATCTCGGCCTACCTTTGGCTGACCGCCCTGATGGGCGGCATCGTCTGGGTCATCGCAGCTGCCTGGGGATGGAGCTACGGGGGCTGGCTGACGATCCACTTCGGATACCACGACTTCGCCGCCTCCGGGGTGGTTCACGGCATCGCGGGCATCTTCGCCCTAGGCGTGCTGTTCAACCTAGGACCGAGGATCGGCCGATATGACGAGAACGGCGGCACGAGGGTGTTCAAACCTCACAACCTCCATCTCACACTGATGGGGCTGATGATCATCTTCACCGCGTTCTACGCGTTCTACGCGGCCTGCCTCTATATCCAGGCCGGCGCCGTGGGTGGCTATGTGAACATCTACTTCGTGCCCACAACGTTGTCGGCGATCACTTACACCATCACGATGGCCTTCGCGGGCGGCTTCGCGGGCGGCTATATCTTCTCCAAGGGAGATCCGTTCTGGACCATCTCCGGGGGCCTCGCAGGCGTCGTGGCGGTATCGGCAGGCGCGGACATCTACAGCCCGTCGCTGACGCTGCTACTCGCCTTCTTCTCGGCCGGGCTCGCCATCGCCGTAGGCAACTGGATCGAGCAGAAGGCCCGCATCGACGACTGCGTCGGGGCCGTGTCCGTCCACGGTGTGATGGGCTTCTGGGGCGTGATGCTAGTCGGTATCTTCGCGGGCGGATTCCCCGCGAGCGGTGCCGTGGACGTAACCACGTCGTTCCTCGGACAGCTCGTGGGCGCGGCGGCACTGATCCCGCTGGCGTTCTTCACCGGCTACATCGGCTCGTGGATACTCAAGCAGCTCAACCTGCTGAGGGTTCCGCCCGAGGTGGAGATCGAGGGCCTCGACATGGCCGAGTTCGAGACGGACTTCTATCCCGAGTTCGGACGGGCCGACGAGCCCGTGGTCCACGCCGACGGCTCCGAGGAGCCCTCGGACGCGACCCTGAGATCGGCCTACGCCGCCAATCGCTAGTCGGGTGTCAGCCTCATGGCTCCAGTTCGTCGTAGCGCTCATCCTCATGTACTTGGTGGTGGCAACCGCCGGGTACTGGGCGCAGCGGCGGCGGCGCCAGCAGGGCAACCCGCCGAAGCAACCTAATGACAACGCTCGGAAGTAAGGAGAACTCCGAATGAACACTTTCCCCTACGACAGCCTCGATGAGGCCGTCGAGGCAGCCGGTGGCTACGCCACATGGGTCGAGGCCTCCGGTACCAACAACATCTCGGTCGTACTCGCGCTGCTGGCGATAGCCGTCTCGGTGATCGCCGCGCTCTTGGTGACCGTGCGCGAGGACAAGCTGCTCAACCACGCGGCCGACCGTCTCAGCGACAAGTACAACACGGAAGGCTGATCCATGGCTCGACGCAAGCAAATCCAATTCCAAGGCAAGCAGGGCCACGACAAGGTCGTCGAGATTGCGGTCGTGGTGTTCTGCCTCGCCTGCATCGTCTTCGTGATCATCGCGGCCAACGTTGTCGGCGGTGGCAACTTCCGCTGACGATCAAGGCTCACCGCTCTGATGGAGCCGGTGCTGCGCCGTTGTCCGCGGCGCAGCACCGGTTTCCGCGGAGCGGCACTACTGTGGTGATGTGAAGATCCCTCGCAGGCGGGCCGCGCAGGCCTGCGCGGCCGTGGCGGCCGCCGCAACATTCTTGCCCTGGCAAACAGCCGCCGAAGAGGGTGCCGAGTCGACTCTGGGGTCCAGCGTTGGTGAGGGCAGGATCGTCTTCATCGTATGTTTGGTCACGATCGGGCTGATCCAGGCCGGTTGGCGACCGGCCTGGATCGGTGTGGGCTTCGCGGGTGCTATCACGATCCGAGAGGCGCTCAGTGACGAAGCCGATCCGGCATTTGGACTCTGGATAGCGGCCACAGCCTCCATCGTGGCCGTCGTCCTGCTGATATGGGACATGTTCGCGACCGTCTCTGCCATCGGGGACGACGGCGACAAGCCAGGCGAACGAAGACTGTCAGGACCCTTGCGCAGACGGCGACGATAACACCGGTTGCGTGCTCGAGCCCCGGTCGAAGACCACTATCTGCGTGCCGCTCGCAACCCTCTAGCGGCCTGTCGCCGAGGACATGCCCCCGCCTCAATGACGCGGGCTCGGACCGGCAGCGCCCAAGTGACCGTGATCTTCCGTCGCCGCTGAACACGGCCTGGATGTCGCGCCAGCCCGGGTTGCGGGCAGGTGCCGGCGCCGCAAGACTCATCGGTGTCAACCACGGAGGGTCCAGATGAAAACGATCCCGCCGGAGCAGCCCAGAGTCCTGGTGCCGGGGCTGCTGATGCTCGGACCAGGGGTGGAGCGCTACCGGGTGTCCGGCGGCGGCGCCACCGTTCTGGCGCTCGACGCCGGCGACGAGCTGGAGGTCGTCGACCCCGAAGGTCGCCAGCCCTGTGAGCTGGTCGCCTTCGATGCGAGCGGCAGGTCCGATCCCAGCCTGCTCGGCCCCGCAACCGCTTCGGGGAACGGCAGTGGCGGTCGGGCCCGATCCACCGGAGAACCGGCCGCGGTGGGCATCCTCTCCGCAGAGCTTCAGGATGCCCGCAGGGTGCGGGCCGGACTCGAACGGGTCGGCGTGGACCTGGCCGCGGTGCAGGCCGCGACACCGTTGAGGATCCTCGGCGACGACACCACCCCCGGTGCCACGGCCCGGGTGGTGGCCTACGCCGACGTCGCCTGTGTGGTCGCCGCGCCGGGAGAGTCCATGTCGGCCCACGGTGGCGCTCCTCCCACCGACCTGATCGCCTACGTACACCGCCACGGCCCGGGCCCCGTCGAGGCCGAGCCTCTGCTGCCCCCACCGATGGCCGATCCCAGCCAGGACTTCATCGTGAAGAACAGCACCGCCAGGGCCTACGAGGTGGCCAAGGGCGACTGGTTCCAGGTCGTCGACGTAGAGGGGCGGCAGTGCTCCGACTTCCAGTGCTTCGCCGTCTCCGACCTCGAAACGGGCGCCGAGTTGTGCCTGGACGCCACCATCACCCGCACCCTGATGGGCGCGAGCTGCCCGGCGCCGGGGCTCTACTCGAAGTTCTTCAACGCCAAGATGCAGCCCCTCGTCGAGGTGATCCAGGACACCGTCGGTCGCCATGACACGTTCAACACGGCCTGCAACGCCCGCTACTACGAGGAGATGGGCTACCCCGGCCACATCAACTGCACCGACAACATCAACGGTGTGCTCGACCCCTACGGCGTGGCCCCGCGCCGGGGCTGGCAGGCGATCAACTTCTTCTACAACACCCGGGTGAGTGACTGCAACCAGATCTACCTGGACGAGCCCTGGTCCCGTCCCGGCGACTACGTGCTGCTGCGGGCGCTGGAGGACCTGGTGTGCGTGTCGACCGGGTGCCCCGACGACATCGACGCGGCCAACGCTTGGAACCCCACCGACATCGCGGTGCGCGTCTACCCCTCTGTCAACCGGTTCAAGAAAGCGACGGCGATCCGCATGACCGCAGACTCCGAGGCCACTCTCACCAAGGAGACCGGGTTCCATCCCCGCAGCTCTGCCCTCACCCGCAGCTTCAGCGAATACTGCGGCTACTGGCTAGCCGACTCCTACACCGAGCACGGTCCCATCGAGGAATACTGGGCATGCCGGCAGGCCGCGGCGGCAATCGACCTGTCACCGCTGCGGAAGTACGAGGTGACCGGCCCCGACGCCGAGTTGCTGATGCAGACTTGTGTCACCCGCAATATCCGCAAGCTCGCCGACGGTCAGGTCGTCTACACCGCCATGTGCCATCGGTCCGGCGGCATGATCGACGACGGCACCGTGTTCCGGCTCGGGCGGGAGAACTTCCGCTGGATCGGCGGGCAGCTGGGCTACAGCGGCGTATGGCTGCGAGAGCAGGCGCAGCGCCTGGGGCTGCAAGTCTGGGTGCGCAGCTCCACCGAGCAACTCCACAACCTGCAGGTCCAGGGGCCCAACAGCCGCAGCATCCTGGAGCAGGTGGTGTGGACCCGTCCCGACCAGCCGACCGTGGAGGAGCTAGGGTGGTTCCGGTTCTGCATTGCCAGGATCGGTGACCACGACGGCATCCCTCTGCTGGTGTCGCGCACCGGCTACACCGGCGAGCTCGGCTACGAAGTGTTCTGCCATCCCTCCGACGCCCCCGCGGTGTGGGACGCCATCTTCGAGGCCGGCGCCGACCACGGGCTGGTGCCCATGGGCCTCGCCGCGCTCGACATGCTGCGCATCGAGGCTGGCCTGATCTTCGCCGACCACGAGTTCTGCGACCAGACCGACCCCTACGAGGCGGGAATCGGCTTCACGGTGCCGCTCAAGACCAAGACCGACGACTTCATCGGCCGTGACGCCCTCACCACGCGCCGCGACAACCCGCAACGCCGCCTGGTCGGGCTGGAGCTGGTGGGAGGCGAAGCCGCCGCCCACGGTGACGGCGTGTACGCCGGTCGCAATCAGGTGGGCGTGGTCACCAGCGCCACCATCTCCCCCATCCTGCAGAAGAACATCGCGCTGTGCCGCATGGCGGTCGAGTACGCCGAGATCGGCACGGCCGTGGAGATCGGAAAGCTCGACGGCCACGAGAAGCGGATCGCAGCCGAGGTGGTGCGATACCCGTTCTACGACCCGGACAAGACCCGGGTCCGCGGCACCGCCTAAGAGGCCGAGCGGGTAGGCGTCAGCGTCGAAGAACCTTGGGGATGGTGGTGCCGAAGTCGGACGGCAGCTTCACAATCGTGACGCCGCACTCCCGCATGAGCTGCACCTTCTCGGCGGCCGACTCCCCTACGGTCGAAACGATGGCTCCGGCATGGCCCATGGTGCGCCCCTTGGGTGCGGTCAGCCCGGCGACGTAGCCCACTACCGGCTTGTGCATGTGGTCGCGGGCGTACTGGGCGGCCTGCGCCTCCTGCAGCCCTCCGATCTCACCGATCATGACGATCGTTTCGGTCTCGTCGTCGGCTTCGAAGCGCTTGAGGTGATCGAGGAACGAGCTGCCGTTAATCGGGTCGCCACCTATTCCGACGCTGGTGCTCACCCCGATTCCCACCGCCTTGAGCTGGGACGCCGCCTCGTATCCGAGCGTTCCCGACCGGCTGACGATGCCGACCGGGCCCCGCTCGTAGATGTGCGGAGGCATGATGCCCATCATGGCCTGGTCCGGGCTGATGACCCCGGCACAGTTCGGTCCGATCAGGCACATCCGGCTGGCGTGCTGGTAGCGGCGCAAGTAGCGCTTCACCCTGATCATGTCCTGGACCGGGATGCCCTCGGTGATGCACACGCAGTACTCGATCCCGGCGTCGGCCGCTTCCATGATGGCGTCGGCCGCGAACGGGGGCGGCACGAACACGATGCTGGCGGTGGCCTCGGTTGCCGCCACAGCCTGCTTCATGGTGTCGAAGACATTCACGCCGCAGTGGGTGGTGCCTCCCCGGCCCGGCGTGACCCCGCCCACCACATTGGTGCCGTACTCGAGCATCTCGGCCGTGTGGAAGGTGGCTATGCGGCCGGTGATGCCCTGCACCAGCACCGGCGTGGTCCCGTCCATGATGATGCTCATCAGGCTGCGCTCCTCGCCACGGCCGCAGCCGCCTTAGTGCCGGCCTCGGCCAGCGAGTCGGCGGTGATCACTCCCACATCGGCCTCAGCCAGGATGCGCCGTCCCTCCTCGACGTTGGTGCCCGACAGTCGAACCACCACCGGCACTCCAGGGTCGAGTTGCTGCAGGGCCTGAACCACGCCATCGGCCACCCAGTCGCATCGGTTGATGCCAGCGAAGATGTTCACCAGCACGGCTTTCACGTTCTCGTCGGAAAGCACCAACCGGAACGCCTTGAGCACCCGCTCGGGGGAAGCGCCCCCGCCGATGTCGAGGAAGTTGGCCGGCTCGCCGCCGGCGTGCTTGATCATGTCCATGGTGGCCATGGCCAGACCGGCACCGTTGATGATGCAGCCGATGTTTCCGTCAAGCCCCACATAGCTGAGTCCGCGGTCGATGGCCGTCCGTTCTCGGGGGTCCTCCTGGGACTTGTCCCTCAATTCCGACACGTCCTGATGACGGAACAGGGCGTTGTCGTCGAAGGTCATCTTGGCGTCCAGAGCCAGCAGGCGGCCGTCTGCGGTAACCGCCAGCGGGTTGATCTCCAGCATGGTGGCGTCGAGATCTCCGAAGGCCCGGTAGCAGGCAGTCATCATTTGGACCGCCTGCGGGACCAGACTCGGCTCAAGGCCCAGCGCGAAGGCGATCTCGCGGGCCTCGAACGCTTGGAGCCCGACAGCCGGCTCCACGTTCACGCGCACGATGGCGCTCGGGTCGCGGGCCGCGATCTCCTCGATGGCCATGCCGCCTGCGGCCGAGGCCACGACCATCACCCGCTCGGCGGACCGGTCGAGCACAAACCCCAGATAGATCTCGCGCTCCGAGGCGACGGCCGCCTCCACGTAGAGCCGGTACACGCCCTTGCCGCGCTCGCCGGTCTGGTGGGTGACCAGCCGCTTGCCCAGCAGGTCGTCGGCCGCCTCCCACACCTCGCGCTCGTCACTGCAAACCTTGATGCCGCCAGCCTGACCACGGGCCCCGGAGTGGATCTGGGCCTTTACGACCCACTGCTCGCCGCCGATCTCGGAGGCTCGGTAGGTGGCCTGCTCCGGGCTGTAGGCCAGACCTCCCTCCGGTATGGACACGCCGTAGTCGGCGAGTAGGGCCTTGGCTTGGTACTCGTGAATCTCCATGAACGCCCCTCCTGCGTCCTCTAGTTGGGAACCGTCTGCGACTCGAGCATTGCTTCCCGCTCTTGTTCGCTGCGCTCACGGGCCGCTCGGGCCCTCCTCCCCGCTCTTGTTCGCTGCGCTCACGGGCCGCTCGGGCCCTCCTCCCCGCTCATGCTCGCTGCGCTCACGGGCCGCTCGGGCCCTCCTCCCCGCTCATGCTCGCTGCGCTCACGGGCCGCTCGGGCCCGGGGGCCTCGCTCAGCACGTTGCTGACTCCTCGTGAAACTGCCTACCTGCTCGGCCTCCTACGATCCTCTGTTCTCGATGGACTCCGCGGTCTCGACCACATTGCGCGCCATTCGGGCCGACGCAGCGTCGATCATGCGGCCGTCGAGCTGGGCCGCGCCCCGGCCGGCCGCGGCCGCCTCCTCCAGAGCCCGCAGCATCCGGCGGGCCTGGTCCACCTCGGACTCCGGTGGCGTGAACACCTCGTTGGCTAGATCGATCTGCGAGGGGTGGATGGCCCACTTGCCGTCGTAGCCAAGGACCGCGGCCCGACGAGCTCCGGCTGTGAACCCGTCCGGGTCGCCGAAGTCCCCGAACGGACCGTCAATGGCGCGCAGACCGTTGGCTCGGCAAGCCACCAGCATGCGCGACAGCGCCGAGTGCCACTGGTCGCCCGGATAGTCGGGGTTGAGCCCTCCGATGGTGATCGTCCGGGCTCGGCACGAGGCTGCGTAGTCCGCCACTCCGAAGTGGAGCGCCTCCAGCCGTGGGCTCGACGCCGCCACCGCCTCGACGTTGGCCATGCCCAAGGCGGTCTCCACCAGAGCCTCCACACCGATCCGGTGGCTGAAGCCCATTACCTGCTCGAGTTGGGTCAGAAGGGCATCCACCGTGTAGATGTCGCCGGGCACGCCCGCCTTGGGGACGAGGATCGTGTCGACGTGCGCTCCTGCCTGCTCCACCACATCGATCAGGTCGCGGTACATGTAATGCGTGTCGAGCCCGTTGATCCGCACTGAGACCGTCTTGTTGGACCCACGCCAGTCGATGTCGCCGAGAGCTTCGACGACGTTGCTTCGCGCCGCTTCCTTCTCGTCGGGCGCCACCGCGTCCTCGAGATCCAGGAAGACATAGTCAGCTCGGCCGGCCGCCGCCTTCTCGAACAATTCGGGCTGCGAGCCCGGCACAGCCAGCTCGCTGCGGTGCAGCCGGCGCCTCGCCTCGGTGATCTGATGATGGCTCATGGCGGTGTCTCCAGTTCTGCGATCGAGATACACCCGGTTGACGACCGACTGAGCGAGCCTGATTCACACGCCGGCAATCTTCCCTTGCGATCCCGAGGACCGAACCACTACTGTGGTGGAATATATCACTAATCTGATGAAAGGTCCAGTCCCAATGCCAGCCCCAATGTCGAGTCACAATGCAGCATAACGAGCGGATCCTGATGGGTCCCGGCCCGTCGAATCCCTATCCCGAGGCCATCGAGGCCTTCACCCGACCGGTGATGGGCCATCTCGACGGTGAGTTCATCGACTTGCTCGACGAGACCTGCGACCGCCTGCGAGCGGTGTTCCGTACCGGCAACGCCCTCACCTTCCCCGTGTCGGGGACGGGCTCGGCCGGCATGGAGGCCTCGTTCGTGAACGTGGTCTCCGAGGGCGAGACCGTCGTGGTGGGGGTGAACGGCGTGTTCGGAGAGCGCATGTGCGACGTCGCGGCCCGGTGCGGCGCCAACGTGGTGCGAGTGGACGCCGACTGGGGCACGCCCCTGGACCCGCAGCGCATTCTGGACGCCCACCCGGCCCCGGCCGTGATCGCCGTCGTCCACGCCGAGACCTCCACCGGTGTGCGCAACGACCTGGCCGAACTGGGCTCGGCCAAGGGGGACGCTCTGCTGCTAGCGGACTGCGTCACGTCGCTCGGCGGCATCGATGTGCGTCTCGACGACTGGGGCGTCGACATCGCCTACAGCGGGACCCAGAAGTGCCTCGGAGTGCCGCCGGGGCTGGCACCGGTCAGCGCCTCGCCCCGGGCCATTGAACGGATGCGCCACCGGCCGCAGTCCTGGTACTTCGACATGGGTATGATCGCCGATTACGTCACTGGGGGAGGCACGAGGGCCTACCATCACACCGCTCCGATCTCGATGATCTACGCGCTCCACGCAGGACTGGGCGTGGTGCTCGACGAGGGACTCGATGAAGCCCACACCCGGCACCAGCACTGCGGCGACATGCTTCAGGCCGGGCTCGAGGCCAGGGGCTTCACTCTGGTGGCGCCAGCCGCGGCCCGACTCCCCCAGCTCACCTCCGTACGGGTGCCCGAGGCCCGACTCCCCCAGGACATGAGCGAGGCCGACGTCCGTCGAGCGCTGCTCGACCATTACGGCCTAGAGATCGGCGGCGGACTGGGTACCATGGCGGGCAAGTGCTGGCGTATCGGCTGCATGGGCCACACCGCTCGACGCCGCAACGTCACGCTCGTTCTAGCCGCTCTCGACGAAGTGCTCGATTAGCGGCTATTTCGCCGTGCGCCTTGCCAACAGCTTCGGCTAGGTTTGACTGTCGATATAGATACACCTAACCACAGGGGAGGATCTAGATATGACACGAGTGGCTGTCATCGGTGCCGGACCGTGCGGTCTGTCGCAGTTGCACGCTTTCGCCAGCGATGCTTCACCAGAAGCTGCGGAGACCGAGCTCGTCTGCTACGAGAAGCAGGATGACTGGGGCGGGCTCTGGAACTACAGCTGGCGCACCGGACTGGACGAGCACGGCGAGCCCTGCCACGCCAGCATGTACCGCTACCTGTGGTCCAACGGTCCCAAGGAGTGCCTGGAGTTCGCCGACTACGGCTTCGAGGAGCACTTCGGCAAGCCGGTGGCGTCCTTCCCGCCCCGTGAGGTCCTCTACGACTACATCATTGGCCGAGCCAACCGCAGTGGCATCCGCGACAACATCCGCTTCAACCATGCGGTGCGCCGCATAAGCCGCTCCGCCGACGGCAGCGGCTTCACGGTCACCGCCCACGACCTGGCCCGCGACACCGACAGCAGCGAGGACTTCGACTACGTGGTCGTGTCCACCGGGCACTTCTCGGTGCCCAACATGCCCCATTACCCGGGCTATGAGACCTTCGGGGGCACGCTCATGCACGCCCACGACTTCCGCGACGCGGTGCAGTTCAGCGACCGCGACGTGCTCGTGATCGGGTCGAGCTACTCGGCCGAGGACATCGCCTCGCAACTCTGGAAGTACGGCGCCCGGTCGGTGATCTGCACATCGCGCAGCGGCCCCATGGGCTTCGACTGGCCCGAGGGCATCACCGAGAAGCCCATCCTGACCCACGTCGAGGGCCGCACCGTGCACTTCACCGACGGCTCGACCGCCGACGTCGACGCCATCATCTCGTGCACCGGGTACCTGCACCACTTCCCATTCATGGACGACCAGCTGCGCTTGGACACCGCCAACCGACTGGCCACCTCGATGCTCTACCGCGGGGTGGTGTTCCAGCCCGAGAACCGGATCCTGTACCTGGGAATGCAGGACCAGTGGTACACCTTCAACATGTTCGACGCCCAGACCTGGTACGCCCGCGACGTGATCCTGGGCCGCATCGCCCTCCCCGATGCCGCTGAGCAGGCTCGCTGGATCGAGGAGTTCCAGGCCGCGGAGGACGCGTTGAAGGACGACTACGGTGCCATCGATTTCCAGGGCGACTACACCCAGGACCTGGTGGACCAGACCGACTACCCGGACTTCAACACGCCGCTGATCAACAAGATGTTCAAGGACTGGAAGAAGCACAAGACGCAGTCGATCATCGGCTACCGCGACCACGGCCACACCTCGCCGCTCACGGGCACGGTGGCGCCCATCCACCACACCGCCTGGGAGGACGCTCTGGACGACTCGTTGGAGTCCTACATGGCCGACTCAGCCTGACGCCGAGGCCTGCGGCGGGCTAGGCTCGCGACTCGAACCCCGAGCGCCTACATTGAGCACCCAGGCATCAGCACCGACCGCAACAAGGAGCAACACCATGACCGAGAAGCCGGACACACGCCCCGCTTCCACCCAGGAGCCGCTCGACGAGTCCGAGATGGACGAGATCGTCGGCGGGACCGGCCCCGAGGTTCTTGAGTGGGCGCCGGGCCACTCCGGGCAGGGTGGCCCAGGCCAGGGCGAGTAGCCCAAGGGGCAGGGCAAGCAACCGCCCGGCCCTAGTCACACAGGCTTCCGTAGTCACATAGGCTTCGGGAGCGTTCGAAGGCTTCGAGAGTCGCTCGGCGTCGCGGCCGGTCCACGACTCCGCGGGCGGCTGCTCAGCCCGTCTGGCGCTGCACGAGCCTACGGAACGGCCCCTCGGCCGCGAACAGTTCGTCGAAGCCGCCCTCCTGCACAACCCGTCCAGCGTCGAGCACGTAGATGCGCTCCGCCTTGCGGATGGTTGAGAGCCGGTGCGCGATCACGATGCGCGTGGCCGAGAGGCTCTCGATGCCGGCCATCACCTCGGCCTGGCTCTTGGTGTCGAGCCAGTTGGTCGCCTCGTCCAGGAACACGATGCGGGGATTGCGCACCAGCGCCGACGCGATCCTGATGCGCTGGACCTGCCCGCCTGAGAACGTCGAGGAGCTGTCGCTGACCATCGTGAACATGCCCATCGGCATGGCCTCCAGGTCCTGGGCCACGGCCGCGAGACGGGCCGCCCGCCACGCGTCGTCGATCGTCAGGTCGCCCCCCACCCCGATGATGTTCTCGAGGATGTCCCCCGGCTGGAGTGCTCCGCTCTGCATCACCACGCCGACCTGCCGCCGCACCGAACGCCGGTCGAGGTTGGCCAGCTCGCGACCGTCGTAGTACACGCCGCCCGCCGAGGGATCCTCCAGCCCCAGGGCCAGCCTGAGCAGCGTGCTCTTGCCCGAGCCGGACTCGCCGACGATAGCGACGAGTTCGCCCGGCCGCGCCCGGATGGACACATCGTCGATGATCAGCGGACCGTCGGGCGAGTACCGGAAGCTCACACGGTCGAAACGGATGTCGCCTCCGAGCACCGCGGGCGCAGTCCCCTCCATCCGGCTCTCAGGAACCGCAGCAAGCACCGGGGAGACCTGTTCGAGCGCGGGAACCACGGCCGCGACGACCTCGAAGGCGCGGCCCAGCCCGGTGACGGTGACGTAGAACGTCATCGACACCGCGTAGACGACGAGGAAGTCACCCACCGAGAGTCGCTCTGTCCCGCTCCAGAGCGCCGCGCCGAACAGGGCCGCGCCCGACAGCACCGGCACAGCTGCGCTGAACGCCACGAGGTGCTCGTTCAGCCTGTTGATCTGGATGCCGGCCAGGTGCTGCTCGCGGTAGCCCCGGGCCCATGAGGCGAAGGCCGCGGCCTCCGCGCCGGCCGACCGCAGCTTGCCGATGCCGTTGATGAACTGGAGCAGTTCTCCGGTCAGGCGCCTGGTCGCCCCGTAGCGGCGGCGCTGGGGCCTGACCTGGAGAGCGCCGAGGATCCCCGTGACCAGCAGTGACACGATGCCGATGGCCACACTGATCCACGCCAGCGCCACATCGTACAGGAACAGCAGGCCGAGAGTCGGGACCAGGAACACGAATGAGAACAAGGCGTGGGAAACGACGCCGGAGATCTGGTCGCGCAGAAGCTGGAAAGTGGACAGGCGCATCGCGAGGTCGCCCGACGTGAAGCCCTTGAAGAAGGTCGCGGGAAGCCCCAGCAGGCGATCCCACAGCGCGGCCGCCACTCGTGCGGTGGCGCGGCCCTCGAGGCGCATCATCGCGGTTCCCTGCAGCGTCTGGAGCAGGACCCCGACAACCGCGAGAGCGACCAGCGCCACCACGATCTGGGGGAGCATCCCGCGCGCCGCGGTGGGCAGCACCCAGCTCGCGAGCATCCCCACCGCTATCGACGGCGCCAGGGTGAGGGCGCTCGCCAGCAGTCCGGCCGCCGCGAAGCGGGCGAGGTCTGCGAGCAGGCCCCCGCCGGCGAGCCGGGCGAGGTCGCGGCCCGTCACCGGGCGATCCTCCGGCAACGGCCGGTAGAAGCACCAGGCATCTCTGCGGAACTGACCGGCGCGGCCCGCGTTGAGGCGCTGCGACGCCCCCGACTCCGGATCCACGGCCCGGTACCGGCCGGCGACGGCGGGCAGCAGCGCCACCGGCCGGCCGTCGGTCGCACTGAAACCCAGCATGGCCCCGCTGTCGCCGAGCCACCAACGATCCTCCGCGGCGAGCTGAACCTTCCGGCCGCGAACCCCCGACGCCTCGAGGATGTCCGGGAGGGCCGGGCCGGCGTCCGACGGGATCCGGCGGCGGTGCGCGGGCCGGAACTGGATGCCCTCGTGCTCGCCGACCAGCCTCAGCGCGGCCAGCAGATCCGAGCCGGCCTGCTCGGCCGTCGGGCGGGCCGGGTTCAAGATGTTGAACAGGCTCCGTCTGGCGAGCTCCTCGTCCAAACGGCGGTGGGAGGCTCGAGCGGTCTGCTCGTTCACCTCGTCGGCCAGCAGCAGGAGGCGATTGAAGTGCTCGGCCGCGAGAGCAAGGCTGTGGAACTCGGCCACAGCGGCCAGCAGCCGGCCGTCGCGGTGCAGGTCGCGGGACGGCACGCTCTCGATGCGAGTCGGGCTGTGCAGGGTCATCCAGGTCTCGGATGTGAGCGGAACGAGGCCCGGTCCGGCGCCGGAGGGCCTCTCAGTGCCCAGATAGGCGATGGCGGTCTCGTTCTCGGCCGCGATCCAGGCGACCCCGCCGGACCGGACCGATACCACGCCGCCCGCCGCCGCGCTCTCCGACCGCCAGCGGACGGCCGCCTCCAGCAGCGTGTCCGGACGGGGGCGGGGCTCGATCCTGCGGGCCACTGCGGCCGCGAACTCCGACACCCAGGCGTCGACCCGGCCGGCCACGTCGTCGCCGTCGGCTCGGTCCAGCAGCTCCGAGAGCGGCACCCGGTACAGCCTCGACTCCGGCAGCGCCTTGGCGACGGCCGCCAGGGGGGTGGGCGTCTCATTCAGGCCGAAGGCCAGCCGGCCCGGCCCGACCCTCAGCACGTGGCTGGGGCTGGAGACGGCCCGGCCGTCGGCATCCTCCACCAGGAACACGTCCAGCCCGCCGCGGCCGACGAACCAGCCCACCTGGGGATCGTCGAGGCGGACAGGCTCGTTGCCGCCGACCTCGACAATCTCTCCGCACGCGACGGCCGCCGCGGCGAGCCCTGAGAACTGATCGGGCGCGGTCACCGGAGCCCCGGCAGGCCGTCGGACGCCCTCACTGGGCACCGGCCAACTCGCGGTAGAGGCCCGACTCGTCGGTCATCAGCTCGGGGTGGGTGCCGCTCTGCACTTGCCGGCCGCGGTCCATGACGATGATCTGGTCGCAGTCGCGGACGGTGCTGAGCCTGTGGGCGACGATGACGCAGGTGCAGCCCCGGCGGCGCAGCCCGTCGTCTATGAGCATCTCGCTGACGGCGTCGAGCGCGCTGGTGGCCTCGTCGAGGAAAAGCACCGACGGATCGTCGACCAGGGCCCTGGCGATCTCCAGGCGCTGGCGCTGGCCGCCGCTGAAGTTCCGGCCCTCCTCCTCCACGGGCGAGTCGTAGCCCCCGGCTCGGCTCATGATCTCGCCGTGGATCAGCGCGTCGGCGGCCGCGGCCACCACCTGCCGGTCGGCCACGGTGGGATTCCAGAGGGTCAGGTTGTCGCGGACCGTTGCCGCGAACAGGAATATCTGCTGGTCCACCACCGAGACCGAGCGGGTGAGGATCCGGCGCGGGATCTCGCGGCTGGGCACGCCGTCGAACAGGATCTCACCCGACCAGGGGGTATACTCCCCGCTGATCAGCTTCAGCAGCGTGGACTTGCCCGACCCGCTGGGACCGATGACCGCGACCCTCTGCCCGGGCTCGATCGACAGGCTGAAGTTCTCGATGAGCGGAGGCCGGTTGACCTGGTAGCCGAACGTGACGTTGCGCACCTCGACCCGGCCGGCCAGCCGGAGCCTGCCCGCCACCGTGGCGACCCGGCCGTCCTCGGTGCCGCTGTCGCGAGCCAGCGCGGGATCCTCCGGCGCGTTCAGCACATCGTCGATGCGCTGCCGGTCGGCTTCGAGGATCTGGAAGGCGTCTGCGAACTGCACGAATCGGCCGATCGGCTGCAGGAAGCCCGCGGCCAGCATGTAGACTGCCATGAGCATGCCGAGGGTCATGTCGCCCGACACCACCCTCCAGCCCCCCAGCCCCAGCACGGCCGCTCCCCCCAGGAACAGGAACAGTCTGGGCAGCGACGCAATCACCTGGCCGAGCTCTTGGAGCTTCTGCCGGGCTGCGAGCTCGCGCGCCTGGTAACCGGTCCACCGGGCGAAGAAGTCGTCCTCGCCGGCGGTCGCCCGCAGCGAGTCCATGTTCCGCAGAGCTGAGGCGCCCAGCCCGAACGACAGCGCCTGCTCTCGCCGGAACTGGCGGTTCTCGTCATTGCGGTGCCGGGTGATGATGCGCACGGCCAGCACATTCACGGCGCCCAGGGCGGCCACGACCGCGGCGAGCAGCGGGTCGTAGGCGGCCATCAGCACCAGGAACAGCACGCTCATAACCAGTTCGACCATGATGCCGACGAACTGGCCGGCCGCGCCGACCGCCACCCCGTCGACCAGTTGGACCCGCGACGTGAGGTCGCCGGCGAACCGGTGCGCGAAGAACTGTGTGGGCAGCCTGAACAGGTGCGACAGCAGGCCCTCGGCGTGGACCACCGACAGGCGGATGGCCATCTTGCGCAGCACGCGCTGCTGCAACCAGATCAGCAAGTATGTGACGACTCCCGCACATGCCGCCGCCGAGGCCATCAGCGAGCCCCAGGACGACGACCGGCCGCTGAGGACATCGTCCACGAACAGGCTCAGCAGGACGGGCATGACCAGACCGGGCACGGCCAACAGGAGCCCGCACGCCGCCACAAATCCGAGGGGCCGCTTCACGTCCCGCAGCCACGGCCACAACTGGGACAGGATCCGCGGCGGCCTCCCGCCCGGCCGGAAGTCGGGGCCCGGCGACGCTTCCAGCACGATGCCGGTGAAGGCCTGGCTGAACTTGTCCTCGCCGACGACGCGGCGGCCGTTGGCCGGATCGTTCAGGTAGTAGGACCCCCGTCCGATGCCTTCAAGCACGACGAAGTGGTTGAACTCCCAGAACAGGATGGCCGGCAGGGGCACGCCGCGAAGCTCGTCGATCGGCTTGCTCCAGCCCCTGACCAGCAGCCCGTAGCCTCTGGCCGCCCTGACGATGTCGGCCGCGCTGCTGCCGTCGCGGCTGACGCCGCACGCCTCGCGCAACCGCTCGATGGGCTCCCAGCGCCCGAAGTGCGCGAGCAGCACCCCCAGGCACGCCGCCCCGCATTCCGACGCCTCGAGTTGAGGGAACAGGGGCGTGCGAAGACGCCGCCGCGGGAGCCGCCCATCCCGCCTCATCCACCCACCGCCGGCCGCCTCAACCCAGCCAGGTCGACACCCACCACCGGCCGCCTCAACCCAGCCAGGTCGACACCCACCACCGGCCGCCTCAACCCAGCCAGGTCGACACCCACCACCGGCCGCCTCAACCCAGCCAGGTCGACACCCACCACCGGCCGCCTCAACCCAGCCAGGTCGACGTCAGCCACCGGCCGCCTCAACCCAGCCAGGTCGACACCCACCACCGGCCGCCTCAACCCAGCCAGGTCGACACCCACCACCGGCCGCCTCAACCCAGCCAGGTCGACGTCAGCCACCTGGCCGGCGCGTGCCGGTCCAGAACGATCCGCACCGTGCAGTGATCGCCATCGGCCACGCCGGTCGGCAGCGCCGATCGCAGAGCCAAGCGGACCGCATGGCCCCCAGGCGACGCCGACCCTTCCGAGCCGGGCAGCCACCCGGGCGCCACAACGGGCCGCTCGGAGATCCCCACCACCTCGGCGTCGAGGACTTCGGGCCCGTCGAGGCGCTCCTGCGACGCCGACACCCGCGCCTCCATCCCTGCCTCCAAGCGCCGGGCGTCGTGCCGCGGCACGAGCGCCATCGCCTCGAAACCACCGACCGCGTCGTCAGGGATCTGAACGTCGCCAAGCTCCGCGTAGCGCTCGTCGGGCTGCACCAGGGCACAGTCCGCGCCCAGACTGCGCTCGACGCTGCCGAACAGCCCCCAGGCGGCGGTCGCGCCCAGCGCCAGCACCAACCCGAGCAGGATCACCCATTCGTGCGGCGCGGTGACACGCAGCAGGCCGTCGATGGGCTCCCTCTGGCCCCGGCGCGCGAATGCTTCCTCGCGGAACAGTCCACTGTCGGAGGGCAAGGCTCGCTCCTCACAGGAGAGTCTAGACGAGGGCCGATCCTAGACGGTGGCGGTTCACGGGGAGATAACCGGGACATTCGGATCGCAATCGGCGAACAATACTCCCTCGGCGGTGCCGACAACTTGTACGATCCGCGCTTAGAGGCCAAACGGATAGGAGCGAGTCATGAGGATCTTCGCGAGACACCGAGCGACACCCGGGCCCGAGCGGCCCGTGAGCGCAGCGAACAAGAGCGGGAGACCCGCCACATCGACGCGAAGGGCTTTCGCCTATTCGCGCTCGCTCTAATGCGAACGGTTCCGGCCGAAGCCGATGTCGTCGTCATAGGGGCCGGCGTGTCGGGGGCCAGCATCGGCTACCAGCTCGCCCGGCATTCGGACCGGCGGGTGGCGGTGGTGGACGCCCGGTCGCCGGTCGGTGGTATCTCGGGGCGCACCTTCGGTCAGATCCGCCAGCACTACTCCAACGAACTCATGGTGCGCATGGCGCGGCGAGGCTTCCACTGCATCGGCAACTGGACGACCGAGGTGGGCTACGGCGACCCCGGCTACGTGCGGCTGGGCTACATGCTCATCGTCACCGAGGACCAGATCGACGGCTTGCGGCGCAACGTCGAGCTGGGCCGCGCCCTGGGCGTGGACACCCGTTTCGTGGGTCCGGACGAGATTGCGGCCGTTGAGCCTCTAGTGAACGCCAAGGATCTCGCGGGCGGCGCCTACGAGCCCGATGGGGGCTATATCGACGTGACCAGGATGGTGCTGAGCTGGCTGGGCGCCGCAACCGCCGCCGGCGCCGACGTTCTCGCCCCGCTCGCAGTGGAGGCGATCATGGTGGGCGACGGCGCGGTGACCGGCGTGGCCACCGCCAAAGGAGAGATCGCCGCGCCGGTCGTCGTGGTGGCCACTGGTGCGTGGGCCCGGGATCTGCTCGATCCGCTGGGCGTGCCCGTGCCCGTCGAGCGGCGGCGGCTGGACATGGCCATGCTCGAACAGGAGCCCGGTTCCCGAGCCCTGCACACCTTCATCACCGACGGCAACTCCAACTTGGTGATCCGTCCCGACATGGGTCGCCGCGTTCTCGCCGTGGCTTACCCGCCGCAGATGCCCGAAGTGGATGATCCCCTCGGAGACGCTCCGGCCGACGACCACACCGATCACTCCGCGCGCATCCGCCGGGCTGTGGCCGAGCGGCTCCCCGCCATGACCATCGCCAAAACGGTGTCCACGACCAGCGGAGCCTATGACATCACACCGGACTATCACCCCATCCTCGGTTGGGCCTCCGAGATCGCTGACGTGACCGGCCTCTATCTGGCTGTCGGATTCTCCGGCCACGGACTCAAGCTCTCGCCCGCAGTCGGCGAGATCGTGGCGTCCCATGTGCTCGGTGTCGAGCAACTCGGCGCTGCTCCACCGCTCGACGCGCGGGCGCTCCGACCGAGCCGGTTCGCCGACGGCGACCTCATGCATCTCACTTACGGCCCTAGCGCACGAGCATGAGTCCCGGCACAGCCCGCGCGGTAGAGTCCATCGAGTACCGACGATCTTGTACCCAGGGGTATGACGATGGAAATCAACGCCGAGAGAGAAAGCGGAACGGTCATAGCGAGGACCAATGGTCGCATCGACAGTTCCAACTCGCGCGAGTTTCATTCCAGTTTGGAAGCGGTTGTCACAGAGGGTGACACGGTCGTTGTGTTGGACTTCGAGGATGTCTCCTACATCAGCAGCGCTGGGATGAGGGTAATTCTACTCACAGCCAAGAGTCTCCAGCAGAACGGCGTGACGTTTGCTCTCTATTCAATGAACGACTCGAATCGTGAAGTGTTCAAGATCAGCGGATTCGACAAGATCATTCCGATTCACGGTTCACAATCTGAGGCGCTAACGGCAGTCGGCGCATAGGTGAACGTCACCAATTATCAGAGAGGACTCTAATGGCAATGACTGAATCGCGGCAGAAGAACAAGATTCTCGTCGTCGATGATGAGCCGGATCTCGAACCTCTCATGCTGCAGCGCATGCGGAGATTCATAAGGACCGGTGTCTACGAGTTTGTATTCGCTCACGACGGCGTCGAAGCACTAGAAGCACTCGACTCGGACGAGAGCATCGACATGGTCCTGTCGGACATCAACATGCCCAAGATGGATGGCCTCACGCTGCTCGAAAGGATTCCAGATATCGCGCCGGATATTCGGGCTGTCATTATCTCCGCCTATGGCGACATGAAGAACATCCGGATTGCCATGAACCGAGGTGCCTTCGACTTTGTCACAAAGCCGGTCGACTTTGACGACTTGAAGTTCACGATCGACCGAACATTGCAGCACATACGTGAATGGAAGGAGGCGCTCAGCGCCCGCGACAAGCTCGTGGTTCTGCAGAACGAGCTGAACGTTGCAAGCATGATGCAGCAGTCCATCCTGCCGAACAAATTCGCCCGCAATGACGCCTACAAGCTGTTCGGAACCATGCAGCCAGCCCGCAACGTCGGAGGCGATTTCTTCGATGTGATCGGCCTCGCTGGCAACAAGGTGGGTTTGGCCATCGCGGACGTGTCCGGCAAGGGTGTGCCCGCAGCTCTGTTCATGATGTCCAGCCGCACGCTGCTGAAGGGCGCGGCGATGCGCGCCGAGGGTCCCGGCGATGCGCTCTCGGAAGTAAACAATGTGCTCAACGAGGACAACGACGCCTGCATGTTCGTCACCATGATCTACGCCGTGTACAACCCCGACACCGGTGACCTCACCTACGCGAACGGGGGCCATGATCCGCCCCTCGTCATACACGCGGACGGCAGCAGCACCCAGTTGCCCGTGACCGACGGGCTCGCCCTCGGGGTGCTGCCGGGATTCGACTACCTCCAACACACCCACACGCTGGCACCGGGCGACACGGTCGTCCTCTACACCGACGGCGTGACCGAGGCCATCAACAGCGAGGAGGAGCAACTCGGATTGAACCGCCTGCGTGAAGCCTTCGCGGCGGACCCGCCGAGCGACGCCGAGAACGCCGGACGCCGGGTCATTGAGCTCGTCAACGAGTTCGCCGGCGATGTGCCCCAGTTCGACGATACGACATGTCTCGTTCTGCGCCGAGTGAAGTGAGCGTCGGCGTGCTGTCCTTGACTACCAATACCAGTGACGAGGTCCTCCGGTCCAGCTACGAGAATCTGGCTGAACTTGTCGCGGCGGTCGAGGAACTCGGTGAGCGGGACGGCTGGTCAGGCGACCTGACGTTCCGAGTCAGCCTGGTGATCGACGAGTTGGTGCAGAACGTCGTGGATTATTCCCGCGACGACGGGCCCGGCGACGTAGAGGTAGAGGTGACCTCGGAGACAGAGGCCGTCGTCATCGAGATCGTCGACGAGGGTCGCCCGTTCGACCCGCTGACCGAGGCCCCCGAGCCCGACCTGACGTCGCCGATCGAGGACCGGCCCATCGGCGGTCTGGGCGTGCACTTCACGAAGACCCTGATGGACAACGTGGAGTACTGCAGGGAGTCGGGAAGGAACCGCCTGAAGATCGTGACTCGCAAGAGGCCGAGCGGGTAGGCAGCAGTGCCACGTCGAGGATGGACTGCCAGCTTCTGGCTGGCCGTCGCCGCGGCGGTCGTGCTCGCGAGCTGCGCTGGCGGAGGCGACCCGGAAGGGGGGCCGGGTCCCGACGAGTCACAGGAACCCGGTCCGGACGTGGAGGAGGGAGGGACCTCCATAGGCATATCGGACGAGCGGATACTGTTCGGGCAGTCGGCCGCGCTCAGCGGACCGGCCAAGGAGCTGGGCAGGAACATGAGGCTCGGGATCCTGTCCGCATTCGACGAGGTGAACGCGACCGGAGGCGTCGACGGGCGCCGGCTGGAACTGCAGTCTCTCGATGACGCATACGAGCCAGAGGACGCGATCGTGATGACGCGCCATCTCATCGAGCAAGAGCAGGTGTTCGCGTTGATCGGCGCGGTGGGCACTCCGACCTCGCGCTCTGCCACCCCGATCGCGCGCAACGCCGGGGTTCCGTACATCGCACCATTCACGGGCGCAGCCTTCCTCCGCGACGACGAATGGGACAACATCATCAACCTGCGAGCCTCCTACAACCAGGAGACCGAGGAGATGGTGGCCCGGCTCACCAGTGATCTGGGGATCACCCGCATCGGCGTCATGTACCAGAACGACTCGTTCGGACGGGCCGGATTCCGCGGCGTGGTCGGAGCACTCGATCGACGTGGCATGGAGCCCACCTCGATCGGGATCTACCCCCGCAACACCACCGCCGTGAAGACGGCGCTCCTCGACCTGCGGCAGGGGGACCCTGAAGCAGTGATCATGATCGGCGCCTACGAGCCGGTGGCGAGGCTGATCTTGTGGGCGCGCCGCACGGGCATGGACGCGGTCTTCATGACAGTCTCCTTCGTCGGCAGCAACGCCTTGGCCCAAGAGCTCGGACCCGACGGCGCAGGGGTTCTGGTGACACAGGTGGTGCCGTTCCCAGAGGATTCCTCCCTGTCCGTAGTCAGCGCCTACTTGGACGCCCTTGCTCAACACGACCCGAATGCCGAGCCAGGATTCGTGTCCCTCGAGGGCTACCTGGCGGGGCGTTTGGTGATCAACGCTCTGGAGCAGTGCGGTGCCGAGGTCCACCGGTCCTGCTTGTTGGAGCAGTTGATCGACCGCGGCGATCTCGACATCGACGGATTCAACCTGGAATTCGGTGCGGGCGACAACCAGGGCTCGGACGAGGTCTTCTTGACCGTGATCGGCTCCGACGGCGAATACCACCCGGTCGAGACCCTGCATGAGACCACTCGCTGGATGACCCAATGAGCTCTTCGCTCGACGAACCAGCCGCAGATGACGCAGTGAGACCGTCGCTCGACGAACCAGCCGCAGATGACGCAGTGAACTCTTCGCTCGACGAACCAGCCGCAGATGACCCAATGAGACCGTCGCTCGGGTTCTGGTCCCGGATCTCCACCAAGCTCTACATGGGTATCGGAGGAGCAGTCGTCTTGACGCTGGCCGCGAGCTTGGTCGGATGGTTCTCCTTCAACCGCGTCGGTGACGCCCAGAGACGAGTCAACGAGGGCAGCGTTCCCGAGTTGGCCGCCGCGTTCGGGGTCGCGCAATACGGCGGGATACTCGCCAACGCCGCTCCAAGCCTGGCCGCCGCGGCCACGCCGCTGGAGCTCTTCGGTGAGAGCCAGCAGATAAACCAGACCGTGCTGACGTTCGAGGAACAGATGGCGGTCCTGGAGCAGAGCAACAGCGACAACACGAGCATCGGAAGCATCCGGCAGAGCGCCGACATGCTGATCGCCAACATCGAGGAGATCCGAGGCGAGGTTTCAGAGCGGTTCCTCATCAGCGAGCAGCGGGTGGTGCAGCAAGCAGATCTGGTGGATCTGAGGGCCCGGGTGAGCGAGGTGTTGGTCCCTGCTCTCGACGACCAGCTCTTCTACACCCTGACCGGCCACTCGGACCTCACCTCGGCACCCGCTCCCCGGTCCGAGCACTTCTCCGAGGACGAGGTCATCCGGTACCGGCGCCTAGCCGAGCTCGAGGCCGATGCCAACATCACCTCCGACCTCCTGGCCAGCGCGTTCACGCTGCCCGATGAGAGCCTGCTGGAGCCGCTGCGGGAACGCTTCGAAGCGGTAGCCGGCCGGATCGACCGGAATTTGTCGACGTTGGAGGGAACGCAGTTCCATGCCGACGCAGCCCCGATCTTCGCACGTCTGCGGGAACTCGGACTCGGCCAGAAAAACTCGTTTGACCTTGCCGCCAGCGAGTTCACGATTGTCGACCACCATCAGGAACTCCTCGACCAGAACAGCGAACTCTCGCTCACGCTCGTCAACGAAGTCGACAGCCTGGTGGGCGCATCCCAGGAACGGGCCAGGGAAGCCACCGCCGCGTCGGAGCAGGCCATCAGCACCGCCCGCACCCTGCTGCTGGTGATCAGCGGGGCCAGCATCGTCGGCGCGCTGTTCATCATCTGGTTCTTCGTCGGGAAGGTCCTGGTGAGGCGCATCGCCCTGCTGTCGGACTGGATGCGGCGCATGGCCGGCGGCGACCTCGAGGCCACCGCCCCGATCAGCGGTCGGGACGAGGTCGCGGACATGGCGGCCACCCTGGAGGTGTTCCGGCGCCACGCCCTGGAGGTGCAGCGGCTCAACCTGGTGGAGCAGCTCGCCGACGAGCTGCAAGGCAAGAACGAGCAGCTCGAAGGGGTCCTGGCCGAGCTGCAGAAGGCGCAGGATCAAATCGTGACCCGTGAGAAGCTGGCCGCCTTGGGCGAGCTCACCGCCGGAGTCGCCCACGAGATCAAGAACCCGCTGAACTTCGTGAAGAACTTCGCCGAGGCCTCCGAGGAACTCATCGACGAGCTCAAGGAGTTGCTGGACGACGTCGGCGGCGACCTCAGCGACGACAACAAGGACTACATCAACGAGATCGCGGGCGATCTGACCGGCAACGTGGAACGCATCCGCTCCCACGGCGAGCGGGCCGACCGCATCGTGCGCGACATGCTGATGATGGGCCGCGACTCCGGGGAGTTGCAGCTCACCGACATCAACGGCCTCATCGAGCAGCACGCCCAGCTGTCCTTCCACAGCGCCCGGGCCCTGGATCCCGACTTCCAGCTGGACATCCAGCAGGACTTCGATCCCGATGTGGGTTCGCTGAACGTCATCGCGCAGGACCTGGGACGGGTCTTCCTGAACATGGTGACCAACGCCGGCCATGCAACCAAGGAGCGCCACGTCTCTGAGGTCGCGGCCGGCAACGCGACATTCCAGCCGACCATCTGGCTCAAGACCGCGCGGTCCAACGACCACGTGGAGGTTCGCATCCGCGACAACGGCACCGGAATGCCACCCGACGTCATCGAGAAGATCTTCAATCCCTTCTTCACCACCAAGCCCACCGATCAGGGCACCGGGCTGGGGCTCTCGATCTCGAGCGACATCGTCCGCCGCCACGGCGGCAGCATCCAGGTCGAGTCCGAGCCGGGAGAGTTCACCGAGATGATCGTCACCCTCCCGTTGGAGGCGCCCGCAGAGGCCAGCACGACGGCCGCCGGAGACTCCTGGGTCTGAGTCTCAGTCGCTCCCCGGTGGATTTGAGCGCTCGACACTCCCCTCGACATCGAGATTGGGCAGGATCCGGTCGAGCCAGCCCGGCAGCCACCAGTTCCGGGCCCCGAGCAGTTCCATGGTTGACGGGACGATGAGCATCCGCACAAGGCTGGCGTCGACCGCCACTGCGGCCGCCAAGCCGAGACCGAACATCTTGATGGCCCGCTGGTCCTCGAACACGAAGCTCCCGAACACGAAGACCATGATCAAGGCGGCCGCGGTGATTACCCGGGCGGTCGCGGCGAGACCATCAGCGACGGAGTTCACCGGGTCGCCCGTGCGCTCGAACTCCTCTTTCATCCTCGACAGAAGGAACACTTCGTAGTCCATCGACAAGCCGAACAGGACCGCGAACAGCATCATCGGCATGAACGGCTCGATCGGGCCGGGCTGGATACCCACGATGCCGCTGAGCCAGCCCCACTGGAACACGGCCACCAGCACCCCGTAGGCCGCGCCGATGGAGAGCATGTTCATGATGACCGCCTTGAGCGGCACCACCAGCGAGCGGAACACGGCCATGAGCAACAGGAAGGATGCGCCCAGCACCGCGATGAAGAACACAGCGGTGCGCGCCTTCAAGTAGTCGCTGACATCGATCTTGACCGCGACGAAGCCCGTTACGAGTGCATCGAGCCCGGTTCCTGCGGTGGCCGCGGGAATGACCTCGCCACGGAGGGTCTTGACGAGAGCGTCGGTCTCAGCGGCCTGCGGCTTGGTGGTAGGCCGAACCTCTATCAGAGCTGCGGTCGGCACCAGAGGATCGTTCATGATGGGCGGGCTGACAAAGGCGACGCCAGCGGTTCGGGCAATCTCTTGTGACAGGCCGTCCAGCGCCGCCAGCTGGGAGGGATCTGATACCTCGGCCACAACCAGGAGCGGGCCGCTGGCGCCCTGTCCGAAGCCGTCAACGAGGAGTTCATGGGCTCTGCGGGTGGTGGACTCGGCCGAGTAGTTGCTCTCGTCCTGGAAGCCGAAGCGCAGTACAAGCACTGGAGCAGCCAACAGCAGCAACAGGATGGTGCCGCCTATGGCGAAGGTCCAGGGCCGGGCCTGCACGACGCGGCTGAGCCCATACCACCCGGTCTCTCTCAACGGCCGCGCCCGCCGCGGCTGCAACCTTCGCCGCAGTGGGTTCCGGTCGCCTCCCAACAGTCCTGCCAGCAGCACGATCACCGCAACTGGCAGGGCGCCGACCAACGGTTCGATCCCAGCCCCGAAGCCGAAGAGGGCCACGCTGACCAGCACTGCGACGACCATGCCCCGGACTCGGGTAGTGGTAATCCGGTCACCGAGCAGGGCGACGAGTGAGGGCAGCAGCGTGACCGAACCGACCATGACCACACCCACAGTGGCCGCTGCGGCAACCCCGAAGCCGGTCACGAACGGGATTCCGATGAAGAGCATTCCCAGCAGAGACACGACGACGGTCGCTCCTGCGAAGATGACGGAACGGCCCGCAGAATCGAGCGCCACAACCAGAGCCTGCTCTCGCCCGTGGCCCTCGCTCAGCGCGTCCCGGTAGCGGGTGATGATGAACAGGGCGTAGTCGATGCCCACGCCCAGGCCGATCATCAAGCCGATGGCCGGAGCGAAGTCCGGCACGGTCATGAAGTTGCTCAGAGCGATGATCGCGGCCGCCCCGATCCCGACGGTCACTAGAGCGGCAGCCACCGTGGCTCCCATGGCCACCACCGAACCCAGTACTGCAATCAGCACGAAGACCGCGAAGGCCAGCCCGATGGCCTCGGACTCGGGCGGTCTCAACTCGGCGAACCAGACCCCTCCGACCTCGACATCGAGACCCTCAATCGACCGCAGCTCGAGTTCCTCGATCAGTTCCTCGATGGTGGTGCCCATGGCCTGAGCCTCGATAGCGGTCGTTCCGGGCGGGAGACTGACGTCGGCATAAGCGATCCGTCCCGCCCAGTCGCCCTGCTGGGCAACGCGAAGCTCTCTGGCGGGACCGTAGGGAACGAGGAGGGTGGTGCCATCCAGGGCGTCGACCCTGGCGAAGAGCTCGCTCATCGCGGACCGCACCTCCGTATCGTCGACGCCTTGCTCGGCCCGAAACACGATGGTGCCGTTCGGTCCTGCCCCGGCTCCCCCGAAGGCTTCCTCCAGCACTCCAGCACCTTGGTGGCTCTCGGTGCCAGCAATCGCAAAGTCCCCGCTGTAGGCCGCCCCGAGACTCCTAGAAACACCCAAGGCCAAGACTAGAAGGACGAGCCAGACGACAAGGCAGTGCCACGGATGCCGGAAGCACCACCGTGCGAGTGAGGAATACATGCCAGAACCCTAACCCAACCGCCGAAAGAGGCTAACCAACGGCGCGCCCCGGCATTGGTCCACCTCAGAGAGTGGGCACGACGGCAGGGCAGGAGGCCACCCGGCCGCCCGCCAGATCGAGACCGTCAGCCAAGAGAGTTCAGACTAAAGTGCGACACATCCGGAACGAGAAGCAGATCGTCATTGTCGGCGGAGGCGCCGCCGGGCTGAGTGCCGCCTACACCCTCAAGAAGCGCGGCTTCGCCACCGTCCTGCTCGAAGCCTCGGACCGGATCGGCGGACGCCTCGGCAGCGACAGGGTGGACGGCTTCAACGTGGACACCGGTGCGGACTTCTTCTGCTCCTCCTACGACGTTGCCTTCCGGATCTGCGAGGAATTGGGGCTGTCCCTGGTCCGTTCGAAGATGAAGCTCGGCTGGTTCCGTAACGGCCGTTGGGTCACGACCACGCCGGGCCTGTCCGTGGGAAACCTTGCCAGGAATCTGCCAGCGGCCAAGGCGCTGGGGTTCCTGTCGCCCCGAGCGGCACGGCCCGCCCTGAAGCTGTTCAGGCAAGCCTTCCGCCAAGCGGAATACCTCGGCTTCGCCAGCGACAGTCGCATTGCCGAGCTGGACACCGGGGAGAGCTTCGGCGACTACCTTCAGAGGCTCGGCATGTCCGAGTCGCTGCAGATGACGATCAGGGGATTCCTGGAGATGACGATGGGACACGTCGAATTCTCCAGCCAGGCCTACATGCGGACGTACTTGATGGAAATGCTGCTGAAGGCCGACCAGTTGTACGTTCCGGAGGAGGGTGCCGGTGCCCTGTCCCAAGCGCTCGCCCAGGCGTGCTCCGACGCCATTCGGGTATCGACGCCCGTCCGGAGCGTGATCATCCGCAATGGGCGCGTCACCGGTGTGAGCGTCGACGATGGCATCATCGACGCGGACGCCGTCGTCTGTGCCGTCCCCGCCACGAAGGTGCCCGACATCGTCCCCGACCTCCCCGACGGAATCCGCCGAACGCTGGCCGACATCAACTATTCGTCGGGGTGCCGGATGGTGATCGGCCTCGACCACCCTCCGCTGCCTGCCGGCTGGCACGGCGCGCTGTACCCAGAGGACGACACGCCGCTGCTCCTTGACCGATCCATCAACCTGCCCTCCTGCGCGCCGGCGGGCAAGAGCACTCTCGACCTGCTCGTTGGACGCGACCGGGCCAAGGAGCTGATTCCGCTTGATGATGATGAGATCAAACACCAGATGCTCCGCGACGCTCGTAGGAACCCCCCGCCCGGTTCGGCGCTCCCCGCTGACGGCGAGTGGCTGTTTGCCCGCGTCTACCGCTGGAACGAGGCCGTGTGCATGGGACTGCCCGGGATCTTCGCAGCAGTAGCAGACATCCGCCGCCAACTGGGCCGCAACGTGGGCAATCTCATCCTTGCGGGCGACTACACACGGGTGCCATCGGTCAACGGCGCCCTAGCCAGCGGCGTGGGTGCGGCCGAAGAGGTCGCTGATCTGCTGGCGTCTCGTTCCGAATAGATCTACCGGCTCACCACGAGCGGGACTCCTCGGAATACACGTGGTCGGGCAGCTTGTAGTCGATGTCGAGCTCCTGGAGGACCGACACTTCGAGCAGCGTGTTGAACGCGGTGAAGCTCGACTCCCTGCTCAGCTTGGGAAGCCACTTCTTCACGATCTGGTGGTAGTTCCGCTGGAAGCGGAACCACGGCAGTACGCCGAAGGTGCGATTGGGCGGGTACTGCAGGCTGTCGGCCATCTGGTCGCCGATCATGGCCCGCGACACCAGGAAGACGTACTTGGCGAGCTTGCGGCGAGCTTCCGGATCGGTGATCCCCGCGACCACGGGTGCGGAGTTGACCAGCGAGTTGGCCAGGACGACCGACTCCATGCTCGGATCAGGCTCGCACAGGCCGCCAATCCTGAAGAGTTCCAAGGCATCGGCGTAATCGCGGTAGAGGATCCCTTCGGGGATACCCATGAGGTGGCCCGAGTACCGCCAGACCGCCATGAACCCGACGCGCTCCTCGTCGGTGTAGGTGGCGCCCAGGCTCTTCATGTGCTGCAGCATCCTCGCCGAGAAGGCGGTAAGGGCAAAGCCGACCTGGGCCGCGCTGAGCGGCACTCCCCCCGCGTTGGTATCCCACTCAGCGGATGCGTTGAACAGCTGCCTGACCTTGGCGTGCACCAGCCGGATCCGCACGGAGAGCCTCCAGCCGTCACCCCGTGTCTCCAAGCCTCCCGGGAGGAGTATCTCGATCATGTGGCGGTTGTTCTGCCGCAGGCGCCTGACCCCCTGGTCGCGCAGCTTCCCGGTGATGAAGAAGGACTTGGCGATGGTGGTCGAGAACCCCTCCACGAGCACCCCGCCGAGCATGGCGGCCAGACACGCCGACGAGTCCCGGTGGAAGGCGCGGATACCACCGGTGAAGGCGCGGTAGTCAACCCAGTCCGGGACGGTCTTCAATTCCTCGACGAACGCATGCACCGCGGCCGGAGCATCCCGCAGCGCGGGATCGTCAGGATCCTCGATGGCCGCCCGTATGAACCGGTCCGCGTCTTTCAGCGGGACCGCTTCGAGCTGTGCCATCAGCTCATCGCACACCGGGTCCGCGACCATGGTGTGGACCACATAGTTCGTAGCCCGCTCGGGGTCCGCGGCGTACGCCCGCTTGAAGGATTCCCGGTAGTCGGATGGGATGACCAGCCGGTCGGGGGCGACGGGCTCGGGGGAGACGGGCTCGGGGGCGACTGAATCTGGTCTGGATACCGCTTCGTCCTGCACTACCAGGTACGCGCCTTCTTTATTGCTCCCGATACAACCGAGTTGAGCGTAACTACTGCCGGGCCTTGCGGCGCACAGCCAAGACGAGACTAACTCCAGGGGTAGGGCGAGTTGCTTACGGGGTGGAGCTTGCCCTCGGCGTAGCGCGACCAGCGGAACGGCTCCAGCAACGCCTGAGACTCGCCTAGCAACTCTTTGGCCACCAGCGAGCCGACGCCGATCATCTTGTAGCCGTGGTTGGAGTCGGCGATGAAGTAGGCGTTGTCGCAGAACGTGTCGAACACCGGGAAGTTGTCGGGCGAGAAGCTGCCGATGCCGCCCGACGGCTCGGTGCTCATGAGGTGGGATCTGCCCTCGAAGCGCTTCTGGCAGTGGGCCAGCGCCGCCGTCCAGGTTCGGTAGAAGTCGGCCCCCACGATGAAGTCGGGCGAGTCCGGCCCGTAGGGGTCGATGGCCACCTTGTCGGCGGGCTTGTCCACGATGTAGGGCATGTATCCGCCCTGCACGCCGCCGAAGTTGAAGTCGGGCTTGTAGTAGATGCCCCAGGATCCCTCGGTGACGAGTCCGTCCTCGTCGTACAGCGCGGCATCAGTATCGACGTGCACCACCGGCGGCATGTTGCCGTCGTTGTCGGTGAGATAGCCGGGATCGACTTCGAGGGTGCCCTCCTGCAGGCACATGTAGGTCCACGTGGGCCGGCGGTGGAGCTGGCCGTCGCCGCCGAGGATGTCCACAGAGAAGGGGAGATCGAGCATGGCCCAGATCTGCTGGACCCACGGCCCCACCGCCACCACTGCGTGCTCGCAGGCGACCGGCCCCTGGTCGGTGAGCACTGCGGTCACCGCTCCGGCCGAGTCCCGGTCGAACCCGGCGACCGTCACGCCGCCCACCACAGCCACGCCCTCGGCCTCGGCCTTCTGTAGCAGCCCCTTGAGCGACGCCATGTTGTTGGCGTAGCCGCCGCGGTGCTCGTGCAGGACGCTGGTGATGCCCTGGGCCTGCCAGTCGTCGAAGATGCCCCGCATGTGGCGGGCCGAGGCCTCAGCTCCCTCGACGAAGGTCGAGGAGTAGCCGATGGCCTGCTGCTGGGCGTGGATGGAGGCCACATCGGACCGCATGGCCTCGTGGCTGATCTGCAGGTAGCCCACCGGGTGGTAGGAGAAGGCCTCGGGGTCGCTCTCCCAGACGTCCACGCAGTGGGCCATCAGCTCGCGCATGGCGGGCTGGAAGTAGTTGTTGCGAACGACGCCGCAGGCGATGCCCGACGCGCCCGCGCCCACCCCGGTCTTGTCGATCACGACCACGTCGTCGCCCGACCCCCGCCCCGACGACCTCAGGTCGCGGGCCAGGTTCCAGGCGGTCGAAAGGCCGTGGATGCCGGCACCGATGATCACATAGCGCGCCGCGCCAGGAAGTCCCATGGCTGCATGCCCTCCTTGTCTGCTCGACCTCTAGCCGGCCGCTAGTGGCCGGCGGGGGCGGTCCAACCCTCCAGCACCGGCCGGCGCCAGTCGGTGCCGACGATCCGGGACTCGTCCACCCACGGTCCCAGCTCGACCTGGGGGAACTTGCAGTGGATGTCCTTGAGGGTGATCCCGTAGGAGTTGCCGTCAGTGAGGTGCCTGATCAGCACCTTGCGGGCGATCTCGTCCTCGCGCCCGGCCGGGATGGGGAAGTAGATCTTCAGGAACGAGTTCGAGTAGCGATCGAACACCGCGGGCACGCCGTCCTCTTCAGCAGGGTGATGTCCTCCAGCCAGTTGATGTCGGGCCCGGGAGTGGCGGCCAGCAGGTCGATGTCGGACACCAGCGACATGTCCTCCTGGTACGGGAAGCGCTTCCCGGCCAGCACCTCGGCGTCGATGGCAACCGTGCGGGTCTCTTGCGGGCTCTCACCCGTGCTCGCCGATGCAGCCATTTCACAGACCTCCGTAGTTCATGTCGACGGTTCCCGCCATGTCACAGACCTCCGTCGATCACATGCTTGTCGAACAGGTCGCGGATCTCCTGAAGAGTCCGCTCCTCGGTGACACCGGGGATGTAATTCGTTCCCGCCAGGGGAACCTTGGCCATGGCCGCGGCCTCGTGGGTGAGGGCGGCCAGATCCTCGGGCTCCAGGGAGTGGATGTCGGTCTTGCCGCAGGCCCGGGCCAGCATCTGCACCTCCATGGTGAGGGTGATCAGGAAGTTGTAGACCCGCAGGGCGGCCTCGTCGACGTCGAGGCGCTTGCGCAGCTCCACGTCCTGGGTGGCCACGCCAACCGGGCAGCGGCCGGTATGGCAGTGGTAGCACTCGCCCGCGGGCACGCCGATGGTGCCCTCGTAGTCGGTGACGCCGGGGATCTCCTTGTTGCAGTTGAGCGCCATCAGCGCGGCCGTGCCCAAGGCGATGGCGTCGGCGCCGAGGGCCAGGCACTTGGCCACGTCGCCGCCGTTGCGGATGCCCCCGGCCACCACCAGGTCGATGTCGTCGGCGAGGCCCACGTCCTCGAGGGCCCGGCGGGCCTCGGGGATGGCCGCCATCAGCGGGATGCCGGTCTCCTCGGTGGCCAGGTGGGGTCCGGCACCGGTGCCGCCCTCGGCCCCGTCGAGGTAGATCACGTCGGGACCGCACTTGGCCGCCATGCGCACATCGTCGTACACCCGGGCCGATCCCAGCTTGAGCTGGATGGGGATCTGGTAGTCGGTGGCCTCGCGAATCTCCTGGATCTTCAGCGACAGGTCGTCGGGGCCGAGCCAGTCGGGGTGCCGGGCCGGCGAGCGCTGGTCGATGCCCGCGGGCAGCGACCGCATCTCAGCCACCTGCTCGGTCACCTTCTGGCCCATCAGGTGGCCGCCGAGGCCCACTTTGCAGCCCTGGCCGATGAAGAACTCCACCGCGTCGGCCAGCATCAGGTGGTGGGGGTTGAAGCCGTAGCGGCTCTGGATGATCTGGTAGTACCACTTGGTGGACAGGTCCCGCTCGGGCGGGATCATGCCGCCCTCGCCCGAGCAGGTGGCGGTGCCGGCCATCGAGGCGCCCTTGGCCAGGGCCATCTTGGCCTCCAGCGACAGCGCGCCGAAGCTCATGCCCGTGATGTAGACCGGTATCTCCAGCTCCAGCGGCTTGGCCGCGAAGCGCGAGCCGATGACCGTGCGGGTCTCGCACTTCTCGCGGTAGCCCTCGATCACGAACCGGGTGAGGGTTCCGGGCAGGAACACGAGCTCGTCCCAGTGGGGGATCTTCTTGAAGATCGAGAAGCCCCGCATCCGGTAGCGACCCAGCTCGGCCTTCACATGGATGTCGTTGATGACTTCGCGTGTGAAGATCCGGCTCTGACCCAGAACATCGGTGCTCTTGTTTACTGCGCTCTTGTTTGGTTCAACCATGGTCGTCTGCCCTTCCGCTCGGCCTCTAGTGGATTACGAGCTTGCGCTCGGAGGGCTCGAGCGCGTCGTAGTTGTGGAGCTGCTTGCCGCACACGAACTTCTGGAACTGCGGCGGATCACCGAGTCCGTGGATACGGAACTTGCGATCGATCAGCTCAGTGTCGGCATCGTCCCATTCGCCCGGCACGCAGTCCACGCCCAGGGAGCGCACCTTGCCGGCCACATAGATTGCACCGTCGTACATGGAGTCGCCGAGGTTGGACCCGGCGTTGCCGCAGATGATCTGGCGGCCCCTCTGCATCATGAACCCGGTGTTGATTCCAACGTCGCCCAGCACGACGATGGTGCCGCCCTTCTGGTCGATGCCGGTGCGGGCTCCCACGTCGCCCTTGACGATCAGGTCGCCGCCGCGTATGGCCGCGCCCGTGAGCGAGCCGGCGCCGCGCTCGATCGTCACTACTCCCGACATCATGTTCTCGGCCACCGACCAGCCCACCCGGCCGTTGATGGTCACCTCTGGACCGTCGATGAGCCCGCAGGCGAACCAGCCGGGACTGCCCTCGAAGTGGATGCGGCAGCGCTTGAGGATGCCGACGGCGAGGGAGTGCTTGGACGCCGGGTTGAGCACGGTCACGTCGGTGACGCCGTCGTTGTAGATGAGCTTGCGCAGCGCCATGTTGATCTGGCGGATGGTCAAATCGGCCGCATCGAAGCGGGCTCGGTGCCCGTCCACCTCGATGTCGTCGGGCATCTCGGCGTGGGGCTCGACGAGCCCCCGGGCGTCGTAGCTGACGCCGCTGCGGGAACCTACGCCTGCCATTACCGCTCCCCTCTGCTGGTGGGACTCATACCTGTCACACCGGGGAGACTGCTGCGGGGACCTACACCTGCCATACCAGCACCTCGCGCTCGTAGGGGTCGCGGGTCTCGACCTCACGCTTGACCACGGCCCTGATGGCGACCTCCTCGGTGGCCACGGCCACCAGCGGGTCGGACTCGAACAGCACCAGCGGCTTGGCCGCCATCTCGTCCTTGGCGATCCCCAACTCGTTGCCGGTGACGCAGACGTAGGTGAACACGCCGTCGAGGTCGTCGAGGCTGTGCTTCATAGCCGTCTCCAGCGACAGGCCCCTCGCCATGTACTCGGCCAGATAGACCGCGATGATCTCGGAGTCGCACTCGCTCTGGAAGCGGTGGCCGTGCTGCTCCAAGCGGCGGCGCCACTGGTGGTAGTTGGTGAGCTGGCCGTTGTGGACCACGGCCATGTCCGCGAACGGGTAGGCCCAGTACGGGTGGGCACTGGCCAGGTCGACCTCGGACTCGGTGGCCATGCGCACATGGCCGATGCCGTGGGTTCCCCGGAATGATCCCAGGTTGTACTGGCCGCTGACCGTCTCGGCGTCGCCCAAGTCCTTGATGATCTCCAGCGAGCTTCCCAGCGACAGCACCTCGCAGCCGGGCACGTCCTCGAGGTAGTCGGCCAGGGCCTTGAGGTCGCCGCCGTAGCGGATGGTGGCCCGGAAGGCATAGCCGGTGTCGCTGGTGACCGCGGCCACCTCGGCCCCGATCTTGGCCAGGCGGGACTCGACTTCGGCCCGGTTGCGCTCCAGGCGCTCCTCCATGCCGAAGCCGGTGCTCTTGTTGGGCTCCGCGAGCACGAACCGGATCACGACGAGATCGTCGGCCGGGCCGTAGACCGCGTAGCCGGTGGAGTCCGGCCCGCGGTGCTTCATCGACTGGAGCATGGCCGTGAGCTCGGCGCCGATGTCAGCGGTGCCGTCCCGGTGGATCACCCCTGCGATTCCGCACATGGTGCTACCCCCTTTGGAAGGTGTCTGGGTTGTCGCCCCGCCGCCGGCGGGACGGTCGATCTGTCAGGGTCGAGTCAGGCGCAGCGCCCGACAACTATCAGGGCAGGACGTCGAGGTACTCCTCGATGTCCCAGTCCGAGACGGTGTGGAGGAACCGCTCCCACTCGTCGGTCTTGTAGTGCATGAACACCCTGTACATCTCGCCAGGCAGGGCCGCCTTGACCACCTGGTCGGAGTCGAAGGCCTCAAGGGCCTCACCGAGAGTGAGCGGGATCTTCTTCACATCCTTGCCCGCCGCCAGGGCGTCGTAGATGTTGCGCTCCTCGGGCTGGCCCGGGTCAAGGCTGCGGTCCAGCCCGTCGCCCATGGCCATGAGGAGCCCCGCGAAAGACAGGTGCGGGTTGACCGCGCTGTCAACCGAGCGGTACTCGAAGCGGCCCGGCGCGCTCACCCGCAGAGCCGTGGTGCGGTTCTGGAAGCCCCAGTCGGCGAACACCGGCGCCCAGAAGCCCGTGTCCCACAGCCGGCGGTAGGAGTTGACCGTCGGCGAGGTGAGGCAGGTGAGGGCCCGCACGTGCTCGAGAATGCCGCCGATGGCCTTCATCCCGATCGGGCCGGGCAGCTGCGGGTTGTCGCCCTCGGGCATGAACTTGTTGTTGCCGTCGGCGTCCCACAGCGAGATGTTGTGGTGGCAGCCGTTGGCCGACACGCCCATGAACGGCTTGGGCATGAAGCAGGGGAAGGCTCCCAGCTCGCGGCCCACCTGCTTGCACACCTGGCGGTAGGTGGTGAGCCGGTCTGCGGTGAGCTCGGCCCGGTCGAAGTTGAAGTTCAACTCGAGCTGGCCCGGGGCGTCCTCGTGGTCGCCCTGGATCATGTCCAGACCCATGGCCTCGCAGTACTCGATCACCTTGTGGATGAGGGGCTGCAACTCGGCGAACTGGTCGATGTGGTAACAGTTGGGCTTGGTCATGCCCTCGACGGTCGGCTTGCCGTCGGCGTCGGCCTTGAGCCACATCATCTCGGGCTCGCAGCCGGCCCGAAGGTGCAGTCCGTGCTTGGCCTCGAACTCGGCATGGAGCCGCTTGAGGTTGCCCCGGCAATCCGACGTGAGATAGGCGCCGCCATCGACTTCCTCCTCACGACCCCTGAACAGCGTGCACCACACCCGGGCCGTCCTCGTATCCCAGGGAAGAGGCATGAACGTCTCGGGCTCGCCGATGCCGACGAGCTCGCGGGCCTCTGGGCCGTAGCCGATGTAGTTGCCGTGGCGGTCGATGAAGAGATTGGCGGTGGAGCCGTACACGAGCTGGAAGCCCTTGCGGGCGATCATGCCGAAGTGCTTGGCTGGAATTCCCTTGCCCATGATCCGTCCCGTCACCGAGACGAACTGGCAGTACAGGTACCGGATGTCATCCCGTGCGATTCGGGCCTCCACCTCTGCGATCTGCTCCTCGCGTCCGTCCGCCTCGACGAACCTTTCAAGATCAGTGGCCATTGCTCCCCCTATGTGGATGGTTGTGGGTCCGGCGGAACCGTAGCGTTTCGGACGCATCGCTTGCCAACGTGTCCGGGCCGGGTCCGACGATACCATGGCTCGTCCCTGATGTCCAATCAGAGTAGCGATACTTTCCTCACAGTAGATATCTCCCGGACGACCGCAACGAGCACTCGCCCGAGCTCCGAAGGCCGCCGGGAGCACGGCCGACCTCCGGTGCCGGCTTGATGAACGTCACCACGCCAAGAGGCACTTCTGGTGGACGCGCCACCCCCAGCCCGCTCACCGCGTCGGTGGATCCAGGCTAGTGGTGTGTCCAGCAACCTTCGAGCCCGTGGGACCCAGCTGCTCGACCTGCGACTTCAGCGTTCGCCGCCACGCTCGACCCGACGAACGTTTGGGGACGGGGCGCCGGATCGTTGAGCATCTACGGGACCGGGTAGGCGTAGACGGTGCGATGGAGAAATTCCGAGACCCAGATCGTTGTGCCGTCGGAGGTGATGCCTTCGACCTCGCCGTTGCCCCAGACCAGTCCAACGTCGCTGGATGGAACGGGGGCCCCGTCGCTTAGCGCGTAGGCGCGGAGCCGCCATCGCTTCTCGTCGCTGATCCAGATCGTCGTGCCGTCGGACCAGAGGCCGCCATGCACCTTCCAATGGTCCCCCAGCAGGTTGAATTCCTTCGATTGGTCGCGGCTGCCGTCGGCCAGATTGTAGGCGTACAGCTTCCGGTCCTGCAGGTCGACGGCCCAGATCGTCGTGCCGTCGGACCAGATGCCTACCGTGTGGCCGTTGTCGCCGTGCAGCCCGAACTCTTTGGACTCGTCGCGGCTGCCGTCAGCCAGATTGTAGGCGAGGAGTCTGTCGTACGCGGCCACCCAGATGGTCGTGCCGTCGGACCAGAGGCCGCGCGGCTTGCAGAAGAGCTCGAACTCCTTGGACTCGTCGCGGCTGCCGTCGGCCAGATTGTAGGCGTACAGCTTCCATGTCGCCGTGTCGGCGACCCAGAGCGTCGTGCCGTCGGTCCACAGGCTCTTGGGGGCGACCCTGGCGCCCCTCCAGTAGTCGTAGCCGATGTCGTGCGTCAGGGTGATGTCGGCAGGGGCGGCGTTCTGTTGACGCAACTCGTAGGGCTGGAGACTGTCGTAGAATCCGTCAGCCACCCAGATGGTCGTGCCGTCGGACCAGGCGCCGCGCGGATACGCGTTCCTCGCACGGTCGAGCCAGAAGTCGCCGCCGTCGGCCGAACTGCCCAGATGGCGGCCGTCGGCCAGGTTGTAGGCGTACAACTTGGTGTCCGCCAGGTCGACGACCCAGATCGTCGTGCCGTCGGACCAGATGCCACGCGGATTTGCGTTCTCGCTGTGCAGATCGAATTCCTTGGATGCGTCGCGGCTGCCGTCGGTGTAGGCGTAGAGCTTCCGGTCCCGCGAGTCGGCGACCCAGATCGTTGTGCCGTCGGACCAGAGGCCGGTGGGGTGGCCGTTGTCGCTGTGCAGCTTGAATTCCCTGGACACGTCGCGGCTGCCGGAGGCCATATTGTAGGCGTAGAGCCGGTCCCAAGACGAGTCGGCGACCCACATCGTCGTGCCGTCGGACCAAACCCCCGACGGGCGGTAGTTGGCGTAGTAGAGGTTGATCTCTTTGGATGCGTCGCGGCTGCCGTCGGCCAGGTTGTAGGCGAAGATTCTGCGTGCGTCCGCCTCGTTGCTCCCCGCATTGGCCTTCTTGCCGATGACCCACATCGTTGTGCCGTCGGACCAGATACTGTTGGGGTGATCGTTGGCGTCGTCCACTATGATCGTCGTGGGCGGAGTTGGTGGTTCGGCGGCCTCCCCCGCGACGACTGAGAGCTCAGCGGTGTCGGCGGCCAGCCCAACCCCGGCCGGCGAGGACACCCCCGCGGTGACCACATAGTCGCCGACCGGGCAGCCCGTCGAGATCGCGCCCGTGTAGACCTCGGCGCTCTCGTCGACCTCTTTGATGTCCCGATCGACGCCGAGACCCTCACCTTCGCACTCGTCGGCGCCCATCACATCGACGCGGAAGACATAGTCGACAGTCGACGGGTCGGCGTCGACAGGCAGGTGGCTGAACGTGACGGTGACATCGAGCGCGGCGCCCTGCTCGACCGATTCAGCGGACAGCGCCAACGCGGCCGAAGGCGCCGGGGGGGCGACCACGGAAAAGCCCGCGACGGCCGCGCCCAGCCGCACGGCCGCCGCCGAGTAGATGATCGCCTCGACCGTGTAGTCCCCCACGGGACAGTCGGCCGAGACCGTGCCCGTGCGCACCTCGGGATCCTCGTCCACCTTGTGCATGCGCCGGTCGACGCCCAAGCCGTAGCCGCCCGCCCGATCCTCACACACGTCGACGCCCAGCACATCCGCGCCCAGCACATCCGCGCCCAGCACGTCGGCGCGGAAGACATAGTCGACCGTGGCCGCGTCGGAGTCGTGCTCCAAGCCGGCGAAGGACATCGTGAGCGTGAACTCCGTGCCCTCCTGCACCGAGCCGGGCAGCGACAGGCCGACCGCAGCGGACGGCGGGGCAGCGGACGGCGGGGCAGCATCCGAGTCCCCTTCTGCCTGCACGGCAACGGAGAACTGCTCCGCCGCCGTGTTGGGAAGGCCTGAGCCGTCGGTGGCCGCGCCCGCGGCCACGTCCACCGTCAGCAGGCCCTCATAGCCCGCATCGGGCACAATCGAGACGCTGAACACCGTCGAGTCCTCCGAGGCCACCGAGCCGGGCACCACCGAGCCGTTGCTGACCCGGACGTCCTCCTCAGTGAAGCCCGACACGGCGCGAGAGAAGCTGACAGTCACCAAGAACGCCGAGCTCACCGGCCCGGCCGTGTCGCTGGCAACGCTCGCCGTCAGCGGGGCCTGGGACACCACAGAGAACTGCTCGCGGACCGAGGCCAACACCTGCACCCCGTCCGCGGGGGCCAGGGTCGCCTCCAGGGTGTAGTCCCCCACGGGACAGTCGGCCCCGACCGTGCCCGTGCGCACCTCGGGGTCCTCGTCCACTTTGTGCATGCGCCGGTCGACGCCCAAGCCATAGCCGCCCGCCCGATCCTCGCACACGTCCGCGCCCAGCACATCGGCGCGAAAGACGTAATCGACCGTGCCGGCGTCGGAGTCGAGCTCCAAGCCGGCAAAAGACATCGTGACGCCGATCTCCGCGCCCGGCGCCGACCGAACAGAAGAAAGCACCAAAGCCACCGACGGCGCAGACGGGTCAGGATCGGGCGGAACGACCTCCGGCGCGGGCTCATCCACAACCGTCGGAACAACCTCCGGCGCAGACAGGTCGGGATCAGGCGGAACAACCTCCGGCGCAGACAGGTCGGGATCAGGCGGAACAACCTCCGGCTCCGGCTCATCCACAACCGGCGGAACAACCTCCGGCTCCGGCGGATCGGGATCAGGCGGAACAACCTCCGGCTCCGGCTCATCCACAACCGGCGGAACAACCTCCGGCTCCGGCGTTGGCTCCGGCGCGGGTGTTGGATCCGGCGTCTCCGGCCAGCCCTGATCGGTGTTCAAGAAGACAAAGTCCGACCAGTCCGACGTCCCAAACGCATTCCTGGCGCGCACGGTGAAGTAGTAGTAGTTCTCGTCGGGCAGGCCGCGCACCACGGCGCGGGCGCCGGAGCCGTCCATGTCCACGCTGACGCCCCCGGCCGGCAAAGCCGTGTACTCGGCGGAGCCGGAGACCCACACGCCCACCTGATACGAGGCGGCCTCCGGCACGCTGTCCCACTCCAACTCAACAACAAGGTAGTGGAGCAGCCTGCCACCCATGCCGCCGGGAACAGCAGGAGGCTGCTGGGGCCCATCCTGCGCGGAGGCCGGCAAGCCGCCCCCGCCGCCGAACAACACGGCCAGAACCACAACCGCGGCAACCAACGACACAATATTGCCACGACTCCCTGAACCTGGTCGACACATAGCGAGTCCATTCAATAGCGCCAATAGCGATTCCGGGATCGAATCGGCAGCTCTTGGACGGTAGCGTACAATATCGACGCGCCCTTGAGCCAGTCCACCGGACCGCCCAGGAACCGACCCTTGTCGCCCGTCTCAACCGTGACGAAGAGCAGCACCACTGAGGACCAGCCGACTGGACGCGGCCCGCCGACTGAGCTGGTGGCTACCAGCCATCCATAGAGTGGGTGGCCATGGAACGGGTCTCCCGGTCGGCCTGGCTGACGCTCGCGGTGGTCTCGGTGTCCGTGTTCATGGTGGCGATGGAACTCACGATCATCGCGCTGGCGCTGCCCGAGATCCGCGCCGCGCTGGCCACGACCACTGCGGCGTTGTCGTGGGTAGTGAACGCCTACTCGATCGTGGTAGCCGCCCTGCTGTTGCTGTCGGGCTGGCTGGCCGACCGCTACGGCCGCCGTCGGATCTTCCGCCTCGGACTGTTGATCTTCGCGGTTGGGTCGATCTCAGCGGGCGCATCCACCAGCATCGGCATGCTCATCGCCGCGAGAGCCCTGCAGGCCGTGGGCGGATCCATGCAGTACCCCGCGGGGCTCGCCCTGCTGCTGGCCGCCTTTCCCCGCGGGCGCCACCAGACCGCGATCGGGATCTGGGGTGCCATGGGCGGGTTGGCCGCGGCTCTGGGACCCACTCTGGGGGCCCTGCTCATCGGGGCCTTCGGATGGCGGGCCGTGTTCTATATCAACGTGCCCGTGGCGCTGGCGGCTCTGCTGCTCGGAGCCCGCGTGCTCCCCGAGAGCCAGGGTGAGCGTACCGCCGACAAGGTCGACATAATCGGAGTGCCGCTGGCATCGCTGGGGGTGGGCACCATCATCCTCGGGATCGTGCAGGGCGAGGCTTGGGGCTGGGGAAGCGCCTCCACTCTCGGCGCGTTCGCGGCCGGAGCCGCCATGATCGCGGCGTTCGCGGCTCGGAGCCTGCGCCATCCGGCCCCGCTGTTCGACCTGGAGCTAATGCAGATCCGCTCGTTCGTGCTGGGCAACCTCGGCTCTCTGTTCTTCGCGCTCGGTTTCTTCGCGCTGCTGGTGCCGCTGCCGTCGTTCATCCAGGAAGTGTGGGGGTGGTCGGTGATCGAGACCGGACTCGCCTACGCGGTGGGGCCCATCGTCTCGTTCCTGGTCGCGCCGCAAGCCGGGCGGCTCGCCGACCGGATCGGCAATGCCCCCATTCTCACCGCAGGATCCGCTTGCGGCGCGGCGGGCCTGCTATGGCTGCTGCTGACAACGACCACAGAACCGTCGTTGACCAAGCTGCTGGTCGCCACCGTGCTCGTAGGCCTGTCGGCCGGAACCGGCTTCTCGCAGCTGGTGGGCGCGGCATTGCGCGACATTCCCTCGGAGCGCTACGCCATGGCCGCCGCCGGTCGCACCACGTTCTTCCAGCTCTCGGTGGCGTTCGCCATCGCGGTGGCGTTCGCGGTCATTGGCCGGCCTGCTGACATCGCCAGCGAGTTGGAGGCCTACCAGGCCGTGTGGATGCTGTGCATCGGCGGGTACCTGTGCAACCTGGTCCTGTTCGGCATCGTCTACCCCCGCCGGCAACTGCTGGGACTCACGCGGTCGCGGAGCTGAGCTGGTCCAGGCCCTCTTCACTGTGCGGCATCGTCTACCCCGCCGGCAGCCCCTGGGACTCATGCGGTCGCGGAGCTGAGCTGGTCCAGGCCCTCTTCACTGTGCGGCTTTCGCTGCGGCACCGCCTAGCGTCGATGCCGTGAAGTTCGGGATCTTCTACGAGCACCAGTTGCCCCGGCCCTGGAACGACGGAGCCGAGCAACGGCTCTTCAACGAGGCCCTCGAGCAGGTCGAGCTGGCCGACCGGCTCGGATTCGACTACGCCTGGGAGGTGGAGCACCACTTCCTGGAGGAGTACTCCCATTCCTCCGCGCCCGAGGTATTCCTGGCCGCGTGCAGCCAACGCACCAAGCGCATCCGACTCGGCCACGGCATCGTGCTGATGCCTCCCGGCTACAACCACCCCGCCCGCGTCGCCGAACGAATCGCCACCCTCGACCTAGTGTCGGGCGGTCGGGTGGACTTCGGCACCGGCGAGTCGTCGTCGATCCTTGAACTGGGGGGCTTCGGGGTCGATGTCGACAACAAGCGTCCAGCTTGGCAAGAAGCCGTCGAACAGTGCTGCAACATGATGGCCATGGACCCGTATCCGGGCTACGAGGGCGACTTCTTCTCGATGCCGTGCCGAAACGTGGTGCCCAAACCGGTGCAGAAGCCCCATCCCCCACTGTGGGTGGCCTGCTCAAACAGGGAGACGATCAAGCTGGCAGCCAGGCTGGGCATGGGCGCGCTCACCTTCTCCTTCGTCAACCCCAGCAACGCGGCTGCATGGGTGCAGGACTACTACCGGATCCTGGAGACCGAGTGCGTGCCCATCGGCCACGCCGTCAACCCCAACATCGCCATGGTCACCGGCCTCTCAGTGCATCCCGACGCCAGCGAGGCCAGGCGCCGTGGCCTCGACGGCTTCCAGTTCTTCGGCTACGGACTTGGCCACCACTACATCTTCGGCCAGCACAAACCGGGTCGCACCGATATCTGGGCCGACTACCTGGCCGCGAGGCACACCGTTGTTGATCGAGGCGAGCAGAGCGGCATCGGCACGCCCGAGCAGGTCCGCAAGCACCTGCAGGGCTTCGCGGACGCCGGGGTCGACCAGGTCGTGTTCATCCAGCAGGGCGGCAACAACCGCCACGAGCACATCTGCGAAACCCTCGAGCTCTTCGCGGCCGAGGTGATGGACGAGTTCGCCGAGGGCGAGGCCGAGCGGGAGCAAGCCAAGCTGGAGCGCCTGGCCCCGGCCATCGACGCGGCCATGGCCCGCAAAGTGCCGATGCGGGCTCTCGACGACGACGAGATCCCGGTGTTCGAGGCTTTGGGCCGCAGCATCGTGGCCACCCTCCCGCCCAAGGAGGCCGCCCGGGTCGCCAAGACCGTCAAGGAGTGGGCCGAAACCGACATGCCCATCCACGTGCCCGACGACTTCGGCACGTGACGGCTGCCTGCTGCTATCGCACTACCCGATACCGCCAGCCGGCCTTCTTGGCGCGCTAGCCGATGTCGCGGAGCCAGGTGTCACTGCGGCGTCCTCCAAGCCGGGCACGGAGGCGACGAGTTCCTCGGACGACAAACCGGGCACCAGGCGGCCGTCCGGTCCGGGGAGGCAGGCGATGGTCCCGCCGGTGGCCAGCAGGGCAACATGGCGGCGGGCGGCGGGCAGATCGGTCATCGGGCCAGCAGGTCCGGGGTCGGGTTACCCACCCCCAGGAGCACGGCCAGCGCGGCCGTCACCGGGTTGCCCACCGCGGGGTTGCGCTCCGGCGGTACGAAGTCGGCCGCGGCGAGGCGGTCGCCCAGGCGGATGAAGATCGTGCAGAAGCGCATGGCCCCGAATACCTCCCAATAGTGGGCGTCTCGAACGGTGCGACCCGAGACTTGCTCATAGCGCGAGATCATCTCGCTTCGTGTCGGGTAGCCCTCAAGCCGGTCGATGCCCAGATCGTCGAACGACATGCGGTCGAACATCAGCCACCATCCCACATCGGCCTCCGTCGGGCCCAGGGCGCACACCTCCCAGTCGAGCACGGCCGCGGTCCGGTAGTCCTGCAGAATGATGTTGCCCAGACGGGCGTCGCCCCATGTGAGGCCGACTCGCTCGTCGCCGGGGTCGTTGGCCGCCAACCAGCCGAGTGCGGCATGCAGCACGGGGTGCTCTCTCCCCGCCAACTCCGAGCGGACGTGATTGCGATACAGATCGATCTGCAGCGCGGTCGTCGGATGGCCTGTGCCACTCGGGTCCAGCCAGTCCAAGCCGCGGTTGCGCCAGTCCAGGCTGTGGATCCCGGCGATGGCGTCGATGGCTGATAGCACCATGCGCCGGCGTTGGTCCGGCGTCGCCTCGTCCACCACAAATCCCGACTCGGTGTAGCGGGGTACATCCGCACAGATACGCCCGGGCACGAAGCCCATTACGAAGAAGGGCGAGCCCAGCACAGCCGGGTCGGGCTCGTAACCGAATAGCGGAGGCACCGGGGCTACGCCTGCCTCAGAAACGGCCTTCATCGCCCGGTACTGGAGTTCGACCGACACAGCACAGTGCGGCGTCTGCGGAGGGAACATGCCACCGTCGGCGGGCTCGATGCGCACGACGTAGCGCTCATGGCGCTCAGAGCCGTCCTCCGACCACGCCACATCGAGGATCACCGTCTCGTTGGAGAAGCCGGTGCTGACCGGGATCTCGATGTCAACGACCGTCAGGCCCTGCCTGTCCGGAAAGGCCTGCTGCATCCACTGCTCGAGCGCGTCCCGGTAGTGGCTCCGATCGGTCCGAAACTTCGGCGCATTGGGCAGCCCGTCTTCAGCTGGATCGCGACCCGCCTCACCAGCCGGTGGGACAGGACTGTTTGAACTCGACACGCCGCGTAGTGTGCCGCAGATGCCCGATACTTCGCCAAGCGCCCGGGGTGAGTCCCGCGGGGACTCGGGCCCGGGAGCCCACTAGAGGTGGATCAGATCTGGGTCTGCTGGCTGAGGAACGACCGCTCCGCCAGGCCGTGCCACTCCGAGATCCCGTCGCGGAACTCGCGCCAAGGCCCAAGGATCCGAGCGAAATGCGCGTCCTCCGAGGCCTTCTCGTTGAGAACGTTCTCGGTCTCCGCCTTGAACGCGGCCATCAGCTCAGGGGAGAACTCGCGGATCTGTGCGAATTGCTTTACCCTCTGCAGGTCCGCCTGGTTCAGCACATCGTACGTGGCCATGGTGTTCATGTTGGCGTACGCGGCGGCAGCCTGTACGGCCGCCTGGTACTCCGGAGGCAACTCGTTCCACCTCTCCAGGGAGATCTGCACCTCCAGGGCCGTGCCCGGCTCCCACCAGCCCGGGTGGTAGTAGTACAGATCGCCCTGGAACTGGTCGAGGCCGAGGATGAGGTCGTCGGTCGGGCCGACGAACTCGGCGCCGTCGATGGCACCGGTCTGGATGGCCTGCAGGATCTCGCCGCCGGCCAGCGTCACCTGTTCGCCGCCGAGGTTCTCCAGCACTTGCCCGGCCAGGCCAGGAATGCGCATCTTGAGGCCGTTCAGGTCGTCGACCGAGTTGATCTCCTTTGTGAACCAGCCGCCCATCTGGCATCCCGTGCCGCCACCGGGGAACGCGATGATGCCGTGCTCCTCCGCGTAGAACTCGTTGAGCGTGTCGGTGCCGCCGCCCTGGTACAGCCAGGCGTTCTGCTGGCGCTGGGTGAGCCCGAACGGGACCGCGGTGCCGAACTGCTGCACCGGGCTGATGCCTACGTAGTAGTACGACGCGGTGTGGCCCATCTCCACGCCGAGGTCGCGCACCGTCTGCAAGACCTCGAGGCCGCCCACGATCTCGCCCGCGGGGCGGGCGTGGATGACGAAGCGCCCTCCGGTGAGCTCGCTCACCTTCTCCGCGAAGAACTGGGCCGAGCCGAACAGCGTCACCAGCGCCGTGGGCCAGCTGGTGGCCATCTGCCACTCGATCTCGGGACCCTGCGACGTCACGGCCACCGTGTCGGTGGGCTCGGCCGGCGCAGCCGTCGTGGCGGTTTCGGCGGCATCGGGTGCATCCGTCGCCGTGGGCGCCGGAGCCTCCTCGCCGTCGTCACCGCACGCGGCCAGGATCGAAGAGGCCGCTGCGAACCCGGCTACACCGAGTCCCCCTTTGATGAAGCCTCGCCGGGCCAGCCTCGAAGAAGCTTCTTCGAGAACGCCGTCTGCGGGAGTACCATCGACCGGAGTCGAATCTGCTTCTTGAGTCACTTGTAGTCCCTCCATGTTGGACGCCATCACTCTGCCATTGGTCGCCTTCCTCGGATCAGAACTCCCGGGCAGGCGTCGCTGGCGACTGGCAGATTACACCAACAACTATTGGCGTGCCCGGCGACCTCAACGAGCGAGTCTCGCCGAGATCGTTCGCCAGACCGCGCGCGGCCGGCGTCAGCCGCGGCCGACGTCAACCGAACCGGAACGCCTCGATCGACGTATAGGTGATGGCGGGGAAGACGGCCAGGATCACCAGGGCCAGAGCCTGCAGGCCCATGAAGGGGAAGGCGCCCTTGTGGATATCGGCTGTCTTCACCTCCGGTGGCGCCACGCTCTGCAGGTAGAACAGCGAGAACCCCACCGGCGGAGAGATGAACGCCATGTTCAGGTTCACCGCCATCAGCACCGCGAACCAGATCTTCTCGTCGGCTGTGAACCCGAGGAAGTCCATGGCTGGCACGAAGATCGGCACAACGATGAAGGTGATCTCCAGGAACTCGAGGTTGATGCCCAGCAGGAACACAGCGACCATGGCGATGATCACGAAGCCCCACTTGCCGCCGCCGATCGAGGTCAGCCACTCCGAGGTCTGGTCCGACCCGCCGAGCTGGAAGAACATGGCGCTGAAGAACGTCGAGCAGAACAGCAGTGTCATCACCAGCACCACCACATTCGTGGTGGAGCGAGCCGCGTCCTTCACTGCCTGCCAGTCGAGCCGCCACGCCTTGGTGATATGGGTGGCGCCCTCCTTGACCAGCAGATCGTCGAACAGCCAGTTCAACACGGTAAGCAGCAGCGCTCCGAACACACCCACCGCGCCCGACTCCGAGGGGGTGGCTATCCCCTGGAAGATGGAGACCAGCACCCCGAGGATCAACACCAGCATCGGGACGATGGCGATGAGCACCTCGGCGGCCAGCATCCGGGTCCGCCACAGGATTGCCAGAACCACAATGAAGGTGAATGCTCCCGCGATCAGCGACGCTCTGGGACTGGCCAGGAGCATGACCGCGCCCACCATCAATCCGAGGAGCAGCGCGATGAGCACCTTCGTACGGATGGACGGATTGCCGGCGAGCGTGCGCTGCTCCTGGGGCATCGCCGGACCCACCGAGGGCCGCAGCCACGACAACACGAGCACGTAGGCCACGTAGAGCCCGCTCAGGAGCAGGCCGGGGAGCAGCGCCCCGGCGAACAGCCCCAGAATGCCCACGCCCAGCTGCTGGGCCAGCAGGATCAGGACGATGCTCGGCGGCAGCAGCTGTGCCAGTGTGCCCGAGGCGATGATGGCGCCGGTGGAGAGCTTGTTGTCGTAGCCGAGGCGCACCATCGCCGGCAGTGACAGCAGGCCCATCACGATCACTGTGGCGGCTACAACCCCGGTCGCCGCGGCCAGCAGGGTGCCCACCAGCACAACCGCTGCCGCGACGCCGCCCCGCAGCCGGCCCATCAGCATGCCGAACGCGTTCAACAGCCGCTCGGCCATGCCCGACCGCTCGAGGATGGCTCCCATGAGCACGAACAGCGGCACAGCCAGCAGCGTCGGGTCGCTGATCGCCTTGTACCACCGTCCCGGCAGGGTGTTGAGCGTGTTGGGGTCGAACACATCGAGCCAATCACCCAGGAAGCTGAAGAACAGGGCCGTGGCCGCGAACGAGAACGCCACGTTGTAGCCCGACAGGATCACCAGCATGAACACCGCGAACATCGTGAGGGCCAGGAACACCCCCGCGTCCATGCCGAAGATCGTCTCCAGTGCCAGCATCCCCAACACCGCCTACTCGATCCTCAGCGGGGCGTCGCTCTCCACGATGGCGCCGTAGTCCTCTCGCCCGAGCAGTACGAACCCGGTCTTGATGACCTCAGCCAGGATCTGCAGGCCGAACAGGAAGAAGCCCACCAGCAGCATCGTCTTGATGGGTCCCACCGCGAGGCCGCCCGCGTCCACAGCCTCCTCCCAGCTCTGCCACACCCGCCAGCCCGCGGGCCACTCGCCGTTGTGGCGCCGGCCGAGCGCGGCGGCGGCGTAGTGCTGCAGGATGCGGACGCTCATGAAGATGAAGGGCAGCAGCAGCACCGTGTGCATGGCGAAGTCGAGCGCGGCTTTGGTTTTGTTCGAGAAGTTCGCCCACCAGAAGTCGATGCGGGGGTTGACGCCGTCGCGCACGCCGGCGTTGATGGCCACCAGGAACATGAGACCGAACGCCTGCCACGCCAGGCTGACGACCTCGCCGAAGAGGATGTCCTGCTCCACGTACTCGTTGCTGTACCGGGTGATCACGTTGAAGAACTGCAGGACGAATACCCCCCACGCCAGGAGCATCGCGATCTTCAGCGTGAACGTCGGGATGGCTTCGATCCACAGGCGCAGGCGGTGAAGCCCGTCGTGCCACGCCGACACCGCCACACCGGCGACGAGCAGGATCCACCACCACCACTCGAAGTTGCCGAGCAGGTAGGACGCGTCTGCGAACAGGTGGGCGATCAGGGCCCCGAGCAGTGTCGCCAGCGCCACCCAGCCCGACGGATGCATCCGGCGCCAGTGCAGCCCACCCCGCCAGGACACGGAAGCGGTGGTCGCCGACATGCCCGCGACAGTAGTTCGCGGCACTCTCGGCTGCGAGCAGCCGCACCCTGCGGCCGCGCGGGTTGTCGCGCCCGGCCTTTGGAGACAGCGCGGGTAGGTGATGCCGTCTCGTGGTGCGGTGTTGTGTCTCCCGCTCTCGTTCGCTGCGCTCACGGGTGTACCACCAAATCTGTAGAGATAATCGTCACCAATCGACAAAATCCATGCAGATTTGGGAGGCTGAGCTTGACATAGGGCTACTCACGGGCCGCTCGGGCCACGGCCTCGCTGAGCGCCTCGTGAAACACTCAACGGGATGCTGCCCACCCGCTCGGCCCCTAGGGTTGGATTGTGACGGGTGACGCCTGCACGATCACGAACACCGACGTGATCGAAGCTCTGAGAGCTGTCGACGACCCCGAGTACCCCGGGGTCAGCGTGATCGACATGGGCATGATCGGCGGCGTCGAGGTGGCAGGCGGGCGGGCAACCGTGGAGCTGATCACCACGTTCAGCGGCTGCCCGGCCCTAGCGGTCATCTCGGCCGAGATCGGCAGAGCTGTAGAACAGTTGGAGGGCATAGACGCGGTGGAGGTGCGACGCAGCCCCGAGGCCTGGGACACTTCGCGACTCAGCCGGCACGCTCGGACGGTCATGGCGAGCGATTTCACGGTCTCGGTCGCTGTGCCCGGCAAGCCCTCCGAGTGTCCCCGCTGCGGCGCCGCGGCCCTGGTGGAGCAGTCTCCGTTCGGTCCGGCTCGGTGCCGGGCGATTCACCGCTGCGCGGCCTGCAATGAGATCGTGGAGGTGCTGCGAGCCTGAGCGAAGTGCCTCGGCCTCGCGCGGACAGGTGGTGAGCGCTCGCGGTGATGAGGTGTGTTTCCCGCTCCTGTTCGCTGCGCTCACGGGCCGCTCGGGCCACGGCCTCGCTCACCGCCTGCTGATCTCGCACATGTACTGCTGCCGGTCCGCTCGGCCTCCTGGGTCGTTGCTTAGAGCGAACGGGTCGTGCCGCAGTTGCGGCACTTGGCGGTCCAACCCGCAGGAGTGACGGAGGTGGCCAGCCAGGCTCCGCACAAGCCGCAGTAGCGGGGCGGATCCAGTTCAGGCAGGCAGCCGGAGCAGTCGCGGCGCCCGCAGCCGCGGCAGTACAGCGCCCCCTCGCTCAAACCGCGGCCGAGAGACTGCCGATGGGCATCCGCAGGTCCGCGAGCATGTCCAGATCCTGCTGGGGCGAACGACCCAGAGTTGTCAGGTAGTTGCCCACGATCAGAGCGTTGATACCCGACGTCATGCCCATGGCCTGCAGATCGCGCAGTGTTATCTCCCGGCCGCCGGCGTAGCGCAGGATCACTGACGGCAGTGCCAGACGGAATAGCGCGATCCAGCGGATCGCCTCCAAGGCTCCTACCGGCTTGCGAACCTGCAGCGGCGTGCCCGGGCGGGGATTCAGGAAGTTGATGGGCACCTCGCACGGCTCGACCTCCCGGATCTGCTCGATCAGCTCCAGACGCTGCTCGACACTCTCGCCCATGCCCAGCAGCACGCCGCAGCACAGCTCCATGCCGGCCTCGCGCACATAGGTGCAGGTGGCCACCCGCTCGTCGAAGCTGTGGGTGGTGACGACCTGGCCGAAGAAGGACCGGCTCGTCTCCAGATTGTGGTTGTAGCGGTGCACCCCGGCCGCGGCCAGTTCCAAGGCCTGGTCCCGGGTGAGGATGCCCGCGCTGATCGCCACATTCAGGCCCGTGGTGGCCGACACCAATGCCGTCAACTCGATAAGCCGGTCCATAGTGCGGCGGTCGGGACCTCGCACCGCTAGCACCATGCAGAACTCGCTGGCTCCCAGCGCCTCGGTCTCGCGGGCCGCCGCCAACACCTCGGTGGTGTCGAGGAACGGGGTGGCTTTGACTTGCGTGTCGAACGCGGCCGACTGGCTGCAGAAGTGGCAGTCCTCGGGGCAGCCTCCGGTCTTGGCCGACAGGATGCCCTCCACCTCGACCGTCGGGCCGGCCCACGCGAGGCGCACCTCGTGGGCCAGAGCAGCCAGTGACGGCACCGACTCGTCGCCCATCGCGGCCAGCTCGGCCAGCTCGTCCGGTCTCAGGTGGCGGCGCTCATCGAGCAGCGCTCCGGACGCTGTGCGGATCGCAGGCTCAGTCACTCGGAGACCTGCGCGTCCAGCTCGGTACTGCCCAGATAGGCCGCGATGACCCGGGGGTCGCGCTGCACCTCGGCCGGGGTTCCCTCGGCGATCCTCCGACCGAAGTCGAGGACCATGACCCGGTCGGCAATGTCCATCACCAGGCCCATGTCGTGCTCCACCATGAGCAGGCTGATGCCCAGCTCGCGGCGGATGTCGAGGATGAACCGGGCCATGTCCTCGGTCTCCTCGAGGTTCATCCCCGCCACGGGCTCGTCAAGCATGAGCAGCTCGGGATCCATGGCCAGGGCCCGACCCAGCTCCACCCGCTTCTGGATGCCGTAGGGCAGCAGCGCCACCGGGTGCTTGCGCCACCGCTCGATCTCCAGGAAATCGATGATGTCCTCCACCCGGCGGCGGTGCTCGATCTCCTCCCGCCTGGCCCTTCCCACCCACACCGCGCCGGCGAGGAAAGAACTGCTCATGCGGATGTGGCGGCCGGTGAGCAGGTTGTCGAGCACCGTCATCTGGGGGAACAGCTCGATGTTCTGGAAGGTGCGGGCCACCCCGAGGCGGGCCACCCGGTCGGGGCGGGTGCCTATGATCGAGGCACCCTTCCAGCGAATGTCGCCGGACTGGGGCTGGTACACCTGCGAGATCGAGTTGAAGATCGAGGTCTTGCCCGCGCCGTTGGGGCCGATGATGGCGAACAGCTCGCCGTCGCGCACCTCGAACGACACCGAGTCGATGGCAGTGACGCCCCCGAAGCGCAAGGAGATGTCGTCCACCTCCAGCAGGGCGTGGGCGGACTCCTCGGGCGTTGTGCTGGTCTGGGTGCTTGCGGTGTCACTCATGACAGCCAGCGCTTGCGGCGCTTGTAGTGCTTCACGTCCCGGAACGATTTCCGCTCGCCCTCGGCGCGCAGGCCCAGATAGAACTCCTGCACATCCTCATCGGCGAGCAGCTTGCGGGGCTCGCCGTCCATGACGACTTTTCCCGACTCCATGATGTAGCCGTAGTCGGCAATCGACAGGGCCATCACCGCGTTCTGCTCGATCAGCAGCACACTGGTTCCCTGGAAGTTGATGTCGACGATGATGTCGCGGATCTGCTCTATGAGCATCGGGGCCAGACCCAAGGACGGCTCATCGAGAATGAGCAGCTTCGGGTCGGACATCAAGGCCCGCCCGATAGCCAGCATCTGCTGCTCGCCGCCGGACAGGTACCCGGCGGTGTGCCGTCGCCGATCCTGCAGCAGCGGGAAGAGTTCCATCACCCTCTGATAGGAGGCCGCGTTGGCTCGGCGGTCGCGCACGGTGAACGCCCCGGTGCCGAGGTTCTCGTCCACGGTGAGCTCGGCGAACACGCGGCGGCCCTCCATCACCTGGGTGATTCCCAACTCCACGATCCGCGACGGCTTGAGCTGGGAGATGTTTGTCCCGTTCCAGACGACAGAACCCTTGGTGATGTCGCCCTCGTGGACGTCGAGGAGACCCGTGACGGCCCGCACTGCCGTGGTCTTGCCCGCGCCGTTGGCGCCGAGCAGCGCCACGATGCTGCCGTCGGGCACCTCTATCGAGAGCCCGCGAAGCACGAGGATCACCTCGTTGTAGACGACTTCCAGGTTGGCGACTGCGAGCATGCCTGCTCTCGGTGGTCGGACGGGCCGGCGGGGCAGGCCACTTGCTTGAGTGGCCTGCCCCGCCAATTCTCTAAGTTGCTATCCCTTCACGCAGCGCTCGTACTCCCAAGCCAGTGCGGTCTCAGAGGCGTAGGGGCCCTTGATGAGCCGGTAGCCGTTGTTGCCGGCCTCGTCAGACACCGTGGCGCCCGGCGTGTACAGCGACAGGTCTACGTCGTAGAGGTAGGTCTCTCTCACGACGTTGTCGTTGGGGTCGCCGCTCCAGGTCTGGTTCGGGGCCAGGCCCTTGAGGTCGGCCGTGACCTGGTTGGCGGCAGCCAGCACCCCGGCCCGGGTGAGGTCGTTGTTGCTGATGGCCTGGTCGAGGATCTGCGTGGCGACGTAGCCCTCGATCCAGCTGATGATGTAGACGTCGTCGAACGGGGCATCCGGGCGGAACTCGCGCATGGCGGAGATCATCTCCTGCATCCCCTCGGCCTCACCCACGCCCCACAGCACCGTGTAGGTGGAGTGGGTGTAGCTGGCGTCACCGATGGGAGCCACGGCCGTGTTCAGCAGAGCCGGGTTCCAGCTCGGGCCGTTGCCCGACCACTGGCCGGTGAAGCCCGCCCCCGCGGCGCCGCCCATGAGCTGGGCCGCCGTGGGGGGATTGGTGGTGAGCCACACCCAGTCGGCGCCGGACTCGACAATGCCGGCAACCACCGGCGTCAGGTCGCTGCCGGGAACGGCCAGGCCCGTGCCGTCATAGACGACCTCGAGGCCCAGCGCTTCGGCCGCTATCTTCACGCCCGCGGCACCGTCCTCGCCGTACTCGCCGGGGAAAGTGGCGATGGCCACCTTGCTGCCGTGGGTCTCGGACATGTAGGTGGCGCCGTTCATGCCCTCGATGCAGTAGTTGGTCTGCACCTCGAACACGTTCTGGCCGAATTCGGGGTCGGGCCAGTTCGAGGACCACGACAGCGGGATGGCGGCCATGTTGTCCTCGATCAGCGCCTCTGCAATTGCCGCGGTATGGGGCGAGCCGGTGGATGTGGAGAACATGACCACGCTGTCGTCGCCGGTGCCCGCCATCACCTCGTAGTTCTCCAGGTGGGTGGGCACGTCGTAGCCGTTGTCGAGCACCACCGGGTCGACGGTCCAGCCCTGGATGCCGCCGTTGGCGTTCAGCCACTCCCAGTAGGCCTTGTGACCGTCGGTGATCTTGGTGGTGAGCGGGGCGAAGATGCCCGACAGGTCGGTGTTGACGCCGACCCGTATGGTCATCGACTCCGGATCGACGCCGTAGTCGTAGGCCATCATGGCCTCCTCGTCGGGCTCGGTCATCTCCTCGTCGGGCTCGGTCATCTCCTCGTCGGGCTCGGTCATCTCCTCGTCGGGCTCGGTCATCTCCTCGTCCGGCTCGGTCATCTCCTCGTCGGGCTCGGTCATCTCCTCGTCCGGCTCGGTCATCTCCTCGTCGGGCTCGATCATCTCCTCGTCCGGCTCGGACGACGGGGCGGCGGGGGTGGGCTCATCGTCGTCGTCGCCGCCGCAGGCCGTGGCCACGAGAGCCAGGGCGCACAGCACGGCGACCATCCATTTGAGTTGCTTCATGGTTGTTCTCCTCCAGGGTTGTCTGTTGGGGTAGGAGCACCGCTGCGGTGCTCACATCTTGTCGGGCGGCAGCAGCTCAGTAGCTGAACGGCCATCGCTTCCAGTAGTTGCGGGTTCGCACCCAGATCCCGAAGATTCCGAGCGGCTCGACGATCAGGAACACGATAATGAGCACACCGAACAGCACGAGGTTCCAATTGAACACGCTGAGCGTCCAGCCCGGCGTCTGGATGGCGGTGTTGATCACGCCGAAATCGCCGCCCTCGGTGAGCACGGCCCGCGACAGCGCGCCGACGGGGCCGCCCTCGGCGTCCTCGAGCCACTTGGTCAACTCCTCCACGAACTGCGGCACCATCACCACGAAGAAGGTGCCGATCAGGGGGCCCGCCGTGGTGCCGGCGCCGCCGATCAGCAGGATGGCGATGAACTCCACCGACAGGAACAGCCCGAAGTCGGTGGCCAGTATCCGCTGCGACAGGGCCGCGAACAGAGCGCCCGACACGCCGGCGAAGAACGATGACACCGCGAAGGCTATGAGCTTGTAGCGAAACTCGGGCACGCCCATCACCTCGGCCGCGATGTCACGGTCGCGGATGGCCTGCATGGCCCGGCCGGTGCGGGTGCGGGCCAGGTTCTTGGCCACCAGCGCGAACGCCACGGTGAGCACGAGCAGGAACAGGTACCGCTTCTCGGAGTCGGTGACATCGAACCACAGCCAGCGGCCGTCGTCGCCGACGTTGATGAGCGGGGTCTCCTCCTTCCACAGCCGGACGTCGAGTCCCGGAAACTCCCGACCCAGCCCGGGCGCGCCGGCAATCCTGCGGCCCCAACTCGTGTTGCCGAAGTGGATCCCGAGGAACACCAGGCCCAGGGTGACGATGGCCAGGTAGAGCCCGCGCAGCTTCACCGCCACCGGAGACACGATCACGCCGACAAGGGCCGCGGCGACGCCGGCGCCGGGCAACCAGATCCAAATCGGCAGCGAGTGGCCCCAGCCGGCCTCGCCGCTGGTGCCGCCCAAGTAGACCGCAGCACAGGCGCCCACTCCCATGAAGAAGGCGTGGCCCAGCGACACCTGCCCAGCCACCCCGCTCAGCAGGTTGAGGCCGAGGGCGGCGATGGCCAGCACCATCACCAGAGCCATGGGGCGCAGCCAGTCGCCGTCGCCGAGGAACCGAACCACCGGGATGTGGCTGATCACCGGCAGCTCGAACGGCAGCAGGAACAGCACCGCCAGGAACGCCGCGAACACGGCCTTCTGGGTCCAGGTCGGCAGCATCTGCGTCTCCTGGCGGTACGCCGTATAGAGATGGGGGCGACCGAACACGTCACACCCTCCGGATCTCGGGAGCCGAGCGACCGAACACGTCACACCCTCCGGATCTCGGGCGTGCCGAAGAGACCATAGGGGCGAACCAGCAGTCCGATGATCATCACGACGTAGGGCACGATGAGCGGATAGCCGGCGCCTAGCCACGAGATGTTGCCCGCCGCGTACTGGCCCGCGTAGATCTCGGCCACGCCCACGATCAGCCCGCCGAGCAGTGCCCCGCTCGCCGAGTCGAGCCCACCCAGGACCACCGCGGGCAGGGCCCGGAAGGCGATGTTGGCCGTCTCCTGGTCGACCGCCAGCGTCTGGGCCACCGGCGGCTGGGTGGCGAAGATGCCGCCGATGGCGGCCAGCACCGCGCCCGCGGCCCAGGCGATAGCGAACACCCGGCCCACGCTGACGCCCTGGGCCATGGCCGCCTCCTGGTCGAAGGCGACGGCTCGCATGGCGATGCCGAGACGGGACCGATAGAAGAAGTACACGGCCACGAAGGCTGCGGCGGCGGTGACCATGGCCGCCACGAAGCTCCAGTTGATGAAGGCGCCGCCCACGGTGAAGCCGTCGACGCCCCACGGAGGTGTCACCGGGCGGAGATCGATCTTGACGGCGTCGTTGTTGAACTCCCGGAACACGATCTCCAAACCGAGAGTGATCACCGCCACCGAGAACAGCGGCTCGCCGATCATGGGGCGTATGGCCAGGCGCTCCACGACCAGTCCGACCGCCGCGGCGAACGCCAGGGCCACGGCCACGCTCAACGCCCAGTGCACCCACGGCGGCCCACCCACGTGATCGATGGGATTGCCGATGCTGGTGAAGGGGATGTGGCCGTCGTTCACCACCACGCTCTGGCCGTCGATCACGGTGCGTCGCTCGTACACCAGGAACGCCACGAACAGGGCGCCGGTGGCGGCGAGGGCACCCTGGGCGAAGTTGACGGTCTGGGTGGCCTTGAAGATGAGCACGAAGCCGAGGGCGATCAGCGCGTAGACCGAGCCGAGCCCCATCGACTTCATGAACGTCTGGAAGAACAGCGCCGGATTGTTGAAGAGCTGTACCGCGCCGAAGACGACGACCGCTCCGACCAGCCCCGTGGTGAACGCGGCCGGAGCGTTGTAGCGCGGGTCGATCGCCCCGAGCCGGGCGGCCAAGGCAGTCATCGGCGCACCGGCCTCCGAGCCTGCTGCCCAACGGCGGTGGCCATCAGTACATCGACTCCACGAGATCGCCGAACATCTCCTCCATGGCGTTGCGTTTGAGCTTCTGGGTAGCGGTGAGCTCGCCGTCCTCGTGGTCGAGCTCCTTGGGCAGCATCCGGAACTTCTTGATCTGCTCCACGCGGGCGAACTTGGTGTTGGTGGCGTCCACCACCACCGAGATGAGCTCCATCACCTCTTCTTTCTCTGAGAGGTCGCGGTAGGTGGTGTACGGGATGTTGTTGCGCAGGGCCCAGTCGCCGACCGTGTCGAGCTCAATGCCGATCAGCGCGGTCACGAACTTGCGCCCGTCACCGATGACCATGGCCTCCTTGACATACGGAGAGGTCTTGAGGCTGTTCTCGATCTCCGACGGGGAGATGTTCTTGCCGCCGGAGGTGATGATGATGTGCTTGATGCGGTCAACGATCTTCACATGGGTCCCGTCCACCCAGACGCCCACGTCTCCCGTCATCAGCCAGCCGTCCTCGGTGAACGTCTCGGCCGTCTTGGCGGGATTGTTCCAATAGCCCGCGAACACACCGGGGTGCTTGGTCTGGATCTCGCCGCTGGCCTCGTCGATGCGCAAGCCGATATCGGGATAGGGCTCGCCCACCGTGCCCAGCTTCATGCGGCCCGCGAAATTGCATGTGGCCACCGCGGAGTTCTCAGTCATGCCGTAGAGCTCGTACACCGGTACGCCGATGCCGATAAAGAACTCGAGCACCTCGGGCGCGACCGCGGCCGCGCCCGAGCCGGCGTGACGGCAGCGGCGCAAGCCGATCCGCTCCTTCATGGCCCGGAACACCAGAGGCTGGCCCACGGCGTACAGCAGGCGGGTCAATATCGTGTGGCTGCCGCCGTTGGCGACCTTCTGTCGTCCTATCACTCTTGCGAGTGCCATCGCGAAGCGCAGGGAGACCCGCTTGAACAGTGTCGCATCGTTGCTCTTGATGGTGACCAGAGCATGCAGACGCTCCCAGATCCTCGGTACGGCGAAGAACAGCGTCGGCTGGACTTCTCTCAGATTCTCCGTGACGGTCTCGATCGACTCGGCGAAGTTCAGCGACGGGCCAGCACCGACGAGCGTCCAGGTGGAGAAGATCCGTTCGGCCACATGGCACAGCGGCAGGTAGGTGAGGATGAGGTCCTTGGAGCTGGGGCCGCCACCGTCGGGGAAGCGCTCGGTTTCGTTGACGATCTTGTCGATGCAGTAGGCCGCGTTGGAGTTTGTCAGCATCGCGCCCTTGGGCGGGCCGGTGGTTCCCGACGTGTAGACGAGGGTCATCACGTCGGCCTCCGACGCGGCGGCCATGCGTTCGCTCACCGCACCCGGGTGAGACTCGCGATGGCGGCGGCCCATCTCCAGGAACGTGTCCCAGAACAGCAGCCGCGAGTCTTCGTAGTCACCGAATCCCCTCGGCTCCGTGTAGATGATCCGACGTGCGGACGCGGCCGTCTCCATCGGGACCCCGAGGACCTTGTCGGCTTGCTCCTGGTCCTCGGCGAAGAAAACGGAGGGAGTGCAGTCGTCGAACAGGTACTCCACCTCGGCGGTTGGATTGGTCGGGTAGAGACCGACCGTGATGCCTCGCACGGCCACGGTGGCCAGATCGAGGATCACCCACTCGGGCCGGTCCTCGGAGTGGATGGCCACCCGGTCGCCGACCTCCACGCCCAGTTCCAAGAGACCATGCGCGGCGGTCTCGATCAGATCCCAGGTCTCGGCCCAGGTGTACTCCTGCCAGATGCCGAAGTCCTTCTCCCGCATGGCCACCTGGCGTGGACTGCGGCGCGCCCAGTCCCGTGCCAGCGATGCGACCGTGGTAGCGCCAGCGCCCTCCCCCGCGGGTGGCGGCGCTTGAGGCTGGGATCGTTCCGAAGTGATCGTCACGCATCGACCTCCTTGATGCAGTTATTCGTGGCCGTCGGATCGATGAACGCTAGTTCATGCTCCTGCTAGCTGTCTCTGCCGCGCTTCTTCGGCCGGATCGCCGAGCCCTTCGTGGGCCGCCATCTCGGCCCGGCCGACCACGAACCAGTGCACCTCGTCGGGACCGTCGGCCAGGCGAAGGGTCCTCTGGTTGGTGTACATCCGAGCCAGCGGCGTCCACTGCGAGACGCCGGTCGCGCCGTGCATCTGGATGGCCTGATCGATTATGCGGCAGACCCGCTCGGGGACCATCGCCTTCACTGCGCTCACCCAGACTCGGGCCTCGGCATTGCCGAGGGTGTCCATGGCTTTGGCCGCCCGCAGCACCATTAGCCGCATGGCCTCGATCTCCACCCGGGCTCGGGCGATCATCTCGATGTTGCCGCCGAGTTGAGCCAGCGGGCGTCCGAAGGCCTCGCGGCTCATGCCTCTACGCACCATGAGGTTCAGGGCCTTCTCCGCCGCGCCGACCGAACGCATGCAGTGGTGGATGCGGCCCGGTCCGAGTCGCAGCTGGGAAATCTCGAAGCCGCAGCCCTCGCCGAGCAGGATGCTCGACGCCGGCACCCGCACATCGTCGAGACGGATGTGCATGTGTCCGTGGGGTGCATCGTCCTCGCCGAACACATGCATCGGGCCGATCACCCGCACCCCCGGCGTGTCCATCGGCACCAGGATCTGGGACTGACGGCGGTGCGGGGGCCCGTCCGGGCTGGTCTGCACCATGCAGATCATGATCTTGCAGCGCGGATCCCCGGCCCCGGAGATGTAGTACTTCTCGCCGTTGATGAGCCATTCGTCGCCGTCGAGCACGGCTCGCGTGGCGATGTTCTTGGCGTCCGACGACGCCAGCGCCGGCTCGGTCATGGCGTAGCACGATCTGATCTCCCCGGCCAGAAGGGGCTCGAGCCACTGCTTCTTCTGCTGGGGCGTGCCTACCCGCTCCAGCACCTCCATGTTGCCTGTGTCCGGAGCACTGCAATTGAGACACTCCGAGGCGATCGGGTTCTTGCCCAGCTCGGCCGCGATGTAGGCGTAGTCGAGGTTGCTGAGACCCTCCCCGCTGGTGGAGTCAGGCAGGAAGAAGTTCCACAGCCCGGCCGCTTTCGCTCGAGCTTTGAGGACGTCGAGCAACTCGAGCTGGCCGGGGCCGTAGCCCCAACGCTCGGCCCGGTCCTCGCCGAGCTTGAAGAAGGTGGCGGTGGCCGGTTCCACCTCTGTGGCCACGAACTCGACGACCCGGTCGTAGAGCGGGCGGGCTTGCGGTGACATCGCAAGGTTGAGCGAGGCAGGGTCCAAGTTGCCGGTCAGCGCTGATGATGTCACCGGTGATGTCACTGATGATGTCATGGCGGCGGCCTCGCAGTTGTCAGGACGACAGCAGTGATGCTACGGCCCACAAGGCAGCCACCGAACCGATGACGATGTAGAGAATGCTGCGACCCAGCGGAGCCCGTTCCAGATCTGTCGGATCGCGCCGATCCGGTCTCGGTCGCAACAACGCCGCGAGGTTGCCGGCGGCCATCGCCGCACCCAGGGCCAGGACCAGCCACGCCAGGAGGTTTTGGCCGAGGAACACTCAGATGGCGGCTCGGGCCGCAAAGTTGGCGAACGTGGTGAACCGGGACAGGAAGGCCAGCGTGGTCGTGGCGGTAGGGCCGTTGCGGTTCTTGGCCACGATGATCTCGGCCGTGCCCGCGGTGTCTGCGTTGTCTGGGTTGTAGACCTCGTCGCGATAGATGAACATCACGACGTCGGCGTCCTGCTCGATGGCACCGGACTCTCGCAGGTCGGCGAGGATGGGCCGCTTCTGCTGGCGCATCTCGAGATTGCGGGAGAGCTGCGACAGGGCTACCACCGGACATTCGAGTTCGCGGGCGAGGATCTTGAGGCCGCGGGAAATCTCGGCCACCTCGACCTGTCGGTTGTCGGCACTGTGGCGGCCCGTCATGAGCTGCAAGTAGTCGACCACGACCATAGCGAGATCGCCGACCTGGCTCTTGAGGCGGCGGGCCCGGGCTCTGATCTCCATGACCGTCACGTTCGGGTTGTCGTCGATCCACATGGGCGCTTCCGCCAGCCGTCCGATGGCAGCGTTCACCCGGTTCCAGTCGTCGTCGCCGAGCCGGCCATCGCGCATCTTTGTGGAGTCGACCCGAGCCTCGGTGCATAGCAGCCGCTGCGTCAGCTCCATGTGTCCCATCTCCAGCGAGAACACCAGCACGGGCCGCTGCCCGCGTATGGCCGCGTGGGCGGCCATACCCAGCGCGAACGAGGTCTTGCCCATGGACGGCCTGCCGCCCACCACGTACAGCGAGGACGGTTGCAGACCGGACAGCAGCTTGTCGAGGTCGTGGTAGCCGGTTGCGGTGCCAGTGATTGTCCCGCCGCGCTCGTATAGCTCCTCGAGTCTGTCCAGCGTGCCGTCCAGCAGCTCTGAGAGCTGGACCGTGTTGTCGCCCACCTGGCCCTGGGCGACCTGGTACATCAGGTTCTCGGCCCAGTCCACGGCCTTGGTCACGTCGTCGGGGCGACCGTAGCCCAGCTCCGCGATCTCACCGGCCACCTCGATGAGGCGGCGCAGCGTGTGGTTCTCGCGCACGATGCGGGCATAGGAGGCCGCGTTGGACGTGGCCGGCGTGTTCATCTGCAGCGAGAGCAGGCCGTCCAGGCCTCCGATGGCCTCCAGCGTGTCGTTGCGCTGGAGGATCTCGGCCACCGTCACCGCATCGGCCGGGTTGCCTTCGCCGTAGAGGCCATGCACCGCCTCGAAGACCCGAGCGTGCGCGGGCCGGTAGAAATGCTCGGCCGACACCGTCTCCAACACGTCGGCAATGGCATCGCGCGACAGCAGCATCGCGCCCAGCAAGGACTCTTCGGCCACCAGGTTGTGAGGAGGTACGCGCACGTCGCGCCGTTCCTGGACCGTGGCGGAACCTCCGTTCTGCCACTGCGCGCTGTCTGTAACGCTCATGTATTGACGCCCATGAATACCTGCCCCTGCAGCCGTGCCGCTGTGACATCACGACGGTACCGAGGCCCTATGACATCGGCCGGGCCGAACTGGGCATTGCGCTGGGGAATTCGCGCTTGGAGCGGTGGACTGACCGGGGATTTCCTACAGCCGATGTGGAAGGCTGTGGGCGGGATCAGTCCAGTACCGTCACCTCCAGGGTCACCGGCACCTCCACGTCGGCGTGCAGCCGGAACAGCACTGTGTGCGAGCCGATCTCTCTGATGGGCGCATCCAGCACGACAGCCTTGCTGTCGACGACCGCCCCCACCTGTGCTTCGACCGCGGCCACGATGTCGGCCGGCAACACCGAGCCGTAGAGGTGGCCGGATTCCGCGGCTCGGGCCGACAGCGTCAGCACGGCTGGAGCCAACCTCACCGCGATCTCCTCCGCGTCAGCACGATCGGCCGCCCTGCGCAGTGCCGCGCTGCGCCTCATGGCCTTGGCCTGCCGTTCCGCGCCTGGCGAGGACTTCAGAGCCAGACCCTTGGGAACGAGATAATTCCGGGCGTATCCCGCTGCCACCTCGCAGATGTCGCCCTTGCGGCCCAACCCGTCCACATCAGCGCGCAAGACGACCTTCACGCCTGCTCCTCTCCAACATCGACCAGATCGGTAGCCGCGAGATCGACAGCCACAGCATCGGCGAGGGCATCCTCCACAGCTGCGTCGGCATCGGCGAGGGCATCCTCCACAGCTGCGTCGGCATCGGCGAGGGCATCCTCCACAGCTGCGTCGGCATCGGCCATGTCTTCGGCCGACGTGCCCGCCGGAGGCGGCGACGATGGACGCGGCACCGGACCGGCAGCGCGGCCGCGGCCGTCTCGGTCCTTGTTCTGGCGCTGGGTCGTGACCCGGTTCGAGTAGGGAACTAGGGCCATCTCGCGAGCCACCTTGATGGCGTCAGCGACGAGCTTCTGCTGCTGGGCGTTGTTGCCGGTGACTCGCCGCGCCCGGATCTTCGCCCTCTCGGACATGAACTTCCGCAGCAGCTTCTCGTTCTTCCAATCGACGTACGTGATCTGTTCGGTGGTGAGGAAGCTCACCTTCTTCTTCGCTCGGCGATTGTTGTCGCGGTTCTTGCCCCGCACTTTCGTCTTGGGCATTGCTGTCTCCTACCCGCTCGGCCTCTTAGAACATGCGCGGATGGTCGCTCCACCGCGTTTCGAATCGCTGGCAATACAGGCATCACTGCTGCTGCTTCTCATCTATCCGCGCTGCCTCTTAGAACGGCTCGTCGTCGGGGGTGGAGGAAGCGACCGGACGGTCGCCGCCGCGGGCCGGTGCGGGCCTCGGAGCGCTATCGCCTCGAGAACCGCCACCGCGACCGCCCTCGCTGCGGTAGTCGCCGCCTCCCGGCCGCTCGTTCTTGGTGACCGCGGCCGTGGCCCACTTCAAGCTCGGAGCCACATCGTCGGCCAGTATCTCCACCCGAGAGCGACGATCGCCTTGATCGGTCTCCCAGCTCCTCTGCTGGAGCGTGCCGTAGATGACCACACGGGCGCCCTTGCGGATCGACTCGGCGACATTCTCAGCGAGCTGACGGAAGCAGGTGATATCGAAGAACGACACCTCGTCCTCCTGGTCCTGGCGCCTGCGATTCCAGGCCACGCCGAACTGTGCGATAGCCATCCCCGATTGGGCGAACCGCAGCTCGGGGTCGCGGGTGACGTTGCCCACGACGGTCACAGTGTTGTCGAATCCCATGAGGAACCTCCGAAAATCAGCCGGCCTCAACCGGCGTGGCCTCCGCGAACAGACCGCGGCGCTCGGCCTCGGCGTCGGGAAGCCGGAACAGTTTGTGGCGGACAATGTCGTCCGCGAGCCGCAGCCGCCGTTCGGTGTCGGGCAGACCGGCCGTGACCGTCACGATCTCCCAGACCACGTAGGTGCCTTCGGTATTGTGGTTGATCTTGTAAGCGAACTTGCGCCGACCCCAGTTGTCGGTGGACACGATCGTCCCTCCCCCGTCGGCCGCCAGGCCAGCCACACGGGCGATCACCGAGTCCACATCGGCCGTGCCGACATCGGAGTCGATGATGATCATCAGTTCATAGGCCCGCAGCACGGGGCGACCACCTCCCTGTGGACCCGACGCTGCCGGGGCCCCTCGCCGGGGCAGGGTTAGGGAACTCTGTTGTTCGACACGGGACTGGCTCACAATCCGAAGAACCGGAGCTAGTCAAAGATTGCTGGGCGCAGGGTATCGGCGGCCAAGCCCATCCCAACCGAGCCATCCCGTCCCCAGACATCCACAGAACCATCCCCAGATGCGTCAGACGCCCCCACCCACCATCCAAGACCACCGCGGGATCCTCAACACCGGCGCAACGGTGCTCGACCGCGACTCGCCACGAACCTCCTGCAGTCGACCACATCACATGTGGCTGACCGGTGGAAGTTAGTGGTGTCGGTGGTCGCGTCGATGCCCGCGTCGATGCTCGCGAACCATCCCCCGTCGGCCCGCCCATTGGAGGATCCAGGCCGAGGGTAAGCCCCTGCTTGCGGCCGGGCGGCGATGGGCGATAGTCTGCAGACACCGCTGGCAGCCGCGGCGCGCTGGACGGGAAAGGAGCAACCATGGGCACGCTCTCCGCGCCCGCCATACGGGCTCGCAAGGTTCGCGATGGGGCCGAACCACTGGTGATGGTGACGGCGTACGACGCGCCGAGCGCCCGGGTGGTGAGCGAGGCCGGGGCCGACCTCATCCTGGTCGGTGACTCCGTCGCCATGGTCGTGCTCGGGTACGACGACACGCTGCAGGTGACGGTCAACGACATGGCCCATCACGCCGCGGCGGTGGCCCGGGCCCAGCCCGAGGCTCACATCGTGGCCGACCTGCCGTGGATGAGCTATCACGTGTCGGCGGAAGAGACCGTCCAGAACGCGGCGGTGCTCATCAGGGCCGGCGCCCAGTCGGTGAAGCTGGAGGGCGGTCGCAAGCGCCTTCCGATGATCGAGCGCATCTGCGACGCCGAGATACCCGTCATGGGTCACATAGGCCTCACCCCCCAGTCGCTGCACGCCATGGGCGGATTCAAGGTCCAGGGCCGCGAGGCAGAGGCCGCTCGCCGGTTGGTGCAGGCGGCTAAGTCGCTGGCGCACGCCGGTTGCTACGCGATCGTTCTCGAGGGCGTCCCCGTGCAGGTGGCCGAGATGGTCACTGAGGCCGTGGAGATTCCGACGATCGGCATTGGCGCCGGTCCCCACTGTGACGGACAGGTGCTCGTCTACCACGATCTGCTGGGCTTCGAGAAGCGCCTGGCTCCGAAGTTCGTGCGCCGCTACGCAGATCTTGACGCCGTGGCCACTCAGGCTGTCCGGCGCTTCGCGGACGATGTGCGCTCCTGCGCCTTCCCGTCGCTGAAGGAGTCGTATCACCTGCCCGAGGCCGAGATGGCTGCTCTGGGAGTGGCCGGGATCTGAGCCTGCATCCGCCGGCCGGCGGGCGGGGATGGTCCGCGAGCACCGACGTCACCACCGACACCACGAACTTCCACCGGTTAGCCACACATGGTGTGGTCAACCACAGGATGTTCGTGTCGAGGCGCTGTTGAGGCCCGCACCACGGGTCAGGCCGAGCGCTTGCCGCCGAGCGTGAACCGGCGCACCAGGTGGTTCCAGCCGCAGTCCGTGCAGACCTCGACCACATACCCGGTCGACAGGCTGGCGCGATGCTGCAGACGCTGCATCTCCGCCCGTGTGGTGACGCAGCGGCCGTGCTTGGGTAGACGAGAGCCGAACACGTAGGTCACTTCAACGAGGCCCGCAGCTTCGCACACCGGACACCGGCGCCTGGTCGGCTGCCCGCAAAACTCTGCATTGCGGTGCAGTTCGCGCTGAGCGTCGCACACCTCGTGGCGGCCGAGTTGACCCGACCTCCACGCCCGCAGCGTGGCCGCCCGCGCCAGCCGGTAGTCCACGGTCGCAGCCGTCGATCCGTCCGGCGCGGCAGCGGTCTCAGCGGCGACGAGGCTGAAGAGACTCGGCTTCACAGTTCGGCACAGTAGTCCGCCGCCCACCACTGCCGCAGGGCTTCCGCCGCCTCGGCCTTGCTGATCGGACCCTTCTCGAAGGTCCGTTGGCGCAGGAAGGCAAGGGCACGACCGACTTCGGGTCCGGGAGCGAGTCCCAGCACCGCCATGACTTCTTCACCGTTGACGGGAAGCTCGGGATCGTCCACATCCTCTGTCTGCCGCAGCTCAGCGAGCTTCTCAGCGAAACTGTGGAGCCGGCCCGCCGGCTCGCCGGTTGCGACGGCCACGGACAGAGCGAAGGCGAGGGCCGCATCTGCCGACGTCGGGCATGCATACACGAAGCGGCGGACTTCAGCCGGGCTGCTGCCGGTCTTTGCCAACTGGATGCGAGCCGCGACCAGCCCCGACGCCGCCGACACCAGCGCCGCCGAGCACCGCAGTCCCCGCAAGCACGCAGCGGCGGTCTCGGCGGAGTCGCGCACGAACAACGAGGCCCAGCGAGGAGCTGGCTCGACGGCCACCACGGCTGCGATCCGGCCCAGCTCCGCATGGTTGCGGCCAGCAAGGTCTCCAAGCACCCGCTGGATGAGGTCCGTACGGGACAGGAATCGGAAGCCCTCGGATGGGTCATCGAGCAGCAGCAGCTTCTCGAACTCATCGCGGACTCGCTCCACCGCAACGATGCCCAACCGGTCCCCCATGGTCCGGACCGCGTGGACCAGAGCATCATCAGGCACCAGTCCGTGGCTGGCGATGAAGCGGGCCGCCCGCAGCATGCGCAACGGGTCTTCACCGAAGGACACCTCTGGATCGAGCGGTGTGCGCAGCACCCCCGCCGTCAGGTCGTCGCGTCCCCCGTGCGGGTCGAGCAGAGTGCCGTCGGCAGTGTCGACCGCCATGGCGTTGACGGTGAAATCGCGGCGCGCCAGATCTTCCTCCACATCGTACCCGAAGGCCACGATGGGCTTACGGGAGTGCTCGTCGTAGCGCTCGGCGCGATGAGTCGTGATCTCGAAGGCTTGCCCGTCCACAACGCAGCCGATGGTGCCGAACCGTTCGCCCTGAGTCCAAAGCGACGTCGCCACTCCACTAACAATCCGCCGCACGGTCTCAGGTCGAGCGTCGGTGGTGCAATCGAGATCCGCTCCGGCGAGGAACCGGCCCGCCACAGCCTCACGCACGACACCGCCCACGAGGTACAGCCGATGCCCGGCCGTGTCGAAGAGTTGCGTCAGGCCGGACGCGGCCGACAGTGCCGTTGACAGTGCGTCGGGGGCCGCCGTCCTCACTGCGTGTCGTCGCTCGCCGCGAGGCGAGCCGCAGCCTTCACGACCTCCATGCCGGGGCCGGCGCCGCTGGCAGGGTCGGGTCGCAAATCGAGTCCGAGCAGGGCTCCGGCCACCGCGTACGACGAAGCGCGCGTGGCTTCGAGGTCATAGCCCCCCTCAAGCACCGCCACCGTCCGCGGCGACAGGGGCATGAGTCGTCGCACAAAGTCGCCGTAGTCCGACGCGGAGTAGCACAAGCCAGTGAGAGGGTCAGCACGGTGCCCGTCGTAACCCGCAGAAATCAGCAGCCAGTCGGGGCCGAAGCGCTCGACCGCCGGGATGATCGCTTCGTCCAGCGCCGCTCGAGCCGTGTCGCCGGTGGCACCGGGCGGTAGCGGCACGTTGATCGTCAACCCCTCGCCCGGGCCGGTCCCTCGCTCGTCGAGCGCTCCGGTGCCGGGATAGAGCGGGTACTGGTGGATCGAGGCATAAAGAACGTCATCGCGGTGCAGGAACACGTCCTGAGTGCCGTTGCCGTGGTGGGCGTCGATATCGACGATGGCGACCCGCTGGCCGCCCGCAGCCAGCGAGGCCGCGGCCACCGCGATCGAGTTGAACAGACAGAAGCCCATCGATGTCTCTCCGGTGGCGTGATGCCCCGGCGGCCGCACGATGCAGTAAGCCGCTCCCTCGAGTTGTTCGACCGCCGACAGCACAGCCCCGGCGGCAAGCACAGCGGCGTCGAAGCTGGCCTCCCCCATCGGGGTGTCGGGGTCCAGGTGGCCCCCGCCGCGCTCGGCGATGCTGGCCACCCGGTTGATCATCGTCGAGCTGTGCACCAGCTCCAGCTCCGACCGTTCCGCTCGCCGGGGCGTGCGGCGGTCCGAGAGCAGTTCGGCATCGACCGCGGCCACACCGGCGAGCGCGGCCCTCAAGCGGTCGGGCCTCTCGGGATGCCGGAAGCCGGTGTCATGATCGAGGAAGCGTTCGTCGGTGATCACGAGCACGGCCGGATCGTACCCCCTGCCCACCGCCCGCTTGCCGCCTATCGTGGTGACGCATGCCAGTACGACCTGCCGGTCACTAGCCGAGCCGGCACCGACAGTGCCACCGGAACGCGCTCGTGACCCTCACTTCATTGAACATCGGTTCGGCGCGATTTCGTGTTGGAGCCTGGCACGGCAGCCACGACATCGCGTATCTGGCACCGATCAGCGCAGCCACCACCCTGTCGCCCCCGGTTCTCGCTTCCCTGCGTGATCGCCTTCGACATCAGGGGTACCGGGCTGTCATCACCGCCGCGGTCGCAGCGCCTGCACGCGACCTGCTCATCAACGACGGTTTCGGTGTTCGCTCCGAGCTCACAGCTCTGAGCCGAGACCTCGAAGCCTCCTCGAGGCTCATGGACCCGCGCGGACGCACCAGGAAGGCCCGGCGACGCGATCTGGACGGCGTTCTGCAGGTCGACGCCGGCGCCTTCCCCCTTTTCTGGCGCCTCGACGCCGAAGGTCTCCACGAGGCCCGTAGGGCCACGCCGCTCAGCCGGTGGCGAGTGAACCGCGGCCCGGAGGTTACGGCCTACAGCATCACCGGACGAGCGGGGTCGGAGGGCTACCTGCAGCGGCTGGCAGTGGCAGCCCATTGCCAGGGCCAGGGCCTGGGCACCCTTCTGGTGTCGGACGCGCTGGTATGGCTGAGGCGCGGGGGGGCGCGCACCGCGCTGGTCAACACGCCGCCCGACAACGAGCGAGCCCTTGGCCTGTACCACCGCTGCGGCTTTCGCACGCAGGCAGAACGCCTGGCAGTCCTGCACCGCAACCTGACATAACCGGATCCATCCGATCCGCTAGCGCAACAAACGCCCCAACACCCAACAATCCTGCACCGCAACCCAACATGACCGGATCCATCCGATCCACTGACGCAGCAACGCCCCAACGCCCGACAGTCCTGCACCGCAACCCGACATGACCGGATCCATCCGATCCACTGACGCAGCAACGCCCCAACGCCCGACAGTCCAGCACCGCAACCCGACATGACCGGATCCATCCGATCCACTGACGCAGCAACGCCCCAACGCCCGACAGTCCAGCACCGCAACCCGACATGACCGGATCCATCCGATCCACTGACGCAGCAACGCCCCAACGCCCGACAGTCCAGCACCGCAACCCGACATGACCGGATCCATCCGATCCGCTGACGCAGCAACGCCCCAACGCCCGACAGTCCAGCACCGCAACCCGACATGACCGGTGCTACCGTCGCTGCGCCCGGCTCCGACGCCAGAACCGCCAAGGAACGAAGCGGGGGTTGGCGCGAACTCAACACCGACAACAACACGAGGACCTGACATGACCGTTGGCATCGTCACCGACAGCTCCTGCGACCTGCACGACAACGAGCTCGCCGGGCTCAGCGTGGAGATCGTCCCTCTCTTCATCCGCTTCGGGACCGACGAGTTCGTCGACCGCGAGCAGATCACTGTGGCCGACTTCTACCGCCGGATGGCTGCGTCCGAGGAGTTGCCGCAGACCGCGGCACCTCCCCCCGGCCGCTTCGAGCAGGCCTTTCGCCGGCGCCTGGACGCCGGCTGTGAGGCGGTGGTGTGCATCAACCTGTCCGCGGCCATCTCGGCCACGATGCAGTCCGCCGTGCAGGCTGCCGAGGCCATGCGGACCGCGGGCGACGGTGCCGACATCAGGGTCCTGGACAGCAGGTCGGTCACTGCCGGACTGGGCACGCTGGTCTTGCAGGCGGCCCGCATGGCGGCCGACGGCGCCGACGCTGACACCATCGAGGCCTACGTGGCGGACGCCTCTGAACGCACTCACGTCTTCGGCACCCTCGACACCCTGGAGAATCTCCGCAAAGGCGGGCGCATCGGCAGCGCCCAAGCTCTGCTCGGTTCGGTGCTGTCGATAAAGCCCATAGTCGACATCTCCAGCGGCGAGGTTGCCGAGGCCGCGAAGCAGCGCACTCGCCGCAAGGCGCTCGGATGGCTGCGCGACACGTTGCGAGCAGCCGGACCGGTGGAGCATCTCACGGTCATGCACGGCGAGGCTAGCGATGCCGGCAACTTCTGCGAGATGCTCGCCGAAGTGCACCCAGGTGATATCCGGGTCTGCACGATCGGACCGGTCGTGGGCACCCACGCCGGACGAGGAGTGCTGGGCATGGCCTATCAGGCTCCGGTCGCGGCCACGTCGCCCGGATAGGTCGGCCCCGCCCCGAGACGACAGAACAGCCAGGGGTCCGAAGATTCGCAACGACCTCGACGACGCAAGACTCACCAAGGCCGCGCAGGCCGGAGACCGGCGTGCGCTCGAGGAGCTGCTGCGGCGCCACCACGATCAGATCCACGCCATCTGCCGGCGCCTCGCCGGCAACGACGCTGACGGTCAGGACGCCACTCAGGAAGCGCTCATAGCCATCGTCAGGGGCCTCCCCCGTTTCCACGGCAAAGCCAAGTTCTCGACCTGGGCCCACCGGGTGGCAACCAACGCCGCTCTGGACGAACTTCGGCGGCGAAGTCGGAGACCGGTTCCGATGCTGCCAGAGGCTGACGACCGCCGCGCTGGCGCGCCGACCTCCGACGATCCTGCCGCTGTGGCTGTGCGCCTCGACCTCGACGTCGCGTTAGCGCAGTTGCCCGAGGAGTTCCGTGCGCCCGTGGTACTGAGGGATGTGGCTGGCTGCGACTACGCAGAGATCGGGTTGATCCTACAGATCCCGCCAGGAACCGTTAGATCCCGGATCGCGCGGGGCCGGGCTCGGCTGGCAGAGGCGATCAGAGCCAACGGCGGGAACCACCACGACGGCGGGGAACGTCGAACCCATGAAGCAAGCAGCCGAGACTGGGACGACCGCGTGGACCCCCGAAACCACGAAGCGAGCAGCCATGAATGACGAATCGCGGCAGAGTGACGAGCCGGTCTCGGCATATCTCGACGGTGAAGCAACTCCGGCCGAAATCGCCGAGGTGGAGAGGGACAATGCCCTGCTGGCCCGGGTCGAGCGGCTACGGGCCGTGCGTGACGCGATGGCGGCTCCGGTCCCACCGATGTCCGCAGAGCGACGCGACCAGATGATCAGTGCAGCTCTTGAGGTGGCCGACGCTGAGGCCGCCGAACGCCGGGAGGCCAAGATCATCCCGCTCCACCGCCCGCGGCAGACGCTGCTCGCGGTTGCTGCGGCGGCCGTAGTTCTCGCCGCGGTGGTTAGCGCTGGTCTGATCGCCAGCAGGGGCGGCGACGACGCCGACCAAACGGCCGCAGGGGCTCCCGCAGCGGTCGACGACGCCGACACGTCAGGCACCGCATCCGCTGCAGAGGCAGCGCCGGCCGAGGCCGACATGGCGATGGCCGAGGAAGCGATGGCCGAGGAAGCGATGGCCGAGGAAGCGATGGCCGAGGAAGCGATGGCCGAGGAAGCGATGGCCGAGGAAGCGATGGCCGAGGAAGCGATGGCCGAGGAAGCGATGGCCGAAGAGGCGATGGCCACCATGGAGACGGCCGAGCCGGAATCAGCAATGGAAGCACCCGCGGCGGAAATGGTGGATCACACAGCGGCAACGGCAAGCTCCGACGCCGGGGACACTACCGAACCTGAGCGGGAGACCGAGGAGGAGCGGCTCGCCGCCGACGGTTCAGCCCTACAGGCCGTGGACTTGGGCACGCTCGCGGACCTTGAGTCGCTCTTCGACGGCGTTGGGGCGCGCTTGTCTGCCGCTCTCGCCGACGATGCGATGACGGATCCCGGGTCCTGCTCGGCGGCAGTTCACGAGCATGTGCTTGAGTCAAGCGCCGAAACGCTCCTGTCCTTCGTCGCCACCGTCGACACCGAGGATCCCCTCGCAATCGACGCCCAACTGGCCCGCCTCGCTGACGGCACCGGGCTCATCGCCTACGCGGCCACGCCCGGCTGCGAGATCGAGATCCACAAACTAGGCCCACTCGACGATCCCTGAATACGACGGCCGAGCGGCCCACCCGCTCGGCCTCTAAGCCTGAATCCACCGGCGCGGTGAGGCGGCGGGGGTTGGCGTGTCCACCAGAAAGCCCTCCTGACGTGGGAGAATGTTGTTGAGGTTGTCAGCTGTTCGGGCCATGTGGGGAGGCACTTGCTGTGAAGCAACATTCGGCAGCCCGGTCAAAGGCCCCATCTCCAGGAACGCACCGAAATCTGTAGAGAAACGCGTCATATACGACAACAACCCGTGCAGATTTCGTGAGAGACGGTGAGTCCATCGGTGGATTCAGGCTAAGCCGCCGGGCGGGGCGCCGGTAGGCTGCATTCCCTATGGCCGATTCCGAGCCTCCGTGCCACGACCGGCCGTCATGGAGCCTGGGATCCGACGACTGGCCGGCAACTGTCGCCGACAAGATCGTGGAGATCGTGGACGCGGTGCGCGTCCACACCACAGACCGGGCCGTTTTCGTGCTTCGGGCTGTGGTCTATTGCCTGGTAGCCGCGGTCGCCGCCATCGCGATAGTTGTGCTGCTCACCATCGTCGCTGTGCGCTTGGCCGACGCCTACCTTCCGATTGGCGCAGGAGTCGGTTCGGCAACCTGGGCAGCCCACGGCTTCATCGGGCTGCTCGTGTCGATCATCGGATTCGGAGCTTGGCGGGCTCGGACCGGGTCGGCGAAGCCGGTCTATGCCGCGATGATCGTGGATGCGTTCATCATCGTGGGCGTCGTGTTTTATGGTGTGCTCGCTGCGGTCGCCTGAGACCGCGGCCGTCCTTGACCCGACTCGATCGTAGAAGGAGTACCGCCTGACATGAGCTTCGACGCGGAGCGCGAGGTGGAAGTGGCAATCATCGGATCCGGCCCAGCCGGACTCACCGCGGCGATCTATGCCGCCCGGGCCAATCTGCACCCAGCAGTTCTTGAGGGCGAACCCAGCTCGACGAGCGACCAGCCCGGCGGCCAGCTCATGCTCACAACCGACGTGGAGAACTATCCCGGCTTTCCCGACGGCGTGATGGGTCCTGAGCTGATGCAGCGATTCCGGGAACAAGCGGTCCGGTTCGGGGCCCAGATCCACACGGTGAGGGCCTCCCGTGTGGACTTGTCGACCCAGCCCTACGGCATATGGACGGGGGACCCGGACGCTCCCGAGCCGACGCTGAGAGCCTGGACCGTGATCGTGTCGACCGGTGCGCAGTCAATAATGCTGGGCCTGGACCGGGAAATAGAGATGGTGGGCCACGGGCTCTCGACCTGTGCCACCTGCGATGGTTTCTTCTTCTCCGACCAGCACATCGCGGTGGTCGGAGGGGGCGACTCGGCCATGGAGGAGGCAACCTTTCTCACCCGATTCGCGTCACGGGTCACCGTCATCCATCGCCGCGACGCGCTCAGAGCATCCAAGATCATGCAACAGCGCGCCTTCGACAACGAGCGCATCGACTTCATGTGGAACAGCGTCGTTGAGGAGTACCTCGGCGAGTCCGCGCTCACCGGTCTGCAGATTCGCGACATTCGGACCGGCGAAGCATCGGTCTTGGACGTGACCGGCTGCTTCATTGCCATCGGCCACCGGCCCAACACCGCCCTTTTTGTGGGCCAACTGGAGATGAAGGAGAACGGATATCTCATCACCGAGCCGAACTCCACAAGGACCGTGGTGCAGGGTGTGTTCGCCTGCGGGGACGTGCAGGACGACTACTACCGCCAAGCCGTCACAGCCGCCGGATCGGGCTGTATGGCTGCGATCGAAGCCGAGCGGTATCTCGAGAGCCTGCCCGCGCGGTCCTAAGGGCCCGGAGTCGCCGCGTCCCTGCTAGTACCCCAAGGTGCAGATCTGCGCCAGCTATGCCCGCGCGGTCCTGAGGGCCCGGAGTCGCCGCGCCTCCAAGCAAGAGGCCGAGCGAACAGGCGCGAGTCATCAGGCGACTTCGTGAAGCGCTGAGCGAGGCCGTGGCCCGAGCGGCCCGTGAGCGCAGCGAACAAGAGCGGGAGACACAACGCCGTGCCGTGAGACGCTCGCAACTAATTCGCGCTTGCTCTAGGGTGACACGCAAGGACCGCTTCACAGCGGCTGGCGATCCAGACTGAACGACGCAAGGTAGGTATCGTGGCCGGTTCAACCATTACTCTTAGTACAACAACGTTCGACGAGGAGGTCAGCAGCGCCTCTACACCGATCCTCGTGGATTTCTGGGCCGAATGGTGTGGACCCTGCAAGCTGATCGCGCCGATCCTGGACGAGATCGCCTCGGAACAAGCGGGCAAATTGACGGTGGCCAAGCTCAACGTGGATGACGCTCCCGACATCGCCCGCAGATTCCAAGTCATGAGCATCCCGACCATGATTCTCTTCAACCACGGCGAGCCAGCCAAGCGAGTCGTCGGGGCCAAGCCGAAGGCAGCCCTGCTGAGCGACCTCGCGGAGTATCTCTAGTCGCGACCCGGGAGCCGTGCTCGCGTGCCGACTCCCTCACCACGACCGAACGGGACTAGGCAGCCCCACGGTCTACCGCTTCGCCGCGGCGACACAGGCGACGCCGTTCGCGATATCCAGCGCAGGCTTGCCCTGATCGGCTACAGCGTCGACGGAGACTCTCAAGAATTCGGCACCGAGACCGAGGCTTCGCTGTGCCGCTTTCAGAGCGATCGCGGCTTGGTGGTGGACGGGGTCTGCGGATCACAGTCATGGAACGCCCTCGTTGAGGCCGACCACCGTCTCGGTGATCGGCTCCTCTATTACCGCTCTCCGATGATGCGTGGCGATGATGTGGCGGAGCTCCAGCGGCGGCTCGGCCAGCTTGGTTTCGACCCACACTGGGTCGACGGCATTCTTGGGACGCGAACTCAGAGGGCGATTCAGCAGTTCCAGCAGAATGTCGGTCTTCCTGACGACGGCGTAGTCGGGCGTTCCACGATTGACGCGCTGGATCGGTTGACGAGGCGAACTGCCGGTGAGGTCACGATTGCCGAGGTGCGCGAGCACGAGCGGCTTCGCCACCAGTCGAACCGGGTGGAGGGCAGACGGATCGTGGTAGGGGACACGGGTGAACTTCCCGTCATCGCTCAAGCTGTCGCTCGCCGCCTGCGTCACGCCGGTGCTGATGTCTTGTCATTCAGTACGCCGGACCTCAGCCACCAGGCTCGGACCTCGAACCAGTGGAACGGCGACATTTACCTGGGCGTGACGCTGGCTGCTGACAACCTTGGTGTGTCGTATTTCGCCATGAGCGGGTTCGAGTCGGTTGGGGGTCGAGCGTTGGCACAGCGTTGCTCAACCGCGCTCGCGCCCTTGCTCGCGGAACGCGCTCCGGCGATACCGATGCGACTGCCGATTCTCCGCGAGACTCGGATGCCTGCTGTTTGGTGCCGCATCGGCCCGGGACCACTCGTCGTACTGCGGGCTCCTCGTATCGCACGGGTCCTTGCCGATGCCGTGACCAATTGGTGTCTTGATCCTGGATTGCATTGAAATATAGCTTATTAGCAGTCCATAGATCAACAATCACATGATCAGGTGATAGATTCGCTCCAAGTCGGACAGCCCGCTGAACTGGATCATGATCTTGCCTCGGCTCCTGCCCAGCTGCACCGAGACACGAGTATCGAGCCTTGTCGAAAGGAGATCTTCCAGTTCAAGGACGCCAGCCTTCACCTCATCGGCAGCAGGCTCTCGGTCATCACCAAGCTCCGTCGACGCCACTTCCTCCAACGCCTCTTGGCTCTCGGCGGCCCTGCGCTCCGCCTCACGCACCGTCAGATTCTCTCGAACGATCTCCTCCGCCAAGGCTTGCCGAGCCCCCTCATCCTCAAGGGTCAAGAGCGCCCGGCCGTGGCCCGCGGAGAGGTGACCCTCAACAACGAGACGCTGCACTGATGGGTCCAGGTTCAGAAGACGCACCGTGTTCGCTACAGCAGAGCGAGAACGGCCCACTCGAGCCGCGACATCCTCTTGAGTCAGGCCGAAGTCGTCGATGAGTTGCCGATAAGCCGCGGCTTCCTCAAGGGCATTGAGGTCCTGGCGGTGCACGTTCTCGACAACAGCAGCTTCGAGTGCACCCTTGTCATCTGCTTCCCGCACGAGCGCGGGAATGCTCCTGAGACCCGCCCGCTGTGCAGCACGCCAGCGGCGCTCACCAGCGATAAGTTCATATCCATCAATTGATTTTCGTATAATTACCGGTTGAACGACTCCGACTTCCGCTATCGAAGCAGCCAGTGCTGTGAGAGTCTCCTCGTCGAAGTGATCCCTTGGCTGATAGGGATTCGGGACGATGTGAACGATGTCTATCTCCTGATAGATCGACTTCCCGGTGTCTGGATCGGTCGGAATCAGGGCTCCCAGGCCCTTACCGAGGCCACTACGACGTGCCACGGAGCACCTCCTTCGCCAGGTCACGGAATGCCCTGGCTGCCTTGGATGAAGAATCGTAGAGAGTGATCGGTTGGCCGAAGGACGGCGCTTCGCTTAATCGCACGGTGCGTGGCACGACCTGCCAGCAGACCTTCTCACCATAGTGTGCTCGTACTTCCCGGGCGACATCCCGTGAGAGGTTCGTCCGCGCGTCATACATCGTGAGGATCAGCTTCGTCAACTCCAGGCCCGGGTTGAGGCTGCGTTGCACCATCCCGATATTCCTCACAAGTTGGGTCAACCCTTCCAACGCGAAGTATTCGGTCTGTATAGGAACGATCACCTCATCCGCCGCCGTCAGGCCATTGATCGTCAGCAACCCGAGTGAGGGTGGACAGTCGATCATGATGATGTCGTACTCCGAGACCGCTCTGGCCATGGCCTCTCGGAGCTTTCGTTCTCTGCTGAAGGCAGCCACAAGCTCGATCTCGGCACCGGCGAGATCAAGGCTGGAGGGCGCAATGTGCAGAGCTTTGATCATCGTCGGCTCGATGATCTCTTCGAGTTCAGCCTCCTGCAGGAGCACATCATAGATCGAGGTGTCGAGTCTTCTGGGATTCAAACCGACACTGGTGGTGGCGTTCGCTTGTGGATCGAGGTCGATTATCAGGGTCTTGAGGCCCTTCTCAGCGAAGCAGGCCGAGAGATTAACCGTCGTGGTCGTCTTCCCCACTCCACCCTTCTGGTTAGCGACCGCGAGAATTCGAGCACCGCTCGCGTCGGGCTGTCCTGTCATACCCACGACGTAAGCTCCCCTCGCTAGCTCCCCCGCTGTCAGGGTTCCTACGGTCTCACACGGTCCTCTGGAAGTCAAGCACCCCGCGTTTCACGTGAAACAAGCGGTCGCTACACAAGCGGAGAACGGCGCCGAGCAGCTTGACGACGAGGAAGCTCGGGAGGCATGGATCCAATTCTCTTGACGGAAAGGAAGCTGCCATACGCTGTTGACCAGTTCTCGGCAATGTCGCAACCAGCGCGCTCCACCAGCGGCATGCGCTTCCATTGCTGCATCGTCGATGTCGAAACCGAGACTACAAGCGTCCCTCTAGCACCCAATAGCGGGAGAGCGCACTCAGCCAGCTCGGCCGCAGGACCGAATGAGCGTGCCACCACGCCATCAAAGGTGCCTCTGAGATCGCTGCGAGAAACGTCTTCTGCTCGCGCGTGCTCCACAACAATTCGATCGGTCAGTTCAGCTGCCACTACAGCACTCTGAGCCATCTCGCACCGGCGGTGCTTTGCATCTACCAGGCGCCAGCGAGACTCCGGCAACTCGAATGCAAGGAGTATTCCCAGGACACCCGCCCCTGCGCCGCAATCAACGAACTGGCCTGCCGGCAATTCACGCCACTCATCCACGATGTAGCCGGATGCGTGCAATCGGAGGTCTTCGAGCGATGCTGAGCCCATAGCACCCGCGGCGCGCGCCGGCTTCCATGCCTCGTCCAAGCGTCTTAGCAGTTCAGAGTTGATCTCGACAAGAGAATGCGACGAAGACCTCACAATAGGGCCTGCATCTACAGGTGATGAGCGCTTCGCGGCGAGAGGTTGTACCTCCCGCTCCTGTTCGCTGCGCTCACGAGCCGCTTCGGGCCACAGCCTCGCTCTCCGCCCCGATTCCGTACATGCACTGGTGCCTACCGCTCGGCCTCTTCGTCAGTCAGATACGGGTACGATGATCACGCGCCGGTGAGGATCCTCACCCTCGCTGCGGCTCTCCACCCTGTCGATCCCCGTAATGACATCGTGAACAATCTTGCGATCCATCCGGTTCATAGGCTCGAGCGCGACCTCTTCACGCGCCTCGACGGCCTCTTCGGCCACCTTGCGTGTGAACTCTGCCAGAGCCGCTGCTCGACGGGTTCGAACACCCCCCACATCCATGCGGATCTTCCCTTCGCGTGTCGTACCGCCGGACCGTTGCAGCACGGTTCGAACCATCTCATCTATGGCTTGGGCCGTAGCACCACGGCGACCAATCAGGACACCTATCCCGTCTCCATTCGCTTCAATCCGCATTATCCCGCTCTCCAGGTCATGCCGTTCGAACCTGACACCGATGCCCATTGCTTCCGCGATTCCTTGGACAAAGGACTCCGCAAGGTCTGCTTGCTCAAGCAGTGAAGGACCTCTATTTTGATCATCTGTCATAGTCTTTGCATCCTTCTTCTTTTTGCTTCCTCGTGAATTCTCGACTTGAACTCTGTCTCGAGCGCCGTCCTCACCATCAGGAGGCTGCTGCGACTTGCGGGTCGGCTCTCTACGACTGGGCCGAGCACCTGGTTGCCGAGCACCTGGTTCAGGTGCTGCTTCGCTAGGAGCTCGCGTGGTTTCGGATCGTCTCGAAGATCCTGCTTTGCGGCTGTTGTGGCCACGACCTCTGCTTTCTTTGGGTCGCACCGGTGTCGGAAGCACCCGAGCCCGTACGCGGGCCTCTTGCTTCACTCGGCCGAACAGGCCCATTCTTGCTTCTGAAAGCACCTCAAACTCTGCGTCGGACTCGTCGACGCCGAGATGAACGAGAGCCCGCTCCTTAGCACTTTCCACTGATGTTGCAGTTATTTCCAACCATTCCATTCGAAAACATCATCCTTTATGCGGCGACAGGAGTTAGCGCCTTTTCTTCTTATTTTTACTGCGGTTCTGGCTGGGACGGTTCGCGCCCGAACCGGGTGGCGTAACACGGCCGCTGGCCGGACGGTTGCCAGAACGGCCCCGAGACGGGGCCTTGCCGGTTCGTCCCGCCCTGCTGGCGGGGCTGGTCCGGGTGGGCGCTTCCTTCTGGGCGGGTGTCCCCCTCCGAGTAGGAGCCTTGGCCTTGCCGGGGGTCCGCTTCCGAGCCGGGGCTTTGGCCTTCGCCGGCTTTGTGTCTCGTTTGGGCGTCGGCGCGCCCTTGCCCTCGGTAACCGACTTGGGCGAGCGCGCTTTGGCGTCAGCCGCGGTTGAACCCTCATCCTTGGCTTCGGCTCGCTGTTTGGCAACCTGCGCGCCGAGTGAGTCCGCGCCCCGGTAGAAGGACCGGGTGATGTAGGCCTGCTGCGCAATGCGGACCAGGTTCGAGACGACGAAGTAGGTCACAACCGCGGCCGGCATCAGATACGAGAACACTGGCAGCATGTATGGGATCAGCTTCATCATCATCTGCTGCTGTGGGTTGACCGCCGCGTTGCTCTGCCGTCCTTGGATCTGGCGCTGCTGGACGAGGCTCGTAATCAGCACCACAAGGATCATCAACAAGTAGGGGAGCGCCGTAACGATGTTCTCGGATATGGCAGAGCTCGCGCTCCGGGATAGATCGACTCCCAAGGAGACCATCTCAACGTCTTTGCTCAGGCTCTCATAGAACTCGGTGTCCCTGGACAGGAAGTCCGGATCGAACGTCAGTTTGCCTCTAACAATGGGCGTCTCGGCGTACTCGGACACCCCTCCAGACACGGAGTCGGCGTAGCGGCGCGAAGAGAAACCGAGCTGGGTTCCTATCTCGGTCGTCCGCCTGGTCAGTCCATCCACGACGCGGTACATGACTAGGAAAATCGGGCCTTGCACAAGCATCGGAAGCACACACCCGATCGGATTGAGCCCACGCTCCTTGTAAAAGGCCGTGGTGGCCTCATTCATGGCCTGGCGATCACCCTTGTATTGGCCCTGGATCTTCTTCAGCTCCGGCATGTGCTGCTGCATCTGCAGCATGCTCCGTGTCATCTTCAACGTGAGCGGGGTCACCGCGACCACGACGGTCAGGGTCAGAAGGGCAATGGCAACGCCATAGTCCGGCACAAGGGAGTAGAACCAGGCGATCACTGCGGCGACAACGTCGAACAGGGGATCAAACATTGGCTGTCTCCCTCGATTCGACAGCTTCGGAGGGCCCCAGCGTTTCCCCGAGTCTGAAGTCACGGCGCTCGGCGGGAACCGGATCCCACCCCATAGAACTCCACGGGTGGCACCGGGCCAGTCGTCGAGCCGCTAGCCACGCCCCGCGCAACGCTCCGTGCACCTGCAGGGCCTCCAATGCGTAGGTCGAGCACGACGGGACGTAGCGGCACACCGGCGGACGGCCAGCCCGCGCCACCTGGTAGGCCCGTATTCCAGAACAAGCGAGTCGCGTCGCAAACCCTCTCACCGCCGGACGTCCTTCAACAGTTCGCCCACGGTCGCTCGCAGCTCAGCGGCAGACAGGCCCTCCAGCGGCGCAGAGATGCCCAGGCGATACTCCCCGGCCCCCAGAGCCACTGTCTTCTCACGTGCGAGCTCGCGCAGGGCTTCCCGCACTCGTCGGCGGGCCCTATTGCGCTGCACGGCCGTCCCAACCGACTTCGGCACCACGAACAGCACGCGCGATCTCCCGGCACCAGCGCGGTACGACACCCTCAGAGGGCCACGGCGGGCACTGGCCGTGGTACGAGGCTTCTGACACGCGCTACGGCTAATCGCCGAGCCACTCACGCTGCCAGCCGGCTCCGCCCCTTGCGACGGCGGGCTTGCAACACAGCGCGCCCTCCGCGTGTCCTCATTCTGGCCCGAAATCCGTGTTTCTTATGCCTTTTTCTTATATTCGGCTGAAAAGGGCGCTTCATGAAATCCTCCTAGGACTGCTCTGACTCGAGCACGCCACAAGAGCCGTCACCCGGGTCGATGCTGTGGATGAACGGCAGGTCCGCATCCACCGTAGGGCTGACCCTGCGCCGCGACAACCACGCCACTCAGACAGCCGCAACGAGCACCAGACCAGACCACAGATAATGTCCTAGCCCTGGAGCAAGTCAAACAACATCGATGGCATGGATCTTACATTCATGTAGTTAACTCTGGCGTCATCCATTCTGAACTAGTCGTTTACTCGCCTTCCGGCGTCTGACTTGCAGGCCATGCGGATGCTGCTACGTTCCGCAGGTCACCACCGAAAACTGGATCTGGGTCCGGTCCTCCTCCACTACGGACCATGGAACGCTCTTGTCCACATCTGTGGACAACTCTGTGGAGAAAGGAGATCGATAGGTGCACACCGACCCCGAAGCGGAGCGAATCTGGACCAGTTGCGCCCAAAGCATCCGGAGCCAGGTGAGCGACGCTGTCTGGAGAACCACCTTCAGTGGTGCCCGAGCGACCGCTTTCGACGAACGCTCTCTCACCCTCGTAGTGCCGACGAGCCTTCAGAAGGCCCGCATCGAACGCCGCTACCTCGACCTGCTGACCGACGCCCTCGACGAGACCGAGCCGGACGTGACGGTTCGAATCGAAATCGACCCAGACTGGAACGAGAGCAACGATTTCACCGCTACTGAGCCCGTCGCACCGCCGGGCCAGGCACCAGCGCTGCACCAGGACCACTGCGAGCCCGGAGCCATAACCACGAATGGAGACTCGGGGCCTGATACGCGCTTGACGTTCGAGCAGTTCGTGACCGGAACCTCCAACCGGTTCTCGCACGCCGCAGCCCTCGCGGTGGCTGAGACCCCTGCTGGCGCATACAACCCACTGTTCATCCACGGCGACTCGGGGCTGGGCAAGACCCACCTGCTGCGTGCTATCGCTCACTATGTCAACCATCACTACCCGTCGTACAAGGTGCGCTATGTCACCAGCGAGACCTTCCTGAACGAGTTCGTGCAGGCAATCCGCAACAGCACCCAGCCAGAGTTCAAACAGGTGTACAGGAGCAACGACGTGCTGCTAGTGGACGACATCCAGTTCATGGAGGGCAAGGACGGCCTCCAGGAGGAGTTCTTCCATACGTTCAACGACCTTCTGCAAAACGGCGCTCAGATCATTCTCTCCTCTGATCGCTCGCCCGATGCAATGCCGACCCTCGAGGACCGGCTCCGGAGCCGATTCAAGTCGGGCCTGATCACCGACATCCAGCCCCCGGACCTGGTAACCCGGTTGGCAATCCTTGAAAAGAAGGCTGAATCAGCGGCCATCGAGATTCCGGGGGAAGTCCTGTCGTTCATCGCTGAGAACGTCACCGACTCGATTCGCGAACTCGAGGGTGCCCTCATCAAGGTCACTGCGTACGCCAACATCACCGGACAGCGGTGCTCGTACGAACTTGCCAAACGCGTCCTGGCCGACCTCATTAGCAAGACGGTCAAGGCACCGGTCACTGTCAGGACCATCCTCAGCGCCACCGCCGAGCTGTTCAGCTTCTCAGTGGAGCAGATCACCGGGGGCAGCAGAAGAAGGCCGCTCGTGGACTCCCGCCAGATCGCCATGTATGTCACCAGGAACATGACCGACCTCTCCTATCCCGAGATCGGTCGGGCCTTCGGTGATCGCGACCACACCACTGTCATCCACGCCGTGCGCAAGATCGAACACCACATGACCGAGCGCAAAGAGATCTTCGACAAGGTCCAAGAACTTCAGAAGCAAGTCAGGGAGATCTCATGAAACATTCCACAAGTCCCGTGGAGAACTGTGGGGACGACACCCGCACCGCCTCTGGATGGCTGTGCCCAACTCGGCCCCGGTCAACACCTGGCAGATGGTACCTCACCAACGCACTGGCTAACAGGGCAACCCTGGGTATTCCGCAAACGCTGAAACTCCACGGCGGAGCGACCAGAATCCCCAATCCACAGTGCCTAAGGTCATCTACTACATTCCACAAACCACCCAGAGGGGAAGCAACACAACAATGGGCATGAAGTTCCGCTGCGAACGAGACAACCTCTTGGAGGTGTTGACAGTGGCCGTGCGGGCTGCGGCTGGTGTCAGCTCAAGCCGTGCGGCGCTGACAGGCGCTCATCTCGACTTGATGGGCGGCACTCTCACGGTCACTGGTAGCGATCTCGATCTGACGCTCTCGGTGACTGTGGATGTTGCTGGCACAACCGACGGCGCCGCGGTGACACCGGCCCGGCTGCTCACCGAGGTTGTTCGGGCGGTCCCGGCTGGGTCCGTGGAGTTCTCGGTAACCGACGGCGAGGCGTCGATCATGGCGGGCTTGTCGGAGTTCTCGATCCGGCTGATCCCCGAAGAGGACTATCCGCAGTTGTCCTTCAAGGAAGAGGGGAGCGAGGACGGGAGTTCAGTGGCGTTCAGCCCGGCTGTGACATTTGGCGGTGCGGAGTTCCGCGACGCGCTCAGCCAGGTCGTGAAATCAGCGTCCTCGGATGATTCTCGGCCGATTCTGACTGGCGTGCTGATGGCGTCGGAAGGCGAGGGTCGTCTGCGGCTGGTGTCTACCGACTCCTACCGGCTCTCGGTGAGGGATTTGGAGGGCTCGTCGATTCTCGGCGAGCACCAGAGGGTGCTGGTGCCTAGCAGGGCGCTCGGCGAACTCCAGCGGCTGATCACGGATTCTGACGAAGTGACCTTGAAGCTGGCGGAGCATTATGCGCAGTTCGTGGTGGGGACCGTGCAACTAACCACACGGCTGATTCCGGGGGACTTCCCGAATTACCAAGGACTGATCCCCGCGAGCCATCCAAATTGCTTGACAGCTGATCGTGAGCAGCTGTTGGAAGTAGTTAGAAGAATCCGGCTGCTCGCCCAGGACTCGACGCCGGTTCGACTGGTGATGAGCGAGGGAAACCTCGAAGTCATAGCCATTACCCATGATGTCGGCAAGGCAAACGAGACCATGGAGGCCCGCTATGCGGGCGAGGATCTGACTGTTGCGTTCAATCCTGGTTATCTCATCGACGGCATTGAAGCTGTCACCGGTGGCGAGATCACTCTGGAAACCGCGGACGCAGTGAAGCCGGCCCTGCTTCGTTCGGTGGGGGACGAAGGCTTCCTCTACTTGCTAATGCCGGTGCGGGTGAGCTGACTGAGCTGGCGGCGGGTTGGGCTCGTAAGCCGCCGTGCGTGTCTGCGTACTGTCGCTCCTCGACTTCCGGTCATATGACCAAGCGACGGTGGAGTTCGCTGCGGGTCTGACCGCGATCGTGGGCGCCAACGGCCACGGAAAGACCAACCTGCTTGAGGCTCTCGGCTTCGCGGCTGGGCTGGGTTCGTTCAGGGGTGCCACAGACGCGGCCCTCATACGCGACGGGGCCGAGTCGGCTGTGATTCGCTGTTCGGTCCGATCCGACACTGATCGGGAGATACTGATTGAGGCGGAACTGGCCCGGGCCCGGTCGAACCGGATAAGGGTGAACCAGCAGCACGTATCACGCCGGCGCGAACTGCTCGGTGCGCTCACGGCAACGATTTTCTCGCCCGAGGACCTTGAACTGGTGAAGGGCGAGCCTGCCGGCCGGCGCCGTTGGATCGATGACGCGCTGGCTGCAGTGCGACCGTCATGGGGGGTTCTGCGCAGCGAACTGGACAGAATCCTCCGCCAACGCAACACCCTGCTGCGGCAGGCACAAGGTCGTGCCGGGGGCGATGTGGCCATCACTCTTGATGTTTGGGACGCCAAGCTGGCCGCAGTGGGGGATGAGCTACGAATGCGCCGCCAGAGCCTTCTGGCCGCGATGGGGGGAGGGATCGACGGTCACTATGGTCGGATCTCCCTGGGTCGCGACCAGGCCAGCGCGACATACCTGTCGTCTTGGGGGGATGGTCCGCTCGCCGACGCGCTCGCCGCGGCCCGCAGCGACGACGTGAGACGGGCAACGAGCACGGTAGGGCCGCACCGCGACGATGTCCTATTGCGCATCGGAAGACTGCCCGCCCGCAGTCATGCCTCTCAGGGCGAGCAGAGGTCTCTGGCTCTGGCTCTACGCCTGGCGGTGGATGCGCAGGTCCGCGCGAGCAGGGGCGTCGAGCCAGTGCTGCTGCTGGACGACGTGTTCTCAGAACTCGATCCGGATCGTGCGGAGGCGCTGCTGGAGACACTGCCGCAAGGCCAGCGGATCCTTACTACGGCGGCCGGACTGCCTCCGGGCATCCGGCCCGACCGGCTGATTCGAGTCTCGGACGGCGCTGCTAGTGCGGTCACAGGCCCCGAGGTGTCGTAAGTGGCTCCGACCGGTGATGAGCCCATCGAGCTGGCCGACGCCCTTGAGCGCGTCCTGAGCTCGCTCGACGCGCCCCCGGCCGACCTGTTGTCGACTGTGTTCCAGCGGTGGGAGGAGGTCGTGGGAACTGATGTGGCCCGCCACTGCCGACCGGTCGCGGTGGAAGGCGAGCGTCTGGTGATTCTGGCGTCCGACTCGGTGTGGGCCAGCGAAGTTCAGTGGCTCGCAGACCGGGTGTTGGCCCGGATCAACGAGATGTCGTCGACCGAGCGGCTGCAGTCGGTAACAGTTCGGGTGCGACCGGCCACCCAGTAGAGGCCAGGCGGCCCGTGAGCGCTGCGAACAGGAGCGGAAGACTAGAGGCTGAGTGGATGGGGTCGTATTTGGCGGGGGTCTTGTTGGGGGCTGAGCGAGGCCGTGGCCCGTGAGCGCTGCGAACAGGAGCGGGAGACACGGTAGCTGTCGGTGTTGGCATTCACTAGTCGAATAGCGCGCTGATGGGTCTGGCGCGCTGGTAGAATCATGGTGTGATCGGTGGCTCGCTGAAGGGCTCTCGCCCGTTTCGGCGCCCCCCGGCTCGCCCGGTCCTCGTCTGCTGTGGCCGGGTCGTGCCAGTGAGTGCTCTCGGCCTCCGCATGGTTCCCTCGGCAGACCGTCGATTGAACGCTTCTTGCACGCGGCAACGCGGCATGAGGAAGGCCGGTTTGGCGTGACACCCGACACAACTGCCAGCGAGGCGGCCGTCAAGGCGTCCTCCAGTGACACCACCTCATACGGCGCGCTGGAGATCACGGTTCTCGAGGGTCTTGAGGCCGTGCGTGAGCGGCCCAGCATGTACATCGGATCGACGGGGCCGACCGGTCTTCATCACCTTGTGTGGGAGGTGGTGGACAACTCGGTGGATGAGGCGATGGCCGGTCACTGCACCCGGATCGACGTGACGCTGCACGCGGACGGTTCGTGCGAGGTCGTCGACGACGGCCGCGGTATCCCCGTGGACCCCCACCCCCTTCACGATCATATTCCGGCCGCCGAGCTGGTGATGACCCTGCTGCACGCGGGTGGGAAGTTCGGGGGCGACGGTTACAAGATCTCGGGCGGCCTTCACGGTGTCGGCGTTTCGGTGGTGAATGCCTTGTCGGAGCGAGTGGAAGTCGAGATCTGTCGGTCTGGGCAGCTTCACCGCATGATCTTTGTCGACGGTGGCCAGATAGAGGAGGCCTTGGCTCTGCAAGGTCCCGCGCCGGTGGTGGACGGCAAGGCCCGGACCGGCACAACCATTCGGTTCTGGCCGGATGGGACGGTCCTGGAGGATGTGTCGTTCCGGTACCAGACCGTGGCCGAGCGTCTGGAAATGATGGCGTTCCTCAACCGGGGGCTGGAGATCCGGGTTCGCGATCTCAGGCCCGGTCCGCACGACCACGCGGAATGGACATCGTTCCGCTACCAGGGCGGCATCGTCGACTATGTGAGCCGTCTGAACCAGTCGAAGGTCCGCCTCTTTGACGCGGTAGGCCGCCTCGCTGACGCTGAGACCATCGACGGTAACCCGCACGAGGTGGAGGTGGCGTTCCAGTGGAGCACCGGCTTCAACACCGACGGCCTGCACAGCTTCGCCAACGGCATCTCCACCATTGACGGGGGCATGCACGAGCAGGGGTTCCGCGCCGCGCTGACCCGCACGGTCAATGCCTACGCCCGCGAGAAGGGCCTACTCAAGGAGAAGGCCGAGAACCTCCATGGTGAGGACATCCGCGAAGGCCTCACTGCGATCGTCAGCGTGCGGATCGGCCAACCCCAGTTCGAGGGACAGACGAAGGCCAAACTCGGCAACATGTCCATGCGGTCGTTCACGGAGCGCGTCACCAACCGCCACCTGGCGGAGTGGCTCGAGGAACACCCGGCCGAAGCCAAGAGGGCGGTGTTGAAAGCGATGGCGGCCTCCGCGGCCCGCGAGGCTGCGGCCCGGGTACGGTCCGAAGTGCGCTCCAAGTCGCTTCTTGACGGGGCGGGCATGCCCGACAAGCTCAAGGACTGCACGGCCAGGGACCCGGCCCGGCGAGAGTTGTTCATCGTGGAGGGTGACTCCGCAGGCGGTTCCGCGGTTCGGGCTCGCGATCCCGAGACTCAGGCCGTGCTGCCCATCCGGGGCAAGATTCTCAACGTCGAACGGGCCCGCATCGACCGGATGCTCAAGAACAACGAGATCCAGGCCATCATCTCGGCCATAGGCGCCGGGATCGGCGATCCGACCGGCTCCAATGGCGGCAGCACCAACGGTAGTTCGGCGGGGAGCCGCGAGTCCGCTGAGGATGGCTGCGACCTCGCTAAGGCCAGATACAACAAAGTGATCGTGCTGGCTGACGCCGACGTGGATGGGAGCCACATCCGCACCCTGCTGCTCACGTTCTTCTACCGCCAGATGCGTCCGCTGGTCGAAGCTGGTTACGTGTATGTGGCCCAGCCGCCCCTCTATTCCACGAAGGTGTCGAACTCGAAGACGGTGTATCTGCTCGACGCCGCCGCCAAGGAGGCGTTCTTGGTCGACAGGCCCAAACACAACCGCGAATTCCAGCGGCTCAAGGGACTGGGCGAGATGGACTGGGACGAACTGCGCTCCACCACCATGAGCCCTCGGACCCGCAGCCTGCTTCAGGTGTCGGTGGAGGAGGCCGCGATTGCCGACCAGGTCATCTCGGTGCTGATGGGGGACGATGTGGAGTTGCGCAAGAACTTCATCGTCACCAACGCCCGAGAAGTCCGGAACCTCGACTTCTGACTCGGACGGAAACAGCATCATGAGCGACGCCACTGGCGAATCCGGCCCCGCGGGCCCCGCGCCCGACGACAACCCCGGGGTGACCGTCGTCGAGATCCAGGAGGAGATGGAGAGCTCCTTCCTGGACTACGCGATGTCGGTAATCATCAGCCGGGCGCTGCCCGACGCCCGCGACGGTCTCAAGCCGGTGCACCGCCGGATCCTGTGGTCGATGTACGACCAAGGCTTTCGGCCCGACCGGGGCCACGTCAAGTGCGCCCGGGTCGTGGGCGATGTCATGGCTCGATTCCACCCCCACGGCGACGCGGCCATTTACGACGCCCTGGCCCGGATGGCTCAGCCATTCTCGTTGCAGCACCCTCTCATCGACTTCCATGGCAACTACGGCTCGCCCGAGGATCCACCGGCCGCGGCCCGCTACACCGAGTGCCGTCTCGACGCGCTGGCCATGTCGATGCTCGCCGACATCGGCGAGGACACCGTCGACTTCGTCGACAACTATTCCGGAGACTTCAACGAGCCGGCCGTCCTGCCAGCCCGCCTGCCGAACCTCTTGGTGAACGGCAGCCAGGGGATCGCGGTGGGCATGGCCACCAACATTCCGCCCCACAACCTCACAGAGGTGATTGACGCGGTGGTGCACCTGCTCGAGTACCCCTCCGCCAGCACCGAGGACCTGATGGCGTACGTGCACGGCCCGGACTTCCCAACCGGCGGGCAGATCCTGGGCCGCAGCGGACTCGAGTCGGCCTACCGCACCGGTCGGGGCTCGGTGAAAATGCGGGCCGATGTGAGGCTCGTTGATGTCGGTGGCCGTAATGCTCTCATCGTCACCGCTCTGCCTTACCAGGTGTCGGCCGGCACCGTCGCCCGAAAGATCGCCGATCTGGTCAATGCCAGGGAGCTGGAGGGCATCGCCGACGTCAACGACGAATCCTCCGGCGACGAGACCCGCTTTGTGATCAAGCTGAAGCGGGATGCCAACTCGGAGGTGGTGCTGAACAACCTCTGGAAGCACACCCCGCTGCAGTCCAGCTTCGCCATGAACATGGTGGCGCTGGTGGACGGGGTGCCGCGCACGCTCACCTTGTGCGATGCGCTCACGGCCTACGCGGCGCACCAGGTCGAGGTGGTGACTCGACGCTCGGAATTCCGGCTGGCCGCAGCCCGGGCTCGGCTCCACATCGTGGAAGGGCTGCTGCGGGCGCTGGGTGCGATCGATCAGATCATCGCGACGATCCGGGCCAGCGCTGACACCGGTTCGGCCCGCGCCGCCCTGATGACCGAACCGTTCGAATTTTCCGAGGCACAGGCCAACCACATCCTTGAGATGGCGCTGTCGCGTCTCACCCGGCTGGGCCGCAGCCAGCTTGAGGCCGAAGCCGACGAGAAACGCAGCCTGATCGCCGACCTTGAAGCGCTGCTGGCCGACGAGTATCGGGTTCGGATGGCGATCCGTGACGAGCTCAAGGAGATCTCCGACAAGTTCGGCATCGAGCGCAGATCGGTGCTCGAGATCGATCCGGGCGAGCTCGACATCGAGGACCTGATCGATGACGACGATCTTGTGTTCACGATGTCGGCGTCGGGCTACGTCAAGACGGTGCCCACCGACGAGTTCCGACTCCAGGGCCGCGGTGGCCGGGGGGTGGCGGGAGCCAAGCTCAAGCAGGCTGACAGCGTGATGCACCTGATCCACACCACGGCCCACTCGTACCTGCTGTTCTTCAGCAACCGGGGCCGGGTGTACCGGCTCAAGGCTCACGAGGTACCGGTGGCCTCGCGTACCGCTCGGGGGACTTCCATCGTCAACTTGCTGTCGCTGCAGGATGGCGAACGCATCCAGGCTGTGATCGACACGCGCGACTACGAGATGAATCGCTACCTGCTGTTCGCCACGACCAAGGGGCGGGTCAAGCGCACGAAGTTCACGGCCTACGACTCGTCGCGCAAGGCTGGCCTCATTGCCATCCACCTGCGCGACGGGGACGAACTCGTCGCGGTCGTGCCGACCGACGGGGTGCACGACATCCTGCTGTCGTCGCGGCTCGGCCAGACGATCCGCTTCGCGCAGGACCAGGTCCGGGAGATGGGCCGGACTGCCGCTGGGGTCATCGGGTTGAAGTTCAAGCATTCCGGCGACTCGGTGGTGTCGTGCGCGGTGGCCCGGCCCGGAGCGGCGCTGCTGTACGTCACCACTCTGGGCTATGGCAAGCGAACGCCGGTGGACGCGTTCAACTGCAAGGGCCGGGGTGGACAGGGGATGATCGGGTCCAGGCTGGTGGAGAGCAAGGGCACGGTCGTCGGCACGCTGGTAGTTGATCCCGGGGACGAGATCTTCGCTGTCAGCCTCAACGGCGTAGTCATCCGTATTCCCGTGTCGGACATCTCGGTGCGTAGTCGCTTGGCGTCGGGTGTCAAAGTGATGAATCCGGACCCCGGCGACGAGGTAGTGACCATCGCCCTTGTTGGCGACGACATGGACGGCAATGCCAACCGGGATCCCGATGGGCACTCGGAAGGGGAGCCAGAGGCGCAATGACGGCCCGGGCGAGGCCCGAGCCGCGGGACCGGGGACAAGCTGTGCCGCTGATGATCGTGGTGCTGTTCATAGTGATGGGGGCGGTCGCGGCGACGGTCGAGATCGGGCAGCTGCTGAACGAGAGCGCCCAGGCTCGCACCGCGGCCGATGCGGCAGCTTTGGCTGGCGCGGCTGAGGGCCGCGCGGAGGCGGAGCTGCTCGCAGCGGCCAATGGCGGCGTGCTGCTCTCCTACGAGGAGCAGACGGCAGCCGACTCTGATGCCTTGCTGGTGACCGTCGCCGTGCAGGTGGGCCGAGCCAGCCGAACGGCCCGCGCCGAACGGCGGGTGGAGTGGACGGCACCGCAGTGACATCGGCTGCGCTCGCGGGCCGCTCGGGCATGTTTCCCGCTCTTGTTCGCTGCGCTCGCGGGCCGCTCGGGCATGTTTCCCGCTCTTGTTCGCTGCGCTCGCGGGCCGCTCGGGCCCGGGGGCCTCGCCCGTTCGGCCTCTAGTAGACTGCGCGTTCGTCGGAGGGCCAGGGGTAGGCATGAACGACAAGTCGACTTCCGGCGTGGGTGATAAGCACTCCGGTCCGTCGTCCGTGGCCGCATCGGTACCGGATTCTCCCGCAGTCCCAGGCACCAACGCGCTGTTCGGTTCGCAGCCGAGAGCAGCGCCGCGCTCGGCGGTCGGGCGGGCCATGCGGGCTCGGTCCAACCGGCGCCTGCGCGCACGCCGGGTCCGTCGGCTCGTCAGACACGTTGAGCCCTGGTCCGTGCTGAAGGTGTCGTTGATCCTCTATTTCTGTGCTTGGGTGGTCATGCTCTTCGTGGGCGTAACGCTTTGGAACCTGGCTGTGAACTCCGGTCTGGTCGCCAACATCGAGAACTTCGTGGTGGAGTTGTTCGCACTGGAGTCGTTCAAGATCAACGCGGACCAGTTCTTCCGGATTGCCGCTGTCGGTGGGCTGGTGCTGGTCTTGGCGGGCAGTGGGCTGACGGTGCTCGGAGCGGTGCTGTTCAACCTGATCAGCGATGTCACCGGAGGGGTGCGCTTGACTGTGGTCGAGGAGGAAACGGCTCGCCCCCGCCCGCGCCGGGCTCGCAGGCGAGTCCTGGTGGCCGCTCCGCCCCCACTCATCGACCCGTCCGCGGTCGCGCCGCCGGGCACCGCTGATGGCGACCAGGGGTCCGAGCGGCCCGTGAGCGCTGCGAGCAAGAGCGGGAAACGCAGGGGCTGAGCGGGTGGGCCGTCTGTGGCGAGGATTGCAGGGCGTTGAGCGGGAAACGCAGGGGCCGCGGCTAGCGTGGGGTGCCGCTGGGGCTATAGCTCAGCCGGTTAGAGCGCACCCCTGATAAGGGTGAGGTCGCTGGTTCGACTCCAGCTAGCCCCACTCCCAGCCCGCCAGCCTGACACCGCCCGGAGGCCGTCTTGGCCGCAGATTTCCTTACGCTGATCCGCCGGACGTTTGTCGCCGTCGTCGTCGGAATGGCAGTGGCCGCGGTCATCCGAGTACGCGGCCGCGGTGGTGTGCCGCCTCAGACGGGCGGGTGGCGCGAGCTGCGGGACGACGAGTTGGCGTGACCGCCTCCGGTTACACAACCGGCGCCAGGGTTGTCGTGTTCGGTGCTGGCGCGACAGGTGCCCGAATCGTTGGCATGCTTGGCGCAAGCTCCTCTGTCTGTTCTGTGGAAGTGCGGGACACGGATCCGGCTCGGCTGCAGGAAGTCTCGGGATCGCTTGGCACGACCGCAGTGATGGGCGAAGGCTCGGCCGTGCCCGACGGTACAGATCTGGTGGTGGTGGCCACGACGACGGGCACGCAAGCCACTCTGGCCCTGAGCGGGGTGAGAGCGGGCGCGGCCGTAGTCACAACCACCAACGAGATCACCGAGACCCGCGACCTGCTCGCGATCGACCAGCAAGCCAGGCAGCAGGGTGTGCCGCTGGTGGTGGGTGCAGGGTACATGCCCGGCCTCACCTGCCTGTTGGCTCGTTTGGGTGCCGCAGAGTTCGACACAGTGGACGAGATCCACGTGGCCAAGGTCGGCACGGGCGGCCCGGCTTGCGCGCGCCAGCATCATCGGGCCCTCAGCAGCCTCGCCGTCGATTGGCGGGACGGCCGCTGGACACGCCGGCCTGGCGGCTCGGGACGAGAGCTGTGCTGGTTTCCCGATCCCGTGGCCGGGCGGGACTGCTACCGGGGTGCGCTCCCGGATGCGCTGCTCCTGGTGCCGGCGTTCCCCGGCGTTGACCGGGTGACGGCCCGGATGGCGGCCACCCGACGTGACCGGCTGACGGCACCGCTGCCGATGATGCGCCCTCCGCATCCCGAGGGTGGAGTAGGAGCGGTGCGCGTCGAGTTGCGTGGCCGGCGCAACGGGGGGCGTCACGTAGCGGTGCTCGGCGCCCAGGCGCGTCCGGCCGAGGGCGCGGCCGTGGTGGCTGCTTCGACGGCTCTACACCTCATTGACGGCAGTGCCAAGCCCGGAGCGGCCGGGCTGGCCGCCATCCCCCACCCGGAGAGCCTGTTGAGAGAGGTGACAGCCCGGGGACTGCGCCTTTGCAGGTTCGAAGGGTTCGCGCTGCCACGCGACGCACGCTCTAACGGGCCACGCGGATAGGCGGCCGCGAAGGCACGAGGCACCTGCAATCCGACGGCATCGTGGTGCCGAACCTCACCTATCCGCGCACGCTCTAACGGCCCAATTGTCTGAAGCAGTCCAGCAGGTCTTGGTGGAGGGCCCCGTTGGTGGCCACGGCCGAGCCGCTGCGCCAGTCGTCCACGCCGCTGGTGTCGGAGAACCGGCCGCCGGCTTCGGCGATGATCACAGACATTGGAGCGACGTCCCAGTCGAAACACTCGGGGTCGACCATGGCCTCAGCCCGACCGGTGGCGACTAGGGCGTAACCGTAGGCGTCGCCCCAGGTCCGGACCCGGGCTCCAGCGGAGCGGACCCGGGCCAGGGCGCGGTCTGGCCAGTAGGAGAGCCCGCTCGTGCAAACATAGGACCCCTTGAGGCCGGCACGGTCACTGACTCCGCACGGTTCCCCGTCCCAGCGGGCACCGCGGCCCCGGCCGGCCCAGACGCACTCATCGAGAGCGGGCAGGCAGATCACGCCCGCAGCCGGGCCCCGGCCATCGATGAGGGCCAGCAGGGTGGCGAAGAGGGGAACCCCTTGCGCAAAGGCCTTGGTGCCGTCGATCGGGTCGATCACCCATGTGCGATCGGTGCGACCGGCCTGATCTCCCTCTTCTTCACCCCGAATCGTGTCGTCGGGGTACGTCGCTGAGATTTCCGAGCGAAGGAACCGCTCGGCCGCGAGGTCGGCCTCGGTGACCGGCGATCCGTCGCCCTTGGCTGTCACGGTCAGGCCTCGCGACTGGTACCACTCCAGAGTGATGCGTCCAGCTCGTCGAGCTGCGCCCACTGCGAAATCGACGAGGTCCTGTTCGATCATGTCCGTGGAGGCCTCACTTCGGGTGGTAGGGGTTGGATTGTTTGTATATTATCGGTATGTTTCATTCTATGCCAGGCAGTGCTCATCTTTTTCAGCTAGCTACGCTCAAGATGCTTCAGGCAGAACGGTGCCGCTCGGTTGCGGATGTGCTCGATCTCCGACGAGCCGCTTTGACCGAGCGCCACCGGCCCGTGCTAGCCCTGCACCACGAAGAGGTCTGGAGGGGCCGCGCCGCCACCGCCAGCCGCACCAAGCTGCGACATGTCATCGGCTCGGCACTGTATTCCCTCGGCCTCGACCTGGCGACAGCCATTCGAGCTCTGCGCAGTGAGGCCTCCAGTCTCGAGCAGGAGGCGACGGACCTGCGGCGAAGAGCACGCGCCCTGGCTCAGGTCGAGGCCCGAACCGCGGCGAGAGCTTGGGCCGTCCCCGCACCGTCGGCGGAGATCCCCGAAGGATCCGCCCGGGTCGTGGCCTCCTAGCAGCGACTCTCAAGTTGGATTCGGGTCAGGCTGACAGCTCCTGGCGATGAGACTGTACGCGGTGAGATTGATGGCGACTCTCAAGTTAGATTCGGGCCGGGCTGACAGCCTTCGCGTGCTCGCGTATTGTCGCATCCATGATTATCGACACGCTCAGGTCGGTTCTGCGGTTCCGCCGGTTCGAGTTCAGTGCGACCAAGCGGCGGCTGCAGAAGGCAGCCAGTATCGAGGACTTGCGCCAGATGGCTCGCCGTCGTCTTCCCGGCGGTGTGTTCGACTACATCGACGGTGGAGCCGAGGACGAGGTGGCTATGGACCGCAACACTCGCGCCTTCCGAGAACTCGAGTTCATTCCGAGGGTGCTGCGCGACATGGGAAACGTGGACACCACCGGCACGATCCTCGGTCGTGAAGTGCCCTTCCCGCTGATCCTGGCGCCGACTGGCTTCACGCGTATCACGCACCCGTCCGGCGAGCTTGCCGTGGCCCGGGCCGCGGAGCGGGCCGGGCTGCCCTATTCGCTGTCGACGATGGGGACGCGCTCCGTGGAGGAAGTAGCTGCCGTCAGCAACGGCTCGAAGTGGTTCCAGGTCTATGTCTGGCGCGACAAGGGCCTGTTGAAGGACATGATCCTGCGAGCCGCCGAAGCCGGCTTCGACGTGTTGTGCATCACCGTGGACGCAGCCATGCTGGGCCGGCGCGAGCGCGACGTGCGCCGAGGTTTCACGCTGCCTCCCAAGATGGGACTCGACACCCTTGTCGAGGGCATGATCCGTCCCAGTTGGAGCCTCCGCTTCGCCTTCTCGGAACCGATCTCGTTCGCGAACGTGGCCGGCAACACCGACATCGACGGATCGACCGCGGTCGATCTGGCCGCGTTCATGAACGAGCAATTCGACCCGACGCTCTCGTGGGATGACGTGGAGTGGATGCGCTCGCTGTGGGAGGGGCCGGTGCTGGTCAAGGGCATCCAGAGCGTGGCCGACGCCGTGATCGCCCGCGACCAGGGGCTCGACGGCATCGTGCTGTCCAACCATGGTGGCCGCCAGCTCGACTCGGCTCCGGGCATCGTCGACTTGGTCGCGCCGGTAGCCGAGGCCGTTGGCGGCGACCTGGACATGGTCTGCGACGGCGGCGTCCGCCGGGGCAGTGACATCGTCAAAGCGCTGGCGCTTGGAGCGACCTCGTGCATGATCGGACGGCCGTACCTGTACGGGCTGGCCGCCGCGGGCGAACAGGGCGTGGACTGGGTCATCGAGCACTTGCGCACGGGCATGAAGCGAGACATGGCCCTGTGCGGCGCGGCGAGCACCGCCGAGCTGACGCCGGAGCTCGTCTACCGGCCTCAGAAGCACGGCTGATCCCCGCGCGAATCTCGATAGACACGCTGGCAGGCCGCGGCGCAGGCACCTTCGGTTAGATGTACTCTCATTCTTGTTGTAGTCTCTAATGAATCGGGCCGATGGCGCGGTGCCCAGGCAGGGAGGCTTGAATGCTGGGGGATCGGGAGCGGGCTCACCGTCATCTGTTGCCGCATTTTACGCGCGGCGACGCTTGGCGGCGCGACGACCTGGTCGTAATCGATCGAGGCGAAGGGTGCTACGTCTGGGACACCGAGGGCACCGAGTACTTGGACGCTCTCGCCGGACTGTTCTGCACCAACCTCGGCCATGGTCGCAGCGACCTCACCGCAGCTGCGGCCAAGCAGATGGACAAGCTTGCCTTCCATCCGAACTGGGGATTCGCCCATCCGTCGTCCGTCGAAGCCGCGTCGATGATCGCAGCGGTAGCGCCAACGGATCTCGACCGGGTGTTCTTCGTGAGTTCAGGCTCCGAAGCGGTGGAGTCGGCCCTCAAGTTCGCCCGCTGCTATCACCTTGCTAACGGCGACGAAGGCCGCCACAAGGTGGTGGCTCGCCGGTGGTCCTACCACGGCACGACACTGGGCGCTCTGGCCCTGACGGGCATTCCCAACCTGCGGGACCCGTACCTGCCGATGCTTGCCGACAACGTGCTCCGTGTGCCCAACACGCTGGGATGCACGGGCGAGCCCGGCCGTGAGCCCCGGGAGTTGACCTGTGTGACTGCGATCGAGGAGGCGATCGTTGCAGCCGGCCCGGACACCGTGGCCATGGTCATAGCCGAGCCGGTGCAGAACGGCCGGGGAGCGCTCGTGCCCCCGGAGGGATACTGGCAGGAGTTGCGCCGCATCTGTGATGCCTACGGCGTGCTGCTGTGCGCCGACGAGGTGATCAACTCCTTCGGGCGTCTGGGCCATTGGTTCGGCAGCGAGCGCTTCGGTGCCGAGCCCGACATGATCACCTTCGCCAAGGGTGTAACCAGCGCATACCAGCCCCTCGGAGGGCTGGTCGTGCGCGGACCGCTGCTGGAGCGGGTGTGGGACTCATCCGTCGCCATGTTCGTGCACGGGTCCACCTTCGGCGGCCACCCGGTGGCCACCGCGGTGGCGATCGCGAACATGCGCGCCATGCGAGACGAGGACGTCTTCGCCGGGGTCCTGCGCAACGAGGACCGTCTCGGTAATGGCCTGCGGGACTTGATGGAGGTCCACGGCTGCGCGAAGGACGTGCGGGGCACCGGCTACTTCTATTCCGTCGAGTTGATGCGCGATCGCGCTTCAGCGGCGGACTTCACCGAAGCAGAGGTGTCCGAATTGCTCTCAGGTGGCGTGCTCGACCGGCTGGTACGCGAGGCACGGGTGCTGGTGCGTCCCGACGGAAGGGGCGCAGTGATGCTCGCGGTATCGCCGCCGCTGGTGGCCGACGCGTCCGTGATCGACGACCTGCTGGTTCGTCTCGACCAAGTGCTCGACCGCTTGAGCGGTTGGCTGAAGACCTCAAGTTGAGGCTTCCTAGTATCCGTTTGACCCGACCTTCGACCGCGTCGGGCCGCGACCCGGTTGTCGAGCGGTGGCGGGTTGCGGCGCGATCCGCTCGCAAGCGCGTCGTGCTTGCCGACGGCTGTGACGAGCGGGCCATGGCCGCAGCCCGGCACTTGGACGCTGAGGGCCTGGCCATTCCGGTGCTAGTGGGCGACGCGGATGCCTTCCGCTCGGCCCCGGTCCAGGCGCAGGCTGAGGCGTCGCCCTGGCGCGAGCGCATCGACCTGGACGACCCGCTCCATGTGGCCGCTCTCATGGTGGCCGCTGGCGAAGCCGATGCATGCGTGGCCGGGGCCACCCGGCCCACGCCCGACGTGGTCAGAGCCGCCCTGTACTGCATCGGCCCGGACCCCGGCGTCGACATCGTCAGCAGTTGCTTCCTGCTGGTGCTCCCCGACGGGACACCAGTCACCTACGCCGACTGCGGCGTGGTGCCCGAGCCCGACGCGGACCAGCTGGCCTCCATCGCGATCTCGAGCGCGGCCACCCACGAGGCCCTGGTCGGCCGCGAGGCACGCGTGGCCATGCTGTCGTACTCCACCAAGGGCAGCGCGGAGGGTCCCCGAGTCGAGCTGGTTCGATCGGCCACCGAGATCGTGCGGCACCGGGCGCCGTCACTGGCCGTGGACGGCGAGCTGCAGTTCGACGCGGCTTGGGACCGGCAGGTGGCCGAGTCGAAGGCGCCGGGGTCGCCGGTGGCGGGCCGGGCCAATGTGTTCGTGTTCCCCGACCTCTCGTCGGGCAACACCGCCTACAAGATCACCCAGCGCTTGGCCGGTGCTCAAGCCTTCGGACCGCTGCTGCAGGGCACCGCGGGCGTGATCCACGACTTGTCGAGGGGCTGCGACGTCGAGGCCTTCATCAATGTGGCGTTGATTGCCGCGTGCCAGTCCGGACGGCGTCGCCGCTCTGCCAGTCAGACCTAGCGGGCCGAGCGGCAAGTCAAGCGCATCGCAGTGAAGCACCTTGTCTTCCGCTCTCATTCGCTGCGCTCACGGGCCGCTCGGGCCACGGCCTCGCTCCGTGCCTCCCGAGATCCTCGTGAACGGCGCACCCCACCCGCTCGGCCTCTAACGCTGCGCTATGCCTGCTAATTTGAAGTTACGGCGGGATACGGATGACTGGACGATCCAGGAAGGAACGGACCAGGTGGCTGGGCGCGACACTAGATCGACTTCGACTCGGCGATCGCTGGACAGCGAGACCGTGATTTCGGCCGCAGCCCGCATCGCTGATGTCGACGGGCTCGACAAACTGACCCTTACTCGGGTGGCGGGTGCCCTCGGTGTTCGCCAGCCCGCCCTCTACCGGCATGTGGGCGGCTATGACGACCTCATTCGCAGCCTGAGCCTCCTGGGCCGGGAGATCTTGGCCAAGAGACTGGCCGACTCGGCCGTCGGATTGGCCGGCGACGACGCGGTGGCGGCCGTGGGCCGTGCCTGGCGGGCCATGGTCCGGGACCATCCCGGCATCTACGCCGCAACCGACCGCTACCCGTGCGCGGGCGACCCCGAGCTGGAGGACGCAGTGGAGCAGGTCCTTGCTGTGGTGGGGCAGGCGCTAAGGGCCTACGACCTGACCGAGGAGGACCGGGTGCACGCGGCCCGCACCCTGCGAAGCGCCTTCCACGGTTTTAGCCATCTGGAGTCGGGCGACGGCCATCCGCTGCCGCACGATCCCGAGGACACCTTCAGGCATCTCGTGGAGTTGCTGTGCGCGGGCATTGAGCGGCTGTCCCGCAACTCACGCACTCGCGAGGCTGTTGCCTAGAGGCCGAGCGGGTAGGAGGCAATTCGTGAGGATTTTGGCGAGACGCTCAGCGAGGCCGTGGCCCGAGCAGCCCGTGAGCGCAGCGAACAAGAGCGGGAACCACTCCGCTGGACGGCGAGGCGGCATCACCTACCCGCGTGTGTTCGTAGTGCCCCGATTCGGCTTCCAGCTCGACCGCGACAGGGGTGTGGGGTGACCCGGCTCGGGTTCCTGCTGGACAGCGACAGCTGCATCGGCTGTCACGCCTGCACGGTCGCGTGCAAGAGCGAGCACGACGTTCCATTGGGGGTCAACCGCACCTGGGTCAAGTACATCGAGACCGGTGCGTTCCCCAACGTCAAACGGCATTTCTCGGTGATGCGTTGCAATCACTGCGACGACGCGCCCTGCATCTCAATCTGCCCCACCAACGCGCTGTTCCGTGCCGCCAACGGGGTGGTCGACTTTGCCGACAGCAACTGCATCGGCTGTAAGGGCTGCATGAACGCCTGCCCCTACGACGCCATCTACATCAATCCGGCCACAAACACAGCCAACAAGTGCAACTTCTGCAACCACCGCGTCGAGCAGGGCCTCGAGCCGAGCTGCGTGGTGGTGTGCCCCACCCATGCCATCAAGGTGGCCGACCTCGACGATCCGAACGATGAGACCACCAGGATCATCGCCCGCAGCGACACCGAGGTGCGGGCCCCCGAGCAGGGCACCCGGCCAAAGGTCCACTATCTGGGTGCCCACCAGGCGTCGCTCGATCCGCTGCGCACCGCCATCGCGGCTGACGGCATGATCTGGGCCGACACCACGCCCCAGCATCCGACGGCCGAGCCTGACGGCCATGGTGTGGTGGCCCGCACTGTCTACACGACCGCTCATCAGATGACATGGAAGGCCAAGGTGTCGAGCTATCTGGTCACCAAGGCGATCGCCGCCGGTGTCATGGCGGTGGCCGCCCTGCTGGCGCTGCTGGGCCACAGCGGTTCGCAGGCCGCGGTCGGGGTAGTGCCGCCTGTGGTCGCAGGCGTCTTCCTCGCGATCACGGGCGGGCTGCTGGTCTGGGATCTGCGCCGTCCGGAGCGCTTCTACTACCTGATCACTCGAGGCAACCGCCGCTCCTGGCTGGTGAAGGGGGCTTGGGTGTTGGGCGCCTTCACCGCGGTGTGCGCGGCGTGGTTCTTTGCCGGTGTTGCGGGCTCGTCGGTGGCGCTGCAGGCGCTGGCCGTGCCCGCGGCGCTCCTGGCTGCGGCCACCGCGGGCTACACGGCTTTCTTGTTCGGCCAGTGCGAGGGCCGGGACCTGTGGCAGACACCGCTTCTGCTGCCCACACTGCTGGCCCAGGCCGCGGTGGCCGGCGGCGCGGCCTACTCGGTGACTGATCTCGTGATGGAGATCCCTGATCGCTTCGCGGTGCGCTGGGTGATGCTTGGCGGCGTGCTGGCTTGCGCCCTGCTCGTCGCGGCCGAGATCGCGTCGCGAGGAACAGCTCATGTCGAAGCGGCGGTGGCGGCCATGACCCGCGGCCGCTACGCCCGCCGCTTCTGGGCCGGAGGCATTGTGCTGGGCCTTGTCCTGCCCGGCGTAGCCACCGCCGTCGCACTGGCTGCCGGCACCGGTGCCGCGCTGCCTGCCGTCGCGGGGCTGGCCGCGCTCGTCGGCATGTGGTTCTACGAGGACAGCTTCGTGCGGGCGGGCCAGTCCGTCCCGCTGTCTTAGGGAGATCTCGTGGTCTTGTCTCGGGCTGTTGTCGCTCTCTCACGAAATCTGCACGGGTTGTTGCCCCATATGACGCGTTTCTCTACATATTTTGGTTCGGACCATCTGTCGCCCACGGAGATGGCGCCGTGACCGAACTGCACAGCTACCCCCCGCACGAGACCTGGCACGACGCGGTGTCGCTCGACGCCAAGACCTGGCCCCGGCGGGTGGAGCATCATCACACGCTGGTGCCCACCACCTGCTTCAACTGCGAAGCGGCCTGCGGGCTGGTGTGCCACGTCAACCACGCCACCGGTCGCATAGACCGCGTCGAGGGCAACCCGCTGCATCCGGCCAGCCGGGGCCGCAACTGCGCCAAGGGTCCGGCCACGCTCAACCAGATCGATGATCATGAGCGCATCCTGTACCCGCTGCGCCGGGCGGGGGAGCGGGGCGGCGGCCAGTGGGAGCGGGTGAGCTGGTCAGAGGCCCTCGACGACATCGGCAGCCGCATCCGGTCAGCCATCGCCGAGGACCGCCACAACGAGGTCATGTACCACGTGGGCCGCTCCGGCGAGGACGGCTACGCCGAGCGAGTGCTGCAGTGCTGGGGCGTGGATGGCCACAACAGCCACACCAACATTTGTAGCTCCAACGCCCGCATCGGCTATCAGAGTTGGATGGGCCACGATCGCCCGTCGTCGGACTTTGCCCACGCCGAGGTGATCTTCTTGATCTCGTCGCATCTGGAGGCGGGCCACTACTTCAATCCCCACGCTCAGCGCATCGTCGAGGCCCAGGGCCACGGTGCGACCGTGATCTGCGTCGACCCCCGGCTGTCGAACACCGGGGCCAAGGCCGACTTCTGGCTGCCGGCGTGGCCCGGCACCGAGCCGTTCCTGCTGCTGGCCATCGCCCGCCTGCTGCTGGCCGACGGCACCTGGGATCGCGATTTCGTGCGGCGCTGGACCAACTGGGAGACCTACCTGCACCAGCGCCATCCGCAGCGGCCGATCGAGTTCGAGTTGGTGGGGCCCGCCCTGCTGGAGGACTACGCGGCCTACACGCCGGAGGAGGCCGAGCGGATCTGCGGCGTGCCCGCGGCGCAGATCACCGAGGTGGCCCGGATAATCGGCGCCCATCCGACGAAGTTCGCCTCCCACAACTGGCGGGCCGCGGCCGCGGGCAACCTGGGCGGCTGGCAGACGGCCCGGTGCTTGTTCTTCCTCAACGTGCTCACCGGATCGGTGGGCACAGTGGGCGGCACCACCGGCAACGGCTGGAACAAGTACAAGGCGCCCCATCCGCCGGGCCCGGCGCCGGTGCAGCACTGGAACGAGCTCAACTGGCCTCGCGAGTACCCGCTGGCCCACCACGAGATGTCGATCCTGCTGCCCCATTTCCTGCATGAGGGCCGGGGCCGTCTCGACGTGTACTTCAGCCGGGTGTACAACCCGGTGTGGACCAACCCCGACGGGTTCAGCTGGCTGGAGGCCCTCAAGGACCCGGACAAGGTGGGATGCCATGTGTCGCTCACGCCCACCTGGTCGGAGACGGCCGTCTTCGCCGACTACGTGCTGCCGATGGGGGTGGGTGCCGAACGCCACGACGTGGCCAGCTACGAGACCCACGCCGGCCGCTGGATCGGCTTCCGCCAGCCGGTGCTGCGCCGCTTCGCCGAGATCCGCGGCGAAGCCGTTGGTCACGCCTCCCGCACCCACGAGTTCAACCCGGGCGAGGTGTGGGAGGAGAACGAGTTCTGGATCGAGCTGTCGTGGCGCATCGATCCCGATGGTTCGATGGGCATCCGGCGCTGGTTCGAGAGCCCTGCACATCCCGGCACGCCCATGTCGGTGGACGAGTACTACTCGACCATGTTCGAGGGCGTGCCCGGCCTGGCCGCCGATGCGGCCGCGGCAGACCAGACCCCGCTGGAGTTCATGCGTGACCGGGGCGCCTACGCCCTCGAGGGTGACATGTACCTGCCGTATGAGCGCGAGGTGGATCCGGCCGCGCTGGATGGCTGCGAAATCGACGACTCGGGCGTGTTCCGCCGCCCCGGCACGCCGGGTGCGTGGTCCGGCGCGCCGGATGAGTTGGCCGGCCTGAAGGTGGCGGGCTTGGGGGACGGCTCGCCCGCGGTGGCGGTGGACGGCTCGCCCCGCGAGGGGTTCCCGACGCCGTCGCGCAAGCTCGAGCTGTACTCGCAGACCTTGGCTGACTGGGGCTGGCCCGAGTACGCCACGCCTGCCTGGATCCCGTCCCACGTGCACTGGGAGGACCTCGATCTTGACGCCGACGAGCGGATCCTGCTGCCCACGTTCCGCATCCCGACGCTGATCCACACCCGCTCGGGCAACAGCAAGTGGCTGTCGGAGCTGAGCCACCGTCACCCGCTGTGGATCCATCCCGAAGATGCCGAGGCTCTCGGGATCGCCCTCAACGGTCTGGTGCGGATCACCACCCGCATCGGTCACTTCGTGATCGGCGCCTGGCGCACTGAGGGGATCCGTCCCGGGGTGGTGGCCGCGTCGCATCATATGGGCCGCTGGCGCCTCGACGCCGCCAGCGGCGGCTCGTGGGCGGGCGGCGACGCCGACATCACCAACGACGGAACGGTGTGGCGCCTGCGCCGCCGGGGCCGACCGGAGCGCCATGCCAGCGACGACCCCGACACCGAGCGCATCTGGTGGAGCGACACCGGCGTGCACCAGAACCTGACGTTCTGTGTGCAGCCCGACCCGATCTCGGGCATGCAGTGCTGGCATCAGCGGGTGCGGGTGGGCCCCGCCGAGCCGGGTGATGTCTACGGAGACGTGGTGGTGGACACGGCCAAGGCCCGCCAGGCCTACACCGAGTGGCTGGCCATGACTCGCCCCGCGCCCGGCCCCGGCGGCCTGCGCCGCCCCCTGTGGTACGCCCGCCCCCTCAAGCCAGCTCCGGCCGCCTACGCCTTGTAGGCTCGTTGCCTTCACCTCTGTGCATGTCGTAGTCGGAAAGCCACCCGGCTGTCACAGGGGTTGGCTATTGTTCCGAAGGCAGATCCGAAGGCCGAATGAAGGGAGGAACAGCGACAGACATGGATGAGAAATCGTTGCGGGTTGTGGATCTCTTTGCAGGCTGTGGCGGGTTTTCCACCGGATTCATGATGACAGAACACTTCAATATCCTTGCTGGTAATGATATAGATATGGACTGTCTTGCAGCCTTCGGATACAACCATCCAAGCGCAACATGTTGGCCTGGCTCAATCGCTGATCTAGATGCGAGAGAACTATTGGATGGGTTATCCCTAGCTCGTGGTGAGCTTGAAGTTCTGATTGGTGGGCCTCCATGTCAAGGTTTCAGCAGAAATCGAGCGCGTCGTCACCAAAATGGTCGGTTTGTTGATGATCCGAGGAATTATCTGTTTGTCGAATTCTTGCGGTTTGTTGATGCATTTCTTCCACACACGGTCGTGATAGAGAATGTGGCTGACATGATTGTTAAGGAGGGCGGACGGTTCAAGGCGGAGATCCTTGACTCGCTGGATGGTCTTGGATATAGACATTGTCAGGCGGCGGTCCTGAATGCGGCTGACTATGGCGTTCCGCAGCGTCGACGTCGAGCGTTTATAGTTGCATCCCGTAGTTCACCCGTGGCACTTCCGAGCCCTACTCATGCGTGTGAAGTGGAGAGTGAAGCACTGGTGCCTAGGTACCAGTGGCGGACGATTGGAGAGGCGATATCTGATTTACCATCATTAGCTGGCGGACAAGGGGTATCTCCGGGACCTTATGAAAGTGAACCACATAATCAATATCAAGAGTTTCTGCGAGGTGTCTGTAGGAGCGTTTCGGACCATGTCGCGTGGCATCTTAGCAAAGTACAGAGCGAGAGATTGAGCTTCTTGCAGCCCGGTGAAGGGGTAGAGGCGCTACCGACGGCGCTAGCGCCCAAGAGTACCTACGGGAGCGCTTACCGCCGTATGTCATGGGATGTCCCAGCGCTCACTATTACAACTTGGATGTATCATCCGGGCAGTGGCATGTTCTATCACCCCGAGGACCATAGAACTATCACCGTTCGTGAGGGTGCTCGACTCCAGTCGTTTCCGGACAGCACGCAGTTTATTGGTGGCAAAGTGTCTCGGTGCAGGCAAGTCGGTAACGCTGTTCCACCGCTCCTGGGAGCAGCCATCGCTAATCAGATATATTCAGCACTGTCGTGAGACAGGCCAGTGACCGCGAAACTGATGGAGAAATCTCATGCTGTTCGGTTCGACTATTGATGCAATAGCTGATCAAATTGCAAGCTATTTTCGCTTGCCATTTGCAGCTAAATCTCTTCCAGGCTGGTTTGCAGAAGCAGTAGTTGCAGAGCACTACCGTGGTCGGGTTCTCAGCACGCGCGACTTTGTGGATGTTATATCTGGTGACGGTGGAGATAATGGCAAAAGAATAGGGTGGCAGGTAAAATCCACGATGACATCAACCACCGTCACTTGGAAGCGTGTAAAGATTGAAGGGTCGGCAGAATTGATCCAAGAATCTGATGATAGAGGTGACACTCAGACACTAGGAAACTTGGTGATAGAAGCCTGCAATCTTCACGCACAAGAAAGTCTCAAGAAACATGAGTTGAGAAAGATCAGATATGCTAGAATCATCGCCGCTCCCGGTCAAGTAACCTATTTTGAGAGAGATCTGATTGATGAGAACCGTCCCGTTTTTTTTGATCCTTCGGAGTTTGAATGGGAGTGGTCCGAAGGGCAGGATATGTCGGGCAAGGAACGATTGAAGGCACTGCATGGGTATCGCATTAGCAAGGACGAGAGGGAGAAATGGTTCGCGTGGCATGGGCGAGGGGAGAATCAACTGCATTTCATGGGAGAGAAGTGTTGGTGGCCAGGCTACGACCGCGATACAAGAGGAGTCACAGTGCCGAAGTATGGAAAAAAGAGAAGTTGGACAGAGCTGAATTCTTGGTTGCGGGATACGTGTTAGCCGTGTGGTGTCGCGTTAGCCTACGCTGAGTGGCTGGTCATGACCCGGCCCGCATCCGGGCCCGGCGGTCTGCGCCGCCCCCTTTGGTACGCCCGTCCCCTCAAGACTGCCCCCGCCGCCTACGTCTTGTAAGCCCGCTGCCGCTGGTCGGTACAGTGGCTGCGCACCGAGCGTCGAGCATGTACGGAGGTGCCGCTGATGAGCTTCGCCAACCCCACCGAGGGCGTTGACACTTCCAACGCCCCGTATGTGATCGTGTCGAGCGACACCCATGCCGGGCTCCAGTGCGAGGAGTATCGCCCGTACCTCGACTCCGCGCTGCACGACGAGTTCGATGTCTACGTGGCCGAGCGCCACGAGCACCGGCGGGTGCAGGAGGAGGTCAACGCCGAGTTCCTGGCCGAATGGGAGGGCGAGAATGCCGACGGGCTGCGGGGCGCCTACGACCCGGAGGTGCGCGACAAGGAGCTCGACGCCGACGGCATCGCCGGCGAGGTGATCTTCGCCGACGGCGACGCGGTGACCGGGCAGGAGTCGCCCCCGTTCGGGGCCGGCCTGTCCGCGGGCCAGATAACCGATCCCCGGCAGGCCTTCGGCGGGGCCCGGGCCCACAACCGCTGGCTGGTGGACTTCTGTGCCACCAACCCGCCCCGCCGCGCCGGGGTTGGCCTGGTGCCGATCACCCATGACATCGACGAGTCCGTGGCCGAGATCGAATGGCTGGCCGGCAAGCCCGGGATCAAGGGGATCATGATCCCCACCATGTGGCACGGGTTCGCGCCCTACGGGTCCGACCACTACGACCGGGTCTGGGCCGCCTGCGCCGAGACCGGCCTGGTGGTGCACACCCACTCCGGCGAGGCCGACTTCCCGTCCTACGGCGACAACGTGGCCATGTACGTGTCGGAGGTGCCGTTCTGGACCCACCGGGCCCTGTGGCAGCTGCTGTTCTCGGGCAAATTCGACCGGTTCGGTGGTTTGCGCTACTCAGTCGTGGAGTGCGGCTCGTTCTGGATCGGCGACATCCTGTGGAAGGCCGACGTGAACTTCGGGGCCAGCAACAAGGTCAAGAAGCTGGGCTCGCGCATGAAGGGCCTGATCTCCCGCCTTCCGTCGGAGTACCTCGGCACCAACGTGTTCATCGGCGCCTCCACGATGAGCAAGGAGGAGATCCGCCGCCGCCACGTCAACGGCATCGACGCGCTGATGTGGGGCACCGACTACCCCCATCCCGAGGGCTCGTGGCCCCATACCGCCAGGCGGCTCCAGAGCGACTTCCGCGACGTGTCCATCGAGGACACCCGCCGCCTGCTCGGATTGAACGCGGTGGACTGCTACAACCTCGACCTCGACTCCCTCACCGAGATCGCGGAGCGCGTCGGCCCCACCCCCGAGCAGCTCCACCAGGATCCCAGTCTCCGCACCCTGCCCGACGCCAAGCGCACCGCCCGCTGGTGGATAGACGAGTACGGCTGCGAGCTCCAGTACTGACAGTCTGGCAGTCACAGGGTGAACGTCTGACCTTTCTGGAGTGTGCGAAATAGACTCATCGATGCTGTCTCGGCGCACCTGTAGGAGACCTCGTGTGAGATCGGAGGGCATATCGGGTCTGCGCCGGGTGGCCATGAGAGTGCTGGGTTCGTTCATTGTGGTTGCTGTGGTGATGGCGGGAGTGGGCGCCGGTGCTGCGGTTGCTGAGTTCGAGGATGTTGTCTCGGGTGTTCATTTGCCTGCGGTGGACGGGTTGGAGGGGCTGGGCGTGTTTGAGGGCACTGAGTGCGGTGAGGGTCTGTTCTGCCCCGGCGAGCCTGGCGAGCGCTGGGTGATGGCGGTGTGGCTGACGCGGGTGCTGGACGCGGCTCCCCTGCCGGTTGAGGGGGGTTCGAGGTTCGCGGATGTGGATCCCGAGGATTGGTGGGCGGGCCATGTGGAGCGCCTGGCCGAGTTGGGGATCACTCGGGGCTGTGCCACCGATCCGCTGCGCTTCTGCCCGCATGACTCGGTCACGAGGGCGCAGATGGCGTCGTTCCTCGTGAGGGCCTTCGATGTCGAGCTTCCGGTCGCGGGAGGCGGCGGCGGGTTCACCGACGTCGACGGCGGTGTCCACGCGCAGGCCATCGCTGCGTTGGCTGCTTTGGGCATCACCAAGGGATGCGCGGTCGAGCCGGCACGGTATTGCCCCCGCCGGGCCACGACCCGGGCGCAGATGGCGACGTTCCTCAAGCGGGCTCGCACCGTGTTCATCGGTCCATGCCCTACGGAGTCCGAGTCCACCGCAGACCCGGGCGGAGGCAGCGGAAGTGGCGGCGGCGGCGGCGGCGGTGGAGGAGGCGGTGGAGGACTGCCCGATGCCTCCGAACCTTCCCCAGGACCAACCCGTCCTACCCCGATCGCACTGGCGCCGCGGGGCGCGCCGCAGTCGGTCGACGTCTCAGCCGGCGCCGGGCGCCTGACCGTGAGCTGGCAGCTGCCTGAAGGCACCGCCGAGTCGCACGTCCGCGGTTATCGGCTGCGCTGGAAGGGTCCCGGCCAGCGGTACAGCGACTCCGAGAGATGGGACGTCACCGAGCAGCAAAGCTATGTGATCGAGGGCCTCACCAACGGGGCTGCGTATTCTGTGCAGGTCGCCGCCGGATACCGCGAAGGCTTCGGGGGATGGGCGGAGGCTTCGGGCGTGCCCCGCACGGCGCCGGGCGCGCCGGGCGCGCTGGGGGTCGCCACCGGCGACGAGCAGCTGGCGGTGAGCTGGCGGCCGCCGGCTGACAACGGTGGCGCCCCCATCACCGGGTACCGGGTGCAGTGGTCGTCCGGCGGGCCGGTCGGCGAGGACGATGCCACCGGCTCGAGCCATGTGATCGCAGGCCTGGCCAACGGCGTCGAGCACACCGTGCGGGTGGCCGCGGTGAACGCGGCCGGCGCCGGCGCCTGGTCGGAGGAGGTCGGGGGCACGCCGCTCGGACCTCCTGACGCTCCCCGCATACTCGGCGTCGAGCGGGGCGACCGGTGGGCGGTGGTGACCTGGGAGGCGCCCGCCGACGACGGCGGTTCGGCGATAACCGCCTACAAGGTGCAGTGGCGCACCGCGGGTCAGAGCTTCAACCAGTTGAGCCGTCAGCGGCGCCATGTGTCGCCCCATCCGACCACTGGTCTCCAGATCACTGGCCTCGTCAACGGCATCACCTACTTCGTCCGGGTGCTCGCGGTGAACTCGCTGGGCGACGGCGACCCGTCGGCGGAGGCGCCGGTCACTCCGGCGACGACTCCGGGCCCGCCCCGCCGCGTCGCGGCGGGGCGGGGCGACCGGTCGGTGACGGCGACCTGGCAGGCACCAGCTGGCAGCGGCGGCTCGGCCGTCACCGGATACGTGGTGCAGTGGTCAGACGACGGGTTCGAACAGTCGGTGCGCGAGCGGCGTGTCGGTGACGGCGACCCGCGCCATGAGATCACACCGCTGGCCAACGGCACCGAGTACTTCGTGCGGGTGCGGGCCGTCAACGACGTCGGCATCGGCGACCCGTCGGCGGCGGCGTCGGCCATCCCGGCGACGACTCCCGGCGCGCCCGGTCAGGTGGGTGCCGACCGGGGCGACCGGTCCGTGACCGTGTCCTGGACAGCCGCCGGCGACGGTGGCTCGGTCATTGCCGGCTACCGGGTGCAGTGGCGGGCGGGCAACGGCAGTTTCGAGGACTCCGACCCCCAGGCGACCGTCGGCGGCGGCGTCCTGAGCCGCCGGCTCACATCGCTGGTCAACGGCACGGAGTACTTCGCGCGGGTGCGGGCCCTCAACTCGGTCGGTGAGGGGCCGTGGTCCGCGGCCGCGTCGGCCACCCCGGCGAGGGTGGCCGGTCCTCCCCGCGGCGTCGTCGCGGCGGCGGCCCCGGGCTCGGTGACGGTGTCGTGGAGGACGCCGTCGGACAACGGCGGCTCGGCCATCACCGGCTACTGGGTGCAGTGGCGCGCCGACGACGAGGGGTACGACCCGAGCCGCGCCGCCTCGGTGACCAGCACGTCGAACCTGAGCCATGAGATCACATCGCTGGTCAACGGCACCGAGTACTTCGTGCGGGTGCTGGCGGTGAACTCCGTCGGTGGCGGGGCGGCCTCGACCGAGGTGTCGGCCACCCCGGCGACGACTCCGGGAGCGCCCCAGACCCTTGCCGTCGAGCGGGGCGACCGGTCGGTCACCGCTGGATGGGAGGCGGCTGACGACATGGGCTCGCCGGTCAGCAGCTACCGGGTGCAGTGGCGCACCGGCGGCCAGGAGTTCTCCACGAGTCGCCAGGCGACCGTCCCCGGTGCCGTCCTGAGCCGCCGGATCACATCGCTGGTCAACGGCACGGAGTACTTCGTGCGGGTGCTCGCGGTGAACTCGGTCGGCCAGGGGCCGTGGTCGGCGGTGGAGTCGGCCACCGCGGCAACCGTTCCGGCCGCGCCCCACAGCTTCGCCGCGGTGCGGGGCGACCGGTCGATCACGGTGACTTGGCAGGCGCCGTCCGACAGCGGCGGCTCGGCCATCACCGAGTACCGGGTGCAGTGGCGCACCGCTGGCGAGGAGCACGCCCCGCTCCGGCAGGCCGTGGTGACCGACCTCGCCGCCCTGAGCCACCAGATCACGGGTCTGGCCAACGGCGTCGAGCACTTCGTGCGGGTGCTCGCGGTCAACAACGTCGGCGCCGGCGCGGGCTCGCGGCCGGCGCCGGTCACCCCCGCGACCATTCCCGGCGCGCCGGGGGTCAAGGGGCTCGAAATGCGCTCTACATCGATCGGTGTGTCCTGGACGGCACCCGGCGACGGCGGCTCAGCCATAACCGGGTACACGGTGCAGTGGCGCTCCGGCGACGGCGATTTCGAAGACTCCGATCCCCAGCGGACTTTCAGCGGCACCCTCTTCTGGATCACGGAGCTCAACAACGGCACACGGTACTGGGTGCGGGTGCGAGCGGTGAACGATGTGGGCCCGGGGCCGTGGTCGCCGGTGTTTTCGGCCATCGCGGCGACGCATCCGGATGCGCCCCGAGACATCGCGGCCGAGCCGGGCGACGGGTCGCTCACGGTGTCCTGGACGGCACCCGGCGACGGCGGCTCGGCCATCGCCGAATACGAGTTGGAGTGGTCCGCTGAGGGCGCGCGGTTCGGGCGGACCGCCAATGACGTCACCTACCAGATTCGGGGCCTGACCAACGGCATTGAGTACCGGCTGCGGGTGCGGGCGGCGAACGCGGCGGGCCCGGGGCCGTGGTCGGCGGAGGTCTCGGGTGTTCCTCTCACCGTGCCGGGCCGGCCAGGCACCCCCATTTTCACCTCCCGCGGCGAGAACCTGCTGGTCCTGTGGGATCCGCCCGCCAGCGATGGCGGCTCGGCCATCACCGGGTACCGGGTGCAGTGGAAGGGCCCGGACGAGGAGTACAGCGGGACCGATCGCCAGGCGACGGTTGCGGGCCCGCGTCACCAGATCACGGGCCTGACCACCGGCACCGAGTACACGGTCAGGATCGTCGCGCTGAACGCGGCCGGGCCCGGCCCGGCCGTCGAGGCCTCCGCGGTCGCGGCATTCGCGCCCGGAGCGCCGCGCTCGGCCATCGTGGTGGCGCGCAACCGCAGCCTGGAGGTCTCCTGGGAGGCCCCCGGGAACGAGGGCAGCTCCGCGATCTCTGAATACCGCGTCATGTGGAAGAGCCCCGGGGAGAGCTTCGACGACTCGGGGTGCTCGTTCCGGCGGACCACGGTCTCCAGCGGGAGCCGCCTGCACGCCGTAGTGGGCCCGCTCCAGAACGCGACGGCCCACGAGATCCGGGTTGTAGCGGTGAACGGCAGCGGCCCTGGAGCACCCCTGGACTTCTCGGGCACGCCGGTGGCGATTCCCGGCCCGCCCCGGGCCGTGGGGGCGTTCGCCGTCGACGGCGGCCTGCTGGTGGGCTGGTACGCACCCTGGGACGGCGGCTCGCCCATCACCGAGTACCGGGTGCAGTGGAAGGGCACCGGCCAGGAGTACAACGACTCCGACCGCCAGGCGACCGTGACCGACTTCACCAACCTGAGCCACGAGATCACCGGACTCACCAACGGCGCCAGCTACACGGTCCGGGTCCTGGCGGTCAACGCCAACGGCCAAAACCACATCCAAGAGCGCTTGGAATCCACGGGCACGCCGGGGGACGCGCCGGGACGGCCGCGCTCGCTCGTCACCGAGCGGATGTTGAGTAGGCGGTGGGGTAAGGTGGACTGCTACCTCAGGGTGACCTGGGAGGCCCCCACCGAAACGGGCGGGTCGGCGATCACGGGGTACAGGATCCAGTGGAAGCGGGTCTGGGCGGAGACGTACGCCTACAGCGCGCTGGTCACGCTCCCCGGCGATCTGACCTACGAGGTGAAGATTGTACATTATGACTCGATCTGCCGAGACATGAAGCGTCACCTGCGAATAAGCGCGATCAACTCAGCCGGTGCCGGCCCGCCCGTCGAGGTGCCTGGCCTGTAAAGCCACCGGATTGGGTCAAGAACAAGGGAGGCAGGATGAGCGACGACACGCCAGGCGAGTCGGGCCCGGCCCGCTCCGACCCTTCGGCAGCGTCTGTGTCCGGGCTGGAGCCGGGCCCCTACGAGTCCGACGGCTTGGAACCGTCTGTGTCCGGGCTGGAGTCGGGCACCTACGAGTCCGAAGCGGACTCGGGGCACGTGTGGGTGCGGCGCGACAGCACCGGCGAAACCGTGCGGGCCCGGCTCGCGGGCTACCCGCCAGACTTCACGTTCGAGCCCGGGGACGAAACCGGGATAGAACCTGTGGACGGGGAGTGGCACACGATTCCGTCGGTTGTGCACTCCGTGAGGCTCCGCAGCCGGACCGAGTGGTGGACGATCAATCGCCGCACCGGCGATTTTCGGTTCTTGGCCGCCCAGGATCTCAGCTAGACGACGGTCGCACGAGAGGAGGACGAGCATTGGGACAGGAGAATGCCCAGAGCACAGCGCCAGGACCGGCCAGAGGCAGGCGGTGGTTCCTGCGCTCGGCCGCAGGGGGCGCGCTCACCGTCGTGGCCATGGGCGCGCAGGCCCTCTTCGGCGCTTCACCGGCGTCTGCTCAATCCTCATGCTGTCGTCTGGTAGGGGAACATAATCTCTGGTGTCCGCTGACCTGCGCCGAACTGGGCCACAACCTCAGGTGCTGGATGTGCTGGAGCCGTCAATGCAAGTGCTGTGAATGCTGCTCCACCGGCGACTCTTGCTGGTACAACATCACGCTCTGCTCCTACCAGGTCGGCTGTTGTGAGCGATGACGGCGCCCGACCGGGAAGTCGGCGGCACCGGACCCGGCGATGCAGGCCCTGTTGTCTGGGTTGTCGGGGAGTAGCCCGGTGACCTCGATTCTCGCTGATCTGGCCGTGATGGCGGCGGCCTCGGTCCTGCTGGTCGGCGGATCCCCCAAGGTCGTGCAGCCCCGCCCGATCGGCTCGACTCTGGCCATGCTGTGGAGCACGGCGACCGGACAGGCTCGCGGGGCTGCGCCGCCGCGGCTGGGTCGGCTGCTGGGCGCCGGCGAGATCGCTCTGGCGGCCGCGATAGTCCTGGAGCGCTCCTGGGTGACGGGCGCGGTCCTCGCGCTGTTCGCCGTCGGGCTCTCGGCGGCCGGGCTGATCGGGGTGATGAGCGGCCAGAGGCTGCCCTGCGCCTGCTTCGGCCGGTCCGACCGCGCTCTGGGCTACCCGCACGTCGTGCAACTCCCGCTGTGGCTCGCCGCCGCGTGGAGCGTCAGCCGCGAAGCAGCGCTGTTCGGCCCGGGCGCGGGTTTGGGCCAGGTCTCGGGTTTGGGCCAGGTCTCGGGTTTGGGCCAGGTCTCGGGTTTGGGCCAGGTCTCGGGCTTGGGGCAGAGCCTGGCCATGCTCGGGGTCTGTGCCGCATTCTCGGCGGCGTTCCAGGTGGCGCGGATGTGGCGGGCGGTCTACCCGGTGGCGCAACGGCGCAGGCGCAGGGCGGCTGAGGCTGCCGCCGCCTCGGCTGTGAGAGCGGCGCTGGGCTCGGCTGCGGGCGCGGGAGCGGGGTCGTGGTAGAGGCCGCCCTGGTCATCTCGATCCTGGCGCTGCTGCTGTGCGGGCTGCTGGCTCTGGCGGTCATGGAACTGGTGGCGGGCCGGCCCTCCGAGCCCGACGAGCCCGCCGAGGACTTGGTCGAGGAGTTCGAGCTCCCGCCGGAAACGGAGCGGACCCTGGCCAGCTCGCACGGGCTGCCCGACAACATCGACCAGACCTCCAGGCATCTGGTGCTCGTCATCTCTCCGGTGTGCGCCATGTGCCAACGGCTGGCCGCCTCCTTCGAGGGCGCCATACCGGACCACTTGACGGTGGTGGTGACGGCCGCCGACGCGGTGCGCATGCGGAAATGGGCTGCGATCCACGGGCTGCCGCTGGACGAGGTGGTCTTCGACGACGACATGTCCATAGTGGACGGGCTGGGAATCTCCTCGAGCCCGGCCGCGGTCGGGTTCGCCGGGGGACGGCTGGCGTTCGCGGCCAATCTGGGCGGTCGCCAAGCTCTGGACGACCTGCTGGCCCAGCGGGCCGCGACCTTCGGTCAGGTGCCCTGAGAAGGGGCCGAGCGGATATGGAGGGCCCATGAAGATCTTCGCGAGGTGCGGTCTCTAAGGCCATGGCGCTGGGCCTGTTGTCGGCTGCGATCCTGTTCGCCGGAGGCTGGATGCAGCGATTCAGCCCTTGAGGGGTGGCCTTTGTGGGCCAGTTCGGTCCTGTAGGAGACCTCGTGTGAGATCGGAGGGCATATCGGGTCTGCGCCGGGTCGCCATGAGAGTGCTGGGTTCGTTCATCGCGGCTGCCGTCGTGATGGCGGGAGTGGACGCTGGTGCTGCGGTTGCTGAGTTCGAGGATGTCGGACCGGGTGTTCATTCCCCTGCGGTGGATGGCTTGGAGCGCTTGGGCGTGCTCGCGGGCACCGAGTGCGGCGAGAACCTGTTCTGCCCCGACGAGCCCATCGAGCGTTGGACGATGGCGGTGTGGCTCACGCGAGTGTTGGAGGCGGCGCCCTTGCCCGTCGAGGAGGGTTCGAGGTTCGCGGATGTGGATCCCGAAGATTGGTGGGCGGGCCACGTGGAGCGCCTGGCCGAGTTGGAGATCACGCGGGGCTGTGCTCTGGACCCATTGCGCTTCTGCCCGAATGACTCAGTCACGAGGGCGCAGATGGCGTCGTTCCTCGTGAGGGCCTTCGATATCGAGCCTCCGGTCGCGGGAGGCGGCGACGGGTTCACCGACGTCGACGGCGGTGTCCACGCGCAAGCCATCGCAACTCTGGTCGCCTCGGGCATCACCAAGGGATGCGCGGTCGAGCCCGCACTGTATTGCTCCCGCCGGGCCACAACCCGCGCCCAGATGGCGACGTTCCTCAAGCGGGCTCGCACCGTGTTCATTGGTCCATGCCCTACGGAGTCCGAGTCCACCGCCGACCCGGGCGGAGGCGGCGGCGGCGGCGGAGGTGGTGGCGGCGGCGGAGGTGGTGGCGGCGGCGGAGGCGGAGGCGGCGGCGGTGGAGGACTGCCCGATCCCTCCGAACCTTCCCCAGGACCAACCCGTCCTACCCAGGCGATCGTTCCGGGCGCGCCCCAGAGCCTCGTCGTCGTGCGGGGCGACGGGTCGGTGACGGTGAGGTGGCAGGCGCCGGGCGACGACGGCGGTTCGGCGATTATGGGGTATCGGGTGCAGTGGCGCGCGGGCGGCGAGGAGTTCTCGGCGAGTCGTCAGGCGGCGGTGGGGGGCGGTGTGTTGAGCCGCCGGGTCTCGGGTCTGGCCAACGGCACGGAGTACTGGGTGCGGGTGCTGGCGGTGAACGATGTCGGCGACAGCGCGGCGTCGGCGGAGGAGCCGGTCACTCCCGCGACGACTCCGGGCGCGCCCCAGAGCCTCGTCGTCGAGCGGGGCGACGGGTCGGTGACGGTGAGGTGGCAGGCGCCGGGCGACGACGGCGGTTCGGCGATTATGGGGTATCGGGTGCAGTGGCGCGCGGACGGCGAGGAGTTCTCGGCGAGTCGTCAGGCGGCGGTGGGGGGCGGTGTGTTGAGCCGCCGGGTCTCGGGTCTGGCCAACGGCACCCGGTATTTCGTGCGGGTAAGGGCGGTGACCGATGTCGGTGCGGGGCTGTGGTCGTCGGAGAGGTCGGCTACCCCGGCGACCGTTCCGGGAGCGCCCCAGAGCGTCGTCGCGATGCGGGGCGACGGGTCGGTGACGGTGAGGTGGCAGGCGCCGGGCGACGACGGCGGTTCGGCGATTATGGGGTATCGGGTGCAGTGGCGCGCGGGCGGCGAGGAGTTCTCGGCGAGTCGTCAGGCGGCGGTGGGGGGCGGTGTGTTGAGCCGCCGGGTCTCGGGTCTGGCCAACGGCACCGAGTACTGGGTGCGGGTGCTGGCGGTGAACGGTGTCGGTGCGGGGCTGTGGTCGTCGGAGAGGTCGGCTACCCCGGCGAAGGTGGCGGGCGCGCCCCAGAGCGTCGTCGCGATGCGGGGCGACGGGTCGGTGACGGTGAGGTGGCAGGCGCCCTCCGAGACGGGCGGTTCGGCGATTATGGGGTATCGGGTGCAGTGGCGCGCGGACAGCGAGGAGTTCTCGGCGAGTCGTCAGGCGGCGGTGGGGGGCGGTGTGTTGAGCCGCCGGGTCTCGGGTCTGGCCAACGGCACCGAGTACTGGGTGCGGGTGCTGGCGGTGAACGGTGTCGGTGCGGGGCTGTGGTCGTCGGAGAGGTCGGCTACCCCGGCGAGGGTGGCGGGCGCGCCCCAGAGCGTCGTCGCGATGCGGGGCGACGGGTCGGTGACGGTGAGGTGGCAGGCGCCGGGCGACGACGGCGGTTCGGCGATTATGGGGTATCGGGTGCAGTGGCGCGCGGACAGCGAGGAGTTCTCGGCGAGTCGTCAGGCGGCGGTGGGGGGCGGTGTGTTGAGCCGCCGGGTCTCGGGTCTGGCCAACGGCACGGAGTACTGGGTGCGGGTGCTGGCGGTGAACGGTGTCGGTGCGGGGCTGTGGTCGTCGGAGAGGTCGGCTACCCCGGCGACCGTTCCGGGAGCGCCCCGCAGCCTCGTCGTCGAGCGGGGCGACGGGTCGGTGACGGTGAGGTGGCAGGCGCCGGGCGACGACGGCGGTTCGGCGATTATGGGGTATCGGGTGCAGTGGCGCGCGGGCGGCGAGGAGTTCTCGGCGAGTCGTCAGGCGGCGGTGGGGGGCGGTGTGTTGAGCCGCCGGGTCTCGGGTCTGGCCAACGGCACGGAGTACTGGGTGCGGGTGCTGGCGGTGAACGATGTCGGCGACAGCGCGGCGTCGGCGGAGGAGCCGGTCACTCCCGCGACGACTCCGGGCGCGCCCCAGAGCCTCGTCGTCGAGCGGGGCGACGGGTCGGTGACGGTGAGGTGGCAGGCGCCGGGCGACGACGGCGGTTCGGCGATTATGGGGTATCGGGTGCAGTGGCGCGCGGGCGGCGAGGAGTTCTCGGCGAGTCGTCAGGCGGCGGTGGGGGGCGGTGTGTTGAGCCGCCGGGTTTTGGGTCTGGCCAACGGCACCCGGTATTTCGTGCGGGTAAGGGCGGTGACCGATGTCGGTGCGGGGCTGTGGTCGTCGGAGAGGTCGGCTACCCCGGCGACCGTTCCGGGAGCGCCCCAGAGCGTCGTCGCGATGCGGGGCGACGGGTCGGTGACGGTGAGGTGGCAGGCGCCCTCCGAGACGGGCGGCTCGGCGATTATGGGGTATCGGGTGCAGTGGCGCGCGGACAGCGAGGAGTTCTCGGCGAGTCGTCAGGCGGCGGTGGGGGGCGGTGTGTTGAGCCGCCGGGTCTCGGGTCTGGCCAACGGCACCGAGTACTGGGTGCGGGTGCAGACAGTGAACGCGGCGGGCGCCAGCCCCTGGGCGCAGGCCTCGGGCACCCCGGTCGGAGCGCCGGGTGCGCCCACCGGTGTGTCCGCAGTGCGGGGCGTTGGCGTGTTGACGGTGACGTGGTCAGCGCCGTCGAGCGACGGCGGCTCGGCCGTCACCGAGTATCGGGTGCAGTGGCGCGCGGGCAGCGAGGAGTTCTCCGCGAGCCGTCAGGCGACGGCCGGCGGCGGCGTGTTGAGCCGCCGGATCTTGGGTCTGCCCTACGGCACGGAGTACTGGGTGCGGGTGCTGGCGGTGAACGGTGTCGGGGCGGGGCCGTGGTCGTCGGTGGAGTCGGCCATCCCGGTGACGGCTCCGGGCGCGCCCCAGAACATTGCGGCCGAGCCGGGCGACGGGTCGGTGACGGTGAGCTGGCAGGCGCCCGACGACGACGGCGGCTCGGCGATCACCGGGTATCGGGTGCAGTGGCGCGCCGACAGCGAGCAGTTCGACGAGACAGACCGCCAGCAGGTCGTGGGCGGCGTCACCCACCAGATTCTGGGGTTGGCCAACGGCACCAAGTACTGGGTGCTGGTGGCGGCGGTGAACGCGGTGGGCAAGGGCCCCCCTTCTGCCGAGATCTCAGTGGCACCGCTGACTGTGCCTGGCCCGCCCCGCAGCCTGACCGTCATTGCCAGTTCCGAGAGGCTGTTGCTGTCGTGGGAGGCGCCGTCGAGCGACGGGGGCGCGCCGATCAGCGAATATCGGGTACTTTGGAAGTCTGGAACGGAGGACTTCGACGACTCCGAGAGTTCGTCTCGGCGGGCCGAGGTCGACAGCTTGCGCTATGAGATCACCGGGCTGGTCAATGGCACGGACCACACCGTGCGGGTGTTGGCGCTGAACGCGGCGGGAGCGGGGCCCGGAGTGGAGGAGTCGGGCACCCCCGGGGGCCGGGCGGGCGCGCCGCTGGCGGTGGATGTCGACGTCGGCGATGCCAGGATGATGGTCACCTGGGAGGCGCCCACCGACAACGGCGACTCGGCGATAACCGAGTACCGGGTGCAATGGAGGGCTGACAACCAGAGCTACGACGGCTCGAAGTGCTCATTTCGTCTGGGGACGGTCTCCGACCTCTCCAACCTGTCCTATCCGATCGGTGAGCTCGCCAACGGTGGCACCTACTGGGCGCGGGTCGTGGCGGTCAATGCCCAGGGCGAAGGCGACGCGTCCGCAGAGATGTCCGGTGTTCCGTCCGAGGACGCGAGCTTGGTCTCACCGCCAAGTAGCCCGGTCGGGCTCTCGCTGGTGCTGGGTACCGACTCGGTGGACGTGTCCTGGCAGGTGCCAGAGGACAACGGCGGCGCGGAGATCACCGAGTACCGGTTGTTCTGGAGAGCCGTACGCTTAATCGACACGTTTCCGGGCTCAACGGGGGAGGTGGTAGTGACCAACCTGTCTTATACGATTCGTGGCTTGCGCCAGGACATCCTCTACGAAGTATGGATCTGGGCAGTCACCGAAATCGGCGAGAGTCTCCCCAGCACTAGACGATTTCACATGCCCCTTCAACCCATGACGATGGCATCAAGCAGGCCGGGAGAGATCAATGGATGACTCACCTGGCAGCTCACCCAGGCTGACACGTCCGAGAACGCAGAGCCTCGGCTCGGAGGAGTTCTTGAAGTTCCTGTCAACTGTCGAAGAGCATAGTGTGGTCCAGTCCAGCGCACGCGCATCGACACCTGGCCCGAGCAGCGAGATGGGCATCTACGTGTCGTCTGCGGGTCGAGGGAACGTACAGGTGAGAATCGACAGCACCAACGAGATAGTCGAGGCGCGGCTAACTGGGTTCGCACAGGACTACGTACTCGAGCCCGGTGACGAGATAGGCGTAGAGTACGTCGAAGGCGGCTGGCAAACGATTCCCAATGTCAAGTATGTCGTACACCATGAGAGTCGGATCGAGTTCTGGACGATCAATAGACAGTCAGGGGCCCTCCGTCTCTTGGCCGAGAGCTTCTACGAATGAGCGGTCGAGCAATGCTCCCGATGGTGCGGTCCCGGCGACGCCTGGCCGCGGCAGCACCCGGACGCCTCGCAGAGCAATCGTGGTAGCTGCTGCCTTGGTCATCTCCTGTGTGGCCTTGCTCCTGAGCGGCTTGGTGGCGCTGGCCGTGATGGAGCTGATCGCGGACCGGCCGGCACGGCTGGACTCTACAGACGACGATGTGATCCAGGAACTCGAGCTGTCTCCGGCGGTGGCGGGGACGGAGGCGAGTTCCCATGGACTGCCGCAGTGGCTCGACCACACGACAGCGCACGTTGCGCTGGTCGTCTCCCCGATGTGCGCTGCGTGCGCGGCCATGGTCCGCTCGTTCGAGGGCGTCGTTCCCGACGGCGTGACGGTTGTGGTGACGGCGTCTGGCCCGCAGCGGCAGCGCGAGTGGGCGGCGATGCTCGGCCTTCCGCCCGATGAAGCCATCTACGATAACGAGATGTCCGTCGTGAACAGTCTGGGGGTGACCTCAAGTCCCACCGCGGTGGGGTTCGGAGGTGGCCGAGTGATCTTCATGATGGGAATCGGCGGGCGTCGTGCTCTGGACACGCTGCTGGATCGGCATTTTCAAGATCTCCAGCAGGGCACACCCATCAATGATGCGTCTGAGAAGATGCCCATCCAAGATAGACGAGGGGCGTCCAAGACAGGGAGGCGTCCGAACAGGGGGGCGTCCAAGACAGGGGGGCGTCCGAACAGGGGGGCGTCCAAGACAGGGGGTGTCCGAGCATGAGGCTTCAAGCTGGTATGCGCGGTCGCCGATGGTTCTTGCGCTCCCTCACCGGAGCTGCGTTGTCGATCTTGACGCTGGGCACAGAGGCAGCATTGGGCGTTCGTTCAGCCTCGGCGCGTCCAGACGATGGGTGTTGCCGTCTGGTGCGGGTTGCCAGTCGTTGGTGCCCGTTCGGGTGTGACTTCTCCGGCCATGTGTTGCGCTGTTGGACTTGCAATCTTGGACATTGTCGATGTTGTGAATGTTCTCCCACATCTGGCCGCCCCACCAATTGCTGGAGGGGTCCTTTCTACTGTTCCTTTTTATCCGGGTGTTGTTAGTGATCTTGGTGGTTTTCTCAGCTGTCGCCCTGTTCGCGGGGGGCTGGCTGCAGCGATACAGTCCTTGAGGAGTATCCTTTGTGGGCCAGTTCGGTCCAACGGTCGCAGGAAACAAGGGCATACGCCGCTTTGCTGACAGTGGTATCTATCTGCTGGGTGTTCTCGTCTCTTCAACGATCTTTGGGGTTCTTCTCGACACTCTTGTCGGGAGTTACTCGCGCTCAACGCTCGGCGCGCGAGGAGCACTTGGTGCAACTCTGGCGCTTGTGTGTGCATTGTTGACACTAGACACCCTCAGGTTGTGGGGCTCGCGTTCTACAAGCTTCGGGTTGAACCGCCAGACACCATACGGGTGGCGGCTCAGGGGTGCCATAGGGATCCTTGGCTGGGGTCTCGACACGGGACTTCCGGTGTCGACGATCAGGGTCACACCGTTGCCGTTGCTCGGCGTGGTCTTGGTCGCGGCCGGATACGGCGGCCCGCTGCACGGGCTGGCCTACGGCCTCGGCATCGCGCTGGGCCTTGGCGCCCGGCTGATTCCCGGTCGCATTCCCGCTCGCATCGCCGAGTCGATGGACGACTTGGCGCGCCAGCATCACAATCTCAGGCCCGTGCGGCTGATCCTCGTTCCCAGCGGCGTGACGGCCTGCCTCCTGTTGGCATGTTGGTCTGTGCTTCCGGCTGTGGCGAAGTAGATGCCGGGAAGCGGGGCCGCTAGCGTCGCACGCGGTGAGCTCACCTGGATACGAGCCCAGCCCTTGGAAGCCGATAGCCGACCATGTCGACCGCTATCTCGCCACCGATGGTGCCGACGGCTTCGAGTGGGAGGGGGCGCAGTGCGTGATCCTCACGTCCGTCGGGCGCAAGTCGGGCAGCCTGCGCCGTACGCCGCTCATCCGCATCCGTGACGGCGAGCGCTATCTGCTGGTGGCGTCGATGGGTGGCGCGCCGCGCCATCCGAACTGGTACTTGAACCTGGTCGCCAACCCCGAGGTGACCCTCCAGGACCAGGGTGAGCTGCACCGGCTCAGAGCCCGCACGGCCACCCCGGAGGAGAAGGCCGAACTCTGGCCCCTCGCGGTGAGCCAGTGGCCCGACTACGACGACTATCAGGCCCGCACCGACCGCGACCTTCCCCTCGTCATCTGCGAACCAGAGGCCGAGCGGTAAGCCCGCAGTGCGAGGAAGTCTCGCGAGGCGCTGAGCGAGGCCGTGGCCCGAGCGGCCCGTGAGCGCAGCGAATAAGAGCGGGAGGCATAGCGGTCAGCCGGAGGCGGCTGCGGCGTAGAGCTCGGCCACCACGTCCAAGGCTTGGGCTACCCGAGGCAGGGGCTCCCCGGTCCGGGTGAGCAGCAGCAGCGGCACCGACGCGGAGCGATCCTGAAGGGCCACGTAGTGCAACTCGGGCGGCCGGAAGGTCTGCACGCTGGCCGGCACGATGGCGATCCCCTCGCCCGCGGTCACGAAGCCGAGGATCGTCGTGTACTCGGTGGCCTCGATGATCGGGTCGTAGGGCACGCCCTCGGCACCGAGCATTCCCGCGAGCACGGCGTGCAGGCTGGGGGACACTCTCCGGTCGAATCCGATGATCGTCTCGCCGGCGAGGTCGCGCAGGCGGGTCGTCGATGCCGCTGCCAGCCGGTGGGACGCGCCTGCGGCTACCAGCAGGCGTTCGTGGGTTACCAGAGTCGCCTCCACGTGCTGGGGGTCGGAAGCGGCCCGGCCGATGCCCACATCGATCCGGCCCTCCCGCAGAGCCCGCACCTGCTCGTCGGAGCTCATCGTGTGCAGCTCGTAGTCCACCCGGGGCCAGCGCCGCCGGTACTCGCTGAGCGCCCGGGGCATCACCTCGTAGGCGGCCGAGTCCACGAACCCCACCCGGAGCGTGCCGGCTTGGCCGTGGCGGTGCTGGTCCATGAGCCGGCCGACACCGTCGGCCGAGGCCAGCAGGCGCACTGCCTCGGGGTACAGGAACGCGCCCGCGTCGGTGAGGCTCACTCGCCGGGTGCTGCGGTCGAACAGGGTCGTGTCGAGCTCGCGCTCCAGCAGCCGGATCTGCTGGCTGAGCGGTGGCTGGGACATGTTCAGACGGTCGGCGGCCCGGCCGAAGTGCAGCTCTTCGGCCACGGCCACGAAGTAGCGCAGGCGCTGCAGGTTCACACCGTAATCATATGCATCAGCTCTGAATCAATCCAATATTGATACTTCTCTACTCCTCGTGGGCCATCTACCCTGTTACGGCGATGACAGGAATCGGACGCCGATTGCGACATCGCCCGCCGAAGTACTCCGCCGCTGCGCTGGCCTGGCGGGGCCTGCGGGGCGACCAATGGCCCCGGGTGTGGCGCGAGAACGAACTCAAGCGCTCCTATGACGCCGTGGTGGTCGGCGGGGGCGTGCACGGCTTGGCCACCGCCTACTACCTGGCCCGCAACCACGGCATCACCAACGTGGCCGTGGTGGACAAGGCCTACCTGGGCAGCGGTGCCTCGGGCCGCAACACCGCCATCGTGCGGTCCAACTACCTCACTCCCGCTGGCGTGGCCTTCTATGACCGGTCGCTGCAGCTCTACAACTCCATGGCGCTGGACCTGAACATCAATGTGATGTTCAGCGAGCGTGGCCATCTCACCCTGGCCCACACCGACGGTGCCCTGCGCACCATGAACTGGCGTGCCGAGGTCAACAAGCTTCAGGGCGTTGACTCCAGCGTGATCGGCCCCGATGAGATCAAGAAGATCGCTCCCAGTCTCGACACCTCCGACCATCCCCGCTACCCGATACTCGGTGCGCTCCACCATCCGCCGGGCGGGGTCGTGCGCCACGACGCGGTGGTGTGGGGATATGCCCGGGCCGCCGACCACATGGGCGTCGAGATGCACCAGAAGACCGAGGTCCTCGACATCCTGTGCGAGGGCGGCGAGGGCCCCGACGGCAAGGGACCTGGGGGCAAGGTCACCGGAGTGCGAACCAACCGGGGCGACATCTCCACCCCGATCGTGGTGAACTGCACAGCCGGCTGGGCCGGCCTAATCTCGGCCATGGCCGGCGTGCGCCTGCCCATCACCACCCACCCGCTGCAGGCCGCGGTCACCGAGCCGGTCAAAGTGTTCCTGCCCACGGTGGTGGTGTCGGGCTCCTTGCACGTCTACATCAGCCAGACCGACCGGGGAGAGCTCGTCTTCGGCGCTGCCGTCGATCCGGTGGCCACCTACTCGATCCGGGGCTCGCTGGAGTTCACTGAGGAGCTGGCCGGCCATGTGCTCGAGCTCATGCCGGGCGTCTCCCGGATGAGGCTGCTGCGCCAGTGGTCCGGCCTGTGCGACATGACCCCCGACTACTCGCCGGTGATGGGATTCACCCCGGTGGACGGCTTCCTGGTGGACGTGGGCTGGGGCACCTACGGGTTCAAAGCCGCGCCGGTCTCCGGCGAGCAGATGGCCGAGGCGGTCGCCACCGGCCGGACCCCCGAACTGATCGAGCCCTTCGCTCTCAGCCGCTTCGACACGGGCGAGCTGGTGGGTGAGAAGGGCGCCGCGGCGGTGGGGCACTGATGCTGCCTCTCACTGCTCGCTGCACCGCTCGCCGGCAGCGGCTCGTGGCGCGCCCACACGGAGTCGACGGCTGATGCTGCTGGTTCCCTGTCCCAACTGCGGGCCGCGCAACTCTGCCGACCTGCGGTACGGCGGCGAGTCTCATGCTCGCCCCGACCCCGCCACTGCTTCCCCCCTGCAGTGGCGGGGCTATCTCTACCTGCGCGACAACCCGGCCGGCTGGCTGCGGGAGACCTGGTACTGCCGGTCGGGCTGCCGCCGCTGGTTCACCCTCGAGCGCAACACGGCCACCAACGAGTTCCGACACCCGCCGGCGCCCGGCGACAAGCGAGGCGGCAAGGCATGACCGGTCCGTCCCTTCCACCGGAGGCCTCGGCATGACCGGTCCGTCCCTTCCACCGGAGGCCTCGGCATGACCATGAGCCGCCTGGGCGCGCGGCCCACCGAGGTGATCGACCGGTCCGCCAAGCTGCGGTTCCGCTGGAACGGCAAGCGGTTCAGTGGCTTCGAGGGCGACACCATCGCCTCGGCGCTGGCCGCCGCAGGGGAGCACGTGTTCTCGCGCTCCATGAAGTACCACCGGCCCCGCGGCATCCTCACCGCCGACTACTGGGATCCCAACCTGCTAGTGCAGGTGGGCGACGATCCCAACGTGCGGGCCGGGCACCGCCTGCTGGAGTCGGGCATGGACGTGCGGGCCCAGAACGTGTGGCCGTCGCTGCACCGCGACATCAAGGCGGCCAACGGCCTGGTCGGGCGTTTCCTGACGGCCGGCTTCTACTACAAGACGTTCATGCGCCCGCAGCGGCTGTGGCCCGCCTACGAGCGGGTGCTGGCAACGTTTGCGCCGGGCGGCAAGATCGACCTGGACACGCCCCACCGCTACCACGACAAGCGCTACACCCATCCCGACGTCGTGGTGGCCGGCGCCGGGCCGGCCGGGATCGAGGCGGCTCTGGCCGCGGCCTCCGCCGGTGCCCGGGTGATGCTGGTGGAGCACCAGCACGCAGTGGGCGGCCATCTGCGCTACTGCAGCAGCGAATCGGCCCGCGCCGCGCTGGTCGAGCTGCGAGCGGCACTCGACGCCTCCGACGTGGAGGTTCTCACCGACTCAACCGTCACGGGCCGGTACGAGGACAACTGGCTCGGGATCGTGCAGCGCAACCACCCCGTAGCGGTGGAGCGCCTCATCAAGGCTCGGGCCAAGGTGCTGGTGGCTGCGCCGGGCCTGATCGAGAGACCCTACGTGTTCTCGGGCAACGACCGGCCCGGAGTGATCACCTCGGGCGCGGCCCGTCGCTTGATCAACCTGTGGGGGGTCAAGCCGGGCGAGCGGGCGGTGGTGTTCACGGCCAACTCCGAGGGCGACGCCGCCGCCGCCGACCTCGACCGGGTCGGGGTGGAGGTCGCCGCGGTGATCGACGGCCGCGAGGGCCGGCGCATCAGCGCGGCCCAGGGCGCGTCGAGGGCGGTGGAGGCCGTGGTCGCGGGCGAGACCCGCATCGAAGCCGACCTGCTCGTCGTGGCCGCCGGCTGGACCGCTCCCACCTCGCTGCTCAACATGGCCGGTGACCGGCCCGTCTACGACGCCGAGGTTGCCCGGTTCTTCCCGTCGGATCCACCCGGCAACGTGCTGCCCACGGGCGGGCTGGCCGGGGACGGCAAGCTCGACGACCTGCGGGCCCACGGCGCCGCCACCGGACGCCTGGCCGCGCAGCGGGCCGCGGCGGTGGCCCACCGACTCCAGGCCCGCACCGCTCGGGCTCTCCCAGTCGACGGCGCCGAGCCGGCCTGGGCGCCCGATGAGCGGACTTCGCTGGGCCGCGACGCCCATCCTGAGCTGTACCGCTCGGACACGCACGGCATGGTCGACTTCTCCGAGGACGTCAGCTCCAAGGATCTGGTCGCCGCGGCCCGGGAGGGCTACGACTCGGTGGAGCTGGCCAAGCGCTACACCACCGCCACCATGGGGCCCTCGCAGGGCAAGCTCGAGACGGTCAACACCGTGGCCGCCATCGCCGAGGCCCGGGGCGAGACCATCGCCCAGGTGGGCACAACGGTGTGGCGGCCCCCGTACGCGCCGCTCACGCTGGGCGCGCTGGCCGGGCGGGTGTTCGAGCCGGTGCGGGTGTCGTCGATCCATCCTTGGCACGAGGCCAACGGCGTTCGCACCATCCTCGCCGGCCAGTGGATCCGTCCCGACCACTACGGCGATCCCGCCGCGGAGGTGCGCAACGTGCGCACCAACGTCGGCCTGATCGACGTCACGCCGCTGGGCAAGCTGGACTTGCGCGGCCCCGACATCCCGAAGCTGCTCAACCTGCTCTACACCAACAAGTGGTCGAAGCTGCCGGTGGGCAAGGTGCGCTACGGGATGATGTGCGCCGAGGACGGCGTGGTGTTCGACGACGGCGTGACCGGCCGCCTCGGCACCGACCACTACCTGATGACCACCACCAGTTCGGGCGCGGGCGGCGTGTGGGAGTGGATCGAGAACTGGCTGCAGACCGAGCGCCCCGACTGGAGGGTGCACGTCACCCCGGTCACCACCGCCTATGCCAGCATCAACGTGGCCGGACCCAAGTCCCGGGAGCTGGTGAGCAGGGTGACCGAGGGTGTGGACCTGTCGCCGGAGGCCTTCGCCTACATGGAGGTTCGCACGGCGACGGTGGCCGGCGTGCCGGACTGCTTCATGTGGCGAATCGGCTTCACCGGCGAGCTGTCCTTCGAGCTGCACGTCCCCGCGGGCCACGGCCTGCATGTGTGGGAGGCGCTCATGGACGCGGGCGCCGATCTCGGTGCCGGTCCGTTCGGTCTGGAGGGCCAGCGCATCATGCGCCTCGAGAAGGGCCATTTCATCGTGGGTCAGGACACCGACGGCCTCACCCTGGCTCCGAGCACGGGCCTGGGCCCGCTGATCAAGCTCGACAAGGACGACTTCGCGGGCATGCCCGAGTTGGCCTGGGCCATCGACCGCCAACTGCCCATGATCGTGGCCATCCAGCCCGACGATCCCAACGTGGTCCCCGACGAGGCCGCCCAGATCGTGCGGGGCGACACCAACGAGATACTGGGCCGGATCACCTCGGCCCGCATGTCTCCCACGCTGGGACGGTCGATCTGTCTGGGCCAGGTGGAGCCCGACCTGGCCGCGGGCGGCACCAAGCTGACGGTGCTGTTGACCTCGGGTGAGCGCATCAGCGCCACCGTGATGGACCACCACGCCCATTTCGATCCTGAGGGGGAGCGTCTCCGTGGCTGATCCGCTCGCTGTCGAGAGCCCCGTGGTGAGCCGCTACTCGACGGCCTCCGCCGGTCATCTGATGCTGGCCGACTCCAGCGCCATGGTGAAGTGGCTAGTGCGGGCCGCGGCCGGCGGCGCCGCCGCTGAGCGGCTCGATGCGCCGTTCGGCTCGTCGCGGGTCACCCCGGACGGGGCGATGGTGCTGGGCTCCAGGCCCGGAGAGTGGATCGTTGCCGGCGCCGCGGGCGCGGTGGCCGAGGCCGTGGCGAGCCTTGACGGACTGGATTCCTCGGACTTCGTGACTGCTCTCGACTGGACCCATGGCCGGGCCCTGTTCCGGATCACCGGCCAGGACGCGGCCCGGATGCTGGAGAAGGTGTGCAGCCTCGACTGGTCCGATCCGATGACGCCGGACGGCGCGGTCGCCTCCGCGTCGGTGGCCAAGGTCACTTGCGACATTGCTCGCAACGATGTCGGCGGCACGCCGTCCTACCTGATCTTCTGCGACCGCTCCTTCGGCCAGTACCTCTTCGATGCCCTCATCGACGCCGGCGACGAGTTCGGCCTGTCCGTCGGCCCGGCCAGCGCGTAGTCGGCCCAGCGCAGGAAAGTCGCGGCACTCGGCCCGGCCGGCCCGTGGCTTGCCGCCTATCCGCTCGGCCTCTAGTCTCCCGCTCTTGTTCGCTGCGCTCACGGGCCGCTCGGGCCACGGCCTCGCTCTGCGCCTCACGAGATTCTCGTAGCTTGCCGCCTATCCGCTCGGCCTCTAGGGACGCCAAGCGCGGCCCGACCGCCTATCCTCTTGTCGCCGGGGTTCGACGCTCCGGCGTCCGGTCCGCCCCCAACCGCCGCTGGAGACGCTAAGTGGTCGAGGTTCCCGACTATCTGCTCGAACGCTCGCGTCAGCGCCGGACCGAGCTGACCGGTGCACCTCCAGATGGCGGCGACGCGGCGCCCGGCGCCGAGGCCTCGCCTGCGGCTCCTGCGGTGGTCGCGGCGGCGGCGCCCGCGCCGGCCGCTCCCGCCCCTATCCCGGAGGCTCTCCCGCCGCCTCCCCCCGAACCGGATCCGCCCTACGTCGAGGCGGCTCACCAGCGCAAGCGGATGCCGTACTGGGCCGCGTCGGTGATGGTGTTCCTGCCTATCTGGGCCATTTTCTATGTGGGCATGCTGGAGCCTCCTGACTCCGATGAACTGGTGCTGGTTGACAACGGCGCCGCCGTGTACAGCACTTGCGCTTCGTGCCATGGCGCGGACGGCTCCGGCTCCGCCACTGGCCGCCAGCTCAGCGACGGGGAGCTGCTCCTGACGTTCGGACCTGCCCCTGGCTTCGACGGCTTGGCCCATCACCTGTCCTGGGTGTACCTGGGCACTGCCGGCACCAAGCGCCTGGGACTCGACACCTACGGCAACCCGGCCCGTCCCGGCGGCCCGCGCGAGGTCGACAGCTTCGCCAGCGGCATGAGCGGCTTCTCCAACCTGAGCTTCGAGGACCTGGTGTCGGTGGTGTACTACGAGCGGGTCATCCACGGCGGCCTCGACGCCGAGAAGGCTGCACACGAAGAGGAGATGCTGCTCGCTCTGGTGGCCGACGGCCCAACCTTCGAGACCGGCTCGCCCGACGAGATCAGCGCCTTGCTAACCGAGGCCGCCGAGGGCCACGGCATAGATCTCGCCGTCGGCGAGTAGCCGGCCGGGCCGGTCGGGCCAGGCCCGAGGCCAGTGACCAGGACTGACATCACCGCCACCGAGGAGTGGTCCGCGCTGGTCCGCCACACCCGTGAGCTGCAAGCAGGCGGCGCGCATCTGGCAGGGCTGTTCGAGGCCGACCCGGGCCGGGCCGGGCGCTGTGTCTCGATGGCGGGCGATCTGGTGATCGACTGGTCCCGGCATCTGGTCACCGGCACCACCGTTGAGTTGCTGCTGGCCCTTGCGGCCCGGGCCGGGGTGAGCGAGCGGATCGCGGCGATGCTGGCGGGCGAGCCGGTCAACACCACTGAGGGCCGCGCTGTGTTGCACACCGCTCTGCGGGCCCGGCCCGGCGACGCCGTTGTAGCGGGCGGGACCGAGCTGGCGCCTGCCGTTGCCGCCGAACGCGACCGGATGGGGGCCTTCGCGCGGGCTCCGGGTTCGGGGGAGAGGCGGGGGGCCACGGGCCGGTCGATCCGCACGGTGGTGAGCCTCGGGATCGGCGGCTCGCACCTGGGCCCGGCCATGGCCTACGAGGCGCTGGCCGCGTTCCGCCGTCCCGGTGTCGAGTGCCGGTTCGTGTCCAACATCGACCCGGCCGCGCTGGCGTCGTGCCTGGACGGCCTCGATCCGGCTGAGACGCTGTTCGTGGTGGTGTCGAAGAGCTTCGGTACCGCCGAGACGCTGGCCAATGCCCGCGCCGCTCGGGCTTGGGCGGGGTCGGCGCTCGGCTCTGACGCCGCGGATCGCCATTTCGTGGCGGTGACCGCGGACGCTGACGCGGCGGTGCGATTCGGTATCGCCCCCGACGACGTCTTCATGATGTGGGACTGGGTCGGGGGACGCTTCTCGCTGGGATCCTCGGCTGCGCTGGCGCTGGTAGTGGCCATCGGCGACGACAACTTCGCGGAGATGCTGGCCGGGATGCGAGCTGTCGACGAGCACGTCGCCGCGGTGGCGCCGCCGGCCTGTGCTCCGATGCTGCTGGGCCTGCTGGCGGTGTGGTACCGGAACTTCTGGGGTCTGCAGTCACGGGCGGTGGTGCCGTACTCGCAGAGGCTGCACCTGTTTCCTGCCTGGTTGCAGCAGGTCGTCATGGAGTCCAACGGCAAGCGGGTCCGCCTCGACGGCAGTCCGGTGGGCTGCGAGACCGCCGAGGTGGTGTGGGGCGGCATGGGGACCGACAGCCAGCACTCCTTCCATCAGTTCCTGCACCAGGGCACGACCGTCGTTCCCGCCGACTTCATCGTCTTCGCCCGTCCGGATGCCGACACGGCTGGCGTTGCCGATGCCGGAGCGCGCCATGGGGCCCTGGTGGCCAACTGCTTCGCCCAGGCCGCTGCGCTGGCCTTCGGCGCTGCGTCCGCGGCGGGGGAGGATCCCCATCGCGAGCTGCCCGGGAACCGCCCGTCCACGGTCATCATGGCCCCTGCGTTGACCCCGTCTGTGCTGGGCCAGCTAGTAGCGCTCTACGAGCACCAGACAGTGGTGCAGGGAGCCGTCTGGGGAATCAACAGCTTCGACCAGTTCGGCGTCGAGCGCGGCAAGCAACTCGCGGACGCCATAGTCGATGACCTTGCAGGCGATCCCAGCGGGCCTGAGGGGTCCCACGACCCGTCCACAGCGTCACTGATCGCCCACTACCGGCGTTTGCGTGAGTCCTAGCTGCCGATCGACCCCGTCTCGCCGAACCTCCCGCGGTCTTGGGTCATATGCGACGACAACTCCCGGAAGTTCGGAACCGACACACCCCTCGCGTCGCCATGACGGTCCAGCGTCTAGGGCCAGAGCTGGTCGGCATGGAGGGCTTGGTGCAGGTTGTCGAGGGGCCAGATGTCGATGCCGTCCTCGGTCCTGAAGGCCCGCCCGCCGCGGTAGGCGAGGATGCGGCCGGCCAGTCCGGGCAGGTCGGCTACGGCTCGCAGCCCCTTGAGCATGGCGGTGTTGTACCGCTCGGATGCCTTGATCTCTATGGCGAGGTGCTCGCGGTCGCGTGTGAGGACGAAGTTCACCTCGGCCGCGGACTCGGCGGCGGCCCAGTAGCCGATGTCGTCGTAGACGCGCTGATATTCGTTGTGGGCTCGCAGCAGGGCCAGTACCCAGCCCGCGAGCAGGGCGCCGCGCTCCTCGACCGCCACCGAGCCAAGCTGGCGTTTGACAGCTCGCACTATTCAGGCGGCGACAAGTCGATGCGCAGCCGTGAGGCCAATTCCAGCAGATCCTCGTCGGAGCGGTCGGCGCCGAGGAACTCGACCAGTTCCTCTTGGCGTGGTTGGCCGAAGGCGAGGCGATATGCAGCGAGCGTCTTGCGCAACTTCGGCAGGACCGCCTCATCTCGACTGAACGGCATGACCGGCACATGGCGTTCGATCTTCGCCGGTCCCTCGTGGAACACCCAGTAGGGCACCATCTCCCCGTCGTTCGCTGATCCTTGGGCCACCGCCATGGCGAAGAGCTCGTTCCATGGATCGACGCCGGCGCTCAGTCCGCCCGCGAGCAGGTCCGGGCCGAGGGTCGCGGCGAGGTTCCGTCGGACGGCGTGACCCTTGTAGCGGTGAACGCGCCCCTCGCGCTGCTCCAGGTCGACCGGGTTGGAAGGTAGGTTCCAATGGACGACGGCGTGGCACCAGAGATGGAAGTCCAGCCCCTCCTGGCCGATGGAAGTGGAGGTAAGGACGAAGGGCCAGAACGGGGAGTTGAATGCCCTGGAGACGGATTCGATCCGAACCTCGCCGCCCTCGTCGAGGGTCTGATGGCCGAAGGCGACCGCGAAGCGAGTGCGCATCCGGTAGGGGTGGAACTCGATGTCGTGGCCATTGCGCTGCCGGCTGGAGATGTCCACCCGAAACGAGGATGTGCGCAGTTCCAGGGCCTCCGCGACTGTGTAGCCGATGTCGTCGGCTGCTTCCCGGCGCCGGTCGTCGTCGGTCAAGCTCAGATAGCCGAGCCAGTCACGGAGCACATGAGCATGCTCGCCGAGAACGGCTTGGAGGTTCCCGTCGATCGAGTGTCGCAGAACATCACGCCAGTAGAGGCCTCCGCCCTCGTCGGTGTCTGGTTCCCCCGAACCCCCGCCGACGACGACGGCCGTTACCTCTGGGGCGTTGAAGAAGCTCCTGAACGCGGCACCCACCCATGCCGCGTTCACCACCACGAAGTCGTCGGAGATCGGGAGCCCGGTGACCGAACTGATCATCCGCAGCGCGCATTGCGCTGGGCCGCCGACTGCGAGTTCGGCGAGCACCTCAACGAGGTCGTCGGGACAACGGCCGAGAGCCTCCGGGCCGTACTCGACCATGGCCCTGGCCTCAGCAAGGTGGGCGCGGAGCCCGCTTCCGGCTCGTTCGCCTTCCCAGCGCTCGGCGCTGCCCGGCGCGAGCAGGAGATCGGTTGCCGACTGATGGAGTCGCTGGTCGAGGAACAGGGGCGCGGCCCAGTACCACCTTTGGTCGACGGCTCCTGTTGCGGGCGCGGCGCCAACCAACGGTTCGACGGCCTTTGCCACCTCCGCGGCCACATCGGCTAGCACCTCAGACACCCGGCGGCGGCCGCCCAGTGCCCACAGCCGGGGATCTCCGAGCGCTGCGAGGCTGAGGCTCGGCCAAGTGAGCAGGAAAGCGGTCATCGCCGCGGCTCGACGCTCGGCCACCGCCTCTCCCGGCCGGGGTCCGCCCGATGAGCGATCGGTGGTTCGGAAGGCGAGACGCTGGCCTCCGCGCCGTCCGTAGTCGGCCGTGTAGTTGTGGCTGCGCGCCGCAAAGGCGCGCCGCTCAGCCTCGAAGCTCACCATCGAGGAGACCACTTTCGGGACGACTGCCCATCCTGAGAAGATCAGGCGCTTCGTGAGGCTGGCAGCCTCACGCGACTCGTAGACCGATCCGGTGTCGTAGTACCGCATCGACGGAGGTATCCACAGCAACTCGAAGGCACGACGTTGGTCGAGATCGTCGAGCAGCCAACGGAGCCGCCCGTTCTGGGGGTCGATGCGCTGATACGCCTCGATGTCGTCCCAGCTCAGCAGCCCGGGGCCAGGGTCGAGCCCTTCGTTGTCGGCGAACCGGCCGTCTGCCGCGGCTTGAACGATTCCCTCCTTCAGCTTGTACCTCTCCATGAAGTTGACCAGGTACGGCCCGGACTTCCAGTACTCCGTCGGTTCGTGGTGCTTCACGGTCTGGGCGAGGCTGCCGAAGCGCAGGTAGGCGCGAAGATCGTCGGGCTTCACCGGCGCTTCGGTGTCCAACTCGCGGAGCATTCCGTCGCGGTCCGGCGTGGCTGCCAACCGCTCTGTTCGTGCCATCACGCCCCGCAACTCGGCCCCGATGCTGCCGCAGATCGCCTCGGCACTGCTGAGCGACTCGGCGGATGTGAGCGCCGAACGGAGGGCGCTGAAGAGGTGCTTCAGCCGGTCGACTCGCGCCGAGTCCTGAAACAGGAACGAACAGGTGGCGAGGAAGTCCTCATAGTGGTCGCCGTCGATCTCATCGGCCGTCGTGTACATGCGGTACGGGGTTGCAGACAGCAGCAGCGTCCGGGTGGGGCGACCCGTCTCAGGATCCCGGTAGTCGAACAGACGGTGGGCCAACTTGGCCGCGAAGTTGTCGGGCTCCGGCTGCAGCAGATCCTTGAACCGCTGGAACTCGTCCAGCACCACGAGATCCGGTTGGAGCGCGGCAATGCCGACCCTCGCCATGATGGAGCGGACCTCGCCGATCAGCTCCTTGCGCCGCGGCTGCAAGTCGTGCGGGAACTTGCGCTTCCACGCCAACTTGCCGGCAAGATTGTCGAACAATTCGCGAACGGTCGGCTTGCCGCGGGCCGTCCGGGACTCGTCGAGTTCTGCGAGCAGTTCCGCGAACTCGTCGAGCGAACCCGTGATCCGAGGCCGGTACTGTCGCTCCACCCACCGCAGCCGCCCGTCGGGGTCGCCGGCCCTGATGCCGTGCCAGAAGATGCGCCGCGCCGGTGCGTTCATAACGCTCGCCCCCCAATGGGCGCGCAGGAACGTGTACGCCAGGCAGCGCTCGCCGAACCTGCCCGTCTGGTGGCCGAACTTCAAGGACGTTCCGGGTGTGATCGCCAGCAGATTGACACCCGTCTGTTCATCGTCACCGTCGTCGAACTCTGCGAGGGGCAGCATCGTGAGCCGCCCGACATCCTCGAGGGGCTCTATGCCCTCGGGGGTCAGTTTGCGAACGTTCTGTCGGGCGATCGCCGCGTTGGAGCAGACGTAGATGATGTCGTGCCGCGCGTCTCCCGTGCGTCGGAGGTGGTCGATGACCTGGGCGATCACGCCCTTGGCCACATGGGTCTTGCCGAGACCGACCTCGTCGGCCACCAAGAATCGGATGGCGGGATCCTCATCGGCGAACATCCGCTCGAAGGTCCAGCGGGCGGTCCGCCGCTGGAAGTCCTTCAGGTCGGCCAGAACCGCTTCAACGTCGATGGGCTGCGCAGTCACCGGGCCACGGCTCCTGTGTCCGCCACGTCATGGATCATCGCCCAGAGCTCGGCAAAGCCCTCCGGGAGCGCTTCATCCTCAGCCAGGTCCGATACAAGTGGGTGGAGTCCGGCGAGCTTCGCGGGGTCTCGTTGCATCGTTCTCAAGAGCTTCTCCAGCACCGGGAGGTTCACAGGATGGTTCCCGTCGGCGACAGCTTCTTGACTGGCGCCCTCGACCGCGTCGGGCAGGTCCATCTGGCCCGAGTCCTCATCGAGCAACGCCAAGAGGTACCGAAGAAAGCGCTCCGCGTTCCCGATGAGTTCGCGCAACAGGTACCGCTCGCGGTGCTCGGGCACGCCGACGAGCGGGACTGGGACGACGAAGCCGGTCAGGGTGCCATCCTCGTGGTCCAGTTCGAAGGCGAGGAAGCCGCTGATGTTGTTGAGGCTGGTCTCGAAACGGATCTCCAGGGGCTCGCCCGTGGCGACTCTCCGCCGATTCCCGGCAGATGCGAGCGGCCAGCAGTGGATCTTCGTGCCGTCGAGGACAGGTATCGGTTCGGGCGACCGGTAGGTGATCGCCCATCCGGAGCCGCTCTCCTCGACGACTCCCTCGAATCGAAGCCGAGCAAGAGCGCGGCGCGCGCCGTCGAGCGTTGATGTCTTGGACGTCTCGTCGACGGGCGGACCGGGTCCCTTGTAGGTGGTGAACAAGTCACGGAGACCCGGCTCGTCCTCCGTGCCGTCACAGAGCCGGTCGATGCCCAGCACCGCTGTGGGTCCGGCAAGCTCCACAAGGATCTCGACGTTGTTGTTGAACGCGGCGCCGGTCGCGTTGGCAGAACCGAGGAAAAGACGGGCCCGGCCTCCGTCCTCGAAGGCGAAGACCTTGGCGTGCAGTCCGACGAGGGGCCGGCCGGGATCATCGGGCGATGATCGTTCGTGTTCCATTGCGAGGTCGGGCGTGCTGCCGTCGTCGAAGCCGTAGACCGTGGTCACGTCGGTGAGGACGTCCGGTCTGAGGAGGTCGAGGGACTCCGGTCTGCTCACGAGTTCGTCGACTGGTGCTCGACGCACTGCTGTGAAGAAATCGTCCGTCACGAACGGTGAGATGATCAGGGTCCGCTCGACGGTGCCCGGCAGCGGCGAGGGCGTGCGCGTAAGGCCCAGAACGTGAATCCGTAGGTCATCCACCCCCGCGGGCAGGGCGAACCGCGTGGTCTGAAGAGCGGCCGACAGCGACCGCACGCGACTGCGATGGCCCGTCGAGACGGCGCCCACCGCGGCGCCAAGCAGGCCCTCGAATAATTGGGCCACAGGCTCCAGCCGCACACCGACCCCGTCCGCAGCTTCGTCGAGGCGGACCACAGCGTCCCAACTCGCATCGAACGTGAGATTCCGGCTGGCGATGAGCACGCGAAGCCGCTGCTCATGCGGCTGGCCGTCTGGTGACTCATCTACCGCCTCGTATCGAAGTACCCACATCTTGGGGTGGACGATTCCGCCACGCGGGGCGCTGACGGGAACGACCGACCGCTCAAGGAAGGCGAACACTCGACGCGAGGGCGGCAGGGCGATCTCGCCAGCCTGGTTGAACACGGTGATCTTGCCGGCGTGGGACCGCAGAGCGTGAAGCAGCTCGACGGGCTCGTGTGTGTCGCCGTCGGAGGCGATGCCATCGGGTTCCGCGAGCGCGAATGCGGCAGGCGCGGCCAAGAGCGCCCGAAGGTCGAGCGTGAACGTCACGGCCATGGCGGACTCCAGGCTGAAGCCGGTCGGAGGCCGCATGGCGTCGATGAGGGTGAGTCGGTTCGTGGGTTGGAGCATCAGACGCCCGGCCCTACCGCAGCAAGATCGGAGAGATAGCTCTTCGTCGTAGGCCACCGGTAGTTGAGCTGACCGCCGACCGGTGCCTGATTCCAATTCTCCAATGCGGCTCGGTGGGCTAGTCGGGCTCGCTTCGACTTGAGCCGGAGCTCCCGGTGTCGGATGATTGCGTGGACCTCTTGGTCTTCGGCGAATCCCTCCGGGTTGCCCACGGCCTGGTTGACCATCTCGTTCACGAAGTTCTGGGTGGCGTTGCCGACACGATGGCCGGCTAGGACGGTCCAGAACTCCGGGAGGTCCTCGACCCAGGAGCAGAGCTCCTGATGCCGGCTGCCGATCATCTTGGCCCAGTCGTTGAGCTGGGCGCGCTGACTCGTTTCGAGCTCGACCGTGTCCCAGCCCAAGTCTGCTCTCGCGTCCTTTGCGAGGAGCAGGTTGTACACGAGTTGCGGTCCGAGGGTCAGTTCGGAGAAGCAGCGGGCGTGGCGCAGGATCTCGATGAGACGGTCGGGCAGCCGGTGTATTGGCAAGTGCCACGGGTAGTCGACGCCCTCCGCCACGCCTGGCATGCCGCACAAGACGGCCAACAGTGTGTCCGGGTGGCGCCGCCGGATGCAGTCGACCAAGACCTGCGCCTCGTCACGGTGAAGCTCGAAGGTGATGTCGCGTTGCAGGAAGTTCTCGGGGGGTGGGGGGATGGCCGCCCACATCGAAATAGCGCGCTGTGTCGCATTCTTGTCATCATCGCGTTCGGGCTGGAGTCGGCCGAGAGCGGCTGCCCGCTGCCCGTATTCGGCGAGGCTGAGGTCGAGCCGTCTGATGCCCCAGGCACCCAGACCGCCCCAGTAGATCTCGCTCGGCATCCGCTTGAGGTCTCGGCCCGCGGTGTAGCCGATCACACCTTGGTTCGACCCCTGATAGCGGAGACAGTCGATGAGACGGGCCTCGTCCTCGCGGAGCCTGTGGGCGAACTCGGCTCCAGGGACGCCCTGGGCCTCGAGGCGAGAGAAGATCCATGGCAGGAAGATGAAGTAGCGCAGCCGGGTCTGGATGGTGGAGGTGCCTGGGCTGAGCATGTCGGAGAACGCGTCGCGTGCTGAGCCCAGGCCGAGCACGTCAAGGGTCGCTGGCTCTTCGAGCGAGCGCAGCAGCGTGCCCACTCGCTCGCTTGCGGCCGCATCGAGATCAAGCCAACCAAGCGAAGACGCCGGTGTGTAGGAGTTCATGAGCCCCTTGCCTCTCTCGCAGGCGGAGCTGCACTTCCTAAGGGCACAGCCGGGGGTGAGGGCGCCGTCGGCCGTTTAGGTGAGGCCGAGGTGCTTGCGCTTGCGCTGCCGGAGGAACCAGAACTCGGGGATGTTGATGAGGCCTCGGCTCACGGTGACGCTTTGCACGACTCTGGGCTGGCGGCTCTCACCTTGGTCGTGGGCGGTGCTGGAGGGATCGGTTGTGCCCATGCGGTCACCCTATCCCGAGAAGGGCCGCGAAGAGGAATGAAGCGCCGAGGGCGGCGACGAACGCCTGTATGGAGATGAGGAACTTGACTCTGCGGAGAGACTTCTCATTGAGCGTGGTAGTGGTCGCTGAAGGCACTATCATTTCTTGATGTATCAAGTTGTTTTGTCACACTACTCTGTATAATGACATACATGGAAGTCTCAGTGGATTCAGACTCTGGTACAGGCGCCGAAGGCAGAAGCGAGCCGCTCGGTGAGCGTGTCGAGGTGGCCGCGCTCAGCGACGTCGAACTCATTGAGCGCATGACCATGTTGGGCGGCGAGCGGTGCCGGGTGGAAGCGAGGTTGGCTGAAACCGCCGCGGAGATGCACCGGCGCCTTGGCGGGCGGGGCGCGGCGGCGTTGATGCGTGAGCGGCTCAACGTCTCATCGCGGCAGGCCACCGCCGACGTCGAGCTGGCCGCAAGGCTGGGTGAGTTCCCCGCCACACTGGCGGCTCTGCGTGCTGGGGAGATCACTGTGGGCCATGCCCGGGTGATCGCCAGGGTTGGCGCCGACCCCGAACACGCCGACGAGCCCGCGTTGTTGGAGTTGGCCCGGGGCTATCCGGTGGACATGTTCGCCCGCATGACCCGCCAATACATGAGCACCCAGGACTCCAGCGCCGAGCACAAGCGCCAGCGCAACAACCGGTGGGCGTCGCTGGTGCAGGACCCCGACGGGTCATGGCGGCTGTCGGCGTACTACGACCACTGCACCGGCAAGCGCATCAGCATGGCCTTCGAGCAGATGGTGCGCACCTACCGCAACGGCGAGGGCCCCCACGAGCGGGTGACCTACCAGCAGCGCCGCGCCGACGCTTTGGCCAACTTGATCACCGGCGAGGGAGCTTTCGGCCGCCCCAAGACCACGCTGTTGGTGATCGCCGACTACGACGCCGCCTCACGCGAGCTGCGTGACCTGCGCTATGACGACGGCCTGCCGGTGCCCGCCGATCAGATTGCCCGCATCGCCGCAGAGGCGAAGATCCTGCCCGCTGTGTTCAGCGCCGAGGGCGACCCGCTGTGGCTGGGAAGAACCCAACGCGACGCCAGTGCTGGCCAGCGCATGGTGCTCGCGGCCCGTGACGGCGGCTGCGTCAACTGCGGCTCCCCAGTCGAGAGATGCGAGCCCCATCACATCGTGTGGTACTCCCGCGGCGGCCCCACCGACATTGACAACCTCGCCCTGCTGTGTGAACGCTGCCACCACCTAATTCACGACGACAACTGGCAACTCCGCAACCAAGACGGTCGGCTCATACTGCAACCACCATCACACCCACGGCCCGGGCGCAACAGCCATTCCGACAGCCGCCCCCGGCCTGACGCCCGCGCTCGGCCACAGCGCAACCCCGTTCTGCGAACCTGACGATGACACTCCGCGCTGCGTCGTCCGTGACGGGCGCTGCGCTCAGCGGGTGAAGATGAGCTGAAACTCCATGATTCCGTTGTCCTCGACTGAGACGACTACGGGCGCGGTCGGGGTGCGCACGCCGTAATCGGCGAAGGTCACTTCGCTGGAGCCGACGGCCACGATGGTGTCGCCCACTAGCTGGGCTTGCAGGTCGAAGACGGCGGGGTTGGTGACCCCTTTGATGGTGAGGTCGCCTTGGACTGCTGCCGAGAAGGTCTCTCCCTCGGCCATGCCGGCGGGCAGCTCGACCGGCTCGGCAAGCGTGAAGATGGCCACCGGGAACTCGTTGGTGTTGAGAGCCCGGCGGACCTGGCCGTCGCGGCTGCCGTTGTCGGTCTTCAGCGTGGACATGGTCACTTCGACCGTGACCGCCACCAGCGCGGCGCCGGTCAGCTCGATCGAGCCGGACACGTCCGGGGTGCGGCCCACCGCGGTGAAGGCGCCGATCCCGCCGGCCAGCACCTCGTCCACCCGGAACCCGGCGAAGCTGACCGCGGGCTCGCCCTGCAGGTCGACGGCTCCCTCGGCCACCTGCACGGACCACACTCCGGCCAACCCGCCCACCGAGTCAGCCGTCTGATCTGCCGTTTGGTCAGCCGATGCCGTCTCGGTGTCGGTGTCCGTAGTGCTGGCGGCCGCGGCGTCGCCGTATGTTGGGGTCTCGCCGGTTTCGGTATCCGGGGTGTTGCCGTCGGTGGTGTTAGAGGTGGTGCCAACGTCTTCGCTGTCGTCTGTGGGTGCGCTAGCCGAGGGCGCGTCGGTGCTGTCGTCGCTGGCCTCGGCCGCTTCGATCTGAGCGACGGCCGTCTCCAGGTCGACGGCCTCGGGAGCCTCGTCCCTCTGGAACCACCACAAGAACCCCAGCAACACCAGAATCACGATCCCGGCCGCCACTGCGATCAGAATCTTCGAGCGTGTGCCTAGGCGGTCGAGCATCTTGCGCCTCCTTCTGCCCCCGGGTCAATATTCGATGCCTGTTGCCCCACCCTGACACTGGGGGCACTTGCGATGATGAATGTCCGTCCCGTTCGCTCCGTAGCAATGTCCACAGTCCAGGCACTCCAGTCTGAAGGCGTCTTGGTTGTGATCGTTTCCGGGGCGCCCCCGCGTGCCGTGGTTCTCTTGGTGGTTGCAGTTGATGTAGCCGATCTGCGTCGTAGGCCCTTTGCCGGATCGGAACGCCGCGTTCACGGCAGGGCACTCTAACGGGCGAGGTCTTGGGCGACCTCGGCTGCGGCCGACACGGTGGCTTCGATCTCGGCGTCGGTGTGGGCCAGTGAGGGGAAGATGGCCTCGTAGGCACCCGGCGCGAAGGCCACGCCCCGCCGCAGCATCCCGTGGAAGAAGGGGGGATAACGACCGTTATCAGCGGCCTTGCGGGCCTCGTCGAAGTCGATGGGCGCATCCTCCGCGAAGAACACGCCCAGCAGCGGGCCCACCCGCGGCAGCACCGCGGCCAAACCGGCCGCGGCGAAGGCCCCGGCCAGCCCCTCCTGCAGCGCCTTTGCCCGGGCCTCCAAGCTCCGGTAGGCGTCGTCGTCGAGCAAGCCCAGCACCGCCAGCCCGGCCGCGGTGGCCAGCGGGTTCCCTGACAGGGTGCCGGCCTGGTACACGCCGCCCAGGGGAGCGAGCCCGGACATGATCTCGGTCGAGGCCCCGAAGGCGCCCACCGGCAGCCCGCCCCCGATGACCTTGCCGAAGCACCAGATGTCGGGCCGCACCCCGTACCACTGGGCGGCCCCGCCCCGGCACAGCCGGAAGCCGGTGATCACCTCGTCGAACAGCAGCAGGGCGCCGACCTTGTCGCAGGCGTGGCGCAGGCCCTGGAGGAAGCCGGGCTGCGGCGCCACCAGGCCCATGTTGGCCGCCACCGGCTCCACGCACACCACCGCTACCGTCTCGTCGAGGTCGGGGACCACGTTGTAGGGGGCGACGATGGTGTCGGCCACCGCCCCCGCGGTCACGCCCTCGGATCCGGCCAGGCCCTGCTGGGCCACACCTGAGCCTCCCGCCACCAGCAGGGAGTCGCTGTGGCCGTGGTAGCAGCCCGCGAACTTCACCACCGTCGGGCGGCCGGTCACGCCCCGGGCCAACCGCACTGCCGACATCACCGCCTCGGTGCCGCTGTTGGTCAGCCGCACCATCTCCAGGCCCTCCACCCGGGCGCACATCTCCTCGGCCATCAGCACCTCGTCGCGGGTGGGCGCCCCGTAGCTGGTGCCCCGCCCCGCCGCCTGCCGCACGGCCTCGACCACCGAGGGGTGGGCATGGCCGCAGATGCCCGGACCGTAGCTCTGCACGTAGTCGATGTAGCGGCGGCCCTCCACGTCGTACACGAAAGGCCCGGAAGCCTCGGCCACGAAATAGGGAGTGCCCCCCACCGACCTGAACGCCCGCACCGGGGAGTTCACCCCGCCGGGGATCACCTGCTGGGCCCGCTCGAACAGCGCCTCGTTGGTGTCGGCTCCGCTGGCGGTGTCGGCTCCGCTGGTGGTGTCGGGTCCGCCGGTGTCGGGTCCGCTGGTGGTGTCGGGTCCGCCGGTGTCGGGTCCGCTGGTGGTGTCGGGTCCGCTGGTGCCGGGGGCTGGCGCGCTCATTGCATGGCCTTGGCCAGGCGGCGGGCGAAGTAGGTGAGCACCACGTCGGCGCCGGCCCGGCGGATGGCGAGCACATGCTCGTGGGCCACCGCGTCGAGGTCGAGCCACCCCCGGTCGGCCGCGGCGCACACCATGGCGTACTCGCCCGATACGTGGTAGGCGGCCAGCGGCACGTCGAAGGTGCGCCGGACCGTCGAGATCACATCGAGAAAGGCCAGCGCGGGCTTCACCATCACCATGTCGGCGCCCTCGGCCACATCCAGGCGGATCTCCTCGATGGCCTCCCGGGCACCGGCCACGTCCTGCTGGTAGGCCCGGCGGTCGCCCCCGCCCGCGATGGTCACGTCCACCGCGTCGCGGAACGGCCCGTACAGCGCGGTGGCGTACTTGGCCGAGTAGGCGAGGATGGCGGTCTGCTCGAAGCCCGCGCCGTCGAGGGCACCCCGGATGGCGCCGACCTGGCCGTCCATCATCCCCGACGGGGCCACGATGTCAGCCCCGGCGACAGCCTGGGCCAAAGCGATGCTGGCGTAGACCTCGAGGGTGGCGTCGTTGTCCACGCCGCCGCGGCCGTCGAGCACGCCGCAGTGTCCGTGGTCGGTGTACTCGTCCATGCACAGATCCGCGATCAGCACCATGTCGTCGCCGAAGTCCGAGCGCAGGTCGGCCAGCGCCACCTGCACGATCCCGTCGGGATTCCAGGCCTCCGAGCCGATGTGGTCCTTGCGCTCGGGCACGCCGAACAGCACCACCGCCCCGATCCCGAGGGCGTGCAGCTCGGCTACCTCGGCCCGCAGCGACTGGCGGGTGTGCTGGAACTGCCCCGGCATCGACACGATGGGCTGCGGTTCGTCGATGCCCTCGCGCACGAACAGCGGCGCGATGAAGTCCGCGGGGTTGAGCCGGTGCTCGGCCACGAGCCGCCGCAGGGCCGGGGTCCGGCGCAGCCGACGCATGCGCCGCTGCGGGAAGTTCACCCCGCGAGGCTACCCAGCGCCGTCGGGCGCCAGCCACGACCGGGCGTGGCGGACCAGCGCGGCGACGACTCCGTCGATGGTGTGCTCGGCGGCCTCCACCGTGACTTCCAGGCCATGCTCGGCCGCGGTGGCCGACGTGGCCGGGCCGATGGACGCCACCAGGGGCGGGACCGCTTCGTCGCCGAGTTCGGCCACCAGGCGCTTGACCGTCGACGACGACGTGAACACCACACCGTCGGAGGTGGCCGCCGCCCGGCGCTGGTCGTCGCTGAGCCGGGCGGCCACGTTGCGGTAGGCGGCGACGTCCAACACCTCCCATCCCGCGGCCCGCAGGCTGTCGGGGAGCACGGGGCGGGCCACCGCGGCCCGGGCCAGCACCACGAGGCTGCCGCGTTGCGGATCGGGGGACGGGAACGCCTGCACCAGGCCCTCGGCGATCGACCGGTCGGGCACCAGGCGCACGGTCAGTCCCACTCCCGCGGCCCGGTCCGCGGTCCCCGGTCCGATGGCGGCCACGTTCACGCCCGCGGGCAGCGGTCCCGCGGCCGCGGTCCTCTCCGCGCCGTTGGGGCTGGTGACCACCAGCCAGTCTCCCCGGCTGAGCCGGGCCAGCGCGGCCCTCAGCGCGGCACCTCCGTCCGCTGGGTCCGTGATGGCGATCACCGGGGCGCTGACCACCTCGGCGCCGACCGCGGCCAGACCGTCGGCCAACGTTTGAGCCTGCTCGCGGGGCCGGCACACCACGATCCTGAGTCCGGCCAGCGGCTTGGGCGCATGGGGCCGGGGCCGTCGCGGGCTCATCGGACGGTCCCCAGTCGCAGCAGGCTCATCGGGAGGATCCCAGTCGTCGCGGGCTCATCGGGAGGATCCCAGTCGTCGCGGGCTCATCGGGAGGATCCCAGTCGTCGCGGGCTCATCGGGCGGATCCCAGAAGCGCCCGGCCGCCGCAGTCGTCCAGCAGGTGCCGGGCCACGGCGCGGCCCAGGGTCTCGGGGTCGCGGCCGCGGCGGGTGTCGCGGATCAGCACCCCGCCATCGAGCGACGCCAGCAGGCCCGTCAGCTCCAGGGTGCCGCCGGAGCCGGTGGTGGCGTGAGCGCCCGCGGGCAGGCTGCAATCGCCGCCCAGCTCGACCAGGAAGGCCCTCTCCGCGTCGACGGCCCGCCGGCTCGGCTGATGCTCTATGGCGATCAGCGTCTCGAGCACTGCCCGATTGTCGGCTCGGCATTCCACCGCGATGGCTCCTTGCCCGACCTGGGGCACGAAGACGTCCGGCTCGAGTGCGTCGAGCACCTCCGGCTCGAGTCCCAACCGGTGCAGAGCCACCGCGGCCATGACGATGGCGTCGAAGGCGGCTGCCCGCTCCAGCCGGGTGGCGATGTTGCCCCGCAACTCCGCGAAGGCCAGGTCAGGCCGCAGCCAGGCGAGCTGGGCCTTGCGTCTCGCCGAGCCGGTGGCCACCGTCGCGCCGGGCGGCAGCTCGTCGAGCGCTGCGCCCACCAGCGCGTCTCGGGGATCGCCGCGCCTCGGCACCGCCGCCAGCACCAGGCCCTCGGGCGTCTTCGACGGCAGGTCCTTGGCCGAGTGCACCGCGATGTCGGCCCGGCCGTCGAGCACCGCGGCCTGCACCTCCTTCACGAACACGCCCTTGCCGCCCATCTCCGCGATGGGCGTGTCGGCTCGGCGGTCCCCCGCGGTGGACACCACGACCGGCTCCGTCGCAACCCCGCAAGCCTCGGCCAACAGCCCGGCCACGATGCCGGTCTGACAGCGGGCCAGAGCACTGCCCCGGGTCGCGGCCCGCAACACCACAGCGGTCACGGTTCCGGCGTTAAGAGGCCGAGCGGATAGGCCGGAGTTTCACGAGCATTTCGCGAGGCGCTGAGCGAGGCCGTGGCCCGAGCGGCCCGTGAGCGCAGCGAACAAGAGCGGGAAGCAGCAATGCTGCACCATAGGGGGGTGACCCATCCGCACGGCCCCTACAGGTCGAACAGGTCACGCAGCGCCTCGGCCAGGCGGTCGCCCCGGGCGTGGCCGGCCGCGTCCTTGAGCCTCACCGTCGGCTCGTGGAGCAGCTTGTTCACGACGCCGTGCAGCAGAGACTCCACCGCGGCGCGCTGAGCGGGCGAGAGATCAGCGAGGCGGGCCGCATGGCGGTCCAGCTCGCCCGCGCTGAGCCGGTCGGCGCGGCCCCGCAGGGCCGCGATGAGCGGTGCGACCTCCCGGGCCGACGCTTCGGCCAGGTAGAGCTCCACCTGGTCGTCGACGATGGCTCGCACCGAGTCGGTCTCCTGGTGGCGGCCTGCCCGTTCCTGCTCCACGAATGCGCCCAGGTCGTCCATGTCGAGCAGGGTCACGCCGGGCAGTCCCCGAGCGTCGGGGTCGACGTCGCGGGGCACGGCCACGTCGACGATCAACAGCTCTGCACCGTTGCGCCGGGTCATGACGTCGTCGATGTCGCTGTGCTCGAGGACTATGTCGGTGGCGCCGGTGGTGGTGATGGCCACGTCGGCGCCCACGAGAGCGGAGTCGAGGTCGGCCAGGGCCACGGCCCGCCCGCCGCACAGCCCCGCGGCGGCCACGGCCCGCTCCGGTGTGCGGCTGGCCACCGCTATGTCGCGGGGGTCGGCGTCGGCCAGGGACTTGAGCGTGCCGGCAGCCACCTCGCCCGCGCCCAGCACGAGCACCCGCCGGCCGGCCAGGCCTCCGAGCCGCGCTGCGGCCAGGGCCACCGCGGCATGCGACAGCGAGGCGATGCCGCGCGAGATGCCGGTGTCGGAGCGGGCCCGCTTGCCGGTTTCCACCGCCCGGCGGAACAGGGGCTCGAGCACCGCGCCGACGGTGCCCTCGGTTCGGGCGGCCTGCCATGCGTCGCGTACCTGGCCCAGCACCTCGTGCTCGCCCACCACTACGGAGTCGAGCCCGGCGGCCACGCTGAACAGGTGCCGCACCGCGTCGGCGTCGTGATGGGAGTAGAGCTCGTCGCCGACGGTCTCGGGTGGGAGCCCCGAATGGCGGGCCAGCAGCTCCCGGATGTCCGCGTAGCCGCCGTGGAAACGCTCGGCGTAGGCGTACACCTCGATGCGGTTGCAGGTGGACAGCAGCACCGACTCGCTGAGATGCTCGGCCGTGGCGAGGTCGTGGAGGGCCTTGGGGAGGTCATCGGGCGCGACCGTCATCCGCTCGAGCAGGCCGAGCGGCGTGGAACGGTGATTGCATCCCACGACTACAAGCGACACTGGATCGGATGCTATCGCCGCCAGGCGGTCGGCGGTCGGGTCAGCGGGCCAGAAAGAAGAGCTGTAGCACCCCGGCCACGACGATCACGGCGAGCAGCGCCACAATGACGATGGTGGTTCCCGGTCTCATCGCTGGCCCCCCTGATCGTGCCGACCGGTGGACGCTCCGGTCCGGCGGCTCAGCCCCACCGGTGTGGTCACGACCGGTGGGCTGCCAGTCTGGCGCTCTGTGGCCGACACCGTGGCGAGGCGCACCTCGGCTCCCTCGTGAAGCCCGAGCTCGTCGGCTGCGGATCGTCTCGGCAGGGCCAGCGACACCAGCCCGCTCGAATCGGTGATCAGGCCGACGCGGCCCGGTTGCACGTCGGCGTAGGCGCGGGCCCGGTCGGCGGTCCGCAGATCGTCGCCGGCCGCTACTTGCAGCGGCGAGCCGGCCGCGGCCAGCTCGTCCACTTCAGCGGGTTCGATGTTGAGTTGGCAGTTGCCGAAGCGGTCCACCCACAGCACTTCGGCCACCAGGTCGTCGCCGTCGCGGTGACTAACCGGCAGCATGCCGGGCGTCAGCGTGGCCGGGTCGATGGCCGGCCCCAGGGTGCCGACGGGCACTCCGCAGCAGAGATGGGCGGCTGCGGGGGCGAACACGTCACGGCCGTCGAACGTCGGTCCCAGCTCAGGTTGGGTGTCGAGCCGGAGGTCGGGGTTGGCTATCTCCACGGCTCGGCTGGCGCCGCCGACGAGGGCGACCGCGGGGGCCAGCAGCCCGTTGTCCGGTCCGACCAGCACCGAGGCGCCGTCCCCCACCTCCACCGCCACCGGGCGGCGGTCGGTGCCCACACCGGGATCAACCACTGCCAGGACCACGCCGGGCATGAGATACTGCGCGGCCCGGGCCAGCGCCAGCCCGCCGGCCCGCACGTTGAAGGGCGCGATGCCGTGGGTCACGTCCACCACCCGCACATGGGGCGCGATGGACGCGATGACCGAGTGCACCACCCCGACGAACTCGTCGTCGTGGCCGTAGTCCGACAGGAACGAGACCGTGTCGTAGTCGTGGCCGGCGCCGGCCGATGCCGATGGGGTCACTGGCCCAGCTCGCGGGAGCGCCGTGTGGCTGCGTCCACCACCCGGTCGATCAGGCCCATGAAGTCGGCGTCGTCGAGCACGGCCAGGCCTGCGGCGGTGGTGCCGCCTGGGGAGGTGACGTTCTCGCGTAGGCGCCCAGGGGCCTCCCTGGACTCGTTCAGCAGGGTCGAGGCCCCCAGCAGCGTCTGGCGGACCAGGGCGTCGGCTACCGCCGGGTCGAGGCCCTGTGCGATGCCGGCGGCCCGCAGCGCCTCGGCCAGCCGGAACAGGTAGGCGGGTCCGCTGCCCGACAGGCCGGTCACTGCGTCGAGGTCGGCCTCGTCGACCACAACCACTGTGCCCACCGCCTCGAGGATCCGGCGGGCCCACTCCAGGTCTTCCGACGACGCCGCTGATCCGGGCGCGATGGCGGCTGCACCCTTGCCGACCAGAGCCGGTGTGTTGGGCATGGCCCGCACCACCGGAGTTCCCGCCGGCAGGCCGGCCTCGATGGCGTCGGTGCGCACTCCCGCCGCGATGGACAGCACCCGTCCGGTGCCGGCCGCGGCCAGCGCCGGCAGCACCGCGGCCACCACGTCGGGCTTCACTGCGATCACCGAGTCCGTCCCCGGGACGGGCTCGCTCGACACCGACACTCCCGGCACCGCGGCCAAGACCGCGTCCTGGCGTGCGAGGTCGGGCTCGACCACGTGGAGCTCGTCGGCGGAGGCCCAGCCGCTGGCCGTCAGGCCCACCAGCAGGGCCTCGCCCATCTTGCCGCCACCGATCACCTGCACCCGGACCATGGCGATCATGCTAAGAGGCCGAGCGGATAGGCCGCGGCTCGCGGACGAATCCGCGGGCGGTGAGCGGGGCGGTCAGGCTCTGACGCCTCGTATGGCGCGGCCGGTGGTGCCAGCGGGCAGCAGGCCCGCATGGGCGTCGGCGTCGGCTCGCAGCACGGCGTGGAGATTGTCGGCCATGGGCATCACTCGGTCGATGTTGGTGTCGACGTGCAGCATCATCGACTCCTGGGTCGCCGCGAGCGCTTCGTCGGTGCTGCGGCGCAGCTCGTGGAAGAGGTGGACCCGTTTGGGGTCGGCTCCGGCGACCGTGGTGTCCACCGCCAGCGGAGTTTCCGGGGCCAGCTCGTCGAGGAATGTGATGTGGGTCTCCACCGTGTAGAACGAGCCGCCGGTCGCGGTTCGGTAGTGCTCGTCGAAGCCCATGCGGATCAGGTACTCGTCGCTGGCCATGCCGAACACGACGCCGTAGAAGCCCTCGCTCATGTGGCCGTTGTAGTCGATCCACTCGTCGAGAACGGTGCCCGACCAGATGCGCAGCGCGGCACGCTCAGTCATGGCCGCGAGTCTAGAGAGCCCGGCTCTTGCACGATTCGTCAGTAGTGATGCTCGATATTGGAGTGCAACTACTGAAAAATCTGGAAATATCCAGCGGAGGGGTCAGAACAGCGTCAAGTACTGGTTGACCTCGGAGGGGGTGACCTCATGGTGGTGGGCCAGGAACTCGTCGCGCTTCACCTTCACGAAGTAGTCGCGGTAGGGGCCCTCGGCCGTGTCGCCCAGGCCCCGGGCTATCACGTCGCACGAGGCGAGCTGGTCGGCGGCGTGCAACAGCGTCGGCGGCAGTGCCTTGATGCCCTTGGCCGCCACCTGCTCGGCTGACAGCGTGAACAGGTTGTCCATGTTGGGCTCGCCCGGGTCGACGTCGTTGTCGATGCCGTCGAGGCCGCAGGCCAGCGTGGCCGCGAACATCAGGTACGGGTTGGCGGCGCCGTCGCCCAGTCGGATCTCGATGCGGTCCGGCTCGGGCACGCGGATCATCTGGGTGCGGTTGTTGCCGCCGTAGACCGCGTAGGCCGGCGCCCAGGTGGCCCCCGAGGTGGGTGCGCCCACCCCCATGCGCTTGTAGGAGTTCACGATCGGGCACAACACCGCCACGAGTGCCGAGGCGTGCTCGATGATGCCTCCCGTGAACTTGTAGGCCGTGTCGCTCAGGCCCAGGCCCTTGGTGTCGGGGCCACCGGGCCCGCCCCCGATGAACAGCGGCTCGTCGGCGTCGCCGGACCACAGGCTCAGGTGGATGTGCAGGCCGTTGCCGGTCTTGTCGGCGAACGGTTTGGGCATGAACGTGGCGTAGCGGCCGTCGCGCTGGGCCAGGGTGTGCACCATCAGCCGGAACAGGATGAGCCGGTCGGCGGTGGTCAGCGCGTCGGCGTACTGCCAGTTCTGCTCGTACTGGCCGTTGGCGTCCTCGTGGTCGTTGGCGTAGTTGCCCCATCCCATGGCGTCGAGGTTCTTGGACACCGCGGTCAGGTGCGGCAGCATCCGGGTGAGGCCCTTGGCGTCGTAGCAGGGCAGCGGCATGTTGTCGCGGTCGTCGGCCACGGCGATCGAGCCGTCGTCGCGGCGCACCACCAGCGAGTACTCGGCCTCCACCCCGCACTTGAGCACGAGGTTGCGCTCGGTGGCGGCCTCGAGGGCCCGGCGCAGGATCACCCGGGGGGCGTACGGCCACAGCTCGCCCTCCACGGTGGGGTCGCACTGCATGGCGGCCACGTTGGGCTGCCAGGGCAGCTGCGTGTACGAGGCCGGGTCGGGCAGGGCCAGGATGTCGGGGCTGGAGGGGTCCTGGCCCATGGGGCCGGCCGCGAAGCCCGCGAACCCGGCTCCGTCGCTCATCAACCCCTCGAGGGCGCCGACGGGCACGAGTTTGGCGCACGGCTTGCCGTGCATCTCCACGAACATGGCGTAGATGAACTCCACGCCGTCGGCCTCCACTCGGCTCCGGATCTCGTCGAGTGCGTCCATGTCGTTCCCCCTGTGGTCGTGCCGTGGTCGGCTGGGTCGCGGCAGCCGAGAGTAGTCAACGATCCACGGCCTGGGGAATCGGGCCAGAGGCCGAGCGGGCACGCCGGGCTGAGGTCGGGAGCACGGCGGGCGCTACCGTGCGGGCCGTACTTTGCCAGGGAGAGGGTTTCAGGGGAGAGTCGTATGTGCGGGATCGTGGGCCTGTTCTGCAAGACCGAGACCCACCGGCACGAGTTGGGCCGGCTTACTGCGGTGATGCTTCGGGAGATGCGAGACCGGGGCCCGGACAGCGCCGGGTTCGCGTCATATGACCCGGTGCGCCCGGACGCGCCCGCATCACCGTGCTGGCTGAGGGCATCGAGGTGGATTGGGGGCCGGTGGCGGCCGCACTGGAGGGGGTGTTGGGCGCCGAGGTGACGGTTCGAGCAGTGCACGACCACGCCGTGTTCTCCACCGACGGTGACGGCCGTGCCGCCCGCCAGTGGATCATCGACAACGTGGGTGGAGTCACAGTGCTGAGCTACGGGGCCCAGATCGAGCTGTACAAGGCGGTCGGCGACCCCGATCTGGTGGCCGAGCGCTACGACCTGGCCTCCCGCACCGGCACCCACGCCCTGGCCCACACCCGCATGGCCACCGAGTCGGCGGTCACCACCAACGGCTCGCACCCGTTCGCCACCGGCGCCGACACCTGCCTGGTGCACAACGGGTCGCTGTCCAACCACAACCGGCTGCGGCGGTTCCTCGAGGCCCGGGGCGAGTCGTTCCAGACCGAGAACGACTCCGAGGTGGCCGCCGGATACTTGGCGTGGCGGATGCGCTCCGGCGACACGATCTCGCAAGCGCTGGAGGGGGCCCTGGGCGACCTCGACGGCTTCTACACGTTCGCTATCGGGGTGGCCCACGGCTTCGCCATCCTGCGCGACCCCATAGCCTGCAAGCCGGCGGTGGTGGCCGAGACCGACGACTGGGTGGCCATGTCGTCGGAGTACCGGGCCATAGCCCGCCTGCCCGGTGCGGCCGACGCCGAGGTGTGGGAGCCCGAGCCGGCCCGCATCTACACGTGGAGCCTGGCCGTGTGACCGGGCTTGATCCGACAATCGTCGCACTTTCCTGGGATTATCCCAGGAAAGTGCACACAGAGGCTCGGCAGACGGCATGAACAGCGCGACGCGCGTCTTCGACCTTGCCGAGACGACCCGACGGGAGCTAAACCGGGCGCTGCACGACGCCTCCGACGGCCAGTCCTTCGAGGTGGTCAACCCCCGGGGCGCCCACGCGGTGGCCTGCGGCATCAGCGCCGACGTCGACGTGGTGGTACGGGGCTCGGTGGGCTACTACTGCGCCGGCATGCACCAGCAGGGCCGGGTGCTGGTGGAGGGCAACGTCAGCACTGGACTGGCCGAGAACATCATGTCGGGTGTGGTGCGCATCACCGGCAACGCCACCATGTCGGCCGGTGCCACCGGCTGCGGCGGACTCGTGGCGGTGGGCGGCAACGCCGGCGCCCGCTGCGGCATCTCCATGAAGGGCGTCGACATCGTGGTGGGGGGCGATGTGGGCCATATGAGCGCGTTCATGGCCCAGGCCGGGAACCTGGTGGTGTGCGGCGACGCCGTCGCCGACCTGGGCGACTCCATCTACGAGGCGCAGATCTTCGTGCAGGGCGACGTGGAGTCGCTGGGTGCGGACTGCATCGAGAAGGAGATGCGCCCCGAGCACGTCGAGTCGCTGGCCCGGCTGCTGGCTGCGGCATCCCCTGCCTCCGACGGGGCCGTTCCGTCGGAGTTCCGCCGCTACGGGTCGGCCCGGTGCCTCTACAACTTCACCATCGACGACGTGGACGCCCTAGTGTCCTGTTTGGGGAATTCGCTGTAGATATGAGGCCATGGTCTCGAATATCTCGTCGGCGGTCTTGCGCCACACGAAGGGGCGGGGGTTCTGGTTCCAGTTGTCGGTCCAGGCGTTGATGGAGTCTTTGAGGTCTTTGACGCTGGTGTGGGCGCCGCGGCGCAGCCATTTGGTGGTGAGCTCTGAGAACCAGCGCTCGACGAGGTTCATCCAGGAGCTGTAGGTGGGGGTGAAGTGGAACTTGAAGCGGGGGTGGCGCACCAGCCAGCGCTGGATCATGGCGCTTTTGTGGGTGGAGACGTTGTCCAGCACGATGTGCACGTCGAGACCGTCGGGGACTTCTTTGTCGATGAGGTTCAAGAACCTTCTGAACTCCTCGGCCCGGTGCCGTGCGGTCATCGATGCGATGACCTTGCCCGAGGCCGTGTCGAGCGCGGCGAACAGGTCGGTGGTGCCGTGCCGGCGGTAGTCGTGGGTGCGCCGCTGGGGCGTGCCGGGCATCAAAGGAAGGATCGGCGCGGTGCGGTCGAGGGCCTGCACGCCGGTCTTCTCGTCGACGCAGAGCACCACCGCGGCCTCCGGCGGGTTCAAATACAGCCCGACGACGTCTCTGACCTTGTCGATGAACTGCGGGTCCGGCGACACCTTGAACTCCTCTGTGAGGTGCGGCTTGAGACCGAACGCCTTCCATATCTGATGCACCGACCACGCCGAGACCCCCGCCGCGGCGGCCATCGAGCGAGTCGACCAGTGCGTCGCGCCGTCCGGCGCGGTCTCCAGGGTGCGCACGATCACCTCCTCGACCTTCTCGTCGCTGATCCGCCGCGGCGGGCCCGGCCGCGGATCGTCAACCAGCCCGTCGAGGCGGCGCTGCGCGAACCGCCGCCGCCACTTGCGCACCGTCGCGGGGTGACACCCCAGCCCCGCCGCTATCGCCGTGTTCGCCTCGCCCCCGGCCGCGCCCAGAACAATCCGGCACCGCAGCGCCAGCGCCTGCGACGACTTCGGCCGCCGCGCCCACCGCTCCAGCGTCTCGCGCTCCCCATCTGAGAGCACAACCTCAACAGCACGACGGCCGCGCCGCTTCACCATGATCGCCTCCGATCACCGCCCGCAGCCGCCCCACCATACACCACCAAACCCAAACCACAGTGAACTTGCCGATCAGGACACTAGGTGGCTGGTGTTAAATGGCAATTTGCCACAATTCGCAAGTCGCTGACCTGGGGTTTTGTGACCGCAAAACCTCCATTTCGGGAGTTTGGCACCAGCCACCTAGAGGCCGAGCGGACGGCCGCGGTTCGACGAGGATTCGGTGAGATGCCGAGCGAGGCCGTGGCCCGAGCGGCCCCGTGAGCGCAGCGAACGAGAGCGGGACACAAGATGCTTCACCGCGACGATGATCATCCACCTGCGAGCGCTGCTGGAAGCGGCCAAGGAGGCCGTCAGCCGATGACTGACCAACCGCTCGACGGCCCCGAGCCGGTCCGGACCACCGACCCCGACTTCTGGCACCTGCGGGAGTCGTACACGTTCGACCGCAACGTGATCGCCGAGATCCGCCGGGCCGCCAACACCGGCATCTACCGCATCCGGGGTTGGGGGGCCAAGCGCCGCCTGCCCACCCTCGACGACCTGGTGTTCCTCGGGGCGTCGATGTCTCGCTATCCGCTGGAGGGCTACCGCGAGGCCTGCGGAACCGATGTGGTCATCGGCGAGGACCGGGCCGAGCGCCCTGTGCGCCTGAAGATCCCGGTCACCATCGCGGGCATGAGCTTCGGCTCCCTGTCGGCCCAGGCCAAGGAGGCCCTCGGCCGGGGCGCGTCGGCGGCGGGAACGTCCACCACCACCGGCGACGGCGGCATGACCACCGAGGAGCGCCAGCACTCCACCACGCTCGTGTACCAGTACCTGCCGTCGCGCTATGGCATGAACCCCGACCACCTGCGGGTGGCCGACGCCATCGAGGTGGTGGTGGGCCAGGGGGCCAAGCCCGGCGGGGGCGGGATGCTGCTCGGCCAGAAGATCACCGACCGGGTGGCGGAGATGCGCACCCTGCCCGAAGGGATCGACCAGCGCTCGGCGTGCCGCCATCCCGACTGGACCGGCCCCGACGACCTGGAGATCAAGATCGGCGAGCTGCGCGAGATCGTTGACTGGCAGGTCCCGATCTATGTGAAGGTGGGCGCGGCCCGCCCCTACTACGACACCGCGCTGGCGGTCAAGGCCGGTGCCGACGCGGTGGTGGTGGACGGCATGCAGGGAGGCACCGCCGCCACCCAGGACGTGTTCATCGAGCATGTGGGCATTTCCACCATCGCGGCCACCGGCGAGTCGGTGCGGGCCCTGCGAGAGCTGGGCGTGCACCGCCGCGAGGTGAAGCTCATCGTTGCGGACGGCATCCGCTCGGGCGCGGACGTCGCCAAGGCCCTGGCCCTCGGCGCCGACGCCTGCTCGATCGGAACCGCCGCGCTGATCGCCATCGGCGACAACGATCCCGCCTACGAGAACGAGTACCGGGCGTTGGGGACCTCGGCTGGGTACTGGGAGGACTTCCAGGCCGGCACCGACCCCGCCGGGATCACCACCCAGGACTCCGAGCTGTCGGCCCGCCTCGATCCGGTGCTGGCCGGCAGGCGCCTGGCCAACTACCTGCAGGTGCTCACCATCGAGACCCAGATCCTGGCCCGGGCCAACGGCAAGTCGCACGTGCTGAACCTGGAGCCCGAAGACCTGGCCGCGCTCACCGTGGAGGCCGCGGCGATGGCTAGAGTTCCCCTGGCCGGCACCGGCTGGGTGCCCGGCGTAGGCTGATCTGACTGGGGCCGGTCGAGCCGGGTCGATCAATCGACGGAGGGGAGTTCGATGGTCCAAGGGCTGCCCGATCGGGCCCAGGTCGTGGTGGTTGGGGGCGGCATCGTCGGCTGCAGCGTGGCTTACCACCTGGCCCGCCGCGGCATCACCGACGTGGTTGTGCTCGAGCAGAACAAGCTGACCGGCGGCACCACCTGGCACGCGGCGGGGCTGGTGTCGCAGCTCAAGTCCACCCACAGTCTCACCAAGTTGGCCACCTACTCGGCCCGGCTCTATGAGGCGCTCGAGGACGAGACCGGCCAGGCCACCGGGTGCCGCACGCCCGGGTCGATCTCGGTGGCCGCCGACGCTGAGCGCTGGGAGGAGATCAGGCGAGGCGCGGCCATGGCGGTCTCGGTGGGGGTCGAGACCCGCGAGATCGACATCGACGAACTGCGCGAGCGCTGGCCGCTGATCCGCACCGACGACGTCGTGGGCGCGCTGTATATCCCCCGCGACGGCCACACCTCCCCGGTGGACACCACCATGGCGCTGGCCAAGGGGGCCCGCAGCCGGGGAGCGCGCATCATCGAGGACATCGCGGTCACCGGACTGCGCACCACCGACGACGCCATAGCCGGGGTCGTCACCGAGCAGGGCAGCATCGAGACCGAGACCGTGGTGCTGGCCACCGGCATCTGGACCCGCCAGCTCGCGGCCCAGATCGGGGTGAATGTGCCGCTGCAAGCCTGCGAGCACTTCTACATCGTCTCCGAACCTCTCGGCCTCGACGCCGACACGCCGGTGCTGCGTGACCCCGGCAACTACACGTACTTCAAGGAGGAGACCGGCAAGATCATGGTCGGCTTCTTCGAGCCTCGGGGCAAGGTGTGGAACCTCGACGGCATCCCCCGGGATTTCTCGTTCGGCACGTTGGGCGAGGACTGGGACCACATCGGCCCGATCTTCGAGCGGTCCGTCCACCGGGTGCCCGCGCTGGGCGAGTGCGGCATCCAACTGTTCCTCAACGGCCCCGAGGCCTTCACCCCCGACGGGGTGTACTACCTGGGCGAGGCGCCCGAGGTCGATGGCTGCTTCGTGGCCGCCGGCTTCAACTCGGTGGGCATCCAGTCCGCGGGCGGGGTGGGCTGGGCCCTGGCCGACTGGATCGCGGACCGCCATCCGCCCATGGACCTGTCATCGGTGGACATCCGTCGCACCTTCGAATTTCAGGCCGATCCCGCCTACCTGGCTGAGCGCATCCCGGAGAGCCTGGGGCTGCTGTACGCCATGCACTGGCCCTTCTACCAGTACGAGAGCGCCCGGGGCCAGCGGATGTCGCCGCTTCACGACCGTCTGGACACGGCGGGGACGGTGTTCGGCGAGACCGCGGGCTGGGAGCGGCCCAACTGGTACGCCTTCGACGGCCAGGCCCGCGAGTACAACTACAGCTACGGCAAGCAGAACTGGTGGGCCAACGCGGGTGCCGAATGCCGGGCGGTGCGGGAGCGGGTGGCGCTGTTCGACCAGACCTCGTTCGCTAAGTTCAGCGTGGACGGACCCGACTCCCTCGTAGTGCTTGACGAGTTGAGCACGGCCCGCATCGACGTGCCCGTGGGCCGGGCGGTGTACACGCAGTGGTGCAACACCGAGGGCGGCATCGAGGCCGACCTGACCGTCACCCGACTGGGCCTCGACCGGTTCTTGGTGGTGACCGCGGCCGCGGCCCAGACCCGGGACTGGGCTCGCCTGCGCCGGGCGTGCCGGAACCGCGATGTGGAGATCGCCGACATCACCGAGTACTGGGCCATGATCGGGCTGATGGGTCCCAAGGCCCGCTTCGTGCTCGGTCCGCTCACCGACGCGTCACTCACAAACCCCGACTTCCCGTTCGGCACCTCACAGCGCATCGATGTGGCCGGCATCGACGTGCTGGCGCTGCGCATGAGCTACGTGGGCGAGTTGGGCTGGGAGCTCTACCTGCCCAACGGGCACGCAGTGGACCTGCACGACGCGCTGATGGACGCGGGCGAGCCCCACGGCCTGGCTCTGGCCGGCTACCACGCCATGAACACGCTGCGGCTGGAGTCGGGCTACCGCCACTGGGGCCACGACATCACTGACGAGGACACCCCGATCGAGGCCGGGCTGGGCTTCACCATCGGTTGGGACAAGCCGAACCCCTGGCACGGCAGGGCCGCACTGGAGGCCCAGCGCGACCGTCCCCGCAACAAGCGCCTGATCCAGTTCCGTCTGGAGCACCCCGAGCTGCTTTGCTACCACGACGATCCGATCCTGCGGAACGGCGAACCGGTGGGCAGCACCACGTCGTCGATGTGGAGCTACGTCGAGGACCGCTGCCTGGCCATGGGCTACTTGCACCGCTCCGGCCGCGAGGGCGTGGTCCAGGACTGGCTCGACTCCGGCACCTTCGAGATCAACGTGGGCGGTGAGCTGATCGCCGCCACCCCGTCGATCCGCAGCTTCTACGATCCCCGGAACCAGAGAGTACGCCTGGAGGACGGACCCTAGCGGCGTGGGCACCCTAGCTACGCCCGGCGGCACCAAGATCGGACCGGGGGTGCTTGCTGATGAGTTCCTGACCGTAGTGACACGCGGGGCACCGCAAATGCGTGTGAGACAATCGTGTCGTGGAACCGTACGTTCTTCCCAGCGCCCGCAAGCATGGGGTGACCGACGGCCAAATCCTGCACGCCTACCGCAATGCTGTCGACTTCTTTCTTGAGGACGATCTGATGGTCGTAATCGGTTCGGACGAGACCGGCCTCCTCTTGGAAGTGGGGTTCTCACGGTCCCGATCGGGTCGAGCCGTCGTTCATGCGATGCCCACCCGGCGGAAGTATCTCAGAGGCCGAGCATAGGTCGCCGAGACCTTCGGGCGAGGGCGTCGACAGGCGGCTTCTGGCTCTGGCCGCCTTCCGCGGACGGCCGACGTAGAGCCTATAGTGAGCGTATGCCACGGTCTCTCCAAGAGGTGATCGACAACCAGGATGAGATCGCGGATTGGTTCGAGAAGCACGGCCCGTCGCCGGAGAGCCGGAGGCCCGTCAGTGAGTTCTACCTCGGATGCATAGCCGATGCGCTGAGTGGAGGTCTCCACCAGCAGGTTCCTGAAGCGGTCGCGGCAGCGCGCAGGGCCGGAGCTTCGTGGGAACAGATAGCCGAGGCCGTCGGCACGTCGGCCACGGAGGCCGAGCAACGCTTCGGCCCGGCCGTGGCTCAAGCGCGGACACCGCCTCCGGAGGTCGAGTCGGAGGTTCTGGGCCTCTGACGAAGGCCTTCGAGATCAACATTGGCGGCGGCGAGTTGATCAGCGTCGGTGGCGAACTCGTCGGTGGCCATCTCGTCGACGCGGAGTTGCCATCCTGTGGCCGTGGAGTCATCCTAGTGGTGGGCCCCTGGCTCCTCGGTCAGCTACGGTTCCGCCGGTCCGGCCCCGCAACTACACTTCCGGCTCGCCGCGGCCTGCTGACGCGGCGCAAGTGTGCACATCTTCAGGAGGGGCGGTGACGCAAGAGGCGCGGTGCGTGATCATCGGTGGCGGGGCCATGGGCGTGGGCCTGCTGTATTACCTGGCCCATGAGGGCTGGACCGACACCATTCTGCTGGAGAAGGGCGAGCTGACCTCCGGGTCCACCTGGCACGCGGCTGGGCTGATCCCCAACTTCATCGGCGACCTGAACATGGCCAAGGTCCACGAGGAGGCCGTGGCCCTGTACCCCCGCTTGGAGGCCGAGACCGGGCTGTCGGCCGGCTGGCACGGCTGTGGCGCCATCCGGCTGGCCCGCACCGACGACGAGGTGGACTGGCACCGCTACGTGCACGCCATGCTCACCCAGGTCGGCATCGAGTCGGATCTCATCGGGCTGTCCGAGATCCGCGAACGCCATCCGTTGCTCGAGGACCTGAGCGACGTGAAGCTCGGGTTCTACACCCCCAACGACGGCTGGACCGACCCTTCGGGCTGTACTAACGCCATGGCCCGGGGCGCCCGCAACCTGGGCTGCGAGATCCGGCGCCACACCCTGGTCACCGACATGAACCAACTCCCCGACGGGCGCTGGGAGATCATCGCCACTCCCGGCGGCATGAACGCGGCCGCCAGCGGCAAGGAGGCTGCCGACAGCTACCGGATCGTGTGCGAGCACGTCGTCAACGCGGCCGGCCACTACGCCCCCCAGCTCGGAGCCATGGTCGGGCTGGACGTTCCGATCGTGTCGGTGATCCACCAGTACCTGGTCACCGAGCCGATGCAGGCCATGATCGACTTGGGCTTCGAGCCTCCAGTGACCCGCGACCCCAGGTCGTCGTGCTACTACCGTCGCGAGATCGACGGCCTGCTCGTCGGTCCCTACGAGATGTCTGATTCCAGGGTGTACGGCGTCGAGGGCATCGACTGGGCCCACGACTTCTACCTCACCCCGCCCAACGTCGACGTGCTCGAGGAGTGCCTGGAGTACACGGTCATGCGCATCCCGGCCTTCGCCGAGGCCGGCATCAAGCAGATTGTGTCCGGCCCGATCACCCACACCCCCGACTCCGGCTATCTGATGGGTCCGGCGCCGGGTCTGAGCAACTACTGGCACTGCAACGGCGCTTCCATCGGCATCACCCAGGGTCCGGGCGCGGGCAGGTACCTGGCCCAGTGGATGGTTCACGGCCAGACCGAGATCAACGTCCGGGCTATGGACCCCCGCCGTTTCGGCGGCCACACCGGTCCCCGCTCGACCTTCGCCATAGCCAAGGCTCACGACGAGTACCACGAGATGTACCAGGTGCGCCTGCCTGGCGAGTACCGGGCCGCGGGCCGGCCCCAGAAGGCGACCCCCATCTATGATCGCCTCGACCGCCTGGGCGCGCAGTGGCAGGAGGTGTACGGCTGGGAGCGGCCCCAGTACTTCTCGCTCAACGGCGGCGGCGAGCGGCACTCGTTCCGCCGCTCCAACGCCTTCGACCCGGTGGGTGCCGAGGTGCGGGGCGTGCGCGAGCGGGTCGGGATCGCCGACATAACCGCGTTCGCCTCCTTCGAGGTGACCGGAGCCGACGCGGGCGCCCTGCTCGACCGTCTCTCGGCCAACCGCCTACCGGCCCGCGATAGCGGCATCCGGCTGGTGCACATGCTCACCGAGCTAGGCGGAATCGAATGCGAGATGACCATCGCCCGCCTCGCGCCCGACCGCTTCTATCTGACCTCGGCCATCATGGGCCAGAGCCACGACCTCGACTGGCTCGTGCAGCACACCGCCGGCATCGAGGACGTGAAGGTGGCCGACGTCACCGACTCCACCGGCATCCTGGCGGTGACCGGCCCCCGGGCCCGCGACGTGCTCGCACCGCTTACCGAAGCCGACCTGAGCAACGAAGCGTTCCGGTGGCTGACCGCGGCCGAGGTCACGGTGGCGGGCGTGCCGTGCCTGGCCCTGCGAGTGTCGTACGTGGGCGAGCTCGGCTGGGAACTGCACTGCGACATGGACCGCCTGGCTGAGCTGTACGACGCACTGGTCGCTGTGGGCGAGCCCCACGGCATGATCCATTTTGGCAGTTACGCCATGAACGTCATGCGCATCGAGAAGGGCTACAAGGCGTGGGGCTCGGAGCTGACCACCGAGATCACCCCGATCGAGGCCCGCTTGGAGCGCTTCGTGGATCTCAGCCGGCCCTTCATCGGCCGCGACGCCACTGTGGCCCGGCGCGACCAGGCCGAGCCGCTGTCGATGGTGCTGGTGTACTGCGAGGTGGACGCCACCGACAACGACGTGCGGGGCAACGAGCCCGCCTTCGACTCCGACGGCAACGTCATGGGCATCGCCACCAGCGGCACCTGGGGCCACACGGTTGGCCGCAGCCTGGCCTTCGTGTACGTGGCGCCCTCCTTCGAGGCGCCGGGATCGACCTTCGAGCTCGACCTGCTGGGGGATCGGCGCACCGCTACCGTGTTGGCCGAGCCGGCCTACGACCCGGCCAACACGGCCCCGCGGTCGTGATGAACACCCCTGTCGGCGAAATTCCGGCGGTTTTGGGGAACTATTCCCCTCCAGTTCCGGGAATTCGTCGTGGCCCGCACGACTGCGGAGGTGACACCGATGGCTGACCAACCGGAGGGCCGGCGGCGTAGCGGGGGCCGGGCCGCCCGCATCGCGGCCCGCCAGGCACCGCTGGAAGCCGATGTTCGGCCGGTGCGCCCCGGACTGCCCGGCGGTAAGTTCACGCCCCTGAGCGAAGCCGACATGCAGCAGGTGTACGACACCGCGCTCACACTGCTCGAAGACATCGGCATGGGCTCGCCCATCGAGGAGTTCGTCGAAGTGGTCACGGCTGCGGGTGGCCGTGTCGACGACGCCGGCCGGCTGCGCTACCCCAAGGGAATAGTGGAGGCCGCCACCGCCACCGCGGCCAAGGAGTGGGTCTGGCACGGCATCGACGACGACCGGTCCATCACCGTGGGCGGCGACCGGGTTCACTTCGGCACCGCAGGCGCCGCGGTCCTCATGTACGACCACGAAATGGCCACGTTCCGCCCGTCCACGGCGGTCGACGTGTACGACTGCGCTCGGCTGGTCGACACCCTCGACAACATCCACTTCTTCGTTCGCACCGTGGTGGCTCGCGACATGGAGGACGCCCGGCTGCTCGACCTCAACACCGCCTACGCCGCCATGGTCGGCACCAGCAAGCCCATGGGCACGTCATGGTTCGAGCGCGAGCACGTGTACGAGACGGTGGACATGTACGACATGGCCCTCGGCGGGCCCGGAGAGTTCCGCAAGCGGCCCTTCGTGGCGGCCAACAACACGTTCGTGGTGCCGCCCCTGCGATTCGCGGAAGAGTCGGCCCGCTGCATGGTGGCCCAGGTCGAGACGGGCATGCCCATCAACCTGCTGTCGGCGGGGCAGGCCGGGGCTACGTCGCCCGCAGCGCTGGCCGGATCGCTGGCCCAGGCTCTGGCCGAGTGCCTCGCCGCGCTGACCGCGGTGAACCTGCTGAGTCCGGGCCATCCATGCGTGATGGGCATGTGGCCGTTCGTGTCGGATCTGCGCACCGGGGCCATGAGCGGCGGCTCCGGGGAGGAGGGCATCCTGAACGCCGCCGCGGCGCAGGTGCTCAACTGGATCGGCCTGCCGTCGGGTGTGGCCGCGGGCATGGCCGACTCCAAGATCCCCGACAACCAGGCCGGCTACGAGAAGGGCCTCAACGTGGCTCTGGCCGGCCACGCCGGCGCCAACCTGGTCTACGAGTCGGCCGGGATGCTGGCCAGCCTGCTCAGTTGCTCGCTGGAGGCGTTGGTGATCGACAACGACATGCTCGGCTCGATCAACCGCACCGTGCGTGGCATCGAGGTCAACGAGGAGACGCTGTCGGTGTCGCTGATCGCGGACGTGGTGTCGGGCCCGGGCCATTTCCTAGGCTCGCCCCAGACCCTGGAGCTGATGCAGCGGGAGTACATCTACCCGGTGATCGGCGACCGCGACACCCCCGACAACTGGATGGACGCGGGCAGCAAGGACTCCCGGGAGCGGGCCCACGAGCATGTCCAGCAGGTGCTGGCCGAGCACCACCCCAGCCACGTCAGCGCCGAGGTGGACGCCCGCATCCGAGCCACCTTCCCCATCCGGCTGCCCCAAAGGCCGAGCGGGTAGCCAGCAGTCTCACGAGAAATCCGCGAGACGCTCAGCGAGGCCGCAAGTGGGCTTCGGCCTTGTCGGCGGCGGCCAGCAGTCTGACGAAAAATCCGCGAGACGCTCAGCGAGGCCGTGGCCCGAGCGGCCCGTGAGCGAAGCGAACAAGAGCGGGAAACACGACGCAGCGCCGCGAGACGGTGACTGCCTGTCTCCGGCTGCCGTAGGCTCACTGCCAGGCACTCGATCCAGGAGGCACCATGAGGGTTCGCGTCGATCAGGAGGCCTGCCAGGGCCACAACCGCTGCTACATGCTGGCGCCCGAACTGTTCGATGTGGACGACGAGGGCACGGCCTTCGAGATCGGCGATGGAGAGGTACCTCCCGAGTTGGAGGAGAAAGCCCGGCTGGCCTTCGACAACTGTCCTGAGTACGCGGTGGAGATCATCGACGACTGATCCCTGTTGGCCCCTGGTTCCCGCTCTTGTTCGCTGCGCTCACGGGCCGCTGGGGCCACGGCCTCGCTCACCGCCGTTCTAAGAACATGCGCGGATAGTCGCTCCACCGCGTTTCGAATCGCTGGCAATACAGGCATCACTGCTGCTGCTTCTCATCTATCCACGCTGCCTCTAAGGACGTGCGCGGATAGGTGAGGTTCGGCACCACGATGCCGTCGGATTGCAGGTGCCTCGTGCCTTCGCGGCCGTCTATCCGCGCTGCCTCTAAGTCCTCGTGAACTGCGGCGCTGTACGCTCGGCCTCTGGGCTGCGCTAGCCGTGGGCTGCGGCCTATCCGCTCGGCCTCTGGGGCGCGCTGGCCGTTTCTGGCGCGGTCGGGTTAGTGTCGGCGTCCCTTGCGTGCGCAGGCCTACCAACAGGAGGAATAGTCAGCGTGTCGTCGCATTCCATCAGAAACGTCGTCCTCGTCGGCCACAACGGCAACGGCAAGACCACCCTGGCCGAGGCCATGCTGTACCGGGCCGGCGTGGTGAGCCGGATGGGCCGCGTCGACGACGGCACCGCCCACTGCGACCACGACCCCGAGGAGAGGTCTCGCCACCAGAGCCTGGGCTTGGCCGTGGCGTCGTTCGACTGGCGCGACCACAGGATCAACCTCATCGACACGCCGGGCTACACCGACTTCGTGGGCGAGGCCGTCAACGGCATGCACGCGGCCGATCTGGCGGTGTTCGTGGTGGACGCGGTGTCGGGTGTGCAGGCCCAGGACCAGGTCATGTGGCGCCACGCCGAGCGGTTGGGCCTGCCCCGGATGGTGTTCGTGAACGGCCTCGACCGGGAGCGCTCGTCGTTCGAGCGGACCCTGGACGACCTGCAGTCGCACTTCGGCGCCCATGTCGAGGCGGTCGAGCTCCCGCTGGGGGCGGAGGCGTCCTTCCACGGGATCGCCGATCTCGTGAGCGACGGCGCCCTCGACTACAGCAGCGGGCAGTCGGCGGCCGCTTCCATCCCCGACGACATGGCCCCGGCGGCCTCCGACGGCCACATCCAGCTCGTGGAGGATGTTGTGGAGGGCGACGACGAGCTGCTCGAGCAGTACTTGGAGGGAGTTGAGCCCACCCAGGAGCAGCTGGAGCAACTGATCCACGAAGCCGTGGACCATCGCAGCGTGTTCCCGGTGCTGTGCGGCTCGGCGGCCAAGCCCATCGGCGTGGACCACCTGCTCGACTTCATCTGCCGGGTCGGCCCTGCGCCGGGCGAAACCGGCCCGGTGGAGGCGGTTCGGGGCGGCGAGTCGGTTGAGCTGGAGATGGACGGGTCGGGCTCACCGGTGGCGCTGGTGTTCAAGACCCGTATCGACGACTTCCTGGGCCAGATCTCGTTCATGAAGGTGCTATCGGGATCGATCCGCACCAACGACACGCTCGTCAACAGCCGCACCGGCGACAAGGAGCGGCTCCACAACATGATGTCGTTCATCGGAGCCGACCACCACTCGGTGGACCATGTCGTCGCCGGCGACATCCTGGCCGTGACCAAGCTCGGCGATGTGCGCACCGGTGACACGCTCTCCAACGACGCGGCACTGTCAGTGCCGATCACGCCGCCGCCGACCCCGGTGTACGGGGTGGCCATCCATGCTTCGGCCCCGGCCCAGGAGGACAAGCTGGCGTCGGCGCTGCGCCGCTTCGCGGTCGAGGATCCGAGCCTCGTGATCCGCCAGGACGCCACCACCCGCCAGACAGTGCTGTCGGGCGCGGGCGAGGCTCACCTCCGAGTGGTGAGAGCCCGCCTGGCGCGAATGGGGATCGACTTCGAGGTCGAGGACATGAGAGTGGCGTACCTGGAGACGCTGGCCCGGCCGGCCGATGTGGAGGCCAAGCACAAGAAGCAGAGCGGTGGCCACGGCCAGTTCGCGGTGGCCATGGTGCGCTTCGAGCCGCTGTCGCGGGGGGCGGGCTACGAGTTCGACACCGAGGTGACCGGGGGCTCCATCCCCCGCAACCTGATCCCCGCGGTTGGTGCGGGAATCGAGGAGGCGATGGCCAACGGCGGCCGGCACGGGTTCCCCATGGTGGACCTGCGGGCGGTGTGCTACGACGGCAAGCACCATTCGGTGGACTCTTCGGAGATGAGCTTCAAGATCGCGGGGTCAGTGGCCCTGCGGCAGGCGGTGGAGCAGGTCGGCAGCGCGGTGCTGGAGCCGGTCAGCGAGGTCCGCGTCGAGGTTCCCGACGCCTACCAGGGCGATGTGCTCGGCGACTTGAACTCGCGCCGGGGCCAGGTGTTCGGCACCGAGCCGGGCTCATCCGTGGGCACCAGCGTGATCCAGGCTTACGTGCCGACGTCGGAGATCCTCAGCTACGTGATCGATCTGCGTTCGATGACCGGCGGCACCGGCACGTTCAGCGCCGAGCACCACGACTACCAGCCGCTGCCCCACGCTCTGCTGGCCAAGGTCGTCGCCGCCAACGACTGAAGCGCCGCAGCAGCCGCGGGCGGGCTGGCTTGGCGCGCTCGAAGGGACTCGAACCCGGCTTGGCGTGGGCGTATGAGGCTGGCGCGCTCGAAGGGACTCGAACCCCCAACCTTCTGATCCGTAGTCAGATGCTCTATCCAAATTGAGCTACGAGCGCTGGGGATTCGCCAGTGTACGCCGGACGGCATCCGCGGGCTACCGGCCACCGGTGTACTCGACTGCCGCCATTCCAGCCGTAACACAGCGGTGGTACCATATATGGCATGAACAAGACAACTGTGTATCTCCCGGAGGACTTGAAGCGGGGAGTGGAGCGGCTGGCTAGGCAGCGCTCGTGCTCGGAGGCCGAGGTGATCCGCCAAGCCGTGCAGGACGCGATGCTGCGTCCGAAACCCCAGCCCGGGATCATCCCCGGCGACAGCTCCTGGGCCGAGCGGGTGGACGACTACCTGGCCGGCTTCGGTGACAGATGATCATCGCTGACACCAGCGGGCTCATTGCCTTCTTCAGCGAGTCCGGCCCGCAGCACGACGCCGTGGCGGGGTGGGTGGATGCCAATGATCCGGTCATGGTCGTCTCGCCCCACGTCGTGGCCGAGGTGGACTACCTGGTGGCCACCCGCAAGAGCGTGGATGCCGAGTTGGCGGTGCTGGCGGAGTTGTCTGGAGGGGCCTACGAGCTGGCGACCATGGACGCCGAGGACGTGGCCGCAGCCACACGGGTAGTGGAGCGCTATCGCGATCTCGGCATCGGGATTGCGGACGCCTCGCTGGCGGTGCTGGCCCAGCGCTACCGGACCCGCACCATCCTGACCTTGGACTGCAAGCACTTCGGCGTGATGCGCCCCCTTGACGGCGGCGTCTTCAAGATCGTCCCCTGATTCATGCTTAGGACGTGCGCGGATAGGCGTTGTGTCGGCTGTGAATTCGTTGGGATTTCGGGGATCTTCAAGGCCATCGCTCACCTATTCGCGCAGCCCCTTAGAGGCCGCGCAAGTAGGCGACCGTACCGGCACGAGATGCTTGAAATCTAAGGGCATCCCGACATTGAACTTCACCTATTTACGTTCACTCTTAGTCATCGTCAAGTCATCGTCGCTGTTGGGTCGTCCGGCTCCGTGCCGGGCAGTGGCAGCTCGATAGTGACGCGGGCTCCGCCGAGATGTTCGGAGTCGCCGACGTCGATGGATCCGCGGTGGCGTTTGGCGATGGCGTGGCTTAGCGACAGGCCGAGCCCGGAGCTGCCAGTTCGGTGTTGACGGGACTCGTCGAGCCTGACGAACCGGTCCAACACTCGGACCCGATCCTCCGGCGGGATCCCCGGCCCATCATCCTCGACCACGACCGCGACCGCCGTAGCCGACTCCACCAGAGTGATGAGTACGTGCTGGTCCGCATGGGCCACTGCATTGTCCACCAGGTTGAACACGGCCCGCTCGATCTGCGACTCGACACCAACAATCGGCGGTGCCGCGGCCCCGGCCAGGGTGACGGCCACATCCTGCCCATTCACGCGCTCGGTGGCATGCTCGCAGGCCGTCCACAAGTCCACCGGATGGAGCAGCTCTTCTCGACGCTGCTCATCGAGCCGAGCCAGGTCCAGCAAGTCCGAGATCAGAGTCTGCATACGCCGGGCTTCGCCGCCGATCTTGGCCGACAGCTTCTGCAGCCTCTGCGGGTCGGAACTCACCTCGGCTACTTCAGACGCGGCCAGCAGGGTGGACAACGGGGCCCGAAGCTCGTGGCTGGCATCGGCTGTGAACGCCCGCTGACGATCCGACGCCGCCTGCAAACGGTCGAGCATCTCGTTCATCAGCGCGGCCAACTCGGCGATCTCGTCGCCGCTGTCGGGCTCAGGAACACGCTCGTCGAGCGTGGAGCCCGAGATAGCGGCAACCCGGCTCGATATGGCCCGCACCGGACGCAGCACATGCCCCACTGCGGCCCAAATCGCCAACGCAAGTATCGCGCCCACCGCAGGCACAATGATCCACAGAGCCCGAGACGCGGCATCCACGCCGGCCCGGGTCTCAGCAATCGAGGCATCGGCGATCTGCTGCAGCCGGGCATCGCTGCTTGAATGGCTGTTCGGCACGGCCGGCGACAATCCCGATGACTCTGCTGCGTCGCTCCCCTCTGCGTGCCCGCTGCTCTCCGACTGCTCGTTCCCTTCGTCTCTTGCTGATTCTTCGCCACTAGCCGCATGCGACGCAGTCTCGAGTGCGCCCTCCAGCGCTGTCCGGGCATTGTTCTCCAGGTCGCGCTCCACCAGCACGACGATGAGCACCGACGCAATGGCCAACACGAGCACCGTCGCCAGCGATGCCGCCAGCGTCGTGCGAGCCCTGACCGAACGAGGCCACCACCCACTCACATCGTTTCCCCCACGATGCGATACCCCACGCCCCGCTGGCTGACAATCGTCTGCGCTCCGAACGGCTCATCGATCTTGCGGCGCAGATACCGGATGTACACCTCGACCACGTTCGAGTCGACCTCGGCGTCGAACCCCCACACCCGGTTGAAGATCTCCCGCTTGGCCACTGGCGCCCCATCGCTGCGCATCAGCACCTCCAGCACATCCAACTCGCGGCGGCTCAAACCGATCTCGGTGGCACCTCGCCTCACCGAAGATGCCGCCACATCGAACACCAGATCGCCCGCCCGCAGTACCACCGGTCGGGCTACCGCGGCGCGGCGGGCCAGCGCGCGGAGGCGGGCCAGCAACACCACGAATGAGAACGGCTTCGACAAGAAGTCGTCCGCGCCGGCGTCGAGCGAATCGGCCTCATCCCACTCGCCGTCCTTTGCGGTGAGCATCAGGATCGGCGTCCAGTCCTCCTCTTGACGTAGCGCCCGACAGATCTGATAGCCGTTCATCCCCGGCATCATGATGTCCACAACGATGACGTCGTAGCTCCCCTCTCGGGCCCGCCACAGACCTGCAGGACCATCGTGCTCGACATCAGCGGTCACCCCATGCTCCGCGAGGCCGTCGGCGATGACCTCGGCCAACTGCACCTCGTCCTCTACCAGCAGAACCCGCATCCCCCCATCATCGCCCACAGTTCCTTAGACGAGGCTGAGAGACACGCTGGTCTTCCTCATGTTCGCTTAAGCACTGCTCTGCCACACTCCAGGCCCTCAGACCACCGACTCATCCACCAAGGAGACGATCCATGCGTCCACTTACTCGCCTTGCACCCGCCGCCGCGGTCGGCCTCGCCCTGCTTCTGAGCAGTTGCGGCGACGGCCATGACTCCGGTTCCGGCGAGCATGCCGGCTCGCAGGACGCGAACACCGCCGCTACCGGCGATGGCGCCGATCACGAGGACGGAACCGGGGACGCCGGCGATGGCGCCGGCCACGAAGGCGGCGCCGAGGGCGGTTCCGCATCTGCGCCAGCTACGTATCTGACCACCAGCGGGATCAGCCGAGGGGTCTTCTCAGGCCCGGAGGTGCAGGCTGGCGACTACTACGCCGACAAGCTCAACGACCTCGAGTTCGCTCTTTCCTATGACAGCACCAGCGGGTCTTTCTTGGGGCGGGTCAAGAACGAAGCCAACGAAGGACTCTGCGATTCAAGGATCAAGGTGATCTTGGACGGCAACCAAGCCAATTCTCAGAGCCTGGTGATCCCGTCGCTGGAGGTTCGCGAGAGGGCCATCTTCACTCTGACGGCGGATTCTGGATCATTCACGACCTGGTCCGTGGAGACCGAGACGTTCGCCTGCAAGAACACGCCCGTACACGGCGCATCCGAAGGCGGCGAAGGTGGCCACGACGGCGGGTCCGAGGGCGGCGAGGGCGGCCACGAAGGCGCATCCGAGGGCGGCGAGGGTGGCCACGACGGCGGGTCCGAGGGCGGCGAAGAGAACGAAGGTCTAGGCATGTCGATCGATCAGCCCTCGGTGGCCAACATCAACGGCCTCGACCTGAACATCGTCCATGCCCCGACCGCCAAGGCGTTCACGGGCGTGATAACCAACAACACGAGCCGGCTGATCTGCGGCGGTCGTCTTGAGATCCACGTCGGCCGCGGCGGTTCGACCCTCGAACTCGGCCCAACCGTCGATGCCGACTGGGCCCCCGGCCAGGCTCGCAGCGTGGTCTTGGGCTTCGACGCAATGCCCGGCGACACGTACAGCCTCCACCCCGAGGTCACCCCCTGCCCCTAACCGCGGTCGACATGCCCGAGATTCGACTATCCCGACCGCGCAATATCCAGCGCAGACCAACGCCCATTGAGGGTCTGTCGCTGTAACAACGAGCACAAGCTCACATCGTCCCTCGCGACGCCCTGCACAGAGGACCCCCAACCGGGTGGACCCCCCGCAGGTCGGCAGATGTGCCTTCACAGACGTTTCACATCGCTGAAACTTCGCTGAAACACGATCCGTCCATGCTGTGCGAGCACTACGCGGCGCCATCGGGGCAGCCGCGGTCGGGTAGCTCGGGAGGGCATGGTCGGATGCGAAGAATGCAAGCGAGATATTGGGTGGGGGCGCTGGTCGCCGCCGGCGTGGTGGTTCTGAACACCGCCCCGGCTCTTGCCCAGGACGGCGGCGTGTCGCCGGAGAGCGTCGTCATCGACAATCTCTGGGTGCTGATAGCCGGCGTGCTGGTGTTCATCATGCAGGCTGGCTTCGGCATGGTCGAGGCCGGCATGACGAGGGCCAAGAACGTCGGCAACATCATGGCCAAGAACCTCGCCGACGTGTGCGTCGGCGCGCTGGCGTTCTTCGCTGTCGGCTACGGCATCGCCTACGGCACCGACGCAGGCTCGCTGCTCGGCACCGACACCTTCTTCCTCAGCGGCGCCGAGCTGGGGTTCAGCGCCGAGGGCGGCCTCAGCATCTTCACTGACTTCTTCTTCCAGGTGGTGTTCGCGGCCACCGCCGTGACGATCGCTTCGGGCGCCATGGCCGAGCGAACCAAGATGTCGGCCTACTTGGTGTTCAGCTTCTTCATGACGGCTCTTATCTATCCGGTGGTGGTGCATGCGTTCTGGAGCGGCGAGGGGCTGGTTGCCGACCTGGCCATCGGCGACGCCAGATTCGGCGACTTCGCCGGCTCCACGATCGTGCACAGCACCGGAGGTTGGGCGGCGATGATGGGGGCGATCTTCTTGGGACCCCGCATCGGCAAGTACGACGGCAACGGCAAGCCGCGAACGATGCCCGGACACAGCGTGGCATTCGTGGTGGTGGGCGTGCTGATCCTGTGGTTCGGCTGGTTCGGGTTCAACCCGGGCTCGGAACTCGCCGCCGACGCTGTCGTGATGCGGGCTGCGGTGACGACGATGCTCGCGGCCGCGGCGGGCGCCGTGACCGCCGGCGCCGTCATCTGGTTCCGGACCGGCCATCTCGACGTGGCCATGACTGCCAACGGGGTGCTGGCCGGACTCGTCGGCATCACCGCCGGCACGGCCGCCATGACCCCCGCGGGCGCAGTGTTGACGGGGGCCGTCGCGGGCGTGATCGTCGTGGGCTCGGTGGCGTTCTTCGACCGGATCCGTGTCGACGACCCGGTGGGCGCCATCTCGGTGCACGGCGTGTGCGGTCTGTGGGGCACTCTCGCGGTGGGCTTGTTCGCCCGCCACAACGACGGCTTCGTGGCGACCGACAACGCCGGGCTGTTCTACGGCGGCGGCATCGACCAGTTGTTGGTGCAGCTGATCGGCGCGGCGATGGTGTTCGTGTGGGTGGTGGCCGCCACCGGGACCCTGTTCGCGGTGATCAAGCGCACGGTCGGACTTCGGGTGTCGCGCCAGGCCGAGATCAGCGGTCTCGACATCTTCGAGCACGGACAGCCCGGCTACGTCCTCGCGACGGCCGAACACGGATCTGAGTTCAAGGGAGCTGACTCCCTCGCCAAGGCGGGACGCGGCCGCAACAGCGCAGGACTAGACCAAGCCGACGCCGCCGCGCGCCCAACAGATCAAGCGCCCCAATGGGAGCGGCCGAAACAGTAGCCCACCGACCTGATCGTCTGGATCAGGCCCGCGTGCTCCTCGCCGAGCTTGGCTCGCAGGCGGCGTATGTGGACGTCCACCGTTCGGGCCCCGCCGAAGTAGTTGTATCCCCACACCCGGCTGAGAAGGTCCTCGCGGGTGAACACCTTCCCCGGCCGCGCCGCCAGGAACCGCAGCAACTCGTACTCCATGTAGGTGAGGTCGAGGGGCCGCCCCGCGATGGCGGCCTGATAGGTGTCGAGGTTCATCACCAGCTCTGCGAAGTTGATCGTCTCGGGCCTCGATCCGGCCGACGACCGGCGTGCCAACAGGTGGCCCAGGCGGGCTTCGAGCTCCCCGTGGGCCGACGGCCAACCGCAGAAGTCGTCGAACAGCCCGTGATTGGACGCCAGCTCGGCGATGCTTCCCCGGCTCACCACGACCAGCACGCCGAGGGACGCCTCGCCGCCGTCGCGCAGAGTCCGGCAGAACCCGAACGCGGACCGCCTCGCCGCGGCCCCGTCGCCGACGGCCACAACCGCGGCGGCACACCGGCCTGCGGCGCCGGGCTCGGCTCGCAGCAGTCCCTCAGCGCCGTTGACGGCCCTCCAGGAGTACGCGGCCTCCTCGAGCGCCCGGGCCAGCTCCGCCGGAGGCGGGTCGGGGTGCACGAGCAGCAGGCGCTCAGTCGAGCCGCTGTCACCAGTCGAGCCGCTGTCACCAGTCAAGTCGCTGTCACCAACGGGGCAGGTAGCGCTCCAGCTCCCAGGGCGTGACCTGGGTCCGGTAGCTGTCCCACTCGGCACGCTTGTTGCGCAAGAACCACTCGAAGATGTGCTCGCCGAGTGTGTCGCGCACCAGCTGTGAGCCCTCCATCATTTCGAGCGCCTCGTCGAGGGAGCGCGGCAGCAGCTCCAAGCCGCTTGCGGTCCGGTCCGGGGACGGGTCGAACAGGTTGTGCGTCGTCTCGGAGGGCAGTTCGTAGTGGTGCTCGATGCCCCGCATCCCCGCGGCCAGCAGCAGCGCGAACGCCAGATACGGGTTGCAGGCCGGGTCTAGGGCCCGGTATTCGATGCGCACCGACTCGGGCTTGCCCCGCCGCCGCAGCGGCACGCGCACCAGCGCGGAGCGGTTGTTCCGGGCCCAGACCACGTGCTGGGGCGCCTCCGATGCCTCGCCGAGGCGCTTGTAGGAGTTGACCAGCTGGTTGGTCACCGCCGTGATCTCCCGGGCATGGGCCAGCACTCCGGCCATGAACTGGCGCCCGACGCTGGAGATCCCCGCAGCGTCGTCGGGGTCGTAGAAGGCGTTGGCGCCCTCGCTGAACAGCGACAGGTGGGTGTGCATGCCCGAGCCCTGCACGCCGTTGAGCGGCTTGGGGATGAACGTGGCGTAGGCGCCGTGGGCCATGGCGATGCGCTTCACGACCAGCCTCAGCGTCATCACGTTGTCGGCCATCTCGAGGGCCTCGGTGTAGTGCAGGTCGATCTCGTGCTGGCTCGGACTGTCCTCGTGGAATGAGTACTCGACGCCGATGCCCATGGACTCGAGCATGTGCAGCGTGCTGCGGCGCAGACCGCTGGCCACGTCGAGTGTGGTGAGGTCGAAGTACGAGGCCCGGTCCAGGGGCCGGGGCTGGCCGTCGACCGGGTCGTCGGAGTCGAAGTAGAAGAACTCCACCTCCGGCGCGGTCATGAATTCGTACCCCCGCGCCCGGGCCGCGCCGAGGGTGCGACGCAGGATCTGTCGGGGATCGCCCTCGAAAGGGAGCCCCCCAACCGTCTCGATGTCGCAGAACATGCGCGCGGTGGGCTCCTCCGCGTCGGCCCACGGCAGCAACTCGAACGTGGCGCCGTCGGGCCGGGCCAGCACGTCGGCCTCGTTGACCCGGCTGAACCCGTCTATCGCGCTGCCGTCGAACTGCACGCCCTCGGTGAAAGCAGCCTCAAGCTCAGCCGGCGATATGGCCACAGACTTGAGCTGCCCGAGCACGTCGGTGAACCAGAGCCGAATCAGGCGAACGCCGCGCTCCTCCGCGGTCCGCAGCGCGTAGTCCTGCTGTCGATCCATGGCCCTGATCAGCGTAGGCCCTCCCGCCGGGGGCGCTGCCTCCTTTAACACGCTGTTCACAACCAGGCAACAGACCCGAAACAATAGCCGGACAGACTGCCCACCGGACTCGCCGCCGCAAATCCGCAAGCCTTGAACAAGACGTCCGACTCCTGCTGGACACCGACACCCATCGAGGAGGCGACGTGACCCGAGGAGGCGACGTGACGTTCCGAGCCGAGTATCTGTGGATTGACGGCAACCAGCCGGCGGGCGAGATTCGCACGAAGACGAAGATCTTGAACAACGACGAGGCTCCCCCGATCTGGGGTTTCGACGGTTCGAGCACGAACCAGGCCACCGGCGACAACTCCGACGTCGTCCTCGAGCCGGTGTTCACGTGCGGTGACCCGGTGCGCGGCGGCGACAACATTCTGGTGTTGTGCGAGACGCTGTTGACCCGTGATCTGTCGCCGCATCCCACCAACCGGCGGGCCGAGTGTGTGGCCGTGTTTGAGAAGTACAGGGACCAGTTGCCGCTGTTCGGGATGGAGCAGGAGTACACGCTGTTGGATGCGGTGACACGCTGGCCGGCGGGGTTCCCCCCGGCGGGGTTCCCGCCGCCGCAGGGCCCCTATTATTGCGGGGTGGGCGCGGGCCGGATCTCGGGTCGTGAGCTGATCGAGGAGCACACCACTGCCTGCATCGAGGCCGGTCTCGGCATTGCCGGCACCAACGCGGAGGTGATGCCGGGGCAGTGGGAGTTCCAGATCGGGCCGCTGGACACGGTGACGGTCGCGGACCATGTGTGGGTGGCGCGCTATCTGTTGTTCCGCGTGGCTGAGAAGCACGGCATCGAGGTGACGATCGAGCCCAAGCCGATGCTGGGCGACTGGAACGGCGCCGGGATGCACTGCAACGTGTCGACCAAGGCGATGCGTGAGGGCTACGAGCCGATTATCGCGGCGTGCGAGGCGCTGGGCATGGCCGGCAAGCCCGAGGAGCACCTCGGCGGTTACGGCGCGGGCATCGAGTTCCGCCTGACCGGCGAGCACGAGACCGAGCGCTATGACCAGTACTCCTACGGGGTGTCGGACCGGGGCGCGTCGGTGCGCATCCCCTGGCAGGTCGCCCGCGACGGCAAGGGCTACATCGAGGACCGCCGCCCCAACGCCAACGCCGACCCCTACCACGTGACCACCCTGCTGACGCGCACCATCTGCGAGGCGCTCGTCGGCTTCAACTGACCCCACCGGCCCCGCAATGGCCGCCGACGCTGCCGAGAGAGCCCGGACCGGCCTTGTCGCCGCGCCTGCCGCTGGCCCTGACCGGCTGAGAGTTCCCTAGCGGGTTGGCGGTCGTCGACCGTCAGCCTCGTCGCGTCCTGACCGGCGGCCCCGCCAGCTCCACGACGAACTCGTCAATGTCGCGACAATACTCTACCCCGGCGACGCATCCGTGTCGCGGCGATCAGTCTTGTCGGCGTTCGTTGTTCCCGTCATCTGGACGGCCTCGGCGTGACGGCTCGCCGTATGTGATCTCCACGGTGTCCCCGAGGGTGGCCTTGAGGGACTGTGCCACGTCGACATCGCTACTTGAGAACGTGACCTTGAAGCTGCCCGTTGCCGGGTCCATGTAGTAGCCGAAGGAGGCCTCGGACGCCGACGGATGCCACTGTTGGGCTTTGAGGGTGTCCTCAGCTGCCGCTAGTTGCGCGATGCTGCGACAACTAGGCCGGACCTCAATCCGCAACTCACTGTCGATCCCGCGCAACGCTTCACCAACAGCGTCAAGGCTCACAACCGAGGAATCAACGACGACAACAAACCGTTGCGTCACGTTGTCAGCCGTCACGCCGACTACCCCGCTGGCCGCCCGAGAAGCGAGCGTCTCGGTTTCCGGCGTTGATGCAGCGCCAGACCCCGTCAACGCAGGCAAGCCGCCAAGCTTCTCGTGGATCTTGAAAGCTGCATCTTGCGACGACTCTTTGGCCAGCCAGTCCTCATGCGACCAGTGACCATCGGGCGTCTCGACCGCGGCTGCCTTCAATGAGGAATCATCTGACACGCCACACAATCGCTCATCCACAACCTCCACAGATCCAGACTCCGCCGCATCCGCCTGGACGTCGTCAGACACTACGTTGGCCTCTTGGAGATCTGTAGGGCGCATCGCCATCACCGTACCGACGACTACGACCCCAAAGGCGAGGACAATCCCTACGAGGGCCCAATGGGCACTGCGAGTCATCCTCACTCGGCGCGTCACTGTGGTTTCTAGGAGTGGGCGACGTCCATATCTAGGACAGCCTCCATCCGAGAAATCTTGTGGAAGTACATGTCATCCTCGTCATTACCTGCTATCTCCATGCCGTGGATCTTGGCCGTACTACTACTAGGCCTTGAGTACACAGGTGCTCCCGAGTCGCCATCCTGGCCGATGGTGCGGCCGTTCTCATCCTCTGCAAACCCGAGGTTACCAGTGCACGCCCCAGCAGCACAGTACGTCGCGCTCATGGATATGACCTTTATTCCGCACTTCGCCCGAGTGACCATTCCACTCACGCAGACGTACGCGTTGACGGCCGTGTCACCGTCATTCGTCACATTTCGCAGTGATGGGCAGCACGGGTCCACATGGATAGTATTGTGGTAGCTCTGCGCGCTCGATTCGATCCTGATCATGTCGTAGGTTGGAAAGAAGGCCTTACCGGCAGTCGTTCCGTAGTACTCGGGACCGGAGTAGATTGCAGCGCCAGACCCCGTCAACGCAGGCAAGCCGCCAAGCTTCTCGTGGATCTGGAAAGCTGCATTTTGCGACGACTCTTTGGCCAGCCAGTCCTCATGCGACCAGTGACCATCGGGCGTCTCGACCGCGGCTGCCTTCAATGAGGAATCATCTGACACGCCACACAATCGCTCATCCACAACCTACACGGCGGGGATGGAGCCGCCTCCAACCCCTCCGGGCCGGAGGCTCGTGGAGGCTTCTCCAAGTTCGTCTGACCGTCTCTTTATGTCAGGACTTCCCACCGAAAAGTTCGCAATTCAGTACGCTCCGGCCCACCCGACCTGACGGTAGACAGTACCGGGCTAGTCGGCGCGACCTCCTCGGCGTCCATTCCGGGGATGCGGCTGTCCTCGGGCATGGGGATGGTGTAGTGGACGATGGCGTTGCCGGGGCTGACGACGACCTCCTCGACAAAAAGCCCGACGCTTGGGCGAGCAGGGCGAACGCCTCCGGCTGCATCAAGGCCGCCGCGAACCGGTTGGCCTGGCGGCACACCGCTATGGGCGGCGGGGAACCGGACCACAAACGATGGCCTTATAGGACCCGCTGTCAAAGAAACCGGAAGATACTTTCGTAGCGGCCCAGCCGTTCGCCGTATCCGAAGTCTCCGCCTGCGGGGAGGACCCGCCACTATCGGGAGTCTCTTCGACTTGTCGCGCCGGTTCAGGCGTTGGCGTTGGCCCCGCAGCAAGCGCCGTCACGGCAAAGTCGGTCCCGGGGTTCGCCGCATCCGAAGTCTCCGCCTGCGGGGAGGACTCGCCCCCATCGGGAGTCTCTTCGTCTTGTGGCGCGCGTTCAGGCATTGGCGTTGGCTCCGCAGCAGGCGCCCTCACGGCAAAGCTCGCCCTCACCGAGGCCAGCTCTGCACCGTCGGGCGAGGAGACGCTGACCTCGACGGTGTAGTCCCCTGCCGGGCAGTCGGCGGAGACGCTCCCGGTGCGGACCTCCGTGTCCTGGTCCACCTCGTGCATGTAGCGGTCCACGCCCAGGCCGTAGCCCCCCGCCCGGTCCTCGCATCCGTCGGCGTCCACCACGTCGGCGCGGAAGACGAAATCGGTGGTAGCGGTGTCGGAGTCGGACTCCAGGCCGCTGAAGCTCATGGTGACGGTGATCGCCGTACCCTCCTCCACGGAGGCCGAGGAGAGGCTGACCGCCACCGACGGCGACGCCTGGGCGTGCGCCGGGCGGGGCAACGAGACGCCGGAGAGAGCCACGAGCACGAAGGCTCCCAGCGAGGCAAGCACGGCGAGGGACAGTTTGCGTTTCACGATGACGGTCTCACCTTCGGCAGCTGCAAAGTCTGGATGGAGGGTAGGGACGTTGCCCGGATTGCCGCCGCAACAATATTCCGACAACCCGACCTTGTCAATATTAGCCGGGGGCGTTGCGCCCTTCGTAAGGCACAGCCTGGCCACACTGACCGCGTCGCCGCTTCGATCCGACGGTGAGGCATCGGCAATGAGGGCCCGCGAGCAGCAGAAGGACGGCAGAGGGTGGAGGTTGGAGACAAGGCCCCAGACTTCGAGGCACTCGACCAGCACGGCAACACGGTCGTCCTGCGCGACCTGCTCGAAATGGGGCCTGTCGTCATGTACTTCTATCCCAAGGCGATGACAGCCGGTTGAACCCGACAGAGTTGCCATTTCCGCGACCTGTCTGGTGAGTTCGCACAACTCGCAGCCAGCATCGTGGGAATCAGCGCCGCTCAGGTGGATCGGCAACTCGAGTTCGCTGACGCCAACGCCCTGGGCTTCCCGCTGCTGTCGGACCCTGGCCGGACCATTGCCCGCCACTATGGCGTGGTCAGGCGACGTCCCCTGCCGAACAAGCGGCGAACGATCGTGATCGACCGAGACGGCTCGGTGTTGCGGACCGTCCGCGCTGAGCTGAACATGCGTATCCATGCCGACCGGGCACTGGAGACGCTGCGCAGCGCGGGACGGCTCAACCAACGCGTCGCGGGGGATCCGCTACTTCGCCACCAGCGTGTGCGTCGTGGACGGTGAGGGACCGCTGGCCGCGGTGGTGCACGACCATGGCAGCGGCGAGCGCTTCGAGGCGCTGCGGGGCTGCGGGGCCCGACGCGACGGCGTGGCCCTGCGACCGCGTTCGGCGAGACCCCTGTCCGAGTGCGTGGTGGGAGTGAACGGCTGGCCGCCCGGTCGGGGCTGGGCCCAGTTCCGCACCCTGGGTGCGGCCGCGCTGGAGCTCTGCGCGGTGGCCGACGGGCGCCTGGACGGCTACATCGACTTCTCGATCGGCGGCTTGGGCTCGTGGGACTACCTCGGCGCCCTGCTGGTGTGCGCCGAGGCCGGCGTGGAGGCACACGACGGGCTCGGCCGCGACTTGGTGGTGCTCGACCACCACAGCCGGCGAGCGCCGGTGGCCGCGTCCCCGCCGCTCGCGGCCGAACTCCTGGCTGTTCGAGCCTCGCTCACCGGTATCAAGGACCGGCCCGGATGAGCCTCAGTCGACTTCGAAGGGCGGGTACTCGTCGGTGAGCAGCGCGCTGTAGGCATTGAGGCGGTTGCCGACCACCATCGACGCCACCACCCATCGAAGCAGTCCCGCGGGCCAGCGACCGGTGATCAGCACGGCGAAGAAGCCGAGGACCCCGCAGATGGCGGCGACTACCCCGATGATGAGCGAGAAGATCATCGCCGGGATCATCCAGATGATCCGCAGCAGCACGGTGAGCCGGTTGCGACCCTCGAGCGCGGGGGAGTAGTTCGCCGTCACCGGCGTGCCGCCCGGATCGGCGCTCGTGGCATCGAACGCGAACGGGGGATACTCGTCGTGCAGGAAACTCGCATAGGCGCTGACGCGCAGTTCGAGGTCAGAGGGGGCGAGTCGCCGCCCCTTGGGTCCTATACCCCATCCAGAAGGCCGTCTGTACCCCATTCAGCGTCTTGCAGGTCAGAGACAGTCTGGCGTGTCTGAGACCAGTCGCATAGCAGGCCGCTGAGCTCCCAAGTAAGACGGGCCGCCCGCGTGGCGGCTGGCGGTGGACGGGGCAAACCTTGCCGGGGGCCACCCTCCGCTGGCACGGGCGATCACCGTGCCCGCAGTATCTCGTCGTCAGCGCTAGCACCCCACCATCGGAGCGGCCGCTGTCCGAGGACCGGTTGCCGCCCCGACTGCGCGCAGCGGCCTCTCTGTCCAATCTCTGGATCTCCGTCAGTGCGTCGAGCATCACAGTTGACATGGCTTCTTTGTCGGCCTCCTGGACCTGTTCGCTGTTGTGCAGGTACCCGTTCAATTCGTCCCAGTATGCGGGTCTGCGTGAGGTGCGCTTGACGTGACGGTGCCGTCGGGCTGGCCTCCAGTCCGACGGCCGTGTCTTCTGTGCCCATGCCGCGGCTGCGGCAGGTGACACGCCGAGTTCCTCGATCATGTAGCGCAGGTCGTAGAGATCGCGTGACTTGCCTCGTGTCGAGCCGGCGATGATCTTCATGCCTGCCAGGGCGGCGAGGGGAGCGCATGGGATGTCGGAGGCTTCGTCCAGCCATGCGTTGGAAGTCGCCAGAGGTCTGGACACGACCTCCCCGCGCAGGGCCGTCGCCAAGCTCGTGTTGATCTCCAGTTTCATCTTCGCGGGCAGTCCGTCATGGTTCTCGTAGAAGAACAGCACCTTCGGGAAACGCGCCTCAGCGGAAGTCACGACCTCGACCCGCTCGAAGTCGAGGCTTCGGCTGTGGTCTGCGATTCCTTCCAGGGCGTCGTCGGGTGTGCCGTCTCCCATCCAGACGAAGTCGAGGTCTTCGGAATAGCGCCGCGGCCCCGGACCATAGAGTTTGTGCAGGCAAGTGCCGCCAATGAACGCCAGCTGGTCGAAGCTGTCCGCTTCGGCGGCGCGGTGCAGCACCGCTTCAAGCAGCAGGTCCTGTTCGACTTGGACAACGCGCCGCCAAGGGTGTGTCAGGCTCCGCTGATGGATCGCAGCTTGAGGGATCACACGTCCGGCCACATCTCGTACCACTGTCTCACGCTCCAGCGGCCGTCGTGCTTGATGGGAGGCTCGCTGCGGTCCGGGCCGTACTCGAACTCTACGGTCCGAGTCGAGCTGGGCAGTGTCGCTTCCAGCGGGTCGAGGTCGAAGTCGCGTCCGACGTGTTCGGCCATCTCTTGGAGCAGGAACCCGACACGCTGACGGGTGGTCGGGGGGTAGAGCATCGCGACTGACGCCAGCGTCTCGGCGTCAAGCGCCGGCGGCCGATGCGGGCCGGGGTCAAGCAACTCGCAGGCGACGGTTGCTTTGGCGTCGCAGCCGCGGAACGGATGCAGGGCGAACAGATCGAATACGGCCACTTCTGCAGTTGAGACCGTGACCGGCTGCAGGTGGCCCGTCCAGCTCATGGTTTGCTGAGCGACTGTTGGGAACGCTTCGACATTGGGTCTGTGGAACATCTCGATGCGCGCCATCCCGCGGATGGACCGGCTGCTGAGATGGCCGTTGGTGGCGAAATGGTCCACCGACAGCGCTTGATGCGAAGCGCCGTGACGGGCCGCCGCCGACAGGCCAGCCAGGTAGTAGCGGTGGCCGAAGTGGCGCATCATCGGCTCCATGAACGCCTGCGGATCGGTGCGACCGTCCACCGCCGGCACCCAGCCGCGGCGAGTGACGCACACCATCTCCCGTGCCTGCCGCGCGCCGCGCAGACGATGCGGCACCTCCACGGGGCTGCATCCGATCCATTCGCCGACCTGCGCAGCGCTAGCGAACTCGATGCCCTGCTCGACCATCATGGCTCGCAGATCCCGGGGAGCGACACAACCCACCACGCCACCAGTCTACCATAGTAACTACAGAATCGCTGGCGGAGCACGGGTTGTTCAGGATTGCAATCCTGCAGTGATGGGTACGCAACGCTCCCAATGCAGGTCTTGCAACCATGCTGCTAGCCCTGCCACATCCAAGACAAGGGACATCGCGCTTGGTGGCTAACAAGACGGGCCTTAGATGGCTAACACCCCTCAGCGGAGACGGTGGGATTCGAACCCACGAACGACTTGCATCGTTACTTCCTTAGCAGGGAAGCGCCTTCAACCGGACTCGGCCACGTCTCCGGAAGCCCTGAGCGTACCGGCGTGCCGGCTATGAGCAGTCCACGCAGGCCACGTCGTTGACGTCGGTGCCTCCCAGGAATGCGGTGAGCCAGTCGAGGAAGGCCACCCCCTCCACCTCCTGCGTGTAGAAGAGGTCGCGGAACAGGATCGTGTGGTCTCTGCCGGGGGCCATGTAGCTGGCCTGGTTGACCCCGGCCGCCTCTATCAAGGCCTCGTTCTGGTCCATGAGCTGGTCAATGCTGCTGGCGTCGAACCCGGCCAGGAGCGCGAAGAACTCTTGGGTGCTGTCGAAGGCGTTGTCATAGCGGGCGAACCGGACGCGTGGCGCGTGGGTGCCGGCCCGGATGAACAGCTCCGGCAGCCCATACTCGGCGATGGTGATCCCCTCGTTGACCGGCCAGTCCGGCACCACTCTGGTCGTCCCCCACAGACTGCCGATGTAGGTGTTGATGCCAGGATCGCTCGGGTAGGCACCGGAGGCGTCGGCCACCACCGCGACGCTGGCGTCACTGAACAAGTCCGCAGCGAGCCCGCCATACAGCGCAGCCGAGGCCGATCCCGCGCTCGAGCCGGCCACCACCACCTCGGTCGCACTGCCGAAGCGCTCGACCGCGGCATCCAGCGCGGTGTTGGCGTTGACGAAGCCGTTGTGGTTCACCACCACGCCGCCGCCGTAGTCGTTGATCCGGTCGCCGAGGTGCACATCGCCGGTGCAGTACAGCGCCACCACGAACGAATGGTCCTTCAGAGGGTTGAGCGGATTGTCGAAGTCGAAAATGCCGCCCCACACGCTGGGGTCGTCGCCCGGCTCGGAGAGGTCGGTGTTGGTGTCGTAGGAGTTCGCGTCGCCGGTGAACGCGCAATTCTCCCGGCTGAAGCACGCCCCGCCTCCCTGCAGGTAGAAGACCACCCGCTCGGGGTCGGCTTCCCGAACCCAGTAGTGGTAGTCGCTCCCGTCGGCACAGATGCAGTCCTCGCCGCCGGCAAAGGCCACCCATTCGCCCGCCGTCGCCACCGGCTCGGTGGTTGCCGAGACGACAGTCGTTGTCTGGGCGGCCGTGGTGGTGGGTGGAGAGGTGGTGGTGGGCGCGGCGGTGGTGGTGGGTGCTGCGGTGGTGGTGGGTGCGGCGGTGGTGGTGGGTGCCGCGGTGGTGGTCGGTGCTGCTGTTGTGGTGGGTGCGGCCGTCGTAGTGGGCGCGGTGGTCGTCGGGGCCGACGTGGGCGCGACCGCCGCGTCATCGCTACCGGTGTTGTCGTCTGATCCGCCGCAGGCGGCGGCCACGAGCGCGACAATGGCCAGGGCGGCCAGCAAGCGGGTACGGGTCATGACGGCTCCTTCAAGCGTTCGTCTCAGCAGGCTAGGCCCGAACGGCCCGGCCGGCCGATGCCAGCCAGCGGAGGGAGGGGGATTCGAACCCCCGGGACCCGTGAAGGCCCAACGGTTTTCAAGACCGTCGCAATCGTCCGCTCTGCCATCCCTCCACAGGCAAGGATAGGCAGGACAGCGCAGGGCTCTGTGGCCGGCGCTACCAGAGGATGCGGGACCGCAGCTCGTCGACCCAGACTCCGGCCATCATGGTGTCGGCCTGGTTCATCATCCGGTCGTGCTCGCCTCCGGACGCTGACGGGTAGGAGCCGAGGCACTTGACGCGAGCCGTCTTGATGCTCAAGTTGCGTAGAGCGTCGGCCACCACCTCGTCGGCGATGTGGCCCTGGCAGTCGAGCAGGAAGCAGTACTGGCCGAGGTTCGCCTTGGTCGGCCGGCTCTGCAGGCTGGTGAGGTTGATGGCCCGCGCTGCGAACTCTTGGAGGATTCCGATCAGTGAGCCCGGCACGTCCGATTGCTGGTAGACCACCAGGCTCGTCTTGTCGTGACCGGTGGGCGGGGCGATCCCGTCGGCCCCGACGAGGACGAAGCGGGTCTTGTTGTCGGCGCGGTCTGCGATGTTGCTGGCCGCCACCTCTAGTCCGTACACCTCTGCCGAGCGCAGCGGGGCGATCGCGGCCACGGTGCCGTCATCCGACCCGGCCAGGCGGCGGGCGGCGTCGGCAGTGGAGTTCGCCAGCTCAAAAACCGCATCCGGGAGCCGCTCGGCCAGGTGTTCCCGGCACTGGGCATAGGCCACCGGATGGGACCAGATCCGCTCGATGTCGTCGATCACGGCGCCCGGCTGCACGAGCAGATTGAGGTTGACGTCGATGATCACCTCGCGCTGGATGAACAGGTCGGTGTCGAAGGCGAGGGCGTCGAGAGTGGCGTTAACGGATCCCTCGATCATGTTCTCGATAGCGACTAGGCCGAGGTCGACTTCCTGGCTCTGCACGGCTCGGAGCACATCGAAGATCGAGCCGAGCGGGTGATGCTCCATGCTGGCCAGATCGGGCTGGGAGTACACGGCCTGCTCCGTGAACGTGCCCACCGGTCCCAGGTATGCGATCGAGCGGGTCGTCGCCTCCCCCCGTGAATTCATCCGGGTCAGGGTACGAGAGACAAGGCCCTTCTGCGCCGTTTCAGAGACCCGTTAGGGTGACGGACGTGTGTGATCGGCTCCGCCCCCGACAGCCAGCGATCATCGCAGGCACGGCCGCGTAGCGACAGGTGACGGACATGGACGACCGGCTCTACTTCCGCCAGCTGCTGTCGGGGCGCGACTTCGCGGCCGACGACGGACTGGCCCGCCAGATGGTCAACTTCGTCTACGCCATCGGCGACCGCCTCACCGGCCAGGCCGTGCTCGTCGACCCGGCCTACGACACCAACGGACTCGTCGACCTCCTGGAAGCCGACGGCATGGCCTGCACCGGCGTGCTGGCCACCCACTACCACCCCGACCATGTGGGCGGGGACATGATGGGCTACAGCATCGAGGGCATCACCCGGCTGTTGGAGCGGGTGTCGGTGCCGATCCACGTACAGGCTGAGGAGGCCGATCTCGTCAAGAAGGTGACCGGCGTGGACGACGACTGCCTCGTGAGCCACGCCTCGGGCGATGTGGTGACCGTCGGGGCGGTCGACATCGAGCTCATCGCCACGCCGGGCCACACCCCCGGCAGCCAGTGCTTCCTGGTGGATGGCCGCCTGGTGGCCGGCGACACGCTCTTCCTTGAGGGATGCGGGCGCATGGATCTGCCCGGCTCCGATCCGGCCCAGATGTACGAGAGCCTGACCACCCGGCTGGCCCGGGTGCCAGACGACGCGGTGCTGTACCCTGGGCACCGCTACTCGCTGGAGTCGTCGGCCACCATGGGCATCACCCGCGAGCGCAACTACGTGTTCCGGCCCACCAGCCGCGGGCAGTGGCTGACCGCCTTCGCCGGCTGAGCCGGCTCTCGTCGCGTTCTGGAGGCCGAGCGGATGGGCGCCGGTTCGTGAGGATCTTGGCGAGGCGCTGAGCGAGACCGTGGCCCGAGCGGCCCATGAGTAGCCCTATGTCAAGCTCAGCCTCTCAAATCTGCATGGATTTTGTCGATTGGCGACACCTATCTCTACAGATTTGATGGTGCACCAGTGAGCGCAGCGCTAGACCCAGGGGCAGTTGGAGTTGCGGTTGCCGAAGGTGGCGCCGGTGCGGTAACGGTCGAGCGTGAACGGCTTGAACTCGTCGGGCTTGTCGCCGTGCACCAGCATCTGGGCGGTCAGCTTACCCACGCCGATCATCTTGAAGCCGTGGTTCGAGTCGGCGATCACCCAAGCGTTGTCGGCCACGTAGTCGAACACCGGCACGTTGTCGGGGGTGAACGCACCTATGCCGCCGTTGCGGCGCTCCTTGAAGAACGGCCGCAGGTTCTCCAGACGCTTGAAGAGCATGCCCAACGTCGCGCAGTAGTAGTCGGCGAACCACTCCTCGGCCTGGTAGGCGTCGTTGAGGTGGCCGTAGGGTTCGACGGCCGCCCGCGGTCCGATCTTGACCGGGATCGTCCCGCCCTGCAGGCCGGGCGCGCCCACCCGCTCAGCCGCGTAGCGCACATAGGAGTAGAAGTGGTCCTTGAGGAACCTGCCGTCGTCGGAGTACACCGGTGTGTTCATCAGCTCCACGTGCAGCACGGGCGAGTCCCGGTGCTGGGCGGTGCGGAAGTCGACGCCCTCCGGCAGCAGCACCTCGCCCTCCAGCAGCCGCCAGTAGGTCCACATGTCCATCTGGGTGGCGACGTGGCCGTCGGGGTAGAGGACGTCGAGGTGGGAGGGACCGCCCAGCCACTCCCAGTGCTCGGGTGTCCACGCCCCGGTGCCCACTACCACCTGGTCGCAGGAGATGGACCCCTGGTCGGTCTCGACCGCGGTGACCGAGCCCGAGGCGTCGAGCTGGTAGCCGGTCACGTTGGTGCCGTACACCCGCTGCACTCCCCACTGCCGGCACTTCTGGTCCAGTCCCCACACCGCCATGTGGGTGCCGGCGTACCCGGAGCGGTGCTCGTGCAGCACCACGTCGCAGTTCTCGGTCTTGAAGTCGGGCCACAGGTTGGTGAGGAAGGCCCGGGCCTCGGAGCCGGTGTACACGTCGGACGGGTACCCGCTGGCCGCCTGCGACGCTTGGAGCTTCAGGTAGTCGTCGATCTGGTTCGCTTCGCCCACCGACACGTACCCGACCTGCTGGAAGCCGAAGTTCACCGGATCGGACTCCCACACCTCCACGCTGGCCCGCAGGATGGCGTGCAGAGGGCCGGTCATGTACATGTTGCGGATGCAGCCGCAGGCCAGTCCGGTGGCGCCCGCGCCCGGGCCCTGCTTGTCGATCAGCACGACGTCGCGGCCTGAGCCCTTGCCGGTGCGCTCCAGGTACATGGCCAGGTGGTAGGCGCTCGACAGCCCGTGCACGCCCGCGCCGACCACCACGAACCGGGCGCTCGGCGGCAACCGCACCGCATCGAACACCGGGATAACGGCCGGGTTGACCGCCTGGCCGTCCACCTCGTGTGGCAGCGGCCGGTTGGCGAACGGGTACCACTGGTTGTGCTCGGTGGGATTGGGGACGCTGATGGTCATTGATTCTCCTTTTGGATTCAGGTTAAGTCTGGTCGCCGGCGGGCGGGAGCCGGTAGTCGGCGCCCAGGGTCCGCCAGATCAATGGCACGCCCGGCCGGTAGGCGAGATGGTGGCGGCTGGGCGCGTCGAGGATGGTCAGGTGAGCCGGGCTGCCGGGCGCGATCTGCCCGACATCGCTGCGCCGCAGCGCGGCCGCGCCGCCGGTGGTGACCGCGGCGACGGCCTCGTCGATGGTCATGCCCATGTCGCGCACGGCCAGCGCCATGCAGAACGACAGCGAGCTGGTGTAACTCGATCCGGGATTGCAGTTCGAGGCGATGGCCACCCGCACTCCGGCGTCTATGGCCCGCCGGGCGTTGGGATAGGGCTGGCGGGTGGAGAAGTCCGTGGCCGGCAGGAACGTCGCCACGGTGTCGCTCGAGGCCAAGGCCTCGATGTCGCGGTCGGAGAGATAGGTGCAGTGATCCACCGACGCGCAGCCCGTCTCCACGCCGAGCTGCACTCCCGGTCCGTGGCCGAGCTGGTTGGCGTGGAGCCGCAGGCCCAGCCCGGCGTTGCGGCCCGCGTCGAGCACGGCCCGGGACTGGTCGGCGTCGAAGGCCCCGGTCTCGCAGAACACGTCGATCCATCGGACGTGGCCGCGGACGGCGTCCAGCATCGGACCGCACACCAACTCGACGTAGTCGTCGGTCCTCCCCCGGTACTCGCTGGGCACCAGGTGAGCACCCAGGAACGTGGCCTCCGGGGTGGACTCCGCGGCCAGCGAGGCCAGCTCGACCTCGGAGTCGACCGACAGCCCGTAGCCCGTCTTGATCTCCACCGTGGTCGTGCCGGCCCGGTGGACCTCGACGAGACGCTGTTCGAGCGAGGCCCGCAGCGCGGCCCGTCCCGCGCTGCGGGTGGCGTCGGTGGTGACCCGGATCCCGCCTCCGTCGTAGGACTCGCCGGCCATGCGCCGGGTGAACTCCTCGGCCCGGTCGCCCGCGAACGCCAGGTGTGTGTGGGAGTCCACGAACCCGGGCAGCACGCACCGGCCGCCGGCGTCGATGCGATAGTCGGCCACCGCGCCCGATCGCTCGACCGCGACCACCGTGTCACCGTCCATCACCACCGACGCATCGGCGATCACCCCGAGCGGTCCGGCCCCGACAGAGGGGTCGTTGGTGACCAGCTCAGCGATGTTGTCGATCACCAGCGTCATGACTCAGTGACCTCGGAGACGGCTGAGGAGATGTTGTCGATCACCAGCGTCATGGCTTGGTGAACCCCTCAGTGGCCTGGGCGCTACACATCATCGGGTCATGACTTGGTGACCTCGGAGACGGCCGAGGCGAGCTCGCCAGCGACATCGATGGTTGTGTGAATTCCGGCGTGGACGACGGTTCTCCCGCCCACCACCAGGTGATGCACGTCTGCGCTGGTGGCCGCGAAGATTGTGGCGGCCAGCGCGCTGCCGGCGTCGACTCCGGCCATCCGCACCGAGTCGAGACCGACCGTGGCGAAGTCGGCCAGCGCACCTGCCTCCAGCGTGCCGTCGTCGCGCCACCCCAGGGACCGGTAGCCGCCGGAGGTGGCCATCGAGGCCAGGGCCTGCACTTCGAACACGCCCCGCTCGTGGGTGGCCGCTCGCTGATCGAGCTCGACCGTGCGGGCCTCCTCGAGGATGTCCACCGCGGCGTGGGAGTCCGATCCCAGGCACAGTCCGGCCCCGGCGAGGGCGAGCGAGGCGCTCGGCCCGGTGCCGTCGGCCAGGTCGCGCTCGGTTGTGGGGCACAGGCAGCAGTGCGCCCCCGCCTCGCCGATGAGCGCCACGTCGTGCGGGGTGGCGTGGGTGGCGTGGACCAGAGTGGTGTCGGGGCCGAGCCCGCCGGCCAGCGCGATCACCTCCACCGGCATCCGGCCGTGAACCTCCAGGCACTGCTCGTTCTCGGCCGGCTGCTCCGAGACGTGGAAGTGCAAGGGAGCGCCGTGCTCCTGGGCCCAATCCGCGGCCACCTTGACGGAAGACGGGTCCACAGCCCTGACCGAGTGCACCGCCGCGCCGACCATCGTCGTCGGGCCCGACACCGCCGAAGCCAGGCTCTCCACCCGATCCGCCCACCGTTCGGCGCTCCCGTCGCTGAACCGGGCCTGCTCTCCACGCAGCGGTCCGTAGCCGCGACTTGCCCCGGGGTCGAGCCCGCCGTGGAGGTACAGGGTGTCGAGCAGGGTCAGGCGAACGCCCGCGTCACGAGCCGCGGCCGCCACGGCGGCGCCCATCGCGCCGGGATAGTCGTAGGCAGCCCCGTCGGGGCGGTGATGGACGTAGTGGAACTCGCCCACGACGCCGATGCCGGCCAATGCCATCTCCGCGAACACCGCTCGGGCCAGCCGGTAATAGCGGTCGGGGTCGAGCTGGGCGGCGACCCGCTACATGAGGTCGCGCCAGGCCCAGAACGTGCCCCGCCCGGCGTGGGTGCGTCCCCTCAGGGCGCGGTGCGGCCCGCTCGGGATCGACCTCGATGCACAGGGCAACCCCTTCGTTCATGGTGATGGCCAGCGGCTGCGCGCCGCCCATCCCGCCCAGCCCGGCCGTGACGGTGAGCGTCCCCGCCAGTGACCCGCCGAACCGTTTGCGGGCGATGGCCGCGAAGCACTCGTAGGTGCCCTGCAGGATTCCCTGGGTGCCGATGTAGATCCACGAGCCGGCCGTCATCTGCCCGTACATGGTCAAACCGAGATGCTCGAGCCGGCGGAACTCGTCCCATGTGCCCCATTCGGGGACCAGGTTCGAGTTGGCGATGAGGACCCTGGGCACCCACTCGTGGGTGCGCACCACGCCGACCGGCTTGCCCGACTGCACCAGCAGGGTCTCGTCGCCGGCGAGATCGGTCAGTGCCCGGATCATGGCGTGGTAGGCGTCCCACGATCGCGCGGCCCGACCCGTGCCCCCGTAGACGACCAGATCGTCGGGGCGCTCGGCCACGTCGGGATCGAGATTGTTCTGGAGCATCCGGAAAGCTGCTTCCTGGGGCCAGCCGCGGCACGTCAGCGCGGTGCCGGTAGGGGCTCTCACGCCTCCAGCAGGGGCGCTGGCTCTGTGCTGTGCGGTGGCGGGCATCGCGGACCTCATTAGACAGGCCTCATGGCTGGTTGCATGGTAGCGACCGGTGACATATTCTGTCAATATGCAGCAAGCCATTTCAGATATTGAAAAAGACTTTGAAAGAACTGTTGAGACACCCACTGAGAGCTCAGGGAGTGAGTTGTACTCTTCGCTGCACAGGTCTCGCTCGGCCGGGCGGGTGCTGGCCCTGCTGGACGCGGTGATTGCCGAGGGCACTCTCAGCCTCAGCGTGGCCGCGGCCCGAACGGACATGCCAGCCAGCACGGCCCTGCGGCATCTGCGGGTTCTGGTCCACCACGGCTACCTCGTGAAGAACGACACGGGGACCTACTCCGTCGGGCCTTCGTTCCTGCGTCTCGCCCTGGCCTCGCTGCAGTCGGGTCCCTACGCCCGGCTCTCCGCAGCGGCCCAGCCCGAGCTTGAGCGTCTCGTCGAGGTCACCGAGGAGTCCGCGTACCTGGCGGTGCGCGACGGCGACGAGGCGGTCTACATCGCCACCGTCGAGGGTCGTCGGGCCATTCGCCACGTCGGCTGGGTGGGCCGGTCCGTCCCCATCCACGGCACCGCGGTGGGCCAGTCCCTGCTGGCCAGCCCTCTGGCCCCGGGCGCCCAACCCGCACCCGTCTTCAACACGGGCGCCATCGAGCCCGATGTCACCGCGGTCTGCGCGCCGATCTACGGATCGGTGAGCCCCATTGCTGCCCTGTCGGTGCTGGGCCCGGCGGACCGGCTCGCCGGTCGCCGGCTCGAGACGGCGGCCACCGCTGTGGTCGAAGCGGCCGTTGCGACATCGTCCGCACTCTCGCCACCAGAGGCCGAGCGGGTAGGCAGCAATCCATGAGGATCTCGGCGAGGCGCTTAGCGAGGCCCCGGGCCCGAGCGGCCCGTGAGCGCAGCGAACAAGAGCGGGGAGCCTGGGCCCGAGCGGCCCGTGAGCGCAGCGAACAAGAGCGGGGAGCCTGGGCCCGAGCGGCCCGTGAGCGCAGCGAACAAGAGCGGGGAGCCTGGGCCCGAGCGGCCCGTGAGCGCAGCGAACAAGAGCGGGGAGCCTGGGCCCGAGCGGCCCGTGAGCGCAGCGAACAAGAGCGGGCAGCAACATCGGTTACCGGTGCGCGAGGGGGGACTTGAACCCCCACATCCTTTCGGACACAGGAACCTGAATCCTGCGCGTCTGCCAATTCCGCCACTCGCGCGTGGCCTCGGCCCGCCGCGGGCGGACCGGGCCGAGGCTAGCGGCCTGGCGGTCGAATCACCGCTTCGCTCACACGGCCCCAGAGGCCGAGCAGATTGGTGCTCGTGCACGACGACTTCGCGACGCATTGAGCGAGGCCGTGGCCCGAGCGGCCCGTGAGCGCAGCGAAGTTGAGCGGAGAACGCGACCGAGCGGTCCGTGAGCGCAGCGAAGTTGAGCGGAGAACGCGACCGAGCGGTCCGTGAGCGCAGCGAACAAGAGCGGGCAATCAGAGGCCGAGCAGAGCCGCCACTAGCATCCCGGTGTGCGCTTGGACTACGGGGCTGCGACCCATGCAGGTCTGCACCGCCGTGAGAACCAGGATCGGTACCTGGCTGACGGCACCGTCTTCGCAGTGGCCGACGGGCTTGGGGGCCACTCGGGAGGCGGAACCGCGGCGGGCATGGCCGTCGACGTGATCGCCCGCCGCAAGCGCCTCAACTCGCTCGCCCAGCTCATCGCCCTCGTGGGCTCGGCCAACAGGGCCATATGCGAGGCCGCCAGAGGCGACCCGCGCCTGTCGGAGATGTCCACGACCTTGTGTGTGATGGCCAGCATCCCCAGCCCGCCGGAGTCGTCGCGGTTGGCGGTCTGCAATGTGGGGGACTCCCGCCTCTACGTGCTCACACCCGACTGTCTCAGCCGGCTCACCGTCGACCACACCATCTCCGAGAACCTGGTCCGCGATGGTGTCATCTCCGCCGCGGAGGCGGCCACCCACCCCGACCGCCACACGCTCACCCGGGCCGTCGGATTCGAGCGCCGGGTGCATGTAGACGGCTGGGAGCTGGACGCGGTCTCCGGGACCCGCTTCCTGATGTGCAGCGACGGTCTGACCAACGAGGTAACCGATCCCGACATCGACGAGATCCTGCGATCCGTTGAGGACGCCTCCGCCGCGGCCGGCAACCTCGTGGGGCAGGCGATCCGGCCCGGGCACGGCCGCGACAACGTCACCGCGGTGGTTGTTGACGTGGTGGACGGCTCCGAGCCCCAGCCAGGCGGCCCGGGCCAGATGGTGCTCGGCTCCCGGCCCGCCGTGCCGGCCTGATCGAAGGCCAGATTCTCGGCCTAGGGCCGCCCGGTACAATGGCGAACGGTGTCCGATGAGGGGCTGACCGTATTCAACGGCCGCTACGAGTTGCTGCGCCGCATCGCGCGGGGCGGCATGGCCGACGTCTACCTGGCCCGCGACGCCTCGCTCGACCGGCAAGTAGCGGTGAAGGTCCTGTTCCCGGAGTTCGCCAACGACCCCAGTTTCGTGGAGCGCTTCCGCAGGGAGGCGAAGGCCGCAGCCAACCTGAACCACCCGAACATCGTCGGCATCTACGACTGGGGCCAGGAGCAGGGCACCTACTACATCGTCATGGAGTACGTCGTGGGCCGCAGCATGGCCGACGTGCTGCGCTCCACCGGGCCGTTGAGCCCGGACCGCGCTGCGGAGATCGCGTCGGATGTGGCCGACGCGCTCAGCAGCGCTCACAGCGCCGGGCTCGTGCACCGTGACATCAAGCTCGGCAACATCATCGTCAGCGACGACGGCCAGGTGAAGGTGGCCGACTTCGGCATCGCCACCGCTCTGGCTCGAAGGACCGGGGACAATCTGACCCACATCGGGTCGGTCATGGGCACGGCGACGTACTTCTCGCCCGAGCAGGCCCAAGGCAAAGCCCTCGACGGTCGCTCCGACCTGTACTCGCTGGGCGTCGTGCTCTACGAGATGATCGTGGGGAAGCCTCCGTTCACTGCCGACACCTCCACCGCGGTGGCTGTGAAGCACGTTCAGGAGCGCCCGCTGTCCCCGTCGCTTCTCGGCGTGAGCATCGCGCAGTCCCTGGAGGCCATCATCCTCAAGCTGCTGGCCAAGAACCCGGCCAACCGCTATCCCAAGGCCGACGACCTGCGCGCCGATCTTCAGCGCTACCTGGACGGCGCGCACAGCATCCCGGCTCGGGCTCGCCCGTCGACCCGGGAGCGTCCCGCGACCAGGATGCAGGGTCCACCGCCGCCTGCACGCCGTGGAGGCACCGGCCCGGTTCCGGCCGCGGCCCAACCGCCTGCACGCCGTGGAGGCACCGGCCCGGTTCCGGCCGCGGCCCAACCTCCCGGCGGTCCCGGCGGTCCCGGCACCCAAACGCCCGGTGCGCCCGCGTCGGGGTCGGGGCCGCCTCCCCAGTACGTCCCGCCGGCCTACTACTACGAGGAGGTTCACCGCTCCGACAGCTGGAAGCGCACGGTGCTGATGTTTGTGGGCTTGCTGGCCCTCGTGGCCGCCCTCGGGTTCCTCGCGGTGACCTTCTACCGTTCTCTGGGCCTCGACGAGGAACCCGCGCCCAACACGCCGACGACCAGCGACGACGTTGCGCTGATCGAAGTGCCCGACGTGTTCGGACTGAGCTACGGGGATGCCGACGCCCTGGTGAGGTCAGTCGGCTTGGAGCCGGAGCCGAGCTACCAGGTCAACATCGCGGTGCCCGAGAACACGGTGTTCTCCCAGAGCCCGCTGGCCGGCCAGCGGATCGCCGAGGGCTCCACCGTGGCGGTCACCGTCAGCCAGGGCGAGATCCCGAGGGTCCCGCCCGTGCGGGGCCGCAACCGTATCGACGCCACCGAGATCCTCAGGAACGCGGGCTACGAAGTAATCGTGATCGAAGGTCCCAGCCAGGCCGAGGCGGGCATAGTGGTCGGGCAGGAGCCCCCGTCGAACACCGAGCTCGCGCCGGGTGAGGCGGTGACCATCACCATCTCCACCGGGCCGGGACAGATCTTCGTGCCCGACGTGCGGGGCCAGACGCTGAGCCAGGCCTTCCAGACCCTGATCGAGCAGGGATTCCGCGTCGGTGAGAGGCGGGAACCCTCGACCACGGTCGAGGAGGGACAGATCATCGACACCGACCCCTCGCACAATTTCCCGGTGTCGGCCGGGCTGGAAGTCTTCGTCATCATCTCGGACGGGCCTCCGCTGGTGGCCATCCCCGATGTGCAGGGCCTGCTGTTCGACACCGGAAAGCTGGCCATAGAACGCGTCGATCTCGTCATCGGCACCGTCACGTTCGAGCCCGTGGAGCCGGGATCGGCGGACGTGGGCCGGATCCTGGCTCAGACGCCGCCCCCCAATCTGGAGGTGTCGGCCCAGACCGCGGTGAACGTGGTGGTGGGCGAGTCGGCGGAGTCGGACTCCGATCAGATCGACACCGAGCCGGTGGACGATGAGGGCGAGGAGACCGAGGGCACCGACCAGACCGGCGCCGGTGGGACCGGGGAGCCCGTCGACGGCAGCGAGGGCAACGAGGGCGAGACCGTCGACGGCAGCGAGAGCGAGGAAGGCAAGGAGGGCGAGACCGTCGACGCGCAGCCTGCTGTCGGATAGGTCTGAGGCCTGCCCGCTCGGCCTCTAGCCGGTTAGCGGCAGCGGGCCAGGAAATTGTCGAGCAGGTTCCGCCCCGCTTCGGTGAGCACCGACTCGGGATGGAACTGCACGCCCTCGGTGTGGTGGCGCCGATGCCGCAGACCCATCACTAGGCCCTTGTCGCAGGTGGCGGTGACCTCCAGGGTGGACGGCACGGATGAGCGCTCCACGATCAGCGAGTGATAGCGCGTGGCGGTGAGGGGATTGGGCAGGCCCTCGAACACCCCCGCAGCGTCATGCTCGATGACCGACGTCTTGCCGTGCATGACCTCTGGAGCCCGGACCACGGCCGCTCCGAACGCCTGGCCGATGCACTGCATCCCCAGGCACACGCCGAGGATGGGCACTTCGCCGCTCAGCGTTGCCAGCAGGTCGTTGCTGACGCCCGCGTCGTCGGGGGTGCCCGGCCCCGGACTGATCAAGATCCCGTCGGGCTCCAGGTCGCGGACCTCGTCGACCGTGACCGAGTCGTGCCGGTAGACCAGTGGCTCGGCTCCCAGCTCCCCCAGATACTGCACCAGGATGTAGACGAACGAGTCGTAGTTGTCGACCACGACGATCCTGGACCCCACCCCCAGAACGCTACCGGTTGGTTGCGGGAGCACCCGATAGGCCGGGGGTGACGGGACCCGTCGGCCGGGACGCACCGTGTTTCCCGCTCTTGTTCGCTGCGCTTCACGGGCCGCTCGGGCCACGGCCTCGCGAAGCGCTTGCGGAATCCTCGGGAACTGCGGCCTATCCGCTCGGCCTCTAGCTGCGGCTGGCGTCTCGGGCTTCCACGGCCTCCAGCACGTGCAGGGCAATGTCGGCGACCTGCACCGAGTCCTCTTCCACTCCGGCCGCTCGCACTCCGTCGTCCATCATGATGTAGCAGAACGGGCAGGCGGTGGCGATGCGCGACGCGCCCGTGTCGAGAAGCTCCCGGGAGCGCTCGTCGTTCACCTTCGTGCCGATCGTCTCCTCCATCCACATGCGGGCCCCGCCCGCTCCGCAGCACATCCCCTTGGTGCCGTTGCGGGGGGCCTCCACCAGATCGATGCCGCCGAGCGAGCCCAGCACCCGCCGGGGCGCGAGGTACACGTCGTTGTGGCGGCCCAGATAGCAGCTGTCGTGGTAGACGACCCGCTCAGCCAGGGTGGCGCCTTCGAGGTCGAGACGGCCCTCGGCCACCAGCGCCTCCAGGAGCTGGCTGTGGTGGACCACCTCGTAGTGTCCGCCCAATTGTGGGTACTCGTTGGCCAGCGTGTTGAAGCAGTGGGGGCACTGGGTGACGATCTTGCGCACTCCCATCGAGTTGAGGGTCTCGACGTTCGCTGACGCCAGCATCTGGAACAGATACTCGTTGCCGGAGCGCCGCGCCGAATCGCCGGTGCAGTTCTCGGCCGGGCCGAGAATGGCGAAGTCCACGCCGGCCCGCTCCATGAGCTGGGCCATGGCCCTGGTCACCTTCTTGTTCTTGTCGTCGAAGGACCCCGCACACCCCACCCAGTACAGGTACTCCGCTTCGAGCGGGTCGCCGCCGGCCACGACCCGCACCCCGTCGAGGTCCCGGGCCCAGTCGGCCCGCTCCGTCTGGCTCAACGACCACGGGTTGGACGAGTTCTCCATGCCCCGGAAGGCCTGCCCCAACTCTGAGGGGAAGTCGCTCTCCATCAGGGTGAGGTAGCGGCGCATGTCGAGGATCTTGTCGAGTATCTCGATGTTGACCGGGCAGATCTCGTCACAGGCCCGGCACGAGGTGCAGGCCCACAGCTCCTCGTTGCTGATGCGCTCGAACATCCAGTTGGCCGGCACCTTGACCTCGGCCTTGCCGCTGCTGAGCGGCGGTGACGTGGGTGGACTGCCGGTGAGGGCCATGATCTCGCCCGTCTTGAGCACGATCTCCCGGGGATCGAGGGGCTTGCCTGTGGCGTGCGCCGGGCACACCGATGTGCAGCGGCCGCACATCGTGCAGGCGTCGGTGTCGAGCAGCTGCTTCCACGAGAAGTCCTCGATCACTGAGGCGCCGAACGTCTCCAACTCGGTATCGCCCTCCACCAGGTTGGGCATGGGGCGCATGGCGCCCTTGGGGCGGTCGCGGTGGCGCAGGTACATGTTCAGCGGCGACGTGAACATGTGGCGCAGCATCGTGGTGGGCAGGATCACCAGGAACGCCACGAAGGCGAGCACATGGGCCACCCACCACGCCTGGTGCCAGCCGTGCACGGCGCTCGAGCCGTCGACGAGCGTGGCCAGCGGATAGCCGACGAAGCTCCAGCGCTCGTGGTCGGGCAGGCCGTCGGCCGCGATGCGGAAGGCCTCCGCGCCGAAGCCGGTCACGCCGATGGCCAGCAGGACCCCGGCAATGACGGCGTGCTCGGGCCGGGTCTTGGTGCGGATGCGGTAGGGCCGCCACACCGGCGGCCCGAAGCGGCGCAGGATGGCCCACACCACCCCGACCACGAACACCAACCCGGCACCGTCGCCCACCGCGGAGTAGGCCCGGTAGACGTCGCCGTGCAGGAACTTGAGACCGTCCGGGAGCTGGTGATTGACCTCCAGGGTGGCGGTCACGCCGAGCAGCACCAGGAAGCTGAAGTAGATGAGCGAGTGCATCACGCCCGCGCCGGGCTCCCGCAGGAGGGTGCGCATGTAGACGCCGGCCCGGAAGTCGGCCATGCGGTGCTTCACGTTGTGCGCCGTGGTGCGGCGGTTGTCGGGCCGGCCCCGCTGCCAGTTCTTCACTCGGTTGGCGAACAGGACCGACCCGTACACCAGCAGGATCGGGATGATCGTGTAGAAGGCAGCCTTCAGCGGTCCGGGGACGTTCCCGAATACCTCACGGGTGATCGGGCTGTCGTCGTGGAAGCCGGCGATGCCCGCCGCGATGCCGGAGGCGGCGGTGAACAGCGCGACCGCGACGCCGATGGCGACGACGATCTGGTGGGGCTTGATCCGTGTCCGCATGACGGCGCGACACTACCCGCCGCGCTCGCCCGAAGGGATCAAGCGTTGCTGGTCCCCGCTGGACAGTTGCGTCGGCCATCGGCTGGGCCGGGGCTAGCCGCAGTGGTGCGCGCACCGGCTGGCCCGCTACAAGCGGCCCCGCCAGTGGATCGTCGTCGACGATCTGCCCCGCACTTCCCTGGGCAAGGTGAGAAAGCACATGCTTCCCACCGTTCCGGCTCGGTGAGACAGTTCATGCTCTGCACCGATGTGGCATCATGTGTGCGCAAGTATTGACAAACAGACACAGGAGGCGCGATGGCCCCCTCCGACAGCAACGCCATTTTCTCAGCTCTTGCGGATCCCACCCGTCGGGCCATCCTCAGCCTGATCGGCGAGCACGAGGAGCTAACAGCAGGCGAGATAGCCGCCCACTTCGACTCCTTGGGACGCACCGCGGTGTCGTCGCACCTGCGCATACTCCGCCTCGCGGGGCTGGTGGCGGAGCGCCGCGACGGCCGGTTCCGGCACTACTCGGTCACCCCGACCCCGGCCGACGCGGTGGTGGCCTTCCTGACCTCCGTGTACCAACACTCCTTAGAACAGCTCGCGTCAGCCGTGCAGGGCGCCTCCACATCGGGGGACGTCCCCTCTGGCCGGGCCGACGAGCGCAGCGCCTGAGACCAGCCTCATGGGTGAGCTCGTCCTGAACAACGAAATGCGCCTGGAGGCCTGCCCCAGCGAGCTGTTCGCGTTGTTCGGGCGGGGCGACCCGTCGCTGGGCTGGCTGTTCGGTGCCGAGGCGCCGCTGCTGAGACCGGGATCACTGGTCCGCTTGGCGCTTCCCCTCGGCGGCGTGGCCCGATCGCCTGGAACGGCCAGGGTCTTGTCGTGCCAGCCGAACCGTCGAATCGACCTGGTGCACGAATCCCCGTGGGAGGGCCGTGTCGTGTGCCGCTTCGACCCCTTGGCCGGTGGCGGCACAAGGCTGCGAGTCCGTATCACGATCGACCACGGCGAGGTGGCTCGACTGGGCGCCGAGCTAGGTCTGCTCAACGGCTACGAGGCGGGAGTGTGGGAGGTGCCTCTGGGGCTGCTCACCTCCCTGTCGGGCACCGCCGGGATTCTGGGCCGCTCGACGGTCAATTGCGCGCAGCTCGCCGTCGAGGAGATCAACGCAGACGGCGGAGTGATGGGCCGCACCGTCAGACTCGTCGTGGGCGACGACTCCACCGACCCAGGCATCGGAGCGATCGCCATGCGCCGCATGTGCCGCACCCCCGGGCTCGCCGCGGTGGTCGGGATGCACTCCTCGGCCACGTACGCGGTTACCGCCCCCATGGCGGTGGCGGAGGGCATCCCGTACCTGTACACGCCCACCAGCGAGCCGACGGCGGCGCATCACCTGCTGGTGCGTTTCGGCGAGACGCCCCTGGACCAGCTCCACCGGGCCCTGCCCCGAATGGCCGCGCATACCGGAGGATCCCGCTGGTTCCTGGCTGGCAACGACTACTCATGGCCCCGAGCGATAGGCGCAACCGCAAGGGCCGTCATTGAGCGCATGGGCGGCCACGTCGCAGGCGAGGGCTACCTGCCGCTGGGATCGCAGAGCTTCGAGCCAGTGCTGACCGCGATCCAGCGGAGCAGAGTCGACCATGTGGTGTCGAGCTTCGTGGGACAGGACCATGTCGGCTTCCAGCGCGACTTTGCCGCATACGGCCTGCGAGAGAACATCCGAACGTTCGCCCCGCTCATGGACGACGCCGTCGTGGAGCATCTCGGTGAGTCCGGCGAGGGCACCTGGAACGCGCTCGGCTATTTCGTCGCGCTCGACACCTCAGAGAACCGCGAGTTCCTCCACCGCTACTCGGACCGCTTCGGCTCCTGCTCCCCACCCGTCTCGGCCGCCGCTGAAGGCGTGTACGAAGCGATCCACACCTGGTCCCGCGCCTGCCGGGCTGGCGGGGGTGTGGAGCCGACCGCGATGTTGAGCGGCTTGCCAAGATCCCGGTTCAAGGGCCCCCGGCGCTGCACGCGAGGCGGCTCGTTGAAGTCCCTGCTCCTCGGCGAGGCGACACGCTCCGGCGTGCGGGTCCTAGACGAGCTCCCCGCCGCCACCCGAGCCTCCTAACTTGTTTGACCGATCTCAGTGACGGTGCCGTTCAGGGCCGTGGAGATCTCAACTGCGAACTCCCGGGCCTGACGCTGAAGGTCAAGCCGTCGACGGTTCGACAAGGGACGACACCACGAACCATGCCCTGCGAGCAATCTCAGTTGAGAAACGCCCGACCCTCGCCTGTTCTTGCAACTCCTCCCAATTGCACCCAGCGAGCGCGAGCGCGTTGTCGATGGCTTCACGGACGCCAGCGTCGTCAAGTACCTCGACTTCGATGTCGGCGTAGCCGTCTTCGTGACTGCTCATTGCTGTCACCCTCGTCCAGTCCGGCACGACGATCCGGTCGTCAACGCCCATATGTCCTCTAGTTATGTCCTCTAGTTCCTGTCACAAGGATGGTTCCTGTCACAAGGATGCTGCGGGGGTGTGACATCGCCGCGACGCGAACGGCGCGCCCAGGGACTTGACCGGGCCTCTCCTATCCGACAATATGTCAACAATTGCTCACATATAGGAGGGCTTTGTCATGAGAACAGTATCGGACTCCCGCTCGCGGTCTCGCTTGTGGCTCGCGGCCTCGCTCGTTGCGCTGCTTGCGCTGGTCGCCGCAGCCTGCGGGGACGGCGACGACGACGCGACCCGGGACGCTCCTTCGGAGCCGGCCGCGACAGACTCTGGCGCCGCCGAACCGGACGACTCGGAGGAGACGCCCGATCCCGAGACCACCGAGGCGCCCGACGAGCCGAAGCCCGATGAGCCGGAGACCACCGAGGCTCCGGCACCTCAAGAGACCGAGGCGCCCGACGAGCCGGAGCCCGACGAGACGGACGAGCCGCAAGAGCCGGCAGCACCGTCGGGTGAGCCGGTGCGGATCGGGATCCTGTTCTCGAATAGCGGTCCGGCCGGGATCTTCGGGCCGCCCACGGCCAACATCGCCAAGATGATCGAAGAGGACATCAACACGGCTGGAGGGATCAACGGCCGGCCCGTGGAGACGTATCTCGCCGACGACGCCACCGACCCCGCGGTGGGACGTCAGGCCATGGAGCAGCTGATCGACTCCGACAACGTCGACGTGGTCCTCGGCACCCACTCCAGCGCCACTCGCCAAGCGGCCAAGCCGCTCGCGGAGGACGCCAACGTGCTCTACATCTACGCGGCCCTCTACGAGGGCGGAGAGTGCTCGTCGATGATGTTCAACACCGGCGAGGTGCCGAGCCAGCAGCTTGCTCCCGTCATCCCATGGATGATGGAGCAGACCGGCGGACAGACGTGGTTCCTGCTCGGCAACGACTATGTGTGGCCCCGGCGCAGCTTCGAGCTGGCCCGCCAGTACATCGAGGACGCCGGCGGAGAGGTGGTCGGCGAGGAGTACGTCCCACTGGGCACCCAAGACTTCTCGTCGGTGGCTCAGACGATCGCGGGCTCGGGTGCGGACCTGATCTTCCCCGCGCTCGTGGGCGGAGACGCCATCGCCTTCGAGACCCAGGCCGTGGACTTCGGCATCGGCCAGGACGCCATCCCGCGCCTCGCCAACATCTACGAGGAGAACGTCCTCGGGGCCATGGGCCCGGCCGTCACCGCGGGCATGCGGGTCACCATGGGCTACTTCAAAGAAGTCGACAACGCCCTCAACACCGACTTCGTCAGCCGCTACTACGAGCGCTTCGGTGCCGACGCCCCGCCCCACGCCACGTTCAGCTCCCACATCTACGACGCAGCGCTGCTGTACGCGGCGGCGGCCAATGCAGCCGGAACGACTGACACCGCGGCGGTCGCGGCCGCCATGGAGGGGCTGTCGCTCACGACCCCGACCGGCGACATCTCGATTACCGGCAGCCGCCACCTGGCACAGCCCATCTACGTGGCTGAGATCCAGTCCGACGGCTCTCAGATGATCGTGCAGACGTTCTCATCGGTGGAGCCCGACGAGACCTGCAACCCGGCCTAGGCCCCATCAGGCGCACCGCGCAGCCGCTTGTGGCGAGCCGGTGCGGGCGGCACGACACTTCGCCGTCCGCACCGGCTCAGACCCCGAGCGCTGAACTGACCGGAGCGAGAGCCCTTGGACGCGCTGACACTCGAACTGCTCAACGGCGTCAGCCTCTTCGCCATCCTGGCGATCGTCGCGCTCGGCCTCGGAATCGTCTTCGGACTCATGGGAGTCATCAACCTCGCCCACGGCGAGTTCGTGATGATCGGCGCCTACGTGGCCTACGTCGTGCACGCCAACGGGCTGAACCACTGGCTGGCTGTGCCGTTGGCCGCGGCCGTGCTGTTCGTACTGGGCGTAATTGTCGAGGTAGGCCTGATCCGGCGCATCCACCGCCAGCCCGAGCTGACGATCCTGGCCACATTCGGGCTGTCGATCTGCCTCCGCCAGATCGCGGAGTTGGTGTTCAGCAAGGACTTCCGCAGCGTCCCGAATCCGGTGCCCGGCGCGACCGAGGCCTTCGGCGTCCTGTTCCCCACGTACCGCTACCTGCTTGTCGGGATCGCGGTCGTGGTCGTGGTGGCGACCCTGCTCGCGTTCACCAAGTCGCGCTTCGGTCTCGTTGTGCGAGCCATCGTCGCTGATCGAGATCTCGCCGAATCAGCCGGCATCCGCACCGGGATCGCCAACCTGTGCGCCTTCGGCGTCGGTGCGGCTACCGCAGGAATGGCCGGAGCCCTGGTGGCCCCGCTCGGGGCCGTGGAGCCACAGGCCGGCCTCGCCTACCTTCCCGGCGCCTTCCTGGTGGTGATTGTCGGCGGCTACAACCGGCTGTGGGGCGTGGCGGCGGGAGCCCTCGCCGTGGCCGCGGTCCAGACGGGCGTCATCCACTTCTACGACGCGGTGTGGGCCCAGATCGCATCGCTGGCACTGGCGGTGCTGGTCCTGCAGTTCCGCCGCCCCACCCCGGCCGGAGCGATCGCGTGAGACGGCCGCTCGGCTTCGGCGGAGTGGCGGCGGCGGCCACGGCTGCGGCCAGCCTGATGCTGGGCGAGTTCCGGGCGGGCCAGTTGTCGCTGTTCCTGACCCTGGCGGTGCTTGCCGTGAGCCTCGACCTGGTCTGGGGCTACTCCGGGATCCTCTCTCTGGGCCAGTTGCTGCCCTTCGGGATCGCGGCCTACACCACCGCGCGGGTCGCCACTGCGGCGCCGTCACTGAGCCTGCCCGGGCTGTTGTTGGCGGCCGTGGTGGGCGCGGCCGTCGCGTACGGAGTGGGCATCGCCGCGTTCCGGCGACGTCCCACGCCGGTGGTGGTCGGACTGCTGACCCTCGTGTTGTCGCTCACGCTGGAGCAGATCGCGGAGCAATGGCGCGACGTGACCGGCGGATTCAATGGCCTGACCGACGTACCGCGCATCACCGCGCTCGGTACGGAGTTCTCCGACCGCGCCCAGGACCTGGTCATCTCAGTGGTGGCCGTGGTTGTCATCACCACGGTCGCGCTGCTGGTGAGACGTCCCGTGGGCGCGGTGCTCATCGGGATACGCGACAACGAGCGCCGCACCGAGGCGCTCGGCTACGACACCGTCGCCGTCAAGGTCTGGGTGTTCACCATCGGAGGCGCGATCGCCGGTCTCGCGGGAGCGCTCTACGTGCACCGGACCGGCTTCGTGTCCCCGCAGATCTTCGGCTTCGCCCTTGCCACCAACGTGGTGCTGTGGACGCTGGTAGGCGGGCGGGGAACGATCATCGGGCCCGTTATCGGCTCACTGGCGATCAACTTCGCCTCGGCCACCCTCGCCGACGTATGGCTGCAGTACTGGACCCTGGCCACCGGGGCGATCTTCGTGGCGGCGGTGGCGCTCGTTCCCGAAGGGCTCGTCCCCAGCGTGCTGCGCATGGCGGGCCGTCCCGCCCGGCGCAGTCAGAGTCCCAAGCTCGTGGCAATCGCGTCCGGTGATGTCTCCAGCGACCGCGCCGCGATCTTCGACGCCTCCGGCATTGCCAAGAGCTTCGGGTTCTTCCGGGTGCTCGACGGCGTGACAATCACTATGGACGAGCCCGAACTGCGCTGCCTGATCGGCCCCAACGGCGCGGGCAAGTCCACGCTGCTGGACGTTCTGTGCGGTCAGCAGGGCTGCCAAGACGGCTCCATCGCCATGCTCGGCCGAGACTGCAAGGGACTGCGGGCCTGGGAGTTTGCTCGCCACGGCGTCAGCCGCAAGTTCCAGTCCCCCCAAGTCATCGGCTCCCTGTCGGTAGCCGAGAACATCGCGGTGGCGGCCTGGGGCGTGGCGCCGTCACCGTGGAGGCTCACGCGCCGTGCCTGGGAGGCGAGCGTTCCGCAAGTGTCGCTGCGGATCCTCGAGCGCACCGGTCTCGACGAACTCCGAGACTCGCTCGCGAGCGGTCTCTCCCACGGCGACAAGCAGTGGCTGGAGATCGCCATGACGATGGCGGGACGATGCCGGGTCCTGCTGCTGGACGAACCGACGGCGGGCATGACCGCCACTGAGAGCCTGGCCGCGGCCGAGCTCCTGCGAGAGCTTCACCGCGACTATCGCCTGCCCATCCTGATCGTCGAGCACGACATGGCCTTCATCCGCGCCGTCGCGGATCGGGTGACCGTGCTCGCCCGGGGCTCAGTGCTGGCCGACGGCACCGTGACCGAAGTCGAGAACGCGCCCGAAGTCATGGCCGTGTACGGGGGAGTCGCACAGTGACCCGCCTCGAAGCCGCGGACCTGCGCTCCGGGTACGGCACGGTGCCAGTGCTGCACGGTGTGAGCCTCGAAGTGTCGAGCGGTGAGGTCGTTGCCGTGGTCGGACGCAACGGAGCGGGCAAGACGACCCTGGTGAAGACCGTCCTCGGGGTGCTGCGCACCACCGGAGGCCACCTGCTCCTGGATGGCGTCGACATGACACGGTTGCCGCCGTCGAGGCGGGCTCGCGCCGGGCTTCGGGCCACCTTCCAGGAGCGGGCCCTGTTCGGGGACCTGTCGGTCAGCGACAACCTCCGCCTCAACGGCTTCGGTTCCGAGGGCCACGACCGGGTGCTCTCCGTGTTCGGCACCGCGCTGTCGGGGCGAGGATCCCAGCGGGCCGGGACGCTGTCGGGCGGGGAGCAGAAGATGCTCGCCGCGGCCATCGCGCTGGCCACTACCGCTCCGCTGCTGGTGATGGACGAGCCGACGGAGGGCTTGCAGCCCTCCAACGTTTCCCTTCTGGGCGACCACATCGAGTCGGCGAGGGACGCCGGTCGAGGGGTGCTGCTGATCGAGCAGCACCTGGAACTGGCCCGACGGCTCGCCGACCGGTTCATCGTGCTTGAGAAGGGCGAAGTCGTAGACGGCGGTTCCGCGGCCGATCCCGGTCTCGCGGCGCGAGTCGCCCGCCGTCTGGCGATCTGAGAAGAAAGGCAGAAACCCATGACCGACTTGACACAGATGAGCCTCACCGAGGCCGCTGAAGCTGTGAGGTCCAAGACAGTGACCGCGTCCGACCTGCTGGAGGCGTGCCTGACGCTCATCGAGCAGACCGAGCCGTCCATCGGAGCGTTCGCGTCGTTGCAAGCGGAAGCGGCCCGTGCCGAGGCGGCCCGACTCGACGAGCGCGAGACGCTCGGCCCGTTGCATGGCGTGCCGGTCGCGCTCAAGGACCTGTTCTTCACTGAGAGCGTCCCCACGGAAGCAAACTGCGCCGCCCTCAAGGGTTTCACACCTGAGCGTGACGCCACGGTTGTGAGCCGGCTGCGCAAAGCGGGCGCGGTGATCGTCGGCAAGACCAACACCCACGAGTTGGCCTACGGGGTGTCATGCCCGGCATCGCGCAATCCATGGAACCCACAGCGAATGACCGGCGGATCCTCGGGAGGTAGCGCAGCCAGCCTGGCCGCGCGTCAGGTGTTCGGAGCGCTGGGCACCGACACGGGGGGATCGGTCCGGATCCCGTCCAACTGCTGCGGAACAACCGGAATCAAGACCACGCCGGGCGCAGTTCCCCGAGACGGTGTGCATTTGATCTCGTGGACCTACGACACCGTCGGCCCGATGGCCCGCACCGCCGCGGACTGCGGGGTGCTGCTCGACGTCATCGCCGGATTCTCCAATCTGGATCCGTACTCGGCCAAGACACCACTCGCAGCCGTCGAAGCTCCCAGCCAACTCGTGCTGGGCGTTCCCGACGAAGGCTTCTTCGAGGGCTTCGACACCGATGCCGAAGTGTGGGCGGTGATGGACGAGGCCGCCGACGTTCTCGGATCCATCGTCACCGAGGCCCGCACCGTGCGGGTCCCCAACACTGCGGAGCACTTCGACGCGGGCGCGGCGATCGTGTTCGCCGAATCAGCTGCCCTCTTCGAGGAGTTGCGGGCGTCCAGCAACGAACTGATCGGCGAGGAGCCCCGGGCGATCATGGAATCCGGAGCCGCCATACCGGGCACCGCCCTGGCCGCCGCCCAGGCCCAGAGAGTGTCCTTCGAGCGCGCCTACCTCGACGTCTTCGACGACCAGGGCGTCGATCTGATCGTGGCGCCGGTCAACCCCAACCAGGTGCTCGACCACGGCGCGGTCGAACTCGGCGGCGTCCCCCTGATCCCGGCCACCACCCAGTTCACGTTCCCCGTGAACGGCGCGGGCCTGCCCGCGATCGCCCTGCCCGGAGGCTTTGCCGCCGACGGGCTGCCCATCGGGTTCCAGATCATCGGGAGGCCCTCCAGCGAGCGCACCCTCGTGTCGGTGGGCGAGGCCTTCCAGCAACGGACCGACCACCATGCCCAGGCCCCCCGCCTGTAGGGGCGTCCGCACCAGGCGATGACGGCCGCGCCCCGGAAGAGCCCCGAGGAGGCGAAGCGGTCCACCGGGCGCGCCGACTGGTCGACCTGGCCGGCCTACGCCGCCGCCAGAATCCCTTCGGCGACGTGCCCGAAGCCCGCAGGATGCAGGAGCACGTGTCGGGCTCGGTGCTGAGGGTCTTCAACAACTGCGGGCACTGGCCCCAGCACGAGCACGCCGAGGAGTACAACCGCATCAGCATGTGAGTGAATTGGCGTCAGGGGCGATGTCGGTTCGGTTCTTCAATCAAGCCGTTGTTCGCGGCAATTTGGGTCACTGGGTGACGCAGCCGGTACCGGAGTGATGGATGGATGAGTTCAGGGTTGCTTGAGGCCGCGGCCGAGCAGCTGCGTGTTGCGGCGGACACCGGTGTGCCGTGCCCGCCGACGGTGCGCTGCGCTGGGAGTTGCGTTAGAACATGCGCGGGTAGGTGATGCCGCCTCGCGGTGCAGCGTCGTGTTTCCCGCTCTTGTTCGCTGCGCTCACGGGCCGCTCGGGCCACGGCCTTGCTGAACGCCTCGCCAAAATCCTCACGAATCACCGCCTACCCGCTCGGCCTCTTGGGCGGGTGATGCGGGCGGCGGCTCAATGTGGCAGCCACAAGTACCGGCTTCTAGCCGGGTGCGGAGTTGGCGGGGTCGGATGTCGGGGTGCGGTCGATGAGCCTTCCTTCGAGCGCCGCGGTCACCTCGTCGGTCATGTTGAGGGCGGCGATGATCGCGGTGAGCTTGCGGTCGAGTTCGGCCATGTTCTGGTTGAGTTCGGCGATGTCCTCCTCGATCGCTGCCAATCGGGCGTCGACGCGGTCTTCTAAGCGGGTGATCCTGTCGTTGGTGCTGTTGAGGGTGAAGATGAGCAGGGCGACGATGGCGGTGCCGAACAGGACTCCGAGGGGGTTGTCGCCCAGCTGTTTGAGGGCCCGTCGGCCGACTCCGGCACCCGCTTGGGCCACGGTCTGCCCTGCGGTGGTCGCAGCTTGTTCGGGTTCGGCGGAGCCGGGCATTTGGATTGGGGCCTCCGCGGCGGTGCTGTGGACTGGGGCGGTCATGGAGCCTCGCTTGGGGTGACGGCACTGCTTGGTGGCGCTCGACTTGGTGCATGAATGGCTGCCGTCGAAACCCGGCCGCGAGATTGACCCTTGAAGCTATCTGACGGTCAATGTCGTGTCAACTCTAGCTGTGACACTATTGACTGAATATCAATCAAGTTATAGGGTGCCGGAGGCTTGGGCGGCTACCTCGGCTGCGGCGGCGGCGGCCGCTGCGGGGTCCAGGGCTCGCTCGAGGGGGTGCTTGGCCCCGGTCGGCAACATGTCGTCGCCGAGCACGTAGTGCAGGGGCATGCCGGTGGGGATGTTGAGGGCGCCGATGTCGGTGTCGGAGATCCGGTCCAGGTGCTTGGCCAGGGCTCGCAGGCTGTTGCCGTGGGCCGAGACCAGCACGATGTGGCCTTGGCGCAAGTCACTGACTATGGCGTCCTGCCAGTAGGGCATCAGCCTGGCCAGCACATCGGCGAGGCTCTCGGTCAAGGGCAGCAGCTGGGGCGGCAGCTCTGCGTACACCGGCGACGTGTTGGGGTTGAACTCGTTGTCGGCCCGGATCGGCGGGGGCGGGGTGTCGTAGCCCCGGCGCCATCGCTGGAGCTGGGCGTCGCCGTGGGCGATGCGGGTGGCGGCCTTGTCCAGCCCGGTCAGGTCGCCGTAGTGGCGCTCGTTGAGCCGCCAGCTCCGGTGCACCTCCAGCGAGGCGAGGCCCAGGGCGTCGAGCACGATCCGGGTTGTCTCCGTGGCCCGGCGCAACACGGACGTGTGCACCGCGGTGGGCAGCAGGCCGGCTTCGGCCAGCAACTCGGCTGCCCGCCCGGCCTCGGCCCGGCCGGCGTCGTTGAGGGGGCAGTCGTACCAGCCGGTGAACAGGTTCTTGTCGTTCCACTCGCTGCGGCCGTGGCGCAGCAGGATCAGGTCGTGGGCCATGGTCGCCAAGGTATCCGGTCTCCTCCCGAGAAAGTTGATATAGAAAGACTCAAGTTTTTGTTGTGGTCAGGAATGAACTTCGTTATCGTGTGCGTTCAAGGTTAGGCACACAGCAGTGAGCACACAGAAGTGAAAGGAAGCCTCACCATGCCAAAGGCCGTCGGTATCGACCTCGGTACCACGAATTCTGTTGTAAGCGTCCTCGAGGGCGGCGATCCTGTCGTCATCCCCAACGCCGAGGGATCGCGCACGACTCCATCCGTCGTGGCGTTCAGCAGCGACGGCGAGGTGCTCGTGGGCGAGGTCGCCAAGCGCCAGGCCATCACCAATCCGGAGCGCACCATCCGCTCTGTGAAGCGGCGCATGGGCACGGCCAAGAAATTCAAGATCGACGACAAGGACTACGCCGCCCAGGAGATCTCTGCCCGGGTGCTGATGAAGCTCAAGCGCGACGCCGAGGAGTATCTCGGCGACACCGTCACCCAGGCGGTGATCACCGTTCCCGCCAACTTCGACGACGCCCAGCGCACCGCCACCCACGAGGCCGGCAAGGTCGCCGGGCTTGAGGTGCTGCGAATCATCAACGAGCCCACCGCGGCCTCCCTGGCCTACGGGCTTGACAAGGAGTCCCCCGACCAGACCATCCTGGTGTTCGACCTCGGGGGCGGGACCTTCGACGTGTCGGTGCTGGAGGTCGGCGACGGCGTGTTCGAAGTGAAGTCCACCGACGGCGACACCCAGCTCGGCGGCGACGACTGGGACGAGGCCGTGATCGATTGGCTCGTGGCGTCCTTCAAGGGCGACCACGGAGTGGACCTGTCGTCGGACCCGATGGCCATGCAGCGTCTCAAGGAGGCCGCCGAGAAGGCCAAGATCGAGCTGTCCCAGACCCCGTCCTCGCAGATCAACCTGCCCTTCGTGACCGCCACCGACAAGGGTCCCCTGCATCTCGACTACACGCTCAGCCGAGCCAAGTTCCAGGAGCTGACCGCCGTCTTGCTCGATCGCTGCCGCGGCCCCTTCGAGCGAGCCATCTCCGATGCCGGGATCTCCTCCGGCGACATCCACCACGTGGTTCTGGTGGGGGGATCGACCCGCATGCCCGCGGTGGCCGAACTGGTGCAGGAGCTGACCGGCCGCGAGCCCAACAAGACGGTCAACCCCGATGAGGTGGTGGCCATCGGTGCCGCCATCCAGGCCGGTGTGCTCAAGGGCGAGGTCAAGGACGTGTTGCTGCTCGATGTGACCCCGCTGTCGCTGGGTATCGAGACCAAGGGCGGCGTGATGACCACCCTCATCGAGCGCAACACCACTATCCCCACCCGCAAGAGCGAGATCTTCACCACCGCCGAGGACGGCCAGCCGTCGGTGGAGATCCACGTGCTTCAGGGTGAGCGGCAGATGGCCGCCTACAACAAGACCCTGGGCAAGTTCCAACTCGTCGACCTGCCCCCGGCCCCCCGGGGAATGCCGCAGATCGAGGTGACCTTCGACATCGACGCCAACGGCATCGTCCATGTGAGCGCGCAGGACAAGGCTACCGGCAAGGAACAGTCGATGACGATCACGGGTCAGTCGTCGCTCGACTCCGACGTCATCGACCAGATGGTTGCCGACGCCGAGGCCCACGCCGACGAGGACCGCCGGCGCCGCGAGGAGGCCGAGGTCCGCAACGCGGCCGACACGCTCGTGTACCAGACCGAGAAAGTGCTAAAGGATCATGCCGACGAGGTTTCCGACGACGAGAAGGAGACCATCAACTCCAAGCTCGCCGATCTTCGCACCGCTCTGGACGGAGACAACATCGAAGCGGTCAAGTCGGCCACCGAGGCGCTCATGACGGCCAGTCAGGAGTTCGGACAGAGGCTGTACGAGGCGGCCACCGCGGCCGAGCGCCAGCAGGGTGAGGCCAGCGCGGCGTCCGATGATGACGACGTGGTGGAGGCCGAGATCGTCGACGACGATCGCGAGACGGCGTGAGCGCTCCGTCCTCCGACATCAGCGAGCTCGATCACACGGCTGCCGAGCCCGAAGAGGCCGTCGGGGCTCTCCCGGACACCGAGGCCGACCCGGCCACCGAGTCGGAGTCCGGCGGGCCCCGCCCCGACTCCGATGACGCGCCCCTCGACGCGGCCGCGGTCATCGCGGAGCGCGACGCCTACCTCGAGGACCTGCAGCGAGTCACCGCGGAGTTCACCAACTTCCGCCGCCAGACCATTAGGCGCAACACCGAGCTCGTCGCGCAGGCCGCTTCGAGGCTGGCCAAGGAGCTGCTGCCCGTTCTCGACGCGTGCGAGGCGGCGGTCAGCCAGGGCGTGGAAGGCATCGAAGCCGTGCAGTCGCAGCTGCTGGGAGTGCTGTCCACCGAGGGCCTTGCCGTGCTCGGCACGGTCGACGAGCCCTTCGACCCCGGCTTCCATGAGGCGGTGATGAGCGAGGACTCCGGCGATGACGGCCAAGCCGCTCTCGTCGTGGCCGAGGTGCTGCGCACCGGGTACGCATGGAACGGCCGAGTGTTGAGGCCGGCCATGGTGAAGGTGCGCGGCTAAGAGGCCGGAGGCGAGCGTGGAGCCCCAGCGGGAGTGGTTCGAGAAGGACTACTACAAGATCCTCGGCGTGGCCGAGCACGCATCGGCCTCCGACATTACCAAGGCCTACCGCAAACTGGCCAAGAAACTGCATCCCGACGCCAACCCTGGCGACGTGGCCGTTGAGGACCGGTTCAAGGAGGTGGCTTCGGCCTACGACGTGCTCGGCGACACCTCCAAGCGCAAGGCCTACGACGAAATGCGCCGTCTCGGTCCCATGGCCGGGGCGTTCGGCCCCGGTGGCCCGGGCCCGGCTGGCGGGTTCAACGTCAACTTCGAGCAGATGGGCGATCTCGGAAATCTGTTCGGCGATCTCTTCGGGCGGCGACGCCGCCGGGGAGGGCCGGCCCAGCGAGGCGCCGACCTAGAGACCGAAGTGCACCTCGATTTCGCTGAGGCGGTGTCCGGGACCACGGCGACCGTGCCCGTCGTGGGCGAGGCGCCCTGCCGGACCTGTTCCGGCGTGGGCGTCGAGCCACCGGCCAAGCCCCGCCCCTGTCCGACCTGCTCGGGCACCGGGGTGACCGACGAGAACCAGGGGCTCTTCTCCTTCAGCCGGCCCTGCACTGCGTGCGCGGGCCGGGGCAGCATCATCGATGATCCGTGCTCCGCGTGCGGTGGCCGCGGGGTCGAGCACCGGCGCCGCGAGGTCAAGGCCCGCATCCCGGCCGGAGTAGCCGATGGGCAGCGGATCAAGCTCGGTGGCCGCGGCGCGCCGGGCCAAGGGGCGGGCAGCCGGCCCGGCGACCTGTACGTGCGGGTCCATGTGAAGCCGCATCGGTTGTTCGGGCGCGACGGCAAGAACCTCACGCTGAGCGTGCCGGTTACGTTCTCCGAGGCCGCGCTGGGCGCTCACGTCCGGGTGCCCACCCTCGACGAGTCGACCGTCACCATCCGCATTCCCCCGGGCACCAGGACGGGACGGCGCCTGCGCATCCCGGCCAGCGCGTCAACCGGCGGTGCCGACCTGATTGTCGAGGTCGACGTAGTGGTGCCCCAGCACCTTTCCGACGAGCAGCGGGCCGCAGTCGAGGCCTTCGGCGCCGCCCAGGGTGAGGATCCACGGGCCCACTTGAAGACATGACCGCCCACCACGGACAGACCCAGACGCGAGACATGACCACACCCCACCCCACACCACGGACAGACCCAGACGCAAGACATGACCGCCCACCACGGACAGACCCAGACGCGAGACATGACCACACCCCACACCACGGAGAATGACCATGACTGATGATCGCTTCCATCGAGCCGTGTACGTGATATCGGTGGCCGCCGAGCTGGCGGGGGTGCACCCGCAGACGCTGCGGATCTATGAGCGCAAGGGCCTGCTGGCGCCGGCCCGGACGGCGGGCGGCAGCCGCCGCTACAGCGACGCCGACCTCGCCCTGCTGGAACGCATCGCGCAGCTCACCGACGAGGGTCTCAACCTCGCCGGGGTGCAGCGCGTCCTGGACCTCGAACGCGAGGTTGCCAAGCTGCGGGTCCAGCTATCCGAAGCGCGCCAGGCCCACGAGCGCCAATTGGCCGAGTTGACCGCGCGCGGCTTCAACCCCGGCGGCCGGGTACCGGCGGTTCCCGGGAGCAGGGCGGTGACCTTGTACCGCGCCACCCGTGGACCGGCCTCCGTAGTTGAACCCGTCGCGGCTGCCGGGCCCGCCAAGAGGCCGAGCGAATAGGGGGCGCGTCATGAGGATCTTCGCAGGGCACCGAGCGAGGCCGGGGGCCCGAGCGGCTCGTGAGCGCCGCGAACAAGAGCGGGGAACACGGCCCGAGCGGCCCGTGAGCGCCGCGAACAAGAGCGGGAACCACGGCCCGAGCGGCCCGTGCGCCGCGAACAAGAGCGGGAACCACGGCCTGCACCCCGAGGCGCTGACACCCGTACGCGGGTCATCCAGGAGCGGCTGACCGTGGCCCTGGATCCCAACCGCTGGACGCTCAAGACGACCGAGGCCTTCTCGGCTGCCACCGAGGCGGCTCGGGCGTCCTCGCACGCCGAGGTCACGCCCGACCACCTGCTGATCGCACTGCTGGCCCAGACCGAGGGCCTGGTGCTGCCGATGCTGCACTCCGCGGGCGTCGACCACTCCGCCGTGCTGGACAAGGCTCAACAGTCGGTGGCCATGCTGCCGCGCGCCTACGGATCCGACGTCGGCATCTCCCCCGAGCTGCGCGACGTGCTGACCGACGCCGACAAGCTGCGGGCCGACCTGGCCGACGACTACCTGTCCACCGAGCATCTGGTCCTGGCCCTTGGCGATCGCCTGGACCTCGACCGCGAGCGGCTGCTGAAGGTGCTTCACGATGTGCGGGGCAGCCACCGGGTAACGACCAAGGCGCCCGAGGACCAGTACCAGGCCCTGGAGCGCTACGGCCGCGACCTCACTGCGGAGGCCCGGTCCGGCGGCCTCGACCCGGTGATCGGCCGCGACGACGAGATCCGGCGGGTGATCAGGGTCCTGGCTCGCCGCCGCAAGAACAACCCGGTGCTGATAGGCGAGCCCGGCGTGGGCAAGACCGCCATTGTGGAGGGCCTGGCCCAGCGCATCGTCGACGGCGACGTTCCCGGCAGCCTGGCCGGCAAGCGCCTCGTGGGGTTGGACTTGGCCGCAATGGTGGCCGGTGCCAAGTACCGGGGCGAGTTCGAGGAGCGGTTGCGGGCGGTACTGACCGAGATCACCGAAGCCGGGGGTGAGGTTGTCACCTTCATCGACGAACTGCACACCGTGGTGGGCGCGGGCGGCGCGGAGGGGGCGATGGACGCCGGCAACATGCTCAAGCCCATGCTGGCCCGCGGCGCGCTGAGGATGGTGGGCGCCACCACGCTCGACGAGTACCGCAAGCGCTTGGAGACCGACGCGGCCCTGGAGCGGCGCTTCCAGCCGGTGCTGGTGGAACCGCCCTCCGTGGAGGCGACCGTCGCCATCCTGCGGGGCCTGCGCGAGCGCTACGAGGTCCATCACGGGGTGCGCATCAAGGACTCCGCCCTGATCGCCGCGGCCGAGCTGTCGGACCGTTACGTGACGGGACGGTTCCTGCCCGACAAGGCCATCGACTTGATCGATGAGGCGGCCAGCTCCCTGCGCATCGAGATCGACTCGGTGCCGACCGAGATCGACGTGGTGGAGCGCCGCCTGCGGCAGTTGGAGATGGAGCGAGTCGCCCTCGTGGCCGAGAGCGACGACACCTCGATCCAGCGTCTGAGCGACCTGGAGCGCGACATCGCCGACCTGAGCGAGGAGCTCTCCTCGCTCAGTGCCCGGTGGCAGGCCGAGAAGGAGGCCATCGAGGTCATCCGGTCTCTCAAGGAGGAGCTCGAGACCTACCGGTCCGACCTTGAGCGCGAGCCCGACCTGGAGCGGGCCGCCGAGATCCGCTACGGCGTCATCCCCGAGACCGAGCGCCGTATCGACGAAGCCACTGGCCGCTTGGCGGAACTGCAGCGCGACTCGTCGATGCTGACCGAGGAAGTCGACGCCGACCACATCGCGGCGGTGGTCAGCCGCACCACCGGCGTGCCGGTGTCGCGCCTGATGGAGGGCGAGGCCGCCAAGTTGATCCGGCTGGAGGAGCATCTCCACCAGCGGGTCGTGGGCCAGGACGAGGCGGTGAGCGTGGTGGCCGACGCCATCCGCCGCAGCCGTGTCGGCCTCAGCGATCCTCATCGTCCCATCGGAAGCTTCCTGTTCCTCGGCCCAACCGGTGTGGGCAAGACCGAGCTGGCCCGGGCATTGGCCGCGTTCTTGTTCGACGACGAGCAGGCCATGGTGCGCATCGACATGTCGGAGTACCTGGAGAGGCACTCCGTGTCCCGTCTCATCGGAGCGCCGCCCGGGTATGTGGGCTACGACTCCGGCGGCCAGCTCACCGAGGCGGTTCGGCGCCGCCCCTACGCGGTGGTGCTGCTCGACGAGGTCGAGAAGGCCCATGCCGAGGTGTTCGGGGTGCTGCTGCAGCTTCTCGACGACGGCCGCCTCACCGACGGGCAGGGCCGCACTGTGGACTTCGCCAACGTCGTGCTAATCATGACGTCAAACCTTGAGGGCGAGCCGGACAACTTCTTCCGGCCCGAGTTCGTGAACCGCATCGATGACATCGTGCGATTCCGACCCCTGGAGCCCGACGACCTTGTGTCCATCGTCGACATACAGCTCAAGCAGCTCGCCGAGCGACTGCAAGCGCGACGCTTGGGACTGGAAGTCACCGGCGGGGCCAGGGCGCACCTGGCCCGGGCCGGTTACGAGCCGGCGTTCGGGGCCCGGCCCCTGCGGCGCCTCATACAGCGCGCCATCGGAGACCCGCTCGCGGTGGCCATGTTGGAGGGCCGCTACAACGCCGACGACGTGGTGACCGTGGACGTTGACCGCCCAGGTGAGACCGACGCGTCGATAGTCCTGCGCTGACCAAGCGAACGGGAGCGGAGACCAGAGCCGAGCGCACTTGCCGCGCCGGTGCCGTCACAGGGCTAGTACACTCGCCGGGTAACGCCCGCCCCAAAAGGAGAGCGCCGTGCCTGCGACCGTCGTCGTTGGTACCCAGTGGGGCGACGAGGGGAAGGGGAAGTTCACCGACCTCGTCGCCGCTGAGATGGACATGGTCGTCCGCTACCAGGGCGGCCATAACGCCGGACACACGCTCGTGGTTGGCGGCAAGACGTTCGCACTTCAGCTGATACCGAGCGGAGTGCTTTATGACCACATCACGCCGGTGATCGGCAACGGTGTGGTGGTCGATCCCCGGGTTCTCATCGCCGAGATGGACGCGCTCGAGGCCAGAGGCGTGGACTGTAGTTCGCTGCGACTGTCGGGCAACGCTCATCTGATCATGCCCTATCACACCGAGCTCGACGCTCTGCACGAGCGTCATCTCGGGGAGGCGATGCTCGGCACCACCAAGCGCGGCATCGGGCCGGCGTACGCCGACAAGTCGATGCGCATCGGTCTGCGGGTACAGGACCTGCTCGACCCACCGATCTTCCGGGCCAAACTCGAAGTGGCCCTGTCGCACACCAACAAGGTGCTGGCCAAGGTATTCAACCGCCTGCCCATGAGCGCCGACGACATCGCCCGCGAGTATCTCGACGAGTGCGCGGCCCGGCTCGCGCCTCACATTGCCGACACGGTGGCCCTGCTGCACGAGGCCATCGAGTCCGGCCGGCAGGTGCTGCTCGAGGGGGCCCAGGGGACCTTCCTCGACCTTGATCACGGCACTTACCCCTTCGTCACGTCGTCCAATCCGGTGGCGGGCGGTGCCTGCATCGGAGCTGGGATCGGTCCCCGCCACGTTGATCGGGTGATCGGCATCGCCAAGGCCTACGTGACCCGCGTCGGCTCGGGGCCGTTCGTCACGGAGTTGTTCGACGAGGTCGGAGACCATCTCGTCGACGTCGGCGGCGAGTTCGGGACGAACACCGGTCGCCGTCGCCGCACCGGGTGGATCGATCTTGTCATGATGCGCCAGGCGGTACGGCTCAACTCGCTGACCGAGGTTGCCCTCACCAAGGTCGACGTGCTCGACGGCCTCGATGGCCTCAAGGTCTGCGTCGCCTATGAACTCGACGGCGAGCGCTTCGAGCACATGCCCTACCACCAGTCGGTCATGCACAAGGCGGTGCCGGTGTATGAGGAGCTCAGCGGTTGGAGCACTGACCTGAGCGGCGTGACGCGGTCTTCCGAGTTGCCCACCGCGGCCGCGGAATACATCGCCTTCCTCGAGGAAGGCATCGGCGTGCCGATACGGCTCGTCGGGGTCGGCCCCGGCCGGAGCCAGTTCCTCTACTGGCAGCAAGCGGCCTAGGTGGCTGGTGTTAAATGGCAATTTGCCACAATTCGCAAGTCGCTGACCTGGGGTTTTGTGACCGCAATCCCCCCATTTCGGGAGTTTGGCACCAGCCACCTAGAGGCCGAGCGGAGCTTGTAGTGGAGGTCCCCAACGTCTTGGCCGGCCGCTACGCCAGCCAGCGGATGCGGACCCTGTGGTCACCCGAGCGCCGTGTGGTGCTGGAGCGCCGGCTGTGGCTGGCGGTGCTTGACGCCCAGCGCCGGCTCGGACTCGACGTTGATCAGGCCGTCGTCGACGCGTACGAGGCGGTGGCGGAGGTCGTCGACCTCGAGTCGATAGCCGCTCGCGAAGCGATCACGCGCCACGACGTGAAGGCCCGCATCGATGAGTTCTGCGCGCTTGCGGGCCACGAGCACATCCATCTGGGCATGACTTCGCGCGACGTCACCGAGAACACCGAGCAGCTGCTGGTCCTCGATTCGCTGAGGGTGATCCGCGACGACCTCGTTGCGGTGATCGCCCGCCTGGCCGACCTCGCCGAATCCCACGCCTCGACGATGATGGTGGCCCGCACCCACAACGTGGCCGCGCAGGCCACGACCCTGGGCAAGCGCTTCGCGGACGCAGCCACCGAGACGATGCTCGGATTCAGCAGGGTCACCGAGCTATTGGCCCGATACCCGCTGCGGGGCATCAAGGGACCCGTCGGCACCCGCCTCGACCAGCTCGACCTGCTTGGCTCGGCGGAGGCCGTGGACGAACTGGAGCGCTTGGTGGCCGAGTATCTCGGCTTCGACCGGGTGCTCGACGCGTCAGGCCAGGTGTACCCGCGCTCGCTGGACCTCGACGTGGTGGCGGCGCTGGTGCAAGCCGCGGCCGGGCCCGCATCCCTGGCGACGACGGTGCGGCTCATGGCCGGGCACGGCCTCGCGTCGGAGAGTTTCCGCGCGGGCCAGGTCGCCTCCTCTGCCATGCCCCACAAGGCGAACGCCCGCTCCTCTGAGCGTATCGGCGCCCTGACGGCCGTGCTCGACGGCCATCTCGCCATGGCGGCCTCGATCGCAGGACGCCAGTGGAACGAGGGCGACGTGAGCTGCTCTGCGGTTCGACGCGTCATGCTTCCCGACGCCTTCTGCGCGGCCGACGGCCTGCTCCACACGGCGCTGGGAGTGCTGGAGGAACTGCAGATCGACGAGGCCGCCCTGACGGCCGAGTTCGAGCGGTTCGTGCCGCTGCTGGCGACGACGCGACTGCTGACCGCCCTCGTCCGGGCCGGGATGGGCCGGGAGGCCGCTCACGCGGTGCTGGCCGAGCCCACCCGGCGCGCCGCCCAGCAGGCGGGCGGGCACGGCCCGGTCGACCTTGACGGCCTGCTCGATCAGATCGCCGACGACGACCGGGTACCGCTGGGCCGCAGCGACCTGGTACGGCTCATCGCCGATCCGGCTCAGTTCGCGGGAACGGCGACAGAACAGACCGGACGCGTAGTCGAAGCGACCCGCCGTGTCGTGGCCCGCCACCCGCAGGCAGCAGCCCAGCCAGCCGAAGTTCGATTGTGATGTGCCTGTCGCCGGCCAAGGCGACAGGCACGCCCACTGTCAGGTGCCGCCGCGGGAGATTCCGGCGCGTTTCAGAGCAGCGGCCGGAACGCCCACCTCGCGCCATGCGGAGTAGGTGATTCCCTTTCGTCCACTATAGGAAACGGCGACGGCCACAAATCCGTCCTCGAGTTCGCTGATGTCGATTGTCTCCGAGGGTGCGCTCAGAGCCCGCTCAAGGTCGATGCGCTCCTGAACTAGCTGGACCCGGCGTATCGGTGTTGCTGATTCGAGGGCCTCGCCGATTGCCTCAATCCGCTTTTTCATGGATGCAGCCGTGCGTCTGCGACCCGGTCGAGGCCGGTTCGATTCCAAGGCTTCAAGATATGCGCTCACAGCCTTGTTCTCGGCACGCGCTCTGGCATTGGCAACCTTATGATCATCGGACATATGTCGTACCACGGATTTTTTCTCCTTCAAAGCGGATAATGCTACTTGCGGAGCATAGTAGTCAGAGACTCAAATGACTACAACTACCCATCTGACCGGGCTTGTTCGTGCCGTATCTCGATAGGGTCTCGGCCATGATCTGCGTTGACCTGATCTCTCACGATACTGAACTCGTGTACGGAGGAAAGTGACTTGGACACGCCCACGCCAGCCTATTCGATAACCATCAAGGTGTCGTTGGGCAACCGCCCGGGGACGCTGGGACGCTTCGCGACCGCCATCGGCGGCGCGGGCGGCAACATTGCCGCCATTCCGGGCTTCGAGGCCAAAGGCCCGGTCGTGATGCGGGAGATCGACGTGCTCGCCAAATCGCCCGACCACGCCCGTCACATAGTGTCTGCAGTCAGCGACCTCGATGGTGTCACCGTCCTCGACTGGTGGGACCGAACGTTCCGTCTTCACGAGGGCGGAAAGATCGAAGTCAACGCCCTGTGTTCGGTCGGCGACGCCCACGACCTGGCTATGGCGTACACGCCGGGAGTGGCTCGGGTGTGCAACGCGATCCAGCGTGAGCCAATGCTGCGCCACACCCACACGATGGTCAAGAACATCGTCGCCATTGTCACCGACGGCACGGCAGTCCTCGGACTGGGCGACATCGGTCCCGCCGCGGCTCTGCCAGTGATGGAAGGCAAGGCCCTGCTGTTCAAGGAGTTCGGCGGAGTGGACGCCTTTCCGGTGTGCCTCGATGTGACCACCCCGGACGAGCTTGTGGAGACCGTCGTACGTATGGCCCCTTCGTTCGGTGGGATCAACCTGGAAGACATAGCCGCGCCCGCGGCCTTCGAGATTGAAGAGCGGCTAGTCGAAGCCCTCGACATTCCCGTGTTTCATGACGACCAGCATGGCACAGCCATCGTGGCGACAGCCGCGCTCCGGAACGCTCTCAAGCTTGTCAATAAGCAGGCTGGCGATGTGTCGGTAGTGATATCGGGCACCGGGGCCGCTGGTTTGGCGGTTGCAAAGATGCTCCATGACGCGGGCGTCGGCGAGATTGTGGGCGTTGATCGGGCCGGTGCGATCCATCGGGGCCGAGGCGGACTGAACAACGCGAAACGGTGGTTCGTGCGCAACAGCAATCCTGATGGCAAGTCCGGCTCGCTCTCAGAGGTCATACGCGGCGCGGATGTGTTCGTGGGACTATCGGCGCCGGGTCTCCTCAGTGCGGACGACGTGCGCGCCATGGCAAACAATCCCATCATCTTTGCAATGGCGAATCCCGATCCAGAGATACGTCCCGAGGAGGTCGATGGTCTGACCGCGGTGATGGCGACCGGCCGGTCGGATTTCCCCAATCAGATCAACAACGTTCTCGCCTTTCCCGGCGTGTTTCGCGGCGCTCTCGACGCCGGTGCCACATGCATAACTGAACGGATGAAGGCAGCCGCGGCCAGAGCGATCGCCGAAGTGATCGACGACGAGGATCTCGACCGGAACTACATCGTCCCGTCGGTCTTCGACCGCAGGGTCGCAACACGGGTGGCGGCGGAAGTGGCCGCTTGCGCTGTCGCCGAGGGCTGCGTGCGCCCCCCCGCCCCGCCGGTCCCTTCAGACCGGCTCTGACGCGCCCGGCTTCAGAGCCGGTCGACGTCGCGCACCGCGCCCTTGTCGGCGGAGGTGGCCATGGCGGCGTAGGCCCGCAACGCCGCTGAGACTTGGCGTTGCCGGGCCCGGGGCCGCCAGCCCCCCTCGCGTGCGTCCTCGGCGGCCCGTCGTTGTTCGAGTTCGGCGTCGTCCACTCTGAGGTTGACCGTGCGGTTCGGAATGTCGATGTCGATCATGTCGCCGTCGCGGATCAGCGCGATCGCTCCGCCCTCGGCTGCCTCGGGCGAGGCGTGGCCGATGGACAGGCCCGACGTTCCGCCCGAGAACCGGCCGTCGGTGAACAGCGCGCACTGCTTGCCGAGGCCTCGCGACTTGATGTACGACGTCGGGTAGAGCATCTCCTGCATGCCGGGCCCGCCGCGGGGACCCTCGTATCGCACGATCACCACATCGGAGGCCTGTATTCCTCCTTCGGAGTCGAGGATTCCCTCGCAGGCCTCCTCCTGGCTCTCGAACACCCTGGCCGGGCCGGAGAACCGGAAGATCGACTCGTCCACGCCGGCGGTCTTGACGATGCAGCCGTCGGCTGCGATGTTGCCGTACAGCACGGCCAGGCCGCCGTCGGCGCTGTAGGGGCGCTCGACCGAGCGGATGCAGCCGTTGGCGCGGTCGGTGTCGAGTGTCGGCCATCTCTCGGACTGGCTGAACGCCTCCTGGGTGGGGATGCCGGCCGGGCCGGCCCGGTAGAAATCGGCAACCTCGCTGGACGGGCCGCGCATCACGTCCCAAACCTCGAGGGCGTCGGCCAGCGTGGCCGAGTGCACCGTCGACACCGATGTGTCCAGCAGCCCGCCCCGGTCGAGCTCACCGAGGATGCCCATGATGCCCCCGGCTCGGTGCACGTCCTCCACGTGAAACTCCGATGTGGACGGGGCCACCTTGCAGATGTTGGGCGTGCTGCGGCTGAGCCGGTCTATGTCGGCCATCGTGAAGTCCACCTCGCCCTCGCGGGCCGCGGCCAGGATGTGCAGCACGGTGTTGGTGGAGCCACCCATGGCGATGTCGAGACGTATGGCGTTCTCGAACGCGGTCTTGGTGGCGATCGAGCGGGGCAGCACCGACTCGTCGTCCTTCTCGTAGCAGCGGCGGGCCAGGTCGACCACTCGTCGCCCGGCCTCCAAGAACAGCTCGCGGCGGTCGGCGTGGGTGGCCACCACCGTGCCGTTGCCGGGTAGCGACAGCCCCAGGGCCTCGGTGAGGCAGTTCATGGAGTTGGCGGTGAACATGCCCGAGCAGGATCCGCAGGTGGGGCAGGCAGAGCGCTCCATTTCCAGCAGGTCCTCGTCGCTGACGGAGGTGTCTCCGGCGGAGATCATCGGGTTGATCAGGTCGAGCTTGACGCTCACCCCGGCCAGCTTGGTCTTGCCGGCCTCCATCGGCCCGCCCGACACGAACACGGCGGGCACGTTGAGCCGCATGGCCGCTATGAGCATCCCGGGGGTGATCTTGTCGCAGTTGGAGATGCACACCAGTGCGTCGGCGCAGTGGGCGTTGACCATGTACTCGACCGAGTCGGCGATGAGGTCGCGGCTGGGAAGGCTGTAGAGCATCCCGCCGTGGCCCATGGCGATGCCGTCGTCCACCGCGATGGTGTTGAACTCCTTGGCCACCCCGCCCGCGGCCTCGATCTCGCGGGCCACCAGCTGGCCGAGGTCCTTGAGGTGTACGTGGCCGGGCACGAACTGGGTGAAGGAGTTGGCCACCGCCACGATCGGCTTGTCGAAGTCGTCGTCGGTCATGCCGGTGGCCCGCCACAGGGCCCGGGCGCCGGCCATGTTCCGGCCCTGGGTGGTGGTGTGCGATCGGAGCTGCGCCATGGGTCAACTCTACCCACTCGAATTTGCAGCCGTGAGGCCCGAGAAGCACGCCTCGCGACAGCCGTCCCGCTGCTCGCACCCCAACGGGATTCGAACCCGTGTTACCGGCGTGAAAGGCCGGCGTCCTGGGCGGCTGGACGATGGGGGGTTTGTGCGATGCTCACGGCGCGGGCCCCGACGATGCCTGCCGGTAGCGGGCCGCCCTGTCGTATCCGATGATGTCGTCGTCGCCGGGACTCAGGCTCATAGCGGCTGAGTCGGCGCATACCACCCGGACTCTGAGATTTGAATACAGGCGTGAGTGCTCGGTGTCGAAGTCGTGGGTGTACTCGCTCACGGTAAGGGCCAGGTCGCCGCCGGCGGGTGCCACGCTCCAGGCGCTGTCAGGGGCAGGGAATATCGTTACGTGGTACTTCGTGGTGCATTCGAAGTCCACCCAGTTGATCGTGAGCCGGTCACCGGCCTCGCCGTCGGGACGGGGGCTCAGCGAGGCCACCATCGAGCGGCCTGGCATCGAGGGGCTTGGCAGCTCCGGCGTCTCGCTGGGGTTGTGGGGGACGGCCACGTGGTCTTGGATGAGCTGGCCGGGGCCGGGGTTGCCGACGTCGTCGGCCGCGCCGCAAATCACCCTCACCGGCACGAGGGGCGGGTATTGTTTGTCGTACTTGTAGGTGAGGCTCTTCTGGGTGTTGGGGAGGTCCGACCCCCCGGATATGACGGCCCAGTCGCCCGTGTCGGGGTCGCGCTGCGCCACCTGGTACATGCTGCTGCCGGTGCAGGTGTTGTTCTCCCAGTCTACGTAGAGCGTCGTACCCGACTTGCTGCCGAGGTCGAGATCCTGCTCCAGGTGGGCGTTCACGCGGCGCACAGGCCCCATGCCGCTGTCGGGGGCGGCTTCAGCGAACCGTGTCAGGGACACCCACTCGGTGTCGTCCGCGTACCGGGCGAAAACGCGGTAGGCCATCATCCAGGTGAGGGGCGGGCTGGTGTCAGTCCAGGTTCGTGCATCGGCGGCGACGGTGGGCCGGTCGTTGCCTTCCAGGTGGGCGCTGGGGTCGTCCATGAGACGGGGCGCGTAGCGCTCGATCCTGAAGCCCGTGAGGTCCGCGTCGTAGTTGTCGATGTCTCTGCCGGGAAGCCAGGTCAGCACCACCGCCCCCTGGTCCGCGTCATAGACCGCCGAGGCGATGCAGGGGCGCAAAAGGCCCTTGGGGGTGGTGCCCAGGTACGCATCGCACGGGTCGTCTCTGAGGTTGACCCTCAAAGGGATGCCGAAACCTGCCCTTATCTTCACGGCCGACGACAAGCCCGGCGCACCCTCCAACAGCACCCTGAAATGCTCATCGCCTTCGGCGAGGCGGTCGTCCACGATGGCCACCGAGAACTGCTTGACGGCGATGTAGCGCCACATCCCCGGTTCGACCTCGGTGCGCCGGAAATTGTTGGAGTAGAACAGATGGTTGTTGGCATAAAAATCAAAGTCGTCGGGTGAGATCGCCGAGGCCGAATCGGTTCTTGCTGTTAAACTGAACTCTCCGTGAGGCTGCTCGTCGCGGTGCGTGGTTGCGATGATCGAGAAGGTGATCTCGCCGACAGTCTCCAACACTGTCCCCGGTATAGGCCCCCATGCTGGTGTCAGGTCGGGTATGTCGTTGTCGTTGACGGTGACGGTCGCCGAGCCGCCAGTGGCCGACACGTCGTAGTCGGCGCCCTCCACCAGCGTCACGGTGACGTCGGCGTGGGGCTCCCAAACTCCGTCGCTGTCAATCTCCACGGTGAGCGTCGCCGAGGTCCCGCTGGCAGGGATCGTCACGGACGTCGGCGGCGTGGCGCCGAACACGTCGGCGCCTTCCGGCTGCTGCACGGTCACCGTCACCGCCAGGTCCGCGGTCACCGCCACGGGGACGCTGACGGTGAATTGTCTGTCGTTGCCTTCGGTCATCGCCTGCGCGCCGACGCGGGCGATCGACACCGTGGGCACTGCATTCTGCTGCGCGGACGGGGGCGGGTCGTCTTCCCCTTCCACCGGCGGCGCTGCGGTGGTGGTGAGGGCCGTGACGGTGAAGGCCGCGCTGGCCGATGCCAACTCCACACCGTCGGGCGAGGAGATGCCGGCCTCCAGGGTGTAGTTCCCCGCCGGGCAGTCGGCCGATATGGTCCCGGTGCGGGTCTCGGGATCCTCGTCCACCCTGTTGATGTAGCGGTCCACGCCCAGGCCGTAGCCGCCCGCCCGGTCCTCGCACCCGTCGGCGCCCACCACGTCGGCCCGGAAGATGTAGTCGGTGGTGCCCCCGTCGGCGTCGGGCTCCAAGCCGCCGAAGCCCATGGTGACGGCCATGGCGGTCCCCTCCTGCACCGAGGCCGAGGGGAACAGGGCAATCGCCACCAGCGGCGAGGACCCGCTCGGGGCGGGAGCCTCTTCACCTCGCGGCGCGGGTTCGGGCTCGGGGTCAGGTGCGGGTTCGGGGTCGGGGTCGGGCGCGGGCAAGAGCATTCCGGTCCAGCCGGCCCCTTCCAGTGCGGGCGCGGGTGTGGATTCTGGGTCGGGTGTGGGTTCGGGTTCTGGGTCGGGGTCGGGTGTGGGTTCGGGGGCCGGTGCGGTCACCGTGAAGCTCGCCGTCGCCGACGCCAGCTCCACGCCGTCGGGCGAGGAGATGCCGGCCTCGACGGTGTGGTCGCCCGCCGGGCAGTCGGCGGATATGGTCCCGGTGCGGGTCTCGGGGTCCTCGTCCACCCTGTTGATGTAGCGGTCCACGCCCAGGCCGTAGCCGCCCGCCCGGTCCTCGCACCCGTCGGCGCCCACCACGTCGGCCCGGAAGATGTAGTCGGTGGTGCCCCCGTCGGCGTCGGGCTCCAGGCCGCCGAAGGACATGGTGACGGCGATCGCCGCGCCCTCCTCCACCGAGGCGGAGGAGAGGCTCAGCGCCACCGACGGCGACGACTGGGCGTACGCCGCGTAGGGCAGCGGGACGCCGGGGAGAACGCTGAGCACGAGCGCTCCCAGCACGCCCACAGCGGCAAAGGACATCTTGCGTTTCACGACGCTGACCTCACTCTCGTTGGCGGCGCGGTCTCAGTGGAAGGCACCGGCACCGCCCGCGGGGCGAGGCGAGACCTCCGGGCCTGCCCACGCGCGTTCAAGAGCAGGCGCGCTCCAAGCAAGCGGCAACGCCAGACAGAGGCGTTCCGCAGGAAGGGGTCGGACGGGGCTGCGGGACTACCTAGGTGACGAAGGTGACGAAATTCGCCGGGGGGGGGGGGGGGTGGTGGAAATGCGCTCGCAGAGGCGCGCACCCAAAGCGGCCGAAACCGTCGGTGCGTTCGCTGGACCTGTTGCGACTTGAGCGCAATTCAGGAAGCACTCGATATCACCCCTCAAGAGAAGCGGCCGTCGGGAAACCGCTTGACCCTGAGAACTATACGCCGCAATCCGAGCATCGGCCAACTCCAACCGTGGAGCGCATCAACTTGGAGGACATAGCCGCCCCCGCGGCCTTCGAGATCGAAGAGCGGCTAATCGAGCACTACCGAAGTAGCGCCGCCTCGGCGCTGGCCCGGAAGGATCTAGGTGGCTGGTGCCAAACTCCCGAAATGGGGGTTTTGCGGTCACAAAACCCCAGGTCACCGACTTGCGAATTGTGGCAAATTGCCATTTAACACCAGCCACCTAGGTGGCTGCTCGCACAGGCCTGACTGGCGTGAACTCGGCGGGCAGGTGCTTGATGCCGTGGATGAAGGCCGACGCCAGCAACTCGGGCTCGCCGGTGGCCTCGATGTCGCCGATGCGGGTGAACAGCTCCCGGAACATCACCTTGATCTCACGGCGGGCCAGGTGGGCGCCCAGGCAGTAGTGCGGCCCGGGCCCACCGTAGCCGACGTGGGGGTTGGGGTCGCGCCGCACGTCGAAGGCGAGGGGGTCGTCGAACACCGTCTCGTCCCGGTTGGCGCACAGGTAGTGCATCACCACCTGGTCGCCCTCGTCGATCTTCTGGCCTTCAAGCTTGGTGTCAAACCGCGCGGTGCGGCGCATGTAGGTGACCGGGCTGGCGATGCGCACGATCTCCTCCACCGCGCCGTGCGCGATGCCCCCGAAGTCGTTGGCCCAGATGCGGCGCTGGTCGGGGTTGTCGGTGAGGTACACCAGGCCCCAGCTGATGGCATTGCGGGTGGTCTCGTTGCCGGCCACCACCAGCAGGATGAAGAAGCTGGCCAGCTCGGCCCGGGTCAGCCGCTCACCGTCGACCTCCGCGTTGACCAGCACGCTGGTCAGGTCCCCGGTGTCGACGCCGACCTTGGACTCGGCCACGTCGTCCATGAGCTGGGTCAGGGCTTCGCCGGCGGTGAGAATTGCGGTGATCAGGTCGCCGAACTCAGGCACGTACTCCTCATCGGCGGCGCCCAGGATGATGTTGGACTGGTCGAACACGAAGTCGTGGTGGGAGGCGGGGATCCCCATCAGGTCGCAGACGATGCGCAGCGGCAGCCGGGCCGCCACGTCGGTCACGAAGTCGCACTCGCCTCGCTCGCAGACCTCGTCCACGATCATCGTGGCCTGGTCCTTCACGGCGTCCTCCAGCCGGGCCAGCATCCGGGGCGTGAAGCCTGCCGACACGATCCGCCGCAGCCGCGCATGGCGGGGGTCGTCCATGGAGATGATGGAGTTGAAGTACTCGTTGAACTCGGGCGGGAAATCGTTGATGGTGACTCCGGAGGCCGACGAGTAGATCTGGGGCTTTCTCGACACCTCCAGAATGGGCGCGTGCCGGGTGACGACCCAAGCGCCCGGTGTTCGGATGCTCGCCAGCTCGTCCGAGAACTGAAAGCCGGAGAAGAACGTGAGCGGCCGGGAGCGCAGCCGGATCAGATCCTCCTCGACCTCGCTGCGATGCCGCCTCCAGAAGGTGTTGTGGATCGGGTTGTGGGGATCCGCCTTGGTCGCGGGCGGGGGCTTGGCGGCAGGGCCGGGCGTGACAAGTGTCATGGCATCGAGATGCGGTTCAGCAACCTGGCCCCCTCTGGACCCTTGCGTTGTGTCGTTGTCACTGTAGTGGTCGGGCGCGGCGTCGATCCGCGGACCTTCCGCTTTTCAGGCGGACGCTCTGCCAACTGAGCTACCCGACCGGGTCGTCGCCGATCCCTGGAGGGCGGCAACGCGGTCCTGACGGGATTTGAACCCGCGGCCTCCACCTTGACAGGGTGGCGATCACTCCAGACTGATCTACAGGACCCGGCGCACGACGGGCGTGCGAGTGTGAAACGCTAGCGAGCCGTGCCGCTGCTCGCACCCCCAACGGGATTCGAACCCGTGTTACCGGCGTGAAAGGCCGGCGTCCTAGGCCGCTGGACGATGGGGGCCCGCCGGCCGCTGCCGACCGGCTCAGCCTATCCGCCTCGCCCGTCCTGCCGGATCGGGGACACGGGACAGGCACCGCAGCTTGGAGATGCCGCTGCGGGCTAGGCGAACGGAGTTTAGGACTCGGAGAAGCCGGTGCCCTCTTCAAAGCGAAGGACACGGGTGTTCTCATTGACTGTGCGGACCGTGTGCTCGGAGAACCCCTCCCCCTCCGACACGTCAGCAAGAGAATGAACATCCTTTGACCTCGCCATATATCGGGCCCTTCGCGAATGAGGTCGGAGTGGAGGTCGTAGGGGTCCGCGGCTGAACGTGAGGGATCCGTCGAGGAAGCTCTGGCGCAGACTCACCAGCGGCCATGCGCCCGAGTCCTTGAACGCGGGCGGCCAGTTGCGCTCGATGTAGCCCGCCCCGATGGTCTCGTTGAGCACGCCCTGCGACTTCAAGGCAGCGACTATCCGCCCGCAGAGCGTCTCGCTGGCGCTGGAGTGGCCCGCGCCGAGGTCGATCGCCTTGAGACCACTGGGTTCCTTGGCATCGGCCAGCGCCACGAAGCGGTATCCCGCCCACACCTCGTCCTTGGCGGCCTCCTGGGCCTCCCGGACCCGGGCCTTCACCTCGGTGCTGTCGGCTCGCTCGATCTCGGCGCCGAGGATGCCTTGTGCGAGTTCGTGGGACACTCGCCGCCACGCGAGCAGCAACTCGACGCGGTCCTTTAGATCGCGCCCGGGCTTCCTTATGCACCAGACCAGCGCAGAAGGGTGCAGCCGCGGCGACTTCCCTCTGGTTGTGGTCCAGCCGCCGATGCGCTCGGCCAGGTCGTTCTCGCCGGGGTGCCACTCCTGTGCCGGGTCCACCACTACCAGGGTCAGGCGCGGCGAGCCCGCGACGGCGTCTCCGTCGCTGGGGAAACAGACCAGCGGCAGGGTCGCGCCCCGCTCGAACTCGCCCTTGACGATCCTGCGCTGCTCCGGCCCAACCTCGGTCGCGTCGTCGAGGGAGGCTCGCCGGTCGCTGACCACCTTGCGAAGGGTGGCCTGGTGGTGGATGCGGTAGCCGTCGGTGCCGACCTTGCGCATGAAGAAGCCGGAGCGCTCCAAGGCGCTGGCCGCGTTGTCGATGGTGGTCGTGTCGACTTCTGGCTCGCCGAGCGCGAATCGCAGCTCGGGCAGGTGGGCCACCTTGTCCACCTGCCCGCCTGACGACTCGAAGAGGATGGCCGTGCCCACCCGGCGGTGGATGTCGCGCAGCGCTCCCGTGGTGTCGGAGTCGAGGGCGCGGGCGTGGGCCGTCTCGGCTGCGAGATCGGCATCTATGGCGGCGTCGAGGCGGGGCTCGCCCAACTGTCCGAGCACGACGGCACGGAACTCGGGAATTCGCAGCGGCGCCGACCCCAGGGTGATCAGCGGCTCGCTGCGAGCCGTCTTGAACTGCTCGCGCGCCGCCCAGGAGATCCACTGCGCCAGCATCGCCAGTGCGCCCCGAGTCTGCTGAAACTGCGCGAGCGCCCGCCACTTGCGCTGGAACACCGACAGCGTCGCCGGGTGGAACGGGTAGCACGCCTCGAAGCGCTTGCGGAGGTGTTGGCGTCCTCTGCTCTTGGTGCTGGTCGAGTCGACCGCGGTCCATTCGGCCGGCAGCCGGGCGGAGCGCTCGAAGCACCAGTCGGCGTAGGCCTTTGCGACCCGCTGGCGGGTCCCGTCGGGGCCGAGGTCCTCGAAGAGCCGACGGCGAACCACCTCGCTGATCTCGGACTCGTCGTTGGCGATGAGGTCCTGGGCGACTCGCCGCACGACCTTGGTGATGCGGTCCTGCCACTGCTGGTCCCACGCTGTCATCTCGACCTGGCTGCGGGGCAGGCTGATGACCGCCGCCGCCCGGGTCGTCCCGGTGACCGCGACAGTCAGGTTCTGCAGGAAGGCGTGGAACGGCTCGGCCATGTCCCGGTGGCGGTTGACGAAGTTCAGCACCTCGTCGAATAGCAGCACAGGCCCGTTCGCCGCGGCGAACACCCTCGACAGCGCCTCTGTTCTGGGCGGCGCGGTCGTCGCGGCATCACCTAGGGCCTCATGCTCATCGTTCCCACCAGGGCCTCGACACTCTAGTCGCCGGTACCGCCTTCGGGCTCTGCGCGGCTCACGCGTACTCGCTTGGGCGACACCACCAGGATCCTGTTCTGGCCGAGCGCGACCGAGTAGTAGTCGAGCACCTCGCTCATCGCCACGACCCTCTGCCCTTCCGACATGGCGGTGAGGCGTACGATGCCTGCGTGCGGCCTCCGGTGGACGAACACCAGCGCACCGAAGTCCTTGTCCGCGGTGATCAGGATTCGCTGCTCCTGGGCGGCCCGCGCGAGCAGTAGGTCGTCTGGCGTGCTAGGCCCGATTTCCGCTGCGAAGGCCACGTCGTGACCCCTGCCGATCAGCAGGGCGCGGAGGCCGCGTGAATCCACACATGCGTCGATGAGGAACTTCACACTCGCTCAGTGAACGAGAATGCGGTCGTATACGCAGGTACCCGCTATCGAGCGATAGGCGAAGACCAGGCAGGCCTGAATGTCCTCGGGCTCCAGAAGCTCGTACTGATCGAGGATGTCCTCCACGGTGTCTCCAGCGGCCAGCTGCCCCAGGACGTGCTCCACCGCGAAGCGCATGTCGCGGATGATCGGCTTGCCGCCGAAGATGTCGGAGCGCACCGTGATGCGCTTCAGCAGTTCGTCCTCGTCGGTCAGCGGTCTGCCGTCGGTGGCATCCATGACAGGAACGCTACCTCGCGGCCAGCAGCATCGCGTCGAGGAGCCGCTTCTCGTCACTGCCGCGCGGGTACAGCGCGGACAGGGCGTTGGCGAGGCGCAGGAAGTCCGGGCCGCGCTCCTGCTCAGCCTGCAGCAGGGCCCGAAGCGCCTGTGTGCGGCCCGAGCCTTGCAACAGCATGGCGGCGTGGATGCGATCCAGCGTGGTGGCGTTCGCAGAGGCGTCGAGATCGTCCATCTCGCCTGCTGCGCCGCGCCTGCGGGTACGGCCGTGAACTGTCGGCGCCGCCTCAGCGAACAGACTGAGCTGCGGGTTGTAGGCGGCGGCAGTCTCGAGTTCGTCAGCAAGCACATCGGCGCCTGCGTCCCCGAATAGCTGCTTGCCGCGGTCTCGCACCGGGATCAGGCGCACCACGCCCTTGTCTGTATTGATGATGCGCGACTCCCACTCGTCGAGGTGTATGCCGAGCGGCTGCGCGAAGCGCCGCACCACATCGAAGGGAAGGCTGTGCGCCGCCGGCCTCGGTGCCGCGTCCTCGTCCTCATCATCTCCAAGCTCGTCGCCGCTGCTGTCCGTGCCTTCGCTGGTGCTCTGCATCGTCCACAAGAACAGCGCCGTTAGACGAGCGTCCTCCTCCAGCGCCCCGGCCGCGCCGTTGCGGGCCTGAGCCTCTGCCGTACCCAGAATCTGCGCCAACGCTTCCCGGCCCACGACCTCCCAGACGCGCTCCAGGTACGCGGGCAGGGCGACAACCCGCCTATCGGCCGTCTCCACCGCAGAGTGCCGGCTGTAGATCTCCAGTGCCGGCCCTACGCAGGCGAACACCAGGTCGGCGCCCCGGACGCCCTCGCCCTGCAGACGCTGCATCCAGTCACCCACCCGCTCGGGCAACTCACGCAGCACGTCGGCCCACTCGCCCACAGAGGCGTCCTCAGCCCGAGGTCGACACACCAGATGAACGCTGGTTGCGAGCGCGGCGGACTCCTGTGCCCGAAGCCGCGACCCCATCTCCGTTGCGATGGGCCACGAGGCGGTAATGGGGCTCTTCGCGAATGAGGTCGGAGTGGAGGTCGTAGGGGTCCGCGGCTGAACGCGAGGGATCCCCCAGAATCGGTGCTGTCACAGCAGCCGGATCACTGGAGGATCCCTGTGGAGTCTGACCCTACGCGCATGTGTGAGCGGCTGGTGGGATTGGGCGACGTCGAGGTGCTCGGCGTCGATGACGAGGCCGGCGAGAGTGTAGAGGGCGTCATGGAGTTGGATGGGCCGGTTGTGAGCCCATTCGTTGCGCTTGTCTCGCAGCGTGAACACCAGGTTGCGGCTACCGCGGGGCAACTGGCGGTCGAACGTGGGTCGCCAGCAGTCGGCGATCACCCGCAGCAGGAACAGCGGGTCATCTGTCGAGTACTCGGTGATGGGCGGCTTGGCGCTGCTGGCGAACACCTCGGCCCACTCCCGCCCTCGGGGGGGGGGGTGTCCTCGCCATGTGCGTCGACACAAACGGCCTGAGGCACTGGGCCAACAGGTCGAAGGCATCACCCACCCGAGCCCGGTTGCTCATCTCTGCCATGCCGCCGAATTCCTGATTCAGTTAGCGAGCGCAACGAGGCCTGCTGGCCCGGGCGGGCACATCCTCAGTATGGAGGGGTGTATGACTGCATGAGTCATGACTCTCTCACGTTGAAATGAAAGGAGACCTTGCGGCCCTCGATGGCGACGCTGTCGTTGGGATACGCACCTAGGAGACTGCTGAGCAAGTCCCAAATTGGCCGTTTCACGATCACAAAACCCCAGGTCAGGGGCTTGCGTCTCGGGCAAAATCAGCATTACTCAGCAGTCTCCTAGCAACGCAACGTACCGAGCATGAAGTCTCCACAGCATGTCCCATTCGTCGGACTGGGATGACATATACAGAACTGGAAGACCTAGTTGTGTTGCATGCTGATGTCCGATAGTCGCTGAGTGCATCGCATGGCTTTGCAACTGTTGTGCAATGTCGTTGATCGCTTCCGCGGATGGTGGATTCTGTTGGAGGCGCAAGAGTTCAGGAACGAGTTCCTCAGTGCGACGGATTGCCGCTTTTGCGGTCTGGTAGATGATGGCATCGATATCAGCCAACAATGAGACATAGAGTTCGAAGGCTTGAGGATTCTCCTTCATTCTTCTAGATCTTCAACAATCGCGACGATGTCTTTGGCAGGTATGTATTGAAGTCGTTTCTGCATCAACACCTGAGGATCGATGGGTCCGAGTGCCGACGTGTCGCTCATGACGATTGTCTCAGCAGCGAGTGACAACAGCGTCGCTGCTGACGCAGCCATGTCAGAGACGATGATCCTGAAGTCCTCGCGTTCTCCATGGCACATCGAGGCCATTCTCAAGGCTGTCTCGCCGTCTCCACCAATGGATGTCAACATCAGGTCAAGTGGTGCACCGCGGCTAACGTCATTGACAGCGTCGGCGAACGGAGTTATGATCGTTGGCGCAATTGGCCCGTGAACGACGATCAGCGCGCGGCCGCTGGTCTCTTCATATTGACGGATCTCGCTCTGTCGCTCGTAGCGCGGCGCATTGAGGGCGCGAAAAAAGGCGCTCTGCGGGGGGCGGGGTTGGCTTTTGCGCCTCAGATGACACTTAGTCGTTCCATCTCTAGGTCGTTAGAGTCGCCAGACCGCCACTTACCCTCGCTCGGCTTGCCGTCGGCGTAGCGCTCTTCGACGCGCGCAGCAGCATCCTCTCGGAGCTTGCGCGCCCGGGCTACGCGGTCGCCTAGCGACTCGTCGCCTGTGCGCTCCTCAGGAAGAAACGGCGGGGTGTAGCTCATGCTCTCGTCTCCTTCGGTTTGCCGGGTTGCTCCTGTTGTCAAGCATAGAGCGCCCATGCGACAGGAGGTGTATGGGCGGGAGGTGATCGATCGGTTGACACACTTGGTGGGGTCGGTGGCGGATCACTCGGGGTGCAGTACCCGGCCCTTCTCGGACTTCCAGAACTCGGTGCGAATGGTGAGCGCTGGCTTGTCCCATTCCAGTCGGCCCATCACGTCGGACGTGCCCGTCGGCCGTTCGTCACGCTCGCCCGCTGGAGCGACGATTGCTGGCCCCTGTGACGACCGTTCCGGGCAGCAGCGGGGGAACGGCGGCGATGTCTGGGCGAGGAGAGGCATCGGGAAGTGGGCTATGGGTTGAAGAGTTGGGATTCGGACGCTAGGGGGGCGGGGGTGCTTGGGTCGTCAGTTGTCGGTGCCGGGTGGGAGGGTTCCGGCCGCGGCTGTCACGAGTTGGTCGAGCAAGCCGCCTAGCCACTCGTAGAGCATGTACCGGGCCGCCTCCTGGGGCTTGTCGCCCGCTCGGGACGGATCGAACGTCGCGGCCCCGACCTCGAGGGTGTTGCCCAGGTAGAGGCGCAGGCTGTTGAGGGTCTGCATCCAGGCCGCCACCGCTTCGTCGTCCAGCGCGGCGCCTGCCAGTCCGGCCTCGACAGTGTCGATGGCCTCAAGCCGGTGCTGCAGTAGGGGTCCCGCGGCCATGTCCCAGAACTCCTCGGAGGCCCTGCGGTCGTGGATGTGCACGGGCGGCTGGAAGCGCAGCAGCAAGGCATCCGTGCCCCCGATGAGCAACTGCCGGAACTGCTCGAGCACCGCGGCCAGGCCGGCTCGCTCGTCGTCGCGCAGTGTCACCGTGATGCCTTCGGGGCCGAGCCGGAACCTGCCGCGGGCCATCAGTCCTTCCTTCGTGCCGATGCGAGCCGACCAACTAGGGACAGTTCGCCTCCCAGAGTGTCGTGGCGCTTGGCCCCATGCGCTGCCGACGAGGCCATCAGTCCTGCTCGAGAATGGCCCACAGGCCGTGCTCGTGGAGCCGGTACACGTCGAACTCGGCCTTCTCCCTCTGTCCCGACGCCACCACGGCTTTTCCGTCGGTGTGAACCTGCATCATCAGGCGGTGGGCCTTCTGCTGCGAGTAGCCGAACAACTTGCGAAACACGTAGGTGACATACGACATCAGGTTGACCGGATCGTCGAGCACGATCACCTTCCAGGGCCGGGCGGGCCTCCGGTCCGTCTCATCCACCGGATCCTTCACCGGCGAGGTCACCGGCGATGTCATGGCTCTCGGCTCGGGGGCGGTCACCGGCGATGTCATGGCTCTCGGCTCGGGGGCGGTCACCGGCGACGTCATGGCCTTGCTCCGAGCGTCGCCGTGCCGACGACGCGATAGCGCCTCACCGGCCTCGCTGCGGTGGCCGCGGGCGTGTGGGCGGCCTTGACGATCTCTATCCAGACGACCGACGCCAGTGCCACATGGACTCCGACGAGCAGCGCGGGAACGCCCGCGAAGTACTGCGTGTACCCGACCGCGCCCTGCACGGCCAGCAGCACTGCCACCCGGCCCATCCGGGCGTGGCCTTCCGATCCCGCTGCCCGCAGCCGCCACCATGTCCATCCCACCATCCCTAGCAGGGCCAGCGCGACGATGCTGTGGACTCTTGCGACCTCCCGCACCAGCAGCGGGAGCCTCTCGGCCCGGGTGTCGCCGGCATGGGGCCCCGCCCCGGTGACCAGGGTGCCGGTCACCAGCAGCACCGCGCCCACCGCCAGCACCGTCCATCGCATCAGCCGGGTCAGGCCGTCGGGCCGAGCATCGCTGATCGTCGTGCTGTCGGGCTCATTCTCGTTAACTGTAGTGATGTCAAGCTCACTTGTGGTTACCATAGTGCTGTCAGGCCCACTTGTGTTGACCATAGTGCTGTCAGGCCCGGGTTCTGCGACTGTGGGAGGTGCGTCGCCGCGGGCCCTGGTATCGAGAACCGCGGCGTTCCATAACAGCACCATCGACAGCAGGAAGTGCCCCATGGTGAAGCGGGGTTCGAGCTCGGTCTTCACCAGCAGAGCCCCCAGCACGACCTGGGCCAGCACTCCCGCCACCAGGCTCAGCGACAGCGCGATCAGGTCGGTTCTTCGGGGTCGCCGCTTCCAGGAGCCCAGCACGGCCGCGATCACCGCTACGGCCACAACCCCGGTGAAGAGCCGGTTCACGAACTCCACCAGCGCGTGGTACTCGAGGTCGGCCACGAAGCGGTCCTCGGAGCAGGTGGGCCAGTCCTCGCATCCCAGGCCCGATCCGGTGAGGCGCACCGCCGCGCCGGTCACGACTATGGCCGCCAGCGCCCACAGGGCGAACCGTGTGAGCCGGGCGTAGGCGGTCGGTGCCACAGGCCGATGGTACGGCCAAATGGATGGCGCCGGATTCCCCATTTGGACTGCGGCTGAATTCCCCGATTGACCATCGCCGGATTCCCCAATTGGCTGTCGTATGGCCGTCTTATGGTCCTAACCTGCGGGGGTGACCGGAACCGTGACCGGAAACGTGCGCGCGACCCGCCGAGTCCGCGCCGCGGCCTTCGTGGCTCTAACCAAGCCCCGCATCGTCGAGCTGCTGCTGGTCACCACGGTCCCGTCGATGATCCTGGCCGAACAGGGCCTGCCCTCGCTGTGGCTGATCGCGGCCACTGTGGTGGGAGGGGCGATGGCTGCGGGCGGCGCCAACGCGCTGAACATGTACGTCGACCGAGACATCGACCGGCTGATGCACAGAACCCGCAACCGGCCCCTGGTGACCGGCGCGGTCCGCCCCGCCGAGGCGGTGGTGTTCGCGGTGGCCCTCACCGTCGGCTCCTTCGTGTGGCTGTGGGCCTTCGTGAACCCGCTGTCGGCTGCGCTGGCTGCGGCTGCGGCCGCGTTCTACGTGTTCGTGTACTCGCTGTGGCTCAAGCGAACGTCCATCCGCAACATCGTGATCGGCGGAGCGGCCGGGGCCGTGCCGACCCTGGTGGGCTGGACCGCGGTCACCGGATCGCTCGACTGGCCGCCGGTAGTGTTGTTCGCGGTGATCTTCTACTGGACGCCGCCTCACTTCTGGGCCCTGGCGATCCGCTATCGCAGCGACTATCAGGCTGCTGACGTTCCCATGCTTCCCGCGGTGGCCGGGCTGCGGGCCACCGCTCGCCGCATCGTCGTTTACTCCGTCGTGCTGTGGGCGCTCACGCTGGTGCTGGTGCCGGTGTCACAGATGGGCGTCGTCTACGTGGTGGCCGCGCTCGTCGGAGGTGCCGGTTTTCTTGGCTTGGCCGTCGATGTGCTGCGCCGCCCCGACCCGGCCCGGTCGATGCGGCTATTCGGCTGGTCCAACGCCTATGTCGTGCTGCTCTTCGGAGCCATCGCCGCGGACGTGCTGATCCGCAACGGCTTGTAGATATCACGGAGACCGAAATTGGCGACGTTTCCGACCTCACAGGGCCGCAAGCCGCATCAATCTCGCAAGCGTCGATTGTCGGTGGCCCTATCGCCACTGTGTAGCATCGCCTCCCGATGACGCTGACCGAACCGGCGATCGCGGACTCGGAGGCTGTTCCCGGCACCGACGGCGCAGCCGCGCCGGGATTCCCCGCAGAAGCGCCCCCGGCGCCCCGGACGCTGGCCCAGTCCTTCACGACCAGCGAAGCGGTCGAGGTCGGCCGGCTTTTTGTGGTCACGTCGCTGCTGCTGGCCCTCGGCACTGTCGTGATCGGGGTGCTGCTCTCGCTCGGACGGACCGAAGCAGTCGCCCCCTGGGACCTGTTCGGCGGCTACAACGCCTATTTCCGCATGTGGACCCTGTACCGGGTGTCCTTCATGTTGCTGGTGGTGCTGCCCCTGCTGCTCGGCGTGGCCGTGGCGGTGGTGCCGTCCCAGATCGGCGCGGGCAACCTGGCCTTTCCCCGGGCTGCGCTGGCGTCGTTCTGGTCCTGGTTGATCGGTGCGGTGATCATCGTTTCGTCGGTATTCGCTGGCGGAGGCTGGGGCGCCATCGACGGTGTGACCGGCAACGAGAACGACGCCATGGCGCTCACGCTGCTTGGCACCGGCATAGTGATCGTGGCGCTGCTCGTGGGCGCGGTGGCTGTGGCCGCCACTGTGATCTCGCTGCGCCAGACTGGCATGAGCCTGCTGGACGTACCGCCCTTCTCGTGGTCGATGCTGGTGGCCGCGGCGGTGTGGCTGTTCACCCTGCCCGTCGCTATCGCCAACATCGCGTTGATCTATGCGGACTTGCGGGGCCGGCCGGCAATCGCCTTCGGCCGGGCCGAGGGTCCCGACATATGGCTCCAACTCGACTGGCTGGTGGAGCAGCCCGCCGTCTACCTCATGGCCGTGCCGGTGCTCGGCATAGCCATCGAGGCGGTCAGCGCGGCGGTCGGGGCCCGCTCCAGCCGCCCGGAGGCGGTCACCATAATCGTGGGGCTGTTCGGACTGCTGGCGGTGGGAGGCTGGTCGCAGGACTACTTCACTGCTCCCCAGGATCTCCGCGACGGGCTGCTCTACGTGGCCTTCGGCCTCGCCGCGGTGTTGCCGGTGGTGGCCCTGGCCGGCGGCGCGGCTGAGGTGGTGCTGCGGGGCACCAAGACGCCGGACCGCCTCTTCGGGACCAGGATGCTGGGCGCGGGCGCGGCGCTCAAGCTCCTGGGCGCAGCGACATTCGTTGGCGCTCTGCGAGTGATCGAGCCCTTCGGGCTGCTCGAATCCACCGCCACGTGGGCCGTGTTCCACGGCGTTGTCGTTGCGGGCCTCATCGCTGGGGTGGCCGCGCTGCGGAATTGGTCGCACGAGCTGTTGGTCTGTCCGATCTCCGAGGTCGTGGGGCGGGGCGCGATCGTGCTGCTGCTGGGCGGCGGAGGGCTGCTGGTGGTGTCCGATCTGATCTCGGGGTTCATCGTCGACGATCCGGACCTCATGGCCCTCGCGCTCGACGGCAGCGCAGTGCTCAACATGATGGCTCTGGTGGGATCCGTCCTAGTTGCGGTCGGGGTGGCCGTGGCTCTGGCCGGAGCAGTCTCCGCCCTGAGGCCCAACCCGGAGGTCGAGCGGATAGGGAGCGGTTCATGAGAGTCTTCGCGATGAGCCGAGCGAGGCCGTGGCCCGAGCGGCCCGTGAGCGCAGCGAACAAGAGCGGGAGTGACACCGCTGCGACACGACGGGCACTCGCCCATTCGCTCCCGTCCGACGCGGTCGGGAGCGAAGCAGCATGAGAACGACTGCGCTGCCCGCGGCGGAGGCAACCCGGCCCCGCACCGTCGTTGTGGGCGTCCTGCTGGCCACGGGAGCAGCCTTCATGGCCTACGCCGCGCTGCTCGCCACCTACGTTCAGCAGCGTCAGCAGGCCAGGGCCGCGGGACAGGAGTGGTTCCCGGCCGACAGCGTCGAGCTAGGCCCGGCCGGGATGATGATGATGACGCTGGTGCTGTCGATGGTGACGGTGCAATGGGCGGTGCAGGCCGCTCGGGCCGAGGACCGGCCCCACGGGTTCATCGCGCTCGGTGTCACGTTGATGTTCGGTGCCGCGGTGATCAACCAGTTCTGGTTTGTGTACCAGGACACCGCTTTCGCCATTGACGGCGGGCGGCCCGAGCTGCTGTTCTACGCGGTGACGGGCTCGTTCATCGCCATGCTCATCGGGGCCATGGCGATGCTGACCGTGACCACCATCCGCTCCCTCATGGGACCCTTCGGGCGCGAGCTGGCCCACGGGGTGCAGGCCTCGGCGGTCTACTGGCACATGTGCGTGCTGTGCTACTTCCTCATCTGGTACGTCGTCTTCATAACCAAGTAGGCCGAGCATGTTCACCACCGGATTCAAGTTCTTCTTCGGACTGTCCTCAGCGTTCACCGCGGCTGCGCTCGTCTACGGCTACACCACCGGCGGCAATCACGTCGGCCCGCTGTCGCTGGGATGGAAGGGCGGCGTCGGGGACCACATCGGCTACGGCGTGCTGGTGGCGCTGGCCGCCGTCTCCCTGACCGTCAGTCTGGTACTGGTCTCGTTCCGGGATGCCGATGCCATCGCCCAGGCTCGTCTTCAAGGCGCGGCCGAGGTGCTCACCGATCAGACCGTCACCGGTGGCTTCTGGCCAGTGGTCGCCTCCTTCGGTGTGGGCGCGGCCGCGGTGGGGCTGGTCCTGCATCCCATGGTCTTCGTGTTGGGCCTGGCCTTGATCACCCTGTCGATGGTGGAGTGGACGATGGACGCCTGGGCCGACCGCGCCACCGGCGACGCCACCGCCAACCGCGAGCTGCGCAACCGGATCATGGCACCCATCGAGATCCCCATCGTGGGCGCGCTTGCGGTCGGCGTGATCGTGCTGGCGGCCTCACGGATCCTGCTGTCCGTGTCCCAACTGGAGGCGGTGGCCGTCGCGGCCGTCGTGGCCGCCCTCATCCTGGTCGGTGCTCTGATCCATGCCAACCGCCCCGGCCTCGGCCGCCGTCTCGTCCGCGTCCTGGGCACGGTGGCCGCGCTGCTGCTTCTGGTGGGCGGGGTGCTCGCGGCGGTAGCCGGCGAGCGGGACTTCGGCCGCCGCGGGGTCGAGACCCATGAAGAATCCGGCGAGTCGACGGGCGGTGAGCAAGGTGGCTAGAACCCGGACTCACGCCCATTCCAGAGTCCGCGGCGCGTTGGCCACAGCGTTGACGCTCCTCGGCGCAGCGATGGCTGCGGGCTGCGCCTCCGACGCGGAGCTCGACACCTTCGCGCCCCAGGGACCGATCGCCGAGGAGCTGCACTCCAGGGCGGTCCTGCCCGTCTTCTGGATCGCCGCGGTCGTGTTCGTTGGAATCACGATCGCCATGGTCTGGCTGATCTGGAGGAACCGGGTCAGGACCTACGACGGCGACGACGGTTGGCCGTCGCAGACCCACGGCCACGTCCCGCTGGAGATCGGCTGGACCGCCGGATTCTTTGTGACCATGGCCGGGGTGGCCGTCATCATGCTGCTGTCGCTGCCCACCGTGGACGCCACCGAGGCCAACACCATGGCGGTCGCCGTCGACGGCCACAGCGTCGAATGGGAGCCGACCGTGGTGGTGGTGGGCAACCAGTGGTGGTGGGAGTTCCGCTACTACTTCTCCGACCAGGTGGACCTGGCCGATCTCAGGGCGCACGGCGACGCCAAGACGCTGCCGCCTGCCGACATCGTCACTTCGGGCCAGATGGTGATTCCCACCGGCCAGGAGATCGAGCTGATCGTCACCTCCCGCGACGTGATCCACTCCTTCTGGATCCCCGCGCTCAACGGCAAGCGCGACGCGGTGCCCAACAAGTTCTCGCCCTGGAAGATCGAAGCCTCCGACCCTGGGTTCTATTTCGGGCAGTGCACCGAGTTCTGCGGCTTGTCGCACTCCCGCATGAGGATGCAGGTGGTGGCGCTGAGCCCCGCCGACTTCCAAGGGTGGGTGGATCGCACCAGCGCCGACGCGGCCGAGCCCACCGAGCAGGAGGCGCTGGCCGGCCTGGAGGTATTCTCGGGCATCTGCACTTCCTGCCATCTCGTCGAGGGGCTCAACGACGATGTGTACGAGGGGGCCGACCAGGCCTCTGGAGCGGCGCCGAACCTGACCCACTTCGCCAGCCGCAGCACCTTTGCTGGCGGGATCTTCAACACCTACAACGCCGACGGTTCGCTCAACCGCACGGACTTGGAGGCGTGGCTGCGAGACCCCGGGGCTCTCAAGGCCAACTACACGGTGCCCGGCGAGCAGTTTCGGGGCATGCCAGACCTCGACCTCAGCGAGCAGCAGATCGACGATCTGGTGGCCTACCTTTCGGGCCTGGGACCCAAGCCGGCCGACTGGATCGTTGCGGCGACACAGGTGGACTGACATGACGATGACTGAGGAGGCCTCGGAGCATCATGGCGATAACTGAGAAGCCGCCGCTCGAGCTCGGCCCCGGCGACACCGCGCGCTATGCCGAGCGACCCCTCGGCGTGTTCACCCGCCCCCAGCAGGGCCGGGGCTGGCGCGACTGGCTCAGCACCGTCGACCACAAGCGCATCGGGATCCTGTACGGCGTCTCGGCGATGTTCTTCTTCTTGGTCGGCGGCGTCGAGGCGCTGCTGATCCGCCTGCAGCTCGCCGCGCCGGAGGGCTCGGTGCTCAGCGCCGACGTCTACAACCAGGTGTACACCATGCACGGCGTCACCATGGTGTTTCTGTTCATCATGCCGCTGGCCGCGGCCTTCGCGAACTACTTCATCCCCCTGCAGATCGGCGCTCGCGATGTGGCCTTCCCCCGCCTCAACGCCCTGTCGTACTGGATCTGGCTGTCCGGTGCAATCTTCCTGAACTCCTCGTGGATGGTGGGCGGCGGCGGGGCCGACTGCGGCTGGTTCTGCTACGCATCCAACAGCGGCGTGGCCTTCTCGCCCAGCCATGGCGTCGACTTCTACGCCATCGGCCTGCAGATCCTGGGCATCGCCTCGCTGGTGTCGGCGATCAACCTGATCGTCACCTGCCTCAACCTGCGGGCGCCGGGAATGACGCTGATGCGCATGCCGGTGCTCACATGGATGCTGCTGATCACCCAGTTCCTGCTGCTGTTCGCGCTGCCGGTGATCACCGTGGCCCTGTTCCTGCTGATGTTCGACCGGCTCTTCGGCGCCCAGTTCTTCAACCCCGACGCCGGCGCCGATCCGCTGCTGTGGCAGCACCTGTTCTGGATCTTCGGCCACCCGGAGGTGTACATCCTCATCCTGCCCGCCTTCGGGGTGGTCTCCGAGGTGATCCCCACCTTCAGCCGCAAGCCCCTGTTCGGCTACGAGTTCATGGTGTTCTCGGGCATAGCCATCGGCTTCATGGGCTGGGGCGTGTGGGCCCACCACATGTTCGTGTCGGGTATCGGCCCCATCTCGGTGGCCGCCTTCTCCTTGTCGACGATGTTCATCGCGGTGCCCACGGGGGTGAAAGTCCTCAACTGGCTTGCCACGATGTGGGGCGGGAAGCTGCGCTTCACGGTGGCCATGAAGTTCGCGGTGGCCACGGTGGCCATGTTCACCATCGGCGGCCTGTCCGGCGTGACCCACTCGGTGGCGCCGGCCGACACCCAGCAGACCGACACCTACTACATCGTGGCCCACTTCCACTACGTGATCTTCGGCGGCGCCGTGCTCGGCCTGTTCGCGGGCCTCTACTTCTGGTGGCCGAAGGTGTGGGGTCACTTCCTCAACGAGCGCCTGGGCAACTGGAACTTCTGGATCATGCTGGTGGGGTTCAACCTCACCTTCGGCCCGATGCACATCCTGGGCCTGCAGGGGATGTCGCGCCGCATCGACACCTACGCGGCCGGCTACGGCTTCGAGTTCTGGAACATGGCGGCCACCATCGGCTCACTGCTGATCGCGGTGAGCGTGCTGCTGTTCATCATGAACGTGGTGAAGTCCAAGCGTGACGCTCCTCATCTGCCTCCGCCGGGTCCTGACCCCTGGGACGCCCGCAGCCTGGAATGGTCGATCCCGTCGCCGGTGCCCGCGCACAACTTCGACACGGTGCCGCAGGTTCACGGCCGCGACGAGTGGTGGCACACCAAGTACGCCGAGAACGACGAGGGCAAGGTGGTGCGGGTCGCCACCGTGGAGGAGGCCGCGCAGACCGGGGAGGCGACCGGCGTGCACCTGCCGTCGCCTTCGTTCTGGCCCTTGGCGGTAGCGCTCGGGCTGCCACTGATCGGCTACGGCCTCATCTTCAACCTCTGGCTCGCGCTGATCGGTGCCCTGTTGACGATCAGCTCCCTCTACTCGTGGGCGCTGGAGCCCGTGGACGACCCCGACGCCGCCCACGATCATCACGACGACGATCATCACGACGATGGCCACGACGACGCGGATCAAGCTGAACTTGACGCCGACACGGAAGGCGGCCAGCCATGATGGCTACCGAACTCAACGCGGCCAATCAGGCCGGTGGGTGGCGTCGGGGCAAGGAATGGCGCCGCTCGCGCCGTCAGGCCGCGCTGGCAACAGGACCCGCCGGCCGGACAGGCCGCGACCACGGAGCGGCGCAGTGAGCGCGGAGACTGTTCTCGCCGATCACGGCCATGCAGCCGACCACGATGGCCATGACCCTCACGCCACCACCACCGGCTTGTCGCACACGAAGCTGGCCATGTGGGTGTTCCTGGGCTCGGAGTGCCTGCTGTTCGGCGGGCTGATCTCCACCTACCTGCTGTACAAGACCCGCGGCAACGGACTCACGCTGCCCACCGACGTGTTCGACATCCCGTTCACCTCGGTCAGCTCGTTCGTGCTGCTGATGAGCTCGCTCACCATGGTGCTGGCCCTGTCCGCGGTGTCCCGCGGCGAGGACGACGCGGGCCGCACCTGGCTGCTGGCCACGGCCCTGCTCGGCGGCGTGTTCATCGGCGGGCAGGTGTACGAGTTCACCAGCTTCGTCCGTGAGGGCGTGGCCTTCACCACCAACCCGGCCAGCAGCGCCTTCTTCACGCTGACCGGCTTCCACGGGGTGCATGTCAGCCTCGGCATCGTGATGCTGATGTCGCTGTTCGTGGCCTCGCTGAAGGGCAAGCTCACCCAGCGCAACGCCGAGACGGTGGAGATCGTCGGCCTCTACTGGCACTTCGTGGACATCGTGTGGATCTTCATCTTCACCGTCATCTACCTGATCCCCGCCAACTGACACCCATGAGCGAGACAGCCACCTCCGAGCACTCCGAGGCTCAGCATCCCGACACCGCCGGCGAGCACGCCGACGCCGAGCATCCCGCCGGCGAGCATGCTGACGCCGGGCACGACGACGCCGGCCACGCCCACCCCTCGGACTGGGCCTATGTGAAGATCGCCGTCGTCTTGGGCGCGGTCACCGCGGTGGAGGTGTTCACCTACTTCCGCACGGTGCTCGACTGGGGCGCGTTCCTGGTGCCGTCGCTGATCTTCATGATGGTCGTCAAGTTCTATTTGGTGGCCACCTGGTTCATGCACCTGCGCTTCGACAGCAAGCTGTTCGGCCGGATGTTCACCGCCGGGCTGACCCTGGCCGTCGGCGTGTACCTGGTGACGCTGACCGTCTTCGAGTTCTGGGTGTAGCTATGGCCGCGCTGGCCGCCACCGACGCCTGGCGCTTCCAATTCCACCCGGAGGTGTGGCTGCTGGTCGCCGCGGTGGTCGGCCTCGGCTTCTACGTGGTGCGGGCAGTGGCTCCCGTCGCCGGGCCTGCCGGCAGTCCCGCGGTTACCCGGCGTCAGCGGCTCTGCTTCTTCGCCGGCGCGGCTCTGCTGTGGATCTCCGCTGACTGGCCCATGCACGACATCGCCGAGGAGTACCTCTACTCGGTTCACATGGTGCAGCACTTGCTCATCAGCTTCGTGGTGCCACCGCTGCTGCTGATGGCGGTGCCCGAATGGCTGGCCCGGCTCATCCTGGTAGAGGACTCGCGTACGGCCAGGGTCATCTGTCGCCTGGTGCATCCGCTGGTGGCCGGAGTGGTCTTCAATGCCCTCCAGGGCTTGATGCACTGGAACACCCTGGTGGAGCTGTCGGTGCGCAGCGGCCCCTTCCACTACGCCATGCACCTGCTGATGTTCGCCAGCGCGCTGGCCATGTGGATGCCGGTGGTCGGGCCGCTGAAGGAGTTGCAGCTGTCGGAGCCGATGAAGATGGTGTACCTGTTCGCCATGTCGATCGTGCCTACCGTGCCGGCCGCCTGGCTCACTTTCGCCGAGGGCTCGGTGTACCCGATCTACGACCACGCCCAGAGACTGTGGGGCATCTCGGTGACCGCCGACCAGCAGGCCGCCGGCGCGGTGATGAAGGTGCTGGGTGGCTTCTACCTGTGGACGCTGATCGCCATCCGGTTCTTCCGCTACTCGGCTGCGCAGCGACACGCCGACGCCGAGGAGCGTCGGCGGAGGCTTGCGGCCAACACCCTCACCACCGCCGATGTCGAGGCCGAGTTCGAGCGCCTCGGCCCCCCGCCCGCAGAACCCCGGTTGTAACACTTGGTTCTTGCGCGCATCGGTTACCTACGTCTCGTCCCAGCGGGACGCCGCCACATTGGCCGATTGGCTCGCCGACCCCGGACTCTCCAGCGGCGACTACCGCCGGGGAGGCGCACGTGACCAGCCGTCTTGAACTGCACTCGGTGTCGAAGTCTTTCGGCAAACGGACCGTGCTCGACCGTGTTTCCCTCCGGGTCGATTCGGGGCGGATCGTGGCCGTCGTCGGCCAGAACGGCTCGGGCAAGAGCACGCTACTTCGGATCGCGGCTGGTCTGCTCGCAGCGTCGAGTGGCGCGGTCTACAAGGCGGGCGTCGTCGGGTATTGCCCGCAGGATCGCGGGCTGGCCGGCCGGCTGACCGTGCGGGAGCATGTCGAGCTGTTCGCCGCCGGCCGGGCCTCGGCCGTCGATCGGGTGATGACGGCGTTGAATGAGCTGTGGATCGGCCCTGAGCTCGACGACACGGTCGACTCGGTATCGGGCGGGACACAGCAGAAGCTGAATCTGGCGCTGGCCGTGGCGAGCGACCCTGACCTCCTGCTTCTCGACGAGCCCTACCAGGGCTTCGACCGGCGGAGCTATGACGCCTTCATGGCCATGCTCGGCCACTGGCGAGACGAGCAGCGAGCCGTGGTGATCGTGACCCACATGATCGATGATCCGGCCCCATACGACCAGGTCATTGCGCTCGGGAGTGAGGCCGGGACGTGAGATCGAGCCACATCTGGGCCGTGGCCCGGGCCGGGATCAGAGAGCTTCTGCGCCGACGGGTGGCGATTGGACTCCTCATCGCGCTACCCGCGGCGTTCTACCTGACCAACGTCGGCAGCTCGTCCGCATCGCTCTTCGCTGCCGGTCTCGGAGTGGCCTGGGCCGCCGGCGCCGGGGCGCTCTTCACGACACAGGGTGCGGCCGTCATCGAGCAGCGACTTCGTCTCACCGGGTTCTCCCGGATCGAACTGGCCCTCGGCCGCTCGGCGGTAGTTGCCGCCATTGCCATCACGGTCTCGGTGGTCACGATCCCCATGGTGTGGGTCATCTCGCAGCCGCCGAAGCCGGTTGGCTTGGTGATGGGTGTGGTGACTATGACCGCGGTCGCCGGCTCGCTCGGCATGCTGCTGGGGGTGGTCACCAGTCGGGATCTCGAGTCGACGATTGCCCTGATCGGCGTGATCGGCATCGATGTCAGCCTGGCCAACGACGACCGGTTCGGGTACGTCCTCCCGTTACGGGGCCCCATCGAGCTAATGCGCTACAGCTCAGGCTCGCGGGTCCACGACTTGGGGGCGACCGTCCCGGCAGTCGTCTGGACCGTTGCTCTGGTTGTCATGGTGACCGTCGCGTACCATCGGCGATGGCGGCTACACACCCCCGCGGCCCCGATCTAAGGCTTGCCGCCCGCAAGTGCTGGTGGCAAATCCAGTAAATGTTGATCGGATTGGTCGGGTTTCGGTCTCGGGGGCCCTATATTGCACTGTCACCGTCGCGGTCGCGGTTCGCAGCCCGGACCGTCGCGTCGGTGAGTCAGCGCCACCGACACAGGAGACATCGATCCGATGACCAGCGCAAACGCCGACAACGGTGTCAACGTCGAACACTTGCTGGGAGCCCGCCAGGCCCTCAGCGAGGCACCCGAGGCGGCCCAGTTCACCTGGAAGGCCACCAATGAGTGGTTGAACGGCACTCACAGCCGCTCCGCGGTGGACAGCTACTACGGGCTCGGCGAAGAGCACCAACATCGTTCGACTTTCAGCTTCGAGGCCGATCACCCCTTGGTGTTCGGAGCCGAGGACAACGCGGCCACACCGGTCGAGCTGGTCCTGGCCGGCCTGGCCAGTTGTCTCACCGCCGGAGTGGCCGCCGTGGCCCAGAACCGTGACATCCAACTGCGGTCGGTGAAGGCCACGCTGGAGGGCAGCATGGACATTCTGGGCATTCTGGGCGGCGACCCGGACGTCCGCAACGGGTTCAACGATGTCAAGGTCTCCTACGACATCGATGCCGACGCCACTGCCGACGAGATCAAGGCACTGGTAGCCCAGTCCCAGAAGCGGTCGGCCGTCTACGACATCATCACCAATCCGACCAACGTGACCGTCGAGGTCGAATAGCCCGGATCCGGCCGTCTAGGAGCAAGCGCGAATTGGTGCTGGCCTGTTGCGTCGCAGCGGTGTCACTCCCGCTCTTGTTCGCTGCGCTCACGGGCCGCTCGGGCCACGGCCTCGCCCGTATGGATCGGGTTCGCTCGCCTATTCGCTCGGCCTCTAGCGGCCGCCCCGCGAGTTCATGAAGACAACGACTGTCGTTGTGGGGTCTGCACATCGTCGGCCCAGCGGCGGTGCATCCCTCCGCGAGTTCATGAAGACAACGACTGTCGTTGTGGGAGCCGGGCACAGCGGCCTGGCGGTGAGCAGGGGCCTCACCGAGCGCTCCATCGACCATGTCGTGATCGAGCGCGGTGAGGTGGCCAACTCCTGGCGGACACAGCGTTGGGAGTCGCTGCGGCTGCTCACCCCCAACTGGCAGAGCCGTCTGCCCGGCTATTCCTACCAGGCCCGCGGCGGCGCCGATCCTGACGGCTACATGTCGATGCCGGACGTCATCGAGTTCATTTCGGACTACGCGCAGGTCATCGGCGCCCCGATCCGGACCGGAACGACGGTGACTTCGGTGCGGTCCACGGGCGCCGGCTATGTCGTCGACACCGACCGGGGTCGCTGGGAATGCAAGACCGCCGTACTGGCCTCGGGCGGGTTCAACGTGGCCAAAGTGCCGGAGCTGGGCGGTGCGCCACCGGCGCCGGTCACCGCCCTCAGTGCTCTCGAGTACCGCAATCCGGCCGGGCTGGCCCCCGGCGGGGTGCTGGTGGTGGGCGCCTCGGCCACCGGCGTCCAGATCGCCGAGGAGGTGCACCGCTCCGGCCGTCCCGTCACCCTTGCCGTCGGCGAGCATGTGCGCATGCCTCGCGTGTACCGGGGTCGCGACATCCTGTGGTGGATGGAGCGCTCGGGCCTCTTCGACGAGCGCTACGACGAAGTCGACGACGTCGTGCGGGTGCGCCGCACCCCGTCCCCGCAACTGGTGGGGACCCCCCAACGGGTCACGCTCGATCTCAATGCCCTCACCGATCAGGGAGTGCATCTGGTGGGACGGCTCGCGGCCCTGCGGGGCACCGAGGCGCTGCTGTCAGGATCACTGACCAACAAGTGTGAGTTGGCCGATCTCAAGCTGGGCCGGCTCCTCGACACATTCGACGAGTGGGCGGCGGAGCGTCACCTCGACGCGGTGGGACCGCCGGAGCGGTTCGCGCCCACCCGAGTCCCGCCGTCACCGCCACTGCGGCTGGACCTGGGCCGTGGAGAGATCCGCACCATCATCTGGGCCACCGGATTCAGGCCCGACTATCCATGGCTGCACGTGCCGGTGATCGACCGCAAGGGCCAGATCCGTCACGACGGCGGCGTTGTCACCGATTCCCCCGGTCTCTACGTCCTCGGTCTGAACTTCCTGCGCCGGCGCAAGTCGAGCTTCATCCATGGAGCAGGCGACGACAGCTGGGACCTGGTCTCACATCTGGCCGGCCACCTCGACTCGCTGGCCGCGGCCTGCCCCAGCGGTCGCTAGTTCCCGCTCCTGTTCGCTGCGCTCACGGGCCGCTCGGGCCACGGCCTAGCTTCGCTCGGCCTCTGGTTCAGGTGCGGGGCTTGGTCGCGGTGCGGTGCTTGTGGATCTCCTCGTCGCGGTGGCGCTGCGCCGGCGTGCGGCGAGACCCGCTCGCGGGGGAGCCCTCCTTGGGCGCTGAACCGTCCTTGGGCGGGGCGCTGACCTGCTGGGAGCGCCGGTAGTAGTCGAAGAGGCCGGCCTCGTCGAGGATGACCCGGTCTACGTAGTCGTCGAACCACAGCGCCTCAGCGTTGCGTCCGACGATGGCCGTCCTGCCCCGTTCGCCGGCGTCGGCGGGGCTGCGGAGCACCTTGAAGATCACGACCCCGTCCTCCGCGCCCGGCAGGCCCGGGATCGGCTCGTCGGTGACCGCGACCACCTCGGTCTTGCCCTTGAAGTGCACGACTGTGAGCCGGGCATGGGCCTCCACTCCCGACAGTCCCCGCTGGGACTCGTTGAGAATGCGCCACGCCGTCTCTATGGGGACGTTGAACGCCTTGTAGGCGACGATGTTGCGGCCGCCGAAGAAGTAATGGTTCTCGATGCCGGCCGCCTTCAGGGTGCGCTGCAGGATGCGCAGGGCGTCGGGATCGTCGTTGACGCCCCGGATGATCGGGGACTGGTTCTCGACGTCGATCCAGCCCCGGGACACGACCCTGTCGACGGCCCGCCGCGTGCTGGGGTTCCACTGGTAGGAGCCGTTGCCCTGTGTGATGTAGCTGCCGTCGGCGCCCTTGGCCAGCAGCTCGTCGGGGTGGTTGAAGTGGACCATCAGCCGCAGCGCGACATCCGGGTACACCTCGTGGAAACGGTCCAGCATGTCCATGAAGGCGTCGTCGAAGCGGTCGGGATGGAAGGCGAGCTCCTTGGTCCCGACCCGGATGACCTCCGCGCCCGCCTCAGCCAGCGCGGTGAACCAGCCGGCGAGCTTGGAGTTGGGCAGCACCATCGGATCGCCGCCCGACAGCAGGATCTCGCGGAGTTTGGGTCGACCGGTGTCGGGGTGCTTCCCGCCGTTGGCGTGGACCGCCGCATTGTGGGCCCGTATGTAGTCGGTCACCTCCTTGAGTTGGGCCAGGCCCTTCTTCTTGACGGTGCCGTCGGCCCGCTCGATGTCCTTGCGGGCGATCAGTTCCTCCCGGTAGCAGAACCGGCAGTGGGCCGAGCACGTGGAGATGACGTACAGCAGGGCCATCTCGTACTTGTGGAGGAGCCCCTCGACCGGGCTGTAGTCGAGCTGGCCGGCCGGGTCCTCCTCGCCCGCGAGATCGGCGGTCTCGTCCGGTGAGGCCTTGACGAGCCTCTGCAGGGCCGGGCTGGTCCTGGCCATCTCGAAGTAGTGGCGTGTGATCTTCACCGGCATGCGGGCTTCGACATCGCGGTCGGTCTCGCGGAGCTTCTTCAGGGTGGACAGCTCGACGGGGGTGTAGAAGCCGTGCATGTCGGCGGGCGCACCGTTGTTGATGAACGGGTCGAGGCCGTTGACGATCTGCCGGTCGTAGCGCGGGTTCTCGACTTGGTCGAGAACTAATCGCTCCCGGCTGGAGGGCTCATACTTCGGTCTGCGGGTCTTTGGCTTGTCTGTTCGTGTCATGTTTCTCAGATCCCATCAGCTGGTACCACCAAGACTGTCCACACCGTGCGGGCTGGCTACTAGGCCGTGCCTGCCGGAGTCGTCGGTCGCCGCGGGCACCGGTTGGGACTAGCCATCATGTCAGGTCTTCCACAGCTGTGCAAAACCACTGCTTGAGCGTAGACAAACAGTGGGTGAAGTCCTCGCGACGGCGGGTCGAGCCGGTACCGTCTCCGGCGTGCTCGATCTTCGTTTGCTGAGAACCGAACCGGAGGCTGTGAAGGCCTCCGTGGCCCGGAGAGGCGAGCCCACCGCGCCCCTGGATCAGGTGGTCGTCCACGACGAGCGCCGGCGGGCCACCGTCAGCGAGGCCGACGAGTTGAGGGCGGAAGTGAAGCGGATCTCGGCCGAGGTCGGCGCCATGCATCGCGACGGCCGGGCCGGCGAAGCCGAGGATCTGCGGGCCCGCAGCCGGGAGTTGGGCGCCCGCATCGACGAGCTGGCGGCCGAGGCCGACCAGCTCTCGGAGTGGATCCAGCGGATCCTGCTGTTCGTGCCCAACATGCCGGCTGACGACTGTCCCGACGGTGCGGGCCCCGATGACAACATCGTGGTGCGGATGGCCGGCTACGACCCCGCCTCTTATGGAGAACACCAGCGAGTGCCGCACTGGGACATCGGCACCGACCTCGGCATCCTCGACGTCGACCGGGCGGTACGCATGTCGGGCGCGATGTTCGTCATGTACCGCGGGCCTGGGGCCCGGCTGGTGCGGGCCCTCATCGACTACGGGCTCGACCGCAATCGCGACCTGTACGAGGAGATCCGGCCGCCGACGCTGGTGCGCACCGAGACCATGACCAGCACCGGTCATCTGCCCAAGTTCTCCGACGACGCCTATCACCTCGAGCGCGACGGCCTTTGGGCCATTCCCACTGCCGAGGTGCCCTTGACCTCGCTGCTGTCGGGCGAGATCGTCGCAGAGGCCGACCTGCCGGTCAGGCTCATGGGCCACACGTCGTGCTTCCGGCGCGAGGCGGGCTCCGCGGGCCGCGACACCCGTGGGCTGCTGCGGGTCCACGAGTTCGACAAGGTGGAGCTGTACGGGTTCTGCACGCCTGAGCAGGCCGGCGACATCCACGCCGAGATCCTCGATCGGGCTGAACGGGCCATCGCCGACCTCGGCTTGACCTACCGGATTCTCGACCTGTGCGCCGCCGACCTCGGCGACGCCTCGGCCCGCACCTTCGACATCGAGGTGTACGCCCCGGGCGCGGACCGCTGGCTGGAGGTGTCGAGCGTGTCGTGGTGCCGCGACTACCAGGCCCGGCGGGCCGACGTTCGCTATCGCCCGGCTGCGGGCGGGCGCACCCAGATGGTGCACAGCCTCAACGGGTCGGGGCTGGCGGTGCCCCGGGTGTGGGCCGCGTTGGTGGAGACCTACCGCCAGCCCGACGGTTCGGTCGCGGTCCCGGAGGCCCTGCACCCCTACATCGGCGGGATCACGGTCATCGGCCCGCGCTGAGATGGCGGGACCGATCACCTGGGTCGAGCCCGCGCGCCAGGTCGTGAAGCCGGCCCCGTTCGGCTCCGACCATCCGATGCGGGTTGTCACTCGCCAGGTGGGCGCTGGCGACGGCTGGTCGGCGGAGCGGGCTGCGTTCGTTGCTGGCGTCTTCGACCAGCTCAGCGAGGGCTGGCACGCCGATCACAGCAGCGATCTGCGGCTGGCCCCGCTGGAGGATGCGCTGGATCGGGGCGGCATCGGTCCGGGCCGGCTCGTGGAGATCGGCTGCGGCACCGGCGCCGCCACCGAGCGCATCGCGGCGCGCCGATCCGTGTCGGCGGCTCTGGACCTGTCGCCGGCCATGCTGGCCCTCGCCGATCCGACGGTGGCGTCGTTCGTGAGGACCGACGCCGGAGCGCTGCCGCTGGCGACCGGTTCGGTCGATGCCATGGTGCTGGTGAACATGTTCATGTTCGCGGCCGAGTACGACCGGGTGCTGGCGCCCGGCGGCCAGTTCGTGTGGATCAGCACCATGGGCGACGAGACCCCGATCTACCTGCCGCCCGAGGAAGTGATGGATCTCCTTCCGGGCCACTGGACCGCCACGGGCAGCTATGCCGGTACCGGCCTGTGGCTGGTCGCCCGCCGCGGCCAGTAGTGGTCCGTCGCAGGATTGTTTGGGGCCGCTCTTAGCCTGAATCCACCGGTGGTTCGGTGATGGGGGGGGGGGGGGCGTGCTGGGGCTTGTGGTGCGGCACCATCTGCGGCGCGAATTAGCAGCAGAGAAGGCCAAAAAGGGCGCTCAGCGCTGCAAATTCCGGCACGGGGGCCGTTTCACAGCAGGTTCCTGCCCATGTGGCGGGCACATGGCCGCTTGTTGGCGGCATTCTCCGACTTCAAGAGGCCCTCTCGGCGGATGCTGGCACACCTGCGGCGTGACCGCGCCGGTGGATTCAGGCTTAGTGCTCCAAGATAGGGCTTGGGCCCACCGCGCTGCCCCAGCGTCTTGGCGACACACCACTAGGAGGCGAGGGCTAGTCCCGCGGCCGCGGCGCCGAGCCCTAGGATCAGCATGCTGGCGAGGTAGGCCGTGGCCCTTGCTGCGCTGTTGGTCCACAGAGAGCGCACGTCGTCGGCCAGGGTCGAGAACGTGGTGAGCGCGCCCAGCCCCCCGGCACCGACGACTATCGACATGGTGTCGGCGGCACCGCTGAGCAGACCCAGGGCGAAGGCCCCGGCCACGTTGACCGCCAGCGTGGCCAGCGGCCGCGGCATGAGCCTCCCTGCCTGCCACCGAAGCAGCGCTCCGGCTCCGGCGGCTAGGCCGAACAGCACCACGGTCACGTCGGACGGCTCCGGACCGCGAGACGCGCCGTTGCGCCTCCTGCCACGAGGGCGACCACCGCGGCGGTTACTGATAGCCCAACGAACGCGGCAGCAGTTGCCCAGTTCCCGTCCCGGCCGAATTCGGCTGCGACAACCGCGAACGACGAGAATGTCGTGAAGCTGCCGCAGAAGCCGACTCCCAGTCCCAGTCGCAGCATTTCGCGCCCGCGGTCGCTGGCCGCCAACACCACAAGTCCCAGAAGGAACGATCCGAGCGTGTTCACGGCCAGGAGCGCCCAGTCGAAACCGTCGGCCGTGCCGCCGAGGGTCTCGGAGATGCCCCAGCGGGCGGCCGCGCCGGCTGCTCCCCCGCAGGACACGACTACGGCGGGGGCGGCGCACACGGCGGCAACCTAGTGTTCTGGCGCAGGACAGGCTGGCAGATGCGGGGCGCGACGCCACCGAGCCGAACTTCCTGTAGTTGCCCACAGCACATGTGGCCGATTACAGGAAGTTGGGGAACCTTGCCCGCCCGGCGCATGGAGCACCCCTAGAGTCGGGGCATGGACCTGGCCCAGATGCGCGAGCACTACTCCGAGGTTGGGCTCAGCGAGGACGACGTCGCCGGCGACCCCATCGTGCAGTTCAAGCGCTGGTTCGACGAGTGGCTGGCGACGAAGCCCTACGACGCCAATGCGGTCATCGCGGCCACCACCGACGCCGACGGCTGGCCCTCGGCCCGGGCGGTGCTGCTCAAGGGGCTCGACGAGCGGGGCTTCGTGTTCCACACCAACCGCCTCTCCCCCAAGGGGCTGGACCTGGACGCCTCGGGCCGGGCTGCACTGTGCTTCCTGTGGCACCCGGTCGAGCGCCAGGTGCGGGTGGTGGGCACGGTGGAGCACCTGCCCGACGACGAGAGCGACGCCTACTTCGCGTCGCGGCCCCGGGGGGCCCAGATCGCCGCGTGCGCGTCGCCCCAGTCGCAGGTGATCGCCGACAGGGCCGAGCTGGAGCGGCTCACCGCCGAAGCCGAGACCCGTTTCGAGGCCAGCTCTGCCGTGCCCCGCCCGCCGCACTGGGGTGGCTATCTGGTGAGGCCCACCACGGTTGAGTTCTGGCAGGGCCGCCGCAGCCGTATGCACGACCGGCTGCGATACCGCCGGTCGGACTCCACGCCTGGTGCGGACTGGGTGATCGAGCGCCTCGCGCCCTGAACCGCCTGCTGCTTAGCCTGAATCCACCGGCGCGGTGAGGCGGCGGGGGTTGGCGTGTCCACCAGAAAGCCCTCCTGACGTGGGAGAATGTTGTTGAGGTTGTCAGCTGTTCCGGCCATGTGGGGAGGCACTTGCTGTGAAGCAACATTCGGCAGCCCGGTCAAAGGCCGCCCCATCTCCAGGAACGCACCGAAATCTGTAGAGAAACGCGTCATATACGACAACAACCCGTGCAGATTTCGTGAGAGACGGTGAGTCCATCGGTGGATCCAGGCTTAGAGGCCGAGCGGGTAGACGGCGATTCGTGAGGATTTTGGCGGGGCGTTCAGCGAGGCCGTGGCCCGAGCGGCCCGTGAGCGCAGCGAACAAGAGCGGGATATACCCCAATGCGACGCGAAGGGCTTTCGCCTATTCGCGCTCGCTCTCGGTCCAGGCGTCGACGGCGTCGCCCAGGGCGTCGATGAGGGTGCTGACCTGGGGTGCCCGGGGGGTGCCGTCGTGGTCGGACCAGTTGCGGGCCTGCTTGTTCCAGCGGATGGTCGGAGGCAGCTCCAGCTGAACCCCGGCGTTGGGGGGAAGGTTCACCGGGTTGGCTTCGTGCAGGCCCCTCAGTCCCCTCGGGATGGCGCTCAAGTCGTCCACTACGCCGAACTCCGACGGCAGAGCCGTCCTCAGGCTCCGGGCCAGATGAGCGGCCAAGTCCCGATTGCGTCCGCCCAGCAGCACGTTCCAGAACTGGGTCTCACGGCCGTAGCCGTGCACGGCAATCACCGTGTGAACATGGTCGAGGAACGCTTGGAGCCTTTCGGAGTGCTCGGGTCGGATGGTGATGGAGGGCACATGCTCTCGCAGCGGCGCGTGCTGGATCACGGCATAAAGGGAGGTCCCGCTGCGCTGGGCGACCTCATGGGCGATCACATCGGTGGTGCGCTCCAGGTTGCCGCCGTGGAACGCCATCAGCCCGAACCGGCCCCGCAACTCGCACACCTCGTCCACGCCGGGATGGGCGATCAGTGCGGGAAACCCCACGGTCAACGCAGTCGCGGCCAGATCCGTCTCAGGACGCGCCACCCGATCCACACCACCAGAGCGGTGAACAGGATCTCCAGCGGCACTCCGAAGCGGAACGGGTCGGTGAACCAGTGACCGACCCGCTGCGGCCATCCCGCCACGAAGCGCAGCACCGGCAGGACCACGAAGTCGCCCCGGTTGAAGTAGAACTCCACGACCAGGTACAGCACCGCATAGGCCGCGGTCACCGTGCGACGCAGGAACACGCTGGTCTCACCCTGGCGCCAGCCCAGGACCAGGGCGCCCAGCACACCCAGAGCGCACAGGACGCCGAGACGCTCAGCGGTGGCGTGATTGATCCAGTTGCTGACCGCCGACTGGAACTCGGTGAACTTCTCAACCAGGACGTTGCTGGCCCGGGGATTGTCGATCACCTGCAGTTCCCACCAGCCGTAGTTGGCGACGTAGACCCCGGATGCGATCAGCACCAGTCCCGAGATCGGATTAATCCAGCGGAACATCCGCCGCATCGCCCCCACCACGCTGGTGCGGGCCAGTGCCAGTGCCAGGGTCAGGAAAGTGATGACCGCCCCCATCCCGATCCCGTAGGCCACGAAGTTGGCGGTGCCGTTGGCCACGCCGTCGGCCGAGAAGCTGGCCGCGACGGCTGCGATGAACAGACCGATCGTGCACGACAGCGACACCACCGCGTAGCTGACGCCGAACATGAACACCGACCCCAAGCCCCGGCTGCCCGTGCCCCGGTTCATCTTCGGCAGCCGCAGGTTGATGGCCCGCCCGGTCAGCAGCCACACGCCCAGCAGCGCCATGATCACTCCGATGGCGATGGTCACGTAGCCGATGCGGTCGAGCACGGTGCCCTGGCTGAGCACTGTCTCGAACAGCGCGCCGAAAGCGCCGAACACGACGACGAAACCGGCGGTGAGCGTGAGGGCCACGACCATCGCCCGCAGCATCGCGCCCAGCGCCTGGGTGCCCGAGGCCGGCTTTGGGTCGTCGGATTGCTCCACGCCCATGAAGTACCCCAGGTATGCGGGCAGCAGGGCGAAACCGCACGGGTTGAACGCGGCTACCAGGCCTAGGGAGAAGGGATAGGCGAGCGCGGCCAGATCCATGGTCCTACGGTCTATCCGCCGTGTGAGGGTCCATGGTCCTACGGTCTATCCGCCGTGTGAGGGTCCATGGTCCTACGGTCTATCCGCTGCGTGAGGGTCCATGGTCCTACGGTCTATCCGCTGCGTGAGGGTCCATGGTCCTACGGTCTATCCGCCGTGTGAGGGTCCATGGTCCTACGGTCTATCCGCTGCGTCGAGTGCCACGGCTCTACGGTCTATCCGCTACGCCGAGGGCATCCTCGATGAGCTCGGCCAGCGACTCGGTGTCGAGCACCCCGGCGAACGTGTCCACGAGCTGGCCTGAGGCCGACACGAAGGCGGTGGTGGGCATGGCGATGCTGCCGGTTGCCCCGTACACCTCCAGGTCGAGATCCCAGCCAACGTTGTAGGTGACGCCGGTGGTCTCCACCAGGGCGAGAGCGTCCTCGGGCGATTGGTCCTGCGATAGCCCGAGGAACGCCACCCGACCTTCGAGTCGCTCGAAGACCTCCTGGAACTCCGGCATCTCCCTCACGCAGGGGGGGCACCACGACGCGAAGAAGTTCACCACCAGTGGCGTGCCCTCGTAGTCGGCGAGGGAGCCGGTGCCCCCGTCGAACAGGTCGAAGGTGAGGTCGGACAGGTCGGTGCCGTCGGACGCCTCGGGGGAGATGTCGGTGTCCGCGTGGAGATCCGGGCTGTCCTGGCTCAGAACGATCTTGGGGATCTCCTCCCCGTCATTCGACGTAGCCGCTTCCCCGCACGCGCTCGCCCCTGCGACCAGCCCCACGGCGGCTCCGGCAGTGAGGCCGATCCGGACAGCGGCTCGCAGAGCCGGCGCGATCCTCATGGCGGAGTCGACGGTAGCGGTGCTCGATACGGGACGGTCAGCGTGTACCCGTCGATCCTGCTGGCGGGGAGGCACCGTCCAGTTCGGGCTCGCGCAACCGGTAGCGCAGCAGGCCGTCGGGGTCGCGACTGCTGTCGGCCTCGCCGATGACCCGCAGGTGCTCGAGATGGGCGAACGTCTCGCTGGCCGCCATGCCTCCCCAGGCCCGCTCGGCGAACAGCTCCTTCATGTAGGCCTCCACCGGAGCGTTGCCGAGGTCGGCGGCCGCGGCCCGCAGCACGTCGAGCCGCTCGACGTGATGGCCGCGGATGCTGTCCGTGCGGCCTCGCAGGTCGGTGAACGGGTGCCCGTGGGCGGGCAGGCACACCTTGGCGCCCTCGAATGCACCCACCCGGGCCAGGGACCGGAAGAAGGCCGCCAAGGGGTCGTCGATGTCGGTCGAGCCTGCGATGTGGGGCGTGATGGTGGGCAGTACGTGGTCGCCCGACAGAAGCACGCCCTCGGTCGGGTCCCACAGGCACAGGTGGTCGGTGGTGTGGCCGGGTGTGTGCACCGCGAACCAGTCCCGCCCGGCCAGGCGCACGGCGTCGCCGTCGGCGACGCGGACTGTCGGCTCCGGCACCCGGAATCGGGGCGTCCTTCCTGCGATGTTGGTCTGGATGAAGAGCTTGATGGCCCCGTCCGGCGGGGGCTCGCGCGGGGTGCCCCACGGGGTGTTGCCCAGTTCCTTCAGCTTCCCCTTCCACAGTTCCACCAGCGCGTCGGGACTGAGTTCCGGCAGTTCCAGATCGATGTCGGCGTTGGCGTCGTCGGTCGCGGCGATCGATGTGAACGCCTCGTGGGCGAGCAGCTCGGCGCCGGTCTCCTCGCGCAGCTGGTGGCTGCCCCCGTAGTGGTCGGGGTGGGAGTGGGTGACGATGGTTGTGTGCACGCGCCGCAGGGGGATGCCGGCCTGCCGGAGCCGCTCGACCAGCGCCGACCACGACTCCTCGCCGGGCAACCCCGGGTCCACCAGCGCCGCGCCGTCGGAGTCGACCAGGGCGTAGCAGTTGACGTGGCCGAGGCCCGGCATGCTTATGGGCAGCTGAAGCCGCAGAACCCCGGGCGCCACCTCGGTCACCTCTGAGGATGCCGGCTCCTGCTCCTGCTTGGAGTACGTCTTGGCCGTCATTGCTGCTCGGTTGGTCCCGCTCCGATGAACCCGGATCGGCGGTACCAGCGCAGCTCCTTGAGGCTCTCGGTAATGTCGTCGAGGGCCCGGTGGCCTCCGGCCTTGGCCGGTGCTCCGTCATACACCGATGGTTGCCAGCGTCGGGCCAGCTCTTTTACGGTTGACACGTCGATCGACCGGTAGTGCAGGAAGTTCTCGATCTCCGGGAGGTGCCGGGCCAGGAACCGGCGGTCCGTGCCGATGGAGTTGCCGCACAGCGGGACGGTGCCGGGCTCGTCGATGTGCTCCCGCAGGAATGCCAGCACCGCGGCTCCGGCGCCCGCCAGGCTCACGGTCGAGGATCGCACCTTCTCCAGCAGGCCGCTGTCGGTGTGCATGGCCCTGACGGTGTCGTCCATGCGGGCCAGAGCCTCGTCGGGCTGGTGGATGACGAGATCGGGGCCGGTGGCCACGATGTGCAGCTCGTTGTCGGTGATGAGGGCGGCGATCTCGACGATGGAGTGGAGTTCGGGATCGAGGCCGGTCATCTCCAAGTCCATCCAGGCGAGCACCGCGGCAGGATAACGACGTCCAAGAGCCGCGAGTGCTCCGCTACTCTCGGCCGGTGCTCGATGTTCCCATAGTCCGCCTTGATCCCGACCTTCCCCTTCCGGGCTATGCCCGGCCCGGTGACGCTGGCATCGACCTCCTGGCCCGCATCTCTGTGGTGCTGGCGCCTGGCGGGGGCCGTTCGCTCGTGCCCACCGGCGTGGCCGTGTCCTTGCCGGAGGGCTGCGCCGGCTTCGTGGTGCCCCGCAGCGGGCTCGCCCTAAACCATGGCGTGACCTGCTTGAACACGCCGGGCCTGATCGATTCCGGCTATCGGGGCGAGCTCAAGGTGGTGCTGGTGAACACCGACCCGTCCGAGCCGTTCACGGTGGCCAGGGGCGAGCGCATCGCGCAGCTGGTGGTGATGGCGGTGGAGCAGGTGCGCGTGGTGGAGGTGGACAGCCTCGACCCGTCGACGCGCGGCGACCAGGGTTTCGGCTCGACCGGCCGCTGAGCGGTCAGGCCGCGGGTAGAGCTACCTGGCTGGTTGAGAGGCGGTCAGGCCGCGGGGCAGAGCTCGACCGGCTGCTGAGCGGTCAGGCCGCGGGGCAGAGTTACCTGGCTGGTTGAGCGGTCAAGCCGCGGGACGGCTGCTGGGCTGGCCGAGGGGCTTGCGCATCAGCAGCCAGCCACGGTCGGACTCCACCGTCGCCGTGACGTTCGAGGCGTCGACTGCCTTCTTGAACCGGGCCGCGGCCGTGGCCGCGACGCTGACCTCGTCGGTGCGCCGCGCCTCCACCTCCAGGCATTCTCGGTGGGCCCGGAACACGCACTCGATGGCGGCGTCCTCAGCGGTCGGCTGCTCGAGCAGCAGCTCGGTGGCTTGGTCGATGGCCGCTCGGAGCTCGTCGATCTCGGTGAAGGACATTCCCTGGCGCAGTGCCACCGCGGCGGCACCGACCCGCACGACCCGGGCGTAAGCGGCCAACGCGGGCACTTTCAGGACGATCTCGTCTATTGCGAGCGCTTCGCTCACAGTCCAAGATTGCCACGGATTGCTGCCGTTTCCGCGGCTTGTGCCATGTGCATGGGCTGACCGGGCCGGACGCGGCCCGCCGGTAGCCTGATCAGCCGTGGCCTTCGTCGTAGAGAAGTTCGGTGGTACCTCCGTGGCCGACCCCGACCGCATTCAGGTCGTGGCCGATCACGTGGCGCGCCGTCGCAGCCACGGCGACAAGGTTGTGCTGGTCGTCTCGGCCATGGGCAGCGAGACCGACCAGCTGCTGAGGATGGCCTCCTATGTGGCCGCGGACCCGCCCGGTCGCGAGGTCGACATGCTCATCACCGGGGGAGAGCGCAAGGCCGGCGCCCTCATGGCCATGGCGCTCAGCGACTTGGGTGTGCCCGCTGCCTCGTTCACCGGGAGCCAGGCCGGGTTCCGCACCGACTCGTGCCACACCCACGCCAAGATCACCCAGATCACGCCGGGTCGCATCACCGAAGCGCTGGCCCGTGGCCTGGTTCCGGTGGTGGGCGGCTCCCAGGGAGTGTCGGGCGACGGCGATGTGACGTTCTTCGGCCGGGGAGGCTCCGACACGACAGCTGTGGCGCTGGCCCATGTCCTCGGCGCCGACTATTGCGAGATCTACACCGATGTGCCCGGGGTGTTCAGCGCCGACCCCCGCCTCGTGCCCGAGGCACGGCGCATGGATGCGGTCTCGTTCGACGAGCTGCTGGAGATGACTGCCAGCGGCTGCCCGAAGCCGGCGATGCGGGCGGTGGAGCTCGCCAAAACCTATGACGTCGAGCTGCATGTGCGGTCCGCCTTCAGTTGGATGCCGGGCACGACAGTTACCGGAGAGGAAGCCATGGAACACGCCATCATCTCGGCCGTCACCCACGACGCCAGCGAAGCGAAGATGACCGTCTCGGGGGTCGCTGACAAGCCTGGCGTGGCTGGTCGGCTCTTCCGGACGCTGGCCGACACTGACGTCAACGTGGACATGATCGTGCAGAACGTGTCCAGCCAGGGCGTCACCGACATCAGCTTCACCGTTCCCCGGTCGCAGCTCGACGCGGCCCGCGCCGTCGCGCAGGGCCTGGTCGGCGAGCTCGGAGCCGACGATGTGTCCACCGACGACGGCATTTCCCGGGTCAGCCTGATCGGGGCGGGCATGCAGACCAACCCGGGCGTGGCTGCCCGGATGTTCGAGACGCTGGCCGCGGCCGGCATCAACATCGAGATGATCTCCACGTCCGCGATCCGCATCTCCTGCGTGATCCGGGCCGGCGACTTGGAGCGGGCCGTCGGCGCCCTGCACAAGTCGTTCGAGCTCGAAAAGGCTCCCGCGGAGCGCGCCAGCGTCTACTGATCCCGCCTACGGGCCAGGCCGCACGAATTGGCAGCGTCTTGCTCGATACGTGTGCATTGTGCTGCCAATTCGGAGCGACTCGAGGCTGAGATCTGGAATTGGCAGCGGTGGGTGCCCTTTCGGGGGTCTGTGGCTGCCAGTTGTGGTTGCATCGAGCGTGCGGTCGCGGCTGGCAGGCCGCCGATAGCCTGCGGCCTTATGGATGTCGGCGTAGTCGGCGCAACCGGTCAGGTGGGCGGGGTGATGCGCGCCCTGCTGGACGAGCGCGCCTTCCCGGTGGACGGGCTGCGTTTCTTCGCCTCGTCTCGCTCGGCGGGCCGCACTCTGCATTGGCGGGATCGCTCCATCGTGGTGGAGGATGCGGCTGGAGCCGACTACACCGGCCTGGACGTGTGTCTGTTCTCCGCCGGGGCCACTACCAGCCGGGCCCTGGCCGAGCGAGTCGCCGCGGCCGGAGCAGTCGTGATCGACAATTCCTCGGCCTGGCGGCGAGACCCCGGCGTGCCGCTGGTGGTGTCCGAGGTCAACCCCCATGCGCTGGACTCGATCCCCAAGGGCATCGTGGCCAACCCCAACTGCACGACGATGGTGGCCATGCCTCCCCTGAAGCGCCTGGATGCCGAGGCGGGCCTGGTCGCCATGGTGGTGTCGACCTACCAGACGGTCTCGGGTGCTGGCCTGGCCGGCGTGGACGAGCTGCACGAGCAGGTACAGAAGGTGGGCGAGGACGCCCCCTCGCTCACCTTCGACGGCGGCGCGGTCGGCCTGCAGGCGGGCGAGAAGTTTCCCGAGCCGATCGCCTTCAACGTGATCCCGCTGGCTGGCTCGGTCGTGGACGACGGCACGGGCGAGACCGACGAGGAGCAGAAGCTCACCCACGAGAGCCGCAAGATCCTGGAGCTGCCCGACCTGGCGGTAGCGGCCACCTGCGTGCGGGTGCCGGTGTTCTGCGGCCATTCCTTGTCGATCAGCGCGTCGTTCGAGCGACCGATCAGCCCGGAGCGGGCGGCGGAGCTGCTCGCCGACGCGCCCGGCGTCGTGCTCATCGACGTTCCCACGCCCTTGAAGGCGGCTGGCGCCGATCCGTCCTATGTGGGCCGCATCCGGCGCGACCCCACCCGCCCCAACGGTCTGTCGCTGTTCGTGTCTGGCGACAACCTCCGCAAGGGGGCCGCGCTCAACGCCATCCAGATTGCGGAGGCCATGCTGGCCCGCGGCCCTCTGCTCGCCGCTTGACCAACCCTCAGGCCGCCCAGTCGGTCCGCTGGGTCGCTCAGGTGGCCCCGGTTTCGGCGCTGGGCCGACCTGCGGCGATGGCTGCGATCACCAGGCTGATGCCGACCAACTCCTGACCGCTCGGCACCTGCGAAAGGGCGGCCAGCCCCACGACGGTAGCGGTAACCGGCAGCAGGGCCTGCAGCAGGGCGAAGCGGTGCGGGTCGACTCGACGCATCACTGCCTGGTCGATCCGGTAGGGGATCACGTTGGACAGCAGTCCCGTGGCCAGCCCGAGGACGAGCACCAGCGGGGAGTCCAGCGCTCCGCCCACCGCAGTCGCGCCGAAGGGGCTGATGACCACCGCGCCGACCAGCATCCCCAACCCGAGGCCGTCTAACGAGGCCGGGCTGCGGGCCACCCGATGGCCGAGCAGGATGTAGCCGGCCCAGAACACCCCGGCCAGCAGCGCGAACGCCACCCCTCGGACGGTCCCCTCGGATTCCACCCCGGCCAGAACGACCACTCCCGACACGGCTAGCACCAGCGCACCCGCCGACCGCAGGGTGCGGGCCCCGGCTGAGGCCACCGCGATCGGGCCGATGAACTCGATGGCTACTGCGTTGCCGAGCGGCAGCCTGTCCATGGCCAGGTAGAAGCAGAGGTTCATGGCGGCCAGCGACACGCCGAACGCCGCGGCTCGGGCCAGCTCACCGGCCTGCCAGCGTCGCCGCCAGGATCGTCGCAGCGCCACGATCATCGCGGCTGCGCCCAGCACCCTCAACAGCGCAACCCCGCCCGGGGCCAGCTCGTCGAAGAGCGTCGCCGCCACCGCGGCGCCCAGGTACTGCGACACCGCGCCGGCCATGAACAGCGGCTCGGGGGCGAGGGTCGACGGCTTGGGCATCAGCTCAGCATCGCAGAGGTTCAGACGCAGGCAGCATCGGCGTAGGATTGGTGACGATGGACTTGACTTCCGTGATCGAGACGCGGGCGGGCGTGCGCGTCGACAAGTCGTGCTTTGTCGGCACGCGGATCACGGTCTACGACGTGCTGGACCACCTCGCCTCGGGAATGACGGCCTCAGAGATCGTCGACGACTTCCCCGAACTAACCGAGCAGCACGCCCGGGCTGCGATCGAGTTCGCGGCGATGCGTGAGCGGCGCCTCGCCACTCCGGCGTGAAGCTCCTGTTCGACCAGAACTCGCGCCGCTAGCTGCGATGACCGGGGACGTTGTCCCTGGGTGGAGGGGTTGGGTGGGTCCGCGATGGTGTGAGCCCTCGTCGGGGTCGGCCAATCGGTCGCACCGGTAGGGTGGGACGATGGCCCTGGACGACCAGCTCGTAAACCGCATCACCTGGAAGATCCCCAACGCTCTCGCCCTCATCGGCTCGCGCTCAGGCGACGAGCGCAACGCCATGACCGCGAGCTGGATCACGCAGCTGTCGATGGAGCCGGTCCTCATAGGGGTCGGCGTGGACAACACGGCGGTCACGCATCGGCTCATCTCGCAAGGGGGATCGTTCACCGTCAACCTCTGGAACGCGGAGGACACCCGGGTGTTCGTTAAGTTCTCCAAGCCTGCCGCCTACGCCGACGGGACCCTCAACGGCCGGGCCGTGAGCGAGGCGACCACCGGCGCTCCAGTGTTCGAGGAGGCCATCGCCTGGATGGACTGCGAGGTGCGCCACGCCTTCGACTTGGGCACCCACACGCTGTTCGTGGGCGAGCTGGTGGACGGGGCCATACACACCGACGAGGCCCGCTCGGCCTCCATGAGCGACACCCGCATGAAGTACGGAGGCGTCAAGCGCCACTGACCGGGCCCCGGCCCGCTGGACGGCTGCCCCGGATGCTGCCAGCCACAGGCGAGTCCGTCACGGCTTGTCTGACCTCGCCGCTTGCGGCGCGCCGTCATCGTGCTGTATAGCTCAAGAATGTAAATAATCACGAGCTAACTACGCATCTATGGTTACATCTGAAGCAGTAAGTCTTGAAAACGTAAAGTTCTTCTCTTGTAAGCCGATAATGTAAAGGCATGGACCGAACGCCGCGCGCGCCAACCACACCGTGGCCGACCGGAGCTAGGTCGGCGTTCTTCGACGATGTCGCCTCGCGTCCAGTGCTCGCCCGGGCCATCAAGGCCGGCCGCATTCGCCGGCTGGCCCCGAGGATCTACACCGCCGACCTAGCAAGCCGCCCTGAGGAGATCATCGGCGAGAATCGCTGGCGAATCCTCGCCAGGGTTCTGCCCGGAGCGGTCATAGCGGACCGGTCCGCCGCGGAGGACGGTCGGGTCGTGTCGGGCCGACTGTTCGTGGTGTCCGACCGCGACCGAAGGTCCATCCGACTGCCAGGCCTCGACATTCGGGTCCGTTCCGGCAAGCCCATTGAAGCGCCCGTAGCCGACCTGCCCTGGGCCGACGGGTTGAGGATGTCGAGTCCGGCCCGGACCCTGCTCGACAACCTCGCAGAGTCTCGTAGCCGGGCCGGGAAGGCGGGACGCACCCTCACCCTGTCGGAACTGGAGGACTGGCTGGCGCGCAAGGCTCTCGCCTGGGGCTCCGCGCGACTTGAGAGGCTGCGCCTAGACACCATCTCGCTGGCTGAGGCCATAGGAGTCACACGCCAGATGGAGGCGGTTGGGCAGCTCTTCGACCAGGTGTCAGGGCGCTTGCCGCCTCGACCTCAGGCGGGACCGCTGCTGGTGGCCCTAACTCAAGGCCGGGCCTGGGATGAGCGTCGAGTGGCCATGTTCGACCGTGCGGCTCGTGAGTCGGGCCAACTCGACTCGAGCCTGGTGCCCGAATGGCTTCCACCCCCGGAGACTCCGGGGGAGTTGCCGTTCTACGAGAGCTACTTCTCCAACTACATCGAGGGCACCGAATTCACCATCGACGAAGCCAGGCACATAATCGAGACCCAGCAGCCGCCCGCGGCCCGGCCCGCCGACGGCCACGACATCCTCGGCACGTACCGCTGCGTGTCGGACCCGATCGGGCGCGGCGCCACTTCGGACGACCCCGACGAGCTGATCGGATACCTGATCGATCGCCACCGGACGATCCTGGCCGGCCGCCCTGATCAGGAGCCAGGATGCTGGAAGACTGAAGCGAACCGCGTCGGAGCGTACGATTTCGTGGCACCGGAACGCGTAGAGGGCACTCTGCGCAAGGGACTCGCACTGGTGTCGCACATTCCTTCAGGGATTGGCCGGGCCCTATACGTGATGTTCGTCGTGTTGGAGGTGCATCCCTTCCGTGACGGCAACGGCCGTGTAGCCCGAGTGATGATGAACGCCGAACTGTCAGCCGTGAATGGCTCGCGGATCGTGATTCCGAGCGTGTACCGCGACGAGTACATCTCCGGCCTCCGTCGTGCGTCGCTCAACGACGGAGACCTCGACGGGCTTGTCAGGGTCATGGCCCACGCCTGGCGATGGACAGCCGCGATGCCCTGGGCCGACCGACCCGCCGTAGAGGGCCAGCTAGAGGCCACCAACGCTGTGCAGGACCCCATCACCGCCCAACAAGCGGGTCTTCATCTCGAACTGCCTTGACCCATCGCCCGGCGACTGAAGCCGTCCATCTCCGTCGTGGGCCAGAGGACCGACCGCCACGACGAAGCGGCCTCAACCAACCTTACCGCTCGCCGTGACTGTACTACGGGTGCGCTCGGCTTCGCGCTTGAATGTGTCGTGATGAATGCGCCCGAGACTTCGACACCTGCTGTCGACGGGGAGTCCTACGTCCAGGTGGACGTCACTGACTGGCCGATTGCAAGTCGGGAGCCGCTCGGGACGAAGCCCAAGCGTTGGCTCAGAGATCCTGAGGGTGATCGCTGGCTCATGAAGTACACCACCTACAACCGGCGTCACGACGGGACGCAACACCCGAAGGGGGACGACTGGTCGGAGCGCATCGCCAACGGGGTGGCTCAACGGCTCGGCGTTCCCGCGGCTCGAACGGAGCTTGCCGTAGAAAGCACCGCGCGGCAGTTTGCTGAGCGCGTGCTGCGACAGAATTGCCGTCGGCTGCTCGCAGCCCTCGGCTAGTGTCGCTGTCACATCCTCGGCGTACGGTGAGTTCATGCCCCAACACGGAGAACACCGTCTCTACGCGACTTGGCGCAACCCCAACGGCCTGATCCGCCCGGTGGGGATCTTGACGCGCCGCCTTACGTGCAGCGGTGAGTCGTATCGCTTCGTGTATCTGAAGGCAGCCGAGCAGTTCGAAGGCTTCGGATGCCTTCCCGGCCTGCCCGACTTGCACGGCGTCTACGAGAGCGAGTGTCTCTTTCCGGTGTTCCGTAATCGTCTGATGCCCCGTAGTAGACCCGATTATGGCGACTTCGTTGGAGAGTTGGCTCTCGACGTGGAGACGGATCCCTTCGAGGTGCTGATTCGCAGCGAGGGCTGGCGGGCGACGGACCGCGTGGAGGTGTTCGCGCACCCCGAGCGGGCCCCCGACGGCAGGCTCACTACCTTGTTCTTCGTTCGCGGCATCCGCCATCTCGATGGCACCTCGGAGGCCGTCAGCGAGGTACGGGAAGGTGACGAGCTGGAACTTGAGGACGAGCCCGGAAACCCGGTGAACCCGCAGGCGGTCCCTGTGAACACTCGCACGGGTCGCAGAGTGGGTTGGGTTCCCGACTGCCTGGTCGGGACCGTCCACGAACTGCGGGAGCTGGGCTCAGCTGTCGAGGTCACCGCCGAGCATGTAAACCCTGAGTCGTCGCCTCCCCACATGCGACTGCTGTGCCGGCTGCGGGCACCGTGGCCCGACGGCTACGAACCCCTCACCGGCCCCGAGTACCAGCCCATCGCAGCCTGACGACCCCGCGCCGTCGGCCAACGCGGCTTATCTTGGCGTATCGGAACCTGCGAGCTCCGTGACTCTGGATGCGACTCGACAGTCGAGCCCTCCTTGGTCCGGTGGCCCTATGCGTAGAGGTGGGAGGCGCTGCCCAATGGGACACGTCCCGGTTCGGGGTTGGATACCAGCACCTCGCACTCCATCCGGTCGGGGTCGCGGAAGAACAGGCTGAGCTTGCGGCCGAAGTCGGTGACCGTTCCGTCGGTGGCCCCGGCCGCCATCAGCCGGGAGCGGATCTCGTCGAAGTCCTCGAGGCTGGCCGCGTATAGGCCGATGTGGTCCAGACGGCCCCGCCCGAACATCGGCGTCTGGTGGCCGGCCTGCTCGTTGCCGTCGATCTCGAAGACGTTCAACTCCGTCGCCGGACCGATGTTGATGACGGTCATGCGAGGTCCGCCGGGGAACTCCTCGCCGTCGCTCTCCACGGTTGCGCCGAATACCTCGATATAGAAGCTCTGGAGCCGGTCGGAGTCGTTGGTTATAACGGCCACGTGGTCAAGTCCCTGGGTGAGCATGGGGACGGTCCTTTCTGTTCGAATCCGGCCGAGCGGTGTCTCAACCGACAGGTTCTCCGTGTCTATCAGTTGTGCCGCGGCATTCGGGCAAGACCCACCGCGGCGGTAGGCGGTACGCGGTCGTGGGAACCTCGGGTCCCGCGCGTCCTGTCACACACCGGCCTCGGATCAACCAACCACGCACCTACCAGACAAAGATGCTATAGTGCAAACATAGCAGACATAGCAGATTCTGGGTCAATCCCGCCAACGCTACGAGCCATTCGAGCCAGGCTAGATCTGACACAGCAGCAGCTGGCGGATCGACTTGGGGTCTCGTTCGCCACAGTGAACCGTTGGGAGGGCGGCACGACGATGCCCCAGAAGGCGGCGCGGACCGCTATCGCTGCGCTGGCTGCCGAGGCGGGTATCGACACCTCCGAGCCAGTCGTGGACGAGGCCGAGTCGGCTGCGGGTGTGACCCGGCGCCGGTCCCGCCGAGGGCAGGCGGCGGTCCCCTCCACCAAGCCAATGGAGCAGATGCTCTGGGACGCCGCGTGCTCCATTCGAGGTGAGAAGGACGCGGCCAAGTTCAAGGACTATCTGCTGCCCCTCCTGTTCCTCAAGCGTCTCTCCGATGTCTTCGACGACGAGACCGACCGGCTGGCCGAGGAGTACGGCGACCGAGCGGTTGCGCGAGAGATCGCCGAGAATGATCCCCACCTGGTGCGTGTCTATCTGCCGCTGGAGGCACGGTGGGGCGTCGTCAGCGGGCGGGAGGCCTACGAGTGGCCCCTTGACCAGTGGGGACGGAACACACGACCTACCGACATCGGCGAGCATCTGACGCGGGCGGTGCGCGCCGTCGTGCGCTACAACCCCTCGCTCTCCGGGGTCATCGACTTGGTGGACTTCGCGTCGGAGCGCAACGGCGAACGCGACATCAACCCGGCCCGCCTCGCCGCCGTGGTGGAGACCTTCTCCGACCCCCGATACCGCTTGGGCCTCGCCGACGTGCAGCCCGATTTCCTGGGCCGTGCCTACGAGTATCTCCTCCGCAAGTTCGCTGAGGGCTCCGGCCAGAGCGCCGGCGAGTTCTTCACTCCCACCGAGGTCGGCTTCCTGATGGCCCACATCCTGCGCCCCCGGCCTGGCGAGACGTGTCACGACTACGCCTGCGGCTCGGCGGGGCTGCTCATCAAGCTCCAGCTCGTCGCCCGCGAGGCCGACCCCACGAGCCGCGTGCCCCTCAGGCTCTGCGGGCAGGAGCTGCAGGCCGACAGCTACGCCGTGGCCCACATGAACGCCATCATCCACGACATGGAGGTCCGGATCGAGCGCGGCGACACCATGATCAATCCGAAGCTCAAGGATGCCGCGGGACGCATCGCTACCCATGACGTCGTCGTCGCCAATCCGATGTGGAACCAGGACTTCAACCCCGACGTCTTCGAGAACGACCCCTTCGACCGCTTCCGCACGGCTGGCGGCGTCACCACCGGCAAGGGCGACTGGGCCTGGCTCCAGCACACGCTGGCATGTCTGAACGAGCGCGGGCGGGCGGCAGTGGTGCTCGACACCGGCGCGGTGACCCGCGGATCCGGCAGCAAGCACGAGGACCGGGAGCGCAACATCCGCAGGTGGTTCGTGGAGCGGGACCTGATCGACGGCGTGGTCCTGCTGCCGGACAACCTCTTCTACAACACCAGCGCCGCGGGCGTCGTCGTCGTGTTGTCCAAGCGCAAGCCGGAGGCTCGGAAGGGCAAGATCGTCCTCCTCAACGCCAGCCGCCGCGTCGGCAAGGGACGCCCCAAGAACTACATCCCCGAGGAGGACATCCGCCCCTTGGCGGCAGCCTTCCTCAAGGGCGATCCGGTGGACGGCGAGGTCGCCGTCATAACCCGTGAGCAAGCGGCGGAGGCTGACTACAACCTCAGTCCCACCCGCTGGGTAGTGCAGGCGACAGATTCTGACACTACTTCAATGTCAGATCTGATTGTAGAACTACGCCGACTCTCGGCTCATATACACGATTCAGACGAACAGTTATTCTCGACACTGGGGGGACTTAGTTGACCGAAACCGTCATACGAGCGAGGCTCGGCGACGCGGACGTTGCTTCGATAGTCCTAGGCCAGTCCCCGCCATCATCAGCCTATAACGAGGCCGGAGAGGGCCTCCCGTTCTTCCAGGGCAAGGTCGATTTCCGACGGCTTCATCCAATCCCACGAGTCTGGTGCACACAAGGCCGGAAGTTCGCGATTCCTGGGGACACATTGGTTTCTGTCCGGGCACCAGTTGGGGACGTGAACGTTGCTACGACTCACTGCGCCATTGGACGGGGAGTCGCGGCGGTTCACCCTGGTCCGCGTAGTGATCCATGGTTTCTATTTTTTGCTTTGTTGTATGCAAAACCGATGCTCAAGAGTAGGGCTACAGGATCGACTTTCGCTAGCGTCAACAAGGCTACACTAGATGCTTTGGACATTCCCTTCTTCAGTAGATCAGAACAGGTAGAGATTGGGAGATTCCTTCACTCACTTGTCTGTCAAATCGAACTGGAGGATGAGGCTATCGATATTACAAGAGACTTGAGGCGCGCCGCGATGCGGTCGTTGTTCACGCGCGGTCTGCACGGCGAGCCGCAGAAGGAGACCGAGATCGGGCCTATCCCGGAGAGTTGGAAACCCGTCACCTTTGCTTCCGTCCGCGAGGAACTCCAGTATGGTACGTCGGTCCGGTGCACGTACGAAGTGTCTGAGCGGCCTGTGCTTCGTATACCGAATGTCGGATCGCAACACATCGACACCGATGATCTAAAGTACTGCGGACTCACCGGCTCCGACGCCACCAAGTATCAACTTGAACATGGTGACCTGATCTTCATCCGGACAAACGGTGTGCTGGATCGGCTTGGCTCTTGTGCTGTCTACAACGGGAACCCTGCCGATGCACTATTCGCGTCGTATCTGATTCGTGCCAAATTGAAGCAAGAACGTGTCCTTCCGCACTTTGCTGCTGCCTTCTTCAGCTCTGAAGCGGGAACTCGGATCGTATCCGCTAGAGCTCTTGCAGCTTCGGACGGGAAGTACAATTTGAACACGGCAGCTATTGACAGCCTGGTACTTCCGTTGCCAGGAACGCATAGTGAGCAACGCGAGGTAGTTGCGATGCTCGATGGCATCAACCACAAGATCGATCTGCACCGTCGCAAGCGCGTCGTACTGGAGGATCTGTTCAAGACGCTGCTGCACAAGCTTATGACAAGGAAGATACGAGTGGGACAGTTGGATTTAGCGGGAATAGATGGCGCTGTCTCGGCTGATTTATCGTCTCACGTGGAGGGCGCCAACGTTCGCTTAGGATGAAGGTATGAAACAACGGGAAGGAAGATGATCCGGTGCTCGACCCGTTCTACAGGTGCGCGTCGACGTTGGAGGCCATCCACGAACTCGGCAGGCGATGGATCGACATCGACATAGCGATCCAAGCCGTCAACGGGTCGAGAATGTCCGGTTGGTGGCCGTCGAGCAGGTTGACGGGTTCGTGACCGTAGCAGGGCGCAGTGATAGCGCTGGCCGCGACAAGAAAATCGACCAGCACATGGTCTCTAAGGCATTGATCAAGAACTGGTGTGCCCCTCCTTCGAGACTGGTGGAGTATTTCGACTTACGGAACGGTCCCCGATATCGGACTGCGACCCACCCTTCTCAAATCATGTATAGGCGCTCAGATGACGCAGGCCAAGGTTTCGTGCCGGTGACGTATGCTTCAGAGTTAGAACAAAGCTGGCGTATGATCGAGGACGAAGCCGACAAGAAGATCCAAGCGGTACTGTCAGGTGTCGCAATTGGCGACTCGCACCGAAGAGCGATCTTGGATCTGATGTCCTTACATCTGCTGCGAAGCTCTGAAACCTTGGGAAGGTTCATCGGTATGCAAGGCAAAGCAGCCAATGAGGCTTATGATGATGTGACTTCGGAAGACGAGTTCATGCAGATTCTGCTCGATACAGGCATGAGCCACGAACAAGCCGAAACTGCCGTGGACCGAGCGATCAGGGATCCTGACGGCCTGATCCAGAACACACGACGATACTTCGCCGAGAATTTGCCGCGATGGTTGGACCGCTATAGAGACTGCATGGCGGCGTGCGATCTGATTCTTCGGAAGTCCGAGACCGGTAGTCTCATGCTGGGCGACGGACCAGCGTTCCTATCCGTAGGGACTTGCTTGGAATGCGAAACGATCACGATGTTCGGCATGTTGGACAAGATCACCAAGTGCAGCGTGCACTCTGACGTCAGCGCGTTCTGGTCAGGGTGGCATTGCTGGATGCCGCTCTCCCCAGATGTGGTCGCTCAAGCCAGTCCAAGAGTGCGGAACTCTGACGAGATGCTGCCATGCTTCGAATTTCAGACTAACGGCCTAAACAAGATGCAATGCCAACGAGCACAGTTGCGGGTGGTGATCCCGCCCGGCAGTAGGGACGTCTCGGAGCCCTTCGTTCAGCAGTACGCCACATTCAAGCCTCCCAAGCACCCCTACAAGAAGGCTGGAGTCCCGCTCTTGTGCGAGCAATGGAACCATTAGAGAGCGTGCTGCTAGGTGAAGTTATGACGGCTGTGATGGAGCATGTCTGGTGACTACTGCTGACCACAGAGCCATCTTAGCTGCGCCTGGCGAATCAGAGACGCTGGAGTTCAAGGAGACGACCGGGACGCGCCGTGAGGCGGCCATGACGGTTTGCGCATTCTTGAACCAGGGCGGCGGCCGAGTGTTGTTCGGTGTGACAACGGCAGGAGACGTAGTTGGGCAGCAGGTCAGGGAGCGCACGATCGAGGAGTTGAGTGAAGAGATTCGGCGAATCGATCCTCCGGCCTTTCCGACGGTTGAGCGGGTTCCTGTGGACGGTGGTCGCGAGGTCATCGTAGTGAGCACGGGTCAGGGCGCGTCGAGGCCGTACACCTACCGCGGCAGCGGCTACCGCCGGGTTGGGAACACGACGGTGGTGATGTCTGCCGAAGAGTACAACCGGATGCTGTTCGAGCGGATGCACGCTGAGCAGCGCTGGGAGAACCAGCCCGCTGCCGGGTGGTCGCTCGAAGACCTCGATGTGAATGAGATTCGGCGGACAGTTAGAGAGGCCGCTCGGCAGGGACGGCTAGACGAGCCCCCGAACAACGACCCCCTCGATCTATTGCGAGGGCTCGGCCTCTTGCACGAAGGCAAGCTGACTCGTGCGGCGGTGGTGCTGTTCGGCGGGGAACGGCTTGAGTTCGAGATGCCTCAGTGTCTGCTGCGTGTGGCGCGGTTCCGGGGGTTCGACAAGATGCACTTCCTGGACAACCGGCAGTTCCGCGGCAACGCCTTCAAGCTCCTCGCGGACGCTGAGCGGTTCTTGCGAGACACCTTGCCCATCGCCGCCCGCTTCGAGTCGGACCGCATCGAACGGATCGACGAGCCGCTCTATCCGCCTCTGGCCACGCGCGAGGCATTGGCTAACGCTCTGTGCCACCGCGACTACTCCATCGGTGGCGGCTCCATTGGCGTTGCGGTCTACGACGACCGCTTGGAGGTGACCTCCGCAGGCTCGCTGCACTTCGACCTGACGCCGGAGAAGCTGTTCGAGCCCCACGAATCGCGGCCGTGGAATCCGTTGATCGCGGGCACGTTCTACCGGCGCGGGATCATCGAGGTGTGGGGCGGCGGGACGCTGAAGATGGCAGAGCTGACAAGCGACGCCGGCCTTCCCGTCCCAGAGATCGAGGACGACGGCGGGACCGTCACCGTGCGTTTCCGGCATGGCCAGTTCGTGCCTCAGCCTAGGGGCGGCCGAGCCAGCCCCGCCATGAGGCGCGAGGAAGTTCTCGCTCTGTTGGACCGCTCAGAGGCTGGGCTGACAAGCCGTGAGATTCTCACCTACCTCGGTCCGGTCGTCAGCGAACGGCAAGTGCGGAGGGCACTGGAGGAACTGAAGGAGAAGGGGGCGGTCGTGTCTCCGGGTCGTGGACGGTCGGGGCGTTGGAAGCGCACGAAGAGCCACGGCTGAGGCTCTTGGGGGCGTTATGGGGCGTTTTAGGGGCGTCTTAGGGGCGTTATGGGGCGTTATGAGGCCTTACCGGGACTGTCATAGGGGTGGATGAGATGCCTGTGGCGTGTATGTCGGCGTGTAGTGGGACCGTACCGGGGGCACTTGGGGTATTGGGGACAAGGTCTTCATCTAGGAGACTGCTGAGTAATGCCGATTTCGGCCAACCCACAAGCCTCTGACCTGGGGTTTTATGATCACGAAACTAGCAATTTGTGACTTACTCAGCAGTCTCCTAGGCCATCAAGAATTCGCAATGGCTGAACTGAACATCACCGAAGCAGACGCAGTCCAGTTCCCGATGGTGCGCCATGCGGCGGAGGTCGGCTGGATGCCGCTGTCGCCGCCGGAAGCCCTCACCATGCGCGGCGGCCAGGTCGGGCTGCTGTTTCGAAGCGAGGCAGAGAGCGCACTCCGCCGGTTCAACCCCTGGATGACAGACGACGCCGTGTGTTCAGTGGTTGAGAACATCCAGGCGCTCCCGCCGACCATAGATGGCAACCGGCAGATGCTGGCCTGGCTGCGGGGCGAGCGGCAATGGTACGACGAGGCCGAGCAGCGCCACCGCCACGTCAGGCTTATCAATTTCGACGACCCGTCGGCCAACGTCTTGCACGTCACCTGGGAGTGGCGGCTCAAGCCGCCGGCTCGCAAAGGCAACCGGGCCGACGTGATGTTCGTGGTCAATGGCGTGCCGGTCGCCATCGTCGAGCATAAGAACCCAACAGACGCCGACGCCATTGAACGGGGAATCACGCAACTGCGCCGCTACGAGATAGAGACGCCCGAACTGGTAGGCACCGCGCAGCTCTTCAATGTGACCCACCTGCTCGACTACTGGTATGGCGTCACCTGGAACCTGTCACGCCGCTACATGACGCGGTGGAAGGAGACCCCAGAAGAGAGCTACCGCTTCTCCGTCCAGTCCTTCTTCGAGCCGACAGACTTCCTGCGCACGCTGCGGGACTGGATCCTCTTCTACGTCGAGGACGGCGAAACGCGCAAGACAGTGCTGCGCCAGCACCAGCGCCGCGCTGCGGACCGCATCGTGGAACGCTGCGCCGAGCCGGTGAAGCGCCGCGGCCTCGTCTGGCACACCCAGGGGGCCGGCAAGACCTTCACGCTGCTAACCGCCGCCCGCATGATTCTCGAACGCAAGGACGAGTTCCGCACGCCGACGGTGGTCGTCGTAGTGGACCGCACGGAGCTCGAGGGCCAGCTTGCGGGCTGGGTCGAGCGGCTGCTCGGTGAGATGCAGCAGAAGGACATCGCCGTCTGGCGCGCCAACTCCAAAGAGGAGTTGCGGGAGCTGCTCGAAACCGACAAGCGGGGACTAGTCATCTCGATGATCCACAAGTTCGAGGGCATCGAGAAGGACGCCAACCCCCGTGACAACATCTACGTCTTGATCGACGAGGCGCACCGCTCGGTGGCCAGGGATCTGGGCACGTACCTCATGGCAGCACTGCCGAACTCGACCATCATCGGGTTCACCGGCACACCTATCGCGCGGACGGCGCACGGGGAGGGGACCTTCAGGATATTCGGCGCTGACGACGACCAGGGCTACCTGGACAAGTACTCGATCGCGGAGTCCATCGAAGACGAGACGACTCTGCCCATCCGCCACATGATGGCGCCCAGCGAGATGACAGTGCCGGCGGAGCAGCTCGACAGGGAGTTTCTCGCCCTCGCCGAGATAGAGGGCCTCACCGACGTCGAGGAGCTGAACCAGGTCCTAGACAAAGCCGTGGGACTGCGGGCTTTCCTCACCGCCGACGACCGGGTCGAGAAGGTTGCCGCGTTCGTCGCCGAGCACTTGAGGGAGAATGTGCTGCCCCTCGGCTACAAGGCGTTCCTGGTTGCCGTCAACCGCGAAGCCTGCGCGAGGTACAAGCGAGCGCTGGACAAGCGGCTGCCGCCCGAGTGGACCGTGCCGGTCTACTCGGAGAACTCCAATGACGTCGTCGAAAGGCCGCTCGTCGCGGAGCTTCAGCTGTCGGAGGAACAGGAAAAGGACGCCCGGCTCACGTTCAAGAAGGCCAACAACGACCCGAAGCTCCTCATTGTCACCGACAAGCTGCTAACGGGCTACGACGCGCCGCTGCTGTACTGCATGTACCTGGACAAGCCGATGCGCGACCACGTGCTGCTGCAGGCCGTTGCGCGGGTGAACCGGCCCTACGTGGACTCAGACGGCGCAAGCAAGCCCTTGGGCCTCGTCGTGGACTTCGTGGGAGTCCTGCGGGAGCTGAGGAAGGCGCTGCAATTCGACTCGTCCGACGTGACCGGCGTGATCGAGGATCTAGACCTTCTGACGAAGGACTTCCAGGGCAAGATCAGCAAAGCCAAGGCGAACTACCTAGATCGCGAGGACGACAGCCGAGTGGCCGAGACGCCGGCACTCCATGCTCCCTCCGGTGAGGACGCAGACCTGCGTCTGGAGCAGGTCGTGTACACGCGATTCCTCGACCCGGATGCTCGCAAGCGGTTCTTCTCGGACTACAAGGAGGTCGAGGCGCTGTGGGAGATACTCTCGCCATCCGCGGAGCTGCGCGACCACATCGACACGTTCACGCATCTGACCCAGCTCTACGTCGTCGTCCGCAACGCTTATGCGGACCGTCCCGATCTCGTGGCCGACCTGGCGCACAAGACCCGGCGGCTGGTGGAGGAGTCGTCTGCGATGCAGGGCTTGGGCAACCTGACCAAGGCGGTGACCTTCGACCCTCGCACTCTCGCAGCACTCCGAAAGGAACCTGGCCCTGACGAGGCCAAGGTGTTCAGCCTGGTGCGCGGTCTCCGGATGGACATGGCAATCGAGACGGCGCTGGCACCCGTTCTGAGGCCCATAATGGAACGTGCAGAGCAGGTGCTGAAGGGACTCGAAGAGCGCACAACCACCGGACTAGGGGCAATGGACACATTGGAGGCTCTCGCCGGCGAGAAGGAGGCCGCAGCCGACGCCGCTAGGGACAGCACCCTCCCGCCGAGAACCTTCGGCGTGTACTGGGCGCTGAAGGACGATGGTGCCCTCGAAGCCGCCGGCGTGAGTGCAATGGAGCTTGCGGAGGAGGCTCAGGCGCTTGTGGATCGCTTTCCCAACGCGGCCGTCAACGCCGACGAGCAGAGGCGGCTAAGGACCTCTCTGTACAACCCCTTGCTGAGGGTTGAGAGCAGCGAGCGGAGCCGGATCGTGGAGCAGGCTCTGGCGATCCTGCTGGGCGGAGACGCCGACGCCGACGAGTGACGAGGTACGAGGGCCTCCTGCAAGGCGTCGATAGCTGGTCGGACCCTGTACGCCTTCCTACGCCGCGCGTGCGCGTTCGAGGGCGCCACGGCCGGACCCTCACAACCCTCTACGCCTTCCTACGCCGCGCGTGCGTTCGAGGGACACGCGGCGGCGCTCGTCTACTTGACCCGCGGAGGTGGCCCAACCTGATGGCGGAGGCGTCAGGCGCCACTGAGGCGGCCGGGTTCGCTCAAACGGCTCCGGGCGACGGCGAGGAGGGCGAGCAGAGCACAGGCCGCGGTTCCGACCCCTACCGCAACCAGGGCGGTCCGGCTGCCGAAGGAATCCACCATCCAGCCCAGTATCGGGCCGCCGACAGCACGGGCCCCCACAAAAACCACCCCGTACACCGCGGACACCCGGCCCTGGAGCCGGGGATCGGCCGCGGTCTGCACCGAGGCGTTGGACAGGCTCAAGAACCCGCCGCCGAAGGTGCCGACCACGAACATGGCGGCCATCCCAACGACGAGGTGGTTGACTGCCGCCAGCGGAACCACGGCCGCGCCGAACACGGCCAGCAGAATCGCAAGGCTGCGAAGCCCCTCCCGCCTTGACGCCGCCATCATCACCGACCCGATCAGGCTGCCGATGCTCATGGCCTGTGCCAGGATCGCGAACCCGCCCGCCCCGCTCTCCAGCTGCTCGTCGGCAACCACCGGGAGCAGAACCTCCAGGTTCCAGCCGAACAGGGTGAACGAGCACAGCAGAGCCAGCGGGATCGTCACCGCCGGGGTGCGCAGCAGGTAATTGAGCACTCGCCCGCCCGCGGCCCGGGCTTCGGCCGACACGGTGACCGTGGTGGGCACCACCCGCAGCACCAGCATCGAAGCGATCAGCGAGACCGCGCCGTTGACCGCGAAGCAAGCCCATGACGCGGTCAGGCTCAGGAAGAGCCAAGCCGCGCCGCTTCCGAGGAACCGGCCCGTCGACATCACCGACGTGTGCAGCCGGGCCGCTCGCTCGAGTCCCTCGACCGTGACCACGTCGCGCACGAAGGCGCGCCGCAACGGGGTGTCGATGGCGCCGATCACGCCCAGCACCGCGATGGCCCCGAACAGCAGCCCCAGATGAATGTCGTCGCCCATCGCGAACACGGCCGCAGCAATCCCGAATGCCACGAGGGCCTTCGAGGACTGCGTGGAGGCCAGCAGCCGGCGCCGGTCCACCCGGTCGGCCAGCGTTCCCGCCACCGGAGCGAGAACGACGGCCAGTCCCGACCGGACTGCGACGGTCAACCCCACCCACAGAGCTCTGCCCGTGATCTCATACACCAGCCACACCTCCGCCAGGCGGTGGGCCCACATCCCGGTGGCGTGCAGGAACTGGGCGCCCGCGTATCGGCGGAAGTTGGGGTTGCCCAGTGTGTCGGCCAGCCGGCCCAGAGCGAGCCTCACATGATCCTCACGGATCCGGTCTTCACGGACCCAGTTTGACAGGGCGAGCAGCTTGTCAGACAATCTGCCCGGTGGGCCAGGCCGGTGCCCGGCGCGCCTCGGATTCCGACGGAGGGCGGATGCGCACAGGGGACAGCTACGTCGAGTCGCTGAGGGATGGGCGCAACGTGATCCTCGACGGCGCGCCGGTCGACGACGTCACCTCCCATCCCGCCTTCGCCGCCGGCGTGCGGACCGTGGCCCGGCTCTACGACTTCGGGGCCGATCCCGCCAACCGCGAGCTCATGACCTACGAGTCGCCCACCGACGGGCGCCCGGTCAACCTGAGCTGGCTCGTGCCCCGCTCGGTGGAGGACCTGCGCCGGCGCCGGCTGGCCATCGAGGCCTGGTCGGAACTCAGCTACGGGTATCTGGGCCGGTCCCCCGACCATGTGGCCTCCTTCTTCGCTGGCTTCTCCGGCTCGCTCGACACTTTCGCCAAGGCCGGCGACCGTTACGCCGACAACGTTCAGCATTTCTACGAGCGGGCCCGGGACGAGGACCTGTACGTCACCTACACGATCATCCACCCCCAGATCGACCGGGCCAAAGGGCCCCACGAGCAGTACGAGCCGCACCTGTACGCCTCCATTGCCAGTTCCGGCGACGACGGGGTGGTGGTGAGGGGCGCCCAGATGCTCGGCACCGGCACGGTGCTCTCCGACTACCTGTTCGTCAGCTCCATCCAGCCCCTGCCACCCGGCGCCGACGACTACGGCCTGTCGGTGGTTATCCCCGTGAACCACCCCCGGCTGCGCATCTACCCGCGCCGTCCGTACGGCCGCGACATCACCGCGGCCGGCGACTACCCGCTGTCGGCCGTCTACGACGAGACCGACGCGCTGGTGGTGTTCGACGACGTGGACGTGCCCGCCGAGCACGTGTTCGTGGACCGCGACCCCGAGATCACCTTCGCCCAGTTCACCCGCACCCCCGCCCACGTCCTGGGCAACACCCAGGCCCAGATCCGCTACGCGGTGAAGCTGAGGTTCCTGGCCGGGCTGGCATCGCAGCTGGCCGAGTGGTCGGGCCAGTCCGCCGACCGCAGTTTCCAGCTCGGCCTGGCCCGGGTGGCCGCCCAGGCGTCGGTCCCGTACGGACTGGTGCTGGCGGGGGAGTACAACGCCACCATCGACGGCAACGGCGTGGCCCGGCCCGACCCGGAGATGCTGTACTCGGCCATGACGCTGCAGCCCGCGCTCTACCGCGACATCAACTTCGCGCTGCGGGAGCTGACCGGCGGGACCACCATCCAGGTGCCGTCGTCGGTCAGCGCTTGGGACGACCCCGTCACGCGGGCCGACTTCGAGCGGTTCGTGCGCTGGCCCGACGTGGACGCCGAGCATCGGGTGGGACTCCTGAAGCTGATATGGGACGCGGTGGGATCGGAGTTCGCGGGCCGGCACTTCCAGTACGAGATGTTCTACGCCGGCTCAGCGTCGGTGGTCCAGGGCCGCCTGTACCGCCACTACGACTGGGAGCGGGCCCGCTCCATGGTGCTTCGCTGCCTGGCCGACACGCCCGGACCGCACCGCCAAGAGGACGGCCCGTGATCGGGTCCGAGCCGCTCGGCGTTCTCGACACCGGCTTCCGCACCGCTTTGGGCCGCCTCGACGGGGCCGGGCTGCTGGCCAGGGTGTCGTGCACCGTCGATCCCGATCTTGAGGTCGCGGCGATGATGAAGCACCACGACGCCGGCCCGGCGCTGCTGTTCGAGAGCGTCAAGGATCACGACATTCCTGTGATCGGCAACGTGTTCGCCACGCCGGAATCGTCGGAGGTGGCGATGGGCCTCGATCACGACCAGCTGCGAGCCGCGCTGGCCCGGGGCATCCGCACCGACATCGAGCCCGCCGCGGTGAGCGATCCCCCCGCCCAGCAGCAGGTCTGGCGCTCCAGTGACATCGACCTGGGGGCGCAACTTCCCGCGCTCAAGCACGCGCCGGGCGACGGTGGGCGTTTCGTCACCGCCGGGGTGCTGATCGTGCGAGACCCGCTCACCGGCGTGCGCAACGCGTCGTTCCACCGGCTCCAGCTCACCGGCGGTGACCGGGTCGCGGTGAACATCGACCACGGACGCCACCTTGGCCGGGCCCTCGACCATGCCGCCGAACTGGGCCAGGACCTGCCCGTGGCGGTCTGCATCGGCACCGACCTGGCCCTCATCTACGCGGCCTCCACCATGGGGGCGCTCATGCCCGAGAGCCGCGACGAGCTGTGCGCGGCCGGCGGCTGCCGCGGCGCGCCCCTGCCGGTGGCATCGGGCGTCTCGGTGGACGTGGACGTTCCCGCCGACACCGAGATCGTGCTGGAGGGAGTGATCCAGGCCAGCGAGACAGTCACCGAGGGCCCCTTCGGGGAGTTCGTCGGCTACGCCTCGCCTGCCGGGCTGGCGCCCACCATGCAACTCACCGCGCTCACCTTCCGCGATGAGCCCGTCTACCACGCCATCAACGGTGCGGGCCGCGAGACGATCGTGCTGCGCAAGCATGTGCTGGAGGTGGCTGCCGCCGAGGCGGTCCGGCCGGTGACCCCGATCGTGAGCGACGTGTGCATGCCGCCGGGAGGACTCCACCGGTTCCATCTGGTGATGGCGCTGTCGAAGCGGTCCGAGCGTGACAACGGGATGGGCCGCAACGCCGCGCTGGCCGCGTTCGGAGCCCTCAAGGACCTCAACATGATCGTGCTGGTGGACGACGACATCGACCTTCACGACCCCGACGACGTGGCCTACGCGCTGGCCACCCGCTTCGACGCCGCGTCCGACCTCGTGGTGCTGCCAGGAATGCGCGGCCACGAGTACGTGCGCACGTCGCAGGCCGGCGTGGGCACAAAGGCCATCCTCGACGCCTCGGTTCCCTACGAGCGCCGTGCCGATTTCGCGCGGATCTCGTTCGCGGCGCCCTCCGAGCGCGCCACCGAGCTAGACGCCAACTACTCGGGAGCCACCGTGCTGAGTTGGCTGGGAGGGCAGGCATGAGAGTGAGCCGCCAAGCGCTTGGTATTCGATTGAGGCCAGGAACCAAGCTCAGCCGCGAGACACTTGCCCGTCGGTCGGGAGGGCAGGCATGAAGCTGAACCGCGAGACGCTCGCCGACCGGCTGCAGGAGCAGCTCAAGCGCCAGATGCTGTCGGGCCGCCTGGCGCCGGGCGCGGCGATGCCCTCCGAGCGGGAGCTGCGAGAGGTCTTCGGCGTGGGGCGCACCACGGTGCGCGAGGCGCTCCAGGGCCTGGTGTCGTCGGGGTTCCTGACCCGCGACTCGGGTCGACTGATCGTGCGCCACCCCAGCGACATCAGCCCCCGGATGCTGGATCTCGCGGCCCGGGCCTCCGACGCCTCGGTCCAGCAGGTGTTCGACGTGCGCAAGCTGCTGGAGATCCACGCCGCCGGGCTGGCCGCAACCAACCGCACCACCGACGACCTCGTCGAGCTCGCCGAGTGCCTCGGTCGTATGGACACCCAGGACGAGACCCAGTACCACACTGCCGACCGCAGCTTCCATTGCGCGGTGGTGCGGGCGTCCCAGAACACCATCCTGGTCGAGCTCTACGAGGCGGGCCTGGGCCTCTTCTTCCGCAAGCCGGCCTTCTGGCGGGTGTTCACCCGCGCTCCCGAGCAGCGCCATCGGGTGGGCTCGGGGTACGAGGGCCATGTGCATATTCACGACGCCATCGTCCGCCGTGACGCCGACTTGGCCCGAGAGCAGATGCGCCGCCATCTGCGGCAGGTCGAACAGAGCCTCCTGGCTGTGATGCACGAGACGCTCGGTTCGGCCGACGAGCTGCCGCCCTCAACGTCTGACACGTCCCCCACGTCCCCCGCTGAGGACACAGAGAGGAAGCCATGAGACAGGGATACCGGGTGATCGACGCCGACACCCACGTCACTCCCTCCGTCGAGGTGCTAGTCGACTACGGCGACCGCGAGCTCAAGGACCGAGCCGACGAGCTCACGCCGTATGTGCGGGTGACCAGGCCGACCGCGGGCCGGGGCCATCCGACCCATCCCTACGGTGTCGTGCGGGTCAACCCCCAGCCCTACAACCGCGTGGCCGGCCACAAGCCGGACGCCTCGGTGGACACCCGTGGCGCGGGGGCCAAGGGAGCGCTCGAAGGCCGGGTGCAGAACCTGGCGATCAAGCCCATTGCCGACGGCATCCAGCACACCAACTCCGAGGGGCGCCTGGCCAACATGGATGTCGAGGGGGTGGACATCAACTTCATCATCCCCGGCACCTGGGCCCCTGGCAGCACCGCCCTGGACCTGAGCCTGGCCAAAGCCATGTATCGCTCCTACCACCGCTACATGGCCGATTACTGTTCGGCCGACCCCCGCCGCCTCAAGGGGTTGCTGCTGGCTCCTGGCGCCGATCCGGAGTGGGCCGCCGACACCATCCGACAGCACGCCGATGACGAGTGGCTGGCCGCGGTGTGGCCGGTGCTCCCCGAGGGGCTGCCGGTTGACGACCCCGACCTCGAGCCGATCTGGCAGGCGATGGACGAGGCCGACCTGCCCATCATGCATCACAGCTTCTTCTACGAGGCCCCCTACTTCCCCGGCTATCGCGACATCTGGGGCAATGTGGCTGTGGCCCGCACCGCCGCCCATGTGTGGGGCGCCCAGAGGCTCATGGCCTATGTGCTGGTGTCGGGGATGCTCGACCGCTACCCCAATCTGAGGGTGGCCACCGTGGAGACCGGACACGGCTGGCTGCCCCACTGGATCATCCGCCTCACCAGCCAGATCGACTACGTGAAGGGCGCCGTGCCCGCCGACCTCAAGCACACGCCGTTGGAGTACGTGCAGATGGGCCGGGTGTTCTGCGCCATCGAGCAGCACGAGGGCCCCGAGATGACCAAGGCTGTGATCGACATCCTCGGCGACGGCGTGCTGATGTACGAATCGGACTTCCCGCACCCGGAGTGCTACTACCCCAACAGCACCGACAACGTGATCTCCTGGGGCCCGGTGATCGGCGAGGAGGCCTTGCGCAAGCTCATGGCCGACAACGCGGCCCGCTATCTGCGCCTTCTGTCGGACCCATGGGACGATGACGCACAGAGCAGCAACGGACACCGCGGCAATGGACGTTGAGCGGGCGCTGGAGCTGGTGCAGCAGGCTCGGGCCATCGCGGCCGAGCGGGGCATCAACGCCACCGTGGCCGTGCACGACGATGCCGGGCATCCCCTGGTGGTGGTGCGGGGCAAGCGCTGGCACGGTCCCTATATGGCCATGGGCAAGGCCCGCCTCGCAGCCGCCTTCGCCAAGCCCACCAAGGACTTGGTGGCCATGTGGGCCGACCGGCCCATGTTCCCGGCCAGCCTGGTGGAGATCATCCCCGGCGGGGTCACCGTCAACCCCGGCGGCGTGCCGCTGTTCGACGACGGCGTGTGCGTGGGCGCCATCGGCGTGGGCGGGGGCTCGCCGCAGATCGACCACGAGATCGCCGCGGCCGCGGCGGAGCAGTTCCACCGGTCCGAGGGACCGGGGGGGAGTGAGATTTGATGAACCTGATTCACAGACCCAAAGGAGGAAACAGCAACATGAGACACATATGGCAAAGACTGGGGGTGCCGCTCGCGGCGCTCTTCGTGGTCGCGCTAGTGGCCGCGGGCTGCGGCGACGACGAGGCGGACGAGCCCGTCGCCGCGGTTGACACCGCCGCCCTCGATGCGGCGGAGGCCGACGCGGCCGCCGCCCGGGCTGAGGCCGAAACGGCTGCCGCCGCCGCGGCGGAGGCTGAGGCGGCTCTGGCGAAGGCCATGGCTGAGGCCGAGACCGACGAGGGTGTGGACCCAGCGGTCGTGGCCGACCTCGAGGCGCAACTTCAGGCGGCGCAGGACGCCGCGGCTGAGGCCGAGGCGAGAGCCGAGGAAGCCGCTGCGGCCGTCGAGGAAGAGATGGCTGCCCCGACCGGAGATCCGGGACGTATCACCATCGCAGTCACCACCGAGCCGTCCACGCTCGACCCGCAGGCCGTCAACGACCGGAGTTCTCGGGTGGTGACCTCCAACCTGTTCGAGTCACTGCTCGGCCGGGACGCTTCGACGGCGCTGGTGCCGGTGTTGGCTACCGCTTTCCCCGAGACTGTCGACGACGACACCTGGCGCTTCCAGGTGCGCGAGGGCGTGACCTTCCACGACGGCCAGGCGCTGAACGCGCAGGCCGTGGCCGACAGCCTCAACCGGATGCTGGACCCGGACTACTCGACCCAGCGAGACTCGTACATCCGCAACATCGTCTCTGCGGAGGCGGTGGACACCTACACCGTCGACATCCACACCGACGGCGTCAACGCGGTGCTGCCGCTGCAGATCGCGCAGCTGCCGGTCATCGCGCCCGGCACTGCTGACACCGTGGGCGAGAACCCGGTGGGCACCGGCCCCTACATGTTGGAATCCTGGGACCGCGGCCAGCAGATTACCGCGGTGCGCAACCCGGACTACTGGGGCGAGGCGCCGTCGATCGACGCCTTCACCGTGCGCTTCATCCCCGACAAGCAGACGTCGCTGGCCGCCTTGCAGGCCGGTGAGGTCGATCTGGTGCTCGACATCCTGCCCGAGCAGGTCGGCCTGGTGCCCCAGGCGCTCAGCGTGCCCGCGACCGAGTACAGCTACATGACGATCAACGCCCTCCGCCCGGAGCTGAGCCCGCCCGAGGTGCGCATCGCCATGAACATGGCGGTGGACAAGGACCTGATCGCGGAGACCCTGTACGAGGGATTCGCCCGGCCCAACAACGCCCAGCACCTGTCGCCGGGGATGCTCGGCTTCAACCCCGATATCGGGCCGTTCCCCTATGACCCCGATGGCGCCAGCGCGATTATGGAGGAGCACGGCTACAACGAGGACAACCCCCTCCGGGTCGACATCTATGCGCCCATCGGCCGTTACTTGCGAGGCGTGGAGACGGCCCAGGTCGTGGCCGAGAACCTGAACGACGTCGGCTTCGACGCCCGGGTGCAGCTCGCCGAGTGGACCACGTTCCGCGCCGGCAGCCGCATCAAGGGCGATCAGCCCGGCGCCTATGACCTGCGGTACGGCTGGAACTCCAACGAGTGGTTCGACGGGGCCCGCATCATTGGCCATGTCACCTGCGGCGGATCGTCCAGCAAGCTGTGCGACGAGGAAATCACCGCCCTGTTCGAGCAGGGCGGGTCAACGACTGATCAGGCTTTGCGCGACGTCCTCTATCAGAGGGCCTGGGCGCGGCTGCACGAGAACCCGCATGCCATCTACCTGCTGCAGCAGGACCTGATCTACGGCGCCACCGAGCGTCTCGTCTGGGAGCCCCGGCTCGACGACGAGTACCTCGTGTCCGAGATGAGCCTCAACTAGGACGTCAGGCTGGTTGGCTTGCTGTTGACCTGCTGGCCCGGCTCGGCCCAGAGGCCGAGCGGAAAGGCATCAGTCCATGACGACCTCTCCCGAGGCGCAGAGCGAGGCCGTGGCCCGAGCGGCCCGTGAGCGCAGCGAACAGGAGCGGGAAACAATCTGGACCGAGCCGGGCCCGGCAGGGCTGAACGTCCATAGGTATCGATAGGTATGCAGACGACGACGACGACAACGGCGTCGTCGCGGCGGTCGTTGCGCGGTCTGCTGTTGCGGCGGCTGCGGGACGGCGTCGTCGTGCTGCTCCTGGTGGTGACCATCATCTTCTTCTTGGCCCACGTCGTCGGGAACCCGGCGCTGGTCTTCGCCCCGGTCGACGCCACCGACGAGGAGATCGCCGAGATCCACCGCCAGTTCGGGCTGGACCGCCCGGTCGACGAGCGCTACTGGGAGTACCTCACCGGGCTGGCCCGCCTCGACTTCGGGGACTCGACCTGGCAGCAGCGGCCCGCCATCGAGGCGGTCACGGAGGCGCTTCCCGCCACCATCATTCTCACCGTCGTCGGCCTCGGGGCGGCCGCGGTGCTGGGGGTGATACCGGGGGTGGTGGCCGGCGCTCGGGCCCGCAAGCCTTTCGACAAGGCCTCGAACCTGCTGTCGGTGACCGCGCTGTCGGTGCCGAACTTCTGGCTGGGGCTGCTGCTGATCCTGTTCTTCGGGGTCCAGCTCGGCTGGCTGCCCACCTCGGGGCGCTTCCAGACAGGGAGCATCGTGCTGCCTGCGGCCACCCTGGGCATCGTCCACGGCGGGCGCATCTTCCAGCTCGTGCGCTCCGCCACGTTCGAGGAGATGTCCAAGCCGTATGTCACCGTGGCCCGCAGCAAGGGCCTGTCGGAGTGGAACATCCTCGGCCGGCACGTGGTGCGCAACACCGGAGTCACTACCGCCACCATCATCGGCTGGGAGTACGTGCGCATGTGGGGCGGCGCGGTGTTCGCCATCGAGTACGTCTTCGCTTGGCCGGGGGTGGGCCTCCTGACGATCAACGCTGCCCACCGCCAGGACTTCTTCGTCCTTCAGGCCGCGGTGATCGTGGCCGGCGCATTCGTGATCTTCAGCAACCTTCTGATCGATATGGTCTACCAGTTCATAGACCGCAGGATCACGGCCAGCTGATGGGCATCGCGATCGCCAAGCACGCGGGCGACGACCCGGCCCGTACTTCGGAGCGCCGCGTCTGGGGCCGCCTCATCAACATGATGGGCAGCCGGGGCTGGATCCTGCTGGTGCTCTTCCTGCTACTGCTGGTAGCGGCTTCGATCGTGCCCGACGTGTTCGCCCCGCACGACCATGAGGCCCATAACCTGCGGGCCCGCCTGCTGGGGCCCGGGGACTCCTCGCCGGAAGGCTTGCACTTGCTTGGTACCGACAGCCTGGGCCGGGACCTCTTCTCCCGGATGGTGGTCGGCACCCGTCTCACGCTGTTCATAGCGGTCACCGCCACTCTGATCGGCGCGGCCGTAGGCGTGCTGTTCGGGCTGTTGGGCGGCTACTTCGGCGGGCGCACCGACCGTCTGCTCATGCGCTTGGGCGAGGCCCAGACGGCCATGCCCATGTTCCTCGTGGCCATCCTGCTGCTCAGCCTGCTCGGACCGAGCGTGACCATCCTGATCATCGTGCTGCCCTGTTTGGTGTGGCCGATCTTCGCGAGGGTGGTGCGGGCTGAGGCCCTGAGGCTGCGCGAGGCGACATTCATCGAGGCCTCGGTGGCCACCGGCTGTTCAACCACGACCATTCTCGGGCGGCATCTGCTGCCCAACGTCGCGCCCCGCATCCTGGTCCTCTGCGTGGTGGAGATCGGCCATGTGATGCTCTCGGAGGCTGGGCTCAGCTTCCTGGGGGTGGGCGTGCAGCCCCCGGATACCACTTGGGGGCTGCTGATCTCCGAGGGGCGGCCCCTGCTGGCGGTGGCTTGGTGGCTCACGATCCTGCCCGGTGTGCTGCTGGGCATCACCGTGCTGGTGCTCAACCTGCTGGGCCGCTACTGGGAGGCCCGCTCGGGGGCGGCCGGATGAGGCCCCGGACCGACTCTTCGGGGGCGGCCGGATGAGGCCCCGGACCGACTCTTCGGGGGCGCCGGCATGAGCGGTTCGACTCTCTTGGAGGTCGAGGACCTCCACGTCACATTCAACACCGCCTCGGGGCCGGTGCACGCCGTGGACGGTGTGAGCTTCACCATGGCGCCGGGCGCCGCCCTGGGAGTGGTGGGCGAGAGCGGCAGCGGCAAGAGCGTGACCGCCCGCGCCCTGCTGCGCCTGTTCGCCATCACCGACGACGTGCAGATCTCCGGATCGGTCCACTTCGACGGCGTCGACCTGCTGCGCATCGACGAGCGGAAGCTGCGGCGCGTGCGCGGCGGACAGATCGGCATGATCTTCCAGGATCCGCTCACGTCGCTCAATCCCCTGATGGCGGTGGGCGAGCAGATCGCCGAGTCGCTGCGCCTGCACCGGGGCATGGGTCGGGCCGAGGCCGCCTCCGAGGCGGTGGAGCTGCTGGGCCGGGTCGGCATCGCCGATCCCGAGCGCCGGGCCACCGAGCTGCCCCACAGTTTCAGCGGTGGTATGCGCCAGCGGGTGATGATCTCGCTGGCCATCGCCTGCCGGCCCCGCCTGCTCATCGCGGATGAGCCCACCACCGCCCTCGATGTGACCGTGCAGGCCGAGATCCTGCTGCTGCTCGACGAGCTGCGCCGATCCGATCAAATGGCGCTGATGCTCATCACCCACGATTTCGGAGTGGTCTCGGCCACCTGCGAGGACGTTCAGGTCATGTACGCAGGCAAGCTGGTGGAGAAGGCCTCGATGGCCCACCTGTTCGACCGGGCCAACCATCCCTACACCGAGGGGCTCCTGCGGCTGGTTCCCCGCTTCGAGGACGCCCACACCGGACGGTTGCACCCCATTCCGGGCCAGCCGCCGATAACCGGAGGGGGCGGCTCGTCGTGCGCCTTCGCGCCGCGCTGCGCCCACGCCTTCGACCGCTGCCGGGTCGAGGTTCCGCCCGAGGTGGCGGTGGGGCCCCACCACCTCAGCGCCTGCTGGCTGGCGGCTGACCGGGCCAAGGAGGCCACCGAGGCAGGCCGCCCGTGGAGGCGGGCGCAGTGAGCGAAGCTGCGGTGGTCGGAGCGACGCTCGAGACGGGTTCGGCCGATGCGCCCGCCTTGCCGAGGGGCGTGCTCGAGGTGAACGACGTCGTAGTGGAGTTCGAAACCGAGGGAGGCCGCATCACCGCCGTGGACGGGGTGTCCATGCATCTGGCCACCGGCGAGACGCTCGGCCTGGTGGGCGAGAGCGGGTGCGGAAAGTCCACGCTGGCCCGGGCCATCATGCAGCTGGTGCCGATGACGCGGGGCTCGGTGCGCCTCGAGGACACCGACCTCGGCTCGCTGTCGTCGCGGGAGCTGCGCCGCATGCGCCACCGCATCCAGATGGTGTTCCAGGACCCCCGCGGCTCGCTCGACCCCCGCATGAATGTGTCTGCCCTCATCGGCGAGCCGCTGAGGGTTCACGGCATCGGCGACCGCGCCGGCCGCGCCCGGGCTGTGGCCGAAGCCATGGAGCTGGTCGGGCTGCCCGTCGCGGTGGCCGACCGCCTTCCCAGCGAGCTGAGCGGGGGGCAGCAGCAGCGGGTCGGCATCGCTCGGGCCATCGTCACCGACCCGGCCGTGCTGGTCTGCGACGAGCCGGTGTCCGCGCTGGACGTGTCCATTCAGGCCCAGATCATCAACGTCCTCGACGAACTGCGCGACGAGTTGAGCCTGGCCATGCTGTTCATCGCGCACGACCTCTCGGTGGTGCGCCATCTCAGCGACCGGGTCGCGGTGATGTACTTGGGTCAGATCATCGAGACGGGCACCTCGTCCGAAGTGTTCTCCACGCCGTCCCATCCCTACACGCAGGGGCTGATCACGGCCGTGCCCCGGGCCGACGCCGACAGCGCGGCCCGGCTGCAGACCGCCCGCCGTCTCGTGCTCGGCGAGCTGCCCAGCCTCCTCGACCCGCCGTCGGGATGCCGCTACCGCACCCGCTGTCCCTACGCCACCGAGGAGTGCGCCGCCACCGAGCCGCCGCCCGAGGCGGTGGGACCGGCGGACGGACTCCATTCGGTGCGGTGCCACCACTGGCGCAGCATCGACTCCGGCCGGGGTTCGTCCCAACCGTCCGCTACCAGCCAGGAGCAAGCAACATGACCGATCGCACCGCCGTCAGCACCGATGGCGCACCCACCCCCACCGGGCCGTTCAGCCAGGCCATCCGGGTCGGGAACCTCGTGTTCACCGCGGGACAGGCCGGACGCAACCGCGACACTCAGCAGATGGGCGACATCGGCGAGCAGGCCGACTGGGCGCTGCACAATATCAGCAACATCCTGGCCGCCGCGGGCGCCTCGATGGCCGATGTGGTCAAGACCACCGTCTACCTCAAGGAGGGCACGCCCACAGGTCCTCTCAACGAGCAGTGGGTCAAGCATTTTCCAGAACCGCTGCCGGCACGGTCGTCGGTGTTCGTGGCCCGCCTCAAGAATCCTGAGATGCTCATCGAGGTCGAGGCGGTCGCTGTTGTCTGAGATGTCCGACGTCAGAGATGCCCGTTGTCTGAGGTGCCCCTTGTCTGAGGTGCCCGTTGTCTGAGATGCCCGATCCGGGTCGAGCGGTGATCAGCGCGGGCTGCCGGGCGGCGGCCGACGCGGGTGCGGCCGTGCTGGCCTCGGGAGGCAACGCCGTGGACGCGGCCATCGCCGCCTCCGCGGTGCAGTGCGTGCGCGAGCTGCCGTGGTGCGGCCTGGGCGGCGACGGCTTCGCGCTGGTGTCGGGCGCCGACGGCTGCCTCGAGGCGCTCAACGGCGCCGGCGCGGTGCCGCGTGCCCTGGCCACGGCCTCGATCCCCGGCGGCACCCTGCCCCGCTACGGTCCGCTGTCGATCTCCACTCCGGGCCTGGTCGACGCCTGGTGGCGGCTGTGGGAGCGGTACGGGACCCTGCCCTTCGCGTCCCTCATCGAGCCCGCCGCGGAACTCGCCCACGACGGGTTCGCCCTCGATGCAGCGTTCGTGCGGGCCCTCGACCGAGCCAGGACTGCGGTCAGCGGTGACGATCCCTTCGTCTCCGACCTCTGCGAGCACAACGGATCCGCGGCGGGCGAGCGATTCCGGCTGCCCGCGCTGGCCTGGACGCTGCGCGAGATCGCCGCCGACGGATGGGCCGCGTTCTACGAGGGACGTCTTGGCCGAGCGATCGCCGGCACGGTGAGCCGGCTGGGGGGTCTGCTCGCCGTCGAGGACCTCGCCGAGCACTCCAGCGAGTTCGAGCCGCCGATCACGGCCCGCTACGGATCGGCTGAAGTGTCGGTGACGCCACCGGTGTCGATGGGCTGGGTGCTGTTGCAGTTGCTGCTGCTCTATGACCGGCTGGAGGGCCGGCTCATAGACGACGAAGCCGACCGGATCGACTTGATGGTGCGCTGCAAGCACGCCGCGTTCACCGACCTGGGCTTGATGCCCCGCTGGCAGGAGGCGGCCGATGTGGTCTCGGTCCTCAACGGAGACTCTCTCGACCGCTGGTGCTCTGACATCGCTGAGCAGCGCCGCGCCGCCCCGGCTCCGTTGGGGGCCTCGGCCGCGGCTGGTCCGATCGGGGGCACGGACACCACATGCCTGTCGGCGGTCGACGGCCAGGGCCTGATGGTGACGTTCATCCACAGTCTCTTCAACGAGTTCGGCTCACGGGTGGTGGTGCCCGATACCGGGATCGTGCTCAACGACCGGCTGGCCAAGCAGCCCGCCCGGGTCGGACAGTCCCAGGGACTGCCGCGCTTCCGGCGCCCGCTGCACACTCTGGTCGGCTATCACGTCACCCACCGCGGCCGGCGGCTGGTCGGGGCCACGCCGGGCGGGCGGGGTCAGGTGCAGACCAACTTCCAGGTGCTGCGAGCCATCATCGACGACGGCGCCCCGCCGCAGGCTGCCGTCGACAACCCCCGGTGGCTGTCGGGAACGCCTCGGCTGCCTGATTCCGAGGATCTGCTGTTCCTGGAGCCGGGCTTCCCGGCCGGCCTGGGCGCAGATCTGGCCCGACGCGGCCACACGCTGGCTGCCAACGGTGCGCCGGCCGATGCCGACCTGTTCGGAAGCTGCACCATCGCCGAGCGGTGCGCCCGCTCGGCAGAGACCATCGGCGCAGCCGACCACCGGCGCGGGGCCGCGCTGGCCCTTCTTGACCCTGCCGATGACTCCGACGATGCCCATGGCAAGGGAGATCTGATGACGAAGGCCCCATCCGAGAGGAGACCCCATGACTGATGTGATGTCCGCCCCCCGCTTCGGCCCCCGGGCGATCACCTATCCCCACCCGATCAACCACGACTGGTACGAGTGGCCGACGTTCTCCGACGAGGAGTTCGCCCGGCGCCACGCCCTGGTGCGGGGCTTCATGGCCGAGCACGACCTCGACTGCCTGCTGGTGGCCGGAGCGGCCCATCTGTGGGACCGGGGCTGGGCCAACGTCCGCTGGATCACCAACTACATGGGCACCATGGAACTCGACAGCTTCGTGATCTTCCCCGCCGAGGGCGAGCCGACGCTGGCCATCCTGGGCCTCAACGCCCGCCTGCCCGATCGGGTCACCCGCTCGATATTCCCTGACGTGCGGGGCGCCCTCAACACCCGCACCATCCTGGTGGACCGGCTCAACGAGTTGGGTTTGAGACGCGGCCGGGTGGGCATCATCAACCCCACCCCGTACCTGTCGGTGTCGCGGGACCATTGGGCGGCCCTCACTGAGAACTTTCCGGATGTGGTGTTCGAGGAGTTCTCCGACGAGTTCTGGAAAATGCGGCTGGTGCTGTCAGACGAGGAGATCGCCTGCCTGGAGGAGGCGGCCCGCGTCGGCGACGCCACCCAGGTGGCGGTGATGGAGCAGTTGCGTCCGGGCATGACAGAGCACGACCTGTTCCGGATCATCTACTCCACCATCGCGGTTGAACGGGGCGAGATCCCGTGCATGGTGCTGGCCGGAAGCGAGTCGATGAGCAGTCCCACCAGCGGCTTCCAGCGGCCCCGGCCCATCGGGCGCACCATCACCTCCGACGACGTGCTGCTCATGGAGGTAGGGGCCCGAGACGGGCACGGCTACGAGGCCCAGACGGGCAAGCCGATGGTGTTCTCCAAGCCCCCGCCCGACTACGCCGACCTGCTGGACGTGATGTTCGAGGCCTACCACCGGGTGGTGGCCGAGCTCAAGCCCGGATGCACCGCCAAGGAGCTGCGGGCCGCGGGAAGCATCATCAACGAGCGGGGCTACACCATCGTCGCCCCCTTGGTGCACGGCGTGTTCAACCCCATCGACGCCGGACCGTTCGTGGGCACCTCGCACCGGCCCGACAAGGACGTGGTGCTGGAGCCCAACATGGCGCTGTGTGTGGAGATCCACCCCTGCACCACCGACATCATCAAGGGCGTGTTCATGGGCGACACCTACGTGATCACCGAAGACGGCGCCCGCAACATCAACCACCGCCTAGAGCCCAAGCTCTACGAACTGGGGTGATTCTCCATGGCGAGCAAACCTGAGCTGGAGTTCCACATTCCCGACGCGCAGTGGCGCCCGGCGGGCGGCCCGGTGGAGGGCATCGACGAGATGATCCTGTCCACCGACGGCCGGCCCGACGGGGCCTACACGCGGCTGATGCGGTTCGCGCCCGGTGTGGACTCGTCGCCCAACGGGGTGCTGACCCACCACTTCTGGGAGGAGGTGTACATCGTGTCGGGCGACCTCACCGACCTGCGCCTGGACGAGACGTTCACCGCCGGAATGTACGCCTGCCGTCCGCCGGGCATGCCCCACGGGCCGTGGCGCAGCCGGTCGGGCGTGCTGATGGTGGAGTTCCGCACCGGCGGCTACAACCCCTAGGTGGCTGGTGCCAAACTCCCGAAATGGGGGTTTTGCGGTCACAAAACCCCAGGTCAGCGACTTGCGAATTGTGGCAAATTGCCATTTAACACCAGCCACCTAGCCGGCCGTTCTGTGAGCAGATATGCCGACTGAGGCGGCTCAACTGCGCAGAGTTGCGGCGCGACAGGTTGTCAACCGTGCGGCTTGAGATCGACGGGGCTGAGCGGACCTTCGCTCCCGCCGCCCTGGTCGTGATCGGCTACGCGGGGCGGGACCGGGCCGCGGTCGAGCACCACATCGACGAACTGGCCGAGTTGGGCGTTCCGCGGCCGGCGAATATCCCGCTGTTCATGGTGTTTCCGCCCTGGCTGATCTCTCAGGCGCCGTCGATCGTGGTGGCCGGTTCGCAGAGTTCCGGCGAGGCCGAGATCGTGGTGGTGGTCGACGGCGACGAGACCTTCGTGACGGTCGGCTCCGACCACACCGACCGGGCACTGGAGGCAGTCGACATCGTCGCGTCCAAGGGGGTGTGCCCCAAACCGGTGGCTGCAGCCGGCTGGGCCGTTGACGCGGTGGGGGACCGCTGGGGGGCTCTCAGGCTGTGCAGCCGCATCGACAGCGTCGTCTACCAGGACGGCTCGGCCGCGGCCAACCTGCACCCGCTCGAGTTGGTGGCGGCCATCCCATGGGCAGGCCGGCCGCCTCGCTGTTTCGTGGCCTTCACCGGCACAGTACCGGTGATCGGCGACATCCGGCCCAGTTCCAGTTTCCATGCCGAGTTGACCGGTCCCGGTCTGCCCGCAGTCGAGTTGGGCTACCAGGTGGAGACTGTTCCGGGGCTTGCAGGCTGATACCTCGCGTCGTCGGTGGGCGCGACCCGACTCTGATCGCTGAGGCCGAGCGAATAGGGCGTGACCTGTGAGAATCTTCGCGAGGAGCTGAGCGAGGCCGTGGCCCGAGCGGCCCGTGAGCGAAGCGAACAAGAGCGGGAGTGACACCGCTGCGACGCCACGGACTCGCACCAATTTGCGCTCGCTCTAGAGGTGGCTGCCGGGGGCGTTGTCCTGTGACGATCGGCGGGCGTCGATCCACTCCCTGGCCTCGCGGACCCGTTGCTGCACGACATCGATGGGATCGTCCAGTCCCTGTTCCCTGCGCCTGGCGGTCCAGCGGGCACCGAGGCTGGCGGCCACCGCCCCGGCAGCCACCGCAATGAGCGCCACGACGAGGGCTGCGACCGCGGCGGCGCCGACCGTGGCCGCGAGCCGCCGCAGCCCGAAGATTCTTGCCGGTCGGAGTGACAGTGTCCTTTCCTGCCCCGATCTCTCCGAGCGCCAAGACACCCGGCCTTCGAGTAACAGTTCCCTCACGCGGCCGTCTCCTGTCGGCGTTGAGTCTTGCCAGTCGAGGCTACTGCCCGACCAGGGTGCCCGTCCGCGACTGGGGTAGCTTCGTCGCGTGCGTCTGCTCGTGCTGCAGCACATCGACTGCGAGCATCCCGGCCGTCTGCGGGACTTCCTGAGGGCTGACGGCATCGAGTGGACTGCGGTGGAGCTCGACGAGGGCGAGCCCATCCCGCCGCTGGAGGACTACGACGCCATGTGGGTCATGGGCGGCCCGATGGATGTGTGGGATGTGGAGGAGCATCCCTGGCTGGTACCCGAGAAGCAAGCCATCCGGCGCTGGGTGCGCGAGCTCGAGCGCCCGTTCCTGGGGGTGTGCCTGGGCCACCAGTTGCTGGCCGACGCCCTGGGCGGAACGTGCGGTCCGCAGCGCCCGCCTGAGATCGGAGTGCTGCCGGTGGAGCTCACGCCGCAGGGCCGCACCGACCCGATCTTCGACCAGATGGCCGAGCAACAGCACGCCCTGCAGTGGCACTCGGTGTGCGTGGCCCAGCCACCGGAGGATGCGGTGGTGCTGGCCAGCTCGCCGGTGTGCCGGGTGCAGGCCATGAGGGTCGGTGAGCGGGCCTGGTCAATGCAGTACCACGTCGAGGTCGAGGACGACACGGTGCGCAACTGGGGCGCCATCCACGCCTACCGCCAGGCCCTGGAGTCGACGCTCGGCCCCGGCTCCATCGACGCTCTCGCGGCCGACGCCGACCGCCACATGGACGGCTTCGTCTCCGACGCCGAACAGCTCTACCGCAACTTCATGACCGCGGCCACGGGCGCGGACATCTAGCCAGCGGGCCTTCCGGACTACGCGGTTGCTTTGGCGGAGCCACCACCAACGTAGACGTTCTCGCGGTGCCACTCCAGGTAGGCGCTGTCCGGCGCGATCGCGCCGCTCGGCAGCACCAGCTCGGTGCTGAGGACCTGCCCGAAGTAGCGATCCACGCCGGGGTCATCACGCGCGCTGATCTCCAGACGCTGTGCACGGTGGACGCGTAGGCCGCCGTTCACCGTGATGAGCCCGGTGTCGAAAGCCGCGTCGTGCACCCCGCATGCCGCTACGCCGTTGCGCTCGTCCAAGCGCTCTTTGTCGTTGCAGACGGCCCACGGCTTGATGTGAGAGGCCACCAGCAGTTTGTGTCTGGGAAGTGATCGGGGGGCGAACCCGCAGAATACGCAGCTGTTGCCGTAGTTCGCCAGTACGTTCCTCGCGAATCGATGCTGTCCTAGACGCACCTGATGTTCTGCCAACTGCGTGGTGGAAGCGTCGTCAGCCAATAGCCGAGCACGGTGTCTCGCGGCCCGGATCGCGACAACTTCATCCAAGGTGTGTCGGGCCAGTTCCTCTTGGCCAAGAAGGTCGAAGTCGCCCGAACCCTCCAACGCGAGGAAGTCCGGCAGGCGCTCCGGTCCAATCCCCATGTCTCGCGCTGCGTGCAGCACGCGGTCGTACAGCCTGGGAAACTGACGGGTGTCGACGGACATCTCCGCGAAGAATCGCCACTCATGCTCGCCCGAGTGGGACAGCGAACCGTCGAGGTTCTTCATCTTGCTGGTGATAGACCCCGGCGACCGCTTGAACAGGCTGGACAACGTGTGCACGATCGGTGGTGCCTGGTCGGTTGACCCTCCGCGGTAGCGGTGCGGATCAACCAGCCGGAAGAGCCCGTAGCACAAGATGACCTCCACAGGCGTGAACGGCTCCTGACGAGGCCTCGATTGTCGTAGCAAGACCCTGCTCCACTGCGACCGCGCCTGCGCTTCCGTGAGGTCGACAAGATCGCTCAGCGACTTCATAGTCTCAACTTAGCTGGCCACTAGGACTCGGTCGGCCGCGGCCTCCGAGTGCTCGTGCCCGTAAGAAGCGCAGCACCGACGAACCGGATCTGTTGTTCGGGCTCTGGGACGGCTGGTTCGGCACCCCCGAACTCGGCTAGGTCCGGCTCTTCGAACTGGAGGCATTGCGGCTGCCGGTCGAACGTGACTACTGGTGGCGTTCGTCCGGCACTATCGGCGAGCACGCCCCCGCCAACCGCGCCGCCGGACGGATCGTGGACCCCAACTGGGTCGGGGCGTAGCATGAACGCCATGGCCGAGACCACCGCCGAGTTGCGCCGCCGGCGTGTGGCGCGTCAACGCGACATCATCCGCCGCGGTGTCGCCGCCCCCCGGTCGATCTTCGCTGGACACCGAGACAGCGGGACCGCTTGATGAGCAACACTCAAGAGGTGGTCGACATGCTGGAGGCCGAGACCAAGGATGAGGTGGTGGGGGCAGCGGTGCGCTGGTACGCGGTCCGGACCAGCCGCCATGCGATGGAGGATGCTGACGGTGCCATCGGCCTCGACGAACCCGAGTCGGAGCAGCTCGACCGCATCGACCGGTTCCGGGCCGCCGAACTGGAAGCCGCCGAGAACCTCGCTGGGAAGATCGAGTGGGCGTTGAGGTACGGGCCGTGACCGACACCGCGCCCCCGACAGTCGCTGGTCGGCGCCGCCGTCGATCGTGACGGCGCATCGAAGCTGACGGCACGACCGTAGCGATCACCGGATCGCGCCATCAGCAGGTCGTCCACATCGGGGTCGTCGACGCGTTCAGGCACGACCTTTGCAGTTGATGAAGAGGCCGACCGAGCGGTATGTCCTGCTGCATTAGCAGAGTATTTCTTGCAGTATCGACCGGGTATGATTTGCGGTGTGGAGATGGGGCCTGGGCCCCTGACCGGGCCCGGTCAGCGTGGCGGCGAGGTACGGAGGTAGAGGCTGAAGTTCTCGACCTAGTGGCAGGTCTCGGCGGCGTCCAGCAGCGGCGGTGAGCTGCGACACCTGCCGTAGTCTTCAACCGCCACGCCGACTTGCGAGGGCCGACTGCACGGCCGTTTGGACTTGGTCGGCCACGACCTCTGGGTCCTCGTGCTCCCAGAAGCGCAGCACCGTCCACCCGGCCTGCCGGAGGTATGCGGTGGTCTCGCCGTCGCGCTCGATGTTGCGGGCGATCTTGTTGGCCCAGTACTCGGAGTTGGTGGCTGGCTGCGTGTGGTGGTCGGGGCATCCATGCCAGTAGCAGCCGTCGACGAACACAGCAATGCGGGTCTTGCGCAGGACCAGGTCGGCGGTGCGGGCCAGCTCCGGCTGAGGTCGCGCCGACACCCGGAACCTGATGCCGCGCCGATGCACGGCAGAGCGCACCGCCATCTCGGGCTTGGTGTCGCGGCTGCGGTTGCCCTGCATCGACTTGCGGGTCCCAGGCGACGAAGCCCATGACTCGTTCCCCGAGTCCGCTCCCACACACCCGGACCGTAACGGCTGAGCGCCGCTGGCGCCGGCGACCAGATCGCTTGGTCCAGCAGACGGCTCGGGTTACACCAACTAGCCACCAGTCAGCGGTTGGCCACATCACGCCTGTCTTGCCTGGCCGAGCGCTGGAGCGAGGCACTAGGTCGGCTTCTGATGCCGGAAGTTGCGCCCTAGTTCAGCGACGTATCTTCGACCGAGTCCATCGTGGTGATCCGTGAGCCAGTGGCTCAGCTTGGTCGTGCCTGTCGGAGGCGCGTCGGATGTGAACTGGCCAGCCATCAACTCGTCCACCTCGTCGCGGGTGAGCACAACGTCGCGCACCATCAGGCCCACCAGTCCCGTCATGGCGAGGCCGACCGGCGGGGGCAGGTGCACCAATCGGCTGCGCGCGCCCACGGCGGCGGCGATGGTCTGGATCAGCGTCTCGTAGGAGAAGATCTCTGGCCCCGCCGCGTCGGCAATGGAGTCCTCGTGTTGGGAAGCAGCTTCCACAGCCTGGGCCGCAACGTCTCCGGCATAGACGGGTTGGACCGGGTAGTCGCCCTTTCCGAACACGGGATAGATCGGGAAGCGCCGCAGCGCCCAGGCCATGTTGTTGAGCAGTAGGTCGCCGGCGCCGAATATAAGGGTGGGCCTGATGATGGCGTGGGGGACTCCGAGGCCCGCCAGTATCTCTTCCACCTGCGCTTTGGCCCTGATGTAAGGCAGGTTTGCCTCCAACGACGCGTTCGACACCGAGAGGTGAACGATCCGCTTGATGCCTGCCTTCTGTGCAGCTTGGAACAGGATCCTGCTGTTCTCGACGGCGTGGTCGAAGGTGATCGGCCCACGCGGGAACCGGATCCAGTAGGTGTTGTAGAGCACGCCGGCGCCGCGCATCGAGTTGCACAGGCTGTCCGGCTCTGAGAAGTCCAGCGGGGACGCGGCCACCTTGCCGCCAAAGTCGTTGCGGATATCGGGGTGGCGGGTCAGTGTTCTGACGCCGACACCCTGGTCGATCAGACGTCGCGCGATGTATCCACCCGTGTAGCTGAAAGCGCCGGTGACGACGGCCAGATCTGGATGCTCGATGTCAACGCGAACATCTGTCCGGGGGTCTGTTGACATGCAGTCGGCTTTCTGGTCACAGATCTACTACAACATCAATTCTTGCTGGTTGCCTAGTGTTGAAGACGTTTCCGGCCAGCCTCATGCCGCCGAAACCTGCCTTGACCTGCGGTTTTGGCGTGGCCACCTCGCACCTCCAGGTTGCGCAATTGGCCAAGAAGGGCATTGCGGCCGTGAAAGGGAATTCAAGGCCGCAATCGCTAGCGGAGAGCGTTGCTGGAGCGCAGCTTCAGCTCTTGCGCTTGCGATATCGATGTTGCCCGCTGTGACCTCTACCAAGTACACATGTTCTCTTGCTTCTGACTCCTCGATGTCCGCATCCGATTCTCGCAGACTTGGAGATGAGCGGCGAGACACGCAGAGCGGCGCGCACTCTAGCTGGGGCTGAAGGTGGTAAACCGCTATCTGGCCGCATCGCGCGCAATAGTTCAATTGTGTCAGGGACGGTATACCTGCGATTACGACGACCGGCGCCGGGCTGCACTATGTGAGCGCGTTCTAGAGACGCTATGGCGGACCGTGCGACATTTCTTGTCACACCCAAGCGGCGAGCCACCATTTCTGTGTCGAACACCGGCATCGCGGGCAGCGCCTTCAACAGCGCCGCAGCGCCACTGTCGGAGCGGAGGGATGTGTGTGCCTCCCATCCAGCAACCACCTCCGCGGCCAACTCAGCGGCCACTGTCGCTGACCGCTCCGCTGCTCTGCACGCATCACAGAACAGCGACAGCCAGCGTGTCAACCCAGCGCTGCGCGTTTGAGAATCGTCAGCATCACACACCACTCTTGTCGCGTTGAGGGCTTCGTAGTATCTGGAGAGATTCTCTGCCAAGGCAGTGCTGACGGGAAGCGCCCCACGAGCGACACCACGAGCGTTCAAGATTGTATGGATGAGCGCACGCCCGGTTCTGCCGTTGCCGTCGTTGAACGGATGGATGGTTTCGAGTTGCGAGTGGGCTACAGCAGCTTGGACCACAGCGGGGTGCTCTGTGGAGTTGAGATAAGCAACCAAGTCGTCCACCAGTTCAGCGATATTCTCTTGCGGTGGTGCAACGTAAGAAGCATCGTCCACAAGACAGCCCGCAGGGCCAACCCACATCGGACCGTCTCGCAACTCGCCGCCGATAGCTTGATCTCTGGTGTCCTTGAAGAGGGACCGATGGACACTGCGGATGTCTTCTACCGTGCAAGCGCGGCCTGACAGCATCTGCTCACCTAGCTCTACAGCCTCACGCGCTTGCTTGACAGCCCCAAGCGTGAGAGCGTCGTTCTCGTCTGAGATGGGCTGGCCTGCCTGCCTCATGTAATCTGCCCATGCAAGCGCATCGGCTGTGCTGCTGACACCTTCGATGAGGCTTGAACGGATGCTCTCGTCGCGTGCCAGCACCCAATCCACCAGAGCTGCATGCGGGAACTCGGCATACATGGTTGAGATCGTTGCGATGGACTGAGTGGCCTCGTTCACGGCTAGCACCGCAGATGCGTCTAACAGAGGTGCCCAGCCCTTCAGCGGATACGGCACGTAGGCGTGGTACTCTCGACGCCCATACCCTGTCGGAGTGGCCATCCAGTCTTCAGCCCTTACGTATCGACCCATAGCTTGAGTATAGCACAAGTAGGTGTATGTGCAATTTATCCTAGCGGAACGCTCACTTATGGTGCTATGTAAGCGTATGTGCTATTCGCCTCGGCCGAGGCATCTGAGGTGCCTTTTCGTTGGGCACACAGCGCGAACAAGCATCCGCGAGCGGGAAGCGTTACCCGGTGCCGCTGCGCTGACCTGTGCCCAACCCTTGACCGCATCGGATGTGGCATACCGGAAGTCCCAGCTCCCGGGCGCGGGCGGCGGGGCGACCCGTTCCCTGCGCTTGGCCATCGCCCTCAGCCAGCCGGGACGGCGACAGTTTCGCCAGTGGTCTCCAGTGGCTCGGTGAGTTGACGAGCAAGTTCAGGATCGGCATGAATCTCGGCCGTGGCTTTCCATTCGCGCACTAGTTGCGCGACGGACGCATAAAGGTCTACCGAGGCTGCCGCAAGCAGTGTCCGGGTCAGTTCCTCAGCGAAGCGGGCGCGGGCGCCGCTAGGCAGGAACTCCACCCACGCATAGGCCGCTTCCAGCGCCGAGACCAAGGCCGCAGGGCTGTGAACCGCAAGGTTGCGCAGCAGCCGGGCGGTCGCCTCGAATGCGTCCCGACGGTCCGTGTGAAGGTCGGCGCGGGTCAGCCACAACGCGGGGGCGTTACGCCGCCGCAGCACGACGTCATGCTCAGCCAGTTCGGCCACCACGTCGTTGGGGTGCCGCAGGAACTCCGAGAAGGGACGCTCGACGACCTTCATGACCAAAATGATATCTGCACTACTTCAGAAGTCAACCAGTGCTCCAAGCCTCAAACCCCACCCGCGTGGGTTCACAAGGTTCCGATGTCTTGACACATCACACACTGTGGATACTTCGTCAGTTCGTTTGACCTCGATGTTCGCCGCGATCTCCGACCCCCTAGCCCATCGAAAGGGGTAGGGGCTGCCCATTTCGGGAAGCGGTTGCAGCCATCTCGGTTGGCTCATTTCCTACTCTGACCTGCGGTTTTGATGTCACCAAGCTAGCTCATCCGGGCGAGCAGTGTCGGCGGCCATGAGATCCTGCCCGGTGGCGGCCATGTAGCTGCCCGCTGGCGGCCAACGGTTCTGCCCAGCGGGGGCCAACAGGACTGCCCGCGTTGAAGTCCATCTCCCGTCGGGGTCCACCGCGGCGGGGTGCTCCTCCTACTCGAATGGCCGGTCACCACGACCGTGGCCATCGAGCAGGAGGAGCAAGTGAAGTCTCGCGAGGAAGTCATGAACATGTTGGAAGCGTTCGACCTGTGTGGGTCGTTGCGGGATGCCGGTGAGCTGGCCGGGGTGTCTCATCACACCGTGGCCCGCTATGTCGCTGAGCGCGACGCCGGCGCGCTGGCCGGCGACGGACCACAGCGCAGGCGGATCATCGATCCGTTCTTGCCGAAGATCGAGGAGTGGGTCGAGCGGTCGCACGCCAAGATCCGCGCCGACCGGGCCTTCGACAAGCTGAAGGCGTTGGGTTACACCGGCTCAGAACGCACGGTGCGCCGAGCGGTGGCGGAGGTGAAGGCCAACCATCGCCGTGGTCGGCGGCGGGTGTATCGGCCGTGGATTCCCGAGCCTGGGATGTGAGCGCAGTGGTGGGGCACCGGTCCGGTGATCTGTGGGCGAGCGACGGTGTTGTTCTGCGCGTGGTTGGCGTGGTCGCGGTTCCGGGTCGTGGTGCCGTGCTGGGATCGCAGGCTGGCGACGGTGATCGCCTGTGTGGATCGGGCGATGCGAGCCTTCGGTGGCGCGCCGACGTATTGGTTGACCGACAACGAGCGCACGGTCACGATCGATCACGTCGCTGGGATCGCTGTGCGCCATCCAGAGATCGTCGCGGTCGGCGGCCACTACGGGATCACGGTGGCGACGTGTGTGCCGGCGGACCCGGAGTCCAAAGGCGGCAGCGAGGCGACGGTGCGGGTCGCCAAGGCCGACTTGGTGCCCACCGACGCGAACCTGCGCGGCGGCTACGCCAGCTGGGCCGAGCTGGGCGATGCGTGCGACGCGTGGATGGCCGAGGTCAACGGTCGTGAGCATCGGGTGACCCGGCGGGCGCCGGTCGAGATGCTCACCGAGGAACGGCATCGGCTGCACGCGCTGCCCGAGGCTCCTTACACGGCGGCGCTGGGGGAGACCCGGAAAGTCTCCTGGAGCTCGACGATCAGCTTCGGCGGGGTGACCTACTCGGTCCCGCACACCCTGGTCGATGAGACGGTGTGGGTGCGTGTCGACGGCGACGAGGTCGTCGTCACGCACTGCGCATCGTCAGGCCCGATCGAGGTCGCCCGCCACCAGCGTTCGACGCCTGGGCATCCCATGATCGACGACGCCCACTACCCGCCACGTCCGGCTGGGCCGCTCGGGCGGCGTCCGAAACCGACGAGCGCGGCCGAGGCCGAGTTCTTGGCGCTCGGCGAGGGCGCCCGGCTGTGGCTCATCGAGGCCGCCTCCGCGGGCACGTCACGGATCAAGACCAAGATGGCCCAAGCCGTCGATCTGGCCCGCCTCCACGGCCAGATGCGCGTTGATTGGGCGCTCGGTCACGCCGCCACCTACGCCCGTTTCGCCGACGGCGACCTCGCGTCGATCCTCGCCGCGCATCCTGTCGGTGAGCGCCACACCGCCGGCGAGGACCACTCGCTGCAGTCCGGCACACGCGCCTGGGAAGGCTTCGGAGACAACCGATGAACCCAGCGCCGATAGACGAGGTCGTCGACCTGTTGCGCACTCTGCGCCTGCCCCACATGCGCGCCGCAGCACCGGACCTGTTGGCCACCGCCAAAGCTCAGCGATGGGACCCAGCCGAAGCAGTCAAGGCCTTGCTCGCCGAAGAGCTCGCCGGCCGTCAAGCGTCGTCTGTGCGGGCCCGGCGCAAAGCGGCCGGGTTCCCCACCGGCAAGACCTTCGACGCATGGGACGAAACCGTCAGCTCGATCCCGGCGCCGACCCAGCGGGCGCTGCGCACCCTGGAGTGGATCCACCGACACGAGAACCTCGTCGTGTGCGGACCATCAGGCACAGGCAAGACCCACTTCTGTGAAGCGCTCGGCCAGGACGCCGTCGATGCCGGCCACAAGGTCGCCTGGTTCAGTCTCGAGCACCTCGGAGCGCTCGTGCGCCGCCACAGCGCCGACGACACCGCAGCCAAAGCCATCAAACGCATCATGCGCGCCGACGTCGTCGTGATCGACGACATAGGCCTGCTCCCGGTCGCAGCCGAGACCGCCGAGGCGCTCTACCGCGTCGTCGACGCCGCCTACGAGAAGCGCTCCATCGCCTTGTCGAGCAATCTTCACCCCGCCGGGTTCGACGAACTCATGCCCAAGACCATCGCCAACGCCACCGTCGACCGGCTGCTGCACCACGCCCACATCGTCATGACCGCCGGCGACAGCATCCGCCTCACCCAAGCCACCGCCGGAAAGGGGGTGACGCCACTGACCAACTGAACTGCGGGCAGAACACCTGGCCGCCACCGGGCAGTTCTGTTGGCCGCCACCGGGCAGTTCTACTGTCCGCCACTGGGCAGATCCCACTGGCCGTTGACAGAGCAGGATCGGAACGAGAGCACCGCGGTGTGTGCCCAAGATCGGATCACCAGAGCGAGCGCGCCGGACGGTAGGTTGGCTCCCGACGCAGGAATCCTCGACCACCATCGCAGCCGACGGAGCTGAGCAACGGCTGATCGAGCGACTCGCGCTCTGCGGGCTACCTAAGCCGCTCGTGGTGCAGGTGGAGTAGCGAGCGCAGCGAAACGCGAACCTTGTATCGCAGCCTCGTGGGTGGCGTCATGGTTGTGATATGAGCAGTCTTGTTTCCTGGCGAGCGTTACGCCGAATAGATTCCGGCGACCAGGTTCGTAGAACACGCGGTTCGGTACTTCTGTCTGGCCAGTCAGGGCGAGCTTGGAAATCTCAGCAGCCGTCATGAGGCCTGCCGCGTAGGACAGGAAGGGGAGCGCGATGTCGTCTTCGTCGTTGTTGCTGCTCCCCGGGGTGGGTGACCCCGTTGCACATTGCATGGGCATCTGAGGTGCCTTTGCAGCCGGAACGCAGCAGGAGCAAGCCTCCCGGAGTGGTGTGTGTCGGTACAGAGTCGCCTGCAAGAGCCGTCCTGTAGTTGCGTACACCTGCAGCGGAGGGCATGAGCCCTCGATCACGCCCCGCACGTTCCGTTCGTTCGCGGCCGAGATCAGTAGGTCGGGGGTACCTAGCGGCCGTCCTGTCCAGAGATCGAGGATTTCATCCAGCCATGCGATGTGGGGATCGACCTGTTGGACACCGGCGTGGTGTAGCCAGCGGCTCACAGCCGCTACCTTTGGTTCTTCTGCGATGGCAGCTCGCCACGAGAACAGCGCCGACCGCGTGATGTTCTCGATCTCTATGTTGTCGTTGTCCACGAGCACTGCCTTGAAGTTGCGCGTGATCAAGCTCAGGAAGAAGAGGGCACAGCTGCCGACGGACCCCACGCCGATGCTCCACACCTCGCCCAGATCGAAATTGGACTCCATCCGCGGAGCATCGAGGGACGGATCGCCAACTTGCCAACGATATGTGTCCAGAGTCATGGACCCCACGTATGGGTTCTTCGGCTGCTGCTGTATCTGAGCTGCCGCATCAATCACAGCGAAAGCTGCGCCATAGGGGTTGGGATCATCCGATTGCATCAACGGTGACGGCTCCGTGCCTCGGTATGCACCCCATCCGCTCCCGTGTATCACCAGTCCGTCGCCGTCGGAGCCGATGACCAGCCGCAGGTCGTCGCTGCCTGCTGTGCGCTGCTCGTATCGGCGGAACATGTGTGACTCGTGCAGTGTCCGCACCATGTGTTCATCGAGCTTGACCCCTGCCCATGGCAGGGGATCGACTATCGGTAGCGACGGCACGTCAACGGCCACGCACTTGGACATCCGGCCGAAGAGGCTCGCGGCGGTGATGGCGGCGACTTGGCCCGCGTAAGTTGCGGCGTAACCGGGATCAACACGAATATGGATCGACAGATCCTCAGGGATCGTAGACGAACCGATGTAGCGCTCTGAGCGGTTTGACCACCGCCGGTCGAACTCCTGCTCGTTCATGACCCGAGTACATCCACGAGTTTGACAGGGGTGTCGATCTCCTGGAACCCATTGGCTGTCCACATCAAGGTATGGGATTCTCTGAAGGAGGGGAGTCGCGTTCCGTAATCGGGAACCACAATCGAGAAATAGCCCGGGTACCGGATCCTCATCCCCACCTCGTCACCATCGCTGTGATAGGCGGCACGCGGGTGCGTGTGGAGCTGCCCGACCACTTGCAGGCCGGCCTCCGAGGCTGAGCGAATGATCTTCCCGAGTTCGCGGGCGTTGACATCGACGCTTCGGGGCGTCGAGTCGGCTTCCGGACGCACTGCGTACAGCGCAGTGGTCGCCGTCCCGTTGGTCAGGCCCACGTAATAGACGATCCCTTCGTGTCTGCGCTGCGCGCTCTCGCGCAGGAACTCGGTGGTCTGGTCGCAACAGTGCGTTGTCATGCGCACCATGAATCGCGAGCGTGGACGTCGAGGCCATTGGCACAATCTCCGCAGAGCCGTCCTCAGCCATCCAGTCACTGGTTGCGTCCCTTGTACTGTTTGCTGCGCAGTTCGCGGTGGATGCGCAGCACCATCGCAGCCAAGGTCGTAGTACCTCCAGTCTCCGGTTGCTCCTTCCAGCTCGACCGCACCCACTCCATGTGCGGTCCGCCCTGCATCGAGGCGAGCCGGTTCCAAGGTGCGCAGATCCTGTTGGAACCGTGGAAGAACCCATACCGTCTGGGAGCATCAGCGAGCTGATCCAGTTCGCCCGTACTCGGGTTTCGCCAGTGGAAGGCAGCTGGCTGCACAGGGAACTCGTCGCAGTCCACCTCAAGCTGGTAGACGTCGCCGTTCTGAGCGCTCAAGGAGATATGGAAGCACCGCGGACCCACGCGTTCGAACGGCCAGCCGTGACATTGGGCGTTCTCCACTACCTGCCCGATTTGCGAGTCGACGATCAAGTCGTCAACCGCAGTCACGATCAGACCGCCGAGCCGCTGGCGATGAGATCGAGAACCGCACCGTCCTCCAGGCCAAGCTCCGATAGCTTGCTATCGCCCGGAAGCGCCTCGCCATTGAATACCAGCTCGAAGGCGTCTCCCTCAACCAGCTTCTTATCCTTGACCACGATGCCGATTACCTCGTTCACCGTGTCGGTCTCAGCGAAGGTGTTCTCGTAGGCACCAGCCGGTGTAGTGATCTTCAATGTGATTTTATGATCAGTCATAGTCCTTCCTTTCGAAGGTTCGTTGTGTATCTTGCAGCACGATTTCTGGCCTGCCAGTCCGCATCAGGTGTCGATCCGACCCGCTTCACGCGGCGCGCGGGAGTGCCCACCATGGAAGATTCCATGATCTGAACGCGGGTCTGTACTACACTCCGACCCCATGCATGTTCAGTGCAGGGGGCAAGGACGTGCAAGCTCTCCAGCGCGTGAAGACCGGAACACCTTGTTGTGGAGTCCCGGCCAGCGCCACCAGCGACCCTTGATGAGCGACAAGTATCGTGCATGGTTGAAGTCTAACACATCAGATTCCGTTAGTGCGCACGATTTGTGACGGATAGTTCCCCGCCTAGCGGATCCTGGTACGCGGTGCGACCCGTAGCGCCACGAAAGGTGCAGGACAGGTGACGCAGCGACCGTATGCGGAGCTGCTAGAGGTGGCCCGGCGCGTCCAGCCGGTGTTCGCTGGATCGCGGCTGGTCGCCATGCGCGAGCTACTCGGTTGGACGCAAGGCGAGGTGGCTGAGGAGACCAAGATCAGTCCATCAGCCCTCAGCCAGGCTGAGCGCGGCGATACGACCCTGTCGGCATCCAACATCGTCCGGGTCGCAGAGTTTCTTGGAGTCTCGCCCGAGGCCTTCGTGGACCAGCCTGCACCACGTGTGGACCTCGTGCCTCAGTTCCGGCATCTGCGCCGTACGCCCAGGCGCGAGCGGCGCAAGGCCGAGCGATTCGTGTACGCCACGGCACAGGTGGCCAAGGTGCTCCAGGAGTCCGTGCGATTTCCCAAGCTGTTCGACTGCGATGAAGCTGTGGATCCTGACCTACCTATCGAGGAAGCCAAGAAGCAGGTCGAGCGGGCCGCAGCCCAAGCCAGGGAAGCCTTGCGCCTATCGCCCGATGATCCCATCGGTGACGATGTCATCTCCATATTGGAGGTTGGCGGGATCACCGTCGTTCGAGACCCAGACACCGACGAAGACATCGACGCATACTCCGCGATAGTTGATGACATACCGATAATCGTGGTCTACGGCGGAGATGACTGCGCGTGGGATCGGGACAACTTCAATCTCGCCCACGAACTGGGGCACCTAGTGATGCACAGACGAGTCGAGCGTGCTCCGGGCACACGAACGGTCGAGGCACAAGCTCACCGCTTCGCTGGAGCATTCCTCGGTCCAAAGAAAGCGATCCGGTCGCAGCTACCCACTGATCTCGACTGGGGTCACTACCTCCAGCTGAAGCGCACCTGGGGGATGTCAATGGCGGCTCTCGTGCGGCGGGCGAAAGACCTCAAGGTGATCGATGACGCGACCTATACGCGAGCGATGAAGCAGCGCAGCTCCTACGGCTGGCGGTTCAAGGAGCCGGGATCTGGTGATCGTGGTCCCTCCGAACCGCAGTTCCTCAGCCGCGCGGCGCATCTCGCAGACATGTCGTCTGAGCATCTGGCGGAGCGCACGCACCTGCCCAAAGGAGTCGTAGAGCGGATCATCGGTGATCCGCTCCCTTCGCTCGTCAGGTGACGATCATCCGGCAACCCGCCTAGTCAGATCAGGCTCAGACTTTTCCGCGTACTGGCGCGTGCATTGGCCATCAGGTGCCTCCGTGTAGGCCCACGGGGGCCTCGTATCCACTCCCGGTGCCCATCCCGACGACAGCTCGCAGCGCCGTCGCGGTAGCGCACACAGCGCCGAAACGTGGCCGCGGAGCGCAGCTTCGGGGCTTCCCAAGAGGACGGAGAGCTGAAGCCAAGAACGCTCCGGCATCGCCTCCGGCATCCACCGATCCAGATCACCGCACTCCTACACTTGCGGCCGTTGGCGAGCTGAGTGGCTGTGTGCCCTTAGGTCGAGAGTCCACGGCCCCCGGTGTCTGCTGTCGGGGGCCGTGGCGTTTACCACGATCCGCGCCCTGCGTCGGACCATCTGCCAACATCTAGATGCTGTCGCATCACAAGGCTGACAGCACGCCCCCCAACAGGGCGGACAGCAGAAGGGAGGGCACTCGTGCCCGTATCCACGAAGCGGTATCTGCCGCACCACCGCCGACGATGGCGGCGAGTGCGGGTCAGGATGTACCAGCGGCGGCTGACACGCCGACGGAAGCGCCTGCCGCGAACCTACTTCAAGGACGACCAGTGGACACTGGCTGCCTAGATCGGGGCGCGGTCGCGCGCGGGCTGAGGCCGATAAGGGTTCTGACGGTTCATGGCTCGCGGAATGAGCGCACCGCTGCACTTCTACGGTTAGCTCTGTGCGGTTCGGCACTACCCCGGCATGCCGAGGAAATCACGGCCGCGCTAGCGGTCAGCGTCGACGGCCGGGGAGCGCCCATCCCCAGGCGAGCTGCCGACACGAATCCCCGCACGCACCACAACGTGACCGACAAACGGATAGACCCGCTAGAGCCGATACGGCAACTGTTCTCGGAAGGGTGGACGTTGGACATCCACAATCGCCACAGCGCTGGCGAGCTTCACAAGATGGAAGGAGCACCACAATGACCAAGCTTCTGTTCAACAGGAATGACCTGAGCCGTGTGTTGGCTGCCCAGGAACAAGCGATCTCCAAGGAAATAGACGCCCTTGACGAGAATCAGATTCTCAACTCATCACTCTCCGATCTCTGCCAGTATTTTGTCGAGAAATACACGGTGGACCCCGTCAGAATCGATGAGGAGGGTATCCAAGTGGATTATGGTGACACGCAAGTTGATGTGAGTCAGCGATTCGAATATGCGGTGTTTGATCGGGGTCGTCCTGCCCTCGTCACAGGCACGAGGATCGCTGTCTTTGTGCCCTATGACGGCGATAAGCAACTATTTGATTGTCAGCCCTCTACCTTCACCACTAACCCACCTCATGCAATTGTTCGAGGACGTGAAGTCGCCTTCGTCTACGACCGCACCATCTCCGATGCAGCAAACGTTCGTGGCGAGTTTGACCGAGATCTCACTACGCTCAAGAGGTACCTTGGCTGGATAGAACGCGACGTGACCCAATTCAACGATTCAATCGAGGACAGGGTCAACCAGCTCATCTCTGGACGTCGAGAGAAGCTCCTTCACGATAGAGGCATCGTAGCGAGCTTAGGCTTCCCTCTTAGACGTTCAGATGTGCCGACCACATATTCCACGCCCGAGGTGAAGCGTCGACTCAAGCCGCAACTGCCTTCGGCATCGTCAGATCCATATGAGCCGGAACCGGCGCTCGATATGGCTGAGTATGAGCACATTCTGTCAGTTATATCAAGCATGGTGTTGGTGATGGAGCAGAGTCCCCAAGCATTTCGCGGAATGAACGAAGAGAATCTGAGGCAACACTTTCTCGTACAACTCAACGGACACTATGAAGGCCAGGCGACGGGCGAGACCTTCAATCATGAAGGGAAGACAGACATTCTCATTCGAGTAGACGGCAAGAATGTCTTCATTGCTGAGTGCAAGTTCTGGACAGGGCCATCTGGTATAGGCGACGCCATCGACCAGCTCTTGAGCTACACGAGCTGGAGAGATACCAAGACGGCTATCCTGATATTCAACCGTGACAGGAAGATGTCCACCGTCCTAGAGAAGATCCCGGACGCGGTGAAGAGCCACACCAACTTCAAGAAGGCAGTCGCTTGCGACCTAGAGGCTGGGTTCCGGTTCATCCTGGGACATCGTGACGATCCTAACAGAGAGGTCATGCTCACCGTCCTCGCGTTCGATGTCCCGGCCTGAGACTGGGCGGCTCCCTTCGTTTCTGGCGAGGATCCCGGGAGTCACCACAGCCTCACTATCACCGTATTGCTCCTGATAGCTAGCCAGCAACCCCTGAGGTATACCTTCGAAAACACAACAAACATTGTGTGTCGCTCGATTGCTCAAATGCCTAGGAGCTTGTTGTTCAACGTCGATGTTCGGAATGCAAGTGTGATATCGCGTATATCTCCGGTCTCCAATATGATCGGATCGTCCCCCTCGGTTCGCGTATCGATCACGAATCGGTATTCGCTCTGATAGCCGTAGCGATGCTGTTTCTGGAAGAGCGCGTCTATGTTGAAGTGGTTACCGTGATATGTATCAGGATTGTAGTAGTTGACTCGTGCGCACCGCATCCGATAGTGCTTTCTTCGTGCGGCTTCTCCCATACGCCGAATGAATTCAGGCACCCGCTTGATCACGACTGCATATTGTCCTAGCGACAAGCAACGCTCAGGTATCGCAAGCTGGGATCTGAGTTCATGTGGGATCTCATACGGTATGCGTTCCGGCTCCACATCAACGAGGCGTCCCGCGTAGGTGCAATAGATGTTGAGATGGTTGAGCCAGTCCCCGTGCATCTCGACAGGCCCTGCCAAATCAGGCGTCAGGTTCCAGCCGTTGATTACTAGGTTGGTGATCTGGTCAGGCTGATGCCATGCAACGACTCCCTCATGACGATCCAGGCGCCCAGAGGCATCCTCGGCCTCCGTCCGCTTGAACCATGACAGCCTGTTGGCGTAGATCTTGCCGTCGAGGAGCTCTCGGACATGGGCCTCCTTGTTGAGGAACTTGACCAAGAACAAGATCATCAGCTTGCTCGCAGGTCGCGCACAGTTACGTTGCATCCATCCGACGCTGGCCGTGCACGTCGACCAGCAACACAAGCGCCGAGCATCGGACGTGATGCCAGGACGCCGTAGCTAGCTACGCATTCCATCGATGTAGTTTAGGGGTGAGGACTGCTGCCCCATCGTCGTCTGGCTACGACTGAAGCGAGAGGCGCGCCGGATGGCCCTGCAGGCTCCCATAGCCCTCGTGTCCGCTCCCTGTGGCTGCGTGGACGACAGACCGCAGCACCAACCAAGCAGCGCCCACAGCGCCCAAACGTGACACAGTCGATGTCAGGGGCTTCTCCTGAGCTGCCAGTCGTGCCATCCGTCCTCGTCGAAGCACAGGATGGGCCACGTGTGCCGACAGTCGGGTGCGTGACCAGGGCCGGCGTCAACGGCGACCCAGACCGCGTCGATGCCGTGCAGGTTGATCGGCTCCAATCCGTCTAGTCCGGTCTACGCCAGGAAGGACATCGCGTCGGCTCTGCCCCGCTTGTGCTCCTCCCCGAAGTTCAGCCAGAGGAATAGGTGCGCTTCAGCGGCTCCGGCGGTCTTGGCGTCGCGGAGCTTGTTGACCTTGTTCGGCAGGCTCTCGTTCACCGCTTCTACGATCATGCTCGGTCCGGTGTGACCGCTGAGCGAAGCACCCCCAAACAACACTCGCGGGTTCTCGTCGGGCGAGGCGTCGAACGAGAAGCACATCTGCACGCCGAGATCTCTCAGCCTGCCCTGTGCCTCGTGATTGTCTCGGTGCGGAGAGGGCGGCACGCGCAGCGTTGTCAGCCCAGCTCCTTCGAGCTGTCGGAGGATGGCTGGCAGCTGCGCTTGGAGCGCCTTCACTCGCCTGTGGCTGGCCTGCTGGTCGTCGGGGCCGTCGCCAGGCGTCGCCACATCCACACGCCACACTCGGGTCAGTCCCGGCACTTCAAGCGGATTGATCTGATCGATCTGGTGCCAAAAGGCTCGGTCCACGCGCGATGTATCGGTGGTGACCTCAACCGCGAAGATGCTGCCGTCATCGAGCCGGAGGTCGCGCGGGGTGTACTCCCCGCCCAGCAGTTCCTTTAGCAGCTCTGCCGCTCGACGCTCCTCGGCTGGCATGTCGGTGAGGGCCTGTGCACTAGCAAGGATCTCGGCCATTTTGTCACCCGTGAGCATCTTCTCCGACATGGAAAACTCCTCGACAGCAGATGTAACGCTCTCACCAGTTTCTCTGACGCCCTCCACGATCCTGCCCCCTGTCTCCTTGACCCGCACGGCCACAGTGCTTCCCGCAATGAGCACGGAGGCAGCACCTACCCATACGCCCACAGCTTCAGCCCTATTCGGCCACGTCAAGAAAGTGACGATTGCGCCAGCGAGCATTACTGCCAGCACCGACCACACCCACCATGGCAACCTGCGACGGATCTCTGTGGAATCTCGCGAGTCGCTGTCTCGCGCGTTGGTGTCGTTCATCGCAGCCAGCGATTGTACATTGCCCGCTTCTGCCCTCTGGGTGGCGGGCTTGACCCGCCTCGTGCACGCCGAGAGAAGCCTCCGTATCGGCCCCAGGTGGCCGCGTGTGCGCTCCGGGTGGCCACATGGCAGATGGGCCGCAGTCTCCCCTCGGCAGCGCACACAGCGCCTACACGTCGCCGCGGGGCGCAGCCTCGGGCTGCTAACCGAGGTCAGACCAGCGCCGGGTTCCTCCGCTGCGGTGGAGGACAACCTGGCCAACGTCCGTGACTTCGCCAGATTCCTCGTCGACGAGCGCTCCAAGACGGAATGGTCCACCGTGCAGCCAGCCGACATCGACGCGTTCTTGAACACCCAGCCGACCAACCGGCGTCGGCGGCTGACCTCGCTGCGGCAGTTCTTCGCCTGGGCACGCAAGACCGGATCGTGCTCGTCAACCGACAGCAGACCTGGCCCTGTCACCCCAACGAGGCTTCAAGGGCGAGACGCTCACCATCGGTGAGCAGCGCCTCCTGATCGTGACCAAGGTGACCCGGCCGCGGCTGACTCCTCCATCGCCGGCATACATGACTCACGTCCTCGACGACGCCGACGTGAGGATCAAGAAGCTGCGGGCAACCCGGCTCGTCGAGTTGCTCCACAGCCTCGACGTCAAGCTCGTCGCCGAGGCCCTCTGAGGGGGACCTGGTCGTGAGTCCAGGTGATCAGGGACCCACCCCAGTTCCTTCGCGTGTGAGCGGGGCCGTCCGTGTCTGCCTAGGTGGGTCGCGTGCTCTTGCCGCCGTGGACGGAGGGTTCCGAGCACCACTGCTCGCGCAGAGTCTCGAGAGGGCCGAGGATGATTGTCGGAAGATCGAGCGCGTCGCATAGAACTGACTCGTCAAGCGACTGGCGGGTTGGGTCGTGCCAGGCCTCGTTCGCGGGTAGCAGGTCGGCAGCAGAGTGCTTGTCGAACGCCGCAGCTAGCCGTTGCAGTTGGTCCTGGGAAACACCGACTAGGTCGGGCACCGGGATCAGGCCGATTGTTGTGATGGAAAGGTTGGCCCTTCCCTTCTGTTGACGGCTTGAAACCCACCAACGGCCTATGAGCCCGGGTGTGGTGTTGAGCCACGCGCAAAGGGCCTTCTCCCACAGCAGACGATCTGACTCGTTCGGAGGCGTGGCGCCGAACGACGGCCACGCCCGCCCTCCGAGAGCATCCCGGGCGGTGAGACATGCTCCGAGTGGCTGGGAGTTGACCTGGAAGTCACGGTTGATGTGCAGGCGAGTCGCTCCCGCCGCGGTCGATGTACCGCTCCACAGGTCTCGTGCCGCCGACAACTGGCCGTGTCGGGGCGCACCCTCAGAGTCAGGCAGCACCGTCATCTTCGTCTCGTGTTCGTGTTCGTGGCTCCACAGGATCGGCCAGGAGGCCTGCTTGTGCTTCGCTCGATCGATGGTGCCCACCTCGAAGGGGCCGCGTGGCGGCTTTCCTGACCCTGGAGACTCTCCGTTGATGTCGAGGTGGTAGGGGCCACGGTTGCCGAGGGTTCGGAGGGCGACGGTGCGGAGTGGTTGAGCCCGCACGCGCGGAAGCCGGAGGTTCTTGCCGCTAGCGAGGCTGCTAGCGGCATCGGCAACGTCGGGACTGCGAACACCGGCGGGATGACCGCGGGCTTCCGGCGCAAAGTCGGCTTCGGTGAGCCATCCGATCCGGTCGTTCCCGACGCGCAGCGGCTGCGCTCCGGGCTGGCCGCGGACTGATTGGATGGTTCGGGCTGTCTCAAGGGCCCCCATCAGCGACGTAGGCCGGCGGTGCAACACGGCGTAAATGGCTGTGTCCGCTGCCGGCATACCCATAGTGAGGGTGTCGGTGTTCTTAGTAGCGACAATGACCGCTTCGGCCATCCCGGTGTCTGCAGAAAACGCCCTCGATGTTGAAGATTCCGCGGCGGCGATGGTCACCACGACTATGTCGTTGTAGTGCTCCTGCAACAGTTTGCGGGCGTTGGTCCAGCTTTCGCCTGCAATGACCTGAGCTGGCAATACGAGTGCCAGAACCCCGCCCGGTCGGAGCTTGTTGTGAGCCAAGTCGATGAAGTCGGACGCCAGGCCTGCGTTGCCGTGGCCAGCGCTGTGATGGGGAGGCCTGAGCCTCTTGAGTCTCTGCGACATCTTCTTCTGGGCGGGCGGGCTGGTGCTCAACCCCGCGAAGGACGGTACGGGTACACCGACCTTGGCGCTCTCGTGGCCCGTGGGTCTGGTGAACGGGGGATTCATGATCATCAGATCGACGCTGCCAGCGGATAGTTCGAACGCAGTGTCGTCCTCGCGGACACTGTCTTCCTGTCCAGCGAGGCGGGTGGATTCCTGGCCGATCAGCGAACCCGTCTGATCCTTGGCAATTAGCTCCAGCGATCCCAGCCGCACATGCTTCGTCTCCAAGTCCTGTTCCCGGCCATCTTCGAGCAGTTCCCGCCCGGTGCTGGTGAGACCGTAGGGAACAACGTGAATCTCGCAGGCGTCGAAGGGCTTGGCGGGATGAGCGGCTGACAGCATCATCGTGGTGAGGTGGGCTGCGGCTGGCATCACGTCGGCGCCAATCAGCGACTGCCTCATCATCTCTTTGTGCACCTGAGCCGGATCCTTCCCGCGGCGACGGTGGCGCGCCGCCACGCGGCGGTATGCGGCAGACAACAGCGCTCCCGTGCCGCAGGCGAGGTCGGCGATTCTCAGACCGGCGACTGCTTCTGAGTCTGACCAGTCAACCTCTAGGCGGGCTGCGGCTAGCTCGGCGAGAAGTGCGGCTGACTCAGGCCTCGTATAGAACGTAGCGAGAAACTTGCGGTCCGCGATCAGACGTCCCAGCATCTGTCCGGCTAGATCCTGCACTTCAACGGCCCCGGCCGCTGCGAGGTCCTGAGCCGCAACCGCCAACCGGTCGCACACCGCGCCAGCCTTGTTATCAGGCACAGCGGTCAAGACGCGCGAGGCAAGGCTGAATACTGGGTAGTAGTTCACCACGAGGATTTCGTGCCAGACGTCCAGGACGTGGCGTTTGTGGAGGCCTCGGCTTCGGCCTCGGGATCGAGTCGCGTCGATGTTGGGCGTCGAGCAGCCCTCTGCGATTGCGGTCTGGCACAAGAATGCGTCGGCAATGACCGCCGCGGCCATCCGCATGGTCTGTTGTTCCGGAGCCTGATGCAAGTGGTCGCCGATCTGTTGCCTGCAACCGTCGCTCAGGCCGTTGAGAAGTGCGGACGCTTCTGCCACGGCGCGTGCGAGGGTGTCGGCGGCCTCGTCGACGTGGCGCGGCGAGATGGTGAGGGTCTCGATCGCGGCGGCTAGGTCGTCAACACCGCCACGGATGGATCCTGAGGCGGGGAACCTCGACGGGGTGCCGGTCTCGGACGCGTAGAAGATGCGCCATTCGAGGTCGTCAGCGTCAGCGAGTGCAGCATCCAGGTCGCTCTCTCGGACCTTGTCGCGGAACCGCCCCGGATAGACGAGCGCGACAGCTGCTTCCACTGGCACGGCAGCGCCCTCGACACTGCGATTCAATCGTTCTATCGCGTCATGATCAACGGTCGCCGCTGGCGCGATCTCCGCCTCCATTATCACGGGCGCTCCGCTGCGTATCAACACGTCAGGCTTCTTCAAGGGCTCGTCGAGAAGCACTCCCGTCTGTTCAGACACGATGGCGTCGCCGCGCCATTCCGGGTGCCGCTTCCGTAGGCAGTCCGCCAAGCGGTTGTTGATGGTGGGTTCCGTGTTCATGACTGGTGGCCTCGGGTCTCAGGAACATCGAGCGGCCCATATAGATATTTTTCAGATCTTTTCAGCATACTACCACCTATGGCGGACATCGTAGGAGGCCAGTTGGGTGCCTCTATCGCGTATTCCGGTTGGTCTCGTGGTAGTCGCTGGTCTCGCGACGCTTTCGGAATCAGCACTCGTCGTCGGCGGGCTCCATGCCGATCGTTGCCAAGAAGCGGTTTCTGGATTCGTGCAACTCCTCTACGCACGTCGCGCAGGCAAGTCATCGTCGGCAGTTGGGTCCCTATCACCGCACAAGACACACTGTCCGCTCATCTGGCTCGACAGTAGTCGGCGTAAACCGCGGCACTTGGTCTTTGGCTGCGCCCGGCGGCTAGGGCGCCATCACATTGGTTGTCGGAGCTGTCGGGCAGGCGGGATTTGAACCCACGACCTCCTCGTCCCGAACGAGGCGCGCTACCAAGCTGCGCCACTGCCCGTGTGCAGCGCCGAAGATGTTAGCCGGGGTCGATGCCGGCCACGCCCTCAGGCGGGTGCGGGCTGCTCGGCCAGGGTGGATGCCACCAGGCGGGCGAGGTGCATCGGGTTGATGGGCTTGACCAGCCAGGCGTCGGCGGCACTGCGGCTGGCCAGGAACTCGTCGGCGTCGCGGTCGAGCAGCATGATCACCGGCCGGCGTTCTAGCCGGCCCATGTCCTCCTCCTGGCGGATGGCCAGACATGCGGCCATCCCGCCCATGTTGCCGATCTGCAGGTCGAGCAGCACCAGATGCGGCTCGACGAGCTCGATCGCTTCGAGCGTGTCCGCGCCTCGTCTCGCTCTGTGCAGCCGGTAGTCGCCGCCCAGCGCCGCCTCGCACTGTTCCGCGATCCAGTCGGCGTCGGTAACCAGCAACACGTCGGGCACGGCGCAGATCGTACCGTCTTGCGGCTGGGCCGAACCCGGCACGGCCGCGCGGTGTCACAATGGCCCGGTATCCTCCGCCCATGCTGGATATTGAGTCTTTCCGCCGCGAGGGCGACGGCAGGGCCGAGTCGTACCACTTGCTTCGTCCCACCGGGGAGCTCGATGCCTACACCGTTGCTCAGTTCCGCGAGGCGCTGGCCGAGCACGCCACCGCGGGGCGTCTCGTGGTCGACCTCTGTGGCGTGCCCTTCATCGACTCTGCCGGTCTCGGCGCGCTGATCGGCGGGATCCGCCGCATCCGCGAGAACGAGGGCCGGGTCGTGGTGTACTGCGACGGTGCCACCCTCGTCCGCCTGCTGCACACCACGGGCTTCGACCGCATCGTGCCGGTGGAAGAGACCCTCGAAGCCGCCGTCGGCGCCCTCGACCGCGATCCCGGCGCCTAGGGCCGGCGGCGGCAGCCCTCCCTACTGCGCCTTCCGATGAGGCTTACCCGGCGGGTCGCGGGCGGCACCGCTCCAGAGGCCGAGCGAATAGGCGGGCGTATCCGGCCCATGCGGGCGAGGCCGTGGCCCGAGCGGCCCGTGAGCGCAGCGAACAAGAGCGGGAAAGGCAACACTGCGGCGCGAGCGGCTCTCACTTTCTTGCTTGTCCTAGTGGTGCTGGGCTTGGCGCTGGCCTTGAGCCTGCCCGCCTCGGCCGCAGCCTCCGGCACCACCGATATTGCCGCGCAGGCGGAGCCGGGGGTGGTGGACGTCGTCGAAGTCACGGGCTATCTCGATCCGATCATGGCCGACTTCATAGAGCAGTCCATCGACAAGGCCCGAACCGACGGCTCGCTCGGCCTGGTGCTGCAGGTCAATAGCTCCCGGGCCACCATCGACGACGAACGGCTGCGCCAACTGGCCGCCCGCATCCGGGACTCGGACGTGCCCGTCACGATGTGGGTGGGGCCGTCGGGCGCGGTGGCCACCGGAGGCGTGGGCCAGCTCGCCGGCTTGGTGACTGACTTGGCTCTGGCCCCCGGCTCAGAGTTGGGCGAACTCGGCCCGCTGCTCCTGCCGGCTGAGCACCTGACCCACACCTTCGCCCAGTCCTATCCCCACCTTCGCTCCCAGAGGATCTCCTCCGCGGAGGCCATCGAGCTTGGACTGGCCCGGGAGGCCCCGACCCTGCCGTTCTTCGTTATTGATCTGCCCGGCTTCGAGACCGAGATCGACACCTCCGGTGACGAGCCGTCGCGGATCCCGTTGAGCCGGGTCCGCTTTGCCAAGCTTGCGATGCTCGACCAGTTCATGCACACCGCGGCCAGTCCCGCCGTCGCCTACCTGCTGTTCCTCGCGGGCGCCGGGTTGCTCGTCTTCGAGCTCTACACCGCGGGCGTGGGCATCGCCGGAGGAGTCGGGGCAGTCACCTTCCTGCTCGGCTGCTACGGGTTGGTGGCGCTGCCGGCGCGCGGCTGGGCCGTCGCGCTGCTGCTAGTGGCCATGTTCGGCTATGCTGTGGACATCCAGATCGGCGTGCCCAGAGCCTGGACCGTGATCGCGACAGTTTGCCTGGTGGCTGGATCGCTGACCCTGTTCGATGGCGCGTCGCTGTCATGGATCACGCTGCTGGCAGGGATCGTCGGGGTCGTCGCCGGAATGGTGGCCGGCATGCCCGCGATGGTGCGCACTCGCTTCGGCACACCGACGATCGGACGCGACTGGATGATCGGCGCGCTCGGCGTCGCCCGAGACGCCGTAGATCCCGAGGGTGTGGTGATCATCGATGGCGCTCCCTGGAGAGCCCGGACCCAGCGGGCCACACCCATAGCGACGGGCGACCCGATCCGCGTAATGGCGCTGGAAGGCCTGATCCTCACAGTGGAGCCCGCCGACGCCGCGGACGCCTCCGATACGCTCGATGTCCGCTGACGAGCGCTATCCGCGTTCATTCGAGCGTCGTCAAGAAAGTCCTGGACGGCTTGTCTATTGGGCTGACGGTGTGGTAGTTCGTCATTGGGAGGAGGCGTGTCATCTATGAAGTTTACTTCACGCGATGGAGTCGAGTGGCAGTTGCGGGCCGCTTGCAGAGGACCCCAGGCCTCTGTGTTCTTTCCGCCTCCCTATGTGGAGAAACGCGACGAGAAACGCCGGCGCGAGCTTCGGGCCAAAGACATTTGCGCCTCCTGCTCGGTGCAGCCTGACTGCTTGCAGTACGCCCTCGATATCGGTGAGCAGCACGGCATCTGGGGCGGGCTCAACGAGATCGAGCGGCGCGACCTTCTGTTGCGTACGGCCCGAGCCTGATCTATCGCTCAGAGGCCGAGCGAATAGGCGTGAACCGCCGGGCGACTTCGTAAGGCGCATAGCGAGGCCGTGGCCCGAGCGGCCCGTGAGCGCAGCGAACAAGAGCGGGAAACACAACGCCGTACTGCGAGGCGCTGGCCACCTATTTTCGTTTGCTCTTCGGTAGCCGGGGTCCGGCGATGCGCAGGTCGCCGCGCCGGCGAGTGACGCCTGTGCTGTCCAGCCGGGACAACAGCGCCAGGGCGTACTTGCGGGTCGTGCCCCACGCGTCACGAACCTCGGCCACCGTCACCCCTTCGGGCTGATCGGCCAGCAGCCGGGCCACCACCTGCGCCGCCTCGTCGATCGCGGCTGCCGCGAAGTGGATGCCGCCGCTCTCGACCAGCCGCCCCTGCCTGACCAGCAGGCGCAACTCGTCGTTGGGGACGCCGCCGCAAGCGGGCGGCGCGAACGGAGCGGCCTCGGCGGCCTTCACGAACGGATGGCCGGCCAGAGGGTCTTCGCCGCCGGCGGCACGGGCCCGTCCCTCGCTCGCGCCGATGCCGTCGATTGTGTTGATCACGGCCCGCTCGAAGTCGTCCAGCCCGGCCAGATCGAGCCCGAGCGGTCCGGCCGCAGCCACTGCCTCGGTTAGCCGCCGCCGGGTCCGTTCCAGGTACTCGGGCGCCACCGCCCACCGGCCCAAATCGGGAGGGCGGGCGGTGCCGGTCAGCCTCTCTAGGCGCTCCGCGCCGATGCGCCCCCGCTCGGCGATGATCCGTTCCACCGAGCGGTCCGGCCGCGCCCTGGCCGCGGACAGCACCGGCTCGACGTCGAGCACCTCGCCGCCTCCAACCGTCTCGGAGCGCCCCGACTCGCGCAGGATGAAGCGATCGCCCATGCACAGCGGCAGCCGCAGGGGCAGGTGCAGCCGCACGAGCCCGGTCCTGCCCGGCTCGATGGCCGCCGGCCCCAGCACCCGCAGCCGCACGGGGTGCTCGCCCGAGCCGATGTAGGCCACGTAGGCGCCGCGCCGGGTGACCGGATGATCGAGCGAGGCCAGCACGGACAGCTCCGCGTCGAACCTGTCGGTGGCGTGCCACTGCCCGGCCCGCACCACCGCGTCTCCCCGGGCCACTTCGCGGTGGCCGGCCCCGACGATGTTGACGGCCACCCGGTTGCCCGGCCCGATCTGGTCGCATTGCTGGTGCAGGCTCTGCAGGGCCCGCACCCTCACGCTGCGGCCCGCAGGCAGCACGGCCACGCTCTCGTCGGCGGTGAGCTCTCCGTCCGTGAGAGTGCCAGTCACCACCGTGCCCGAGCCCTTGATGGGGAAGGCCCGGTCCACCCACAGCCGGGGCCGGTCCCGGTCGGCCGCGGTGGGTGTGACCGTCAGCAGCCGGTCCAGCGCCCCGACGAGCGCGTCGATGCCGGTGCCGGTGACCGCGTCGGTGGCCACGACCGGCACCTCGGCCAGGAACGTGCCCGCGACGTGCTCGGCCACATCCAGGCGGGCCAGTTCCACCAGGTCGTCGTCGGCCTCGTCCGCTTTGGTGAGCGCCACTAGGCCGTGGCGCAGGCCGAGCAGTTGCAGGATGCGCAGGTGTTCCTCGGATTGCGGCTTCCATCCCTCGGTCGCGTCCACCACGAACACGCAGGCGTCCACGCCGCTCACCCCGGCCAGCATGTTCTTCAGGAAGCGAACATGGCCGGGCACGTCGATGAAGGCGATCTGGCGTCCCGACGGCAGCGGCATCGACGCGAATCCCAAGTCGATGGTGAGGCCGCGCTCCTTCTCCTCGGCCAGGCGGTCTGGGTCGGTGCCGGTGAGGGCTCGCACCAGCGTGCTCTTGCCGTGATCGACGTGGCCGGCGGTGGCGACTACGTGCATCGTCGAGCTTCCTTCGTTGCGCTGGCGTCCCTGCGGTGTGACCGGCGGGGCCACGGGCGGGCTTGGCTGTGCATCGTCGGGGTTCCTTCGTTGCGTAGGCGTCGCTGCTTCACGACCCGCTTGCGACCTGGCGCAGGGCCGCAGCCACCTCGGCGTCGTCGCCGGGGTGCACGGTGCGCAGGTCCGCGACGGTGGCGCCGTCGATAACCCGGGCGATGATCGGCCGCGGGCGTGACCTCAGCTCGCTCGCGTGGTCGCCGGGCACAGTGACGCCCATCGACTCGATCTCGACGCCGGGCAGGGTGCCGCCGCCGGGTGTCGCCGCGGTGGCCACCGCCTCCAGGCCGTCGTAGGTGCCGAGGCGCCCACGGAGCTGTGCGGGAGTGAGCGCGGCCATGCGCCAGAAGTCGATGGCGTCGCCGTCTTGGCGCAGATAGGCCACGGCGGTTTGCTGAAGCGCGGCCAACACCAGCGAGCCGGGCCGCAGAGCCCGGGCCAATCGATGGCGGCGGCAGGCCTCGACCAGATCAGCCCGCCCGGCGATGATGCCGGTCTGGGGCCCGCCCAGGAGCTTGTCACCGGAGAACGTCACCAGCGCCGCGCCAGCCTCGAGCGTCTGCCGGGCGGCCGGCTCTCGATCGAGCCAGGGCGGCGGTCCGGTGTCCAGCCACGGGCAGCGGCTGTCGAGCAGCCCCGAACCAATGTCGGCCACCAGCGGCGGGCCGAGGTCGGCCAACTCGGCGGGCCGCGGCGCCTCCGTGTACCCCACGACGCGGAAGTTGGACTGGTGCACCTGCACCACAGCCGCCGTGTCGTTGGCGGGATCGGCCACGGCCGCGGCGAAGTCGGCCCGGCGGGTGCGATTGGTGGTCCCGACCTCCACCAGCCGGGCACCCGACCAGGCCATCACGTCGGGAACCCTGAAGCCGCCGCCGATCTCGACCAGCTCACCTCTGGAGACCACTACGTCGCGACCCTCGGCCAGCGCGGCCAGAACCAGCATGACCGCGGCAGCACAGTTGTTCACGGCTATCGCGGCCTCAGCCCCGCAGGCCCGGGCCAGCAGCGCCGGAGCGCCGGTCTGGCGATCGCCGCGCTCGCCGGTGTCGAGGTCCAGTTCCAGGTTCGAATAGTCGGCGCTCTGGCTCCAGGCCAGCGGCGCCCGGCCCAGGTTGGTGTGAAGTAGCACGCCCGTCCCGTTGATCACCGGAGTCAGCATCCGTCTGCGGATGCGGTGCGCCCGTTGCTCGGCCGAGCCAGGATCGCCGGCCGCGACCGCCGCGCGGGCCGCGTCCACCCGCAGGGGATGGGGCAGGTCGATGCCGGCCAGCGAGCGGGCTAGCCGGTCGACTGAGGGCGGTCGATCCTGTGGCGGCACGTTGGCGACAAGGCTACGCATGCCGCGCCGGCAGGTAACCGCCGGCGCCGTTCTGTGTGCAGAAAACCTGCTCTACGGCGCATATCTGCACACAGAAGCCGCAGTTCGGGGCCGGGGACGGTCCTCGGGCGGTCGCCGCGGCGCGGCCCGTGCGAGCGGGGCAGGCGACTGCTCCAACCCTCCGCACCCGCCCGTACGCTGGGGGCGTGTTCGTCGTGCTGCTCTTGGCGTTGCTGTGTGTGCCGCTGCTGGAGTTGTATGTGATCATCCAGGTGGCCGACGGGATGGGGACCGGCCAGACCATCCTGCTGCTGATAGCGGTGTCGGTGGTGGGAGCCTGGATGGTGCGCCGTTCCGGGCTGGGGGTGCTAAACCAGATCCGCGCCCGTCTGTCCCGCGGCGAGCTGCCGGCCGGGGAGCTTGTGGACGGGCTGCTGATCCTGGTCGCAGGCGCATTGATGCTCACGCCCGGCTTCCTCACCGACGCGGTGGGGCTGTTGTTGCTGTTCCCGCCCACCCGGCTGGCGGTGCGGTCGCTGCTGATGCGCCACTTCACCAAGAAGATCACCGTCGGGGGATGGTCGGCGGGGCCCGGCGGGCGGGGCGGCTTCGGTTTCGGCTACGGCTCGGGGGACGGCGACACCTGGTCTCGCGGGCCGGGCGGATTCGATCCGGACGGACCCGATGTCCGCGACGTGAACGAGGTGCGCGAGGTCCGCGACGGCCAACAGAGCAGGGAGGACTCAGATGGAGATTGACCCCGGCACCACGGCCGCCACCGACGAGGTGCTCACCACCACCCGCGCCGTGCGACGGCGCCTCGACCTTGAACGCGAGGTGGACGATGGGATCATCCTGGAGTGCATCGACATTGCCGAGCAGGCGCCCACCGGGGGCAACCAGGGCAGCCGGCGCTGGCTCATCGTGCGCGACCCCGAGCTCAAGCAGAGCTTGGCCCAGCTGTATCGCGACGTGATCGGCAACCTCATGATCGCGGCGCGCGACCGCCTGGCCGGCACTGGAGATCCACGGGAGCGGGCCATGGCTTCCTCGGCCTATCTGGCCGAGCATCTGGGCGAGGTGCCGGCCATCGTGATCCCGGTGATACTGGGCCGCCACGACGGCAGCGGCCGCCCCGGCCTGTTCGACTCGGTGATCCAGAGCGGCTGGAGCTTCTGCCTTGCTCTGCGGGCCAGGGGCCTGGGCACGGCTTGGACCACCGCGGGACTGGCCAAGGCGCCCGAGATCAAGGAACTGCTAGGCATCCCCGACGACGTGACCGAGATCGCCATGTTCCCGGTGGCGTGGACCGTCGGCACCGACTTCAAGACGGCGCGGCGCCATCCGGCCCGTCACATTGCCTACTTCGACGGTTATGCCCGCACCTACGAGCGGGGGCCCGGCGATCCGGTGTGCATGGCTGATGGGCCCGGCACTGTCGTCGAGGTAGACATCGCGGCCGAGGTGGCTGCGGTGTGGGCCCGGGTCACCGACATCAATCTGCCGGCCGAGTTCTCCGAGGAGTTCATGGGGGCCGAATGGCAGGACGGGTGCGAAGGACCTGCGTTGGGTGCCTGCTTCGTGGGCCGCAACCGCCATCCGGGCCGGGGGGACTGGGAGGCGTCCTGTTTCGTTGACGTCTTGGAGGAGCAGGCGGCGTTCGGCTGGTGCACCAGCGATGTCGACAACCCCGGCGCCCGGTGGCGCTTCGAGCTGGAGCCCATCGTCGGCGGTACCCGTCTGCGGTTCCGGGTGGCTATGGGCCCGGGTCCGTCGGGGCTCAACGCCATCATCGAAGCCCGGCCCGACCTGGAGCCCCGCATCATCGCCCGCCGCGTCTCCGAGCACCGAGCCAACATGCAGCGTGTGGTCGAAGGTGTGAAGGCGCGGGTCGAGCGGTCGCCGGATCCGTCCTGACCGGGCGCCGATGAGAACCTCGGTCCAGCTCACCGCGGATGCCGCACCGTGGCCGGAGCTGGTCGACTTCGTGGTCGGGGCAGAGGGCTTCGGAGTGGACGCAGTGTGGGTGGCCGAGGCGTGGGGGTCCGACGCGGCTTCGCCTCTGGGCTATCTGGCCGCCTGCACCGACCGGGTGACGCTCGGAGCGTCCGTGTTCCAGGTGGGGGCTCGCTCGGCGGTGATGACGGCCCAGACCGCGCTGACCCTCAACGAGCTGTCGCAAGGGCGGTTCGTGCTGGGCCTGGGAGTGTCGGGCCCGCAGGTGATCGAGGGCCTGCACGGGGCGCGCTTCACCGATCCGGTGGGCCGCATGGCCGAGACCTTGGACGTGATAGCGCAGGCCTTCGCGGGCGAGCGCATTGCCTACGAGGGCCGGCATCTGCAGCTTCCCCTGCCCGGCGGCGAGGGAAAGTCTCTGCGCCTGTCGATCCGGCCCGAAACGCCCCCGCCCGTCTATCTGGCCTCGATGCTGCCAAGGATGCTGGAACTGACCGGCGAGCGGGCCGACGGCTGGCTCGGCACCAGCTTCGTTCCGGAGCGCGCGGCGGACGCCTACTTCCGGCATCTCCGAGCGGGCGCGGCCCGGGCCGGTCGCGCGCTGGCCGACATCGACGTGTGCCAGGGTGCCGAGGTGGCCTTCGCCGGCGACGAGGCGGAGCTGGCCAGCATGATCGACGCCCGCCGGGGCGGGCTGGCCTTCAGCTTGGGCGGGATGGGCTCGGGCCGCTCCAACTACTACAACTCGGCCTACTCCCGCCAGGGCTTCGCCGAAGTGGCCGCGGAGTCCCAGCGTCTGTGGCTGGCCGGCGACCGGCAGGGCGCGGCCGCGGTCATCCCTGACGAGATGGTGCTGGCCACCACTCTCATCGGCACCGCCGACATGGTGCGCGACCGCTTGGCCGTATGGGCCGCCGCTGGCGTGGATACCGTTCGCCTATACCCGGCTGGCGACACCGTCGATGAACGGCTTGACACTCTCGGCCGAGCGGTGGACCTGGTTCACTAGGGCTGCTCTGGTCCTGGCCACCGCCTCATACGCGGTGCTTGGGCACGCTTCGGTCGCGTGGGCGGCATCACCCATGTGGGCCTCAACCCGCTGAGTGGGTGGCATCGCAGCTTCCACTTGAACAACGCTGGCCATGCCGAGGTGGGCCAGCTCCTCGCCGACAAGGTGGGCTCGACTTTCTGGGCATCGATCGGCCCGCCGCGGTAGCAAGTCCTGGAGGGTGCCCGGCTGCGGATCAATGTCCTGACATACTGGAATCCGGTGAGAGATGGCAAGTGACCAAGATCGAAGGGCGGCGATGACGATGCCGCTCGCGTTGGCGGTGGCCCGGCGGTCGCTGGTGATCGCCATCGTGGCGCTGCTGGTCGCCGTGGTCGCGCTGGTGGTAGCGGTCTTGGACGGCTCCGGCGGCGACACGGCTGAGAGCACTGTCCCCGGACAGGCGCCGGCCGATGCGGCCGCGGCTCAGGCGGAGGCCGAAGCGGCCTCTGTAACGGCTGATGCGTTTGCCGCGAAGGCCGAAGCGGCTGCTGCGGAGGCCAATGAGGCTGCCGCAAAGGCCGAAGAGGCTGCCGCGATGGCCGATGCGTCTGCCGCCAGGGCCGCAGCTGCGGAGGAGGCACTCGCCGCGGCTCGGGCTGAGGCCGATGGTGCCGCCACCACCGAGGAGCCCTCTGACTCCGGGACGGCTACCGGGGGCATCGACGCAGCCAGCGACGAGCCCGAGCCGGCGTCGGTGGATGGAGCCGATGATGCGCCTGGAGACGGGCCCGAGCAGGTGCCGGTGGACGCCACCGTTCCCCTTCCCGGTGAGCCCTACGAGTTCGGCCCATCCGCAAGCGCCAGGCTAGCGGTGGTCGGCGTCTCGCACGACAGCGCGCTGAACGTCCGCGACGTCCCCAACGGCGAGATCATCGCCAGGCTGGACAACGTGATGGACGGGGTGCGCGATCCTGTCCTCCTCGTGCGGGGGGCGGACTCCGACGACATCGTTGCCACGCTGGATCTGCGGCAGGGGGTCGTCGCCACCGGCAACACCCGCAAGCTGCCGACGACCATCTGGCACGAGTTCCGCATCGGCGACATAGTGGGATGGTCGAGCAGCGCCTATCTCGCGCCGCTGGGACCGAGCCGTGACGCTACCGCTGACGTCATAGAGGCTCTGGGCGGGACCCCAACAGCCGACACTCTGCGCGACCTCGGCCTGCAGGTCGCCGGGGTGTTCGCATCCAGCGGCGAGGTGCAGTCGCGCACAACGGTCTCGTCCCGTCCGGGCGTGTTCGAGGCTGTGGGCGACATCACGCTCGATGTGCTCGGTTTGCCCGACGACAGCATCTGGGGCTACCGGATCAACGTCACGGCCGATGCAGGCGCAGAGGACTGGACGCAGGACGACCCGGGCCCGTTCACCCTCCGATCCGTCAACGCCACCCCGATCTGCGATACCTACCGGGGCGTAAGCGAAGAAGGCCTCTGCAACTAGATGGTGACAGCAGAGGTCGGCGTCGGGCTGGGAGGTTCGATGGTTCCTGCTCGCGGTGATCGGCGGGTGGACGACCCGTGGGAGGCCATCGAGGCCTGCTACGAGGCGGGCTGGACCGACGGCCTGCCGGTGGTGCCGCCGACTGAGCCACTGGTCGAGGCGATGCTGTCCGGCGGGGTGTGGGCCGCGGACGATGTGCTGCTCGACGACCCGTGGCGGGGTCTGGCCGTCACGGCCCGCAAGGCCGCGGTCAACGCGGTCATGGCGGGCTGCCGGCCCGAGTACTTCCCGGTGGTGGGCGCGGCGCTGAAAGCCATGAGCGCGCCCGAGTTCGGGTTGCACGCGGTGGCGGCCAGCACCGGTGGAGCCGCGGTGCTGATCGCCGTCAACGGACCAATCCGCCACGAGATCGGACTCCACTACAAGGAGAACCTCTTCGGCCCCGGTTTCAGGGCCAACGCCACCATCGGTCGCACCGCCCGGCTGGTGCTGCGCAACTGCCTCGCGGCCATACCCGGAGCGCTGGACAAGAGCACCCAGGGATGGCCCGGCAAGTACGCCGTTTGCTTCGCCGAGGACGAGGCGTCGTGCCCCTGGGAGCCGTTCCACGTCTCCCGGGGCTACCGGGCGTCGCAGAGCACGGTCACAATCATGGCTGCCGAGTCCGGCCACAACGTCCTCAACCACGCCTCCTCCGAGATCGCCGAGCTGCTGGGAACGTTTGCCGACACGATGGCCGCTTTCGGCTCGTTGAGCTCGGGCCGATCGCTGATCGTGTTCGCACCCGAGCATGCCCGCAAGATCGCGGCCTCCGGATGGAGCCGGACCCAGGTCCAGAAGTACCTGTTCGAGCACTCGGCCCGCTCCTTCGCCGATGTCAAGCGGGGCGGCAAGGTTGAGCCGGCCGGCTTCGTCGAGGGGTTCGATCCGGTGTGGTGGATGGCGTCGGACCCGACGATCCATCCCGGCGACGAGGACATCCTGGTTCGGCGGGGAACCTGCCCGGATGACATCGCGTTGATGGTGGGCGGCGGTGACGCTGGCGGGCACTCGGCCTTCTTCCCGACATGGAGCCGGGACCGCAGCGTCCCGCTGGTCACTCAGGAGATAATCGTCCCATGACCGTCACGCCACGAACCGGGAGGTGACCAACACATGACCGTCACGCTCATCGATCCGACCCTCGGGCCGTCCGGCGACGGCGACCGGATGCTCGCGGCCCGTCCTGCCAGCCTCGACGGTGCCGTGCTCGGGCTGGTCAACAACGGCAAGGCCCGCGGCCGCGAGATCCTCCAGCGGGTGGCGGACAACCTCGCGGCCAAGCACCGGATCGAGGGCACGGTCCTGGTCACCAAGCCCGACTCCAGCTTCCCGGCCGATCCCACCGACGTCGAGATGCTGGCCCGCGACGCCACCGCCATCATCGCGGCCATCGGTGATTGAGGCAGTTGCTCGTCGGGCAGTGTGCTCGACGCCGTCCGGTTCGAGGAACTCGGCGTGCCCGCGGCCGCGATCCTGACCGAGCCGTTCCGAACAACCGGCCTGGTCATGGCCGAGCTACAGGGGTTCGCCGACTATCCGTTCGCAACCGTCCCGCATCCGGTGGCCAGCCTCTCGGCCGAGCAGGTGACGGTGCTGGCCGACGCGGTCACGCCCGTCGTTGAGCGCCTTCTCCTCGACGGCGCAACGGGTGCGCCACCCACCGAGTCCTCCGACGGAGCCGGTGCCGAACAGTCGAGCCTCGACAATGTCGTGGAGGCCCTCGCCGAGGGCCTGCGCGCCGATCGCGCCGACCTCACCGCCGAGCGGTCGGGGAACCGGATCACCTTCAGGCTCCACGTTCCCGATGAGGCGTGCGCCGAGTGCGTCATGCCCTCATCGATGCTCGTCCCCATCCTGCAGCGTCGCGTCGACGACGAACTGGGTTCCGGATTGGTCGTAGTCCTCGACGATCCACGGGACCACAACACGTGAGGACTGCGAGCGGACCTGGAGGCGCCGGCAGGTAGCCGGACGGCCGAGGTCAGGCTTCGGCGGCGTCCAGGGCGTCTAGCGCGGCCACGGCGGCGTCGAGCATGCGGGCGCTGCAGCCGGCCATCTCCACCGGCGGCACGTGCTCCTCCGACAGGACCCGGGCCACCGCCTGGAGCGCGTCGGCTCCCGCACCCTCGCCGAGCACCGCAGGCTCGCCCGTGTCGAACCCGTCGGCCACGGCCGGGTCGAGCGGGATGCACCCCAGCAGCGGCACCCCGATCTCGGTGGCCAGTGCTTCACCCCCGCCCGAGCCGAACACCGCGTGGTGCTCGCCGTCCGCGGTCGCCAGATAGCTCATGTTCTCGACGACGCCCACCACCCGCAGGTAGTTCTTGCGGCCCATGTCCACCACCCTCGCGGCCACCTTCTGGGCGGCTGTCGCCGGGGTGGTCACGATGATCATCTCGGCTCTCGGCAGCATCTTGGCCAGGCCCATCTGCACGTCGCCGGTGCCCGGCGGCATGTCGATCAGCAGGTAGTCCAGGTCGTCGCTCCAGCTGACATCCTCGCAGAAGTGCTGCACGGCCCGGTTGAGCATCAGCCCCCGCCACATAAGCGCCGAGTCCTCCCGGTCCACCAGGAATCCCATCGACACCACTTCGAGGCGGCCCTCACCGATGGTCCGGGTGATGGGCACGATCTTGCCGTCGAGGGAGCGCAGCTCGCCGTCCACGCCCAGCATCCGGGGCACGGAGTAGCCCCAGATGTCGGCGTCCATCACGCCGACCTTGAACCCTTGCGCGGCGAGGGCCGCGGCCAGGTTGGTGGTCACCGTGGACTTGCCCACGCCACCCTTGCCGCTGGCCACCATCAGAACCTTGGTGGTGGGCGGGATGGCGGTGTCGGGCGCGCGTTGTGCAACGTTGAAGCGGGCCTTGGACATGGCCGCGGTCTTCTCCTCGGCGGTGAGCTCGGCCCACACGATGCGCACCTTGGTGACGCCGGGCAGCGATTCCAGCCGGGCCTTGACGTCCCGCTGGATCTGGGCCCGCAGCGGGCAGCCCGAGGTGGTGAGGGCGATTTCGATCCGCACCTGCCCGTCGTCGGACACCTGCGCGCCCCGCGCCATGCCCAGCTCCACGAGGTTGCTGCCCAGTTCGGGATCGACCACGCCCCGCATGAGATCCATCACTGCCTCGGCCGTCGGCGCGGTCGTGGTCACAACCCGATGCTACCGGCGGCGCCAGTAGCGCCGATCCGGCCCATCGCGAGATCAGTAGCCTCGCCGCTCGTGAGCCGCTAGCTTGGAAGCCACCGCAGCAGCGGCCCGATCAACCCACGGAGAAGTCGTCGTGATCACACTCACCGAGAAAGCGTCGGTCAAGGTATCGGAGCTCATCAAGGCCGAGGGAGAGGACGGTCTCGCCCTGCGCGTGGCCGTGCGCCCCGGCGGCTGCTCGGGGTTCTCCTACGAGATGTACTTCGACACCGATTTGGTCGAGGGCGACACCAAGGCGACCTACGGCGATGTCCAGGTGGTGGTCGACTCGTCATCGGCCATGCTGCTCGACGGGGCCACGCTCGACTACGCCGATGGGCTGCAGCAGGCCGGGTTCTCGATCGACAACCCCAACGCCCAGCGCAGCTGCGGCTGCGGCCAGAGCTTCAGCTAGCCGCCGCTCACTTCATCGTGTCGGGCGGCTCGGGCCGCCGGACTGAACTGAAATTGATGATCAGCGTCGCTCCGGCACCGCGAGGCGGGTGCCTAGAAGGAGACCAGCCTCGCGCACCTGAGTGGCCACGGCCTGCCAGAGCTTGCGCACATCCTCGCACGAGAGGTCGCGCGTTCCCTTAGGAGCCATCCGTAAGTTCGGAGTGAAGCAACAGCTAGGCAGTTTGATGCCCGGTCGCTTGAAGCCTCTGAAGTCGCCACCAGCGCGCGCGGCAGGGAAGAAGCTGAACATGCCGTCCACGGGGTTGTCGGGGGTGGCGCCCCAGTAGAGCCTGAATCTCGCACCAGCGTCGTTGTCAGTGAGAGGTCCCGCAGTCACGTGCAGAAACGCTTCAGGAACCGAGTCTGCCAATTCGTAGAAGGCGTCATCCGCTGCATAGTCCACGCTTCTCGCCACGACAAGTACGGCATCGAGCACCCAACTCCCACTTCTGTCGCTGCCAAAGGCGATCACCGAGCCGCGATCGAGATTCTTCAGGTAGCCGTTCTTCTGCTGTCGGCAATTCGAGTACAGGAAGTGTTCCCCGAAGATGAAAGGATCAGTGTTGTGTAGCCCCTGGTAACCGTGCGGGGGCGTGACATAGTACGGACGCCAGAGATACCTGGGCAGGTCTCGGTCGCCTGATTGCTCTAGGTGACGGAGCAGATCTGACTCGGCTTCCCACTCACCCCACGCCCACAACTCGCCGCTGCCAGTTGAATCGTCCTCTCCCACCCATTGACCGTGGGACTGCATGAACTTCCGCGCGTGTCCGGGACCGCACGCGACGCTGGAACCGCACCCGCCCTCAACAACGCGTCTGCTCCATCCCGTCCCGCCACTGCGGCCGGGTTTGTGCTCTCCGCCGGGGTGGGGGAATTGGACGAAACAGCGGCTATCGGCCATCGCGAAGTCTCCCCGATGCACTAGCGCCAATCTCGCGTCTTCGGTCGCTTCTCGGCGTCTTGCCACCGTAGTGGCGAACCCTCTCCACAGCCACGTTGCCGGGCGGCGCGCTGCTAGCTGTTCGACTCGCTGCCTACTTCACTCTTGCGGTTCAGTCGCCTGCGGGGAGGAGGTCGCCCACGCCGATCTCAACCTCCTGTTCGTCGAAGACGGCTGTGATACGCAGATGGCCACCGATGGCCTCGATGAAGCGAGCCAGCGTGGTCAGTTGGAGATTGGAGCGGCGCTCCATCCGCGAGACCTCGGCCTGACTGATCTCCAGCTGAGCCGAGATCTGGGACTGGGTAAGGCCGCGTGCCCTGCGGATGGCGCGCAGCGTTTGAACTCTGGTGCTGATTGCGGCATATGCGATGGCCTCTACCTCTGCCGCTTCAGGACTGTCGGCGAGAACCCGTTGTCGGGTGGCCTCGACCCGCTCGGTTGCCGTCTCCCACTCCTGGTCGCTATACCCGCTAGGACGGCCGGCTAGCTCCGACAGGGTGACTGGCCTATCGACGGACGATTCGTCCGTGGTGTGATCTGACATTTCGTTCCTCGGTCTTGTTCCACTGTCTTGCTGACTGCGCATGCCTTGCGTAACCCGCTTCGTCACTTCATTGCCTTCTCATCGGTACCTTTCGTTGGGGATGTCGGTGTTCCCACTCGCCGATCATGGTCCCTTCGATCTGCTTGACGATGCCGTCGTACCAAGTGTTGCCCAGGTCCGCCTTGTCGCCCATGAGCATCAGCACGGCCGCTTCCGCGCCATCAGCTTCCTCACACCAAACGTACGCGACCCGAATCACGGGTCGGCCGACGGCATAGGGCGTGAATGTCGTCGGCGGTGTCCGGCGCAAGGTGAAGAGTTCGTAGCGTGAGCTGACAACCCGGTGGCTTGCATCGTCCGACTGCTCGCCCTCGATGTCGTGGCCGAAGTCCTCCAGCGCCCGGAGCAGGGCGGATACCTCGCCGAAGACCTCCATTGTCGCCTCGTCATCCTCGGCAGCCGCGGCCAGCTGCTCGTACTGGCGTGCGAACCTCGGGTGGTGGAAGACCCGCATGGGAAGAGACTATACCTTCAAACACATATACTAACAATAGTATAGGAAGTGTACTCGACGTCAGGTGCCTGGGGCCTTTCCGAGAGAACTACGGTCACAGATCTGTCGGCCGGAGCGGCAGCGCTCCCGCCTACCCTGCGGTTCCATGACTTCCGTGCCGGCTGACGCGTTCGAGATCGTCGTTGACGGCGCGGCGGTGGTCGTCGCGGACGAGAGCCTGACGCTGCTGGACGTGCTGCGCGATCAGCTTGGGGTGCGGGCGGTGAAGGACGGCTGCAGCCCGCAGGGCCAGTGCGGTTGCTGCACGGTGTTGGTGGACGGGCAGCCCCGGGTGGCCTGCGTCACGCCGGCCCGGCGGGTGCGCGGCCGGCGGATCACGACCCTCGACGGGCTTGATGCCGACGTGCGCGACGGCTGGGCCCGGGCCTTCGCGGCCACCGGCGGGAGCCAGTGCGGGTTCTGCACGCCCGGGATCATCTGCCGCTTCGCCGGTTTGCACGCCAAGGGTGCCGACCACGACGACCGCGCCGTTGCGGCCCGGGCCCTGGCCGCCCACCTGTGCCGCTGCACCGGCTGGCAGCCCATCCTCGACGCCTGGCAGGCCTATCCCAGCCTGAAGGCCAGGACTGCCGCCGCAGACCCGGACCACCGTGCCGACGCCGACTTAAGGGCCGGCATCGAGGGTCGCTCGCCGCAGTCCACCGGCCCTCATGTTGCCCTCGGAACTGGCGGCTTCGCCGATGACACCGCGCCGGTGGGTTCCCTGGTGGCGGTGCGGGCCGGTGAGGAATGCGAATCCGTCGACGAGCACGGCTGGGTGGTGGCCGAGACTCCGGCTGAGGCTCGCCGGCTGGCGGGCCGGGTGCCGGGCCGGCGCACGACGGCCAGCTGGGAACCGCCGCTGGCCGTGCCGCCCGGTGACTGGGCCGTCACCCTGCGCACCAGTTGGACCGAACCCGGCTACCTGGAGACCGACGCGGCCTGGTGCGAGCCGGGCGGCGAGCCGGCCTCCCCGCTCGGCAACGGCGGCGCGTTCGGGGGAAAGATCCAGTCCCCGGTAGCCGAGGCTGCCCGCCGCCTAGCCGACCGGCACGGACAGCCCGTGCGGGTGTTGTGGTCCCGCCCCGACACGGCCGAGCTCGGCCCCAAGCGGCCGCCGATCGCGGCGGGGGTCCGGTCCGACGGCACTGGCGAGATGTTGGTGGCCCGGACTCCGGGCATCGTGGAGGTGATCCGGGCGCATGCGCCGGGCCTGGCTGTCACCGAAGTCGACCTGCCCGGTCCGCCCACGTCGTCGCGGGTGCGGGGCGCGGGCTGGGCCGAGGCTGCGGTGATGCTGGCCGCAGCTCGGGGCGAGGCGGGCTGGCTCGCCGCGCCCGATGGGGGATCGGCTGCCGCGGCGGTAGAGCCCGACGGCACGATCAGCGTGCGGGTTAGGGCGGGCCGAACCCTCGATGAGACCGTGCTGCGCTCCTACTGCGCCGGTGCCGCCCACATGGCCTATTCCTGGGTGACCAGCGAGTCGCTCGGAGTCGATCCCGATGGCGCAGTCCACGACCTGACCGTGCGGTCCTTCGGGATCGTCAGCGCAGCCAACATGCCGGCGGTGAGGATCGAAGTGCTGGACGACGGCTCCGAGCCCGTCAACGGCAGTGAAGCCGTCTTCGCCGCGGTTGCCGCCGCGGTGTGGATCGACCGTGGCACCCCCGAGATCTGGCCCACCGACCGCTGAATGGTCGGAGACAGGTTGCTCAGGCGGGGCGCGGGTAGCCGGTCTCGGCTTCCTTGCGGGCCAGTTCCAGGTACTCGTTGGGACCTTCATCGGTGCGGTTGGCCGCGTCCGAGTCGACCTTGAGGAAGCTGCCCAGCACCGCGGCCAGGATCCCGCTGCCGATCAGCACCGCCACCGGGACCAGCACCACCAGCACGATCACCATCACCACCGCTCCGGCCACGGCGCCAGCATAGGCGTCCGGCTGGCGCAGAGCAGGACGGGTGCTGTCGAGCACATGGAGCGCCCGCCGGACACCAGGTGAACCGTCGTTCAGTCCATCCGGGCGATGAACCAGTGCCGCGGCACTGCGGCCGGGAGCCAGCCGTCGGCAGGGCTGGGGTCGAGACCGATGTCGGTGTCCCGGGGGATCTTCGACCGGATGCCGAAGTCGGACACCTCGGCGAGAACGAAGTCCTTGCCGACGGCAAGCTTGACCGAGACCCTCCTGCGGGGATCGACATCGAAGGCCTCAGAGGCGGGCTGCCACCCCCAGGCGTCGCCGTCTCCGGACCAGCCCAGCCAGAACTCGTCCGCCCGGTAGTCGCCGTGGCCACTTTGGGTGTAGGTGCGTCCTGCCGTTCGCACTCTTGTCTTCATGAGTCCTGGCTCCTCCCTTGCGCTCCTGCCCGTCAGGCCGGCTGCAACCACGCCCGCCCGTCCCGCCGCGAAGCTGCTGAGGTTCTTGACGGCCTCTCTGAGCGCGACCGTCGTCCGGCCGTCCCGGCAGCGGATCCGATCGATCCGCATCCCCTTGCGAGTGCGGGCCGCGGCCCACAGTGCTCCGTCGCGGCCGCCGGAGGCCCACAGTTCCACAGTGTCCAGCGGTTCCGCTGCCCATGCGAGTCCGTCGGTCGACCTGAGCAGGGCCTCCCATTCGCCCTGGGTGGCCAGCACGATTCCCTCGGCTGACGCCGCGCCGATGATCTTGTAGGCCCATCGCCCGTACTCGGCGGTCAATGGCAATGAGGGGCCGTCTCCCGCGTAGATCCTGATGACTGTGTCTTGTCGCTTATGCAGCAACTCCTGTTGCCGGGTCGAGAGCCCGAGGTCCTCGGGGGACATCTCCAGCTCCTGCAGTCGCCAGCGATCACGACCTCGCCGGACGGGCTCGCCCTCCGGTGGGAGTTCGTCGGCGAACGTCAATGTGACACCGCGGCGCGACGACGCCCAGTTCACCAGGTCCTTCCCGGCCGGCATTAGGCCCCGGTCGGTCAGCAGCGCTTCCAGATCCAACCTCGTGGCCGTGCGGGCGACGACGATGAGGCGGTCACCCCATGCCAGCGCTTCGAGAACTGCCGACTCCTCGATCGCGTACGGCGGCAGCGGCTCGGACTTCTGGGGCGTCTCGATGTTCGCCTCGATCCAACTCGAGCCCTGATCGTCGGAGTACCAGACCTCGCGCCCGACGTTCTCATGGGGATCACGAGTCACATCCCAGCCGAAGGCCACCCACCGGTCACCGGCAATATCGATGCTCGCGTCAGCGCCGGAAGCAAGATCGGCCACATGGAAGCCGTCCGGGAGCGGCAATTCGGACCACTCGACGCCATCTGCGGTCATGACCAGTCGGATCGGTACGTCCGGCCCCCGGTACAGACGCTGCAGTACCCGACCGCCCCCGGCAGATTCAAAGTGTTGAAAATCGTTGAATTCGCCGAAGTCGGGGATGAACTCGATCCAACTCAAAGGTGGGCAGGCGCTGTCTCGGCTCACGCTGGGAGCGTAGGCGGGACGCGATGCCGCATAATGCGCGAGCTGTCTAGGGTGCGGTGATGCATCAACTCCTAGGAGGACAACGCTGGCCGGGGCGGGGCGCAAGGCCGTTGGACGTGGTGGAGCCGGCTACCGGAGAGGTGCTGGCCGAGATCGACACCGCCTCGCCCGCCGATGTGGACGATGCCGTGGCCGCGGCTACCGAGGCCGCGCCCGAGTTGGAGGGGCTGAGCTTCTTCGAGCGAGCCGATCTGCTGTGGGCTACCGCCGAGCGCCTCGAGGCAGATGCCGCGCCCCTTGCCGAACAGCTCGCCCGCGAGTCGGGCAAGGCCCTGTCGGCCGAGGCAATTGACGAGCTGGCCGAGTCGGCCGACATCTTCCGCTTGGCCGCCGAGGAGATCAAGCGGTTGGAGACACATGTTCTGCCCAGCGTCGATCCCCGCAAGCGGGTATTCACCCATCGAAAGCCCAACGGGGTGTACGCGCTGATCACGCCGTGGAACTTCCCCATGAACATCCCCGCCGAGCTTCTCGCCGCCGCGCTGGCCGCCGGCAATCCGGCTGTGATCAAGCCCTCCGAGAACGCCCCGCTGTCGGCACTGGTCCTGGCCGAGGCCGCGGCCGGGGCGGGCTTCCCAGACGGAGCGGTCTCGGTGGTGATGGGCCGCGGCGACGTCGGCCAGGCTCTGGTTTCCCACCCCGGCGTCCATGGCGTCGGGTTCGTTGGTTCGCAAACCACCGCCGCCGCGATCGTGGCCGCGGCGGGAATGAAGCGCACCATCATCGAGGCGTCCGGCAACGGTCCCCAGATCGTGTTCGAGGACGCCGACCTGAAGGCCGCGGCCGACGCGGCGGTGTTCGGCGCCCACTACGTGGCGGGCCAGTGCTGCGTGGCCACGGAGCGGTTGCTGGTGCACGACTCGGTGCATGACGCCATGGTCGACTTGCTGGTGGACCGGGCTGCCGCGGTCACTCTCGGCGACCCGCTCGACGACGCCACCCTGATGGGGCCGCTCAACAACGAGGTCGTCGCGGCCCGCATGGACGCTCACGTGGCCGACGCGACAGCCCGGGGCGCCCGGATCCTGCTCGGCGGCCGTCGCGAGCCCGACCGCCCGACCGGGCTGTACTACGAGATGACCGTCATCGACGGCGTGTCCCCGGCCATGGAGGTGTTCCGCCACGAGACCTTCGGGCCCGTCATCCCCATAACCCGCTTCAGCTCCGACGACGAGGCCTTCGCGCTGGCCAACGACTCCGACCTGGGCCTGCAGGCGGCGGTGTTCACCGCGTCGCTGGCACGCGCCTACCGGGCGGTCGACGAGCTGCGGACCGGCACGGTGCTCATCAACGAGGGCACCGCCTTCTGGGAGCAGCACCCGCCGTTCGGCGGGGCGTCGCGTACCGGCACCGGCTGGGGCCGCATCGGCGGCAAGTACACCATCCTCGACATGACCGACCTGCGCACGGCCATCATCGACACGGGCTAGAGGCCGAGCTTGCGAGGCCGTGGCCCGAGCGGCCCGTGAGCGCAGCGAACAGGAGCGGGGAAGACAACGCCGCGCCGCGAGACGCTCGTGACCTATTCGCGCTCGCCTAGGTCTCGGGACTAGCGACGGTGTCGGCGATCAGCGCGTGGACGACGGCCTTGAATGCCTCGTCTTCGGTGGCGCCCTCCTCGAGCGCACGGTGGTACACCGCGAGCTGGCGGTCCGCCGAGGTGCCGCGTTCGCAGATCGTGCGGGTGTGCTCCACCTCAGCCACGCAGTTCAGGGCCTCGGCGTCGGGCCTGACCAGCTCGATCAGTTCATCCAGCAGGTCACCGAAGGGCACGAGCACGCCTCGACCGAAGTCCATGAGCTCGCCGCTCACGCCGTACGCTCGGCCCGCCACAGGTTCTCCGACAGAAGGAAGTTGGCGTAGCTGCGCCACCGGCGGTTCTCCAGCTTGAGCCGCCAGAGCATCCTCAGCACGCAGACGTACATTGCCGCGATCGAGATCGTGTCCTCCATCCTGGTGGGCAGGTCGGCCACCCGCATCTCCAGGGTGGGGTAGCGCTCCGACGGGCGGATGTGCCACCACACCATGGTGGAGTCCTCGATGATCCCGGCCCGCACTAGCACGTCGACATGGCGCTTGAAGTCGGACCACGAGTCGAACTTCTCGGGGAGTCCGGTGCGGGGCAGCGTCTCGATCACCGACATGCGGTAGCTCTTGAGGCCGGTGTCGCGCCCCTCCCAGAACGGCGACGAGGTCGACAGGGCCAGCAGATGGGGCAGGAAGTACGCGACCTGGTCCATCAGATCGATCCGCAGGTCGGGATCCTCGATACCGACGTGGACGTGCATACCGGAGATGACCAGCCGCCGGGACACGCCCTGCAGATCCGCGGTTAGGGCCTGGTAGCGCTCGCCCTCGGTGTACTGCTGCTGGAGCCACCTCGCGACCGGGTGTGACGAGGCCGCGATGGGTGCCATCCCGTACTCGGCGGCGGCCTCGGTCACGGCTAGGCGAAGCAGGCCGAGGTCGGCCCGGAGGTACTTCACGTCGGTGCAGACTCCGGTGCCGATCTCGATCTGTGAGCTGAACAGTTCCCTGGCCACCAGACCGTGGCGCAGGTTCTCCACCTTCTCCAGCAGGCCGGGAGGTTGCTTGGTGATGAGAGCCCCCGTCTCGCGTTCCACGATCAGGTACTCCTCCTCGACGCCCATCGTCCACGCTGGCTCGTCCATCGGCCCTGCTCCTATCCGACTGTCGCTGCGAGATTAGCCGTCTGCCTCAGCCTGCGAACACGGCCTCGGTGGTGAAGGCGATGCCCCGTTCGAGGGTCTTGTGCACCGGGCAGCGGCGGGCGATGTCGGCCAGGCGGGACCGCTGGTCCTCGTCGAAGTCTCCCTCGATGAAGATCTGGCTCTGCACCCGGTCGATGTAGCCCGAGGCGTCATCCTCGCAGTCATCGCAGTCGTTGGCGTGTACCCGGTCGTGGGTGTAGCTGGCCGACACCGAGTGCAGGATCCAGCCCTTGCGCCGGCAGTACATCGACACGGTGATGCAGGTGCAGGCAGCCACCGACGACAGCAGCAGTTCGTAGGGGTTGGGCCCGGTGTCGGCCCCTCCCACGTCGGTGGGTTCGTCGGCGTGCCACAAGTGTGACCCGGACCGCAGCTCCACCGAGAACTCGGCGCCGGGCTCGACCTTGATATCTGCGGTGATGGTGGTCATGGGCTCAGCGTAGGAGTGCGATGCTGCGATACTGCGGTCCATGACCTCTCCAGCGGCCATCTACGAGCGCGACGGTCACGTCGCCACCATCACCTACAACCGCCCCGAGGCCCTCAACGCAGTAAACGGGGCCATGCGCCGGGCCCTGGACGAGGCCTGGGTCGCCTTCCGGGAAGACACCGAGGCCTGGGTGGCCATCGTCACCGGCGCGGGCCGGGCCTTCTGCGCCGGTGCCGACCTCAAAGACTCCGAGGGATCGACGGGGGACTGGCCCGGCTCGTTCTGGGAGTGGCCCACCATCACCACCTTCGAGTCGGGCATGGAGATCTGGAAGCCCACGATCGCCGCAGTCAACGGGCCCTGCATCGGCTACGGCCTCACGGCGGTGCTGGCCTGCGACTTCGTGCTGGCCAGCGAGCGGGCCACGTTCGCCTACCCGGAGGTCCGCATCGGCGTGCCCACCATCGTCGGCGCGTTGAGACTGCCCGACCGGGTGGCTTGGCCCGACGCGCTCGAGTTGCTCCTCACCGGCGAGACCATCGACGCAGCCAGGGCCAAGGAGACCGGCCTCGCGTGGAAGGTCATACCCCACGACGCCCTCATGGACGAGGCCCGCACGTTTGCCGATCGGCTGTGCACCGGTGCCCCTCTGGCCGTGCGGGCCACTAACGAGATGGCCCGCCGGGGTCGCACGATGCCCTGGACCGAGGCGGTCCGCATGGGCGAGACCATGCGCCGGGTGGCGTCCAACACCGCCGATGCGGCCGAGGGCATGGCCGCCTGGAAGGAAGGCCGTTCCCCGAACTGGCAAGCCCGCTGAACGGATCGGCAGTGAGAATGTCGTCAATTCGAGTGAGGGCGGCCGGCCCGGCCGATGCCGGTCCGTTGGCAAGGGTCCACGTCGACACCTGGCAGACCGCGTACTCCGGCATCGTCCCTCCGGACTATCTGGCCAACCTCTCCTACGAGGCCAGGGAGTCGCAGTGGAACGGCATCTTCTTGGCCAACCAGCCCGCCACCAGCACATTCGTCGCCGAGACCGGCGAGGGCGAGATCGTCGGCTTCGCGAGTGGCGGCCCCGAGCGTCAGGGCGATCCCACCTACCTCGGTGAGGTCTACGCCGTCTACGTACTCCAAGACCACCAGCGGCGGGGTGTGGGGCGACGACTCGCCGTGGCCGTGGTCCGGCAGTTGCTGCGCGGCGGGTTCGCATCGATGTTGTTGTGGGTGCTCGAGGACAACCGTCCCGCCCGCCGGTTCTACGAGTCGCTGGGAGGCGAGCAGGTCGGGCAGAGGACCCTCGCGGTCGGCGGGACCGACCTCCCGGAGGTGTCCTACGGCTGGAAGGACATTGCCAGCCTGCTGATCTCGGACCCGCTTGATGCGCTGGCCGGGACGCCTCGAGAGGGCGCCCCGGCCGGGTCGGACAGCGCCGAGGTCTAGCCCTTGGCCTCGATGAAGGCGTCGGAGTAGTTGACCTCGAAGTCGCCTGTGTCCTGGATCTCCTCCAGCGACCCCACGCCGCCGGGGATCACGTCGGGATCGTTCACGAAATCGAGCAGATCCTCGTCGAGCCCGTCGAATGCGGCCTGGTTGGGCGTGGAGTAGTAGTTGTAGTTCGACAGCGCGGCGCCGGTGTCGGCCTGCAGCATGAAGTTGATGAACGTGTGGGCCGTGCAGGGGCTCTGCGCGTCGAACACCACCGCCATGTTGTCGATCCAGCGGGTTCCGCCCTCGCGGGGCACGAAGTACACGTAGTCGTCGGGATTGTCGGTCTCGAGGAACTGCGTGAACATGTCGCCCGAGTAGCCGTGGCCGATCACGGTCTCGCCGCTGGTCAATAGCTCGTCGGCCGAGTCGGTGTTGAACGCGGCCAGGCGCTCCCGGGCGTCGACGATCAACTGCTTGGCTGCGTCGAGTTCTGCTTCGTCGGTGGTGTTGAGCGAGTAGCCCAGGTACTTGAGGGCCGCGCCCATCGTCTCACGCGGGTCGTTCAGCAGGCTGATCTTGCCCGCAAACTGGTCGGCCATGGCCGGGTCGAAGATCAGGCCCCAGCTCCGGTCGAAGTCGGGTCCGACCTCCGCGGTGTTGACGCCGATGCCGGTGGTTCCCCACTGGTAGGGCACGGAGTACTCGCCGGTCGGGTCGTACGACAGGTTGTCGAAGTCCGAGGAGATGTTGGCCCGGTTGGGGATGGCGTCGAAGTCGAGCGGCGTGATGTTGCCTGCCGCGATGAGGATCTTAACCATGTAGTCCGACGGTACGATCAGGTCGTATCCGCTGTTGCCCGCAGCGATGATCGGCTGCATGGCTTCGTTGGAGTCGTAGGTGTCCAGCGTCCAGCTGACGCCGTACTCCTGCCCGAACTGCTCTAGGAGTTCCTCGTCGATGTACTCCGACCAGTTGTACATGTTGAGGTCGCCGTCGACCTGGTCCAGCTCGCAGCCGACGGCTGCGCTCTCGTCGTCGCCCCCCGAGCAAGCGGCGGCCAGCAGTGTGAGCGCCGCCAGCGCGGCGATTGTCTTGGTGAGTTTCCTCATATCGGTATTGATTCCTTTCCGTCGCCGCGGGCCCGAGCGACCAGCAGCGACAACAGCACGAGCATGATCGACGCGGCCAGCATCACTACCGACACCGCGTTGATCAGTGGCGTGACTCCCCTCCTGATGAGTCCGAACACGAACACCGGCAGCGTAGTCGCGCCAGGGCCGGAGGCGAACTGCGTGATCACCACGTCGTCCAGCGACAGCGTGAGCGCCAGCAGCGCGCCGCCGGCGATGCCCGGCGCGAGCTGAGGCAGGGTCACATGACGGAAGGTCCGCCAGCGGCCGGCATAGAGGTCGAGCGCGGCCTCCTCCAGGAGGCTGTCCATGTTGGTCAGCCGGGCCCGCACCACTACCGACACGAAGCTGATGTTGAAGGCGATGTGGCTCAGCGCGATCGTGCTAAGGCCCTTCTGCAGGCCGATCCCGAACAGTGCGTCAACCATGTCGAAGAACTGGGAGAAGAACAGCAGGATCATCACGGCCATGGTCACGTCGGGCACGATGATGGGCAGGTACAGCAGGGCGTCGAACACCCGTCGCCCCCGGAACGTGAACCGCTCCAGGGCCAGCGCGGCAAGCGTGCCCAGCACCACCGACACGACCGTGGACAGCACCGCGACGCGCACCGACACCCACAGCGATTTCTGGAGGGTTGTGTGCTCCGCGAACTCGGCGTACCAGTCGAGGGTGAAGCCGCCCCACACGCCCGGGTTGCGGCTATCGCTGAACGAGAAGACGAACAGCAGGATGATCGGGGCATAAAAGAACACGTAGACCGCCACGGCCTGCGCCGAAAGGGCCGTGCGGGTGGCCACCGCGGCCCGCGTGCGGGTGCTGCGCCTCACAGGTTGCGGCCCCCGGTGCGGAAGTACACCAGCGTGGCCACCAGCATCACCGCCATCAGCACGAACGACAGCGACGCCCCGAAGGGCCAGTTGCGAGCAGTGAGGAACTGGACCACGACATAGGAGCCGAGCAGGGTGGTCTTGGCCCCGCCCAGCACCTCGGGGGTGACGTAGGCGCCCAGGCTGGGCACGAACACCAGGATCGACCCGGCGATCACCCCGGGCATCGACAGCGGCAGCAGGATGCGGCGGAAGCTCTGGTAGCCGGAGGCGTACAGGTCGCGGCCGGCTTCGAACAGCGCAGGGTCGATCCGCTCGATGGACGCGTACAGGGGGAGGATCATGAACGGCAGGAAGCCGTAGACCAGCCCCAGCACCACCGCGGAGTTGGTGAACAGCAGCACCGTCGGCCCGAACCCGAAGAACTCGAAGATGTCCGACACCAGGCCGTCGGTGCCCAGCAGCACCCGCCAGGCGTAGTTGCGCACCAGGAAGTTCGACCAGAACGGGATCATCACGAACACCAGCATCACGTTGCGGATCGTGGGCCGGCAGGTGGACAGGAAGTAGGCGAAGGGGTAGGCCAGCGCCAGACAGATCACCGTGGTCAGCACGGCCAGCCACACCGACCGGAACACGATGTCGCGCACCACGGGCTCGGACAGCTTGCGGTAGGAGTCGAGGTTCCAGCCGGCCAGGTCGGTGCCGCCGAACCGGTTGCGGGTGGCGAAGGAGTACACCACCACGATCACCAGCGGCACCGCGAACAGCAGTACGAGGTAGGCGTAGGCGGGCAGCGCGAGCAGGAACCCTCGACGGGACTCGGCCCGCAGCGCCGACTCCTCTACGGTGCGCGCCACTGCGGGCTCTTCCCGCGTGGCAGTGGCAGTGCTCGCCATTGGCAGCCCGTTCCCTACTCGGTGACCACGGCCACCGCGTCGGGATGCCAGGTGATGGTCACGTCGTCGCCCACCTCGAAGCGGTCCTGTCCGGGCCGGTTCTCCATCCGCACGTCGATCATCATCCAGTCCACACCCACCCCGTAGCTCACGGCGTTGCCCACGTAGGTGACCCTGGCGACTGTGCCGTCGATGTGCGGAACCGATTCTGGACCCGGCGCGCCGGGGTCCCTGGGCTTGAGGTCGGCCCGTTCAGGCCGCAGGGTCAGGGCCACCTTGGTGCCGGCCGGGTGGTCGGTGCCGCAGGCCACCATCGACCCGTTGGCCAGGCAGATCTCCTGCGGCGATTTGACGGTGGCCTCCAGCAGGTTGGCCCGGCCGATGAAGTCGGCCACGAACCGGTTGGCGGGGTGATCGTAGACCTCCTCGGGCGTGCCCACCTGCAGCAGCCGGCCCTGATCCAGGATGGCCACCCGGTCGCTCATGGTGAGCGCCTCCTCCTGGTCGTGGGTGACGAACACGAACGTGATGCCCACCTCTCGTTGCAGGCTCTTGAGCTCGACCTGCATGCCTTGGCGGAGCTTCAGGTCGAGTGCGCCGAGGGGCTCGTCCAGCAGCAGCACCTTGGGCCGGTTCACCAGCGCCCTGGCCAGCGCGACCCGCTGCTGCTGCCCGCCCGACAGCTGATCGGGGCGCCGCCGGCCCATGTCGCCGAGCTGCACGAGATCGAGGGCCTCGGCCACTCGGGTCGTGATCTCGCCGCGGTTCACCTTCTGCATGCGCAGGCCGAAGCCCACGTTGTCGGCGATGGACATGTGGGGGAACAGCGCGTAGTTCTGGAACACGGTGTTGACCGGGCGCTTGTTGGGGGGCAGCGTGCCCACATTCTCGCCGAAGATCCGCAGCCGGCCCTCGGAGGGGAAATCGAGACCGGCGATCATCCGCAGGGTGGTGGTCTTGCCGCATCCGGACGGGCCCAACAGGGCGAAGAACTCCCCGTCGCCGATGGCGAGGTCGAGGCGGTCGACGGCGACGACCTCGTCGAAGCGCTTGGTGACGCCCTCGATCTCGACGGCGGCTACAGCTCCGGTCATGGGAACCCTCCTAGACCGCGCATTATGCCCCACTGGGATCGCCCATGAGGCCGAGCGGGTAGGCAGCAGTTTCACGAGGACTCACAAGGCGCTAGCGAGGCCGTGGCCCGAGCGGCCCGTGAGCGGAGCGAACCAGAGCGGGAAACACGGTGCTTCACCGCGTAGCCGCACACCTACCGGCGCGGGTTCCTAGGTTGAGGCGAGTGCGGAGATCACGTCGGTCAGCAGGCTGGAGGCGCCGAAGCGGAGACGGTCGGGCACCAGCCAGTCCTCGCCCAGCACCGAGCGCACGATGTCGAGGTATCCAACGGCGTCGGCGGCGGTGCGCACCCCGCCCGCCACCTTGAGGCCCACCGGCCGGCCACCGGCGGCGCAGTGCGCGGCCACGGTCTCGGCCATTGCCAGCACCGCTTCGGGCGAAGCACCTGCGGATCCCTTGCCGGTGGAGGTCTTGACCATGTCGGCGCCCGCGTCGACGGCCAGCCGGGTCGCTTCGGTGATCGCTTCAGCCGAGCCGAGCTCGCAGACCTCCAGGATCACCTTGAAATGGGCCACGCCCGCCGCTTCCCGCAGCGCCCGCAGGTCGGCCGCGGCCTCATCGGCGCGACCCGACAGGAAGGCGGAGCGATTGAGCACGGTGTCGATCTCCTGCGCGCCCGCGGCCACCGCCGCCCTCACCTCGGCCACCCGCACGCCCAGGGGGGACAGGCCGCTCGGGAAGGCCCCAGCCACGCTGGCCACTGCCACCGGTGTGCCTGCCAGCAGCTCGGCCGCCAGGCCCGCCAGCGCTGGATAGACGCACACCGCGGCCACCGGTCCCACAGTGGGATCGGCTGGGTCGGGACGCACCGCCCGGGAGCACAGCGCCCGGATCCGCCCCGGTGTGTCGTCACCCTCCAGCGTGGTCAGGTCGGTGCAGCGCACCACCAGTCGCAGGTCGTCGGCTCGGGTCGCGTCCGAGAGATCCGCCTTCTGGGCCGCGCTCTCGTCTGTGCGGGAGCCGCCTGTCGCGGCCGGGGCGCGGTCACGTTCGTGTCGCTCGGGGTCGGCCACATGCCGGACGGCCGCGTCCAGCACCTCCGTGATCCTCGTGCGAGCCTCGACCCGAGCTGAGCGCAGCCGCGTGCCGTCGTCGTCGCCGCTGCCCGGGGCGACAACCGCCTCGGCGTAGACCTTCATCTTGGGCTCGGTCCCGCTGGGCCTGACGATCACCCTGGTTTCGATTCCGTAGAGCTCGAGCACCACAACATCCGCTCGCGGCAGATGCGAGGAACCGTCCGCGAGGTCATTCACCGCGGTCACCGCGGCTCCGGCCAACTCGGTGGGCGGGGCCTCGCGCAGCGCAGCCATGGCCCTCTTCATCTGCTCGTTGCCGGCGGCGGCTTCGAAGCGGACCGAGCGCTGCCCGGTGGCGTGCACACCGTGGCGGCGGTGGAGGTCGTCGAGGAGGTCGCCCAGGGCTCGTCCTTCGCGCTTGAGGTCGGCGACGAGCTCGGCCATCACCAGCGCTGCGCCGATGCCGTCCTTGTCCCTGACGACCTCGCCCACCGCGTAGCCGAGCGCGTCCTCGTAGGCCAGCACCAGGTCGTGGCGGGCGGCCCGCTGCGAGTGGGCCTGCATGATCCATTTGAAGCCGGTGAGCGTCTCGGCCCAGTCGGCACCGTGGTCGGCGGCGATGCGGGGCAGCAGCCGCGACGACACCACCGTGTTGATTACCAGTCTCCGCCGCCCCGCGGCCGGGTCGGGCCCGGGGCGAGGATCGGCCCGGAGAAGCAGGTGCTCGGCCAGCAGGCAGCCCGTCTCGTCGCCGGTCAGCAGCCGCCAGCGCTGGCCCTCGGGCACCGCCACCGCCAGCCGGTCGGCGTCGGGGTCGTGGGCCAGGGCCACGTCCGCGCCCGTGTCCGCGGCCAGTCCCAGGAGCCGGTCGAGCACGCCGGTCTCCTCGGGGTTAGGGAACGGGGCGGTGGGGAATTCGGGATCGGGCTCGGCCTGGTCGGCCACTACTGCGGGCGGGTCGAATCCGGCTTTGGACACAGCTTGCAGGAACGTTGCGGCCCCCACGCCGTGTAGCGGCGTGTAGGCCATGCGCACTGCACGCGGCCCGTCCGGTGCCAGCAGTCCCACCACCGCGTCCAGGTAGGCCTCAACCAGGTCGTCGCCGGCGGTCGCTATGCGGATGTGGTCGTCGGGGGCCAGGTCGGACTCGGCCAGCGGTGCGGTGCGGTCGATGATCTGGCTGATCTCTTCGTCGATAGGTGCGGCGAGTTGGTTGCCGTCCCGCCAGTAGACCTTGTAGCCGTTGTCGGAGCGCGGGTTGTGGCTGGCGGTCACCATCACGCCGGCCGACGCTGCGAGATGCTTCACGGCGAAGGCCAGCACCGGTGTGGGCGTCGGCATCGGCAGCATGGTCACTGCGATCCCCCGCCCGGCCAGCACCCGGGCCGTGTCGGAGGCGAAGTCGGTGCTCTGGTGACGGGCGTCGTACCCCACGACCACGGCTGCTTCGCCGCTGGCGTCCTGCAGCAGCCGCTCGGCCAGCGCCGAGGCCACGATGCGTACCAGCACCCGGTTCATGCGGGCCGGCCCCGCGCCCATGGGGCCCCGGATGCCGGCCGTCCCGAAGGAGAGCCGTCCGGTGAAGCGACGCCGCAACTCGGCTGGGTCGCCGGTCAGCAGGGCTTGCAGTTCCGACCGGGTGCCGGGGTCCGGGTCGGTGCCCAGCCACCGCTCGGCTTCCTTTCGCACGTCGGCTTCGCTTCGCCGAACCGGGCCGGGCCCGGCTGCGGGCGGCTGTGGTGTCAACTCAGAACATGCGCGGGCGGGTGATGCCGCCTCGCGGTGAAGCGTCGTATTTTCTGCTCCTGTTCGCTGCGCTCACGGGCCGCTCGGGCCACGGCCTCACTGAGTGCCTCGCCACGACCCTCACGAATTGCCGCCTACCCGCTCGGCCTCTACGAGATCGCCGTCGTCGACTCGATGGCCATCTGGAACGACTCCAGCGCGTTCATGATGTGCTTGCGGCTCATGTCCCTGGCCTGCTGGGGGTCGCCGGATGCGATGGCGTTGTAGATGGCTTCGTGCTCTTCCCAGGTGATGTCGCCGCGGCTGTCGGTCACCACCGAGAAGACCAGCTCAGTTTGCTGGCGGAGCGGGTCGAGCACTTGCTGGAGGAAGGGGATGCCGGCCGCTTTCTCCACCGCGATGTGGAACTCCCGGTGACAGACCGAGGCTGTGACCGGGTCGCCCCGTTCGGTCGCTCGGCGACCCTTGTCCATGCATTGGCGGATCCGCTCGATGCTCTCGACGTCCTGGCGCAAGGCCGCATGTTCCACTGCGTATCCCTCAACGAGGATCCTGATCTGCTGGATGTGGTGCACCTCGCACCTGTCGACGGCGCACACGTGGGCGCCCCGCCTTGGCACAACCTCGATGAGACCGGTCGCCTCCAGCGAGCGCATGGCTTCCCGCACTGGGTTTCGGCTCACCCCCAGCCGCTGCGCGAGCTGGCCCTCGACCAGCCGCTGGCCCGGTTTCAGCTCCCCGTCGATGATCATCAAGCGAAGCTGGCCGGCGACCACCTCTCGCAAAGGCCGCTCGCTGTCGTTGTCGTTCAAGATCAGGTCCTCCGTGGCCGCTGGCCGATGTTACAGGCTCGCCGGTCCCGATAGGAAGCTGAGCAATCGGGCCCGGTAGACAGTCGGGCGCGTCCGACCGTCCGCCGAACAGCCGGTGGACGTCGGTTCCCGCCGCGGCGAGCGGCGGGGCGGCCCGGCCGGTCGTCGGGCGCCGAAAGGGGATGAGCGATGACCACGCTGATCACTGGGGCCGGGATGCTCGGCTCGCTGGCCGCGGCCCGAATCGTCTCCGAGCGAGGCGAGCGGCCCGTCCTCTACGACATCGGCTTCAGCGAGCGGAACCTGTCCGAGAGGTTGGCCGGCGGTTCGGTGGAGCTGGTCAAGGGCGACATCGGCGACATCGGCGATCTGCTTCGAGCCGTCGAGTCCTATGGCGTCGACCGGATCATCCACACCGCGTCGCTGCTCACCCGGGATCTGATCCCCCGCCCGGTAGCGGGCGTGAGGGTGAATGTCATGGGCACCCTCAACGTGTTGGAGGCGGTTCGGCTGGCGGGTCTTCGGCGGGTGGTGTTCTGCAGCTCGACGGTGGTGACGATGGGGCGGCGCCGGGTTGCTCCCGCCGACGACACCGTGGAGGACTTCACTCTCAGTGTGGTGAGCGAGTACCCGCCGTCGCTGTACGCCTCGATGAAGCTGGCCTCGGAGACCAAGTACGGCAATCCGACCAGCCCCATGGACCTCACCGCGTCTCGCCGCGATCTCGGCTACCGGGTGGAGTACCCGATGGGCGCGGCTGTCGCCGACTACCTGGACTGGCTGGCCGCCGCCGAGCCGGACAAGCCGTCGTGAGTGCCGCGGCCGGGCCGCCCCACGGCATTGTGAGGGTGATCGACGCCGACAGCCACGCGCAGGAGGACCCGGTCGTCTAGTCGGGGCCTAGGCGGGGCGAGGCTCGATCAGGCGGCTCGCCACGACCATCACCGCGGCGGCGGCTCCCGATGTGATCGCGGCGAAACCCCAGGCCCAGCCGTAGCTGGTCGCCTCCACTAGCAGGCCGAACAGCAGCGGCCCGCACACCGCTCCGGTGAAGCTTCCCGTCATGGTTATGCCGGTGGCCGCGCCCGGCGCCGACGGGTTGGAGCGCACCATGGCCAGATGGAACAGGCCCGGCCACGCGAACGAGGTTGCGAAGGCGAACGGCATGGCTACGTACAGCATCGCTCTGGACCCTGTCGACAGTCCCACGAAGGCCAGCGCAGCCACCGCGAACATTGCGGTGAGCATGTGGAACGGGCTGAGCGACGCCCGGTCCGCGCTGGCTCCCATCACGAGCCTCGAAGCGATCCCGACCACGCTTCCGGCCATCAGCAGGATTCCGGCGGCGGCTTCGTCGATGCCGATGTTCACGCTCGAGAGCACGAAGAACGAGCTGAGCGCCATGGAGCCCATGGCGGCCAGGCACGTGGAACAGGCCACTGCCGCCAGCAGCCGAATGGCAACGTCGGGACGGGGCCGGACCGTCGGCTCCGCCGTCACCGCACCGGGTCCGTCGCGGGACGGGGCCGGGGTCTCGCCGACCGCCGGCACGCCGAGCGACACCGCGAAGGCGAGCAGCCCTCCGAGCACGAAGGCCCAGCTCCAGCCGATCGTCAACCCGACCGTGGGGATGGCCAGCCCGGCCAGGAGCGACGCGGTCGGGATTCCCGACTTCTGGATGCCGAGAGCAAGGCCCTGGCGCCGGTTCGAGACCCCCCGGGCCACGTACAGGTTGGCGGCGGGCTGAGACCACGAGTTGGCCAGGCCGGCCACGCCCACGAGGGCGATCAGCGTAGGCCAGGATCGCCCCAGCACTCCGGTCGCGACCAGGACCGCCCCGGCTGCCACCGAGGCGAGGCGCAGCCCCGCAGTCGGCCCGATGCGCTCCACCATCCGGCCGGACAATGCTGACGTCAACACGCCCACACAGAAGAAGGCGCTGACTGTCATCCCGATCTGGGCCTCCCCGATGCCCAGGTCGTCCTGGATCTGCACTGCCAGCGCGCTGACCAGCGTGGGGGCCAGGTTCGCGGCCGCGGTCACCAGCAGCGAGGCCGTCACCAGCGCGGAGAATCCGGCGGTGTGCCCGGAGCGCCCCAGCAGGCTTGCTCGGCCACCGTCGTGCATTCAAAGGCCCCGCAGGCAGGTGCGAACGCCTCGCGATGCGGCGTGTTGATTCCCGCTCTCGTTCGCTGCGCTCGCGGGCTGCTCGGGCCACGGCCTCGCTCGGTGTCTTGCGAACCTCCACATGAACTGCTGCCTCTCGCTCGGCCTCTGGACGCCTTCCTCTCGTTCGGCGAACCGGCGCGGAGGTCTTCCTTGGTGGCGACATGCCTCTCGCTCGGCCTCTGGACGCCTTCCTCTCGTTGGCAAGTCTCGAACCGGTCGGCCTAGGGTATACAGCGTCCTGTATACAAGGCGCGGTCGTGCGCGGCGCGCCCGCCTCGCGGGTGATGCGCACGCTGGTGGAGGCACACCATGACGCGGATACCCGCTCGCATCATCGTGGACGGCAGCAGCGACGCCGACGAGGTCGGCATCCTGATCGACGGCGGGATCCGGCCCGGCTCGGGTCCCGAGCACAAGCTCGTCAGCCGCAGCGACGGCCGCGTGCTGGCCGCGATGCGCACCGCCGGCCCGGACGACGTGCGTATTGCCTATCAGGTGGCGGCCCAATCGGCGCCGGACTGGGCGGCCACGGGACCCGCGGCCCGGGCCGAGATCCTGCACCGCGCTGCGATGCTGTTCCGGGAGCGGGCCGATGAGATGGCGCCGCTCATCTCCGCCGACATGGGCAAGCCCGCGTCGGAGGCCAGGGTCGAGGTGGCCAAGGGAGCGGCCGTGCTCGACTACTACGCCGAACTGGGATACCGGCGCCTGGGCACCACCTTCAAAACGGACTTCGACGAGGACATCTTCACGCTGGTCGAGCCGCTCGGAGTGGTCGCCCTCATCACGCCTTGGAACTTCCCGTTCACGATCCCGATCCGCAAGCTGTCGGCCGCGCTGGCTGCGGGCAATGCCGTGATATTCAAGCCTTCCACCAACGCGGGCATCACCGGTCTGATGATCGCGGCCACCCTGCTTGACGCCGGTCTGCCCGCGGGGCTGCTCCAGGCCACCATCGGCCGGAGCTCGGTGATCGAGGAGGCCCTGCTCTCCGCGCCCGAGCTCGACGGCGTGAGCCTGACGGGTTCCTACGAGGCTGCGGTGGCGATCCGCAGCCGGCTGCGCATGGAGGTGCCGTTCCAAGCCGAGCTGGGCGGCAAGAACACCATCGTGGTGTGGTCCGACGCCGACCTCGACAAGGCCGCCGACATCATCGTGGCCTCCAGTTTCCGCAACAACGGCCAGATCTGCACTGCTGCTGGCCGGCTGCTCGTGCACACCGGTGTCTACAGCGAGTTGCTGGAACTCCTGACAGCACGGCTGAGGGTCTTGACCGACACATCCGGACCGGACGAGATCGGGATCCTGGTCACCGATGGCGAGGCCGGTCGTGTGGAGGAGTACGTGTCGCTGGCCGATGACGAGGCCCGCGATGTCGTGCGCCCCGAGCCCGGCGGCTGGCGCGACGGCCGGGTGGCGCCCGCCCTGCTGGTGGACCCCGACATGGGACCGCTCACCACCGAGGAGATCTTCGGCCCGGTGGTCACCTTCGAGCCGGTCAGCGACATCGACGAGGCCGTGGCCAAGGCCAACGCCACCGCCTACGGGCTCACCTCCGGCATCGTCACCGACGACATCGCGGTCGCCCGCCGCTTCTGGAAGGGCTCCCACGCTGGCACCGTGAAGGTCAACTCGCCGCTCACCGGCGTCCCCTTCCACGTGCCCTTCGAGGGCTATGGGCACTCCGGCGCGGGCTGGGCCGAGGGCGGGGAGTCGTCGCTGGACTTCTTCACCCGAACCAAGACCGTCTTCGTCCGCTCCTAGCGGACTCAACTCAATCCACAACAGAAAAGGGGCGTCCAAATGCTCGGACCTGTCGAATATCGCGAAGCGTTGGAGGCCGCCCGCGATGAGTGGCACTCCAAGAACCACCCGTTCTTCAAGACCTGGGCCGCGGGTGAGCTGTCAAAGGCGGCCATGAGGGCCTATTGCCAGCAGCACTACAACTTCGTGAGCAACGCCTCGCGCTACTCCGGGATCATGTACGGGCTGTGCGACTGGCACGACGCTCGGGTCTTGCTGCTGGAGAACCTCAACGAGGAGGAGGATCCCGACGAGCGCCACGTCGACAAGCTCTCGAAGTTCGGCATGGCGCTGGGCATGAGCTTCGAGGAGGGCCGCTCCGCTGCCGACCTGCCCACAACCGCCGCGCTCAAGGACTTCATCATCAACACCCTGATGATGAAGAGCGTTCTGGAGGGCATCGCGACGCTGACCATCGGGCTGGAGTCGCAGGTGCCCGAGCTGTACGCACCATTGATCGACCCCCTGCGCAACGTCTACGGGTTCTCCGACGACGACATCGACTTCTTCACCCTGCACGTCGTGGCCGACGTGGAGCACGGCGACGCCGGCTTCGAGATCATCATCAATCACTCCACCGACGAGCGGGAGCAGCAGATGGTGATCGACCAGGTGCGCCAGGCCGCCATGAGGCGCTGGTTCTACATGGACGGACTGTGGCTGCAGTATGTCGAGGGCCGCCAGTGGTATCCCGCTGCGGGCGCCCAGGCCGCCGCCTGATCCACCTGTGTCCAGCCCGAGTTGCAGGGCGATGCCGTGACCATCGCCGGAGTGGCCCGTGGGCTCACTCTGTCCGGCGCGCCGCTCGAAGTGGCCCGTGGGCTCACTCTGTCCGGCGCGCCGCTCGGAGTGGCCGCCCTGCTCGTGGTGGGACTGGGTCCGGCCGTACTCGCGGTGACGACGGTGCTGGTGGCGCCCGCTGCGCTGTTCTGCTGGCCCCGCTCCGACGGCGCTGAGCGCTGCCCCTAGATCGAGCACTCCTCCTCTGTATACAACAACTTGCGGGTTGGCCCGGCACGGTATACCGTTCGTGTTCGGCTGTGGACTACCGATGCCGCAGCCGTTCTCGACCACGGATTTCATTTGGGGGGAGACAACCCGATGTTGAAGAAGTTCACCTTCATGCAGAGGCTCCTAGCCTCCCTATTCGCCCTCACTCTTGTTGCTGCCGCGTGCAGTGGCAGCAGCGAGGATTCCGACGACTCAGCAGCCGCGGAAGGCGTCTCGATAACGATTGCGATACTCGAGGGACCGGGCAGGATCGACCCTCACTACCAAGACGGCGAGATGCGCCGCACGATGGAGAACGTGTACGAGCGGCTCGTCGAGCGTGACCTCGAGGATCCGTCGGTCTTCCTCCCCCGCTTGGCCGCTTCGTTGCCCGAGTTGACCGACGAGACTACATGGGAGCTCAAGCTGCGAGAGGGGATCAGCTTCCACAACGGCGCCCCGTTCAACGCCGCTGCGGCCAAGTTTTCGATTGAGCGGGTGTTGAGCGACGAGGTCGACTCCGACCTCAAGGAGCAAATCGAGACGATCTCCGGCGTGGAGGTTGTGGACGACTACACGATCCGCATCACTACTGCCGCCCCCGACCCGGTGCTGCCGGCCCGGCTCTACATGGTGCAGATGGTTGAGCCTGGCGCAGCCGTCGACGGTCTTGAGGACGAGGCTGTGGGCACCGGCCCCTACAAGTTCGTGGAATGGGTGCCGGGCGACTCGCTCACGCTCACCCGCAACACTGACTACTGGGGTCCCCATCCGCAGATCGACGACGTGACGTTCGTGTTCCTGCCCGACGAGCAGTCCCGCGTGGCGGCTGTCCAGGCCGGCGACGTGGACCTCGCGGTGGGCCTCTCAGCAGACTCGGCCGGCCAGGTGCCCAAGCTGTTCGTGCGCGACGAGGGCATCGAGTACCCGTACCTGCGGATGAAGAACTACGAGGGCCCACTGGGCGACTATCCCGAGCTGCGGGTCGCCATCGCCCACGCGATGAACGTGGACGACTACATAGAGTTCATCTACCAGGGCCAGGCCGGCCGGGCCAACTGCCACATCTTCGGCTCGGGCGTGTTCGGCCACAATCCCATCATCACCGACCGGCCCTACGACCCGGATCTGGCCCGCCAGATCATCGCCGACTCCGGCTACCAGGGCGAGTCCATCTCGTTCCTGGCCAACGGCACCCGCTGGACCAAGTTCGACGAGCTGTCCGAGGCCATCACCGCCGACATGGAGGCCGTCGGCCTGAATGTCGACTTCCAGCTGCTGGCCTGGGAGGTGTGGCTCTTCGACGAGTTCCTCCTGCCGATCGGCGAGGTCGGAGGCGACATATTCCTGTCGTCGTCCTCCAACGAGCTACAGGACGGCGCCCGGCTGGGCTCCTACATCGGCCGTGGCAACGTGACGTCCTCCTACGACGACGACATGCTGGTCGGCATGCTGGGGGAGGCCGCCGGCGAGCTGGATCCGGACAGACGCGAAGCCATGTACCACGAGATAATGAGGTACAACTGCGACAACGTGGGCATCCTGCCCATCCTCACCTACCTGAGCGTGAACGGCGGCGGCGAGCACGTCAGCTGGCTCCCGCGCTACGACGACACGGCTCGCGTGGAGGACATGACGCTGAGCTGACCTCCAAGAACTGACGGTTCCCCTCCACCTGCGAGGGAGCACGACCCTATGAGGACAGGTCGTGCTCCCTCGTGGGCTTCTCCGGGGGCCCGTCGTTCTGCGGCCGGACCGATCTCGATGAGGGCCTGACCCCATCGTGTACCCCTGGAACGACGCCATCCCTGCCGACGACCTGGCCCGCTACCGGGCGGCCGGCTACGGCGACACGTTCAGCGGCGACGAGTTCCGCGCCATCAGCGCGGGCACGTTGCCGGCGCTGATCGTGGTGGACATGACGCTGGCGTTCGTGGACGGCCGCTGGCCCACCGGCTGCCCCGACACGGGCTGGCCCGCGGTCGCGGCCAGCGCCCGGCTGCTGTCCGAGGTTCGCAGCCTCGGCTTCCCCGTCTACTTCACCAAGATGTACGAGAATCCGGGCCACGTGCCCGAGCCGGGTCAGAAGGGGCGCTGGAAGACGGTGGGCCGGCGCCTGCCCGATCCGTCACTGCCGCCCGGCGATGTGATCGTGGACGAACTCGCCCCCAGGCCCGGCGAGATGGTCGTGTGCAAGCACCACAAGCCGAGCGGGTTCTTCGGCACTGAGCTGGCTCCGTTGCTGGTCTACGACAAGGTCGACACCGTGGTCATCATCGGTCTGACCACCAGCGGCTGCGTGCGGGCCACTGCGGTGGACGCGTTCCAGTACAACTTCGATGTAGTGATCCCCTTCGAGTGCGTGGCCGACCGCAGCCAGATCTCCCACAAGGTCAACCTGCTCGATCTGCACATGAAGTACGTGGACGTAGCCCCCCTGGACGACGTCATCGACTGGCTCAACGGCCTCTCGAAGTAGCGCTCTGCAGGACTAGCGCTAGAGGCATTGCTGTCCCGACCTGGCCCGTCGCGGTACTAGCTAGGCAGAGCGATCACGGCTGACGCGCCGTCGCGGCGGGGGTCGCTGGCCGAGGTGAGGGCGTCTGCCGTCCGCAGGACGGCCTGGGCGCCGCCGAAGCCTCCTATGACGTCGGCTGTGTCGACGAGCTCGTAGCCGGCGCGGCCGATGGCGGCTCGCCATTCTGGTTCCAGGCTCTCCTCTGTCGTCACCCGGCCGTCGCCGATCAGCCGGAACCGGCTGGCTGCCACCGCTGAGGCAAGGTCGGCGCCCCCGAGCACCCGGTGCAGGATCTGCAGTTGCCCCTGGGGCTGCATGATGCCGCCCACCACTCCCATGCCGAGCATGGGCCGTCCCGACTCGAGAACGAGGGTCGGCACGATGGTGTGGTAGGGGCGCTTGCCGGGCGCCACCGCGTTCGGGTGGCTCAGGTCGGTCGAGAAGCCCCGGCCCCGGCTCTGCAGCACGAACCCGCCCTGCGGCACGGTCACGCCCGAGCCGAACCGGTCGCACACACTTGAGGTCAGCACCACCGCCTGCTCGGCCGTCATCACCACCGTGAACACGGTGCCCGGTCCCAACGGCACCGGGCCGTGCCTCGGCGCGCCGCCCAGCCGGGCTCGCATCTCGTCGTAGGAGGGGACTTCGGTCTCGGCGGGGTCGGCCAGGCATTCGAGAGCCACCGCGAAGGCCCGGTCTAGGTGGCTGGTGTTAAATGGCAATTTGCCACAATTCGCAAGTCGCTGACCTGGGGTTTTGTGACCGCAAAACCCCCATTTCGGGAGTTTGGCACCAGCCACCTAGGGCCTCAGCCATGGCTGCGGCCGCGGTGCCGCAGGCATCTCCGGTGGTCGCGCCGAGCAGGCCCTGCTCATGCACCGACTCGGCCGCTAGGGCCACGACCGCGCCCTGGCAGGGTGATGGCACGGTGAGCAACTCGTGCTCGCCCAGTCTTGCCCGCAGCGGCTCCACCCACTCGCCGCGGTGGGCGGAGAGGTCGTCGATTTGAAGCGACCCGCCCCCGGTGACGGCCGCCTCGACGACCGCGTCGGCCAGCGGACCCCGGTACAGCGCATCGGGGCCGTCGGATGCGATGCTCTGCAATGCCGACGCGAGAGCAGGGTTGCGCCAGCGCTCGCCGGGCGATGGGGCCGCGCCCCCGCCGAAGTAGAGCGCTTCGCCCGCGGTGTCGAGCCGGCTCCGGGCGCCGGCCCACAGCTGGCTGCCGGTAGCGCCCACAGCCGCGCCTTCGGTGGCAGCCTCGATGGCCGGTTCGAGCAGGATCGACCATTCGAGACGACCGTAACGCTGGTGCAGGTCCCACCAGCCGGCCACCGCACCGGGGACGGTCACCGCCCATCCCCCCACCGACGGCACGAAGCCGTGGCCGTTGTCGGGCGCCGCTGCCCGGTCGGTGCCCAGCCCGGATCGGCCGCTGCCGTTTAGGGCGGCTACCCCGTCAACGTCGGCCACTGCCGCCATCACGTCACCGCCGATTCCTGTGGCCGTGGGCTCGACTACACCCATCACTGCGTCGGCCGCGATGGCCGCGTCGACCGCTGATCCGCCGCGGCGCAGCAGCGCTAGCGTGGCCCGCGTGGCCCGCGGATGGCCAGCCGCAACCGCGGCCTGGGCGGCGGTAGGGAAGTGGCCGTGGGAGATCACGGCCTGGGGGTTGAAAACGCCCACGGGTCCCTCCCAGCCTGGGAATGGTAGTTTGAGTCGTCCTCTAGAAGTTGTAATTGTATTTCATTATATTCGGTGTGCGCATGGAAACAACTATCAGCGACCGTGCGCCAGGCGACGATGCGCCCCAGGATCGCGGTATACCGTACGGTGCCATTCCCCTGGCACACTTGTCACCGTGAGGATTTGCGTGGTCGGTGCTGGCGCGATCGGGGGCATGATGGCGGCCCGCCTCGCGGCCGCGGGTCAAGACGTGAGCGTCGTTGCCCGCGGCGAGCATCTTGACGCGATCAGGCGCAACGGGCTGCGGCTGGTGGAGGTCGACGGCACCGAGACCGTGGCCTCCAATCTGGACGCTTCCGACGACTTCGGGACGCTGGGCCCCCATGACGCGGTGATCCTCGCCCTCAAGGCCCACCAGATTGCAGTGGTGGCCCACGAACTTGAACGGCTGTGCCATGACGACACCGTGATCGTGCCGGTGCAGAACGGAATCGGATGGTGGTACTTCGAGCGCCACGGAGGATCCCACGAGGGCCGTCGGCTGGCCAAGTTGGACCCTGATGGCGTGATCGCCGCCGCGGTGCCGTCGGAGCGGATAGTGGCCTGCATCGCCTACCCGGCCGCGGAGAAGACCGGACCCGGCGTGATCACCCACGTGGAGGGCGACCGGTTCCCGGTGGGCGAGCTCGACGGGACCAAGTCCGAGAGGGCCCGGGCTCTGGCCGAGGCCCTGACCTCGGCCAGGTTCAAGTCCCGGGTGCTCACCGACATCCGCTCCCACCTGTGGGTCAAGGCATGGGGAAACCTGGCCTTCAATCCCATCAGCGCCCTCACCGGTGCCACGCTGGGGGAGATGTGCCGCACTCCGGCCACCCGGGATCTGGCCGCGCAGATGATGACCGAGGCCAGCCACATTGCTGAGGCGCTCGGAGTGAGCATCCGCATCAGCGTGGAACGGCGCATCGCCGGTGCCGAGGCCGTCGGTGAGCACAAGACATCGATGCTCCAGGACACCGAGGCCGGCCGCCCGCTGGAGCTCGACCCGCTGGTCGGCGTCTTTGTCGAGCTCGGGGAACTAACCGGCGTCGCCACCCCGGCCATCAGCTCCGTCTACGGCCTGGCCTCCCTGCTCAACCACCGCCTGATTGGTGCCGTGTGAGGACTACGCACGCGCAGCCGGGGAATTCTCGCCGAAAACTTGTCATATGCGCGACTAATCGCGACGAGAAGGGTTCGGAGGGTGTCTCAATGACCGGAGCCACGACGCTGCGTGCGCTGCTCGATGCCGGAGCCGATCGCGACCCGGCGGTCATCGCGCCCGGCGGCTCGGTGCTCACTCACGCGGAGCTGCGGGCCGAGGTGGACCGGCTCGCGGGCCGGCTCCGGGCTCTTGGGCTGGGAGCCGGCGATCGCATCGCCATCGTGGTGCCCAACGGCCCTGAGATGGCGCTCGCATTCCTGTCCGCAGCCTGCACCGGCTGCGCCGCGCCGCTGAACCCCAAGTACCGCACCGAAGAACTGCGCTTCTACCTCGACGACCTCGGGGCCAAGGCCCTGATCACACTCCCCGACGACTCCGGCATCGCGGCCCGCGAGGCCGGAGCCGGCGTACTGCCGGTGGCGCTGACCGGCTCGGCCGCCGACGGCCCCCGTGCTCTTGACCTGATCGCTTCGTCACCGGCCACCGCGCCGTCGGCCGAGACCGGGCCCTCCCCCGAGGATGTTGCTCTGGTGCTGCACACCTCCGGCACCACGTCCCGGCCCAAGATCGTGCCCCTGCGCCAGCGGCATCTGGCTCGCTCGGCCGCAAGCATCGCCGAGTCGCTGGCCCTCACTGCCGACGACCGCTCGCTCCAGGTGATGCCGCTGTTCCACATTCACGGGCTGCTGGCCGGATTGCTGGCACCGCTGTCGGCGGGCGGCTCGGTCGCCTGCACCGAGGGATTCGACGCCTTCCGGTTCTTCGCCCAGCTCGAAGCACTGGAGCCCACCTACTACACCGCGGTGCCGACCATGCACCAGATGGTGATCGCCCGCTCCGCCCGCCATCGCGACGCGGCCCGCGGCGCCGGTCTGCGCTTCGTGAGGTCGTCGTCGGCGTCGCTGCCTGCGCCGGTGCTGCACGAGCTGGGAGAGTTGTTCGGCGCTCCCGTGATCGAGGCCTACGGCATGACCGAGGCCACCCACCAGATGTGCGCCAACCCGCTTCCGCCCGCAGAGGCCAAGCCCCGGTCGGTGGGGGTTGCCACCGGTATCGAGTTGGCCGTGCTCGACAGCCGCAACCGGGTCTTGTCGCCGGGGGAGCGGGGCGAGGTGTCGATCAAGGGGCCTACCGTGATCGACGGCTACGAGAGCAATCCCGACGCCAATGAGGCCGCGTTCACCGACGGCTGGTTCCGTACCGGCGACGAGGGCTACCTCGACACCGACGGCTATCTGTTCCTCACCGGCCGACTCAAGGAGCAGATCAACCGGGGCGGCGAGAAGGTCTCCCCCCTTGAGGTGGACGAGGCCCTGCTGGACCACCCGTCGGTGGCCCAGGCGGTGACGTTCGCCATGCCGCATCCCAAGCTCGGCGAGGAGGTCGCGGCCGCGGTGGTGGCCGCCGACGGGACGCGGGTTGACGAGCGTGAGCTGCGCCGCTTCCTGTCGCGGTCACTGGCCGCGTTCAAGGTCCCCCGCCGGGTGCTAGTGCTCGACGAGCTGCCCAAGGGCCCCACCGGCAAGCTCCAGCGCATAGGCCTCGCCGAACGCCTCGGCCTGACCCCTTCGGGCGGGCCTGCTTAGCCTGAATCCACCGATGGACTCACCGTCTCTCACGAAATCTGCACGGGTTGTTGTCGTATATGACGCGTTTCTCTACAGATTTCGGTGCGTTCCTGGAGATGGGCTGCATCGCGAGGTGGCATCACCTACCCGCGCATGTTCTTAGACTGGGCGTGTGGCCGAGATCGAGCTGTTGACGCTGGCGAACCATGCCGAGGTGCAGAACGGGTTGCTGTATCTGAGCGGCGCCGGCTGGGACACCGTGACCCGGGCCTACAAGGAGGGCAAGAAGCCCCGGCCCCAGCACTTCGCCATAGCGCTGTCGGTGCTGGTCCCGTGGATGGAGACCAACCAGCCCCATCAGGTGGTGATCAGGGTCGAGGACGAGGACGGTCTCAGCAAGCTGATGGAGGCCACCGCCAAGATCGAGGTCGGCCGTCCGCCCGGCAAGGTTCCGGGCTCCGACAGCCGCTCGCCGCTGGTGGTCACCGGCATTGTCCAGTTCCCCAAGCCCGGCGGCTACCGGGTGCGGGCCACCCTCGGAGACGAGCAGCGCGACTACGCCTTCCGGGTCATCGACAAGGTCACCTGAGAGTGGCAGCCATGGTCAAGGATCTGGGGGCGCTGCCCCGAGCCACTTGGCCGCGCGCCGTGCTGTTCGCAGGAGTGGCCAGGCGCAAAGACGCAAAAGTTTGGGCGTATACGCAAAGCTGTACGTGAACGCAAAAGTTTGGACCCAGGCCCCCTGCGAGACCTGTTGATCGGGGGAGAGACGCTCACTGTCGAGTTCAAGGGCGGATCGATCAACGATACCGAACTCGTAGAGGCCGTGGCCTGTCTCGCCAACGGTAGCGGTGGAGTCCTGTTGGTCGGCGTCGACAACGAAGGCAACGTGGTCGGAGCCGCACCACGCCATGGCGGTGAAACCCATCCGAACCGATTTCAGTCCTTGATCGCCAACAAGACAGATCCAGCTGTGCTGGCGACTGTCGTAGTTGTCGACCTCTAAGAGGCGCAGGTTCTGGTCGTGACGGTTCCGGCCGCGAGCAGCGTGGTGCGCCGCCCCGATACCTCCAGGTCGCGGATCTTCTTGTCGCGGCGGTCATGCACCCTGTGGCACTTGAACCCGCAGTGCGGGCAGCGCAGCCTCCGCAACGTGGACTCCACGCCCACCCTGAGCGCGCCCTTCGGTGACCGCCGCGGTCGCGCTAGCAGCGGAGGCTCCGCAACGTGGACTCCACGCTCACCCTGAGCGCGCCCGGGGTGTCCTCGATCACCTCCAGCACGCGGATCTGCGGCAAATGCAGCCGAACTGCCATAACATCGCAAGCCATCGAGGCCCTCCTGGATCGCTGATCTCGACATCACCGATTCCAGCAGGGCCTCGACCCCTACTCAGGGATCCCTCAACCACCCCGCTCCCCACGGATTCGCGAAGCCTCAGAAAGTTTGGGCGTATACGCAAACGAATAGGTAGCCGCAATACTTTGCGTTCACGGCCACCGTGGTGTTCTATTGCTCGGCACACCGGCCGCTCGGTGCATGGCTGCGGCCACTAGCGCGGGCAGGCCCAACACGGCCAGCATCAGTACGGACAGGGGCACTCCCCAGCTCAGCAGGCCGCTGACGATGGCTGACAGCAGGGCGGCAGAGCCCAGCAGCCCGGCACGGAAGGTTCCGATCCCCCAACCTGACTGGGGCGGCAACGCGGTCACCAGCATGGCGTTGGCCACCGGCAGCACCGACACCGCCATCGCGACGAACGGAACCAGCAGCCACACGCCGATCTCGGCCGGCAGCAGCAGCAGGGGCAGGCCCAGCGCGGACGTGCTCAACATCATCAGCCGGGCCGTCCATGGCCCGCCCCGCCGGTCGTACAGGGCTCCGCCCACGAGCTTGATCGCGGCCGACAGGGCCCGCCCCAAGGCGAGCAGCACGGCCACCAGGCGCAGGTCCACCCCCCGGTCCACGAAGAACACCGGCGAGAAGCCGATCACCACGAAGTGCATCGACACCCCGCCGAAGCTGGCGTAGCCGGCCAGCCGGTAGGTCTGCTTGCGGGCGTACTGGGCCAGCTGGGCCAGCAAGGGCACCGGCGTCAGAGCCCGGTCAGGCTCGATCCAGCGGGGGACGTAGGCGATAGCCAGCACCGCGGGCACCGCGCAGCCCACGAACACCCAGCGCCAGCCGCCCCCCGCGAAGCCGCTCAACGCGGCCGCGGCCAGCCCGAACGAGTAGGCCTGCCCCCACACCGCGATGGCCTTGCCCGGCGCGTCCGGGTACAGCCGGGCCACGCTGGCCAGCGCCGGGGGGAAGAAGATCCCGAACGCCACTCCCAGCATGGCCTGCCCCGCCAGCAGCACCCAGAACGACTGCGCAACAGCCGACAGCACCATCCCCGCGGCCAGGCTCACCGCGGTGGCCCGCACCAGCGTCCGGTCGTCCAGCCGGCGGCTGGAGGCCCCGCCGATCACGTTGAACGAGGCGATGCTGGCAGCCACCGCGGCCAGGATGGCGGCTTGGTGGCTCTCGGTGAGGTCCAGGTCCCGGCGCACCAGCGGGAACAGCGGAGAGATCATCGTCTCGGCGCCGCCGAGGATGAAGTAGAGCGTGAACAGGTATCCGAACGTCGCCCAGCGAGCGGTCAGGCGGCTCTTGCTGCCGCCTGCGCCCCCAGCAGCGTCGTTGCCGGGTTCGTTCAATTCACCCAGCAGGCCACGAAGTGGCCGTCGGAGCGCTCCTCGAGCGGTGGCCGCTCCTCGAAGCACTGCTGCACCGCCAGCGGGCAGCGGGTGTTGAACCGGCAGCCTTTGGGCGGGTCCATGGGGCTGGGCAGGTCGCCTTTGAGGGGCTCGTGGCTGCGGCGGGCCGTCGGGTCGGGCACCGGCACCGCGGAGAGCAGGGCCTGGGAGTAGGGATGGGTCGGGTTCTCGTAGATGTCGTGGTGGCTCCCGATCTCCATCAGGTGCCCCAGGTACATGATGGCCACCCGATCGGAGATGTGGCGCACCACGGCGAGGTTGTGGGAGATGAACAGGTACGACAGGCCCACGCTGTCTTTGAGTTCCACGAGCAGGTTCACGATCTGGGCCTGGATCGACACGTCGAGCGCGGCGGTGGCCTCGTCGGCCACCACAAACCCCGGCCGCAGCGCCAACGCCCTGGCGATGACGATCCGCTGGCGCTGGCCACCGGAGAAGGCGTGCGGGTACTTGTCGGCCGCGCCCGCGGTCATCCCCACCATCTCCAGCAGTTCAGTCACTGCCGCGTTGAGTTCCGCGCCCCGCTTGCGGGTGTGCACCAGGAAGGGCTCGGCGATGCTCTCGCCCACCCTGAGCTTGGGGTTCAGCGCCGAGTAGGGGTCCTGGAAGATCATCTGGATCTGCTTGCGCATGGCCCGCCAGTTGCGCCGGCTCAGGTCGGTGACATCGGTACCGTCGAAGAACACACGGCCCGCGGCGGGCTTGACCGCTCCGAGCAGCGCCCGGCCCGCGGTTGACTTCCCGCAGCCCGATTCGCCCACCAGGCCGATGGTCTCGCCCGGCGCCACCGCGATGTTGAAGTCGTCCAGCGCGTAGACCGTGCGCCTACGACTGCCAACCCAGCGGGTGTAGTGGACGCTGAGGTCCCGGCTCTCTACCAGGGGCGTGACCTGCTCGTTCACGTCGATCCCTCCCTGGAGAGCGAATGTGAATGGGTGAGAGCCCATCGCGTGGCGGCGGTGTCACTCCCGCTCTTGTTCGCTGCGCTCACGGGCCGCTCGGGCCACGGCCTCGCTCCCATCTTCGTGAAGACCCTCACGAGTTGCTCCCTGTCCGCTCGGCCTCTGGGCGGTTGTAGCAGGCCACCCAGCGCCGGTCGGCGAACTTCATCAGCGGCGGCGGCGCCTCCCGGCAGAGGTCCCGGGCCTCTGAGCATCGGGGCTCGAAGGCGCAGCCTGGCGGAGTCTGGGCCCGGTCGAGCGGCTCTCCGGGAATGCCGACCAGGGCGGTCTCGGCGCGGTCCACCCTCGGAACCGATCGGAGCAGGCCCAGCGAGTAGGGGTGCTGGGGGTCGGCGAACATCTCGGCAATGGGGGCCCGCTCCACGATGCGGCCTGCGTACATCACCTGCACCCGGTCGCAGAACTGGGCCACCACCCCGAGGTCGTGGGTGATCATCAGCACCGACACCCCGAGCTGGGTGGACAGGTCGTGCAGCAGGGTGAGGATCTGGTCCTGGATGGTCACATCGAGCCCGGTGGTGGGCTCGTCCGCGATCAGCAGCGTTGGCTCGCAGGCCAGGGCGGTGGCGATCATCACCCGCTGGCGCATCCCGCCCGACAGCTCGTACGCGTACGACTTGAGCCGGTCCTGCGGGTTGGCGATCCCCACCATGTCGAGCAGCTCCAGCGAGCGCTGCCTGATGGCGGAGCCCTCCAGGCCGGCCCGGTGCCTCAGCAGCTCGCGCAGCTGCGCGCCCACGGTCTTGAGCGGGTTGAGCGACACCATCGGGTCCTGGAAGATCATGGCGATCTCCCGGCCCCTCACCCGGTTGGCCACGGCCTCGTCGAGAACGTCCTCGCCCCGCCACCGCACCGATCCCCCCATGATGCGGCCCGGCGGCAGCACCATGCCCAGGATGGCCAGCCCCATCACGCTCTTGCCCGAGCCTGACTCGCCCACCACGCCGAGACGCTCGTGCGAGCCGACGTTCAGGGTCAGGCCGTCCACCCCCAGCACGGTGCCGTCGCGGGTGGGGAACCCCACGGTGAGGTCCTTCACCTCCAGCAGCCGCTCCCGGCGGCCCGGGCCCGTCCCGGTTGCGGGGTTCACGCGCCCGGCCTCTCGAGGATGATCTGCTCGCGCTCGGCCACGTCGTTGAAGGACTGCAGCCACAGCGACAGGAGGTTGACGCCGAGCACCACGATGGCGATGGCCATGCCCGCGAACGTGACGATCCACCAGCCGTCGGTGATGTAGTTCCTGCCCTGCTGGATCATCAGCCCCCACGACGAGCGGGGCGGCTGCACCCCGAAACCCAGGAAGGCGAACGCCGACTCCGACAGGATGGCCGCAGCCAGCTCCAGCACGCTCAGGGTGATGAGCGAGCTGACCAAGTTGGGAAGCAGGTGCCGCCACATGATCCGCCCCGACGGCGAGCCGGCCAGCTCCGACGCCTCCACGAACAGCGACGTCTTGAGCGTCAGCACCAGGCTGCGGCCGACCCGGGTGAACACCATCCAGCTCGACATGGCGATGACGAGGATCACCAGCCACACGCTCGGCCCGAAGGCGGCCACGAGGATCAGCCCGGCCAGCACCCCGGGGAAGGCCATCTGCACGTCGGCCGCGGAGATGATGAGAGTGTCGATCCTGCCTCCGACGTAGCCCGCGATCAGCCCTAACATCGTGCCGAGCACCGCGGCCAGGAACACCGCAGCCAACGCGACGATCAGCGAGATGCGGGCGCCGTCGATCAGCCGGGCCAGGATGTCGCGCCCGAGCTGGTCGGTGCCCAGGGGATGCGACCAGGCGCCGCCCCAACCCACAGGTGGAGTCAGCTTGTCGGGCAGGCTCTGCTTGGCAGGATCGGGCAGCCACGGCAGCCACGGGCCCACGATCGCTACAAGGGCGAAGCCTGAGGTGATGATGATCCCGGCGATGCCCGCCTTGGACTTGCGCAGGTGAGACTTCAGGTCCGCTAGCAGGCTGACACCCTCCGGGAGCACCGCATCCGGAGCACCTGCGTCCGGGCCCGGGCCCATGGCGCCCTCGACCACGGTCACGCCATGTCCACTCTGGGGTCGATGAGCCGTCGGGCGATGTCCACGAGCAGGTTGGTCGCCACCACCAGCGTGGCCAGCACCACGACCGCGGCCTGAACCAGGATCAGGTCACGGTTCTCGATGGCGTGGATGGCCAGGCGCCCCACGCCGGGCCAGGCGAACACCACCTCGATCACCACCGTGTAGCCGGTGAACATCCGGGTCAGCTCCCAGCCCGTCATGGTCACGAAGCCCGAGGCGACGTTGCGGAACGTGTGGTGCACGATTGTGTAGGACCTGGAGAAACCCCGCGACAATGCGGTCACCGCGTAGGGCTTGCGCAGCTCCTCCACGATCCCGCGCCGGGTCATCTGCGCCAGGCGGCCCGCGCTGGCCAGGCCGATCGCGAACGACGGGAGGATCAACGAGATGTACCCTCGCGAGCCGAAGGTCGGCACCCAGCCCAGCTGCACCGCGAAGACGATGATGAGGAGGTAGCCGATCCAGAACGGCGGGGCGCTGATGGACGCCATCGAGAAGCCGAGCACGGCATGGTCGGCGAAGCGGCGCTCCCACCAGGCGGCCAGCATTCCCATGGGTGCGGCCAGCAGAACCGTGACCGTGGTGGCTCCGGCCACGAGCTTGAGAGTGGCCGGCAGGCGCTCCAACACGAGTTTGGAGGCGGGACGACCCTGCCAGAACGACTCGCCGAGGTCGCCGGTGACCAGGCCCGACACGAAGTCCCAATACTGCACGCGGAGAGGTCGGTCCAGGCCGAGAACCGCCCGGCGGTTGGCCCGGTGCTCCTCGGTGGCCTCCAGTGGCAGCGACACGGTGGCCGGGTCGGTGAAGATGTGGGTGACCACGAATACCAGGGAGGTGACGATGAAGACCACCAGCGCGGCAGCGATGATGCGTCTGGCGAGCCACCGGAGCAACGCGCTTCCTCCCGTTGGGCCACAATTGGCCCGGGTGCCGGGCCGCTCTGTATACCGTAGCCCGACTTTCTTTGCTGCTCCGAATCAGCCGCCGGGGCCTCTTGCGGTGCTCATGGGCTCGAATCAGGCGGCTGCGTGGTGTGCGGCTGCCCTTTGCCGCATCAGGCGGCCTAGGAGGGTGAGACCGGCGGCCGCGAAGGTCCAGACCGCGGCCGTGGCCAACGCGGCCAATGACGACGCGTCGCTGATCGCTCCGAATGCGGCCGGTCCCAGCACGGCGCCCAGGTTGAGGCCGCCGATGGCGAAGGACGTGGCCAGGCCGGGCGCGTGGGGGTTCATCCGCACCAGGGCCACCACCATCAGCGCCGGCCATGACCAGCCCAGGATGATGGCGACCTGCCCGCCCAGCGCGTACAGCCAGGGCGTGTCCGCAGCCATCAGCGCGTAGCCGGCCGAGCTGGCGGCCAGCAGGGCCGCCACGGTGCCGATGTCGCCGGCGCGGCCCCTGTCGGCGAGCACGCCCAGCAGGATGCGCACCGTGATCACCCCCGCGCTGGCCGCCGACAGCAGCAGCCCGGCCGTGCTCTCGGAGATCCCGGCGTCTTCGCTGTTGACCACGAAGAACGCCGCCGCGCCTATCACCGCCGCCGATGCCAGCGTGGCCGAGGCACCCAGGACGAGTAGCGGTGCCAGCCTGACGTGGGCGAAGCGCCCGGTGTCGGGTGCCTTGGCCGCGTCCGTGTCGGGGTCGGGTCGCTTCTCGGCGGGGAGCATCAGCATCCCGACTGCGGCCAGCAGAGCACCGCCCACGAACGCCCAGCGCCATCCCGACGTCCCCCCGACGATGGGCACCGTCAGCCCGGCCAGCAGCGGGGCCAGCGGTATGGCCGACATGTGCACCGCGAAGGCGATGCCGTGGCGTTCGGACGCCACGTGCTAGGCCACCAGCACCTTGGCCGCCGGGCCGGCCAGGGTCAGACCGGCACCGGCCACGGCCAGAGCGGCCAGGAGAGTGGCCGTCGACCGGGCTGCGACGGCGACGGCCAGATACCCGGCCAGCGTGACCCACGTCGACAGCAGCAGGCTGCGGCGGGCGCCCATCCGGTCAGCCAGTTCGCCGGCGTGGATCGACGCCACCCCCGAGAGCGCGTAGGTCGCCGCCAGCGCCAACCCGAGCCCGGTGTCGCCGAAGCCGAACTCTTCCTTGATGTCGCTGCCTAGGGCGCCGGCCAGGAATCCCGGCATGGCGCTGGCGGTGAGGCAGGCGATCGAGGCCGCCACGGGCCGAACCGGGATCACGCCGGGATTCTGCGGCCGCGCGGCGGGTGCGGCTGGCGCAGCGTCGGCCACGGTCGTCCGCTAGCGAGCTGGCTTGGCGGTCAGCGCCACTGGCTGGGAGTCAGGGCTGCGCAGGGTCCGCACTTCGGCCCGGAAGCGCTCGACGCCGGCCAGCTTCACGTCCTCGTAGCCCCGGATCACATCGGGGAGGCCGGCCAGTCTTACTGCCCGCTCGTAGGTGTCGGGCGTCAGGCTGTCCAGCTCGGCCTCCATCAGGGCCCGGTACTCCGCGATCAGCTCCCGCTCCAGGCGGCGCAGCGAGGCGAGACCGAAGAGATCCAGGGACGTGCCCCGCAGCTGGCGCATGGCCTTCAGCACACCGAGCGCCGGTCGTTGGAACGGCCCGAGCCCGATCTTGCGTTTCAGTCCCAGGGCCCGCAGCACCGGAGGGTGAAGCAGGATGCGGTAGCCGTCGAAGTGGCCCACCGCGCCGCGCACCGCCTCGGCCACGCCGGGGCGCAGATGCAGCCGGGCCACTTCGTATTCGTCCTTGTAGGCGGTCAGCTTGTACAGGTAGCGGGTCACGGCTTCGGCCAGCTCGGTACGGTCGCCCATCACCTCACGCTCGCGGGCCGACGCGGCCTCCACGAAGTCCACGTACGCCGAGGCCAGCGCCTCCGACTGGTAGTCCACCAAGTCGGCGGCGCGCCGTTCCACGGTCTCGGCGAGGGCCTCCGCCGCGGTGCCTCCAACGGTCGTCAGCCCCGACTTCTGCATCAGCGACCGGGCTGCGGCCCTGGCCTTGGCCGGGACCGAGTCGAGGCTCAGCCCGGGCGTTGCTGCGGTCTCCTGCGTCGACGTAGCCGCGGTCGTCACGCCGGCCAGGCTGACCAGGCCGTCGGTGCCCTCGCGCACGTATACCCGTCCCCATCGGAAGGCGGCGATGTTGGCCGCCACCGCCACCCCGTTGAGTTCGATGGCCCGCTCGATGGAAGCGGCCGACACCGGGATCCCGCCCGCCTGGTACGCGGCCCCCAGCGCGACCACGTTGGCGGGCATGGCCGTGCCGAGCAGGACGTCGGCCATCCGGTCGGCGTTGAGGCGGACGTTGTCGCTTGTGCGTGTTGCGCCGTCGATGGCCGACAGCATCCTGTCGACGTCGGGGTAGGTCTCCTCCACATGGGCCACCATGTCGCCGGTGGGCAGCTTGCTGGTCGATACCACCGCCAGAGTGCGGTCACCGTCGGCCTTGGCCAGGTTCTTGGGATCGGCGGCGACCAGCAGGTCCAGGCCGAGATAGCAGTCGGCTCCGCCCGCGCCGATCAGGTTGGCTCCCTGCGCCTCGCCGTCGAAGAAGCGCAGGTGCGACACCACCGGCCCGCCCTTCTGGCTGAGCCCGGTCTGGTCCAGGCCCAGGATGCCGAGGCCGTCGAGCAGGGCCGCGGTGGCCAGCACCTGGCTGACCGTGACCACCCCGGTGCCGCCCACGCCCGCCATGAACACCGCATACCCCTCGGGTCCGGGCATGGGCCGGTCCGGCTCGGCGATGTCGGCTGGGGGCTGGGCCCGTGCGGCCCGTACCGCTCCCGTCGCAGGTGCCTTGGCCTTGACGGGCCTGGTCTTGGCTGTTCGTGTCTTGACTTCGATGAACGAGGGGCAGTCGCCCTCGATGCAGGTGTAGTCGAAGTTGCACGACGACTGGTGTATGCGGGTCTTGGTGCCCAGCTCCGTCTCGACCGGCTGCACCGACAGGCAGTGGCTCTTGGCCCCACAGTCGCCGCATCCCTCGCACACCGCCTCGTTGATGAAGATGCGCTTGGTTGGTGTGGGGCGCAGCCCCCGCTTGCGCTCCCGGCGCTTCTCGGCCGCGCACTGCTGGTCGTATATGAGCACCGTCACTCCGGGCGTGTCCCGAAGGGCGAGCTGCGCCTCCTCGAGCCGGTCCCGGCCCCAGACCTCGGCTCCCTCGGCCAGCGGCCCACCGTTGGTGTGACGGTCCGGGTCGTCGCTGCACACGATGATGCGGCTCACGCCCTCCGCGGCCAGCGACTGGGTCAGCTCGGGCACGCCGATGGCCCCGGCCACGTCCTGGCCCCCGGTCATGGCGACTGCGCCGTTGTAGAGGATCTTGTAGGTGATGTCGATCCTGGCGGCCACCGCGGCCCGCACCGCCAGGCTGGACGAGTGGAAGAACGTGCCGTCGCCGACGTTCTGGAACATGTGGGCCCGGTCGGTGAACGGCGCCCGGCCGATCCAGGTGGCCCCTTCGCCGCCCATCTGGTGGACGACCTGGGCCCGGTCGTCGATCCACAGGGCCATGGCGTGGCAGCCCACTCCGGCCCCCGCGAACGAGCCGTCGGGCACCGCGGTGGAGCGGTTGTGGGGGCAGCCGCTGCACCAGTACGGCAGGCGGGCCACTTCCGCGGCCCCCGCCTTCGAGGCGGCCTCGATGAGAGCCAGGCGGGCCTCCACCACCACCGGCAATGCTCCGACCTCGCCTCCGAGCACCCCCGAGCGGAGCCGGTCGGCCACTACCGCCGCGATCCTGTCTGCGCTCAACTCGCCGTCGGCGGGCACCAGCCGGCGGCCCTGCTCGTCGGTCTTGCCCACTATCCGGGGAGCGCCGGCCCGGCCGTAGAGGATGTCGCGCACGAACAGCTCGATGAATGCCCGCTTCTCGTCCAGCACCAGGATCTCGTCGAGGCCCCCGGCGAAGCGGCGCACGATCTGCGGTTCGAGAGGCCATACCATCTGTAGCCGCAGCAGTCGGATCCCGAAGCGGCGCAGGGCGTCGTCGTCGAGGCCGAGGTCGCCGAGGGCCTGGCGCAATTCCTGGAACGTCCGGCCCGCGGCCGCGATCCCGAGTCGGGCGGCTCCGGTGGCTCCGCTGATCTCGTTGAGGCCGTTGGCTGCGGCGTAGGCCAGAGCCGCCTCCAGACGCCCGTACGCGATGTCCTTCTCCTGTTCGAGGCTCAGCGGCGTCACCAGGCCGGGCCGCTGCTCGTGGCGCCAGGGCCTGCCGTCGATCTCCAGTCCGGGATCGACGGGGACGACCCGGTCGGGGGCCACCTCGGCGATGCCGAACCCGTCGGCAACAGTGGTGACGATCTTGAACGCGACCCACAGGCCGGAATACCTCGACAGCGCGATGCCGTGCAGCCCGAGATCGATGATCTCCTGCATCGTGCCGGGGTAGAGGACCGGGATCTGGGCGTCGTAGAAGGTGGGCTCCACCTGGGTGGGAAGAGTCGACGACTTGGCCAGCGGGTCGTCGCCGGCCAGCACCAGCACCCCGCCGTTGGATGCGGTGCCCTTGAAGTTGGCGTGCTTGAACACGTCGCCGCAGCGGTCCACGCCCGGACCCTTGCCGTACCACATGCCCACCACGCCGTCGTGTCGGGCGAGCGGCCCGAGCAGGGGCTCCTGGCTGCCCCACACCGCGGTGGCGGCCAACTCCTCGTTGACGCCCGGCACCCATACCACGTCGTGGGCCGACAGCAGGGCCATGTTGCGCTCGATGGTGAGGTCGACGGTGCCCAGGGGCGAGCCCTGGTACCCGGAGATGAACGTGGCGGTGCGCAGGCCCCGGGCTGCGTCGGCGCGGTGCTGGTCGATGGGCAGGCGCACCAGCGCCTGGACCCCGGTCAGCAGCACCCGCCCCCGTTCCAGCGTGAACTTCTGATCGAGATCGAAGTCCTGCGCCTGCGGCGCGGCGTCGGACGGCACTCTGTGGCCCTCCTTCTCGAGTTGAGCAGCCTCCTGCAGCGCTCGGCGAACCTGCTTGGCCTGTCTCACCGCCTGTCCACTCACCAGCGACTCTCGGCCAAGAAATGTGTTGAGATCGTCGCAGATCTGATCGACGGGATCCTTGGCAAGGTTCAGGACCGCGAATCGACGCTCTTCGTGAGGGCCTGACTCCAGGGGGCAGTAGAGCCACCAATGGAGTCCGTCCGTGAGAACACAGATGCTGACGCCTTCGAAGAACGCATAGCCCAAGACTTGCTCAACGTGATGGTTCAGATTGGTACCGGGTGCCTTTGCCTCGATGAGCGCCCAGATGCGGTCCTCGGCTTTGAGCGCAATATCCGCCCAGCCCTTGCTCTTCTTGCCGCCGACGGGATGCTCCCAGCGCACTTCCTGGCCGAACGGATTCCACGACAGGTCACCCAAGATCGGCGCCAGAACCTGGAACTTCGCCATCTCCTCGTTGCCAGGAGGAGGATTCGAGCGAATCCTCTCAAGCGTGTCGCGCAGGGACATGGTGCTCAAGGCTACTCCGAGGGCGATGGTCGCCTTCGGGTCGGGCAGTCTCTATGCCTACATCCGCCCGGAGGGTCAGCAGCGTTGCTCTAGCCCTGATCGTGCATGGGTTGGGGGCCAGGGTGGGGTGATTGACGCGTGGATGCCCTTCTGGCGTGGGATTATGGACGGTGACACACAGTCCGTGGTCCGGTCAGGAGGGCACCCGCATGGTGAATCATAACAGTACGGCGGACGTGGGGGTCGCGGAGGGCTCCGCGGCGATGTCGGGGCATGCAGGATTGCATGCTCTGGGCCGGTTCTGTGACGTGTTGGGGCTGGGGGAGCTGTTGTCTGGGGCCTACGGGCCGATCGGGGAACGCGAACCGGTCTGTGACCGCGGCAAGGCGCTGGTGCAGGCGTTGTTGGTGTTCGCGGGCGGCGGGGAGGCGTGCAGCGACATCGAGGTCCTGCGCTCAGAGGAGGCTCTGTTCGGTTCGGTGCCGTCGGCGTCGACGCTGTACCGGGTGGCGCGCGGCGTCGACGCCGAGCGCCTGGGGGCGCTGGGCGCGGCCGCGGCGCACGCCCGGCGGCGGGTGTGGCCCCAGATCGAGGCAACTCGGGGGGAGGTCGTGATCGACATCGACGCGTCGCTGATGGAGGTTCACTCTGAGAACAAGGCGGGCGCCGCGGCCCATTACAAGGGCGGGTTCGGGTTTCATCCGATGTACGCGTTCGCGGACTGCACCGGGGAGTGCCTCGCAGTGCTGTTGCGTCCCGGCAACGCCGCCGCGAACTCGATCACAGACCAGACGGCGGTGCTCGACGCGGCCGTAGAGGCGCTGCCGGCAGACGCGGCGTGCGGGCACCGCCTCGGCGACGACGCGTCGCAGGCGCGGCGGCGGGTGCGGGTGCGCGCCGACTCAGCGGGCTGCAACGGCTTCATCGCCGCGTGTGTCGAGCGCAACGTCGGCTACAGCGTCGTGGCCCGCAGAACCCCCGAATTCGAGGCCGCCATCGCGAAAGCGGTCACACGCCCGAAGCTGTGGCAGCCCGCGGAGACCCAGCGCCGCCCCAAGCACCAGCGCCGCCAGAGCCACCGCCGCCGGCGGAGCCGCCGCCGCGGCGCGCAGGCCGCGGACCTCACCCGGTTCGTGGACGCCGAGCACCGGCCTGAGCCCGACGCCCGTCTCATCACGCGGCGCGAGCCGCTTCACCAGGGCGCACCGGAACACTCAAACACGCCAGACCCAAGACCCTGCGATGGAACCTCTGGCACACCCCCGCCCGCCTCGTGCGACACGCCCGAGCGAGCACCCTCGCACTGCCCGCGAACCGCGCCGCCACCACAGCCATACTCAACGCCCGCATCTGCATCAACCTGCTCATCTGAGCACACACCCCCACTGCCGCGGACGCCCCGAACACCGCGCCGGCCCAACACGCCCCAGCGCGCCCCAACACAGGCCCCCCAGCCCGAAAACCCCCCACTGAGCCCACACAACGCCCCCGACAACCCCACACACCCGGCCCGCCACCGCCACACACCCGCCAGCCGCCCCAAAACACACGAAAACACACTCACCCCGCCCAATCAACAATTCTCATGCACGATCAGGGCTAGAGCGCGCTCCGAGATCACTCGGGATCAAACGCTGCGTATGCGATCAAGTTGGGCGGTTCCGGCTCCACGTGAGCTGACTAAGGTCGGCGGCGTAGCTCGTCTCCACCAGCTCCAACGACGTCTGGGCGCGTGTGCCCACGTCAATGACCGTGACAACACCTAGGTCTGAGTTGATGCGTGTTGCTACGTCGGCTAGCCAGACGCGCACAGCTTCTGCGCCGGCGTCATCAACGATCACGCCGAATAGCGCAACCTGTACCGGCTGGGTGCTCTCGTCGAATTGCATCAGAACGTCGTGAACCTGCTCGCTGATCGTCCGGCCGCTGCCGCCGGAACACCTTCGTGCGATCTCACGCGCCAAGTCCACAAGGTGCTCCGGTACTGCGGGCCTGTCGTATCGGAGTCCGAGCCAGGTCTTGAATGCTCTGGACCGGGCTTCGTCCAGCGCTGCCTCGCGGCCGGGGCGCATCGTGCTCAGCAGGGCCGGAGTCACGACACATCGAGGCGCGTCGGTGTCGACGTAGGCGCCCTGATCCAGCAGGAAGCGCCGACTGCGGATGCCCCAGTCGCAAGGAGGATCCTCGTCCAGCACTGGCCTGAGCTCGACCACCGGCCGATGCGAGTCGATTCTCGATGATCGGAGGTCGCAGTCTTGGGTGCAGACAACCCAGCGGCCGTACGACTGCGAGGCTTCTTGGATCCGGCCTTCGGCGGACGTCAGGTGAGTCGCCGTCAACTCACAGGAAACAATGGCGACTACTGACGGTGCTAGCCAAACCGCAGGCCACATGAGCGATTGATGTCATACCCCCGTGGGATCATAGGGGTATGAGCAAGCCGCACGAAATCGTGAAGACCGGGATGAGTCTGGCGGGGTTCTTCCGCCGGTTCCCCGACGACCGGACGGCGGAGGCGTGGTTCGCTGAGCATCGCTGGCCGGACGGACCCTGTTGCGGGCATTGCGGCTCCGATAACGTCAGTGTCGTGAAGTCGCGTCGGCCGATGCCCTACCGCTGCCGGAAGTGTCGTCGCCACTTCTCGGTGAGGACCGGCACTCCGATGCGCGACAGCAACCTCGGAGCGCAGACGTGGCTGTTGGCGATCTTCCTGATCGTGTCGAATCCGAAGGGCCGCTCATCGGTGCAGCTCGCCGCCGATCTCGGCGTGTGCCAGAAGACGGCATGGCACGTCGGCCACCGCGTCCGCAAGGCCCTGGCGGACGGGTCGCTGCCGGGCTTCGAGGGTCCGGTCGAGTGCGACGAGACGTTCATCGGCGGCAGAGCGAAGAACATGCACGCCAGCGTGCGCCGTCGCCGCATCCACGGCCGCGGAGCGTCCGGGAAGACGCCCGTCGTCGGAGTGAAGGACCGGCCCAGCGGCAAGGTGACGGCCCGCCCCACGGTCGATACGACCAGCCCCACCCTGACCGGGATCGTCGCTGAGACGACCCGACCGGGTTCGACGGTGTTCACCGACGGCGACCGGAGCTACGACCCGCTCAAGGAGATGGGGTTCCTGCACGCTAAGGTCATGCACTCGGTCGGCGAGTACGTCCGCGGCCCGGTCTCGACGAACGGGATCGAGAACTACTGGAGCCTCCTCAAGCGCTGCTACATCGGCACCTACCACTACTGGTCGCCGGAGCATCTGGACCGGTACGTGACCGAGCACAGCTTCCGGTACAACCGCCGCAAGATCCACGTCACCGACAGGATGGCCGAAGCCGTCGAGTTGATGGAGGGCCGGTCGCTGTCGTGGCGTGAACTGACCGGCTGTAGCGGGTAGCGCTACTCGGGTTGCGCTAGGCTCTACCCCGGTTGACAACCCGAAGGGGGTTGATGCGTGATGACAGACACCGTGACTCAGGCCGAGTTCGGCGTATTCAAGGCTGAGACGCGTAGCTTTCAGAGTGGTCTCGCATCGGCGGTAGTCGATCTGCAAGACGCGTTCGCGACCATGCAAAGCGGGTTAGAGAAGGCACAGACTGGTCTAGCGACCATGCAGAACGGGCTCACCGCTGCACAGGAGGCCGTAGCCAAGATGGCCGAGCACCTGACCGATGAATGATCCTGAACGGCCGGAACCGTTCGCCGGGATACCCCTAGACGAGCCTCTAGTCGATCTCGACGCGCTGTCCGAGGCAACCCGAGCGTTCATCACCGCCGACGACAAACCAGACGACTAGCCGCCGCCGGAGCGAACCCGCTAGTACGGATGTTCCGCCGCTATCAGCGGGACTGCATCGACCTCGCCCGCGAGCAGTACCCGGACCTCACACGGCCGATGTCCGATCAGGACGTGTGGAAGTTCACAACAAGCCCGGATGGCTAGCACCGTCAGTAGTCGCCGAAACAATGCTCCCTTGTCTCCACCCTTCGGTGTGAAGGTCGGACATCGCGTCGGAGCCTCACACCGGATCTTCTGCCAGATCGACTGTGGCGTCACCCGCTCGTGCTGGCCAGATGCTCTGCATCATGCGCTCGACGCGATGTGGACGCTGAGCATCCAGAGCGGCCAGATATGCCTCGGCTGGCCGCCGTTCTGCGAGCAGGCTGCTTGCGTTGTTGCCGGATTCCGACGGCGTGCTCAACAGGTGGCTGGTCCTTGAAGGGTCGCGATCCGCGATCAAGTACACCCTCCTGACAACCTCATGCGCTTCGACAAGCCGGTCGAAGAGATCGCCGACCCGGGCTGGCGATGTGCCCTGCTCCAGAGCCGACACTGTCGGATGCGAGATCTCCAACACGTTGGCCAGGCCACGGTGAGACCAACCCGTCCACACGAGAAGCTCCTGCGTGAGTTGCTGTGCTTGAGGCGCTGGCTGACTCACAATCTCGGGCGTCTCGATCCACAGATCGAATAGCTCGTACCGATCCTCTAGCGGTTGCAGCCGTACGGTGGCCTCTCGATGCGTGAACTGCCAAGGGTGCCATTCGGCCGACACCGGATCAAGAACGCCAGTCCTTGTCGGCCTGAAGCTAGTTGACGATCCCAAAGTGCTCTGCTCCCTCCTGCGTCAGGGACCAATGGAAGAAGCGGTCTACCTGCGTGTGGAACATCTCGAACTGCTTGAGAATCTTTGCAGGGTCGAACGGCTGATGCCCCGACACGTAGACATCGAGGTCAAGAAGGTACGCCGGGTGCGGCACCTGAAGGGGCGGAACGCCTGGAACGTCGGTCCCGGCTGGCACAGCACCGTGACGCACGGTGGCCTGGACATCGGCCGGAGGGCCAGCCAGATCGCCAGTGGGTGCCTGCCTCAACATCACCTGGTTGATCGATGTCTCAAGCGCTCCGTCAGCAACAGTGTCGGAGCCCGCCCAACCAAGCAGCTCGGGCTTGAACCAGCGCCGCCACGAGCGCTCTTCGCCGGGGACCCCAACGGCCAGCGACAAGTAGCGGACTCCGAGACGGTCACAGCGTGGCACGCCCACCGACTCCAGGGCTCGCAACATGCGCTCGAAATCGTCCGAGAACGCCTCGACGGTGGTGTATGAGGTGCCCGCCGAGAGCGTGGCGCTACCGGCGCCGATCACAATGAGGGTTCCAGCGTCGTTTGTCAGGTTCCAGGTGACCGACGCAGCGCTGGCGCCGCCCGCAGGGCCAGCGGGGCCGATCACGAGCGAGACCTCCTGCACCCGCTCCTGCTCCATGTAGGGGAAAGCCTCCCGCAGCGCCTCCTGCAGCGGTGCGACGCCCGGCATCGTCTCAAGCGCGGCGATGAGCGGGTATCGCACCTGCGCGAGCGCCTGCACCAGGGGTGCCCATTCCAGGCGGTACCTTGGTGCCTCAGGGATTTGGAACAGGGGCAAGGGGCGGCGCTCTCCCAGAGTTTTCCACTCGTTTTCCAATACTCTATCACCGGTTCCAAGAATCTGGTTTGATCTCGGCTGTCGGTTCAGCCGATGATCGCGCAGTACTCGGGCACGATGTCGGCGGTGAGCAGGTCCATCCATGCGGGGCGCATCTCGAGGAGGCGGACCACCACGCTGATGTGGTTCTCGCGGTGGTTCCAGGTGCCGATCAGGTAGAACCGCTCCGGGTCGTCCTCGCTCTGGTACAGCAGGCCCTCGTGCACGATGCCCGGCGTGGTGTGGACGATGTTGTCGTCGCTGTGGTCCCAGGCCTCGAAGGCGTCGATGAAGTCCTGGGCCCGGCCCGGCTTGGCCTGCAGCGTGTAGTGGAAGGCGAACGACCCCTCGGGCAAGTCCTTCAGGATCGGGTTGACGTGGTCGCCGTCGCCGTGGTCGTCGTCTGCCATCGGAGTGCCTTTCAGGTTGCGGCGGTGAAGGCCGCGGCCGCGGCCTGCGAGCACACCAGGTCCTCGGCGTGCTTGGCACCGGAGATGCCCAGCGCGCCCACGATGGTGCCGCCCGATGTCGCAAGGGGCTCTCCGCCCTCCACGGCCAGGATGTGGTGGCGGGCGGTCATGGGCGGGCCGAGCGACTTGTCCGTCTGGAAGTAGTCCGATAGCGCACCGGTGTCGCGCTTGAACGTCAGCGCGGCCAGGGCCTTGGCGATGGCGTTCTCGAGGGCTATCTCCACCACACCGTCCATGCGGTGCACCAGCACGAGGTTGCCGGTGGCGTTGACCACGGCCACGCACACGGCCAAGCCTTCGTCGGCGGCTGTGGCCAGGGCCGCGTCGGCGGCGAGCTTGGCCCCGTCGAGGGTGAGGGTCTCGACGTTCATGGTGTTCATGGATTGCTCCTGGGTTGGTCCGTGCTTGATCTTGTTGGCCATTGCTCGATCTGGAAGGCGGGTTCGACTTCGGTATGGCTGCCGGCCGGTGCTTGATGTCCGGAGGTGGATGCGGTCGGGTTGGTCAGTGCTTGATCTGGAAGATGGCCTCGACCTCGACGGAGGCGCCGAGGGGAAGCTCGGCCACTCCGATGGCGGAGCGGGCGTGGCGGCCGGCCTCGCCGAACACCTCGATCATCAGGTCGCTTGCTCCGTTGATGACCTTGGGCTGCGCGTTGAAGCCGGGGTCGCTGGCCACGTACCCGGTGAGACGCACCACCCGAAGTACCTCGTCGAGGCTGCCGAGGTGCTGGTGCACCGACGCCAGGATGGCCTCGGCCGCGCCCCGGGCGCTGGCCTGTCCGGCCTCGATGTCCATGCTGCCGCCGAGGCGGCCCACGTGTGCGATCCCGCCGCCGCCGGGAGCCAGCGCGATGGAGCCCGAAACGAACAGAACGTCGTGGACCTGGGCCACCAGGTCGAAGTTGCCCGCCCTCAGCAGGGGCACGTCGAGGTCGACGCCGACATCTCTGGCCGCCTGCTCGTAGGACATGTCGGATCCTCCCGTGCCGTCCGGCCAATTCTTGTATACCGACCCTACCGCGCCGAGAGGCCGAGCGAACGGGTCGGAGTTTCGCGAGGACTTGGCAAGGCGCTGAGCGAGGCCGTGGCCCGAGCGGCCCGTGAGCGCAGCGAACAAGAGCGGGAAACTCGGACGGATGCCGCCGACTCGGGCCCCAGGATCGGCGATCCTATTCGATCAATATCGTGATATTGCACAGCCACGCCCGCATTCTCCGATTCTCGGCGCCCGAGGCACGGCCACTAGCGTCGAGACTCGTGGATCTGGGTTTGCGCGGGCGGCGGGCGATCGTGTTCGGCTCCACTGCGGGGCTGGGTCGGGCCATCGCTGAGGCGCTGGCCGCCGAGGGCGCGCTGGTGGCCATCTCGGGACGGCGGGCCGAGCTTGCTGACGAAATCGCGGCGTCGCTGCCCGGCGCGGTAGCAGTTGTCGGCGATCTGACCGTCAACGGCGAGCCCGCCCGCATGGTGGGCGAGGCCGCGGCCCGCCTCGGTGGCCTGGATATCTGCGTGGTCAACACCGGCGGCGGCCCGCCGGGGGGCATGACCGAGGTGTCCGCGGCCGACGAGGTGGCTGCCTATGAGCGGATGCTTCGGCCCGCGCTGGCCCTGTCGCGGGCCGCGATCCCGCATCTGCAGGCCGGTGGCGACGGCCGCCTGGTGTACATCACCGCCCGGTCGGTGGTGGAGGCCTCACCCGAGCTGGCCCTGTCGGGAGTATTCCGCAGCGGGGTGGCCGCCGCGGCCCGCTCGCTGGCGGTCGAGTTGGCGCCGGAGGTGCTAGTGAACGTGGTGGTGCCGGGCCAGTTCGACACCGGCTCGTTGGCCCGCTCCCAAGCGGCCCGGGCCACGGCCGAACGCATCACCACCGAGGCGGTGCGGGCCCGCCATCAGGCGTCGATTCCGATGGGCCGGTTCGGCCGGGCCTCCGAGTTGGCCGACGTGGTGACGTTCCTGTGCAGTGCCCGGGCCAGCTTCGTCACCGGCTCGGTTGTGAGAGTCGACGGAGGTGCCGTCATCGGCTACTGAGCAAGCCGTCCGGCACCCGGATCCGTCCGCCGGGACGGTATACAGGGTGCCGTGAGGATCGCGGTCCTGGTCAAGCAGATCCCTGCTCCGGTCGAGTTCAGGATGCAGGACGGGCGCCTGGTGCGAGACGGCGTGCCGCTGGAGGTAAACGCCTATTGCCGGCGGGCCAACGCCAAGGCCGTGGAGCTCGCCGGCCCCGACGGCGAGGTCGTGGTGTTCACCATGGGGCCGCCCGCGGCCGCCAACGCCCTGCGCGAGATGATCGCCTGCGGGGCCGATCGGGGCGTTCACCTCTGCGATCCGGCCTTCGCCGGAAGCGACACTCTGGCCACCGCGGTGGCACTGGCCGCGGCCATCAGGCGCCAAGGTCCTTTCGACCTGGTGCTGGCCGGTCTCAACTCGCTCGATTCCGACACCGGTCAGGTGCCCGCCGAGGTGGCCGAGCTGCTGAGCCTGTCCTTCGCAGCCGGGATCCGCGAGCTGCATGTGGCGGGGAGTGCCTTCACCGCCCGGCTGGAGACCGATGACGGATTCTGCACCGTTGAGGGCCAACTGCCCGCCGCGCTGTCCACCGCGGAGCGCCTGTGCGCGCCATCCAAGGCGCCGCCCGAGCTGTACGCCGAGGTGGCCGACGACCGCATCGAGCGGCTGTCCGCGTCCGACCTGGATGTGCCCGCCGAGGCGCTCGGGGCCCGGGGCTCTCCGACCTCCGTCGGCCCGGTGCGGGTGCTGACAGCCACTCGGCGGGCTCTCAGGGCTGCGTCCGTCACTCAGGCCGTGGACCTGCTGGAAGAGTTCGGCGCGTTCTCCGACGAGGCCGACGATTCCGACTCGGGTGCCTCCGACGGCGATGACGCTTCGCTGGCCAGTGCCGCGCGCTTGGACGCCAGCACCGACGGGACCCATCCGGCCGCGGGAGAGCGCTCCGTGTGGTGCTTCTTCACTGACCCGGGCGTGGGGGCCGAGCTGGTGGGGGAGGCGGCCGAGCTGGCCGCCTGGATCTCGGGCACGGTCACCGCCGTCACCACCATCACTGATGCCGCCGACCGGGCCGGGCTGGGAGCCGCCGGCGCGGACCGGCTGCTCGTGATCGGATCGGCATCGGAGCCCTCCGAGCAGGCCGACGCGCTGGCAGCCGCCGCGGCCCGGCGCCTTCCCTGGGCCCTGCTGGTGGAGGGCACCCGGTCGGGCCGGGTGGTGGCGTCCACCGTGGCTGCTCGCTGCGGCTGGGGACTCACCGGCGACGCCGTCGGGCTGGAAGTCAGCCCCGACGGTCTCCTGGTGGCGTGGAAGCCGGCATTCGGCGGCCGACTCCAGGTCCCGATCGTGTCGAGGTCGCCGGTGCAGATGGCCACGATCCGGCCCGGAGTGTTGGCGTTGCGACCGCCCCGCGTCGACACCCCCGACCCCGAGGCCGAACTGCTCCCAGCCCCTCGGCCCTCCCGGATCCGAACTGTTTCTGTGGTGCGCGACGACGCCGACGCCGGCGAGCTGCGCCGGGCCCGGACGGTGGTGGCCGTCGGCGTGGGCGTCGACCCTGCCGGCTATCCGGTGATCGACGAGCTGCGGGCCGCTCTGGGGGACGCTGCGCTGGGTGCCACCCGCAGGGTCACCGACCAGGGCTGGGTGCCCCGCAGCCGCCAGATCGGTGTCACCGGACACGCGGTGGCGCCCCGGCTGCTGGTGGCGGTCGGCTCCAGCGGCCGCTTCAACCACACCGTCGGCATCCGCAACGCCGCCACGGTCCTGGCCATCAACTCCGATCCCGAAGCCGAGATCTTCGACCAAGTCGATGTCGGCCTCGTCGGCGAGTGGCAGACGGTCGTGCCGGAGCTGACGGCCGAGCTGAGGGACCGCCGCGTCGCCGACCGCCTGCGCGCCCACGAGTTCGTGGCGCCGGCCGAGGTCGTGGCATGACCTGTTCGACTACTACGGCTATCAGGGTGACCGAGTCCGCATGTTCGTCGACGGCGCTTAGCCTGGATCCACCGATGGACTCACCGTCTCTCACGAAATCTGCACGGGTTGTTGTCGTATATGACGCGTTTCTCTACAGATTTCGGTGCGTTCCTGGAGATGGGGCCTTTGACCGGGCTGCCGAATGTTGCTTCACAGCAAGTGCCTCCCCACATGGCCAGAACAGCTGACAACCTCAACAACATTCTCCCACGTCAGGAGGCCTTTCTGGTGGACACGCCAACCCCCGCCGCCTCACCGCGCCGGTGGATTCAGGCTTAGGGGCCACGCGGATAGGCGGCCGCGAAGGCACGAGGCACCTGCAATCCGACGGCATCGTGGTGCCGAACCTCACCTATCCGCGCACGTCCTTAGCGCCGCGCCGCCGACGTGATCGCCGCGGTGTGGCCGGGGCTACTACAGGCCCGATGCGGTCAGGGCCCTCGAGGACTACCACTCCGCCGTACTGGAGCTGCGTCGCAGCGGCGGGATGAAGCTGCCGCCTTTGCCCACGATCAGCGGCATCACCGGCCGTCTGATCGAAGCCGTGGCCGTTCCCGCAGCAGCCGTCGCCGGCTCCGAGCCCGCCAGCGCGGAAGCAGGTGTGTCGCGCCGGGACTCGGTCTGGATGCTGGGCGTGTCTCATCAACGAGTCCAGCAGTTGGTCGCCCACTGAAACCGCTCTCGCTCCGGCCGGCGATCAGAACTTGTGTGCCATCATGCTGCCATGTTGTCGGCGGAGGGCTCGGTCCAGGTGGGCGCGACGCCCCGGGAGGTGTTGGAGCTCGTCTGCAACTTGCGCGCCTACATGGCGGCGGACCGCAAGATCGTCAAGGTCTACGAGAACCCGTCCCTCGACGCCGACGGCAACGGGCTTGTGGTGTTCCGGGGTCGATTTCGAGGGATTCGCAGCCCCAAGCAGCGGCAGTCCGTCAAGCTCGACCGCTGGAGGTCGGTCACGTTCGAGAGCGCCGGCCCGTGGTTGGCCGACCGGTTGGTGTGGATGCGGGGCGGGTTCGTGGTCGAGCCCGTCGATGGAGGCTCTCTAGTCACCCACAGCTACCGCTTCCGGTTCAAGGGCCCCTCCGGCCCGCTGATAGAGCGTTACGCCCGCAACTGGCTGCAGCAGGACCTGGAGGAAGAACTGCAGCGCATACGGAGCCACTTCGAGGCCCGGCTGGCTCAGAGGCCGAGCGGAGAGGCCGCGATTCATGTACGAGATCGGCGGGGCGATGAGCGAGGCCGTGGCCCGAGTGGCCCGTGAGCGCAGCGAACAAGAGCGGGAGACACAACGCCTCACCGCGAGGAGGTGGCACCTGTCCCTGTGGCCCCTGTCCCCCGCCCGCAGCTTCGGGGTCGCGGCTGACGATCGCGTGCGACGAATGCGGCATCGGCGGAGTGCGCGATCACCGCAGGTGTCGGCGTATCGCAGGCTCCGCGGCCCGGTTCAGGGGCCTAGGAGACTGCTGAGTAATGCCGATTTCGGCCAACCCACAAGCCTCTGACCTGGGGTTTTATGATCACGAAACTAGCAATTTGTGACTTACTCAGCAGTCTCCTAGGTGGCTGGTGCCAAACTCCCGAAATGGGGGTTTTGCGGTCACAAAACCCCAGGTCAGCAACTTGCGGATTGTGGCAAATTGCCATTTAACACCAGCCTCCTAGGGCGGTGATGGGCAGGACGGTTACACCGTCGGGGCGCTCGTAGCCGTAGCCCGAGGCGGTGAGGACCAGTCTCTTGGCCGGCTCGCCGACCTTGGACGTGTCGATCTGCTCGCAGGCTCTGGTCAGCGACCGCGCGGCACTGTCCAGCTGAGGCCCGGATCCGAGCTTGATCTCGACGGCCAGCCAACGCCCGTCTCCGTGCTCCACAACGGCGTCGAGTTCGTGACCGTTGCTGTCGCGGTAGTGGTGGACGGTGGCGTCATGCGCTTCGGCGTAGATGCGCAGGTCTCGCACGGCCAGCGACTCGAAGGCCTGGCCCAGGTAGCTCGGCTCGCGCCACAGCCGCTCGGGTCCGGCCCGCAGGGCTGCGGTCGCCAGCGACGGGTCCACGAAATGCCGCTTGGGGGAGCGGCGCAGCCTTGCCCTGGACTTGAGGTGCGTGACCCACGCGGGCGCGTCCTCCACGATGAACACACGCCTGAGCGCCACGAGGTAGTCGGCGACAGCCCGGCGCGACGGGGCGTCGTCTCCCGCGATGTCGTGAGACAGGGTTGTGCTCGTGGCTGCGGTGGCGATGTTGCGGCTCAGCGAGTACACCAGCCTCAGCACTCGCTCCGGGTCGTGCAGTGTGCGCCCCAGGCGGGGGATGTCGGCCCGGGCCACCTCCTGCAGGTAGGCGCGGCACATTGCCTGCGACCTGGCTACCGGTTGGCCGAGATGCCTGGGCCATCCGCCGCGGCACAGCGCCTCCACCACATCGCCGACCGTGGCGTCGGGTTGCGCGGCCGAGCAGTCCTCGCCGTCGAGCAGAGAGGCGAGCGAGACCTCGGCGGTGGACTCGCCCGTCTCTGTGAGGGACATGGGGCGCATCCGCACCCTCGTCACGCGGCCCGCGCCGGAATGGCGCGTGCGGTCGTCGGGCGGATGCGCCGATCCGGTGAAGATGAAATGGCCGCGCCGGTGGTCGGCGTCGACCACATGGCGGGCGCGGTTCCACAGGCCGGGCGCGAACTGCCACTCGTCCACCAGCCGGGGGCGGGCACCGTCGAGCACTCTCTCGGGCCACAGGATCGCTGCCTCCAAAGTGCCGGGGTCGTCGTCGAGGCGGACCTGGCTCTGGGCGTGGCGCAGGCCGGTCCAGGACTTGCCGCAGCCCTTGGCCCCTTCCACCACGACTATTGGAGCGGTGGCCAGCGCTTCGCTCACAAGGCCGTCCGCGACGCGCGGCAGATAGCCTCCGGGAGTCAGCGGCCCAGGCTGGCCCGTCTCTCTCATCATGGCCCGAGTCTAGCGCCAGCCAACCCGTGCATGCCACTTTGCAGGACTATTGACAACCATATCGCAGACTGCCAGACAACCATATTGCAGAGTTCTCGGAGGCTAAGAGGCAGCGCGGATAGGTGTGACCGCATCGCGATGAAACGTCGTGATTCCCGCTCTTGTTCGCTGCGCTCACGGGCCGCTCGGGCCACGGCCTCGCTCAGCGTGTTCGTGAGATCCTCGTGCACAACGGCCTATCCGCTTGGCCTCTAAGAAGCGGCAGTTAGGGGTTGGCGCCCATGCGGATCAGGCGTCGCCGGCCGGCGTCGGCGGCCAGGGCGGCCAGCAGGGCGCAGGCCGCGATCATCAGGAACCCGGCGGTGTAGGAGACCCGGTCCGCCAGCAGGCCGAAGGTGAACGGGCCGACCACGCCTCCGACGTTGAGTCCGCCGGACGTCATGCCGGTGGCCGCGCCGGGCGAGTCCCGGTAGGCCCGGATCACGGAGTGGACCATCAGGCCGCTCCAGGCCCATCCGACTCCTAGCGCGAACATCGCTCCCACCGGGACTAGGACCTTCGAGCCGGTGGCCGCGGCCAGATAGCCCAGCGTGCTCGTCCCGAGCAGCAGCGACACGATCCGCAGGTGGCCGGACTCGAAGCGGTCGGCCGCATATCCCGCCGCGATCCTGGTCGCTATGGGCAGGCCGCTGGCCACGGCCAGCAGGCCTCCGGCCAGGCCCTCGGCCAAGTCGGCCTCGGTGGCCGCCGACACGAAGAACGCAGCCATGGTGGTGGCCGCGGCCGAGCCCAGCGCCGCGGCCAGCCCGATCAGGTTCAGCGGCCCGTAGTCGATCTTGCTCAGGCCCCGGGCCGCGCCCCCGGTCCTGACTGTGTGACCCGGCCGAGCCCGGTACGGCGGTGCCAGCACCAGCCCGGCCAGCGGCACGGCCACCGCGAACCCGAATGCCCAGCGCCATCCCAGCGTGTGCCCTACGGCGGGCACGGCCAGACCGGCCAGGAGCACCGACAGCGGCACGGCCGCGGCCTGGATGCCGAAGGCCAGGCCATGGCGGCGCACCTCCACGCCCCTGGCCACCATGGTCTTGGTGCCGGGACCGGCGATGGTCAGCCCGATCGCCCCGACGGCCAGCGCGGCCAGCAGCAGCCAGTAGGAGCGCACGACGGTGGCCACCCCCAGCAGGGCCAGGCCGCTGAGGATGTTGGCCGCTCTCAGGGATCGCTGGGGCCCGAGCCGGTCGGTGAGCGTTCCGGCGTGGGGGGAGGTCACCGCGGCCAGCAGGAAGAAGACGGCCACCGCCGAGCCCAGCCCGGCTTCGCTGAAGCCGAGGTCGTCGCCCATCTGCAGGGCCAGCGCGCCCAGCCCGAACGCCGGGAACATCGCCGCCGTCTGCGATGACACCGAAGAGACCAGCGAGATGGCCGGTCGCGCCGGCTCGCTGCGGAACTCGTCGCCGGCAGTCTGGGTCACGGAAGGGCTCGTGTTCGCTGGCTGCCGGGTCCGCCGCGGTGGGCGACACTCACTGCGAGGCGCCGGAGCCGAAGTTGTCGCGCAGCACCATCCCCGCTTCGGCGATGGCGCCGAGGTCGGTGGAGTCGTGCATGTTGAAGATCAGCCCGTCGAGCCCGGCGTCGAACAACGCCGCCACCTGCTCGCACACGGCGTCGCGGTCTCCTTCGATGGCGTAGCCCTGATACTTGTCCATGCTCATGTTGCGCCTGGATCGCAGTTCGGCGCCGAGACGGGCCGCGTCGGCGGCGGTGTCGGCCATGACCAGCGCGCCCAGCCGGGTCTTGGAGATCTCGGCCGGGTCCCGGCCGGCCCGCTCGCAGTGGGCTTCGAGTACGTCCAGCTTGTGGCGAATTCCCGCCGGGTCACCGAAGATGTTGCAGGCGTCGGCGTGACGGGCCGCGATGGCCAGCGTGCGCTGCTCCCCGCCTCCGCCCACCAGTATCGGCGGCCCGCCCGGAGTGATGGGCCGGGGCCGGTTCAGGGCCTCGTCGATGTGGTGGCGCTTGCCCGCCATCGTGGCCGGTCCGCCACCGAACATGGCCCGGCAGATCTGCACCGCGTCCTCCAGCCGGTGCATGCGCTCGCCCACCGGCAAGAAGTCGTAGCCGTAGGCGACGTGCTCGGCCTCGAACCATGCGGCGCCGATGCCGAGCACCGCCCGCCCGCTCGACACGATGTCGAGGGTGGTCACGGTCTTGGCCAGCAGAGCCGGGTTGCGGTAGGTCACGCCGGTCACCAGCGCGCCCAGCCGAGCGGTGCGGGTCCAGGGGGCCAGGGCGGCCAGCAGGGTGTAGGGCTCCAGCATGGGCTCGTCGGCCGAGCCCATGGGCGGGATCTGGTGGAAGTGGTCCATCACCCAAAGCGAGTCGAACCCGCTGTTCTCGGCGGTGGCCGCGGCCGCGCACACCGCGCTGAACATGTCGGAGTAGTCCACGCCGGGGTAGGTGAAGCTGGGAATGTTGAACCCGAACCGGGTAAGCGTCATGATGCCTGTATACCGCATCTTGATCGGCGCGTGAACGGACCCTCCCCATGAGGACGGAGCCGCAGGCAGTCGACCGGCTTCCGACGCCGAGCTTGGTCGTGGAGCGCAGCGTGTTTGAAGCCAACGTGGCTGCCATGTCGGCGGCCTGGCCCGGCCCGTCGCTCCGGCCCCATGTCAAGGCGTTCAAGTCCACGGCGATCGCCCGGATCCTCGCCGATGCCGGCCATGAGAACTTCTGTGCCGCCACCGTCCGTGAGATGGAGGGTCTGGCCGCGGCCGGACTCGGACGCGACTTGCTGCTGGCCAACGAGGTTCTGGACGTGTCCCGGCTGGGGCGGCTCGCCGATGACGGCCATCGCGTCACCGTCGCCGTTGACTCCGACGCCACCGTCGCCGCCGCGGTCCGCGGGGGCGTCACCGAGGTGCTGATCGACGTCAACGTCGGGCTGATGCGCTGCGGCTGCGATCCGGCCGACGCCGGACGCCTCGCCGATGCGGCCCGGGCTGTGGGGCTCGGGGTCCGGGGCGTCATGGGCTATGAGGGACACTTGATGATGGCCGGCCCTGACACGAAGGCATCCCAGGTGCAGGCGTCGATGGAACTCCTCGTCGAGGCCCACGCCGCGGTGGGAGGTGACGTTGTGTCGGGCGGAGGCACCGGCACCTACGCAGTGAACCGGTGGGTGACCGAACTCCAGGCTGGCTCGTACTGCCTGCTCGACACCGACTACGCCCGCCTCGACAGCCCGTTCCGTGTCGCGGTGTCGGTGCTGGCGTCTGTGGTCTCGATCAGCCCTGGGGGGTGGGCGGTGGTCGACGCCGGCCTCAAGGCCTTCGGCATGGACCACGGGCCGCCGTCGTGGCCCGGCGGCGAGGTGGCGTTCTGCTCCGACGAGCACACCACCCTGCATGACCCGAGCGGCACGCTGGTTGTTGGTGACCGGGTCCGGCTGTTGCCAGGGCATCTGGATCCGACCGTGGCCCGCCACGAGCGTTACTGGGTGGTGGACGGCGAGGCTGTGGTTGACTGTTGGGCCGTCGATCTACGTCACTGGTGACCGCAATGGCTTTGGCAACTCCTCGCCGCGTCGCCACGTTTCGCAACTGGGCTGGCAACCAGGTGTGCGTCCCTCGGGAGATTCTCAAGCCGGGCTCGCCCGAGGAGGTGGCCGCCATCGTGCGGCGGGCCGCCGACACCGGACTGGCCGTTAAGGCGGTGGGTGCTGGTCACTCCTTCACCGACGCGGCCTGCACTTCGGGACTCCTGGTGTCGCTGGATCGGCTCTCCGAGGTCGAGTCCATCGATGCGGCCCGGGGCCGGGTCACCGTGCAGGCCGGCATTCGCCTTCATGCCCTCAACCGCCGGCTCGACGCGGCTGGGCTGGCCCTGCCCAACCTGGGCGACATCGACCGCCAGTCGCTGGCCGGGGCCACCGCCACTGCCACCCACGGCACGGGACTGGGGCTGGGCAACCTGTCCACCACCATCGTCGGCATGGATATCGTCGACGGACGGGGCGAGCTGATTCACTGCGACGAGCACGAGCGCCCCGATCTGTTGCGGGTGGCTCGGGTGGGAGTCGGGGCGCTTGGCATCGTCACCCGCATGACCCTGCAATGCGTGCCTGCCTTCGATCTGCACGCCACCGAGACCGTCGAGCCGCTGGACGAGTTGCTGGACGGCTTGGAGCAGCATGTGGCCGACCACGACCACATGGAGTTGTTCTGGATGCCGCGATCTCGCCATGCCCACGTCAAGCGCAACAACCGCACCGACGAGCCCCGCCGCCCCCAGCACCCGCTGGTCCGGGCCCGGGACAAGATCTTGTACGAGAACGTGGTGTTCGGGCTGGCGAACCGCACGGTCCGGCGCTTCCCGTCGCTGGTTTCGACGGTGGCCAGGATGGCTCGGGGAGCTGCGGTCCGGCGGGAGTTTGTGGACGCCAGCCACCGGGTGCTCGTGTCGAGGCGGTTTGTGCGCTTCTACGAGATGGAGTACGCCGTTCCGCTCGCGGCGGTGCCCGAGGCCGTCCGCCGGGTTGTGGCTCTGGCCCGCAGCCTGCCGTCGCCGGTCACCTTCCCGATCGAGGTCCGGGTGTCGGCCGCCGACGACATCCCGCTGTCCACCGCGTACGGCCGCGACACCGGCTGGTTTGCCTGCCACGTCTACACCGGTACTCCGTATCTGGCCTACTTCCAGGGGGTGGAGGCCATCGCAGCCGACTACGGGGGCCGACCCCACTGGGGCAAGCTTCACTTCCACGACCACAGGTCCCTGGCCCCGCTGTATCCGGAGTGGGAGCAGTTCCAGCGGGTCCGGTCCGAGCTCGACCCGGCGGGGACTTTCTCCAACAGCTACACCGATAGGGTCCTCGGGCCGATCGTCTGAGGGACTGAGAACGGGGCAGGACTTCCACCATGAACCCCCCGACCGCCGAGCCCCGGACCGCCGAGCCCCGGACCGCCGACGAACTGTCGCTCAAGGAGTGGGTCGACCGGTTCTCCAGCCATGTGGCCAACCTCCGCTACGACGCCGCCGCGGCCATGATGACCCGGAGGTGAACAGCTTCAGCACGTGGACCGACGTGGTGGGTGTGGAGCACTTCGTCAACGGGCAATGGCGCAAGGTCTGGCCGACCATGACCGTCTTCGTCTTGCTGACCGACAGGATGCGTTGCCGCTTGTCTCCGGACCGGCTCATGGCCGCGGTGATGGTCACGTGGACATCGACCGGCTACGCGCCGGACGGCACGCCCTTCGACCGCCCCGGCCGCTGCTCGTTCGTTCTGGTGCGGGACTCCGTCGACGGGCCCTGGCGGGGCGTGCAGGGCCACTTCTCGCTGATGCGGGGAGTCCCCCAGCAGTCCTTCGGCGCCCGCTAGCTCTGTTGTCTCTGGGAACGCTGGTGGGCCAGGGTGGCTATCACCACGTCCTGCAATGCCACGCCTTGGGACTCGAACAGCACGATCCCGCGGCCGGGCTGCGGCGGGGTGACCGTGCCCGCGATCACGTCGGCCAAGTCGGCCAGGCTGTCCCAGTCGAAGATGCCGTCGGCCGCGGCACCGATGAGGTCGCCGGCCTCGGTGCGGGCCCCCTCGGCGCTGTCGCTCACCACGAAGCCGGCCCGCTGCACGGTGGCGGTGTCCACCTCGCGGCGGTCGGCCTTGGTGGACCCCACCGCGCACACCAGCGCGGCCGGATCCAGGAGCGTTCCGTCGAACACCGGGGTGTAGCTGGAGGTCACTGTGGCCACCACCCGGGCGTCGGCCACCGCGGTGTCCGCGTCGGCCACGGCCCGGGCCGGAATGCCTCGGGCCCGGCCCCACACCGCGACGTCCTCGGCCTTGTCAAGATGGCGCCCCCACACCCGCAGATCCCTTAGCGGCAGCTCCTGGGCCAGCGCCTGCAGGTGGGGCCGGCTCTGGATGCCGGTGCCGAACACCGCGGCGGTTGAGGCGTCGGGCGGCGCCAGGTGCCGCACGGCCAGTGCGGTGGCCGCGGCGGTGCGGATGGCGGTGAGGCCCAGCCCGTCGAAGGTGGCCATAAGACCGACATCGGGGCTGAACAGCCCCACCAGGAAGGCGAAGCCGTCGGGATGGGTGAGGTACAGCTTGCCGCCCACCACCCGATGCCGAGGCCACGAGGCCGCCATGGCGCTGCCCATCAGACCCCCGGCCGCGGCCCGCACCCTCAGCGTGGCGGCCGCAGCGAGTGTCGCCAAGCCAACTCCGTCACTCGCGGCGCGTTAGGAATCGCTCGTCGTCGGGTCCTTCAACCACCTTCCACTCTGAGAGGGCGATTGTTCGCCAGTTGCGTCTCCATCGATCGAGCAACTCGTTCGCTCCCAAGAGTCCCTGCGCGTGATCGAGCAGTCCCTGCGCGAGTCGTCAGACCGTCCAGCGACGTACAGGTCGGCTGGAGTCACGGTGTGGTTGTCGAAGCGTACCTAGCCGTCGCGTTCAGCTTCTCGCCCTTGAGGTAGATCACTGTCTGGGACGATTCGGCCCGGTAGCCCGAGATCGGTTCCACTCTGCCCAGGACGTCATCGCTGATCCATCCGCGCCACCCCGAGAGGTCAGAGATACTGCCCGGAACTCGGACCTCATTGATATACCGGAGCCCGATCCGCTCCGCACCGATGATCCTCTTGGTGTCTGCCACGGCCTCAATCGCTCGAAGCACCAGGGGCTTGAAGTTCTCCCACCGCGAATAGCTCGTTACTTCCGTGACGAGGGACCGCCGTGTCACGGCGATTGAGGCTGTACGGGCCTTGTTCAGGAACCGGAGTCCTCGTTCGATGTCCTGAGTCGCCTCCATCTCTCCGGCCGGGCGCACGCTCATGAAGTCCGGTATCGGTAGCGTGTCAGCGAAGGCCGCGGCCAGCAGTTCAAGAGACTCGTCTCCGGTCAGGTTGGGGGTGAGAGGAAACCTGACCTCACATGCGACGTAGGCCAGCGGAGCATTCGCAAACACCTCGCGTCGGTAGCTCACGCAAATGACATTAACGCGACTCGCACTGGAATACGTACCAAAACCCGCACTGACGAGTAGCGACGATGGTCACACCTGTAGCGCTCATAGCAGTTCCTCCAGGCGGGGGAGGGATCGGGCGTTCACGGCCGCGGCGAAGCTCTCGGTGGTGGCCGGTTGGGTGCCCGCGGAGGATAGATCGTAGGTGAGCGGTCCGGCCTGTAGGGTCTCGGCCAGCGCCGCGGTGATCGGTGGACCCAGATCCGCGGTTTCCCCGAACCATTCGAGCAGCGCGGCCAGCGCCAGGTAGGCGCCCGCCGGGTTGACCCGGCCGTGGCCGAAGTGGCGGGGCGCGGAGCCGTGCACCGGCTCGAACAGGCCCACACATCGGCCCTGAGCGGGCGGTCCCGGATTCACGCTGGCCGATCCGCACAGCGCGATCGACCCGGCCCGCCCCGCAGCCAGGTCGCTCAGGATGTCGCCGAAGATGCCCTCGGTGAGCACCACCGTGTCGCCCACGACGTCGTCGTGGGCCAGCTCGAAGGCCATGCGGTCCACGTAGGTGTGGCGCAGCGGCACGCCTCGGGCGTCGGCCACCCGCTGCGTGGTCGACCGCCACAGCCGGCTGGTGGCCAACAGGTTGGCCTTGTCCACCGAAACGATCTCCGAGGCCAGGCCCTGCTCGACCATGTCGCATGCCATCTCGGCCAGTTCGGCGATCTGCTCGGGGGTGAGCATCACCTCGTCGCAGGCGGGGTCCGACCCGTTGCTCTCGGTGCGGGTGGACGCCGGGCCGTAGGCCCCGCCCAGCAGGTTGCGCACCACTACCAGCGGCCGGGCTGCGGTGCCGTCGCCGCCGGCTGTCTCGGTGCCGATGCGGACGATGCTGCGGATGCTGACCCGCAGGTCGTAGCGCTGTCGCAGGCCGATGATGGAGTGTTCGGGCCGGTAGTCGTCCAGCGAGACGCCCGGATGCTCCCCGGCCGCGCCGAAGAACATGGCGTCGCAGGAGTCGCAGGCAGCCAGGGTGGACTCGGGCAGGCCGGTGCCCAGCTCCCCGAAGGCCGAGGCCCCCACCGGCCAGGGACCGGTCAGCTCGATGCGGCCTGCGTCGGCGATGGCCTCCAGCAGCTTGGCCGGACCGGTCACCACCTCGGCGCCCACCCCGTTGCCGGGCAGCACCGCGATGCGCCGTCTCGTGCCCGCGCCGGTTGCTGTCATGCCAGCATCCGCCGTCTCGTGCCTGCGCTGGCTGGCCGGCCAGCCAGAAGGAGCCCGGAGCGTCGAGCCCGAGAGGCGCTCATGCCAGGATCGCCTCGGCCGTGATGCGGGCCACCCGCTCCAGGCCGCTGTCGCCGAGCACCGGGTCGAGCCGCTCGATCCACCCTCGGATACCGGCCGCGATGGGCGGGTAGTCGCGGTGCCCGAGGTCGCTGCCGAACACCAGCAGTTCGTGCGGGTATGACGCCACCAGGTCCTCGGTGCTGGGCCCGGCCTCGCCGGCCAGCAGATCGGCCAGCACGCCGATCTCCAGGTGCGCGCCCAGGGCCCGGAATTGCTCCCGGTGCTCGTCGCGCCAGCCGAGGAAGGCCAGGCCCGGATGGTTGACCAGCAGCCTGTGGACTCCCCGGCGCCGGGCCGTGTCCAATGCCACGACGGCCTCGTCCATGGTGAGGTGGCCCGAGGCCAGCACCATGCCGGCTCGGGCGATCTCGTCGAACACCTCCAGCCACTCCGAGCGCACCGCGCCGTCCTCCACCACCGGAACCTCCCGGAACGAGATGCCCCGGTGGGCGGAGAGCTCCGGGTTGCGGTTGGCTGCGATGTGGGTCGGTGACGAGATGGTCGGCAGCCACACCACCCTGGCTCCGAGGGCCGCGGCCACCGCCACTGCGTCGGGGTTGGCCCCGCCCACCGGCGAGTTGAGCACGACGCCTCCCACGGCTTCGTCGCCGAGCAGTTGGGCCCGCTCGGCTGAGGATCCCTCGTGGGCCTTCAGCACGAACTTGGACACTCCCGCGGCCCGGGCTTCCTCCAGGGTGTCGGGATCGTGACTGTGGCGCGGCGCGAGGCTCGGGGCCGAGTGCACGTGGAAATCGACTATCCCGTCGATCACGACTGGCCCGCTTCCAGGTCTGTCCATTCGAGCACGACCATGTTCAGGGGCTCTCCAGGTCTGTCCATTCGAGCACGACCATGTTCAGGGGCTCTCCAGGTCTGTCCATTCGAGCACGACCATGTTCAGGGGCTCTCCAGGTCTGTCCATTCGAGCACAGTTGCGTCGGCGAGCAGCCTGCGCCGCACCTTGCCCACGCCGGAGTCCCGGGGGATCTCGGCTACCCGGGCCGCGGCCGCGGGACGCATGAACGCGGGCAGCCCGTCGCTCACCGCTCGGATGCCCTCGGCCGGGATGGCGCCGCCGGTGACGTAGAGCACGATCTCGTCGTCCACCAACTCGCTGCTGCGGTGCCACACGGCCACATCGTCGATGCCGTCCACGGACGAGAAGCGCTGCTCCACGTAGCCGATGGGCACGAACTCGCCCTTGACCCGGATCGACTCGCTGGCCCGCTCGATGAACACCAGGTTCCCGGCGTCGTCGACCCGGCCGAGGTCGCCGGTGGCGAACCAGCCGTCGTCGTCGAATGGTTGGGCCAACCCGTCGTCGCGCCGGTAGCCGGAGAACAACACGCCCGGCCGGTCCGCCCTCACCTCGATCTCGCCTGCGGCTGCGCCATCCTGGCCTTCGGCCCTCACCTCGATCTCGCCTGCGGCCGTGCCCGCTGTGCGGCTGCCGCCGGAGGCAGCCGGGCCGTTGACCCGCCACTGCACCTCGTGGCGGGCCCGGCCGCCGTAGCGGGACATGCCCTCGGCCAGGCCGGGCCGCTCGCCCCTCCGCCAGGCCCAGATGTGGCACAGGCCGCCCGCCTCGGTGGAGCCGTAGGCCGAGAATCCCAGCGGTACGCCGAACGTCTCGAGGAAGTCGGGGTCTGCGAAGAACACCCGGCTCACCCGGTGACCGGCTGCGTCGGCGGCGCTGGTGGCCCGCTTGAGGATCTCGACCGGAGGGGCGTGCAGGATCAGCACCGTCGTGGAGGTGTCGCGTACCAGCGGCCAGAAGCTGCTCGCCGAGAAGCGTTCGAGGCCCAGCACCTCCGCACCCCCGGTCAGCCCGCCGATCACGCCATAGCCGAGCGGGTTGATGTGGAACATCGGCAGCGGTGCCAGCACCGTGTCGGCCTCGGAGAAGCACATCGAGTCGGCGATGAACCGGCCCAGGCGCAGGAAGTACTCGTGGGTCTGCTCGCAGAACTTGGGCACGCCGGTGGTGCCCGACGTGTGCATCCAGCCGGCCACATCGAAGCGTCCCCGGGTTAGTCCGGGTGCGTCGGCCAGCCCGGCCAGCCCGGCGCCGACCGATGCTTCGACCTCGGTCCCGGTTGTGAGCGGCGGTCCATCGCCAGCCGCTGCCAGCTGTTCCCGGACAAGGGCCCCTGCCCCGAACTGGCAGCGTCTTGCCCGTATGGCGTGCATCTTGCTGCCAGTTCCCCGGTGGAGAGTCTGGGTCAACCGAGGCCCTCGTAGTCTTCGGCCCTCAGCACCCGCCGGGCCACGTAGTTGCGCAGCACCTCCAGCGAGCCTCCCGCCACCCGCAGCACCTTCATGTCGTGCAGTAGCTGGCCGTAGTCGGTGTCGGTGTACAGCCCGTGGCCGCCGGTCAGAGCGAACGCCTCGTTGACCGCGTGCTCCGACGCTCTGATGGCCATCTTCTTGGCCAGGGTGGTGGCCAGGGCCACATCCGCTCCGGCGTCGTGCAGGTTGGCCGCGTGGTCACGGGCCAGCGACGCCCCTAGAGGTCGCTGTAGCAGTCGGCCACGGTCCACTGGATGCCCTGGAAGTCGGTCACCACCGAGTCGCCCACCTCCCGGCTCGATCCGTAGGCGATGGCGTGGGCCAGCGCCCGCCGTCCGAACCCGATCAACTCCGAGGCGTTGCCCAGCCGGCTCATGTTGAACGTGGAGAAGAACGTGTCCATGCCCCGGCCGGCCTCGCCCAGCACGGCCGATGACGGCACCCGCACGTCCTCCAGTGTCACGTCGGCGGTGGGGATCAGGCGCAGCCCGATCGGGTCGGTGTGACGGGTCGACACGCCGGGCAGGTCGGTGTCCACCAGGAAGGCGGTGATCCCCTCGGGCGCGATGGCGTACACCAGTGTGACCTGGCTCTCGCGTCCCAGGTTGACGTGGGTCTTGGCGCCGTTGATGATCCAGTCGTCGCCGTCGCGCTCGGCGGTGGTGCCCATCAGCTTCATGGACGAGCCCACGCCCGGCTCGGAGATCGACTCCGAGAAGATCAACGTGCCCCGGGCGATGCCGGGCAGGTAGCGCTCCCGCTGTTCAGGGGTGGCCCAGTCGATCAGCCACCGCTGGCCCTGGATCGAGATCTGCGGGGAAACCAGCCCCAGCCGGCCGACCTCCTCCTCGATCAGGCAGTACTCGGCCACGCCCAACCCGCTGCCGCCCTCGGCTTGGGGTGTGAACGGCCCGACCCAGCCCCGGCTGCCCATGGCGGCGTAGATGTCGGCCGGGAAGTGGCTGGCGCGCTGGCACGACCGCAGCTCGTCGCGGTGCTCGGCTGCGAAGTCGGCCATGGCCGCGATGGTGGACTGGGGCCAGTCCGGGTCGTTGAAAGTCAGGTTTCTGTACATGGCTCGTCCCGGGACGCGTTCGGCTCATGTTGTATACCAACCCGCGGGCAGAACACGAAGCCCGCCGGTCGGATGGGTGAAGCGCTTCTCGGCCTCTGGGTCCGCCGTGATCTACAGTCTCAGACGGTGGCCGCCGCCGCGTCCGTAGCTCGGTGCCGCTGGATGCTCAATTGCGGGCGTCGATACGAGCACTCCAACGATCAGTGTGGCGCGGGACACGGCGGCGGCGTTTCTCCCCCGCCGCGGCCGTCCGCGGCGGGGGAGGGGGAGGAATCTTCGGCTTCGGCTTCGAGCTGGGCTTCGAGTTCGGGTTCGGACCCGCTGCTGCGGTCGAGGATCCGCTCGAGCGTTCTCATGGCGTCGGGGCTGTGGGACGACGGCAGCTCCTCGACATCCACGGGATTGAGCCGGCGCAGCTCATCGACGAGGTTGCCATCGTGATCGTCCCTGAGCACCGATCCGTCAGCGGTCATGGTGTGTGCCTGTCGTTGTAGCGATACATGTTCTCCCCTGGATAGTCCCCTCGGATAGTTCGGGTGTCATGTCTCGCGGTTGGCGGTGATGCTGTCGATGCGGTCGGCGAGGCGTTTGCGGGCTCGGTGCACTCTGATCGCCACCGCGTTGGGAGAGATGCCCATGGTCTGGCCGATCTCGGCGTGTGAGAGCTCCTCCCATGCCACCAGCATCAGGATCTCGCGATCCTCTTCACGCAGGCTTCGCAACGCCGGCATCATCGCGTCGATCCGGTCGGACACGTCTTCGCAGCCGTCGGTCCACACCGGGGGACGGCTGACACTGCAGAGCTTGCCGTTGAGCGCGTTGCGACGGCGAGCGGACCGGTTGGCGGTGAGAATCGTGTTGCGGGCCACTCCGAAGAGCCAGGCCTGCTCGAAGCCTTCGGGAATCTCGTCCCGCCTGCGCCAAGCGACGAGGAATGTGTCGGCCACCACTTCGTCGGCTGCGTCTTCATGCACTCGTCTCCTGGCGTAGGCCAACAGGTTCCGGTAGTTGTCGTGATAAAGGCTGGTGAACCAGTCCTCATCTCGGTTGTAGGCTGATTCGACGCCCATCAAATATCTCGTGTCCACCTTCCTCCCTTCCTTTCTCCCCCCATTCTCAACCGCGCGCCGGTAGGCCGGCACCCTTGTCGAAGTCCTGTAAAGGGATCCCGCGAGCCCGGAGTCGGCGCATTCGGGACGCGGTGTCCGCCTGGCTCTCGGAGGCAACATCGAGAGAGGCGTGTCCGTTTCGTGCCCCTATTGTCTCCGCTTGTCAATCGGTTGCAAACGTGTCATTCGTCACACAACCGAAACATGTCTGTAACACGCCGGATGTCATACGACGGCCAGGTCATACGACGGCCAGGTCATACGACGGCTAGGGCTGCGCCCTCCGAGCGGGGATCGCTGGCCAGCTCCGCGGCGCGGTGTGGGCCCTGTCCCCCGCCGTCGCCGCCGACCACCAACTGCAGCCCGCCGCCCACGTTGGGGGTCGGCCTCACCTCGTAGCCGGCCAGCTCGTCGTCGCCGCGCCAGGCGATGCCGGGCTCGGCGATGGCGTACCACTGCTCGCCGATGCCCGCGGGCACGCCGAAGCGGTCGCCGGCGGGGCACACGAACCAGCGGGCCCCGGCCGCGATGTCGGCCGTGTCCGCTCGGCGCCGGAAGCGTTGGATGGCCTGGGCCAGCCACTGCACCTGCCGGTCGCCTCCGGGGGTGGCCAATGTCATCCAGCCCGGCCCATGCCGGTGCCGCACGTGGGCTGCGCTGAGCGTGTGGGGCAGCACCGCGCCGGGCTTCGGATTGCATGCGGGCAGGTCCGGGCGTTCCGACAGCGCGGTGCCAACCCGGTTGCTGAAGGCCACCCCGGTGTCGCCCGCCACCCAGCCCGTGCCGAACTGCACCCCGGCCAGGCTGTGCACCACGGTTGCGGACAGGCCCCGCTGGTCCACCGCCGTGGCCACCGCCGTGCCCGCCGGGCGGGCCGGACCGCGGCTGCAGAACTGCGTGAGCTGCTGTTCGGTGAGCGGGGCCAGCGCCTCGGCGAAGCTTCGTGAGGCCGGGTCGGTGTCGGGCGATGCCGCCGCCAGCAGTGCGGGGGTGATCGCGGCCTGGCTGGGGGCGGGCGTCACCCATACCACGATGTCGTCTAGATCGAAGCGCAGAGCCGGCTCAACGGATGCCTCCGCTGCATCGAGATCGTCGTGGCGCAGAGCGGCTCCGTCGTGCTCGGCTGCGGCCACCAGCCGGTCGGCCAGCTTCCCCCGGTAGAAGGCGTCGGGCCCGCGCCGTGCGACCATGTCGAGGGTGGCCGCCAGGTCCGGCATCCGGATCGTCGTGCCCGGCCGGGGCGCGCTGTCGCTGCCCAGCATCCGTCGCAGAGCGTCGATGTGGCCCCGGCTCTCCACCCGCTCGTACACCTCTGCCATGCGGGGCGTCACGGTGTGACCGGCCGCCGCGGCCAGGGCACCGGAGAAGAGGTTGGACCAGTCGAGCCTTCCGTGGGATCGCCACGCCGCCTCCGCGCCCCGCAGCGAGCCGGGCACCACCGCGTTGCGGGGACCACTGGTTGGGGGCCAGCCCCGTCGGGCCACGCCGTCGCCGGCCTCGGAGGCTGCGTTGTTGCCCGCGGCTGGCCCGAGCGGGGCCCGCGACCACCCGCCGTACACCTGAACCTCTCCACCGATGCGGGCTCGGTTGCCCGCGGCGGCTACCAGCGCCACCATCTCGCCGCCGGGGCCGGACTGGGGGGCGTTCACCACCCACTGGGTGAATGCCGCGGCCAGAGCCGCGTCGACCGCCGTTCCGCCGGCCCGCAGCGCCTCGATCCCGGCCTCGGTGGCCAGCCGGTGCCCGCTGGCGACCCCCGCCGACCCTCTGGCGAACAGGCTCATTGCGCGCGGGCTCGCCTGTATCGGACCAAGCCGCTCGGCCTCTTGCACCCACTCGCCGGTCTCGTGGCTCATTGCGCGCGGGCTCGCCTGTATCGGACCAAGAGGCCGAGCGAATGGGTGCTAATCACCTGGTGACTCCGCAAGGCGCCGAGCGAGGCCGTGGCCCGAGCGGCCCGTGAGCGCAGCGAACAAGCGCGGGAGAGACAACCCTTCGCGGCGAGGAACTCACAACCAGTTTGCGCTCGCTCTAGAGCCTGGTGATGGCGGGCATGGCCTCCACCAGGTCGTCGAAGCGCATGGGGCGATCCTCCAGAGCGGCCCGGCTGGCCGCTTCGGCCACCAGCATCACGATGTCGGCCGCGCTCCAGCCGCCGGTGCTCTCGGCCAGCTCGGTGGCCAGGTCATCGTCCAGTTCCAGCCCGTGGGCTCCTGCCAGCGCCCCGATCAGCGCGCCCCGCCGAGCCGTGTCGGGGTTGGCCACCTCGAGATGCACCCCGAGCCGTCCCGAGCGCAGCACGGCCGGGTCGATCAGCTCGGGCCGGTTCGAGACCCCCACCACGAACACCTGGCCCTCGGCCAGCACGTCGTCGAGCGACGCCAGCAGGGCCGACACCACCCGCTCGTCGGTGCGCTCTCCGCTCTCGCCTGCCCTCACCGGGGCCAGGGCGTCGAGGTGGTCGAGCATCACCAGCGACGGCCGGGCCTCGGCTGCTCGCCGGAATAGAGCCCTAACCGCCTCCTCGGACTCGCCCAGCCACTGGTTGTACACCTTGCTGCCCTCGATGGCCACGAAGTTCACGCCCAGCTCGGAGGCCAGGGCGTGCACCAGCGCGCTCTTGCCCGACCCCGCCGGCCCGTGCAGCAGCACGCCCTGCTCACCTCTGTCGGCGTTCACCGCCCGTCGCCCCAGCTCCCGCAGGCGCGCCTTCAGCTCGCTCAGGCCCACGATGTGGTCCCAACCGGTCCGCTCGGTGCGGGTCACCACGTCGCGCAGCACGCTGGGCCTCACCGTCCTGAGCGCGGCCTCGAGATCGCCGGGCTCCACGGCCAGTTCGGTTCCCTCCAGCGAGTCGGCTAGCTCGAAGCCCTTGCGGCCCTTGGCCAGCCGGTCGGCGGCCTCCAGGCCGGCCGAGCGGGCCAGGTGCATCAGGTCAGCACCGGTGAAGCCGCCGGTATCGCCGGCCACCGAGGCTATGGAGTCCTGCGCCTCGGTGGTGAGGGGCATCTCCCGGGTGTGGATGGACAGGATCTCGGCCCGGGCCGTCTCGTTGGGAGGACCCACGAAGATCTCCTCCTCAAAGCGTCCGGGCCGACGGAAGGCCGGGTCGATGGCCTGGATGCGGTTGGTGGTGGCCATCAGGATCAGGCCGTCCACCTCCTCCAGCCCGTCCATCAGGGTCAGCAGCTGGCTGGCCGCCCGCACGTCGCTCTGTGACGCCAGGCGCTCCCGGTTGGTGGCGATCACGTCGAACTCGTCGATCATCACCAGCGACGGTGCGTGGGCCAGCGCCCGCGAGAACAGCAGCCGCAGGTTGGCCTCGGTCTCGCCCTGCACGCTCCCCACCAGCTCGGTGGCCGACATGCGGTAGGCGGTGACGCCGAGCTCGTTGGCCAGCGCCTTGCAGATGAGTGTCTTGCCGGTGCCGGGCGGGCCGTGCAGCAGCACCCCTTTGGGTGGGCGCACTCCCAGCCGGCGGTAGAACGCGGGACGCAGCAGCGGCAGCTCCACCAGCTCGCGCAGGCGGTGGATGATCGGGTCGCACCCGCCCACGTCGGCCAGGGTGATCAGCCTCTCCGACACGCTGACGTCGGCCCGGTGCAGCTCCACCTCGGTGCCGTCTCCCATCCGTGACGGCGACGGCGACGCCAGGTCGATGCGCACCAGCATCCCCGCGCCGCCGGCGTAGATCTCGGCCAGCACCCGGTTGCCGGGGTACAGCGGCGTGCCGTCGTCGCGCAGGCGCTCCAGGAGCCGCTGGTGCAGGTTGAACGTCAGGTTGTAGGGCGGGGTGATGCGAGCGCTGGCCGCGATGGGCAGCGCGCCGATCCCGGCTGCCTCCACCGGCTCGCCGGGGCGCACCGCCAGCTGGGGCCACAGCATGCGCCCCAATCGCACCAGCCGGTCGTCGTGATCGTGGGCGCGAACCACTGCCCAGGCCTCGTGGTCGCCGTTGCGCAGCGCCACCGCGCCGCCGTCGGCCAGGCCCAGCTGTTCCAGACCGTCCGCCGACAGGCTGGCCTCCGACGGCCCCAGCTTCGATCCCGGCGCGGGCCGGGCCGCCAGTCGGGTCAGGCCACCGGCCGCGTCGCTGCTCATGGCCCGGTCGTCGCCCGGCGCGCCCGAGCGGCCCGTGAGCGCAGCGAACAGGAGTGGGAAATAAGGTGTTTCATCGCGAGGCGGTGACCTGTCTGGGCCCGGGCGCGCTCAGCCGTGCTCGGCCTGCCACTCCGGGCACGGCTCCAGCACCTCCATGGCCACGCCTCCCTCGGGGCTGATGGCCGAGTCGAGGTTGGCCCAGCACACCAGTATCCGGGTCGGTCCCACGCCCGTGTTGAAGTGCTGGTAGGTCACGCCCGACTCTCTGATCGGGATGGCGATCACGTCGCCCTCCTCCCACTCGTGGGCCCGCCCGTCCAGCACGGTGTGCCCGCTGCCGACCATCACGAAGTGGATTATTCCGCCCTGGCAGTAGAGCTTGCCGCTGTTCGACCCCTGGGGGATCTCCAACTCGTGGAAGTACAGGGCCCTGGTGCTGGGGGTTTCGAGGTGGGGGTGCAGGTACCAGCGCATGGTCCCCATGCGGTTGAGTTCGGGCTCGCAGTCCTCGCGCCCGATCAGGTTCCTGGCCTGGGCCCTGCGGTCGCGCTCGGCCCGCGACTCGGCGAAGGTGAGGTCATACAGGGTTTGATCAGGCATCGCCGGCCCAGTCCCTCGCCCGGCTGGCGTTCGCAGTTGTCTCAGGCATCGCCGGCCCTCTCGCCGATGATCCGGGTCACGGCCACGATGGGGTCCTCATCGGTGTCAGCGTCGTCGTCACCGTCCTTGGCCGCCATCTCGCGCCAGTTCGACTGCTCCTTCACCTGGGCCAGCATCGAGCCGGTCTGGAACAGGAACGGGATGTAGATGAAGGCGATCCACTGCGAGCTCTGGGAGTCGTCGTAGTTGAAGTGCTGGTGCTCGACGCCGCCGGGCTTCACCGGCAGGATCAGCAGGTCGCCGGGCTTCCAGTGGTACTCCACGCCGTCGAACACGCTGTAGCCCGCACCCCGGGTGACGTAGATCACCAGTCCGCCCTGGTGGGTGTGGGCCCCGGACTCGGTCTGGATGTCCTTGCGGAACACCATCCAGTCCTGCACGGCCCGGTTCTCGGCCCTCATGTGCAGGTAGTACTTGCTGCGGCCCTGCCGGGACTGCTGCCAGGGCAGGTCCTTGCCCTTGATCACCACCTGGCCGTTGTCGGCCAGATCGCGCCTTTCCTTGAACGTCGAGAAGAACACCTCGTAGGGGTGGCGGTCCTCCTCGCTGCGGTCCCGCTCTCGCAGCCGCGTCTGCTCTCGTTCGACCATCGTGCGTCCTCTGTTAGTGGGCTTCGGAGTCGTGTGGGACCGTCGCCGCGGGCTCTCGTTCGACCATCGCTTGTCAGTCCTGTCTGTTGAGTCCTGTCTGTTGAGTCCTGTCTGTTGAGTCCCTGTCTGTTGAGTCCCTGTCTGTTGAGTCTCGCGTGCCTGGGTGCCCGACAGCGCTGCTCGGCTGCTGCGACGGTCAGGCCGCCATGCGCAGGAACCGGGTGGCGTTGCCCGAGAACAGTTTCTCGCGTTTGGCGCCGTCTTCAATGCCCCATGCCAGCGCAGCGCCGGGAGAGTCGGGAAAACGGCACTGGGCGTGGGGGAAGTCCGACTGGTACATGAGCACGCCGTCGCCCAGGACGCTGTCGACGTAGTCGTAGATCTTGCGGCCCTCGTAGAGCTCGATGCCGCAGTAGACGTGGCCGGCTCGGGCGTACTCCGAGGGCAGCATCGACAGGGTCGGGCCCTTGCTCTTGAGGTGCCTGGACTGCCCGTCGAGGCGCAGCAGCCATTCCGGCAGCCAGCCGCAGCCGGTCTCGGAGAACCCCACCCGGAAGTTCGGGTGGCGGTCGAACACGCCCGACAGCAGCAGGTACGCCAGCCGCAGCTGCGCCCCCCAGGGATGGGCCGCGGTGCGGGCCACCACGATGTTGTCCCACACATCGCGATAGCCGGGGAAGTACGGCGGCTCGTAGAAGAACGAGTGGTGCAGCAGGGGCAGGTCGGCGGCTGCCAGCGCGGCCCAGATCGGCTCCAGGTCGGGATCGTCGATAGGAAAGCCCTCGGCCAGCGCCAGCATGGCCCCGGCCACCGACGGCCCGTTGCCGCTCTGCTCGATGTGGCGCACCGACCACTCCACGTTCTCGCCGGTGAGCATTAGCAGGCTCTTGAGCCGGCAGGTTTCTATGGAGCAGAAGTCGGCCATGTACCGGTCGTAGGCCTCGTACAGCCCGGTGGCCACATCGGTGGGGCACACCGTGACCGACTGCGGCCAAGTGCCGGGGATCAGCAAGTGCACCTCGACGCCCTCGCGGTCCATGTCGGCGATGCGGCCCTCGGCGTTGTCGTGGCCGACGCCGTGGGTGGGGGAGTCCTCGGTCACCACCAGGCCCCGGATCTTGCCTTCCAGCGCGGCCCGCCCGCCCGCGCCGAGCTTCTCCTCGAGGTGCGACTTCTCGCCGATCTCTCGCAGGTAGCCGCGGGGCTCGATGCTGAGGTTGGTCCAGGGGTCTTCGGGGTCGCCGTAGGTGAGGGGCAGCTCCACTCGACGCTCGTAGTGGGCCAACTCGTCGTCCCAGCGGTCGAGCAACTGCTTGTTGGCGTAGCGCTTGAGGACTTCCACCGAGGGCCAGACGTGGGTGTCGGTGTCGATGATCGTCAGTCCGTCGCGCACGCCGTTCCTCCTGATTGCCACGATCGAGAGCGTCGGCATGGATGCCCGGCTCAATCGCGGCGACCGATTGTATACCGTTTGGAATGTGAGCCTGCATCGGGCGCTGGTGGTCCCGCTCTTGTTCGCTGTGCTCACGCGCCGCTCGGGCGCTGGTGGTCCCGCTCTTGTTCGCTGTGCTCACGCGCCGCTCGGGCGCTGGTGGTCCCGCTCTTGTTCGCTGTGCTCACGCGCCGCTCGGGCGCTGGTGACGTGGCAGGCTGATCCGATGCGGGTGGTCGTGATCGGCGCGGGGATCGCGGGCGCGGCCGCGGCCTGGCATCTGGCCGGGCACGCCTCGGTGGTGATGGTCGAGCGAGAGCCCCACTCCGGCGGGCACGCCACCGGCCGCTCGGCTGCCCTCCTCACCGAGACTTCGGGCGCCCCAGTGGTCAGCGCGCTGGCCGCCGCCAGCCGTCCGTTCCTGGCCGAGCCTCCGCCGGGCTTCGCCGACCATGCGCTGCTGTCGTCCCGGGGCCTGTTGTGGATCGCCCGCGACGGCGACCGCCACCGGCTCGAGCACAAGGCGGCCGAGGCCGCGGAGGCTGGCGTGGAGGTGCACCCCCTCGACTCGCGGCGATGCTGCGAGCTGGTCGGCGTGCTGCGTCCCGAGGCCGCGGCCGCGGGGGTCTACGAGCCCGGCGCCATGACCATCGACGTGGACGCTCTGCTGCAGGGCTTCCTGCGGGGTGCTCGCCGCCGGGGCGCCGAGCTGCAGCTGGGTGCCGGGGCCACCGCAATCGTCGAGCGCGCCGACGGTTGGCGGGTGCAGACCGTCGAGGGGCATTGGGACTGCGACGTCGTGGTGAACGCGGCCGGTGCCTGGTGCGATCCGGTGGCCGATCTGGCCGGGGTGGCTCCCCTGGGTCTGCGGCCCCTGCGCCGCTCGGTGTTCGTGTTCCCTCCGCCCGATGGGGTTGACGCGGCGGCTTGGCCGATGGTGTGGGACGCGGGGGACCGCTTCTACTTCGAGCCCGAGGGCCCCATGCTGCTCGCCTCGCCCGTCGATGAGACCCCCAGCGAGCCCTGCGACGCCCGGCCCCTCACCGAGGACATAGCGCTCGGCGTCGAGGAGTTGGAGGCGGCCACCACCCTGCGGGTGCGGGGCGTGCGACGCACGTGGGCCGGCCTGCGCACCTTCGCTGCCGACCGGGTGCCCGCGGCCGGCTTCGACCCGGACCATCCGGGCTTCTTCTGGCTGGCCGGCCAGGGCGGCTACGGTATCAAGACCGCCCCGGCTCTCGGTCGGCTGGCGGCGGCGCTGATCCTGGGACAGCCGCCGCCGGTGCCGGATGCGGCGGCTGCCTTGGATCCGGCCCGGTTCCGGGTCCTGCGGTGAACCCTGCGCCGGCTAGTCGCTCTCGCCGTCCGGGCTGTCGGGGCCGCGCTGGTCGCTCTCGCCGTCCGGGCTGTCGGGGCCGCGCTGGTCGCTCTCGCCGTCCGGGCTGTCGGGGCCGCGCTGGTCGCTCTCGCCGTCCGGGCTGTCGGGGCCGCGCTGGTCGCTCTCGCCGTCCGGGCTGTCGGGGCCGCGCTGGTCGCTCTCGCCGTCCGGGCTGTCGGGGCCGCGCAGGTAGGTCACCGCGACGGGATCGTGGTCCTGCACGTCGTGGCGCCGGCCGCTGGTGATGAGCGAACGGGCGACGGCGTGGGCTGCGAGTTCCTCCAGGTCGTCGCGCCGGGGGTCGGTGAGGTAGGCCTCGACATCGTCACGGCTGGGGAAGGAGAGCACCAGCACCGTGTCGGGGCTGCGCCGGCCGCTCGCCACCTCTCGGGCTCGGCGCTCGGCCCTTCCCCGATGCTCGTGCACCAGCTTGAGCAGCCGTCGCACATACTTCTCGAACTGGCGCTTCGACCCGGCGCGCCACAGTTGGAGAGTCAGCTCTATGCGCTGCTCGGGCTGCTCGGGTTCGCCGTCCACAGCCCGAACCGTACTTCAGGTCCCGGCCGCCGATTGGCGCACCGCTTGCGCCCTGCGCCTACCGGTGCCTGGGCGTTCCCGTCCAAGGCAGGATTGCCGTTGGCACCGAACTTGACCGTCGAGTGTTCCGCCGTCTGCCGAACTCGGTTTTCAGGCCGCGACCACGCCCACGCCGTAGGCCCCGAGATTCCTGTCTCGGGTCACGAGTTCGAGATGCTCAATCTGCGCCTGAGCAACCAGCAGCCTGTCGAACGGGTCGTTGTGGAAGCGCGGCAGCCTCCCGGCCCGCTCGCCGTGGCCCAGGGTCACCGCTAAGGGCGAGAAGCCGGCGCTCAAGACCGCCTCCTCCAGAGACTCCGGCGCGTGGAGCTTGCCCTTGGTTGCCTTGATGGCGATCTCCCACACGGTGACGGCGCTGACGAAGACAGTGTTGCTGCGATCGCCGATCAGATCGCTCGCTTCGCCGGTCAGCGGTGTCGTCTCGAAGAGCCACCACAGCAGCACGTGGGAGTCGATCAGCAGCCGCCTCATTGCATATCGTCCGCGCCGGCGTGCTGAGCCGGTGGCCGCGCCGGTGCCGAGGAGTTCCTCGTCGGTGTCGCTGTGGTAGAACGAGTCGATCACGTCTTGCGGCGTGTCGTCGAAGTCGTCGGCCACCCAGCCCTTGCCCTTCCAGAGTCCCGGCACCCGAGGGGGCCGCTCGTAGGGCGTCAGCCGCAGGTACGGCTCGCCGTTGCGCGCGATCACGATCTCCTCGCCCTCCCAGGCGAGCTTCCCCAGCCGTGAGAGCTGCGTCTTTGCCTCATGCATGTTGACCTGCATCTCTGCTCCCGACTCTGATTTTTCCCGGCCATCGGAGGCTATCTAGCTAATCTAGCTAAGCAACTCCTCGCCCAGTCGACGGGCGTTGTTGTAGCCAATATGATGCTACACCTAACTTACATGAAACTACAAGAATTCGCAATACTCGTAGGTACTCTCAGGAGCCGCGCTTGGCGGGGAGCTCCAGGAAAATCCGGCCGTCGCGCACTTCCAGCGAGTAGCGGGGCTGGTAGCGCTCACGGGCCTTGCAGTAGCCGGTGGTGACCTCGTAGGCCCACTGGTGGCCGGCGCACACCAGCCGGGTGCCCAGCATCACGCCCTCGTTGAGCTTGCGGCCCCGGTGGATGCACACGTTCGACAAAGCCACCGGCTCGCCGTCGTTCCACAGCAGCAGGATCTCGTGGCGGTGCAGCTGCACCACGAGCTTGCCCGCCGCGGCCAGTTGGTCGGCCGTGGCCTCCGCCTCGAACCATCCCCTGGGTGCCGCCATCGCGCCGTCCGCCTGTCGCCTCTCAACCGCCTGTGCCGGCCCAGCCCGTCCGCGGTCCGCGGTCGCCGGGTTCGTCGTCGAGGCCCACCTGGTCGGGGTCCCAGCTCACGGTCACGTCGCCCCGGGTGTAGGTCTGGCACGCCAGCCGGTAGCCCTCATCGAGCAGTTCGCCCAGCCGGGCCCGCTCGCGTCTTCGGGGCGGGTCGAGGTTCTCGGCGCCCTCCTCCACCAGCAGGCGGTCGGTGCCGCAGTTGCCGCTGGCGCACTGCCAGGGCACGTCGCAGTCGGCCCGGATCGCCATGCGCAGCACGTTGACCTCTTCGCCCTCGGCGAAGTCCACGTACTGGTCGGCGGTCCTGAAGTAGATGCGCGGCACGCCGATCAGAGCTTCGGCCGTCCCACTGCCGGCTGTACTGGATCAGCCGACGAGTGCGGGCTCGCGCTCGCCTTCCTCCACCCAGGCACCGAGGTCGGGCTCGACGTAGGTCTCGTACAGCGCCTTGGTGTAGGCGAAGCGCATGTCGGCCGCCTCGCGCACGAAGTGCAGGCAGCGCTGTTGCAGCTCAGGCGTGTCGGCGTACTTGAGTACGATCTGGTAGCCCCGCTCGCCGTGGATCTCGTCGGAGGTGATGTGCAGGTCGAAGAATTCGGCCTCCCACTCCGAGAACCCGTACTTGTTGATCAGCGTGGGGTACTGGGTGCGGTAGATCGACGGCACCTGCGACTCCAGGCCTACGATCAGCGCCGCTGAGGACACCACGAAGTTCTCCCGGCCGGACACGTAGTACATCCAGCCCTGAAGGCCCTTGGTGAAGGGCATGGCGTTGTTGCGGTCCTGCACGTAGGCCCGGGTGCCGCCGCACGCCTCCGCGAAGCGGATCAGCAGGTCGGTGTGGCGGTCGTCGCTGAGCTCCTCCTCGTACATGTTCTGCAGCAGGAAGTCCTTGGCGTCGCGGGCGTGGTCGGGCGTGTTGGCGTACATGAGGCCGAGGTAGTCGCCGAACGGGCCGATGTAGTGGTAGTGGTTGGTGGCCCAGTGCACGAAGTGCTGCTTGTGGAGCTTGCCGGTAGCCCAGGCTCGGCTGAAGGAGGCGTCTTTGGCCATGGTGCCCGAGAACGCCTGCTCCAAGGCCACTCTGAACTCGCTCGGTGACATCAAGTCAGCCATGGACATCTCCTGCTGCTTCGGTCTATTTGTGGGGTTGATTGTTTCTGACATATCTGTCTTGACGATTGAAAGGGCGCCGGGGAGAGGTCGGAATCCCCGGCGCCCGTCGTTGTATACAATAGCGGGGGTGCTGATCGGGCTCAAGTCGGGCCGGTTCGGCGGACGGTCCAGAGGGAGACGGCCGTGCACGAGACCGAGGTTGTCTTCTTCAGCGAGGGTGCCAGGCTGAGCGGGCTGCTGCGCTCTCCGGCGATGGTCACGGAACCGGCCCCGGCCATCGTGCAGGGACCGGGCTGGCTCGGGCTCAAGGACGCCAAGCTGTACCTGCCCTATCACGAGGGCCTCACCGCGGCGGGTTTCCATGTGCTGATCTTCGACTACCGCGGCTTCGGCGATTCGAGCGGCGACCGGGGGATGCCTCGAGCATCGTCACCACCATGGCTCGCAACGGCACGGCGGCTTCGGCGATTCGGGCGGCGACCGGGGGATGCTGCTGCCCCAGCACCAGCTCGAGGACCTGATCAACGCGGTCACCTACCTGTGCACGCTCCACGATGTGGACGCCGACAACATCGGTGTGTTCGGCAGCGGCGGCACCGGCGGGGGCAATGCCGTGCTGCTGGCCGCGGCCGACCACAGGGTGCGGGCCGCGGTGTCGCAGGTGCCGGTGGCCGACGGGGAGGACTGGCTGCGCCGGATGCGCCGTGAGCATGAGTGGTATGAGTTCCTCGACCGTCTCGGCGCCGACCGTCGCCGCAGGGTGCTCACCGGCGAGGGCGAGATGGTCCATCCCCGCGAGGAGATCATGGTCCCCACCCCCGAACGCCGGGCCTCGACGGTGAAGGCCGATGTGGATGACCGGATCCCGTCGTCGGTGCCGTTGCGCTGCGCCGAGGCGATCATGGACTACCGGCGATGTGGTGCCATCGATGTGGTGCACAAGGTGGCTCCGGCCGCGCCGGCTGCTCGAGGAGTTGTTCGACCTCTACGACGCCAAGAGCATCGTCGACTGGAACCACAACCCGGTGCCCAGCGTGCTGACCGAGGTGCGGCCCATGGCCGACGCCGGGGTGGCCGCCTTCAAGATCTACATGGTGGTCGACACCGGCCGCGACTACCCTCATCCCAGCGGCACCGGCATCCACGACCACGGGCACCTGCTGCGCATGTTCGAGGCCTTCGGCCCCACCGGGCTGCCGTTCATGATCCACCCCCACGACCAGGCGATCATGGACGTCACCGAGCAGACCCACTGGGACCGGGGCGACCGCAGCCCGGCCGCCTATGCCCAGACCGTGGCCACCCACAACGGCCTGATCTGGGACGCCGCCATCGCGGTGATCCTGCAGATGGCCGAGGCCACCGGGACCAAGCTCCACATCGTGCACATGCAGACCGAGGGGTCGGTGGAGCTGGTGCGCCGGGCCAAGGAGCGCGGCGTGCCGGTGAGATGCGAGGTCAACCACTGGGCCCTGTTCCTGTCCCGCTGGACCGACATCGAGCGCCTCGGCCCCTACGCGCTGTCGTACTGGGTGCCCGACCATCACCGCGAGGCGGTGTGGGGGGTCCTCAACGACGGCACCATCAACATGCTGTCGTCGGACCACGCCCCCCACACCCGGGCCGAGAAGGAGGTCGGCTTCCAGGACTGCTGGGCCTGTCACACCGGCACGCCCGGAATCCAGGAGCAGTACCCGATGCTGCTCGACTGCTCGATGGACGGGCTGATCCCGTTTCCGCGGGTGGCCGAGGAGCCGGCTACCGAGTTCAAGCTGGCGTCCAAGGGCTTCCTGCGGCCCGGCTACGACGCCGACGTCGTGGTCTTCGACCCCGCCGATGCGACCCGCCACTCGGCCGACACCGTGCTGTCGAAGTGCGGCTGGACGCCGTACGACGGCCGGGTCACCAAGGGCCGCATCCATCGCACGATGGTGCGGGGCCGCGACGTTTATTTGGACCGCAAGGTGGTGGGCGAGCCCGGCTGGGGCCGCCACGCCCGCCCCACGCTGTGATCCTGGATCCACCGATGGACTCACCGTCTCTCACCAAATCTGCACGGGTTGTGGTCGTATATGACGCGTTTCTCTACAGATTTCGGTGCGTTCGTTCTACGAGGCGCTCACCACGCTCACCGCCATCGGGGCGGTCACCAAGAGCATCACGCTCGGAACGGACTCGCTGATCCCGTTCCGCCATCCGGTGCACACCGTCATCAGCGTGGGCACGCTGTGCAGCCGGTCGGCGACCGGGTGATCCTCGGGTTTGGGGCGGGCACCTTCGACCACGAGTTCGATGTGATCGACATGGCCGGCGTGGACCGGGTCGGTCCAACGCCGAGATCCTGCGCCGCTTGCTGCAAGAGGACGGGGTCACGTACCGCGACGACATGTACTCCTTCGAGAACATCTCCATCGAGCCCAAGCCGAGCGTCCCGGTGCCGTTCTGGTGTTGCGGGGCCACCCCTCGCTCGGCCCGGCTGGCCGCCGAGTATTGCGACGGCTGGATGCCGGGGCGCACCACCCTGCTGACCATCGCGGAGCGGGTGGCCACCATGCGGGAGCTGACCGCGGCCAGCGGCCGGCCCATGCCCACCATCGCGGTGATCCCGCCGACATCGATTGCGGCCACCCACGACCTGGCGGTGTCCGGGGTGAACCTGGATGGCCTGCTGGCGTGGGCCAACAAGCGGGGCAAGTGGTGTGCCAAGCCCCCGTCGGGCCGTTTCGCCACCGCCGAGGACATCGAGGGCTCGCTGATCGCCGGCACCCCTGACGAAGTGGTGGAGCAGGTCCACCGCTTCGCTGACGTGGGGGTGGAGCATCTGGTGTTCGACCTGCGCATGAACTTCGACCGCTGGTTCGCCTCGGTCGAGCTGCTGGGCCGAGAGGTCCTGCCCGCCCTCCGAGCTTGATTCCACCGGCACCTGAGTCACTCGGCGGCGGCTGCGTCGCAGCCTATATCTAAACTGCATGACATAACCTGGCACAGGGGTTGCACTACAGTGCATATAGAGATATTCTAATCTACAAGCTTCGCCACCGGGCCATCAAGCGGTGCGCCACTGTCCTTCATTACGCACAGCACCCGCACTCTTATCCGTGCCGTGGGCCCAGGAGAAGCCCCATGACATCAGTCGCCCCCGCCCACCCGTCAGCACCGCAGATGACTCACAACCCCGATCCCACCGCAACCCCGCAGGCCCCGGCCGGTGCTCCGGCCATCGAGGCCACACCCGCCAGGCCCAGGCTGCGAGATCAGATTGCCGAGAACCCGCTGCTGAGCCTCTTTCTCGGGCTCACGCTGGCCGTGCTGACTTTCCTCGGCACCTTGGCGGTGGCTCTGCTCCTCTTCACCTTGAACGATATCAACGACGGCCTCGACAGTGTTGGGGAGCGCATCGACGGCGTTGAGGTGAGTCTCGGGGAGCGCATCGACCGCCTCGAGTCCAAAGTGGACGCAGGATTCGCGGCGCAGGGAGCCCATATCGTTGAGACCGATCGGAAGCTGATCGCCTTGATCGCCCATTTCAACGCGACGGAGGCGGTTGACGCCGCGCTCGAAGGCAGACTCTTGGACGGGATGAGCTTGGGCTAGCAAGGGCTTGATGTGAGGGAGTCGATAAACCGGGAGTTCATGGTCGAGGCGCCTCGGGAGAAAGTCTGGCCCCGGCTGTTGGACGTGCAGTCCGTGGCGTCGTGGCTGCCGATCGTGCACTCGGTGACGGAGGTCTCGTCGGGCGGATCCGGAATCGACGGCTCCAGCTTCCAGGCCGCCTTCGAGGACAAGGTCGGCCCGTTCTCGCTGCGAGCCGATCTTCGCATCGAGGTGGCCGGGGTGCAGGACCTTGAGGAGGTGTCGATTCGGGCGAGGGGCGAGGACCGTCAGATCCGCTCCCGGATCATGATCGACGCCGCGGCCCACCTGTCAGACGCCGGCCCGGACCGCACCCGGGTCCTACTGATTGGGTCCTACGAGATCACCGGCCGAGTGGCCACCCTCGGCGCCGGCGTCATCCGCTCCAAGGCCACCAAGCTCATAGACACCTTCTGCATCAACGCGGCCGCGGGGCTGGCCGGGTCCGTCGCCTAACAGTCGCAATTTTGTCTATGGGATCAGGAAGCGCTGGGTGTTGCCCTCGCGGTCCGTCACCAACATCACATCGCCGATGATGGACATCCGCAACTCTCTGGGAGCTGGGTGCTCCATCACCAGCCAATCGACTCCGTTCTTCGAGTCTTCGAGCCGACTATCCATTGGGCATGCCAATCGCCCTCGGTTAGTCCACTCATCCCCACGACGCCGTGGCCACCATCGTGGTGGTTGATCCATGACCGCTCCGGGAGTCCAGGCAATTCGACGGACCGCCAGTCCGACCCTGTCGCGTCGGCGAACCACAGTTGCGACCTGATCGGGTTGTAGTAGGCCTCCTCAGAAACGTCGCCCACGACGAGAATGCCGTTCTCTACGGTGGTGAGGTTCATCAGGGTCACCCCGACTCCTCCAGGGGTGTCGATGCGGTCCCAAGTCGTTCCGTCCGACGAGAAGAACATCTCGTTGACGCCTACGGCCGGCGGGTATCCGGCCTCGGCAATCCAGGGCAGCCCGACATCGCTGGCGTCGGTTCCCACGATCCGCCAGCTGTTGGCTCGGCTCACTTGGGGCAGCCCAGCCCGGACGGGTTTTAGGCCCCGACCGGCCGACCAGGAGTTTAAGGATCTGAGCCAGCTGGGCGTATAGGGCTTGTTTGCGTATTCCGCAATGCCGTAATCGGAGTAAGTGTCCTCGTCGATGCCCAACTCCTCCCAAGTCACGAACCGGGAGTGGTAGGGCTCATCTGGTGCCTGCTGTTCGGTCTTCCACTTGACGGCAAGGCCTTGCGATTCGGGGTAGCCGAATTGGATGTGTTGAGCGGACTCCCGTATGTCGGCTGGCGCGAGCACCCAGAGGTCCACCCCGAGATGTGTCTCCGTCAGCAGGAGCCACCCGTCTGGTCCGATTGCCAGATGCTGGACCCGAGTGTCAGCTCGAACGCCATAGGGCAGGCCATCCGGCTGGGTCAGCACTACCTCGAAGGTCTCCCAGTGGGACAGATCGCTGGTGATTGACACCAAGACTCGATCCTCGTGTCGCATCGTGAGGAGCAGTCGCTGCCCGTCGGACGCTGTGCCGCCGATCGGGTACTCGGAGGTGTCGGGGGCTGGCACGTCCGCGAAGGGGAACGGGCAGGTCTCGATGGCCGACCAGGCAAGACCGTCAGCAGAGGAGCGCACTACGAGACGAGTCCGGTCCCATTCGAGAGCGCTGACGGGATAGCCGAACTCCAGGAACCCGTCGCCCCAGCGAACCAGTCGGGGAGCGAAGATCTCCTCGGGCGTGTCGGTCCCGTCGCACGGCGCGGGCTGCCCGACGGGGTCCTCTGACGGCTCGCTGTCACCCGATAGTCCCTCGTAGTCCTCGCTGGACGCGTCTACGCGCTCGTCGTCGGCAGCTTCTGGCTTGGTGGTTGTGGTTGGTGGGGTGGCGCTGCTCGTCGGAGACGGATCGGGCTCGCTCGGTTGCACCTCGGACTGGGATCGGTCTGGCTCGGTCTGCTGCGCGGCCGTGGTCGTGGGCGTTGGCGCCTCAATGGCAGGGCCGCGCTCGTCGTCGGACGAGGTGGAGCAGCCGAAGGAACTGGCCCGGATGTTCTCGCTGCCGCTGGCCGCGGTGCGGGTTGAGGTGCCCTACATCGGCGGCGGCTACGGCTCGAAGTCCTACACCAAGCTGGAGCCGCTGGCCGCGGCCGCGTCGTGGGCCTCGGGACGGCCCGTCAAGGTCACAACCGACGTGGAGGCGGCCATGTACACCACCCGGGCCGACGGCGCGCTGGTCACCGTGCGCACTGGCTTCGACGCCGACGCCCGCATCACGGCCCGCGACATTTACATCCGCTTCGACACCGGTGCCTACGCCGACAACAGCCCTCGGGTGCTGACCAAGAGCATCAACCGCAGCTTCGGCCCCTACCGGATGCCCAACCCGCGGGTCCGGGGCGTCGCTGTCTACACCAACACCTCCCCGGCGTCGTCGTACCGGGGCTTCGGCGCCTCCCAGGCCGCGCTGGCCGGGGAGTTGAACATGGACATGGCCGCCGCCCGGCTCGGGATCGACCCGGTCGAGCTGCGCCGCCGCAACCTGCCCCCGTTCTGGGAGATCGGCGCGGTGGGGGGTGGAGGTGGCCGTGGACGAGACCACCGGCGAGGTCACCGTCGAGCACCTGGTCGCCGTGGGCGACGTGGGCCACGCCGTGAACCCGGACCTGGTGAAGGGCCAGGACCTGGGCGCGGCCACCCAGGACCTCGGCATCGCCCTGTGGGAGGAGATGGTCTACGACGGCGAGCAGCTCACCAACCCCAACCTGATCGAGTACCGGGTTCCCCGCCTGCGAGACACGCCCCGGCGCATCACGTCGGTGCTGGCCGAGCGGGGCGACGGTGCCGGTCCCTACGGAACCAAGGGCGCCGGAGAGGGCGCGCTGAATCCGGTCCCGGCCGCGGTGGCCGCCGCAGTGGGCCGGGCCGTGGGTGCCTGGCCCACCGAGCTGCCCCTGACCCCGCCCCGGGTCTGGTCGCTCCTACAGCAGGCCGTCACCGTGCCCGACGCCGAATAGCTCTACGCCCGCCGCGCCCGCAGCCGCTGAATCTCGGGGTGAGAAATGTGCCGTATAGGCACAAAACTCGCACCAAGAACTGTGGCAGTGACGGCCGTCCGCCCCTGTTCGGCTTGGGGGCTGCTACTCGGGCTCGTCGAGCAGGGCCAGCGCCGCGGACAGGTACTGCTCGGCGACCTGGGTCATGCGGATCAGGCCGTAGGAGTCGAGGACGGCCCGCATCAGCCGCTCGGGGCTGGCCCTGCGCAATGCAGCCTGCCTGATCACGTCGGCCACCGCGTGGGCGGGCTGATCGCTGGCGCCGGAACGGCCCACCAGATCGCGGCGCTTGTGGCCCATCAGCTCGGCGATCTCGTTGAGGGGCACCTCATACAGGGACCGTTCGCTCAGTTCCCGCACCACAACCGGGGGCGTACCCGTCAGGCGCAGCACCTGCTGATGCGACCCAGCGTGGTCGACTTCGTCCGCCTCCACCTGGCCCCGCAGCGTGAGCCGGCCCAGCGCCTGCTGCATCGGCTCCCGCGCCCGCTGGGTGACCTTCGAGGACCCGGCACCCCGGATGTAGATCCGGTAGGCCCGATCAGCGGTGACCGGTCCCTCCGTCGACACGATCTCCAGCAAGTACGTAGCGATCTGTGACACCGGGGCGGTGCGGGGATCGGGCAGCCCGCCGCCCTGCCACGCCGTATAGCGCTGCGGCCCCACAGCCACGTCGAACGTAACGCACGTCGCTCCGTTGCCGCCAGCGGACGGCTCGGTGCCCCCACCGCCGGCCTCGTCAGCCGCTTCGGTCCCGCCCGACAAGGCCCCCGGCGCGGACCGCAGTTCCATCCAGCGCTCCGGCGCGGGCGGCTCCTCAAAACCCAGCGACCGGTACAGCTCGTGGGCGTCCACGGTTCTTAGCAGCACCCGCTTGATCCCGGTCACCGCCGGGTGCTCGCACGCCGCGGCCACCACGGCCCGGCCCAGCCCCCGGCCCCGATACTCGGCCAGCACGTACACGTCCGTCAACCAGCCGAATGTGGCCCGGTCGGTCACGACCCGGGCCCCGCCCACCATCGACCCGTCGGGCCCGTACACCCCGAGCACCACGCTGTTGGCCGCGCCCACCGCGGTCTGCTCCCGGCTGCGTCCCTGCGCCCAGTACCCCTCGATCTCCAGGAAGTCGTGCAGAGCGTCCGCATCGAACCGGTCCGGATCGTCGGAGATCACATACTCCCCGCACCGCCACTCCCGCGAATCCGCCCCGCTCACGGCGGCCGACGCTACCCGTTTCGAGGAGATCTGGCGGGAGCTGCGCTGATTCACAAGCCCGCTGCCGGGCCTCGGGCCGTGTCCGCTCGCACCGCGTTCGACATGGCCACCATGGGGGTGCCCGCCCGCCGACTCACCTGCATCGAGTCCTGACCAGCCGCGCACCGCGTTCGACATGGCCACCATGGGGGTGCCCGAGCCCTTGCTCTGGAGCGCGAGATAGGTAGTATCGAGCCGGGTGAGCGGGCCGATCTGGCCGTAGTTCGGCGCGACCGTCTGCACTCCACCCGGCTGGCGGCGCCGATATGTACTCCGAGTTTGTCTACGCCCCCACCGCCGCCGATGTCGACACAGTGGTGGTCGATGGACGGGTAGTGGTGGCCGGCGGCCGGGTAGTGGTGGCCGGCGGCCGCCTGCTCACCGCCGGCGAGTCCGTCATCCGAGCCGAGGCCGAGTCCCAGCAAGCCGCTCTGCTAGCCCGGGCTGGCCTGGCGGGCGCATAGTTTCAATCAATTACTAATTCAGATAATATTAGTAGTAAATCAGATGAGCGTGGACCGAAGGGCGACACAATGAAGAGGCCGCTACAACCGCCGGATTGGGTGCCGCTTGTGGCGAGGATCGCCGCCGACGACCCTCAGCGCCTGCCTGAGTTCTTCTCAAGCAGTGGGCCGGTGGATGATAGGGGCCGCTATCTGCACTGGGATGAGATGCGGCACCGGCAGCCTCCCGACAGCCTCACGCTGCAGGAGTGGTGGGCTGGCACAGCCGCGAGCCGGGTCAAGAACGCTCGGCTGCTCCCCTTCACCGGTACCGACGGCGATCCCTTCCGGTTCACCAACATCGACCGGATCCAGGAGATGGTCCACCGAATCGACCAACAGGCCAGCGGCCGAATCCAGATCGACGAGATCGTCGCCAATGTCGGTTCAAGTGACCGATACCTGGTGTCATCGCTGGTCGAGGAGGCCATTACATCCAGTCTCCTGGAGGGCGCGGCTACCACTCGCCGCGTCGCCAAGGAGCTCCTGAGGACCGGTCGACGGCCGCGCGACACGAGTGAGCGCATGGTTCTCAACAACTACTTCGCCATGCAGCGGGCTGAGGAACTCGCTGGCTCCAGCGAGCCTTTGACCCCAGACGACGTCTTGGAACTGCACCGGATTGTCACGGACGGAACGCTCGACGACGAGTCCGAAGCGGGCCGGCTCCAGCAGCCTGGCGACAAACGGGTTGCGATCTATTGGAACGACGGCCAACTCCTGCACCGCCCTCCGCCGGCAGAGGAGTTGCCGTCCCGGCTGGAGCAATTGTGCGGTTTCGCCAATGGAGACACGGGACAGGGATTCCTGCACCCTGTTGTCCAGGCCGTGCTGATCCACTTTTGGGTCGGTTACGACCACCCGTTCACTGATGGCAACGGGCGCACCGCCCGCGTGCTCTTCTACTGGTCGATGCTGCGGTCGGGGTACTGGTTGGCCCAGGACATCTCGATCTCGGCCATCCTGTGCAAGGCTCCTGCCAAATACGCCCGATCGTATCTGTACACCGAGACTGACTCCAACGACGTTACCTACTTCGTTGTCTACCAACTGGAGGTCATCAGAAAAGCAATCGCGGGGCTTCGGAGGTACTTGACTCGCAAGAGCAGCGAGATCGCTCAGGTAGAGCGGGCGATGCGCGGCGTTCCCGGACTGAATCACCGTCAACTCGCCATCTTGAGCAACGCGTTACGGAATCCGGACACCTACTTCACCTTCGCAGGACAGAAGCGCTTGCACCGGGTCGCCTATCAGTCTGCCCGCACGGACTTGCTCGGCCTGGAGGCCATTGATCTACTCAAGAAGGTGCAAGTAGGTCGGACGTTTGAGTTCTGGCCAGTCGACGGCCTAGCAGGTCGTATCCGCGGTCTATCGGAAGGAATCACAACCACAGAGTACTAATTGGTACTAAGTTGTGCTAAGTTAGTAGTTCTCTGGCATCCGTGTGAGCTGGTTGAGAACCCGTAATGACTCGGCAGCACCGAATAGATCGCTGAGAGAATGACACCGATGAAATACCAATTTAGTCACTAATCTGTACTAAATCAGTAGTTGAATCTCCATCTCGGTCCCGTCAGGCGGGCCCAGTCCGTCCTACAGGGTTGGGAGCAGCTCGTCGAATAGGGCGCTGAAGCGTTCGGACGCCGCGGCCGCGGTCTCGATGACCTCGGTGTGCGACAGCGGCTGGTCTGAGATGCCCGCGGCCAGGTTGGTGCACAGCGAGATGCCCAGCACCTGGGCGCCCATGTGGCGGGCTGCGGTGGCCTCGGGCACCGTGGACATGCCCACCATCGATCCGCCCAGCGCCTTGGCCATGCGGATCTCGGCGGGGGTCTCGAACATCGGGCCGTGGAACCAGAAGTACACGCCCTCTCGCAGCTCCTGCCCCAGGCGGGCCGCCGCCGCGTGGGCCTTGCTGCGCAGTTCGGGCGTGTACACGTCGGTCATGTCGGTGAAGCGGGGGCCGAAGCGCTCGTCGTTGGGGCCGGCCAGCACGCTGATCCCGGCCAGGTTGACATGGTCGGTGATCACCGCCAGGTCGCCGGCGGCCATGCCGTCGCCGCACGCGCCGGCTGCGTTGGTGAGCACCACCACCCGGCACCCGGCTGTGATCGCGGCCCGCACCGCGAACGTGATCGATTCTGGGTCGTGGCCCTCGTAGGCGTGGGCCCGTCCCGACAGCAGCAGCACCCGGTTGTCGCCCATCTGCGTCGAGTAGGCGGTGCCGGCGTGCCCCACCGCGGTCGGGATCGGGAACCCCGGCAGGTCCCGGTACGACACCGCCACCTTGTCACTGATCCGCTCCGGGTAGCCGCCCAGCCCCGACCCCAGCACCACAACCACGTCGTGGCGCTCGCATCCGGTCCGTTCGCCCAGCACGTCCGCCGCTCGCCGCAGCCGCTCGTACAGATCGCTCACAACACCCTCCTCCGTTCATGGCCGCGGCCTGTCAGCCCGCACAGGCTCGATAGCGCGTACAGCATTGCAGCCTGCCGGTGCCCGAGGGTCACCAGGTGGGGCGGGTCAGGACCCCGCCGTCCACGACCAGGTCGGCACCGGTGATCCAGCGGGCCAGGTCCGAGCACAGGAACACGCAGGCGTCGCCCACGTCCTCGGGCGTGCCCATTCCTCCCGATCATTGGGCCAGTCTGCGGGCTCGGGCCTCGGCTTCGGCCACCGCCTCAGCCACGTCGAGGGTCAGCACCCGACCGTCAGCCACCACTTTGCGTCCGGCCACCCACACCCCGCTGATCGCGCCCGGTGAGCCTGACCACACGATCCGCGACAGCGGGTCGTCCTCTTCGGTGACCACCGGATGCAGCGCCGGCTCGCCCGCCGACAGCGCCACCATGTCGGCCCAGCATCCCGACGCCAGCCGGCCCAGGTCCTCGCCCCAACCCAGCACCTCGGCCGCTCCCGCGGTGGTCATTCGCAGCGCCTCGGCCGGCCCGAACGTCTGGGCGTCGCCGGATCGGATCCGGGCGGTCCGGATGGCGGTGCGCATCTCCTCGAACAGGTCGAGGCGATGGTGCGATGCCGGCCCGTCGGTGCCGATGGCCACCCGCAGCCCGGCCGCCTGCATTTCGGTCACCGGGGCCACCCCGGAGGCGTGCTTGGCGTTGGAGCACGGGCAGTGCACCACCGCGGTGTCGTTGCGGTGCAGCACCTCGATGTCGTCGGGCGTCAGCCAAACGCCGTGGGCTGCGATCACTTGACCGTCGAGCAGTCCCAGCGACTCCAGGTATTCGGGTGCCGCCAGCCCCCCGGATCGTTCCCGCACCGTGGCGTCCTCCCATTGCTGTTCGGCCAGGTGGATGTGTACGGCCATGCCGGTCTCGGCCGTGTAGGAGGCGATGGTGCTCAGGCACTCTTGCGACACCGAGTAGGCCGCGTGAGCCCCGAACCCCACGTCGATCAGGTCGTTGCTAGCCCAGCGGTCGCGGGTGGCCACCATCTCGTCGAGCTGTTCCGGCCAGGGTCCGGCTCCGGTGAAGGCCGGATCCTCGATCACTCCCGGAGTCACCAGGCAGCGCATCCCGGCGTCGGTGGCACCCTCGGCCAGGGCCTGGCCGCTGAAGTACATCTCCACCGATGCGGTGATGCCGTTGGTCAGGAGTTCCGCTGCCCCGAGCCGCATCCCGGCCCGCACGTCGCCGGCGGTGAGCTTTGACTCCCGGGGCCACATCACCTCCTGCAGCCACCGGGCGACCGGCAGTCCTTCGCCTGCGCCCCGCAGCAACACCATCGGCGTGTGGCAGTGGGCGTTGATGAGGCTCGGCATCAAGATCCCGTCGATCCGGTGCACCGTGACGCCGGTCGCTTTGCCATCAGGCTGGCGGGGTGACGGCGCGGTGTCGGGCTGGCGGGGTTCGGGAGCACCATCAGGCTGGCGGGGTGACGGCGCGGTGTCGGGCTGTCGGGGTTCGGGAGCGCCATCAGGCTGGCGGGGTGACGGCGCGGTGTCGGGTTGACCAAGTTCGGGCGCCTCCGCGGCCGGGCCGCACCAGACGATCCGCCCGTCGTCCCCCACGTCCACTGCACCCTCTCGAATCGGTGCGGGGACGCGCCCGCCCGGCCCGTCCATGGTGACGAGCAGGTCGCACAGATACCGCTCCATCACGCCACCCTAGATAGGGGCAGCGACACGAGACGAGTCCCGTCCGTTCTGTTCGCGAAAACCTGGCGCATAGACACATTTCCGCGAACAGAACGGCGGTAGGCGCCGAACGTCCTGAGCCACACGCCGCGTTTGGCTCTCAACGCCCCCAGTAGCCTGCGACGGGCATGGATGGCGGCGGGCTGCGGACGCTGGACTGGGTCGGCGGGGCCGACGGCTCGGTCGAGATGGTCGACCAGACCGCCCTGCCCGGTGCCTACACCGTGCTGCGCATCGACACCGTGCCCGACATGGTGGCCGCCATCCAGCGCCTGTCGGTGCGGGGCGCCCCCGCCATCGGCGTGGCTGGCGCTCTCGGGGTGGCCCTGGCGGTGCGGGTCCACGGCACCAGCGGCCCGGCGTTCGACGACGCCGTAACCCAGCTGCGCCTGGCCCGACCCACCGCGGTGAACCTGGCCCGCATGGTGGACCGGGCCGCGGGCCGCGCTCCCGAGGGCTTCGACGCCGTGCTGGCCGAGGCTCTCGCCATCCGTGACGAGGATCTGGCCGCGTCTGTCGCCATGGGCAGCCTCGGCGCCGACCTGGTGCTCGACCTGGTGGGCCACGCCGGCGTGCGGGCCATGACCATCTGCAACACGGGGGGCCTGGCCGCGGTGGAGCGGGGCACGGCCCTGGCCGTGATCCAGACCCTGCACGAGCGGGGCCAGCTGGCCGAGGCCCTGGCTCTGGAGACCCGGCCGCTGCTGCAGGGGGCCCGCCTCACCGCCTGGGAGCTGGACCGGATGGGTGCCCCCCACCGCCTGCTGGTCGACTCGGCCGGACCGTTCATGCTGGCCCGGGGCCAAGCCGATGTGGTGCTCACCGGCGCCGACCGCATCGCCGCCAACGGCGACACCGCCAACAAGATCGGCACGTTCTCCCTCGCCCTGGGTGCCCGCCACGCCGGTGTCCCGTTCATCGTGGTCGCCCCCGAGTCCACCGTGGATGCCGCCACCCCCGACGGGCACGGCATCGAGATCGAGGATCGGGGCACCGACGAAGTGGTGTCGCTGGCTGGCGTGGCCACCGCCCCCGACGGCACCGCCGCTGCCAACCCCGCCTTCGACGTCACCCCGGCCGAACTGATCACCGCAGTTGTAACCGACCGGCGAGTGGTCCGCCTGGACCAAGGTAAATCGCTCGCCGAGCCTGATGCCAGGAGAGGAGGACTACCGGCACACGGTCACGACAAGTGCCATCCACCGTGAGGCACCCGGCGCGCTGTCTCCGACAATTCGCCAGTCGTGGCCGATTGCCAAGGGTGAGATCATTCTCGAGGTCCGATCGGAGGAGGCCCTGCCTGCGATCGTCTTCAGCGCCATCGGCGAACTCGTGACAGAACTTGAGGCATTGGCTGCGTCCTTGAGCCAGGGTGTCGACTCCGACGCTGCGGATGAGGGCGCTGAGACGTAGCCGTGGGTGCCTCGCCTCCTCGCCGGCCGTGGCGCATACATTTCTTTCAGCGCGCCCCAGCCGACGACGCAGGCGAATCAGTGCCGACCATCCAGTTCCTAGACGGACTTCCTCCGAAGGTGGCAGCTGAAGTCCATGCGGTACTCGACGCGGTTGCCGAGGCCCCGCCGCCGACGTTCGCGGGAGGCGGTAAGTGGGAGACCATGCACGGCGACATGGACGGCTTCTACGAGGTACGAGTCCAGGGTGGCGGCATGAACCATCGCCTGTTGTGCCTCTTGATCCGTGATGCTGACGACTTGGGCGGCCCTTCAATTGTGTGCCTGGGTGGTCTGTCCAAACCGCGCCGCGAGAAGGCTGATCCGAAGGACTACAGGCGAATCAAGGGGTACCGCGAGGAGTTTGAGAGGCACCGTAAGGTCATCCGCTAACGCCGACATCCTCCAAGGGCTCAGTCGTCAGCTCCAGTTCCAATGCCCCCGCTAGGGCGACGACCGTCGCCAGGGTCGGATTGGGACTTCCCGCAGTGAACAGCCGCCGGATCACCTCGGGGCGAAGATTGGCCCGACGGGCAAGTTCCGCTTTGCTTAGATTTAGGTCGCATCGACGCTCATCAAGTGCGCGAATGATGGCATCGGTTTGATCGATGCGACGCCTCGCCGAGATGTAGGCGCGGTCGTAGTCGGGATCCGCCCGGCGGTTCTTGAGATATCGCTCAGCCCCAGTCGATGCAGACATGCCTTCACCATAGCGTGACATAAGAGTTACGGCTTGGGCCGGTACCGGGTAACCTGCCGGACCCGCGTTAGAAGCCAGGCCCCAACGTCGATATCCCCCGCTAAGTACCTCGACGCCCTGCTCTCGCTGCTGGCCGACCAGGCCACCGATGTCAGCGGCGACCTGGTGTCGCACCGGACCGGCATCAACGTGCCCGGTTCCGCTCCCCGGGTCATGCTCGTCGCCATGGGGCCGAGGATGCTGGCGCTGGCCGCGGCGCGGACCGAGGGCACGATCCTGGCATGGACCGGGCCCCGCACGATCGAGGAGCATGTGCGCCCGGCCGTCGGCGATGCGCTGGTCTCGGCGGGCGTGTGGGTGTGCGTGACCGGCGATCCCGACGGGACCAGGGCCCGCATCGGCGAGCAGTTGGCCGGCTACCGGACGCTGCCCTCGTACCAGGACATGACCGAGCGTGAGAGGGTGGCCGACATGATGGACCTGCTGGCCATCGGGAGTGCGGACGAGGTCCGGGCCGAGCTTGCCCGCTACGCCGCTGCATCCGCGGACGAGGTCGCCATCATCCTCCAGGGGACTCCCACGGAGCGAGAGGCCGGGTGGGCCATGATCGAGGAGGGCTTGGACTGAGGCCCGGTCATCCGCTGGTCAGTCGTTGGCTGGCCGGGCGTACTCCGCTAGGCGCGTCCCTCGCCATATCAGGCCGCCTGCCAGCGCCTGCACCATCAGCGCCGGGATCACTGTCCACACCAGTCCCCGGCCCGAGATGTCGTCGAGCCAGGCTCCCAGCATCGACGTGACCCCGGCCAGCAGCACCTCGCTGGCGCGCCCGTCCACCCGCACCGCCTCCACGGTCTCTACTGCCGCCGGCCACTCATCGTGTGAACCGGCCCGTAGACAGGTACTGAGCCGCCGCCCGGCCACTCATCGTTTGAGCAGGCCCGTAGACAGGTACTGAGCCGCCGCCCGGCCACTCATCGTTTGAGCAGGCCCGTAGACAGGTACTGAGCCTCCGCCCGGCCACTCATCGTTTGAGCAGGCCCGTAGACAGGTACTGAGCCTCCGCCGCGGCCACTCATCGTTTGAGCAGGCCCGTAGACAGGTACTGAGCCTCCGCCCGGCCACTCATCGTTTGAGCAGGCCCGTAGACAGGTACTGAGCCTCCGCCCGGCCACTCATCGTTTGAGCAGGCCCGTAGACAGGTACTGAGCCTCCGCCCGGCCACTCATCGTTTGAGCAGGCCCGCAGACAAGTACTGAGCCGCCGCCCGGCCACTCATCGTGTGAACCGGCCCGCAGACAAGTACCAAGCCTCCGCCCCGGCCACGTGGCTGGCCCACGGGACCGGTCATGGCGTCCACAGGTCGAGCAGCTCGGTGGCCGCGAACCAGCGTCGGGCCCTGCCCGACCGCGCCTCGCGCACGTCATCGACGGGCGACAGAATCCCGCAGGCGGCCAGCGCGCTCAGCGCGGTTCGACCGCTGCGCTCGCTGACGCCCAGCAGTGCAGCCACGTCCTGGGCGCTCAGCACCGGCGAGCCGGGCAGGCGGTCCAGCATGGCTCGTGCAGTGTGGTCCGCTCGCAGCTCTGTCGTGAGCTCGTTCCAGCGTCCCAGCAGGCGACCGGCCTGCCCCACGAGGTGTTCGGTGGCGGTAGCGGCCCGGGCCGCGGTCTCGGCGAACCACCTCACCCACCGGTCGTGGTCGCCTCGCTCGAAGAGATGCAGTCCCGAGAGATAGCCGCTCGGATCCTGGGCGATGGCCACGCTGATGGGCGCGGTCGAGCGCGCCGTGACGCCGCTGCGGCGCAGCACCCGGCTCACCAGCACCCGTCCGAGCCGCCCGTTGCCGTCGCCGTAGGGGTGGATCGCCTCGAACTGCGCGTGCGCCAGCGCGGCCCGTGACACCGCGTCGAGGTCGCCCCGATCGTCGTCGGCGAAACTGATGAGATCGTCGATGAGCCGGGGAATCTCCGGCGGTGGCGGCGGCACGAACGCCGCGTCGATGGGGGAGGTGCCGCCGACCCATCCCTGTGCCGCGCGGAATTGGCCGACCATGTGGGCGGGCAGCCGGCCGTGTCGCATCAGACGCTCGTGCCACCGGTGCAGCAACTCGATGCTCAGGGGTTCGCCGGCGGTGCTGAGCGCGCCGTCGATCACGGCTAGGTTGTCGGCAACCCATCCGGCGGTGCCGCCCGCCCCCGTGCGCTCGGCGACGAGCACCGACTCGATCGGTTCGCGCAGGCCCTCGATCCCAGAGGAGGCCACCCCCTCGTGGCGTAGTAGCAGGCGGGCCAGCGGCTCCCATTCGGACGGCAGCCGGGCGTCGGCCAGCTGCAGGGCCGCGGCGGCCCGCTCGGCTACTCGTGCGGTGGCCGTCGAGAGGGTGAGATCCCGCTCCTCCAGCGGTGCCGGCACCCACGCACGAACCCGACGCCCTCCCCAGTCGACCTCGACGGACCGCCCAGCAGAGCCGTCCGAATCCCCATCCATAACGGAAGACTACCACTTATTCTTCCGAAATACGCGGGATATAGGCTTTCTTGAACCGTGCTCTGGTTATGTGCATCCCAGTCTGGGGTCGTGCATCGTCAGGGGGCATCGCGACTGCCGGTTCGCAGGGGTGCCCGGAGGCCTCTCCCGTGAATGTCCATCTGTCACCGCGGCGCTCGATGGTGGCGGTGTCGAAGCCGCCCGGCGTGAGGGCTGCGAACACCGCCCGGTCGTCATCGATGTTGATCACCACCCATCTTCCCCGGGGCAGGGGCCCGCCGCCTGGCGTGTCCAACTCGGTCCGCAGCACGTCCACCGCCGGATGCTCGACGTCGTTGATCGACGGCGGGTTTATGAGCTGCGAGTAGCGCACCGCGGGGGTGCCCGGACACGACACGAGGGGATCCTCCACATCGAGGTCCGGTATCACCTTCAGCGGGCCGGGGGGCGATTGGGGGGTGGTGGTGAGGCCGATGCACACCGCCGACCGGTCCGGCAGCAGCTCTCCGAGCTCTCCCGTCAGGTCAATGTTGACTCAAAGGCTGGTGTGAGGCCGTGCGGCCGGGGCGCTGGCGAGCACTAGCGAGGCTCTGTGATGTGTATTTGACGCGCTAAAATATTTAGCGCGTCAAAAGGGGCGTCGTTTGGCACGCTAAACAGGACCTAGACACATGGGCAGACATGTCTCTCAGAGATGGTACGGGAACCCGCAAGCTCTGCGAGCAAGGGACCGTCGCGGTGGTCGCTTCAGTGCCTACATCCCTCATCCGTTGGAGGGCTGGCAGCCGCTACTACCAGCCGACGTCGTGGCGTTCCTGAGCGAGACCGAGCGCATCCTGGTTGACACGGCGAGCCGGTTGAAGCCTCGCTCCGGTGGTGACATCTGCTTTTGGGCCGAGTCTCTCGGTTCATCACACATCGAGGGAGTAGCTCCCAACCCCAAGCGGGTTGTGCAGGCACTAGCGAAGCGGCAGCACACAGGGGAAGGCGCTGCCTTTGGGGAGGTGGCTGAGGTCATCAGCAACATTGATGCCACCGCCCAAGCGCAGCAGATGCTCGCGCAACGACAGCATCTACGTTTGCAGACCCTGCTGGACGCTCACCGCACCCTGATGGTCGCGTCCCCCACTCCCCACTTCGGCGGGGTGGTGCGCTCCGACCAGAACTGGGTCGGCGGGAACGACTGGCACCCGCTCGACAGCGAGTTCGTGCCACCCCCACCAGCAATGTGCCAGCCGTTGCTGGAGGATCTGGTTGTCTACCTGCGTGGTGATGACCACCCGCCGCTGTTGCAGTCAGCGGTCGCCCACGCCCAGTTTGAGACGATTCACCCCTTCGGTGATGGAAACGGCCGTGCGGGCCGCGCCGTGCTATACGGCGTGCTCAAACATCGCTGCGTGCCTGACGGCATGATGCCGCCGGTCAGCTTGGCGCTGTCCCGTAATCGGGATGCGTACCTTGACGCGCTCGCAGAATTCCAGGCCTACGCCGGGAAGGCAGACCACCCGGGCCGCTCCGGGGCGCTGGTGCGCTGGCTGGAGGTCCTTGCGGATGCCGTGCAGCAGTCGAGCGCAGCGGTGGTCCGCTATCAGGAAGCGATTGGTACTCTCCAGAACTACTGGCGGGCCGCTGTCGGTGGCCGCAAGAAACGCTCCGTCGCAGCATCAGTCATCGACTATCTCCCTGCGAACCCATCGGTAACCGCAAAGACGCTGGCTGAGGCGACCGGGTTCTCCGAGAGACGGTGCGGGGATGCGCTGCGCCGCCTGGAAGTAGCGGGTGTGGTCAAGAGCCGCTCCGCCGGACCCTCACTGCGCGTATACGACGCAGACAGGGTGTTTGAGGCATTCAACGTGATGTCCTCAACCGTGTGTGACCTCAGGGCCTCCAGCAGCGATTACGCGCCAATGCTCGCAGACCCCCTCCTAGCAGGTGGCGGCAGCGACGCGCCTGGAGCCAACTCGTCTATGGCGCTATGTCCGCGCAAGGTGAAGTCCACAGGCATGCCTTGCGGACTCGCTCGTAACCACAAAGGTCACTGCCGTCATCTGCCGCATCGTAAGAGATGAACGCTCACCGTGGTGGAACGGTTGGTGCGCCGACCGCGCCAAGCACTGGGGCTGGTCAATCCTCCCCGCTCACTTGCGGAGACCCCGTGGAGCGGATGACGAGAATCGAACTCGCATTCTCAGCTTGGGAAGCTGATGTTCTACCATTGAACTACACCCGCGGATGGCTCCCGAGCCTAGCCACCGCGGCAATCCCTGCACAGCCCCAACAGCCGGGAGCCGCTGCCTTGTCTGCCGATTCTGCCGTCGATCCGACCCCCGAGAATTGCCGCCTGCGACGCCGCCTTCGCCCGAGCCGTCGAGGCTGGGGCCGAGCCGCTGATGGAGCCGGCGGAGATGTTCTGGGGCGACAGCCCCGATCCGCAACCCCCGCCCGAATCTCGGGAGAGTTTGTTGGACTATAGCTACAAAACTCGCCCCAAGTTCTGGGGGTCTTACGACCAGCGCACGAACACGGGCCGGTCGGCGCCGGATCGCTCGGCGTCGAACCCGTAACGGAGCCCGTCGAAGTCCCGCAGCCCTCGCACCGACTTCACACGGTTGCGGATGATCCATCCCGCCATGGCGCCCCGGGCCCGCTTGGCGAAGAACGAGATCATCTTGGGCTTGGCATCGTCCCGCCCGTCCAGGAACGCGGGCGTCACCAGCCGCCCCTCCAGCCGGGACACGTCCACCGACCGGAAGTACTCGTTGGACGCCAGGTTCACCACCACCGCCGGACCGGGGCTGGCAGCCAGATCGGCGTTCAAGGCGTCGGTGATGCGCTCGCCCCAGTAGGTGTACAGGTCGCCGCCCCGGTCGGTTCCGAGCTTGGACCCCATCTCCAGCCGGTACGGCTGCATCAGGTCCAGCGGGCGCAGCACCCCGTACAGCCCCGACAGGATGCGCAGCACCTTCTGGGCGTGGGTGTAGTCGCGCTCGGTGAAGGTGGCCGCGGCGTCCATGCCCTGGTACACGTCGCCGTTGAAGGCCAGCAGTGCGGGCCGGGCGTCGGTGGGCGTGAAGGGCGCCTCCCAGTCGGCGAACCGCTCGAAGTTGAGTTCGGCCAACTCCGCCGAGATCCCCATCAGCTTGGCGATCTCATCGGGCGACTTCTGGCGCATCACGCCCACCAGCGACTCGGCTTCATCCAGCATCCGCGGCTGGGAGTGCTTGCGGGTGGGCAGCGCCGAGGAGTAGTCGAGCGCCTTGGCCGGCGAAACGACGATCAACACGGCGTCGTTATACCCCGCCTAGGTACACCCCACCTACGCCTAGGCCCGGCACGCGCGGTCCACGCGACGCCAAGGGCCCCGCCCCGAATTGAAATTGGTGCAACTTGCGTGCCTCAGGGGGCCAAGACGTCACCAATTTCGGGGAGGACCGGCGATATCAGGCCGCGGTCGCCTTCGTGCCCGTCCCCTCCGACGACGCTGACGCCCCCGACTCCCCGGCCCCGGGGTCCAGTTCCGGCAGGCAGCGTCGCAGGTTGCGAATCCCCTGGCCGATGCGCTGGCGGTTCTCGATCAGCGCGAACCGCACGTACCCCTCGCCGCCGGGCCCGAACCCCACGCCGGGCGACACCGCCACATGGGCCTCGCTCACCAGCTTCGACGCGAACTCGATCGAGTCCATGTGCCGGTACGGCTCCGGAATCTTCGCCCACACGAACATGGTCCCCTTGGGCGGCTTCACCGGCCAGCCGATGCGGTTCAGGCCCTCACACAGGACGTCCCGCCGGCGCTCGTACACGGCGCACGCTTCGACCGGGTAGTCGGGCTCCTCTCGCAGGGTCACCGTCGCCGCGATCTGGATCGGCTGGAACGACCCGTAGTCCAGGTAGCTCTTGAGCTTGGCCAGCGCGGTCACCACCTCGGCGTTGCCCAGCATGAACGCCATCCGCCACCCTGCCATCGAGAACGACTTGGTGCACGAGTAGAACTCCACCGCGCATTCCTTGGCTCCCTCGACCTGCAGGATCGACGGCGGCTGGTAGCCGTCGAACCCGAGGTCGGCGTAGGCGTTGTCGTGCACGATCAACATGTCGTGCTCCCGCGCCCAGTCGACCACCTTCTGCATGAAGTCGAGGTCGACACAGGTGGTGGTGGGGTTGTGCGGGAACGAGATCACCGCCACCCGGGGCTTGGGCCGGCTGTAGCGCCACGTGAGCTGCATCCGGTTGACGAACTCGTCGCCGTCGGCGAGGGGCACCTCGCGGATCTGGGCACCGGCGAACAGCGGGCCGTAGATGTGGATTGGGTAGCTGGGGGTGGGCACCAGGCACGTGTCGCCGGGCTGCAGCAGCACCCACATGAGGTGGCTGAACCCTTCCTTGGCTCCGATGGTGTTGATGACCTCGGTGTTGGGGTCGAGCTCCACCCCGAAGCGGCGCTGGTACAGGGCGGCCATGGCCCGCCGCAGCGCGGGCAGGCCCCGGCTTGACGAGTAGCGGTGGTTGCGGGGGTTGCGGGCCGCCTCGCACAGTTTGTCCACCGCGATCTCCGGCGACGGCAGGTCGGGGTTGCCGAAGCCGAGGTCGACGATGTCGGCGCCTTCGTGGCGGAGCTTGATCTTCAGATCGTTGATGATCGTGAAGACGTAGGGTGGCAGGCCGTTGATGCGGCGGAACTCCATCGGACGAAGCTAACAGTTCGGGCGCGCCGATCAAGTGAAACTTGCCGATCCCGAGCTGGCGGCGCACTCGGTGGTGTGGGGCGTTCCGTGTGGGGGCGTTCCGTGTGGGGGCGTTCGGTGGTGTGGGGCGTTCGGTGGTGTGGGGCGTTCGGTGGTGTGGGGCGTTCGGTGGTGTGGGGGCGTTCGGTGGTGTGGGGGCGTTCGGTGGTGTGGGGGCGTTCGGTGGTGTGGGGGCGTTCGGTGGTGTGGGGGCGTTCGGTGGTGTGGGGGCGTTCGGTGGTGTGGGGCGTTCGGTGGTGTGGGGCGTTCGGTGTGGGGGCGTTCGGTGGTGTGGGGCGTTCGGTGTGGGGGCGTTCGGTGGTGTGGGGCGTTCGGTGGTGTGGGGCGTTCGGTGGTGTGGGGCGTTCGGTGGTGTGGGGCGTTCGGTGGTGTGGGGCGTTCGGTGGTGTGGGGGCGTTCGGTGGTGTGGGGGCGTTCGGTGTGGGGCGTTCGGTGGTGTGGGGCGTTCGGTGTGGGGGCGTTCGGTGGTGTGGGGCGTTCGGTGGTGTGGGGCGTTCGGTGGTGTGGGGCGTTCGGTGGTGTGGGGCGTTCGGTGTGGGGCGTTCGGTGTGGGGCGTTCGGTGGTGTGGGGCGTTCGGTGGTGTGGGGGCGTTCGGTGTGGGGCGTTCGGTGGTGTGGGGCGTTCGGTGTGGGGCGTTCGGTGGTGTGGGGGCGTTCGGTGGTGTGGGGGCGTTCGGTGGTGTGGGGCGTTCGGTGGTGTGGGGGCGTTCGGTGTGGGGGCGTTCGGTGGTGTGGGGCGTTCCGCCGGAAGGGGCGGGTGGACCGGGCGATGGCGGCCCATCGGCTCGTGCGCTGACCTACGCTCAATGCATGGACGGCGGATCGATGCGTTGGCGGGCCGGGCGGCCGAGCCCCCCGGCGACCGGGGCCCGGCCGGTGGCGTAGTGATCCTGTCGGACCGCTCGATCCGGGAGGCGCTCGACGCCGGCCGCATCGTGATCGACCCGCTCGACGAGGGCGCGGTGCAGCCTTCGTCGGTGGACTTGCGCCTGGGCCGCAGCTTCCGGGTGTTCCGCAACCACACGCTGGGCCACATCGACGTCAAGCAGGATCTGTCGGAACTCACCAGCCTGGTGGAGGCCGACGTCGACGATCCGTTCATCCTGCATCCGGGCGAGTTCGTGCTGGGCGCCACCCTGGAGCGGGTGGGGTTGCCGAACGATCTGGTCGCCCGCCTGGAGGGCAAGTCGTCGCTGGGCCGCCTGGGCCTGCTGATCCATTCGACCGCCGGCTTTGTCGATCCCGGTTTCGACGGGCAGCTCACGCTGGAGCTGTCCAACGTGGCCAACCTGCCGATCACGCTGTATCCGGGGATGCGGATAGGCCAGATCAGCTTCCAGTGCATGACTACTGCGGCCGACACCCCCTATGGGTCCAGCGAGCTCGGATCGAAGTACCACGGCCAGCGGGGCCCGGTCCCGTCCCGCTACTGGGAGAACTTCAAGTAGAGCCGGTTCTGGCGGCCGGGGTTGCGAGCGAGCGCGAATAGGCGAGAGCCCTTCGCGCCGTAGTGGAGTGCCTCCCGCTCTTGTTCGCTGCGCTGACGGGCCGCTCGGGCCACGGCCTCGCTCCGCTCCTCGCGAAGATCTTGACTAATCGCGGCCTATCCGCTCGGCCTCTGGCTGGTGAAGACCGGCAGGCTCTCCCAGCCCCGCACCGTGGATGTGCGGGCCTGCACGGCGTTGTCCCAGTCGATGTCCCATTCGGGCCAGCGCTTGAGCACCTCGTCGAGCGCGACCCGGCCTTCGATCCGGGCCAGCGCCGCACCCAAACAGAAGTGGATGCCGTAGCCGAAGGCCAGGTGCTGGTCGGGGTCGCGGTGGATGTCGAACGTGTCGCCGTCACCGAACTTGCGGTTGTCCCGGTTGGCGGAGCCGTTTAGCAGCAGCATGATGCTGTCCGAGGGGACGGTCTGGGAGTGGTGCTCGGTCTCCGCGGTGACCCAGCGCGCCTGGACGGGAGAGGGGGTCTCGAAGCGCAGGATCTCCTCGATGGCCTGGGGAATGAGTCGCCGGTTCTCCACCAGCTCCCGGCGCTGGTCGGGGTGTTCGGCCAGGAGCTTGCCGGTCCAGCCGATGAGGCGGGTGGTGGTCTCGTTGCCGGCCCCGTTGAGGAGGGTGACGAAGTTCATGACCTCGGCGCGGGTGAGCCGGCGCCGGGCTCCGGTCTCGTCCTCGAACTCGGCCTGCAGCAGCTCGGTCATCAGGTCGTCGGTCGGATGGTCGGCCCGCCAGTTGATGTACTCGCCCAACAGGTCGCCCGACTGAAGCTCGTAGCGGAAGTCGGGCATGGTGCCCTCGTCCAGCTTGATGGAGTCGTCGACCCTGTCTCGCAGGGTGTTCTGGTCCTGCTCGGGGATGCCCAACAGCATGCCGATGGCCCGCATGGGCATCTGGGCGCCGAGGTCGGCGATGAAGTCGAAACGGCCCGCGCCCACATGCGGGTCGAGGCTGCGGGCGCAGAACTCCCGCAGCTTGGGCTCGATGGCGTTCATCTTCTTGGGGGTGAACACCCTCGACACGAGGCCTCGGTGGTAGTCGTGGACGGGCGGGTCCTCGAAGATCATCATTCCCGGGGGGACGCGCATCCCGCTCCTGATGATCTCGAGGACGGTGCCTTTGGCCGAGCTGTAGGTCTGCCAGTCCCTGAAGGCCTCCGCGACATCGTTGAATCGGCTGAGCGCGTAGAAGTCGTACCGCTCGTTGCGGTACAGCGGCGCCTCGTCGCGCAGCCGCTTCCAGGCCGGGTACGGGTCGGCGTCGATCTCGAAGTCGAACGGGTCGTAGTACGGGTCGGTGCTGATGTCGGACGCGCTGGTAGACATGCCCGCGGCAACGCTAAGGTAGGAGGGCTGATTCTCGCAATGTCGGTGTTCGATCTGTTGCGATTCGACGGTAAGCGGGTGTTGGTGGTGGGTGGCGCTTCCGGGATGGGCGCGGCCGCCGCTGATCTGGCCCTCGCTGCAGGCGCCGAGGTGGTGGTCATGGACCGGGCCGAGGTGACCCTGCCCGGGGTGACAGCGATCAGCTTGGACCTGGCTGAGCAGGCGTCGATCGACGCCGCTGTGGACGAGTGCGGCGGACCGATCCATGCTCTGCTGGCTTGCGCGGGGGTGGCCGATGGCACTCTGGGCATCGAGCGGATCAACTTTGTCGGCCACCGCCATTTGATCGACCGGATGCTGGACGCGGGGATGCTTCCGGCGGGGTCGGCGATCGGCTTCATTTCTTCGGCGGCGGGCCTCGGCTGGGAGCCGAACCTGGAGGAGCTCTCCGAGGTGCTGGCCATCTCCGATTTCGACGAGGCCGCGGCCTGGTTCATCGACCATGGCAAGGCCGACTACTTCCACACCAAGCAGGCGATGTGCGCCTATGTGGCCACCCAGGCCTACGCGATGCTGCGGCGGGGGATCCGCATCAACGCCATCTGCCCCGGCCCGACGGTGACGCCCCTGGCGCTGGCCAACGAGGATCTGTGGCTCACATTCGGTGCCGACTACCGCGCCGACGCGGGTGTGGAGGCATCCACGCCGATGGAGCAGGCCTACCCGCTGCTGTTCCTGTGCAGCGAAGCCGCGGCCTACATCAACGGGGTGACGCTGATCACCGACGCCGGCTACATGAGCGCGGGTTTGACCGGCACCTACCCGGCGGCCACCGACGCAGCCAAGTTCCTGATGGGCCGCTTCTGACGCCCAGCCCCGCGTGGAGCCTGAGCCGTCTATCCTCGGGGCCATGCCGAGACCCACGAAGCGCCGAGTGCCGGCCGGCCGTGTGACGGCCAAGGGCACCCGCCCCGACAATTATCAGCCGGACAGGCACACCCACACCGGGTTTGATACGCAACCCGCGAGCCCCATCTGGGTGCCGATCCTGCTGTTCACCTTGCTGGGGCTGGGGGTGCTGACGATCATCGTCAACTATCTGGGCATTCTGTGGGACACCTCGAACGTGGTGCTGCTGGGGGGCTTGGGCCTGATCCTGGCCGGGATCGTGACCGCCACCCAGTACCGCTGACGGGTACCTGCCCCGGTGATCACACTGTTGTAATTTTCCCCCGATTTGTCCACAGCCTGTGGATAACTACACGAGCGCAAGTGGGTTGCGGGAGCCTCGCGGTGCAGCGCTGTGTTTCCCGCTCTTGTTCGCTGCGCTCACGGGCCGCTCGGGCCACGGCCTCGCTCAGCGCCTTGCGAAGTCGCCTAGTGATTCGCCTGTTCGCTCGGCCTCTGGGGTCATTCGATGGGTATCACTAGGTCCATCTCGTCCTGGCAGTGGCGTGGCGGCTCGGGGTCCTCGTCGGGGGCGACGGTCATGCGGACCTCGGAGCCGCAGATGCCGCAGCGGTACTCGATCTTCACCTTGCGCAGCGTGCCGGACTCGGGGGGCTCGGGCAGCGGCCGGGCCAAGTTCCGCAGCATGGCCAGGCCCAGACGCAGCACCGCGTAGGCGATCACCACCGCGATCAGCACCTTGACGACGTCGGCCAGGATGGCGCCCAGCACCAGGCCACCCAGCGCCAGCACGATCAACCCGATGTTGACGGCCCTGTCCGACTTCACCTTCACGACAGCCTCCCGCCACCGACCTCCCCGATGCTACGCCCACGCCCCGCCCTCAGCCGCCCAAGAGGTCTCGCCGATGGAGGTCATGCGGGCGCATGGCCGCCGGAAGTTCGTTCAGCCGGTCCGCCCGCCCACGGGATGACGGTCCTAGAGAGCCCGGGAGTCGCCGCCGGTTGGCTAGGCGGGCTGCGCCGTGGGCCCGAGGGGTTCGGGCGGTGGCGCCCGGGGCGGCTGCTTCGCTGAGGGCTGACCGCGGGTTGTGGGTGGCGGCCGGGGCGGCTGCTTCGCTGAGGGCTGACCGCGGGTTGTGGGTGGCGGCCGGGGCGGCTGCTTCGCTGAGGGCTGACCGCGGGTTGTGGGTGGCGGCCGGGGCGGCTGCTTCGCTGAGGGCTGACCGCGGGTTGTGGGTGGCGGCCGGGGCGGCTGCTTCGCTGAGGGCTGACCGCGGGTTGTGGGTGGCGCACGGGGGCGGCTGCTCTCGGAGGACGCCTCAGACGGGAGCGGCCTCTCAGCAGAAGCGTCCGTTGGCGCCGGCTCGAACTCTGGCGGCTGGGCAGCAGGCGCGGACTCGGGCGCTAGCGGCGGTGGCCGAGGCGCTGCAAGCTGAGGATCAACCAAGGAGCCGGAACGAGCCAGAGCCACGATCAGGGCGTCGAACTTCGCGTCGACTACTTGCTCAAGTCTGTCGAATTTCTTCTCGAGCCTGTCGAGGCGTCCGTTGACCTCGGCGAAACGTGCGTTGGTGGTCGTGGTCTGCTCTTCGAACCGGGTGTCGACGTGGCTGCGCAGGTCGCGGAAGTCGGAACGAAGCCAGCGGAAGCCCGCGCCGCACACCGCGACGAGAGCGGCGAGCGCAACTCCCAGGAGCGTGGCGAGAGCTTCGAATTCCATGGAACTGACTTTAGCAACCCACTATGACATAAACAACCTGAAATCCATTCAAATATCTATGCGCCAGACGATGGCAGCTGAGCCGGTGGGTCCGGCGCTGATGGTGAGCAGCAGCCGTCCGCCAGCCGCGACCGCCTCGGCCAGCCCGTCGGTGATTAACCGTAGATCCTCGGCCGCCCCGGCGTTGCCGGTGGCCACCGAGCCGCCGTCACGGTTGATCCGCACCTCGTCGATGCCCAGCGCCCGGGCCACCAGCATCACGGTGGCCGCATCGTGCTCGACAACGGCGATGTCGTCGACGGCGTCGAGTTCGACACCAGTCTCAGCTAGCGCCCGGCCCACGGCCGCACCCACATTGCCGGCAGGGTCGAACGGATCGCCTGCGGCCCTCCCCATCCCGGCAACCGTCGCCAGTGTTGCAGGTCCATGCGCCTCTGCCGCCGCACCGGCGCGGCTGAACGCTGATACCCCGGCTGGATCCCCGCCTGGCTGCTGCTGGGCATCGACTGTTTGTGTCTCCTCGCCTGTGCCGGTGCTGGCGAGCACGGCTGTCGCCCCGGTCGGACCCCCGCCGGGCTGGAGCTGAGCCTGGGCTGCTCGTGTCTCCCCGGCTGTGCTCCTGCTGGCGAGCACAGCTCTCGTCCCGGGCGGTTCAGCGTTGGGCGGTCCGGTCTGGTTCTCGGCGGCTTGCAGCAGGACTGCGGCCACCCCGTCGGCGGGGGGAGCGAACGTGGCTGCGGTGAGTAGGCCGTCGTCGTCGAACGCCGGGGGCAGTTCCGCTGTGTCGCCCCAGTCGCGCATCGCGTCAGCGAGAACCGGGTCGCCCCGGTACACCCCTCGCTCGGCGGCGTCGCCCGGCCGGGCCGCCATCGCCACGATGGCCGGGTTCGCACGCGCCACCGCCCGCCGTCGCCGGGACTCCTCGGCCGCAGTGTCGAGCTCGGCCCGGCCGATGCCCGCCTCCCGAGCGGCCTGCTCCGACAGCCGGGGCCCGGGCAGCAGCCCGCCCCGGTCTGCGAACCGATCGGCCACCCCGCCCCACGGTGCCCCGTAGGCCCGGCTGAGCGCGGCTGCGCCCGGCGGCACCACCGAGCACAGACCGAGCCCGACAACCAGCACGGTTCGGGCCTGCCCGGCCCGGATGGCCGCCACCGCGGCTTGCACCGCGGCCAGGCCGCTGGTCTCGCCCCGATCGACGACCTGTCCGCCCACCTCGACCGGCCACCCCGCAGCCAGCACGATCGCCCGGGCCGCGTCGGCCCCGCAGGCCCCGACCGGGTCGGCGCACCCCACCACCACTTCGTCGAGCGCACCGGCGTCGATCCCGGCCCGCTCCAGCGTCTCGCGCCCCACTGCGCCCGCCAGAGCCACCGGGTTCCAGCCGGCCAGCTCACCGTCCACAGGCCGCACCGCAGTCCTGGCCACCGCCATCACCGCCACTGTCGGGGTCGCACCCACGGCCTGAATGTCTACCCTCCGCCGGGTCCGGCCAGTTGACCGCACGAGCGAAGCGTGCCGGCGTTGGTGTCGGCAGTGGCGTTTGGGCTCGGGTGAAGCGTCCGCTTGTTGTCGGTGTCTTGTACCGGTGTTGCGTGCGGATCGGCGCGATGAGGATCCCGGCACCGTGTCTACACTCGCGTCGGCCGCTAGACGCCACTAGGCACCGCTGTGAGCCGCATGCCGCTGGGAGGTCATCGTGAGCAAGAGCACCGCCAACGTCGTCATCAAGGTGCTCACCGCGCTCACGCTGCTCGGCCTGGTGCTGGCCGCGGCCCTGTACGAGCAGTCCACCCTCATGCACGCCACCACGGAATCCCTCGGCGATAGCGAAGGCACCGGAGTGTTCGGCATTGCTCTGGTCGAGGGCACCAAGGCGATCGACGTTGCTCTGATGATCCTGCGGGCCGCGCTGGGGATGATGATCTTCGTCCACGGTTACAACAAGGCGTTCCGGGGCGGGCGGATCGCCGGCACCGGTCGCTGGTTCCAGTCGATGGGGATGCGCCCCGGCAAGGTCCACGCCGCGCTGGCCGCGTTCACCGAGATGGGCGTGGGTGTGCTGCTGGTGGTCGGCCTGCTGACCCAGGTGGCCGCGGCCGGGCTGATCGGCCTGATGGTGGTGGCGTTCTGGACGGTCCACCGAGACAAGGGCTTCATGATCACCGGCGAGGGCTGGGAGTACGTGGCCATGATCTCGGTTATGAGCCTGGTGTGCGCCATGCTCGGCCCGGGCCGCATATCCCTCGACGCCGAACTCGAGATCGCTCACCGGCTCAACGGCTGGACCGGCATGTGGATCGCCCTGCTGCTGGGCGTGGGTGCCGGCGCCGCCCTGATATCGCTCTTCTACCGCCCCCCGCCCCCCGAGCCCGCCGAAGATGGCTGACGCTCAGGTGTCGCCAAGAGACCTGTTGCGGGACCTCTTTGGGAGACCGAAGTTCTAGAGTCGCCGCGAGAAGGTGGGCTACTACGTCTTCGGGTGCGGCGTGATGGTGCCAATGCTTCTGCCTAGCGCTCTTGTTTGGTTCGATTCGATGATCTTGCGCTTGCTTTGGATCGGGCTGGTGTTCGTTCTGGCGTCCGCCGCCTGGTTGACTTGGCTGATCTGGGGACGCATGCGGTTCCCCCTGCCAGCACCGGACGAGTCGCAGTCACTCATAATGGTTGGGCCCTGCCGGCAGGAGCGGGTCTGACCCGAGTTGCAGTCCACCGCCTGAGCAGACGGCCCGGCGGCGCGGCCGGCCGCTCAGTAACTCAAGGCGGGTGGGAGCAGGACCAGCGGTGCGCTCGCAGATGGCCCGGCGACTGGGCTGGCCGCCCAGTAACTCCTAGAGCCGCGGCCGAGCCCTGGGGCGCAGCCACGGACGGCTGACCCGGCCGTGGGCCAGGTCGGCGCCGGCGTGGCCGAAGATTGCGCCCAGTACCAGCAGGCCGCCGGCCACGGTCACCAGCGGTGGCGCCTCGCTCAACACGATCCACGCCAGCAGGATCGAGAATGGTGTCTCGCTGGACGCCAGCAGGCCGGCCTCCGCGGCCGGGATCAGGCGGACCCCCTCGGTCCACAGCACCAGCGACACCGCGAACACCGCCCCGAAGAACACGATCAGCGGCGCCTGGTCGGCGGCCACGCCCAGTGGGTCCGCCACCGCCAGCGACACCACGAACAGCAGCACTCCGGCCGAGCCCAGCGCCAGCACCGCGTCGGCTCCCTCGAAGCGGCGGATCAGCACGATGAGCAGGGCCAGCGTCAACGCCAGGATCACAGCCCGCACGTTGCCGTCGAGGTCGCCGGGCCCGAGGTTGCCGGCCACTGTGAGGGTCACCCCCGCGAGCGCGGCCGCGGCTGCCGCTACGGTCGAGCGCCGCAGCCGCTCGCGCAGGATCAGCCACGCCAGTCCCGCGGCCATGAAAGGGATGGTGGCGCTGATCACGGCGACGTTGGCTACCTCGGTCCTCTGCAGCGCGTCGATGTACAGGATCATCGACAGCGCTGCCAGAGCGGCCAGCAGCAGGCCCTGGGGTCCAAGGGTCGTGCCCAGGTTCGGGCGTCGGCCCCGCAGCCACACGTAGCCAAGCGCCACGGTTCCGCCGATCAGGCCCCGCCAGCTAGCGATCTGCCAGGTGTCGGCTTCGATGCTGCGGGAGATGGCCCCGGTGCTGCCGAACCCCAGCCCCGACACGATCATCGCGGCCGCACCCAACCGCCGAGACCGCCCTGTCGCCCCCGCGCCCGTGCCGGTCCCGGATCCCGTGCCCGACGCCGTGCCGGATCCCGTGCTGGTCCCGGATCCCGTGCTGGTCCCGGATCCCGTGCTGGTCCCGGATCCCGTGCTGGTCCCCGTGGTGGATTCGGACGTGGACTCGGACTCGGACGTGGACTCGGACCCCGTGCCGGTCCCGGATCCCGTGCCCGACGCGGTGGTGGACTCGGACGTGGACTCGGACTCGGACCCCGTGGTGGTCCCGGACCCCGTGCCGGACTCGGACGTGGACTCGGACCCCGTGCCGGTCCCGGATCCCGTGCCGGACTCGGACGTGGACTCGGACTCGGACCCCGTGGTGGTCCCGGATCCCGTGCCGGACCCCGTGCTGGACTCGGACGTGGACTCGGACTCGGACCCCGTGCCGGACTCGGACGTGGACTCGGACTCGGACCCCGTGGTGGTCCCGGATCCCGTGGTGGACCCGGAGGCCGACTGCGGGTCCTGCGCCCCCTGGTCGGCCGTCAACTCAGGGCCGACCGACGGCTAGCCCGCCGCGGCCGCAGCAGGCTCGTAACCGACCTGGCAGAAGCCGTGGTTGCAGTAGCCGTACGGGTTACGGGCCAGGTACTGCTGGTGGTACTCCTCGGCGTAGTAGAACGGGCCGGCGTCGACGATCTCGGTGGTGATCTCCCCGAAGCCGCCCGCCGACAGCGCGGCCTGGTACTGGTCCTGGGACGCCGGCGCCTCTTCCCGCTGGGCCTCGCTGTACACATAGATGCCGCTGCGGTACTGGGTGCCGACGTCGTTGCCCTGGCGCATTCCCTGGGTGGGGTCGTGCATCTCCCAGAACACCTTCAGCAGCTGCTCATAGGGCGCTGCCGACGGGTCGTGCACCACCAGCACCACCTCGTTGTGTCCGGTGCGCCCGGTGCACACTTCCTGGTAGGTGGGGTTGGGGGTGGCGCCCCCGGAGTAGCCGACTGCGGTGGTGTACACGCCGTCCATCTGCCAGAAGAACCGCTCGGCGCCCCAGAAGCACCCCATCCCGAACATGGCCCGCTCGTACCCGTCGGGGAATGGCGGCTCCAGCGGGGTGCCGAGCACCAGGTGCCCGTAGTCCTGGACCGGCATCGACTCGGCCCGCCCCGGAAGGGCCTCGGTCGCGGCCGGCATCCGCATCTTGTCGCGTCGCAGCAGCATGCCGCGACTGTATCGCCGGTTACCGCAGGAGGTTTCTGCCACGCCGGGCACCAAGCCCGGCTGGCAAGCCCGGCTGCTCGGCGGTCCGGTTCTTGGGGAGGTTTGTGGGCCTGTGCGGCACATAAGTCTCCCGAGATTCGCGGAGCGGGGGGCGGTCCGGTTCTTGGGGAGGTTTGTGGGCCTGTGCGGCACATAAGTCTCCCGAGATTCGCGGAGCTGCCCGGCCGAGGCGCCCGGTGACGCCGGCCCAACCCGGCCAACCCTGCCACCGCTACCCTCTGCGCGATGCTCGACACGCTGATCACGGGGGGCACGCTGATCGACGGCACCGGGGCGTCCGCCCGCCCCGCCGATATCGGCGTCGCCGACGGCCGGATCGTGGCTGTGGCCGACCCCGGCGACCTCGCCGACACCCAGATCGCCGACACCGTCGACGCCGACGGCCTCGTCGTGTGCCCCGGCTTCATCGACCCCCACACCCACTACGACGCCCAGATCTTCTGGGATCCGAGGGCCACCCCGTCGAACCTGTTCGGCGTGACCACCGTGGTCGGCGGCAACTGCGGCTTCTCGCTCGCCCCCCTCGGACACCCCTCCGACGGCGAGTACCTCAAGCGCATGATGGTGAAGGTGGAGGGCATGGAGCTGGCCGCCCTCGAACAAGGCGTGCCGTGGGACTGGGAGAGCTTCGCCGACTACCTACGGGCCGTCGAGAGCCGGGGCGTGGGCGTGAACGCGGGCTTCATGGTGGGACACTGCGCGCTGCGCCGGACCGTCATGCGGGACGACGCCGTCGGCCACGAGGCCAATCCCGACCAGATCGCCCTGATGCGGGCTCTGCTGGCCGAGTCGCTGGCCGCGGGCGGGTTCGGCTTCTCCACCGGCCGCAGCTACACCCACAACGACTGGGACGGCCAGCCCGTCCCCAGCCGTTGGGCCTCCGAGGAGGAGGTGCTGGAGTTGTGCCGGGAGACGGCCGCCCACGCCGGCACCACCCTCGAATGGGTGGCCGACGGCTGCATGAAGGGTTTCAGCGACGCCGAGGTCGACCTGATGACCCGTATGTCGCTGCAGGCCCAACGCCCGCTCAACTGGAACGTGCTGACCATCGACTCGGCCCGCCCCGACGACTACCGCAACCAGATCGCCGCCTGCGAGCGGGCCGCCGACGCTGGTGCGGTAGTGGTTGCCCTGACCATGCCGATCCTGGTGGGGATGAACATGAATCTGGGCAGCTTTTGCGCCCTGCACATGCTGCCCGGCTGGCCCGACATCTTCGGCTTGCCGATCGGTGAGCGCATGGAGGCCCTGCGCCGCCCCGAGACCCTCATCGCCATCGAGAACTCGGCAGCCAGCCCGGAGGCGGGCGTGTTCAGCCGGCTCACCGGCTGGTCGGACTACGTCATCGGCGACACTTATTCGGCCGCCAACGAGGCCCTGAAGGGCCGGCGGGTGGGCGACATCGCCCGGGAGCGGGGCCAGCGGGACTTCTTCTGCCTGGTGGACATCTGCCTGGCCGATGATCTGCGCACCGTCTTGTGGCCGGCCCCCACCGACGACGATCCCGAGAGCTGGCGGCTGCGGGCCGAGGCCTGGGAGCACCCCGCGGTGATGATCGGCGGCAGCGACGCCGGGGCGCACCTCGACCGCATGGCGGGCGCCTGCTACCCCACGGCGTGGATCGCCGATTGCCTGCGGGGCCGGTGCCTCACCACCATGGAGAACGCGGTGCACCATCTCACCGAGGCGCCTGCCCGGCTGTTCGGCCTGCGGGGCCGGGGCCGGGTCGCCGAGGGCTGCTTCGCCGACATCGTCCTGTTCGATCCCGACACCGTCGGCGCTCTCGATCCGGTGCTGGTGGCTGACCTGCCCGGCGAGGGCAAGCGCCTGTGGTCCGAGGCCACCGGCGTGCGACGGGTGATGGTGAACGGTGTCACCACCGTCATCGACGGCGAGGCCACCGAGGCTCTGCCGGGGACGGTACTGCACTCGGGGCGCCACACCGAGACGGTCCCGGTCGGAGCCCCCGCCCCCGGCCCCGGGTAGCGGAGCCCCCCAGCCGGGGTAGCAGAGCAGCCGAGCAGCCGGGTAGCAGAGCAGTCGAGCAGGAAGCAACTGGGTAGCAGAGCAGCCGAACAGCCGGGTAGAGGAGCCCCGGGCAGCGAGCGACTAGGCAGGGAGCAGCCGGGCAGCGAGCAGCCGGGCAGCGAGCAACCGAACAACAAGGAGAACCGCATGGCCGAAGGGTCGATCGAGATCTACGAGACCGAGGACCGCACGTTCCCGCCGACGCCGGACTTCGCCGCCGCGGCCCAGGCCGCTGACGGGTCGATGTACGACGAGGCTGCCGCCGACTTCGAGGCGTTCTGGGCCCGCCAGGCCCGTGAGCTGCTCGACTGGCACACCGACTTCGACACCACCCTGGAGTGGGACCTGCCCTTCGCCCGATGGTTCGTGGGCGGACAGCTAAACGTGTCGTACAACTGCCTGGACCGCCATGTGGCCGCGGGCCGGGGCGGCAAGGTGGCCTTCCATTGGGAGGGCGAGCCGGGCGACACCCGCACCATCACCTACTCCGAGCTGCTCGACGATGTGCAGCGCTTCGCCAACGTGCTGCTGCGCTTGGGCCTGCGCAAGGGCGACCGCATCGCGGTGTACATGCCGATGATCCCCGAGCTGGCGGTCACCATGCTGGCCTGCACCCGTGTCGGGGTGGCCCATTCGGTGATCTTCGGCGGCTTCTCGCCCGACGCCATCACCGACCGCTGCACCGATGCCGAGGCCCGTCTGGTGGTCACCGCCGACGCCGGCTACCGCCGGGGCGCTCCCTCACCCCTGAAGCCCAACGTCGACCTGGCCCTAGCGGCCGGCGCCCCCTCGGTGGAGCATGTGGTGGTGGTGGATCGCTGTGGCACCGATCCGGTCATGGCCGAGGGCCGCGACCTGTGGTGGCACGACCTGATGGCCGAGGCCGCTCCGGACTGCCCGGCCAAGCCGATGGACTCCGAGCAGTTGCTGTACCTGCTGTACACGTCGGGCACCACCGCCAAGCCGAAGGGGATCATGCATACCACCGGCGGGTACCTGACCCAGGTGTCGTTCACCCACCGCTATGTGTTCGATCTGCGTCCCGACACCGACGTGTTCTGGTGTGCGGCCGACATCGGCTGGGTGACCGGCCACAGCTACATCGTGTACGGGCCGCTGGCCAACGGGTGCACGTCGGTGATGTATGAGGGCACGCCGGACACGCCCCGCCCCACCGAGCGTTCCGGCGACCGGGCCGCTTGGGCCAAGGACCGCCTGTGGGACATCATCGAGCGCTACGGCGTGACCCAGCTGTACACCGCCCCCACCGCGATCCGCACGTTCATGAAGTGGGGCGAGCAGTGGCCGGCGGGCCGGGATCTGTCCAGCCTGCGGGTGCTGGGCACGGTGGGCGAGCCGATCAATCCCGAGGCGTGGATGTGGTACCACCGCAACATCGGCGGCGAGCGCTGCCCGATCGTGGACACCTGGTGGCAGACCGAGACCGGCGGGCACATGATCACGCCCCTGCCGGGCGTCACGACCACCAAGCCGGGCTCGGCCACCCAGCCGTTGCCGGGTGTGTTCGCCGAGGTGGTGGACGATGCGGGAGAGGTGGTGGCCGAGGGTGGCGGGTATCTGACGATCACCCGGCCCTGGCCGTCGATGCTGCGGGGCATCTGGGGCGACCCGGAGCGCTACCGCGACACCTACTGGTCGGCGTTCGAGGGCCGTTACTTCGCCGGTGACGGCGCCCGGGTCGACGCCGACGGCTATCTGTGGCTGTTGGGCCGGGTGGACGACGTGATGAACGTGTCGGGGCATCGGATCTCCACCACCGAGGTGGAGTCGGCGCTGGTGGACCATCCGGCGGTGGCTGAGGCCGCGGTGGTGGGCGCGGCCGACGACATCACCGGTCAGGCGATCGTCGGCTACGTGATCCTGGTGGGCACCGCGGTGGCCTCCGACGAGCTGCGGGAGGAGGTCCGCCGGCATGTGGCCACCAAGCTGGGGCCGACGGCGAGGCCGAAGGCGGTGTTCCTGGTGCCGGACCTGCCCAAGACCCGTTCGGGCAAGATCATGCGCCGCTTGCTGCGCGATGTGGCCGACGGCCGGGATCTGGGCGACACCACCACGCTTGCCGATCCGGGTGTGGTGGCCGAGATCCGGGACCGGGCCGCAGAAGCCGCCGACGAGGAGTGACCGTTCCCGCCGCCGTCCCGCCCGCCAGTTCTCGGGAGGTTTTGGGTGGCTGGAGCGCCGATAACCAACCCGAGATTGTGAGGGCCTCGACCGCCTCCAGTTCTCGGGTTGTTTGTGGGCCGTGGAGGCCTATTTCCCGCACCAAGATTCTGAGGACGGGTCGGGCGTGACGGCCGCCGGTTCTCGGGTTGTTTGTGGGCCGTGGAGGCCTATTTCCCGCACCAAGATCGTGGCAGTGTCGGCGACCGCCGGTTCTCGGGTTGTTTGTGGGCCGTGGAGGCCTATTTCCCGCACCAAGATCGTGGCAGTGTCGGCGACCGCCGGTTCTCGGGTTGTTTGTGGGCCGTGGAGGCCTATTTCCCGTACCAAGATTCTGAGGACGGGTCGGGCGTGACGGCCATCCCCGACAACTGGTTCTTCCGTGACGGCGCGCCCGACGGTGGGACGCCCGACGGCGGGCCGCTGGTGATCCTCGACCTCGACGGGGTGATCTCGGATGCAACCCACCGCCAGCACTTCCTGCGGGGCGCCTTCAAGGACTTCCGGGGCTTCTTCACTGCTGCGCCCGATGACCCGCCCCTCAAGACCGGCCTGGCCCTGGCCGCCTCGGTGGACGACGACCACACCGTGGCCATCTTGACCGCCCGCCCGCACTACATGTCCGACGACACCCGCAGCTGGCTGGCCGCCAACGGCGTGCGCCACGACCTGCTGATCCTGCGCCCGGAGCACGGTCGGGGCTCCCGGGGCCCGTCGGCCGACTTCAAACGCCACGAGCTGTCTCGTCTGCGAGCGGCCGGCTACGAGGTCACCGCGGCTATCGACGACGACGAGCGGATCATCGAGATGTACCGCTCCGAAGGGGTCTTCGCCCTCTACACCCACTCCGGGTACTACGAGGGGGAGGCGCGCCCGAGGGCCTTGCCGGTGCCTGAGCGCAGCTTGTGATCCTCGGCCCGCCGGACTCCGGCGACGACCAGCGCTGACTCTGGCGCAGCGGCCCTCGGGGGGCGGTTCCGATGTCCTGGTGACCGATGTCGGGGCCGGGCGGGAACACACCTGGCCCGCTGTGCCTGCGACGGCGGTGCGTTCATGCCTGCCGGACCGTAGTTTGGGGGTGGACGCGGAGGTGACGGACGATGCTCAACACGGCCAAGACATTCATGCTGCTGGCCCTGCTCGGCGGCTTGTGCATTGTGATCGGGGGGTACTTCGGGCAGGGCGGCTTGGTGCTCGGCCTGATCTTCGCCCTGGTGCTGACCGGAGGGTCCTACTGGTTCAGCGACAAGCTGGCCATCGCCTCGGCCCGGGCCAAGCCGGTGACCGCGGCGGAGATGCCCCGCTACTACGAGATCATGTCCGACCTGTGCCGCCGGGCCGAGTTGCCCATGCCGAAGCTGTACGTGTCGCCCAATCCGCAGCCCAACGCTTTCGCCACGGGCCGCAACCCCAACAACGCTGCGGTGTGCATCACTGCGGGGCTGACCCAGGCGATGGGATGGGACGAGATCAGGGGTGTGCTGGCCCATGAGCTGGCCCATATCCGCAACCGTGACATCCTGATCGGCTCGGTGGCTGCGGCCATCGGCATGGCGGTGACGTTCGTCGCCCACATGGCCATGTGGGGAGCGATGTTCGCGGGCGGGCGCGGCGATCGCGACGGCAACCCGCTGGGCCAGCTGGCGCTCGCCATCCTGGCCCCGATCGCGGCCGCGATGATCCAGGCCGCGATCAGCCGCAGCCGCGAGTTCCAGGCCGATGCGTCGGCGGCCAAGCTGATCGGTGACGGCCGTCCGCTGGCCCGGGCGCTGGAGCGTCTGGATGTGTACTCGCAGCGGATCCCGTCGGGCGTGAACCCGAGCCAGGCGTCGAACTACATCATCGACCCGCTGAAGGCCCAGGCCCGCGGCGGCGGGCGAGGCGGCTTCGGCAAGCTGTTCTCGACGCATCCGCCCACCGCGGAGCGCATCCGCCGCCTCGAGTCCCGCGACTGGGAGTGAGTCTCGGTAAGGCGCTTCCAGTCCCGTCGGAAGCGGCTCTCCCGGTCGTAGGTGGGCATGACCGGCCCTAGGAGCCGCAGCGGGCCGACTAGTCACATACCACCGGGTCTGAGAGCATTGCCAAGTCTGCGGCGAGCATCTCCGCGCCGCTCAGGAAGGTGACGGACCGGCCTTCGGCGATGTCGGCGTCCGGATCGGGCAGGTCGTCATCGCCGAGGTCCTCCACGGCCAGCGCCCTCGACTTGTCGACCTTCTCCTTAAGGTCCGGGAACAGGCCGCTGAGCGCGGCGACGAACTCGTCGGAGCTGTCGCAGCGGCCGTGCAGTCGCTTTATGTAGTAGACGACTTCGTCGTAGTGGGCGTCGGGGTCCTCGAACCAGGCCTCGTCGGGCTGGTGGCCCGCGCCGCGCCTATCGGGGCCGGCGGTCTGCGCCAAGTCCAACGCAGTCAACTCAGCGGCGCTTCGGAAGCAGACGTATCGACCCGGGCCAAGTTCGGCGACCGCGTCGGCCTCGTCGTAGCTGCCGAAGTCGATTTCCGCTCCAGCGCTGATTCGGGCGAACTTGTCCTCGAGGTCGGGGAACAGGCCGCTGAGCGCGGCGATGAACTCAACGGAACTGCCGCACCGCCTGTGCAGCCGCCTCATGTAGTGGACGGCTTCGTCGTAGTGGGCGTCGGGGTCGTCGAACCAGGCCTCGTCGGGCTCGGTGTCCTCCACGGGGGTCACGCTATCCCTGCCGCGTTCGACGACGGAGGCGGTGGATGTTCCCGAGCCTTCAAGAGTGTCTTGCAATACTTCAACAGTCATGGACAATAACGTAACTGTTCGAAATTAGTCTTACATCCTGCGCCGCCGCAGGATCCGCTAGTCGCGGAAGTTGACGTACTGGAGGGGCACGTCGAAGTCGGCTTCCTTCAGTGCCGAGATCACGGCTTGGAGGTCGTCGCGCTTCTTGGACTGCACTCGCAGCTGGTCGCCCTGGGTGGACGACTGCACGCCCTTGATGCCGAGGCCCTTGATGAACTTGTTGAGCTCCCGGGCCCGGTCCGACGAGATGCCGGCCTGCAGGGCGGCCACCTGGCGGACGGTGGCCCCGGCGGCTTCCTGCACTTTGCCGTAGTCGAGGGCCTTGAGCGACACCTTGCGCCGCACCAGCTTCTCTTCGAGCACTTGGCGGGCGGCGGCCAGCCGGTCCTCGGTCGACGAGTTCATCGTGATGGCGCCGTCGCCGAGCACGACCGATGTGCCGGTGTTACGGAAGTCGTAGCGAGTGTTGACCTCCCGCCCCGCCTGGTCCACGGCGTTGCGGACTTCCTGCATGTCGAGCCGGCTGACTACGTCGAAGGTGGGCATGTCGTTCGATTCCCGGGGGCCAGGGGCATGGTTGGTCGAGGGCGATGGTATCGTGCCCGCCGTTCTGGGTCGGTGCCCGAGCGGCCAAAGGGAACGGGCTGTAAACCCGTCGGCTTAGCCTACGGAGGTTCGAATCCTCCCCGGCCCACAGTTCGCATTACCGAGGAGCGCCGTTCAGCCCGGGGTGCCGTTCAGCCGGGGGCGTCGCATTGGCGGAGGACCGCCGTTCAGCCGGGAGCGTCGTTCAGGCGAGTATCCGCTGCATGACCACTACGTCGAGCCAGTCGCCGAACTTGCGGCCGACTTCCCGCTCGGTGCCCACGGTGACGAACCCGACGGCCTCGTGCAGCTTGATGGACGCTTCGTGGCCTCCGGCGATGCGGGCGACCATGGTGTGGAAGCCGCTGGCCTTGGCCAGGTCGATCAGCTCGTGCAGCAGCCGCCGGCCGACGCCGCGGCCTCGCAACGTCTCGTCCACGTACACGCTCGACTCGACCGAGGTGCGGTAGGCGGCTCGGGGCCGGTACTCGCTCAGCGACGAGAAGCCGACCACCTGGCCGTCGATCTCGGCGACGAGCACGCCGAGGGCGCCGGAGCGGTCCTGCAGCCAGGCCTGCTGGTCCTCGAGCGTGCGGGGCACGAGGTCGAAGGTGTGGGTGGTGTGCTCGACCTCGTGGTTGTAGATGCGCCGGATCGCCTCTGCGTGGTCGACAGTGGCGAGCCGCACGACCACATCGCCCACGTCGTCCATTCCCCGAGGCTACGAGTCCGTCTCAGGGTCCATGCCGGCCCACCAGTCCCACAGCCCATGGGCGTGGCTGTCTGCCCGAGCCGTTTGCCCATCGGCGTGGCTGTCTGTTCGAGCCGTTTGCCCATCGGCGTGGCTGTCTGTTCGAGCCGCCTGCCCATCGGCGTGGCTGTCTGTTCGAGCCGCCTGCCCGAGCCGCCGTCCCGCTGGGCGGCCGGGTGGCCGGTCACGGTAGGTTCCGCGTCCTATGTACCGACCCGACATCGTGTCTGTGTTCCGCCGGACGGTGCAGCGCCACGGCGAGCGGCCGTTCCTGATCGACAGCCGGTCCTCGGTCACCTACGGCGAAGCCGACCGGCTCAGCGACGCCGCCGCGGCCGAGCTCGTCGACCGGGGCGTGGCGCCGGGCGGCACGGTGGGGTTCTGCGCCCCGGACCGGGTGTCACTGTGGCTGGGCATCATCGCCGCCTGGAAGGCGGGAGCGCTGCCCGGTCTGCTCGACGCCCAGCTCAGCGCCGACACCCTGCCGTGCTTCGTGGAGGACGTCGACGCCCCCGTCGTGGCAGCCGCCGCCGAACGCCGCGTTGTGTTGCTCGAAGCGGGCGCTCGCTCGGTGATCGACCTGGACGAGCTGGCCCCGCCCGCCGATCCGTCGCAGCCCGGCCCGGCCCCGCAGGGTGAGCCCGTCGACCGTCACGGCCCCGACGCACCGCTGTACCTGAGCTACACGTCGGGCACTACCGGACCGCCCAAGGGCGTGGTGCTGCACTCGGCTGACGTGACCCGGGCTGCCTCGTGCATCGCCGACCGCCTCGGTCTGCGGCACGACGACGTGCTGCTGGCCACCACGCCGATCCCGAGCAGCTTCCAGCTCGTTGCCGCCCTCATGCCGGCGGTGCACACCGGTGCCGCGGTGGCTCTGGTGGCGGGCCGGCCGGTCGCGGAGATGTGGCAGGCGGCTCGGGCCAACCATGCCACCGTGCTCGTCGCCTATCCGCTCACCCTGGCCGACATTGTGAACGCCCCCGATGCGGCCGACGATCCGCCGTTCCGGATGGCCCTGTCGGGCGGCTCGCCCCTGGCCCCCCGCATCAAGCGTGACTATCTGGCAACGCTCGGCATCCCGCTGTTGGAGAGCTACGGGCAGAGCGAGCTGGGCGGCTTCATGGCTATGGGCAGCCCCACCGACGGCGACCGGGCTCTGGAGGGCTGGGTGGGCCGCTCCCTGCCCGACCGCCTCGCCTACGTGGCCAGTCCCGATGAGCCCTTCGGCGAGCTGCCCGCGGGCGAGGTCGGCGAGGTGCTCGTCGGTCACGGCTTCTTTCCCGCATACCGCAACAAGCCCGACCGCTTCGCTGACACCACCCGGGGCGGCGTGCTCCACACCGGCGACCTGGCCATAGCCGACCCCGACGGCTTCATCAAGGTGCTGGGCCGCACCGGCGAGGCCGCCTCCGCCGCCGCCCGGGGCGGGTTCCTGCGTGAGTTGGAGGACGCCCTGTACGACCACCCCGCGGTGCTCCACGCCGCGGTGGTGGACAGGGGCGATGGTGAGCTGGCCGGCTTCTACGAGACCCGCGCCGGCCACGCGGTCAGCCCCGACGCCCTGGTTGCCCACGCCGGTGCCGCCGTGCCGGCTGCCCTCCTGCCGGCCACCATGACCGAGATGGGCACCATGCCCCGCACCTTCAGCGGCAAAGCCGACCGGTTAGGCCTAGGTGGCTGGTGTTAAATGGCAATTTGCCACAATTCGCAAGTCGCTGACCTGGGGTTTTGTGATCGCAAGACCCCCATTTCGGGAGTTTGGCACCAGCCACCTAGCCCGCCGCGCTGCCGGAGCCGTGTGACGTCGGTGTGACCGCCTAGTGGCTGGTGTTAAATGGCAATTTGCCACAATTCGCAAGTCGCTGACCTGGGGTTTTGTGACCGCAATCCCCCCATTTCGGGAGTTTGGCACCAGCCACCTAGGCCGGACTGTCCCGAACGGGCCCGCTGGTTGGCGAGGAAACCCGCCGCACTAGTTTCCGGGACTGATGGACCGCCCTCCGCCCGTGAACGCGGCTGATCTGCTGACTGCGGTCGCCGAGGCCCGGCCCGACACCGCCGCCGACACCACCGCTATCCACTGGGTGGACCGTGACCGCTTGCTCACTTACGCCGAGGCTGTCGACGCCATGGCCCGGGCCGCGGCCGTGCTGTCGGGGTTCGGGGTGTCATCCGGCGGCCGGGTCGGCCTGTTTGCCCATCCCGGCCTCGACTATGTGGTGGCCCTGCTGGGCGCATGGCGGCTGGGGGCGACCGCCGTGCTGGTGGACCTGGCCGACAAGGACCGCTGCCACGAGCTGATGACCGCGGCCTCGCCCGACGCCGTGGTCTACACGAACGACCACTTCGACTACGTGCAGGCCTCTCACGCCCAGCCCTCCGACCCCCCTGGGCAGCTGACATGACGAACACGAGCCTGGGCGTCACTCTGTGGGCTGACAGGGACGTGGTCGCCCTGGCCCGCCTGGCCGCCTGCGCCGAGCGCACCGGCTTCGATGACGTCTGGTGGCCCGACCACTACATGCACCGCGATGTCGGCGCCACCCTCACCGCCTGCGCCCTGGCCACCCAGCGGGTGCGGCTGGGCACGGCGGTCACCAGCCCGCTGCTGCGCCACCCGGCCGCCCTGGCTTCGCTGTTTGCCTCGCTGGCCGAGATCGCCCCCGGCCGCATCGTCGCCGGCATCGGCCCCGGCGGCTGGGAGCTGCCTACCCATCTCGGCATCCACGAGCCCAAGCCCCTCACCGTGACCCGCCAGACTGTCCTTCTGCTGGCGGATCTCCTGAAGGGCCGGCCCGCCGCCGTCGCTGACCCCGCCGTCGCTGACCCCGCCGTCCCCGCCGTCCCCGCCGTCCCCGCCGCCACCGACCCCGCCGCCCCCGCCGCATCCGACATCCGGTTCCCGGTCACCGGTGCCCAGCTCGATTTCGAGCCTCCCCAGCCGATACCCCTGTACCTCGCGGCCAGGGGCCCGCGCATGATGTCGCTGGCCGGCGAGCTGGCCGACGGCCTGATCACTCATAGCCTGTCGCTGCCGTTCATCGAGCACGTGGTCGAGCGGGTCGAGCTCGGCGTGGCCGCCAGCCCCACCCCCGCACGCCAACCCGGCGACTGCTCTATAGCGGTGTGGATGGAGGTCTTCCTGCACGGCGACCTCGCCCATGCCCGCAACGTGCTGCGTCCCCGCTGCAAGTACATGGTGGGCGGCGAGTTCGACCCGAACATGATCCCGCTCTACGGGCTCGACCCCGCCGAGGTGATCCCGGTCCGTGAAGCGGTGAGGCGCGGCGATCCGGCCGCCCATGAGCTGATCTCCGACGAGATGGTGGATGCCTTCTCGATCTGCGGGTCGGTGCCGCGGGCCGCCGACCGGATCGACGCCCTGCGCGCCGCCGGCGTGAGCGAGATCATCTTGAGCTTCGGTCCGGGCATCAACGAGTCCGAGATCGCATCGGTGGGGGAGGCGATGCTGAGCTTCCTGGACCGCTAGACCAAGTACGAATCGAAATTGGTGCGATTAGTGGGCCTGTGAGGGCGGTTTCGTCACCAATTTCGCTGGAGACGAGACAAGGAGACCCCATGAAGGTGGCTGTTCTAGGTTCCGGCGGCGGGGCGCTCGCCGTGGCCGCTGACATGTCCCGCCACGGCCGTCACGCGGTCCTGGCCGACTTCGACGATTTCGGGGCCAATCTGGCCCCCGTCAAGGACCGGGGCGGGGTCGTCGTGTCCGACGACTGGTACGGCGCCAACACCCACCCCGCCGAAGTCGCCGACGACATCCCCCAGGCAATCCACGGCGCAGACCTCATAGTGGTGGTCGTCCCGTGCTTCGCCCACGACCGCTGGGTGGCCGCCATCGCCCCCCACGTCACCGCCGATCACACGGTGCTGTTCCTGGGCGAGGGCAGCGGCGCCATCGTGGCCCGCCGGGCCATCGATCCCCCGACCGTGGTCGCCGAGGCCAACACCTTGCCCTATCTGGCCCGCCCGACCGGCCCGGGCTCGGTCACCGCGTTCCGCAAGCACGGCGGTGTGTTGATCGCCGCCCTGCCGGCCACGCCCGCCGACACCGCCAGGGTGATGGACCTCGTCTCCGATGTGTGGCCCTGTGCCTCCGCCACCGACACGGTGTGGAACACGGTGCTGGCCAACTACAACGCAATAGATCATGTGGCTGCAATGGTCGCAAATGCGGGTACTCTCCAGAACCGCACCGGCGGGATGTTGTTGTGGGGCGAGGGGGCCACGCCTGCAGTGGTGAATGTGATTGAGAAGGTCGACGACGAGCTGCTGGCCCTGCGCCGCGCCCTCAACTCCCAGGAGCCCCGCCGTTACCGGGACTTCCTGGTGGCTCAGGGCTTCGCCCCCGATCTCGGCCCCCACGGCACCCTGTTCGACACGGTGCGGGCCAGCAAGCTGGTGGTGTCGTATGCGCCCACCGGCGACGATGGCGGGCTCAACACCCGCTATGTAACTGAGGATGTGCCTTATGCGCTGGTGCTGGCGTCGTCGCTGGGCACGGCCACCGGTGTGCCTACTCCGGTGGTCGACGGGCTGGTGGCGGTCTCGTCGGCCATGCTGGGTCGGGATTTCCGGGCCGAGGGCCGCACGCTGGCCACCCTGGGCCTGGACGGGCTGGACGTGACCGGCCTGATCGGCTTCGCCCGCACCGGAGTGTTCCCGTGAGCGACGACGACCGCCTCGAGGACTCCGAGGCGACCGGAGCCTCTGGCGACGGCCGCCCGGACAACGAAGCACCCCAACTCTCTGAGGCCCCCCAACCCCCGGAACCTCCCGAAGACCCGGACGCACCCCGTCAGCTCCGTCCCCGCCCCCGGCCCCCCGACACCCCGGAGGGCCTGAACGTCCGGGTGCTGGCCCCGCCGGTGGGCGCCATCACTAACGTCACCGCGCTCATCGGCCGCGACCTCGAGCCGAAGCGCTGCCACATATACATACGTGACGGCGTGATCGCCGCCATCTCCCCCGTGTCGGAGGACGCCACCCCGCTGGTCGCGGCCCCGCCACCGCATAGCGAGCTGCTCGAGGGCACCGATCCGGTCACCATCGACGGCGAGGACCTGATCGCCATTCCGGGCATGGTCGATGTCCACGATCACCTCAGGGTGCTCGCTCCCGGCCTGGCCGTCGCCGAGGGCCTGCGGGTGGACGAGTTCCTGCGGGTCCAGTGGGCCACCCAGGCCCACATGAACGCCGAGGAGTACGAGGCGGCCGCGGTGCTGGGCTGCGTGCAGCGCCTCAAGTGCGGCATCACCGCCGTCGTCGATCACGCCTACACGTTCCACGCGCCCGGCCTTGACGGGGCCTGCATCTCCGCCTACGAGGCCTGCGGGATCCGCTGGGCCTACGCCCGGGGCATCATGACCCGCCCCTACGAGCCGGTGTGCGAGTCCTTCGAGCAGGCCGCCGACAACATCCGGGCCCTGCTGGAGCAAACCGCCCTCACCCCCGAGCGCCTGTTCGTGGCCCCGGTGAGCATCCGCCAGGCCACACTCGACGAGTTCGCCCGCAGCGCGGCCCTCGCAGACGAGCTCGGCGCCGGCACCTACACCCACGCCTCGGAGACCGAGGCCGAGCGGGCGGTGTGGCTACAGGAGGCCGGGGCCTCACCGATCGCGGCCCTGGACCAAGCCGGCTTCCTCACCGATCGCACCGTGCTGGCCCATTGCGTGATCCTCGACGACGCCGAGATCGATCTGCTGGCCGGCCGGGGCACCCATGTGGCCCATTGCCCGTCCAACAACATGAAGCTGGCCAAGGGCGTGACCCGGGTGCCCGACCTGCTCGCGGCCGGGGTCAACGTGTGCCTGGGCGTCGACATGATGAGCGACATGCATTCGGAGATGCGTGCCGAGCTGCACATGCAGTCGCTGCATTCGGGCGACCCGGCGGTGCTGTCGGCCCGTGACGTGTTGCAGATGGCCACTTGGCGTGGCGCTGCGGCCGCTTTCCCCGAAGCCTCCGCTCCCGCCGACACCTTCGCCCCGGCCGCCGAGGCCGCCCCGGTCCGGTTGGGCGAGCTGTCGCCGGGCTGCGCGGCCGACATCGTCCTCATCCCGGCCCGCTCGCTGCTGCTGGCCCCTCTGCTCGACCCGTTGCACGCTGTGGTCCGTCAGGCTCATGGGCCGATGGTGCGCCATGTGCTGGTGGGGGGCCGCATGGTGGTGGCCGACGGCTCTTCCACTTTGGTGGACGAGGCCGAACTCATAGTCGATGCCGAGAGGGCCTGCAGCCGCTGGCTCGACCGGCTCGACCTGCCCGACGGGCCCGACGGAGTGTGGTCCCCGCCCCCTCTGGAGCCCCCTCCGCAGCCGGACTGGTGAGGCGCTGAGATCGGCTTGCACGCCATGCCTCCACGGGCAACTTTGTGTCCCGTGGAGGGTAGTTGCCCCGCCCGATTACTCCTAGTACGATGCCTCAACGTGTTCGACGACGAGGTGCCGCTGTCTTGGCGCCGAGGCGGCGGTGTGAGCCGCTTGCCGAGGCTGGGATGTGATCGAGGATGATTGACCGCGTTGACCATCCCAGCGTGCTACACTCTGCGCCCGTCACGGGCCTGACCATCGTGGTAGGGTTCTTCGAATGTCCCGGACGAGTGATCGAAGGGGGTGCAGCCGTTGAATAGCGCGGGTAGCGTGGTACAGGTTGCATCCCGGCCGGTCTGCACGTACGAGGCGTCCGGGTCCGTCCGGGCCGAACTTGCCACAGGTGGAAACCAGGTATAGAAAGGAGGGGCATATGCCCCATTTGAAGGGGCCTGTGCCCCAAGCACAAGCAAAGGAGGGGCCGATGCCCCAGCTAGTGAAGAAGCGGCGCTCGGGTTGGGCAGTGCTCGCCGCCGGCGCCTTGATCGCATCGCTCCTCGCGGTTGGTGCCAATCCCGCCGTCGCCGCTACCGACACGGCCGACCACCCGGCCAGCACGTTGGCATGCGTGGGCGACGCTCTCGGCGACGAGATGTTCTCCGACGTGTCCGATGATCACGCCTTCGGTGACGCCATCAACTGCGTCGCCTACTACGAGATCACCAACGGCACCGGTGACGGCTCCACTTACTCCCCGAACGACGAGGTGACCCGGGCTCAGATGGCAGTGTTCATCGCCCGTGCCGCCGGAGCTGCTGGCGTTGACCTCGGCGATGCCATGGATGCTGGCTTCGGCGACATCGGTGATACCTGGCAGGAGGCCCAGGACGCGATCAACCGGCTAGCTTCCAAGGGGATGATCCCCAAGGGCGGCGCCTTCAGGTCCGACGACGCGATCACCCGGGCCGAGATGGCGACGTTCCTGATCGGGCTGCTCGCCAAGGCCGCGCCGAACGTGACGATCGACTCCGACGGCGATATCCAGTTGGGCACCGGCGGCAATGTCGGCACGGCCGACGACTACTTCGGCGACTCTCGCTCCTCTCAGCCCCGCGCCAACGATGCTGAGATCTCTGCGATCTACGAGTTGGGCATCACCAAGGGCGCCAGCGCCGTTGCGGGGGCGGAAGAAGGCAAGGACCCGCTGGACTTCAACTATGAGCCAGCCGGCACTGTGAACCGGGGCCAGATGGCTGCGTTCATCACCCGGGCCTTGGCTCACACCTCGGTCCGCCCCTCGGGCGTCTCCGCCCAGCACGCCGGCGGCGATGTGGTCGTCTCGGTGCGCGACGACGACTTCCAGCCGATGCCCAATGCCGTGGTGGACATATTCCGCATCGACACCGGCGGCGTTAACCTGGCCTTCAGGGGCAACGGATCCTGTGGCGAGCCCGACATGGTCGGCGGCACTTACCCGTGCGAGATCGACGGCGCAGATCCGATCACCGGAGCCGGTGGCGACACGAGCGTGGCTCTCGGCGACGTGGACGACGGTGGCACCACGGTCTGGGCCTGGACCGGCGACCACGAGGACACCGCGACCGAAGGCATGGACGGGCTGTACCGGCTCGACGTCTCCGAGGCCGACGCGACAACGCCGGCCGCTCAGGCAAGCCTCAGCACCGAGTTCGGCGGGTCACAGCAGAAGCTGAGTTCATCCGTGCTCTACACGCTGCAGCTCCAGGACGGTGATGGCGACGCCGTCACCGTCGGTACCGACGGCAAGAAGCCGGCCAGGTATCTAGCGTCTATGTCGACCCGGGCGTTCGTCGGCCGCAACGGCCCGGGCGATACTGATGGCGACGGTTACGCAGACAGAGCGACCATCGTCACGCCGGTGCCTCTCACCACTGACTCGGACGGCAAGGCGAGCATCACGATGTCGGCACCTGGTCTCGACCCGGCACCGACTGTCAAGAGTGACAAATACGAAGTCACCTTGGTCGTCATCCCAATGCCCGGCACTGATCCCAATAACGCTCCGAGCAGCTTGGTCGATGGCGACGGTACGCCCGTGGTGGCGACGGGCATCAAAAGGGTGTTCAGCACCGAGCCCGGTGTCCAAGCACAGGCAGACATTGACCTTAGCGTTGAGCCTTCTGCGGAGTACGCCGCTGTGGATAGCCGTGGGGCAAGCAACAGGGTGAAGGTGACCGTGACCGACCAGTACGGTGACCCGATCGTCGGCGTACGGGTTATGGTGACCAGCACCGATACCGATGATACCAACGACGACACCGTGATCGGTGGTGGCAGGGCGTTCGCCGTGAGCCGCGACGGCTCCTACACGTTCGGTTACGAGCGAGACGGTGAGGTCTCAGCTACTGAGACGTTCATCGCCACCATGACTGGGTACGACCACGACGGTGACGGCTGTTCAGCGCTTCAGGTAGCTGACGACGGTGAAGATCCGGAGGACGCAGCCAACGATAACGACGGGGCAGCCCACCGCTGCAACGAGGACGGCGACGACGCGGGTAACGAGCCTGACGGCACGGTGCCGCTGACGCAGACCGAGAATGCGACGGTTGAGTGGGCTGAAGCGGCCACTACTGAGAACAACACTGGTGTGCAGATCCAGGCGTTCGACACGGAGACCAACACGATCTTCGTGAGCGCAGGGGTTGGCAGGGCTCTCGTGCTCTACTACGACTCCAACGACCGATTCAACGTCAACCGTCCAGCGGTTGATGATGTCGATCCTGATGGTGCGGCTGGTGCGGCTTCTAGCTACGCTGGATTCGAGAGGGCCTTGTCGAAGGCCACGGGTTACACGCTGGAGTGGGGCAAGATTGCTAGCGGAAGCAGGGCGACCAACCGCTTCACGGTGAACATCCCGTAACCCACACACCAGATAGCAACTAACCCAAACCCGAAGGGAGGCCCCGGCCAAGTGCCGGGGCCTCCCCGCGTCCCACCACACGTCACGGCGGCCCCATAGACCGAGTTATCCACAGCCCGCTAGGCTTGTACGGAAGGATCCAGCGAGGAAGGCCGCCATGGTCCAGACAATGAAGAAGCTGCGCTCGGGTTTGGCATTGTTGGCCGCGGGCGCGTTGGCCGCGTCGCTTCTAGCCGCGATAGCCGTTCCCGCTGGAGCTGTGACCGACAGGGCCGACCACGCCACACCGCTGTCGGCCTGCGTGGGCGACGCTGTCGTGGACCAGTTGTTCAGAGACGTGTCCCAGGGTCATGTGTTCCGGAACGCGATCAACTGCATCGCCTACTACAAGATCACCAAAGGCACCGGCGACGGCTCCACGTATTCCCTGGAGCAGGACGTGACCCGCGCCCAGATGGCCGTGTTCATCGCTCGAGCCGCTGAGGTGGCCGGTGTCGACTTCGGTGCTGCCGGCGATGCCGGTTTCGATGACATCGCTGGCACCTGGGAGGAGGCCCAGGGCGCCATCAACCGGCTCGCATCGAAGGGCATGATCCCCACCGGCGGCGCCTACCGGCCCAACGACGCCATCACCCGGGCCGAGATGGCCACCTTCCTGATCGGGTTGCTCGTCGAGGCCGCACCCGACGTGACCATCGACTCCAGCGGAACGATCCAGTTGGGCGTCTCTGGATCAACCACCGCAGCCGACGACTGGTTCCCCGATACGCGGGGTGCCGAGATAGCTGCGCTCTACGAGTTGGGCATCACCAGAGGCGCCAGCGCGGCTGACGTTCAGGATGCCAGTGAGCCACCGCTGGACTACAACTACGAGCCCGACGGCACCGTCAACCGCGGCCACATGGCTGCCTTCATCACCCGGGCTCTGGCTCACACTTCCGTGCGCCCCGAGGGCGTCACCGCGCAGTACGACGGTGCCGACGTGATCGTCTCGGTACGCAATTCCCAGTACCGGCCGGTCTCACGCGCCGCCGTCGATGTCTTCTGGGCGCTCACGGACCAACGGGACCGAGCCGTCTCGGCCAACGGCACCTGCCGCCTTTCGGTAGTTACCCAGGCCGATCATTCTTCGTTCCCCTGCGAGATCGATGGCACCGATCCGGTAACCGGGCGTAACGGCGACGCCAGGGTGGCCGTCACCGGCCTCCGCCGCGTTCCGGCCGACGGTGCCACCGTGTGGGCCTGGACCGGCCAGAACGGCGACACTGTCGCCGCCGGTACCGACCTGTACATGTTCGACGTGGCTGAGGACGCCGATGTCGGCTTCGCAACTACGACCCTCGTCGCTACGTCCTTCAACGCTCGCAAGGTTCGCTTTGGCAGCACGGTCCTCTATACCATGCAGCTCCAGGACATCGTCGGCGACGTACGCACTGGCGTCAACGGAATTGCCCCCGCGCAGTGGATCCTCTCGGTGCAGGTGGCCGGCCAAGACCCTGAGGTGCAGACGCTGGTGTCCGACGGGACGGGAGGGGCCGCGTTCTCGATCAGCCTCGATGACCCGAACCCCGTCACTCCCGGTGACGTCACCGTCACGTACACGCTGACTGCGGACGTGAACGCACCACTCTTCAGCGCTGGCGGGCAGGGAGGGTCTACTGGCACGCTGACCTTCAGCGACGGGGAAAGCAGCATTGATGGCAACAACGCCACCGTCACCATCGACACGCGCCGCTATGTCCACGTGACCGCGGGCGTCACAGGTAACACCGCGAGAGTCACCGTGCTCGACCAGTACGGGCATCCCTTCCCAGGGGCCAAGGTCAGCCTCGGCAGCAATCTGTCGGACGTGACACTCAGTGGCGGAGACTTCGCTGTGGACGGCCGCGGCTCTCACCAGTTCAACTACCGCTACAGCGGCGAGGGCGGTGAGACTGAGACCCTGACCGCTTCCCACGGCGTTGACCGCACCAGCCCGTCCGGGGTTACCGCGACGGTGTACTGGGCCGACGATGCTGGACCGAGCGACGACGGCACCGCCCGGGAGGTGCTGACCGGCGATGTCCGCCGGCGTCACATTGTGGTCGACGACGGCGACGGTCCGGTGCTGCTGGTCTACGACGGCAACGACCGGTTCAATCTGCGGGGCGAGCCCACCACGATCACAGTGTTCGAGGCCGAGCTTGCCTTGGCGCTCGGACGGGGCGGTGGGGGCCTGCAACTGGAGTGGAGCAACTACCGGGCCGGCAGCGACAGGCGCGTCACCGAATACGAACTGAGCTGAACGGGCTCGCCTACTCGCCGGGCCGCAGCTCCGGCTCGGGTCCGCCGGCGAAGCTGAAGAGGGGACACCCGTCGATCAGCGGGCGTCAACCGGCTTCGCGTTGGCTGGGATCGGGGCCGTCAGAGGGCGGCCGGCGAAGCTGAAGAGGGGACACCCGTCGATCGGCGGGCGTCAACCGGCTTCGCGTTGGCTGGGATCGGGGCCGTCAGAGGGCGGCTCGCCATCGGACGGGGCGCGCCTGCGGAGCGGCCTGAAACCCTCGGGCGACATCAGATGGCCCTCCACTCGGCCCAGCCGCTCCCGAACGTCGCTCACGTCACGCCCCAGCGCGTCGATCTTGCCGGTGAGCTTGGTGTCCAGCGCGTCGATCTTGCCGTCGAACCTGCCGGTGAGCTTGGTGTCCAGCGCCTTGATGCTGTCCTCGTGGCGGTTCGACTGCCGGATCATCAGCGCAACAAGCGTGAGCCACGAGCCCGCGATCATGGCCATCAACGTCAGCGTGTTGGAGTCCAGCGAACTTGTGTCCATTGCGAGCCTGCCTCCGTTCCTAAAGGGGAAATGCCCTCGAAGGCGAGCCGGTACCGGGCTTGCGACGGTGACTTGACTCTAGCTGAAGATACTCAAGAACACCAATCCTACCCTGACCGCACCGAAAGAGACCGAGATGATGTTCACAGCCGGTCCGCGGCCCCGCCCCGCAACCTCCAACCGCGCCGCGCGGCTCGCCGCCGCTCCAACACACGATCTTGTGCTGCCGGGGGGTCGTGCCTGTCGCGGACACGGCACCGGGTAGGCTTGGGTCTCCAAGCGTTGACTAAAGGGGTTAGCGATGCTCCAGCGATTCAGCAGGCTGCGCACGGGATGGGCGACGTTGACGGTCGGTGCGCTGGTGGCGTCGCTGCTCGCGGTCGGCGCGACCACTGCCACCGCGACGACCGACACGCCCGACGAGAGGAGCAGGGTGACTGTCTGCGTCGGCGAGGCCCTGGACGACTGGGGCTTCACCGACGTGTCCGACAACCACATCTTCCACGACGCCATCAACTGCCTGGCCCACTTCGGGGTCACCATCGGCAGCGGCGACGGCTCCACCTTCACCCCCGACGAGCCCGTGAACCGTTGGCAGATGATGCTCTTTTTGACCCGGGCCCTTGATCCGGCCAACATCAACCTCAGAGCAGCCCGAGCCCAGAACTTCACCGACCTCGGCAACCTCAACGACGAGGCTCGAGACGCCATCGATCTGCTCGTCACCAACGGCATCGCCACGGCTGCGTCGGCTAGGACGTTCGACCCGTACGGCATCGTGGACCGGGCCGAGATGGCGCAACTGCTGGTGCGCTTCCTCGACGCGGCCGGGTCGGTGGTGAGCTTCACCAGCGCCGGCGACATCCTGCTCGACGCCAACGACGACGGCAGCCAGAGCGAGCCCGACGACTACTTCAAAGACGCCCGCGACCTGGTGCCGGTGGCCGCCGACGCTGCGATCAGCGCCGCGTACGAGCTCGGCATCACCACCGGCGCCGATCCCACTCCCGCCGTCGGCGCGGCCCAGCCCGGCCTGGACTTCTTCTACCTGCCGCGGGGCTCGGTGACCCGGGGGCAGATGGCCGCGTTCATCATCCGCACGCTGGGGCACACCATGGCCCGCCCCACGGGCCTCAGCGCCCAGTACGACGGCAGCGAGATCAGGGTGTCGGTGCGCGGCGACGACTTCGAGCCCATGGACGACGCCCTCGTCGACCTGTTCTTCATCGAGACCGACGACGCCAAGCGGGCGTTCACGTCGCGCGGCACCTGCGCCGACGTCGAGTTCGCCGACGGTGCCTACCTGTGCGAGATCGACTCCTCCGACCTGACCACCGACAACGACGGCGAGGTCTCGCTCACCGTTCCCGAGCCCATCCTCGACGGCACCGACACCACGGTGTGGGTCTGGACCGGCCGCGACGGAGACGAGGTGGGCCGAGGCACCGACCTCGTCCGGCTGGACATCGAGCCGTCATCCCAGGCTCAGGCCGCCACCCGGGCCAAGGTCTCCACGTCGTTCAGGGGGACCAAGGCCCGGTTCGGCACCACCGTCACCTTCACCGTGCAGCTCCAAGACTCCAACGGTCGCAGTGTCAGCGAGGGTGAGGACGGCGAGCGGCCCGCCGAGTGGGAACTCACCACGGAGCTGCTGCGGGAGACTGGTACTGCCGACGGCGACGCGGACGACACGGGCGAGAGGCTCTTGTCCAAGACTCCGAAGACGGTGAGGTCGGACTCAAGCGGCCGGATCACCTTCTCCCTGTCGGTCTCGGACCCCGACCGGAGCTCGACCGGGCAGTCGCTCACCCGCAAGTACACGCTCGTGCCGGGAACCAATGCTCCGACCGTCTTCGTCGCCGACCGGGACTTCGACAACTCGCACTACCTGGAGTTCAGCGACGCCCCGAGCGACGCTACGCAAGCAGTGGTGACGCTGAGCACATCCAAGCCCTACATCAACGCGCCCTCGAGCGGCTCGGCCCGCAACACCGCTGTCGTGTCCGTGTTCGACGAGTACGGCGTGGCCATCTCCGCCGCCACGGCCAGCCTCGATAGCGACAAGTCCGATGTCACCACCCAGTCCTTCGCCGTCGGCCGGGACGGTGTCCACCGCTTCTCCTACAGCTATTCGGGCGTCGGCGGAGAGATCGAGACCCTCACCGCCACCGTCGATCCCGACGGCAATATTTCCACTGACAACGACAAGACGGCGACGGCGCACGTGTTCTGGCCCGTGCTCACCTTGGAACGCGACACCAACAGAGAGAGGCACATCATCCTCTTTGGCGACACTGATCGCGACGAGATCATCGTCGATACAGAACCCAGACGCGCTGGTAGCGACTGGCCCGTGGGCCCCCGCGCCGATGACCCGGACACTGTGCCCGAGAGGGTGGTGTACGACAGCAACGACCGGTTCGACGTGCAGGGACGCCGCGACTCCGCGCCGAGGCCGGTGAACTCGATCGAGGCGTTCGAGAAGGCGCTGGCCGAGTTCCTCGCCAAGAGTCCCGAAGATGACACCGGCACCGGCGCCTGCCTCGAGTGGACGAACTTCGGCCGGTCCCGGCTCGTGGCCGAGTTCAGGCTATGGCGCGACTGCTAGCGAGGCCCCGCCCGGACAGCTAGCCCGATGGGGCGGCCTTTGCCTCGTCGCTGGCTTCAAACAGCGCAACGAGTCTCGCCAGCGTCAGAGCGATCTCCTGCTGGTTCTCCTCCAGCTTGGTGAACCGGGCGTCGATGTCGTCTTCGAGCTTGGTGAATCGGGCGTCGATGTCGTCTTCGAGCTTGGTGAATCGGGCGTTGATGTCGTCTTCGAGCTTGGTGAATCGGGCGTCGACGGCCGCGAATCTTGCGTTGATGTCTTCTTCGAGTCTGGTGACCCTGTCGCTGGTCTCGTTGAAGCTGAAGATCACCAGGCCTGCGATGATGGCCACGACCAGGCTCGGGATGGCGTTGTCGCTGAACTTGGCCCATCCGGCTGCCACGAAGCTGCGGCGCGGCGCGGCCAAGGCCTCGTCGGCGGCCGGTGCTGTTGGTCGGGGGTCGGACGTTGGGGCCATCTGAGCAGATAGTTGAGCGGCGGCAGAGTCAGCGGATGAGGACACAGCAACCTTCTTCGGGTCGGGTGAGCGGACGGCAGAGCCGAGGGCACACCGTTGACACCCGGTGGCAAGGTTGTACATCAGCATACATCATCAACAGCCAAAGTGTTTGCATACAATTGAAAGAATTCGATATAGTTTTCGGTGCCTTGCAAGCCGAGGTTCCGGCTCGTCCGAGAGAGCGTCTCGCGGGGAACGGAGACGCTGACACGTCCGCCGGCAGCGACGCTGGAGAGAAACCGGCAGGAGATCGCTCTGGCGCTGGCGGGGCTCGTCGCCCTCCTCGAAGCCCCAGCGAGCACAGACCACCCCATCGGGCTAGTGGGCACGCGCATCGACGCCGAATGGGCGACCAGCGTCATCGAACCATAGCTATCAGAACCGCGGATCTCGGTGGTCGCCGCCAGGACCGAAGGGATCGGCATCGGGCTCTGACTGAGGCGGCGCAATGAGAAAGGACTCCGTGCGTTCCGGGGTCCCAGAACCGCCGGACACCCCCGCCCGGCCTGACCACCGGGCCTCTGACAGGCGTTCCAAGTCCGCGGCCCGGGGACAGCTGTATTGTGGAGGCGTGGCCCCCCAGGTTCTCAGCGCCCCCACCAAAGACGACGCCCGGCGCGCCGCTGAGGAACTCGTCGCGGCGGGCGTGTCACAGGTGCTGCTGTTCGGGTCGGTAGCCCGGGGCGACGCCCGCGGCGACAGCGACATCGACCTGGTCGCGGTGTTCGACGACCTCGACTACTCACAGCGCCTGAGCCTGCGGCTGTCGCTGGGGGCCGCAGCCGAGGCCGCCGCCGGGCGGCCGGTCGAGGTCTACGTCACTGACAGGCCCGAGTGGGCGCGCCGCGCCCGCGACGTGTCGGCGTCGTTCGAGGCCCGGATCGCGCCGGGGGCGGTGGCCTTGGTCGACCGCCCCGCCGGAGCGGTGAGATGGGACAAGGAGATCGGTTTGCCCAGCACCAACATCGACGAGGCCCTGGGCCGCCTCGACGAGGCCAGCAACGCCCTGAACTCGATGCGCTCCCGCCTGCGGCCTGACGATTGGGAGGTCCTCGAGCCCGCCAACGCCCGCCTTGTGCGCGGGCGCATGACCGCCATCTGCGCCGCGGGGGCGATGGCGGTGGAGACCTCGCTCAAGGCGCTCGCCGCCGTCGACGGCACGCCAGCACCGCACAGGCACAACATCGACCTTCTGGTGCCCCTCAGCGGCGGCCGGGCCGACGCGGTGCGCTCCGCTTTGGCCCGCCTGGAGCGCAACACCATCACCGCCGGGCCCGCGCCCTACGGTGACCTCACCATCTGGCGGACGGCCGGCACCTACATAGCGGACCGCTCCGGCATCGACGCGCGAGCCGCCGCAGCGCTCGCCCCGCTCATCGCGGCGGCCGCCGTGGCGGTCGCCGCCGTCGCCATCGACGAGATAGCCGCGCACGCCCCCGACGCCGACGCCGTGGCGCACGCCCGTCGCACCCTCCATGAGACTGCGATCCCCCTACAGCGCTACGACCCACTCACCGGCGCCCGCACTGATCGGGAGAGTCCTGGCGGAGGGTAGGACTCTGGGCTGGACGGCCGCCTGCTTCGACTCAAGCGCCGCGGCAAGACTGGTGTCGCCTCCTTGGGGGTCATGTGTGAGCCTGGGTCGGTCATGCGGTCCAGATGTGCCGCAAACACTACGGTACGGTAAAATCAGCGGACAACAGCATGTGAGTTTGCCGTATCAGGACGGCCGCGGCAACCCGAAGGCAGGGATGAAGCGATGGGCACGACAACCCCGCGCCACTGGGACAGCCGCGAATACGACTCGCGGCCCGCGCGTCCCGACGATCCGCCCTCGGAAGTGTTCGAGGCGTACATCCCGCACCCGATCAGCGGCTGGACACCGGATCTGAACGCTCGCACATGGCATCGAGTGGCCGCCGTCACCCAGCGGTGCCGAGACCTCCAGCAAGGCGCCGCTGGCCGGCTGCCCGCCGAGTGGCTGCTCGACCGCGCCGAGAGCATCGCGTCCAGCAGCATCGAGGGCATCCGCCCCTCAGCCCGCAAGGTCGCCCGCGCCGAAGCCCGGCTTGCGCTGTTCGGCGAGCGGCCCGCCGACGACGAGATGCAGGCACTTCGCAACATCGGCGTCACTGCCCACGCACGCGACCTGGCCGCGGCGGGCACAGCGCTGTCTGTCGACAGGCTCCGGCAGCTGCACGAGACTCTGATGGGCGAAGACCCGATCGCCGGGCAGATACGCGACCGGCAGAACTGGGTCGGCGCCGGGCAGCTCGGCGGGCCGCTGCAAGCTCACCATGTGGGCCCCCCGCCCGAAGCCGTGCTGGGCCTGCTCGAGGATCTCGTCGCCTACATCAACGGTCCCGACGACGGGATCCCCATGGTGCGCGCCGCGGTGGCTCACGCACAGTTCGAGACGATCCATCCGTTCCCCGACGGCAACGGCCGCACAGGCCGGGCGCTGCTGCAATACATGTACCTGAGGGCCGGGCTCGCCGCCACGGCCGCGTTGCCGGTCAGTGCCGCGTTGATGCTCACCAGACGCGAGTACTTCGACGCGCTCGACGCGACTCGCGTCGTGTGCTCGCCCGAGGACCCGGAGCGGTCGCGTGCGCTCTGGAGCTGGATCGAACGCCTCGCGGTGGCGTCGGACCATGCCTGCCGGCTGCACGACCGGCTCAACGCCCACGTCGATGCCCTTCTACAGCTGTGGGCCGACACCGCCAGCCAGCATCGCATCCGGCCGTCGAGCGCGGCCTTCCGGCTGTTGGCGCACCTTCCGACCACCCCAGTAGTCACCGCCGGCATTGCCCGAAGACTGCTCGGCTCGACCGAGCGGACCGCCCGCAACGCCGTCTCCAGGCTGGCGGAGGCGGGCATCCTCGCCCAGCGCAGCGCCGGGCGCCGCAACAGGGTGTTCGAATGCGTCACCATGATGGACGCCTTCACCGAAGCATCCCGACAGCAGCCCGCCGACAATCTCACGCTGCTGCCGGCGCCCGGGCCACACCGAGCGGCTTCCCCGACCGGAACCGGACGCTCTCCCTGTGCTGGCGGCGACGCCCGGCTCTGCAACGCCGCCACCGCCCGCGGACACCGCTGCACCCACCCCAAACCGCGGCCAGGCGGCAGCTGCCCCGCCGGACACCCCCGCCAGCCCTGACCGCGCAACCCGAGGTACCAGCCGCGCGGTCATCCCCGGCACTGGGCGGCGACTCGGGCTGCGTCGGCCGACCTGCCCGAGACGCGCAGACACAGAGCCTCGACTTGTCCCCCAGTCGTCCGCGGGCTCCCCTGCGTTGGCCTGGGCACCGCAGTCCGGCCTGCGGCTCATAAACACCTCGTGAACACGGCGTTCACGCGGCGCAGCCCGGCCAGCCTCCCCCGAGCCGCCGCCTCGGGCGGCACGCTTGGTTGCCCCAACGAACTGTATTGAAAGGAATTCAATAGGTCTGTGGTCCTAGGTTCCGCTTACGGGTTGGGGCAGTGCTCGCCGCAGGCGCCTTGATCGCATCGCTCCTCGCGGTCGGCGCTAGCCCAGCCGCAGCGCTCCAAGAACGAGCAGACCACGAGACGAGCCTCTTGGCTTGCGTCGGCGACGCCACCGAAGACCACATGTTCACCGACGTGTCCGACGCTCACGCTTTTCGCGATGCCATCAACTGCGTCGCCTACTACGGGATCACCAACGGCACCGGTGACGGGTCCACGTACTCCCCGAGCCAGGATGTGACCCGGGCCCAGATGGCGTTGTTCATCGCCCGCGCCGCCGAGAAGGCCGGAGTGAAGCTCGGCGACGCCATGGACGCCGGCTTCAGCGACATCGGGGGCATCTGGCAGGAGGCCCGGGACGCCATCAACCGGCTCGCCTCCAAGGGGATGATCCCCAAGGGCGGCGCCTTCGAGCCTGACGACGCGATTACCCGCGCCGAGATGGCCGAATTCCTCATTGGGCTGCTGGGCAAGGCCGCTCCCAATGTCAAGATCGAGACGATCGACGAGCAGCGCAGGATCTACCTGGGTCTGCGCAACTCCGCAGAGGCCGACGACTACTTCGCCGATGCCCGGGCCTTGGTGCCGCGCGAGACTGACGCGGCGATCAGCGCCCTGTACGAGTTGGGCGTCACCAAGGGTGCCGGCGCTGCCACGGTCGTCGACGACACTCAGACCCCGTTGGACGTCAACTACGATCCTCACGGCTCGGTGAACCGAGGCCAGATGGCGGCGTTCATCACCCGGGCCCTGGCCCACACCAGCGTGCGCCCCGAGGGCCTCACCGCCCAATGGGACGGCACCGATGTCGTGGTCTCGGCGCGCGACGCCGACTTCGCGCCGGTGGTCAACGCCGTCGTTGACGCGTTCTACCTCCCGACCCCCCTCGCCGACGAGGCGCTGGCGAGAGACGGCACATGCGGTGAGGTAGACCGGCTCGGGGGCACCTACGCCTGCGAGATCGACGGCACCGACCACATCACCGGTGGAGACGGCGACGCCAGGCTGCAGGGCCTGGACGTCGACGAGAACAACACGACCGTCTGGGTCTGGACCGGCGAGGACAAGGACAAGGTCAACACAACCACCGAACTCGTCGAGCTGGAAGTCGAGCCGAGCGACAAGCGCCCCGCCACCGGAGCATATGTCGACCCCGAGCACGATTTCAAGGTGCGGTTCGGTTCGTCGATCAGCGCCACCGTGCAGCTCACCGACTGTGAGGGCGATGTCTCGACCGGGACCGACGGCAAGAAGCCGGCAAAGTTCCTGATCACCCTTGACACACATGCCTACATTGGCGACAACAACGGAGACGGTCACGTCGCCGACAGAGACGCCGGCCAATCGACGGCTACCAATATGAGGGTTGCCGCCGATGGTTTCGCGGTGGCTTCGTCTCTGCGTTCACCGGTGCCGTTGACGACGGATGATGCTGGAACGGCCACCTTCAGGATGACTGCACTGCCCGCAGCCGCCAAGCGTGACCCAAACGGCGACGTCTCCCGTAGCGACCAGTACAAGGTCACTTACTCGGTGCGACAGTTCCCCGGGAGCAGCTCCAACGCACCGGGCAGCATCAGTGATTACGGGCAGGGCCACGTGATATTCAGCGCCGAGGACAGCGACGACTCGAAGGACGCGGCCACAGTGAGTGTGAAGCCGGGCGGCGTTCCCATCAACCGGAATACCAGCTACGTCGATGCGTCGACCAGGGATCCCAGCAACTGGGCCCGGGTCACCGTGGTCGACCAGTATGGTGCTCCGATCGCGGGGGCCAAGGTCGTGCTCGAGGACGACATCGACTTCGTGGCCATCGGCGTCGCCGGAAGGACCTACACGGTCGACCGGAACGGTAGCGCCACCTTCCGCTACGACTACGATCCGCCGCCAGAAGGCTCTGGCGCCACAGCCGGGTCGACGCAGGCGCTCAAGGCCACCTACCTCGCTCCCAATCCTGCCTACGGTGGTCCAACCGATCCGGTAACTACCTCAACCACAGTCGCCGGGCTGGCGGACATAGCGATCCGCATGGACGCCGACAACGATCCGGAGTATGTGGCTGACACGGGCGAGGGCACGGTCCACTGGCCCATCCTCCCGCAGTCAGGCGAGACGGATCAGGACACTCTTCAAACCGTCCTTGCGGGCGATGTCGACAGGAAGGAGATCGTCGTCCGAAATGCCGACGCTGAGGCCGCTACGCTGAGGATCGTCACTTACGACTCGAGCGACCGGTTCAACGTCGACGGCGAGGCGGTTTCGTTGAGCAAGTTCGAGAAGAGGTTGAGCGAGGTTCTCGATGGGAGAGGCGACGCGACCGGAACGCTGACATGGAGTGACTACGACGACCGCGGCCGGCCCACGGTCTCCTATTCGCTCATCGTCACCGGAGGGTGCGGCCCGTAGGACCAGCACGGTCAGCGAGGATGGCAAGAGTCCTGTTTCGCTTCAGGGAGGGACAGGACTAGACCTTCCGACCGCAACCCAAACCCGAAGGGAGGCCCCGGCCAAGTGCCGGGGCCTCCCCGCGTCCCGGCACGCTCTCAGGCAGGGTCCCAGCGACTCCTGCGGACTGAGCGCAGCGCCCAGCGGACTCGCCTTCGTCCGGGCCGGCTCGCGCTCGACGGCTCAGCCTCGGCGATCGCTAGCCGGCCTGACGGTGATCGGTGTCGCGATTCTCAGGGGGCGGATCAGCGGCTGCCGATGGCTGGGAGCCGCGCAATCGGAAGCCCTCGGGCGCTGTCAGGTACCCCTCTACCCTGGCCAGCCGCTCCCGGCTGTCCGAGACGTCGCGGCCCACGACTTCGATCTTGTCGGTGAACTTGGTGTCCAGTCGATCGATCTTGTCGGTGAACTTGGTGTCCAGTCGATCGATCTTGTCGGTGAACTTGGTGTCCAGTCGATCGATCCTGTCGGTGAACTTGGTGTCCAGTCCACTGATCCTCGCCTCCAACTTGGTCTCCAAGTGGTTCATCTGCCGAAGCAGCACGGTGATCGTCATCAGCGACGATCCGAGGATCGTCCCGACAATTGTGATCAATTCGGGTTCCATCGTGTGAGTGCCTCCGTTTCCGCGGATGTGCTTTGCGGCGAGCCGTGTCCGCGGCTTGCGACGGCAGCATCGACTCTAGCCGAATGCACGGTGGAACACCAATGAATAATCGCATGCATCGAAAACAGCGGATATCGTCTGAGCACATGCTGTCAAGCATCCAGTTCGCTCCGACGCCCCGCACCCCGCCCGCGGCGGCTGTCGGGTAGGTTTATCGTCGGCGCAGAAGCGCCGCCGGCGAGCTCAACGACCTGGCCGCGGCCGCGGCTGGCCACCATGTGGACATCTGGCTCACCGGTCTCATCATCAAAGACCCCAACTTCCATCCCGCCGACGCCTCAGCCGCCCGGCGCATCCTCGTCCACCCGGTCACCTTCAATAGCGTCGTCGCCCGGCGCACCCTGGGCGACTACCAGCCGCGCCCCGACCAGCCCCGGCCCCACGACCTCGCCACCGCCTTCTACGTCTCCGCCATTGCCGGAGCGGCCGAGCACGCGAGCGACAAGATGGCGCGCCTCCGCGGGCCCCGGCCCGTCAACGACTCGATCGCAACCACGGTCAGCGAGCTCCGCGACCTCGCCAGCATCGACATCGCCACCGGCGGGTGAAACCCCGTCTCCGCGGCGGTCTCCTTGATCGTCCAGCCCTGCCTCTGCAGGTTCTCTAGCGGGTGCCCAGGCCATGGCTATGGCTAGCGTGGAGCCGTGGAGGCGATCGAATTGTTGGATCCCGGCCCGATCATCGTCGCGGTGCTGGGTCCGACGGTCGCATTGCGCTTGATAGGAGCGTGGCATCGCCCCCACTGAGATGTGCCCGCCGACCGGTCCTGTCACCGTTCACCTGCGAAAGGCAACATGGTCATGATCACACTGGGAATCGACGCGTACAAGCGCACACACACCGTCGTCGCGGTCGACGAGCTGGGCCGCCGGCTGGGGTGTCGCACCACCTGTGGCACCACAACGGCTGAGCACCAGGCGCTGATCGTCTGGGCCGGGCGCTTCGGAGCCGAGCGGACCTGGGCGGTGGAGGACTGCCGGCACGTGTCGCGCCGCCTCGAGGCCGACATGCTCGCCGCGGGCGAGCGCATCGTGCGGGTCCCGCCCAAGCTGATGGCCCATGCCCGAGACGCAGCCCGCACCTACGGCAAGTCCGATCCCATAGACGCGCTGGCGGTGGCCCGAGCGGCGCTGCGCGAGCCAGGCCTGCCCACAGCTCACCTCGACGCCTCATCCAGGGAGATCCGGCTGCTCGTCGATCACCGAGAAGACCTCGTAGCCGAGCGCACACGCTGCATAAACCGGCTGCGCTGGCACCTCCATGAGATCGACCCCGCATGGGACCCCCCAGCTGGCGCGTTGACAACTCGCAAGCACCTCGACGCCGCCCAAGGGCGTGTCCGCGAACTCGGAACCGTCGTGGCCCGCATCGCCGCCGAACTCATCGCACGAATCCGTAGCCTCAGCGCCTCCATAGCCGAACTCGGTGCCGAGCTCGACACCCGCACCGCGCAGGTTGCGCCCAACCTGCGCTCGCTGCACGGCGTCGGCCCGCTCACAGCCGCCAAGATCATCAGCGAGACCGCCGGCATCGAACGGTTCCGCTCCCGGCACGCATACGCCCGCCACAACGGCACCGCCCCGCTGCCGGTGTGGTCCGCCAACACCCACAGGCACCGCCTCAGCCGAGCCGGCAACCGCCAACTCAACGCTGCCATCCACCGCATCGCCCCCACCCAGGCCAGCAACCACCCCCCAGCGCGCCGCTTCCTTGACCGGCGAACCGCCAACGGCAACACCAACAAAGAAGCCATCCGAGCCCTCAAACGCCGACTCTCCGTCGTCGTCTACCGAGCACTCCTCGCCGACGCCCACAGCATTCCCAGCCCACAACGCCTAGCCGCTTGACACATAGGAGAGAGGGGACGCCCCCCGATCAGTCGACAGCACTTCGAGCCTTGGCGAACCGTCTGCCTGAGCGTCCCGATCACGCTGCTCGGCCCCTGAGTCCTGGTGGCACGGTGAGCGCAGCTGGCGGCGCGCGCCGGTTCAGCTCAGGTTGTACTCGGTGACGCGCTCGTCGCTGTCGGGCAGGTAGTTGCTCCAGGTCAGGCGGCGGCTGCCGTCGCCGCGTTCGATCGCCTCCGCGAGCTCGGCCTCGAAGGCGGCGAGGGTGGCGGGGCGCCCGTCCAGGTCGAACCGGTCGTTGCCGTCGTAGACCAGTAGCACCGGGCTCGTGCCGTCGTCGACCACGATGTAGTTCCTTTGGACGTCTCCGGTCTGCACGGTCTGGTCGATGCCGCTGGGCCCGGCGTCGGTGGTCCAGTACACCGTGGCGGTCTTGGTGCCGCCGGAGGCGCGGGTCTCGCCGTAGTGGGCGGTCAGGGTCTCCTCGGCGCCCCCGCCGCTGTAGCGGTAGGAGAAACTGTGCGACCCGAGGCCGTCCACAATGAACTCTGCGGCGCTGTCGAGCGTGACCCCGCTCAGGCCGCTGTCGAGACGGACCCTGGCTGCCGGGAAGGGGACGCCGTACTGGTCGAGCACGGTGACGGTCACGCTGTTGGATGCCTCGCCGTCGAACACGCGCACGTAGCTGCGGGTGTCGATGGTGACGGTGGCGTCGCGGGGACCGATGCTGCTGGCCGCGTCGCTGAAGATCAGCATGCCGGTCGAAGCCGGTCGCCCGCCGGCATCGACGGTGGCGTAGGTCGGTGGCGCGTTGCCGGTCGGGGTCAGCGTGTAGACGGCGGTGAGCTCGCTGGGCCTACCGGGGTCGGGATCGAAGAGCGTGACATGAAAGTCGACCTTGCCGTTCGAGCCGGACACCAGCGCCTGCACGTCAGGCTCCCGGTCGGGCGCCAGCGCCTGCACCGCGAGCCGCCAATGGGCCGGGTCGATGCCGTCGACGCCCCGACGCACGTCGCCGACGGGATCCCGCAGCTGTATCGAGAAGACGACTGAATCACCGAAGCGGACCTTGCGGGCGTCGAACGATGTGGTGACGAGCGCCCGGGTTGCGGAACGGATCCGATCGTCGGCCAGATCCAGTCGGTAGGCGTTGGCGCCCACCTCCAGCGTGTCGCCGTTCTGGCCGGTCCACGCCCACACGGCGGCGCCGCCCGCAGGAATTCGCCGCAGGCCGGTGACCTCCACTCTCGAGTCGCCGTCGCTCCCGGTGACCGGGTCGGTCCCGTCGATCTCGCAGGGCAGCGAAGACTGGTCGGCCTGGGTGACCTCCCCGGAGCGGCAGCCGCCGTCGTTGGTCACGGCGCGGCCGGCCCCGGTCGGCGGTCGCCCAGAAGACGTCGACGGCCGCTCCGGGCACCGGCTGGAACCGGTCGTCGCGCACCGACACGACGACGCGGGCGTCGTCGTACTGCACAGTGACACCCGCGGGCCGCGCCGAGGTGTGGGCCAGCGCCCGGGTGATGAACGCGGCCATCTGGCCCCGGTCGACGGTGCTGGCCGGCTCGTAGTTGTAGTCCAGCGGCGGTCTGGTGTCGTCCTGCACCGCGGCGGGGCCGGCGCCGGTGGTGACGCCGAGTTCGTAGAGCGCGGACGTCTCGGCGTTGTCGGCGTCGGCGAAATGGTCATCAGCCTGCGTTCGTGAGCCGGCGGCGCCCAGCCAGACCGTCCCCTCGGAGTCGACCGTGACGTTGGGCGCGGCCTTGCTGAGCAGCCCGAACAGGAACGTGGCCATCTCGGCCCGGGTCATCACGTCGTTGGGCCTGAAGGCGCCGCCGGAAGTGATGATCCCGCTGGAGGCGAGCCCGTTGATGGCGTCCCGGGCCTCCGGCCAGGTGCCGTCGAGATCGACGAATCCGCCGTCGCGGGTCTCGTCGACGTCGACGCCGACGACTCGCGCCGCCCGGGCGATGAACACCGCCATCTGGGCGCGGGTCACGTCCTGCTCCGGGGAGTAGGCGGAGCCGTCGCCGGTGCCCTGGGTGATGCCGTAGTAGGCGATGCAGTTGATGGCATCGCGGAACACATGACCCGAAGACACGTCGGTGAACACCCGGCCCACCACAGCGTCGCCCACGCAGGCCGACAGCCGGGCGGCGTGGTCGGCCCGATCGGTGACCGCCGCGGCCGGGGCGGCCAGAGCCGAGACGAGCAACGCGCTTGCGGCCATCACCGCACAACCCGTAAGCGGACCCTAGGACCACAGACCTATTGAATTCCTTTCAATACAGTTCGTTGGGGCAACCAAGCGTGCCGCCCGAGGCGGCGGCTCGGGGGAGGCTGGCCGGGCTGCGCCGCACAAACGCCGTGCTCACAAGGTGTTTATGAGTCGCAGGCCGCAACTGCGGCGTCCCGGCCGACGTCGGGGGGCCCGTGGACGGCTGGGGTACAAACCGGGGCTCCGTGTCCGTGTAGTGCGGAAGCGTACAACTCTGAGGGCGGCCGCCAAGATGCCCAGCTGTGATCACTGACACTCCCCACCTGCGGGCCATCCACCCGACTGCGGGGTGGGGCTCGTGCAAAGGTGTGCCAGAACCCGGTCAACGGCTGGTGCGGGAGCGCCGGCACCGAAGCGAATTATGATGCTATTGTTCGACTATGAGCATTGAGTGGACCGCAGAGACAATATTTACATAACTATACATAGGTTGCGGGCCGCACTCCTTGCTCATGCGGGTCCCGCCGGCACGTAGTGCGAGCCGCGCCTGGATCCCCGCATCTCCAGCATGCCGTCGGCCACCAGACCGCGAAGCAGGAGCACGGCCCCCTGTCGGGGCAGCCCCAACTCCTGCCGCACCATCGCGTTGGTGATCGGCCCTCTCCCAGCCATGTCCAGGACGGCTGATCGCTGCGCTGCCCGGTCCAATCCGACCCACGCCGGGCGTCCTAGGCCCGGCACGATGCGATAGCGGGCAGCCCGCCGCTCGCCGTCCTGTTCCAAGAGCCCCGCGTCTCGCAAGCGCTGAAGGCTCTGACGGGCCTCTGCGCTGTTGACGCTCAGCAGCGTGCGAACATCGGAGTTGGCGAGCTCCGCGCCGCGCGCGGCTTCGATGAGCACGCGGCGGTCTCCGGGAAGGAGTTCGGCCCGTCCCTCCAATTCGCGCGCCCAGGCGCGTTCTTCGGGTGAGACTGGGCTCTCGACGGGAAGCCGAACCGTGACGTGCCCCTGCGGCTGCTCCGCGAAGCTCGGCTCGGCTCGAAGGTCCCGGGCCATCTCGTTGAGGACGACTCCGATCCCGCGGCCTGCATCCTCTGCCAGCCCGAACGCTCGAAGCGCCTGGATCACACGCCGGTTCCGGGCCGCGTGAGCATTGCGGAGGTTCTCGCTCGTCACGGGCGCAACGAACCCGCCCGGCGAGATGACCGCAACCTCACGCGCGGAGACACGAACCTCCACCGCCGAGCCCGAGAGCTGGTAGTCCCGGTGGGCGACCGCGTTGGCTATCACCTCCCTGAGCGCCCTTACCGGAAGCCGCTTCAACTCATGGCGCTTGCGGCCCACAACAATGAGGTCGAAGCCCAGCTCATTGTCTATCCACGCCGTCGCCGCATCCACCTGCTGGGCCGGCGTGCCGTCGAACACGATTCGCCGGTCGTGCTCGGCTCCGTCCACCCGAAAGCGGAACACCTCGACGAAGCACTTGCCGAACTCGCTTGAAGCACCAGACACCAAGAAGAGGGCTCCCGCCCTCGTGAGCATTGCCTCGCCCCCGCGGTGCACGACCATGCCGCGCTCCTCCAGGGCGTCGGCCAGGTCCTGCCCGGACAAGCTCGAACCGATCTCGAACGCCCCGCAGAGCAGTTCCAGAAGGTCAGGATCGGCCTCCGCAAGACTCCACCGGGATAGTCCGCTGTCAAAGCTGTCCTGCACCCGCCGCGACACCAACTCGACGAGAGCGGCGCCGGTGAGGGGCAGGTTCTGCTTTCCCATGCGAATGAGGGCCGTGCCGTCGGAGGTCTGCGCCACGCCCTGCAGGCGGCGCTCTACCGACACGGCTGTGATCGCCACCCCCTCGACCGCCAGTTCGTGCAACCCGATACTTCCCGGCGACTCGATATGGTTCACGATCTCCCATAGGCGCCTCTCAAGATCGGCGTCGAGCGGCCTTCCCGTCCCCGTCGGCCGCCCTCGATCGTCCACTCCGATCATGAGAACGCCACCATCGGCGTTCGAGAACGCCACGACGGCCCTCTGAATGCGATCGCTGCTGACTCCCTGTTTCCATTCGACGTAGCTGCTCTCGCTCGGGAGCGCTGCCGTGAACTCGGCCAGCGTCATAGAGGACGGCCGAGACGCGCTCTCTGGATGATACGGGGGATATGAAGACTTTGTCGTACTTTTGGGTGTCGAAGCCACGAACCAACAATATCAACATAACATGCCATAACGGGCGCGTACCCCACCGGGCGTGCCTACCACCATGGCAACCGGGCACCGCTACCTCTCAGATGACTCCATGCGTGCTGCTGCGCCGTGGCTCGGCGGGTGCCCCGGGCGGCGGCCCTCGCGGTGGTGCTCCTGTCTTACCGCCGCAACAACGCCGAATGGACGACCACCGTCATCGGTGGCGCTGTCGTTGTCGCTGCCGTTCCAGGACAGGCCCCACGGGCATGAGCGCGCCCTGACGGTGTGGGCCTGGACCGGCCAATCCGCCGAAGTTCTCGCCGCCGGCGCCGACCTGTACGGCTTCGACGTGGCCGAGGGCGCCGATGTCGGTTCGCCACGTCGACCCTGGTGACCACGACGTTCAACGCCAAGAAGGTCCGCTTCGGCGGCACGGTCGTCTTCAACGTGCAGCTGCAGGGCACCGTCGGCGATGCCACCGCCGGCGTCAACGGCATCGACCCCGCCCAGTGGAATCTCTCGGCGCAGGTAACCGGCCAACCCGCTGATGTGGACGAGCTGGAATCCGGCCCGGGAGGGGAGGGCCACCTTCTCGATCAGTGTTGACGACCCGACCCCCGGCGTTGACGGCAACGATCTGGACGTCACCTACTCGTTGGCCCCGGGCGTCAACGCGCCGACCCGCGCCAACACCGTCGACGCCCGCGGGCGGGGGGCTGCCACCGGCACTCTGACCTTCAGCGACGATGCCAGCAGCATCGCTGTGGGCGATGCCACGGTCACCATCGACACGCGCCGCTACGTACACCCTGCCCACCGACCGGGCGGAGGTCGGCCCGCCCCGAGGCGTCTACACTGTCGGACATGGCTGGCTCCTCGCCCTGCGAAGACCGCGCACTCCACAACACCGCTCCCGGCGGGGCGCTCGCGCAGTACGCGGCCTGCTACGACGACTACGACGACGAGCCCACCGAGGCCGAGCGCTCCGAGGCGGTGGAGCAGTTCCTCGCCGACGGCGGACGGTTCCCCGGTGTCGCCGACGAGCTGGATCGCGCCCGGCGGGCCGAGATCGAGGCCGACTACCCCAACGAGGCACTGGCCGCCCGCCGTCCAGCACGCCGAGAGCCCGCCAGCATCGAACTGTAGGGGCGTGCCCGAGCGCGGCACGGCCGTGGTGCTGGACACTTGGCCGATCATCAGGCACTACGATCGCGACGAGCCTGCTGCCACCCAGGTGCGGGAGCTGCTGCAACGTCCGGGGCCGCGCCCGGTCATGAGCGCGGTCAACTTCGCCGAGGTCTGCTACACGTTGGCGAACAAGTACGGGCCCGACATCGCGTTAGGGCGTTCCCGGTACCTTCGCCGTGCACTGCGGGTCGAGGGCGTCGACACCCGCACCGCCCAGACGGCCGCGTGGATCAAGCACGCCTACCGGATGTCCCTGGGTGACACCTTCGCAGCGGCGACCGCCATCCGCCACGGCGTCGAGCTGTGGACCGGCGACGGCGAGCTGCTGTGCCCCGACCGGGTGTGGGCGGTACGCGACCTGCGTCATCCAGAGGTCCGCACCGACCCCGAACCCCGACGCCGCCCCGAGGGTCTCTCCGACCTCGACCAGGCCCAACTCGCCGCCTTCATCGCAGCGCCACTGGCCCGAGCCGCCCCTCGCCGTCGAAGCGGGCCCAGCATCGAGCGGTAACCGGCACCGGGGCTCCACCACGACGGCTGGCACAGCAAACAAGAGCGGGAGACTGATCACCTCCCCGTCCCGCCCGCGGCCGGGCGGGCCCGTGGGTCCGTCCGGCGAGGACAGCCGTGAGCGGACGGCCCAAGCGACACGAGTCCGGTGTTGTCGGGACAGGTGAAACCAAGCTGGCGAGTTCCGTGATTGTGCATGGGCGCGGACAGCCCCGGTTTGTACCCCAGCCGTCCACGGGCCCCCCGACGTTGGCCGGGACGCCGCAGTTGCGGCCTGCGGCTCATAAACACCTTGTGAGCACGGCGTTTGTGCGGCGCAGCCCGACCAGCCTCCCCCCGAGCCGCCGCCTCGGCCGGCGCGCCTGATTGCCCGAACGGACTGTATTGAAAGGGTTTCTATAGGCTTGTGGTCCTAGAGGCCGCCGACGGGTTGGGCAGTGCTCGCCAGCGGCGCCCTGATCGCATCGCTCCTCGCGGTCGCCGCGGGCCCTGCGGGCGCCGAAAACTTGAATGGCGACCTAGCGCCTGGTGAGAAGCCGTGGAATACGGGGCCGGTGTGGCCGTGGACTTCGGCGTGTGTCGGCGACGCTCTCGACGATCACATGTTCACCGACGTGTCCGAGAGCCACGCTTTCCAAGAAGAGATCAACTGCATCGCCTACTACGGGATCACCAACGGCACCGGCGACGGCTCGACGTACTCCCCGAACGATGATGTGACCCGGGCCCAGATGGCGGTGTTCATCGCCCGGGCCGCGACCGCGGCGGGCGTCGATCTGGGCTCTGGCAGCGGCGGGTTCACAGACATCGACGACGTCTGGTCCGAGGCGCAGGACGTGATCAACCAGTTGGCCGCCAAGGGGATGATTCCCGCTGGCGGCGCCTTCAGGCCCGACGACGCGATCACCCGCTCGGAGATGGCGACGTTCCTGTTCGGGCTGCTCCTGGAGGCCTCACCGATCGTGTCACTCGTCGACAAGAAAAACCTCAACAGGCCGTGTGCGGCAGTGAGCGAGACATGCGAGATCCGGTTGGGGGACGGCGCTTCGGCGGAGCCGGTCAATGACTGGTTCCCCGACGCACGCGACTTTGAGCCCCTCGAAGTCGACAGGCACATCTCGGCGCTGTGGGAGCTGGGCGTCACCGGAGGCGCAGAAGCGCTTCCCGCCGGCCCGGGGCGGCCCCATGTCCTGGTCAACCTCACGACCCGTGCGTTCATAGATCATGACAATGACCGCGCCACGAGTGACGCCCCCACGCCGGTGGTGCTTAGCCCGCAGGCGACGGTGGTGTCGCCGGTGCCGGTGTCATTTGACGAGGACGGCAAGGCGACCTTCTCCGTCTCCGGGCTCCCCGACGGGGCGCCGATCTACAAGGAGAACAAGTACGACATCGATGTCGCGGTCCAGCACTTCCCGCCCGCATTCGGGGAGGGTCCCTACCCGCTGCCCTTCAACTACGACCCGAAGGGCGCGGTCAACCGCGGCCAGATGGCGGCGTTCATCACCCGGGTTCTGGCCCACACCTCGGTGCGTCCGGCCGGTGTCACCGCGCAGTACGAGGATTTCGAAGACAAGGTGGTCGTCTCGGTGCGCGACGACGACTTCCAGCCGGTTCCCAACGCCGTGGTGGACGTGTTCCACATCGACACCCCCGGTGTCGACTTGGCCTTCAGAGGCGACGGATCCTGCGGCGAGGTTTCCAATCTCGAGGGCAAATACGAGTGTGAGATCGACAAGACAGACAACATCACCGGAGGCACCGGCGATGCTGCGCTGGGGTTCACGCCGTTGGAGGGGTTGGACGCCGCCAACGGCACCACGGTCTGGGCCTGGACCGGCGACGACAAGGACGAGGTGGATGTCGACGACACCGGGCTCTACAGGCTCGACATTCCCGGGGGCATCTCTGAGCCTGCCAAGCTGATAAGCGTCACCAACAGCCACGGCGGCACGAAGGCGCATCTGGGTTCGTCCGTGCTCTTCACGCTGCAACTCAGAGACAAGTACGGCCGCGCCACGACCGGACGGTACAACAGGACGTTGAAGTTCGTCGCTAGCAACATGGCCGACCTTGGGCTCAAGGGATCAGAGGACTTTAGGAACACATTCAGCGAGTTCCACGTGGTCGAAGGAGCCGCAGTCAATAGCGGACGCTTCACTGGGGTCTTCAGCACCGAGGACAGCCTCGCGGGCGGCGACACCGACGTCGCAGTCCGCGTCGGGCCTAACCCGTCATACGTCGCTGCGGACGACCGCGGGGCGGCCACCCGGGTGAAGGTGACAGTGGTCGACCAGTACGGCGACCCGCTCCCGAACAGGGAGGTCCAGCTTAGTACTGCCCGGATTACGCCCACATCTCAACTTGTGGACCACGATGACGATGCCGACACCACGTCCATAATCCCGATCGCCAACAACGCGTACTTGGCTGTGGACCGCAGCGGTTCCTACACCTTCGGCTACGAGCGAACAGGAACCGGAACCGGTGCTGCAGAATCCGACGGCCTCACAGCCGACGTGGATCCCTGGAACCACGACGGCGACGACACCACAGCCCTGCTGGAACCGGGCGACGGATCGGGGACCGTGCAGTGGGCGTCTGAGGCCATGGTGGGCACACAGTCGGACTCGAGCCCGAAGCAGATCCTCAGGCTCGACAAGGACACGAACACGATCTTCGTGGGCACGGTGACGGGCAACGCGGAGGACGGCTACACGATCGAAGACGACAGTGTGGAGGTGATCCGCTACGACTCGAACGACCGGTTCGACATCGATACAAAGATGGGTCTCAGCGCCACGAATCCGACTCCGGCTTCTTCTGAGGCTTCTGGCTACGCCCAGTTTGAGCGGAATCTGTTCAACCTCGCGGGCTTCGAGTTGTCATGGACTATCGTCGGCGACGGCAGCAGGGACGTCAACGCATTCAGGTTGCACACCCCTGGCCCCAACGACATCGACCCCGTGATCTACTGGTAAGTCGATCTACTGGTAAGTCCAAACCCGAGCGGAGGCCCCGGCCCATGGTGGCCGGGGCCTCCCCGCGTCTGCGGCTAAACGCTGCGTCGCTCATTGCAGCAAGGAGGGCACCCATGATCCGACCACGAGGAAGGGCACCCATGATCCAGCCAATGAAGAAGCGCCGCTCGGGCTGGGGAGTGCTCGCCGTCGGCGCCCTGGTCGCCTCGGTCCTAGCCGTTGGAGCGGCCCCGGCTGCGGCGGTTACGGACCGGGCTGACTACACCACACCCCTGTCGGCGTGTGTGGCCGACGCCACCGTGGACCAGTTGTTCGCTGATGTGTCAACGGGTCATGTCTTCCGCGACGCCATCAACTGCATCGCCTACTACAGGATCACCAAAGGCACCGACGACGGTTCGACGTACTCCCCGAACAAAGAGGTGACCCGGGCCGAGATGGCGGTGTTCGTCGCCCGCGCCGCGACCGCGGCGGGCGTCGCTCTCGGCTCCGGCAGCGGCGGGTTCAACGACATCGGCGGCACTTGGGCCGAGGCCCGCGACGCGATCAACGGGCTCGCTGCGAGGGGGATCATCCCCTCCGGCGGCGCCTTCAGGCCTGACGACGAGATCACCCGGGCCGAGATGGCGACCTTCCTGATCGGACTGCTGGCCAAGGCCTCGCCGAACGTGACGATCGACTCGGCCGGCGCGATCCTGCTGGGCGCTCCAGGCTCACGAGCAGAGGCCGACGACCACTTCGCCGACGCGCGCGCTTCGGTGCATGCCGCCAACGATGCCGAGATCTCGGCGCTGTATGAGCTGGGCGTCACCAAGGGCGCCAGCCACGCCGCGGTGCAGGACGACACCGAACCGCCGCTCGACTTCGACTACGAGCCCGAAGGCACCGTCGACCGCGGCCAGATGGCTGAGTTCATCACCCGGGCGCTGGCCCACACGTCGGTGCGGCCCGCCGGCGTGACCGCTCAGTACGACGGCGCCGAGGTGGTCGTCTCGGTGCGCGACGGCAGGTACCAGCCGGTGCCGCAGGCCGCCGTTGACGTCTTCTGGGCGACCGCCGCCCGAGCTGGCAGAGCCCTCCTCGCCAACGGCGCCTGCCGCCTCTCGGCCGTCACCCAGGCCGACCGGTCCTCGTTCCCGTGCGAGATCGACGACACCGACCCCGTCACCGGACGCGGCGGCGACGTCAGGGTGGCGGTGGCCGGCCTGCGGCGCGTGCCGGCAGGCGGCGCCGTCGTGTGGGCGTGGACCGGCCAGAACGAAGACACCCTGGACGCGGGCGCCGACGCCTACAGACTCGATGTGGCCGAGGGCGCCGACGCCCGCTTCGCCACCACCACGCTCGTCACCACGACGTTCGATGCCCAAAAGGTGCGCTTCGACGGTTCAGTCACCTACTCGATGCAGCTGAAGGACCCCACCGGCAACGTGCACCGGGGCGTCGACGGCGCCGAACCGGCCCGATGGACGCTCTCGGTGAACGTGACCGGCGACCCTGACGCCCCGGAACCGCCCGAGCAGACGCTGGTGTCCGACTCGTCCGGAGAGGCAGTCTTCTCGATCCCGTTCGTAGGCACGTTCGACGATCCCAACCCCGCCGTCGGCGGCGACGAACTCATCGCCACCTTCACGCTGATCCCGGCCGGCAACGCGCCGCCCGGCTTCGCCACCGTCGACGCCGACGGGCGACGGGCCACAACCGGCACGCTGATCTTCAGCGACGAAGCCCCCAGCATTGCCACGGCCGCCATCGACACGCCCGACTACATCTACGTGTCGGGCCGCGGCGAGACATCCAACAGCGTGACCGTGACCGTGCTCGACCAGTACGGCTCGCCCTTCCTGGGTGCCACGGTCAGGCTCCAAAGCGCGGGCGCGAACGTCACACTCGACAGAACAGGCGCAGTGGACGGCCGCGGCTCGCGCCCGTTCTCCTATCGCTACAGCGGCGAGGGCCGCGTGACCGAAACCCTGACCGCCGACGCCAGCAGGCCCGGCACCACCGGCAGGAGCGAGACCGCCGAGGTGCACTGGACCGTCGACGCCGGACCCAGCGGCACCAACAGGACCGTGCTGGCCGGCGACGTACACCGCAGGCATATCGTGGTCGAAGACGGCGGCCCCGTGCTCCTGGCCTACGACGGCAACGACCGGTTCAACCTGAACGGGCGCCCCACCACCCTCGCCGCCTTCGAGGCCGAAGTCGCTGAGGCGCTCGAACGCGACAACCTCGCCTGGCAACTGACTTGGAGCAACTACGGGACCGACAGCGCCCGGCGCGTCACCGAGTACAACCTGAGCTGAACGGGCGCGCGCCGCCAGCTGCGCTCACCGTGCCACCGGGACTCAGGGGCCGAGCAGCGTGATCGGGACGCTCGGGCAGACGGTTCGCCAAAGCTCAAAGTGGGCTGTCGACCTGATCGAGCAGTCCAGCAAGGGGAACCAGCCACACGCCCAACATCAACGCCCGTGAGATGCTGGCGTGGAGCCGCTGGCAGCTGGGGTGGCTGGACGAGTCCGCAGGTGCGCTGCATCACCACCCCGACGGCGAGGGTGGCGCTGGGTGCAATGGCCGACCCCGGCGACGCAGTGGCCATGGCCGCGATTCCGCTGCCGGACACCGAGGTCCCCGCACCGATCCCCAGCTCGCGGGCCACCTCAGCGACCGATCTGCGAGTCTCCAGGACAATCCGCACAGCACCGGCCTTGAACTTGTGACCTCCAACACACAACCTCGCCCATTGTGGGAGCGGGAAGGGCGGCGTTCAGATCAGGGGATCAGGTTGTACTCGGTGACGCGACCGGCGTTGCCGGCCCGGTAGGTGCTCCATTCTAGGTTCACGTCCGGACTTGCCAGCTTGAGCTCGTCGGCGAGCACGGACTGGAAGACGGCAAGTGAGACCGGATCGCCAGACAGGTTGAACCGGTCGTTGTCATCGTACTCCAGCAGTACCGGACTTTCGCCGTCGTCGACAACGATGTGCCGCCGTGTGACGTCACCGGTCAGCACCGGTCGTGCGGGGCCGTCGTCGTGCGGTCCGGCGTCAGCGGCCCAGTACACCGTCGCGGCAACCCCCGACGAGCTGAGGCTGTCAACGCCATGGAAAACGGACAGGGTCTCGGTAACGCCACCCGGCCCGCCGTAATCGTAGGAGAATCGGCGCGAGCCGCAGCGGTCCACCGTGAACGCTCCGCCGTCGCCGGGCAACACGCCCGGCAAGTCGCTGATGAGGCTGACCCTGGTGCCCAGGAAGGGGTCGCCGTACTGATCGAGCACGGTGACGGTGGCGGCGTTGGATCGGCGCCGGTCGAACGCCGGATCTCGCGCACGGGATCGTTCCGCTCCGCCGAAGGGGGCCGCGCCGAAGGGGGCAGCGGCGACGCGTCAGCCCAGGAGGCTTCCCTCGACCGCGGCGTCCACTTCGTCGGTGGCGTTGAGCGCGGCGATCAGCGCCGTCAGCTTCAGGTTCATCTCGTCGAACTTGGCGTCGAGCGCGTCGAACTTGGCATCGAGCGCGTCGAACTTGGCATCGAACTTGGCGTCCTGGGCGGCGAACTTAGCGTCGACAGCGGCGAACCCCGCGTCGACTTTGTCCTCGAGGCTGCTGACGCTGTCCTCGACGCGGTTGATGCGGACGTTGGTGGTGGCGAGCATGGCGACCAGCAGCGCCACGACGACGAGGCCGAGGAACGTGGCCAGCGGGTTCTCGGCCGCCTGGGACCGCAGCGTCGCCCGGGCCGCGGGCTGTGCCCGCGGCGCGGCGGGATCGGCTCGGGTGTCGGGGTCGATGGTGTCGGGGTCCATCAGCGGCGCCTCCGCGGCGGCGGGGATCGGAGCGGTCGAGGTCATCGGGCCTCACTTGGGTCACACAGCAGCATTCGGCCTGCCGTCGTCACCCGGCAAGCAAGGCTCGCCCATCAAGTTATCAACCAATGAATATCATGTCAATACGGACAGCGCCGCGGGAAGTCAGCGACGAGCGGTCCACCGCGGCCAAGGACGAATGCGGCCGTGCCGGTGACGGTGAGCGAATAGGTGACCGTGGGCCTGCCGCGTTCGTCGTAGTCATCCCATGTCAGCGTTCCGGTCCTACCGGTGCTCAGCCTCGCCGGCGGGTCCGAGGCCCGGTGGGTGGGAGAGGGCGTCTTACTTCAGCTCGTACTCGGTGACGGCCTCGTCCCCTTGGAGTTGCGCTGAGCAGCCGCTGTGGCACACTGGAGGCCTGTTCGCCAAAGGTCATCGGGGAGTGAGCCCCTCGCCTCGGCCGCCCCTGCCGCTGACACCGTGTCGGCGAGGCGCGCCCCCACGGGCCTCAGCGCCCAGCACGACGGCGACGAGATCAGGGTTTCGGTTTGTCGCCAGATGCGCGCTCGGCGCGCATCTGCGGTAGCGTTGGACACCGCCGACAGAACGGTTGTTGGAGACTACAAGTTAAGGACGAAGGGTGTCTGCGACCTACCTCCCAACCGAAGTAGCGACCGATCCATCGGATCGCGTCTCGGACTTTCCGTCATGGATCAAGACTCCAACCGCGCTCGACGGTGCGTGCTCGGTGTTTGGTATCTTCGGAGCCGAGGACATCATGATGATGGCCGATGCCAAGAACCTTGAACCCTATGAGGTCGTTGCAGCGCACGCGTGGCAGCGTGTGGGTGACTCGATGCGCGCGGTCCTCGACACTCGCTTGTCGGCTAGCCGCGCCTGAATGACCGATCTGCATCGAGTGGCGCACGGGAGCCGACATCCGGGGTGGCGAGCACAAGGCTCGGCCGCGATAGTCAAGGCTGCGTCCGGCTAGTTGCTCATTATGAACGCGCCGCCGTGCATGGTGATGTGGAAGTTGGCCAGCACGTCCATGCCCAGCAGGACGTCGTAGTCCAGGACGCGGCCGTTCTCCACAGGTTTGACGAATGTGGGCATCTACAGCAGAGCGAGGGTTTGAGCGCCCAGGTCGACCGGGCCGGCTCCGATCTGTTGGATCAAGAAGTTGCCGAGGCCGTACTGATCATGGCCTGCGGTGTACGCGTCACTGGCCGTCGGGAAGTACCCCTTGATCTCGCCGTCGACCATCAGCGCGACCTCGCCCCTGCGGTGCTTCTCTGCTTCGGCCTTGTGCTTCCTGAGGTAGATGGCGTAGTTCGATTCGACTTGTGAAGTCGCCTCGTTCGACATGTGGTGTCCCTCTGGGATTGGCCTGTGGACTGGCTTCAGTATGCCCGACGCGAAGCGGAGGGGCAACTGCGTGGTGGATCGAGAATGCTGGGAATGCAATTACATTCATGGCAAGGGCCGGTGACGGGCTCCCGGACCGCACGGGATCCCCTTCTTGCCGCCACCCGGTGCTCGTTAGCCGGTCGGTTCCCCTTGCTGGACTGCTCGATCAGGTCGACAGCCCACTTTGAGCTTTGGCGAACCGTCTGCCCGAGCGTCCCGATCACGCTGCTCGGCCCCGGAGTCCCGGTGGCACGGTGAGCGCAGCTGGCGGCGCGCGCCGGTTCAGCTCAGGTTGTACTCCGTGACGCGCCGGGCGCTGTCGGTCCCGTAGTTGCTCCAAGTAAGTTGCCGGCCGGGATTGTCGCGTTCGAGCGCCTCAGCGACTTCGGTCTCGAAGACGGCGAGGGTGGCGGGAGCGCCGCCCAGGTTGAACCGGTCGTTGCCGTCGTAGGCCAGGAGCACGGGGCCGCCGTCTTCGACCACGATATGCCTGCGGTGTACGTCGCCGGCCAGCACGGTCCTGTTGGTGCCGCTGGGTCGGGCGTCGACGGTCCAGTGCACCTCGGCGGTCTCGCTCCTGCTGGTGGTGCCGGGCCTGCTGGCGTCGGCGGTCAGGGTTTCGGTCACGCGGCCCTCGCCGCTGTAGCGATAGGAGAACTGGCGCGAGCCGCGGCTGTCCACTGCTCCTGTGCTGTCGAGTGTGACGTTCGCGCCCGCGCTTTGGAGCCTGACCGTGGCACCCAGGAAGGGCGAGCCGTACTGGTCGAGCACGGTCACGGTCACGCGGTTGGGTGTCTCGCCGCGGTCCGACACGTGGATGTAGTCGGGCGTGTCGATGGTGGCCGTGGCAATCCTGGGGGCTTCGTCGCTGAAGATCAGCGTGCCGGTTGTGGCCCGTCGCCCGTCGGCGTCGACGGTGGCGAAGCCGGGCGGCGCGTTGCCGGCCGGGATCAGCGTGAAGGTGGCGATCAGTTCGTCGCCGCTTCTGGCGGGGTTGGGATCGTCGAACCTGCCTACGAAGGGGACCGAGAAGACTGCCTCTCCGGACGAGTCGGACACCAGCGTCTCCTCGGGCGGTTCCGGGGCGTCGCGGTGGCCGGTCACGTGCACCGAGAGCGTCCATCGGGCCGGTTCGGCACCGTCGACGCCCCGGTGCACGTCGCCGGTGGGGTCCTTCAACTGCATCGAGTAGGTGACCGAACGGCCGAAGCGCACCTTCTGGGCTTCGAACGTTGTGGTGACGAGCGTGGTGGTGGCGAAGCGGGCGTCGGCGCCCTCGGCCACATCGAGTCTGTAGGCGCCGGCGCCCGCCTCTAGGGTGTCTTCGTTCTGGCCGGTCCACGCCCACACGACGGCGCCGCCTGCCGGCACGCGCCGCAGGCCGGCCACCGCCACCCTGGCGTCGCCGTCGCGTCCGGTGACGGGGTCGGTGTCGTCGATCTCGCACGGGTACGAGGACTGGTCGGCCCCGGTGACGGCCGAGAGGCGGCAGGCGCCGTTGGCAAGGAGGGCTCTGCCGGCTCGGCCGGCGGTCGCCCAGAAGACGTCGACGGCGGCCTGCGGCACCGGCTGGTACCTGCCGTCGCGCACCGAGACGACCACCTCGGCGCCGTCGTACTGAGCGGTCACGCCGCGGGGGCGCACCGACGTGTGGGCCAGAGCCCGGGTGATGAACGCCGCCATCTGGCCGCGGTCGACGGTGCCTTCGGGCTCGTAGTTGAAGTCGAGCGGCGGTTCGGTGTCGTCCTGCACCGCGGCAGGGCTGGCGCCCTTGGTGACGCCCAGCTCATACAGCGCCGAGATCTCGACGTCGTTGGCGGCAAGCACCGAAGCGCGCGCGTCAGCGAAGTGGTCGTCGGCCTCTGTTCGTGAGCCTGGAGCGCCCAGCAGGATCGCGCCGCCCGAGTCGATCGTCACCTTCGGCGAGGCCTTGGCGAGCAGCCCGATCAGGAAGGTCGCCATCTCGGCCCGGGTGATCGCGTCGTCGGGCCTGAAGGCGCCGCCGGAGGGGATGATCCCCCTCGCAGCGAGCCCGTTGATCGCGTCGCGGGCCTCGGCCCAGCCGCCGCCGACATCGTTGAACCCGCCGCCGCCCGAGCCGAGATCGACGCCCGCGGCGGCCGCGGCCCGGGCGACGAACACCGCCATCTCGGCCCGGGTCACCTCCCGGTTCGGCGAGTACGTCGAACCGTCGCCAGTGCCCTCGGTGATCTCGTAGTAGGCGATGCAGTTGATCGCAGCACGGTGGGCGTGGTCCACAGACACGTCAGAGAACATGCGGTCCCCCGCGGCGGCGGCCACACACGCCGACAATCGAGTCGTGCGGTCGGCCCGGTCGGTCACCGCCGCGGCCGGGACGGCTCCGGCGGCCAGCACCGAGGCGACCAGGGCGCCGACGGCGAACACCCCCCAGCCCGAGCGGCGCCTCCTCATTGGCTGGATCATGGGTGCCCCTCCTGTTCGCTGGATCATCGGTGCCCCTCCTGTTCGCTGGATCATGAGTGCCGTACTTGCTGCAAAGAGCGGCGCAGCGTCTAGCCGCAGACGCGGGGAGGCCCCGGCCGCCATGGGCCGGGGCCTCCCCTCGGGTTTGGACCTACCAATAAACCGACCTACCAGTAGATCACCGCGTCGATGTCGGCAAGGGCAGGGGTGGTCAACGTGTACCCGTTGACATCCCTGCTACCGGTGCCGACGATATCCCACGACAGCATGAAGCCCTTGAGGTTGAACAGACTCCGCTCAAACTCGGCGTAGCCAACAGCATCAGGATCGGGACTCGCTTCCTCCGCCGTAGGTCTGACGATGTTGAACCGGTCGTTCGAGTCGTAGTAGATCACCTCCACCGTGCGGTCGGTCACCATGTCGCCGGCGTCCACCACGCCCACGAAGATCGTGTCCGTGTCCGTGTCGACCCTGAGGATCTGCTTCGCCGCAGCCGCTTCCCCGCCGGCCGCAGACGCCCACTGCATGGTCTCCATTCCGTCGGTCGGAGTCAGCGGAACCGTAGCGGAACGAACCGTAGCGGAACCGACGATGCAGCCAGTGTCGCCTGCATCGTCGATTCTCTCCTGCGTACAGCCGTCGCCGTCGTGGTCCCACGGCTTCACGTCGGCTGTGAGCATGTCGGATTCTGCACCGCCGGTGCCGTCTCCTGATCGCTCGTAGCCGAAGGTGTAGGAACCGCTGCGGTCCACAGCCAAGTACTTGTTGCTGGCGATCACGATGCTGTCGACGGTGTTATCGTCATCGGTGTCCACGAGTTGGCTTGCGGGCGTCGTCCGGCTAGTGCTGAGCCGGACCTCTCTGCCCGGGAGCGGGTCGCCGTACTGGTCGACCACTGTCACCTTCACCCGGGTGGCCGCCCCGCGCGCGTTCGCAGCGACGTACAACGGCTCAGGCCCGACGCTGACTGAGACATCCGCGGAACCGCTCGCGAGGCTGTCCTCGGTGCTGAAGACCCCAGTGAACCCTCCGCTATCGACTGGGTCACCACCTCCTGCTACAGGTCCAAGGAGCACGTTGTACGCGGGCAGTGCGTCGGTAACCGCTGCCGATAGGGGGATCATGATGCCATTGACGAACGTCAAGTCTTCATCGAAGTCGGCCGCGGCGTTGCCGTACTTGTCCCGGATTTGCAGCGTGAATTCGACGGACGAACCCAGATGCGCCTTCACGCCGCCGTGGCTGTTGCTGACGCTTATCATCGCGGGAGGCTCATATATGCCCCCGGGAATGTCGAGCGGGTAGAGCTCGGTGTCGTCAACGTCCACCTCGTCCTCGTCGTCGCCGGTCCAGGCCCAGACCGTGGTGCCGTGGACGCTGTCCAAGATCGGCGGCTTCAGACTCATCGTGACATCGCCAGCGCCGCCGGTGATGTTGTCTGTCTTGTCGATCTCGCACGCGTACTTGCCGTCGAGATTTGCAACCTCGCCGCAGGATCCGTCGCCCTTGAAGGCCAAGTCGGCACCGGGGACGTCGATGTGGAACACGTCCACCACGGCGTTGGAAACCGGCTGGAAGTCGCCGTCGCGCACCGAGACGATCACATTTTGTTCGTGACGCTCGTACTGCGCGGTGACGCCGGAGGGACGCACCGTGGTGTGGGCCAGAGCCCGAGCGATGAACGCCGCCATCTGGCCACGGTTGACGGTGCCCTGCGGGACGTAGTTGTGAGGCAGCGGGAACGGACCCGGGGTCTGGTCTATCGGGAAGTCCTGGATCGTGATGTCGGTGTCGTACTTGTCCCCTCTGAGGTACGGCACCGGGTCGAGAAGCCCGGAGACGGGGAAGGTCGCCTTGCCGTCCTCATCAAAAGACAGCGGCAACGACACCACCTGTACCGGCCGAGCGCCGCGCGCCGAACCTACGAACGCATGGGTCTTGATGCTGACCAGGACATCGGGAAGGTCCGGGCCGGGGGGAAGATTCTCTGCGCCTCCGGTGACGCCCAGCTCCCACATCGCCGAGACGTGCCTGTCGACTTCGAGGGGCAAAGAGTCGCGCGCGTCGGGGAACCAGTCATTGACCGGCAGTGCCGAAGCGCCATCCCCCAACCGGACCGAGCATATCCCGCTCACTGCCGCGCACGGCCTGTTGAACCTGTCGGCGAGCGACACGATCGGCGAGGCCTCCAAGAGCAGCCCGAACAGGAACGTCGCCATCTCCGCGCGGGTGATCGCGTCGTCGGGCCTGAAGGCGCCGCCGGCGGAAATCATCCCCTTGGCGGCCAGCTGGTTGATCGCGTCCTGCGCCTCGGACCAGACGCCGTCGAGGTCGTTGAACCCGCCGCTGCCGGAGCCGAGATCGACACCCGCCGCGGTCGCGGCCCGGGCGATGAACACCGCCATCTGGGCCCGGGTCACCTCATCGTTCGGGGAGTACGTCGAGCCGTCGCCGGTGCCGCTGGTGACCCCGTAGTAGGCGATGCAGTTGATCGCATCCGTAAAGACGTGACCCTCGGACACGTCGGTGAACATGTGATCGTCGAGTGCGTCGCCCACACACGCCGAAGTCCACGGCCATGCGTGGTCGTCTGGATCGTTCCACGGCTTCTCATCAGGCGCTTTGTCGCCTCTCAGGTTACTAGCCCCCGGATGATCAGCACCCGCCGGGCTCGCCCCGACCGCGAGGAGCGATGCGATCAAGGCGCCGCTGGCGAGCACTGCCCAACCCGGCCTCTGAATTATGCTCATTAGCACAGGTCAAACGCTCTTTGTGGGTGCCGCGCGTATGTCGTTGTCCTCGACTTGTCCCCCAAAAATAGGCCCCATCCGGCAGTCGGCGGCGCGCGGTCACGAGCCGGGTGTGGCAGCGACGAGTTCCCTCGCCCAGGCATCCATGACCTCGCGGCGTGCGGCGAGCAGGTCGGATCGCTGGTAGGCCCGCTCCACGACCCCGGCTGAGTGCGCCAGCGCTGCCTCCGCTACCTCGCGGGGCACCCCGGTCTCGGCGCACCAGGTTCTGAACGAAGCTCGCAGACCATGGGGCGTGAAGCCCTCGGCGCGGGTGAACCGGCTCAGCGTGCCGTTGGACAGCGTTCGGCCGGTCAGCGACGGGAACACCAACCCGAAGCCGTCGCCGTAGCTGCGGGCCTCGTCGAGCGCGGCTACCGCCACCGGCGACAGCGGCACCACATGCTCCCGGCCGGTCTTGGTGCGCCCACCGGGCACAGTCCAGGTCCTGGTGCCGACGTCGATCTCCTCCCATGAGGCGAGCCTGGCCTCGCCGCTGCGAGCCACGGTGGCGGCGATGAACCACAGACAGGCCACTGTCGGGCGCCACATTCGGGCTGAGGAATCGAGCCTGGCGAGTGCCGCGGCGATCTCGCGGTAAGGCAGGCTGGCGAAATGCTTGGCCGGGGTGCCGTTGTAGCGGGGCAGCGCCGCGGCCAGCACCGGGCCTACGGGGTCGTCGCTGCGGTGGCCCTCAGCCATGGCGTAGCGCATGACGATGCCTACTCGGGTCTTGACCTTGCGGGCGGTCTCGCGCTTCTCGTGCCAGATCGGGAGCAGGACGTGCAGCAGGTCGGCGGTCGTGATCTCATCGACGGTCATGGAGCCGATTCGGGGGTAGGCGTAGCGCTGCAGCGAGGATCGCCAGTTCTCCTCGGACTTGCCGCCCTCCTTCCAGCCTCCGCGGTGGGCCTCGATGACGCGCTCGGCGGCTTCGGCGAAGGTGGGGATGGTTCCTTCGGGACGCAACGCGGTGGGGTCGCCTCCAGCCCGCGCCATCTTGCGGTACTGGTAGGCGATGTCGCGGGCCTCGGCCAGCGTCGTGTAGGCCACGGCACCCAGCCCGATGTCTCGGCGCCGCCCGCGGATCGTGCCCCGCCAGATCCATTGCTTGGACCCTCCGGGCGCCACCCGCAGGATGAGGCCGTGCTGGTCGTGGTGCTTGCCCGGCGTGTTGAGTGCTCGGACGCCGGCTGCGGTGAGCTTGCCCATCTTTCGATCTCCTTCGGTTCGATCCACAGGCCACAGTGCTGGTACTGCCCGTTGTGTGTCCCTCAGATGGGCTCAACAGACGACAACAGCGTCTGGCACCCTAAGCTAGGAGGCCGAGCGGATAGGCCACGACTCCTCCGTGCTCGAAGGGCTTGGAGTAGCGAGGCCGTCGCCAAGCGGCCTGTGAGCGCAGCGCCAAGAGCGGGAAAGACTCCCATCTCGACGCGAAGGGCTCGACAGTGTCCCACGGCTTGGTGGGGTCTCGCGCACCAACTCCGCGCCACCACCAGCGCGGAAGGCCTCCCACAGTTGTGCTGTGGCAGTATCAGACAGGGCCAGCTGGCTAGCGGGACTCGGCTGCTTCGCTAGCCCGATGGGGCGGCCTTTGCCTCGTCGCTAGCTTCAAACAGAGCAACGAGTCTCGCCAGCGTCAAGGCGATCTCCTGCTGGTTCTCCTCCAGCTTGGTGAACCTGGCGTCGATCTCGTCTTCGAGCTTGGTGAATCTGGCGTCGATGTCGTCTTCGAGCTTGGTGAATCTGGCGTCCACGGCGGCGAATCTGGCGTCGATGTCGTCTTCGAGCCTGGTGATCCTGTCGCTGGTCTCGTTGAAGCTGAAGATCACCAGACCTGCGATGATGCCCACGATCAGACTTGGGATGGCGTTTTCGCTGAACTTGGCCCATGAGGCTCCCACATAGCCGCGGCGCGGCCCGGCCAGAGCCTCGTCGGCGGCTGGTGCCGTTGGTCGGGGGTCGGGCGTTGGGGCCATCTGAGCAGGTGGTTGAGCGGCGGCAGAGCTAGAGGATGAGGGCACAGCAACCTCGTTCGGGTCGGGTGAGCGGACGGCAGAGCCGAAGGCACACCGTTGACACCCAGTGGCAAGGTTGTGCATCAGCATATATCAGCAGTGGCTGAAGTGCAAAGTCCTTGCTCGCCGCTAGAACAGCCGGATCTTGGCCAGTGAGTGGGTCAGCGGAACGGATTCACCCGGCATGTCCGGCGGGACGTCCAGCTTCTGCTCGCCGTACAGCTTAAACCAGGCCTCCCCGCTTCGGGGGTCGACGCTGATGAGCGCGTACGACGCTTCGGCGTACAGCGCGAGGCGGCGGAAGCGGTGGCCCTCGGCGGTCTCGCCGTCGTCCGCGGCACCGAGACGCAGCGCCCACGACACCAGCCGCGAGGGGTTGTACGTGACTGCGCTGGAGGTGAGCTGGTAGACGCGGTTGCCGGCGTCATCGTCGAGAGAGAAGACCGCGGATGCGTGGACATCGCCGCTGAGCACCGCCACCTTGACGCCGCGGGCGACCGCCCCGAACAGCGCTTCCATCGATGCGGCCCGCTCGACGTCGTGGAGTTCGTGCTCCCAGGAGTCCTGCAGGTCGTCGCCGAGGCCCCCACATACTCGTCGGCGTGCACAACCGCGGCCCGTGTGTGCAACACGGGCACCGCGGAGACCACGAACATGAACGGCGTCTGCTCGGGATCGAGACCGGCCGCCCAGCTGGCGAAGCGATCGAACTGCTCGAGGCCCACGATGCGGTCAAAGGCGGCCAGGGCCTCGGCGCAGAGCTCATCGAACACCCCGGCCGCGATCCACTCGTCACGGCGGGCCCGAAGCGTGGTGTCTGACACCTCGAAGCCCATGACCGCCTCGACAGCGATCCACGACGCCCCCGTCACCAGACGGATCATGAGGCCCCGAAAGCACATCTCATCAGGGACCCGGGGGCGGTGACATCCCAACGGGTGGAACCGGCTTGCAGCCGGCAACAGCGCCCTGACGGCCCCCCATACAGCATCGAACACCTCCGGCTTGAACGCGCGCATAATGACAGAAACCTCCACCTGGTCGTCGTTGGTTGCTGCGCCCGAAAGTTCACTCGGGACAACCCGACGACCGGTGGATGGTCACCTATCCGCGCTGCCTCTAAGCCGCTGAACGGGCAGGTGCCCACCCCCAGCCGCGCTGGGAATACCGTGATCGGAACTGGGGAGTTTCAGTGATCGTCGTCAGTCACGGAGTCATGCCGTCAACCAGTCCCCACGATGCCCGGTCGCCCAGGGCGGTGGTGCGACGCCGCGGACACGTGCGACGCCGCGGACACGTGCGACGCTGCGGACACATCTGACACATCGAAGTAGTGTTTCTGGGGTCGGTCGTCGTGGAGATGGCCGCGCCGTGGACGCAGGTGCTTGGCTCTCGTGCGGGCTGCGGACCGACGGACCGTCACCTGCTGGGGCAGGGGTGAGATCCTCAAGTAGCCCTCGATGCGTCTCCTCGCTGGACTACTTGATCGTGCCGCTGAACTCGTCGCGGGTCTCCTTGATGATCCTCGCGAAGCGTGAAACCCTCAGGCGCCAGCAAGTGGCCCTCCACCCTGGCCAGCCTCTCCCGGCTGTCCGAGACATCACGGCCCATCGCGTCGACCTTGCCTTCCAGGGCAGTCACCTTGGTGTCCAGCGCATCGACCTTGGTGTCCAAGACAGCGACGTTGGTGTTCAGAGCCCTGATGCTCTCCTCGTGTCGGTTGAACTGCCGGAACATCAAGCTGACAATGGTGAGGGTCGAGCCCATGATCGCCACAAGCAGTGTCACCAGCAGTGTCAGGGTGTTGAAGTCAAGCGTGCTCGTGTCCATGGTGCTCGTGCCTCTGTTCGGTGGGCTATGCGTGAGGCGAACCGAAACCGCGGCTTGCGACGGCAGCCTTGACTCTAGCCGACTGCAAGGTGGAACAACAATGCATCATCGCATGCATCGAAAACAGCGGATACCGCTTGAACGCAGTCAGCCAGCCCCGCGGCCGGGCCGTCAGTCGCGGGTCTTGATGATCGAGACGGTGTGGGTGTCGCCGTCGCCGGACACCACCCCGACCGTGTAGCCCCGCACCACTACCCGGTCGCCTCGGGTGAGGATCGGATAGTCGTCGACCTGCCCGTTGCCGGGGTCGCCGGCCAGCTTCGTGGCCAGCTCGCCCGAGCCGACCGAGGTGTCGACGGTGTACACCAGCACACCCTCGGTAGCGAGGGTCGGAACGTTGATGAGCGCGCCATCAGGGTGGCGACGCTCCTCTTCGGCGTCGTAACCGAACTTGCGCCCGCTCTCGACGACGAGCATTTCAGTGTCCGACAGCGGTACCGCGGCCATGACGGCCGCGTCGCCGGGGTCGGTCACGGGACTCAGCGTCACTCTCGCATCCGGGGTGGTGATGCAGTGGACCTGTGACTCGTCGAGCCACCCCATCTGCCAACGGCTCCAGGCCAGTATCTCACGGGCGTCGAGGTAGTTGGTGTAGCCGGCAGCACGGGGTCCGTAAGTATGGCGCCCGGTGATCTCGAGGCGACCGTCTTCGGGGTGTGCCGGAAAGGCCGTATTCAGACCCATCAGACCGAACTCGCTGTGTACCCACATCCTTGCCGGTGGTGCCTCCGGCAGTTCATGGCGATCGGCGTCGTAGGGGTAGAGGTCCAGCAGCCCCAGACCGTGCGCCAGCTCGTGCGCGGCGGCCTTCCCCCACTGGCTGGGCTCGCCGCGCTCGCTGCGAGGCACAGTGTTGATCCGAGCCATCGACCTGATCACTCCCTCGTCGGTGTGCACGCTCGCGGAGGTGTGATCGCCCGCACTGAAGTGGGATGCCGGCCGGGGCCATGGGACTGAACGAGACCTGCCGCCAGCAGGTCCTATCCGTAGTCAGCTGGCGGTCGCCGTGGCCGGTTCGGGTCGGACGGGGTCGATCCCGAGCAGCTCGTAGGTGACCATCGGGTAGTAGCCGATGCCTCGCTGCTCGAACCTGGGACCGGCAATGCCGCTGCGGTCCACTAGCGTCACCGCAGCCACCGTCTCGGCCCCGGTCTGCTCGACTATGTCCAGCGCCTTGAAGATCGACCCGCCCGTCGTCACCACATCGTCCACTAGCAGCACCGTGTCGCCGGGGCCGATCTGTGCTCCCTCGACCCACCGCCTGGTGCCTCGCTGCTTGGCCTCCTTGCGCACGAAGAACCAGCGGCAGTCGCTGACCGCGGCGATTCCGACGGCCAGAGCGTCGGCGCCCATGGTGAGCCCGCCGACCGCATCGAAGCTGTGACCGGCCTCGGTGACCGTCTCCACGATGGCCTCACACGCCGTGCGCAGATGGCGCCACTCGGCCAAGGCCTCCTTGCCGTCGATGAAGTCTGACGACCACGCCCCCGACGCAAGCCTGATCGGCTCGTCGAGCCTGCGATGGCCGAGTTCTTGCAGGATTGTTAGGAGTTCTTGGCGCAGTGGAGATAGCAGGATCAGTCCTCCCTCATATCGGGTCTCATACCGGGTGTTGACAAGCTAGGACCAGCCGGCCAGCCCCAGGTGGATGCCGTCCGCAGCATGGCGCCGCTACCCTACAGCAGCCCGATCACCCATGCCCCTCGCCTCCGTGCGCTCGGACCCAGCCCACACGACGCCTCTCGATGCTGACGTCGGCCTAGCGGGGCTGGCGCCCGGCCACAGCGTTAGCCTGTCAACATGAGTCCGGGGACGCGCCCTGACGGGATGCTCGGCAAGAGAGCCGATCTCCGGCTCGTGGTCGACAATCTGGGACCGATTGAGCACGCCAGCGTCGCGTTGAAGCCCCTCACCGTGCTGATCGGCCGGAATAACACCGGCAAGACCTACCTCGCCCAGACCCTCTACGCCGCCCGCCGCGCTGTCTACGATTTTCGGCGGAGCGCCGCAACGCCGCTGAGTACCGAGGAGCGAACTGCTCTAGGTGGCTGGTGTTAAATGGCAATTTGCCACAATTCGCAAGTCGCTGACCTGGGGTTTTGTGACCGCAAAACCTCCATTTCGGGAGTTTGGCACCAGCCACCTAGGTGATCTCGTCATGCAGCGAGCGTTGGACGAGCCTCACAGCCTCCAGCACGCATCGGAGGATCTGCAGCTTCAGATCGGGGACTTGCCTCAGAACGTGCGCGCGAAGGCCACAACGTGGATCTGCCAAGCGCTCAGCGATGTAGGCCGGTCGCTAGAAGGGCAATTGTGCTCGACTTTCGGCGTTCCTTCCACAAGCGAGCTCGGGAAATGGGACCAACCAAAGTCTTTGGTAGTTGAGGTGTATCGAGCCCACCACGAAGGCCAGAGCGTCTGCCTCTTCGGCACCAACGGGACATCTGCCTCCGATCTTGGCTCGGATGTGACGGTCACCCTTGACCCGTTCGACTACGACCCTGACGTGCATGCAGCGCGTCTCGTGCATCCCTCCGATGAGGACATTGATAAAGAGGCGTTGCTGAATGAGCAGACTTCTCGAGACTTCCGGTCAGCTACTTGGCATGGGTATCTGAAGCGCATGGGCCTCTCGGGCGGCGCCCATTACTTGCCTGCTGGTAGGTCCGGGCTTCTCAACGCTTGGACCGATGTCGTCAGGCTTCGGATTGAGCTCGAGCGGGAGAGCCTAGGCCTGCCTACGGTCCGCGATCCCGCTCTTGACGGCGTGGCACTCGACTTCATTTCGTCCTTGGCAGGACTTCTTGGTACACGCACCCGCGACCGCTGGCACGGCCTTGGCCGGCGGCCGCGCCGGAAGAGGGGTCCCGCTACCGCCGGATCCCTGAGCCTGCTCAGGCAGGTCATGGACGGGGAGATCTACTCGGGAGCGGGTGACGACATGGTTCCCACACTCGGGTACGAACAGGTCGGGCATCGCATCGCAATCCGTAGAGCGTCGTCTATGGTGGCCGACTTGGCTCCTTTGGCCATGTGGATCGACCGTATTGTGGAGCCGGGCGACCTGCTCATCATCGATGAACCGGAGTCGCATCTTCACCCGGGGGCAATCCGGCTAGTCGCCCGTGTGCTCGTCCGTTTGGTAGGCGAAGGAGTGAGCGTCGTTTGCGCCACGCATAGTGCCGTACTGATCCACGAGCTGTCGAACTGCCTGCTACTAGGCCAGCAGCAGAATCCCGCCACCCGGGATGACAAGGGCGGCTACGAGGCCAGTGATCGTCTGAGCCTGGAGGACATTGCCGTGCACCGGTTCCACCGGCCGGATCCTGATGGGCCTGTTCAGGTCACGCAGGTGGATATCGAGCCCGACTGGGGCATCCCGGAGGACCAGTACGTTGACGTGGCCACCGAACAGTCGGATGACACGTCACGCCTTATCAACAGCCTGACGTGATCAACGCCGAGAGCATCCGCGATGCTCATCGCGTATGTGGATGCTTCGCTCATGATCGCTTGGATGAGTCAGATGATGGAGCGCGCCCGATCAGCCACCAAGGATGCGGACTCAGCATTCGAGGTCTTCGGCTTGCCATCGATTGCGACAAGTGTCGCGCCTATTCAAGATTGGATCTTGAAATTGCCCAGCCGCGGCTAGACGCGGCGTCCGGCTACCGGGCTCAGCGACGTGACGGCCACGCCCGCGATCACCAGGCAGATCCCGGCCACCAACGCCGCGGTGGCCGGCTCGGACAGCACCGTCATGGCCAGCGTGGCCGCCACTGCCGGCTCCAGCAGCCCCACCACCACCGCCACGCTCAGGCTGAGACGCTTCAGGCCGGCCCCCCACAGCGAATGGGCCAGCGTCACCGTCACCAGTCCCAGATACAGCACCGTCGAGACGGACTCGGTCGAGGCGAACGCGGTGTCGAGCGAGCCCAGCGCCACCGGCATCATCAAGATTGCGCCCGTGGTCATGATCGTGGCCATCGTGGTCAGCAACGGCCGGTCCCGCATCATCTGCTGGGCCGCGAACCCCTGGCAGGGGATGCCGCAGCCGGCCAGCACCCCGAAGGCCACGCCGCTCCACACCACCTCCGCGGCGCCGCCCGACAGCAACACCACACCGGCCAGCGCCACCGCCACCCCTGCCAGCCAGCGCCGGTCGGGACGCTGCCGGTACGCCATCCAGTCGATCACGCCGGCCACCAGCGGGCCGACACCGATCGCTACCAGGGTCCCGACAGCCACGCCGGTGCGGGTCGTCGCCTCAAAGAACGAGAGCTGGCTGGCCACCACCCCCAATCCCCCGAGCGCCACCCAGCGAGCGGGCAGCCGGTACCGCCACGGCGCTTGCCCGCGGCTCGTCGACACCAACAGCAGCCCGGCCGCCCCGATCACACCCCGCCACGCCCCCGTAGCCACGGGGCTCACCGAGTCGGGTCCGAGCTCGGCTGCGGTTCCGATGGTCCCGATCAGCGAGGTCGCCAAAGCGACCGCCCCCACCCCCCAGAACGTCGAGGCCCGAGCCCCGAGCGGATCATGGCCGATCAATGCACACCTCGAACCGCCCGAACCACAACAAGCTCAGATGGTATTGCGTCGCCTAGTCGGAGTCGCGCCGGTCGTCGCCCTCCGGGATGTCTGGCGCTGGAGGCGGTGCCAGCCTCAGGTGTCCCTCTATGCGGCTCAGCTGTTCTCGGACACTGGTCAATCCCTCGCCCAACTTGCCGAGTTGATCGCCGAACTGGTCACCAAGCCTCTCGATCTGGCGGGTGTTCTCGGCCCGCATTGCGTTGCTCTCACGATGCTGATTCCAGATCGACCCTACGATCAGAGCAGCCAGCGTCACGAACATCCCCATGGTCATGGTGTCGGCCGCCTCCATAGTTCGAGCCTAGCAAACCCGACTGCATGTCGCAACGCAACAATTCATGAGAACCATCAAGGATTCGTAGTTCGCCAGTCGCTCGACGCGCCAGCTCCGGCGATCTCGGGGATGGCACCGCGGCCTTGGCACCGATGACCGAGCGGCTGGTCCGTCCGCCGCTGCCATCGGCGGTTCCTCCAGGTGTTCCAGCACGGCACCGGCCCCACCCAATGGGTGCTCAAGACACCGGCCCATCTGATACTGCTGCCTCTGCTGTTCGCCGAGTTCAACGACGCCTGGGTGGTACAAACCCACCGTGACCCGGCCAAGACCATGCCGTCCACCGTCAGCACCACCGCCATGATCCAGTGGCTGCGCACCGACGACATCGATGTGGACGGCGCAGCCCAGAACATCCTGGCCGTCTTCGCTGCCGGGCTCAACGGGTCGGTGCAGATGCGGGGGTCGGGCATGGTGCCGCCGAGCGGTTCGTGGACGTGCACTTCTCCGAGCTGATGAGCGACCCGGTGGCCACCCTGCGGGCCGCCTACGCCCGCATGGGCCGCGACTTCACGGTCATAGCCCACACCAATCCCGGCGTCGGTAACTGGCTCGACACCGAGGGCCGGCCCTTCGGCATCGTCTACTGGCGCTTCATGCTCCCCGAAGGCGACACAGAGACCCCCCAAGCCGAGGTGATCCCCCTCTCAGAGCTCCAATCCCAACTCTGAATTGCTCTCGTATGGAGTAGTACCTTCGGGACACACCACGACAACGTTGGGAGGCTGATACCCCTTGAACGAAGACACCGCGTACTACGACCTCGGATCGTTCACCTTGCCGGTCACGACACAGGATCCCGAAGCCCAACTGTGGTTCGACCGGGGGATGGCGTGGTGCTACGGCTACAACCACGAGGAGGCCATCGTCTGCTTCGAGCGGGCCCTCGAGCACGACCCCGACCTCGCCATCGCCCACTGGGGCATCGCCTACGCCATCGGACCCAACTACAACAAGCCCTGGGAGGCCTTCGACGACGACGACAAGCGCCACTCGCTCGAACGCGCCCTCGCAGCATCGGCCGCGGCCGCCCACGCCGCGCCGGCCGCCGGCGACATCGAGCAGGCCCTGATCGGCGCACTGGCCAAGCGCTACCCCGCCAGCCCTGAAGAAGAAGACTTCGGGCCCTGGAACGACGCCTACGCCGACGCCATGCGCGCCGTCTACCGGGCCTACCGCTCCGACCTCGACGTTTGCGCGCTGTTCGCCGAGGCCGTCATGAACCGGACACCCTGGGAGCTCTGGGACCTGCTCACCGGCGAATCGGCCGAGGGCGCCAGCACGCTAGAGGCGATCGACGTTCTCGAGACCGCCTTCACCGAGCTCGACGCCAAGGGCGCCAACCAGCATCCCGGCCTGCTGCACATGTACATCCATCTCATGGAGATGTCGCCCCAACCGGAGCGAGCGCTGAAGGCCGGCGACACGCTCGTCGATCTCGTCCCCGACGCGGGGCATCTGGTCCACATGCCGACCCACATCGACGTCCTTTGCGGCCACTACCAGAACGTCGTGGCCCGCAACTCCGCCGCGGTCGTCGCCGACCGCCGGTTCCTGGAGCAGGAGGGCCCGATGAACTTCTACTCCACCTACCGCTGCCACAACTATCACTTCAAGGTGTACGGGGCGATGTTCCTGGGCCAGTACGGCCCGGCCATGGACGCGGCCGACGAGATGATCCAGACCCTGCCCGCCGAGCTCCTACGCACCGGCTCGCCGCCGATGGCCGACTGGCTCGAAGGCTTCGTGCCGGTCAAGCAGCATGTGCTGATCCGCTTCGGGAAGTGGCAGGAGATCCTCGACCAGGCCTTCCCCGACGACCAGGAGCTCTACTGCGTCACCACGGCCATGATGCGCTACGCCCGGGCGGTGGCCTATGCCTCCACCGGCCAGGTCGACGCAGCCGTACAGGAGCGCGAGGCCTTCGTGGCCGCCCGGGACCGGGTCCCCGAGAGCCGCACGCTGTTCAACAACACCTGCCTCGACATCCTGGCTGTGGCCGAGGCCATGATGAACGGCGAGATCGAGTACCGGCGGGGCAACTTCGACACCGCCTTCGAGCATCTCAACCGGGCCGTCGATCTCGACGACAACCTGCCCTACGACGAGCCGTGGGGCTGGATGCAGCCCACCCGCCATGCCCTGGGCGCACTGCTCATGGAGCGAGGCCGCATGGAGGAGGCCGAGGCCGCCTACCGCGCCGATCTCGGCCTGGACGGCCAGCTTCGGCGGGCCTGCTGGCACCCCGACAACGTCTGGAGCCTGCACGGCCTCCATGAGTGCCTGACCCGCCGCGGCGAGATCATCGAGGCCAGCCACATCAAGCAGCGCCTCGACGTCGCCGTGGCCCGAGCCGACGTGCCCATCAAGGCATCATGCTTCTGCCGGCTCGACCGGGCCGCCTGATCCCAGGAACCGCGCCTGTTGGCTCAGCGCCCGTTGCTGCGGAGAGTGACCATGTGGGACCCGGCACAAGACCCGAGGTGCAGGACCCGAAGTCCCGGTCAAGTGCCCCAGAACTTGTCAGACAAGTCTTGACAGGTGAGTGCGAGGGCCGGTAGGTTGCACGACAAGTGGGGCGAGGGGCGCATTCGATGGCAGAAGCGCGTTGGTCTGGGCGGCACCAGGACAAGGACAAACTCAGAAACGAGATCTGGGGGAAACTAGAGGCAACGCGTACGGGTGTGGGTCCCGCGCACAGCCGCATCCCCAACTATGTGAATGCCCACAAAGCAGCGGAACGATTGGCCGGATTGGACATCTGGCAACGTGCCGCGATTGTGAAGTCGAATCCTGACCCTGCGCAGGCGCCAGTGCGCCTCCGAGCGCTGCAGGACGGCAAGACCGTGTACGCGCCTGTTCCAGAACTCCTCAAGTCGTTCCCCTTCGTGCGGCTTGATCCCCGAGACCTGTGCGATCGCGGCATCGCGTTCGAGAACGTCATGTTCTCCGAGGGCGCTGTCGAGGTTGGGGCACCGGTCGAGTTCGAGGAGATGAAAGCCTTCGATCTGGTCGTTGTCGGCTGCGTCGCCGTTACAAGGGCAGGCGGCCGGACCGGGCAGTGAACCGCGGCCAGATGGCCGTGTTCTTGGCCCGGGCCTTCGACTTGCCCGAGCCCACCGGCGATGGCCTCACGTTCAGCGATGTGGGCGACGCCCACCCCTTCGCCTACGCCATCCGGCGACTGGTCGCGGCGGGAGTCACCGTGGGCTACGGCGACGGCACCTACCGCCCGACAGTGCCGGTGAAACGCCGGCACATGGCTCTGTTCCTGACTCGCGCCGCCGCCTACTCGTGGGGAGAGTGGCAAGCCGGCGCTGTGAGCCGCGACGGCTCGGTCTGCGCCGTCACGTTCACACAGACCCGTACTGAGGTCACCCGAGTCGGTGGGGTGCCTTGCAGCTCACCGCCCGAGGGCCGCTATTCGGTGATCGGGTTCGATGCCCGCCTAGCGAGCTGGGCTACCGCCGCGGCCTGCGACCGGTTGCGGCACACCGGCCCAGCACCCGAGCGGGTCGAAGTGACAGCCGTCACCGTCGCCTTTGATGATTTGCCCGCGCCGGGGGACCTATACATTCCCGAACTGGGCGCCGATCCGCAGCCCGGTTTCATCGACCTGCTGCTCACCGCTTTGGAAGCCAAGCTCGAAGCGCTGTCGCACGGCCGCACCGACTGGGTGTTTCGGCGTGACGGTGAGGTGCGCCTGCCCGGATCGGCGCACACCCGCGCCCAGTCGGTCTCTTTGGGCCGTCAGTCACTCGTCGGTGCCGCCAGTGAACTGGGCAACCTGTATCCCGACACGATCCTGCTCGCGTTCACGAAGGTGACGCGAGAGTTTCCGTACGCGTCGTTCAACGCCGGGTTGGTGTCCGTCGCTGCGGTCGAAACCGAAGACGACCCTTCCCCCGGCTGGCTCGACACGCGCGACCTCACAGACCTTTCGTGGTCCTCTACCCGGTTCTCGTTGACGCTGTCAGCCGCCGCGCACGAACTGTTGCACACCTTCGGGTTGCGTGACACCTACGGCGTTGTGCGTCACGACGGCCGCGGCCCCCGTGACGCGGACAGCGGCCAGGACTCGCTCATGGGCCTGTCCAGCTATGGATGGGGCTACGGCCAGCTCGGTGGCGGGGGATGGGACTACGCCTACCCACTCGCAGCTGACAGGCCAGGTCCGAATCTCGCCGGTGGTGTCGGGTTGGCCGCCCCGTCGGTGCAGTATCCGCACGCACCGTTCACCGGCTGGAACAAGTGGCTGCTGGGCTGGCTCGACGGTCTTGAAGTGGTCTGTGTGCCGCCTGGTGAGACGTCCACGGTGCTGGTGCGTCCCCACCAGCAAACCACCCTCAACCCCGAGATTGTGGATTGGAGCGCGTTGGGGGAGCCCGATCGGAGCGACTGCTGGCACGATACCGCCGCAATCGACTATGGCTGGGCGCAGAACGTCTACAACAAGCCCGACGGTGGCAGAGAAGTCCGCCGAGTTCCACCGCTCGGCTCGTGGGGGCCTGCCGCCCCGAACCCCGCTATTGCGATCATTCCCACTTCGGCCACGACCGCGGTCGTGATCGAAGCCGATCCGTGGGCGGCGTCCACACCGCCAGGGATTCCCCAGTGTTCAGTACCCGAGTCCCCGTCGAACCGGTCCACTCGAGCCGTCGGAGACATCATCGTCTACGACGTGGACCTGAACGCGACCTATCGGCCGCTGCTTCTGGTCGAACCCATCATCGCGGTCGTGTCGCCCGCATACCTGCAGGCCGTGACCGACCACTACACCCGCGACAACAAGCCCGTCGATTCCTACCTCACAACCGAGATCACCGTCCACGGCCACCGGATCGCCGTCAAACAGCGCACCGGTCGCGACGTCGTCGTCACTGTCGAACCAGTCGAGTCCTAACAAGACTGATCACGGCACCAGCAGCCACCGCCCGCGGTGGCCGCACCGTAGCCGTAGGTCCGAGCACACACACTCGCGGTGTCATGATCCGAACCGCCTCCGAGCGGCTATCTGAGCCTCACCGGGGTAATGATGCTCCTATGTTTGTCAAGTGGCGTGTTGGGTTAGCCAGTTGTGGTAGCGGACGGCGAGGTCGTGGTTGTGGCGGGTTCCTCGTTCGAGTTCTGAGAGCCGGTTGGTGCGGGTGTTGATGGCTTGTGCGGCGTCGGCGATGGTGATGTTTGCGCTTTGCCGGAGTTGGCGCAGGTGCGTGCCGTGGGGCACTGGTGGCGGGTCGGTCAGGAGTTGGTGGATTTCTCGGGCTATGTAGCGTTTGAGGCAGCGGATGATCTCTTTGCGGGACTTGCCCTGGGCTGTGCGCCGTTGGGCGTAGGCCTTGGTTCGCTCGTCGCAGCGGAGGCGGACCAGGGCGATGCGCCAGAGGGCGTTGTTGGCTTGGCGGTCTCCGCCGCGGTTCAGTCGGTGGCGGGTGATCTGTCCTGAGGAAGCCTCGATGGGGGTGGCGCCGCAGAGCGCAGCGAAAGAGGCCTCGCTCTTGAGGCGCTCGGGGTTGTCTCCGGCGGCGATGAGCAGGGTCGCCGCCACCTCGGCGCCGACGCCGGGAGCGGCCAGCAGTGCCGGGTTGGCTTCGGCGCACAGGCGGGCGATGTCGGTGTCGAGTTCTTTGATCTCGCCGGTGAGCGCCCGGTAGCGCCACGCGAGGGCGCGCAGCACCTGGCGGGCGGCGGCGAGGACCTCGCCGCCGGCGGGGTTGGGGCGCAGGCGCGCGCAGGCGTTGACCAAAGCGCCGGTGCTCAGGCCCCGCAGCGGGGCTGCGATTTGCTCGGGGACGGCGACGAGGTGTACGTATGCAAGGCTGAGGACATCGAAGGTGCCCTAACCGTGGTTCCAGTTGCGGTCGTAGTGAGTTGGATCGACAAGGGGCGACGCCAAGACGCGCTGCCATCCCCCACCGAAGACACCGACAGCATCTAGACGGATTCGTCATGTTCGTGCGGCTCCGATTGCAGCCATGCCATAGACATCGCCAAGAACGCTGTCTGGCCGGTGCCCCACCCGCCATCGAGCGCGACCACCGCCGGTCTGTTCATCTCAGCGATGACGCAGCAGACCGCTTTGACATGCTCTTGGCGGCCGAGCCTCTCGTTCGCGAACGGACCCTCGACAGTGGCGTCGAAGTCCTTGGGGCGTACCCACGCGGCACTCTCCGGGCGGCACACCACCAACAACTCACACACGCGCGTACGGTCAACCTCCACAGGGATCCTCCAGTCATTCGGTTGCCTGTCAGCGCCGATTCTGGAGGAGCCCTCGCGTTCAGCCGCGGACCCCTACCGCCTCCACTCCGACCTCATTCGCGAAGAGCCTGATTAGGACGTGGGCTGGCGATGGTCGCCGTGGACAGTGCGACGGTATCCCGTCCGCGTGGGCATTGTACCTCGCAGGAACTGCCATTCAGCGTCGGTCCGGGCTCTACCACCGAAATGAACCTTTGATGTGTTCTGGATCTGGCAGTCTGATGTCATTGGACCAATAGTGATCTGAAGCGTTAGTGCCACAAAGATCCAGTAAGGACCCTGGACCAGCGTACTCGTAGCCATTGTCTCCTGGTGTTACATCATAAACCAACCTACCGATGCCGATCCAGCATTTGTCGGGTCTGCTCCGATGCTGCCGCAAGAAGTCACCAGAATAGGAGACACCAGGTATCACCGAGTATTGGCGACGTACGGGTGGTATCCAATCGATCGCATCTACTTGATCTAGACGATTCTGTGTGCCCAATTCGCATGTCCCCGTAGTATCGCTTGGAGACTCCTCACGGGACGTGCTGCAATGAATAGGGTGTCTGCTCCACGTGATTCCTTCCGCCAGCAATGTAGCTCTACAGGCAAACGAAGAATCCGCCTGCAACCCACACTGTCCCTCTACAACGGTGAAGCTGCCATCCAATGCGTACGATTGAAGACTTGGTCCCCAGCATTGCACTGAGTCGTCGCTGCGGATTCCACAGGCATCTCTGTATACGACACTCACAGACTTGAAACTACCTCTAGGAGTCTCAAACACATTCAGCCTCTGACCGTTGAGCATCTTTTCGTAACCTATTAGTCCACGATATGATACTGCGTCAGGCCATGAGCCAAGTTGCCAACTCCAACATACAACACTATGATCAATTCGTAAGGCACATGCGCGGCTATCTCCGACACTTACATCGAGATATCTCCCAGACGGAGGCGATGGAACAGGAATCGAATCATCTCCAGGGATGTTGCCGATGTCACCCTGGGCATTGCCCCAGCATGCGAGTGTACCGTCAGTGCGGACTGCACATGCATACGCTTCCCCGTGAGACCCGACGGATACTGCTGTGAATTTGCCGTCAGGGACGTCAGCGACAAAGGCACCGAATCCCCAGCACTTAAGGGTTGCATCGGACTTGATGCCGCAGGCGGCAGGTATCGCAGCGTTCGGAGCGGCTGCAAGTGCTGTGAATGTAGTGTTTTTTGCATCCGCCACAGACTGCACAAAGTGCTTGTTTCCTCCAGAGCACGATACCCTTCCGTCAGTCTGTAACAGGCAAAGGGTAGAATCATACAGTCCCGTGGTCGCGATTTCTGTATATTCACCAGAGCTCACCACAAACTCATTGCTTCCGTATTGTCGAACAGGTAGCCCAGGAAACCGCGGGACGAAATCGGCATCGGGGAATGTCACAGCTACACCCCAGCAGACAGCACTTCTATCGGCGCGTAGTCCGCATCCACTAAGCCGGCTACTGCCGTGGCTCAGCTTTGTGAGTCCCAGCGATGATATGGTAGTGAAGTCAGAACCGTCACGATTGGCTAGCGTGCCGCCCGAGTTATCATTTCCCCAGCACACGATAGTACCGTCTGTACGTAGACCACAGTCAAAACGTAGACCCATTGACAACTGGCTGAATTCGCCCGTAGGTATGGCAGGGAATCGGTTATCACCCAATCCCCTCCCCCAACATGTGATAGCGCCATTTGTTCGTATTCCGCAAGAAGTACCATCGCCAGCATAGACACTCTCAAAGATGCCTGCCGGGATATCACCTATCCCGGCACCTATCAAACCCCAACAGATCGCCGTGCCGTCTGTTCGCACGCCGCAACTATGCTCCGACCCAGTGTCAATCGAAACGAACTCGCCCGATGGGCTGTCAATGTAGCGGCTGTGACCCCAGCACACGATCGTTGCATCAAAGCGTAGCCCACATGAGTGGTGAGAACCTGCTGTGACGGACTTGAAGTCGCCGCCCGGTGCCTTAGTCTCTCCCGCATAATCGAAGCCCCAGCACACGATCGAGCTGTCTATTCGGAGTGCGCATGAATGACTATCACCGGCAGACACGGCAAGAAACTCGCCAGATGGCGTGTAGCCGTTCGGGCCCGTGCCCCAGCATGCGAGTGTCTTGTCAGTCCGAAGACCACAAGCGTGGCGGTTTCCGAGAGAAAGAGAGATGAATAGTCCACTCGGAGCTCTCGACCCAAAGTACACGCACTGCAGGGTGCCATCGGTGCGCACCGCGTGCACTTGACCAACATTGTACGTGTTGACCTCGACAGCCGTGTACGTGCCGGTTGACTCTTGCTCGGCACGACATAGGTAAGTTTCTATTGTAGAGCGGCTGTAGGGTTCAGGCGGCAAGACTTCAGTAGGCAAGGCTGGCTCAGTGCTTGAGTCATTGCAGCTTCGTTCCTCACTGTGACTCGGATAGCAGGCGAAGTTCTGCGTTATCCAAACGCGTCCGCTGCCGTATGCTATGCCAACGCCTATGTGGCTGAACCGATCTTCGATCATGTTCGCATAGTGGCCTGGGCTGCGGGAGAGGCCCCAGAAAGCAGCGTAGACAGAGGACCGATCGACCGCTTGACTTGGGGTTGAAGCGATATTCTCGCCACGACCGGTGGAACCGCTTGGAATCTGCTCGGTATAACTCGGGTTGTGTACAAGTTCGCGTGAATTGGCCATCTCGTTGGACCAAGCGCGAGCAACCGCTGCCACACCTGGATGCGCTACCAACGCAGGACGACCCAGGCTCGCGCGTAGTTCGTTCACGAGTTCAACCATGTATGCCTCGGCGTCAGCGACGTCAGCGAATGTTCCTTCAGCGTCCCGCTGCGCCTCCAGCCATGTCGTGGCCCGGAACAAGAAGGTGGTCATCTCGCCGCGGGTGGTGTCACCCCCCGGGCAGAACGCGGTGCCACTTTTGCAACCGACGGTAATGCCGGAGTTGGCGAGTCTGGCGACCTCGGGCGCGTACCATGCATCGCTGGGGACGTCGGCGAAGCCGGGGTCGGGTCCGTCGGGGAGGTTGTAGGACCGCGACAGGAACACGGCCATCTCGGCTCGAGTGACCTGGCGGTCCGGGCAGAAGCTGCTGCCATCGCTGCATCCTGTTGTGATACCGAGTTCTGCCATGCGCTCGATGAACGGCGCAAAGAAACTGGCCGCGTCTACGTCGTTGAAGCGCGTCCGGGAGATCGTCGGCGGATCCTCGACGTCGAGGACTCGCACGACCCACACCGCCATTGTCTTGCGGTCGATGGGCTCGCTAGGGCAGAACCCGTCGTCACACAGCGTGCCGTCGAAGATGCCGTCAGCGGCGAGGGTCTGCACGGGCACCGCGTAGTAGGCGTCAGCAGGCACGTCTCGATAGGCGTCGTCGTCCTCGGCTACTGCGATCAACGGCGGCAGCGCTGCTGACAGCACAGCCACGGCCACAACAACCGGCATATAGCAGCGCCGGGCGCGGGGAGCAATCAGGCCCAACCCTGCCACGCCCCGACTCAGAAGGGCGAATCGGTCGTGGTACCTCAACGCTGCGCGACACGTCCTCTCAGTCTTGGAGCTGTTGCGAAGCGGCCGATCCATCGCGACATCAAGCCCCCGTGAGCTTCAAGACCGGTCCGTGCGACGCCGCGGGACACGGCTCAGCATCCTAGGTCACGTCATCGGCGGCCTGCAACTGTCAACTGCTGCAGCTGGAACAGTGAGCGTGGCGATGTCGTGGAATTCGGGTGGCTCGCCGGTCTCCTCATAGAGGTCGCAGAACCGTCCGAGGGCGTCGAGGGCGCCGTCGCCCGCAGTTCGGGCTCACCGGTGGCTTCGATGTCGCCGATGCGGCTGAACAGCTCGCGGAACATCACCTTGTTCTCGCGGCGGGCCAGGTGGGCGCCCAGGCAGTAGTGCGGACCGGGGACGCCGTAGCCGACGTGGGGGTTGGGGTCGCGCCGCACGTCGAACGCGAGGAGGCGGCCGAAGACCGTCTCGTCGCGGTTGGCGCACAGGTAGTGCATGACGACCGGGTCGCCCTCGTCGTTCTCATCAGCGTTCATCCACGGCATCAAACACCTGCCCGCCGAGTTCACCTCGACCAAGCCTGCGGTAGTGGGCGCCTAGGTGAGCTTCTATGTCAAGTGGGTGGTGTGCCCCGGGTATCGCGCGGTTGGGATAGTTGAATCTCGGGCATGTCGACCCCGAGGAGGTCATCATGGCTAGGAGTTATCCCGCGGAGTTCCGGCGCAAGGTGCTGGATCTGGTTGAGGCGGGCCGTCCGGTCGCTGAGATCGCCCAGCAGCTGGGTGTGACCGGTCAGACGATCTACAACTGGCGCAACCAGGACCTGGTGGATGGCGGGCTCAGACCCGGTGTCAGCACGGCGGAGTCTGTGGAGTTGGTGGCGGCCCGCAAACGCATCCGCGAGCTCGAGACCGAGTTGGCGGTGACCAGGCGGGCCTTTGAGTTGCTCAAGGAGCAGACCGACCCAAAAGGCGCTTCGAGGTCGTCGCCGCGGTCGTAGGAGACGGCTACCCCGTCGAGGTCGCTTGTCGGGTGGTGGGGGTGTCGGTGTCGGGCTACTACGGCTGGCGCCGGCGGCCGCCGTCAGCGCGTTCGGTGCGACATGGGATGCTGCTGGGGGTCATCGCTGAGATCCATCGGGCGTCTCGGCGCACCTATGGGGCGCGGCGTATCCATGCCGAGTTGGTGCATGGGCGGGGCTTGCAGGTGGCGCGCTGCACGGTGGAGTTGGTCATGCGTCGCAACGGCCTCGCGGGGCTGCCGGGCCGGCACCGATACCGCAAGGTCCCCAACCTGCCCACCGCCACCGATCTTGTCGATCGGAGGTTCCGCCGCGACGAGCCTGACCAGTTGTGGGTCACCGATATCGAGCGCCACGAGGCGTTCTTGAACCCGGCGGTGGTGAGAGGACATCGCCTCCGGCTCGTCGCAGCGAGCTGGTTGAAGCTGAGGGCAGCCTGATCCGGGGGACACCGGGGTGGGTGGAAGCAGCCCTGACAACGACGGGACGCGCCAGAACTGTCAGATGGTGTGGGTCCGGCTAGCAAGACGGAAAGGCGTACGTGAGGAACCAGCGGCTGAACGCCCCTCAAGAGACCCAGCAGCTCGAACCTGACAGATCAGGGCTGCGTCGCAACGCGCACCCGGCCATCTTTGATGGGTGGGGAACTTCTAGATCGGTTGATGTCGCCGGTCGGGAGGTCATGGTGAATGCCTGCGGCGTAGCCATGACGAGGTTGCAGGGGCATAGCTGGGCGCCGACCCCGTCGAAGGGTTCAGGAATGAACGTGGGAACCATCTCGCTGGTCCCTTTCCGCTTCCCGGCCAGGGCGGCGGGCGGGAAGACCTGTCGCCGGTTGATGCCGTCGGGATGGGGCGGAGGGTTCGTAGTAGTCCGAGCACGGGAAAGCCGTGCACATGGCGAAGGGACCCAGTGTGGTCGCAGCTTCAATGCGAAACGGGGAGTCCGCTGGTGAATACCGGCGTTTCGTGGCCTGGCCTCTTGGAGGCCGAGTCGCGGGTACTCGCGATGCAGTCGAAGCTGCACCGATGGGCGAAGGCCGATCCTGGCCGTTCGTTCGATGACGTGTTCAACCTCGTCTATGACCCGGCGTTTCTCGTTGTGGCGTGGAGCCGGGTGCGGGCAAACAAGGGCGCGCGAACCGCCGGAGTCGATGGGGTCGCGGCGCGACCTGTCGTCTTCGGTGTCGAGTCGATGCTGGACGGGCTGCGAGATGATCTCAAGGCTCGCCGGTTCGGGCCCGAGCGGGCGCGGGAGAAGACGATTCCCAAGGCGAGCGGCAAGATCCGCTCGCTGGGGATCCCGACTGTCGCTGACCGAGTCGTGCAGGCCTCGTTGAAGCTGGTGCTCGAACCGATCTTCGAGGCGGACTTCAAACCGTGTTCTTACGGTTTCCGCCCGAAGCGACGGGCCCAGGACGCGATCGCTGAGATTCACTGTCTCGGCTCACCCAGCAGGAACTACCACTGGGTGTTCGAAGCAGACATCAAGGCGTGCTTCGACGAGATCGACCACACCGCCCTGATGGAACGTGTGCGACGTCGAGTCCGAGACAAGCGTGTCCTGGGTCTGGTGAAGGCGTTCCTCAAGGCTGGTGTCCTCGCGGAGGACGGCAGCCGACGAGCAACGATCACCGGCACACCCCAAGGTGGGATCCTCTCGCCGCTGCTGGCCAACATTGCCCTGTCCGTGCTGGACGAGCACTTCGCCCAGAAATGGGAAGCGCTCGGCCCGGAATGGACCCGCGCCAAACGTCGCCGCGCCGGGGAACCGGTCATGCGCCTCGTCCGCTACGCGGACGACTTCGTGGTCATGGTCCACGGCACCCGCGACGACGCCGAAGCGCTCTGGGATGAGGTCGCAGCGGTGCTCGCTCCGATGGGGCTGCGCCTCTCGGAAGAGAAAACGAGGGTCTGCCACATCGACGAAGGGTTCGACTTCTTGGGATGGCGCATCCAGCGCCGGAACTGGAGAGGCCGCGCCGGCAAGAAGGCGATCTACACCTACCCGTCGAAGAAGTCGTTGGCTTCGATCATCGGGAAGATCAGACTGCTGACTCGCCGTCGACGTCATCGAACGCTCACAGACCTGCTGCGCCGGTTGAACCCGACGCTGCGGGGCTGGTGCAACTATTTCCGCCACGGCGTGTCAACGCAGACCTTCAGCTACGTCGGTCATTTCGCCTTCTGGCGGGTCGTCGGCTGGCTGAAGAAGCGCCACGTCGGGCTGAACACCCACACCCTGGTTCGCCGCTACCTCCCAGGTTGGAGGATCCACGACGGCGGCATCGAGATGTTTCGCCCCGAGAGGGTCGCCGTCGAGCGCTACCGCTACCGGGGCACCCGCATCCCGACACCATGGACAACCGACCGCGTGAAGCGGATTCCCGGGTTCGAGACGATGCCCGGGGTCTTCCCCGCCCCGGGGAGCCGCTAGCAGGCAGCCTCGCGGACAGGTGACCATCCTCGCGATGACGTGTCACGTTTCCCGCTCCTGCCCGCCGCACCCACGAACCGCCCGAGCATGACTCCCGCTCCTGCCCGCCGCACCCACGAACCGCCCGAGCATGACTCCCGCTCCTGCCCGCCGCACCCACGAACCGCTCGTGCCACGGCCTCGCTCGACACTTTCTAGGACCTTCGCGAACTACGACCTCCGCTCGGCCTCTGGCAGCCTCGTCTCACGATGTGCCGAAGGTGAGGCCCAGGTTCTTGAGCCAGCGTCGGTAGGCGACTGCGGTCTTGTCCGCTCGCACGTGCAGCTCGGCCGGCAGGTCCAGCGGCAACAGCTCGGGGCGCTGGGACTCCACTATGGGAATGTCCTGTCCGACGATCTCATCGACGTAGGCGCCGAAGTCCTCGTCGGACAGGTCGTGGTTGTAGTTCATCGAGTTCCACATCCAGCCGACGCTGTTGTGCTCGTCCACCGGGGTGACCGCGAAGAACATGGTGTAGTGCTCGGAGCCTCCCCCGGGGACCGACAAGCTGATGTACGCGGTCAGGGGGCGCAGCACCCGGTACTCCCACTGGGCCATCTTCGCTTCGCCGGACCCGTCCGGGTTGGGTGTCCACGTGTGGATGTCGCGGGCGGTGATGCCGTCCGGGCCTGTCTCCACCGCGTGGTCGCCCAGCTCGGTGTGGTCTCGGGAGCCGAGGATCCCCTCGTGCACGAACGGGAAATGGGTGGCGTCCAGGAAGTTCTCGATGACTCTGGGCCCGCTGGCGCGGATCAGGTACGGGCCGCCGAGCACGTGGCGGAAGGCGGGATCGCCCCACTCGTCGTAGGGCGGCACGCCGCGGTCGGGGCGGCCGAGCGAGGCCCAGATGAGGCCGTGGGCCTCGGTGGCCGCATAGACGGTGGCGCACGCCTTGGCTGGCGGCGGATGGTTGGGCCGGGAGGGGATGTGAACGCATTGCCCGGACCGGTCGTAGGTCCAGCCGTGGTACGGGCATTCGAGGCCGACCCGGTGACCCGGCCCAGCGAGAGGCGAGTGCCGCGGTGCACGCACAGGTCCTTCCAGGCCATGACTTCGGTGTCGCGGCGCCACACGACGAGATCCTCGCCCAGCAGGCGGACCCCGGCTACTTGCGACTCCGGCACATCGTCGCTGCGGGCTACCACATGCCAGTCGTCGACCAGTACGGGATCGTTGATCATCGCCGTGCGTGCGCCGTGCTATGCGAGGGCGGGAATCACGCCGTAGGCGACGCCCAGGTCGGCTAGCCAGCGCCGGTAGGCGATGGCCGACCGATCGGCCCTGATCGGGGTCTCGGCTCGGGGGTCGAGCGGCAGGAGCTTGGGGTGCTGGTTCTCCAGGATGGGCTTGTCCTGGCTGAAGATCAGCAGCTGGTAGGCCTTGATCTCGTTGTCGGAGCTCGAGTCGTCGATCACGCCCATGTAGTTGTGGGCCCGCACTAGGTCGGCGGTCATGGGCTGCACCCAGATGGCGCAGATGTCCTCGAGGGTCGGGTCGGGGAGGCTGTCGTAGTAGAGCATCACGCAATAGGGGTGCGGGACCCGGTAGCGGTAGCGCATCACGACCGGCGCGTCGAAGTTGACTCCCACCTTGGGCACCAGGAAATCGCACTTGGTGGCGTGGACCTCGCCGTCGATGATCTCGACGTCGTACTCGACCACCTCGGTGTGGGGGAGCACGCCCAGCGAGCCGTCATGGACATAGGGGAAATGGGCCAGGTCCAGGAAGTTCTCCACTGCTCGGGGCGCGGAGGTGGCCACGCCGACGCTGCCGGCGTTCATGTTGCGCCGCCTCGGGTGGTGGTACTCCGGCAGCGGGAACAGGTCGTCGGGCGGGTCTCCGAGGCTGGTCCAGAGGTAGCCGTACTCGGGTTTGGCTGGAAGGGCCCTGGTGCGGTCCAGCCTGGCCGCATCGACTGCGGTGCCCGCGGGCGGGGAGCCCGATGACCGCCAGGCGTGGCACTCGCCGTCGGGTGTTGTTGTGAAGCCAATGCGCTCTTCGAGCAGGAGAGTCTCGTTCACCACGCCGACGCCGATCTCGTCAAGGGCGCTGATCACGTGCCACTGGTTCACGATCACCGGATCGGTGCAGGCCGGCTTCGCGATCTTCACTTTGTCGTTCCTGGTCGTTCCCGTAGGTTCCCGTTCTGATAAACGCTGCTTATCAGTCTGGCATCTGGCCGGACCGGGCGCAATACGCCTGTGACCCGCTGCGCCGGGCGTCTTGGTCCTGCGGGTCTCAGCGACAGAACTCACCGACAGAAATCCGCGACAGAACTCACCGACAGAAATCCGCGACAGAACTCACCGACAGAAATCCGCGACAGAACTCACCGGCGGGCTAGCGCCGGGGCCAGAGGTGCCACGAGCTGAGCCGCGCCGATGACGGCGTGGAAGTAGAAATGGGCCACCGCCGCGCCCGCGAGAGTGGCCGCAGCGGTTTGGCTCCGCTCGGTGGGCTCCAGAGGGCCGGTGTCGGCCAGCATTCGGGCCTTGAAGTCGGCGATGAACTCGGTATCGGTGAGCAGCAGGCAGACCTCCTGGTTGCAGCGGAAACTGTGACGGCTGAAGTTCGAGGAACCCAGGAGCTTGTCGTCGTCGGCCAGCAGGGACCAGGCGTGGAAGAAGTCCGGATAGGTGCGCAACTCCACACCGGCGCGGGCCAGGCGGCTCCAGATGTACGGCTCTGCGGCCCGCAGCCAGCGATAGTTGTTCTGCCGGGCGGTGATCACCGTCCTGGTGGTGGCCTGCGCCCGTCCGAGCAGCTTGACGATGACCAGATCCAGGGAGTAGGGCGACGCCAGCACGAGGCTTGCGGTCGCCTCGTGGACCAGCTGGGTGAACGCGGGCTCGATCTCCCTGTTGGTAAGCACAGCGGTGTTCACGGAGCGGCGATCGCCTTGTTCGGTGCGGGCGAAGTCCTCGGCCACGGCCTCGACGGTGGCGGGGTCGGTGGTGCGGACCATGAAGTCCCACCAGGCGAAGTTGTGGTCGCTGATGTTGATGCCGCCGAGGTAGGCGTGGTCGTCGACCACGTAGAGCTTCTTGTGGTTGCGGCTCAAGCCGAAGAACTTCACCGGTCCGAAGGGCTGGGTGAAGGTCACGGCCACGCCGGCGGCCCTGAGCCGGTCGAACATCGCCTTCGTCTCCGCGGCCTCGTCCCGCACCGACGGGTCGGTGTCCTTCCGGTCGCTGACATAGCGCAGGGCGAAGCAGTCGACCAGCAGCCTCACCTCCACGCCCCGGCCGGCGTCCCCGGCCAGCAGGTCGGCCACCGCCAGGCCGGAGGCATCGCCGTCAAAGGTCATCACCTGTACGAGAACCCGCCGCTCCGCCGCAGCCAGGCTCTGGTGCAGGTGGTCGACAAACTAGGTGGCTGGTGTTAAATGGCAATTTGCCACAATTCGCAAGTCGCTGACCTGGGGTTTTGTGACCGCAAAACCTCCATTTCGGGAGTTTGGCACCAGCCACCTAGGTGTTCGTCAGCAGCCGCAAACGCCCGTCACCGCCCACCCGCCGAAGCTACCGCCCACCGTCCGCTCTCCCCTCTGCTGGTTCTCGGCCGAGTAATGAGCCGCACAGGCCCAAAACCGGCCCCAAGATCTTGTGCCCGCGTCATCCGCTGATTCTCGGCCGAGTAATGAGCCGCACAGGCCCAAAACCGGCCCCAAGATCTGCAAGCCCCTAAAGCGATTTTTCACTATATTTCATGTTAGGCTGGTCCCATGTGGGGAGAGAAGCGGGTCCTCGAGCGAATGAGGCAGCAGCACGGGCTGATCAGCCGGCAGCAGGCGCTCGCCGCAGGTATGACCGATACGCAAGTCAAGCGACGCGTAGCGGCCGGTATCTGGGTGCGCGCCAATCGTGGTGTCTACCGGCATGCCGTCTTTCGGGAGACTCCGCACTCACGCCTTCTCGCCGGCTGCCTGGCGTGCAATGGGCTGGCCAGCCATCGCTCTGCGGCCGCACTCCATGACCTAGACGACTACAAGCTCGATCGAGTCGAACTAGTCGTGCCATGGCAACGGAAGCCGATCATCAAGGGTGCCCTGCTGCACCGCACGACTCAGATGCATCTGGCCAAACCGGTGGACCGGCAAGGCATTCCATGCACTGGGGTTGGTCGCACAGTCCTCGACCTTGCGACCGTGATCAGCCCCAAGCAACTGACCCGCACCCTCGATGCCGTTCTCCGTGATGGACTACTCCGGCCCTCAGACCTCTACGCCGTGCTGGTGTCACACTCCCGTCAGGGGCGAACTGGTTGCGTCGCCTTCCGCCAGGCTTTGGATGAACGGTGCGGCGACATTCGGGTACCGCTCAGCGCATGGAGCCGCATGGTGGCTGACCTGCTGGTGGAGTCCGGGCTGGAGCGTCCAGTGATGGAGCACCAGATCTGCGATCGCGCCGGTCAGTTCATCGCTCAGGTGGATCTGGCATACCCGAGTCGACGGCTGGCCATCGAGCTCGACAGCAAGCGCTGGCATCTGAACAGCGAGGCGTTCGAGCGAGACCCGCGGCGCCGGAACTCGCTGGCCGCGAACGGCTGGACGGTGCTTACGTTCACCTGGAGCGACTATGTGGATCATCCGAACCAGTTGTGCGCCACCGTGGCTGAGTTCTGCGAGCCGGTCAACCGCCTCGCCAGCTAGTGGTGTGTCGTGGGTTTGGTTACGGGGTTGTTAGTGTGGCGGGATGAGTATGTGTGCGCCGCCGCTGGCGGTGAGCGATGAGGATCGCCGGGAGCTGGAGCGTCTGTCGCGTTCGGTGTCGGAGCCGGTGCGGGTCGTGCGCCAGGCGCGGGTTCTGCTGGGCGCGGCGCGGGGCCTGCCCAATGAGGAGACGGCCCGCCGCTCCGGCGTCGCGCCCAACACGGTGCGGGCGTGGCGTCGGGGCTTCGCCGGGGGCGGCCTGGGGTGGCTGGGCACCACGGCGCCGGGCCGGGGCCCGGCGCGCTCTTTGAGCGCGGAGGCCGAGGCCGCGATCGTGGCCGACACGCTGCGCGCGCCGCCGCCTGATGGGGCGGCGTGCTGGTCGACGCGCCAGATGGCGGCCCGCCACGGCGTCGGCAAGGACATCGTCGCCCGTGTGTGGCGCGAGCGGGGGCTGCGCCCGTGGCTCGCCGACGTGTTCAAGCTGTCCGCGGACCCCCAGTTCGAGGCCAAGCTCCAAGACGTGGTCGGGCTGTATGTGGACCCCCCCGAGCGCGCCGTGGTGTTCAGCTTCGACGAGAAGACCCAGATCCAGGCCCTCGACCGCACCCAGCGGTCGCTTCCCATGGTGCCGGGCCGCGACCGGACCCTCACCCGCGACTACAAAAGAAACGGCACGATCGACCTGTTCGCCGCGCTCAACGTGGCCACCGGGGAAGTCCTCACGCAGACCCGGAAGCGCCACACCGGAGCCGACGTGCTGGCGTTCTTCAAGCGGATCGACCTGCACACCCCCCGCGGCCTCGACGTCCACGTCATCTTGGACAACGTCTCCGCCCACAAGTCCGAGCCCGTGCGCGCCTGGCTCTCGCACCCCCGCCGCAAGCGCTGGCACCTGCACTTCACCCCCACCAGCTCCAGCTGGGCGAACCTCGTCGAAGGCTGGTTCTCGATCCTGACCCGCAAAGCCCTCAAGACACAGGTGTTCACATCGGTCGACCACCTCAAAGACGCCATCGACCACTGGGTCGCGCACTGGGACCACGACCCCCAGCCCCTCAAATGGACCAAACCAGCCGCCGAGATCATCGCCAAAGTCAAACGAGCCCGAACCGCACTCGACCGCGCAACCAAACCCGCGACACACCACTAGACCGGGCGCAAGATCTGGGGGCGAATTCTGGACCCTCACAGCCCAATACTCGGCCGAGAACCAACAGCAGGAACGGACGCAAGATCTGGGGGCGAATTCTGGACCCTCACGACCCAATACTCGGCCGAGAACCAACAGCAGGAACGGACGCAAGATCTGGGGGCGAATTCTGGACCCTCACAGCCCAATACTCGGCCGAGAACCAACAGCAGGAACGGACGCAAGATCTGGGGGCGAATTCTGGACCCTCACAGCCCAATACTCGGCCGAGAACCAACAGCAGGAACGGACGCAAGATCTGGGGGCGAATTCTGGACCCTCACGACCCAATACTCGGCCGAGAACCAACAGCAGGAACGGACGCAAGATCTGGGGGCGAATTCTGGACCCTCACGACCCAATACTCGGCCGAGAACCAACAGCAGGAACGGACGCAAGATCTGGGGGCGAATTCTGGACCCTCACAGCCCAATACTCGGCCGAGAACCAACAGTGGGGACTCGGCGGGAGATGGCAGGGACGCTAGGTTTGGGGCGATGACGCGGACGGTCACCCCCACCGGTACGGGCACTAGCGAGCGGGTGCCGCCGCTCAGGCGACGCCGGCGGGAGCTTCCCTGGCCGCTGAACATCTACCAGACCGCGGTCGGCAAGAAGTACATGATGGCCATCACCGGGGCCGGGTTGCTGACCTTCGTGATCGTGCACATGATCGGCAACCTGCACCTGTACGAAGGGCCGGCCCAGGTGAACGAGTACGCCGAGGCGCTGCGGGACCTCGGCGGCCACCTAGTGCCCCGCACCCTGATCCTGTGGGTGATGCGCATCGGCCTGCTGGCCATGTTCGTGCTGCACATCCACAGCGCCTGGTCGCTCAAGGAGATGAGCCGGCGCAGCAGCGACAGGGCCAACTGGGTGAGCGGCAACAAGCGCTACGCCGGCGGGCAGGACTACGTGGCCGTCAACTTCGCCAGCCGCACCATGCGCTGGACCGGCCCCATCGTCGGCCTGTACGTGCTGTTCCACCTGGCCGACCTGACCTGGGGCTGGTGGCTGGGCGACAACTACATCCGGGGCGACGTGTACCACAACGTGGTGGAGTCGCTGTCGTCGATCCCGGTGGCGATCATCTACATCGTGGCCAACGCGGCGCTGTCGGTGCACATCTACCACGGCATCGCCTCTGCGTTCCAGACGCTGGGCGTCAACAACCCGCGGTTCAACCACCTGCGACGGGTGCTGGCGACGGTGGTGGCCGGCGCGATCCTGGTCGGCAACCTCAGCTTCCCGATCATGGTGCAAAGCGGGGTGGTCGCATGAGCGTCGTGCTGATAACGAGCGCGACGGCGGACCGAACGGCCACGACCCGAACGACAGCGGACCAAACGGCCACGACCCGAACGACAGCGGACCAAACGGCCACGACCCGAACGACAGCGGACCAAACGGCCACGACCCGAGCGACAGCGGACCGAACGGCCACGACCCGAGCGACAGCGGACCGAACGGCCACGACCCGAGCGACAGCGGACCGAACGGCCACGACCCGAGCGACAGCGGACCGAACGGCCACGACCCGAGCGACAGCGGACCAAACGGCCACGACCCGAACGACAGCGGACCGAACGGCCACGACCCGAACGACAGCGGACCAAACGGCCACGACCCGAACGACAGCGGACCGAACGGCCACGACCCGAGCGACAGCGACGAGGGTGGTCGCATGAGCGTCATGCTGGACGCCAAGGTCCCCGAGGGATCCATCGCAGACAAGTGGGACAACCACAAGTTCTCGGTCAAGCTGGTCAACCCGGCCAACAAGCGGCGCTTCAAGATCCTGGTGGTGGGCACGGGGCTGGCCGGAGCGTCAGCCGCGGCGTCGCTGGCCGAGCTGGGCTACAAGGTCGAGGCGTTCACGTTCCACGACTCGCCCCGCCGGGCCCACTCCATCGCCGCGCAGGGCGGCATCAACGCGGCCAAGAACTACCGCAACGACGGCGACTCGGTCTACCGGCTGTTCTACGACACCGTCAAGGGCGGCGACTACCGGTCACGGGAGGCCAACGTCTACCGCCTGGCCCAAGTGTCGCTCAACATCATCGACCAGTGCGCGGCCCAGGGAGTGCCCTTCGCCCGGGAGTACGGGGGCCTGCTGGCCAACCGGTCCTTCGGCGGGGCCCAGGTGAGCCGCACCTTCTACGCCCGGGGCCAGACCGGCCAGCAGCTCCTGCTGGGCGCCTACCAGGCCATGGCCGCCCAGATTGCGGCCGGGGGCGTGACCCTGCACAACCGGGCCGACGTGCTCGACATCGTGGTGAAGGACGGCGAGGCGTGCGGGATCGTGGTGAGAGACCTGCTCACCGGCGAGGTGCGGGCCCACAGCGGCCATGCGGTGGTGCTGGCCACCGGCGGCTACGGCAACGTCTACTACCTGTCCACCAACGCCATGAACTGCAACGTGACCGCGGCGTGGCGGGCCCACCGGCGGGGGGCGACATTCGCCAACCCGTGCTTCACGCAGATCCACCCTACCTGTATCCCGGCGAGCGACGAGTTCCAGTCGAAGCTGACGCTCATGTCGGAGTCGCTGCGCAACGACGGGCGCATCTGGGTGCCCCGCAACATGGACGAGGCCCGGGCCGCGGCGGCCATCGGTGAAGCCGACCGTTACTACTTCCTGGAGGAGAAGTACCCGGCGTTCGGCAACCTCGTGCCCCGGGACGTGGCGTCGCGCAACGCCAAGACGGTGGTGGACCGGGGGCTGGGCGTGGGGCCGCTGCGCAACGGCGTGTACCTCGACTTCGCCGATGTGATCGCCCGCGACGGCGAGGCGGTGGTGCGGGAGAAGTACGGGAACCTGTTCGACATGTACGAGCGCATCACTGGCGAGGATCCCTACCACTCGCCCATGCGCATCTACCCGGCCACCCACTACACCATGGGCGGGCTGTGGGTGGACTACAACCTGATGACCAACGTTGGTGGCCTGTACGCGCTGGGCGAGTGCAACTTCTCGGACCATGGGGCCAACCGGCTGGGGGCCTCGGCGCTCATGCAGGGCCTGGCCGACGGGTATTTCGTGCTGCCGTACACGATCGGCGACTACCTGGCTCCGAAGCTTGGGTCGGCGCCGGTGCCGACCGACGACCCGGCGTTCGCCGCGGCGGTGGCCGAGGTGGACGACCGGACCCGGGCCTGGCTGGCCAAGCGGGGGACCAAGTCGGTGGACCACTACCACCGGGAGCTGGGCAAGATCGTGTGGGAGTACTGCGGCATGACCCGCAACCGCACCGGCCTGGAGAAGGCGCTCACCGAGATCCCGGCGCTGCGGGAGGAGTTCCGGGCCAATGTGAAGGTGCTGGGCTCGGCCGAGACCACCAACCAGTCGTTGGAGCAGGTCAACCGGGTGGACGACTTCATGGAGCTGGCCGAGCTGAAGGTGCGCGACGCCCTGCACCGCGAGGAGTCCTGCGGGGGGCATTTCCGCGAGGAGCACCAGACCCCCGAGGGCGAGGCCCTGCGGGACGACGAGAACTTCAAGTATGTGGCCGCTTGGGACTGGCAGGGCCCGGACCGGCCGCAGGCGCTGATCAAGGAGCCGCTCGAGTTCGAGAACGTGAAGCTCACCCAGAGGAGCTACAAGTGAGCGCCGGCTCACGCCAGCGAGGCGGCAGCACTGGCGCGGCCAACCTGTTGGCGGCCTTGGCCTTGCCGGCCGTGGGTTGGGTGATAATGGCCTCGGCAGCGCTCGCAGCGAGCCTCGCCTTGCCTGCACTCGCGATTGCCGCCGTGGTGAAGTCGATCCGAGGGAGACACGAACAGTGAGAGCGGGCAACGGCCACCGGGCCACTTTGCGGCTGAAGCTGCGGATCTGGCGCCAGGCGGGACCGGATGCGCCGGGCTCGTTCCTGGACGTGGACGCGCATGGGATCCCCACCGACGCGTCGTTCCTGGAGATGCTCGACATCGTCAACGAGCGCCTGATCGAGGACGACATCGAGCCCATCGTGTTCGCCCACGACTGCCGGGAGGGCATCTGCGGCACGTGCGGGGTGATGATCAACGGCAGACCCCACGGCCCCGAGAAGGCCACCGCCACCTGCCAGCTGCACATGCGCAAGTTCAACGACGGCGACCAGATCGTGATCGAGCCGTTCCGGGCGTCGTCGTTCCCGGTGGTGAAGGACCTGATGGTGGACCGACGGGCCTTCGACCGGATCGTCGAGTCGGGCGGCTACATATCGGCGCCCACCGGCACCGCCCCGGACGCCAACGAGATCCCGGTCCCCAAGGATGTGGCCGAATTCGCCATGGACGCCGCGGCCTGCATCGGGTGCGGAGCGTGCGTGGCGGCTTGTCCCAACTCGGCGGCCCAGCTGTTCACGGCAGCCAAGCTCGGCCATCTCAACGTGCTGCCCCAGGGCCAGCCCGAGAGGTGGCGTCGAGCCGAGGCGATGGTGGAGACGATGGAGTCGTTCTTCGGGTCGTGCACCAACCACGGTGAGTGCACCGAGGCTTGTCCCAAGGAGATCAGCCTCGACTTCATCGCGGTGCTGAACCGCGACTACCTGAAGGCCAAGGTCAAGAACCGCCGCCTCGCCTCCCAGACCTGACCGCGTGCAGAGCGCAGAGGCCGGCGAGGACGAGACGGCTCGTGGCCGGGCAGAGCAGGGAATGGGACCGAGGCCGAGAACCTGCGGTGCCACCGGGCCCAGAATCTCGGGGCGAATAGTGTGCCCCTACGGCACAAGACCCAGCCGAGAACCTGCGGTGCCACTGGGCCCAGAATCTTGGGGCGAATTGTGTGCCCCTACGGCACAATGCCCGACCGAGAACCTGCGCAATCTTGGGGAAGGGGTCCGATGAGCGGGGGGGAGGCCGGTTGGGGACCAGGGCGGCGGCTGGTGCTCGGGCTGGGCCGCGGTATCGCCATGGGTGCGGCCGACGTGGTGCCGGGGGTGTCGGGCGGGACCATCGCGGTGGTGCTCGGGATCTATGAGCGGCTGCTGGGCGCCATCCGGGCCCTCGCAGGCGCGGCCGGGCTGCTGCTACGGGGCGACTGGCGCGGTGCCAGGCGGCGCCGGGGCGACGTGGACTGGTGGCTGATCGTGCCGCTGCTGGCCGGAATCCTGGGCACGATCGCGATGCTGGCCTCGGTGATCGAGACCCAGCTCGAGGAGCGTCCCGAGACGATGGCGGGCCTGTTCTGCGGGTTGGTGGGCGCCTCGGCGGTGTCGGCATGCCAGCTGTTCGAGTGGCGGGGCGTCCGCCAGATCATGGTGATGGCGGTGTCGGCGGCGGCCATCTTCGCCCTGCTGGGGCTGCAATCCGGCCCGGTGGCCGACCCGTCGCTGCCGGTGCTGGCCGGGGCGGGGGCGGTGGCGGTGTGCGCCATGATCCTGCCCGGCATCAGCGGGGCGTTCCTGCTGTTGATGCTGGGGATGTACGGGGCGGTGCTCAACATCGTCACCGATGTCCGCTACCTGGACGCGGCAGTGTTCGTGATGGGGGCGGCGGTGGGTCTGGCATTGTTCTCGTCGGTGCTGGGATGGTTGCTGGATCAGGGCCGTAACACGGTGATGGCGGTGCTGGTCGGGCTGATGGCCGGGTCGCTGAGAGTGCTGTGGCCCTGGCCCAACGGCGTGGGCGTGATCAGCCGCCACCAGGACGAGATCGTGTCGGGCACCGGGCTGGCCTGGCCCGGCGCGCAGGGGTGGGCGACCGCCACCGTCGCCGCCGTAGTGGGCTTCGCGGTCGTGATGCTCCTTACCCGCCTGGCACGGGATTGACGAGAACGGCAACCGACGAGAACGGCAACCGACGAGAACGGCAACCGACGAGACGGCGACTGACGAGAACGGCCAGCGACGAGAACGGGAACCGACGAGACGGCGACTGACGAGAACGGCCAGCGACGAGAACGGCAACCGACGAGACGGCGACCGACGAGACGGCGACTGACGAGAACGGCCAGCGACGAGAACGGGAACCGACGAGACGGCCGGCTCGATGTTGGCGCGGTGTCAGATGCCGCTCACGCCCTCTACCGCGAAGTCGAGGTTGTAGGCGCCGAGCGAGTCGATGACCTCGCCCGCGGCGAGTCGCTCGGTTCCGGTGTTGTCGACCAGCGGGCCTTCGTACACATTCAGGTCGCCGCTGGCAATCTGACCGGCCGCGGCGGCCACCGTGTCCTGGACGTCCTGAGGCACCTCGGGGCCCCACGCGCCCAGCGGCGTGTCGAGCAGCAGGATCTCGCTCGGCGCCGACCACGTGCCGTCGAGCACCTGCCGGCACTGGTCGGTGTAGAAGGGGCCGAACTGGCTGAGGTCGAAGTTGTTGACGTACTTCGTGGGTGCCGCGTTGCGAGAGTCGAGGTGCCAGTAGCCGGTCCACACGCCCGCATCCTCCGACAGCTGCAGGAACGTGGGTTCGTCCATCACCCCGAAGAGGAACTCGACGCCGGCGTTCACCAGGGCGTCGGTGGCCTGGGCGGCCAGCTGCGGGTCGAAGAAGGTGTTGACCAGGATGGTGTTCACCGTGGCCTCGGGGTTCACGGTGCGGGCACCGAGCAGGAGGCCGTTCACGTCGTTGTACGTGGTGGCGGTGGGGAACGCGCCGATAGAGCCGATGCGACCGTTGGGGGCCAGCTTCCCGGCTGCGACACCCAGGAGATATGCAGGGATCTCGTGGGCGAGATAGAAGGCGAAGAGGTTCTCGGTGAACACGTGGCCGTTGGTCTCGACCCATCTGGTGTCGGGGTTCACGGCCGCGACGTCGCTAAGGAGCTGGGCGTACTCGGTATTGATGAAGACGATGTCGTTGCCGTCGTCGGCCAGCCGCTGGTACAGCTGCGAGGTGGAGGCGTCGAAACCGACATTCGGCGTAAACGCCGACTCGAGCCGGTCGCCGAGCGCGGCCTGGGCCGCTTTCCGGCCGCGGTCGTGCTCTTGGGTCCAGCCGTTGTCGTCGGGCGGGCCTATGTACACCCAGTGCGCCTTGATGCTCTCCTTGGCCTCGCTTGTGGCCGCGGCGTCATCATCGTCGTCGCTGCAGGCGGCAAGCAACGATCCGCCGACTGCGAGCCCGCCCAGGCCGAGCGCGCCCAGCTTGAGCACGTCGCGTCGCGGGACCGTCGCGCCAGGTGGAAGGATGAGTGAGTGCTTGTCGTTGTCGGTCATGTTGGGTCCCCTTCCCGTGTAGCCCTCATCCGGGGGCAATGTTGTTTATGGCGACTGTTCACGGCGACTGTTCACGGCGACTGTTGACGGCGACTGTTGACGGCGACTGTTGATGGCGACTGTTCACGGCGACGCTTGGGCGATCAGGCCAGCCCGTTCTTGGAGCCCTCCAGCGATGGCGTGGTGGCGACGCCAGACGCCCTCGACCTCATCGAGGGTGAGGCGCCCATCGGCCACGATCTGTCGACCGGCCACGATGGTGTGCCGCGCGAATGTCGGGCCAGATCGCAACCACGCAGTCACCGGGTCGCCGTGCACGCCCGAGAAGAACAAGCCGTCGACGGGCCAGACGACCACATCGCCCGCATAGCCGGGGCTGATGCGACCGAGGTCATGCTCACGACCCAAGCAGGCCGCGCCTCCGACGGTCGCCACGCTCAGCGCATCGCGTGCCGTCATTCTGGGCTCGCCCGGAAGGAGATCACCGACGAGTGCCATCAGACGGGCCTCGTTGTAGAGGGAGCAATGCCCGGCTGAGGCGCCGCCGTCGCAGCCCAGCCCGACGGGGGCACCGTGTGCCCGATAGTCGCGCACGGGCGTGAGGGCTCTGTTGAACAGCACATTCGACGTGGGGCAGTGGGCGACCCCGGTGTGGGCTGTGCCCATCCGGTTGATGTCCGCGTCTGAGACGAAGATGCCATGGGCTACCCAAGTCCGATCATTGACGAAGCCAGTCTCATCGAGGCGTTCGGTGGGCCGAGCCCCGAACGTGTCCACGCAGAACTGCTCCTCATCGGGGGTCTCGGCGAGATGCGTGTGCAGGCGTACATCGAGCCGTTCCGCGAGGTCAGCGCACTCGATCATCAGCCGATTGGAAGTGGCAAAGGGATTGCAGGGCGCAATAGCGACCTGCTGCATGGCGAGTGGGGCCGGATCGTGGTATCTGGCCACCAGGCGCTCGCAGTCGGTGAGGATCGTGTCGATGTCCTCGACCGCGGAGTCCGGCGGCAGCGCACCGTCCTTCTCGGAGAGGTCCATCGACCCCCGCGTTGCGTGGAACCGAAGCCCGACCTGCTCTGCGGCGGCCATCTGTGCGTCCATCAGCCCGGGCATGGGATGGACATTGAGGTGGTCGCACGACGTGGTGCAGCCCCCGAGAGCCAGCTCTGCGAGCGCAACATAGGTGGACAGGTAGACCGCCTCTTCGTCCATGAGCGACCACGCTGGATACAGCGCCTCCAACCAGGGGACCAGTCCGCGCTCGAGCTCAGCGGCCGCGCAATTGCGGGTGAGGTTCTGGTACATGTGGTGGTGCGTGTTGATGAACCCGGGGGTCACGAGACAGCCCTTGGCATCGATCGTCTCGGATGCGTTGGGCTCGGTGCCGGCCGCGCCCACGCTCAGGATCTTCCCGCCGCTGATCGCTACCCATCCACCAGCGATGTCGGGTCCATCCATCGTGACTAGCGATTCGCTGTTGTAGATCAACAGGTCACAATCGACGGTTGATTCACCCATCAGGCAGTCCTTTCGATATTTCCTTGGCCTTCAATCCCTTGGCCTTCTCGCTGCACGCGAATGTCCTTGAGGAACGGAATCCCGTCCAACTGGTCGGGCTGCACCACTTCCCAGTCGACTCCCCCCGGTGTCGGATACGGGGTGCGTGTCTCAATCACTTCATCAGGGGTGACGATCCAATCGAGCGGCGTGTCATGATCGACCATCACTACTCGCTCGTCGTCGACGACCTGGATGCTGTGCACCGTCGTCACGATCGGCGTATCGGCTTGGACTAGTCCGAAGTCCCGGCAGATCCCGAGTTCGAGGTCGGCGAAGCCGCCTCCTTTACCGGTCCGGGCAATGCGTTCACATCCCCTCCCGGCCCAACCATCCGCCGCCAGCCAAGGCGTGCGCCACCGTCTATGCGGCCACCGAGGCCCACGGCCTCATCTGGGCCTCGCTCGGCCGCCCCGACCGCGGCGTGCCGCCCTACGACGAGTGGGGCGATCCCGCCTTCCGCCACGTGCTCGGCGGCCCGTACCTGATCCGCGCCAGCGGGCCCAGAGTCATCGAGAACTTCCTGGACGCCACCCATTTCCCGTTCGTGCACGAGGGGATCCTCGGCTCCCGAGACCACACCGAGCTGGGCGACCACGCGGTGGAGACAGGCCCGGACGGCATCACCGCCCGCGACATCCACACGTGGACACCCAACCCGGACGGGTCCGGCGAAGCGAAGATGGCCCAGTGGGAGTACCGGGTGCTGCGCCCCCTGACCGCGTACATCAGCTTGTCGGTCCCCGGGGGAGGCTCCGAGCACTACACCATGTTCTTCGCGGTCACCCCGGTGGACGAGCACAACAGCGTCGGCTGGATGTGGAACTCGATGAACTACAACCACGACCTGTCCGACGAGGACTTCGGCGCCTACGTCGATGAGATCGTCGGACAGGACATTCCCATAGTGGAGTCCCAGCGCCCCGAGCTGTTGCCGCTGGACCTGCCGGCCGAGCTGCACGTGCGAGCGGACAAGACCGCAGTCGCCTACCGACGCTGGCTCAAGAACCTGGGCCTCACCTTCGGCACATCGTGAGACGAGGCTGCCAGAGGCCGAGCGGAGGTCGTAGTTCGCGAAGGTCCTAGAAAGTGTCGAGCGAGGCCGTGGCACGAGCGGCTCGTGGGTGCGGCGGGCAGGAGCGGGAGTCATGCTCGGGCGGTTCGTGGGTGCGGCGGGCAGGAGCGGGAGTCATGCTCGGGCGGTTCGTGGGTGCGGCGGGCAGGAGCGGGAGTCATGCTCGGGCGGTTCGTGGGTGCGGCGGGCAGGAGCGGGAGTCATGCTCGGGCGGTTCGTGGGTGCGGCGGGCAGGAGCGGGAGTCATGCTCGGGCGGTTCGTGGGTGCGGCGGGCAGGAGCGGGAGTCATGCTCGGGCGGTTCGTGGGTGCGGCGGGCAGGAGCGGGAGTCATGCTCGGGCGGTTCGTGGGTGCGGCGGGCAGGAGCGGGAGTCATGCTCGGGCGGTTCGTGGGTGCGGCGGGCAGGAGCGGGAGTCATGCTCGGGCGGTTCGTGGGTGCGGCGGGCAGGAGCGGGAAACGTGACACGTCATCGCGAGGATGGTCACCTGTCCGCGAGGCTGCCTGCTAGCGGCTCCCCGGGGCGGGGAAGACCCCGGGCATCGTCTCGAACCCGGGAATCCGCTTCACGCGGTCGGTCCAGCGCCTCAGCACCGGATAGTCGAGCCGGGAGATCCCGCCCTCCTCCGACAACACCACATCGGGGAACAGGGCGATGTCGGCGATGGTGGGGTGGGCGCCGGAGCACACCCAGTCCCGGCCGTCGCGCTCGCGGAACCACAGGTGCTCGTCCAGCACCCGGAACAGCCGGTGGGCGCCGGCCTGGCAGGCCCCGAGGTCGAAGTCGTAGCCGAGGTTGACGCACAGCCGGGCCGCCGACGCGGTGTTGGTGGTGCCCTCCGCGAACAGCATCCACGAGGCGGTCTCGCCGATCAGCCCGGGATCGCCGGTCGGGTACCACAGCCCGCTCGGGTCGTACTTGGCCGCCAGGTAGACCAGGATCGCGTGGGCGTCGCGCAGCACGTAGCCGTCGTCGTCGATGACCGGGATGTGGCCCAGCGGGTTGATCTTCTTGAACTCGGTGCCCTTGTGCTCCCAGCCCGGGAAGAAGTCGACAGGGATCGACTCGTAGGGAACGTCAAGGATGCTCATCATCAACCGCTGCTTGTAGCAGTTGACCGACAGCACGTAGTCGTAGAGCTTGATCACCGTTCGCGGCCAAGCATGAGAGACGACACAAGACACGGCACGAGAGACCCTGCGAGCATCACAGGTCCAGCACCAGCCGGTCGGACTTGGCCCGCGATACGCAGGTCATGATGCGGTCGCCGGCCTGATGGTCGGAGTCGTTGAGGTAGACGTCCTGATGGTCGGGCTCACCCTCCAGGACGGTCGCAACGCACGTGCCGCACGCTCCCTGCTCGCACGACGACGGCACGCTCACGCCGTGCTCCCGCAGCACTTCGAGGATCGTCGTGCCCGACCCGACGGTGAAGGTCAGCGCGGAGCGGGCCAACGCCACCTCGAACGTCGACGAGTCGTCGATCTCGGTGGTGTTCTTGAAGTACTCGAAGTGGACGGCGTCATCGGGCCATCCGGCCTCCGAAGCCTCATGGCGGGCAGACTCCAGCATCGGCCCGGGACCGCATACATACAGGTGCGTGTGGGGCGGACGCTCAGCCACCAGGCGCCGGATCTGGCCCACCGTCTCATCCGGCGAAAGGCCCAGGTGGCGGACCACCGACCCACCGAGCCCGTCGAGCACGTCACCGAACGCCAGGTGGCCCTCGGACTGGGCGAAACAGTGCAGCTCGAAGGCGAGCTCCATCCGGTCCAGCGCCTGGGCCATGGCCAGCAGCGGGGTGATGCCGATGCCGCCGGCCAGCAGGATCGTCCGGATCGAGTCGCGGCGCAGCGGGAAGTTGTTGCGGGGCTCGGAGATGGCGAGGACATCGCCCTCCCGGACGGTCTCGTGCAGGCACTTCGACCCGCCGCCGGAGTCGGGCTCGAGCTTGACCCCGATGCGGTAGTAGGACGACTCGCCGGGACCGTTGGTGATCGAGTACTGGCGCACCAGCCCGTTGGGCAGATGGACATCGATGTGCGCACCGGGCTGGAAGGTGGGCAGCCCCCCGGAGATCGGATGGAGTTCGAACCCCGCCACGCCGGCGGCCGTTTCCCACTTGCGGCCCACGCGCGCTCGCAGGGCCGCTGTTCGCCCCGACGGCGCTTCGGGCATCTCCGCCAGACGCAGCGGGACCTGGTGCAGCACCGGCACTATCGGCTCGGGGACCGGCAGCCGGGCCGCCGCCGCCTCGATCGCCGCGACCAGACCGTTCAACTCGGCCGCGTGGTGCCGCAGCACGGCTTGGTGATCATCTTCGGACGGGGTCTCAGCCAGCACGCCCCGGATCACGCAGCGGCCCGAGTCCACCGGCTGCACGAAGAACACCGCACACGACGCCGAGCCGCCCGCAGCGGCGGTCAGGGCCACCGAGTAATCGTCGACCCACTCGACAGTCATGTCTACAGCAGTCATCTCCGCCGACTCGGCGCCGAGGGAGCCCGAGGGCCTGAAGCGGTGAGCCTGCAGGTGCTGCACGATCAGCTCCGCCGAGGCGTTGACGGGCAGGTTGCGCAGCCCGAACGGAGTGCCCGCCTCCAGGATCTCGAAGGTTGGCGGGTCGTCCCCCGGGTCCTCGCCCGACCAGATCAGTCCGTAGCGCTCGACCGACGGGAAGGTCCGGTTGCAGATGGTGCGGGCGGGAGCGTCGGCCGGGTGGGCCGGGATGTAGGTGCATCCCGCGGACCGGTTGGCGTAGCGCCAGCCGTGGTACTGGCAGCGCAGCTCGGTGCCGTCGTTGAAGCCGATCGAGAGCCGTACCCCGCGGTGCAGGCAGCGGTTCTCCCACACGTTCACGAAGTCGTCGTCGGCCCGCCATATAGCCAGCTCCCTGCCCAGCAACTGGCCATGGCACACATGGCGGTGAGGCACGTCGTGCTCCGACGCCACCGGATGCCACAGGGTGAACGGGTCGGGTGCCATCGAGTTCACACCTCCCTGCTCGGAGGCCGAGCGGATAGGCAGCTATTGGTCAGGATCTTCGCGAGGCGCGGAGCGAGGCCGTGGCCCGAGCGGCCCGTGAGCGCAGCGAACAAGAGCGGGAGATACCCCGCTTCGACGTGAAGGGCTTTCACCTGTTCACACCTCCCTGCTCGGAGGCCGAGCGGATAGGCAGCTATTGGTCAGGATCTTCGCGAGGCGCGGAGCGAGGCCGTGGCCCGAGCGGCCCGTGAGCGCAGCGAACAAGAGCGGGAGATACCCCGCTTCGACGTGAAGGGCTTTCACCTGTTCACACCTCCCTGCTCGGAGGCCGAGCGGATAGGCAGCTATTGGTCAGGATCTTCGCGAGGCGCGGAGCGAGGCCGTGGCCCGAGCGGCCCGTGAGCGCAGCGAACAAGAGCGGGAGATACCCCGCTTCGACGTGAAGGGCTTTCACCTGTTCACACCTCCCTGCTCAGGTCGATGAACGGATACTGGCACACCTCGGCCCGGGCCGGCCCCAGGGGGCGCCCCCAGAAGTCGGCCCACTTCACGGTCAGCTCGGTGCCTGCCTCGGCCAGCTCGGTCGGCACCAGCCCGAAGCCGATCAGCCGGGAGGTCGAGGGGCTCCAGGTCACGCTGCTGGCTCGGCCCACAACGTCGCTGCCGGAACACAGCGGCAGGTGGTCCCATCGCACCCGGGGCGAGACGTCTGGAGCCTGGCCGGCGTCCATGAACAGCTCCACGATGCCTTCGGTGTCGAACACGAGGCCGACCATCCGCCGGGCCGGGCCGCGGCGGTGCTCCGCGGCCAGGGCCTCACGCCCGATGAAGTCGGCGTCCTTGTCCAGTTTCACGCAGTGCCCGAGGCCGAGTTCGTAGGGGGTCACGAAGTCCGTCGGGTTGGGGGCGCTGTCGGCGCTGGGCGTGTCCGGCCCGGCGCTGGTGTAGTCGGTCGAGACCAGGATCAGTCCGGCCTCGACCCGGGCGATGTCGATGGCGTACTCGCCCGCCGGCTGGATGCCGAAGGGGGCTCCGGCCTCGGCCACCGCCTCCCAGACCCGCTGCCCGTCGGGCCGCTGCACCCACAGCTCGAAGCCCAGCTCGCCGGTGAAGCCCTGCCGGGCCACATTCACCGGCGCGCCGTCGATCGCGGCGGGCCGGAACCGCGAGAACCTCAGATGGGCCCAGCTCTCGCCCGTGACCGACTCGAGGACGTCACGCGAGCGGGGCCCCTGGAGGGCGAGGATCCCATGCTCGTCGGTCACATCGTCGATCTCGACGTTGAAGCCGCCGGAGTGCTTGGACAGGAACGTCTCGCACCGGTCGCCGGAGAACACGAACCGCTCCGGCTCGAAGCGGGACACGATGCCGTCGGCCACGACCTTGCCGTCGTCGGTGCACCAGGGCGTGTACCACGCGTGTCCGACCTCCATCTTGGAGGCGTCGCGGGTGATGAAGTAGTCCACGCAGGCCGGCGCGTCGGGGCCCCGGACCTCGATCTTGGGGATCGGCGACATCTCGTTCATGGACACCGCCGACCGGATCGCCCGCAGCTCGCTGTGGACATCGGTGTACACGTCGGGCACCACGTAGCCGCCCCAGCCGTACCACCACGGCGATGCGTTCCTCGCCGAGGTGCTCTGGTGGAACGGCGTGCCCCGGAAGGTGCCGGCGGGCCCCGCCTCGCAGTCTCGTCTTGTCATCGGCTTTCTGTCATCGGTTCGCTTATCGGTTGCGCCTGCGGGTGGGTTTGAAACCGCCCCGACGGGATGATAAGAACCAGTTATCACTCTGTCAAAGCACCTGGGGAGGGAGCAAGTATGAGACGGGCCCGATGGATCTTGGCCGTACTGGCCGTGTTCGCGTTCGTTGCCGCGGCCTGCGGAGACGACGACGACTCGACACCGACGCCAGCGCCGGCCGAGGAGGCGGCTGAGGAAGCCGAGCTGGCCGAAGAGGCGCCAATGGAAGCCGAGCCGGCCGAAGAGGCGCCAATGGAAGAAGAGGCGCCGGCCGAAGAGGCCGCGCCATCGGACGGAACCGGCTACACCGTGGCGTTCGTGTTCGACCTGTTCGTCGACGACGGCGGCTGGAACAGCACCCACTACCGGGCGGTCCAGCAGGTGCAGGAGGCGCTCCCGGGACTCGACGTGCAGGTCGTCGAGGAAGTGTCTCCGGGCCCGAGCGCGACCAACGCGTTCGAGGATCTCGCAGAAGCAGGCGTGGACATGGTCATAGCCACCGGCTTCTACCAGCCCGACGTTGAGCCGGTTGCGGCCGCGTACCCCGACACGATCTTCCTCACCTGGGCCGGCTGGACGACCACCGACAACATGGGCCACTACGACGCGGCCACCGAGGACGGCCGCTACCTCGACGGGCTGATCGCAGGCAGCATCACCGAGAGCGGCATCATTGGATACCCGGCCGGCTTCCCCATCGAGGAGGTCAACCGGGCCCTCAACGCCTTCACCATCGGCGTGCGCGAGATGAACCCCGACGCAGTGGTGCAGGTTGTCTACATCAACAGTTGGTACGACCCACCGGTCGAGCAGCAGGCTGCTGAGGCGCTGGCCAACGCCGGCGCGGACGTGTTGGCCCACGAGCTGAACTCCCCGGCGGTGGCGTCGGTCGCCGAGGGCAGGGGACTCAACATCATCGGCTACACCTCCGACCGTTCCGACGAGGCCCCGAACGCGTGGCTGTCGTCGTTCTCGTTCGAGTGGGGGCCCTACTACATCGACCAGATCAAGTCGATGATCGACGGAGCCTGGAAGCCCGCCCTGACCTACGGCGGCCTCGCCGACGGCATGATCGGCAACGGCCCCTACGGCCCGGACGTGACCGACGAGATCCTGGCCCTCGTCGTCGAGCGCCGCCAGCAGATCATCGACGGCACCTTCGACTATTTCGCGGGCCCGCTAGCGGACAATGAGGGCAACGTCCGGGTGCCCGAGGGCGACACGATTCCCTTCGAGGAGCGGACGCTGTGCTGTCTATGGCTCATCGAGGGCATCGAGGGCTCCGTTAGCTGATCGCAGGGCCGGCCGGCCCTTGATGGGTCGGCCGGCAAGCCTGCGTCGATTACGGTCACGGTCTTGGCTGACGTAGGCGAGCCGATCCTCGAGGTCCGCGACCTCAACAAGGCCTTTTTCGGCGTCGCCGCCAACGACCGGGTCAACTTCGATCTGCGGGCCGGCGAGGTCCACGGACTGCTGGGCGAGAACGGGGCAGGAAAATCGACGCTCTGCTCCGTCCTCGCCGGCCTGTACCGGCCCGACTCCGGTGAGGTGCGCATCGACGGGGAGCGGGTCACTCTGCGCTCGCCCCATGAGGCGGCCGAGCACGGGATCGGGATGGTGTACCAGCACTTCCGCCTGGTGCCCTCCCTCACCGTTGCCGAGAACCTGGTGCTCGGACTCAAGGATCAGGGCATCCGGCTGTCGCTGCGGGCGGTGCAGAGCCGGGTGGCGGCCATCGCGGAGGAATACGGTCTCACCGTCCATCCGTGCTCCTACGTGTGGCAGCTCTCAGTCGGGGAGCAGCAGCGGGTCGAGATCCTCAAGCAGCTCTACCGGGGCGCCCGGATTCTGATCCTCGACGAGCCCACCGCGGTGCTCGCCCCCCACGAATGCGACAAGCTCTACGAGGTAATCCGCCACCTGGCCCAGCAGGGCCATTCGGTGGTGCTGGTGTCACACAAGATGGAGGAGATACTGGGCCACACCGACCGGGTCTCCGTGCTGCGCCTGGGCCGGAACGCGGGCACCGTGAACACGGCGGAGACCAGCGCCGCCAGTCTCGCCACGATGATGATCGAGGCCGAGCACATGCCCGAGGCCGGCGAGCACGAACTGCGCCGCTGCGACGATGCGCCGGTGGTCTTGAGCGTCTCCAACCTAGAGGTCACCGGGGACAGGGGTGTGCCCGCCGTCGCTGGCGCGAGCCTCGAGGTCCGCGGCGGCCAGATCGTCGGTGTGGCCGGCGTGGCCGGCAACGGTCAGCGGGAGCTTCAGGAGGCGATTGCGGGCCTGCGACCGATCAAGGGCGGCTCGGTGCTCCTGGGGGAGCGCGACATCACTACGGCGAGCCCGCGGGAGCGCTCCCGCGCCGGTCTGGCCTACGTTCCCGAGGACCGGCTGGGCACCGGCCTGGCCAGCGGGCTGACCCTTGAGGAGAATCTGGTCCTCAAGAGCTACCGGGAGGCACCGCACAGCCGCTGGGGGGTGCTGTCACCGAGAGCGATCGCCGCCACGTCCAGGACTCTCGTGGAGCGCTTCGACGTGCGCGGCGCCCGCTCACAGATGGCGGTGAGCCTCATGTCGGGGGGCAACCTGCAGAAGGCGATCCTCGCCCGCGAGCTCACGCGAACCCATGACGTGCTGCTGGCCGCGTCGCCCACCAGAGGGCTCGATCTAGCTGCCACCGCCGCGGTACGCGCCCACATCCGCGCCGAGACCGACGGCGGTCGGGGAGTGCTGCTGTTCTCGGAGGACCTGGCCGAGATCACCGAACTGGCCGATCTGATCGTGGTGATGTCGCGGGGTCGTATCGTCGGCTCCTACACACCTGACACGCTCGATGTCTCCGAACTGGGGCTGCTGATGACCGGCACCCAACCACTGCGGCCTACCCGCTCGGCCTCTGGGAACCACGCCGCCAGCCCCGAAGGGAGTCGGGCTCGATGAGCCTGCGGGTCGGGGTCGAACCGCGGGCCAGGCCGGCGTTTCCGGTCAGGCTCGGCGTCCCGATCGCGTCCCTGGCCGTGGCCGGCCTGGTCGGCGCGGCCGTCATCGTCATCTCGGGCGCCAGCCCTCTCGACGCATACCGGACCATGCTGGACTCCAGCCTGAACGGCTGGCGACCCCTGACCCGCACCCTGGTGCTGGCCACGCCCTTGATCCTGACCGGCTTGGCCGCCGCGGTCGCCTTCCGCATGAAGGTATGGAACATCGGTGCCGAGGGCCAGCTCTACATGGGGGCGATCGCGGCCGCGGGCCTGGCCGTGGCGCTCCCTTCGGACATGCCGAAGCTGCTGATGCTGGTAGTGATCTTGACGGCGGGGGCGGTCGCCGGAGCGCTGTGGGCCGGGCTGGCCGCGCTGCCCAAGGCGTACTTCAACACCAACGAAGTGATCACCACGCTGATGCTCAACTTCGTGGCCCTGTACTTCATGAACTACCTGATCTTCGGCTCGGTCAGCTTCTGGCGCGACCCGGAGGCCACGTTCCCCCAGGGAAAGATCCTTCCCGACGTGGCGCAGCTTCCGATCATCTCGCACCGGCTCCACTACGGGCTGCTGATCGCGCTGGCAGTCGCGCTGGTGCTGTGGTGGAGTCTGCGGGGCACCACCTGGGGATTCGAGCTGCGCACCATCGGCGACTCCCCGGCCGCCTCCCGCTACGCGGGAATGAGCGTCAGCGGCAAGATCCTGTCGGTTCTGGCCCTCTCGGGTGCTCTGGCCGGCGTGGCTGGGGCCGTAGAGGTCAGCGGCGTTCTCAAGACCCTCGATCCCCGAGCCATCGCCACCGAGCTCGGGTTCACCGGCATCGTGGTGGCTGCCGTCGCCCGGCTCAACCCCCTCGGCGTGGTTCCGGTGGCCGTGCTGCTCGGTGCGGTGGTGGCGTCGGGAACCAACCTGCAGACGATCGGCGTAGAGGCCGAGATCGTGTTCCTGCTCCAGGGCCTGATCTTCCTGTTCGTAGCCTCAGGCGAGTTCTTCCTGTCCAACCGGCTGGTCCTGTCCACCGCGGCGACAGCGCTGCAGACTGCGGGAAGCGGGCAAGGCGATGAATGACACCGGCCACGACGTCGCAGCGGTGGGGTCGCCATGGGTGGAGTCGGCATGAATGACACGGTCCTGGTTCTGTCGATCGTCAGCGCCATCGTCGCGGGCACGCCCATCCTGTTCGCCGCCCTCGGCGAGATCCTGACCGAGCGCTCCGGGGTGATGAACCTGGGCGTGGAGGGGATGATGCTGATCGGCGGCGTGACCGGCTTCTGGGCCGGGGTCCAGACCGGCAACCTGTGGGTCGCCTTGCTGGCCGGCGGGCTGGCCGGAGCGGTGCTCAGCGGGGTCCATGCACTGCTGGCCATCTCGCTTCGGGTGAACCAGATCGTTTCGGGCCTGGCGCTGGTGATCGTCGGAGGGGGGCTGTCGGCCTTCTGGGGAAACAGCGGCGACGATCCGCTGATCCAGAGCTTCAACGGCGTGCGGGTCGAGCCGCTCCTGCCTGAGGCTCTCCGGGACCTGCCTGCAGTCGGGCCGATCCTGTTCGGCCACGACCCGGTGGTGTACCTGTCGTGGCTGATCGTCGCCGGAGCTGCCTACTTCCTGTATCGCACCACCCCGGGCCTGTCGTTGCGGGCGGTGGGCGAGGATCCGGCTGCGGCCGACGCGGCCGGGCTGTCGGTGACCGGCATCCGGTATCTGCTCACGCTGGTGGGCGGCTTCGGTTCGGGCGTGGGAGGCGCCTATCTGGCACTGGCCGTTCTGGGAACGTGGCAGACCGGCATGACCGCAGGGGCGGGATGGATCGCGGTGGCGCTGGTGATCCTTGCGGGCTGGCGACCGTGGCTGGCGCTGGCCGCCTCCTACGTGTTCGGCGCGTTGCGCACGCTCGGCTTCACGCTCCAGATCGCGGGCGTCGAGGTGCCCTCGGACTTCCTGAACATGATTCCCTTCGTGGTGACGTTCCTCGTGGTGATCGTCGTATCGGCCAACCCGGACCGGGCCCGGAGGGTGAGCGCGCCGGCCAGCCTCGGCGTGCCGTACTCCCGTGAGGCCCGGTGACTGCCGTGACTGCTCGGCCTCTAGGCCGCCGGTATCACCCCGTAGGTGACGCCGAGGTCGCTCAGCCAGCGGCGATAGGCGATCGAGGCCTGGTCGGAGCGGATCGGCGTCTCGGCCTGCGGGTCGAGCGGGAGCAGCTTCGGGTTCTGGTTCTCCAGGATCGGCATGTCCTGGGCGAAGATGGTCTGGACGAAGTACCGGATCCGGGCCTCGGTGCTCTCATCGTCGACCAGGCTCAAGAACATGTGGGCTCTGACATGCTCCTCGGTCACCGGCTGAACGAACAGCCCGATGAGGTCCATGCGATCCGGGGCCGTCGGACACGACTTATAAAGCAGGATCGAGTAGGGCTGCATCACCCGGTAGATGTAGTCGACCATCTGGCCCTCGGTCGCGGTCGCAGAGGCGGCCGGCTGCCAGAACTGGCACTCCGTGGCCCAGATCTCGTTGGTTTCAGGATCGATCGCGACGTTGTAGTCGACGACCTCCGTGTGGGGTTCCGAGCCCAGGAGCCCGTCATGGACGAACGGAAAATGACCCATGTCGAGGAAGTTCTCAACCGCTCGGGGGGCCGACACGTTCACGCCGATCGTGCTTCCGTTGAAGTTGCGGCGGTCGGACTCGAAGAACTCGGGAATCTCGAACGTCCGCTCCGGCGGATTCCCGAGGCTCGTCCACACGTAGAGGAACTCGCACCGGCTGGGCAGCGTGTCCGTCACCGACTCGGGATCGAGCGGCGTGCCCGCCGGAAGGTCGCTCCTGGTCCGCCACACGACCGCCGGGCCGTCTGCGGTCACGGCGAAGCTGACCGACTCGCCCAGCAGGCCGGTGACATGCACGACGTTGGGCTTGGCCTCGTTCATGGCCCACAGGGGGTGCCACTGGTCCAGAATCACTCGGTTGTGGCACGCACCGTTAGCAGCAGCCATGCAGGTGAAGTCTCCATTGCCCGGCCGACGGATTCTCTCCGTCGGCATTCCCGATCTGTCATACCACGATCTGGATCGAAGCGGGAAGCGCGGCGCCGTGGCCGATGACCTGGGACTAGGGATCGGGGCCAAGGTCAAGGCGCTGCGCTCGGAGCGGGGCCTTTCGGGCCGCAAGCTCGCCGCGGCCGCGGACGTGAGCCAGCCGTTCCTGAGCCAGCTCGAGGCCGGGCGCACATCGGTGGCCATAGCGACGCTGTACCGGATCGCGGCGGCCCTCGACGTAAGGCCTTCGGACCTGCTGCCCGATCCCCCGGCCGACACCCGGGTGGAGGTGCTGCGGGCTTCGGAGCTGAATCAGATGCCGGTGAGCGAGCTGCCCAACGCCACCACCGCGAGAACGGCCTACCGGGGCGGGCGGCGCATTACCGAGCTGGGCGACTTCCGGATCGAGCCCGGGCCCGACGTCGACGAGTGGTTCGAGTCCGCCGACGAGACGGTGATCTATGTGATAGAGGGGTCTCTGCACGTGGATTTCAAGGACCGTCCCCAAGTGACCCTCCACGCCGGCGACGTCATGTTCCACTCGGCATGGGTCCAGACCCGCTGGCGCCTGGCATCGGAGTCGCCGGCCCGCGTGATTCTCGTCGCCGCCGGAGGCTGACCGGCACCGACCGGCACGTTCATCCACACCAGTCAATCCAACCCTTAGATCCAATGCCAGTCAATCCAACCCCAGTCAATCCAACCCCAGTCAATCCAACCCCAGTCAATCCAACGCCAGTCAATCCAACTCCAGTCAATCCAACCCTTAGATCCAACCCCTAGAGAGGAGACACCATGGGCTCCGTTGAAGACTTGATCAACTCGATTCCCAAAGCCGAGCTCCACCTGCACGTGGAGGGCACTCTCGAGCCCGAGCTGAAGTTCGCGCTGGCTGAGCGCAACGGCCTGGATCTGCCCTACGCCAGCGTCGAGGAGATGCGGGCCGCCTACGACTTCGACGACCTGCCGTCGTTCCTGGCCCAGTACTACGAGGGGATAAGCGTGCTGCTGGTGGAGGAGGACTTCTACGACTTGGCTACGGCCTACTTCACCAGAGTGGCGGCCCAGAACCTGGTGTACGTCGAGATGTTCTTCGACCCCCAGGCCCACACCACCCGAGGCATCGAGTTCGGCACGGCGATAACCGGGCTGCTCCGGGCCCAGGCCGACGCCCAGCAGCGCCTCGGCATCCGCTCGCACCTGATCATGTGCTTCCTGCGGGACATGTCGGCCGAGTCCGCGGCCGAGACCCTGGAGCAGGCCAAGGACTACCGCGACTGGATCCTCGGCGTGGGCCTCGACTCCGACGAGAAGAACAACCCGCCCATCAAGTTCCGCGACGTCTACGCCGATGCCCGCTCCCAGGGCTACCGGCTGACCATGCACTGCGACGTCGACCAGCAGAACTCGGTGGCCCACATCTGGCAGTGCCTCGATGACATCGGAGTCGAGCGCATCGACCACGGGGTCAACTGCCTGGAGGACGATGCGCTGGTGGAGGAGATCAAGCGGCGGGGGCTCGGCCTCACCGTGTGCCCGATCTCCAACGCCTACGTGACCGACGGCACCAAGGCCGCGGCCATAAAGGCGATGCTCGACCGGGATATGCGGGTCACCCTCAACTCTGACGACCCCGCCTACTTCCCCGGCTACGTAGCCGACAACTTCCACCGCGTGCACTCCGAGATCGGGCTCAGCCGCGAGGAGGTGGCGCGCCTGGTGCGCAACTCGTTCGAGATCAGCTGGATGGACAACGCCAGCCGGGCCGAGTACCTGCACAAGGTCGACGCCTGCGTGGCGGACTCCTGAGATGTCGGGGTCTCCTGGCATGGCTGGCCAGCCCCCGATCTCGGAGCTGGTGGCCGCGGGCGCGGCCCGGGTTCCAGCCACGGCCGTCGTGCGGGGCGGTCGGCTCGTCAACGTGGTGTCGGCCGAGATCTACCCGGCCGACGTGGCCGTGTACGGCAACACTGTGGTCGCGCTGGGTGACGTGTCGGCCCACATCGGTCCCGACACCGAGATCGTCGACGCCGCCGGCCGGCACCTCGTTCCGGGGCTGTTCGACGGCCATCAGCACATGGAGTGCTCGAAGCTCTCGATCACCAGCGCGGCCAAGATGCTGGTGCCGCTGGGCACCCTCAACGTGGTCTCCGGCCTGGACCAGATCCTGGTGGTGGCCGGCCTGGAGGGGGCCGAGGCGTTCCTGCGCGAGTCGCAGCGCACCCCGCTGCGGGTGCTGTGGGGCGCTCCGTGCAAGACCCCGTACACCCTGCCCACCTCCACCGTCGGGCACTACTTCGGTCCTGACGACCATCGGGTGGCTCAGCGCTGGCCGGAGTGCGTGGGCGTGTGGGAGACCGTGCGCGAGTTCGTGTCCACCGGCGACCCCGACGTGCTGGAGGCCATGGAGATCGCTCGCGACAACCGGCTGCCGGTCCTCGGCTGCGCCCCCATGGCCACCGGCGCCGACCTCACCAGCTACGTATGCGCCGGGATCCGTCTCGACCATGAGAGCTACGACTCCCACGAGTGCCTCGAGAAGCTCCGCAACGGCATGTTCATCGTGATCCGGGAATCGTCTTTCGCCCATTTCCTGTCCGAGAACATCCGCCTGGTGCTGGAGCACGCGCCGGGCGCGGCCCGGCGGGTGAGCTTCTGCACCGACGACGTGGTGGCCAGCGACGTGCTGGACCGGGGCCATGTCGACAACATGGTGCGCATGGCCGTCGACGCAGGCGTCGATCCGATGACGGCCGTCCAGATGGCCACCATCAACGGCGCCGAGGCGTACCGGGTCGATCACATGGTCGGCTCGATCTCGCCGGGCCGGTACGCAGACATCTGTTTCGTGGAGGACCTCAGCGACTTCCGGGTCTCGATGGTGATGGCCGGCGGCGAGATCGTGGCCCGCGACGGGGCGATGGCCGTCGATCTGGAACCGCCGAGCCGCAACGAGCTGCTGACCGGACCGTTCCCCATGGCACCCGCGGCCGCGGATGACTTCACGGTGCGCACCGATCTGCCCGACGGCCCCGTGGAGGTGCTGGCCATCGAGCTGACCGAGCAGATCTTCGTGCGCAAGCGCCGCGATGTGGTGCTGCAGGCCGCCTCGGGCCGGGTCCCGCCCGACCTCGACCAGGACGTGGCCCTGGTCAGCGTGGTGGAGCGGTACGGCAAGAACTCGAACCGTCCGACCGCGTTCGTGGCTGGGTTCGGGATCCGCTCCGGCGCGCTGGCGTCGTCGAGCGCCCCCGACGACAACAACATCGTGGTCATAGGGGCGTCGGCGCAGGACATGGCGGTGGCGGTCAACCATCTGGCCACCCACGGCGGCGGCCAGGTGGTGGTGGACGGAAGCCGGGTGGTCGAGTTCCTTCCCCTGCCCATCGGCGGGATCGTGTCCGACCTCGACCCGGCCGACATGCTGGCCGAGGAGGAGAGGCTCGACCGGGCGGCCAAGGCTCTGGGCTGCCGGGTGGACTGGCCGTTCATGTACCTGTTCTTCCTGCCCATCACCTCGATCCCGGACTACGCCATCACCGATGTCGGAACGGTGGACGTGCTCGCCATGGACACCTTCGACCCGGTGCTCGGACCGGCTGCAGCATGAGCGCGGCGGCCATCGATATGAGCGCGGCATCGATATGAGCGCGGCATCGATATGAGCGCGGCCATCGACTCGGCTGAGCTCGGTGTGCTGCGGCGGCACTGGCATCCGGTGGCGCGCTCCGACGCCATCGACTCCGGTCCCGTCGGGGTGGTGCTGCTGGGCGAGCCGCTGGTCGTGTTCCGAAGCGGCGGGCGGGCCTGCGTGGCGTCGGACCGCTGCCCCCACCGCGGCAGCCCGCTGAGCCTGGGCTCCTACGACGCCGGCTGCCTGGTGTGCCCCTACCACGGCCTGCGCTACGGGGCCGACGGGCAGTGCGTGGGCTTTCCCGCCCGTCCCGACGCCCGCCTCCCGCAGCGGCTGACCCTCGACACCCTCCCCACACGGGAGTGCCATGGGCTCGTCTGGGCCTGCGCGGGCGAGCCGGCCTGCGACGATCCGCCCGACTGGGGGTTCTTCGGCCGGCCCGACGTGCAGACCTTCAAGATCGGTCCGGTGCGCTGGGAGGCGTCGGCCAGCCGGGTGGCCGAGAACTTCAACGACATAGCCCACTTCTCGACGATCCACCGGGCCACCTTCGGTCCCAGCGACCGGCCGGTGGCTCCGCAGAAGGTCACCGCCACCGGGACTGGCTTCACATCGACCGTCGGCGTGTTCCAGCAGTACCGCAACACCCTCGACGGCTCGGTCGACGAGGTCGAGGCCTCCTACCGCTACGACTTCACGTTCCCGTTCTCGTCGATGCTCACGATCACCTATCCCGACGGCGAGATCGAGTGCATCCAGCTGTCGGCCCTGCCCGAGTCGGCCACGGCGAGCCTGGTGTTCCAGCGGAGCGCCCGGACCAACCTGGGCGGCGACCCGCTGGAGCCGTGGCGGGACTTCCAGGCCGCGGTCAACGAGGAGGACAGGTTGATATGCGAGGCCCTGCAGCCCCGGGAGGTGCCGTTCCGGCTTGACGGCACCGGCGAGGTGGCCCTGCCCACCGACGCCTTCTCGATCGCCTACCGGCGCCTCTGGAAGTCTCTTTGATCGACACCCTTAGGAAACCGCGCGCCAACGCCGATCAGTCAGGTGATTTGAAGCTCGATACAGCCCTCGCCATAGCGGCAATATGGGTGGGATTTGCGTACTTGTCTGACAGGTGGTATGTTGTGGTTGCCGTGGGTGTTTGCTTGCGGTTGCCGACTGTTGGCGGTGGTCCGGTTCGTGTTGGGCTGGCGTAGCGGTTGGTCAGACAGCCATCAAGATGGCCGTAGCCGCGTTTTTCTTGAACGTCCTTGCGGAGCGGCTACAGCGACGCATCATGCCTTGGCACTTTGGAAGGACTGGTCAGGGCTGAATCGGCAACGGCGCTAGACGACCACCGTGGTGTAGCGGTTGGTTCCCACGACCTGAGGCTGGCCTTCCGGATCGCGGCCGGAGGTGAGTACCAGGTCCACCGTGAGCTGACCGGGCGGGGTGCCCGGCGGCACCGCCGCGTCGACGCGGCCCACCAGCACGCAGTCATCGGCGCCGGCAGTCCCGGCCCAGCGCTGCTCGCTGATCACGCCGCCTTCGGGACCCAAGACCTGGGCATGCACCTGCATCTCGTCGACATCAGCGCGGGTGTCGTTGACTACGTGGACGGCCAGATCGAGGCGGTCCCCGCCGTGCACCGAGGCGGGCAGCGGATCGGCCACCACGATCAGCGGACGGCAGGATTCCACCAGCGCCTGCCAGCCCGGCTTGGGCCGGCGCAACCCGTCCAGCAGCCCGAACCCGTCGCGGGGCACCGCCGATCCGGCAGCGTCTCGACCGACTCCGACATCGGCCAGCGCGTGCAGCAGGAACCCGCCGGTGGGACGGTATTTCAAGCGTCGCAGGATCTCGATGGTGGTCTTCACCACCTCGGGCTGGTCCGCGGTCACGGGCGTGCCGAAGGCCGAGACGAACTGGCCCATAGTCGGCACCCTCGCCAGCGTCGGAGCCAGATCGGCCGCTCGGCCGCCGTGCAGGCCGAACCACAGCTGGCTCGTCGTGCCCTCCAGCGACGGGAAGTGCGGCGGCACGCCGGTGTGATGCACCACCGGGCGCGAGCCGTCGCAACGGGACAGCACCCGGCCCAGCCTCCGGTCCAGCACATCGCGGTTCCAGGACGGGCCCAGCCGGCTAACCGCGGGCGGGGTGGCGGACGGGCGCCTGGTGCGGGGAAACGGCTCGTCATGGGCGCACCAGACGGCAACCGATGGATGATGGCCCAGCAGGTCGACCGCCTCGCGGGCCTGCCGGCGGGCCTCGCCCACCACGCTGCGGCTCATCACTCCCCTGATGGGCAGGTCCTGCCAGATGAGCACTCCGAGTTCGTCGGCGGCGTCGTACAGCTCGGGCCGGGCGATGTGAGCGAGCGGGCGGATCATGTCGAGCCCGGCCCTGCGTGCCGCCCTCACATCGTTGGCCACCTCCGACGGAGACGCTGTGCCCAGCAGCCGCTGCGTGGGCAGGAGGTTGGCACCCTTGATGAACAGGCGCTCGCCGTTGATGTGCAGCACCCAGCGGCGCATCTCTGCCGACCGGAAACCGATGCGGAAGTGCCTGCGGTCGTGGACCTCGCCGCCCACCATGGCCTCCATGGACAGATCGCACAGGGGCTGATCGCCCAGGGCGTGAGGCCACCACAGCGGGGGATCGGCCACATCCACGTCCCACTCGACCCTGTTCTCGCCGTCGGCGGCATGGGTGCGGTGGACGTGCTCGGTCCCCGCGACCCGGGTGCGCAGCTGCACCGCGCCCCCGCCGGGCACATCCAGCACCGCCCGCAGCGCCAACCGTGCCCGGTCGTTCTCGTCGCCTCGTGCCCGGTCGTTCTCGTCGCCTCGTGCCCGGTCGTTCTCGTCGCCTCGTGCCCGGTCGTTCCCGTCGCCTCGTGCCCGGCCCCGGACCCTGGCCGTGCTGACCTCGGTGCAAACCGCCCGGGCGTGGCGGATCGCGACCAGCCCGCTCGAGCGCAGACGGACTGGTCGCCACACCCCGCCCACGATCAGGTCGTCGACCCCGCAGAGCTCAGGATCCTGCAGCGCGCCGGAGAGGGTGCTGCGGTTGTCGGGGTCGCCGAAGCGGCGGCAGGTGGCGTCGATGGCCAGCAGGTGCTCGGATTGGGCCGCGAGCTGCTCGGTGACCTCCAGCTCGTAGGGCACGAAGTACCCGTCGGTGTGGCCCAGGTAGGAGCCATCGAGCCAGATGTCGCCCTGCTGGGCAAGCCCCTCGATCCTCAGCCACCAGCGCCGGCCGCCGCCGGCCTCTTCCTCGGATGTGTCGGCCTCGGAGGCCCCGGCCGCCTCCGCAGGCCCCTCGAAGCGGTGCCGGTACAGCACCGACTCCTCGCCCGACAGGTCCGCGCCCTCGATTCCGGGTCCCGACTCAGCCCAATGGCCGGGCACACGCACCGCGGCCCAGCCCGAGTCATCGTGGTCGAACTCGTGGAACGTGCGCCGCCGCCTCTCGGTGGCCGCAGCGACCCGCCACGTACCCCCCAGATCCATCCGGCCACGGTACCGGGCGCCCCCGTTCTTGGTCGGGGCTCGGAGCCGTCGTGGTTCCCGGTGTCCCCGTTCTTGGTCGGCGCCCGGCGCCGCTAAGGTTCCGGCGATGTCTGGTTCGCGTCCGACCACGCTCGGGGAGTTGCGAGCCTCCGGCTGGACCTCCGTCCCGGTGCGTCAGGAATTGCGCCGCAACGCCGTGGCCCGCGTCCGCTCGGGCCAGCCCCTGTTCGATGACGTCCTCGGCTACCACAACACGGTCATCCCCCAGGTGGAGAACGCCCTGCTGGCCGGCCACGACATGATCATGCTGGGGGAGCGGGGCCAGGCCAAGACCCGCATGATCCGCGGCCTCGTCGGCCTGCTCGACGAATGGCTGCCCCTCGTCGCCGGCTCCGAGATCAACGACGACCCCTACGCCCCCGTCTCCGCCCACGCCCGAACCCTGGTGGCCGAGCACGGCGACGACACCCCCATCGCCTGGATCCACCGCGGCGACCGCTACGGCGAGAAGCTGGCCACCCCCGACACCTCGATCGCCGACCTCATCGGCGAGGTCGACCCCATCAAGGTGGCCGAGGGCCGCTACCTCTCCGACGAGCTCACCCTGCACTACGGCCTCGTGCCCCGCACCAACCGGGGCATCTTCGCCATCAACGAACTGCCCGACCTCGCCGAGCGCATCCAGGTGGGCCTGCTCAACGTGCTGGAGGAGCGCGACGTGCAGATCCGGGGCTACAAGGTGCGGCTGCCGCTCGACGTTGTGCTGCTGGCGTCGGCCAACCCCGAGGACTACACCAACCGGGGTCGCATCATCACGCCGCTCAAGGACCGTTTCGGTGCTCAGGTCCGCACCCACTACCCGCTCGACGCCGACACCGAGATCGCCATCGTGGAGCAGGAGGCCTACCCCGCCCTAGCCCGCGGCGAAACCCCCAGCACACTCGATCCCGCCGACACCACGGGCTTGGCCGTGACCGTGCCGACGTTCATGACCCGCATCGTGGTCGCGCTAACCAGGGCAGCCCGGTCCAGCTCCCATGTGTCGCAGCGCTCGGGCGTGTCGGTGAGGCTGAGCATCTCCAACCATGAGACGATGGTGGCCAACGCCGTGCGCCGCACCCTGCGAGCCGGCTCCGACCATGTGGTGCCCCGGGTCACCGACCTCGACGCGCTGTCGTCCTCCACCTCGGGAAAGGTGGAGATCGAGACCCTGGAGGAAGGCCGCGAGCCCGAGATTCTCGAACGGCTGGTCAACTCCGCCGTGCTGTCGGTGTTCAAGGACTGCGTGCCGCCCGATCTCCATCGCTCCGTCGTGGACGCCTTCGACGACGACCTGGTGGTGGACGTCGGCGATGACGTGGCCGACGCCGACTACGCGGCGCTGCTGGCCAAGGCCCCGGCCCTGACCGCCCCGGTGCAGGCTCTGCTTGCCGATGATGAAGCGGCCGAGTCGCCCGCCATGGTCGCCTCCGCGGTCGAACTCGTGCTGGAGGGCCTGCACCTGTCCAAGCGCCTCAACAAGGACGCCCAAGGCTTCCGCGCCCAATATCGCTCCCGCTAACCTCGCCGCCGACGAAATTGGTGACGAAACCGCCCCCAGAGGCCCATAATCCGCACCAATTTCGGCGGACCCCTGCACCGCCGACGAAATTGGTGATGAAACCGCCCTCGGAGGCTCATAATCCGCATCAATTTCGGCGGACGTCTAGCCACTGTTTATGGCCGCGGCCAGGCGCTGAGCTGAGGGCTTGATCGCCCGGTCGCGCCCGATCAGCCCCCGGGGCGCACCGAAGCCCAGGGCCCACTCGTAGCCGTCGACCGCGCTGTCGTGGAAGTAGCCCCGCAGGCCGGCGGCCCGGGCATCGGCCACCACCGCCATCGACGCGTCCAGGAGCGTGTCCCGCCAGTCGTCGTCATCGGTGGCCACTCCGTGGGCGGCCACCACCACGCCCCGTCCCGGCACCGCGTCGATGGCCCGGTAGACCGCCTCGCCCAGCTCGGCCGGCTCCGGGGCGAAGCCCGCGGCCGACTGCCTTGCCGATGCAGGCCAGCTGACCAGGCGGCCCGCCTCGGTCACCCCCACCGGATGGTCGTGGCTCAACCCCACCAAATCCGGGCTCTTCTCGAAGCACGGCGCGGCCACCGGCGCCCGCCCGGGCACCTCGACCGCGCCCTCCCGCAAGGCTCGCGTCCAGGTGCCCCACAGCAACTCGTTCCAGCGGCGGGTCTCGACCGAGGCCGCGTGGGCGTGCTCGCGCTCGACCGGTGCGGCGTGCAGCGTGGGCGCGCCGAACACCGCCATCACCGGCTGCGATCCCGACTCCAGCAACCGGCACGCCTCGTGCAGCGCCAGCATCGCCCCCTCGGCCGCCTCTGCCGCCGCCTCCGGGCTGCGGTGCCCCGGAGGCCGGGTGCCGAGCCCGTAGGCCCGCACCGCCCAGCCGATGGGGTCCTCGATGGGGCACCAGCCCGCCGCCCGACCGTCGAAGGCCTCGGCCATGCGGTCGGTATGCCGGGCCCACCAGCGCCGCCGGGCGACCTCGTCGGCGTGGCCGCCCTCGTCGTCGGTGTACCAGCCGGGCAGTGACGTGTGGTGAAGCGTGATCCACACTCCCAGGCCCTCAGCCCGAGCCGCGTCGACAATGTCCAGATAACGGTCGAGGGCATCGCTGTCGGGCCGCCCGGCCAGGGGCTCCACCCTGGCCCACTCCACCGTCAATCGCAGGCTGTTGAGCCCGAGCCTGGACAGCTGGGCCAGGTCGTCGCGGAAATCCCGGGCGAAGCCGGCCCCGTCACCTGAGCGCGGCGCCCGACCGTCGCGCTCCCACACCGACCAGTCGGACGAGGGCGCCACTCCCTCGGCCGACACCGAAGACGCTCCCGCCCCCCACAGGAAGCCTCCACCCGAGCCGGTCACACCGGCCCTCCCCCGAGATTCCGGGAGTTAGGGGTGACTATTGACCACAATCGCCGGAAATACGTCCGCTCACCCGTCAGCGTGCCGCGAACACGCCGGCGTCGAACACCACCCGGTCGCCCACGCAAGTCTGGAACAGCGTCGTGTCGCCGTCGACCCACATGCGCACATCGAGGCGCTGTCCGGGCAGGACCGGTGCCTTGAAGCGCCCGCCCATCGACCCGAACCCGGCCGGATCGCTGCCGCACACCGTGTGCAGCAGGGCCCGACCCGTCACCCCGAAGGTGCACAGGCCGTGCAGGATCGGCGTGTCGAACCCGGCCATGGCCGAGAACGACGGATCGGAGTGAAGCGGGTTGCGGTCGCCGTTGAGGCGGTAGAGCAGGGCCAGGTCGCTGCGGGTGTCGTAGCCGGTCACATGATCGGGCTCGCGGTCGGGCTGTTGCCATGGACTGGACGGCCCGCGGTCACCGCCCCAGCCCCCCTCGCCCGAGATGAACAGACCAGCCCGGCTGGTCCACATCGGCTCGCCGTCATGGCTGCGGACATTCGTCTCCAGCACCACCAGCGCGGCCTTGATCTTGTCGTAGATGGCGGCCACCCGGGCCTGGGACAGCGCCGACCCCTCGGCCGGCAGCTCCTGGCGCAGCTCGATGTGCTGGTCGCCGTGCAGCAGCGCAGCCAGGTTGAAGTCCCCGTAGTCGGGCATGGTGCCGGCACCCAGAACCACCGCCTGGGTGGGCAGGGCCCGCTGAGGGACGCCCCGGGTGTTCTCGGTGGTGAACTCCAGTTCGAAGCCGGTGGGATCGGACGCACCGGCGCCCACACCGAGGGCGTACAGCAGGCTGTCCTTGGAGGTCCAGCTGATCTCGGTCTCTTCTCCCACGGCGCCCACGGCATCGGGATTGATGGGCATGACACCTCCATGCGTCGTCCAGTGGTCGTTGGCCCACGCTAACGCCAGGCGGCAAGGTCCGTCCCCGTGTCTCGCACCTGCATCTCCTGGCGGGGGGTCTCGTTATCTCCTGGCGGGGGTCTCGTTTGCGGAATGCGGCCCCATGAGATCCCCGATGGGTGCCGACGCCTCGCGGTGCAGCGTGTTGCTTCTCGCTCTTGTTCGCTGCGCTCACGGGCCGCTCGGGCCACGGCCTCGCTCGGTGCCTCTCTAATGTTCTCGTGAACTGCCGCCTATCCGCTCGGCTTCGGTGGACTACCGATCGCGGCCCGCTGTCGCGTACCATCAAGGGCGGTGACCTCCCGCCGCAACGCAGCCTTCCCGTCGCGGCACGACTGCGACTTGGACGCGTTCGCGGCGCTGGTCGAACAGCCCACCGAGCTGGCCGACTATCCGCTGGCCGCGCGAATCACGCAGGGCGTCCCAACCTACGACGCCACCGCGCTGGCCCATGGCCCCACCGGCGACACCGAGCATCGGGCCGAGCTGCGGGCCGAACTCACGAGAGCCCTCGTCGACGGCCCCGGCATCGTCCTGCTCGAAGGGGCCGTGCCGTCCGACGCGGTGGATCGGGCGTCGGCGGTGTTCTGGGACCTGATCGCGGCCCAGCATGCCCAGGGCGGGCTCGCCGGCGACCACTTCGCCAAGCCGGGCGCCAACGACCGGGTGTGGAACGCGCTGGAGAAGCTGGCCGTGGCCGACCCTGACGCCTTCATCGACTACCACCGCTCCGACGCGGTCGCGGTGGCCTGCGAGGCCTGGCTAGGCCCCCGCTACCAGCTGACCGAGCAGGTGAACGTGGTCAATCCCGGCGGGGAGGCCCAGCACCCCCACCGCGACTACCACATGGGTTTCCTCACCGACGACGAAGCCGAGCAGTTTCCCCTCCGCGCCCACCTGCTGTCGCCGGTGCTCACCCTGCAGGGCGCCATCGCCCACTGCGACATGGGCACCGAGACCGGCCCCACCATGTACCTGCCCCACTCCCACAAGTACGAGCTGGGCTATCTGGCGTGGCGCCGACCCGAGTTCATCGAGTACTTCTCCCAGCATCGGGTGCAGCTGCCGTTGCGCACTGGCGACGCGGTGTTCTTCAGCCCGGCCATGTTCCACGCCGCGGGCCACAACCGCACCACCGACGTGCATCGCATCGCCAACCTGCTGCAGATCTCCTCCGCGTTCGGCCGGGCCACCGAGTCCGTGGACCGCGCTCGCATGGTCAACGCCGTGTATCCGTCGCTGCGGTCCCGGCTGGCCTCCAGCCTCGACCGGGCCGCCGCGGCCAACGTGGTGGCCGCCTGCGCCGAGGGCTACGCCTTCCCCACCAACCTCGATCGCGACCAGCCGGTGGACGGCCTGGCCCCGCCTTCGCAGGCCGACCTAATGATCCGGGCGCTCGACGAGGACTGGACGCCCGAGCACCTGCGACAGGAACTGGAACTGCACGGCGAGCGCCACCGCAGCGCGGTGGGGGAGGACGATTGGTACCGACTTGTCGATGCCGCACGAGCCGAGGGTTCCGATCGGGCCGATGCTGATCGGGTCGGCGCGGGCACTGCCCTGGTCGGTGGTGGTATCGGCCAGGTCGATCGTCGCCGCACCACGGTGAGTGAGCTGCTGGCTGAGGCTCGTAGCGGACTCCGGCGATTCACCCCGGCAGAGCTTGCCGCGGCCCTGGAGCCCGGCCCAGACGATCGGCTGCTGGTGATCGACATCCGGGACCGCGACGACCGTGAGCGCACCGGAATGATCCCCGGCTCGATCAGCATCCCGCTGCTGGTCCTGGAGTGGCGCTGCGATCTCACCTCAGGCCACTCGCACCCCGCGGTGCAGTCGCTGGACCAGCCCGTGGTGACGGTGTGCAACGAGGGTTACACGTCGAGCTTCGCCGCCGCCTCCCTGACGCGGCTGGGCTTCGCGCGAGCAGCCGACTTGGAGGGCGGCGTCGCGGGCTGGGCGGCCGCTGGCCTGCCCGTTATCGAGCCCCCGCCCCCGACGTAGCCCGCGCCTCGGCCCCCCGGTCGCTAGCGGCGGGCCCGGACCAGGCTCCGCTTGTGCTCCACGAAGTCCACCAGCACGTAGTCGCCGAGGTCTTGGTTGGTGGTGAAGAAGGCTCTCCCGCCGTTCAGCTCGGTGATGCGCTCCACGAAGTTCGTCAGGTACGACGTGGCGTCCAGCATGAACGTGTTGATGCGGATGCCGTCGCGGGTGCACCTGGCCACCTCGGCCAGGGTGAGATCGACGGTCTCGCGGGTGGGCGGGTAGCTGAAGAAGGGCCGGCCCGACGGCGTGATGTGCGCAGTGGGCTCGCCGTCGGTGATCATGATGATCTGCTTGGTGCCGGTCTGGCGGTTGAGCATGCGGCGGGCGAGCATGAAGCCGTGCTGCATGTTGGTGCCGTAGACGTAGTCCCACGACACCTCGGGCAGCTTCTCGGGACGGAACTCCCGGGCCACCTCGCTGAACGACACCAGCCCCAGATAGTCGCGGGGGTACTGGCTGGAGATCAGCGAGTGCAGCGCCATGGCCACCTTCTTGGCTGGCAGGAAGTTGTTGCGCATCGGCATCGACAGCGACAGGTCCAGCATCAGCACGGTGGCCGAGCGGACCTGCTGCTCGGTCCGCTCCACTTCGAAGTCGTCGGGGTGGAGCTGCACGGGCACACCGCCGCTCGTGCGGGTGACGGCGTTGCGGATGGTGCGACCGATGTGCACGTTGAACGGGTCGCCGTACTCATAGGGCTTGGTGTCGGGCTCTCGCTCGTGGCCCAGGCCGGCCCGGTGGACGGCGTGGCGGCCGAGCTTGTCCGCGTCGAGCCGGGCGAACAGGTCGCGCAGAGCGCCCTGGCCGATCTTCCGGATGGCCCGGGGAGTCAGGTCGAAGCGCCCCTCGCGGTTCTCGATGAGGCCGGCCTCCTCCAGCATGCGGGCCACTTCGGCCATTCGCTCGAGGCTCTCGGCGGCGTCATCGCCCAGCAGCCTGCGGACGGCCTCGGTGTCGGCCTCGGCCAGGGCACCGGGGCTGGCCGAGCCCCGCAGCAGGTTCTCGAGCTGGTCGATGTCGCCCAGCTCGGCCAGCATGTCGGTGGCGTGGTTGAAGTCGAGGGGGTCGACGCCGCCGAACTCGTAGCGCCGGTCCCAGCCCAGGTCACCGAACTCGTTGCGGAGGTGGCGGGCCAGCTCGTTGACCTGCCAGTTGAGGTCCATGTCGGCCAGCAACTGGTCGGACAGCTGCTGGAGCTGATCGCGCTGGCCCGGCGTCATCGAGTTGAGCAGGGCCTGGGCCGCGGCCATGCGGCGGGCCATCACCTCCAGCAGCTCGTCGAGGGTCTCGGGGTTTTCGGGGAAGAAGTCGCCGTAGCGCTGCATGAACCCCTCGAAGTCGGGCTCGGTACCGCGGGCTCGCTGAGCCAGCATGGCGTTGAGTTCGGCCAGCATGTCCTTGAGGCGCTGCATCTCCTCGGACGCCGCGCCGCTGTCGGTGGCGTCGCCGACCGCGCCCGCCATGCGATCGAGGAACTGCTGCATGAGCTGCTCACGGAGGCGCTCGGCCAGCTCGGCGAACTGCTGGCGGGCTTCGTCGCTCTCGAAGTCGTAGTTGTCGAGGGCCTTGAACTGGCCGGCGAGGTCGGGGGGCATCATGTCGAGTTGGGCGTTCTTGGTGGCCGCGGTCTGGGCGGTCAGGTCGCCCCGGCGCTCGTCGCCTTCGGCTCGGGCCTGGGCCGCGGCTGCACCAAGGTCGGAGAGGGCTCGGCGCTCGGTGCGGATCACATCGCGCAGGGCCTCGGCGATGTCGTCGTAGACCCCGCCGAGGTCGTGGGAGTCCAGCAGCTCGCGGCGCCGCTCCCTGAGACGTTCGAGCATGTCGCGGAGGCCTTGGACACTGCGTCCCGAGCGGTCGCGGAAGCCTTCGGCCATGAGGCGGCGAAGGGCGCTGGCGAGGTCGCCGTGGTAGAGCAGGTCGTCGGCGAGCTCGTCGAAGATGTGGTCGGCGTCGAGGTCGAAGCCGGCCTGGGTGCCGTCCCAGCGCGAGTAGGCGAAGCGGGCCGGCTCGGGCTGCACCCGCGGACGGCGGCGCCAGCGCTTGCGCAGAGCCATGCCTCGACCTTACCCTGGACCAGCGCCGGGACGGCTGCGGGCGCCCGACCGGTCGGTGCGCGTCAACAGCCGGGACACCGGACCGACAGATCATCGGAAAGGCACAAGGCCCGTCACACCCTGGGTCAGATCCGAGCCCCGACCGCTGACCTCCACATCATGACTGTCACACCCGCCTGCCACAGGAGGCGCATGAGCAAATCCACGCAATCGTCAAGACGGGAATGTCGCTAGCGGCGTTCTTTCAGATGCCGGGTGCCCGGCCAACACCCTGAATCGGGACTGGACGCTGTTGTGGGTCGAACGGTGGTCCACCCGGAACTCCGATTTCTTGTGTTGTTTGTATTGTCTGTAGCGGAGGTTTGCGCCGTGTCGATACAGCGACATGGACTTCGGTCCCGTCACCCCGGTGTGCGGGCGGCGGCTTGTCGTGTCGGCGCTACGGGGCGTGCGGTGGTGTGGCGGGTCTTGTGGCTGGTTGTGCTGGTGGCGGTGGGGTGCGCTTCGGCGCCGTCGGGTTCTGTGGTGGTGACCTCATCTGGTGGCGCAGGCGACGGCGGGGCGCCGTCGGGCGAGGTTGAGGAGCCGGTTGTTTCGGCCGGCGAGATGCCTGTGGGGGCGGTTCCCGGCGCGGTGCCCGAGGACAGGACGTCGGCGGATGAGGTGCCTGTGGGCGGGGCGCGTGGCGGGTCGTCGGGTGGTGGCGGGGTGTTCGCGGTGGCTGAGGCGAATGTGGTGCCGGCCGATGAGATGGTGGTGGCCGCTGCCGACTCCGACGATGGTGGCGACGGGGTGCTGGTGCTGGTGTCGGCGGGGATCGAGTCGTTGACGGTGCGCTGGGTGGAGTCGTTCGCGCCGGATGCGGCCGGGTTCCGGTTGCGCTGGCGCGAGCGCCCCGTGCGCGACGGCGAGGAGCTGGTGTTGCAGAGCGTGGATGTGGATGCGTCGGTGCGGACCCACACCATCGGCGGGCTCGTTGCGGGGACCCGCTACCGGCTGCGGGTCACCGCGCTTGACGACGACGGCGCCGAGGGGGAGTTCGCGGTGGCGGGGTTTGAGACGCTGGCACCGCCGGTGCGCGACCTCACCGGCGCGGCGGTGGCCCACGACGCGGTGACCCTGAGCTGGGACGGCCCCGCGGGCTGGTCCCCGGTCGGCTACGTGCTGCAGTGGCGGCTGCGGGGCTCCAATGAGTTCCTGGGCCGCCTGGAGCTGGCGCCGGGGCGGCGCAGCCAGACCGTCGAGGGCCTCACCGCCGGCACCGAGTACGTGTTCCGGGTCACGGCGCGCACCTCAACGGGCTGGCAGAGCCGACCCGCCGCCATCGGCGTCACCCCACCCGCGGCGCCCGACACCGACCTCACCCTGGAAGTCAGCGTGCCCGGCTACTGCCTCGCCGACGAAGGCAGACGAGAGGCCACGATGCGCGCCAACCTCGACACCGGGCTCTACGAGGATGTCTACCAGCGCACCGGCGTAGAGACGGTGCCGCTGCAATGGCGCATCACGGGCGGCAAGGCCCCCTACACCCTCACCGTGGCCGGAACCGAGCACACAGGCGCCCACGGCGCCACCGAAGTCACATGCGCGCGAGCGGGCCTCGACCTGATGGACCTCCCCAGCCACGAGACCAGCGTCGTCGAAGCCGGGCCCAGGACCCTCACCATCGAAGCCACCGACGCCACCGGAGACACCACCACCAAAACCGCCACCATCGAGATCATCGAAGCCGCACCCACCGCCGGCGACTGGTACAGAGGCGACTACCTCGAACCCGGCCGAACCTACACCGTCAACGGCCGCCTGTTCGTCGAGATCCCGAGGGAGCCCGTATCGGGTACGCGAGCATCCTAGAAGCCGACGACGCCTACCACACGTTCACCGAACCCCCCGAAGGCTCACGCTGGACCAAGTTCAACATCAGGTGGCCCGCCGGCGAAGAAGCATCCCCGCCCATCGGGCGCGTAGTGAACCTACGCGATGAACACGGCTCGGACTTACCCCGGTATGGAGTGCCGTTCACCGAAGCGGAGAACGCGTTCTGGGATCTTTTCCTCGCCAACATCCGCACCACCCCGTTCCCCGAGGGCGACCCCAGAAACGAGCTACCGCCCCCTTTATCCCCTAGATGAGTGCCGAGCCGCCCGGCAGCCGCCCGGCACGGGGGGCCGCGGTGCAGCGACGACGGCACCACCCTGGTGGACTTCACCAGCGGTCTGTGGCGGCCGTATGGGCAGGTGCCCGGCACCTCCCGGGTCCGCCACGGCCTGTCCTGCGACAGGCTGGTGGCGGTGCACCCGTCGCTGCTCGTCGGCGACGCGATCACCGTCTGCGTGCAGGGCGGCGTTCGCGACGGCCTGCTGGTGCCGGCTGTCGCTACCGCGACCAGCGACTGGAACGACCTGCTCGCGCCCGACCACGCCAATCCCGACCCGACCCTGCGCCGAGGTCTCGGCTACGCCCCGTTCGCCTTCGACACGGCGAATCCCAACTGCCCGGCCGGCACTCCTGGCACTGACACGGGCTTCGTCCGGGTGATCGACGACCGGCACGCCTGCCACGCCAACATCGCCACGAGTTGCTCGGGCGGCGGAACACCCGCCGTCGCGGACACAGACAAGTCGGGCGATCCGCCGAGGATCACGCGGAACACGATGAATATTGTGGTGGGTGAGGGGCGCGATCATGCCGCGATCGAAGCGGAATTGGCGCGGTTGGTGCGTCACGAGTTGGGGCATTTCTTGGGGTTGGCGGACTATTTCGAGGGGTGTTGGCGAGTGGTGGACGGTGCCGGCGTGGTGCAGCCTTCGGCGATGAGCCATGGACAACTCGCGGGCGACACGCCCGACGGTACGCCGGATCCGGCGGGTTGTCGCTCCGACGATGCGGTCACTGACCGCGACCTGGATGACCTGCACGCGATCTATCACCCGCTGGCGGTGTCGGGGTTGAGGTTGGAGCCGAGCGCGCTCGCCGGCCGTTGGCAGCTCCGCTGGAGGCCCTCGACGGTGACGCCGCCGGCTTTCAATGCTGCCTTTCTTGGGGTGGCCCGGCGCGAGTTGTTGGCCCGCGATCCGCTGAGCGGCTCGCCGGTGGGTCCTGCGGGTTGGGAGCTGTTCGGCCTGCAGCAGCCGGACCAGAAGCTGTACCCGCTTCCTGCGTCTGCTGATGTGCACGGCTACGAGTACGCGGTGGTGGGCTTGACGAGGGGCGATCACCGCCGCGGCGAGGACACAGATGTGGGGTTGGGCCTGGAGCATCGGGCCCTGGCGTGGTCCGGGGGGCGGGCGTGGACTGCGGGCGGCGTGTCCGGTTCGGTGTCGGCGACACCGACGCGGGTCGCGGTTGCGGGGCCGGCCGCGCCGATCGCCGAGGGCGCGTCTGCGGTGTTCGCGGTCAGCCGCACCGGCGCGACCGGCTCGGCTTTGACCGTCGGTGTCAGTGTCGCCGAGACGGGCGACGTGGTCGCGCCGGGCGAGGGGGGACCGAAGTCTGTGACGATCCCAGTCGGCGCGAGCAGCGCCGTCTTCGAGGTGGCCACCGTGGACGACGGAGACGTCGAGGGCGACAGTGTCGTCACCGTCATCGTCGGCAGCGGGGCGGGTTATGGGGTCGTGTCCCCCGGCGCGGTCAGCGTGACGGTGCGCGACGACGACCTCCCGCTCGTGGCGGTCGCCGCCGCAGGGTCTGCGATCACCGAGGGTGAATCGACGTTCTTCGCGCTCAGCCGGACCGGTTCCGCGGCCTCGCCGCTGACGGTTGATGTGGTTGATGTGACTGTGTCCGAGGCCGGCGGCGACATGGTCGCGCCAACCGGGGAGGGGCCGCGGTCGGTCACGATCCCCGCGGGCGACAGCAGCGTCTCGTTCAGCGTCGCCACTGTGGACGACAGCGTCGACGAGAGCGACAGCACCATCACCGTCAGCGTCACCGGCGGGACCGGCCATGGCACCGGGGCGCCCGGCACGGCGAGTGTCACCGGCGGGACCGGCTATGGCGTCGTCTCACCTGGCACGGCGAGCGTCACCGAGACCGACGACGATGAGGCGCCACCGCCGTCCGTTTATCTGTGGGGCCGGTCGACGCTGCCGGTGACGGAGGGCGCTTCGCTGATCTTCGAGGTCTCCCGCGGCTTTGGCGACCTGGTGACGGTGCCTTTGACGGTGAATGTGCGGGTTGCCGAGACCGGCGACATGGTCGCCGCGAGTGGCTCCAGGTCGGTGACGATCGCTGCGGGCGACCGGGGGGCGACGTTCGCGGTGGCGACGTCAGACGACAGCGTCGCCGAGGACGACAGTGTCGTCACCGTCGAGTTGGCCGGCGGGACCGGCTACTTCTCGCCGTCCGATTCCGAGAGCGTCGCCGTCTACGACAACGACGGCACGCCGCCCACGGTCGCTATCTGGCCAGTGCAGCCGTGGGCGCAGGAGGGCTATTCTGCCTTTCTTAGGTTCACGGTGATCCACACGGGGGCGACGACGGCGCCGCTCATCTTCGCGTTGACGATCGCTGAGACCGGCGACATGCTGAACTCGACGCTGAAGGGGTCTTTCTCGGCCACGATCCCCGCAGGCGCCAACAGCGCCACGCTCACACTGGGCATCCGCAACGACGAAGTCGACGAGTGGCTCAGTACCGTCACGGTGGCTGTCGCGAGCGGAGCCGGGCACAGCGTCGGCTCGCCGGGCTCCGCGTCGGTCGTCGTCTACGACGATGATTACCCCGCGATCGGCGTTCGTCCGGTTGCGCCGACGGTCAGTGAGGGCACCGCCGCCGGCTTCACGGTCTTCTCCCGAACGGGCCCCGCCAGAGAACCGGTGGCCGTTCAGTTGCTTGTCAGCGAGACCGGCGATATGGCCTCGCCGGTGCCGCTGGTGTCGGTGACCATCCCCGCGGGCGACACCAGCGCCGCCTTGGAGGTGCCGACCGTCGACGACGGCGACACCGAGGCCGACAGCGTCGTCACGGCCGCCATCGCCAGTGTGAACGGCCATTTCTCTGCGGTCCACCCGTCCCACCCCGACGCGTCCGCGAGCGTCACCGTCCACGACAACGAGAACACCGCACCCCGGGTGACTATTTCGTCCAATCCGACGCCGCGGTTCGGGTGGCGAGAGGGCCGTCCGGCGACCTTCACGGTCAGTCGCAGCGGCGCCACGTCGTCGGCGCTGACCGTCGCGTTGGAAGTCACCGAGACCGGTGACGCGATATCGGGCACGGTGCCGACATCGATGACGATCCCCGCCGGTGAGACCAGCGCCAGCTTCGACGTCGCCACCGACGATGACGACCTCGACGAGGACGACAGCACCGTCACGGCCCGCGTGGTCGGCGGCGCCGACTATGAGATCAGCACGCCCGGCTCAGCGAGCATCCCCGTCCGGGACAACGACACCAGCAGGCTGCCCGAAGTCGAAATCCTGCAGGGAACGTGGGACACGATCGAAGGCGGGGCGCTGAGCTTCACGGTCAGCCGCGCCGGCCCGCGGGGCCGGCCGCTCACGGTGGCGCTGAGCGTCAGCGAGACCGGTGATGTGCTGTCGGGCACGGCGCCGACATCGGTGACGATCCCCGCCGGTGGGGCCCATGCCACCTTCGAGGTCTCCACCGACGACGACGGCGTCGAGGAGGACGCCAGCGTCGTCACTGTCGATATCGTCGCCGGTGCCGCCTACACGGTCGGCACGCCGGGCTCGGCGCGTGTCCCGGTCCACGACAATGACGCCCCGCCCACAGTCGCCGTCCAGCCGCACTTCTCATCGAGCGAGTCCCGTCCGGCCCGGTTCATCGTCAGCCGCGCCGGATCGACGGCCGCGGACCTGACCGTCGAGTTGACCATCACCGAGACCGGCGACATGATCGCCCCCGACAACGAAGGACCCACACTTGTCACGATCCGCGCCCGCGAGACCAGCGCCACTCTCGATGTGCCCACCGTCGAGGACACGCTCGCAGAGGACGACAGCACCATCACCGCCAGCATCACCCGCTACACGACCGGCACACCCGCCTCCGCGAGCATCACCGCCAGCGATGATGACCGCACGCCCACGGTCACCATCCGATCGGCTCCATTCCTATCGTGGACCGAGGGAAGAACTGCTGGGATCACCGTCCACCGCAGCGGCCCCACGACATCGCCGCTGACCATCGAGCTCACCGTCAGCGAGACCGGCGACATGATCGACCCGAGTCGCGAAGGACCGACATCGTTCACGATCCCACAGGGGAAATGGGCGCCACGTTCGAGTTGCCCACCGTCGACGACACGCTCGCAGAGGACTACAGCACCGTCACGGCCATCATCACCGACGGCGGCGGCCTCGCCATCGGATCCCGCAATACCGCACGGTTCACCATCCGCGACAACGACTCACTCAGCGGCCCGCCCACCATCACCATCCAGCCGGAGACATCGGCGGTCACCGAGGGCGCCTTCGCCCGATTCACCATCCGCCGCACCGGCCCGACAACAGGGCGGCTGACCATCGACCTGAACGTCGCCGAGACCGGCGACATGGTCACCTCCGACGACGAGGGACCCACATCGGTCACCATCCGCGCCGGCGAGACCAGCGCCACACTCGAGGTCGCAACCGTCGAGGACACGCTCGCAGAGGACGACAGCACCATCACCGCCAGCATCACCACCAGCACCCGCTACACGACCGGCACCCCCGGCTCCGCGACCGTCACCGCCAACGACAACGACCCATAGCGGCCTCCGGTCGTCGGCGGCCAGGCGGGGATACCGCGGGGTGTCAGCGAGTCTTGCTGTACGCGGGCAGCCTGGAGCGCAAGCTGCGGGCGGTGCTGTGGGTGTTGCGCGGCGAGGTGGCGGCAGGGGAGGCCGCGCGTCGTGCCGGTGTGGCCGAGCTGACGGTGCACAACGGAAAAAGATTTTCTCGCCTCGGACTTGCAATTGTCATATAACAGTGGTGTAATTACATCGATGGCATCGGGCGGACGGTCATTGTGGAGGAACACCAATGGAGCTACACGGCATTTTTCCAGCCGAGGACATGTCCTGGCAGCGCGAGGCCAACTGCCTGGGAGTGCACCCCGACCTCTTCTTCCCCGAGCGGGGCGCATCCACACGGGAGGCCAAGGAAGTGTGCCGCGGCTGCGTGGTGCGCGAGCAGTGCCTGGAGTTCGCGCTCAACAACGGCGAGAAGTTCGGCATCTGGGGTGGCATGAGCGAGCGCGAGCGTCGCCGCATCCGGCGGGCCCGCGCCGTCCAGCGCCGCGCTGTCGTCAGCGCCTGAGAACGCCACCGCCCGCGACCAGCAAGATCACAGCCCGCCGTTGACGGCCGGCCCGGTGCGCTATAGCCCGCCGGGCATGCCCCCCAGGATGCGGCGAGCAAGCGCGGATAGGTGGTGAGCGTCTCGCGGTGCGCTATAGCCCGCCGGGCATGCCCCCCAGGATGCGGCGAGCAAGCGCGGATAGGTGGTGAGCGTCTCGCGGTGCGCTATAGCCCGCCGGGCATGCCCCCCAGGATGCGGCTGTGGACAAAGCACGGTATGCTTCGTAGCGATGCCAAACATCGGTGCACCTGAACTCCTCATCATCCTGGTGCTCGTCCTGCTGGTGTTCGGTGGGGCGAAGCTCCCCAAGCTCGCCCGCTCGCTGGGCCAGGCACAGAAGGAGTTCAAGGACGGTCTGTCCGAAAGCGCCCAAGAGGGTGACACCTCTGGAGGCAGCAGCCAGGCGACCGGCAGCGACAACTCGGGCGGCGGCGCTTCGGGCAAGAACGGCTCTGCCTGAGAGCCTCGCGGCGAGGCGGAGACCCATATGACGCTCGCGGGCGCCGACGTCGAGGCGGTGGACGAGCCGCCGGTAGGCCAGGCCACCATCACCTATCTCGGTCCGGTCGCGCCCCACTGGGAGATCAGCGCCGTCTACGGCGACGTCGACTTCATGACCTCCTTTCGAGACCGGGTCCACGCCCGCCTGCTGCTGCTGCCACCCCACGATCCGCAGTTCCGCCGCAACCGCGAGCGTGTCAACCGCGACGCCGAACGTGAGCGCATCATCGTCGACTGGGACCTCGGATACCCGGAGGAAGAGGACGAGTACTCGCCCCGGGAGCGGGTCTGATCGCGGCTCGCCCGGTGTCGCCGTGCCCCTCGAACGAGCACAAGTACGTTGCGAGCGCCTCGCGGCACGGCGTTGTGTCTCCCGCTCACCTTCGCTGCGCTCGCGGGCCGCTCGGGGCCTACGTCCCGCTCACCTTCGCTGCGCTCGCGGGCCGCTCGGGGCCTACGTCCCGCTCACCTTCGCTGCGCTCGCGGGCCGCTCGGGCCCCGGGGCCTCGCTCAGCACCTCGCGAAGTCGCCCGGTGATTCGCACCTATTCGCTCGGCCTCTTGGGACCATGATCCGCGTCGGGGGATGGGGTCAGCCCCTCACGGACTACTTCAGCCGGGAGCTCTCGTGGCTGGCCTTCAACGCTCGGGTCCTCACCCTGGCCGACGACCCCGACGTGCCGCTGCTGGAGCGAGCCAGATACCTCAGCATCTTCGCCACCAACCTCGACGAGTTCTTCCAGGTCCGCGTGTCCGGGCTCGCCGACCGGGTGGAGGCCGAGCTCACCGAGCGCACCCTCGACGGGCACTCGCCGGCTGAGCAACTCCACGAGGTCCGACGGGTCACCTCCGAGCTCTGCCGTGAGCAGCAGCGCCTGTTCTCGCAAGAAGTCAAGCCGGCGCTGGAAGCCGAGGGCATACACCTGCTCAACCCCGACAGACTCGAACCGGACGAGTGCGCCCGCCTCCGTGAGCACTTCGAGCAGCGGGTCTTCCCGGTACTCACCCCTCTGGCAGTAGACCCCGGACATCCGTTCCCGTTCATCTCGGACCTCTCGCTGAATCTGGCCGTTCTCATGCGCGATCCGGTCGACTCGGAGTTGCGCTTCGCCCGGGTCAAGGTTCCCGACACCCTCGACCGCTGGGTTCCGGCCAGCGAGGGCCCCAGCCGCTTCATGGCGCTCGAGGATGTGATCGCGGCCCACCTGGACATGCTCTTCCCGGGTATGGAGCTCCTGGAGCATCACGCCTTTCGCGTCACCCGCAACGCCGACCTCACTCTCAGTGACGAGGATGCCGAGGACCTGCTGATCGCGGTGGAGATGGAGCTGCGCCGGCGCCGCTTCCAGTGGGCCGTGCGCCTCGAGGTGGCCGACTCGATATCGGAGGAGGTGCTCGACCTGCTGCTGCGCGAACTCCGGTTGACCCCCGACGCGGTCGTTCGCGTCCGGGGCCCTGTCGACTTGAGCGGTCTGAACGAGATTGCCGACCTGCGCCGCCCCGAGTTGAGATGGCCCCACTGGCGCGGCATCACCGAGCCGGAGCTGACCGCCGATGACGGCCCGTGCGACTTCTTCCGGGTGCTGCGCGCCGGCGATCTGCTTGTGCACCACCCCTACTCGTCGTTCAGCCGCTCGGTGGGAGAGCTGATCCACCAGGCCGCCAGGGATCCGTCGGTGCTGGCCATAAAGCTCACCCTGTACCGCACGTCGGGCGAGAGCCCGATCATCGATGCCCTGGTGGAAGCCGCGGAGCTTGGCAAACAGGTGGCGGTTCTGGTGGAACTGAAGGCCCGCTTCGACGAGGCGCTCAACATCAGCTGGGCCAAGCGGCTGGAGCAAGCCGGCGCGCACGTGGCCTACGGGCTCGTCGGTCTCAAGATCCACGCCAAGATCGCCATGATCGTGCGGTCCGAGCCCGACGGTATTCGCCGCTACTGTCACATCGGCACCGGAAACTACAACCACCGCACCGCCCGCCTCTACGAGGACTTCGGCCTGTTGACGGCAGATGCGGAGGTCGGAGCGGATGTCGCCAGCCTCTTCAACCAGCTCACCGGCTACGGCCACAACGTCGACCACAAGCACCTGATCACCGCGCCCGAGCAACTCCGCGCCCGCCTCTCCGAGCTGATAGAGCAGGAGATGCACATTCCCGGGGGCGGCCGCATCATCATGAAGATGAACGCGCTGGCCGACGGGCCGATGATCGACCAGCTCTACAAGGCGTCGCAGGCCAGCGTGGAGATCGACCTGATCGTGCGGGGCCTGTGCGCTCTGCGGCCCGGCGTGCCCGGTCTGTCGGAGAGGATACGGGTGCGCTCCATTGTGGGCCGGTTCCTGGAGCACTCCCGCATCTACCACTTCGCCAACGGAGACGGCCCGGGCCGTCCCGCCACCTACATCGGCTCCGCGGACCTGCTCCCCCGGAACCTCGACCGGCGTGTGGAGGCCCTGGTGCGGGTAGACAATCCCCGCTTGGCCGCTCGGGTGGTGGAGGTGGCCGAGGTGAGCCTGTCCGACGAGCGCCTGGCCTGGACACTGGACCCCGACGGCGTCTGGACCCGCTGCGACCGGGGCGCCGACAGCGATACCCACGTGCGGCTCCAGCGGTTGGCCTCCAACCGGGCTCGAACACCAGAGCGCGTCCTACCCTGAGAGAGCGCGCAAGAAGGCGGTGCCGTGTTGCAATGAAGCGTTTTGTTTCCCGCGCTTGTTCGATGCGCTCACGGGCCGCTCGGGCCAGGTCGTCCGCTCTTGTTCGCTGCTCTCACGGGCCGCTCGGGCCCGGGGCCTCGCTCGGCCTCTGAGCAGGTGGCCCAGGACGGGGTGAACGAACAGGGCCGACCGCCCCGGCCCGTGCCAGCGTTCAGCCCGTTCCAGCGCCTGGCGCGCGTCCACGCCGCGGCCACCGCCACCGACGCGGTGATAGCGGTGGCGCTGGCTGGGTCGATCTTCTTCTCGATCAGCCCCGACGCAGCCCGCGACCGTCTCGCCCTCTACCTGGCCCTCACCATGGCGCCGTTCGCAGTGGTGACGCCCTTGATCGGGCCGGTCATCGACCGGATGCCGGGCGGGCGCCGGGCCATGATCCTCGTCGCCAACCTGGGACGGTTGGTGGTGGCGCTGCTAATGATCCGCCACCTCGACACCCTGTGGCTGTTCCCCGAGGCCTTCGCGCTGCTGGTGCTGCAGAAGTCCTATGCGGTGGCCAAGAGCGCGGTGGTGCCCCGCTATGTGCGCGAGGAGTACAACCTCGTGCAGGCCAACAGCCGGCTGGCCCTCATCAGCGCGGTGATGAGCCTGGTGGGAGCGGGCATCGGCGCGGCCCTGGCCTTCCTGGGAAGCCCGGCCGTGGCTGCCGGGGCGGCGACGATCGGCTACCTGGTGGCGACCGCGATCACGCTCCAGCTGCCCCGCATCCCGGTGGCGCAGACCAGGACCACCTCCACCGAGCGCTCGGCTCTGCGGGCCTCCACCATCCTGCTGTCGGCGTCGGCCATGGCGGTGATGCGCGGCGCCGTGGGGTTCGTCACCTTCATGCTGGCCTTCGATCTGCGCGGCGGCGAGGAGGGGTTGGACGTGAGCGAGCCCGGCGCGGCTGTGGGCGGTTCGGTGGCCTTCGAGCGCGGCATAGACATCGTCGGTGATCCGGGCGCGCCGTTATGGCACTACGCGTTGGTGGTGGCCGCGGCGGGACTGGCCGCCTTCGTGGGAGTGCAGATCGCTCCCATCCTGCGGCGCCGCGTGGTGGAGGAGCCGATCCTGCTCGGATCGTTGACCGTGGCCCTGTCCACGGCCGTGCTCGCAGCGATTACCGGCGGTCTGATGGGCATGATGCTGCTGTCGGGCGGGGTGGCCATCACCGCCGCGGTGGCCAAGCTCGCCTTCGACTCGCTGGTGCAGCGCGACGCTCCCGACGCCAACCACGGACGGTCGTTCGCCCGTTTTGAGGCCCGCTTCCAGATCGCCTGGGTGGTCGGTGCCTTCATCCCCGTGATCCTGCCGATACCGGCCCGCCTGGGTTCCACCTTCGTGGCCCTGGTCGCGGCCTTCGCGCTCCTCTCGTTCGTAGTCGGCCGCCGCCGTTCAGCCTCGAGCTGACTATCTATCGAGCCATCGGTTTGGCTCGTGTGGCGCGACCGGCCAGGCCGGGACAGTCAGTCAGCCTCGAGCAGCTAGCGGGGCAGGTCGATCCGGGCCAGCCACAGCCCGGCCGCATCGACTTCGGCCGGGGTCGGCAGGTTGTCGGGGTGGTCGAAGAGCCGCTGCAGCCCCTCGGTCCCGGCTCGCTCCACCACCCCTGCCGCAAAGGCGGCCCCGCGTTCGTACTGGGTCTGGTCGAGCTCCAGCCCGAGGAGCCGCTCCACGAACCGGTCGGATTCGCTGGTCTCCACACGATGGCGTCGCAGGGCCTCCGAGAGGCGGTCGTAGGAGCCGATCAGCTCCGTTCCGATGCGGTCCATGGTGTGGTCGGCGTAGCCGGCGATGGCCGCGACCAGCGCGGTCATCTGGGGCAGCAGCGCCTCCTGGGCCGGAGAGCGCACCGCTCCCAGGATGGCGTCGGGACTGCCCAGCATCGTCTGAAGCTCGGCGAAGGCCTCGGGACCCGCGCCGACGGGGTCGAAGTCGCCCAGCAGATCCTCGATGCGCCGGGGGTTGTTGTCGAATGCGGACGCATGGCGGAGCAGCAGGTCCCTGATCGTGCTGCGCACGTGGTCCACCCCGAAGACTGCGCAGTAGACGGCCTCGTGGAGACATACCCACAGGCGGACGTCATCGGCGTCGAGCGACCACTGCCGGCCGAACTCATCGACGTTGGGCAGCGCGATCAGCATCGGCTTGTCGGCTGGGCGGGGCACCGGCAGCACGTAGCCGCCGAGAGCATGCTGCGCGAGGCGACCCACCATGGCGCCGGTGGTGAGCGCCAGCATCGTGGGCCCGATCATCCGGGTGAGGCCGGCCAGCATGGCCGCCATCGGGTCGTCGGGCGGGTCGTCGGAGTCTGGGCTCCGGCTACCGCTGATCGACTCACCCAGCGCGCCGAACAGCTCGCCGTAGTCGCTGACGGTGCGGTCCGACCAGCCCACGCGGTTCACAACCTCGACCCGCAACGCCGCGCCCCGGGCCGGTTGCAGCCCGGTCGCATCGGCCACCCGTAGCTCGGCTACCCGCACGAGCTGCTCCATGGCGATACGGGAGGCCGGATCGATGTTGGGTTCTGACACCCCGCCGCTGGCGATGGCTCTGCCCACCTCGCGGGCCTGGTTGGCGCCGGGAGTGGCCCCTTGGAGCATCCGCATCAGATCCCCGATCACCGGAATGTCCCCCAGGCCGCTGGTCCCGCCCGTCTCGCCGAGTCCGCCGAGGTCCTCGATCCCGCCCGTCTCGCCGAGTCCGCCGAGGTCCTCGATCCCGCCCGTCTCGCCGAGTCCGCCGAGGTCCTCGATCCCGCCCGTCTCGCCGAGTCCGCCGAGGTCCTCGATCCCGCCCGTCTCGCCGAGTCCGCCGAGGTCCTCGATCCCGCCCGTCTCGCCGAGTCCCTCCAGGCCCTCGAAAGGATCGTCGGGGCCGCTCTCTGTTGGCGGATCGCCGCTCATGAGGGCATCGTAGGGGGATGCAGGCCGGTTGTGGAGCCCGAGGCGCGCCCGCACCTTCGAGACGGCGCGGGTTAGGAGGTGCCGCCTCGCGGCGAAGCGTGTTGTTTCCCGCTCTTGTTCGCTGCGCTCACGGGCCGCTCGGGCCACGGCCTCGCTCAGTGTCTCGCGAATGCCTCATCAAGTACCGCCTATCCGCTCGGCATCTTCGCCGTGACCGGCCCGCGATGGGGTACAACATGACGCGGGCGACATGACGCGGGTGGTGGTGACGGGCGCCCACGGTTCGGTGGGGCGGCGAGTCGTGGCTCGACTGGCCCAGCAGCATCCGGCCGTTTCCGTTGTCGCCATCGACAAGGATGCTCCCCCCGCGCCCTACACCTCAGTCACCACCAAGCAGGCAGACCTGGCCGATGCCGATTTGGGCGCCCTGTTCTCGGGTGCCGACTCAGTGGTGCACCTGGCTTCGACCGTGACCGCGGGCACGCTCAATGCTGCCGAGGTCGAGCTGGAGGCGGCCCTGCTGCACCGGGTGCTCGACGCCCTCGGCTCCGCCCGAGTCCCCCATCTCGTGGTGATGTCGTCCGCGATGGTCTACGGCGCCTGGAAGGACAACCCGGTCCCCATCACCGAGGACGCGCCGGTCCGTCCCAATCCCGATTTCGACTGGGCGCTGCAGCGGCACCGGCTGGAGCGGCTGGCCCAGCAGTGGGGACTGGCACCGGGACGGTCCGTCACCGTCCTGCGGCCTGCGGCCGTGGTCGCCGAGGACCGTCTGGGCCAGCTCGCCAACACGCTGCGGGCCGCCCGCTCGGGGGTGGCGGCCGACGGCGACCCGCCGGTGCAGTATCTGCACGCCGACGATCTGGCCGCAGCCGTGGTCACCGCGGTGAACGTCCGCTACGACGGGATCCTCAACGTTGCGCCCGACGGCTGGATCCCTCCCGACACCCTGGCCGACCTTGAAGGGCTCCGGCCCCGGCTGCGGGCCCCATCGCACCTGGTGAGGATCGTGAGCGCGCTGCGCTGGCGCTGGGGTCTGGCGCCGACACCGCCCGGAGTCGTGCCCTACACGACCGATCCGTGGGTGGTGGCCAACGACCGGCTGCGGGCGCTGGGCTGGAAGGCCGCCTACAGCAACGAGGAGGCGTGGGTGGTGTCGCACGAACCGGGCCCGCTGGAGTCGCTCCCGGCCCAGCGCCGCCAGGAGTTGCTGCTGGCCGTCGCGGTGGCAGTGGTGGCGGGGGTCCTCGTCGCCGCAGGCCTAGTGGCCAGAGCCGTCCACAAGCGACGCCGCTCCAGTCGCGCATGATGCCTGTCTCCCGCTCTTGTTCGCTGCGCTCACGGGCTGCTCGGGCCTTGCGTCCGCTCTTGTTCGCTGCGCTCACGGGCTGCTCGGGCCTTGCGTCCGCTCTTGTTCGCTGCGCTCACGGGCTGCTCGGGCCTTGCGTCCGCTCTTGTTCGCTGCGCTCACGGGCTGCTCGGGCCTTGCGTCCGCTCTTGTTCGCTGCGCTCACGGGCCGCTCGGGCCTTGCGTCCGCTCTTGTTCGCTGCGCTCACGGGCCGCTCGGGCCTTGCGTCCGCTCTTGTTCGCTGCGCTCACGGGCCGCTCGGGCCTTGCGTCCGCTCTTGTTCGCTGCGCTCACGGGCCGCTCGGGCCTTGCGTCCGCTCTTGTTCGCTGCGCTCACGGGCCGCTCGGGCCCGGGGCCTCGCTCAACACCTTGCGGAGCCCTTGTGGCGCCTATCCGCTCGGCCTCTGGACGACCTACGCTGTCCCGTAGTGCTGGCACCCCCTGATACTGGCGACACCTGGCTCGGGCTGTCACCCGACCCGCTGCCATCGACGGAAGTGGCGGAGTGGGTGGTGCTGCCCGACTGCGGCGCGGTCGTACAGTTCAGCGGCACGGCCCGCGACCATTCCACCGACCGGCCCGGCGTGGACCTCCTGCAGTACGAGGCCTACGAGGACCAAGTCGAGCCCCGCCTGGACGCCATCGTCGCCGAGATGAGGCGACGCTGGGACGATCTGGGGCGGGTCGCCTTGCTGCACCGTGTGGGCCCGGTCGCGGTGGGCGATCCGGCGGTGGTGGTGGCTGTGTCATCCCCACACCGGGATGCAGCCTTCGAGGCGGCCCGCTTCGCCATCGACACTCTCAAGACCACGGTGCCGATCTGGAAGCGGGAGCGATGGCAGGGTGGTGAGAGCTGGGGCCGCGAGGCCCAGCACATCATCGAGATGCTCCCGGACACAGCCATTCCAGGTTCCGTCGTTCCAGAAGCAGCTATTCCAGGTTCTGTCGTTCCAAGAGCAGCTATTCCAGATTCCGTAGTTCCAGAAGCAGCTATTCCAGGTTCCGTCGTTCCAGAAGCAGCTATTCCAGGTTCCGTCGTTCCAGAAGCAGCCATTCCGGGCACAGCCATTCCGGAGGCGGCTCGATGAGGGGCTCGGTGCTGCTGGTGGTCGCCTCGCTGGGCCTGGCCACGGTCGGCTCCATGCTGCTGTGGCTGGCCCGCAGGATCACGTGGCGGCGCCCGACTCCGTTCCTCAAGAAGCTCCAGTCGGTGTCGGGCGTTCCTGGGCGACCGGTGGGTCCGGCCAGCGGGATCTCCAAGCTCGACCCGCTGATGTCGGATCCCTCCGCCGAAGCGCCCGCGGACGCGCCGGGGGACGCTCCCGCCGTCCCGGAGCGCTGAGCCCTGCCCCGCGACCTCGCCATCGATCTGGGGACAGCCAACACTCTGGTGTACGCCCGCGGCCAGGGCGTGGTGCTGAACGAGCCGTCGGTGGTGGCCATCAACACCAACACCAACGAGATGCTGGCGGTGGGCCACAAGGCCCGCCGGATGCTGGGACGCACGCCCGGCTACATCGTGGCCCGTCGGCCGCTGCGCAAGGGCGCCATCACCGACTTCGAGATCACCCAGGACATGATCCGGATCCTGCTCAGGCAGGTCGGGGTGAGCAGGATCAACCGGGCCCGCGTAGTGGTGTGCGTGCCCTCGGCGATCACCCCTGTGGAGCGCCGGGCCGTGATGGAGGCCGCCCGCCGGGCCGGTGCCATCGAGGTGCGGCTGATCGACCAGCCGCTGGCCGCGGCCATCGGCGCCGGGCTCCCGATCGATGAGCCGGTCGGGTCGATGGTGGTGGACATCGGGGGCGGCACCACCCAGACCGCCCTGCTCAGCCTGGGCGGGATCGTGGCCCTGGAGGCGGTGAGGGTGGGCTCGTTCGACATCGACGACTCCATCCAGGCCCACATGCGGCGCGAGTACGGCATGGCCATCGGCGAGCCCACCGCGGAGCACACCAAGATCGTGGTCGGCTCGGCGGCGACGACCCGCAACGAGACCGCGGCCGAGATCCGCGGCCGGGAGCTGATGTCGGGAATGCCGAAGACCACGGTGGTCACGCCGAACGAGATCCGCCGAGCGATCGAAGAGCCGGTGAGCGCCATGGTCGACTCGGTGCTGAGCTGCCTGTCGCAGTCACCCCCCGAGCTGGCCCAGGACCTGATCGCCCGGGGCGTCTTCCTCGTCGGCGGGGGCGGGTTGCTCAGAGGAATGGACATCCGGCTGTCACGGGAGATGTCGCTGCGGGTCCGGCGGGTCGACGCCCCGCTGGAGACGGTCGTGCGGGGTGCGGGCCGATGCCTCGAGAACCTCGGCATGGACCTCTCGATCTTCAGCGAAGAGTACGAGTAGTTCGACGACGAAGAATCAAGGCCCGCCAGAACTCAGGACTCACAAGCAATCACGCGCCGAGCAGCTCCGAGGCTGCGGCCCGCACCTGCTTGTCCCGGTCGGTGGTCGCGCGGAGCAGCGCGGCGTCGACTTCGGGTCCGGCGAAGGGAGCGAGAGCGATCACCGCCCGGCGGCGCACCTCGGGCTTGTCGTCCAGCCCGGCCAGGATGGCTGCCAGCCCGGCAGCATCGCCGATCGCGCCCAGGGCCGCGATGGCCGACTCCCGGCACAGCGGATCCTCATGGGAACCGGCCACCTCGACCAGCGCGCCCACGACCTCGGCCGTCTCGGCCCCGGCCGCATCGCCCAGGACCCCGGCCGTCTCGACCTGGGCCGCATCGCCCACGACGCCGGCCGCATCGCCTAGGACCTCGGCCGCATCGCCCACGACGTCGGCCGTCTCGGCCCCGGCCGCATCGCCCAGGACGCCGGCCGTCTCGACCTGGGCCGCATCGCCCACGACGCTGGCGGTTGCGCCGTCGGCGGTATCCGTTGGCGAGACCCGCTCGCCGCAGGCCCAGGCGGCCGCCTCTACCACCCGGCGGTCGTTGTCGCTGAGCCTGGCCGCGGTGGCGGCCACGGGCACGTCGCCGCGTTCTGCGGCCAGCTCGAGCGCGGTCATGCGGACCGCGGGCGCGGGGTCCTCCATTGCCGCCTCGATTTCGCCCGCAGCCAGGCCGCCGGCTCTGTCCAAGGCCCGCAGCGCACTCGAGCGCACCATCGGATCGTCGTCGCCGAGATGCAGCCGGGCCCCGGCGGCGTCACCCGCGTGGCCGGCCTCGGCGGCTTCCCGCCGCCGCTCGATGGCCCCGTTCGCTCCGGGTGACGGGACCGCCGCGGGCGCCTCTGCATCCATCAGGACCGCCTCTCAGGCGATGGCCTGCTCGAGCAGGAATCCGGCCACCACAACCATGAGGCCCACTAGGGCTGCGAGCACGAAGCCGATGCCCACCACCATCGCCATCAGCACCAGCAGCGCCAGCACCCGCTGCCACCATTGCGGGTAGGCCCTCGGACCCACCACCGGGCGAGGCACTGCCCGCCGGGCCAGCCCCAAGACCCGCAGCACGTCGATTAGCCCGATCCGCCGCCAGGGCTTCCGCATCCGGGCGGGTGCGTCTCTGCGGCCGAGCCTCAGCCTCCGGGCGGGTGCGTCTCTGCGGCCGAGCCTCAGCCCCGGCCAGGTCCTGGGCCCGCCGGTCCGGACGTGCGTGCCCTTGCGCCCGGGGAGCCAGGCCCGCCAGCCTCGGCGGCGGCTGCCCCCGGCCGCTTCGTCGGCGCGCTCGTCGTCGGCGCGCTCGTCGTCGGTTCTCAGATCTGCGGAGTTCGACCCTGTCTCAGCGGTGTCGCCGGTGGTCGGGACTGTCGCCATGGCGGTACCTTGGTGTCCGGACGCCGCGTGAATGTACGGCGCCTGAGCGAAGACGACTGGACGGTTCGCCACGCTAGCTTCCCCACCGCCGACTTCCCCGGCGCCGGATTCGCCTCCGCCGGGTGGGCTGCCTTCCCCGCCGCCCCGTCGTCGCCCCTATCAGTGGAGAAGGCGCCGGCTGAGGGTGGTCCTCGCCTGCACCCTGATCCTGCTGGTGGCGGCCGCCGCGACGCTCTACTTTGCGCCGGCCCAAAGGGCCGGTCGGCTGCTGCCGGGCGACTCCGTGGTCGACGACGACGCGGTGGCCTTCCTGCCCGGCACTGCCCTGGCCACATCCAGCCGGGTCGAAGCCGAGGGCATCGACGTGTTCGAGCCCGACGGGGAGATCCTGCTGCTCACCGTGTCGATCGACAGCGACTTGTCCGTGCTCGACTGGATCAGATCCTCGATGGACGACGCGATCGAACTGCGCACCCGTGAGTCGGTCTACGGCGACCGGTCGGACACCGAGCAGCGCGTACACAACCGGCATCTGATGGAGAGCTCCAAGGACATCGCCACGATCGTGGCCCTCGAACACCTCGGCATGCATGCCGCCGACTTCACCGGAGTGCTCTTTGCGGAGACGGTCGCGGGGGGACCGGCCGAGGGCCTGCTGGAGGCCACCGATGTGATCCTGTCCATCGACGGCGATCCGGTAACTACCGTCGCGTCGCTGCGAGCAGTGCTGGCAACCCTCGAGCCCGGCACGCCGGCTGTGATCTCGGTGGAGAACTTCGAGACCCGCGAGCGGCGCGATGTGGAGATACTGCTCGGCGCTCATCCCGACAGCGGCGGGCCGTACATCGGCGTGAGCGGGGTAACAGAGCGACTTGAGCGGTCCCCGCTGCCTTTCGAGGTCGACATCTCCTCGGGCGCTGTGGGTGGGCCGTCGGCCGGTCTGGCCTTCGCATTGATCGTTATGGACGTGCTGACGCCGGGCGAGCTCACGGGCGGGAAACGGGTTGCCGTCACCGGCTCCATCCACCTCGACGGCTCCGTCGGCGATGTGGGGGGCGTCGCCCAGAAGGCGGTGTCGGCCCGCGATGCTGGCGCCGAGATGATCATCGTGCCCGCGGCGTCGGTGAACGAGGCCCGGTCGGGTGCGGGCGATGTTCCGGTGGTGGGGGTGGCGAACCTGGACGAGGCGCTGAACGCGCTGGCCGTCTCCGGAGGCGATCCCGTCGGACGCTTGCAGGGCTGAAGTTCCGGCGAGGGGAAGGGCGGGGTATGGCCGCGTTGTACACTCCCGCGTCGTACCATCGTAGGAACTGCCCCAGTCCGCAGATCGGCGAGCGGGCGATGGCCTCGGAGGAGCCATGGAAAACGACCCCGGACCCGGGCTGACCCCTGAAGCGGTGGAGGACACCGAGTTCGCAACGGTCCGCCGCGGCTACGAGCCCGGGCCCGTTCGCACGCGGCTGCGCGAGGCCGCCGACGAGATCCGCCACCTGAACGTTCTGATCGACTCGCTGTCCGCACGGATTGCCCAACTTGAGGCCACTCCGCCGGAGACGCTCGAGACGCGGCGCGTGGCCGAGGCTCTGGGCGACGAAGCGACCCGCGTGCTTCAGTCGGCCAGCGACGCGGCCCGGGAGAGAATCGAGCGCGCCGAAGCCGAGCACAACGACATTGTGGGCAAGGCCCAAGCGGCCGCGGCCGCCATCGTCGAGGAGAGCCGCGAGCAGGGCAGGGGGATGGTGGTCGAGGCTCGCAACGTTCGGCAGCGGATCCTCGCTGACCTGGCCCGCAGGCGGCGCGAGCACCGGGTCGAGGTGGAGCAGCTCCGAGTGATCCACGACCGTTTCATGGAAGCGCTCAACATCTGCCGTCAAGGACTGGACGGCTGGATCGAGGAGCTGGCCCAGGCCGAACCTCAGGCCGTCGCCGCGGCCGAGCGGGCCCGACAGCGCGTCGCGGCCGAGCGGGAGCAAACCGTCGGCGAGATCGAGGCCGAGATCGAGGCGGCCCGCCGGGTGGGAGCGCCCCTCGACCGCGAGCCCGACGAGGCGGAGTCCGGCGAAGGAGCCCGCGCCGACGGCGACGCCGAACTGGAGCAGTCTGAACAGGCCGAGCCGGCCGCCGACGCCGAGGAGGTCGCAGCCCCCTCCGTCGACACAGACGACGTCGAGCCGGACGGGCTGGAGGATCTTGACGAGCTGGACGATCTGAGCGAGCACGTCGAGATCGTCGGCTACACCGACAAGCCGTCGCTGACGCCGTCTGCCTCGGCCGCGGTGCGGCTCTACGACATCGAAGCTGAAGCCGACACCGAGGACGACACCGGGGCCGAAGCGGACTCCGAGCTCGACGCCAGCGACGGTTTGCCAGAAGCACAAGCGCTCGATCCCGACGGAGCGGCTTCGACCGGCGTCATCGAAGCGTCCGAGCCCGCCGTCGGGGCCACTGCGGCGTCAGGCGCCGAGGCCATCTTCGCTCGCCTGCGTTCCATCACGACCCGGCCAGTCGGCGAGCGGTTGGAGCCGCCCCAGGCTGTGCCGCCGGCCACCGGCAACGGTGCGACACCGTCCGACATGGCTGAAGCCGCCCCTGCGACCACCGCGCCGGATTCCGCCGCCGCCGACTCCACCACGGTCGAACCCACCGCGGGTGCCCGCGAGCCGTCCGATCCCGACGAGCCGTCCGATCCCAACGATCCCGACGATCTCGTCGGAGCGGCCCGGGCCGTCGCCGTGGGCGGGATTGCCCGCAGGCTCAAGCAGTTGGTCGTCGACGAGCAGGGCGATCTGCTCGACGCCATACGCCGCAACGGCGCCCGAGCCGTGCGCGGCACCATCTCTGCCGACACTCGGGCCTACGCCCGCGCTGCCCGCGTGCCGATGCAGGACTTCGCGTCCGATATCGACGTGAGCATCGATGACATCGACCTCGAAGCGGCTGGTGCCGCCATCGTGTCGGTTCTGGTCGAGCCGGTGCGGGCCCGACTGGGCGAACTGGTCGAAGACACCGAGGACCTAGACGAGCTCAGCAGCGCGGTGCGCTCCATCTATCGGGAGTCCCGATCGCGCCGCGCGGAGACTGCAGCCGAAGCCGCCTTCTCTGTTGGCTGGCCGGAGCCGATAACGTGACCGGTCGTGCGTACCATCTCTTCCGTCCCCTCCGGCGACCGACCCCGCTTCGGAACTAGACGAGCTCGATTCGTTGCCATCCTCGTAGCGGGCGGCCTGCTGGTCCTGCTGCTGTCGTTGCGCGGCATCGCCCGCTTCTACACCGACTATCTGTGGTTCGACTCGCTGGGTCGCACCGACGTGTGGGGGCGCGTGCTGCTGGCCAAGATCGTCCTGTTCGGAATCTTCGCGGTCGCCTTCTTCGTGCTGATCTGGGTCAACCTGCTCATAGTCGACCGTTTGGCGCCCGAATCCCGCCCGCCCGGCCCCGAAGAGGAGATGCTCAGTCGCTTCCACGCGGTGGTGTCGGGCCGCACCCGTCTGGTGCGCCTGGCCGTGTCGGTCGTGTTCTCGCTGCTGACCGCGTCGGGCGTGTCGAACCAGTGGGAGGAGTGGCTGCTTTTCGTCAACCGCAAGGACTTCGGCGTGGCCGATCCGCTGCTGGACACCGACATCGGCTTCTACGTGTTCCGGCTCCCGTTCCTGTCGTTCCTCGTGAGCTGGGCATTCGCTGCCTTCATGATCCTCCTCGTGGTGGTCTCCATCGCCCACTACATCAACGGCGGCATAAGGGGCCAGGTCCCCCGGGGCGCTCAGCGGGTGCTGCCGTCGGTGAAGGTGCACCTGTCGGCGATCCTGGCCGCGCTGGCCCTGGTGAAGGCAGCCGACTACTGGCTGTCCCGCTACGAGCTCACCGTGTCGAGCCGGGGCGTGGTCGACGGCGCCCTGTACACCGACGTCAAGGCCAAGCTGCCCGCTCTCAACCTGCTGATGCTGATCTCGCTGTTCGCGGTGGTGCTGCTGGTGGTGAACCTGCGCCGGCGGGGCTGGGTGCTGCCGGTGCTGGCCGTGGGCCTGTGGGCCTTCACCGCACTGGTGATGGGCAACATGTACCCCGCGTTCGTGCAACGGTTCCAGGTTGACCCCAACACCACCGCCCGGGAGTCCGTGTACACGTCCGACAACATCGCCGCCACCCGGGTCGCCTACTCGCTGGTACCCGACAGCGACGTCGCCCTCGAAGTCTTCGACTACAGGGAGAATCCCACGCCCGCGCAGCTGCGGGCCGCGGCCCAGACGGTCCGCAACACCCGGATCCTCGACCCGCTCACGCTCACCGACACCTTCGAGAAGGACCAGGGCGAGCGGGACTTCTACCGCTTCTCCACGGTGCTCGACGTCGACCGCTACCAGGTGGACGGCGAGCTGACCCAGGTGGTGCTGGCCGCCCGGGAGCTCAACCTGGGCGAACTGGGATCATGGGAGCGCCAGCATGTGGCCATCACCCACGGCTACGGGGTCGCCATCGCCCGGGCCAACGTCACCGACGTGCGGGGCAGCCCGGTGTTCATCGCCGGCGGCCTGCCCGTCGAGGTGGACCCGGCCATCGGCGTGCGGCTCGACGAGCCCCAGATCTACGTCGGCGAGAACCTCGAGGGCTATGCGCTGGTGGGCGCCACCCGCGACGAGGTCGACTACGTGGACGGCCAGGGCCGCGAGGAGAGCTTCCGCTACACCGGCGACGGCGGCGTCGGCATGGGGTCGTTCCTGCGCCAGACCGCCTTCGCGCTTCGCTTCGGGCAGCTCGACCCGCTGATCTCCAGCTTCGTGGACAGCGACACCAGCATCATCTACATCCGCGACGCCCAAGACCGGGTGAGGAGCGTCGCCCCGTTCCTGGAGTTCGACTCCGACGTCTACCCGGTGGTCTTCGACGGCCGCATCCACTACGTGCTCGACGCCTACACCACCACCGACCGCTACCCCTACTCCCAGGGCGCCGACACCAGCGGCCTGGCCTCCGACGCCGACCTGGCCGGCACCGGCGCCAACTACATGCGCAACTCGGTCAAGGCCGTCGTCGACTCCTACGACGGAGACGTGACGCTGTACGTCATGCCGGTGCAGGACCCGATCATCGCCGCGTGGCAGTCGGCCTTCCCCGACCTGTTCACTGACTTCTCCGAGATGCCCGAGGGCCTGCGCACCCATCTGCGCTTCCCGAGCGACCTGTTCACCGTGCAGACCAACATGTGGGCGTCGTACCAGGTGTCGGACCCCGAGGCGCTGATCATCGGCACCGAGCGTTGGGCGGTGGCCCAGGATCCGGGCCGCAGCGTGCAGGCCGGGGGCATCGCCGAGGCCGTGGTCGGGGACCGGGGCCTGCTGACCCGGCGGGAGCGGCGGGTCCCGGCCTACTACTCGCTGATCCAGCTCCCCGGCGAGGAGGGGGAGGCGTCGTTCGTGGCTATGCGCTCGTTCGTTCCGATCTCCGACGACGACAGCCGCAAGGAGCTGACCGCCTTCATGGTGGGCGAGACGCGCCCCGACGGGACGTCGCGTCTGGTGTCCTATGAGATGTCGAACCTGCTGGCGCCGGGCCCGGCCATCGTGGCGTCCAACATCTCCACCAACCCCGCCATCAGCCGGGAGCTGACGCTGCTCAACGACCAGGGCTCGCAGGTGGACTTCGGTGACATGCTGCTGTTGCCCGTCGCCGACTCGTTGCTGTATGTGCGCCCCATGTACGTGCGGGCTCAGGGGACCCAGATCCCGCTGCTGGCCGGGGTGATCACCTCGGTGGGCAACCGCACCGCGCTGGGCAAGACGCTGGGCGCGGCCCTCGACGAGCTGTATCCGGGCGCCGACTTCAGCGGGGTAGCGCTGCCCCCGATCGTGACCGACGGCGACGCCCCGGTGGTTGACGGCCGCGACGAGCCACCCGACGAGACCGCGGAGCCCTCCGGCACCGAAACCCCCGACGTGGAGCTCGGCGAGCTGACCCCCGCTGAGAGCCGGGAGTTGCTTGACGAGTTGGCCGAGCTGCGCCGCCGCCAGGACGAGATCTTGGCCCGCCTCATCGCGCAGCTCGAGAACTAGACCCTGGAACTAGATCCTGGGCCGCCGGCGCTCAGGCATGCCCCCGGCCTCTCAGGCGCTGGACTCCTCGGCCACCGCGGCCGCGAAGATGCGGGCCTCCCTTGCCACGCCGCCCAAGGAGATGCGGGCTTCCTTGGCCGCGGCCGAGTAGCCGATGGCGTCGAGTATGGGCAGCAGCTCCCCCCGGCGGATGCGCATCTCCACCGCGGCCGGGTCTACCAGCGACGGATGCTCCTCGCCCATCGCCTCGGCCAGCATCCTCAACTCGTGCCGTAGCCCGGCCACATAGTTGGCCACCCGCACGGCCTTGCTGGCCGGATCGAGCCCCCGGGTGAGCCACTTGTTCTGGGTGGCCACGCCGGTGGGGCAGCGCCCGCTGTGGCAGCGCTGGGCCTGGATGCAGCCGACCGCCATCATTGCCTCCCGCCCGACGCTGATCAGGTCGACGCCCATGGCCATGGCCACCAGAGCGTCGGGCGCGAGGCCGAGCTTTCCGGAGCCTCCGAACACGATGGCCTCATGCAGTTCGGCCTCTGCGAAGGCCTCGTAGACCTCGGCGAAGCCCACCCGGAAGGGCAGGGACACGTGGTCGGTGAACGTCAGTGGCCCCGCGCCGGTGCCGCCTTCGCCGCCGTCGACCACGATGAAGTCCGGACCGCGGCCTGTGTCGGCCATATGGAACGCCAGCTCCAGCCAGAAACGGCGGTCGCCGACGGCCGACTTGATGCCCACTGGGAGCCCGGAAGCGTCCGCGATCCGCTCCACGAAGTCGACGAGGCCGGCCACATCGTCGAACTCGGGGTGGTGGTTGGGGCTGCGCACGGTCACGCCCACCGGCACGCCCCGGGCCTCGGCGATTTCCTGCGTGACCTTCGCGGCGGGCAGCACCCCACCCAGGCCTGGCTTGGCACCCTGGCTCAACTTCAGCTCCACCGCCTTGACCGGGGCCGAGTGGAGGCTGGCCAGGAAGGTGTCCATGCAGAAGCGCCCGTCGGCGCCCCGGGCGCCGAAGTAGCCCGTGCCCAGCTGGAACACCAGGTCGGCGCCCCGGCGGTGGAAATCGCTGATGCCGCCCTCACCGGTGTTGTGTAGGCATCCGGCCATGGCCGAGCCCCGGTTGAGGGCTTCCACCGCCGGTCCCGACAGCGAGCCGTAGGACATTCCTGAGATGTTCACGACCGACGCGGGCCGGAAGGTCCCGGGCCGGCCGCGCCAGGCTCCTAGCACCTTGGCCGCTGGCAGTTCGCCGTGGGGGGCGTCGGAGCTCACCGGGAAGGCCGAGTGCCGGAAGAACACGTAGCCGTCGGCGTCGAGCCGGTTGTCGGAGCCGAACCCGAAATACGGGTTCTCCCGCTTGGCGGTGGCGTAGACCCAGCGGCGCTGGTTGCGGTTGAACGGCCGTTCCTCGTCGTTGTCGCTTACGATGTACTGGCGCAGTTCTGGGCCGAACGACTCCAGCAGGTAGCGCAGGTGGCCGATCACCGGGAAGTTGCGCAGCACCGCGTGGCGCTTCTGGACCACGTCGTAGACGGTCGTGATCAAGAGCACGGCGCCTATCGCGGCCAGCGCCCACAGCCACCAGCTCATGGCCAGACGCTAGTCGCGGCGACGGCAAGGCTGGTTCCGTTCGCGCCGTTCGACCGTAGGGGCCGGTTGCCGCGATCGGACTTGTTGCAGGGGGCTGGCGGAACAAGCGGCCCAGAGACAGCGCGGGCAGGTGTGACCGCCTCGCGGCGCAGCGTGGCATCTCCCGCTCTTGTTCGCTGCGCTCACGGGCCGCTCGGGCCACGGCCTCGCTCAGTGCCATTCAAGAATCCTCGTCAACCGCGGCCTACTCGCTCGGCCCCTAGGTCGCGAACCAGTGTTGAGTGCCGGCCAGGAGCCGGGGTAGGTTTGGGAATGGCCCGGCGAGCGAGCGGTACGTGAGCGACCGCGGCGCGAGCGGGCCCGGCAGCGGGCTGGCCCGCTCACTGGGGCTTCGCCACGTCTTCGTGCTGAGCACCGGTGCCATGCTCAGTTCCGGCCTGTTCCTGCTGCCCGGCCTGGCCGCGGCCGAGGCCGGGCCCAGCGCCGTGCTGGCTTACGCCCTGGCCGGCGTGATCGCCGTGCCCGCCATGCTGAGCGTGGCCGAGCTGTCCACCGCCATGCCCCGAGCCGGCGGCGCCTACTACTTCCTGGTGCGGGCCTTCGGGCCGGCGGTGGGCACGGTGTCGGGTCTGGCCACCTGGCTGTCGCTGGTGTTGAAGGACGCCTTCGCGCTGGTCGGCATGAGCGCCTACCTCAACATCGCCTTCGACGTGCCGGCCAAGCCGCTGGCCGTCGGCCTCATCGCCGCGTTCACCATCGTCAACGTGATCGGGTCCAAGGCCAGCGCCGGGCTGCAGCTGGTGCTGGTCGGGTTCGTGCTGGCGGTGATGGGCTGGTTCATCGTCGCCGGACTGCCCGCCGTCGGCTCCGGCGACGGCTCACTGGACCCGTTCTTCGTCCACGGAACGGGTGGACTGGTGAGCGTCGTCGGCTTCGTGTTCGTGTCCTACGGCGGGTTGACGAACGTGGCCAGCGCAGCCGAGGAGATTAGGGACCCGTCCCGGAACATCCCCCTGGGCATGGGACTGTCGTTGCTGGTGGGCACGGCGGTGTACACCCTGGGCGTGCTGGTGGCCGTGGCCGTGGTGCCTGCTCAGCAGCTCCACGACGACCTGGCTCCCATCTTCACTGCGGCCGAGGGCGTGATGCCCGAGCTGGGGGCGGCGCTGGTGGCGCTGGCCGCGCTGGCCGCGTTCTCGTCGGCCGCCAATGCCGGCATCCTCGCCGCGGCCCGGTACCCGCTGGCGATGAGCCGCGACCGCCTGCTGACCCTGCTGTTCGGTCGGTTGAGCCGGTTCAACACCCCGGTGTGGGGGGTCATGGTGACCGGCGCGGGGATGGCGGCGGTGGTGCTGGCGCTCGACGTGGCCGCCATCGCCAAGATGGCCAGCGCGTTCGTGCTGTTGACCCTCGCGCTGGTGAATGCGGCGGTGATCGTTCTGCGGGCGTCGCGGATCGCCTCCTACGCCCCCGGGTTCACCGCTCCGCTGTTCCCGTACTTGCAGCTCGTGGCGGTCGCCATCAACGTGTACCTCATCGCCGAGCTCGGCCCTCAGGCGCTGCTGCTCACCGGGGCGTCGGTAACCGTGGCAGTGGGGTGGTACGTGTTCTACGGTCGCACCCGGTCGATGCACGGCGGGGCCATCTACCACGTGTTCGAGCGCTGGGGACGGCTGGTGGACCGGGGCCTTGACCGCGAGCTGAGCGCCGCGGCGCAGAGCCACGGTCTGCGCTCCGCCGACGAGTACCCGGGGCTGATCGCTCGGGCCGCGGTGGTGAGCATCCCCGAGGGCACCGACATCAACGAGGCTGCTGTGCGGGCTTCGGAAGTGCTGTCATCCCAGACGAACGTGGATGTGGCCACGGTGACCGACCGGTTCCTGGAGTCGGGCTCGCTGTGGATCCAGCCGTCGGAGCTGCATCCCACGGCCACGCCGGTGGCCTTCTTCGACACCGACGACGACTATCTGGTGATCGTGCGGGCCGCGGGCGGCATCCGCATCCCCGCGGCCTGGGGCGGCCGGGACGAACAGGTCAAGGCGCTGTTCTTCCTGGCGGGGTGCAGCACCGAGCCGGGCCGGGTGCTGCGCCTGGCCGGCGAGCTGGCCGCCTACCTGCACTCGGACCGGGCCGAGGCGGTGGCTGAGGCCGCCTATGAGGCTGAGGTGAAGGAGGCCCTGCTGCCGGACCTGTCGATCGGCCAGTACCCGCTGCTGCCGGAGCTCTCGACCGCGGCGCTGATCGGCCGGCAGGTGGGCGCGCTGACCATCGACCGCGGCTTCTTCCTGGAGGCGGTCAGCCGTGAGGGCCGGGTGCTGCGGGCCGAGGCCGACCTGGTGCTGGAGGCCGACGACCAGATCACTGTTCTGGGCCCACCCAACAGCCTCCCCGACCTGGACAACGTGGCCAGGGTTCTAGCCGACTGACACGGCGCAGCTCCGCCGGGCGCGGGCCGCCCAACAGCCTCCTCGCTGGTCGATGTGGTCAGGGTTCTGGCCGGCTGACACGGCGCAGTCCCGCCGGGCGCGGGCCGCCCAACAGCCTCCTCGCTGGTCGATGTGGTCAGGGTTCTGGCCGGCTGACACGGCGCAGTCCCGCCGGGCGCGGGCCGCCCAACAGCCTCCTCGCTGGTCGATGTGGTCAGGGTTCTGGCCGGCTGACACGGCGCAGTCCCGCCGGGCGCGGGCCGCCCAACAGCCTCCTCGCTGGTCGATGTGGTCAGGGTCCTGGCCGGCTGACACGGCGCAGTCCCGCCGGGCGCGGGCCGCCCCGGGGCTGGCGGTTCTCAGGCGAGGGTCGCGGGCGGTTCCGGCGGTCCTGGATCCTGATCCGCATGGCGTGGTGCCGTAACGTGGTCAAGTTGGGCCGGGTCCGAGTCAAGAGGGGGCTGACATGGAATTGGCAGGGGTTGCGGCCATCGTCACCGGAGGGGCTTCGGGCATCGGACGGGCTTGCGCGCACCGGCTGGCTGGGCTGGGCGCGCACTGCGTGGTCCTCGACATCCAGGCAGGCAAGGGGGCCGAGGCGGCCACCGAGGTGGGTGGGGTGTTCGTGGAGGGCGATGTGGCCGAGGAGGTGCCGGTGCAGGCCGCAGTGGAGGGTGCCGGCGAGCTGGGTCCGTTGCGGGTGCTGGTCAACTGCGCGGGGATCGCGTCCGCGGTGCGCACCGTGGACCGCCACGGCCAGCCGATGCCGTTGGAGCGTTTCGAGCGGGTGGTGGCCACCAATCTGATCGGCACGTTCAACTGCATCCGGCTGGCTGCGGCCGCGATGGCCCGCACCGAGCCGGTGGACGCCGACGGCCAGCGGGGCGCGATTGTGAATATGGCCTCGGTGGCGGCCTTCGACGGCCAGACCGGTCAGAACGCCTACTCGGCCTCCAAGGGCGGCGTGGTGGGCATGACCCTGCCCCTAGCCCGCGACCTGGTGCCGATCGGAGTGCGGGTCAACACCATCGCGCCAGGGCTGATCAACACGCCCATCTACGGCACCGGGCCCGAGGGCGAGCAGTTCAAGGCTCGCTTGGCCGAGGGGGTGCTGTTCCCCAAGCGTCTGGGCACCGTCGACGAGCTGGCGTCGATGGTGATGGAGCTGCTCACCAACGACTACATGAACGGCGAGACCATAAGGGTGGACGCCGGCATCCGCCTGCCCCCCAAGTGACGGCCGGGGGGCGCGGGCTCCGAGACGTTGCGGGCGGCTAGTGGCCCCCGGTAGAATTGCGCTGCGGGGTGGAGCAGTCTGGTAGCTCGTCGGGCTCATAACCCGAAGGTCGTAGGTTCAATTCCTACCCCCGCCACCAACAAAAGCCCAGGTCAGAGCACATGCACTGGTCTGGGCTTCGCCGCGCTCAGGCCGATCTTCTAATGGATTTTCTAATATGCGATCCCGAATCGGGTGTGCTGTCCCGGTACATGCTTGACGCGTTGGCTCCGGTAGGTGTGTTACACCTTTGGGACGCGGTTCCGGTAGCTGGGCGACACTGGCTCCGGTTCCTGTGTTACACCGCGATGGTCCCCATCTGGTCGTGCTGAGCCTTCTAGGGCTTCCGGCCCGCGGCACCTAGCCCGTGGCGTCCAGCAACTCGCCCCGTCCGGCATCCGTTGATGGCGTCCGCCTAGCGTTGATCAGCCCACAGCTTGCTGCGCCGACTCTCATTCGCACGTCCCATTCTGACCAAAAAATTGTCCGCTTGAAGACGAGAAAGAGACAAGAAAGAAGAAATAGGGCTTCGTCGGTCCAAACGACAATCATGCGATTCTCACTCTACTGGCCTCCCCCGAACAGGCTGGAGAGACCGCGTAGGACGACCGCCAAACGACGAGATTCGCGCGGCCCTCTCGCCACCTGGTGGATTCCGCGTGGAGGATTCCGCTACCGTGGTTGCACCTCCACCCCTGAGAGAACACAACCCGCACGGAGCCACTCCCCGACAATGGCCACTACCCGCCCCGGCCGGCTCGTTCACCTCGACCAGCACCGCCAGGCCGAGTTGAGCGATGTGGGCCGTGCCGAACACGACACGTACGTGGTCACCGAGACCCACGACGGCACCCTGGTGTTCACCCCCACGCCGGGATGGACAGAGGACCATCTGGCGCTGTTGGCGCGTCCTGATGTCGTAGAGCTGCTTGAGCGAGACCCGTCCCAGCTCATCGAGGCGCCCATAGACCCCACCGCGCGCAGCGCCGCGTATCGCCTCGCACGCCTTGCGCTTCGGCAGGCCGGCTACTGGGGCGACGCTCCCCTCGACCTCGAGGTGCCACATCCCCGTTTCGGGGAAGCCGTCGAGGCCGCCGCCGCCGCCAGCGACCGAGACGAGGCCCTCGAAGCCGCAGCAGTGATCCTCGACGGCCCTGAAGCGGCTGCGGCCTTCGGGCTCAAGCCCTAGCTGTCTGCAGACGAATCTCCGCATGAGACCAGCATTAGCACACGGCCCTGTTGACCTCGGTCACATTCCGTAGAGGATTCTTGGGGATTCTTAGCTGCTCCCTGGGGACAGGCCTGGGGATTTCACGAGCAACCGTCGCAGTGCCGGTTTCGGAGTGTCACAGGTCTTCCGTACTGTGCGCGCTATGGGCGAACGTCTGTTCGATATCGGTGTCGAAGATCCTCCCTTGACGAGGCGGGAGCGGTTAGCGTCGGAGGCGATGAAACGCCGCGAGGAACTGGGCTCGGCGATGCCGTACCGACGCGTGGCCTCTAGTGACGCCGAGTCCGTGGGTCAGATGGATGATTCAGTGCTGATCTGCGGGCCGGCGTTGCGGGGCTCGACATGCTGCCGGATCGCAGTGTGCGCACTGTGGTGACATCGCCGCCGTATTGGTCGCTTCGCGACTACGAGGCGGACGGGCAGATCGGGCGGGACGACGCGCTGGGCGATTACGTCAAGAGCATCGCGGTGACATTCGACAAGGTGCGCCGGGTGCTAACCGACGATGGCACGGTGTGGCTCAACGTGGGCGACAGCTACACCTCCGGCAACCGCCGCTACCGGGCTCCGGATCGCAAGAACCGGGCCCGGGCGATGCGGGTTCGCCCGTCGACGCCCGAAGGGCTCAAGCCCAAGGACCTCATCGGGGTTCCCTGGCGCCTTGCGCTGGCGCTGCAGGACGCGGGATGGTGGCTGCGTTCGGAGGTGATCTGGAACAAGCCCAACGCGCATCCCGAGTCGGTGAAGGACCGACCCACCAAGGCTCACGAGACGGTTTTCTTGTTGTCCAAGAGCCAGGACTACTACTACGACGTAGACGCGGTACGGGGTCCCAATGACCGGCGGCTTCGCACCGTGTGGGACATCAACACCGCGCCTCGCCGGCGCGCCGACAGCGGCGTGGACGACCATCCCGCGGTGATGCCGATGACGCTGGCCCGCCAGTGCGTGATGATCACCAGCGAGCCCGGCGACGTGGTGCTCGATCCTTACGCCGGATCGGGAACGACGTTGTTGGCCGCTCGTGAACTGGGTCGCCGCTGGGTGGGCATCGAGTTGAACCCCGCCTTCGTCGACCTGATCGAGCATCGCCTGGCGCTGTGAGCGACCGGGAGGCCCTCAAGCGGAGCATCGACGACCTGTCGCCGATGGGCGTGCGGTTCGTAGCCCGCATGGTCGATTCTCTCGCCGACCCGCCCCGGGTCCATTTCCCAGAATCAGAACCGACCTGGATCACCGCCGAGCCCGACTGGATCGAGTACTTCGGGCTGATGATCTCCGCTCACCACGGCATCCCGGTGGAGGCGCTCGGGCTCACGAGCTTCGAGACGGCCTTCCGAAACACATGCGAGGCCGTCGATTGGGCCTTGGACGCGCCCGGCTCGGCCACGCAGCGCTTCGTGGACCTGACTGTCGAAGCGGCCGACGGACGCGAGCGCAGGTTGTCCCTGAAGTCGACCGCGGCGCAACGGTCGAGGCCGGCGACGGCAGCTTGCAGCGCGGCCCGCTCAGTGTCGCGCAGCGGCATCGCCTCTATCGCGCCGGCGACATCCAGCGCGAGCTTGGGCAGATGAGGCCCCGGCAGCGAGTGGTTCACAGCGATCAGCGAGATCTCGATCACCGCGAGCGCCCTAACGCACACTTCGGCGCGGTAGCGGCGCAAGCGCCGGTGAACCCACGTCTCGTCATCTGCTGGGGACATGGTGCCCGTCTCTTGGGCGTGATCGGCGTGCGCGTTGCCGCACAGGTTCAACTCAGCGCTGAGCTGGATCAATGGCAAGTCCACGTTGCCCAGTATCCGCTCGGCCAGCTCGGCTGAAGTCACCGGGCCCGGTATCTGCTTGTCCCAGTCGTCGTGTCGTGGCGGCCGCTCCCGCAGCACCACCGCATGACTGGCGATGTGACGCTCGAAGCTGGACACGCACTCACGCAGCGCCCTCCACTCGGGCCGATCGCACACACGCACATTCGCGGGCTTGCCGGTGGCCTGTCTCACCGCGTCCTGGGCGGTGTTCTTAAGCGACTGGCGCTGGCTGTAGTCGCCCAGGTCGTCAAACACCAAACACAAGTCGATGTCGGAGTCCTCGGTGGCGGTGCCCAAAGCGACCGACCCATACACCAACACGATGCCCGCATCCAGATGAGCGACAGCATCAGCGGCCCGCTGCGCGTCCTGCAGCGACGGCGCAGCACCAGCCGACATCAAGACCACCTGCCGCTTGCGCTCAGGACTTGATGAGAGTATTGAGTGATGACCACGACGAGAACGGGGCAGCCACTGGGCGTTCCCGCGCGTTAGCCAGGAGGTCGGATGTCGAATCCTTCGCTCAGATTCTCCTGCTTCCGGGCTGCTTTGTCTCCGACCTCACCGGTCGTTCTCCGTCAGCAGCTCCTTCACCTCTTCGGGTAGCCACTTGCACACGAGTCTCGCCAGCTCAAGGGCCGTCTTCCGATTCTCCTCACCGGGCTGAGCCGGCTCAGCCCGGTCAAACTCGTTGAACGTCGATGCCATCACCATCTTTCTTGCCCATTTCCGCACTGCCTTCCTGCATCGAGCTGTGCCGGCAGCCCTCAAAGCGGCTTCGCAGATGTGAAGTTTCCATGTCGAGTCCCCTTGGGCGCTGTTCACGGCGGGTAGCACGCTGTGCATCCCGCATCTGCCGAGGGAGCAGCGGCAAATGCCCAAAGATCGCGAGGTTAGCAACGCCCGCGCCTTCGCCTCGATGTCATGTTCGTGCCACCGTAGTGGCCTGCACTCTGAGGTGATGGCGACGGCAACGACTGGGCACCCGCCGGAATCGCCGCGTGTGAGTCGTGGCTCCAGTTTCTCGATGCTGGTTGTTGTCGTCGTCTTGAACTTCGCTGTAGCAGGATTCATGCTCAGCGCTAGCGAGCGCAGGCTCGTATGGCCTCGTGTGATGATCACTCCCACATCGATGATTCCGGCGTCATAGAGGGCCCGATACGCGGCAAGGTCGCGGTCAAGGTTCCCGTCCTTGGCGTGCCATTCGACGTCAAGGGCCACTCTGTTCTTGAAGTTGTCGACCTTGTAGCCCTCGTTGACGATGAGCGGCCCGAGTCCCTCTGACGGCCTCCGGCCCTTGGCTCTCGGGTACGGCTGGACCGTCCGAACCGACGAGATGACGATGTCGTGCCTGACCTCCCGCCACCCCTGCTCCCGGAAGGCTTCGTCAAGCCGCTGCGCGATGCGGGACTTGTTCTTGCCCGCGCCTAGGTGGCTGGTGCCAAACTCCCGAAATGGAGGTTTTGCGGTCACAAAACCCCAGGTCAGCGACTTGCGAATTGTGGCAAATTGCCATTTAACACCAGCCACCTAGCACGTCGTCCTCTTCGAGAACTAAGGTTCCGAGCACCGCCAAGATGTCCTTGAACTCTGACGAGTTGAGGGCAGAAAGCACGCGAGTGGCCATCCTCACCTCAAGGATGTCATACCTATTCAATATGTTTCGGGGCAGTTCCTCGACGAAGCTCTTGGTGAGGTCCACTGCCGTGAGGTTAGGCGCTCAGGCGCTTCGGAGGGGCTCCAGCAGGATACTCCGCTATTTGTAACATTTATGGTACGGTGAGACTATGGCCGAACAAGCCGCAATACACAACGACCTCCGCGAGGCGCTGCGACGCAGCGGACTCACGAGAGCCGACCTCGCACGCCGAGCTGACATGCAAGCGGCAGGCGTTCGGAGGCTGCTGGGCAAGGACGGCAGTCACAATCCGACCCTCTCGACGCTGTCGGCAATAGCCGACTCGCTCGGTTATGAGGTCCGACTCCAAGCGAAGTCGGATGCCGCGGTCGCTGAGGCAGCCCTCTGCCACGAAGGAGCGCAGCTGGCTCGCGACGACCTGGCCCAGCTCTCTGGCCGGGGCTTCCGCACGGTTCTGGCAGACCCACCATGGCGGTTCCTGAATCGGACAGGCAAGGTGGCGCCCGAGCACCGGCGCCTCTCGCGTTACGACACGATGACGACCGCCGAGCTCTGCGCTCTTCCGGTGGCTCGCGTGATGGCAGACACGGCACACCTGTATCTGTGGGTGCCCAACGCGCTCATCGCTGACGGCCTGCGAGTGCTGGAGTCTTGGGGGTTCCAGTACAAGTCCAACATCGTCTGGGCGAAGCGTCGCAAGGACGGAGGTCCAGATGGACGAGGTGTCGGCTTCTACTTCAGGAATGTGACTGAGCTGATTCTCTTTGGGGTCCGCGGAAGCATGCGTACGCTCTCCCCCGGCCGGCGCCAGGTCAACATCATTGAGACGCGCAAGCGGGAGCACTCCCGTAAGCCCGACGAGCAGTACGAGATCATCGAAGCCTGCTCCCCGGCGCCCTACCTTGAGATGTTCGCACGTTATTCCCGGGGAGGATGGACCTCTTGGGGCTTGGAGGCCGACGAGAGCGCGGCGCCTCGGGGTAAGCAGTACCCGACTTATCGCGGCGGACTCGTGTCAAACGGCCAGCAGCTCATATTGGCCCCTGCGCCGGGGAACGATGCTCACGTGTCGTCGGCACCCTGAGAGTGCGGTCTAGCTGTTGGCAGTCCAATCGTCGCCTGATCACCTACAGGCTGAGCTTGGGCGCAGACTTCTAATGGATTTTCTAATGGACGGGGTGGCACGGAGCGTTATCCACAGGCACCGCCTGGCACGCCGGATTCGCGAAAGGCCACTTCAGAGGCACTTTCTGGCACAGGCTGACACAGCTTGACACGGCCCGGAAGCAACTCATGACCCGAAGGTCGGCGTAGGTTCAATTCCTACCCCCGCCACACACTACCCCCGCCACCACCTGAAGCCCGAGTCGAGAGCACATGCTCTGACTTGGGCTTCACCGCGTCCGGGCCGATCTCCTAATGGTGCCGACTCTCAAGTCGGCGGTCCCGAAATGGCTGTTGTGTTGTCCCGGATCATGCGAAGACGCTCGTGCATGGTCGGTACATTCGTCGGCGTCGTTCTCTGTCATCGAGTATGTTGGACACCGTTTCACGGCCATACAGGAGTCGGAACTGGTGCTGCGGACGATCGAGGCCGCGATGGGAGAGTGGTCGTGACGCCGGTGGTCGAGGTCGACAGGGTGTCGAAATCCTTCGGGTCCAGTCGGTGCTGCACGAGCTCTCGTTTTCCATTGAGCGGGGGGAGATCTTCTGCCTGCTGGGCTCGAACGGTGCGGGCAAGACCACCACTCTGGAGATTCTGGAGGGATTCCTTGCGCCTGACGCTGGAGCGGTCCGGATCCTTGGACATGACCCGGCCGCGTCTGGCGACACCCTTTGCCGACGCGTCGGGGTAGTACTCCAGGAGAGCGGGTTCCCGAAATACCTGCGCGTGGGCGAAATGATCGAGACTTGGCGGTCCTACTACCACGATCCGCTGCCCTACGACGAGATTCTCGATCTGGTTGGTCTTCGCAGCGACGAGAAGAAGTTGGTTCGGAAGCTCTCCGGTGGACAGCGCCGGCGACTCGACTTCGCCCTAGCCGTCGCGGGCGATCCAGAGGTCATTTTTCTCGACGAGCCGACAACCGGCTTCGATCCCGAGTCCCGAGCGCGCTGCTGGGAGACCATCATCGGTCTGCGTGATCTAGGCAAGACGGTACTGCTCACTACCCACTACCTCGATGAGGCCGAGCATCTCGCCGACAGGGTCGCCGTGCTCTGGGACGGCGCAGCCGGAACGATCGGAAGTCCCCAAGAGTTGGCCCAGTTGGCTGGTCTGGGCGTAACCATCTCGTTTCGGATTCCGTCCGACGAAGCGAGGGTGCTCGCTAGCGAATTCCCGGGGCTAAAGGCCAACGACGAAACTGTGGAAGGCGAGATTGACGACGTCGGCGCGCTTGTCCGCAGAATCGAGATGCTTGACGAGCGAGCCGCGCAGCGTGCCTACGCCAGCCTTCGAATCCAGCCACCAAGCTTGGAGAAGACCTACCTTGCTTTGGTTGGGGAGCGTCCGAGCGCAGCGGGTACGGAACCGTGACGGCTGCGCGCCTTGTCCGAGTAGGCCGACAGGCAAAGCTTGAACAGCGAGCATTCTGGCGGAATCCCGAATATGTGATCTTCACGTTCTTGCTTCCGCTCGTGCTCTTGGCGCTGCTCGGCACGATCAACTCGGGCGACGATCTGGGTGATCGCACCGATATCAAGGCGATCGACTTCGTTGTGCCCGGCGTGCTTGCCTTCGCAGTCGTCGTCGCCGCATACGGCAACCTGGCAACCCGTATCGCGGTACTGAGAGCAGAAGGCCGACCTTCAAATGGGTCCCGACGAGAAAGTAGTTATTGGAAGGGTGTGACGAGCACGTAGCCGATGCCTCCTCGCCCGCCGAGTTCGAGCGACGCCACCAACAACAACCACGCGCCGCCTGACTCCCACAAACCGAGTCCAACAAACGGGGTTCAGTGGCTTCGTTCGCGGGTGGCTGGGGCGTGGGCCGTGTTTGGATGGGTTCTGTTGCCGCTGGCGTTGGCGACCGGCAGCGAGGAGAGACTGGGAGTTGCGCTGCCGCTGCTGGACCCTCTGTCGGAGATCTCGGTCTGGACGGCCCTGGCGCTGATGGTGGTGGCCGTGACGCTGGTAGAGGAGGCTGTTCGGCTCGCGGCGCGGCGCGGGAGGATTTCTGCTTCGACCGCTTCGTGGATCACGTTCGTCGCCTCGTCAACGCTCGGCGTGGCGCTGGTGATCGCCGCCGCGGTGCAGGATACGTCCTGGTTCTATTTCGTCCTGATCGCCGGCGCGGCCGCCGCGACCGGGATCGCGGTCTGGCAGCGAGAGTGGGTCTGGCTGCCCACCGCGACGAGGCTGTTGTCGACCTGCGGCGTCACCGCGCTGGGCGGGATCGACAGCGGCCCGGGCCGGGCAATGGCGCTGGTCATACTGTCGTACAGCTTCTTCACGTTCACACCTCTGCGGCAGCGGCTGCCGGACCGTTTCTCGGTGCGAATCTGGGAGGGAATGATATGGCTCATGGGATTCGGCGCGTCCTGCGCGTTTGCGTTTGCGCCCGCCGGTTGGCTGGCCGCCGGCGGGCTGTGGGCGGCGGCGGTGATCGTGCTGGGCGCGGCGCAGCGGCGGGCGCTGGCTATGGTGCTGTCCTCGCTGGCGTTGTTCGTCGTGTTCATCGTCAGGGTGATCGACCTGTTCGGCGCCACTTTCGGAGCAGGGTTCGGGACGATGTTTTTCGGAGTCACGATGCTCGTCCTTGTGGTTTGTCTGGCGGCAGCGGGCCGGCTCCGCGCCGAGCAGTTGATTTTCAGTGGATTTCAGAATCAGTACTGGTTGACGGGAGAGTTCGGCGGGAAGATGACAGGCACCCTAGAAGTTTCCGAGATTTCGATTTCTCGTAACACTCGCTGTTGCCCATACCCGACCGCGAACAGAATCGCAGGGTCGTGCGTCATCTAACTGCCCGGCGGGTGGTCGGCACCGCCGTGGCCTGTGCCGCGCTGGTGGTCGGTGGCGTCCTGGCCTGGAACGCGCTCCGCGACGACACGGGGACGGTTGTTGTCACCGCCGAAGATCCTCCCGTCCCCGATCCCGGCGCGCCGGAGACTGGCGACGAACCCGGCCCGGACGCCGCGGGCGCCGCACCCGCGGGGGCGTCCGACTCAGGCGGCGTCGGCGGGGCCGGCATCGGGGAGGACGAGCCCATCGGCATCGGGGAGGACGAGCGGTCTGCCGGCATCGGGGAGGACGAGCCCACCGGCGTCGAGGGGGATGAGCCCTCCGAGCCCCAGGCGCTGACACCCGAGGAGCTGTCGACGGGGCCGGTGCTGGAATGGACCGAGATCGAGTCCGGCATCGAGAACTCTTCCATTCTCCAGTCGGTGGGCGACGGCCGCGTGCTTGCTCGGGCCCGGCCCTTCGTCGGCGCGCAGGACTACGGCGGCGGGCCGGTCTACCCGACCGCACAGGTCTTCGTCACCAGCAACGGCACCGACTGGTCCGAGGTGCCCATGCCCGACGGTGTGAGTCCCGATCAGGTCGACATTTCCGGCGACCGCTGGCTCGTCGCTGGCCTGGACACCAGCTCGGAGCGTCTCAGCTACGCGCGTTTCGGCCCTTCGTCGAGCCTGGTGTTCTTCTCCGACGATGAGGGCACCACCTGGACGGAGTTGGACATCGACGTCCCTGCCGACCCGGTGGTGTCGTCGCCATGGCTGGTGGAGCGTTCGGCGGTGACGTCGGCACTGGTGTCGGGTGAGAGGATCGTGCTCGTGGTCCAGAGCTACACGACGCTCGATGCGCGGGGGCTGCTCGAAGACCGCGGCCCGCTGCCCGAGAGCAAGGATGTTGTCTGGGTCACGACAGCGGGCGATAGAGCGGTGTTCACGCTGTTCGACGTTCCAGATCCTGAAGATCCGTCGGCGGGCGGTCCGGCTGGTGACGAGGAGACTCTGGAGGTGAGCATCGAGGAGTTGGGCCTCACCGCGGAGGAGCAGGCCGCGATGGCCGCTTTCCTCTCCCGTAGTCGTCCGTTCTCATCTGTCATCATAAGTGCTGGTCAAAGGGCATAGAGCTACTCTCTACGAGGTCGGTAGTTGCTCCATGCATACTCAACTCGTATCATCCGTTACCACTTAGAAAGTAATAACAGAAAGAGTACGCATGAATCGACCCAAGACGCTGACTGCCGCATTCGTGTGCACGGTCAATGAGCCCGGACGCTATGGAGACGGCCGCGGAGGACATGGACTGAGCCTACTGGTGCGGCCCACCCGAAGCGGCCGCTGGTCGAAGACCTGGAGCCAGCGACTCTATGTCGGTGGCCGGCCCGTCATGATCGGGCTTGGCGTCTACCCGATTGTCACGCTGGCCGAAGCGCGCGCCAAGTGCATCGAGAACCGTCGCGCCGTCGAGGCGGGCCGCGATCCCAGAGGTGACGGTGTTCCCAGCTTCGAAGAAGCCGCCGAGTCGGTGATAGCTCTGCACGCTCGCCAGTGGAAGCCCGGAAGCCGCTCCGAGCAGCAGTGGCGGGCAAGCCTCAAGACCTATGTGCTGCCCCAGCTCGGCGCCAAGCGGGTCGATCGCATCGTCGTGGGCGACATCCTCGCCGTTCTTGCCGACCCATGGACCACCCGTCCAGAAACGGCTAGACGGCTCGCACAGCGCATCTCGGTGATCTTGAGATGGGCTATGGGCGCAGGCTTCCGGACCGACGACCCCACTGCCGCTGCGGTGGCTGCGTTGCCTCGCCACAGCGACAAACCCACCCACCACCGCGCCCTTCATCACAGCGAAGTGGCAGCCGCGTTGGAGAAGATCCGGGCGTCGAAGGCCAGCGAGGCGGCCAAGTTGGGATTGGAGTTCCTCACGCTCACAGCAGCCCGCTCAGGCGAGGTGCCAACTGGAGCGAGTTCGACATTGCTGCCGAGGTTTGGACGATCCCACCGGAGCGGACCAAGACCAGTACGGCCCTAAGGGTGCCGCTGTCGTCCCGGGCGCTGGAAGTGCTCGCACAAGCCCGCGGCATCGCCAGCAGCGACGAACTCGTGTTTCCGAGCCCGACCACCGGGCGGGCGCTCACCAACGAAGCGTTCCCCAAACTGATGCGAGAACTCACCATCGACGGAACCCCCCACGGCATGAGATCCGCGTTTCGGTCCTGGTGCTCAGACACCGGGGTGCCTCGGGACCTCGCGGAGATGTGCCTTGGACACGCCGTCAAGGGAGTCGAGGGCGCCTATCAGCGATCTGACATGATCGACCGGCGCCGGCCACTCATGGAGGATTGGGCACACCACATCCAAGCGATATGAGCCTCATCAGAGTGGGAAGCCGATCGGGGTCAGGTCTGGCTCAGGAGACTCGTCCCGAACGGCTCTCGCCCCACGGGTGGCCCTCGTGGGGGATGCACGAGACTGAAGCCCCAGGAAGCCCATGGCTGTGGATAAACTCGGGCGGTGCTCCTAGGCCGGTCGGCGAGGCCATCTCGTTGCTCGGGCTGGGGGTGGTTGCGCGCCGTGAGGGTGCTCGTGTAGCGTTTCCCGCTACACAAGCTGCTGAGTTCGGACCGAGGAGGATCCCCTATGGTTTCGTTGACAGGAGCGCGGGCAGCGCGCGTGGCTTGATTGTGCTGTCGTCTGGCGGCGACAACTCGCTCCCTGCCTACGGGATGCCTCCGGTGGTGGAGGTAGCGCTGGCTGTCGAGTTTGAGCAATCCATTGGGTTCAGGTCGCTGGACTTGGGCCGACTCGCGGATGCTTGGGGCGATGGCTGGCCGCTAGTGGAGGAACGGCCGACGCTGCCTTCGATGGAATCCGACGATGGTGACGTGCTTGACAGCTTTCTGAATGCGCTGGCGGGTACCGCAGAGCCACCCGATCGGTTGTGGATGCAGAACCGCGAAGGTGATCAGGTTGTTCAGCTCCAGCATAACAGGCTGGTGGTGAATTGGCGGAAGGGCGATGCTGGGGATGAGTACCCACGCTACGGCACCGTGCAGAAGCAGTTGCAGGATGCTTGGCAACGACTGCTCAGTACATGCAAGAGGCTTGATCTTGATGTACCCGTTCCCTCACTGTGCGAACTGCAATATGTGAACCATATGGACAGTGTCTATGGTTGGAACTCGTCAATCGACACTGCGGTACTCACCGTTCCGTGGTCGGGGCTTGGTGAGTCTGAGTTTTTTGACGCGGATCATCTGAGTCAATTCAGCGTTCATTGCCATTTCCCTGATGATCGCGAAGGATGGTTGACGATTGATTGCTGGACCTCGCATTCCTCGCCTAGTGATCTTGATGGCGATTCACCGTTGATGGTACTGAAACTGACAGCTCGCGGTGAAGCAGAGCCAAAGGATTTCAAGGGCGCGTTGGATTTCTTTGATGTTGCGCATCGTTGGATTGTTGAAGGATTTACACATATCACTACCCCGGAGGCACACAAGATATGGAAACGGCTTTCGCATTGACGGCACTTCCATCAATGGATACCCCCCCAAGAGATGATTGGAACAATGGGGCATCTCAAACTGTTTCAGAATCTGTCGTGCTCCCACTCGACCAATATCGCTGCCTACGGAGAAAGTCCGCATCATTCGTGGACGATCCATTCGCGCGCGTGAAGGGGTTGAAGGCCGATTGGGACGGATATGGAGCGCATCCACCCCGCCAACGCGCAATCGAGGTGACAGAACAGTTCTGGTCGTCGCTCGCAAGACGCCACCATTTGCCTGTCCCTGCTGTGATGGCAACACCAGAAGGTGGTGTTTACTTGGAATGGGATACGCAGAATGCGGTGTTGATGATCGAGTTCGGACCAGATGGAGCAATCGACATATACGCTAAGACTCCCGACTTCGATGTGGACGGCCCGTTGAAGGATTATCACAATGAGTTTTGGCAGGCTCTGGTTTGCTCTATGATCCTGCTTCATGTGCCAAACAGGCCAGCTTGATGTTCCGAGCAACGTATACGAAGATGACCCGTCGATAGCGGACTCTGAGCGTCTATTCCGTAGGATTCAGTCAGATTCAAGCGGAATGATGCAGGGTCGATTACAGGTATGCAGAGCGACGCGTTCCAAGATGCGTCCGTTCAAATGACCATCAAGCGCGAGTATCCGGCCGTTGGCATGTCGGTTCAGGTCGAGTCCATAATGCAGGCAACGGGCCTGTCGCAAGATGATCTTCTTGCGAACAAGTCCGATGAGGGGTTGGCCGTGTTGACTGTGGGCGATATTCGTGGCGAGGGTCAGGGAATCGTGCTTATGCCCGAGCCGGATGACCCAGCCCATGCGCTGGTTTTTGAGAAGCAACGGCCAAAGAAGAACGGCCGCACGCGAAAACGATTGTCCGATTTGGCGACGATTGCGCGCGAACCTAATCGGAACTCTTGACTTGGGCACGAAGAGTGAACTGGGACCCGGAGACCACGGACACGAGCGGGGATGGTGCGCCAGACAGCGACTGCTGAGGGTCGGTGATCCAACTGGAGCCCGCAACTGCCTTCACACGCAGATCCCGGCACCCTTCACGCGCCGCAGATCCCAAGCATCGGCAGAAAACCCACGCGAAGGAACCCAAAATCAGAATATCAGAAACTGGCTGTTGTCGCAATCGCGTTCGCGCGCGTTCACCCTGCGTTCACGCCACAGCGAGGGGCCCTCAGAATCGTCCATTTCGGACGACGACACACCCCGCTCGATCTCGGTTGCACTGTTAGTGCAAACGTGTGGCGGCCAAACTACCCCCGGACGCCCAACGTCGAACGCTTGTCACGAACGCACCCCCTGTCCAACCCATGAGCCCAAGCCTCGATCACGCCAACACGAACGCCATAGGCTCTACCGAACCTGACTAGCCAACCAGCCGAACGCACACTCAACAACACCGAACGCAGCCGCTCACGACACACCTGATCGCCAACCACTCGCCTCCGGGTCCCAGACCGGCTTCCACGCCACCGTCCTAGGTGGCTGGTGTTAAATGGCAATTTGCCACAATTCGCAAGTCGCTGACCTGGGGTTTTGTGACCGCAAAACCCCCATTTCGGGAGTTTGGCACCAGCCACCTAGGTGCTTACCGAAGCGGGGGCCTGTCAGACGCTCCCCGGCGACCTCCGCGGTGAGGCTTGGTGGGGTCGTGCCATAGGTCCGGGTCAGCACTGGCGGCAGCGTCGAGCGGCGCTGTCCCAAGTGCTACCGTGCTCGGCGTGGCTGGTACCCGGTCGCCCGGGCCGTCGCTAGCGAAAGCCGACGAGGGCCGAGGTTCCGGCTCTGCCCGAAAGCGACGTGGTTGGTGGCGCTGGTGCTGGCTCTTGCTGGTGGCCTCGTCAGTGTTCGTGCTGTGGCTGGCTGTGCGAGATCAGACGCATGCGGCCCGTTGCGGCCCGCTGCTGGCTGCGCGTATCGAGGCGTCCGTCGAGGAGGCGCGGAATCAGGCGCAGGTAAGTCCACCCTGGCCGAAGCAGTGGTCGGCCTGGTCCGTCCCTCCATGGGCAGCATCTGTTTCGATGGCACTGAGCTGATCGGCCTGAAAGGCCGGCATCGACGCGAGATCCGGCGCCGGATCCAGATGGTTGCCCAGAACCCGCTGCTCTCGCTGAGCCCCCGCAGGCCGGTCGTAGCCCAGATCGAGGAGCCTCTGCGCGTCCATAGCAAGCTCGACCGCGCTCAGCGCAGGGCTCGCTCTAACGAAATGATCGCGGCTCTAGGTGGCTGGTGTTAAATGGCAATTTGCCATAATTCGCAAGTCGCTGACCTGGGGTTTTGTGACCGCGAAACCCCCATTTCGGGAGTTTGGCACCAGCCACCTAGGTGGCTGGTGTTAAATGGCAATTTGCCACAATCCGCAAGTCGCTGACCTGGGGTTTTGTGATCGCAAAACCCCCATTTCGGGAGTTTGGCACCAGCCACCTAGGGCTCAGCCCGGCCGTGCGAGATCGCTACCCTCACGAGCTGAGCGGCGGCCAGGCCCAACGTGCGGTGCTAGCCCGGGCACTGATTCTGGAACCGTCGATGATCCTGTTCGACGAACCCACCCCGGCTCTCGATGTCTCGGTGCAGGCCGGCGTGCTGAACTTGTTGCAGGAGCTCAAGGATGATCACGGGCTCACCTACCTCTTCATAACCCATGATCTAGGCGTCGCCCGGCACCTCGCTGACCGCATCACGGTCATGCGAGCCGGCGAAGTTGTGGAGCAACAGCCCGCTGACGCACTCTTCGACAACCCTCAGCACTCCTACACACACGCTGCTCTCGTCCTCGCTGACCGTCTAGCGGTCAAACGCAAGTGACTTCTCATCCGGCGTGATCCTCACGGTGACAGCCTCACGGTGACGGCCGGAGTTGGTGAGCTCGGAACTGTGCGGGGGTCTCGCTTGTGAGTCGGGCGAATCGGTTGGTGAGGTCGGCTTGGTCGTAGAAGCCGGCCATCACGGCCGCTCGGGCCAGCTGGAGATCCTGTCCAGGCTCCAGTTGCGGAGCGAGATCGCTCACGGTCTTGGCGTAGCGTGCCTCGCTGGCCCGACGCCGGCGCACGCCGTCTGGTGGCACGCTCCTCGCTGGCCCGACGGCCGGCTCTTCGCCGTTCGCGACGCGGCCGTGATGGTGGCGTGGCTCGTCTCGATCTTGGCGGCCAGCGCTGTCTTGTGGCTCTGCGGGGACGCCGGGCTTCCCAGCATCAAGATCTCCGCCTTCCAGAAGCCGCTTGTCTCGCTTCTACAGTTGGTGGCCGTGTCGTTCACCTTGGTGATGGCCATACGCATATGCGTCGTTCAGGCTGTCGTGGAGGGCTGGGTCGATGACGACCGGGCCGAGCTGGACTTCTTCATGGGGCGCATTGTCGCCCTCGCCGTCGACGCAACGCGCGTCAAGGCCCGATTCGCGCCGTCAAGATGTTGAGCGGTGCTGCGGCGGAAGAGGACGCCAGTTCGCCTGGGTCCGATATTCCCAAATGGTGATCGGGGGCATCACTAAGATTGCCGCGGCATGACACGAGTACGCGTCACAAGGGCCGCGGTCCTGGCTGCGGCAGTAGCTGTTGTCGCTGGAGCGGTGACGGGAGCGGTGCTGCTGTTCGGCGGGGATGCTCGCGTCCAGGATCCCGAGTCGACGCCCCCTTCGTCCACGGCGCTCGCGGTGGGCGACGGGCTCCCGCCAGGATCGTACGATTCGCCGGGGGGGGGGGGGGGCTTGCCGAGTGCAGGGACGATCCGCCCGTCCGATGATCTGCCGGATCCCGAGCCTGTGGAATCCGAGCCCGCAAAGGTCGACGCCGAGGCCTAATCCGGACCCGGGGTCCGAGTTGGCGCTGGAGATCGTCGAGGCGGTCGACTCGGACTTCGAGTTGGCGCTGGAGATCGTCGAGGCGGTCGACTCGGACTTCGAGTTGGCGCTGGAGATCGTCGAGGCGGTCGACTCGGACTTCGAGTTGGCCGGAGGGGCGCGGCAGGAGTCTCCGGTGGAGTCGACGGGACCGGACGAATCCGGCGGCACCGGCGGCTCCGGCGGGGTCTCCTCGGCCCAGGGCGAGGTCTACACTTGGCGCGACGGCGACCGGACCGTGGGGGCGCGGCTGCAGTTGGACTTGGTCGTGCTCGACGACGGCGCGATCGTGTCGCGGGACGAGATCTCGGCCGACCCCGGCAACGGCGAGAACGTCCCTCACAGCACCGGCGGCGGCGCGAAGTCCGGCGGCACCAGCGGCTCCAATCCCGTGTTCCTCTCCGAGTCCGGCGAGTTGATGACCCTTCCCGGCGGCATCGTGGTGGTCTTGGACCCGGAGTGGGGCACCGACGAGGCGACCGCCTTCTTCACTGGCAACGGCATCGCTCTGAGCCGGGTATCCGAGCTGGACTATCTGACCAACGGCTTCTTCGTGGAGACCGATCCAGGATTCCCGTCCCTGGACCTAGCCAATGCACTGGCTGGGCAAGCCGGCGTCGAGCTCTCCAGTCCCAACTGGTGGAGAGAACACACCGCCAAGTGACCAGCCTCGGCCCGCGTCCATGCCTGCACCAAGACCCCTGAAGCGGCTGCTGCCCGTCGTGCTGGCCGCGCTGGTGTGCCTGGCCATCAGCGGCCAAGCTGGCGCGCAGACACCGGGTGCCCCTGCGATCACCTCGGTCACCGCGGGCGACGGATCGCTTACCGTCGCTTGGACCGCGCCGGGCAATCATGGCGGCTCAACGATCACCTCCTATGACATGCGCCACATCGAGACCGACGCCGACGAGACGGTGGACGCCAACTGGACCGTCGAGACCAGGGTCTGGACCTCGGGCTCCCTGGAGTACACGGTCGATGGGCTGGACGGCGACATCTCCTATGACGTGCAGGTGCGGGCGGTCAACGACGAGGGTTCCGGCGACTGGTCCGTCACCTCCACAGGGACGCCTCTGATCGGCGTGCCCACGATCGACTCCGTCATCGTCGGCGACGGCGCGCTCACGATCTCTTGGAGCGATCCGCCCCACGCCGCGAAGGCGATGATCATCTCCTACGATCTGCGCTACATCGAGACCAGCGCCGACGAGACGGTGGACTCCAACTGGACTGCCGAGGAGACCGTCTGGCCCCGCGGGTCGCGGATCCATGTGCTCGACGGCTTGACCAACGGCACCGGCTACGACGTGCAGGTCAGGGCGGTCACCTCCAGCGCCGCAACCTGGTCCGCCACCGCGGTGGGCACCCCCGCCGAGCATGGTGACGCGCTGGCTGACGCCACCGAGGTGGCCACGGGCACCCGTGTGGGCGGGTCGATCGATCCGGGCACCGACGCCGACTACTTCAAGGTCGTGCTCACTAGGGTGACCGGCCTCCTCATCTTCACCGACGGCGACCTCGACACCGTCGGGGAGCTCCTAAGGAGCGACGGCACCGTGATCGACGAGAACGACGACGGCTATCTGGCCCACGGGACCCGCAACTTCCTGATCTGGGGCACGTGGACGGCGGGCACCTACTACATCAAGGTCACCAGCTACGGCGAGGCCACCGGCACCTATGTCCTGGTCACCAGGCCGATCGCCGACTCCACGAGCACGAGCAATGCGGAGTCCATCTCGCTTGGCGACCACCGCAACGGCCTCATCGACCCCTTGGGAGACGAAGACTGGTTCACCTTGACCCTCGCGCAGCAGACCAGGGTCATCGTCCGCGGCTCCAGCCGCATCGAAGGCGTGATCCTGGACTCTGGCGGCAACTCCATCGCCATCTTCGAGTCGTTCGACCTTCCTGCGAGCGGGTTCGTGCATCTGGCCGACCTCGCGCCGGGCAAGTACTACATCGAGGTCAAGGCGGCCTCGGTGTTCCTCGACGGGTTGTACTCGCTGTACGTGCTGGAGGCCGCCGAGCCGGGGAACACGCTGGCGACCGCGGTCCCGCTGACCTTCTACGACGTGGCCGTCGGCACAATCGACCCGACCGCCGACACGGACTACTTCCGCATCGAGTTGGACGACGGCACCCACGCGCGGCTGCGGGCCGTAGGGGCCGACGTCGACATCACTGGGGAGCTCCTGGACAGCAACGGCAACACGGTCAGCAGCGCCGTCGTGTATGAGACGTCGTTCGACCGCGGTGGTCCGCTCGGCTTCGTGGTTCTCGATGATTTGACCGCGGGAACGCACTACATCAAGGTGACCCGCAGCACGGGTGGCAGCGGTCCGGCGACCGGGCCCTATGCCGTCCTGCTGTCAGAGGATGTCCGCTACGCCGACCTCGTCGCGCGGTGCGAGAGCATCACCGTGTCCAACACCGCCATCCTTGACTCCCTTTACGGGTGCCAGTGGCACCTCAACAACGAGGGCCAGCACAAGGCTTCGTGCGACCCGGTCGGAGAGGGGTCGGTCATGGCGTGCCAGCGGCACCTCAACAACGTGGGCCGGCGCAAGGGAGCAGACGGAGAGGACATCAACGTCGAGGACACGTGGACCATCACCCGAGGATCGGGCGTGAACGTGGCCGTGGTCGACGACGGGATGCAGTACTCCCACCCGGATCTCACCGACAACGTCAACCGGTTACGGAACCACGACTACACCGGCGGAGGCGACATCTACGACCCGCTCGAGTCCCACGGCACCCAGGTGGCCGGCGTCATCGCGGCCCGCGACAACTCCATCGGCATGAGAGGGGTTGCGCCCCGGGCGACGATCTACGGCTACAACTTCCTGCTGGAAAACACCGACGTGAGCGCGGCTGACGCCATGATCCGGGGCATGAGCGTCACCGCAGTGTCGAACAACAGCTGGGGCTCCGGCGACACCCCCCTCCCCTCCCCGGCCCCCGGGGTCTGGGAGCTGGCTGTGGACTCCGGTGTCGCCGTCGGCTTCGGAGGCAAGGGCGTCCTCTACGTCTTTCCGGCCGGCAACGGTGCCGAGGACGGCGATTACAGCACTCTCAGCGAAAGAGCCAACCACTACGCCGTGACCGCGGCCTGCGCAGTTGACGACCTCGGCAAGCGCACGTCGTACTCCGAGATGGGCGCCAACCTCTGGGTGTGCGCGCCGTCCAGTGACCGGGGCAGGGCCGGCATCGCCACCACCCACAACTTCGGCCGCTACACGAACAGCTTCGGAGGCACCAGTGCGGCGACCCCCCAGGTCTCGGGCGTGGCCGCGCTGGTGCGCAGCGTCGATAACAGCTTGAGCTGGCGGGACGTGAAGCTGATCCTGGCCGCGTCGGCCCGCAAGAACGACCTCGACAACACCGGCTGGCAGACCGGCGCTCTTGAGTACGGGTCCGATCCCAGCGACCCAATCTACTACGAGTTCAACCACGAGTACGGCTTTGGGGTGGTGGACGCCAAGGCGGCCGTCGACCTGGCAGGCAGCTGGTCCGAGCTGCCCCCCATGCGGATGACGGGGCCGGTCGAGTCCACCCGGCGGGTGACGGTTCCCACCAGCGGCAGCAGGGTCTCCAGCACGATCTCAGTCGACTCCGACATCGACTTCACCGAGTTCGTAGAGGTCAAGACCAGGTTTGATGCCCCCGACTTCAGGGATCTGCGGGTGGAGCTGGTGTCGCCGTCGGGAGCGGTGTCGGTGCTGTCGGTCCGCGAGTCCGCCAACTGCCCGTACGAGCTCAAATCCGGAACCGTGGTGGACTGCCGCCTGGTCGGCGGCTTCCGGTTTGGGTCGGCCCGGCACTTGGGGGAAGACCCGTCGGGAACATGGACACTGCGCATGGCCGACCAGCTGTCGGGCGGGCCGTCCAACCGGCTGGAGTCGTGGAGCATCACCGTCTACGGCCACAAGTCCACCCCCAAGGCCACCCCCGAGGCACCGGCCTTGCACTATGTCCAGCCCGGCACCGACCACCTGACCGTGGAGTGGGCCCGGCCCGACTACACCGGTACGTCGGACATCACCGGCTACGACGTGCGGCACATCCCCAGCGGTGCTTCCAACAAGGCCAACGATTCCGCCTGGACCGTGATCGAGGGGGTCGGTCCGGCTGCGACCCGGCGGTACACCATCGCCGGGCTCAGCGTCGGGGTCGGGCGCGATGTGCAGGTTCGGGCCGTCAACAGCCGCGGCGACGGCGACTGGTCGGTCACCGGCCGGGGCACGCCGGGCGCTACTAACAGCGAGCCCTTCTTCGCCGAAGGACTCAAAGCGATCCGCACCGTGCGGGAGGACGCCGGTGCTGGCCAGAGCATCGGCTCTCCGATCAGCGCCCGCGACTATGAGAGTGACACGTTCACCTACTCCCTGGGTGGACGCGACGCCGCGCTATTCGACATCAACTCGCCCACCGGTCAGCTTCAGGTGAAGGAGCCTCTGAACCACGAGGCCAAGGCCAGCCACCAAGTGACGGTCTCGGTGAGCGACAGCAAGGACGACAACGGCAATGCCGACACCGCAACCGACGCCACCATCGCAGTGACCGTGATGGTAACCGATGTGGACGAGCCACCGGAGCTGATCGGTGGCACCGAGATCAGCTACCTCGAGAACGGCGACGACGATGTGATCGAATTCACCGCCGCAGACCCCGAGGGCGGCATCGTCATCTGGGACTTCTCGGGAACCGACCAGGGCGACTTCTACTTCAACGCTGGCAAGCTCAAGTTTCTTTTCCCACCCGACCACGAGATGCCGACCGACCAGGGCCGAGACAACCAATACGACGTCGTGGTGACCGTCTCGGACAGCGCGCAGTCAAAGAACGTGGCCGTCGCGGTGACCGTCACCGACGACAACGAGCCGTTCACGCTGGAGGGGGACACCGCGTTCGACTACGACGAGAACGGCAGCCGGTCGGTGGGGTCGTTCACGGTGGTTGACGACCCGGAGAACGGGCCCATCGACTGGGACCTGTCGGGCACCGACCGGGGCGACTTCACCCTCGACGGCGGTGTGCTCTCCTTCGCCGCGGTGCCCGACCATGAGAGACCGGCCGACTCCAACCGGGACAACCGCTACCACGTGACCGTCTCCGCGGACGACGGGGACAACCCGCAATCGCTGAGTGTCATCGTCACCGTCGTCGACCTCGACGAGCCCGGTGTGGTGACCCTGGACTCGCGGCAGCCTCAGGTGGACACTGCCCTGAACGCAACACTGGTCGATCCCGACCGCGGCCAAACCGGCCTCACTTGGAGTTGGGACAGCTCCCCGAATGGAGTCGGGGGCTGGACGCCGATCAGCGGTGCCGGCTCGCGGTCCTACACGCCGGCGGGCACCGACGTGGGACGATACTTGAGGGCCACCGCCTCCTACGGGGACAAGCACGGGACGGGCAAGACGGTCAGCGCCGTCTCCGACAACCCGGTTCAGGTCGCGCCAGTGCTCAACACCGCCCCGGAGTTCCCGGCCACCGAGGACGGCATACGCAGCGTGGATGAGAATACGGCCCGGGACACCACCATGGGGCGCCTCGTCGGGGCGCCGGTGGTAGCCACCGATACGCCGGGCGACCGGCTCACATACTCGCTGAGCGGATCGCACGCCGCGTTCTTCGACATCGATCCCCGCTCGGGCCAGCTGCGGACCAAGGCGCAACTCGACTACGAGTCCAAATCTAGCTACTCGGTTGCGGTCGCGGCCACCGATCCGTCGAACGAGCGGGACTCGATCCGCGTCACCATCAACGTCACCAACGTCGAGGAGGAGGGCACGGTGACGTTCTCCTCGACGTTTCCCCGGGTGGGCCAGTCGCTGACCGCGACTCTGACCGATCCCGACGGCGGTGCGTCAAGCGTTGTATGGGAGTGGCACCGTTCCACGAGCCAGTTCGGCCCATGGGTCCCGATCGGCGTCGACTCGAGGACGTACCAGCCCACAGACGCCGATTTGAATCACCATCTGCGAGCCCGCGCCCGCTACACCGACCATGGACCGCAGGTCCAAGACAGCGCTGAGGCGTCCACCGTTGGCACAGTGTCCGAATCGACCGGCACAACCAGCACCGGCGGCGGGGGAGGCGCAGGAGGTGGCGGCGGCGGCGGTGAGGAGCCCGAGGAGCCCGAGTCGGCGGAGTTCGAGGATGTGGGCCCACGCGACGTGCATGCGGCCAACATCGATGCGCTGCACGCGGCGGGCATCGCCAGGGGCTGCTCACGTGAGCCGTTGCGGTTCTGTCCCGACGATGCGGTGACGCGGGCCCAGATGGCGAGCTTCCTGGCTCGGATTCTGGAGCTTGAGGCTCCGGCGCAGAGGGCCGGGTTCGAGGACATGGATCCCCGGAGCGTGCATGCGGCCAACGTCGAAGCGCTGCTTGCCGCGGGTGTGACGGTGGGCTGTTCGTCGGAGCCGCTGCGCTTCTGTCCTGACAGTGCGGTGACGCGGGCCCAGATGGCGACATTCCTGGTGCGTGCGCTGGGGCTGCCACCGGCGAGGCCCGCGGGGTTCGTGGATGTGGACGCGAACGGGGCGCACTCGGCCAGCATCGATGCACTGTACGCGGCGGGCATCGCCAGGGGCTGTTCGTCCGACCCGTTGCGGTTCTGTCCTGACAGTGCGGTGACGCGGGCCCAGATGGCCAGCTTCCTCATCCGCGCCCTCGACTCGTCCGAGGAGTCGAGCTAGATTCACTCCATGGCGGCCTGGGCGCGGATCCATTGGCGTAGCATCACGCGCCGAGTCCCTCCAGCCGACGGGATCCAGGCGTGCCCGCTGGGCCGAACCGCGTCAGCGTGAGATCTCGTGCTGATGGGCTCGGAACTGTGCGGGGGTCTCGCTTGTGAGTCGGGCGAATCGGTTGGTGAGGTCGGCTTGGTCGTAGAAGCCGGCGATTACGGCGACTTCAGCAAGGGGCAGGTCGGTATTGGCGAGCAGTTCAGCGGCCCGCTCGACCCGAGCCCTCAGCACGTATTGCATGGCCGAGAGGCCAAACGCATTGCGCATCCGGCGCTCGAGTTGGGACGGCGACAGGCCGGCCGCGGCGGCCACCTCCGCCACCCGGATCGTCTCAGAGAGGTTCTCTCGCACGTGTTCGACCGCCCGCTGCAGGGCCCGCACCGCCATGTCGTCGGAGCTCGGGGTGCGCAGGTCGCGGCTGATGCTGACCAGGCCGCAGATTCGCCCCGGATCCCCGGGGGCCGCGACCGGCAGTTTGGTCGTCACGTACCAGCCCAGCCCCCCGTCCTCCCGGCGGATCAGCTCAAGCTCGTCACGTAACGGTCGTCCCGTGGCGAACACCCGGCGGTCCTGGTCTTCGTAGCGCTGCGCCAGCGGGGCGGTGAAGAAATTAGTGGCGCGCCGGCCAATCACGTCGCGTTTGGACTTGCGCCCCGCTCGCCTCACGAAAGCCGGGTTGACGGCCAGGTAGCAGCCGTCGGTGTCCTTCATGCAGAACATCACATCCACGAGCAGGTCGATGAGCTCAAGGACCTCGGGCTGCGCCTCAAAGACTCCGGCGGGGCTCACGTGGCGCCTCGCATCCCCGGTCATGCGACCGACAGTACCCCGCGGTGGACATTGGACGGACCGGCCGTCCTGGGCGCTGGATCATCCAAGACCGGCGCTCGGGCCACCCGCGATCATGGTTGTGTACGCGAAGGCTCTTCCCTCGCGACAGGAAGGGGTGAGTGAGGCGTGGACGGCGACACCCGCGACATCGAGCTGCTGGCCGACGAGGCGGTTGAGCGCGTCGGGCGTTGGCTAAAGGCCGGTGACATGTCGGTGTCGAGGCGGGACCGCGCCCCGACGCGGCGGCTGGCCAGGATGGTGCGCGACCGGCCGGGCACCGCGTTCGCGATGCGGTTCGTGGACCGGGTGATCCGGCCTGAGGATCCAGCGGTCGCGGCGGCCCAGTTGGCGTCGCTGGTGGGCGAGGCCGAGCTGCCCTCGTTCCTGTCTTCGGTGGACAGGCTGCTGGTGCGCCTCGGCGCCCGTATAGGCCCCCGGCTGCCCCGGCTGGTGATGCCGATCGCCCGGTGGCGCATGAGGACGCTGGTGGGCCATCTCGTTGTGGACTCCAAGCCCGAGCGGCTGGGTGCCCATCTGCAGGCCCGCGCCGGCGAGGGCTTCTCGCTGAACGTCAACATGCTCGGCGAGGCCGTCCTGGGCGACGCCGAGGCCCGCCGGCGGCACACCGAGGTGCTCGACACGCTGGCCCAGCCCGATGTGGACTACGTGTCGGTGAAGGTCTCGTCGGTGATGTCACAGCTGAATCCCTGGGACTTCGACGGGTCGCTGAAGCGGGTGCTCGAGGCCCTGCGCCCTCTGCTGCGAGCCGCAGCCGCAACGTCGCCTGCGACGTTTATCAACCTCGACATGGAGGAGTACCACGACCTGGAGCTCACCACCGAAGCCTTCCGGGTTCTGCTTGACGAGCCCGAGTTCTTCGCCGTCGACGCCGGCATCGCAGTGCAGGCCTACCTGCCCGACTCCTTCGAGGCTCTACGTTCACTGGTCGACTGGCACAACGCCCGCTTCGCCGCCGGCCAGCGCTCCGGCTCGATCAAGATTCGCCTGGTCAAGGGGGCGAACCTGGCCATGGAGCGGGTGGAGGCGGCCATGCATGGCTGGCCCCAGGCGCCCTATCCGACCAAGTCCGAGACCGACGCCAACTACAAGCGCTGCCTGGACTGGGTGCTGACACCGGAGCGCACCGCCTCGGTGCGCATCGGCGTGGCCAGTCACAACCTCTTCGACGTCGCCTGGGCCGATCTGTTGGCCTCACAGCGCGAGGTCCGTCACCGGGTGGAGTTCGAGATGCTTGAGGGCATGGCCCCCACACAGGCCGAGTTGCTGCGATCCGACGGCAGGGGGGTGCTGCTGTACACGCCGGCGGTGGCCACCAGGGACTTCGACGTGGCCATCAGCTACCTGTTCCGCCGCCTGGAGGAGAACGCCTCGGACGAGAACTTCATCCACCACCTGTTCGGCCTGCGGCCCGGAAGCGTCGCCTTCGATGCCGAGGCGGACAAGTTCCGGGCCTCGGTGGCGGACCGGTGGTCGGTCGGGCGGTCCCCGCGCCGGCGGCAGGACCGCCGTCGCCCGCCCGAGCCCGCCGACCCCGCGGACGGCTTCTTCAACGATCCCGACACCGATCCCGTGCTGGCAGCCAACCGGGCCTGGGCCCGCCAGATCGTCTCGCGGCGATGGAGTGGATGCGCCACCCCCGTCACCCGGCACACCGCCGCGGTGGACCGGATCGTGGAGTCCGCCGCCGGGGCGCAGCCGGCTTGGGCCGCCCGTCCGCCGTCCGAGCGCCGGGACCTGCTGTGGCGGGCGGCTGACGAGATGAACCGCCGGCGCGGCGACCTGGTGGCGGCCATGGTGCATGAGGGTCACAAGACCATCGCCGAGGCCGACCCCGAGGTGTCCGAGGCCATCGACTTCGCCCGCTGGTACGGCGATCGGGCCTTGGACCTGGCCGGCCAGCAGTCGGCCGGCTACGGCCTGGCTCGGTTCGAGCCCTTCGGCACAGTGCTGGTGGTGCCGCCGTGGAACTTCCCGGTGGCCATCGCATCCGGCGGAGTGTTCGCGGCGCTGGCGGCTGGCAACGCCGCCATTCTCAAACCCGCGCCCGAGACGCCCGGCTGTGCCGAGATCGTGGCCGAGTGCTGCTGGGCCGCGGGCCTGCCCGAGGGCCTGGTCTCCTTCATCCGGACTCCCGACGACAGCGTGGGCCGCCATCTCGTCACGCATCCTGGGGTGCATGCCGTGATTCTCACCGGGGCCTATGACACGGCCCGGATGTTCCTGGATTGGAAGCCCGATCTGCGCCTGCTCGCAGAGACCTCGGGCAAGAACGCCATGGTGATAACGCCCAACGCCGACATCGACCTGGCCGTGGCCGACCTGGTGGCATCGGCCTTCGGCCACTCGGGCCAGAAATGCTCGGCGGCCAGCCTGGCCATCTGCGTCGGCGATGTCTACAGCTCGCCCCGCCTGCGCCGCCAGCTCGCCGATGCGGTGACCAGCCTCAAGGTCGGCATCAGCACGGACCTGGCCACCACCATGGGCCCGACCATCAACGAGCCCGAGGGCAAGCTGCTGCGGGCCCTCACCCGCCTCGACGACGGCGAGCAATGGCTGGTCGAGCCCCAGCGGCTCAGCCCCCAGACCTGGACGCCGGGCGTGCGCCTCGGAGTGCGGCCCGGCTCGTGGTTCGCGAGCACAGAGTGCTTCGGCCCGGTGCTGGGCCTGGTGCGAGCCGAGTCGCTCCAGGCGGCCATCGGCATCCAGAACTCCACCGCCTACGGCCTCACCGGAGGCATCCACACCCTCGACCCGAACGAGATCAGCCAATGGACCGACACCGTGGAGGTGGGCAACGCCTATATCAACCGCCCCACCACCGGCGCCATCGTGCGCCGCCAGCCCTTCGGCGGCTGGAAGCAGTCGTCGGTCGGTCCCGGCACCAAAGCGGGCGGACCCAACTATGTGGCCCGGCTCGGCACCTGGCACCCCGTCGACACCGGCCTCGGCGACGACGAATGGCTCGAAGCGGCCCGAGCCAGCGACGAGGCGGCCTGGCGAGCCGAGTTCGGCGTCGAGCACGACCCGACCGGGCTGTTCTGTGAGTCCAACGTCTTGCGCTACCGGCCCCTGGCGCGCATGGCGCTGCGGGCCGAGGCCGGCTCGACTCCCCGGGACATTGAACGAGTCCGGGCCGCGGCCCGCCGCTGCGGTGTGGCCCTCATCGAATCGCACGCCGCCGACGAGACCGGTGCCGAGCTCGCAGCCCGGCTCGGCTCGCTCGGCATCCAGCGGATGCGGGTGGTGGGAACCTGCCGCGACGAACTTCGAGCCGCCGCCAACGACGCCGGCGTCCACCTCGCCGACGACCCCCTCACCGCCGAGGGCCGCATCGAGCTGCTCCACTACCTCAGAGAGCAGGCCGTCAGCCGCACCACCCACCGCTACGGCAACGTCCTGTAGAAGGGCACATCAAGCGAGCACACCGGGCGCAAGTTCGCCCAGGAAGCCATGTTTGTGGCATTGCTGCAATGTGTGGACACATCAAGCGAGCACGCCGGGCGCAAGTTCGCCGGCTCGCTCCAATGGTCTATGTCAGTGCTGCCAATGCGGGCGTCTGGACAGACCTGAAGGGGCAGATCGCGTACCGTCAACCGCAAGTAGTCGCGAAATGCCCATCGGCTCCGCTAGAACGCGCAACGTAGGTTGGACGACTAGGCCAACGACCCTCGAGCCGACCGGAAGGCGGGCCGTGAGAGAGTTGACGATCGACGACATCGACGACCTCGCCCTGGGTGCGACGCTGCTTGGAACCGGTGGAGGCGGCGACCCTTATGTGGGCAAGCTCCTGGTCAAGCAGGCGATCGCCGATCACGGCCCCGCCCAGGTGGTACAAGCAGAAGAACTCCCCGACGACGGCCGTGTGCTGACCACCGCCATCATCGGCGCGCCGACGGTGATCTTGGAGAAGATTCCTGCCGGCACCGAGTTCCGAGCCGGCATCCGCGCCCTGGCCGCCTACCTGGGCGAGGAACCGGTTGCGCTGATGCCCATAGAGGTGGGAGGGGTCAACACGCTGGTACCCATCGCCACCGCAGTCGAGATGGGCGTACCGATAGTCGACGCCGACGGGATGCGGCGCGCCTTTCCCCAGATTGAGATGACCGTCTTCACGCTGCACGGACTCCTGGCCGCGCCCATGTCGATAGCGGATGAGAAGGGCAACATGTGCGTGTTCGAGGCCAGAACCAACCAGACAGCCGAGGCACTGGCCCGCGCCGCGGTTGTTCAGCTCGGTCTGGCCAATGCGATCAGCTGCTATCCGATGACGGTGGCCGAGGTGCGGAGGGCCGGCATCCGCGGCTCGATGACCTACTGCACCGAGGTCGGAGGACGTCTCGCACAGGTGAAACAGGGCACCGAGGGGGCCTGGCAGGAACTGCTCGACTACACCGACGCCGCGCTGGTCTTCAGCGGCAAGGTCATCGACATAGATCGCCGCACCACCGAGGGCTTCGCCCGAGGCACCGTCGTCCTCGAGCATCTGGAAGACGCCAGCCGCACCATGCGGGTCGAGATACAGAACGAGAACCTCATCGCCTTCGAGGAGGGTCGAGCAGTGGTCACAGTGCCCGACCTGCTGTGTCTGCTCGACTACGAGTCAGCTGACCCGGTCACCACCGAGGGCTTGGCCTACGGGCAGCGGCTCAACGTGCTGGCCATGCCGTGCGCGCCCGAATGGCATTGCGACGGAATGCTGGAACTGGTGGGCCCGCGGGCCTTCGGATACGACATCGACTACGTCGACTTCCGGGAGAATCAGCGGTGAAGGGACTGAGACTCGGCGTCGACGTCGGCGGCACCAACACCGACGCGGTGGTGGTCGACTCAGGCGGCGTCGTGATAGCCGCCACCAAGACAGCCACCACGCCCGAGCCGATAGATGGCATCCAGGCGGCTGTGGCCGCGGTGCTGGCCCAGTTGGATGACCGCTCCGCGCTGGGCAAGGCCATGCTGGGCACCACCCATCCCACCAACGCGATCATCGGGCGTCAGGACCTCGACCGGGTGGGAGTGCTGCGCCTGGCCGCGCCGTCTTCGCTGGGAGTGCGTCCCAGCGCGGCCTGGCCCGAAGACCTCAGAGACATTGTCATCGGGCGCAGCGAGATCGTCTCGGGCGGCTTCGAGTACGACGGCACGCCGATCGCTGCCCTCGACGAGGGCGCCGTCAGGCGGTTCGGCGCCTCCTGCGCGCCGGAGGTGTCGGCCGTCGCAGTCTCATGCGCATTCAGCCCCGCGTCGATCGATCACGAACTTCGCGCCGCGGAACTGCTGGCCGAGGAATGTGGCGCCGACTTCCCGGTGTCGCTGAGCCACACGGTGGGATCGCTGGGGCTTCTCGAGCGCGAGAACGCGACGATCCTCAACGCGTCTCTCCTGACGGTGGCCAAGCGGGTGGTCGCGGGGTTCCGCAACACGCTGGCAGAAGCCGGGCTGGAGGTGGAGAGCTTTCTCACTCAGAACGACGGCACATTGATGGCCGTCGACGAGGCCGACAAGTATCCGGTGCTCACCGTCGGCTCGGGCCCGACCAACTCGATGCGAGGCGCCAGCGCGCTGGCCGGACTCTCCGACGCGCTCGTTATCGATGTCGGAGGAACCTCGGCGGACGTGGGGATCCTGGTCGACGGATTCCCCCGCGAGTCGACCGCGTCCGTGGAGGTGGGAGGGGTGCGGACCAATTTCCGCATGCCCGATCTGATCTCGGTCGGGCTGGGAGGAGGCAGCATCGTCCGCAACGGCGACGCCGTGACTGTCGGGCCCGATTCCGTGGGCTATGACGTGATCACCGAGGCCATCTGCATGGGAGGCGCGACGCTGACGCTCTCGGACATTTCGTTGGCCGCGGGCCGCCTCGAGGGCTTCGGCGATTCCAGCCGGCTGTCAGGACTGGACGCTTCGCTCGCGGACGCCGCGATCGGCTGGGTAGACGAGCGGATCGGGCTTCTGTGTGAGCGGATGAAGGCTTCAAGCACGGCTCTTCCTCTGATAGCCGTCGGCGGCGGCGCCCACCTGGTGCCCCAGACGCTGAGAGGCGTCAGCGAGGTGCTCTGGCCGTCGCACCACTCCGTGGCGAACGCTTTCGGCGCGGCCATCGCCGAAGCGGCCGGATCGATCGACAAGGTCTACAGCTACGACACGGCCGGCAGGGAGGCCTGCCTCAGCGGTGCCCGCGAGGAGGCCGAGGACGCGGCGATCCGAGCAGGTGCCGATCCCGACAATGTCCGCATCACGAGGATCGTCGAGATTCCCATGACCTACGTTCCGGGGGGCGGATGCCGGGTGGTAGTGAAGGCCGTGGGGCCGCTCGCCTCCTAGCCGCGGGACTATGCCAGCAGCCGCCGGCCTCTCCGGATAGGAGACCCGATGCGAGTAGCGGACGCCCACAACGATTTGCTGCTCGCCGTGCTGCACCAGGCAGAACGGGGCCAAAGCGACTCCTTCGGGGACTTCTGGCTGCCGCGACTGCGTGCTGGCGGCGTGGTGCTGCAGTTCTTGGCCGTCTTCGGCGAGGCCTCTACAGGGGCCGGACTCACGACCCTCGGCGAGGAGGCCGTTGCTGAGATGGAGCGGCTGGGAATGCTCGTGGATGTCAGCCACCTGTCGAGCGCAGGATTCGATCACGTTGCGGGCATCTCTACTCGCCCGTTCGTGGCGACACACTCGTCATGTCATGCGCTGTGCCCCCATCCGCGCAACCTCACCGACGACCAGCTGCGTGATGTGGCTGATTCCGGTGGCGTGGTGGGGATCAACTCCTTCGGCGGGTTTCTCTCAACCGACGAGCCCTCGCTGGACGACTACCTGGCCCATATCGAGCACGCGGTCGCGGTGGCTGGCCCGGTCGCGGTCGGGCTGGGCTGTGACTTCATGGAGCACTTGCTGGATGTGCTCGACCCGATCCTCGGGGCCGGCCTGGTTGACTCCGGGAACTTGCCGTTCGTAGCCGGGATGCGCGACCCCTCCGACCTGGCGCCCTTCGGTGCGCTGTTGACGCACCGGCTGGGAACTGAGACTGCGCGGAGAGTGGCAGGCGACAACTGGATAGACCTCCTGAAGCGTGTCCTTCCGTCGGAGAGTCATCGCACCCATCGCGAGTAGTAGAAAGCTTGCCGGTGCCCGATACTCGCCTCCGGCCCAGACCCCTCACCGTGAGACAGCTGCTGGCGACAGGCGCGCTCGGCGACTGCCAAGTTGCCGCGGGAGAGAAGGGCCTGGACCGCATCGTTTCTGACGTGTTCGTGACCGCCCACTGCGACTTGGCCACTCCCATCTCGCCGGGCCTGCTCGTCATATTGGATGCCAGCGGGTTTCAGCCGAACTCATATGCGCTGGACGTGGCCCTGCGGACGGTCAGAGACGGCGAGGGATCCGGCCTCGTAGCGGCAAATGCAGTGTCAGCCACCGGCATAGCGACCCGGCGTCTGGCTGATCGCTTCAACACCGCGCTGCTGGAGGCGGAAGCGGTCGACGTGCTCGCTGCGGCTGCCGCGGCGCGCGAACTCGTGCTGCAGCCCTCGGTGCACCAGGCGGACATGATGTCAAGGCTGCTGCGAGGACTGGCCAGGACGACCACAGTCTCAGGGACGCTGGCGCTGGTCTCCGACATCCTCGGGCGGCCGTGCTCGCTAGTCGAAGCCAGCAGTGCCGTCATCGCAGGGCCCCAAGTGTCGGTGCAGCCGCAGGCTTTGAGGCAGCACGCCTATCACTCGCCCGATGTTGGTTCTGGAGGTGAGCCGGGAATGGTCTGCCCTGTAGTCGTCGTGCCGGGCGAGCCGGTCCGGTTCTGGCTCGTGTGCGTGCTGGACGACGCCGACGACGCAATCCAGCGAGCGGGTCTGGACCTCCTCGGGATCGCCTCTTGGGCAGTGGGCGCCAACCTGGTGCGCGACCGGCTTGTGATGGAACACGACGCCCGGCACCGGCTCGCCCTGCTCAATGAGGTTGTCGGCAGCGGGGAACTGCCCGATGAGGCAATCCTCGCCCAGATGGCGACCTTCGGCTGGTCCGCCGCCGGATGGATCAGCGCCTTCCACGTCCAGCTGTCGGGTCCGGTGGACTCCAACTGGGTGCTCGTCAACACCGACGTGCTCGCAAAGACGCTCCTAGAGGTAGGAATCGACGGTCCGCTCATAGAGAGGACAGACGGCTGGTCGGGCTGGGTGTGCACGCCGACGGAGCCTCCCGTGGGTGACTATCAGCGGCTGGCACGAAGCCTGCACGACGCGCTCTCAGCCCTTGTTGCTGATTCGGACGGTGTGAGCGCGCACGCCGGGGTGGGCCAGCCTGCGACCGGTCTTCCGGGCCTCAGGGCGGGCCTGACCGAAGCTCGTCAGGCCGCAGCCCTGGCAGGTGCGGGCGCGAGGCGTGTCGCGGTGAGACACATCGACGAACTCGGCATCCAGCGGATCATGCTGGGCTGGTACGGCTCAGCTGACTTCGGCCGCGTGGTGGCCGCCTTCCTTGAACCGCTGACCGGCGCAGACTCCGACGGTGCGCTCCTGCGCACCCTGCAGGTCTACCTCGACTGCCAGTCCTCGGCGACGAGCGCCGCCGCCGCGCTCGGTGTGCACCGCAACACGGTGATGAAGCGCATCGACCGCATCGCTGACGCGCTCAATGTCAACTTGCATGATCCCGACCAGCGGCTCGCGCTCCAGCTCGTGGTGAGGATGCAAAGGCTCGATCAAGGTAGCACCTAGCTGCTTTCGACGCTCTTTGGCATCAAGTCGTGGTGCAAGAACTGCACCCCATGGCGCCTCTATGGCAGCGGTCTGCCCATTGAGGCCGACTTCGGGGGTTCTTACCGTGCCTGTCCAAGGCCCATACATCCCATCGTGAGGGGGGATCCGATGAAGATACGAAACGCAGTGAGGCTCCTGGGTGTCACTTTGGCGCTGACCTTGGTGGCCGCGGCGTGCGGCGATGACGAGGCGCCTGATGAACCCGCGAGCGCGGCTGTCGTCGGCAGTGCTGACGATGAGGCTCCCGCTGACGACGGAGCTCCCGCTGACGACGAGGCTCCCGTTGACGATGAGGCTCCCGCTGACGATGCGTCCGCTGGAGACGAACAGGCATCAGCCGACGATGACGATTCAGCCGAGGCACCCGACGAGGAGCAAACACCCGACCCGGACGTTGAGGACCCCGATGACGAACCGCCGGCAACGACGGAGCCGGCTGCTCCGCGGCAGATCGCCTACCTCTCGGCCAGTTCGGCCAACACGTTCCTGCTGGCGTCGGTGGGCGAGATGCAGCGGCTCGCCGATGAGAACAACATCGAGCTGGTCGAGTTCGATGCCCAGTTCAACGCCGACCTACAGACCACCCAGTTCCAGGATGTGGTGGCCAGCGGCCAGTACGACGGGATCATCCTGGTTGCCTTGAACGGCCCCGGACTCGTCCCCGACGTGGAGGCGGCACTCGACGCCGGGCACGAAGTGGTGCTGTTCAACCAGATCGTGGGCGACGATCTGTCCACCAACGAGCCGCAGGTCAACGGGATCGCGGCATCCGTTCTTGCCCCGCCTGTGGTGACCGGTGAGCGCGCTGGACGGCTCACCGTCGAGGCCTGCGCTGGCTTGGATCCGTGCCAAGTCGTGTACATCTTCGGCATCCGGGGCATTCCGCTGGACGTGGCTCTGCGCCAGGGGTTCGACAGCGTGGTGGCGAACGAATCCAACATCGAGATCGTCGCCGAGGGCGAAGGCCAGTACCTGGGTCCTGAGGGCGGGATCAACGCCATCCAGGACATCCTGCAGGCCCAGCCGGACTTCGACGTGGTTGTCGGCGCCGACCAGCCGCTGCAAGGGATCGAGCTTGTGCTGACGGACGAAGGGAAGCTGGACGATGTCGCGCTGATCGGCCTCGGGGGATCGTCGCCCGCGATCGAGGGAATCCGGGACGGACGGTGGTTCGCGACCGTGTTCTACGCGCCGGCCAGTGAGGGCCGTCTGGCCATGGAGGCCATGATCGCGGCGCTCGCCGACGGCACGTACACGGGCGGCGTGGACCCCAACGGCGGCTTCGTCGATGAGGGCATGGTCACCTCCGCCAATGTGGACCAGTTCACCGCGGAGTGGGATGGCTGACCCTCAGCCGGGCGAGCCCGCTCACGACGAGCCCGCTCATATCGAGCTGCGCGGAGTATCCAAGCGGTTCGGCTCCACCCAGGCCATCGATTGCGCTGACATCGTCATCCGGCGCGGCTGCATCCATGCCCTCGTCGGAGAGAACGGCGCAGGCAAGTCCACCGTCGGCAAGGTCATCGCTGGAGTGCACACCGCTGACAGCGGCTCAGTGATCGTCAATGGCCGATCGTGCCGGTTCCGCTCGCCGAGGCAGGCCTTCGCCGCGGGCATCACCACGATCGCCCAAGAGCTGGCCCTCGTGCCCGATCGCAGCGTGGCCGACAACGTGTTCTTGGGAGTCGAGTCGACATGCTGGGGATTCGTCGCCCGCAACGGCACTCGCCGGCGGTTCGAGGCTCTCGTCGAGCGCACCGGCATCTGGATCGATCCGACCGTGAGCGCCGGCAGTCTCAGCGTCGCCGACCAGCAGGGGGTCGAGATCCTGCGGGCGTCGGCGCGCCGAGCGGAGTTCGTGATCATGGACGAGCCCTCGGCCCGACTCTCCGCAGAGGAACGAGACCAACTGCACCGCCTCATTCGGTCATTGCGCGATCAGAACATCACGGTCCTATTCATCTCTCACTTTCTCGACGAAGTCCTCGACCTTGCCGATGACATCACGGTCATGCGCGACGGACGCGTCGTGAAGAACACCAAACCGTCGTCGGAAACGACGAGCTCCCTCGTCGAGGCGATGATCGGGCGCGAGCTCGAGGGCAACTTCCCGCCCAAGCCGCCCCGTCCAGATCCGGCTCAGCGCTCTGCTCTCAAAGTCCGGAGCCTCAAACCCGCAGGCCCCAGAGGATCGACACCCGCAGGCTCGGGGCGGGCGGTGCCGCCAGCCGAAGCAACGCCGCCCGCAGGTCTCAATCTCGATGTGCTTCCCGGAGAGATAGTGGGCATCGCGGGGCTGGTCGGATCGGGCCGCACGGAGTTCGTCCGGGGTGTCTACGGGGCTGACACCACCGTTGCCGGTGACGTGCAGGTCGCCGCCGGCCGCGCCGGCCGCTTCCAGCCCCGCCGGGCGATCCGCTTGGGCATGGGCCTCATACCCGAGTCCCGAAAGGAGCAGGGGCTGCTGATGGACCGCAGCCTCCGTGAGAATGTGAGCCTCCCGCACCTGCGACACCTCACGCGGGCGGGCCTTGTGGCCCGCCGCGCCGAGAGCGATCTCGTCTCTGCATCCGCGGCGGGTGCCCAAGTGCGCGGCGGTGGACTGGAGACCCCCGTCCGGCTGCTGTCGGGAGGCAACCAACAGAAGTGCCTGTTCGCGCGCTGGATGACTCCGGGTCTGAAGGTACTCATCGCGGACGAGCCCACCAGGGGCGTCGACGTCGGTTCCAAGCGCTCCATCTACGACCTGATAGCGGCCGCGGCCGGCGACGGCCTCGCCGTCCTGCTCGTGTCCTCGGAACTCGAGGAACTGGTCGGGCTGTGTCACCGTGTGATGGTCATGCGCGACGGACGCTTCGTAGCGGAGTTCACGCACCCGGACTTGGACGAGGCGCAGATTCTGCGGCACGCCTTCGGCGAAGAGGCCACCGTCCACCGAAGCTCGTGACGGACGCTGCCGTGCCACTGCGGCCGCCGAGAGCCAGCCGGTACCTCGGGGTGCTGGCCCGCTACGGCATCGTCTGGGTGACCCTTGCGCTGCGAGGGACGACGCCGCGAATCCGGACCGGGGTGCTGGCCCGCTACGGCATCGTCTGGGTGACCCTTGCGCTGTTCGTACTGCTCGCGGCTACAACCGAGGGCTTCCTGACGGGCCCGAACCTCCGCAACGTTCTCGACCAGCAGGCGACCCTTCTCATCGCGGCCTCTGTCGCCACCCTGACCATGATCGCAGGCGGTTTCGACGTGTCGATCTCGGCGGTGGCGGTGGCCGCGCCGCTGGTGGCGCTGCGGGTGGAGAACGCCACCGGCTCGATCGCGTTGGCGCTGCTCGCGGGCTGCGCGTTCGGCCTGGCCGTCGGAGCGGCCAACGGCTCGATAGTGGCATTCGCCCGTATCAACTCGTTCATAACCACGCTGGCCACGTCGTTCATCGTGTTCGGCATCGGCTACGTCGTGAGCGAGCGCAGCATCATGCGACCCTCCAGCGACAGCTTCCGCAGCATCGCCCGCACACGCGCCGCGGAGCTCACCACCGCCACATGGATCTCGCTCGCGGTGGTGTTGGTGGCCTGGATCGCGCTGGCCGGCACCCGATTCGGCCGCCATGTCTACGCCACGGGCGGCAATGCCGAGGCAGCGAGGCTCGCCGGCGTGCGAACCCGGCAGGTGGTTGTAGCCGTGTTCGCGCTGTCGGGGCTCGCCGCCGGGCTCGCAGGCGTAGTGGCCGCGTCGAGGACCATCAGCGCCACACCGTCTGATGACTTCAGCTTCGTGTTCGGAGTGATCGCCGCCATCGTCGTTGGCGGAACCTCCATCGCGGGCGGCACCGGCGCGGTGTGGAGGACGCTGCTGGGCGCCTTCTTCATCGCCTTCATGATCAACGGCTTCAACCTCCATCAGATCGACCCCATCTGGCAGCGGATCATCCAGGGCCTCGTGATCCTCGTAGCCGTCGCCACCGACGCCTGGTCAAGAGCCCGGCGTGCCTAGCCCTGACGGACTCGACACCTCTCATCAACCCGACCGACTGAAAGGCCTGCAATGAGAATCCACATCGTCGTTCCAATCACGTCTGACTCGTTCAACGACCAGATCACTCAGGAAGCCCGCAGTTTCTTGGGGGACGACATCGACTTGGAGGTCAACTGCCTTCCGTGTGGCCCGGCCTCCATCGAGTCGTTCTATGACGAGGTACTGGCCGGTCCCGCGATCGTGTCAGAAGTCGTGCGGGCCGAGGCCAACGGCGCGGACGGGGTCTTCATCACCTGCTTCGGGGATCCCGCGGTTCCCGCCGCCAGAGAACTTGTGGACATTCCCGTAGTCGGCGGATTCGAGCCTGCGGTCTCTGCTGCTCTCAATCTTGGCGAGCGCTTCTCAGCGGCTAGAGCATCCGGCAATAGGCATCAAGACATCCGAGTCGTACTTCGTCGAGGGCACCGTATTGGCAGCTGCCTCGCCGCGGCAGCCGAGTGCCCACCCTGGCGATGGTCGGCTTCCTATAGTGCGCACCGCCATGACTGATGCTCCGTCCCGCTCCTTCGATGCCGTGGTCGTGGGCGGGGGCATCGCGGGGGTGTCGGCGGCCTGGGCGCTGGCCCGGCGGGGGCACCGCATGGCGGTCGTCGAACGCGAGGCGTCGCTCGCCGCACACAGCACGGGCCGCTCAGCGGCGCAGTTCCTGGCCTCGTACGGCGGGCCGGCCAACCGGATCCTCAGCGCCGCGTCGCGCCCGTTCCTGGAAGCCGGCGCCGGCGGCCTCGCCGACAGCGAGCTGCTGGTGCCCCGCAACGTGCTGTGGGTGGTGCCCGCCGGCTTCGAGCAGCAGCTGTCGGCCAGGATCGTGGCCAACCAGACCGCGGGCACCCCCTGCGAGCGCCTCGACGTCGCAGGTGCCGTGGGGCTGTGCGCCGCCCTCGACCCGGCGTGGCTGGAGGCGAGCGTGATCGAGTACGGCGGTTTCGACATCGACGTCGCCGGACTGCATCAGGCCTTCCTGCGCGGCGCCCGCGCCGAGGGGGCGACGGTGCTGCGGGAGCACGGCGTGAGAGCGCTCGTCCGCCGCGCCGACTCCTGGCAAGTGGATGTCGGCGAGCGGGTCCTCAGCTGCGCCGCCGTCATCGACGCGGCCGGTGCCTGGGCCGACGAGGTGGCCCGCATGGCCGGGGTGCGCCCCGTCGGGCTGCGGCCGTACCGGCGCACCGTGTTCACGTTTGCCAGCCGCTTCGAGTCGTTCGACTGGCCCCTGGTCGTCGGGGCCGATGAGAGCTTCTACTTCAAGCCCGAGGGTGCCGATCAGTTCCTGGCCTCGCCCGCCGATGAGCAGCCCATCGAACCCTGCGACGTCAAACCCCGCGAGATCGACGTCGCGGCCGGAATCGAGGCTGTCAACCGGGCCACGATCCTCGATGTCCGCTCGGTTCGCTCCACCTGGGCCGGTCTGCGCACATTCGCTCCCGACCGGCTGCCGGTCGTCGGCTTCGACCGCGAGGCGCCCGGGTTCTTCTGGTGCGCCGGGCAGGGCGGCACCGGCATCCAGACATCGCCAGCCATCGCGTCGCTGACGGCCGACCTGATCAGCGGCCAGACTCCCCCGGGGCTTCCCGCCGACCTCACAACCGAGCTAACTCCCAACCGATTCCGGCATTGAGTCAGTGCCGTACGCACATCGACAGACTCTGAGCTATGCCAACTGCCCATGATCCGGGCGCTCAACCCTCCAATATCGTGCCCGAGATCGTCCGCCGATCATCGAGGGAAGGCAGTTCATGGTTCGGATTCTGTGGATCAACCCCGTCGGCACAGACGTCTTTGACGCGCCGATAGGAACTGAACTGCGGCGCGAGGCTGCGCCCAATACCCGGGTGGACGTGTGCTCGCTGCCCGGTGTCGGCCCCCAACATCTCGAATGGAACGCTCTGGAGGCTGTCGTGGCCGGCCCCACCATGGGGGTCGTTCGCTGGGCTGCCGAGCACCAGGGCTACGACGCTGCGGTCATCGGTTGCTTCTATGACCCGTTCCTGCGCGGCGCGCGTGAACTGGCCGGACGGATGGCCGTCACCGCGCCCGCCGAAGCCTGCCTTCACATAGCGTCCACGCTTGGCGAGCGCGTCTCGATCCTCGTCGGGCGGCGGAAGTGGATCCCCGAGATGCACGAGAACGTGGTCAAGTACGGCTATGGCGACCACCTCGCATCGTTCCGAGTTCTGGAGATGAGCGTCGACGAGTTCCAAGCCGACCCAGAGACCACCCAGCAGCGCATCCTGGCCGAGGCCGAGTCTGCTGTTCACGCGGACCGGGCCGACGCCGTCGTGCTGGGATGCACCATCGAGTTCGGCTTCTACCGCGAGGTGCAGGAGAAGATCGGGGTGCCGGTCATAGACGCCATCACGGCCCCCTTGCGCTACGCGGAGTTCCTCGCCAATATCGGGGCCGACCACGGCTGGCGGACCAGTCGAGTGGGCGGATACGACTCGGTGCCGGTGCGCGAGCTCGCATGGATCCCGATGCTGGAGCCTGTTCTCGACGTCGACCCCCGGGGCTGACCGCTGACCCCAGCCCCTTCGATGGAGCCGCCATGGAAACGCTGACCGCCGACGACATCGAGGCCCTGTGCCTTGGCGCCACTCTGCTCGGCACCGGCGGGGGCGGTGACCCCTACATCGCCAAGCTGGTGGCCCGTCAGGCCCTTGAGACCTACGGACCGGTCCAGGTCGTGGACGCCGCCGACCTGCCCCCCGACGCCCTAGTGCTCACGACGGCGGTGATCGGTGCCCCCACCGTGATCCTGGAGAAGATTCCCGCCGGGACCGAGTACGTAGCCGGCGTGAAGGCCCTGGCCTCCTATCTGGGCAAGGAACCGGCCGCGATCATGCCGATCGAGGTTGGCGGCTGCAACACGCTGCTGCCCATCGCCACCGCAGCCGAGATGAGCCTGCCCATCGTCAACGCCGACTCGATGCGCCGGGCGTTCCCCCAGATCGAGATGACGGTGTTCACCCTGGCCGGATTACCGGCTGGGCCGCTGTCAGTCGCCGACGAGAAGGGCAACCAGTGCGTCTTCGAGACGACCACGAACCAGGTGGCCGAAACGCTGGCCCGGACCGCAGTCATCCAGCTTGGCCTGGCCAATTCCATCAGTTGCTATCCGCTCACTGCGGCCCAGGTGGCTGAGCACGCCATCGGTGGTTCGCTCACCTACTGCACCGATGTGGGACGCCTCCTACAGGCCGTGAAGGACGGTGAGGACGGAGCCTGGGAGCGCTTCCTCGCCGAGTCCGGATCGCGCCGGTTCTTCACGGGCAAGGTGGTCGATCTCGACCGCCGGACCACTGACGGCTTCGCTCGCTCCACGGTGATTCTTGAGGACCTCGACGGCCTCGACGCCACCATGCGCATCGAGGTGCAGAACGAGAATCTAATCGCCTTCCTCGATGGCAAGCCCACCATCACCACCCCCAATCTCATCTGCCTGCTCGACTGCGAGACCTTCGACCCCATCACCACCGAGGCGCTGGCCTACGGCAACCGGGTGATCGTGATCGGCATGCCCTGCGCGCCGGAATGGCATCAGGAGGGGATGCTCGACCTAGTGGGGCCGAGAGCCTTCGGATACGACGTCGACTTCGTGGAGCTGCCGGCATGACCAGCGAACACGGCAACCGGCCGGAGTTGCGCATCGGCATCGACGTCGGCGGAACCAACACTGACGCGGTGGTCATCGATACCGCCGGCACAGTGATCAGCGCAGTCAAGGTGGCCACCACTCCCGAGCCCATCGACGGGATCCGCGAGTCGCTCGACAAGGTGCTGTCCGATGTGGAGAAGGCACTGGTGACCAAGGCGATGCTGGGCACCACCCACCCCACCAATGCCATCATCGAGCGCCGGGGTCTCGACACCGTCGGAGTGCTGCGGCTGGCCGCCCCGTCGTCGCTCGGCGTGCGTCCCGGCGCGGCCTGGCCCGGCGACATCCGGTCCTTGGTGATCGGCGCCTCGGCCATCATCGAGGGCGGCAACGAGTACACCGGCGCCGAGATCGCCCCACTCGACACCGACGCCGTCCGCCGTTTCGCGGCCACCGCCGTCGCTGCGGGATGCCGCGCCATCGCGGTGTCGGCCGCGTTCAGCCCGGCCACCAGCGAGCACGAGATCCGCGCCCGCGACATCCTCGCGGCCGAGCTCGGCGCGGCCTTCCCTGTTTCGCTCAGTCACCAGGTGGGCTCGCTGGGCCTGCTTGAGCGCGAGAACGCCACCATCCTCAATGCGGCGCTACTGAGCGTCGCCTCCAGCGTGGTGAACGGCTTCGAGAGCGCCCTCGCCGCCCACGATCTGGCCATAGACGCCTACCTGACCCAGAACGACGGCACGCTCCTGACCGCGGCCGAAGCCGGGCGCTTCCCCGTGCTGACCCTGGGTTCGGGTCCCACCAACTCGATGCGGGGCGCATGCGCGCTGGCCGGGGTCAACGACGCCGTCGTGATCGATGTGGGCGGAACATCGGCCGACGCCGGCATCCTCGTGGACGGCTTCCCCCGCGAGTCCACCGCCGCAGTCGAGGTTGGAGGGGTGCGCACCAACTTCCGCATGCCCGACCTGATTTCCATCGGACTGGGAGGGGGAACCATCGTGCGGGACACCAGGGCCGACAACGGCAGCGAGCTCTCTATCGGCCCCGACTCCGTGGGCTACGCGGTGGCAACCGAGGCCTTGTGCGTGGGCGGCGGCACCCTGACCCTGTCCGACGTCTCCCTGGCGTCGGGACGCTTCGGCGGTTTCGGGGATCCGGCGCTGGTGGCGCACCTCGACGCCGGACTGGTGAGCGAAGCCCTGGGTTGGGTGGACGAGCAGGTGTCGATCATGAGTGATCGCATGAAGTCGAGCCGGGCCGAGATCCCCCTGCTGGCCGTGGGCGGGGGCGCCCACCTGATCGCGGAACAGGTGCCCGGCATCTCCGAAGTGCTGCGCCCGCAGAGCTACTCGGTGGCCAACGCCTACGGCGCCTGCATCGCCGAGGCTTCCGGCACCGTCGACCGGGTCTACAGCTACGACCGCACCAGCCGTGATGATTGCCTCGACGACGCCAAGGAACTGGCCGCCAACGCCGCGGTGCGCTCCGGTGCCCATCCGGACCGGATCCGCATAACCACGGTCACCGAGGTGCCCATGACCTACGTGCCCGGCGGCGGCTGCCGGGTCATGGTGAAGGCTGTTGGCCCCCTCGCCTAGGAGGCCGAGCGGTCCGGCGATGAGTTCCCGAGGAATTTGCAGAGCGTTGAGCGAGGCCGTGGCCCGAGCGGCCCGTGAGCGCAGCGAACAAGAGCGGGGATCACGATGCTCGAGCGCACGGGGTTGACCCCCATTCGCGGACGCTCCACGTTCTCGCTGCCCATCGCCGACTCTCACAACGACCTTCTCCTGGCCTGCATGCACCGGTGGGAGCGGGGAGCGGTCGACCCGTTCGGCGACGACTGGCTGCCAGGCCTGCAGGCGGGCGGCGTGGTGTTCCAGGTGTTGCCGATCTTCACCGAGGAACAGTTCGTCGGCGAGGCGGCCCTGCGTCGCACTCTCGAGATCGTCGCGCTGGCCCGTGAGATCGCCGAAGTTCACCGGACTGATGTGGCCATCGTGGAAGAGGCCGACGAAATCGACCGGATCATCGACAGCGGTCGCATTGCCCTGCTCCTCGCCATCGAGGGTGCCGAGCCGGTCGGCTCGTCGATCTCGATGTTCGAGACTCTGCACCGTCTCGGCGTGCGCCTGGCCTCTCTCACCTGGAACCGGCGCACGATGCTGGCCGACGGGATCGCCGAGTCCGGCACGGGAGGCCGTCTGTCGTCGCTGGGAGTGGAGGCCGTCGCCGAGATGAACAGGCTCGGCATGGTGCTCGACATCAGCCATCTGTCATCGGCAGGCGTCGAGCACCTGGCGGAGGTGGCGACCGGGCCCTTCGTGGCCAGCCATTCCTCCTGCCGGGCACTGAGCGACCACCCCCGCAACCTCACCGACGACCAGATCAAGATGGTGGCCGACTCCGGAGGCTTCGTGGCCGTCAACGCCTTCGGCCCCTTCGTGTCGGACACAGCACCGACCATCGACGGCTTCGTCGATCACATCGAGCACGCCGCCCTCGTCGCCGGCGACGACCGGGTCGCTATCGGGGCCGACTTCATCGACGATCTGGTCCGCATCGTCGATCCCATCCTCGGGCGTCAGCTCCTGGTCGACCCGGCCGACCTGGGGTTCATAGACGACCTGAGAGCGCCGGCCGACTATCCGAACCTGATCCCACGGTTTGTCGAACGGTTCGGCGCCGACCGGGCGGCTCGCTTCGCCAGCGCCAACATGCTCGACTTCTTTCGTGCCAGCCTGTCGTAGGGCTGGGAGGGTTCCGGCAGAGCGGCCTCTGTAGGTTTGGGCCATGGGCAGCGAGCGCCCGATCACGGTTAGGCGGCTTCTGGCGTCTCCCGCGCTCACCGACGCGGAGCTCTTGGCGGGCGGGGGCGGACTGGACGCCGCGGTCGCAGAGGTCGTCCTCCATGGGCGGCTGCGAGCCGATTCGCCCTTGCAGCCCGGTGAGGCTGTCGTCTTCGACGCCGCCGATATCGGCGAGCACCTGTACCAGATCGACATGGCCATTCGCATCGTTGCTGACGCTGGTGCCGCCACGCTGATCGTCACGAACCCGGGCTTTGAGCTCGGTGTGGGTGTGCGCCGTCTGGCCAACCGCTTCGACGTGCCCCTGGTCGTGGTACCCGAGGCCGATGCCATGACGCTTACCCACCGGTTGAGGGCTCAGCTTTGGGCGGCCGATGTGGAGCATGCATCAGCGGTGAACTTTCTGCTCGTGTCGCTGAGTCAGGTCCGCGCCGCCAGCGTGGAACGGGTGCTCGGTGCGGTCGCCGACCTGAGCGCGTCGAGCGTTTGCCTGCTCGGCCAGGATCGAAGCCTGGTAGCGGGTGAACCGATCGAGATCGACGGCCGTCGGCTGGCGTCGGGACCGGCCTACCTCGTCGACAACTCGACCGAGGCCGCGCTGCACAGCACGGCGATAGTGCTGACCCCCGGGGAGTTCGGAGAGGAGCCCGACTACTGGCTGGTGGCAGAGAGTCGTGGGTCGGACGGCGTGCAGAGGCTGCTCCGGTCTTTGCTGCAGATCGGATCCTGGTATCTGGCGGCCCTGCTGGCCTCGGTTCGGGCCCGCACCGAGAGCGACGCCCGGCGTCGTATCGCAGTGCTCAACGAACTGCTTGCCACCAGCGACCTCCACGAGCGCGACATCCGCAACCAGATGTTGGCGTTGGGATGGAGCGCCGCGGGATGGAACACCGGGCTGCACATCACGTTGCGCGGGGCAGATACTTCTCGGATCATCGATCTGCATGCTGAAGTGCGGGAGCGCCTGCGCGGCGCGGGACTCGACGGACCGCTGGTGGAGCGCAACGACGGATGGAGCGGATGGGTAACCGATGCGTCCGAGCCTGCAGTGGAGAGCTACTCGGCGATAGTCCGACGGTTGGGCGAAGCGCTGGCCGAGTTCGTCGACGCGCACTCGGGGCTGCAGGCCCATGCCGGCATTGGTCGCCCCTACCTAGACCTCGGCGGGTTGCGCGTTTCGCTGACGGAGGCCCACGAAGCCGCGCTCATCGCCAATGCGCGCTTCGGAGGCCGATCCGGGGCGGCTCACATTGACCAACTGGGTGTGCAGCGAGTTCTCATGGGCTGGTTCGGCTCTGAGGACTTCGCCCGTTACGCCCGGTTCATTCTGCAGCCCGTCCTGGGCGCCGACAGCGACCACGAACTGCTGCGGACCCTCGAGGTGTATCTCGATGCCAGCTGCTCGACCACCGAAGCGGCTCAGATGTTGGGTCTGCACCGCAACACGGTGGCCAATCGGATGCGCCGCATCTCGGGCCTGTTGGGGGTCGCCCTCGACGACGCTGAGACCCGTTTGTCGCTGCAACTGGCCTGCCGGATGCTTCGGATCAACCGTGAACCACCGCTGATTATGCAGAATGCACTCGAATAGGTAATCACCTATGCATTCAGCCTAAGTAACCGCGACAGGGCTCACCTTATGGTGCGGTCAGCTCGGCATGGGCCGGGCGACGTACCAGGAGGAGGTGACGCCAGATGGCGAGAATCCCGCACAGGCCACTCTCATTCGTGTGGCTCGCTCTCGTCGCTGTCTTCGCTCTGGCCGCGGCCTCGTGCGGCGGCGACGATGACGATGGAGCGCCCGGCGGCGAGCAGACGGAGGCTCCGGCCCCAGCCGCCGGCGATGACGCCGAGGCCGCACCGGAGCCCGCGCTCGCGGCCGACGAGGAGACGGACGAACCCGCCCCGGACGAGGCGGACGAGCCCGTGGCTCCGGAGGGCGATGATGACGAGATGGACGAACCGGAGCCGGCCGAGACCGACGAGATGGACGAACCGGAGCCGGCCGAGACCGGCGAGATGGACGAACCGGAGCCGGCCGAGACCGACGAGATGGACGAACCGGAGCCGGCCGAGACCGGCGAGCCGTTCGAGGTCGCTTATCTGTCGGCGAGTTCAGCCAACACATGGCTGCTGTCGTCGCGCCTTGAGATGGAGGCAGTGGCACTGGTCAACAACGTGGAGATCACAGAGTTTGATGGCCAGTTCGCCCCCGGCCTTCAGACGACGCAGTTCCAGGACGTGATCGCCTCTGGAGCCTACGACGGCGTGATCCTGGTGTCGATCGCCGGTATCGCTACGGCCCCCGACATCGCGGCTGCGCTCGATGCCGGCATGGAGGTGGTCATCCTCAATCAGGTGGTGGGCGAGGACTACACCACGTCGGAGCCCCAGGTGCCCGGGGTCAGTGCCAATGTCATGGCCGCGCCGTTTGTGAACGGCAAGCGTCTCGGCGAACTCACCGTGCTGGCCTGCGCGGATCTCGATCCGTGCGAGGTGGTCTACATTTACGGGATCAAGGGACTGCCGATCGACGATGCGGCCCGCGCTGGCCTAGACGAGGTCATCGCCGGACATCCGTCCATCACCATCGTCGCCGAGGGAGAGGGCCAGTACCTGGGCCCCGAGGGAGGCATCAACGCCACCCAGGACATCCTCCAGGTCGCTCCCGACTTCGACGTGCTGGTCGGTGCCGACCAATCGGTGCAGGGCGCGGAGATCGTGCTCGCAGACGAGGGCAAACTCGATCAGGTCCGCCTCGTCGGGTGGGGCGGCTCGGTGCCGGCCATTGAGGGCATCGCAGCTGGTCGCTGGTTCGGCGGCGTGTTCGGTGCTCCCGGAGACGAGGGACGCATTGCCATGGAGGCCATGGTCTCGGCCCTCGCCGGGGGTGGCGACTTCGGCGGGGTGGACCCGTTGGCCGATCTCCCCGACAATGGTCTGGTGACCGCCGACAACGTGCACCTGTTCACGCCTCAGTGGGACGGCTGAGCTGGCTGCCTGCCTCTGAGACTTCCCGCGCTCCAGGCGCGGGGAGCAGATCATGAAGTCCGCCGAAGCGCTTGCCAGCGTTCACAACGTCAGCAAGCGCTTCGGCGCGACTCGCGCCCTCGAAGACGTGTCGGTCGCCTTCGAAGCGGGCCGGGTGCACGGGCTGGTCGGCGAGAACGGCGCCGGCAAGTCCACCCTGTGCGGGATCGTGCTCGGAGTGCACGCTCCCGACTCCGGGAGCCTCGCCCTAGGTGGCTCGCTCATTCGGCTCGACAGCCCCGCTGACGGAGCCGCCCGCGGGCTTGTAGGAGTGGCTCAGGAGCTGTCGCTGCTGCCTACAATGAGCGTGGTCGACAACGTCGTTCTTGGTTCTGAGGAACGCTGGGGCCCGCTTGTGAACCACCGAGCCAACCGGCGCCGGGTTGAGGCTCTGATCGCCCAGCACGGCTTGGAGGTTCCTCTCGACTCGAGAGCCGGGTCGTTGCCCGTGGCGGACCAGCAGAAGGTCGAGATCCTGCGAGCCTTGGGGCGAGAGTCGCGACTGGTGGTGCTCGACGAGCCCACCGCCCGGCTGGCCAGCCACGAGGCTGCGGATCTGTGCAGCACAGTTCGCGAGTTGGCCAAACAGGGAGTGGCCGTGGTGTACGTGTCTCACTTCCTCAACGAGGTGCTGTCGGTCGCTGACACCGTCACGGTGATGCGTGACGGACGGATAGTGCGGACCGGCCCCGCCGAAACTGAGACCCACGAGTCGCTCGTCGAGGGCATGATCGGTCGTCACATCGGTGAGATCTTCCCGCCCAAGCCGCTCGCGCCTGCCGGCGACGCTGGTGTGGTGCTGCGAGTCAAGGACCTGCGTTCGGCCGGCGGCGAGTTCTCCGACGTCTCGTTCCACATTCGAGCCGGAGAGATTCTGGGCCTTGCCGGGCTGGTCGGAGCGGGCCGCAGCGAGGTGGCTCACGCGGTTTACGGCGCCGGCCGGGTCGCCTCAGGTTCGGTCGAGGTCTGCGACCACCGACTCTCCGGCAGCGTGGAGGATGCGCTGGCCCACGGCGTCGGCCTGATACCGGAGTCCCGCCGAGATCAGGGCCTGATGGCGAGGCGGCCCGTGCGGGACAACACCACGCTGCCCCATCTGCGGCGTTTCGGCGGCTGGCTCGGAATCCGGACCGGTCAGGAGCAGATGGCCGCCGGACAGGCCTGCGACGACGTTGGCGTGCGGGCCGGGAGCATGCTGGTGCCGGTGGAGGCCCTGTCGGGGGGCAACCAGCAGAAGGTGCTGTTCGCTCGAGCCGTATTGGGCGAGCCTCGGCTCCTCATCGCCGACGAGCCCACTCGGGGGGTGGATGTGGGCTCCAAGCGGGCCATCTACGAGGCACTCAACGGGATGGCTCGTTCAGGCTGCGCGGTGCTGCTTGTCTCGTCGGATCTGGAGGAGGTGATCGGCACCTGCCACCGGGCGCTGGTGATGCGCAGCGGCAGAATCGTTGCCGAGTTCATGGGTGCTGACATGGTCGATGCGAACCTGCTGGCCGCCGCCTTCGGAGCCGGTGAGAAGACCGCGGTCCGGCCGCGATGATCGCGCAGGCCCTGCCGGCGGCCCGCCGCTACGGCATCGCGGTCGTCACCGTCGCATTGTTCGTGCTCCTGGCCGCCACCACTGACGGCTTCTTGAGCCAGGCCAACTTCCGCAACATCCTCGACCAGCAGTCTTCGCTGCTGATCGCGGCCTCCTTCGCCACCATCACGATGATCGCGGGGGGCTTCGACATCTCCGCCGCGTCCGTCTATGTGGTGGCGCCGCTGTTCGCCCTCCAGGTCGAGAACAGCACCGGCAACGTGATGCTGGCGGTCGCGGCGGGCGTGGCCGTCGGGCTGGTCGTGGGGGTGGCCAACGGGCTGGTCGTCACCGCCCTCAAGGTGAACTCGTTCATTGCCACGCTGGCCACATCGTTCATGGTCTTCGGCGCAGGCTTCCTGATCAGCGACCGCAGTGTGCTTCGGGCCTCCACCGACGCCTACCCGGCCATCGCCCGAACCCGCTGGTGGGGGATCACCACCGGAGCCTGGATCGCGGCTGCGGTAGTGGCGGTGGCCTGGATTCTGTTGAGCCGCAGCCGCTTCGGACGCCACGTCTACGCAGCTGGCGGCAACGCCGAGGCTGCTCGCCTCGCCGGTGTGCCCGTGGCCCGGGTCAAGACGATCTGCTTCGCCATGGCCGGAGCGGCTGCCGGGTTGGCCGGGGTGGTGTCGTCGTCCCGGTCGCTGTCCGCGCTGCCCTCAGACGACTTCAGCTTCGTGTTCGGCGTGATCGCGGCAGTGGTCGTGGGTGGGACCTCCATCGCCGGCGGCGAGGGAGCGGTGTGGCGGACCATCGCCGGGGCGTTTTTCATCGCGCTGATGATCAACGGCTTCAACCTGCACCAGATCGACCCCATCTGGCAGCGGGTCATCCAGGGCGCGGTCATCCTTGCTGCCGTCTCCATCGACTCGTGGACCCAGCGCCGCCCGCAGTAGTCAGATGCCTGCGGCCCTCTTGCCATGCCGGCGGCGGACAATATCGTTATGCCGGATGTGGGTGACCGACAACTGCACCCCGGAGTTCGCGGCCGAAGCTCAGCGGCAGTCGGCGGCGGTGGCGGCCGAAGCTCACCGGCAGTCGTCTGCGGTGGCGGCCAGCGAGCACTCGGTCGACGAGCAGGCCTTCATCGACGCGCTCGGCGTTGACGTGCTCGCGTGATGCTCACCCTCGACGCGACCGCGGTTCGGGCCGCCACGCCGTGGCCGGAACTGATCGCCGCCATCGCCGAGATACTGGCGGAGGACCACCTGACCTCGCCCGAACGGCACGTGCACCCGGTCGGCCTGCCCGACGGCGGCGAGGGAGCACTGCTACTGATGCCCGCTTGGATCGACCGCGAGCTGATCGGCGTGAAGACCGTCACCTACTTCCCGTCCAATGCCGGCACCGCCGTGCCCACCGTCAACGCCGCCTACCTGCTCCTCGACGGCCGCACCGGGCAGTTGAGCGCAGTGCTCGACGGCGACGAGCTGACCGACCGCCGCACCGCGGCCATCTCGGCGCTGGCCGCCGATTATCTGGCCCGCGCCGACGCCGAGCGGCTCCTGGTGGTGGGAACGGGCCGGCTGTCACCCAACATGGCCCGGGCCCACGCCGCGGTCCGCCCGCTAACCAGCATCGAGATCTGGGGCCGCAGCCCCGAGGCCGCCGAGGCCGTGGCCGAGCAGCTGCGGGCCGAGGGCCTCCTCGCTCGCTCATCCGCCGACCTCGACACCAGCATCTCGAGCGCCGACATCGTCTCGTGCGTCACGGGCGCCATCAGTCCCCTGGTGCGGGGCGACCTCCTAGCCCCCGGCTCCCACCTCGACCTCGTCGGCAGCTTCCAGCCCGACATGCGCGAGTCCGACGACGCGGCCGCAGCCCGGGCCACCATCTTCGTCGACACCGTCGCGGGCGCCTCGCTGTCCGGCGACCTGGCCCAGCCGCTAGCCGAAGGCGTGATCACCGAGGCCTCGATAATCGCCGATCTGCGAGACCTCGCCACCGGCCACCACCCCGGCCGCACCTCCGCCGAGGAGATCACCCTGTTCAAGTCGGCCGGATTCGCGGCCGCCGATCTGGCCGCAGCCCGCCTCGCCCTGGGTTGACGCTGGCTCTACGTCGGCTCAGGCTCCTCACCTTCGCTTGGACGCTGCCTCGGAGACACGGCACCAGCGGCATTGGGGGCGGCCGCTTCCGGCATGCCGATGCCCAGGAAACCCTCGATCCGAGCTAGCCGCTCTCCGTTGGCCGCGACGCCTGTTCTGAGCTTCTCGATTGTGCCGTCCCGCAGCTTGTCGATGGTTCGCTGCTGATGCCAGATGATGGCGACGACGGCCAGCGCAACGGTCACGACCTGGACGAGAGCCTCCATGATGCCTATCTTAGCCGCTTTCAACCAGCCTGCAACTCAATCGCATGGAAATAGCTTAAAACTGCTGGCAATGCTGCTCGGTCAAGAGTTCAGTAGCCGCTTCACCTCGGCGACGGTCGCGATCTCGGTGGCGCGATCGGGGCCGCAGGGGGTGAGGCTCAGCGTCGTCGCCCCGGCGTCCACATACGGCTGCAGGAACTCGGCGATGTCGGCCGCGGCACCGCAAGGGGTGTAGCGCTCGAAGGGCTCGAAGCTCATCCGGTAGAAGCGCTCCATGGTGTCGGCCACATAACGGCGGCCCTCTTCGGGCGAGGCGCCGGTCCCGAGCCCAGCTGCAGGCCGTGCTGCCATGCGACGTCGCGCCCTGCGCCGGTCTCCTCGACCCTGGCCACGCCCTCCGCGAACCGCCTAGGTGGCTGGTGCCAAACTCCCGAAATGGGGGTATTGCGGTCACAAAACCCCAGGTCAGCGACTTGCGAATTGTGGCAAATTGCCATTTAACACCAGCCACCTAGGCGAACACCAGGCGGCCAGCCATCCCTCGCCGAGGCGGCCGGCCCGCTCCAGTGCGGCGTCGCTTCGGCCCCCAACCACCAGCGGCACCGGCGGATCGGGCGCTGGCCGGATCCTTCCCCCTCGGAACTCGAAGAACTCGCCGTCGCCGTCGACGGTCTGGCTTTCCAGCAGGGCCCGCACCATTCCTAACGCCACATCGGTGCGCCGGCCCCTCGTCGCGGGATCGACATCGCACACCTCCACCTCGTGGCGGTCGTCGCCTCCCACGCCGACCCCCACCGTTAGCCGCCCGGGCGCGGCCTCGGCCAGCGTGGCGATCTGACGGGCCGCCACCATCGGATGCCGCAGAGCCAGCAGGTAGACGACCACGTGCAGGCCGAGCCTGGGCTCCAGCCCGCTGAGAGCGGCCAGGGTGACCAGGCCGTCCATTCCGCTGCCGTCGCGGAAGCTCACATGGTCGGCGGCGAAGACATGGTCGATGCCCGCGTCCGCTATCCGGCCGAGCAACCGCCGCTGCTCGCCCGGTGGCAGCCCCCACAGGCCCCAGGGGAGGCTCACTCCGACGGCTACCACGTCACTCCCCGGTCACGGCGGTCATAGGTCATGGCGGTCATAGGTCATGGCGGTCATAGGGCACGGAGGCCACACCCGCCTCGACCACATCTGCCCTGTCACAGCGTGGTGGTGTCGGTGTCGAGGCCCATGCGCAGTCGGCCCGCCGTCTCCATCGTCCGCGGTGCGACCATGGCGTGCTGGGCTGCCACCGCCGTGTCTCGGAAGCAGCGTTGGATAGGGCTGGTGCGGTACACCGCGGCCCCGCCCGCGGTCCTGAACATCGACGCAGCCACATCGGCTGCGGTCTGGGTGGCGTGCGTCGCCGCCAGCCGGATCCGCCGCTTCTGATCGACGGTCGACGGCTGCCCGGCCACAGCGCTTTGGAAGGCCTCATCCACGGCGTCGAGCGTCAGCGACCATGCCGACGCGAGCCTCGCCTCGGCCGCCGCGGTCTCGGCCTGCGTTGCGGCCCGCTCGGCCAGAGTGCGGGTGCTGCCCTGTGGCTTCTTCGACCCGGCCAGATCCACCAGCTCGTCGATCGAGCGGCGGGCCATTCCCACCGCCGCGGCCGCCACCCCGCTGGCCAGCAGCCCATAGAACGAGAACCGGGACCAGGGGTTGTTCCGCACCGGTCCGTCCGCGCCGATCTGCACCCAGCGGCCCTCGGGCACGAACACGTCCCGCGCCTCGAAGTCGACCGAGCCGGTGCCGGCCAGGCCGGCCACGTCCCAGGTATCGATCAGCTCGACGTCGCCGGGATCCATGAACACGAACGGCGCGGCCAGACCGTCGCCCCGCGGCTCCGGTTGCCCGTTAGCGCCGACCACCAGGCAGCCGCCGCCGATGGTCGTGCAGTGCTTGGCGCCTGACCCCCACTGCCAGCGCCCCGAAACCCGCAGCCCGCCCTCGACGGGCACGGCTCGGCCCCGGGGAACGACGAACCCCCCGCCGATGGAACCAGGATCGCCGAACAGGGCCCGGGCATGGTGTTCGGGCAGGTACGACGCCAGCAGTGATGTGGTGGAGGCGATGGCCACGCACCAGCCGACCGAGCCGTCGTGGTAGGCGAACTCCTCGAAGACCTCCAGGCTCTGTGCGGCCGTCACCCCCGGCCCACCCAGTTCGTTGGGCACACTCTGGCGGAACGCCCCGGTCGGCCGGATGGCATCGACCAGGTCGAGAGGCAGCGTGCCCAGCCCCTCGATCTCCGCCGAGCGGGCGCTGATCGATCCTCCCAGCTCGCGGGTCGCAGCCAGCAACAGATGAGTCACGAGCCCCAATCTAGGGCGACGCCCCGGCCCGGCTCCCCACCAACCGGTTGTCGTCGCACCGGGTGAACCTTGTGACGCCCCTCCTCGCCACCCGGACCTAGCAGGTCAGCCAGTTGCAGCGGCTGGTGTGCGAATATCGTCGGCGATGATCACCCGAGCCCTGCAGTTCTCCTCGTGCGAGTGCGCGGTCGAGGTAGAGCCGCCTCTTGGGCTGCCTGAGTCGGACTGGGTGTGGATCGACATCACCGCGGTGCCCGACGATGTCGACGAGCTCGCCGATCTTGCCGAGCAGCTCGGGCTCGACGCGCTGTCCGTGCGCGACACCGTCGAGGATGTCGACCTGCCCAAGGTCGACGACTTCGGCTCGTTCGTGCTGGTGGTCCTACACGCCCTCGACGAGGAGCGGATCGAGACCTACGAGCTCGACTGCTTCCTGTCCGAGCGCCGCCTCATCACCATCCACGACCAGCGCTCGGTCTCGATCGACGCGCTCTGGGACGGTGTCCGGAACCGACCCGAACTGGCCAGCGGCGGCCCCGACGAGGCGCTGGCCCGGCTGGCCGACGTAGCCACCCGCCGACTGGTCTGCGTGCTCGACGTGTTCGACGACCGAAACGAGGAGCTGATCCAGCTCGCGCTGCGCGCCGACGCCGACTTCCTGCCCGAGATCACCGCGGTCCGCGCCGATCTGGCCGCGCTGCGCCGGGCGGTCCACCCCCAGCGAGAAGCGCTCGACATTCTGCGACACTCCACCTCGCCGCTGGTTTCCGACGCGGGCCGCCGCCGGTTCTCCGACGTGTTCGACACCGCGGCACGGGCCAGCCAGGGTGCCGACGGCGCCCGGGCCGCCCTGGCCGAGACCCTCGACGCCTACCGGGGCGCCGAGGCCCGCCAGGCGACCGAGGTCACCAAAGTCCTGACTGTGTACGCGGCCATCATGTTGCCGCTGTCGCTGATCGCGGGCTTCTTCGGCATGAACTTCGTGGACCTGCCGCTCCTGGGCAGCCGCGCCGGGTGGATCATGGTCACCGCGCTGATGGCCCTGGTGGCGCTGGTGTCGCTGGGCATGTTCGTGGCCCTGGGATGGACGCGCCGACTGTCGGGTCGCACTGCGGGCGCGGTGATCGGGCACGGACTGGTCGAGGCCGCCCGCGCCCCCGCGCAGCTCGTCGGAGCGGTCTTCGAGATCTCCACCATGCCGATGCGCTCGGTGGCGGGGTCTGTCGCCGGGGCTCGTCGCACCAGACCCTCCGAGCCGGGGGACGACTAGGAGCGAGCGCAAATAGGTGGTGAGCGCCTCGCGGTGCGGCGTTGTGTTCCCGCTCTTGTTCGCTGCGCTCACGGGCCGCTCGGGCCACGGCCTCGCTGAGCGCCTGGCGACGTCGCCTAGCGATTCTCGCCGTCGAGGAGACCGGCACCACGGTCAGAGCCGCACTGGTCGCCAGCGTGGCGAGGAGAGTGAGCCGACTCCACCGACGAGCCAACACTGCCACCGCAGGCAACCTACTCGGATCGACGGCTGGCTGCCGCCGCCGGTTTGCGGGCCGTGCTCCTTCCCGGGGCTGATGGGGACTCCACGGCTGCGGATCGGCAGAATGGGGCCATGAGGGCGGTCCGGTGCGTCGACGGTCGGGCGACCGTGGTGGACATGGAGGCACCCACCGGCGAATACTCGGCTAGGGCGAGATATCTCGTCACTGGGCCAGACGGTCGAGCAGCTCCCGGTCTCGTTGTATCAGCCGCTTCGCCCGGGACGTGGAGTCCTCATCGGCCCTCACGCGCTCTATCTCTGCACGCAGCGAGTCGATGACGAGCTGGTTCATGCTTGAACCTCGCACGCGGGCCGCCGCCTCGGCTTCATGAGCAAGGTCATCTGGAAGTCGGACGGTCGTCTGCTTGGGCATGACATCACGATGTCAAGACACCTGATCACTGCGACGCATCGGTCTCCTCGGCGGTCGGCGGTATGCCGATACCGAGATGGCCCTCGATTCGGGCCAGACGCTGCCCGATGTCCACCACCACATCGCGCAGCTTGTCGGTTGCGTCGCGCTGCTCCCTGATTGCTGCGTTGAAGTCATCGCGGAGCTTGTCGATGCTGTGCTGCTGGTGCCAGACAATGCCCACAACGGCCAGCACCGGCATAATCAGCTGCATCACCGTTGCCGCGTCCATGAGCTGAGCTTAGCATAGATCAGATGGAATGCAACTCAATTACACGTAAATTCGAGCAGATCGCGCGCCAGTTCCATTTGCTCGGCTAGCTGGCTCGGAGCGCGGCTCGCGCATCGACTCGGTGTTGGCGGTGGCCGGACGACGCACGGTGTCACCGACTCGCACGAACTCGGTAACCCGCACGGCGATCACGTCCCCCTCGTCCGGCTGCGGCAATCTATCCACAGTCTGAATGGATATCATCCACACTATGGATAACACTGTGCTGTCCCGGCTTGTGGGGCCGAGCCTTCAGGAGCGTCTCGGCGTGATGCCGGCGGTGGTGGTCACGGGCGCCCGCCAGACGGGCAAGAGCACCCTCGTACGGGAGTTGACGCCCGGGCCGCGGCGCTACTTCTCCCTCGACGACCTCGATGTGGTGGACGCGGCCCGCCGCGATCCTGAGGTGCTGGTGGGCGGCAGCGAGCCGGTGACCCTGGACGAGGTTCAGCGCGAACCGCACGTGCTGCTGGCGGTGAAGCGTGCCATCGACCGGCAGCGCCAGCCCGGCCGGTTCCTGCTCACCGGTTCGGCCAACCTGCTGCTCATGCGGCAGGTGTCGGAGTCGCTGGCCGGCCGGGCGAGCTACCTGACACTGTGGCCGATGACCCGCAGGGAGCAGCGGGGCCTCGGGCGGGGCGGCATCTGGGAGGAGTTGCTGGAGGCCTCGGACGAGCAGTGGCCCGAACTGGTGGCCGCACAGCCCGACGAACCCGAGGACTGGCGGACCCTGGCCCGACGCGGCGGCCTGCCGTCGCTGGCTCTTCAACTTCGAACCGCCCGCGACCGCTCGATCTGGTTCGACGGATACGTGCGCACCTACATGGAGCGCGACCTGCAGGATCTGTCGGCCATCGCGGCGCTGCCGGACTTCCGCCGTCTGATGCGGGCCGCGTGCCTGCGGATCGGCCAGACCGTCAACCAGACGGGGCTCGGCCGCGACGTGGCCCTGCCCCAGTCGACGGTGCACCGCTACCTGAACTTGCTGGAGATCTCGCATCTGCTGGTGCGCGTTCCCGCTTACTCGGTGAACCGCACCAAGCGGCTCATCAAGTCGCCCAAGCTGCACTGGGGCGACACCGCCGCGGCGCTGCACCTGGCCCAGCAGGACGAGCCCTCTGGCGCCCACCTTGAGAACATCGTGCTGCACGACCTGCTGGCCTGGCGGGACGCCCGGCTGGAGCGGGCGGAGATCCTCCACTGGCGCACCGCGGCCGGCGAGGAGGTGGACTTCGTGGTGGAGGCGGGCGGCCGGCTGCTGCCCATAGAGGTCAAGGCGTCGCCTCGCCCGAGGCTGCGAGACGCCGCCCACCTGCGATCCTTCCGAGCCGAGTACGGTCCGAGGGTCCGGGCAGGCCTGCTGCTGCACGGCGGCGACACCACCGAGTGGCTCGCGCCCGACGTGCTGGCCGCCCCATGGTGGCGCGTCCTGTGACCGCCTTCCCGGCATCGCCGCGGCCTGACGCAACATCGGCCGCCAGGGGAAAGGGCGCGCCGACACCGCCGTCTCTCAGGATGGGTGGTTGCTGTCGGCGACCGGCGGCAGGAACGCCTTGACGATGAAGTGGTTGGCCATCCACCCCTTGTTGTGCCTGTGCACCAGCCCGGCCTTCTGCAACCGGTTGAGGTCGCGGCTCAGAGTACGGGGGCCCTTCGTGGCGTATAGCGCGGCCAGTTCGGGGGTGAGCCTGGGAACTGCGTCCTTTGGCACGTCCCGGTCCGATGGCATGGCGAGCACGAGCGTGCGTTGCCGGTCGCTCGCTGGACTTGGCGGAAACCGGTTCATTACTTGATGGACGTAGTTGACCCACGTTACGTCCAATTGCTGTTGGCGTACTTCCTCGATCTGCTCCCGAAGCCCGTCTACGAGGCCCTGCGTCGCATAGGTCAAGAAGCTGACGGTCTTGCCAGACTGGCTCGCTTGCGCCAGCTCGAGGTAGTACTGGTCGCGGGTCAGGTTGTAGTGATTTGACAGCAGATGGGCAGCTGGCAGAGGAACCACGCCGCTTCTGGCGAGGATCAGGAACTCCAGCAGCCTGGCGGTGCGGCCGTTGCCGTCGCCGAAGGGGTGTATCCACGCAATATAGAGATGGGCGTAGACCGCGCAGGCGGCGGCTAGCGCGAACCCGGTCTCAGGGTCGTTCGACTTGAAGACGTCGCTCTCGAGCCATCCAGCGAGACGCTCCAGCAGGTACTCGCAATCCTCAGCTGGCGCGCCCCGATAGGCCGATACCACCACCGAGTAGTCCCGCACCTTGCCGGGCACCACGTGCGAAGCGTGCTTGGTCCCGTCCAGTAGTCGACGGTTGAACTCACAGATCAGATCCTCAGTGATCCTGGGTGACTCGCCTTGCATCACTTGACCGTCGATCTCGTCCAGCGCGTCGAGCACGTTACGGACTTCCCGTTCCTGGTAGGCCCGAGACGGCGGAGCGCTGTACGTGCCGTCGCGGATTCCCGCCACCTGCTTCTCGGTGAGGGTGTTGCCCTCGATGGCCGTGGTCGCTTGGGCTCCCTTGACTAAGGCGAGCTCGTAGAGCCGGTCGGCCACATCGGGCTGAAGCGGAGCGCCGGCTAGGTGCTCACACTTCGAGCGTGCCTCACCTAGAAGCATCCATATCTTCGGTCCAAGATCGTTGATGTCTGTCGCCTTGAAGGTGATCCACGGATGGGACTCCTGATAGTCCTTCATGGCCATAGCCTACTATTGGCTATGAGATTTGTCCATCAGCATGTCCATGATTGTGTCCAAGTTGTCTTGGTGCAGAGACCCGTCTGTCCTTGCTCCTACGCCGGGCCCCAGGCGCCTCCTCCGGGGGTTAGGACCCGCAGGCGGTCTCCGGCTTGCACGTCCAGGGTGGCCTTGCCAGGCAGCAGCTCCCGAGCGCCGGTGCGGCGGATCAGCCAGTCCTCGCCCTTGGCCCCCGGGCCGCCGCCCTGCAGGCCCCAGGGCTGTGTCACACGCCGCTCGCCCATGAGGGTCACGGTGGCGTCGGAGAGGAACTCCATCTCCCGCACGATGCCCTGACCCCCCGGGTAGCGGCCCTCGCCGCCGCTGCCCGTGCGCAGGCCGTAGGCGGTGATGCGCAGCGGGTAGTGCTGGACGAGGCTCTCGATGGGGGTGTTCTTGGTGTTGGTCATGCCGGTGTGGACGCCCGACTGCCCGGCCTGGCCCCGGCGCCCGCCCTGCCCGCCGCCGACGGTCTCGTAGTAGGCGAAAGCGTCCGATCCGGCCAGCACGTTGTTCATCGTTCCCTGCGACGCGGCCGGCACGGCGGCGGGCGCAGCCGCGGCCAGCGCGCCCAGCAGCACGTCCGCGATGCGCTGGGAGGTCTCCACGTTGCCGGCGGCCACCGCCGCGGGCGGTTCGGCGCTGACGATCGAGCCGCGGGGCGCGGCCATGGTGATGGGCCGGTAGCAGCCGCCGTTGGCCGGGATGGACGGGTCGGTGGCCACCCGCACCGCGAAGTACAGGCACGACACCGCCACCGCCTCCACCGAGTTGAAGTTGGCCTCCACCTGCGGCGCGGACCCGGCGAAGTCGGCGTGCAGGTCCGAGCCGTCGATAGTGACCCTCACCGCGATGTTGTGCAGCCGCTCCGGGCCCTCCACGTAGTCCTCGAAGGCGTAGTCGCCGTCGGGCAGCTCGGCGATGGCGGCCCGCATCCGCCGCTCGCCGTAGTCGAGCAGGCCGCGGCAGATCGCGGTGTGGCGGGCCGGTCCGTAGGCGTCACACAACTCGATCAATCGTTGGGCGCCGACCTCGTTGGCGCCGAGCTGGGCCGACAGATCCCCCAGGCGCTCGTCGGGGGTGCGGGTGGCGTCCAGGAACGGGTCCAGGAATTCGGGCACCCATTGGCCTCCCCGCGCCGCGAGCATCGGCGCCACGACGTGGCCCTCCTGTTCGAGCCGTGTGGCGTGCGCCGGCATCGATCCGGGCGCGTCGCCGCCCACATCGGAGTGGTGGGCCCGGTTGGCCACCCAGCCCACGAGGCCCCCCCGATGGGCGACGGGCCTCACGATGGTCAAGTCGTTCAGGTGGGTGCCCCCGTGGTAGGGGTCGTTGACCGCGTACTGGGCATCGAGCTCGAGGGTGCTGCCGAAGGCGTCGATCACGGCTCGAACCGACGCCGGCATCGAGCCGAGATGCACCGGTATGTGCTCGGCCTGGGCCAGCAGCTCGCCGTGGGGGACGAACAGCGCGGTGGAGAAGTCGGCCCGCTCCTTGATGTTGGGCGAGTAGCCGGTGCGGCGCAGCACCCCGCCCATCTCGTCGGCCGCGGCAGTGAACCGGTGCCGGGCCACCTCCAAGTCGATCGCGTTCAAGCCCACGGCGTCACCACCGGCGGAATTGGCAGCGGGGAGCGCCCAAAGCGGCTTCGGCTGCTGCCAGTTCTTGTTGGGAGCGCGTTCGGTGGGGGAATTGGCAGCGGGGAGCGCCCAAGGCGGCTTCGGCTGCTGCCAGTTCTTGTTGGGTCACCACTCGATCCTCAACGCGCCGGTCTCATGCACGGTGGCCCGATCGCCGTCGGCCAGATACGTCGTGGACTCGCCCTCGGCGATGATGGCCGGACCGACCACCTCGGCGCCCACCGCCAGCGCGGGGCGCCACCACACCTGCGCCTCCGCAGTCCCCGACGAGCCCATGACCGGGCGGGACCCGCGCCGCGGGTTGCCGGGCTCGGGCTCGAACCCGGGCAGGTCCGCCCAACTCAGCGCGGCCGCGCCGACAGCCTCGGCCCTCACCGTCACCGCCTCCACCGGGTCGGTGGGTCGGGCGAAGCCGTTGCGCTGGGCGTGCAGGTGATGGAACCTCTCGCACAGCGTCTCCCACGGCTCGTCCTCGGTGTAGGGCACCGGCGTCTCATGGGCCTGACCCACATAGCGCATGTCGACGACCAACGCCGCAGTCCGAGCCGCTTGGCCGCTGTCGGCCTCGATCTGGCCACAAGCCGCAGCCAGCAGCTCCCGAGCGGCCACAGGCATCCGGCCGCGGTCGGCGCCGGTGACGTTGATCGTCTGGGCGGCATCGGCCCGGGGCGGGCTGAGCAGCAGACCGAAGGCCGAGAAGACCCCGGCGTAGGGCGGGACGATCACACCGTCCATCTCCAGGGACCGGGCCAGCGCGCCCGCGTGCAGGCCGCCCGCGCCCCCGAACGCCATCAGCGCCGCGTCCCGGGGATCGGTGCCCTGCTCCACCGACACGGCCCGCACCGCGTGGGTCATGTGCGACTCCACCACCGCGACCACGCCCAGCGCGGCCTCGACCGCATCCAGCGACAGGTCCGCTCCGAGCCGCTCCAAGGAGGCGGTGGACAGGTCGGGCTGCAAGGCCACCGTGCCCGCCAGCCTCGCGTTCGGATCCAGGCGGCCCAGCACAACATTGGCGTCGGTGACGGTCGGCTCGGCGCCGCCGCGGCCGTAGCACGCCGGGCCGGGGTCGGCCCCCGCGGAGCGCGCCCCCACCCGCAGCGCGCCGCCGCGGTCGGCCCAGGCCACCGACCCGCCTCCGGCGCCGACGGTGTGGACCGCCACCGACGGCATCAGGCAGGCGTGGCCCGCGATCTCGCGGTTGTAGGACACCTCCGGTCGGCCCCGGCGCACCCGGCACACGTCGGTGGACGTGCCGCCCATGTCGAACGAGATCAGGGTGTCGCAGCCCATCATCTCGCCCAGCGCGGCCGCGGCCACCACCCCGCCCGCCGGCCCCGACAGCAGGATCGACGCCGGGAACGCCGACGCGTGGCTGAGCGACACGAGCCCGCCCGAGGAGCGCATGACCGCGATCTCGTCGACGAACCCGGCCTGTCCGGCCCGGTCGGCCAGGCTGCCCATGTAGCGGGCCACCTCCGGTGACAGGAAGGCGTTGAGGACCGCGGTCGAGAACCGCTCGTACTCCCTGAACTCGGCCACCACCTCAGCGGACGCCGACACCGGCACCCCGACAACCTGCCGGAGCCGGCCGGCCAGCGCCCGCTCGACCGAGGGATCTGCATACGAGTACATCAGGCACACCGCCACCGCTTCTGCGCCCTGATCGCGAGCCGCAGCCGCGACCGAGGCCGCGACCGCGTCCAGCTCGTCGTCTCGGCCGGCCGCAGGCACCGTCACGCCGAGCCGCATGTCGGGGTCGGCCAGGGGACGGGCCCGGTCGGCGAACGGGTCGTACAACGATGGGCGGTCCTGGCGGGCGATCTCGATGAGCGACTCGAACCCGGTGTCGGTCACTAGCAGCGTCCTGGCCCCCCGCCGCTCCAGCAGCGCGTTGGTGGCGACGGTGGTCCCGTGCAGCAGGTCGGCGCGAGCATCCGCCCGCACGGCGGCTCCGGCGCCGGCCATCACCCCCTCGCTCTGGTCTCGGGGGGTGGACGGCACCTTCCCGACGGTCATGGCCCCGCCGTCCCACACGGCGACGTCGGTGAACGTCCCGCCAACGTCGATGCCCAGGGTTGTGCGGGCCGGTGTGCGCCCGTCGCTGGCCGAGGTCATGTGGGCTGGTGTGCGCCCGTCGCCGGCTGAGGTCATGTGGGCTGGTGTGCGCCCGTCGCCGGCTGAGGTCATGCCGTCCGGAGGGCGCTCGTCGATGGAGCCTACGTCGATGCGGGCATCGTACGTCCGCGATCTCACACCCGCCCGCGGCAGCGACGGACTCGTCGGTCCGACACGGCGGGCCGTAGCCTGAGCGCTTGCCTGTATTTCTCGGGGGATTGGCCGCGGCCCTGCTCGGAATCGGCGACTTCTTCGGGGGTGTCGGCGGCCGCCGAGTCGACCATCCCGGCGCAGTGGTGTCGATCGCCTGGGTGGCGTCGTGTGTGGGGACGACGGTGGCAGGCCTCTTCGTTCTCGTGTTCCGTCCCGCTGACTTCGGCCGGACCGACTTCTACTGGACGCTGGTGGCGACGCTGTTCGCCGCGACGGCCCGGCCGCTGCTGTACCTCGCCATGGAACGGGGGCCGATGGCGGTGGTTGCGCCGGTATTCAGCCTGGTGTCGCTGGCGGTCCCCGCGGTGGTGGGCCCCCTCACCGGCGACGCTCTGGGCGGTGCCGAACTGGTCGGAGTAGTGCTCGCCATTCCGGCCGTGCTGCTCATCGTGAGCGACGGCCGGCTGCCGACGAGCAGGACGCTCTGGTCGGGCGAGGCCCTGGCGCTGGGGTGCATCGTGGGTGGGTTGCTGGGCTGCCTGAGCCTCGCCTTCGCTCAGATCAGCCCCGACGCCGGGGCCATGCCCGCCTTCTTGACCCAGTTGGGCGCGGTGGCCATCATCCCGCTGTTCAGCAGGCCGATCCGGCCCATGGCCAGCCTGTCACGGGACGTGCGCCGCTTCGGCGTGCTGGTGGGTCTGATCGACATCGGCGCCGTCATCTCGATCGTCATCGCCTTCCAGCGGGGCAACGTGGCGGTGGTGGCCGCGGTGCTGGGCTTCGCGCCGGCCACAACGATGGCGCTGGCCTGGCGGGTCTACGGCGAGGCCGTGCGCCGCTGGCAGTGGGTCGGCGCGGCTCTGGGCGCGGTCGCCATCATCCTGTTCTCAACCGCGCCCTGACCCGACGCAGGGTATCTGGCGCTGCCGGTCCGCGCCCCGACTCCAAGGACACCAGGAGTACGTTCGGGGCGCTCGGCGAATGGCGCGCCGAGGGCTAGTTGCGGTCTCATCGCACGATGAACACACGCACCACCTGTGAAAAACGCGCCTCTCCACCCTGCACTAACCCGGATGAGTGGCTATGTGTAATGATTCTGGGATCGTGTCCGGTTTGGGTGCGGGCGGTCAACAGCGCCGGACACTCGGGAGCCGCATGAACATTCTCAGAACGTAAGGAGTATGGGACATTGAGTCATACGAATCCCTGGAACGCCTGGCCGCTCCGGCTTTCGCTGGCCCTATTGGCCACCGCCATTGTTGTGCCGGTCCTATTCTTCGCCGGCTCGCCCGCCGCCGCGCAGCAGGCGGTCCCGGACCAGCCGGAGGGTCTGACCGGCAGGCTGCTGCACTACCTCGTCGTCGGGCTGGACTGGGACGACGCGGAAGGCGCGACCTCGTACCGGGCGCAGTACTGGGACACGACGGGAGACAGCCCGGCCTGGGCGGAGGCGCCGGAGGCCGAATACGATGGCTCCTCAGCCGTGGTAAGCGGCCTGCCGGACCAGCGCTTCTACTACTTTCAGGTTCGCGCCGTCAACGGCGCCGGGGCGTCGGAGTGGTCGGACTTCTTCCTGACGGACAATGCATGGCCCGAAGCGCCTGAGCTCACCCCTGAGCCGACATCGACAACCGCGCCTGAGCTCACCCCTGAGCCGACATCGACAACCGCGCCTGAGCTCACCCCTGAGCCGACATCGACAACCGCGCCTGAGCTCACCCCTGAGCCGACATCGACAACCGCGCCTGAGCTCACCCCTGAGCCGACATCGACAACCGCGCCTGAGCCGACATCTACAACCGCGCCTGAGCCCACCCCCGCCGGCGTCGAAGAGCCTGAGCCTACCCTAGAACCCACGCCGGAGCCGGGTATCTGCGACCGTACGTATCAGGTTCGTGAAGCAATCAGGCACAAGATCCGGCACAACGATCGCAGGCCGCGGTGCGAAGAGGTTACAGCCGCTGACCTGGCGCAGATCTCTCATTTCTCCTTATACGCCTTATATCGGAAAGGTATTGGCGACCTTAAGACCGGTGATTTCGCAGGTCTCAGCGGACTCACCAATCTCAATTTGGGCCAAAACCAAATAGGCTCGCTGCCGCAGGGCGTCTTTGATGAACTTGGCAGTTTAAAAAGGTTGTCTTTGAACAATATCCAAATAGGCTCGCTGCCGCCGGGCATCTTTGATGAACTTGGCAGTTTGGAAGAATTGTATTTGTACAATAACCAAATAAGCTCATTGTCGCCGGGCGTCTTTGATGAACTTGGCAGTCTAAAGAGGCTGCATTTACGGAACAACCGAATGAGTTCATTGCCGCCGGGCATCTTTGATGAACTTGGCGGTTTGAAATACTTGCATTTGGGCGATAACCGAATAAGCTCATTGTCGCCGGGTGCCTTTGATGGACTTGATAGTTTGGACGTGTTGCATTTGGGCGATAACCAAATAAGCTCATTGTCGCCGGGCATCTTTGATGAACTTGGCAGTTTGGATTACTTGTATTTGGGCGATAACCAAATAAGCTCATTGCCGCCAGGTGCCTTTGATGGACTTGGCAGTTTGGATTACTTGTATTTGAGCGATAACCGAATAAGCTCATTGTCGCCAGGTGCCTTTGATGGACTTGACAGTTTGGAAGATTTGTATTTGAGGTATAACCAAATAAGTTCGTTGTCGCCGGGCGTCTTTGATGGACTTGGCAATTTGTTCGCATTGTACCTAACAGGCAACAAACTGAGCTCGCTGCCGCCTCGCCTGCTCCCCCGGGTGGAGTGGGTCAGTGATTGGGGCGGGTTCTTGCTGTTCCTGGGGGGCAACCGGCTGACTGAGCTGCCGGACGCGCTTTTGGAGGTCGAGAACCTGGATATGACAACCTTGCATCTGATCGGCAATCCTGGCAGCCCATTCACCTTCAGCATGGAAGCCGAGCCGATAAGCCAGAGCGTTGACGATGAGGGCATCCACACCGCGCGGGTGCGCTACAAGGTAGCCCAGGGTGCGCCGGTAATTATGAAGGGCGCGCTAGAGGTCAGCGGCGGCGCGGCATCCACCACATCGGTAACCATAGATGCAGGGAGGGTCTACAGCGATGAGATAGTGGTGAAGCAGAGCGAGGCTGATCAGCCGGTTACGCTCACATTGCAGAACGTGGGGGGCTATCTCACAGCATCAGGAAATCCTGGAATTCCGTGGCGTGACTTCCAAGGAACCTCGTTTACCGCGGGCGCTGCGCTCACGCTCTTCGATAGTTCGAAACCCACACCCACGCCCACTGCGACGCCCGCGCCGAGCGGCGGCATCTGCGGCCGCACGCCGCAGGTGCGGGACGCGATTCTGGTCATGCTGCCCGGCGTCAGCGACTGCGCGGCGGTTACCGACTCGGACCTGAGCGGGATCACCGGACGTCTGGGGCTGAACGAAAAGGAGATAGCGGAGGAGATAACGGCGCTGAAGTCGGGAGACTTCCAGGGTCTCACGAACCTGCAAAGTCTGGACCTGATCGACAACAGCCTCGAAACGCTGCCCGGAGACATCTTCGAAGGCCTGGCCGGTCTGACGTCGCTCCTCCTGACGAATAACGCGCTGGAGACGCTGCCCGAGGATGTCTTTGAGCCTCTCGGCAGTCTGACGACGCTGAACCTGGAGAACAACGCGTTGAGCGCGCTGCCCGAGGACGTCTTCGACGGTCTGACGAGCCTGGTTGGGCTGTTCCTGACGCTGAACGAGCTGAGCGCGCTGCCCGAGGAGGTCTTCGGGAGTCTGACGGGAATGGAGGTGCTGTACCTGGGCGGCAACGACCTGACCACGCTGCCCGAGGAGGTCTTCGACGGTCTCGACAGCCTTAGAATCATCCGACTGAACCGCAACTCGCTGAGCGCGCTGCCGTCCGGTGTGTTCGAGGGCGCTCCCAACCTGAGAGAGCTGGCGGTGGCAATCAACGGCCTGGAGACGCTGCCGGCCGGTCTGTTCGCAGGTCTAACCGGCCTGGAGTCGCTGCATTTGGGGGACAACGAGGGGACGCCCTTCACGTTCACGGCGGAGCTGGAGCGCCGCGGCGACGACGCTGTGGCGGTCAAGGTGGCCGAGGGCGCGCCGTTCGCGATGGAGGTCAAGCTGTCGGCGGATCGCGGCACGCTCTCCAAGGACACGGTCACGATTGAAGCCGGCGGCGTGTCCAGCGAAGAGATCAGCGTTGCCGCGGCTGGCGAGGGGCGCAGGGAGGTTACCGTCAGCGTGGAATCGGCGGAGTTCGTCGGGGTGGTTGTGGTGGTCGACAAGATCGGGGACTATTCCGGCATCCAGACCGGTCTGGGCGAGGAGTTGGCGCTGGACTTCTTTACACCGGATTCCAAGAACGACCCAACGATAACGAGCCCGGCGCCGACGGTGGCGATTGCCCTGTCCCCGTCCGGTTCGGTGCAGCTGGGCACTGAGATCGGCGTCACCATGAGGTTCAGCGGCCTGGAGTCTGACTCGGACACCGGCACCACCGATTACGTCTTCCGGGCCGACGTGGTGGACTCGGAGAACGGGGACGCCGACGCCTGCGAGGAGCGGGCAGGCGGCTACGGGCTGGGCGTGGACCGCTATATGTACAAGGTGGACGAGGACCACGAGACCCGCACTGGCACGGTCTCCGCCGGCTGCCCGGCAGGGGACTACACCCTGCGGGCCAGCGTCTCCTCTGCTGACAACGTGGAGTTGGCCTCGGCCGGCGCGACCTTCTCGGTCCGAGAACCGGAGACGCCGCTTTCAAGCGACGCCACCCTGAGCGGCCTGACGCTGAGCGGCGTGGACTTCGGGGCCTTCGATCCGGCCACCACCGGGTACACCGCCGGCGTCGGCAATGAAGTGGAGCAGACCACGGTGACGCCAACCACAAACGACGATGGGGCGACCTACCTGGTCAAGCTGGGCGACGTTGCAGACGAGGACGGGATCGTCTCCCTGGCCGAGGGCAGCAACGTCATCACGGTGGAGGTCACGGCGGAGGACGGCAACACCGCCAAGACCTACAAGATGACTGTAACCCGCGCCGCGCCCGCCGCGCCGCCCGATGCGCCGGACAAGCCGACCGGCGAAGTGCTGGAGCCGGGGAAGGTGACCCTGGACTGGGAGGACGTGGACAGGGCCACCGGCTACCAGGTGGGTCTGTGGTCGCAACCCAATCTGGTGCCCCTACCGAGCGAGGATATGCCTGGGGTGACAGTGCAAATGAACGGTTCCAGCGCCGCGCTTAACGGCCTGCCTGCCGAATGGTCGCACTACTGGCTCAAGATCCGGGCCAGCAACGACGGCGGCACATCCGGCTGGTCGGATTGGCTCACCCTGGAGAACGGCTGAGCGCCATACGCTGGACGGGCGTGACCAGGGTGGACGCCGCGCCGCCTTCCACGCGGGTGTCGGCGGCGCGGTTGGGCCGGCAGACCGGCAGCATCGTCGCTGGTGCCCTGAGCCGTAGAGCCACAATGTCCCCCAGCCAGACGAAACGATCCCCATGCCCCACGAAACGCGTAGAGCCGCATCTGCGAGTACGGTCCACGCATCACTGGCGCGCTCAGCGCTCGGCGTCCCACCAGATGGTGACCCGCTCGCGCGGGAAGGGAACATCGGCGATGAGCGCGGCCACCTCAGCCTCGCGCTCCGAAGGCAGGCACAGGTTGCGGCACCACTGGGCCGGCTCGAGGTCGCTGCGCTTGGAGGCGAGGCGGTCCTCGGGCAGGAGCGACTCCTCGACGACGGGATCCAGGCCGGCCTCGGCGATGACCTCCACCGCGGTGGCCGCAGTGGGCTCGTGGGGCCGTTCCAGGTTCCAGAAATGGCGCCACAGCTGGCGGCGGCGGTCCTGGGGATGCTTGGGGGTCAGCTCGACCACCACCCGGCGACGGGCGTGGGCGTGAAGCGCGGCCACGAACGGCGAGATGTCGGTCACGTTGTAGATCACGTTGTGGCACACCACCACGTCGGCGACGGGCACCGCGCCCGCGATCTCGGGCCACGACCCGGCGTGCACCTGGGCCGCGATGCCGCGCCGGCGGGCTGTGGCTTCGAACAGCTCCAGCATGTCGGGCTGGCGGTCGGTGCCGATCACCTCGGTGGCCGGCGGCGCCACTGCGAAGGCTGCGGCCCCGCCCCCGCAGCCGACATCCAGCACCGACCCCCCGTCGCCCAGGGCTTGCGCGGCACGACGGTTCGACAGCGACAGCTCGAAGGTCCCGGGCTCGGGCGCGGCGAAAATCCCCGGCGTGAACACGAAGGGCCGGTGGGGAGCGGCGTCGAGAATCTCGTCGGGGATGGCCCATTCGGCCATGGCCCGGTCCCAGCGCTGTGCCGCCGTTGCGGCCTGCCCGCTCACCAGATGCGGCGGGTGGCCGCCCAGCGGCTCAGCTCGTGGCGGTTCGACAGCTGGAGCTTGCGCAGCACGGCCGAGGCGTGGGTCTCCACCGTCTTGACGGAGATCGTCAGCTGGCGGGCGATCTCCTTGTAGGTGTAGCCCCGGGCCAGGTGGCGCAGCACCTCGCGCTCCCTGGCCGTCAGCGCGTCCAGATCCTCGTCGGATTCCGACCCGGCCACCACCGCCGCATCGGCGGCGAAGGCGTCCAGCACGAACCCGGCCAAGCGGGGTGAGAACACCGCGTCACCGTCTCTCACCCGGATGATGGCCTCCACCAGGTCGTCGCCAGAGATCGACTTGGTGATGTAGCCCCTGGCCCCGGCCCGCACCACGCCGATCACGTCCTCGGCGGCGTCCGACACCGACAGGGCCAGGAAACGGGTCTCGACCCCGGCCGCGGCGGCCGACTCGATCACCTCGCGTCCCGATCCTGAGGGGAGATGCACGTCCAGCAGCACCACGTCGGGGTTCCATCGCTCGATGGCCTCCACCGCCGAGCCCACATCGTCGGCCTCGGCAACCACGGTCACCCGGTCGCCGATCTCGGCCCGAACGCCGCTGCGGAACAGCCGATGGTCGTCGACGATCACCAGTCGGGGAGGGGCGGCAGCCACAGCTATCACCGTAGCCACTCGAGGAGGCGCTCAGTTGCGGGCCAGATGGAGACGCACCTCGGTGCCGTGGCTGGTCGAGCTGGTGATCTCGCAGCGCCCGCCCACCCGGTCGAGCCGGCCCCGGATCGAGTCGCGGATCCCGCGGGAGTCATCGTCGACGGCCTCGGGATCGAAGCCTGCACCCCGGTCGCGCACGAACAAGTCCACGCCCACCGGTGTCGCCTCCAGGTACACCGACACGGTCGAGCAGCCCGACCACCGGGCCGCGTTGGTCATAGCCTCGCCGGCCGCGGCCACCAGCGACTCGGTGGCAGAATCCAGCGCGGCGTCGCCGACGGCCACCACGTCCATCATCACCCCGTGGCGGTCCTCCACCACGCCGGCGAGATGCTCGACCGCGGCCCTGACCGTGGCCGGGTTCGGCTCGGAGCCGCTGCCGTAGAGCCAGCCCCGCAGCTCCCTTTCCTGGCGCCGGGCCAGAGCGGCCATACGGCCCGGATCGTCGGAGCGCTGCACCAGGGCCAGGGTCTGCAGCACCGAGTCGTGCAGGTGGGCGGCCACCTCGGCTCGCTCGTCGGCCCGGATGCGGCGCTGGCGCTCCTGGTGGCGGTCCCTGACCAGCACCGCCACCCAGGGCCCCAGGATCAGGGCCAACCCGCCCAGGACCAGCCCGCCCGACAGCAGACCGTCCCGCACGGCAGAGAGCGAGAGGTTGGCCGCGGCGATGACCCCGATCCCGAGGGCGAGCAGGATCGTGCCGGCTGCGATCCGCACCGCCACGGTCCGGTCGAGGCCGGCGGCGGGCTGCACCCTCCAGACGACGATCCCGAGCCCGAACGCAACGCACAGGGCGGGCCAGATCACGGTGTCGGGCAGCGCAACGCCCAAATGCCGGACGAGGAGCGCGGTCCCGGCCACGATCAGGGCCATGCCCGCAGCCCTCCTGGCCGCCGTGCGAGCCGGAAGCGCAGCACCAGCGGGCTCCATCCCGTCCGTCGGAGCGGCCGCCTGGGGCAGCAGGATCCATCCCACCAGGTAGAGGGGCACTCCGACCCAGGCCAGGGCGAGCGCCACGAAGGCGATCCTCACGATCGTGGCGTCGATGCCGAGGCGCGTCCCGACGCCGCCGCATACGCCTGCGATCACCCGGTCGCTGCGGGACCTGGCCGGCCAGCCGGCACGGGTCGGTGCCATGAGGAGATGATGGCACGACGGTCCCGGGACGGCACTGGGGACCAACCCCGACCTCTACCGCAGCCCTAGGGGAAAGTTCAGGGACATCCCCCATTGGGCTTCCCGGCGCCAGGGCACACACTGGACGCCATGGCCGAAGAGCAGCCGTCCGGCGCCGAGTCGAGCAGCGAAGACGGTACCACCGCGGCCGAGAACCAGCCGCCCCGAGCCGCAGCGAGCTCCGCCGAGACTCCCGGCGCCACGGCTGGCGACGACTCAGCCGGCCGCGAGGGCGCCGAGGGGGCCGACTCGAAGCGACGCACCCTTTGCCGCAGCTCCACAGACAAGGTGATCGCCGGAGTTGCGGGGGGCATCGGCGCCTACTTCGGCATCGACGCGGTGATCGTGAGGATCGCCTTCATCGTGCTGACCTTCCTGGGCGGTGCCGGCCCATTCCTGTACCTGATCGGCTGGCTGGGCCTGCCCCGGGAGGACTCGCCCAGCGTCGTCTCCAACGCTCTGAGGGGAGACTCCCCCCACCGATTGCGCAGCCTCGCGGCCGTGATGCTGATCGTCCTCGGCCTGCTCATCACTGCCAATCTCAGCGGTGAACTCTTCGACGTGTTCGTCAACGTGTGGAGCATCGCCCCCTATCTGGCCCTGATTCTCATCGCGGCCGGTGTGACCCTGGTCCTGTGGCCGGGACCCGCCGGACGCCACAAGCCCACCCCGGCCCGGCCGCCGGCGCCTGCCGCGTCGCCTCCCTCCTCGGCGTACGCGACTCCCGCGCCTCCTCCCCCCACCGCGGCCGGGCCGGAGTGGTCGGTCGCCTCGCCGCCTGGACCCCCGCCGCCGGCCGCCGGGTCGGTGTCCTCGGCGAAGCGACGCCGCGGCCGTTCACTGTTCGGCTCGCTGACCGTCGCGGCCCTGTTGGTGTACGCGGGCGCAGCGGTGATGCTCGACCGTCTCGACGCGGTCGACATGGACATCGGCGTGTTCTTCGCCATCGCGCTGGCCATCACGGGCACCGGGCTGCTCGTATCCTCCTTCGCTGTGCCCGCCCGAGGCCTGATCTTCCTCGGGGTGCTGCTGTGCGTGCCTGCGCTGCTGTTGGCGGGCGCCGACGTGCGGTGGGGAACGGGGGTGGGCGAGGTCCGAGTGAGCGTCACCGACACTGAGGACCTTGCCGACGAGTACCGCCACGGCGTCGGCCAGATGGTCGTGGACCTGCGGCACCTCGATCCCGACCGCACGGATCACTCCGTGGAATTGAGCCTCGGCGTCGGCGAGATGCTGGTGTACGTGCCCGACAACATCTTCACGACGGCCGACCTCAGCGTGGGAGCCGGGAACATCAGGGTGTGGTACGGCGGTCCGGCACCGGGCAGGACCCAGGACTTGAAGAGTGTCCGCGACCTGCTCGAGGGGTTGTGGGTCCTGCCGTACAGCGACGTTGGGGACCTTGACGACTACCTGGATGCCTATGAGCGGCACTACCGCTTGGGGATCCGGTCCGATCAGCGGCAGGTGCTCACCCGCCTGTTCGCCGAAGAACCCGGTGCCGGCGGCGCCAACCGGTTCAGAGACACGCTTGCGCGCCTGCTCGACGAGGTGCAGGGGGACGACGGCTATCATCCGTGGGAGGAAAGCGACGACGGCATCGGCATCAGCCGGACGATCGTGCTGCCGGTGTGGGGCGAGCCTGAGGGTGAACTGCACCTGGACATCGATGTGGGCGTCGGCGAGGCCGAAGTCATCACCGTGCCCGCTCCCACACAGAGGTCGACCAGTCGATGACCGACGAGGGGACTCACGAGATGCTGGACAATGACGACCGCCAGCCGCAGCCCGACCGGAAGGGCCCGTACCGCACAGACGCGGTCTCGGCGGTGGCCGGCCTGCTGTTCATCGCCATCGCCATCCTGGCCCTGACCGACCGATTCTGGGCCGAGGTCGACCCGGTGCTGGTGCTCGGAGGCGCCATAGTGGCGGTCGGTCTTGCCATGATCACCGGTGTGGTCCTCCGCCGCCGGCGCGAGCGTGAACCGGTAGACGCCTGAGCGACAGGCTCGCTCAGCGGCTGAGTCTCCGGTCGCCTCCCCGGCGCCTGGCGGCCAGACGCAGCACTAGGAATCCACAGTCGAGCGCCAGCCCGAGGCGATGTGCTCGAGCCACCACTGCGGGGCGTTGTCGAGCAGGTTGGACAGGTTCGAATAGTCCCACCAGCGCGCGATCAACCCGTCGTCATCGAGCTCCATCACCGAGGTGAACGGGTGCAGGATCACCTCGCCGGTATGGAACGCCCACTCCTCGGCGTGCTCGGTCGCCACGGTCGAGCCCTCGGCCACCATCAGGCCCATCCGGTGGGTGTGGCTCGCCACCGGCTCCAGCCCCAGCCGCAGCCGGGCCACGATCTGGGCCGGGCCGTGGGCACCGCCGCCCGACTCGCCCGTGCCCACGTCCACGTAGTTGGCCTCGGCGGTGAAGAACCCCCCGATGGCGTCCCAGTCGTGGGCGTACAGGGCGTCCCAGAACTGGGCCACGAGCTGCTTGTTGCGTTCCTCTATTGCGCCCACGTCGGCTCCTCTCGCGGCGGCAACCGCGACAGGTTAGGAGGAATCCTCGGAACGCTCAGGCTCAGGCTCAGGCGCGGGTGCGGGTGCGGGTGCGGGTGCGGGTGCGGGCGGGGGCGGAGGCGTGGGTGCGGGTGCGGGCGCCTTCGCCTTGGTGCGCTTGGGTCGAGCGTGGCCCGGTCGGCGGCGACGCCACCAGACCAAGGCAATGATCGCAGCCACGAAGGGCAGGAACGGCACCAGCACCCCGACCGCGACCAGGGCCACGCCCACGATGGAGCGCAGGAAGCCGGCGCCGTCGCTGACCGAGTCGCGGAAGCCGGGGAGCGAATCGTCGGTGCGTGCATCCACCCACACGTACGTGCTGGCCGAGACTTCCTGAAGCTCCGCGCCCTGGGCGTCCACCGGCACGGCCTCGGCCTCCAGGCCGATCTCCAGACCCCTGGTGGCCACCCGGCCCGCCAGGCGACCCTCCTCCATGGGCGCCTCCAGCACGGCCACGAGCAGCTCGCCGGGCTCGATCCGGTCGAAGCCGCCCTGCAGCGTCTCGAAGGCGTCGACGTCGAGGCGCACGTTGCGGGCGCGGACCGACACGCCGGTCAGCACCGAGGCGCCGGTGTTCTCCACCTCAAGGCAGAAGTACAGGGTGGAGTCGGGATCGGCGGTGAAGTGCTGGGTACCCAGGCACGGATCGTCGCCGTCGTCGGACACCCAGGCTCCCACCAGCATCCCGGTGTCGGGCAGCACCGTGGGCGACTGGATGATGGTCAGGGTGATGGTGGCCAGGTCCACCTGGTCGCGCAGGGTGCGCAGCTGGCCTCGCAGGACCTCGAGGGTGGTCTCCCGGTCGAGCAGCTCTCGCTCGATCTGGGCCACGTCCTTGAGTTCGACCGCTTCCTCCAGGAGCTTGCGCAGGCGCAGCACGCTGATCTCGGCGGTGGTGATGCGGCTCTCGAGGTTGACGACCCGCTCGGTCACGTCGTCGGCGCTGATCGACTGGTCGACCAGCTTGCCCACACCGGCCAGGCGCTCCAGCGCCGCCGAGAAGTCGGCGGGCAGCACCTTGAAGACGATCTCGGCCCGGGGCTGGGGCTCGGTGCGGGTCGTCTGGGAGAACACGATGCCGCCCAGGCCACCGACGATGGCCACCGCCTCGTTGCTGGCTGTGGTCACGTCGTCGGCCTGCACGCTGATCGTGGCCCGGTAGACGATCTCGCGTCCCAGATCAGCCGGCGTGAGCGCGGTGGGAACGGCCAGAGAGGCCCCGTCAGTGCCCACCTCCTCGGCCGGGGCTTCCTCCATGGCTGCCTCAGCGGTCTCTGCCGACGGACTCGATGTATCGCCCTCGGCGTCGGCGCCGACGACATCCGAGGGGGAGCCCATGACGGCGAGGGCCGTGGTGTCAGGGCCGTCATCGTCGCCTCCGCAGGCGCTGAGCAGTACCAGCACCACGCTGAGAAGCGCCAGCACTAGGCACCTGAAGGATCGGCGACGCGATCTCGAACGAGAGCAGTTCGCATCATGCATAGATGTCCTCCCGGCTAGGACGGTCGACACGTATGACGACGGCCGGGTCGGTCTGGTTCCCGGCCGTCGCAGCAGAACCTTTAGGCCCCGGGCTCGCCCTCTTCCTCGTCGCAGCCGGCGGTGCAGGTGGGGGGAGGCAGAACCACGTCGTCGGGGGAGCCGCAAGGCGCTCCCGCACCGGTATAGAGGCCTTTCACGATGTGCCAGCCCGACTCCTGGCCGAGCAGGTTGAAGGATGTTGCTGTGAGCCGGAGCGGCACGTTGGCCGGCAGCCTCCGGGCCCGAGCGGCCCAGCGGTTGCCGCTTGTGTAGATCTGACCGACGTCGAACTCGCCGTTGGTGATCATCGGCCCGTCGTCCACCGACACGTAGACGCGGATCTTGGAGATGTTGGAGGGATCCGGAAGTGCGTCGAACTCAACCAAGAGTTCGTTCTCGGCCGTGCCGGCCTGGCATCTCACGTTGCTCGGCGGGGCAGGCGGACCCACGCTGGTAGAGTCCGGAGGCCGTGTCGTGCTGGTCGTCGGCGTCTCGACGACGACGGTGGTCGTCGTCGTAGTCGCTGTCGTCGGGGTGGTCACCCGGGGCTGTGTAGTTGTGGGGCTGACGGACGCGGTGGTCGTCGTGATCTCGTCGGCTGCCTCTGGGTCATCTTCGCTGTCGTCGCTGCACGCCGCCGCTATCAGCGCCAATGCGAGAATCGCCGCCGTGAGCCTCAGTGATCGCATGAGGAACTCCTTTCCAGGCGCCCAACATACACCATGGGTTCGGCCCCGCTGCGTCACGAGACAGAACAATGATGGTCGATCATAGGCTGTTTCTTGGTGATCATCGTGGACCCCCGGCTAGAGCACCGAGAAGAGCTGTGCGGCCTGCTCCGCGGCGACGATCCCGCGCCCCGTCTGTGGTCGGCCATCGATCGCGGCCGGATGGCCGAGATCGTGCCCGAGCTGCCCGACCTGCAGATGGAACAGGACCCGATTCACAGGCACAAGGACGTGCTCGCCCACACCATCGCGGTGGTGGCCAAGACGCCCGATGACCTGGTGGTCAGGCTGGCAGCGCTGTTCCACGACATAGGCAAGCCGCGCACCCGCAGCTACGAGCACGGCGAGGTCACCTTCCGCCACCACGAGGCGGTTGGTGCTCGGATGACCCGCAAGCGCCTGACCGCGCTCTGTTTCGATGAGTGCACGGTGGAGGACGTGAGCGAGCTGGTGAGGCTGTCCGGCCGGTTCAAGGGCTACGCGTCCGGGTGGAGCGACGCCGCGGTGCGCCGCTACGCCCGGGATGCGGGACCCCTGCTGGGTCGCCTCAACAAGTTGGTCCGGTCGGACTGCACCACCCGTAACCTCCAGAGGGAGGCCGACCTCCACCACCAGATCGACGACCTCGAACGGCGCATCGCCGAGTTGGCCGAAGTCGAGCGCAGAGCGTCGGAGCGGCCCCAGATCGACGGCGACGCGGTCATGGCCCACCTCGACCTGCCGCCCGGACCGAACGTGGGCCGGGCTCTGGCCTGGCTGCTCGAGGTCAGACGCTCGGAGGGGGTGCTTCCCATCGACGCATTGCTGGCCCGGCTGGACGAATGGTGGGCTGAGAATCGGCTCTAAACTTGTAGTCTCATTCAGCGTTCGAGCCCCCAGCAACCGCGACCAGGAGGCGATGTGACATTTCGAGCCGAGTACCTGTGGATTGACGGCAACCAGCCGGCGGGTGAGATTCGTTCCAAGACGAAGATCTTGAACAATGATGAGGCGCCTCCGATTTGGGGTTTTGATGGTTCGAGCACCAATCAGGCCACCGGCGACAACTCTGATGTGGTGCTCAAGCCGGTGTTTTCGTGCGGGGATCCGGTGCGCGGTGGTGACAACATTTTGGTGTTGTGTGAGACGCTGCTCACCCGTGATCTGTCGCCGCATCCCACTAACAGGCGAGCCGAGTGCTTGGCTGTGTTTGAGAAATACAGGGACCAGATGCCGTTGTTCGGGATGGAGCAGGAGTACACGCTGTTGGATGCGGTGACTCGCTGGCCGGCGGGGTTCCCCCCGGCGGGGTTCCCGCCGCCGCAGGGCCCGTACTATTGCGGGGTGGGCGCGGGCCGGATCTCGGGTCGTGAGCTGATCGAGGAGCACACCACTGCTTGCATCCAGGCCGGTCTCGGCATTGCCGGCACCAACGCGGAGGTGATGCCGGGGCAGTGGGAGTTCCAGATCGGGCCGCTGGACACGGTGACGGTCGCTGATCATGTGTGGGTGGCGCGCTATCTATTGTTCCGTTTGGCTGAGAAGCACAGCATCGAGGTGACGATCGAGCCCAAGCCGATGCTGGGCGACTGGAACGGTGCCGGGATGCACTGCAACGTGTCGACCAAGGCGATGCGTGAGGGCTATGAGCCGATCATCGCGGCTTGTGAGGCGCTGGGAATGGCCGGCAAACCCGAGGAGCACCTCTCCGGTTATGGTGCCGGCATCGAGTTCCGCTTGACCGGTGAGCATGAGACCGAGCGCTATGACCAGTACTCCTATGGAGTGTCTGACCGCGGGGCGTCGGTGCGCATCCCCTGGCAGGTGGCGCGCGACGGCAAGGGCTACATCGAGGACCGGCGGCCCAACGCGAACGCCGACCCCTATCACGTGACCACCCTGCTGACGCGCACCATCTGCGAGGCGCTCGTCGGCTTCGACTGATCCCACCGGCCCGCAATGGCCGCCAGCGCTGCTTCCAGAGCGGGACCCGACCGCTTGAGAGTGGCGATCTGCCAGGTCAACCCGACGGTCGGCGACCTCGAAGCAAACGTGGCTGAGGCCGGCGCGGCCCTGGCCCGGGCCGAAGCGGTCGGGGCCGACGTCGCGGTGCTGCCTGAGCTGGCCATCACCGGCTATCCGCCGGAGGATCTGGTGCTGCGCCCCGGCTTTGTCGCCGCCAGCCGCGCCGCGCTCGACCGCTTCGCTTCGCAGACAGGCCTGTGCGCCGCGGTTGTCGGCTTCGTCGACGGTGGGGGCGAGTCCCGCCGGCGGGTGCCCGACATGGCCGGGGTTGAGAGCTTCAGCGAGGCCTACAACGCGGTGGCGGTATGCGCCCAAGGTGAGGTGCGCGGTGTCTACCGCAAGCGCCATCTGCCCAACTACGACGTGTTCGACGAGCTGCGCCACTTTCGGCCCGGCCTTGCGGAGCCGCCGCTGTTCGAGATCGGCGGGGCCGTAGTGGGGGTCACGGTGTGCGAGGACGCCTGGGTGCCCGACGGGCCGGTGAGCGACCTGGCCCGGGCTGGCGCGCAGCTGGTGCTGAACGTGAACGGGTCACCGTTCCGCGTCGGCAAGCAGGCGGCGCGCGAGGAGGTGATCGGCCGGCGGGTGGCCGAGGCGGGTGTGCCGGTGGTGTGCGTGAACCTGGTCGGCGGCCAGGACGAGCTCGTGTTCGACGGCGGCTCGTTCGTGGTCGCCGCCGACGGCGCGCTGGTGGCCCGGTGCGTGTCGTTCGGCGAGTCGGTCGACGCCTTCGATCTGGATCTGCCGCCCCGGCAGCATGCCCATCCCGCGCCACGGCGCTCGATCACTCCGGTGACGCCGGAGACTGCGTCGGCATCGGACCGCGAGCTCATGGCGGCCCCGATTGCGCCGCCGATGGACTTCGACACTCAGCGCTGGGCCGCGCTGGTCCTGGCCACTCGCGACTACGTGCACAAGAGCGGGTTCAGCGATGTGTGCGTGGGCCTCTCCGGCGGGGTGGACTCATCGCTGACCGCGGCGATCGCGGTCGCTGCCTTGGGCGCAGACCATGTGCACGGCGTGTTGATGCCGTCTCGCAACTCCAGCGAGCACTCGGTGACCGACGCCGAGAAGCTGGCCGCCAACCTCGGCATCGACGCCCGCATCGTCGGCATCGAGCCGGCCCACGCCGCGCTGGCCGAGATGCTCGAGCCCGGTCTCGGCGGCGGACTCGATCCCGGCGGGATCACCGACCAGAACCTCCAGGCCCGAATCCGCGGTCTGACCCTGATGGCGGCGGCCAACGAGCACGGCTGGCTGGTGCTCACCACCGGCAACAAGAGTGAGCTCGCGGTGGGCTACTCGACCCTGTACGGCGACACCGCCGGCGCCTTCGCGGTGATCTCGGACTTGTGGAAGCTCGACGTGTACGAGCTGTGCCGCTGGCGCAACCAGCAGGCCGGCGGCGAGCTCATCCCGGAGACGGTGCTGGCCAAGGCGCCCTCGGCTGAGCTGGCTCCCGGCCAGCGTGACGACCATTCGCTGCCGCCCTACGAGGTGCTCGATCCGATCTTGCGCCTGTACGTGGAGGAGCTTCGAAGTGTCGCCGAGATACAGCAGGCGCAGATCGCGCCGTCCGAGGTGGTCGAGCAGGTGTGCCGCATGGTGGACGCCGCCGAGTACAAGCGCCGCCAGACGCCGATAGGCCCCCGGCTCACGGGTCGGGCCTTCGGCCGGGACAGGCGCATGCCGATCGTCAATCGCTACCGGTCGGTGAACGATCCGTGATGGGAGCCGACGCCGGTGCCGCCGACGCGGCCTTCGAAATCATCAATCGCTACCGGTCGGCTAACGGTTCGTGAGCCACGGCTATTCCGTGGCCCAGACAGCCCGGCTGGTGGGCGCGTTGCGCTGGGCCTGCGGCCGGCTGTCGGAGATGCTCGAAGCCTGGGCCGGGCAGGCCGCGGCGGCCGGCACGGAGCACGCAGGTGCCGCGGTCCGCATGGCGGAGCTGAGCCGCCGACTCGCCTCGCACCGCGAAGCGCTTGACGGGCTCCAGCCCGACTCCGAGCTGATGGCTCCCTGGAGGCAGGCCGCTCCCTCGAGTCCGACGCTGGCTGAGGCGCTCGACGAGATCGCGGCGCTGGAGGGACCCGTGGAGCGGCTCGATGTCGTCAGGGCGATCATGGTGCCGCAACTCCTCGGTGCGTACGACGAGATCTGCGAGCACGCCGCGCCCCACTGCGACGCGGCCCTGGTCTCGGTGGCCCGCTCTCTTGGACACGATCTGGACCGTGATCACCGCAACGGCGTCGCAACGGCCGAGTCCGCTCAGCGGGAGGCGGTGGACGTGGCTGGGCGCCTTCTGGCGACCGCGGGAGGCATCGTCGGGCCATCGGTGCTTCGGCCCGACGACTGGTCCTAGCGGCAGCGGGGCGCAGCAACCGCGGAGTCTGCAGGCTTCCGCGTGGGCGTTGGGGCCGGTATGGCGAACGGTGACAAGCAGCGGGGCGCAGCAACCGCGGAGTCTGCCGGCTTCCGTCGGCCGGAGGCTCAGGCTTCGCGGCGGGCGTGGTTGGCGATGGGCAAAACGTGGTTATCGTGCATCGCAGATAATGGCGCGCGGGGCGGCGGTCGTTGGGCCGGCTTCCTCCGACCTGGAGTGGGGGGTACGTGGTCAAGGTCAAGGTCAAGGAGCGAGTTGAGCGAGACGAGGAGGATCTGGTCCGCCTCTATCTCACCGACATCGGCCAGTACCCGCTGCTGACCAAGGACGACGAAGTCCGGCTGGCCCAGGACATCGAGGCCGGAATGGCGGCCCGCAAGGAGCTCAAGGAGGCCGCCCCCGGCTCCCTCACCGACCACCGTCGCCGGGATTTGCGCCGCAAGGACCGGAGGGGGCTGGAGTCCGAGCGCACCTTCGTGCAGTCGAACCTGCGTCTGGTGGTCTCGATCGCCAAGAAGTACCAGGCGTCGGGCCTGCCCCTGCTCGACCTCATCCAGGAGGGCAACCTCGGGCTGATGCACGCCGTCGAGAAGTTCGACTGGCGCAAGGGATTCAAGTTCTCCACCTATGCCACGTGGTGGATCCGCCAGGCCATCACCCGGGGCATCGCCAACACTGGTCGCACCATCCGGCTTCCGGTCCACGCCGGAGACACGCTGGCCCGCCTCCAGAAGGCCCGCTCCCGCCTGGAGTTGAAGTACGGGCGGCCCCCCACCCTCTCGGAACTGGCTGACGAGGTGGAAATGCCCGAGGACAAGGTCACCGAGGCGCTGCGCTTCCAGTCCGAGCCGCTGTCTCTGTCGGAGCCGCTGCGTCAGGACGGCGACGCCGAGCTGGGAGACGTCGTGGAGGACCGGTCAATCGACTCGCCCTTCGACACGGCCGCCACCACCATGCTGCCCAACGAGATCATGCGACTGCTGTCGCCGCTGGACGAGCGCGAGCGCGACATCCTCAGGCTGCGTTTCGGCCTCGACCGGGGCGAGCCCCGCACGCTCGAGGAGGTCGGCGAGCACTTCAACCTCACCCGGGAGCGGATCCGCCAGATCGAGGCGAGGGCCATGTCGAAGCTGCGCCATCCCTCCAGCGACACCGGCGCCCGCGACCTCCTCAACGTCTGACCCGCCCCGGCGAGTCCGGCTCGCCGGCGTACACCTCCTGGCACTCGAGAGCTTGATCAGCGGAGACGCCGACAAGTCCCGTCCACCGAGCAGGGTTGTTCGCGCCTGGGCCTCGTGGGGCAGCATCGGCAGGCACTTCGGCCTTCTGTCCACGCCGATCGCCCGGCGCACGTACCGCCCCGAGGTGGTCGCGACGAGCTCCTGACGGGCGGTGTCCGCTCTCGGCGCATCGCAACCGTCGTCGGGGAGCGAGCAGATGAAGATGGCATTCCCGTCGAAGGCTTGCGACCGCGGCTAGCCGTGCTCAAGGGCTATGAGATCAGGTCGCCGGCATGGAACACCTCGCCATAGGCGGACACCTGGCAATGGTGAAGCTCCGCCTCGGTAGCTAGCACCACGAAGAACGCGTCGCCGCCCGTGAACGATCGGTCCGGGCTGCCGTTGTTGATGTCTCCCGAGACGAGTACGCCCGCTAGAGCGACACGGTCAAGCAGATCGTCCATAGCGAGACACTCCGCGGTGCCTAGCGAGATCAGCGGTCTACGGCGCATCGCCTGAGCGATCCAGCGGTAACCCCAAGCAACAACGACACGACAGCGGGTTCTTCACCGGCCGGTACATCACAGACGCCCCTGGCACCCACGGGACCAAGCCACGGAGCCTTATCTAGTGGTGATCTCCTCTAGTTATGGTAGGGTGGTGGGGTGATGGTCCAGGAGATGATGTCGCTAGCCGAAGCCGGCCGTGTACTCGGTGTGGGAGCCGAGCAAGTGCGCCGCTACCTACACCGGGGCCTGCTGCCAGCCGCGCGGGTCGCCAACGCGTGGCTGCTGCCCGCCGGCGAGGTCCACGCGCTTGCGGGGGCCCCGCCCCGCGGGGGCCGCCCGTTGTCGGAGGCTGCGGCCTGGCGCGACATCTTCGCTGAGAGCATCGACTTCGACGACCCTCACCGCTACGTCAACCGGGGCGCTCTCGGTAGGTACAGCGCCGGGTCGGGCATGGTGTCAGCTCTGCTCGCGAGCCCAGATGTAGCTGTCAGCGGTATGCACGCCGCGGCCGCGTATGTGGACATGCTCGACCCGTTGGCTGACGAGGCACACTTCTACATCGAACAGGACTGGCAGCAGCGGCTCGAACATCCGCATCCGATGTACGGCCTTGCGCCTGATCCGCTGGGCCGGGTGCTGGTCCGGTCGGTGTCTGCGGACAGCTGGCGCTTGTTGCAGGCGCGTTCTGTTGCTGGTGCGGTCCGTCGGGCAGACAACGGCGCCGGTGTGATCGCGCCGGCCGCGGTGGTTGCGCTGGACTTGTGCGTCTCGCCTCATCCACGAGAGCAGCGGGTGGCCGAAGCCATCATCGAGAGCCTTCGGTGACCGCACCGGCTGTTGTGCTGCCACCCCTGGAGGGGCAGCAGGCACAGGCCTGGGACACCCTGATGGCTGTCGCCGGGGATCTCGGCGAAGGCTGGACACTGATAGGCGGGCAGATGGTGTTGTTACACCAGGCAGAACGTAGCCCTGCTGGTGCTCGGGTGGTCGGCGGGGCCGGTCTTCGCTGGAGCTACGACCTGGACGTTGTGGCGAACCTCCGGACGAGCCGTTCACGTATGAGCCACATCGACTCTGTCTTGAGGGGTCACGGGTTCGAGCAGCAGGTTGTGCCGATCGGGCGCTCCGCGTTTTAGGTGGGAGTGAGGGTGTGCGGCAGCGCCCAGTCGGGTTGCCGGCATAGAGCAGGGCCCGGATCCGGTAGTTGGCGAAGTTGGTGAACCGAACGCGGCGCGTTTGCTGGTCGTGATCTCAGACGACGGGACGATGGACCTGATACCAAACCTGATGCCCCAAGTGCACAAGTCCGAGGTCGAGGCGGTAGTGGATGACTTCTGCGCAACCTGTTCAGAAGACACTGTCCACGGTGAACGGTTCGCCTTGACGCACGAACGGGTTCTCAAGCTGGCCTTCGATTTGAACGAAGGCCAGTGTCAACGAGTCAACGACTGTTACGCCAGCGAGATGAACCGCAGGCGAGAAGCGGGGAGAAACACTGCCTCCAGTCGCCCGCTTCGGCCCCACCCTGACGTGGACGAGTCCTACTTCGCGAATGCGACCCTACTCCTGTAGCGGTCTGCGGTGTACCGGAACAGCAGCCAGACCTCGCCGGTCGGGTCGTACCGGCAGACCCAGACAACCGCTAGCCGGTGGCCCGCTGCCTACCGCTATTTATAACCGAGGCGTATCGCAACGCCAACCCTGCAGGAGCCGGCACGGCCATTGACAAGTCCCGAACCCTCGGCGAATACGACCCTGTCGGCTCCGGGACGCTCGCTCGGCTCACAGACATCTAGCAAGTCTGCGGGTGAAGTGCTATGTTATCAACCCGATATGAGGCACCCCACGACAAGGCACCCGTGTAGTGATTCTGAGATCGTGTCCGGTTTTGGGTCGCTGATTACGCAACATCGGGGTGCGAGCATGGCCGCTCAACAAGGTAAAGGGGGAGTGCTCAATGCACCGATGCGTCCCTACCCCAGCGGGCCCTCGGCCCACAGCCGCCAGGCCACCACTGCGGCGGTGCCGGCCACCAGACCCGGCGCCCATCGAACCTTGGCCTCGCGGCCGTGACGGGTCAGGGCCACCACGGCCGCCGGCCACTCGGCCAGCGCTCCGGCCATCAGGGCCCACCACGCCCACGCCGGGCCCCACCAGCCGGCCAGCAGGCTGTTGACGATTATGAGGCGCACGTCGCCGAAGCCCATCTTGTCGGGCCGCAGCCGGTAGGCGACCTCCAGCAGCACCGCGACGGACGCCGCGCCCGCCGCGGCCCAGCCGAACCGGGCGGGCTGGCCCTCGACGAGAGCCGATGCGCCCAGCAGCGCCGCCATCGCCGCCCCGGCCGGCCACACGGCCCGGCGCGGGATCACGGCCCGTCGCAGGTCGGTGACCGACACGTATACGCCCAGCGCAGCCCAAACCGCGACCGCGGCCCACACCAGTACCGAACTCACAGCAGTCTCTCCCCCCCCCCCCCCCGGATGACCGGTCGGAGCCTCGGGGCCGCGATCCGCAAAGCGTACGGCTCGAGGCCCCCGAGACTGCCGACCCTCTAGCGCTGGCTGGTCCCCTGACCGCCGCGGACGCCATCGTCGGCGTCCGCACCGACTCACACAACCACAAGACCACAACCCGTTAGGAGAACACCGATGACCGTCCCCCTAGCCCGCAAGGCTCGCCTGCTGAAGCAGACGATCAGCAGGCGACGGCCGAAGCGCCGCGACGACAGCGGCCTCACCACCCTCGAGTGGCTCCTGATAGTCGCCGCCGTAGCCGGCCTAGCCGCCCTAGCGGTCGTGCTGGTTACGAACGTCGTAGGCGAGACGTCCGAGCAGATCGCCGGCCAGAGCGCCCGCCTCACAGCCGCGAGACTCGCGGCCGAAGAGGTCACGATCGACGCCCGAGACGCTACAAAGCCTGCCACTCCCACTCCAGAGCAGGTCAAGACGTTCAATTCGGCGCACAAGAAAAAGTGCAAACGGCTCTCGATCACCTACGGGGATATTGAGGATATGAAGGTCTTCTGGGTTAAGGACATATCCGGGGTCCTTGCGGATCCGCCCGTTTATCCCACGGTAGACGTCGATATTGGCTCCGACGCGGACTGGGATGTCACGAAGATCGGTTGCTACCTCGGCGTAAACGCATAGTTGCTGCATGGCATGGCGTCGCTCGAGAGGCACCGAGGCAGTGTTCGTGTCTTGGCGGACATCCGTCGCTTCCGTGCAGTCAGTTAGCCGAGGGCGGCTTTCCGTATCCGCGCGCATCTCGGTTGCTCGATTGGGGGAGTGCCAACTTTTCCGGGCGGCGACGAGGCAGATTCCCCATCGCGCACATCTGGAACGTGCCCCCAAACCCCGCTACTTCCTCTTCCTTCTAGTCCCTCCTGGGTGGAGGAGGTGGCGGGGCGCTGGCGAACCACTGACGTTGGAGGAGGTTGGAGGAGTCGGATCATCAGAGATGAAACGCAGACTCGGAAGTGACGAGAGTAGCCGACCCAGACCGGGATCGCCGCGGGCGCGGCGACTGCGGGCTGGCCACGCTGGAGTGGTTGCTGATCGTCGCCGCGGTGGCCGGGTTGGCGGCGTTGGCGACGGTGTTGGTGACGGACAGCGTGCGGGACACCGCGGCGCGGATCTCGAACTCCGACGCCCGTGTGGCGGCGGCCAGGCACACGGCCCTCAACGTGGAGACCGACGCCAAGGCCGCGTCCGCGGAGGACTTCGAGTTGTGGGCCGACTGGGAGCGGCACTTCAGGCAGGAATGCAGCCTCATTGCCGTGCTCTACGCCGAGGTCGAAGTGGAGCACAACAACTTCGCGAGGGCCACGGCCGGCACGGACGTCTTCGACGCCGACGCGGCCCGCTATGCGGCTGCGGCGGACGAGCAGCCCCCCGGCCCCAACAAGGCGCAGGTGCAGTGCCGGGTGGCCTGAGCCCCACCGCCCGACGCCGCTCGCGGCCCTTGGCCGCGAGCGGCCCTGGGTCTCGTTAGGGGGTCGGGAAGTTGACCCGACCGGACGGCGGGCGTCGGCTAGGAGTCTTCGCCGGGGGCTGCGGCGCCCGCGCCCGCCGGGGTTGCGAGCCCTCCTTCGGCGGCCGCGTCCACGCCGCCGCCGGCTGTCAGGGTGGCGATCAGCGTGCTCAGCATCAGGTTCATCTCGTCCGTCTTGGCGTCGAGCCTGTCCATCCTGGCGTCGAGCCTGTCCATCCTGGTGCCGAGCTCGTCCATCCTGGCGTCGAGCCTGTCCATCCTGGTGCCGAACTCGTCCATCCTGGCACCGAGTTCGTCCATCCTGGTGTTGAGCCTGGTCTCGAGATCGTCGATCTCGGTGTCGATCCTGGCACCGAGTTCGTCCATCCTGGTGTTGAGCCTGGTCTCGAGATCGTCGATCTCGGTGTCGATCTTGGCGTCGATCTTGTCGAACCTGGTGTCGATCTTGGTGTCGAGCTTGTCGAACCTGGTGTCGATCTTGGTGTTGAGACTGGCCTCGGCCGTACCGATCTTGTTGTCGAGGCGGGCGATCTTGGCGCTCATGTCGGTGAGCGTGAACATGAGCACGGCCAAGAATCCGGTGCCAGCGAGGCCCAGGATGATGTTGGTGACCACGGCGTCGCGCCTGCCTGCGCCCGCCTGCACCGGGATGGCGACGGGTTGAGGGTCGGCTGGCGCGGGCTCGCGGGGTTGGTCCGTGCGGGGTTGGTCCGTGCGGGGTTGGTCCGTGCGGGGTGCTGTGGTGGTGGCGGGAAGGTTGGCGGGTGCGGTCATCGGGGTCTCGCTTCGGGCGGGGCGGCTCGTGGCGGCCCGGGGGTCTCCGTCGGCTTGCCGTCGATGCCCGGCAGCGAGGCTCGATGCTCTATGCTATATGACAGTCAGTGTCATGTCAACCGTTGCCTTGAAACGATCGAAGATGCTATTGATGCCACGCCGGGCCGTCCCGGATGGCTCTGAGACTCATTAGGAGGATGGCAAGATGACGGATGCAGACATCCAGCCCGAGCCCGCACAGCCCGAGCCCGCACCGTCCGAGCAGCCCGCACCGTCGCCGGCTGCGGCGCGTGCCAAGCGGACGCGCCGCCAGATGCCCGAGTCCACCCAGCGGCTCCTGTTCATCATCGGGGGCGTGTTCGTGCTCGTCGGCAGCGTGCTGGGCTTCTACCTCACCTCCGACGCCTTCGACGACCGCACCGCGGTGCTGGTGGCGCTCAGGGACATCGAGCACGGGGAGACCGTCACCGCGGCCGACTTCGGGTCCGATCTGGTGCTGGTCGGGTCGATCCCGCATCTGCCGGGGACACCGGCGCAGCAGTCGCTGTTCGACGGCAAGGTGGCGGTGCAGGCGATCCCGGCCGGTGCGCTGGTGCGCGATGACATGTTCATCGAGGTCGAGACGGTCGGCGTCCAGTTGGAGGTGGTCGTTCCTCTCGATCTGCACCTGGCCACCGACGAGGTGTCCGAAGGCGACCTGGCGCTGCTGGTGGATCCGGGAGTCGAGCCGGTCGAGGGCGACGAGGGCCGGCCCCGCCATGTGGTGCGCCAGTTCGAGCTGACCAACTTCGACGGCTCGCAGATGCGGCTGTTCCTGGTGCCGGAGGAATGGGCCGAGTGGGAGGCGCTGCTCGAAGAGGCGAGCGGCACGCTGCTGGCCGTCGACCTGGACCCCGGCGACGACGCGGAGCAGATCACCCAACAACTCGACGCCGTCTGGCAGGCGCAGTGGTTGGCGGCGGTGGAGGAGGTGGCGCTGGCCGCCGCCGAGGTCGAGCCCACTGCCGGGCCCGGCGAGCTGGAGGTGATCGTGTCGCTCGACGCGAGCCTGGCGCCCTCCGGGGTCGCCGAGGGCGACCTGGTGCTGCTGATCGACCCCGGCGCCGCACCGCTGGGCAACGACTCCGGCAAGGCCCGGTCGGTGATCGGCACCCTGGAGCTCCAGAACTACAGCGGCGGGCAGATGCAGATGTTCGTCGGTCCCGAGGAGTGGCTGTACTGGCGGTCGCTGCCCGACGAGCTCGGTGCTGCGCCCATGGTGCTGCCGGTGGCGGTGGGCACAGACGTGGACGACATGATCGAGCGTCTCAACGCACAGTGGCACGCCGCCTGGCAGAGATCCGTCGCCGAGTCGCTGGAGCCCGGGTGAGGCCGATGATCAAGATCCTCGTCCGGCCCGCCACAGCGGGCGTCCGCCGAAGCCACCGGAGGGTGCCGTGCTAGCGCTCGTCGCCGCCGCGGGGGCGAGCCTCGACGCCGGGTCCGTGGGCCTCGTCCTGGCCCGGCGCTGGAGCGAGTCCGGGGACCGGGTGCTGTTCGTGGACGCCGACGCCTCCGGCTCCAGGCTGGCGGAGCGCTTCGGCGAGGCGGCCCGGGCCGACTACTCGCCGGCGGTGCGGGGCCTGCCCTCGCTGATCGTGGCCCGCGAGCCGCTCACCCTGAGGCTGCTGGCGGACCACTGCTACAGCCTCGACACGTCCGACGGGTCGCTGTGGGCGTTGTTCGCGCCGCGGCACCCGGCGGGCGCGCGCCACGCGGCCCGGTGGCTGGCCGAGCGGGCCGAGGACCTCATGGTGGTGCACAGGGAGCGCAATGTGATCCTGTCGGCGCCGCTGGGGGCCGGCGGGGGGAGCCTGCTGCCCCTGCTGCGGGCCGTGCCGGTGGTGATCGTGCTCGCGCCGGTGGAGTCGGCCGAGCAGGCCAAGGGACTGTGGACGGTGTGCCGCGACGCCGGGCTGCTGGGCTTCGCCCGCAGGCAGCGGCTGCTGATCGTCGAGGGCTCGAGCCCCCTCGGCGACGACGAGATCCACGCCGAGTCGGGCCTGCGGGTGGCCGGCAGGCTGCCGGTGATCGCCGACGACCGGGTGCTGCGCCTGCAGGGCGGCCGCAAGGAGCGGGCCTTCGCGGCGGCGCTCGACAAGATCGCCGGCCGCGTCTCGGCGCTGCTGGCCCTCGACGCGGCCGCCGGCGGGCCCGAGGCCGCCGCGGGCGCCGAGCTGGGCGCGCTGGAGGGCCTGCCGGCCCGGTCCGCCGTCAACGGCGCCGGGGCGCCCGCGCAGCGCCTGCCCGAACCGGTCGCCGACGGCGCGGGGGCGGTCCCACAACGTGTGCCCGAGCCGGTCGCCGACGGCGCGGGGAAAGCCCCGCAGCGTCTGCCGGAGCCGCTGTCCGATGTCGGCCGCGAGGGGAGGCTCTGAGGTGACGCTGCGCGAGGAGATCTGGGACGTCGTGCTGCCGCAGGTCCAGGAGTTCCGGCTCAATGCCACAGACGGCGGGGAGACCGTGTCGGAGGCCTGCCACGGCGTGGCCTCCGCCGCGATCCGCAGCCGCGAGGCGCAGGCGCTCAACGACACCGGGCGCCTGCTGTCCGACGGGGACCTGGAGTGGATGTGGAACCAGCTCGCCGCGCTGCTGGGCGCGGGGCCGATGGAGCGCTTCCTGCGCCGCAAGGACGTGGAGAACATCTACGTGTTCGGCCCCGACCGGGCGGTGCTGGGCCTCACCGGGGGACGCCAGGAGCATGTGCGCGAGCCGGTGTTCGCGGATGAGGAGGAGATGGTCCGCTACGTCTCGCATCTGGCCACCACCCACGGCCAGACCGGGCGGCGCTTCGACCAGTCGGCCCCGCTGCTGGATCTGCGGCTGCGCAGCGGCGAGCGCGTCTTCGCGGCGATGGCCGTGTGCGGCACCCCCTTCCTCACCGTTCGCTGCCACCGCCAGAAGGCGATCCGCATCGAGGACCTGGTGCGCAGCGGGTCGCTGTCTGAGCACGCCGGCGACTTCCTGAGGGCCGCGGTGCGCCCGCCGGGCCCTTCGAACGTGCTGGTGTGCGGCGCTTTGGGCTCAGGCAAGACCACGCTGCTGAGGGCGCTGCTGGCCGAGGTGGGGCCCTCTGAGATCGTGTGCACCCTCGAGCAGACCTTCGAGCTGTTCCTGGGCGAGTCCCACCCGCTGACCTTCGCGGTGGAGACCCGGGAGGCCAACAGCGACGGATCCGGCGAGATCACCATGGAGGAGCTGTCCAAGCGGTCGCTGCGCTCGGGCGCCGACCGGGTGGTCGTCGGCGAGCTGCGCGGCTCGGAGGCGGCCACGTTCCTGTCCGCGTGCGGCACCGGATCCGACGGGTCGATGGCCACCATCCACGCATCTTCGCCCCGCCAGGCGCTGTCGCGGCTGGTGCGCTACTGCCTGTCCTCCAACACCGCCGCGTCGCAGTCCGCGCTCATCCAGGAGGCCGCCGAGGTGATCCATCTGGTGGTGCATCTGCGCGGCGACCCCCGCACCGGGTTCCGGGGCGTCAACACCGTCTCGGAGGTGGTCAGCTCCGACGGCGACCGCTTCGAGATGCACGACATCTTCGGACGCCGCCAGCGGGGCGGGCCGATGACGCTGTTCGGCCGTCCCCGCAGCCCCGAGGTGATCGAGCGGGTCGAGGAGGGCGGCCTCGACCTCTCCGACTGGGCCGAGGGCGACTGAGATGCTGCGGGCTCTGGCGTTCGGCGCCCTCGTGACGGCCGGGCTGGTGCTGGTGGCCCTGTCGGGCGTGCTCAGCCGGACCCGGTCCCGCCGTGGCAACGGCAACGGGTCGGACTCGTCGGCGCCCGAACGCTCCAACGGCTCGCCGACCGCTCCGAGGCGGCGTGCCAGCCCGCTGGTGCTGGTGCAGGTCGCAGCGGCGGTCGGCGGCGGCGTGGCGGGCTGGGCGGCGACGGGGCTCATGGGCATGGCCTTGCTGCTGGGCGGGCTGGGCGCGCTGCTGCCGCCGTTCATGGCCGCCCCGGCCCGGCGGCGGCGCCAGACCCGCCAGGCGCTGGCGTGGTCGCTGTGGAGCCGCCAACTCGCCGAGCTGGCCCGGTCGGGATCGGGTCTCACCGACTCGCTGCGCGGCAGCGTGGAGCACGCCCCCAAGGAGATAGCGGCCACGATCGAGCGCATCGCGGCCACCGCGGAGCTGCACGGCCTCGAGCAGGCCATCGACGAGCTCGCCGTGCAGGGCACCGTGTGGGAGCCCGAGGTGGCCGCGGGGCTGCGCATGGCGGCCACCTCCGGCGGCGCGATCGCCGACCCGCTGCTGGACCTGTGCGGCCGCATCGGCGACGTGGTCGACCTGCACCGCTCCAAGAACGAGGCGGTGGTGCAGCTGTGGACCCAGACCATCGCGCTGCTCGGCCTCGCCGGCGGGGTGGTGGTGATGATGTACCGCAACAACCCCGCCTACTTCGATCCCTACCAGGAGGGCACCGGCCAGCTCGTGTTCGTGGGCATATCGGGGCTGCTGCTGATGTCCACCGCTTTCTTGGTGTACCACTCGGTGGTCCGCGAGGAGAACTCCGTGCTGGTGGCTCCCCGCCGCCGCAACCGGGCCAAGGACCCCATATGAGCGTGCCGACCCCCCATCTGGTGGATCCTCCCACGCTCGGGGGCCAGGACCGCCCCCGGGACCAGTTGTGAACTTCCTGGCCCTCGGGGCGGGCTTGGCGTTCTTCGCCGGGGCCGTGCTGGTGGCGGTCGGCGTCGTCGGACCGCCCAAGCGGGCCCGGGTCCAGCAGACCCCCGGCGAGACGCTGCGCGACCTGCTGCCCACCATCAAACAGGGCGACGAGCAGAACCTGCGCCTCGCCGGCATCACCCCGGAGTCCTACGCAGTCCAGCGCTTCGCGGGCCTCGTCGGCGGGCTCGCCGTCGGTGCGCTCGTCAGCGTCGTATGGGGCCGCGGCCCCATCGGCACCGTGCTGCTGGTGGCCGCGGTGGGCGCGGGCGGGTGGCTGCTGCCCATGCTGGGCGTGCGCGACACCGCCAAGAAGGCCCGCGCCGAGATCGACCAGGTGATCCGGGTGTGGATCGCGCTGGTGGCCCAGCAGGTGTCCGCCGGCGTCGACCCGACCGTCGCCATGCTCGCCGCGGCCCGCGCCGGCCGGCGCGACAGCTGGCGGCTGCTGCACCGGTTCCTGCTCGCCGCCCAGCAGGACCGCCGCCCCGCCTGGGAGGGCCTCGTCGACATCGTGGACCGCTACGGCATCCACAGCCTGGCGCCGGTGGTGTCGGCGCTGGGACTGGCCTCAGAGCGCGGCACCCGCGTCTCCGAGGCGGTGCTGGTGGCCGCCGACAACCTGTGGCGCGAGAACACCTCCCGCCAGCGCGAGAAGGCCGCCAGCCGGGCCCAGATCATCGTGGTGCCCGCCACCGGCGTGGCCCTGGCCCTCGCCGGGATACTCGTCTACCCGCCGTTCACGTCGCTCACCGGCGGCGGCGGCGTCGGCGGCCTGCCCTGAGGCGCGGCCGATGCACGACCCCAGCCTGCGCAGGCCCACAGCCGACCGCCGCTCGTCGGCGCCCGGCCACCGCCGCGACACGGTGCCGCGGGGGGAGGCCCTTGCCGGTCGCCGGTCGTCGGCGCCCGGCCAGCGCTGCGACGGCGGGTTGCCGCGGCGAGAGGCCCCCGCCTCTGCCGGTGGCCGATCGGCGGCGTCCGGCCAGCGTTGCGACGGCGGGTTGATCACGCTCGAATGGCTGCTGGTCGTCGGCGCCATCGCCGGTCTGGCCGCGTCGTCGGTGCTGATCGTGCAGCGGGTGGTTGACGACACGTCCGAGGTGCCCGCCGACCCGGCCGTGCGCCTCATCGACGCCGAGATCGCTGCAGCCTTCGTGGCCGCCGAGGCGAACAACGACCCGAACTCCATGTGTTCGCTCTGGGCTGGTGATCCCCTTGTCTGCTACATCATCAGCGGCGAGGAAGACAACAGCTACGAGCAACGGTGCACGGCCCTCCGGGACACGTTCAACGACGTTGTTTCCTCATCGGTTTGGCGCTCAGCGCAACTGGACATTGATTTTATCAATATGGAGATCCCGGCCAGGTGCACTGTGACGCCCAAGGAGGATCGTGGTGGCTAGGCGGGGGCCGGCGGTGGCCGGGGAGCCCTTGGCCTGGATCCACCGGTGGTTCGGTGATGGGGGCGTGTTGAGGCTTGTGGTGCCGGGCCATCTGGTCGCCGAATTGGCAGCAGAGGAGGCCGAAGAGCGCTCTCAGCGCTGCCAATTTCCCCCGAGTTGGGGGTGGACGCCGGCGAGTCGGGTGTCAGCCGGAGTCGCGGGCCTGCGGGGCTGCGTCGCTCGGGGTGTCGTGGGACGGCAGCGGCGGGACGCCTGGGGGGTCGTGGGACGGCGGCGGCGGGGCGTCCGGGGGGTCGTGGGGTGTCGCGGCCATGGCTGCGCCCGGTGCTGAGGCTGCGGCCGGGTCGGGCATCCCGATGCCTAGGAACCCCTCGATGCGGGCCAGCTTGCGCCCGTTGTCCACGACGATTTCGGCCAGCCTCTCGAACGCCCGTCTCAACTCGCCATGGTCGGCGTGCAGCTTCGCGTGCTCTCGCCGGAACTCCCGGCGCAGCTTCCTGTTGTCTCGCCGGAACTCCCGGCGGAGCTCCCGTCGGAGCTTGTCGTTGCTGCGCTGCTGGTGCCAGATGATGGCCAGCACCGACACCAGCAGGGTCGCGAGTTGGGTGATGCCGCTGATGTCCACAGCCACTGTCTACCTCCTCATGGATTAGAATGCAACCTCATATAACAACAATATGGGTTATGAGCTTCCGGTCAGCAGGCCGGGAGTTGGGGGTGGACGCCGACGAGTCGGGTGTCAGCCGGAGTCCCGGGCCTGCGGGGCTGCGTCGCTCGGGGTGTCGTGGGACGGCAGCGGCGGGACGTCCGGGGTGTCGTGGGGTGTCGCGGCCATCGCTGCGCCCGGGGTGTCGTGGGACGGCAGCGGCGGGACGCCCGGGGTGTCGTGGGGTGTCGCGGCCATCGCTGCGCCCGGGGTGTCGTGGGTCGGCAGCGGCGGGGCGCCCGGGGTGTCGTGGGGTGTCGCGGCCATCGCTGCGCCCGGGGGGTCGTGGGGTGTCGCGGCCATGGCTGCGCCCGGTGCTGAGGCTGCGGCCGGGTCGGGCATCCCGATGCCCAGGAACCCCTCGATGCGGGCCAGCTTGCGCCCGTTGTCCACGACGATCTCGGCCAGCCTCTCGAACGCCCGCCTCAACTCGCCATGGTCGGCGTGCAGCTTCGCGTGCTCTCGCCGGAACTCCCGGCGCAGCTTCCTGTTCTCTCGCCGGAACTCCCGGCGCAACTCCCGGCGCAGTTCCCGGTTGTTTTCGTGGAACTCCTGGCGCAGCTGCCGGTTGTCTTCGTGGAACTCCCGTCGGAGCTTGTCGTTGCTGCGCTGCTGGTGCCAGATGATGGCCAGCACCGACACCAGCAGGGTCGCGAGCTGGGTGATGCCGTTGATGTCCACAGCCACTGTCTACATCCTCATGGATTAGAATGCAATCTCATATAACAACAATATGGGCTATGCGCTTCCGGTCAGCAGATCGGGAGCTGGGCGGGCACTGCGGTTCCGCTCCTTTGGTCATCGTCCGCCGGGGGGACCAGGATCGCGGGCCCCTGGGCTGCCGCGTGGATCCGGTCCCAGCGGTTGGGCCACAGCGCGGCCAGCGGTCCGAACACCTCGCCCGACACCACCACCCTCACCCATCCCGTCTCGTCATCGACCGGCCGGCGCTGGCCCTGCGAGTAATCGTCGAAGCTCATCAAGTCGGATCGGTCGAGGTACTCGTGGCACCAGTCGCTGTGGACCTCGGCTGCGCCGGGGCTCCACCAGCGCCAGCCGCCCTCAGTGGCAGCCGCCCGGGCCACCGCGTACTTGGCGGCTTCGGCCATCTCCAGCACCTTAGGATGCGGCTCGGGTTCCACATAGTCATTGCCCGGGTTGTCTGGGTCGGTCAGGAAGTCGGAGTCGGCTGCGGCGCGCCACGCCGAGCGCAGCCCCTCGGACGCGGCCACCTCGGCCTCGGCCCGGGCGTTGGTCACGATGAACGCGTGGACCAGCATCAGCAGGATCGCGGTTATCAGTGCGGGCCACACCACCAGCAGAGCCAGCGTCTCGCCGCGCTCGTCGCGGCGGTCCCGATCAGCGCTTCGGCCTCGTCGCATTTCCTTCACGCTACTACTACGCATTCTCAACTGTCAAAATCTTATGTTACATTAAAATAACATCATATAGGAGCTAAACCCTATGAGATTATATCATTCTAAGACTGTTGTCGCCGCGTTGGGGCTCCTGGCTCTGCTGGCCTCCGCCTGCGCGGGAGACGACCCTGAAGACGCCAGTGACCCCGCCGTCCCCGCGTCGACAACCGCGGCACAGGAACCGCAAGCTCAGCCAGACACTGACGGCCAGTTGGGCGAGGATCAGCCGGGCGAGGATCAGCAGCCGGCTGTGACCGAGCCGCCCGAGCAGGAGCCCGCAGAGCCCGAGCCCGAGGGCCCGCCCCACATCGCCGAGCTGGCGTGGGGCAACTTCGAGCTGTCCGAGCGCATCGCGGCCAAGCTCGCGGCCGGGGAGCGCCTCAACGTCGTGATCTCGGTGGCGGCGACGGGCGAGGGAAGCTTCGCGGAGTCATTCGAGCACGGTTGGTCGGCCGCGGGCGCCGCAGCCTCCGGCGAACACGGCGCAGAGATCAACGCCCGGATGATCGGACCCAACAGCGCCGACCCCAACGCCCAGGCGGTCACCGTCGAGTCGCTGCTGACCACCAGCGACATCGACTGCCTGGCCGTCGAGGCCTCCAACCCGGGCCAGCTCGACGAGGCGATCGACGCCGCCATCGATGCCGGGGTGCCGGTGTTCGCAGTCGGCGGCGACAGCCCTGATTCCAAGCGGTTCGCGTTCTACGGCCCCAACAACATTGGGGCGGGTCAGGCCGCTGGGTCGCTGGTGGGCCAGTGGGCCGCCGACGGCGGGATCCTGGTGCGAGTCGCCGGCGTGCTCACCGGCGACGCCGGCGACCAGGGCTCCTATGACCTGATGAGGGGCTTCGTCGCGGGCCTCAGCGAGATCCACTCCGGAGTCGTATGGGTCAACGGCCCCGACGATGTCGAATCCTTCGGGTACGACCCGGTGGCCGTCTACAACGAGACGGAGGCGTGGGTGCTCAACAACAGCGACGCCGACATCGTGTTCCACACCGACGCCGGCGTCGAGCAGCTGGTCGCGGTGATGGCCGAGCAACTGCTGTACGGCGACATGTACGCAGTGAGCTACCACATGACCCCCCAGGTGGCCGACCACATCCGCGAGCGGCTGGTGGTGGCCGCCATGGCGCCGCGCCGCTTTGAGCAGGCCCGCCTCGCCGGTGCCGCCTGCAGCGACTTCCTGCTCGAAGGCGCATACAAGACCGGACATGTGGTCGTCGAGCCCCTCGCAGTGACCCTCGACAACGTTGAGGACACCGACTGGTCGCTGCCGGAGAACCTCTAGCGGCGCACGACGCTGTCGGGCTGAGCGTGGCGGCAGTGGGTCCGGGCCGCGCGTCGAGGGACCGAGCGGGCGGCCGCAACGCCCCGCCGCCAGACCCTCGAGCATCAACCTCAACTCGCGGTCGAGGCTTGTGGCGGCCCGAACCGGGGGGGGGGGGGGGCGGGCGACAACATCCCCCGGGCCATCAAGATGACAGGGGACTACAGCCCTACCCGCCGCGGCGAGCAACCAGCCCCGACACTGCCACGCCAGAGCCACTCAACAACGCAAAGGGGTGTTGATGAGGCGGGGTCGGTGTCGTTGGAGTTGGTGCTGCTGGTTCCGGTGCTGGTGTTGTTGACGGTGTTCGTGCTGTGGGCCGGGCGCGGCGGGCGGGCCGCGCTGACGGCTGATCTGGCCGCGGAGGAGGCCGCCACCGCGGCTGCGCTGTGCTGCGAGCAGAACGAAGGGGGCGGGCCCGACCGCGACGTGTTGGTCGAGGAGATGCTCGAGGCCCGGCCGGGTCTGGAGTTCCTTTGCGTGGGCGGGCTGCGCCCGGGGGCGCCGGCCGACGACGGGGGCGGCTCCCATGAGTTCGTGCAGGAGGAGTGGGTGGAGTTCGAGCCCGCGTCGGGCTCCAGTTCGGGCGGTGTCGGGGTGCTGGGGGTGCAGTTCGGGTGCAGGTCCGACGGCGCGATGGCGCCGCTGCGGGGCCTGTTCCCCACTGTGGACTTCACAGGGCAGGCCTCCGAGGTGATCATCCGCCGGCCCCCGCCCCCAGACATCGGGTTCTCTCGAGACAGCTTCACAGTCGTCGAGACCGCAGCCGCGTTGAACTTCAAAGTGGACATCGCCGCCCCGGTCATCCAGGACATCCTGGTGGTGTATCAACTCGATCGCGCCGCCGACCCGGGACTCGACTACATGCTGCCTGCGCCGCCTGCGCTGCCGCCGCCTGCGCCGCCGGCGCCGCCGGAGAGCGTGCTGTTGGCTGGAGGCACCGACTCCGTCGACATCTCGGTCACCCTCGTGAACGAGGACGACATGGTCTATGAGGGGACGGAGCGGCTGGTGCTGAGACTGGTCGGCCTCGTCGATCCCTCGACGGGCGACCCGCTGCCGGACTCAGTCGCCGAACTGGACGACGACCGGGTGACCGCGACCGGTGTGGTGGAAGACGACGACCCGCCGCCGTATCTGTTCTTGCATGCGCCCTCGTGCCAGGTGGACGAGGGCGAGTCGGTGACCTTGGAGGTGCGCCTGCGCGACGAGCACAACACAGCGTTCGCTCCCAGTGCTTCCACCGTGACCGTCGATGTCACCACCGCGGACGTAACCGCCGAAGCAGCCAGCGACTACACGGCGCTGCTGGCGACATCGCCGCACAACCCGGTGACCTTCAACTCCCCCGGCACCAACATGCTGGTGACCGTGCAGATCCTCGACGACAGAGCAGCGCCCGAAGGCGAGGACACCGAGACATTCACGGTGCGGCTGTCCAACGAGAACGGCGCGCCGCTGGGAAGCGTCAGGGAGGTGACCTGTGAGATCCGCGACGACGAGGTGAGGGTGACGGCCGCGGATGTGACCGTCGACGAGGGGGACCGGCTCACGTTCAGTCTGAGCCTGGACCGCGATCCCTCCGCGGACATCACAGTGGGCTACCGCCTCGTCGACCACAACCTCGCCTCGCGCCACGCCGAGCGGGGCGCGGCCCCCTGCGACGGCGACGACGACTACCTGGAGTTGATCGACAGCATCACCGTCAAGTACCCCCACAACCATCTACAGGCGGTGGACCTGCGGCCGGTCAGGACCTGCGACGACGCCCTGGTGGAGTTCGACGAGACGTTCTGGCTCGAGATCTCGATCCCCACCGACGGCGGCGAGGCTGTTGTGGAGCCCGGTGAGGGCGCTGTCGGCACGATCCGCAACGACGACATCCCTACGGTGTCGATCACAGCTGACCCGGCCGACGCCACCGGAACCGAGGGCCAGCCCAACCCGCTCAAGTTCACGGTGAGCCTCACCGTGAACGGCTCACAGGCGCAGCTCAGCGAGGACGTTTCGGTGGACTACACGATCGGCGGCAGCACCGACACGGCCGCCGGGCCCCGCCAGGCCGACGCCGACTACGCGATAGCGCTCGACGGCACCGACCTGACAGGATCGGCGCTCGAGGGGACGCTCACATTCACAGCCGGCCCGCCTGCGGTCACCGAGCACGTCTTCGAGGCGCGGCTGCTCGCCGACCACCGCCCCGAGGGCAACGAGACGTTCGTCTTGGATCTCGACAACCTCACCGACCCCATCGGCGCCGCAGTGTTCGAGGACCGCTACTCCGATCCGGACACCGACGACTCCCACATCGTGGCCACCATCGTCGAGGACTCGCCGCCTGCGCTGTCAGTGGGCGACTTCAGCGACTCCGAGGGAACCGACCAGAGCTTCACAGTGACCCTGTCTCATCCGCGGGCCGACGAGACGGTGACGGTGGACTACACCATCACCGGCGCGGCCGCCTGTCCCGGCGCCGACGCCGGGCTGGCCTGCGACCCGGGGCAGGCCCTAGCCGACTACACCGTGCTGCCCAACCGCGAGCCGCTGTCGGAAGCGGGGCTGACCGGCAGGCTCGAGTTCGCCGCCGGCCCGCCTGCGGTCACCCAGCGCACCGTGGAGGTGAGCCTGCTACCCGACCTGCTCCCCGAGGACGCCGAGACGCTGCGGCTGACGCTGAGCAACCCAGATCTGGCGGTGCTCACAGACCGCGACCCGCGCACCAGCGGCGTTCAGGCCTACGGGGAGGGCACCATCGTCAATCAGGGCGCGCCGCCGCTGCTGTTCGTCGACGACACCGAGGCCCGTGAGGGCGAGAGGCTGACCTTCACGGTCACGCTGTGCAACCCGATCGCCGGAGAGGACGTGACGGTCAAGTACCGGACGCGGGCGCACTCGGCCGCGGCCGGCCTGGACTTCGTGGCCGACAGCGGCACCTTGACCTTCCCCGACGCCATGGCCACACAGCAAGTCACCCAAGGCTGCGGCACGGGCGTCACCGCCAAGGCCAAGACCCTGACCGTGGAGGTCGCGACCCTCAACGACTCCCCCGACGAGAGCAGCGAGGAGGTCCACCTGGTCCTCAGCGACCGGACCCCCGACCACATCGGCTTCGGCAAGGCCGTCGGCGTGGGCCGGATCATCAACGTCAGCGCAGCGACCGTGCGAGTCAGCAACCCCAGAGCCGACGAAGGCGATCCGCTGCGCTATGTGATCACCCTCGAGGACAACGACGGCAACCCCGCCGTCATCACCGCACCCGTCACCGTCCACTACAGCACCGCGAACCGCGGCGCTGACGGCGGCGCCGCCTGCACCGCAGGCACCGACTACATCGCGCCCGCCGCCGGCATGTTCACGTTCCAGCCGGCCGGCACCGTCCGCGCCCACCCGGTGCCGCCGGTGGTGACCTGCATCGACACTGAGGACGAGCCCGACGAGACCGTCGCGCTCGTGCTGGCCCTCGCGCCGGGCACCGACAACGCCGGCCTCGGCGACACCGAGGGCACCGGCACCATCGTCGACGTCGCACCGGACCTGACGATCGACCATGTGACCGCCCGGGAGGGCGACCCGCTGCTATTCCAGGTGACCCTCCGCCTCGACGGCCGGCCCACAGCCGCCGGCCAGGCCGTCTGGTTTACCGCTTCCACCGAGGACGGAACAGCCGACGCCGGACACGACTACACCGCGCGCCGGGAGCGGCTCTCGATACCGGTGAACGGATCGTCGGTCCTCTTCGAGGTGACAACTCTCGACGATCACATGTCTGAGCCGCCCGAGACGGTGCGGGCGGTGCTCAGCGACCCGCAGGGCGCGCACATCGACGGCGGCGTCGCCCTCGGCACCATCACCGAGGCATGCATCACCATCGACGGCGACGACGATCCGGGCGCGTTCACCGCACACGACACCGACGTCTTCGAGGACGCGGCCTGGGCGACCCCACAAGTCAGCCTGATAGGGCCGCTCTGTGAGAACGCGCTCATCGTGGTTCGGTCCTTCGACGGCACCGCCGACGGCGGTTTGCAGGCAGCCACCAACGACTATTCGGGCCAACTCACCAGAGACGAACGGGAATTCACACTCCCCGCCGCTGATACACGCAGAGCGCGGTTCGGCAGGGTCGGTTTTCGAATTGCGCAAGACGATCGCGACGAAGACGATGAGACCTTCTATATGCAGATCAACTGGTCGCCCAACCTGCCCCCGAAGTTTCAGGGGAAACCGCCGGCAATCGCGGAGGTGACCATCATCGACGACGATCCTGAACCCGTCCTCAGAATCGCCGAGGCTTCGGCCCTCGAGGGCGGCGACATGACCTTCGAGGTGTCGATGGACCGGGTGAGCGAGCGCGGCGTGACCGTGCAGTACCGCACTGTTCCCGGAAGCGGCACCGCGGCATCGGGAGTGGACTACACACCATCCGGATGGACCACGCTGACGTTCCAACCGCGGTCGACCACCGCCACTTTCGCGGTGCAGACCGCGTCCGACACTGCCGTGGAGGGTTCCGAGACGTTCCTGGTGGAGCTGGGCATGCCGGTCCACGCGACGATCGGCGACGGCACAGCGGTGGGCACGATCCTCGAAGAGAATCTGCCGGAGCTGCGAATATACGACGCTTCCGTCGACGAGGGCGCCACCGACACCACCATGCAGTTGCGGGTGGAGTTGAGTGAGGCCGCCGCCCACACAGTGACAGTCGACTACTCCACCGTCGAGAGGCCGGCCGGCTTGCGCGCCGCTGAAGAGGGCGCCGACTACGAGCCGGTGAGCGCGCAGCCACTGGAGTTCCAGCCGGGCGACACCGTCGAGTTCGCGCGGGTGACTGTCAAGGCCGACAGCGTCCCTGAGGTGGACGAGACGTTCCTGGTGGAACTCGCCAATGCCAGTGGCGCCGCGTTGGCCACCGCGACCGCGGTGGGCACCATCAACGGCGAGGTGACCTGCATGGAAGTCCTTGACTTCCACGAGGTCCCCCGGGTCTGGACCATCGCCGAGGTCGCGGCGCGAGAAGACTCCGCCGCGATGACCTTCGTCATCGAGTTGCTGAGGCCCGCCTGCGAGTCCTTCGGGATTGTCTTCTTCACGAACCCGCTCTTCAGCACGGCAGAACCCAACGTCGACTTCTTCCACATGCACGAGCGCCGGAGCTTCCGCGGGATGCACGACGTCCTTAGCTTCGAGGTGCCGCTGATCGACGACGACCTCGACGAAGGCGACGAGACCATCGTCCTGCAGTTCAGCAACCCTGCCGGGCGGCCAGACGTCCGTGTCACTGGCACGATCATCGACGACGATGCGGTGGTGGTGTCGGTGGACGATGCCCGCACCAGCGAGGGCGACGAGTTGTCGTTCACGGTGCGCCTCAGCGTGCCCTCCGAGCGGGATGTCGTAGTGGACTACGCCACTGTGGCGGGCACCGCGCATCCGGCGGAGGCGGGGGTGGACTACACGTCCGCTACCAGTCAGACCACCATTCCGGCAGGCCGGCTGGCGGCTCCGGTGCGGGTGCGGACGCTCCATGACGCTCTCGACGAGTTCGACGAAACGCTGGGTCTGAGGCTCAGTGATGCCCGGGTGCTGTGGTCGCCGCCGCAGGCCGCGCCGTTCGCGCCCGGCGGCGATTCGGGTGTCGGCACCATAGTCGACGACGACGCCCCGCCGGAGGCGCGGGTGTCCGGCGCCTCAGCCGACGAGGGCGGAGCGCTGGAGTTCGTGGTGACTCTGAGCGCGCCCAGCGGACGCGAGGTGAGCATCCCGGTCGCGACCCTCGACGGCACCGCCAGAGCCGCCGACGGCGACTATGTGGCGCTGGCGACGGCAACAAGCGTGGTGTTCGCGCCGGGCATCACCCGTCAGACCGTGCGAGTGCAGACCCTTGACGACGATGCTGTCGAGAGCAGCGAGATCCTCTGGTTGGAACTGGGGCCGATGCTGGCGGACAACGACACCGCCACTATCGGCGACAGCCTCGGCCGCGGCGTGATCCGCGACACCAGCAACCGGCAAGTGAGCGTGTCGGACGCGGCCGTCATCGAGGGAGGCGACCTGGCCTTCGAGATCGGCTTCTCGGAAGGGCCTAGCAGCCGCGACGTAACCGTGCGATACCGCACCCGCGCCGGCACCGCCACCCCAGGCGACGACTACGACAACCAATTCGAATCGGCGACCCGCGAACTCAAGATCGTGGCCGGCGACACCTCTGCGACGGTGCTTGTGCCCACGGAGTGGGACCGCCTCGACGAAGACAACGAGACCCTGGAGTTGGTGTTGAGCAGCCCCGACGGAGCGGAGATCGTCGGCGGCACCGCGTCGGGAGTGATCTTCGACGACGACCCCGAGCCGGCGCTGCGGGTCAGCGACACCGAGGCCACCGAGGCCGACGGGGCCTCCGCCACGTTCACGCTGACCCTCAGCGAGGCCAGCGGCCGCGACGTGACCGTCGACTACGAGACCGCCGACGACACCGCAAACGCCGGAGCCGACTACACGGCGCCCACAGGCCGGACGCCGGGCACCATGCCAATGACAACCATCACAGCTGGCAACACCACCGCCACGGTGGATGTGGCTCTCATCAACGACGACGTGGAAGAAGACGTCGAAACGTTCCGGCTGAAGATCACCGGAGCAGTCAACGCCCAGCGCGACGACTCCACCGGCGTGGCCACCATCATCGACGACGACGGGCTGCCCCAGATCCTCGTCGACGACCCCGCAGACGTCTACGAGGGCGACGGCGCGTCCGCAGCCTTCACAGTGCGGTTGAGCCGCGCCGACCCCGACAATCCGATCACAGTGATGTACTCGACCGCTGACGGCACCGCAAACGCCGGCAACGACTACACCGCCAGTTCCCGGACACTGACCTTCACGGCCGGCCAGTCCGCTCGGACGGTCACGGTGCCGCTAGTCAACGATGACATCAGCGAGGATGCTGAGACGTTCCGGCTGGTGCTCTCAGGTCCGAGCAGCAACGCCGAGATCGGCGACGGCGAGGCGACGGTGCTGATCCTCGACGACGACGGCCTGCCCACACTGTCGGTGGCCGACGCCGCCGCGGCCACCGAGGGCGCGACCACGGCCTTCACCATCACCTCGAACCGGGAGGTCGCACAGGACGTGACGGTCGCCTATTCGGCGGTGACCGACCCGACCGCAGCCGCCGAGGCGGCCGCGACCGTGGGCCTGGACTACACGGCCACCTTCGGCACCGCGACCATCGCGGCGCGCGCCGCCACCGCGACGGTGAGCGTGCCGCTGCTCGACGACAGCTTCGACGAGAACACCGAGACGTTCTGGCTGCGCCTCGCCAGCCCCACTGGCGCCACCATCGTTGACGGCACCGCGACGGGAACCGTCAACGACGACGACCCGCTGCCCGCTATCAGCATCGCCGACACCGGGGCGCAGGAGGGCTCGACACTGAGCTTCGAGGTGCGCCTCGACACCGTCAGCGGCCGAACCGTGACCGTGCCCTGGGCCACCGAGGCACTGCCGGCGGGGGTGAGCGCGGCCTCCCCCGGCGCCGACTACACGACCGCATCGGGAACCGTGACGGTCGCTCCAGGCACCATAACGGCACGCATCGAGGTGGAGTCGTTGCCCGACGACATCGACGAGGCCGACGAGAGGTTCCTTGTCCAGCTCGGCACACCGACCAACGCCGCCCTCGATGACGACACCGCGGTCGGCGCGATCCGCGACGACGACGGAGAGCCTCGCATATCGATCGCCGACACCACCGTCGACGAAGACGACGGCCCCGCCATCTTCGCGGTCACCCTCAGCCACCCCAGCAGCCGGCCCGTGACCGTCGGCTACGACACCGCCGACGGCACCGCCACCACCCACACCGCCGCCAACCCCGGCGACTACGCCCCCGACCAGGTCCGAACCCTCACCATCCCCGCCGCATTCACAGCGGGCGAGATCTCGGTGTTCATCAACGACGACACCGACGCCGAGGGCACCGAGACCTTCACCATCACCCTCACCAACCCCGTCAACGCCGTCATCGCCGAGGGCGCCGGAACCGCCACCGGCACCATCCTCGACGACGAGGGCACCCCCCGTCTAAGCGTCACCGACGCGCAGGAATGCGAGGACAGTTCCAGCCTCGCCGACTGCGCAGTCCGCCTCTGCAGGACACCGCGCGGCACTTGGACATACGAGGAGTACATGGCCTGCCAGCAGGTCCTCGCCGCGCCCGGCGCGTGCCAGGAAGGCATGTGTGGCGGCGACGGAATGTTTGAGTTCGCTGTGCAACTCAGCCACGCCAGCACCGAAGAGACGAGCGTGCGCTACAGCACCGCCGCCGCCAGCGCGGCGAGCCCCCGCGACTACGTCGCCACAACCGGCACGCTCACCATCCCAGCCGGCGACACGACCGCGTCCATCCGTGTGGCGCTGGTGGACGACGGCGTCCACGAACGACAGACCGAGACGTTCCGGCTGGTGCTCGACAACCCGGCCGGCGTCGAGCTGGTGACCGAGCAGGCTACGGGCACGATCCGCGACGACGACCTGCCGCCGCTCGTCTCCGCGGAGCCTTTCGACGCCTTCTCCAACGAGAACGACGGGTTCGCATACCACCGCCTGAGCCTCAGCCACCCCAGCGACCTGACCGGGAGCGTCGATTACGCCTTCGGCTTCGTGGGCGATCGCAGCGGATTGCCGAGCCTCGACGACACGCCGGGCACCATCACCTTCGCCCCCGGCGTCGTCGAGCAGACCATCGATGTGCCCCTGTTCGACAACAACGTCTCCACAGACACTCCCATCTGGGTCCCTCGCTACGCAAACGCCGTCTACCGCATTGAACTCAGCGATTTCTTCAACCTGTCGCGCGGGTTCACCGTTGGGTCGGGAGTCGTTTGGGACGACGAGACAGCACCGTATGTCGAGAGCGTCGCCGCGCAAGACGTCTTGGAGGGCGCGGGCTCAGCGACGTTCACCATCACGCTCAACCGCTTCTCTGACACCGCGGTCACTGCCACCTACCGCACCGCCGACGGCACCGCTGCCGCCGGATCGGACTACACCGCCACCGAAGCCACGGTCACGTTCCCGGCGGACGCACTCACCGCCGACGTCACCGTGCCAGTCCTCGACGACACCGACATCGAGGCCGACGAGACCTTCACGCTGAGCATCATCAACGACCCCCGCAACTCCAACCTCACCTACCTCGCCCACCCCATCAACGACGGGCAGCATGGCATCGGCTCGGCCACCGTGACGATCATCGACGACGACACCGACCCCGAGCTCGCAGTCGCCGACACCTCCGCCAATGAGAACGCGGGCACCATGCCGTTCCGGGTCACACTCAGCCGGGCCGGCGCCAGCGACGTGACCGTGCGCTATACGACCGCGGACGGCACCGCGATGGCCGGATCGGACTACACCGCCGCCTCCGACACTCTGACCATCGAAACGGGCGACACCGGAGCGACGGTGTCGGTGCCCATAATCGACGACCGCGACGACACCGAGACCGATGAGACCTTCACGCTGACCTTGAGCGACGCCAGCGGCGCCGACATCTCCACCACCTACGGCACCGCCACCGCCACCATCATTGAGGACTCAGACCTGCCGGCCATGACGGTGGACGACGCAGCGCGTTCCGAGAGCCTCACCCCCTACAGACCCTACTTGGATTTCGGGTTCTCGGTCAGCGAGCCGCTGACACGAACCGTGACGATCGACTGGGAGGTGGTGGAGGTGCCCTCGCTCGGCGACGAGGCCGCCACCATTGGGTCGGACTTCCTTCCACCCTCCGCCATCCTCGGCATCAACAGGAGGACGCCTACTTCGGGCAGCTTGCAGCTCCGCCGCGGACGATTTGGGAACCTTGTGAGCAATCTCTATTTCATGGGATTCGAAGTCGTTGCGGACACTGTCCCAGAGCGTGACGAGAGGTTCCAGCTGGTTCTGAGCAACCCCCGGGGCGTGACGCTGACCAGGACCGTTGCCTGGGGCACCATCGAGAACGACGACCTGCCCATCGTCACCGTCGCCGACGCACGGGCCTCCGAGTCCGACGGCACGGTGGTGTTCAACCTGCAGCTGCACGCGCCCGGGCTGGACCCCGCCAGCCTCGCCTACACCACGGTGGTGATGTACTCAGCGGACGCCGCCGCGAGCCCCGGCGACGACTACACCACCGCGTCGGGCACGCTGGACATCCCCGCGGGCGCCACCACCGCCACCATCTCGGTGCCCATCATCGCCGACACCGCTGACGAGGAGGACGAGAGGTTCCTGCTGGTGCTCTTCAGCCCCGAGAATCTGGAGTTCCGCGACCGGGTGGCGGTCGGCGTCATCACCGACGACGACGACGGCTATTGGATCAGAGACCGCAGCGTCTGGGAGAACGCGGGGACGATGGACTTCACCTTGCAGCGCGACCACACCAGCACCAGCCCGGTCACCGTCAACTACCGCATCCGCACCGGAGGCTCCGCGGTCGGCGGCACCGAATGCACCGACGCCGACGACAACTACATCGCCGACTATGTCACGCCGTCGGGCACCGTCACCATGCCCGCAGCCGCCACCACCGCAACCATCGACATCGAGATCTGCGACGACGACGACGCCGAGGGCCGCGAGAACCTGCTGTTGGAACTCACCGGCGTCACCGGCCGCCAGACCATCGCCGTGGGCACCATCGTCGACGACGAACGCACCGACCTGTTCCGCATCAACATCGGCGACTCCGCGAGCCGCATCGAGGCGCTGCACGACACCCTCGGCGCCCAGTTCCAGATCACCGCCGACAGAATTCTCCGCGGCGACGTGACCGTCACCTGGCGGACCGAGGACTGCCTCGCCACTGACACGCTATGCCCCAACCCCGCCACAGCCGGCACCGACTACACCGCGGACAGCGGCATCGTCACGCTCACGTCCACCGATCCCAGCGCAACAGTCACCGTGAACGTCCTCAACGACACCACCGACGAGGACAACGAGCAGTTCTTCGTGCGCATCACCGACGTCACCGCCCCCGCCGTCATCGGCAGCGGTGCCACCCACGCGGACCCCGTCGGCATCGGCCGCATCATCGACGACGACGGCGAGCCGACGCTGTATGTCCGCGACAGCTGCGCAGTAGAAGGAGATCTCGCTCGGATCCCTGTGGTGTTGAGCCACGCCCACACTTCGCACATTTTCGGCCAGGTCAGCGTCACCGGCGGCACGGCCACCCCCAGCGACGACATCGGCGGAATCGGACCACTGAACCTGGCCCGGCGTGACACCACGGACTACATCGAAATCGAGGTGATTCAAGACGACATCCCCGAAGGCACCGAGACACTGGAGCTGGAGCTAAATCTATCGCCGCGTGACCTGGCCGGAATCGAGCTCGGCGACACCACCGCGACCCTGACGATACGCGAGGACAGTTGCGACTGATGCTGGCATCGAACCCCCGGGAATCCAGGGGCGGACCCGCCCGGAAGGTGGCTCCGCAGGCGGCCGGTCGGCTTGTGCCGGCTGTCGGCGCGGTCGTCGCGTTCGCAGTTCTCGCCAGCGGATGTGGATCTGGCGATGCTTCGGGCCCACAATGGCTCCGTTGCCCGCCGATGGGGCTGTCGCTGACTCGCATGGTGTGCGTGCCGACGGTGCTCTGCGGTGCTGGGGAGTCAACGACGAGGGCCAGGCCGACGCTCCTGAGGGGACTTCGGTGGCGTGTCGACCGGGCTTGAGCATTCCTGCGGGGTTCGCACAGACGGCGTCTTGGAGTGCTGGGGCAACAACACTTTCGGGACGCTCTGATCCGCCCGCCGGTGTGTTCGCGGCCGCCGCCGCGGGCGGCCTGCCTTCCTGTGGTCTGCGCCCGTGATCTTGAAGCTCGCCTCGCTGAGGACCCCCCGCAGATGTTGACTGGGGCGCAGTTTCGCTGTGTCGTCCAGAGCATATGGGCTGGGCTCAGCGATGAACGCTTGGTCGAACTGGTGGTCATTGAGGACGATGGGCCGGCCCCCGGCGAGACATTGTTGGGCAACTTGACTGGCGATGAAGTGGACTTGATGATCGCCAGCTTGCATGAGTGCCTCGACTGGGGCGATCTGCTAGCGCTTAGCTTCGCGGTGTCGTTGGCAGCCGAGGGAGTGCACATGTCCGACGAGTCGTCGGATTGCGTCTCGGAGGTAGCGAAGATCGACGCTGTCGAGTCTCGTCTCGTAGAGATCGTGCGAGACTTGTTGGCCGATCCGGCGGCCGATCCGGCCGGTTGGGAGCCGCTATACGACGCCGTTCTTGAAGGGTGCTGGGTCGGGCTGGCCAAGGACTTCTTTGGGTGACTACTTACGGTGCTAGCCAAACCGCAGGTCACAAGCCGTATTGATGTCATACCCCTGTGGGATCATAGGGGTATGAGCAAGGCGCACGAGATCGTGAAGACCGGGATGAGTCTGGCGGGGTTCTTCCGCCGCTTCCCCGATGACGAGGCCGGTCGAGGTCGATGAGACGTTCATCGGCGGCAAGGCCAAGAACATGCACGCATCCAAGCGCCGAGAGCGCATCCGCGGCCGTGGAGCGGTGGACAAGACGCCGGTCGTGGGGGTCAAGGACCGCGCCAGCGGCAAGGTGGCTGCTGAGCCGGTCGATGACACCACGTCGGACACGCTGACCGGGATGGTGGCCGACACGACCCGGCCCGGCTCGACGGTGTTCACCGACGGCGACCGCGCTACGACCCGCTCAAGGAGATGGGATACTTGCGCGCCAAGGTCGCGCATTCGGTCGGCGAGTACGTTCGTGGTCCTGTGTCCACCAACGGGATCGAGAACTACTGGAGCCACTTGAAGCGCACCTACATCGGCACCTACCACTGGTGGTCAGACGACCATCTGCACCGGTACGTGGAGGAGCACAGTTTCCGCTACAACCGCCGCGGCTGCCATGTCATCGACCGGATGGGCCAGGCTGCAACCCTCATGGAGGGCCGCAGCCTGCCGTGGCGTGAACTGGTGGCGGCTGGACGGGCGGCCTGACCCAGATGTACCCTACCCCCGCCGCGGGAGAAGGGCCGCGGCCCGGACTGACAGGGGGTGATGCGCCATGCCCGGCGAACGTGACGACCCGGCCGAGTGCCTGCCGGGGGAGGAGCCTCTAGTCGATCTCGACGCCTTCGAGGCGGCCACCCGAGCGTTCATCACCGCCAACGACGACAAAGACTGCGCCCCATCCGAATGAGCGCATCCAGCGGGGGGGGGGGGGGCGTGTTGAGGCTTGTGGCACCGGCCATCTGCCCGCGAATTGCCAGCAGAAGAGGCCGAAGAGCGCTCTCAGCGCTGCCAATTCCCCCGAGTTGGGGGTGCGCCGACGAGTCGGGTGTCAGCCGGAGTCGCGGGCCTGCGGGGCTGCGTCGCTCGGTGTGTCGTGGGACGGCGGCGGCGGGGCGCTCGGGGTGTCGTGGGACGGCGGCGGCGGGACGCCTGGGGGGTCGTGGGACGGCGGCGGCGGGGCGTCCGGGGGGTCGTGGGGTGTTGCGGCCATCGCTGCACCCGGTGCTGAGGCTGCGGCCGGGTCGGGCATCCCGATGCCCAGGAACCCCTCGATGCGGGCCAGCTTGCGCCCGTTGTCCACGACGATCTCGGCCAGCCTCTCGAACGCCCGTCTCAACTCGCCATGGTCGGCGTGCAGCTTCGCGTGCTCTCGCCGGAACTCCCGGCGCAGCTTCCTGTTCTCTCGCCGGAACTCCCGGCGCAACTCCCGGTTGTCTTCGTGGAACTCCCGTCGGAGCTTGTCGTTGCTGCGCTGCTGGTGCCAGATGATGGCCAGCACCGACACCAGCAGGGTCGCGAGCTGGGTGATGCCGTTGATGTCCACAGCCACTCTCTACATCCTCATGGATTAGAATGCAATCTTACATCACAACAATATGGGCTATGCGCTTCCGGTCAGCAGATCGGGAGCTGGGCGGGCACTGCGGTTCCGCTCCTTTGGTCCGCGGTCGCCGGGGGGACCAGGATCGCCGGCCCCTGCGCCGCTGCGTAGATCCGGTCCCAGCGGTTGGGCCACAGCGCGGCCAGCGGGCCGAACACCTCGCCCGACACCACCACCCTCACCCATCCCGTCTCGTCCTCGACCGGCCGGCGCTGGCCCTGCGAGTAATCGTCGAAGCTCGAGTCGGATCGGTCGAGGTACTCGTGGCACCAGTCGCTGTGGACCTCGGCTGCGCCGGGGCTCCACCAGCGCCAGCCGCCCTCAGTGGCGGCCGCCCGAGCCACCGCGTTCTTGGCGGCTTCGGCCATCTCCAGCACCTCAGGATGCGGCTCGGGTTTCACATAGTCGTCATTGCCCGGGTTGTCTGGGTCGGTCAGGAAGTCGGAGTCGGCTGCGGCGCGCCACGCCGAGCGCAGCCCCTCGGACGCGGCCACCTCGGCCTCGGCCCGGGCGTTGGTCACGATGAACGCGTGCACCAGCATCAGCAGCAGGATCGCGGTGATGAGCGCGGGCCACACCACGAGCAGCGCCAGCGTCTCGCCGCGCTCGTCGCGGCGGCCCGCGGTGGCCCGGCGCCAGCCCCCGCCCGCGGCGCGGCGCGGCGGCGCAGCAGCCCGCGAGCGGCGCCGTGCGGTGATGTCTTGGAGGCGGCTGATGCCCGCGACGGCGCGGACGCCATAGACGCGCTGCGCGAGTCCGCGTGCGGTGATGTCTTGGAGGCGGCTGATGTCCGCGACGGCGCGGACGCCATAGACGCGCTGCGCGAGTCCGCGTGCGGTGATGTCTTGGAGGCGGCTGATGTCCGCGACGGCGCGGACGCCATAGACGCGCTGCGCAAGTCCGCGTGCGGTGATGTCTTGGAGGCGGCTGATGTCCGCGACGGCGCGGACGCCATAGACGCGCTGCGCGAGTCCGCGTGCGGTGATGTCTTGGAGGCGGCTGATGCCCGCGACGGCGCGGACGCCATAGACGCGCTGCGCGAGTCCGCGTGCGGTGATGTCTTGGAGGCGGCTGATGCCCGCGACGGCGCGGACGCCATAGACGCGCTGCGCGAGTCCGCGTGCGGTGATGTCTTGGAGGCGGCTGATGCCCGCGACTGTACCGCGGCGGCGCGGCCGGCGAGCACCGGCGGACCCGCCGTCGGGTGGCGCCGGACACTGCGCCGGACGGCGCGGGCCCAGGGAGGCTCGCGCGCTAGTCGGAGTCGCCGGACTGCGGCGCGCCGTCGCCCGGGGAGTCGTGGGGCCGCGCCCCGAACGGTTCGCCCGGCGCGCCCTCGGACGTCGCCGCCAACTCTGCGCCCGGCGCGCCGGCCGCGGCCGCGGCGGGCATCCCGATGCCCAAGAACCCCTCGATGCGGGCCAGCTTGCGCCCGTTGTCGGCGACGCTGTCGGCTAGCCTCTGGAATGCCCGCCTCAGCTCGCCGTGGTCGGCGCGCAGATGCTTGTTGTCCTTGTCGAGGTCGGCGCGCAGCTGTTTGTTGTCCTTGTCGAGGTCGGCGCGCAGCTGCTTGTTGTCCTTGTCGAGGTCGGCGCGCAGCTTCCTGCTCTCTCTCCGGAACTCGCGGCGCAGCTCGCGGCGCAGCTCCCGGTTGTCCTCCCGGAACTCGCGGCGCAGCTCCCGGTTGTCCTCCCGGGTGGCGCGGCGGAGCTTGTCGATGCTGCGCTGCTGGTGCCAGATGATGGCCAGCACGGACACCAGCAGGGTCGCGAGCTGGGTGATCCCGTTGATGTCCACAACCACCTTCTACACCCTAATTGATCGGAATGCAACCTCATATCACACTTGGAGGCAAAGCGCGATGAACACGACACGTACGAACACGCCGCAGGCGGGGATCGCAACCAGCGCGGGGGACGCGCCGCAGGCGGGGGCGGTCGCGGCCCCGTGCCGGCCGAGCCCGGCGACCCGCCCGTCCAGCCCGGCCGGCGCGAGGCCCGCGCGGGCGTTGGTGGCCGCGGCGGCCGTGGGCGTGCTGGCTCTGGTGGCCGCCGCGTGCGGAGGCGACGACGGCGACGACGCTGCCGCTGCGCCGTCCGTCCCGCTGGAGCAGGACCAGGACGCCGCGCCGGAGCCTGTCGAGGAGGAGCCGCCCTCTACTGTGGAGCCGCCCTCGGACGACGAGCAGCCCTCTACTGTGGAGCCGGCCTCGGACGACGAGCCGGCCTCCACACCGGAGTCGGCTGTCGAGGCGCCGCCCGCGGGCCCGCCCCATGTGGCGGAGCTGGCCTGGGGCAACTTCGTGCTGTCGGAGCGCATCGCGGCGAAGCTGGCCGCGGGCGAGAGGCTCAACTTCGTGGTCTCGCTCACGGCCACGGGCGACTCGGGCACGGCCGGGTCCTTCGAGCACGGCTGGTCGCGGGCCGCGGCCTCCGCCGCCGAGGAGCACGGCACAGAGATCAACGCCAGGGTGATCGGCCCCACCAGCGCCGACGCCGAGGCGCAGGCGGCCACCGTCGAGTCGCTGATCGCCTCCGGAGACATCGACTGCCTCGCCGTGGAGGCCGCCGGGCCCCGCCTGCTCGGCGGTGTGATCGACAACGCGGTCGACGCCGGGATCCCGGTGTTCGCGGTGAACGGCGACACCCCCGACTCCAAGCGCTTCGCGTTCTACGGCATCGACGGCTACGGCGCGGGCCAGGCGGTCGGGTCCCAGGTGGGTCGGTGGGCCGCCGACGGCGGGATCCTCGTGCGCCGGGCCGGGGTGCTCACCGGCGACGCCGGCGACCAGCAGTCCTTCGACCTGATGCGGGGCTTCGTGGCGGGGCTGTCGGAGATCCACTCCGGCGTGGAGTGGGTCAACAGCCCGACCGACGTGGACTCGTTCGGCTTCGACCCGTTCGCGGTGTACGACGCGACGGAGGCGTGGGTGCTCGACAACATCGACGTCGACATCGTCTTCCACACCGACCAGGGCCTGGAGGAGGTTGCCGCGGTGATCGCCGACCAGCTCCTGTACGGCGACATGTACGCCGTGGGGCTCCACATGAGCGAGCGGGTGGCGGACTACATCCGCGAGAGGGTGGTGGTGGCCGCGGCGGTGCCGGGCCTCGCTCAGCAGGCCCGCCTCGCCGGCGCGGCCTGCGGGGACTTCCTGCTCGGCGGAACCCACGACACCGGCCATGTGGTGTTCGAGCCGACGGCGGTGACCCGAGACAACGTCGACGACGCCGACTGGGCCCTCCCGGAGAATCTCTAAACCTTCACTGGAGGCTTCAAGGACCGCTCGCAGGAGACCGGGAAAGCGATGCCCAAGCCGGCAGGCAGCCACCGAGCCGTCCCAGGCGGGCGGAGGCACCGAGCCCGCGGCCCGACCCAACGCAAGGCGGCGAGGGCGCTGGGCAGGCACCGCCGAGGACGGCGCGGCGCGCCCGCCGGGCGGGACGAGGGCGGCGCGGTGAGCCTGCGGGTCGAGCGGGACGAGGGCGGCGCGGTGAGCCTGCGGGTCGAGCGGGACGAGGGCGGCGCGGTGAGCCTGCGGGTCGGGCGGCGAGGACGGCGCGGCGCGTCCGCCGGGCGGGACGAGCGCGGCGGGGCGGTGAGCCTGTGGGTGCTGCTGATGGTTCCGGTGTCGGCCTTCGCAGCAGTGGTGGCCATGGCCGGGCCCCAGCGCCTGGCCGCGGAGTCCTCGATGCAGGAGGCGGCCGACGACCTGGCCATGTTCGCGGTGGCCTGGCGCGACGGCCACGGCATGCACAAGGGCGAACTGCCAGCCTTCTTCCCGGAGTGCAGGCGCAGCGACGATCAGCAGATCGCCCTTGATGGATTTGATGATCAGATCCATGATCCGGCTTTGGTGCTGGCTGACGAGGATCAGGAGCAAGCGCGAGTCGCCGCTCTCCGCGACCAGAAGGATGACCTGCGGGAACAGGTCGTGAGGTGGGAGGACGCGTGTAAGGGTCTGAGGGACGCGATGATCCGCGATCTCGGGTACCTGGGAGTCGACATGGGCTCGCTGCGGGGCTTCTACAGCGACTCCCTGACCATGTCGGACAACGTTGACTTGGAGCCGCCGCCGCTGCCGTGCAGGACCTCTAAGCGAGTCGTGGTGAACGACGCCGTGCACGTGGCGCTGGCCGCCGACTGGCAGGACGCGGGCTGGGCCGCCGCGCAGGTGTGGCCCGAGGGGATGCGGATGGGGGCCGAGTCGATGGGTCGCCTGAGCCGAGCCGACAGCGTCACGTCAGTCGAGCGGTGCGAACAGCGCCCCGAAGTCCTCGAGAGGCTGGCACGCTCGGTGGACCGCACGGCGCTGTCGGGCTGAGCGGGCAGTTCCGTGGGCGTCAGTCCCCGACCGCGGGCGGTACCGACGGGCCCAGCCCGCGCCCGGCCCGACCCGCAACCCGCACCTCGACCTGTAGTTGAGGGTTCGGTGGGTCGGGTGGACCTGGCTGTCGGCGGCACGCGGCCCTGCGCCGACCGCGGGCGCCGCGACCAGTCGGGCACGGTTTCGCTGGAGCTGGTGCTGCTGATACCGGTGCTGATGCTGTTGACCCTGTTCGTGCTGTGGGCGGGCCGGGGCGGCCGGGCTGCGCTGACCGCCGATCTGGCCGCGGAGGAGGCCGCCACCGCGGCCGCGCTGTGCTGCGACGAAGACGACGCTGGGGCCGCCGACCGCGAGACGGTGGCCGAGGACGTGCTGGAGTCGCGGCCGGGGCTGGAGTTCCTTTGCGTGGGGGGTCTGCGCCCCAACGCCGAGGACGACGCCGAGGACGACGACGAGCCGCTCGGGTTCGTGCGGGAGGAGTGGCTGGAGTTCGAGCCCGGCCGCACGACTGGCGGCGTGGGGATACTCGGGGTGCAGTTCATGTGCGAGAGCGACGGCGCGGTGGCCCCGCTGCGGGGCCTGTTCCCCACGGTCACCTTCCACGGCCAAGCCTCCGAGATCGTGCTGCGCGAGGCCCGCCTGGTCGCGGGCTTCGACCCCACCGAGACCTCGGCGCCCGAGGGAACTGATCTGGTGTTCACGGTGACCCTCCAGCCGTCCTTCGGCGAGGAGGTGACGCTGTCCTATGGGGTGTACGAGGACCTGACCACCGCACAGCTCGCGGACTTCGGGGTCGCCGCCTTCGCTGATCTGGGCGGGACCGTGACCATCACCGCCGACCAGGACTCCAGCGAGATCACGATTCCGGTTGTCGACGACGACTTCTACGACGACGGCGAGCAACTGGTGCTCGTTCTCACCGGGGCTCCGCCCGGCGTCACCCTCGACGACGACCGCCTCAGCGCGACGGGCACGATCACCGACAACGACCCGCGGCCCTTGCTCCAGTTCGTGCCGCCCAACCCGGAGGTAGACGAGGGCGGAGATCCGTCGGTGCCCGACGACGGATACCTGGTGTTCACGTTGCGCATCGGCGACGACCAGGGCGCGCTGGTCCAAGACATCGCCGAGGAGTTGACGGTGCAGGTGGCCACCGTGGCCGGCCCGGCGGCGCTGGGCGAGGCCTGCGAGTCGTGGGTGCGGGCGAGCCAGCTGCCCTGCGACTGGGCGACGGCGGGCTCGGACTATTTGGAGTTGGACGAGACGGTGACGTTCAGGCCGAGATCGTTGGGGCTGAAGCTCGAGCACGAGGTGCGGGTCAGCACTGTCGATGACCGGTCGTCGCCTGAGGGCGAGCAGACCGAGGTGGTGCTGGTGAGCCTCACCGGCGAGACGGGCACCGATGTGGGGGTGCGGGACGGCCACCGCACACGCGGCGGGCGCATACTCGACGACGAGGCGAGGCTGTCAGTCGCCGACGTGGAGGCCACCGAGGGCGAACCGCTCAACTTCGAGTTGGAGCTGGTCCCGCCCCCGGCCGCGGAGGTGGTGGTGGGGTACCGGCTCCAGGACGACCCCCTTGCGGTCGGCCGCGGGGCGACGCTGGGAGACGATTGCTCGGCCGCGGGGGTGGACTACCTGCGGTGGCGGGACCCGGGCACGGGCACGTTCACCGCCGAGGGCACGGTGAGGGTGCCAGGCGGCACGCAGCGGATAGCTGTCCCGCCGGTGGTGTCCTGTGACGACTCGGTGGTGGAGCCCGACGAGACGTTCTGGCTGGAGGTCTGGGTCGTGAGCGGCGAGGCGATCGAGGCGCCATCGCCGCCTGACGACGGCGGCGCGAGGGGCCGGATCGTCAACGACGACATCCCGGTAGTGTCAATCGACCCCATCGCCGACTCGGGCGATGAGGGCGACACGCTCGCGTTCAGGGTGCGCCTCACCGTGGACGGCAGCCCGGCGGTGCTCACCGACGAGGTGGACGACGTGACCGTGGGCTATGTGATCTCTGGCGGCACGGCGACCGCGCACGACGACTTCGAGCCGTTGGCTCGGTGCTCGGATGCGGCGCACACCACTCAGATCGCCTGTGTGGGCGACGGCGACACATGGACTCCGGAGGGTTCTCTCACCGGCACGCTGACGTTCCCGGCCGGGACGCCCGCTGCTGACCAGACCATCGAGGTGGAGCTGTCGCCGGACTACCTGCTGGAGCCCGATCCTGAGACGTTCCGTCTCGTCTTGGAGCGCCCCACCGGCGCCGTGCTGTTCGACCGCGAACCCGGCAACACCAATCCCGACGAGCCCTACGCGCAGGGCACCATCACCGACGACCCGCCGCCGGTGTTGTCTGTGAGCGGCTTCGTCGGGCGTGAGGGCGACACGCGGGAGTTCACGGTCAGCCTGGCCGATCCACGCGCCGGCGAGGACGTGACCGTGGGCTATGTGATCTCTGGCGGCACGGCGACCGCGCACGACGACTTCGAGCCGTTGGCTCGGTGCTCGGATGCGGCGCACACCACTCAGATCGCCTGTGTGGGCGACGGCGACACATGGACTCCGGAGGGTTCTCTCACCGGCACGCTGACGTTCCCGGCCGGGACGCCCGCTGCTGACCAGACCATCGAGGTGGAGCTGTCGCCGGACTACCTGCTGGAGCCCGATCCTGAGACGTTCCGTCTCGTCTTGGAGCACCCCACCGGCGCCGTGCTGTTCGACCGCGAACCCGGCAACACCAATCCCGACGAGCCCTACGCGCAGGGCACCATCACCGACGACCCGCCGCCGGTGTTGTCTGTGAGCGGCTTCGTCGGGCGTGAGGGCGACACGCGGGAGTTCACGGTCAGCCTGGCCGATCCACGCGCCGGCGAGGACGTGACCGTGGGCTATGTGATCTCTGGCGGCACGGCGACCGCGCACGACGACTTCGAGCCGTTGGCTCGGTGCTCGGATGCGGCGCACGCCACTCAGATCGCCTGTGAGGGCGACGACGACACATGGACTCCGGAGGGTTCTCTCACCGGCACGCTGACATTCCCATCGGGCACCATCGGCCGGACCGTCGGCGTGCGGCTGAAGCGTGACACGATCCTCAACGAGGGCAACGAGACGCTGCGCCTGACGCTGAGCAGTCCTGACAGGGCCGTTCTCGGCGACAGCGATTCGATCACTCCCGGCGACCAGTTCTACGGCGTGGGCACCATCACCGAAATCGACCCGCCCTGGCTCACCGTCGACAACCCGGATGCCGTCCTCGAGGGTGAACAGGTCCAGTTCACCGTCACTCTGTGCAACGCGTTCCCCGGCGTGAGCGTGACCGTCGACTACCACACCGAGAACCGCTCCGCCAGAGCCGGCGCACTCGGGCGCGGCGACTTCGACCACATCGCCGCCGGCACCCTCATGTTCGACTCGGCGTCGGAGGAGACGGCCCCGCACGCGGTGGCCGAGGTGTGCGGTGACCGCGGGGTCACAGCGCGGTCGCTGCCGCCCCCTGCGGTGCAGACCCACGCAGACACCATCGCCGAGAATCCCGAGTGGTTCGCGCTCGTGCTGAGCGGCCAGACCCCCACGAACCAGGTCGGCATCGGCAAGGCGATCGGGTCCGGCACCATCACCAACGTCAACCGGCTCAGCGTCGTCGTGTCCGACCCCACCGCCCAGCAGGAGGGCGGGACCCTGCAATATGTGATCTCCCTGGTCGACGAAGAGGACCAGCCCGCGATCCCCACCGCCGCCCAGCCCGTGACCGTGCACTACGCCACCGAGAACGGCACCGCCACCGCCGAAACCGGCCCGGACTGCACCAGCGGCAGCGGCGGCGACTACATCGCCGTGGCCCGCACGCCGGTCACCCTGACCCAGGACAATCCCACCAGGACCGTGCCGGTGACGACCTGCACCGACACCATCGACGAGGACGACGAGACCGTCAAACTGCTCCTGAGCCGACCGTCGCCCAACGCGACCATAGGCGACGGCCAAGGCACCGGCACCATCATCGACCAGCCCCCGCCCTACATCCGCATCGACAACCCGGCAGCGGTTCGCGAGGGCGAGACGGTGACGTTCACGGTCTCGCTGGTCGGCGAGGACGGACGACCGAGGTCCACCAGCGAGACCGTGACGGTCGACTACGTGACCAGCGACCGCACCGCGACGGCCGGGCTGGACTACGCCCGCACGCCCACGTCCGGGTTGGGCACGGTGACCTTCGACCCGGGCGACACGGCGAAGCCGATCCCGGTGAGAACGATCGCCGACGACACCTGGGAAACGGAGGAGACGTTCAGACTCGACCTCAGCGACGCGAAGAACGCCATCCTCGACAAAGCGGCGGGGACCGGCAGGATCAGAGCCAACTGCATCATGCAAACCGACCCCGCGGGGCCGACGATCACCGCCCACGACCTCACGTACGTGGAGCATGCCGACCGGGTGTCGTACGACATCAGCTTCAGCCGACCGTTGTGCGAGGACTTCTGGATCCAACACAGGTTCGTCCCGATCACTGCGCAGTGTGCCGACATGGCCTGCGGCGCGCCAGGCCACACCTATCCGAACCCGGGTTGGCGGAGACCAGCTGCCGCATCGGAAGCCGAGCGGATGACGGTGACGGCGGTCACGGCGGGCCTTCGCGACGAACCCCCTCCTCCCGGCAGCTGGGTAGTCAACGACGATCTCGACGAGGACACAGAGACGTACTACTTCGAGGTCACGTGGGGCGACGACATGCCGCTCCGCTGGGGCCGGGAATGGGTGAGCGGCTTGTTCACCATCATCGACGACGACCCGGAACCGCGCCTGAGCATTTCGGACGAAGCCGCGCCAGCCGGCGAAGCAATGACCTTCAATGTGGAGCTCGACGCGCCCAGCGGGCGCACCGTCACGGTCGACTACCGCTTCGAGAACATCACCGCAGAGGCCGGCGACGACTACAGCGCCGCGCCGGGAAGAGTCACGTTCACTCCGGATGCCACGACCGGGAGTACGGGCACGGTCGAGAGGATCGTCGTGCCGACCGAGGCCAACACATCGGGCGAAGGCGATGAGGCGTTCCGTGTCGTGCTCGAGAGCGCGGTTCATGCGGGGTTCGCCGACAACATCGGGATCGGCACGATCCTCGCCGGGGCCGGGCCGAGGCTGAGCATCTCCGACGCCGTCGCGGACGAGGGCGACACGATGAGTTTCGCGGTGAGGCTGAGCCCGGCAGCCGCGCAGCCCGTGACCGTCGGCTACGCCACCGTCCAGAGGCCACAGGGACCCGAAGGTGCTGCCACCGAGAACTCCGACTACGTGCCGAAGAACGGCACCGTGACCTTCGTAGCCGGAGACGACGAGGAGCTCATCGAGTTCATCGAGGTGACCATCAAAGACGACGGCGACACGGAGCCCCCCGAGACGTTCCTGGTGGAGCTCAGCAATCAGTCCTCCGGAGTCTCGCTGGCCGACCGGAGCGCTGTCGGCACGATCAACGGCGACGTGCCCTGCGTGGACCGGCGAGTATCCAGCGGCCACACCCAGCCGACCCCCCGGATGACCAGCGCGACAAGTTTCGACGAGGACGCCGGACAGGTCACCATCACCGTTGCAGTCGAGACGCCGTTCTGTCAGAGCGTCAGCATCAGCCCTCGCACGCACCCAGAGCACGGTACCGCCACCCGGGATGTGGACTACATCGAACCCCGCGCCTCCCAGGATGAGCGGCTCGGGGCGCTGCAGTCCGAGTTCAGCTTCCCCCTGGTGCTGATCGACGACGACATCGTCGAGGGCGATGAGCAGATCGCACTGAGCGTCCAGTTTGCGCGGGAGTACTCCGTCTATCTGCCGGTCCCAGGGCACGGAGTCCAAGCCGACCTGACGATCATCGACGATGACGCGGCTACGCTGCAGCTCCCCGCAGCCGACGCGCCGGCGACAGCCGCCGAGGGCGGCTACCTGAGCTTCGTCGCGCGGCTCGACCGGCCCACCGTGCAGCCCGTGACGTTCGACTACGCGACCGCGGACGGCTCGGCGCCCGCCGCGGCCGCCGGCGCGGACTATGAGTCGACGAGCGACACTGCCGAGATCCCGCCGGGCGAGCTGTCGGTGACGATCCCGGTGCGGACCATCGAGGACGCGCTCGACGAGCATGACGAGAACGTGGAGCTGAGGATCAGCGATCTCGCAGGCGCCGAACCGGACCCGGGCGGCAGCGTCGCGTTCGGTCGCATCACCGACGACGACGACCCGCCGGCTGTGGAGGTCTCGAACCCCTCCGCCGACGAGGGCGATGCGCTGGTGTTCGAGGTGACCCTCGACGCGCCGAGCGGGCGGGCGGCGTCTGTGTCCTACAGCACCAGCAACGGCTCCGCCACCGCCGGAAACGACTACGCCTCCGCCTCCGGCACGCTCACGTTCACCGCCGGGCAGACCGCCAAGACCGTGCCGGTGCAGGCCCTTTTCGACGACGAGATCGAGGGTGCCGAGCGCTTCTCCCTGAATCTGAGCAGCTCTGTCCTGCGCTTCGACGACGATCGTGGCACCGGAACCATCCGCGACGTGACCGACCGGCGGGTGACCGTGTCCGACGCCTATGTGGTCGAGGGTGGGGCGCTGGGCTTCGAGGTGGGCTTCGACGGCCCGCCCAGCAGCCGGGACATCACGCTTCGCTACACCACCGTGAGCGATGCGGCCTTGGGCGACACCGCGGCCGCCGGCGACGACTACCGAGCCGAGCAGGGCGGGCTGCGCATCATCGCGGGGGAGACCTCTGCTGTGGTGACGGTGGCGACGGTGGACGACGCTCTCGACGAGGACGCCGAGCGGCTCAGGCTGGTGCTGAGCGACCCGGCGGGCGCGGTGCTGGTGGACGGCGAGGCCGTGGGCGTGATCATCGACAACGACCCCGTGCCGGGACTGTCGGTCGACGACCCCGAGGCCACCGAGAACGGCGACGGCACGCCGATCGCCTTCACGGTGCGCCTCAGCGAAGCCAGCGGCCGCAACGTGACGGTGCGCTACAGCACCGCCGACGGCACCGCCAAGGAGGGGGACGACTACATCGCGGCGTCCGATGAGGAGGTGACGATCCCGGCCGGCAGCGACACGGGCGCGGTGCCGGTGATGCTGGTGGACGACGCCGCCGCCGAGCCCGTCGAGACGTTCTGGCTGGTGCTGTCGGGTCCGTCCAACGCGGGGCTGGACGACACGACCGGCGTGGGCAGGATCCTCGACGACGACGGCCCGATCCAGATCCTGGTCGACGATCCCGAGCCCGTGCAGGAGGCCGAGGGCGCCTCCGTGACCTTCACGGTGCGCCTCAGCCGGGCGAGCCCCGACGAGGAGGTGACCGTCACCTACGCCACCGAGGACGCCACGGCCACAGCCGGCGGCGACTACACCGCAGACACCGGCCCGCTGGCCTTCGCCGCCGGGGACATCGAGAAGACCGTCACTATCATGCTGGTGAACGACGACGACGCCGAGGACGTCGAGACGTTCCGGCTGCGGCTCAGCAGCCCCAGCAGCAACGCCGAGCTGGGCGACGACTCGGCCGTGGCCGTGGCCGTGATCCGCGACGACGACGGCCTGCCGACGCTGTCGGTCGCGGACTCCCCGCCCGCGCCCGAGGGCGCCTCGGCGAGCTTCGCGGTGCGCCTGAGCCGGGCGTCGGCGCAGGAGGTGACGGTCGTGTACGCGGCGGTCGTGGATCCCTTCGCCGGCGAAGCGGCCGCCACTCCCGGCCAGGACTTCGACGCTGTCGCCGGCACCCTGACGATTCCTGCCCGGGCCGCCTCGGCCACGGTGGCGGTGCCGCTGCCCGACGACGCCCTCGACGAGCACACCGAGACGTTCTGGCTGCGGCTCGCCGACCCGACCGGAGCCACCGTCGACGGCGGCACCGCCACCGGCACGATCTCCGACAACGACCCGCTGCCCCTGCTCAGCGTCGCCGACACCGGCGCCACCGAGGGCCGGACGCTGCGGTTCATGGTGCGCCTGAATGCCCCCAGCGGCCGCACCGTGACGGTGCCGTGGACCACCGCGGTCCGCTCCATCGGCGACCCCGCCTCCCCAACCGACGACTACATCGCCGCCTCGGGGACGCTGACCTTCCCCAGCGGGACCACCACCGCGAGCATCGTCATCGCCACCGTCGACGACGAGGTGTCCGAGCCCGACGAGACGTTCTGGATCCGGCTCGGCGAGCCCACCTACGCCACCGTCGACGACGGTGTCGCGGTGGGCGCCATCCGCGACGACGACGGCCTGCCCAGGATCTCGATCGCCGGCACCAAGCTCACAGAGGACGAGAGCCCGGCCATATTCGTCGTGCGGCTGAGCCGTCGAAGCAGCCGGCCCGTCACCGTGGCCTACTCCAGCGGGGGCGGCACCGCCACCCCCGGCGCCGACTACGCCGTCGAGGGCGGCGCCCGTGGCACGCTCACCTTTCCCGCAGGATCGACTAGAGGCGAGATCTCGGTGTACGTCGTGGACGACAACATCGCCGAGGGCACCGAGACCTTCCGGATCAGCCTCAGCGACCCCGTCAACGCGGTGATCGCCGAAGGCGCGGGCACCGCTGTCGGCGTCATCGTCGACGACGACCTTGCCGGGATCACTATCGGCGGCGCCCAAGCATCGGAGGGCGACGGCACCATCGTCTTCCCCGTCACCCTCAGCCCCCCCAGCGCCGACGGGGTGAGCGTGCGCTACACCACCTTCGACGGCTCCGCCGCCCAGCCCGGCGACTACACCGCAGTGTCGGACACGCTCACCATCGCGCCCGAGACCACCGCCGCCGCCATCGCGGTCACGCTCACCGACGACCCGTTCGTCGAGGACGCCGAGTCGTTCCTAGTGCGCCTCAGCGACCCCACAGGCGCCGAACTGGCAGCCGCCGAGGCCATCGGCGTGATTCTCGACGACGACGCATTGCCCGTCATCTCGCTACCGGACTACACGAGCTTCCGCGAGGATGCCGGCACGATCAGCCTTCGGCTCACGCTCGACCGCGCCAGCGACCGAGAGGTCCGAGTCGACTATGCCACCGGGACCCATAGTCCGACGCATTGCGACGTGCCCTATGTGCCGGCCTCGGGCACGGTCGTGTTCCCGCCCGGGTCCGTTGCCGAAGAGTTCGAGATCACTCTGGTGGACGACCAAGAGCAATGCGCCCACTCCTTCGGCGACCAGACGCGTCGGACGTTCCGGGTGAACCTCACCAACCCCCAGAACGCCACCTTCAGAACCGATATCCGCTACGACTGGTTCACGGGTCTCAGAGTCACCTATCAGATTCTGACTGATCATATTGCGGTGTCCGTGTGGGACATTGAGGCACTGCCATGCATTGGCTCGGTCGGCCCGGCCGGGATTCTGGAGGACGCAGGCACGGCAGTGTTCACATCGCGGCTGAATTATGTTTCCGACGCGGATGTGCGTTTCAGGGTGTATACGGCCACCACGATCGTCAGAGAGTGGACCGAGTTTCAGGCACTTGCAACGAGCAACGTCGACTACACAGCGTTGGACACCATTCTCACGATCCTTGCAGGCAGCATGTCCACCGATGTCGCGGTGACCATTCTTGACGACAGTCTCGTCGAGGACGCCGAGGGGTTCAGGCTCGTTGCCAGGGCAGTGGAGAATGTCAGACACGAGTGCGTTTCGTGGCTTCACGGCGGGGCCGATGCCTGGATCATCGACGATGACGCTCCGCCGCAACTCTCCGTCGGCGATGTCGACGTCGCCGAGAACGCCGGCACCGCAGCGTTTGCCGTTTCCCTCGACCGCGTCAGCGCCTCCGACATCACCGTCAACTACGCCACTGCTGACGACACGGCTACCGAACCCGACGACTACACCGAGACTTCGAGCACGTTGCAGATCGACGCCGGGTTGACCATAGCGTTCGTTGAGGTGCCGCTGATCGACGACACCGACACCGAGGAAGACGAGACGTTCACGCTACAGCTGAGCGACCCCAGCGGTGCCGACATCGGCGAGGGCCAGGCGACGGCCACTATCCGCGATGACGAGAGCGTCGGGTTGCCGAGCCTCAGCGTCGCCGACGCGGCAGGGTCCGACAACGACGGCCGTCTCCGGTTGCTGGTGATGTTGAGCGAGCCGAGCACCGATGACGTGACCTTCCGAGTCTCAACGGTGGCGGTCCCGTCGCTGGGGGATCGCGCAGCGACCCCCTCGACCCAGTGGAACAACTTCACCGGCGACTACCACCCCTTGAACGGAGAGTACGAATACACGATTGTCGCTGGCCGAACCGAGACGTACGTTCCGGTGTTTCTCACGCAGTACGACCGGACGCCCGAGTTCGACGAGATGTTCAGAGTCGTGTTGCACGACCCGATGGGCGCCACACTGGGCAAGGCCTCAGCGTGGGCAACAATCCTTGATGACGACACGCCAATAGTAACGATCGACGACGCAAGGGTCTTAGAGAATGCAGGCAGCATGTCGTTCACCGTGCGTCTGCACGAGCCGGGCGTCTACCGGGCGAGCCTGCGCTACACGACCCTAGTCAGCAGCTCCGCGGGCGACGCAGCTGCCACGCCCGACGAGGACTATGCGCACTCGGCGGGCGTTGTGTACATCCCGGTCGGTCAGACGACTGCGACGGTGACCGTGCCGATCTCTGGCGACAGCATCGATGAACTGGACGAGGTGTTCCTACTCGAGCTCAGCGACGCTGTAGCGCTCCAATTCTCCGACACGATCGCGGTGGGAACCATCGTCGACGACGACCCCGGCTGGTGGATCGACGACCCGAGCGTGTGGGAGTACTCCGCCACGATGGACTTCACCGTGAACCGCGACCACACCAGCACCAGCGCCGTGACCCTCAACTACAGGATCGCGGCCGCGGGCTCCGCGGTGGGCGGAACGGACTGCGCCGTCGACGGCGTGGACTACCTCACGCCGTCGGGCTCGGTGACGCTCCAGCCGTCCGACACCCAGGCCGCGATCAGCCTGGAGCTCTGCAACGACACCGTGGCCGAGGGCCTAGAGACGCTGGTGATCGAGCTGGTCGGCGTGACCGGCCGCAAACTAACCGGAGTCGGCACCATCACCGACGACGACTAGCAGCCCCCGGCCGGAGTCGCCGCCCCCGGCCGCATCCAAACAGAACCTGGCCTGTAGTGGGCGCCGTCGATGACCTCGGCGCCCAGTATCGGGATGTCGAGGTCGGCGGCAATGTGCATGCCGTCGGCTCCTGGATCGGTAGCGAGCTTCCGCTAGGGGGATGGACGTGCCATGGTGTCGGAGTCGTCCTGAGCGAAGATCCATCGTACGGGAGCGTCAGCCTTATTCGGGACGGCGGATCCTCGACGGCGCCACCGCGCTGGGACCGGTTGCGACCGGTGCGTTCGACGGCCCCCGCCGCAACAGTGGAGCAAAGAAAAGGGACCCCGTGCGTTCCGGGGTCCCGTGCCAGCAGTATATCGGCTGCATTCAGCTTGCGCCTACTAGCCGGACCATCAGGCGATCCCAATACTAGCGGATTCTGCAACCGCGGTTGCAAGTTCGTGCTAGATCAGTTGGATGCGGTTGGTGTAGGCGCGCCCTGTGTGGGTAGTGGGCGCGGACCGCTGGAGGGTCCGGATCGCGGCTAGGTCCGTGTCGACCTGTTGGAGGTTCGTGTCTCCCTCCTCCGCACGTCGCCTGATGCCTGACACGAGGTCTGCAACTTGGATTGCGTGGGAGGTCCTGGAGTTCGCGTAGTAGATGCTGGGGTGCAAGGGGAGACGTCGCGAGATCACGAAGGTCGCGACGCACACGCTGGCGTGGGCGTCGAGGGAATGGTTGGACCAGTCCGACACGATCATGCCCGTCTCACGGTGCTTGTCGCACTCCACGGCGAAGTGCTCCACGAGCGCTTGGAGCTGCAGAGGCGTTGTTGTGTCCAGCGTCATATCGTGGTGAAGCCGGCGCTTGTCGATGGTGACCGTGTAGACGGTGGCGTCGAGTTGGCCGAGGATGCGCAGGACCTCCTTGACGAAGTTGCGGTTCTTTGAGCGGTTCCACGGATTGGGATTGATGGTCCGTTGTGCCTTCAGTTCCCACTTGCCGGGGTCTCCGCGGCCTGGATAGAAACGGGCCTTTGCGCCAGCGATCCGGCGGTCGAGCATGCGCACACTCTGAGAAGGGATCGAGAAGCCGCCGATGACGACTGCCTTTGAGGTGTCCGAGGCCGATGGCTTGCCGGAATCATCGAGGAACAGAACTCGCGTGCTGCGCTGCGTCGGCATGAGGGGCGTCTTTGTGGTCCGAGAGGAAGCCAGGCAGCCTAGCTGTCATAGGCGAACTCACCGGGGACGTGGCAGTCTCGCCCAGACGCGCAGCGAACGACGAGACGCTGTCGGGCGCGGTCCTGAGGCTTCGGGGGCATGGGATTGCCCATCCCGCATCAAGTGGGGCGACTTGGTGCAGTGGGGCCGACAACGGGACAGCAGAGGGTTGAGGCTAGGTGGTTCGCGCCGTCCCATCGTTCTTGCCGGCGCTCAACGATCCCCACGTGGCCCATACGGCCGTGCCCGCCACAACAGCGACGAGCCATCCGCCCCAATGCCTGCTACGAACCCGCAGGCGGATGCCACGACGAGTGCCGACGCCAGAAAGACCCGCTGACAGGCCAGAAGTGTTCAGGAGTCTTGTTGCTCTCCTTTGGCCATGCGGTAGCCGATGCGGGGCTCGGTGAAGATGTAGGTCGGGCGGCCGGCGTCGTCGCCCAGCTTGCGGCGGAGCTGCTTGACCGCGGTGCGCACCGGCCGGGCGTCGCCGGGGGCCCTCAGCCCCCATACCCGTCGCAGCAGGTGTCCGTAGGTGAGTTCCCGGCCGGCGTTGAGCGACAGCTCGGCCAGCAGCCGGTACTCGATGCCTGTGAGCGGCACGGCCCGACCGGCGACGGCGACGGCGCGCTGGTCGTAGTCGATGGCGAGCTCGCCCAGCCGGTACGGCTGGGGCGCCACAGCCGCACCGGGCGCCTCGCGGCTGCGCAGGGCCACCCCGATCCTGGCGGCGAGCTCGGTCGGCGAGAAGGGCTTGACCACGTAGTCCGACGCCCCCATCTCGAGGGCCCTGGCAATTACCTCGTCCTGGCCGTAGGCGGACAGGAAGATGACCGGCACCTCCGCGATGGCAAGCATGTCCCCCATCAGCTCTATGCCGTCGGTGCCCGGCAGCATCAAGTCGAGCAGGACCAGGTGCGGCTCCCGCTGCTCAAGCAGGGCGCAGGCCTGCTGGGGGTCGGCGGCCACGATCGCCGCGTAGCCGGCTTGCGACAGCGCGTCGCGCACATCTCTGAGCGTCTTCGGGTCGTCATCGACCACCAGGATGGGGGCGCGTGCGGCTTCCAGCTGCCGGGAGCGGCCGGCTAGGTGGCTGGTGCCAAACTCCCGAAATGGGGGTATTGCGGTCACAAAACCCCAGGTCAGCGACTTGCGGATTGTGGCAAATTGCCATTTGACACCAGCCACCTAGAGCGGGGACGGCGGTTGCAGGGTCCTCGGTCGCGGGGACGGTGAAGGTGAACCGGGATCCCAGCCGGGGCCCGACGACCCGCGCCGAGATGGCGACGTTCCTGCACCGGGCGACAGCCGCGCCAAGGCCGAGGACGACGCCCAAGACGACGAAGGCGTGGGCGGACCCGGCGGCGACACCACCGGTGGCGACACCTCCGACGCGCCAACCGCGCCCAGCACGACCCTCACCGCGATCTCGTCGGGCTATTCCCACTCGTGCGGGATCACCAGTGGCGACATCGCGTGTGCTGGGGCGACAACGAGTACGACAAGGCCCCCCGCCGTCGGGGGCGTTCGCCGCGGTCGCGGCCGAATGGAACCACACCTGCGGGATCCGCACCGACGGCACCGCGGTGTGCTGGGGCGCCGACTGGTACGGGCACTCGAGCCCGACCGCGGGCACGTTCAGCGCCATCGACGTCGGTGAGCTACACACCTGCGGGATCGAGACCGACGGCACCCTCGACTGCTGGGGGTTCAACGCCCGCGGCCAGTCATTCCCGCCCCAGAGAAACTTCACACACATCTCGACCTTCGGCCACCATTCCTGTGCGATCAAGAGCGACGGGACGGCCGTGTGCTGGGGCCCCGACAACATCGGAGCGCCGGACCCGCCCACCCAAGTCCGGACTGACATCGCCACAGGGTGGAACCACACCCGCGGCCTCGCTGCCGACGGCACCCTCGTCTGCTGGGGCGTCAACGACCACGGCCAGGCCACCCCTCCGGCCGGGACGTTCAGCGCGGTGGCGTCCGGCTACGAGCACCCGTGCGCGGTCGCCACCGACGGCAGCATCGACTGCTGGGGCCACGACCTCTTCGGGCAGGCGAGCCCGCCGTCGGGGACCTTGACCGCGGTGGCGGCGGGCTTCTTCCACTCGTGCGCCATCACCACCGGCGGCGAGATGGTGTGCTGGCCCCACGGTGCCGCCGAAGGTGATCACCACAGCCACCACCGACGGCAGCTAGCCCATTCGTGGGCCCACCAACGGCGAAGCGGTAAGCCTGTACCTCGTCATCGCGGTCGCCCTCCGCGCTGCAGTCTCGCTCTCAACAGGGCAGCCCGGCGGTCGGTCACGGCCGCCGGGGCCGTGCTGGGCTGGCGGCACTTGCAGGCTCGGTCGCCCGTCTAGCCCGAAACAATCGGCTACTTGACCCACAAGTCGGCGCCCAGTCTTGATAGCCATAGTGATAATTCAATCATCTATAATCTGAATATATCGAGGTAAAAGGGTATTTTTGCCAGTTGAATTGGCGGAGGTGGACGGGAATCGAACCCGCCGGACGGGGATCACCCGTCCCACCCGCTTTGAAGGCGGGGGAGCCCACCAGGCGCTCGGACACCTCCGAGCGGCAGGGTAACCGCCACGGGAGTGCCTCCCCCCGACTGCTCAGGCTAGCCGCGGTCATGCTCTGGCCCGTTACGCTTCGGGCGGTGAAGAACTTCAAACGGCTCGTAGTTCTGGGCGTGCTGGTGGCTGTCGTCGTCGTGCTCGCCCGCAAGATCCGGGAGATCTGACCCACCGGCGGAGCGGTGCGCGCCACCGACCTGGCCGGCGTCGCTGAGGCGCTGGGGCTGGGGCGCCGGTCGCTGGTCGCCCTGATCGGGGGCGGCGGCAAGACGACGTTGCTCTTCGCGTTGGGCCGGCAATTGCCGGCCCGGACGCTGCTGACCACCACCACGCGCATGGGTTGTGACCGCACCGGCGGGTTCCCTTGCCTGACCGGCCCCAGCGACGCCGATCTGGCCGCCGCCCTCGACCGCGACGACGCGGTGCTGGTCTGGAGGACCACCGACGAGCGCAAGGCGCTCGGGTTCTCACCCGAAGAAGTTGACCGCTGGTTTGCTGCCGGGGCCGCCGATCACATAGTTGTGGAGGCCGATGGAGCCCGACGCCGCCCCTTCACCGCCCCCGCACCGTGGGAGCCGCCCATCCCGGCCGCTTCCACCCATGTGGTGGCCTGCATCGGCGCCGACGCGCTCGGCTACGTGATCGCCGACCGGGTCCACCGGCCGCTGCGAGTGGCTGCCGCGGCGGGCTGCTCGCCGTACGAGAGGCTCACGCCGGCGAGGGCCGCCGAAGCGCTCACGAGCCCTGTCGGCATGATGAAGAACGTCGGTGAGAAGGCCCGGTTCACGGTGGCTGTCGCCGGAGCCGACCCCGACGACCCGCAGGTGCAGGCGCTGGTCGCCGAGCTCGACCGGCGGCGGACCGAGTCGTTGGTGGTGATCCGTTCCGACGGGGACGCAACCACGGCGCGGCTGTGAGCGGCCGCGCCGTCCCGTACCGGAACGAGCATTGGACGCTCCGGTGACGCTAGACGCAACCACGGCGCGGCTGTGAGCGGCTGCGGCGTCGCCGCAGAGGTCGGCAGCTCCTCCGGGATCGCCCGCGACCCCGATGCCGTGGTGGTGGGCGGAGGCCACAACGGTCTCGTCTGTGCCGCCTACCTGGCCCGGGCCGGGGTTGACACGCTGCTGGTGGAGGCCCGCGACGAAGTGGGCGGCTGCGCCTCGACCGTGAGCGACCTGGGCGCCCGCTTCAACATCTGCAGCTGCGACCACACCCTGGTGCGGGCCATGCCCTTCATGGACGACCTCGACCTGGCCGCCCACGGCCTGCGGTACCTGGAACCCGACCCCACCACCATCTACATGGGCTACGACGGCAGCCCGCCGTGGCTGTTCTTCAACGACAGCGAGCGCACCATCGAATCAATAGGGCGCCACCGGCCCTCGCAGGCCGAGGCCTACCGCCGCTACCTCGCCGACGCCCGACCGGTGGCCGAGCTCACCCTGGAGATGGGCACCGGACCCGCCTCCACACCGCGGATGTTGGCCAGGGTGCTGGCCCGCCGAGCCCGGGGCGGGGCCAGGCTCTTGCAATGGAGCCGAGCCAGCGCGCTGGACGTGCTGAAGTCGTACTTCGACGACGAGGCGCTGGTCATGGCGGGCATCTCCAACGGACCCACCGTGTGGGGCGCTCCGCCCGACCGGCCCGGAACCGGCCTGGCCGGCGCGCTCTATGCCATGCGCCACATGGTCAAGACGGGACGCCCGGTGGGCGGCAGCGGGGCTCTGACCGACGCCCTCGCAGCGTCCTTCACCGAGGCCGGGGGCCGCCTGAGCTACGGAACGGCCGTGACCGGACTGCTCGAAGACGGCCGGAGGGTGCGGGGCGTGCGCCTCGCCGACGGCACCGAGATCCCTGCGGCGGTGGTGGTGACAGCCTGCGATCCGGCCTCGGTGGCGTCGCAGTGGCTCGCCCAACCCGCCGGCCGGGCGGCGCGCCGCTTCGTCGACCGGTCCCGCTCGCAGATGCCCGGAGAGGGGTACCAGTCCAAGATCGACGCGGTCATCACCGACGTCCCCCGCTATCCAGCGCTGGAGAACTCGGCCCTGCTCGACCTCTTCGAGGGGCGCGACCCCAGCGAGTCCAGCTTCGTCATCTCGCAGACTTCAGCCGAGCTGGCCGAGGCCCATCGACTGCGGAGCCTGGGGCGGGTGGCGGAGCGTCCGACGATGATCGCCAGCGTGCCGTCGGTGCTGGACCCGTCGATGCGCAGCCGCGACGGCCATCACGTGCTGAGCCTGGAGACGCTGTTCACGCCGTACGACCTGGAGGGGGGCTGGGACGGATCACCGGAGCCGGCTCGATGGCTGGAGGTGTGGTCGGGCTTGCTGCAGCCGGGCTTTGAGCAGTCGGTGGACCGCTACCGGACCATGACCCCGGACCGGTACGAGAGCGAGCTGTTCCTGGGCCGCGGCTACACGCCGTCGTACACGGGCTCGCCGCTGTCGTCGCTGTTCGGCCGGCGCCGCGAGCTGAGCCGGCACCGAGCGCCGGTGCCCGGACTGTTCCTGTCGGGCGCAGGCACGTTTCCGGGTGCGGGGATCTGGGGGGCTTCAGGCCGCAACGCCGCCGACGCGGTGCTTCGAGCCCTTCGATAGGGAGACCGAACGGAAATTCCGGCGGTATTGGGGGATATGTCCCCACAACTCCCGGAATTTTGAGGCTCGCCGCGGCGCTACTCGCCCCAGCGGGGTATGTCGGCTACCTCGATGCCCAGATGCTCCAGGGCTCGCACGACTGAGTGGGTCACCAGGTCCTCGATCGAGGCCGGGCGTGTGTAGAAGGCCGGCACCGGCGGGTACACCACGGCGCCGATCTCCGCGGCCTGGGCCATCAGGCGCAGGTGCCCCAGGTGCAGCGGGGTCTCGCGCACCATCAGCACCAGCGGCCTGCACTCCTTCAACGTGACGTCCGCGGCCCGCGACACGAGGTCGGCGCAATAGGAGTTGGCCACCGCGGAGAGCATCTTGATCGAGCAAGGGGCGACGATCATCCCGGCCGTGGCGTAGGAGCCCGACGAGATCGGCGCGGCGATGTCACGCGAGCCGTGCACCACGTCGGCCAGGGCCTCCACGTCTGCCGGCGCGAGATCGGTCTCGTAGGCCAGGGTCTGGCGGCCAGGCCCGGTCATCACCAGATGGGTCTCCACGCCGTCCACTTCCCGCAGCAGCTCCAAAGCCCGGATCCCGTACACCACGCCAGTGGCCCCGCTGATGGCCACCACCACCCGCCGCGGTCCGCTCACGGGCTGCCGTCCGCTCGGCCTCGGCGCGGTCTGTTCACGGGCTGCCGTCCGCTCGGCCTCGGCGCGGTCTGTTCACGGGCTGCCGTCCGCTCGGCCTCGGCGCGGTCTGTTCACGGGCTGCCGTCCGCTCGGCCTCGGCGCGGTCTGTTCACGGGCTGCCGTCCGCTCGGCCTCGGCGCGGTCTGTTCACGGGCTGCCGTCCGCTCGGCCTCGGCGCGGTCTGTTCACGGGCTGCCGTCCGCTCGGCCTCGGCGCGGTCTGTTCACGGGCTGCCGTCCGCTCGGCCTCGGCGCGGTCTGTTCACGGGCTGCCGTCCGCTCGGCCTCGGCGCGGTCTGTTCACGGGCTGCCGTCCGCTCGGCCTCGGCGCGGTCTGTTCACGGGCTGCCGTCCGCTCGGCCTCGGCGCGGTCTGTTCACGGGCTGCCGTCCGCTCGGCCTCGGCGCGGTCTGTTCACGGGCTGCCGTCCGCTCGGCCTCGGCGCGGTCTGTTCACGGGCTGCCGTCCGCTCGGCCTCGGCGCGGTCTGTTCACGGGCTGCCGTCCGCTCGGCCTCGGCGCGGTCTGTTCACGGGCTGCCGTCCGCTCGGCCTCGGCGCGGTCTGTTCACGGGCTGCCGTCCGCTCGGCCTCGGCGCGGTCTGTTCACGGGCTGCCGTCCGCTCGGCCTCGGCGCGGTCTGTTCACGGGCTGCCGTCCGCTCGGCCTCGGCGCGGTCTGTTCACGGGCTGCCGTCCGCTCGGCCTCGGCGCGGTCTGTTCACGGGCTGCCGTCCGCTCGGCCTCGGCGCGGTCTGTTCACGGGCTGCCGTCCGCTCGGCCTCGGCGCGGTCTGTTCACGACAGGTACTTTCCCAGGTCCACCGGCGCGTACGCCACCCGCTCGCCGTACTCGCGGCGTTCCCGTTTGTAGGTGGCGTCGATGCCCACCTTGGTGCTCACGCCCCGGTTGTCGGCGGTGGGGTCCATCTCGTGGCCCTGGGCGTCGCCCGCCACGAACACATCGTCGAGCCAGTGGACCCGGTTGGTGAGAGCCCAGTGCAGCTCGGAAGGCTGGCTCACGTCGATGTCGCGGTCCACCACGATCACGTTGCGGATGTTGATGTGGGCCGCCATCGCCGCCATGGCCAGGTTCTTGGGCGTGCCCGGGTTGTCGCGGTCGATCTGGATGACGGCCAGGAAGCCGTTGCCGTAGGGCGGGATATGCACATCGGCGCAGGGGTCTATGTGGCGCACGAAACGGCGCAGCAGCGGTTCCCGGGGCAGCACATTGCCGATGAACACGTGCTCATACCAGCCCGGGATGATCGTCTGGTAGACGGGACTGTTGCGCCAGCAGATCGCGGTGACCTCCACGGTGGGGCTGGGCCACATCTCGCCGTGGTAACCGTGGAACTCGGCCAACGGGCCCTCGTCGGCGCGCTGGTTGGGACGGATGCGTCCCTCGATCACCACCTCGGCGCGCGCGGGCACGTCCACGTCGACGGTGCGACCCCGGCACACCTCAACCGGACGGCCCCTCAGCGCTCCGGCGATGAGAAGCTCGTCGATCGGGGTGCGAACGCCCGCCGCGATCATCACCGCCGGGTCCAGCCCGATGGCCAGCGCCACGTCGAAGGGCGCCCCCGGATCGGAGCGGCTGCGCATGAACGTGCCCACGTCTCGCCATTCGTTGACGTTGAAGCCCAGCACGTTGCGGTCCAGCATCAGCATCCGGTTGTACGACAGGTTCCCGCGGCCGCTTACGGGATCCTTGGTCACGCTGACCGCGCCGGTGATGAAGGCTCCACCATCGCCACGGGAGTGCGTCGGTATGGGGATGGCAGCCAGGTCCACGTCGTCGCCAACCACACAGTTGTCGCGCCAGGCCGCGTCGTCCACCCGTGCCGTCGCCACTGAGTTGGCCGGTTCCAGCGCATGGCTCATGCGGTCCACCACCTCGCCGGGCTCGCAGCCCAAGGCCAGCGCGGCGGTGCGACGGCTGCTGACCGCCCCGGAGAAGATGGGCCACGGCGAGTCCTCGGGCGCCTCGAACAGCGCCGGACCGGCGTCGGCCCGCTCCAGCGCGGCGGCCACGTCGGCCAGCTCGTGCTCGAGGCTCACCGGACGCGATATGCGGTTGAGCATCCCTGCCGCCTCAGCCGCGGCCATATGGCTGCGCAGGTCGCACACGGGCTCGGCCACGCCCTCACCCTACGCCGCGGCCCGCCCGACCCCGAAGTCGCCCGCTGTTCAAGCGGGCGAGTTGCCGAGCAGGCCGCGACTTCATCAGGTAGGTCGCATGCTGGCGTCGAGCGCGTCGAGGAGCATCGGAGCCACTTCAGGGGCGTGCTGCAGCACCTGCCGCCACGACGGATTCAGCTCATCCTCGCGGGGTTTGGCCCTGCATGCCTCGACGGCGTCGGCGACGCTGCGGGCGAACACCTCGACCGTGGCCTCCTCAGCCGCTGCGTCCACGACATAGCCGTTGATCTCGGCGTCGTTGGCGTAGTGCCGGATCAGATCACGGGCTGCAGCGAGGTAGGCGTCGCAGAGGCCCGAGGTGCCGTCGAGCGACTCGGAGCCCACACGCCGGATGATCGTGGCGGCGACATCGACGCTCATGCGGCGCAGCCCGGCGGTCGCGTCGTCAGCGGAGAGGTCCTGGTGCTTGTGGTCGTATGCGTTGGCCACGGACACTTGGCAGATCCCCGAGGGCTCGCATTGGGCGTACACGTCGGAGAGGATCCCGATGTCCATGCCCCAGTGGCCCGGAATGCGCAGGCTGGCCGCCACCTCGGACGTCATGGCCGTCTCCCCGGCCAGCGGGTAGCGGAAGGCCTCCAAGTAGCGCAGGTAGCCGTGCTCGCCCGCGTCCTCCCGCAGCGCCCGCACCAGCGGGGCGACCAGCAGCCGGGTGACCCGGCCCCCGAACCGGCCCTCGGTGACACGGTGGTAGTAGCCCTTGGCGAAGGTGTAGCCGAAGCCGGGGTGGGCCACCGGATACACGAGCCGGGCAACCAACGACCGGCGGTATCCAACGATGTCGGCGTCGTGCATGGCGATCACCTGCTCGGTTCCTCCGGCGATCATCGCTCCCAGGCAGTACCAGACGTTGCGGCCCTTGCCGCGGCTGCGCGGCGCAAGCCCCAGGGCCTGTAGGCGCTCCTCGATGCGACAGACCGCTTGGCTGTCGATCCACAGCACGTCGCGTCGCTGGGGGAGGGCGTCGACGAGGCGGCGAGCGTTGCGGCAGTCGGTCTCACTCGCCTGGTCGAGGCCCACCACGACGCGCGCCAGCCAGTCGGCCGACGCCAGTTCGGCAACCATCTCGGTGAGGGCCTCCGAGCCGATCTCAGAGGCGAGGCAGGGGATGATCAGAGCCACCGGACGTGTCGCGGCCCACAGTCGCAAATCGCGTTCGAGGTCGGCGACACTGCGGTGACCGAGGTCGTGCAGAGTGGGCACAACACCGATCTGACCGAAGTCCGCCACGCCAAGCAGTGTCGCACGCCCCTGGCGCCATCCCACGCCCCAGACTCCCAGTCGGCGCGTCGTCGTCCATTTCGACCCCGGCTACGAGCGGGACTTACAGTAGTAGGCATGCGCACCGGGGTGTTCCTGTTCGGCGGGGTCGAGTTTCCCGACGCCGGCGCGGGCCCGCCGAGCCCGACCGATCGCCGCTACGGTCACAAGGAGGCGTGGCGGGCCACCGAGCGGATAATCGACATGGGGGTGGTGTGCGACCGGCTCGGGTTCGACTCGTTCTGGTTGACCGAGCACCACTTCCAGCACGAGGGCTACGAGGTGGTCCCCAACGGGATCCTGGTGGGCACCATCCTCGCGGAGCGCACCGAGCTGATCCGCATCGGCATGGCCTTCAACGTCGTGCCGCAGTGGCACCCCCTGAGGCTGGCCGAGGACTTCGCCACGCTGCACAACATCTCCGGCGGGCGGGGGATTCTGGGCGTCGGCCGCGGCACCGTCCCCCGCGAGGCTGAGACGCTGGGCACCAAGATCGGCAGTTTCGACAATCCCGACAAGGCCGCTGCCGACGAGTACAACCGCAAGCAGTTCGATGAGGCCATGCAGGTCATCCGCGTCGCCTTGGACAACGAGACTTTCAGCTTCCACGGCGAGGTCTATGACCTGCCTCCGGCGGGCATCCCCGACCGGGGCGGGTTCGTGACCGAGCTCTCGCTGGTGCCTCGCCCGCTCTACCCCTACGAGATCTGGCAGGCCATCACCTCGCCCCCGACGCTCGAGCAGGTGCCCCGGTGGGGCTGGGGCGGGGTGTTCTGGAACAACCACCACTCCTTCGTCAAGATGCGCTGGGAGCAGTTCGCGGAGATCTACGCGGCCACCCACGGCCGAGAGCTCCAGCGGGGCGAGCATCGCCTGCTCGTGGTGTCGGTGCGCGTCGAGGACACCTTCGAGGAGGCGGTCGCGTCCGTGCGCGACGGCCACGACGAGTTCTGGAAGTTCCTGGGCCCCTACGGTTGGAGCAAGGGCTACATGGGCGCCGACGGCCGACCGGCCAAGCCCGGGCTGATCCCCACCCTGGAGGACTCCATCGACCAGAAGACGATGCTGGCGGGCAGCGGCGAGCAGGTGGCCGAGGCGATCAACTGGTACGACGAGCAGATCGGCTTGGAGAACGTGCTGCTGTTCCCGGCCATGCCCGGCGACCGCTACGAGAAGGTGGAGGAGCAACTCCACCGCATCGCTGCCGAAGTCCTGCCCCTGCTGCCCGGCTGAGCCCGCACGGCCTGCGGCCTACCAGCGGCGCAGGGTCCCGCGGCGGCGCGAGGCTCTACCAGCGGCGCAGGGCCTTGCGGACCTTGAGGATCCCTTGGTCGTCTGCGGGGGACGGCACTGCCACGAACGTGGTGCGGCAGCGCTTGTGTGCGCTCAGCCGAAGCGTCCTGGCCGTGGTGCGCTTTCCGGCATCCCGGGCCCGCAGTCGGGCCAGGCGGCGGTGCGGGCTGGTGGTGATCGAGCCGATCCGGCGGATGTTCTCCATGCCGGGGCGGACCCGGTGCCTGTCGTCGAACACGAAGGCCACGCCGGGCACCATCACTCGCTCGAGCCAGCCCTTGAGGGCGGCGGGCACCGCGAAGGCGACGGACGGATAGCAGAACAGCAGCGCCTCGGCGGCCTGCACCCGCTCGGCCGAGTCGCGCACGTCATCTGAGATCACCGGCTCGTCGCTGTGGTAGGCGGTGCGCTCGGCCGCCGACATCACCGCGTTGAAGTCGTGGACGCTGAGCAGGTCCACTTCGTGGTGCCCGGCGTCGAGTTCCTCGGTCGCTGCGACCACGACCCGGCGGTCGTCTTCGGAGGGGTCGTATCCGTCGAGCAGCAGTACGCGCATCGGTCACCGGACTGGTCGGAATCAGATGGCGGTACTGTATGTTCGCCGCTGCGATCAGCAACCGTCCACATTTCTAACCGCCAAAGGGGGAGACGGAACTGGTGAGAGCCCCGACCATCACCGGCGCGCTGTCCTTCGACGGGATTGGGATGATCTTCCCCGACGGCACCGAGGCGCTGCGCGACATCACCTTCTCGGTCGACAAGGGTGAGTTCGTCACCGTCGTGGGCCCCTCCGGATGCGGCAAGTCGACGCTGCTGCGCATCGCGTCGGGCCTGCTGGAACCGACCGCGGGGTCGGTGGAGGTCGATCGGGACCGCCTCGGCTACGTGTTCCAGGACGCCACGCTGCTGCCCTGGAGGACCGTGCGCCAAAACGTCGAGCTGTTGGCGGAGCTGCACGGAATCGACGCCGCCGAGCGGAGGAGGCTGTCAACGGGGGCAATCGAGCTGGTCGGCCTGAACGGCTTCGAGAACCACTATCCGAAGTCGCTCTCGGGCGGCATGAAGATGAGGGCCTCGCTGGCTCGCACGCTGACGCTCAAGCCGCCGGTGTTCCTGTTCGACGAGCCTTTCGGAGCCGTTGACGAGATCACCCGCGAGTACCTGAACGAAGAAACGCTGCGGCTCTTCCAGTCCGAGGGGTTCGCCGGGCTGTTCATCACCCACTCGATCCGGGAGGCCGTGTTCATGAGCACCAAGGTGTATGTGATGTCGGCCCGCCCGGGCCGGATTGTGGCCACCCTCGACGTGCCGTTCAGCTATCCCCGTCAGCCCGAGTTGCGATTCGACCCCGACTTCGCCCGCCTCAGCGGCGAGGTCTCGCAGGCACTGAGAGGTTCTCACTCATGACCATTGCCCCCGACACCGCCGTAGCCAAGGAACACTCACCAACCGAGCGGGACGAGGCCGGTTGGAGCGTCGGCATGGGCGCGGTCGATCCGCCGGCCGAAGAGCAGTCGCGGACGGCAGCCCACACCAGGTCGACAGCCGTCGTCCTGGCCCGGGTCTTGCTGCCGCCAGTGCTTCTGGGCGGGCTGTTCGTCTCTCTGTGGTACTACATCGCGTTGGGTGTGCTCGACCCGGGACGCCGGTTCCTGCTGCCCCAACCCCATGAGGTCATTGATGTCGGCTTCCTCGAATGGGACAAATTCCAAGTCATCCTCGAGGCGCTGTGGTCTAGCACGCAGGTGGCCATGATCGGCTTGGCTCTAGCCATCGCCATCGGGGTGTTCCTGGCCACGATGATGAGCCAGACCAAGCTGGTGGAACGGGCCGTCTTTCCCTTCATGGTCACGGTGCAAGCCATCCCCATCCTGGCGATCGTCCCGCTGATCGGTTTCTGGTGGGGTTACGGACAGCCGTCGCGGGTGATCGTGTGCATCATCATCTCGCTGTTCCCGATCGTCCTGAACACGCTCTTCGGCCTGCAGTCGGCGGAACGCGACATGCACGACCTGTTCACGCTCCACCATGCCAGCCGTCTCACCCGACTGCGCAAACTGATGTTCCCGGCTGCGCTTCCCGCCGTCTTCGCCGGTCTTCGCATTTCGGCCGGACTGTCGGTGATCGGGGCCATCGTCGGGGATTTCTTCTTCGTCCGGGGGGAGGCCGGCATCGGGCAGCGGCTCCAAACCTACGCCTACAATCTCCGGAGCGAGGAGCTGCTGGCCGCGGTGATCATGTCATCAGTACTGGGCGTGGGCGTGTTCTGGATATTCGGCTTCATCCAGAAACTGGCTATCGGCAAATGGCACGACTCCGGCGCAATCGACGGCTGATCCCGGTTCGACGGAGATAGGTCGGTTCGACGGCTGAGCCCGGTTCGACGGAGACGGGTCGGTTTGCTGGTGTCGAGAGGCTGCCTGTAGCATCCGATAACAGCGCCATACCGGCGCGCCTATTCCCCACGCTCCTGGAGGAGGGAAACGTGAATACTAGAACTTGGACCCGTCTTGCGGCCGTTCTGCTGTCGCTGAGCCTGCTGGCCGCGGCCTGCAGTGGCGACGACGCCACTACGACGCAGGACGACTCTCTCGGCGTCGTCGAGGTCGAGGCGGGCGACGCCATCCAGATCCGCTCGCTCGAGGCCATCTCCGGCGATGTGGCCGCCTTCGGCCTGCCGATCGACCGGGCCACACGGCTCGCGGTCGAAGACTACGGCCAGATCCACGGTTTCGATGTCGATGTCGGCGCCAGCCTGGACGACCTGTGCTCCCCCGACGGCGGCCAGGCCGCGGCCCAGGCCATCGTGGCCGACGAGGACGTGGTCGGCGTGATCGGCACGTCGTGCTCGGGCGCGGCAGTGGCTGCTTCACCCTTGCTCACGAACGCCGGCATGGTGCTGATCTCCGGCGGCAACACATCGCCTGCGCTGACGTCGGACCTTGCCGGAACGCCCGGGGAGAACTACAGCGCCGGGTACTACCGCACCGCCCACAACGACCTGTACCAGGGCGCGGCCATGGCCAAGTTCGTGTTCGGCCAACTGGGGATCAGCGCGGCAGCGGCCATCCACGACGGCGACCCCTACACCCAGGGGTTGGCCCAGGCCTTCGCCGACGCCTTCGAGGCCGAGGGCGGCACGGTGACGGGTGTCTCTGGGATCAACAAGGGCGACACCGACATGGTGCCGGTGCTCACCGAGATCGCCGCGGGCAGCCCCGGCGCGCTGTTCTTCCCGATCTTCCAGCCCGAGGGTGATTTCATCGCCGACCAGGCGCCGAGCGTGCCCGGTCTGGAGGACACGGTCCTGCTGGCCGCTGACGGCCTCTTGAACGACAACTACCTGCCGCTTCCCCAGACCAGGGGCATTTACTTCTCGGGTCCGGACGAGCGATTCGGCGACAACACGAACCAGAGCACGGGCAAGACCGCTGACGCAATCCTTGCCGCCTACGAGGATGCCCACGGCGAACCGCCCTCGGCGTCGTTCTGGGCGCACGGATACGACGCCACCACATTGCTGCTCGATGCCATCGCGGCGGCCTCCTCGGTCGAGGACGGCACGCTGATGATCGACCGGCAGGGCATCCGCGACTACCTGAACGGCGTTCGCGGCTATGGCGGCGTGATCGGCACGATCAATTGCGATGCCTTCGGTGACTGTGGCTCGTCCAAGATCACCGTGATCCAGAACATCGGAGGCGAGGAGAACCTGGCGGCGAGCCGTCAGAACGTCGTGTTCTCCTACGCCCCGGGCACGGCCGGCGTCGGCTCGGAAGGCTTGCCGCTGGCCGAGCCGCTGGCCACCAGTCTTGCCGACGTGTGTCCGTCACCGTTGGTGGTTCAGACGGACTGGTTCCCGGAGTCCGAGCACGGCGCCCTGTACGAACTGATCGGCGAGGGCTACAAGATCGACAAGAACAACGGGATCACCGGAGGCCCGATGGTGCTCGACGGCACCGACCTGGGCATCGAGTGGGAGGTGCGCGCCGGCGGCCCGTTCCTTGGTGGTTCGTCCGTGTCCCAGCACATGGCGCTGGACTCGTCGATCCACCTGGGATACGGCTCGACCGATCAGCAGGTCAACTTCTGGGACGTGACGCCGTTGGTGTCGGTGGTGGCGCCGCTGGAGAAGAACCCGCAGATTGTGATGTGGGATGCCGAGACCTACCCCGACGTCACTGGCATCCGGGACATCGGCGAGCGGGGCATCAGGGTCAAGGTCTTCGCGGGTGGCACGTTCCCCGACCTGTTCATCGCTCAAGGCATCTGGGATGAGGACAAGGTGGACAAGAACTACCAGGGTGATCCGAGTCAGTTCATCGAAGCCCGGGACATCGCCCAGCAGGGCTTCGCTTCCTCTGAGCCTTACCAGTACGAGTTCGTCTTCAGCGACTATGGCAAGCCGGTTGCGTTCGAGTTGCTTCACGATGCCGGGTTCGAGATCTACTCCCAGACCATCGGCGTCCGGAATGGCCAGATCGAAGAGCTGCGTCCGTGCCTGCAGAGGCTGGTTCCGATCATCCAGCAGGCATCGGTCAGCTTCGACGCCAATCCGGCTCGGGCCAATGCCATCATCATCGACGCCGTGGAGACCTACGACACGTGGTGGACATACTCGGCCGACCTGGCGGAGTTCTCGGTGCAGGCCCAGCGCGACTACGGCCTCGTCGGCGACGGTCCCGACAACACTGCGGGCAACATGGAAGGCTCGCGCTACGAGAAGACGCTGAACGACATGCGGGATGCGGGGATGCAGGGCATCGATCCTGACCTGACCTACGACCAGCTCTTCACCAACGAGTTCATCGACGAGAACATCAGCTTCGGCTTCTAGCCTCAGGCGCTCTCGCTAGAGACACCGCCGTAAAGGGGGCCGGTGCCCAGTGCGCCGGCCCCCTCGGCGCGCCCAGACCCCGGATCTCTCAGATGTAAGGCTCGGTGGGACTGTCGATGCGCGACACCAGGAACTCGCCCGCGGTGACCGGCTCGTAACGCTCCGGGCGCTCGACCGTGATGCAGCTCCCGATGGCGGAGACCACGGTGTGGGGGTCGGGGTTCACGAAGAACGGGATCGAGAAGCGATCCGCGTCGAAGGATGCGACCATCCGGTGCGGCGTCGAGCGGTAGCAGTCGTTGGTCCAGCGCGCCAGCATGTCCCCAAGCTGGACCATCAGGCTCCCCGCGGGCGCGGCCACAGGCGTCCACCTGCCGCCGTGGAGCACTTCGAGGCCGGGCAACCCGTCGATGGCGAGCAGCGTGATCGCCCCGTGGTCGATGATCGGCGGAGCGAGCAGGGCGGGCTCCGCCCTATCGGCAGGGGTCGGGCTGTGCGATGATCTCCCCATGGCTGAGCGTCAACCTACGAGAGGCGGAGACATCGGGCCAACGGGCGTGACTCCCGCCGAGCATCCTGGAGACGGCCGCGCCTACGGGCGTCAGAGGGGAGTATGGAACCCCGATCTGGTCGAGACGGCCGCAGGCACCCCGGCGGGCGAGCTGCTGCGACGCTACTGGCACCCCGTCGCCCGAAGCTCCGAGGCCACCAGCCTTCCCCGCCAGGTGCGGATCCTGGGTGAGGACCTGATCCTGTTCCGCGACGGCAGCGGCCGGCCCGGCCTCGTCGAGCCCCGCTGCTGCCACCGGGGCACCACCCTCTACTACGGCCGCGTCGAGGACGACGGGATCCGCTGCCCCTACCACGGCTGGCTGTTCGGGGTGGACGGCACCTGCCTCGACCAGCCCTGCGAGCCCGACCGGGGACGCAACCAGGCCTCCTATCGCCAGCCCTGATACCCGGTCCAGGAATACAACGGCCTGGTCTTCACCTACATGGGGCCGGCGGATCGTCAGCCGGTCTTCCCGCGCTACGACATCTTCGAGGACCGGCGAGACGACGAGGAGATCTTGATCATCGACCACTTCGCCTTCGGCGGTCCCAGCGAGGCGCCCTGCAACTGGTTCCAGACCCATGAGAACGCCATGGACCCGTACCACGTGTTCATTCTCCACAACGCCATCAGCGGCCACCAGTTCGATCCGAGGCTGGAGATCTGGCCCCGCATCGACTGGCAGCGCCACCCGTGGGGCGTGACCGCCAGCCAGGACCGCGATCTGCCCGACGGCAACATGCTGCACCGGGTGACCGAGATCCGCATGCCGACGATCAGGGCCATACCCACCCCGACGCTGACCGTGCTGGGCAAGACCAACAACATGTCATGGGCGGTGCCCATCGACGACACCCACACCCGGGTGGTGTCGATGCTACGCAAACCCAAGGACCGTCCGGTCCAGGGGCTGCCCAACTACGGCGACGGCAAGACCTGGTTCGACCTCGACGACGAGGGTCATCAGCGCCATCCCGGCGACTACGAGACCCAGGTCGGCCAGGGGTCGATCACCCTGAACTCCACCGAGCATCTCTCTTCCAGCGACCGGGGAGTGTCGATGGTGCGCCGCCAGTTCCTCGAGCAGGTTCGGGTGGTGGCCTCCGGTGGCGACCCGGTGGGGGTCAGCTTCGATCCCGACGAGCCGCCGGTGTCGTTGCAGGCCGGCAACTACGTGGTGGGACTCGGCGACGAGTCCCTCGCAATCGAGTACTCCTCCGTGGGGCAGTAGCCAGGCCCTGCCGGCAGCGTCCTATTTTCTGCTCTTGTTCGCTGCGCTCACGGGCCCTCGGGCCCGCTCGACCGAAATCAGTAGAGAAACTCGTCATAGAGGAGCAATACCCGTGCAGATTTGAGGCGAGCTTGACATAGGGCTACTCACGGGCCGCTCGGGCCACGGCCCGCGAAGTTCCTTCCCGAACTGCGGGCTACCGCTCGGCCTCTGGGCCGCTTCGCAGCACCTGGGTCTGCTGGTCGGCCGAGGCCACCAGCCGCCCCCGCCGGTACACCCGGCGCGACATCGGGGCGTCGGCCACCGCGCCCCGCAGCGACGGCGCGTCGATGGCCATCAGGTCGGCGGGGTCGCCCGGCTCGAAGTTCACCGGGTCCAGCCCCATCACCCGACGGGCCACGTTCGACACCATGTCGTAGGCGTCGGCGGGCAGGCGATGACCGGCCATCACCATCAGCGCGGCCGTCTCCAGCGGGTCGCTGCGCCCCACCAAGTTGAACGGGTCCTGCACATTGTCGGCACCCGCTGCGACCACGGCGCCCGCATCCAGCAGAGCGTTGATGGCGGTGAGGCCCCTGGGCGTGCCCACCGGGTCGTCTCGCCCCTGCAGGAACAGGTTGGTCTGGGGCAGGGTGATCACCGAGATCCCGGCTGCGGCGACTTCTGAGGCGACCGCGGCCTGAACTGCAGGCGGCTGCATGCCCAGGCTGACGCAGTGGCTCGCGGCGACCGAGCCGTCAAAGCCACTATCGCTCACTTGGCGGGCCAGCCCTCGCAGCGTCAGCACGGAGGCGTCGAGCGTCTCGTCGGTGTGCAGGTCGATGTCGATGCCAGCCGATGTCGCCAGCGCCAGCACATCGGAGATGTGGGCTGCAGGGTCGTCCTGGAGGTTCGGACAACCCCCCACGAGATCAACCCCAGCCTCCACAGACTCCTCCAGCGCTCGAACGTTGGCGGTGCTGTCCGGGCCCGTCATCGGCCAGCCGGTCAGGGCCACCATCTGGAAGTCGATGAGGCCCTCCATGGCCCGCGCCGCCTCCTGCACGGCCAGAACGCTGGAAATGCCGATGTCGGCCGTGACGTTGATATGGGTGCGAACTGCGGTCACCCCGTGCACGAGCAGCAACTCGAAGGCCTGGGTGGCCCGCTCCACCGTTCGGTCATACGACAGCCGACCGTCCTCCGCAGCCTCGAACCAGGCGTGGATGGCGCCCATCAGATCGCCCTTGGGGTTGGGCACCTCGTCGGCGGTGAGCGCCTTGTCGAGGTGGGCGTGGGGCTCGGCCATGGCGGGCAGCAGCAGCCAGCCCCCCAGGTCGTCGGCGTTCATGCCGTCGCCGGTCGCGGTCGAGCCCGCGTCGGTGACGCCGGCGATCGTGCCGTCAGCGGTGTCGACTCGCACATCGACGGTGCGGCCGTCGGCCAGCCGGGCATTGCGCAGAACTCGCACCAGGCTTCCTCCTGTTGGCATCGTCGGTGCTGACTGGGGGCAGCCTTCCCAGTCTCCCAGCAAAGCTCGGCCGGGCCAAGGCGGCGAGCCGTCCGCCAGCGAGCAATTTGCTCTCAGAAGACCGCGCCGGCCCGGCGGAGATCGGCGATCGAGTCGGCATCCAAGCCGAGCTCGGCCAGGATCTCGTCGGCGTGCTCGTTGAGCTGGGGGGCCGAGGGCCGGAACTCGGGCTGGGTGGCCGAGAACCTCGGCGCCGGGCGGGCCTGTCGTATCCGCCCCGCGGTCGGGTGGTCCCATTCCACCAAGGTCTCGTTGTGTCTGATCTGGGGGTCGTCGTGCAGGTCCTCCACCGCGGTCACCTCCCCGCACGGCACGGAGTTCTCGTGCATGCGGGGTGCCAGGTCGGCGATCTTCCACTTGACGAATTCCGCCTCGAGCAGGGATCCAAGCTCCTCGGAAAGGCCGCGGCGGCCCTCGTGAGTGCCCCAGTGCGGGTGCTCGACCCACTCGGGGCGTCCCAGGGACCGGTAGAGGCCGTGGAACTGCTTGTCGCTGACCACGAAATAGACGATGTGGCCGTCGGCGCAGGGGGTGAGCCGGTACAGCGTGGATAGGCGGCGGCCCTCGCGGGCGTCCTCGTCCAGCAGCGTGTCGGCCATGCCGCCGTCGGGCCACAGGAACTGCACCGCGGTGTCGAGCATGGACAGGTCGATGTGCTGCCCTGCGGCGCTTCGGCTGCGGGCGAAGAGGGCCGAGACGATGGCCAGCGCCGCCATCCAGCCCGAGGCCTTGTCCACGACCCCGTTGCGCACCAGGTCGGGGATGGGCACCTCGGGGTTCACCTGTAGGGCCACATAGCCCGATACGGCCTGGATGATCGGGTCGTAGGCGGCCCGATCGGCGTAGGGTCCGGTCGGGCCGTACCCCGACATCGAGCAGTAGACGATGCCCGGGTTCACCGCCGCGGCGTGCTCGTACCCCATGCCGAGGCTGTCCATCACCCCGGGCCGCATGTTCTGGACGGCCACGTCGCAGCCGGCCAGCAGCTGCAGCCCCAGCCGACGGCCGGTGTCGGTGGACAGGTCGATCTGGATGGAGCGCTTGCCCCGGTTGCAGTTGACGAACGTGCTGTTGATGCCGCCCTTGGCGTAGCGGGCCAGCCTCGACAGGTCGCCGCCGCCGGGCGGCTCCACCTTGATCACATCGGCGCCGAGGTCGGCCAGCAGCATCGTGGCTGTGGGCCCGGCCAGCACCTGGGTCAAGTCGATCACCCGGATCCCCTCGAGCGGTCCTCGTGAAGTCATGTCCACCTCCAGTCCGACCTCCGCCGATAGTCGCACCGGGCGCGCCCCCGCCCCAAGTCCGCCCGATCGCCCGTACCCCCGGCAGCCCGCGCCCCCGACCGCCCCGCGGTCACGGCCCGAGCAGCGCTGCGGGCACCACGGCAATGCCGTCGCGTCTGCGATAGGCCTCCCGTCCGGTTGTGACGATGAGCGCGTCGAGCATCTGGTCGCCCATCTCGCGTTCGAGCCAGCGCAGGTGCCGCATGTCGTGGTCGTCGACTTGCTGGGAGAGCTTCACCTCGATTGCCACGAAGCGGCCGTCTCGCGCGGTGACGACGAGATCGATCTCACGTTCGCCTCCCCACTTGCGCATGTGGCCGACCGACGACTCGCAGGATTGGGCGTACACCCGCAGGCTCAGCGTCACTAGCGACTCGAACAACGCGCCCAGCAGGGTGCCGTCGCGTCCCATCGCTGGTGCGCCCGAGGCTCCTCGCAGCAGCGTGTCCGGCTCGGCTCGGAGCAGGGTTGCGGCCAGCGCAGGATCTGCCAGGCAGTGTTTCGGCCCGTCGGCGAGCCGGGAGAGGCGACTCCCGGTCGGTGCCCACGCAGGAATCGGGTCGAGTATGTAGAGGCGTTCCAGCGTCTCGATGTAGGGCGCCGTGGCCTTGCGATTCGGCTTGTCGGCGTGGCCGCTCGTCGAGGCGTCCCGGATTTTCTCATAGGACGCGGTGGTCGAGGTCGCGGCCGCGTAGGCCGACATCCAGCGCCGCAGCGCTGCCGGGTTGCGGATTCTGTGCCCGGACTCGGGGAAGTCCCGCTCGACGATGCGGTCGATGTATCCGCCCAGCGCAGCGCGCCGCGCCCTGAGCGAGAGGTGGCGGAATCCGGGAAATCCGCTCCTGGTAATCTCCGCGACATAGTCCGCGAGGCGGGCCTGCGACTTGCCGCCGATCTCGGGCCGGCCCCCGTCCAGAAGGGAGGCGAGGCTCACGGTGGGCCCGAGGAACGGCGCGGCGTCCCAGCGCTCGGCCAGGGCCAGGGGCCGCATCCGCACCGTCACGATGCGTCCGGCGCCGGTGTGGGTCGGAGGCACCGACGGTGACGCCGAGCCGGTCAGGATGAACCGTCCGGGCGACGAGTCCTCGTCAACGGCGCGACGGACCAGATCCCAGCTTGCAGGCATGCGCTGCCATTCGTCCACCACGATGGGCCCGCGCCCTTGCACGAGGCGCGCAGGATCCGCCTCGACGATTTCCAGTACGTCATCGTCGTCGAGCCTGAAGCACTCAGCGGCGCGCTCCAGCGCGGTGGTAGTCTTGCCCACGGCTCTCGGACCCTCGACGCTGACCGCGGGCAGCTCGGCCAGCAGGTCGTCCAGTTCGTCGTCCACGACGCGTCGCCGGTAGCGGGCCTCTGGTGGCGGCATGGTGGCGGCCCGGCTGGAGCCGCTGCGGTCATTTGGCTTCATGGGATGATCCATCGGATCACTAGGGTACAACTAATCGAGTATCTAAGGTATATTTCCGCAGATATCTAAGGTACAATTTCGCGTCGGCGGGTATCCCCACGCGGAGTGCCACCGAGCCGGATAGACGACGCCAACGCGTCCAGAGCGCCGCGCTTGGCGACCTCGCGGGCCCGCATGATCGTGGAGCGGTCCACCCCCCAATGAAGGTGTTGCCGCTGAGGATGTTGTAGATGACAGTCATTCCTAAAATGTGCTTTTTGGTATTCCTACTTTGCACTACAATATTCTCACAGAATGTGTTGTATGCTACTCTCGGGATGCTCTGTGGCCTTTGGGGGGACGGCCTATCAGATACTGGAGACCGGCATGATGAAGTCCGAGAGCACGGTACCCCAGACGCTCACAATGCCGGGTTACATCTCGCGCATTGCCGAAGACAGCGTCCAGGCCGCTCTCCAGCGGCGGGCGGCGGTCCTGATCGAGGGTTGCCGAGGGTGCGGCAAGACCTGGACGGCGCGGCACTTCGCTAGCAGCGAGGCCCGCCTTGACGACGAGCGGATGCTGCTTGTGGCCTCTACCGATCCGTTCACTGTGCTCCGCGGCCCGACGCCTCGGCTGCTCGACGAGTGGCAGATCGCCCCGCAGCTGTGGAACCGGATGCGCCGGGAGTGCGACGACCGGGCCCGGCCGGGCCAGTTCATCCTCACCGGCTCGGCGTCACCTCACGAGGACGCCACCCGCCATACCGGCGTCGGTCGCGTCAGCCGCGTATTGATGCGGCCGATGTCGCTCAGCGAGACGGGCGCCTCCACCGGCGAGGTCTCGCTGAAGCGCCTGTTCGAAGGCGAAGCAGCGTCGGCCCTGCCCCGATTCGACACCGGGCTGCGGGACACGGCGTCGTTCATCTGCGTCGGCGGATGGCCGGGCAGTCTCAGCCTGGACGAGGACAGGGCCCGCTTGGCCGTCGGCGACTACTTGAGCGAGGTCGTGCGACTGGATGTCGGTGCAGCCAGCGGCATCAGGCATCGACCCCCAGCGGTGCGTCGGCTGATGCGCTCCATCGCACGCCATGTGGCCACCGAGGCGAAGACGACGACGCTGGCGTCGGACGCGGGCGGCGACAGCCGGTTGAGCCGCACGGCTGTCCTGTCCTACCTGGACGCCCTGGAGCGCATCTTCGTGGTCGAGGACCAGCCCGCGTGGTCGGTGAGCCTTCGGTCGAGGGCGACCCTGCGTCGGGCGCCCAAGCGTCATTTTGTCGACCCGTCGCTGGCTGCATTCCTATTGCGGGCTTCCCCCGAGCGGCTGCTGGCCGACCATGAGACGCTCGGCCTGCTGTTCGAATCCCTGGTCGTGCGCGATCTCCGCATCTACAGCCAGCCTGATCGGGGAGAGGTGTTCCATTATCGCGACGACACCGGTTTGGAGGCCGATGCGGTCATTGAGCGTGATGATGGCGTCTGGATGGCCGTCGAGGTCAAGCTCAGCCCAGCCCCCGACGTAGTGGACAGGGCGGCGCGGTCGCTGCTGCGCCTGCGGAACAAAGTGTCCCGCAGGCGCGTCGAAGACATGGCCGCTCTGCTGGTCGTGACCTCCGCGGGCGCCGCCTACCGGCGTCCCGACGGAGTCCAAGTGGCTCCCGTAACCGTTCTCGGTCCGTAGACGCCTCGATCCCTTCGTCATTGGGAGGCGACTGGGACAATCGCGGGGTTGCGGCGATCGCGCTAGCGTCGCGCGCCCTAGTGGTGGGAGGTGCCTCTGTGAAGACCAGAGCTGCAATACTGCGAGAGACCAACGCCGATTGGAGCGTCGAAGAGATCGAGCTCGACGGCCCCGGCCCCCGCGAGGTGCTGGTGAAGACCACCGCGGCCGGGATGTGCCATTCCGACGAGCACGCCCGCAACGGCAGCATGCCGGTGCCGCTGCCCATCGTGGGTGGCCACGAGGGGGCTGGAGTGGTTGTCGAGGTGGGCGAAGGTGTGGCCGAGCTGGCCGTCGGCGACCACATCTCGGCTTCGTTCGTGCCGTCGTGTGGCCGCTGCCGCTGGTGCGCCGACGGACAGCAGCACCTGTGCGACCTCGGCATGCACCTGATGGCGCCGGGAATGATGCCGCCCGCAGGAGGGTTCCGCCATCACGACGCCGACGGCAACGACCTGACGCCCATGCTCAAGCTGGGCACCTTCAGTGAGCACATGGTGGTCAGCGTCGACTCCGCGGTGAAGGTCGATCCCGACGTGCCCGCGGCCATCGCCGCGCTGGTGAGCTGCGGGGTCACCACCGGCTTCGGGTCGGTGGCCAACCGGGCCGACGTCCGGCCCGGCGACACCGTGGTGGTGGTGGGCTGCGGCGGGCTCGGCAGCGCCGCGCTGCAGGCGGCCAAACTGGCCGGAGCCTCCAACATCGTGGCCATCGACCCGGCCGAGTCCAAGCGGGAGGCCGCCGGCAAGTTCGGCGCCACCCACACCGCCGAGTCGATGGAGGCGGCCATGGAGACGGTCGGGCTCGTCACCGGCGGCGTGATGGCCGACAGCGTGGTCCTCACCCCAGGCGTCATGAGCGGCGAGATGCTGGCCCCGGCGCAGTTTCTCGTCCGCAAGGGCGGGACGGTGGTGGTGGCCGCCGTCGCCCCCCTGGAGCAGATGGACGTGAAGTTCAACCTGTTCGAGTTCGCCATGCTGAACAAGCAGCTCAGGGGGTCCATGTTCGGCTCGGCCAGCCCCCGCTCGGAGATCCCGCACCTGCTGTCGCTCTACTCGGCGGGCCAGCTCGACCTCGACAGCTTCGTGAGCGCCACCTATTCGCTGGACCAGGTGAACGACGGCTACCGCGACCTGCGCGAGGGCCGCAACATCCGAGGTGTCGTCGTCTTTGACTAAGAGGCCGAGCGAACACGCTGAGGATGATGGGCGCAATACGACCTCGACAGCGAGGCCGTGGCCCGAGCGACCCGTGATCGCAGCGGACAAGAGCGGGGAACAGGCGGCTTCACGGCGCGGGCCGTTATCCATCGGCGTGGCCTCTGAGGAGGCGGCCGCGGCCGGCGCAACAGCAGCGGCCGGCGATCGCGAGCCGCGGGCCGCGCCGACGGGCGCTTCGAGTTCCGCGGACGCTCTCGGGGGCCTCGTCGGTGCCGTCGATGCCGCCATTGTGGGACGCCGTCGTGAGGTTGAGCTGGTGGTCGCCGCCATCGGCGCGGGGCGCCACCTGCTGCTGGAGGGTCCGCCCGGCACGGGCAAGACCACGCTGCTGCGGGCCCTGGCCGCGGCCCTGGACGTGCCGCTGGTCGTGGTGGAGGGCAATGCCGAGCTGACCCCGGCCCGGCTCGCCGGCCAGTTCGACCCGGCCCGGGTGCTCTCGGAGGGCTACAGCGCCGACGCCTTCATGCCCGGTCCGCTCGTCGAAGCGATGCAGTCCGGGGCACTGCTGTACATCGAGGAGCTCAACCGAGTGCCCGAGGAGACCGTCAACCTGCTCATCGGGGTGATGTCGGAGGGCGAGCTGCACTTCCCCAGGGTGGGGAAGGTCGGCACCGCCGAGCAGTTCCGCCTGGTGGCCGCCATGAACCCCTACGACACCGTGGGCACATCACGCGTGTCCAGCGCGGTCTACGACCGGATCTGCAGGGTGGCGATGGGCTACCAGGACGAGCGCGACGAGCGCCGCATAGTCGAGTTGCGGGCCCAGAGCCTTCCCGGAGCCAGCGAAACGGCCGAGCGCACCATCGAGCGGGCAGTGACCGTGACCCGAGCATCCCGCACCCATCGCGAGGTGCGGATGGGATCGTCGGTGCGCGGGGCCACGGACCTGTGCGACGTTGCCGTGCGCTTGGCCGGTCTGCGCGGGCTGGCTCTCGACGACTCCGGCGTGGGGCTTGACGCCGCACTGATGGCTCTCACCGGACGGATCCGGCTCCACGAGGGCGGCGACCGCACGCCGGAGGACATCGTGCGGGAGTTGTGGGAGGACACCCTCGCCGCCGAGCAGCGCAAGCAGGAGCAGCCCACCGCGCCAACGGCGGGAAAAGCACCGGCCCCCGCCGGGGCGCGCCGCGAAGCGGGGTAGTCCTCGAAGGATCCCGGGCCCGCGAGGCGCTCGACGCCGAGCGGGTGCGCACCACGCCCCGCAGCCACTACGAGGGCCAACCCGGCTTCAGGCTGCTGAGCCCCGAGTCCGGCACCCTCGATGCTGCTGAGGTGGCCGCGCTCGCCGCGGCCGATCCCGATCAGACTCTGGCCCTCCTGGCCGACATGGCCGCGGCCGCCGACCGCACGCTCGCCGCGCTGGCGGCCCGGCTGGCGGCCCGTCTCGCGCTCGACCTGGCCCGGTCCGGGCCCTCGTCTGGGGGCGGGGTCGGACACCTCCAGCCCGGTCGCGCCGACCGCGCTGAAGGCGATGTCGACATCGACCGCAGCCTCGACGCACTGGTCGAGGCCAGCGCGGCCGACCGCGCGCCCCGCCTCGACGAGTTGTGGGTACGGCGCTGGCAACGGCCCGAAACTGCGATCTCCTTGATCGTGGACCGGTCCGGATCGATGGGCGGCCCAAGGCTGGCCGCCGCCGCGGTGGCCGCCGCAGCCTGCGCCTTGCGGGTGCCGCAACAGTGGTCGGCGCTGGCTTTCGGCGATCACGTCGTGGCCATCAAGTCTGCCGACCGCGACCGCCCCGCTCCGGCCGTGGTCGACGACGTCCTGCGGTTGCGCGGCTACGGCACCACCGACCTCGCCGCCGCACTGGACGCGGCCCGCGCCCAGCTCGGGCGGGGCACAGCCCGCCGCCGCGTCGCGGTGCTGCTGTCGGACTGCCGGGCCACCTCGGGCGCCGATCCCGTAACCGCGGCCTGCCGCCTCGACGAACTGTGCGTGATCGCCCCCGCAGGCGACGCCACCGACGCCGAGGCGTTCGCATCGGCAACCGGCGCCCGGTTCGCGACCATCAGCGGCGTCCGCTCCATCCCCGAAGCCATAGCATCAGTCCTGGCCTAACCCGCCGACTCGGGGGGCCTGTCGCGCTTCGGCCCGGGCCGAGCGCCGCCGCGGCCCACGGTACGCTTGTCTCCGCAATGGCAGAAGCAACCCCCGAGTCGAGGAGCGACTCCGGCTTGTACGCCGGGGTGCCACGCGGGGCGCGCTTGGGCGAGGCTCGTCCGGTGCTGTGCGCCTCGGACCTGCCCAGGCACCTGGCGCACGGCGACCGCCGCGGCGGGGTCGTGGCATTGCGAGAGCTAGTCAAGCGCTGGGCCTGCCATCCGCAGCAGCGGCCCATGATGGTCGCCGAGGCACCTCGCCGTCACCGGTGGTATGACCGGTGCACGTCCCGGCGGGGGGATCTCGCCCGCATAGCTGCTGTGGTGCATGCGCTGTGCGATCGCGACGGCGTACCGGTCCCTGACTGGGTCTGGAAGCACCGGAGCCGCCGCCCTGTCGGTGTGGTGGCGTCGCTGGACCCTGGCTCCCAGTGGGGTCGCCTCGTACTGGCCGACGCTCCGAAGGCATGCGCGTACCACGGAGTGTGGTTCGACCAGAGCATGATCGAGAACATCACCGTGCACGGCTTCCGAGACTGACGACGTTCAGGCTCGTGAACGTTTGGCGGCACCCCCCTTCAGGAGCTTCCGTTTGAGGAAAGACGAGAAGCCCGTTACGTTCCGCCCGCGGTAGGCATCCCGGGCCGACAGGGAGATAATCCATCATGACCGATGAGTACACGGTTGAGCGGATCGCGGCCCACCGCTCACGAACCTCTCTTGCACGAGTTCCCCTCGCTGCCGCGTCAGGGCGGTCAGTCGCCACGACGCGGCACCATGTTCGCCCCCGTCCATGCGGCTGCGTCGTGCTGCTACGGGCCTAGCGCGGTGATCGGGACTACTGACACGCCGTCGGGTCGTTGGTAGCTGTAGCCGGTGGCGGTAATCACCAGCTTGTTGGCCGGCTCGCCCCGGTCCCCGGCGTCTATCGCCGCGCAGGCCTTGAGAAGCGAGCGAGCCGCCTCGTCCACCCGGGCCGCTCCCAGCTTGACCTCCACTGCCAGCCAGCTCCCGTCGCGGCGCTCCACGACCGCGTCCAGCTCGTCTCCGTAGCTGGTTCGGCAGTGGTAGACCTCTGCTCTGTTGGCCGCCGCGTAGACCCGCAGGTCGCGCACCACGAGCGACTCGAACAGCAGGCCCAGCGTCTTGGGGTCGTCGAGCAGCCGGCCCGGCGTGGCGCCCAGGACCGCAGCGGCCAGCGACGGGTCGGCGAAGTGGCGCTTGGGTGACTGCTGCAGGGTCGCACGCGAGCGCAGCCGCGCCGACCACACCGGTAGGTCCTCCACCAGGAACACTCGCTCCAGCGCGTCGAGATAGTTGGCCGTGGCGGCCCAGCTGAGCGGAGGATTCCCAGCCACGTCTCGGGCCAGCGTGCTCAGCGATGCGGCGGTGGCCGTGTTCCTGCCCAGCGAGGCGAGCAGGCGCCTGACCCGGCCCGGGTTGTGCCGCGTCCCGGAGGCCGCGGGCAGGTCGATCCGAGCCATCTCGTCCAGGTAGCCCTCCAACAGCTGCTGTGCCGCCGACGCGGACCGTCCCAGGTTGCGGGGCCACCCGCCCCGGCAGAGGATCTCGGCCACCTCCGGGACGGTCACCGATGGCGCGGGAGCCTCGCAGGACCCGCCGTCGAGCAGCACTCCGAGCGACACGCCGGCGTCGGACTCGCCGCTCTCCGCGAGCGACATCGGGCGCATCCGCACCCGCCCCACCCTTCCCGCGCCCGAATGGCGGGTGACGTCGTCGGGCGGCTGCGCGGATCCCGTCAGGATGAAGCAGCCGCTCTCGCGCCCCTCGTCGACCACATGCCTGGCCGTGTCCCAGATGGACGGCACAGTCTGCCACTCGTCCACGAGGCGCGGCCGAGGGCCGTCGAGCACGTGTCTCGGCACGATCTCTGCGCCCTGCCTGGCCGCGGCAGCGTCCGCGAGCATCACCCGGCTCCGTGCGTGGTGCAGCCCCGTCCACGTCTTGCCGCACCCCTTGACGCCCTCGACCACCACGATCGGAACCGACGCGAGGGCGGCTGACACCTGGGCGTCGGCCACTCGGGGCAGATACCCGTGCGGAGACAGAGGCCCAGGTGCCGCGTCCATGTCGCCAAGCTAGCAGATGTGTGAAGATCCCGACGAGTTATGTGATAACTTTCCGACCAACAGTGTGATAACTTTCAGATCGAAAATGTTAGAACTTTCGGGCTGGGCCGGGTCGGCGGATGAACGCTGACACCGCTCAGCGGGCGCCCAAGAAGACTCTGCGCATTTTGGGGTCCTGGAGAAGGTCGGCGGCGTCGCCCCGGTGGGTGATGTGGCCGTGCTCGATCGCGTAGCCGCGGTGGCTGGTCTCCAGGCCCTGGCGGGCGTTCTGCTCGATCATCAGGACTGTCAGCGCGATCTCTCGGTTGAGCCGGCGGACTGTCTCGAACACCTCGGCGGTCACGATCGGAGACAATCCCGCGGAGGGCTCGTCCACGAGCACCAGGCGCGGCTCCCACATCAGCGAGCGGCCGATCTCGAGCATCCACTGCTCGCCTCCCGACATAGTCCCGGCCGGCTGCCGGGCCCGTGCCGCCAGCTTCGGGAACAAGGCGCACACGAAGTCGATCCGGTCCCGCACCCGGGCCTTGTCGCGGCGCCGGTACATCCCCAGCTCGAGGTTTTCGTACACGGTCATCTGGGCGAACGAGCTGCGCAGCTGGGGCACTATGGCGATCCCGGCCGTGGCCAGGGCATCCGACGGGTTGATGTTGGTGATGTCGGTGCCGAGCTCGGCCACCAGCTTCGGGTTGGACGGGCCGACCGTTATCAGCATGCCCTCGGGCTCGAAGCCCAACTCCTTGGCCGAGTTGACGAAGAGAACCGCGTCGTTGTAGTGGCCGCCTCCGACGAACAGGTCCGGGTCCAGGTCGCGGAACTTGGTCATGATCGCCGAGACGTCCTGGATGTCCTTCGGGTAGGTCTCGGTGGCCAGCACGTCGATGCCGTGGGCCTCGAGGTGGCGGGCCGCGCCCGCGGCGACCGCCGTCACGAACGACGTCCTCGTGGGCGATGACCGCCGTCTCGGCGCCCGCGCCGCGAGGGCCTCGATCCCCGAGCGGGTGTGGTTGCTGGCGATGGTGGCCACCAGGAACAGGTTCTCGAAGCCCCGCTCGAACATGGTGTCGGACGTGCCGTTGCCCTCCACCATCAACACGTTGTTGGCCTCCGCAATGGCGCTGGTGCCGGTGGTGAGGCCACTGGAGTAGGGGCCCAGCAGGAGGTCCACCCGGTCCTCGTCGATGAGCTGCTGGGTGAGGTTGCCGGCGGTGTCGGCGTCGGACTCGTCGTAGTAGTAGACGATCTCGGCCCGATAGCGCTCGCCGCCGACACGGATGCCGCCACCGATGCCGTTCACCCAGCGCAGCCAGGTGTCGTAGCCCTGCCGCGAGTCCTCACCCTCCATCGCGTACTTGCCGGTCTCGCTCAGCGCAGCCCCGAGCCGGATGGTCCCGGCGAACTCGCCCGACACGGCTTCCGGCCAACCGCGGCGCTCTGGGGAAGGGAGGTCCGATGACATCCGAAGACGGCCTGGGCCACCGCCCTCGCGAGCGACGCCGATGGTGGCGCTGGGCTGGTGCCGTGCTGGTCGCCCTGTGGGCACTAGCTGTGCTCGCGATAGCGCGCGACGCAGCGCACGCGGCCTGATGTGCCCCGCTGCTGGCCGCCCGAACCGAGGCGTCCGTCGAGGCTGCGCTGCCCTTCTGGCAGGAACCGCCAGTGACCTTTGAGGCGATTCTGTCCGCGGCGGAGGCGATGCTTGGGTTGGACGAGCGGTCCGTGCCTTTCAGGCAGCCGGAGACCATTGAAGCGATCCTGGCCGTGGAGGTTGAGCAGGGCTGCGTAGACGAGAACGACCAGGACGAGGTGCTGCGCCAGTGGCGGAGGTCGTCACTGCCGTCGTTCGACCCGCGCAACGTCGACGTGTGGGATCTAGACGGCGACGGGTCGCTAAGCACCGACGAGATCGAAGTGATGCGCGAATGGTGGGAGGCAGACCGCCAGTGGAGAGCCCCAGTAGAGCGAGTTCTTGCCGGATCCGGTGGGGCCTCCGAACCGCTCCGCGAGGCGTGACGATCTTTAACGGGACCTCATTGTTCGTGCCAGGGCTGCTGTCAGTCGTCGCTTGATCCGTCGGGCTCTGTGAAACGCATGCGAACCAGATGCCGTCTGACGACGACGACAGCGCCCTCGCGCAGCGCATCGGGATGGCGCTCGATCAACTTGCGCATTTCGGCCACCTTCTGTGCAACCGGCATCTCACTGAAGCGCACGATGGAGAAGTGCGGTAGCCCGTGCAGAAAGACGAGCTCTCCGAAGCCCTTGTCTTCTGTGACGAGCACGCGCTGCTCTTCGTTCGCGAGCGCGAGCAAGGCTTCGTTGCTAGCTCCAGGGGCTATGTCCGTGACTGCGAGGACACCATGACCCAGTCCGACCAGCATTTCGTGCAGGCTGCGTGATGCGGCACATTCATCGAGCAGGAATCGCACATTCTTAGTGTATTAAGATGTCATCATATACAGTCTCGCCCGCTATTCTGCGATGTGCGAATAGCAGACACGCCTGAATGTCCTCCGCCTCAAGGATCGGAAACTCATGGAGTATCGTCTTCACGGAATCGCCCGCGGCCAGCATCCCCAGGACGTGTTCGGCGTCCGGCGTGCGCCGCGCGGGCTGCTCCTGCCATCATGGCGCCATGAAGGTTCCGCTCACAGTTCGCGACCATCTCGACCGGGCCCTGGCCGTGTACCCCAACCGGGTCGCCTTCGTCGACGAGCCCGACCAGCCCGCGCCCTCGATGGGCGAAGTCACGTTCTCGCGCATGGGCGAACTGGCCGACGCCACCGGTGCCGGCCTAGACGCTCTCGGCGTTGGAATGGGGGGCCGGGTAGCCATGGTGTCGCACAACGCGGGCCGGCTGCTCACCTGCTTCTGGGGCGTGAGCGGCAACGGCCGGCTGTTCGTCCCGATCAACTTCCGCCTCAGCCTCGAAGAAGTGTCCTACATCGTGGAGCACTGCGGCGCCGACGTGCTGTTGGTAGATCCCGAGTTGGCCGACACCCTGGCTCCGATCCGGTGCCGCCACAAGTTCGTGCTGGGCGACGAGTCCGACGAAGCCCTGTTCCGCTTCGGCGCGGAGCCGCAGACTTGGACGCCCGACGAGGACCAGACCGCGGTCATCAACTACACCTCGGGCACGACCGCCCGGCCCAAGGGGGTGGAGCAGACCCACCGCAGCCTCTGGGTCAATGCGGCCGTGTTCGGCTGGCAGGCCACCGTCAGCGACCGCGACTCCTACCTGCACACCCTGCCCATGTTCCACTGCAACGGCTGGGGGATGCCGTACGCGCTGGTCGGCATGGGCGCCAAGCAGGTGGTGCTGCGCAAGGTGGACGGCGCCGAGATCCTGCGCCGGGTGGACGAGCACGGCATCACGTTGCTGTGCGGCGCGCCGGCGGTGGTGGCCGCCATCCTCGACGCGGCCGCGGAATGGCACGGCCCCATCCCGGGCGCGGGGCGGACCCGCATGGTGGTGGCCGGCGCGCCCCCTCCCACCCGCACCATCGAGCGGGTGGAGACCGATCTGGGCTGGGAGTTCATCCACCTCTACGGCCTCACCGAGACGGCCCCGGTGCTGACCATGAACCGCGGCCGGGCCGAGTGGGACGACCTCTCGCCGACGGAGCGGGCCCGCAAGCTGTCGCGGCAGGGCGTGCCCGCGCTCGGAGTGCGCATGCAGGTGAGCGCCGAGGGCGAATTCTTGGCCCGCTGCAACCATGTGCTGGAGGGATACTGGGAGCAGCCCGACGCCACCGCGGCCGCGATCGTCGACGGCTGGTTCCACACCGGCGACGGGGGATACACCGACGACGGCTACTACATGATCACCGACCGCAAGAAGGACGTGATCATCTCCGGGGGCGAGAACGTGTCGTCCATCGAGGTGGAGGACGCGCTGTTCTCGCATCCGGCCGTGGCCGAGGTGGCCGTGATCGGCGTGCCCCACTCCAAGTGGGGCGAGACCGTCAAAGCCCTGGTGGTGCTGGCCCCCGGAGCCATCGCCACACCCGAGGAGCTGATCGCCCACTGCCGGGACCGCATCGCCCACTACAAGTGCCCCACATCGGTGGAGATGCGCGACGAACTGGCCCGAACCGCCACCGGCAAGCTGCAGAAGTTCAAGCTGCGGGCCCCATACTGGGAGGGCACGTCCAAGGCCGTCAACTAACCCAGATCCACCCGGCCTGGACCCAAGCCTGTCCGAGATCTCGTGTGTCGGCCGTGATCCGAGGGGGCCGCAGCGGGCCGGGCCGCGTGGAGCTATAGGCCGGCGCCCGAGTCGCTGTCGCCGCTGGCGCGGTGGCTGGCTGGGTCGCGGCCTGCGGGTGCTCCGGTGACGATGTCGCGGGTCTGCAGGGTGTTGGATGCGTCTTCGATGCTGTCGCGGGCCCGGTCGATGGGCCGAGCCCCGGCACAGTGGATGGCTATGTGGTCGGCTGCGATGGTGGTCACCTTGACGGCGGCCTCAGCGATGAGCGGCGCCAGGCGCGTCGTGACGTCCAGGTTGATGTCGGGGCGGTCTGCAATGTAGGTTCCGATCTGTCGCCAGATCGTTATGTCGTTGTAGGGCTCGGGGCGCGTGCTGAGCGTGTTGTCTGCCAGGGGAGCCAGCGCCGCGGTCATGTCGCTGGCTCGGTCCGCGGTGAGAGGCACGAGCAGGTCGATTTGGTGCCTGTGCGGGGCCGGTGTGCCCGCTTGGGCCGCGAGCGCCTTGAGAGATGTCTCTACGGCCATCGCGGCCGGGGCGCACACGTCGATGAGGCGCCAGTTGCGCCGGGAGCTCCCTGTGATGTCGTCGCCGTCTAGGAACGCCTGTGTCTCCCGGCGGGCCGGCGTCAGGCGGGCGAGCATCGTGTCGAGCGCCTTGGCGGCCTCGTCGAGGCGCCCCAGGGCCTCGTCGTTGTTGTTGTCGGGCAAACCGATCTCCTTGTCCCATCTTACGGTGCCTGCGGGGCGGTCGATCAGCACCACAGCTCCCTCAGCGATGCGAGCCTCGAAGGAGGCCGACACCGTGCTGGTGCGGCGCGCCCACTCGGGCCGGTCCGTGACGTGCACCTCCACGGGCCGGCCCACCGCGGCCTCAGCGGCCGCGCTGAGCGCGAGCCGCAGGCCCAGACGATGCGAGTAGTCGAGGTCGTCGAACACCGCCACCAGATCGATGTCGCTGTCGGCGGTGGCGTCGCCGCGGGCCACCGATCCGAACAGCAACACCCGCGAAGCCCCCGCTGCCGCGAGCTCCCGCGCGGCGCGGCGAGCTTCAGCTGCGGTTGGGGGACTCAGCACTCGCGAGGGCACGCCCCCAGAATACAACTCGACGCGGCGGGGCCTGGTCTCACCGTTGCATGAGACGCCTCTGGTTCTCGGTCGTCGGGGGCGAGACGCTGCCCCTCGGGGCTTGCCCGCAGTCCGGTCAAAGGCCCCATCTCTAGGAACGCACCGAAATCTGTAGAGAAACGCGTCACATACGACCACAACCCGTGCAGATTTGGTGAGAGACGGTGAATCCATCGGTGGATTCGCCGCTGAGCAGCCGTCGAGGACCGTCGGATGACCGCTCGCGCTCTTTGGCCTATGCGGCCACACTCCGCGCACATTTGGTGACCGCCGATACGGTCAGGCCGTGACAGCAATCGACGGCAAGGCGGTGTCGGCGCTCGTCGAGCGGGCCCGGCGCGACGTGGACTCCGGCTTGCTGCCTGCGGCCCAGTTCGCGTTGGCCGCAGACGGCGAGGTCGTGGTGTCGGAGGCTCTGGGCGACTGCACGCCCGACACCCGCTTCCACATGTACTCGGCGGTCAAGCCGACGGTGGCTCTCACCGTCATGGAGATGGCCTCCGAGGGCCTTCTTGACATCGACGCCCCGGTGGGCGACGTGATCCAATCCTTCGGGGCCAACGGCAAGGGCGCCATCACCGTGTCGCAGGTGCTGCTCCACGCGGGCGGCTTCCCGTACGCACCCGTGCACCGTGCCGAGACCACCGACCGTGCGGCCCGGCTGGCCGCCTACGCTGGCTGGCGCACCGACTGGGCGCCCGGCACCCGGTTCGAATACCACCCGCTCTCAGCGCACTGGGTGCTGGCCGACATCGTCACAGAGGTGACCGGCCGTCCCTACACCGACGTGATCGCCGAGCAGATGATGGCGCCCGCGGGCTGCTCTCGCTGGCTGGGCATCGGCGTCGACGAGCAGGCCGACGTGGCCGATGTGGCCGACGTGGTGTCCGTGGGCTCAGAGGCGACGCCTTCGGAGCTCGCGGCCGTCGGGATCGAGGAACTGCCCGGGGGCGTCGGCGAGCAGGCGCTGATGGCATTCAATCGGCCCTGGGTGCGCGCCACCGGGGTGCCGGGAGCGGGCGGCATCGCCACCGCCGCGGACGTGGCCAAGTGGTACCAGGCCGTGTTGCACAACACTGGTGACTTCCTTCGTCGCGAGGTCCGCGAAGACGCCATGGCTGTGCGACAGAACCATCCGGACTGGACGGGAACCCCGGCCAACCGCTCCCACGCCTTCGTGCTCGCCGGCAGCGACGGCAAGGCGGGCATGCGAGGCCACGGCCGCGGGGCGTCGCCCACCGCGTTCGGCCACGGCGGGGCCAAGGGGCAGATCGGCTGGGCCGACCCGGCCAGCGGAATCTCCTTCGCCTATCTCACCAACGGCCTCGACCGCAACGACCTCGCCGCGGCCCGCCGCCGGGTAGCCCTGTCCACGAGAGCCCAAGCTTGCACTGCCAACAAAAGATAGTGGAACTACATGAAATCTCTCATACAGTGCGGGTGGGGTGGCCCCGTGAAAGGGTTCAACCGGACTCGGCCACCACGGGGCCACCCCACTTCCGAATCACATGATAGCACCTGTACATCACTGTGCAACATGAAGCTCAACGGAATGAGTTGGCGATTCTTCGCAGATCGGCCCGTCGGTTGGGATAGACCCGCCGGTGTGGCATCATGACGGACCGGCGTTCAGCGCCGACCCGCTCCCTTAGCTCAGCCGGCAGAGCGTCTCCATGGTAAGGAGAAGGTCGTCAGTTCGATTCTGACAGGGAGCTCGGCGCAGGCACCGGTCCTGCCCTTCCCGGCGACGTAGCTCAGTTGGTAAGAGCGCTCGACTCATAATCGAGAGGTCGACAGTTCGAGTCTGTCCGTCGCTACATGGAGCGTTTCCGCCGTATCGCCAGCCGTCGCTACATGGAGCGTTTCCGCCGTATCGCCAGCCGTCGCTACATGGAGCGTTTCCGCCGTATCGCCAGCCGTCGCTACATGGAGCGTTTCCGCCGTATCGCCAGCCGTCGCTACATGGAACGGATCCGCCGTATCGCCAGCCGTCGCTACATGGAACGGATCCGCCGTATCGCCAGCCGTCGCTACATGGAACGGATCCGCCGTATCGCCAGCCGTCGCTACATGGAACGGATCCGCCGTATCGCCAGCCGTCGCTACATGGAGCGTTTCCGCCGTATCGCCAGCCGTCGCTACATGGAACGGATCCGCCGTATCGCCAGCCGTCGCTACATGGAGCGTTTCCGCCGTATCGCCAGCCGTCGCTACATGGAACGGATCCGCCGCGCCGCACCGGTCCACCGCATGGAACGGATGACGCGGTGTGGGCCCGGACCGGAGTCGCGGTGACGGCATCGCCGCGACGCCGTCTGCGCCCCGTGAAGGATCCGGCGCGTAACGTCTACGCCGATCGCGAGTCTCAATCCTCGACGGACATGGTTGCGCTCGTCGAGCGGGCCAAGTCCGGTGACCGGGAGGCGTTCGACCGGCTTGTGCGGGTCACCCATTCCGATGCGTACGCGCTGGCGCTGCGCCTCACGGGCAACACGGAGGATGCTCGAGACGTGGTTCAAGAGGCGTATCTGAGGGCCTACAAGAGTGTCGGCCGCTTCCGCGGTGAGGCACTCTTCAGCACTTGGCTCTACCGCATAGTGGCCAACTGTGCCGCCACCCATCTCGGCCGGCGCCAGCGCCACTGGCACGACCACCTCGGCGCTCACGACGACGTGATCGACACCCGGCCCGACCACGACCCGGTCCTTCAGGGAGACTTGGCGGAGCTGCGGGAGAGCCTCGACGCCGCCATCCGCGACCTTCCGGTGCGGCTGCGATCGGTGGTGGTGCTGCGGGACATGTACGACCTGCCCCACGAAGCGATCGCTCAAGAGTTGGGAATCTCGGTGACCGCGGCCAAGGTGCGCCTGCACCGGGCCCGCCGTCGATTGCGCGAACAGGTGCTCCCCCTGCCCGGAGAGGAACCCGGCAGTGACAGATGAACGGACAGATGAACGCCCGAGTCCGCAGTACGAGGCCGTGACGGGCCAACGCAGCGATTGCGACTCGATCAGCGACGCGCTCGCCGCGGTCGCCGGCAGCGACCGCGCCTTCGGTTCCTCAGAGCTCGACCACTTGGAGTCCTGCCTTCGGTGCCGTGTGGAGCAGTCTCGCTATCGGCGCCTGATGGAGGCCATGCGCTCGCTGCGAGCGGTCCCCGTCGAGGAGGACCCCCGTCTGGAGTCGCAGATCCTGGGACACCTGGATCTGTACGGGAACCGCTGGGACCGCCACGCCAGATCCCGCGTGGCGGCAACAGTCGGCGGACTGGCCGCTGGAGCTGCAGCCACCGCCGGCCTCATCGCACTCACGGCGCGCCACCGCCGAGCTGCCCGACTGGCCTCCTAGGTGGCTGGTGCCAAACTCCCGAAATGGGGGTTTTGCGGTCCCAAAATCCCAGGTCAGCGACTTGCGAATTGTGGCAAATTGCCATTTAACACCAGCCACCTAGAGGCCGAGCGGAGCCCGGCCGGCCTCGTAGCCCCGGCCGGTCCGTAGTCGTTCACGGGGTTGCGCTGGTAACCTTCTTGGGCTGCTAAGGGGCGTGGCTCAATTGGCAGAGCACCGGTCTCCAAAACCGGCGGTTGGGGGTTCGAGTCCCTCCGCCCCTGCGAATTGAATACGGCCACGACCCGCGGCGCCGCAACCCACGCGAGGTGAACTCCACAATGGCGATGAACCGTCAGCAGAAGCGGATGCTGCAGAAGCAGGGCGAGATAGACGCGGAGGGCGCACCGGTCCGAACCCGCAACCGCCCCGCCTCGACGCCGCCCACCGATCGCACGTCTCCTGTTCAATTCCTGCGCGAGGTCAGAGGCGAGCTGCGCAAGGTGGCCTGGCCCAGCCGGGCCGAGACGGTCAACTACTCCATCGTCGTGCTGGTCACGGTGGTCGTGCTTACCGCCATGATCTACGGGCTCGACTGGGTCTTCTCCACGTTCGTACTCGAGCTCTTCGACTCCTGAGGTTTCTCATGTCCGACACAACCGCCTCACCATCCGCAGCCGTCATCACCGAGGACGACCTGTTCGCCGACGATGCGGACCACGAGGCCGAACCCGAGGCGCCTGTCAGTCCCTACGACAAGCCGGGCAAGTGGTTCGTCGTGCACACCCAGTCCGGCTACGAGAAGAAGGTCAAGCAGAACCTCGAGGCTCGCACCGCGTCGATGAACATGGAGGGCCGCATCCACGAGGTGGTCATCCCGCTGCGTGACGTGCCCGAGTTCAAGAACGGCAAGAAGGTGATCTCCTCCAAGCGGCTGTTCCCGGGCTACGTCTTCGTGCGCTGTGAACTGGACGACGAGGTTTGGCCGGTTATACGCGACACGCCCAACGTCACGGGCTTCGTGAATCAGGGTGGAGCACCGTCGCCCCTGCGCCGCCGCGACGTCGAGGCCTTCCTCGGCGTGGAGTCCGACCGCTCCCGGGAGGCGTCCAAGCGGGCCAAGCCGATGTTCGAGTACGGCATGGGGGAGACCGTCAGGGTCAAGGACGGCCCCTTCGCCGATTTCTCGGGCGAGATCATCGAGATCAACGAGGACCAACTCAAGGTGAAGGTGCTGGTGAACATCTTCGGCCGCGAGACGCCGGTCGAGCTCGAGTTCGCGCAGGTGGCCCGCCTGTAGGGCCCCTCGACGGCCGGCGCGGGTTGCTGCCCGCCGCCGATGCCGCCACACTGCCACGTTCGTCCGTTCCCACCTCCAAGAGAGTTCAGATGGCACGCAAGCAGGTTGCAGCCGTAGTCAAGATCCAGATCCCCGCCGGTCAAGCCACACCAGCTCCGCCGGTGGGCACCGCGCTGGGTCCCCACGGCGTCGCGATCATGGACTTCTGCAAGGACTACAACGCCCGCACCGAGGACAAGCGGGGCCAGATAATCCCGGCGGAGATAACGATCTACGAGGACCGGACGTTCACCTTCATCACCAAGACACCGCCGACCTCGTTCCTGATCCGCACCGCAGCCGGCTTGGAGAAGGCGGCGGAGACCCCGGGGCGCGAGACGGTGGGCACCATCACCGACGCGCAACTGGCCGAGATAGCCCAGACCAAGATGCCCGACCTCAACGCCAACGACCTGGAGGCGGCCAAGGCGCAGATCGAGGGCACAGCCCGCTCGATGGGCATCACCGTCGCCTAGAGGCCGAGCGCAGAGGCAGGAGCAACCATGGCCAAGGGCAAGCAGCACGCCGACGCGACGAAGAGTCTCGACCGACTCCGTCTCCATAGCGACACCGACGCGGTGAACCTGGTGAAGAGCCTGGCGACGAGGCGTTTCGACGAGAGCGTCGACGTGGTCGTGAGGCTCGGAGTCGACCCCCGCAAGGCCGACCAGATGCTGCGAGGCACGGTGTCGCTGCCCTCGGGAACCGGCAAGGAGGTGCGCGTCGCGGTATTCGCGCAGGGCGAGGCCGCGACCACGGCCCGCGAGGCCGGCGCGGACTTCGTAGGAGCCGACGACCTGGCCGAGCAGGTGTCAACAGGCATGACCGACTTCGATGTGGCCATTGCCACGCCCGACATGATGCCGGTGGTCGGCAAGCTGGGCCGGATCCTTGGACCCCGCGGTCTGATGCCCAACCCCAAGACCGGCACCGTCACAACCGACGTGGTCCGCACGATCGAAGAGTTCAAGGGGGGCAAGGTGGAGTACCGCACCGACCGGTTCGCCAACGTGCACGTCCCCATCGGGCGGGCGTCGTTCGCGGAGGAGGACCTGCTGAAGAACCTCCGGGCCGTTGTGGCCGAGCTCCAGCGGGCGAAGCCGGCCGCGTCCAAGGGAAAGTACGTGAAGAAGGTGGTGCTGAGCTCGTCGATGGGTCCCGGCGTCCGCATCGATCCAGCCGGCGTAGGCGTCGCCGAATAGCCCCGTATACTCCGCACGCACACACCGCGCTCACCTGAGACATCCGGTGCGCTCCGCGGGGAGCACCAATGGGCCAGCAGGCCCGCCGGACGAGGAAGGCACCCATGACAGTCCCAAGGCCCGAGAAGGCGGCCGTCGTCGCCGAAGTGCGTGACCGGCTGGCGGCCAGCGATGCGGCCCTGCTGACCGAGTATCGAGGGCTGAACGTCGGTGAGATGGCCGCGCTGCGCCGGTCGCTGCGCGCCGCCGGCGGGGAGTACACGATCTACAAGAACACGATGGTCCGCCTGGCCACCGCCGAGCTGGGCCTCGACCTCGCCGGCCTGCTCACCGGCCCGACTGCGATCGCGTTCGTCGGCGCGGGCGACGACGGCAAGGCCGGTGATGCGGCCGCGGTAGCCAAGGCCCTGCGGGACTTCTCGCGCACCAACCGGGCTCTCGTGCTCAAGGGCGGCGTGTTGGGCGACAAGGTACTCAGCGCCGCAGACCTGGTCTCCCTGGCTGACCTGCCGGCGCGTGACGTGCTGCTGGCGCAGTTGGCCGGGGCGTTCAATGCGCCGCTGGTGAAGTTCGCTGGGCTGCTGCAGGCTCTCCCCCGCAATTTCGCGTACGGGCTCAAGGCGCTCATCGATGCAGGTGGCGCCGCCGGCGGAGCAGCAATCACCACACCCCAACCATCCGACACGGACCAACCATCCGATACAGAGGAGGCCTGACCATGGCAACCAAGGAAGAGATCCTCGACTCGATCTCACAGATGACCGTGCTCGAACTGAGCGAGCTGCTCAAGGAGTTCGAGGAGCGTTTCGAAGTGACCGCAGCCGCGCCGGCGGCCGTCGCGATCGCGGCCTCGCCGACCGGTGACGCCGGCGGAGAGGACGAGGATGCCAAGGACTCTTTCAACGTCGTCCTCGCCGCGGTCGGCGACAAGAAGATCCAGGTGATCAAGGAGGTGCGCAGCCTCACCTCGCTCGGTCTCAAGGAGGCCAAGGAACTCGTCGACAACGCCCCCAAGCCCGTACTTGAAGGCCTCAACCAGGAAGATGCCAACAAGGCCAAGGCCGCGCTGGAGGCTGTCGGAGCCGAGGTGGAGCTGGCCTGAGGCCGAGCCTGCGAGGCCCGGGCCCGAGCGGCCGGTGAGCGCAGCGAAGATGAGCGGGCAATCAGCCCCGAGCGGCCGGTGAGCGCAGCGAAGATGAGCGGGCAGTCAGCCCCGAGCGGCCGGTGAGCGCAGCGAACAAGAGCGGGAAGCATGGCCCGCCGTCGGCCGGACGCGCTGCGGACCGTGCTGCCTTCAGCGCAGGTCAGCCAATGCAACGACGCGTCGACCTCGACGGTCCCAGCAACTTCCGCGATCTCGGCGGCTTTCCCGTCGCCGGCGGCGGCTCGACGCGATCCGGCCTGGTGTACCGGGCCGATCGGCTGTGCACGCTCAGCCAGGCGGACCTGCGCCGTCTCCAGTCTGTCGGCATCCGTCACGTGTTCGACCTGCGCTCCGAGACTGAGGCGACCGACTTCCCCGACCGGCTGCCCGCGGGCGCGTCCTACCTCCGGCTGCCGATGACCAGCGACGAGACGTTCCAGGCCCGCACCATCTACGAGCGCATAGTCGACGGCGACATCAAGTCCTACGGTGAGTCCGAGATGGTGGCCGGATACGTCCGCATCCTGCAGAACTTTGGCCCGTCGTTCGCTCGCATCGTCCGGCAGGTGGCCAGCGGCGAGCCGGTTGTGATCCACTGCACCGCGGGCAAGGACCGCACCGGTGTGGCCGCGATGCTGCTTCTGGACTTGGCCGGGGTGGCAGCCGAGCATGTGGTAGCCGACTACGCGCTGTCGTCGGAGCGACGCCCCAGCCTCCAGTACGACTACACCGAGGCCAAGTCGCTGCGCCCCCTGCTAGAGGACCACGGCCTTGATCCGGTCCGGTTCGCTCCCCTGTGGGAAGCCCGTCCTGCGGTGATGGCGGCCACTCTGCGGCAGTTGCACGACCGCTGGGGCGGTGCGGCCGGCTACCTGGCCGGCGCGGGAATGGACGCGGCCGGCCTGGCGGCAGCCCGGGCCTGCCTGCTCGCGCCCTGACCAGAGGCCGAGTGGATAGGCCGCGCGTGACGAGGATTTCGGCGAGACGCTGAGCGAGACGCCAAGGCTAGAGCGGCCCGTGAGCGCAGCGAACAAGACCGGAGGACACCTCCGAGCGGCCCGTGAGCGCAGCGAAGAAGAGCGGAGGACGACGCGTCCGCGTGGACGCACCCGGCCACCGGCAACTATTGTCGCGTTCAGGTCGCGTCCAGATCGTGCCACCGGGGTGGTTGTGGCCCGGCTCGTCGCGGGTTAGCATCCCTGCCACCGTGGTCGTCTGTGCGCGCTGGGAGGCGGCTCCCGTGGCTAATTCGTCTCTGTTGACGCGCGCACGTACAGCCGCGTGAAATCAGATCAGCTGGCCCTCGGGAGTATTACGTGACCGCACGCGCCGCTTCACGCGAACGTTACTCGTTCGGCAATCTCGAGGAGATCCTCGAACTGCCCGACCTCATCGCGATCCAGCGGGAGAGCTTCTCCTGGCTGGTGAACGAGGGCCTGGCCCGCACGTTCAGGGACATCTCGCCCATCTCGGACTACAGCGAGACACTACGTCTCGAACTCGAGTTCGATCCCGAGGACGAGGAGCTTCATCCGCCTCCGAAGTTCACGGTGGATGAGTGCAAGGAGAAGGACATGACCTACTCCGCGCCGATCTTCGTCAGGGCCCACTTCCTGAACGCGGGCACAGGCGAGATCAAGGAGCAGATCGTCTTCATGGGCGACTTCCCCATGATGACCGACAAGGGAACCTTCATCATCAACGGCACCGAGCGCGTGGTCGTCTCCCAGCTCGTCCGCTCGCCCGGCGTGATCTTCCAGCCCGGCGAGCGCTACCGCCTGCGGAACCTGGCCAAGTACCAGCTCGTGACGGGCACGATCCACCCCTACCGGGGCGAGTGGATCGAGTTCGATGTCGAGCAGAAGCCCCGCAAGGAGATCACCGCCGGGGTGCGCGTGGCCCGCAAGCGCCGTCTGCCGCTGTTCACCCTGCTGATCGCCCTCGGTTACGGCGAGGAGGGCCACCCCGGGTTCCTAGAGCGCTTCGTGGAGCACTTCGACTTTCTCGCCGAACAGTGGGACAAGTTCGCGCCGAAGGGACAGCAGCCGAAGGATGATCCGCAGGCGACCAAGGCCGGTCCGGACTCCGAGTACAACCCGGACAAGCGGAGGATTCCCACCCGGGACGAGTCGCTGATCGAGATCTACAAGCGGGTGCGTCCCGGCGACCCGGCAACCGCGGAGGCGGCCCGCTCCTACTTCGAGAACTCCTTCTTCAGCGGCCGCCGCTACGACCTGTCCCGGGTGGGCCGGCACAAGCTGAACCGCAAGCTCGGACCGGAGTTCGACTTCCTTGAGAGCACCTTCGGACTGGAGATCGAGCGCCCCGATCCCGACCAGTCCCTGCTGTCGCCCTGCGAGATGCTGGCCGCGGCCACCTACCTGCTGAACCTGGCCAAGGGCGAGCCCGGCTACCGTCTCGACGACCAGGACCACTTCGCCAACCGCCGCATCCGCAGCGTGGGCGAGCTGATCCAGAACCAGGTGCGCATCGGCCTGTCGCGCATGGAGCGGCAGGTGCGGGAGCGCATGACCACCCAGGACGTGGAGGCGATCACGCCCCAGACCCTGATCAACATCCGTCCCGTGGTCGCGGCCATCAAGGAGTTCTTCGGCACCTCTCAGTTGTCGCAGTTCATGGACCAGGTCAACTCGCTGTCTGGCCTCACCCACCGGCGGCGGCTCTCGGCCCTCGGCCCCGGGGGCCTCAGCCGGGAGAGGGCCGGGTTCGAGGTGCGCGACGTCCACTTCTCCCACTACGGCCGCATGTGCCCCATCGAGACGCCCGAAGGTCCCAACATCGGGCTGATCGGCGGCTTGGCGTCCTACGCCCGCGTCAACGAGTTCGGGTTCATCGAGTCGCCGTACCGGGTGGTCACCGATGGGCGCGTGACCGACGAGATCGTCTACCTCGCCGCCGACGAGGAAGAGGAGTACGTCGTGGCGCAGGCCAACGCCCCGATCGACTCCGACGGACGCTTCATCAACCCGCGGGTGCTCGTGCGACGCTCCCCCCAGGCGGCCTCCCTGCAGGACCTGCGGCTCCAGCTCGAGCAGGAGGTCTTCTTCGGCGCCACCACCGAGATCTCGTACGTGCCGCCCGACGAAGTGCAGATGATGGACATCTCTCCCAAGCAGATCGTTTCCGTGGCCACCGCTCTCATCCCCTTCCTCGAGCACGACGATGCCAACCGGGCCCTCATGGGCGCCAACATGCAGCGCCAGGCCGTGCCGCTGGTCCGCACCGAAGCCCCCTACATCGGCACCGGCGTGGAGGGTCGGGCCGCGCGGGACGCGGCCGACATGGTGATCGCCTCCGGCAACGGCACCGTCGTCTTGGTGGACGGCGACCGCATCGTCGTGGACTACGCGGGCTCGGGCCCGACCGAGATCCCGCTGCGCAAGTTCGAGAGGTCCAACCAGGACACCTGCATCAGCCAGAAGCCGCTGGTGCGCCAGGGCGACAAGATCAAGGCCGGCGATGTGCTGGCCGACGGCCCCTCCACCGACCACGGCGAGCTGGCGCTGGGCAAGAACCTGCTGGTGGCCTTCATGTCCTGGGAGGGGTACAACTTCGAGGACGCCATCATCCTCTCGGACCGGCTGGTGCGCGACGACGTGCTCACGTCGATCCACATCCACGAGCACGAGATCGACGCCCGCGACACCAAGCTGGGTTCCGAGGAGATCACCCGGGACATTCCCAACCTCTCCGACGACGTTCTCGCGGACCTCGACCACCGCGGCATCATCCGCGTCGGTGCGGAGGTCGGACCGGGCGACGTGCTGGTGGGCAAGGTCACGCCCAAGGGCGAGACCGAGCTGACACCGGAGGAGCGGCTGCTGCGGGCCATCTTCGGCGAGAAGGCCAGGGAGGTGCGCGACACCTCGCTCAAGGTCCCCCACGGCGAGTCCGGCAAGGTGATCGACGTCAAGGTGTTCGACCGCGACGATCCCGACGCCGGCGAGCTCCCGCCCGGTGTGAACCAGCTGGTGCGGGTGTATGTGGCCCAGAACCGCAAGATCAGCGTGGGCGACAAGCTGGCCGGCCGCCACGGCAACAAGGGCGTCATCTCGCGGATCCTGCCCGTCGAGGACATGCCCTTCGCCGCGGACGGCACGCCGGTGGACATCATCTTGAACCCCTTGGGCGTGCCATCGCGCATGAATGTCGGCCAGGTGCTCGAGGCCCACCTCGGCTACTGCGCCCGCTATGGCTGGGAGATCGACGGCAAGCGCGTCGGCGACGATCCCGTCCTGGGAACCGAGCGCAAGACCCGTACCGTCACGCCCCCCTCGATCCATGTGGCCACGCCGGTCTTCGACGGCGCCACCTGGGACGAGCGCGACCTGGCCCAGGGCAAGCCGACCATCACCGACATCCTCACCAACCTGAACCCCGAGACATCCGACGGCCGCAGGCTGATCAGCATCAACGGCAAGCAGACGCTCTACAACGGGCGCACCGGCGAGTCCTACGACAACCCGGTGACCACCGGCCACGTCTACATGATGAAGCTGGCCCACCTCGTGGACGACAAGATCCACGCCCGCTCCACCGGCCCGTACTCGATGATCACCCAGCAGCCCCTGGGCGGCAAGGCCCAGTTCGGCGGCCAGCGCTTCGGCGAGATGGAGGTGTGGGCGCTGGAAGCCTACGGCGCGGCGTTCTGCCTGCAGGAGCTGCTCACCGTGAAGTCCGACGATGTGCTCGGCCGGGCCAAGGCGTACGAGGCCATCGTCAAGGGCGAGAACGTCCCGGACCCGGGCATCCCGGAGAGCTTCAAGGTCCTCATCAAAGAGATGCAGTCGCTGTGCATCAACGTCGAGGTCCTCTCGGCGGCGGGCGAGCACATAGAGATGCGCGAGCTGGACGAGGAGAGTCTCCGAACGGTGGAGGCTCTCGGGATCGACCTGCAGCGCCCCGAGCGCGGCAGCGACGAGGACGACCTGGCCCGCAGCGCCGCCCGCCGCTGAGCCGGCAGGAACGACACAGACGCGACGCGACTCAAACTGACGCACGACAACTCACGCACCGACGCACGACAACTCACGCACGACAACTCACGCACCGACGCACGACAACTCACGCACGACAACTCACGCACCGACGCACGACAACTCACGCACGACAACTCACGCACCGACGCACGACAACTCACGCACCGACGCACGACTGGAGACGGCATGCTCGACGTCAACGATTTTAGCGATCTGAAGATCGGCCTCGCCAGCGCCGACTCGATCCGCACCTGGTCGAATGGAGAGGTCAAGAAGCCCGAGACGATCAACTACCGCACGCTCAAGCCCGAGAAGGACGGCCTGTTCTGCGAGAAGATCTTCGGGCCCACCCGCGACTGGGAGTGCTCCTGCGGCAAGTACAAGCGCGTGCGCTTCAAGGGCATCATCTGCGAGCGCTGCAACGTGGAGGTGACCCGCTCCAAGGTGCGGCGCGAGCGCATGGGCCATATCGAGCTGGCCGCTCCGGCCGTGCACATCTGGTACCTGCGGGGCACCAGGTCGTGGCTGGCCTACCTGCTGATGGGCACTCAGCCCAAGGAGGAGCTCAAGGCCAAGCAGCTCGAGAAGGTGATCTACTTCGGGGCCAACCTCGTGGTCAACGTCGACGAGGACCGGCGCCACACCGACAAGGGTGAGCTCGAGCTGGAGGTGCGCCGCGAGTTGGAGGCGATAGAGGCCGACGGGCGCCTCGAGATCACCCAGCGGTCCGAGCGGCTGGAGGCGGATCTGGCCGAGGCCGAGGCAGCCTCGGCCAAGGACTCGGAGCTGCGGGCTCTGCAGCGCCAGGCCGACAAGGACCTTGAGGAGATCGCGGAGCGCTTCGAGGCCGAGCGCGAGCGGGTCGAGCGTGCCTGGGAGGTGTTCACAGACTTGTTCAGCCGCCAGATCATCGAGGACGAGGAGCTCTGGCGCGAGTTGGTCGACCGCTGGGGCGACTACTTCGGGGGCGGCCAGGGCGCCGACGCCATCGCCCGGCTCATCGCCGCGCTCGACTTCGATGCCGAAGAGGCGACGCTGCGGGACCAGATCAACCCTCCCGAGGGCCGACGGCCGCTGTCGGCCCAGCGCAAGCAGAAGGCCATCAAGCGGCTGAGGATCCTGGCCGCGTTCAACCGGCGCGACAACTACGGCCGGCGCATCAACGACCCGCGGGCGATGATCCTCGACGTCGTGCCGGTCATACCCCCCGAGCTCCGTCCCATGGTGCAGCTGGACGGCGGCCGCTTCGCCACCTCTGATCTCAACGACCTCTACCGGCGTGTGATCAACCGCAACAACCGACTCAAGCGTCTGCTGGACTTGGCCGCGCCCGACATCATCGTCAACAACGAGAAGCGGATGCTGCAGGAGGCCGTGGACGCCCTGTTCGACAACGGCCGCCGGGGCCGCCCGGTGACGGGTCCGGGCAACCGGGCGCTGAAGTCGCTGTCGGACATGCTCAAGGGCAAGCAGGGGCGCTTCCGCCAGAACCTGCTCGGCAAGCGGGTGGACTACTCGGGCCGTTCCGTGATCGTGGCCGGCCCGACGCTGCGGTTCCACCAGTGTGGTCTGCCCAAGATCATGGCCCTGGAGCTGTTCAAGCCTTTCGTCATGAAGAAGCTGGTGGACGTGGAGTTCGCCCCGAACATCAAGTCGGCCAAGCGCATGGTCGAGCGGCGCCGCCCCCAGGTGTGGGATGTGCTCGAGGACGTGATCCGGGAACATCCGGTGCTGCTGAACCGTGCCCCCACACTGCACCGGCTGGGCATCCAGGCCTTCGAGCCGGTGCTGGTGGAGGGCAAGGCGATCCAGATCCATCCGCTGGTGTGCGCGGCGTTCAACGCCGATTTCGACGGCGACCAGATGGCAGTGCACCTGCCGCTGTCGGCGGAGGCGCAGGCCGAGGCCCGCTTGCTGATGCTGTCGGCCAACAACGTGCTGAGCCCCGCCCACGGCCGGCCCCTGGTGACGCCCACGCAGGACATGATCATCGGCGCGCACTATCTCACAGAGATGGTCCAGGGCGTGGCCGGGGAAGGCCGCGCCTTCCGCACGATCGACGAGGTCCGCTTCGCCTACGAGAACGGGGATCTGGGGCTGCACGCGCCGATCGAGTACCGCGGCTCCGAGGATCTGCTTCTGGCTCCAGCCAACGGCAACGCGGCGCGCTACGAGCCGACGACCGCGGGGAGGGTGTTCTTCAATGATGCCCTGCCCGACGGCTTCGGCTACGTGAACACCACCGTCGGCCAGCGCGTGATGGGCGAGATCGTCGACAGGCTGGCCCGCGGCTTCCAGATCGCAGAGGTGGCCAAGAGCCTCGACGCGGTCAAGGACATCTGCTTCGAGTACGCCTCGCGGTCGGGCCTGACCATCTCGATCGACGATGTCCGCACGCCCAAGCAGAAGACCGAGATCCTCGACCGCTACGAGAAGCAGGCCGACAAGATCGAGCGCCAGTTCCGGCGGGGGATCATCACCGACGGAGAGCGTCGGCAACTCGAGGTGGAGGTCTGGTCCGAGGCCACAGAGGAGGTCACGGGCCGGATGAAGGAGGAACTCGAGTCTGACGCGTTCAACCCGGTCAACATGATGGTTGCGTCGGGGGCCCGGGGCAACACGATGCAGATCCGCCAGATCGCGGGCATGCGGGGCCTGGTCGCCAACCCCCGCGGCGACATGATCCCCCGGCCGATCAAGAGCAACTTCCGCGAGGGCCTCAAAGTGCTGGAGTACTTTATTGCCACGCCCGGCGCCCGAAAGGGCCTCGTCGATACCGCGCTGCGGACCGCCGACTCCGGTTACCTGACCCGGCGCCTGGTGGACGTGGCCCAGGAGGTCATCATCAACAGCGAGGATCCCTTCGCCGCTGGCACCTACGTGAAGGGCATCTGGCTGGAGGACGTCCAGCCCGACTCGCCCAACAAGCGCACCTATCTCGAAACCAGGCTGTTCGGGCGGGTGCTGGCCGACGACGTTTCGCTGGGTGACGGCTCGGTGATCCTGGCCGGCACCATGGTCGGCGACGCCGAGCTGGCCGCGTTGCGCGACGACACCACGGTGACCAGGGTGCGGGTGCTGTCACCACTCAGCGACGACTCCGCGTCGGGGATCACCGCGGCCTCCTACGGCATGTCGCTGGCCACGGGCAAGCTCATCGAGCAGGGCGAGGCGGTGGGAGTCATCGCGGCCCAGTCCATCGGCGAGCCCGGCACGCAGCTCACGATGCGTACCTTCCACACCGGTGGCGTCGCCGGGGCCCAGGACATCGCGGGCGGCCTGCCCAGGGTGGTGGAGCTGTTCGAGGCCCGCACGCCCAAGGGCAAGGCGACGCTGGCCCGCCAGGCCGGCGTGGTCCGCATCCACAACGAGGGCAGCGTCGACCGCACGGTGGTGATCGTGGAGAACGACGGCACCGAGCACGACTGCAGGATCGGAAGCGAGTACCGCCTCGAGGTCCGCGACGGCGACGAGGTGGAGCCGGGCGACGCCCTGGTGGAGGGTCCCCGCGACCCCAAGGAGCTGCTGGAGATCCGCGGCATAGACGCCACGCAGCGTTACCTAGTGGCCGAGGTGCAGAAGGTCTACCGAGACCAGGGCGTGTCCATACACGACAAGCACATCGAGCTGATCGTGCGCCAGATGACCAAGAGGGTGGCCATCGGCGAGCCCGGCGACACGCACTTCCTGCCCGACGAGCGCGTCGACAAGGCCTCCTTCGAGCAGACCAACCGGGAGATCGTGCGGGCCGGCGGCAGGCCGGCATCGGGGCGGCGCGAGGTGATGGGCATCACCAAGGCCTCGCTGGCCACCGAGTCGTGGCTGTCGGCGGCCTCCTTCCAGGAGACGACCCGTGTTCTCACCGAGGCAGCCATCGAGTCCAAGCGCGACACGCTGGTCGGCCTCAAGGAGAACATCATCATCGGCAAGCTCATACCGGCCGGCACGGGCATGGCTCGATATCGCGAGGGCTACGAGACCCACGCCCCCGACCACACCCCGATGGACTACTACAGCTCTGAGGACGACCTCGCCGACATGCTCGCGCAGCGCAGCCACGAGATGGCGGGAGCCGAGGTGCTGGATTACCCGCTGGGCGAGCCCGCCGGTCCGGTCACCGAGGCGGGGTGACTCCCCGAGTGCCCGACCAGATCATCTTGGCTGGACGCCGAACCGGACGCACGCGCCCCTAGACTGCCCCGTCCGGCTCGCCGCCACAGCAACCCACACCACCAAGGAAACAATCACCCCGATGCCCACGATCCTCGTATCCCCGTTCGACAACGATGGAACAGCGTCAGTAATGCCCACGATCCTCGTGCCCCGTTCGACAACGATGGAACAGCGTCAGTAATGCCCACAATCCAGCAACTGGTCCGAAAGGGCCGACAGACGAAGCGCCGCAAAGAGTCGACGCCCGCCCTGCACGGCGCGCCGCAGCGGCGGGGCGTGTGCACGAGGGTCTACACAGCCACGCCCAAGAAGCCGAACTCCGCCCTCCGCAAGGTGGCCCGCGTCCGCCTCACCACCGGCGTGGAGATAACCGCGTACATACCGGGCGAGGGCCACAATCTCCAGGAGCACTCGATCGTGCTGGTGCGGGGCGGCCGGGTGAGGGATCTGCCCGGCGTGCGCTACAAGGTCGTCAGGGGAACCCTCGACACCGCCGGGGTGCGCGAGCGCCGCAAGGCTCGCAGCCGCTACGGAGTCAAGAAGGAGTCTTGACGTGCCCCGCAACCCTCCCGGCTGCTGCGGCGTGAGTAGGAGCGCTTGACATGCCCCGCAAAGGACCAGCGGCGCGCCGCGAGCTTCAGCCTGATCCGATCTACCGCTCGCTGCTCGTGACCCAGGTGATCAACAAGGTGCTCCAGCGGGGCAAGCGCACCCTGGCCGAGCACATCGTCTACGACGCGCTGGGGATCGTGGAGGACAAGACGGGCTCGGAACCGGTCTCCACCCTCAAGCGTGCCGTCGACAACGTCCGCCCGCAGCTTGAGGTGCGCAGCCGGCGGGTGGGTGGCGCCACCTACCAGGTGCCGGTGGAGGTCAGGCCGCGCCGGGCCACCACGCTCGCAGTCCGCTGGATCGTCTCATATTCCCGGGACCGCCGCGAGCACACCATGGCCGAACGCCTGGCCAACGAGTTGCTGGACGCCGGCAACGGCGTGGGCGCGTCCGTGAAGCGGCGTGAGGACCTCCAGAAGATGGCCGAGTCGAACAAGGCCTTCGCGCACTACCGCTGGTAATGCCCAAGGCGTATGGCGCTTGGCAAACGGTGAGTGCCGCGGGTGACGCAACAGAGAGCTATGCGGCGTTGGCCCGCGATCTCTAGTTTCGACTGTTGCATGCGAAGCGTCTGTGAGGTTGAGTAGTGGTGAGGGCCGTTGGAACGAGACTGGCATACCGGGAACTCAACCACGAGCGTTTGCCGCATGTCGTGCGTTTCTCGGGTGGGCGCAGTTCTGCGTTGATGGCATTGCGACTCGCGTGCGATGGCGTGCTTCGGCACAGTCGTGGGGACGTCGTGCTTCTTGCGAATACCACGGCCGAGCATCCAGGTACCTACGAATTCGCTCGAAAGGTGTGTGAAGAGATCGAGAGCCGGACGGGCGTGCCGTGCTTGTGGTACGAGGGGTGCGCGGTGGAGGCGGCGACGCGGTCGGGCTACACCCGATTGCGGACATTCAGGCTGGTGCGACGGGAACCGGCGGCTGATGACGACGATCCGCGTTCGCCCGGTTACAGATCGCGTGGCGAGGCGTTCGAGGAGATGGTGTCATGGGCACGGCTTCCGTCGAGGTGGCGGCGCATGTGCACTACGGAGTTGAAGGTTCGACCTGGGCACGACTTGGTCGCCGAGTGGATGTTCGGCGGTCCGGGTCCTGCGAGGCAGGGTCATCATCGGGATGTCTCGTTGGCCTCATCTGAGGTCGTGGCGGCCCGCTACCGGGGAGTACTGGATCGCGAAGAGCGTGAAGCACGCTTGCGGGTGGCGTGCGGTGAGCCGTGGGCGCGTCCGCAGCAGAATTGGCAGGACTTCACAGCGGTGGATTTGAACCGCCCAACGGACGGCCCACGGGGGTGGGCTGACATTTGGGGCCGTTTCGGAGATGCGCAACAGTTCGTGTCCATCTTGGGGCTGCGAGCTGACGAGCCTGATCGAGTGCGGACGGCGATGTGGCGGTCGCTGGTCGCTGAGGGGGCCGCTGGCACGCATTGCCGCGACCGGATTCAACCGGCAGGGGAGCTGGTGTACTGCCCGTTGAGCGATGTTGGCGTCACCGAGGAGGATGTTCGATCCTATTGGTCTGGCCGGCCTTATGACCTCGCCATACCCGATGGTGCCGGCAATTGCGTGTACTGCTTTCTGAAGGGTCCAGCGGCGCTCGCGCGACTGGCATCTGAGATAGACGACTCTGGTGATGACGGGATGGACGGCTACGCGAACGGCACTCCGGTCGACATTCGCTGGTGGTCACGTCTTGAGAAGTCGTACGGCCGACCGTCCACGAGCCGGGAAGGCCGCATCGGGATGTTCCACGACACCGACTACGAGAGCATCATGAGCCGTGCCACGCGTCGGGAGCAATTGAACGTGAACGGCTGGGACGCGGACGGCATCGATGTTCGAGTGCCGTGTTCCTGCACGGATTAGCAACAGTGAGGGCTTTGTGAGCGACACGGATGGTCCCCGCCTCGTCTTCGTGGAGAGTCTGGCTGCCCCGGAGGGCTTTCGGTCTGGGGAAGGCACCGACGACGAGATAGTCGTGCGCGAGCTTGTTCAGAATGCCCTTGACGCGGGCGGAGACACGGTCGATTTTCGCATGGTTCGGATACCGGTTGCCGAAGTGCCTGACATCAACGGCTACCGGGAAGCGGTGAAGGCCATCCATCCCGAACTCCAGCAGACACCAGTGGCGAGGGCGGCTTTGGAGCGTATTGACCGCGCCCTCAGCGCCGAGATGGTGACCTGCCTGCTCTGCACTGACAACGGCAACGGTCTCCTACTAGGTGGCTGGTGTTAAATGGCAATTTGCCACAATTCGCAAGTCGCTGACCTGGGGTTTTGGGACCGCAAAACCCCCATTTCGGGAGTTTGGCACCAGCCACCTAGGTGAGTACCAGCGACTGCTAGCGGAAGCGATGTCGGCGAAGGTGGGTGAAGCCAGCGTCGGCAAACTGGGATCGGTTGGTGTGGGGCACCTGACAGCGCTCGACGCGTCAGACATGCGATACGTCCTGTATGCGTCGCGCGGTGGAAATGGACTGATATTCGGTGGTCAGGCCATGCTCGCAAGCCAACTACACGAACATGACGGCGGGGAAGTGCATCTGGTGAGACAGGGCTGCTTGACTGCTACGGAGTGTGTTGACGGCTTCCGCGGCTTCAAGGCTTCACCAGCAGACCCTACGAGCACACCGGCTTGGTTGGAGGTTCCACCCGCGAGTGGCACGACGGTTGCGATCCTTGCCTACAGCTCGCGGGACGAGGAGGCCCCTTCTCAGGCGGGCGACGCCGATCTGGCTCATGACCCACATCTAGACCGAATATTTGACGCCGTTGCGAAGCACTTCATGGTTGCGTTGAAGGACGGCAGATTGCGGGTCAACTACAGCTCAGACTTGAGAACCAGAGTCTCACTTGATGACGAAGAGATCCGCAGACGCTTGGAGGCAAATCGCGAGCGTCGCAGGGCCAATCGTCGCGGCTACGGCTCGGGCGCCCGAGCGTGGGCTGCTTGGGAGACGCTAACTGAAGGCACGGCTCTGCCGTGCGATGGCGGCTCGCTGTGGTATTGGCTGACACCGGGGAAGACATCCACCATAGTGGTGTTCCGAAACGGGATGCGGATAACCGACGAGGCACCAAGACTCAGAAGCCATGACTTCAGAGGCATCAAGGCATTCAGCGCTGTCCTCAACGCAGAAGGCGAACTCGCCACCGCGATCAAGGAGTGCGAAACCGATTCTCACCTCGAGATCAAGGTCTCGCAGGCTCCTGGCGAATACGGCAAGAAGGCGCAGATGGGTCTGCAACATGTGCAAGATGCCCTCAAGAACGCCGTTGGCGAACTCGATACCGACGAGTGGGTGCCTGACGTGCTGCGCATATTCGACGCTGACGACATGCCAAGCAATATCGAAGCCGCTCCGCCGCGCCCCAATCGCCCGCAGGCGGATGCCCCACAGCCGCCACTGCCTCAACCTGGACCCGAACCTGGACCGGCCCCGCCGGGTCCGGGCCCCGGTCCAGGTCCAGGTCCCGGGCCCGGTCCTGAACCGGCACCTCGCCCCGTAGTGCCGCAAGCATGGCGACCCGGGAGCGTTAAGGGCGTGCGACGATCGCTTGTCCCGGTAGGGGACACAGAGGCGGTCGTTGAATGGGATTTCACCGGCGAGATCCGTCGCCCCTCGAGCATTGGCGTGGCGGTCGTTGTGGGATCCGGTTCGCAGCCCTCGGACCGACGGCCCGCCCCTGACCAGCCGCTATTGATTCGACCTCATGGCGGAGATGACGACGATTGGGCCCACGAACTGAAGGTGCCTGCAAGCCAAGGGACGATCCGCGTTGAAGTACGCGATGTTCCGCCGGGCTGGGAAGCGGTGACAGCCGCAGTCAGCAGGCGCGCATGAAGATCATTCCTGTTCTTGACGCTCGCGACGATGCCCTCTCCTGCGATTACCCAGACGGCCGCTACCGCTGCAACATGACGACAGTAGGCCGTGGGCAGGACATCAAGGCACGTCACATCCTTGACGGCACGGACGAACTCCACGATTTAGTCGACCGCGGCATGGCGCGCTTCGCGGTCGAGATCATCTCATCAGCCACCTTCACAAGCAGTTTGCAACTCGCCCCAGAAGGCACCTCGTTACACACGTTCGACCTTGATGCGGCGACGGTCGCCAAGGACGGTGCCCAAGCACGCCCGGGTCTCGTCGCCGTTCGCGACTGCACACTTCCCGTCACTCGGCTCAGCCCCGCATGGCAGGGCATCGGGGAGAGCATCGAGGTCCAAGCAGGCCAATGGCTCGCACGGGGACAGCATGCCGAACTGACGTCTCCGCAAACGAGCCTGCTCCGATTCGTCCCCGATGAGGCACTGCGCCGCTACGAAATGCGCTGCCGGTTCGCCCACCCCGGTTACGAAATCGCAATGAATCCAGACGACTTGGCCGAATGTCAGCAGAACGAAGGGCAGCCTGCCGCCAAGACAGTCATGCTCGCGGCGTGGGTGGCTGCTCTGGCCGACGCAAGCAAGCGAAGCGCGTTCGGTGGCAGCGACGACGGAGACGGAAATGGGGAGCAAAGGGAGTCGATCGGCTACCAACTGGCGGCAAAGATCCAGGCCCTCGACCCAAGGTGTCCAGCGCCGGGCGAGGACGATTACGACCCTCTTAGGGCAGCGACCGTGCTGCTCGGTGAAGACATGATCACATTTGATTCCGAAGGCGACCGTCCGTGACTGCCGATCACCAAGTAGTCCCCGAACATGTGGAACGCAGCTTCAGCGCGTGGCAGCAATCGCTCGTCGAACAGAAGCGGTCTGAGAGCCCAGCGCCGACACTCATCGCCAAGCAGCAGGAGCTTGTCGCTTCGGCTACATCATCAGATCGCTTGGCCTCGTATCTGATTCAACGGCTCAACATCGCCCCTGAACTCGTTGCTGCCGCACCGCCACTACAAGGCGTGACGGCCGACGAGATGCTCAACGCCCCGTTCGAATGGGAGCATCATGTGGGACAGCAGCTTCGGGAAGTCACACCACAACAAGCGCGTTCCAGCGCTTGGTGGTACATCTGCCACATCGCCTGGCTGGAGGCGGGCACCTTCCCCAACCCACCCGACATCGCGTTCAATGCGCGAGTCAACCCCAAGAGCCTCGAATCGGACCCCGCAAGGATGCCTAACTCCGCATCTGAGACCCTCGATAAAGCGACCAGGAACCTGCTACGTCGCCTCGGCGGACTGCCGCACATTCGCCGCCTCTATCGAGTCGCCATTGACCCGCCCATCTCGCGGGCCTATTGGAGACACCGTCTCGCAGCAGACGCAGCCGCAAGCGCCCCGGCCAGCGCAAATCTCACCATCGAAGAGTGCCACCGGATACTGCACCGCAGCTCGTGGGACCACTTCATGGAGCGTTCGCAACGCACCTACAGCTCTCTGCTGTCGCCACACGCTCTTGCGGCCGTCTGTGCTATAGCCGAATCCAGCAAAAGGGGTGTACGTGACGAGCACTTGCAGGCAATTGCACAACGATGCCTGTAAGCACACCCGAACTCATGAATTGGGACACGCTGGCCCGAGCCCCTGGCCCAATGCCCAGGGGGCCGACGCAGTCCGGGATGTCCACGCCCGCAAGAAAGACGTCCACGTCCTCAAGAAAGAGCCGCCAGGCCAAGCGTCAGAGACGACGTCGACCTCGGCGTTGACTTGGGTGTTGACCAACAATTCGGGCACACCCCGCGCGGAGCAGCCACGGCTGTGGCGCGAGAATCGGGCAGCGCTTCGAGAATCGCACACAAACGGCCAGGTCAGAGCAACTCGGGAACCGAAGTTGGCAGCGATGGCCCTAGGAGTTGGGTAGTACTCTCGCAAGAGGCCGCGAAATGCGAGGTCAGAGATAGTGGCGAACCGACCTCACACTCGCCGCGTCCAGCGCAGCGACTCTGCCGTCTTGGGGTTGTGCATCGCTCGTCGAGTGACCTTTCCGCACCATCCGATATAATTTACTTTCACGAAAATGATTGAAACATAACTATAGCGGGTACGGTCGGAGCGTGGCCGAGATCCGCGAGTATGTCGACGGCCGGGGCCGCGTTCCGTTCCGCCGATGGTACGACGGCCTTGATCCAGTTGCGGCTTACCGGGTCGAGAGTGCCCTCGACCGCATCGCGGCCGGGAACCTCGCGAATCTGAAGTCCGTCGGCGGCGGCGTGTTGGAGTTGCGCCTGCACTTCGGGCCTGGCTACCGGATCTACCTCGGCCGAGACGGGGACGCGGTGGTCGTCCTGCTTGCAGGGGGCACGAAGGCCCGTCAGCAGCGAGACATCGCGAGTGCCCGTGTACTCTGGCGTGACTACAGGCGCCGCAAGCGCGAGGAGGTCTGACATGCCGCTGACCGTTGACCATAAGGAGACTGTGTATGCTCGGGCTCGTCGCGATCCCGAGTTTCGGGGGTACTTCCTGACTGGGGGGGTCGAGCTACTGCTCGCTGGCGAGGTCGGGGGCGCCAAGGTGTCCCTGCGCGACTACATCATCGTCACAGTCGGCTTCGAGCAGCTCGGTGCCATGACGGGCAGGTCAGCGGAGAGTGTGTCGCACATGTTCGGCCCGGAGGGCGATCCGCGTGCCAGCGACCTGTTCGAGGTCATCGCCTGCCTACTGCACCACGAGGGCCTTGTCTTGCAGGTCAGCACGGTTCGCGGGGAACTCGAGGGCGACGATCGCGCGGTGAACAGCAGCAACGCTCAGGCTGGGTAACGCCACGGGATTCTGTGTGCAGGAACCGGAGCTATCGGCCCAGGCGCTTCCAGTGTGACAGGCGCGCGATTGCCAACCGCTGGAGTATGATGACGCACGACCGGGCCTTTGTCGCCCGGTCGCAGCTTGCTGGGCGCCTCAAGGTGATTGCCCTCCGATGCCGCAGTTCGCTTGTGAGCCCGTCCGTACCGAGCTTGCAACCTCCCGACTCGCCGAAGCCCGACTCAAGATCCACCTTTCCGCTCCGCACTAGCTTCAGGAGCCTGCTATGCCCACTGAGCGATACCCCCTGTCCAAGACCCGGAACATCGGGATCATGGCCCACATCGACGCGGGCAAGACCACGACCACCGAGCGGATCCTCTACTACACGGGGCGCAACTACAAGATCGGCGAGGTCCACGACGGAGCGGCCACCATGGACTGGATGGCCCAGGAGCAGGAGCGGGGCATCACCATCACCGCCGCGGCCACCCACTGCATCTGGCGCGACCATCGGATCAACATCATCGACACGCCGGGCCACGTCGACTTCACCATGGAGGTCGAGCGCTCGCTGCGAGTGCTCGACGGTGCGGTGGCGGTCTTCGACGGCGTGGCCGGAGTGGAGCCCCAGACCGAGACCGTGTGGCGCCAGGCCGATCATTACGGCGTTCCCCGGCTGTGCTTCGTCAACAAGATGGACCGCACCGGAGCCGACTTCCATTTCGTGCTCGACTCGATCCGTGAGCGCCTGACCGAGCAGGTGGCGGTGGTGCAGTTGCCCATCGGCGCCGAGTCCGACTACCGGGGCGTGGTCGATCTCGTGCGGATGCGGGCCCGCGTCTGGTCCGGCACCGATCTCGGTGTCACGTGGACCGAGACCGACGTTCCCGACGACATGGCCGAGGAGGCTGAGCTCTACCGTCACGATCTGCTGGAGACGCTGTCGGACTACGACGAGAGCCTGCTGGAGAAGTTTCTCGAGGACTCCGAGATCAGCCCCTCCGAGATCGCCGCGGCCATTCGGACCGGCACCATCAGCGGCGGCCTCGTGCCCGTCCTCAACGGCTCGGCCTTCAAGAACAAGGGGGTGCAGGCCCTGCTCGACGCGGTGATCGACTACCTGCCGTCGCCCAGCGATGTGCCCGCAGTGACCGGAGTCGAACTGCGCTCGGGCGTCGAGGCCACCCGCTCCGCCAGCGACTCCGAGCCGTTGGCCGCGCTGGCCTTCAAGATCGCCACCGACCCCCACGTCGGGAAGCTCACCTACTTCCGGGTCTACAGCGGCTTGCTGGCCAAGGGATCCCAGGTGCTCAACTCCCGCACCGGCCGCACCGAGCGGATCGGCCGCATCCTGGAGATGCACGCCAACGACCGCGTAGATCTCGACTCGGTGGCCGCGGGCGACATCGCCGCGGCCATCGGCCTCAAGGACTGCCGCACCGGCGACACGCTGTGCGACCCGGCCCATGCCGTCGCGCTGGAGGACCTCGACTTCCCCGACCCGGTGATCGACGTGGCCGTCGAACCGAGGTCGAAGGCCGATCAGGACAAGATGTCCAAGGCGCTGCTGGCGCTGTCCGAGGAGGACCCCACCTTCCGGGTGCGCACCGACGCCGAAACGGCCCAGACCATTATCGCCGGCATGGGCGAGCTCCACCTCGAGGTGATCGTGGACCGCATGCTGCGGGAGTTCAACGTGCAGGCCAACGTGGGCAAGCCTCAGGTCGCGTACCGTGAGACGCTGGCCGCGGCGGTGGCCGACCACACTTACGTGCACAAGAAGCAGACCGGCGGGTCGGGCCAGTTCGCGGTGGTCACCGCCACCGTCGAGCCCAACCTGGGCGGCCAGTACGTCTTCGAGAGCACCGTCCGGGCCGGATCCATTCCCCGCGAGTTCATCAAGCCGGTCGACGACGGCATCCGCGCGGCGATGAGCAACGGGGTGCTGGCCGGCTTCCCCACGGTGGACGTGAAGGTCACGCTGACCGACGGCCGCACCCACGAGGTGGACTCCTCGGAGATGGCCTTCAAGATCGCGGGCGGCGGCTGGTTCCGCGAGGTGGCGGCCAAGGCGAGGCCCGTGCTGCTCGAGCCGGTGATGTCGGTGGAGATCGTCACTCCCGACGACTATCTCGGCGATGTCGTCGGCGACCTCAATTCGCGGCGCGGCCAAGTGCGCGGCACCGAGCGGCGGGGCAGCAACCAAGTGATAAGCGCGCAGGTGCCGCTTGCGGAGATGTTCGGATACAGTACCGACCTTCGGTCACGCACGCAGGGGCGAGCGACGTACACGATGCAGTTCGACTCGTACCAGCCCACCCCCGCAAGCGTCCAACAGGAGATCGTCGCCCGCGTACGCGGCGAGTGATCCGAAGTCCTCATCCAACCGACCACAAGAGGAAGCACCCATGGCCAAGGAGCAGTTCGAGCGGACCAAGCCCCATGTCAACGTGGGGACGATGGGCCATATCGATCACGGCAAGACCACGCTGACAGCCGCTATCACCAAGGTGCTGTCCGAGCGCGTCGAGGGGACCCAGTTCACCGAGTTCGACAAGATCGACAACGCCCCCGAGGAGCGCGAGCGCGGCATCACCATCAACGTCGCCCACGTGGAGTACGAGACCGACAACCGGCATTACGCGCACGTCGACATGCCGGGCCACGCCGACTACATCAAGAACATGATCACCGGCGCGGCCCAGGTGGACGGGGCCATCCTGGTGGTGTCGGCCGCGGACGGCCCCATGCCCCAGACCCGCGAGCATGTGCTGCTGGCCCGCCAGGTGGGCGTGCCCAGCATCGTCGTGGCCCTCAACAAGGTGGACATGGTCGACGACGAGGAGATCCTCGAGCTGGTCGAGCTCGAGGTGCGTGAGCTGCTCGACGGGTTCGGGTTCCCCGGCGACGACACGCCCGTAATCGGGGTATCGGCCCTCAAGGCCCTCGACGGGGATGAGGATGCCGCCCAGCAGGTCCTGGAGCTCATGGAGGTGGTGGATAGCTACATACCGACGCCGGAGCGCGATATCGACAAGCCGTTCCTGATGCCGATCGAGGACGTGTTCACGATCACCGGGCGCGGCACCGTGGTCACTGGCCGGGTCGAGCAGGGTGTGGTCCAGACGGGCAACAAGGTCGAGATCGTCGGCCTGCGCGACACCCAGGAGACCACCTGCACCGGCGTGGAGATGTTCCGCAAGATCCTCGACCGCGGCGAGGCCGGCGACAACATCGGCGCCCTCCTGCGGGGCATCGACAAGAAGGCGGTGCAGCGGGGCCAGGTGCTCGCCGCACCCAAGAGCATCACCCCCCACACCGAGTTCGAGGCCCAAGTGTACGTGCTGAGCAAGGAGGAGGGCGGCCGTCACAAGCCGTTCTTCTCGAACTACCGGCCCCAGTTCTATTTCCGCACCACCGACGTGACCGGCACGATCAACCTCCCGGAGGGGATCGAGATGTGCATGCCCGGCGACAACACGGTGATGCACGTCGATCTGATCAGCCCCATCGCCATGGACGAGGGCCTGCGCTTCGCCATCCGCGAGGGTGGCCGCACCGTCGGTGCCGGCTCGGTCACCAAGATCATCAAGTAGCCGGAGGGATCGGGCGGTGGCGGCCAAGCACAGGGTTCGGATCAGGCTCAAGGCCTACGACCACGAGATCTTGGACCAGTCCACGAAGAAGATCGTCGAGACGGTCAAGCGGACTCAGGCGAACTTCAGCGGACCGGTGCCGCTGCCCACCGAGAAGCACCGCTACACGGTCGTGCGGTCCCCCTTCAAGGACAAGGACTCGCGCGAGCATTTCGAGATGCACATCCACAAGCGGCTGCTCGACATCCTGGAGCCCTCCAAGAAGACGGTGGACACCCTCCAACGCCTCGAAGTCCCCGCCGGCGTAGACATAGAGCTCAAAGTCCAGCAGGCCTGAGCCCAAAGGGGCCTCAGCCACCCTAGTGTTTGACGAGTTCAGCGAGGACCCGCGGAAGCTATAGCCCATCGAGCAGGCGTCTATACGCAATCAGCGCCTAGCCAGTTGAACTGTGGCTTCTCGGCTCGTCGGTAACAGCGGAACAGGCCAGCGCTCGCTGGCCCCTATGCGCCACCGCACTTCGTTGGCAGGGACACATCGTCTGATTCGAACAGCTTCTCGTTGTCCCCGATGGCGAGACGTTGCAGGCAGTAGAGACCCCAATACTTCTGCCAGAGATTCTCTCGCAGATTGATTCGGTTGACCCGCAGCCCGATTTCGGTCGCGTCATGCAGCGATATGCCTTGTGAATGGGCTTGCCATTCTGCCGTGTCGATTAGGCGATCAGCTGTTGCGGTCCAATTGCCGCCGTCGCGGAACATGCCTCGCTTGAGTAGATCCTCAGCGAGGCTACGAGAGCGCTTCTTGGCCACCACGCATCTCTGGTGAACAACGGGGTCAAGCTTCCTGAACATGATCTCGGATGGGAGATCCTCCGGATCATCGCGTAGGGCTGCTGAGTGGGTCCTGTAAGCGTCGAGATAGTACTGCGCCGCCGTCCACCTGAGTGTGCCCGTGCTGTCGGGGATGAGCACTTGGGGATCTATGGGTCCAAGCTCCGACGTGTCGCTCATCACTACTGTGTCGGCTCCCAGGACCATCAACGTGCCTGCACTCTTGGCGAGATGGGGGACAACAATCCGGAACGCAGCGTCGGCGACCTTCTCGCGGATCATGTGGATCAGTCTGTCTGCGGCGTCGATGTCGCCGCCCGGCGTATGCAGCAGAAGCTCTATGTCCTCGCCATCGTCGACTCTGTGCAAGAGGTCTCGGAAATGCAGGGCGTCGTTGTGCTCGATGCGGCAGCCACTTGACACATAGCAGATCAGGCGGAACGCTGATCCCTGCTGGATGTCCTTTATCAGGTCTTGGCGGTTGTAACGCTCCGAGTTAGATGCGGCGTAGAAGGGAGTCCGGGTGGACGACACGGCGTTCGCCGTGCTCTCGGGGCCCGCGCCCTGTTGATCGGTTTCTTCGTAGCTGGTCGTGTCTTCCGTCATGCTGTGGCCTCCTGCGTGTCATGGGCCCATCGGATGGTGCCCTTGTTCAATACGAAGTGGCAGCGCCGGCCATGCGCGACCGAGTCGATGCTCGGCCAGAGCGACAGCCGGGGTTGCAAGGAGATCTTCCAGTGCGGATAGCGCTTGTCATCGAGGTTGACCAGCAAGCGGTGGCCGCTGCGGCAGGGACAGTCGAATGCAGCCCAGGTCGGGCGCTGAGGTCTTCCGACTAGAACTACGCCCCTGTAGGGGAGTTCTTCGGGCACCTCATCGCCCGCGGCGACGTAGCCGACGACACGCCATCTGCGCCAGGGCGCTGCTAGCGAGAGCCACCATGAGCGGATCCTTGTCAGCTTTGCCATGCCTGCTCCAGGAAGGGTTCAGTCACGCCTCGGCCGAGTCGTCCCACGGCAGGGTCGCAGTAGTGGCCTTGGCGGGGGTGCTGGCTGTTGGTGGAGAGTTCTCGTTCGTGCATCCGCACGAGCAACTCAGTGGGCGGTGGTTCTGGTCCGTAGTGGACAAGGCGCTCGAGGAGTTCGCTGACGGCCGCGGCTGCGACCTGGGTGGTGTAGGTGACCACAGCCGGTTCCACATCCGGCATCGAGGGAGCGTAGCCCTCAGCCACCCGGCGCCGGTGTTCGCTTGGTGTGAGCATCTCCGCAGCTGCGCGTGCGAAGTCGATGCGTTCACGGCAGACCAGGCATGCGGCTCCTGGGCCAAGGACAGTCACGCGCCCGTCGATCCCCATGAGGCTGCCGTCGTTGGAGCTGGTGAGCTTGACTCCGCAGTCGATCACAGGCGTCATGAGGTACGTGGCGATTCTTGACAGGACTAGGCGCCCAGCGTTGTCGTCGGTGCAGCCAAAGATCACGTCGGCATCGAGCAGTTGTTTGGCCGTGCGCTGGTGCGTTATCGATGAGCGTTCCGCGACGACCTCGACGTCGGGTGCGATCCTGTTGATGTGAGAGGCGATGACGTGGACCTTCGGCCTACCTACATCGTCCGGGCTCGATCCGTACACGCGCGTGAGGTTGCTGGCTGTCAACGTGTCGGGGTCGAAGATCTGGAAGTTGCGCACACCTAGACGCGCAAGCTGCTCGATCACTGCAGATCCGGTGCCGCCGCAGCCGACAACGGCCACCCGCAGTTCTCCGAGTATCGCTTGTATCGCGCCTCCGAAGGCTCGGATGCTTCGATCGAACATCTCGTTAGGTGGCGTGCGGTCGTGGAGCCAATTCAGAGCTAGCGCGAACCGGGTGCCGGTGGACCACAACCGATCAATGTCCACTCGGCTGGCCTCAGATTCGATGTGGCCCGTGAAGTCGAGGCTGCCTCGTGTCTGGCCCACGATGAGAGCGCCGTACCACGGACTCCCCGAACGCAACCGGAAGACGTCCGCGAGCCGAGCGTCGACGACGTGGTCGCGTGCGCTCGGCGTGGGCGTCGAGGTGGTTCCTGGATGAGTGTGGGTCCAGATGGGGATCGACTCATGCTCCTCAGCCTCAGCGAGGGCTGGCACGAACCCCTCGGATGCGACGACGAGTTCGGTGGCTTCACGCGTCCGGTACGCATGCGCCGGCACCCATCGCATCGTGTGGCCGAGCAACCGGATGTCGCCGGTCGGAGTCTCGACTTGGCGTGCCAGCAGCACGCCGCCGCTCTCGACGGTCTCTGACGCTGCCTCGGATAGCTCATTGCCAATCGACGCGGGCACGACCAGTGTTGTCGTCATCGAACGGCTGCCGGTATCGAACGTTCTAGTTCGTGCCTGATCAGGGCGACGTAGTTCTCAAGGCCATCAATCCCGGACCGCCACTGCTCGGGAGTCAGATGCCGCGACCATCTCTGCCACTGGCGCCCGAGATACTGCTCGTGCACATTCGTGTTCGGCAAGTCGGTGCCGTCAGCCCTGCGAACAGACGGTGAGAACCACCACATGTCGGGAGCGACGTCTGGGTATCCCGGATGCAGTCGCACCAACAAGTCGGCTGAGGCATGGTTGAACCCCGCAGGAAGTGGCCAGTCCCGTAGCAGCACACAAGTCATGCCGCCCTCAGCCACGATCTCGTAGTCGGTGCCTGTACCCGCCAAGAACGCCAGGTCGGGATCCGGGAGACTCACCGAAGCTTCTACTCTCGCTGGCTGCTGACAGAGGTCTGGCCGGGGTTGATCGTGCTAGGAACCGTGTAGAAGCGCAGCCCGTCATGCATCTGCACAGTCTCGTCGTCCTTGATCTTGAGATCATCCTTGCCGGGAACTACCTGGTAGAGATCGCGGTCTGCCGGTATCGGGGTCGCGGGCACGTGGCGCAGTTGCTCACCGTTGAGCTTCTCCTGCGTCACGACGTAGTCCGTCCGGTCGATCCGGATGTGGTAGCCCTTTGCTGGTTCGGGCTTGCCGTTGTTGTCGATCTCGTTCATCGGCCGCCTCCTTGACGTTCGCTTTCTGGTTGCATGGTATCATCCTACCGTGACTGATCAACACTTGCCAACCAACAAACCAGGAGGTATCATTGAGGCATGGAGCCCCACAAAGCCATGACCATCCGCTTAGCCGCTGACCAAGCAGAGGAACTCAACACTGTCGCTGCCGTCGACGGCCAACCGATCTCAGAAGTGATTCGTGTGGCGATCGCTGGCCACATCGAACAACGCAAGCGTGACGCCGAGTTCCAGGACAGCCTGCGCCAGCGCATCCGGCGAACTCAACGAATGCTCCCCGACAGCTAGCGCCTGGCGGTACGGCTACCGGCTCGCGTGCGTCAACCTCGTTGGCGAACGGCGCACCCGGATCTGCGGGGACGTCGGGCCGAGAAGGGGCAGGTTCGGGCACGCATCTCACCGTAGCGAGGGCGTGCGAAAATCTCGGCGAGCCCGCGATCGCGTTACGACGGCGCCAGTTATTGTCAGCACATCGGCATAGCTGGCTCGCCCGCACAAGCGTCGGAGGCCGAGAAATCGACCCCGTGACCGTCTTGTTCATGGAGCGCATCCGAATGCCCGATCAGTTCAGCGCTCACCGTCCAGCCGTCAAAGCGCACAGATCCACGATGCCGCCCCGGCGGTCTTTGCGGAGGTCCCGGGAACGTGTGAACTCCGGCAGTTCCGGTCCTTGCTGATGGCGCGGCCACACTAGAAGGCTGATTCGCCGAGTTCAGCGAGGTGAGAATGAGCGCTGTCGCATCCCACCGAGAGATGCAAGACCTGATTTCTGCGCGGCAGTTAGGGCAGATGTTCCGGGAAGCACTGGGATGGGACAACCCGCGGCAAGAGCCGCTGCCTCTGGACGCAGACATGTCGATGGCGGCTCAGCCGGTGGCTTCAAAGAAGATGGTGGATGTATGGCGTGTCCCGTGCCCGGCTGTTCCCGCCGCGCCGGAGCGGCACAAGATCATCCGCCGAATCCGCAAGCTCTACAGCTTGGAGACGCTGATCGTCTTTGACGGCAACGACGGGAACATGCTGTGGCTGTGGCCTGAGCAGCGTCCAGTTGGAGACAGCTACAAGGCAGTTGCCCATGAATGCGATCGCCACGCGGTCGATGATGAGATGCTCGACCGGTTGGCGGGGGCGGCATTCGCCTTGGAGGAAGAGGACGACCTCACGATATCCGATGTCTTGTCGCGGGTGCGGCGGTCCCTCGGTGCGGACATCGCGGATCTGGACAGAGAGGTCGAGAGGGCTGTTCTTGACGCCGCGGCTCCGCTATCTGGCGATGCGGGGCTTTCCGAGAGGATTGGTGAGGTGCTGTCCCAGGAGGGTGGGGAGCAATCGAACCGGATGGCCGCAGCGATCATGTTCAACGCTGTGGTGTTTCAGCATCACATTGCTTCGCATCATCCGGGCAAGGTGCGCTCCCTCGAAGAGATCCGCTCGGCCGACGCAGACAGAGCGCTAGTGGCCGCCGAGTGGGACACCATCCTCGACATCAACTACTGGCCCATCTTCGGAATCGCCCGCAAGCTGCTTGACGCGATCGATGACGATGGCGTCGCAGCGATCCTGGCAGAGCTGTATGGAAGCGCGTCTGACAAGGTCGCCCACCGCGCGACGCAGGGTTTGGTGGGCGAGCTGTTCGGGCGGCTCATCGTCGACCGGAAGTTCCTGGCCACCTACTACACGCGCCCACAATCGGCGTCGTTCCTGGCCGAGATGGCCGTGGACCGACTCGAGGTGGACTGGTCCGACCCCGACACGGTGACCTCGCTGCGAGTGGCGGACCTGGCCTGCGGCACGGGGGCGCTGCTGACGGCTGCGTACCGCCGCATAGCCGCCCGCCACGAGGACGCCGGAGGAGATCCAGCCGAACTGCACAAGAAGGTCATGGAGGAAGTCCTCATCGGATGCGACATCATGCCCACGGCTGTGCACCTGACCAATCACCGGCGCATCCGCGAGCGGCTAGACGCCAACGCCGTCGTGTTCGGCGGCGGAGAGCGATTCTTCGGCACCGACGACGAAGAAGCCGCCCTACGCGACGCGATCTACAACGAAGACCCGCAAGACGACGCCGACGCCGAAGTTGACGTGGTGTCGATGGCCTACGAGATCTGGCGAGCCGCGCAACGAGACCACCCCGACAAGGCCGCTGAGGCAGAGGCCCTCCCCAACGTGGTCTACTCCACCCTCACCTCGACGGGGGCTTCCGACGAGCCAGGAGTGCTCGTGCACATCCAAACCGACGACGAGATCAACGCGTTCGCCCTCGCCCCCGCATCAGGCAACCCGCCACACGCCGTCGCAGCCCGCGAAGCGCTGCGCCTCGCCGCCTGCGAACCCGACACACCAGCCGCAGCCACACTCGAAGAGCACCACGAACTGTTGGCCGCAGCATTCAACGGGTCCCTGCGCTTCCCGGCGGCAGCCGCCCAAGGGCAGCTGTCAGGAGTCCGCAGCCGATGCTGGAACAGCTGCGGGGCTTCCTCAGCGGCGCAGCTCAACAGACCCAGGGCAACCTGCTGTGGGATCCCGAGATCCTCGATGACGCGCTGGGCGCCCTGTATCGGCGCCCGCTAAGGCGCGACGCACGCGAGAAGATCGCTACAGCCCTACAAGAGCACAGCGACGACAACCTTGCAGCCCTCGTAGCGGACCTCCACTCCCACCACGAACTCTGCGTACCAGAAGCCGCCGAGATCGCACCACCTCACATCATCTGCTCAATGGGCCTAGTTGGCTGACCGCATTGCTCCGGAATGCGGCTGACGGAGTTCCAGTACGCGCGCATTCAGGGACGACGAAGCCGTACTCAACAGAAAGACGAATCGACCCCTCTGGGGAGCCCGGTGAACGTCCCAGGAACGGGCCTGCCTAACTCCTGAGTCCTTCCCCGACTGAGCTGACGGTCAGCATTCCGGGCCGGCGGCATAAGCGCGCCCCTCAACGGCTGGCGGGTTCGGCATCCGCGGGCTCATCGGGTCCGGTGCGCTGGGCGAGCCAGCTGGAGATGAAGGCTTGGGCGGTGGCCGCGACGGGCAGGGCCAGGAACGCCCCCACGATGCCCAGCAGCGCGGTGCCCGCGATGACCGAGCCGAAGGCCAGGGCGACATGGATCTCCATCGTGTGAGCGGTGATCCGGGGCGACAGGAAGTAGTTCTCAACCTGCTGGTAGGCGACGATCACGATCAGCACGACGAGTCCGGAGCGGGGCGAGTGCAGCAGCGCGACCAGCACCGGCAGCACCCCTGCGATGTACGCGCCGATGGCGGGGATGAACTGCGACACCACGCCCACCCACATGGCCAGCGCCACCGGCGATGGCACGTCGAGCAGCACGAAGGCGATCCAGTGCACGAGTGCCGAGATCATGGCCAGGATGGTGCGGGAGTACATGTAGCCGCCGGTCTTGTTCATGGCCAGATCCCAGATCTCGGTCACGATCGAGGCCTTGCGCTCACTCAACCGCGACGACACCATCCTGCGAAGCTTGGGGCCCTCGGCCACCAGGTAGAAGGTGAAGAGGGCCACGGTGAACACCTGGAACAGCAGGCTCGCCACGGTTGCGCCCACATTGAGCACATCGTCGGCGAAGCGGCCGGCCAGGTCTTGCAGCCCGCCGCCCGCGAGGAACTCGTCCTTGAGCGTGTCGAACTCCAGCTCGATGCCGAACGTGTCGTCGAGCCAGCCTCCGATGTCGTCGATGTAGCCGGGCGCCTTGTCGATCAGGTAGTTGGTCTCGGAGGCCAGCGCCGCGCCGACCACCGCGGAGAAGGCGGCGGCCAGCACGGTGACGATCGCGAACACGATGGCTGTGCCGAGGCCCCGGCGGACGCCCCGGCGGGCCATGGCGTTCACGGCCGGCTCCAGCGCGAAGGCGACGAACAGCGACACGAGCAGCACCACCAGCAGGGTCCTCAGGGCCCGCACCACCCCGACCGCGTAGAAGGTGACCAGGCCACCGACCCAGAATCCGACGATGGCCCGCTTTACCCAGGTCGGCACGGTCCTGCCGTCGTCCATTGCCGCGACCCTAGTCATCGGCGTCATCGGCAAGGGGGATCACCAGGGGTCGCCGAGGGTTGGGGGGCGAGGCCATCTACAAACGAGTCGATATGGATACGTTGGTCGCAGGATCACCAGGGGTCGCCGAGGGTTGGGGGGCGAGGCGGGCGCGGTTACACTCCGCGGTTCGCCTCGGGCCGTCCGAGGCGAACACGAATCGACGTCCGCACAGGCCCTGGCGGGGTACCGCGGGGGAACCGGGCGGCACAACCGAGTCGCCGCTCCGCCGGGCAAGCCCGAGCGGAGCGTTCGCGTGAGCGGCGCTCGCGCCGAGACATCAGGACGAGACATGGCCACCAAGGCGATCGTGGGCACCAAGGTCGGCATGACCCAGGTGTGGGACGAGAACAACCGAGTCGTCGGCGTCACCGTCCTGCGCGTCTCGCCCTGCCGAGTGGTGCAGGTGAAGACGAACGAGCATGACGGCTACAGCGCCATCCAAGTCACCTACGGTATGGTCGATCCGGCCCGCCTTACCCGACCGGAGGCCGGGCACTTCCAGCGGGCCGGCACCGACCCCGGACGGGCCGTGCTCGAGCTGCGCCTCGACGATGTCAGCGACTACGCCGTGGGCCAGCAAATCGGAGTCGATGTGCTCGACTCCGGCGAGAAGGTCGACGTGACCGCGGTGTCCAAGGGCAAGGGCTTCACCGGAGTGATGAAGCGCCACGGCTTCAAGGGCCAGCCCGCGGGCCACGGCGCCCACAAGGTGCACCGCAAGCCCGGCGCGATCGGCCAGTGCGCGACCCCCTCGCGTGTGTTCAAGGGCAAGAAACTGCCCGGCCGGGCCGGAGCCCAGCGGGTCACGACGCTCAACCTCGAGGTGGTCAAGGCCGACGCCGGCGCCGAGGTGCTTCTGGTCAAAGGCGCCGTACCCGGCCCGAAGGGCGGAACCGTGGTCGTGCGCAACGCGGTGAAGAGGCCGAGCGGGTAGGGATGCAGACGATGCCGGGATATGCCACGCATCCAGCGAGGCCGTGGCCCGAGCGGCCCGTGAACGCAGTGAACAAGAGCGGGAATGACACCGCCACGACGCGACGGACGCTTGCCGGGTCCTGTGCTCGCGCCAGAGGCGGCTGAGCAAATGGGGCCGGTCAAGGTGGTGTCGCCGAAGGGCCGCAAGGTCGGCGAAGTCGTCCTCGACGACTCGATCTTCGGCGTGGAGCCCAACATCGGCGTGATGCACCAGGTGGTGACCGCGCAGCTCGCGGCCCGCCGGGCTGGCACCCACAGCACCAAGGGCCGGGCCGAGGTGGCCGGAGGCGGTGCCAAGCCGTGGCGCCAGAAGGGCACCGGCCGGGCCCGTCACGGCTCGATCAGGTCTCCCCAATGGCGCGGCGGCGGCGCAGCTCACGGTCCCAAGCCCCGCGACTACCGCCAGCGCACCCCCAAGAAGATGAAGCGCCTGGCCCTCGCCTCCGCGCTGTCGGACCGGGCCCTCGCCGGCAGCGTGATCGTGGTGGACCGCTGGCGTTTCGATGAGCCCCGCACCCGCGACGCCGCGGCCGCCCTCGACGCCATCGGAGCGACCGGCAAGGTCTTGGTGGTCTTGGGCGACGACGATGCGGACGCCCAGAAGAGCTTCCGCAACCTTCCGCCCGTGCACTGCCTGCACTACCGCGAGCTGAACACCTACGACGTGCTCAACAGCGACGTGGTGGTGTTCACCTCCGACACCCTGCCCACCGGCCGCGGTGAATCGGTGAGCGCGGAGGGGGGAGGCCGCGATGCGTGACCACCGCGATGTGATCCTGCGCCCGGTCGTGTCGGAGAAGAGCTACGCGCTGCTCGCCGACAACGTCTACACGTTCATCGTTGCCCCGGAAGCCACCAAGCCCGAGATCCGGGCCGCGGTAGAGGCCATCTTCGACGTCTCGGTGGTGAAGGTCAACACGCTGCGCCGCAAGGGCAAGCAGCGGCACAACCGCCGCAACAACACCTGGGGACACAGGTCCGACACCAAGCGCGCCCTGGTCACTCTGGCCGCGGGCGAGTCGATCGATCTCTTCGAGGCCTGACATGGCGATCCGCAAGCGCAAACCATCCAGCCCCGGTCGCCGATTCCAGACCGCGTCGGACTTCTCCGAGATCACCCGCTCGCGGCCTGAGCGCAGCCTGCTCGTCAAGCAGTCGGGCACCGGCGGCCGCAACAATCACGGGCGCAAGACGGCCCGCCACCGCGGCGGCGGCCACAAGCAGCGCTACCGCAAGATCGACTTCACTCGCACCAAGGACAACGTCCCGGCCACCGTGGCCGCCATCGAGTACGACCCGAACCGCACCTGCCGGATCGCGCTGCTCCACTACCACGACGGAGAGAAGCGCTACATCCTGGCACCCGAGGGCCTGGAGGTCGGCGACCGGCTCATGTCGGGCAACCGGTCCGAGATCCGCCCCGGCAACGCCATGGCGCTGCGCTACATCCCGGTCGGCACCGTGGTGCACAACGTCGAGCTCAAGGCGGGCGGCGGCGGCCGTTTGGGCCGCAGCGCCGGAGCCAGCATTCAGCTCGTGGCCAAGGAGGGCCGTTTCGCCACCCTGCGTCTGCCCAGCACGGAGATGAGGCGGGTGCCGATCGACTGCCGGGCCACCGTCGGCGAGGTCGGCAACGCCGAGCACGAGTTGACCAAGATCGGGAAAGCGGGCCGCAACCGCTGGAAGGGGGTGCGCCCCCAAACGCGGGGCGTGGCCATGAACCCGGTGGACCACCCCCTCGGCGGGGGGGAGGGCAAGTCCTCCGGCGGTCGCCATCCGGTGTCGCCGTGGGGCAAGCCCGAGGGACGGACCCGGGCCCGCCGCAAGGACTCCGACAAGCTGATCGTTCGCCGCCGCCGCAGGCGCGGCACCCGGAGGTAATCCCATGCCCCGCAGCCTCAAGAAGGGTCCCTTCGTGGACGACCACCTGCTACGCAAGATCGACGAGCTAAACGATCGCAACGAGAAGAGGGTGGTCAAGACGTGGTCGCGCCGGTCCACCATCATTCCCGACATGGTCGGCCACACCCTCGCAGTGCACGACGGCCGCAAGCACGTGCCGGTGTACATCACCGAGTCGATGGTGGGGCACAAGCTGGGCGAGTTCGCTCCCACCCGTACATTCCGGTTCCACGCCGGCCAGGAGCGGGGAGCGCGTCGCTGATGGCCGGCACCAAGACCAACGAGCGGCCCGGGACCAGGGCCCGGGCCTCCTACGTTCGCATCTCGGCCTACAAAGCCCGCGAGGTTCTCGACCTCATCCGGGGCAAGAGCTGCGCGGAGGCTCAGGACATCCTGGCCTTCTGCGAGCGCGATGTGGCTCAGCCCATCAGCAAGGTCCTGGACTCGGCGCTGGCCAACGCCGGGCACAACGACGGCCTCGACGCCGACGAGCTGTACGTATCGGCCTGCTACGCCGACGAGGGCCCCACTCTCAAGCGCTGGCGGCCCCGGGCCCGGGGACGGGCCACTCGCATCCGCAAGCGCACGTGCCACATCACCGTGATCGTCAGCCGCTACGACCCCGACACGCTGGAGAAGGTGCGGGCCACGCAGTCACAGCGAGGCGTGGCGACGGCGGAGGCACGGCGCCGCCGGGTGGCGCGGTCGCGTGCTGCGGTCCAAGAGGAGGCTGCAGCAGCCGAGGAAGCCGAAGGCGACGTGGAAGCGCAGGCTGCGGCCGTGGTGCAGGCCACTGAGGCCGCTCTGGCCGACAGCGAGCCCACCGAGCTCGACGAAGAGGCGGCCGACTCGGTCGACGGCGCCGATGGGTCCGAGGAGGCCGACACCGCCGACACAGACGGTGCTGAAGAGTCCGACAAGGCTGACGGGAGCGGCTGATGGGTCAAAAGGTCAACCCTTACGGGTTCCGCCTAGGCGTGACCACCGAGTGGAAGAGCCGCTGGTTCGCCGACCGCAAGGAATACGCGGAGAACGTCATCGAAGACTGGAAGATCCGCGACTTCCTGATGACCGAGCTGCCCCACGCGGCCATCAGCCGTGTGGAGGTGGAGCGCACCCGCGACCGCCTGCGCGTCGACGTGCACACGGCCCGGCCCGGCATCGTGATCGGCCGGCGCGGTGCGGAGGCTGACCGGCTGCGGGCGGGCCTCACCGAGATCAGCGGCAACCCCCGCGTGCAGCTCAATATCCAGGAGATCAAGCAGCCCGAACTCGACGCCGCTCTCATCGCCCAGGGCGTCGCCGACCAGCTCACCGGCCGGGTGGCCTTCCGACGGGCCATGAAGCGGGCCGTGCAGAACGCCCAGCGGGCCGGCGCGCTCGGAATCCGGGTGCAGTGCTCAGGTCGGCTCGGCGGCTCGGAGATGGCCCGCACCGAGTGGTACCGCGAAGGTCGGGTGCCGCTCCACACCCTGCGGGCCGACGTGGACTACGGCTTCCGCGAGGCCCGCACCACATACGGCCGCATCGGTGTGAAGGTCTGGCTCTACAAGGGCGACATCTTGCCCTATAAGACGCTCTCGGAGGACAAGGCCTCGAAAGAGGCGGCCATGGCTGCGGGCGAGACGTCCGGGCCGGGGGCCCGGCCCCGCAAGATCGTGTCGTCGGCGGCGGCCCGCCGACGCGAATTCACCGACGAGATGGTCGACGAGGAGCCGGCGCCGCTCATCGGCGAGGCCGACCCCGAGTTCGAGAAGCTGCTCGACGAGGAGGCCGCCATCGAGGCTTCCACCCGCGAGCACCACGAGACGCCGCACTTCCGCCCGGGCGACGACTGAGAGTAGTCCGCGATGAGCAGATGCATCAGCACAAGCAGCAGGTCTGACTGGCAGCTCGCGATGAGCAAGCCCGGCAGCACGCGACGCGACGACTGAGAGGGCAGCCGCCATGTTGATGCCGCGCAAGGTCCGCCACCGCAAGCACCACCGGGGCCGCACCAAGGGCGTCTCGAAGGGCCGCACCGAGGTCGCCCACGGCGACTTCGGCATCCAGGCTCTCGAGCCCGGCTGGCTCACCTCCCGCCAGATCGAGGCAGCCCGTGTGGCCATGACCCGCCACATCAAGCGAGGGGGCAAGGTCTGGATCAACGTCTTCCCCGACAAGCCCGTCACCAAGAAGCCGGCCGAGACCAGGATGGGCTCGGGCAAGGGCAACCCCGAGCACTGGGTGGCGGTAGTGCGACCCGGCCGCATCCTGTTCGAGCTGTCCTACCACGACGAGGACATCGCACGGGGTGCCATCAGTCGGGCCATCCAGAAACTGCCCATCAAGGCCCGTTTCGTCGCCAGGGAGGAGGCGTTCTAGATGGCCCGCGCCAAGGCTCTCACCCATCTCGGCGACACCGACCTGATCGAGCGCTTGTCGGAGGCGAAGGAGGAGCTGTTCAATCTGCGATTCCAGTTCGCCACCGGCCAGCTCGACAACCCGGCGCGCCTCAAGCAGGTTCGCCGCGACATCGCCCGCGTGCTCACCGAGTTGCGGGCCCGCGAGATCGGGGCCGCCGAGGCGGAGCTGACCGCAACCGAGGGGAGATGACGATGGCCGAGGACTCAGAGACGCGCCGCAACCGCCAATCAGTGAGCGAGGACGGTGTTCGCCGCAACCGCCAATCAGTGAGCGAGGACGGTGTTCGCCGCAACCGTCAATCAGTGAGCGAGGACGGTGTTCGCCGCAACCGCCGCAAGGTGCGCGAGGGGGTCGTGGTCTCCAACCGAATGGACAAGACGGCCATCGTCGAGGCCAGCGAGCGAGTGCGGCACCCGCGTTACGACAAGACAGTGCAGCGCACGACCCGCCTTGCCGTCCACGACGCCGACAACACCTTGGGAGTGGGCGACCTCGTGCGGGTGACCGAGACCCGGCCGCTGTCCAAGACCAAGCGCTGGCGTCTCGTTGAGATCGTGGAGCGTGCCAAATGATCCAGCAGGAGTCCCGGCTGCGCGTCGCCGACAACTCCGGTGCCAAGGAGGTGCTGTGCATCAAGGTGCTCGGCGGCTCCAAGCGGCGCTACGCCGCTGTTGGCGACGTGTTCGTGGCCACTGTCAAGGACGCCATCCCCGGCGCCCAGGTCCGCAAGGGCGACCTTGTCCGCTGCGTGGTAGTGCGCACCCGCAAGGAGAAGCGCCGCGGCGACGGAAGCTACATCCGCTTCGACGAGAACGCCGCGGTATTGATCAACGAGCAGGACCAGCCCCGAGGAACCCGCATCTTCGGGCCGGTGGGCCGCGAGCTTCGAGACAAGCAGTTCATGCGCATCGTGTCGCTGGCACCGGAGGTTCTCTAGATGGCCAGAGGCTCCAAGCGTTCCCGCCCGCCCCGCCGCTCCATGAAGATCGTCAAGGGCGACCGGGTCGTGGTGCTGTCCGGCAAGGATGCCGGCGCGGAGGGCACGGTCGAGCGGGTCATGCCCGCGGTGGGCAAGGTGATCGTCGAGGGCATGAACGTGGCCAAGCGGCACCAGGCGCCCACCCGCAACGTGCAGCAGGGCGGCATTATCGACAAGGCCATGCCCATCGACGCGTCCAACGTCGCGCTGGTGAGCCCGACCGACGGCAAGCCCACCCGGGTGGGCTACCGGTTCACGCCCGAGGGCTCCAAGGTTCGCATCTGCCGTCGCACCGGAGCAGACCTGTGAGCGCCGCCGCCGTTCCCGATATCGGCTACCGGCCCCGCCTTCGAGCCGCATTCGACACTGAAATCAAGCCCGGCCTGGTCGAGCAGCTGGGGCTGTCCAACGCGATGATGGTGCCGAAGCTCGACAAGATCGTGCTCAACATGGGCGTCGGCGAGGCCATAACCCAGGCGAAGCTGCTGGAGGGCGCGCTGGCCGACCTGGCCACAATCTCGGGCCAGAAGCCGGTGATCACTCGGGCCAAGCGGTCTCTGGCCAGCTTCAAGCTGCGCACCGGCATGGCCATCGGCTGCAAGGTCACGCTGAGAGGCGACCGCATGTACGAGTTCTTCGACCGGCTCATCACGCTGGCCATCCCCCGCATCCGCGACTTCCGCGGGCTGCCGCTGCGGTCCTTCGACGGCAGCGGCAACTACACGTTCGGCATCACCGAGCAGCTCATCTTCCCGGAGATCGACTACGACACGGTCGACGCCACCCGGGGGATGGACATCACGATAGTCACCACAGCCAAATCGGACAGCGAGGGCCGGGCGCTTCTTGAGGCGTTCGGGTTCCCGTTCCGGCGAGAGGGGCATTGAGCTATGGCCAAGAAGGCTCTCAAGGAGAAGCAGCGCCGCACCCCCAAGTTCAAGGTGCGGGCGTACACGCGGTGCCGCGTCTGCGGCCGGCCCCGCTCCGTGTACAGGAAGTTCAGCCTGTGCCGCATCTGCCTGCGCGACCTGGCCCACGCCGGCGAGCTGCCCGGCGTGAAGAAGGCGAGCTGGTGACGGCGACGGATGGCGAGGTGACACAAAGATGACGATGACAGATCCGATCGCAGACATGCTGACCCGCATCCGCAATGCCAATGTGGCCATGCACGACGAGGTTTCCATGCCGTCGTCGAGGCGCAAGCTGGCTCTGGCCGAGGTGCTGCAGCGTGAGGGCTACATCGCGTCCTACGCCGAGCAGGACAACGCGTCCCGGCCAGGCAAGACCCTCACCATCGAGATGAAGTACTCGCCCGAGCGCGACCGCGTCATCCGCGGGCTGCGGCGCATCTCCAAGCCCGGGCTGCGCATCTACCGGAAGCGAGACGAGATCCCGCGGGTTCAGGGCGGGCTCGGGGTGGCCGTGGTGTCCACCAACAAGGGCCTGATGAGCGACCGAGAGGCGAGGAGGAACCGCATGGGCGGCGAGATCCTCTGCTACGTGTGGTGAGGAGCCGGGAAATGGCTGGAGAGGGCAGCGCCCTGCTACGTGTGGTGAGGGGCCGGGAAATGGCTGGAGAGGGCAGCGCCCTGCTACGTGTGGTGAGGGGCCGGGAAATGGCTGGAGAGGGCAGCGCCCTGCTACGTGTGGTGAGGGGCCGGGAAATGGCTGGAGAGGGCAGCGCCCTGCTACGTGTGGTGAGGGGCCGGCGATGAGTCGCGTGGGGATCGCCCCCATCACCGTCCCCAGCGGCGTGGACGTGGCCATTGATGGCCGCACCGTCGTGGTGACGGGCACCAAAGGCACGCTGCGCCGGGAGCTCCCCGGCCAGATCAGCGTGCGTGCCGACGACGCCACCCTGCTCGTGGAGCGCCCCGACGACACCGCCCAGAGCAAGTCGCTGCACGGGCTCACCCGCACGCTGGTGCAGAACATGGTCACCGGCGTGAGCGAGGGGTTCACCAAGGAACTGCGCATCCAGGGTGTGGGCTACAGGGTCAACGAGTCGACCCCCACCTCGCTGGAGCTGGCCTTGGGCTTCAGCCACACCGTGAAGATCGACGCGCCCGACGGCGTGGAGTTCGAGGTGCCGCAGCGCACCCTGATCCTCGTCAAGGGCATCGACAAGCAGCTCGTGGGCCAGGTGGCGGCCGACATCAGGAAATGGCGCCCGCCCGAGCCCTACAAGGGCAAAGGAATCCGCTACGCCGACGAGCGGGTCAAGCGCAAGGCCGGGAAGGCAGCGAAGTAGCCATGGTTGATCAGGCCAGAAGGCGCCGGGAGGGCCGCATCCGTCGCCACCGGCGCGTCCGCAAGAAGGTGCAGGGCACGGCTCAGCGGCCACGGCTGTCGGTGTTCCGGTCGAGCCGGCATATCTCGGCCCAGATCATCGACGACATCGAGGGCGTCACCCTGATCTCGGCTTCCACGCTGGAGGCCGACCTGCGTTCCGCTCCGGGAGGCAACGTGGCCGCGGCCCGCTCAGTGGGGACGCTGATCGCGCAACGGGCTGCGGACGCGGGGATCACCACTGCGGTGTTCGACCGGGGCGGTTACAAGTACCACGGCAGGGTGGCCGAACTCGCCAACGCGGCCCGCTCGGCAGGATTGGAGTTCTGATGAGCGAAGAGCGCCTTCCTCCTCCCAGGATTGGAGTTTTGATGACCGGCCGAGCCGCCCCCCAGCCAGGATTGGAGTTCTGATGAGCGAAGAGCGCACGAGCGGCCCGCCGCTGCGGGAGTCGCGCGTGATCAACATTAACCGGGTGGCCAAGGTGGTCAAGGGCGGACGCCGCTTCTCCTTCACGGCCCTGGTGGTGATCGGCGACGGCGCAGGCCGGGTCGGCCTCGGCTACGGGAAGGCCAAGGAGGTGCCCCTGGCCATACAGAAGGGCACCGAGGAAGCCCGGCGCAACGTGTTCGAGGTGCCGATGGCTGGAAGCACGATCATGCATCCGGTGATCGGCACGACCGGGGCCGGGCGGGTGCTGCTGAAGCCGGCCGCCCCCGGCACCGGCGTGATAGCGGGCGGCGCGGCCCGGGCCATCCTCGAGGAGGCGGGCATAGGCGACGTGCTGTGCAAGTCGCTCGGCTCGCCCAATCACATCAACGTCGCGAGGGCCACCATCAGCGGGCTGCAGTCGCTGCGCCGTCCCGACGAGGTGGCCCGACTGCGTGGCCTGGAACCCGAGGACTTCCTGCCCAAGGGTCTGTGGGACGCCTACCAGACCACGCGCATGGACCGGGCTGCGGCGGCCCGGCGCGCTGACGGGGCCGAGGACGAGTGATGGCTCTTCGCGTTACCCAGGTCCGCTCCGCAATCGGCTCGAAGCCCAAGCAGCGCGGTACGCTGCGAGCGCTCGGCTTGGGTCGGATCGGCAGGAGCAACACCCTGCCCGACCGCCCTGAGATCCGCGGCATGATCCAACGGGTTCCCCACTTGGTCTCCGTCGAGGAGGTGGACGGATGACAGCGCAGACGAAACTGCACGACCTGCGAGCCGCTCCCGGCTCGCACAAGCGGTCCAAGCGGGTGGCGCGAGGCATCGCCGGGCGCGGTGGCAAGACCGCGGGCCGCGGCATGAAGGGCCAGAAGGCCCGCAGCAAGGTGCCTGTCGGCTTCGAGGGCGGCCAGATGCCGCTGCTTCGCCGCGTCCCCAAGTGGCGAGGCTTCACCAACCCGTTCCGGGTGGAATACCAGCCCGTCAACCTCGACACTATCGAGGCCACCGGCCTCGACGAGATCTCGCCGGAGACCCTGCGCGACCGGGGCCTGGTCGGCAAGAAGGCGCTCGTGAAGGTGCTAGGCCGGGGCGAGCTCAACCGGGCGGTGCAAGTGAAGGCCCACGCGGTGTCGGCCGCCGCGGCCGAGGCGATCGCCGCGGCCGGCGGCAGCGTCGAGATCATCCCCAAGCCCTGGGGCGACCGCCGCCCACCCCACGGCAGCTACAACCAGCACACCAACCGCTGATCACGTTGTCGTGAGAGTCTCCGCCCCGTACCCGCCAAGATCCGGGAGGCGACCGTGCTGAACCGAGTACTCAACATGTTCCGCATCCCGGATCTGCGCAACAAGATCCTCTTCACGCTGTTCATCCTCGGCGTCTACCGCCTCGGTGCCTTCATCCCCGCGCCCTACGTGGACACCGACGCGGTGCAGTTGATGCGGGACCAGGCCAACACGTCGGGAGGGATCCTCGGATTCGTGCAGTTGTTCTCGGGTGGCGCACTCACCCAGTTCGCCATCTTCGCGCTGGGGATCATGCCCTACATCACCGCGTCGATCATCATGCAGATCCTGGGCGTGGTGATCCCCCGCATCGAGCAGTGGCAGCAGCAGGGTGCAGTGGGTCAGCGCAAGATCACCCAGTGGACGCGCTACCTGACCGTCGGCATCGCCCTGCTGCAGTCGACCAGCTTCGCGTTCCTGTTCCACAGCGGCGCCTTGGTGGGCGGGATCGACCTGCTGCCCGACTTCACCGTGTGGGCCGTGTTCGTGGTGGTTCTGACGCTCACCACGGGTACCGCCCTGCTGATGTGGATGGGTGAGCTGATCACCCAGCGGGGCATCGGCAACGGCATGTCGCTGCTGATCTTCACCAGCGTCGTGTCTGCACTGCCGGCTCAGCTCACTGCGGTTAGAGCCAACAACGGGTACGACGCCCTGGTCGGCTTCGTTGCGGTGGCGGTGATCTTGCTGGTGTGCATCGTGTTCGTGGAGCAGGGCCAGCGCCGCATCCCCGTGCAGTTCGCCAAGCGGGTGGTGGGCCGGCGCATGTACGGCGGCCAGAGCACCTACATTCCGCTGAAGGTCAACCAGTCGGGCGTGATCCCCATCATCTTCGCCAGCTCCGTGCTGTACCTGCCCACCCTGATCGGTGCGGCCATGCCCGACGGTGGCATCGGCGGCACCATCCAGGACTTCGTCAACGACCACCTCACCAATCCGACCAGCCCCGTGTACATGTTCTTCTACGGGCTGATGATCATCGGGTTCGCGTACTTCTACACGGCCATCACCTTCGACCCGGTCAAGCAGGCCGACACCATCCGCAAGCAGGGCGGGTTCATCCCGGGTATCCGACCCGGAGTCCAGACCGAGCGCTACCTGGCGAAGATCCTCTCGCGCATCACCCTGCCCGGATCACTGTTCATCGCGGCGGTCGCGCTGGTTCCCACCATCCTCGTCGCTCTGACCATCGGCACCGACGTGGGCCCGGGGGCAGGCGCCGCCGCGTTCAACATTGCCTTCGGAGGGATCTCGCTGCTCATCGCGGTCGGTGTGGCGCTCGAGACCATGAAGCAGATCGACAGCCAGCTGATGATGCGCAACTACGAGGGCTTCCTCAAGTGACGGGCGTATTGAAGCAGATCGCCAGCTGATGATGCGCCAGCCACGATGGGGCTCCTCAAGTGACGGGCGTATTGAAGCAGATCGCCAGCTGATGATGCGCCAGCCACGATGGGGCTCCTCAAGTGACTCGCAATCACCCCGGGGCTTCCTGAAATAGATGGCCCCTTTGCGTATGGTGATCCTGGGTCGGCAGGGCTCGGGCAAGGGCACGCAATCGGAGCGCCTTACCAAGGCGTACGGGTGCGTGCATCTGTCCACGGGCGACGTGCTGCGGGCCGCGGTGGCCGCAGGCACCGAACTGGGCTGCCAGGCCAAGGCCGTCATGGACTCGGGCGGGCTGGTGGGCGACGACATCATGAACGGGATCGTGCGCGACCGGCTGGCCCGCGACGACATCGCGGAGGCAGGCGTGCTGCTCGACGGCTACCCGCGCACCAGCGAGCAGGCCGACGCGCTGGAGGCCATCCTCGACGACCTGGGCCATCGCCTCGACGTGGCCGTGAACATTGAGGTGCCCATCTCCGAAGTCACAGCCCGGATGCTGGACCGAGGCCGCTCCGACGACACCCTCGAGGCGATGCAGCGCCGGCTGGAGCTGTACGAGGAGCAGACCGCGCCGCTACGCGACTGGTTCGAGGCCCGCGGGCTGCTGGCCACCGTGGACGGGGTCGGCTCGCCCGACGAAGTGTTCGAGCGCGTGGCAGCTGCTGTGGAACGCAGCCGTGGCTGAATCGGCCAGCGGCAAGGCTGCCGCGGCCTCTGGATTCTTGATCTTGTTCGCTGCGCTCACGGGCCGCTCGGGCCCCGGCCTCGCTCAATGCCGTGCGAGACTCTTTGTGAACTGCGGCCTACCCGCTCGGCCTCTGGGGGGTTGGATGGCCGACCGGTCGCAGATAGCGTTGCAGTTCGGCCTCGGGCCGGCGCTGACGCGCGCCGACCGGGGCTCATCCCACAGGAGGACAGACACTGCCGAAACCGAAAGAGGACGCGATCGTATTGGAGGGAACCGTCACGGAGTCCCTTCCCAACGCGATGTTCCGCGTGGAGCTCGAGAACGGCCACTACGTGCTGGCCCACATCTCGGGCAAGATGCGGATGCACTACATCCGGATACTCCCCGGGGACCGCGTCCAGGTCGAGGTAACCCCGTACGACCTCCAGCGGGGCCGAATCACCTATCGCTACAAGTGAGCATCAACCACCCATGAAGGTCCGACCCAGCGTCAAGAAGATCTGTGACCGCTGCAAAGTCATCCGACGGCGCAGGCGCGTCATGGTGATCTGCGACAACCCCCGCCACAAGCAGAGGCAGGGCTGAGATGATCCGCGTCCCAGCGGTAGAGAGGCACGGCTGAGATGGCGCGCATCTCCGGCGTCGACATCCCCCGCGAGAAGCGGGTGGAGATCTCCCTGACCTACATCTACGGGATCGGCCGCAGCACAGCCCAGCTGATCTGCGAGGCGGCCGAGATCCATCCCGACACCCGGGTGCGCAACCTCACCGACGACGAGGTGGCGAGGCTGCGGGGCTTTGTCGACGCCAACGTGCGGGTGGAGGGAGACCTGCGGCGCGAGGTGTCCCAGGACATCAAGCGGAAGATGGAGATCGGCTGCTACCAGGGCCTTCGCCACCGTCGCGGGCTTCCCGTGCGGGGTCAGCGGACCCATACCAATGCCCGCACCCGCAAGGGCCCGAAGCGGACTGTGGCCGGCAAGAAGAAGGTCAAGAAGTAGGGCCTCGGGACAAGAAGTAGCGAAGGTCAAGAAGTAGGCGATAGGCGGACATGGCAAAACCATCCTCGGACAGAAGGCGCACCCGCAAGCGCGAACGCAAGAACGTTACGCACGGCGTGGCCCACATCAAGAGTTCGTTCAACAACACGATCATCACCATCACCGACCTTCAGGGCAACGTGATCTCGTGGGCCTCCGCGGGCAATGTCGGCTTCAAGGGCTCGCGCAAGTCGACGCCCTTCGCTGCGCAGATGGCGGCCGAGCAGGCCGCTCGCAAGGCGATGGAGCACGGCCTGCGCAAGGTTGACGTGCAGGTGAAGGGGCCCGGCTCGGGACGTGAGACGGCCATCCGCTCGCTCCAGAACATCGGGATCGACGTGACCGGGATCACCGACGTCACGCCGGTGCCCTACAACGGCTGCCGCCAGCCCAAGCGCAGAAGGGTCTGATCATGTCGCGCTACACCGGACCCAAGGCGCGGGTGTCACGCCGGCTCAACACCAACATCTGGGGCACCAAGGGCGAGGCGATCGCCCTCGACCGGCGGCCCTATCCGCCCGGCGAGCGGGGCCGCTCACGGCGGCGCAGCACCGCGTCGGAGTTCTTGGTGCAGATGCAGGAGAAGCAGAAGGCTCGCCACAGCTACGGGCTGACCGAGCGCCAGTTCCGCAACCTGTTCGCGGAGGCCAGCCGCCGTCAGGGCGTCACCGGCGAGAACATGCTGCGGTTCTTGGAGCTGCGCCTCGACAACTTCGTCTACCGCATGGGCTGGGGCGCCACCCGTCCCCAGGCCCGCCAACTGGTCAACCACGGCCACGTCAACGTGAACGACTCTCGAGTGACGATCCCGAGCTACCGGCTGCGCAAGGGCGACGTCATCGAGCTGCGGGCCAAGATCCGCGGCTCGGCCACGGTCCAGTGGAATGTGGATGTGCTCGACCGCACCCCGCCTGCATGGATCGACCGCGGCGAGGACGACTTCACCGCCACGGTGCGCGAGCTGCCCGTTCGCGAGCAGATCGACGTGCCGATCCGTGAGCAGCTCATCGTCGAGCTGTACTCCAAGTAGCCCGAGCCCTGACTGACGCAGGAGAGTCGAGGAGTCCCCATGCTTGTAATGCAGCGCCCGACCGTCGAGGCCCTCGAGCCGGCTGACGACAATAGGCAACAGTTCGCCATCGGCCCCCTTGAGCCGGGCTTCGGCCATACGATCGGCAACTCGCTCCGGCGCACGCTGCTGTCGTCGATCCCTGGAGCGGCCGTCACCCAGGTCCGCTTCGACAGCGCCCTGCACGAGTTCGCCACCATCAACGGCGTAGCCGAGGATGTCACCGACATCATCTTGAACCTCAAGGACCTGGTGTTGGTCGTGCTGTGCGAGGAGCCGGTGACGCTGCGGCTCGACGTGCGCGGTCCGGCCGACGTCACCGCGGGCGACATCCAGCGCCATCCCGACGTCGAGATCCTCAACCCGGAGGCTCCGATCGCCACGCTCAACCGCTCCGGCCGGCTGGCGGTCGACATCACCGTGGCCCGGGGACGCGGCTACGTCTCCGCCGAGGAGAACAAGGAGATGACAGCGGCGATCGGTGTGATACCCGTCGATTCGATCTACTCACCCGTGCGGCGCGTCGCGTTCAACGTGGAAGCCACCCGGGTCGAGCAGTCCACCGACTACGACCGGCTGGTGCTCGAGGTGGAGACCGACGGGTCGGTTTCACCCACCGATGCGGTGGCCTCCGCGGGCGCCACGCTGCGGAGCCTCATCCAGCTCGTCGAGGAGATGAGCGACGACCCGCGGGGTTTGGAACTGGGCGAGATCATGTTCGCGACCCAGCCCGACGCCGAGGCAGAGCTCATGGTGGACGACCTCGAGCTGACGGAGCGTCCCCGCAACTGCCTAGCGCGGGCCCAGATCGACACGCTCAGCGAGCTGCTGCAACGGACCCCCGAGGATCTGCTGGCCATCACGAACTTCGGCGAGAAGAGCCTCGACGAGGTGGTCGCCAAGCTCGACGAGCGGGGCCTCTCGCTGCGAGGCGGGAGCTGACATGCCGGCCCGCCCCCGCAAGGGCCGCCGATTCGGGGGCAGCAGCCGCCACCAGAAGCTGATGATGGCGAACCTTGTGGCGTCACTGATCGCAGCGGAGGGCATCACCACAACCGAGGCCAAGGCCAAGGCAGTGCGCCCCATTGCCGAGAAGATGATCACCAAGGCCCGACGGGGCGGCGTGCACAACCATCGGCAGGTGGTGAAGTTCCTGGGTGATCGGGAGATGGCCTCGAAGCTCTTCGACGAGATCGGCCCCCGCTATGTCGACCGTCCGGGCGGCTACACCCGCATCGTCAAGCTCGGGCCCCGCCACGGCGACAACGCCCCGATGGCCCGCATCGAACTCGTCTGATTGTCGGAGGCCATCCGGTGGGGGTCGTCCGAATGCGGATGACCGTCGCGTACGACGGCTCCAACTTCCACGGATTCGCCCGCAACGAGGGGGTGCCCACGGTGGCAGGGGCCCTCGCCGACGCCTTGGCCAGCGTGCTGGGCCATCCCGTCGACATTGTCTGCGCGGGGCGGACCGACCGCGGTGTGCATGCCCGGGCGCAGGTGATCTCCTTCGACGCCGATGTGGAACGGGCCGATCCGGTGCGGCTGGCGCGGGCCGTCAACCGCATGTGCGGCCCGCACATCTCGGTGTCGAGGGCCAGCGTCGTGCCTGCCGACTTCGACGCCCGGCGCTCGTGCACGGGCCGGGTCTACCGGTACCGGGTGCTCAACTCTCCCGTCGGAGATCCGCTGGCGGCCGGCCTGTGCTGGCATGTTGAGCATCGGTTGGACCTTGGTGCCATGCGCACCGCCGCGGACCGCCTGCTCGGCGACCACGACTTCAGCTCGTTCTGTCGCCGCAACCCCTCGCATCCCGACCAGTCGATGGTGCGCACGGTGCGGCGGGCCGTGTGGTGGCTGGAGGGCGACATCGCGGTGTTCGAGATCGAGGCCCGCTCGTTCTGCCACCAGATGGTGCGCTCGCTGGTGGCCCTGCTGGTGTCGGTGGGCCTGGGCCGGCACAAACCCTCCGACGTCGGCACCATCATCGCGGCCCGCGATCGAAGCGCCACGCCCTCGCCTGCTCCCCCTCACGGCCTGGTGCTGTGGGCCGCCCTCTACGACCGAACCGCGCCGGCGCCCAAGTAAGAGGCCGAGCGGATAGGCCGCAGTTTGACGAGCATTTCGCGAGGCGCTGAGCGAGGCCGTGGCCCGAACGGCCCGTGAGCGCAGCGAACAAGAGCGGGAGACACAACGCTGCACCGAGAGGCGCCCGCAACCAAATTGCGCTCGCTCCAAGCGCCGCGAGATTGGTGTTTGCCGGGCACGGCCCTAGCCTGAGGAGCCGGTTCGTGCGACGGCCCGGACTGACGGCGTAGCCCCAGCCCGACCACGAAACCCCGACCACGACACCCAACGACAAACCGACGGGAGCGAACGTGGCGACCTACAGCCCCAAAGCCGCTGAGATCGAGCGCAGTTGGCACCTCGTCGACGCCGAGGGCATGGTGCTCGGACGGCTCGCCACCGAGGTGGCGACGCTGCTGCGGGGCAAGCACAAGCCCACTTTCGCCCCCCACATCGATACCGGCGATCATGTGGTCATCGTCAACGCCGACAAGATTGTGCTGACCGCGGGCAAGTCCGAGTCGAAGATCGTGTACAGCCACTCCGGCTACCCCGGGGGTCTGCGCAGCGAGACCTACGGCTCCAAGATGGCCCGCCGCCCCGATCAGGCCGTGCGCGACACGATCCGCGGCATGCTGCCCAAGACGAGGCTGGGCCGGGCTCAGATACGCAAGCTGAAGGTCTACGCCGGCCCCATCCACCCCCACGCCGCCCAACAGCCCCAGCCCTACGCCATCGAGCATGCTCGGACCCGATGAGGCAATGGGAAGACTGCGTGTTGGGAACGATCAAGACGATGGAAGACTGCGTGTTGGGAACGATCAAGACGATGGAAGACTGAGGTGATCTGGCGATGAGTGCTCCCCTTGTGCAAGCAACCGGACGACGCAAGCGGTCCGTGGCCCGCGTCCGCCTCCGGACCGGAGCCGGCAACGTCACCGTCAACGGCCGTACCGTTGAGGACTACTTCTCGTCACGGACCCACCAGATGCAGATACTCGAACCGTTGACGGCCACCGCCACCGAGGGCCGCTACGACGTGGACGCCACCATCCACGGCGGCGGGTCCAGCGGTCAGGCCGGCGCGCTACGCCTTGGCATCTCCCGGGGACTCGTCGAGATGGAGCCCGAACTGCGGGACACGCTCAAGAAGGGCGGATACCTGACCCGCGACCCGCGCAAGAAGGAATCGAAGAAGTACGGCCTCAAGAAGGCTCGCAAGGCGCCCCAGTACAGCAAGCGCTGAGAGGCTGAGCGGGCGGGCCGCGTATGGTGATCGCGTGTTGACGTCCACAGCGAGGCCCCGGGCCCGAGCGGCCCGTGAGTAGCCCTATGTCAAGCTCAGCCTCCCAAATCTGCATGGATTTTGTCGATTGGTGACGATTATCTCTACAGATTTGGTGGCGCACCAGTGAGCGCAGCGAACAAGAGCGGGAGACCAGGTCCCGGCTGCGGCCGGCGACCCGTGACGGCATGACGCTGGCGTTTGGTACCGACGGGGTACGCGGCGACACCCGCGGGGCGTTGACAGGCCCGCTGGTGGAGGCGGTAGGCGAGGCCGCGGGCGGGGTCCTGGGTGCCGATCAATTCGCGGTGGGGCGCGACACCAGGATCTCCGGGCCGGGCCTGGTCGAGGCCCTGCGCCGCGGGGTTCGGCGAGCCGGAGGATCAGCCGTTGACTTGGGCCTCGTTCCCACGCCCGCAGTGGCTCGCTGGTGTCACGACGAGCAGGTCGCTGGGGCAGTGGTGTCGGCGTCGCACAACCCTTGGCACGACAATGGCGTGAAGCTGTTCGCGCCCGGCGGCCGCAAGCTGATCGATGAGGCCCAGCACGAGATAGAGCGGCGCCTCGGCGAGTTGCTAGACGGCTCTCCTTGGGCGGCTGCGGCGGGCGCCGGACAAGACCTCGACGCGGCCGAGTTCCGAAGCGTCCCGCCCGGCGATGGTGCAGGGCCCGGACACGACGCGGGGTTGTACCGGCGGGTTGGTACACCAGACGACGCCGCGGGGGACCTGGCCCGCCGCCGCCACATCCGGGCCGTGGCCGCGAGCCTCGAGGGACGCGACCTGGCGGGGCTGCACATTGTGGTCGACGCGGCCAATGGAGCTGCCTGCCGTTCCGCTCCCGAGTGCCTGCGCGGCCTGGGCACCGAGGTGGAGATGATTCACGCCTCGCCCGACGGCTACAACATCAACGATGGCTGCGGATCGCTGCATCCTGAGAGCCTTCAGGCCGCGGTGGTGTCGTCCGGCGCTGACGCCGGCCTGGCCTTCGACGGAGACGCAGACCGGGTGCTGGCCGTCGACGGCATTGGGACACTCGTCGACGGGGACCAGATCCTCGCCGTGTGCGCCATCGACCGCGCTCAGCGGAGGCGGCTTGCTGGGGACGCGGTGGTGGTCACCGTCATGGCCAACCTCGGTCTGCGCCAGGCCATGGCCGAGCGCAGCATAGGTGTGGTCGAGACCCCGGTGGGCGACCGTCACGTGCTCGGCGCGCTGGAGGAGCGAGGCCTGGTGCTGGGCGGCGAACAGTCCGGCCATCTGATCTACCGCGACCTGGCGACGACCGGCGACGGGCTGCTCACCGCGGTGCATCTGCTGGATGCGGTGAAGCGCTCCGGGAGCAGCCTGCGCGATCTCGCCGCTGAGGCGATGACCCGGCTGCCGCAGGTGCTCGTAGGCGTGCCCATGCCCGCCTCGGCGCGACCGGCCGACCTCGAAGCGGCCCTCGGTGCCATTGCGGCTGCGGCTGCGGCCCGCCTTGGGGACTCCGGTCGGGTGCTGGTGCGCCCGTCGGGCACCGAGCCGCTGGTCCGCGTGATGGTGGAGGCCGCAGACTTGGAAACGGCCCAAGCCGAGGCCGATCTGCTCTCAGCCAGCATCGCGAAGGCGTTGTCGTGCCGGTAGTGCCGACCGTCCGCCGCCGGGGCGAGAGCGGGTGCCGTCTTCCTGGCCCGCAAGCGTCCAACGGTCTGGCGGGTCGAACTTCTGTCAGTTTTCCACCATATATGTGGAAAAACCGCCTGAAGTTCGTTATCGGGGCGCGTTCTTGACATGTGCGGGATCATTGCCGTCGTGCGCCGCCCGGCGACGCGGCCGGTCCCCGACCGGTCGCAGGTCATCGGTCTGGTTGAGTCAGTGGCCGCGAGCCTCGTCGACGCGGCTGCAGCCCGCGAAGGCCTTGCGGGCCTTGTGCAGGAATTGGGGACCGCGGCCGACCGACTCCAGGAGGCCAACGGACTGCTGGCCGGAGTGCCAGGCCTGCGTCTCATGCTGGGGTCGCCGGAGACGACCCGCGATATCGAGAGCCGCACCGCAGCCGCATCGGCGCCGGTAGCGACTCTGGAAGCCCGCCTCGAGGCCGATACCTCGCTGGACGCGACCGAACTGGAGCAACTCAACGAGCAGCTCGTGCGGGTTCGGGACGGCCTGTGGAGTGTGAGCCGGGATCGGCTGCGGGCCGCACGGGCCGTCTCCGATCTGCTCTCGGGAGTAGGGCTGAGTGCCGACTCGGCAGCGCCCGCCGCGCTCGAGGCGTATTGTTCGGTACATCAGGCCCTATCCGCGCTGGACCGGCTCGAGGTGCGCGGCCGTGACTCGGCCGGGCTGCATCTGCTGATCAGCGGCCACGGCCTTGACCTCACTGATCCCACCGTTGCGGAGGCGATAGAAAGCCGGGCCGGCGACAACTCGTTCGGCTCGGGCTCAGTGCGTCTCGTCGACGGTGTGCTCAGCATCGTCCACAAGACCGCGGCCGAGATCGGCGAGCTGGGTGACAACAGCACGGCGCTGCGGGCCGCGGTCGCTTCGGACGGCCTGCTCGCCGCAGCTCTGGTTTCGGAGCAGGCCCGCGTGCTCGTGCTCGGCCATACCCGCTGGGCCTCGGTCGGCATCATCTCCGAGGCGAACGCCCATCCGCTCAACAGCGAGTTGATCGGCGAGCAGACCCCGTATGTGGTCGGGGCCATCAACGGTGATGTCGACAACTACGCCGAACTGCTCGCCGCGGCCGGCGTGCAGGTACCGCTTGCCGTCACCACCGACTCCAAGACAGTCCCCGCGTTGATGGGCCGCGGCATGGCCCAGGGTTTGGACCCGGGCGAGGCCTTCCGGCGCACGGTGGCAGACTGCGAGGGCTCGGTGGCCGTGGCTGTCTGCACGCCAGGCTCGCCCGACCGTCTGCAGCTCGCGCTTCGGGGCAGCGGTCAGGCCCTGTACGTCGGGTTGGCCGACGACGCGTTCATCGTTGCCAGCGAGCCCTACGGCGTGGTGGAGGAGACGTCTCACTATCTGCGGATGGAGGGCGAGGCGGTGGGCAACGGCGAGAGTCCCAGCACCAGCCGGGGCCAGATCGTCGAGCTCGACGCCAGCCGGGCCGGCCTGATCGAGGGCGTGGCCCGGCATGGGTATGACGGCACCAACCTGCCCGTGGCGCCGTCGGAGATCGCGACCGCGGCGATCACCACCCGCGACATCGACCGCGGCGACCACAGCCACTACCTGCTCAAGGAGATCGGCGAGGCACCGGCGTCGTTCCGCAAGACGCTGCGGGGCAGGATCATCGACGCTCCCGACGGTCTCGGCCTGGCGATGGGTTCGGAGACGCTGCCCGATGATGTGCGGTCGGGCCTGCGGGACGGATCGGTGTCCAAGGTTCTCGCCATCGGCCAAGGCACCGCCGAGGTTGCGGGGGAGAGCTTCGCGCGATGTCTGCGGACGCTGCTGGCCGACGCCGGGTGCGACGCCTCGCTCGACGTAGCGGCACTTCACGCGACGGAGCTGTCGGCGTTCCACTTGCGGGCCGACATGTCCGACACGCTGGTGGTAGCCATCTCGCAGTCGGGCACCACCACCGACACCAATCGCACCGTGGACCTGGTGAGGGCCAGAGGCGGATCGGTGGTGGCCGTCGTCAACCGTCGCAACAGCGACCTGGTCGACCGTGCCGACGGTGTGCTCTACACCTCTGACGGCCGCGATGTGGAGATGAGCGTGGCCTCGACCAAGGCCTTCTACTCCCAGGTGGCGGCCGGCTGCCTGCTGGCTGCGGCCGTCACCGCCGAGGTGGCCGGCGACCGGGGGGCGGCCTCCCGGCGAAGCCTCCTCGAGGCGCTTCGGGCCATGCCGTCAGCGCTGGAGGCGGTTCTGGAGCGGCGCGCCGCCATCGGCGAAGCGGCCCGGGCCCTGGCTCTGAGCCGGCGCCACTGGGCGGTGGTTGGCAACGGACCCAACCAGGTTGCAGCCCGCGAGGTGCGAATCAAGCTCTCGGAGCTGTGCTACATGTCGATCTCCAGCGACATCACCGAGGACAAGAAGCACATCGACCTGTCGGCGGAGCCCTTGGTGCTGGTGTGCGCGGTGGGGCTGTCGGGTTCAGTAGCCGACGACGTGGCCAAGGAAGTGGCCATCTTCGGTGCCCATCGGGCTGCCCCGGTGGTGGTGGCCAACGACGGCGACGCCCGCTTCGACGGCGCGTCGGCTGTGCTGGGTGTCCCGGTGGTCGATCCGCGCCTCGCGTTCCTGCCCGCCACGATGGTTGGCCACCTCTTCGGCTACGAGGCAGCCCTCGCCATCGATGCCGGGGCTCGGCCCTTGCGAGAGGCCCGAGCCGCCATCGAGGCGGCCGCGGCCCGCCCCGACACCATCGCGGAGGAAGTTCTGAGCCGGGCTCTGCCAACGCTGGAACACAGCGCAGCCGCGTTCTGGGCCGGCCTGCGCCGCGGCGACTACGACGGCCACCTGGAGGCGTCCACTGCGGTGCGAATCACCACGCTGCTGCGCTACGCGGTGGGGCTGGCTCCGCTCGACGGATACGAGCTGGAGCTGGACCGGGTCGGCACCCCTGAGGCTGTGATCGACGGCCTGGAGGCCGCGCTGAGTGTCGGGATCGATCAGCTGACCCGCCCGATCGATGCCATCCGCCACCAGGCCAAGACGGTCACGGTCGGCATCTCCCGCTCGGACCAGACTCTGCTGGAAGCGACCCTCACCCAGGCCGTGCTCGCCGCGGGCGCGCCCAGGGATCGTCTGTCCTACGCGACGCTTCGCGCTCTGGCCGATCTCGGGCCTGCGGTGGCCGAGGTGATGGGCCACACCTGCTACCGGCTGGACGGGCTGGACACCATCACGGTGGTGGACCAGGGCGGCGTCGCGGCCGGCATCGTGTCGCGCACTGCGGCCGCGCCCGCGCTGACCGGCAGCAAGCGCCGGGTGGCGGTCGAGCGGCGGGTGCTGGCGGCCCGCGGCCGTCACGACGACCGCACCGTCGTGTTCGTGCCCGAGGTGTCGGCGGGCACCACGATCAGCATCACCCTCCTGCATGTCCGCTTCGAGGAATCGCTGTCCGTGGCCGCAGCCCGAGGTGTGCTCCAAGGATATCGCAACCGCTACTCGGAGCTGCGCGATGCCGTGACCGAGACCGAGCCCGCCTTCGATGAGGACCTGCTGGCCGGCATCGCCGTGGTGGACCTGCTCACCACCCCGATAGGAGACCTGGCCGACCACTGGCGTTCCTAGCCCGGCTTTCTTCGCTTCTCGGGGATGATCCACTGCGGGAGTCCTGGAGCGCGATCCGCGTCGCGGTATTGCCGCGCCACGAGCCAGCACCGGAGATGGGCTGTTGGCGCTTCGGTATCGTTACGGGGGTGACCGAGGGCCTTGGAGCGAACGCGGGTAGGTCAGCCCCTTGCGGTGAAGCATCCTGTTTCCCCTCTTGTTTGCTGCGCTCAGGGGCCGCTCGGGCCCACCTCCCGCTCTTATTCGCTGCGCTCACGGGCCGCTCAGGCCTAGGGGCCTCGCTCCGCGCCTTGCGAAGTGCTTGTGAACTACCGCGTGCCCGCTCGGCCTCTTGACGATCTCTCCGGTGTCGGGGTCGTAGGGATCGGCACCGATATGGTCGACGTCGACCGCTTCCGGACGGTGCTGCGGCGGCGGCCCTCGGTGGCCGACCGGCTGTTCACGGCCCACGAGCGGACCTACGCCGAGCGGGCCGCCGATCCGGCTGCTCGCCTGGCTGCCAGGTTCGCGGCCAAGGAGGCTGCCCTCAAGGCCCTCGGCTACGGCCTCGGAGGGATGCGGATGGCCGACATCGAGGTGGTCCGGGCCGATGACGGCCGCCCCGAGCTTGTGCTCCACGGCGACGCCCGATCGCGAGCGGCCGGGCACGGCGTCGGCCGCTGGCTCGTCTCGCTGTCCCACACCGACCATCTCGCCCAGGCGACCGTCGTCGCGCTGACCCGCTGAAGCGGTCGTCAGTAACTTGTATTTGCCTACATTGATGACTTCAACTTCTACCACGGGATGCTCGATGCCCGTCTGCACAACTCACGGTGGCTCGACTTGCGAACCCTGTGCGCGGCGTTGCTCAGACCCTGTCAACGGCTCTATCTCGTGCGCTACTTCACCAGCCGAGTCCGCGACGATCCGTTGGCGGCGAAGAATCAGGCGGTCTTCATCGACGCTCTGCTGGCTCGGGGAGGTGTCGAGATCGAGTTCGGCCACTTCCTGGCGACTAGCGTCGAGTGTCGCAAGTGCGGCTTCGTGAGGACGAGAAGAGAGGAGAAGAAGACCGACGTGAACATGGCCGTTCGACTCTTGGAGGACGCCTTCGACGACCGCTTCGATTTGGCTATCGTCGTCTCGGCTGACAGCGATCTTGTGCCCCTGATCGAGGCTGTGCGCCGCCGTTTCCCGAGCAAGCGCGTGATGGTGGCTTTCCCGCCCCAACGATGGTCGGCCCAACTCCGGAGGACCGCAGATGCTGCGCACCACCTCTCAGGCCCGACCATTCGGTCGAGCCAGCTCCCGGATCCCGTGATGGCTCCCTCCGGAGTCGAGTTGCGCGCTCCTCGGGGCTGGCTGCCGAAGCCGCAGATATGAGCTGAGCGGTGATCCCCGTCGTCACGCCGGCTCGGATGGCTGAGATAGACGCGGCTGCGGTCGAGCCGACCGATGTGCTGATCGAGCGGGCCGGCGCGGCTGTGGCCCGCGCCGCGGTGGAGGCGATGGGGGGACGGTACGGGCGCCGGGTGGTGGTGCTGGCCGGTCCCGGCAACAACGGTGCCGACGGGCGGGCCGCGGCCCGCCGGCTGCGGCGACGAGGCGTGCGAGCTCTGGTGTTCTCGGCCACCGATGCTCCCGAGACCCTGCCCCCTGCGGACCTCTATATCGACGCGGCCTTCGGCACCGGCCTGTCGAGGCCCTACACCCCGCCCGCCCGGGCCCGGCCCGAAGCGCCGGTACTGGCCGTTGACATACCCAGCGGGCTCGACGGGCTGACCGGCGAGGTCTTGGGCGGCCCGGTTGGGCTGACCGGCGAGGTTCTGGGCGGCCCGGTTGGGCTGACCGGCGAGGTTCTGGGCGGCCCGGTTGGGCTGACCGGCGAGGTTCTGGGCGGCCCGGTTGGGCTGACCGGCGAGGTTCTGGGCGGCCCGGTTGGGCTGACCGGCGAGGTCTTGGGCGGCCCGGTTGGGCTGACCGGCGAGGTTCTGGGCGGCCCGGTTGGGCTGACCGGCGAGGTTCTGGGCGGGCCGGTTGGGCTGACCGGCGAGGTCTTGGGCGGGCCGGTTGGGCTGACCGGCGAGGTTCTGGGCGGGCCGGTTGGGCTGACCGGCGAGGTCTTGGGCGGGCCGGTGTGGTCGGCACAGCGCACGGTCACGTTCGCGGCGCTCAAGCCGGGCCTGCTGTTCGGCGAGGGTCCAGCCGCCTGCGGCGAGACGGCTGTCGCCGACATCGGCCTCTCCGTCGGCGACGACGATGGCGATGCCTGCGCCCTGGTCACCGACGGCGATGTCGAGTCGCTTCCCGCGGGCACGGGCACCACCCACAAATGGCATGCGGCCGTGCTGATGGTGGCTGGCTCGCCGGGCATGGGCGGTGCCGCGTCGCTGGCCTGCGAGGCCGCGCTGCGCAGCGGAGCCCGCATGGTCCATCTCAGCGCGCCCGCCGCCGCGGGCGTGGCCTCGCCCATCGAGGTGGTGCGATCCGAGCCGCCGCTGGCCGTGGATGCGGGCCGCTTCGCGGTGTACGCGGCGGGGCCTGGGCTGGGCACCGGCCAGCAGGCCGCGGCGCGCCTGGGCGACGCGCTCGCACTCGGCCTGCCCGCCGTCATCGACGCCGACGGCCTGCGCCTGCTGCGCGACCCCGCGATTGCGGTCGCCATGGACCAGCGCCGGAGCGGCTCGGTCCCTACCGTGCTCACCCCCCACGACGCCGAGTTGGAGGCCTTGGCTGGGAGCAGGCCCGGGCCGGACCGCATCGCCGCGGCCAGAGCCGCTGCGGCCCAGCTGGGCGCGGTGGTGCTGCTCAAGGGCGGTCCCACCGTGGTCGCCGACCCCGACGGCCGAGCCAGGATCGTCTCCAGCGGCAACGCCCGTCTGGCCACGGCCGGCACCGGCGACGTCCTCACCGGGATGATCGCGGGCCGCTTGGCCGCCTTCGGTCCCGAGCGCCTTGTTGACCTTGTGGCCGAGGCCGCGCACCTTCACGGAAGGGCCGCATCCTCCGTCGGGGGCGCGCGCCTGATAGCCAGCGATCTCCTCGGTGCCTTGCGCGCCGTAACGCCGTGAGCTGGCGGCCTCCATGGTGCGTGTCGTGCGGTTGTGGGTGAGCTGGCGGCCTCCATGGTGCGTGTCGTGCGGTTGTGGGTGAGCTGGCGGTCTCCATGGTGCGTGTCGTGCGGTTGTGGGTGAGCTGGCGGTCTCCATGGTGCGTGTCGTGCGGTTGTGGGTGAGCTGGCGGTCTCCATGGTGCGTGTCGTGCGGTTGTGGGTGAGCTGGCGGCCTCCATGGCGCGTGTCGTGCGGTTGTGGGTGAGCTGGCGGCCTCCATGGCGCGCGTGGCACCGAGATGGCTGAGCGCTGGTGGCCAACTGTGAGCGCGGTGGCGCGGTGAGCGCTGTCAAGTTGTCTCCGGCGGTGGCGCGGTGAGCACCTCCAAGCTGTATCCGACGGTGGCGCGGGTGCGGCCTGCCGCGATCGAGTCCAATGTCCGCCGCCTCGCCGAGCGGGCCGATGCCGCGGCTCTGTGTGCCGTGGTCAAGGCCGACGGCTACGGCCACGGCGCGCTCACCGCCGCTCGAGCCGCCCTCGCGGGGGGCGCGTCCTGGTTGGCCGTGGCCACGGTTCCCGAGGCTCTGGAGGTGGCCGAGAGCATCGACAGTGAGGTGCCGGTGCTCATCCTGTCGGAGATCGCGTCCCAATTGGCGGCCACCGCCGCGGCCTGGTGCCCGGACCGGGTGCGATTCACGGTGGCGTCGGTCGCCGGGATTGAGGTGCTGGCGGCCGCGGAGGGACCCGAGCGGGTCGTCCATCTCAAGGTGGACACCGGCATGCACCGGATGGGCACCCCGCCCGAGGAGCTGACGGCGGTCACCGAGGCCCTCCGAGCGGCCCGACCCTGGCTGCGCCTCGAAGGAGTGTGGACCCACCTCGCGGTGGCCGATGCCCCGGACGACCCGTTCACGTCCGACCAGCTAGCCCGCTTCGATCAGGCGCTGGCCGCGCTGCGCCGAAGCGGCCTGCCCCAGGGCGTCGTCCATGCCGCCAACTCGGCCGGGCTGCTGGCCCATCCCGGCGCACGCCGCGACCTGGTTCGGGCCGGCATCGCCATGTACGGCGTCGCTCCCTCGCCGGAGCTGGAGGGCCTGATCGAGCTTGAGCCTGCGCTCGAATTGGTGTCCCAGGTGACCGCAGTGCGGACCGTGGCACCGGGCGAGAGCGTGTCCTATGGCCGGCATTGGTGGGCCGACGAGCCCACCCGCGTGGCCACCGTCGCCATCGGGTACGCCGACGGCATCCGGCGCCACAGCGGCTCGGCCGGCGTCGAGGTGCTGGTGCGGGGCCGCAGGTGCCCGATCGTGGGCATGGTGACGATGGACCAGCTCATGGTGGCGCTCGACCCGGCCATCATCGACGAGGTAACCCTGGGCGACGAAGTCGTGCTGATCGGCCGGCAGGATGCCGAGGAGATCACGGCGACGGAGATCGCCCAACGGCTCGACACCATCGCCTACGAGGTACTGACCGCACTGTCGGCACGAGTGCCCCGGGTCGCGGCTTAGAGGCAGCGCGGATAGATGGGGACGACTACGTCAATTTCGGCCGCTGTCGGCGCGAGTGCCCGGGTCGTCGTGTAGGTTCGCACGTGTCGATCGACCTGCAGATTCCCGGAGTGGAGATCGGTCACTGGACTGATCCGGTCGCCTGCACCGGCTGCACCGTGATCGTGCTCCCGCTCGGCACCATCGCCTCCGGCGAGGTGCGGGGCGGTGCCCCGGCCACTCGCGACTTCGCACTGCTGGCGCCGGAACGGCTCGTCGACTGCGTCGACGCGATCGTGCTCGCCGGTGGCTCCGCCTTCGGGCTGGCCGCGGCCGACGGGGTCATGGAGGTCCTCGAAGCTGAGGGCCGAGGCTTCGAAACCCCCCACGGGCCGGTGCCGATCGTGGTGGCCATGGCCCTGTACGACCTCGGGGTGGGGGACTCGGCCGTGCGCCCCGATGCCGCCGCGGGCCGTCACGCGGCCACGAACCGGACCACCACCTCGGAGATCGGCCCGGTCGGGGCCGGCACCGGTGCCACTGTGTCCAAGTGGCTCGGCGCCGAGAACGCAGAGCCCGGCGGGCTGGGAATCGCCTCTGCGCGCCGGGACGAACTGGTTGTCACTGCGCTGGTCGCGCTCAATGCGGCCGGCAGCCCGCCGCCGGCGGCACAACAGATACTTGAACAGGTCACCGCCGGGTCGTTCGAGCAGTGGGGAGCCCGAGCTCAAGCCTTCTCCAACACCACGCTGTGCGCGGTGGTCACCAACGCCGCGCTGTCCAAGCTCGACTGCTTCTGGGTAGCTCAGGGAGGCCACGACGGCCTGGCCCGCGAGCTAGTGCCGGCCCACAGCCGCAGCGACGGCGACGCGGTCGTGGCCGCAGCCACCGGCGCGGTGCACGCCGAGGTCGACGACGTGCGGCTGCTGGCTGTCGCCGCCGTCGCCGAGGCGGTGCGCGGCGCCGTGGTTCCGTCCGGTCCCCGCGCGGCTCCTTGATCTGGTTCGCGGCCGTGCCGGTATTCGGCCGCCGCCGCCGTCGGTACGATTTCGGGAGTGAGAACACCCGCTCGGCCTCTTAGGGGCCACGCGGATAGGCGGCCGCGAATGCACGAGGCACCTGCAATCCGACGGCATCGTGGTGCCGAACCTCACCTATCCGCGCACGTCCTTAGCGTGAATCCACCGATGGGTTTGTGGTCTCTCACCAAATCTGCACGGGTTGTAGTCGTATATGACGTGTTTCTCTACAGATTTCGGGACGTTCTTGGAGATGGGGCCTTTGACCGGGCTAACGCCTATCCGCGCACGTCCTTAGGCCCGAATGATCGCGTGTAGCACGGCCGGGGTCGACGAGACGAGGGCTCTCGGCGCGGCCATCGCGGCAATCATTCGCACCGGCGACGTGGTCGTCCTGGTTGGAGACCTGGGAGCGGGCAAGACGGCCTTCGTGCAGGGCTTCGCGTGCTCCCTGGGTGTGACCGCCCCCGTCACGAGCCCCACGTTCACTCTGGCCAACCGCTACAACGGGCAACTGGTGGTCAACCACCTGGATGTGTATCGCTTCGATTGTCCCGACGAAGTGTGCGACCTGGCCCTGCCCGAGCTTCTCGATGAGGGCGTGACCCTCGTGGAGTGGGGCGACACGATCTCATCGGCCCTCCCGCCCGAGCATCTGTCGGTCACGATCCGCTTCGGCGAGGGCGACAACGAACGCAGCTTCGAAACGCGCAGCCACGGCGAGTCCTGGCAGCGCCGCGCCGATCAGTTGCGAGCCGTCCTCGAGCCCTGGACCTCGCGGTGCTGATACTGGGGATTGAGTCGGCCACCGGCCGCGTCGGCTGCGCGATCGGAGGCCACGAAGGCGTGCGGGCCTCGGTGCAGGCCACCCGCGAGCGCTGCCACGCCGAACTGCTCGCTCCCCAGATTCAGGCGGCTTGCGCCCACGCCGACATCACCCTGCAGGACTTGGGCGCGGTCGCGGTCGATGTCGGCCCGGGGCTCTACACCGGTCTGCGCGTCGGGGTGACCACCGCGATCACGATGGCGCACGCTCTGCGGGTGCCCATGGTCGCGGTCAGCAGCCTCGACCTGGTCGCCTACCCGCTGCGCCACACCGGCCGCACCATCGCGGTGATGATCGACGCTCGCCGCGGCGAAGTGTTCCACGCCCGGTACGGCTGCCTGCCTGGAGGGGTGCAGCGCCTGAGCCAACCCGAGGTCGGCCCACCCGACCGGGTTGTGTCGCACATGCTGGCCCACCCGGGCGAGACCCTCGTGGTTGGGGACGGGGCGGCCCGCTACGCCTCGATGTTCGAGGGGTTGCGGGGCGTGGAGTTGGCCGACCCGGGCTTCGACCACCCCTCGGCTGAGTCCCTAGTGCTGCTGGCCCACGCCCTGGCAGTGCGCGAGGAATTCGTGCGACCCGACGAGATCGAGCCCCTCTACCTGCGCCGCCCCGACGCGCAGGTCCAGAGGCCGAGCGGATAGGCAGCAGTTCATGAGGACTCTCGCGAGAAGCCGAGCGAGGCCGTGGCCCGAGCGGCCAGTGAGCGCAGCGAACAAGAGCGGGCAAGAACCATTTCGACGCGAGGGTCTCTCACCGATTCGCGCTCGCTCCAAGTGGACGGCGAACGGACCGTGACCGCGGGCGACGTGATGCGGGGCACAGCCGAGCCGGCCGATGCGCCCGGCGACGCCATCCTGGGCATCGAGACATCCTGTGACGAGACGGCCGCGGCGGTGGTAGCCGGCGGGCGGCAGGTGCTGTCGTCGGTGGTGTCCAGCCAGGTGGACCTGCACGCTCGCTACGGCGGCGTCGTCCCCGAGATCGCGGGGCGGGCCCATGTCGCGCGGCTCGTCCCGGTGATGTCGCAAGCGCTGGTGGAGTCGGCGCTGGAGGACTCCGACATCGCCGCGGTGGCGGCTACGGCCGGTCCGGGCTTGGTGGGGGCGCTGCTGGTCGGCGTGTCGGCGGCCAAGGCGCTCGCTCTGGTGTGGGACGTGCCGTTCGTGGCGGTCAACCACCTCGAAGCGCATCTCCACGCGGCCTTCCTCGACGAGCCGAGCCTGGAGCTTCCGGTCGTGGTGGTGCTGGTGTCCGGCGGCCACACCATGCTCGTGCTGATGGAGGACCGGCTGCGGTACCGCGTGCTGGGGGCAACTCTCGACGACGCCGCGGGCGAGGCCTTCGACAAGGTGGCCCGCTACATGGGCCTCGGGTATCCGGGCGGACCGGTGATCGATCGGCTGAGCGGGCAGGGTGATCCGGATGCGATCGCCTTCCCCCGGCCCATGCTGCACGACGGCTGGAACTTCTCCTTCAGCGGCCTCAAGACGGCGGTGATCAACCACTTGCGGCACCAGCCCGAAGCCTTGGCCGAGGATGTGGCCGCGTCGTTCCAGGAGGCGGTGGCAGATGTGCTGGTGGCCAAGGCCCGCCGGGCCGCGGCCACCCACAATGCCCGGGGCCTCTGCCTGGCCGGCGGCGTCGCCGCCAACAGCCGGCTGCGCGAGATGACGCTCGACGCCTGCACGGCCGACGGGTTGGCCGCATACCTGCCGAGCCGGGCCATGTGCACCGACAACGCGGCCATGGTGGCCGCGGCGGCGTGGTGGCGCCTCCAGGCCGACGGACCCTCCCCGCTCACCGCGGGCGCCGATCCGTCACTGGGCCTTCCCGAGGGCTGAACGCAGCAACGGCACGGCGACGAACTGCATGGCCAGCCCAGGCCGATCCGTCCCTGGGCCTTCCAGAGGGCTGAACGCAGCCCGAATCGCCCCGGCTCCGCTCGCTGCCGGTCGAATTCGGTGTGAGTTGTGTGCCTCCAGGGCCGGTTTCGTCGCCAATTTCGGCGGGGCCGCCGCTGGGCCTGCCGCAGGGTTGAAACGCCCGGCTCGCGCGTTGTCGCCGTCCTTGATGGGCCGTATCGTTGGCACTCGTCACGGGAGAGTGCCAAAGCTCGTGTCGTGGCCGAGGGCAAGGACAAGCCGCCCCAGCCACAAGGAACAAACGAACAAACCAAGAACAGGAGTCCGGGAGGACACATGAACCTGCAGCCACTCGATGACCGCATCGTTGTGCGGCCCGGCGACGCTGAGGAGACCACCGCCAGTGGTCTCGTCATCCCCGACACCGCCAAGGAGAAGCCCCAGCAGGGCGACGTACTGGCGGTTGGACCCGGTCGCCGGTCCGACGACAGCGGCGAGCTCATTCCCATGGACGTCGAGGTGGGCGACACCGTCGTCTACTCCAAGTACGGCGGCACGGAGATCACTGTCGACGGTGAGGATCTGCTGATCCTCAACGCCCGCGACGTGTTGGCCAAGGTCGTCTGAGGTCGCCGATGCCCAAGATCCTCAAGTTCGACGAGGAGGCCCGCAGGGGCCTCGAGACGGGCGTGAACAAGCTCGCCGATGCGGTGAAGGTCACCCTCGGCCCCAAGGGCCGCAACGTCGTGCTGGACAAGAAGTTCGGCGCGCCTACCATCACCAACGACGGCGTGTCGATCGCCCGAGAGGTGGAGCTCGACGACAAGTTCGAGAACATGGGCGCCCAGCTCGTGAAGGAAGTCGCCACCAAGACCAACGACATCGCCGGCGACGGCACCACCACCGCCACCGTGCTGGCCCAGGCCCTAGTGCGCGAGGGGCTGCGCAACGTGGCCGCCGGGGCCAACCCGATGGGCCTAAAGCGGGGCATGGAAGCGGCCGTGGCTGCCGCGGTCGACTCGCTGGCCGAGCAGGCCGTGCCGGTGTCGACCGACAAGGAGAAGGTGCAGTCGGTGGCGTCGATCTCCGCGGCCGACACCGCGGTGGGCGAGACGCTGGCCGAGGCTTTCGAAAAGGTGGGCAAGGACGGTGTGATCACCGTCGAGGAGAGCAACACGTTCGGCATGGACCTCGACTTCGTTGAGGGCATGCAGTTCGACAAGGGCTACCTGTCGCCGTACTTCGTGACCGATCCCGAGCGCCAGGAAGCCGTGCTCGAAGAGCCCTACGTGCTGTTGAACCAGGGCAAGATCAGCGCAGTGTCGGACCTGCTGCCAGTGCTCGAGAAGGTCATGCAGACGGGCAAGCCGCTGCTGATCATCGCCGAGGACGTCGAGGGCGAGGCCCTGGCCACGCTGGTGGTCAACAAGATCCGCGGCACGTTCAACTCCGCTGCCGTGAAGGCGCCGGGCTTCGGCGAGCGCCGCAAGGCGATGCTGCAGGACATGGCCATCCTGACTGGCGGCCAGGTCGTCGCCGAGGAGGTCGGCCTCAAGCTCGATTCGGTGGACCTGTCACTGATGGGCTCGGCCCGCAAGGTGGTCATCACCAAGGACGACACCACCGTCGTGGAAGGCGCCGGCGACTCCGCCGACGTGGAGGGCCGGGTCAGCCAGATCAAGACCGAGATCGACAACACCGACTCGGACTGGGACCGCGAGAAGCTGCAGGAGCGGCTGGCCAAGCTGGCCGGCGGCGTGGCCGTGGTCCAGGTGGGCGCGGCCACCGAGGTGGAGCTCAAGGAGACCAAGCACCGCATCGAGGACGCCATCTCGGCCACCCGGGCCGCCATCGACGAGGGCATCGTCGCCGGCGGTGGCACCGCGCTGATTCGCAGCCGGGCCGCGGTCGCAGAGGTCGCAGCCAGCCTCGACGGCGATGAGGCCACCGGGGCTCGCATCATCGGCGAGGCCCTGTCGGCGCCGACCCGGCTGATCGCCGAGAACGCCGGCCATGAGGGCGCCATCGTGGTGCGCGAGGTCGAGGCCGCCTCCGGCTCGGAGGGCTTCGACGCAGTGGCGGGCGAGATCGTCGACCTGATCTCCGCCGGCGTGATCGATCCGGTGAAGGTGACGCGGGCGGCGCTGCAGAACGCGGCGTCGATCGCCGGACTGATGCTCACCACCGAGGTGCTCGTGGCCGACAAGCCCGAGGAGAAGCCTCCGCCCGGACCCCCAGGCGGAGGCATGGACGGCATGGGAGGCATGGGCGGCATGATGTAGCCGTTCGCCCCAGCGAACCCCCCAAGGAGCCCGAGCGATGAGCTCGGGCTCCTACGCGTTCTGGTTCCGTCGTGTCTCGATCCGGCTCGCCCCGGCCGGCGGATCCTGTGGTGAGCATGTCCGTGACGCGGGTAGTCCCGGCCGGCGGGGAAGATCTCTGCCATACTTTGAGCTGCGATGCGCCTATTAGATGGGCTATACTACGCCTGTGATAGAACCAGCGGGAATATCGCGTGAGAATCGGCGGATCGTAGAACAGCTCCATCGGACGTTCAACGAACCGTTCACGGCGGCGGATGCTGCGGAGCGTTTGCGCCTTGAACCCGCGAGGGCGAGACGCCTCACCCGCTATCTCGCTGACCGCGGGTGGCTGGATCGTGTTCGACGCGGTGTCTACCTTCCTGTTCCGCTGGATTCCCATCGTTCCGGGCAGGCGCACATGGATCCATGGGTCGTCGGGACTTCGATCTACGAGCCCGCGTACATTGCTGGGTGGAGCGCGGCCGAACACTGGGATCTAACCGAACAGATCTTCCGGAGCGTGCTGATGGCAACCTCACGCCGGCCCAGAGACAGACGTCCGACCCTCGGGGGCACCAGTTTCGTTCTCCACACCGTTCCGATGAGCAAGCACTTCGGCCTAGCGCCGGTTTGGCGCAACGGGTCACGGATCCAAGTCACAGATCCTGCGAAGACGATTGTCGATGTTCTCTCGGACCCCAGCTGGGGCGGTGGAATCAGATCCGTCGCCGAAATGCTGGACGAGTATCTCTACGGGGATCATCGAGATGACGACATCCTCGTGAAGTACGGCGATCTCGTCGGCAACGGTGCGGCGTTCAAGAGGCTTGGCTATCTACTCGAGCGAACAAGGACTCGAGTGGACGCCCTCGTAGATGCGTGCCGTATTCGACGAAGCAACGGGATCAACGATCTTGACCCTTCAGCAAGAACCGGAGGGCCGATTCTCTCTGGCTGGGGGATACGGCTCAATGTCAACCTCGACCGTGCAGGCACGATGTAGGCGTGATCACAGTGCGCGATGTCCGGGCTCGCGTGGCCGAGTGGGAACTACGTGACGATGTCGTCGAGAAGGACTACGTGCTGGGTTGGGTTCTCGCAGGCATCGGGACCGAGCAGTCACTCCGTGATGGATGGGTCTTCAAGGGCGGAACCTGCCTCAAGAAGTGCTATCTGGAGACCTTCCGGTTCTCGGAGGACTTGGACTTCACTGTCCTACCTGGCGGACCGTTGGAACCCGAGTCAGTCATGATGCATCTGGACGGCATGCTCCGTCGCATTGGTGAGGAGTCTGGAATCGATTATGCAGTTAGAGAACCGCGCATCCGAGTGCGGCCCAACGGCAGCCTCGAAGTACGGATCTACTACCGCGGCCCTCGCCAAGCCCCGACTCCCGCCAGCATCCGGCTCGACTTGACACGTGATGAGATCGTTGTGTGCCCGCCTCTCATGCGAGCGATTCAACACCTCTATCCCGACGAGTTGCCCGCGCCGGCGACGGTTCGTTGCTACTCGCTGCAGGAGGTCTTCGCCGAGAAGATCCGTGCGTTCGGTGAGCGAGGTAGGCCCCGAGACCTATACGACGTGATTTCTTGCTGGATCATCCTGCGCGGTGGGACCACGCTGAACTCGTTCGCGACACGCTGATGGCGAAGTGCGAATCGAAAGGTGTGGCGGTGCCGACACTTGAACTCGTCACTACTGAGGAGTGCCGAGCGGAGCTTGAGTCTGAGTGGCAGAACATGCTGGCCCATCAGCTTCCCGCCCTGCCGCCCCTCACCCACTATTGGACTCGTCTCGCCGAGCTGTTCGACTGGCTCGCCGAGCAACAAGAGCGCGCGGCATTGCCAACAGTGGCAAGTGAGGAGGAGGTCATATGGGTCCCCAGTCCGACCGAGTGGGCATGGGGAGAGGGCCCGCCGCTAGAGCCAATACGGTTCGCTGGAGCGAACCTGCTCTGCGTAGTTCTTGGGTACCAGGGTTCTGAACGAAGGATCCGCCCATACGCCCTACGAGTGTCGCGTGGCGGCAACCTGCTGCTCTACGCCGCCAAGGACGAGACCGGCGAGTTGCGCTCCTATCGAGTCGACCGGATCGAATCGGTCATGGTGACCACGAAGCCATTCACGCCGACGCACCAAGTCGAGTTTCGGCCAACAGGAGAGATGAGCGCTCTCCCAACCGCGCAGGTTCTATAGGTGAAGACGATCCTGGTGTGACAGCGAGGGTCGCCCTGTAGCTGACCGCGGTCAGATTGGGCGCAGGACCTGGATCTCGCAGCGCGGTCCGGGGGCTCGGGCTAGGCGGGAGTCAAGGGTGATGAGGCTGCAGTCGAGTTCTTCCGCGAGGGCAACGTAGATCGCGTCGTAGACCGTCACGGTCGCTCTCAACTCGAAGGCACGCCGCAGGAGTGGCAGTGAGGGATAGCGGCGGAACGGAAGACTGGCTAGATCGTCGATGGCGGCCGCGAACTGGTCGTCGGTGAGGGTTCGACCGATCCAGCGTTTCCTCAGCACCGTCGCAGTCTCCACGTCGGCCAAGTCCGGGATGGCGGCCTCGCCTGCTTCCGAGACGGTCCTTCGGGCGCGGGCGCTGTCGGGCCCGGCATCGGCAACGAAGTTGGCCAGCACGGAGGCATCGACGACTATCAGCGCTCGCCCCGGGCCTCTTCGAGGTCTTCCAGGGCCTGCTCGAATCCCACAGTGCCCAGTGAGCGCCGTTCGATCCGATCGATCATCTCGTCGAGGGTCGGAGTCTCGGCCAGCCTGGCCAACTCAGCGGAAAGGTAACGCTGAAGGGAGGTGCCGGTGGCTCGGGCGCGCTGCGTGAGTTTGCGATGGACGTCTTCGGGAATGTTCCGAACGAGCACATGAGGCATGATTGCATTATGCAATCACTCGCTCCGATGTGCAACTCTCGACTCTGAACGGCGCCGGTAGCCTCATGGGATGGATCGCCCGGCGCCTGACCCGCGCAAGCTTCTTGATCACTGGGAGGAGTGGGAGCGGGGCGAGACGCCGCCGGGACGGGTGATGAGCGACCTCAAGACCGGCGGACTGCGTGAGCTGCTTCAGAGCCTTGTCGCGCCGGCGGCCAGCGGCGGGGAAGGATCCTGACCGACTCACCTGCGTCGATGGCGGCCGTGTTCGACCCGCCGCCGATCCCTGCGGGCAGGGGCGGGTCCCAGCGCATCCCCCGGCCGGCGAGCGTCCGGTTGGGCGGACCGGCACCATGGTCGGGGCTCCCGGAGCATCGACGCCGTCCCAGCCTCGAACGGGTGCTGCGGGCGGTCGTCGCCACTTCGCCCCGACTCCTCCCCTCACCGGCGACGGTGCCACCGGGATCGGCCCCGTCCGCGGTGCTGGTGCTGCTCTACGAGGATCAGGGCCAGCCGTCGGTGGTGCTGACCCGGCGGGCCCCCCACTTGCGCCACCACGCCGGTGAGGTGTCGTTCCCCGGCGGCCGGCGCGAGCCGGGCGACGCCGACCTGTGGGCCACGGCCCGGCGCGAATCCTCCGAGGAGGTGGGGCTCGATCCCGGCAGCGTGTCCCATGTTGGCCGGCTCGACAGCTTCGTCACAGTCGGATCCCGCTCGCTGGTGTGTCCCTTCGTCGCCACCGTCGAAAGGCGCCCCGAGCTAGTTCCCGATCCGGCCGAGGTTGAGCGGGTACTCCACGTCCCCCTGGCCGAGCTGACCGACCCCGAAGCCTGGCGGGAGGAGGTCTGGTCGCTGGAACCGGCATTCGGAGGCGAGCGCACCATGACCTTCTTCGAACTGCCCAGCGACACCGTGTGGGGCGCGACCGCGGCGGTGCTGCGCCGGCTGCTGGCGGTCGCCACCGCTGGCACCGACGCCGGGTAGGCTCGTCCGGTGCCCGGCTCCCGGCGCGTCGCCCCGCTGGCGCTCCACTGCGCTGCGACCTCAGCGGCCGTGAAGCCACAACACCGGAGGCACCGCCTTGGCTGAGACCGATATCGGGCTGGGGAAGTCCGGTCGCCGGGCCTACCGGCTCGACGAGATCGCCATCATCCCCAGCCGGCGCACCCGCGATCTCGAAGACGTCGACATCTCCTGGCAGATCGACGCCTACCGCTTTGACATCCCGGTGCTGGCGGCCTCCACCGACAGCGTGACCAGCCCGGCCACAGCTGTGCGGATGGGTGAGCTCGGGGGAGTGGGGGTGCTCGACCTGGAGGGCATCTGGACCCGCTGCGACGACCCCACCGCTGATCTGGCTGAGCTGTCATCCGCGCCGCTCGACTCGGCTGTGGCCCGCCTGCGCGAGTTGTACGCCCGGCCGGTTCGACCGGAACTTGTGGTCGCCCGCATCGCCGAGATTGCCGGGGTGGGGGTGCGCACCGCCGGTCGGGTGAGGCCCCAGCGGGCCGAGGAGCTCGCCCCTCACGCCATCGACGCCGAGATCAATTTGCTGGTCATCTCCGGAACCATCGTCTCGGCCGAGCACGTCTCGTCGAACGGCGACCCGCTCAACCTCAAGACCTTCATCCGGCGCATGCAGACGCCGGTCATCGTCGGAGGCTGCGTGAGCTACCAGGCCGCCCTGCACCTGATGCGCACCGGCGCGGCCGGCGTGCTGGTCGGGGCCGGTTCGGGGCACGTCGGCACCACCCGCCACGTGCTCGGCCTCGATGCGCCGCAGGCCACGGCCATCGCCGACGCCCGCGCCGCCCGCATGCGCCACCTCGACGAGACCGGCGTGTACTGCCATGTGATCGCCGACGGGACGATGCGCACCGCGGGCGACATCGCCAAGGCGATCGTGTGCGGCGCGGACGCGGCCGTGCTCGGCCTTCCGCTGGCCTCCGCCACCGACTCGCCGTGCCCGGGCCGGCACTGGGACCTGTCGGCGGGCCATCCGACGCTGCCTCGGGGGCGCATCATCGATGTCGAGCTGCGGGGCACGCTGGCGGAGATCCTCTACGGCCCTGCCCTCGGCCCCGACGGCACCACCAACATGATGGGCGGGCTGCGCACCTCGATGGCCAAGTGCGGCTACACCGACGTGAAGGACTTCCAGCGGGCCGCCGTCGCCATAGTCTCGCCGTGACAGAAGCTGCGCCGGGTCCGGGCGGTGAATTCGACACGGTGCTGGTGGTCGACTTCGGCGCCCAGTACGCGCAGCTCATAGCCCGGCGGGTGCGCGAGTGCGAGGTGTACAGCGAGATCGTGCCCGCCTCGATCACCGCGGCCGAGATCGCAGCCCGCCGGCCCGCGGGTGTGATCCTCAGCGGCGGCCCGGCCTCGGTACACGTCGGGGGCGCGCCCAGCCTCGACCCTGCGATCTACGGACTCGGCGTGCCCATCCTGGGCATCTGCTACGGCGCCCAGCTCATCGCCGAGCAGTTGGGCGGCTCGGTCGGCCCCAACGAGCGGGGCGAGTACGGCCGGGCCGAGATGTCCACGACCACCGACGGCGGCGTGCTGCTCGCCGGCCTGCCGTCGCCCCAGCCCGTGTGGATGAGCCACTTCGACGCCATCGCCGAGCCGCCGCCGGGCGCCACCGTGACCGCGTCTACCGAGGCGTCGCCGGTCGCCGCCTTCGAGGACGCCGACCGGGGCCTGTACGGGGTGCAGTTCCATCCCGAGGTGGAGCACACTCCCAATGGCCGTCAAGTGCTGGAACGCTTCCTGCGACGGGGGTGCGGTGCCGGTCCGAGCTGGTCGATGCGCTCCGTCATCGACGCCGCGGTGGCCTCGGTCCGGGACCAGATCGGCGACGGTCGGGCCATCTGCGGACTCTCAGGGGGCGTGGACTCGGCGGTGGCCGCGGCCGTGGTGCATCGGGCCATCGGCGACCGGCTCACCTGCGTGCTGGTGGACACCGGCCTGCTGCGCGAGGGCGAGGCCGACCAGGTTGAGGACACCTTCAGCCGGCACTTCGGGATCGACTTGGTGCGCGTCGACGCGGCCGCGGAGTTCTTTGGCGCGATCACGGGTGTCATCGAGCCCGAGGCCAAGCGCAGAGTGGTGGGCGAGCAGTTCATCCGGGCCTTCGAGCGAGCCCGCAGCCGCGCCCCCTACGCCGGGTTCCTCGTGCAGGGCACGCTCTACCCCGACGTGATCGAGTCCGGGGCCACCACCCACTCCTCCACCATCAAGAGCCATCACAACGTGGGCGGCCTGCCCGAGGACCTGGACTTCGATCTGGTGGAGCCGCTGCGATCGCTGTTCAAGGACGAGGTGCGGGCCGTGGGCGCCGAGCTGGGACTGCCCGACGAGATCGTGCACCGCCAGCCCTTCCCCGGCCCGGGCCTGGCCGTGCGCATCATCGGGGAGGTGACCCCGGAAGCAGCCGACACTCTGCGCCACGCGGACGCCATCGTGCGCTCCGAGCTGCGGGCCGCCGGTCTGGAGCGCGAGATCTGGCAGTCGTTCGCGGTGCTGCCCGACATCCGGACGGTGGGGGTTATGGGCGACGAGCGCACCTACGGACGCCCCGTGGTGATCCGGGCGGTTACCAGCTCCGATGCCATGACCGCCGACTGGGCCCGCCTGCCCCACGATGTGCTCGAAGCCATGAGCAGCCGGGTCATCGCCGAGGTCCCCGGCGTGAACCGGGTGGTCTACGACATCACCTCCAAGCCCCCCGCCACCATCGAATGGGAGTGACCGTGTAGCGGTCTTTATCGACTCTGTTACCAGCAGTCGAGCGCTCGTAGGACGTCCGAGGTGCCATCGACGATGAATTCGGCGCTCTCGACGCTTCCCACGGGGCTGCCGGGAATAAACTCCATGTACAGGCACCCCGATCCGGCACGACCGAGGTGCTCGGCGAATGAAGTGTCGTCAGAAGCGAACAGCCACGATTCGACGTCTTCGGAACTCCACCATGACCGCTCAGTGAAGGGGGCTGTCATGCCCTCGAACCTGTAGCGGACCGTTGAACTGTGTTCTTCCCGCGACCCACTCTTATTCCACTGGATCAGAGACTGCTAGAATAAGAGCGGATATTGGGTCCGGTATTCCAGCGACTTGGAATAAGAACATGCGCGGATAGGCGCTCCACCGCGTTTCGAATCGCTGGCAACACAGGCATCACTGCTGCTGCTTCTCACCTATCCGCGCTGCCTCTAAGGCTCTTGGAGGAGATGCCGCTGTCGGGCTGACTCATCCGCAGGGTCCACCGAGATCTGTTGGAGGGGGTGCGGGACCGGGAGCGCAGCTCCGGGGAGTTCCGCAAGACCCAGAACTGGGTCGGGCCAGCCGGATGCACGCTGGACACAGCGGCGTTCGTGCCGCCGTCGCCCGACTACCTTCTCGGTGCCATCAGCGCCGGTGACGGCGCGCCCGCTGCTGTACCAGAGCCTCCTCCTCGAGCAGAACCGTCTCGAGTGCTACGACCGTCTCAACGCCATCTGGACGCGGGACGACTGGGAGGGCTGGCTCGACTTCTTCCTCACCGGCGTTGCCGCTACCGCCAACGACGCCGTACGGGTGGCGGCCGGCTGTCGGCCCTGACGGACACGTATCGTCGCACGGCCGCCGAGCAGGACCTCGGACGATACGGCTGGCCTCTGCTCGACCTGCTGGCCGAGCAGCCCATCGTCACCATCAAGTACGCGTCGGCCAGGCTGGGCGCGACACCGTCCGGTCGGCCGCCTGCTCGACAGGCTGATCGCTGTGGGGATCGTCGAAGAACTCATCGGCCGCAGGTGCGATCGCGTCTACCGGTACTCGCCGTTCCTGGCTGTGCTCGTCGACGACAGCTGGCCCGCGTAGCGAGCCTCGACGACAGCCGCACGAACAGTAGCGGCCCGCTAGCCGCTGATCATCGAGGCCAGCATCAGGAACCCGGCCAGCATCCCCGCCCAAGTAGTCACCATAAGAGCCAGCATCGCCAGCAGCATCGTTCGGGTCTGGTTGGCGAGCTTCAGGTCGAAGTGGCCCTTGAGCCCCTCGATGACACCGTACACCTTGGCGAACTCTCCCTCGACCTTGGCGAACTCTCCCTCGACCTTGGCGAACTCTCCCTCGACCCTGGCGAACCCGCCTTCGACTTCTGCATGGATCTTGACGAAGCCGGCCTCCGTGTTGGTCTCCAGCGCCTTCACGCCGGCCTTGGTCGCGATGTGGTCCGTGCCCTCGAGGAAGATGCTGCTCATCAGGTTGTGTGTGGGCCTCTCTCCGATTGCGCTGGTGAGTGCCTGTACCAGTTCGCTGCGCTCTGTCTCGGCGATTGCCATCGTCAGCCCTCCTTCGCAGTCGCGTCAACTCCGAGGGCGAACTGTCGATGCCGGTCGGCAGTGCCGCTCGCCGAGGCGAGATCCAAGCTAGCACCTATTATCAGAAGAATCAAACTAAAGATATGAGAGCCATGCTAATGGCAACTATTTGACCAACCCTTCACCCCTGGCAGTCAACCGCAGGCGTCCTCGCGCTAGGCCAGAGTTCGGGCGAGGTCGGTGAGGAGGTCGTCGATGGTCTCGATGCCGACGGGTCTCGATGCCGACGGACAGGCGGACCAGGCCTGGGTCCACGGCCAGGGGAGAGTCGGCCACCGACAGGTGGGTCATGGTGGACGGCTGCTCGATGAGCGACTCCACCGCGCCCAGCGACTCGGCCAGTTGAAAGACCCGGGTGGAGCTGACCGCGGCCACGGCCAGCATGGGGTTGGTCGGCGTCTCGACCCACACTTGGCGAGTCTCGGGTCGAATCGCGGCGGCCAGAGCGGCTGGATCGGTCAGATCCACCGCCGACCACCCGATCTTCCATAGCCGCAGCGGCTCAGTCTGCGGCAACGGGGCATGTCACGCAAGCCGCAGTCGCTGTGGGCCGTGCGGGCGTCAGCGATGTCGTACGCGAGAACAGGTTCGATGGTTCCCTCCAAGGGCTAGTGGGAGTGGCGGTAGTCGGCGGTTGCACGCTGTCGGTGGAATCTGGTAGCTTCTGGCAATCTTCCCCGCCTTCCCGGCTCAGTCCGGGAATGGCGGGGCTTATTTTTTGGTGTGAGAGCAGGAACTTGTGACGCGAGTAGCAGTGCTCATCGACTACCAGAGCCTCTACCACGGCGCACGCGAGGCCTTTGGCGATCCGTTGAGCGACCCGTCGACGATGGGACAGGTCATGCCCAAGCGGCTGGGTCTGCTGCTCACCCAACTTTGTGAGGCCGTCGACTTGGACCGCGAGTTGACGAGAGTGACGGTATATCGCGGTCAGCCCGGCACGAAGAGCCACCGGAACCTCCGGTCGTCGTTCGATCGGCAGGTCGCAAGGTGGCGGACGCTTCCTCTGGTCACCGTGAAGACCCGGCCACTTCGCTACCAGCCCACTGCGTGGTCGTTCGGCAAGCCTGTGCGCTGGAGGGCGGAGGAGAAGGGCATAGACGTCCTCATGGCGCTCGACGTCGCCATCGGCGCTCGCGACGACCGCTTCGACGTCGCTGTGGTGGCTTCGGCAGACTCGGATCTGGTACCCGCGATCGAGGTCGCATTGGACGCGGGCAAGCGGGTAGAAACAGCGACCTGGCACAGCCCCCGGTTCCAGCGTCGCCCGCTGACTGTTGCTGGCCGGCGCATGTGGAACCATCGGCTGGACCGGCAGCGATTCGAGCATGTCCGCGGACACGGACTACCTGGCGAGATCCGAGGTTCGACCTGTCTGACCGCTGACAGAGCGGTGTCCAGGGATCCTGATCGGGCTAGCTCAGAGCCTGGTCGAGGTCGTCGAGGAGGTCGTCGATGGTCTCGATGCCGACGGACAGGCGGATCAGCCCGGGGTCCACGGCCAGGGGGGAGTCGGCCACCGACAGGTGGGTCATGGCGGACGGCTGCTCGATGAGCGACTCCACCGCCCCCAGCGACTCGGCCAGCAGGAAGACCCGGGTGGAGCTGACCGCGGCCACGGCCGCGGCCTCGCCGCCGGTGAGGATGCACGACACCATCCCCCCGAAGCGGCGCATCTGGCGGGCTGCGACATCGTGGCCGGGATGGTCCGGCAGGCCGGGATACAGCACTCGGGCCACCGCCGGGTGGTCGTCCAGGTATTCGGCCACCGCCCGCGCGTTGTCGCAGTGCCGGTCCATGCGAACGCCGAGGGTCTTGATGCCCCGCAACAGCAGATAGCAGTCGAACGGGCTGGGAACCGCCCCGGCCGCGTTCTGCACGAAGGCCAGCCGCTCGGCCAGATCGTCGTCGTTCACCGCGATAACGCCGCCGACCACATCGGAGTGCCCGCCCAGGTACTTGGTGCTGGAATGAACCACGACGTCGGCCCCCAAAGCCAGAGGGTTCTGCAGGTAGGGGGTTGCGAAGGTGTTGTCGACGATGACGGCCGCGCCCGAGGTGCGGGCCGTCTCAGCCACCGCGGCGATGTCGACCACGGCCAGCATGGGGTTGGTCGGCGTCTCGACCCACACCTGCCTGGTATCGGGCCGCAGGGCATCGGCCAGCGCGCCGGGCTCGCTCAGATCCACCGCCGACCATCCGATCCCCCGCTCGCCGTAGATGTCGGCGATCAACCGGAACGTGCCGCCGTAGGCGTCGAGGCCCAGCACCACATGGTCGCCGGGTCGCAACAGGCCTACCAGCGCATTCTCGGCGGCCATGCCGCTGGCGAACGCGAACGCGTGCCTTGCCCTCTCCAGCCCGGCCACGCTGCGCTCCAGCGCGGTCCGGGTGGGATTGGCGGTGCGGGAGTACTCGTAGCCCCGGTGCTGGCCCGGCGCGGATTGCACGAAGGTGGTGGCCAGGTGGACGGGCACGGTTATGGCCCCTGTTGTCTCGTCGGGCTCCTGCCCGACGTGGACGGCCCGGGTCTCGAACCCCCAAGCTCCCTCGGGGCCGCTCACAGGCTCGCCCCGTCGCCGAGGGCGTCGCCGGAGACCGACGACAGATAGCTGAGCACGTCGGTGCTGGAGACCACCGACCGTGGCCGGCCGCCGTCGAGCACCAGCAGCGCGGGGGACCGTTCCAGCTTGGTCACCGCCAGGGCCACCGGCTCGCCGATGCCTATCTGCTCCAGGGGTCTGCTCATGACGCTCTCCACCGGCCGGCCCAGCAGTTCGCCGTTGAAAGCGAGGGCCATGAGCTGGAGTTCGTGGACCGATCCCATCACCTCGGCCGCGGCCAGCGGCATCTCTCCCTTGGCCACCGGAAGCTGGCTCAGCCCGTTGTCGCGCATGCGGGTTACGGCCAGGCTCACCGGGTCGCCGGGATTGACGTACACCAGCGGCGGCAGCGCATCCTCCTTGGCGTCGAGCACGTCCTTGACGCACGGATGCTCGCAGATGAGGAAGCCGTGCGAGGCCATCCAGTTGTCGTCGAACACCTTCGACAGGTAGCCGCGGCCGGAGTCGGGCAGCAGCATCACCACCACATCGTCGGGATCGCAGTCTCGGGCCACCTCCGCGGCCGCGCACACCGCGGTTCCTCCCGAGCCTCCGATGAGCAGGCCCTCGCGGTGGGAGACCAGCCGGGCGATGTCGAAGGAGGCCTGGTCGGACACGGCGATCACACGGTCCACCACGTCGGGGTAGTAGGTCTCGGGCCAGAAATCCTCGCCGATGCCCTCCACCAGGTAGGGCCGGCCCGATCCGCCGCTGAACACCGAGCCCTCCGGGTCGGCCGCCACGATCTGCACCGAGGGGTTCTGGCGCTTCAGGTAGCGACCCACCCCGCTGATCGTGCCGCCGGTTCCGGCGCCGGCCACGAAGTGGGTGATGCGCCCGCCGGTCTGGCGCCATAGCTCCGGTCCGGTGGTCTGCTCGTGGGCCAGGGGATTCATCTGGTTGAAGTACTGGTTGGGCCGGTAGGCGCCGGGCGTCTCCGACAGGAGCCGCTCGGCGGTGGAGTAGTACGAGTCGGGATCGTCGGGGGCCACCGCCACCGGGCACACCACCACCTCGGCGCCGTAGGCCCGCAGCAACTGCACCTTCTCGCCGCTCACCTTGTCGGTCATGACAAAGATGCACCGGTAGCCCCGCTGGGCCGCCACCATGGCCAGGCCGACGCCGGTGTTGCCCGAGGTGGGCTCGATGATCGTCCCGCCCGGCTTGAGCAGCCCCTCGCGCTCGGCCGCGTCGATCATCGCGATGGCTGGACGGTCCTTGACGCTGCCGCCCGGGTTGAGCATCTCGAGCTTGGCCAGCACCTCGCAGCGAGCCTCGGGGATGGCCCGCCGCATTCTCACCAGCGGCGTGTTCCCTACGAGGTCGAGGACGGAGTCGGCGACCTCCACGGCCCGCAGGCTATCGGGCCCCCGCTATCGACCGGTCAGGCGCTCGACCACCGGGGCCATCGCCTCGGCGGAGCTGCCCATGAAGGAGATGTAGGAGATGCCCCAGCGCGCCCTCCAGCCCTCGATGGCGGCAACGCACTCGTCGACGGTGCCCACCAGGGCGTGGGGCGAGGCCAGGGCCTGCTCGGCGGTGATTCCGAAGGCTGGCGCCGCGGCAGCCGCCAGGGCGGGGCCGTCATCGGTGATGACGGCCAGGTGCACCCGGGTCTGGAGCTCCAAGGCGTCGAAGCGGTCCCCGGCAGAGTCCCGCACGACGGCCAGCTTGGAGTCGGTGGCCTCCGCGGTGGCTGTTGGCCCGGCGTGCTCGTCGATCGCCCCCGAATGGAGGCTTGGGTTGATTCCCACTATGTCGGCCCGGCGGGCGGCCAGAGCCAGCATCCTGTGGCCCCCTCCGGCCGCGAGCAGCGGCGGTCGGGGCTTCTGCACGGGTTTGGGCAAGGAGTCGAGCCCCCGGATGGTGTAGTGGCTGCCCTCGAAGTCGAAGGGTCCCTCGCCGAAGCAGCCCTCCAGCACCGAGATGGCCTCGTCGAGCCGCTCGATGCGCACTCCGGGCCGGTCGAAGCCGATGCCGGCCTGTTCGTAGTCGGAGGCCATCCACCCTGCGCCGATGCCGATCTCCAAGCGCCCGCCGGACACCTGGTCGAGAGAGGCCAGCTCCTTGGCCAGAACGGCCGGGTGCCGGTAGTCGTTGGCCAGCACGAGCGTTCCCACCCGCAGCGACGTGGTGGCCAGCGCGATGGTGGTGAGGGCGACCAGCGGTCCGTGCCGGTCGTCGAAGTGGTCGGTCATTACCACCGACGAGTACCCGATGTCCTCGGCTCGCCGGGCACGCCTGGCGATCTCCTGGGGTCCGTCAAGGCCGTCGAGGCTGAATCCGAAGCGGAACGGACGGCTCACGACGGCCGCGATCCAATGCTTGCAGACATCCGCCGAACGCTACCGGTTCAGTTGCCTCGCCAAGACGGCATGTTATTCCAGTCAACCTGTCTTCAGTAGAATAAATCTCGAAGTGCGGGCACGCTATTCCAATATGCTGGAATAACGGCGTTGCATCGGCCCGTGTTTCGACTCTTATTCTAGAATCGCCCTCTATAGTAGAACAACAAGGCAATAGAGTCCTCCAATTCTCCAAGGACTGGAATAAGAGGCCGAGCGGATAGGCAGCGATTCATGAGGACGTGGCCCGAAATCTGTAGAGAAACACGTCGTATGCGACCACAACCCGTGCAGATTTGGTGAGAGACGACGGACCCATCGGTGGATCCAGGCTAAGGAGCGGCATGGCGAGCGAGCGGGCTGGGCGGTTGCGTCGGCAGTTGACCGGGTACGAGGCGTTCATGCCGAAACGGCTGCCGCCCGATCCGCCGGTGCGGTGGGACGGCGGGCTGCTCGGCTTGCTCTCGGACGCCACGACGGCCTTGGGCCGGCTGGACGGGATGGCGAGCAGCCTGCCGAATCCCGACCTGTTCGTGGCGTCCTATGTCCGGCGCGAGGCGGTGCTCAGCTCCCAGATTGAGGGCACCCAGTCGAGCCTCGACGACGTGCTGGCCCATGAGGTGGAGGCACGGGTGACCGGTCTGCCTGCCGACATCGCCGAGACGGTCAGCCACGTGCGGGCGATGCATCTCGGTCTCAGCCTTCTTGATGAGCTGCCGCTGTCGGGCCGGCTGATCCGCCGGGTCCACGAGGAGTTGATGACGGGGGTGCGGGGCCAGGAGCGCAGCCCCGGGGAGTTCCGCAAGACCCAGAATTGGGTCGGCCCCGCGGGTTGCACGCTGGAAACCGCCACGTTCGTGCCGCCGGCGCCCGACGACCTCCCGGCCGCCATTCGCGACCTCGAAGTCTTCCTGAACGACAGCGACGATCCGCCGCTCGTGCTGGCTGGCCTGGCGCACGCCCAGTTCGAGACGATCCATCCGTTCCTCGACGGCAACGGCCGCGTGGGGCGCCTGCTCATCACCATGCTGCTGGTGCAGCGCCGGGTGCTGGCTCGCCCGCTGCTGTACCTGAGTCTCTTCCTCAAGCAGAATCGCAGCGAGTACTACGACCGGCTCAACGCCATACGGACGCACGGCGACTGGGAGGGCTGGCTGAGGTTCTTCCTGGCCGGCGTGGCCGTCACGGCCAACGACGCCGTGCGGGTCGCGGCCGAGCTGTCAGCGCTCACCGACCAGCACCGGCTCGCGGCCACCAGCCGGGAACTGGGCAGGTACGCGTGGCCGATGCTCGATCTGCTGGCAGAGCAGCCCGTCATCACCATCAAGTATGCGTCGGCCCGGCTGGGCGCAACGCCGACGACCGTGGGCCGCGTGCTCGATCAGATGATCCTGCGAGGAATCGTCGAGGAGGTCACAGGCCGCAGGCGCGACCGCGTCTACCGGTACTCGCCGTTCCTCGACGTCCTCGCCGACGACCCCGACCCCGTCTAGCGCGGTGCCCACAAACGTTCGTCGGTTTGAGCCTGCCCGCGAGCGTTGCCATCACAGGCCGAACGAGAGCACCCCACGCGCGCGAAGGTTGCTGGACAGAGCACTGGCAACTGACGACCGCTCAGTCGGCGAGGGCCGTTGTGGGGCGGCAGTAGGGTGGCCGCGATGGCGGAATCGGCGATTCTCGAGGGTCTGAACCCGGCCCAGCATGAGGCCGTGGCCCACGAGGGCGGGCCGCTGCTGGTGGTGGCCGGCGCGGGGTCGGGCAAGACCAGGGTGCTCACCCACCGCATCGCCCACTTGATCGAGCACCACGGGCTGTCGCCGTTCGAGATCCTGGCCATCACCTTCACCAACAAGGCTGCGGGCGAGATGCGCCACCGGGTCGGCGGCCTGGTCGGACCGGTGGCCGAGAGCATGTGGGTGTCGACGTTCCATGCCGCATGCGTGCGCATCCTGCGCCGCGACGCCGCCTACATCGACTACCCGAGCCGCTTCACCATCTACGACCAGGGCGACGCGGTGCGCCTGTGCGGCTACGTGCTGCGGGATCTGAACCTCGACCACAAGCGGTTCCCGCCCCGCTCGATCCACGCCACCATCTCCGCAGCCAAGAACGACAACGTCAACGCGGCCCAGTATGCCGAGCGGGCCTCCAACGTCTACGAGCGGCGCATCGCCGAGGTCTTCACCCACTACCAGCGCCGCCTGGCCGCCGCCGCGGCCATGGACTTCGACGACCTGCTGTTGCGCACCGTCGAACTGTTCCGGGACTGCCCGGACGTGCTGGAGCGCTGGCGGCAGCGGTTCGCCCATGTGCTGGTGGACGAGTACCAGGACACCAACCCGGTGCAGAACGAGCTGGTGATCCGCCTGGCCGCCGAGAGCCGCCAGGTGACCGCGGTGGGCGACGCCGACCAGTCGATCTACGCCTTCCGGGGCGCCGACGTGCGCAACATCCTCGAGTTCGAGCGGGCCTTCGACGACGTCCGCATCGTGGTGCTGGAGCAGAACTACCGCAGCACCCAGAACATTCTCGACGCGGCCAACGCGGTCATCGTCAACAACGCCGGCCGCAAGCCCAAGGACCTGTGGACCGATCAGGGCTCGGGGCCCGGCATCGTGCGCTACCACGCCGACGACGAGGTGGACGAGGCCCGCTACGTGGTCAGCGAGATCATCCGGCGCCGCGACGACGAGCAGACGCGCTTGGACGAGATGGCGGTCTTCTACCGCACCAACGCCCAGTCGCGGGCGGTGGAGGAGCAGCTCGTCAAGGCCGAGGTGCCCTACCGGCTGGTGGGCGGCACCCGCTTCTACGACCGCCGCGAGGTGCGCGACGCCATGGCCTACCTCAAGGCCGTCGCCAACCCGGGCGACGAGGTGAGTGTGAAACGGGCGCTGGGCACCCCCAAGCGGGGCGTCGGCGCCACTTCGGTGGCCAAGATCGACGCCCACGCGGCGGAGGCCGGTCTCACCTTCTATGAGGCCCTGCGCCACTGTGGCGAGGCTGGCGTCAGCGGGCGCTCGGCCGCTGGCATCCGGCAGTTCTGCACGCTGATAGACGACGCTGTCAGCCTGGAGGCGTCGCCGGCCGCGGTGCTACAGGAGCTGCTGGAACGCTCCGGGTACCTCGATGAGCTGCGCGCCGAGAAATCGGTTGAAGCCGACGGCCGACTGGAGAACCTGGCCGAGCTGGTGGGCGTGGCCGGCGAGCACGACAGCATGGACGACTTCCTGGAGGCGGTCGCGCTGGTGGCGGACACCGACGACTTGGCCGACGCCGGCGCCGACGAGTCCGCGGTGACGCTCATGACCCTGCACTCCGCCAAGGGCCTCGAGTATCCCGACGTGTACATGATCGGCATGGAGGACGGCGTGTTCCCCCACATCCGGGCCCTGGGCGAGCCCCACGAGCTGGAGGAGGAGCGCCGCCTCGCCTACGTAGGGATCACCCGGGCCATGCGGCATCTGACCCTCGCCCACGCTTGGAGCCGACTGCTGTACGGCAGCAGGCAGTACAACCCGCCGAGCCGCTTCCTCTCCGAGATCCCCGCCGAGCTGGTGCAGACGGCGGACGGTGCCAGAGTGGTCCGCAGCCGCTACTACAGCCGCAACCGGCGCGAGCGCAGCCTCGACCGGCGGTCGGCCAACCGCGACGAGATCGTGGAGCGGGCCATGGCCGCGGGCCGGGGCCCGGCCGTCACCCCGTCGGGCGCCGACCGCCTCGGTCTGCGGGTGGGCGACGACGTGCGCCACGCCCAGTGGGGCGAGGGCGTGATCGTCGACATCGACGGCGCCGGAGAAGACGCCCAGGCCTCGGTGCGCTTCCCCGACGTCGGCGAGAAGCGCCTGCTGCTGTCGTGGGCCCCCCTGGAGAAGATCTAGACCTCAACGTCAGGCGGGGGCGGAGCCGGGCATTGCGATCTTGGTCTCGAGCACGGCTGTCCGCTCGCTAAGGGGCCACGCGGATAGGCGGCCGCGAAGGCACGAGGCACCTGCAATCCGACGGCATCGTGGTGCCGAACCTCACCTATCCGCGCACGTCCTAAGGGCGGCGATCTGGGTCATCGTCTCGGTGTGCAGCTTCTCTCGGTGCTCGCGGTCCAGCGCGGTGATCGCGTCCATGGCTTCGGTGTGCAGTTCTTGCATGCGGGTGCCTTGCGCGGCGATGGCGTCCATGGCTTCGCGGTGCAGCTTGTCTGCGTGCTGGCGCGTGGCGAGAGCCGTCTCTTGGATCAGCTCCAATGTCGCGGTGTGAAGCTTCTGGATCCTTATGCCCTGTTCGTGTATGGCGCCCAGCGCGGCGACATGATCGTCGCGACGCTGAGAGTTCTGCTTCAACAGGAACTGGACCAGGATGCCTAGGAACCCGAGCAGGCCCGCCCTATAACGGAAATGATTGTAATAGCCATGAAACTCACTGTACATCCACGATCCGGTCGCATCAACCTCTAGAACCACGTTATCTTTCGTGGCCCCTGTCGCGCAAGCGGACGGGCCGCTAGGCGTCGTGGACCGCGATGCGCAGGCGCTTGTTGGCCTTGCCCTTCGACTCGGTCTTGACCACCTCGAAGCGACCCACCTCGCCGGTTGAGGGCAGGTGGGTTCCGCCGTCGGCCTGCCGGTCGAGGCCGACGATGTCGACCACCCGGATCTCCTGCACCGACTCGGGGATCAAGTTGACCTTGGTGCGGATCAGGTCGTCGTCGGCCAGGGCCTCGAACCGGGGCAGGAATGAGATCTCTATGGGCCGGTCGGCGGCGATCTCAGCATTGACCAGCTCACTGACCTGGGCTGCGAACCCCTCCGGCAGGGGATCGAACTCGAAGTCCATCCGGGCCGACAGCGGCGCCATGTTGCCGCCGGTCACCGACACGCCCCAGGTGTTGTAGATCACCCCGCAGAGGATGTGCAGCGCGGTGTGGGTGCGCATCAGGGCGTGGCGGCGCTCCCAGTCGAGCTCTCCGTGCACCGGCGTGCCCACGGACGGGGCGGCCGGACCGTCGATGGTGTGCCACACCACGTCGTGGCCCCGCACGTCGGTCACCGCGGCCGACCCGCCGTGGAAGCTCAGCGTGCCGGTGTCGTGGGGCTGGCCCCCGCTGGTGGCGTAGAACGCGGTGGCATCGAGAGCAACCCTGCCCTCGTCGGCGGCGACGACGGTCGCGTCGAAAGCCCGGCACTGGGCGTCTCGCAGGAATATCCGGTCGGTGGGGCTCACGGCAGTCATGGGATCCTCCCATTGTGGCGGGTCATCTAACGGCAGGCGCAAATTGGTTGCGAGCGCCTCGCGGCACGGCGTTGTGTCTCCCGCTCTTGTTCGCTTCGCTCACGGGCCGCTCGGGCCACGGCCTCGCTCAGCGCCTCGCGGAATGCGGGCGGATCGCGCCCCTATTCGCTCGGCCTCTGAGGGTTGATGTCGACCCTGACGTCGCCGTCGACGACGGCCACGTCGAAGTGGCGCAGGCCGGTGCCTGCCGCGTCCACGGTGTCGTCAGGGTCGCACTTGTTGACGAAATCAGCGTGCTCGGCCCGCCACTCGAAGAAGCAGTCGCGGCTCTGGCCTGCCCGGCGGGCCTCGAAGGCCAGCCATCCCGCCTCGGGATCGTCCCCGAGGTGCTGAAGGACGATGTCGAGGCTGCCGTCGGCCACGTCACCGAACAGGATCGGGCCCCGGTCGGCGATCTCGGCGCTGATCCGGCCGGTCTCCATGTCGCGGAAGTCGCGGTCGCCGAGACGGATCTCCACGTCGGTGCCGCCGCGGGTCAGCAGCAGCACCGCTCCGGCCAGGCCCAGCGCGACCACCACTCCCCCTAGGCCCACCACGATGACGGAGCGCAAGTTCGGGCGGGCTCCTCTGGAAACGGGCATCGCGGCCTAGTATCGCCGCCCGTGGATCTGTTCGAGCATCAGGGCAAGGAACTGTTCGCCCGGTACGGACTGCCGGTGCCGTCGGGCGAGACGGCGTTCTCCGCCGACGAGGCTGTGGCCGCGGCCTCCAGGCTCGGGCTGCCGGTGGTGGTGAAGGCCCAGGTGCACGCCGGAGGACGGGGCAAGGCCGGGGGCGTGAAGCTCGCCGCGGACTCCGATGCGGTGCGCCGCCATGCCAGCGACATCCTGGGCCTCGACATCTCGGGCCACACGGTGCGCCGCCTGTGGATCGAGAAGGCCTCCGACATCGTCGAGGAGTACTACGCCAGCTTCACCCTCGACCGCTCGGCCCGCAAGCACCTGGGGATGCTGTCGGCCGAGGGCGGCGTGGAGATCGAGACGGTGGCCGCCCGCGATCCCGGCGCCATCGCCCGCATCCACATCGACCCCGTGGACGGGCTGTCGCAGCAGGCCTGCCGCCAGTGGGTGCGGTCCGCCCGCATCGGTGGCGACGTTGCGGGGGCGGTGGCCACTGCTCTCGTGACCCTGTATGGCGCCTATGTGGACGCCGACGCCGACATGGTCGAGGTCAACCCTCTCATCGTGACCGCCGGCGGCGATGTGGTGCTGCTCGACTCCAAGGTCACCCTCGATGCCAACAGCACGTTCCGCCACGCCGACTACGCCCAGTACGACGCCACCCAGACCCGTGACGGGCGGGAGCAGGCCGCCCACGCCAAGGGGCTGCAGTACGTGGGCCTGGACGGCTCGGTGGGGGTGATAGCCAACGGCGCAGGCCTGGCCATGAGCACGGTGGATGTGGTGAACCAGGTGGGGGGCCGGCCGGCCAACTTCCTCGACATAGGAGGCGGCGCCAACGCGGAGGTCATGGCGGGTGCGCTGGAGGTGATCAACAACGACCCGGCGGTGCGGGCCATCCTGATCAACATCTTCGGGGGCATCACGCGGGGCGAGGAGATCGCCAACGGCATCATCGAGGCGACGCGGCGGGTGGACATCGACTCGCCCATCGTGATCCGGCTCGACGGCACCAACGCGGCCGAGGGCAGGGAGCTTCTGGAGCCCCACCTGAGCGAATCCCTGATGATGGAGCCCACCATGCTCGACGCCGCCCGCCGGGCAGTGGAGCTGGTCGGAGCCGAAGCCGGGCAGGTCCAGAGGCCGAGCGGATAGGCGGAAGTTCATGGGGATCTTCACAAGACGCCGAGCGAGGCCGTGGCCCGAGCGGCCCGTGAGCGAAGCGAACAAGAGCGGGAAACGACACGCTTCACCGCGAGGCGCGGACACTTGGCCGAGGAGGCAGGTGAAGCCGTGAGCATCTTCGTGGACGAGAACATCCGGGTGGTGTACCAGGGCCTCACCGGCTCCCAGGGCCGCTACTACGGCCTGCTCAACCGGGACTACGGCACCCGGGTCGTGGCGGGCACCAACCCCCGCAAGGCTGGCTCCGACGTGGACGGCGTGCCGGTCTTCGCCACCGTGGCGGAGGCTGCAGCGACCACCGGCGCCACCGCGAGCTGCGTGTTCATCCCCGCTCCGGGCGTGCCCGGAGCGGTGCTGGAGGCGGCCGAGGCCGGCATGGAGCTGGTGGTGGTCATAACCGAGGGCGTGCCCGCCCACGACGAGGCGTTCCTGTTCAACAAGCTGAGTCGCGACCACCCCGGCGTGCGCCTGCTCGGCCCGAACTGTCCGGGCATCATCAGCCCCGGCAAGTGCAACATCGGCATCACCGCAGGGCACATCGCCCGGCCGGGCGGACCGGTCGGGATCGTCAGCCGCTCGGGCACGCTCACCTATCAGGCGCTGTACGAGCTCAAACAGCAGGAGATCGGCGTCACCACCTGTGTGGGCATCGGCGGCGACCCCGTGCCGGGCACGAGCTTCATCGACTGCCTGGCCGCGTTCGAAGCCGATGCGGAGACCCGGGCTGTGATGATGATCGGCGAGATCGGCGGCTCGGCCGAGGAGGAGGCGGCCGCCTTCATCGCCGAGCACATGACCAAGCCGGTGGTCGCCTACATCGCCGGGGTCACCGCGCCGCCGGGAAAGAAGATGGGCCACGCCGGGGCCATCGTGTCCGGGGGCAAGGGCACGGCTGCCGCCAAGATGGAGGCGCTGGCCGGGGCCGGGGTCCGCGTCGGCCAGAATCCCACCGAAGCCGGCGAGTTGATGGTGGAGATCGTCGCCGCCCTGTAGTCAGGCAGTTAGCGGCCGTCGGCTGCTCCCGCGACCAGGCCGCGGTCCTTGCGGTCGGTCCCAGCCATTCGTGATTCGTACGCTCGAAACGCCGTCTCAAGGTTGGCCCAGACTCGTGCCGAGACTCCGGTTTCCCGCTCCAGCACGGCGGCGATCTCGGGGGTTAGGGGTGCTCGGCCGATGACTACCAGATCGATGTGCTCCTCCAACAGACCGGTGCGCTCGGCGAGTTCGGCCTGAGTCATGCCCCTCCCTTCCAGCAACTCGGCGAGCGTGTCGCCGGGATGCAGGACGACTTTGGGGTGGTAGTGGTGCCCCGCTGCGGTCGTATCAGCCATTCGAGCCTCCTTGTCCATCAGTGATAGTCGACGATCTCACAGAACGTCCACTGGTCCTCGAACGGGCAACTGATGGCAAAGGGCCGGGCAGCGCAGGCTGCGAAATGATTGTACAGATGTTCTGTGATTTTACAATATAGTTCGATATAAACTGTGATGTAATGATTAGATTATGGGACGATGACCCCGTCCCGCGCTGCCGGACCTCTAGGCTCAGGCCTTGTGGATGCGACGCCGCGGGCGCTGATCTCTGTCTACGACAAGACGGGTGTGGCGGAGCTGGCCGCGGGGCTGGTCGAGTTGGGGTGGGAGCTGATCGCCAGCTCTGGAACGGCCCGTGTGATTGAGGCCGCGGGGCTGCCCGTGGTGGACGTAGCCGACTACACGGGCTCACCGGCCATGCTGGGGCACCGGGTGGTGACCCTCCATCCCCGCATCCACGGCGGGATCCTGGCCGACCGCGACGACCCCATCCACCGGGCTGAGCTGGAGGCCAACGCCATCGACCCGATCGATCTGGTGGTGGTGAACCTCTATCCGTTCGAGACCTCTCCGGGGGTCGACACCATCGACATAGGCGGTCCGACGATGGTGCGGGCCGCGGCCAAGAACCACGCCTACACCGGTGTGCTGGTGGACCCGGAGGACTATGGGTCGGTGCTGGACGAACTCCGCTCGGACGGAAGCCTGTCCGCGGGTATCCGTCACCGCCTGGCCCGCAAGGCCTTCGCCCACAGCGCGGCATACGAGTCGGCGATTGCCGGCTGGCTTGACGCCACGGCAGATCCGTCGGCTGAGTCGGCCCCACCAAAGGAGGCAGCGGTCGCCGCGAGCCAGCCGGGGGCGAAGTCTGACGAGCCAGGGCTAGTCGAGTCGGACCTGCCAGCGGTGATCCGCCTGGAGCTGGAGCGGGCTGAGGCGCTGCGCTACGGCGAGAACCCGCACCAGCAGGGCGCCCGCTACCGGCCGCGGGGGACACCCGGGTTCTTCGACGGTATGCTCCAGCACGGCGGCCCAGTGCCGAGCTACCTCAACCTCATGGACGCCGAGGCGGCCTGGCGTCTGGCCCACGACCTCGGCGACCGCCTGGCTGCGGTGATCGTCAAGCACGCCAACCCGTGCGGAGCGGCTGTTGCCGACGATCTGGCGACGGCCTACGCCCGGGCCTACGACTGCGACCCCCGCAGCGCCTTCGGCGGGGTGGTGGCGGTCAACGCCGTGATCGACGAGGCCACGGCCGAAGCGATGGTGGCTGCGGCCCAGGCCGATGTGGTCATCGCCCCCGGTTACGCGGACGGCGTGATCGAGCGCTTGGCTGCCCGCCGGGCCAATACCCGCCTGCTGGAAGCACCGCAGGGCCGCATCGACGAGCCACCGTGGGAGGTGCGCACCCTCGGCGGCCTGGCCGACGACTTCCTGGTGCAGACACCCCACCGGCTGGAGGCCGACCCCGCCGACTGGCAGGTGGTCACGGCCCGAGCGCCCACCGACGCCGAGCGAGCCGACGCCGTGTTCGCCTGGCGGGTGTGCGCCCACACAAGCTCCAACGCGGTGGTGCTGGCCCGGGACGAGACCGCCTGGGGCATCGGTGCCGGCCAGCAGAACCGGGTTGAGGCCGGCCAGCTGGCCGCAGCCAAGGCCGCGGGCCGGGCCGCGGGCGGCGCCTGCGCCAGCGACGGCTTCTACCCGTTCGGTGACGGCATCCACGCCGCCGCCGACGCCAGAGCGGCGGTGGTGGTCCAACCGGGCGGCTCCGTCAACGACGCTGCGGTCATCGCGGCCGCCGACGAGCGCAACCTAGCCATGCTCTTCACCGGCGAGCGCCAGTTCCGCCACTGACATGTTGTCTACGGTGCCTGCGGGATCAGAGCCAGAGGATCATGCGCTAGCCCCAGATGTGGTCGCCGCCGAAGCGCTGATTGACGCCTACCGTCGCCTTCCGCTCGACCCTGAACTCGCCCGGTCCGCCGCCAGCCTCGCCGCCCTCACTGCCCCTGAGTAGTAGCGCGGCCCGAGACCTAACCAGACGGATCCTTGTCACTCTCAGACCAGCGCGTGCCTGCGCGCTCACAAGGAACCGCGGACGTTCCGATTGTCTACCGGACCTGATCGCTAGTAGCCGAGAAGAACTAGGCCCCACACATTCGTATAGTTCTCCGTCACGAAGAACGACTCAAGCCGGTTTGAAGCTGCACGAAATGCTTGAGTTGGACTGTCCCTATCGTTGTGTCGTAGTTCCACTGGAACCAGCAGTATGAGGAACGACGCGACTCTACATATGTGACATTTCCAGAAGTCCAGAAAGTCCATGTTGTTGTTGATCGTCTTGCCCCGTTCCACCTCGAGGATTACTCCAGTGCATCCAATTTCTCTGTAGTAGTCGGGCTTGAGGCCTCTCGTGCTGTAGCTAGCGAACAATCCCTTCGATTCGTCTCTGAACCCTAGCTCGGTGGTCTTGTGTCTTATCACGTCCTCAATATTCTGACTCTTGGAGCGTGGCACGTTTGCTTCACGAAGCTGGGCGTAGACGTCCGGCCTGTTCATGTGATCGACCAATTCTGTGGCGATTCTCTGGATCTCACTCCACTCAGAGGAAGTCGCAAGATCTGATCGCACAAAATCTCTCCGCCAAATGCTCCCGCACTGTTGAGGTCCGTCATACTCTGAACCAACCGTGTCTTCAGAATGGGTGGCCCTGATCGGCGTTGACCCAAGCCAAACGTGTTCGCATCCATGATGATGAGCATTGAATAGCTCGATTGCGGCGTACACATCGCTCGGCAGCGTTCCGGCTTCCAGCGGCCAGTCTGACTCCATGTGCATCCGTGCCGCTCGGCGTGCATCGAGTTCCTGCCAATACAGGGACAGATCTGCCCCCGTATCCAGTGAGCGCTCGATGAGGACGACCCAAGCCTGAAGGTATTCATCAGTGTCATCATCGGTGACGTCTGAGCCGTCTTCAACTAGGCGGTCACGCTGACCTGCCGCTTCTTCCGATGTGCCCAGGATCCGGTGGATGTCGCGCCAGGATGAGCCGTCAGCCCGTGCTGCAGCAACAGCTTGGGCGATTTGATCTTCGCAGCGGGCCTTGTGTGCGGCCGCCCGCTTGAGCAAGTATTCCGCCACTGGTCGTTCATCGTCCGGAGACGGCTCGTAGGCTTCGCAGCGATCTGCCAGGTCGTCGGCATGGTCGAGAACTTGCTGGATCGACCGGAACATGCTCGTCATGGTAGGAACTTGTGGCGAGATGGCATGGCATGCACGACGAATTCAAGGAGCGTTTCACCGAGCCAACACCGTAGGCGAGCGAGGGGCGATCACGTGAAGCCGTCCTGAGCCTTCACCATCGACAGCAGCCGCTGTACCCACTCAGCGGCGGCGGGTTCGGCGGCGGGCCAGGCGGTCCTCGGTGCCGGGGCCTGCACGGGGAGCGGACTCGATGTCGGGCGGGGGCTCGTCGCCCCGCAGCACGGCGACGATCTTGGCGGTGTGGTCCGGAGTGCTGCCGCAGCAGCTGCCGATCACCGTCACGCCCGCGGCTCGGGCCCGGTGGGCGTGGGCGGCCAGAACTTCGGGAGTGCCGTCGTAGACCAGCGCGTCGCCGCTCCACACCGGTACCCCTGCGTTGGGCTTGGAGATCACCGCCGTGCCGGTGGACGCCGCCGCCACGGCGACCACGGCTGCCTCGGTGTCGGCGACGTTGTTGCCGCAGTTGGCACCCATCGCGGCGAGGCCCAGCCTCCCCAGACGGTCGGCGAGTTCGGCGCCGGTGACGCCCATCATGGTGCGTCCGGCCGTGTCGAAGCTCATGGTCGCGGCGATGGAGAGGTCGCACGCCGACCGGGCCCCCCGCACCGCCGCCTCCACCTCGTCGAGGTCGCTCATCGTCTCGATCCACAGCAGATCCGCGCCTCCGGCGGCCAGCCCGGCCGCCTGCTCGGCGAACGCGGCCTCGCAGGCTGCGGCCGACATGTTACCCATCGGCTGCAGGAGCTCGCCGGTCGGGCCCATCGAGCCCGCCACCAGCACCGCCCGGCCCGCCCGCTCGGCCTCGGCGTCGGCTTCCATGCGGGCGTTGCGGGCCGCGGCCTCGTTCAGCTCTGCCGCCCGGTCCTGCAGGCTGTGGAGGGCCAGGCGGAAGCCGGTCCCGCCGAAGCTGTTGGTCACCACCAGGTCGGCCCCGGCCCGCAGGTAGGCCCGATGGATGGCCCGGACCTCATCGTCGTGGGTCACGTTCCATTCCTCGGGAGGATCGCCCGAGCCGAGGCCCACCGCGAAGAGCTGGGTGCCCATGGCCCCGTCGGCCACCACGTAACCCTTGGCTGCCAAGAGCTCATCGATGGAGACGGTCATGGACTTAGAGGAGGCGCGAGTAGGTGATGCCGCCTCGCGGTGCGGCGAGGTGTCTCCCGCTCTTGTTCGCTGCGCTCACGGGCCGCTCGGGCCACGGCCTCGCTGGGCGCCTCGTGAAATACTCATGAGGTGCTGTCTACCCGCTCGGCCTCTTGGCTCCGACATGTCGCAACGTCCCCTCGTCGTACGCGGCCCCGGGTCGGCCGGCGGTTGCCACGGTAGCGCCCGATCCCGTCGGCTCGGATGCCACCCCACCGGTACCTTGAAAAGCCTTGAACCTCAGCCGGTGAATATCGCTAATAGTCGCGATATGCGCGCCTTTTCGCGATGAAACCGGCGGAAAGGGCCGGCCGCGCCCCGACTGGCCCCGGCTGCGGCCCCAGTAGGCGACGCCGATAGGTTGGCCGGCCGTGCGGTTCGGCGTGTTCTATGAGCTCCAGATGCCCCGTCCCTGGACCGCGGACTCCGAGGAGCAGCTGCTGGCCGAGGCGCTGGAGCAGGTCGAGGTCGCTGACGAGGTCGGCATCGACGTCGCCTGGGCGGTTGAGCACCACTTCCTGGAGGAGTACTCGCACTGCTCGGCGCCGGAGGTGTTCCTGTCGGCGTGTGCGGCCCGTACCAAGCGCATCCGCTTGGGCCACGGCATCCGCCAGGCTCCGCCCGCCTACAACCATCCGGCCCGCACCGCCGAGTGCGTCGCCACGCTGGACCTGATCTCCGGTGGACGGGTGGAGTTCGGCATCGGCGAGGGCGCCACCCGGCTGGAGCTCGGCGGGTTCGGCATCGGTGCCAAGCAGAAGCGGGCCATGAGCCTCGAGGCGGGCGAGCAGATCGCCAACATGATGGCCATGTCGCCCTACCCCGGCTTCGAGGGCGAGTTCTTCTCGATGCCGTGCCGCGACGTGATCCCCAAGCCGGTGCAGAAGCCTCATCCGCCGATGTGGATCGCCTGCACCAACCGCACCACCATCGAGCTGGCCGCTCGCCGCGGGCTGGGCGCGTTGGCCTTCGCCTTCGTGGACCCAGCCGAGGCCCGCCACTGGGCCGACGTGTACTACGACATCATCCGCAGCGACGAGTGCGTACCGCTGGGGCACAGCGTCAACGCCAACATCGCGGTGGTCACCGGGTTCTCCCTGCACGAGGATCGGGCCGAGGCGATCCGGCGCGGCTTCGACGGGTTCCACTTCTTCGCCTACGCCCTGCGCCAGCTGGTGGTGCACCACACCATTCCGGGCCACTCCGACATCTGGGACCGCTACGAAGCCCAGCGGGGCTCGGCTCTGGATGACGCCGTGGCCGCCGCGCTCGACGCCGGCGACGACTACTCCGACACCATCGGCACCCCCGCCGATGCGGTCCGCTGGCTCAAGGAGGCCGAGGACGCTGGCATCGACCACGTGATCTTCCTGCAGCAGGGGGGCAAGAACCGCCACTCCGACATCTGCGGAAGCCTGCGCCTGTTCGGATCGGATGTGCTGGGGGAGTTCTCCGCCCGTCGCGCCGAGCGCGAGGCGGCCAAGGCCGACGAGCTGGCGCCCTACATCGAGAAGGCTTTGGCCCGCAAGGAGTGGATGCGCCCCTTGGAGCGCCACGAGATCCCGGTGGTGGAGGCGTCGGTGGTGCACGCAACCGTCCCCAGCAGCCCCATCAGCTGAGAGCGAGCGAGAGGGTGAGAGGGGGCTCCCCCCAGTGGCGCTGGTGCTGGAACGCGCCCCATCAGCTGAGAGCGAGCGTGAGGGTGAGAGGGGGCTCCCCCCAGTGGCGCTGGTGCTGGAACGCGCCCCATCAGCTGAGAGCGAGCGTGAGGGTGAGAGGGGGCTCCCCCCAGTGGCGCTGGTGCTGGAACGCGCCCCATCAGCTGAGAGCGAGCGTGAGGGTGAGAGCCCTTCGCGCCGAAACGGGGTATCTCCCGCTCTTGTTCGCTGCGCTCACGGGCCGCTCGGGCCACGGCCTCGCTCCGTGCCTCGCGATGATCTTGACCAATCGCTGCCCATCCGCTCGGCCTCTGGCCGAAATTCCGCGGCACTCTTGCCGGAATCGCAACAATGGCCGGATTTTTCGGCCGGGCGGTGTCTCGGGCCGAGCGTCCGTGTCGATCCTGGTGGACAGGAACGGGCGAGAGAAGAGAGCAAGAGCCGTGCAGATCGCACCGCCGGGGCTGAAGGGGCTCGCTGTCGCCGACACGGTGCTCGGGGCGGTCAGGGGCGAGGAGGGCTTCTACCACTACCGGCAGCACGATGCGTCGAAGCTGGCCCGCACCCGCACGCTGGAGGACGTCTGGACCCTGCAGATCGACGGCGTGCTGCCGCCCGGAGTCGCGGCCATAGACGCGGGGCGCCTGAGAGCCCTGCCGGAGGAGGCCGCCGCGGTGGTGGACGCAGCCGCCGCGAGGCTCGACGATCCGATGGCGGTGCTGCGGGTAGGCCTGCTCGCCGTTGCCTCGCAGGAAGGGCGCGGTCCGTTGCTGGACCGATCCGCCCGGCACCGACGCGACGACGCGCTCAGGCTGGCCGCAGTCGTGCCGACGGTGCTGGCCCGTCACCATCGCCGCCGCAACGGGCTCGACCCGATCGCACCCGATGCGGAGCTTCCCCATGCGCAGGACTACCTGCGCATGGCTACCGGATCGGAGCCGGCGCGTGCAGCCGCACGGGCGGTGGAGCAGTACCTAGTGGCGACGGTGGACCACGGCTTCAATGCGTCGACGTTCACGAGCCGGGTAGTGGCCAGCACCGGCGCCGACATGGCCGGGTCGCTGGTGGCCGGGGTCGGCGCGCTCAGCGGCCCGCTCCATGGCGGGGCGCCGAGCCGGGCCATGGAGATGATCGATGAGATCGGCTCGCCCGAACGGGCCGCGCCGTGGGTGCGAGCCCGGCTGGTCGAGGGCCACAAGATCATGGGCTTCGGCCACGCGGTCTATAGGGCCGCCGATCCCAGGGGAGTGGTGCTGCGGGCTGCGGCTGAGACCCTCGGAGGAGACCTCGTATCGAGGGCGGCCGCGATCGAGGAGGAGATCCTGCGGGTTCTGGGCGAGTGGCGGCCCGCCCACCGCATCGTCACCAACGTCGAGTACTGGGCCGCGGTCGTGCTGGAGTTGGCGGGGCTTCCTCGGGCCCTGTTCACGCCGACCTTCGCGGTGAGCCGGGCCATCGGATGGAGCGCCCATGTGCTCGAACAAGCGGAGACGGGCAAGATCCTGCGCCCCAGCGCCCGCTACGTCGGTCCGGAGCCGGCCCGGTCCTGACGAGTTGCGAAGGGCTGCTCCCTGAGGTATCTTCCTGGGAAGGAAACTTCCTAGGAAGATAAATTGTGCCACCAGCCGTCCCGAGGCACGCGGGTGGTGCAAGACCCAGAGCACCGGACAGCGAGGTGTGAGCATGACGATCACCGATGAGCGCACTGATGAGCAAGTGACAGGCTGTCCCGTCGACCATGGCACCGGGCGTTGCCCCGCCGCGGGCGTCGACCTGTGGGACTTCGACATGTTCCAGCGCCAGGAGCACCATGAAGCGCTGGCGCGGCTGCGCGAAATCGACCCCGGCATCCACTGGGTGGACGAGGGGGGCAAGGGTTCCGGCTACTGGGCCATCACCCGCCAGGCCCACCTCAAGGAGGTGAACCGCCGGGCCGATGTGTTCTCGTCCAGTCACAGCGGCACGCAGATGCGCGATCCCGATCAGAGAGACCTGGAGTCGGGCATCGTGAACGACCACACGCTGATCGATATGGACGCGCCCCGCCACACCCGCTATCGCAAGCTCGTCAACCGGGGCTTCACCCCCCGCATGATCGCCCTGCTCGAGGACTACCTCCAGAACCGCACCGACATCATCCTCGACCAGGTGGTGGAGAAGGGCCGCTGCGACTTCGTGCGCAACATCTCGGCCGAGCTACCGCTGCAGGCCATCGCCGAGATGATGGGCATCCCCATCGAGGACCGCTCCAAGGTGTTCGACTGGACCAACGCCATGATCGGCAGCGAGGATCCCGAGTTCGTCAAGAGCCGCGACGACATCCTGCGGGCCGCGGCCGAGCTGTTCGGCTACTCCCACCAGCTCCAGATGGAACGCCGCAGCACGCCCTCCGACGACATCGTCACCACGCTGCTGTCGGCCGACATCGACGGCGAGGCGCTCAGCGAGCTCGAGTTCGACATGTTCTTCCTGATCCTGTGCGTGGCCGGCAACGAGACCACCCGCAACTCGATCACGAGGGGGATGATGGCCTTCTTCGACTTCGGTGACCAGTGGGAGAAGTTCAGAGCCGACCCCGACCGCTACATGGACACTGCGGTGGAGGAGATCGTGCGATGGGCCACCCCGGTCATGTACTTCCGCCGCCAGGCCTTGTCCGACTACGAGATCGGCGGGGTCAAGATCGCCGCGGGCGACAAACTGCTCATGTGGCACGTGGCCGCCAACCGCGACCCGCGTGCCTTCGAGGACCCGTGGCGCTTCGACATCGAGCGCACCCCCAACGACCATGTCGGCTTCGGCGGGGGCGGTCCGCACTACTGTCTGGGCACCAGCCTGGCCAAGATGGAGATCCGACTGACTTTCCGGGAGGTCGCCCGGCGGATGCCCGACATCCACCTCGACGGCGAGCCCGACTTCCTGCGCTCCAACTTCATCGGCGGGGTCAAGCGCCTACCGGTGGCCTACACCCCGTCGCCGTCGTACAAAACCGCGCCGCTGCACCGTCTCGGCTCCGCGGCCGGAGCCTCAGGCACCGTCGGCTACGGCGGCCACGTAGAGCGCTCAGCGTCGTAACGGAGATTTCCTAGACAATCCCGTGCCAGCGTGGTAACTTTACCTATATGGTAAAGTTACCACGATGCAGATCGGGTTTCGGGATCAACGGCTGGCGAAGCTCTGCGCGAGCGAGAAGTCGTTGACGAGGAAGCTCGGGTCTCGTGGAGCGCGACGACTCAAGCAGCGTCTAGCAGACCTAGAAGCTGTGCAGAACGCTGGTGAGCTGGCAGACCTGCCGGGTAGGTGGCACCCGCTCCGTGCCAATCGGACGGGCCAGATGAGTGGTGACCTGGATCACCCCATGCGTCTCATCATCCAACCGGCAGATCTGGACAAGGTCCAGCGCTCCGACGGCAGCGTCGATTGGGGCCTCGTCGCAGAGGTGGTCGTGGTGGAGATCACTGACACACATGGTTGAGCGAGAGTCGCGAGTCTTCGGGTCCAGTAATGAGCACGACGCTAGGTGACGATCCGCAGAAGGGTAGGAGACCGATGACCGGTGAACTGATCAGCTACGAGCCTGACTACGCCGTGCCTCCGGGCGAGACGCTGGTCGAGGCGCTGGAGGAGGCCGGCCTGACCCAGGTTGAGTTGGCGTGCCGAGCGGAGTTGAGTGCCAAGCACGTCAACCGGCTTGTGAAGGGCCATGTGGCTCTAACTCCGGCCGTAGCGGTGAAGCTGGAGCGTGTGCTCGGGATCCCCGCGCAGTTCTGGAATGCTCGGGAGGCCAACTACCAAGCTCGGCTCGCCCGGCTTGCCGAGCGGCAGGCGACCGCAGAGGAACTGACATGGTTGGACTGTCTGCCGTGGCGAGAGCTACGAAAGCGGGGCTGTCTCCCTCAGAGCGACGACAAGGCGACCCTTGTCGCTGCTGCGAAGCGATTCTTCGCAGTCGCTACGGCGAGCGCCTGGAGCGATGTGTGGAGTCAACCAGCTGTGTCCTTCCGACGTTCGAGTGCCTACGACGTAGACCAGGGCGCGCTCGCATCGTGGGTCCGGATCACTGAAGCGCATGCTCTTGAAGCGAAGTGCGCTGCCTACGACGAATCGAAGTTCCGCAAGACCCTCTCGGAGATTCGCTCAGCGACAGCCCGTCCTCCCGAACACGTCGGAGATTGGCTCCAACACGGCTGCGCCTCGGCCGGGGTGGCCGTTGTGTTCGAGCCTGAGATCAAGGGTGCGCGAGTTAGCGGGGCCGCCTACTGGCTCGCCGGCAAGCCGGTGATTGCTCTGAGCCTGCGGTACCACAGCGACGATCAGTTCTGGTTCTCGCTATTCCACGAGGCAGGCCACATCCTGCTGCACCCTCGGAGCGAACGGTTCATCGACGCTGGAAGAGTCGGCTACGCCGACCCCGGTACAGCCGCGGAGGCAAGGGAGGCTGAGCGCGAGAACGAGGCGAACCGGTTCGCCGCGACAGCCTTGATCCCTGAACAGCATGAAGAACGGCTCAGAAACCTGAGAGCGTTGGCCGACATCGAAGAATTCGCCGAGGAGTTGGGAATTGCGCCCGGCATCGTCGTCGGGTGCCTTCAGTTCGAAGGCAGGCTGCCCTACGGGGTCGGTAACGGTCTCAAGCGACGTATCACGTTCGCCTAGCTATTCCCCATCAGGAGTTGTCGAAACGGATGCCAGCTATCGGTGACAATCCAATCCAGAAGCCGAAGCACGATCTCTTGAGGAGAGCGAGCCTAGGAGACTGCTGAGTAAGTCACAAATTGCTAGTTTCGTGATCATAAAACCCCAGGTCAGAGGCTTGTGGGTTGGCCGAAATCGGCATTACTCAGCAGTCTCCTAGCAGAGTCCTTCGCGAGGCAGATTCTCGATTCAGACGCCAGTGAGGGATTGGTAGTAGGTGTCCTGGGGCCGTGGGGCTCGGGAAAGACATCATTCTTGAACCTCGTTCGTGAGCATCTGAAGGCGGAGCAGATTCCTGTACTTGAATTCAATCCTTGGATGTTCAGTGGTACAGAACATTTGGTTCAGTCCTTCTTCGCGGAGTTGTCAGTTCAATTACGATTCAAACCGGACTTGTCCGACATCGGTGAGAGTCTTGAAAGATATGGAGAGCTACTCGCAGTTGTTCCATTCGTCGGTGCTTGGGCCGCACGCGGAGTAGCTATATCGCGTGCGGCGAGGCGGATACGCAAACGCCAACACCGTGGTGAGGGTGTAGAGGCCACTCGTAGCAAGCTTCGAGTGGCACTTCAACAGAGACAGAGTCCTATCGTCGTCGTACTAGATGACCTTGATCGTCTATCCAACTCGGAGATACGCGATCTGTTCAAGTTGGTTAGACTCAATGCTCAGTTCCCCAACCTTGTCTACTTGGTTGCCTTCGATTGGCACAGAGTCGAGCAGGCGTTGGGTGAGAATGGAGGATACGGCCAAGCCTATCTCTCCAAGATCGTTCAGATACCGCTTGATCTTCCAATTATTCATAGGTCAATCCTCCAGGATCAGATATTGGATGCAATAGGCTCTGTTCTTAGTGCAGTTCCTGGTGTCGAGACTCCTGAGGACCAGATGCTGGCCCCGGTATTGAAGCAGGTGATTACCCCGTTGTGTCGGAACATAAGAGATGTGCGTAGGTATGCAGCCTCGATACGAAGCACGATCGAGAATCTTGCTGGGCAGGTTGAACTCGTCGATGTACTAACTCTTGAAGCCTTCCGCGTCCTTCGGCCCAATGTGTTCACCCGGTTGGCGGACTCGATTGAAGCACTCACTACTACTTCCGACATGTTGCACTCACTCGACGATTCAAAGGAATCACGTCTTGAGGTTCAGATCAAAGGACTACTGGAATCGAGCCATGATTCGCGAAATCAAGTCTACCATATGATCAATTTCCTGTTTCCTGCCGCATCGCGCCATCTCGATGGTCCGACGTTAGGCGGTGGGTATTCTGAGAGATGGCTCAAGGAGTGTCGGGTTGCAAATCGGGATATTCTCAGCCTGTATTTTGAACGTGTAGCGAACACGGAACTCAGATCCTTCACTACCGCGGAACAAGCCTTGGCCCTAATGGGTGACGGTGATAGATTCAATAACTGGTTACGCTCATTAGAATCTAGCAGTTTCTCGAATTGCATGTCCTCGCTTCGGTTATTCTCGCAGGACTTCGTTTCAAGTCATGTCGTACCAACATCGACAGTCCTGCTTAACCTTATAGACAGCTTCACTGTCGATGGAGAGGACCGGGTTGATGCGCAACTTCGCATTACTATTGATGGTATCGTTCTGGATCTCTTGGGCGTACTTGAATCCGAAGAGGATGTTGAAGCAGCAGTGGAGTGCATTGTATCAGAACTCCACACGTTCTCAGCTAGCCTCGAAATGATTAGATTGGTTGGGTATCGAGAACGGATAGGCTATCGGCTGATCACGATTGAAGCCGCTGAGCGCTTTGAAGAGGAACTTAGAAGTGGGATCAAGGAGCTCTCGATAGAACAACTCATCAAGGAACGTGAATTGCTTGCTCTGATGGTCTTCATGTATGAAGCAGGTAGTAACTCGGAGTCCGGTATGCTCCTTCCTGACACCCCGACTATGACTTGCGCACTATTGAATGCCGTTCATCGTAGAGTGTATGAAGGAAGACCAGGCCATCGTGCGATTCTAATGTCTGATGCTCCGACTTGGGATACGCTGGCGACGGTTTGCGGAGGGCCGGACGCGTTTCGAAGGCGCGTCGATGCGGCAAGACACCTGATGTCGGATGAGCTGTTTGGGATGCTGGAACTAGCAGACGATTGGCTATCATCGTCTGAGTAGATCGATGGTCATGGTTCGCTAATCGGAAAGCGCCAGGCATACGACGGTTCCTAGCGTGATTGCTGGCAAATGCGGATCGGTCCGATGCGATTCAACTGGTTGTGCCGAGTCAGCAGGAGGCCGCCCGCACCAGCCAGTCGAAGATGGGATCCTGGTCGCGGGAGTCCATCAGCTCGGGGTGCCACTGCACCCCCAGCCACGGCCGCTGGCGACCCTCGATGACCTCGACGGTGCCGTCGTCGCTGCGCCCGGTAATGGAGTAGCCGTCGGCGAGATCGTCAACCGTCTGGTGGTGCAGCGAGTTGACCTGGATCGACGGGCCGTACAGCGACGCGGCCAGCGAGCCCTCGGTGAGATCGACCCGGTGGATGATCGAGTTGGGGGGCTGGTCGTGGCAGGCGTGGGGGGCGACGTGCTGGTGCAGCGTGCCTCCGCCGTGCACGTTCAGCACCTGGATTCCCCGGCAGATGCCGAGCACTGGCTTTCCGGCGTCGGCCGCACCGTCGAGCAGCGCCATCTCGAACGCGTCGCGGTCCGGCTCCAGCGTGTACAGCTCGGCGCACGGCACCTGGCCGTAGCGGGCTGGATCGACGTCGGTGCCGCCGGTGAGCAGCAGCCCGTCGAGGCGGTCCGCGTATCGGGCAGGGTCCGCGCTGCCGGGCAGAAAGACCGGCAAGCCTCCCGCGGCGATCACCCCGCGGGCGTAGTCGCAGTAGTACACGTCCAACTGCAAGTCCCGGAACGTCTCAGGCTTCATGTTGAGTTCGCCCGCGGTCTTGGGCCGACCCGTGATGCCGATGAGCGGTTCGCTTGCCACGGGCGAGAGTGTATGTTCCGACCGTGTCCAACCCGTCGTCCTGCCGCGCGGTGCCCGGCGCCCTGGATGTGGATGGACCGCTGGCCTGGCGCGAGACGGGTGACGGGGAGCCGGTTGTGTTTCTGCACGGCCTCGGCGGCTCGCGCACCTCGTGGGAGCCCCAGCTGACTGGCCTCAGAACCGAGTTCCGCTGCATCGCCTGGGACATGCCCGGCTATGGCGTCTCGGTCCCGGTCGTGCCTCTGACCTTCGACACCATCGCCGACTCGGTGGCCCGGCTGCTCGACAACGCTGGTGTCGACCGGGCCCATCTCGTGGGCGAATCCTTCGGCGGGATGCATGCCCTGCATACCGCGCTGCGCCACCCCCAACGGGTGGCCCGCCTCGTGCTGGCCAACACCAGCCCGGCCTTCGGACTCGACGGCACCGACCCCGCCGCTTGGCGCGCCGCCCGACTAGCCCCGCTCGACGCCGGGCTGACCCCAGCCGACATCGCTGCAGATGTCCTGACCTCCATTGCGGGCCCCACTCTCAGCGATGATGCCCTCGCCATGCGGGTGGCAGGCTTCGCTCGCATTCCGGCAACCGGGCTGCGAGCGGCCGTCGAGTGCCTGCCCGCCCACGACGTGTGCGAGCGGCTGGGCGCGATCGCTTCGCCCGCGCTGGTGGTGGCTGGGGGACTCGACACCGAGACGCCGGCCGCCTACTCGCGTGTCCTCGCCGAGGGGCTGCAGAACGCCGAGCTGATCGTGCTCGACGGTGTGGGACATCTGGCAGTTTCGGAAGTTCCGCAAACCTTCAACCGCCTAGTGCGAGCCTTCCTCAGCCGCGGTCGTGGGTTGGGACCCTCCGGCCCCAGGTGGGCGATATAGGCCAATCGGGGTTGCATCATGACGCAATCGACATGTGAAGCCACTTGAATGGTTCGCTCGTGGGAGTAGCGACAGACATCCACACGCCGGAGCGCACCGCGCTCGTGGAGCGCATGGCCGCTCTTGGCGCCCGCTTCGCCCAGCGATCCGGGGCCCATGATCACGACGCCACGTTCCCGACTCAGAACTGGTCCGATCTGCGAGACGCGGGCCTGCTGGGCTTGTGCATCCCGGTCGCCGACGGAGGGCTCGGCGGCGACTTCGTGGCCTATGGGCTGGTCGCCGAGGAGCTGGGCCGCCACTGCGCCACCACTGCGCTCACGTTCAACATGCACACTGCTACCACCATCCTCGTTGGCCAGATCGCCGATGACCTCGACCTCACCGCAGCGGAGCGAGCGCTGCTGGAGGAGCGGCGAACCGAACTGCGCCGCGGCATAGTCGAGGACGGCACCATCCACAGCCAGCCCTTCTCGGAAGGGGCGGCCGCGGGCGCCACCGCGGGCTACTCGACCCGGGCCGTCCCCGCCCCCGGCGGCTACCGGGTGACGGGACGCAAGATCTTCGCCTCTCTGTCGGGCGCGGCCAACATCCACAACGTGGTCTGCTTGGTGCCCGGCGACGAGCGGATCCGCTTCATGGGTGTGCCCGCCAGCGCGCCCGGCGCAGCCATCGAAGGTGAATGGGATCCGCTGGGTATGCGGGGAACCGACTCGCGCACCCTGGTGCTCGACGACGCCGTGGTCCCCGCCGAGAACGAGTGGCTCCCGCCGGGCGCATTCGACCAGGCCGCCGCTCGCTGGCCGTACTTCTATATGACGCTCTCGTTCGCCTACCTGGGCCTCATGCGGGGCATCCTCGACGCCGCCGGCGCCTACCTGCGCGGCGACGGTGGCGGAGGCCCCGCCCGGCGGGACCACCCCATCAAGCAGCAGGGCTGGGCCCAGATGAGCCTGGTCTACGACCGGGCCCAGTCGCTCACCTACCGGGTGCTGGCTGAGTGCGGCATCGATCCGAGCTCTGATCAGGTGCGGCGGGCGTGGTCGTCGGTGGTCACCGTGATGGAGGGCGCTCCCGCGGTGGCGTCGCTGGCCCTGCAGGTGTGCGGCGGCCGCAGCATGCTGCGCCCCTCCTACCTGGAGCAGGCTTACCGCGACGCCCGCTGCGGAGCGGCCATGCTGCCCTGGAGCGTCGAGGTGTGCCTGGAGCGTCTTGGCCGCACCGGCCTCTACCCCGAACACGACGAAGCGCCGGTGTAGAGGCTGAGCGGCCGTTGAGCGAGACCGCGGCCCGAACTGACAGCAACTTCAAGCGGTTGACCACATCTGGTGTGGCTAACTGCTTGAAGTTCCGCTGCGACCGTGGGGCGGCTACCTTCGGAAGCGAACGTTCACGCTTCATCACTACTGCGGGAGCTGCCATGAGCGACTGGGACCGGATACGGGTGCTGTGGCCCGATCACCTGGGGCTGGCCCGGGGCAAGTACTTGCCGGCACGGCTGGCCCACAAGGGCACCAGCCACTGCGTGTGCGTGTTCGCCCTGGGCTATGACCGCAGCATGGTCCCCGCGCCCGGTGCCTACTTGCTGGACGGTCTGCCCGACACCCAGATCAGCTTCGACACCGGCGACATCCGCCAGGGCTGGGATGACGACGCCACTGGTGTCGTCATCGGGGACCTGTCGATGCACGGTGAGTCCCTGCCGGTGTCGCCCCGTGAGGCGCTGCGCCGGGCGGTGGCCGACTGGGAGGCACTCGGCTACAGCCCCAAGGTCGGCATCGAGCTCGAGGCCTACGTGTTCAGTGGCGGCCTGCAGAGCCCCCGGCCCTACGAGACGCCGGGCGCGATGGTCTACGGCACCGGAGTGGCGTCGGATCCCGCCGGGGTGATCACATCGGTGGTGCGCAAAGCGGAGGCCTCGGGCATCGCGATGGAGTCGGTCAACGCCGAATACGACGAGGGCCAGTTCGAACTCACCCTCGAGTACGGCGACGCCATGCGGGCCGCCGACAACGCCTTCCTGTTCCGTCTGCTGGCCCGCGAGACCGTGATGACCGCCACCGACGCCTCGGGTGGACCGCTCGGCCTGGATCTCACCTTCCTGGGCAAGCCCTTCCCTGGCATCTCGGGCACCGGCGTCCACGTGAACGTCTCGCTGGCCGACGCCGAAGGCAATAACGCCATGTCGGACGCGGCCGGCGCCCACGGCATGTCCGATCTGGCCCGGGGCTGCATGGCCGGCCTCATCCACCACCACGTCGGGATGACCGCGCTGGCCGCGCCGACGGTGAACGCCTACCGGCGCCGGCGCCACGGCGAGCTCAACGGGTACTGGGCCAACTGGGGCGTCGAGCACCGCTGCGCCGGCAACCGGGTGCCCCGGGGCGCGGGGTCGCACATGCGCATCGAGAGCCGCATCGGCGACGGCGCAGCCAACGTCCACACCCTGGTCGCCACCGTGCTGCAGGCGGCCCGCCTCGGCGTGGTCGGAGAGCTGGAATGCCCCGAGCCCATGACCACCGACGGCTTCGACGAGGTCAACACCGACATCCACTGCCCCCACAGCCTGAGCGCGGCCCTCGACCACATGGAAGCCGGCGAGGCCCTGTGCGAGGCGGTCGGCTCGGAACTGTGCGCCAACTTCGTGTTCAACAAGCGCGCCGAGTGGGACCGCTATACGGCTGAGGCGGGCGACGATGCCGTCAGCGACTGGGACGCAATCGCAGGCACCGAGCCCCTTTCCGGCTGGGAGCTCGAGCAGTACCTGCCCTACCACTGAGCGCTGGACCACGATGGCTTCGAGTTCCCGGAAGGTGATCGCCATGCCCCGCTCTCCGCACCACCACTGAGAGACCGCTCGACATGGCTTCGCCCCGGCTGCTGCTGATCCTCACCGAGAACCACACCCTGGTCGACCCCGACGACCTCTTCGGCCTGGTTCGTCTGGCCACCGATGCTGAGGAGGCCGGGTTCGACGCGGTGATGGCCAGCGAGCACGTCGTGCTCGGCCCCTCGGCCGGAACTCTGGGCCGGCCCGTCAATCCCCGGGCCTACGCCGCCCCCGGCAACCAGGACCCAGCCACGTGCTGGCCGAGTTCAAACGTGCTGCTCGCCGCAGTGGCCGCGGCCACCAGGCGGGTGAGGCTGGTGATGGGTGCGGTGATCGCTCCGTTGCGCCATCCGGTGCTGCTGGCCAAGGAGCTGGCCACCCTGGACCGGCTCAGCGAGGGCCGGCTAGTGGTGCAGCCCACCGTGTCGTGGCACCGGGAGGAGTACGAGGCTCTGGGCGTGCCTTTCGGCGAGCGGGGCGAGATCCTCGACGAGCAGCTCGCAGCCATGTCAAGGCTGTGGGCGCGCACTCCGGCCTCGCATCCCGGCCCCCGCTTCGCCTTCGATGACGTCTACTGCGTGCCCAAGCCGTGGCGGACCAGTCCGGCCCGGCCCCGGATGTGGTTCGGGGGCCAATCGATGCACCCTCGGCTGCTGCGGCGGCTGGTGCGCTACGGCGACGGCTTCCATCCCTTCGGTGCGGCTTCGGCCGGCGACCTGGCCCAGTTGCGGTCCGGGCTGCTCGCCGCGGGCCGCGATCCGGCCGGGCTCGAGATGGTGGGCGGAACCCGGGCGGTGTTCGCAGGAGCCGACGACACCGCCGACATAGACCAGGCCATGGTCGACTTCGGCGACCAGATCGCGGCCGGGTTCACCACGTTCTGCGTGAAACCGTCCCAGCACACCGATGACCCCAACCAGGTCCGGGCCCTGTGCGAGCACATGGTGGCCCAAGCCTCCCGCCTCGACGTTCAGGCACCCGGCTAGCAGGAGGCCGGCTCAGAGGAAGGCGGCGCAGGTCTCGGCGACGGTCTGCAGCACCGCTTCCTGGCCGAACTCGACCTTGTACTGGAGGGCGATCTGATCGAGCCGCTGCTTGGCGTCGCCGCCGGGCGGGGCCAGGATCACCACCAGCTTCGAGCGCTCCTTCTTGATGACGCCGTCGGAGCCCCGCCACTGGCCCCGGCCGTCGACCACGGTGAGCCCGTCGGGGAACCGCGGTGTCACCGCTTCGTCGAGGAAGGTGTCCCAGGCCGCGTCGTCCACGACCTCGCCGTCGGGGCCTCCCCGGCCCATGAACATCTGGTACTCGATCCACCGCTCGGTCCCCTCGGGACAGCTCAATGCCGGGGTTCCCGAGCACGCTGCCGCGACCACCACAGCGCACAACGCGGCGATGCAGGCGATCCAGCGGCTGGTCATTCCGGGGAGCCTACGACTGGGCCACCTCGTCCAGGAACCAGTCGACCAGGGCGAAGCACTGGCGGGCGTTGCGGTCCTCATGGCGACGGATGCCATCGAGAAGGTTCTCCCGGCTCAGCCCGTGTTCAGCCAGGTACTCATCGTCGGATCCCGTCAGGAAGTTCTCGACGTGGGCGTGGGTCACTTCGGGATGGAACTGCGTGCCGACGCAGCGGCCCAGCCGGAACAGCTGGACCGCGTTCTCGTTGACAGCCAGGACCTCTGCCTCCGGCGGAGGGGTGAAGCAGTCATGATGCCACTGGAACCACGGCCCCGGCCCCGGCGGGCTGCCCGCCCCGTTTGATGAGCTGTCGGGCTCGTGGATCTCGTACCAGCCGATCTCGGGGACGGGCGCCGGCTCCACCGCGCCGCCGAGAGCCGCGGCCAGCAATTGTCCCCCGAAGCACACGCCCAGCATCGGGATGCCCCGCTCATAGGCGGCCCGTACGCCGTCGATCTCGTCGAAGATCCAGCTTTCGATCTCGTCGGTGTTGGTGAGCGAACGGATCGAGCCCATCGGCACCAGCAAGTCGTAGTCGGCGAAGTCGGGGAAGGGGACCGCGTCGTTGGGTCGGTCCAGATCGGCAGTCACCACGTGCTCATGCACGTCGAAACCCCTCTGCGTCAGCCGCTCACCGACCAGCGCGCTCGTGCCCTGTGGCTCGTGGGCCAGGACCAGCGCTCGACGCGGCTTGCTCACAGGTCAAACCATACGTGGGCTTGACCCGTGCCCGACACCGACTCGTACTGGCCGAACTGGATGCCCCGAGCGGTGCATGCTGGGCCGCCCAGCGCGCCCACCATGATCAGGTAGTGGCCGAAGTAGCCCTCGGGGGAGTGGCGGGAGTACTCGGGCAGGAAGTCGATGATGGAAGCGTGGTCGCCGTCGGCCATCCAGGCCAGCACCTGGCGGTCGGCCGCGGCCGCCTCGGAGGTGCGGATGTGGAGGTCGGGGTCGGCGCCCTCGTGGTCGCGGAACTGACGCAGTGGCCAGAACCGGTGGCTGAGCCCGCCGCTGGCCAGCACCACGACCCGACGGTCGAGACTGGCCACCGCTTCGGCCAGAAGATGGCCGGCCAGCAGGAAGTCGTAGGGCTCAGCGGTCTGGCACAGGCCCATCGACACCCAGCGCTCATCGCCCTGTAGAAAGCCGAGGAGGTTGACGGTGGGGTAGTGGACCGGCAGGTGTGGGTCGTCTATGGCGGTTACCCAGGTGTCGTCGCGGCCTGCGGCCGCAGCCTCGAAGACGCGAGCCAGCTCGGGATCGCCGGGCATGTCGTAGGGCATGGTGCACATGCCTCGGGGCAGCTCGTCGGAGGTGTAGAGGCCCTTGCGCCGCTCGTGGGCGGAGATCACGTGCTCGATGGTGGTGAACCAGTGGGTGTCGACTACCACCACGGTGTCGGCCGCGGCGGGGGCGAGACGCTCGGCCCGGAGCGCATGAAGGCCTGCGAACAGCGTGGTGTCCTCGCCGCCGTTGAGGGCTCGCCGCTCGTGCTCGGGCATCACCAGCGGCGGCACGTGCGACACCACCGCTGCCCCGACTATCGATCCCATCGGCAGGCCTCCCGACGACTAGGGGCGGGCGCGGACAGCAATCTGATGCCTCGCGGTGCAGCGTTGTGTTTCCCGCTCTTGTTCGCTTCGCTCACGGGCCGCTCGGGCCACGGCCTCGCTGTGCATCTTGGGAGGATTTCCAGCGGGGTGGGCCCATCCGCTCGGCCTCTGGGCAGCATCATGCCACCACCCGGACGGGCAGGTGCTTGATGCCGGCGATGAAGTTGGAGCGCAGGTACCGGGGCTCGCCGTCGGGCTCGAGCCGGTCGATTCGCTTCATAAGTTCCTCGTACACCAGCCGGGCCTCCATGCGGGCCAGCCACGCGCCGAGGCACAGGTGCGGTCCGTTGCGTCCGAAGGCCATGTGGTCGTTGGGGTCCCGGCCCAGGTCGAAGCGCCAGGGGTCAGGGAACCCGTCGTCGTCGTGGTTGGTGGAACAGAACCACATCACCACCTTGTCACCGGCCGCGATGCTCTTTCCGCCGATGGTCACATCACGGGTGGCGGTGCGGCGGAAGTGCATGGTCACCGCGCTGGTGCGCAGGACCTCCTCGACCGCGGTGTGGGTGAGGGAGGGATCGGCTCTCCAGGCTCGCCACAGACTCGGATGGAGCATCATCGTGCGCAGCCCGTCGGTCATCGTGTAGCGGGTGGTGTCGTTGCCAGCGGCGATCAGCAGGGTGAAGAAGTTCTTGAACTCCAGATCGCTGAGCGGCTCGCCGTCGCGGGTCGGAGCCAGCAGCTGGGTGATGACGTCGTTTCGGGGGCATTCCCGGCGCTCCGCGGCCTGGCGCTCGGCGTACTCGAACACCTCGATGGCGGCCGGGCTCCGGAAGGGCATCAGCCGGAACTCCTCGGTGTCGGCCGTGTCGACCACGTGGGTGGTGAACTCCGGGTCGCTGTTGCCCAGGAAGGCGTCGCCCCACTCCACCAGCTGGTGGCCGTCGGCGTCGCTGGTGCCCAGCAGGCGGCCCAGCATCCGCATGGGCAGCTTGGCCGCCACCTCGGTGACGAAGTCGAAGGCGTCAGCGGTGAGAGCTTCGTCGAGCACTTCGGCGGCCAATGCCCGGATGGCGTCCTCGTAGGACTCGACGGTGCGGCGGGTGAACCCCCGATTGACGAGGCGGCGCAGCCGGGTGTGCTCGGGCGGGTCGAACTCCATCATCGTGCGACGGGCCTCGAGCTCGTCGTCGCCCATCTCCTCGAGGCGGATGCCTCTGCTAGACGTGAACGTCTCGACGTCGCGGCTCACGGCCAGGGCGTCGTGGTAGCGGGTGATCGACCAGAAGCCGGAGCCGCCGGCCTCGGGTGTCCAGTGCACCGGGTCGTCGCGGCGCAGCCGGCTGAAAGTGGCGTGGGGAACCCCGGAGGTGAACGCGTCGTGGGACGACAGGTCGGCGTCGTCATCGCCGTGGTCGGCCAGGTAGTCGTCCACGAACGTGGCAGTGCTCATGAGCGGCCGCGCCGGTGGGCGAGAGTCCGTCGCTTTGACGCGGTGTCCTTCCCGCTCTTGTTCGCTTCGCTCACGGGCCGCTCGGGCCACGGCCTCGCTCCGGGACTCACGCACTTCCACATGGGTCGCTCACTAGTCGCTCGGCCTCTGGGCTCATCATCCTGCTTTGGGGTTGGGGGCGGCCCACAGGGTCGTGCCGGAGGCCATCGACATGCCGACCTGGCGGTAGTAGCCGCCGATCATCTCGATGGGCGGCAGGCGGTGCAGCTCTTCGGTCGGGCACTCGGGCAGGGCCAGCTCGGCGTCGCCGGAGTAGACCGGGCCGAGGTCGGCGTCGTAGCCCCGCATGGTGACCAGCTCGTCGAGCGAGTCGTCCCCGTCGACCTCAATGGACGGCATCTGGCGGCTGTGCAGCATCGGGTGCCCGTTGACGAAGCCGGGTGTCTCGGCGATGCCGGTGATCGTCAGCTGGGCCTCCGCGATGCGCCGGCCCCACGTGCTCAGCGTGGCAACGAAGCGCCCGCCCGGCTCCAGCCGCGGCCCGGCCCGGCCCACCGTCACCGGCCTGGTCATGGCGATCTCGGCCATCTTCTTGGGATAGCCCTGCACATGGCCGCGGGCCATGGCGAAGTCCTTGTCCACCCAGATGTAGGCGGCCCGGCTGTAGGTGGAGCCCCGGTACCGGCAGCGCACCACCGCGAACACCTCCCGGTACTGGGCCCTCACCGGGTCGAGCAGCTCCTCGAAGGTGTCGCTGCAGCTCTGCCATTCGGCCCAGATCACGGCCACCGCGCCAGGGTCGGTGTCGGCGGGCTCCAAGGGGTGGGGCAGCAACTCGGCCACCCGGTCCGGGTCGGTGCGGTACTCCACGGTCAGCATGTCCCCTGAGTAGTGCCAGGGAGGCGCGGGAACGATGCCCGCAACCCCGGTGGGCGTCCTCGGGTACATGAACCCCTGAAGCTCAGCCACGTCTGAACCCTATTCGTTTGGCACCGAACGATCAACGGGCACTTGAGTCTCGGTCATGCTGCTCGTGTCGGTCACGACCGGCGCGTGGACAATGAGCCTCACCTCATCACGGAGCAGTTCGGGGCGAGGGTTGGCCGAATGGCAGGCCGCGACAGCTGCCATGCAGGATCATCGCGCTCGTAACGCCACACGATGGGTGGATCGCTGGGGAGGACTGCCCAAACGGTGTCCACTTCCTCGGGCAAAATCGGAGGACGCGGGTACCCACAGTCTGCGAGCGGTGCCTTGTCGTGGATCAGAATCCATCCCTTGAGGCTCGTGGGGTCGAGAGAAACCACCAGATGGCGCTCGTCAGCGCCGGCCGAAGCAAGCTTGCGGCGGTTGTCACACTTTGCGGCCTCCCTTTCGACGGCCTCGGAGAGATCGTCGGCGCTGACGTGACCAGAGCGGACCGAGTCCTTCACAATGACGTTGGCTTCGCCTCGTCGGGGCTCGCCGTCGAGCGGGAGTACGGAGAGGACGCGCGCTTCGGACATCTCGATCAGCGCTTCGACGGCATCCTCTGAGCACTCGAACTTCTCCGAGGCGCGCTGCGGCCAAGGATTACGCTCCACCGGAGTGTTGGCGTGGTCGTCGTGTAGCCGCTGATGCTGCGGTACCTGGGTCCACGGGTCCCGCCACCGGCGGGCAAGGTCTTCCAGTTCGTCCAGAGTGGGACGCCCTGCTTCAAAGCGCCGCAGGAGTCGCTCTAGACAAACGCGCAACGCCTCAGCATAAGCACGGGGCTGCTGCTTCAGCGCCCGCCGGCCGTCGACAAGGACCCGCCAGCGGCCGTGCAACCCCGGCAGCGGCGTTCGGAAGTGTCTCGCGAGTTCTGACTCCAAGGCCCGGTCAGCGGGCAGCGTTACGGCTGTCACCTCTGCTGCCGCGACTCTCCCATCGGCTAGAAGGATGTCATAGTCGTGCGTCGACGGCGCTGCGTCGCGCCTGTCACGCCACTTCAGGACTCCGCCGAGCACTTCCGCGACTGCGTTTGCCGACGCCCGCTCGGTGCGCCGGTCCTCTTCCTTCATGACGATTCCCCTCAATGGCCGCTCGCCGTGGTGAAGCCCGGCCCATAATCCGACCTTAGAGCGCCCGCAAATAGGTGAGCACCTGTCGCGTGGCAGCGGTGCCATTCCCGCTCTTGTTCGCTGCGCTCACGGGCCGCTCGGGCCACGGCCTCGCACCGTATGGGCCGCATTGTCCCGCCTATTCGCTCGGCCTCTTAGGGCCGCTGGGCCATCTGCCCGCGCACGGCCAGGAGAGGACGGGCCAGCGACGTGTCTGGGGTCGGGAGTCGAGTCGCCGCCTATCTGGCGGAGAGAATGAAGTCGCCCAGCGGCTGCAGGTTGTGTGCCCAGAAGATCGTGAGTCCAGTCTGCTGTGCTTGAACAAGATTGTGCTGCTTGAACACGCCCGATAGGACCGCGCCCGGAACGGTCTGGCGTTTGCCGAATGCTTCTAACCAGCGAGCCGCCTTGTTGTACGCCTCCTTCAGCCGCTTGACGGAGTTCGTTGCCGAGTTCGACACCTTGCATTCGATCGGCATGAGGCGACCATCGAACAGGTGCGCGACGAGGTCGGCCTTGTCCTCGCCGAACAAGCTCTCGCCGCAGAACGATCCGGGATCTGGAGCGCCCGAGTGGGTGCTGATTTCCCGCCGGTCGACTTCAGTCAGCCCGATCTCCGTCAAAAAGTCGGCTACTTGCCTCTCCTGCTTGGTCTTCGCAACGTTCTTTCGGTCTGTGAGTACCCGCTGCATCGCCATGAGGCTCGCCGATGCCAATGACGCTGCACCTATTTCCGCTTCGTCGGGGCTGCGTTGTTCGGCCACCCATGGGAAGCGTTTGGCGTCAAGACTCTTCAGCACAACGTCGAGAACCCGTGCCGCCATTTCGGGATCTTTGCGCAACCGGCTTGAAGCTAGCGAGGCCTCGGCCAGAGTCTTGAGGTCGTCAGCGGAGATCGGTGGGCCTGCTAGGTATCGCAGTGCGTCCAGTCCTACATCCTCCTGGAGGACAATCTCGAAGGCGTCGTCCCAACTCGTCAAGTTGTTGGTTCCGGTCAACAGCGCTCTCACGCGGGCTGCGTACCCGTCGAAGATATCCCTGTACTGCTCGACTGGCTCCCGAAGCCGTTCCTCGCGGAACGCGGCCGACGCCACCGCAAGCTGTTCCTCGAACTCCGCTTCGCTCCAGCGGGGCGGGTCGGTCGTACTCATGTTGCTATCGCTTCGAGCATTGTCGGGCTCGGGACGCAGATCCTGGCCATCTCAGACGGCTCGAACTTCAAGAGGCCACCGGCGTAGATGCGCCCGACCGCCGTGGGGGCTGCATCACGCAGCGCAACTGCCAATGCGTCCAGAGTCGCGGCCGACATTGGTTCCCGGGGGTAGATGCCGTGTACGGCATTGATGTTGTGGGCGCCAGCCAGGTTTCGAACAAATGCTGGCGGACGGCGTGCCATGTAGGTGGCGAGGATCGGAGCAGGACACCGCAAACCAACAGTCCACCAGGGGTTACGGTTCCTGGCGATGTAGCCAGAACGGACTCCCCGTCGCTCCGCAGACCGGAGGAACCGGTTGATGTGGAGGCGATCAGCCTTGTCGAACATGTCGAGATCGGCCGGCAAGTCGATCACGGCTCGTAGGCCGCGTGTGCTTGATAGGACACCGTCAGCTGCGCTGAGGAGTTCGATCGCTCGTGTCACGGAAGGGAAGAGCACCTCTGGTGGGAGGGCCGGATCGTCGGCGTCAGTGATCCAAGTGGAGTTGGCGCCTGTCACTGCTCCACGATGGACACGACAGATCTCGCCCAACTCGACGTAACCCTCAGGCGGCTTCTGCGACCCATTCAATAAGGGCGACCATCTCGACGCGGCACGCAACCGTCGGCGGCTGAACCGCTGCCCCCCGTTGAGCACGCCCAGATCGGAGATGCTTGGAACCCGCTCCATACGAAGCGATGCCGAGCGCTCGCCTACCTGGAAGCACGTGACGGCCGCTGTTGTTGCTGCGTTCCCGAAGGGGGTTGCATGCGGATCGACCAAGTGGATCGATACTCCGCCGAGTTGGGTCGCGACGAGCATCCTCGGCAAGTGGCCGTAGTTGACGTCGAGCCACTCTGACGAAGTCACGAACGCGCCAACGTCGCCAGGCCGGGCATGCAGGGCCGTGGCCAACATGAAGTGAACGTGCAAGCCGGCTAGCCCGCTGGCCTTGAGTCCGAGGGAGGCCGAGTTGGTAGCCAACCATTTCTTCCATCTCGGCTCGATCTGGTGGTGGCGGACGTAGGGAGGATTCCCGATGTAGGCGGTGGTGCCGTCCGACTCGCCAAGGTAGGCGTCCCGGTAATCGCGCACCAGGATCCGCGCCCGATGATCGAAGCCTGCTGCCGTGAGGTTGGCGCGGGCCAGTAGTGCGGCAAGCGCGTCGATCTCCACGCCAACCAGAAGGGCCTCTGGCAACACGCGACCAGCTTCCAGCAGGAACCGGGCCGAACCCGTCCCAGGGTCGACCACGCGAGTTGGCCTTGACCGCTCCGCAACCCAGGCGACGATCGAGGAGACGATCTCGGAGGGTGTGTAGGTCGCGCCAAGCGGCCTGCGCTGGTCAGGCGGGCGCAAGTGCATGAGAGCGTCGCCCAGAGGATCTTGGCCCGAGCGGATTAGGTCGATGAGTCTGCTGTCGCCGCCAGCGCTGTCGGACTCCTCTAGGGCGTGCACGAGTTCGGACTCGGGCTCCGATAGCTCGGCAAGCTCACCGTTTCGGATAATCGACCATGCAGCCCTAGCGAGGTCCTGCTCGCTGCATAGTCCGCCGACAACGGCAGTCAGAGGATTTGTCTCGCAGCTGATCAGTGTCATTTGGTTGCAGTCTGACATCGCTTCGCCATCTGTGTGGGGGATGCCCGGATACAAACGGATGTTCGCATCCGGGTACGACAAGCCGGTGATCGACGGGCGCGAGAGTCGTGACGCCCTGGGGCATTCGAGTATGGACATCACGTAGCTAAGGTGGCGACGTGACTGATGCTCTCTTCGACCTGACCGGCAGGCGGGCGGTGGTGACGGGCGCGTCGGCGGGGATAGGCGCTGCCACCGCGGCACGGCTGGCTGGCGCCGGCGCGGCGGTGGTGGCGGTGTCGCGGTCGGGGCGAGTGCCGGAGGCGGGGGGCTCGGTGCGCCCCCTCGTGGCCGACCTGAGTGACGCCGCGGCTGTCGACGGTGTGATCGACGAGGCTGTCGCCGAGCTGGGTGGGCTCGACATCCTGGTGAACAACGCGGGCCGGGGCGACTGGCTGCCGCTCGGCGAGCTGGACCGCCAGTACTTCGACGGGCTGGTCGGGCTCAACCTCTGGGCCCCGCTGCGGCTGTGCCAGTTGGCCCATCCCCACCTGGCTGCGGGCGACGACTCGGCCGTGGTGATGATCGGTTCAGTGGACGCGGTGCGGCCCTCGGCGGGCGGCGCCGTATATGGAGCGACCAAGGCCGGGCTGGCCGCGGTGACGGTGGCGCTGGCCAAGGAGTGGCGGGCTGACGGCATACGGGTCACGCAGGTCGATCCCGGGATGGTGGACACGCCGATGGCGGCTGAGGTCATTCGTGAGCTGACCGCAGCCGGGGTGTCCGTGAACATTGCGGGCCGGGCCGGCAAGCCCGATGAGATCGCCGCGCTGGTGCACTACCTGGTGGCCCCGGCCGGCCGCTTCGCCACCGGTGTCTCGTTCCGTCTCGACGGCGGGGCAGTGGCGCTCGGTCCCTTCGACATGGTCGAGCGCTAAGGGGCTGAGCGGGCCGTGAAGGAGCGCTGACGTGTCGCCGCCCGGCATGTTGATGATCCTCACCGAGAACCACACGATGCTCGATCCCCGCGACATGCGGGGGCTGGTGGAGCTGGCCCGCATCGCCGAGGACAGCGGGTTCGACGCGGTGATGGTGAGTGAGCAGACCATGCTCGGTCCCGACGCGGCCATCGATGGTCTCATGAGCAACCCCAGGATGTATGCGGCCATCGGCAACCAGGACCCCATGACGCCGTGGCCCAGTTCGGTGGCCACCCTGGCCGCGGTGGCCGCGGCCACCAGCCGGGTCCGGATCGTGGCCGGCGCCATCATCCCGCCGCTGCGGCACCCGATCCTGCTGGCCAAGGACCTGGCCACCATCGATCTGCTGTGCGAGGGCCGGCTGGTGGTGCAGCCCACCGTCTCGTGGCAGCGGGCCGAGTACGAGGCCCACGGCGTGCCGTTCCATCAGCGGGGCCGCATCCTCGACGAGCATCTGGAAGCCATGTCTCGGCTCTGGGCCGACTCACCGGCCAGCTTCTCGGGCCGCTACTTCAACTTCTACGACGTGTACAGCGAGCCCAAGGCCTGGCGAGCGACGGGACCCCGCATGTGGTTCGGGGGCGAGTGGATGCACGCGGCGCTCATCCGGCGCATGGCCCGCTACGGCAGCGGGTTCCACCCCTTCGGCTCGCCCACCGCCGACGACCTCGCCCGGCTGGCCGAGGGCTTGGTCGCCGCAGGGCGTGACATCTCGGAGATAGAGCTGATCGGCGGCACCCGGGCCACCTTCGACTCGCCCGACGCGGTGGCCGGCGTCGACGGTGCCATGGCCGCCATCGATGATCAGGTCGCGGCCGGTTACACGCTGTTCTGCATGAAGCCGTCGCAGTACACGGACGACATCCGCGAGGTGGCCGGCATCTGCCGCCGCATGGTCGAGTACTGCGCTCGCCTAGAGGCCGAGCGGGGAGACCGCTAAGGGCTCACTGCTGGCTGGCGGTGACGATCACTCGACGTAGCAACTCGGCCAGTTCTTGCTTCTCGGTCGTCGAGAGTTCGCCCACCATGTCGCCTTCGTAGAGGTTGAAGCGGGGGAAGAGCCGCTCGATCGTGTCCAGGCCGGTATCGGTGAGCGTGACCGTCACCCGGCGGCGGTCCGACTCCACCGGTCGACGCTCCACGAACCCGCGTCTCTCGAGCGTCTTGACGACACCGGTGAGGGTGCCCTTGGACAGGTCGCACTCGTCGGCGAGGTCGGCGGTCTGCATCTCCCCCCAGACCCACAGGACCCACAGCGTCGTGAACCCGCCCCACGAGAGGCCGAACTCCGACAGCACGCCCTTCTCGGCCCGGCGGCGCACCGCAGTGGCGGCCCGGTAGATGTTCGACACCGCCAGCATCGAGTCAAGATCCAGGCGCCGGTCGCCGAGGCGCTCCTGGATGAGGCGCTCGGCGTCCAGCAGGCGCGGGTCGGCTCGATTCTGCAAGGCTGCGCTCCGATTTCGTTTGCTACCAAACGGATAATATGATAAATCAAATCATGACCAACCTGCGGCGCAGTCCGCAAGATCTCTGGAGGATCCTCATGAGAATGCACCGGCTCTTGATCGCCCTGCTCGCCGTGCTGGCTCTGGTGGCCGCCGCCTGCGGCGGTGACGACGATGACGCCACCGAGCCCGCGGCCGCCCCTACCACCGCCGCGCCCGCGGTAGAGGAGGAGATGGTCGAAGAGGACGACATGGCCGGAGAGGAGATGGTCGAAGAGGAGGAGATGGTCGAAGAGGACGACATGGCCGGAGAGGAGATGGCCATGGGCTTCGATGTGGACGCCGCGCTCGAGGCTGATCTGGACAATTGCGGTCCGGCGCCCAGCGGTGATGCGTTCATCATCGGGTTCGCTGCCGACCTGTCCGAGGTCGGCGGCTTCGCGGACATTCCGATCTCGGAGGCCGGCGAGTACTACGTCGATCTGATCAACTGCGCCGGCGGTGTCGGAGGGCATCCGGTGGAGTTCGTTATCGAGGACGTCCAGGGCGACCCGGAGGTGGCCCAGCGGGCCACTGCGGACCTGCTCGAGGCCGGAGCGCATGTCATCCTCGGTCCGCCGTTCGCGGATGTGGGCGACGCGGTGCTGCGCACCGTGAACGCCAGCCGGGCCGTGATCTTTGTGGCCTCGACCGAGCCGGTGCTGCCGGATCCGTCGATCTACTCGTTCATGACCACCTTCAGCGACACCCAGCAGGCCGAGGCCGCTGCCGAGTTCGCCATCGACAACGGCATCACAAGGGCCATCACCTTCTCGTCGGAGGGCCCCTACTTCGGGTACAACCCCGAGACGTTCGCGGCCAAGTTCGAGGATCTCGGCGGAGAACTGGTGCTGGACCAGAGCTATGTGCCCTTTGAGGACTTCGACTTCGCGTCGCACGCCAATGAGGTGGCCGCGGTGGCCGACGGCACCGAGATCCTCTACACGGCCATGATCGCCCCGCAGCTCGACGCGCTTCGAGGCGCCATCGAGGAGCGCGGCATCGACTCCATCGTCTACTTCGGCGCCGACGCGTTCGGCGTGAGCGGCATCACCGTGATCGACAACAACGAGGGCGTCTACTGGACCGACCACGGCTTTGGCGAGAACGGCAACCGTTACGAGCGCCTCAACGCCGGGTTGGCAGCCAAGGGCATGCCCAGCGAGGCGCCCGGCTTCGCGGCTCTCGCCGGCGACGCCATCACCGTGGCCATCCGGGGCTTCATAGACGCGGGCTCCACCGACCCCCTCGCCATCGCCGAGGCGATCTCGAACCTCACCGGTGTGGAGGCCGTCACCGACACCATCGGCTACGCCGGAACCGACGGCACGCCCGACACGCCGGTGTACATCCTGCAGATCGTGAACGGGGAAACCACCCTCGCAGCCAGGATGCAGTAGAGGCCCCTCGAGCCGGGCCGGGACCCGGCCCTGGTATATGGTGCCGCGATGCTCGAAGTATCCGGGCTGACCACCCGTTACGGGGCGATATCGGCGCTTCGCCGGGTGAGCCTCACCGTTGGAGCCAATGAGGTTGTCGGCCTCATCGGCCCCAACGGCGCGGGCAAGACCACGATGCTCAACACCGTCGCGGGGCTGCTGCGCCCCGCCGAGGGCGAGGTGCACCTAGGCGGCAAGCCGGTGACCGGCGACAGCCCCGATCGGATGCTCAGGGCCGGCCTGGCCCTCGTCCCGGAACGGCGGAGGCTGTTCGCCCAGATGACGGTGGTCGAGAACCTGCGCATCGGCGGGGTGACCGTCACCTCCGATGAGCGCGCCGAGCGTCTCGACGAGATGGTGGAGCTGTTCCCCGTACTCAGGGACAAGTGGGGCACCGCGGCCGGGTACCTCTCCGGCGGCGAGGCCCAGCAGCTCGCCATCGCCCGGGCTCTGATGAGCAGTCCCCGCATCGTGTTGATGGACGAGCCGTCGCTCGGTCTGGCGCCGGTGCTGGTCGACTTCGTGTTCGATCTCATCGGCCGCTTGCGGGCCGAGGGCCGGACCATGCTGGTCGTTGAGCAGAACGCCACCCGGCTGCTGGAGGTGGCCGACCGGGCCTACGTGCTGCGCACCGGTGAGATCGCGGCCGAGGGAGCGGCTTCGGACCTGCTCGCCCGCGACGACCTCTTCGACACGTTCGTGGGAGCCTCCGACCGCTCGGGCCCGCCTGACCCCGAGCAGTCATGATCGAACTGCTCCAGAACATCATCGACGGTCTGGGCCGAGGCTCGATCTACGCGTTGCTGGCGCTCGGGATCGCGGTGGTCTTCGGCGTGATGCACATGGTGAACTTCGCCCACGGCGAGCTCATAACCGTGAGCGCCTACGTCGCCTTCGGGGTGGTCGTGACGGCCCGGTGGGGCTGGTGGGCGGCGGCACCGCTGATCTTCCTCGGCGCGATCGGCACGTCGGTCGCCATCGAGTTCGTGGCCTTCCGCTGGGTCCGGGGCGCCTCGGACTTCACCATGCTGCTGACGTCGTTCGCGGTGCACTTCCTGGTGCAGGCCATCTTCGTCATGACCATGGGCGCCAGCGTGCGCAGCTTCCCCCGACCGGAGTGGGCCGATCGGGTCTGGGCGGTGGGCGACCTCAACATCCAGGTCATCGACGTCGTGGTGATCGGCACCACCGCAGCCACACTCGCAGTGACCGTATACCTGCTGCAGCGCACCATGTTCGGCATCTCGTTGCGGGCGGCCGCTGAGGACTTCGACGCGGCCCGGCTGATGGGCGTGCGCAGCAACAAGGTGATCCGCCAGGCGTTCATCCTGGCCGGCGCCCTGGCTGGGATCGCGGCGATCTTCTTTTTGATGCGCACTGGCCAGGCCCGTCCCACAACCGGTCTCAGCCCGCTCCTCAAGGGCATCCTGGCCGCCATCATCGGCGGTCTCGGCCGGATGCCGGGAGCGGTGTACGGGGGGCTCCTACTTGGCATCGCTGAGGTTCTGCTGCGCTCATGGCTGCCCGAGGATCTGGCCGGCATCACCGACGGCGTGGTCTTCGCGCTGATCGCGCTGTTCTTCATCTTCCGGCCGCAGGGGCTGGTGTCGGTCGCGTCGGCGGAGCGGGTGTGATGCCGGCGCTGCTGTCGAGCCGGACCGGCTCGCAGATCGTCGGCTCGGTCGCGCTGTTCGCGGTGCTGGTTCTGGGAGGACTGCTCTACGCCTCGGGCGGCCCCCCGACACGCGACATCCTGGTCACCCAGATGCTGATCAACGCCATCATGGTGATCGGGCTGCAGATCTATATCGGCAACACCGGCGTGCTGTCGTTTGGGCACATGGGGTTCGCGGCCATCAGCGGCTACGCGTTCGCTCTGCTGGCCACCGCGGTCAAGAGCAAGGAGAGAATCGTTCCCGATGTGCCGCTCGGGCTCGACGACGTCTCGTTGAATCCCGTAGTGGCCGCGGCCGCCGCGGTGGCGATCACCGCTGTGGTGGGAGTGGTCGTCGGCTTGGGCCTCGCCCGCTCCGGCGCGAGGTCCGGTGCGGTGGCCGCCACCGTGATCACCCTGGCGCTGCTGTTCATGGTCCACGAGGTGGGCGGCGCCTACGCCGACCTGACCGGGGGCCGCAACGGCATCCGCTTCGCCGTGGGGCGTGGGCTCGAGGGCCGCGGGTGGATCTATCTGGCGCTGATCGGGGCGATCCTGGCCGCGAGGTTCTTCAAGAGCAGTCATATTGGGCGCATGGCCCAGGCGGCCCGTGAGGACGACCTCGCAGCCCGTGCCATGGGCATCAACCCGACGCGGGGTCAGATGGTCGCACTGGTCCTGTCGGTGGCAGTGGTGTCGATGGCTGCCTCGCTGCGGGTGTTCCAGCTCGGCACCGTGGCCCCGTCCACGTTCTTCTTCGACTACACGCTGCTGACCCTGGTGATGCTCATCGTGGGCGGGCGCAACAGCATCGCCGGCTCTGTGCTCGGAGTGGCTCTGATGACCGTCGTCAACGAGACGACCCGCCATCTCGCCGGCACCGAGATCGACGGCGGCCCCATGGACTTGCTTGACGTCGTGCTGCGCCCCGGACTGACGGACATCGTGCTCGGCGGGTCGATGCTGGGCTTCATGATCTTCCGGGCCAGAGGACTGATCGAGGACTGGGAGATCGACGACTGGATCCGGCGCCGTTTCGGCCGCGCCGAAGCCGAGCCCGATCCCCTGAGAGCCGTCCCGGCCCCCGAGCCGGCCGAGCTGAGCGCGGCCGGTGTGACGGTCGACTTCGGGGGCTTCCGGGCTCTGGAGCACGCCGGCTTGGAAGCGTCGAACCTCGAGGTTGTGGGTCTCATCGGTCCCAACGGCGCCGGCAAAACCACCCTGCTCAACTTCGTGACCGGACTGGTGGAGGCTAGTGAGGGTTCCGCCACGCTCATCGAGCAGTCACCTGCGGGGCCCGAGACGTGCCCTGTAACGGGTGCCGAGCCTTTCGAGGTCGCCAGGGCCGGTCTGGCCCGCACGTTCCAGAATCTGCGACTGTTCCCGTCCCTGACCGTGCGCGAGAACGTCAGCATCGCTGCGCTGGTCGCCTCCCGGCACCGTCCCGGAGGCGACCGCCCCGACGTCGAGCAGCTCCTGGTCCATGCCGGCTTGTGGGACTTGCGAGACCGCCGCGCCCGCGAGCTCGACTACGGCAACGCCCGCCGCCTGGAGCTGGTGCGGGCTGCCGCGCTGTCGCCCGTCTTCATCCTGCTCGACGAGCCCACCAGCGGCATGAGCAACATCGAGTCGGTGGCCATGATCGACGAGGTGCGCGCCCTCGCCACCGCGGTGGGTGCGGGCGTGGTGGTGATCGACCACGACCTCGCCTTCATCACCGGTGTGTGCGATCGCATCTACTGCCTCAACCAGGGCCGCGTGATCGCGGTCGGCACACCCACCGAGATCCAGGCCGACCCGCAGGTCCAGGCGGCATACCTGGGGGCCGCCGCTCCCGCGGTCGCGGGCTGAGGCCTCCATGGGAACGCTGGCAGGGATCCGACCGTGACCGAGTACCGCCGCATCCTGCTCGACGGGTATCCGGTGCTCGTCCAGCGGTACGGCGACGACCTCGTGGCCCGCGATGGGCGGCGCGTGGCTGCGGCCGCTGCCGTGCATCTGCCGCCGTGCGAGCCGACCAAGATCCTGTGCGTCCATCTGAACTACGCCAGCCGCGTGGCCGAGTTCATCACCAGGCTGCCGGCCGCGCCCACCTACTTCCACAAGCCGATCACGGCTCTCAGTGCCCACCGGGCCGATGTGATGCGCCCCGAGCCGTGCCGGTGGCTCAACTATGAGGGCGAGATCGGCGTCGTCATCGGGCGAACCTGCCGCAACGTGTCGCAGGCCGAGGCGGGCGACTACATCGCGGGCTACACGGTGGCCAACGACTACGGGCTGCACGACTTCCGCGACACCGACGCGGGCTCGATGCTGCGGGTCAAGGGCAGTGACACGCTGTGCCCGGTCGGGCCTGCGCTGGTGACCGGCTGGGACTTCCGCAGCAAGCGGATCCGCACCCTGGTGAACGGCGAGGTGCGCCAGGACGGCAACACCGACGAGATGGAATGGGACATGCACTACCTGGTGGCCGACCTGGCCCGCACCATCACACTGGTGCCCGGCGACCTGGTGCTGTCGGGCACGCCGGCCGGGTCCCGCCCCGTAGTTCCTGGCGACGTGGTCACGGTGGAGGTGGAGGGCCTCGGCGCCCTCACCAACACCATCGTTGCCGGATCGGAACCGGTGCGCTCCGACGTCGGGGCCCAGCCGTCGGACAGCGAGGAGGTCGTGTCCACGGCCATGGGCGGTGACTGGGAGCACCGGGGCAAGCGGGCGCCCCGCGGCCCCGGCGCCCGCCACTACCAGTCCGCGCTGGAAGAGGACGGGGGCTGATGCCGGTCTCGCCGCGCGTCGAGGTCGGCGGGGTGGAGGTCAGTGTCGATCATCTGATCGGCGGCGAGCGAGTCGCGTCGTCGGCCACCTTCGAATGCCGTTCGCCTCTCGACTGGGACCACAAGCTCGCCGACGTGACCCGGGGCGACGCGTCCACGGCCGATCAGGCGGTGGCCGCCGCGGTCGACGGCTTCGGCGCATGGAGCGCGCTGCCGGTGGCGGACCGGGCCGCAGCTCTGCGCCGGCTTGCCGACTTGATCGAGGCCCGCAACGACGACATCGCCATGGTCGAGACGCTCGACATGGGCTTCCTGCACCGTTCTATGCGCGAGCGGCTGGTGGCTAGGGGCGCGCTCAACTTCCGCTTCTACGCGGACATGGCCGAGGCCCACGCCGAGGCCCGCTGGCCGGCGCGGGGCACCATCCACGCGGTGCAGCGCATGCCGGCCGGACCGGCGGTGGTGATCACGCCGTGGAACGCGCCGTTCATGCTGGCCACCTGGAAGGTGGCCCCGGCGCTGGCCGCGGGCAACAGCGTGGTGCTCAAGCCGGCGGAGTGGTCGCCGCTGTCGGCGTCATTGCTGGCGGACCTGACAGTGGAGGCTGGCTTGCCTCCGGGAGCGTTCAACCTGGTGCAGGGCATCGGGTCCGAGGTGGGCGCGGCCCTCACCGCCGACCCGCGGGTGCGGCGGATCAGTTTCACCGGCTCGCCGGAGACGGCCCGCCGCATCGGCGCGGCTGCGGCGTCCAACATCGTGCCGTTCACGGCCGAGCTCGGTGGCAAGGGTCCGTTGATCGTGTTTGCCGATTGCGATTTGGAAGCGGCCGCCAAGCAGGCCGCGGCCCAATACGAGGACTCGGGCCAGGTGTGCCTGGCCGGCACCCGCCTGCTGGTGGAGGCGTCGGTCCGCGACGCCTTCCTGCAGGCACTGCGGGCCCGCACCGAGTCCCACGTGCTGGGTGACAGCCGCGACGACGCCACCACTATCGCCCCGATGGTCCACCCCGACCATCTGGCCAGGGTCGAGGCGTTTGTGGACCGAGCTCGGGCCGCTGGCGACACAATCGTCTGGGGCGGCCACCGCCGCGCCGGCTCCCTCCACTACGAGCCCACGCTGATCGAGCCCGCCTCCAATGACTCCGAGATCGTCCAGCGAGAGGTCTTCGGCCCGGCGCTGACCATGCAGACATTCACAACCGAGGCTGAGGCCGTGGAACTGGCCAACTCCACCCGATACGGCCTGTCCGCCATCGTCTACACCGGCTCGTCCGACCGAGCCGAGCGGGTCGGCGCCGCGGTTCGGGCCGGGATCGTGTGGACCAACACCTTCCTGGTGCGCGACCTGGCCGCCCCCTTCGGCGGCTGCGGCCTGTCCGGCATAGGCCGCGAGGGCGGCGACCACGCCCTCGACTTCCACAGCGACCTGAAGACCCTGATCCTCGCCGACAACACCACCGCCCAGCACTAGAACCGGCCGATAGTGTGGCTCGACCGCGCCAGCTCATCTTGGACACGGCTGTGGTACTCAACCCACGTCGCCGTCTCCGCGGAGAGCATGTTGAGAGTCCACAGAATCCCATCGTGGTCTGCATGCAGGTTCCGCTGAAGGATGGGCTTATGATGGACGATGCGATTTCGCAGCGTCCTCAATCTGCCGAGCTGCTCGTGCAGGTCGAAACGGGGTGGAGTTGGGTTGAACGATTGATTGCAGTACGGTCCGCCACAGCGTCGCGTCGTACTTCCTCTTGAACAACGCCACCCAAAAGCCGAGATTGAGCGCCGCGACCACATCGCCAGGCGTGCGAGGCTTACCTTCGCGCTGAAGCGATTTCGTGGCCTTGCCGATGGCCTCGCGCTCGGCATCCCTGATCAGCGGTCCGTCGAACCAGAACCTGTTGTACGACGCCGTCATTGCGTCATGCATCGCGTTACGTAGTGTGACTTCGAGCGCTTGAAGCGGCCCATGGAAGGCAGCTCCGACTGCTGCATTGCGGACGTAGAACTGAAGGGCCTGGTGCCTGTCGCCGGACGCAAGCCCCAGATACGTAGCGTACCGTTCTGGCGAGATTGCGCGCCGGAGCGCTTGTACTGTCGACGGGTCGTACCGGAAGGGGCGTGGATTGCGCGCTCTCGGGCTGCTTGGTATCGTCATCTTGTACGCCCTTGTCGGCCTCTCACTGAAGCTGCTTGGGTAAACCACACAAGGGGGGTGGCATCCGCGAGGTGCCACCCCCCTGCTCGCGCTCAGAATGGAGTGTCGTCCTCGTACTCCCGTCGTATCGCGTGCTCCTTGTTGGCCTCTCACTGAAGCTGCTCGGGGCAGAGTCCCCGGGAAAGCCGGGGACACAAGAGGGGTGGCGCGGGCTCGCAGCCACACCCTCGGCTTGAACCCTGAGGCGGCTAGAAGATGCGGCCCTCTATTCGGCTGGCGGCCAGCCAGACCTCCATGTCGTGAATCGCTTGGGCCATGGCCTGACCTATCAGGTCCAGCTTTCGGACCTGCTCGATGCGGTCGCGCACCCGGTCCAGCTCCCGCCTCGGCAGAAGCTGGCGCAGTATGCCGCAGGCGTCCGCGAGGCAGATGATCACGATGTCGCGCGGGTCGGGGATCTCGTCGCTGAGCAGCACGCCCATGATCCGCAGCTTCACCTCGCGCTCGACCGTGCCGTCGATCATCGGGTAGCGCCGGGACTGGAACACCCACAGGAACCGGTTCTCATGGCGCTCCAGGATGCCGCGCTCGACCAAGCGGGCCAGTGCCTCCTCGCGGATGTCTTCTGCCTGCCTGGCCGTCTGCTCCACCCAGTAGCGGGCGTCTCGCTGCTCGCCGGCCGCGATTTGGGCCAGCGTCGGATCCAGCAGGCTGTCTCCGACCGGAGTGGAGTCGATCAGGACCAGGTTCTCGGGGTCGGTGTCGATCCGGTTCTCCAGGGCCAGGTCCATCAGCACCGCTCCGGCCAGAGCGTGTTGCAGTGAGGTGGCCGGCACTGTCACGAACTTCCCGTCGTCGTCCCGCAGCAACAGCAGGACGATCTCCTCGGCGAATCTCAACATGGAACTCTGTGTATCACATCATCCGCGATTGCGGGCAAACGAACTCCGCGATTGTGGGGCAAAACGAACTGCGGCAAAGACGGGGCCGGCTCTAGAAGTCCTCGTCGAAGGCGACCTCGCCCTCAACGCCCACCTGGTAGGCGGACACAGTGCGCTCGAAGAAGTTGGACAGCTCCTGCACGTCCTGCAACTCCATGAACGAGAACGGGTTGCGGCTGCCGAAGCGCCTCCGCAACCCGAGCTGCATCAACCTCTGGTCGGCCACGTACTCGAGGTAGGACCGCGTGTCGGCCACCGACATGCCCGGCACACCCTCGCCGAGCAGATCCGCGGCGAACTGGTGCTCAGCGTCCACCGCTTCGGCCAGCATGTCGCTGATCCGCCGGCCCAGCTCCTCGTCGAACAACTCGGGCTCCTCGCGCCGCACCGTGCGGATCACCTCGAAGGCGAAGTTCATGTGCATCGACTCGTCGCGGAACACCCAGTTGGTGCCGGCGGCCAGCCCGTTGAGCAGGCCCTTGGACCGCAGGAAGTACACGTACGCGAAAGCGGCGAAGAAGAAAAGGCCCTCGATGCACGCCGCGAAGCAGACCAGGTTCAACAGGAACCGCCGCCGGTCGTCCGCGGTGCGCAGCGGTCCGTCGCCGACGGAGTCCATCCACTTGAAGCAGAACTCGGCCTTGGCCCGTATCGACGGGATGTTCTCGATGGCCGCGAACGCCTCGCACCGCTCGTCGTGGTCGGGGATGTAGTTGTCGAGCAGGTTCAAGTAGAACTGCACGTGCAGCGCCTCCTCGAAGAGCTGGCGCGACAGGTACATCCGGGCCTCGGGCGCGTTGATGTGCTCGTAGAGGTTGAGGACCAGGTTGTTGGCCACGATCGAGTCGCCGGTGGCGAAGAAGGCCACCAGCCGGCGTATCAGATGCTTCTCGGCCGGCATGAGCTTGCGGTCCAAGTCCACCAGATCGTCGGAGAAGTCGATCTCGTCGACCGTCCAGGTGTTCTTGATCGCGTCGCGGTACATCTCGAAGAACTGCGGATAGCGCATGGGCCGCAGCGTGAGGTCGAAGCCCGGATCCAAGATGTTGGACCTGGCAGGAATGCCTGGCGTGGGCTTCCCGGGCCGGGGCTCGGCCTCCGAGTCAGGCTGGAAGCCTGCGGGAGGGGCGGGGACGGCGGAGTCCCGGCCCGGGAGATCGACAGAATCGACAGAGAGGTCGGTGATGGCCATCAGTCGCACGCCTCGCAGGTCTCGGGGTTCTCCAAGGAACAGGCCGCGGCGGCCTCCGCGTCGGCGTCGGCGCCGCTGGTGGTGGTCTGGTTGATGCGCGTCGCCGGCCGCGACCGCAGGTAGTAGGTGGTCTTGAGGCCCTGCTTCCACGCGTGCATGTACATCGATGACAGCTTCCCGATGGTCGGGGACTCCATGAACAGGTTGAGCGACTGGCTCTGGTCGATGAAGGCGCCCCGGTCGGCGGCCATCTCGATGAGGGAGCGCTGCGGGATCTCCCAGGCGGTGCGATAGACGGCTCGCAGGTCCTCGGGGATGCGCCCGATGGTCTGGATGGAGCCCTCGGCCTTCTTGACGTCGGCGACCATCTTGTCGTCCCACAGGCCCCGGGCCTTGAGTTCGGCCACCAGGTAGCGGTTGACCTGCATGAACTCGCCTGAGAGGGTCTCGCGCTTGAACAGGTTCGACACCTGGGGCTCCGTGCACTCGTAGCAGCCGGCGATGGCGGCGATGGTGGCCGTCGGGGCGATCGCGATCAGCAGCGAGTTGCGCAGCCCGTGCTTCGCGATCCGCTCGCGCAGCGGCGCCCAGCGCTCGGGGTCGGTCGGCTCGGCGTCCCACAGGTCGAACTGCAGATCGCCGGTCGCGGCCCGGGTCTCAGCGAAGCCGGGGTGGGCTCCGTTGGCCTCGGCCAAGGTGGTGGAAGCCCACAGGGCGTTGAAGTAGATCTCCTCTGAGATACGGCGGCTGAGGGTGCGGGCCTCGACGGAGTCGAAGGCCAGATCCAGCTTGAAGAACACGTCCTGTAGGCCCATGAGACCCAGGCCCACTGGGCGCCAGCGCTGGTTGGAGGCCTCAGACTCGTCGGTCGGGTAGTAGTTGATGTCGATGACGCGGTCGAGGAAGCCGACCACCAGCCGCACGACTTCTCCGAGCCGCTCGAACTCGAAGCCCGCCGGGGCGCTGCCGTTGGAGGCGGCCGTCGCCCGCTGAATGAACGCGCCGAGGTTGACCGAGCCGAGGTTGCAGACAGCGGTCTCTGTTGCGCTGGTCACCTCGATGATCTCGGTGCAAAGATTGGACAGGTGCACCACCCGGTCCCTGGCGTTGGCATCGCCCGCAGATCCGGGGCCGGTCTGGTTGCACTTGGCGTTGGAGGCGTCCTTGAACGTCATCCAGCCGTTGCCGGTCTCGGCCAGGGTCCGCATCATGCGGGTGTAGAGCTGGCGGGCCGGAACCTGGCGCTCGAAGCGCCCGTCTGCCTCGGCCTGTTCGTAGATCGCCCGGAACTCGTCGCCGTAGGTGTCGGTGAGCTCCGGCACCTTCTTGGGGTCGAACAGGCTCCACTGCCAGTCCTTCTCCACCCGCTCCATGAAGAGGTCGGGCACCCAGTTGGCGAGGTTGATGTTGTGGGTGCGCCGGGCGTGGTCGCCGGTGTTGTCGCGCAGCTCCAGGAACTGCTCGATGTCGGCGTGCCAGGTCTCCAGGTAGACGCACGCCGCGCCCTTGCGCCGGCCGCCCTGGTTGACGGCGGCCACCGAGGAGTCCAGGGTCTTGAGCCAGGGGACGATGCCGTTGGACAGCCCGTTGGTGCCCCGGATCAGCGATCCCTTGGAGCGGACGCGGTGCCAGCCGACGCCGATGCCGCCCGCGTACTTCGAGAGCCGGGCGATGTCGGTGTAGCGCCGGTAGATGCCCTCCAGGGAGTCCTCGGGAGAGTCGAGCAGGTAGCAGCTCGACATCTGCGGGTGCATCGTGCCCGAGTTGAACAGGGTGGGGCTCGACGGCAGGTAGGCCAGAGACGAGATCAGGTCGTAGAAGCGGATGGCCTCGTCGGGGTTCGTGCTCAGCCCGCAGGCGACTCGCAGGAAGAAGTACTGCGGGGTCTCGATCACCAGGCGGGTGTCGGGGTGGCGCAGCAGGTAGCGGTCGTACACGGTGCGCAGGCCGAAGAACTCGAAGTTGCGGTCGCGGCCCGAGTCGATGGCCGCGTTGAGGGCAGGGGAGTTGGCTCGCACGAACTCCGCGGTGTCCTCGCTGATCAGGCCGAGTCGACGACCGGTCTCCATCGCCTCGGAGAACCAGGGGATGTTCTGGTTGCGGACCTCCTTGTCGATGTAGGTGGCGAGCATGCGGGCCGCGAGCTTCGAGTAGTTGGGCTCCTCCACGATGAGCCCGGCCGCGGTGCGGATGCTCAACTCGTCGAGCTCGCGGGTGGTGGCCCCGTCGGCGAGTGCGGCGATGGTGCGGGTGCTGACGGTCAGGGGATCAATGCCGAGCAAACCCTCAGCGGCGCGGGCCACCGCGTGGACGATCTTGTTGACGTCGACTGGCTCGAGGTTGCCGTTGCGCTTGCGGACGCGCATTGTGGTCGGAGCGGATGCTGCCGGAGGCACCTCCGCGACGGTGGTCAGCCGGTCCTGGATCATCGTCACGTCGGTGCGCCTCCTCTTGCTGGTGGTCAGCGGATCCCCCGCCAGCTGTGGATCCCGCTCAAGACCGGCCACAACTTCGGAATCTGAATTACAGCACCGTAACTACACGCGTGTCAAATCACGCCCCGGCTACCCCGTTGAGCAGGGCTTCTTGATCGCGGCGCGCGACTAGCGTTACGAGGGTGGAGATACTCGACGTCGACTTGGTGGCTTTCGAGCGGGGTAGCCGGGCCGATCAGACCGCAGTGGTGGACGGGGTGATGCGCAGCCTGGCCACAGGCTTCGTGTACGTGGCCCACGACCTCGGCGCGGGTGTGATCGACGAGGCTTACGGCCAGCTCGAGGCGTTCTTCGAACTGCCCCAGGAGCGCAAGGACCGCTACATCGTGGCCGGCGCCCACGGTCATACCGGCTACACACCGATGATGACCGAGACGGCGGCCATCTCCGACATCCCCGACCTCAAGGAGATGCTGAACTGGGGCGAGCCGGCCCCGCCGGGCCATCCGCTGCGCCAGCGCTACCCCCACCGCTACGGGCCGCCCACCTTGCCCGAGGACGACCAGCCCGGAGTCACCGAACTGCTGCTTGGCTTCCATGCGTCCGTGCTCGACGTCCAGCGCCGCGTGCTGAAGGTGATAGCCGTCGGGTTGGGAGTCCACGAGGAGTTCTTCGACGTCATGCTCGAGTACGGCGCGACCCTGACCCGGGCCATCCACTACCCGCCCATGGAAACCGCGCCCACAGAGGGCTTCATGTGGGCGGCCGAGCACGGCGACATCAACCTCATCACCATGCTGCCGAGGGCCACCGCGCCGGGACTGCAGGTGCGGACGGCCCGGGGCTGGGTCGATGCCATCCCGCCCACCGACAGCGCCATCATCAACACCGGCATGATGCTCGAGCACCTCACCAACGGTGTGATCGGCGCCGGAATCCACCGGGTGATCGCAGCCGAGGGCCAGACCGGCGACCGCTACTCGGTCGTTCAGTTCGCCCATCCCGCGCCGTGGACGATCCTGTCGCCGCTGCCCACCTGCGTGACCGACGAGCACCCTCTGAGGTTCCCCACGATCACCTCGGCCGACGCTCTGGACAAGGTGATCTGGGAGATCAACCTCGTGGAGGACGGCCGCCGAATAGGCCGGGTCTAGCTGAACGATCCGTCCGGAATGCGTTGATCGGAGTGGTTGGACTCCGTGGTCGGCACCAGCTTTGCAATGCGTTCTGAATTCTGTAGCGGTATGCTGTTTGCATGGTGCAACTGGTTACACGGGTGAGCGACGAACTTGCTGCCGGTGTCGATGAGCTCGTCGCCTCCGGTCGGGCGTCTTCGCGGTCTGACGTGGTTCGGAGCGCCCTTGAGCGCTGGATCGACTCAGAACGGCGCCGTCGCATAGGTGAGGCGATCGTGGAGGGATACGAGCGCATGCCTCAGACTGAGGAGGAACTTGCGTGGGCTGACAGCGCCGCAGCCGCAATGATCGCCGAGGAGCCGTGGTGACTCGGGTCCACGCCGAAAGACGGCCGGCCAGGCGCGCTGAGAGGACACGGTGACGCCCGCCCGCGGCGAGATCTGGTGGGCCGAGTCCGAGGACATGCGCAGGCCGGTCATGGTTGTGACACGCGACGCGGCGATACCAGTGCTCGCAGCGGTCCTCGTGGCGCCGGTCACCGGCACGGTGCGAGGCATTCCGACTGAGATCCCATTGGGACGCGACGAGGGCCTGCCGAGACCGTGCGTCGCATCGTTCGACAACCTTCGGCCCGTGCGCAAGGCATGGCTGACTCGTCGAATGGGCACGCTCGGGCTTCGCAGCCACGAGGTCTGCAACGCCCTGGCAGCTCTGAGCGACTGCTGAGCCCGCCGGATCAGCGCGAAGGGGCTGCGGGCCATCCGCAGTTGGGGCGCTCGCTGCCGAGGGCGTCGAGGTGGGCGGCGTATGTGACGAGGATCTTGTCGTCGGCCAGGAACACGACGTCGATCAGGCGGTAGTCGGGATCGATCGCGGCGAGCGTCACGTCGGACGCATAGCGGTAGTCGGAGTCGATCGTGTCGTATCGGATGCTGTCTGAGAGTTCGGCCACGCGGGCGGTGGCCTGCCGGGGGGTTCTTGCCCACAGTTCGCGGCACACCGGTGAGGTGATGTTGGCGTCGTAGTGCTCGCCGGGCTGGGCCTCGCGGCCGTACCGGACGGTGAGTCTGCCATCGACTGTTCGGGGCAGGATGATGCGCTCGGCGCGGCTGGCGCTGTCGAAGACGACCTGGGCGGTTGCCGTTCCGGTGCTTGCGGCGCTGACGATCTGGCCGACCAACTCGGGGGGCGCGGGCAGCGCGACGAACTCCACGTCGATGCCGAGTTCGTCTCGCAACTGCCGCTCGGCGGCACGCGGGTCCTTCACAGCGTCGACGATCTCCATGTGTGTCTCGCTCTCGATGTGCGTGATCTTGAAGGGATGGGCGGCAGCTGGTTGGGGCCGAAGCGCTGTGAACAGGAAGACGGCTGCTGTGAGCACCACGAGAGCGGCTGCCGCAGCCATCGAGATCTGGCGCCAGCGGCGGGTCGGAGGGTTGGAGTCGCGAGCCTCGATGCGGCGACGGGCCGCGGCCGTAAGCTCTTCGCCGAGTTGTCGCTCGAAGTCGGAGAGGTCATAGGTCATGGCCTGTCCCCTTTGTTTGGCGGCGCGTCGGACACTCCTATGGACTGGCCCACAACAACACTGGCGGTTGCGGGAGTAGCGCTTCCTTGATGTACCGTGATCCAGTTGACGAGTACGATGATTGTGGGTGGGATGCACCCAGGTCTGATTCCATCAGTGGGGCAACTGCCGCCCACGATGGCAACTGGTAACTGTCTTCATGACTCACCACGTTCGACGATAGGAATAAAGTGATGATAGGTTCAATCAATGGTAGGATCTCAGCTTGTGCAATCCTCGCTGTCGTCTTGCTAGTAGTCGCTTGCGGGGCAGATGGAGGGGGCTCTCGCCAAGTTGAACTGTCGGTTGCTAACCATGCAAGTGCAGGCGACCTAGCAGATTCAAGCGAGTACTTGGTGAGGGGAAGCGTGTTAGGAACTTCCACGAAGGCCGTTATCGATGAAGATCTTGAGTTCGTCTACATGGTGAGCGAGGTACAGATTGACGACGTATTGGCACAACGTCCCGATGTGACTGTCCATCTCACTGTCGATAGGTCGATCCGAGTCGGTGTCAGCCTTCTTGATCTTGAGCAGAGCGACAACGTTGTCAACTTTGGCGAACTGACCGAGGAGTTCCCAACTACTGAACAGGCTTTGGTCAAGGACGATCAAGTGCTCCTATTCCTAGTCAACACCGACTATCTGGAAGAACCCGGCCCCGACTATGCGGCAGTCGGGTACGGGATCATCGACAAGGACGGCGAGATCGCATGGAAGGGGGTTTCCGGGCGACTTGGCGGATACAAAATCGGACTTGGAGACAACTCTCGCCGATGTGGTGACAAGGTACATCGAACCGGCCCCTTGGCGTCAGACCTCGGAAGAACCGGAGACGAAGCCAGATGTCGGTCCGGAAGGGCGTCCTCCGGCGACAACCCAACCCGAATAAGGGCAAGCTCTGTGGGTCATTGCAAGTCGAGCGGGTGGCGTTCGACGCGCGGACGCTCAGTTGTGAAGAACTTGCGGCGGTTGGTAACACCGACGACTGCGAACACGCTCAAGAACCACAGAGACAGTCGAGGATCGAACTTCTCGAACTCGCCGAATTGGTTGAGCATCCGGGTACGGGACCGAATAGGTGGAGGTCAGGTCATAGCACACCAGCCGCAAATCCAGATTCGACAGGTCGCACAGCCGCTCGTAGAGGCGCGCCTCGGTGTCGTTTTTGGCGTCGGCGACGGCGTCGAGGGCCCGGTAGTGCTGGCTCAAAGACGGAGCCGCCCAGCCTTCGGGCATGACCACGTCCTCGCAGGCCCACTCCGCGAGGCGCCGTTTCGAGCACGGTGCCACCAACCGGTTGGCCACCATCGCGAACACCGCGTGCTCCATCAAACCCGCACGCCGTCAACTATATATCGCCTCTACAAATCCCCGACGAGACGCCACATCGCAACACAACCCCAGGTCAGCGGCCATCCCTCATCACCAAACCCCCGCCAACCCGCCAAATTCCGGTCTGAGGTTCCCGACGATCACCTCGGCCGACGCACTGGACAAGGTGATATGGGAGATCAACCTGGTAGAGGACGACCGCCGCGTGGGGACGGGCTGACTCAGGACGCGTGCCGCCACAGCGCATCGACGGGCGTCGAGTACAGGCGGTCCCCCACTTTGAGCCTTTGAGATCCTGTGTGCAGCAGCACGCCGGCCCGGAAGGTGTCGGGCGACACCGCGTCGAGGTGGTCGCGCAGCCATGCAAGGTGCCTGAGATGGTCTGGGCCAGGCGATGCTGTGGCCTTCACCTCGACCGCCACGACAGCGCCGTCGGCGCGCTCGATCACCAGGTCCGCCTCGTGGCCGGCGCCATCGCGGTAGTGGTGCAGGTGCATGCGCTCGCTGCCGGAAGATAGCTGCCGTGCGATCTCGTTCGCGGCGAAGGTCTCCAGCAGCGCTCCCGCCGCGGTGGCAGTGGCGGGACGGAGAGCTTCGGCGTCGACGTTCATGAGGGCGGCGGCTAGACCTGTGTCGGCGAGGTGAAGTTTGGGTCGCCGCACCACTCGGGCCGCGAGGTTGCGGGTCCAGGCGGGCAGCTCGTGCACCAGGAAGACCATGCGAAGCCAGCCCAGGTAGGACTCCAGCGTGCCGCGGTCGATTCCCAGCCTACGGCACCAGTCGGCCACGTTCAGCTCGCTGGCGGTGCGCGTCGCGGCCAGTCCCAGCAGCGCCCGCAAAGAACCGGCGCGCCGAATGTCGGCGAGTGCCGCCACATCGCGGCTCATCACCGTCTCCGCGTAGCTCTCGTGCCAAATGCGTCGAACCTCCGGGCGTAGCTCCACCGCCTCGGGGTAGCCGCCCCGACAGACCAGCCGCATGTAGTCGGATCGGACGAGCTGTGAGGCCTCGCCCAGCTCGACGCCCTCCTCGAACCAGTCGGAGAGCCCGGTTCCCGGCATGTCGTGCATCTCGGCGGCGGACATGGGCCAGAGCCGCAGGATGCCCGCCCGCCCGGCCAGCGATTCGCTGATCGTCGGGACCGACAGGAAGTCGGTGGACCCCGTGAGCAGGAAGCGGCCAGGCGTCGGGTCGTCGTCGACGGCCATCTTGACGGCCCTGACGAGCCGGTCCCCGCCGAGTTGTATCTCGTCTATCACCAGCGGGTGCTGCTGCTCACTGAGGAAGGTGCGGGGATCCTCCAGCGCGGCGAGCCGTGTCTGCTCGTCGTCGAGCGTGGCGTAGGTGCCAGCCCGGTCGGCGACGACCTGCTTGGCGAGCGTGGTCTTGCCGCTCTGCCGGGCGCCGTGTAGCACCACGGCTCGAAAGGCGTCCAGCGCTTCCAACACACGCGGCCGAAGATGCCGCTCCACATGTCGCACGCTCCCGATCCTATGTCCTATGCCAAGATTTGCACTGCAGTTAACCTAAGATCCGCAGATCATTCTGTGCCCTTCCTGATCACCCTCTGAGGCTCCCCACCATCACCTCGGCCGACGCTCTGGACAAGGTGATCTGGGAGATCAACCTGGTAGAGGACGGCCGCCGCCTCGACACGGGCTAGCCGAACGCTATGATCAGGTAGGAGGGCATCGCTTCACAAGGGACTTAGAGATGGTCGATAGAGTTTCAAGGAGCATCCGAACCACCTTCGAGCAGTGCTGCCGCTTCCTTATGGCACTGCTCCACGCCCAGAAGGACCGATCGAGCCCGGACCCGGCCGCCCAGAAGCGGGCGCGGGCCGCCAAGACGGTACGCGACGCCATGCACTCCACAAAGAGCAATTCGGGCTTCAGCCCCTTCGGTGCCAGCGAGAAGGTGCTGGGCAAGGAACTGGCGGACGGCCACAAGGAGTCCCGCTAGGAGAGTGATGAGCAAGTCCCGAATCGCGCGATCCTCGATCACAAAACCCCAGGTCAGAGGCTTGTGGGTTGGCCGAAATCGGCATTACTCAGCAGTCTCCTAGTGCGGTGTCCAGTAACCTTCGCGCGCGTCGGTTGCTCTCGTTTGGCCTGTGATTGCAGCGGTCACGGGCAAGCTCAAACCTACAAACGTTTGTGGACACCGCACTAGCGACTGCCGACTACAAGGATTCAAGATGACCCGCAGAGCCCTCAAGAGCATCCTCAGCTTCGCGAGAGCTGCCGGTGATTTCCTTATGCACGTAGTGCACGCGCCGAAGGGGGAATCGACGCCCGATCCCGCCAAGGCAGCCGCCAAGCGTGTACGAGGCGCCATGTCGATCGGCTACAAGGGCGCAGGGGGTACGACCGCAACCGACAAATTCATGGGCAAGGAACTCGCTGAGGGCCACAAGAAGGCTCGCAAGCACTCCTAGCGGTCGGCTCCCTTTAGCCCCTTCGCCGAGGGTCAGCGCGGGCGGGTGCTGTCGCCGGGTCGGCGCGACCCGGTTGAGCTGGGGGCCAGGTCGCAGCGGGCCGGCTGGCCGTCGATGGTGATGTCGTGGCCGACCGCGCCGCCCAGCCACCGGCTCGTGGCGTAGGACTTCGACACTCCCTCGGCGTCGCCTCCGGTGTCGGTGAAGGTGGTGACCTCCAGGCGGGTGGCCAGCACCTGCTCGGCCACGTAGCCGGCCCACCGGTCCACGGCCTCAGCGTGTTCGGCTGATGCCGTCGCCAGCCAGACCTCGATCCGGTCGGTCACGACGTAGTCGTCGATTCGGCGGCAGTCCTGGATCACCCGCACCGCGTCGCGGGCCCAGCCTTCGGCCTCCAGCTCCTGGGTGACCGCGGTGTCGAGCACGACCACCGCGTCACCGGAGGCCAGGCTGGCCGCAGCGCCTCCCTCCGATGCCTCCACGGCCAGTTCGAAGTCACCCGCTGTCAGCACGCGGCCGGCCGCGGTCACGATGCCGTCGTCGTTGCGGGTCCAACCGCCGGAGCGTGCCGCTTTGAACACCTCCTGCACAGCTCCGCCCAGCCGGGGCCCGAGCACCGCGCCGTTGGGCCGCAGGACCAGCGAGGCGTGCGCGGACAGATCGTCGGTCAGCACCACCGACTTGACGTTGATCTCGTCGGCCAGCAGGTCCGCCAGCGGGGCCAGATCCTCGGCGCCCTCGCCGGCCACGGTGGCCCGGGCCAGGGGCAGGCGCACCCGCAGCCCAGCGTCCTCGCGTACCCGCAGCGCGGCCGAGGCCGCATCCCGAAGACGCTCCATGCGAGCCACCAGCGCGTCGTCGGCCAGCAGGTTCTCGGCGTCGGGGTCGGGCCAGTCGGCCAGGTGCACCGACGCGCCACCGGTCAGCCCGCTATGGATCTCCTCGGTGATCATGGGCAGGAACGGAGCGGCCACCCGAGTCAGCGTGGTTAGCACCGTGTACAGCGTGTCGAAGGCGGCCCGGTCGGTGTCGGCGCCGCCCGCGTTCCAGAAGCGGTCCCGGGACCGGCGTATGTACCAGTTGTTCAGGGCGTCGATGAAGGCCGCGATTTCGGCCGCGCCGCCGGGCAGGTCGTAGGCGTCCATCCGCTCGGTGACCCGCTGCACCAGAGTGCGGGTCCGGGCCAGGATGTAGCGGTCGAGCACGTCGTCGCTGTCGCTGCTCGGCCGGGCCTTGTAACCCTCGGCGTTGGCGTACATGGTGAAGAACGAATAGGCGTTCCAGACGGGCAGCAGGATCTGCCGGGCCACCTCGTCGATGCCGGCGTCGCTGACCCTCAGGTCGCCGCCCCGCACGATGTTGGCCGCCATCAGGTACCAGCGCATGGCGTCGGCGCCCTGATTCTCGAAGATGTCGGTCGGCTCGGTGTAGTTGCGCAGCTTCTTGGACAGCTTGGCGCCGTCTTCGGCCAGCAGGATCCCGTGGCAGATCACGTTGGAGAAGGCGGGCCGGTCGAACAGCGCCCCGGCCAGAACGTGCAGCGTGTAGAACCAGCCCCGGGTCTGGTTGATGTACTCCACGATGAAGTCGGCCGGGAAGTGGCTCTCGAACCACTCGGAGTTCTCGAACGGGTAGTGCACCTGCGCGAAGGGCATGGCGCCCGACTCGAACCAGCAGTCGAGCACCTCGGGCACCCGCCGCATCGTGGAGCGCCCGGTGGGGTCGTCGGGGTTGGGACGGGTGAGGGCGTCGATGAAGGGGCGGTGCAGGTCGTCGGGGCGCACGCCGAAGTCGCGCTCGAGTTCGTCGAGGGAGCCGTACACGTCGATGCGCGGGTAGGCGGGGTCGTCGCTGCGCCACACCGGGATGGGCGAGCCCCAGAACCGGTTGCGGCTGATCGACCAGTCCCGCGCCCCTTCGAGCCACATGCCGAAGCGGCCGTCGCGCACGTGGTCCGGCACCCAGTTGATCTGCTGGTTGAGCTCTAGGAGCCGGTCCCGGATGGCGGTCACCTGCACGTACCAGCTGTTGATGGCCTTGTAGATGACGGGGGTGTCGGTGCGCCAGCAGTACGGGTAGTTGTGCTCGTAGCTGTCGTGGCGCACGATGCGGCCCTGGGCCTTGAGATGGCGGATGATCCCGGCGTTGGCCTCGAACACGTTCGTGCCGGCCCAGATCGACACCGGCTCGCTGAACCGGCCCCGGTCGTCGACGGGCGCCGCGTCGGCGATGGCGATCCCGTTGGCCCCGCACACCTCCTGGTCCTCGGCGCCGAAGCCGGGGGCCATGTGGACGATGCCGGTGCCCTCGGCGGTGTCGATGAAGTCGGCGGCCAGCACCCGGAAGGCCTCGGTGCGGTGGGCGAAGAAGTCGAACAGCGGGACGTAGGTCCGCCCGACGAGCTGATCGCCGCCGATGGTGCCGACCCGCCGGGCCCGGGACAGCTGGGTGTCGTAGGCGGCGATCGTCGCCTCGGCCAGCACGTAGTGGACGCCGTCGGACTCCATCACCGCGTAGGCGATGTCGGGGCCGACCGCGAGCGCGAGGTTCGAGGGCAGCGTCCAGGGCGTGGTGGTCCAGGCCAGCAGCCGCATCGGTCCGGGGTCGCCAGGTTCGGGCACCAGGTCGAAGGCCACGGTGATGGCCGGGTCCTGGCGGGGCCGGGTGGCGTCGTCCAGGCGGATCTCGAAGTTCGACAGGGGCGTCTCCGCGCCCCACGAGTAGGGCATCACCCGGTACGCCTCGTACACCAGCCCCTTGCGGTGGAGCTGGGCGAAGGCCCACATGACCGACTCCATGTAGGACAGGTCCATGGTCTTGTAGTCGTTGCCGAAGTCCACCCAGCGGGCCTGGCGGGTGACCGTGTCCTGCCACTCCCGCGTGTAGCGGACAACCGACTGGCGGCAGTGCTGGTTGAACTCGGCGATGCCGAACTCCTGGACGGCTGCCCGGCCCGCCACGCCCAGCTCGCGTTCGGTCTCCATCTCCGCGGGCAGGCCGTGGCAGTCCCAGCCGAAGCGGCGGTCCACCCGGTTGCCCCGCATGGTCTGGTACCGGGGCACGACGTCTTTGACATAGCCAGTAAGGAGGTGGCCGTGGTGGGGGAGCCCGTTGGCGAACGGCGGCCCGTCGTAGAACACCCAGTCGCGCTCAGCGGGTCGGGCCTGCACCGATTCCTCGAAGGTTCCCTCGGCCCTCCAGCGGGCCAGCACCCGGCGCTCGATGGCTACAAAGTCGGGGCTGCCGACGGATGGGTAGGGGCCGTCGCCGCCGTCAGTCATGGCCGATCAGGCTACCGGCGCGCCTTGGCCTGTTTGTCCCGGCCGAAGATCGGTCGTCGAGCGGCGTTGGGCACACTCGGAGCATCGCAGCCCAGGCTGGGCTGTTGGGGGTTCTGCTCCACGGCCACCGCATAACGGGAATCCTGCGCCTACGATGCCCGGAGCATGGACTCCGACGCCTATCGCAGCTTGTTCGATCTGAGTGGGCGTTCGGCGATCGTTACCGGTGGCACCCGGGGCATAGGCCGCGCCGTCGCCGAGGGGCTGGCGTGTGCCGGTGCCCGGGTGGTGGTGGCGTCGCGCTCCACGGAGTCCTGCGCGGCGGCGGAGGAGCGCCTGTCGGAGGCGGGCTTCGAGGCGCTGGGGGTTCCCGCCCACATGGGCGACCTTGAAGCGGTCGAGGCGCTGGCCGCTGCGACGGTGGACCGCTTCGGCGGTGTCGACATCGTGGTCAACAACGCCGCCAACGGCTTGTCCCAGCCCATCGGCGGCCAGACCGCGGTCGCATGGCAGAAGTCGTTCGAGGTGAACATGCGAGGCCCCGCTCTGCTGATCCAGGCCTGCCTGCCGCAACTGGAGCAGAGCCCGCACGCCTCGGTGGTCAACGTGATCAGCGTGGGAGCGTTCATGTTCTCGCGGGGCCTTTCGATCTACGGCGCCATGAAGGCGGCGCTGCTGTCCTACACCAGGGCCGCGGCCGGCGAGCTGGCCCCTCGGGGGATCAGGGTGAACGCGCTGGCGCCCGGCCCGGTGGACACCGACATGGTGCGCAACCAGGGGCCTGAGGCGGCCCAGTCGATGGGCGCCGGGACTCTGCTGGGCCGCTTGGCCCATCCCGACGAGATGGTGGGCCCGGCGCTGCTGCTAGCCAGCGACGCCGGCCGGTTCATCACCGGCCAGGTCCTCGTCGCCGACGGAGGCCTCCACCCCCACTGACGGAGTGTCGCGCTGCTCGCTGCTCGGCGCGACCGCTTGGCTCCGTCGTCGGCGAGATGTGCCGGGCACTTGGGGCCGTATCGCCTCGACCGTCGAGGCCTGTCGCGGGGCAATGGAACTCGCGGCTCGATTGATCGCACTACTGTGTCGGCCATCGGCTGCCGGAGGAGGCATGCATGGTGGAGATGATCGTCAGCACGGTTACCGCCGCCGACGCCGATCGGGCGGCCCTTCAGGGCTCCCCGCGAGAGCGGTTGGTGTGAGCTTGCTAGCCCAGGCGCCCGGTGTAGGCGACAACAAGGTCCTAGACCAGTGGACCATCCCCTTCGGCGAGTGGGTCAAGCAGATGGTGGGCTGGATTGACCAGAACCTGGGTCTGCTGCTCAGCATCATTGAATGGCCCTTCACCTGGTTGTTCCGCAACCTGGTTAGAGGGGGCGATTACCACCCGTGGTGGCAGCTTGAGGACATGCCATGGATTGCGGTGTGCGCCGGCTTCTTCATCATCGGCACCGTCACCCGCAACGCAAAGGTCGGCTTCGCAGTGGCGTTGGCCCTGGCCGGCTGCGGGCTGCTGGGGAATGAGTACTGGGAAGAGACCGCCATAACCGTGGGCATGATCATCGTGGCGGTCGTGCTCTGCGCCATCATCGGCATCCCGGTCGGCATTCTGTGCGGGCGTTTCGATGGCGCTTGGAACGCCGTGCGCCCCGCGTTGGACGCCATGCAGGTCGTCCACGCTTTCGTATACATGCTGCCCATCATCTTCTTCTGGGGGATCGGCCCTGAACCGGCGACCATGGTGACGATGGTGTTTGCCCTGCCTCCGCTGATCCGCCTCACGAACTTGGGAATACGCCAAGTGCCAGGCGATGTGGTTGAGGCCAGCCGCGCCTACGGAGCCTCCGAGTTGCGAGTGCTGTTCGACGTACAGCTGCCCCTGGCCCGATCGGCCATCATGACCGGGCTCAACCAGACACTCTTGCTGTCGATCTCGATGCTGGGCATTGCCGCCATCATGGGTGCCGGTGGCTTGGGCCTGCTCGTGTTCCGGGCAGTGCAGAACCTGGACACGGCTCTGGCCGCTTCCGCCGGCTTGGCCCTGTTCCTCGTGGCAGTCGTGCTCGACCGCATCTCGCAGACTGCTGACACCGACGGCATGAGCCTTCTCGTTCGCCTTCGTAGAGCCTGGGCCCATCGGCGGGATCCCGAGGAGCTTCTGCCAGGGGCGGACAGCACCAGAGCTGCCGCCGAAGCTGACGGTCGCACAGCACCGCTGAGTGCAGCCGAGCGGACCGGAGCCAGGGTGGCCCTCGTGGCTGCGATCGTGGGCGCGGTGTCGGTCTTCCTCACCTGGTCGCAAGACTCCGGACTGGTCTCGGGATATGGACGACGTCTGGATGAGGACTTGGATGGACAGAGCTTCAACGGCTTCGCCGCCTCAGGTGGCTCGTTCTTCGGCATGGCCGTCTTCGGCTGCAGCGTCCTGCTCGTGACCGCCAGTCTGGTCACGCTGACAAGGCCCGGGCGGATCTCGCGCTGGTATGGCGCCGACGGTGCCATGCTCTTCGCCACAGGGTCCTTGGCGACCTCCATTGCCTATCTATGGGCGGCACCATCGGATGCCAACGTGGCCTACAGCGACGGTGGCGGGGCGTGGCTGGCAATGGTGGCCGGTATAGCGGGAACATTGGGAGCAGCGTTGTGGTTGCGGAGTGCTCCATACACGTCGCGCCGCCCTCTCAAGGCCCAGGTTTCCCTGGGGCGGATCTTCGCTGCCCTTCTGGCGATTGCCATCTTGGTGATGGCCGGATTCTCGGGGTGGTCCTTCGATGAGAGAGCAGGCACTGAGTCGGTCCTCACTGGCGAAGCAGCTGCCCAGATCGAAGAACTCAAACGGCAAGCGACCGAGGACCCCAGCCAAGCCGCGGCGATTGCCTCCATGATCATCACCGTGACCGCGCAGGCCCGGCGTGCCGAGATGAGGATTCTAGATGGTTTCACCTCCGCGGGCGCGGGGCTCGGCTACGTGGCCCTGATCGTGGGGGTCTTGGGAGCACTCTGCGTCCTGCCGGGTTCGGGAGTGTTCGGCCACGATGAGCGCTTCAGGTGGATTTGGAGCGTCGTGACTGCCGGTGCGGGTCTTGGGGTGATGCTGATCGCCGCAGCCTGGATCGCCTCACTGCTGCGCGTCTCCGAGCCGGAATTCGTCTCCGGGGCGGGGGCCTTCCTGTGCTTCACCGGCGGGTTCCTGCTCGCCGTTTCGTCGCGCTCGGTCCTCAATGAGTTCGAGCGTTCCAAAGTGTTCCTCGACACCTAGGGATCAGCCCCTTGCAGGGTCGGGCGGTTCCGAAATCGAGGTCAGACCTTCGACCGTCGAACCTGTGGCGCCGAACGATGACGGATTGGAGCCTTGACAACGCCGTGACACGGGATATCGTTGGCGGCTGTCCGCTGCTTCGAGTAGATCGGGGCGGTTACAGAGAGGGGACATAAATGTCAATAAGGCGAATAGTCTGGCTTGTAGTGATCGCGGTGCTGGCGCTGGTGTCGGCTTCGTGTGGCGACGATGACGATGCAGCTCCTGCTGAAGAACCAGCAGCAGCCCCGGTCGAGGAGCCTGCGGAGGAGCCCGCGGAGGAGCCCGCGGAGGAGCCCGCGGAAGAACCCACGGAAGAACCCATGGCGTTGCCCGGCGAGGGCGTGAGCGTAACCCAGGCCCGGGCCAACTGGTCGACCGGCTACATGCAAGCCGCCATCTATCACGACCTGCTGGAGGAACTCGGCTTCGATGTCACCGATCCGTCCGAAATCGAACTCGTACCGTCCAACGCCTACCTGGCCATGGCCGAGGGCGAGTTTGACTTCTGGGTCAACTCATGGTTCCCGATTCACTTCTCGTTCACCGGTGCCGAGTTGCCCGACGGCTCCCTGGTGAGCGACCATGTGTCGGTCGTCGGCGAGGAGATGATCGCTGGCGGGTTGCAGGGCTTCTTGACCAACAAGTCGCTCGTCGAAGAGCACGGCATCAAGACACTGGATCAGATCGTCAGTGACCCGGAGTTGGTGGCTATCTACGATGCAGCCGATACAACGCCAGGTGACGGTGTAATCCAGGTCTTGGGATGCCCCGAGGGCTGGGGTTGTCGAGTAACCATCAACGAGACCTTCGAGATCGCGGCCTGGGACAACATCGAGCAAATCGAGATCGGCTCTTATGACGCCGTGATCGGCGAAGCCTACGCCCGGAACGCAGACGGTCTGCCCTACATCGTGTACACGTGGGCACCTAGCGCCTATGTGGCCAACCTGGTTCCGGGTGTGGACGCCCTGTGGCTTTCGCAGGAGGAGTCCACGATTCACGATGGCTCGATCACGCCTGAACTCGACCAGCGGGGTCCGGCCGCGGCGTTGGGAGGCAACTGCTCCAACGACCCGTGCCTTCTCACCTTCGTGGCTGCCGACATCCAGGTGACGGCCGGCAACGACTTCCTGGGGGCCAACCCGGCCGCAGCCAAGCTGTTCGAGTTGGTGGTGGTCAGTCCGGTCGACGTGGCCTTGCAAAACGTTGTCTACGATGGCGGTGAGAACACAGAAGACGATGTGCGCCGCCACGCCGCGGGCTGGATCGAGGCCAATCGGGACTTGGTCGACAGCTGGTTGGCGGAGGCCCGAGCCGCCGCTTGATCCTGCCGGTAACGGTCTGCAGCTCCCTGCGGGTCGGAGCCTGACACAGGTTCCTATCGCTGGGGGGACGGCCTCGCGGCTCGTCTGAATAGCTTACCAGGAGGGCGGGGCTTCGGCCCCGCCCTCGCCGCGTGCTAGTGGTCTGCCGCGGATTTGGTGATCCCGTTGGGGTTGGCTCGTCCTCGTTGGACTAGCTCCATCGCGTTTTCCGGGAGTCCAGACTACTAGGTGGGACCGGTGCTGCTAGCCAGTCACGCCGGCCGGTTCATCACCGACTAGGTCATCGTCGTCCACGGAGTCCTCCACCTCCACTCAGGAGCTGTTGCTCGCGTCCCCGGCGGCGGTGTCTGGGGCTCCGGCGGCGTCTTGCCCGGCGGCGGCGTCTGGGGCGCTGGCGGCGTCTTGCTCGGCGGATGCGTCTGCGCCGTCAGTCGGGGTCTCGGGGTGGTCTTCGGCCTCCTCGTCGGAGTCCTCTGGGGCCGCGGTGTCGCCGTCGCGCAGCCGGCGGAGCGCCTCGGCGGCGTCTCGGTACTTCGCCTCAGCCTCGGCGGTCTCAGCAGCCGGAGCCTTGCGATCATTCAGTTTGCGCACCGTTGAGGCCGCGTCGTCCTTGGCCTTCTCGGCCTTGCGAACAGCCCGCTCGTGGGCCCGCTGCTCCCGGTCGGCGACCAGATACGTGTTGTAGAGAGTCAGGGCTGCCGCGGTCTCGTCGTCGAGGTCGGGCGCCACAGTCTTGCCTCGCGCGCCTCGACTTTCTGACCCGCCGGTCTTGGCCTTGCCTCTGGCTTCGCGCTTGGTCGTCGATTGGGTGCTGTCTGGAGGCTCGGACATGGAGCGACTAGGGTAGCCATTCGGCACGAGGCGGCAAACGGGGAGAAAGAGATGGTTGACACGATCATCGAGTTCAAGGATGTGTACAAGATTTTCGGACCGCAGCCGCGGGGACGACCCTTCGAGATGGCCCGCTCGGGTGTGCCCAAGAACGAGGTGCAGCGGCGGACTGGGCACGTGGTCGGGATAACCGACGTCAACTTCGCTGTGGAACGCGGCGAGATCTTCGTCGTGATGGGCCTGTCGGGATCGGGCAAGTCCACCGCCATCCGCATGGTCAACAAGCTCCACGAGGTCACTCACGGCGAGGTGCTGGTGGACGGTGTGGACGTGCAGAAGCTCGACGGCACTCCGCTTCAAGTCTTCCGTCGCGAGAAGATGGGAATGGTCTTCCAGCATTTTGCGCTGTTCCCCCATCGGAATGTGATCGACAACGTCGGTTACGGCCTGAGGGTGCAGAAGGTGAGCCGCGACGAGCGCAACAAGGCGTCCCTCCAGGCTCTGTCGCTGGTGGGTCTGGCGCCGTTCGCCGACCACAGGCCGGCGCAACTTTCCGGCGGCATGCAGCAGCGGGTCGGCCTGGCCCGGGCCCTCGCCTCCGACCCCGACATCCTGCTCATGGACGAGGCGTTCTCGGCTCTCGACCCGCTGATCCGCCGCCAGATGCAGGACGAGCTGATGGAGATCCAGGACCGGGTCCACAAGACGATCCTGTTCATTACCCACGACCTCAACGAGGCGCTTCGCATCGGCGACCGGGTCTGCATCATGAAGGACGGCGCGGTCGTGCAGATCGGGACTCCCGAGGAGATCCTCACGGAGCCTGCCACCGGCTACGTGGCCGAGTTCGTGCAGGACGTCGACCAGGGACGTGTGATCAAGGTCCACGAGGTGATGTCCGAGCCGAGGCCGGTGTCGAACGATTTGTCGCTCTCGCAGGCATTGACGGCAATCGACGACGTCATGGGGCGCTTCTGCTGCGATGCGCAAGGCAGTCCGACCGCGCTGCTCACTGCCGCGGACGGTCTGAGAGTCCGATCGCTTGGCTCTGACGATCTGCAGGCCGCGCTGCGTACCGACTTCGACAAGTGCGCTCCCGACGCCACGCTCAACGAGTTGTACGCGGCTGCGGGCCGGGGGCTGTCGATAGCGGTCGTGGACCACGACGGCAAGCTGATCGGCAACCTCGATCCTCGCCTCATCATGGAGGAGATGGGACGGGTAGAGCAGCTCATAGACGGCTTCGAGCGGGAGGTGTTCATGTGAGCGCGCCAGCGACGGCCGGGCTCGGACTGCTGGCCCAAGCCAGCGGCGACGAGTACCAAGGGCACTTCATCGACCGCTTCATAGACACCGTCACCAGCCCGGAGGCCGGCGACGTGGTGGTCGACTGGCTTCAGGTCGGAATCGAGTGGCTCCTCGTGATAGCCCTCTTCGCGATCCCGGCCCTGATGATCCTGGGAGGCGTGAGAGCCCGCCGCTTCGGGATCGGCGCCGGCGGCCTGGTCGGGCTGCTCGCGGTGGGGTGGTACCGCTCCCGGCCGAAGGAGATCATTGCCTCAGGCGAGACCACCTTCACCGTGGACGGCGAGACGTTCGATTGCCTCAACGCGGTCGTCGACGACGAGGGCGAACTGCTGGAGTGCAGTTCTGGGCTGCTCGCGCAGGTTCGGCAGAACACCGTCTTGGACCGATGGCGGATACCTGTGGGGGACTGGGTCGAGCAGACGGTGTTCTGGGTGGACAACAATCTGAAGGCCACCCTCGAGGTGATCGAGTGGCCCTTTGCCAAACTGCTCGAGCTCATAGTCGACGAGTGGCTGCTGGGCATGTCATGGGTGACGGTGTGTATCGCCGTGTTCGCCCTGGGATGGGCGGTGCGCAACTTCCAGGTCGGCGTGCTCTCATTCGTCGGCCTGCTCATCTGCGGTTTGCTGGGTGAGGCCTACTGGAAGGAGACGGCGCTCACCATCGGCTTCATCGGCGTGGCCGTGCTCTTGTGCGTGATCGTCGGCATCCCCATAGGCGTGCTGTGCGGACGGGTAGACGGTGCCTGGAAGGTCGTCAGACCGGTCATGGACGCCATGCAGGTGGTGCACTCCTTCGTCTACATGCTCCCGTTCATCTTCTTCTTCGGCATCGGGTTCGTCTCAGCGACGATGGTCACCATGACCTTCGCCCTTCCCCCGCTGATACGGCTGACCAACCTCGGCATCAGGCAGGTGCCCGAGGATGTGGTGGAGGCGGCGCGGGCCTATGGCGCACCGGAGCGGCGGGTGCTGTTCGATGTGCAGCTTCCTTTGGCCCGTCCCGCCATCATGACCGGGCTCAACCAGACGCTGCTGCTCGCCATATCGATGCTCGGCATCGCGGCGATCATGGGCGCGGGCGGCCTGGGTCGGCTGCTCTATCAGGGCATCCAGAACCAGGACATAGCCCTGGGTGGATCTGGTGGCTTGGCCTTCTTCCTAGTGGCCGTCGTTCTGGACAGGATCAGCCAGACGGACGCCGACTCCTCCAACCTATTCTCTCGCATCGGCAAGGCGTGGGCCAATCGTCGTACCCCCGAGAAACTGCTGGAGGAGGCCCAGGCCGCGGCCGACGAGAAGGTCTCCAGGCTGGCCGCGGAGCCAATAGCGCCGGAGGAGGCCTTCCTGCCGGCGGTCGGCGCCGAGCGCACAGCCGTCACTGTCGCCGGCGCCGGCGCATTGGCCATGCTCGTCTCCCTGCTGCTGCCGTGGAGCGTGGACTCGGGCCTGATCTCGTCCTACGCCCGCACCGCCGATCTCGACCTGGCCTCCGGCAGCTTCAATGGCGTGTCGGCCTCGGGCGGATCCTGGTTCGGGATCTTCATGGCCATGGCCGCGGCGGTCGCGGCTTGGGCCGCGGTCAACACGTTGTGGCGACCGGGCCAGGGTTCGAGGTGGTTCTCAGCCCACGGCGCAGCGGTGTTCTCGATCGCCGCGCTCGGAAGCGCGTTGGCGTATCTGCTGGCCAACCCGCCCGACGATGTCGTCGCCCACTCGACCGGACTCGGAGTCTGGGTCGCGGTGGTCGGCGGGGTGATCGCGGTCGCTGGAGCGATCGCGTGGCTGTGGCAGGCGCCCATGGCGGCGCGCCGCCCGCTGACAGCTCGCGTCGGCTGGGGCAGGATGCTCGGCTGCGCTTTTGCCTTGCTCCTGCTGGTCGCGGGCGGATACTCTGGATGGAGTTTCGACAACCGGGCTGAGTCGGTGTTCACACCGGAGGTGACCGCCGCACTCGACGCGATCGTGGCCGAGGCGCAGGACATGGCCGAAGAGGCCCGGGAGTTCGATGCGGCCGCGGACGAAGCCGAGGCCGCAGGCGACACTGAGCGCGCCGAAGAACTGAGCCGGGCCGCGACTCAGGCCAAGGCGGATGAGGGAATCCTGGCCGCGGATTGGGCCCAGGCGCGGGCCAGGGTCGAGCGCACCAGCGTGGTCCAAGACGGCTTCACAGGGGCCGGAGCCGGCTTGGCTGTCTGGACTCTCATCGCTGGGATAGCGGTGTTGGTCCTGACGCTCCCGGCCATCGGTGTGTTCGGCATCGACGAGTGGCTCCGGTACCGCTGGAGCGCTCTCGTGGGCGGCGTCGGGCTGGCCATCACGATGGTTCCGCTTGGCTGGATCGCAACCATCGTGCGGGTCGCGCACGTCAAGTTCGTGGCGGGCGTCGGAGCTGCCTTCGTGCTGGCGGCCGGCGGCACGATCTTCGCGTCGACGCGCGGGACTCTGGCGGAGTTCGAGCGCAACAAGAGCTACGACGACATCGTTCAAGCTTCCGACGACGCTTGAGGACGTCGGAAAGCCCGTTAGCGGACAGCTGCACGCGCCGCGGATTGCCCGCCTATTGGAGCCATGAGCAGATAGGGGCTTTCGCAATTCGCGGACACGGGCTATCGTATGCGGGCGCTCGGGCCGGAGGCCCGGCATATGGCGCACAAACGACCCCAGGAGGGAACGTAATGAAGAAGAGGAACGCGAGCATCTGGCTCGCCCTGCTCGCGGCTTTCGCTCTGATCGCCGCCGCCTGCGGCGACGACGCCGACGACACGACTGTCGAGCCGGCTGCTCCGGCGGAAGAGGCACCGGCGCCCGCTGAAGAGGCACCGGCTCCCGCCGAGGAAGAGATGGCCGAGGAAGAGATGGCCGAGGAAGAGATGGCCGAGGAAGAGATGGCCGAGGAAGAGATGGCCGAGGAAGAGATGGCCGAGGAAGAGATGGCCGAGGAAGAGATGGCCGAAGAAGAGATGGCCGAAGAAGAGATGGCCGAAGAAGAGATGGCCGAAGAAGAGATGGCTGCGCTTCCCGGTGAGGGCGTCGATGTCATCGCCGGCCGGGCCAACTGGTCCTCGGGCTACTTCCAGGCCGAGCTGTACCAGCAGCTGCTGGAGGAACTGGGCTACAACGTTTCCGATCCCGGCGAGATCGAACTCGGGCCCAACAATGGCTACATCGCTATGGCTCAGGGCGAGATGGACTACTGGCCCAACAGCTGGTACCCGGGCCACTTGGCGTGGCTGGCGGGCGATCTGCCCGACGGCTCGCTGGTGGGCGACCACGTGACCATCGTCGGCGAGGAGATGCTCGCGGGCGGTCTGCAGGGGTTCCTGGTCACCAAGTCCTTCGCCGACGAGTACGGCGTGTACACGATGGACGAGCTCAACTCCAACGCCGATGCGCTCGCCGCGTTCGACGCCACCGACGCGGTGCCCGGCAACGGCATCGCCGACATCTTCGGCTGTCCCGAGGACTGGACCTGCGACAACATCATCGAGAATCAGATCGCGTTCAGCGGCTGGGACAACATCGTGCAGACGAAGGCCGGCTACGACGCGATGTTCGCTCAGGCTGTTGACAACGTCGGTGAGGGCGTCCCGATGGTGCTGTACACGTGGACTCCGACCGCGTACATCACCCAGCTCCGCCCCGGCGACAACGTGTACTGGATGGGCGTCAACGAGATTCTCGACGACTCCAACCCGGCCAACCAGGAAGGCGGCGAGAAGCACAGCCAGCTCGGCGCGGACGGTTCCGGCGGCTTCGCCTCCATCGGCCCCGACCAGTGCCCGTCGGCAGCGAACACGGATGACGGCAAGTGCCCGATCGGTTGGGTTGCCGCCGACATCTTGGTAACGGCCAACAACGACTTCCTGGCGGCCAACCCCGCTGCCAACGCACTGTTCGAGGCGGTCAGGCTGTCTGTGATCGACGTGTCGCTGGCGAACGTGGCCATGGGCGAGGGCGAGAGCCCCACCGACCTGGCCACCCAGTGGCTCGCCGACAACCGCGACCTGGCCGACGAGTGGATCGCCGCAGCGCTAGCCGCGGGCTAACCACACCCGAGGCCTGAGGCCTCAAACACGACCAACAGTTGAAGGGGCGGGGCTTCGGCCCCGCCCCTCTCCTTTGTGCTTAGAGCGTCCGCAAATAGGTTGCGAGCGCCTCGCGGTGCGGTGTTGTGTTTCCCGCTCTTGTTCGCTGCGCTCACGGGCCGCTCGGGCCACGGCCTCGCTCCGCGCCTCGCGGAGGTTCCTCATTGATCGCCGCCTATTCGCTCGGCCTCTTAGGGCTCGTTGTCGCCGATCTCGCGCTTGCGCAACTCGACGTATTCGTCGAGCTGCTCGCGCCGGGCGCTGTCCATTGGCGGCTCGGCGTACTCCTCCAGCGCGGCTTGCCAGATCGCGGTGGCCCTCTGGGTGGCGTTGAGGCCGCCCGACTCGGCCCAGGCGCCGTGGTTCTGCCAGTCCGACAGCAGCGGCGGGTAGAAGGCCGTCTCGTAGCGCTCGAGGGTGTGCTCGTCGCCGAAGAAATGGCCGCCGGTGGGCACCCTCTGCATGGCCTCGAACGCGAGGTCGGGGCTGGAACACGCCACGGGCGTGAGGAACTCCATCGTCTGCTGGAGCATCTCCACGTCGAGCACCAGCTTCTCGTAGCTGGCCTGCAGCCCGCCCTCCATCCATCCCGCGGCGTGGTAGACGAGGTTGGCCCCTCCGAGGATGCAGCCCCACAGCGACATCTGCGTCTCGTAGGCGGCCTGGGCGTCCACGACGTTCGACGCGCTCGAGTTCGAGGCCCGGTAGGGGAGCCCGTAGTGACGGGCCAGCTGCCCGGATGCCACGTTCGCCTTGACCTGCTCCGGCGTGCCGAACGCGGGCGCGCCGGAGCGCATGTCGACATTGGAGGTGAACGCGCCGTACAACACAGGAGTGCCGGGCCGGACGAGCTGGGTCAGGACGATCCCGAACAGGGCCTCGGCGTTCTGCTGGACCAACGCAGCCGCGAGGGTCACTGGGGCCATGGCTCCCATCAGCGTGAAGGGAGTGACCGACACGGGCTGACCGTGCTCGGCCATGGTCATGAGCCCGTTTGCCATCTCGGGGTCGAAGCGGCGCGGCGAGTTGACGTTGATGATGGTCGTCACGCCGGGCGAGGCCGCCATCTCCTCGAGCGTGTCCCCCCGGCTGATCGCCATCATCTGAATGCCGTCAAGCGCCCTGCCGCGGCCGATCGAGGTGCAGTGATACGAGAGGTCCGACAGCACCAGGTTGGCCCGGTAGGCGTCGAGATGGCGGGTGTTGGCGGGCAGCTCCATCGGCGCGACGACCTGGTTGCCGACTATGTGGATGGCGTTGAAGTAGTGGGCAAGCCTGATGAAGTTCTCGTAGTCGGCCATGTTGGAGCTGCGCCGGCCCTTGATCTCGTCATGCACGGCGGCCGGGCCTGCGACCAGACCGAAGGCCATGCTCCGACCGCCAATGCGGAGCTGCTTGGCCGGATTGCGAGACGTGAGGGTGAACCGGGCCGGGGCTTGAGCCAACGCGGCCTCGACGATGTCACGGCCGACCCGAACGACCTCGCCCTCGATGATCGCTCCCGCATCCGCGAAGAGTTCGCGGGCCTTCGATGACCACACTTCGATGCCGAGCTCCTCGAGGACGCGCATCGAAGCAATGTGGATCGTCGCGAGTCCCTCATCGTCGAGCACTTCCAGAGTTCCGTGGGGGTTCTGGACGGACCGCCAGGGCAGCTGCGCGATCGCGGACGACCGGGTCGTGACGCGGGGCCGGCCCCGTCTGACCATGGCTCAAGCCCTCATGGTCACCGTCGGGTGCCCGATGTCGGTGCCTGCCACGCTGCCCAAGCTAGTGCCGGCGACCGGCCGCGGTGTGGCTTCAGCGTCGCGGTGGTCCTGAGTGCCTGACGACGAGCAGTCCCCGGGATCCGTCTCGATGCCCTGACGACAGGACAGAATCGCGCCGTGAGCTCACCCAGACATCGCCCAAGGATCGGGACGGCTCGTACGGAGCCCCCGGACTGGCTGCTCGACCACGGAGATCGCAACATGCACGCTCTGGGGCCGGGAGCGGATCTGGAGGTCGAGTGGGTGGCGGCGGGATTGCGGTTGCCCGACCGCACCGCCATCCGGCGCTACCGACTGGAGCGGGTGCGCTCGCAGCTTCGGGCCGCGGGGTGCGACGCCGCGCTGCTGTATGACCCGTTGAACATCCGTTACGCCACCGACACCACCAACATGTCGATCTGGACGATGCACAACGCCGTGCGCTACGCCTTCGTGGCCACCGACGGCCCGGTGGTGCTGTTCGAGTTCTCCAAGGGCGAGTTCCTCGACACGCACTCAGAGGTGGTGGACGAGATCCGCCCGGGGCTGTCGTACATCTACTTCTACGCGGGGACTCGGGCCGAAGAGGTCGCGGACCGTTGGGCTCAAGAGATTGCCGATTTGCTGTCCGAGCACGGCCGCGGCGACCGGCGGCTGGCGGTCGACCAGCTTGACCTGATCGGGATGCGGGCGCTGGAGGCTCGCGGGGTGTGCCTCACCGACGCCTGGGCGCCGATGGAGGAGGCCCGGGTGGTCAAGTCGTCCGAGGAGATCGCGGCCATGCGCTGCGCGGTTCATGCCTGCGAGGCTGCGATCGACGACATGCGGGCCGTCTTCGAGCCGGGCGTCACGGAGATGCAACTGTGGGCGGCGCTGCAGGCCGGCAACTTCGCCCGCTACGGGGAGTGGATCGAGACCCGGTTGCTCGCCTCGGGCCCGCGCACCAACCCGTGGTACCAGGAGGTCAGCAGCCGCCGGGTCCAGGCCGGCGAGCTGATGGGCTTCGACACCGACATGGTGTGCGCCTACGGGGCGTGCGTGGACATCTCCCGCACCTGGCTGTGCGGTGGCGGACGTCCGACCGCCGCTCAGCACGATGTGTGGTCGCTGGCCAAGGATCAGATCGAACGGAACACCGAGCTGCACCAGCCGGGCGCGTCGGTGCGCGAGATAGCGCAGCGGTCGTGGTATCCGCGGCTCGACGAGTACAACTGCTACACGGTGCTGTCGCACGGGGCTGGCCTCTGCGACGAGTATCCGTCGGTGTTCACCCGCGAGCGCTGGGGCAGAGAGGGGTACGACACCGAGTTGCAGCCGGGCACGGTCATGTGCATCGAGGCCTTCGTCGGCCCCAAGTCCGGCGGCGAGGGAGTGAAGCTGGAGCAGCAGATCCTCGTCACCGAGACGGGCAACGAGCTCCTCTCCCAGTATTCGCTCGACCTGATCTAGCTTGGTGGTCTGTGACTGACTCGACGCCGCGGCAGGGGTCGTGCGGAGCCTCGCCGAGGGTCGGGTTCGTGGGGCTCGAGACGATGGGCGGGCCGATGTGCCGGCGGCTGGCGGCCTCGGGCTATGCGGTTACGGCCTACGACCTCGACGCAGAAGCGCTGGCCGCGGCGGAGAGTCGAGATGTGCGTCACATGACGGAATATGTAGTTGGCGTCGCAGCTCCTATGTATGATACGTCCGTGAAGGCTGTGACGATCACCATGCCAGAGGCGCTTGATGCCGAGGCGGCTGCGGAGGCGCGCCGGCTGGGTATCTCCAAGTCGGAACTGGTTCGGCGCGGGCTGGCTGCGGTTCTTCCTGCTGGCGAGCCCGAGCCGGGACAGGATCTCTGGTACGAACTGGCGGGCTTCGGCAGCAAGGGAATCAGCGTCGAGCCCGGCGAGATTGACGAGGTCGTCTACGGCTTGTGAAGTTCGTCGACACGAGTTGGTGGGTGGCCTGGGCGCCGCTGCCAGAGGACGCCCGCCATGGTGACGCTCTCAGCACGGTTGCGCGTGTCGGCGATAGCGAGCGGCTTCTCACGACGAACCTGGTGCTCGGCGAGACTTGGACCTTCCTGCGCTCCAGAGACGGCCACCGCGCCGCGGTCGGCTTCATCGACAGGGTCGAGGCGCTCGGGTCAGCCGGCAAGCTGACCGTGCACGCCGTCACCGGCGACGAGGAGTCGAGGGCATGGCGCTGGCTGCGGCGCCACGACGAGCGGAAGTACTCCTTTGTTGACGCCGCGAGTTTCGAGGCCAGCTCCCGGACCACATCGTCAGGCTGCCACAACGCGACGAACAACCGCGGCACGCCCCAACAGTACGCGCCGGTCCGACCTCGTCTAGCGTCGACCCGCGCCCTGGTCCAGCAGCGGGAATTGAGATGTGATTCTGTCTGAAATTGAGTTCGTAGTGTTCGACCTGGAGGCCAACGCTGACCGGTCGGACCGGCCCGAGCACGAGATCATCGAGATTGGCGCCGTGCTGGTATCCGGCGGCTCCGAGGTCGGTTCATTCCAGACAATGGTCCGTCCGACTCGAAGGCTCAGGGACTTCACTCGCCAACTCACCGGACTGACCGACGGCGAACTCGCCTCTGCGCCCTTGCCGGCCGACGCCCTGCGATCCTTGTACGACTTCGTGGATGGGCGGCCGATGATCGCCCACAACGGACTGCGATACGACTTCCCACTGCTCGAATCGGCCGGGGCCAAGGTCGGAATCCCTGCTCCGGAGGTGAACCGGCTCGATTCCCTCGAGCTTGCGCACCTGGCGTTCCCGCGAGTGGGGAAGGGCATCGTCGCCAACATTGACGGCAGCCGTCCGCCGATGGGCCGCAGCCTCGACGAGTTGGCCCGCTACCTGCTCAGCCACGATCCGCGCCAGCAGCACCGTGCACTGGACGACGCTCGCCTGCTGCACCGTGTACTGCCGACGTTGCTGCGTCGGCTCGGCGGCAGCGCGCCACCTCGTCGTCTGCAGCGCTGGGTGCTGGCCTCCGGGCGCCACCCGTGGTCGGGCTTCCTGGCATCGCCGCCTGAGCCGATCCCGCTGGAGGACGCCGTGCCAGCGCCCGATCGGCCCCGGCGCGGCCCTCCCACCGGTGAGTTCGACCCGCAGGCCGTCGCCGCCATGCTCGACGAGGGCGGATCCTTGATGGGCCGAGCCCGCAGACCCCGCCGCCAGCAGATGGAAATGGCCGGTCAGATAGCACGCACGCTGTGCACCGGAGGCAGGCGGCTGATCGAGGCGCCGACCGGCACCGGCAAGACCCTCGCCTACCTGCTGCCAGCCGTCGAGTACGCCCGGGCCAGCGGCGGGACCGTGGTCGTCGCCCCCCACTCCAAGGTGCTCCAGGACCAGATCATGTCAACCCTCGAGGAGCTTTCCAGCGAATTGGAGCCCTTCCAGTCGGTGCTGCTGAAGGGCCGCAACAATTACATCGATCTGGAGGCGCTGGCCGGCGAACTCGACGCCCTGGCCGAGAATCCAGATGGGTTCGGCCCAGACCAGGCGTTCGCCCTGGCCATGGTGTGCGGCTGGGTGGCCCAGACTCCGACGGGGGACTGGGACGATCTGCGGGCCGGCGCCCTCGAAGGGGGCCGGAACGCGCTCAACGACTTGCGCCGGGCACTGCGTACTGAAGACCCGCCGGGCCCGGCGCTGACGCCTCTCGACGGGCTCGACTTCCATCGCCGGGCACGCGAGGGCCTCAAGCACGCGCATGTCGCCGTGCTCAACCACGCCTTGGTCGTGTCAGACCACGACTGGGTCCAGCATTCCAAGCGCCTGATTCTCGACGAGGCCCACAACATCGAGGATGCGGCCACCGACGCACTCTCCCAGACTTTCGGCCGTGACGACCTGGGCGCCCTGTGCGACGCACTCTGGGATCCGCAAGGCCGCCGCGGCACCGTCCGGCGTTTGGCCGACGCCGCGGGATGGTCGCTGCGCCGCCCGCCGCCCGATGCGGGCCTGGCACCCGAAGGCGAAATCGACGGGGATATCGACGGCGAGGCCGAGGGCCGTCGGTTCGGAGACTCCGGCCGTGATCCTGACGGCGTCCCCGGGGGAGGTCCCGACGACGAGGTCGCCAGCGAGGCCTCGGATCGCCCGTACGAGCCGCTCGGCGCCATCCGCCGGTCGGTGGAGCGGGTCAGGTCGGCTTCAGAGTGCTTCGGCGAGGCGCTGGTCGCTTACCTGCGCATCCGAACAGGAGCAAGCGCGGACGACAAGTACTCCACGTCCCACCGGATTCGGCGCAGCAACGATGTCCGGCACCCCGACTACGCCGAAGCGCTGACCACAGGCAAGCACTTGGTGCATGCTCTTTGTGGGCTCGCCGAAGCCTTGAATGAGGTCAACCTTCCCGAGGAACTGGCGGGCCGCTACCAGCGTCACCGACTGGAGGCCGAGGTGGCCAGGCTCGGGCGATCCGCCCGCGACGCGGCCCGGACCGTCGACCAGGTCCTGTGGGTGGAGGATCCCGACGCGCAGATCGCCATCGGCTCGATCGCGTACGACCCTGAGGCCGGTGGCTGGACATGGGAGCTGCGCCGCTCGCCGGTGTCGGTGGCTGGATCACTCGCCAGCGTGTGGGACTCGCTGGAGGCGGCGGTGCTCACCTCGGCGACGCTTCGGGCCGGCGACAGCTTCGACCACATCATCGACAGCCTCGGACTCGGTGCCGTCGAGACTGCCGTTCTGGGCAGCCCGTTCGCGTGGATCGGCGAGAACCACCTGCTGCTGCTCACCGACTACCTGCCCGCGCCCCGGGCCCGGCTCATGGAGGAGTTCAAGGTCTCGGCCGCGGCGGAGATCCCCCGGCTGCTCATGCTTACCGGTGGGCGGGGCATGGCCCTGATGACGGCGCGGGCCCGCATGGAGTTCGTGCGTGACCACGCCCGGCCCGTCCTCCACGCTGCCGGGATACCGCTGCTCGCCCAGGGCGACGACTCGGCGCCAGCCCTGGTGGAGCGGATGCGATCTGAGGCCGCGACGAGTTTGATCGCGCTGCGGTCGTTCTGGGAGGGGGTCGACATTCCCGGCGAGGCGCTCAGCCTGCTGATCATTGAGAAGATCCCGTTCGACTCCCCGGCGGATCCCGTTGCCGGGGCCCGTATGGAGGCCTTGGAGTACCGGGGCAAGGACCCTTATGCCCACTATCTGGCGCCGCGAGCTGCGCTGCGCTTCGCTCAGGGCGTCGGGCGGCTCATCCGCTCCGAGACAGACCGTGGCGTCACCGTCGTGCTCGACAGCCGCCTATGCCGGGCCGTTCCGTACCGCGATCTCATCCTGCGCACGCTGCCGGGACCGCCCAGGCAGGCCCGGGCCAAGCGAGCGGTGGACGCCTATCGCAGTATTGCCGACCACCTCGGGGACATCGACCTCGACGACGCCATGGTCGAGCGTCTGCAGGCTGTCGAGAGTACCGATGCTTGGGCCGGCTTGGTCGAGATGGAGTTGAGCGCAGCCGATGCGGGCCGCCCCGAGGTCATCGCCGCCCGCCTCGAAGAGTCTCGGCAGCTCTTTGGGTTCCGGCGCTGGCGACCGGGCCAGCTCGACACCATGAGGAGCTTCATGGAGGGGTCGGACTTCCTGGCTGTTCTGCCCACCGGGTCGGGAAAGTCGGTCACCTTCCAGGTCCCGGCCCTGCTGTCGCCGGGGGTCACGCTGGTGATCTCTCCGCTGGTGGCGCTCATGAACGACCAGGTGGAGAACCTGCGAGCCCGGGGGACCACCAAGGTGGCGGCGATCCACAGCGGTGTGGGGCAGGCCGAGTGGCGCGATGTGCTGCGCGGCACCGATCAGGGCGACTACAAGCTTCTTTACGTCAGCCCCGAGCGGCTCTGGTCCCAGGAGTTCGTGGGGGCGCTGGCCCGGGTCGGTGTCGCCCGCATCGCCGTGGACGAGGCCCACTGCATCTCGCAGTGGGGCCATTCGTTCCGTCCTGAGTACGCCGCCATCCCCGACGCCGTGCGCCGCATCGCCGGCGAGGGCCAGCGACCACCCGTCCTGGCCGCCACCGCCACGGCCACCGCCGCGGTGCGCCGCGACATCGTGGATCTCCTTGGTCTGGACCTGGCTGACGCTCCGGTGGCGCTGTCGCCGGACAGGCCCGAGATCCGGTACTTCGTGGAGCACTGCCGCAACCGAGAGGACCGCGACGTTCGGGTCGTCCAGATAGTCGAGGCGTACCGCTCGCAGCCGGCCATCGTTTATGTGCCGACCCGCCGCGACACCGCCCGTATCGCCGGGCTGCTCCGTGCCGCGGGGCACGTCGCCCGCCCCTACCACGGTGCCATGGACAGCAGCGAGCGGGTGCACACCGAGGACGCCTTCCGACACGGCGAGTTGGATGTCGTGGTGGCAACCAAGGCCTTCGGCATGGGCATCGACAAGCCTGACATCGCGCTGATCGTGCATCTCGAGATGCCCGCCACCATCGAGGAGTACGTGCAGGAGACCGGCCGGGCCGCCCGCGGAGCGCTAGAGGGGAAGGGTCCCGAGTTCGGGACTGCGGTGCTGCTCACGATGCCCTACGACTGCTCGATCCACCGGGTCTTCGTCAAGGGCGCCGCGCCTCGCATCGAGCAGGTGCGCCGGATCTGGTCGCGGTTGCAGGAGGGAGTCCACGTCTACGACCCGGACGAACTCGACCGGACCGATGACGGCGGGGCCGACCAGGAGTCAGTGGCGACCGCTCTGGCCGTGCACTACTTGCAGGAGGAGTGGGCCTTGCGCCGCCATCTTGACACGCCGTGGCGCGGCCGAGTCTCAGTGATGTCGGATACCGGACAGCGGCTTGAGGCGCTGCGGGCCGAGGAGCCCGGACTTGCAGAGCGCGGCCTGCGGCTCGTCGAGCTCGTCCACCAGCTGGGCGACGAGTACCGCGCTGAGGTGTGGGCCAGAAAACTGCGCTGTCCCGCCGCGGACAACGCCGCCGATCTGCTGGAGCTCAACGGGCGCGACATCCTTGGGTTCTCGGTGTGGAAGCACGCATGGATGCTGGAGCGTCGACCGGACGCCGAACCCTCTTGGGCTGTGATCGAGGACAGAGCCGACGAGCGCCGCGCCGCCGTCGGAGAGAAGTCGCGGCAGGCCAAGGAGTTCGCCAAGCGAGAGCACGGCTGTCGCGTGCGGGAGATGCTCGCCTACTTCGACTCCGACGCCCCGGAGAGGTGCGACCGATGCGATCTGTGCACGCCGCTGCCTCGCCCCTGGGTCGGCAGCCATATCAGCCGCGAGGGCCTGCTGGAGTCGCTGCCTACACGCAGCCTTGTGCTGCAGCTGCTCGACGACACCAGCGGCGCCCGCTACTCCCGACGAAACCTGGAGCGGACTCTGGTTGGGAGCGTCGGCTCGGCCGAGCATGCACTGCCCGAACGCCTGGCCCGGCACCATCTTTGCGGCCGTCTCGCCTTCCTGGGCGCCTCGGGCGTGACGCAACGCATCGACGAACTGATCGAGCAGGGGCTGGCCCGGACTGTATCTGCCGAGCACGACGGCACCGTCTACGACCGCGTCGAGATCACGGACGCGGGGCGTACCTACCTGAAGCGCATCAGTTAGAGGCCGAGCGGATAGACGCAGGAATCCCACCCATACGGGCGCGGCCGTGGCCCGAGCGGCCCGTGAGCGCAGCGAACAAGAGCGGGAATGGCACCATTGCGGCGCGACCGACTTGTATCTACCCGCGCTCGCTCTTAGCAGACACGAGCCAAGGGCCAGCTTCGGCATTGAACCTTCGTCGGCTGCCAGCAATGACTCGTCCCTCCGCGGGCGTATAGAATCCACCGTTCAGTGGCCTTCCTGCAGCCTGCGAACATACCGAGCCGCAACGATGTGCCGGCTTGTCTGCAGACCGTGGCCAAGTGCCTGCGCGAGTTCCTGCCCGACGAGGTGACGGTGTGGTTGGAGCGGACCGGCGAGGGCGAGCGCAGGGCTCTGCGGAAGGAGTTTGAGCAGCCGCGATTCGAGGGTCTCGATGACATCGGGGACGCTGGTGAGCCCTACCTGGTGGTGCTCGACCCCGCAGCCGGGATAGCTGTCCTGGAGGTGCCGCGTGTCCCCGCCTCCGGGATGCGAAAGCCCCGGAGCGTCGTCGATCAGCGGCGCGTGCGAGCCTTGACGGCCGAGCGGATATCGAACCTGCGCCGCCATCTCGACGCTCGCTCAGTGCGGAGCCTGCCGGTGGTGGGCGTCTGGGCCTTTCCTGAGGCATCGAGGGATGACTTGGACAACCTGCCCTCCGATCGGCTGGTCCTGAGTGCCGAGGACTTCGCAAGCGATGCGCTTCGGCCTGCCCTGCACCGGATGATGGGCGGTCGCAGGCGCCCCTTGCGACAGGCGCAGCAGTCCGCGGCGCGTGCCGCGGTCAAACCGGAGATCGTGATTCGTGGAACTCAAGGCCAGCTGTTCGCCCCGCCCGCCCACCAGGACGACGAGGAGATCCTGCGTACCCTGGACCGCAAGCAGGAGCGACTGGCCAGCAGTCTCGGTCCCGGGTATCGCCTCATCAGGGGCGTGGCCGGCAGCGGCAAGACCTTGGTGCTCACCTGCCGGGCCCGGCACATGGCGGGCCACTTCCCGCACTGGCGCATCCTGCTGGTCTGCTTCAACAAGGCTCTGTCGCTGGCCTTGGCGCACCACGTTGCCGGTCACGGCAACGTCCGGGTCCACACGTTGGATGCGCTGGCGTTGAAGGTGCTCAACGCGGCGGGCCGCGAGTCCCACAACGAAGGAAGGCCCGACTTCGATCGCCGTCGCCGGGACGCCTTAGAGGCCGTCTCCGACATCGACGAGTCCAAGTTGTTCGACCTGGTCCTCGTAGACGAGGCCCAAGACCTCGACCAGGCCGGCCTTGACTTGGCCTGGGCGATGCTGAAGCCGGGTCGCGATCACTTCGTGATGGCCCTCGACGGCGCCCAGATGATCTACCGGCGCCGGATGGCCTGGAATCCGCCGGGCCTGACGGCGCGGGGGCGCACCACCATTCTGGACGTCAACTACCGCAACACCCGCGAAGTGCTTGACCTGGGGCAACAGCTGCTGGCAGGCATTGGTCGAGACGCTTCGAGCAGTCGCAATCCGGACGATCTTGATGTGCTGGTGAAGCCGGACAAGGCGGTGCGCATCGGACTGCCACCAGTCTGCCTGGCGTGCGCCGATCTTCGCCGCGAGTCCGAGGCCATCGCCGAGCGGGTCGAGGAACTCCGCCGCGGCGGCGCCCGGCCCGATGAGATCGTGGTCCTGCTCGGCACCGAGGACCTCCGCCACGACGTGATGCGCCTGGTGCCCGACGCTTTCGATACCAGCCGCCGGCAAGACCGCGACCGGATCTTCGACGTGCGGGGCGAGGTCCGGGTTGCCACTCTGAGGCTGCTGAAGGGACTGGAGTTCAGCCATGTGATCGTCGGTGGCGCCAATCACATCTCGGTGCACGGGACTGGCGGCGAGTCGACCGCAGAGGATCAACGCAGACTCTTGTACGTGGGCGTGACCCGGGCCACCGAGACGCTGACGATCACCTACTCAGGCGAGGGCATCATGTCGGGGCTCGACAGCTTGCCGGAGCGGCGTGCGAGAGACGGGTGAGGTCATGCCCGGTGACTGCGGTATTGTCACCCGGATGAATATGTAGCACATGTAACAGCTTCTATGTATGATCCGCGTATGAAGGCTGTGACTATCACCATGCCCGAGGAGCTCGATGCCGAGGCGGCTGCGGAGGCGCGGCGGCTGGGGATCTCCAAGTCGGAGCTGATCCGGCGGGGACTGGCGGCAGTCCTGCCCGCTGATAGGTCTGAGCCGGGCAAGAACATGTGGGTGGAGCGGGCGGGCTTCGGCAGCAAGGGAATCAGCGTCGAGCCCGGCGAGATTGACGAGGTCGTCTACGGCTTGTGAAGTTCGTCGACACCAGTTGGTGGGTGGCCTGGTCTTTGCCACAGGACGCCCGCCATGTCGCCGCGCTGAGCACGGCGGCGCGTGTCGGCGATAGCGAGCGGCTTCTCACGACGAATCTGGTGGTGGGCGAGACATGGACTTTCCTGCGCTCCAGAGACGGCCACCGCACCGCGGTCGGCTTCCTCGACGAGGTGCAGGACTTCGTGTCGGCCGGCAAGCTGATTGTGCACGCCGTCACCGCTGACGAGGAGTCGAGGGCGTGGCGCTGGCTGCGGCGCCACGACGAGCGGAAGTACTCGTTGGTTGACGCCGCGAGTTTCGAGGTGATGCGGGCTCGCCGGCTGCGGGAGGCCCTGGCGTTCGACAACGACTTCGCCGCGGCGGGTTTCGTCGAGGTGCGACCCTGACTTGGACGGGCCGAGTCGCTGCCGTCGTCAGCGCGGGGCGAAGTGCTCCACGGTCACGTAGGCGCCTGAGGGTTCGACCCGGACCAAAGCCATCTCCGACGTGGTGAACGAGACGTCGAGCGTCGGCAGGTTCTCGGGCGGCCATTGGCCGGGGGACGGGTCGCGCTTGAAGCGGGCAACGGTCATGTGGCCGGTGAAGCGGCGCTTCGGGGGCGGCTGCCCGAGGTGGCTGGTCGCCTCTGTGACCGCCGCGGCCAGGTCATTCACGCCGCGGGCTGGGATCATCACCACGCTGCGTCCCAGACGCTGCATGGTCGGCCCCAGGGTCACCAGCGTCGGCGCGAAGCTCACTCGCCGCAGCGCCGCGGCGGCCTCGGCCTCATCGCACTCGCCCAAGAACCGCAGCGTGACATGGAGTCGCTCCGGTTTGGTCCAGCGCAGCCCGTCCACGGCGGGCCGGGGCACCGAGGCGAGCTCCCGGACCACATCGTCTGGCGGCCACAACGCGACGAACAACCGCGGCACGCCCCAACAGTACGCGCTGGGCAGGCCCATAATGGCGGCCATGAACGGATCCGACCAGCCACAGCCCGCGGAGGCGGATCCTGGTGGACCGCGGCTGGAGGCATTGCTCGGTGACATCACGGCCGAGCGGGTGGGCGCGATCGTCAACGCGGCGAACTCGTCGCTGCTGGGCGGCGGCGGCGTGGATGGGGCCATCCACCGGGCTGCCGGCCCCGAGCTGCTCGAGTTCTGCCGGGGATTGGGCGGCTGCGAGACCGGCGACGCCAAGACCACGCCCGGATTCCGGCTGGCGGCCCGCTGGGTGATCCACACCGTCGGGCCGGTCTGGCACGGCGGCAGCCAGAGCGAGCCCGACCTGCTGGCCTCCTGCTACCGCGCGTCGCTGGCCCGTGCCGACGAAGTAGGCGCCGAGTCCGTGGCGTTCCCCGCCATCTCCACCGGGGTCTACGGCTATCCCGTCCAGCCCGCGGCAGCCATCGCGGTCGGCACGGTCCGGACGACCCCGACAAGAGTGCGCGCCGTGCGCTTCGTGTGCTTCAACTCCGAGACGCTCGACGCCTACCAGGCCCTCCTCGGCAAGCAGCCGTAGCGGCCGCGGCACGTCAGCATAGAGGTTAGGTCGCGCCACGTGTGAGAGCGCGGCCCGCCCCGTGGCCGTGGTGGCGCGGCAGCGCGCCCTACCGCCGCGTAGGCTGACAGCGGGGGGTGCAGGCATCCTGGAAGGCGAGGCGATGGACAGCATCACCGTGAGCAGCTACCGGTGCTTCGGCGGGGAGCAGACGGCGCGCCTGGCGCCGATCACCCTCCTCGTGGGTGAGAACAGCACCGGCAAGAGCTCGCTGATGGCGATGATCCGCGCCTTGTGGGATGCCGTCTACGCCGACCGCGTGCCCAACTTCAAGGAGGAGCCCTACGATCTGGGCAGCTTCGACGAGATCCTCCACGACACCGGCGGCCGTGGAGCGCGCGCCGAGAGCTTCGCTGCTGGTTTCGAAGTTCGTCCTTCGACGCCCCGAAGCGGAACCCGTTCGAAGCCCTACCGGGCGGAGGTTGAGTTCGGACCGCAACACGCGGCCCCGGCACCCGTCCGGCGGCGCGTCTCACATGACGGATACTGGCTGGAGCAGGACCTCAGCCAGGCGGGCTTCGGTGGAATCCGCTGTGGTTCACCGCAGGGCGAGTGGAGACGCGAGGCGCCTGACGGCCCGCGCGCCTTCGCCGCCTACGCCACCGACGTTCTGCCGCCGCTGGACTCGGCGCTGTGGCAGCTTCGTCGGGTCACCGTCGAGAACCGTCCGGCGGCGCCGCCCATCGAGCCCCTTCCAGGCGCCCCGGAGTTCACGACAGAGATCGCCGAGGAGATCCAGCAGCGGATCGGCCGCTTCTCAGGAGGTCGCATGCGCCAGTCCCGTCGCCCTGCCCGGGCAAGGCCCTTCGCGAGCGCGCCCACACGATCGCGGCCACGGCGAACCTACGATCCCGCCCGAGTAGCGCCTGATGCCGAGGGCGACTACGTGCCGACGTACCTGGCGTGGCTGTCGCTTCACGAGCCCGACGCTTGGAAGCAGCTCAAGTACCGGCTCGAAGAGTTCGGGAGCGCTGCGGGTCTCTTCGACGAGATCAAGGTGCGTCGGCTGGGGAGGACCGCCTCCCACCCGTTCCAGATTCAGGTCCGCAAGTTCGACAAGAGGCGCAAGGGTCCGCTCCACAACCTCGCAGACATGGGCTACGGCGTGAGCCAGATGCTGCCGCTTGCTACCGAGTTGTTGCGCGACGACAGCCCTCGGGCGATCCTGGTTCAGCAGCCCGAGGTGCATCTGCATCCCAGCGCCGAGGCGGCCTTGGGCACCCTGATGTGCGAGGCCGCTGTCGATGGGAGGCGCGACCGCCGGCTGATCGTCGAGACCCATAGCGACTTCATCATTGACCGCGTCCGCATATCGGTCCGAGACGGGGTTGGCGACCTGAAACCGAAGGACGTCTCGATCCTGTACTTCGAGCGAAGTGGACTCGACGTGACGATCCACAACCTGTGCGTGGACGAACGAGGCAACCTGCTCGATGTTCCCCCCGGCTACCGACAGTTCTTCCTGAAGGAACTGCAGCGCTCCATTGATCTGTGAGCCATGTGCGCAATCGTGGACGCCAACGTAGTTGGCGAGCTTTGGGACAGTAGCAATTCGGCGGCGGGACAGGGCTTCCGCCGATGGATCGAAGGTCCGAACGGCCAACTCGTGGTGGGAGGAAAGCTCAGACAGGAGCTTGGGTCAACCAAAGCCGCTAAATGGCTCCAGCAATTGGATCTCGCGGGCAAGCTGACGAGTGTTGACGACCTACACGTAGATCGTCTGGCAGCGAGCTTGAAGCGCCTCCCCAGAAGTGGCCCTGGATCCTGCAGATCCAACGATCACCATGTCATCGCCCTAGCGCGGATCAGCGGGGCGCGGATGCTCTTTTCCAACGATGGGGCACTGCAACAGGACTTCAAGAACACCAAGCTGATCGACCCGCCTCCGTGGACGGTCTACTCGACACTGCGCAGCAAGGCCTTCAACTCGCGCCGCAAGGCACAGTTGCGGAAGCACCGGTGCAGGCCGGAGTCCGTCCAATAGGGAGGACTTGGACCCGGCCGGTCGTCCGTCGGCACAACCGCCCCACCGTAGTAGTCGGCTCCGGATCAGGCCGCGGCCTAGGGCTCCCACAGAAGCGTGTCCGGCATGAACTGGCTCCAGGCGAACCAGAACGATTGATGACCGTCGATCTCATTGCCGGCGGCGTCGGCGGCGCGCACCCCGCCCCCGTCTAGGCGCAGCGTCACGCCGCCGAGCTCCACAGTCCCGCCGCCTTCGAGAACGGCGGCCGCGGCGTCGACGGGGAATGCGATGGGCGTGCCGTCGTCGAGGACCACACCGAAGACCTGGTCGTGGACGCCGAGGCGACCGTCGAGGTCGCCGATCGGGAAGATGGGCCCGGCGTCGTCGCGGCCCCGCAGCGGGTCGAGCCGGTACCGGCGGCCGATCCCGCCGTCCTCGGCGATGATCGTCGTATCCGGGTGGGCGGCCCTCCACTCGCCCCAGGTGGTGGTGACCACGGTGGCCTGATTGAGCGCGACCCCCTGCTCGCGGAGTGGACCCGAGACCGCCTCCCCGGTGAACGTGTCGAACACGGACTTGGTGATGAGGTCGTACATGACCTTGTTGGATCGCGACAGCAGACCCGATGTCCGCAGGACGGGTGTGGTCACGCCGTCGGGAACGTCGTCGGTGAAATAGGCCTGGGCGGAGCCGCACAGCGTGCAGTACGGCAGGCCGATCCTGCGCCCCCCGAGCGTGTCGTTCACCATCTCATGGATTTCCATGATGTGGCGCGGGTAGGCCCGGGCCTCGTCGCCGATGACGACCGCGAACACGATGCCGTCGTCGGGATACCACGAGCCTCCGGAGGCGTCGGTGACCGCGGGGTCATCCAGGGCCGGGATGCAGCCCCGCGGGCACCCGTTGGGGTCACCGAGCTCGCGGTCGTCGATTCGCACCCCGCCCCAGCTCAAGAGACGCCAGTCGATGTCGGCGTCGGGGTCGTCGAAGAACGGCTGCCAGCCCGGCTCGACCAGGGTGAACAGCCGCGCCTTGTACTCGGGGTAGCGGTCGAAGGCGGGCAGATCCCATGCGATCAGGTGATCGGTGACGGACTGCCACCGGCTCAGGTCGGCCACGGGGTCGTCGGCCACTCTCACGCCCGTCAACTTCTCGAAGGCCGAGATCGCCCCGTCGCGGATGTCGCCGACGTAGAAGAATCTGAGGAGGTCGGAGATTATCCAGGCCAGCCTTGCGTCCCCCGACTGTGCGAGGCTGGCGACCACGGCGCCGCTGAACCCGCCGAGTTCAAGGCCGGCCCAGATGATCTCGAGGTTGTCGACCGCGGTCTGGTCGATCGGGCCCGTCGGCGTATCGGGGGCGGGAGGGAACTCGTATCCGAGGTAGTTCCGCAGGAACCCTCTTTCCCTAGGGTCCAGCTGGGCACGATCCTGACCCGACTCAACGTCGGGCGTCTCAGGAGCCGGCGCTTCAACCTCCGGCGTGTCAGCCAACGGCTCTTCGGGAGCGGGCGTGTCAGCGTCCGGCTCTTCGGGGGCGGGCGTGTCAGACACGGGCGCTTCGGGCACGGGCGTTGAGGTCGGGGCCGAGGCGGTTGCGTTCGTGTCGCCGCCCGAACAGGCCGCGGCGAGCAGTGCAAGTCCGACCAGCGGCACACCGATGCGCGAAGGCACGCCACCACGCTAGAGGCCCAGGTTCGGGCCCACCGGCTTACGCGTCAGGTCGCTTGAGCCACCACACGAACGACTCAACATCGCCGAGTACGGGGCCGTGGTCTGTGAGGAAGACGGCAAGCGCATCAGCGAGCACTCGCACATGATTCTGAGCGGAACGAGGGAACCGGCGAGGATGGGTGAAGACCAGCCCCGAGTGTCGTCGCCCGGCGACAGAGAGGCGCTGGTGGAGCACCGCGAAGCCCTTCACATCCTCGCTGACGACCGCTCTGCCATCGGCGATCGCGGCCCGGAGCAGATCCTCGTCGGGCAGCCCGATGAGGTCGGCGCGCTCCTTGACGGCGACGGCGTCGTGTCCCCGGTCTCGCAGGAGGGCCGCGACGCTCGGGGCGTGCATCTCGTCGAGGAGGAGCTTCACCCCGACAGCAGCCTGCGCTCGTTCTCCCAGGCGGCCAACTCGCGGTCGGCAATGTCATCGTTGTGCGCGATCTCAGCGTCGATCTCGTCGGTGAACTCGGCGTAGTACCGGCTGGTGGCGCGGACCTGCACTTCGGTGAGGCCGAGTTGGTCAGCCGTGGCGGCGACTCTCTCCTCGAGGCCTCCCCTCAGATCCCGTAGCAGTCCCACGACCTGCCACACGTCGGGCCCGGCAGCGAGTCCGGCGCGCCGGCCGCTCGGTCCGTCGCGGAAGGCGATCCCGGGATGGGCCTCCATACGCAGGCCCTCGTCGATCAGACGCTCCCCCGCAGAAGAGATCGACTCAGCCCGCCGGGCAGCCCCCCGCTTGAGCCGCTGATAGGCACCCGGGCGCTTGAACCGGATCGATAGCACTGTCATGATGACAGTGTAGTCAGTTGTCGCCGAACAGTCCGCTAACGCCCTACCCGGTCACGTCCCTACGACCGTGAGGCCCACGGATCGGGCGGCTTGGGCCTGGCGAACGTCGAAGGGGCGCCGCTTTTCCATGAAGGCGGCCTCGACCAAGCGCACACTAACGGTGTCGTCGTTGGAGGGCAGCCTGACGTGGCGCCGCCGGGCCAGTGCCGCTCGCCCTGCTCAAACTGTCGGGTCGAGCGTCGCCACGATCCGCGATCGACTCGCCCATGCGGTGATGTCACGGTCAGCGGTGGCTAGCCGGTAGCCGCCGATGATCGCGGTTGCGGCGATGATGCGGTCAGCAGGGTCGGCGTGAAACCCCTCGACACCAAGTTCCACTGAGCGGATGGCCGTCTCGTCGTCCACGGGAACGATCCGCAGCCCGTCGGCCACCAGGCGCTGGCGCAGGGAGCGCGGCGGGAGGCCCAGGTCGAGGCGCCCTCCCGCGTGGAGCAGGGCGATCTCCCAGAACGTGAACGATGAGACAGCGGCGGCGCCCTGTGTCCACGCCGACTGGATCTCGCGGCGAGCTCCCTGCCCGATGAGCGGCGATCCGGCTACGAGCCAGATCAGCACGTGTGTATCGAGAAGGATCACGGGCGCCGTGGCCGGTCAGGATCCAGCACACGGCCGGGACTACTGACGGCCTCCCAGTCCTCAGCCGGGGCGGCGGGCGAGACAACGTCGCCAGTGATGCGAACCTGCTCCCGGTATCGCCCCCACATCTCGGGTGTCGACCGTGCCGCTGGAACGAGCCGCGACACCGGCCGGCCATGCTTTGTGATGACGATCTCGGTGCCGGTCTCGTTCACCTCGTCCATGAGCGCCAGGCACCGGTTCTTGAATTCGCCCGCCGGGATCGTCCGCTGGCCGTGTTCGTCCGTTGCCACGTCACATCCTCTCGATAGGCGTTCACCCAGGATTATAGCCATAGACAGTGGCCATAGCCATATACTCGCGGCATATGAGCCCGCCGTCGCTGGAAGTCCGGTTGGGAGCGAGGTTGGCACATCCACCGACTCGCCGACGTCTGCGAATCTTGGTCGAGTCTTATGCCGTGTGGGCACCTGACTCACCCAAGAACGGGATGTCTCATCCCGGTTTGCTTAGAGGCCGAGCGGGTAGGCGCTGATCACTCGGCGACATCGCAAAGGCGCTGAGCGAGGCCGTGGCCCGAGCGGCCCGGGAGTAGCCGTATGCAAGCTCGCCTCAAATCTGCACGGGTATTGCTCCTATATGACGGGTTTCTCTACATATTTCGGTAGAGCGTGGCCCGAGCGGCCTGTGAGCGCAGCGAACAAGAGCGGGAAACTGCATGCTTCACCGCGAGGTCTCGTCACCTATCCGCGCATCCTCTTAGCCCAGTCCGTGGCGGCTCGGCGCCCAGATGATCTCGGCCAGGTCGCGGTACAGCTCTTGGCGCTCGTCGATGTTTGCTTTCGTGAACGCTGACGGGTACGCCCGGAATGCGAGACCGTAGGTCTCTCGAAGCCTCAAGAAGCTCGGGTTGTTCTGGTATGTCCTGGGATGCAGCGAACGGGCCAGTGGGTTCTGGGCGTAGTAGTGCTCGACCTTCTGCTCGTATGCCATGTCGCCGAAGCTGGCGTTGAAGTCTTTGGGGAGGAGCAGTAGGTCGCCGATCTTGTTGCGGTGCTCCTCAAATTCGTAGGCGTTGGCGAACTCGTGGGTGTGCCGGTCGAAGTGGTCGGCCCAGATATGCTCCACCTCGAAGGAGTTCTTCCGTCCGGGCGCGATGTAGTCGTCGAAGGTCACGCCGGTCTCGAGTTCAGCGTCCAGCCAGGCTGTAATCCGGGCCAGGATGTAGCGGATGTGCCAGCGGTTGCGCCGTGTGAGCCGGAGTCTCAGGATGCCGTCGAGGCGCTCGGGCTCGTTGTCGAGCCATCGGGCGAGAACCTCTCTGACCTCCTCAGTCGGTCTATTCCGCACGCTCTTCATCAGATTGAACATCGTGTAGACCACGGTCGAGTATCCGGAGTTGCGGGAGTTGACTATGCGCCGGACGACGTAGATCTCGAGAGCCCCCGCGACGAGAGTGGCCTTTTCTTTGAATGTCCGGGCGTCGTCATCGGGAGTCACGGCTGCGAGGATCACGGAGAGCTGCAAGGGCACCCCTGCCCATGCGTTGTGGTAGACGGCCTCGAGGCCTTCGTCAATCTCCCATCGGCCTCGAATCAGCTCGAGGTAGCGATCGCTTAGTCTCATGAAATCGTGTTCCACGAACCGGCGATACTCGGCCGGAGCCTGGAGTCCGATGTCGCTCCTGTTGTCCCGGACCCACTTGTGGTAGGCGGTGCCGATCATCTCGAAGTCGCCAGGCGAGGCCTTGGACTTGCGTTCGCGCTGCGTTTCGGCGTGGTTGCCGCGCAGCCAGGCCTTGATGAAATCCGTGTCGGCGTTCTTCTCGAAGTCGGTCAACTCCGTGATCCGGCGGCGCCATCGGTCGTTCAGGTCGCTGATCAAGATCTCGTCGCCTGTCTGCGCTAGCAGGAAGCTCTTGAGCATGTCGGTGTTGCTGAGACGCAGGCCTCTGTCGTTCATGGTCTCGAAGATCTCCAGAGCCATGTCTTGGTCGGACGCCACAATGTCGACGAGCATGACCCGGTTCTGGAGCCAGTCGGAGAAGTACGGGAGAGTCTTCTCGAGGAGGTCGTTAGGGAATCGCGTGCAGATCGTCTCGAACCGCTTCCAAATGTTCCGGACGGACTCGGGCTGTCCGTCGGTGTCGAGGTCCTCGTCCTCGAGGATGGCCGACAGGCATTTCTCGCGTTCTTCGACGTTGAGGTTGAACCGTCTTTCGGCCGTACTTGCTGGAGAAGATCAGCGAGTCCAGCGACGCCTGTTCGTCCGGGTGCGTCTCGGCGAGCGAGTTGCGCAGGAAGATGAGCAGCAGGCTCAGCGTGGTGATTCGCTGCTGGCCGTCGACCAGGTACCGCACGCCGTCGCGCTGGACCGTGACGATGGGTCCTAGGAAATAGGGGCGATAAGACTCGACATCGGGTCGTTCGTGGTCCGGGTCGAACTCGTTGCGGAAGCGATCCGCCAGGTCCTCGACGAGTTCACCGACCTGGGCCTCCTCCCAGCTGTACTCACGCTGGTAGAAGTCAAGGCCGTACCGGCTGTTAGAGAAAAGCTGACTGACAGTGCGGGCTGTCCCGACAATCTGCTGCAGATCCACAGCAGGAAACCCCCTTCGACTCAGGCGGTCGAGCCGGAGCCGAAGCGTACAGGCAGCCCAATCGCAACGAGCGGGACCAAGCGCGGTTCAGGCGCCTCCTGCTGAAATGCCCGTCTGCCGTGCATGCGGGGTCGTGCGTGTCGAGCACCGGAGGCACCATCAGAGCGGCTCCGAGAGCGAGTCGAGGACTCCTCGTCAGCCGTGGACTGACATTGAGGAGTTGGGGTTGATCTCGCGGTTGCGGCTGAAGGTGCCCATGTCGATGGGCAGGCCGGTGTAGCGGCCCGACACCACGAGCGGGTCGGCGTCGTGGTCGTGGCCGGCCTCGACCGCCTCGATCAGCTCGGCCATGCAGTGCCCGGCCACACCGGCGTTCTTGAACTGGTTGCCGCTGGTGCCGACGGCTGCGTAGAAGCCGTCCGGGACGGTGCGGTCATAGATCGGGATCCAGTCGTCGCTCACGTCGTAGAGGTCGACCACGCCCTTGCGCTCGTGGGGCACTCCCACCGACGGCAGGCGCCGGCTCAGCCGCAGCACCTGCGCCTCCCACTGCTCGGCGCTGAGCCGCTGGTCGTAGTCGTCAGGGTCCACCCAGTCCTGGGGATCGCAGCGGGGGTCGGTGCTGCCCACCAGGATGTGGTTGCCGGTCTCGGGCCGGAAGTAGATGCCGTTGTCGTCGTCGGCGATGTTGAAGCCGTCGCGCTCGTAGTCGAAGCCGGCCGGCCCCGGCGCGTGGTGCACCTCGTGGCGCAGCGCCCGGGTCTTGATGTTCATCGCGTCGTAGACGCCGGCCATCTGGTTGATCAGGTACGAATGCGGCCCGGCCACGTTCACCACCACCGGCGCGGTCACGGTCGTGCCGTCGTCGAGGGTCACGCCCGTCACCTGCCCGTTGCTCTGGCACACGGCGGTCACCGCGGTGGCGAAGCGGAACTCGGCGCCGGTGGCCTCCGCGGCCCGCTGCAGGTTGTGGGTGGTGAGCTGCGGGTCGCTCACATAGCCCGCCTCGGGGGTGAAGACCGCGCCGGGAAGGTCCTCGGTGGAGTCGGCCCAGAAGCCGGGGTCTTCGGGTCGCTTCGGGGGCCCGAAGATGCCGGGATCGAGGATGGGCATGCGCCGCCGCAGTTCCGCCGTCGACCAGTCCTCGTAGGCGACCCCGATGGCGTCGAAGTGGGGGAGCACCTTGAGGTAGTGGCCGCCGGGATCCTTGAGAGCGGCCATCCCGCACTGCCTGTACTCGATGAGTCCCAGCTCGTCGCCGGCCCCGAGGTAGTCGGGCCAGTCCTGCCAGTACTTGAGGCCTTCGTAGGACATGGCCACACCCGTGAACGTGGAGTAGGTGAAGCGCACAATGGCGCACGAGTTGACAGTGGAGCCGAAGCCCGCCGCGGCCAGTTTGTCCACGCACAGGGTGCGCCGCCCCCGCCGCCCCAGCTCGAAGGCGGTGGCCGCGCCGACCACGCCCGCGCCGACCACCACCGCGTCGAAGCCGTCGGCAGCTTGATCAGATGCCACGATGCCGCTCGTTGCGCATGTCGAAGGCGATCTTGACCGCGCCGCGCCTGCCCGCCTCGGCTGCATGGCCCAGCGCGTCCACGTAGCGGTCGAGCGGGTACAGAGCCGACACCAGCCGGTCGAAGTCGACCTTGCCGGCCAGCTCCATCGCCAGATCGAAGCTGGTGGTGAGCCGGCCGTCGGAGCGGATCTCGGTCCCGTAGGCGTAGCAGCCCACGAGCTCGACCTCGCGGTGCCACAGGCCGGTCAGCTCCGCCGTCACCGTGGCCGGCATCCCGAACATCAGTACCCGGCCCCTGGGCCGGCACAGCGACAGCGCCTCGGTCAGCGAGGCCGACGAGCCCACCGCGTCGATGACCAGGTCGGCTCCCCCCGACAGGTGGTCGCCGACCATGAACGACCCCGTGGCCCGGCGCACGGCCCGCTTCAGCTCGCCGGGGTCGACCGCCGAGTCCGCGCCGAGATTCAGCGCGAGCGTCCGCTGGGTCGAGTACCGGGCGCCGACCAGTATCGACGCCGGCTCGGTCAGGGCGCGCAGCGCGGCCACCGCCACCAGGCCCATGGTCCCGGCCCCCACCACGGCCACGGTGTCTCCGGGCTGCGCGCCGGACCGCAGCGCGGCATGCACGCCCCCCGCCACCGGCTCGATCATCACGGCCAGCTCGTCGCTCATCCAGTCGGGGACGTCGTGGAGCTGGGAGTCGTGGGCCACCAACTCGGTGGACCAGCCCCCGCCGGTGGATCGGCAGAAGCCGGTCTGCAGCCCCGGCTGGAGGTGGCCGCTCATCAGGTGCCGGTAGTCGTCGCCGTCGCCGGGCGCCGCCCCCGGGTAGGGCGGCTCGAAGCCCCGTGCGGCGTGGCCCAGCACCGGCTCGACGATCACCCGGCGCCCGTCGGCGGTGTCGGCCACGATCTCGTGGCCGGGAACGAACGGGAACGAGACGTAGTCCTCGAAGTAACGAGACGACTGGCCGTCGATCGTGGTCAGGTCCGAGCCGCAGATGCCGGTGAGCCGCGGGTAGACGCGCTGCCAGCCCTCGCCCGGCAGCTCGGGCGGGTCGTCGTCGACCAGCCTGAGCGGCCCCCAGGTCGCCCCCGCGCCGGGCCGCAGCCGCGACGCCAGGGCCGCGGCCGCGTATCGGGCCTGCTTGCGCGAGAATCGCAGCGCCTTCACGAGCACGGATCGTAGCGACATTAGGGTTGACGACGATGAGGAGCCGCGGCGCATGGTGAAGCTGGGGCTCGGTCTCGACCTGTACCGGGGCGCGGCGTTGGAGGTGCCGGTGTCTGCAGTGCAGCTCGCGGAGCGGCTCGGCTACCACAGCGTGTGGACGGCCGAGGCCTACGGAGCCGACGCGCTGTCCCCGCTTGCGTACCTGGCCGCACACACCCGCCGCATCAAGCTGGCCACCGGCGTGGTGCAGATCGACGCCCGCACACCTGCGGCCACCGCCATGCACGCCATGACCATCGATGCCCTCGCCGGGGGCGGCAGGGTGATCGTGGGCCTGGGCGTGTCGGGGCCGCAGGTGGTGGAGGGCTGGCACGGTGCCGCGTGGGGCTCGCCGGTGGCCAAGCTGCGCGACTACACGGCCATCATGCGCAAGGTCCTGGCCCGCGAAGAGCCCGTTACCCACGACGGCGCCGCTATCCGGCTGCCCTACGACGGTCCTGGCGCGCTGGGCCAGGGCAAGCCGCTGAAGTCGATCCTGCGCCCTGCGCCGGGCATCGAGGTGTGGATCGCGGCCGGGGGACCCCGCAACGTGGCGCTGGCCGCCGAGGTGGCCGACGGCTGGCTGCCCATGGGCTATGGGCCTGAAGGCGCCGCGACCTACCGCGAGCCGCTGGCTCGGGGCCTGGCCCGCCGCGACCCAGGTCTGCGGGCCGACGTCGAAGTGTTCGGGTCGTTGTCGGTCCAGATCACCGACGATGTGCGGGCCGCGGTGGACGCCCGCAAGCCGCTGGTCGCGATGTACGTGGGCGGCATGGGCAGCCACACCCACAACTTCCACGCCGAGGCGATGGCCCGCCGGGGCTGGCCTGAGGCCTCGACGCGGATCGTCGAGTTGTGGCGCGCCGGGCGCCGGGACGAGGCGGTGGCGGCGGTTCCCGACGACTACATCGAGTCGCAGTCCCTGCTCGGCCCGCCCAGACGCATCCGGGCTCGCTGGTCCGAGGCGGTCCCCGCGGGCCTGACCGGTGTGATAGTCCGGTACGACCGCGACGAGAGTCTGGCCCTGGCGGCCGAGCTGGCCGGTACCCGAGACATCGCAGGGGCGGACACATGACCGACGAGCAGCTGATCCTCATCGACGAGCCAGCCGAGCACGTGCGCCGGATCACGCTGAACCGCCCCCACAAGCGCAACGCCATCTCCACGCCGCTGCGGACCGCGCTCTTCGACGCTCTGCACCGCTTCGACACCGACCCCGATGCTCGGGTCACCATCGTGCGAGGCGCGGGCCCCTGCTTCTCGTCGGGCTATGACCTGTCCGGAGGGCTGATGGACGATCCGCCCTACCCGTCGGCACCCGGCGACGGACAGTGGACCCGGCAGGCCAGCGACGGCTGGTTCTCCATCTGGGACCTGGCCAAGCCGGTCATCGCGCAGGTCCATGGGTACGCCTACGCCGGCGGCACGGAGCTCGCCGCGGCCTGCGACCTGGTGTACGTGGCCGCCGACGCCCGCATCGGCTATCCCGTCGTGAGGGTGGCGTCGCCCCCGGACTGGCAGTACCACACGCCGCTGATGGGATTGCGCCACGCCATGGAGGCCATGCTCACCGGCGACTCCGTCAGCGGTGCAGAGGCGGCCCGGATGGGATGGGCCAATCGGGCCTACCCGCCAGAGGAGCTGGAGGATGCGGTGCTGGCTGTGGCGGTGCGCATAGCCGGCGTGGCCCCGGACCTGGCCCAGATCAACAAGCGCATGGTCCACCGAGCCTTCGACGTGCTCGGAGGGCGGACCGCGATCCGCTCGGGCCAGGAGTTCCAGGCCCTCGCCGCCCACCAGGAGTCGGTGCAGGCCGCCATCGCCGACCTGCTGGGCTCGGTCAAGAAGGCCATCGGCGACACCCCGCCCACCTGAGCGCCCGGTCCCGGCGGCCCTCGACCGGCCTCTAGGTGGCTGGTGTTAAATGGCAATTTGCCACAATCCGCAAGTCGCTGACCTGGGGGTTTGTGACCGCAAAACCCCCATTTCGGGAGTTTGGCACCAGCCACCTAGCCCAGAGCTTGCGTGCCATCTGAGATTAAGATTTCAAGATGTGTCAAGTATTTCCCCTCTCTTTGGGTTGTTATTGCTTCATCACTCTGACATGATGATATGACAATCACATTAAACAGCACGAGAAAGCTCGTGTTGCAATCAAAGGAGGGTGTCAATGGCTGGTGACATGCTGGTGATGTCAAAGTCGCAGATGGAACAGCTCGCGGTGATCTTCGCCCGGCAGAAGGAGACGGCGGAGGGGGTGATCAGCGCGATAAGCGCCGGCGTCGACGGCACCACCTGGCAGGGGGCCAGGGCCGACCGGTTCCGGCAGCTCTGGGAGACGGAGTTCCGACCCAACCTGCGGGCGCTGTGCGACGCGCTGGGCGAGCACTCGACGTTCATCACCGCCGAGCTCCAAGCGGGCGTGAGCGCGCTCGACACGATCTAGCCGCGGCGACGGCGGCCGAGCCCGCCTCCGCGAGAGAGGGACGGGACGCCGGTGCGGGTCCGGCACCGTCTCAACGGCGCGGAGCGGACCGTGGAGATCGACTCCCGCCTGGACGACTTCACAGTGGCGGATCTCGCCGCGGCGCTCAGCGGCGCAATCGAAGAAGCCGGCGACGGCACCGGGGCTGGCCTCAGCATCGACGGGTGCTGGCACGGTCCCGAGACGCCGCTGTCGGCGGTCCCGATCTGGGAGGGGGCACTGCTCGAGATCGCTCCCGGATGCGAGCAGTCCCCCTCCCAGTCACCTGACGCCCACCGCGACCGACCGAGCCGCGGCGCCACGCTTGTCGTGACCGCCGGCCTGCGAGCCGGCACGCACCTCATCCCGCCTCGGTCCGACGCCTGGGTGATCGGGCGCTCGGAGGGTTGCGACGTGGTGCTCGACGACCCCACCGTCTCGTGGCGCCACGCCCGCGTGGCCGTGAACGGGGCCGGCGGACGTCCCGTCATCGGCGACCTCGGCTCTCGCAACGGAACGGTCGTGGCGGGTCGCGCCGTGACCGGCCCGACCCGCGTGCCGATCCGCGCCACCATCCGCCTGGGCGCCACCTGCCTGCAGTGGCGGGTCCCAGTGGACGACGCCCCCGCGGCGGTGCGGGCCGGCCTGGGTGCCGCCGCGGGACGGATCCCTTTCAACCGTCCGCCTCGCCGCCGTCCGCCGACCGCGCCCGTCAAGCTGCGGGTGCCCGCGGAGCCGCCGGCTCGGCCGGAGTCCGAGCCTCTGTCGTGGGCCGGCATCTTCCTGCCTGTTGTGGCCGGGCTCGTGCTGGCCGTGGTGTGGAACCCGTTCATGGCCGTGTTCGCGGCCCTCGGGCCGTTGATCACGGTCGGCACCTGGCTCGAGCGGCGCCGCCGGGCCACCCGCTCCCACGAGCGGGCCTGCGCCGACGTGGCCGGAAAGGTGGAGAGCTTCATCGCGGCGTTGCCGGCGGCGCGCACCGCCGAGCGGCGCAGGAGGATGGCCCTGGTCCCGGACCTGGCCGAGCTGGTCCGCCGCGCCGAGACGCCGTCGCTGCGCTGCTGGGAGCGTCGCCGCGGCGATCCCGACACCATGCGGCTCGGCGTCGGCACCGCCGACGTGCCCTACGCGCCGCCGCTGGAAGTGGACAATGGAGGCGTCGCCGCACCGGAGGCACTCAAGGCCCTGCAGGAGATCGAACCCCTCGACGACGTCCCGGTGGCGGTGTCCTTGCTGCCCCGCGATGTGGTCGGCGTGGTCGGCCCACCCGCAGTAGCCCGGGCCGTAGCCCGCGGTCTCGTCCTTCAAGCCGCGGTGCTTCATGGTCCGGCCGATCTGGCCATCGCGGGCCTCGTGCCCGGCCAGGCCGCGGAGTGGTCGTGGATGCGCTGGCTTCCCCACACCACCGACGTCGGCGGCGGACCCGGAGCGCTGGTGGCCACCGAGGCCGGCGCCACGGTCGCGGCGGCAGAGGCGGCTGCCGCGGGCAGCTCCCATCGGGCGCTGCTGGCCGTCATCGACGGCGCGGGGATGCTCACCGGCCGCTCGGCACCGGGGCGGATGCTGCTCGGCCTCGGGCCGTGTGCCGGGATCGTGGTCACGACCGATGTCTGCGACCTGCCCTCCAACTGCACCACGATCGTGGACATCGATCACGACGCGGGCGGCCTGCGGCTGGTGGATCCCCGCTCATCGGCGGTGATGGCGCCGCTGGTGGGGTGGGGCGTCACCGTCTCCACGGCCACCAGTGCCGCGGCGCGCCTGGCCCGACTGGACGACCCCGAGCTGCGCGCCGGCAGTGCCAACCTTCCCGACTCGGTGTCGCTTGTGGACCTGCTGGACGGCGAGCCGACCCCCGAGTCGGTGGAGAGGCGCTGGGTCGCAACCCGGGGCACGGCGGACCTGCGTGTGCCGATCGGCGCGACCACCGAAGGACCCTTGGTGCTCGACTTGGTGGCCGACGGCCCCCATCTGCTGATCGGGGGCACCACCGGTTCGGGCAAGTCTGAGCTGCTGCGGTCGATGGTGGCCGGGCTGGCGCTGTCGGCGGATCCTGACCATCTGGCCTTCGTCCTCATCGACTACAAGGGCGGCGCCGCCTTCGACCGCTGCGCGGAGATGCCCCATGTGGCCGGGGTGGTCACCGACCTCGACGACCGCCTGGCTGAGAGGGCGCTGGTGTGTCTGGAGGCAGAGCTCCGCCATCGTGAGGAGCGGTTGCGGGCTGCGGGGGCTGAGGACCTGGCCGCCTTCCGGGCCCGAGCCGGCGCGGGCCGCGAGCCGCTGCCCCGGCTGGTGGTCGTGGTGGACGAGTTCGCCACGCTGGCCGCCGAGCTGCCCGAGTTCCTCCGCTCGCTGGTGGGGATCGCCCAGCGGGGCCGCAGCCTCGGTGTCCACATGGTGCTGGCCACCCAACGCCCGGCCGGGGTGGTGACCGACGACATCAGAGCCAACACATCGTGCCGGATCGCCCTGAGGGTGACGGACCGCCACGACTCCAATGACGTGATCGACTCGCCCGCCGCGGCCCGCATCCCCCGGCAGCGGCCGGGCCAGGCGCTGGCCCGATTCGGACCGGGCGAGCTGGTTGCGTTCCAGTCGGCGCTGGTGACCGGCACCACATCGCCATGCAGGACGGTCCTGCGGGCCGGACCCGCCGGGTCGCGGCCGGCCCGGGCCTCCGGCGACCAGCGCAGCGACCTCGACTCTGTGGTGAGCGCGGTAGGAGCGGCCCATCGGCGCCTCGGGGGCGGTCCGCCCCGCTCGCCGTGGCCCGCACCCCTGCCCTCCAAGGTCGCCGCCGAGTCCCTCGCCGAGATCGCAACCCGGGGCCAGCCCGCGGCCTGGCTGGTGGACGACCCGGTCCGTCAGCGGCAGTTCCCGAGCGGATGGAGTCTTGCCGACGGTCATCTGGTGGTGATCGGAGGTCCTGGGTCGGGCACGTCCACCACTCTGGCCGCGGTCGCTCTCGACCTCTGCCGGACCCGCACGCCAGACCAAGTGCACGTGTACGCGGTCGATCTCGATGCCGGAGTGCTGTCTGCGCTGGAGGGGCTACCTCATGTCGGTGCGGTGATCGCGCCGACTGACGGGGATCGGCGGACCCGCCTGCTGCGCCTCCTCGACGACGAGGTAGCCGCCCGGCGGGCCGCGGGTGCGGGCGGCGCGGTCGATGTGGTGCTGCTGGTGGACGACCTGGCCGGCCTGGGCCGGGCTCACGATCCGGTGCGAGACACGGAGCCCCACGACCGGTTCGCCCGCATCTGGAGCGACGGCCCGGCCGTGGGAGTTCGGGCTGCCATCAGCATCGGTCGCGCCGCCGACCTCGCGCCCGACCTCGCCGCGTCCGCGGGCGTGGTGCTCGTCCACGCCACCTCCGACGCCGGCGACGGACTGCGCTTCGGGCTGAGGCAGCCGACCGCGCACCTGGTCCCCGGCCGGGCCATCAGAGCCGGCGACGGCCTGGAGGTGCATGTCGCCCGCCCCGCCGCGGGCGACCTGGCCGCAGCCGCGAAGGCTCTGACGGCTGCCTCCGCACCGGCATCCAGCGGCCCTGCCCGCGTCGGCTCGCTGCCCCAGGAACTCGCCCTGGACGACTTGCCCGGCAGCGCGCGTGTCGAGGATCGGCTCATCGACGTCCGTTTCGCCATCAGCGACCTCACCCTCGAGCCGGCCGGCCTCATGCTTCACGACGGCGAGCACGCCCTGGTGCTGGGACCAGCCCGCACGGGCCGCACTGCCACCCTGGCCGCCATCGGTGCGGCCGCCCGCAGCGCCGGAGTGGAGGTGGTCGTCGTGGCTGATCGGCCCGGCGAGCTGTCCGCCCTGCTGGGCTTGCAGGCCGTGCCGGCCGACTCGCTCGGCGATGTCGCTGAAGCGGAGGCCCACCGCCTGCTGCTGGTGGACGACGCCGACCGTGTCAGCGATAGCTCCGGGCTGCTGGCTGGGCTGGCCGCCTCCAGCGGAGGCCGCGGCCATCTGGTGGTCTCGACCACGGCCGACCGGTTGCGCTCGTCCTACGGCCACTGGCTCCACGAGATGCGGTCGTGCCGCACCGGGGTGCTGTTCAGGCCCGGACCTCTCGATGCAGACCTGCTCGGTGCGGCTGTGTCCGCCCGTTTGACGCTGGCGCCCGTTCCGGGACGGGGCCTGATCGTGGCCGACGGGACCGTCCAAGTGGTGCAGGTGGCGTTCCGCGGCTTGGCCGGGTAGCGCCGGAGCCTCCGGCCGGGCGGGTCCGATCCTGCGCAGGTGGCGTTCCCCGGCTTGGCTGCGTAGCGTCGCGGCACCACCCGCCGATCATCCCGGGAGCACCGTGCCGCATCCGAACATCCACATCGAGTCCTCCGGCGCCGTCACCACCGTCACCATGGACCGGCCCCGCCGCAAGAACGCCTGCACCCCGTCGATGTGGGGGGCGCTACGGGAGGGTTTCCGCGGCATCGCCGCCTCCCAGACCCGGGCCGTGGTCATAACCGGAGCCGGCGGCGACTTCTGCGCCGGTGCCGATGTGGTCGGCGGCGACGAGCAGGCCGGCGGCGACGAGCAGGTCGGCGGCGACGAGCCGCGCCGGCACCGGATCGACCACATGCGCGACATCGGCGACACGGTGATGGCCATACACGACTGCCCCAGGCCGGTGATCGCCAAGATCGACGGGGTGGCGGTGGGCGCCGGCCTGGGGGTGGCCCTGGCGGCCGACATGGCGTGGTGCTCGCCGCGGGCCCGGTTCTCGCTGATATTCGCCCGGCGGGGCCTGAGCCTCGACTTCGGCACGTCGTGGATGCTGCCCAAACGGATCGGGTTGCACGAGGCCAAGCGCCTCGCCTTCACCGGAGACATCATCGACGCCCAGCGGGCCGCGGAGCTCGGCATCGTCAACGGAATCGTGGCGGCCACCGAACTCGACGCGGCCGTGGACGAGATTGCGGCCACGGTCGCGGCCGGTCCTCCGATCGCGCTGGCCAACACCAAGCGCTACCTGAACAATGCCTCCAACATCTCGCTGTTCCAGGCGCTGGAGGCCGAGGCGCTCGGCCAGGGCGTCAACTTCTCCACCCGCGACACCAAGGAGGCCATGCGGGCCTTCGTGGAGAAGCGCGACCCCGCCTTCGAAGGCTGGTGACCCCCGCCCGCCGAAGCTGTCCTCCTGGTTGCTGCGTTTCTAGCTTGGCCGTGATCGTGTATGGGCACACGTCAGCAGTGGGGATTCTGACAGGCGCAGCGTTCGGACTCGGTCGCGGCTTTGTCGTCCTCGATCGGAGCATTCGGAAGAATGCCACCCGCTGGGACGACTCCTTGCGACTGCTGAGCCCCTTTCTTTCTCTCGCTGGATTGCCCGTGGTACTATCCTTTGTGCTATGGATTATGATCATCCAGCACCCAGGATGAAATGCTCATCGTTTAGGGAGTACTTGTCTTCAATGGGTACTGAAGCGCGCAGCCGCATCAGCTGAACTTCTCCCACTTGCAACAACCAGATAGATTGGTAGTCTTCGGTCCATGCGGCGTCTGAGAATTTGAAGTCAGTTGTTAAGAGCGTAGATTGATAGTCTCCATTTGCTGGCTTCGTGATTAGATGCAGATTCCAATCGAATGGGTCATCGTAGCGAGCGGCCCTGAAGGTGATAATCAGCTGACCATCAGGGCTGAGTGTCTGCCATGGTATTGATACGTGTGGAATGAAATCGCCTCCTAGCAAACCCCAATTGCCATCATCCGAAGGTGGAGTAACCGCTCTCTGAGTGCGCGAATTATCATCGTACTCGTGAATGACAAGATCCCGACGATCATGGGTCAGGACTGCGACGTGATTCGCCCCGACGGCTGCTATAATCCCGCTACCTAGCGATTCGATTGTGCCGTCGACTGATAGTGTAACTGACTCGATCCGATCACCATGAAATACAAGACGGTCAGCGTACGTCGTTCCGACAGGGAAGAGTGGGCGCTCAATTGTTGTTGAGGATAGAACTGCTCCATCGTCGATTCGGATTAGATCGGCTACCGTGATGCCATCGCCGTCCGTGCCGGGTATGGTCCTAGGTGGCTGGTGCCAAACTCCCGAAATGGGGGTTTTGCGGTCACAAAACCCCAGGTCAGCGACTTGCGAATTGTGGCAAATTGCCATTTAACACCAGCCACCTAGGCTCTTGCCGCGCCCGTGCCGGCGTAGAATCCGCGCATGGTCGAGGGGCGTGCACACGCCCGGAGAGGCCGCGGCCGGACCCGTCAGCGCAGGTCGGCGCAGCCGCGCCGCCGTCGTTCACCCAGCACGCCTGCAACCCCGAGCGGTCCGTGCTGGTGGGAGAGAACAACGTCGTATTCGCCCCGGCCTACGGCATGCCGTTCGCGCGCGACCTGGACCGCGGTCGCCGCTACGGGTCGCTGGCCGAGATGGCCCGGGTCGCCTTCAGGGCCGGCTTCGTCGACCAGCATTGCGTGGTGATGGGCAACATCAACATGAATTCGCCGCTGGTCTACGACCAGGCCATGTCGGGCTCGCCGAGGGCGTACGCCGCCGCCAACCAGTGCCCCGTGTGCGGGCCAACCGCAAGTCGAAGCAGCTGCTCGCCGACTACGAACCCCCGCCGCTGGACGATGCGGTCGACGAGGCCCTGCGGGACTGCATGGCCCGTCGCAAGCAGTCGATGCCCGACATCTGGGCCTGATCGCTGGGCTGCCGCTCAAGATGAGGTGAGCGTGCTCCTCACAAAGTGTTAAGGTGACTTGACAACATTTGGCAAAGGCCCTATAGTCCTCGGCTATGCATTATCGCTTCATGGTCCCTGCCCTCGCCGCGGCCCTGGTCGCCGGAGCCTGCTCCGGCGACGGGACCCGATCCCTCGAAGGGGCCGCTGCGCAGATATATCGAGGCGAGTGCGCTGACAGCAACGGCCGCAGCGTCACTGTCTACGCCGGCCGATCCGAGAATCTGATCGGCCCGCCCCTGGAGGCCTTCGCCTGCGAGACAGGCACCGCGGTCGAGACCCGGTGGGGGAGCTCCACCGATCTGGCCCTGCTGCTGGCCGAGGAGGGCGACCGGACCGCAGCCGACGTGTTCCTGTCGCGCTCGCCCGGCCCGGTCGGTTTCCTGGAGAGCCAGGGCCTGCTCAGCGCCATCGACGCCGATGTGCTTGCGCTCTCCTCCACCGAGAACCGTTCCAAGTCGGGCGCATGGGTCGGATTCTCGGGCCGCAAGCGGGTCCTGGTCCACAACCTCGACTCCGTGCTGGCCACCGAGCTCCCGCAGTCGGTGTTCGACCTCACCGACGAGCGCTACCGGGACCGGGTCGCCATTCCCGCCACCAACGGCTCCTTCCTCGACTGGTTCACTGTGTTCCGCGACCAGCACGGCACCGCTACCGCCACCCAGTGGCTCGACGACATGGTGGCCAACGGCGCTCGCTACTACCCGAACAACCGCTCGATCGTCGAGGCTGCCGGCCGCGGCGAGATCGACATGGGGCTGGTCAACCACTACTACCAGTACCAGGAGGCTGCGGCCGCGGGGGACAGCCACCGGGCCGCCAACCACAACTTCGACGATCACGACATCGGGTCGCTCCTCATCATCACCGCGGCCACCGTCATGGCGGCCAGCAACAACGCGGAGGCGGCCAACGAGCTGCTGGCCTACCTGCTCTCCGCGCCTGTCCAGCGCTACCTGACCGACGAGACGCTCGAGTATCCCCTGGCCGCCGGCGTCGCCCCGGTCGCCGTCCTTCCACCGCTGGACGCGCTGGAGGTCGGCACCGTCGACTTCGACGCCCTCGGAGGCGGCTTCACCGAGAGCATCGCAATCATCGAAGCAAGCGGCATCCTCAACGAGTGAGCGTCCCGATCATCGAAGCGGGCTGCGTCGTCGGCCAGTGAGCATCGCCCACCCGCCGGAGGCCGAGAGGCTGGGACCCTTCCGCCTGTCGGGCGCGCCACCGCTGCTGCGGGTGGCTGGCCTGGTGCTGGCGCTCGGGTTCGCGTTCCCGGGCGTGTACCTGGTGTACCGCAACTTCGCGGAGGGCGCCGACCCGGCCGGGCTGCTCTTCAGCGACCGCACCATCGGGCCGCTGTGGCGGTCGCTGCGGCTCGCGGTGTCGGTGTCGGGCGCGGCGCTGGTGCTGGGCACGGCGCTGGCGTGGTTCACCACCCGCACCGACCTGCCCCTGGCCCGGTTGTGGCGGGGGTTGCTGCCTCTGCCTCTGGTCTTCCCCACCTTCGTCGGTGCGGCCGCGTTCATCCACACCCTCAACCCGGGCGGGCTGGCCAATGACCTGCTCGCCAGCATCGGATTCGGCCGCACTCCCGAGTTGCGGGGCTTCAACGGCGCATGGCTGGTGCTCACCCTGATGACCTACCCGTACGTGTACCTGCCGGTGGCGGCCCGCCTGCGGCAGCTTCCCAGCACGCTCGAGGAGAACGCCCGCGTGCTCGGCGACACCGCGCTCAAGGCGTTCGGGCGGATCTGCCTTCCCCAGATCGCCACTGCCATGGGCGCCGGCACGCTGCTGGTGTTCCTCTACACGCTCAGCGACTTCGGCGCGGTGCAGCTCATGCGCTACGACACCCTCACCCGGGCCATCGCCACCAACCAGCTCGTCAACCCGCCGGTGGCTCTGGCTCTCAGCTTGCTGCTGCTTGGGGTGGCTGCGCTGGTGGTGCTGGCCGAGCAGCGGTTCTCGCGCCGCCTCCCCGACGGAACCCGCAGCCAGTCGAACCGGCCCATGCTCTACACCCTGGGGCGCGGCCGGGTGCCTGCGGTGGGCTTCGTGGCCCTGTCGGCCGCAGCGGGGGTGGGAGCGCCCCTGGTGGCGCTGATGGACTGGGCCGCGGGCGGCGCGCTGCGCTCGGCGACGGGCGGCCGGCCGCTGACCATCGACGGGTCCAAGGTGTTGGAGGCCACGGCCAACACGCTCGGCGCGAGCGTGATCGCCGCGCTCGTGTCGACCGCGGCGGTGCTGCCTATCGCTTTGCTGGTCGGGCGTTACCGGTCGCGGTCGGGCTCCTTCACCCACGCCGTCGTCATCAGCACTTTCGCCCTTCCCGGGATTCTGATCGCGCTGTCGGTGCGGTTCTGGACGCTGAGCTCGGACCTGGCCTTCGAGCTGCTCAACGACACCATGGCGGTGCTGATCTTCGCCTATGTAATCCGCTTCGGCTCTCTGGCCATAGGCGTGACGCTGGTGGCGGTGCGCAGCGTCCCCGAGAGGCTGCACGACTCGGCCCGGATCTTGGGGGCCGGCCGGATTCGTCGGTTCCTCGCCGTGGACCTGCCGATGATGGGTCCCGGCCTGCTTGCCGGAACCGGCCTGGTGCTGCTGTCGGTGATGAAGGAGCTGCCGATAAGCCTGTTCGTGTCGCCGCTGGGATTCTTCACGCTGACTACCCAGATCTTCGGCTCCTTCGAGGAGGCCTTCATCGCCGAGGCGGGGATCATGGCCGTGGTTCTGGTGGCGCTGTCGTTCGTGCTGACGTGGTTCCTGGTAATCCGCCGAGATCACCTGATGTGAGGTCGCCGCCGCCGACAGGTCCGTGGGGCGCACCGTCGGGAGCCGGTTAGTGTGGGGCCATGCAAGGCTCACCGGAGATCATCGACTTCCTCAACGAGGCGCTGGCCGCGGAGGTCATCGCCATAAACCAGTACTTCGTCAATTCCAAGGTGTGCGAGAACTGGGGCTGGACCCGCTTGGCCGCCAAGCAGCGCGAGGAGTCGATCGAGGAGATGCACGACGCCGAGAAGCTGATGGACCGCATCCTGTACCTCGAGGGGATGCCCCGGCTGGAGAGCCTCAGCAGCGTGCGGGCCGGCAAGACGGTCGAGGAGCAACTGGAGAACGACCGGCAGCTGGAAGTGGCCGCTATCGCGCGCTACCGCCGCGGGGTGGCCCTCGCTGAGGGGCAGGGCGATGTGGGCACCCGCGAGCTGCTGGAGCACCTCTTGGTGGGCGAGGAGGAGCATCTCGACTGGATCGAGACCCAGCAGAGCGCCATCGCCGACATCGGCGTCCAGAACTACCTGCAGGCCCAGATGGGCGCCTGAGCGGCCCGCCCGTCGAGTAGGCGGTGTGAGCCGGCGGGACCGAGTGGACGGGACCGAGTCGTTCCCCAGGCGCCAGGCGCTTACCCGGCGGTTCACGCTGGGCGAGCCCCGGAACATCCGAGTGTCCGACGACGGCGCCCGGGTGGCCTTCCTGCGCTCGTCGGGTCCCGTCGATGCGGTCAACGCCCTGTGGGTGCTCGATGTGGCCACCGGCGTTGAGCGCCTGGTGGCCGATCCTCGACAGATCAGCGCGGAACGTGAAGGGCAGGACCTGCCTCAAGCGGAGCGGGCCCGGCGCGAGCGAGTGCGGGAGACCGGTTCCGGCATCGTCTCCTATGACGCCGACGAGGCGCTGGCCGCGGCCACCTTCGCGCTGGGGGGCCGGCTGTGGCTGGTTGGTCTCGTCGAGGACGGCGCGGCGCCGCAGGCTCTGGCCGCGCAGCCGGGGGCGTTCGACCCGCGACTGTCGCCCGACGGTGCCCGGGTGGCCTACGTGGCCGGCTCTGCTCTGCGCGTCACCGGCGTCGGGGGCGGAGCCGACTGGGTGGTTGCCGGGGAGAGGGGTGGCACGGTGAGTTGGGGCGCGGCCGAGTTCGTCGCGGCGGAGGAGATGGGCCGCACTCGGGGCCACTGGTGGTCGCCCGACGGCTGGCGGCTGCTTGCGGCGCGAGTGGACACGGCGCCGGCGGCCCGCTGGTGGATCTCCGATGCGGCCGCGCCGCACGCCGAGCCCATGGAAGTCCGCTATCCGGCCGCCGGGACGGCCAACGCCGACGTGGGCCTGACCGTGTTCGATGCCTCTGCCGTCGGAGCTGCCGATGCCGTGGGCTCCGTGGCCGTTGACGCCGTGGGAGCCGTCGACGCCGACCCAGAAGGCGCGGGGCGAGTAGAGGTGGCCTGGGACGAGGGCGGCTGGGAGTATCTCGCCGCCGTGCGCTGGACCGCCGACGGGCTACTGCTGGCGGTGCAGACCCGCGACCAGCGCACGCTCGGGGTGCTGGAGGTCGACCCCGACACGGGGTCTTGCCGGGTCCGTCGGCTCGTCACCGACGATGCCTGGGTGGAGTTGGTGGCCGGCGTGCCCCGGCTGGTAGGCCGCAGGCTCGTCACCGTCGAGGACCGGGGATCCGCCCGCAGGCTGTGTGTGGACGGCGAGCCTCTCACACCCGACGATATGCAGGTCCGGGCTGTCCACCACGCCTACGACGACGGCGTGGTTGTCGCGGCCTCGATCCACCCCGCGGACGTCCACATCGCCCGAGTGGGCTGGGACGGCACGGTCGAATGGCTGACCGAAGGGCCGGGCATGAACAGTGTTGCCGCCCGTGGCGACACGACTGTGATCTCCAGCCGCTCGTTGCTGCGTCCCGGTCGCCGCAGCACCGTTCGCTCGCCTCGACGCCGGGCCGACCCCGACGACCCCGGCGGAGCCGCCACCGGCTGTGAGATCGTCTCGCACGCGGCTGAGCCCGGGGCCGACCTCCACGTGGAGATCGTCTCGCATGCCGCCAGCGCCGGGCTGGAGCTGAACGTGGAGATCGTCGAGCTCGGCCCGCGCCGGCTGGTGACCGCCATCGTGATGCCGGCCCGCTCCGTCTCCGCCGACGACGGGCCGCTGCCGGTGCTGCTCGACCCCTACGGCGGCCCCCACGTCCAGCGGGTGCAGCGGGCCGAGGCGCTGTTCCACACCTCGCAGTGGTTCGCGGACCAAGGCTTCGCGGTCCTCGTGGTCGACGGCCGGGGCACGCCGGGGCGGGGCCCAGTCTTCGAGCGGGCCGTGCGCGGCGACCTGGCCGTTCCCGTCCTCGAAGACCAGATCGACGCTCTGGGCGCCGCCGCCCGGCTCAACCCGCGCCTCGACCTGTCCAGGGTGGCCATCAGGGGCTGGTCCTTCGGCGGTTACCTGGCCGCGCTGGCCGTGCTGCGCCGGCCCGACGTGTTCGCGGCGGCCATCGCCGGCGCCCCGGTCACCGACTGGCGCCTCTACGACACCCACTACACCGAGCGCTACCTCGGCCATCCCGACACCGAGCCGACCAACTACGAGCGAACCGACCTGACCCCGCTCGCCCCCGGCCTGCACCGCCCGCTGATGCTCATCCACGGCCTCGCCGACGACAACGTGGTGGCCGCCCACACCCTGAGGCTGTCGCAGGCGTTGACCGAGGCGGGCCGGCCCCACACCGTGCTGCCCCTCAGCGGGGTCACGCACATGACCCCTCAGGAGGAGGTGGCCGAGAACCTGCTCCTGCTTCAGCTCCGTTTCCTGCAACAGGCCCTGGGAATGCAACCATTGGCGCCCCGAGAGCAGCAGCCGCAACACGACGGATCGGCACAGAGTCCAGCACCCGCCGCTGAGACAGCGAGAGCAGCAGCCGCAACACGACACGCAACACGACGGGGAGCAGCCGGTGACTGACGCAGCGTCCGAAAGAACCATCGGCACCAATCTCGAGGAAATCGAGGCCCTCCGCCGGGAGCGGCTGCTGAACGGGCAGGCGTGGGACGACTTCTGCGACACGCTCAAGGCTGCGGGGCGCATCGTGGTGCGCGAAACCCCCGACGGCGACCCCCAGGACCGCGTCGAGGGGTTCCGCTACCTCACCCGCGTGATCATGATGGCCTCGGCCCGGGCCGTCGAGCGCCGCACCCCCGGCACCCGGGCCCGGCCCGTGCGGCTGATCCCGCCGCCGCTGCGAGGCGGGCAGGGTGTGCAGTCGCCCAACCAGGATCACATCGTCCAGCCTGTGGACTCCCGATACCGCTACCGAATCACGGGCACGCTCGGCAGCGCCTACACCCACCTGTCGGCGTGGAGTCCGCCCGTCCCCGCCAATGTCGGCGCGTTCGGGGTGGGCCTCGACGCCGAGGAGCACCTCGACGACTTCAACCCCAACATGGCGCTGACCCCCTTCAGCTTCGCGCTGGCCGAGCTGGCCGCCGCCGACGGCACGGTGGACTTCGTGATGTCAGTGGACGACCCCGGCCCTGAAGAGGTGTGGTTCCCCATGACGCCGCGGACCAGGGAGCTGATGGGCCGGGTCGTCTACGAGGACCGCAGCGCCCAGTCGCCGCCCCGGCTCGAGATCCGCGGCCTCGACGAGCATCCGCGCCCGGCCACTCCCGAGCCCGACGACATGGCGGCTCGCCTGGCGGTGGCGAGCCAGCTGGTGCTCGGGCTGCTCAGCGACTACGGGGGATGGACCCGCGACCTGCTCACCCGCGAGAACCAGCTCGAATACACCAGGGAGTGGCACGAGCGGATCGGAGGCTCACCCGACGACCGCCATTTCGAGTTCGGCTACTGGCGGCTGCCGTCGGGCACCGCCTTGGTGGTGGAGTTTGACGAACCCGGCTGCCAGCACTGGAACTTCCAGCTGTGCAACCACTGGATGGAGAACCTCGCCGACTACTTCTGGGGCCGGGGTTACGTGGACAGCGAGAACGCCAATCGCGAGTCCGACGGCCGGATGCGGATAGTCGTGGCCGCCGCCGACCCGGGCGTCGCCAACTGGATCGATCCCGGTGACCGGGACCACGGCGTGATGGGTCTGCGATTCGTCCAGCCCGCGACTGTGCCCGAGATCTCGTGCCGCCTGGTTCCGCTGGAGGAGCTGTCCGCATCCTGAGCCCGGATCCACCGGCGCGGTTACGCGGCGGAGGTTGGCGTGTCCACCAGAAAGGCATCCTGAGGTAGGAGAATGCCGTTAAGAACGATGGTCGTTCTGGCCATGTGGGAGGCACTTCCTGTGAGCGGCGTGCTGTCTTTGGTGTCTCGAAATCTGTAGAGAAACGCGTCGTATGCGACCACAACCTGTGCTCTGTATGAATATGTCATAAACCGCCTGTCGGCATCGGAGGGCGGCGATGTCGTTTTGCCGGCCTCCTTCCTGACAGGTTGGCAGACGCACTGCCGACGGGGGATACTGGGCTTCGATGGGACAGGTTCAGACGGAGCATTCGAGATTGGAGCCGCTCCGTCACCGGTGGGCGGCATTGTCTTGGGTAGCGCTGTCAGCCGTGGCGTTGACGGCCTGCGGGTTCTTCGGTGGCGATGAGCCCGGCGCCCCCTCCCCCGACGGGGCGGGCGGGGAGCCCAGCGCCGACGAAGCGAGCGAGGACGCGGAACCAGAACAGAAATCAGTGATCGAGGCTCCCCGTCTGATCGACGCTCAAGAGCCAAGTGACGAGGGGAGCGACCCTGGTCGAGGTCGAGACTCGGTCGACGCCGGGGAGCCTCCTGACGAGACCGGAGTCACCGAAGACGAACCTGACGGCGCGGAGGAGTGCTGGTGGGAGACTGAGGATGGGGCCGACGTCTTCGGCGGCTACATGATGGCGAGCGTGGTGTGCACGATCCTCGCCCCCGAGTCGTCCGACTCCGATGAGCCATCCGACGCTCCTTCTCTATTGCCCGACGGTGCCCTCTTGGGCGGTGAAGCGCGGTTCGGCTGGAGGTGCACGGTCGGTGAGCAGGGCGACAGCAGTGACGACCAGTACTACGTGTTCGATCACGAGGGCAGGCTGGAGGTGTTCGCTTCCAACGGCGGCTCGCCGCAGACCCTGCAGTTCGAGCAAGTCCAGCTGACCGGGCAGCCGAGCGACGCGGGCCCGGCACGGGAAGCGGCCGTGCTCGTGCGGTTCGGCTCCGACTATCACCCGTTCAAGCCTTCTTCCGAGGTTGTCGTGGCCGGCGCGGACCTCGACGACCCCGACCTAGTCCCGGCAGTCGAGAATCAAGAAATCGCCTACAACGGGTTGTGGCGAAACTCCGAGAGTCGGCCGCCCCGCGATCGGGCCGGTGTGCTGTCGGTGCTCGAGGACCGCAACTACGGAGGTCGCTACGACCCCGACGAATTCGAGGCGTCACAGGAGCACTCGAGGCACGACGAGTTCCTCCTGTACGCGCCCGACGACATGGTCGATCCGATCACCGCGGCGCTGTTGCGCGACATCTCCGGGAGGCTCTACACAGCCATAGCTGGGATCTACATAGACTTCGACATCTCCGGCTGGGAGGAGCACGTCGGGCCCGTGCTTGATCTCTGCTTCTTCAGGGACGTGCCGCTCCCGCTGCCGCCCGAGCCGGCCGATTCCGAGGACGAAGGCGAGCCGGCCGATTCCGAGGACGCCAGCGAGCTGGCCGATTCCGAGGAAGGCGAGCTGGCCGACTCCGAGGACGACTCGGGCTGACGGGAGCCGGCCTTCCGGCAAGACGGCGCAGCCGCAGTCGGCGGAAACCCCGTCAAGAACCCTGCTGGCAGAACCGAAACCGTTCGGGTTGTCGCCGTGCCGAGAGTGCGCGAACATGGAGACACATCGGGGGCGTCCTCCTTGACCGAGGCCGCGTGGGCATTCGGTCACTTAGCGGGGCGGTGGTGCGCACTACCGGGGGGAGGAGGTGCGCATCACCGCCACCGCACGAAGCGGTTGGCCGCATCAGTGCTCGCCCAGCGAGGTGATAGCGCAGCGCCGTCAGCCGTGCCGGATGCCGATCAGCCCGCGCGGCGCTGGTAGGCGCCGATCAGCATGGTCAGGCTGGCGAGCACCAAGTGGAACACCGTCGGTATCCATGTGCTGAACCATCCGGAGTGCGACAGCACGCTCAGCCCCAGCAACAGCCGTACGGCCATCACCGCGAAGTAGACGCCCCCTGCGACAAGCACCGGCACGATCAGGCGCGGGTTCATCAGGCCCTTGCCGCGGTGCATGCGGGCAACCACCACTATCAGAAGCACGAGTATGGCGATCTGAGCCGATAGCAGCGCCGAGTACGGCAGGCCGCTCCCCTGGAAGTCGTCGAAGGGTGGGAGGAACGACACCGGAGCCCATTTCTGGATGGCCTGGCTCACCACCCGGGCCATGAACGCGAGGCTCAGCCCGGCGGTGGCCCAGACGAAGCGACGGTGCGTCACGGTTACCCGTCTAGGCGGTCGAGGCCGGGTGTGGCCTGCTCGTCGATGGTCAGTCCGAAGCCGCCGCGGCCAGTGTCGGCGGCTTCGGTGGCCGTGAGCACTCCAGCAGGGCCGAACATGATGCTGGGTGAGGTCAGGTCGCGTTGCAGCAGGTGGGTGCCGAATGCGCCCTCGGCCGCCAGAAGGCCCGGCTTGGCTGCCTGCATCACCGCTAGGGCAGCCCGAGCGAGGATGCTGGTCTCTCCCACCTGGCACCCGACAATCATCCCGATTCCGAGTTCGGCCGCCCTGCCGACGACATCCAGTGAGCGGATCACGCCGCCCATCTTCGATACCCGGATGTTGGCGATCCATCGGGCCGGGTCGCCGGCGACGGAGTCGAGCTGGCTGGCGCGCAGCAGGCTCTCGTCGAGCACGATCCGGGTTCCGCACCCGTCGGACACCCGCCGGAACCCTTCGAGGTCATCGGCCTGAAGCGGCTCCTCCACCGCGAACACGTTGAGGCCCAAGCCTCTGATGTGGCCGATGCACGCGTCGTAGGATCGCCAGAGGTTGTTGGCGTCGATCCGCACCCGCAGGCCATTGGTCGAACTCGGGCCCGGGGCAGCGAGGGCTCGCATCTTGCGCCGATCGCGGCGCAGGTCACCGGACACCTTCACCTTGAAGTCGCGGAACCCGTCGGCGAGATAGCGGCGGCACTGCTGACGGTAGACGAGCCAGGGCGAGTCGCCCAGCACGGCCGAGTACCGAAAGTCGCCGGTTGGTCTGGCGATGTCCAACAGATCCTCGGCCGCCCGTCCCTCGACCTTGCCCATCAGGTCCAGCACGGCGATTTCGGCTGCGCAGAACGCCGCCGGGTTGCGGTCTATCGCGGCCCGGTGGGCGGCGATCCAGGCCTGCAGGCTCGCCACATCGGCGATCTCGCCCGCGATCGCCTCTTGGTGCTCGAAGATGAACGCGGCCGCGCCGTCGACGGTCTCGTCGGTGACGTAGGGCCGCGGGCAGCTCTCGCCCCAGCCGGTGATCCCGTCCGGCCCGCGGGCGGCAACGATCAGGTTGCGCGCCCTTCGCCGGCTCGCGGATGCGTGGCGGACCACGGTCTTGAAGGGCACACCGAAGGTGAACACGTCGAGGCGCTCGATCCGCATCCGCCGAGAGTCTCCTCAGTCCGGCTCGGCGAAGGCTTGGAAGTCGAAGGCGGAGTCGTGGCGGTATTGGACGTGCAGGTACTTGAACTGCACGTCGCGCTGGCCGGCCGCCACCTGTCGCCGGCGGTACTCGGCGCCGGTCCCGGCCCGGAGGCGGCGCAGGGCCAGCGGTTCGAGCCTCCCGCTGGCCCGCTTGGCATCGTATTCGATGTTGGCGGCGCGCAGTCGGGCGTCGACCTCCGTCGCGAGGGCGAGCCGGTCCTGAGCGCCGTCCAGTCGGTTGACAGGTGCGGCATCCTCTTCCAGGTAGAGCGTGTAGGCGGCCGCGTCGACGTCGGCCAGCATGACGAAGAAGCCAGAGGCGACGGAGCGTTCGGCCAGCACGCCGCAGACCGCGTCCAGCACCTGCCCCTCGTGGAGCTTCTCGCCGGTGATGCTGGTTATCCCGCTGCCCTTCTGCACGAAGACCAGGGTCGGGGTGGCGCCCACCCACCCGGTGACCCGGACGATGTCGCTCATGTCGTAGCGGTAGAGCCCGTCGCCGGTGGTCACCACCACGTTGTAGTCGCGGCCTGTCTCGAGCTGGCTCGGCGACAGCATCTCAGCGTCGCCGGCGTCCCATGCCTCGCGTTCGGCGAACTCGAAGAAGGTGTCGCCCAGCACCGGCAGGCACGTGTTGGACGCGGCGTCGACATTGGTTGTGCCCTGCATCTCGCTGGCCACCCAGCCGACCTCGATCACCAGGCACGACTTTGGGAGGGATGGCTTGAGGTTGGCCGCGGCCACGGCGCAGCTGCCGCCGGTCCACGTCACGACGCCGGCGAGGTCGGGCCAGATGTCGGCGCAGGTGAGCCGGCCGGCTCGGTCCAGTCGCCTCCCGAGCTGTTCGGCCCGTTCCGGACGGGGCTGTAGCCCCGTTTGGTCGTCGGGGTCCAGCAATGCGGCCAGCTCGGCGGGCAGCCTGCCGGCGGCGACGGTTGCCAGCACGGTCTCTGCGTGCTGGTCGATCACCGCGAGCAGCCGGGTGAGGGTGGAGGGGTTGGCTGTCGCGACGCAGGTCACCTCGGGATCGGCCAGGCCCAGAACGGCCATGATCAGGTAGCGGGCCTCGTAGTCGGCGACCGCGGTGAGGGAGGTCGGCAGTGTGTAGCGCCGCTTCAGCAGCCTCGGCTGGTTCTCGTGCAGCTTCCCGGAGGCCGAGCCGTAGGGCGTGCCCCCGGGCATGTGGCCCTCCACGGCTGCGCCGCCGACCGCGAAGACCTTGCCCGAGAGGATGGGCGCGCCTTTGGACCAGACGTGGGTGGCCAGGCGCTGGTGGGCCTTGAGCCGCTTGAGTCCCGACGGCGTGACCGGGATGTTCTTGGGGGTGCCTCCCGTGCCGCTGGTGCGGTTGTAGAACACTGGCTGCTCGGCGGTGAGGCAGGTCTCGCCCGTGAGTTCCTGGCGCTCCACGTGATGGCGCAGGTCCTCATAGGTCTGCACCGGCACGGCCCGGCGGTAGTCGGCGACGGTGCGGATCGCCTCGAACCGGTGCTCGGTGCCGAAGGCGGTGCCCGCGTTTGTCTCCAGGATCCGACGGAGCAGCGCCGCCTGGGCCTCCTCGGGGGCCTCGGCTGAGCGCAGCAGACGGCGGAGGCGGGGCTCCTGGGTCGCGGCCAGAGCCCCCCTGAGGGCGAGGTAGCCGATGCCGCCGGGCATCAGCCGGCCGCCTCGCCCCGCCGCGGACGGGCTCGTGCCCGCATCACGTCTCCGCCCGGTCCAGGTTGGCGATGAACGGTGTCCGCATCTGGGTCCAGAACCCCCCGGGATAGCTCCGGTTGACGAGACCGAGATCGCCAACCTCCCGGCCCGAGGGCAGGAACCGGGTACCGAACAGCACGTCCCACACGATCAGGTTGTTGCCGTAGTTGTTGTTGGATTCAGCCGGAAGCTCCGAATGGTGCCATCGGTGCAGCTCAGGACCGCTGATGAGGTAGTTGAGGGGCCCGAGCCGAACGTCGCAGTTCGAATGCTGGAAGAACCCGTTGACGGCGTAGAACACGAAATAGGCGGCCAGGACCTCGCCGGACACGCCCACCAGCGCGAACGGGAGGGCGTCGAGCGCGTACTGGACCGCCTTCTCGAAGGGGTGGAACCGGGCGACGTTCAGCCAGTAGAGGCGGTGCGGCGAGTGATGGACGGCGTGGTAGCGCCACATGGGCCCGTAGCGGTGGAAGGCCCGGTGCAGCCAGTACCGGGCGAAGTCGGCGGCCAGCAGCATCATCACCACCTGCGCCGCCACTGGCAGCCCGTGCGGCCACAGCCCGTCGACTGCCCAGCCGCTGGAACTCAGCCATTCGGCCAACCAGATTGTGGCGGCCAGCGACAGCAGGAAGGGCATCGCCATCTGCACGACCAGGATGAACAGCAGGTCCGCGCCCACCTCCCGGCGGGCCGGCCACCACTGCTCCCGGTAGGGCAGGACGGCCTCGTGCCAGGTCACCAGGCCCGCGGCCACCACCCCGGCAAGGTAGGACGCCGGCGTCACGTGCATTCCCACCGCGACGAGCAGGCCGAACACCCCGAACGTGGTCACCACGACCGCCGGGTACGAGCCGACGACGACCACCTTCCTCACCGTGGCCACCATGGTCATGCCCGCATTCTGGCACCGACGGGCACGATTCTGGCCGTTCTGTGTGCAGGCATGCCGCCTGGATCGGCACATTTGCGCACAGAACGGTGGGACCGGGCTCAGGCGTCGACGGGCGGAACGATCACCTCGCACCGGGGGCCGCTGGCACGGCTGAGCCGGCGGTCGAGCGTGAGCAGCGGCCAGTCGAGCACCTCGGCCAGGGCCACATACCAGGCGTCGTAGACGGTGAGGTTGGCCCGGAGCTCCCACACCCGCCCAGCGAAGGGCGGAAACGGGTAGCGCTCGATCTTTAGCCGGAGCAGGTCGCGGTGGGCGGCCGTCGCTTCAAGGCGCGAGATCGAGCCGGACAACTCCAGCCGGCGCAGGATGTTGGTGGCTTCGGCGAGGGCTAACTCGGGTGCGGCTAGGGCGTCCTGCGACATGGAGGCCCGGGCCCAAGGGCCGTCGGGTTGATCTTCGACCAGCGCGGTGACAAGCACCGACGCGTCAACGACCGCGCTCACCTGCGGTCGGCGTCGCGTGCTTCGAGGATCTGCGCGGTAGTGACCTTGGAGTCTGACGCCTCGACCCGGCGCCGAGCCTCCTTCAGAACGGTCTCGATGGAGGGGAGGGCCGCGAGCCGCTCCAGTTCCTCTCGCAAGTACTCCTGCATGGACTGGCGCTTGAGCGCGGCCCGGGCCGCCAGTTCATCGCGGACTTCCTCGGGCACGCCCCGGATCGTGATCTGCACAGCCATGCCAGCATTATGCCTGCATCGCCAGCATTTTGCAAGCACTCAGTCCTTGTTTATCAGGCAACGACAGTCAGTTCGGTGGCCTTGAGGGAAGCCCAGACGGTGAGGCCTGGCCGCAGGTCCAGTTCGTCGGCGGAGCGGCGGGTCACGTCGGCCCGGACCTCGAGCGGGCCTCCCAGGTGTACCCGGGCCCGCTCCCCGTCGACATCGACCCTCTGAAGCTCGGCCTGCCAAGCGTTTCGGGCGCTGCCCGCGGGCCGGTCAGGGTGCAGGGTGACCGCATGGGCGGGGAACGTGACGTACACGGATCCGGTGGCTTCTTCAGCCACGGTGAGCACCAGACCGCCTTCGGTGGTGACCGATGTGCCCTCAGCCCGGCCAGAGACCACGTTGGCGCCCAGGAAGGTGGCCGCCCACTGGCAGCCGGGCGAGGCCGTAACCGCCGCCACTGAGCCCCGGCTGGCCACGGCACCGGCGTCGAGCACCACCATCCGGCGGGCCAGCGTGGCCACGTCCACCGGGTCGTGGGTGATCAGCAGCGTGTGGCGGGCCGGCGACTCGCCGAGCAGGGAGCGCAGCTGGGCGCGACCCGCCGAGTCCACCGAGGCCAGCGGCTCGTCGACGATCAGGACTTCGGGCTCGGGAGCCAGAGCTCGCGCGATGGCAACTCGCTGGCGCTGACCGCCCGACAGCGCGGCCGGGCGCCTCTGCCATGTCGAGGAGTCCACGCCGACCCGTTCGAGCAGGGCCCCCGCTTGCCGGCGGGCGCCTGACCGGTCCGCCCCCGAACGGCGCAATCCGAACGCCACGTTGTCGATCACCCTGAGGTGGCCGAAGAGCCGATGGTCTTGGAACACCATGCCCACGCGGCGCCGGTGGGCGGGCACGAACAGGCCTGCCGCCGGGTCGTCGGCCACGGAGCCGGCGATCGACAGGCGTCCCCGGTCCAGGCGGTCGAGTCCGGCCACCGCCCGTCCCAGCGTCGTCTTGCCCGTGCCGTTGGCCCCCACCACGGCGGTGACCCCCTCGTCGATCTCGAGCCCGTCCACCCGCAGCATCCACTCCCGGCGGGTCACGCAGCCGTCGAATTGAATGGTCATCGCGGCATCCACCGGTCGCGCAAAGCCACCAGTACGGCCAGGGCCACCGCCATCAGGACCAGGCTGATGGCCACCGCCGCCTCGGGGTTGCGCTCCAGGGCCAGGTAGGTCTCCAGCGGCAGGGTGCGGGTGCGGCCGGGGAAGTTGCCCGCGAAGGTGAGCGTGGCCCCGAACTCGCCCAGCGCACGCGCCCACGCCAGGGCGGTGCCGGCCGCCAGCGCAGGACGGATCGTGGGCAGCGTGACGTGGGTCAGGGTCGCCCAGGGCCCTGCGCCCAGGGTGGCGCCCGCCTCGTCGAGGTCGTCGCCGGCCTGGCGCAGGGCGGCCTCGACCGTGACGACGAAGAAGGGTAGGGCCACGAAAGTGGCCGCGGCCACGGCTCCCGCGGTGGTGAACGGCAGGCGGATGCCGAACCAGGCGTCGAGCCACTGGCCGACGAAGCCCCTGCGTCCGAGCGCGAACAGCAGTGCCGTGCCCGCCACCACCGGCGGCAGCACCATGGGCAGCATCACCACGGCCCGCACCAACCGCGGGAACCGCAGCCGTTTGCGGGCCAGGACGAAGGCCAGGGGCAGGCCCAGCACCACACATGCCGCGGTGGCCGCCAGGCTGACGACCAGCGACACACGCAGCGCTTCCAGTACCTCGGACTCGCCCAGCAGTGGGGGCAGCGCCGACCACGGCGCCCGCTGCAGCAGCCCGACCAGAGGCAGCACCAGGAAGCCGAGGGCGATGAACCCTACGACGGTCAGCGCCGCGGGAGGCCGGCCGACGGGCCGCGCCAGGCCAAGCGCTGCGGTGTTGCTGGCGGGACTCGCTGCCGTCGGCACCCGCATGCGCCGAGGAACCTGGCGTCGGCGGCTGTTCATAGTGGTACTGGCCGGATGGTGGATCCCCCGAAGCCGTGTGCGTACAAGGCCTTGGAGCCGACGCTACCGAGCACCGTGAAGTCGTCGATCACGGCTTGCACCTCCGGCGGGGGCTCTGCCGACACCGAGGCTATGTAGTAGCCGTTGAGGTGATCGCGCAGCTCTGGGGCGTCGACCGTGGCGAGTTCCGCCATTCTCGCGTCGGTGGCGTACACGAGTCCGGCATCGAGCTCACCCAGCGAGATCTTGGCTGCAAGGGCCCGCACGTTGCGTTCCAGCGTGTCGGCGGAGGGCGTGACCTGTGCATCGCCGAGTGCCTGTGCGGCCAGTGCCCCGCAGGGGACCTCCACGGCGCACAGGCCGATCAGCAGGTCGCTGCGGGCCAGGTCGGCGAGCCCGGTGACGCCGCCCGGATTGCTGGCCGGGGTGGCGAGCACGAGCGTGTTGGTGGCGATCAGGACGGGCTCCCCCCGGACCGACCCTTCGGAGACGGCTCGTTGCATGGTGGTCGCATTGGCGGTGATCAGCACGTCGGCGCGGGCACCCGTTGCGAGCTGGGCTACCAGCGTCGAGCTTCCCGCGATCACCGGGGTGACGCTCTCGCGGCCCCCGAACACGATCTCGATCACCTCAGTGAGTGACGAGGCGGCCATCACCACCACATCGCCCTCTCCGGCCGCGCTGTCTGCCGAGCCGCCGCAGCCCGCGGCGAGTATCGAAGCCGACGCCGCCGCGGTCACAATCACCCACCGTGCGGCCTGCCTCCGGTGACGCCTGCCGGTGACGCTGCCCGCCCTCATAGGCGACCGAATCTACCGAGGCTCTCGTCGGGCGCTGTTCCCCTAGGGTGTGGCGATGCTCATCCTCGCGCAATCATCCACCGACACGGGACTCGCGGACGCCTGCGGCGAGACGAACCGCGGCTTCGTCTGCGAGCGGGTCTATGACTGGACCGGCAACGACGGGCTGGCCACCGCGGCCGACTGGCTGCTCGACCGGCCCATCCGCATCGCGCTGATCCTGGTGGTGGCGTGGACCGTCACCCGTTTCGCCAAGCGGGCCATCGTGCGGTTCACCAAACGCATTGCTTCGGCGTCGAGCGACTCGCGCTTGCAGAAGCTGCGCGAGAAGGGTCCGGGCCGGGTGCTGATCGACAATGTGGCCCGGGCCCGGGCCGAGTCGCGAGCCGAGACGCTCGGACACGTGCTGCGCAGCATTGTGGTGGCACTGGTGTGGACGTTCGCGGCGCTGATAGTGCTGGGCGAGATCGGCGTGAACCTCGGTCCGCTGATCGCGGGAGCGGGCATCGGCGGTGTGGCGCTGGGTTTCGGCGCCCAGTCGATCGTGAAGGACTTCCTGTCGGGTCTGTTCATGCTCATCGAGGACCACTACGGGGTGGGCGACGTGGTCGACCTCGGCTACGCCACCGGCACGGTCGAGGAGGTGTCGCTTCGCTCCACCACCATCCGCGACGTCAAAGGCACCGTGTGGCACGTCCCCAACGGCGAGATCGCCCGGGTCGGCAACTTCTCGCAGCTCTGGTCGAGGGCCCTGATCGACATCGAGGTGGCCTACGACACCGACCTGCGCCTGGCCATGGGCGTGATCCAGCGGGTGGCCAACGAGTTCTGGGAGGACCCGGACTGGGGCGGCGACGAGCTGGCCGAGTGCCCCGACGTGTGGGGCGTGCAGTATCTGGGCGCTTCGGGCATCGCCCTTCGGGTGGCGGTAAAGACCGAGCCGTCGATGCAGTGGGGCGTGGAGCGCGAGTTGCGACTGCGCCTCAAGGAGGCCTTCGACGAAGCCGGCATCGAAATCCCCTTCCCGCAGCAGACGGTGTGGTTCCGCGACTCTGGCGCGCAGTCCGACACCAAGCTGCCGGAGGGCGAGCAGGCGGCCGCCCGCGCCCTCTACGACGAGAAGCACGCACCGATGCCCGACGACGAGCAGTAGGTGTCGCGTTCGCGTGATGCGGTAGCGGCGTGGATCAGCATGTCGTCAAGATCGTCCTGCCGACAGGAGAAGACGGCGGGATTGCACGATCGGATGAATGAGGAGACTCACGAACGAGCCCGCCGGCACCGTGACGGGGGCGGCCAACTGGCGATGGCGGCGGAAGCGGGCCGCTTGACACCCGACATTTGTAAGGTAATGTTACTAACAATATGGGAGAGAGTTCGGGCTCGGGTGTACTGAGGCTGCTCAGCGGGCAGCGGATAGTCGACGCCATGTTCGCCGCCCACCCCACACGGATGTCGCGGGCCGGCGTCGCTCGGGCTACCGGCCTGTCGAAGCCCACGGTGTCCGCGCTGATGGCCGACATGGAGTCGGCGGGGCTGGTGCGGGTCTCCGACGAGAGGCCCAGTTCGGGGTCGATCGGCCGGCCGGCTGCCCTCTACGAGCTGGTACCGACGGCTCGGCATTCCGTCGCCGCCGACATCGGCGCCACCAAGATCCTCGTCGGCGTATCCGACCTATTCGGCAACCTCGTCGCCGAGCGGGAACTGGAGACGGGCCCCGACGCCCAGTCCGCGCTGGAGACGCTCACTCGTGCCGCCTCGACGATGCTTCGAAGCATCGGTAGCCCGTGCCACGCGGTGTGCGTGGGCGTGCCTGGGATCTACCGGCCTGACCGTGACCGCGTGGAGCAGGCGCTCAACCTGCCGGGCTTCGGCGGGCTGGCCGTGCGGGCTCTCCTTGCGAAGCGATTCGACGGCCGGGTCCATGTGGAGAACGACGTCAACCTGGCCGCGCTCGGCGAGCTGACCCAGATGGGTGACGATCAATCGGACGGAGACTTCGCGGCGATCTCCATCGGCACGGGCATCGGCCTTGGCATGGTGGTCGGCGGCGGCCTCTACCGGGGCGGCACCGGGTCAGCCGGCGAGCTGGGCTCCCTGCTGCTGTCACTGCACGAGCCGGGCGCGGCGCCGCTGACTCTGGAGGATGTGGCGTCGGCGCCGTCGATCCGCAAGCGGTTCGGCCGGGCCATCGAGGACGGCCGCCGGTCCGCGCTCGACGCGAGCGCGGACGTGCCCGAGATATTCAGCGCTGCGGAGTCCGGTGACGCCGCCGCGGCCGCAGTGCTGGACGAGGTCGCGGGCGCCATGTCGCTGGCCGTGTCGCACCTGTGCCTGATCGCCGACCCGACGCGCATCGTGTTCGGCGGGGGAGTCGGCGCCAATCCGGTGTTCGTGGACGCGGTTCGCAGTCGCCTGGCCCGGCTCGTGGCCACGCCACCGGAGCTGGTGGCCTCCACCCTGGGGCGACGGGCGGCCCTGGTGGGAGCGGTGTCGATGTCCCTGCGGTTCATGCACGAGTCCCTCGTCGCGGAGATCCTGGGAGACCAGCAGGGATGAGCACCGGCTTGCCGTCAGGCGACCACGCTCGTGGTGGCAGGACATGAGCGCGGCTGTGCGGGTCGCGGAGGCAGTCGACGGCGACGCGGTCACCGAGCTCGTCCGCGCGGCCACCAACATTCCGAGCGTCACTGGAAACGAAGAGGTGTTCGCTCGCTGGGCCTGGTGCCAGATGGCCGAGTCGGACGCCTTCGACTCCACCGAGCTCTTCGAGTGCGAACCGGGACGGCCCAATGTGTGGGGCATGGCCGGGGACGGCCCAGGACGGTCACTGCTGCTGGCCGGCCATCTCGACACCGTCGCGGTCGACGACTGGTCCCAGCACTGGAGGGGAACAGACCGGGAGGATCCCTTCGGCGCCCATGTGATCGACGGCGAGATATGGGGCCGGGGGGTTGCCGACCAGAAGGCCGGGATCTGCGCTTCCATCGAGGCGGTCCGGGCCTTCGGCCGGGCGGGACTGCGGCCGGCTGGCAGGGTGTCGGCGCTGTTCGTGTGCGACGAGGAGTCGGGTCAGCCCGGCAGCGGCGTCTCAGCCGGGATGCGGGCCGCGGTCGAGGGCCGGGCCGGCCCGCGGCCCGATGCGGACTTCGCGATCTACACCGAGCCGACAACCTCGGCGATCTACACCGCGCAGATGGGTTTCCTCATCGCCGACATCGCCTATGCGGGCGTCTCCGCCTACTTCGGCCGGCCCGAGCTCGGCGTCGACGCCCTGCGAGCCGGGCACCGCCTGCTCGACCGACTGTGGGAGCACTCCGACGACCTTCGAGCGTCAGTGCCCGCCCATGAGCTCCTGGGCGAGGCCTTCCTGCTGGTCACATCGGTCACTTCCGGAGGCAACATCGCGGTGCCGGGCCGCTTCGAGCTGTCCCTCATCCGCAAGGTCCTGCCCGGCGAGAGTCTCGACGCCGCGGCCCAGAGCATCCGGGCCATTGCCGATGAGGTCGCGGTCGAGCACGGCGTCGAGTGCGCCGTGGAGTTCAGCGCGCCCCGGGACCATCGATTCGGCGGCACGCCCGACGAGATAGCGGCCGACCATCCGGGGGTGGCCGCGCTGGCCCGGTCGATCGAGTCTGTGACCGGCGAACCGGCCCGCATCGAGGGAGCGCCGTACTGGTCGGAGAAGCCGTTCCTGCGGGACCTGCAGATCCCCGGCGTGTACTTCGCCCCCGGCGACATCTCCAACTGCCACACCCCGTTCGAGCGGCTCGCCATTGACGAGCTGGTGACGGCCACACGGACCCTCGCCTACTTCATCGCCCAATGGTGTGGCGCCCACGATCCATAAACCGGACCCAAGGGAGGGGCCATGACAACCAAATACAAGAAGCCGAAGTGGCTGCTGATCGCGTCGTTGCTTGCCGTGTTCGCTGTCATCGCGGCGGCGTGCGCGGACGATGACGACGACGCGGCGCCCGCGACGACCACGGCCGCGCCGTCCGAGCCCGAGCCCGAGCCCGAGCCTGAGCCGGAGCCGGAACCTACGGCGGCGCCCGAGCCGGAGCCCGAGCCCGCGCCCGAGCCGCCCAAGACCCAGGGACCTGGGGGCGAGGAGGCTGTGGCCTCCAGCGAGGTCGCGCTGAGCGACGCCGAGATCGCCGAGGTGCAGGAGGGCGGCTACACCGCCGCGCTGCTGTGGCACACCGCGGGCGCGTTCACCGACGCGGTGAGCCAGGGCGCCCGCGACGCCTTCGCGGAGTTAGGGGTCGAGGTCATCGCCGAGACCAATGCCCAGTTCGACGCGGCCCAGCAGGCCAACGACGTGGAGACGGTCATGGCACAGAGCCCCGACATCATCATCAGCTTGGCCATCGGGCCCGACGCCGGTGCCGAGGCGTTCCGCCCGGCCGTCGATGCGGGCGTGCAGCTGGTGTTCCTGTCCAACGTGCCCCAGGGTTACGTCCACGGCCAGGACTACGTGGGCATCGTCACCGACGACCTCGCCGCCATGGGCATCACCGCCGCCAACCTGCTCGCCGACGCCCTCGGCGGCCAGGGCGAGGTCGGCTACATCTTCCACGATGCCGCCTACTACGTCACCAACCAGCGCGACCAGGCCTTCAAGGCGTGGATCGAGATCAACTATCCCGGCATCGCGATCGTTGCCGAGCAGGGTCTGGCCGACCCGGCCGCCGCGGAGGAGATCGCCTCGGCCATGCTGACCCGCAATCCCGACCTCGACGGCATCTACGCCCCGTGGTCGGCAGGACCGGCCGACGGCGTGCTGGCCGCGCTGCGGGCCGCGGGCGCCTCCGATGTGGCCGTGGTGACCATGGACCTCGACACCAACGTGTCGCTCGACCTCGTGGAGGGCGGAAACGTCGTGGGCATAGCCGCCGACGAGGCCTACAACCTCGGCCGCACCATGGCCATCGAGGGCGCCTACGGGCTGCTCGGCAAGCCGGCCCCGGCGTTCGCGGTCGTGCCGGCCATCGGCGTGACCGCCGACAACATCGTCGAGGGCTATCGCCAGTCGCTGGCCGCCGATCCTCCGCAGGAGGTTCTCGACGCCCTCGGCTAAGAGGCCGAGCGGGTAGGCAGCATCCCATGAGTGTTTCACGAGGCGCTCAGCGAGGCCGTGGCCCGAGCGGCCCGTGAGCGCAGCGAACAAGAGCGGGAGACACCATGCTGCACTGCGGTGCAGTGGACCTATCGGCGCGGACCCAGCAGGCAGACTTGCTGGAAGCCCCGGCGGCGACCCTCCTTTGAGTCGCCGCCGGGGCCGAAGGCAGGCTGAGTGAGGAATCCATGACAGACGACTCTGCCGCGCCCGGGCTGCTGCCGGTTGCCGTCCACCGATGGCTGGCACGGCGGCACCAGGACGCAGGTCTGCGCCGGTACGTGGTGTACGTGGCCTCGGCGCTCATCTTCGGGCTGTTCGCGGTGATCCTGCGAAACGACGGGTTCCTGTCAGCTTCCAACCTCCTCAACATCGGCCGTCAGGCTGCTCCGATAGCGGTGATGGCGGTGGGAATGACCTTCGCGCTGGCCGCGGCGGAGATCGACCTGTCGGTGGGCTCGATTACCGCTCTGTCGTCGCTGGCGGCGGCCGAGACGGTGGGCAACTACGGGTTCGTGGCCGGCGCGGCCGCGGCGCTGGCGGTCGGAGCTGGCATCGGGCTGGCCAACGGTCTGATCACCGTGAAAGTGCGCATCCCGTCGTTCCTCGTGACCTTGGGGATGCTGGGGATCGTCAGCGGCATCGCCCGCAACGTGAACGACCTGCAGTCGCTGCCGATACGCAACGACACCTTCCTGGCCGTGTTCGGAGCGGGATCGGTGGGGCCGATCTCGTCACTGCTCATCTGGACCGTCGTGGTCGGCCTGATCGGCCATCTGGTGCTGCACCAACTGCGGTGGGGCCGCCATGTGCTGTCGGTGGGCGCCGATCGCTCCGCGGCGGCAGCGCTCGGCATCAACACCGACCGCATCCGTATCACCGCGCTGATGACCAGCGCGGCCGCGGCCTCCTTCGCCGGGGTGCTCCTGGCGGGCCGGCTGGCCATCGGGCGCCACGACCTGGGCGAGAACCTGCTGCTCACGGTGATCGCGGCAGTGGTCATCGGCGGTACCAACCTGTTCGGCGGCCGGGCCTCGGTGGCCGGCGCCATAGCCGGGTCGGTGGTGATGGCCATGCTCAACAACGGCCTGATCCTGATGGGCCTGCGGGTCGCGGATCAGCTGATCGCCCGGGGTGTGATCATCATCGTGGCGGTGGCGCTGAGCATGCGAGAGCAGAAGGAGACTTGACGTGTTTCTTCAGCCTCTGCTGAGGCGCAACCCCCAGTTCGTGCAGGCCGCCGTCGAGCTTCATCAGGCGGGCCGGATACCGGCCAACAGCTGCGTGCTCGACCTCGACACGATCGAGGCGAACACGGCCGGGCTGTGCCGACAAGCCCACCGACTCGGCCTGACCGTCTACGCCATGACCAAGCAGGTCGGCCGGGCACCGGGGGCGCTGGCGACCATGACCGCTGGCGGTGTGGACGGCTTCGTAGCCGTGGACATGGCCTGCGCCCGACCGATTGCACACCACGGACACAACCTCGGCCATCTCGGCCATCTGGTGCAGGTGCCCCGGGCCGAGGCCGGCGAGGCCGCCGGGTTGGAGCCCGACTACTGGACGGTGTTCTCCGAGAACAAGGCCGCGGAGGCCGCGGCCGCGGCCCGCGGCCTCCGGCGGTCCCAGCGGCTGCTGGTCCGGGTGTTTGACGACGGTGACGAGTTCTACGCCGGCCATGAGGGCGGCGTCGCGCTGGACGATCTGCCCGCCGTGATCGATTGCATCGCCGGGCTGCCCGGAGCCGAGTTTGCCGGGCTGACCACATTCCCGGCCCTGCTGTTCGACTCCGCCTCGGGCGGGGTGCGCATCACCCCCAACACCGGGACTCTGGCCCGGGCCGCGGCGATCGCCCGCGGCCACCCCGCCTGCCCGCAGACGGTGGAGATCAACGCGCCGGGAACCACCTCCACCGAGGTGCTCGCAGTGCTGGCCGAGGCCGGCGCCACCCAGGTCGAGCCGGGCCACGGGCTCACCGGAACCACACCGCTGCATGCGGTGCAGGAGCTCCCCGAACTGCCTGCGGTGCTCTACCTCAGCGAGGTGGCCCACATCCACCAGGGCGTGCCGCTGTGCTTCGGAGGGGGGCTGTACGTCGATCCGGTGTTCGGCGACTACCAGGTGCGAGCCGTCGTCGCCCGCGACCCGTCGGAGATCGCGACGGAGCCCGTGCCGGTGGACATGCCCGCCCCCGCGGCCATCGACTACTACGCCAGACTTCATCCCGGCGGCCGGCGGACGGTGGCCGAGGGTGCGACCGTGGTCTTCGGGTTCCGGGTCCAGGCCTTCGTCACCAGGACGCTGGTCGTCGGCCTCTCCGGCGTGTCTGGGGGCCGGCCTCAGGTGGCAGGCGTGTGGAACGGCTTCGGCGACGAGGTCTCCGTAGGGGGTATGAGGTGACGGTGACCGGTGCCGCCAGGCCCGCCGCGCTGGAGGTGGAGGGTCTGTGCAAGTCGTTCCGGGCGGTGCGGGCGCTCGACCATGTGGCGCTGAGCCTTCAATATGGCCTTGTCACGGCCCTGCTTGGCGATAACGGCGCGGGCAAGTCGACGCTGGTCAAGTGCATCTCCGGCGTGTATGCGCCCGACGCGGGAGTGGTCAGGGTCGACGGAGCTCAGCAGACCATCGTCTCGCCCGAGGTGGCCCGATCGCTGGGCATCGAGACCGTCCATCAAACGCTGGCCGTGATCGATCCCCTCGATGTGGTGGAGAACCTGTTCCTCAACCGCGAGCACACTCGCGGAGGCCGGCTGGGCGCGTGGCTCGGAGTTCTCGACAAGAAGCGCATGCGGACCGAGTCCGACGAGATCCTCGGACGCCTCGAAATCCGTATCCCGTCGCTGCGCCGGTCGATGAGCGCGCTCTCGGGCGGCCAGCGCCAAGCGGTGGCCATAGGCAGGGCGGCAGCCTGGGGCCAGCAGATCGTGCTGCTCGACGAGCCCGCCGCTGCGCTGGGTGTCGAGCAGGCAGCCCGGGTGCTCGACCTGATCCGCAGCCTGCGCAATGCGGGCGTGGCGGTTCTGCTCATCACCCACAACATGGACCGTGTCACCGAGGTCTGCGACCGGGCCGTGGTGTTGCGCCAGGGCCGCAAGACCGCGGAGGTAGACGTGGGCGACGTGACCAAGGATGATCTCGTCGCCTACATCACCGGCGCCAGATCCGACGGTCTCGATCCATGAGCGACGACTCCAAGGTCCAGCTCGCGCGCCAGGCAGCGCCATCGGGACGAGCCCGATCCATGAGCGGCGAGTCCACCATCCAGCTCGGCATCGATGTCGGGGGCACCAGCATCAAGGGAGCGGTTGTCGATCTGGGTGCGGGCGAGTTGGCCGGGGGCATCCACACCGAGCCGACGCCGCCGACGGCCACGCCCGGCGACGTCGTAGACGCGATCGGCCGCATCGCGGCCGCGGCGGGCTGGTCCGGTCCGGTCGGCGTGGCCCTGCCGGGTGTGATTGACGGTTCGTCGCTGCGCCATGCCCCCAACCTGTCCAGTGCATTCCGGGAGAATGGTGCGCTGGCCTGCCTGCGAGCATCCCAGGGGGCCAACGCCGTGCTGATCAACGACGCCGACGCCGCCGGGCTGGCCGAGCTGACCTACGGCGACGCCGGACTCGACCGCGACGGGCTCACCATCGTGCTGACCTTCGGGACGGGCATAGGCAGCGCCCTGCTCCACAACGGCGATCTCATCGCCAACTCCGAACTGGGCGGCCTCGTCGGCACGAACGGACGCTTCGAGGAGATCGCGTCGGGGAGGGCGATCTCCACCGAGGAGCTCACGCCGGTCGAGTGGGCCCGACGAGCCCAGCCCTTCTTCGACGAGCTGGAAGCCATGCTCAACCCGTCCCGGTGGGTGGTGGGCGGAGGTCTCAGCGAGAACTTCGACCGGTTCGCGTCGAGGCTCGAGCTGTCGAAGCCCATCTCGGTGGCCCATCTCGGCATCCACGCCGGCGTCGTCGGAGCGGCCGTGGCCGCCCGCCGTGCCGACCGCATAGTGGCCGATTCGATGATGCCGTGAAGGTCATCGTGGCCGATGATCGTCGCGCCGCGGTGAATGCGGTTGCGGACATCGTGGGGCGCTTCGTGGTCGCCGCGTCATCAAACAATCGCACGTATTCAAAGACCGGAGCAACATCACGATGAGAACCGACACAGTGTCCCGCTGGAGACTTCAAGATCTGCCCAGGCCAGCAATCGCTCTGAGCATACTAGCCGCATTGACCGCTGGCTTGCTCGGCAATTCGGCGGAGACCGCCAACGCGAAGTCGCCCGAACCGTACATACCATCCAAGTCGTACGAGGACTTTATTGACGCGGTATGGGCATTTGAATCCGACATAGATCCGTCTCAGCAGGACTACTACAACAAGAATTGGAATACGCCCGTAGTGGACGAATATCCAAAGGTTACGAGTCCGGGAAGAGTTGTGCGTGATGAGAAAGGTGATCCAGTAATGGACCACGATCTCACCATCGAACAGTTGTTCGACGTCATCGGAATAGGAGCACTCTATCACCCCAGTGATCCCAATCCGGATTGGAAACTAATTCAATCGAACGTCATCAACTATCTTGGTTTTGTCGGTTTCCAGTTCCAAGAGTCGGATCTTGTTGACTTGGGATACTACAAGTATCCAGAATTCTGGATCGATAGCGTCACATATCCAACACACTACATCGACGTACCCAACCACTACTGGGCGAACGGTGTGAGAGGGTTCTTAGCGGAACCGCCCTTGGCGAACGTTCCAACTTGGGCAAGAGGTGTTGTGATCTTCAAGTACACGTTCTTTACTGGCAAGAATGGAGTCAACAATTACACTGACTTCACGACGCCGGATAAGCACATTCTCATCATCAAGGACCATTTCGCTAACAAATATCAGGGGATCGTATCAGGACTCGCTGCAAGAGGAAAGACTCTGAAAGACTATCTCGGGACAGATGTCTATTGGAACGAGTTGGATCCGCCCGTTAGTCCGCCACCTGGAAACCGTTCCAACAAGGTCGAGATCACTCTGTCTGGCCTTCTCGCCGGAGCACACCTACGGGGCGCGGCTGGTGTCGTAGCACTCTTAGTAGATCACAAGAATCCATCCGACGAGAGCGGCACCTTCATCCTGCAGTACGTACAGGACTACGCAGGGTACGATACGCCCTTCGAGACAGGTCTAGCGTTCGAGTCAGCTATGCAGGAAGGGTCCCATGTGTATTTCGAATAGTCAGCGAGCCAACGGCGCAGCGCGGGCTATGCCGCTGCTAGCGCGATAACTGAGGATTATCGTCGTGGACGGCTGCTTGCGCGCCGGTCATGAGCCGTAGCGAATTCTCGCGGACGGCTCGGGCGTCCATCGGCTTCCTGAACCGTGACGACGAGCTTCGACGCGTCAAGCAGAACCTGAACCTCCTCGCGACCGATCCTGGACACCTTGTGGTCTTTGAGATCGTTGGACCCGGCGGTGCGGGCAAGAGCGGGCTACTGGGCGAGGTTCGTGCAGGCGTCGCAGCCGGCAAGCGGCACAAGGACGTCGCCTGGGTCAGTCTAGAGGCTGAGGCGGCCAGCACCGAGGTGGGACCGCTGCGCTCGATTCGCGAGCAGTTGGGCTTCGACTGCCTACTGTTCGACGCCGCAGTGCTGACGTACTGGCAGGCGACCGGTCAACCCTTCCAACTAGGCGGGACCGGCGGCCTTGGCGAGAGTCTGATATTCGGATCTGTCGAGACCGCTGGAGCCATCGCCGGGATCCCCTTGCCACTCACATTCGCCGTAGACGCTTTCAGGAAGACCAGACGGATGGCGATCAGGACCCGCCGCTACGCGCAGTCGGAGTTCGAGACAGTCGACGAATTGCGCTCTGATCCAGTCGCGCTCCGAAGGCGTCTGCCGCACCTGCTGGGACTGGACATCAGCCGGAGACTCGATCGCACATCCCGATCACCAGTCGTCTTCTACGACGGCTACGACCGCCAGGCTCGCAAGACGCTCGACGAGAAGGCTCCATGGCTCCGCGAGTTCATTGGCACGCTCGATCGAGGCGTTCATCTGATCGCTACGAGAGAGCCCATGCGCTGGCCTACGAGCCTTTGGGCAGACGTGACCGAACCAGTGGTAGTGGATGCGCTGCCCGAGGAGCAGTCGAGAGAACTGATTCGAGTGCGACTCGGCCCTGTCGAGCAGCCGATCGAGGACCGGCTCGTCGCCGCGTCACGGTGCATTCCGTTCTTCCTGGAAGCCGCCGTGGATGCCTACGAGACGCTCGCGGCTGGCGGCGAGACTGTGCGGGCCGAAGATCTACCAGACTCCCAAGAAGGCTCTGTGGACATGCTTCTCAAGCATCTCGAGCCGGGTCACCGCAACGTCGCGGTCGCGCTGGCTGCCGTGCAGTTCTTCGATCACGCCGTCTACTCGGCGCTGCTCCGTGGCCTCAACCTCCGGGCGGACGAGTTCGATCTCGATGAATTCGTCGACTGGTTCTTCGTCAGCAGAGTCGAGGGTGACCGAAGCTTCAAGACGCACGAGCTTCTCACCGGCTTTGTCCGTTCATCAAGTAGCCACGCGGACCGCTGCGCCAAGGCGCTGCAGGTCGTCACCGAGCACCTCGCGCAGCGGTCCGCCGAAGTCGACGTGGTCGATATCGACGCAGTCTTCGACATCTTCAGGAGCCTCCTCGAGGGCTGGTCAGCGCTTGAGGTCATTCCGCCAGAAGCTGCGGCCTCTCTCGTCGACGTGGCGTTCTCCCTCAACGACGCCGGACACTGGAACAAGATCTTCGAGCTAGTGGACGACATCCCAGTTTCCGAGCCTTCTGTGCAAGCGACCGTGGTCGCGTTCATCAAGGCGGTCGTCTCCCGGCGGCGGCATGGACCGGCCCACGCCTCGCAGCTGCTCGATTCTGTCCTCCCAAACGTCGCTCAGCTGGGGCGACATCGTCGATCCTTCGAGGTCGAGAGGGCGTATCTCATCGAACTCACCGGCGATTACAAGACGGCCCGCCGCCACCTAGACCGCCTCGACCGTGTCCTGTCTCCGTGGGATCCCACGGACCGCAGTCACCGGCGCGTTCGGCTCTACAACTGCGACATGCTGCTCATGGATGGCCAGTTGCTTGAGAGTTCCCGACGTCTCGCCGCGGCAGAGGGCGATGTCGGGCGCTACGAACGTGTGTATTGGGGCGAGATTGTCCGACATCGCGGGCACGCTCTTCGTTTCTCGCTGCTGTTCGACGATGCCGAAGCGGCCTACCTGCGAGCGAGGCGTGCCTCAGGCGCAGCGCCTGGCCTCGCGGCCAAGCTCCATACCAATCTTGCTGAGACCTACTGCTGGACTCATCCCGATGACGCCCTCGCCGAAGCAAGGCTCTCGATCGAGTTCAATGAGCGGCTAGGCAACCTCATCGAGGTGGCCAAGGCGCGTGCCGCAGGATCGATTGCGCTGACGGTTCAGGGCCAAGTCGATGTTGCCCTGGCCGAATCATCGCGCGCGCGTGCCCTCGCCGCAGACATCGCATACCCAGCAGCTGAAGCGTTCTCATTGATTGGCGAAGTCGCGGCGCACGCCGCGAATGGCGACAGCAGCGCGGCCTCTTCTTCGCTGGAGGAACTCTCGGTCCTCGTGCAGCGTCTCGGCACCTACGGTCACCTTGTGGTCGTCGGCGCCTGGCTGGCCGGAGGGAGGCGCGAGGCCCTCCAACAGGCCGCGGCGGTCCAGTGGATCGAGCCCGACGGGATAGAGGATCGCTTGGGCTTCCTGACTAGGCAGATAGGAATCTGACATCGAGGATCGTCTTGTTGTAGGGACTCGAGCGGCGCTGTGAGAACGCCTTGCGCACGTCCTCTCCGGAGACTGTCTCGAAGGTGTCATCCCACGCGCCGTACCAGGAGCGAGCCAGCATCCCGATGGCGGTGTCCAAGTGCTCCCCGTTGCCGTTGAGATAGCTGACGGTGAAGGTGATGTCGCGCCGGGTCAAGGACCCCAACAAGAAGCTGGCATCGGAGTAGCCGTCGAGGTGGCTCATGGTACACAGCCGCCCGCCTGGGCGCACCGCCGCCGTCGCTCGCCGCAACCCATCCTCGCTCCCCGACAGATCGAAGACGACATCATAGAGGCCGTCCACGCGCCGGATCGTCTCCCCCGCCCCGCTTATCGGGCATGCCAGCCGCGCCAACCGGTCCGCGTTGACGTCGACGACATCGAACGGAGGCGAGCCGGGGTCGCAGGCCAGGGCAAACGCGAGGCAGAGCCCGAGGCCTCCGGCCCCGACGATGAGGACGCGGTCCGAGGGGGCCGGATTGGCCCAGGCCCTGGCATGAAGAACGCACGACAGCGGCTCGGCGAGGGAGAAGTGCGGCTCGACGGGACCGGGAACAGGCCGCAGATAGGTGCTTGCGATGTCGGCTACAGACGCCAGGCCCCGGTTCGAGAACCGGCCGATCTGGCCTTGAGCGCACAGGTGGGATCGCCGGGCTCGACACTGGTCGCACGCACCGCACCGGAGGTTGAGGTCCGAGGTGACCACCTGTCCTGCTGACACCCCGGCGACAGCCTCGCCGACCGCTTCGACGGTTGCGACGAACTCGTGGCCCATCGTGACGGGATATCGCAGTCTTCGACGTCCCTCGAACTTTGACAAGTCAGATCCGCAGATGCCGACATAGGAGAAGCGGATCCTCGCGTCGCCCGGCCCGAGTTCCGCTTCGTCGTGACGGCGGAGTTCGAAGCGGCCGCGTCGCGTCAGCCACCAGACGGTGTGAGCCACTCCCGCTCCCACAGGGACTCGTTGAATTCACGGGCGCGGTGCCGGAGCGCGGGCGTGGCGCCCCGCCGGCGGATGGCCGCGATCAGGTCGGCAAGGTCCGGGATGTCGGACTCCTCGAGCCCTAGACGCGCAGCCGCGTTCATGCCGAGACGGACGCCAAACCCGAGCCCGTAGGGCAGTTGACGGAAGTTGGTGAGGATCCGGCAGCGCTCCAAGGCCTCGAACGTCTCGAAGGCCTGTGCCCGGCTGTTCTCCACGATCCAGAGATGATGGGTCGGCGTCAGGTCGCCAGGCCGCCGCACCATCGGGACACCCCGGGCGGCGAGTTCGGCTTCGAGCACCACCGCGAGCGTCAGCATCCGTCTCGAGTAGTCCGCCAGCCAGTCACCCCGGCTGAGCGCGAGCCCCGCGACATATGTCGAGGTCGAGTGCATGTTGGACACGAACGTCGACAGCCCGCTCAAGAGGCGTTCCCAGATCTCCGAAGGGCGACTGGTCGCCGCTAGCGCCTTCTGAGGGCCAGGGAAGTTCTTGTGGACAGTGGCCAGCAGCAGCTCAAACCCGGACCCGAATGGGTTCGGGTGGTCGCCAGCGACGATGTTCGAGACATACTGAGACGCATCGAACACACGGATCGTGTCGCGCAGCTCAGCCAAGTACCCGAAGTCCTCGACGACAAGGCCCTCACTGCGGTCGACGAACACGAACTGGGGTCGGGTCTGTAGGGCCCGGTCCATAGTCGCCTCGGCGTTAACGCACTGGCCGGAATCGTCCACAACCATCTCGACGGTCTCTAGTCCGAGTCGCTTCAAGATCGCGGCGCCGGACATGTGCCCGCCCGCCCTGGTCGGGAGGAGCAACACACGCTGGCCCGGCTGAGCTATGGCCATGAAGACTGCGATGTGTGCATGCAGGCCCGACAGCAGTCGCAACGTGGCATCGTGGGCCCCTAGCGCGACGGCCCACCCGCGATAGATCAGCCGGCTGTCACGCTCCAGTCGGCGGCGTCCCGCGAACTGAATCGCTGTGTCTTGGCGCTGGCTGCGAGTCCGGAGCTTGTCGGAGTTGTACAGGCCGGCCAGAGCCGACGACGCAACATCGAGGTCCGCTGCGAACGGGATGTTCTCCACCGGATTCAGCACGAGACTCGATCTCAGAAGCCGTTCCTGGCGAGCGATCGATGTCCGCAGAAGATGCCCTGTCATCCCGTCCATACCACTGATAATCCTCAGTTATCGCGCTAGCAGGTTGTGATTTGATCTAGTGAACGCCCGAGCGTGTTGGCTTGGGCCATCGCTCTGCGCAGAGAAGCGTCGGCAACATGGGTGTACTGCTCCGTAGTAGTCAGGCTGGCATGGCCGAGGAGGCGCTGCACGAATCGGATATCGACTCCAGAGTCGACCAACTGCGTCGCTGCGGTGTGTCTGAGCACGTGTGGAGTTATGTGTTCGGCTATATCGGCGGACTCCGCCTCCTTGCGAATGCGGGATCGGAGCGAGGCGGTCGTCATGGTGCCGCCGGTGCGGTTGAACAGCAGGAGCTGGTGTCGCAGTCCCAGTATTCGACGGGTCTGTAGTTGGGCTTGGACCAAGTCGGCGATCCAGTCGCAGGAGAGATATACCTGCCGCTCGCGTGCGCCCTTGCCGGTGACTCGGATCGACATGCGGTTCAGATCTATGTGATCGCAGCGCAGGGTGGTTACCTCGCCAACCCGCAGGCCGGTGCTGAGCATGAGCGCCACCGCTACGAGCGTGTTCGCCTCGTAGGGACGTTCGAACGGCCCCACAGGCACCGCGGTCTTGCTCACGTCGGCCGAGTGGCATAGCGACGCGAGCAGGCGTCTGACTGACTCGTCGCGTGCTGGTCGGGGCAGGCGCTTGGGCTGGCGGATTCGTATGTCCACATCTCGCCAGGGGTCATCTGTGACCTTTCCACTGCGCTTCAGCCACTGACAGAACCCGCGGACTGCGCTGGCACGGCGCCTAACGGTCGATGGAGCCAAGCCGTGTTGACGTTGCGCCACTATGAAGTCGACGAGCCCGTCTGCGCACACTCTCCTGGCCGGAGTCGTGGCACCGAGATGGTGTGTCAAGGCGGTGAGATCGCCACGGTAGGCCCGCACTGTGTGTCTCGACATCGTTCTTGTGGTCTCCAACGAGTTCATGTACGCATGTGTCGCCTGTTCCAAGTCCATGGAGTTCCTTCCAGGTGAAAGGACCGCCGGTCGGTCCCGCTGGCAAAGAGTGACCGCTCGCCTTGACGCATGCGACTGCTACCAGCGTCCGCCTCGAGGATTGGAACGGCGCGGGCAGGTCAAGATGGCGAGGTGCTAGTGCGCATTGGGCCGTGCCGCGGCGTCTCGGTCGGCTTCAGATCACTTCGATGTTGCACTCGGGCCCAGGGGCCCGGGCCAGGCGCTTGTCGGCGGTGAGCAGCGTGGAGTTGAGCGCTTCGGCGAGCGCTACGTAGCAGGCGTCGTACGGAGTGATGCTCCCGCGGAGCTCCCAGGCCCGCGCCAGAAGAGGAGCCGTGGGGTGCGCCTCTATCGGAAGCGAGAGCATGTCGTCGACGGCTTGTCGCGCTCCGGCGGGATCCATTCTTCCGCTAAGTAGGTGGCGGCGCAGGGCTGACAAGACCTCGATCCGGGCCAGATCGGGAGCGTCAAGGGGCTCACCGACCAGACGCTGCCGGCATCGGACACCATCGGTGCCGTCATCGGCTACGGCGGTGATGATCACCGACGCGTCGACGACGGTCACGGGAGACGGTCGCGGTCGGCTCGGACCGACTCCGCGGCCTGCTCAAGGTTGAATCTGCGGCCCATGGCTCGGTCTTCGATTCGCTCGAAGACCTCTTCGGCTGACGGGCGGGACGCCATCCGGGCGAATTCGGCGATGAGGTACTGCTGGAGCGATTGGCCGCTGCCTCTCGCCCGGCTCACGAGCACTCGGTGGACCTCCTCAGGAACGTCTCTTACTTGGATATGCGGCATGCATGCATAATACATGCAATCGGGTTCGGGCGGCGGGCGGCCTCGCGAACTGGATGACGCGCTAGTCGCTTCGGGCCGGGCCGCAGGGCTGCAGTTGCGTCAGTACTGCGTCCAGGCCGCCGGCATGACCCCCGGCAACGAACTTCCCCCCGGTTTGCCACACATACGGTGGGTAGCTGCAGGAAGTTCGGGCTGGCTCCCGACCGGAGGGGAGCGGACGGATGCTGGCGCGATCAGTCGGGTCGCGGGGCGATCACCGACAGGCCGTCGCCGATGGGAAGGAGGGCCACCAGCACCCGCTCATCGGCTATGACGTGGGCGTTGAAGGCTCGCAGAGCCTCGGTGGTGGGGTCGGTGTGGTCGGGGTTGGCCACATGGCCGTCCCAGAGAGCGTTGTCCACCAGGATCACCCCTCGCTCCGACAACCTCGGCACGAGTTCGGTGTAGTAGTCGATGTAGGCCTCCTTGTCGGCGTCGATGAAGGCCATGTCCACCCGCGGCTCGGTTGGAAGGGCGCGCAGCGTGTCCAGCGCCGGGGCGATCCGCAGGTCGATGCGGTCGGCGACACCGGCTCGTTCCCAGTGCTCTCGGGCGATGGCGGTCCATTCCTCGGAGATGTCGCAGCACAGCAGCCGCCCGCCGGGCGGGAGCGCTTTGGCCACGGCCAGGGCCGAGTAGCCGGTGAAGGTGCCGATCTCCACCGCGAACCGCGGCTGCAGCAGAGTGGTCAGCATCGTCATGAACGCGCCCTGGGCGGTGCCGATCTGCATGACGCTCCAGTCGCCGAGCGCGGCCGTGGCCGCGATCAGCTCTCGCTGCACGTCGTCGGGACCGGTGGAGTGGGCCTCGACGTAAGCGGCGAGAGCTTCGTCGAGGAAGGCAGTGCGGAAGCTCATGGCCCGCCGATGCTAACGACCGGTCCGGCAAGACGGGACTGGAGTCGGTGCTCGCAGCTAGTGTTGGAGGAAGCGCAGAAGATACCGCATATATTGAAAGTAGACGAGTATCGCGTCCCAGTCGTCCGGGCGCCTGATGTCCGCTCATGTTGGAGGAGCAGCATGGCGCCGTTCGTGATGACCGCGGAGTTCGCGGTCTTCGGGCTGGCAATGTTCAACCTGGGGCTGATCGTCCCCGTCGTGAGAAGCAAGTGGTATCGCTGCCGGATGGAACGCGAGCGCGCCGGCCGAAGCGACGGCAGGACCGTCACCAGGGACGACATCCGCGAGGAGTTGTGCCGCGACCCGGTGGCCGTGGAGATGTTCATGAGTGACAGCACACCCGACGATGTGCAGAGGTACCTGTACCTGGAGGCCGAGCGCAGGGCGATCATGCGCAGGCGCAAGCAGCTCGCCGAGAGTGAGAACGACTTCTTCGCCCCGCCACGGCGGCCCGGTCAGGATCCGGGGTTCAGCGGCAGCCGCAGCTAGCGGGCCGCCCCGCCCGCCCATGGCCCGCCGGCGCGCCGTAGCATCGTGCGGCGATGACCTCGATCACACCGCCGGGCGGCTGGACCTACGGCGTCGCGCTGCCGATCCACACGCTCACCGCGACGCTGGCCGACCCCTGGGAGCACACTGCCACCGTCGACGACCTAGCGCGCATCGCCCGCAAGGCCGAGGCCACCGGACATCACTTCGTGGGGGTGACCGACCACGTGGCCATACCCGACAACGACTACGCGGCCCACATGGGCACCACCTGGTATGACACTGTGGCCACGCTGTCGTACCTGGCCGCCTGCACCGACACCGTCAACCTGGCGTCGGTGGTGTGGATCGCCGCCTACCGCCACCCGCTGCAGACCGCGAAGTCTTTTTCCACGCTCGACCACCTCTCGGGCGGGAGGGCCGTTCTCGGCGTGGGAGCGGGCCACGTTGAGGCCGAGTTCGAGGCCCTTGGGGTGGACTTCGAGGCCAGGGGCCGGCTGCTCGACGAGACCCTGGAAGCGGTGAGGGGAGCCTTCGCCGGGATCTACGTCAGCCACTCGGGGGAGGCCTTCAGCTACTCCGATGTCGGGGTCGGCCCGGCCCCCGTGCGGGATCTGCCTATCTGGGTGGGCGGCAGCGGCCGGGCCGCCTGGAGGCGTGCCGGCCGTCTGGGCGACGGCTACGTGCCGATGGGAAACCCGGTATCGCAGTACGGCGAGATCATCGACACCATGAACGCGGCCGCGTCCGCCGCCGGGCGCGAGGGCGCCTGCTTCGACGTGGGCTTCATGCCGCCGTGGTGCTACCTGCTGGCCGACACCGCTCCCGAGGGCCTGCCCCCGGTGATGTCGTGCGGCGCCGAGCCCCTAGCGGCCAGCATTCGCAGTGCGCGGGCCGCGGGGGCCAATACCTTCCATCTCAAGTTCCGGGCTCGCACCCTTGAGGAGTACCTGGCGCAGTTCGATGTCTTCGCCGAGTCGGTTGTGTCGCTGGTGAACGAGCCCTGACCTCGGCGCTAGAGGCCGAGCGGGTAGGCAGCAGCGTCCCGAGGGTGTTGCAAGGCGCTGAGCGAGGCCGTGGCCCGAGCGGCCCGTGGGCGCAGCGAACAAGAGCGGGAAGCGAGATGCTTCGCCGCGACGCGATTCACCTATCTGCTCGGTCTCCTAGTTGATTCGGCGGTCGCGGCCGGCCCAGAGCCGGTCGCGCAGGGCGAACTTCTGGATCTTGCCGGTGGCGGTCTTGGGCAGGTCGCCGAACGTCACCGACTTCGGGGCCTTGAAGCGGGCGATGCGGGACTTGACGTGCTCGACGAGGTCGGCCTCGGTCACCGCCGCGCCCGTCCGGAGCACCACGAACGCGGTCGGTACCTCGCCCCAGGTGTCGTCGGGGGCGGCCACCACCGCGCACTCCACAACATCGGGATGTGAGGCGAGGGCCTGTTCCACCTCGATGGAGGCGATGTTCTCGCCGCCGGAGATGATCACGTCCTTGGACCGGTCCCGCACCTCCACGTAGCCGTGGTCGTGCATCACGGCCACATCCCCGGTGCGGAACCAGGTGCCTTCCGGCCCCTCCACCGACGCCGCCGCGGTGGCCTCGGGGTCCTTGTAGTAGCCGAGCATCACGTTGTTGCCCCGGATGGCGATCTCGCCCTGCGTCGTGCCGTCCGCGGGCACGTCGGCGCCGTCGGCGTCGACGACCCGCACCGAGGAGGTCACCAGCGTTCCCACCCCTTGGCGGGCCTTGATCCGGGCCTGCTCAGCGGCGGGCAGGCCGTCCCACTCGCTGCGCCAGTCGCAGATCAGCGAGGGGCCGTAGGTCTCGGTGAGGCCGTAGAGGTGGGTCACATGAATGTTCAGGTCGGCCAGTTGTGCCAGCAGAGTGGGCGACGGTGGCGCGCCACCGGTGGCCACCTGCACGGTTCGGGGCGCCGGGGCGGCGTCGGGATGGTTGACCAGGCCGATCAGCACGGTGGGAGCCGCGTTGAAGTGGGTCACGCCGTCGTCGCGGATGTGGCGCCAGACCGTGCCCGGCTCCAGGGTGCGCAACATCAGGTGCGAGCCGCCCACCGCGGTGACCGCCCACGGGAAGCACCAGCCGTTGCAGTGGAACATCGGCAGCGTCCACAGGAACACGGTGTCGCTGTCGAGGCCGCACTGCGCGGCCATGGCCAGGGCGTTGAGGTTGGCGCCCCGGTGCGAGTACATCACGCCCTTGGGATGGCCCGTGGTGCCCGAGGTGTAGTTCAGGCTGAGCACACCGTGCTCGTCGGCGATCTCGGCCCGGCGGGGTTCAGCCGCGGCCAGCAGGCCCTCGTACTCGCAGCCGGAAGCGCCGGAGACGTCGGCATCGCGTGACAGCACCAATCGCAGGCCGGACACCTGCGCCTGCACTGATCGGGCCACATCGGCCAGCCCGTGGTCGGCGAACAGCACCTGGGACTCGGCGTGGCCCACGATCCAGGCCAGTTCAGGCGCCGACAGCCTTGAGTTGAGGGCGTTGAACACCACCCCGGCCATGGGAAGGCCGAAGGCAGCCTCCAATGCCATCGACACGTTGGGTGCCAGCACCGACACTGCGTCGCCGGGCTCCAGGCCCAAGTCGACAGTGGCGCCGGCCAGCCGCTCGCAGCGGTCGGCAAAGTCCTCGTAGCTGCGGCGCAGCGGTCCGTCCACCACCGCGGGACGGTCACCGTGCACGAGCCGAGCCCGGTCGAGGAAGGAGACCGGCGTGAGCGGCACCGGCACGAACGGGGACGATCCGTGGGCTTGGCCGCCAGTCATGGGGGGAAACGCTATGTGACCGAATTCACGAATGCGACGGCCGGGGCCGGCCATTCAATTGACAACGAGAAGCAGAAGGAGAAGGAGAATAGACATGACCTACGCAATCGTCATCGTGGTCTTCCTGGCGCTGCCGGCGGTGGCCGCCGCGGCCCGGATCGCCGCCCATCGGCGCTATGGAGCGCACGGCCGCCTCGACCTCGAGTCGGGCCACACCAGGGACTTCACGCCGGCTCAAGGCCCAGTCCACGCAAACCATCCCTCGCTGCGGGTTCAGGGCGATCCTTCAGGCACGCAGGCCCGTCGCCGGGCAACTCTGAGGCCCGTCTTCAATCTCGGTGCGACGCCGGTACCCGAAAAGGTCAGCCCTTGGGCGTCCGACGAGGCCATCCGCAGGGAGTTCGACCTGGACTCGCCCGACGGTCATGGCCGAGCGGCATGAGAGGGCGCGCAAGTAGGTGAGAGCTCGTCGTGTCGAGATGGGGTGTCTCCCGCTCTTGTTCGCTGCGCTCACGGGCCGCTCGGGCCACGGCCTCGCTCGGTCCAAGCCGTTCGCGCCCGCCCATTCGCTCGGCCTCTGAGAGGGCGCTAGGCGTCGCTCCCGCGCACCGGGCGCATGCGCGGATCAGGTGACGCCGATTCGCCATGAAGCGTTGTGACTCCCGCTCATGTTCGCTGCGCTCACGGACCGCTCGGGCCACGGCCTCGCTAGGCGTCTCGCAAGGATTCTCACGAGTTGCCGCTTGCCCTCTCGCTCGCCAGCCGGGCTCGCAGTTCGTGCTTGAGCACCTTGCCTGAAGCGTTGAGCGGCAGAGCGTCTGCGAAGGTGATGCCGCGAGGGGCCTTGTAGTTGGCCATCCGATCCCGGCACCATGCCATCAGCTCGGCCTCGGCCGCCTCGGTCGTGGGGGCGCCCGGCGCAGCCACCACGAAGGCATGGCCCACCTCCCCCAGTCGATCGTCGGGCCGGCCCACCACCGCCACCTGGCCCACCGAGGGGTGGGCCAGCGTCGTCGCCTCGATCTCGGCCGGGTAGGCGCTGAAACCGCCGCAGATGAACATGTCCTTGAGCCGGTCGGTGATGGTCACATAGCCGGCGGCGTCCATGGTGCCGATGTCGCCGGTGTGCAGCCATCCGTCGGCGTCGATGGCGGCCGCGGTGGCCTCGGGATCCTCGAAGTATCCGTCCATGACGTTGTAGCCCCGCACCACGATCTCGCCCGGCTCGCCCCTGGGCAGTTCATCGCCGTCATGGCCGACCACCCGCACCTCGACGTCGTCGATGGCCCGGCCCGATGTGGCCGAGATCATCTCGGGAGGATCGTCGTGGCGGCACATCGTGGCGATGCCCGACGCCTCGGTGAGCCCGTAGCCGGTCACCACCACCTCGAAGCCGAGCCGGTCGCGCATGGCTTCGATCATCGGCACGGGCACGGGAGCGGCGCCGGCCACGGCCAGCCGCAGGGTGGACATGTCGAACGTGTCGAGGTCTGGATGGTTGAGGATGGTTTGATAGATGGCGGGCGTGCCGGGCAGCACCGACACCCGCTCGGCGGGGATTCGGGCCATCACCGACGGCACGTCGAACACGGGGTGGGGGATCATCGTCGCCCCCGCCATCAAGCAGGCCAGGATGCCGGCGTTGAGGCCGTAGGAGTGGAAGAACGGGTTGACGATCAGGTATCGGTCGCCGTGGCGCAGCCCGATCACCTCGGCCCAGCTCCGGCAAGCACGGCATACCGCGCCGTGATTGAGCACCACCCCCTTGGGCCGCCCCGTGGTGCCCGAGGTGAACATGATGTGGCACGGGTCGCGGTCCGAGACCTTGACGGGCACGGAGTCGGCGGACGCACCCGTCGGCACCTGGGCGACGAAGTCAGAGAAGCCGTCGGCGTCGGGCGACACCGGCTCCCGCAGCGCTACGACCTGCTCGACGCACGAAGGCACGCCCCCCTCGGCGGCCCGCAACAGGCCCAGGTGGTCGATGCCCAGGAAGTCGGTCGAGCAGAACAGCAGGCGCGCTCCGGACCGGTCGAGCAAGAAAGCGGTCTCGTCGCCCTTGAACCGGGTGTTGACCGGCACAACCACCCCGCCCGCGGCGTGGACGCCCAGCGCCGCTACCGCCCATTCCCACCAGTTGGGTCCCCACACGCCCACCCGGTCGCCGGGGGCTAGGCCCCATGCGGCCAGCGCGGCGGCCATCTCGCCGACCCGGTCGCGCAGCTCGGCGAACGACATCCGCACCTCGCCGTCCACCAGAGCCTCGGTCGCGCCGTAGCGGGCTGCGGCATCGGCAACCAGGGCCGGGATGGTGGTCATGTGGCCCAGGACACCAGCAGCTCGCGGGGTCCGCGGAAGGTGATGTTGGCGAAGCGCTCCAAGCTCTGGCCCTCGACCAGGCGCAGCGACGGTATGCGGTCGGTGAGTACCTCCAGGGCGACGGTGGCCTCGAGGCGGGCGAGGCGGGCGCCCAGGCAGAAGTGGATTCCTTTGCCGAAGGAGATGTGGTTGCGGGCGTTGGGCCGGTGGATATCGAAGTCGCCGGGGTCGTCGAAGCAGTCGGGTTGGTGGTTGGCTGCGGCCAGGCTCATGAAGATGTTGGTTCCGGCTGGCACCTGAACGCCGGCCACCTCCGCGTCGGTGTTGGCCACCCGCCGCCAGCTCGTCTGGGGCGACTCGAAGCGCAGCACCTCCTCCAGCGCGGCACCAATGAGCGAAGGGTCCGCGCAGAGCTGGTCCCATTGGGCGCGTCGCGGCAGCAGGCAGATCAGCGAGTTCGACAGGAAGTGGCTGACGATCTCATGGCCCGCGAACGACAGGCCGTACACGATCGACTCGACCTCCCGGTACGTGAGCTCGGTGGCGTCGGCCTTGTGCACGGCCAGCAGCTCGGAGGTGAAGTCGTCGCCGGGGTCGCCCGCCTTGGCGGCCACGAAGTCGCGGCAGTAGCGCCAGTAGGCCAGCATCTTGTGGGCGATCTCGGTCTGCTCGGCCTCGGTGGGCTTGCCCCAGCTGAAGGCGAGACGGTCCGAGCACCATTCCTTGAGCTTCTCGTCGTCGCTGGTCGGGAAGCCGATGAAGCGGAAGATCGTCTCGCCCGGCAGCGGGTGCGCGAAGATCGGCACGAAGTCGGCCGGTGAGCCGGCGGCCAGCAGGTCGTCGGCGAGATCGTGGCTGCGGCGGCGGATATAGGGCTCCAGAGTGCGCATCCGCCGGTTGGAGAATCCCTGCTTGGTGTGGTTGCGGATCCGGCCGTGGTCGGGCGGTTGGCGGTTGGACATCACCGCCACCGGATCGAAGTCGGGCGCGGCGAGCACTGCGTGCGCGGCACGGCTGAGCGGGAACACCGGATCCTGGACGTTCTGGGAGCCGAACGTCTCGGGGTCGAGGAACACCTCGCTCACGTCCTCCATGCGGGTGACCACCAAGTAGCCGAGTTCGCTGGAGTAGAACACCGGCGTGTCCCGCAGCCCGTCCAGAACCGCGTAGGGATCGGCCAGATAATCCGGCGCGAACGGCGTGAAATCATTGACAGGGCAGCCCGACGGCGGCCGCGGCACCGCATCGGGCACTCGGTGATAGGACGCCTCGGTCTGGGTCATTGATCGCTTGCCCCGAACCTCCGGCGATTGTTGGTCACATATGACGATAGCTCCCGGGAGTTCGACCGGGCCGAGGTTCCTCGCTCCCGACCGGTCGCGTTAGGGTCTGAGCCGTGGCTAGGACGCTCGCTGCGGCCACCCGCCGCGTGCTGGGATCACGTCGGCGCGCCCGGCGTCCGAGGGAGGTCGCCCCGGCCGTCGAGGCCGGTGACGCCGCCCTCGTGGCCAGCCTGGTCGAGGCCATCGGGGCTGACCGGGTGCGAGCCGACGCGGCGGCCCGCTACCTGGCCTCCCGGGACGCCTCCATCTACCGGGAGGGCAACGCCGGACCGGTGTGCTATCCAGGCTCCACCTCCGACGTGGTGGCATGCGTCAAGGTTGCCACCCGCCACGGGCGCGCGGTGTCTCCCAGGGGGGCGGGCACCGGCCTTGCCGGTGGCGCCGCGCCGCTGGGCCAGCCCGTGGTGCTGTCGATGACCCGGATGGACAAGCTGCTGGAGGTCGACCTCGACAACGGTGTGGCCTGGGTGCAGCCCGGCATGGTGAACCTCGACCTCAGCCGGGCGCTGGCTCCCCACGGCGTGCACTACGCGCCCGATCCGTCCAGCCAGGCGGCCTGCACCATCGGGGGCAACGTGGCCAACAACTCCGGCGGACCGCACTGCCTGGCCTACGGCGTGACCAGCGCCCATGTGGTGGCGGTGGAGGTCGTGCTGTCCGACGGGTCGGTCGCCACGCTGGGCGACCTCACCGCCGAGCCGGCCGGATACGACCTGCGGGGGGCGTTCGTCGGCTCCGAGGGGATGTGCGGCATAGCCACCGCGGTGGCGGTGCGCCTCACCCGCAACCCGCCCGCAGTGCGCACCATGCTGCTGTGCTTCGACGATGTGTCGGACGCGGCGGCCACCGTCAGTGCCATCATCGCGGCCGGGATCGTGCCCGCCGCCATCGAGATGATGGACCAGCGCTGCGTGATCGCGGTCGAGGACTTCGCCCAGGCCGGCTATCCCCGCGACGCTGCCGCGGTGCTTCTGGTCGAGGTTGACGGCCCCGCGGGCGGTGTGGCCATCGCCGGCGAGAGGGTGGCCGACATCGCCCGGCGCAACCAGGCCATCAGCGTGCGCACAGCCGCCGACGACGACGAGCGGACCCGGCTGTGGAAGGGCCGCAAGAGCGCGTTCGGGGCGGTGGCCAACGTGATGCCCGACTACTACCTGCACGACACGGTGGTGCCCCGCACCCGGCTGGTGGAGGTGCTCGAGCGGATCTACGACATCGTCGACCGCTACGACCTGATTGTTCTCAACGTGTTCCATGCCGGCGACGGCAACCTCCACCCCATCCTGGCTTACGACTCCCGGGTACCCGGAGCTGACGAGCGGGTGCAGGCCGCGGGCCGGGAGATCATCGAGATGTCGCTGGACATGGGCGGGGCACTCACGGGAGAGCACGGCATAGGAGTGGAGAAGCGCGAGTACATGAGCCGCATGTTCAGCGCGGTGGACCTCGACCAGCAGAGCCGGCTGCGGGCATCGTTCGATCCGCACTGCCGCATGAACCCGGGCAAGGTGCTGCCCAGCGCCCACAGCTGCTCAGACATCGGCGCGTTGAGGGCCTCCGACGCCGCCGGCGTCTGGGGCTGAGAGGCCGAGCGGCCCGTGAGCGAAGCGAACAAGAGCGGGAATGACAGCGTCGCAACGCAAGGCGGCATCACCTACCCGCTCATCTTCTGAGAGGCCGAGCGGGGTGGCTGACTTCGACGAGGCTCTGACCACCTTCGCGGCCGAGGTCGGCCCGGACGGGCCGGTGTGCGTGCGGGGAGGCGGGACCCGCTGGAGCCTGGGCGGCGAGGCGGCGCCGGGGACTCGAGAGGTGCGGGCCCCGGCGGGCATCGTGGCCTTCGAGCCGGCGGAGATGACGGTGCGGGTGCGAGCCGGAACACCCGTGGACGAACTCCACGCAGAGCTGGCTACGGCCGGCCAGCGCACTGCTCTGCCCGAGCGTGCGGCGGGCACGGTGGGCGGAGCGCTGATGGCGGGGGAGTCGAGCATCGCCCGCCTCGGGCTGGGACCGGTGCGTGACGGCCTGCTGCAAGCCCGCTACGTGAGCGCCGACGGCCAGATCGCCAGCGCCGGCGCGGCCACGGTCAAGAACGTGAGCGGCTTCGACCTGTGTCGGCTGCTGGTCGGGTCGCTGGGCACGCTTGGCCTGGTGGGCGAGGTGCTGCTGCGCACCATTCCGGTGAGGGAGATCGAGCGCTGGGTGCGCCTGGCTGGCGCCGACCCGGGCGCGGCGAGGTCATGCCACACGGCCATGTCGGTGCTGTGGGACGGCGCCGACGTTTGGGCCCTGCTGAGCGGCTACGAAGTCGATGTGGCTGAGGATCTGAGCCGGCTCGCGGTCCAGGGCGTCTGCGCGGACGTCGACCGTCCGCCCGAGCTTCCGCCGCACCGCTGGTCGTGCACGCCTGCGGAGGCGGCCGCCTTCGGCGGCCGCAACGGCACCGCCGGCCCCTTCGTTGCCGAGATCGGCATCGGCGTCGTTCACGCCTCCGAACCTCAGCCGCTTCTTCCGGTCGCGCCGGGCGTGGCCGAGTTGAACCGTCGCTTCAAGGAGCGGTTCGACCCTGATGGCCGCCTCAACCCCGGCCGCGACCCCCTGAGGAAGCCCTGATGCGCTGCCGACGCCGCCTCCGCCTTTCTTGGTGTGATTATTGTGCCTATACGACACATTTCTCACCCGAGATTCTGCCGGGGCGGCGTCGTGGCGCTCACGAGGGCGCTCACGGGAGGCCCTGATGCACCTCGGGTTGGACGACGACGAGTTGGTGGCGTGCGTCGCCTGCGGGTTGTGCCTGCCGCACTGCCCCACGTTCGTGATCACCGGTCGAGACACCGAGTCGCCCCGGGGGCGGATCGCATTGATGCGGGCGGTGCAGAACGAGGGCGCGCCCGTGACCGACGATCTGGTCCGGTCGATGGAGACGTGCGTGCAGTGCCGCGGCTGCGAGACCGCCTGTCCCAGCGCGGTGCCGTTCGGCCATCTGATGGAGGGCACGCGGGCCGCGCTGGCCGGCGCGGGTCGAATCACCCCCCGCTGGCAGCGCCTGGCCCTGCGGATACTGCGCCACCGCCGGCTGCTGCTCGGCGGCTCCACCCTGCTTGCGCTGGCCATACGGCTGCGCTTGGTGCCGACCAGGCGTCTGGGCCTGCCCGCGACGATGCCGCTGCGGCGTCCGCGGCTGTGCACCTCCGGCGACGACGCGTGGCTGTTCACCGGCTGCGTGATGGACGCTTGGCAGCGTGACGTGCATTTGGCCGCGCAGCGGGTGCTGGAGGCCGCGGACGTTGGTGTGGAGCCCACCGGCTCCGCGGTGCCGTGCTGCGGTGCGCTGCACATCCATGCCGGGCTGGAGTCCGAGACGAAGGACATGGCCCGGCAGGTGATGGCCGGCCTGGCCGGCGACGACCGGCCCATCCTGGTCGACGCAGCCGGGTGCGGCGCCGCGCTGAAGGACTACGGCCGGCTGTTGGGCACCGACGAGGCCCGGGCATTCTCAGCCCGGGTGTTCGACGTCCATGAATGGCTGGCCGATCGCCTGGAGGACCTGGAGTCCCGGTGGCCGGTCGCGCCGCTGGATGTGTCGGTGGCCGTCCAGGATCCGTGCCATCTGCGTCACGTGCAGCAGGCGCATGAGGCCGTCCCGGCCGTGCTGCGCCCGTTCGTCGCCAACGTGGTAGCCCTCGACGATGACGGCCTGTGCTGCGGGGCCGGGGGCGCCTACTCGATGATGGAGCCCGAGCTGTCCAAGGCGATTCGTGAGCGCAAGACCGCCGCGGTGGCCCGTTCGGGTGCATCGGTGGTGGCCAGCGCCAACCCCGGCTGCTCGCTGCATCTCGCCGCGGCCGGCCTGGACGTGCGCCACCCCCTGGAACTGGTCGACCAGGCTCTAACCGTCTCCCGCGCCCAAAGGCTGAGCGGGTAGGTCGCCACTAGCTGCCGCGCCTGACCGGGCGAGGGACTTGGGGATCGCCCGGGAACCAGGCGTCTCTGCGCGTCGTCGTAGGGAACTGATCGGACGCATCGGGCGTCCGCCACCTGGAGGAGGGTGACCATGGCGACAAGGGGATCCGAAAGGTTCCAATCGAGAGTGAACGGGCGCAACAGATGGCTGGCCGCGGTGCTGGCGCTGAGCCTGCTGGCAGTGTCCTGCAGTGGGCTCGGCGATGACGGAGACGCGGCCGAGACGGCCGCGCCCGCACCCACGACTGCTGCGGCGGATTCCGCCAGCGAGCGGTCGTCGGACGTAGGCGGCGAGAGCGACAGCTCCGGCAGCCAGGACTACGCGGCGACGACCACGGTCCGACGCAGAACGGACGAAGCGCAGGTGGCGCCCACAGCGACGGAGCCGCCGATGGCCGAAGAGGAGCCGATGTCCGAGGAGGCCGCCGACTACGACTATGCCTACGACGCGGCGGCAGCCAAGCCGGAATCAGCGGCGGCCTCGTTGGACTCGGGTACCTCGACTTCCAGCCGCGTGTCCCGGCCGGAGGCGGCCGAGTCCGACCGCGAGCGTCCCGAGGAGCGGCGCCGGGCATGTCCGGAATGCCGGTCCAACACGTTCGAGGACTACGGCGTCAACCCGTTCGTGGACCCGTATGAGGATGATCTGTCCACGTTCGCTCTCGATGTGGACACCGCGTCCTACGTTGTGACCCGCAACTACCTGGAGGGCAACGCTCTCCCGCCGATCGAGGCCGTGCGGGTCGAGGAGTTCGTCAACTACTTCGACGGCGGGTACCAGCCGCTGATCGACGAGTTCAACATCACCCTGGAGGCGGCTCCCTCCCCGTTCAGCGACCCCGACCGGGTGATGCTGCGGGTCGGCGTCCAGGCACCCGAAGTGCTGTCGGATCTGGTGATACCCGAGAGCGTCGTGTTGGTGCTGGACCGCTCCGGGTCGATGGGCCAGTCCGCGGGACCAGCCGACCGCCCCGTCGAGAGGATGAGCCTGGTCCATGAGGCTGTCGAGCTGCTGCTGTCGGGCCTGCCGGGAACCACCCGAGTGGGCGTCGTCGCCTACAACGACAGAGCCGCGACGATCTTCGATCCGACCAGAGTGTCGGGCAACGCCGACTGGATCATGGACGAGATCCGGGGCCGGGTCTTCCCGTCAGGCTCCACCAACGCCGAGGCGGGGCTGACGCGGGGCTACGACATGGCCCTGAGCGAGGCCGACAGGGGCCGCGCCGTGCTGGTGCTGCTGCTGTCGGACGGGGTCGCCAACGTGGGCGCCACCCGCACCGACGACATCCTCGAGGAGATCGGCGAGCGGGGCGATGTCGGGCTGTCCACCATCGGCGTGGGCCTGGGGCCGTTCAACGACGAGCTCATGGAGCAGTTGGCCAACAAGGCCGACGGCACCTACCACTACATCGATACCGCGGCCGAGGCCCGGCGCATCTTCGTGGAGAACCTCACTAGCCTGCTGGCCTCGGTGGCCCGAGACGCCAAGATCCAGGTTGAGTTTGACCGGGACAAGGTGCTCTCCTACCGGCTGCTCGGCTTCGAGAACCGGGCCATCGCGGACGAGGACTTCCGCGACGACACCCGTGACGCTGGCGAGGTCGGTGCGGGCCAGAGCTCGACCGCCCTCTACGAGGTGACGCTGGACCGGGGCTGGGACCGCAGCCGCGGGCCGATCGCCACCGCCACGCTGCGCTATCGCAGGCCGGCCAGCGAGCGCATCACCGAGACGTGGGCGAGCCTGCATCCCGACGACGTGGAGCGCTCGTTCACCGACACCAGCGCCCACTTCCGGCTGGCCGTGGTGGCAGCCGAGTTTGCCGAGGTGCTGCGGGCCAGCCCCTTCGTGGAGGACCGCAGCATGGAGGAGCTGAGCTATCAGGCCGACCGGGTGGCCGACGACCTGCGCCGCGACGACGACGCCGACGAACTGGCCCGCCTGATCGACACGGCTCGACGCATCCGCCGCCGCTAGCGGCGACAAGGGCTCCTCCAACCGCCTGCGACTCACCCTGGAGGGGCGCGAACTCAGGCCCGCTGACGATCCGGGCGCTCAGGCGAGGCCGAACATGAGCGGGCAGCAGGGGTGCTTAGAGGCCCTGCGGATAGGTGCCAACGCCTCACGGCGAAGCATCCTGTTTCCCGCTCTTGTTCGCTGCGCTCACGGCCGCTCGGGCCGCGATGGAGCACATGGCGAGACACTCTCTGGTGATGCCTGCTCGCATCTGGGGCCGTTGTCTGACATTGCCGGCAGGATCGGCGTTCGTGGCTGTCGTGGCTGTGGTCGCTGTGGCGGTCTCGTTGGGCCTGGCGCGAGGGCACGCCGGCGGTCATCCCCAACGCTCTTTTTTGGTAGTGTCGCGCTCCATATGAGTGCGGGTGCTCACAATGGGCCGCTCTCGCATCCACCGGTGGAGGTCACCGTCGCATGTTGATGTTCGATGGTGCCCGGTTGCCGGGCCTGTGCCCTACCGCCGGGGGGGGGGGGCGTGGGGGTCTTCTGCGTCTGACTTCGCGCGACGAGATCTACCGCGAATCAGTCCGCATGTGGTTGGGTCCTGTAGTGATTCTGAGATCGTGTCCGGTTTCGGGTCGCTGATTACGCAACATCGGGGTGCGAGCATGGCGCTGTGAGAGGAACGTCAGATGACCGATCCGTCGGAGTCCCGGGAGCGCAGCGGCCGCCGCAGGAGGCGGTTGTTGTCGCCTGTTGAGAAGTATGAGGCGTTCGTGCAGGTGCTCACCGGTGAGATGACCACGAACGCGGCGGCTGGCGGCCCTGCCGGTCGTGCTGGTCCCGGGGCCGACCGTTGTCGTTGCCCGGTTTCGTGGCGGTGGCCGCGTCGCGCTTGGTGCGGGTCTGCTCGCAGGGGTTCGCTCGTGGTTCCAAGGGTCGTGTGCAAGGCGGTTCGCGGGGGTTCGTTCGTGGTTCCATGGGCCGTGTCCGAGGCGGTTCGCGCATTCGAGATTGGAGTTTCTAGATGTTGAGGCCTGATGGTGCCGGGAGGTACGGCGGGAGGTCTGGGCGGTGCCTGGTCAACGGGCAGGGTGCGGGTTTTGTTGTGGTGCGGGTTTTGCTTGTTGTTGCTTTGGCGGCGTCGGTGCTGCAGTTCGCGCATGGCCCCGCCGCGGCGCAGGCCGACACTGAGGCGCCGACGCTGGTGTCGGCCACGATCGCGCACGGGAGGCTGGTCCTCACCTACAACGAGGCGCTCCATACCGGCCAGACCCCGCATTGGCGATGGTTCACCGCCAGGGTGACCGCTCCGGCAGCGCGGGCGCGCACACTGGAGTTCAACGCGGTCGTTGTCTCGGGGAAGACCCTGACGGCAACAATGCCGTTAACTAAGAGTGAGGGCGTGGACAGCGCTGCGGTTGTTGCCGGCGAGACGGTGGTGGTCAGCTACGACCATTCAGAACCCCAGGGTAGTGCACAGCCTATCCGCGACGCGGCGGGCAACCGGGCGGCGGCTCTGACGGACCGGGCCGTGGAGAACCTCACCGACCCGTCGCCTGTGGTCGCGTCGGCCCGGGTGCTCAGAGACAGTTTGAGCATCACCTTCGACCGGCCGCTCGTGGGCAGCGAGGTGCCCGACGGCGGGCAGTTCACGGTGGGCTTGCTGCGAGACGGTGCCATGCTCCAGATCCAGGTGCCCCAGGGCGAACGGGTGCCCCAGGGCGAAGGCTGGGTGTCGGTCGACGGTAGCACGGTCACTGTGCGCCTCAGCGACGGCGTGCGCCCCAGCGACACCGGTGTGACAGTGTCCTACAGCCACAGTTCGGGCTCCACGTCCCTGACGAAGCACATGCGCGGCGCGGGCGACGCCGGCGGCGTCGTTGCCCCGTTCTCAAATCAAGCGGTGGTCAACGCCACCGCCCCGGCGCCGACCGGCGCCGTGTTCACGGACAACAGCCTGCTCCTGACCTTCGACGCGCCCCTCGATCCCGGCGAGGTGCCGGACCGTTCGCAGTTCGCTGTGACCTACGACGAGTTCGGCACCACCAGCAAATACTTTGTCAAAGAAGGCGGAGTGGCGGTGTCGGGCCGGACGGTGACTTTGACGCTGACCGTCAACGCGTCCGACCGCTTCCCGCTGCTGGAGCTGGACTACATGCGCACGGTCCCAGGCGGGTCCGGGGTCTCCACCGCCCTGCGCGGCGTCGGCGACAGCGGCGAGGTCCTGCCGTTCACCGATCTGGCCGTGACCCTTTCGCCGCGGCCGCGGTTGGTGGCCACCGGCGGCGCGGTGGTGGACAGCTCCACGCTGACGCTGACGTTCGACAAGGCGCTCGACGACGGGGCCGACCACGTGCCCGACAAGTCGCAGTTCACGGTGACGGTCACCCCCGCGGGCGACACAGCCCAGGACAACGCAGTGACCACTGTGGCGGTGTCGGGCCAGACGGTGACTTTGACACTGACCTCCACGGTGGCCGCGGACAGCTCGGTGCTGGTGTCCTACTCCCAGACCTCGCCGTCGGCGGATCTGACCAAGAAGCTGCGCGGCGCCACAGCGCCGTATCCGCTCGTGGCCGCCTTCACGAAACTTGACTTGGCGAGGCCGGTCTTGGTGGCCACCGGCGGCGCGATGGTGGACAGCTCCACGCTGACGCTGACGTTCGACAAGGCGCTCGACGACGGCTCCGACCACATGCCCGACAAGTCGCAGTTCACGGTGGCGGTCACCCCCGCGGACGGCAGCATGACCCAGGTCAACGCAGTGACCGCCGTGGCGGTGTCGGGCCAGAAGGTGACTTTGACGCTGACCACCCCGGTGGCCGCGGGCAGCTCAGCGACGGTGTCCTACTCCCAGGACTCGCCGTCGTCGGATCTGACCAAGATGCTGCGCGGCGCCACGGCACCGAATCCGCTCGTGGCCGCCTTCAGCGGCTTCGTGATCGAGGTGGCGGACACGACTGCACCGATGCTGGCCGCGACCGGCGGCGCGGTAGTGGCTGGCTCCACGCTGACGCTGGTGTTCGACGCGGCGCTCGACGAGGGATCGCAGTATGTGCCGCACCATTCGCAGTTCGCGGTGAGCGTGACGGACGCGGCCGTGGCGGTGACCGCGGACGGGGTGTCCGTCGCGGGCGCGGAGGTGACATTGACGCTGGCCTCCGCGGCGGCCGCGGCCGACACCGTCACGGTGAGCTACTCCAAGATGGCGACCGGGGGCGAGACGGCGCAGCCGCTGCGGGCCGCGGTCACGCCCAACACCGAGGCGGCCGCGTTCAGCGACCAGGCGGTCACCAACGTCACGCCGCCGGCGCTGGTGTCGGCGTCGGTGAACGGCGACACGCTGGAGCTGGTCTTCGACGTCGAGCTGGACGATTCGGCGGCGAACAGGCCGACGTGGCCGCAGTTCGCCGCGGCGGCCGGGCCGGCCGGCGAGGCGAACCCGGTGTCGGTGTATCCGGTCACCGCCGACGACGGGGTCGCGGTTGCGGGCAAGACGGTGACGCTGAAGCTGCGCAGCCCCGTCGGCCACGGCGACACGGTCACGGTGCGCTACTCGCATACCAACATATTGACAAGCTCCACCGCGGTGCTGTTGCGGGGCGCCAACGGCGCGGCGGTGGCCGCGTTCAGCAACCGGGCGGTGGCCAACGGCACGGCGCTGGCGCTGGCATCGGCGTCGGTGAACGGCGACACGCTGGTGCTGGTGTTCAACGCGGCGCTCGACGATGCCCGCATGCCGCACCATTCGCAGTTCGCGGTGAGCGTGACGGACGCGGCCGTGGCGGTGACCGCGGGCGGGGTGTCCGTCGCGGGCGCGGAGGTGACTTTGACGCTGGCCTCCGCGGTGGCCGCGGCCGACACGGTCACGGTGGGCTACTCCAAGGCGGCCGCCGCGGCCGAGACGGCGCAGCCGCTGCGGGCCGCGGTCACGCCCAACGCCGAGGCGGACGAGTTCACCGACCGGGCGGTCACCAACGTCACGCCGCCGGTGGTGGTGTCGGCGTCGGTGGACGGCGACACGCTGGAGCTGGTCTTCGACGTCGAGCTGGACGCTTCGGCGGCGAACAGGCCGACGTGGCCGCAGTTCTTCGTGACGGTGACCACGCCGGACAGCATCGCGAGGACAATGCATCTGGTCACCGCCGCCGACGGGGTCGCGGTTGCGGGCAAGACGCTGACGCTGAGGCTGCCCAGCCCCGTCCGCCACGGCGACACGTTAGCGGTGGACTACTCGCAGACCCGCACGTCGTCGGGCTCCACCGCGGCGCTGTTGCGGGGCGCCAACGGCGCGGCGGTGGCCGCGTTCAACAACGTGGTGGTGACCAACAACACGCCGCCGGCGCCGCCGGCGCTGTCGGGTGCGACGATCGGCGCCAGTGTGCTGGTGCTGGCCTTCGACGGGATGCTCGACACGTCCCGCGTGCCGGGCTGGGGCCAGTTCGAGGCGTCGATAACTACGTCGGACGGCATCGAGTCCAAGGTGTACCCGAGCGACCTATCCGGGGTGGGGGTGCGGGTGAGCCGCGACTCGGTGACTTTGATACTGACGTCGGGCGCGGCCGCATACGACACGGTCACGGTGGCCTACTCGCGGGACAACATCTCCCCGACCGCCACAGACGACCCCGTGCCGCTGCGGGGCGCCAACGAATCCGAAGTGGCCGAGTTCTCCGGTGAGCCGGTGGACAAGGTGCCCGATGTGGTGTCGGCGTCGGTGGACGCCACGACGCTGACGCTGATGTTCGACGCGGCGCTCGACGCGGCCGCCGTGCCGCACCATTCGCAGTTCACGGTGACGGTGACGCCGGCGGGCGGCACGGCCGCGCCGGTGGCGGTGGCCCCCGACGGGGTGGCCATCGAGGGCGCGGAGGTGGCTTTGACGCTGGCCTCCGCGGTGGCCACGGGCGACACCGTCACGGTGAGCTACTCGAGGACCGCGGAGGCGGGCGCGACGAAGGTGCTACTGCTGGCCGCCGGGGGGGCACCGACGGTGAACACATTCACCGGCGTGGCGGTGACCAACAACACCCCGGTGCCTGCGCCGCCGGCGCCGGTGTCGGCGTCGGTCGACGCCACGGTGCTGACGCTGGTGTTCGACGCGGCGCTCGACGGGGCCCGCGTGCCGCACCTGTCGCAGTTCTCGGTGATGGTGACGCCCTCGGGCGGCTCGGCCGCGGATGTGGCGGTGGCCTCCGGCGGGGTGTTGGTGTCGGGCGCGGAGGTGGCTTTGACGCTGGCCTCCGCGGTGGCCGCGGGCGACGCGGTCACGGTGGGCTACTCCCAGGCCGCGGACGCGGGCGCGACGGCGGTGCTGTTGCGGGCTGCGCCAACCTCGAGGCGGACGCGTTCACCGGCCAGGCGGTGACCAACGACACGCCTGAGCCGCCGGCGCTGGTGTCGGGGTCGGTCAACGGCGACACGCTGGTGCTGGTCTTCGACAAGGTTTTGGACGTTTCGGCGACGCTGCTGCCGACGTGGCCGCAGTTCACTGTGGCGGTGGCCGGGCCGGGCGCCGACCCGTTGACGACGGTGGTGTATCCGGTCGCCGCCGCCGGCGGGATCGCGGTTGCGGGCATGACGGTGACGCTGAAGCTGCGCAGCCCCGTCGGCCACGGCGACACGGTCACGGTGGCCTACTCGCAGACCGACACGTCGTTGAGCTCCACCGCGAGGCTGCTGACCGGCGCCGACGGCTTGGCGGTGGCCGAGTTCAGCGGCCGGGCGGTGGCCAATGTCACGGCGCTGGAGCCGTTGTCGGCGTCGGCGGCCGCCGACACGCTGACGATGGTGTTCAACGCGGCGCTCGACGCGGCCCGCGTGCCGCACGCGGCCCGCGTGCCGCACGGTTCGCAGTTCGAGGTGATGGTGGCGCCTGCGGGCGGCGGCTCGGCCGCGGGCGTGGATGTGGTCTCCGGCGGGGTGGCCGTTGAGGGCGCGGCGGTGGCTTTGACGCTGGCGTCGCCTGTGGCGCGGGGCGACACGGTCACGGTGGGCTACTCCAAGACCGCCGACTCGGGCGCGACGGCGGTGCTGTTGCGGGCCGAGGCGGCGCCCAACGCCGAGGCGGACGCGTTCGCCGGCCGGGAGGTCACCAACGACACGCCGCCGGCGCCGGTGTCGGCGTCGGTGAACGGCGTGACGCTGGTGCTGGTCTTCGACGCCGAGCTGGACGCCTCGGCGGAGAGCCTGCCGACGTGGCCGCAGTTCACTGTGGCGGCGACCAGGCCGGACAACACCGCGACGACGGTGTCTCCGGTCACCACCGCCGGCGGGGTCGCGGTTGAGGGCATGACGGTGACGCTGACGCTGGGCAGCCCCGTCGCCCACGACGACACGGTCAAGGTGGCCTACTCGCAGTCCACAACGTCCACCAGCGGCGATGTGTCCACCACCGCGAGGCTGCTGGCCGGCGCCGACGGCTTGGCGGTGGCCGAGTTCAGCGCCCAGGACGTGGACAATGTCACGCCGGCGCCGCCGATGCCGGAGTCGGCGAAGGTCGACGGCGTCACGCTGACAATGGTGTTCGACACGGCGCTCGACGCGGCCCGCGTGCCGCACCATTCGCAGTTCACGGTGACGAAGGCGCCTGCGGGCGGCACGGCCGCGGATGTGGCGGTGGCCTCCGGCGGGGTGGCCGTCACGGACACGACGGTGGCTTTGACGCTGGCCTCCGCGGTGGCCGCGGGCGACGCGGTCACGGTGGGCTACTCCAAGACCGCCGACGCGGGCGCCACGGCGGTGCTGCTGCGGGCCGAGGCCGCGCCCAACCTCGAGGCGGACGCGTTCACCGGCCAGCCGGTGACCAATGTCACCGCCGCCCCCAGCCTGAGCGCGCTGACGGTGAGCGCGGGGACGCTGATGCCGGGCTTCGCCGGCGGCACGCTGGACTACGCCGTCCCCGGCCTGGCCTACGGCCACAACCGCATCACCGTCACCGCCACCGCGGACGCTGACGCGACCGTCTCCTACGAGGACGGCTCCGGCAACACCCTGAGCGACGCCGACGCGAATACGGCCGGCGACCAGTTCGACCTGGCGGTGGGCGAGAACACCATCAAGGTCAAGGTGGCCAGGGGCGACGCCAGCCAGACCTACACGCTGACGCTCACCCGGGCGAAGCCGGTGGTCAGCGTCGGCGCGGCGGCGGCCGCGGCCGGGGAGGGCGACTTGCTGATGTTCACCGTGACCCGCACGCCCGCCGCCGGGGACGCGCTGACGGTGACGGTGAACGTCGCCGAGAGCGGGGACCTGGTTCCCGCCGCCTCCGAGGGCGACAGGACGGTGACCATCGCCGCCGACGCCGCCGCGGCGACGCTGGTGGTGAACGACCGGCGCCGACGACAGCGACTGGGAGGAACACTCGACGGTCACCGTCACGGCGCCGCCCAACGCTAGCTACACCCTGGGCGTCGCCAGCGCCTCGACGCTGGTGCAAGACGACGACTTCCCGGCGGCGGAGGCGGCGCTGGTGGTCAGCCCCACCACGGTGGACGAGCCGGGCACATTCGACGGTGACCGTCACCGTGACCACCGACGCGGACCAGCAGCCCCACGGACCGGGCGGGACGCTGACGGTCGCCGCCGGGGGCGGCACGGCAGTCTCCGGCAGCGACTACGACGCCTTCAACCAGACCTATGCCCTGGACGCCGCCGGGTTCAGCGCGGCAACCGTCGGCGGGAGCCGACGCTGGCAGGCGGCGTACACCGGAACGGTGACCGTCAGCGACGACACCACCCAGGAGAGCGCCGAGACCTTCAACATCACGCTGTCGAAGCTCGCGCCCAAGGTCACCCTGGCCTCTCCCTCCGCGTTCGTGGTGACCATCCCCGCCAACGACGCGCCCGCGGCGTCCAGCGATGCCGGCCTGAGCGCGCTGAGCCTGAGCGGCGTCACGCTGTCGCCGGACTTCGCCGCCACCACCTACGACTACACGGCCTCCGTCGCCAACAGCGTGTCGTCCACCACGGTCGCCGCGGCGCAGAACCACGCCGGCGCCGCGGTCGTCATCACCCCGACGGTCGACGCCGACGCCGGCGCCGACGGACATCAGGTGAACCTGGACGCAGGCAGCAACACGATCACCGTCAAGGTCACCGCCGAGGACGACACGACCACCCGGACCTACACGGTGATGGTCACCCGGGCCGTGCCTGCGCCGCCGGCGCCGGTGTCGGCGTCGGTCGACGCCACGGTGCTGACGCTGGTGTTCGACGCGGCGCTCGACGAGGCCCGCGTGCCGCACCTGTCGCAGTTCTCGGTGACGAGGACGCCCTCGGGCGGCTCGGCCGCGGATGTGGCGGTGGCCTCCGGCGGGGTGTTGGTGTCGGGCGCGGAGGTGGCTTTGACGCTGGCCTCCGCGGTGGCCGCGGGCGACACGGTCACGGTGGGCTACTCCAAGGCCGCTGACGCGAGCGCGACGGCGGTGCTGTTGCGGGCCGCGGCCGCGCCCAACCTCGAGGCGGCCGCGTTCACCGGCCAGGCGGTGACCAACGACACGCCTGAGCCGCCGGCGCCGGTGTCGGGGTCGGTCAACGGCGACACGCTGATGCTGGTCTTCGACGCCGAGTTGGACGCCTCGGCGACGCTGCTGCCGACGTGGCCGCAGTTCACTGTGGCGGTGACCAAGCCGGACAACACCGCGAGGACGGTGTATCCGGTCACCGCCGCCGGCGGGATCGCGGTTGCGGGCACGACGGTGACGCTGAAGCTGCGCAGCCCCGTCGGCCACGGCGACACGGTCACGGTGGCCTACTCGCAGACCGACACGTCGTTGAGCTCCACCGCGAGGCTGCTGACCGGCGCCGACGGCTTGGCGGTGGCCGAGTTCAGCGGCCGGGCGGTGGCCAATGTCACGGCGCTGGAGCCGTTGTCGGCGTCGGCGGCCGCCGACACGCTGACGATGGTGTTCAACGCGGCGCTCGACGCGGCCCGCGTGCCGCACGGTTCGCAGTTCGAGGTGATGGTGGCGCCTGCGGGCGGCGGCTCGGCCGCGGGCGTGGATGTGGCCTCCGACGGGGTGGCCGTTGAGGGCGCGGCGGTGGCTTTGACGCTGGCGTCGCCTGTGGCGCGGGGCGACACGGTCACGGTGGGCTACTCCAAGACCGCCGACGCGGGCGCGACGGCGGTGCTGTTGCGGGCCGAGGCGGCGCCCAACGCCGAGGCGGACGCGTTCGCCGGCCGGGAGGTCACCAACGACACGCCGCCGGCGCCGGTGTCGGCGTCGGTGAACGGCGTGACGCTGGTGCTGGTCTTCGACGCCGAGCTGGACGCCTCGGCGGAGAGCCTGCCGACGTGGCCGCAGTTCACTGTGGCGGCGACCAGGCCGGACAACACCGCGACGACGGTGTCTCCGGTCACCGGCGCCGGCGGGGTCGCGGTTGAGGGCATGACGGTGACGCTGACGCTGGGCAGCCCCGTCGCCCACGACGACCACGAGGTCAAGGTGGCCTACTCGCAGTCCACAACGTCCACCAGCGGCGATGTGACGACCACCGCGAGGCTGCTGGCCGGCGCCGACGGCTTGGCGGTGGCCGAGTTCAGCGCCCAGGACGTGGACAATGTCACGCCGGCGCCGCCGATGCCGGTGTCGGCGAAGGTCGACGGCGTCACGCTGACAATGGTGTTCGACACGGCGCTCGACGCGACCCGCGTGCCGCACCATTCGCAGTTCACGGTGACGAAGGCGCCTGCGGGCGGCACGGCCGCGGATGTGGCGGTGGCCTCCGGCGGGGTGGCCGTCACGGACACGACGGTGGCTTTGACGCTGGCGTCGCCTGTGGTCATGGGCGACGCGGTCACGGTGGGCTACTCCAAGACCGCCGGCGCGGGCGAGACGGCGGTGCTGCTGCGGGCCGAGGCCGCGCCCAACCTCGAGGCGGACGCGTTCACCGGCCAGTCGGTGACCAATGTCACCGCCGCCCCGGCGTCCAGCGACGCCGGCCTGAGCACGCTGAGCCTGAGCGGCGTCACGCTGACGCCGACCTTCGCCGCCGGCATCGCCGTCTACGCGGCCTCCGTCGCCAACAGCGTGTCGTCCACCACGGTCACCGCGGCGCAGAACCACGCCGCCGCCGCGGTCGTGATCACCCCGATGGTCGACGCCGATGCCAGCGCCGACGGACATCAGGTCGACCTGGACGTGGGCAGCAACACGATCACCGTCAAGGTCACCGCCGAGGACGGCACGACCACCCGGACCTACACGGTGACCGTCACCCGGGCCGCGCCCCCGGCGTCCAGCGACGTGGTGACCGTCCCCGCAGACTGGACGCTGAAGCCGTCGGGCCTGGGCGCCGGGGACCAGTTCCGGCTGCTCATCGTCACCGCGACGACGCGCAACGCCAGTTCCATCGACATCAGCGACTACGACAGCCACGTGCAGACCGCCGTCGCCGCGGGCCATGCCGGCATTCAGAGCCACAGCTCGCAGTTCAAGGTTCTCGCCAGCACCGCCAGTGTTGCCGCCCGCGACCATACCGAGACCACCTATACCAGCGCTGACAAGGGCGTGCCCATCTACTGGCTGGGCGGCGCCAAGGCGGCCGACGAGTACGAAGATTTCTACGACGGCTCGTGGGACAGCTACGTATTCAGAGACCAAACCGGGAATGAAGCCTCACCCCTTCGGGTCTGGACCGGGACCAACAACGACGGAACTGCCGCCAGCAACTTTTTGGGGTCGACTGATGGAGTCGGCGCTGGAACCAAGACTTCTGGCAAGCACTTCGTAAACTCGGTTCTCTTTTCAGGGACCACCTATCCGTTCTACGGCCTGTCCGCCGTCTTCCAGGTAGCCGCCGCGGTGACGCCCCCCAGCCTGAGCGCGCTGACGGTGAGCGCGGGGACGCTGATGCCGGGCTTCGCCGGCGGCACGCTGGACTACGCCGTCCCCGGCCTGGCCTACGGCCACAACCGCATCACCGTCACCGCCGCGGCCGACGCTGACGCGACCGTCTCCTACGAGGACGGCTCCGGCAACACCCTGAGCGACGCCGACGCGAATACGGCCGGCGACCAGTTCGACCTGGCGGTGGGCGAGAACACCATCAAGGTCAAGGTGGCCAGGGGCGACGCCAGCCAGACCTACACGCTGACGCTCACCCGGGCGAAGCCGGTGGTCAGCGTCAGCGCGGCGGCGGCCGCGGCCGGGGAGGGCGACTTGCTGATGTTCACCGTGACCCGCACGCCCGCCGCCGGGGACGCGCTGACGGTGACGGTGAACGTCGCCGAGAGCGGGGACCTGGTTCCCGCCGCCTCCGAGGGCGACAGGACGGTGACCATCGCCGCCGACGCCGCCGCGGCGACGCTGACGGTGAACACCGGCGCCGACGACAGCGACTGGGGGGAGCACTCCACGGTCACCGTCACGGCGCCGTCCAACACTAGCTACACCCTGGGCGTCGCCGGCGCCTCGACGCTGGTGCAAGACGACGACTTCCCGGCGGCGGAGGCGGCGCTGGCGGTCAGCCCCACCACGGTGGACGAGTCGGGCACGGCGACGGTGACCGTCACCGTGACCACCGACGCGGACCAGCAGCCCCACGGGCGGGGCGGGACGCTGACGGTCGCCGCCGGGGGCGGCACGGCAGTCTCCGGCAGCGACTACGACGCCTTCAACCGGACCTATGCCCTGGACGCCGCCGGGTTCAGCGCGGCAACCGTCGGCGGGAGCCGACGCTGGCAGGCGGCGTACACCGGAACGGTGACCGTCAGCGACGACACCACCCAGGAGAGCGCCGAGACCTTCAACATCACGCTGTCGAAGCTCGCGCCCAAGGTCACCCTGGCCTCTCCCTCCGCGTTCGTGGTGACCATCCCCGCCAACGACGCGCCCGCGGCGTCCAGCGACGCCGGCCTGAGCGCGCTGAGCCTGAGCGGCGTCACGCTGTCGCCGGACTTCGCCGCCACCACCTACGACTACACGGCCTCCGTCGCCAACAGCGTGTCGTCCACCACGGTCGCCGCGGCGCAGAACCACGCCGGCGCCGAGGTCGTCATCACCCCGACGGTCGACGCCGACGCCGGCGCCGACGGACATCAGGTGAACCTGGACGCAGGCAGCAACACGATCACCGTCGAGGTGACCGCCGAGGACGACACGACCACCCGGACCTACACGGTGACCGTCACCCGGGCCGCGCCTGCGCCGCCGGCGCCGGTGTCGGCGTCGGTCGACGCCACGGTGCTGACGCTGGTGTTCGACGCGGCGCTCGACGAGGCCCGCGTGCCGCACCTGTCGCAGTTCTCGGTGACGAGGACGCCCTCGGGCGGCTCGGCCGCGGATGTGGCGGTGGCCTCCGGCGGGGTGGTCGTCACGGACACGACGGTGGCTTTGACGCTGGCCTCCGCGGTGGCCGCGGGCGACACGGTCACGGTGGGCTACTCCAAGGCCGCGGACGCGAGCGCGACGGCGGTGCTGCTGCGGGCCGAGGCCGCGCCCAACCCCGAGGTGGCCGCGTTCACCGGCCAGGCGGTGACCAACGACACGCCTGAGCCGCCGGCGCCGGTGTCGGGGTCGGTCAACGGCGACACGCTGGTGCTGGTCTTCGACAAGGTTTTGGACGTTTCGGCGGCGAGCCTGCCGACGTGGCCGCAGTTCACTGTGGCGGCGACCGGGCCGGGCGCCGACCCGTTGACGACGGTGGTGTATCCGGTCGCCGGCGCCGGCGGGATCGCGGTTGCGGGCATGACGGTGACGCTGAAGCTGCGCAGCCCCGTCGGCCACGGCGACACGGTCACGGTGGCCTACTCGCAGTCCACAACGTCCACCGTCGGCGGGGTGGCGACCATCGCGAGGCTGCTGACCGGCGCCGACGGCTTGGCGGTGGCCGATTTCAGCGGCCGGGCGGTGGCCAACGTCACGGCGCTGGAGCCGTTGTCGGCGTCGGCGGCCGCCGACACGCTGACGATGGTGTTCAACGCGGCGCTCGACGCGACCCGCGTGCCGCACGGTTCGCAGTTCGAGGTGATGGTGGCGCCTGCGGGCGGCGGCTCGGCCGCGGGCGTGGATGTGGCCCCCGACGGGGTGGCCGTTGAGGGCGCGGAGGTGGCTTTGACGCTGGCGTCGCCTGTGGCGCGGGGCGACACGGTCACGGTGGGCTACTCCAAGACCGCCGACGCGGGCGCGACGGCGGTGCTGTTGCGGGCCGAGGCGGCGCCCAACGCCGAGGCGGACGCGTTCGCCGGCCGGGAGGTCACCAACGACACGCCGCCGGCGCCGGTGTCGGCGTCGGTGAACGGCGTGACGCTGGTGCTGGTGTTCGACGCCGAGCTGGACGCCTCGGCGGAGAGCCTGCCGACGTGGCCGCAGTTCACTGTGGCGGTGGCCGGGCCGGACAACACCGCGACGACGGTGTCTCCGGGCGCCGGCGGGGTCGCGGTTGAGGGCATGACGGTGACGCTGACGCTGGGCAGCCCCGTCGCCCACGACGACACGGTCAAGGTGGCCTACTCGCAGTCCACAACGTCCACCAGCGGCTCTACGACGACCATCGCGAGGCTGCTGGCCGGCGCCGACGGCTTGGCGGTGGCCGAGTTCAGCGCCCAGGACGTGGACAATGTCACGCCGGCGCCGCCGATGCCGGTGTCGGCGAAGGTCGACGGCGTCACGCTGACAATGGTGTTCGACACGGCGCTCGACGCGGCCAGCGTGCCGCACGGTTCGCAGTTCACGGTGACGAAGGCGCCTGCGGGCGGCACGGCCGCGGATGTGGCGGTGGCCTCCGGCGGGGTGGTCGTCGCGGACACGACGGTGGCTTTGACGCTGGCGTCGCCTGTGGTCATGGGCGACGCGGTCACGGTGGGCTACTCCAAGACCGCCGGCGCGGGCGCCACGGCGGCTCCGCTGCGGGCCGCGGCCGCGCCCAACCTCGAGGCGGACGCGTTCACCGGCCAGTCGGTGACCAATGTCACCGCCGCCCCCAGCCTGAGCGCGCTGACGGTGAGCGCGGGGACGCTGATGCCGGGCTTCGCCGGCGGCACGCTGGACTACGCCGTCCCCGGCCTGGCCTACGGCCACAACCGCATCACCGTCACCGCCGCGGCCGACGCTGACGCGACCGTCTCCTACGAGGACGGCTCCGGCAACACCCTGAGCGACGCCGACGCGAATACGGCCGGCGACCAGTTCGACCTGGCGGTGGGCGAGAACACCATCAAGGTCAAGGTGGCCAGGGGCGACGCCAGCCAGACCTACACGCTGACGCTCACCCGGGCGAAGCCGGTGGTCAGCGTCAGCGCGGCGGCGGCCGCGGCCGGGGAGGGCGACTTGCTGATGTTCACCGTGACCCGCACGCCCGCCGCCGGGGACGCGCTGACGCTGACGGTGAACGTCGCCGAGAGCGGGGACCTGGTTCCCGCCGCCTCCGAGGGCGACAGGACGGTGACCATCGCCGCCGACGCCGCCGCGGAGACGCTGACGGTGAACACCGGCGCCGACGACAGCGACTGGGGGGAGCACTCCACGGTCACCGTCACGGCCACGGCCGACGCCGGCTACACCCTGGGCGTCGCCGGCGCCTCGACGCTGGTGCAAGACGACGACTTCCCGGCGGCGGAGGCGGCGCTGGTGGTCAGCCCCACCACGGTGGACGAGTCGGGCACGGCGACGGTCACCGTCACCGTGACCACCGACGCGGACCAGCAGCCCCACGGGCGGGGCGGGACGCTGACGGTCGCCGCCGGGGGCGGCACGGCAGTCTCCGGCAGCGACTACGACGCCTTCAACCGGACCTATGCCCTGGACGCCGCCGGGTTCAGCGCGGCAACCTTCGGCGGGAGCCCACGCTGGCAGGCGGTGTACACCGGAACGGTGACCGTCAGCGACGACACCACCCAGGAGAGCGCCGAGACCTTCAACGTGGCGCTGACCAAGGGCGGGGCGCCCAAGGTCACCCTGGCCTCTCCCTCCGCGTTCGTGGTGACCATCCCCGCCAACGACGCGCCCGCGGCGTCCAGCGACGCCGGCCTGAGCGCGCTGAGCCTGAGCGGCGTCACGCTGTCGCCGGACTTCGCCGCCACCACCTACGACTACACGGCCTCCGTCGCCAACAGCGTGTCGTCCACCACGGTCGCCGCGGCGCAGAACCACGCCGGCGCCGAGGTCGTCATCACCCCGACGGTCGACGCCGACGCCGGCGCCGACGGACATCAGGTGAACCTGGACGCAGGCAGCAACACGATCACCGTCGAGGTGACCGCCGAGGACGACACGACCACCCGGACCTACACGGTGACCGTCACCCGGGCCGCGCCTGCGCCGCCGGCGCCGGTGTCGGCGTCGGTCGACGCCACGGTGCTGACGCTGGTGTTCGACGCGGCGCTCGACGAGGCCCGCGTGCCGCACCTGTCGCAGTTCTCGGTGATGAGGACGCCCTCGGGCGGCTCGGCCGCGGATGTGGCGGTGGCCTCCGGCGGGGTGGTCGTCACGGACACGACGGTGGCTTTGACGCTGGCCTCCGCGGTGGCCGCGGGCGACACGGTCACGGTGGGCTACTCCAAGGCCGCGGACGCGAGCGCGACGGCGGTGCTGCTGCGGGCCGAGGCCGCGCCCAACCCCGAGGTGGCCGCGTTCACCGGCCAGGCGGTGACCAACGACACGCCTGAGCCGCCGGCGCCGGTGTCGGGGTCGGTCAACGGCGACACGCTGATGCTGGTCTTCGACAAGGATTTGGACGCCTCGGCGACGCTGCTGCCGACGTGGCCGCAGTTCACTGTGGCGGCGACCGGGCCGGGCGCCGACCCGTTGACGACGGTGGTGTATCCGGTCGCCGGCGCCGGCGGGATCGCGGTTGCGGGCACGACGGTGACGCTGAAGCTGCGCAGCCCCGTCGGCCACGGCGACACGGTCAAGGTGGCCTACTCGCAGACCGACACGTCCACCATCGGCGATGTGGCGACCACCGCGAGGCTGCTGACCGGCGCCAACGGCGCGGCGGTGGCCGAGTTCAGCGGCCAGGAGGTGACCAACAACACGCCGGAGGCCGGGGCGGTGCCTGCGCTGTCGTCGGCGTCGGTGAACGCCACGGTGCTGACGCTGGTGTTCGACGCGGCGCTCGACACGTCCAGCGTGCCGCACCTGTCGCAGTTCACGGTGAGAGCGACGCCTGCGGGCGGCACGGCCGCGGATGTGGCGGTGGCCCCCGGCGGGGTGGTCGTGTCGAACACGACGGTGACTTTGACGCTGGCCTCCGCGGTGGCCGCGGGCGACGCGGTGACGGTGGGCTACTCCAAGGCCGCGACCGAGAGCGCGACGGCGCGGCCGCTGCGGGCCGCGGCCGCGCCCAACCTCGAGGCGGACGAGTTCACCGCCCAGATGGTGGCCAACAACACGGGGGCTGTTGCGCCGGTTGTGCCGCCTTCTGGAGGCGGCGGTGGCGGGTCTGCTGGTGGCGGGTCTGCTGGTGGCGGGTCTGCTGGTGGCGGGTCTGCTGCTCCGCCGCCTGAGGAGCAGCGCGACGGGGTGGTGTTCGATGACGTCGATGAGTCCGATGCGCACTTCGCGGCGGTGAGGGTGTTGGCGGGTGGCGGCGTGCTTGCCGGCACGCTGTGCGCGCCGCTGCGGTTCTGCGGCGGCGAGGCGCTGCCCCGCTGGGTGATGGCGGTGTGGCTGGTGCGGGTCGTCGACGGGCGCGACCCGGCGCCGGTGGCCTCGTCGAGGTTCGCGGATGTGGATCCCGGCCTGTGGTGGGCCCGCCATGTGGAGCGCCTGGCCGAGCTGGGCATCACCCGGGGGTGCTCGCGGGCGCCGGCGCGGTACTGCCCCCAGGACCCGGTCACCCGGGCCCAGATGGCGAGCTTCCTGCGCCGGGCCTTCAAGCTCGCGGCCGCGGCTCCGGCCGGGTTCGCCGACACCGCGGGCAGCGTCCACGCCGCGAGCATCGACGCGCTGTCCGCCGCGGGTATCACCAGGGGGTGCGCCACCGGCCCGCTGCGGTACTGCCCGCGCGATCCGGTCACCCGGGCCCAGATGGCCGCTTTCCTGGTGCGGGCCGGGCCCGACCAGGAACGGCCCGGCCGGGCCCGGCGGCCGCGGTTCGATGACATCAATGCATCCGACGCGCACTTCACGGCGGTGAGGGCGCTAGCGGCCGACGGCGTGCTCGACGGCACGCTGTGCGCGCCGCTGCGGTTCTGCGGCGGCGAGACGCTGCCCCGCTGGATGATGGCGGTGTGGCTGGTGCGGGTCATCGACGGGCGCGACCCGGCGCCGGTGGCCTCGTCGAGGTTCGCGGACGTGGACCCCGGCCTGTGGTGGGCCCGCCATGCGGAGCGCCTAGCCGAGCTGGGCATCACCCGGGGGTGCTCGCGGGCGCCGGCGCGGTACTGCCCCCAGGACCCGGTCACCCGGGCCCAGATGGCGAGCTTCCTGCGCCGGGCCTTCAAGCTCGCGGCCGCGGCTCCGGCCGGGTTCGCCGACACCGCGGGCAGCGTCCACGCCGCGAGCATCGACGCGCTGTCCGCCGCGGGAATCACCCAGGGGTGCGCCACCGGCCCACTGCGGTACTGCCCGCGCGATCCAGTCACTCGGGCCCAGATGGCCGCCTTCCTGGTCCGCGCCCGCGCCCGCTGAGACCCGGACACGATGAAAAAACACGCCAGCCACGCCAGCCACGGCGCGGCCCCTTAGAGCGCGCGCAAATAGGCGGTCAGGTGTGGTTCCATCGGTCGGCCCATTTGAAGAGTTTGACGGTGATGATCAACGCGACAGCGAGTGCGAGCTGTCCGAGCCGCGCGGTGGTGTTGCGGTCGGTGCTGCGCCGCAGCTGCCCGAAGTTCGACAGCCACGAGTTGGTGCGCTCGATGGTCCAGCGCATCCCCAGCGGGACGGTCTTGGGCTGGCCGCGCGCGGCGCCGCGGGCGCGCTTGGGGGCGCGCACGACGTCGTGTACGCCGAAGTCCTCACAGGTGTGCAGCACCGGGTCCCCGGCATAGCCGCGGTCCAGGTGCAGGGTCTCGACGTCACAGAGCAGACCGCGGCGCCCAGCGGCGGCCAAGGTGGGCTCCAGCAGGGTCTGGTCGTGTCGGTTGGCGCCGTCGGCGGCCCAGCTGACCGGGATGCCCCAGCGGTCCGTGAGAAGCGACCACTTCCAGCCCGATTTGCCCCTGTCAACAGGGCTTTTGCCCGTGCCTTCGCCCCCGCAGGGGGCCTTGTGCAACGACGCGTCCACCGACGCGTCGGACAAATCGACGCCCACGATTCGGTCATAGCCCTCGAGGGCCTCAGCCACGACCCGGTCGAACACCCCGTCGGCGTTCCACTCGTTGTAACGGGTGCGCAGCGTGGTCTCGCCGCCCCTGCCCAGCCGGCCCGCCACATCCCACGAACAGCCCGTCACCAGCCGGAACACGATCGCCTCGAACACGTCACGATCCGAGATCCTGTGCCGGTGGCACCCCAGCGGATGCACCGGCTCCTCGCGAACAGGCAACTGCGGCTCAACAGCCGCGAACAGCGCATCCACCACCCTCGGAACCAAAGCAAGCATGCTTGAAACACCTCCACCATGTCGTTGTTGTTGGGGTACACCCGACATCGAAGCCGGGCCAACACAACGACAGGTGGATGGTCACCTATTTGCGCGCGCTCTTAGGCGAAGCCGAAGGCGGGCGGGAAGACGACCACCACTGCGACAGCCCACACCGCGTACACGGGCGCATAGGCCGTCTGCCAGCGCTCAAGGGACGCGAAGGGCAAGCGCCCCCGCCAGAAGCCGAAGTGCAGCCGGGCCGACCAAGCCAGGTTGACGAGCAGGACCACATTCTCGCCCAAGGCCGCTACCCGGTTGGGGGTGAACCCGAAGTCGGATATCCGACCCACCATTGCGGCGAGCACCAAAGCGTCGACGACGAGGGCGCTGACCACGAGCACGAGCTGCAGGATGTCGAACATGCCGTGCGGCGCCACGGGGTCTCGGGCCGACACCGCGTAGAGCAGCAGGCCGAGCACCAGCGCCATCAGCAGGTCGAAGAAGATCAGCACGTCGCGGTCGAAGTCGATCCCGCTCCCCGTCCAGACCATCGCCCCCAGGAAGGCCAGCAGCATCGCGCCGAATAGCGGAGTGAACAGTTTCGTGAGCACGGGCGCCAGGTTCTCGACGACGCTCTGCTTGGCTTCCACCAGCCATGAGGCGACGACCACCGCGCCGAGCGCGCCACAGGCCAGTAGCCATGTCGTGACGAACCCCTCGGCTTCGATGCCGATGGTGACGAAAGCGCCCGCTGTGAAGCCGGCGAAGACCCCGCCTCCCAGGGCGATGAGCACGTAGTAGATGAACCACTCGCCCGTGAAGCGCACATAGTCCATGCGCCTTCGGTCCGATCGCCAGTCGCCTCCCGCGTAGGCGACGCCGACCAGCAGCCACAGCAGGATCGGCAGGTGCACCGCAGCGAGGATTTCGGTGTCCGAGTTCTCTTCGAACGGGTAGGCGTTGACGACGACCGCAGCCGCGACGAACGGCGGCGCCAGCAGGCGCAGGACACGGGCTGCGGGCAGCCCTCGTCTCCACACGAAATAGCCGGCCAGCGGCACCAGCGCGAACAGGCTGATGTTGCGGGCGTAGAACTCGCCGTCGTCGATGAGACTTGCGCCGAAGATCTCCGGCACCTTGATCGCGGCCGCCGCCAGGCACGCGAACCCGATCATCACCAGAAAGTCGTGCCTGGACGACCCTTCGGCGGGCTCGGGGGCGAGTCTCTTCCAGAGTCGGTCGGAGTGCTCCTGGGCGAACTCGCTTGAAAGGGCGTCGATGCTTCCCATCCGCTTGACCGCGATGAGGAACGCCTCGTCCGGCGCCAGCCCGGCCTCGCCCAGCTCGAAGATCTGATCTCGAAGGTGCCCCTCCAACTCGTCGACATCCGCGTCCTGCAGCGCTCGATCGCGGGCCAGTTCGGAGCGCCACCGGCCGATCAACGCCTCGAGGTCGTCGTCGCTGTGCGCGCGGTCCACGTTGTCGACGCCGCGAGAGCCGTCGCCGTCGTCCACGCCGGCGCCGTCATCTGCGCCGCGGATGTTGTCGTCGCCGGTCATGGCGGTCAGGCCCCGGGCATTAGGGGTGTCGGTGTGGCCGGCATCTCCTGCCAGAGGTCTCGCAGCGTGGCGGTGACGACGTCCCACTGGCGGCGCTGTTCGGTCAGCACTTGGCGGCCTCGTTCGGTGATGCGGTAGTACTTGCGCCTGCGTCTGCTGCCGGCCGGAACTGTCCAGGTGGCCTTGGCGTAGCCCAGGCGCTCGAGCCTGTGAAGCAGGGGGTAGAGCATCCCGTCCGTCCACTTCAGCTGGCCGCCGGAGAGCTCGTTGACCCGCTTGAGGATGGCGTAGCCGTACGTCTCGCCATCGGCCAGAATTCCCAGGACCAGAGGCGTGGCCGAAGCGGCGACGAGATCCTTGGTAATGTGCATCCGCCCAACTATACCTAGAACTGCAATGTATTAGGTGTGACCGCCGGCCGGGCGGCGGCGTGTTTGAATGGGGCCATGGACCAGTTCATGCAGGCGGCGATTGACGAGGCGATGAAGGGTCGGGCCGAGGGCGGCATACCGATCGGGGCCGTGCTGGTGCACGACGGCGAGATCATCGGCCGGGGCCACAACCGGCGGGTGCAGGTGGGCTCGGCAATCCGCCACGGCGAGACCGACGCGCTCGAGAACGCGGGGCGTCACCCGGCCCGCGTCTACCGCAACTCGGTCATGTACACCACCCTGTCGCCGTGTTCGATGTGCACGGGGGCGATCCTGCTCTACGGCATTCCGGAGGTCGTGGTGGGCGAGAACCGGACGTTCATGGGCGAGGAGGCCCTGCTGGCCGAGCGGGGCGTGAAGGTCACCGTGCTCGACGACGAGACGTGCGTGGCCATGATGCGGGACTTCATCGCGGCCGAGCCCGAACTCTGGAACGAGGACATCGGCGAAGACTAGGCGGCTGTCGCCGAATGGCAGCGTGTTGCACGCTATGCGCGCATTTTGCTGCCAGTTTCCGGGTGGCGACACCTCCTCCCCGACCGACGGCGAGCCACAACGCTCGAGTCCGGCCTGGGGCGGCGCCTAGGTGGCTGGTGCCAAACTCCCGAAATGGGGGTTTTGCGGTCACAAAACCCCAGGTCAGCGACTTGCGAATTGTGGCAAACTGCCATTTAACACCAGCCACCTAGATGCGGGCCAGGGCTTCGACGATGTTGCGGGCGCGGATGTCCCCCATGAGATCGGCGTCCATGCGGTTCATCACGTAGGCGATGCTGACGCGGGCGTTCAGGTCGACCGCGGCGAGCGAGCCGCCCCAGCCGCCCCAGAACATCTGGCCCGGCTCAGTGGTGAAACTCTCGCCTAGCTGCAGCCCGAATCCGAGCCCGTGGCGCAGCCGCACCATCAGCACGTGGTCCACGCCGTCGGTCTGTTGCTCGAGCGCCCGGCGGACGCTGGCCTCTGACATCAGCCGGGTCCCGTTGAGAGCGCCTCCGCAGGCCAGCGCGGCATGGATGCGGGCGATCGAGCGGGCGTTGCCGAACCCGCCCGCGGCGGGGATCTCCGCGGCCCGCCACTCCCGGGTGGCCGGCTCGGTGGCGGTCATGGGTGCGCTGAGCAAGGCCCTCGCCGCGATGGAGTCGGCAGCGACCTCCACGCCGTTGATCTCGAGCTTGCCGCCGCTGAACACCGGCGGCACCAGCGTGGCCACCCGGTGGTCCTCGGAGGCGGGCAGGCTCATCCAGAAGTCCGCTCCGAGCGGCTCGGCCACCTCCGTGCGGAACCAGTCGGCCATGCGACGGCCGGTGATGCGGTAGAGGATCTCGCCCTCGAGGTTGCCCTGGCTTATGGCGTGGTAGCCCGAGGCAGTGCCCGGCACCCACCACGGCGCCTGGGCTGCGAGGTTGGCGGCCACCGCGTCGAGGTCGTAGAGCTGCTCGACGGTGATGGCCGGGTCGAAGCCGGGCAGCCCCGCAGTGTGGGCCATCACATGGCGCACCAGCACGCCGTCCTTGCCGTTCTGGGCGAACTCGGGCCAGTACCGCGCCACTGGGGCGTCGAAGTCGAGCTCTCCCCGGTCGGCCAGCATCAGCATGCAGGTGGTGGCCATGGTCTTGGTGGTGGAGTAGACGTTGACGATGGTGTCGCGCTGCCAAGGGGAACCGTCGGTGTTTGAGTCGCCGGCCCAGATGTCGACGACGAACTCGCCGTCCACGGTCACCGCCGCGGCCGCGCCGATCTCCCGCCCGGCGGCGAAGTTGGCCTCGAACGCGTCCCGTACCGCATCGAAGCCAGGCTTGCAGGTTCCATGGATCTCCATGCCCCCATCATGGCGCGGCGTGCCCCGGTTGCCTCGGTCCAGCGCTGCGGCGGCAAAGTTGATTAACAAACATTTTACTGCTATAACGAATTCATAGCTTCGTCCTGATACACTCATGAAAAAACCTGTCAATGCCTTCGATAGCCCTTCGTATCACTGAGCGTGTCGGCGAAGCTCCATGAACGCACCGTGTGGGGACCGCCCGGCCAGCCCTAGGGGCGGCCCACCGTCAGGAGGCTCGCTGAACATGTCCACCCCAGACCACATCGCTTCGGAGTCTCCGGAACGCAACTTCGCCCTGGGTCCCGACCCCGATGTGGCTGGGGCGCCGGTCATGCGGGCTGAAGCGCTCGCTCCTCGGGGGATGGCGATCGAGCGGGGCGCTTCCGACGCCGCATTCGTTCTGCTGCTCGGCGGACCCGCCGTTGTTGTGCTCCTGCTGCTTCTTGTGATCCTGCCGACCCGGGACGGCATGAAGGCGCGGGACAGCGCGCGGGAGACTTACGACGAGCTCCACTCCATGAGCTACGCGGCGGGTTGGGAGACCGATAGCGAGATCTACTCGGTCCGAGCGAGCCTGGACAGCGACCTGTATTCTCTCGACTCCGGGCTGTGGTCGGTGGGCCTTGATCTCGGTGCGCTCGCCCACGACGTCGGGACTGATTCCCGTCCCCGGGTTCGGGAGTTGCAGGACGCCATCGGCGCCCGTCGAGACGAGCTGCACCAGCTCCGACGATCCGTCGACGCCCGGCTCGCGCAACTCGAGGACAGCGTTGAGGCGAGGCTCGGTGGGCTCGAGGGCGCGGCCGACGCTGCGTTGGACGGCCATTGGGACGAGTCGAGCCGGCGGTCCTCCCGCGACATGCGGATCATCATGGGGGCGTTGTGGGTCATGGTCGCGGTCCCCTTGGCGTTCGGGTTGGCTGGGCTGTGGGTGTCTTGGCTCGGCCACCGAGCCCTTGCCCAGCCGGCTGAGGGGATGTGATCACGGTGTTCCGCTCCCGTCAGAAGGCATCGGGGCGGCAGCAGAAATCAGATAGGAGGACCATGGAAACGCAGGAGCAGGAGGCCGTGGCTGCGGTCAGGGACGGTTTGGCTCGGGTGATAGCGGACGGCAGCCACTCAGACCGTTCTTGCGCCATCGAGGCCATCCAAGCGATAGACCGCGGCTGGCGCGACGACCGCAGGCAATATTCTGTGACCTTCAGGCTCTCGAAGGTTTATGACGCCAGGTTCGGGCTGCTGGGCGGATTCACAGAAGACACCGACACGCTGCCGTCGGGGACTTCTCAGCAGATGCAGGTGGCCCTGTACGCCATCGACCATCTCGCCAGCGTGATGCTGACCCGCTTGGCGGCCGCGGGCGTGGCTATCTACCCGACGATGGAAGAGCCCTCCGGTGAACTGCTGGAACTGCCGCGGGCAGAGCAGGACCCGCTGTTGGGCGTCATCGAGCAGGATCCTGGGAGGTCCTGAGTCCGGGTCGAGCAGGATCCTGGGAGGTCCTGAGTCCGGGCGGTCTGTGGTTGGTGCGCCCGTGTTGCACAATCGCCTTGAGATATCATCTCGATGTGAGCAAGACATCTCTAGAAATTGATCATGATATCGCTGCTGAGGCGGCGAGAATCCTGGGAACCAAGACGCTGCGCGACACCGTCGACGCGTCGTTGCGCGAGATTGTCAACGCCAGGCGTCGCCTCGAACTGGTAGCCCTGCTCTCACAGCCGGGGCGCTACGACTTCGACGCGCTCGACGATGCCTGGGGTCGAGAGGCCTGACGTGGCCCGTGCCGTCTACTTGGCTGACACCAGCGCTTTCGCTCGTCTGGGCAAGCCCCATGTCGCCGCGGCCATCGCTCCGCTCGTCGCAGAGGGCAGGATCGCGCTGTGCGCGCCCGTCGCGTTCGAGCTTGGCTTCAGCGCCCGCAGCGCCGCCGACCTCGACGCCGTCATGAGCCACATCGACGCATTCGAGTCGGTGCCGACGACGGAGGGCGACCATCGGCGGGCGCTCGACCTGCAGCGGATGCTGGCGGGTCGGGGCCAGCACAGGGCCCTCTCCCTTGTCGATGCTCTCGTTGCCGCTACCGCCGAGAGTCGCGGTCTCACCGTGTTGCACTACGACGCCGACTTCGATGTTGTGTCCGAGGTCACCGGCCAGCCGACCCAGTGGATCGTCGAACGCGGCTCCGCGGACTGACGTGCCGGTCCCGCCCGGCCGGCCAGCCTGGGACCCGCCCGCGGGTGGTTTGAGATGCGAGAGCGGAGCGTTGGCGGGCAGTGTGCGTCACACGATCTCGGCTAGGTAGGAGCGGGCGACAAGCGAGCCTAAGAGGCCGAGCGGATAGGCCGTTGCTCACGAGGATCTCACGGACACGCTGAGCGAGGCCGTGGCCCGAGCGGCCCGTGAGCGTAGCGAACAAGAGCGGGAATCACGACGTTTCATCGCGATGCGGTCACACCTTCCGCGCTGCCTCTAAACCTGAATCCACCGGCGGGTGGGGCCTGTGGGTGTTTGCGCGTCCACCAGAAAGGCCTCCTGACATGGGAGAATGCCGTTGTGGATGGCGGAGATTCTGGCCATGTGAGGAGGCATTTGCTGTGAAGCAACACTCCGCAGCCCGGTCAAAGGCTCAACAGGCTGGGGCACCTGAGCGACGAGATCAAGGCCCGCCAGCAGCGCTACCTGGACGGCACCGCGCCAGGCTCGCGCTTCGTGTAGGCGGCGGGGTCGGGGAGCGGCAAGTGGACTCTCTGAGGGGCGCGGCGGTTGTGGTGACCGGGGCCAGTTCGGGGATCGGGCTTGCGGTGGCCGAGCGGTTCGTGGCGGCCGGCGCCCGGGTGATGACCGGCAGTCGGAGCGAGCCCCGGACGGTCTGGGCTGCTGGGTGCGCACCGACGTGGCTGATGCGGCTCAGGCCGATGCCTGGTTGCGTCGGCCGTGGAGGCCTTTGGGCGGGTCGATGTGGTGGTGAACAACGCCGGGGTGCAGGGCCGCGGATCCGACCGCGGCCCGCGGCGCCGCGGTGGAGCGTCACCCGGTAGGCCGCCTGGGCCACCCCGAGGACGTGGCCGGCCTGGTGTTGTGGCTGGCCAGCTACGAGGCGTCGTTCGTGTCCGGAAGCCTGTCACCATCGACGGCGGCCTAACCGCCCAAAGCCCCATCACTCCCTGACCTCGCGCCGGCGTCTGTAAGTCAGAGGAGGGCGATCGTCAGCGGCACCGCCATTGATACCGCGACCCCGAGAAGCACAGCCGCCATCCATAGCGTGTGTCTGGCAAGCGTGAGCTTCAATTCGGCGAAGCCGGTTCGCACCTCGTCCTTGAGCTCGGACAGCTCCCGATTGGTCTCATCGATGCGGGTGTTGGTCTGGTCGATCCGGACGGTTGTCTGGTCGATTCGAGTCCCTTGCCTTGACTCCGAGTCCGCGATTTGGATCTTGAGCCGCCCCTCGCTCTCCTTCAGCTCACTGAGGAACATCTTCTCGCTGGCCTTGAGTTCGCGCTGGAGCAGCTTTTCGGTGGCCTTGACGTCGTCTTTGGTGGCGACCTGGTCCCATCCGCTCGGGGGTAGTTGCTCCATGAGGGTTCTCGTTGCCTCCTGGCCGATCGCGTCGGTCAACTGGGTGTACAGCGTCGTGCGTTGCGTCTCCGTCATCGCCATGGTGGCGTCCCCTCTACTCGATGATCCTCTCGATTAGCGGGGAGTCTCCAAGGTTGCTCCCGATTCACTGTCGACCACGCTGTAGCGGTCTCAGTGGCCCGGACGATGCCGGTATTGGCACTATATCATGAATTAGCTTGAAAAATCAAAATACTGCGGTAAGGTGGATCCGTTGCCCTGAAGCGAACCCCTCGCCGTGGTTCCGATCTCTGTCAGCCGCCGAACCCCTGGAGGCTCCCCTATGTTGCGCTCGAAGCAGAGAGCATCCAACCAGAGCAGAGAGCATCCAACCAGAAGGCGATGGACACGCAGGAACGGGGAGGCCGTCGCCGGCGTCAGGGACGCCTTGGCCCGGGTGATTGCGGACGGCAGCCACTCTGACCGTTCTCTCGCCATCGAGTCCATTCGAGCCGTCGACCGAGGCTGATGCTAGCAATAGTGATAGTATAAGATGATAGCAACGACTCGCACCACATTCACCTTGGACGAGGGGCTGGCCGAGAGGGCACGGGCTCTCGGGATCAACATTTCCGCCGCGGCCCGCGAGGGGGTTGACGCGGCGGTTCGCCGTGCCGTGGGCGAGGCGGACATGGCGGCCTACGAGCGCTTTCCGGAGCAGCCGGACGACTTCTGGGACGAGGCCGAAGCGTGGGGGGACGGGTGAAACGGGGCGAGGTCTGGTGGGCGGAGATCGGGCGTAAGAGACGCCCCGTGCTCGTCCTCACTCGGCCGGAGGTGATCGCTGTGCGCGAGATGGTCACGGTGGCCGAGATCACCACAACGGTGCGCGGCCTCGCAGTCGAGGTTCCGCTAGCGGCCTCTGGGGCGGGCTTGGCCGAGGCGTCGGTGGTGAACTGCGATGGCTTGCACACCGTGCGTCGGTCCTCGCTGTCGCGACGGATTGGCGAGCTGGGCGACCGCACGATGCAAGCCGTGTGCCAAGCAGTCACCTACGCCCTCGGTTGTTGACGCCGAGAAGCGCGATCATCGGCGCTGCCGCCGCCGCCGCCGGCCGCACGCGTCTTCGGGCTGTGCCCTTGCAGCATGGCTCCGGGCCGGTCAGCTCTCGGGTCGCTGCCGCTTGATGGCTACTACCACGCCTAGGACCGCCCAGCCCGCCGCCACTGCCAGGGCGTGGGTTCCGCACCCCGTGGACGCCGCGGGCGCGGCTCTCGACTGGCGGTGCTGGCCTCCGCGGGTTGGTGTCTCACGGTGTCGGCCTCCGCGGGTTGGTGTCTCACGGTGTCGGCCTCCGCGGGTTGGTGTCTCACGGTGTCGGCGTGCATGCGGGGGAGTGTGAATCGCCGAGGCGTCGTCGCCCTCGATCCACTCGGCGAGCCGTCCGTTGGCATCCCAGGACTTGTCCAGCAACTCGTAGAGGGTTTGGCGCAGGTAGGGATGCTCGGTGGGGTCGGCCTGCGCCATCAGTTCCACGTTCTCGTGCAGCCCGGCGATGGTGAGGTTGGCCGACCCCACCAGGAAGGCCTGCGGTGTGTCGTGGGCGTCGCAGGCAGCCCACACTTTGAGGTGGGCCTCGGAGCGACCCTGGCCCGAGCGCTGGGTGCGGTACCAGTTGCGCACGCTCACATCGCCGCGGTCCACGAAGTCGAGGGCGGCCCGCCGGTCGGTGTCGGTGGCTTTGGCGAAGTTGCGGCTCTTGAGGTCGCCGATCAGCAGAGTCACCGGCCTGCGCCGGGTCCGCTCGGCCAGCCACACGATCCCCGCCACGCTGGCGGAGCCCACGCACACCACGAGCCGTCCGTCGGGATGAGCGCTGAGGAACCGCTCCACTCGGTCTGCCGTCTGCTTGTCGAGAGCCATGAGCGTTGGATGATATATCGCGCGGCCTGCCTCTGTTTGCCCGTTCCTGCCGGGTCGCGCCGACGGGACCCCGGACCGCACGGGGTTGAGCAGCTGCTGACATTCTGATAGAGTCTTGTTGATGAATGGGGTAGACGGTTGGATGAGGTTGTCGGACTGGGGCCGCCAGTTTGGGCGCTCTCCGCGGGTGTCTTGGCAGATGCTCAAGGACGGGCGTTTGCCTGATGATCTGGAAGTTCAAAAGATCGGTCGCATCTTCTATGTTCGGTCTAGGTCTGCGGTGTTGGCGGCGCATGGGCCGCGCACTGTTCTGTATGCGAGGGTGTCGAGTTCTGACCAGGCGTCTGATTTGGTGCGCCAGGCCGAGCGGCTGCAGCGCTTCGCCAAGAAGCAGAACTGGACTGTGGACGAGACGGTGCTGGAGACGGCGTCGGGGCTCAACGGCAAGCGCCGCAAGTTGTTGCGGGTGCTGGGGTCGGGCGGGTCGATCCGTCTGGTTGTGGAGCACCGGGATCGCCTGTCTCGCTTCGGGTTCGAGATGGTCGAGGCGGCGCTGGGCGGCGGCGGCGGCGAGATCGTGGTGATGGATGAGGGCGAGGTCGAGGACGATCTGGTGCGCGATGTGACTGAGGTGCTGACCTCGATGTGCGCTCGTCTGTATGGGCGCCGCTCGGCGGCGCGGCGCGCTGAGCGTGCGTTGGAGGCCGCAGCGGCATGACCCGTCGGCGCCTGGATGATCCATTCGTGGTGGCTCCGCCGGCCAAGGCGGTCGCTAAGACTCGGCTGCGCCCGTCGGAGGCCGACGAGGAGGTGTTGTTGGCAGTCGGGCGACATCTTGGTTCGCTGCTGCGTTCCGATGTGGCGGCGCGGTGCCAGCTTGGGCCGGGAGCGAAGCATCTGGGCCGTGCTGAGCGCAAGCGCCGCCTGACACCCGAGTGTTCGTCGCGGTGGGCGGGCGCGATCACCCGCACTGCAGATGAGATGTACGCGCTCGGGATGCGCAACCTCAAGGCGCTGGAAGAACGCGACTCCCGCGAGATCGCCGAGATCGACCGGCGCGCGGCGCTTCCGACAGCGGACCGGCGCGGCGACGCGGCGAAGCCCAGGGGACGTCGGCGCTACGGGTATGCGAGCCAGTCGGAGCGCCACCACAAGCAGCGTCGCCGCCAGAAGCTCGCAGCACGCCTGACCGACACGCGGCGGCGTCTCGACGAGGGTCGGGTGTCGATCACGGTGGGCGGCAGGGCTCTTGCCCGTAAGCGACACAACCTTGAGGCCGCCGGCATGACCCTCGATCAGTGGCGACGGCACTGGGGTGCCCGCAGGATGTTCTTCACCGCCGACGGCGAGTCCGGCAAGGCATGGGGTAATGAGACCATCCGGGTGGCGCCCGACACTTCTAGTGGAGCGCGGCCAGGTGACTGCACAATCACCGTCAGGCTGCCCGAGCCGCTGGCGCACCTGTCCAATACCGACGGGCGCGCCCCGACGTATCGACTGTCCACCCCGCTGCGTTGGAACCACCGAGCCGACGAGTGGGAGGCTCGAGCGCGGTCCGGGCTCTCCATCGCCTACACCGTCGCCCTTGACCCAGGCAGCGGCCGCTGGTACGTCACCGCTACCTGGTCCCAGCCAGTCGACCATCCCCCAACCGTTGCCGAGGCTGCGGCGTCGGGGCGCTGTCTCGCCATCGACGTCAACGCCGGGCACCTCGACGCCCGCATCCTTGATGCCTGCGGCAACCCCATCGGAGCGCCCACCATCGAGCGCATCCCCCAGCAGGGCACCGCCGCGCAGCGTCTCGGCTCGCTACGGGAGGCTGTCTCAAGGCTCATCAAGTGGGGCAAGGACGGCGGTGCGAGCTTCGCTGCGATCGAGGCCCTCGACTTCGCCGACGTACGCGCCCTCGGCCGCCAGCAGTTCCGCCGAGGCGGTGCGGGCCGCACCACCCGCCGCAAAGTGTGCGGCATCCCCACCGCACAGTTCACCCACACCATCTCATCGGCCGCTCACCGCCGCCAGATGCCAGTCGTGGCAGTGGACGCGGCCTACACCAGCCGATGGGGCCGCCGCTGGTGGCAGCAGCCCCTCAACCAGTCCCGCCGACAGCGCGGCGACGGCCACGCGGCCGCTGCCGTCGTCATCGGCCGCAGAAGCCAGCGACACAGCGAGAAGCGACGACACAGGATGCACCCGACGCGACCAGAGGATCGCCAAGGGAGAACTTCCGTTGAGCAGACCGCCGACACAACTGGCATGGCAGCAGCGACGGGCAACGACGGGCGCGAGCACCCACGGGATGCACCGACCGCACGGACCGACACCCGACCCGCGGCACGCACAGGCGCCCAACACCGTTCGGGACGCCGCCGACAGAACAACCATCTATCGGCTTAGGAACGGTCCCTCTTCTCTATGGTCTGCTTGTTTGCGGCAAGCTCGCCCGTAAGCCGTCACACCAGCGGCGCCCCGCCTGGAGCCTCGGATGGCGGTGCCTGGAATGTCTCGCTGGTGACGCAGCGCACCTTGTACGACGGGTAGGTATCGCCTGGGCCGCAGTGTGCGGGTGGGGTTCCCGTTCGCGCCGGCTGTTGCCACCGCAAATCTCAACGTGTTACGTTTAAGCGAATGCGGATCTTCGAGTCGGCCTACCGGCATGGGCTGACCGGCGACGAGATTCGACACGCCTGGACGAACGCCATCGCCTTCTTCGACATCGACCGCGAGCATGAACCGACCAAGAGCCTCTGCATCGGCCCCGACACCTCGGGCAACCTGCTGGAGGTGCTGTACCTGCAGTCGCCGGGCGAGAAGATGGTCGTTTATTCGATGCCGCTGCGGGCCGAGCTCCGAGTGTTGCTGAGCGGGGAGTGACAATGAGCCGAGAGGCCCACGCGCATGCTGCGTCCACCGAGGACGGTCCCGCCGAGATCGCGAGCGCTTTCGAGAGCCGGAAGTTCAGCTCCGAGGAGCTTGCCGCGATCAAGAAGACACGCCGACGGTCGCCGAGGCTGGGAGAGGCGAAGGCCGAGGTTCAGACCTTTCGCGCTCCGCCGAGCCTCGTGGACCGCATCAGGGAGAGAGCCACGTCCGACGGCACCCCGAGAGTCAGGTGATCCGCCACGCCCTCGAGGCCTATCTCTCGCAAGGCTGAGGCTGGCGACAGCAGGCGCCGCGGCGTGCAGCACGACCGCCGCGAGCTCTCGGAGAATGAGAACCGGGTCTCAGGGGCTGCGCGGATAGGCGGTCATGGGGGGCTCCAGCGGCACGGTGAGGCGCGGGGGTTGGCGTGTTCACCAGAAAGGCCTCCTGACGTGAGAGAATGTTGTTGAGGTTGTCAGCTGTTCTGGCCATGTGGGGAGGCACTTGCTGTGAAGCAACGTTCGGCAGCCCGGTCAAAGGCTCCATCTCCAGGAACGCACCGAAATCTGTAGAGAAACGCGTCATATACGACAACAACCCGTGCAGATTTCGTGAGAGACGGTGAGTCCATCGGTGGATTCAGGCTGAGAGTTAGGGAGTGGCCGATGCGGTATTGCCGAATCAGCACAGGTTGGGTGCGGTCAAGCGGCGCCTTCTGGCGAGCGAGCGTGATCCAGGAGGAGCCGCAATCCGAGGAGCGATGGAATGTCCACATCTACTGCGCTCTGAGAACGCCGCCGTACTTCGGGGGATACGACCGCGCCTATCTCCTTCACGCGGGCGGCACGCCCTACAGCGCGCCGCTGGCGGCGAGCATCCACCGAGCCGAGCGTTGGTACTGGCAGGCCGCGCTCGGGCGAGGCCTCCGCTACGGGCCCGACAATCCTCAGTCGGATTTCGAACTGGCCAACGGCGTACCCGCCATCGACGATCCGCTGCTCCGGTCGGGTGGCGTGGCCATCACGGGCGTGAGCGAGTACCCGGACCAGCCCGACACGTCCGAGTTCCATGCGACGCTTCCCGTGGAGCGCGACGGCCAGCGGAGGGCGGCGAGCGTCGTCAGGGACGGCGACACCGGCGAATGGGGAGTCTGGCTTGCGAGCGGCACGCCGGGATGGCTGGAGGCAGGTGGTTCGCCCTATCGAGCCCCGGCGACAGTGTGCGCGCATCGAGCGGAGCGCTGGTACTGGCAGCTCGTGTGCCGAGGGCCGCTGCGTCACGGCGACGACTTCCCGCAACACTGGTGGGAGCAGCGAAACCAGATACCCGACCTGGACGACGCGGCCCGACTGCCTCAGCTCGCCTAGGCGCTGATCCGATGGCCTCACCGGCGTCTCCCAGCGACAGCGGCGTACAGGACAGCGTGGGGACGGACCCGCGGATGCTGATGGCCCAAGAGTTCCTGTTGCTCACCGTCTTCATTGCGGGCCTGCTCGACGATCTCACCGACGCCCCGCCCGACTGGTGCGCTGCCGACACACGGATCGAGATGTTGCAGCGCTTGGCGACAGTGCGAGAGCAACTGGTGCGCGGAGTGGCTCTGAACTTGACGATCGCTGCAGGAATGCAGGACGAGATGGGCGACAGAGGCCGCCCAATAGGATTCTCATCGAGCCAGAACCGACCTCCTGACGGCGATCAGCAGGCCACGCCGCATTGCGGTCCGGGTGCCTCTAGCGGGCTGGCTGCTCCCGTTAGGGTTCGGAATGCGCCCCGAATGCGCTCATAGCCCTCGTCCCGAATCGCGAATCGCCGGATGTGTTGACATGGCATTGACTGTTATGTAACTTGGTGGTCAGCCTCGCTGCCGGGCATATGCGGCAGAGCCAATCCGAATCTGTGACAGCGTTGTCGAAGCGCCGCCAGACCCTTGTGAGGCACGTCTTGAGCACATCATCGCCAACCCCCGCAGCGCCCATGGCCCCAGCCGCCGAATCGCAACCCGCACCGGTCCCCGCCGTTGCCTCTGATGCCGGGGCGAGGCCCGTCCGACGTGCAGTGCTCGGTGACAACCCCATGCAGACTGTGCTCGCCGCAGCCGTGGTGGGGCTGCTCATCTTCTCGCTCACCAGCAACCGCAGCCGCATCGACCGCCTCGAGGAAACGGTCGTCGCCGGTTTCGCGGCGCAGGACGGCAAGATCGACGCGATCGACCTGAAGCTGACTGCGCTGATCGCGGCCCTGAACAAGGCTGAGGAGGTGGACGCCGCCGTTGAGGGCAGGCTCCTGACCCCCGGCGGCGATTCCGCTCCCTGAAGCCGCCCCGGTGAGGCGAGGTCACTGAGCGAGCAACTCGCCGACTGCTTCGGTCGGTGGCGCAGGGTCCCGACGGGCTGCTCGAAGGTCATCTTCCTTGCGGTCCAGCAGGGGGCTGCAGGCGGTCCTCGGCAGCGTTAGGCCAGCGATGGTCGGAGTGCTCTACGCGAACGGTCGCGATCGGCGCCCGAGGCGAACAAGTAGAACAGATATCCACGCCGCGAGGCACGCCACTGCTAGGACCTTTGGTCCGCAGCCGGTGGATGTGGCGGGGGCGTGCCGTCGATGGGCGTCGCCCGCCGATGTACGGTCAGGTCGGCGGCCTCTCCGGTGATGGCGGTCACTCGGGGCATCGCCGTGCTCGATCCATTCCTCTAGTCGCTCCTTGGCGTCCCAGGACTTGTATTGGAGCTGTTGGAGTGTGCTGCGCAGGTAGGCGTGCTCGGATGCGTCGACGAGCGCCATCAGCTCTACGTTGCGGCTGCCCGAGCCAGGCACGCCCGGGCGGGCTCCGGCGGGGCGGCGGAGGCCGGAGCGGTGGGGCGGTGGTGGGTATGATCGGCGTCCTAGCCTCCGGCTGGAAGGGCAGATGGATCGATTGTGGACGGATGACGACGTGCCGGATCAGGCCGACTACTGGGTCGGCAGGGTCCAGTCGATCAGGCGTTACAGGATGAGGGACTCGGACAAACGGGCGCCCTACAAGCCGCTCCTGTTGCTCTGGCTCATAGGGCGACTGGCCGAGGGGCTGCCGTCCCGTGTCTCGTTCAAAGAGGCTGAGGGCGAGTTGAAGCGGTTGATGAACAAACACCGCGTGGGCGATTCCCGGCCGAAGGTCGAGAACCCGTTCGTCTATCTGGCGAGCGACCCAGAGCTGTGGAGAGTTGAGGACTCGCGCGGACAAGACGTCAGAGGGATGAAGCCGGCGAAGAAGCTGAGTCCACCGTTTCTGCGGGAGGAAGCGACGGGCACGCTCTTCCCCGGGTTCGAGCGGGCGCTGCAGGATGCGGGGGTGCGGTCGCGGGTGGTGAATGCTCTGCTGCGGATGGAGTTCCCCGAGACGCAGCATCAGCAGGTGCTCCAAGAGGTCCGTCTGGGCCACCTCGTGGCGCCGGAGCAGTCTCCGCGGGATCCGCGCTTCCAGAGCACCGTGCTGCGGGCCTACGAGGACCGGTGCTCGTTCTGCGGCTACGACCTGCGCCTCGGCGGATCGCCGGTGGGCATCGATGCCGCCCATGTCCAGATGCGTTCCAAGGGCGGGCCGGACCGCATCGAGAACGGGCTGGCGTTATGCGTGCAGCACCACCGCCTCTTCGACTATGGGGCGCTCGGTCTGGACCACGATCACCGGATTCTCGTGAGCGAGCATCTGAACCTCAGCGAGCAGGATTCCTCGGCCCACATCAGACAGCTCGTCGGGGCCCGAATACGCCGGCCGCAGCGCAGGTATCGCCTCCCCGCCGCCGAGCACGTCGACTGGCACAACAAGAACCTCTTCAAGCACCCCGCCCGGTGACCCCATTCTCCTTCTCACGGGGGATCAGCGATTCACGACGCCAAGGGTTCGCGGACAGCCTCGGGCTGCTCCTGGGGCGCATCGATGAACTCGGCGAAAGTCACCTCCTTCCTGTGCTTCACGGCGGGCAGCAGCACCGGAACTAGAAAATGGGTTCAGCCAGCGAGCCGGTGCCACCCTGACTTGTGTACCGCTCTCTCAAGTCATCGACCATCCGATCGTTGAGACCATGGCCGAGCCAGTAGGCGATGACCCGCGAGGCATAGTTCACGGCTGACTTGCCGGCCAGGACTCGATCACCGTTCATCAGAACCTGCTGCCATCGAGGTTCGTCAGCATGCCAGTTGAGTTGGTTGACCCGGTCGCATGCCTCATTCAGGCTAATTCGAGAGGCAGTCTCAGGATTCTCGCTGCACAGTTGGACAATTGCCTGCACCAGTGCCCATTGCGCTACGGGCTTGCCAAGCAGATAATCCGACCTGATCTGTCTGCGCTTCTCGTCCCCATCTGCACTTGGATCATGCAGTGCATCGCTGAATAGCTTAACCTGGGAGCAGACCGTGTCCCAGAAGTCCTTCGCCTCCCGTCTCATGATTCCTTGCGTTGCCTTGTCGGGCAGTGTCTCAGTGTTGATCTTGCTGTGGGTATCTTCGAGAAGATACTTGGTTCCCTCGTAGAGCGTGGAGAGAGTGGTGAACTCATTAGCTCTTACCGTGAGAGTATTGCTCTTCGCGTTGACTAGGATGTCCGGTATTGCATTGTCTGCGCCTACAATCGTCTCCCGAACGATGACGGCCACGATGTCATCATCCGCGGTGATCAGATTCTCTGCCTTAGTCGTTGACTTCGCGTAACGGTTGACTTTGTTGAAAATCTTGCGCGCCTTCGTTTCGTCGTGTCTTATTAGAATGAGAGTGCAGACATCCTCGCCAACATCAGCCAGTGCTTGGAGGCCGGGAATCGGCTGTTGCTTCTCGTCCTTGCCGGTTATCGCGAATCGCAGCGCGGCCAACCGGTGTTGTCCATCCAGTGGAACCAGAATCTCACTACCATGTAGCGTCAAAAATCCGAACACGCTTGCCGCGGATCGGTACAGACCAGGGACTTTGTCCTTGTATATCTGCGAAATCGGCTCGAACTCAGTCTGTTCAGCGTTCAGCATGGTGACAATGAAGGCACCAAAGAATCTGGCTTCGTCTTGTACAAGATAGGGAGCAATCTGGCGCTTGACACGCCTGTAGTTGATTTCCCTCTGGTATCGCTCTTCGATGGACAGGTCAGTCCATCCGTCGATTTCATTGGGCACTTTAAGCTTGTTTGTCACGTCCTCAGCGCTCATTGTGACGATGAAATACTCCGTAGAGCCGAATTGTCCGCGCATAGCTGGCAACACCGATGCCATAGTAAAGTCTCCCTATTTTAGTTGTCTGTTGGTTATGGGCTGAAATCGCCTTATGTACGCCGCCTCTAGGTCATCGATGTCGGACGGCCGTTCGACGACAACATATGAAACACGGAGCTGGGATCCCTTGGCTCTTATCCAATCAGCCAAGTAGTCATTGTGTGTCCCTCTCCAATGTTGTTCCAGCCGATGTGCGATAGGCTGGCGCTTCGCTTGGCCGACATAGAGACATCGCCTGCCGAACCAAAGACCATAGAGACCGTAGGCATCGCCTGGAATCTTCTCAAGGTTCACTCGCCGAAACGAGAGCGGATTGTGGTATGGCCTCCACACTTGCTTCGGCCGAACGGTCCTGCTCGAAGTCTTCCAGTCGTTCACGACAGTGCTCTGGGGAGACGGGACACGGCTCGCTCTATGCAATGGTGTTCCCCGACCGCATGAGTCGGAGGCCTGGACTCGTGGAATCGCGGTGCTCCGGCAGCGCTAGCTACTGCGCGGTCACTCATGGCGCGCATACTGTGCATGGTTCGGTGTCGTCTTCTTCGTCGAAGGCGTCGGCTAGGGCTTCGATCAGGGGGAGGTTGGCCCTGGTCTTGCTTGCTCGGGCCAGGGCCGCGTCGTGGCGTTCGAGGATCTGGTCGCGGCGGTCGCGGAGCTGCACGAGGGTCTCGCCGCCGGACCAGGTGTACTGGCGGCCTCGCATGGCCCGGTCGCCGAAATCGGCGTCGCCGTCCACGCCCGCGTCCTGCAGGACCTTCTGCTCGATGGCCACTGCCCGTTCGAAGAGGTCGGGGTGGCGCTCGGACAGGCCGATCCACTCGGCCTTGCGCTGGTAGAAGCAGAAGTAGCACCCCGAGCGGGTCCGCCACTCGTAGTAGGCGGGCAGGCCGATTCCGGCGTCGTCGAGGATCCTCATCACCGCCCCGTGGTCGATGCCGTCCTCCACGAAGGGGAAGCGGGTCTCGATGTTCGACTTCGTGGAGATGTAACCCTTGCGGTTGGACTCGTCCGCCCTGATAGCCACGTAGGACACGGCGGGCGCATCGCCGATCCACTCCTCAATGGGCTTGATCTTCATGTTCTTGGTGCACCACCGCATCTGGGGCGACGGCAGCGCGCCCCGGAACACCTCGAACCAGTGGTCGAAACCCCGCGAAGCGTTCAGTCTGACGATCGGCTTGGCGAGGATGACCTCCAAGCACGTCAGGTACTCGTAGGTCTCGGGCAACTCCGCGCCGGTGTCGCAGAAGAAGTACTCCATGTCGGACACCCGGTCGCGCATGTAGACGGCCAGAGCGCTGGAGTCCTTGCCGCCGGAGATGCCGCAGATATGGCGGACCGGCGTCTCAGGCTCGGCCGGGAGAGCGTCCGGCGACGCGATGGTCGCAACGGCGGTCGCGCCGCGGCGCACCGGGGCCTCGGGCTCAGCCATCGGCAACCCTCCTTCGCGTCTCTGGGACGGGGGCGACCGCTGGCTCGCTCGATTCGACGGCGGGAAGGAGACGCTCGCTCAGCAGGGCCAGAAGGCTCTGCTCCGCCCGTTGGGTCGAGCCGGTCACCAACTCCAGATCGGCCAATACACCATCCAGGGCGCCCTCCAAGTCCGAGCGCTGCCGATCGTCGAGACCCACCAAGCGGATGTGCTCACTGCCGTCGGATCTGGTGAGAGTCACCCGCAGCGCGTCGAACGGGCCGCCGCCGTCGGCGCGCTGGTCCGCGTGCAGCGCGATCAGCCGGTGGAACGCAGCAAGTCGCTGCGGAAGCTCGCGTCGGAAGCGCAGCCGGTCGTCGTCGCTCCACTCGGCCGGAGCTTTGCGGGCGACGACTGTGGCGATGGCGGAGATCCAATCGGTGTCGGCCTCGGCGCTGTCGTTGGCCAGCGCCAGCACGAAGGCTCGCACCTCCGGGTCGAGTACCTCGTCGCACAGGGCCGCGGCCTGGCCCATCACCGTCAGCCGGCTGGTCTCCGCCGCGGTATCGAATAGCAACTCCAAGAGATCGTCCAATAGCCGCTCCAGGCACCAGGTCAGCTCGTCGGCGGCAGCGCCGATGAGATCCGCGTAGCGGCCTGCGCTCGGGTAGGCCTCGGCATCGGCGGGCACCGGCTCGAGTCCCAGTGCTTCCGGGAGGGCGACAAAAAGCAGTTCGTCGGGCTCCACGGCCGCCGTCAGCGCGCCGCGCACGCTCAGGGTCGGCGCGGTCAGGTTGCGGGTGCGGCGAGCGTAGTTGTCCAGCCGGTTCAGCCGAGAGACCAGATGGCCGACCACGGCCAGCACATTGGCCACACGGTGCTTGCGGAATCGGGGCTGCACCCCGAACCGGTCGGCGAGGGCCTCCACGACCCGGCGGCGCCCGCCGGTGGTGTTGGCGAAGTGCTTGATGTCGAAGTGGCCCGGATTGCGCACCATCCGCTCGGAGACCTCCGGCGACAGCAGCGGCTTGAACGTGCCGTGCTCGTATATGGCGACCTCGTCACGGAAGGCGAGCAACCCGGCTGTGACGAGAACGGGCACGACCGCGGCCTTCATCCCGATCGGCGGGGCCAGCAGCGCGGCGTAGACGTCGTTGAGGCTGACCCGCCGGGCCGTGGAGCGGCGAAACTCCTCCACGAGCACCTCCCAGGCGGGCTGGAGCGACCGGTCAGTCGGGCGGCGGAAAGTCATGGCACCGTTTCGGGCGTCGGGGCCGTGCAGTCCGGTCCTCTGCAGGAAGGCCCGGTACATGGCCACCTCAGGGCCGTATCCCTCGAAGCCGAGGTCGGCCACGTCCTCGTCACCACGCTCGATCATCGCCTCCAGCAGCCGGCGGCGGGACTTGGACCCCTGCGAGGTGAGCTCGGTGCGGTTGAGCATCTCATTGCGAACCACTGCGGTGCGCGAATAGACGAGGTCGGCCGCTGCCGACACGGCGGCACTGCCCCGTCCTCCAGGAAGCTCCGTGTTGCCGCCCTCTCCGCGCCCGTCCGACACGCCGCCGAGCGGCACGTCGCCGTCGGCTCCGAAGGCGGCGCCCGCCTCCTCGCGAGCGTCCGCACCGGGGGCGGGGTCGGCTGCGTCCCCGATCAGGACCCATCGGCAGGCGTCCGAGCCGAAGGTGCTGACGAGGGCCTGCTCGAACGTGGTCCGGGTCTGCGCCAGCCGCTCGCCCAACTCGCGCCGTGCCACCCGGTCGTCTTCCACGGTGGGATCGTCGAGGGCGGCGGCAACCGCGGCGACCTCCCGGGCCGATGCTTCAAGGGCCGCGAGGTCGTCGGGGATCGCGGCCACCACCGGCTTCGTCCCGTCGGCGGGCTCCGTCAAGCTCGGCGTGCGGCCGTCACCGCCCACTACGAGCAGCACCTGCCCGTCGTAGGCGGAGAAGGCGCCGAGGGGCTCAACCTGCTCGCTGCTGTCGGCGTAGCGCCGACTGAACACCCGGAGAATGTTGTGCTCTGCGCTGTGCCGGGCTGCCACCACGGGCGGAGGAGAGTCGATGCTCGAGACGATCTCAACCAGCGGCAGCCGCGAGACGCGCTGTCGCGCGGTGTCGAGAAGCAGGCTGATGTCGACGTCGGTTCCGTGCCAGATCCGGTACTCGTCGGCGAAGTCCCGGTAGGTGACCAGCCCCGCCGTCTCCAGGTCGGAGAGTGCGCTGGCGGCACCCCGGTCGGCGAGCGCGAGGATCTGCCGGGACGCTCGGATGATCCCGGTCGTCGACACGAGATTGAGCAGAGCGATCGCCTTGGCTAGCCGGGACTGGGGCGGCGTGAGGCCATGGGAGTCGCGCAGCCGGGTGGCGATCTCGGTCCATCGGCTCGACTGGCGGGCAGAGGCAATGTTGAGGGCGCCGGTGCCGACGAAGTAGCCGTACACCGCCTCGATGCCCAGAGACGGCAGCGGACCCCGGGCGGGCAGGTTGGTGGCGGACAGAAACGACGAGGCGCTGGCGGCGTGCGGGCTTGTGAGGAACGAGAACAGCGTGCGCTCGTGCTGGCCGTAGCGGCTGCACAGCTCGGGCAGCACCAAAGCGGCCAGCGGATGCAGGGGATAGCACGAAGCCACGGCTGCAGGGTCGGCGAGATCGGCGATGCCCAGTGCCCGCATCGTGTCGGCATAGGGCCGGGCCCAGCGATCGATGCGGGCCCCTACAGCCTGATCCTCGACATTGAACACCGTGCCGATCAGGGCTCGGGTCTGGCCCGCGGACTCCACGAACGAGACGTCCTCGAAGCGACCCTGCACCTTAGCCCACTCGCGGCGCTGCGGGCCGTCGGCACCGGCCAGATGGTCCTCGAAGGACAGGTGCTGCAGTGTCACGACGAATATGGGCAGCCCGGACCCCTGACCCGCCTCTGCCAGCTGCTGAAGCAGATAGGGGTCGGCCTCTCCTCCGTCGCGGACCGCCTCGAGGTTCTTGCCGAACTCGTCGACAATCAGCAGTAGCGGAGAGTCCTCCGCAAGGCGGCGGGCGATCTCGACGAGGGCCGACGGCGACGGACCGGTGCGGCGGGGGTCCTTCTCAGCGGCATCGGCGAGAGCGGTTGTCAGCGTCGAAGCGGCTGCGAGCGTATCCGCCGGGGGGGGGGTAGGCGCGTTGTGGCGGCGCTGCACCGCGCTGTGGAGCGCGCGCAGCACGGTGTGGTTGAGAGGCTCGCGCGCCGCTGTCGCCAGCCCGCGATGGAACCCTCGATTCGTGGTGCCATGATGACGGTGCGCGCGCCGCACCAAATCGCCGGCAGCTTCAGAGGCGTCGTCGACGAGCCGCAGGGCCGATCGCTGCAGTTGCGAGCGGCCCCCGAAGGCCGCGTCGAGCAGGAGGGCCAGTGACGACTTACCGGACCCGTAGGGGCCGGTAAGCGACCAGGCGCCGCCCGCGGAGCCTGTCGCGGCGGTCGCCGCGACTCGCTCGACCACATCCAGGGCTCGGGCGGTGACGACATAGCCGTCGAGCGGCTCGGGGCGGGCGAGATCGCGCTCGAGGTTCGCCGAGCGCGCGAAGCGGCCGCTCACCGAGATGGTGTCGGCGAGGGTTGCCATCAGCCGACTCCCGCCAGGGGACGGAGGCTCGGCACAGCAGCGCCGGGATGTCGGCCCGAGCCGAGTTCTTCCAGAAGGCTGTCGTCTATGGTCACGTCGCCGACACACCCGGCGCAGACCCCGGTGCGTGACGAGCCGTAGTAGTCGTCGAGGATCGTCGTAGCGATCTCGTTCGGGTCACCCGACCAGGCGAGCTGCCACGCACCGGCGGGGGCCGCGAGGCTCAGCCCACGGGTTGGCTCCACCACGGGGGTGAGCACAGCGAGGAGTTCGGCCTCGTTGAGCTTGAACGCCCGCCCGGGGGCGCCGGGCTCGTGGGCGAGGCGACTGAGCATGGCAGTGTTGCTGCCGGTGACCGCGCGATCGACGTAGTCGAGCACTGCGTGGGCCACCACGGCCGGCGGCAATGTTGGCTTCGTGCCCAATGCGAATCGATGACGGCCCGTCGCGGCCGACCGTCCCAGCAGCCTCAGCTCGCGCAGGGGGCAGTCCAGCAGGTCGTCGAGGCTAGCGCGTCGAGAACTCTCGGCAGGCGCATAGGTGCGCAGTAGCGCGCCGGTGTCCTTTCTGACTGACGACTCATGCGGACGGGCCCATTCCGTGACAGCTTCCAACTGCGTCGAGATCACCTCGGTGAGGTCGGTGTCGCTGAACTCGACCGCGTTGAACTCGTTGAAGGCGAGCCACCAGACGGGCAGCAGCGAGGGCGGAGCCAACAGCAGCCAGTGCAACAGCCACAGCGTGCCAGGATCCTCCATGTAGGGATCCCATCCTTGATCGCCGAACAGCGCGTGGCCCCGACGGGTGGGGACGTAGATCGGGGCTCGACGGTTGGGCGATTGCGGGTCCTCGGTGATGAGCTTTGCGGCAAGGCCCCAGAAGCGGATGGCTCGCACCATGTTCTTGCCCACGCCCATCTCGACGGGGGCATCCTCTCGGCTGAACACGTAGGGATTCTGAGCCACCACGGAGTAGGCCTTGCGGAACCAGCCGTACCGGGGGTGGAACGTCTCGTGCCGGGCGAACGAGCGCACCGCTGCCTCTGCCAGCCTCACCAGCCGGCCCCCTTGCTCATGACATGAAGATACTTGGCCGCTGCGACAGCGACCTGGGTCTCCGTGTCGCGCGCTGCTTCGGCTCGGCATCCGCGGCGAGCCACCAGACCGGGAGTTGCGACTTCGGGGCAAGCCGCAGCCAGTGCAGCAGCCACAGAGTGCCCGGATCCTCCATGTATGGATCCCAGCGGCCCTCTCCGAACATACCGTGGCCCCGACGGGTGGGGACGTAGCTCGTCTCGCGCCTGCCCGAATGCTGCGGGTCCTCCGTGATCAGCTTCGCGGCCAGTCCCCAGAAGCGGATGGACCGCACCATGTTCTTGCCCACGCCTATCTGCACCGGGGCGTCCTCTCGGCTGAAGATCCCGCCGTCATCAGCAACATGGGCGTAGGTCTTGCGGAACCAGCCGTAGCGGGGATGGAACGTCTCATGGCGGGCGAACGAGCGCTCGGCCATGTCCGCCAGCCTCACCGGCCTGCCCCCGCAGTCCCCTCGGTCACGCCAGGAAGGTAGCCGACCCGTGCGACAGGCTGAGCGACCGCCCCAACGCCACCGGCGCCCCGAGAGCTCGACCGCGTGCAGCAGGCGCTGGCGGCGACCGTGTCCAAGCTGAGCAACTGCTCCTCCCCGTCGGCAGTCACCGGTGCCTTCCCTCCGGTGGTGGTTGCGGGCCGCTGACGGTGGGTTAGGGTTGACACAAGAGTTGACCAACCGACGAGGAGAACGAGGTATGGCTTCTCGTAACCCGTCCGTGCTGGATGGCGTGGCGGCTATCTTCGACTTCACCGGCAGCCTCGGGCCGCGGCCACGCACCAGCGACAACCCGGCTGAGGCCGACGCCGAAGCGATAGCTGCCGTTTGGCGGGCTGTGGGCGACGACTTGCGCCGGGCGATGGACCATCACAGCAGGTATCGCTCCGCGAATGCGGGATGATCCCGAGGGCGCGCCGCATCATGAGGTGGTGTTCGCCCAGCAGGCGATAGTTCACCAGGGGCCGCTTCCGCCGCCCGCCGATCTCGGGGAGTACGACCGCATCCGGCCCGACCTCGTTGATCGGATCGTGGCGATGGCGGAGTCGGAGATGGGGCATCGCCACTCGATGGAGTCGCGGCGGCTCAGAAGCGCCTCGCGGCGGTCGATGGCGGGACTCATTGCCGGGTTCGTGGTAGCGGTGTCGGTTCTAGCGGGCGCGGCGTGGCTGATCGACAGCGGCCATGACGCGGCGGGAATCATCCTGGGGTCGGTCGATCTTGTCGGACTGGTTGCGGTCTTCGTGCTGGGCCGCCGCAACGGGAACGATCAGGCCTCGGCCGGGTGATCGGAACATCTGCACGCCTCACCGCGTGACCGGCGGGGCCGGGTCCTCATCTCGCATCCGGATGGCGGTCTCGGCATCACCGCGACAAGTCGCAGGCTGTTCATCTCAGTTGTGCGCGTCACGATGAACTCCACGCGCGCCCCGGGGCTCTCCGTGTAGCGGACAGCGCTGCCCGGGATGGAGAGGCCGGAGTCGACATCGAGCGGCGTCTCCGCGACGCGGGCCAGCAGTTCGCAGACCTCCCCCGACCGCGCCGTGCCATACTCGGCTGCGAAGCGGTCGAGCAGCTCATCGATCTCCGCCCAGCGCCAGGCACTGCGGTTAGTCCCTCGCAACGTGCTTACCATGCGGGCTCTGCGCTGCTTCGGCGTCGCTGAGGACGCGGGACGCGGCGTCGATCTGGTGAGAGTCAGCGCTGGCTCGCTACCGTGGCTCGGGCATTTGGGACTGCACCGGGGAGAGACCGTGGAAGTCGAAGCACAACCCGCACGCCTGATCCCCGTGGCGGGGATGTCCGGCAACAAGGAGGCTGAGGCTCGGGCCACGTCTGCGCTGCTCGCGGTCTTGACGATCGTGAGGCCGTTCTCGAAGGCGCTGCTCACGCCGTTGGGGGCCACCCGCGACGCCAGGGCGACGGTCGAGGCCTTCACCGAGGTCGCTTACGAGACTCCCGACGGGCGCGCTGTTCGGCCTGACGGCCTCGTGCGGGTGTCGTTCGGACGCAGGAGTTGGTTCGAGGCTCTCGTGGAGGTGAAGACGGGCGACGCCAAGCTCGATGCAGAGCAGATCAACGCGTATATCGAGATCGCTCGCCTGCATGACCACGATTGTGTGATCACGATCTCCAACGAGATCGCACCGTCGCCCGGTGTTCATCCGACCGACGGACTGCGGTTGAGGTCGAACTCCAAGGTGCAGGTTCACCACATGTCGTGGACGATGATCCTCGCCGAGGCGGTCAACGAGCACACGCACCGCGGTGTGGACGACCCGGAGCAGGCATGGATCCTCAACGAGTTGATCCGGTACCTCGAGCATCCGAACTCGGGCGCATTGGCGTTCTCCGACATGGGCGCCAACTGGACGGCGGTGCGAGACGGCGCACGGGAGGGGACCCTCGACCGGAAGGACAGCGCCGTTGTCGAGGTCTGTCAGCGTTGGGACCAGCTTCTGAGGTACGCGGCGCTGAAGCTGGGCGTCGAGATCGGCTCCGAAGCGCAGGAGGTCATACCGAGGGCGCATCGCGACGACGTTCAACAACGCAACCGCGCCTTTGTCGAGTCTGTCTGCGACGACGGCACCCTTGCCGGGACCCTCCGTGTGCCCGACACGATCGCCGACGTATCCATCAGCGCCGACTTGCGGGCCCGCCTTGTCACGACGAGCGCCGTGTTCGACGCTCCCCGAGACCGCGGTGCGAGGGCTCGCGTCACCTGGCTCACCAGGCAACTGCGCGATACCGAGGGGTCGCTGATCATCGAGACGTACGCCCGAGGAGCCCGAGCCCCTGTCGTTGCGACGCTGGAACAGTTGCTCCAAGACCCGAAGGCCGGGCTCGGTGAGTCCCGGAAGGATCCGGTCCGGTTCCGTGTGCTGAGGCGCTCCGAGATGGGGCAAGGCCGCCGCACCACCCGCAAGCCCGGCTTCATCGACGGGATCCTCGATGCTGTGACGGTCTTCTACGGTGACGTTCTCCAGAACCTCCGAGCCGTCACACCAGCGGCGCCACGCCTCGAACGCCACCCCGAAACGGAGTCCGAGAGCGCAGGGGCATCAGCGGAGCAGCCGCCTTCGGCATAGCGCGGGCGTTCGTTCCAACCGAGGAGGACCGCCAGAAGCTGCACCGAATGGCTGAGGCCTACGACGAGGCAGATCACGAGCGCGTCGTCAGGCTCGCATTCCCGTCTGCTCCTCCCGAGTCTTCTTAGCTGCTCGTACAACTCGGCGAATTCGGCCTCAGTTGATCAGGTCATCGCGCGGACGCGCCCTACGGCGGTGACGGCGCTGTCAATGGCGGTGTCGATGTCCTTCGGTGTGGTGAAGCGGCCCAGGCTGAAGCGCACCGACTCGAAGGCCGCGTCGCGGGACAGGCCCATGGCCACAAGCACCTCCGACGGCTCGATCGATCCGGCGCTGCAGGCGCTGCCGGTGGACACGGCGACGGGGTCCATGTTGGACATGACCGCCTCGGCGTCGGCGCCCTCGAAACGGATGCTGGCCGTGTTGGGCAGCCGCCTCGACTGGTCACCGTTCTGGTGCACGCCCGTGAGTCTTGCCTCTAGCTCGGTCACCAAGCGGTCGCGCAGGACCTCCACTCTGGCGGACTCCGACTCCCGCTCGTCGGTGGCGATGCGGGCCGCGGCGCCAAGGCCGACGATCCCAGCCACATTCAGCGAGCCCGATCGCAGGCGTCGCTCGTGACCGCCGCCGTGGATCAGCGGCGCCAGCCGCGCCAAGGCATGACGGGTGCCGACGAGAGCGCCGACCCCGCCCGGGCCGCAGATCTTGTGGCCGCTTACCGACACGAAGTCCACTCCCAATGCCTCCATGTCGAAAGCCATGCGGCCCGCCATCTGGGTGGCGTCGCAGTGGAACAGCGCCGCTGTGGCCCGGACCCGCTCAGCGATCTCGTCCACCCGGTTGAGCACGCCAGTCTCGCTGTTGGCTGCCATCACCGACACCAGCACCACGTCATCTTCGACCAGACCCTCCACGGCGTCTGGCGTCACGAAGCCGCCTGCGGTCACCCCGATCACGTCTAGCTTCGCTAGGCCGCAGTCGGCCAGCCACCGTGCCGTGCGGGCCACGGAAGCGTGCTCCACCGCCGACACCAGCATCCGCCTCCGTTCCTCGAGAGCGGCCTCCACCACGCCTCGCAGGGCCAGGTTGTTGGCCTCAGTCGCGCCCGACGTGAACACGACCCCTCCCGGCCGTCCGCCCACCAGCGCCGCAACATGCTCGCGGGCCTCGTCGACTGCGGCGGCCTGCCGGCGCCCGAATCGGTGCACCGAAGAGGCGTTGCCCACCTCGCCCGACAGCACCGGCGCCATCGCCTCGAACACCCTGGGATCGAGCGGCGCCGAGGCGTTGTAGTCGAGGTACACCTCCGTCATTGCGTCTCCGGTGCTGTCGCTAGCCGAACCGCACGGGAGGCGCTCAGCAAGTCGTCCCTGGACTCCACAGACCCTCCCCGCCGTTGAATCCGAATCCCGAGCCGACGCTACCCCCGGGTCTGAGTCGAGGCGCGGAGCAGCACCGGCTCCGACGCCTTCGGCTGGGCTCAGGCATGCGACAACGTCCCCGGTCATCGCATCTACGCCTCGGCAGGAGCGACGAAAGTGCCCGCGGATGCAATAGTGCGTGCGCTTCGCCTCGAAAGTGCCCGCGGATGCAATAGCGCGTGCACTTTATGCCAGAAAGTGCCCGTAGATGCAATATGTGGTAGGGTTTGCGCTGTGGGGAGGCTCGTAAGTCGGATCTACAACGGATTGCTCGGCCCTGAACCCTACGAGGCGTTCGTCCCCCACGGCATCAGCGACTGGAAGATGCATCCTGATGAATCGACTGTGCAGCGGGTGGAGACCGCTGCTGAGCGGCTCAGGGTGCTGCAGCAGCGACTGGCGCCTTCGCTGGCGCTGCAATGGTGCCTCAACCGATCCGAGGGGATCGCGTCGAGCGATGTCGAGGGGATATCCACGACCCTGCGCTCCTTGAGCTTGCTGGAGTCGCTGCGCGGGCATCGCGACCCCGGCCGTCAAGCGCGCGACAGGCAGGCGCTGGGGGCCGTCAGATTGAACGTCCATGCGATCGAGGTCGGGCGTCGGCAGGCGGGCCCCGTCGCCGCCGCAGACATTGAGGAGATGCACCGCCGTCTGTTCGAGGGCACCGACCAGCATTTTGAACCAGGTCGGTTCCGAGATCGAGAGGTCTGGGTGGGTTCCCCTGACATGCGGTCTCCGGCTCGGGCGCACTATGTGCCTGCGCCACATGAGTTCGTAGGCCCGCTGATCGAAGACCTCATGGGATATGTCTCGGCACCGAGTTGGACACATCCGCTGGCGAGGGCAGCGATCGCCCATCTGCAGTTCGAAACGATCCATCCGTTCCTAGACGGCAACGGGCGGGTCGGTCGGGCGCTGATGCACTGCGTGGTCCAGCGCAGCCTTCCCGGGTCGGTGCCGGTGCCGCTGTCGGCGGCTATAGCTGAGCGGAAGCACAAGTATTTGCAATCGCTGCGCCCCTATCAAACCTACATCGGCGCCAGCGACACGGAGGTGCGCGCCGCCACGGCTGAGGTTGCGATCGCCCACATCGCAGAGGCAGTCATGATTGCCTGCGACTACACAGAGGTCATTGCTGAGTCCATCGCGGACATGCATCGCGGATGGGATGACCTCAGGCTGCGCTCCCACTCGGCCGCGGCAGCGGCTTTAGCCGAGATGTCCACGATGCCGGCCGTCACGGTCGAGTACTTGGAGCAGAGGACCGAACGCTCCGCGGGATCACTCAGGCGCGGATTGCGAAAACTCGTCAACAGCGGCGTGGTCGCTGAGTCAGCCGACGAAGACACGGGCCGAACGGTGTTCGAGTTGCCCGCGATGCTCCAGATCGTGGACCAGCGGAGCAGTCTGCTCAACAACTGCTGGGCGCTGCACGCTGCGGGCGTCGAGCGCGCCGCGCCCGACCTTCTCGCCCGATTCCGCGCTGAGACGCTGGCCCTGTCGGCACCCGAGCTGCCAAATGCGCCGCGCGTCACGCGTTGCAGTCACATAGGGGTGCGCAGCGGGGTCCAGTGCAAGCAGCGCTCCGGGCACGCTCCGCCGCACCGCTACGACCGGTAACAGCGACGCGGGGGCGGGTTGTCGGGGTTGTCGGTGACCCCCCTCGAATTGGACGGGATTAGTGGCTCGGGGTTGTGGTGCCGCCGCTAGCCGGCACCCTCCTCGGGCTCGTCGGATGCGGCCGGAGGCACTGGCGCCAGGTAGCCGACGATCAGCAGCAGGACACCCACCGCGATGAACGACACCACTCGGCCCAGCGCGGTCAGGCTGCTGAGATCGACTACGAACAGCTTGGCCACCACCACTGCCATCCACGACGCGCCCGCCACCCACACGGCGCGGCGGGCCATGCGCACGCCGGCCACCATCCCCGACAGGGCGATCACCGCCCACAGGATCGACACCGACGCCTGCAGCTCGGTGGAATCCCACAGCGACTCGAGATCCCATGGCACGTCCAGCCAGTGGCTCACGGTCCGGGCCGTCTCCGTGGTGGCGAGGACCACCCCCAGCACGGCCAGCGGCGGCGTCCAGCGAGCATCGACCAGATCTTGGAACGGATGGTCCGACTGCGCCTCGGCGAGCTTCCTCCAGGCGAGCAACGCCGCCAAGTGCAGCCCGACAAGGACGGCCACGGGGTTCAGCACGGGCAAGTACAGCAGCGGCGGCGCGTCGCCATCGGAGACGACGGCCGCACCGAGCACCACCACGGCCAGCACCGCCAGAATCGGGCCGGTGCAGGCGAGCGTGTACGTCCGCCAGTGCGTTCCCAGCGGCCACGCCAGCCAGCGCCCCGCCATCGTCGCGCTCACCAGCGCCAGGACTGCGGCGGTTGTCGCAGCCAGCGGCCACACGCCCTCGGACACTCCGTCGACCTGCCAGTACACCTCGATCGCGACCAACGTCGCCAGCGTCCAGTACCCGCCGGCGTGCAGCAGTGGCGACAGCCGGGGGAACGAGTCCTCTCGCCGGCGCACGAACACGTAGTAGGCGACGAACGCGACGGGCCAGGCGGCCCACCCCCACAGGTCGAGGGGATGGGACTGGGTTGGCAGTGACACCAACAGCACGGCCACCAGAGTCGGCAGGATCAGAAGCCCCACAGCCGCGAGCTGCGGCCACCCGAGCCGGCGAGACGCCAGCGACGCCGCCGCGAGAGAACCCACGACGAACACGAGCGACGCCGACAGCTCGTCGCTGTCGGCCAGGTGCTGGACGATCTCCATGAGCCCGCCCGCCAGCCACCAAGCGGTTCCCCAGCCCAGCGCCAGCCAGACGAAGGCCCGATCGAGTTCGTCGCGCTGGGGCCTGCGGTTGAGCAGCCATCCCGACACCAAGCCGGCCACGGCGACCAGGAGCGCGCCCAGGAGGTGCTGGTTGGCGATGGGCGCTGTGTCCGTCGGATAGGGGAGGGAGTCCTCCAGGTGCCCGGCGAAGGAGAACGCAGCCAGCACCTGCAGCAGAGCGCCCCCGCTCAGGGCGAGCAGGCGGTCCCGCCTGCAGCCCAGCCACATCAGCAGCAGGCCCTGCACCGCCCAGACCGTCGACGTGAAGTAGGTGTCCAGCGCGAGCGGAACCGCGATGGCGCTGAATGCCACGCCGAGCCCGGCGTAGGCCTCCGTCAACTGGCGGCGGTCGACGCCCATCCTGCGAGCGGCCATTGCCAGCGCGCCCTGGATCACCGCGAGCGAGGCGGCGCTGATGGCCAGGCCGTACTCCGTGTGGCCGATCGCCAGTTGCTGCAGACCAAGTCCGATGAACGGCGCGCCGAACACCAGCGGCGCCGTCCAGGCCTCGCTCACCAACGGGACGCCCGGGGCCCCGGACCCGTCGAACGCGCCCTTGAGGACGGGAGCCTCACGCACGGCGAACAGGGCCGGCATCCCCACGTACATCAGCACGAACAACGCGATGAAGGGCTGCGTGGACACCCACTCGTCCTGCTCGTGACGGTTCGCCAGCCAGAACGCGGTGAGGCCGAACGTGAAGCCGAACCCCAGAAGGTTGAGCTCGGGCCAGATCTTGAACCAGGCCACCCCCAAGATCGCCGCGTTCAGCACCAAGAAGAAGCTGAAGACGTAGACATGGTCCTCGGGCCGCGAGTACGTCAGCACCGGCGCCAGGAACCCGCCGATGATTCCCAGGACGGCCAGCGGCCGCGAGTCCTGAAGCACAGACAGCACTCCCGCGCCGACGGTGACGACCACCACCGCCGACGCCGCGGGCACGGCCGGCAGGACGTCGTACACGGCGAAGGCGGCATACGTGGTGACGTACAGCACGGCGATTCCGCCGCCCTGGAGGCTGAGGCCGTAGACCGGGCGTCTCCGGCGCTGGAGCCAGCCGATGGCCAGCAGCACCAGGCCGAACACGGTCGCCGCCACCAGGCGCACCTCGATCGTCAGCTCGATGATGCCTCGCCGGTGGGCCTCCCGAAGCAGCAGCCCCACACCGACGAGCGAGACCAGCACCCCCACCTTGACGGGAGCGTTGCCGGTCGTCACCCATTCCTTGATCCAGTTGACGAGCCACGAGATCGGATCGGAGGGCTGCTCCCTGCCGACTGCGCGACCGGGCGCCGGAGGGCTGGGCGCTGCCGGGTCGCGGGTTTGAGGCGCCCGGGTGGAGGGACCTGGGGGAGCGGTCGTCGCCAGACTCGGGACGGCTGCTCGCACCTCGGCTCCCGGTTCGGAGGCGATGGGCCTCACAACCGGCGCAACCCCGCCGGCAGGTTCCGGCTCCTCGTCGGGCTCCACTGCGGGCTCCACAACCACGCCCGGCTCTGCCGCCGCGTCGGGCTCCACGTCGGGCTCCACAACCACGCCCGGCTCTGCCGCCGCGTCGGGCTCCACGTCGGGCTCCACAACCACGCCCGGCTCTGCCGCCGCGTCGGGTCCTGTCGCCACGTCGGGCTCCACAACCACGCCCGGCTCTGCCGCCGCGTCGGGCTGTGCGGCCACATCCGGCTGCACCCCGGCCGACGGCGCGGCGGGTCCGAGTCTCATGAGCCAGGCGTGGGTCTGCTGGGCCCAAACCTTCATCTCGGCGGCCCAGGACTGCATCTCCCCGACCCGGGTCTGGGTCTCCTCGACCTTCTTGAGCCGCTTGCGCAGATCCAGTTGCTGGCCCAGCAGCAAGCCGATGGCTGCTCCGGCCAGCAGCCCGGCCAGTCCGCCCGCCAGGGCACCCAGCCCAGCGCCGATCACTGTGAATAGTGCGGTCATGGGCCGCTCTGCTCCGGGCCGGGTCCGTGCACGGTCAACCCGGAACGCTCTGAACCGACCACCGGCATGGCTCCCAGCATCGCAGATTCCACATCGAGCGTCCCGGTCAGCTCGCCGGCTCGGCCAGGGTCTTGATCTCCAGGAACTCCTCGAACCCGGCAACGCCCATCTCGCGGCCGATGCCCGACTGCTTGTAGCCGCCGAAGGGAGCATCGGGTCCGTAGTACACGCCGCCGTTCACGCTCACCGTGCCGGTCCGGATGCGCCGGGCCACCGCCCGGGCCCGCTCGGCGTCCGCGCTGGCCACCGCCCCCGACAGGCCGAACATCGAGTTGTTGGCGATACGCACCGCCTCGTCGTCCCCGCCGTCGTAGGCGATCACCGACAGCACCGGGCCGAACACCTCCTGCTGGGCGATCGTATCGTCCTCGTCTACGCCGACCAGAACCGACGGCTCGTAATAGTAGCCCCTCGGCAAGTGCTCCGGCCGGCGCCCGCCCCGCACCAGCGACGCCCCCTCCGACCGCGCCGCCGCCACCAGGCCCTCCACCTTGGTCCGCTGCCGCTCGCTGATCAGGGGCCCCATCAGGTGCGACTCGTCGGTCGGGTCGCCGTAGGGCAGGCCGTCGAGCGTGGCGCCCACCGCGTCCACCACCGTGTCGTGCATGGCGGCCGGCACCACCAGGCGGGTAGTGATGGCGCAACCCTGCCCGGCGTGGGTGCACACCATCGCCGCGGCCATCAGCCCCACCGTGGCCACATCGGCGTCGTCGAGGACCACGTAGGCGCTCTTGCCGCCCAACTCGAGGAACACCCTCTTCACGGTGGCCGACGCCGCGGCCATCACCCGCCGTCCCACCGCGGTGGACCCGGTGAAGGTAACCATGTCCACAGCCGGATGGGTGGTCAGGACCTCACCCGCCGAAGCACCCGACGACGACAGGACGTTCACCACCCCCGCCGGCATGTCAGTGCGCTCCGCGACCAGGCGTCCCAGCGCCAGCGCCGACCACGGCGTGTCCGGAGCCCCCTTGAGCACCACCGTGCAGCCCGCGGCCAGCGCCGGCGCCAGCTTGGCCAGGTTGATCTGGGTGGGGAAGTTGTAAGGGGTGATGGCGCCCACCACGCCCGCCGCCTCCCGCTCGATCCAGCGCCGGTGCGAGCCGTACACCGACTCGGCCACGCCCAGGTCCTCGGTCCAGTCATACGAGTCGAGCAGGTCCGCGTGCCATCCCAGCATCTCCACCGGTGCCTCCAGCTGCGGTCCCCCCCGGGTCAGCATGATCGGCGCGCCCGCCTCGGCAACCGTGATGGTGCGCATCTCCTCCAAGTGGCCGGTCAGTGCCTCATGGAGCTGGCGCAGGCAGTGCGAGCGGAAGGCGTGGTCCCGGGACCAGTCCGTCGAGTCGAAGGCCCGCCGAGCCGCGGCCACCGCAGCCTCGGCGTCCACTGGCTGGGCGTCCGCAGCCACGCCGAGCACGTCCTCGGTGGCCGGGTTGATCGTACCGAACACAGCCCCGCCGGCCGCGTCCACCAGCTCGCCGCCTATGAGCATCCTCTCTTCATGCCACATGGCAGTGATCCTCCCGCGTCCCTCCGGGTCGACCTCGACCCTAGGCCAGCACCCGGTCTCTCAGATTCGGACGGTGCCCTCCGCTCGCATCACGGGGCCGTTCGCATGCCCGCGGCGACGGTGCCGCGGCTAGTCGCGGGCGGGTTCCCCTACCGGGTCGAGATCGAGCGGGGCGGGAAGCGAGTCGAGGTCGACGAAGAGGCCCGAGGTCGGGCTGTTGCCGTCGAGAGCGTCGGCGGCCAGCAGCACCGCGGCCGCGGAGTAAGTCGTGCACTCCTGGTCGGGATAGCTCACATCGGCGGGGAAGGCTCGGCCGGTCAGGTAGCTGCCGTCGGGCTCGCGCCGCCGCTGGGACCACTCGAACAGTGTCAGAGCCGCGCCCCGGTCGCCCGCCGCCAGATAAGCCATAGCGCATTCGCAGGTCTCCGCGGTGGTCACCCAGTCCTGGTTGCTCACGCAGCGCACACCCTCGCCCTCATGCACGAAGACCTCGCGCCGCGACGCCAGCCGGGCCCGGGCCCCGGACCCGGACAGCACCCCGGCAAGCACCGGGTAGTACCAGTCCATGGCCCAGCGGTCCTTGGGGGCGAACGCCCCATGGCCGAAGTGGCGGATGGTGTGGACCAGCCGGGCCAGGGCCAACTCCCAGCTGGGCCGCTCCTGGCCCGCGGCATGCGCGATGGCCAGACCGCATCGCAGGCTGTGGCTGATCGACGACGACCCGGTGAGCAGGGCGAAGGGCCACGGAGTGCCGTCGGCGTGGCGGGCCCACAGGATCTCGCCTCGGGGGGTCTGCAGGCCCAGCACGAAGTCGAGGGCGCGCTGGACCACCGGCCACATCCCGGCCAGGAACCCGGTGTCGCCGAAGCGCAGCCAGTGGTGCCACACGCCGGTGGCGACATAGCTGATCGTGTTGGCGTCGAGCTTGTCCTGGTCGACGCCGTCCGCGGTGTAGTACTGGTGCCAGGATCCATCGGGCCGCTGGATGCGGGCCAGCCACTCGTAGGCCGCCTCGGCCTCGGACCACCGTCCGGCCACCGCCAGAGCCATGGCCGCCTCGACATGGTTCCAGGGATCGGCGACGCCCCCGTCGAAGCGCGGGATCATGCCACTCGGCAGTTGACAGGCCGCGATCGTCTCCGCGGTGCGGTCCGCGTCGGCCCGCGACAGCAGCCCGTCCACCATCGGAGTCCGGTGCGGGGAACGGCCTGGTTCAGGCGGCACGGGCCGGCTCCATGCGCGCGGTCGCCGGGGCCGAGACCAGCACCCGCTCCGGCTTGTCGGCGTACACGACCAGGCTCTTTCCCAGCGCGGGGTTGAGCAGCCGCTCCGCCGCGGCGGTGATGAGCGGCCGCTTCACGATGTCCCATTCGAGCACCCGGTGGTAGGCGCCGACCAGCCGGTTCTCACCGATCTCCCGGTTCGGCCCCACCGCGCACCGCAGCCACCAGTAGGGCGTATGCAGGGCGTGGGCCCGGTGCCAGCGGCCCGGTTGCAGCCCCGCAGCCGCAAGTTTGCGCCGCACGTCGGGCAGACGGTAGATGCGCACATGGCCGCCCGGCACCGCGGGCGCGTGGTAGTCGCTCGACAGCTTCCAGCACACGGTCTCCGACAGCCACGCCGGGATGGTCACCGCCAACCGGCCGCCCGGGCGCAGGACCCGGGCCAGCTCGGCGAAGGCCGACTCGTCGTCACCGATGTGCTCCAGCACCTCCGATGCGATCACCTTGTCGAACGAGTCGTCGCCGAAGGGCAGCCCCACCGCGTCTGCCTGCACCGGCGCGGCCATCACCGACTCGTCGACCTCATGTTCGGCCACGAGCAGGCGGGCCAGGTCGCGGACCTGCTCCACCTCGGGGCGGGCCAGGTCGCACGCCACCACCTCGGCCCCCCGCTTAAGGGCCTCGTAGGAATGACGCCCGAAGCCGCAGCCCAGGTCCAATAGACGCTCGCCGGCGCTCAGGTCGAGGCGGCTGTAGTCGACGGTGAGCATCAGCCGGCCGCCGCCCCGGCTCCGACCGCGACCGCGCCGTGGGGCACCGCGGGCAGTGACGCCTCGGATCGGGCAGCCTCCCGCAGCACCGCTCGGTACTGTTCGACGGTCCGCTCCGCGGTGTGACGCCATGACCACTGGTTGACGACGCGGCGGCGCCCGGCCTGCCCCACCCGGGCGCGGGCCTCAGGATCGTCGAGTGCGTCCCGCAGCACCGAGGCCAGGGCCTCAGCGTCGCCGGGCTCGGTCAGGAAGCACGTCTCGCCGTGCTTGCCGGCCACCTCGGGCAGCGCTCCGCCCGTGGTGGCCACCAGCGGCACCCCGCACGACATGGCCTCGATGGCCGGCAGCGAGAAGCCCTCGTACAGCGAGGGCACCACGGCCAGCTCAGCCTCGGCGTACAGCTCCACGATGCGGCGGTCCGACACTCCCGACACGAAGGTGATCGCGTCGGCGAGCCCCAGCTCCGAGATGGTTCGGCTGGCGGCGGAGTCCGCTTTGGCCTTGCCGATGATCGTCAGCTCCACGTGGCGCTCGGTTCGCAGCTTGGCCACCGCCTCCAGCAGGAAGCTGAGTCCCTTCATGGTGACGTCGGCGCTGGCCGTGGTGATCAGCCGGCCCGGCACTCGGGCGATCTCCGGCAGGGAAGAGAACAGGTCGGGATCGACTCCCACTGGCACCACGTGTATGCGCTCCGGCGGCACCCGGTGGTCGCCGGCTATGTCACGCTTGGACGACTCCGAGACGGTCAGCACCCTGGGCAGCCGCTGGGCCACCTGGGTCTGCATCTTCGTGAACGCATACCAGCGGCGCTTGCCGATCTGCTCGCGCAGGGTGCGGGCATGGGCCAGCTCCAGGCGGCGGTCCACGGTGATCGGGTGATGGATGGTCTCCAGCAGAGGCCAGCCTTGGCGCAGCAGAGCCAGGATTCCCCAGCCCAGGGTCTGGTTGTCGTGCACCAGGTCGAAGTCGGCCCGCCTGGTGCGCAGATGCCGCCAGGCCCGCAGGCTGAAGGCCATGGGCTCGCTGAAGTTGCCGGTGACGAAGGAGACGTGCTCGGCGATGTCGATCCAGTCCTTCAGCTCCCAGGCTCTGGGCTTGCGCATGGCATGGGGCGGGGCCCAGATGTCGAGGCCGCCGAGCCTTGTCAGGGGCACGCGTTCGTCGAGATCCGGGTACGGGGGGCCGCCCAGCACGGTGACGCTGTGGCCCAAGTCGGTGAGCGCGGCGGACAGCCGGCTCACGTACACCCCCTGCCCGCCGACGTGAGGCTTGCCCCGGTACGCCAGCATGGCCACGCGCAGAGGTGCGTGGTGTTCCGGGACGGCGGGCATGGCGCTAGAGCTTTCTCCCTGGCCTGGATCCGGTCAACACACGGCCGAGGCCGAGCGCCAGCGAGAGCGTCAGCCCCGCGGCCACAGCCACAGGCCACACCCCCAACCGGACCGCGAGCGTATCGCCATGGCGCAGCTCAACGGTCGTCTGGATCACCCTGCTCTCGGAGATCCCGGTCCGCTCGATCACCTCGCCTTCAGGGGTGATCACCGCAGAGAAGCCGGTGGGCGCGGCCTGGACCACCCACCGGTCGGTCTCGATGGCCCGCAGGCGGCTGGAGGCGACCTGCTGGGTCTGCACGACCGTCAGCCAGTAGCTGGAGCCGTTGGTGGGATTCAGCAGCACCCGGCCGCCGCCGCCCACCGCGCTGCGGGCCCGGTGGTCGAAGAAGATCTCCCAGGAGATGGCCACGCCCAGCGGTCCCAGCGGCGTGTCGAGCACGGCGGGCTCGTCGGAGGGTCCGGCCCTCACGTCCCGGGCGGGCAGCTCGTCGCTGAAGCGCTCCACACTCGAGCGCAGCGGCACGTACTCGCCGAAGGGCACGAGCTGGACCTTGTCGTAGGTGTCGACCGGCACTCCGGACGAGTCGTAGGCGTCGACCGGCACTCCGGACGAGTCGTAGGCGGCGGCGTAGTTGCGGTTGGCCTCCCGGTCGGCGGTGCGCTCGAAGAAGCCGGCGACGAGCACCGTGTCCAGCTCGCGGGCCAGGTCCGACAGCGCGGCTCGGGCCTCGCTGTCGGCGAGCAGCGGCTGTTCGCAGCGGGCCGGTGTTATGGCCGTGTCGGGGCTGGGGTGAACGACATCCTCGGGCCAGACCACCAGATCCACGGGGGTCGACACCTGCTGCCGGGTGGTGTTCAGGTGGCGCTCGAACACGGCACGCTGTTCGCAGACGTCTGCTCTGGTGTTCTGCGGCCCGCCGCCCTGCACTGCGGCCACGGTGATCAGGGCGTCGTCGTTGACGGCACCGTCGACGTCGATCGGCTGGGAGCCGGGAGCGACCATGGCGGCGAGCCCGGCCACCACCAGCACGGCGGTGCCCACCGTCGCCGGCCGGACGCGCCCAGCCAGGATCGCAGCCAGCGTCACCCCGCCCACGGCGGTCAGTGCAGTCAGCAGCAGCGGCCCGCCGACCCGGACCACCGATCCCAGCGGGCTGGACACCTGGGCCATGGCCATCGTCGCCAGCGGCACCCCGCCGAACGGCCAGGTCCATCTCAGCAGTTCGGCCAGGGCGAAAGCCGCGGGAAAGGCAGCCCGGCGCCGGTGGTCGGGCGGCACGAGCGCGCCGGCCACCGCGTGCATGGCCGCGAAGCTGACCACCGCCAGGGGCCAGCCGACCAGCGTCAAGTCCACCATCCAGACCGTCGCCGGTCCCAGCCAGCTGATGCTCACCAGAGCCGACAGCCCAGCCCGGCGCCAGTGGCTGGCCTCGATGAGCAGCTCGACCCACAACGCCATTCCAACCAAGCCCAGTGGCCAGAAACCCCACGGCGGGAGTGAGGCGGCCAGCAGCAATCCCGCCGCGATGGCGCGGGCCCAGGCCTTCCCCAGCCTCAGCAGAGACGCGCTCTCGCGGCCCTCCGCCCGGCTTTGCTTCGCCTGCGCCGCCACCGTGCTCAACCCCTCGCCAGTCCCGGCAGTAGCTCAGTAGTCGCTCATGGTTCATCGCCTCCGGTCCCGAGTTCGTTGAGTTCGTTACTGAGTTCGTTGAGCTCGGTGCCGAGTTCGTTGCTGAGTTCGTTGAGTTCGTTGGTGAGCCGGTTGATTTCGTTGCTTAGTTTGTCCGCCTCGTTCCCGCGCTCATAGCCGAGCCCGAGGGGCAGGAGCCGGTGGACGCCGGCGACGGGGCCCACGCCGCGGATCTGCACGGTCACGTCGCCGATGCATGTCACCCAGTCGGGCAAGTCGAGCTCGTCGGTGACGGTGTACATCTCGCCGGGAGGGGCGGCCGCGCACAGCTTGGCCGCCAGATTGACCGGCTCGCCGACGTAGTCGTCCCCCTCGAACAGCAGTGCCTCGCCGGTGGCCGCGCCGACCCGAACCTGCATGCCGCGGCTGGCGAAGTGGTGGATGAGGTGGGCGCCCAGCGACACCGCGGCGGCCGCGCTGGTGGACACCAGCATCGCCCCGTCGCCCAGCCATTTGGCGACCCGCACGCCTCGCTTGGCGGCCACGCTGCGAGTGACCCTGCGAAAGTCTCCGAGCATCACCACCGCCTCGTGGGGCCCGTGGGAGCGGGTGTACGCGGTGAAGCCGCAGAGGTCGGCGAAGCAGAATGTGCGCCTCAGGCTCAGGTGGCTGTCTCCCTCGGGCATCTGGTCGGGATGGACAGTGACGAGCGGCGGGCTGGCTTCGGCCCACTCTCGGGCCGGCCCGGTGTCGGGGGCGACGAGCGGGGCCAGCACCGGCTCGGACTGTCCCACCTCGGCGCGGGCGCCTGGCTCGGCGCGGCGGGCCGGCTGGGCGCGGGCGCCTGGCTCGGCGCGGCGGGCCGGCTGGGCGCGGGCGCCTGGCTCGGCGCGGCGGGCCGGCTGGGCTTCACGGCGGGCCGGTTCGGCGGGCTCGGCTTCGCGGGGGGCGGGGTTCGGGTTCACGAACGGTTCGTCTAGCACAGCACGGTCCTCGCGATGGTCGCGGCTGCGGTCCGCGCGCTACGAACGCAGGCGGGTAGGCCCAAGCCCCGGAAGGCGGCGCCGGCGGCCACAAGCCCGGGCGTCTCGCTCGCCAGGCACGCTTCCACCGCGGCGATGCGCTCAAGGTGGCCGGGCCGGTACTGCGGCAGGGACCGGTGCCACGGCGTGACCCGGGTCTCCAAGCAACCCCGGTCTGCGTCCTTGCTCCAGATCACTCCGGTCTCGGCGAGCTCGCCGGTCAGCACCGACACCAACTCGGCGGAGTCGAGGTCCAGCCATCGCTGGTCGTCGGTGCGCCCGGCCGACACACGCAGAACAGCCAGGCCCTCGCGGCCGTAGTGGTGCCACTTCGAGGACGCCCAGGAGCAGGCGGTGGTGAGCAGCCCCTGGCTTCGGGGCACCAGGAAGCCGCTGCCGTCGAGCGCGCGCGCCAAGTGTTTGTGTTGCGCCACGAACGCGGCCAGCACCACGTCGGAGTACTCGATCTCGCCGAGGGTCTGGGCTGCATCGGGGGCGAGGGGCTCCAGCAGGCGGGCTGCTTCCCAGGCTGGGCAGGCCAGGATCACCGCATTGGCGTCAACGGGACCGCTGGGGGTGGCGACTGTCCATCGGGGGCCGCCTCTGGCCGCTGCGGGCGTCACCGTCTGCGCGGGGGTGGACAGACTCACGGCGTCGCCCAATTCCGTCACGAGGGCGGCGACGATGCGGCTGATGCCGCCGCGCACGCTCTGGAACACCGGCGCGCTGGCCGGTCCCTCGGGGTCGCGGCCTTGCCGGGCGGCCACCTCCTGCAGGACCAGCCCGAGTGGGCCTCCCCGGCTGGCCGCCTCGTACAGCGGTGCGGCACAAGCCTTGATGCTCATCTGGTCGGCCGCCCCGGCGTTGATACCGCCGAGGAGGGGGTCGATGAGCCGCTCGAACACCTCGTCGCCGACGCGGGGGCGCAGCACCTCGCCCACCGAGGCGTCCCCGACGAGAGGGGCGGCGTCGTGGGCCAGACCGCGGCGCAGCGCGTCCGCGCCCTGATCGGAGACGATGCCGGTGCCCGCCACTGCATCCGCCGTCCACGGCACGCCGAGCACGGAGCGGGCCGGAAGGGGCATCAGTCGGCCATCCAGCCACACGTAAGCACCGCTCGCGGCGGACTCGACCAGATCGGTGCCGAGCCCGATGCGGCGGCACAGCTCGGCTGCGGCGGGGTCGCGGGCCACGAAGCCGTCCGGCCCCGAGTCCACGGTCAGGCTTCCGACCTGCGAGTCGTCGATCTTGCCGCCGGCCCGGTCGCTCGCCTCCAGCACGACCGCTTCGATCCCGGCGCACTTCAGCTCGTACGCCGCGGTCAGCCCCGCTATCCCCGCACCGATGACGGCTACTCGACCTCTCGGCGACGCCTCCGACCAGGCACCCGGCTGTACCGTCAAAGAGGCTGGCGTTTGAACCTTCGGGCTGGTCACTCGGATCGCCCGGTCACTGCTGCGCCTCTTCGAGTGGGTGCCGCCGCAACGCACGCATCTTGGGGCCAGTCACACGCACGCGGGCGGCGCCGCCGTGTGGGCGTGGACCGGCCAGCCGCAACGCACGCATCTTGGGGCCAGTCACACGCACGACACCTGGCCCTCTTCGTGCACTACCTGCACCACGCGGGCCAGCACATCGGGATCGCTGCCGGGCAGCACTCCGTGGCCGAGGTTGAAGATGAAGCCGGGATGACCGCCGTTGGCCGCCAGCACGGCACGGGCCGCGTCGCAGGCGGCCGGCTCGCCGGCCAGCACCACCGCGGGGTCCAGGTTCCCCTGCAGAGCCCGGTCCGGCCCCACCCGGCGGCGGGCCGCGTCGATGGGCACGCGGAAGTCCACGCCCACGACCTCCGCGCCGCAGTCGCCCATCTGGTCGAGCAGCTCGCCGGTGCCGACCCCGAAATGGATCCGGGGCACTCCACTCTGGCCCACCGCTTCCAGCACCCGGGCCGAGTGGGGGGCGACGCCGCGCCGGTACTGGTCCGGAGACAGCGCCCCCGCCCAACTGTCGAACAACTGCACCGCGGCCGCCCCTGCCTCCACCTGCGCCAGGAGTGACGCGATTGCTAGATCGGCGAGGCGGTCCATCAGCTCGTGCCACAGCGCCTCGTCGCCGACCATCAACGCCTTGGTCCTTTCGTGGTGGCGGGACGGGCCTCCCTCCACGAGGTACGACGCCACCGTGAACGGAGCCCCCGCGAACCCGATGAGAGGCACCTCCAGCGCCTCGACGACGCGGCGCACGGTCTCGATCACGTACGCCGTGTCGGAGCCGGGATCGAGCGGGCGCAGGCGGTCGAGGTCGCCGCGGGTCTCGAAGGGATGCTCCACGACCGGTCCGGTGCCCGGCACGACATCCACACCGAAGCCGACGGCATGGGCCGGCACCACGATGTCGCTGAACAGGACGGCCGCGTCGACGCCGTAGCGACGCACCGGCTGCAGGGTGATCTCCGCGGCCCGGTCGGGATCGGCGATGGCGTCGAGTATCGAACCCTCGCCGCGTACGGCCCGGTACTCGGGAAGGGACCGGCCGGCCTGGCGCATGAACCACACCGGCACCCGCTCATGGGGCTCGCGGCGACACGCCCGCACGAAGTCGCTGTCGGCGAAACGGCCCCTGCTCATCTCGTCAAGCTAATGGTGCGAGGTCAGGGGGCGATCAGCCTGCGGCCTGGCGCAGCAGGCTGGTGAAGCGCTGGCCGTCGCGGTCCGCAAGGAGGCGGCGGACGGTCTGATCCGCCACCGCGGCCACCTCGGACCGCCAGACCGCCCCGAGGTCGCTGCGGTCGGCGTCCTCGCCGGCGTGACCAGTGCGGTCGACGTCTGCGTCGTTGCCGGTGTCCACCAGCTCCACCCCGTCGGGATCGGGGCCCACCACCAGCACGGCGATGCCTCTGCGACGCAAGCCGTCCACCTCCTCGCGCAGCTTGTCGTCAACCCATTGCCGCCGGGCCGCCCGCAAGGCCCGTCCGTCAGACCACGCCAACTCCAGTGCCTCCGACCACCAGGCCCGGTCTGGTGCCGCCTCCCGCGGTTCGCCCAGCCCAACGCCGACCCGGGTCTTGGTCCAGGCCTCCGACAGGGAGCCGCGGACCGTCGACCATCCCGCCGCGCCGCTCATCGGTGACGACACGATGACCAAGTCGAAGGCGGGTGGCCCCATCAGGTCGGCGTTGGTGTAGGAGTGCACGCCGCCGTCGATGTATCGCCTTCCGTCCACGGCGACCGGTTCGAACAGCACCGGCACCGCGCAGCTGGCCCGCACCGCCTCCGCCGCGGCGGCCTGCAGGTCGTCGCGTCCGAACACCACCCGGTCGCCGTCGGAGAGCCGGACAGCCGTGACCCAGAAGCGGGCCGCGGGCCACGGCTCGGGATGCAGCTCTGCCATGCGCTGCTGGAGAGCCTCAGTGGTGCGGGTGCCTCGCGGCAGCAGCCCCACTGCGGCATGCAGGGGCCGGGCCTGCCAAGGGGGCCACAGAGCCCTGGCCGTCAGCGTCGGCGACTGTGGTCCATGCTCGCTCCAGTCGCGTTCGCTGTGCCCCTCGCTGTAGGGGGTGACCACCCGGTCGATGATGGCTTGCCCCTCGGCGCTGACGGGCTCGCCGCGCCGATGGGCGTAGAGGTCCGCAGCTGGGATCCCGGCCCGCAGGCAGAGTCCCGTGATGGCTCCGGCCGAGGTGCCCAGAATCAGCTCCGCGCTCCGAGCGTCCCAGCCTGTGACCTCGTGCAGGGCCCGGACCACACCCGCGTGCCAAGCCTCGGCGGCCGCGCCCCCCGCGCTGAGGACCAGCCCCACCGAGATCTGAGCACCGGAGCCGGGTTGACCGGGCCCCGGATCGTCTGCGTCTTCGACGGCGTCGGCGTCGGCGACTTCGTCGAGTTGCTCCGGCTCGCTTGAGTCCATACAGCCCACGATACGGGGCCTCGTGGTTAGGTGGTACCGTCCCGCCTGCGAAGCATCTTGTCGCTGGCCGTCGGGCCGGCTCGGGTTGCCGTAGGGTATCGTCCCGCGTGCGAAGCATCTTGTCTCCGCTCTTGTTCGCTTCGCTCACGGGCCGCTCGGGTGCACCTCCCGCTCACCTTCGCTGCGCTCACTGGCCGCTCAGGCCCGGGGGCCTCGCTCAGCGTCATGCAAGGCACTCATGAATTGTGGTCTATCCGCTCGGCCTCTACGGGCGATAGAATCAACAGTTCCCCCCGAATGCCGGATCCGTCTCTGAGCGGCCTGCCGTCTCTTGGCGAAGCTGGCAGCCAAATCCCGCTCGCGGTTCAGCCTTGACCAGTCGCCACCCCGACCTAGAAGCCGAACAGGCCTACTTCGACTTGGCCCACGCCTGCCTTGACATGGCCCGAGAGCGAGCCACCATGGCCACATCGGTGTTCCGCACAGGACGGGGTGGCACCACGCAGGCCAGGTTCGAGCGCGAGGCCATGCTCGAGGCCACTCTCGCCCGGCTGACCAAGCTCAACATCGGGGACCGTTCGCTGGTATTCGGTCGCATCGACCCGGAGGGAACCGGGGAGCGCTTCTACATCGGGCGCGTGGGCCTGTGGGATTCCGACCACGACCCGATCCTGGTGGACTGGCGGGCGCCGGTCGCCGAGCCCTTCTACCGCGCTACCGGCCGCGAGGCTCTCGGCCTGGAGCGTCGGCGCCACTTCGCATCCCGGGGAAGCACGCTGCTGGGCATCGAGGATGAGTTCTTCGGCGACAAGGCGGCCATCGGCCTCGACATTGCCGACCGCGACTTCGACGGTGACGCCGGACCGCCCGGCGATGGGCGCCTCGACGATCGGACCGTCTCGGGCGCGTTGATCGCCTCGCTGGAGGCGGCCCGCACCGGGCGTCTCGGCGACATCGTGGCCACGATCCAGGGTGAGCAGGACAGGGTCATCCGCTCGCAGTTGCCGGGAGTGCTGGTGGTGCAGGGCGGCCCCGGCACCGGAAAGACCGTGGTTGCGCTGCACCGGGCCGCCTACTTGCTGTACACGCATCGGTTCCCTCTCGAGAGTCAGGGAGTGCTGGTGGTCGGCCCGAACCGACTCTTCCTCGCCTACATCGAGCAGGTGCTGCCCTCGCTGGGAGAGGCTGGCGTGGAGCAGGCCGTGCTCGCCGATCTGCTCAGCCCCGCGGTGCGGGTCGCGGGCCTCGACGACGAGGCTGTGGGCCGTGTCAAGGGCGACCCTCGCATGGCCGGAGTGCTGCGCCGAGCGGTGCGCGACCGCCGCCGGCCGCTGCGGGGCGATCTGGTCGTCGGCTACGAGCTGCAGCGGCTACGCCTGACTGTGGAGCTGTCGGCCGAGATCGTTGCCGACACGGCCCGGCGGGTCCGCAAGCACAACGCCGGACGCAGGCTGGTGGAGGAGGCGTTCTATGGCGCTCTGGCCCAGAGCGCGCGCCAGGACGCCGACCCGGCCGAAGTCCGGGAGAGCCTCTCGGATCAGGTCGAGGTGCGCGAGGCGCTGGAGTGGATGTGGCCCGTGCTCACGCCGGCCCATCTGGTGAACGATCTGTACGGGTCGAAGGCGTTGTTGCGCTCCGCCGCCGCCGGCCGGCTCAGCGACGACGAGATAGAGCGGCTGCACCGGCCCCGGTCGGGGCATGCCTCGGAGGTGACGTGGTCGTCCGACGACGTGCCGGTGCTGGACGAGGCCCGGGCACTGCTCGGGTACCGGGCCGGCCACCGGGAGGAGGACGCGGTCTTGACGTACGGCCACATAGTGGTGGACGAGGCCCAGGACCTGTCGCCCATGGAGCTTCGCATGATCGCCCGCCGCAGCCTCAACGGCTCGATGACGGTGGTGGGCGACATCGCGCAGGCCACCGGATCCTGGGCCCACAATGACTGGGAGTCGGTGCTGGAGGGCCTGCCCGACCGGCGCCCGCCCCGTCGCGTGGAGCTCACTCTCGGCTACCGGATCCCGGCCCCCGCCATGGCCCTCGCGAACCGGGTGCTTCCCTACGCCGCGCCCGGGGCGCGTCCTCCCGAGACGGTGCGGACCGTCGGCGACGAGCCGCGCATCGTGGCGTGCGGGACGGCGGCTGCAAGAAGTGGCCGCGCCGGAGCGGGCCGCGACCTCTCGACGCTGGGCGAGACGCTGGCCGAGGTGATCGAGCAGGAGCGGGGCGAGGTCGGCGAGGGCAACGTGGCCGTGATTGTTCCCGACTCGCTCCACGAGCCGCTCCGGGTGGATCTGATGGCCCGTTCTGTGGTCTTCGGCGGCCCCGGCCGCGCCGGCCTCGAGCAGCAGGTGACGCTGGTGCCGGTGCGCTTGGTGAAGGGACTGGAGGTCGATGCCGCCATCGTGGTCGAGCCGGCGCGCATAGTGGCCGAGGAGTGCCAGGGGGTGCGCTCGCTGTACGTGGCTCTCACCCGCGCCACCCGGCGCGTGACTGTGGTGCACGCCGAGCCGCTGCCCGAGGTGCTGGCCGAGCCGTACGCCGCGGCCTGACGGCGAGTAGCCCCGCCGCTGGGTAGCCGGGCTGCTAACGGGCCTGCCGGCCGACTAATCCTATTTTGGTAATGAAGTTGATCTATATTACGAGCAGTCTCTGATCTCTATTCTGGATGCTCTCTGATAGAAGATCCGAGCACCTTCGTAGGGTGGCTGCCAGTGCTCTCGAAGTGAGGCATGCTGGTGCGAACCTGGTGAGGGAAGCCAGGGTTGACGCAGTGAGGGATGCTGGCACTAGGGTATAAGGCATGCTTGATAGCGCTGCGGTGCCGGTTGCCCTGGCGGCCCCCGCCTCTGTGGCGGCGCCGGCGGCTGCCGCGGCTCGCCGAGGCCGAGGGATCCTGGTGGATGCGGTCGGCGTCGCCCTCGGTGGATCGCCGGTCCTGCGCAGCGCTTCCATCTCCGCGGAGCCGGGTCGGACTCTGGCCATTCTCGGGCCGAGCGGATGCGGCAAGACCACTCTGCTGAGGGTGCTGGCCGGGCTGCAGCGGGTGGACTCCGGCCGTGTCGTGCTCGGCGGCATGCTGATGTCCGGTCCGGCGGCACCGAAGAACGGCGCGAGGAACGGCACGCGGGGTGCCGGAGCGTCGGGGAACGGGGCATCGGGTCCGGTTGTTCATGTGGCCGCGGACAAGCGCGGCGTCGGCATGGTGTTCCAGGACTGGTCGCTGTTCCCCCATCTCACCGTGGCCGCCAACGTGGCCTTCGGCCTGCCCCGCTCGGAGCGGCCCCGCAGTTGGGTGCTGTCCCGGCCGGCGTCGGCTCGGGTGCGCGATCTCTTGGACGCGGTGGGAATCGCGGAGCTGGCCGACCGGCTGCCCGGCTCGTTGTCGGGCGGGCAGCAGCAGCGGGTGGCCCTGACCCGGGCCCTGGCCCCGCAACCGTCGGTGCTGCTGCTCGACGAGCCCTTCTCGAGCCTCGACACCACCCTGAGGGTGGAGGTCAGAGCCGAGGTGGCCGCCCTGCTGCGGGAGCTGGAGGTCACCTGCGTGTTCGTGACCCACGACCAGGACGAGGCCTTCGTGCTCGGCGACGAGGTGGCGGTGATGCGCGACGGTGCGGTCATCCAGCAGGCTGCGCCAGCAGTGCTCTACGAGCGGCCCGCGGACCGCTGGCTGGCCGGCTTCGTGGGCGAGGCCGACACCGTTGTTGGCCGGGCCGAGGGCGACATCGCCCACACCGCCCTGGGTCCGATGCGGCTGCGGTCACCGGCTCAGGGAGCGGTGGACGTGCTGGTCAGGCCAGAGGAGCTGGCCCTGACCGAGGGCACCTCGGGCACCGTCGACCACGTCGAGTTCTTCGGCCACGACACCCTGTACTACATCCGGGGTGCCAGCGGCGAAGTGCTGCGCTGCCGCACCACCGGCGCGCCCCGCTTCGGAATCGGCGCCACCGTCGACCTGTGCCACAGCGGCGTCAGCACCGTCGCCTTCCCCCGCGCGTCCTAGCTGGCAGTCCCGACGCTCATCTTGAGAATCGGCGGGTCATTGGTCTCGGGGCGTCTTGGTCGAGGAGCCTGCCCTCAAGTGCGGCGTCGACCTCGTCGGTGGTGTTCAGCGCGGCGATCAGCGCGGTGAGCTTGAGGTTGATCGCGTCGATCTTGGCGTCCTGCTCGGCGAATCTCTCGTCGACGGCGGCGAATCCGGCGTCGATCTTGGCGGCCTGCTCGGCGAATCTCTCGTCGACGGCGGCGAATCCGGCGTCCATGTTGTTCTCGAGACGGGCGATGCGGTTGTCGGTCCTGGTGAGCGTGAAGATGAGCAGCGCCACGGTGGCGGTGCCGAGCACGGTCAACAGCGGGTTCTCGGTGAGCTTGGCCCACCTGCTGGAGGCTGCCTCCGGCGCAGCCGCGGCCGCTGCGGCAGGGCCAGCTGGCGTCGGGGTGCTCGGCTGTGGATCGGCTGTGGGGGCCATGTGGGAGTGTGCTCTGGGGGCGGAAGCGGACGGCGCTTTGGTCATGGTGCCTCGCTGGGGCTGGCGACGTTTCGGTTGGGCGCTCAGGCGGATGTGGGGACGGCTTGCCGCACATGCCCGGCTGCGAGGCTCCTATAATGCTACACGACAGTCAATGTCATATCAATGTCAGAACAGTCGGAATGTTATGGCAGCGCTGAAGATCTCCCAGGAGTCCCTGAAGGCGTGTAAGCCTCCGGCAAGGAATCAGCTTCTGGATTCGTAGCCGGTCGATGGCCTCTGCACTCGCGTCACATTGACGCCGAGACCCCGGCTACCAGGTCGGCCAGCATCCTGCGCATCAGGTCAGGGCCGAGGTGGCCGCCCTGCTGCGGGAGCTGGCGGTCACCTGCGTGTTCGTGACCCACGACCAGGACGAGGCCTTCGTGCTCGGCGACGAGGTGGCGGTGATGCGCGATGGTGCGGTCATCCAGCAGGCTGCGCCCGCGGTGCTCTACGAGCAGCCCGCCGACCGCTGGCTGGCCGGCTTCGTGGGCGAGGCCGACACTGTGCCCGGCCAAGCCGAGGGCGATATCGCCTACACCGTGATGGGGCCCATGAAGCTCCAGTCGCCTCTCCATGGAGAAGTGGACGTGCTGTTGCGGCCCGAGGAGCTCGCGCTGACCGAAGGCAACTCAGGCACGGTCGACCACATCGAGTTCTTCGGCCACGACACCCTGTACTACATCCGGGACGCCGACGGCGAAGTGCTGCGCTGCCGCACCACCGGAGCGCCCCGCTTCGGCATCGGCTCCGGCGTAGATCTCTGCCACAGCGGCGTACGCACCGTGGCCTTCCCCCGCCCCGCCTGGCCGGACACCTCCGCGCCGGTCGGTCCTAGTCCGAATCTTCGTCGCAGACGCTCGACGCCTTGGCGAGGACACTGATGAGCCGGTCCCTGTTCTCTGGGTCCGCTAGGCCATGGCGAATAGCGGCTGCGTCTCGCCTGTCGCGACTTCCTCGACCTTCTCGAAGGGGGCGCTCTCGTGCGGCTTGTCGCGTGGCCCCGCGAGATCTCGCCGGCGGGGCGGGCTGTGGATCGGTGGCGGGTCGGGTGCGCGGGCGGGGCCGTGGCGCATCCCTGCTGGGGCGCGATGATGCACACCGTGGCTTTCCCTGTCGCTGCCAGTCGGCTGGGGGCACGAGAACCAGAGCCTACGTAGGATCCGCTGCCACCAGCAGGTGAACGCCGCGCCCGCCAGAGTCGGCCCTCGCACAGCGGCCGGGCATCCAAACGGCAGAATCGAGGGAGCAAACAACCTGCTACAGGTCCCGCGGCGCACCGCCCACGGCTTCACCAACCCCTCCACCTTCGAAGCCTGCGGACTGCTGATAACTTGACCAACCAACCGGTGCCAGCAGCCCTCATCCCACGTTCTTGCGCCGGGCCCGCATCATGGGAGGTGATGGCAATAACGTCCAGCGCATCATGGCGACGCTGCGATGGATGACGAGAGCGGGCCTGTCGGCCCGTCCAGGCGCTCGGTCAGCAGCCGGCGTCGGTGGCTGACCTTGGCGGTGGCCGCAGCGATCGTCCCCGCGGCCGCAATCGCAAGCACGGCGCTGCTAAACGACACAGACGAGAGCGACACAAGCGTCGCGGGCCCCGCCGAATCGATCGGCATTGCCGAGAGCGCGGAGCTGCTGACCGACACAGACGAGAGCGACACAAGCCTCGCGGACCTCGCCGACGAGATCGGCGTTGCCGAGGGCGCGGAGCTGCTGACCGACACAGACGAGAGCGACACAAGCGTCGCGGGCCCCGCCGAATCGATCGGCTGCACGACGTCTGAAGGGACAGCCGAGGAATCGCAATCGTTTGCCGATCCGGGGTTCGATGGATCGCCGTCGCCTTCCGATTGGCTCGCGCTGCCGCGCGATCCGCCGACCGGCGAGGGCCCGACCGCCGAGGGACTGTCGACAGGTCCTCGGCTGCGGTGGACGGCGATAGCCGCAGGTCCCGAGGAGACCCTCGGGCTAGAACAGGGACTGCGCCTCGAGGGAACTAGCGTCGGCGGCGGCGAGCGCATCTCGCTCGAATCGTTGGGCGACGGGCGGGTTCTGGTTAGGGTCCGTGACGGACGCGCCGCGCGGTACTTCGTCACGTCGGACGGGACCGCTTGGACCGAGCTGCCGATGCCGGAGGGGATCCGGACCGGGTTCGTCCGGGGATCCGGCAGCACCTGGGCAGTCGTCGGATACGGCCCTCCGGAGGAGATGGAACGCGAGGACGCGAACGGCGCGGCGTCGATTCCGAATGCTCCAGAGTTTCGCGTGTTCGCATCAGACGACGACGGGGCTCGCTGGACCGAGGTGGAGCTCGCTGTGGGGCCAGGAACGCCCCACGTCATAGATGAGTTTCTTCACGCATCGGCGCTGCTCGTGTCGGGCCAATGCATCGTCGTGCCAGTGGTCCTAAGTCGATACCTCGATTGGAGTTCGCTGCTCGCTGATCGACGGCTCATAGCCGATGGCCGGTTGGCAGAATGCTGGCCGCACACCGAAGACTCGGTATTGCGATGTCTCGTAATGAACCCCGACCTCGAAGACGAGATCGCTTCGGGAGTAGAAGAGGTACTACTCGATCTTCTAGCTGCCGGCGATCTTGATCATGTCGACGCGCTGGGGACTGTGATCGAGATTCTTGACGATTTGCCCGACGTCGCTTCTCTGGAGGTCGCTGTCGACGAGTTGGACTTGACGGAGGATCAACAGGCCGTGCTCATGGCGCATGTTGCCCAGACCGAGATGCTCGCAGAGGAGAGCCCGACCGGCTTCGGGTTCCACCGTCTCGGGTTCGCGGACTTCGTCACCACGCGCATCTTCGCTGGTGGTCGGTCCGGACTGACGCCTAGCGCGGACCTCCAGGGCTGGCCCTACTCGTCGCTGACAACACCGAGCAGGTTCCTGCTGCATGTCGTTGGAACAACGAGCGTGATAGCTGACTCACCCGACGGCCGTCACTGGCACGAGACCCCCGTCGGCGCATCCCCACCATTGTTCGCAGTCTCGTTCACCATTCTCGAACCATTCGCCACTCTTCAGCCGCTTGGCGGAGTCACGGCTGACGGCACAGTCTGGGGCAGGGCCTGGGCCGATGAGGGAGGACTCGCCATTACCACCCTCCGCATCGGCGAGGCACTGACAACCGAAGTGGTCTTTGACGGCCTAGATGGTTAGTTCCAAGGGGTCAGTGGTCGTAGGCGATCAGGGAGCGGGCGGGGCCGGGTTGTTGGGTGGTTTCGTTGTGCCAGATGGCTGCTGTGAGGGCGAGGAGTCGTTGCAGTATGCGCGCGGCGACACCGCAGCGGGTGCGGCCGCGGTGGCGTTCGAGGCCGAGTTGGGCTTTGAGGGTCCAGTTGACCGATTCGATGATCTGGCGCAGCGGGCGCAGGAACCGCCGACCGGGCCGGGGCGGCTCTGTTTTGGCGGCGGGGCGGATGAGGGTGATGCCGGCGGCGTTGAGCTCGTGCTCGAAGCTGGCTCGCCGGTAGCCCTTGTCGGCGATGAGGGTCTGGCCGCGCCGGGCGATCCCGGCGTGGGTGATCATGTCCAGGCACGTGTCGCGCTCGTCGGCTTTGGCCCCGGTGAGCGCGTAGGCCACCGGCAGCCCCGACGGCGCTGTGATGAGGTGCAGGCGCAGCCCCCAGAACCATCGCGAGTGCGAGGCGCAGTAGCCGTAGGCGGCCCATCCTGCGAGGTCGGAGCGCCTCTGGGTCTCGCGGCTGCGGCCGCACTCCACCGGGGTCGAGTCCACGACCCAGACGTCGTCGTGGTAGGAGTCGCAGTCCCGGGCCAGCGCGCCGATCATGTGATTGATCAGCTCGCCGCTGCGGCGCAGGCGCTTGTTGTAGCCGGGCCGCTGCGGCACGAACGGGAACCACGGCTGAAGGTGCGCTGCGGCGTAGCGGATGAAGCGGGCCTCGGAGTCGAACCCCAACAGCGCCTGCAGCACCGCCAAGGTGACCAGCTCCGCGTCCGACAGCCTCGGCGCGATCCCCACCACAGGCCGCTCAGGCGCCCACTCGGGATGCGCGACCAACAAATCGTCGACCCTCACATACAGTGCAGTCACGAGGGTGTCCAAGTCCGGGTTCATACCAAGGTCCTCCAGGATCGGGGTCTGTGGACAACCCCGAGCTTGGACGCCCTCACCCCTCACATCGTGGACCCCCACCCCTTGGAACTACTCATCTAGGTGGCTGGGCCGGCGTCTTGAGGACATGGCTGCGGGGCCAGCAGGTCTGGCCACGGCAGCTACCCGGCGCTGGGTCGACGAGGAGGATCAGCATCACGCTCGAACCCTCGTCGGCTGGTCGGCCAACGGCGCGCAGTGGGGATGGCAGAGCACAGCGGAGGCTTTCGGGATCAGCGATGAGTACAAGGGAGAGCTGGCAGTGGCCGTGGAGTTGGCCGTCGGCGCCGACTTCGTGCTGGCGCTCATGGAGGAGAACCAGAACTTCACGAGTTACCCGCTTCGGTGGTTCATTGCCCCGATTCCATCGCAGAGGTGACGCAACCGCTCGCCGTGCCGACCTCGGTTACCAGGTCGGTGAGCATGCGGCGCATTTCGAGGGTGATTCGGTCGGCCTTGGAGTGGTATTCCAGCGTCGGGACCAGGGGCACAGCCTTGGTCTGGATGCGCTGAAGGAGCTTGCTGTCCTCCGCGGCCACCGCCATCTGGAAGGCGACCGCCTCGGCTATGGCGCCGGGCTCGTCTTCGATGTCGTTGCGGTAGTCGGTGCAGTAGAGCCGGGTGGTGGCCGCGTCCACGGGCTGGTGGCAGAAGCTGATGGTCAGCACCGTGCCCTCGGTGGGATAGCCGATGCGCAGGTACACGTGGTGGGGGGCGGTGAAGACGAACAGCAGCTCGCGCTCCACCACCTTGTAGTCCTCGTCGGGGTCCATCGAGTCGGCCAGAGCCTTGGTGAAGTGGCGGTGGTGGGCGGTGAAGCGCCAGCCGTCGCGCTCCAGGGCGTACTCCCGGACCAGCTTGTCGTCCTCGTCGCCGAAGGTGCCCAGGTGCACGAACGGCAGATGGCCCAGGTCCAGGAAGTTGTCGGCCATCTGGGCTGCCCCGGCGTTCCAGTCCGACGGCGGCAGCGGGCAGTTCACGAAGCTGGGGTCGTCGTGCTCGGGAACCTCCGGCAGCGGAGCGATCGGGTCCCCCGGCGCCAGCCACACCAGGTCCAGCGCCTCCGCCACCCCCGCAGCCGCGGTGGCGCAGGCCCGGGCCGGGATGGGCAGGCCCGGATCCACCGCCGGTATCTCCACGCACGTCCCGTCGGCGGCGAACCGCAAGCCGTGGTAGGCGCACCTCAGCGTGTCGCCCACGATGGTTCCCGCGCTGAGCGGCGAGTAGCGGTGCGGGCAGGGATCCCGCAGCGCGGCCAGCTTGCCTCCCAGCCGCACCAGGCACCAGCGTTCGCCCAGCAGGTCCACCGCTACCGGCTGGTCGTTGCCGATGTCCGCGCTGCGGGCCACGGGGTGCCAGCAGTGCCGCAGGGCCGGATGCTCGTTGTCGATCCAGGACTTGTTCATCGTCCGGTTCATCGTCCCTCCCCCTGCTTGTTCTCGATCTTGGCGGTGTTCATTCGTCGTCCCGTCGTCAGTGTCGAACTTCCTGGCGTTGACCACAATATGTGTGGCAAAGTCGGGGGAAGTTCATCTCTCGGCCGTCCCGAACGCGGGCGTGATCTCGGCCAGCCGCTGCACCGGAGCGGGCTGGGCCATGGCGTGGTCGTGGATCTCGGTGAGCACGTCCACGTAGCGGTCGTAGAAGGCTTGGCGCGCGGGCAGGCCCTCATGGATGCGCCGCTGCAGATCGCGGGAGCGCTCGGCCATGGCCGCGTCGTCCACCCGGACCGATCTCCCCTCCGACACCACCACCTCGCCTTCGACGATCACGGTGTGCACCGACTCCCCGTGCTCGGCCAGCACCAGGCTGGCCACCAGGCCCTCGGCGTGGACCGGCACGTGGCGCTCGGTGCTCAACAGCACGATGTCGGCCGCGCTCCCAGGCTGCAGCGAGCCCAGCGGCTGGCCCAGCGCGGCGGCCCCGCCCTGCAGGCACATCCTCCAGATGGTGTGGGCCTGTGGCCAGCGCAGGTGTGATCCGTGCAGGGTCTGGATGAGGGAGGCGAACTTCATGGCCTCGAACATGTTCTGGTTGTCGTTGGAGGCCGCGCCGTCCGCGCCCAGCGCCACGCTCGCCCCGCCCTCCAGCAGGTCGGCCACGGGCAGGATCCCCGACCCGCATCGCAGGTTCGACACCGGGTTGTGAACGATGGTGGTGCCGGTGCGTCTCACGGTGTTGAACTCGTCGGGGTCCATCCACACGCAGTGGGCCAGGCTCGACCCCTGATACAGCAGTCCGAGATCCTCGAGGTAAGAGACGCTGGAGCGCCCGTAGCGCTCGAGGTTGGCGGCGATCTGGGTTCTGGTCTCCAGCACGTGGGTGTGGAACCCCGCGCCGCGCTCGGTGGCCAAGCGGGCCAAACCCTCCATCAGCTCGTGGCTGCAGCGCTGCGGCGCGGAGGGTCCCACCATCGGCGTCAGGCGCGGGTGAGCGCCCTGCCAGCGGTCGAAGAACCCGGTCATGGCCTCCAGCAGCCCGTCGGTGTCGAACGGATCGCCCAGCGGCTCGGGCTTCGGCCCCGAAGCCCCCTCGAACGACATGGTGTCGAAGATGTCGAGGTCGCCGATCATGGGGGCCAGCCCGGCCCGCATCCCCGCGTCGGCGTAGGCGCTCATGATGGCCTCCGAGTAGTCCTCGAAGTCCCACGGCGGCACCCAACCGTGGTCGAGCACCGCGGTGCAGCCCGATTCGAGCATCTCCAGCGCCCCGGCCATGACCAGCGTGTAGCGATCGTCGGCGGTAATGGAGATGTTGCCGAACACCACCCACATCAGCCAGAGGTCCAGCGGCAGGTTGGGGGCCACGCCCCGGTCCAGGTTCTGGCCCGAGTGGGTGTGGGCGTTGATCAGTCCCGGCATGGCCACCATGCCGTCGGCGTCGATCACCCGGGCCGAGCCGGGACGCAGGCCGGGGTCCACCTCTGTGACGGTGCCCCCTTCGGCTCTGATGTCGGCCACCCGCAGCGGGCCCTCGGCGTCGAGGATCGTCGCCCCCCGCACCAGGAGCTCCGATGCGCTCATGGCCGGAGGCTTCCAACCGGCAGCAGACTCCGGGGGCGTCGAGGCCGGCCCATCACAGGTAGTTGACTCATCCGCTGCGGAGGCTCACTCATCACAGGTGGTTGACCATCAGGCGCAGGCCGGCCCATCACAGGTAATTGACGTTGGTGCCGAGTTGCACGTAGCGGCGGGGTGCCATCTCGGCGACTATGCGAGCCCCCAGCGCCTCGGCCTCGTCGAGCAACTCGTCCTCGTCGATGGTCAGCAGCCGGCCCTCGTGCATGACCAGCCGGCCGGCCACGATCGTCGACTCGGCGTCGGTGCCCACCCCGTAGCGCACCAGCGTGGCCACCGGATCCGTCGAGGGGGTGAGCCGCACGTTGTTGGCGTCGATGACACAGATGTCGGCCGCCTTGCCCGCCTCCAGAGACCCGATCTCGTCGTCCCACAGCAGCAGCCGGGCGGCGTCGATGGTGCCCATCTCGAAGGCGTCGTTGCATGAGAACCCGTAGGGGTCGAACAGCGGCATGGCCGCCTGGTTGTGCATGATGTGGGCGATCCGCATCAGCTTCAGCACGTCGTTGATGATGGTGTCGCAGCCCAGCCCGACGGTGATACCCCGAGCCCGCATCAGCGGCACCCGGGTAACGGCCGACATGATGTCGGTGCACACCACCGGGGCGTGGGCCAGCTTGGCCCCGGCCGCGGCCATCAGATCGATCTCGCGGTCGGTGGTGAGCATGGCGTGGATGGCCACCAGCCGCTCGGTCAGGGCGCCGATGGAGGCCAGGTGCTCCAGTGGGCGATGTCCGAACAGCGACACGCTCAGCTCGATCTCCTCGCGGTCGCGGTTGATGTGGGTCATGATGCCGGTGCCCCACTGCCGGGCCAGCTCGTCGGTGGCCAGGTAGCGCTCGTCCGAGCACGACGGCACGCCCAGATTGTGGACCCAGGGCCGCAGCCGGCCCTGGCCCCGCTCGAACCACTTGGCGAAGAACTCCTTGGTGTAGGCCAGATCGTCGGCGAAGGCAGCCGGGTCGTCGCGGTACCAGGACCTCTCGGTGATCTGCTCGTAGTTGCCGGCCAGCCGCGACTCCCGGTCCCACATGCCCCGGGCCAGGGCGCAGCGGATGCCCGTCTCCATCACCGTCTCGGCGATGGGCTCCTCGTGGGCCACGGTGCAGGTGGTCTCGGTCATGGTGGTGACGCCGGCCCGCAGCAGCTGGGCGAAGGCCACCCGGGCGCTGACCCGCACGTCGTCAGTGCTCTGGATGTCTTCGGCGGGGATGTAGATGCGGTAGATGTTGGGGAAGTCCTCCACCGTGCTCTCCCGGCACAGGGCCTGGGCGATGTGGTTGTGGCAGTCGATCAGCCCCGGGATCACGTAGCGCCTCGCCCCGCCGATGCGTCGGGCGTCGGGGTGGCGGGCCCGCAACTCGGCCGCGTCGCCCACCTCGGCGATGCGGTCCCCGGCGACGGCCACCGCGCCGTCTGCGATGACCCGCCGCTCGGCGTCCATGGTCACCACCGTGCCCTCGACCAGCATCGACACGGGCTTGGTCACGGCCCTGTCGCCGGTCGTCTCCGCGGTCTGGTCGGCTCCGTTCATGTCATACCTCCGTGCGGGTCCCGTCTTGCGTCCCGGCCGCGCCACGGTGGCGCCGTTGTCAGCCAGCACCAGCTCATCCCTCCGTGCGGGTCCCGTCTTGCGTCCCGGCCGCGCCTCTCGTCATCGCGGTGGTGTGGCTATCTCCGTCCATGGCACTCCCTCGTGGTGTCTGGCGTCGCCCTCCCCGTCGAGCGCTTCGACGAAGCGGGCCAGTTCGGTCTCGTCGATCTGCAGTTTGTGCCGCTCCGCCGGGTAGGCGCCGCTGGACACGTCGGCCCGGTACTCGCCGTAGGCCGCCACCCGCTCGGTGTGGAGGCGCTCGTATTCGGCCCGGAAGTCGCGGTACGTCTTGGAGTGCCGCGGGTAGTGCCCGGTGTTGGAGCCCAGGATGTCCATGCTGAACAGGTACTGGGCGTCGCACCCGGCCCCCGAGCCCATCGAGATCAAGAACAGTGAGCTGCGCTGGGAGATGGCGGCCGCGACGGGCTCGGGCACGAGTTCGATCTCCGCGGCGAAGGCTCCGGCGTCCTCCAGCGCCTTGGCCTGGCGCCACACCTTCAGTGCGCTCTCGGCCGTCTTGCCTGTGGCCCGGTACCCGCCGTACCAGGTCCTGTGAGTGGGGATGAACCCGATGTGGCCCACCACCGCCAGCCCCTCGGCCGCGAGCCGGGCCACGGTGTCGAGCCCGGCCGCGCAATACACCGCGTCAGCGCCGAGGCGGTACATGGCGAAGCCCATGCGCAGGTACTCGTCGGTGGTGGCGTGGACCCCGTAGGCCAGTGCCGCGATGATGAACGTGGTGGGGGCGGCCTCCCGGACCTCGCGGCTCATGGTCTCATCGGGCAGGCACATCATGTCGAGCCCGGCCTCCTCCACCGCCCGGACCTCATCGAGGGACAGGACGAAGATGTCGGTCAGCTGGCGCTTTCCCTTGCCGGCGATGAGCTCGGCGACGGTGGGCTTGGCCCGGGTCACGCCCTGAAGACAATCACAAGACTTTGATAGGATCAAACACGCTTGATGCGAGATCCCCTGGACGAAGTTGCACTTCCACGGACCGGGCTCCGGGTCCGGTGCCTAGCGCTGGGCACCGCTCCGTTCGCTTCGATCTTCTGGGGGAACGACGCCAGCACCGCGGTGCAGACCGCGGCCCGGGCCCTCGAACTCGGTGTCCGGTTCTTCGACACCGCCCCTTTCTACGGGCTGGGCGAGGCCGAACGCCGGCTGGGCCGGGCCCTGGCCGCTGCCGGCGGTGAGCGACCGGTCATCGCCACCAAGGCCGGCCGCCTGCTGACCGCCGGGCCCGACGGGTCGGTCGATGCCCACTTCGACTTCGGATACGACGCGGCCTTGCAGTCGCTGGAGTCGAGCCTGGAGCGCCTCGGCGTGGGCTGGGTCGACATCGTGCACATCCACGACCCCGACGACTTTGTGAACGAGGCGCTGGAGGGCACCTACCCCGCCCTGGTGGCGCTGCGGGATCAGGGCGTGATCGGCGCGGTGTCGCTGGGCACCAACTCGGTCGGCACCGCGGCCGCCTTCCTGGAGCGGGCCGACCTGGACTGCATGCTGGTGGCGGGCCGCTACACGCTGCTCGACCGCTCCGCCGAGGACTTGATCGACGCCTGCGCCGACCGGGGGGTCGCCTACCTGGCCGCGGGGGTGTTCAACAGCGGGGTGCTGGCCCGACCCCGGGCCGGATCCTGGTACGACTACGGCCCAGCCTCGGACGCGACGCTCGCCCGGGCGGCCGCCATCGACGCGGCGTGCCAGCGCCACGGCGTGAGGCTGCGAGCCGCCGCGGTGAGTTTCCCGCTCACCAACCCCAAGATCGCTGCGGTGGTCGTCGGGATGGCCGCGCCCGCGGAGGTGGACGAGAATCTGGCTGCTCTGCGCACGCCGGTGCCCGACGACCTGTGGCTGGAGCTGCAAGCATGAGAATCGAGAGCGCGCCGACATGCCGATATGAGGAAGCGACCGACATGAGAATCGAGAGCGCGCCGACATGCCGACATGAGGAAGCGACCGACATGAGAATCGACAGCGTGCGGGCCGTGCTCGCCGGCTACCGCAAGATCGACCCCGACATGGAGCGCAGCTTCGCGCTGGTGCGCATCGAGACCGACGACGGCACCGTCGGCTGGGGCGAGTCGTCCACCAACTGGGGACACTCGTATCCGACGGTGTTCCGGGCCGCGGTGGACGACGTATGCGCCCGGCACCTGGAGGGCCGCGACCCGCTGGCCATTCGCGACCGGGTCGCGGACTTGCGGGTGGCCCTGGACGGCTACCTGGGCTGGGAGGGTCTGACCAGCCAGACCATCGGCGCGGTGGAGATTGCCCTGTGGGACATCCTCGGCAAGACCCTGGACGCTCCCGTGCACCGGTTGCTGGGCGGCAGCGCCTACCCGATCCCGCTGTACGGCACCGGCACCACGATGTTTGAGCAGAGCGCCCAGTGGCACGCCCACTACTTCGACCAGTGCATGGACCTCGGCTTCGCCGGCGTCAAGGTGCGACTCGGCCGGACTATCGACGGCGACACGGAGGCCGTCGCCACGGTGCGGGAGCACATCGGCGGAGACAAGCTGATGGGCGTCGACTCCTACTGGTTCCACGACCCCGACTCGGCCATCGAGCTGTGCCGCCGGATCGCACCGTACGGCATCCACTTCTTCGAGGAGCCGGTGCCCCAGTACCAGATCGAGGGCCTGGAGCGGCTGCAGCGCAACTCGCCGATCCGGGTCGGTGGGTGAGCGGGTCTACTCACCCCGCATGTACGCCGAGCTGACCCGGCGCGACGCGGCGCGGGTGTTCGAGCCCGACGCCACCCTGACAGGCGGGATCCTGAGCTGCCTGGAGATCGTCGACATCGCGGCCCGATCCTCCATCGAGGTCATCCCCTATGTGGGCGGGCCGACGGTGGTGGGGCTGGCCGCCAACCTGCACTGGGCCACTGCAGCCCGTGTGCGGCTCTGCGAGTACGACATCGACCCGCACCAGCCGATGATCACCGACATCGGCGACAACCCGGGCCTGGCGCTGACCGACTTGGGCGGCGGGCACATCAGCGCGCCCACCGGGCCGGGCCTCGGTGTGGACGTGGACGAGGAGAAGCTGGCCGCGCACCCCCACCGCGAGGGCGACACCTACGCAGATCTGTTCCCCGAGCACGAGTCGGGCCGCACCGCGGCCGGCAGCGGACCGGCGGACGCCGCCGGCGCCTGACCGGTCGGGGCCGCAAGTACCCTCACGCCGATGGCCGCCGGCGCACAGCCTCAGCCTCAGCCTCGCCACGACACGCGGGCCCTGGAGGAGTTGGGCCAGGCGGTGCGCAATCGCCGCAACCAGCTCGGCCTGACATTGAGCCAGGTGGCCGACCGGGCCGGTCTGTCGGTGCCGTTCCTGAGCCAGGTGGAGACCAGCTTCGCCGCCCCCAGCCTGACCTCGCTGTTCGCCATCGCCAGGGTGCTGGAGACCACCCCCGAGAGGCTGCTGGCCGGGCCGGTGTCGGCCGATGTGGTGGTCACCGGCTGCGACGAGGGCCCGCGCTACGACATCACCGACGCGCCCCAGACCGCGTTCCGCCGCCAGCTCACCGGCCTCGACGAGCCCTTCAGCGCGGCCGAGTACGTCGTCGAGCCCGGCTCTCAGCTGGGCGGGTTCTTCGCCTCGGAGGGACGCGAAATGATCCACGTCACCTGCGGGATGCTGGCGGTGGACCTCGACGACGGCGACGGCCACATCGTCACCCACCGGCTAGCCGCGGGCGACACGATGATCTACTCCACCGCCACCCGCCACCGCTGGCACCAGCTCGGATCAGAGACCACCCGCTTCGTGCACGTCTCCGCCCCCGGCTAGCCGCCGCGCATCCGTGCCGTGGCTCGCCCACGGCTTGGTCGTCGCTCAGCCGGTCGTAGTGCGCGATGTCCTATGTAGTGCACGACATGGTCGTTCGAGGTCAGGCGGCGCTCCCGCGCTAGGAGCCTTCGCCCGTGCCGTCTGTGCTGGCGCCGTCCGGGCCGGCCAGGCTGCCCTCCAGCGTGGCCTCCACGACGCCGGTCATCTGGAGCGCGGCGATCAGCGCGGTCAGCTTCAGGTTCATCTCGTCGAACTTGGCGTCGAGCCGGTCGATCTTGACGTCGAGTTCGCCGATCTTCTGGTCGATCTTGGTGTCGAGTTCAGCGAATTTCCTGTCCTGGGCTGCGAATCTGGCCTCCATGCTGTCTTCGAGACGGTCGATGCGGGCGTTGGTGTCGCTGATGCGGATGTTGGGGCTGGCGATCGCGGCGGCGAGCAGCACGACGATGAGCGCGCCGAGGAAACTCAGCAGCGGGTTCTCGGCGATCTGGGCGCGCAGAGTGGGCCTAGCGGCGGCTGTCGTGCCGGTCTGCGTCGGCGGCGCTTGCGCGGACGGCGCCTGGGGCGCGGTGTCGGGTGTGTGGGCCATGTCGGGGGCGGTCTCGAAGGCGGGGGTCGGTGCGGTTGTTGTCACGGTGCCTCGCTGGGGGTCTCGCGGCGGAGGTGTCTTCGCAGCATGTGGGTATGTTTGGCGCACTGTGGACACCCGGCGGCGAGGCTCGCCCATGAGGCTATATGACAGTAAATGTCGTGTCAATATCATCCTGACACCGGCGCGGCCAGGTTGGGGCCAATTCCTACCGGTGGCGACGTCGGCGCCCTGAAGCCGTCTTGGTCAGGGCTCGATCAGGGGGAAGACCTCGCCGGCCACCAGGTCGCCGGTGCTGAGGCCGTGGGGGAGCATCCTCCAGAACACTGCGGCCTGCTCGCCCAGATCGAGGTAGCGGGTGTCGGGATGGGCGTACCGGGTCGACAGCCGCCGGAAGGGCCGGTCAGCCACCTCCCGGATGCCGGTGGAGTGCAGCATCCGGGAGTCGATGGCCACCACGTCGCCGGCCTTCAGATCCCAGGTGGTGACCGGGAATCGCTCGGGCTCCGCGTCCACGTCGGGCACGGGCTCAAGCTCGGAGGCGCCGCCGATGGTGGTGGTCGAGGACGAGAACTCGATCGGCGCGTAGGTGATGCCGGTGGCGTGGGAGCCCTCCACGACCCGCAGCGCGGCGTCGGCGGTCACGTCGTCGAGGGTCACCCAGATGGTCACGAAGGGCCGGTCGAGGTTGTAGTAGGGGTGGTCCTGGTGCCAGGGGCTGCGCGAGATCGCTCCGGGCTCCGAGCAGAACCATTGGTCCTCGATCAGCACCGCGGCGTCGGCTCCGCACAGTTCCGCGCCCAGCGTGGGCAGGTTCGAGGAGTGGGTCGCCGCGGCGATGTCGGGATCGTCGAACCAGCGGAACAGGTCGCTGTCCACCTTGAGCTCGCCGGGCGGCGACAGCACCCCGTAGAACTGGCTGGGGCTGGCCTGGCAGCGCTCGATTGCGGCGTGCAGCCGCTCGCACCAGCCACGGTCCAGCACCCCGGGGATCACCGCCGCGCCCTGCGTCTCGAAAGCGGCCCGGCGCTCGGCGCCCGGCGCGAAGCCCGGCTCAGCGGGCACGGGTGACCGCCGCAGTGGTCATCAGCTCCGAGTAATGGGCGAGGTAGCGCCGCTGGGGCGCTTCGGAGGTGATGGGGCCGCAGATCGCGGCGTCCTCGCCGCCGTCCCCGTTGTCGTCGTCGGGAAGCCCCCGGCTCATGTCGATCCACTCCATCTCCGGGATTGACAGGCCCCGCTGCACCCGCTCGAACATGTCCAGGTCGTCGCGGGTACCGAAGTTCACGAAGTCCTCGTCGACCCGCAGGCGCAGCAGGTCGATCTCCGGCGGCGCGCCCGGCGCCGACGTGAGCCACAACTGCAAGCGGGTGCGGTCCACGGCCACCGGCTCCACCACCAGGAGTTGGTTGCCGACGAAGATCAGGTTCGGAAAAAGCGACAGGTTCACCATGCTGCCGGTGGCCAGGTCGAGCAGCTCGGTGGCGCCGACATCGACCAGCGCCGACTCCAGCGGCTCCCGGAAGGGCACGTCGCGCATGGTGGCCCACGGTCCCTGGGGGATTCCCGGACGCTGGTCCACCACCATGTGGCCGTTGCGCAGCGCCTTGGACACCATCGGGGTGGATCCCGGGTCGCGGGCCAGCACCGTCTCGGTGTCCACTATCTCGCCCGGGGTGTTGTAGGAGTGGTGGGCGAAGGTGGCGTGCAGGCCGTCTGCCGCGTTGTCCCACGACAGCTTCCAGTTGCCGGCGAATTCCAGGAGCTGCGGGGACCCCATAACCGCCATCTCGCCGCCCGGATGGCGGTCGACGATGGTGTCGAATGCCTCGCGAGCCTCGCCCAGCCAGCACTCCAGCGGCTCGGGGTCGGCGTTGAGCGTGGCGAACACGAAGCCCCGGTAGCTGGTCGCCGCCAGCCGGCCGAGCGAGAGCGTCGAGTAGTCCTCCACCGGGTGGTCGGCGGGGAACGGGATGGCCACCAGCCGGCCGTCGGGCGAGTAGGTCCAGCCGTGGTAGGGGCACACGAAGCGCTTGGCGCACCCGCTGGCCTCGCCGGCCAGCACGGTCCCCCGGTGCGCGCACCGGTTCAGCAGCACGTTCACGGCACCGTCGCGCCCCCGGGTCATCAGCACCGGCCGCAGACCCAGCGTCGTGGTGCGGAAGTCGCCGGGCTCGGGGATCTCGCTCTCGTGGCCGACATAGCACCACGACGCCGCGAACACCCGGGTCATCTCCAGATCGAAGATCCGCGGGTCGGTGTAGATGCGTCGATGCACCCGGTGGGGCTGCACCAGCCGGGCGAAGTCGGCGGGGGATGGATCGAAGTCGATGGCGGTCACGGCGACACCCCTGCCGCGAGCGCGAATCGGGTGAAAGCCCGTCGTGTCGGAGCGGTGTCACTCCCGCTCTTGTTCGCCGCGCTCACGGGCCGCTCGGGCCACGGCCTCGCTCGGTGTCTCGTGAGGATCTTCATGAACTGCTGCCTTCCACTCGACCTCTACAGCAGGAAGCTCGGATTGCGGACGCCGGTGCCGAGCGCGGGCACTACGAGGATCTTCGTGCGGCGCAGAAGTGCATCCCCGACCAACTCGTGGATCTGGCACCCGACGAGCTGCTGGTGACGTCCGTGGCGGTGCTCGTCTATGAGCAGCGTCGAGCGGGTGATGAGCCCCCCGTCAGGCCCGTCCCACGCCTCGACGCCACCGACGACCCGGGTGGTCAGCGACGGCGGCTGCTGGCCCCACGCGGAGGGGTCGCGGCGCCATTCGACGCGCTCGGCCAAGCGACGGCGATCGTCCAGCAGCAAGGACTGGTCGGTGCCGGGATGGGCGGGGGCCGACAGCGGCACCCACAGCACGGCGTCATCGGTCCACCCGGCCAGCCAGTCCTCGAAGCGCCCGGCGTCAAGCAGCCGGGCCTCGTGCAGCAGCAAGGCCGAGGCTGCGGCTGACAATTCCGGGTCCGCTGCCGGGCGGTCGTCCATTCCCGCCAACAGCTCAGCCAGATCGTCGTAGCGGGCCAGCACCGCGGCCTGCGCGGTTCCGGCGTCGGGGCGCTGGAGGCACTCGTCGAAGCGACGGTCATCGCGATATACCTGGAGCCATGCGCTCGAGGGTACGAAGCTCGAACGCGGCCACCAGCCAGTAGCCGATTACGGCCACGATCGTCAGTATCGCCACCGACACCCACAGCACGTTGTAGTCGTTGCGGGTGAAGGCGGTGACCATGACGGCCCCAATCCCGTCTCCGGTAGCCAGCCACTCGGCCACGGTGGCGCCCAGCAGCGACGTTGGCACCGCGATCCGGGCCGAGGCGAGCAGGGCCGGGACCGCGGTGGGCAGGTAGGCGTTGCGCATATTGGCCGTCGATCCGGCGTCGTAGGACTTGAGAACGTCGAGCACCCCCTCCGGGGTTCTGGTCATGGCCGTGTAGCAGTTGACCAGCGTCGGGAAGAACGACATGACCGCCACGATGGCGGTGGTGGTCAGCAGGCCCCGCCCGACGAACAGGATGATCACCGGCGTGGTGACGATGATCGGGATCGACCGCAGCGCCACCGCGATCGGCATCAGGGCGCGCTCCAGCCACGGGACCAGGATGAACACCACAGCCGTCACCAGCGCGCCTATCAAGCCGGCCACGTAGCCGAGCGACGTGGTCCATAGGGTGGTCCACAGCGCGCCGAAGACCATCGAGCGGGTCTCGGGCGCGTCCGTGTTGGTGAACAGCTCCGCCCACACATCGAAGGGCGTCTTGGCGAAGTAGGGCTTGAGCTGGAACACCCACAGGAACGCGTACCAGAAGACGAACACGACGAGGATCGGAGCCAGCAGCGCCACCAGCCGGTTGAGCAGGCCCGGCTCCTGCCGGGGCGTGGGCACGGCACCCAGGTCCAGTGCGGGCGACCACGGGCACAGGTACCGGCCCAGTGCCCCGATGGCCATGTAGCCGCCGGTGGCCACGATGGTGGACATCACCGCTATCACCCAGATCCTGTCGGTCTGAAGGGCACCAAGAGCCCTGACCGTGAGGATGCCCAGACCCTTGTGCGCCCCGGTGAACTCGCCCACCACTGCGCCCAGGAAGGCGGCCGGCGCCGCGATCTGCAGGCCGGCGAACATGGCCGGCACCGAGGCGCGCACGCGGACGCTGCGGAAAGCGACCAGACGGCCCCTCCCGTAGGACCGGACCACGTCCAAGGCGCTGCCGGGTGCCAGGTCGAAGCCGAGCAGCGCGGCCACGTAGGTGGTGAACACGACGGCCAGCGCCGACAGCGCGATCGGGGTTCCGTTGCCGGGACCGGTGATCAGCCGCAGGATCGGGGCCACCGCGATGAAGGGCAGGCAGAAGATCGTGAGGGCTATAGCGCCGATGCTGCGGCGCAACAGGGGAACGAGAGACGCCACCCCGGCCAGCGCGATGGCGGCCAGGTTCCCCCATAGGAACCCCCATGCCGCGGTCTTGGTCGAGTGCCACAGGTTGCGCAGGTATAGCCCGCGGAACTCAAGGAACTCGGCCACCACCGCGGTGGGCGGCGACAGCCGGTACGAGCCCGCGTACACCGTGCGGGCCAGCAGCTCCCACAGCAGGAGGACACCGATCCCGACCAGCGAGCTGAGCACCCGCGGGGGCACCCTGTCGAGCCTGCTCCCGCCCCCGGCGCGGGTCGGCGCAGTGGCCGCGGCCTGAGCGATATCGCTCAACTGGGGTCCGTGTCGAGTTGCACGACCTGTCCCTCGGAGCGGTGCAGGCTGGCCGAGACCGCCTCCACCTCGGAGTGGAACGCGTCGGTGAGCAGCAGTTCGCGGGTGCGGGGCCGCTCGAAGCCGATGGTGCGGCGGGCCACGATCCTGCCTGGCCGAGGCGACATGACCAGGACCTCGTCGGCCGCGTACACCGCCTCGGGGATCGAGTGGGTGACCAGGATGGTGGTGGTGCCCCGCGCCGTCCAGATCCGCTGAAGCTCGTCGTTGAGCTGCTGGCGAGTCAGGGCGTCGAGAGCGCCGAAGGGCTCGTCGAGCAGCAGCAGGTCCGGCTCGGTGACCAGCGACCGGGCGATGGCCACGCGCTGGCGCATACCCCCGGAAAGCTGCGAGGGTCGAGCCTTCTCGAATCCCTCCAGACCGACGAGCTCGATCAGTTCGCTGACCGCCTCGCTGTCGAGGCGCCGGCCGACAAGCTCAAGCGCGAGCCGGATGTTCGTCGAGACCGTGCGCCACGGCAGCAGGGACGGATCCTGGAAGGCGATGCCAATGCGCTGGCCCCGTCGCATCTCGTCGGGGGACGAGCCGTCCATGTCGATGGTGCCCTCGTCGGGCTCGTCCAGACCGGCCACAAGGCGCAACGCGGTGGACTTGCCGCAACCCGACGGTCCGATCAGCGCGGTGAAGCCGCCCGCGGGCACGTGCATGTCGAGCCCGCGCAGGGCTGTGACCTCGCCGTCGCCGAGGGTGAAGGTGCGTCCGACCCCTACGACGTCTACCGGCGATCCCCGCCGGGCCATCACCTGCGAGGGCGGAGGCTGCTATGGCGGCTGCTGTGGTGCTCCGTCACGAGATTGTGGTGCCGTCGGCGTAGATCTCCTCCAGCAGGGACCGGTCCCACAGATCCTCGGTCACGGTCACGCCGAGGGCCTCGAGCGTCCTGATGTTTTCCTGGACGGACTCGTCGGTCCACCACAGGAAGCTGTGCTCGTCGGTGACATCGCTGAACATGAGCTTGAGGAACTCCGAGGCCTTGATCGACTCGGTCTCCAAGTCCATGCCCGCGTCCGGGAACCGGTCGACGGTCAGCTTGGCCGCTCCGGCCGGATCGCTCTTGTGGTCCTGCCAGCCGAGGATCTCGCCCTTGAGCAGCCCGATCACCGAGTCGCGGTCGTTGGCCAGCGTGTCGTCGTTGACAATGTAGGTCTGGCTGTGGACCGCGTAGCCATAGTCGGCGAAGAGCATGGTCGTGTTGTCGATCCCGGCCACGGTCATGGCCACGGGCAGATCGGTGAGCCAGCACAGCAGTGAGTCGACCTCGCCGTTGACCAGAGGGGCCGGGTCGTAGTCGCTGGTGATGACCTCGACCTTGGAGAGATCGACCCCATTGAGCGACGCTAGAAGCTCGAGGTCCAACTGGTTGTTGAAGGCCATCCCGAGCTTCGTGCCCTCCAGGTCCTTGGGCTGGTTGATCGGGTTGTCGGTGAGCGAGGCGAACACGAACGGGTTGCGCTGCATGGCCACGGCCACGATCTTGAACGGGGCCCCGTCGGCGACGGACTGGCCCGCGAAGTTCGCGGCTGAGATGCCCATGATTGCCTGGCCTGCGGCCACCGCCGCGTCGGGGGACACGCCCGGTCCGCCGGGAATGAGCGACACGTCAAGGCCGAAGCGCTCGTAGTAGCCGCGCTCGTGGGCGACGTAGGAGCCCCCGAACTGCACCGAGTCGAACCAGCTCAGCTGGAAGTTCACTTCCTTGAGCGCCGGAGCCGCCGCGGTGGTGGGCGCGGCGGTGGTGGTGGGCGCTGCGGTGGTGGGCGCTGCGGTGGTGGGCGCGGCAGTGGTGGGCGCCGCCGTCGTTGGTGCCGCGGTGGTCTCGCCGTTGCCGCAAGCAGTCAACATGCGCCCGCCGAGGATCAGCCCCGCCCCGCAGCCGTGCGACCGAGGAACCTGCGCCGCGAGAATTGATTTGTTGCCATGTGGACCCTCCTGGGTGTTCGCCTCGGCCGCCGCGCCTGCCAGCGCCGCGCCGAAGCCTCATAGTTTGATCACATCAAAGTACCACACGCCGACGCGCGCGCCCAAGTCGCGACGCCGCGATGGAATGGCCGCTGCGCACCCCCTGGGCGCGGTCAATGAGGCCTGCAGACGGGCCCGAGGCCGCCCGCCGTCAGAGCGACTAGTCGGCGGCGGTGACGAGGATGCGCGATGTGGCGTAGTCGCTCAGGCCCACGGGGCCGCCCTCGACATCGAGAGTGAAGGTGCCGTCGGGGGAGCGGGCTGTGACCTTGCCCGTCGATCCCGGCGTCACCCTGGCCTCCTCCAGAAACTCGAGCATCCCCGGCTGGAACTCCAACTCTTCGGGGATGCGCTGCACGGTGAAACCCCGACCCACCTCCAGAGTCTCAAGGGCCACCATCTCGGGCGCCTCGTAACCGGAGCCGGGAATCGGGTTGCCGTGGGGGCAGGTGGTGGGCTCCTCGAGCACCCTGATGATGGCCTTCTCCACCGAAGGCGAGATGATGTGCTCCCACTTGCCCGCCTCGTGATGGGCCTCGGCCCAGGAGAGTCCGAGGATGTCGGTGAGGAAGCACTCGGCCAGCCGGTGGCGGCGCACCACTGTCTCGGCCAGCGAGTGCCCCCTGGCTGTGAGCTTGATCGTGCCCTTGCCCTCTGCGACGAGGCCCTCGGCCTGCATCCGGCGGATCATCTCGGAGACCGCGGGGCGCGAGATCTCCAAACGGTCGGCGATGCGGGCCTGGATAACGTCCAGGTCGTCCTCGGCCAGCTCGAAGATCGTCTCGCAGTACTCCTCGAAGGCGGGATGCCATTCGGGCGACTCGTAGGGCTTCGTGTCGGCCGGGGTCGCGGTCATGGCACCACCATATGCGCGGGCGGGGCTGCTCGCCTCTATTCCCCTTCGAGCTCGGCGATCACCGCGGCGAAGCCGGCGAGGTCGCTGTTGTCGGTCTGCAGCACCATGTAGTTGAAGCCCCATCGCCGGCGTCGCTGCCTCAGCGTCTCCGCCATCTCGGCCGGAGACCCGATGAGCAGCATCGGAGTGTCGGCGATCGCCTCGGTGGGCTGTCCGAACATCTCCGCGGTCGCTTCTATGGCTGCGGTGGTGGCGCTACCGCCCTCGGTTGTCTGCGCTGATGCCACCAACACGTTGAGCTCAAGCTGGTCGAAGCGGTCGCCGGCTGCGTCGCGCACCCACTGGAGCTTGGCGTCGAAGCGAGCGGGCATCACGTCGTTGATGGCGTCGAGCCCGATCTCGCCCGAGCGAAGGTTGGCGTTCACGCCCACGATGTCGGCGTGGCGGGCCGCAAGGCTCAGCATCCGGCGGCCACCTCCGCCGATCACCATGGGAATCGGCGACTGCACGGGCTTGGGGAGGCCTTCCAGGTCGCGGATCGTGTAGTGCTCGCCCTCGAAGGTGACCGGCCCCTCGTCCAGTAGGCCGCGGATGATCTGCAACGCCTCGGTCAGGCGGTCGATGCGCACGCCGGGCGGGTCGTAGTCGAGTCCGGCTTCCTCATAGTCGCTGCGCATCCAGCCTGCGCCCAGCCCGAAGTCCATCCGGCCGTTCGACAGCACGTCGAGGGTGGCCATCTCCTTGGCCAGCATCACCGGGTGGCGGTAGTCGTTGCAGTACACGTGGGCGCCTAGGCGCAGGGTGGTGGTGGCCGCGGCGGCCGCGGCCAGGGCCGGCCCGGGTGCGAACTCGTCTTGGAAGTGGTCGGGCACGACCAGAGTGGAGTACCCGAGTTCCTCGACTCTCTGCGCCGTCTGCGCCCAGGTGAGTCCGGGCAGGGGCAGACGAAGCTCGGCACCGAAGCGGAACGGATGAGTCATGGGGCTCATTCTGGATCGGTGGGCGCCGGTTCCCTCAGTCGAGCGCCGGTTCCCTCAGTCGAGCGCCGGTTCCCTCAGTCGAGCGCCGGTTCCCTCAGTCGAGCGCCGGTTCCCTCAGTCGAGCGCCGGTTCCCTCAGTCGAGCGCGAAGAGCGTGAAGTTGAGCGGGATAGACGGCTGGCCTCCGGAGGTGGCAGCAGGGCCGGTGCCGCCCATGCTGGGCCCAGCCGGGCCGCTGGTTCAGCGCCTTAGAACATGCGCGGATAGGCAGTGAACGCCTCGTAGTGAGGCGTTGTGCTTCCCGCTCTTGTTCGCTGCGCTCACGGGCCGCTCGGGCCACGGCCTCGCTGTCGACGTCGTCTGGCGACCACGATTCGCGGCCTATCCGCTCGGCCTCTCAGACCGTCAACTCCTTGCCCTCGTCAACCTCGTGCCAAACAATCCCATGCGCCCTGACGGCAACGTGCATCAGTACTGACCGCCCGAGCACGTCGACGCCGGAGATGAGGGCCGGCCGGTGCGCGGCCTATGGACCCAGGGCAGTGAGGGGCGCCACCATCACGCCGTCGGAGCGGGTGTAGCCGTAGCCCACGGCAGTGACCACCACCAGCGCGGCGAGTTGGTCTATGCGTTCGGCGCTCACCTTGCGGCTCAGGCGCAACAGAGACTGCGCGGCGGCCTCGATGGCGTCGCCGCCTCCGAGCTTGGCCTCCATGGCGACCCAGCGTCCGTCTGGAAACTCGACGACGGCGTCAGCCGCCAGGCCCGCTGCGTCACGCAGATGGAAGACGCGTCCGCCCAGCGGCTGGGCGAGGATGCGAAGGTCTCGCACGACCAGCGATTCGAAGAGCAGCCCGAGCGTGGACGCGTCGGCTATCAGCCGGCCGGCGTCGGCCCCTAGCGCCGCGGCGGCCAGCGAGGGGTCGGCGAAGTGCCACTTGGGGGACTTGCGCAGGGGCGCTCTCGACCGCAGGCGCACCGACCAGGCGGGCTGCTCCTCCACTACGAACAGCCGCCGTAGTACTGCCAGGTAGCTGCGGACGGTGTGCCGGTGCAGTGGCTCGGGCTCGACGTCGGCGGCCAGCGTGGAGTGGCGGGCCTCCGATGCCGTGTTGCGGGCGAGGGACCGCAGCAGCCTCTCGATCCCGGCTGGGTTGTGTGCGGCGCCTCCCTCCAGGCTCGGGATGTCGGTCCGGGCAACTCCGGCGAGGTAGTCGCGCAGGTTCTGCTGCACTTCGGGCAGAGGCAGGCCGATCTGGCCCGGCCATCCGCCTCGGCACAGCAGGTCTACGACGCCCTGGAGTCCCGCCTCTGACGGTCCGGCGCGGCATCCCTCACCCTCGAGGAGCCCTTTGAGAGACACTTCGCCGTTGGAGTCGGCTGATTCGAACAGGGACATGGGGCGCATGCGGACGCGCCGCACCCGGCCGGCGCCGGTGTGGCGGGTTGTATCGTCGGCCGGCTGGGCGGAGCCCGCGAGTATGAACAACCCCCGCTCCGCGGTGGCGTCGCAGGCGTGCCGGACGTGGTTCCACACCGCGGGAACGATCTGCCACTCGTCGAGCAGCCGCGGTGACGAGCCGTCGAGCAGCGTGGACGGCTCAACCGCGCCGATGGCCCGGGCGTCAATATCAGTGTCGAGCCGCACTGCGCTGCGCGCGAAACGCAGGCCCGTCCAGGTCTTCCCACAGGCGCGCGGCCCCTCCAGCACCACGAACCCCGCAGCCCGCAGACCCCGCTCCACCTCGGAGTCCACGACCCGGGCCCGGTAACCGTCAGGAGCCAGGGTGGCGTCCGCTGCTGCGCCCTCCGTGACCATCTCCTAACTATACACTATGCATGTCTTCTATTATACAGTTTAGGACTCATCTGGACTACGGTCTGATCGCCAAGAAGTGCGGCACAGCGTGGAGTATTGACTTGTATGCAGCCGAGCCGGGCTCGCGAGCGGGAGCCATCGGCGGGTGTCGCAGGGGGTCGGTACGGTTGCGGCGTGGCTGTTGACCCGCTCGCCGCGTTCTCGGAGCCGACCCGGGCCTGGTTCACGTCCACGTTCGCCGCGCCCACTGCCCCGCAGGCCGAGGGATGGCCCGTCATCGTCGCTGGCGACCACACGCTGGTGTGCGCGCCCACGGGCACGGGCAAGACGCTGGCTGCTTTCCTCTGGGCCATCGACCGGCTAACGATCGGAGCGTCGGCGGCGTCGGGCGACGCGGCCGAGTCCAGGGTTGCGGCGGCGTCGGGCGACGCGGCCGGGTCCAGGGTTGCGGCGGCGTCGGGCGACGCGGCTGGGTCGAGCGGTGCGGCGGATGGCACGCGGGTGCTGTATGTGTCGCCGCTGCGGGCGCTGGCAGTGGATGTGGAGAAGAATCTGCGAGCCCCGCTTCACGGGATCCGGCTGGCCGCGGAGCGGCTCGGCGCGGTGGTGCATACGCCAACCGTCGGGGTTCGTACCGGCGACACCTCGGCCGACGAGCGCCGCCGGCTGGTGCGGCGCCCCCCGCAGATCCTGATCACCACACCCGAGTCGCTGTTCTTGATGCTCACCAGCCGGGCCAGGGAGACGCTTGCCGGAGTTCACCATGTGATCATCGACGAGATCCATGCGGTGGCCGGCGGCAAGCGGGGCACCCACCTGATGGTGTCTCTGGAGCGCCTCGAAGAGCTGTGCGAGCGCTCGCCGCAGCGCATCGCGCTGTCCGCCACCCAGCGGCCCCTTGAAGAGATCGCCCGGTTCCTGGGCGGCTACACGGCCGGTCCCGGCGGATCGGCGATTCCCCGCCCCGTCGCTGTTGTGGCCCCCGAAGCCCGCAAGGAGCTCGACGTGGAGGTGGTCGTCCCGGTGGCCGACATGGCCTCGCTGGGCGAAACGGTCGAGCAGCCGGCGTCGGCCGGGGCTACGGCCGGACCGCTGCGGCGCAGCATCTGGCCCGCCATCCATCCCCGCCTGCTGGAGTTGGTCCAGTCCCACCGCTCCACCCTGATCTTCGCCAACGCCCGGCGGCTAGCCGAGCGGCTCGCAGCCCGGCTGAACGAACTGCACCACGAGGCTCAGGTCCGGGAGACCGACGATCAGGCCAGGGCGGCCGAGGACAGGGCGGCCGGGGCTGGCCGGGCGCAGGATCTTGGGGCGAGTTCTGTGTACCTGGCACACCAAACCATCCCGAGATCCCGGGCTGGGACGAGGGCGGACAGGGCGCAAGATCTTGGGGCGAGTTCTGGGCGCCTGCCACACCAAACCGACCCGAGATTCCTTGGCATCGGTGACCCGGTGCATGTGGGCGACGCGATCGAAGGCCTGCTGCAGGCGCCGCCGGTGCCGCTCGGCGATGAGCAGGTGGGTACGGGAACGGCCGAGGGTGTCGAACTGGTCAAGGCCCACCATGGGTCGATCTCGCGCCAGCGACGCCTGCTGATCGAGGACGAGCTCAAGCGGGGCGAGTTGAGGGGCCTGGTCGCCACATCCACGCTCGAGCTCGGCATCGACATGGGCGCCGTGGACCTGGTCGTTCAGGTGGCCTCGCCCGGATCGGTGGCTTCCGGGTTGCAGCGCATCGGTCGGGCCGGGCACCGGGTGGGCGAGCCGAGCCGGGGCCGGATCTTCCCCAAGCACCGAGCCGACCTGCTGGAAGCGGCCGCGGTAGTGGAGCGCATGCACGCCGGGGAGGTGGAACACACCCGCTACCTGCGCAACCCCCTCGACGTGGCCGCCCAGCAGGTCGTGGCCATGTGCGCCATGGACGACTGGCCGGTCGAGCGACTGGCGGCCGTGCTGCGACGCTGCGCGGGCTTCGCCGAGCTGTCCGACGAGGTGCTGCACAGCGTGCTCGAACTGCTGTCGGGCACGTATCCGGCCGAGGAGTTCTCCGAGCTGAGGCCCCGTGTCGTGTGGGACCGGGCCAACGGCGTGCTGCGGGGTCGGGCCGGGGCCCAGCGCCTTGCCGTCACCAACGCCGGAACCATCCCCGACCGGGGCCTGTTCGGCGTGTTCCTGCCCGACGGGACCAGGGTGGGCGAGCTCGACGAGGAGATGGTCTACGAGAGCCGGGTGGGCGAGACGTTCCTGCTGGGCGCGACCACCTGGCGCATAACCGACATCACCTTCGAGCGGGTGGTGGTGACGCCTGCGCCCGGCGAGCTGGGCAAGATGCCGTTCTGGCACGGCGACGGACCCGGCCGCCCCATCGAGCTCGGCCGCGCCGTGGGACGGCTGGTGCGCGAGCTGCGCTCCGAGGGCGACGCCGAAGCGGTCGCGGCCAGGCTCCGGCAGCGCTGCGGCCTCGATGACACAGCCGTCACCAATCTCCTCGCCTACCTCGACGACCAGGCCGCCGCCACCGGTGTCGTGCCCGACGACCGCACCGTCGTGGTGGAGCGCTTCCGCGACGAGATCGGGGACTGGCGGGTGTGCGTGCTCACCCCCTTCGGTGCCCAGGTCCACGCCCCCTGGGGGGTGGCGCTGCAAGCCCGCCTGCGCGAAGCATGGGGCGTCGACGTCGATCTGATGTGGGCCGACGACGGGATCGTTATGCGTCTGCCCGAGGCCGTGGACGAGCTTGTTGTCGACGACCTGCTGTTCGACCCCGAAGAGATTCGCGACCTGGTGGCGGGCCGCCTGCCCGAGACGTCGATGTTCGCGTCGCGTTTCCGGGAGTGCGCGGCCCGGGCGCTGCTGCTGCCCCGCCGCTGGCCCGACCAGCGCACACCGCTGTGGCAGCAGCGCCAGCGGGCCGCGGACCTGCTGTCGGTGGCGGCCAAGTACCCGTCGTTCCCGATCCTGCTCGAGACCACCCGCGAGTGCCTCAACGACGTGTTCGACCTGCCCGCGCTCGTCGAGCTGATGACGGATCTGCGCAGCCGCAAGATCCGGGTGGTGGCGGTGGACACGCCCCAAGCCTCGCCCTTCGCCCAGTCGCTGCTGTTCTCGTGGATCGCGGTGTACATGTACGAGGGCGACGCACCGCTGGCCGAGCGGCGGGCTGCGGCCCTGGCCCTGGATCGGGACTTGCTGCGCGACCTGCTCGGTGCCGAGGAGCTGCGGGAGCTGCTCGACGCCGGAGTCATCGCCGATGTCGAACTGGAGCTGCAGCGGCTGATTGCCGGCTACCAGGCCCGCGACGCGGACGAGGTCCACGACTTGCTGAGAGTTCTCGGCCCGCTGACGCCCGACGGGCTGGTCGCTCGCTCGACGGTGCCCGACGCCGAACGGGTCGCGGGCTGGGTGCGGACGCTGGTGGAGCAGCGCCGGGCCATCGAGGTCCGCCTGGCCGGGCGCGACATGGTGGCCGACGCCGCCGACGCGGCCCGACTGCGTGACGCGGTCGGCGCGGCCCTTCCGGTGGGTCTGCCTGCGTCCGCCACCGAGCCCGCGGACGACCCACTCGGCGACCTGTGCGTCCGCTACGCCCGCACCCACGGCCCGTTCCTTGCCCGCGACCTCGCCCGCTGGCTGGGAGTTGGCGAGCAGCCGGTCACGGCCCGACTGGCGTCGCTGGTGGCCGAGGGTCGTCTGCTGCGGGGCGAGTTCCGGCCCGGCGGAGCCGACCGGGAGTTCTGCGACGCAGAGGTGCTGCGGCGCATCCGTCGCCGCTGCCTGGCCGCTTTGCGACAGGAAGTGGAACCGGTGCCGCCCGAGGCGCTGGCCAGGTTCCTGCCCGGTTGGCAGGGGGTTGGGGTCCGGCGCCGAGGCGTGGACGCCCTCGCTGACGTCGTCGCCCAGTTGCAGGGTGCGCCCGTGGCCGCGTCGGTACTGGAGGCCGATGTGCTCGCATGCCGGATGACCGGCTACAAGCCTTCCGACTTGGACCAGATGTGCACGTCTGGCGAGGTCGGGTGGGTGGGCGCTGGCGCGCTGGGCGCCACCGACGGCAGGGTGCGGCTGGCGTTCCGCGACCAAGCTGCCTTGCTCGTGCCTGCTGGCGAGCCTTCCGAAGGGGCCCTTCACGACGCTCTGCGGGACCGGCTGCGCGACCGGGGAGCGTCGTTCTGGCCCGACCTGGTAGCCGCGGCGCAGGCGGCGTCTCTGCCGTACGACACCGAGACGGTGCTGGCCGCGCTGTGGGACCTGGTGTGGGCGGGCGAGATCACCAACGACTCCCTCGCGCCCCTGCGCGCTCGTATCGCCGGTCACCCCCGCAGCCGTACCCGCCGTCCGCCGACCCGTCCCGGGCCGTCCCGCCGGGGCCGTCTGCGGCTCGGAGGGCTCAGCACGGCCGGACCGCCGTCGGCCGCGGGCCGCTGGTCGCTGGTCGAGCCCCTGCTGAGCCCTCAGCCCGCCGCCACCGAGTCGGCTCTGGCCCGGGCCCACCAGCTCCTCGACCGCTACGGGGTGGTCACACGAGAGACAGCGTTGGGCGAGGGCACCGACGGCGGGTTCGCGGGGGTCTACCCGGTGCTCAAAGCGCTGGAGGAGCGAGGAGAGGCCCGCCGGGGCTACTTCGTGGCCGGGCTGGGCGCGGCCCAGTTCGCCCTGCCCGGCGCGGTGGACCGCCTGCGAGCGGTCCGCGCTCCCGAACCCGACACCGCGCCGGTGGTGCTGGCGGCCACCGACCCGGCCCAGCCGTACGGCGCTGCGCTGGCCTGGCCCGAGTCGCCTGGCCGACCCGCCCGAGCGGCCGGCGCCCATGTGGTGCTAGCCGACGGGGTGCCGCTGGTCATGCTGGAGCGCGGCGGCCGCTCCCTGGCTACCTTCGCGGGCGCGGAGTCCACCGACGCATGGCTCGAGGCGATCATCGGCCTGGTCAAGGACGGACGTCTACGCAAACTCGAGATCGCCAAGGTGAACGGTGTCGCCGTCCGGGAGACCCCCTGGGCTGCCCGCCTGGAGGCGGCCGGCTTCACCTCCGCCTACAGGGGAATGCTGTACCGCACCTGATCGCCCTGGATGCGACGCCTGGGCCGCCCACGCGGGCGCAGGTCGCCGGGGAATGCTGTACCGCACCTGATCGCCCTGGATGCGACTGGCGAGCCGCAGCAGGCAGCCTGGGCCTACTCGCCGCGCCGCCACTGGTCGAGAGCCAGCACGAGAGCGCGCTCAAGCCATCCTTGGAATCGCCGCTCAACTGATCCGAAGGGCTCTTCGTAGTTGATTTGGAATACCTCATCCGAGACGGGCTGCAACTCGATGATCGGCTGCTGGAGAGGTAAGGGTGGCGTACCTTCGGGATGGTCCTCGGTATCCTCGGGTTGCTGGTGCCGGTAGAAGCACATCGATGCGCCGACAAGTCCCCGATACTCCGTTCCGATGCCGTGGAACGAGGTCAGGATTTCGGCACGGCCGTTCTCGGTTTGGATCCCCAAACGAACCCATTCGTGATGGACTCGAGTGTTGGCGAAGTAGTCGAGTCTGCGGGCAGTCTCGACTACCTGATATCGGTTCCAGGTGCGTCGTCGCGCATCGTCGTCTGCTCCGAAGTCGCACCACACGCGCCTTCCATCGGAAATCCCGAGGCGGCGCTCTAGTTGCTGCTGCAACTCGTGGAAGCGTTTGCGGCACTGGTACCACACTTGTTCGGCTGTCTCAATGGCACGGCGCAACTCCGACGGGGCCGGAGCTGACTCCGCACTGAACATGTCACCTATGACATCGAGCATCTGCTCCAAGTGAAGCGGCTCGCGCCGCACGTCTTCCGCGATCGTGATGGCGCGAACAAACCACTTCCGCTGTAGCTCGGCCACTAGCCGTATGAGCGGGCTCAGGTCGTCGTCATCTGCTTTTTCGAGCGCGCTGATGTATCTGGCGCGGTCGTCTCGGGTAACGACTAGGGGGAACCACCCAGCTCCGATGAGCACAAGCGACGCGATGGCCCTAGCGATCCTCCCATTGCCGTCCTGAAACGGGTGAATCTGCGCAAAGCGGTGATGCAGCCACGCCGCGCTGACGTCGGGTGCCGTGCCCGCCTCTGCGTGGTGGTGGTGCATCTCGATCAGCCGGTCCATCTCGGCATCTACGTGCTCAGGGGGGCAGTATTCGTGAAGCTTGCCGTCCGGGCGCACGGGGTTGTTCGGGCGGACCTTGCACTCCCCGTGCCTCAACTCGATCTCGTGCTTTCTGCCGAACATGTCGATACCGGTCGCGGAGAGTTGCTTACGAGTCATGAACTGGTGCAGTTGCTTCATGAAGGAGATGGACAGTGGACGCTCGCTGGTCACCGCGTCGAATAGCCAATCGACCGCGGCGGCGTGATCCCTGATGATTCCGGCGACCAACTCGGGCGGCTGGTCTGTGGCGTCGCTTGCGATCAGAGATGCGTCGATGCCGTGCTTGATTAGGACCTCGGTGGTGCCTCGGTCGAGGCTGTACAGCCGCTCGATGATCCCGGTCTCGATTGCCCATTGCCGCTTGAGGCGCTCATTGAACTCGTCCACCTGCCGCGGATCAAGCGTTTCGCGGACCTGGTTCCACGTCCGAGCCAGCGCGGGCAATTCCTCGCTGGCCGCGGCATGGTCGGCCTGCGTCAGGTCGGTGATCGGCTCCCAGCGGTGGCCGATCTCTGCTTCATCCATCGTCAGCACCGTACCCACTGCCACCAGCGGGGGCGGGGATCGGGACAGGCGGTTGAGCGTTCAAGAATACTTGAGGTGCTAGAGCTCAGACTCCAGCTAGCACCAATCGCTCCACGGGCTGTCCTGTGATCTCGGCGATGAGTTCGAAGTCCTTGTCGACGTGCAGGACAGTGAGTCCCGACACCTCGGCGGTTGCCGCGATCAGCACGTCGGGTATCGACGGCGCCCGATGCTGGCCGACATCGGCCAGAGCCTGTTGAACGGCTACGGCTCGGTCCTCGATGGAGGGCGTCAAGTACTCGACGGGCATCGCGTTCAGCGGCGGCTCGGCGCGGCTCCGCCGGAGATCGTCGGCCGAGCGCGCCGAGAAGCCAACCTCCAGCAGGGTCAGCGTCGAGATCCGGACCAACCCGCGGCTGATTCTCGAAGCCCACTCCGCAGCGCCGGGGCTCGTTGCAAGCCGGACGAGTGCGGACTTGTCGATCAGCCAGGCAGTCACGACCAAGCCGACCCCATCACATCAGCATCGCTGAGATCGGCGAACGTCTCGCGAAAGCGCGCCAGCGATTCCACCGTCACATCGCTGGACGCTCTGCGGCACTCGCGCTCCAGAGCTCGTCGCAGGTACTCCGTTCTGGAAAGGCCGGCGCGCTTGGCGTTGGCCTCGATCGCGGCGACGATGTCGTCGGGGACGTTGCGGATCAAGATGTCGGTCATCGGCGCTCCTCCCAGTGCAGATATCATACGATATCAGTCTGGAGCAGGGACGTCTGAGAGGAGCGCACGATGGAGTTGCCGCCAGCGGGAGCCGTGCACGACGAGCGGGAGATAGAGGCGGTCGCGGCGGTGATGCGGTCAAACCCCGAAGCTGGAGATCGGCGAAGCAACCCTGGCGGTGGAGGAGCGGGTCGCAGCCAAGCTGTCCAAGCGGTTCGGCTGGCAGGGGCAGGAGCTTCGGCCGGCTGGCCCTACTCGTGGGCTATGGCGTCGAGGATGTTCATGCGCCCGGCTCGCAGGGCGGGCAGGATCGCGGCCACAAGCCCCGCGATCGCCGAGATGGCCACGAAGATCACGAGATCCAGCCACGGCACGGCCAGCACCTGCACGAACGACTCGGGCAGCGCCAGCGTGGTCGCCACGCCGAACACCGTCCCCACCGCCACCCCGAGCAGTCCGCCGAAGACGGCCACAATCAGCGCCTCCCAGTAGATCGATCGCCGCAACTGGCGGCGGGTCATGCCCACCGAGCGCACCAGGCCGATCTCGCGGGTGCGCTCGAACACCGACAGGCTGAGGGTGTTGATGATGCCGATCAATGCGATGAAGAACGACAGGCCGATCAGCACCTCGATCACCCTGATGAAGCTTGTGAGCTGGGACTCCTGGGTCTGGCGGAACTCGGCCTGGTTCTCGGCCTTCACGGTGGGATAGCGATCGATAACGCCGTCGATGGCATCCCGGCTGCGCTCCTCCAGCGCGGCCCGCTCAGCCTCGCCGGCGACGTCCGACAGGCCTGCGATGCGAGCGCTGGCAAAGGCGAGGTCGTTGCGGTTGAAGTGGCGGTCCCACAGAGCCCCGTCGATCAGCCAGTTGCCGAAGATGGCCGCGTCCTCGTACACCGCCACCACGGTGAGGGTCTCGATCTGGTTGTCGGGAAAGGTGGCGTCGACGGTGTCGCCGACGCCGACGCCCAGGTCGGTGGCCGAGTCTCTGTGCAGGGCCAGCGAGGTGAGCGGATCCCCGGCGGCCATGTTGCCCGAGCTCGTCTGGCTGTCGAAGTGGCTGTCGGCCAGGGCCATGTCGGCAGCCACGATGTCTCGTGTCTCCCCGTCGACACTCAGCCCGCTGAAAGCGAACTGGACACGCACGACGCTCTCGATCTCGTCCAGCGCCTCGATCTCGTCGGCCACCCGCGCCGGGAAGCCGGGCGGGGGACCGAAGCCGGTGGATTCCGACTGGATGAAGTAGTCGGCCTCCACTGCGTTCTCGATGATGTTGACGAACGTCTTCTTCAGTGACTCGCCCACGACCGCGGCCAGACCCATCAGGGCGAGGCCGATCATGAGAGCGCCCGCGGTCGAGGCGGTCCGCCGAGGGTTCCGGGTTGCGTTGTCGCGGCCCAGCCGGCCCGGCACCCCGAACAACGCTCTCACCGGGCGGCCCAGCACCGACGCCGCTTGCCCGGCGAAGGCCGGGCTCACGATGTTTATCCCCACGAAAGCGAGCACGGCCCCGATTCCCAGCAGCACGAACGTCGGGGTGGTGGCGAGTCCGGCCGTCATGCCTGCAGCCAGCGCGGCGACGCCGGCCGCGAACACCGCTCCGCCCGCGATCAGGCGGCGGCGCAGGCCGGTGGCGCCCAGCTGGAAGTCGTGGGTCAGCGCGGCCACCGGGGAGATCCGGCGGGCCCTCACCGCGGGCGCGATCGACGAGACCATCGTGACCCCCAGGCCCACTCCCGTCGCCAGCAGGATCGTGCGGGGCCGCAGCGTCAGCGGGCCCGGAGGAAGCGGGAAGCCGATCAGCTCCAGGACGGCCCGCAATACCAGGGCAAGCACCAGGCCGAGTCCGATTCCGATGACTGTGCTGAGGGCGCCCACGATGGCCGACTCAGTGATCACCGACCGGCTCACCTGCCTCGGAGTGGCGCCGATGGCCCGCCACAGCCCGATCTCGCGCACCCGCTGGCCGATGATGATCTGGAACGTGTTGTTGATGATGAACGCCGCCACGAACACCGCGATGAATGCGAACACCAGCAGGACCGTGTTGAAGATGTCGATGACCTGGTTGAAGTCCTCCTCCTGCTCGGCGGCGTCGACCTCCGCGGTGATGACGCGGTAATCGTCGCCCAGTTCAGCTCCCAAACGGGCCTGCACCTCGGACACCTCATAGCCGGCCGAGACCAGCACACTGACCGCCTGGTAGCCGTCCTCCATGCCGAAGAAGCGCTGGGCCTCTTCCAGCTCGAAGGCGGCCATCGTCTGGCCCAGGCCGGTGTGGGAGTCGGGATCCCCGAAGTTGAACACGCCGACCAGCTCGAAGGGCTCGGCGGAGATAGGTCCGTTGATCTCGTAGGTCTCGCCGATGCGCAGCCCGTTGTTGGCCGCGGTCACGGTGTCCGCCGCGAACTCGCCCACCGCGGTGGGCTGCCTGCCCTCGGTGGTGAAGAACACGCCCGGGTTGAAGCTGAACCCCAGCGCCGGCGGTCCCGGGGGCCTGATCGGCTCGCCGTCGCCGTCGACGATGAACACGTTCAGGGCGGCCAACTCAGGCTGCACCCGGTCCACCCCGTCGACGCCGGCTACCTGCTCGGCCACCGCCTCCGGCACGGTCGCCCGGTCGAAGTCGCCGCCGAACTCCTGGTCCACCCGCACCGTGAGGTCGGCGCCCTTGGCGATGTCCTGGGCGAGCCCCGCGAACGTGGACCGCAGGCTGTCGGTGAGCGTGAACGAGCCCACCACGAACATCACGCCGATCACCACCACGAGCGTGGTGAGCGCGAAACGGAGCTTCTTGTCGATCAGGCTGCGAAGGGCGAGCTTGAACACTGGTGCGATCTCAGTCGCTGGCGATGGCTTCCAGCACGTTCATCCGGCTGGCCCGGTATGCGGGGAACAGTGCGGCGACCAGGCCGAAGAGAACGGCGGACGCCACGAAGACCACGAGCTGCGCGGCGGGCACCGACACCTGGTTCACGATGTCGTCGGGAATCGCAACCGCAGTGGCCACACCGAAGGCCAGCCCCAGCGCCACTCCGATCAGGGTGCCGTAGAGGGCCACTGTCACCGCCTCCCAGCGGATCATGCGGCGCAGCTGGCGCCGGGTCATGCCCACCGCCCGCAGCAACCCGATCTCGCGGGTGCGCTCGAAGATCGACAGCGTCAGCGTGTTGACGATCCCCACCAAAGCGATGACCAGCGCGAACAGCAGGAAGACATTGACCATTGCCAGCACGGTGTCCAAGTTGGACTCGGCGCTCTGCTGGAACTCCTGGCGATCCTCGAGGTTGGCCTGCGGGTAGGCGGCCAGGACGCCCTCGATCAACGCCCTCTGCTCGGAGGGCTCGTCGATCGCCGCCTTCACCGCCACCGCGTCGTCGGAGGCCGACGTGGCGAACTGCTCGTGCAGCGAGGGGTCGATCAGCCAGTCGCCCCAGAAGGCGTCCTGTGAGTACAGGGCGGCCACCGTGACCCTCGCCGTGTCGCCGCTCACGAACTGGAGCCGGACCCCGTCGCCTACCCGGAGTCCCCAGTCGTCTGCCGTGTCGGTGTGAACGAGCAGACCGCCGGCCGGGTCGAAGCCGGTCAGCGAGCCGTCGGTCACGTCGAGGTTGGCGACGTCGGTGATCAGGCCCAAGTCCGCCACGGTGATCGTCGTCTCGTCGATCCGGTCGGGAGCGACGTCACTGAGAATCTGCACCCGGTCGGAGTCGAAGCCCACCACCGAGCCCGCTCCCGCAGCGCGGAGGTCCGCCGCGAGGGTCTTGGGCAGTCCGGCGTTGCTGTTGACGCTGATGACGTAGTCGGCTTCCACCGCGGTGGTCAGGTTGTCGACGAAAGTGTCCTTGAGGGACTGGCCCACTACTGACACCATCGACACGAGGGCCAGACCGACGGTCAGGGCCACCGCGGTGGCCGCGGTGCGCCTAGGGCTGCGGGCCGCGTTCTCGCGGGCGAGCCGTCCCGGCCTGCCCAAGAACCGCCCGAGCGGGCGGGCCAGCGTCGATACGACCGGTCCGGCGATCAGCGGGCTGAGCACGGACACCGCCACGAACACGACCGCAGCTCCGGCGGCCAGAGACAGCAGTTGCACCGTGGTGCTGTCGAAGTCGGCGAACAGTCCCCGCCCGGTGAGCACAAGCCCGACCGCGGCCAGCCCCGCGCCGACGAGGGGGCGCCACATGCGGCGGTGCTGGGCATCGGCCCCGGGGTCGTCGTGCAGACCGGCCACCGGCGAGATCCGCGATGCCTTCACGGCCGGGATCAGTGACGCCACTACGGTGAAGCCGATACCGACCGCGGCCGCCCACGCCACCGTGCGCAGGCTCAGCGGCAGCGGACCGTCGGGCAGCGACCCGCCGAACGCCGAGAACAGCGCCCGGATCCCCAGGGCTCCGAGCATTCCCAAGCCGAGGCCCACCGCGGCGGCCGTCGCCCCGATGATGACCGACTCGATCAGTACCGATCGGCGCACCTGCCGGGGGGTGGCCCCAACCGCCCTCAGCAGCGAGAGCTCGCGCACCCGCTGGCCGAGGACGATGTTGAAGGTGTTGGAGATGATGAACGTGCTGACGAAGAGAACCACGAAGGCGAAGGAGAGCAGGATCGTCTGGAACGGCCCAATGAAGCTCTCGAAGGCGTCGCCGAACTCCTCGGTGGCTTCTTCGGAGGTGATGACCTCGCTGCCAGACGGCAGCCCCGCCTCGATCCGGCCCCGCACCGCCTCGATGTCGGCACCAGGGTCGGCCCGCACCAAGATCTGGTTGAACTGACCCTCGAAGCCGAGCACCTTCTGGGCGGTGGCCGTGTCGAACACCGAGAACACCGCGCCGACCCCGGCGTCGTCGGGGAAGCCGAACTGCATCGTGCCGGTCAGGGTGAAGGTGCGGGGGCCGGTGGGGGTGACCACCTGGTAGCCGCGGCCGAGCTCGAAGTCGTAGTCGGCGAAGGTCGCGGCGTCGATGGCGAACTCTGTCGCCCCCCGGGGCCATTCGCCGGTGATGAGGAAGAACTGCGACAGCGACTCGTCCTCGGTCCAGTTGCTGCCCGCGATCGGTCCTCCGAAGGTGGTCGGCGTTTCGCCGGAGCCGTCCACGGGGAAGACGCCGTCAACGAAGAACCCGCCCTCGGCCACCGCTACCCCGTCGACGGCCCGGATGTCGTCGAGGAGGCTGTCGGGCACTGACGGCGCGATCGCGTCGGTGATATCGCCGAAGGGCAGGGCGCCCCGCACCGTGTAGTCGGTGCCCGTGTTGATGTCGGTGGCGAGGTCGCCGAAGGTTGAGCGCAGCGAGTCGGCCGTCACGAAGGCGGCCACCACGAACGCCACGCCCACCACCACGGCGAGCGCGGTGAAGGCGAAGCGGATCTTGTTCGCAAGAACAGACTTGAGGGCCAGTCTCAGCATTGCGGACCTATGTGCGGGGCGGCCGAGCGGCGGGCCGTCAGGCGCCGAGCCGGGTCATGTGGTCGCGGATACCCTGGGGCGTGGGATCGGCCAGTTCGTCCACGATCTTGCCGTCCACCAGGAACACCACCCGGTCCGCGAAGGATGCGGCCATCGGATCGTGCGTGACCATGACCACGGTCTGGCCCATCCCGTCGACGGCGCTGCGTATGAAGCCGAGGATCTCGCCCGCGGTGTTGGAGTCGACGTTGCCGGTCGGCTCGTCCGCGAAGATGATCTGGGGCTTGCCGGCCAGGGCCCGGGCCACCGCCACCCGCTGCTGCTGGCCGCCGGACAGTTCGTTGGGGCGGTGCTTCACCCGGTCGGCGAGCCCGGTTGCCCCGACGACCTCGTCTATCCAGCCTGAGTCGCCCTTCTCCCCGGCGAGGTCCATGGGCAGCGTGATGTTCTCGATGGCGGTGAGGGTGGGCACCAGGTTGTAGGCCTGGAACACGAACCCTACGTGGTCGCGGCGCAGCAGGGTGAGGTCCCGCTCCGACAGGGTGGTGAGGTCGGTCTCGCCGATGATCACCTGGCCCGAGGTCACGGTGTCGAGGCCGGCCATGCAGTGCATCAGGGTGGACTTGCCCGAACCCGAGGGGCCCATGGTGGCGGTGAAGCGGCCCTGCTCGAAGGCAACGTCGATGGCGTCGAGGGCCCGCACCTCGGTGTCGCCCGAGCCGTAGATCTTGCTAGCGGCCACGGCGCGGGCGGCTGTGGTGAGGGTCTGCGTGGGGGAGGTGGCCACAGGATCTCCTAGACGCTGGGAGGAACGCTCACGCGGGACTCTACGAGCCGCCGGTCCCAGCGCAACCGAGGGATGTCCCTGAGTGCTCCCTGAGGCCCCCGAGATGTCCCTGGGGATAGCCGACCGCGAGGCGGCGCTACGGTTGTCGTTGATGCGTCCGTTCAGGATTGCGACCTGGAGCGAGGTGCCCGACCGGGAGCCGGTCGGGGCGCTGGTGAGCAATGTCGACCTGGTGATCGTGCGCTTCGACGGCAACCACTCGGTGCTGTACGGGCGGTGCCTCCACCGGGGCGCGCTGATGTGCGACGGCCGGATCGTCGGCGACAACATCATCTGCGGCCTGCACGGCTGGGACTACGTGTTCCATACCGGGGTGTCGAGCTACGACAACTCCGAGCGGCTGGCCAAGTTCTCGTCGTGGCTGGACGGCGACGACCTGCTGGTGGACCTCGACGAGATCTTGGCTTGGGAGAAGGAGCACCCCCAGCCCTTCGACCGCGCCGCCTACCAGGGTGCCTACGCCGACCCCCACGGCGACCCGGCCGAGCCCCACGTCGGGTTGATCCGGCGCCTCGCCAACGAGGGCCTCGAGTACCTGGGCCACCACGGTCCGGTCACCTCGATGGGCGTGCCCCGCACGGAGCTGCCGAGCTGGGACGACATCCAGTTCATGACTGCCCAGCTTGCCCGCCGGCCCCGCCTCGACGACGAGCCCGTCAACACCGATGTGGTCATCGGCGCCGACGCGGCCCGGCCCCTGCGCTTGGAGATCCCGCTGCTGGTGAGCGACATGAGCTTCGGGGCGCTGTCGGAGGAGGCCAAGGTGGCCCTGGCCAGAGGCGCCGAGCGGTCGGGCACCGGCATCTGCTCGGGCGAGGGCGGCATGCTGCCGGAGGAGCGGACCGAGAACTCTCGCTACTTCTACGAGCTGGCCAGCGGCAAGTTCGGCTGGTCGATGGAGGCGGCCGCCGGCTGCCAGGCCTTCCACTTCAAGCTGGGCCAGGGGGCCAAGACCGGCACCGGCGGGCACCTGCCCGGCATCAAGGTGCAGGGCAAGATCGCCGAGGTCCGCGGCCTCGAGCCCGGCACCGCCGCCATCTCACCGTCCACGTTCGTGGACCTCTGCAACGAGGACGACTACCGCCGCTTCGCCGACGAGGTCCGGGAGGCCTCCGGCGGCATCCCCATCGGGGTGAAGATGTCGGCCCAGCACATCGAGGACGACATCGACGCCGCGCTGCGGGTGGGGGTGGACTACATCATCCTCGACGGCCGGGGCGGCGGCACCGGCGCGGCGCCGGTGATCTTCCGGGACAACATCTCGGTGCCCACCATCCCCGCGCTGGCCCGGGCCCGCCGCCACCTCGACGCTCGGGGGCGCCGGGACGTGACCCTGGTGGTGACCGGCGGTCTGCGCACCCCGGCCGACTTCGCCAAGGCCCTGGCTCTGGGCGCCGACGCAGTGGCCGTGTCCAACGCGGCCATGCAGGCCATCGGCTGTCTGGGCATGCGGGCCTGCTCCACCAACAACTGCCCGGTGGGCATCGCCACCCAGAAACCGGAGCTGCGGGCCCGCCTGCCGGTGGAGGAGGCGGCCGAGAGGCTCCACAAGTTCTTCTGCGCCTCGGTGGAGCTGATGTGCGTGCTGGCCCGGGCCTGCGGCCACGCCCACCTGGGCGAGTTCTGCGCCGACGACCTGACCACCTTCGACCGCGACATGGCCCACCTCACCGACATCCGCTACGGCGGCGTCCGCCTCTGACGGAGCGTCCCGATTCTCGACTGGCCTCTCAGGTGGGTACTGCGGGGCGGCGCCCTCTGTCATCCAGGGCTCGACACTGTCAGCCGCTTGAGCTGGTAGTGAGTGGCATAGACGATGCCATGCCTCTTATGCTATCGTCTGGGCATGAGGACGATGATCGTGCTTCCGGACCACCACCATGCCGAGGCCAAACGCAAGGCGGCTCGCGACGGCATCTCGCTGTCGGAGTACATCCGCCGCCTCGTGGCTCGCGACCTGAAGCCGGCCGAGTCCGCGAGCGACCCATCCGTGATCTTCGGCCTCTTCGACAGCGGCGGATCAAGGATTGCCGACGGCAAGCAGGCGATGATCAGCGAGGCCATCGACAAGCAGTTCTTGGCCAGGGGGCTCTGAACGGTGGCTCCGGTGTTCGTGGACACCAGCATCTGGTATGCCGCTGCCGACGACGGCGACGCCAGCAACGAGACAGCCCGTGCGCTGCTCACAGAGCACGCCGGAACGCTGGTCACCAGCGATCTGGTGCTGGCCGAGTTGTGGAACCTCGTGAACGCCCGCATTGGCCACAGGATCGCCAATCGTGTTGTCGCCGCTGTCGTAGCCGGCATCGCCCGCGTCAAGTGCACGACGGGCGCCGACTTCGAGGCCGCGGAAGCAGTGGCGGCGGCCTTTGACGATCAGTCGTTCTCGCTGACCGACCGCACCAGTTGGGCGCTCATGGAGCGCCTCGCCATCACTGACGCGCTCGCCCTGGACGCTGGCTTCCGCATCTACCGATACGGCCCCCAGCGCCGCCGAGCCTTCGCGGTACGTCCATAGACCGGTTCCTCTACGCGAGGACTCGCGAATAGAGATCATCTCTGGGCCAGTCTGCACGGCAGGGGCCGGTCGGGGGCGAACGAGAGCCCTCGTTAGAGTGCGCCGCGGCGATGTCGATCCAGGAGCGTTGCTGATGGCCCTGAGAGAACAACCGGCGCCGAGCTTGGCCGAGCCGGCACTGCCCGACGGAGACTTCGCCTGGCACAAGCTGGTCGACCAGGACGAACTTCCCGAGGGGCGGGTCGTGACCGTGACCGTCGGCCACGAGAGCCTTTGCGTGACCCGCACCGCCGAGGGCGGCTACGGCTGCGTGGGCAACGCCTGCCCGCACCAGGGTGGCCCGCTGGGGGAGGGCTCCATCGAGGGCGGATGGCTGCGGTGCCCGTGGCACGGCTACGACTACTCGCCTAAGAACGGCAAGCCCCCGCCGCCGTTTGACGACGCGCCGGCCGCATACCGCACCGAGGTGCGAGCCGACGGCGTGTACGCGGCGCTGCCGGTGGAGCGGCCCCGCACCCGCACCGTGTCCGACGTGCTGGTGGAGACGATGGTGGCCTGGGGCGTGACCCACGTCTTCGGAATGGTCGGGCACTCCAATCTCGGCTTCGCCGACGCGTTGCGGGCTGCCGAAGCGCGGGGCGACCTCACCTTCGTAGGGATCCGCCACGAGGGGGCCGCCTCCTTCGCAGCCTGCGCCTACGGCAAGCTCACCGGCGGGCTCGCCGCGTGCTTCGCCATCGCCGGGCCCGGCTCCACCAACCTGCTCACCGGCCTCTACGACGCCAAGATGGACCGGGCCCCGGTGCTGGCGCTTTCGGGCCAAGTACCGTCCAAGGTGCGGGGCCGGGGCGCCTTCCAGGACACCGACCTGTCGGCTGCTTTCGCCGACGTGTCCCGCTACTCGGTGACGGTGCAGGCCGGCTCCAACTACGCCGAGCTGATGACCCTGGCTTGCAAGACGGCCGTCGTCGAGCGTGACGTGGCCCACCTGGTGCTGCCCGACGAGGTGCAGGAGCTGCCCGCGCCCGACGGGGCGGCCGGCGCGCCGGGCTCTCCGCAGGGGCGCACCGGCTTGCGGACCGTCGAACCGCCCGCCGAGGCGCTGGCCGCCGCGGCCGCCGCGGTGGCCGGCGCGACCCGGCCCCTGATCATCGTGGGCCATGGCGCCCGCTCGGCCATGGCCGACATCGGCGCCCTGGCCGAGCAGCTCGGAGCGCCGGTGGCGACCACGTTCAAGGGCAAGGGGCTGATCGGGGACCGCCACCCGCTGGCCTGCGGGGTGCTGGGCCGCTCGGGCACCCCCATCGCCAGCTGGTTCATGAACGAGGCCGACCTGCTGTTGACCTTCGGGGTGTCGTTCGCCAACCACACCGGCATCGCCGACTACAAGCCCATCGTGCAGGTCGATTTCGACCCGATGGCTTTGGGCCGATTCCACTCGGTGGACGTGCCGGTGCTGGCCGAGGTGGGGGTGGCGGCCCGAGCCCTCGCTGAGGCCGTGCCCGTCGAGCGCCGATGCCAGGACCTGCGGCCCGAGGTGGCCGAACGCTGGGCTGTCTGGCAGGACGAGAAGGCCCGCCGCCGCGCCGACGACAGGGGCGAGGGCCTCAACGCGGCGGTGGTGTTCGACGCGCTCAGCCGGCTCGTGCCCGCCGACGCCGTCATGGCGGTGGACGTGGGCAACCACGCCTACTCGTTCGGCCGCTACTTCGAGACCCGGGGCCAGACCGTGCTCATGTCGGGCTACCTCGGCTCGATCGGCTTCGCCCTGCCCGCGGCCATGGGCTGCTGGGCCGCCACCCGCAGCCGCCCCGAGCACGCGGGCCGGGCGGTGGTGTCGGTGTCGGGCGACGGAGGCTTCGGCCAGTACGCCATGGAGCTGACCACCGCGGCCAAGCACGGCATGGACATCACCCATGTGCTGTTGAACAACAACGAGCTGGGCAAGATCTCCAAGGAGCAGCGGGCCGCCGAGCTCGACGTGTGGCAGACCTCGCTGCGCAACCCGGACTTCGCGGCCTTCGCCGAGTTATGCGGTGCCCGGGGCTTCCGTGTGACCTCCACCGAGCAGCTCGACGGGGCCGTGTCGGAAGCCCTCGACTACCAGGGCCCCGCCTTGGTCGAGATCCTCACCGACCCCCTGCTGGTTTAGTCCGGAACCGGACAGCCGTATGCTCGCCGGGTGAGCATCGTCGAAGCGCAGGCGCTGACGCAGCGCTTTGGCCCCACCGTCGCCCTCGACGGCCTCGACCTGCACATGCAGTCCGGTGTCACCGGGCTGGTCGGAGCCAACGGCGCGGGCAAGACCACCCTGCTCAACGCCATGCTGGGCCTGCGCGTGCCCACATCGGGATCGGTCACCGTTCTGGGGTTCGACCCGCAGACGGCCGGCCACAAGCTCCGCGCCATGGTCGGGTTCGCGCCCGAACGCAACGTGCTGCCCGACGAGATGCGAGCCGTCGACTTCGTCCGTCATCTGGCCGAAGTTCAGGGCCTGCCCCGCAACGAGGCCCGCAACCGGGCCTCCGACACCTTGTGGCTGGTGGGTCTGGGCGAGGAGCGGACCCGGACGCTGGGCACTATGTCCACCGGACAGCGCCAGCGGGTGAAACTGGCCCAGGCCATCGCCTCGGACCCCAAGCTGGTGCTGCTGGACGAGCCCACCGACGGCCTCGATCCGGTGCAGCGCAGCGAGATGCTGATTCTCATCGGCCAGATCAGCCGCGAATTCTCCATGAACGTGGTGCTGTCGTCGCACGTTCTGGAGGAGGTGGAGCGGGTATGCGACCACGTGGTCGCCCTCGACGCCGGCCGCCTGGTCGCCTGCGGTCCCATCAGCGAGCTGATCGGTGAGGGCGATGGGATCACCCTCGAGCTGGTGGATGTGGCCGAGCCGGCCGGATCGGTCGAGGTGGTGGAGTCGACACTGCGCTCGGGCGGCTTGGAGGTGCGGCGCCAACAGACGACTCTGAGGCTGCGGGGCGCGGAGTTCGACGACCTCTGCGACCGGGCCCGCGACGCAGTGGCCACCGCTGGGGCCCGCATCCGACGCCTGGAGACCCGGCACCGCACCCTTGAGGACATCTTCGAGGACGCCCCCCGATGAGCGACCCGACTGCCCCCGTGGCGCCGGCCGGCGACAACGCCGACACGGCCGATACCGCTCGGATCATCGATCAGGGCTACCGGTCCTATGACGGGCCCCGCACCGGCCTGCCGGGAGCGGTCCGCTCGGTGGTGCGCTACTCGGTGCGCCACACCCTCGGACTCGGCCGCCCCGCCCGCCACAAGATCCTGCCCTGGCTGGCCGTGGTCATCGCGCTGGTGCCCGCGGTGGTGTTCGTGGGGCTCGCGGTCGTGCTCAACGTCGATCTGATTTCCGATGAGATCCTGCCCGACTATCACGAGTACTACGACCTCATAACCACCGCCCTGTTCTTCTACTGCGGCATCGTCGTGCCCGACATCCTGGTCTCCGATCGCCGCAGCGGGATGCTTCAGCTGTACCTGTCGACCCCGCTTCAGCGGTGGAGCTATCTCGCCTCCAAGGCGCTGGCGGTGGCCCTCACCCTGGCCGTGCTGACCATCGGTCCGGTGATGTTCCTGCTGGTGGCCTACACCATCGAGGGCTCGGGGCCCGACGGTCTCATCGAATGGCTCAAGATCTTCGTGCGGATCATCGTGGCCGGCGCGGCCATCTCGGCCGCGTTCACCGCGGCCAGCCTGGCCGCGGCCAGCCTCACCGACCGCCGGGCCTTCGCCTCGGTCGGGGTGATCCTGCTGCTGTGGGGCAGCGGGTTCGTGACGCTGGCGCTGGTCGAGGCAGCCGACATGAGCGCCAACATCTACGCCTTCGACCTTGGAGGGATCGCCGACGAGTTCAAGAACAGGATCTACGGCGTCGAGGGGGTCGATTTCATCGGAGGTGAGGCTCCCGCAGACGACGATGACTTCAGTCCCGGGGCGGGGCGGGCCAGCCTTTCCACGACGTTCGTGGCTGCCGCCAACCTGGCGTGGGTGGCGTTGGGCTCGGCCGTGGTGTGGTGGCGCTACCGGCGACTGGCGCTGAGCCGATGAGCACCCAGCCTCCCGCGCCTCCCGCGCCGGTGCCTCCGCCGGCGGCGCCCGCGCCGGTGCCCCCGCCCCCGCCGCCCGACAGCTCGGCCATGGTCGAGGTCAACGGCGTGTCGAAGGTGTTCGGCGATGTGGTGGCGGTGTCCGACGTGAGCTTCTCGGTGCGGGCCGGGGTGACCGCCCTGCTCGGCCCCAACGGCGCGGGCAAGTCCACCCTGTTCAGGGTGATGTGCGGGCTGACCCCGCCCACCCAGGGAACGGTCCGGGTGCTGGGGGCCGATGCCCGCCGCGACCGCGAGGTGAGGGGCCGCATCGGTCTCGTCCCCCAGCAGGACGGCTTGTTCGACCGGCTGAGCGCCCTGCAATTCGTGTCCGTGGCCGCGGCCACCGAGGCAGTGGCAGAGCCCGAGCGAGCCGCCCGGCGGGCACTGGGGTTGGTGGAACTCGACCCCGACGACTCCAGGCCGGTCTCGGGGTACTCCAAGGGCATGCGCCAGCGGGTGAAGTTGGCTGCGGCGCTGGTGCACGACCCTGAGGTGCTGATCCTCGACGAGCCCCTCACCGGGCTCGATCCCGTGCAGCGGCGCCGCATGATCGAGCTGTTCCACGGGCTAGGCGACGAGGGCCGCTGCGTGCTGGTCTCGAGCCATGTGCTCGAGGAGGTGGCCCGCCTCGGGTCCCGGATCCTCATGATCGCCCAGGGACGCCTGGCCGCCACCGGCGACTACCGCGAACTGCGTGAGTTGATGGACGACCGCCCCCACCGGATCCGCATCGGCGTCGACCGTCCCCGGCAGTTCGCGGCCGCCCTCATCGAATCGGGCACCGTCGTGGGCGTGAGCGTGGGTAACGACTCCCTGGTCGTGGACACCCGCGACGTCGATCGCCTCGGCCGCGAGGTCGCCCCGCTGGCACAGCGTCTACAGGCCCGTTTGTCCCGGGTGGCCCCGCTCGACGAGGACCTCGAGTCGGTGTTCCGATACCTGGTGGAGAAGCGATGACCGCTCCCCTCGCCGGCCGGGCTGGTCGACACGTGCCCCGCGTTCGGGCCGCGGTGCTGACCTACCGCGTGCTGGTCCGTCAGGTCGTCACGCCGGGCAAGCTCGCTGCGCTGGGCGCGCTCGGGGCGCTGATGATCCTGGTGGGATGGCTGGTGGACCTCGCCGCCGTGGAGGGCGAACGGGGCGCGGCGGGATTGCTGCGGGACGGCGCCGGCTACGCCGACGGCTTCGGTCTGATCATCATCGTGCCCATCGTGTCGCTGGTGTTCGGCTCGTCCGTGCTGGGCGAGGCTCGCGAGGACGGCACCCTGGTCTACCTGTGGCTGCGCCCCATGGACCGCGGTCCGATCGTGGCGGGGGCTGCGGCCGCGGCGGCGACCGCGGCGCTGCCCCTGACCGTGATCCCGACCGCGGTGGGCGGTTGGCTGGCGGCCGGCCGCATCGCGGGGTCCGCGGACCTGTTGTGGGGCGCGGCGGCCGCGGCCGCTCTGGGCACTGCGGCCTACTCGTCTCTGTTCGTTCTCGTGGGGCTGCTGGTGCGCAAGCCGATCATGTGGGGCATCGGCTACGTCCTGCTGTGGGAGGGACTGGCCGTGGGCCTCGGAGATTTCGCGGCCCGCCTGTCGCTGAGGGGCTATACGCGGTCGGTGCTGAGCCAACTCGGCGGGATCGACTACGGCTTCGACCCCTATACCACCACTGCCGCGCTGGTGGTGCTGGCTGCGGTCTCGGTCGCGGGCCTGATCCTGGGGGCGGTGAGGCTCAACCGCCTCGACGTGGCCTAGGTGACTGGTGTTAAATGGCAATTTGCCACAATTCGCAAGTCGCTGACCTGGGGTTTTGTGACCGCAAAACCTCCATTTCGGGAGTTTGGCACCAGCCACCTAGAAGCGGAATTGGCAGCGTTTGCGAGATATGCGCGCCTAGTGCTGCCAGTTCGGCGGTGGCTCATCGACATTCTGAGAATTGGCAGCGTTTTGCGAGATATGCCCGCCTAGTGCTGCCAGTTCCGGGGCTGGCTCCTGCCCGGCGGCTAGCGGCCGGTGAAGGTTGCTTTGCCGGGGCCCTTCTCCAGGAAGCTGACCACGCCGATGGCGGTGTCGTCGGTGGAGAAGCAGTCGCCGAAGTGCTCGGTCTCGCGGGCCACGGCGTCGGCCAGGGACAGGGCCAGGCCGTCCATCACCGCCCGCTTGGCCATGCGCAGCGCGGCCGGGCCCGCCGCATATCCCGCCGCCATCTCCACCGCGGCGTCGTAGGTCTCGTCCGGGGGATGCACCGCTGAGATGAGGCCGATGGCGAGGGCCTCGTCCGGGTACACGTTGCGGCCGGTGTAGATGATCTCCTTGGCCCTGGTGACGCCCACCAGTCGGGGCAGCCGCTGGGTGCCCCCGCCGCCGGGGATGAGCCCGAGAAGGATCTCGGGCTGGCCGAGCACCGCGTCCTCCGCGGCCACCCTGAAGTCGGTGGCCATGGCCAGCTCCATGCCGCCGCCGAGCGCGTAGCCGTTCACGGCCGACACCGTGATCTGGGGCATGTTCTCCACTGCGAGGAACGCGTCGTTGAAAACGCGTGACAGCGCCCGGGCTTCCGCCGGATCGAGGCCGGTGAAGCCTCCGATGTCGGCACCGGCCGCGAAGATCCTCGGCCCTCCCCACACCACGGCGGTTCTCACGTCACCGTCGGCCGCGATGGTGTTGGCGGCCTCGGTCAGCTCGGCGAGCACTTGGGGGTTGAAGGCGTTCATCTTGGGCCGGTCGAGGCGGATGGTGGCCACGCCCCCGCCGGTCTCGACTCGAACGAATTCACCCACGGCTCGCTCCTCCCCGTCGCGGGCCAGCAACCCTATCGGAGGCCACCGGAGGCCACGGTTAGTGGGACAACCGGAAGACAGTTCGTGCGTCCTTGCACCGCATCCTGGGGCCCGGACGTACGGAGTTGGTGGCGCCATCTGGGGATCCCCACCCTGTCTCAGACGCCTGCTACCTTGCGAATGATCGCTGGCGCTACAGGGGGCTCGCATGCCCACGCTTGATTTCAAGGGAAAGCAGCACATTTACGCGCACCATCTGACCGTCCCGCACCGGCCCCTGCTGCCTGACGCAGAGAAGTCGGTTGGCGCCGGAGGCCTTGACGACGATCTGATCATTCACGGCGACAACCTGCACGCCCTGAAGGCGCTGCTGCCCCGCTACGGAGGCCGGGTGAAGTGCATCTACATCGACCCTCCGTACAACACCGGCAACGAGGGCTGGTCCTACAACGACAACGCCAACGGTGCCCTGCTCAAGCAGTGGCTGGCCGATGAGGCCCCCGTAGAGGGCGAGGACTTGGAGCGCCACGACAAGTGGCTGTGCATGATGTGGCCCCGCCTGCACCTGCTGCGCGAACTGCTATCCAAGGACGGCGCGATCTTCGTGTCAATCGACGATAACGAACAACACCACCTCCGCATGCTGATGGACGAGATCTTCGGTGAGAAGAACTTCATTTCAACCGTCATATGGCACAAAATGGATAGCCCCAAGAATACAGCTATCCACATGAGTGAAGACCACGAGAGTCTACACATTTACGCTAAGGATGCTCGCGTATGGCGGCCTAACAAGCTGCCTCGAAGTGACAAAATGTTGAAGCGCTATAAGAATCCGGATAATGACCCTAGAGGTCCTTGGCTCCTCAGTGATTTGGCTGCCAGGAATCCTTACTCCCGTGGACGCTATCCGATTACTACTCCGTCAGGCAATGTCATTGAAGGGCCACCTGCAGGGAGTTCATGGCGGGTGAGTAGGGAGAAGTTTGACGAGTTGGATGAAAATAATCGCATTTGGTGGGGCGCAACTGGGCGTAACCGGCCTGGCATCAAGCGCTTCTTGTCTGAAGTACAAGAAGGAGTTGTGCCTCGGTCACTCTGGAAGTGGGAAGACGTCGGCAGTACCCGCCATTCTAAGCAGGAACTCAGCAGCATTATGGCTGCTCCCGCTGCTTCAGACCTCTTCGTCACTCCGAAACCGTCGCGGCTAATCAAGCGGATTGTTCAGATTGCGTCCGACTCAGACTCCATAGTGCTAGATTCCTTTGCTGGATCGGGCACTACCGCACACGCTGTCCTTGCCTTGAACAAAGAGGATGGCGGGGACCGTAGGTTCATTATGGTCGAATGTGAGGACTATGCGAATTCTGTGACAGCAGAGCGTGTCAGGCGGGTCATCGCTGGAGCATCAGAAGCTAAGGACTCAGGTCTACACGAAGGCCTCGGCGGTTCGTTCACATACTGCACACTGGGAGATCCGGTAACCGCTATGGGAATGCTGACGGGCGAGACACTTCCGACGTACTCATCTTTGGCCGCGTGGCTGATGCACACAGCGACAGGCCAGTCGGTCGGCCCGTCCGAGTTGCGCTCCCTTGACGATCACGGCCTGATCCATAGCGACTCGCGTTGCAACTACTACCTACGCTACGAGCCGGACGTCGAATGGCTCCGCAGCGACGCTGCGGTACTCAACGAGGAGCGCGCCGAGCAGATAGGCAATGTGTGCCAGGCGCAAGACAAGGACGCCGTCGTGTTCGCGGCGGCAAAGTACATGCCGCAGGACGACCTCAGCGGGCTGCGCATCACGTTCTGCCAGCTCCCGTACGCGGTGCGGCAGTCCGAGCAGGTCTGACCCGTGCCGGAGCTTTGACCGATGCTGGAACTGAAGGAGTACCAGCATCGGACCCTTGATGCGTTCGCCAGATGGCTGAGGGCGCTCGACGAAGCCCGACAGACTTCCCGAGCCAAGGTCGCTGCGTTGGAGGGGGCGGGCCTGGAGGCATCCCGCGCAGATCGCAATTTCCCTCGGATGGCCTGGGAACAGATCGCGGCCGCCGGCGAGGTCGCGCCGGGCTCCTCCTCCCATGTGGACCGCCTGGACGGCGCCGGACGGCCCATACCGCACGTCTGCTTCAAAGTGCCCACCGGCGGCGGCAAGACTCTGCTCGGCGCGGCCGCCCTGGAGCGGCTCGGCACGCAGACCGGCCTGGTGCCGTGGATCGTCCCGTCGAGGGCGATCTACGCGCAGACCAAGCAGGCGTTCTGGTCCCGCCAGCACCCCTACCGCCAATACCTGGAGCACGCCAGCGGAGGCCGGGTCAAGGTGCTGGAGAAGGACGACCACATCGCGGCGGGTGACATAGAGAACTACTTGTGCCTGATGCTGTTGATGCTGCCCGCCGCGAATCGGCGCAAGGGTCGAGAGTTCCTGCGGATGTTCCGCGACTCGGGCCGGTATCCCAAGCTGTTCCCCAGAGAGGACGACGAGCGAGCCCTCACTGCTCTCATCGAGCAGAACCCCGACCTCGACTGCCACGACGGTGGGCTCGTTAAGCACAGCCTGTTCAACCTGCTCAAGATCCGGCGCCCTGTGGTTGTGCTTGACGAGGCGCACAAGGCGTACGGCGGCAAGGGCGCCGACGAGTTTGTGGAGGCTGTCAACCGGCTCAACCCTCGGCTCGTGGTGGAGTTATCGGCCACTCCCAATCGCCGGATCAGCAACCTGCTCGTGGACATCTCCGGCGTGGACCTCAAGAAGGAACAGATGATCAAGCTCCCCGTGGAGGTCACGTCGAGCCAGGGCGAGTGGCGTGACACGCTCAGCCGTGCCCACGACAAGTTGGAGGACTTGTCAGCTGCGGCGAACGTCCTCCAGGGCAGTCAGGGCCGCTATGTCCGGCCCATCGCCGTAGTGCGTGTCGAGCGGACCGGCAGGGACCAGCGGGGTGCAGGGCGCATCCACGCGGAGGACGTCCGCGACTACCTCATACAGCAGATGGGCGAGGAATCGGAGGCGGTGCGCGTCAAGTCGTCGAGCAACGACGAGATCGCGGGCGAAGACCTGCTGTCGGAGTACTCCCGCGTGCGTTGGATCATCACCAAGGCCGCGTTGATGGAGGGCTGGGACTGTCCGTTCGCGTACATCCTCGTGATGCTCGACAATACGCGTAGCTCGACGGCCATCACTCAACTGATGGGCCGGGTCATGCGCCAGCCCCAGGCGCGCCGCACCGGTATACCCGAACTTGACCGATGCTACGTCTACTGCGGGCAGACGGCGGTCGATGACGCCGTCAAACAGGTAAAGAGCGGGCTCGAGCACGAAGGTCTCACCGGCCTGGATCGTGATGTGTTGGGCGGTGATAGTGTCGAGTACGAGATCCAGACTGTCCAGAGACGCGAGCGCTTCCGTCAGCGCGCCTTCCTTCCGAAGGTGCTCCACCGTCACGGCGACGGCTGGCGCGACTTGGACTACCAGCGCCACATTCTCCCCTGCATCGACTGGGGGCAGATAATCCCGCCCGCGAAGTTGGGCTCACGGCGCGCTGTCGAAGGCATCCTCAAAGAGACCGTCCGCGTCGATCTGGATGACGATCAGGGATCTGACACCATGCGAGCAACAATCGCACCGGACACTTCGATCATCCTCTCATGGATGACGCGTCAGATCACCGACATCGTTCCGAACCCGTGGCAGGCGGCTCGCATCGCCGTCGTCTTCGTGGGGTTCTTGCGCCAGCAGAGAATGACCGATGTGGAGATCTATGCCGATCGCCGCGATCTAATGACTCTCCTACGGGACGAGATTGCGGATCAGGTCGAGCAGCACGCGGAGCGAGCGTTCACTGACAAACTCCGAAACGGCGAGATGAGATTCGATCTGGAGGCTAGCGAGCCGAACTTCAAAGTGCAGGAGCACTTCACGCTACCCATAGCGGCGGACGATCATTCATTGCAGCGGGCCGGACAGCCGGTGCAGAAGAGTCTGTTCGACTCGGTGTTTGAGAAGCAGTTAGACACAGATCTGGAGAGAAGGTTCGCGTTCTACGTCGACCAGCACGAGGCGATTCAATGGTGGCATCGGGTCGCAGTGCGCCAGCAGCACGAGTACTACCTGCGCGGCTGGAACCAGGACTGTATCTGGCCCGACTTTGTGGCTATGTCGGAGGATGGCGGCGGCAATGCGCGACTTCTCGTGGTGGAAACCAAGGGCGCTCACTTGGAGGGCAACGCCGACACCGAGTACAAGACGAGGGTGTTCGCCAAACTCGAAGCGTCGTTGAACGGCGGCGGCTACGAGTGCGGCGAGGTCAATCTCGACAACGGACGGACGCGAGGGCGCTTCAAGATCGTGCTCCGTGAAGAGAGCTTCGCCGAAGTGTTGGCGTGATCGTGAACGAGGCACATCTTTCCCCTGACAGCATCCTGCTCACTGACCGGGTCGCAGTGGTGACCGGCGCGGCTCGCGGCATCGGCGCGGCCACCGCGGTGGCTCTGGCCCGCTTCGGCGCCCATGTGGCCGTGTTCGACAAGGATCCCACCCTGCTGCCTGATGTCGTCGAGCAGGTGAAGGCGGCGGGCCGTCGCTTTGTGTCGGGAGTGCTCGACGCCCGCGACGACGACGCGGTAGCCGCCTTCCTGCAGCGCACCCGCGATGAGCTCGGTCCCATCGACGTGCTCGTCAACAATGCAGGGGGCACCTTCAGGGCCCGTTTCGATGACGTGTCGCCCAAGGGGGAGCACACCCTGGTCCGTGAGAACTTCTCCACGGTCACCAACTGCGTGCGCCACGGCATCCCGCTGATGTCGGACGGCGGCGCCATCATCAACGTCACCTCGGTGGAGGCCTACCACGCCGCCCCGGCGTTCGGGGTGTACGCGGCGATGAAGGCTGCGGTGGAGCAGCTCACCAAGACCCTGGCGGTGGAGTACGGGCATCGCGGCATCCGGGTGAACTGCGTGGCGCCCGACATGATGCCGACCCCCGGCGACGCCGCGCTGGCCGAGCAGTCCAGCTCTCTGATAGAGGGCCTTCACCCCACCCCGCTGCGCCGGACCGGTCACGCCGACGAATGCGCGGCAGTGATCGTGTTCCTGGCCTCCGACATGGCCAGCTTCGTCAACGGGGCATCCATCCTCGTCGACGGCGGCACGGTGGCCTCAGGCAACTGGAAGACCCGCTTCGACGGATCCTTCGGCCTGTAGCGCCCCGGCAGGTCGGCCGACAGCCTTTCGCCCGGGCGGCAGGTCCGTCAGGTCCTTCGCTCGCCGGCACCTGAGAGGCTGCCGCAGTCCTCGGTCTCGGGCAGGCGTGAGTGCGCGAGCCAGGCAGCGCCCATCGCCCCGTGAGCCCTACGGCGGAGTCGCCCGTCTCAGCCATTCGGATATGTCGGTGCCCGTGCGGGATGCAGCAGAAGCGAGACCGTGGACAGCCTGTGCGGCCACTTGAGGCCTGAGTCGAGTGACAGCCTCATAGGCGGCTCCGCTGGTGCTTGTGAAGAGCCAATGGGAGGGCTCGCCCGTTGCGACCACCGTCCTATCTGTGGGGGCGAACACTGGCAGCCTCATCTTGTAGGGGCTCCAATCGAACCCGACACGGATCGTTTCGCCTTCAGGCGAGCGGATCATGGCCACCGGCGACTGGGGGTTCCGGTTGAGAGGCAGCATCGGAAAGGCGCGTTCTTGTCTCAGGCGGACGCTGTCGCAAAGGGGTTGGATGCAGACCCAGTAGTCCCCGTCCCCGTCTCGGAGGACGACGCCTAGTTCGAGTCGCGGCGGCATCGGGCCGAAACCGCTTGAGCTCATCAGAACGGCTAGGGACTCGTTGGAGGTCTCACTCTCGCCGAAGGCGGCCGACACATCATCGACCGCCTTGGATACCGCCGAATCTCCGATGCCGAGCTTCGACAGCCCGTTCGCGATGGCTTCGCGCGCCAGTTCGTGGTCGTCAAGTTCCTTCAGTCCCTTGGGAGCCCGTGGCGAGCGGTGAAGCCTCTCGGCGAGCTTGGCTGGGTTTCCGGTCGCCAACGTCCGGTCCAGCGAGTCGGAAGACGAATCGATGTTCCAGACATCTGAGGCTCGTGCATCATGTAGCGCCTTCTCCAAGTCGCTGGAAAGCAGCCGGATGAACTGGGATCCGGCGTCGTCGGGGTCTGGCAGCAGCGCTCTGTGGGTGAGGGCTCCGGCGTCCAGGTCCATGCTGAAGGTCGCGAGAATCCTCGGGGTAGATCCGCGAATCGCGTTGATGCCCCTGAAGGCGAACTCGGGCATCAGTCCCTTGAAGAGCATCTCAAGGTCTTCGCAGATCATTCTCGGCAGGTCGCGATAGCTGGCGGTTCGACTGTCCTCGCCGTCCGTGAGGGTTATGCCCGGCTTACCGAAGACGAGCACGACGGTGTCGTCGCGCTTCAGCACGAAGTCGTCTGCTTGCTCGAAGCTCGCTGCGTCCATCAGGCGCTCCACGATGTCGCCCAGGCTGGGCGCGCCGGTGAAGACGACGATGACTGTCAGGCAACCCTCGTTGGACTCGGCGATTGTCTTGATCATGTCGACGGTCCGGGTGTCGTCTCCGAACAGCAGCCAGTCGAGAATCACCAGATCGGCGAGCCGCGCCCCCTGACGGGCCATAGCCGCGAGGTCGGAATCGTCGTATGGCTCGAGGATGCTGCACACCACGTCCTCAGCCAGGAAGGCGTGGACGAGGCTCGATGGATGCACCGGGGTTTGGTCGTCCTCCGGTGGAGGAACAAGGCCTGGCTCTGGCTCATCGGTCAGGCCATCGGCCCGCTCGTTGACGAGCTTCTCCAAGGGCCCATAGTCGGACTCGACGCGATCATCGATCAACAGGGCGGTGCGGAAGTAGTCGCTGATGGCGGTCATCGGGTCTGCTGCCGCGGGCGGATCAGGAACTCGGCGCCGTCATGGCGGTCGCCGAGACTTATCGACCAGCCAGCTCTGTCGAGGACCTGGCTGGCTATGGCGAGCCCTAGGTGGCTGGTGTTAAATGGCAATTTGCCACAATTCGCAAGTCGCTGACCTGGGGTTTTGTGACCGCAAAACCCCCATTTCGGGAGTTTGGCACCAGCCACCTAGGCCGCTGCCGCCCGGTTTGGTAGTGAACCCGAAGTCGAACACTCGGTCGGCGATGTCGTCGGCGATGCCAGGACCGCTGTCCTGGTAGACGAGTGTGTCGCCGCGGGCGCCCAGCTTGATGCTGCCGGGTGTTCGGGACCCGGCGTGCATCCAGTACAGGCTGTTGTCGACGAGGTTGATGAACACCGGGTAGAACGTCGAGGCGTAGCCCAACATCTTGGCGGCCTGGAAGTCGCGGCTCGGGTGTATGCCGGCACTTACCGCCCGTAGGCGCTCTCGAAACAACTCGTTCAGGAACCGCGAGATGTCGCTGCCCTTGATGGTGGTCTTGGCGCGTCGCACACGCCGCTGCATCGGGGTCAGCAGCGTCAGATAGCTGTCCAGGTGGTCAAAGTCCCTCCGCAGGTCTTCGTAGAGCCCTACGAGCTGGGGGTTCTGCTTTGCCCAGCCACCGAACCTTCGCACGTTGCTCCGTATGTTGGCGACGGTTGCTCTGAACTCGTGATCCACTACTGCCAGGGCCATCCCGAGTTGAACGAGTTCGAGTTGGGCGTCGGCCTGGGCCCGAAGTTCGACGATCTCGGCGTCCGCCGCGGCCGCAAGTTCGGCTGGCGCCGGTGCCCCGCTGCTGAACACGAGCGAACTGGCCCTGATGAGGTTGGCGACTCGTGCGAGCGCTCTTGTTGATTCGGCCGTCAGCGAATCCACGGCGCGCTCGAACTCGGCTTGTTCCTGTATCCATCCGCTGCTGCCCGACGCGCTCGGCTCAGCGATGCCTTGGATCTGTGTGCTGAACTCGGCAAGTAGGTCTCGAAGGGTCGATCTCACGGTCTCGCTGAGAGCCGCCAACACGCGGCTGCCTTCTTGTTCGGCTCCGCCGACCTGTCGCTGAGCCGCCGCCATGCGGCCCTCAACGAACTCGCGCCTCTCCTGTTCGTCCGCCTCGACGGCTGCCAACCGCGCCTCGGCTGCTGCGGCCAGTTCGTCAACAGCTTCGAGGGCAGGCACCACATACGACTGCTCGACATCCGCGGCGCCGCGTTCCACCAGCACCATGTCCCGGCGCATCGGTTCCGTCGGAGCGAAGCCCTCGGGCTCGTCGAACTCCAACGGCTCCAAGAGGCCGCCCAGCGCTCGCCTCGCTTCCGCCACCTGCCTCGTTGCCGGTTGGAGGCGCTCAGTGTCGTCAAGCTGCGCGCCGAGCGTCTGCACCATCTCCGCGGCCTGCTCCTGAAAGTCCGTCTCGTTCAAGTACTGCACAGCCGCGGCTAGCTGCGACCGCAGCCTCTTGCGTCCCGCAGTGGCCTGCTTGTCGCGCTCTTTGCGCAGCCGGTCCTCCGTGACGAGGCGTTCTCGGCCCTTCTCGTAGGAGCGGCCCTGCGGAGCGTCGGTCCGGAAGAAGGTGGCGGCCAGTTCCACTAGCGGGTTGACGAGCAGACCCCGGAAGTCCGAGTAGGCTCGGCCTCGGGTGAACCCCTCTCGTCCTGCCTTCTCGTGCAGACCGTGGTTCCGTTTGCCTGAGAGGCTTACGGCGCCGAACATTCGTCGATACGAGAAGTAGTAGTACCCGGCGCCCAGTGATCGCCGTTCTTCTATCTCGAGGTAGTCGACGTCCGGGCGGCCGTAGGGCTGGACTCGAATGCCGTCCATGTACACGTACAGACCGCCGAGCCGCCGCAGCTTGCGGTACATGGCCGCGAAGGCTTCAGGGCCGAGCCGGGACTCACTCGCCAGACCTTGTACAACGCTCAACTCGAATTCGAACGGACCACAGCGCGGCCTCAGCGAGTCTGGACACCTGATCTCCAGGTCCGTCGGCGTCTCGTCGAAGATCCTGATCGTGCCCGAGAAGTTTCCGTTCTCGTCAAAATCGCCGAGGATGTGATGGTCGGCTAGGTCAAAGTCCGAGGCTTGGAAGAACTCATCGGGTTGGAGGAAGCTCTCGATGTCTCCTCCAGGGCGGTGATCGACGAAATCGACCGTGAAGTCGGGAGTGGTGGGGCTCCCGAGCCAGGCGTCGGTGAACCCGTGCAGCGTCCTCACGAACAGGGATGCATCGTTCGGTCCAGGGCTCTCGATCTCGGCGGGGAGTTCCCTGGACACCGGAGTAATCAGGAACATCGTGCCTCTAGTGCCGATCGGCTCCAGATCGGGAACGGCTCGATAGGGATCGTCGGGCAGGCCGTCCAGCGTCGCTTGGATGTCGTCCACCCGGAGTTGCCACTGCGCTGAGTTATTCAAGCGACGGAAGCTCGCGATGGCCTCCACGAGTGGAGCCTTGAGGCGGGCGACGTCAGCTGCGTGCAGCTCGCCTGAGTCCAGCTCGACCAAGCCCACGGGCACGTCGTCCAAGTCGATGCGGGGGAGTTCGAACATCTTCCAGCTGACAAGCGCTGCGAGCGCGGGACGATGCGTCCTCTTGGACACAATGAGCACCTGGCTGCCGAGCGCGCCGATCGCAAACCGGCCGATGCCCTTCTCTCCGAGTTGCCCTCTCGCGCATCCCCGGCGGCTTCGACACTGAGGCCTTATCCAGCTTGGACTCAGTGGCAATGGTGAGCCACGATTGATCGAACGTCTCCCGGTCCATCCCAATACCGTCGTCGCTCACCACGAGCATGTTGAGTGAACGGTAGAAGTCGGCCCTGGCACTGGTTGCGTACGCGTCGTGGGAGTTCTTGAACAGTTCGCTCAGTGCAGTCGGAAGATTGGCGATCTGCTGCCTGCCGAGCATGTCGACCGCTCGGGCCCGGGTCCGGAAACCGGTCACGCCGTGGACCTCGCCTTCTGCCCGTCAGCAGAGTCTGCGGACACAGGTTCCCCGCGAGCAGCGGCGACGCTCATGAGGCGCGCCTCGGCTGCGTGGTCCACCAGGTGGCGCCCGAAGTGACGCGCAAGTACGACGGGCACAGCGTTCCCGATTTGCCGGGCTTGGGCGGTGAGGCTTCCGGCGAACTGGAACGAGGCCGAGAACGTCTGGAGCCGTGCCGCTTCGCGTGCACTGAGCGCCCGATCCTGGCTCGGATGGCCGAAACGCCCATTGCTGTAGCTGATGCACTTCGTCGTGAGGGTCGGAGCCGGCTTGTCCCAGCTCAGGCGACCGTAGACGTCGGTGTGACCGTCGAATCCGCCCCGATGGCAATCGGGCCACAGACGCTGCGGCCAGTCCCGGCGGTCACCGCCCTCCGGTGTCGCGCGGATCCGCTCGAGGTTCAATCTCGAGAGCCGCATGGCCCTGTGGCTGTCAGCTTCGGGCTCCTGCCGCCCGTCCGCTATCGGTGGCAGAGAGCCGATCCACTCCCGCACCGTCGAATGCGGTTCTCCGGTGGCGGGTCCGTGCGTGGGGGGCGGTATGGCAATCGGCGCGAGCTTGCTTGCCACCAATACGAGCCGGCGTCTCGTCTGGGGCACCCCGTAGTCGGCGCTGGAAATCGTGTCGTAGGACACGTGGTGCGTGTCAGAGAGTTCGTCTAGGTGGCTGGTGTTAAATGGCAATTTGCCACAATTCGCAAGTCGCTGACCTGGGGTTTTGTGACCGCAAAACCCCCATTTCGGGAGTTTGGCACCAGCCACCTAGGAGACTGCTGAGTAATGCCGATTTCGGCCAACCCACAAGCCTCTGACCTGGGGTTTTATGATCACGAAACTAGCAATTTGTGACTTACTCAGCAGTCTCCTAGGAGGCTGGTGTTAAATGGCAATTTGCCACAATTCGCAAGTCGCTGACCTGGGGTTTTGTGACCGCAAAACCCCCATTTCGGGAGTTTGGCACCAGCCACCTAGGAACTCGGCGAAGGGACCCTGCGATGTGGACAGGCGTTGCATTCCCGGAACGTTCTCCACGAACACCAACTCCGGGCTGAGCGCCTTCACGAACCGGAGGAACTCGAGTAGCAGGAACGACCGGCTGTCCTTGTCGGACGGCTTGCGCCGATGCCCGGCGAAGGGCTGGCACGGAGCGCAGCCTGCAAAGAGCCTGACCGACTCGCCGGACGCCGGCAGCGCCGCGCCCACCTCGTCCGCCTCCACTTCGCAGATGTCTCGTTCGACGAACGTCGTCGTCGGGAAGTTCAATCGGTAAGTCGCGGCCGCGTCTGGATCCCAGTCGATGGCGAACGTCGGAGCTATTCCTGCGTTGGCGAAGCCCAGAGTTGTCCCGCCGCACCCCGAAAAGAAGTCCGCTAGGACGATCTCAGGGCTCATGCGACTGGCCTTCGCCTGCTGGATGCCGCCACTCGCCTGTTGGTAGTCACGGTGCGCCAAGCTAGTGGGAGGCCATCCACGCCGACAGCCGAACGTCGCGCTCCGCCGAAGGGGTTGACAGCGAATCGGTGTCTGGCGGTATGCATCTTGGCTCCTCTTCGAGCGGCTAGCCCATGCTCATGTACCGCACAAGCAGCTGGCCCAGTTCATCAGAGCTGTGTGACAGCTAGGACTGGCTCATCGTCGGCGAATCGCGCCGGAACGCACCTCAGGTCACTACGTCCGGTCGGGGCAGACTCTGGGCCTCGCAGAGGGCGTAGTAGGCGGCCAGCACGCCGGGCCCGTCGGTGATCGACTCCACGTTGCCGTCGGCGTCGAGGTTGAGGTTCACGCCGTGTATCTGGAACCACGCGTCGGTTGGCTCGGTGTTGTCGGCGGGCACGGTGAGGGTGTGGACGCTGCCGGCTGGCTCGAACAGGAACGACCCGGCCCGGTTGACCTCCGGGTACTCGGCGTACTTCCAGGCGCCGCTCAGAGTGTGGGCGTACACCGGGCCGGTGTGGCGGTGAGTCTGGATGGCCACACCCGGAGCGAACCGGTTGCGCACGATCCATAGTCCCTCGTCATCGCGCACCATCAGCACCTTGAGTTCTATGCCGCCCCCGGCGTCCACCCACGGCAACTCCTCTTCGCCGCGGTGTATGGCGGTGGCGGATTCGACGGCGGTGGCGGGCTCGACGGCGGTGGCAGTCATGTTGCTCCTCTCGCTCGGTGTCATCCAGACTTGTCCTGCTGGCGCAGGAAACGCTCGAACTCGGCGCCGAGGTCGTCGGGGCTGGGGACGCTGCGCTTGGCCCGGGCGTCGGCGCGGGCCTCGAGCCGCCGCACGTAGGCCACCACGTCGTCGTCGGAGTCCATGGCGTCGTTGACCCGCTGCTCCCATTCCTGCGCGGCCTCGTCGAGCTCAGCCCAGCCGGTGGGCAGCCCGGTCACCCGCTCGAAGCGCTCCAGCAGGGCTCGGGCCCCCTTGGGGTTGGGAGCGCCGGAGACATAGTGGGGCACTGCCGCCCGCAGCGACACCGCCGGTACTTCGAGCCTCTCGAACCGCTCATGGAGCACGCCCACGATTCCGGTCGGGCCCTCGTAGGAGGGCCGGTCCAGGCCCCAGGCCCTGGCCAGGCCGGCGTCGGTGGTGGAGCCGGTCACGTCGAAGGGCCGTGTGTGCGGGATGTCGGCGATGTGAGCGCCGATGGTGACGAACACGGCTGCCTCGCTTCGCGTCGCAAGCTCAACGATCACCTCCGCGAAGGTTCGCCACTTCAGCTGCGGTTCCGCGCCCACGACAAGCACCAGGTCGTGCTGTGCGTCGGGCGGGCGCAGCACGTGAACGTCGACGGAGGGCCACACGATGTCGCGCCGGTCGTCTCGCAGCCGCACGGTGGGCCGCTGCTCGGCGAAGTTGTGGAACTCCTCGGGATCGATGTGGGCCACCCGGATCGACTCGCTGCGCTCGCTGAGCCACTCGAGGGCACCCGTCGCCGCGCCGCCCACGTCGAACCAGCCCTGGAAGGCGGTCACCAGGATGGGCGACCGCAGATCGGGCAAGGTCGCTTCCCAAACCAGGTAGCTCACTCCCTAAGCATGGCGCGAATCGCGCCCCACGCGCACCCCCTACGCCGAGATGTGTGCCGCAGTCTTGGCTGCAGTGTTTGACGCGAGCTCCGACTCGGCTAGCGTTAGTGGCCGTGACCACCTTCGCCGGCCTCCTGCTTCTCGTGTAGGCGAGCGCCACATATCGGTGCTCGCCGAATCCCCTCGTGCCGACGGCCGGGGGGATTTGTGCTTGTTGAGGCCGCTTCGCCTCACCCGGACCGAACCCGACCATCCACTTCACCAAGGACAAAGACGATGCCCACCCCCAAGGCCATGCCGTTCACCAAGTACCGGCCCTACCCCGCGGTCGAGCTTGCCGATCGCACCTGGCCGGACCGGCGGATCACCAAGGCGCCGCTGTGGTGTTCTGTCGACCTGCGCGACGGCAACCAGGCCCTCGTCGACCCGATGGACATCGGTCGCAAGCAGCGCATGTACGACCACCTCGTCGACATGGGCTTCAAGGAGATCGAGGTGGGTTTCCCCGCCGCTTCCCAGCCCGACTTCGAGTTCTGCCGCAGGCTCATCGAGCAGAGTCTGATCCCCGATGACGTCACTATCCAGGTGCTCACCCAGTCCCGCGACGAACTCATCGACCGCACGTTCGAGGCTGTGGCCGGGGCGCCCCGAGCCATCGTGCACCTCTACAACTCGACGTCCGTGACCCAGCGGCGAGTGGTGTTCCGGACCGACCGGGCCGGCATCGTCGACATCGCAGTGAGCGGCGCCCAGCGGTGCATGCACAACCTTGACGCCTTGAGGCAGGCCGGCAGGGGCGACGGCATCCGCTTCGAGTACTCGCCCGAGAGCTACACGGGAACCGAGCCCGATTTCACGATCGAGGTGTGCGAGGCGGTGATGGACGTGATCGGTCCGACGCCGGACTGGCCTCTGATCCTGAACCTGCCCGCCACCGTGGAGATGTCCTCGGCCAACATCTACGGAGACATGATCGAGCGCTTCCACCGCGACATCCGCGACCGCGACTCGATCGTGCTGTCGCTTCATCCCCACAACGACCGGGGCACCGCGGTGGCCGCGGCCGAGTTCGGCATCATGGCCGGCGCCGACCGGGTGGAGGGCACCCTGTTCGGCAACGGCGAGCGCACCGGCAACGTGGACGTGGTCACCATCGCGCTCAACCTTTTCACCCAGGGCGTGGACCCCGAGCTCGACATAAGCGACATTGAGGAGGCCCGGCGAGTGTTCGAGTACGCCAACCGGATGAGGGTCCCCGAGCGCCACCCCTATGGGGGCGACCTCGTGTACACGGCCTTCTCGGGCAGCCACCAGGACGCCATCAAGAAGGGCATGGCCGCCATCTACGACGTGGCCCCGGGCGAGCCTCTGACCGGGAGCTACGACGTGTGGGACGTGCCCTACCTGCCGGTCGACCCCCGCCACTTGGGCCGCAGCTACGAGGCGGTGGTGCGGGTCAACAGCCAGTCCGGCAAGGGCGGCGTGGCCTACGTGCTGCTGCACGAGTACGGCCTGGATCTGCCCCGGGGCCTGCAGGTGGACTTCTCCAGGCAGATCCAGACGGTCACCGAGGACACCGGCACCGAGATCACGTCCTACGAGATCCACCGCCGGTTCGTGTCGTCGTACGTGGAGCCGGAGCGTCCCTGGGTCGAGCTGGTCGGCCATCGGGCCACCACCGACACCATCGGAGCGTCCCGAACCGATCTCGAGGCCCGGCTGCTCGTCGGCGGAGAGGAGCGCACTATCTCCGGGACCGGCAACGGGCCAATTGACGCCTTCGTGACTGCTCTGCAGGCCAACGGCCTGTTCGCAGGCAAGATCCACGACTACTACGAGCACGCCATCGGCACCGGCAGCGACGCCACCGCGGCCGCGTACGTGGAAGTCGACACCGGCGACCGCTACACCACCTGGGGTGTGGGCCTGCACGAGTCGATCGTGTCGGCCTCGCTGCGGGCCGTGGTCAGCACCGTGAACCGCATGCACGCCGCCGGAGTGCTCAGCTAGCTGGCGCTCCGGGTTCTCGGGGTGTTTGTGGGCCTCTAGGGCAGGCTGTCATCCCGAGATCGGTCGGGGCGGGTTGCCGGGCTCTGGCAGGGCAGACTGGGAACATGGCTTTTTCGCTGATCCGCCTCAACTTCGTGTCGCCCGACCCCGCCGATGCTCAGGCGATGAGCGACCGCTACCGGGCCGGGCTGGAGATCGCCCGCCACGGTGACCAGAACGGCTTCAACGCCGTCTCCTTGGAGGAGCATCACAGCAGCCCGATGGCGTGGTGCCCCACGCCGCTGCTGCACGCGGCCATGATCCTGTCGAGCACCGACAATCTCATGGTGACGATCTCCGCGCTGCTGCTGCCTCTCCACGACCCGATCCGGGCCGCTGAGGACGTCGCCGTCATCGACCTGGTGAGCAGGGGGCGCCTGGTGATAGTCACCGGCCTCGGCTACCGGCCGGTGGAGTACGCAGCCATGGGCAAGGAGTGGAAGCGCCGGGGGAAGATCCTCGACGAGGCGCTGGAGGTGATGCTGGCTGCCTGGAAGGGCGAGCCCTTCGAGCACAACGGCGACACGGTGCAGGTGCTGCCGATGCCCTACACACGGCCCCATCCCATGGTGCTTGTGGGCGGATCGTCGCCCGCGGCCGCCCGCCGGGCGGCTCGACTGGGGTTGCCAATGCAGCTTCCCGGCCAGTTCGGTGAGATCGAGGCTCTCTACTACGCCGAGTGCGAGCGCCACGGCACCCAGGGCTTCTGCATCGCGCCCGACAATGTGGTCATGCTGCATGTGGCTGAGGACCCCGACCGGGTGTGGGCCGAACACGGGGACTGCTTCATGCTGGAGGCCATGACCTACAAGGGCTGGCAGCCCCCCGGCCAGACCTCGGCGGTGTGCTCGAAGGCCAGCACCGTGGATGAGCTGCGCGCTGAGGGCATCTACCGGGTGCTCACACCGACAGAGGCGGTCGACTTGGCCCGCAGTACTGGCACGCTGGCACTGCACCCCCTGGTGGGCGGCATGCCCATAGACGAGGCCTGGTCGAGCGTCCAGCTGACTGCTGAACAAGTGCTGCCCGCTCTGGCAGCCACCTAGGTGGCTGGTGTTAAATGGCAATTTGCCACAATTCGCAAGTCGCTGACCTGGGGTTTTGTGACCGCAAAACCCCCATTTCGGGAGTTTGGCACCAGCCACCTAGAGGCCGAGCGGATCGGCGGCGGTACAGGCAAACTATGGAAGACGCGAGCGAGGCCCGGTGCCCGAGCGGCCCGTGAGCGAAGCGAACAAGAGCGGAAGACACGACACCGGAGGTGGACATGGACTATCGCAACCTGCTGTACAAGCGCGACGACCGCTATGCGACGGTCACGCTCAACCGGCCCGAGCGCCGCAACTGCCTGTCGTCGGAGATGCTCGCCGAGCTGGACGACGCGCTGCGTGCCACCGGTGCCGACAACGACGTGGCCGGGGTGGTGCTGGCCGCCAACGGGCCGGTGTTCTCCTCCGGGCACGACCTGGCCGAGATGGCCGACATGACCGAGGACCAGTTGAGGGAGTTGTTCACCCTGTGCACCTCGGCCATGACCGCCATGGCCGAGATCCCCCAGGTGGTGGTGGCGAAGGTGCACGCCCTGGCCACCGCGGCCGGCGCCCAGCTGGTGGCCAGCGCGGACCTGATCGTGGCTAGCGAGGAGGCCGCGTTCGCCACTCCCGGCGGCAAGGGAGGGCTGTTCTGCCACACTCCGATGGTGGCCGTGGCTCGGCCCTTGGGCCGCAAGCGGGCCGTGGAGATGGCGCTCACCGGTGACACCATCGACGCGGCCACCGCACTGGACTGGGGCCTGGTCAACCGGGTCGTGTCAGCCGACGAGCTGGACGAGGCCACCTTCGATCTGCTGGGCCGGGCCACCCGGGGCAGCCGCTACGCCAAGGGCATCGGCAAGCGGACGCTGTACGCCCAGATGGACATGGGGGTCGCCGACGCCTACGAGCTGGCCATCGAGGTCATGGCCCGCAACGCGGCCCGCGGCGACGGAGCCGAGTGGCCCAAGGCCTTCCTGGAGAAGCGGCGCCCCATCTGGACCCACAACGACTAGCGGGCACGACACAGCCATCGCGGCCCGCGCAAGACGCGGGAACAGCCGTTCCGACGGCCCAGCCGGGTTGTACAAATTGCAGGTTCTACTTTCAATCTGCTCGGTGGTCCGAGACCTGAACGTCTAGCGGCCGTCCACCGACCAGTGCCACGGCTCGCTGGGGAGGTTCTTGAAGCCGTACTCGGGGGCGATCCGCCTGAGCGCCTGGAACACGGCGCTGCTGCGGCTGGTGATGAGCCGCCCGGCGTTGGTGAAGTCGATGGCCAGACCCCGCTCGTGGTTGCTGCGGCCCGGCCGTGCTGTCGGGGGCCTGCACCTGCTGGCCGGCATCTGCCACACGGCGTAGTCCGACGGGCCGCAGTGGGACTGGCGCAGCGAGATCTGCGCCAGGTGGTTGCGGTATCCCCAGCCGTGAAGGTCGAAGCCCTCCGCCTCCATGGCCGCTACCAAGCCCTCGGTCTCATCCGCGATCTGTGAATTGACCGTGATGCCGCGCACGGAGACCAGCGTGAAGTTTGCGTCGGCAGGAGTCAGCGACCCGGCCAGGGCCTGCCGCGCGGCCTCCTCCTCGGCTAGGCGCCTAGCCTCCTCCGCTCTGCGCCTGGCCTCCTCCTCGGCCCGTTGCCGGGCCAGGGCCTCGGCGATCCGACGCTCGGCCGCCTCGATCTCCGCGGCGTACTCGGCGTCGATCTGCTTGATCGACTGGACCTCGTAGAGCCGCCTCTCGACCCGCTCCTCGGCTGCCACCGACAGTTCGGCCTCGCGGTCGGCGGCCGCTTCCAGGTCGGCAAGGATCAGAATCGCGTCTTGGCGATGGGCCTCGGCTTCGGCCGCGGCGTCGGCAGCCAGGAGCCGCCAGCGCTCCAGTTCCTCGCCCAGCCGGCGCAGCTCATCGATGTCGTCGATCCGGCTGCCGGTGGCGAATCCGGCCAGGGCCTCCTCGTGGGCGTTCTGCCACGGGTCGTTGCCCAGCACGCTGAAAGTTCCGGTCGGGGCCTGGAACGACACGTACGACTGGATCACAGCCTCCCGCAGGCCCTCCTGGGTGGCGACCAGCTGGTCCTCGAGCACGGTGATTCGCTCTTCAGCCTCCTGCAGGATGGCTCTGGTGTCGGCCACGGCCCGCTCGGCCTCCGCCCAGGCCGTCTGCTGGGCATCCACCGCGACCTGGGCCTTGTTCAGCGCGTCGATCAGGTCCTCGGCCTCGGCCGTGGACGCGTCGAGGGTCTCGGTGGCAGCCGCCGCAGCCTCCTGCAGCTCCTGGCGCTTGGCCTCGCGGTCCTTGACGATCTCCTCGTCGCTCTGCGCGGCGGCCGACCCCGCCGCGGCCGCGACCGTCAACAGCAGCGCGAGCACGGCCAGCCCGCGCCGTCGGCGGGCCGAAGGGAAATAGCGGCAGGGAGATCTCACGGTCATGGTGTTGTCATCGCCCGCCAAGAACGGTGCACAAGCTACCAGGACCGGCGACCCGAGAGGGTGGCAGGGTCAGGCGCCGATTCCGGCCGGGAGTCAGCGCCGGTAGGGGATAGGCATCGAAGCGCTGGGGGGCGGCGTGGTCTTGATGTCGGGCGGTGGCGCGTTCCACTCCGCGTGCTTGCGCACCGCGTTAGCCCGGTACTTCTCGGTCGAGTGCACCCTGTCCTTGTCGAACTCGGGGATCACCTGGTCGCCGAAGACCTCGATCATCTCCAGGATCTCCTCGTACTCGAAGCCCTCGTTCGGGAGCCCGAACACCAGCTGGTCGGTGCCCACGGCCACGTAGGACTTCTCGAGTTGCTCGCACACCTCCTCGGGCGTGCCGCACAGCATGTAGCCGGCGCCGATGGCGAAGTCGAGAGTCGCCTCGTCGGGCAGGCCCAGCGGCGGCTCGGGCCAGGTGGGGGACCCCTCCCTCTTGGGGATGGTGTCGTGGTAGAGGCACACCATTGAGTACAAGTAGCCCCGGCCGTGCATCAGGGCAATCTCCCGGGCCCGGTCGCGGTCCTCCAGGCAGATCAGGGCGTTGGTCATCATCACGTTGTCGTTCATGTACGAGCCGTGCGGCTCGGCGCACTCCGCGATGGCCTCCTTGTAGCTGTCGATGCGCCCCTTCAGAGCGGGTGCCGGCTCGAAGTTGAAGGCGATGGCGCCGATGCCCATCTGCCCGGCCGTGGCGAACGTGGCCAGGTTGCCGCAGGCCACCCACAGCGGCGGATGGGTGCCGTTCAAGGGTTTGGGGAGGATGTTGTGGTTGGGCGGCACCCTAAAATGCTCGCCCTCGTAGGAGTAGTCCCGCTGGGCCCACATCCGGGGGATTTCGGTGATGGCCTCGTTCCACATGGCCTTGGTCTCAGAGGTGAGCGTGCCGTTGAATGCGGCGACCTCGTGGCTGCCCGCGCCCCGGCCGGTGCCGAACTCGAAGCGGCCCTCGCAGAAATGGTCGAGCATGGCGGCCCGCTCCGCGATCCGCACCGGGTGCTCCTTGGTGGTGGGAAGGCTGGTGATGGCCGTGCCCAAGTGGATGTAGTTCGTCTGGGCGGCGATCCAGCCGATCAGCACCTCCGGTGCCGACATGTGGCTGTATTCGGTGAGGCAGTGGTGCTCGCCGAACCAGGCGAACTTCCAGTTGTGCTTGTCGGCGTGGATCGGGTACGACGCCTCGCGCATCAGCATGAGGTGCTCGTGCTCGGGGATATGCGCCGACGGGCCGGGGATGTAGCCGTTCTGGAATATCCCGAACTCCATTAGCCCTCCCTGGGTCTCTGGCAGGCAGTTGCGGCTGTGGTGGCCGAGGCTAACGCAGGACGGCCCGGCTGGCGGTCGGGTTGGTGTAGTCGCGGTTGGTGTGTCGCAGCGCCGAGCTGGCGGTCGGCGTTCCCTCTCGGGGGAATGCCCCGTCGGCGTGCCATGTGCGGTGGCCGTGTGCGCTCGGGGTGCTGGGTCGCCGCGCTGAGCCGGCGGTCGACCCGGTTAGGGTCAGATCAATGAGCCGTTGGTGGGAGATCGGCGGAGCGGCCCACGGCGATGTCTACGACGACCGCTGGCGGCGCTTGGAGGCCAGAGGCGAGTGGGTTCACGGCGAGGCCGATCTGGTGTGCTGGTTCAAGCCCGGCTCGGTGTTGGACGCCGGTTGTGGAACGGGCCGCGTCGCCATCGAGCTCGATCGGCGCGGCATCGATGTCGTGGGTGTGGACGTGGACCCGCGCATGCTGGAGGAAGCCCGCACCAAGGCCCCGCACGTTCCCTGGATCGTGGGCGATCTCGTGGATGTGGAGATCCTCGGTGCGGATGCCGGAACGGCGGGGCGAGAGTTCGATGTGGTCGTGATGGCGGGCAACGTGATGGTCTTCGTGGAGGTCGGAACCGAGGCGGCGGTCGTGGCCAACATGGCCAGACACCTGGGCCCGGGCGGCCGGCTCGTGTCCGGTTTCCGCATGGGGCTGTCGCCGCTGACATTCGCAGACTACGACCGGTTCACAGCCGACGCCGGCCTCACCCTGGAGCACCGCTGGACCACCTGGGATCGCGAGCCGTTCGACGGTGGCGGCTACGCGGTGACGGTGCACCGCCGGCTGGCAGCCGCGTGAGGGCCGACGCGGACGATCACGCCCTGGCGGCGCGACTGGCCCACGACTGCGGCCAGCGGCTGCTCGACCTGCTGGACGACCCATCGGTGCAGAGCTGGCGATTGGAGACGGCGGGCGACCGGCAGGCGCACGAGTTCCTCACGCAAGAGCTTCATCGCCATCGCCCCGACGACGCTGTGCTGTCCGAGGAGGGCCACGACGACCGGCGAAGGCTGGAGACCGAACGGGTCTGGATCGTCGATCCGCTCGACGGCTCCATCGACTTCGGCATGACCGGGGCATGGTCGGTGCACGTGGCGCTGTGTCAGAGCGGGGTCCCGACGGCGGCCGCGGTGGCCGTGCCCGCTTGGGGCACCACGTTCGCGACCGATCCGCCGCCGGTGCCCACCATGTGCCGCGTCGGGCGCCGCCGGGTGGTGGTGGGCCGGTCGAGGGGTCACATCGATGGCCGCCGGCTGGCTCAGAGTCTGGACGCCGACGTGCTGACTATGGGCTCAGCGGGGGTCAAGGCGATGGCGGTGGTGCGCGGCGAGATGGACGCCTACGTCCACACCGGCGGGCTCTACGAGTGGGACACGTGCGCCCCGGCGGCCGTGGCACGGGCTGCGGGCCTGCATGCCTCGTGCGCTGACGGCTCGCCGCTGCGCTTCAACAACCCGCAGCCTCACACGCCCGGACTCGTCATCTGCCGCCCCGACTTCGCGCATGAACTGCTCGAAGCCCTCGCTCCTGTCGTCTAGCCGCGAATTGGCAGCGTCTTGCACGGTATGCGTGCGTATTGCTGCCAGTTCCGGAAGGCCTAACGGTCGGCGGCGAACTGCACCGCGCCGGGCACGGCCTCGGTCGTGATCGGCGTCTGCCCGATCGACTCGCCATCGCCGACGAGGTCTATGGGCTCGCCCTCGAGGGTGATGGTGCGCCCTCGCAGCATGTGCACGTGCCGGTTGCCCACGTGGCCGCCCTCGAACACCTTGGGCAGCAGGCGCAGCATGGTGGTCCGGCTGGCCGTGCCCACCACGCACACGTCGAGCAGGCCGTCGTCAGGGTCGGCGTCGGGGCATATGGCCATGCCACCGCCGAACGTCGGCGTGTTGGCCACTGCGAACAAAGCGCTGCGGTACTCCGAGCGCTCTCCGTCCACGGTTACGGCCAGCTCGCGGTAGCGCAGACCCGGCATGGTCAGCAGGGTCGCCACTGTGTAGCGGCTCGGTCCCCGGGGGAAGCGCAGCCGGTCCGCCCGCTCGTTGACGTCCACAGTGAATCCGCCGGTCACGTTGAAGGCGACCCAACGCTGGCGGTCGGTGCGGATGACGTCGACGGGCCGGGCCGGGCCCAGGGCTCTTGCTGCGGCCTCCTCGACGCTGAGCCCGAACAACCCGAACGCTCGGGCATAGTCGTTGCCGGTTCCCGCGGGCACCAGTCCCAGCACCGCATCAGTGCCGGCTGCTACCTGTAGGGCGAGGTGCAGGGTGCCGTCTCCGCCCACCGCGATCAGCCGCTCCGCGCCCGCCGCGACCGCGGCCCGGGCCGCGTCGGCCGTCTCTTCCGCCGAGGACCCGCTGATGTCCACCGCGGTATGGCCGGCGTCCTCGATCACCTGGCGAACGACCGGAGCCGCAGCCGCGGCCCGGCCCCTGCCACCGCGCGGGCTGACAAGAAAATGGATCTCGGCCACAGCGCCGGTCTAGCAGCGCTTCGATGCCGCCGAAACTGGTTCGGGCGACACATTTCTGATAAGTTTCATTATTTGTAGGGTCGCCTCATAGTAGAAAAATTGGTATGGTTGGAACATGAACGCGGTCAGCTTGTCGCAGCTCGGTCCGATAATCGCGTCGATCCTCGGTCCGATGCTCGCGTTCGTGGTGGTGTCGATGCGGTACCAGCACTTGGAGGCGGTCAAGACCCGGGAGCTGATCTCGAGTTCCGAGAGGGAAACCCGGGAGCTGATCTCGAGTTCTGAGAGGGAAACCCGGCGGGGTCTAGCCGACGCCCGCGAACGGCTGGCCCGCATCGAGGGGCATTTCGGCATCGGCGCGCCGCCTCCGCAGGACGAAGCGTACGAGGACGGTGCCGACGCCGAGTGACCTGGTCCGTTGTTCGCCGGGGTCTGGCTTGAGGCGGGCGAGCGCTGTAGTTGTCTACAGGCCGAGGAAGCCGCCGCCGTCGGCGACGATGGTCTGGCCGGTGATGTAGCGGGCGCCTCCCGAGGCCAGGAAGACCGCCACCGGGCCGATGTCGGTGGCGGCGTCGCCTAGGCGGCCGAGCGGCGTGCGGGCCACAAGGCGCGTCTCCAGGTTGGGATTGGCGGCCACGGCCGCGTCCATGGCCGGCGTGCGGGCCACCGGCGCGATGGCGTTGACCCGCACACCGTGGGGACCCCACTCCCGGGCCAAGCTCTTGACGATCCCGCGCTGGGCCGCCTTCACCGTGGCGTAGACGGGCAGGTTCGCGGATCCCTCCACGCCGGCGGGCGACGCGAGCAGGATCATCGTGCCCGGCCGTCGCCGCAGGTAGGGCAGCGAGGCCCGCGCGCAGAGGAAGGCGGCGGTGGTGGAGGTGGCGATCTGGGGCCGGATCGTGTCGCTGCCGGCGTGCTGCAGGGGCCCGGCCGGACCCGGAGGCGCCACCGCGTTGTGGACCATGATGTCCAGCCCGCCGAAGCGTTCCACGGCTTCGGCCACCGAGGCCTGCACGTCTGCGGCCTGGGTGACGTCGCAGCGGACGAAGACGGCGTCGTGCCCTCCAGCCCGGATGGACTCTGCGGTGGGCTCACCCGTCGCCGCTCGCCGGGTGGCGATCACTACCGCCGCACCTGCGGCTGCCAGTGCCGCGGCTATTCCCGCTCCGACACCTTGCCCCGCGCCAGTCACCATCGCGACTTGGCCTTCGAGTACGTGCCCGCCCCGTGTCCCAGTCATCCGGCCATCCAGGTGCCGCCGTTCGTCACCATCGCGACTTGGCCTTCGAGTACGTGCCCGCCCCGTGTCCCAGTCATCCGGCCATCCAGGTGCCGCCGTTCGTCACCATCGCGACTTGGCCTTCGAGTACATGCCCGCCCCGTGTCCCAGTCATCCGGCCATCCAGGTGCCGCCGTCCATCGTCAGCGAGGCGCCGGTGAGGCCTGCGGTCATCCGGCCGTCGGCTAGGGCGTCGATCACCGCGGCGATCTCGGACGCCGCCGGCAGCCGGCCCAGCGCGGGATCGTGCAGTGCGGTGGCCTCGGTGGCCGCGGCCGCGTGCTCAGGCGATAGGAACATCGACGGATGGAGGGTCACGGCATGGGCCCGGATCCGGTCGGAGCCCCAACTGCGGGCCAACGACCGGGCCAGGACCCGCAGCCCCTCGGCCAGCGCGGACAGCGCCACGAGGCTCGCCGCGCCGGCCGCGCCGACCAGCGGCACGCAGAACACGATCGTCCCGTGCCGGGCGGCCAGATGACGGTGCGCGCCGCGGGCCAAGCGGATGGCCGCCTCCAGCGGATCGTCGCAGGCCGCGGCCCAATCCTGCTCGGATATCTCCCCGACAGGGGCCGGGGTCCGGCTCGGCCGCGGGTACAGGGCATGCACCACCAGATCCAGGCCGTCGACCGGGTTGCCGTCGGCGCGGCCGAGACGGTCCACGAAGCCGTCGTCCATGTCGCCGGGCGCGGGCGCAACCAGCCGGACGTTTCCGGACAGCTCGGTGGCAAGAGCAGACGCAGGATCACCCCCGCCTACTACAAGGACATCACGGCTCACGACTCTGCCCGCCGGGCCGCGATGCGTTGCCTCATCTCGATGGCGCCCCACGCCCCGGCTCCGCCGACCACGGTGGCGCCCGCTACCCACAGCCACGCTGCGAGCGACGGCACGTCGAGCTGGAAGAACTCCCGAGGGATCGGCCAGGCCATCGCTACTCCGTAGGAGGTGGCCATGGACGCGGCCAGCCCGACCTTCCACGGCCGCAGCGGGCGGCTGATGAGCAGCAGGATCACCAAGCCGACGCCTAGCAGCGTCATCGTGGCCGACGTCCGGGCCTCGTCGAGGCTGATCCCGTCGAGGCGGCGCACGATCTCATACAGGCCGAAGGTCGCGGCCCCGGCGACGATGCCCGCCGGCAGCGAGAAGCGCAGAACACGGCGCAGGAAGCCGGGCTTCACGAGTCGGTGGTTGGGGGCCAAAGCAAGGAAGAATCCGGGCACCCCGACGGAGAACGTGCCGATCAGGGTCAGATGGCGGGGCAGGAACGGGAACGGTGAGCCGGCCACGCCGATCAGCACGGTGAGCAGCACCGCGTAGGCCGCTTTGGTTATGAACAGGTTGGCGACCCGCTCGATGTTGTTGATCACCCGGCGGCCCTCGGCCAGCACGCGCGGCAGGGTGGCGAAGCGGTTGTCGAGCAGCACGAGCTGGGCCACGGCCCGTGCCGCGGAAGATCCGGTGCCCATGGCGATGCCCATGTCGGCATCCTTTAGAGCGAGCACGTCGTTGACACCGTCTCCGGTCATGGCCACCGTGCGTCCCCGGGACTGCAGGGCATGGACCATGGCCCGCTTCTGGTGCGGATCGACCCGCCCGAACACGGTCGTCGACTCGAGGGTGTCGGCCAGCGCGTCGGGGTCGTCGGGGAGCTGGCGGGCGTCGAGTGCGGGCATATGCAGCCGGCCCTGACCACCCGTCGTGCCCTCGCCTCGGCTGTCGGGGTCGCCGGTGATGCCGGCCCGGCGGGCGACGGCGGCCACCGTGGCGGGATGGTCACCCGATATGACCTTCAGGTCCACGCCCTGGTCGCGGAAGAAGGCGAAGATATCGGTGGCGTCGGGGCGGATCATGTCGCCGAGGTGGACCAGACAGAGCGGCTGCCGACCCTCGGGCAGGTCGGTGCCCGACGGGTCGGGCGCGTCGGAGCGGGTCACCACCAGCACCCTGTCGCCGCCGGCGGAGGCCGTGGCCGCTCTGGCACGGGCCGCTTCGCTCGCGCCGCCCGTCGCCAGCAGCACGTCCGGCGCGCCCAGGTGGTAGGTGCCCCGGCTCTCGAAGCTGGCTGCGGCCCATTTTCGGGCCGATGAGAACGGCACGCTGCGGCGCAGTTGCCATCCGTCGGGCGCGGATCCGACCGCCTCGGCAATGGCGGCCAGGGTTGCGTTGGGGACCGGATCGGCTGCCGCAAGCGCGGCCAGCGCTGCCGACGCCTCGGCTTCGGTGGTCGATCCGATCGTCTCGACCCGCTGGAACGAGATCTCCCCGGTGGTGATGGTCCCCGTCTTGTCGAGGCAGAGGGTGTCCACCCTTGCCAGCAGCTCCACCGAAGCCAACTCCCTGGCCAGCGCCCGCCGGCGGGCCAGCGCGATCACGCCGGTGATGAACGAGAGGCTGGTCAGAAGCACTAGTCCGTCGGGCACCATGGCCACCGCGGCGGCGACGGTGCCCCGCAGTGCCTCCTGCCAGCGATCCTCGGTCGCGAGCAGGCGTCCCAGCAGCAGCAACGCCGCCAGCGGGATGATCCAGGTGAGACGGCGCAGGACCAAGTTCACGCCGCCCTTGAGTTCGCTGCCTGCCAGCTTGAAGCGACGAGCCTCCTCTGACAGTCGCGCCGCGTAGGAGTCGGCTCCGATGGCGGTGGCCCGGTACCAGCCCGCGCCCGCGCTCACGAACGACCCCGACATCACGCCGTCACCGGGGGCCTTGGCGACCGGGTCGCTCTCACCGGTCAGCAACGATTCGTCGAGCTGGAGGCCGCGGGCTGCCACGACCTCGCCGTCGACCACCACCTGGTCGCCGGGGTGCAGCTCCAGGATGTCGTCGGCCACGACTTCGCTGGTGGCCACCTGCTGCACCTTGGTGTCGCGCACCACCCGGGCCAGCGGTGCCGACAGGACAGCCAGCTTGTGCAGCGTGCGGCGGGCCTTCAGCTCCTGCGCGATGCCGATGACGCTGTTGGACACCACGACACCGGCAAACAGTGCGTCGGCCGGGAAGCCCGCAACCATGATGAGCACGAACATCGAGCCGATGATGGCGTTGACCGGCGTGAGCACGTTGTTGCGCACGATCTGTCCCACTGTGCGAACCGGGGCGTCGGGCACATCGTTCGTGAGGCCCTCGCGCCGGCGCTGCTCGACCTCCGCGGCGGTAAGTCCTTGGGGCGCTGGCGGCGCACCGGGGGCGCTGTCGATGGCGTCGCTCATGCCGTGCCGACGGTAGCGCCTGGACGCGGCCGCCCTGCGCGACCGGCCCGCGACGCATTGCCCCGACGAACTTCCCCCGACTTTGCCACCCAGGAGGTGGGAAACTGACAGAAGTTGCTGCCCAGCGCGGCCTAGGAGACTGCTGAGTAATGCCGATTTCGGCCAACCCACAAGCCTCTGACCTGGGGTTTTATGATCACGAAACTAGCAATTTGTGACTTACTCAGCAGTCTCCTAGGTGGCTGGTGTTAAATGGCAATTTGCCACAATTCGCAAGTCGCTGACCTGGGGTTTTGGGACCGCAAAACCCCCATTTCGGGAGTTTGACACCAGCCACCTAGGCGCGCTCGACGCGCTTGAAGGCCTCGCCGTAGGGCACTCCTGCCCTGCGCCCGGCGGTCCGGCACTTCTCGAAGACTCGGGCCCGGAATGCGGCCATCTCGGCTCCGTCGTCTTGTTCGCTGATGCCGTGGGTGCTCTCGAACTGGCTCTGGTGGGCCAGCAGGGCGCGCACCTTGGCCTCGATCTGGACCTCGGCCGCCTGCTCGATGTGGTCGGGAGCCTCGCATTCGAACAGCAGCAGCTCGGCGGGCCGGTGGTGGGGGATGCCGTGCTCCGGGAAGAAGTGCGGGTCGCGGGCGGCGACGACCGCGTCCATGCACAGGAACCCCGCTGCCCGGTGGTCGGGATGCAGGCGCCACCGCTTGAACGGGTCGTGGCCCAGCACCACGTCCGGGCGCAGTTCCCGGATGATCTTGGCCATCCGGCTGCGCAAGGCCATGGTCACCTCCAGCTCCCCGTCCACCTCCCCAAGGAACCGGACTTCACCGGTGGCGCCGAGCTGGCGGGCAGCCGCGGACTGTTCCTGTTTCCGGCGGGCCACAAGGGCCGCGATGTCGGCGTTGGCGTCCCAGGTTCCCTTGGAGCCGTCGGTGCATACCAGCAGGCTCACCTCGCAACCGGCCTCGGCCCACTTGGCCAGCGTCGCTCCGCAGCCGAACTCGATGTCGTCGGGGTGAGCGCCCACCGCAAGTGCCCTTCCGGGCACGGCAACGTCGACGGTGGTCACGGGCTAACGGCGAGCCCATCGAGCCCTAGGGCGAGGCGGTCCTCGGCGGGCAGTGCCAGCAGGTCTTCAGGGTGGTCGATGTCCGCGGCCAGGGCGTCGTCCTCCACCACCGTTACGGCCAGCCCAAGCCGGAGGGCCTCGGCGACGTGCCGCCCGAAGGAGCCCGGACCGTAGGAGAAGCGGAAGCCGGCCGCGGCGGGCACGCACACAACGTTGGAGCCGTCCCGATGCCGGTCGGGCACGATCGTCAGTCCCGGACCGACCGCGGGGCGCAGGGTGCGGGCTCGGGCCAGGTCGCCGTGGGCCACCACGGCCCGCTCCACGCCCGTGGCGGCGAGGAGGTCCACGGCCGTGGAGACCGCATTGGTGAGGCCGGGCCGGCCAGCCCGCACGACGGCCGCGCCCAGATCAGCGGCCCAGGCTGCGACCTCGGTGTCGTCGGTGGCCACATGGACCGGCAACCCGTCGGCAGCCGCTACCACGCGGGTCGCCATCAGCCGCATGAGGTCGCGGCATCTCGACGGGCCGAAGACATCGGACAGGCGCGACAACGCGCCCTCGAAGGAGCGGATCGGCACGACCACCGCTGTCAGAGGCCGAGCGGGCAGACCGCAGCTCATGGGGAGCCCGCGAGATGATGAGCGAGGCCGTGGCCCGAGCGGCCCGTGAGCGAAGCGAACAAGAGCGGGAAACCTGACGCTTCACCGCGACGCGGTGACAACATGTGGGCGTGGTCTCCTGTGGGGGCGTCGGAAGCGTTGTTGGTGGGCACGGGCGGCTCCGGTCGTGCCGTGGACGATATGAGCACGAGTCTAGGGTTACGGCTGTGAACGTCCGGGTTGCAGAGGCACGGGCCTCCCGTCGGTGCCAAACAGTGGGGAGTTGGCCGTGAGCGTACGGATCGCGGTGATCGGCGCAGGCTCGTGGGGGACCACCGTCGCTCATCTCTGCGCTCACAACGCTCCCACCGTGCTCTACGCCCGCGACCCTGCGGTCGCCGACGCGGTGAACTCGACCCGCGAGAACCGCCGCTACCTGCCTGGCCGGGTGCTGCACCCCGACCTGCGGGCCACCGCCGAGATCGGCGAGGCGGCCGACGGCGCCGACGCGGTCGTGATGGGCGTCCCCTCCCACGGTTTCCGCGACACGCTGAGCCTGCTGCGCCCCCACGTAGGCGACCGCACGCCGGTCGTGTCGCTCACCAAGGGCCTCGAGAGCCACACCTGCAAGCGAATGACCGAGATCGTGGCGGACGAGCTGCCCGGACATCCGGCCGGGGTCCTGACCGGGCCGAACCTGGCCAAGGAGATCCTCGCAGGTCAGGCTGCCGCCGCGGTGCTGGCCATGGCGCCGGCCGACGCCCTCCTGGCCGAGCGGCTCCGGGACACCTTGTGCGCCAACGACTTCCGGGTGTACACCAACACCGATGTGGTCGGGGCCGAGATTGCCGGCGCCACCAAGAACGTGATCGCCCTGGCGGCCGGCATCGCGGACGGGCTCGGGTCTGGAGACAACACCCGGGCCGCCCTCATCACCCGCGGCCTGGCCGAGGTCACCCGCATGGGAGTGGCGCTGGGCGGCGATCCGCTCACGTTCGCGGGCCTGGCCGGGATCGGCGACATCGTCGCCACCTGCGTCAGCGCTCAGAGTCGCAATCGCCATGTGGGTGAGCGCCTGGGCCGGGGCGAAGCGATCGCTGAGATCGTCGCGTCCATGGATCAGGTGGCCGAGGGCGTGAAGTCCACGCCGGTGGTGGCGTCGTTGGCCCGGTCGCTGGGAGTGGACATGCCGATCACCGAGGAGGTGCGGGCCGTGATCGAGGACGGCCGCCCCGCCGCCGTGGCCTACCGGTCGCTGCTCGACCGTCCGCCCACGAGCGAAACCCACCGGTGAGACGGCGCAGGTCCGACCCTGTGCGGGCCCCGTCCGGCTCTTCGATCACGGCCTCGCACGTAAGCGGGGCCAAGGAGCTGCTCGGCGACCTCGACGGACCGGTGGCCGCGGTGGACAGTTCAGGAACCGTGGCTCCGGTCGGTGCCGGCTGGCGAGTGGGCTGGGCTGTGGGTGCCGAGGACCGTTGGCATATCGCGGCCGAGGAGGCGGCCGTGCGGTCGCGCCTGATCGACGAAATGCCGGTCACCGCGACGGCCATGAAGGTGCCCGGCGGCGATGTGGTGCTTCGGGCCGCGGCAGCGCGCGACGCGGCAAGCCGGGGGGTCGTGCTGGAGTTCATGAACGACACACCGGTTCCGGTGAGCCTGGCTCTGGGTGTGTCCGGGTCGATTGACACCGCGCGGGTGCAGGGCTCCTGCCTGCTGGTCGATGGCCGGGTCTCAGTGCGCCTTTCGCGTGCACCCGGAGGGGCGGCGGCCGTCGACGACGGCGAGGTGTGGAGAGCCGTTCGGGCCGAGCCGCCCGCCGGGGATTGCGAGGCCCGGAGCCGTGCGGGGCTGGCCGCGGCCGCGGCGGTGCTTCCGCTGGCGCCCCGGGTGCCGCTGCGGGCCACTGTCCTAATCGAGCGCGGATCCGCAGGCAACGCCGGCTCGCCGGAGGAGGCCGCAGCTGGCTGGGGGGCCGTGGTGGCGCGGGCCGCTTCGGTGGATCTGCCCGATGGCACCGCGGTGCGAGCATGGCGGCGGGGGATCGCGGCGTCGATCATGGCTGCGGGCGACACCGAGCTGGAAGCGGCGGCGCGGGCCGCGGTCGTGCTCGACCGGGTGGGCCTGCCCGACGAGGCCGACAGGGCCAGGGCGGCGCTGGTCGGCGCGGCCGAGCGCCCACCACTGACGCCATCCGCGGCCGCGGCCGCGGCACGGGCCTTGGCGTCGCGCCGGTTGCGGGCCGGTCGGGCCTCAGGACTGGCGGACCTGGCTGGTCCGCTGACCGCAGCCGCGGGCGACTGCCTCGATCCGGGCACGCTGGAACAGGTGGCGGCCACCCTGGACGCCGAGGCACCAGCCGCAGCACGCGACGCTCGCCGTCTGCTGGCCGGGACGACTTTGCGGGCCCCGATCTCGCAACCCGCGGCAACCGCAGACAGCCTCGCCGCGGCCGTTCGGAGCAGCGTCGCATTCGGCGGTGACGGCCTCGCCGGAGTCGAGGCCTTGCTGGATTGCCTGGTCGCCGAGGCCGCCGATCATGTCGTAATGCTGCCCGCACCGCCCGAAGCGTGGAGGGGAGCCTCCAGCGACGCCAGTTTGCTGGTGACCCGCCACGGCGTGCTGTCCTTCTCGGTGCGCTGGCATGGTGCCCGGCCCGCGGTGCTGTGGGATCTTCAACCGCCCCTAGTCGACGACCCCGTGCCGACGATGCGCTGTGGGCTTGATGAGTGCTGGGTGTCCGCAACCCTGGCTGGCGAGGCCCTGCTCAAAAAAGCACGACCTGATTCCTGAACGGTGGACGCTGCCCTATCCGGCCTCTGCGCCGTGCGCGGTCGCCGACACTGCGGCGACCTCGTTGGGACGCTCGGTTCAGATTCCACTGCTGGCCAACGATGTCGCTCCTTCGGGCGGGTCGCTGGACGTGTCGTCGCTGTGGGTTCAGCCGGCCCACGGCGGTGACTTCGCTGTCAACAGTGCCACCGGTACGGTGACCTTCACGCCCGACGCCGGGTTCTCAGACACCGTGTTTGCACACTATTGGGTTCACGACAACTGGGGCATCGGCGTGCGCGGCGACCTCACGGTGACAATTAGCGCCGGTTGCACGATCACTGGCACCAGCGGCGTGACGACGATAACTGGCACCGAGGGCACTGATGTGATCTGCGTGCCGGATCCCGATGACCACCGAGCGTTCCATCTCATCGACGCCAAAGCTGGCGACGACGTCATCGTGGGCGGCGCCGGGGTGGAGTGGGTCTACGCTGGCGCCGGAGCCGACACCATCTATGGCCGCGGCGGCGACGACCGCATCGTCGCCGGGGTGGGCACGGACACCATCTACGGCGGCACCGGCACCGACTACATCTATAGCAACGACTTCGCGGACACGATCGTCGACGACGACAGCTATGAGATGGTGGTCGCGCTGTTGGTGAGCGTCGCCCAGTTCGGTCCGGTCACCGGCGACGACACCCTGTGGGGCAACGACGGCGACGACACGCTCACCGGCGGCGCCGGGGCCGACAGCCTGCATGGCGGCTCAGGCGACGACACCGCCGACGGCAACACGCAGAACGACACCCTGTGGGGAGGCCCCGGCAACGACAGCCTGCGCGGCCAAGGCCATGATGACCAGCTCCACGGCGGCACGGGAGACGACGCCCTCTACGGAGGCGCAGGAACAGACCGGGTGTACGGCGGCGCAGGTGACGACACCCTCGACGGAGGCAACGGCACCGACTACCTCGACGGCGCAGACGGTATCGACACCTGCACACGCGGCGATACCACCGCGCGCTGCGAGAACGAGAGCCTCCGGCCATGAACGAGCACGAAGCGTGCCAGCTAGCCAGCCCGAAAATGCGGGCCGCAGCGAGAGCAGCCGACGCGGTGGTAATGGCAGTCATTCAGTCTGGGATGATGCTGGTCACATTCTTTGCGGCGGTTGCGACTCAAGACCCCATTCGATTTGTGGGTTATGGACCCACCTCGTCGTCTGATGAGAACGCGATCGGCTTCGTTAGCACGGCGGTAGTCCTGATGGTCGTGGCGTCGATACCTGCGGCCTGCTATGAGGTCGTCGCCACTTTGTGGCGGGGGCAGACGTTCGGCAAGCGAGGTGGGGGTCCGAGTGGTCCGGTGGGCCGATCGGGCAGCTACAGCGAGCGATCAGCAGTTCCCTGATCTCTTCTGCAATCTTGTGCGCTGGGCGATACCCCACGCCCCCGGCTTGATCGCCGCAGTGATAGCCGGGCCGATAGTGGTTACGAGTGACGGGCTCGAGGGAGTGTTCGCCTTCGCCGTCGGCGCTGGGCTGGCGTGGTGGCTGTTGGTGTATGCGTCCTCGCTGTTCGACAGTCACGGCCGTGGCTGGCATGACAAGGCTGCTGGCACCGTCGTCGTCAAAGAACCAGAACCCCAAACGCGGCCCGGCCAGCCCGAGCGAACGGCAGGCGGATCGGGCTCGGGTGCTTCTGGTGGGGCCTCGCCGCAGGATTCGCGGCAAGAATACGGGCTGGTGACGGATTACTACGCCCCGCGGCGCCCGCCCCGACCCGAAGCCGACGAGTCAGAGCCGGCATAGAAGCACCGGCTAGCTGGAGGTCTTGTCGCCGGTCTGGGGCTTGTGGCGACTCCAGTCTTGGGCGGCCTTGTGCCGGATCCAGTCCCGGGCGACGTGGTGGGCCAAGTCGATCATTCCCCAGTCAGTGGACACGATCATTCCGGCACGTATCAGCCTGCGCCTGTACACGCTCGCGTAGGTGGTGCTGACCCCCAGCCTGGTCGCGATGTCCGCCACGCGGGACTCGCCGTCGTCTACTGACATCGCTACGAGAAACTTGCAGTCCGTCTTGGAGAGCTCTTTCCAGGTTGGAGCCAGAACCAGCCTGCCGACTCGCTTCTGAGCCTTGTCAATGCCGGCTGCCACGTTGGCTGCAGTAATCTCCGACAGGGGTTCAGAAGCCGCAGCCCAGCTGTGGAATCCGACGAGTTGCACCATGAAGGCGTACCCCGAGGTCGCGGATACAGCATTGTCGAGGGCTCCAGACTCGATGCTCGCGCCTCGATCCTCGATCGGCTTCGAGATCGCGAGGCGGGTCGCTGCGGGGTCCAGCGGGTCGATGTCATAGCGCGAGCATCTCTGCATGAACGTGGCCGCATTGTCCGAACCCAGCTCAGACTCGAACTGGGGCAAGGCCGCACCGACGAACGCGATAGGGCGCTGCTCGCGGCGGCACACGTGCTGCATGACGGAGCCGAACCGCCGGATCTCATCGGGGTCGGCGCCCAGAAGTTCGTCAAGGGTGATCAGCAGGCCCGTGCCCGCGTCCGAAAGAGCTGAGCCAAGCGCGGACAGAACGCCGCGGAGGTCTTCAGCGTTCTCGGGCTCGGGTCCGCCGGATCTCGTGAGCGGTCCGACCTCGACCCCGAATCCGGCCGCGGTGAGACTCCTGATGCGCCTGCCGGGAGACTCTTCCAGTTCGTCGAGCAGTCGCGCCGCGGCGCGGACGAGGCGGCCAAGCAGCCCGGCAGGTGAGGCGTCCTCCGACATTGTCAGCCAGCCCCGGGCGCGGGCTAGGAGACTGCTGAGTAATGCCGATTTCGGCCAACCCACAAGCCTCTGACCTGGGGTTTTATGATCACGAAACTAGCAATTTGTGACTTACTCAGCAGTCTCCTAGGTGGCTGGTGTTAAATGGCAATTTGCCACAATTCGCAAGTCGCTGACCTGGGGTTTTGTGACCGCAATCCCCCCATTTCGGGAGTTTGGCACCAGCCACCTAGGTCCTCGATTGCGTTGAGCATCACCGTCTTGCCGGCGCCCCGAACGCCTACGAACAGTGCGGTGTAGTCCGGATGGGTAGGGCCGGTCTCAAGCGCTTCGTCGATAGCGTCGAGGATGCCATCGCGGCCTGCGATCACTGGTGGAGAGGCCCCGAAAGTTGGGCAGAACGGATTGCGGCTAGCCACTTGGCTTCCTCCAGTCGGATCCTGCGGCCTTTGTAGCCTATAGAGGTTTTAGTATTTGTTCTGGGGGTTATACGGGATGGTGCCGAAACCGAGGTCAGCGCACCGATCCGTTGTCACACCCCCCTAGTACGTTGAGGGTATGGCTCACAACGCACCGGGCAAGCATCACCGCAAGGGCATGACTTTGGCGGACCTGTTCCGCAAGTTCCCTGACGACGCGACAGCGGAGGCGTGGTTCATCGAGCAGCGCTGGCCCGACGGGGTGCGCTGTCCGCATTGTGACTGTGACAGGGTGCAGGACGGCGCGAAGCATCCTTCGCAGCGGTTCCGGTGCCGGGCCTGCGGCAAGCGGTTCTCGACTCGCACCGACACGGTGATGGCTGATTCCAACTTGGGGTTTCAGGATTGGGCGGTCGCGGTGTATGCGGTGCTGACGAGCCTCAAGGGCGTGTCGTCGATGAAGCTGCACCGCGACTTGGGGATCACCCAGTCGAGTGCGTGGTTCCTGTTGCATCGCATCCGTGAGGCTTGGGCGAGCCGTGACGTTGAGCCGTTCACCGGTCCGGTCGAAGCCGATGAGACGTATGTAGGGGGCAAGGCTCGCAACATGAGCGCCAAGCGCCGCGCTGCTGTCAAGCCGCGACCGGGCCGCGACACCGCTTCGAAGACTGCGGTGGTTGGCGTCAAGGACCGCACCAGCAACCGCGTGTCTGCCCGCCCTGTGTCCGATGTGTCGGCGTCGAGCCTGACCGGCATGATCGCTGAGACAGTCTCACCGGGTGCTCGGGTGTTCACCGATGAATGGCGCTCCTATCGGCCGCTGGCTTCGCTGGGCTACTGCCATGAGCGGGTCGCCCACGGCGCACGCGAGTACGTGCGCGGGGATGCCCACACGAACGGGATCGAGTCGTTGTGGAGCATGTTCAAGCGCGGCTACATGGGCACCTACCATCAGATGAGTCGGGCGCATCTGCACCGCTACGTCAACGAGTTCTGTGGCCGTCACAACGTCCGGCCGTTGGACACCGAGGCCCAGATGGCCTCGGTCGCGGTTGGGATGGTCGGCCGCAAGCTCTACTACGACGACCTGATCGCCACCCCCGAACCGGTCACTGCTGGCGAGCCTTGGTGATCTCGGCCCAGGCAGCCTTCGCCCGCTGCTGACCATCGGCCGCGGCGCAGCCGACCAACGTGGCCCATTCGAACAGGGTCGCAACCGTTTCTAGCGGGTGCGGCCCGTCGGTCTGTGGCCCGTCTTGAGCGGTCCGTGTCGGGGCGTGTTGGGCGTTCCGGGCGCTGGCGAATCCGATCGGATGCTTGCGTTGATGGACGCGTTCCTCTAAGGTCGTGGTCGTCATTGCTTGATCCTTTCTCCCCTGTTGCAAGGGGGTGATAGGACGACGGGGAGTCGCCGTACGGGGCGGCTTTCGTCGTTCTATGGGTTGTGGATAACCAGCTTGGCAGGGCTGCCCCGACAGCAAGTGGATTTCTCGGCGCGCCCCGTCTACGGTGCGGTTTGCCGTTCCAGCGTGGAGGCTCTTGCCGGGCCTCCGCAAGCGATTCCGACACAAAGGCGATCCGGGCTGTCGTCATGGCTCCCTTCGGGTCGGATCGCACGGCGCTGGAACGGCAAACCGACGCCCAGACCGCACCGGAGGGAGCCACCATGCCCGACAACGACCCCACCCCGTCGGGTGCTTGGCATTCCGACCCGACCGGCCGGTTCAAGCTGCGCTGGCAGCGCTCATCGGGCGAATGGAGCCACCATGTCCATGACCACGACGGCAACGCCCACACCGATCCGCTCGAGCCGGAGCCTCCGAAACCGCGGCGGAAGCGCAGGATTTGGCGGCGGGTGTTCATCGCGTGGGGTGTCTTGATGGTCCTGATCGTGGTGCTGGCCGTCATCGGAGCGCTAGTCGAACCCGAATCTGAATCCGGCCCCGCTGCCACCAGCCCGGTCACGACACGACGGCCAGCGGCCACAACGACCGCACGCACGCCAACCGCCACAGAACTGTTCGAGGGGTGCGTGTCGGCTTGGGACGGCAACCACGAGGGCCTAGAGGCGTTGATCCGCGCCCAGCTCAACGACCCCGGCAGCATGGAAACTCACGGCACCTACTACAACCCCGACGACAGCCTCAGCGACGGCGAGATCGGCATACGGCTCGACTACGGGGCACGCAATGCGCTCGGCGGGATGGTCCGAACCGACGCCTACGCCACGATGGGAACGGACTGCGAGATCAACGAAGTCATCAGCTACGGATTCTGACCGCAACCCGAGTAGCGGAGTAGGGTGGGGGCATGGCAGAACCGAAGCGACCGGACCGGTGGGACGGCTGGGACGACCCCGACCACAAGCCGACCCAGGCCGAACTAGAAGAACCCATCTCCCTCGAAGACATCGAGGACGCCACCCCCGAAGACCTAGCCCGAGCGCTCATGCGACCCATCAAAGGGCCATCGTCCTAACAGCCCGGCTAGGCCGGTTTCGGCACCATCCCGTATAACCCCCTTTGTTCTTTCTTTAGTCTTTTTTTGAGATTTGCGGACTTCACCAAGCAGCCGTCACGGCCGTGGGAATCTCGGTGGCGAACCCTAGGCTTCTCACTTCGAGTCGGGAGGTTCGCCATGCATCTTCGAACCCTGATCCTGTATCCGGAGGAGGCCTGCGGGGTCGCCGCGGAGACGGTCAGGCGAGTCGAAGAGGCGCCTGAAGACGATGGCTACGTGCGCCCGGCTCTCCTGCCTGACGGAACCCTGGCCCGGACACTGGTCCGCCCCGTGCAGGGCGTGCTCAGAATGGGCGATGACTCCCCGCTGGGCGGTCCCCGCCTGCACAACGTGGTCGACGACCCGATCCGGTGGGTCGCTCATGCGGCGGAGGCCGCGGTCGAACTTCAGGGGCACGTCCTGCTGCGACGAGAGGGCTGGACCCCAGAGGAGCTCGCGGCGGCCGGTCTGGGACTGCTGCTCCGGGATCCTGCCGGGGGATGGACGGATCACCGGCGCGCCGACGTCAGACGCTGGCTCTTCGACCCTCGCCGGGCCGAGACCGACGTGCTCGACATGCTTCGCCACGCCGCGGCTGTCGGCGTTTGGTGCGTCTACGCCGACGACGGCTCCTGAGCAGCCCGCTCCCGGCCGGGGGCACTGCGCCCGCGGCCTTGGTGCCAGTGCCCGGCGTGTGCGACACTGCGTCCATGGAATCGCACGCCTTGCCCGCAGTCGCACCGGCCCTTCCGGACGTCGATGTTCCGGTGTGGGCCTGGGTGCTCGTTGCATTCGCCGCGGTGGTCTCGTACTTCGTCATGCTCGAGAACGGCGCCGTGCTCAGCTATGCCGCTGAGGCCCTCCACGAGTTCTTCCACGACGGCCGTCACTTCGCCGGCGTCCCCTGCCACTGAGCGCTCCATCTCCTGCAGAGGCCGAGCGGATGGCCCGCAGTTCACGAGGATGTCGAAGAGTGCCGAGCGAGGCCGTGGCCCGAGCGGCCCGTGAGCGCAGCGAACAAGAGCGGGAAACACGGCGCCTCACGGCGAGGTCATCACTTGTCTCCACGGCCTTCTGAATGAAGCGGGTCCTAGGCGGCTGGTGCCAAACTCCCGAAATGGGGGTTTTGCGGTCACAAAACCCCAGGTCAGCGACTTGCGAATTGTGGCAAATTGCCATTTAACACCAGCCACCTAGGCGTCGGCTGCCTGGCCGGTCTGGCCGCCGGCGTGGCGTCGGCGGTGTTCGCGGCCACCGCGGGCCGGGGACCCATACGCGACGCCATCGCCTTGGAGGACAGCATCGGTCACGCCACCAGCGGTGCCCATCATGAGGATCTCTTCGGGAGGGGCGTGCAGGAGATCGGCGGCGCGGTCGGACTGGTCGTGTTGGGGCTTGCTCTGGGAGTCATCTTCTCGGTCGTGCTTGCCGCCGCCGGTCCTCGGTTGGCCGCGTCCACACCTCTGGCCGCTTCGGTGCGGCTCGGGATCTGCGGTTTCGTGACCGTGGTCCTGGTGCCCTTCCTGAAGTACCCGGCCAACCCGCCGGCGGTCGGCGACCCCGAGACCGTCAACGAGCGCACCGTGCTGTACTTCAGCGTCCTGGGTCTCTCCATCGTGTTGACCTGGGCGGTGTGGCGGTTCCATCGGGGGATCACGCTGGCACCGGTAGCCAAGGCCTGGGCGACGGCTGCGCTCTACGGCGCCGGGCTGGTAGTGACGTTCGTTGCCCTGCCCGGCAATCCCGACCCCATCGACGCGCCCGCTGACCTGGTGTGGCGGTTCCGCCTCGCCTCGCTGGGAGGCCTGGCCGCGGCCTGGACAATGCTGGCCCTAGTCACCGGCACCCTGCTGTCACGGCCGGCCCGGACCTAGCCTGCTATTCCCAAATCTGCACGGGTTTTGCTTCTATGTGACGTGTTTCTCTACTGATTTCGGATGAGTCAAGCTCCCGAGTACAGCTCCATGTGGCGCCGGGCGGTGCTGGCCCATGAATAGCGGCCGGCGGTGGCCGCCCCGCCGGCCCGCAGCCGATGCGCCAGCTCGGGGTCATCTCGCACCCGGGCCATGCCCGCGGCCAGCGAGACCGGATTTGCTGCCTCAGTCAACACCGCGTCGTAGCCGTGGGTCAGGAACTGTTGGAAGACCTCGATGTCGGAAGCAACCACCGGCAGCCCGGCGGCCAGAGCCTCCAGAACAACCAGGCCCCAGCCTTCGCTGATCGACGGGAACACGAAGCTGTCGGCGGCGCAGAACCAGCCGGGCAGCTCCGCATCGGGCACAGTGCCGACCAGCACCACGTCGTCGCCGAGACGCAGACCGTGGCGGCCCAGCGACCCGAGAACCTCGTCGCGGTAGGCCCGATAGTCCTGGAAGGAGTGCCCGCCCACCACGGCCAGCATCGGGGTTCGGCCCGGCGCGGCCTTGAGCAGTCCCAGTGCCTCGACCAGGTAGCGCGAGCCCTTGCGGGGCTCGATGCCTCCCACCGTCAAGTACACGTGGCGCCCGCCGGCGGAGATCCGGGACCGGAGGGCGTCGCGCTCACCGGCAGACAGCACGGCGTCCGCGAACCGCTCGACCCTCACCCCGTTGGTGACCACCGCCGCCTCCACGCCGTATTCGTCGAGCAGGCGCCGTCTCCACGGTTCGCTCACCACCAGCACCCGGTCCGGCTCGGTGATGGCCGCGTCCTGGCACTCGATCAGTGCCGGGGTTGTGAAGTCGTCAATGTGGTGCACCGTACGGAGCAGCCGGAATCCCGCGCCGCGGTCGCGGACCCGGGCCGCGGCTCGGGCCGAGATGCAGTCTTGGCTGTGCACGATGTCGAAGCGGCCCGAGAGCTCGGTCAGCCCCGATGTCAGGGCCGCGATGTGCGAGAAGACTCGCTCGGTCAGGGTTCCGGCCCGGGGCGGAGCCTCGACGATGTGCACCGGCACTGCGGTGGGCCGGAAGAAGCCCTCGTCCGGGTCACCCAGGGCGATCAGGGTCACGTCTACACCTTCGGCTACCAGGGCCTCAGCCAGCTCCAGGCTGTGAACAGCCCCGCCGCGGGGTCTCACCGAGTAGGTGGCGATGGCGATACGAGCCGGCAGGGTCACGCCCGATTCGCTCGGCCTGTGGTCGACAGATCGTGATGAACGAGCGCGGGATCGCGGTTGACGAGCGCGGCCGCGGCCAGAGCCGCCCGAGCCGCCGTCTCGGCCACGACGCACCCCGACTGGCGCATGATGCTGCGTTGCCGCTCGAAGCCTTGGGGATCCTGGTCGGTGCCCAGCACGTAGGCCACCACGGCCGCTCCGGAGGCCACTATCTCCGCCGCGGCCGGAGCGAGCATCGCGGCCGGGTCCGGATGAGCGCCATCGCCGATGACCATGTCCAGCAGTACCACGGCCACTGTCGGATCCGAGGCCTGATCACGCAGCAATTCGAGTCGTGCTTCGGGATCGATCATGGGATGGGGGCGGCCCCGCGTGAACTCCTCCTCACCCAAATCCAGGCACACGTGGCCGTCGGGCGGTGCCGGCAGTCCCCAGGAAGCGTCGAGCGGCGTGTTGGAGAAGACGGGCCCGAGGTGGAGGCTGGCGATGGTCATCGCCTCGTAGGCCAGGGTGCCTCCGCTGAACAGCCCCACCATGCGCCTTCTCGACGGGCTAAGGGCCGTAGTGAGTTGAGCGACCTCTGCGTCGATGGAGCCGACGGGATCTCCGGCGGAGTGACCGAGTTGAACCAGCGCCTCCACGACGGCCTGCTCGAGCGTGTTGCACACCGTCACGCCGGGCGGCACCGCCACGGGTCTCGCCAGCCCGACCAGCGCGGCCACGATCGGCTTGTTCCTGGACGCGCCCAGCAGGCGCTCGGCCACTGCGGGAGCGGGCGGCTTGGACACCAGCAGCGTCAACTCGGTCCCGGCATGACGGTCGAGGGCCTCCACGGCGGCTTCGGCCATGAGTCCTCCGACCTCGGCCGAGAGATCGCGGCCTCCTACTCCGATCACATGCGACACACCCGATCCCCAGCGGTCGATCAGCGTCATCGTCTCTTGGGCGCCCGTGCCCGCGGCCGCGACCACGCCGATCGGCCCCCGCGTCACCCGGTTGGAGAACCCCAGTCCCACGCCGGCCAGAACGGCCGTCCCGGCCCCTGGTCCCATGACTAGGCGGCCCTCGGCGCGGGCTCGCGCCTTCAGCGCGATCTCGTCCTCCAAGGGCACGTTGTCGCTGAACAGCAGCACGTCGAGGTCCCGAGTCAGGGCCTTGTGAGCCTCCAACGCCGCGTATGGTCCGGGCACGGAAACGATGGCCACGTTGGCGCCGGGGACCGTGGCTAGGGCCTCGTCGAGGTTGGCGGGGCGAGTGGCGGCGGCACCGTCGGCGGACGAGCCGGGCCTGGCGGCATCGAAGAGCACCTCTCGGCCGGCTCGCAACGCCGCATCGGCCTCATCGGCACCGGCGGCCCTCACCACCAGCATCAGGTCGTTGGCCGACGCGCCGTCGAGCCCTTCGGTGAAGCCCTCTTGCGCGACGACTTCGAGGTTGGCCGGCGTGGCCATGGCCGCCCAGGCCCAATCGGCGCCGGGAACGGAGCGCATGGCCCGCGTAGCCTCCAACAACCGCACGCTGTCGATGTAGGAGTCGTCGACCACCTCGACCCTTGCGGTCATGGGACCAGACTCTAGGAGGCGTCGCAGTGCGTCACTGCGAGCCCCATAGAGGCCGAGCGAACGGGTCGCAGTTTCGCGGGGATTGCGCGAGGCGTTGAGCGAGGCCGCGGCCCGAGCGGCCCGTGAGCGCAGCGAACAAGAGCGGGAAACACGACGCTTCACCGCGAGGGGGCTGATCCCCATTTGCGGACGCTAGTAGTCACCGTTCAAGTGACCAGGGCCGGTACCGGGTCCGGCAGGATCCGTGTGCCCCGAGGTCCCGCGATCACGCCTGCGGGCTCATCGAGGGTCGCGTACACCAATTCGGGCGTGGTGATGGCCGAGATCCGCCCCGGCGACTCCACGAACTCGATGGCGGCCTCCACCTTTGGTCCCATGCTCCCCGGAGGAAATTGGCCGTCAGCCAGGTGGCCCCGGGCGTCGGACGCGGTCATCTCGGCCACGATCTCCTCCCGGGGCGTGCCGAAGTGGAGGCGCACCGCGGCGACACCGGTCACCATCACCAGCGCCTGAGCTCCCACCGCGTCCGCGATGCGCTCCGCGGCGAAGTCCTTGTCGATGACGGCGTCTACGCCCCGATACGCGCCGTCGGCCGATCGCGACACCGGGATCCCGCCACCCCCGCCGGCCACGACGATGTAGCCGAGGTCGACCAGCGCCGAGATGGCGGCGGCCTCGATGGGCGCCATCGGCCTCGGCGACGGGACTACTCGCCTATAGCCGCGCCCGGAGTCCTCGGCCATGGCCCAGCCCCTCGCGTCTGCAAGCGCAGCCGCCTCGGCTCGGTCGAAGAAGGGCCCGATCGGCTTGGTGGGATGGGACAGGGCCGGGTCGCGGGGGTCGACCTCGACGTGTGTAATGATGGACACCGCGCCCGAGATCTCGCGCTTGCACACCTCGTTGAGCGCGAGGCAGATGAGGCTCCCCAGCTGCCCCTGGGTCATGGCTCCGAGGGTGAAGAGGGGCAGTGCGGGAACCAGGTCGGTCGAGCCTTCGTGCTGTATGGCCAGATTGCCGACTTGAGGGCCGTTGCCGTGGACGATCACCACGTTCCAGCCCTTGCGGATCAAGGAGCGCACCGAGCGGGCCATGGCGAGCGCGTTGGCGTACTGCTCCTCGAGAGTGCCGCGCTGGTCCTGGCGGGTCAGTGCGTTGCCTCCCAGAGCGAGGACTGCGGTCTCGGCCAAGGCGCACTTCCTCTCTGATCCCGTCGGGCCCGGCGGACATGGCGCGGAGCCCTGAGTCTGCCGATAGCAGAACCGACTTTCTTATAGTAGATGAGAGGCAGTGGGCCATGCCAGGCCTCTCGCCAACCGGGCGCCGCAGGCAACAGGGAGCCGACCACCATGCCCAACGGTCCAAGTGACGCAGACCCCGACGCAGACCCCGACGCAGACCCCACCGCGGTGCTGGCCGCCTATTGGAATGAGAGCGAGCGCCGCCTCTATCCGACCGCCACGACGAACCCGGATGCCTACCAGTCGGCGGTGAGGTTGGTCCGGGCCGTGGCTGACGCCCTGGCCGCCGTCGAGGACCTCGACGGACTGGCTCTGAGCTGGGAGCATCGGGCCGACACGTTGGATGAGGCGGTGAAGGCCACTGGCGAGGCTGTCGCCTACGGCCTCAGCGAGGCGACCGCCGGCGCCGGGTTCGCCATGCGCCGCCGTGAGCTGCTGGCGGAACGAGCCGAGGATCGGCGCCGGGAGCGCATCGCCGCGGCACTCCAGGAGGGTCGGGCGTGGGCGGTGATCCACGAGCAGGGCCGTCTCGGGTCCGGTCTTGCCGACCCCTACCAGCGTGTGGAGCTGCACCTGGCCACCGGGTTGGCCGTCGTGAGCATGGTCGAGCCCGACCCTTCCACCATGGCGCCCGTCTACGTGGTGATGGTCACGGCGATGGCGGACGGGCAGGGCCGCCCGTGCAGCATCGACGCGGCTTCGTTCGATGACTGCGAGACCGGCGACCGTCAGCGCTTCGAGATAGACCGGCGGGCCATGAGAGGCCGCGTCGAGGCGGCCGGAGCCTGACGTGGCGGCGCGCTATCGAGCGGCGGCGCGCTATCGAGCGGCGGCGCGCTATCGAGCGGCGGCGCGCTCCCGAACGCCGGCACGCTCAGGGCCGGCGGCGCGCTATCGAGCGGCGGCACGCTCAGGGCCGGCGGCGCGCTATCGAGCGGCGGCACGCTCAGGGCCGGCGGCGCGCTATCGAGCGGCGGCACGCTCAGGGCCGGCGGCGCGCTATCGAGCGGCGGCACGCTCAGGGCCGGCGGCGCGCTCCCGAGCGGCGGCACGCTCCCGAACGCCGGCGCGTTCAGGGCCACAGCCCGGTGACGGGCTCCCGCCGGAGGTCGATCACGGCGCGGCTGGCGGCCCCCTGTCGCAGCGTGAGGATGCCGCTGTCGGTGACGGAACCGGTGACCGCGGCCGTCAGGCCCGCCGAGCGGAACAGCTCGACACAGTGGCCGGGTTGTTCGGTGGTGAGCCAGAAGGCGTAGGTCGGGAAGCAGACGAGCCAGCGGTCCAGGCTGATCCCTGCCGGTGCCGGCAACAGGTCAAGGTCGATCTCGGCGCCGAGCGATCCCGGCTCGAGGAGCATCGCCAGCGAACCGATCGACCCGGCCATGCTGACGTCCTTGGCTGCCGAGGCCAGGTCCTTGCCGGCGACGTCGGCCAGCAGACGCACGTCTCGGGCCAGGCGGGGTCCCTGAGGCCCGAGCGTGGTGAAGAAGGCGAAGTCGTCCCGCATGCGGCCGTCGAGGCAGCAAGCGAACACGATGTGCTGGCCGGGACGGGCGCGGCTTACCGAGAGGACCCGCTCGGCGTGCCCGACGGCGAAGGCCGACAGCGCCGGTTCGCCCTGGTGCTCGCTGATGTGTCCTCCCACGATGGGCACGTCGTAGAGAGCGGCCGCTTCGGCCATGCCCCGCAGCGCTTCGGCCGCCACCGAAGCCGGTGCCACGACGGTGTTCACGATGCCCCTGGGGACTGCTCCCATGGCCGCGAGGTCGTTGACGTTCGCAAGCACCGCCGCCATCCCTGCAGCCCGGGGATCGGATGCCACGAACGGTGGATGGATCGCTTCGCCGCAGACGATCACCGAGCCGCCGCCGGCCATCTCCACCACGGCGCCGTCGTCGCCGGGACCGGTCAGCGGGTCGGAGGTCTCAATCACGCGGCGGACGGCTCCTATCGCCTGCTTGGCCCGCAGGCCCGCGTGGGACCGCACCGCGGCGGCCAGCCGGTCCAGCGATGATGACTCCGGCGGTGACACGGCCGCACGGTACAGCAGCCGTGGGTCCCGTCTCCGCGGTCTCGTGCGGCGGGGCAGTGCTGGAGGCGACGTCGGGGGAGTTCACCGGCCGGGTGAAAGGGGTCTTCGGTGACGGGTTCTATGTCTCGGGCCCCTCGCAGGCACTCTTCGCCGTGCTGGGGCCCAGATCCTGGCCGGGGCCACTGCACCTCCTAGCGTCCGACCTGCCCGTGCTGCCGGCCCTGCACGATCCCGCGCGCGTCTCACCGAACGTCTTGACGGTGGGCCCGCTTCGAATTGACCTCGCGGGGTGCTCGCGCTGGGCACCGCGCCTGCCCGAGCAGTTGCCCACCGGCTCGGACGCCTGGCGCAGCATCGACGCGGGTGTCGAGCCCGAACTGGCCGCCGTCTGGGGGCCGGTGACAGACGACGTGCGCCGCGGTGACCTGACTGCGGTGTTTCGCCGCCTCGAGGGTCGAGGCCCGGGCCTCACTCCCAGCGGCGACGACGTTCTCGCGGGAATAGTGCTGGTGTCCGCCATCAACCCGCGCCGCCGCGCCGCGCTCGACATCTTGGCTCGGACGGCGCGCACCACGCAGCTGAGCCGCGCCTTCCTGACGTGGGCTGCGGCGGGCCAGAGCATCCAGCCCGCGCACGCTCTGCTGGACGCAGCGGCATCGGCCGACCGCAACGGAATGCAACGAGCCGCAGAGTCGCTGGCCGCCGTTGGGGCGACATCCGGTCGGGCGCTGATGTCCGGCGTCGTTCTGGCCGCCACGGAACTACGTCGTAGACCAGAGGCCGAGCGGGTAGTCCGTGTTTCACGATGACTTCGCATGGTTCGGAGCGAGGCCGTGGCCCGAGCGGCCCGTGAGCGCAGCGAACAAGAGCGGGAATCACGACGGTTCAGCGCACCGCGGTGACCTATTCGCGCTCGCTCATAGAATGGTGCCGCGGCCCACCGTGGTGTGACGCCGGTCAGGAGATCACACAGATGCCTATCTCCGAGTCTCGGTGGTTCCTTGAGCCTGCCGCCCGCACGGCCAAGCCGCGCCGCGCCGGGATCACGCACGTCATCGACAAAGGCACGCCGCTGGAGGGCATGAACGCGCAATTGAACGCTCATGGCGTGTTCGTGGACGTCTGGAAGTTCGGCTTCGGCACCGCCTACATCGACGGCACAGTCGCATCCAAGGTCGAGCTGCTGCAGTCGCACGAGGTCAAGGCGTGCCCGGGTGGCACGCTTCTGGAGGCCGCATCGTGGCAGGGCCGCAGCGAGCAGTTCTTCGAATGGGCCGACCGCCTCGGATTCGGGTGCGTGGAGGTGTCGCGCGGCGCCACCGATATGCCTGTGGCCACCAAACTCGACCTCATTGCCAAAGCCCGCCTCCACGGCTTCGAAGTGTTCGCCGAAGTGGGAGGCAAGGATCCACTCGAGCTGGCTCTGCCCGAACGGTGGCTCGAAGAGGCTCGGCGCGATATCGACAGCGGCGCCTGCTGGCTGGTGGCCGAGGGCCGTGACAGCGGGACCGTGGGCCTCTACGACGCGGACGGGTCAATAAGGGCGGAGCTCGTTGACGCCCTCGAGGGTCTCGGAACCGATGCACCGGTGGTGTACGAGGCCCCCCGCATCCACCAGCAGGCGTGGCTCGTCAACCGTCTGGGGGCCAACGTCAACCTGGCGAACATCGGTGTGGACGAGGTGCTCGGAGTGGAGGCGCTCAGGCGCGGGCTCCGATCCGACACACTGCGGGCCCGCCTTCCTTCCCCATGTTCGACCTAGACCCCGCTGCGCCCAACATCATGCCGTCGCGGTACCGGCAGGTGTCGGTGGCCTCGGTTCCGAGCGTGTCGCCCGACGATCTCGTGGCTCGCTTCACCGGTCGCGAGGCGTACCACCAGACCAGGTTCGTGGTGGCGCGGCTGGAAAGCGAACCCGATCGCTGCGCGCTGGTGGAGCTGGCCCGCGATGGGCGCGACGATCTCTTCTCACCGGCTCTGGCTGCCCGGGTTCTGGCAAGAGCCGACGAGTGCGCGTACGTCCGAGACGACCGCGCCGATCTCGGCGTCGCCTCCCAGTTGGCCCGGGTTGCCCTCAAGCGTCCGGATCGGCGCTGCGTCGTGGTGGAGGGCCGGTACCGCCATATCAGCTTCCTCCTCAACCCCGAACCGGTCCGGGTCACGGTGGTGGACGTTGTGCCGCCTGAGCCGTCAAAGCTCGCCGACCAGGTGGCCAGGGTGTTGGACTTTGCGGAGGACCTGCCGCCGATCTCGGTGGATGAACGCATCGTCGACAGTCGTGCCCTCGTGACCGAGCCTCCTGTTGGCGGGCTCATCGTTCCCTGCCGGGGAGGGGGGATCGACATCGAGGGCGTGACCGTGTCCCATCTGGATGAGCGCCCGTCCTTCGCCGGTTCAACCCTGCTCGGCTGCGAGCGCTCCCAGCAGATTCACCGCTGGTTCTACGGAGTGGAGCCGTCGCGCACCATCGACTGGTGCCCCCGCCGGATGATCGGCGCCGACAAGGGCTCCGATGGGCTGATCCTGAGCCGCTGCTGCATGCTCGAAGAGGGCCTGGACCGGCAGGGGGACACGGTGATGGTGCCCTGGGGCGCCACCCTCACTGAAGTGCACGAAGCCCTTCGGGCGCTGGCCGGTTCCGGGGACGGCACGTGGACGCGCACCTGATCGACTCGGCCGTCTACGGCCACGGATGGTCCACCGCGGAGTCGGTGGCCCTGTTCTCCGAACGGGCCCGGCTGTCCCGCTGGGTGCGTGTGCTCAAGGCTCTCGCAGCCGCACAGGCCGACCTGGGCATCATCGCGGAAGCGTCGGCGCAAGCGATAGACGGCCTCGACGCTCAGAGCCTGGACGTGGCCGCGCTGGGCGCCGAGACCCGGCGGACCTCGCACTCCACGATCGGACTGGTGCGGGCGCTGCAAGCTCGTCTGCCCGAGCACGCCCGTGAGGATGTCTACTACGGGGCCACCGTGCAGGATGTCTCCGACACGGCCGCCGCGCTGGAGATGCAGGCTGTCGGAGCGATCGTGTGGCGCGACCTGCGCGCCGTGGAGGGTTCACTGCTCGAGTTGGCCGTGCAACATCGCGACACCCCGATGCTGGGCCGCACCCACGGTCAGCCCGGGGCTCCGGTGACGTTCGGCTTCAAGGCCGCGTCCTGGGCCGACGAGACAGGCCGGCACTTGGAGAGGTGGCGTCAGTCCCGCCCACGCCTGGTGGTGGGACAGCTGGCGGGCGCGGTCGGAGCGCTGGGCTTCTACGGCGAGCTCGGCCCTGAACTGCGCCGCCGCTTCTGCGAGCGCCTCGGGTTGGGCGAGCCGACCATCTCCTGGCTCACGGCACGGGATCGCATAGCAGAGTTCGCCAACAACGCCGCGATGGTCTCGGCCACGATGGCTCGAATGGCCAACGAGGTGTACAACCTCCAGCGGCGCGAGATCGGGGAGGTGGCCGAGGCGGCGTCGGAGGCCACGATGGGCAGCATCACGATGCCCCACAAGCGCAACCCGGAGCGCAGCGAGCAGATAGTGACGCTGGGGAGGCTGGTGCGCTCGGGGGCGGGAGTGCTCACCGAGACGATGGTCGGCGACCACGAGCGCGACGGCAGGACGTGGAAGACCGAATGGGTGCTGCTGCCCGAGATGGGCCACTACCTGCTGGCCCAGCTCGGCATGGCCCGCGACCTCACTGTGGGCATCGAGGTGGACGCGGAAGCCATGGCGGCCAACCTGGCCGACATGGGCGACTTCGGATCCCAGGAACTGCTGAGACGGCTGTCGCGGAGGCTGGGCAAGCACCGGGCCAACGACGAGCTGCAGAGGGCCTACCGGGTGGCCCGCGAGAGCGGCAGCTCTCTCGCTGAGATTTTCGAGGGAATTGCGTCACCGTCCGAACTCGACGGGCTGGACCGGCCCGCCACCGGCACGGCCGCGGCCATGGTCGACGCGGTCGTCGTGGCGGCGAAGACCCGGAGGATGGACGAGACCGGCGAGTGGGTGCAAGAGGCCGAGCGGGTAGGCGGTGACTCGTGAGGATCCTGGCAAGGCACCGAGCGAGGCCGTGGCTCGAGCGGACCGTGAGCGCAGCGAACAAGAGCGGGGGACACCACGCTGCACCGCGAGGCGCCATCACCTACCCGCTCATGTTCTAAGCCTGAATCCACCGATGGACTCACCGTCTCTCACGAAATCTGCACGGGTTGTTGTCGTATATGACGTGTTTCTCTACAGATTTCGGTGCGTTCCTGGAGATGGAGCCTTTGACCGGGCTGCCGAATGTTGCTTCACAGCAAGTGCCTCCCCACATGGCCAGAACAGCTGACAACCTCAACAGCATTCTCCCACGTCAGGAGGGCTTTCTGGTGGACACGCCAACCCTCGCCGCCTCACCGCGCCGGTGGATCCAGGCTAAGGCGTACGCGGAGAGTGATTCGGAACGCGATAGCGCGTCCCTATTAGCGCCGGCCGATGGACGCTGGCAGACTGCGGTCAGAGGCCGGATCCCGCGGGGTGGTCTGGCCACAGTCTTCAACTCGAGGGAGGGCGAGATGAAACACCGCAGGTCATTCCGACGACTGCAGTCCATGATGTTGGCGCTGCTCGTGCTGGCGCTGGTCGCCGCTGCGTGCAGCGGCGACGACGAAGACGCGGCCGCGCCCGTACCGGCGCCGGCTGCTGAGCCTGAGCCGGCTGCTGAGCCTGAGCCCGAGCCTGAGTCCGAGCCGGCTGCTGAGCCTGAGCCGGCTGCTGCGGCTGAGCCTGAGCCTGAGCCCGACGCGCCCGAGCCCGAGCCTGAGCCCGACGCGGCTGAGCCTGAGCCCGCGCCCGAGCCCGCGCCTGACGCGGCTGCCGAGCGGTGCCAGGCCAACCGCGACGCCGGCAAGATCACGTTCGTGACCGGGTTCGACTTCGCGGCCGCGGCCGGGATCATCGATGCGATCGTGGCTGATGCCCAGGGGTACTTCGAGGAACTCTGCATCGACTTCGAGATCCAGCCCGGCTTCGCTCCGTCCAACGGGGCGCTGGTCATCGAGGGGCAGGCCCAGTTCGGAGCATCCGGATCGTTCGCCGAGATGGTGGCCAACAACGTCGCCGGCGAGGGCGATCTCGTGGCCCTGATCCACTGGGGTCGCACCGCGATAGAGGCCATCGTGCTGCCAGAGGGAAGCGACATCGAGGACTTCTCCGGGCTGTGCGGCAGCCTCATAGGAATCAAGGGCGACCTGCCGTACTCGCTGCAGGCTTCCGTCGCATTGTCGGGAATCGAGCGGAGCTGCTTCGAGGAGATCCTGCTGGACGGATTCGACCCAGTGGCGCACCTAGATCTGGGCATCGACGCCCTGCCGGTGTACAAGTCCAACGAGCCCAACACTCTGACCAACAACGGCGTGGCCTTCACGATGCTCGATCCGCTCGACTTCGGCGTGCCCTCCAGCTTCGGCGTCACGTTCACGACGCAGTCGATGATCGACGACAACCCCGGCCTGGTGGCCGACGTGGTGCGGGCCCTGATCCGGGGCCAAGCCTTCGCGGCCGCGAACCCGGACATCGCCGTGGAGAACGCCTTCGATCTGATCGACGCGGCCGGCAACCCGCTGTACTTCGCCATGGAGGCGGAGCGCTACCGCTGGGGCGTGGAGTCCGCCCTGATCGCCGATCTCGCCCCGGCTGGCGCCGGTGTGGGAATCCCCGATCTCGACCTCTTCGGATCTGAGATCGACGCCTTGGTGCAGGCCGGCGTGTGGGAGTCGACTCCCGACTGGCAGTCCATGGTGGATCCGGGCTTCGCCGAGAGCGTCTACGACGGAGCGGAACTGATCTGGCCGGGGTCCTGACCCTCAGCCGGCCGGAGCATCGATCGACATAGCCGCACAAGCAGGCGGGAGCGCACGGCATGTTCACGGGAATCGTCCAGGGGACGGGCCGGGTCGTCGGCATCGAGGCGGCAGAAGGCATCTGCCGCCTCACCGTCGACCTCGGCCCCCACGCTGACGTACTTCAGACCGGCGCAAGCGTGGCCAACAACGGGACGTGCCTGACCGTGTCTGACATCGACGGCTCGAAGGTGAGGTTCGATGTGATCGCGGAGACGATGCGGTGCACGAACCTTGGTGCTCTGTCGGTCGGCGACCCCGTCAACATCGAGCGTTCGCTGCGCTTCGGCGACGAACTCGGAGGGCATGTCCTGTCCGGCCATGTGTCGGGGACGGCCACCGTGTGCGAGATAGCCGCGGAAGGCGACAACCGCACGATGTGGTTCGACGTCGATGAGTCGCTCATGCCCTACCTGCTATGGAAGGGGTGGGTCGCCATTGACGGTGCCAGCCTGACCATCTCGGGAGTCGATCGCGAGAGCCACCGGATCGCGGTGAGCCTGATCCCCGAGACGCTCGAGCGGACGACGCTCGGCTTGGTGAGCGTGGGCGACTCGGTCAACATCGAGATCGACGCCCACACCCAGGCGATCGTCCACACTGTCAAAGATCTGCTCAGCGACCCCGGCTTTCGGGCCCAGATCCTGGGTGCCGATCCAGTCGCGTAGCCGTCGAGAGCCCCGACCCCCACATGGCTGACGGACTCCGGGGCCGCCGCTGTCTCGTGACCGGCGCGGCGAGAGGGATCGGCCGCCGGATCGCGGAGCGGCTGACCGAGGAAGGCATGCACGCCGTCCTGCTCGATGTCGACCCCGCCGTCGAGGATGTCGCCCGCGGCCTCGGAGCTACCAGTGTCGTCGTCGACCTGGCCGACGCCGCGGCGACTCGGCAAGCGCTGCCAGCAGATGGTGGGGACGGGCCCTACTGGCTGGTGGTGAACAACGCGGGCGTGTTCTCGAAGACACCGCTGCTGGAGATGGCGCTCGAGGAGTGGGATCGCGTCCACCGGGTGAACGTTCGCTCCATGGTGGTTGTGATCCAGGCGCTGGCGCCGGCCATGATCGCGGCCGGCGCCGGCGGTCGGATCGTGAACGTGGCATCGATGGCGGCCAAGTTGGGTACGCCGGGGGAAGCGGCCTACGCGGCGTCGAAGGCAGCGGTGGTGGCCCTCAGCCGGATCGCGGCCATGGAACTCGGTCCCCACGGCGTGACGGTCAACGCGGTCTGTCCCGGCTATGTCCTCACCGAGATGGGTGCTGACACCCGCACCGCCGACCAGATCGCGGCGTGGACGGCCAAGAGCCCGCTCGGTCGGCTCGGCGATCCCGCCGATGTAGCCTCCGCCGTTGTCTTCTTGGCCTCTGAAAACGGGAGCTACATGACGGGTCAGGCAATCAACGTCACCGGCGGGATGTGCATGTGGTGACCGCACCGGCCGTCAGCTTCGAGTCGGTCTCGAAGTGGTTCAGACTCAAGGACCGGCTCGTGCATGCTCTGTCGAGGGTAAGCCTGGATGTGCGTCAGTCGGAGTTCGTCAGCCTGATCGGACCGTCCGGCTGCGGCAAGTCCACCATGCTGCGCCTGGCCGGGGGACTCCTGGCGCCTGACCGCGGCACGGTGGTTGTCAACGGCCAGTTGCCGGAGGATGCCCGCCGGCAGAAGCGCTACGGCTTCGTGCCCCAGCACCCGGCCCTGCTGCCGTGGCGGACGGTGCGCAGGAACGTGTCGCTGCTCGGAGACGTGAACCGCCGGCCGGACAATCCCGGCATGTCCGCCGACGACCAGCTCCAGATGCTTGACGACATCGGCCTGACGCCCTTCCTGGACTCGCTGCCTCGGGAGTTGAGCGGAGGCTTGCAGCAACGGGTCAGCATCGCACGGGCCTTCGCTCTCGGCGCGCCCGTGCTGTTGATGGACGAGCCGTTCTCGGCCCTCGATGAGATAACCCGGGCCGACATGCGGTATCTGCTGCTCGATCTGTGGGAGCGCATCGGCAGCACCGTGCTGTTCGTGACGCATTCGATTCCCGAGGCGGTGGTGCTGTCGGACCGTGTGGCTGTTCTAGGGGCCAGGCCGGGACGCGTCACCAAGATCATCGATGTCCCGCTGCCCAGACCGCGTCGCGCCGACGTGGAGGACAGTGACGACTATCACCACATCCTGGCCGAGGTCCGGGCCGCGTTGCTACACGGTTGGTCGAACTGATGGGTGGTCGCGACACTTCTTCCCACCAGCCGCCTCGGCCGGCGCCGGATGGAGGCTCCGGCCCTCCCGACGCCCCGGACGTCGCTGATCAGCTGTTCGCTGAGGATCCGCCCGAGGTGCCCCGCCGGCCTGTGCGCCGGGCGGCCCTGCTGATTGCGCCCTTCGCCGGCCTGACGGCCTTCTTCGTGGGATGGGAGATATACGTCCAGGTCCGCAACCTGCGGCCCCTCACGCTGCCGCTTCCCTCCGACGTGATCCGACATGTGGTCGAGAATCCGGACTTCTACTGGCGAAACGGCCTTGTTACCGTGCAGGAGGCTTTCTGGGGGTTCGTCATCGCCTTTGTAGCCGCCCTTCTCGTCGCCACGGGGATGGCGCACTCTCAGTTCGTCGAGCGAGCGACCATGCCGGTGATCGTGCTCATGCAGTCGACGCCAGTGGCGGTGCTGGTGCCGATCTTCTTGCTGTGGTTCGGGTTCACGGCCTGGCCGAAGATCCTGACTGCCATGCTGTTCGCCTGGGTTCCATTCGTTGCCAACGCGCTGATCGGGCTCCGTTCAATCGACGAGGAGACCCATGAGCTGCTGCGCTCGGTGAATGCCAGCCGCTGGGAGATCTACTGGCGGCTGCGAATCCCGCACTCGCTGCCGTACCTGTTCGCCGCGGGCCGGATCTGCGTCGGCTTGGCGTTGGTCGGAGCGGTCATCGGCGAGTTCTTCAACTCCAGGGAGGGGCTGGGCAACGCGGCCCGGGTGGCCCAGTCCCGACTGCTTGTCGATCAACTCTGGGGCAGCGTCTTCGTCCTGGCCTTCATCGGCGTCGCCTTCGTCCTGCTGCTGATCGCGGTCGAGAAGCGGGTCCTGCGCTGGCATTCCTCCCAGGCCGGCGATCATCGTGGGGTGTGAGAGCCAGCACTACGCTCGCTCGGTGCGATGGCAATGAGACCGCCTTCTCCCATGCGTTCGGACCGATGACGCAGAACCGGCGAGAGGCCGGACGGGGTCCACGAGTGGCTGGGCCGTCGTCGGAGGCACCGGCCCAGGAACTGGTCGACGCCGGCTTCGCGTGGGAGATCGCCGACGCCCCGCTATTGCACCACGGCCTGAATCTCGCTGACCTCGGCCATGTACTGGACCTGCGCAGCCGGGGTCTGGTACCCCAGCCGGCGGCGGCCGACCTGCTGAAGGTGCTGCTGGACGCCTACGGCACCGACCCGGCCGATTTCCCCTACGACTCCGCCTTCGGCGAGGTCTACAACTCGCGGGAGCGCCACTTCGTTGAACGGATCGGCGATTCGGCCGGATGGCTCCACGCCGGCCGTCCCCGCCGGGAGGCCGCCCGGGTGGCGCTGCGGCTGCTGTTGCGCTCGCAGACGGCCCGCCTCATAGAGGTCGGAGCCGATTTCGCGTCGGCTGCGGCCGCGGTGGCTGCCGAACACGCTGAGACGTTCATGGGAGACCAGACCTACCTTCAGCAGGCCCAGCCCTCCACCTTCGGTCACTACCTGCTCGCCTTCGTCCCGCCCGCCCTGCGCGACGGCGAGCGGTTCTTGGCTGCCCTTGAGCAGGTGAACACCAGCCCCGGCGGCGCGGGCTGCGTCAACGGCAGCCGGCTGCTCGACGACCGGGCCGCCATCGCGGGCGAGCTGGGATTCGACGGCGTCATCGCCCACACCCGTGACGCCATGTGGCAGACCGACGTGTTCATCGACCTGCTGGCCACCTCGGCGAGCATGATCGCCAACCAGGCCAAGCTGGCCGAGGACCTTGAGATCTGGTCGAGCCAGGAGTTCGACTACGTCGACCTGGCCGGGCCGTTCACTCGGGCCTCGGTGCTGATGCCCCAGAAGCGCAACCCCTACGCGCTCTCCATCATCCGGGGAGCGAGCGGCGTGCTGATCGGCCGCATGAGCGGGTTCCTGGCCGTGGTCAAGAGTCCGTCGGCTCGTAGCGACAACCTGATCTTCGCCTACGGCGAGATTCCCCGGGCGCTGGACTTCACGATCCGGGTCAGCGCCCTGACGGCCGGGGTGGTTAGAACCCTGACGGTGAACGCCGAGCGGATGTGGTCCGAACTCGCACGCGGCTTCACCCAGGCCACCGATCTGGCCGAGTACGTGATGGTGGCCGCCGGCGTCGACTATCGCACCGCGTACCACGTGGCGGGACAGGCCGTGCGGGCAGCCAGCCGCCGGGGACTCACCGGCCTGGACATCACCTCCGAGATGCTCGACGAAGCGGCCTCCGAGGTGTGCGGGCGGCGGCTCGGACTCGACGCGGCCGCGCTGGCCGACGCCCTGGACCTGCGCCGGATCGTGGCCACCCGGAGGGCGACGGGCGGAGCGTCCCCGGGCGAGGTGAGATCGATGGCCGAGGAATTCACCGCCCGGGCTGCCCATCTGCGGGCGGGGGCGATCGAGGCGCAGGAGCGCTACTCCCGCGCCGAGGAGAGGCTGCTGACCCGAGCCCGCGAGCTGGCCGGCGCCTCCTGAGAGACCAAGCGCTGAGAGACCGAGCGGGTAGGCCGTCGATCACGAGGATCCAACAACCAGGACCACCTCCATGTTCGCGGCGATGCTCGCCGTCGAGAATGCGGTGCTGGGCACGGCCCACGACACTCGGAGCGTCAACATGGAGCCGAAGTATCACGAGAGCTGTTTCCGCTCGCCTGCGGGCGGCGCGCTGATGGTGATGAAGAGGTCGGGTGAAGCGTGTGTGAGCCGGTGCCGCGCTAGCCTCGGCGCTTCGATGAATTTGGACGTGGGTCTCTCGTTCCAAGAGCCCGGCCGCACTCGATGAACAGCGCTCGGATGGCGACAGTTGAACACGTTTCGCGGGCCAGGGAGGCTGCCGATCATGTCTTCAATTCGAAGCTTGCCTCTCCTGATCCCTCTTTCGAGCCAACCGACACAGAGGAAGCCCGGGCGGCAGTTCAGCACCTGGGCGAGTTGTGGAAGAGAATCCCCGATTCGATCGCGGAGGCGCTAGACGCTGCCCGGAGTAGCGGAACTCTGCTCTCGCGAGATCGACTTCAAGGCCTCGCCGAAATCGTTCAGAACGCCGACGACGTGAAGGCCTCGGAGGTGCGTTTCGTGGCGACGCCGACCGAGTTGCTGGCGAGCCACGATGGCTCCCCAGTGCGCTTTCGCGATGTGCACGGCTTGGCGACTCCGTGGCTGAGCACCAAGACCGGTGACGCGGCAGCTATCGGCCGGTTCGGCGTCGGACTCTCGACGCTGCGGTCGTTGTCGCCAACCTTTGAGGTCCACTGTGCCCCTTATCACGTAGCGATTGGCGATCCGACGGTCGCGCCGGTTCAGCCACCCGAACTGCCTCCCCGGTTCTGTGAGTCTGGCTGGACGACGCTGCGCATTCCCCTGCCGGACGGGGCGCTTCAATCGTCGGAACTCGATGAGTGGCTCGGCCGTTGGGATGACTCAGCCCTGCTGTTCCTGCGCCATGTGGCTCGCGTGATTCTGCTGGATCAGAACGGCGGCCGGATTCGTCAGCTCGCTCTCTCGCGCGGCCGGGACGAAGACCTTGCGTCGCGCTTCGAGCCTGCGACGGTGTATCAAGAAGTTGCGGACACGGGAGACGGGCGTTCGTGGGCCGTGTACAGCGCCGATGTCCCCGCCCCTGCGGACGTCTCGCGTGTGCAGAAGGCGACGGGGTCCACCACGCCGGTCGCGGTGGCCCTCCCGCTCGACCCGGCAAAGACGGACCCTGACGACGAGACGACCGGGCCAAATGTCGCGGCAGCCCGCCAGAGCGACCCCACCAGGTCGGGTCAGATCTACGCGGGGCTGCCTGTGACCCAGACTCGCTCGCCGCTCTTCGCGAATGCGCAGTTCGATCCACTCGCGAGTCGCGAGGGCTTGGCCGACACCGCGTGGAACAACGAACTCGTGAAGCTTGTCGCGGAAGTGTGGGCGGAGGCGGTGATCGACCTCTTCGGGCGCGATCCTCAGGCTGCCTGGCAGGCGATGCCGCTTCCGCGCGCTGACGAGGCGGAGGCTGGGTCGGGTGTGATCGGGGCACTTGAGGCCGCCGTCCTCGAGAAGGCGAGGCAGGCAGTGTCCTCCCGGTTGTCGTTCCCGGTGCCCGAACAGGGAAGTATCAGCCTGTCGGAACTCGCGGTGGAGGCGCAGCCACTCGAGGGAATTCTGCAAGAGGCTGAGATCGCCCGACTTGCCGGGCTCAGCGCGACGCTGCCGGTCGGCGTCAGGGACCCAGCCGGGAGATGGCGTTCGGTATTGGACGACTGGCGCAGCCACGGAGCTGATTTTCCCAAGCCAGTCAGCGTCGAGCGGGCTCTCGACCTCATGGGCGATGAGGGACGGCCAGTCGGCTCGACCATTGCGCTCGTCGCAGCCGCGCTCCAAGTGGATCTCGGCGCGCGCCTGCTCCAATTCCCGTGTGTGATCGCTTACGACGGGCGGCGGCTTGTGCCTCCGGCTGGGGCTTCCACGACAGCGGTCTCAGTGGAGACGGTGCCGCTGGCAGAGAAGCTCGGCATCACCACCCTCCTTCACCCGGCACATCTGGACAGCACGAACGGCGCCCCCGAGGTGCTCGCTTGGCTACGAGAGTGTGGCTCTCTGCTTGAGGGCTCCGACGATCGTGAAGTGGTGCGCCGCCTCGCCAAGGCTGGGCAGTCGGAACGCCCCATCAGCTCGCCACTCACAGACGAACAAGTGCGGACGCTCGGGGATGCCTTCGAGCGCATGGCTCCTAGAGACCAGGCCGCTCTCGGGCCTGATGTCGGCCGCGCGGTTCGGCTCAAGTCATACACATACGACGCCGAGGGTCATAAGAAGCCTGGTGAGGCTCGGCCTGTCGACGCGTACTTGCCGCGGGCGATCGATCGGGGGCGGGACAGCTTCGCTGTCGCAGCCGGCGAGTCGCGGGGACTCGTGTGGCTGAGTGATCGCTACGCGAAGACCCTTCGCTCACAAGCAGGGCGAGAAGGGATCGGTGCCCTCCGTTTCCTTCGACTGCTAGGGGCTGAGACTGCGCCGCGACTCCGACCCCACCCGCAGCTATGGCAACGGTACCAAGCCGACAGCCGGCGGGGCCTATCTGAATGGGTCGAGGGTGGGCCGGAAACTCGCAACGCGGCGATGAGAGAACGAGGTGCCACGTACACACTTGAGGACCACGACAGCCCGGACCTCCTAGCGGTGATCACAGACATCGCAAGCGTGCGCCGGAACAAACGGCGACGAGAGCGGGCCGCTTCGCTGCTGGCGGCACTCGCTCGAGCGTGGGAACGTCGCATGAGCGAACTCGCCGAAGTCGATGCAGCTAGTGCCTACTACGGCTGGAATCGAGAGGGGAGGATCTGTGCTTTCTGGCTGGCGCAGGCCGGAGATGTTGCATGGCTCGACGATCAGAGCGGCACCACGCGCAAACCAACTGAATTGCGCGTCCGAACACCGGGAACCGAGGCGATCTATGGCTCGCACTCGCCGGACTATCTGCATGCGGATCTCGATCAGCCAAATCAGCCCAATCGTCGTGCACTCCTGGCGGCCCTCGGTGTGTCGAGCGATCCCAGCCGATCCGGACTGATGGAGCGGCTTCGCGAGCTTCGGCTTGCATCAAACGAGGACGAGATCTCATCTAAAGACCTGCGACACAACTCGGCTCTTGTCTACCGGGCTCTGGCGCGGAGCCTCAACAGTGTGCGCCCCGACTCCGACCTGACCACACGAAAGCTGCGAGAGGAGTTCGCGCGTAACAGTCTCGTCCTGACGAATCTGGGCTGGCTGTCTCCTCGGAGTGTGCTCGTAGGACCACCGATCTTCAGAGACCTCCGTGCGTTCGCTCCTTCGATTCCAGATTGCGAGCCGTTGTGGCGCGCGCTTCAGTTGAGGGAACCGTCTCCCAGCGACTGCCTCGAAGTACTCAGAGAGGTCGCACGGCGTCGCACGCACGCACCTAACGCTACGGAAGACGCCATCCTTCTGGAGACGCTGCGCACGCTCGCGCGGCACCATGCATCGGGATCCACGGTGGAACGCCGCAAACTGTCGACGTTGTCTCTGTGGACGACCAAGGGATGGACCCGAGACCGCCCTGTGTACGCCACTGACGACCCGGTCCTCACCAAGGGACTGGGCAATCGCCTTCCGGTCTGGCGGCCAGGCGGGGGGCTTGAACAGTTCAGTTCTCTGATCGAACCCTTGCGCGTCACGGAGATCCAGGCCAGCGAGGCCGAAGTAGTCGATCCCCAGCTTGCTCAGGAAGACCGCGACTCGACGGAACTCTTTCGACAGGCCGTCGAACTGCTGAACGAGGACCTGCAGCGCAACGACCCAGGACTCGTCCAAGGCCTCACCGTGCCGTGGGACAGCCTGGCGACCTACGTCGTGAAAGTACATCCGTCTCTTGCGCTCGCGGTGACCGTGGCCGCAGGCCAGGACCAAGGATGCAAAGTGAACGCCAAGGTCGACTCCACCACTGCCACGGTCTTTGTCACAGAACCGGCAGTGCTCGCCCATGTGGACGGGGGAGGCAGAGCGCTCGCGGCGCTATTCGAGGGCGAAGCGCGGCGCGTCGCGCAGGCATGGCGAGCCGCGTGCGACCGGGCCCAGGATGGAATTGAAGCGCGGAGAGTTGAGCTCGCCCACGAGCTCGCAGCCCGCGAGGAGGCGGAGTTTGATGCCGACGGTCGGCTAGGCGAGTTTCGGGAGAGGATTGTCAAGAAGCACGGCTCGTCTGCAGGTCAGGCCGGTCGAACGGTCGGCAGGACTCAGCCGTCCGACGCCGCAGAAGATCAGCGCGAGCAGCGGAAACAGCCTCCGTCTATGGCTGCCCGCAGACTACTTGTTGAGCCTCAATCGCTCATGCTCGTCGACTCAAGGGGACGCAAGGACGAAGGGTCCCCCGGTTCTGCGAGCGGCGTTGGCGGGAGGGCTGCCAGCAGCGGCATCCTCAGCGAGCCGAAGGCTGGCTCCGGCGGACCGCAGAGCAGGACTCCCCTGCGCGCGTACTCCGACGTGGACAGGGAGAACGTAGGGTTCGAGCTCCTGCAAATGGTGCTTGGCTCCGGCTCGGACCAGATTGTCGACCTGCGCAATCAGCGCAGCGTTGGTGCCGACGCGGTCGATGAACTGAAGAACTACTACGAGCTGAAGGTTTCCGCTGGCCCGGAACCTGACCAAGTAAGGCTGACGGACGCCGAAGTGCAGCGAGCACTCACCACGCCCGACTTCTTTCTAGTCGTTGTATCCAACATTGAGGAGGGTGCCGATGAGCGGCCCACCGTCCGTGTTGTCATCGATCCCCTGAGGCAGTTGCGCTCTGCCGTTCGCGGGACGGTCACGCTCTCGGGAGTGCGCGAGGCAACGAGCCTTGTCTACGAGTTCGCTTCAATCGAAGGCCAGCAGCCCACAGACGACGGAGAGTTGTCGGAAGACACCACGCGCTCGAAGCCAGACTAGAGACAGCCCCTCCGGTGTGGAAGCCTCAACCGTCGGCGAAGAGCCATCCTGAGGACTCAATCCCAATAGACTCCTAGCTTTGACGATCAATCTCGTCTAGGACGGCGCGGGCCAACTGCCCGGCCGCCTCCACCGTGTAGCCGTCGGGCCAGTCGGACACCAGTCGCTCGACATCGGCTGTGAACTCTTGGTCCTCCAGCTTCGCCTCAAGGTTGGCGACCGCTCGCGTGGCTGTCCATTCATCAGGTCGGTAGAGGCCGAAGCACGCAGCTATCTCGACCGGCGATGCGCCCGCCTGCTGTACCGCGAGCCACAGGTCGAAGAGATCCCTTCCCTTCTTTCGCTGGAACAGCGCCCGGATCTTCGTGGTGGCCAACTCTTCCAAGGCATAGGTCGCCACATCGGCGGCACCCGAGAACCAAGGGCTGTCTATGTCGAACGCCTTGGTGACAGTCGGCCGTGCCGACACCCGCTCGGAGGTGTTCAACTCGATCTTGACCCGCATCCGTCCCCCACGAACGAAAGTCGAGTCGAGCCTTGCCTTCGGGTGTCTGCGTACGTCGGTGTGAACACGGTCGAAACCAATAGCTGCGGCGACCTCGCGGATCGCGTCGAGGACGTCGCCGACGCCTCCCGGGGTCCGTCGGACATAGTCGAGGTCCTCGCTGTAGCGCCACGGTCGATCGAACCACACCTTGTGAAGGCAGGTCCCGCCTCGGAAGACCAGTTCGTCGCCGAGCAAGGGATGGCTGGCGATCTCGACGATCAACCGGGAGAGAACGAGATCCTGCTCGACCTGCTCGAGCGTCGGCCAGGGCACCCGTCGCTGCCAGTGGGCGATGTCGGCCTCGGTGATCACAGGTCGTGCTCGATCTCAGCATTGACCACCACGTGCCAGCGAGGGTCGCGGCGGCCGTCACGCCCGCCGGAGGACAGAAGCCGGTAGCGACTGTCGGCGACGAGGGAGTGCAGGGGTGCGGTGTCGAATTGGACACCGGCCTCGGTGGCCATGAAGTCGATGAGGTATCCGGACCGCTGGGCTACTGCGACCGGATATCTCGCTCCAACTGATGTCAGCGCGGCAGGGTCGAGACTCCCGTCCATGAGCAGACCGCCGACGACGGTCGCGACGTTCGAGAGTCCTGCTCCATCCTTTGGCGATTCAACCAAGTCGAAGACGGTCACTTCGGGAGTCGACACCCAAATCCGGCCGGTCGGCACGCTGTGCTGCCAGTGGGGGCGCTCGACCGCGGCGGCACGCTGGATGAACTGGATCCGGCCCCGCCCGATCCTGCGTCTTCTCAGCCGGGCCGGCGTTACCACCTGGAACACCATCGGCGCTTGATGCGAGGCCCCCAGAATGGCCGCGGCGGAGAGGAAGCCGACGTAGTAGGGGTGCCCGAGGTGCTCCATCAGCGGGTGGATGAAGTGACTCGGAGGTGGGGCGCCCGCGCTCCGGAACTCGGGCGGCACCGGCACCCAGCCCCGCTTGGTCACCGAGATCAGCTTGCCCGCCTTGCGGGGGCGCTCGAGACTGGCCGGCACCGACGCCGCGCTCACTCCGAGCACCCCGGCGGCGTCGACTGTCGTGATGAAGTGGCGGCCCTGTCCGATGAGCCAGTCGGCTAGCCCGCTTGGCGACACGCCAGCTCCAACCATGCCGCTTAGAGTATCAAAGTCAGGCATAGAGCCGATGTTTGATACTTGAAGCGGAACGCTACTACGAGTAACGGCCTTGAAGCGATGAAACCCAACGCAGGAACCGGCTGGCTTGGCTGCAGTCCTCGCGATCCTGCATTTCTCTTGCGACTTGTCACTGTCTTATAGTTGACACACCGGGCCACCGGCTGAAGAATCGACCGACGGGGAGGCGCCGATGGACGGCATACACGACATGGGGGGAATGCAGGGCTGGGGCACCGTGGCCATCGACCCCGACGAGCCGGTGTTCCGCGAGCCCTGGCACGGCAGGGCCTTCGCCATGGGGGCCATGTCGATGGGCCTGTCGGGGACCAACCTCGACGCCTTCCGCCACGGCCTCGAGCGCCTGCACCCCTACGACTACCTGGCCGACGGCTACTACGGGCGCTGGCTGGCGTGCGCCGAGACGCTGCTCGTTGACAGCGGGGTGATCCCTCCCGGCGCGGTAGAGGCCCGGGCCCGGAACCTGATGGGGGAGTCGGTCGACGAGCCGGCCGGTGTGGAAGAGAACAAGCCCGTCTACGAGCGGGGCGGCGCCGGGTCGCTGCGCGAGATCGATGACCTCCCCGCCTTCTCAGTTGGCGACCGGGTGCGGGCCAAGGACATTCACACCGACGGTCACACCCGCCTGCCGGGGTATGTGCGCGGCCGAACCGGCACGGTGCACGCCCTGCGGCCGTCGGCGCTGCTGCCCGACACCAACGCCCATTTTATGGGCGAGAACCCTCAGCACGTGTACACGGTGGAGTACGACTCGACCGAGCTGTGGGGCCCCGGCGCGGAGGCGGCCAAGCTTCGGATCGATCTGTTCGAGAGCTACCTGGAGGCGACCTAGATGGCTGACCACTCCCACACCAAGGACCGGCCACCGCCGCCGGTTCGGGCCGAGGCGCTGGAGTCACTGCTGACCGAGCGCGGCCTGGTCAAGTCCGAGGTGCTCGACGGCTTCATCAACCGCTTCGTCAACGATGTCGGCCCCATGAACGGTGCCAAGGTCGTGGCCAAGGCCTGGGTCGATGGCGAGTACCGCCAGCGCCTGCTCGCCGACGGCACCGGCGCCGTCAAGGAACTGGGATTCGCCGGCCCCCAGGGCGAGCACATCGTCGTAGTCGAGAACTCCAACGATGTGCACAACGTCGTGGTCTGCACCCTGTGCTCGTGTTACCCGTGGCCGGTTCTGGGCCTGCCGCCCGAGTGGTACAAGGACCCGGCCTACCGCAGCCGCATGGTGCGCGAGCCCCGCACCCTGCTGCGGGAGATGGGACTCGACCTTGATGACGGCGTGGACGTGCGGGTCTGGGACTCCAGCGCCGAGAACCGCTACCTGGTCCTGCCCCAGCGTCCCACCGGCACCGGGGATCTCTCCGAGGAGGATCTGGCCGCGCTGGTGACCCGCGACGCCATGGTGGGAGTGGCCACAGTCAGCGGAGGCTGAGCAGGCACCGGTGGCCCTGACGCTCGACATCGAAGGCCCGGCCGCCCCGCCCCGGCTCAACGGCGAGCTGGTGTTCGGCGCGCCCTGGGAGGGCCGGAGCTTCGCGATGGCCATGGCCCTAGTGGAGAAGGGCCTGTTCACCTGGGACGAGTTCCGCGACCACCTCATCGCCGCCGTGCAGCGCTGGGAGGCGGAGCCCTCCGGCGAGTACCGCTACTACGAGCGCTGGCAGGAGGCGCTCGAGTCGATCGTCTCGGAGCTTGAGATAGTCGCTGAGCCCGAGGTAGACGAGCTGGCCGCCACGTTCGCCGCCCGCCCGCCCGGTCACGACCACGGCGACCACGACCACGATCACACCCATCACGACCACGGCGACCACGACGACCACGACCACCGCGCGCACGACCACGGCGACCACGACCACGGCGACCACGACCACGGCGCGCACGACCACGGCGACCACGATCACCGCGCGCACGACCACAGCGTCCACCATCCCGGCAGTCTCGGGGATCAATAGCCGAGCGCGCCCCGGGCGGGTTTGACCTGCCCATGCTCAGGGTTTAGGTTGCGAGATAAGTATGTCTCATCCGAAATGTCGGATCGAGACCGATGAAAGGCTTGTTATGCCTCCTATCACCGTCGTCTTCATAGCCACTGGCTTAGTCGTGTGGCTCAATGCGCTCTACTTCCTCGGAGTGGGCGCCGACCAGAAGGAGGGTGGAACGAATCCGCTTGTCGGCATCGGCCACGCGTCCTTCCTCGTCGGTGTGCTCAACCTGGTGCAAGCCGTCTACATCATGTGGGCTCGGCCTCTGGATGACGCTTCCGTCGTCCTGGCTGGACTGATCGTGTTCTACGGCCTGTTCTTCGTGGTGCTCGGCAAGGCCGAGATGAACGGATGGGACTTGCGCGTGGTTGGCAACCTGGGCGTCCCGACGGCCATCCTTCCTCTCTTCTGGTGGGATGCCCTGCCCGGGGAGTGGATGCTCAGGTCGATCCTGATCGTCTGGCTGATCGCCTTCCTGTCGGTGACGGCCACCACCTACGGCAAGATGCAAGCGAAGCCCTTGGGCGGGATCCTGGCCGTAACCGCGATCTACACCTTCTGGGTCCCGGCCATAATCCTCGCCACGGGCAACAGCATTCCCTAACAGGGGAGCCATCACGAATCCCTACCGCGGCGGACACGGCGGAGCCGGCTGTCCGGTGGTAGGAATTGGGTAGTGTCGCTGGCAGAGCTCATCATCGATCTCCAGTTCAAGGGCCTACGGATAAACGTTCCCTTCGAGCGTCGCCCGGGCGGCGCCGGCCCCTCGGACGCGGGGATGGTCTGGATCGAGGGCACCGCGGTCACCGTGCCCGTGGACGCCTCCTTCGTGGCCGATTCCCCGTACTCGCTGGAGCCCGAGGACGGCGGGTTCGGGATCTACGCCGACGGGACCCGCCTGGCCAGCGCCGCTCCCGCCGACCGGCCCCGCTTCTACGACCTCTCAACCGCAGACGGCGTGCCGTACTGGCATCTGGCCCTCATGCACCTGGACTCTTTGGCCAGCACCGTCCTGCAGACCTGCGCGTACTGGGGCAACGAGGACCAGTGCCGCTTCTGCGGGATCGGAGTGTCCCTGGCCTCCGGCAGCACAGTGCTGGTCAAGCGGCCCCCGCAACTGGCCGAGGTGGCGGTGGCGGCCAAGGAACTGGACGGCGCGGTGGACATCACCTTGACCACCGGCTCCACCTACGGCCGCGACAAGGGCGCTCTGTACGTGGCCAAGTGCGGGGAGGCCATGAAGGAGTCCTCGGGCTTGCCGGTCGAGGTGCAGTTCGAGCCGCCCGACGACCTGAGCGTGATCGACCAGGTAGCTGACCGGGGCATCGACTCGGTGGGGATCCACGTGGAGACCTTCGACCCGGCCGTGCTCGAGTGGGTAGCACCCCCCAAGTACCGCACCGGCATCGAGCGATACTTCGAGACCTGGGAGTATGCGGTGGACCGCTTCGGCGAGGGCCAGGTCTCCACCTATGTGATCCTGGGCATGGGCGAGGATCCGGATCTGATTGTCGACGGCTGCCGTCGGGCGGCCGATATTGGCGTGTACCCGTTCATCGTGCCACTGCGACCGGTTCCGGGCTCGCTCATGGGCGATTGGATGCCCCCCACCTCCGACTACGTCGAGCGGGTCGCCCGGAAGGTCGCGCCCTACCTGGTGGAGCGGGGGCTGACCGCGGACAAGGTCGCCGCCGGCTGTGCCCGTTGCCAGGCCTGCTCGCCGGTCGGTGCGATGGAGAGGGAGCTGCAATCCAACGGGAACCGCAGCCTCATACCGGTGCGAGCGACGGGCTGATCGCAGTGGTCGTGAACACCCCGACGCCTCAGGCGGATCGCAGTTGAGCCCATCGGATCGGATCGTGTGCTGGCGGGCCTTGACTCCGCCTGCCCTGAGCTGGCATATGCGCATCCGTCACCGCATCTTCGTGGAGGAACAGCGGGTCATTCCGTTCACCGATGTCGACGACTGGGATCGCGACCCTGAGACAGTCCACGTTCTTGCGGGGCGGGGATCGGTGGCCGTCGGCACAGTTCGGCTGTACCGCACCGACACGGCCGGCCGATGGAAGGGCGATCGGCTAGCAGTACTGCCCGGTCACCGAGCCGGAATCGTGGGCATGCGGCTGGTTCGGTTCGCGGTCTCGACGGCGGCCGCAGCGGGCGGTGACGTGATGGACGCCTTTGTCCAACTCCAGAACGTCAACTTCTTCGAGCGGCTCGGCTGGAAGCACAACGGTCCGCCCCTTCCTTACTTCGGCCTGCCTCACCAGCCCATGACATTCGAACTCTCTGAAGCCGGCAGCCTGGCCGAGAGCGAGATTCCTGACGACGCCTGCCTGCGCCTGCCCGCGGCCCGCGACACGCCCAGCGCTCTGCTCGTCACGATGTCCTAGAGGCCGAGCGGAAAGGTCGAGGTTCATGGGGATTCTCCGAACGTTGAGCGAGGCCGTGGCCCGAGCGGCCCGTGAGCGCAGCGAACAAGAGCGGGAAACCTAGAGGCCGAGCGGACTGCATCAGGCGAGCGCCGGCGTATGAGCGGCATGCAGTTGCCCACCAGGGTTTCGGTTGTCAACATCGGGCTAGAGCGGTTCGAGACGGCCGTACGGGACCAGGGAGCGTCCGCGGTCGGGGTGGACTGGCGTATCCCGGCGGGCGGTGACGCGGAGGCTGTGGCCGCGCTGGCCAGGCTGCTGGGCCCCGCCTCGGACCGCATTGACGCGGCCAACGCCGAAGTGATCGGTCGCTTCGACCGCGGGGTGCCGATGCTGGTGGGTGTCGAGACCGCCGGAGCAGTCATCGATGGTTTCGAGTCCCCGACCATCCTGCACTGCGGTCCGCCCATCGGCTGGGCTGAGATGTGCGATCCGCTGCGGCGCTCGGTCAGGGCCGCAGTGGTGGTTGAGGGTTGGGCGCCCGACCGCGATCTCGCCGACGCCATGCTGCGCGGCGGCGACATCCGGCTCGCAGCCGCCAACGAGCATTCCACGGTGGTGCCCATGGCCAGTGCCATCGGTCCCAGCGCGCCGGTGTACGTAGTCTCCGTCGACTCCGGCGGCACCGCGGCCTACTCCAGCCTCAACCAGGGCTCGGGGGCCGTCGCGTGGTTCGGTGTGGACTCCGAGGCGGCCATCGAGCGCCTCAGATTCCTGCGCGACGCGCTCGCCCCCGCGCTGGCCGAGGCCTTGGCCAGGGCTGGCCCCATAGACATCTTCTCTCTGGCCGCCCAAGGCGTGGCCATGGGCGACGACGTCCACATGCGGGTCCAGGCCACGACCAACCTCCTGCTGCGAGACCTGCTACCGCACCTGGTCCGTGCCGGTACGGACAGGATCGAAGAGGTGGCCGACTTCCTGAGCACCAACCACTTGATGTTCCTCAACATTGCCATGGCCGGCGCCCGCGCCCTGACCGGTTGGGCCGGCCAGGTGCCCGACTCGAGCATCGTCACCACCATGGCTCGCAACGGCACGACCTACGGCATCCGTCTGGCCGGCTGCTCCGAGCAGTGGCATGTCGCACCGTCGCCTCCGGTCCAGGACGCCCTGTACTACCCCGGCCAGGGACCGGACACCAGCGCCCCCGACATCGGCGACAGCGCCGTGCTGGAGCTGGTCGGGCTCGGCGGCGCCGCGGCGGCCAACTCGCCCGCGGTGGCGGGGTTCCTCGGCGGCAGGATGGCCGACGCCGCCGCGGTCACCGCGGCTATGAGCCGGATCTGTGCCGGCACCAGCACCCGGCTGCGCCTGCCCGTGCTCGACAACGCCGGCACGCCGCTAGGAGTCGACGTCCGGCGGGTCGTCGAGAGCTCAACAACGCCCGCGGTGAACACCGGGATCGTCCACGTCTCCGACGGATCGGGCCAGGTGGGCGCCGGAGTCGCCCGGGCACCCATCGAGTGCTTCAAGCAAGCCCTGCTCGACCTCGACCGCCGGCTGGCCTGACGCTCGGATATCCGTCCACCGTCAGGTGGGTCTCAGAGCGGTCCACACGGCACGAGCGGGGCTCCTGGCGGGGTTGCGCCAGCGATGCTCGTGGTCGGTTCGGAAATGGATCGAGTCGCCCCTGCGCAGCTGGAACGTCTGACCGGAGACGTCGACGTCGAGGCGTCCTGACAGTAGGTGGATCAGTTCTTCGCCGGCGTGGCGCAGCGGGGATTCGCCGCTGTCGCCTCCGGGCTCCACCTCGGCGATCGCGGTGGCCACGAAGTACTGCCCGTAGGGGCCCGAGATGCCCTCCAAGGTGAGGCCTTCATGGGGGGTGTAGATCGATCGGCGCTCTGCTGCCGGAGTGAAGACCACGTAGGACGGTGACTCAAGCTCCTCGTCCACGAAGTACGCCACGGGTTGCTCGAGGGCCGCGGCCAGCTTGAGCAGGGTTGTGATGGTCGGCACCATGGTGCCCTGCTCCACCTTGTGAATGGCCGCGGTCGACACGTCGGACCGGTCGGCGAGCTGCTGCAGCGACAGGTTCCACTGCTTTCGCAGGTGGCGGATCTTGGGTCCGATCGAGTTCACGACCGCGCTCAGGTTTTCGCCGGACACCTGGGCCGAACGCTCCGACGCGGTCCGATCTGCGCTCTCAGTCGCAGCCTGGTGACTCATTGCTCCACCTCCGGGCGTGCATCCTAGACGACGGCCTTTTCGCTTGTGATCTACCGGTGTCGTATAGTTGACGGGCTGCGCCAGCGCTATGAGAGGCCGACCCGCCGTGAGTTCCCCGACCCTTACAGTCTCGGCTCGGTGGCTGGGCGCTTACCGCTGCGACGTGTCCAGCGGCGACTTCACGATCCCGGTGGACGAGCCCGAGAGTGTGGGCGGGACCAACGAGGGCCCCCAGCCCACCGAGCTGCTGCTGGCTGCGCTGTCGTCGTGCTTCGCCCTCGCCGTGGCTCACGCGGCCGGCAAGCGGGGCATCGAACTGTCCCATCTGGTGGTGGAGGTGACCGGCACCTACGACGGCCCCAGTTTCTCGGCGCTCGAGATCCGGGTCGATGTCGGCTGTGACGACGCCGTCAAGGACCGGCTGCTGGAGGCGGCGGCTCGCGTCTGCTACGTGTCCAACACCATTCGCAACACTCCAGAGCTGTCGGTGCGGGCCGTCTGAGGGGTGCGCACCGGGCGGGCGCGGCTTGACACTGGCGGGGGGTCGGCTTTAGGTTCCGATACGTAGTTATCCCATCCGATACGTCGGGTGGAGCCTTGGCAGAGGCCGAGCGGGTAGGCGATGAACTCATCAGACAGTTGCATGGCACTGAGCGAGGCCGTGGCCCGAGCGGCCCGTGAGCGCAGCGAACAAGAGCGGGGAACACGCGGCGAGCCGGGAGGTCCGGTGACGAAAGGGTCACGATGCGGATAGCGGTAATCGGCGGGGGCGCCGCAGGCATCGGTGCTGCGGGCGCGGCCAAGGGGGTCGATCCGAATGCCGATGTCGTGGTCTACACCGCGGACACCGATGTGGCCTACAGCCCCTGCGGCATTCCCTACGTCCACGGAAAGGAGATCGACTCCTTCGAGCGTCTCTTCCTGGCCACCAAGGAGCAGTACGTCGCCACCGGCATCGACGTCCACTACGAGACAACTGTGACAGCCATCGACCCGAAGTCGCGCACCCTCGCCATCGCCGGCGAGGGTGAGGTGTCCTACGACCGGCTGGTGATCGCAACCGGGTGGAACTATGCCCAAGTGGACGTTCCCGGAGCCGGTCTCGACGGCATCTACGAGGTCAAGTACATCCGGGAGGCCATGGAGTGGGACAAGCGCCTCGACTCCTGCACCTCCGCGGTGATCATCGATGCGGGTTTCGTGGCGATGGAGATGGTCGCGGCGATGGTCCACCGTGGGATCAAGTGCACCGTCGTCGATCCGGCCCCGTGGCCCATGGCCGACGTGCTCGATCCCGACATCGTCGAGCCGGTTCGCCAGGCCTGGGAGGACGCCGGCGTCGACATGCAGTGGGGCAACCGGGTAACGGCGTTCAAGGGCGACGGGACCGTGAGCGGCGTCGAGACGCAGCAGGGCGACATCGAGGCCGACATCGTCATCATCGGCACACACAAGGTGCCCAACAATCCGCTCTCCGCCGCGGCCGGCCTCAAGCTGGGCTCAACGGGCGGCCTGATCGTCGACTCGAAGATGCAGACCTCGGATCCCAACATCTACGCCGCCGGCGACTGCACCGAGATCCCGCACGGGGTCTCCAACATTCCGATCCAGGGACTGACCGGCTCCCACGCCTACTCCCAGGGCAAGACGGCCGGCACCAACGCCGCCGGCGGGACTCGCCACTACCGGGCAGTCTTCGTTCCGTGGGGACTGCTGGCCGGCGAGTGGATGATCGGCGGGGTGTCGTTCGGGGAGACGCTGGCTACCGCGTTGGGCATTGAGCACGTCGTGGGCAAGGCTCAGGGCATCACCCGGGCCCGCTACTACCCGGGCGTCAAGCCCATCACGGTGAAGCTCCTGGCCGAGCCCGGATCGCTCCGGCTGATCGGGTCCCAGATGATCGGCGGCGAGGGGATCAAGGAGCGAGCCGACTTCCTGGCCATGGCGGTCCGGGTTGGCCTCACCATCGAGGAACTGGCCACGATGGAGAACGTGTACTCACCCGCCATCGGTGCCCTCAACGAGCCGATTTCGGTGGCCGCTCAGAACCTGTTGGCCGGGCTGTAGGAGACCGGCGGCTCCGCTATGGGATTCGCGCATTGGCTCCGGTCCAACTCGGAGCATTACCTGGCCATCGACGCCCAGCGGCGGGTCGGCGCCCGGTACGGTGCGCGAGCACCGGAGAGGGCTCGCGGCGTGCGGGAGCGCTTCTGGATGCACGTGTTCACGCCGCTTTATCGGCTGCTGCCCTGGGCTGTGCGTCGACGTGTGATCGCCGCCATGCCGGGCTCGCACCGCAGGGACTGGCCCGTTCGCTCTGGCAGGCCCCGGGGACCAGCGATCTGAGCCGGTCCCGACAGCAACCCACCTCGACAACAACAAGGAGGCGAATATGCCCAAGACAGTGACCATCCCGCCGCCCCAAGAGGGCGATGTGATGCACAACATCGAGGAGAAGATCTTCCCCGACTACAAGGCCGAGGAGGGCGACCAGGCGTACGTGTTCATGCACACGGTGCCCTTCGAGGGCTCGGTCGGCCTGGTGAACATGCTCACCGCCACCCGGCTGCAGCGCAAGGGCTTCAAGCTGACGTTCGTGCTGTACGGCCCGGCTGTGCTCATGGCCAACGCCGCCCGGGGCTACCCCGCGGTGGGCCAGGAGGGTTTCCCCGGCAACCTCGGGTACAACCGCCAGCTCCAGACCCTCATCAACGAGGGCGCCACCGTCTACTGCTGCCGCTTCGCCATGGGCGCTCTGTACGGCATGCGCGAGGACGACGTCATGGAGGGCGTGACCCCGTTCAACCCGCTCGACGTGCTCGACGCCAACATCCAGGCCTGGCGCGACAAGGCGCTGGTCCTCTCCACCTGGACCCTGTGACCAGAGGCCGAGCGGGCATGTCGCAGTTCACGAAGATCTGCCAAATGTTGCCAGCGAGGCCGTGGCCCGAGCGGCCCGTGAGCGCAGCGAACAAGAGCGGGAGACACTGAGTCGGCGCGGCTACGGTCGCGTCGATGGCCGCCACTGCTCCCGCCGCCGCCCCTCTGCGGCGCGCCCTGCGGGGCCGGGCACCTGGGCTGCGGGCGGAGAGGGGCCTATGGTCCGGCGGCACCCAAGTGGTGGCGGGCGTGGACGAGGTGGGCCGGGGGTCTTGGGCCGGTCCACTGACCGTGGCCGCCGTGGTCGCCGATCCCGACAGGCGCATCTACAAGGTGCGCGACTCGAAGATGCTGACCGCGGCCGAGCGCGAGGTGCTGCACGATCGCATACGGGCCTGGGCTCGGGCTGTCTCGGTCGGTCATGCCACCGTGGAGGAGTGCACCGAGTTGGGCATGGCCGACGCCCAGCGCCTCGCGGCCCGGCGGGCCGTGGACGGGCTGGGGCTGCGCGTCGATCACGTCCTGGTCGATGGCTCCTGGGACTTCCTGACATCGCGCCCCGACGAGACATCGCGCCCCACCGAGACGTCGCGCCCCGACGAGACATCGCGCCCCACCGAGACGTCGCGCCCCGACGAGACATCGCGCCCCACCGAGACGTCGCGCCCCGACGAGACATCGCGCCCCACCGAGACGTCGCGCCCCGATGATGCGGTCGGCACCGACACCGATCGCGATGACGGCCCCGCGGTGACCACGATCGTGCGCGGAGACGCGTCGAGCCTGTCCATAGCGGCTGCGTCGGTGGTGGCCAAGGTCACTCGCGACCGCCTCATGGTTGCAGCCGCGGAGCGCTATCCGGCCTACTGGTTCGCGTCCAACAAGGGCTACCCCTGCCCGCGCCACATCGCCGCGCTGGCCGCGTGGGGTCCGAGTTCCATCCACCGCCGCCGATGGGTGTTCATGAACGATCTGCGCTGGACCGGCGTCCCCCGTGTCCTACCGCCGCCGGAGGACGCTCATCCGCAGCTGTTCGATGCCCCCGCAGGGGGCGCAGCCGCGGCGGGTGGGGCGCTGTAGCCTGCAGTCGCCATGGGCCAGCCCGTCACCTTCCTGCGCACGTCGTCGCCCCGACCGGGCCTCGTGCGCTTCGAGCTGAACCGTACCCTCACCGGCATGGGCCACGAGCGCTACCGGGTAGGCGAGGAGATCCTCGGAGACCGTCCCCCCGACGAGCTGGCCCGCCGGATGCTGGCCACTGGCCGGTTGTCGTCGATCCACATGCACGGCTCGGTGATCACCGCGGAGTTGGCCACCGGCGACGACTCCGGCCTGGGCGACGTGATCGCCAGCCTCTACACCTATTACGTGCCCGGCGTGGAGATCCCCAGCGACGAGGAACTCATCGCCCTGGTGGAGGGCTGACGCGAGCCGCCTACGCCCTGCCGGGCGGCTCGCCCGGCTTGGCGACGTCCATGACGATCACCGAGATCTTGCGGGCCTCGTCGGCGGTTAGCTCCCGTTCCAGCAGCTGTCTCAATTCCTCGGGTGTGTCTGGCCGCTCGCCGTCGGGCGATCGCTGGGTGTCGTTGGCGCCGAACCAGAGCACCAGATAGATGCCGTAGCCCGATGTCGCTGGCTCGGGCGCGTACTGGGCCATGAGCTGCCTGCGCAGAGCGCTCCACAGGTCGCGGCTCGAGTTCTTCTTGATCTCGATGGGCACGTTGAACCCGGCGTAGCTCACGCTGATGTCCGCCCGGGTTTCCGAGGCGTAGCGGGCTTCCGGAGCCACCGACACTTCGCTGGGCAGCCGCGACGGGCGGTATCTTAGCGCTTCGACGAGTGCATCACGGCAGGATCCTTCAGGCTTGGCTGTTGTCGGGCGGCGGTACGCATCCTCGTTCCAGAACTTCCGCCACGGGTCGTCGTTGCCGCCCTGTATTTCGGCTGATATGTCCGCCAGCCGGTCCTGCAACAGCGCAGCGAGGTCGGCCGCGCTGGCGGGTGCTCCGTTGTTGAGCGTGCTCTGGACCTTGTCGATGCCAGGGTGGTCGTAGGAGGCGTCGCGGTGGATGACGCGCTGGCGTTCGTGGGCCAACCTGAGCCGGTCCTGCCAGAGTGCCAGCCGCGGGTTTTCGATCAGGCCCTCCAAGGCCCTGACGGCTTCATCGCTCGACAATGTGCCGAGTTGCTCGATGACGCTGCCGATCAGATCCGACATCTCCATACCGAGCGTGACGTAGCCGCTCTGTCCCCACTGGACAGGCTCGAATGAGGGTCCGAGGATCTCGATCGCGTCCCGGAGCACCTCGGGGTCGCGTGCGTCAGCCAGGACTGACCGGCGCATATCGTCGTGGCGCGAGGTGCGGCGGAGGAACTCTGCTAGGTGTCGGACTCTCACCTCCCTGCCACTGGCGCTGACATATTCCTTGACCGGCTGCAAGCTCGGGCCAGCTGACAGGAGCGCATCAACGGCGAGCCAGCGAACTCGCTGAGCGACGCCCATGCTTTTCAGAGACAACTTCCTTGCGGCAAGCTCGCGGAGTGATGCCCTGTCGGGACGCTGCATCACCCGAGCCAGCAAGTTGTCCAGCAGGCCCATCTGCTTGTTTGGTCCTCGGACGGGGATCGAGTCGAGTACCCGCAGTCTTGTGTCGTGAATCAAGTCGTCGTGACCGCCGAAGCGCGGCGCCGAACGGCGAGCCTCGAACAGTCCGGCGCTCGCGTCGAACGCCAAGTCGGGGACCAAGTCGTCATGGTCGCCGAAACTGTCAAGGGCGTTGAGGCAGGGCACGAACTCCGCACCGGCGCGCAGTGCCGGAACCGCGCACCGGTACAGGACTTCCAGCACCAGGTCGGGCTCCTGTTGGAACCACCGGTCGTGCCAGGGCTGAGGCTCATCTCCGTTCGGAACGCAGTAGTGGATGGCTAAAGCCCTGCGCTTGCGGTCTTCGCTGATTCCGTCCAATCGGGCGGGATCCTCCGCGTCGAGCAAGTGGAGGCTCGCCAGTACCGGGTAGGCCAGCCAGGAGTGCCGCGACTTGGCATGCAGCGAGATGGTCTCGTCCACTCCGGGGACGTCGTCTCGAAAGACGGCGTCCCGGATGGCAGTCGTGACGGCATCGACGAGGACTTCGTCACCACCAATGAAGTCGCGGATGCGCTGCCGGGGGGGCGCCCTTCCGTCTGTGTCAAAGAGCATTCCGAGATACGCCTGCGCCAACGTGTGCAGGTTTGGCGGGAAGAACCGGTTCCCGTGCAGATCGTCGAGTTGGGAGCGGAGGCCGTCAGCCCATTCCTGTTGGCGCTGTCGCTTCTCTGCGTCTCGCTCCCTCCGCCGGTGTTCCCGCTGTTGGTGCCGCTCGTCGTCTTCAGCGCGGATGTTGGAATTCCGGGCGCAGAGTTCATCCAGCCGGCAGGCCAGCACGCCCGTGCCGACCCGCTCGCGCGTGACCGAAAGGGTCAGCCCCTCTCCAATAGAAGGATCCTCCAGTGCGGCGTAGGCCTGGCTCAGCAACTCCTGTGCGAGAGCCGGTTCGCTGTCCTCCAGTTCTGTCGCCTGCTCCAGCAACCAGAGACCGAAGTCGCCGGGAAGCTCGCTTCGGTGCAGTGCATCGCAAAACCAGTACCGATACGGGCTGTCCGGTTCGTGCGTTACGTGGCGCCGCAGCCATGCAAGATAGACCTCCTTCTGCGCATGCGGCCGGCTCTGGAGCCATTGTCGGACGAAATGAGTCTCATCCTTCTGCAGATGAGGTGTGACCGGGGTGCGTCCGGCCACGTCGAGCCAGTCGAGTAGACGTTCGATTTCGAGTTCCTCGCCGAACGCACGTAGGCCGCGCGCTAGGAGTCGCATGGGCAGGTCGTCGAGATGCGAATCCGCAAGAGCCGGGACTAGGTGAGTGGCGTCATCGCTCAGCGCGTCCAGCAATTCAGCGATATGCCGATCCGAAGACTTACTCAAGATTGTTCGGCCCCAGAATCCTCCTATGCGGCTGATCCCAGCGTGCCGCGGCCGAGGAAGGGCATAGCGCCAGACTCCCGCAGGTCCGATTACCTCCGGGTAGAGATGCTTCAGCAGGGCTTCGCAGAGCCGGTCGTCCGGGTCGGGGATCGAGCCGGTGTGGATCGCATCGAGGAGCCCAACGAGTGTCCGTTCAGCCTCATCGCTCGATGGCACGATGTGGACGTAAGCGTCCAGCGATCTCTTCTTCACCCAGGACGGTCTGTCCGCATCTCGCACTATTGCGAGCAGATCGGGCTCCAGAGCGGTCAGCGACTGCTTCCCGGAATCCTCGGCGTTGGCGAGAACGTCCACGATGAACTCAGCCGTCCTGTCTCGATGAGCCTTGTCGGTGTGACTACCGAGCAGGTTCTTGATCGCCGACACCATGTCTGCCGACGCCAAGGACCGGAACGCCCAACCCGTGTCCTCCCTGTATCCGTCGGCTCGGTTGTCCCACCGTTGGTGGCCGAGCAACGGGCCCTCCGCTGCGAATTCCGCGAGCGAATGCAGCAGATGCTCCTTGTCGTTGATGCTGAACCCTCCGATGTCGCCGTAGAGACCCGCACCCACCGGGTCGGCGTCGATTAGTTGCCGACGCGCCTCGCCAGAGTGCGCCGCCAGCCACGCCGACAGTCCCCGCAGCACGGTCACGACTCGCCCGTCAGTAGAACCCTTCATCAGTTCCACGACCCTTCGAGCGGACAGGTCTTTCCTCATCAGGCTGGCGAGATAGCGACCAGCCAGGAACTCGGCAACTTGGCGATGGCAGGGGACGAAGCCTCTCTCGCCCCTTGAAATGAACAGGTTCGTGGACAGGGCGGCCTTGAGGTCTTGGCGAGACAGCTTGGCGATACCGGGTTCGATGTCATCGAGAGGCACGAGGCCAGTGGAGTCAGTATGTCCTGCGCCGCCGCCGGGAGCGAGGGTGTATCCCTCGAAGCCGCACAGCAGCAGCAGAGCGCACAAGTGCCCCGCGGCATCGAGGATGACCTCGGTCGGACAGCCCGTCGCGGCGACCTGATGCTCCTCGTTGTACTCGGCGGACATCCTTCTGCAGGCCAGCTCGAAGGTCTCAAGTCGACTCTCAGGCCAGGAAGCGCCGAGCCCCACAGCCTTCGCGAGGAGCTTGAGCGTGTGGGGGTTGCGGAGCATGGCGCCAAGGCTGTGCCGCTCTGTGTTCTCTCTAAAGGACTCCACATTGCCCATGCCGATCTGCTCGGCGAGCAGATCGCGAATGGCTTGCTCGTTCAACTCGTCCAGCAGCAGCACGATGATGGCTGGATCGGTATACACCTCCTCCAGGCTTCGTCGGTCGTTCGGTCCGAGCCAGTCGGCCTCCCGACACGAAATCCGGAATCTCGGTTTCCCGAGCAGCTCCAGCCGATTGCGGATCTCGTCGAGCGGGATCCGGGCATCGGTCGCTCCGGCGCGCATCTCGTCGAGGCCATCGATGAAGAGGATCCGGTCCCGCCACTCCGGATGGGAGTCCAGATCGAGCTTGACGAACGTCCGAGCTCTCACATACTCGGCGGTGCCGCCCAGCGCCTCGCACTCCTGTTCGAACTCGGTTGTCTTGCCCGAACCGGGGTCGCCCAGTAGCACGTACGCAAGTCTCGATCGATACTCGCTGAGCGGCTTGGCATCACTTGATCTGATCCGGCTGACGCCCTCGGGCCGAATCTCGATGCATGTGCGCGCCACCGTGAGGTTCATGCCGCGTCGATCCAATGGTCAGCCGGCCTCGAGAGGAACTCGTCCAGTTGCATGTCCTCGCCAATGACGAGCGTGGCCCGCGGGCTGAAGCGCCGCTCGAACTCGGCCAGACCCGAGCGTCGGGCCCGTCTCCTTCCGCTCTTCACCTCGATTGCGATCGTTCGCGGCCCTCTGTGTAGAACGAAGTCGACTTCGTCGTCTCCGTCGCGCCAGTACCTCACGTCGGTACGCGTCGACGCCGTGTTGAGGAGATGCGCCCCGACAGCACTCTCGACCATACGACCCCATTGCGAGCGGTCGGAGCGGGCCTCAGCGAACGTGTACCCGGAGACGGCGGCCATCAGCGCTGTGTTGAGCACGTTCAGCTTCGGGGTCGAGCCCCTCGCCAGCACCGGCCGCTCCGTGTGCTTGGACAACCCGACCAGCAGGCCCGCATTCGTGAGCAGCGTGAGGTAGCGGCTGAGTGTGACCGTATTCCCAGCGTCGTGAAGCTGACCGAGCATCTTGTTGTACGACAGCTCCTGTCCCGAGTACAGAGCCCCCAACTCGAACAGGCGCTTGAGCAGTGCCGGCTTGTCGACTCGTGTCATGGAGAGCACGTCACGCTCGATGTTGGGCTCGATCAGCGCCTCGCGGACATAGGCGTGCCAGCGCTCGAGGTCGTGGATCCACTGCGCCGCGCCGGGATAGCCGCCGAAGTAGATGTACTGCTCCGGGTCCATGCCGAACGCGTCTGACATCTCCGGAAATGTCCAGTGAGTGACCCGCACCGGCTCGAAGCGCCCCGCGAGGCTCTCGCTCAGACCGGCCTGCATCAACAGCGGTGCCGAACCGAGAATGACGACGTGCAAAGGGCAGTCCCTGTCGGGGTCGGCATCCCACAGCCCCTTGACGGCTTCGGACCAGCCGCGGAGCTTCTGGATCTCATCGAGAACAAGAACGAATCCACGGTCCGAGCCCCAAGCCTGAAGCTGGCTGTCCTCCCAAACGTCCACCAGCCACCGGCGGTCACGCATCGCGCCGGGATCCATCGGGTAGCTGGCGGCGTCCGCTACCGCCCTGGGCGCTAGCCCAGGTCCGCTTCCGCCGGGCATGTCGACTGCCTCAAGCCGGTAGGGCCGCGCCAAGGATGCGAGCGCTTGGCGGACCGCGGTCGTTTTGCCCGTCTGCCGCGGGCCAAAAACCGCTATGAGCTGTCGCGGCGGCTCCGACAACCGCTCGACGAGCGTCTCCACCTGCTGGCGCTGGTACTCAGCCATGAGACCAGCATACCAGCCGATTACGTATCTGAGAAGTTTTGCTCAGAATAGTAATTAGAGTGCTCTCGCGTCGGGATAGTCGCGGACCTCCATGGGTCTACCACAGCGGCAGATCCATCGTTGGCCGCGGTCGGGGACTGGCGGGGACGGGGGCTGGGCGGGCCCTGACCCCGCGCCGCGGCGCCTGCGGCTCCTTGTGCGGCCGGTGCTGCGGCACAGGCACAATGGCGTGGTGGATGGTGCGGGCGGCTTGGACGTGGTCGGCTGGCCCGTGGTGGCGGCGTCGCTGTCGCTGGTGGCGCTGGCGCTGGCGTTGGCGTGGATTCTGGGCCTGCGCATCGGCCGCGACCTGACTGTGGCCGTGGTGCGGGCCGCGGCGCAGCTGCTCGCGGTGGGTGCGGTGCTGGCGCTGATCTTCGAGTCGGCCGCGGCGAGCTGGCTGGCGGTGGCTTGGGTGGCGGTCATGGTCGGGGTAGCCACCGGGGTCGTCCGTCGCCGCGCCCGGCACCGCATCGCCTGGCTCACACCGGTCACGGGCGCGGTAGTGCTGGCCTCCGCGACCATCAGCCTGGCCGTGACCTTCGGCCTGGGCGTCCTGCCGTATGAGCCAGTGTCTGTTGTGGTAGTAGCCGGCATCACCATCGGCAATGCGGTGCCCTCCGCGGTGCTGGCCGTGGACCAGGCGGTGGGGCTGTGCCGCGACCGGATCGGGGAGATCGAGGGGGCGCTGGCTCTCGGACTCAGCCGCCGCCAGATCGTGCGCTTCGTGGCGCCGCGGGCGGCCCGATCGGCTCTGATCCCCCAGATCGAACGGACCAAGGTGGTGGGCCTGATCGCACTGCCCGGAGCCATGACCGGCCTGCTGCTGGCCGGCGTCGACCCGGTCGACGCGGTGGTGATCCAGATCCTGGTGATGTACCTGGTGCTGGGCACCGCGGCCATCTGCGTGGTGGCGCTGGTCGGCACGGTCGCAGTAGCTGCCACCGACGGCCGAGGCGGCGCCGCCCAGTGGGTGCGCGCCGCCGGGGTGCACGAGCCAGCCGCGGCGAGGCGATAATGCAGTACCCGAACGGACGGATGGGCCCGCGAGCGCCTGCTGTCCGCCCAACCCATTTGGAAGGACCCCTTTCATGACGAATCCCATTCCCGATGACTATCCGAGAATCTCCACCTACCTTTGCGCGGACGGCGCGGCCGAGGCCATCGACTTCTACACGCGCGTGTTCGGGTTCACCGAGCGGCACCGCATGGTCTTCGACGGCCGTGTCGGCCACTGCGAGCTGTTGCTGGGTGACTCGATGATCATGCTGTCCGACGAGTACCCCGAGATGGGCGTGGTCGGCCCCAAGACGGTGGGCGGTACCCCGATCTCGATGAACGTCTACGTTGAGGACGCCGACGCCACCTTCGCGGCGGCGCTGGCAGCCGGGGCCACCGAGGTGAGGCCGGTGGAGGACCAGTTCTATGGTGATCGGTCCGGGCAGTTCGAGGACCCGTGGGGCCACCGCTGGGGCGTCGCCACCCACATCGAGGATGTCGACGACGAGGAAATAGGCCGTCGCGCCGCCGAGATGATGAGCGGATCCGAGCACTAGTGCCCTCACCGTCGCAGTCCCTCGCCATGCTCGACGTGGAGGGCGTTCTCACCCCCGAGGTGTGGATCGCGGTGGCCGAGCGCACCGGCATCGACTTCCTGCGTCGCACCACGCGCGACGAGCCCGACTACGACGTGCTGATGAAGGGCAGGATCGCGGCCCTCGACGCGGCCGGAATCACCATGTCCACAATCATGGACGTGGTCGATGGCCTGGCCCCGCTCGACGGTGCCCTCGACTTCCTGCGAGAACTCCAGTCGCGCCTGCCGGTGGTCCTGCTGTCGGACACGTTCGAGCAGTTCGGCCGCCCGCTGATGGCCCAGCTGGGCTGGCCTCTGCTGCTGTGCCACACGCTGGTGGTGGAGGGCGACCGCATCGCCGACTACCGGCTGCGTGTGCCCGACCAGAAGGCGAGGGCAGTCGAGGCCTTCCGGTCGCTCAACTACCGGGTGGTGGCGGTGGGGGACTCATACAACGACATGACCATGCTGGCCGCGGCCGACGCCGGAGTGCTATTCCGGGCCCCGGCCAATGTGCGGGCCGAGCACCCGCAGTACCCCTGCTGCACCGCCTACGACGACCTGCTGGACCTGTTGACCAAGAGGCCGAGCGGGTAGGCGGCGACTCCTGAGGATTTGGCGAGGCGCTTCGGCGAGGCCGTGGCCCGAGCGGCCCGTGAGTAGCCCTATGTCAAGCTCGCCTCAAATCTGCACGGGTATTGCTCCTATATGACGGGTTTCTCTACATATTTCGACAGGCCGAGGCCCGAGCGGCCCGTGAGCGCAGCCAACAAGAGCGGCAAACACCACGATGCATGGTGGGGCGACTGCATACTTCATTTTTCATAAAGTATTTGCGCTCCTCTGATCGGTGCGCTAAGGTCCGCGCCGAACGCTCTCAGGAGGAGGCAATCCCATGAAGTTCAAGTCAGTGATCGCGATACTTGCGGTCTTGGCCTTTGTCGCCGCCGGGTGCGGAGACGATGGCACCGACGACGCAGCTCCAGACACCAGCGCGGCCGCGGCTGAGGCTGCCGCGGCTCAGGCTGAGGCCGACGCGGCCGCGGCTGAGGCGGAGGCTGCTGCGGCTCAGGCTCAGGCCGACGCGGCCGCGGCTGAGGCGGAGGCCGACGCGGCCGCGGCCAGGGCGGCTGAGGCCGAGGCTGCGCTAGAGGCTGCTATGGCTGAGGCCGAGGGAACCGTAGACCCCGAGGTCGTCGCCCAGCTTGAGGCACAGCTGGAAGCGGCTCAGGCTGAGGCGGAAGCGGCTGCTGCCGCGGCCGAGGCGGCCATGGCGGGTCCTGAGCCGATGAGCCAGGCTGTTGACATCCGGGCTGCGCTCAACGCCGACCTCGGCAACTGCGGGCCCGCGCCCACCGGAGATCCGATCAGGGTTGGCATGGCCATGGACTTCAGCGACGTCGTCGGCTTCGTCGACATCCCCGGCTCCAAGCTGGTGCCCCATTTTGCCAATCTGATCAACTGCATCGGCGGCGTGAACGGCTCTCCCGTCGAGGTACGGGTCGAGGACGTCGGCGGCGACGCCACTACCGCCGGTGTGGCCGCCGAGCAACTGCTCGACTGGGGCGCTCATTTCCTGATCGGGCCACCCTTCGCCGACTTCACCCTGCCCATCCTGCAGGCCACCGGCGGCCAGGTGCCGGTGTTCGTGGCCGCATCGACCGAGCCCACGCTCTCGGATGTCGAGAACAACTCGTTCCTGGTGACCTTCGATGACCGGGGCCAGTCCACCGCGGCGGCCGAATGGGCCCTCGACCAGGGCATCACCCGGGCCTTCGTGTTCACCCAGCCCGGCCCGTACACCGGATACAACCCCGATGTCTTCGCCGAGGTCTTCGAGGCTGGCGGTGGCGAGATCGTCAGCATCCAGACCTACGAGTGGTTCGTCGACACAGACTTCTCGGCGCAGGTGGCCGAGCTGTCGGAGATCCTCGAGAACAACGAGGCCTTCTTCTCTGCCGCGCTCGGCTACCAGGTCACCGCGCTGAGGGGCCAGCTCGAGGGCGCCGGGTTCGACAACATCACCTACATCGGGACTGATGCGTTGGACGCCACAGGAATCGCTTTCGAGGCCAACAACGAGGGCATCGTCCACACCCCGCACATCAACGTCGAGCCGGGCGGACTCAACGACCGCCTGCTCCAGGGGTACTCGAACGCCAACGACGGCGACGTACTCGAGAGCCAGGGCTTCATGGGCCTCTACGTCGACTCTCTGCTGCTAGGCATCCAGGGCATCGTCAACTGCGGCTGCACCGACCCAGCCCAGATCGGCGACGCCGTCGCTCAGATCTCGGGCTTCGAGGGCTTCAGCGGCACGATCACCTACGTCGGCACCACCGGCACGCCCCCCAAGGCCGTTCCGATCAAGCGCATCGTCAACGGTGAGGACGTCCTCGTCGAGATGAGGTAGAGCCGACCCAGCGCGCGCTGCCGAGAAAGCGACGACCCACAGGAACCCGACCCATGTTGCTCGAAGTGTCCGGGCTAACCACCCGGTACGGGTCGATCTCGGCGCTGCGCGACGTGAGCCTGTCCGTCGGGGCCGGTGAGGTGGTTGGTCTCATCGGCCCCAACGGAGCGGGTAAGACGACGATGCTCAACACGGTGGCCGGGCTCTTGTCGCCCGCGGCAGGCACGGTCGTCTTCGACGGCGTCGACGTAACCGGGGCGGCCCCCGAGCAGATGCTGCGCTCCGGTCTGGCGCTGGTCCCGGAGCATCGCCGCATCTTCGTGGACTTCACCGTGGCCGAGAACCTGCGGATCGGCGGTGTGACCCTGCCGGCCGCGGAACGGGCCGCAATGCTCGAGGAAGTCGCCGAGGTGTTCCCGTTCCTCAGGAGTCGGCGGGACACGATGGCCGGCTACCTCTCCGGCGGCGAGGCCCAGCAGCTCGCCATAGCCAGGGCTCTGATGTGCAAGCCGAGGCTGCTGATGATGGACGAGCCTTCCCTCGGACTGGCCCCCGTGCTGGTGGACGCAGTGTTCGAGCTGGTCTCGCAGCTGCGCGATCGGGGTCGGACGCTGCTCGTTGTGGAGCAGAACGCGGCCCGGATGCTGGAGGTCGCCGACCGCGTCTACGTGCTGCGCAGCGGAGCCGTCGTAGCCCAGGGCGCCGGTGCCGGAGTCCTCTCCGAGACCGACTTGTTCGATACCTTCGTGCGGGGGAGCGCGTCATGATCGAGCTAATCCAGAACGTGATCGACGGGTTGGGGCGGGGAAGCATCTACGCGCTGCTGGCACTGGGTGTGGCCGTGGTCTTCGGGGTGATGCACCTGTTGAACTTCGCCCACGGAGAGCTGATCACGGTGAGCGGCTACGCCACCTACGCCGCGTTCAGCAACGGCTGGTCCTGGTACCTGGTGGCTCCACTGATCGTGGTGGTGTCGGTGCTCACCGCGCTGCTCATAGAACGGATCGCGTTCAGCCGGGTGCGCGGCTCATCCGAATTCACGCAGCTGCTCACCTCCTTCGGCATCCACTTCCTAGTGTCGGCCGTCTTCTTGATGTACATCGGCGCCCGGGTCCAGACCTTCCCGGAGCCGGGATGGATCGCCGACACCTATTCGATCGGGCCTCTGCGGGTGGAGGTGTTCGACACCGTCGTCATCATCGTGACGGTAGTGACCCTTGCCATCACCGCGGCGATCCTCCAGCGCACCCTGTTCGGTCTGTCGCTGAGGGCCGCCGCCGCCGACTTTGATGCTGCTCGGCTGATGGGTGTCAACTCAGACCGCGTCATCCGAAGTGCCTTCGCACTGTCGGGCGTGCTGGCCGGGATCGCCGGGATCTTCTGGCTCATGAGGGCGGGCCACACTTCGCCCTCGGCAGGCATCGATCCAATGCTCAGCGGCGTGCTTGCCGCACTCATCGGCGGGCTCGGGAGCCTGCGGGGAGCGGTGCTCGGGGGTCTGGCCCTAGGTCTGGCCGAGGTGATGCTGCGCACCTGGCTGCCCGGAACGGCCGCCGCGCTCACCGAAGGGGTGGTGTTCACCCTGATCGCGCTGCTTTTCATCTTCCGTCCCCAGGGTCTTGTCAGCGTGGCCCACGCGGAGCGGGTGTGATGCTGGTTGTCGCGCCGCGCCAGGAGCGGGTGTGATGCTCGTCATGGTCCTCCACCAGGAGCGCGTGTGATGGCGGCGCGGTCCTTGCCTGTGGCCGCATGGGCGGGGCACCGTCGGCGCGAAGCGGGTCTGTTGTTCCCCGACCTGCGTCGCGATGTGGCTTTCCCGCTGGCGGGAGCAATGGTGCTCTTCGCGGCGTTCGTGGGCGCGGGACTGCTCTACACGGTCCTTGTCGAAGGCGCGTCGGCCGAGAAGCTGATCACCGCGATGTTCATCGACGCCATCATGGTGATCGGCATTCAGATCTATGTCGGCAACACCGGCGTGTTCTCCTTCGGCCACATCGGCTTCGGAGCGGTGGCCGGATACGCCTTCGCGATCTTCGCCATAGCGCCCGACGACAAGCACACTCGCATCCCGAATGCGCCGTGGGGCCTGGCCAACGTGGAAATGGCACCCGCAGCCGCGACGGCGCTGGCTCTGGGGATCACGCTCGTTGTTGCAGTGGTCGTCGGGATCGGCCTAGGTCGCTCCGGGGCCCGGTCAGGTTCGGTAGCGGCCACGGTCATCACCCTGGCCCTGCTGTTCTTCACGCACGAGATCGCTGCGAGCTGGAACGAGCTGACTGGCGGCGAGCGAGCCGGGTTGACCTTCGGAATCGGGGACACGCTCCAGACCCGCACACCGATCTACCTCGCGCTGTTGGGCTCGATTGTGCTGGCTCTGTTGTTCGCTCGCAGCAGTGTGGGTCGGCTCAGCCATGCGGCCCGCGAGGACAACCTCGCGGCTCGGGCAATGGGCATAGACCCCGTGGTTCAGCAGACAATCGCGCTCCTGTTGTCAGTGGCGGTGGTCTCGGTGGCCGCTTCGCTGCGGGTCTACGAGATCGGGAGCCTTCTCCCCGAGTTCTTCTTCTTCAACTACACGCTGCTTACGCTGGTAATGCTTGTGGTGGGCGGACGCAACGGCGTGACCGGCGCATTGCTGGGAGTGGCGGTCATCACCGCGGTCCGCGAGAGCGCCCGACGTATGGGTTCCGACGGCTACGAGGTCTTCGGGCTCGGCCTCGACGGGCACCTCGACTGGGTGTTCCGAGAGGGACTGCCGACCGTGCTGCTCGGCTTGGCCATGGTCGGCTTCATGATCTGGCGTCCCAGCGGGGTGCTGGACGACTGGGAGGCCGACGTCTGGCTCTGGCGCCGCTTCACCCGCCGGCAGCCCCCCACCGCAGCGACCGAAGCCCCGGTCCCCGAAACCCTGGATCTGCTCGCCAGGGGCGTGACCGTGGAGTTCGGCGGCTTCCGGGCCCTCGACGGCGCTTCGATCGAAGTCTCCAACCACGAGATCGTGGGGCTGATCGGCCCCAACGGGGCGGGCAAGACGACGCTGGTGAACGTGATGACGGGCATCGTGAAGCCCACGGCAGGGGAGGTACACCTTGGTGGGATGGGGTTGACCTCGGAGCCCTCCCATGCGATCGCCCGCGCCGGCCTGGTCCGGACATTCCAGAACCTCAGACTGTTCTCGTCGCTTACGGTGCGAGAAAACGTCGAGGTTGCTGCGCTGATGGCCGCCGTCCATCGCAACGGTGGCAGCCGGGCCGACGTTGACGCCATCGTGGCTGGCTCGGGCCTGTGGGACCAGCGGAACCGCAGAGCCAGCCAGCTCGATTACGGGAACTCCCGGCGCTTGGAGTTGGCCCGGGCCGCCGCCGCCGTACCTGCCTTCCTGCTGCTCGACGAGCCGACGAGCGGGATGAGCGACTCCGAGTCGCTAGCAATGGTCGACAGCGTCAGGCGCATGGCTGCGGCCGTGGGCGCGGGGGTGCTGGTCATCGACCACGACCTCAACTTCATCACGGGGATCTGCGACCGTGTCTACTGCCTGGACCAGGGCCGGATGATCGCCGTCGGCACGCCGGACGAGGTACAGGCCACCCCCGCGGTGAAGGCTGCGTACCTCGGCGAGGCCGCCCAGCAAGGCGAGGCCCCGGCATGAACGTCCAGTACCCGCCCGTCGACCCGCGGCGCCGCAGGCGCAGCAGCCTCGCCGACGAGGTTGTGACCTACGTCCGCGACCTGATCCTGGCCGGATCCCTCAAGCCGGGCACGAAGATCGACCAGGACGCGATCGGCGAGGCGCTCGGCGTGAGCCGCAGCCCGGTGCGTGAGGCTCTGGTGATCCTCGACCGCGAGGGCCTCGTGGAGGTCACGCCGCGCCGCGGCGTATCGGTGGCGGCCTTGACCCCCGACGACATCGTCGACCACTACGAGCTGTTCGGTGTGGTGGCGGGAAGGGCCGCAGCCATGGCCGCCGTGTCGCTCAAGGACGACGAGATTGCCGAGCTCACCGCCATCCACGAACGATTCGAGCACGACAGCGGCGAGGATCTGTCGGCTCTGAACAGCGCCTTCCACCGCGTGATCAACTCCGCCGCGCCCCGCCGGACCCGATGGCTGCTGCGACACTTGGTCCGCTCGGTGCCGGCCCGTTACTACGAGTTCATCGAGGGCTGGGACGCGCAAGCCGTCCAGCACCACGCCGCCATCCTCGAAGCGATCACCGCGCGAGACGCCGACGGCGCCCGCCGAGCCATGGAGGAGCACCTGCACCAGAGCGGCATCGCGGCCGCGGAGTTCCTGCAACGCCACGGATATTGGGACGAGGAGCCGGAGCAGTGACTTCCGTCGCTTCCGCCACTGCGCCTGTCGTGCCACCCACGGTTGCAACGGCCGAGGACTTCGAGATGATCCGCGCCGAGGTCCGGCGTCTGTGCGACAGGTACGGCAACGCCTACTGGCGCGGCCTCGAGCCCGACCTCTATCCCGAGGAGTTCGTGGCCGAGCTGACCGCTCAGGGATGGCTCGGCGCGCTCATCCCCGAGGAGTACGGGGGCGGCGGGCTCAGCCTGGCAGGAGCATCGGTCATCCTCGAAGAGATTTCGGCCGGTGGCGGTAACCCGAGCGCATGCCACGCCCAGATGTATGTGATGGGAACTCTGCTGCGGCACGGATCCGCTGTCCAGAAGGAGCGGTACCTGCCCCAGATCGCCGACGGCCGGCTGCGCCTCCAAGCGTTCGGCGTGACCGAGCCGGCCGCCGGATCGGAGACCACCGCCATCCGCACTCGCGCCGAGCGGGACGGCGACGCATGGCGTATCAACGGCCAGAAGATATGGACGTCGCGTGCTCTGCACTCCGACCTGATGATCCTGCTGGCTCGCACCGCCCCGCCCGGCCAGTTCGCCGACCGCACGTCGGGGCTGTCGGTGTTCATCTTCGAGCTGAGGGGCGAGGACGGAGAGTTGGTGCCGGGGCTGACCATCAACCCGATCCCCACGATGATGAACCACAACACCACCGAGGTGTTCTTCGACGACGTGGTGATCGCTGAGGACGCCTTGGTCGGCACCGAGGGGAGGGGGTTCTCCCACATCCTCGACGGCATGAACGCCGAGCGGATCCTGATCGCGGCCGAGTGCATCGGCGACGGTCGGTTCTTCCTCGACCGGGCCAGCGACTATGCCCGCCAGCGCGAGGTGTTCGGACGCCCGATCGGAAAGAACCAGGGAGTGCAATTCCCGCTGGCCAAGGCCTACGCCAACCTGCAGGCTGCAGACCTCATGCGCTGGAAGGCGGCCGATCTGTTCGACCGGGGTGAGCCGTGCGGCGCGGAGGCGAACATGGCGAAGATGCTGGCCTCGGAGGCGTCGTGGGAGGCCGGCAATGCTGCGCTGAACACTCACGGAGGGTTCGGGTTCGCGGTCGAGTACGACATCGAGCGCAAGCTGCGCGAGACCCGCCTGTACCAGGTGGCCCCGATCAACAACAACCTCGTGCTGGCCTTCATCGCCCAGAAGTGTCTGGGCCTTCCCAGGAGCTACTGACGGGGGCTGTGTGATGAGAGCCGTCGTTCTCGAAGCGTTCAACACGGATCTTCGCTTCGTTGGCGACCACCCCGAACCCGACCCCGCCGCAGAGGTCGTCGACGTGACCGCGTGTGGCGTCTGCCACTCCGACCTGCACGTGGTCGACGGAGCGATTCCCAGCCCCCTTCCGCTCGTCCTCGGTCACGAGGTGACCGGCGTGCATCCGCGCCTGGGTCCGGTCATGGTCTACGCGCCGTGGGGATGCCGCTCCTGTGAGTTCTGCACCGACGGCGTCGAGATGATCTGCGTCGACGCGAGGGAGGCGGGCATCTTCTCCGACGGCGGCTACGCGGAGAAGATGTGCGTCCCCGACATCGCCTACTTGGCGCCCCTTGGCGACCTTGATCCCGTTGTCAGTGCCCCGCTTGCCTGTGGAGGCCTCACCGCCTACCGGGCGGTGACGCAGGGACTCGAGACCCTGCGGCGACCGGGCCGGCGGCGCCGGACGCTGGTGATCGGAGCCGGCGGCCTCGGCCAGTACGCCATCCGGTGCCTTCGGCTGTTGACCGATGCCGAGGTGGGCGCGTTGGACCTCTCGGCGGCCAAGCGCGCCACGGCCCTTGAGCGAGGCGCCCATGATGCATACGGGCCCGGCGACGAGCTGCCCCGGTTCGACTTTGTGATCGACTTCATCGGCAGTGAGGCCACCCTGGAGGCTGCTGCGGGCGCGGTGGCCCGGCTCGGGCTGGTGGCGGTCGTGGGCCTCTACGGAGGCCGCATTCCGTTCGGCTTCGGCGCCGTGCCCCACGAGGCCCGCTTCATGACCAGCGTGTGGGGCAGCCGATCCCAACTCGACGAGCTGCTCGGTCTGGCCGGGCGGGAGCCCTCTGTCCTCAACCCGGTGGAGAGGCTGCCCCTCGAGGACGCGCAAACCGCCCACGACCGGCTCAGAGCGGGCGACGTCAAGGGCCGGGTGGTGCTGACCGTTGCCTGACCCTCGCCAGGCCTGATCCAAACGTCAACCGACCCCAAGGAGCATCGATGACCGACATCGCAGCAGCCGGCAGTTTCCAGGAACAGTGCGCCGCGGCTGGAGTGCACACCGTTGAGGTCGCCACGCCTGACACGCAGGGGCATCTGCGGGGCAAGCGTGTGCCCGTCGAGCGTTTCTTCAGCACCGTGGCGGCCGCGGGCGTGGCCATCGCGGATGCCATCTTCATCATGGATGCGCAGGACGACCTGACCGACAACCCGTTCATCAACATGGACACCGGCTATCTCGACTGCAAGCTGATACCCGACCTGTCAACCGGGAGGATCTTCACCCACCAACCCGGTTACGCCATCGTCTTCACCGACGTATTCGACGAGCACGGCAGACCTCACCCGCTGGGGCCGCGGCGAGTGCTGGCCCAGCAGATCGAGCGCTGCCGGGGCCTCGGCTTCGAGCCGATAGCGGCCACCGAACTCGAGTTCTACCTGTGCCACCCGGACTGGAGCCCGGTCCAGGACCACATCAAGTACTCATCGCTCACCGACGCGGTGGCTGTCGAGGACTGCATCGTGGAGATGCGGGCCGGCCTGCTTGGCGCCGGGCTGGACGTGGAGTCCTCCAACGCCGAGTACGGACCGGGACTGATCGAGGTCAACGTCTCCTACTCCGGCGCCATGACCGCGGCCGACGAGGCCGTCCTGTTCAAGAGCATCGTCAAGCAGGTGGCGGTGCGCCACGGGCTGCGGGCCACGTTCATGCCCAAGCTGTGGGCCGACCAGTCGGGCTCGGGGCTGCATGTCCACACCAGTCTCAACGGCGACGGGGCTAACGCCTTCGCCGACTCCGACGGGGCCCCCAACGAGCTCATGTCGAGATGGCTCGGGGGCTTGATAGAGCACGCCCGCAGCCTCAGCCTGCTCGGCTCGCCCACCGACAACGGAGCCAAGCGGGTGAGGCCCTACACCTTCGCCCCGACCCATGTGCACTGGGGCCTCGACAACCGCACCGTGCTGGCCCGTTGCATCACCGAGGCCGGCTCGTCGGCCAACCGGGTGGAGTTCCGGTCCGCGGGCGCCGACGCCAACCCCCACCTGATGATCGCCGGCGTGCTGGCTGCTGGCTGCGACGGGCTTGAACGGGGCCTGGAGCCGCCGGCGATGAGCGAGGGCGACATGTACACCAACCCCGGCGACTGCGCTCCTCTGCCCGCGACGCTGGCCGACGCCATCGCGGCCTACCGCGACTCCGCGCTGGCGGAGATGCTCGGCACACAGTTCTCGACGAACTATCTGTGCACCACCGACCACGAGCTGGCACTGGCCGTCGAGAACTCCCCGGACCCAGAAGCGGTCAACGACTGGGAACGGGCCCGGTTCGCGGCGCACTGCTAGTCCAGAGGCCGAGCGGAAGGCGGCAGTTGATGAGAATGCTCGAGGAGCACCGAGCGAGGCCGTGGCCCGAGCGGCCCGTGAGCACAGCGAACAAGAGCGGGAGACAACACGTTTCGCCGCGAGGTTCTGGCACTTGCTCGTGGGTCTAAGGAGGCCGAGCATGAGCCCGTCACCGGCAGCCACACCGATCCTGGCCCCTGAAATCGCCGATCCCCGGCTCTATCTCGGCGGCATACCCCACGATCGGTTCGCCCAGATCCGGGCCATGCCGGGGCTGGCCTGGCATCCCTACGGCGACAACGGGTTCTGGGCGGTGACCCGCCACGCCGACGTGAGGTCGGTCTCGCGAAACCCGAAGGTGTTCTCATCGGCAATCGGCCACACCAACCTGTGGGACCTGGAGGCCGACGCGCTGGAGGCCCGCCGCTCACTGATCGACACCGACGCCCCCGACCACACCCGCCTGAGGCGCATGGTGGCGGGGGCGTTCACGCCCAAGAACATCCGCCGCTGGGAGGAGGCGGTGCGTGAGATCACCGTCGAGCTGCTCGACGAGTTCCTGGCTCAGGGGGGCGGCGACTGGGTCGAGATGGTGGCCGCCCCGCTGCCCATCCGGGTGATCCTGGCCATGCTGGGCGTGCCCGTGTCCGACGCCGGCTACCTGGTCGAGCTGTCGAACTACCTGGTGGAGGGGACCAGCGACACCCAGTCGCTGCCGCCCGACGCGTTCGGCAACACCACCGAGCTGCGCCTGCTGCCGTTCAACAGCCCGGCCAGCCACGCCCTGTTCGAGTACGGCGACGTGATGCGGGCCAAGCGGCGGGCCGAGCCCTGCGACGATCTCGTCACCCACCTGGTCGGGGCCGAGGCCGACGGCGGTCGCATCTCCCGCCACGAGTACCGCCACTTGTTCCACCTGCTGGTCTTCGCCGGCAACGAGACCACCCGGACGGCCATCAGCCACGGCGCCATGGCCTTGGCCGCCAATCCCGACCAGTGGCAGCGAGTCTTGGACGACGGTGAGCTGATCGAGCCGGCCACCGAGGAGATCATCCGCTGGGCCACCCCGGTGCTGCACATGCGCAGGACCGCCGCCACCGACTGCGAGCTGGCCGGCACCCGGATCGCGGCCGGCGACAAGGTGGTCATGTGGTACGCCTCGGCCAACCGCGACAAGGCCGCGTACGCCGATCCCTTCCGCTTCGACGTCGGCCGCGGCGACAACGAGCACTTCGCCTTCGGCGGGGGCGGGCCGCACCTGTGCCTCGGCGCGTTCCTGGCCCGGCTCGAAGTGTCGGTGCTGCTGGAGGAGATGGCTGCGAGGCGGATGTTCCTCGAGCAGCGCGGCGAGCCCGTGAGGGTGGCATCGAACTTCGTCCACGGCGTGCTGTCAGTCGAGATGGTTCCGGGAGGCAAGTCATGAAGTCCCTGCCCAACACCGAGCGCTTGGCCGCGGAGCGGGCCCGATGGGTGGCCGCCGGGACCGCGGGACGGCCGTTCTTCGTGGCCAGCGCCTCGGGGGCCCGCATCACCGATGTGGACGGCCGCGAGTTCATCGACTTCGTGTCGGGCGTCGGCACCGTCAACCACGGCCACAGGAGCCCCGAGATCGTCGCCGCGGTAAGAGCCCAACTCGATGCGTACCTGCACCAGTGCTTCTCCCTGTCGGCTTACGAGCCCTACATCGAGGTGTGCCGCCTGCTGTGCCAGTGCCACCCCGGCGACTTCGCCAAGAAGGCCCTGCTGCTGAACTCCGGCGCCGAAGCAGTGGAGAACGCGGTGAAGATCGCCCGGTACCACACGGGCCGGCCGGGCATCGTGTGCCTGGACAACGGCTTTCACGGCCGCACCCTGCTGACCATGTCGCTGACCTCGAAGGTGCGTCTCTACAAGCTGGGCTTCGGCCCCTTCGCCCCTGAGGTGTACCGGGCTCCCGGCCCCTACGAGTACCGGGGCGTCAGCTCCGACGACGCCATCGCTGGCCTCGAGCGGCTCTTCAAGAACCAGGCCGACCCCTCGAACGTGGCCGCCATCATCTTCGAGCCGGTCCAGGGCGAGGGCGGGTTCCTGCCGATGCCTCAGGACTATCCAGCCCGGCTGGCCTCCATCGCGGCCGAGCACGGGATTCTCGTGATCGCCGACGAGGTCCAGTCGGGCATGGGCCGCACTGGGCTGCCGGCTGCCAGCACGCACTTCGGGGTCGAGCCTGACCTGTGCACTTGGGGCAAATCGATGGGAGGCGGGCTCCCCATCTCGGGGGTGACGGGCAGGGCCGAGATCATGGACTCGGTCCATGCCGGCGGCATCGGCGGCACGTACGGCGGTAACCCGCTGTCGTGCGTGGCTGCTTCCGTTGCAATTGCCCGGGTGTTCGATCCGGCTTTCCAGGAGGCGGCCGCGTCTGTAGGCCGCCGCCTGCGACGCGGCCTCGACGACCTGGCCAGCTCCGCGCCGGCCATCGGCGAGGTGCGGGGCCTTGGCGCAATGCTGGCCATCGAGCTTGTCAGAGACCCGATTGCGCGGGAGCCCGCCCCCGAGCTGGCCTCGGCTGTCATGGATGCCGCCTTCGAGCGGGGGCTGCTGCTGATGGGGGCCGGGGTCCACTCCAACTGCGTCCGCATCCTCGTGCCGCTGGTGGCCACCGACGCCGACATCGACGAGGGCCTGGGCATCCTGGCCGAGTCGCTCGCTGAGGCAGCCCCGTGAGCGCCGACCCGGCCACCTACGTTCTTGGGGCCGTTAGTGGGCCTCCGGGGCACAGTTCTCGGCCGAGATCCTGCGCGAGGGTCGGCCCGTCCGTTCTTGGGGCCGTTAGTGGGTCGCCAGGACCCAGTTCTCGGCCGAGATCTTGGGGGACGGTGCACCAGTGAGCGCCGACCTTGTAGGGGTGGCCGTCGACTCGGAGCGGTGCATCGGCGGGGGCCAGTGCGAGATGCTGGAGCCCGAGGTCTTCCTGCTCGACGACGACGAGGCGATCTCGTCGGTGGTCGGATCCGGAGCGCTGCCGCGTCAACGGGCCGAAGTGGTCGTGCACCGGTGTCCGGGCGCGGCCATCTCCATCGTGGAGCGTCAGAGGCCGATCGAGTAGGAGGCCGGAATGCAGACTTATGACAACTGGATCGACGGGGGCTTCGCGGCGCCCGCCCCCGGGCGCCGCATGACCACCGCCAATCCGTTCACCGGGGAGGTCTGGGCCACCGTCGCCGACGCCCCCGACGCCGTCGACGCCGCCGTGGCCGCGGCCCGCCGGGCCTTCGGGGACGGGCCGTGGTCACAGACGCCGGCTGCAGAGCGGGCTCGGCTCATGCGACGCCTGGGCGAGATCCTCACCCGAGACGCCGACGAGCTGGCCGCCGTCGAGACACGCGACAACGGCAAGATCATCCGCGAGACCTCGGCGCAGGCCAAGAGCCTCCAGAGCTACTACGACTTCTTCGCCGGCCTGGCCGACAAGATTGCCGGCGAGCAGATACCCAGCCCCTCGCCCAACTTCCTCGTCTACACCGAGAGGGTGCCCGTCGGGGTTGTGGGCGCGATCATCCCCTGGAACTCGCCTCTGCTCCTCCTGACCTGGAAGCTGGCGCCGCTGCTGGCCGCGGGGTGCACCGCCGTGGTCAAGCCGTCCGAGCTCACGCCGGTCACCGCGCTGATGCTGGCCGAGCGGGCTGCCGAGGCCGGATTCCCGCCCGGGGTGATCAACGTGGTCACCGGTGGCCCCGCGGTGGGCGCGGCGTTGACGTCGCATCCCTGCATCGACAAGATCACCTTTACCGGCGGCGGCGACACCGCCCGCCATGTGGCCCGGGCCGCCGCCGCGAACTTGGTGCCGACGGTGTTGGAGCTGGGCGGCAAGTCGCCCCAGATCATCTTCGACGACGCCGACTCCGAGGCCGCGGCCAACGGTCTTCTGGCCGGGATCTTCGCGGCTAGCGGCCAGACGTGTGTGGCCGGGTCGCGCGCTTACATCCAGCGGGGCATAGCCGACGACATCATCTCCAGGGTCACGGCACGAGCCGAGGAGCTGGTGCTGGGCGATCCATCCGACCCGGCGACGGAGATGGGCCCAGCCGCGTCGGACGCGCAGCGCGACCGCATCCTGGCCATGATCGAGCAGGCCCGAGCCGAGGGAGCCACGATCGCAGCCGGAGGGGTGGTCGATCCCGTCCTGGGAGGCCGCTTTGTGCGCCCGACCGTGATCACGGGCGCCACCAACGACACAACCATCGTGCGCCAGGAGGTGTTCGGCCCGGTCCTTGCGATGATGACCATCGACGACGAGGACGAGGCTGTCAAGCTGGCCAACGACTCCGACTACGGATTGGCCGCCGGGGTGTGGACGCTCGACGTGCGCCGGGCCCTCCGGATGTCCCGCGCGCTGCATGCCGGCACCGTGTGGGTCAACACCTACCGCACCGTCAGCTACACCGCGCCCTTCGGCGGATTCAAGCAGTCCGGCTACGGCAAGGACAACGGCCGCGAGGCCCTCGACGGCTACCTGCAGACCAAGACGGTATGGGTGGAGCTGACCGGCGCAACCCGCGATCCCTTCGTGCTCGGCTAGTGGCCCAGAGGCCGAGCGGATGATCGCAACTCAGGAGGTTCTCTAGGTGGTGAGCGAGGCCCCGGGCCCGAGCGGCCCGTGAGCGCAGCGAACAAGAGCGGGAAGCTGGCCCAAGCGGCCCGTGAGCGCAGCGAACAAGAGCGGCAAACACGGTCCGAGCGGCTCCTCGTGCCCGCGGATCTCTCCGATCCGGCGACCTTCTCGCAGGGCATCCCCCAGGACGCCTTCGCCGAGATGCGGGCCCGCTCTCAGTTGAGCTGGACTCCGCCCGGCGGCGGCGACCGCACCGGGTTCTGGTCGGTCACCCGTCACGCACCGTTGTCGGAGGTGTCTCGCGACACCGACCTGTACTCCTCGGCCGTCGGCCACATCCAGATCTACGACATCGACTCCGACGCCCTGTCGGCTCGGGCATCGATGATCGATCTCGACCCGCCGGTGCACACCCGGCTGCGACGCCTGGTCAGCTCGGCGTTCACGCCGCGCCATGTGCAGTCGTACGAGACCGCGGTGCGATCGAGGATCGCCAGGCGCCTGAACGCGCTGGTGCAGGCCGGCGGCGGCGACTGGGTGCAGGCCGTGGCCGCGCCGATCCCGATCGGAGTGATCTGCGACATCATGGGTGTGCCCGAGTCGGACCACGACTACATGATCGAATTGACGGACCACCTGGTGGCGGGCACCTCCAGCAAGCCGCTGGAGCCCACCGCCTACGGCAACACCACCGAACTGCGGCTGCTGCCGTTCAACAGCCCGGCCGCTCACGGCATCAACGAGTACGCCCGCGCGCTCGGCGAGCGGCGCCGGACCGAGCCGGCCGACGATCTGGTTACCAAGCTCATCAAGGCCGAGGTCGACGGCGAGCGCCTCACCGACGCCGAGTTCACCAACTTCTTCCGGCTGATGGTCTTCGCTGGCAACGAGACAACCAGGGCCTCCATGGCTCATCTGGCCCTGCATCTGGTCGAGTTCGCCGACCAGTTCGAGTTGGCCCGCTCCGATCCGTCGCTGATGGCCCAGGCCGCCGAGGAGGTGATTCGCTACTCGTCGCCGATCCTGTACTTCCGGCGCACCGTGACGCGCGACACCGTGTTGCAGGACACTCCGCTGCGCGCCGGTGACAAAGTGGTGATGTGGTATGCGGCAGCCAACTTCGACGAGGCGGTGTTCGACGAGCCCATGCGCTTCGACGTCACGAGGCCTCTGCGGCCGCCCAACGTCGCATTCGGCGGAGGGGGCGCCCACTTCTGCCTGGGGGCGCCGCTGGCCCGCCTCGAGGTGGCCGTCCTCATCGAGTCGATCCTTCAACGGGGGATCGAGCTGGAGTTGTCCGGCGACCCCGTCTACGTGGACTCGAACTTCGTGAACGGCATTGAGCACTTGGAAGTCAAGGTCCATGAGCGCGGCGGGCCTGCCTGACCCCGGGCCGGTGCGGGGCCGGCCGGCCAGCGTCGACGCCTGGGAGCGAGGCTGGGAGCAATACCTGCACTACCGGGGCGACCCCGTGGCCGCGATGTCGGAGGCGGGCGCCAACGACGAGACGTTCGTGTTGGGCCCGGTGTTCGCCGCGGTCTACCGGGTGCTGGCCGGCACTCCCCTCAGCTCGCCTGCGCTCGCCGCGGACGCCGGGCGGGCCCAGACCCGGGCGGGTGGCTCGGATTCCCGCGAGCGGGGCCATGTGCGGGCGCTCGAGCTGCTCGTCGCGGGGGAGTTCACCGCCGCGGCCCGGGCCTGGGACGAGGTCGCCTCCGGCGGGCGAGACTTCGCAGCGGTGCGCTTCGCTCACGACCTCTACCTGCATGTCGGCGACGACGGCGGTCGGCTGGCATCCAGCGCGCGGGCCGCCGAGGCCTGGCGGGGCGAGCCGGGCTGGGGGTTCGTGGCCGGCCAGCACGCCTTCGCGCTGGAGGAGGTCGGGCGCTACGACGAGGCCGGGGAACTCGGCCGGGCGGCTCTGGGCCTCGATCCCGAGGACCTGTGGTCCCGGCATGCGCTCGCTCACGTCTACGAGTCCACCGACGACACCGCGGCCGCTCTCGAATTGCTGGAGGGATCGGTCGAGGTGTGGGATGGCCAGGAACTCCTCGCCACCCACATCTGGTGGCATCTGGCCCTGCGCCTGCTGGCCTCGGGCGATGCGGCCGGCGCGCTGGCCGTCTTCGACGAGCGCCAGCCCCACGCCAAGACTGCCTTCCAACTCAGCGACCAGACATCGCTGCTGTGGCGCCTCGAGCTGGCCGGGTGCGATGCCGGCGACCGCTGGGACACGCTGGCGGACGGCTGGGACGGCGTGGTCGAGCGGCACACCTGCGGCTTCCTGGACGTCCACGCAGCCCTGGCCTTCAGCCGCCGGCCCGCCCACCCCGGAGCACGGCGCTGGTTCCGCGGTCTTGAAGAGCTCGAGGCCGGCACCAGCGAGAACGACCGAACGTTCATACAGGTTGTGACGCCACTGGCTCACGCGTTCCGCGCCTACGCCGCGGGCGACACGGGCCGCTTCGTCGGCGTCGTTGACGGTCTCGGTCGGTCCGCGCGCTGGATTGGCGGCAGCATCGCTCAGCGCGACCTGATCACCCTCACCCGTCGGGCGGCGGCCGCCGGCGCCGACCCTTCGAGGTCCGCGCCGGGCACCGGCGTGAGCACCGCGGAGACTCCCCGCCGTCCGATGCCCGCGGCCGCCGGTTCGGCAGACGACGGAGTGCTTCCATGAGCTGGGAACTGACGGACGAGCAGCGGGCGCTTCAGGCCGAGGCCCGGGCATTGGCCCGCGAGGTGATCGCGCCCCGGGCCGCCGAAGTGGACCGCAGCGAGCAGTATCCCTGGGACAACGTCGAAGCACTGCAGCAGGCCGGCTTCACCGGTATGACCGTGCCTACCGGCCTCGGGGGCCCCGGACGTCCGCTGCTCGACGCCGCCCTAGTGGTGGAGGAGATGGCCAAGGTCTGCGGGGTCACCGGCCGCATCGCGGTGGAGTGCAACATGGGGGCGCTCTCCGCGGTGATGGCCTACGGCACCGACGCCCAGAGCCAGAGGGTCGCCGCGCTGGTGTTGAGTGGGGACAAGCCCGCCATCTGCATCACCGAGCCCGGTGCCGGGAGCGCCGCCTCGGAGATGACCACTCGAGCCGACCGCCGCGGCGATGTCTATGTGCTCAATGGCACCAAGCACTGGATCACCGGCGGCGGCGTGTCGATCACGCATCTGGTGTTCGCCCGGGTCTTCGACGAGGGCGGCAACGAGGAGGGCATCGGCGCATTCCTGGCCTTCCGGGACGAGACGCCCGGCCTGGAGATCGGAGCCCGCGAGCCGGCCATGGGTCTGAGGGGAATCCCCGAGACCGTGGTCAGCTTCAACGACATGGAGGTCGGTGCCGACATGGCGGTGCAGCCGCCGTCGGGGCTGAGACGGGGCTTCGCCGACCTGATGAACGCCTACAACACCCAGCGGGTGGGTGCGGGCACGGTGGCCCTCGGCTTGGCTTCAGGCGCCTACGAGCTCGCGCTGGAGTTCGTGAAGGAGCGGGAGCAGTTCGGGCGGCCCATAGCCGAGTTCCAGGGCCTGCAATGGATGCTGGCCGACATGTCGGTGAAGCTGGAGGCGGCCCGCAGCCTCATCTACCGGGCCGCGGCCTCCCTGGGGCCCGGCGGCAGCCCGTTTCCCGATCCGGCCCTGGCCGCGCAGGCCAAGATCTTCACTTCCGAGGCGGCCATTGCCGTGGTGAGCGACGCGCTGCAGGCCCACGGAGCGGCCGGCTACAGCCGCAACAACCCGCTGGAGCGCATGTACCGCGACGTGCGAATGTTCACCATCGGTGGCGGCACCGTCCAGATCCTGCGCACGGTGGTGGCGTCGCGGATCCTGGACATGAAGCTGCCCCAGACCCGCGACGGCTACCTGCCCAAGGGGTCGTCCACGTGAGCCCGAGCGGCTACCTGTCCAAAGGGTTGTCCACGTGAGCCCGAGCGGCTACCTGTCCAAAGGGTTGTCCACGTGAGCCCGAGCGGCTACCTGTCCAAAGGGTTGTCCACGTGAGCCCGAGCGGCTACCTGTCCAAAGGGTTGTCCACGTGAGCCCGAGCGGCTACCTGTCCAAAGGGTTGTCCACGTGAGCCCGAGCGGCTACCTGTCCAAAGGGTTGTCCACGTGAGCCCGTGTCGGCTAGCTGCCCGAGGGGTCGTCCACGTGAGCCCGTGTCGGCTAGCTGCCCGAGGGGTTGTCCACGTGAGCCCGTGTCGGCTAGCTGCCCGAGGGGTTGTCCACGTGAGCCCGAGCGGTTACCTGTCCAAAGAGTCGTCCACGTGAGCGCGCCTCTGGAGGGCGTGATCGTGGTCGCACTGGAAGCGGCCGTGGCCGCTCCGTTCGCCACCCGCCAGCTGGCCGACTTGGGCGCCCGCGTCCTCAAGGTGGAACGACCGGGTGAGGGCGACTTCGCCCGTCACTACGACTCGGCGATGGGCGGCACATCCGCGTTCTTCGTGTGGGCCAACCGGGGCAAGCAGAGCATCGAGCTAGACCTCAAGAGCACGCAGGATCGCGCCGCATTTGACCGCTTGGTGGCCGGCGCAGACGTCTTCGTGCAGAACCTGTCACCGGCTGCGGCTCGCCGGGCCGGGATCCTCGCCGACCAGCTAAGAGAGAACCTGCCCGGCCTGATTGCCTGCGACATTTCCGGTTACGGGCTGGGAGGCCCCCGAACCGACGACAAGGCCTACGACCTGGCCGTTCAGGCCGAGGGAGGCGCGGTGGCGCTCACCGGCACCCCAGAGCAGGCCTGCAAGGTGGGGTTCTCCATCGCCGACATTGCCGCGGCCATGTACGCGTTCTCTTCGATCCTGGCCGCGCTCTACCGGAGGCAGGCGACCGGCGAGGGGGCTTCGATCGAGGTGTCGATGCTGGAGAGCATTGCCGAGTGGACCGCGGCACCGACCTACGCGGCCGTGGGGACGGGCTTGGTGCCGCCCCGGGCGGGGCACCGCCACACCATCATCGCCCCCTACGGCATGTACCGGATGAGCGACGGCGAGTTGGTGATGATCGGCGTGCAGAGCAACCGGGACTGGGCCGACTTCGCCGAGCATGTCCTGCAGGATCCGGCCCTGGTTGACGATCCCCGCTTCGTCGACAACTCCGATCGCATCGCCAACATCGAGGGGTTGGAGGCGCTGATCAACGCAGTGTTCGCCTCGGTCGTCCCTGCGGAGCTGATGCGGCGTTTACGGGCGGGCCGTGTGGCTCACAGCTTCGTGCGAGACCCGCTGGCGCTGTGGCAGCACGACCAGCTCCGGGCCCGGGACCGGTTCATGCAAGTGACCACCCCCACCGGGTCCGCGGAGGTCTATAAGCCGCCATTCAACCTCAGCGACGCAGACGACCCCGACGCCGTTGTCCCCGCCCTCGGCGAGCACGACTCGGACCTGGTTGCCGAACTAGAAGCCCGCGCCTCAAGGCGCTAGCCGACAGAGCAGTCGCAACCCCGGGACGGCCGCCCAATATTCTCGGTGCGGCTACTCGTCACCGGGCCACTCATAGTCCCAGTCGAAGTCGATGCCTATGACGGTCAGCGACCGAGGGCCTGAGAGGCGGGACGGTTCCTTGACGAAGACGATCCGGGCTGGCGGGAACATCCCGTGGTGCGGCTGGACCAATACGGTCCAGACCCCGGGATAGTCCTCACCCACACAGACGGCACTGCGCCAGGAGTCCGATAGGGCCGACTTCAGAAAGGGCCATGAGACACTCTCGAAGTCGCTGCGTGAGGGGCGCGTACCGTCCGCCGACCGCTCGGCGGCGAACATGTGCCCGACCGTCTCGTCGAAAGCGGCTGCCCGTCCGATGGACGGGCCACCCGGGTCTCTTGTCACTCGGGGATGTATCCGGCTGCGACCGCAACCGAGCGAGCCCAGGCTAGGTCGGCTTCGCTCGGCGGCCTCGTGGAGATGATCGATGTCTCGTAGGGAATGACCTCTTTGATGTTCACCGTCTGCCAGCCCGCCGAAGCGCGATGCGAGAAGTCGCTGCATTCCTTCCCGGTCATGCCGTGGAACTTCTGCAAGCCTCGGTCCAGATAGCGGACGTCGTCGTCGTCGAACACGAGCTCGGGCTCGCGGAGTGCTTGCAGGACCTTCTCTGGACTCCGGGCGCCCGTGTGTCGCTCGGTCATCTCAACGGCGCCCGTCCTCAGCAGCTTCTTGCGCGTGGGCACCAGTCGAACTGGTGCCGGACCCTCCTTGAGCTTCTGGTAGACGGCGCCGGTGACGGAGCGGCCCCGCTCGCGGAAGCTCTCGAAGTCGGCCCACCAAAGGATCTTGTTCAGCTTGACTGCGCCGCGCCCCGCCGGATCGTCGGTCAGCCGTTCTGCGACGTAGAGGATCGCCTCACCCAGCCGTTCGTCTCCGGGCGGGTTCTCCATACCGTGGCGAGAGATATCAGTCAAGGCCATTTGATCCCTTTTCAACTGCTTCCATTGATGATACTAGACAATAGCGGACCTGTGTGACATCCCTCCCCCGGGGTCAGGAGTCGGGGTTGTAGTCGGGGTTCTCCCAGACGATCAGCGACGCCCAGCTGTCCACGGCTGGGTCGGTGATGTAGTCGGCGATCACGCCCCGGGCCTCGAAGCCGTTGGCGATCTGCATGGTGAGGGTGGCGTCGTACAGCTCGCCCGCCGACACCTTGGCCACATAGTCGGCCGCCGACATCTCGTGCTTGTGGTCTGCGTAGTTGGGGATCACGCCTCCGGCCACGATGCCGGCCAGGTTGAGGTTGCGGCAGATCTGCTTGCGCATGTCGTAGAGGCGCCGGCCGATCCCCCGGCGTCGGTAGGCGGGCAGCACCGCGATGCTGGTGCCGTAGTACCAGGCGCCGTCGGGCGCGTGGCCGCTGCCGCCGCCGGTGCCGACCAGGTCGCGGATCGAGTGCTGGGTGTGGCCGAAGTCGAAGTCCACCCGGATGCCCAGCCCCATGGCCACCGGCGTGTCGCCGTCGAGCACCACCACGCCGCCCTCGCCGAACTCGCGGGCCAGGGCCCTCAGCTCTTCGGCGTCGTACAGGTCGGCGCGGTCCGCGGTCGGGAAGGAGGTGTGCTCGATGTGTTCCAGCGCCTCGGCCCATTCGGGCCGGATGTTCGTGTACGTCAGCTCAGCCATTTCCTAGCTCACTCAATCGGCAGTTCATCCACCAGTCAGCTCACTCGATCGTCAGCTCATCCACCAGTCAGCTCATTCACCAGTCAGCTCATTCACCAGTCAGCTCACTCGATCGTCAGCTCATCCACCAGTCGACTTGCCCATGGCGGCCGGGCGGCGCTCAGGCGCCTCGGGCCGCGGCGGGGGCCAGCGAGAAGTGCTGGTAGTCGTTCTCGGCGGGCTGGCCCCAGCAGGCCCAGAAGTCGCCGGTGCGGGGCCGCATGATCACTGCGCCGCTCGACTCCACCCGGTAGAGGTCGTCCGGCCAGCGGCAGATGGCTGTGGGCTCGCGGGTGACCTCCATCAGCCGCTCGGCGTCCACCGGTCTGTTCTCGTCGGCGAGCATGGACGCGGCCATCTCCAGGCGCCGGCGCGAGTTGGCCATCAGCTCGAGGTCCCTCTCGCCCTCGAAGGGCGCGGCTGCGGGGTCGGTCACATGGTTGGTGTGCACCAGCGGGTCGGAGGCCAGGGCTTGCACCGGCCGGGCCGACGGCATGGCCTCGACGTTGAAGCCCCCACCTTCGGCGTCGAGGATCAAGTAGTTGTGGGCACCGGCGAGGTCGGCTCGCAGCAGCACGTCCAGCGCGTCGTCGGCGGTCGCCTGAGCGAGCATCTCACGGATGACCGTGGGCCAGGTCACCCCGAACCGGCCGTCATTGCCGGTGAGGTTGTTGATTCCCACGCCCACGCCCACGGAGTTCATGCCGACCTGGCCCAGGCATCCGACGGTGGTGAACACCAGGGCATCGGGGCCACTGTCGGGACGCAGACGGGCCAGCACCACATGGTCGGTGGCCGTGTCGTGCATGTCCCAGGTCTGGCCCAGCATCCCCGCCCCGGCGGCTCGCCCGTCGGGCACAACGAAGGCTGTGCAGTCGTCCTCGGTCACCGTGACGGGATGTGCCCCGAGCGTTGCCGCCCTCACCGTGTCGACGAAGTCGGTGAAGCCGCCCACCACCACCGCCTCGGCCGGAGTAATGCCGGCGGCGGCCGCCATGGCCAGCATCTCGGCGTGCAGGCTGGGCGAGAACGCCTCATGGGCGGGCAGGCAGGCTTCGGCCAGCTCCAGCACCGCGCCCCGCTCCAGCGGCCAGCCGCTCCACAGTCCCTCGGCCACCAGATCCACGCGGTGGTGGGCGTAGCGCCGGATCTCGGCCGCGTGGGCCCGCCCATGGGCGTCGCCCATGGCCTCGGGTGATCCGGCCAGGTTGAGCTGCCTGATCGGCGGCCTTTGCATACCCGCAGAATACTCCCTGCGGGTGCTAGTGTCCCGAGTTGCCAGTTCATGGTGTATAGGTATGCGGCCAAGTCGCGCCGCACAGCGGCCCCTCCAGCCATTGTGCCAGCCGCGAGGTCGTCGTGTCGCCAACTGTGTGCAGAAACCTGTCATATAGACGGAAAACTGCACACAGACCGCACGCATTCCCGCGGGAGGCGATTCGGTGACCAGTTCCGAATACTCGGCGAATCAACGGCTCAGGACACTAGCCGACTGCCAAGGAATTGGCAGTGTTTTGCCCGCATGGCGTGCATCGTGCTGCCAGTTCCCGGTGGGACTCGGCGCTCGGCCGGAATTGGCAGCGTTCTGCGTCGATAGCGTGCATTTTGCTGCCAGTTGTTGGTGGGGTGGCGAGAGCCGGGGCGGGGGTGGTGCCGGGCGGCGAGCGTACAGTACCGGCATGCCCCCCGGTCCAGCCTCGGACGCCTATTACCGCGAGCGTTCGATGTGGCTCGACACCTACCCCGGCTCGCTCGAACCCCGCCCGGCGTTGCATGGCGACAGCGATGCTGACGTGGCCATTGTCGGCGGCGGGTTCACCGGGCTGTGGACCGCCTACTACCTCCTCGGGCTCGACCCGACGCTGCGAGTGACGGTCATCGAACGCGACGTGTGCGGCTTTGGCGCGTCGGGCCGCAACGGCGGCTGGGCGGTGGGCGAGCTGGCTGCTGGCATTGAAAAATATGCGGCCCTTTCCGACCTGCCCTCGTCGCTGCGGCTGTCCCGTGCGGTTTTCGACAGCGTCGACGAGATCGGCCGGGTGAATGCGTCCGAGGGGATCGACTGCGGCTACCACAAGGGCGGGGTGATCCGCTTCGCCCGCAACCGCCCCCAAGCCGAGCGCCAGGCCGCTGAGGTGGCCCACCATCACATGCTCGGTCTTACCGAGCACGAGGTCCGGTTGCTGACCGCGGCCGAGGCCTCCACCCACGCCCGGGCCACCGGCGTACTCAGCGGCATCTTCTACGCTCCGTGCGCGGCGCTGCACCCCGCTCTGCTGGTGCGAGGTCTGGCCGAGGCCGTGGAGCGGCGAGGCGCGACCATCGTCGAGCAGACGGCCGCCATCGCCATCGAGCCCGGCCGGGTGCTGACCGACCGGGGGACGGTGCGGGCCGAGGTGGTGGTGCGGGCCACCGAGGCCTACACCCGTGACCTGCGGGGCCGGAGGCGCCAGTTGCTGCCCGTCTACTCGCTGATGATCGGCACCGAGCCGCTGCCGCAGTCGGTGTTCGACGAGATCGGCCTGGCCGACCGTCCCACATTCGCCGACGACCGCTACATGGTGATCTACGGCCAGCGCACCGCGGATGACCGCATCGCCTTCGGCGGCCGGGGAGTGCCCTACCTGTACGGATCGAGGATCAGCCCGTCCGTCGAGCGCCACCGCCGCTCGCACGAACGCATCCACGCCACGCTGGTGGACCTGTTCCCCGCGCTGTCAGAGGCGCGGATCACCCACCGGTGGGGCGGCGTGCTCGCCGTGCCCCGCAACTGGACCCCGTTCGTGCACTTCGACCGGGCTGCGGGCACTGCCGGAGCGGGCGGTTACGTGGGGGAGGGGGTGGCGCCGTCGAACCTGGCCGGACGCACCCTGGCCGACCTGATAACCGGCACCGAGTCCGACCGGGTCGATCTGCCCTGGGTGAACGTCCGCTACCCGAACTGGGAACCGGAGCCGCTGCGCTGGCTGGGAGTGCGGGGCAGCCGCTGGATCCTGGCCGCTGCCGACGCCTACGAGTTCCGCACCAACCGGGAAGCGAAGGCCGCAGTCGCCCTGGCCGGCAGGATCCGCAACGACTGACCGCTGGCCAGCCTTCGGCCGTGCGTCAGGATCGATCAGGGTTGGTCGGGGGCGGTCAACTCGGGGCCGAAGCGTTCCTTGGGCAGGCCTGTGCCCCAGCAGTCGATGGTGTTGTCGGTGTGCAGGCCGCATGTGTGGAACACAGAGGCGAAGACCGCGGTGAACTGCCCGCCGGGAGCGTCGCTCTGGCCGAATTCGTTGCTGCCCCAGCAGGTGACGGCGCCGTCGGTGCGCAGGCCGCACGCGTAGGAGCTGCCGGCCGCGACGGCATCGAACTGCCCGCCGGGCGGTTCGGCCTGCCGGTGGTTGTTGCTGCCCCAGCAGGCGACGGTCTGGTCGGTGCGGATGGCGCATGTGTGGTCGTAGGCGGCACTGAGGGACATGAACAGCCCGTCGGGAACGTCCCTGAGGCCGTACTTGTCATCGCCCCAGCACACGATGACGCCGTCGGTCCGCAAGCCGCACAGGTTCGGGTAGCTGGCAGACAGGGCGGTGAACTGACCGTCGGGCGCATCCGTCAGGCCATAGCCGCTCTCACCCCAGCAGGCGATAGTGCCTTCGGTTGTGAGCCCGCACGCCTGGCCCTTGAGGACGGCGAGGGAGGTGAGCTGCACGTGAGAAGGATCGACCAAGAAGTCGGTTCCCCAGCAAATGGCTCGTCCGGCTGTCTGCAGCCCGCAGGTGTGGGAGTAGTCGGCGAGGATGACCGTGAACTCGCCGTCGGGCGCGTCGTCGGTGAGGCCCCAGCAGGCGACCGTGCCGTCGGCCCGGATTCCGCAGCTGTGGTTGAAACCAGTGGTCACGGCATTGAACTGTCCGTCCGGCGGGCTGGCCTGCCCGTGAGTGTTGTTGCCCCAGCAGGCGACCGTGCTGTCGCTTCGAACCCCGCAGCTGTGGTAGGCGTGCAGCGACACAGACTTGAACTCCCCGTCCGGGGCGTTGGCTTGACTGCCGTGGTGGTCGCCCCAGCATGCGACCGTTCCGTCCGGTCGCAGGCCGCAGCTATGGGCTCCTCCTGCGGTGACCGCCACGAACTGACCGGGAGGAGCGTTGGTTTGGCCTAGGTCGTTGCCGCCCCAGCATCGGATGGTGTCGTCTATGGACAGTCCGCAGGTGTGCGCTCCTCCGGCAGTGATCGCGGTGAATGGACCGCCGGGGCTGTCGGTCTGACCTTGATCGTTGGCACCCCAGCACATGACGACGCCCTCGCTCGCCAGCGCGCACGTGTGGCTCCCTCCGGCGGTGATCGCGAAGAATTGCCCGTCGGGAGCGTCGGTCTGCCCTGCACTGTTCAAGCCCCAGCACTTGACCGTGTTGTCGGCTCGAAGACCGCAGACATGGGAGTCGCCCGAGGCAACCGCCTGGAACTGCTCCTCGGTGTCGCCTGAGACGAATCCCCCTGTACAGGTAATGGTGTTGTCGGTTCGCAGCCCGCAGGTGTGCCAGTCGCCCACGGCGACCGCCTTGAACTCTTCTCCCGCCAGGCTGCGGGCGTGCTCGAAGCCCCGCGAGCCCCAGCAATCGATGGTGCCGTTGGATCGGAGGCCGCACGTGTGGTCGCCACCTGCGGCGACACTGGTGAACCGGAAGGTGGAGGGTTCGCTCTGGTGGCGATCGTTCAGTCCCCAACAGATCACGGTGCTGTCGGTGAGGATCCCGCAGGTGTGACCCATTCCCGCGGAGATGATGTTCCCGGCAGGCAGGCCCGTGTCCGCCTCGAGGCTCGTGTCCGGATCGGGCTCAGCGTTGATAGTGACACCTTCTCGGTGAGTTTCGCCCCGACAGCTGTCAGGCTGCTCGTGTCCGGATCGGGCTCAGCGTTGATAGTGACACTGCCCCAGCACTCGACGGCGCTGTCGGCCCGCAGCCCGCAGCTGTGGGTGCTTCCTGCGCTGACAGCCGTGAATCGCCCGCCCGGCGCATCGGCTTGGCCGGAGTCGTTGAGGCCCCAGCAGGCAACAGTCTTGTCGGCCCGCAGCCCGCAACTGTGGTGCTCGCCCGCGGTGACCGCGGTGAATGACCCCTGGGGCGCGTCATCCTGACCGAAGTCGTTGTAGCCCCAGCAGGCGACGGTGTTGTCGGTCCGCAGCCCGCAAGTGTGCCCGTGACCGGCGGTTATGGCGATGAGTTGTTGGCCGGGACCGCTGACGTGGTCGTCGCCCCAGCAGACGATTGCGTTGTCGGTCTGCAGACCGCAGGTGCTGACCGTTCCGGCGGCCAGTTCGAGGAACCGGCCGTACGGCGTGTAGCGGAGGCCGACGAAGTGGTTTCCCCAGCAGGCGATGGCGTCGTCGGTCTGGAGCCCGCAGGCGTAGTTCGAGTCGACAGTCACGGCGGTGAAGGTTCCGTCGGGCGGGTTGCTCTGGCCGTGGTCGTTGCGGCCCCAGCATGCGACGGTGCCGTCGGTTCGCAGACCGCAGGTGTTCTCGTTTCCGGCGGTGACGGCGGTGAAGGTTCCGTCGGGCGGGTTGCTTTGGCCGTGGTCGTTGCGGCCCCAGCATGCGACGGTGCCGTCGGTTCGCACACCGCAGGTGTGGCCGAAGCCGGCCGAGATGGCGTTCCATTCCTCGAGCGATGGATCGAAGGGTTCTGGTTCGGGCTCTGGTTCTGGCCCAGGTCCGGGCTCGGGCTCGGGTTTTGGTTCTGGCTCTGGCTCTGGTTCTGGTTCGGGGCCGAACAGCCCGTCGGGCAGGGCGCCGCCCCAGCAGTCGACGGTTCCGTCGGCGCGTAGTCCACAGGTGTGGCTGCCGCCTGCTGCGACTGCGATGAACTGCCCGCTGGGCGCCTCCGTCTGGCGGTAGCCGTTCCAACCCCAGCAGTCGACGGTTCCATCGGTGCGCACCCCGCAGGTGTGACCTCTGCCCGCCGTGATGGCAACGAACTCTCCGTCGGGGGCGTCGGTGAGGCCGTCGGCATCATGGCCCCAGCAGGCGATCGTGCTGTCGGTGCGCAGCCCGCAGGAGTGTTGGGTGCCCGCCGTCACGTCGGTGAAGTGATCGTCGGGCGGATTCGATTGGCCGTGATAGTTCTGGCCCCAGCATTGGACGGTGTTGTCGGAGCGCACCCCGCACGCATGGTCTGGGCCCGCCACAATGCGGACGAATAGCCCGTCAGGCGAGTCGGTTCGACCGTACGCGTCGTTCCCCCAGCATGTGACGGTGTTGCCGGTTCGCAGCCCGCAGGTGTAGGTGTCGCCGGCGGTCACTGCCGCGAATTGCCCCTCGGGCGGATCGGACTGGCCGCTTCCGTACCAACCCCAGCAAGTGATCTCCTGTCCGGCTAGCAAGCCGCACGCGTGGCCCCAGCCAACGGTTACGTCGGTGAATTGACCGTGTGGCGGGACACCGATGCCGACTCGTTCGTTGCCCCAGCATTGGACGGTGCTGTCGGTGCGCACCCCGCAGGTGTGGAAGATGCCAGCAGCCAGGGCAGTGAACTGGCCGTCGGGCGCATCGGTGAGGCCGTCGTAGGACAATCCTCGACACATGATCGACTTGTCGGCTCGCAGCCCGCAGAGCTCGCCGTGACCGCCCGTGGTGGCGATGAACGGTCCCTCGATCCGGTGGGTTCGGCCGTCATACTGCGCGCCCCAGCAGGTGATGGCGTTGTCGCTCCGTATCCCGCACGTGGTGAAGGAGTCGGCGTTGATGGCTATGAACTCTCCGTCGGGCGGGTCGGCCTGGCCGTGGCTGTTCCAGCCCCAGCATTCGACGGTGTGGTCGGTTCGCAGTCCGCAAGAGTGGCTGCCGCCTGCGTTGATGGCTATGAACTCTTCGTCGGGCGGGTCGGCCTGGCCCTGATCGTTGTCCCCCCAGCATGTGACGGTGTTGTCGGTTCGCAGCCCGCAGGAGTGATCGCTGCCCGCGGTGACGGTGATGAACTGCCCTGCGGGCGGGTCGGACTCGCCGGAGCGGTTGTCGCCCCAGCACGTGACGGTGTTGTCGGCTCGTAGTCCGCAGGAGTGCTCGCTGCCCGCGGTGACGGAGATGAACTGCCCTTCGGGCGCACTGGTTCGGCCGCCGAAGTCCTCGCCCCAGCATGTGATGGTGTTGTCGGTTCGCAGCCCGCAGGTGTGGCCGCCACCCGCCACGACCGCAAGGAACTGTCCGTCAGGGGCGTCGGCCTGGCCGGAGTAGTTCGATCCCCAGCATGTGATGGTGTGGTCGGTTCGCAGTCCGCAGGTGTGGCCGCCACCCGCAGAGATGACGCCGCCGCCGTCGAGCGTGGGGTTGAGGGCCTTGACGGGTTCTGGCTCTGGTTCGGGTTGAGGTTTAGGTTCAGGTCCGGGTCCGGGTTCTGGCACGGGCTCGGGTTCCGGTTGCGGTGCTGGCTCTGGCTCTGGCTCTGGCTCTGGCTCTGGTTCGGGTTCCGGTTGCGGTGCTGGCTCTGGCTCTGGCTCTGGTTCTGGTTGAGGTTTAGGTTCAGGTCCGGGTTCTGGCACGGGTTCGGGTTCCGGTTGCGGTGCTGGCTCGGGTTCAGGTCCAGGTTCAGGCTCAGGTTTGCGGGATTGCTCAGGTTCTGCGACTTGTTCGGCCTCGGCAGCCAGTTCCTGCTCGTCCTGGGATGCCGTCTCCTCGTCCACGCTGCATGCCGAGACAAGCAACGCCGCGGCGAGTGCGGTCACGAGGACACGGCGTCCGCAGAATGGCCGAGCCACGGGCCGGATGCCGGTCACTGCCGCTCGTACGGCTATCGCTCGCCTCATAGTCGACCCAACGTTGTCACATGGCCTGACGGCTGTCTCGACTCCTCCTACTTCCTCTTACGACGCACGACATTGGCCCTTTGTTGCGCGACAACGCGAAAGCGCTCGATGCCTATGGAGCAGGCATAATCTGGCCCATGACCACTAACGCTGAACTGGCCGAGCGCTACGCCTCGGTGCTGCCCAGCTTCCTGCACCTGCTCCACGATGAGCCGGTCTCTATCGACCGGGGCGAGGGCAGCTACGTCTGGGACGTGGAGGGCCACCGCTACCTCGACTTCTTCGGAGGGGTGCTCACCACCATGATCGGCCACGCCGAGCCCAGCGTGGTGGCCGCCGTGCAGGAGCAGGCGGCCAAGGTGATGCACACCTCCACCCTGTACCTGAGCGAGCCCATGATCGCCTTCGCCGAGGACGTGGCCCGGGTGTCGGGTATCGACGACGCCCGGGTGTTCCTCACCCCGTCGGGCAGCGAGGCCAACGACGCCGCGCTGCTCATGGCTACCGCCCACCGCGGCTCCAACCAGATCCTGGCCATGCGCAACAGCTACCACGGACGCTCGTTCGCCACCCAGGCCATCACGGCCCAGCGAGGCTGGTCGTCCACCAGCCACACCGGCCTCAACGTCACCTTCGTACACGGCGGCTACCGGCTGCGTAGCCCGTTCCGCCACCTCGACGACGACGCCTACACCGCCGCCTGCACCGACGACCTCGTCCAACTCATCGACATGACCACCGCCGGCGACGTGGCCGCCATGATCGCCGAGCCCATCCAGGGCGTCGGCGGATTCACCGTGCCCCCAGACGGATTCTTCGGGGCCATGGGAAAGGTGCTGGATGCTCACAACATCCTGTTCATCTCCGACGAGGTGCAGACCGGCTGGGGCCGCACGGGCGAGCACTTCTGGGGCTATGAGGCCCACGGCATTGTGCCCGACATGCTCACCTTCGCCAAGGGAGTGGGCAACGGCATCACCCTGGCCGGTGTGGTGGTGCGGGCCGAGATCGCCGACTCCATCGGCGCGCTGCAATTCTCCACCTTCGGCGGCAACCCGCTGTCGGCCGCCGCGGGCCGGGCCACCCTTCGCCGGGTGCTGGAGGACGACCTGCAGGCCAACGCCGCGGCCATGGGGAAGCGGCTGGTGGACGCCCTCACCCCGGCCGTCGACCGCTTCGATTTCGCAGCCGAACTGCGGGGCAGGGGACTCATGCAGGCTATCGAGTTCGTGCACCCCGGCTCCATCGAGCCCGACGCAGCCCGGGCTGGAGTGGTGCTCGAGGAGTGCCGCAACCGCAGCCTGCTGGTCGGCAAGGGCGGCCTCTACGGCAACGTGATCCGCATCACCCCCATGCTCAACGTCACCGCCGCTGAGATCGACGAGGGCGCTGCCGCCCTGGTGGGCGCACTGGCCACCGCCGACGCCTGAGCCGGATAGGGCGCTGCGCTCGCCCGGCTAGAAGCACCGAGGTGGACCATCGGGAATGACGGTTGGACCGCCGCCAACGGGATGACTCCGGAATGGGAGGGCTTCGCGTGGTCTGAATTCGAACGTAGTGCTCCTCGGATTACGAACGCGCATATCCTCCAATTCCGAATGTAATCGTCCTCCAATTACGAATGTAATCACCCTCCAATTACGAAATTTAGTGGTAAGGTGGCTCTGTGAGGGGCCATGTGGATCGCCGTGTGCTGGATCTTGTCCAGGCGCGGCTCCAAGACGAGCCGGTGGTGGCCCTGCAGGGGCCGCGCACCGTGGGCAAGTCGACTCTGCTGGCCGAAGTGGCCCGACGGGGTGGGGTCGATGTCATCGATCTCGACCAGCCGGCTATGAGGGACGCGGTCGCCGCGGACCCGGCGACCTTCGTGTCCGGCCCGCCGCCGGTCTGCGTCGACGAGTTCCAGAAGGTGCCAGTGGTGCTCGACGCCATCAAGGCCGAACTCAATCGTCACATGGTGCCGGGCCGGTTCGTGATCACTGGCTCCACGCGGTTCGATGCACTGCCCCGGGCCGCGCAGGCCTTGACAGGCCGCATCCACATCATCGACCTGCTGCCGTTCTCGCAAGGTGAGATCGCCATCCGGCACGAGGACTTCCTAGAGGTGACGGCGGCCGATCCCGGCTCGCTGGTGACGCCGCACCGCTCGACGACGACGCGGGCCGACTACATCGAGCAGATCTGCCGGGGCGGGCTGCCGCTGGCCGTGGCCCGCCGCGGCTCGGCTCGCGCCCGCTGGTTCGACGATTACGTGCGGGTGTCGCTGGCCCGCGACGTGACCGAACTGTCGAAGATCCGTCAGGGAGCCCTGCTGCAGGCGCTGCTGAGGCGCCTCGCGGGGCAAACCGGGCAGGTGCTGAACATGGCGGCGGCCGGCCGCGCCGTCGGCCTGGAGCCCAGGACGGCGGAGGCGTACACGAAGCTGCTCGAAGACCTGTTCCTCATCCGCCGTCTCGACGCTTGGGGGCGCACGCTGCGAGCCCGCGCCGCCGCGCACCCGAAGATCCATGTCCTCGACAGCGGCCTCGCGGCCCGGCTCATGGGGATCACGCCGCCGAGGATTGCCCGTCCCGATCCGGCCGCGCTGGCCGAGTTCGGCCACCTGCTCGAGACCTTCGTCGTGGGCGAGCTCCTCAAGCAGGCCTCATGGAGCAGCGAAGTCGCCGGCGTCGGTCACTGGCGCACCCATGACGGCCAGGAGGTCGATCTCGTGATCGAGCACAGCGACGGCTCAGTCACCGCGTTCGAAGTGAAGGCGGGTGCCCGGGTCGGCCGCGGCGACGCCCGAGGCCTCCGCGCTCTGCGCAATGCTCTGGGTAACGCCTTCAGCGCAGGCCTCGTCCTCCACACCGGAGGGTCCACCTTCCATCTCGAGGACCGCATCATCGCCGCACCGATCGACACGCTCTGGGCCCCACGCGCCTGACGCGCCCAACGCTTCGGGACTCTCGCGCGGTGAGGGAGCCAAGTCCCTACTGCTCCAAGCAGTGCACGCCATCGTTCGACGCGTTGGCCCGGGCGGCCAATCATCGATGGGCGTTTACCCCTGACAGGTCTCGGCTGGGTCCAGTCCGGTGCCGAGATCCGCTTGTCCTCCCGCTTGCTACTTGGAGAGGATCTGGCTGACGCGCTGGTGGGAGATGCCCAACAGTTCCCCGATGTCGCGCATGGGGAGGCCGGAGTCGCTGAGCAGCCTCGCGGCGTCATGGCGCGCCTTGGCGGCTGCCGCACTGGCCTCATCAGCGATGGACATCGACCGGTGGAGTTCGTCTAAGAGACTGCTGAGCAAGTCCCGAATCACCGGGTTCATGATCACAAAACCAGAGGTCAGAGGCTTGCGAATCGCGCAAAATAGGCACTATTCAACAGTATCCTAGGAGATCAGCGACCTGCTCCGGCGGTCGCACATCCACCTCGATGGACCCGACATTGGATTCGTCGACGTCGAGCATCATCGCGATGGCCTCGCGGGCGGTTGCTTTCACGCGGTCGAGGCGCTTGGCCTGGGAGAAGACGCCCCGCAGGGCCGGCACGGTGATGGCCCACCAGTCGCCGAACCGTACGGCCTCAACCCGGTAGCGCGCGGGCGTCGCGTTAGCCGCCATCGCCGGTCAGCCTCCCTGCCTCGGCCAGGATGCCTGCGGCTGTGCGTTCGTTGGTCTCACGGTGGCGGGGGATCACCAATCGCTCACTTCCCAGTCTCCAGATCTCATGGTTGCCGCCTTCGTTGAACTCGGTCTCCTTGAGGTTGTTGAACTCGGCGCTCAGTTTGTCGGTGGCCCGCTCGAGGTCGCGCCTGTATTCGGCGCGTGCGTTGGCGCTCTCGCGGTGCTGGTTCCAGATCGATCCCACGATGAGCGCGGCCATCGCCGTGAACATTCCCATGATCAGGTTCATGTCGGCCCCGTCCACGCCGTCACCATAACAGCCGGCTCAGCACCACGCAGCCTGAAACAACATGAGAATCTCTATAGCTGGCGGGCGTCTCGTGCGCGTGGGCGGCGCCAGCCACCCGACATAGCCAAACCTGGACCGGCTGGCCGCAGGCGGCCTCCAGTTCACCTACTTCCACGTCACGCCGCTGTGCTCGCCCATCTGTGCGTCGCTGGTGACGGGCCGGTCGCAGCACGCCGTCGGCATGCGGTCGGTGGCTAGTGCTCTGTCAACAAACGTTTGCGCGCGTGTTGTGTGTGGTTGGGTTTCGTGCTGGTTGTGCGGCTGGGATGCCCCAGCGGCGTCCTCGCTGGGAGCGGACTCGGGCGCGTTCGCGGCGTTGTGCGGCGAGGAGGTCGGGGTCTCGGGCGTTGGTGTTGCGCCAGCGCAGGTGGGCGTGCAGGCGGCGGGTCAGCACGGTGTGGTTGGGATGGTCAGAGTTGTTGAGCACGAACTCTCGCAACGGCCCGAAGTGCGCTTCGATGGGGTTGGCCCAGGAGCTGTAGGTCGGGGTGTAGCACAGCTCGACGTTGTTGTTGGCGGCCCACCGGCGGATGGTCGGGCCCTTGTGGGCTGAGAGGTTGTCCAAGATGATGTAGATGCGGGCGCCGTCTCGGCGGCGGGCCCGGATCGAGCGGAGCGCGGCCAGCGTGTTGACCGCGGACTTCTGGTGTCGCACTGCGCCCCAAAGCACGTCGTCGCCCACCGAGTAGCAGCCGTGGAACTGCCGCACTCCGTGGGTCTTGTGGTAGTTGGCCCGCTGGCGCTGGGGACGTCGAGCAGGCGCCCAAGCGGAGCCGCCTGTGGGCCGGATCGAAAGCGGCCCGAACTCGTCGAACGCGAAACACCTGTCCGGCCAGCGCTCGACCGCCTCCTCGATGCGGGCGAGCTTGGCGTCGCGGTCGGGGTCGTTGGACTCCTTCCAGGTCTTGGTCCGCTGGAAGGTGACGTCGTGGGCGTGCAGTATCTGGCGCAGCCGCTCATGGCTGACGCGAACCGGCCGCTCAGCGCCGTCGCGCAGACACGCGGCCAGCTTGCGCAGGCTCCACCGCGTGAACGGCAGACCCAGAGCCTCAGGGCGCGCCGTCGCCGTGTCGACGATGAACGCCTCGTCGTCAGTCGTGATCCGGCGGGGACGGCCACCCGCCCAGCGAGGGTCCAGCGACGCCATCCCCAACTCGTTGAACCGCCGGATCATCTCACGCACCCGGTCCGGCGACGTAGCCGCCAGCCGAGCGATCACAGGCACCGTGTTGCCGCCCGCAGACGCCAGCACCACCAGCGCACGCCGCCAGCGCACAACCGACCCGTCTGAACTGCCGCTGCCCCGGCGAACGATCCGCTGAAGCTCACGGCCTTCCCGGTCCGTCAAACGACGAACCCGCAATGGTTTGGACATCCCCTGATTCCACCACCCACAACACCCCAAGCGGTGGACGCGACCCCGACGAACGTTTGTTGACAGAGCACTAGGTGGCTGGTGCCAAACTCCCGAAATGGGGGTTTTGCGGTCACAAAACCCCAGGTCAGCGACTTGCGAATTGTGGCAAATTGCCATTTAACACCAGCCACCTAGGAGACTGCTGAGTAAGTCACAAATTGCTAGTTTCGTGATCATAAAACCCCAGGTCAGAGGCTTGTGGGTTGGCCGAAATCGGCATTACTCAGCAGTCTCCTAGCCGGCTTCCCTCATCAGCTCGGCCATATCTCCGACCACGCGGCGACGATCGCCTCCGCTAGTGTCCTGGGTGCCAAGTTCGTGAGCATTGTCTGGGATGCCTGACTCTATGGAAACATCAGGAAAGCTAGCGATATAGCTGTCGAGTGCCAGCATCACAACCATCGGAACAACCACACGAATTAGCCATACGGGACACTAGGTGGCTGGTGCCAAACTCCCGAAATGGGGGTTTTGCGGTCACAAAACCCCAGGTCAGCGACTTGCGGATTGTGGCAAATTGACATTTAACACCAGCCACTTAGGACGGGTCCAGGTGGGCGGTGGCGCCCCGCCCGAGCACCCGCAGGAACGCTCCGGCCCGGGGCTTGGGATAGAAGAAGCTCGACTTGGGAGGCATCCTGCTGCCCTCGTCGGCCACCGCCAGCAGTTCGTCCACCGACAGCGGGTACATCACGAAGCCGATCCGGTCCGCGGTGTCGCAGCGTCGGATCAGCTCGTCGAGGCCGGCGGTGTCTGGGACGTATTCCACGGTGCCGGTGGCTGCCAGTTCCTCGGCGCCTAGCACCGGGTCCAGCACCAGCCGGCGCAGCCGGTCGACGTCGAGTGCGTCGAGGGCGCCCGCTTCGGAGGTCGGTGGAGGCAGCGTCAGGCGGTGCCAGGCTCCCGCCGCGTGTACGCCGACCTCGCCCCGATGTCTGGGCCGAGCGTCCTCTGCGCTCGGCACACGCTCCAGTTCGCCTCCCATGTAGCTGGCCCTGGAGCGCAGTGCCCATAGGCAGTCGTCGACATTGTCGTGGTGCTGGTCGGCCACGACCCGGTGGTAGGCCTCAACGTGGAGCTGGCTGTGGGGGAACACCGCGGCCAGCGTGTGGGTGAGCACGGGGCTGTCCGGCTCTCGGGCTAGGGCCCGCTGCGCGGCAGCCGAGCGATGGTGCCCGTCGGTCACGTAAAGGACCTTGCCGTTCACCGCTGAGAGCAGCCGATCGGTCATCTGTGCGGGCACCGTCCAGATCTGGTGATGGACCAGACTCGATCCGAACTCGAGCTCGGCCGGCGCGGACCCGGCCACCTCGTCCAGCAGAGCCGCATACTCCGAGTCCGCCCAGGCCCTCACCGTCAGAGCAACAGGACTCGACGTGGCGCCGACCCCCATCAGGTGGGCGGCGAGCAGTTCGGTGCGGTCCTCGCGCACCCCCTCGTGGATACGGATGTGGCCCTCGTCGAACCCGCTGACCGCCACCGTGCAGATCATGCCGGTCTGGGAGCCCCGGGAGTGGGTCAGGCGGTACAGGTACAGCGAGCGGCGCCCGGTGGGGGCGAACACGTCGGCGTCGAGCAGACGGGTGAGGGCGGCCGCGCCCTGGGTGACGAGATTGTCGATCGACAGGTCTTCATCCTCGAGCAGGTCCTCGCTGCTGCGGGTCACGTTCACGTAGCTGTAGGGGTTCTCCTTGACGATTGAGCGGCGCTGGCCGGGAGTGAGGTTGTCGTAGGCGCGGCTGATCACCCGGTCGGCCCATTCCGGCTTGACCAGCCACCCCGCGAGCGGCTCAAGCGTGGGCTCGCGACCCGTCATGAGTCGAACACTGAGACTTGGATCACGTCGGGAAGGGCGCGCACGGCGTCCAGCAGTTCCTGGTTGATGGTGCCGGCCACATCGATGGTCGCGGCCGCGGCCACCGAGCCGGCGAAGATCCGGTTGCTCATCGTGGCCACGTTGAGGTGCCCGCGGCGCAATTCCTGCAGGACTGCGGCCAGCACACCGACCCGGTCGTAGTGGCGCACGCTCAGCGTGGCCGTTCGGTGCGGAGCCTGCTCCAGGTTCACGCAGTTGACGACTGAGCCCGAGCGGTACTCCTCGATCACCTCGACGGTGCCTTCGGCCACAGCCTCCTGGGCCTGGCGGGTGGAGGCTCCGATGTGGTGGGTCGCGATGACTTTGGGATGGCGGGCCAGCGCGGAGTCGACCGTTCCCGCGCTCGACTGGGGCTCGTCCGAGAACACGTCGATGCCGGCTCTCATGTCGGTCGAGTCGAGGGCGGCGATCAGGGCCCGCTCGTCCACGACCTCGCCCCGGGCGGTGTTGATGAGCACGGCGTCGGGCTTCATCGCGGCCAGGAACTCGGCGTCGACCATGCCGGCGGTGTCATCGCCGCCGGGGATGTGCAGCGACACGATGTCGCTGGCGGCCAGGACCGAGGCCCGGTCGGGCAGGGTCCGCACGCCGATATCGCTCATGCGCTGGTTCACCGCGCGAGGTCGTGGCTTGTCCTCGGTGATGACTTCGAGCCCGCAGGCGGCGCCACGTTGCGCCACCTCCAGGCCGATGGCGCCCATGCCGATGATGCCCAGAGTCGATCCGTGCAGGCCGCGGGCCTTGCTGTAGGCCTTCTTGTTCCACTGTCCCGCTCGGACGTCGGCGGCGGCGGCGGCGATGTGGCGGTCGATGGCGAATATCAGGCCGAGCGTCAGCTCGGCTACGGCAATGGCGTTGCGGCCGGGGACGTTGCAGACGAACACGCCGAGCTCCGCAGCCCTCGCACAGGCGATTGTGTTGGTGCCGGCACCGGCTCGCACGACCAGTCCCAGATCTGTGCCGGCGTCAATGGTCTCGGCAGTCACTCGAGTGCTGCGTACCACCAGCGCGTCGAAGCCGGCGACATGGGCGGGAAGGTTCTCGGCGGTGAGGGAGGGCGTCACCGTGCAGGTGTCGCCGCCGCGGCGCAGTCGCTCTACGGCGGAGTCAGACAGGCCGTCGGCGAACAGGATCCTCATGCTGCTCCCACCTGGTTCTCAAGAGCGGCGATGGTGCGCAAACCGAACCAGAATCGGAACAGTTCCGCATGTCGGAACGCTCATAGTAGGGCGACGGGACGTAGCCTGTCTTGGGGTCGGCTGAAAGATCCGACGGTTTTGCCGCTTGTGCAGGAGGAGAGATGACCGGACTTCTTGAGCCGATCACCGGGCGGGACACATGACCGACCAATTCGAGTTAACCGAGGGCGGCGCGGTGCTCATGGACGGCAACCGCCTGCGGGACGAGATCGTGGCCGAGCTGAACACGGAGATCACCGCGGCAGGCGGACCGGAGGTGTGCCTCGCGACCGTGCTCGTGGGCGAAGACAAGCCCAGCCGCATCTACGTCCGCAACAAGCAGCGCAAGGCGGCCGAGGCCGCGATGGTGTCGCGGCACGTCGAGCTTGGTGCCGACGCCAGCCAGGCTGAGGTCGAGGAGGCGGTCGGCGGTCTGGCCGAGGACCCGGGTGTGCACGGCATTCTGGTGCAGCTTCCACTGCCGGACGGGCTCGACGCCGACGCGGTCCTGGAGCTGATCCCGCCGGAGAAGGACGTGGACGGGCTCACGCCCAGGTCGATGGGCCGGCTCGTGCGGGGCCAGCCGGGGCATGTGCCGTGCACGCCGCTGGGAGTGATGCGCCTTCTGGACCGCTACGGGGTGACTACTTCGGGCACGCGGGCGGTCGTGATCGGCCGCTCCACCCTGGTGGGACTGCCGCAGGTGCTGTTGCTCGGCCGCAAGGGGGTGGACGCCACGCCCACTCTGGCCCACAGCCGAACCCCGGAGCTGCGGGCGGTGTGCCTCCAGGCCGACATCATCGTGGCCGCGGCGGGCATGGCCCGGCTGGTGACCGCGGAACATGTTCGACCGGGCGCGGCGGTGATCGACGTGGGGATCTCGCGCACGGCCGACGGCATCGTCGGCGACGTTGACTTCGACTCAGTGCAGGCTGTGGCGGGCGCAGTGACGCCGATGCCGGGCGGGACCGGGCCCATGACGATTGCCTGCCTGTTGCAGAACACCCTGGTCGCGGCCCGGATGCTGGGGGCCTTTCCCGGCTAGTGCGGTGTCCACAAACGTTTGTAGGTTTGAGCTTGCCCGTGACCGCTGCAATCACAGGCCAAACGAGAGCAACCGACGCGCGCGAAGGTTACTGGACACCGCACTAGCCGACGCCCAAGTGGCGGCGGACGGCTGGCGGGCGTCCGGTCGCCTCAATCCCGGCGAACAACCCTGAAGTTTGCCACCTGCCTGGTGGTCATCTGCGGGGAAGTTCGATTCGGCCCGGGCGTTCCGTCGGGTCTAGGTGGCTGGTGTTAAATGGCAATTTGCCACAATTCGCAAGTCGCTGACCTGGGGTTTTGTGATCGCAATACCCCCATTTCGGGAGTTTGGCACCAGCCACCTAGGTGGCTCCCAGGTGGCGGCGGATGGCCCAGTTGAACAGTTCCCAGCCGTAGCCGTCCACGACGACGTCGTCGCGCGAGGTCCGGGCGGCCTCGGCCGAGACCGGCAGCCCGTGGCGGGCCTTCATCTGCACCTCGGCCACGCGTTCCATCAGCACGAACCAGCCGACGGCGTCGGCTGGACTCGACCCGACGGTCAGCAGACCGTGGTTGGCGAGTATCACGGCCCGGCACTCGCCGAGGGCTGCGGCGATGCGCTTGCCGCTGTCGCAGGAGAGGATCTGCACCTCTTCGTCGTCGAAGAGGGCGTGGTCCTCGAAGAACATTGTCGATTCTTGGGTGATCGGCTCGATCATGCGCCGCTCTGCCGCGAACGGGGTGCCCCACTTGGTGTGCACGTGCGCGGCCGCCGTAACGTCCGGCCGGGCCGCGTGGATGGGGTGGTGGATGTGGTAGGCGGTGTTGTTGATCTTGGCCGGGCGCCCGTCCTGGTCGACGGCGCTGCCGTCGGGTGCAACCAAGACCATGTCTTCGGGCCGGGCCCGCTCGAACACCACCCGATGGCGAAGCAGCCACATATGGTCGGGCTTCTCGGGGTCGCGGCATGTGATGTGGCCGTCGCCGAGCTCGCCCCAGCGCAGCGCGCCGAACAGCCGGTAAGCGGTGGCGAGGTCCGCCAGGAGTCGGGCCCGTTCCGCGGCAGGATCGGCCATCACCGGCTCAACCGCCGACCACCCTGCGGGTCCCGAACTGCCAGTAGTCATCACCCCATTCTGCCACCTCGTTGCCCCCCATGGTCAAGCACGATCCGGGAATGTCCCACCCACTGTCACACCCCCTCTCTATTGTCTTCAGCCAATGAGGTCAACGTCCCGATCGAGGCCGCGGTGACCGACTGGGGCTGTCACACCCCCTCTCTATTGTCTTCAGCCAATGAGAGTCTTGGCTTTCTCCGATTCCTGTATTGATCTCGCCGGGCAACCACGACTGGTACGGCCCGTCGAGCGTCTATGCGACGGCGTCGTGGTCGCCGAATGTTCACATCTTCGACTCGGCGGCGCTGGCCTCGTGGGATGGGCTCGACGGCGTGCGCGTGTGGGGATTCGCTCATCACAAGCCATCAGGCACCGGCGACCCGTTGGCTGGTTTCAGCACCCAGGGAGATGCGCTGCATATCGGGCTGTTCCATGGGTCCGAAGTGTCGGGCTGGTCTTGGGCGACGAAAGAGGATCCCAAGAAGCAGCAGCACGCTCCGTTCTCAGCGGGTCGGATCGCGGCCACCGGCCTGTCACACTGCGTCGTGGGCCACTACCACAAGCGGGTCGAGGGCGAGTACCACACCTACGGAGGCGCGCCGGCCGCCCTGTCGTTCGGCGAGCCGGGCGATGGCGGGGCGGTGGAGATTGACTTCGATGGCGACGGCGGGTCGCCGGGGAGAGAATGGCACCGCGTTTCAGGCCTCGAGGTCCGCCCGGACCTAGAACTCGACATCACTGGCTGCGGCGATGTCGGAGAGGTCGAGGGGAGGCTCGGCGATCTGATCGCGCCTCTCACGGGGATAGCACGAGTGACACTCTTCGGTGACTTGGAGCGGACGGTTGATCTTGATCTCGTCTCGCTGCGCCAGCAGCGGGGACCGCTCAAGCACCTGAGCATTCGCGATGGCGGCATCCAGCCCGGCTACGACTTGGACGCAATCGCGGCCGAGGCAACAGTCCGAGGAGAATTCGTCAGGGGCGTTACAGCGGCTGACGAGTTGGACGATGACGAGCGACGGCGGGTGATCATCACCGGACTTCGGGCCCTCGAGGACCGGACCGACTTGGAGGTGCTCTGACCCATGTGGTTCTCCAAGATCCATGTCCGAGCCTTCGGTCCGCTGAAGGACCAAGGCTTGGAGTTCGAGCCGGGCCTCAACATCGTCCACGGGCCCAACGAGTCAGGCAAGTCGACCTGGCACGCGGCGCTTGCTGCTGCGCTCTGTGGCCTGCGGCGCGGCCGCGGCCGCGATACAACAAGAGAGGCGTTCGAGGAACGCCATCGCCCTTGGGACGGGGGAAACGACGATCCCTGGTTCGTCCAGGCCGGCGTGATGCTCGACGACGGTCGCCACATCGAGATCGATCGCGACTTCGACAACCGAAAGACCGATGCCCGCCGTACAGACTTGGGTGGCCGCGCATTCATGGACCTTCCGATGAATGACGGCAGCCCCGACGGCGCGATGCTCCTGGGATTCGACCGTGAGACGTTCCCGATGACGGCATCCGTCCGCCAGGCCAGCATCGTTTCCGATCTAGACAGGCCTGACGCGCTTCAGCAGCACACTGACCTGAAATTCGACCGGAAGACCGACTCGGGTTGTCTGCAGATATCCAAGCGGGGGATTCGGGTCGAGGATTCAACTTGATTATTTACGGTTACATTGGTATAATAAGCTTAAGCTTAGGGGCGGGTAAGACCCCGACGGCTCGGTTACTGTCGCCATTAGACAAAAACTCCGGCTATCACTATAATCAACATCATTAAGACTTATCTTCAAAGACTGAACTATGAATTCGACCCGACGCCTAATCACACCCCGGCGCCTGACCGCCATAATCCTGGCCTGTCTGGTCGGCTGGCTGGTCTGGTCGGCTGGCCCGACAAACCTGTCGGCTCAACTCGGGTCCGAGCCGGAGTTGGAGTCATTGGCTGAGGTAACAGCAGAAGTAGCGATGACCCACGCCGATGTTGACCCGTACGCCTACAACTATGACCCTGCCCAGACCCTGTCGACCCAACTCGGCTCCGGCCCGGAGCCGGAGCCGCTACCAAGGGTGACGGTCCAGGCAACGATGACCTACGCCGATGTCGACTCCGACGCCTATTATTACGATGCCGTCCGAGCCCTATCAGCCGCCGGCGTTTATGACGGAACTGACTGCGATGACAATCAACTTTGTCCCGGCCAACCCCTCAAACGCTGGGAGATGGCCGTCTGGTTGATTCGAGCCCTGGGCGAAACCGACCCGACTCAGGCCGCTGAGACCCGGTTCGATGATGTCGAAAACGATGACTGGTGGATGTCTTATGTCGAACGGATGGCCGATCTGGAGATTACAACCGGCTGTTCGGACGACCCGCCCAAATACTGCCCCGACCGGGATGTCAACCGGGGCCAGATGGCCTCCTTACTGACACGGGCCCTCGATCTGCCCAAAGCTCCACCAGCCGGCTTTGCTGATGTCGACCAAGATAGCGTCCACCGAGATAACATTAACCGGTTAGCCGCAGCCAAGATAACGACTGGCTGCAAATCCGAACCGCTGCAGTACTGCCCCCAGCGGTCTGTCACTAGGGCTCATATGTCGGCCTTTATCTACCGGGGGCTACAGTGGCGCGAGCAGAATCAGCCGGTCGGAGCCGACAGAACTGCCCCGACCCCGACTCTAATTGGCAATGACACCGACGCCTTCATCACCGAAGAGAATGATTTCAGCCGCTATATCAGGGACAATGTCGTCGCGAAATACGAAGATAGAAACCCCTGGCTACGAGACGCCTGGAATCACACCAATCGGTCCGACTTTACCTACCTGGCCGCTGAAGGCTACGGCACGGCGGTTTACTACGGTAACAGACTAGACAAAGGCGAAGCCTTGCCCCGCTCGACGGCAATTGCCATGACCGCCGGGCCAGAGCAGGTTTCCTGGGGATACAACCCGTCTCATGTCCATGAGTTAGCCCATGTTTACACCAAATCGAATCGAATCGTCGCCAACCCGGCCCCAATCGCCGTCGGCCACCTTTATTTCTCAGAAATTACTCGGGGCGGGGGATATGAAGCCTGTCGGTCATGGACGCATGAATTGTATGCCGAGACTGCCGAATCCCTTATTTTCGGCCCTCACCTCAACCACGACAGATGGGCTATATGTTCTCAGATTCCCAATCAAGTCACTGATGAAGCAATCGAGGTTGTCTACGAAGCCTTTAGTGGCCGGATACCCCAGTGGTTCTACGATACATTTGAGGATGAATCGGGCGACCTTGACTATCGGGCTATCTGGTCGGCTATCGGTCGAATGCAGAGTGGGCAATCCCGGCTAGCAGCAATCAACCAGCTACGTTATTCATTCGGGGGTTATTGCTCTGAAGCCGACGTTTGGAAATTCCACCGGGGAGACTTAGATATAGACCAACCCTGGGTCGACGGCGGTTGCTAGATCTGACTCATAAAACGCTAAAAACACAGGCCCCTAGTCCAAGCCTGGGCGGGCTACTCGCTGACGACAGTCAAGCCACCTATTCACACCCAGCCAGAAGGTGTTTCTTACTACAGACCAATAAATGTTCTCGATCAAATGGGGGCTTGATGACAATTTAAAATATACTTACTCAAACTATTGATACAATATAATCCAACATCACGACCCCTATTACAAGCATACCGAATGGCAAGGCGGGCAGGTCAACTGGGTCAAATAGTTGGAATGGGGACGACTAACTCGTGGTATAATCACAGCCATAAAAGAAAAATAAACACTAAACATCATAAGTTACCACCGTGTTCTAAGTTGCCGGAGACGAAGGGTCCGCAAATTTTCGGGGGGGGGGGGGCTTGGGGTCTTTCGTGGGTCTACTCCTGCTGGGGCTTGTAGTTGTCAGCCTGCTGGTTCAGAACCCGACCGCCCAAGCCAACCACCACCTCTCAATCTTTGTAAATCAAGCCCCGTGGTTGGGCACGTTCAGTTCGCCCTCCGGTAGAACGGTCACTTTTCGGGTACTTACGGGCGGTTTACATCCGACTTCGTTGCGCGCCATCTGGTTAGTATACAAGCTCCTACCGAGTCAAACGACCTGTGTGTTCGGCCAGGACATGTCTTCCGTTGCTGGAACACAGACTGGACAACCGTCATACACGTTAATCCTCGACGACGACTACGGTAGGGGAGATAGAATTTGCGCGCTGGCAACACTTACAGGACCCGGATACTTGGTATCGGATCGAGCACACAGCACAATCTACGAAATCCCAGTGGACCTCGACCCGATACCATCCAACTGGCCCGAGCCGCAGCTGGAGCCGCAGGCGGCACTGCCGCCGGTGCCATCGCAAGGATCGAGGAGTACAAGAGACAGCACGTCGGTCGCAACCAAGCCAACGCAGTCAAGCCCCTGCGCAAGGCTGTGGTGGCAGTAGGTCAGGCCGGACAACACCCAGCAAGAACCAAGGAAGCCCACAGTGCGTACTTGGGTCTGGCATGTGCCGTGCACGCCGCTGGGAGTGATGCGCCTGCTGGAGCGCTACGGGGTGGCCACTTCGGGCACGCGGGCGGTCGTGATCGGCCGCTCCACCCTGGTGGGGCTGCCGCAGGTGTTGCTGCTCGGCCGCAAGGGCGTGGACGCCACGCCCACCCTGGCCCACAGTCGAACTCCGGAGCTGCGCGAGGTGTGCCTCCAGGCCGACATCATCGTGGCCGCGGCGGGCATGGCCGGGCTGGTGACCGCGGACCATGTGCGACCCGGCGCGGCCGTGATCGACGTGGGGATCTCGCGCACGGCTGACGGCATCGTCGGCGACGTTGACTTCGAAGCTGTGCAGGCTGTGGCCGGCGCGGTGACGCCAATGCCGGGCGGCACTGGTCCGATGACGATCGCCTGCCTGCTGCAGAACACCCTGGCTGCGGCTCGGATGCTGGGGGCCTTTCCCGCCTAGCCGACGTCCAGGTGGCGGCGGACGGCTGGCGGGCGTCCGGTCGCCTCGATCCCGGCGAACAACCCCGAAGCTTGCCACCTGCCTGGTGGTCATCTGCGGGAAGTTCGATTCGGCCCGGGCGTTCCGTCGGGTCTAGCTGGCTCCCAGGTGGCGGCGGATGGCCCAGTTGAACAGGTCCCAGCCGTAGTCGTCCACGACGACGTCGTCGCGCGAGGTCCGGGCGGCCTCGGCCGAGACCGGCAGCCCGTGGCGGGCCTTCATCTGCACCTCGGCCACGCGTTCCATCAGCACGAACCAGCCGACGGCGTCGGCTGGACTCGACCCGACGGTCAGCAGACCGTGGTTGGCGAGTATCACGGCCCGGCACTCGCCGAGGGCTGCGGCGATGCGCTTGCCGCTGTCGCAGGAGAGGATCTGCACCTCCTCGTCGTCGAAGAGGGCGTGGTCCTCGAAGAACATGGTCGATTCTTGGGTGATGGGCTCGATCATGCGCCGCTCTGCCGCGAACGGGGTGCCCCACTGGGTGTGCACGTGCGCGGCCGCCGTAACGTCCGGCCGGGCCGCGTGGATGGGGTGGTGGATGTCGTAGGCGGTGTTGTTGATCTTGGCCGGGCGCCCGTCCTGGTCGACGGCGCTGCCGTCGGGTGCAACCAAGACCATGTCTTCGGGCCGGGCCCGCTCGAACACCACCCGATGGCGAAGCAGCCACACATGGTCGGGCTTCTCGGGGTCGCGGCACGTGATGTGACCGTCGCCGAGCTCGCCCCAGCGCAGCGCGCCGAACAGCCGGTAAGCGGTGGCGAGATCGTCCAGGAGTCGGGCCCGTTCCGCGACAGGATCGGCCAATACCGGCTCAACCGCCGACCACCCTGCGGGTCCCGAACTGCCAGTAGTCATCACCCCATTCTGCCACCTCGTTGCCCCCCATGGTCAAGCACGATCCGGGAATGTCCCACCCACTGTCACACCCCCTCTCTATTGTCTTCAGCCAATGAGAGTCCTAGCGTTCTCCGATCTTCATCTCGATGCCCCGTTCGCCCAAGGCGGCCCCGAACTCGCTGCACTGCGGCGCGCCGATCTGCGCCACACGCTGGAGCGGATCGTGGACCTGGCCAGAGAGCTCGAAGTCGATGTCCTGATGTGCGCCGGCGACCTGTACGAGCAGGACCGCTTCACACCCGACACTGTCAAGCTGTTGGAGCGGGTGTTTCTTGAGATCGCTCCCATTCCCGTATTGATCTCGCCGGGCAACCACGACTGGTACGGCCCGTCGAGCGTCTATGCGACGGCGTCGTGGTCGCCGAATGTTCACATCTTCGACTCGGCGGCGCTGGCCTCGTGGGATGGGCTCGACGGCGTGCGCGTGTGGGGATTCGCTCATCACAAGCCATCAGGCACCGGCGACCCGTTGGCTGGTTTCAGCACCCAGGGAGACGCGCTGCATATCGGGCTGTTCCATGGGTCCGAAGTGTCGGGCTGGTCTTGGGCGACGAAAGAGGATCCCAAGAAGCAGCAGCACGCTCCGTTCCCAGCGGGTCGGATCGCGGCCACCGGCCTGTCACACTGCGTTGTAGGCCACTACCACAAGCAGGTTGAGGGCGAGTTCCACACCTACGGAGGCGCGCCCGCCGCCCTGTCGTTCGGCGAGCCGGGCGATGGCGGGGCCGTGGAGATCGACTTCGACGCCAGCGGCGGACCGCCGAAGCGCAAGTGGCACAAGGTCTCGCGATTGGCAGTGCACGGAGACCTCAAGCTCGACATGTCTGGTTGCGGAGACGTCACGGAAATCGAGGGAAGGCTCCGCGATCTGGTTGCACCTCTCGCGGGGATAGCACGAGTGACCATCTCCGGCGACTTGGAGCCGACGGTTGATCTAGACCTCGATTCATTGCGCCAGCAGCTTGGACCACTTCACCATCTGAGCATTCGCGTTGGCGATGTCCGCCCCGGCTACGACCTCGACGCCTTAGCGGTGGAGTCCACGGTGCGAGGCGAGTTCGTCAGGTCTGTGAGAGCTGACGAGACGCTGGATGAGGGGGAGCGACGGCGCGTGATCGTCACGGGTCTGCGGGCGCTGGAAGGCCGTACCGACTTGGAGGTGGTCTGAGTCATGTGGTTCTCGAAGATCCATGCCCGGGCGTTCGGCCCGATCCAGAATCAGCACCTCGATTTCGAGGAGGGCCTGAACATCGTCCACGGCCCCAACGAGTCCGGCAAGTCGAGTTGGCACGCAGCGATCTCTGTAGGCCTATGCGGCCTGCGGCGTGGCGCTGGCCGCACCAAGGCAGAGGACGAGTTCGAGGCTCGTCATCGCCCCTGGGACGGAGGAGACGACGATCCCTGGTTCGTCCAGGCCGGCGTGATGCTCGACGACGGCCGCCACATCGAGATCGATCGCGACTTCGACAACCGAAAGACCGATGCCCGCCGTACAGACTTGGGTGGCCGCGCCTTCATGGACCTTCCGATGAATGACGGCAGCCCCGACGGCTCGATGCTCCTCGGATTCGACCGTGAGACGTTCCCAATGACGGCATCCGTCCGTCAGGCCAGCATCGTTTCCGATCTTGACAAGCCGGACGCGCTTCAGCAGCACCTGGCCCGAGCCGCAGCTGGCGGTGCAGACGGCACTGCCGCCGGCGCCCTTGAGAAGCTCGACGAGTACAAGAGGGACCATGTAGGTCTGGACCGCAAGAACTCCACCAAGCCGCTCCGCGCTGCGAAGAATGCGGTGAGTGAGGCTGAAGCGAACCTAGAAGCAGCCGCGACGGCCCACCGCGAATACCTGGAGCTGGTGTCGGCTCTGCAACAGCATCGCCGGGAGGTCGAGAGGCTCACGAGCGAGGAAGCCCGAGTAGAGGCGCAGCGGGACTTCTGCACCGCCGAGCAGGAGTCGGATCGGCTGGATGCGGCGATCGGCAAGCTCGACGGCTGGGAGGAGCGATTCAGCGCTGGCGACCCGTCGCATCGGGAGCTTCCCGAGCTGACAGAGTTGGCTCTAGCACTGGGAAGTGTTGAGAGCCTTCCTCAGCCAGAGACCACGCATCTCCGTCCGGTCGACGCACTCAAGGCTCAACTGGGTGAACTTGAGTCGCCCGATTCCCTGCCGTGCCCGGAGTTGGAAGAGGTAGAACGATGTGTCTCGCCACTTCGAGGTGGCAGTGTCCCCGAAGTCGAGAGGCCCGCAGTACCGACGGCGTCGGTAGCCGTGGGCGTCGTCGGTCTAGTGGCGGCGATCCTCCTAGGCGCCATAGTTGGCCTCATCTACGGAATTGCGCTGGCAGCGCTTGTTCTTGCGGCTAGCTGGGCCTTGCGCCGTCGCGTGCGGTCTTCCACATCAAGGGCAGCGCGAGTGCCCAATGAGGCTAAGGCCGCGGCGCTCCGCCAGTTGGATGAGTGGCAGCTTCCCGAAGATCCCGTCGCCGCTGTCGCGGCGGCATCGCGTCGGATACAGGCTCTGGTCGCCCAAGGTCGACTCGAAGATGACCTGCGGCAGCGGAGGGAGTTCGACGCCAGGGAAGCACAACGAAGGCAGTCCCACGAGGATGCTTGGGCGAGGTTGCGGAGTCGAGCTTTGGCGCATGGAGTAAGCGGCTCCGACGAGGACGTTCTCCGACGCGTCCAGGAGGTTGTCTCAAACCACGCAGAAGTCCAAAGGCAGCGCGATGAGGATGTCGAGGAATGGGGACGATTCCAGGAGGTCTTGAAGGGACGAACGCCTCAGCAGTGGCGAGACGAGGATGCGGCCGCGCGAGACGCCCTGGACGACCTTCGCCGGCGTCTAGCTGGCGACGGGGTCGAACTCCCGGACGCCGGAGTCGGGGCGGATCAACTAGACGATGAGGTCAGGCGTATCGACGGACTGCTTCAGGGTGCCCGCGGTGAGGCGAAGAAGGCGGAGGGCAGTCTGAAACAAGTCGACCAAGACAAGATTGATGTGGCGTCGGCAGAGGCTCTCCGGAGCCAGGCGCAGGCGCAGTTGGAGCGCGTTGAGCGCTTGGCCGCCACGCTCGACACCACCCGCGCCTTCCTTGAGACGGCCGCCGAGAATGCCCATCAGCTTCTAGCCCCGAAGCTCGGCACGGAGATGACTCGGTGGATCCCCCGGGTGACCAATGGCCGCTACACGGAGGTTCAGGTCGATCCCGGCGACCTGAGCGTCACTCTGGTGACGGCCGCCGACAATCGGCGTGATGCTCGACTGGTGTCGCGGGGCACCACGGAACAGGTCTACCTGGTGCTGAGGTTGGTCCTAGCTCAGGTGCTGTCCGCGGGTCACGAGACGTGTCCGGTGTTGCTCGACGATCCCACGGTGCACGCGGATGCCGGCCGCAAGACGGAGATACTCGACTACTTGATCGCTGCCTCGCAGGAACATCAGGTGATCGTCTTCTCGCAGGAGCAGGAAGTGCTGGACTGGGCCAGGAAGAAGCCGGTTGAGGCGGTCCGTCTCATCGAACTCGCTGATCCGCAGCCAGCCTGAGCTGCGGGCAGCCCACTGGCCTGCCCCAACCTCGTGGAGCGCCCTGGTTAGCGTAGGGAGCACTGAAAATATATGTAATTGATTGTTGAGCGATACGCTTCTCTCGTTCGGTCGATAGGGCAGGGGTAGACGTGCCGTGGGCGAGGAGAGGGTTCTCAGGCGGATGAAGCGGCAGCATGGACTCGTCTCGCGTGAGCAGGTGCTCGTTGATGGGATGACCAAGGGCCAGATCAAGTACCGCTTGGGCACGGGCAGGTGGGTGGCCGAAGCACGCGGCGTGTACCGGCACGCGGCTGTCGCGCCGACTGCGCTGTCGAGGCTGCTGGCTGTCTGTCTGGCGCACAATGGGCTAGCCAGTCATCGGTCGGCGGCAGCTCTTCACAGAGTCGACGGCTACACGCTCGGTCGTGTCGAGATCGTCGTTCCGTCGGGGAGAAGCCTGACCGTCGCCGGCGTGACAGTCCATGAGTCGAATCAGATGAGCCTGGCGCGACCCACGGCGCGCCGAGGTGTTCCCTGCACCGGGCTTCCGAGGACGGTGCTCGACCTGGCCGCAGTGGTGACCCGGAAACGTCTCGACCGCACGATCGACGCCGTTCTACGAGACGGGCAGCTCCGGCCATCGGACCTCTACGCAGTGCTGGCATCGCACGCGCGCAAGGGGCGGGACGGTTGCGGAGCCCTGCGTGCCTCCCTTGACGTCCGCCTAGGCGACCACCCCGTTCCGCTGAGTGAATGGAGCCGAATGGTGGAGGACCTTCTTCGCGATGCGGGACTCGGCCAGCCCCGGCTTGAGTATCGGATCTGCCGAGCCAACGGATCGCTCATAGCCCAAGTCGACCTCGCTTACCCCAACCGACGGTTGGCAATAGAGCTCGACAGCGCCCGATACCACCTGAACCGTGAGTCATTCGTGAACGATCCTCGGCGCCGCAACCGACTCATGGTCGCGGGCTGGAACGTGCTTACCTTCACCTGGGACGACTACATCAACCGCCCGGCAGATCTCTGCTCCACCGTCGCCGCGGCTCTCGACTCCACCCCGCCACGAAATCCGGTCGTTAGGGTCGATATTCGCCCACAACTACCGGGAATTCGATTGGGCCGTGGGTCAGGAGGCCTGGCGGTGGGAGGCTTGCCAGGTGGCGGTGGCGGCCACCTGGTTGAAGGTGAACACGTGCAGGCCGGTCACGCCGAGCTCCGCCAGGTGCGGGCTCAGCGCAGTGAGAATGTGGTCGGGGTCGTAGTTGGGAGAGGTCATCAGCTTGGTGATGGCGGCCCGGTTCTTGCGCAGATACCGCAGCGACGGCCCCACGCCCAGGCGGGCGCCCATGGTGAGCAGCTTGGCCCGGTCCACCACCCCCGAGATGCCCAGGTGGACGGGCAGCGTCAGCCCCGCGGCCCGCTCGCCACGCAGCCAGTCCTCGATGCGGACGGGGTCGAAGCACATCTGCGTGCTGCAGTAGCCCTCCACGCCGGCTTCCGCCAGCAGCTCCTGCTTCGAGTGCAGCGCCTCGTGGAGCGCTCCGTCGTCGATGAGCGGATGGCCGTGCGGATAGGCGGTCACGCCGACCGTGCTCAGCCCGTGGTCGCACTCGAGCAGGTCCCGCAGGAACGTGGCCGCGTCCGAGTAGGCCCCCGGCGACTCCACGTCGCCGCCGACCAGGAACATGGTCGACACCCCGGATGAGCGCAGCCAGCCCGCCAGCTCGGACACCCGAGCCTGATCGGGAACCAGCCGGGCCGAGACATGCGGGATCGCCACATGGCCCAGCTCCAGCAGCCGCTCGGTGATCTCGCAGGTTGCGTCCTGGCCCTTCACCGGCGACGCAGTCACCGACACTTGGGAGCCTGCGGGCAGCGCCTCAACCGCAGCGTCGAGGCTCTTGAGCGGTATGACCTCGAACGTCAGGTGCCTGATGAGCCTCAACCGGTAGTGCCGGGCCGCGAGGTCCTCCGTGAACAGCGGGGCACGCCGGAGTCTTGACCGTATTGCCATGGCGCCAATCAGCCCGCGCCGTTGTTGATCGGCCGGTGTGTCGCCGGGAGCCGCTGAAGCCGTGTCAGTATCTCTTCGCCGAGCCCGCCAGGCGCTGGTGGCCCGCCAGGCACTGGTGGCCCGCCAGGCGGCGCCGCTCAAGACGAGCAGAATCACCGACCGCACCGATCTTCGCATCTCCAGCTTGAGTTCTCGAAGCACGACAACACTGATGGACCGGAACGCGGAGCGCAGGAGTCCGGACAGCATCTCTGTCGCAGCTCAGCTCAGGCCGACGATGTTGCCGTCGGCGTCGATGTCGATCCCCATGGCGGCCGGCACCCGGCCCAGGCCCGGCATGGTGCGCATGTCGCCACAGATGGGATACACGAAACCGGCGCCCACCGACGCCCGCACCTCGCGCACCGGCAGCGTCCATCCGGTCGGGGCACCCTTCAGCGACGGGTCCGACGAGATCGACAGATGGGTCTTGGCGATGCAAACCGGCAGGTTCCCGAAGCCTGCCTCGGTGTAGGTGGCGAGCTGCTTCTCCGCGGTGCCGGAGTACTCGACCCCGTCGGCGCCGTAGACCCGGGTGGCCACCGTCTCGATCTTGGACTTCAGCGACGCCTCGTCGGGGTACAGCACCGAGAAGTTGCTGGGCTCCGCGGCTGCCTCGGCCACCGCCTCGGCCAGATCTGTCGCACCCCGGCCGCCGTCGGCGAAGTGGGTGGTCACCGCGGAGCGGGCGTGGTACTCGGACGCGATCTCGCCAATGGCGGCGATGTCGGCCGCGTGGTCCTCGGGGAACACGTTGATGGCCACCACCGGCGTGCAGCCGTGGATGCGCATGTTCTCGAGCTGCTTGCGAAGGTTGTCGCCGCCGGCGTGGACCTCGTCGGGGTTCTCGGCCAGCAGCGCCTCCGGCAGCGGCCGGCCAGCCACGATCTTGTGGTTTCCCGAGTGCGCCTTCAATCCCCGCACGGTGGCCACCAGCACGGCCGCATCCGGAGCCAGCCCCGAGTAACGGCACTTGATGTTGAAGAACCGCTCGGCGCCCATGTCGGCGCCGAAGCCGGCCTCGGTCAGCAGGAAGTCCGAGGTGCGGATGCCAACCTGGTCGGCGACGATCGAGGAGTTGCCGGTGGCGATGTTGCCGAACGGCCCGGTGTGCACCAGCGCGGGCGTGTTCTCGAGGGTCTGCATCAGGTTGGGCTTGATGGCCTCGCGCAGGATCACCGCCATCGAGCCGGCCACCCCGATCTCCTCGGCGGTCACGGGCGTGCCGGACTTCGTGTATCCGACCACGATGCGGCCGAGCCGCTCCCTCAGGTCGTGGAGCCCGGTGCACAGGGCCAGGGCGGCCATGACCTCTGAGGCCGCGGTGATGTCGAAACCGGACTCCCTGGGCACACCGTCGAGCCGGCCGCCCAGCCCCAGCGTGATGTTGCGCAGCGCCCGGTCGTTCACGTCCAGCACCCGGCGCCAGGTGATGTTGTGGATGTCGAGGCCGAGTTCGTTGCCGTGGTAGAGGTGGGCGTCGACCATCGCCGAGCACAGGTTGTGGGCGGCGGTGACCGCGTGCATGTCGCCGGTCAGGTGGAGGTTGAACAGCTCCATCGGCACTACCTGGCTGTAGCCGCCTCCCGCAGCGCCGCCCTTGATCCCGAAGGTGGGGCCCATCGACGGCTGGCGGATGGCGATGGTGGCGCTGCGCCCGATGTGCTGGAAGGCCTGGCCCAGCCCGACGGTGGTTGTGGTCTTGCCTTCGCCGAGCGGGGTGGGGGTGATGGCCGACACGACAACGTATCGGGCCCGGGGCCGGTCGGCGTCGGCCATGGCCTCGACCGCGTCGAGGCTCACTTTGGCCGAGCCGGTGCCGTAGGGCTCCAGCATCTCGGTCGGAATGCCGGCGTCGGCGGCGATCTCGTCCAGCGGCTTCAGCTTGGCCTGGGAGGCGATCTCCAAATCGGTCGGAAACGGCATCGTTGCCCTTCCTTTCGCAGCAGTCTTGCGCGGTTGTCGTCACCGGCCGGGGTGTTGGCGCGGCACCGCCCCGGAGGGTAGCTTGTCGTTCCGCATCTCGGAACGATTCCGCATTACAGAACGCCGATGTGGCACCTACCCGGAAGCGGACGCAGAACACTACATGAGAGGCCGAGTAGCTAGGTGAAGCACATCGCGGTAAAGCATCCTGATACCCGCTCTTGTTCGCTGCGTTCAGGGGTTGCTAGGGTGTGTTGCCCGTTCGCTGCGTTTAGGGGTTGCTCGGGTGTGTTGTCCGTTCGCTGCGTTCAGGGGTTGCTCGGGTGTGTTGTCCGCTTTTGTTCGCTGCGTTCAGGGGTTGCTAGGGTGTGTTGCCCGTTCGCTTTCGCTGCGCTTACGGGCCGCTCGGGTGTGTTGCCCGTTCGCTTTCGCTGCGCTCAGGGGCCGCTCGGGCCCGGGAGCCTCGCTCAGCGTCTGGTGAAGTCCTCGTGAACTGCGGTTTATCCGCTCGGCCTCTAGGATCCCAGTCTCGCTGGCACACAGCACAGGAGGAATAAGGTGAGCGAGTTCCCCGCCACCGCCAAGTGCGTGGTGATCGGAGCCGGCATCGTCGGCAACTGCCTGGTAGGCCATCTGACCAAGCTCGGCTGGAGCGATTTGGTGCTGGTGGACAAGGGCCCCCTGCCCAACCCGGGCGGCTCCACCGGACACGCATCGAACTTCATCTTCCCGGTGGACCACAACAAGGAGATGTGCCTGCTCGGTGTGCAGAGCGCCAACCAGTACCGCGACCTGAACCTGTCGGTGGACTCGGGCGGGATTGAGGTGGCCCGCACGCAGGCGCGGATGGACGAGTTGCAGCGGCGCATGACCTCGGCCACCGCCTGGGGCGTCGAAGCACGCCTGCTCACCCCCGCCGAGGTGGGCGAGTTGGTCCCCTTCGTCAACACCGACGTCATTCTCGGCGGCTTCTACTCCCCGACGGTCTCGGTGGTGGACTCGCTGGAGACCGGCACGGTCATGCGCCGCCTGGCCACCGGCAACGGCTGCCGGGTGCTGGCCAACACCGAAGTTCTCGACATTCTCACCGAGCCCGGCCCCAACCCCGGCGACCGCACCGTGAAAGCAGTGGTCACCGACGCGGGCACCATTGAGGCGGAGCACGTGGTGATCGCCTGCGGAGTCTGGTCGAACCGGCTCGCCAATATGGCTGGCGCCTGCATCCCCCTAGTGCCGGCCGTGCACCAGATGGCCGACGTCGGCCCTATGGACATCCTCGCCGAGACCAACAACGAGATCGGCTATCCGATTGTGCGCGACATGGACACGTTCTGCTACGAGCGCCAGACTGCGGGCTCGATGGAGGTGGGCTCCTATGCCCACCGGCCCATCTTCCACCATCCCGACGACATCCCCTCCAACGAGGAGGCCGCGCTGTCGCCGACGGAAATGCCGTTCACGCCCGATGACTTCGACCCCCAGATGGAGCAGGCCATCGAGTTGATGGACATGCTGGGCGACGCCGAGATCAAGTACGCCATCAACGGCCTGCTGTCGCTCACACCCGACGCCATGCCGTGCCTGGGCGAGGTCCCCGAAGTGCGCAACCTGTGGTCGGCCGCGGCGGTGTGGGTGAAGGAGGGGCCGGGAATGGCCCAGGTGGTGGCCGAGTGGATGACCTTCGGCTATCCCCGCGTGATCGACGCCCACGGGGCTGACATCGCCCGCTTCTACCCCGAGGAGCGTCCCGACGACCACATCTGGGCCCGTTCCGCGGAGCACTTCAACAAGACCTACGGCATCGTTCACCCGGCCGAGCAGTGGGAGAGCCGCCGCAATCTGCGGGTGGGCCCATACTTCTCGCGCCAGGAGGACTTGGGCGCCTTCTTCTTCCAGGCCCGCACCTGGGAGCGGCCCCAGTGGTTCGAGTCCAACGCCGACCTCGTTGAGCGCTACGGGTTGGAGGACCGCGAGGTGGAGTGGGACGCCCGCTGGTGGAGTCCGATCACTATCGCCGAGCATCTCAACCTGCGAGAGAACTGCGGGCTGGTGGATCTGAGCGCCTTCCAGATCTATGAGCTGACCGGACCGGGCGCGGTCCCATACGCCGATCGCCTCGCGGTCAACAAGATCGACGTGCCGGTGGGCCGGTCGATCTACACGCCGTGGCTCACCCCCGACGGCGGCTTCCACTCCGACCTGACGATGATGCGTCTCGGCGAGAACCGTGTGCGGGTCGTGACCGGCGTGTTCGACGGCGGGCGCGACGAGTTCTGGGTCCTCCGCCATATGCCCACCGACGGATCGGTGAGTTTCGCCAATGTCACCGATCGGGTCACCACCCTCGGCCTGTGGGGGCCCAACGCCCCCGCCGTGCTGGGCGCGATCTGCGACGCTGACCTGAGCCAGGCAGGCTCGTCCTACGGCTCTCTGGTGGACATTGAGCTCAAATGCGGTGCCGGGACGGTGGCGGCCACGCTGTTCCGCATCTCCTATGTGGGCGACACCGGCTGGGAGATCTACGTGGCGTGGGACGACGGCCCCGTGGTCTGGGACGCCCTCATGCGGGCCGGTGCCGATCACGGGCTTCGGGCCACCGGCGGCGGCGTGTACGGCACCTCCGGCCGCCTCGAGAAGGGCTACCGGCTGATGGGCGCCGAACTGGAGAGCGAGTACAACCCGCTCGAAGCCGGCCTGGCCCGCCCCCGGGTGAAGGAGGCCGACTTCATCGGCAAGGAGGCGTACTTGGCGGCCAGGGAGGCAGGCGACCCCGAGGTGCAGATGTGCGTGCTCACGGTGGAGGACCCGCGCGACGGCCGGGGTCGCAAGCGCTACATGCAGGGCGGCAACGAGCCGATCCTCACCCTCGACGGGCACCGCATCGTCGACTCCCACGGACGGGTGTCGAGGGTCACCACCGCCGGTCCCGGCCCTTCGGTGGGTAAGCACCTGCTGATGGGCTACCTGCCCTCGGAGTTGGCCGTGGCGGGCACCGACCTGCAGGTGATGTACATGAACGAGCTGTTCCCGGTGCGGGTGGCCGGCACCGGCGCCGTCTTCGACCCCGACGACTCCCGCCTGAAGAGCTGAGGCTGGCGGGTACGAGCGTTGTGGCGTTGACGGTTAGAGGCAGCAAGGGAGTCTGAGAGGACTGCTGTCATGCGGATTCTGTGTTGCGTGAAGCGGGTGCCGGCACCGGGCGCGAAGATCAATGTGACCGCCGACGGTCTGGCTGTGGATGCCGCCCACCTGGGCTTCACCACCAGCCCGCACGAGGAGTGCGGCGTGGAGGAGGCCGTGCAGATCGCAGAACGCGAAGGCGGCGAGGTCACCGTGCTCACCCTGGGTCCGGCCGAGGCAGCCGAGCAGCTGCGCTACGCGGCGTCGGTGGGCGCCCATCACGGGGTGCTCGTCCAGACCGACGGGGCGGCCTGGGATCCCCAGCGCACCGCCTTGGCACTGACCGCGGCCATCGAATCGCTGGAGGCCGGCGCCGGGGCCTTCGATCTGATGCTGTTCGGCAACGAATCGGCCGACTCGGGCGGCTTCCAGGTGGGGGTGCGGGTGGCGTACGCCCTGGGCCGGCCGATCGTCAACGGCATCAAGGGAATCGAGATCGACGGGTCCAGCGTGCGGGCCCGCCGCGAGATCGACGGCGGCTTCGAGGTGTACGAGCTGGGCCTGCCCGCCGCGCTCGGGGTCAAGGAGGGCATCAACCTGCCCCGCTACCCGACCATGAGAGGCCGTCTGGCCTCCAAGAAGCTGGCGATCACCACCCTCGAGATAGACGCCGAGGCCGGGGGACAGGCCATGGTGCGGCTGCACCGCCCTACCGAGACGGTCTCAGAGACGGTGATTCTCGGTGACGGGCCCGAGGCAGCCCCCGCCGTGGTCGACGTGCTCGAAGAGCTGGGGGTGCTGTGATGGCGTCGTGCCTCGATATTGACGTAGTTGACCACCTCAGAGGGGGACAACTAAGAGGCCACGCGGATAGGCGGCCGCGAAGGCACGAGACACCTGCAATCCGACGGCATCGTGGAGCCGAACCTCACCTATCCGCGCATGTTCTAAGGACGTGGGCGGATAGGCGTTGTGTCGGCTGTGAATTCGTTGGGATTTCGGGGATCTTCAAGGCCATCGCTCACCTATTCGCGCAGCCCCTAAGTCAATTTGGGGCGGCTGGGTTCTCGGCGCTGGGCTTCGTCCGAGACAGGGGGATGCTGTGATGCTGCTGGTGGTGCTGGAGCACGACCGGGGCGCATTGGGGGAGCCTGCCCGGGAGGCGCTCACTTTCGGGTGGACGCTGGCGGCCAAGATGGACACCGAGATGCACGCGCTCGTGATCGGGGTCGGCGCGGCCGGACCGGTCTCGGTCGTGACCGAGGCCGGCACCCATGGGGCCACCCGGGTGTACACCGTGGATCACGAGGTGCTGAGCGACTTCGGTCCCGAAGCCTGGGGTGAGTCGATCGCCCAGGCCGCGGCCGCACTGGCGCCACGGGCCGTGCTGGTCTGCGGCAGTGAGCGGGGCAATGAGGTGATGGCCCAAGCCGCGGTGCGCCTCGACGCGCCCTTCGTGGCCAACTGTACTGACATCGCTCCGCCTGAGCAGATGGGCACGGACTGGTCGATGACCCGGGTCCAGTGGGGAGGCTCGCTGCTGGAGGACGCCACCCTGCGGGCCGACACCGCGCTGGTGAGCTGCGCGCTGCACACGGTGGCGTCGTCGCCGGCTGCGCCCGCACCGGCCGCACCGCCCGAGGTGCAGGCGCTCGACGTAGACTTGGCCCCCGAACTGGCCCGCACCGTGGTCAAGGACCGGGTGGTGCTGGAGGCGGGCGTCACTCTGCCGACCGCGCCGGTGGTGGTGAGCGGTGGCCGGGGCGTCGGCTCAGCCGAGGGGTTCGCGCCCCTTGAGGAGTTGGCTGAGCTTCTCGGCGGCCGGGTCGGGTGCAGCCGGGCCGTCACCAACAACGGCTGGCGGCCCCATTCCGACCAGGTCGGCCAGACCGGCACCCGCATCGCGCCCGAGGTATACATCGCCTCGGGCATCTCCGGTGCCATCCAGCACTGGGTGGGCGCCATGGGTTCCAAGCACATCCTGGCCATCAACATCGACCCCGAGGCCAACATGGTCGTGAAGGCGGACTGGGCTGTGATCGGCGACCTGCACCAGGTCATCCCGGCAATCTCCGCGGAGATCCGCCGCCGCCGGGATCGGCCGTGAACAACGCGGCGCTGTCGTCGGGGTCGGTCGTGTGGGGCGCGGGGCTGTCGTCGGGATCGGCCGTGAATAACGCGGGGCTGTCGTCGGGGTCGGCTGTGTGGGGCGCGGGGCTGTCGTCGGGGTCGGCTGTGTGGGGCGCGGGGCTGTCGTCGGGGTCGGCTGTGTGGGGCGCGGCGCTGTCGTCGGGGTCGGCTGTGTGGGGCGCGGGGCTGTCGTCGGGGTCGGCTGTGTGGGGCGCGGCGCTGTCGTCGGGATCGGCCGTGTGGGGCGCGGGGCTGTCGTCGGGATCGGCCGTGAATAACGCGGGGCTGTCGTCGGGGTCGGCTGTGTGGGGCGCGGGGCTGTCGTCGGGGTCGGCTGTGTGGGGCGCGGGGCTGTCGTCGGGGTCGGCTGTGTGGGGCGCGGGGCTGTCGTCGGGGTCGGCTGTGTGGGGCGCGGGGCTGTCGTCGGGGTCGGTCGTGTGGGGCGCGGGGCTGTCGTCGGGGTCGGTCGTGAATAACGCGGGGCTGTCGTCGGGATCGGCCGTGAATAACGCGGGGCTGTCGTCGGGGTCGGCTGTGTGGGGCGCGGGGCTGTCGTCGGGGTCGGCTGTGTGGGGCGCGGGGCTGTCGTCGGGGTGACCGACGCCGATTCGGTCTGCACCCTCGATCAGGTCACCGCCGAGTGGCTCACTGGCAGGCTGCGCGCCGCCGGATACACAGACGCCGAGGTCGTCGCCTTCCAGCACCAGCCCATCGGCACCGGGCAGATGGGCAAGAGCCTGCGGTTCACGCTGGAGCACCGCCGGCCCGGCCCGGGCCTGCCAGCAACGATCGTCGGGAAGTTCCCCTCCGACGACCTGCTGAGCCGGATGACGGGCACCACCACCAGCAACTATGCCCGGGAGGTGGGCTTCTACCGGCAGCTGCAGCCCCGACTGACGATCCCGACCCCGGCCTGCTACTACGCCGCCATCAACCAGACCCACGACTTCGTGATCCTGCTCGAGGACATGGCCCCCGCGCAGCAGGGAGACCAACTTGGGGGGTGCGACAGCGAGACGGCCCGGGTTGCCATCCTGAACCTCGTCGGTCTGCATCGACCCACATGGTGCGACTCGTCGCTCAAGGACGCCGACTGGCTGATCTCGCGTGATCCGCTCGAGACCCAGGCCCTTGTCCGGCAGTTCTACCAGTCGCTGGTCAGCGGGTTCATGGACCGCATCGGCGTCGAGCTGTCCAGCTTGCATCGGGAGCTATTTGAGCGGGTTGCTCTAGCGCCCGAGTTCCCGATCGCGCCTCCGCCCTCCGAGGTGTTCAGCGTCGTCCACCTGGACTACCGGCTCGACAACCTGTTAGTCGACGACCGGCAGGCGCCACCGAGGATTGCGGCCGTCGACTGGCAGACCGTCAGCCTCGGCCATCCGCTCACCGACGTCTCCTATTTTCTCGGGGCGAGCTTGCTTCCCGAGCATCGCCGGACCGTCGAGGAGGAGATGGTGCGTGCCTACCACCATGCCGTGTGCGATGCCGGTATCGAGGGTCTGGACTGGTCGCAGTGCTGGGAGGCGTACCGGCGGGGGTCCTTCCACGGACTCGGGATCACCGTCTTGGCATCCATGTTGGTTCAGCGCACCGAGCGGGGTGACGAGTTGATGGCGGCCATGGCCCGCCGCCACGCCGCCCACGCCCTCGACCTCGGCGCACACGAGTTCTTGGATTGACCGGCGACATGGGCGGCCGCATCCGAGCCAAGAGGTCGAGCGGGTCTTGCATCGAGTCGCTCGCCATTCATGGCACGGCGGAATCCACGCAGGGCAACACCTAGGATGTCGGATGTGACGGTGCAGTCGATCCAGAGGTCGTTCGCGCTGCTGCGGGCGTTGGCGCTAGGCCCGGTGGGCGTCACCGAACTGGCTGAGCGGGTCGATCTGCCCAAGAGCACCGTGGCACGCTTGCTCGCCTCCCTCGAAGCGGAGCAGGCCGTCGAGCAGACCGAGGCGGGCGGCGAGTACAGGCTGGGCCCGGGCCTGATCGATCTCGCCGGATCGGCCCCCCGGGGCCGAAACCTGGTGGCCGCGGCCCGTCCTCACCTGCTGGAGCTGGCCGAGAGCATCGACGAGGTCGCCGGGCTCTCGATCATCGACGGCGGTCAGGTCTACTACCTCGACCAGACCGAGTCCTCCTCGAACATCCAGGTGCGGGACTGGACCGGCGAGTACGCCCCGTTGCATGCAGTTCCCTCGGGACTGGTCATGCTCGCCCATCAGCCCCCAAGACGCATCGAGGAGTACCTGGCCGGCTCCCTGGTCCTGTGCACGCCCTGGACCATGACCGACCCCGACGAGTTGAGGGATCGCCTGGAACAGGTGCGCAGCATCGGCTATGCCTGGGTGTACGAGGAGTTCGCCGAAGGGATCAACTCCGTGGCTGCCCCGGTTCTTGAGAGCGGGGGCAGCGTGGAGGCGGCCCTCCATGTCCACGGCCCCGCGTACCGGTTCCCGAACCCCGACTACACCCACGACCACGGTATGGCGGTGATCGAGGCGGCCCGCCGCCTCTCGTTGCAGCTGTCCGACTGACCGGGCCGGAGGCGAAGGCCTCCCATGAGCATCGCGCCGTGAGTTCGGCACATCATCGTGAGTTCGGCACATCATCGTGAGTTCGGCACATCATCGTGAGTTCGGCACATCATCGTGAGTTCGGCACATCATCGTGAGTTCGGCACATCATCGTGAGTTCGGCACATCATCGTGAGTTCGGCACATCATCGTGAGTTCGGCACATCATCGTGAGTTCGGCACATCATCGTGAGTTCGGCACATCATCGTGAGTTCGGCACATCATCGTGAGTTCGGCACATCATCGTGAGTTCGGCACATCATCGTGAGTTCGGCACATCATCGTGAGTTCTTGTCATGGGCGCGAGCAATGGCTACGAGCGCGGCTCCGCTGGGTGTCGGTGTGCCGGCTGGGGCGCTCAGATCGGTGTCAGGTGCGGGCGCCTGCCACCAGGTCGGTGACTCGGGCCGCGGCATGCTCGATCCCGACCCGCTGCGTCTCGCCGGTGGCCCGCTCGGTGAGCTCCACCTCGCCCTCTGCCAGCGCCCGGCCCACTGTGATCCGCCACGGGATGCCGACCAGCTCGGCGTCGGCGAACTTCACGCCGGCCCGGGCGTCCCGGTCGTCGAGCAGCACCTCGACGCCCAGGCTCTGCAGCTCGCCGTAGAGCTGCTCGGCCGCGGCCACTCCGGCGTCGTCGCGCATGCTGGCCACGGTGATCACCGTCTCGTAGGGGGCCACCGCCACCGGCCAGATCAGACCCCGGTCGTCGTGGTGCACTTCGGCGACGGCGGCCATGGCCCGACCGATCCCGATGCCGTAGGAGCCCATGGTGATGGCGCGCTCCACGCCGCCGGCGTCGAGCACGGTGGCCCCCATGGCTTCGGCGTAGCGCCGGCCCAGCTTGAAGATGTGGCCGGTCTCGATGCACCGGACCACTTCCAGGGGGCTGCCGCAGTCCGCGCAGGGCTCTCCGGCCGACACCTCCCGCAGATCGAGCCACTCGTCCACCGCGATGTCCCGGTCGACGTCCACACCCGAGTAGTGCCAGTCGTCCTCGTTGGCGCCGGTGGCGAGGTTTCGCCGCCCCCTCAGCGCGTGGTCGGCCACGATCGGCAGGCCCTGAACACCGACCGCGCCCAGCGAGCCGGGATGGGCGCCCAGGCGTTCCAGCGTCTCGGTCGGCTCGGCGGGGCGGATGTCGACGGCTCGGGTGTCGTCGGCCAGCTTCTGAAGGTTGAGCTGGTGGTCGCCGCGCACGAGGGCCAGCGTCACCGTGCCGTCGAGCACCATGACCATGGTCTTGATCTGCCGGTGGGCGGGGGCTCCGCCCTCCACCGTTTCCAGGGCGGCGATGGTGCGCACGCCCGGGGTTGGGAAACGGGCGAGAGTGTTGCTGGCCTCGCCGTCCTCGACCGGCGCCAGCGTCGAGGTGGCCCTCTCCACGTTGGCCGCGTAGTCACAGCCCCCGCAGCGGGCGATGTCGTCCTCGCCGGCGGGGGAGGGCACCATGAACTCGACCGACCCGGTGCCGCCCATCATGCCCGACGACGCCTGCACCGCGATGGCGTCGAGCGACAGCCGCTGGAAGGTCCGGGTGTAAGCCTCCCGATGGACCTCGAAGACGTGGTCCAGCCCGGCGTCGTCGAGGTCGAAGGAGTAGCTGTCCTTCATGGCGAACTCCCGCACCCGCAGCAGGCCCGACTTGGGCCGGGGCTCGTCGCGGAACTTCCACTGGATCTGGTACCAGATCTGGGGCAGCGACCGGTACGAGGTGATCTCCCGGGCGATCTCGCTGAACACCTCCTCATGGGTCATGCCCAGGGCCAGGTCGGCCTCCTTGCGGTCCTGGAGCCGGAACATCTCCGGGCCGACCGAATCCCATCGCCCCGAGCGCTGCCAGATCGAAGCGGGGTGCATGGCGGGCAGCAGGAACTCCTGGGCGCCGATCTCCTCCATGCCCTGGCGCACGATGTTCTCGACCTTGTCGTGCACCCGCAGCCCCAGCGGCAGCAGCGAGTAGTGGCCGGCATGGAGCTGGCGGATGAACCCGCCCCGCACCAGCAGCTTGTGGCTGGCCGCCTCCGCGTCGGCGGGCGCGTCGCGCAGCGTCGGAACGAAGAGTCTGGACCATCGCATCAGGCGGTCACCGTAGCGACTGTCGGGGGTCTGGCGCGATGCGATGGCCGTGCTGGGCGGCCCTCATAGCGATTCCCGACCTCCTACCTCAACTCAAGTTCTGTGGACATCCGAGCACCGGTAGTCAAGTCGCGCTCACTCCAGTTCTTCGAGCGGGACGGCCAGCGAGGGATCGTCGAGAACGGCTTCGATCCGCGCCAGGCGCTCGGGGTCGCTCCACACAGCCTCCTCAGCCTTGTTGAGCGGTTCGTCGCCGTCGCCGGTGCGCGCTGCGCTGTCGGTGGAGGGCAACTCGGCCGATTCCGGAGGTTGTATCGTCGATGACATTGATATGTGTGAAGTTCTATCCATCATCATAGCTTTCTGCTACTAGACGCGTATTCTAGGTAGATGCGTGTGCTAGAGACTACCCCCGGGTGCCTGCCGTGGACGCTGCCGTTGGCCGGCTGCGAGAGAACCGTCCAACCTGGCGCGGCCTGCGAGCCAACGGCGGCTGGTTATGACCTCGCCCCGGACGGCGGTGCCTATGAGCGGCTGGGCCGGGGTACAAAGAAAGGGATCCCGTGCGTTCCGGGGTCCCGTCACCTGGGGCGTACGGTCGTGTTCAGCCGGGGCTTACTAACCGGAGCCGTCAGGCCGCTTTGACGATAGGCGGTTTGCCACCGCGGTTGCAAGCCCTGCGTTTAGCCTGAATCCACCGGTGGTTCGATAATGGGGGGCGTGCTGGGGCTTGTGGTGCGGCACCATCTGCGGCGCGAATTGGCAGCAGAGAAGGCCAAAAAGGGCGCTCAGCGCTGCAATTCCGACAACGGGGGCCGTTTCACAGCAGGTGCCTGCCCTGTGGCGGGCACATGGCCGCTTGTTGGCGGCATTCTCCGACTTCAGGAAGCCCTCTCGGCGGATGCTGGTACACCTTCGGCGCGGTGAGGCGGCGGGGGTTGGCGTGTCCACCAGAAAGGCCTCCTGACGTGGGCGAATGTTGTTGAGGTTGTCAGCTGTTCTGGCCATGTGGGGAGGCACTTGCTGTGAAGCAACATTCGGCAGCCCGGTCAAAGGCCCCATCTCCAGGAACGCACCGAAATCTGTAGAGAAACGCGTCATATATGACAACAACCCGTGCAGATTTCGTGAGAGACGGTGAGTCCATCGGTGGATTCAGGTTTAGGTGATGACGATCTGGTTGGTCCAGGAGCGGCCGGTGTGTGTGTGTGTGTGGTTCTTGTGGTGAGGCCCTGGGGCGCAGGGCCGTTAGTTGGTTGTTGAGGACTTGCATGCCTGGGGTGCACTCGATGGTGCGGCGCCGGATGGACGAGATCAGGTCCGCGACCTGGGTCGTCTCTGAAGTCATGGAATCGACGTAGTGGACCACGGGGTGCAGTGGCAGGATTCGGATCACCTCTAGCACCAGCGCCCGGTTCTTGCGGTTCCTCCAGCCTTTGGCTGTGAGCAGGCCCCGCAGCTTGATGCGTCCGTTCTTGGTGATGCGCTCGGACGCGGCGACGAGCAGCCTGCGGGCCTTGTAGAGGGGGCCGCGTGTGTGGCCGCGGCGTCCCCAGGGTCTGGTTCTGGACTCCGCGTCGGACCTCGTCGAAGGCGATGTCGACGATGCCAACTCGGCCTTGGCAACGATGACACGGGACATCGGGTCTTGCCTTCCATAGCCTGTTCGTACCTGGGTGACAATTGGTCACGAACATGTATATGAAATGGCCATCAAGACTGTGTGTGATGATCCAGGCTGCCGTAGGCTGACCGCCATCCACGACTACATCGACCGCTTTGCTGATCGCATCCTCGCCGCCGACCTGCAAGGGTGGCCTGCCGTGCTCGTCACGGGGCCGCGGGCCGTGGGCAAGACTACGACATCGCAGCGCCGGGCCGAGGCCGTGCTGCGCCTTGACCGGCCCGAGGAGCGCAGTATCGTGCTGGACGACCCGGACGCGGCGATATCGGTCGGCCCGTTCCCGCTGCTGCTGGACGAGTGGCAGCACACGCCGGAGGTACTGGGAGCGGTCAAGCGGGCCGTGGACGCCGACCGGCGCCCGGGCCGCTACATCATCACGGGCTCGGCCCGCAGCGATCTGATTGCCGGATCGTGGCCGGGTACGGGCCGCTTCCTGGACATCCAGCTCTGGCCGCTCACCGGCCGCGAGCGTTTCGGTGACGCGGCCGCGCCCTCGCTGTTCGACCGTTGGGACACTCCGGCCCGCTTCGCGGTGCCGGCCGACCCTCCCGACATCCTCGGCTACCTGCGGATCGCGCTGGCCGGCGGCTTCCCGGCCGCGGTGGAGGCGTCCGATCCTGGCCGGCGAGCCCGATGGATGCGCGGCTACGTCCAGGCCGCCTCCACCCGCGATCTCGGCGAACTTGACAGCAGCCGCGGCCGCCGTCGCAGCCCGGAGCGGATGCGCCGCTATCTTCAGGCGTGCGCGCTGCACTCTGCCGGGGTGGTCGCCGACAGCGCCCTCGCGGAGTCGGCCGGCCTGGATCGCAAGACCGCGGCGAGCTACCACGAGATTCTCAGCGTCCTGCGGCTCTTCGCCGACACGCCCGCCTGGCGCACCAACCGCCTGAAGCGTCTCACGTCCACACCCAAGCGATACATCACCGATGCCGGCCTCGCGGCCTGGCTGGCCGGCGTGGACTTCGACGCGGCCAGGCGCGACCCGGACGCCCGGGGCCGCATCATCGACACCTACGTGGCTGCCCAGCTCCGGGCTGAGGCCGAGGCGTCGAGCCGACCGGTGCAACTGCACCACCTGCGTTCCCAGCGTGGGGAGCATGAGATCGACCTGATCGCCGAGTTCGGTTTCAGGGTGGCCGCGTTCGAGGTGAAGACGGGCAGCGCACCGACGGACAGAGACGCCCGGCACATCGCCTGGCTGCGCGACCAGTTTCCGCCGGAGCAGTTCGCTGGGGGAGTGGTGTTCCACACCGGCCGGCATCGTCGCCAACTGGCAGACGGCATCGAGGCCGTGCCCATCGCCGGCCTCTGGGGCTGACCTGGATGGCGGGCTCCACCGGGCTGGTCGCGGGTAGGGTTGCGGCGGTGAATCGCAACCCGATCATCACTTGCGCGGTCACGGGCGCGGGCGACACCGCGGGTAGACACCCCGACCTGCCGATCACACCCTCTCAGATCGCCACTGCGGCGCTGGAGGCGGCCGAAGCCGGCGCGGCCATCGTGCACATCCATGTGCGCGACCCGGCCACCGGCAAGGGCACCCGCGATGTGGACCTGTACCGCCAGGTGCTGGAGCAGGTGAGGGCGGCCAACGGTGACGTGATCATCAACACGACCGCGGGCATGGGCGGCGACCTGCTGATCGGTGATCCCGACCCCTTCGACTTCGGCCCCGACGGCACCGACCTCGTCAGCGGCCTGGAGCGCCTCGCCCATGTGGAGGCCCTCAAGCCCGACATGTGCAGCATCGACTGCGGCACGCTGAACTTCGGCGAGGGCCACCAGGTGTACGTGAGCACCCCGAACATGATCCGCGACATGGCCAAGCGGGTGCGGGATCTGGGTGTCAAGCCCGAGTTGGAGATCTTCGACACCGGCCACCTGTGGCTGGCCAACACCCTCGTAGACGAGGGCCTGATCGACGATCCGGCGTGGATCCAACTGTGCACCGGCATCCCCTACGGCACCCCCACCGATGTCGGCCTGCTGGCTGCGCTGACCCGCCTGCTGCCGGCCGGCGCTGAGTTCACCAGCTTCGCCCTGTCGGCCAACCAGATTCCCTGGGTGGCCCAGTCGATCCTGCTCGGCGGCCACATCAGGGTCGGCTTGGAGGACAACCTCTATCTGGCTCGCGGCGTGTTCGCCTCGAACGCTGACCTGGTGAACCGGGCGCGCGAGGTGGTGGAGGCAATGGGCGGCAGAATCCAGACTTCGGACCAGGCGCGCCAGACCCTGTCGCTGGGCTGAGGTTCTGCGCGAAGCTACGACGGACTGACGACAAAGGAGGGGCAATGGGCGGACGATCACGCGACAAGCGGCTGCCGAGGCTCACCACGCCGATGGTGCGCGACGACGGGCGGCTGCGGCCCGCCACCTGGGACGAGGCGCTGGACCGGGCCACCGACGGCTTCCGGGCGGTGCTCGACCGCCACGGGCCCGACGGCTTCGGAATGTTCAGCTGCTCCAAGGCCACCAACGAGATGAACTACGCGGCCCAGAAGTTCATCCGCACCGCCATCGGGTCGAACAACATCGACTCCTGCAACCGCACTTGACACGCTCCCTCCGTCGTCGGTCTGGCGACAGTGTTCGGAGCGGGAGGCGGCACCTCGTCCTACACGGAGGTCGAGGAGGCCGACGTGATCCTGCTGTGGGGCTCCAACGCCCGTGACGCCCACCCGATCTTCTTCCACCACGTCCTCAAAGGGCTCGACAACGGCGCCCGCATGTACGCCATCGACCCCCGCCGCACGTCCTCGGCCAAGTTCGCCGACCGCTGGCTGGGCCTGTCGGTCGGCACCGACATCGCGCTGGCCAACGCGATGGGGCGTGAGATCATCGGTGCCGGGCTGCACAACCCCGACTTCATCGCCCACGCCACCGTTGGCTTCGAGGCCTACGCGGCCCACGTCGAGTCGTACACCCTCGACTGGGCTGCCACCCAGACGGGCGTGCCCGCCGAGGCCATCCGCGAGATGGCCCACGCCTACGCCACCGCACCCAAGGCGCAGATTCTGTGGACCCTGGGCATCACAGAGCACCACAACGCGGTCGACAACGTGGTGTCGCTGTGCAACCTGGCTCTGCTCACCGGCCATGTCGGCCGCTGGGGCTCGGGGCTGGTGCCGCTGCGGGGCCAGAACAATGTGCAGGGCGGCGGCGACATGGGCGCCATACCCAACAAGTTCCCCGGATTCCAGGATGTGGCCGACGACGCTCTGCGGGCCAAGTTCGAGGCCGCTTGGGGCACTGAGCTGAACGGCGTGCCGGGCAAGCACCTGACGCTCATGTTCGAGGCCATGGAGGCCGGCGAGCTGCGGGCCTGCTACGTGATCGGTGAGAACCCCGCCGATTCCGAAGCAGACGTGGCGCACGCCCGCAAGCTGCTCGCCGGTCTGGACATCCTCGTGGTCCAGGACATCTTCATGACCCGCACCGCAAAGATGGCCGACGTGGTGCTGCCCGCCTCAGTGGCGTGGGCCGAGTCGGAGGGCACGGTCACTTCCAGCGAGCGGCGGGTGCAGCGGGTGCGCCCCGCGGTGCCGCCGCCCGGTCAGGCCCGCCACGACATCGACATCATCGGGGAGCTGGCCCGCCGCCTCGGCGTCGACTGGGGCCATCCCAGCGCCGAGGAGCTCTGGGATGAGATGCGCTCGCTCTCGCCTATGCACACGGGCATGTCCTGGGAGCGCCTGGAGGCCTCCGGCGGCATCCAGTGGCCCTGCCCCAGCGAGGACCATCCCGGCTCGCTGTTCCTGCACGCCTGGCTGTGGGCCGACGACCTCGAGGGTCGAGATCCCGCGCCGTTCAGCATCACCCACCATGCGGGCCCCAAGGAGGAACTCACCGAAAAGTTCCCGCTGCGCCTCACGACAGGCCGAGCGCTGGACTCCTACAACACCGGCGTACAGTCGGGCGGCTATGCCTCGCCCATCCGCTACGGCGATGCTATCGACGTCAACCCCACCGACGCGGCTGCACTCGGAGTGGCCGACGGCGAGCGGGTGCTGGTCAGCTCGCCGCGGGGCTCGGTCGAGATGGACGTGCGGCTCCAGCCCGACATCCCGGCGGGGCTCACGTTCACGACGTTCCACTTCCCCGAGCTGGTGGACGCCAACGTGCTGACCAACGACGAGTGGGATCCGCGCTCGGGAACGGCGGAGTTCAAGGCGGCCGCCATCCGCATCTCCAGACTCGAGCCGGAACCCGCCCCCGCCTAGCGCATGGCCGACCCGCCGTCCCCAGCCGCACCCTCTGCTGGCATTGGCAGCGTTTTGCACGGTATTCGCGCCTTTTGCTGCCAGTTCCGGGCAGCGCTGGCTGCGGTTGGTGAATTGGCGGCGCTTTGCACGGTATTCGCGCATTTTGCTGCCAGTTCCGGGCAGCGCCTGATGAGGGCGGTATAGGGGCCTAGCGCATGGCCGACCTCTACCTCAGCGCAGATCGTGCGACCCCGGCCGAGGCGGCCGCGGTCGACGCGGTGCTGCGGGCCAGGGGAGTGGACCCGGTCGTGCAGCCGGAGACCGAGCGGCTGTACACCTCCGGCACGGCCCGCCGCCGAGAGCGGCGCCACCACCTGCTGCCCGCGCTGCACGCTATGCAGAACGCGGTCGGCTGGATCAGCCCCGGCGGCATCAACTACGTGGCCGAGGTGCTGGACGTGCCCCCGGCCGAGGCCTTCGGCGTGGCCACGTTCTACGACCTGTTCCGCACCGAGCCGCCGGACCACGACGGCGACACGTTCCACGTGTGCGTCGACGCGGCCTGCCAGATCGCGGGCTACGACGACCTGGTCGCCTCGGTCAGGGCCGAAGGCGGCCATGTGCACCTGGGGCCGTGCCTGGGCCAGTGCGAGCGGGCTCCGGCGCTGTACGTGCAGGGGGCCGGGGGCCGCCCCGACTATGTGCCCGCCGACGCAGAGCCGTTCGAGTTGCCCCAGGCGGGGGATCCGTCGCTGCGGCTGCTGCGCCGTATCGGCGTCGCCGACCCCGAGTCGCTGGAGTCCTACCTTGCCCACGGCGGCTACGAGGCGCTGCGGCGAGCCGGGCAGACGGGAGCGGAGGCCGTTCTGGAGGCGGTGGCCGCCTCGGGGCTGTCGGGACGGGGCGGAGCGGCCTTCCCGACCGGCGTGAAGTGGCGGGCCGTGGCCGCCGAGACCGGACGGCCCAAGCATGTGGTGGCCAACTGCGACGAGTCCGAGCCGGGGACGTTCAAGGACCGCATCGTGATGGAGCACGACCCGTTCGCGGTGATCGAGAGCATGACCGTCGCGGGGCTGGCCACCGGGTCGAACCACGGCTGGATCTACATCCGGGGCGAGTACCCGCTGGCCACCGCCCGCCTGCAGGGCGCCATCGACGCGGCTCGGGCCGCGGGGCTGCTCGGCCCGGACGCGGCCGGCACCGGCCACGACTTCGACATCGCCATATGGCGGGGGGCCGGCGCCTACATCTGCGGCGAGGAGACGGCCCTGTTCAACTCGCTGGAGGGATACCGGGGAGAGCCCCGCAACAAGCCCCCGTTCCCCACCACCCACGGCCTCTTCGGCGAGCCGACGGCCATCAACAACCCCGAGACCCTGCTGAACGTGCTCGACATCGTCATGGAGGGTCCCGACGCGTACCGCAGCCGGGGGACGGAGCGCTCGCCGGGCACCAAACTGCTGTGCCTGTCGGGCAACCTGCGACGACCCGGCCTCTACGAGGTGCCGTTCGGCACGACGCTGGGAGACCTGCTGGAACTGGCCGGGGGCGTTACCGGCACCGGCGAACTGCAGGCGGTGCTGATGGGCGGCGCGGCGGGATCGTTCGTCGGTCCTGACTATCTGAGCCTGCCGCTCACCCTGGAGGACACCAGGGCCGCGGGCACCACCCTCGGCTCGGGTGTGGTCATGGCCTTCGACACGGCGGTGGACATGACCGACATCGTGGTGCGCATCGCCGAGTTCTTCCGCAACGAGTCGTGCGGGCAGTGCGTGCCGTGCCGCGTCGGCGCGGTCCGCCAGCATGAGACGCTGGTGCAGATGCAGAAGCGGGGGTCGCTGTCGCCGGCCCGCCGGGCCCTCATCGACGACATGGCCGAGGTTATGGTGGACGCCTCCATCTGCGGCCTGGGCCACACTGCCGCCTCTGCCGTGCGCTCCGCCCTGGACCTCGGCCTGATAGCGGAGGCGCCGTCCTGATGACTGCCCTCGGATCGGACGCGGGCTCGCGGCCTGGGCCCTCGCACTGATAGCTTCTGTGGAAGCCCCATGACCGACACGGCGACCGACGCGACGACTGATTCCACGACCGAGACGCCGGTGACGCTCACCGTTGATGGCCGGGCCGTCGAGGTGCCGGCCGGCAGCACCATCCACGGTGCCTGTGTGCAGGCGGGCATCGACACCCCGACGCTGTGCTGGGCCGAGAACCTGACCCCGGTCAACGTTTGCCGGGTCTGCGTGGTGGAGCTGGAGGGGTCCCGGGCTCTGGTGCCGTCGTGCTCGCGGCGGGCGGAGGATCAGATGGTCGTGCAGACCGACACCTCCCGGGTGCGCCACAGCCGCCGCATGGTGCTCGAGTTCCTGGGCTCCGGCGTGGACCTGAGCCAGGCCGACGACCTGCGCCAATGGATGGAGGCCTACGGGGCCGACGCCGATCGCTACGGCGATGAGGACCATCCGGTCGAGCGGATCGAGGAGCCGGTCAAGATTGAGGACGAGCTCTACATCCGGGACTACTCCAAGTGCGTGCTGTGCTACAAGTGCGTGGAGGCCTGTGGTGACGACGCCCAGCACACCTACGCCATCGCGGTGGCCGGCCGGGGCTTCGACGCCCGGATCTCCACCGAGTTCGATGTGACGCTGCCCGACTCGGCCTGCGTGTACTGCGGCAACTGCGTGGGCGTGTGCCCTACCGGCGCGCTGCAGTTCAAGTCCGAGTACGACCTGCGCCAGGTACAGGAGTGGCGTCCGGAGGACCAGACCGTCACTCGCACGGTGTGCTCCTACTGCGGGGTGGGCTGCAACCTCGACCTGCACGTGCAGGACGAGCGCATCGTGAAGGTCACCTCGCCGGCCGACCATTCGGTGACCAGCGGGCACCTGTGCATCAAGGGCCGCTTCGGCTGGCAGTACGTCCACGGCGAGTGAGTCTGATTCTGGCGAGGGCGGGCTCCGGCCGGTGACGGGACTTCCGGAGCCTGCCGCAATCGAGGCCGCGGCCGAGCGCCTGCGGGCTGCGGCGGCCGGAGATGCGGCTCACCATCAACGGAGAGGAGGCGGCCACCGGATCCGGCGCGGCCTGCCTCGGCAACCCCTTGAACTCCGTGGTGTGGCTGGCCGACGCCATGTGCGAGCGCGGCACCCCGCTGCGGGCCGCCGAGTGCATCATGACCGGCTCGCTCTGCCCCATGCGCCCGATCGCCCCCGGCGACGAGTTGCTGACCGAGATCGACGTGTCAGCACGTCTAGCCGCGACCTGAGCCCGGTCCGGCTGGCGCTGTGCGGCGACTTGGTGGCTAGAGGGCCTCCTCAGCGCTCGTATAACTTCAGTCAGAATCAAGCTATGAGAGCTATTTTCATGCAAAGCCACAGTTCATCGAAGGGTGCCTTAGGATGCGAGAGCCGGAGCGTCTCCCCTTTCCCACGTCAGTGGAAAGCCTTCAACCGGACGAGGGGGAGGCGCTCCGGCACCTACGGCCCGGACTATAGCAGAGGTGACGCTAGTCTCAGCCGCGGCGAAGCGGAGCTTGGCTCTAACCGAATAGTAGGCGCATCGTTCACCGCGGCGCAGTCTTGAGTTCCTCCAGGGTGGTGTACTCGGAGAGGCCGGCTCCGGATTCGGCTTGGTGCAGCGCCTCGGTGGTTTCTTTGCTGCCGTTGGCCAGCGTCGCGCGGCCACGGGTCACGAAGGGCAGCTGCAGTTCCGAGACCAGCGCCGCGGGCAAGGTCAGGAAACCACTGAAGCCGGTATCGATCACGGCGTCGCCTGTCGCTGTGCAACACGCATGTGTCTTGGCTCGAGGCTAGGCGCCCGGCGCGCCCTCGCCCCTTGCTGATGCGGCGGCTGCCACCGCGCGGCGGCGCAGGTGGACCGTCCAGACGGCCAGTCCGACGATGACCCCGCCGACGACGTTGCCCATCGTGACCGCCACCAGGTTTTGCACTATCCCGCCGAAGTCGAGTCGGCTCACATCGGCGGGCGTGAGTCCTGCCGCTTCCAAGGCGTTGGAGTCGGTGGCGACCATCGCCCCGAAGGGCAGGAAGAACATGTTGGCGACGGAGTGCTCGAACCCGCCCGCCACAAAGGCGGTGACGGGCAGGAACACCGCCAGCAGCTTGTCGGTGACCGTGCGTCCCGCGGTGGCCATCCACACGCCCAGGCACACCAGCATGTTGGCCACGATGCCCCGCAGGAAGGCGATCTCGAAGGGAAGGTTCACCTTGCCGTTTGCCGACGTGACGGAGAAGTCGGAGAATGAGAAGTCCCCTTGCTCCCACCAGCGGCTGTAGAAGACCAGCAGCACAATGACGAGGGAGCCGATCAGGTTGCCCACGTAGACCAGCGCCCAGTTGCGGGCCAGCTCCCGGGGCAGGATCGTGCGGCTCAGCACGCTCATCACCATGAGGTTGTTGCCGGGACGGTCGGGGATCAGCAGCGTGCGGTCGTCGAGGACCTTGACGAAACCGGGCGGGTCACCCCGCGGCGAGGCGTCGGCCCGGCCGTCGGTACCGGTTGTGCTGAGCACGCAGAACGGTGACATCTCGATGAAGTTGCGGCAATGTACATCCAGATGGTCCAGTACCTTCTGCGCCGCCCGCGGCCTCGGCTCGCGATAGACCGTGCGCAACTCCGATTGGTTCGTGACTACCGTGTCGGCGTCTGTGGCGGACATCCCGGTCCTCCCCTCGGTTGTACCGCTACCGTGAGGGCCAGTCCGCATGCTACACGCTCCGGCTTCGTTCGTAGCTAGATGGCTCGGCCCTCGACGCCACCGGCTGCGAGCCACATTTCGATGTCGTGGACCGCCCGGGACGTGGCCTGGCCTATCAGATCCAGCTTGCGGACCTGGTCAATGCGCGCCCGGACCTTGTCATATTCGCGCTTGGGAAACAGTTCCGGCAGGATTCCGCAGGCGTCTGCCAGACCGATGATCACGATGTCGCGCGGGTTGGGGATGTCGTCGCTGAGCAACACTCCCAGGATGCGCAGCTTCACCTCGCGCTCGGCCTTGCCGTCGATGATCGGGTAGCGCCGCGAGCGGAATACCCACAGGAAGCGCCCCTCGTGGCGTTCCAAGATGCCGCGCTCGACTAGACGCGACAACGCTTCCTCGCGGATCTCCGCAGCCCGTTGGGCCGTCTGCCCCACCCAGTGCCGGGCGTCGCGCCGCTCACCGTCAGCGATCGCGGCCAGTGTCGGGTCCAGCAGGCTGTCGCCGACAGGCGTCGGGTCGATGAGGATCAGATGCTCCGGGTCGGTGTCGATGCGGTTCTCAAGCGCGAGGTCCATGAGCACGCCGCCCGCGAGCGCGTTGTCCAGCGCGATGCCTGGCACCGCCATGAACTTCCCGCCGTCGTCGCGCAGCAGGAGCAGGAGGATCTCCTCGACGAATCTCAACAAGGCCTCTGTCGCTCCCAGTCGCGTGGTCTTCGTGTCGCAGCAGGCGACCCGGACCGTCGGCGCGGACGGTCGGAACCCTACCGGGTGCCCGAACGGCTTGGGCGAACTCGGAAGCGGATGCTGTCCGCAAGCTCAGCCTGAATCCACGGGTGGGGTTGTGAAGGCGGCCTGTGTTGGGCTGGTTGGTGCCGGGCTGGTGTGTGGGGGCGGGCCTCGCCGCCTCACCGCGCCGGTGGATTCAGGCTTGATTGGTGCTCTGTCGCGGGCCTCGGCGCGCCGTGGCCGGCGTGGCTGGCTGGCGTGTTTTTGTCGTGTCCGGGGCTCAGCGGGCGCGGGCGCGGACCAGCAAGCTCGCCATCTGGGCCCGGGTGACTGGATCGCGCGGGCAGTACCGCAGCGGGCCGGCGGCGCACCCCTGGGTGATTCCCGCGGCGGACAGCGCGTCGATGCTCGCGGCGTGGACGCTGTCGGCGGTGTCGGCGAACCCGGCCGGAGCCGCGGTTGCGAGCTTGAAGGCGCGGCGCAGGATGCTCGCCATCTGGGCCCGGGTGACCGGGTCCTGGGGGCAGAACCGCGCCGGCGCCTGCGAGCACCCCCGGGTGACGCCCAGCTCGGCGAGGCGCTCCGCGTGGCGGGCCCACCACAGGCCGGGGTCCACGTCCGCGAACCTCGACGAGGCCACCGGCGCCGGGTCGCGCCCGTCGACGACCCGCACCAGCCACACCGCCATCATCCAGCGGGGCAGCGTCTCGCTGCCGCAGAACCGCAGCGGCTCGCACAGCGTGCCGTCGAGCACGCCGTCGGCCGCCAGCGCCCTCATCGCCGCGAAGTGCGCGTCGGACGCATTGATGTCATCGAACCGCGGCTGCCGGGCCCGGCCGGGCCGTTGCTGGTCGGGCCCGGCCCGCACCAGGAAGGCGGCCATCTGGGCCCGGGTGACTGGATCGCTCGGGCAGTACCGCAGCGGGCCGGTGGCGCACCCCCGGGTGATTCCCGCGGCGGACAGCGCGTCGATGCTCGCGGCGTGGACGCTGTCGGCGGTGTCGGCGAACCCGGCCGCAGCCGCGGCCGCGAGCTTGAAGGCGCGGCGCAGGAAGCTCGCCATCTGAGCCCGGGTGACCGGATCCTGGGGGCAGAACCGCACCGGCGCCTGCGAGCACCCCCGAGTGACGCCCAGCTCGGCCAGGCGCTCCGCGTGGCGGGCCCACCACAGGCCGGGATCCACGTCCGCGAACCTCGACGAGGCCACCGGCGCCGGGTCGCGCCCGTCGAGGACCCGCACCAGCCACACCGCCATCATCCAGCGGGGCAGCGCCTCGCCTCCGCAGAACCGCAGCGGCTCGCACAGCGTGCCGGCAAGCACACCACCACCCGCCAGCGCCCTCACCGCCGCGAAGTGCGCATCGGACTCATCGACGTCATCGAACACCACCTCGTCGCGCTGCGCCGCAGGCGGCGGAGCAGCAGCCCCACCACCACCACCACCACCGCCGCCGCCTCCTCCTCCGGACGGCGCTGGTAGCGTAACAGTAGCCCTGGTGACGGTCACCGTGTAGGTCCGGGTGGTCGTGTCGTCCTCGGCGGTGACCTTGACGGTGATCGTGTTGCTGCCCACGTTCAGGTTGACCTGATGTCCGTCGGTGCCGGCGTCGGCGTCGACCATCGGGGTGATGACGACCGTGGCGTCGGCAGCGTTCGGGGTCGCCGTCACTGTGGTGGACGTCACGCTGTTGGCGACGGAGGCCGCGTAGACGGTGGTGCCGCTGGTGAAGCCCCGCGACAGCGTCACGCCGCTGAGGCTCAGCGTGCTCAGGCCGGCGTCGCTGGACGCGGCGGTCCCGGTGACATTGGTCACCGACTGGCCGGTGAACGCGTCCGCCTCGAGGTTGGGCGCGGCCTCGGCCTGCAGCGGAGCCGCCGTGGCGCCCGCGTCGGCGGTCTTGGAGTAGCCCACCGTGACCGCGTCGCCCATGACCACCGCGGAGGCCAGCGTCAAAGTCACCGTCGTGTCCGTGACGGCCACCCCGCCGGAGGCCACCGCCACATCCGCGGCCGTGCCGCCCGCAGGCGCCTTCGTCACCGTGAACTGCGAATGGTGCGGCACGCGGGCCGCGTCGAGCGCCGTGTCGAACACCATTGTCAGCGTGACGCCGTCGACCTTCGCCGACTCCAGCATCGGCGGCGCCGGCGTGACATTGTCCACGTCCTGGGCGCTGAACTCGGCCACCGCCAAGCCGTCGGCGCCGGTCAGCAGCCTCGCGATGGTCGTCACATCGCCGCTGGTGGACGTTGTGGACTGCGAGTAGGCCACCTTGACCGTGTCGTCGTGGGCGACGGGGCTGACCAGCGTCAGCGTCACCGTCATGCCCTCAACCGCGACCCCGCCGGCGCCGGTGACCGGAGACACCGTCGTCGCGGTGTTGTCCGGCCTGGTCGCCGCCACAGTGAACTGCGGCCACGTCGGCAGGCTCTCCGCCGAGGCGTCCAGCTCGGCGTCGAAGACCAGCACCAGCGTCACGCCGTTCACCGACGCCGACACCGGCGCCGGCGGCGTGTCGTTGGTGACCTCCCGGCCGGCGAACGCGTCCGCCTCGGCGTTGGGCGCCGCCTCGGCCCGCAACAGCACCGCCGTCGCGCCCGAGTCGGCGGTCTTGGAGTAGCCCACCGTGACCGTGTCGCCCCGCGCCACAGGCGACGCCAGCGTCAAAGCCACCTCCGCGCCCTCAACGGCCACCCCGCCGGAGACCACATCCACGCCCGCGGCCGAGCCGCCGCCCGCAGGCGCCACCATCACCTCGAACTGCGAACCGTGCGGCACGCGGGCCGCGTCGAGCGCCGCGTTGAACACCATCGTCAGCGTGTCGGCGGCCGCCGACGCCGACAACGGCTCCAGCGCCGTGACGTTGGCCACCGCCCGGCCGCTGAACTCGGCCACCGCCAAGCCGTCGGCGCCGGTCAGCAGCCTCGCGGTGGAGCTCGACGACGTGTCGGTCTGCGAGTAGGCCACCGTGACCGTGTCGCCGTGGCCGACGGGGCTGCGCAGCTTCAGCGTCACCGTCATGCCCGCAACCGCGATCCCGCCGGCGGCGGTGACCGGATACACCACCGTCGTCAACGGGTCGGCGCCCGGCCCGGTCGCCGCCACAGTGAACTGCGGCCACGTCGGCAGCAGCGTCGCCGAGGCGTCCAAAACCTTGTCGAAGACCAGCATCAGCGTGTCGCCGTTGACCGACCCCGACACCGGCGCCGGCGGCTCAGGCGTGTCGTTGGTCACCGCCTGGCCGGTGAACGCGTCCGCCTCGGCGTTGGGCGCGGCCGCGGCCCGCAGCAGCACCGCCGTCGCGCCCGCGTCGGCGGTCTTGGAGTAGCCCACCGTGACCGTGTCGCCCGCGGCCACCGCGGAGGCCAGCGTCAAAGCCACCGTCGTGTCCGTGACGACCACCCCGCCGGAGGCCACCGCCACATCCGCGGCCGAGCCGCCCGAGGGCGTCCTCGTCACCGTGAACTGCGACAGGTGCGGCACGCGGGCCTCGTCGAGCGCCGCGTCGAACACCAGCGTCAGCACCGTGGCGTCGACCGACGCCGACACCGGCGCCGGCGGCGCAGGCGCGGCCCGGGTGACCATCACCGTGTAGGTCCGGGTGGTCGTGTCGTCCTCGGCGGTCACCTTGACGGTGATCGTGTTGCTGCCTGCGTCCAGGTTCACCTGATGTCCGTCGGCGCCGGCGTCGGCGTCGGTCGTCGGGGTGATGACGACCGCGGCGCCGGCGTGGTTCTGCGCCGCGGCGACCGTGGTGGACGACACGCTGTTGGCGACGGAGGCCGTGTAGACGTAGGTGGTGGCGGCGAAGTCCGGCGACAGCGTGACGCCGCTCAGGCTCAGCGCGCTCAGGCCGGCGTCGCTGGACGCCGGGGCGGCGGTGACATTGGTCACCGACTGGCCGGTGAACGCGGCCGCCTCGAGGTTGGGCGCGGCCTCGGCCTGCAGCGGAGCCGCCGTGGCGTCCGTGTCGGCGGTCTTGGAGTAGTCCACCGTGACCGTGTCGCCCGCGGCCACCGCGGAGGCCAGCGTCAAAGTCACCGTCGTGCCCGCGACGGTGACCCCGCTGGAGGTCACCGCCACGTCCTCGGCCGTGCCGCCGACGGGCGTCAGGCTCACCGCGAACTGCGACTGGTGGGGCACGCTGTCCTCGTCGAGCCGCGCGCTGAACGTCAGCGTCAGCGTGTCGGCGTTGACCGACGCCGACACCGGCGCCGGCGCCGCGGCGGACGCCGGATTGTCCACCGTCCGGTCGGTGAACGCGTCCGCTTCGAGGCCGGCCGCGGCCTGCACCGGCTTGTTCGTCGTGCTCGTGGTCTCGGGCTTGGTGTACGACACCGCGACCGCGTCGCCCGCGGGCACCGGGCCGGTCAGCGTCAAAGTCACCTTCGAGCCCGACACCGCCACGGCGGTCACTGCGTTGTCCTGGGCCGTGGCGTCCGGGGGGTTGACCGCCACCGTGAACTGCGACTTGTCGGGCATGCTGGCGGCGTCGAGCGCCAGGTTGAAGACCAGGCTCAGCGCCTTGGCGTCGACCGACGCCGACACCAGCACCGGCTTCTCCCCCGCGACGTTGTCCACCGCCTGGTCGATGGGCTCCACCTTCCCGCCGTTGGCGCCGCGCAGCTCCACCGGATCCCCGGCGGGGGTGAAGATGTTCTCGTCGGGTTCGTACTTCACCTGTATCCTCTTGTCGCCCGCGACCACCCGCTGCCGCGTCCCTCCAAACGTCAGCGTCACCGTGCGTCCCACCACGGCCACCCCGCCTTTGTCCACCGAGGTCTGCTTCTCTACGAGGGCCCTCGTGAATTTGACGCGGAACTGCGCCCACAGCGGCGTGTGGTCCTCGTCGAGCGGCGCGTCGAAGACCAGCACCATCGTCTTGGCGCTCGCCGACGCCGACACCAGCACCGGCACCTCCGCGGTGCGGTTCTCCGCCAACTCGCCGCTGAACCCGACCACCTCCACATCGTTGCCGGCGCCCCGAAGCCGCTTCGACTCGCCGCCGCTGCCCTTGGAGTAGCCCACCGTCACGGTGTCGCCCGCGACCACATCCGACGCCAGCGTCAAAGTCACCGCCGAGCCCGCGACGCGCACCCGCGACACCGCCACCGCCACATTGCCGCCGTCGGGGTTCCTCGTCACCGTGAACTGCGACGGATCCGGCACGCGGGTCTCGTCGAGCACCGCGTCGAAGACCAGCACCACCTCCGCGCGCCGCACCCACGACTTCGTCAGCACCGGCGACAGCATGTTGGCCACCGTCCGGTCGGTGAACGCCTTCACCTTCCTGCCGTTCGCGCCGGCCAAGAGCACCGGGTCAAGTCCACTGCCCAGCAGGAGGCTCCTCGAATACGACACCGTCACGGTGTCGCCCATCTCGACCCGGGCGGCTCCCAGGGTCAGGGTCACCGTCCGGCCCTCGACGGCTACCCCGTTCATGGCGGCCAGGAAAACCGGATTCGTCACGGTGCCTCTGCTGTGCAGAACCTTGAACTGGCTCCGCAGCGGCACCATCGAATCGTCCAGCGCCGCGTCGAAGACCAGCACCAGCGTCTTGCCGTCCACCGACGCCGACACCAGCGCCGGCGGCGTGATGTTGGTGACCGCCTCGCCGGTGAACGCGGCCGCCTCGGCGTTGGGCGCCGCCGCGGCCCGCAGCAGCACCGCCGAGGCGTCCATTTCCGTGGCGGTCTGGGAGTAGCCCACCGTCACGGTGCCGCCCGCGACCACATCCGACGCCAGCGTCAAAGTCACCGCCGAGCCCGCGACGCGCACCCGCGACACCGCCACCGCCGCCGCCGTGTTGCCGCCGTCGGGGTTCCTCGTCACCGCGAACTGCGACAGGTGCGGCGTCCGGAACCCATCCAAAACCTCATCAAAGACCAGCACCAGCGTTTTGCCGTCCACCGACGCCGACACCAGCGCCGGCGGCATCCCCGTCCGGTTGTCGACCCCCTCGCCGGTGAACGCGGCCGCCTCGGTGTTTGGCGCCGCCGCAGCCCGCAGCAGCACCGCCGAGGCGCCCATTTCCGTGGCGGTCTGGGAGTAGCCCACCGTGACCGTGTCGCCCGCGGCCACAGGCGACGCCAGCGTCAAAGCCACGTCCGTGACCGCGACGCGCACCCGCGACACCGCCACCGCCGCCGCCGTGTTGCCGCCGTCGGGCGTCCTCGTCACCGTGAACTGCGACAGGTGCGGCACGCGGGTCTCGTCGAGCGCCTCCTCGAAGACCACTGTGAGCGTGTTGCCCTTCACCGACGCCGACACGCTGGACACCGGCTCGGCCCGGGTGACCATCACCGTGTAGGTCCGGGTGGTCGTGTCGTCCTCGGCGGTGACCTTGACGGTGATCGTGGTGCTGCCCACGTCCAGGTTCACCTGATGTCCGGCGGCGTCGGCGTCGGCGTCGGTCGTCGGGGTGATGACGACCGCGGCGTCGGCGTGGTTCTGCGCCGCGGCGACCGTGGTGGACGACACGCTGTTGGCGACGGAGGCCGTGTAGTCGTAGGTGGTGGCGGCGAAGTCCGGCGACAGCGTGACGCTGCTCAGGCTCAGCGCGCTCAGGCCGGCGTCGTCGGACGCGGCGGACGCGGCGCGGGTGACGGTCACCGTGTAGGTCCGGGTGGTCGTGTCGTCCTCGGCGGTCACCTTGACGGTGATCGTGTTGCTGCCCACGTCCAGGTTCACCTGATGTCCGGCGGTGCCGGCGTCGGCGTCGGTCGTCGGGGTGATGACGACCGCGGCGGCGACGTGGTTCTGCGCCGCGGCGACCGTGGTGGACGACACGCTGTTGGCGACGGAGGCCGTGTAGTCGTAGGTGGTGGCGGCGAAGTCCGGCGACAGCGTGACGCTGCTCAGGCTCAGCGCGCTCAGGCCGGCGTCGTCGGACGCGGCGGACGCGGCGCGGGTGACGGTCACCGTGTAGGTCCGGGTGGTCGTGTCGTCCTCGGCGGTGACCTTGACGGTGATCGTGTTGCTGCCTGCGTCCAGGTTCACCTGATGTCCGGCGGCGCCGGCGTCGGCGTCGGTCGTCGGGGTGATGACGACCTCGGCGCCGGCGTGGTTCTGCGCCGCGGCGACCGTGGTGGACGACACGCTGTTGGCGACGGAGGCCGTGTAGCTGATGATGTCGCCGGCGAAGGGCGGCGACAGCGTGACGCCGCTCAGGCTCAGCGCGCTCAGGCCGGCGTCGCTGGACGCCGCGGGCGCGTCGTTGGCGGGGATGGTCACCACGAACGCGAAGGGAGAGGCCAGGGTGACCTTGGGCGCCCCGCTCTTGGTCAGCGCCACGTTGAAGGTCTCGGCGCTTTCCTGGGTGGTGTCGTCGCTGACGGTCACCGTTCCGGTGTACGCCGCCTGCCAGCGTGGGCTCCCGCCGACGGTTGCCGCGCTGAACCCGGCGGCGTCCAGGGCATAGGTCTGGTTGAAGGTGTCGTAGTCGCTGCCGGAGACTGCCGTGCCGCCCCCGGCGGCGACCGTCAGCGTCCCGCCCGGTCCGTGGGGCTGCTGGTCCGCGTCGGTGGTCACGGTGACGGTGACCGTCGCCGTGCCCGACTCGTCCACCGTGGTGGGGCTGACCACCAGCGCCGCCGTCGCCGCCGGGAAGTCGTCGTCTTGCACCAGCGTCGAGGCGCTGGCGACGCCCAGGGTGTAGCTAGTGTTGGGCGGCGCCGTGACGGTGACCGTGGAGTGTTCCTCCCAGTCGCTGTCGTCGGCGCCGGTGTTCACCGTCAGCGTCTCCGCGGCGGCGTCGGCGGCGATGGTCACCGTCCTGTCGCCCTCGGAGGCGGCGGGAACCAGGTCCCCGCTCTCGGCGACGTTCACCGTCACCGTCAGCGCGTCCCCGGCGGCGGGCGTGCGGGTCACGGTGAACATCAGCAAGTCGCCCTCCCCGGCCGTGGCCGCCGCCGCGCCGACGCTGACCACCGGCTTCGCCCGGGTGAGCGTCAGCGTGTAGGTCTGGCTGGCGTCGCCCCTGGCCACCTTGACCTTGATGGTGTTCTCGCCCACCGCCAGGTCGAACTGGTCGCCGGCCGTATTCGCGTCGGCGTCGCTCAGGGTGTTGCCGGAGCCGTCCTCGTAGGAGACGGTCGCGTCAGCGTCGGCGGTGGCGGTGACGGTGATGCGGTTGTGGCCGTAGGCCAGGCCGGGGACGGCGTAGTCCAGCGTGCCGCCGGCGAAGCCCGGCGTCAGCGTCCCCGCGCTCACCGTCAGCGCGCTCAGGCTGGGGGCGGCGGTGACATTGGTCACCGACTGGCCGGTGAACGCGTCCGCCTCGAGGTTGGGCGCGGCCGCGGCCCGCAGCAGCACCGCCGTGGCGCCCGCGCCGGCGGTCTTGGAGTAGCCCACCGTGACCGCGTCGCCCATGACCACAGGCGACGCCAGCGTCAAAGTCACCGTCGTGTCCGTGACGGCCACCCCGCCGGAGGCCACCGCCACATCCGCGGCCGTGCCGCCCGCAGGCGCCTTCGTCACCGTGAACTGCGAATGGTGCGGCACGCGGGCCGCGTCGAGCGCCGTGTCGAACACCATTGTCAGCGTGACGCCGTCGACCTTCGCCGACTCCAGCATCGGCGGCGCCGGCGTGACATTGTCCACGTCCTGGGCGCTGAACTCGGCCACCGCCAAGCCGTCGGCGCCGGCCAGCAGCCTCGCGATGGTGGACACCCCGCCGCTGGTGGACGTTGTGGACTGCGAGTAGGCCACCTTGACCGTGTCGTCGTGGGCGACGGGGCTGCCCAGCGTCAGCGTCACCGTCATGCCCTCAACCGCGACCCCGCCGGCGCCGGTGACCGGAGACACCGTCGTCGCGGTGTTGTCCGGCCTGGTCGCCGCCACAGTGAACTGCGGCCACGTCGGCAGGCTCTCCGCCGAGGCGTCCAGCTCGGCGTCGAAGACCAGCACCAGCGTCACGCCGTTCACCGACGCCGACACCGGCGCCGGCGGCGTGTCGTTGGTGACCTCCCGGCCGGCGAACGCGTCCGCCTCGGCGTTGGGCGCCGCCTCGGCCCGCAACAGCACCGCCGTCGCGCCCGAGTCGGCGGTCTTGGAGTAGCCCACCGTGACCGTGTCGCCCCGCGCCACAGGCGACGCCAGCGTCAAAGCCACCGCCGCGCCCTCAACGGCCACCCCGCCGGAGACCACATCCACGCCCGCGGCCGAGCCGCCGCCCGCAGGCGCCACCATCACCTCGAACTGCGAACCGTGCGGCACGCGGGCCGCGTCGAGCGCCGCGTTGAACACCATCGTCAGCGTGTCGGCGGCCGCCGACGCCGACAACGGCTCCAGCGCCGTGACATTGGCCACCGCCCGGCCGCTGAACCCGGCCACCGCCAAGCCGTCGGCGCCGGTCAGCAGCCTCGCGGTGGAGCTCAACGACGTGTCGGTCTGCGAGTAGGCCACCGTGACCGTGTCGCCGTGGCCGACGGGGCTGCGCAGCTTCAGCGTCACCGTCGTGCCCGCAACCACGATCCCGCCGGCGGCGGTGACCGGATACACCGTCCTCGCGGTGTTGTCCGGCTTGGTCACCGCCACAGTGAACTGCGGCCACGTCGGCAGCAGCGTCGCCGAGGCGTCCAACTCGGCGTCGAAGACCAGCATCAGCGTGTCGCCGTTGACCGACCCCGACACCGGCGCCGGCGGCTCAGGCGTGTCGTTGGTCACCGCCCGGCCGGTGAACGCGGCCGCCTCGAGGTTGGGCGCGGCCGCGGCCCGCAGCAGCACCGCCGTCGCGCTCGCGTCAGCGGCCTTGGAGTAGCCCACCGTGACCGTGTCGCCCGCGGCCACCGCGGAGGCCAGCGTCAAAGCCACCTCCGCGCCCGACACCAACACCCCGCCGGAGGCCACCGCCACATCCGCGGCCGAGCCGCCCGAGGGCGTCCTCGTCACCGTGAACTGCGACAGGTGCGGCACGCGGGCCTCGTCGAGCGCCGCGTCGAACACCAGCGTCAGCACCGTGGCGTCGACCGACGCCGACACCGGCGCCGGCGGCGCAGGCGCGGCCCGGGTGACGGTCACCGTGTAGGTCCGGGTGGTCGTGTCGTCCTCGGCGGTGACCTTGACGGTGATCGTGTTGCTGCCTGCGTCCAGGTTCACCTGATGTCCGGCGGCGTCGGCGTCGGCGTCGGTCGTCGGGGTGATGACGACCTCGGCGCCGGCGTGGTTCTGCGCCGCGGCGACCGTGGTGGACGACACGCTGTTGGCGACGGAGGCCGTGTAGTCGTAGGTGGTGGCGGCGAAGTCCGGCGACAGCGTGACGCCGCTCAGGCTCAGCGCGCTCAGGCCGGCGTCGCTGGACGCCGCGGGCGCGTCGTTGGCGGGGATGGTCACCACGAACGCGAAGGGAGAGGCCAGGGTGACCTTGGGCGCATTGGCCTTGGTCAGCGTGATGTTGAAGGTCTCGGCGCTCTCCTGGGTGGTGTCGTCGCTGACGGTCACCGTTCCGGTGTACGCCGCCTGCCAGCGTGGGCTCCCGCCGACGGTTGCCGCGCTGAACCCGGCGGCGTCCAGGGCATAGGTCTGGTTGAAGGCGTCGTAGTCGCTGCCGGAGACTGCCGTGCCGCCCCCGGCGGCGACCGTCAGCGTCCCGCCCCGCCCGTGGGGCTGCTGGTCCGCGTCGGTGGTCACGGTGACGGTCACCGTCGCCGTGCCCGACTCGTCCACCGTGGTGGGGCTGACCGCCAGCGCCGCCTCCGCCGCCGGGAAGTCGTCGTCTTGCACCAGCGTCGAGGCGCTGGCGACGCCCAGGGTGTAGCTAGTGTTGGGCGGCGCCGTGACGGTGACCGTGGAGTGTTCCTCCCAGTCGCTGTCGTCGGCGCCGGTCGCCACCGTCAGCGTCGCCGCGGCGGCGTCGGCGGCGATGGTCACCGTCCTGTCGCCCTCGGAGGCGGCGGGAACCAGGTCCCCGCTCTCGGCGACGTTCACCGTCACCGTCAGCGCGTCCCCGGCGGCGGGCGTGCGGGTCACGGTGAACATCAGCAAGTCGCCCTCCCCGGCCGCGGCCGCCGCCGCGCCGACGCTGACCACCGGCTTCGCCCGGGTGAGCGTCAGCGTGTAGGTCTGGCTGGCGTCGCCCCTGGCCACCTTGACCTTGATGGTGTTCTCGCCCACCGCCAGGTCGAACTGGTCGCCGGCCGTATTCGCGTCGGCGTCGCTCAGGGTGTTGCCGGAGCCGTCCTCGTAGGAGACGGTCGCGTCAGCGTCGGCCGCGGCGGTGACGGTGATGCGGTTGTGGCCGTAGGCCAGGCCGGGGACGGCGTAGTCCAGCGTGCGCCGGCGAAGCCCGGCATCAGCGTCCCCGCGCTCACCGTCAGCGCGCTCAGGCTGGGGGGCGTCACCGCGGCGTACCTGGAAGACGGCGGACAGGCGTAGAACGGATAGGTGGTCCCTGAAAAGAGAACCGAGTTTACGAAGTGCGCCAGAAGTCTTGGTTCGCGCCGACTCCATCAGTCGACCCCAAAAAGTTGCTGGCGGCAGCCGTCGTTGTTGGTCGGCGTCTTCATTCCCGGTTTGGTCTCTGAATACGTAGCTGTCCCACGCGAAATCTTCGTACTCGTCGGCCGCCTTGGCGCCGCCCAGCCAGTCACGCCCTTGTCAGCGCTGGTATAGGTGGTCTCGGTATGGTCGCGGGCGGCAACGGCGGTGCTGGCGAGAACCTTGAACAGCTGTGGCTCTGAATGCCGGCATGGCCGCGTGACGTGGCTGTCGTACGCGTCGATGGAACTGGCCGCGTCGTCGCGGTGACGATGAGCAGCCGGAGGTCGGCCCGACGGCTTCAGCGTCCAGTCTGCGGGGACGGTCACCACGTCGCTGGACGCCGGGGGCGCGGCCCGGGTGACGGTCACCGTGTAGGTCCGGGTGGTCGTGCCGTCCTCGGCGGTGACCTTGACGGTGATCGTGTTGCTGCCCACGTCCAGGTCGACCTGATGTCCGTCGGCGCTGGCATCGGCGTCGACCATCGCACGACCGCGGCGGCGGCGTGGTTCTGCGCCGCGGTGACCGTGGTGGACGACACGCTGTTGGCGACGGAGGCGGTAGACGGCGATGCCGGCGGCGAAGGTCGGCGTCAGCGTGACGCCGCTCAGGCTCAGCGTGCCAGGCCGGCGTCGCTGGACGCCGGGGCGGCGGTGACGCACCGACTCCGGTGAACGCGTCCGCCTCGAGGTTGGGCGCGGCCTCGGCCCGCAGCAGCATCGCCGTCGTGCCCGCGTCCGGCGGTCTTGGAGTAGCCCACCGTGACCGCGTCGCCCGCGGCCACCGCGGACCAGCGTCAAAGCGGCACCGTCGTGTCCGTGACGGCCACCCCGCCGGAGGCCACCGCCACATCCGCGGCCGTGCCGCCCGCAGGCGTCTTCGTCACCGTGAACTGCGAATGGTGCGGCACGCGGGCCGCGTCGAGCGCCGTGTCGAACACCATTGTCAGCGTGACGCCGTCGACCTTCGCCGACTCCGGCATCGGCGGCGCCGGCGTGACATTGTCCACGTCCTGGGCGCTGAACTCGGCCACCGCCAAGCCGTCGGCGCCGGCCAGCAGCCTCGCGGTGGTCGTCACATCGCCGCTGGTGAACGTTGTGGACTGCGAGTAGGCCACCTTGACCTCGTGGTCGTCGTGGGCGACGGGGCTGCCCAGCGTCAGCGTCACCGTCATGCCCTCAACCGCGACCCCGCCGGCGCCGGTGACCGGAGACACCGTCGTCGCGGTGTTGTCCGGCCTGGTCGCCGCCACAGTGAACTGCGGCCACGTCGGCAGGCTCTCCGCCGAGGCGTCCAGCTCGGCGTCGAAGACCAGCACCAGCGTCACGCCGTTCACCGACGCCGACACCGGCGCCGGCGGCGTGTCGTTGGTGACCTCCCGGCCGGCGAACGCGTCCGCCTCGGCGTTGGGCGCCGCCTCGGCCCGCAACAGCACCGCCGTCGCGCCCGAGTCGGCGGTCTTGGAGTAGCCCACCGTGACCGTGTCGCCCCGCGCCACAGGCGACGCCAGCGTCAAAGCCACCGCCGCGCCCTCAACGGCCACCCCGCCGGAGACCACATCCACGCCCGCGGCCGAGCCGCCGCCCGCAGGCGCCACCATCACCTCGAACTGCGAACCGTGCGGCACGCGGGCCGCGTCGAGCGCCGCGTTGAACACCATCGTCAGCGTGTCGGCGGCCGCCGACGCCGACAACGGCTCCAGCGCCGTGACATTGGCCACCGCCCGGCCGCTGAACCCGGCCACCGCCAAGCCGTCGGCGCCGGTCAGCAGCCTCGCGGTGGAGCTCAACGACGTGTCGGTCTGCGAGTAGGCCACCGTGACCGTGTCGCCGTGGCCGACGGGGCTGCGCAGCTTCAGCGTCACCGTCGTGCCCGCAACCGCGATCCCGCCGGCGGCGGTGACCGGATACACCGTCCTCGCGGTGTTGTCCGGCTTGGTCACCGCCACAGTGAACTGCGGCCACGTCGGCAGCAGCGTCGCCGAGGCGTCCAACTCGGCGTCGAAGACCAGCATCAGCGTGTCGCCGTTGACCGACCCCGACACCGGCGCCGGCGGCTCAGGCGTGTCGTTGGTCACCGCCCGGCCGGTGAACGCGGCCGCCTCGAGGTTGGGCGCGGCCGCGGCCCGCAACAGCACCGCCGTCGCGCTCGCGTCAGCGGCCTTGGAGTAGCCCACCGTGACCGTGTCGCCCGCGGCCACCGCGGAGGCCAGCGTCAAAGCCACCTCCGCGCCCGACACCAACACCCCGCCGGAGGCCACCGCCACATCCGCGGCCGAGCCGCCCGAGGGCGTCCTCGTCACCGTGAACTGCGACAGGTGCGGCACGCGGGCCTCGTCGAGCGCCGCGTCGAACACCAGCGTCAGCACCGTGGCGTCGACCGACGCCGACACCGGCGCCGGCGGCGCAGGCGCGGCCCGGGTGACCATCACCGTGTAGGTCCGGGTGGTCGTGTCGTCCTCGGCGGTGACCTTGACGGTGATCGTGTTGCTGCCTGCGTCCAGGTTCACCTGATGTCCGGCGGCGCCGGCGTCGGCGTCGGTCGTCGGGGTGATGACGACCTCGGCGCCGGCGTGGTTCTGCGCCGCGGCGACCGTGGTGGACGACACGCTGTTGGCGACGGAGGCCGTGTAGTCGTAGGTGGTGGCGGCGAAGTCCGGCGACAGCGTGACGCCGCTCAGGCTCAGCGCGCTCAGGCCGGCGTCGCTGGACGCCGCGGGCGCGTCGTTGGCGGGGATGGTCACCACGAACGCGAAGGGAGAGGCCAGGGTGACCTTGGGCGCATTGGCCTTGGTCAGCGTGATGTTGAAGGTCTCGGCGCTCTCCTGGGTGGTGTCGTCGCTGACGGTCACCGTTCCGGTGTACGCCGCCTGCCAGCGTGGGCTCCCGCCGACGGTTGCCGCGCTGAACCCGGCGGCGTCCAGGGCATAGGTCTGGTTGAAGGCGTCGTAGTCGCTGCCGGAGACTGCCGTGCCGCCCCCGGCGGCGACCGTCAGCGTCCCGCCCGGTCCGTGGGGCTGCTGGTCCGCGTCGGTGGTCACGGTGACGGTGACCGTCGCCGTGCCCGACTCGTCCACCGTGGTGGGGCTGACCGCCAGCGCCGCCGTCGCCGCCGGGAAGTCGTCGTCTTGCACCAGCGTCGAGGCGCTGGCGACGCCCAGGGTGTAGCTAGTGTTGGGCGGCGCCGTGACGGTGACCGTGGAGTGTTCCTCCCAGTCGCTGTCGTCGGCGCCGGTGTTCACCGTCAGCGTCTCCGCGGCGGCGTCGGCGGCGATGGTCACCGTCCTGTCGCCCTCGGAGGCGGCGGGAACCAGGTCCCCGCTCTCGGCGACGTTCACCGTCACCGTCAGCGCGTCCCCGGCGGCGGGCGTGCGGGTCACGGTGAACATCAGCAAGTCGCCCTCCCCGGCCGCGGCCGCCGCCGCGCCGACGCTGACCACCGGCTTCGCCCGGGTGAGCGTCAGCGTGTAGGTCTGGCTGGCGTCGCCCCTGGCCACCTTGACCTTGATGGTGTTCTCGCCCACCGCCAGGTCGAACTGGTCGCCGGCCGTATTCGCGTCGGCGTCGCTCAGGGTGTTGCCGGAGCCGTCCTCGTAGGAGACGGTCGCGTCAGCGTCGGCGGTGGCGGTGACGGTGATGCGGTTGTGGCCGTAGGCCAGGCCGGGGACGGCGTAGTCCAGCGTGCCGCCGGCGAAGCCCGGCGTCAGCGTCCCCGCGCTCACCGTCAGCGCGCTCAGGCTGGGGGCGGCGGTGACATTGGTCACCGACTGGCCGGTGAACGCGTCCGCCTCGAGGTTGGGCGCGGCCTCGGCCCGCAGCAGCACCGCCGTGGCGCCCGCGCCGGCGGTCTTGGAGTAGCCCACCGTGACCGCGTCGCCCATGACCACAGGCGACGCCAGCGTCAAAGCCACCGTCGTGTCCGTGACGGCCACCCCGCCGGAGGCCACCGCCACATCCGCGGCCGTGCCGCCCGCAGGCGCCTTCGTCACCGTGAACTGCGAATGGTGCGGCACGCGGGCCGCGTCGAGCGCCGTGTCGAACACCATTGTCAGCGTGACGCCGTCGACCTTCGCCGACACCGGCATCGGCGGCGCCGGCGTGACATTGTCCACGTCCTGGGCGCTGAACTCGGCCACCGCCAAGCCGTCGGCGCCGGCCAGCAGCCTCGCGATGGTCGTCACATCGCCGCTGGTGGACGTTGTGGACTGCGAGTAGGCCACCTTGACCTCGTGGTCGTCGTGGGCGACGGGGCTGCCCAGCGTCAGCGTCACCGTCATGCCCTCAACCGCGACCCCGCCGGCGCCGGTGACCGGAGACACCGTCGTCGCGGTGTTGTCCGGCCTGGTCGCCGCCACAGTGAACTGCGGCCACGTCGGCAGGCTCTCCGCCGAGGCGTCCAGCTCGGCGTCGAAGACCAGCACCAGCGTCACGCCGTTCACCGACGCCGACACCGGCGCCGGCGGCGTGTCGTTGGTGACCTCCCGGCCGGCGAACGCGTCCGCCTCGGCGTTGGGCGCCGCCTCGGCCCGCAACAGCACCGCCGTCGCGCCCGAGTCGGCGGTCTTGGAGTAGCCCACCGTGACCGTGTCGCCCCGCGCCACAGGCGACGCCAGCGTCAAAGCCACCGCCGCGCCCTCAACGGCCACCCCGCCGGAGACCACATCCACGCCCGCGGCCGAGCCGCCGCCCGCAGGCGCCACCATCACCTCGAACTGCGAACCGTGCGGCACGCGGGCCGCGTCGAGCGCCGCGTTGAACACCATCGTCAGCGTGTCGGCGGCCGCCGACGCCGACAACGGCTCCAGCGCCGTGACATTGGCCACCGCCCGGCCGCTGAACCCGGCCACCGCCAAGCCGTCGGCGCCGGTCAGCAGCCTCGCGGTGGAGCTCAACGACGTGTCGGTCTGCGAGTAGGCCACCGTGACCGTGTCGCCGTGGCCGACGGGGCTGCGCAGCTTCAGCGTCACCGTCGTGCCCGCAACCACGATCCCGCCGGCGGCGGTGACCGGATACACCGTCCTCGCGGTGTTGTCCGGCTTGGTCACCGCCACAGTGAACTGCGGCCACGTCGGCAGCAGCGTCGCCGAGGCGTCCAACTCGGCGTCGAAGACCAGCATCAGCGTGTCGCCGTTGACCGACCCCGACACCGGCGCCGGCGGCTCAGGCGTGTCGTTGGTCACCGCCCGGCCGGTGAACGCGGCCGCCTCGAGGTTGGGCGCGGCCGCGGCCCGCAACAGCACCGCCGTCGCGCTCGCGTCAGCGGCCTTGGAGTAGCCCACCGTGACCGTGTCGCCCGCGGCCACCGCGGAGGCCAGCGTCAAAGCCACCTCCGCGCCCGACACCAACACCCCGCCGGAGGCCACCGCCACATCCGCGGCCGAGCCGCCCGAGGGCGTCCTCGTCACCGTGAACTGCGACAGGTGCGGCACGCGGGCCTCGTCGAGCGCCGCGTCGAACACCAGCGTCAGCACCGTGGCGTCGACCGACGCCGACACCGGCGCCGGCGGCGCAGGCGCGGCCCGGGTGACGGTCACCGTGTAGGTCCGGGTGGTCGTGTCGTCCTCGGCGGTGACCTTGACGGTGATCGTGTTGCTGCCTGCGTCCAGGTTCACCTGATGTCCGGCGGCGTCGGCGTCGGCGTCGGTCGTCGGGGTGATGACGACCTCGGCGCCGGCGTGGTTCTGCGCCGCGGCGACCGTGGTGGACGACACGCTGTTGGCGACGGAGGCCGTGTAGTCGTAGGTGGTGGCGGCGAAGTCCGGCGACAGCGTGACGCCGCTCAGGCTCAGCGCGCTCAGGCCGGCGTCGCTGGACGCCGCGGGCGCGTCGTTGGCGGGGATGGTCACCACGAACGCGAAGGGAGAGGCCAGGGTGACCTTGGGCGCATTGGCCTTGGTCAGCGTGATGTTGAAGGTCTCGGCGCTCTCCTGGGTGGTGTCGTCGCTGACGGTCACCGTTCCGCTGTACGCCGCCTGCCAGCGTGGGCTCCCGCCGACGGTTGCCGCGCTGAACCCGGCGGCGTCCAGGGCATAGGTCTGGTTGAAGGTGTCGTAGTCGCTGCCGGAGACTGCCGTGCCGCCCCCGGCGGCGACCGTCAGCGTCCCGCCCCGCCCGTGGGGCTGCTGGTCCGCGTCGGTGGTCACGGTGACGGTGACCGTCGCCGTGCCCGACTCGTCCACCGTGGTGGGGCTGACCACCAGCGCCGCCTCCGCCGCCGGGAAGTCGTCGTCTTGCACCAGCGTCGAGGCGCTGGCGACGCCCAGGGTGTAGCCGGCGCCGGGCGGCGCCGTGACGGTGACCGTGGAGTGTTCCTCCCAGTCGCTGTCGTCGGCGCCGGTCGCCACCGTCAGCGTCGCCGCGGCGGCGTCGGCGGCGATGGTCACCGTCCTGTCGCCCTCGGAGGCGGCGGGAACCAGGTCCCCGCTCTCGGCGACGTTCACCGTCACCGTCAGCGCGTCCCCGGCGGCGGGCGTGCGGGTCACGGTGAACATCAGCAAGTCGCCCTCCCCGGCCGTGGCCGCCGCCGCGCCGACGCTGACCACCGGCTTCGCCCGGGTGAGCGTCAGCGTGTAGGTCTGGCTGGCGTCGCCCCTGGCCACCTTGACCTTGATGGTGTTCTCGCCCACCGCCAGGTCGAACTGGTCGCCGGCCGTATTCGCGTCGGCGTCGCTCAGGGTGTTGCCGGAGCCGTCCTCGTAGGAGACGGTCGCGTCAGCGTCGGCGGTGGCGGTGACGGTGATGCGGTTGTGGCCGTAGGCCAGGCCGGGGACGGCGTAGTCCAGCGTGCCGCCGGCGAAGCCCGGCGTCAGCGTCCCCGCGCTCACCGTCAGCGCGCTCAGGCTGGGGGCGGCGGTGACATTGGTCACATCCTGGCCGGTGAACGCGTCCGCCTCGAGGTTGGGCGCGGCCTCGGCCCGCAGCAGCATCGCCGTGGCGCCCGCGTCGGCGGTCTTGGAGTAGCCCACCGTGACCGCGTCGCCCGCGGCCACCGCGGAGGCCAGCGTCAAAGTCACCGTCGTGTCCGTGACGGCCACCCCGCCGGAGGCCACCGCCACATCCGCGGCCGTGCCGCCCGCAGGCGTCTTCGTCACCGTGAACTGCGAATGGTGCGGCACGCGGGCCGCGTCGAGCGCCGTGTCGAACACCATTGTCAGCGTGACGCCGTCGACCTTCGCCGACTCCAGCATCGGCGGCGCCGGCGTGACATTGTCCACGTCCTGGGCGCTGAACTCGGCCACCGCCAAGCCGTCGGCGCCGGCCAGCAGCCTCGCGGTGGTCGTCACATCGCCGCTGGTGAACGTTGTGGACTGCGAGTAGGCCACCTTGACCTCGTGGTCGTCGTGGGCGACGGGGCTGCCCAGCGTCAGCGTCACCGTCATGCCCTCAACCGCGACCCCGCCGGCGCCGGTGACCGGAGACACCGTCGTCGCGGTGTTGTCCGGCCTGGTCGCCGCCACAGTGAACTGCGGCCACGTCGGCAGGCTCTCCGCCGAGGCGTCCAGCTCGGCGTCGAAGACCAGCACCAGCGTCACGCCGTTCACCGACGCCGACACCGGCGCCGGCGGCGTGTCGTTGGTGACCTCCCGGCCGGCGAACGCGTCCGCCTCGGCGTTGGGCGCCGCCTCGGCCCGCAACAGCACCGCCGTCGCGCCCGAGTCGGCGGTCTTGGAGTAGCCCACCGTGACCGTGTCGCCCCGCGCCACAGGCGACGCCAGCGTCAAAGCCACCGCCGCGCCCTCAACGGCCACCCCGCCGGAGACCACATCCACGCCCGCGGCCGAGCCGCCGCCCGCAGGCGCCACCATCACCTCGAACTGCGAACCGTGCGGCACGCGGGCCGCGTCGAGCGCCGCGTTGAACACCATCGTCAGCGTGTCGGCGGCCGCCGACGCCGACAACGGCTCCAGCGCCGTGACATTGGCCACCGCCCGGCCGCTGAACCCGGCCACCGCCAAGCCGTCGGCGCCGGTCAGCAGCCTCGCGGTGGAGCTCAACGACGTGTCGGTCTGCGAGTAGGCCACCGTGACCGTGTCGCCGTGGCCGACGGGGCTGCGCAGCTTCAGCGTCACCGTCGTGCCCGCAACCACGATCCCGCCGGCGGCGGTGACCGGATACACCGTCCTCGCGGTGTTGTCCGGCTTGGTCACCGCCACAGTGAACTGCGGCCACGTCGGCAGCAGCGTCGCCGAGGCGTCCAACTCGGCGTCGAAGACCAGCATCAGCGTGTCGCCGTTGACCGACCCCGACACCGGCGCCGGCGGCTCAGGCGTGTCGTTGGTCACCGCCCGGCCGGTGAACGCGGCCGCCTCGAGGTTGGGCGCGGCCGCGGCCCGCAGCAGCACCGCCGTCGCGCTCGCGTCAGCGGCCTTGGAGTAGCCCACCGTGACCGTGTCGCCCGCGGCCACCGCGGAGGCCAGCGTCAAAGCCACCTCCGCGCCCGACACCAACACCCCGCCGGAGGCCACCGCCACATCCGCGGCCGAGCCGCCCGAGGGCGTCCTCGTCACCGTGAACTGCGACAGGTGCGGCACGCGGGCCTCGTCGAGCGCCGCGTCGAACACCAGCGTCAGCACCGTGGCGTCGACCGACGCCGACACCGGCGCCGGCGGCGCAGGCGCGGCCCGGGTGACGGTCACCGTGTAGGTCCGGGTGGTCGTGTCGTCCTCGGCGGTGACCTTGACGGTGATCGTGTTGCTGCCTGCGTCCAGGTTCACCTGATGTCCGGCGGCGCCGGCGTCGGCGTCGGTCGTCGGGGTGATGACGACCTCGGCGCCGGCGTGGTTCTGCGCCGCGGCGACCGTGGTGGACGACACGCTGTTGGCGACGGAGGCCGTGTAGTCGTAGGTGGTGGCGGCGAAGTCCGGCGACAGCGTGACGCCGCTCAGGCTCAGCGCGCTCAGGCCGGCGTCGCTGGACGCCGCGGGCGCGTCGTTGGCGGGGATGGTCACCACGAACGCGAAGGGAGAGGCCAGGGTGACCGTGGGCGCATTGGCCTTGGTCAGCGTGATGTTGAAGGTCTCGGCGCTTTCCTGGGTGGTGTCGTCGCTGACGGTCACCGTTCCGCTGTACGCCGCCTGCCAGCGTGGGCTCCCGCCGACGGTTGCCGCGCTGAACCCGGCGGCGTCCAGGGCATAGGTCTGGTTGAAGGTGTCGTAGTCGCTGCCGGAGACTGCCGTGCCGCCCCCGGCGGCGACCGTCAGCGTCCCGCCCCGCCCGTGGGGCTGCTGGTCCGCGTCGGTGGTCACGGTGACGGTGACCGTCGCCGTGCCCGACTCGTCCACCGTGGTGGGGCTGACCACCAGCGCCGCCTCCGCCGCCGGGAAGTCGTCGTCTTGCACCAGCGTCGAGGCGCTGGCGACGCCCAGGGTGTAGCCGGCGCCGGGCGGCGCCGTGACGGTGACCGTGGAGTGTTCCTCCCAGTCGCTGTCGTCGGCGCCGGTCGCCACCGTCAGCGTCGCCGCGGTGGCGTCGGCGGCGATGGTCACCGTCCTGTCGCCCTCGGAGGCGGCGGGAACCAGGTCCCCGCTCTCGGCGACGTTCACCGTCACCGTCAGCGCGTCCCCGGCGGCGGGCGTGCGGGTCACGGTGAACATCAGCAAGTCGCCCTCCCCGGCCGTGGCCGCCGCGCTGACGCTGACCGCGGGCGCGGCCCGGGTGAGCGTCAGCGTGTAGGTCCGGCTGGCGTCGCCCCTGGCCACCTTGACCTTGATGGTGTTCTCGCCCACCGCCAGGTCGAACTGGTCGCCGGCGGTGACGGCGTCAACGTCGCTGAGCGCGTTGCCCGCGCCGTCCTCGTAGGCGACGGTCGCGTCGGCGTCCGCGGTGGCGGTGACGGTGATGCGGTTGTGGCCGTAGGCCAGGCCGGGGACGGCGTAGTCCAGCGTGCCGCCGGCGAAGCCCGGCATCAGCGTCCCCGCGCTCACCGTCAGCGCGCTCAGGCTGGGGGGCGTCACCGCGGCGGCTACCTGGAAGACGGCGGACAGGCCGTAGAACGGATGGGTGATCCCTGGAAAGAGAACCGAGTTTACGAAGTGCTTGCCAGAAGTCTTGGTTCCAGCGCCGACTCCATCAGTCGACCCCAAAAAGTTGCTGGCGGCAGTTCCGTCGTTGTTGGTCCCGGTCCAGACCCGAAGGAGTGAGGCTTCATTCCCGGTTTGGTCTCTGAATACGTAGCTGTCCCACGAGCCGTCGTAGAAATCTTCGTACTCGTCGGCCGCCTTGGCGCCGCCCAGCCAGTAGATGGGCACGCCCTTGTCAGCGCTGGTATAGGTGGTCTCGGTATGGTCGCGGGCGGCAACACTGGCGGTGCTGGCGAGAACCTTGAACTGCGAGCTGTGGCTCTGAATGCCGGCATGGCCCGCGGCGACGGCGGTCTGCACGTGGCTGTCGTAGTCGCTGATGTCGATGGAACTGGCGTCGCGCGTCGTCGCGGTGACGATGAGCAGCCGGAACTGGTCCCCGGCGCCCAGGCCCGACGGCTTCAGCGTCCAGTCTGCGGGGACGGTCACCGCGGTGACATTGGTCACCGACTGGCCGGCGAACGCGTCCGCCTCGAGGTTGGGCGCCGCCTCGGCCCGCAACAGCACCGCCGTCGCGCCCGAGTCGGCGGTCTTGGAGTAGCCCACCGTGACCGTGTCGCCCCGCGCCACAGGCGACGCCAGCGTCAAAGCCACCTCCGCGCCCTCAACGGCCACCCCGTCGGGGGCCACATCCACGCCCGCGGCCGAGCCGCCGCTCTCGGGCGCCACCATCACCTCGAACTGCGAACCGTGCGGCACGCGGGTCGCGTCGAGCGCCGCGTTGAACACCATCGTCAGCGTGTCGGCGGCCGCCGACGCCGACAACGGCTCCAGCGCCGTGACGTTGGTCACCGCCCGGCCGCTGAAATCGGCCACCGCCAAGCCGTCGGCGCCGGTCAGCAGCCTCGCGGTGGAGCTCAACGACGTGTCGGTCTGCGAGTAGGCCACCGTGACCGTGTCGCCGTGGCCGACGGGGCTGCGCAGCTTCAGCGTCACCGTCGTGCCCGCAACCGCGATCCCGCCGGCGGCGGCGACCGGATACACCACCGTCGTCAACGGGTCGGCGCCCGGCCCGGTCGCCGCCACAGTGAACTGCGGCCACGTCGGCAGCAGCGTCGCCGAAACGTCCAACTCGGCGTCGAAGACCAGCATCAGCGTGTCGCCGTTGACCGACCCCGACACCGGCGCCGGCGGCTCAGGCGTGTCGTTGGTCACCGCCTGGCCGGTGAACGCGTCCGCCTCGGCGTTGGGCGCGGCCGCGGCCCGCAACAGCACCGCCGTCGCGCTCGCGTCCGCGGCCTGGGAGTAGCCCACCGTGACCGTGTCGCCCGCGGCCACCGCGGAGGCCAGCGTCAAAGCCACCTCCGCGCCCGACACCAACACCCCGCCGGAGGCCACCGCCACATCCGCGGCCGAGCCGCCCGAGGGCGTCCTCATCACCGAGAACTGCGACAGGTGCGGCACGCGGGTCTCGTCGAGCGCCGCGTCGAACACCAGCGTCAGCACCGTGGCGTCGACCGACGCCGACACCGGCGCCGGCGGCGCAGGCACCGGGGTGTTGTTGGTCACCGCCACGCCGGTGAATGTGTTCACCGTCGGTGCCCCCCCGGCGGCCAGCAGTAGCACCTTCGTCGCGCCCGCCTCCGCGGTCCTCGAGTAGCTCACCGTGACGGTGTCGCCCGTGGCCACCGCGGAGGCCAGCGTCAAAGCCACCTCCGCGCCCTCGATGGCCACCCCGTCGGGGGCCACCGCCACCGGCGCGGCCGTGCCGCCCGCCGGCGTCACCGTCACCGTGAACTGCGAATGGTGCGGCACGGCGGCCGCGTCGAGCGCCGCGTCGAACATCAGCGTCAGCGTCGTGGCGTCCACCGACGCCGACGCCACATCGGGCACCTTGTCCACCGGCTCACCGGAGAACGCGGCCACTTCGGATTCGTTGGCGCCCCGCAGCGGCACGGGGTCGTCTGTGGCGGTCGGGGAGATGTTGTTCCGCGAGTAGGCCACCGTGACCGTGTCGTGTGCGGCCGCGCCCGACGTCAGTATCAAAGTCACCGAGTCGCCGATCACCAGCACCCCGGATGTGGCGTTCGGGTACACCTTGGACTCGATGCCGTCCGACGTAGTTATCGACGCCTCGAACTGGCCCCAGCCCGGCACGCTGGCATGGTCGAGCGTCCTGTCGAAGCCCAGCACTAGCACACTGGCGCTGATCCTCGCCGACACCAGCGCCGGCGGCGCCGGCGGCGTGTCGTTGGTCACCGCCACGTTCTCGAACGCGGCCACCGCCGCGCCGTTGGCGCCCCGCAACAGCGCCGCGGTGGAGCCCGACGACGTGCGGGTCTGCGAGTAGTCCACCGCTAACGTGTCGCCGTGGCGGACGGGGCTGGGCAGCCTCAGCGTCAGCGTCTTGCCCGCAACCGCGACCCCGTCGGCGGCGGTGACCGGATTCATTGTCCTCGCGATGCTGTCCGGCGTGGTCACCGTCACGAGGAACTGCGGCCACGTCGGCCTGTTCGCCGCCGAAGCGTCCAGCTCGACGTCGAAGACCAGCTCCAGCGTGTCGCCGTTCACCGACGCCGACACCAGCGCCGGCGGCGTGACGTTGGTGACCGCCTGGTCGGCGAAGGCGGCCGCGAGCGGATTTGGTGCCGTGGCGCCGCGCAGTTTCTTGGTTAGATCCGCCGACGGCGAGTCCTGGGTGTAGGACACCGTCGCCGTGCTGTCCGCGGCCACCGGGGTGGTCAGTGTCAAGGTCACTGTCTGGCCCGACACCGCCACAGCGGTCACTGCGTTGGTCTGGGCCGTGCCGCCCGCGGGGGTGACCGCCACCGTGAACTGCGACTTGTCGGGCACGTGGTCGGCGCCGTCGTCGAGCGCCGTGTCGAACGTCAATGTCAGCGTGGAGCCGTCCACTACCGCGCCGCCGGTCGCGGCCAGCGTCGGTGCAGTCGTGTCCGCCACCTCGATCGCGAAGCCGCTGAAGGCGGTCACGAGCGGATTTGGTGCCGTGGCGCCGCGCAGTTTCTTGGTCAGATCCGACGACGGCGAGTCCTGGGCGTAGGAAACCCGCACCGAGCTGTCCGCGGCCACCGGGGCGGTCAGTGTCAAAGTCACCGTCTGGCCCGACACCGCCACGGCGGTCACTGCGTTGACCTGGGGCGTGGCGCCCGCGGGGGTGACCGCCACCGTGAACTGCGACTTGTCGGGCACGTGGGCGGCGCCGTCGTCGAGCGCCTTGTCGAACGTCAGCGTCAGCGTGGAGCCGTCCACCACCGCGCCGCCGGTGGCCGACAGGCCCGGCTTCGCCAAGTCGAGTTCCGTGAAGGCGGCCACGAGCGGATACGGCGCCGTGGCGCCGCGCAGCTTCTTGGTCAGATCCGCCGACGGCGAGTCCTGGGCGTAGGACACCAGCACCGAGCTGCCCGCGGCCACCGAGTTGGTCAGCGTCAAGGTCACCGTCTGGCCCGACACCGCCACAGCGGTCACTGTGTTGACCTGGGCTGTGCCGCCCGCGGGGGTGACCGTCACCGTGAACTGCGACTTGTCGGGCACGTGGTCGGCGCCGTCGTCGAGCGCCGTGTCGAACGTCAGCGTCAGCGTGGAGCCCTCCACCACCGCGCCGCCGGTGGCCGCCAACCGCGGCCGCGAGAGGGTCACAGCCAGATCGGTGAACGGCAGGACCTCGCCGCCGTCGCCGACGCCGCGCAGGGCGGTGAAGACCTCGGCGTCGTCTGGGGTCGTGCGCATGTAGTCCAGCTCCAGCAGCGGGAACCTGTCGGACGTGTTGGAGGTCAGCGTCAAAGTCACCGTCGGGCCCGACACCGCCACTCCGCCTTCTGCGACGTCATAGCTGCGGGTGGCGCCGAACTCGTCGTAGGTCACAACGAACTGCGACGGGTCCGGCACCGCGCCGGGATCGAGGGGCGCGTCGAAAGTCAGGAGCAGGCTGTCGTCCACGAACACGGCGCCGGTCGGCGCCGGGGCCGCGGTGGCCGCGTTGACCACCGCTCGATCCGAGAACGGGGCAACGAGGCCGCCGGCGTCGCCCGCGCCGCGCAGGTGCTCCGTCAGCGTCGTGGAGCCCGAACTGTGGCTATAGGACACTGTCACACCGGTGTCGCCGGGGCGCACGCCGTCGCTGAGGCGCACAGAGACCGCGCTACCGTCGACCGACACCCAGCCTTCGCCCTGGGGCGCCCGGATCTGGCGCATGGCGCCGTCTCGCAGCAGGCCCACCGTGAACTGCCCGCCGTCGGGCACCGCGTCGTCAGCTGTGCTGAGCGGCCGGTCAAAGGTGATGCTCAAACTGTCTCTGAGCACCCGGGCCGACACGACCACAGGCGACGGGTCGGTGAGGTTCTCCACGGCCCGGTCCGTCAGAGCCGCCGCCCGGTTGCCCGCCGCGTCGCGGATAGGCTGTGCACTACCCTGGGGTTCTGAATGGTCGTAGCTGACCACCACCGTCTCGCCGGCAACAACCGCAGCGCTGTCCACGCCCTCACTCTTAGTTAACGGCATTGTTGCCGTCAGGGTCTTCCCCGAGACAACGACCGCGTTGAACTCCAGTGTGCGCGCCCGCGCTGCCGGAGCGGTCACCCTGGCGGTGAACCATCGCCAATGCGGGGTCTGGCCGGTATGGAGCGCCTCGTTGTAGGTGAGGACCAGCCTCCCGTGCGCGATCGTGGCCGACACCAGCGTCGGCGCCTCAGTGTCGGCCTGCGCCGCGGCGGGGCCATGCGCGAACTGCAGCACCGACGCCGCCAAAGCAACAACAAGCAAAACCCGCACCACAACAGAACCCGACCCCGCCGTTGACCAGGCACCGCCAAACTCCCCGCCGCACCTCCCGGCACCACTAAGCTTCAACATCTAAAACTCCAATCTCGAATACGCGAACCGCCTCCGACACGGCCCTTGGACACACAAGCGAACCCCTGCCAGCCGCCTCCGACACGGCCCTTGGACACACGAGCGAACCCCTGCCAGCCGCCTCGGACACGACCCTTGGACACACGAGCGAACCCCTGCGAACCGCCTCGGACACGGCCCTTGGACACACAGGCGAACCCCTGCCAGCCGCCTTGTACACGGCCCTTGGAACCACAAGCGAACCCCTGCGAACCGCCTCGGACACGACCCTTGGAACCACAGGTGGAATCACGAGCGACGCGGCCGCCGCCACGAAACCGGGCAACGACAACGATCGGCCCCGGGACCAGCACGACCGGCAGGGCGGCGAAACCGGTCAGCACGCCTCAAAACCTTCCCGCCCGGCCTGCTACCAACGGAGGCGAGTACCCCCACCGAGGCGAGTATCCCCACGGCCCCCCCCCCCCCCCCGGAGCGGTAGGGCACAGGCCCGGCAACCGGGCACCATCGAACATCAACATGCGACACTCCCATCCTGATGCGAGGCCAGCCCCGTGTGAGCACCCGCACTCTTAAGGAGCGCAACACTACAAGCGGGCGTCGTGGTCGCGCAACTCCTTCGCGGTGAGGGTCCGCAGAAGCGTGTCCTGAGCGCAACACTACAAGCGGGCGTCGTGGTCGCGCAACTCTTCCAGGCGCTCGCAGCCGAGCGGGTGCATCGGCCAGTACGTCAACCGCATCGCGCACGTCAACGGCGTCGAGTCGTTCTGGGCCGGATTGAAGCGCGGCTACCACGGAACCCACCACCACATGTCAGCGAAGCACCCGGATGTCAGCGAAACACCCGCTCCCGGCGGTGGCGGTTCCCCGTGGCCCCGACACCAGCGCAGCGCACCCGCACAGCCGCCCACAACAGGCTGCGACTGTCTCTCGGCGAGTTGGACGACCTCAAAGACGCCATCAACGCCTCCTGCGGCATCCTCCTGGCCGGCGCCATGAGATGCTGGGGAGACAAGGGCCCGGCGACTTGGCTGGCTAGCACGCTCGGACTTCGCCCCACCACCGGTCACACCGTACTTATCGTCGATGTTAAAGTGTCTACAGTCAATATAGTGTTGCAATGACATTTATTGTGATGTAGCTTCATGGGTGAGCCTCGCTGCCGGGCGTCGACGGCAAGCCGACCGACACCCGACCCGCTGACTGCATGTGCCGCCAGCCCGAGACGAGGCCCCGATGACCACTGCATCCCCGATCCCCGCCGCCGAGGCGGCGCCCCGCATGGCACACCCTCCCGACACCGCACCTGAGACGCCGCCCGCGCAGCCGCAGCCGCAGGACCGGGTGACAGCCGCCAAGCCCACGCTGCGCGGCCAGGTCGCCGAGAACCCGCTGCTGAGCTTCTTCGGGCTGCTGATCATCGCGCTGCTCGCCGCCGCGGTCGCAGCCCCGAACATCCGCATCAACGACACCAACCGCCGCATCGACCGGCTTGAGGACACCATGACGGCCCGATTCGCCGCCGTTGACGCCAGGTTCGACAAGATCGAGACCAAGATCGACACCGAGACCGCAGCACTCGACGCCAAGATCGACGCCAAGATCGCACAACTCGACGCCAAGATCGACGCCAAGTTCGCACAACTCGACGCCAAGATCGACGCCAAGTTCGCACAACTCGACGCCAAGATCGCAGAACTCGACGCCAAGATCGACGAGATGCACCTTACGCTTATCGCTCTGGTCGCGACACTCGGCGCGACCGACGACATGGCCGCCGCCGTCGGTGGTGAGCTCTGAGAACCAGCGCTCCACGAGGTTCATCAACGACGGCCATCGCGCACTGCTCGAGCACCTCATCGCCGTCCACAACGACCACCACGCACGCAATGAGCCAGTCGTCGAAAGCGCGGGCCGGGAGCTGTCGCGGCGTCACGCCGGCTCGAAGCGGGGGTCGCGGTCGCGCAACTCTTCCAGGCGCTCGCAGCCGAGCTGGTGCATCACGCTCGTGAGCTGCTGCTCGAACATCGACGCCACATGCTCGGCGCCCCGGGTGCCCAGGGCACACAGGCCGTACATGAACGCTCGGCCCGAGAACGCGAAGTTCGCACCGAGGGCCAGCGCCCGGGCGATGTCGAGGCCGCTGCGCACGCCGCCGTCGAAGAGCACCGGCACCCGTCCGCCGATGCGCTCAACGATGGGGCCGAGGGCTTCGATCGCCGCGGGCGCGGCGTCGAGCTGGCGCCCCCCGTGGTTGGACACGAGCACCGCGCCGGCGCCGGTGTTGACGCAGCGCTCAGCGTCGTCGGGATGCAGGATCCCCTTGACCACCACCGGGCCCGGCCACAGCTCGCAGGTCTCAGCCAGGTAGTCCCACGACAGGGCGCCGCCCAGGCTGGCCCCCACGAAGCCGGCCAACTGGCGCAGCGTCGCCCGGTCCACGTAGGGCTCCAGAGTGTGGAATCGGGGCAGTCCGTTGCGCAGCAGCCCCAGAGTCCACGCCGGCCTGAGCGCCGCCTGGCTCACATGGCGGGGCGTGATCCGGGGCGGCATCGAGACCCGCTCGCGGGTCTGGCGCTCCCGCCTGGCCCGGGCCGGGACGTCAGCTGTTACCACCAGCACCCCGAACCCGGCCTCGTGGGCCCGGCGCAGCAGGTCGTCGCGGACTCCCGGATCGTTGGGAGGGTAGAGCTGGAACCAGCCCATGCCCGCGGCCCGCGGCCCTACCACCGACACGTCGGCGGTGTTGACCATGCTGGCCACATACGGGATTCTGCAGCGGGACGCGGTGTCGGCCAGGGCGACGTCGGCGCCGGGCCATATCAATCCCGTCAGGCCCACCGGCGCGATCCCCACCGGCAGCGAGCAGCGGACCCCGAACAACTCGGTGCTGATGTCGGGCTCCAGCCTCCCCTTGAGGAAGCGCGGCGTCAGCACCACCCGCTGCAGGTATTCGGTGTTGCGGGCACTGGCCCTCTCGTCGCCCTCGCCGCTGTCGAGGTACTCCCACGCGAAACGGGGGGTTCGCCGCCGGGCCCGGCGGCGCAGATCGTCGACGGTCTGGTACTTGACGGACGGGTCAGGCACGCGCCGAGCTCAGCATGTCGCCGAACCGCGCCAGCGTCTGCGACCATGCCCGCTCCGCGCCGGACTCGCTGTAGTTCGGCGCGTCGGGCCAGGTATAGCCATGGTTGGCGCCGGGCAGGATGTCCACCGTGACTCGGTCGCCCAGCGCCAAGACCGCCTGGATGAAGGGCTGCATGCTGGCCACGCTCATCATCTGGTCGGCCTCCCCGAAGCCCGCATAGAGCGATCCCGCGAGCTGGCCGGCGGTGAGGTGGGGGGAGTCGGGAGCTTCGTCCACCAGGAACGATGGATGCCACATCGCTCCCACCGTGAACTGTTCCGGCAGGCGCATCATCGTTCGGAACACGGCCCGGGCACCGAGGCAGAAGCCGATGCATCCGGCCGGCTGCATCGATCCGGTCGGGCGATCGGCGGCCACCGCGTCGAGGGCCGCGTCGAGGTCGTTCTGGATGCCCTCATCGGTAAGCGACGCCATCAGCACCGACAGCCGCTCGGGGGCGTCGGGTTCGGTGGCCATCTCCGCGGGGCCGTAGCCGATCATCCGACCGTGGCGGTGGTACAGGTCGGGCAGGATCACGTCGTAGCTGTGCCCCGCCAGGCGTCGGGCGAAGGCGTGCAAGGCGTGGCGGATGCCAGGCCGGTCCATGAACATCACCACCAGCGGGTGCGGCCCGCCGGACTCCGGCTGGGCGCGCGGCACGGCCAGCGGCTCGCCGCCGCTGATGGTCTCAAGGATCGACTCGCGGACTTCAAGCAGGTTCATAGACGGGAACCTATCGGTCGTCGGCCACATAGGCCGCGCCGGTAAGTCACGGTCCGCGCGGTGAAGCCTCTGGTCTCCCGCTCCTGTTCGCTGCGCTTACGGGCCGCTCGGGCCACGGCCTCGCTCCGCTCGGCCTCTAGCATGGGAAGCCATGGCGGGCGATGGACTGCCCGGGCCGGGGGGCGGGCTGCTCGATCGGTATGAAGCGGGCCAGTGGTACGACGAGGCGTTCGAGCCCGACGGGACGGCCCGCGGTGTCTACAGCAGGATCGTCGAGCGGTTCCGCGAGCTCGATACCGGAGAGATCAACCGTCTCGAGAAGCTCGTGGCCGACGAGTTCCGCCGTCAAGGGATCACCTTCACCGTGTACAGCGAGGAGGAGGGCACCGAGCGCATCTGGCCCATGGACCTGTTCCCTCGCCTCATCGCCGCGGTGGAGTGGGATGAACTGGCCCGAGGGCTCAGCCAGAGGGTGGCGGCCCTCAACTGCTTCCTGGCCGACCTGTACACGGGCGAGGGTGCGGCGGTGGCGGACGGTGTGGTGCCCCGGTGGCTGGTGACGTCGTCGCAGGGTTTCGAGCGCAACGCCATGGGGATCCGCGTCCCCCACTCCGCGCACTGCAACGTCGCCGGCATCGACGTCGTGCGCGACGCCGACGGGCGTTACCGGGTGCTGGAGGACAACCTGCGCAGCCCCAGCGGCATCTCCTATGTGGTCGAGAACCGGGCGGCCATGGCCAAGGTTTGCAGCTGGCTTTTCTACGACCATGCGGTGCAGCCCACCGAACAGTACGGGCGGATGCTGCGCTCCACCCTGGATTCGATGGCTCCCGACGGGCACGACTCCCCGCACACCGTTGTGCTGACCCCGGGCATATTCAACTCTGCCTACTTCGAGCACGCCTTCCTGGCCCGGTCCATGGGCGTGGAACTGGTGGAGGGCAGGGACTTGGTGGTCGACGACCACACGGTGTACTCCCGCACCATCGACGGGCTCGTGAAGGTCGACGTGATCTACCGGCGCATCGACGACGACTTCCTGGACCCGGTGGCCTTCCGGCCCGACTCGACGTTGGGCGTGCCGGGGCTGCTCGGAGCGCTGCGGGCCGGCACCGTGACGATATGCAACGCGCTCGGAAACGGTGTCGTCGACGACAAGGGCGTGTACCCCTACGTGCCCGAGTTGATCCGGTACTACCTGGGCGACGAGCCGATCATCGACAATGTCACCACCTACATGATGTGGGATCCCGACCAGCGCGCCGCGGCGCTGGCCAGGCTCGACGAGCTCGTGGTCAAGCCAGTGGGAGAGTCCGGCGGTTACGGCGTGCTCATCGGTCCCCACGCCACCGAGCAGGAGCTGGACGACGCCCGCGCCACCATCGAGGCCGAGCCCCGCAACTGGATCGTCCAAGAGATGGTGCGGCTGTCCACCCTGCCCTCCCTCGCGGATGGCCGCCTCGAGCCCCGCCATCTGGACCTGCGCCCCTTCGTGCTGACCGGCGAGCGGACCCAGGTGTTCCCCGGCGGGTTGACAAGGGTGGCCATGCGGCGCGGGTCGCTCATCGTGAACTCCTCGCAGGGCGGCGGCTCCAAGGACACCTGGGTGCTGGCACCCGACACGCCATGATTCGGTCGGTCCCTCCGTTGGCCCGAGAGGCGCCATGATCCTGGCCCGTCACGCCGAGGCGCTCCTGTGGGTGGGCCGCTATCTGGAGCGGGCCGAGAACACGTCGAGATGCCTCAGCTACGCGGCCAACTCGATCACGCACCTGCGCGCCGACGAAGCCCGCGCCGAAGGCGAGATGCTCGTCAGAACCCTCGGCCTCCAGCAGGAGTTGGAGGGTGTCGGGCCGTTGGAGAGCCGGCCCCAGCTTGTCGCCTTCCTGCTGTCGGACACCGACAACGGTGGCTCGGTGGTGTCGTCCATCACCGCGGTCCGCGAGAACCTGCGCTCGGTCCGCGAGCGGATACCGATAGAGCTGTGGGAGGAGGCAAACGGCCTGTACCTCAGGTTGCCCTTCTTGGTCCACTCCAATGCCGCGCCGAGCGGGCTCCATGAGGTGCTGCTCATGGTCCGGCGGGCCTGCCTGGCCATCTCAGGGGTGCTGAACGAGGGCATGCGGCGTGACGAGGGATACGACTTCATAGTCGTCGGGCGGATGCTGGAACGGTCGATCTTCACAGTGGGCTTGCTCGAGGCCAGCCACACCGACCCCCGCGGCGTGATGGACGCCACCAGGATGCTGCGGCTCACCAGCTCCCTGCAGGCCTATCACCGCCAGCACGGCAGTAGCCCCGACCCCGACGGCGTCGTGCGCTACCTGCTGCACGCGCCCGACCTGCCCCGCTCGGTGCTGTCGTGCCTGGCCAGGGCCGAGGAGTGCCTCACCGGCCTCGGATCCACGGCGGTAGCGCTGGAGCGGCCGCGCCGGAAGGCCGGGCTGCTGCGGGCTCGCCTCGATCTCGGCCAGATCGAGGATGCGATGACGACGGCGCCGGTGCCGACGTTGGTGGAGTTCGCCGCGGAGCTGGCGGAGCTGTCCAGCGAGGTGCAGGCGGGAGTCGTGCCGCCGCTGGCGGTGGCCACAGTCCGCTCCCAGTACCTGCGCCCGGGCGGGCCGGGCGAGCGGGCCGGGCGGTGAGCCCCGAAATGGGTTGTTGCGGCGGCGGGTGCCCAGCATGAGCCCCGAAATGGGTTGTTGCGGCGGCGGGTGCCCAGCATGAGCCCCGAAATGGGTTGTTGCGGCGGCGGGTGCCGGGCATGAGGCTGGACATCCAGTACCGGCTGCACTTCCGGTACTCGGAGGCCGTCACCGAGTCCCAGAACGAAGTGAGGGTGCGGCCCCGCGACGACGAGTCTCAGCGGGTCCTGTCATATCGCTTGACGTCGCGGCCACCGGTCGCAGTGCTCGAGACCTTCGACTACTGGGGAACGGCTGTAGAGCAGCTCGGCATCCGCACGCACCACACCGAATTGGAGCTGCTGGCCGAGGCGGTTGTGGAGACGGAGCCGCGGCTCGCGTCGACTGAGGAGCTGGCAGTCGAGGCGCTGGCGAATTCCGACTTCCGCGCCGCGCACTTCGAGCTGCTGATGCCATCGCCGCACGTGCAATGGGACGAGGCCGTGGACCGCCGAGCCGCATCTGCCACCGACGGAGCTGCGTCGGTCCAGGAGATGGTCTCGGCCGTGGTGGCCGAGGTGCGACGGGCGCTGAGCTACGAGCCGGGCGCCACCGACATCGGCGTTTCGCTGACGGAACTGCTGGAGGGCGGGGCAGGCGTCTGCCAGGACTTCGCTCACCTGGCCCTCGGCATGCTGCGAAGTGTCGGCGTTCCTGCCCGCTACGTCTCGGGGTACCTGCTCGCGGCGGACGAGACCTCAGCGGACTCCGAGGCAGCCGACGTCGTGAGCGTGCAGACCCACGCCTGGATAGAGGCTGCCGTGCCCGGCTCGGGCTGGTGGGCGCTAGACCCGACCAACGGTGGCGTGGTAGGCGAGCGCCACGTCGTTATCGGCTGCGGGCGCGACTACGGCGACGTGCCGCCGGTGCGGGGCGCCTTCATGGGCTCGGGGACCGCAGACGTCGACGCCGAGGTGGTCATCGGGAGGCAAATCGGTGGCGCGCCCGTCGACTCGGAGAGAGCGCCAGGTCAGTCGCGCTCCAAGCTCGCGGCGCCCCCGGCCCCGAGTTGGCGCCATCAACAGGGGCAGCAACAGCAGTGAGTCCCGCCGCCGGCTAATCCCGACAAGACGGGTAAGCCATGTGGCCAACATCGGCGACGTGCGCAGCCTGGCTATCCATCCGGCCAGCACCACCCACAGCCAGCTCACCCCGAGGAGCAGCTGAGCACGGGCACCGCCCCCGACATGGTGCGCCTGTCGGTGGGGATAGAGACCCTAGGTGGCTGGTGCCAAACTCCCGAAATGGGGGTTTTGCGGTAACAAAACCCCAGGTCAGCGACTTGCGAATTGTGGCAAATTGCCATTTAACACCAGCCACCTAGACGACATCATCGCCGACCTCGACGCCGGCTTCGCGGCCACAGCCTCGCTCTAGTCCGCCGCCGTCCGTTCTCTAGGGTGGCGGCTCGGTCTCCGAGGGCGATTCGTGCATTCCGGCCTGACGCGGGGGTGCGATCCAGCCGGCGAGGCGGAACGCCGCGGCAGCACCCACTAGCAGCACGCACAGGGTGAACCAGCCCCACCCGTAGGAGCCCCCGGCGTCGAGGAAGACGCCGAACGCCACCGGGCCGACTAGGGCGCCTAGGGAGCAGCCGACCATGGTGACGGAAGTGGCGCGGGCCACTGACCGGGGCGCCCGATCCGCGACAGCGGTAAGCATGGCGGACAAGCAGGCGGTCTGCACGATCATGCCCCCGACGATCCCTGCCACGGCGACGCCCGCACCGAACGCCACCCCGGCCAGGATCAGGGCGCCGAAAGCGGCTCTGACCAGGCAGAGAGTCACGACCAGACGGATCCTGTACCGCACGAATCCGAATATCGCCCACATGATCCTCTGGTTTGTGGAGAGAGCGGCGACCAGACGGATCCGGGTATGCGGGTCCATCCGGTCCGCTAGCAGGCTTGAGGCGATCAGGACAACGAAGGTGATCGCGGCGGCCACTCCGACCAACACGCCCGACAGTGTCGGTGTGGCACCGAGCGCTTCATCGAGGTACAGGACCGCGTAGGCGAGGGTGGGTGCGCAGGCGGCCAGCATCAGGAACGCCCCCACCGGGAACCAGCCGAAGTGCTTCGGCAGTTGGCGCTCAAGATCGGCGTGACGTTCGGGGGGCTCGTCGTCCAGTGTCCGAAGGGCCAGCAATGCCGCCACGGCGGCACCGACCGCCAGAGCGCCCAGGACCCCCTCCCAGCGCCAGCGGTCCGCGACCCAGGGTCCGGCGAAGGCGCTCACGGCGACCACTCCGGGAACGCCTGCGTTCGTCGCCACCATGGCTGCAGTGCGCCATCGTTCGCTGACCGCATGCACGACGGCGACGCTGGTCCCCACACCGGAAAGGGCGTACCCGAAGCCGCTCAGCACCGCCGCGGCCAGCAGGGCCGGATAGCTGCCCAGAGCAGCGGCCAGACCGGCGCCCGCCGCCGAGAGCGCCAGGTTGGCCAGCACCGCGACGCGAGCCCCCCACCGGTCAGTGATGCGCCCCGCAGGCACCGACACCAGACCGCCGCACGCGAAGTGCAGGCTCACCAGCAACCCTATCTGCCAGTGGTCGATGCCGAGATCGGCGAGCAGCGCGAAGGCGATGAATCCCGGCGCGAGCCCCACGCCCACGCAGAAGGCGGTGGACAGACAGGTGACCGATACCACCGCCAGTGGCCGCGCTCGGCGGTGCGTTGTTGCGTCAGCCATTCAAGCGGGCCCTCTCCGAGGAGTCGAAGGCGGCGGTCTGGTTCACCGTCTCGCGCTCCTCGTATCGGCTTGCCGACGACCGCTAGAGTCTTCGGCACCGACTGTTTCTATCACTTCACGGAAGTGCTAGAAGCCTCTCGGAGGGGTCGGGGCGTCGCGGTGCGCGGGAGGGGAACCACCATGCAACACGCACACGAGCGGAGCATTCGGTGACAGTCATCCGGGTCGAAGTTGACGCAGCCGTCGATCTCGCCGACGGGATCTTCATCGCCCACGGCGCTTCCGAACAGAACGCCGCTGTTGTGGCGAGCACCTCGTCGGCAACGACCGCCTGCGGGGGATACCGCCTATGCGGGCCGAACGACCTGGTGTTCGATGCCGAGGGTGGCATGTGGTTCACCGACCGTGGGAAGTTGCGCCCCCACGGCATCGACCGCGTGGGTGTCTTCTATGCGAGGATCGATGGCTCGTACGCCGAGCGGGTCATCTTCCCGCTCATGGGGCCCAACGGGATCGGCCTGTCGCCGGACGGGGGGACCCTGTACGTGGCCGAGACGCCCACCGGACGGAGGACATGACCACCGCGTACGTCACCGAAGCGGGCGAGGGCAAACTCGTCGCCTACGAGTGGCCCCGGCCGGGATTGCGATTGGCGTTCAACCTCTAGGCGGTTCCGCCGCGGGCCCAGAGCTGGAAGCCCAACGCTATGGAGCTGTAGGCGAGGTAGGCGATGCCGATCGGCATGACCGAGTCGTCGATGGCGCGGTCAGTGAACGAAGCCAACAGAGAGCCCCCCAGCGAGGCACTGAACCCGAGCACGCCCGCGGCGGTGCCCGCCATCTCTCCCATCGGCTCGAGGGCCAGGCTCATGGCGGTGGGGAACACGGCCACATGGCAGGCATTGGCCAGGCTGAACAGCACCAGCCACACCATGAATGGAGGAAGGCCGTCACTCGCGGCCGTCGCGGCGAACAGCGCTGCACAAGCGGTGGAGAACGCAATGCTCGCTCCCAGCGCCATCTGGTGGGCCCGCACAACGTGCAGCAGCCGGTTGCTGCCCAGGGCTACCAGTGCGGCGAGCACGCCTACGGCGGAGAAATATGGAACGAACCACCCCGGTCTGGCGTACACGTTGGCGAAGATCAGCTCAGTGCTGCCCAGGAACGACAGGAAGGCCCCGAATCCGAAGGTCACCGTCAGCGTGTAGCCCAGTGCGGTGCGGTTGCGGAGCACCGAGCGGAATCCTGCGAGCACCGGCCCGAGCCTCAGAGGGCGACGATTCGCGGGGTCCAGGGTCTCGCCGAGGCGCAGTGACCATCCCAGCACGAGCAGCGCGGTGACCACCCCGAAGGCCATCACCCAGCGCCACGAACCGATCTCGACCAATCCCTTGCCCAGCACCGGCGCGATGACGGGGGCAAGGAAGAAGGCGGTCTGCACAAGCGTCATCACTCGGGCCATGGCCGTGCCCGCGAAGCGGTCCCTCACGATTGCCTGGGTCAGGGTCCGGGATCCGGCCGACGCGACCCCCCAAACGAATCGGCTGATGTAGAGCACGCCCAGCGATGGCGCAAACGCCGCTGAGAGGGCGGCGAGACCGTAGAGAACCATGCTTCCCGTAAGTGTCGGCTTGCGCCCCATGGCGTCGGCGATGGGGCCGTAGAACAGGTTCCCGATTCCGGCCCCCATCAAGAACAGGGTCACCGTGAGGGCCAGACGGGGCGAGTCGTCGTCCAAGCCGAAGACTGGGCGCATCTCCTCGAAGGCGGGCAGCAGCATGTCGATGGCCAGGGCCGTCATGGCGCTCAGCAGGGCCATGAACGACACGAACTCCCGCTCACCCATGCGGTGGCCGGGCATGATCATCGTGAGCGGTGGCCGGTGCGGTGGCCGGCGACCGGAGCGGTCATCGTGAGCGATTGCCCATTCGATGCCCTGGCCCGCTCACGGCGGGAGTCTGCCCCGAGCGCGGCCGACAACCCCTCATCGGTCGGCCGAGGGTCGCAGATCTTGTGCTGATCGCGTCGCCGCGGGCGGGTTAGGGTGCGGCCGTTCCGCGCCGGCCAGAAGCGGCGCACCGAGAAGGGAGACGACCATGGCAGCGAACCTTCAACTTCCCGGACGGTTGGGAGATGCCGACCTGACGCTGGGGACCGACCCCCGCGCAGACCCCCGCATGGTGGCGACCCTGGAGCCGCTGGGCCTCGTGGGACGGGCCGAGCCCGTGCCACTGGACCCGAACGCGTCCCTCGAGGAGATCCTCGCGCTGGCAGACGCGGGCGAGCCGGGCTTCGAGATGCTCTTCGACGCTCTGTTCGCTGAGTTGGCGCCCGTCGACGGCGTGGAGTCGCGCACCGAGGTGATCTCCGGCGTTGACGGCAACGAAATCAGCCTGTACATCCACAGCCCGTCCGGCGCGGGCGGCCCCCGGCCGGGCATCCTGCACATCCACGGCGGCGGCATGGTGATCCTCAGCGCGGAGGGTGCCTCCTACCAGCGCTGGCGCAACGAGATGGCCGCGCTGGGCACGGTGGTGGTGGGAGTGGAGTTCCGCAACGCCGCCGGGGCGCTCGGCCCCCATCCCTTCCCGGCGGGCCTCAACGACTGCGCCTCCGCGCTCGACTGGATGCACGCCCACCGCGACGAGCTGGGCGTGTCGAAGATCGTGGTGTCGGGCGAGTCCGGCGGCGGCAACCTCACGCTGGCCACCACCCTCAAGGCCCGCCAGGAGGGGCGTCTCGGAATGATCGACGGCGTCTACGCCCAATGCCCCTACATCTCGGGCGCCTACGCCAGCCCGTCGCTCGAGCTTCCGTCGCTGCACGAGAACGACGGGTACTTCCTGGCCAGCGACCTGATGGGTTACTTCGTGGAGGCCTACGACCCGGGTGCCGCGAACCTGAAGGATCCACTCGCCTGGCCGTGGCACGCCGGAGTCGATGACCTGGCGGGCATGCCGCCCCACGTGATCTCGGTGAACGAGCTCGACCCGCTGCGCGACGAGGGGCTTGACTACTACCGCAAGCTCGCCCGGGCCGGTGTGAGCGTCAACAGCCGCACCGTCAACGGCACTTGCCACGCCGGCGACCTGCTGCTGCCCGGCGCCATGCCCGAGGTGTATGCAGCCTCAGCCCGCGACCTCGCCACCTTCGCACACGCGCTCTGAGGCCCCTGACTGCCGAGGCGCCGCGCTGGCCGCCAGCATCCTCGTCTTCGCCTGGTGGCGCGGCGGTCGAGAGCCGCTCTCCTGCGGCGCAGTGATCGCCTCTTGCGGCTTCCATGGCGGGGTCGGGCGGGGGCCGCCGGCCCGGATACGGTGAGACCGTGAGGCAGCTCATAACGGACGCGCTGATCGTTGTCGGCGCCAGGGCTGCCGAGCCTTACCACGGCGACGCGCTGATCGACGGAGACCGCATCGTCCATCTCGGCGAGGTCCCGCCCAGCGCGGCGGCCGGGGCGGATCGCACCATCGAAGCCGACGGTCGGGTGCTGGCCCCCGGCTTCGTGGACACCCACAACCATGGCGCTCTCGCCGGTACTCGCGTCGGCGAGCACGGGATCCCGGTCAGCTGCGAGATGGCGGTGCGCGGCGGCGTCACCAAGAGAATCTGCGGGGTGGACGGGCTGTCGCCGGCGCCGGTGGCACCCGCCCAGCGCGCCGAGTACGCGGCCCAGCTCGCTCCCCTCGACGGGACCGTGGGCGCGGCGGGCGACCCCGAGGGCGACGACCCCGCCGGGGGCCGCGACTGGCCGTGGTCGATAATGGAGGAGTTCCTGCGCTGGCATCGGGGCCGCTCGGTGACTGATTTGGGGATGCACATGGGCCACAGCGCTGTGCGGCGCACCGTGATGGGCAACCTCGACCGCACCGCCGACGACTCCCAGATCCGGGCCATGGCCGAGATCGTTCGCCGCGAGGCGCCCTGGTGCCTGGGGCTGTCCACCGGCCTCGTGTACAACCCGGCCGTCTACTCGGACCAGCGCGAGATCACCGCCCTGGTGCGGGCGTTCAACGAGGTCAAGCCGGGCGCGCTGTACCCGCATCTGCGGTCGGAGAGCGACGACATCATCGAAGCCCTCGAAGAGGTGATCACCGCCGCGGTCGAAGCCGGAGGCGGTTACTGCAGCGAGCATTCCAAGATCGCAGGTCGCCGCAACTGGGACCGCTTCGGTGAGGTGGCGGCGAAGCTCGACGACGCGGCCGGCTCGGTGCCCACGATGGGCAACATGTACCCCTACACCGCGGGCAGCACCACCGCGGACGCCCTGTTCCCGCCGGAGGTTCGCTCCGGCACCCGGGTCGAGTTCATGGCCCGGCTGAGCGACGACGACGTGCGCCGGTTCGCGTTCGAGAAGATCTACGGCGACGGCTCCGGCTGGGACAACTTCGTGGCCTTCTGCGGCGGGCTGGAGGGCATCCAGATCGCGGGCGTGCTCGAGGGCGCGGGCGACGAGTTCCTGGGCAAGCGGTTCTCCGATGTGGTGCTGGCCGCGGGGGTGACCGACATGTCCTCGATCGAGGCCCACGACGCGGTCTGCGACTTCTTCCTGCACAACCGGGGCGAGGTCTCCATCATCAGCCACTACGGCAACGAGGCCACCGTGGAGCGGTTCTTCCGCCGCCCGAACATGGCGCTTTGCACCGACGGTCTGATGCCGGGACCGGGACAGAAGCCCCACCCCCGCTCACTGGGGTCCTTCCCCAAGGCGCTGCGCATGGCTCGCGAGCTCGGCATTCCCCTGGCCGAGATCGTCCACCGGCTGGCGGTGCTGCCCTGCGAGTTCATGGGGCTCCCGAGCCCGGCCCTGCGCGAGGGCGCCGATGCGTCTGTGGTGCTGTTCGACTGGGACCGTGTCACCGAGCGCAACAGCTACGAGGATCCGCTGGTCCCGCCCGACGGGATCGACGCAGTGTGGGTTCACGGCGATCTGGTGCAGCACGATGGCCGCATCCACCCGCCGAAGTCCTTCGGTGGCCGCCAACTGCTAACTGCCCCTGACTCATATTAGTAAATATTGTTAAAACTAAAGTTGGTTCATGTAATAATATGGTATCCTCATTGACCTTGTCATGGGAGGCTTGGTCTGGTAACATCACAGGAGGTACCATCATGGACTCGACCCTCATAGCAACCGTCGTCGGAGTTCTCGGAGCAGGCTTCCTCGGAATGCTCGGCTACTTCCTGCAGGCGCTGCGCTCCGACATCGGGGTCCTCGGCAACCGCCTGGGGTGTGTGGAAGACTCGCTGGCTCGCGTCGAGACGACACTGGCCGAGCACGGTCGGCTGCTCGACCGGATGGCCGACCAAGGAGAGCGCATCGCGGCGCTTGAGGGCCAACGCCGCGACACCTGATCCCGCGCCTGCCGCCGAAGCGGATGATCAGTCGGGCTGGTTGATGAGGTGGGTGGCAGCGTTGTCGAAATGGTCGAACATTGCGGCCCGGATCTCGTCGGGCAGCGGGCGGCCGGTGCCGTCGGCGATAGTGGCCGCGTCGAGCGAGGCCGTCATGTGCTCCATCCAGGCGTCGCGCTCGGCCCAGCCGATGGCGAAGGGCATGTGCCGCATCCGCAGGCGGGGGTCGCCTCGCTCCTCGCTGTAGTGCGGAGGCCCGCCCCAGTACTGGGCCAGGAAGCCGGCGAGACGCCTTCGGGATGGCCCCATGTCCCTCGGGTACATCGGCCGCAACAAAGAGTCGTTCCCGACCGCGTCATAGAACCTGTCCACCAGCTCGTCGAAGAACCGCTGGCCGCCCACGATCTCGTACACCGTCGGTGGGGCCGTCATGGCCTCGCGCAGTGATCCCTTCAGGTTCACGCCATCCGACCAACCCTCGCCCCCGCTGGCGTCCGCAGCCTCGGGTTGTGCGGCTTCGCCTGGCTCGCTCACGCCTCGCAGCGTACGGCCGCTCACCGGGTAGGCCCGACCTGTCATCGTCCGCATCTGCGGGGGCCTTCTCGGTACGGCCAGTCGCCGCGCCGGGCTGACCTGTCGATGAGTGCCGGTACCGTCGATTGCTGTGAGCGTTGCAGGAGCCGCCGTCGAGGCATTCGACGCGGTCGTCTCTTCCATGCTGGGCGGCGGCGAGCGGCGCCCCGGGCAGCGACGGATGTGCGAGGCCGTCGCGGCTGCCCTCGATGAGGACCGGCATCTGGTGGTGGCGGCCGGCACCGGCACCGGCAAGTCGATGGCCTACCTGGCGTCGCTGGCAGTCAGCGGCAAGAAGGCCGTCGTGGCCACCGCCACCAAGGCGCTCCAAGACCAGCTCGTCAACAAGGACCTGCCCCAGCTGGCGCAAGCCCTGGGCAAGCCGCTGCGGTACGCCGTGCTCAAGGGCCGGTCGAACTACGTCTGTCTCAAGAAGCTCGCTGACCTGGGTACGGCCGCTGGCAGCGAACAGGGCGAGCTGATCGCCGCCAGGTCGGCCGAGGAGGCCGGACGAGTCCGTGCAGAGGTCAAGCGGCTGGCCACCTGGGCCGCCGAGACCCCTGACGGGGACCGGGCCGGTCTCGACCTCGAGCCGTCACCCCGGGCTTGGGAGGCAGTCAGCGTCTCCGGACGTGAGTGCCCGGGGGCGAGCAACTGCCCGTCGGGGTCGGAGTGCTTCGCCGAGCGGGCCAGGAACGTGGCAGCCGACGTCGACGTGCTGGTCGTCAACACCCACCTGTACTGCCTCCACGTTTTCACCGACGCCGAGATCCTTCCCGCTCACGACGCCGTAGTGTTCGACGAGGCCCACACTGTCGAGGACATCGCGGCTGGCGCCGCCGGAGTGTCCATCACCGGCGGCCGGTTCGCGGCCGCGGCCCGGGCAGTGAGGGCCGCAGTGCGGAGTTCGAGGACGGCCGATGACGTGGACGCCGCAGGCAAGTCTCTCCGCTCGGCGCTCCGTCGCTACCGCGACGAGCGGCTATCTCCCGTGCCCGACGAGCTAGTGGACCTCGCCGTCCTCTGCCGGGGGCGCCTAGACGCTGCCAATGCCGAGGTCCGCGAAGCATCCGCAGACGACACCCGGCGAGCGATGGCGCGGCGCTCCCTAGCAGCCCTAGCCGAAGACCTCGCCCGAGCGTCGGACCCGGAGACCGAGGACGCGGTGTGGGTGGAGGGAGCCGAGCGCAACCCCGCCTGGAGGACAGCCCCGATCGATGTCAGCGCGCTGCTCCTGGAGCGTCTCTGGACGCACGCCCCGGCCGTGCTCACCAGCGCGACGATCCCCGCGAACCTCGTAGACACACTCGGCGTGCCCGAAGACCAGTGCGACGCGCTCGACGTGGGAAGCCCGTTCGACTACCGCAGCAGCGGCCTGCTCTACTGCGCCAGGAGCCTCCCCAACCCGAACAAGCCCGGCAGGGACAAGGGCGCCCACCGCGAGATCGCCCGGATGGTCACTGCGGCCGGCGGGCGCACGCTGGCCCTGTTCACCAGCTACGACGCCATGAACCGGGCCGCTGAAGCCGTCCGTGAGATGACCGACCTGTGCATCTACACCCAGCTCGACTTCCCCAAGCAGGAACTCGTCCGCCGGTTCGCCGTCGAGGAGGAGAGCTGCCTGTTCGCGACCATGGGCATGTGGCAGGGCGTGGACGTGCCCGGCCGGTCCCTGTCGCTGGTGGTCGTGGACCGCATCCCGTTCCCCCGACCCGACGAGCCGCTGATGAGCGCCCGCCGCGAGCGGTGCGGGTCGGGCGCCTTCCACCAGATCGATGTCCCCAGGGCGGCGACGATGCTCGCCCAGGGCATCGGCAGGCTCATCCGTTCCGCCGACGACCGGGGTGTCGTCGCGGTGCTCGACTCCCGGCTGGCGACGGCCGGTTACCGCCAAGGCCTTCTCCGGGGCCTGCCGCCGTTTCGCCGAACGATCGACCTCGCCGAAGTCGAGGCGTTCCTCACCGATATCCGCCTCTCCGCAGAAGCCGCCTGACTGGCCCCGTGATGCCACAATTCGCAAGTCGCTGACCTGGGGTTTTGTGACCGCAAAACCCCCATTTCGGGAGTTTGGCACCAGCCACCTAGTGTCCTGAGCCGTTGATTCGCCGAGTATTCGGAACTGGTCACCGAATTGCCTCTCGCGGGAATGCGTGCGGTCTGTGTGCAGTTTTCCGTCTATATGACAGGTTTCTGCACACAGTTGGCGACACGACGACCTCGCGGCTGGCACAATGGCTGGAGGGGCCGCTGTGCGGCGCGACTTGGCCGCATACCTATACACCATGAACTGGCAACTCGGGACACTAGGAGACTGCTGAGTAATGCCGATTTCGGCCAACCCACAAGCCTCTGACCTGGGGTTTTATGATCACGAAACTAGCAATTTGTGACTTACTCAGCAGTCTCCTAGCGGGTCGGTGGGGGCATCTCTCGGAACTTGGACGGGTCGTAGGGGGCGCCGCAGCGGTCCAGCGCAGCCCGCCATGACGGGCTGTTGCACAGCCCCCAGCGCAGGAACCGCAGCAGCGTTGACGCGCTCAGGCGGGCGCCGGGGCGAGGGCATACTGCACCAGCCCGTCGTCGGGGCGCCCGCAGCAGTGTTGTGGCGCTCAGGCGGGCGCCGGGGCGGGCCTTCAGGCGGAGAACGCTGGTCAGCTCCGGCGGCACCGTGCTGATCGCTCCATGCATCAGCACCGCGTAGCCGAACCGCTGGCGGGCAGGCAGGGGCGGGCTCCGCAGGAAGTCCACCGCAGCCCGCATGCCGGGGCTAGGAGCCAGCGCCGGATGGGTGCGGACCCAGGTGTGCAGCTCAGCCGCGGTCTGGGGCAGGGGAGCGGCCCCGAGCATGGCCCCCACCTGCGACTGCTCCACCACGAACCGGTCGGCCTCGGCCTCGGTCAGCCCCAGGCCGAACTCCCGGTACGAGACCAGGAATGACTCGGTCAGGGTGTTGTGCACCCACGCGGCCAGATCCGGCATCGCCGCGTCGTAGGCCCGCCCGCGGTGCGAAGTGCCGCTCACGCCCTGATGGGCGGCGCGGACCCGCTCGACCGCCTCTTCCACCTCGGGCATGGCCCCGAACGTGGCTGACGTGACGTAGAACGCGGTGCGGTTCAGGCGCCCCATCGGGTCGTCGCGGTAGCGGCTGTGGTCGTCGACGCCGGCGACAGCCTCGGGATGGGCGGCCTGGATCAGCAGCGCTCGGATAGCTCCCACGAACACGCTCACGTCGCCTATCACCTTCCAGCTCACCGAGCCGGGCCCGCACAGCCCGGCATCGCCGGGATAGTCGGCGGTGCGCTGCAGCGGCATCTCTCCATGGGTGAACAGCCCGCCCACCGAGGCGCCCAGACGCGCCCGGTAGCGCTGCAGAGTGGCCATACCCGCACGCTACTGCCGCCTCCTGCGCCAGCATGCGCACGGCTATCGGCGGCTATCGGCTGATGGGGGCCGAGGCAGTGAGCGTGGAGTGCTTAGCCCTCGACGCCTGCCTGGTTGCCGCGGCGGGCCTTCATGCGTTGACGCATCCGGGCGTGGGCCTCGGGTGTGCCGTCGTGGAACGTGCCGAACAGCTTGTCGAGGGGCACGGGCCGGTTGCCGTAGTTGCACTCGAAGTAGCGGTGGTGCAGGTGGTGGAAGTAGTCGGCGCCCTTCATGGTGGGTCCCTGGCGTCTGCCGATCTCGTACCGTTCGAACCCCGAGTGAGTCACCGCGGTCGCCACGGCGTTGGACGACAGGGTGAGGATCACGATGAACGGATGCGCAGGCACCACCCACCACAGCAAGAACATGCTGAGGTACATCATGTGCTCGACCGGGTGCATCGACAGGCCGCTCCATGGGCCGGGGTTGACGTTGCGGTGATGGAGGTAGTGGACGTGGTCATAGACCCAGCGCAGATGCAGCACCCGGTGGATGCAGTAGAAGTGGGTGACCGACCACAGCGACGTGAACACCGTGAGCACCGACAGGTACAACCATGCGGAGTCCCACCCCACTTGTGGTATCCAGTCGTTGGCGTAGAACCACATGGTGAGCGACTCGTAGGCCGTCCAGACCGAGCAGCCGCTGACCAGGCACCAGAACACGTTGTCGCGGGTCTGGTTGTTCCATAGGAACTCCCGGTTGGTGGTGCCCAACCATCGGCGGTTGTACTTGTAGCGCTGCTGCTGGGCCCGCCGGACGTACAGCACGATGTGCAGCGTTCCGGCGACCAGGGTGAACATCACCGCGTTGCGGACATAGATCTCCAGAACCCACCTCGGGCTCAGTGTGGCCATACGCTCCATCGACGGGGTGAAGAAGTTCCACACCAGCGCGGCCATCGCCACCCAGATCATCCCTTGGGGCAACATCATCGAGGAGATGTGCCGCAGCGTTGCCGCCGGCCGCGGCGGCCAGTCCAGTATCGGCGACACCGTGATCGGCACGCCCGGCTCGTAGCCCTTGGTTACCGGGCTGTGTGACCTGCCGACAGTCGAATGCGTCTCCGCCACGGGCGTGCCACCTCCAACAACATCATGTCCCCAAGCCATGCCTGAGTAGCGGGCATTCTAGGTGGCTGGTGTTAAATGGCAATTTGCCACAATTCGCAAGTCGCTGACCTGGGGTTTTGTGACCGCAAAACCCCCATTTCGGGAGTTTGGCACCAGCCATCTAGGCGCCCTGTCAAGGCGCGGGATGAGACTCCCGGGCTCGCCGACAGCCGTCGAGGCCAGCGCCACCCACCGTGCTGGGAACCCAACCGTGCTGGTGGCGTGAAGCGCTGACACCGGGTCGGGCCCGAATGACCGACCTGTGTGGCTGACCCCTATGCTCACCGCCATGAAATATGCCTCCCCGACGACGGTGGCCGAGGCCGTGGAGCTGCTGGCCTCGGACGCCGAAGCCCGCGTGTTCGCCGGTGCCACCGATCTGATCCCCCAGATCCGGGCCGGGCGGCCCGAGCCCAGCGCGATCATCGACCTCAAGCGGATCGAGCGGCTGTGCGCCATCACCAGCAACGGATCGACGTACACGGTCGGCGCGGCCACGCCGACCTCGGACATCTGCGGCCACGCCGGGCTGGCGGCCGCGTTCCCCGGTCTGGTGGAAGCCAGCGGACTGATCGGCTCCGACCAGATCCAGAGCCGCTCGAGCTGGGGTGGCAACCTGGCCAACGCCTCGCCCGCGGCCGACACGCCGCCCAGCCTCATCGTCAACGAGGCCCGAGCGGTGATCGCAGGGCCGGGCGGGGAGCGCACCGTGCCCGCGGCCGAGGTCGCCACCGGCCCCGGTGCCACATCGCTAGGCCCCGGCGAGCTCATTGTGGAGTTCGAACTGGACGAATCGCCGGCCCGCACCGCCGACGCCTACCTGCGGCTGATCCCCCGCACCGAGATGGACATTGCCGTGGTGGGTGCGGCCGCCCGGGTGACCCTCGACGCCGACGGCAGGGTGGCCGCAGCCGCCCTCGCGCTGGGTGCGGTGGCCCCGACCGTGGTGCGGGTGCCCGCCGCGGAGGCCGCCCTGATAGGCAACCAGCCCTCAGGCGAGGCGCTCACCGCGGTGGACGCAGCCGCGGCTGCGGCCACCAACCCCATAGACGACAAGCGGGGCACCGTCTCCTACCGCCGACAGGTGGCCGGAGTGCTGGCCCGCCGGGCGGTGTCCATCGCAGCCGAGCGGGCCCGCGAGCGAGGAGGCCAGCCATGAGCCGGGTCCACGTCACCTGCACCATCAACGACGACCCGGCCGAGTTCCTCTGCGACGGCGGCCAGTCGCTGCTCGACGCCCTGCGCGACGAGGTCGGCCTGACCGGAGCCAAGGAAGGCTGCGGCACCGGCGACTGCGGGGCCTGCTCGATCGTGATGGACGGCCGGCTGCTGTGCTCATGCCTGGTGCTCGCCCCCGAGGCGGAGGGCAGGACCATCTCCACCGTGGAGGGGATGGCCACCGGCGACGACCTGCACCCGCTTCAGCAGTGCTTCCTGGAGGGCGCGGCGCTGCAGTGCGGAGTGTGCACGCCCGGGTTCCTGGTGGCAGCCCAGGCGCTGCTTGACCGCAACCCCGACCCCAGCGAGACCGAGGTGCGCTACGGCCTGGCCGGCAACCTCTGCCGCTGCACCGGCTACGACAAGATCGTTCGCTCGGTGCTGACTGCCGCCAAAGAGATCAATCAGGGCCGCTGACCCTGCGGAGCAACGAGATCAACCAGAGCTAGGAGCCCCACGTGACTGTCACCGAGTCCAAGCCCCGCTACAAGTACGTCGGCACCCGGCCCGTCCGCCACGACGGGCTTGAGAAAGTGACCGGCCGGGCCCGCTTCGCGGCCGACCTGAACCTGCCCGGGCAGTTGATCGGCATCGCGGTGCGGTCGCCCCACGCCCACGCCCGGATCACCTCCATCGACACGTCGGGGGCGGAGGCCATGGCGGGCGTCAAGGCGGTGGTAACCCGAGACGACTTCCCGCCCGTCGATCCCAGCGATCGCAACTACGACATGTGCGTCAACCTGATGGCCCGCGACAAGGTCTTCTACGAGGGCCACCCCGTGGCCGCGGTGGCCGCCACCACCAGCGACCAGGCCCGCGCGGCTGCGGCTGCGGTGAAGGTCGAATACGAGGTGCTGCCCGCGGTGCTCACGATCGACGAGGCCCTCGCGCCGGACGCCCCGGTGCTTCACGCCCACATGATGACCTCGGGCGCCAACCCGCCGGCGGAAGAGGCGTCCAACGTCAGCGACATCACCCGCTTCGCCGGCGGCGACATCGAGGCCGGCTTCGCCGAGGCCGACTTGGTGGTGGAGCGGGAGTTCACCACCAAGCCCGTGCATCAGGGATACATCGAGCCCCACGCCTGCGTGGCCGACACCGGCCAGGACGGCCACACGTCGATCTGGTGCTCCTCCCAGGGGCATTTCAACGTGCGTTCGTCCACCGCGACCATGCTGGGCTGGGAGAACACCCGCATCAAGGTCATCCCCGCTGAGATCGGCGGCGGCTTCGGCGGCAAGACCACCATCTACCTGGAGCCGCTGGCTGTGGCCCTGTCGGCCAAGGCGGGCCGCCCGGTGAAGATGGTGATGACCCGCGACGAAGTGTTCCGGGCCACCGGCCCCGCGCCCGGCACCAAGCTAAGGATCAAGCTGGGCGCCGACCGCGACGGCAACCTGGTGGCCGGCGACGCCTACCTGGTCTACTCGGGCGGGGCCTACGCCGGTCCCGGCGGGCTGCTCGGGGCCATGACCGTGTTCGAGTCCTACAACATGCCGCACTTCAACATCGAGTCGTTCAACGTGGTGGTCAACACGGCCCGCTCGGCCGCCTACCGGGCACCCGCCGCGCCCCTGACCGCTTTCGCGGTGGAGACGGTCCTCGACGAGATTGCCACCGAGCTCGGCGTCGATCCGATCGACCTGCGGCTGCGCAACGCGGTCACCGAGGGCGACCCGTCCACGATGGGCTTCCCCATGGCCCGCATCGGCTTCGTGGAGTGCCTCGAGGCGGTGCGCGACCACCCGAACTGCTCCGCGCCGCTGGGTCCGAACCAGGGTCGGGGCGTGGCCGCGGGCTACTGGTTCAACATCGGCGAGTCCTCCAGTGCCACCGTCAACCTCAACGAGGACGGCACCGCCACCGTGGTCACCGGCAGTCCCGACATCGGCGGCAGCAGGGCCTCGATGGCGCTGATGGCCGCGGAGGAACTGGGCATCGACCCCTACGACATACGCCCCGTGGTGGGCGACACCGAGTCGGTCGGCTTCACCGACATCACCGAGGGCAGCCGGGCCACCTTCGCCACCGGCATGGCCGTGGTGGACGCCTGCCGCACGATGGTGGTCGAGCTGCGGGGCCGGGCGGCCAAGATGATGGGCGTCGACGTCGACGACGTCGACTGGGTCGACGGCCAGGCCGTCTACACCGGCAGCGACGGCGACAAGGATCCGCTGCCGCTGGCTGCGATCACTGCGAGGGCCAAGCGGACAGGGGGTCCGCTCACCGCCACCGGGTCGTTGGAGGCCCACGGCGCCGGCCCCGGCTTCGCGGTGCACGTCTGCGATGTGGAGGTCGACTCCGAGACCGGCGTGGTGCGGGTGGTGCGCTACACCGCCTCCCAGGACGCGGGTACCGCCATCCATCCCAGCTATGTCGAGGGCCAGATCCAGGGCGGCGTCGCCCAGGGCGTGGGCTGGGCCCTCAACGAGGAGTACATCTACGACTCCGACGGCGTGATGGAGAACCCCAGCTTCCTCGACTACCGGGTGCCGGTGGCGTCGGACCTGCCCATGATCGACGCCATCATCGTGGAGGTCCCCAACCCGGCCCACCCCTACGGCGTGCGCGGCGTGGGCGAGACCGGCATCGTGCCCCCCATCCCCGCTGTGGCCAACGCCATCTACGACGCCACCGGTTGCCGCCTCAGGGACCTGCCGATGTCGCCCATCAGGGTGCTGGAGGCCATCACCGCCAACGGCGGCTCCAACGACTCCTAGAGCGGATCGGGCTGGCACTCGTCGCTCCAGAGCGAACACCTCGTGTCCGCACGGGTCCACCTGAGTTCCAATCTTCGGGGTCCCACCGGAGGCATCGCCGAGGTGGAGGCGGAAGGAGCCACCGTCGGCGCCCTCATCGAGGATCTCGACCGGCGCTACCCCGGGTTGGGCGATGCCTTGCGGGCCGGCACATCGGTAGTGATCGACGGCCTGCTCGTCGCCCATCCCGAGTACGAGCCGGTGCCTGACGGCGCCTTGGTCTACTTCGTCCCCCAAACGGCCGGGGGTAGTTCACACGTCTAAGTGTTGATTTTTTTGTAGGGCATGTATAGTGTTGTGTTGTGGCCGTCCTGAACGAACTTGTCGACATCCGCCCAGGGCTGGCGATGGCCGGGCGGGGCGCCGGAGCCCAGCCGGGCGACTGGATGGTCCGCGTCGTCGAGAGTGCGGACATCGTTGATGATCGCCTGCATTTGGAAGGGTTGCGCAAGATCGGCCTACGGCGAGGCGTTCGGACTGCGGCTCACCTTCTCGAGCCGTTCGACATCCTCGTCACGGCACGGTCGCAGTCGGTGAAGGTCGCGCTGGTGCCGCCTGGCGCCAGCCGCACGGTCGCATCCACGACGCTGCTCGTGGTGCGCACGGCCGACCCGGGTACCGGGTTGGCCCACTTTCTTTGGTACTACCTCACGTCCAGCCGTGGACGGTCCGAGGTTGCCGCCCGATACACGGCAACCACGTTGCCGACGCTGTCGGCTAGAGCGCTCGGCGAGGTGCCGGTCGTTGTGCCGCCGTTGGGCGAATTGCCCCGCCTCGCCGATCTGGTCGAGGCCGCAACCGCATCCCGTGACGCCGCCCTTGAGGCCGTGCGCGCCAGGCACGATGTCGTTCGGGACGCCGTGATTTCCTACATCGAGACGACAGGTCACGGAAGGAGCTAGCCATGCCGCTCACGATCACCGAGTTGGAGTCGAAGCTGTGGGGTGCCGCCGACATCCTGCGCGGCCAGATCGACTCCAGCGACTACAAGAACTTCATCTTCTCGGTGCTGTTCCTGAAGCGGCTCTCTGACCGCTTCGCTGAGGAGGTGGACAGCGCCGTCCGTGTTGGCCTCGACCGTGAGGTGGCAGAAAGCGACCACGACGAGCACGAGTTCTTTGTCCCACCCGAGGCCCGTTGGAGCGAGATCGTCCGTCACTCGATGAACCTCGGCGAGGTTCTGAACCGTGCCAGCGCCGAGATCGAGGAGGCGAACGCGCCGCGGCTCGACGGCGTGCTGCGCAACACGAACTGGAACGACGAGTCGAAGCTCGGCGGTCCCAGCAGCCGCGACCGCATCATCGGGAGTCTCCTGCGCCACTTCGACACCCTCGATCTGAGTGACGCCAACCTCACCGGTGAGGGTGAGCATGGTGCGGTCAACGTTCTCGGCGACGCCTACGAGTACCTGATCCGCCAGTTCGCAGACGACGCCGGCAAGAAGGGCGGCGAGTTCTACACGCCCCGCTCGGTGGTCCGACTCATCGTCGAGCTGCTCGAACCGGCCGAGGGCATGCGGATCTGCGACCCGACGGCGGGATCGGCCGGCATGCTCATCTACACCGCCCAGTACGTGGCCGAGCAGGGCGGCGATCCCCGCAACCTCGTGCTGCACGGCCAGGAGCGCAATCTAGGCACCCTCGCCATCGGCAAGCTGAACCTGTTGCTGCACGGCCTGCGCTCGGCCCGCTATGAGGCCGGCGACGTGATCAGCGACCCGCAGCTGCGCGATGAGCGGGGTCGTCTGCTCGCCTACGACCGTGTGATCGCCAATCCGCCGTTCAGCCTGAAGGCTTGGGGGCGCGACTACGCCCCCAGCGACCCGCATCACCGTTTCGACCGCTACGGCGCGATTCCGCCCAAGACTAAGGGCGACCTCGCCTTCGTGCAGCACATGCTCGCGGTCACGAACCCCGAAGGGATGGTCGGCGTGGTGATGCCGCACGGCATCCTGTTCCGTGGCGGGGCCGAGGGGACGATCCGAAGGGGCATGGTCGAGGCCGACCTGTTCGAGGCGGTGATCGGGCTGGCCCCCAACCTCTTCTACGGGGCCAGTATCCCGGTGGCGGTCTGCGTCCTCAACAAGGCCAAGCCGACGGAACGCCGCGGCAAGGTGCTGTTCATCGACGCCGCCCAGCCCGACTACTTCTGCTCCGGCAAGGCCCAGAACTTCCTCGACCCCGCCCACGTCGCGAGCATCGTCGAGGTGTTCCGCTCATACGAGGAGGTCGAGCGCTTCGCGCACGTGGCCGATCTCGACGAGATCGCCGACAACGACCACAACCTGAATATCAGCCGCTACGTCGATACCAGCGAGCCGGTCGAGGTCCTGAGCGTCGAGGAGGCGCTCGCACAGCTCCGCGAGGCCGAGCGCAAGCGTGACGAGGCCGCCGCTCGCATGGACGAGCTGCTAGCAGGGCTTGGCTATGCCACCGACCGCTAGGGAGGCGATCCGCGTCGTCGAGCGCGACGGCTGGTTCCATGTGGGAACGAAGGGCGGTCATCGCCATTTCCACCATCCAGTGAAGCCTGGGAAGGTGACGATCCCGGGGCCGCCCGGCAAGGAACTGAAGAAGTGGCTGTGGATGAGTATCCTGCGTCAAGCTGGCTTGAGATGAAGGGTCACGGAGGGTGAGAGAGCCATGAAGCTGACGTACACGGTCGTGTTCATCTTGGACGCCAACGGCTGGGGTGCTTACGTGCCGGAGGTGCCGGGATGCGTAAGCGTGGGCGATACCTGGGAGGAGATGCTCAAGATGATTGAAGAGGCGCTCACCGGCCACATAGAGGTCATGCTGGAATACGGGGAGCCGGTCCCCGAGTCGAGAATGTCCATCGAGGACGCCGTCACGTACCACCTGGAGCTCGCCGACGACGACCTCGGGGATCTCGGACTGGACTTTGGTGATCCGCCGCCCACCCTCGCGACCCGGTTCGAGCCCGTCGAGATCGAGGTCCGAGTCCCCGAGCCGGCCCAGTCAAGCGGTATCCCTCGATCCGTCCCGGTCCCAGCACGATGACAGTTCGTTCTCCCGTACCGCCAGCCCGTCCAACGCCCTACTCCGAGGCATCAGCGGCAGTCAGATAGGAGCACCGTGTCCGTAGCTGCCACGACGGGAGCACTAGACGCCACCCATGTCCCCAGCGGCTGGCGCATCGCCCGACTCGGCGATGCGGCGAATGTGATCGGAGGGAGCACACCGTCCAGAACCCGGCCGGAGTTCTGGGGTGGTGACATACCATGGGTCGTGCCGTCTGAGTTGACTGAACTGGCTGGCCGATACCTGCATCACTCGCGCGAATCCATCACAAGAAATGGGCTGGAATCCGCAGGATTGCACGTTCTGCCCGTCGGATCAATTCTTCTCACGACGAGAGCGACTATTGGCCTCACTGCGATCACTGCGCTCCCAGTCACGACCAATCAGGGATTTCAGAGTCTCGTTGGGAAGAATGGAACTGACAGTCTTTGGCTGTACTACTGCATCTCTTCGAAGAGGCGCGAGCTGGAGCGGCGAGGAGCCGGAAGCACATTACGCGAAGTATCCCGCAACGGCGTGCGGACGCTCCCCATTCTCCTTTCGCCCTTGTCCGAGCAGCGTGCGATTGCCGCGGTGCTGGACTCCATCGACGAGGCAATCGAGCGTACGGACGAAGCCATAGCTGCTACCGAACGCCTCCGTGACGCCCTCCTCTACGAACTCCTGACCCGAGGTCTCCCCGGCCAACACTCAGAATGGAAGCAGGTGCCCGGCCTCGGCACCATCCCCGCCTCATGGAAGGCCGTACGCCTGGGCGATGTGTGTGACGTGCGGTCGGGTCAGGTCGACCCTCGCGAGCCAGGACTTCAGCATCTGCAATTCGTTGCGCCGGATGACATCGAGCCTGGTACGGGTCGCCTGATCTTGAGGCGCAGAGTCTCTGACGCGGGAGCAATCAGCGGCAAGTACGAGTTCGATGAGCAGTACGTCATCTATTCGAAGATCCGGCCGTACCTCATGAAGGTATACCTGCCCAAGGACCGCGGACTTTGCAGTGCTGACATGTATCCAATTCGACCTCGCAGAGGGCTAACGCGGGGCTATCCCGCCCTCGTCCTAGTATCACCGTCTTTCACCGACTACGCACGGACATGCTCCGATCGGACCGGAATCCCGAAGATCAATCGGACCGACCTACTCCAGTTCCAGTTGCGCCTGCCATCCCTGTCTGGCCAGCGAGCCATCATCTCTGTGCTGGACAGCGTAGACTGCGCCATCTTGAGCGGTGGGCAGGCAGGACGGGCACGGCCATTCAATTGGACTCATCGGAAGACGGACGCTCACTTCGCAGAGTCGTGTTTGACTTTGAACCCCTGAAGACGGTGGAGACCACGATGGATCAGGACACACTTGAACTCCAGTTCCCCTATCAACTTACTCCTGATCCTTTTGATCCAACTATCAGACAATTCGCTGCGATCACGATAGAGTTCCACGCTCTCGTCCGTTTGGAGGAGGCTATCGCCCCCTGTGCAGCGCTCCAAGACCTTGTGACGATTGGGCTTGACTCGCCGGCGGCTATCACACACGTCTCTCTAACGCATACGGATGTTGAGCGCGAGATGACCGACGGACGAATCATGCCCGACCCCATAGAGTTGCATGAGCGGCTTCGGGGTGGTCAAATTGTCCAGAAGGAACGCAACCCGCATCCTGTGACGATGCTGTTCACCTTTGATCACATCGGGGGATTGGATGGGGTGGCGAAGTGGTTGCGCGTAACCCGAAAGTTCAATCCAGTGGTAGGTACGTTGCTTGGACACCAGTATCTTCCCAGTATTCACATCGAGAACCGCTTCATGAACGTCGTTATTGCTCTCGAAGCACTAGAACGAATCCGGGAACAGAAGCAACATGTCAAACTGAAGGCTGCGCTATGTCGTGCTGTAGAATATGCTGGAACAATCGGATCAGACTTGGTGGGTTGTTCAAAGCGCTGGGCTAAGGAAGTGCAAGATGTAAGGGTATTGAATGTAGTGCATCGCGGATTGAATGAAGACATGAACGTCTTGAGAATGTACGAATTATCGGAATCAATCTATATCTTAACTGTGATCAACCTATTGCAAGAATGCGGGATAGACCAATCGATGCTATCGAATATTCGGAGTCATGACAGATACCGGCTAGCGGCAGAAGGTCTAGCGCGGTGACTTACATGGCTCGGCAGCGACGTTTCAAAGTGCTACGGGTTTCCTCATGAAGCAACTCGATCGTACGGATGTCTTGGATGCGCTTCGAACGCATAAGGAAGCTCTAGCTGAACGGTTTGGGGTGATGAGTCTGACCTTGTTCGGGTCGTTCGCGCGGGATGAGGCGAGCGCCACAAGCGATCTCGACCTTCTAGTTCGGTTTGATGGGCCGGCAACATCTCAGGCCTACTTTGGTGTTCAGTTCTACATCGAGGACCTGCTGGGTCGTCGTGTGGACCTCGTAACCGACGAGGCTCTTCGCGCTGAAATCCGTCCGTATGTGGAGCGCGAGGCAATAGATGTCTGAACGAGGTGAAGGCACGCGCCACTGGCGACTCTACCTTCAGGACATCATCGACTTCGCGGAGCGTGCTGTCGCCTACACAGCGGGGTTCGACCAAGATGCCTTCATAGGCGACGGGCGCACTTACGACGCAACTCTCCGCAACCTGGAACTCATCGGGGAGGCCGCTACGCGCATCCCTGATGATGTACGCGAGGCGAACCCTCAGATCAAATGGCGACAGGTAGTCGCCACTCGAAATCGACTGGCACACGGCTACTCGGGCCTCGATGACGATGTGATCTGGGACATCATTCAGACCGACCTACCCGACTTGCTTGTGAAGGCGAAGCGGCTCTTGGAGGAGGGTCAGCCATAACCTCCGTCACCAAGCACAACGAACTTGAACTCGCCGAGAATCCGGCCCGGGAGCTGTTGGAGCATCTCGGCTGGTCGTTTGTGCCGCGGGAGACGCTGGCGCACGAGCGCGACGACGAGCGGGATGTACTGCTGGCCGGTCGGCTCACAGCGGCTCTCAAGCGTCTCAATCCTTGGATGACCGACGATCAGGCGCAGCGGGTCATCTTCAATCTGCAACACATTGATGCCACCGGCCTGGCCCGCAACCAGGCTGTCCACGAGTACCTCTCGCACGGTATGCCCCTCACCGTCGACCAGGGTGGCCGCCAGGAAACGCCCACCGTGCGCTTCTTCGACTTCGAGCATCCCGAACCGAGGGTGGGACTCAACGAGTACATGGTGACCACGCAGTTCCGGGTGCGCCGCGGCATCGAGCGCGGCGCGCGGCGCGCCAGCGAGAACGACGAGCGCGTCGTCAAGCCCGACCTCGTGCTGTTCGTGAACGGCATCCCCCTCGTCGTCATGGAGGCGAAGTCGCCCACACTGCTGGAGATCTGGAAGCAGCAGGCCGTCAAGCAACTGCACCGCTACCAGGAGGCCGGTCCGGAGTGGCACGGGGCAGGTGCCCCCGAGCTCTTTGACACCAATCTTCTATGCGTCGCCCACTGCGGCGCCGACGCCCACTTCGGGGCCGTGGGCGCGCCTCTGAACGCCTACACCGGCTGGAAGTCGATCGAGCCGTTCACCGAGAGCAACTTCGAACACCGCCTCGGCACGCCTCCCGAGGGTCAGGCGCGGCTCATCGCCGGCCTGCTCAATCCCGCGGTCCTGCTCGACATCCTGCGTGACTTCGTGGTCTACGAGCACGAGCAGGGACGGCTCACCAAGAAGCTGCCTCGCTACCAGCAGTACCGCGCCGTGACCCGCGCCCTCGAGCGCATCGTGCGGGGCCGCTCGCCGGCCGAGCGCGGCGGGGTCGTCTGGCATACGCAGGGCTCCGGCAAGTCGCTGACGATGCTGTGGCTCGCTACGAAGCTGCGGCGCACGCCCGCCCTGCGCAACCCCACCATCGTCGCTGTCACCGACCGCACCCTGCTCGACCGGCAGATCACTAGGACCTTCCAGCAGTCTGCCGTCGACGAGCCCGAGCGGGCCAAGACCACCCGGCGCCTCCGCGAACTGCTGCAGACCAACAACGGCCGCACGATCATGACCACCATCCAGAAGTTCGAGGATGTGCTGTACCAGCCCGCCGGCCCACGCGCCTGCCTCAACGACGCCGACAACGTGATCGTGATGGTCGACGAGGCCCACCGCACGCAGTACGGAAGCCTCGCGGCGAGAATGCGAGCGGCCATGCCGCAGGCGACCTTCGTCGGCTTCACCGGCACCCCCATCGACAAGGGCTTCCGGCGGACAACACTGGGAGTGTTCGGCGACCTGATCGACTCCTACACCATCCCGCAGTCCGTCGAGGATCGCGTCACGGTCCCCATCCACTACGAGGCCCGCCTTCCCGATCTGCACGTCGAAGGCCCGCAGACGCTCGACCGGCTGTTCGAAGCGCTCTTCGGCGACGAGCCCGAAGCGACGCGCGCCGAGATCCGGCGACGCTACGCAAGCAAGGAACGCATCGCGGAGGCGGCCAAGCGCATCGAGCAGATCGCGCTCGACATCTCCGAGCACTTCCGTAACAAGGCTCAGCCGAACGGCTTCAAGGCCCAAGTCGTGGCAGCGAGCCGCGCCGCCGCGCTGAGCTATGCGCAGCACCTGAACGACTTCGGCCTGTCCGCCTACCCGATCATCACAACCTCCCACAACGACGGCCCCGAGTTCGCCCGAGCCAGGGAACTCGACCAGGACAGGATCGTCGAGGACTTCATCGACCCCGACGGCGAGCCGCAGGTGCTGGTGGTGGTCGACAAGCTCATCACGGGCTTCGACGCGCCTGTCGAGCAGGTCCTCTACCTCGATCGGTCCATCCGGGAGCACACGCTGCTGCAAGCCATCGCCCGCGTGAACCGCCGCTTCTCGCACACCCGAGACGGTGCGACGACGGAGAAGCACCACGGACTAGTGGTCGACTACCACGGCGTCTCACGGGAGCTTGAGAGTGCGCTCGCCGTGTTCGACCGCGGCGACCTCCAGCAGGCGCTCACCGAGCTGGAGGATCCGGGTCCCGTGATTCAGGCTGCCGCCGACAGCGCCGAAGCCCACTTCCGCGGCCTCGACCTCGACGACCCGTGGTCATGTGTGCGCCGATTTGCCGCGGACGCGGCCACCGAGGGCGACTACAAGGCCGACGCCTACGAACGGTTCGACCGCGACTACAGCGACTTCTCGAGACTGATGGACCGCTACCTGCCCGACCCTGCGGCGCTCGGCTACCTCGACCGCCTGCGCCGGCTCACTGTCATCAGGTCCTACACGCGTGCCCAGTTCCTGAGGGAGCGGGCCGACATCGACTGGGCTGCTGTCGGAGCGAAGGTCAAGCAACTGCTCGACTCGCGCATCGACGCCAGCGTCCGGGAACTGATGGCACCCGTATCCATCCTCGACCGTGACTTCGAACAGAAGATCGAGAGCCTGCCCCACGACGAGGCCCGAGCCTCGCTGATGGAACACGCGCTGCGGGCCCAGATCAACGAACGGGTCGCAGAGAACCCCGTCCTCTACGAGCGGCTCTCTGAGGCGCTCGCCCGCATCATCGGGGAGCTGCGGGCCAAGGTGATCGACGCCGCCGAGGGCTGCAAGCGCATGGCCGCGCTGCGCAAGCAGATCACTCAGCAGGAGGCACTCGCTGCGGACCAGGGACTCACGCCCATGTCGTACGCGGTCTACGAGTTGCTAGCTCGCAAGGACCCCGGGACAGACGCTCTCCCCGAAGGCTTGCACGAGACGGCGGAACACACGACCCCCCAGTCACACGAAGCCGAGATCGATGCCAAGGTAAGGGACATGGCCCTCGACATCGAGGTGATTGTTCAAAGGCTTCAGTCCTTGATCGACTGGCACGAGAACCTCGAGAGCCAACGCGAGGTGCGGCGCGACATCAAGCGTCGCCTGCGCGGCGCCGGCCGCTACCGGGAGGGCGAAGTCGACGAGCTGGCCCGCCAGGTCGTGGAGATGGCCCGCAAGAGGCTCGCGTGACAGAGCGCGGGGAGATCGTCTTCGGCGACGCCCGGATCAAGTACCAGGTTGTCCGCAGCCCGAGGCGACGCAAGACGATCGAGGTGACCGTCGATACTCCCGGTGCCGTCAGGGTGGCGGCGCCTGTCGACACGCCTGCGGAGCAGGTTGAGGAAACCGTGCGCCGCTGCGCCGGTTGGATCATCCGGCACGACGGCGCAACCACGGCGTGCGCACCGCCTCGCCGGTTCGTCAGCGGCGAGTCCCTTCCCTACCTTGGCCGATCGGTGCGCCTCACCGTGCACCCCACCGACGACGCCAGGGTCGAGGTCAGGTTCCACCACTGGGAGTTCGACGTTGACATCCCCCGCTCTCTTCAAGGTGAGGAACGGCTCAAGAAGGTGCGGGCCGCATTCGAAGTGTGGTACCGCGACCGCGCCGCGCTGAAGCTCCCGCCACGAGTGAAGCGCATCGCGAGCCTTGTCGGTGTGCGGCCGAAGGCGGTCCTCATCCGCGACCAGCGCCGTCGCTGGGCTAGTTGCGCTCCAGACGGCACGTTGCGCTTCAACTGGCGCGCCGTCATGGCCCCGCCCGCCCTCCTCGACTACGTGATCGCCCACGAACTCGCGCACCTGCGCGTCCGCGGCCACACGCCCGAGTACAGGGCTGTGGTCGCTCAGGCTGTGCCCGACTACCGCATACGACGCGCCCGCCTCCGGGAACTCGGCCCGCTCCTCAACATCTGATCCGGAGCGGTTTGAGGGATCAGGCCGGCTGGGCTACCTCGGTGAGGGTGGTTAGGAAGCGGTCGTTCTGGGCCGGGGTGCCGACGGTCACCCGGATGCCGACCCCGGAGAACGGGCGGACCACCACGCCCCGCCGCTCCAGGCCGATGCACACGTCGTCGGTGCGGTCGCCTAGGTGCATCCATACGAAGTTGGCCTGGGTGTCGGGTATGTCCCAGCCGTCGGCGGTCAGCGCGGCCGCAACCCGACCCCGCTCGGCCTTGATCCCGTCGATGTTGGCCTGGGCCTCGGCTTCCGCTTCGCCTCCCAGCGCGGCCAGGGCCGCAGCCTGGGCCAGGCCGTTGACGTTGAACGGGATGAGGCACTTGTCGATGGCGGACACGATCTCGGGGTGGGCCATCACGTAACCCACCCTCAGGCTGGCCAGCCCGTAGGCCTTGGAGAACGTCCGGGCCACGGCCACGTTGTCGAAGCGGGGCAGCAGCTCGGTAACCGGGTCGCCAAGGGCGGGGTCGGCGAACTCCCGGTAGGCCTCGTCCACCAACACGATGACATCGTCGGGGATGCTCTCGGCCAGCTCCGTCACCGCCGCGGTCGACACCGCCGTGCCGGTGGGGTTGTTGGGGGTGGCCAGCAGCACGAGCTTGGTGCGTTCGGTCACCGCGGCCGCCACCGCGTCGAGGTCGAAGGCGTGGCCGGACGTCAGCGGCACCCTCACCAGGGTCCCGCCCATGGTCTGGACCGAGATCGGGTAGGCCTCGAACGAGATCCAGGGGGTGATCGCCTCGTCGCCGGGATCGATGTAGGCCGTGGCTAGCTGGTACAGCAGCGCCACCGAGCCCGCCCCCACGGTCACCTGCTCGACGGCCAGACCCAGCCGAGCCGCCAGCGCCTCGCGCACCGCGGTGGCCCGGTGGTCGCAGTAGAGGTTGCCGCCCCGGCAGGCTGCGGCCACGGCCTCGACCACCGCGGCCGGGGGCGGGTACGGGTTCTCGTTGGAGGCCAGCTTGATGGCCTCCGCGATGTCGTGCTCCCGCTCGGCCTGCTCGGCCGCCTTGCCCGGCTTGTAAGCGGGCAGGCCATCCACCGCGGGCCGCACCCGCCCCACCGGCGCCGGAGGCACGTTCTCGGTCGAAGGCATCCCGCCAGTCTGCCCCGCTGCAGGCCAACTCGAGAATCTGCGGCAAGCGGCATGGTGTAGATTGTTGGTGTATTACTATCTTTTGTAGTGTAATATCATGTTAGTATAGGGCAGAGCTGGGAGATGTCTGGGGAGGTGTGACGTGCATAGATGGCACAGGTGTCCTGTGATGCGGTGGGTGGTGAGGACCTGGCCGTTGCGGGTGTGGGCCGCGCGGAGCCGCGAGCGCCGCAGCGCCGAGATCGACCGGCAGATCCGGGAAGGTTACGAAAGGGTGCCGCTGAACGCTCCCGACGCATGGGGCGACATGGAGTCGTTCTACGAGGCGAGGCGCCCCCGGTGACGAGGTTGTCCCGCAAGGGGGAAGTCTGGTGGTGCGAGACCCCCGAGTTGTCACGCCGCCCGGTCGTGGTGCTGTCGCGTGACAGGGCGATCAACGGAAGAAGACGGGTCATCGTAGCCCCGTGCTCGACGAGCGTACGTGGCCTCGCGACCGAAGTCCTGCTGGAGCCGGGCGAGGATCCGGTGACGAAGGTGTGCTGTGTGCAACTCGACGGCGTTACAAGCGCGTCGGTCGGGGAGTTGACGGGTCGGCTGGGGACCCTCAGCGCCGAGCGAAACCGCAGCGTCTGTGCGGCCTTGGAGGCTGCGGTCGACTGCAACTGACCGGTGCTACACCATGACGGTGCGGGCGTAGGCTGATGGGGTGGGCACCGGGTCGTCTCTGAAGGTCCGGACCGACATCCGGGTGGACGGCATGACCTGTGCCGCATGCGCAGCCCGAGTCACCTCCGCCCTAGAGGCTGTCGACGCCGTGATAGACGCCCGGGTGAACTTCGCCTCGGGCCGGGCCACAGTGCTCCACGACGGGAGCACCGACGATTCCGTCCTGCGGCAGGCCGTCGAGCAGGCCGGCTACTCCGCGCCGGAGCGCCCGGAGACGCACGAGGAGGCCGAGATCCGGCGGGTGTCGACCCTGCGCCGGCGGCTCGTAGCCGCTGTCCTGCTGGGCGCTCCGGTTGTGGCCGTGTCGATGCTGCCGCCGCTGCGCTTCGACGGTTGGCGCTGGGGCGCGCTGGTCGCCTCCGCGATGGTGGTATTCGGCTCGGGATCGGGCTTCCATCGGGCCGCGCTCCGCAACCTCCGTCATCGTGCCGCCACCATGGACACGCTGGTGTCGCTGGGTACCACCGCCGCGTGGGTCTGGTCGGCGGTGGTGCTGCTGGTCGGCGTGGACGACGGTCATGTGTACTTCGAGACGGGCACAATGATCGTCGCCCTCGTGCTGCTCGGCAAGTGGTTGGAGGCCCGGGCCACCCGACGTTCGGGCGAGGCGGTGCGAGCGCTGGCCCGGCTGGGTGCCTCCACTGCCCGCCTCCCCGACGGGACCGAGGTGCCCGTGGAGGATCTGGCGGTGGGGATGCGCTTCGTCGTGCGCCCGGGCGAGCGGATCGCCACCGACGGCGTGGTCGTGAGCGGCGCCTCGGCAGTGGACATGGCGATGGTGACCGGCGAGCCCGTTCCGGTGGAGGTGGCGCCAGGGGATGAGGTGATCGGTGCCACCGTCAACGTCGACGGCACGCTCGAAGTCGAGGCCACCCGGGTCGGGGCCGACACTGCCCTGGCCCAGATCGTGCGCCTCGTTGACGAGGCCCAGGGAGGCCGGGCCGCGGTGCAGCGCCTGGCCGACAGGGTGGCTAGCATCTTCGTGCCAGTGGTCATGGTCGTGGCCGCGGTGACCCTGGGGGCGTGGTTCCTGGCCGGGGGAGCGGCTTCGGAGGCGTTCACCGCCGCGGTGGCCGTGCTGATCATCTCGTGCCCGTGCGCTCTCGGGCTGGCCACCCCGCTAGCCGTCATGGTGGGCACGGGCCGAGGCGCCCAGCTCGGAGTGATCATCAAGGGCGCCGCCGTGCTCGAGGACACCCGCCGCGTCGATGCAGTGGTGCTCGACAAGACCGGAACCGTCACCGAAGGCCGCCTCGAAGTGGTGGACGCGGCGGCCGCGCCCGGCATGGACATCACGGCCGTGGGCTTGCTGGCCGGAGCGCTGGAGTCGCGCTCGGAGCACCCGGTCGGCGCGGCCATCGCCCGGCGCTGGCCTTCGTCTCGTACCGTCACGGACTTCTTGAACCATCCCGGTCTGGGCGTCGTCGGTCGAGTGGACGGCGCCGAGGTGCGGGTTGGCAGGCGCCCCCTGTTCGACGAGGTGCCTACCGAACTCGACGATGCCATCAGCGCGGCCGAGGCTCGCGGCCACACCGCGGTGCTAGCGGGCCGCGGCGCGACCGCGGAGGCAGTGGTCGCCCTGGCCGACACGGTCAAGCCCACGTCCCGGCAGGCGGTGGAGGAGCTGCAGGCCATGGGACTGGACGTGGCGCTCGTAACCGGCGACAACGCCCGCACGGCAGCCTGGGTGGGCGCGGCCATCGGGGTGAACGACGTGACGGCTGGAGTGCTACCCGGAGACAAGGCCGATGCGGTGGCGCGATTTCAGGAAGCCGGCAAGCGGGTGGCGATGGTGGGCGACGGAATCAACGACGCTCCTGCATTGGCCCAGGCCGACCTTGGCATCGCGGTCGGCACCGGAACAGACGTGGCCATGGAGGCCTCCGACCTGACGATCGTCGGTGGCGACCTGCGAGCGGTGCCCGACGCCATCGCGCTGTCTCGCCGCACCCTGGCCACCATCAAGGTCAACCTGTTCTGGGCGTTCGCCTACAACGTGGCCGCCATCCCGCTGGCCTCCACCGGAATCCTCAGCCCCATGGCCGCCGCGGCCGCCATGGGCCTCTCATCGCTGTTCGTGGTGACAAACAGCCTGCGCCTGCGCCGATTCCGCTCCCTGAGAAGCCCCGCACGTAGTTGATGCCGTTTCGCGGTGCAGGATTGCCACTCCCGCTCTTGTTCGCTGCGCTCACGGGCCGCTCGGGCCACGGCCTCGCTCAGCACCTGGCCCGGATGATGACGAGGCACCGTCTATCGCTCGGCCTCTGAGAGCCTGATTTGGGCGAGCACCGTCTACAGGTTCTGTTATAGGCTCTAACAGGCTGGTCTGAGGTGTGCCGGGCGTCAGAACTTTCGGTGGGAGGAACTCAGAGATGACACGTATGACCCCTAGCGAGGCGTTCGTGGAGACGATGGTCGCCCATGGCGTAGACACCATCTTCGGCATCATGGGCAGCGCTTTCATGGACGCCATGGACATCTTCGAGCCGGCCGGCATCGAGTTGGTGCCGGTGGTGCATGAGCAGGGCGCGGCCCACATGGCCGACGGGTTCAGCCGGGTGTCGGGCCGCCACGGAGTGGTGATCGGCCAGAACGGACCCGGCATCTCCAACTGCGTGACCGCCATCGCCGCCGCCTTCTGGGCCCACAGCCCGGTGGTGATCATCACCCCCGAGGCCGGGACCATAGGAATCGGCTTGGGCGGCTTCCAGGAAGCCAACCAACTGCCAATGTTCGAGGAGTTCACCAAGTACCAGGGCCATGTCAACAACGAGCATCGCATGGCCGAGTTCACCGCCCGCTGCTTCGACCGGGCCCTGTCGGAGATGGGTCCCACCCAGCTGAACATCCCCCGCGACCGCTTCTACGGCGACATTGATGTGGAGATCCCGCAGCCTCAGCACCTCGATCGCGGCCCCGGCGGAGATCGGACCCTCAACGAGGCCGCCGAGTTGCTGGCGGCCGCCGCTTTCCCGGTGATGATCTCCGGCGGGGGCGTGGTGATGGGCGACGCCATGGCCTCCACGGTGGCCCTGGCCGAGCGCCTGGGGTGCCCGGTGGTGAACAGCTACCTGCACAACGACTCGTTCCCGGCGTCGCATCCGCTGTGGTGCGGCCCGCTGGGTTACCAGGGCTCCAAGGCAGCCATGCGTCTCATCTCGCAAGCCGACGTGGTGCTGGCCCTCGGCACCCGCCTCGGCCCGTTCGGCACGCTGCCCCAGCACGGCCTCGACTACTGGCCGACCGACGCCAAGGTCATCCAGGTCGACGCCGACTCCAAGATGCTCGGGCTGGTCAAGCGCATCGACGTCGGCATCTGCGGTGACGCCGGCGCGGCTGCGGGCGCGCTGGCGACCCGCCTGGCCGGTCGGGAGCTGGCCTGCGACGCCACCCGGGTGCAGCGGGCCGCGGACATTGCCCAGGAGAAGGCCGGGTGGGAGTCCGAGCTCGACGACTGGACCGAGGAGACCGACGACTTCAGCGTGGACATGATCAAGCAGGCCGCGGCCGAGGCCGACGACTGGATGCACCCCCGCCAGGTGCTGCGAGAGCTCGAGAAGGCGATGCCGCCCCGGGTGATGGTGTCCACCGACATCGGCAACATCAACTCAGTGGCCAACAGCTACCTGCGCTTCGAGGAGCCCCGGTCGTTCTTGGCCGCCATGAGTTGGGGCAACTGCGGCTACGCCCTGCCCACCGTCATCGGCGCCAAGAAGGCAGCCCCCGACCGCCCCGCGGTGGCCTACGCCGGCGACGGGGCCTGGGCCATGAGCATGGTGGAGACCATGACCGCGGTGCGGCACAACATCCCGGTCACCGCGGTGGTGTTCCACAACCGCCAGTGGGGCGCCGAGAAGAAGAACCAGGTGGACTTCTACGGGCAGCGCTTCGTGGCCGGCGAGCTCGACGCCGGCGAGGACTGGTCGGAGGTGGCCCGGGCCATGGGCGCCGACGGGGTGCGGGTCAACCAACTCGAGGACGTCGGCCCGGCGTTGACGGCGGCCATCGACGCCCAAATGAACGGGGGCCGCACCACCGTCATCGAGGCCATGTGCACCAAGGAGCTCGGCGACCCGTTCCGCAAGGACGCCCTGAGCCGCCCCACCCGCTACCTGGCCAAGTACCAGGACTACACCTGATCTTCAGCCGCTCCTGCAGACTCACGGAGCCCAGGCCCTCCAGCGAAGCCAGGTCATTCTCCGGGATGCTCGTCCTCGTGAGGTCGCTGCCGTTGATGACGTCGCGGCGGTGCGACCCCGGCAGGTGTTTGCTACGACGCTAGTCTAAGATATATTGATATTGAGTATCAATATATTTGAAGCAGAGGGCCGCTAGTAATGTACAGACTAGAGCCAACAAGATGTACGCTTCCCGTCATGGATGTGGCAGTCACGGAGTTGCGAGCCAATCTGCGCCATTGGCTCGACCGGGTTCGGGACGGCGACGAGGTCGTGGTCACCGAGCGGGGCATGCCGGTGGCCCGGATCGTAAGGATCGACGCGATGTCGAGGATCGAGGACCTCACGGCGCGGGGCGTGATCGCAAGGCCGTTGAGCCCGCACAGATCCAAGGTCACGGGCCGGAAGCTGCCGCAAGCCGCCCGATCCCTCTCGGATCGGATCAGCGAGCAGCGACGCTGACCGGTGGCCGTCGTCTATTTCGACGCCAGCGCGCTGGTGAAGCTGCTGGTGACCGAGCCGGGCAGCGATGTTGTCGCCGCGCTCTGGGACGGTTGCGACGCCGCAGTCTCGAGCCGGCTGGCCTACCCGGAGGTGTGCGCTGCGCTGGCCGCCGCGGACCGCAACCGCGACTTGGGGGAGGAGGCTCTGGCGACGTGCCGCCAGAACTGGGAGCGCCTCTGGACGGACTTGCGGCCGGTGGAGATGACCGCTCGCGTGGCCGAGGCCGCCGGTCGGCTGGCTGAGCGCCGTCGCTTGCGGGGCGCTGACGCCGTCCACCTTGCCAGCGCCCTGGAGATCGGCACTCCCCATGTCGTCATGGCTGTGTGGGATCGGCGCCTCCACGCGGGAGCGGTGGCCGAACGCCTCTCCGTGGCGCCCCGGGACCTGTCTGACTGATTGGCCGGCAGGGGTCGAAGTAGAACCAGGTGGACTTCTACGGGCGCCGCTTCGTGGCCGGCGAGCTAGACGCCGGCGAGGACTGGTCGGAGGTGGCCCGGGCCATGGGCGCCGACGGCGTTCGGGTCAACCAGCTAGAGGACGTCGGTTCGGCGCTGGAATCGGCCATCGACGCCCAGATGAACGGGGGCCGCACCACCGTCATCGAAGCCATGTGCACCAAGGAACTGGGCGACCCGTTCCGCAAGGACGCCCTGAGCCGCCCCACCCGCTACCTGGACAAGTACCAGGACTACGCCTGACACCCCCTCGGGCGGTCAGGCGTGTGTGCCGTCAGCCGGTGGCTATCACACCGTGTGGCCAATCCCAGACCGATGTGTGCCCCCAACACTTGATAGTGCCGTCGGTCGTCAACGCGCAGGCGTGCCCGCTGCCTGACGCGACTGCCTGAAACTTGCCGTTGGAATTGTTCCCGCCGGGGATGTCATAGCCCCAGCAATTACTGGTCTTGTCGATGCGCAGACCGCAGGTGAAGCCGCGCCCTGCCGAGATCGCGGTCAGATCCTTAATACCGAGTTGCTCCACCAACTCCGCATCCTGGCCCCAGCAAGCAACGGCACCGTTTGTCCGCAGGCCGCACGAGTGATTGGAGCCTGCGGTGATGGCAGCGAACTTCCCGCCGGGCGCTCTCGCCTGGTCGGATACCGACGGAGACTCTCCGGTACTCGGATTGTTGTGACCCCAGCAGAGCACTGTGTCATCGGCCCGTATCGCGCAAGAGTGCCACGGTCCGCTGGCAATCGCCTTGACAGTCCCGTTCCGATTGCTCAGGTGGCCGTGACGGATCCTGTCCCAGATCGAGAGCTTCGATGGCGCATCGGCGCGGTGGGGCACATCGGTCTGCCCGTACTCGTTGTCCCCCCAGCAGACAACAGCCCCATCGACCCGGATTGCACAGGAATGGGTGCCGCCGGACGCGATGGCCGTGAAGGTTCCCTCGGGGAAACTGTTGACGAGGTGGAACAGATCGCGGTTCTCGGGTATGTCGAGGCGTCCGCTCACGTCAGGTCCCCAGCAGTGGATCGTGCCGTCGGTCCTCAATCCGCACGGGTAGTGGGATCCGGATGCGACGGCGGTGAACTCGCCGGCTGTTCCGGTCGCCCACCGGCTGTTGTCCTCGGTGATCTGGAAGCGGCCCCAGCAGTCGATGGCCCCGTCCGCTCGCAGACCGCATGTATGACGGCCTCCGGCGGAGACTGCGACGAAGACCCTGCCCGGTCCCTCGGCCGCGCCAAAGGGCACGGAAAAGTCACTCCAGCAGTCGATGGAGCCGTCGACGCGCAGTCCGCATGAGTGCTCCTGACCGCCGTCCACCGCGGTGAAGCTCCCTCCGGGCACCCTTGATGGCGTGTTGCCGGGGCTTCCCCAGCAGGCGACCCTGTCGTTGGTTCGGATCGCGCAGTGGTGATAGGCCCCGGAACCCACGGACTTGAAGCTCCCTCCGGGCACATTGGTGTAACTGTCCTCGCTGCCCCAGCATGTGATCTCGCCGCTGGTCCGAATGCCGCACAGGCTCCGCTCGCTGGCAGCAATCGACATGAAGGTTCCAGCCGGCGCGTCGGTCTGCCCGTATTGGTTGTCGCCCCAGCAGTCGATAGTGCCGCCGGTCTGGATCCCGCATGTGTGGCCGTAGCCGGCGGCCAGGTCGGTGAAGGTTCCCCGGGGCGCTACGGACTGCCCGTAGTAGTCGTTTCCCCAGCAGAGGACTGTGTCGTCGACCTGTATCCCGCACACGTGCCCGCTCCCTGTCGCGAGGGACTTGAATCTGTAGTTGTCGGTGGGGACAGGCAGCGCTCCGTACTCGTTGTCGCCCCAGCAGGTGACCGCACCGTCTGTCAGCAAGCCGCAGGCGTAGCGGTCCCGAGACACGTACACGTCGGTGAATGCTCCGGGCGGCGGGTCGGCCTGCCCGGAGCCGTTGTCGCCCCAGCATGTGAGGGAATCGTCATCGCGTATGGCGCAGCTCACGTAGTTGCCTGCCGCGACCGCTTTGTACCGAGGTGGCGACTCGTCCTGGGCGGCTACCGACGCCGACGAGGCGGCCGTCGCCGGAGTCGACGCCGTCACGGTGGTCGCAACCATCGCGGCCACCGCCGCCATGGCGATCGCGGCCGCCCGCAGCCTTCGACGCCGGGAGGAGTCAGATGTCGACCGCATCCAAGAACTCCAGTGTCTTGAGGCCGTTCGCCTGCAGGAGGCCCTCGGTGCTGCCGTCGCGGTAGCGGCTGTAGGGGTGGCTGAGGGTCCAGAGGTCGTCGCCGATCACGATGCTTCGCACGATCTGCCTCGCCGGAACCTCCGAGGCCGCAGGGGGCAGGCAGGCCCACAGTTCCTCGCTGGCGGTGTAGGAGACCCGCTGCCGCAGAGACTCATCTTCGGTGTCGGTGAATTCACCGACTTCGCACTGGAATCCGGCGATGGGCTCCTCGCCCGGGTCGCACGCCACGACGATCGCCGACTTGGGGGTCTGCACGATCAGCTCCGCAACCCTCGTCCCGAGGTCGGCCTGCGTGACGTCCACAGGGTCGATCAGATCGGCCTCGCTGAGCCGCCGGCATGAGGTCTTCCCCGCGCCCGCCCCCAAGTGGACGATCCGGCCGACCTCCCTCAGGGCGTCGCCGGCGATGTGCAGCACCACCGCACCCGACCATTCGTGGTCGGCGGTGACGGGGATCACGGCCAGCCGTTCCGGCGCCCACCACAGGAAGGCCCGATGGCCCCAGCCGATCTCGTTCCAGCCGCCCGGTACCGTCCACACCGACACCTCCCGGGGGTCGGCCAGGTCGGACACGTCGAACAGTGACACCTTGGCGCCGGTGATCCGCCCATCCTCGTCGGCGTCGGATCCCACCCCGAGCACCAGCCCGTCCCCGATGGGGTGCAGGTAGCTGGAGAAGCCGGGGATCTTGAGTTCGCCCACCACCGCAGGAGCGGATGGGTCGGAGAGGTCGATGGTGTAGAAGGGGTCGATCTGGCGGAAGGTGACCACGTAGCCGGTGTCGCCGGCGAAGCGCACCGACTGCACCCGCTCGCCCCGCCCGATGTCGCCGACCGAGCCGACCTCTGTGAGCAGGCCGTCGGACTCCGCCAGCACCCGAACCCAGCTCTCGGACGAGTTCAATCCGCCGGTGGTAGTGACCACCCGCAGGTGTCCGGCGTGCTCGGACAGAGCGAACTGGTTGTGGATCTCTCCGGACACGCTGCCCGAGGCGGTGTAGAGGGCTCCGGCCGGATCCGAGATGTCGAAGCGGTGGATGTTGGTGCGGAACTCGGCTGCGAACTGGTCCCAGTCGATGTCGCCCGCTTCGTCGGCGGCGGGATCGATCCAGGTGGCGGTGGACACGTACATCGACCGGGTAGACGCGTAGACGGTCTCGCCGGGGGCCAACACCAAAGTGGCCGCGGCCGGGTCGATGGCGCCGGCCACCGGCACGCTCAGCACCGTGGTGACGCCGAAGCCGGAGAACACCGTCGGGGCGTGAACCTGCTCGCAAGGCGGCAGCCGGCCCTCGGTCGTGGCGCCGCCGGGGCTCGTGTGCGAGTAGGCGGGCAGCCAGTCCTCCAGGCTGCTGGCCAGCATCGCGGCCCGGTTGGCCTCCTCGGCAATCGCCTCGCTGTCGGGACCGGCCGGGTTCACGAACGGGAAGTCGTCGGCCGGCCGCGACCGCACAATCACCCGGGCCACCCCGCCGACGCTGCGGGCGCTCGCATACCTGCCCTCGACTCGCAGAGTCTCTGAGATCGCAGGCACTCCGTCGCGCACGTCGATGCGGTGGACCACCGCTTGCGGGGGGTTGCCGCCACGTCCGCCGGACTGCTGGATCGCCAACAGGCTGTCGCCGGCGAGGAACAGCTCGGCCGACTCGCCGACGGGCAGGAGAATGGATCCGAGCACTTCCCGGCGGGCTGCGTCGACGACCACCAGGTGCCCGGCCGACATGGCGAAGATCCGCTGGCCGTCGGTCTTAACGATGTCGGCCTCGTCCACGCCGGCTTCCTGGACATTGGTGCCCGAGTAGTCCACGCCCTCGACGGGCCGCTGCCTGCGGAAGTCGGCGGCCAGTGCGGCGGGCTGGTCTGCTACCGGGGCTGGTTCGGCCATCTCCTCCTCGACCATCATGTCATCGAAGTCGTCGTAGGGGCGTCCACCGAAGCCCCACGGCCCCACCCTGTCCGCTGCCCAGTTGCGGAGTTGGTCCAGAAGCGCGTCGCAACCGTCGAAGCGGACCAGGTGGGCAGTCAGCGCGATCTCGCCGCCTCCCACATCAATGACGACTGGCTGGGCTTCCGGGCCGGGATCAACGCCTACGCCGGGATCCCCGGCCTGGTCGGGCGCGCCCGCCGGAGCGGGGTCATCCGAACAGGACGCGACGACCAGCGCGACGATCAGCGTCAAAGTCAGAGCCTTCGTAGCTGTGGTTCGCATCGTGCGATCGAGCCCCGTCTCACCGTAGTGCCCCGCGTGTGGGGGCGTCACGGAGTAAGACGTTGCGAGGGGGGCGGTGGTTCCCGGCCCGGTGGACGGGCCCCGGTGCGGGCTAGCTGGCGGGCAGCTCCAGCACCCAGCCGATCTGGATCAGGTCCGGATTGCGCAGGCTTCGGCCGTCGGGCTGGACCCGATCCCGGTTGAGGTCGTAGATCTCGCGCCAGCGGTCGCCTGATCCGAGGTGGATCCGGGCCAGCCGCCAGAGGCTGTCGCCTCGCTGGACGGTCACGGTGACCGGCTCGGGCTCGGCCTCCACGGCAACGATCCGGTCGTCGCCGCCCTCGGGGTAGTCCGCTGGAGTGATGATGCCGTCGAGGTCGTCCGAGATGTAGTTGGCCAGGGCCTGCTGGTAGCTGACGCCCAGCTTGGTGAACTCGATGTCGCCCAGCGGGTAGCAGTCGCCGCCGTTGGCCAGGAAGTCGATGGTGACCAGCACCACCGGATCGCCGGGCACCACTGCGCCGTCGCGCACGATGGCGGTGCCGTCGTCGAGTGTCACCTCGCGGATCCTCGACCCGGGATCGCCGGCCAGCGAGCAGTCACCGCCCCGGTCGGTCTCGCGGGCTGGCGCCGTCGGGTCGTAGGTGAACGTGAACCCCGAGACCTGCGGGAACTGGCCCCCGGCGCCGGGGATCCGATCGACGGCCTGCTCCAGCAGCACATGGAAGGTCTCGCGGGAGACCTCGCCCACCACTACGAAGTTGCGGAACGGGGCGATGTCCCATGTGTCGCCGGCGGTGATGGGCCCGGCCGGTATCACGGCGTCGTTGCGGATCCCGCCACCGTTCTGGATGGCGACGTCAGGCACGCCAGTGCCGAAGTCCTCGGCCAGGTTGGCGGCGGTGGCCCGCAGCGCGTCGGCGTGCAGGTTGCCCTGGTTGGTGGAGCCGGTGCGCACGCTGGCCCGGCGCCCGTCCAGGTCGACGTCGCTGGTGCCGACCTTGTCGGCGTCGATCTCGGCCACGGCCGCGGCCAGGGGGTCGATCACGCTGGATTGCACCGCCGCGTCGGGCGTCACCGCGAAGCCGACACCGACGGAGCGGCCCGAGTGGCTGGCGATGTTGCCGTCTCCGTCGAAGGTGACGGTCAACTCGCCGATGCAGCGGTAGCCCCCGGGAGCGGTGATCACCGGCACGTCGGTGCCGGTGGAGTCGGCTACGAGCAGCGGGTAGGAGCCGGCTGGCTCGTCGTCGGGCATACAGGTGTCGCCCTCGTTGCGCAGTAGGTCGTCGCCGCCGCCGGCGATGACCACGTCCACGCCGGCCAGGTCGGCCACCAGCGCGATCTCCTCGGACACCCCTTGCAGGTGGCTGACCAGGATGATCTTGTTCACCCCGGCCGCGGTCAGCGACTCGACCTCGGCCTGCACCGCGGCCAGAACATCGGAGATCACCACATTGCGTGGAGTCGAGATGTTGGGTAGTAGGGGAGTAACGGCCCCGATCACGCCGACCTGCTGGCCGGCGGTCTCCACGACGGTGCTGGCGGCCAGCACTCCGTCGTCGACCAGCGCTTGCAGCACGGGCTCGCCGGAGAAGTCGGCATTGGCCGACAGGAAAGGCACGGCCGGATCGAACCCCTCGATGAAGCGGGCCGTCACCTCCGGCCCCAGGTCGAAGTCGTGGTTACCCAGGGCCATGGCGTCGTACAGGCCGCTGAGCGCGATCGAGTCGTAGAGGGCGCCTTCGCGTGCCAGCGACACGTTCAACTCCTGGGAGGCCAGGAAGTTGTCGCCCGAGGTGAGGGTGATCACCCCGGCTGCGGCCGCGGCCTGCATCTGCTTCATCTGGGTCACGAAGCGGGCCACACCCGGGAATCCCGAGTCCTCGTCGGGCAGCAGCTTCGACTCCCCGTCGTTGTTGTGCAGGATCGTCAACGTGAACGTGTCCGCGCTGATGGGCTCCGGCGTGGCTTGAGCGCCGGCTGCCGGTGACAGCGATGCGACCATCGCGGCCACCACCGCCAGAACGGCGATCAGGACAAGCGGTTTCCTCGGGCTAGTGACTGTCATCGTGGGGCCTCCTGCGCCATATGGGTCAGTCGAACTGGGGTGGGGCCGCAACCTATCGGCTCCGGCGGACCCCCGCTAGACCGGGCTCCGGTTGCGTTGGAGGCGCTTGCGGTGACGGCCCCGCACGTCGGCGTCGAGGATCTCCTTGCGCAGGCGGATGGTCTGCGGGGTGACCTCGACACACTCGTCGTCGGCGATGAACTCGAGCGCCTGCTCCAGCGACAGGATGCGCGGCGGGGTCAGGCGGACAGTGTCGTCGGAAGCCGCGGCCCGGACGTTCGTCTGCTTCTTCTCCCGGCAGATGTTGACGTCCATGTCCTCGGGGCGCGGGTTCTCGCCCACGACCATCCCCTCGTACACCTCGTCGCCGGGGCCGACGAACAGAGAGGCCCGCTCCTGCACGGCGGCCACGGCGTAGCCAGTCACCGCGCCGCGGCGGTCGGCGACGATCGAGCCTGAGCGGCGGGTACGGAACTCGCCGATCCACGGTGTGTGCCCCTCGAAGACGCTGGCCGCCAGGCCCGTGCCCCGGGTCTCGGTTAGGAATTCGGTGCGGAACCCGATGAGGCCCCGGGCCGCGACGACGTAGTCGAGCCGCACCCAGCCGGTGCCGTGGTTCGTCATGGCGACCATTTCGGCCTTGCGCTCGCCGAGGAGCTGCGTCACTGCTCCGACGAAGCCTTCGGGTATGTCGATGGTGACCCGCTCGGTGGGCTCGTGAAGCCGTCCGCCGATTGTGCGGGTCACGACTCTGGGCTTGCCCACGGTCATCTCGAAGCCCTCGCGGCGCATGATCTCCACCAGCACGGCGAGTTGGAGCTCCCCCCGCCCCTGAACCTCCCAGGTGTCGGGACGGTCGGTGTCCAGAACCCGGATCGACACATTGCCGACCAACTCGGCGTCGAGGCGGTTCTTGATGAGGCGGGCCGTCAACTTGGTGCCCTCGAGCCCGGCCATGGGAGACGTGTTGGTGCCGACAGTGATCGACAGGCTCGGTTCGTCCACGGTGATGCCCGGCAGCGGCACAGGGTCGGCCAGGTCGGCCAGTGTCTCGCCGATGGTGATGTCGGCGATTCCGGAGATGGCGATGATCTCTCCCGCGCCGGCCTCGGCCGCGTCCACCCGGTCGAGGCTCTCGGTGACGTACAGCTCGGTGATCTTGGCTGTGGCGGTCGTGCCGTCGGTGCGGCACCAGGCCACGCTCTGACCTCTCTTGATGGTTCCGTGCATGACCCGGCACATGGCGATGCGGCCCACGTACGGGCTGGCATCGAGGTTGGTTACCCATGCCTGAAGTGGCCGCTGGGGGTCGTGGCGGGGCGCGGGGACGGTCTCGAGCAGTGTTTCGAACATGGGCCGCAGGTCGGCGCCCCGCTCGGAGGGGTCGAGCGTCGCAGTGCCCTTGCGGGCGTTGGCGTACACGATCGGGAAGTCGATCTGGTCCTCGGTGGCGTCGAGATCGAGGAAGAGCTCGTACACCTCGTCGACGACCTCGGAGATGCGGGCGTCGGGCCGGTCGATCTTGTTCACGACCAGCACGACGGGCAGCTTCAGGGCCAGCGCCTTGCGGAGCACGAACCGCGTCTGCGGCAGCGGGCCCTCGCTCGAGTCGACCAACAGCAGGACGCCGTCGACCATCGTGAGAGCCCGCTCCACCTCACCGCCGAAGTCGGAGTGGCCCGGCGTGTCCACGATGTTGACCTTGATCTCCTCGCCGCTGTCGCACCTGTAGCGGACCGCGGTGTTCTTGGCCAGGATCGTGATGCCCTTCTCGCGCTCGAGGTCCATCGAGTCCATGACCCGCTCGTTGACCGTCTCGTTGGACCGGAAGGCGCCCGACTGCCACAGCATGGCGTCGACGAGGGTGGTCTTGCCGTGGTCGACGTGGGCGATGATCGCCACGTTGCGCAGGTCGGCGCGCGCCGCCGGATGCAGGGGTTCAGCCATGGTGAGCCTCAGGCCCGCTGCTGCGGCCGTCATGAGGAGGGGGAGAGAGGATGACACGAGGATAAGCAGCGCTTCGGCCCGCAGGGTCAACGACACCATTCGGTGCCGCCCCACAAGCCCCAAAGAGCCAATATCGGAACCAGATGGACTTCTACGGGTGCCGCTTCGTCGAGCTCAGGGACTGGCCTGTCGTGGCGCCGACAGTCGGCGGAGCCCTTCGGTCACCATCTGGTCGCCATCGGGTGTACGACACCGAATCGATCAGGACATCTGGATGAACTCCACCCAGCTGCCGTCGGGATCCTCCACCACGGCGATGGTCACGCCGGGGCGGATCTCCCGCAGAGGCCACACGATCGGCGTGCCGGCTGCCTCGCAGTCGGCCACCGCGGCCGCGATGTCGTCCACGGCGATCGTGAAGTAGCGCATGCCGGTGCACGCCTCGACGCCGCCGCCCACCCCCGCCGGCACGTCGCTTGTCATCGTCACCAGCTTCAGCACGCTGTCATTGCAGCGGAGTCGGTCCATCCGGGCGATCCCCACCGCCTCCAGTGCCATCGTGGCCTCGAACTCGAGGCCGACGACGTCCCGGTAGAACTCGAGCATCGCGTCGCCGTTGTTGGTCACGATGCCGAGATCGAGGCCTGGTTTGGTGATGGTCCGCGCCATGTTTCTTCCTCCAGTGTCGGCAGCTGTCGGGTCTTCAGTGAAGCAGCGAGCCAGGCCCCGCGCTAGCGAGCCCTGCACCACGCGGGCCACAGCCGGGCAAGCACCTACGATATGGAGACGGAGCGTGATCCGCCAAACGAACGGGCGACGCGTTGTTCGCATATGAAAGGAGAATGCCCAGGGTCGGGTAGGATGAAATCGTGGACGCCGTGATCCGATCAAGCGCTGAGACGCGAATGGCTGAGGCGCGCTGGGACGGGAACCCGGCGTGTCCTGCGTGCGGCAGCGTCCGTTGCGGCCCAGGCGGAGCGGGGCGTTCGGAGTGGCGCGGGTGGCGGTGCCGAGATTGCCGCAAGCGCTTCACGGTGACGACCGGCACGTCGCTGCATTCCACGAAGCTCAGACCCGGCGAGTGGATCGCCGTCGTCGAGATCGACGAACCCACTGCGGCGGCGGTCGCGGCCGTGGTCGGCGTGTCGCATGTCACTGCTCGCAAGGTTGCCGGACTGCTGAGACCCATTCGGGGTGAGCACCCCGACGTGCGGCTGCGGCGCCTGCTGCGATCTCGTCCTGCTCGGACGCCGACTGTTGACCGCTGGCTGGTCGACCCGCTGCCGGCGACCGTCGCGCGGCAGGGCAACCCGCTCGTCGGACTCAGCGACGGGACGAAGGCAACCTTGAACGCCCTGCGCGCCCGGCCCTTCGGCGCCACAGCACGCAAGCTGGCGAACCTCAGCGGCGTTTCATACGCCCAAACGCTGCGCTGTCTGGCTCGCTTGGAGCGGCTGGGATGGGCGAGGACCGAAGCGGCGATGATCCCGTGCGGGTACGAGTCCAAGCGGGTGAGGCTGTGGAGCCTGTCGTGGTCGCCGCGATGCATGCATGCCCTCGGTTACTTGCGCTTCGTTCCGCCACAGAGCCGGGAGCATCCGGCCGAGCAGGTGCCTCCAAGGTTCTGGCGATGCTTCTGGTCCGGAGCCTCTGCGGAGGCACTCCGGGTGTCGAAACACGGCTTGCATATCGCCGAGACGCTGATCGGCGGACGTGACCCGTGTGCGCGGGCATGGGCGATCTCCAACCTGCCCACCGGTGTGCTCAGGCAGTGCCGAGCCTTGCGTGGATGCGACACCGGGCTTCTCGCTGAGTTGATCGACTCGGAGATCAGACGGAGAGCAGATGAGCGACGTTGACGGCCTAGCCGACGTCCTGCCCGACAACCTGCGCAGAGTCTGGCCCCTGGCCGCACAGTTCGCCCAGCGAGTGAACGGTGTGTTAATGGGCGGCACTGCCGTGGCGCTGCATCTTCGACACCGCGTCTCTGAGGATCTCGACGTGATGACGCTGCGCAAGTTCTCTGGCAGGGCACTCGAGCGACACGCGAAGCAGGTCGCCGACGTGGACACGATCGAGGCGTCGGACGGAATGTTCCATGCCTACGTCAACGGCGTGAAGGTTGATGTCTTCCGCGCTCTGCCGACCAACGAGGTGCAACCGAGCGAGATGCGCCGGGTTCAGCGGGGGCCGGTGATCAGCGGCCTTCGCGTCGGCTCGATCCCGGACCTGATGGCGACCAAGCTGGACGTCATCATGTACCGACCCAAGCTGCGCGACTATCTCGACATCGCGGAGCTCGACCGGTCTGGGGCATGCCAGCTCGAGCCCGGGCTCGGCTACTACTGCCGGCGATTCGGCTACACACACCCGCCTCAGGTGCTCAGCCGTGTGATCGCACTGCTCGACAACCCCGGTGTGCTCCCAGAAGACCCGCTCTACAACAGCCACCGCGACGATGCGCTGCAGCACTTGCGCAGCCGTGTCCCCAGCCTGCAAGACCACCTCGCCGACATGCGCGACCGCGATGCTGACGATGCCGAATGAGCGCCCCACCCGTGGGGGTGTTTCACCCTCCGCCGGCTCGGATCGCTCGGCTCGCAACCCGAGGGCGGAGACGCTGCGATGACGGCGGGGCGGAGGGCGCTTGTGACCGGCGCAGGATCAGGCGTCGGCGCAGCCTGCGTTGACCAGATCCTGGCCCAGGGGCACGACGTGGTGGCTGTGGACCTGCGGGCCGGCCGGATGGCGGCACGAGCCGAAGAGCTGCGCGCCATCGTTGAGATCGATGTGGCCGACGCTGCCGCCGTGGACGCTGCCGATGTGGCCGACGCTGCCGCCGTGGACGCTGCCGCCGTGGACGCTGCCGCCGTGGACGCTGCCGATGTGGCCGACGCTGCCGCCGTGGACGCTGCCGCCGTGGACGCCATCGACGGCATCGACATAGTGGTGCACTGCGCGGCGGTTGCCGGACCGGTCGTGCCGCTGACGGACGTGTCGCCCGGCGACTGGGACCGAGTCATGGCTGTCAACGTCTCGGGCGTGGTGAACGTGATGAGGGCCACGTTGCCGGGGATGGTGCGGCGCGGCTGGGGTCGCGTGGTCAACGTCGCCAGCATCGCGGGCAAGGAGGGCAATCCAACACAGTCGGCGTACTCGGCCAGCAAGGGTGCGGTCATCGCGCTAACCAAGTCGGTGGCCAAGGAGCTCGCCACAACCGGTGTGCTGGTCAACTCGGTGGCCCCGACCGTCACCGACACGCCGCTGCTGGGCCCGGCGTCCCAAGAAATGCTAAACTTCATGGTGGCCAAGATCCCGATGGGTCGGATATGCCAACCGACCGAGGTTGCCGCGCTGGTGGGCTGGCTGTGCTCGGAGGAGTGCTCGTTCAGCACTGGCGCGTGTTACGACATCTCCGGCGGACGGGCGACCTACTGATGGCCGAGCGCTTCTTCGTCACCGGCGCGGACGGCTGCCTCGGAGCGTGGACCGTGCGCCTTCTGCTCGACCAGGGCGCGGAGGTGGTGGTATTCGACATCGGCGCCAACGATCGTCGCCACCAGCTCGTGTCCGGGGGAGCGCCGCTGGAGTTCCGGCGAGTCGTCGGCGACATCACCGACCGCGCCGCCGTGGTCGACGCCATGGCCGGCGCCGACCGGATCATCCATCTGGTCGCCCTGCAGGTGCCGTTCTGCCGTGCCGATCCCAGCGGCGGTGCCTCAGTGAACGTGGTGGGCACGGTCAACGTGTTCGAGGCGGCGCTTGAGCACCGCATCGAGCCAGTGGTGTACGCCTCGAGCATCGCGGTGTACGGCACCGCCGACGACTATGCGAGCCCGGTCCTCGCCCCCGACGATCCGCTCAAGCCCAGCACTCTGTACGGGGCCTACAAGGTGGCCAACGAGCAGACCGCGGCGGTGTACGCCGCCGACTGCGGGCTGGCCTCGGTCGGGTTGCGACCCCACACCGTCTACGGACCCGGCCGCGACCAGGGCCTCACCTCCCAGCCCACGGCGGCCATCTACAGCGCCGTGCGGGCCGAGCCGTTCCAGGTGGACTACGGCGGTGTGCTCGACTTCCAGTACGCGCCCGACGTGGCCCGGCTGTTCATCGCCGCGGCCCGCAGCCCACTGTTGGAGCCGGCAGCACCGGTGCTGAACCTGAGGGGCCATGTCACGTCGGTGTCCGACTTCGTGGACCGGGTGCGCCGCATCACCGGCTTCGACGACCTCGGTGCGGGCACCGAGCCGTTGCCCTTCCCCCACGCCGCGTCGCCGGCGGGACTCGCCGAGTTGCTCGGCGACGTCGAGCCCACGCCGCTGGACGACGCCATCGCCGAGACGGCGAGCATCCTGTCCGCGAGCCGCTAAGCCTGAATCCACCGGCGCAGTCACGCCGAAGGTGTGCCAGCATCCGCCGAGAGGGCCTCTTGAAGTCGGAGAATGCCGCCAACAGGCGGCCATGTGCCCGCCACATGGGCAGGAACCTGCTGTGAAACGGCCCCCGTGCCGGAACTAGCAGCGCTGAGCGCCCTTTTTGGCCTTCTCTGCTGCTAATTCGCGCCGCAGACGGTGCCGCACCACAAGCCCCCAGCACGCCCCCATCATCGAACTACCGGTGGATCCAGGCTTAGGACGTGCGCGGATAGGTGAGGTTCGGCACCACGATGCCGTCGGATTGCAGGGGCTTCAACCCCCACCACCTGATGCTGGCCGACGCGGGTGAGGTTCGGCACCACGATGCCGTCGGATTGCAGGTGCCTCGTGCCTTCGCGGCCGCCTATCCGCGTGGCCCCTAAGCGGCCGCGCTGGCTGCTCGCGGCTGAATCGACGCGGTTGGGCGTGGCGCGCCAGCGGGGGCGTGGCACGCTATGGCGGTGCCCGCGGCCACCGATCCCGACACGTCGCGCCCCGACGCCTCGCCGCAGGCTCCGGCCGAGCGTGTCTTCAGCGTGAGTGTGGTCGTGTCGGGAGTCCGGTGCTTCCTGGCCTATGTGCTGTTCCCGTGGGTGCTGCCCGCCGCGGGCATCGCCTCAGGGGTGGGCTCGGGCCTCGGTCTGGCCATCGGCGGGGTGGCCATCGTGTTCAACGGGCTCAGCATCCGTCGCTTCCAGCGTGCCGGGCATCGCTGGCGATGGCTGATCACCGCTCTCAACAGCGGCATCATCGTGCTGTTGACCGTCCTAATGGTGATCGACCTGAACGGTATTCTGGCGTGAGAGCAGGCGCGCAGCAGCAAATCCGACGCGCGATGACGCTGCTCTGTGAAGATTGTCTAGGCTAGCCGAATGCTCGTCCGCACCCAGATGATGTCGACTGTGAGGGGAACGCGGCCAGGGCCGTCGCCCACGACTCGATGCCCAGATGATCTCGATGCCCAGATGATGTCGACATGAGGGGAACGCGGCCAGGGCCGTCGCCCACGACTCGCGCTGCGGCGGCCCGAAGAGTCCTGATTGGTGCCTGCTTGTCGGGTGCGGCCCTCGCGGCGGTATCGCTGGGTGTCGCGGCCTGCGCCGACGACGGCAACGAACAGGCGATCGACGTGGAGACGCTGTCCGCGCTGGCCACCGACGCGTCCCTCGACCAACAGGAGCATCACCACTCCCATGACCAAGGGCCCGGTCAAGGCTACGAGATCACCGACTTGAGCATGATAAGTGCCTCCTCCGGCGAGATCCCCAGCGTGGACATGATCGACGTGTCCTCCGGTGCCGTCGTCAACCTCGCGTCGCTGGTCGACAACGAGAAGCCGCTGCTGTTCTGGTTCTGGTCCCCGCATTGACCGAAGTGCCGGAGCGAGGCTCCGCTCGTCGAGCAGTTCGCTCGAGACCAGTCCGACCGGCTCAGAGTGGTAGGCATCGGCACTCAGGACGACTTGGCCCTGGCCGAAGACTTTGTGGCTGACACCGGGGTGACGTTCACCATGCTCTGGAGCGAGTCCAGCGAGTCGTGGCGCCACTTCGCTATCCAGAGCAACTCCGACTTCTGGCTCATAGACCAGCACGGCAACAGGATCGACAACAGCTCCACGCTGTACGACGAGAGCCATATAGACGCTCACTTGGCGTCTCTGAGCGGCAGCTGACCGCCGTCTCGGAAGCGATGGTTCGGACCGCCGTCTCGGAAGCGATGGTTCGGACCGCCGTCTCGGAAGCGATGGTTCGGACCGCCGTCTCGGAAGCGATGGTTCGGACCGCCGTCTCGGAAGCGATGGTTCGGAGCGATGGTGGCGGGCGGTGCCCCTCTCCGCACCGCAGCGCGGATCGCGTGACGATGGATGGGCGTCGAGGTGGGCAGGCCGTCAGGCTGCGCTTGCTAGAGCCAGGTCTTCGTTGACTGCGTACCACCTGCTGTCAGCGCGCATGCACCCCCATGAGTTGAGGACGCAGTAAGGATCGGCTCTGAGTATGCGGAAGTGGTCGGAACCGTTGCGGTCGTCGGGGGCGAATCGGATTCGAGACCCCCAGGCGGTCTCGTAGTCCGCCCTGCTCAGGCTGACGAGCAGAGCGTCGCGGGTCAGCGACCCTTCCGTGCGCGTCATCGCGCCGAATACCACATCCAAGTAGTCGCAGGTTGTGGTCAGGAGGCTCCAGGCGTCTGTGTGGGTCCTGTGTGTGAACTGTTCTGCCGCGACCGAGGTGTTGCGCAGGCTCACGCATCCCCGGTCCAGGTCTGAGTCGCGGTCGCTGGCAGCCCGCCGCGAGCTGACCTGGACCAGGCTCTGCGCTTGCCGCTTGGGCGCGTCCGTCAACGTCAGCATGGACGGCTGGGAGTCGGTGGTGATCCATCTGGGCAGCCAGTCGAGTTGATCCGCGGCTCGCATCAGGCGGCGGACATCGGCCGGGCTTGCTGAAGTCACCACTGCCGTGACTCCGGAACGCTGCATCTCGGTCACTGTGTCGACGAAGAACCGCTCCAAGCTCCGCAGCGTTGCTACTTGTGCGGGCAGCAGCTCTGCATAGCTCAGCACAGCCTCCTCTATCTCCGAGTCCGACAGGCCGGTCTGCATGAGCCGGACCTCCCGCTCCGCCACCGACACGCCCACCGTGCCGAACTCTGAGGGGACGGCGGCCACCGTGGCCATGTGCAGTCCCAGACGCTCGACCGATCGTGCGGCCGTCTCGATCTCGGATGCCGCACTGTTCCGGTCCGTCACCAGCAGACCGATGCGATCCTCGGCTGTCAGCTCCTCGGCGGCCGCGGCGACGGTCATGGTCACGGACAAGAGGTGCTCGTAAGAGCCGTCATCGATGAACAATCTGCCTTCGGCCGAGGCCAGCGACCCTTCGGGCAAGGATGTGAAGATGCCGACAGTGGGAATCATCGAGCCGAGCGTGGCGCAGCGCAGCACGGCGTTGTTCGTCAAGAGGCTCAGCAGAACCAGGGGCTGCTCTTGGGGCAGCTCGCTGCAGATGTCTTGGAACGACATGTCCGGATCCGACACATCCCACATGAACTTCACCAATTCGAAACAGGTTCCGCCGATCCCTCCCTGCCGGTTGACCTCGCTTATGTATGCATCGACGACGAGGGAGGGCTCGTCCAGGATGAGCGTCTCCAAGCCGATGGAGGCCAGTCTCTCAACGTTGGGACCGACCCAGGCGATCTTGATCGTGTCAGCAGCTTGGGCGGTTGAGCCTCCCGGCTCGGGCTCGGGGCAAGCGGCCCCGCTTCGCAGCCGTCCGCCGGATGCTGAGATTCCTTCGCTCGGCCTCATCGACACCGGACTCAGGAACTGCGGACCCCCGGGGGTTGACGCCTCCTGCGGCTCGATCTCACCGGGCTGGTCGCTTCCGCCACATGCAGACGCGAGGAGACACAGCACGCCGAGCGCCGCAACGGGAACCAGCCCCAGCCGCGCCCGTACCTGATTGCCACGCCCTAATATCATCTTCGCCAGTGTTACCTTCGCTCCATGAGTCTCTGATTGCCTGCGCATTGGCGTGCGTACTCCCTCGCTGGTGACTGCCAGCCTATGAAGGGTCCAGCTTAGAGCGCGCGCAAATAGGTGAAGTTCAATGTCGGACTGCCCTTTGATTTCAAGCATCTCGTGCCGGTTCGGCCACCTACCCGAGCGGCCTCTTACAGGCCGCTCGGGTAGGTGAACGTCTGCGCGATGAAGCAACTTTTTTCGCTTTTGTTCGCCGCGCTCGCGGGCCGCTCGGGCTAGGGCCTCGCCCAGCATCTTGCCGAATCCTCGTGAACTGCTGCCTGTCCGCTCGGCCTCTCAGCCTGGATCCACCGATGGGTCTGTGGTCTCTCACCAAATCTGCACGGGTTGTGGTCGCATACGACGCGTTTCTCTACAGATTTCGGGACATCAAAGACAGCATGCTGCTCACAGGAAGTGCCTCCTTTCGTGGCCAGAACGACCGTCGTTCTTAGCGGCATTCTCCCATGTCAGGAGGCCTTTCTGGTGACACGCCAACCCCCGCCGCCCCACCGCTTCGGTGGATTCAGGCTCAGCGAATCAGCGCGAAGCGCATAGTCCTCCAACGGTCTGGTCTCCGAGCCGGGGCGTCTTCCAACCTGCGGGTGGCCACCGTGGAGACCGGCCACCAGTCCTCCAACGGTCTGGTCTCCGAGCCGGGGCGTCTTCCAACCTGCGGGTGGCCACCGTGGAGACCGGCCACCAGTCCTCCAACGGTCTGGTCTCCGAGCCGGGGCGTCTTCCAACCTGCGGGTGGCCACCGTGGAGACCGGCCACCAGTCCTCCAACGGTCTGGTCTCCGAGCCGGGGCGTCTTCCAACCTGCGGGTGGCCACCGTGGAGACCGGCCACCAGTCCTCCAACGGTCTGGTCTCCGAGCCGGGGCGTCTTCCCGGATGCATGTGTCGCAAGTGGGCAGTACCGTCTCTGCGTGCGATTGTTGGCCGCCAAGCAGAAGGGCGGCAGCTCGCAGCGATACGCGCAGACCGACCGGGACACGCCCGGCACTCCCGAAGAACTGACCGCCGATTGGGTCACCGCGGCGATGCGGGCTGCGGGCGCGCTGGAAGCCGGCCAGCGAGTGGTGTCGACGACGCCGGGGCCGCTCACCGGCGACGGCAGGCCGATGACTGGCGAGTTGGCCCGGATCGCGCTCAGCTACGAACCGGCCGGAGCGGGGCCGGAGACGGTGATCGCCAAGTTCGCCTCGCGCGACCGGTCGATGAAGGGGATGATCGAGCAGTTCGACGGCTACGCACGCGAGATCCGCTTCTATCGGGACCTGGCCCACCGCATGCCGGTGCGGGTGCCCCGCCACCTGGGCAGCGGCGTGACCCCCGGCCGCTCCAGGGACAGCCCGACCCTGGCCCGGGTGGTGGACGCCCTTCCCGCCAGAGTGCACATCGCTATCGCGGCCGACCCCGTCAAGTTCATGCGGCCCACCAAGCGGCGCTACGCCCTGCTACTGGAGGACTTCAGCGACAGCACCGTCGTCTACAACATGGTGACGCCCCCATCGGTGGAGCTTCTCGCCACCGCTCTCGACACCCTCGCGGAGCTCCATGCCGCCTTCTGGGGAGGCGCTCCCGGCTTGACCGGCCACCCGGCGCTGGGGCATGTGTCGACGCTGACCCCCAGGCTCTTCTCCAACGAGCTTCGCCTGCGCAGCCTGGAGGTGGCCCGAGCCCGCTGGTCGGACTGGTGGGGCACGTCCGACACGGAGCTGGCGCTGGAGGCGGCCGACCGCATAGCTGACGACATCGGGGTCTTCAACCGTGCGGTCACGATCGTCCACGGCGATCCCCGCTCCGACAACCTGCTGTTCCCGACGGACGGCGGCGCGCCGACCATCATCGACTGGGCCATCCAGGCCGTGGCCCACCCAGGCTGGGATGTGTCGTACGTGCTGAGCAGCAGCCTCGACGACACCGGCACCGCCGACGACCTGATCGCCGGCTACCGCGGCGCGCTGGCCGGCCGGGGAGCCGAGATCGACGAGGCCGACCTGCGGGCCGCGATGGTCGCCGGCTGGAGGACGCAGTTGGTCATGAACGTGCTGTCGGTGAGGGTGACGCCCGGCGACTACGGCGAGGCCGGGGCCTTCTACGACCTTTGGACGCCCCGAATCCTGGCCCTGCTGCGGGCCCGCTAGGCGGCTGGTGTTAAATGGCAATTTGCCACAATTCGCAAGTCGCTGACCTGGGGTTTTGTGACCGCAAAACCCCCATTTCGGGAGTTTGGCACCAGCCACCTAGGCCAATGGTCTGTTTCGAATTGGTAGCAGAATCACCCCTATGGGGGCCGGAGCGCTGCCAGTTCTCCTCGGGCGGGGCGCGTCGGTCGCCGGTGTCGGGGCCGTGACGACCATCCCTGACTTCTCGCGGGTCGAGCTTCACGGCGGCGACGCCGGACCCGGTGCGGTGCCTGCGCCCAGGGTGTCCGCGCCACGGAGGCTGCTTGAGGGTGCAGCCCCGGTGCCTGCGCCCAGGGTGTCCGCGCCACGGAGGCTGCTTGAGGGTGCAGCCCCGGTGCCTGCGCCTGCGGTGTCCGCGCCACGGAGGCTGCTTGAGGGTGCAGCCCCGGTGCCTGCGCCCAGGGTGTCCGCGCCACGGAGGCTGCTTGAGGGTGCAGCCCCGGTGCCTGCGCTTGCGGACCTGACGATCTTCGAGACGCCCGAGGGCATTCCCGTGCCGCCGCTGGCCGGCCCCGCCGACCTCGACGGCGCCGACTTCGTGTCTACGTACCCGGGGCTGCCCCCGTTCGTGCGCGGGCCCTATCCCACCATGTACGTGACCCGGCCCTGGACGATCCGCCAGTACGCCGGGTTCTCCACCGCCGAGGAGTCCAACGCGTTCTACCGGCGCAACCTGGCCGCCGGCCAGCGAGGTCTGTCGGTCGCCTTCGATCTGCCCACCCACCGGGGCTACGACTCCGACAACGGAAGGGTGGCCGGCGACGTGGGCATGGCCGGCGTGGCCATCGACTCGATCCTCGACATGCGGATCCTGTTCGACGGCATCCCGCTGGATGAGATGACGGTCTCCATGACCATGAACGGCGCCGTGCTGCCGGTGCTCGCTCTCTACGTGGTGGCGGCATCCGAGCAGGGCGTGCCGCCTGAGCAGCTCGCGGGCACGATCCAGAACGACATCCTCAAGGAGTTCATGGTCCGCAACACGTTCATCTACCCGCCCGCGGCGTCGATGCGGATCGTGGCCGACATCATCGCCTTCACCGCCGAGCGGATGCCCCGGTTCAACTCGATCTCAGTGTCCGGCTACCACATGCAGGAGGCGGGGGCCACGCTCGACATTGAGTTGGCCTACACGCTCGCCGACGGCCTCGAGTACGTGCGGGCCGGGCTGGCCGCCGGGCCGGACATCGACGAGTTCGCGCCCAGGCTCAGCTTCTTCTGGTGCGTGGGCATGAACTTCTTCATGGAGGTGGCGAAGCTGCGAGCCGCCCGCCTGCTGTGGGCTCGGCTCATGAGCCGGTTCGACCCCCAGGATCCTCGCTCTCTGTGCCTGCGCACCCACTGCCAGACCAGCGGCTGGAGCCTCACCGCCCAGGATCCTTACAACAACGTGGTCCGGACCTGCGTGGAGGCCATGGCCGCGGTCCAGGGCCATACCCAGTCGCTGCACACCAACGCCTTCGACGAGGCCCTGGCTTTGCCCACCGATTTCTCGGCCCGCATCGCCCGAAACACGCAGCTGTTCCTCCAGCACGAGTCGGGTGTCACTCGCACCGTCGACCCCTGGGGCGGCAGCTACCACGTGGAGCGGCTCACCAAGCTGCTGGCCGAACGGGCCTGGGCCCACATCTGCGAGGTCGAGGGCCTGGGCGGGATGGCCGCGGCCATCTCCACGGGCTTGCCGAAGTTGCGCATCGAGGAGGCTGCGGCCCGCACCCAGGCCCGGATCGACTCGGGCCGGCAAGCGGTGGTCGGGGTGAACCTCTACCCGATCGACGAGAGCGAGGGCGCTCCGGTCGAGGTCCGCCGCATCGACAACGCGGAGGTCCGCCGGCGCCAGATCGCCCGCCTCGAGCGGCTGCGCCGTGAGCGCGACGGGGCGCCTCTGCGGGCCGCCCTGGAGGCGTTGACGGCGGCGGCCCGCACCGGCGAGGGCAACCTGCTGGCCTTGTCTATAGATGCGGCCCGGGCCAGCGCTACCGTCGGGGAGATCAGCGACGCCCTCGAAACCGTCTACGGTCGTCATGTGGCCGAGATCCGTTCGGTGGAGGGCATCTACCGCGACGAGGCCCGCCCGGCGGGCCGGGCGGCGGACGGCGGCGACCCCATAGACGCGGTGCGGGCCCGGGTGGATGACTTCGCCGCCCGCCGGGGGCGACGGCCCCGCATCCTGGTGGCCAAGGTCGGGCAGGACGGCCACGACCGGGGCCAGAAGGTGATCGCCACCGCCTTCGCCGATTTCGGCTTCGACGTGGACGTGGGACCGCTGTTCGCCACGCCGGTCGAGGTGGCCCGCCAGGCCGTGGAGGCCGATGTGCATGTAGTCGGGGTGTCGTCGCTGGCGGCAGGCCATCTCACGCTTGTGCCCGAGCTGCGCCACGAACTGGTGCAACTCGGCCGCAGCGACATCGCCATCGTCGTGGGCGGGGTCGTCCCCGCGGCCGATGTGGATGTGGTGCTGGCGGCGGGCGCAGTGGCAGTGTTCCCGCCGGGCACAGTGATCTCCGAGGCCGCCGCCGAGCTGCTGGAGCACCTGTCAGGGTGAGCCCCTGCTGTTGGTGGGTGCCCGCCCTCCACCGCCGCCTGGGCCGCCTCGTCGCCTCGGCCTGTCAGGGTGAGTCCGCGGCTGCTGGTGGGTGCCCGTGTCACGAAACTGATGCAGTTGACCCCCTGTACGGTGGTCAACCAAGAGGCCGAGCGGGTAGGCAGCATCATGGGAATATCACGAGGCGCTCAGCGAGGCCGTGGCCCGAGCGGCCCGTGAGCGCAGCGAACAAGAGCGGGAGACACTTCGCCGCACCGCGAGGCGGCGTCACCTACTCGCCCTGTCTCTACGTCAATCTCGGTGGGGGACACCGATGGATGACCTGATCGCCGGTGTGCTGGCGGGCGACCGCACAGCCATGGGCCGCGCCATCACTTTGGTGGAGTCGACTCGGTCCGATGACCGCCGTCTCGCCCAGGAGCTGCTGGCCCGGCTGCTGCCCCACGCCGGTGGAGCCCACCGGGTGGGCATCAGCGGCGTCCCCGGTGCGGGCAAGTCGACGCTGATAGACGCTCTGGGAACCCGGCTCACCGGTGCCGGCCACCGGGTCGGCGTGCTGGCGGTCGATCCCTCGAGCATGATCACGGGCGGATCGATCCTGGGCGACAAGACCCGCATGGCCAGGCTGGCCGCCGACGAGAACGCCTTCATCCGGCCGTCGCCTTCGGCGGGGACGCTCGGTGGCGTCACCAGCACGACCCCGCGCGCAATCACCGTCCTGGAGGCGGCCGGCTGCGACTTGGTGCTGGTTGAGACCATGGGCGTCGGCCAGTCGGAGGCAGCCGTGCACGCGTCGGTCGACTGCCTGTGCGTGCTGGCTCTGGCTGGCGCGGGCGACGAGCTGCAGGCGATCAAGAGGGGTCTGCTGGAGCTGGCCGATGTGCTGGCCGTCAACAAGGCCGACGGCGCAAACGAGCAGCCGGCCCGGCTGGCCGCGGCCGAGATCCGCCGGGCCCTGCCCCTGCTGGCACCGACCAGCGAGGCGGGGCCGCCCCCGGTGATGACGGTCTCGGCCCTGAACGGAGCGGGCGTGGACGAGCTGTGGGACAGCATCGTTGAGCATCGCCGCCAGCTGGAGGCCTCCGGTGGACTGGCTCGCCGCCGGGCCCGGGGCCGTCTCGCCTGGATGCAAGTGCTGCTGGAGCGCCGCCTGCTGGAGCAGTTCGAGTCTCAGCCCGGCCTGGCCGACCGCCGAGACGAGCTGGAGCAGGCCGTCGAGCATGGCCAGATTACCCCCGAGTCGGCCGTCGAGCAGCTCCTGTCGCGTCCATAGGAGCACCGACGGAGTCAGACCCGGTAAGGCCTACTTGGAGTGGCACCAGCAACGGATCCACGTCGGAGAGTTTGCGGGCGAGTCGGCCAGCACTACGTCCCACTTGTAGACCTGGGTGGCACCAGCAACGGATCCACGTCGGAGAGTTTGCGGGCGAGTCAGAGTGAACAGCTGGAATGCGGTCTGTCGCGCAGGCTAACGCCTCAGCGACGCAGGTCGCCGTGGATTTCTCTCGCGAAGTTGAGCAAGTCACCTCGACTTCCCTTTCTAGCCACCCGCTGCTGGGCGACATCGAGCCCGCGCCACTGGATGACGCCATCGCCGAGACGGCGAGCATCCCGTCAGCGAGCCTCTAAGGGGCCACGCGGATAGGCGGCCGCGAAGGCACGAGGCACCTGCAATCCGACGGCATCGTGGTGCTGAACCTCACCTATCCGCGCACGTCCTAAGCCTGGATCCACCGATGGGCGGGCCGGTGGGGGATGGTTCGCCAGCATCGATGCCACCACCGACAGAACGATCTTCAATCGGTTTGCCACATGTGGGGTGGTTAACTGCTTGATGTTCGTGGCGAACCGCGATCGAGCACCGTTTCCAGCCCGTCGATCCCACCTGGTGTGCTGCTCACAGAAAGTGCCGCCTCGCGTGGCCAGGATGAGTGTCGCTGACAACACCATTCTTCCATGTCAGAATGTCTTTCTGGTGGACGCGCCACACCCATGGAACCCACCGCACCGGTGGATTCGGGCTTAGCATCTCCCTGCGGTGCCATCTGATCCCCCGTGGCGGTGTCCCGATCACACGACCTTGGTAGTGAGAATGCAAGATATCTAGATATCTAAGCGAGTTCTATAGGTCGAGGAGCCCGATTTCTGGTTGCTGCTGGGATCGGGTTGTTGCTTGGATGTCGTCGATCTCTTGGGGGATGCGCCAGGCGAGATGTCCGATGTCTGCGGCTAGTTCGTTGAGCGGCGGTTCTAGCGCGGCCCGGCAGAAGTCGTATTGCTGGGGCAGTTGGTTCAGCCAGCGCTGGATCAGCTCGGTCTTGTGGATGTCGGGGACTTGTTGGGGGTATATGAGGTCTTGCAGGTCGAAGATGGAGGCCGGGTGGGGCTTGAACAGGTCTTCGACGACCGCGGCGGGTTTTCCTTGGGGGTGTCGGGTCCGCGGCTGGGTCATGGATTGGTGCGATTTGAGCACCCACATCCGCGTGACCAGCTCCGGGGAGCGGATGAGGCGGCGGGAGTGCGCGAGGTCGTGGAGGTCCCGCACGAGCGGGTCGTTCTGCCAGCGGGAGAGTTTCTCGGCAACGTTCTCGTCAACGGAGACGACCGGGATTGACGGCAGGGCGATGTCGTAGCGGTCGTGGATGGCCACTGGTAGAGGGGCCACGGTTTCGGGGTCCAGCCAGAGCCCTCGGGTGGAGAAGTCCATCTTGGTGGCTACTTCGATGTCGAAGGGTGTGCGGACATGGACGGTGTAGAAGCCGCGGCGCTCGCTGATGGAGAACTCGAAACCGGAGAGGCTCTGGCCGTCGATTTCCTCGGCGACAAGAGCGTCGGCGCCGGGCGCGCCGTCGAAATCGAGGTCGGTGGAGAGACGACCGGTGCCATCGAAGCGATACTTGCGGAAAGCGGTGCCGCCTTTAAAAACGAGATCGCAGACATCGAACAGTTGGTCCTGCGCCATGAGGGCGAGGAGATGGTCGAAGGCCACATCGGCGGCTAGCGCCTGTCGGATGTACTCGTCGGCTTTGGGGTAGTAGCGCCGGAGGTCGTGTTGGTGAAGGGTCATGTAGGTATCGCAAGGTCGGCGCGGAGATATTCGGCTTTGGGGAACCATTTGTGCGGGAAGATGTTGTCGATGACCTCGAAACGTGGCTGCCATTGCGCGGGGCGGGTGTGCCAATCGCGCCGAACGCCCAGCAGGTAGGGGCCTTTGCCAGCCGAGGCGAGCGCCAGCACGGTGTCGGCTATGTCGTCTCGTTCGCCGCGGTGCGCTATGTAGGCGGCTTTGTGCCACACCGCTCGGGAGCGTCCTTTTAGTTCGGTGAGCATCCCCTGCGTGGTGAGCGATTCGCAGCCCTCAGGGAGCCAGTCACCGATGTATGACCAGGGGAACTGCGATGGCTTGGCTGCCATGAACACCACCAGGGTGTCCGCTGACCAGGCGGGAACGCCACCGATGGAATCGAGGGGCGCCTGTGGTTCCCATCGTCTCACGACATAGTGGTCCAAGCAGCGCGGTAGTCGGGCCTCGGGCCACAGGCCGATGGCGGGCTGTGTGGGGATTCGCAGCCAGCCGCGATGCTCCGGCACCGACCGCCCGCCGATGCAGGCCGGGGTGTCGGGGGCCACGGCGAGGCGTCCGATCAGCTCGTCGAAGCCGGGAGCGCCGGAGAATAGGGTGGTCGCGACCCGCCAAACCCCTTGGGCGCGCAGCGGCTCGAGCCAGCCGGCGCGGCGCAGCACTTGAGCCGCACGCTGCGGCGTCACAGCGGTGTCGTAGGCAGCGAGGTCAGAGAGGGTGACGATCACCACCCGGCGCTCGTACAAGTCGTTGACCACCGGCCGAAGCGACATCGGCACCGGCGCGCAGTACGGCCAGTGCGGCAGCCCCGCCCGTTGCCGCGCCGTCTCCCAGCGATCAGGGAGCGGGTCAGCGCAGAAGCGCATACTGTCGGCGGAGGGGTAACAGTATTCTTCGCTGGCGACGGCAGTGGGATTGGCAACAGTCATCGGCCCTCTCCGCATTGATGATCCACCCCCACTCTAGAACATCTCAAGGGTAGTGCGATTGAGGGGGACCCGTTGCCTTATGTGGGTGGCTGAACCTCACCGGGTATTGCGCAGGCTCTGGTGTGAGTCCCGGCGTGTCGGTGTGAGTGCTGTTGACGGTAGTGGAGTCCTTCGGGTTCGGCTGGCGGGACACTACGGGACACTGCTGGTGTTGTGGACTGCGGCGAGGTGGAGTACCCGAAGTAGGACCCGGGTGTCTCAGAGCATCATCTCGATCTGGTCGGCTTCGGCCTGAGCGAACCTTCTTGGTACTCGTTGGTACTGGCTGGAACGGCCATTCGGCAACTGGGGGACCGAGGACCTCCTTGAAGAGGTCAGCCGCTCCATCCGGCCCCTCGACCTGACCCCCGCGGTCCACGCCGACGACATGCCAATATGGCGATCAACCCGTTCGGCGGCACCCTTTGGCGCTGGAGACACCAAGTCGCTGCCTGGCACGCCGCGCGGTCATCAACGCCGCCACCGAGGCCGCCAACCACTTGGTGAAACGGGTCAAGCGCGCCGCCTTCGGGTTCACCAACCTCAACAACTACTGAATTCGCGCTCTGCTGTATGCCGGTGAACCCAACTGGACGCTACGTGACACCCTCACTCCACCCGAGACGGCGAGGCGCCCGATCGTCCAGGTTCCCGGCAGCGCCAAGGGCCCGCTCAGACGCTCTAGGTGGCTGGTGTTGAATGGCAATTTGCCATAATTCGCAAGTCGCTGACCTGGGGTTTTGTGACTGCGAAACCCCCATTTCGGGAGTTTGGCACCAGCCACCTAGGGGTCGGTCTATCCGGCCGCTTCGACTGTCCAGGTTCCGTCTGGCTGCTTGGTGGCGGCGAAGTTGTAGCGGACGCCGTTGAACGTGGTGTTGCGGTTGTCGATTCCCGACCCGGACACCGAGAACAGGAAGTGGCCCCTTCCGGAGTCGTCCACCCAGAAATCCCGGGTGGTGCCCGGATAGGTGCATCGTTCTCGTGGGGCCACCACCAGACCCACGTAGCAGTCGCCGGCTTCGTCGACAGTGCCGGTTGTCTTGTCGGCCTGAGTGGTCGCGTCACCGGTGGGGTCACCGGTTGCTGTGGACGGTCCGGCCGTTGACGAGCGGTGACCTGGCGGTGTTGCCCTTCCGGCGCCGGCGGCGCCCCAGCATTGCACTGTCCGGTCGGGACGGACACCGCATGAGTGGTCGTCCCCGGCGGACACCGAGGTGAATTGGCCCTCAGGAGCGTCCGATTGGCCGGCGCGGTTTCTGCCCCAGCACTGCACGGTGCCGTCGGTGCGTATCCCGCACGCGTGCCACGACCCGGCCGAGACCGATGTGAACGTGCCGTCGGGGGCAGCGGTGCGGGTGCTGGCGGTGCCCCAGCACTGCACGGTGCCGTCGGTGCGTATCCCGCACGAGTGAAACGATCCGGTCGACAGCGAGGTGAACGTTCCCTCGGGAGCGTCTGCTTGGCCGGGCGTGTCGAACCCCCAGCAGACGGCGGTGCCGTTGCTTCTGATGCCGCATGCATGGTTCCCGCCTGCGGACACAGAAGCGAACTCTCCGGACGGCGGGTCGGCTCGGCCGGCCTCGTTGGTGCCCCAGCACTGGATCGTTCCGCTGGTTCGTATCGCGCACGTGAAGTGCGGGCCGGATGAGATCGATGTGTGGCTGCCTGGGGGCGGCGAAGATTGTCTGCTGGCGTTGTCTCCCCAGCAGGAGATGGTCCCGTCGGCTCGGATCCCGCATGAGTGCGTCGATCCGGCGGACACTGCCGCGAACCGGCCTTGTGGCGGGGCTGACTTGCCTCGGTAGTTGGAGCCCCAGCATCGGACGGTGCCGGCGGCCGTCAGCCCGCAGGAGTGGGACCATGAACCGGCCGACACGGATACGAACTCTGCGGCGGGGGGCTGGGCGTGCTCGTCGCCGTTGTATCCCCAGCACGCGACGGAACCGTCGGTGGCGACGCCGCACGAGTGGCGGTCGCCTGCGGCGACGGACTTGAAGCTGCCCGCCGGTGGGCTCGCTTGGCCGTCGGTGTCGTCCCCCCAGCACTGGATGCGGCCGTCGGAGCGCAGCCCGCACGCATGGCCGCCCCCCACCGACACCGACACGAAGTGTCCGGACGGAGGCGCGCGACGGTTCCGGTTGTCGCCCGGCCAACACTCCACGGTGCCGTCCACTGTGACGCCGCACGCATGGAACGCAGCACCCGATGTCGACAGGAACTTCGACGACGGCGCCCGAGTGGCGCCATCCCAGTCCGGTCCCCAACAGGTCACCGTACGGTCGGTCCGCACCGCGCAGGAATGGTACTCTCCCGTGGAGACCGAGGTGAACTCCCCGGACGGCGGCGTCGCTTGACCCCAAGTGTTGTAGCCCCAGCACCCGAGAGTGTCGTCGGTCCTGACGGCGCACGCGTGGAACGAGCCGGCAGAAACAGATCTGTACGTTCCCGACGGAGGTGCGGTCTGACCGTAGTTGGAGGATCCCCAGCAGGCGAGCGTTCCGTCGACTCCGACTGCGCACGAGAAATGCTGGCCGACCGACACAGAGGCGAACCGGCCCGTCGGCGGCGCCGACTGGCCCCACTCGTTTGAGCCCCAGCACCGGACGGCGCCGTCGGCCCTGACCCCGCAAGAATGCTCATGGCCGGCGTCGACCGACACGAACTGACGAGCACGGGCGCGGTGGATGAAGGTTGCCATCTCAGCCCGCGCGGTCGGCCGATGTGGACAGAACCCGGTCCCGTCGCCGCAACCCGCAGTGATCCCCGACGCGGCCAGCCTGGCCACATCGGCGGCATGCCACGCGTCGGCGGGCACATCCACGAACCCCGGGTCCGGAGCGTCAGGCAGATCGTAGGCCCGGGACAGCAACACAGCCGTCTGGGCGCGGGTCACGCTGCGGTCCGGACAATAGCCCGAGCCGTCGCCGCAGCCGCCGGTGACGCCGAGCTCAGCCATACGCTCGACGAACGGCGCATAGAAGCTGCCCTCGTCCAGATCATCGAACCTCGACTCAGACACCGCCCCAGGATCCGCGCCGTCGAGGACGCGCACGATCCAAACCGCCATCGTCTTGCGATCAAGGGCCACATCCGGGCAGAAACCCTCACCGCACCCAGTGCCCACAAACACACCCTGCTCAGCCAACGCGTCGATGGCGGGCTTGTGGACCCCGCCGGTCACATCGGAATAGCCGCCGGGCACGCCCGCATCGCGCGGCGGCATCGTCGTGGTGGTTGTGGTCGTAGTTGTCGTTGTTGTGGGTGGAGTCGAGGTGGTTGGTCCTGCGGCTTCGATGATCCAGGTGCCGTCGGCCTGCTTGGAGGCCTTGAAGTAGTAGGTGACCCCGTTGATGGTGGTGCCGCGCGCGTCGATGCCGGTGCCAGAGGTGAAGAATACGAAGTGCCCGCGACCGGCCGCGTCGACCCAGAAGTCCTGGCTCGTGCCCGGATAGGTGCAGCGCTCTCCGGGACTCAGCACCAGCGCGACATAGCAGTCGCCGTCCTGCTGGGCGCCAGCAGACCCCGCGACCGCCACCGCGGTCAACACCGCGACCACGCCCAGCACCGCAGCCAACCACCTCCACATCAACGTCCGCATTGGTCCTCCCATCAACTCGGCTCATCACCGCAAGCATTTTGCCGACGCACTCGCGGGTTCAACACTCGCCGCTTGGTATGTCTTGTGGCCGCGCGGGCAGGCGTATCGTTATGCCGTCGATGTCTTGTCCTTGGACAGTTATCTTGACTGCCTCGCTGTAGTTGCTGGTGATGCTCTCACCGTCGTACTGTCCGGCGCAACTGCCGTCCGCAGCGGCATAGATGTCGAGTGTGAACATGCTGTCGGGGACCGCGACAGCGAACGTGCCGTCTGGTTGTGTCGTGCTGTAGCCGCTGCTGCTTCTTTCGCCGCTCCAGGCCCACAACACAATTCCTTCGAGGGGAGATCCGTCAGGCCCCAGGAGCACTCCTTGGATTCTGTTGGTGTCGCGGGCCCCGGATGTGGCGCTGTGACATGAGGAGGAGACAGCCGCATCGCCGAGCACGTCTTGGATGAGACCCGCGAGGGCCGGGTCATATGCCTGTAGTTCTTCTCGGGTGTCGATCTGGTTGTGTATGAACCCTGGAGGATCGTTCAAATCGAACCAGGACTGAACTCCCTCAGCCCAATACTCCCCGGCGTTGGTCGCGGCGTAGGTGTTCCCCCAGAGTCCAGCAGCCATGGCCCGCTCGTAGGCGGTGTTGAGGCGCGAGTCGAAACTGCCCTCAGGCTGCCGCGCCGCCCCCGCGAGGTGAATGGCATGAGCGAACTCATGGACGGTGATGTCTTCATGAGGGAAGACGTCGTCGCTGTAGCAGAGGAGGTTCTCCTCCGCGATCACGACCACCGGATCCGCGAAGAAGCCGCCTCCCCTTGTTCTGTTGTCCCAGAAGCTGTCGGAATCGGAGAACTCGGGAAGGCCGGAGGCTACCGACGAGCGGGCCATGATGGCCACTCTCACACCTTGCTGTGCCATCGCGGCTCTCAGATATGGCCCGTGAGAGAGCATCTCGGTGATGAGGTCTCTGGCCCGGTACAGCGCCGCATCCGGCACAGCAGCCGAAGAAACAATGGCCATCCCGTAGGCATCCACATACTTGGTGTAGAACCGGCTCAAACCAAGCGCGGCAGGAGGACCGTCCGACGGCTGGTCGGCTCGGTTCTCGGCGCGGTGGATGAAGGTGGCCATCTGGGCGCGGCTGGTGTCTTGTTGGGGGCAGAACCCGGTGCCGTCGCCGCAGCCTCCGGTGACGCCCGAAGCGGCGAGGCTGGACACCGCCGCGCCATACCACGCATCGCCGGCAACGTCCACAAAGCCCGGGTCAGCACCTGCGGGCAGCCCATAGGCGCGCGTCAAGAACACCGCCATGTGAGCACGGCTCACGACGCGGTCGGGGCAGAACCCGCTGCCGTCGCCGCAGCCCCCGGTGACGCCCAGCGCGGCCATGCGCTCAATGAACGGCGCATGGAAGCTGTGCGAGTCCACATCATCGAACCTCGACTCGCTCAGCGCCGGGGGGTCCTCGCCGTCAAGGACACGCACCACCCACACCGCCATCGTCTTGCGGTCGATCGGCTCGTTGGGACAGAAACCCTGAGCGCACTCGGTTCCCGCAAAGACGCCCAACTCGGCCAGCGCCGCCACCGGCACCGAGAAATAGGCGTCCTCGGCCACATCGCCGAACCCCCCGGGCTGCGCGGCCGCCGGCGCGGCCGCGGCCACCGCCACAGCCACCCAGGCCGTCACCGCCGCCGCCACGACCCCCACAACACGAACACGCCAGCAACCGATCATAACCGCCACTCTTCATGGAATAGCAGAACTAGTGTCATGGAATAGCATAAGAGGGCGCGCGAATAGGTGACCATCCACCGGTCGCCGAGGTTTCCCGGCTGTGATGTCGGGTGCACAACAACGACGACCAGGTGGAGGTTTCTGTCATTATGCGCGCGCTGGAGCCGGAGGTGTTCGATGCTGTCTGGGAGGCGATCCGGGGGCTGTTGCCCGCTGTGGGGGGCGACCATCCGCTGGGCTGTCACAGGCCGAGGATCTCAGACCGGGTCTGTTTTGAGGGGATCTTGATCCGGCTGGTGACGGGCTGCTCGTGGGTCACCGCGGAGCGCCTGATGGGCGGCGCGGTGTCTGACACGACGCTGCGGGCCCGCCGCGACGAGTGGATCGACGCGGGGGTGTTCGACGCGCTGGCGGCTGAGGCGCTGGCGGCCTATGACCGCATCGTGGGCCTCGATTTGTCTGAGGCGTCGGTGGACGGGTCCATCCACAAGGCTCCCTGCGGCGGCGACGGCACCGGCAAAAGCCCTGTTGACCGCGGCAAATCGGGCTGGAAGTGGTCGCTTCTGTGCGACCGGTGGGGCATCCCGGTGAGCTGGACCGCCGATGGCGCCAACCGCCACGACAGCCTGCTGTTTGAGCCCACGCTGGCCGCGGCCGGCGGGCTCGCCGCCGACGTGGAGACCCTGCACCTGGACCGCGGCTATGACGGCGCCGCCACAGCCGAGCGCGCCGCGCGGCGCGGCATCGACGACATCGTCTGCGCCAAGAAACGGCCGCGCGGCACAGCCGCCGCCAAGACCAGCGCGCCGCTGGGGATGCGCTGGCCCATAGAGCGCACCAACTCGTGGCTGTCCAACTTCGGGCAACTGCGCCGCAACACCGACCGAAAACCCAAACACCGGCTCGCGCAGCTAGCCCTCGCCGTCACCTTGCTGCTCACAGCCAAACTCATCGACTGGCGCAACCGATGGAGCCCCAAGTGACCGCCTATCCGCGCACGCTCTAAGTTTGGGATCATATACGAAGATTGCGATGGTCAGAGTTATCCACAGGTGAGCCTGGATCAGAAATGTGCTCTGACCTTGGGTGTTATTTGTCGGGCTGGGGAGATTTGAACTCCCGACCTTCGGTCCCCCAGAATCTCGGCGACACGAAGCCACGAAGCGCCGTCGGAGCGGGCGGCTGCCACGGGCTCGGCGAGTTGCTGCTCGTCGTCTCCGTCCTCGACGGCGCACCGCAGGAAGTGCTCAGCGACGGGTGTCTCGCTGTCGGGCGACGGGCCGTAGGCTTCGCACCAGTCCGCAAGCGCGTCGTCGTCGAGCATCTCTTGGGTCAGTCCCGTCATGCTTCTTGCCTCAGGTACTTGGTGCGTGCTTGCATCGCATGAACGATCCTACGCCGTCGGTGTCTTGTCACGACCAGCACCTCCAGCATGCGCCCGCTCCGGTCGGCTCCGATGCGCATCACGGCCCCGTCCTCCTCGAACACGCGGAATGCGTTGCGATAGGCATGCAAGATGTCCTGATCGTCGATTCCGTGCCGGGAGCGCTCGGCGCGATCTGCGGTGTCATGATCTGAAGCTATCGAAAAATAGTTAAGATACTGTATAGTTACTTATATATCAGATCAGTTCGACACGGTCAAGAACCACGCGAGCAACATCCTGATGAATGACGAGCGCAGGTTGGCGGGTAGAGCGCGCCAAGGGCCGCGCTGCTCACGCGTGGGACGCGGAAGACCCCAGTAGCCTAATGCTATCTGATCAGATACCGTCGGTTCAATGGACGCGGCGAGGGTGATCGGGGAGGCCAGGAGCCGGTCGAGGATGACCCTGCGGGAGTAGGCGCGGCGAGCCTGCACTTTCCACTCGGCGATTTCGGCCTATGAGACTGGGCGTAGGTCTCCCAGCACAGAGACCCTGGACCGCATCGTGCGCGCCGCTGGGTTCGCGCTCGATGTCACCTTGTGCCGCCGCATCTACGGCGACGGCTGCCGCGGCGACGAGTTGGAGGCCGTCCTGTTGCTGGCGGAGGAGTTCCCCGCACGTCACCGGTCCGGGCTCGTGGGCCCTGTGTTCGGGCGGGCACCGGAGGCCGCGGGGCAGTGACCGTCGTCGAGCGCATCGTGGCTCTTCATCTCGCGCTGGACGCGGCCAGCGTGCCCCACGCCTTCGGAGACGCACTGGCGCTGGCGTGGTGCACCGAGCGCGCCCGAGCGTTGCCGCCCTGAACTCCGGGTCTTGGTCCGCGTCTACCTCAAGAGGACGGCTGCTGTTCGGGGTTCCCTCGCGGCTCCCACGGATGATTCTGGATGCTTCTGCGGACTCGCCCTGCATATGCCGCGCGGGTGCCGACCCGTTCGGCGATTTCGCCGTGTGTGGCGTCGGTGGTCTCGCGGTGGGCCGCGATGATGCGTTCCTTGACGGTGATGGTCGTCGCGGGGTCACGGGAGCCTTCGGTGGCCGGGGATTGTTGGCCGCGCTTGCGGCGGAGCCAGTCGCGCATCGTGGCGTGCACGAATCGCAATCCTGGCGATGCGCTGGAAGAAAGTCATGCCTGGGTCGGCGAGGACGGTTTCTTCCATGGAGGGCAGGCCCGCGGCGACGAGCATGACGGGTTTGCCGTCAATCTTCGCCACGTCTTGGAGCGCGTGCGCGAAGTCCCGCGCGGCGGCGATGTTGGCATTGTGGAACTCGTCGACGGTAATGAGAGCGCCCTTGGCGCTGCGCTGAGCCCGCGCGGCGAGGTGCTCCATCGCTGCGAGCATCCTGGTGTGCACCGACAGCTTCCGCACTTCGGGGGTCTGCAATGACACGCCCGCGCCGGTTCCCAGCACGCTGACCTGAGCCGAGGCGACGCGTCGCCGGCTGCCGGCTTCGCTGGCGGCTGTCATATGCTCGATGAGAGCGTCGGCGAAGGTGGGCTCCGGCTTGGCGATGACTCTGACAGTGGTCAGGCCATGCTGCTCAGCGGCGCCTCGCATGGCCGCGAGCAGCACCGTCTTGCCCGAGCCGCGAGGCCCCTTGAGAAGCATGGAGTAGTCGGGATGATCGGGTCCGGCCGACATGGCGACCCGGAGACGGCGCAAGGCGTCGTCTCGCCCTGCGAGCGTGTGAGGCGGGCGACCGAACGTCGGCCGGAACGGGTTGGGATGTAGCAAGGCTGCCTCCGCTGCGCCGGGCGCGGCACTACCACGAGCACTACCATTTTTCAAAACTTACAAAACCGGTCACCGTTACTATTCTTCAAAAACACAAGAGCGGTAACCGTGCGTGAGCGTGTGAATGGCGGGACTGCCGGTCACAGTCTCTCCGCTCGCAATCCGCCAGGGCCGCCGACGCCTCCGGCAAGACGGCCGCGTGGTTCGTCCGTGAGGCGGTCAGCGACAGATGCTCGGCAGTGGAGGAGCAGCTTGAAGCCGCCGATGTGCTGCCGTGCGCAGCCAACGACCGGTTGGCCCGAGTCGACAGGCTGGTGCTGGCTGCGGTGGTTGCCCACGCCGGCCTGGGCAGCGTTGCTGCGGTCTCCAGGGCGGCCGGTGTGGAAGGCCCCGGCCTCGGTGGGCGTCTGGGTAGATGTTGTTGGTGGTGCAGAACACCACGCCTCGGTCACCGAGGATCTCAGGGCCGAACTCCAAGATCACCCACTCGGCATCGGGATGCTCCCGGGAGGAGAAGCTAAACATCCGCAGATTGATATCGGTCACCGACAAGTTGACGTAGTGGTGCCACAGTTGATCGAGGTGCCTGTCTACGGCATTAGGCTCGTAGACGTACTTGATTGCCTCGTCGTCTGGGAGGTCTTTGCGGGCCTTCACGGCGCCGCTCGCCAAGATACCTATCAGGCATCTGACGGTCGTGAAGTGCACGATGCTTGTGATGCCGCGCTCCTTCGCAGCCGTCACGACCTCCGGGAATTGAGGTGCGCGACTGACCTCGTCATGAGACTGCGGCTCAGCTTCGGGAGCCCAGTCCACCGTGCTCATGCCTTGATCAGCTTGAAGGTGGCGGGGTCGAGGAGCCCGATCAGGGACGACTCTTCGCCCGGCTTGTAGCCGACCATCACTGACTTGCGGGCCCGTCCAATGGCCATCGCCAGCATGCGGCGGAGTCGTTCGAGGTCGGCGTCACCCGCCTCAGGACCGTGCGGTGTCACCTGTTGGCTGAGTCCCGGCAACAGGACATGGTCGAACTCCAGGCCCTTCGCCGAGTGGATGGTACAGAGAGCGATCTGCTCCGGGCCGGTTGGCCATTCGTTCTCGCGGGTTAGTTCGCAGTACGGGATCCCGCGGCGGCGCAACGTCTTTCGGGTTGTCGGCCCCACTGCCTGGGACCACGTAGGAATCACCGTAGCGACTTCTGCCGTGTCATGCGCGGACTGCTCCGCTCGGAAGGTGCTAGCGGGCGCGGAGGGTTAAGTTCTTGCGGTTGGTGATCTTGTAGTGGCGGTGGTTGTGGGTGATCCAGCCCAGCCTGACGAAGGCATGGATCGCCTTGTTGACCCGCTCGCGGCTGGCGCCGACCATGGAGGCGAGCTCCTCCTGGGTGAGGGGCATCTCGAACTCGTCGTTGTCGCCCGCCATTTCCAGCAACCGCTTGGCGGTGCGGCCCATCACGTCCAGGAACACCGTGTCGGACAGGGCTCGGTCCGTTGCCCTCAGCCGCCGGGCCAGGAGCTGCACCGCGCTCCACAGCGCGGCCGGATGGTTCTCGTAGAGCAGGCGCAGCTCGGCATAGGGCACTACCAGCACCTTGGACTCCTCCAAGGCTCGGGCTTGCGCCGAACGGTTGTGGCCGTCGAGGAACCCCAGCTCGCCGAACAGCTCGCCGGGACCCATCAGGGCCAGCAGCGACTCCCGCCCGTCCTCCGATTCCTGGGCTATCGCGATCCGTCCCGCCATCACCAGGTAGAACTCATGCGGCTCGGCGCCCTCCTCGAACAGAACGACGTTGCGCTGCAGCGAACGCACCGACCCGGCGGCCGCGATGTGGTCGAGCTGCTCGTTGTCGAGCTCGGCGAAGAGGATCGTTTCGCGCAGTGCCTCCCGCAGCGCCTCCGGCGTTGTCCCGATGGCGGATCCGGCAGCCGCGGGGGCGGTGTCGGGAGGAGAGGTGGTGTCGGGCATAACAGCGGCCCACACTAGTGGCGGTGGGTAAGAGTGATAGTGAGCGACGCGGCGACTGCATTTCGGGCGTGTGGGCCATCGTGGTGGCCGCCGGGGAGGCGCACCGCTTCGGCGGCTCCAAGCAGTTCCGTCGCTTGGGGGACCGATGCGTGATCGACTGGGCCGTGCACGGCGCGGCCCGCTGGTGTGAGGGAGTGGTAGTGGTGCTGCCCGAGGCACGCGCCGTCGGCGAGCAAGCCTGGAGGCCGTCGGACCCTGACGGCCAGTGCGCGGCACGGGTAGTGGTGGTACCGGGCGGGGTGCTGCGCTCCGACTCGGTCCGCTGCGGGCTCAGACGGGTGCCCGACGATGCTGAGATCGTGCTGGTCCACGACGGCGCCCGGCCGCTGGCCGACGACGGCGTGTTCGAGCGGGTGATTCAGGCGGTGCGGGACGGTGCCGACGCAGCCGTCCCGGTAGTCGAGGTGACCGACACAATCCGCTGGCGCGGCGGCGGCACCGCCGATCGTCACGAACTGGTGGCGGTGCAGACCCCCCAGGCCTTCCGGGCTGACACGCTGCGAGCCGCCCACGCCGACGGCGCGGACGCGACCGACGACGCCACGCTGGTGGAAGCGGCCGGTGCGACAGTGGTGACGGTGGACGGCGACAGCCGCAACCTCAAGATCACCGCGCCCCATGACCTGTTGGTGGCCGAGGCCTTGCTGGCGGCTCGCTCACAATCGGGCAACGGAGGTGCCGACCATGGCTGAGGTTGGGATGCGGGTCGGGCAGGGCTTCGACGTGCACCGATACAGCGACGATCCCGAACGGACCCTGGTGCTGGGCGGGGTGCGCTTCGAGGAGGAGCGAGGCCTGCACGGACACTCCGACGCCGACGTCATCGCCCACGCCTGCATCGAGGCGTTGCTGGCCGCGGCGGGCCTTCCAGACATCGGCCAGATGTTCAGCGACACCGATCCGGCCTGGGCCGGAGCCGACAGCCTCGACCTGCTGCGCCGCGCCGCGGAGGCGGTGCGCGACACGGGATGGGATCCCGTGAACCTGTCGTGCAGCGCGGTGCTCGACTCGCCCAAGCTGGCGCCTCACCGACCAGTGATGCAGGAGCGACTCGGTGCTGCGGCAGGCGCACCTGTGACCGTCACCGGCCGCCGCAGCGAGGGCGTGGGGGCGCTCGGCCGCGGCGAGGGGGTGGCCGCCTGGGCAGTGGCTCTAGTGGCCCGGCGGTCCGGCGATCTGGATCGGGCCGGTGCCGGCGAGCAGTCGTAACGGGTGGTGCTGGTGCCGGTGAGTGGTCGTAGTGGCTTGGACTGGTGGCGGTGAGCCGCGTCTTGCCGGTCCCGGTGGGGCCTCGATGAGCCGGAGTGGTTGTAGTGGATCGGGCTGGTGGCGGTGAGCCGCGTCTTGCCGGTCCCGGTGGGGCCTCGATGAGCCGGAGTGGTTGTAGTGGATCGGGCTGGTGGCGGTGAGCCGCGTCTTGCCGGTCCCGGTGGGGCCTCGATGAGCCGGAGTGGTTGTAGTGGATCGGGCTGGTGGCGGTGAGCCGCGTCTTGCCGGTCCCGGTGGGGCCTCGATGAGCCGGAGTGGTTGTAGTGGATCGGGCTGGTGGCGGTGAGCCGCGTCTTGCCGGTCCCGGTGGGGCCTCGATGAGCCGGAGTGGTTGTAGTGGATCGGGCTGGTGGCGGTGAGCCGCGTCTTGCCGGTCCCGGTGGGGCCTCGATGAGCCGGAGTGGTTGTAGTGGATCGGGCTGGTGGCGGTGAGCCGTCCGAGCCGGTCGCGTCGGCCGCGCTCTGGGCCGAAGCCGGGTCCTCGTGAGTCGGGCAGCCGGTCGCGTGCCGCGAGGTCGCCAGCGCGGGACCGTGGGGGCCTTGGTGGCGAGCAAGTGGAGGGTCGCCAGGCGGTGCGGGAACTGCTGCTGGCGGGCCGGCGCCGAACCCGCACGGTGATGCTGGCCCGGGGCCTGGATCCGGCCCCGATCATCGAGCACATCGTGGAACTGGCTCGGGAGCAGCGGGCGGCGATACGCGAGGTGAGCCGCTCCGAGCTCGACGCCACCGCCCGCACCGAGTCGCCCCAGGGCGTGGTCGCCCTGGCCGACCCGCTGCCCGAGGTTGACCTGGCCGAACTGGTCGAGTCGCCGCCCGCCGGGGCCATCGGTCGCGACGGCCGCCCTGCCGGCGTGCCTTTCCTGCTCGCACTGGACGGCATCACCGATCCGGGCAACTTCGGGGCCGTGCTGCGCACCGCCGAGTGCGCCGGCGTCACCGGGGTCGTGCTTCCCCGACACCGTTCTGCCCGCGTTACGCCAACGGTGGTGAAGGCGGCGGCGGGCGCGGTGGAGCATCTTAGGTTCGCGGTCGTGCCCGGCATGCCGTCCGCGCTGCGCACACTGAGCCGCCATGACGTGTGGACGGTCGGGCTAGACGCGGCCGGGCCCCGACCCTTGCATGAGCTCGAGCTATCCGGCGAGGCGGTGGCGCTGGTGCTCGGTTCCGAGGGTAGGGGCCTGTCCAAACTGGTAGCGCAGCGCTGCGACGTGCTCGCGTCGATCCCGCTGCGCGGCGTGCTGGGCTCTCTCAACGTCGCGGCGGCTGCCGCGGTGGCCTGCTTCGAGATCGCCCGCCGCCGCTAGGCCGCACTTGCTGGCTCTTTGGCGAAATTCCGGTGGTTCTGGGCGATATGTGACCACAACTCCCGGAAATTCGATCTGGAGCGTCAGCCCCTGAAATCGGCCAGCGCTGTCGCTGCTTCGGCCGGGCGACCGGCGATCACGCCGTCCACGCCCAGCGCGAGCAGATTGGCGTAGAACTCGCGGGTCTCCACCACATCGGTCCCGCTCAGCCACACCCACACTTCCAGTCCCTCGTCGTGTACCCGGGCCACCGTGTCCGGCGTCACCACCTCGATTCCCGCGTAGGTGAAAGGCACCTGCAACAGGGCGTGGCGCGGATCCACGGCCTCGCCGGCCGCGAACCAGCTCAGCAGGGCAGCCTCTCCGGGGGTGGTCGCCACCGAGGGGGTCAGGCGGCTGAAGGCCTCCAGCACCTCATCGTTGAAGCAGGCCACGATCACCGAGTCCTCCCGGCCGAGTTCCGCGATCTCGGCCGCGAGCACCTCTGCCGCGGCAATGCCGGTTGCGGGGTCCTCCTCTCCGTCGGGGCCCCGCTGGAGCTTGATCTCCACGTCGAGGACATGGTGAGGGAAGCGCTCGGCCACCTCCCGGAATGTCGGCACCCTGAAGTCGTCGGGCCCGAAACCCTCGGGGGGCTCAACCGCGCCGGTGCGCACACCCCGGAACACGTACTCCTCTGTGGGCCGGGTCTGGTCGCCCCAGAAGCCCGTCGCGAACCAGTGGGCGTTGTCGAGAGCTTGGATCTCGGCCAGCGTCAGCTCGGACACCGGGCCGGTCGCCTCTGTCGTACGATCGACCGTGTCGTCGTGCTGGACGATCAGGGCGCCATCGGCGGTGAGTTGCACATCCAGTTCGAGGATGTCGGCGCCGGCGGCCGCCGACTGGGCGTACGCGTAGACCGTGGAGTGGGGATAGTCCTGGTCGCCGCCCGCATGGGCGATCACCAGCGGCCGGTCGAGCGCGATCAACTCATCGACCGTTGAGGCCTCCGGCTGCGGGCCCACCATGGTGGTGGTCGTGGTCGGGGGGATGGTTGTCGTGGGGACGGTTGTCGTCGTCGAGGGGGTTGATGTCGTCGTCGAGGTTGTGGAGGTGGTCGACGTGGTCGTCGAAGTCGTGGCACCCGTCACAGTCGGTGCCGGAGCGCTGGCGCTCGAGGTTGGAACGGCAGCGTCCTGGCGTGGCTCTGCGTCGCCGCCCGAGCCGCCGCAGCCCGCCATGACAAGCCCTGCTGCGGCCATCAAAACGCCAAGCAGAGGCCGCCGCGGTGCCCTCAGTCCCTGGTCGTGACGCCTTCCACCCTGGAGCACTCGCATCAGTGTGGACCCTAGCCCAGCGTGCAATTCTGGGTAGGCACGCAGATTGGTGTCTGCTTTAGCGACAGCGCCGGTAGGTGAGAAGCAGCAGCAGCGATGCCTGTGTTACCAGCGATTCGAACGCTGTGGAGCGCCCATCCGCGCACGTTCTTAGCCTGAATCCACCGGTGGTTCGGTGATGGGGGGCGTGCTGGGGCTTGTGGTGCGGCACCATCTGCCCGCGAATTAGCAGCAGAGAAGGCCAATAAGGCGCTCAGCGCTGCAATTCCGGCAACGGGGCCGTTTCACAGCGGGTGCCTGCCCATGTGGCGGGCACATGGCCGCTTGTTGGCGACATTCTCCGACTTCAGGAGGCCCGCTCGGCGGATGCTGGCACACCTGCGGCGTGACTACGCCGGTGGATCCAGGCTTAGCGACAGCGCCGGTAGGTGCCGCTGGCTCGCGATTCAGCGTCGTGTCTCCTGCTCTTGTTCGCTGCGCTCACGGCCCGCTCGGCCTCTAGGATTGCGGATCGCAGAGTGCTGTCAACGATGTCCGGGGGACTCCGACCCATGGCGATGAACACCGACCGCGTGACCGAACTGTTCGGGCTCGACGGCAAGACGGCCGTGGTCACCGGCGGCAGTCGCGGCCTCGGCTACATGATCGCCGGGGGGCTGCTCGACGCGGGCTGCCGGGTCATCATCTCGGCCCGCAAGGTGGAGCAGGTAGCGGCCGCGGCCGGCCAGCTCGCAGCCCGCGGCCCATGTGAGGCGATACCGGCCGACCTGTCCACCCCGGAGGGCTGCGAAGCATTGGCCGGGGCGGTGGCCGAGCGATGGGAGTCGCTCGACATACTCGTCAACAACGCGGGAGCCAGTTGGGGAGCGGAGCTCGACGAGTTCCCAGTGCATGGATGGAACAAGGTCATCGACACCAACCTGGGCGGCCCGTTCTTCCTCACCCAGAACCTGCTGGGACTGCTGCGGGCCGCGGCTCGCCCGAACGACCCGGCCCGGGTGATCAACGTGGCGTCCGTGGACGGGTTGAAGGTGCCGGACCTGGAGACCTATTCGTACTCGGCGTCCAAGGCGGGAGTCATGCATCTCACCCGCCATCTCGCCAAGCGGCTGGCACCCGAGCACATCACGGTCAACGCCATCGCGCCCGGCCCGTTCGACTCCAAGATGATGGCGTTCATCCTCGACGACCCCCAGGCCCGAGCCGCGCTGGCGGCCCAGGTGCCGCTGGGCCGCATCGGCGAGCCCGACGACCTCGCCGGAGCGGCGGTGTACCTGGCGTCGCGGGCCGGGTCGTACCTGACCGGTGCCACCGTGCCCGTCGGCGGCGGCCTCGCCTGCGCCGAGTGACAGGCTGTCGGCGGCGGCCTCGCCTGCGCCGAGTGAGCTACAGGTCCACCGTGTCCGTCGGCGGCGGCCTCGCCTGCGCCGACTGAGCTACAGGTCCACCGTGCCCGTGGGCGGCGGCCTCGCCTGCGCCGAGTGACAGGCCGCCGGTCGGCCTCAGGCGAGGCGGACGGGAAGCGACTTGAACGCGTTGTTGAGGTTCGAGCGCTGTCGCCGCGGCTCGCCCGCCATCTCGATGCGCTCGAAGCGGGCCAGCAGCTCCTCGAAGAACACCCGGCCCTCGAGCCGGGCGAGATGCACTCCCAGGCAGAAGTGGGTGCCGATGCCGAACGACAGGTGCGGATTGGGGTTCCTGGTGATGTCGAAAGACTGCGGATCGTCGAAGACGGCCTCGTCGCGGTTGGCTGACGTGTAGATCATGGCCACCTTGTCGCCCACTGCAATGGGCTGGCCCGCGATCTCGGTGTCTGCCATCGCGGTGCGACGGAAATAATGCAGCGGGTTGGACCAGCGCAGCACCTCCTCCACCGTCGCCGGTATTGCATTCGGGCGCCGGCGTACCGCCTTCATCTGGTCGGGATGCTGCAGCAGGGCTAGCAGCCCGCTCGACAGCAGGGTGCGGGTGGTGTCGTTGCCGGCCGTGACCAGCTGCACGAAGAAGCGGCCGAAGTCCACGTCGGTCATCAGGCGTCCGTCGAAGAGGCTGCCGAGCAAGACGTCGGTCAAGTCCCCCTGGGGCTCCATGGTGCGCCGCCGGGCCGCGAACCCCATTGCGTAGATGGCCATCTCCACGCTGGACGAGCCCCGCTCCGACGAGTCGGTGATGTCGGGATCCTGGCCTCCGGAGTTGCGCTCGGCCAAGGCATGGATCGTGGCCCAGTCCTCTAAGGGCAGCCCCAGCAACTGGCCGACCACCGCGCTGGGCAGATGAGCGCATACGTCGTGGACGAGCTCCACCTCGCGGCCCGTGTCGGTGCGGTCGAGTATCCCGACCGTGATGGCCCGGACCTGCTCCTCCATCCGCCCGATCACCCGCGCCTTGAACTCCGGCGACACCGGTTTGCGGTAGGCGGTGTGTCGGGGCGGGTCCATGGCCAGGAGCATGTCGCGCATGGCTTCGAGGCTGACCGGGTCGAGATCCTCGATGACCACGCCTCCCTCCGAGGCTGAGAACACCTCGGGATGGCGGGCCACATGCACGACGTCGGCGTGGCGCAGCACCGCCCAGTAGCCACCCTGTTGCGGCACCTCCTGCCAGCACACGGGTCGCTCGCGGCGCAGCCGGGCGAAGAGCTCGTGCGGCGGGCCGTCCACATAGACGTCCGGCGAGTAGATGTCGGCGGCGGCGGTGTCGGGCATGGGCGGCCTCCTGCCGCTGGCGGTGCGAAATCCGCTGCTCTGGGTCGTCGTCGGCATGGTAACGGCCTGGCCGGAGTGGAGCCCGGGATGGAAATGGCGGCCGAGTCCTCTAGCCTCGTATGTCGGCCCCTAGTAGAGCCAGGAGCCAACAAGAAGCTACGGAGGCTGATCCCAGTGGCAACCGGACGATCCAGCTTCGCGAAGCGTCAGCGGGACATGGCCAAGAAAGCCCGCGCTGAGGCCAAGCGCCAGAAGCGTCTGGGCCGGGGCGAGCTCTATGAGCTGGAGCACGCCCATCGCGACGACGACCTAGCCGAGACGCCGCCTCGCGGTCCCTCCCTGAGCAATGACGAGATCATGGCCAAGGTGGAGGATCTGCACCGCCGTTACGACGACGGACAGCTGGACCTCGAGGCCTTCGACGAGCAGCGGGCCACCCTGATGGCCCAGATATCCGTCGACTGAGCCGCCTGCACCGCAACCATCGCCGCGGATGCACAGCCCGGCAGTGACGCGTCTTGTAGCTTGGCGGCGTCTATGGGAATCGGACAGCTGCGCACCGGACTCACCTTCGACGACGTTCTGATCGTCCCCCGCCGGTCGTCGATCAGATCCCGCCAGGACGTGTCGGTGCGGACACGGCTGTCGCGCCGCATCGAGTTGGACCTGCCGGTCGTGGCCGCCAACATGGACATGGTCTGCGAGCACGAGATGGCCGTGGCCATGGCCCGGCTCGGCGGCATCGGCATCGTGCACCGCTTCATGCCGATCGAGGCCCAGGCTGAGCAGATCGACCGGGTGAAGGAGGCGGGTGCCGCCCTCGTCGTGGGCGCGGCGGTGGGTACGGACCGCGACATGGTCGACCGGGCCAAGGCGCTGGTCGCGGCCGGCGCCGATGTGCTGGTGCTGGACATCGCCCACGGCCACTCCGACCACGCCATCGACGGTGTGCGCATCCTCAAGGACCATTTCGCCGACACCGACGTGGTGGCGGGCAACGTGGCCACGATCGACGGTGCCGCCGACTTGGTGGACGCGGGCGCTGATGCCGTGAAGGTGGGTGTCGGGCCGGGCGGCGTGTGCACAACCCGTACCGTGGCCGGTGTCGGCGTGCCGCAGCTGACAGCCATAGCCGACGTGGCCCCTGTCGACGTGCCGGTCATAGCCGACGGAGGCATCCGCAGTTCCGGCGACATCGCCAAGGCCCTGGCCGCGGGGGCTTCCACGGTGATGGTGGGAAGCATGCTGGCCGGCACCAAGGAGAGCCCCGGCGAGGTGGAGCAGGGCGCGAAGGGCCTGCAGAAGCGCATCCGAGGCATGGCCAGCTTCGAGGCGGTCATGGCTCGGGCCGACCGCTCCGGCGAGGACCTCGACGAGGAGTACCTGTCGTATCGAGCCCCCGAGGGTGTTGAGGGCACCGTCGGATACAAGGGCGAGGTCTCCAAGCTGGTGCTGAACCTGATGGCGGGCTTGCGTAGCGCCATGAGCTACACCAACGCCCGCACTCTCGAAGAGTTCTGCGAGCTGGCCGAGTTCGTGGCGGTCACCCCGCAGGGCCTGATCGAGAACCTTCCCCACGCCACGCTGGGCTCCCGCTAGAACCGCAGCCCGCTACGCCCGGAGCGGCGCGCCGAGCCGGGGAGGCTCGGGCTCAGCCGACCACCTCGGCGAAGCGCTCCAGGGTGTTGGCCGAGGGTCCGCCCCGACCGTGGGGGAGGCTCGGCGTGAGCGGGGTCACCGCGACCACGACGGTCAGGTCCGCGCCGACCGTGGGGGCGGCTCGGGCTCAGCCGACCACCTCGGCGAAGCGCTCCAGGGTGTTGGCCGAGGGTCCGCCCCGACCGTGGGGGAGGCTCGGAGCTACACGGCAGCCGCCGGACCCGGCGCCGGGGTCCGCCCCGACCGTGGGGGCGGCTCGGCTGTTCGGTACTCGGCCAGTGTCATTTCCGGAGTCCGCCCCGACCGTGGGGGAGGCTCGGCTGTTCGGTACTCGGCCAGTGTCCTTTCCGGAGTCCGCCCCGACCGTGGGGGAGGCTCGGGCTCAGCCGGCCACCTCGGCGAAGCGCTCCAGGGTGGCGGGGTCGCCGCTGATCAGCAGTGTGGTCACAACCGACGACCGCCACGCCTCCAGATCCTCCGCGATCTTGGACCATGGGCCGATCAGCGCGATCTCCTCGCACATCTGTGTCGTCACCGCCGCGGTCGCCGCGGCTCTGTCGCCGGCCAGGTACAGGTCCTGGATGGTGTCGCACTGGGCCTCGTAGCCCATGCGGTCGAACACGGCCCGGTGGAAGTTGGCCCCCTTGGCGCCCATGCCCCCCACGTACAGCGAGATCACCGGCCGCACGAAGTCGGCGCATGCGTCGACGTCGTCGCCGGGGACCAGGACCGTGGACGCCACCACCTCGAAGTCGTCGGGGCCTCGCCGGGCGCCGGGACGGCCGAAGCCTTCGGCCAGGAACCCGCGGTACATGGGGTCGTGGCGGGGCGAGAACAGCCAGGCCAGCCACCCGTCGCAGATCTCGGCTGCGAGGGCCACGTTCTTCGGTCCCTCGGCTCCCAGGAAGATGGGGATGTCCCGCCGCAGCGGGTGCACGGTGCTCTTGAGGGGCTTGCCCAGCCCGGTGCTGCCCTCCCCGGTGTAGGGGAGCTGGTAGAACTCCCCGTCGTACGAGACGGGCCCGGCCCGGGCCACCACCTGCCGCACGATGTCGACGTACTCGCGGGTCCGGGCCAGCGGCCGGGAGTAGGGCCGCCCGTACCAGCCCTCCACCACCTGCGGACCGGACGCGCCCACGCCCAGCACGAAGCGGCCGCCCGACAGGTGGTCGAGGCTCATTGCCGCCATAGCTGTGGCGGCCGGGGTGCGGGCCGACATCTGGGTGATGGACGTGCCCAGACGCACCTGCTCGGTAGCTGCTCCCCACCAGGCGAGCGGGGTGAAGCAGTCCGACCCGTACGCCTCCGCCGTCCAGACCGAGTCGAACCCCAAGCGGTCAGCTGCCGCGATCTGCTCGACAACCCCCGACGGAGGCCCCGCAGACCAGTATCCGGTGTTGAGTCCGAGCTTCATGGCGGATCTCCTTCGGCGGTGCGGGATTGGCAGATCGCTGGTGGCTGTAGCCCCTGTGGCACGGTATCGCTTAGAGGCGGCGCGAATTGCTCGGATTTCGGTCAGGCCTGCCTTGCGGTTGCTGCAATCCTGTGATGCTGTAGGGGGCTATCCGCGCACATTCTTAGCCTGAATCCACCGATGGACTCACCGTCTCTCACGAAATCTGCACGGGTTGTTGTCGTATGTGACGCGTTTCTCTACAGATTTCGGTGCGTTCCTGGAGATGGGGCCTTTGACCGGGCTGCCGAATGTTGCTTCACAGCAAGTGCCTCCCCACATGGCCCGAACAGCTGACAACCTCAACAACATTCTCCCACGTCAGGAGGCCTTTCTGGTAGACACGCCAACCCCCGCCGCCTCACCGCGCCGGTGGATTCAGGCTTAGGACGTGCGCGGATAGGTGAGGTTCGGCACCACGATGCCGTCGGATTGCAGGTGCCTCGTTCCTTCGCGGCCGCCTATCCGCGTGGCCCCTTAGTTGGCCGCACATCTGCTGCTCGACCTCAGCCGTTCAAATGGCTATTCCTTGGAAGGCGAAGCTCAAACTCGCGGCTCGTTCCATGCCACGCCAGTTCTCCCAGCCCCAGCACGTCGCGTCCGATCAGCGTCGCCGCGCCTTCGATGTCGACCTCGATGACGTCCAGGTCCATCGGATCCGGAGGACGATCCAGGTTGGGGCCGACCGTAAGGGTGATCGCGTAGACGGGCCGGAGCATGGGACCGCCGGGCGTGCTTACTCGGTTCATTCCAATCGGATCTACGAGCAGTGCCTGCGCTGTTGCCACGCCCACCCCGGACTTCTCCGCGGCGGTGTCGATCACGCCCCACCCGTACTGCGGCAGCGGGACTGCGATGGTCTCAAGACGACGCCGCTCAAGTTCGTCCAAGCGCATCTCAAGCTTGACTTCGACCAGTCCTCCGGATTGGGAACCGATTCGGCCGTCGATTCGGGCGTAGCCGGATCGGTCAGCGATGGTCGGCCACCACGACCCTGTAGGGCATATGAATGACCCGTTCTTCCTTGAGTACTTGCTTGACAAGGAACCGTTGGCCCGCCGCCTTTCGATAGCCGGCACTCACCGCGTCGTGAGCAGTGTCGAAGAACTGGGTCGGCTCGCTGACGCGGCGGTAAATCATCAGCGCCCACTTGCCTTCGTGGTTCCGCAGCATCTTGGAGCGTCGACGCGCGAACGAGGTCTCCAGTCGGTCCATCACCGGATCAGGAACCATGAGTCGAGTATGTCACGGTGATCATCGGTACGTGGTGGATCGCGGGCCAGCAGCGGTTGCGAGCTGGGTCGCTTGCGGCGAGAGTGGGGGTCTCGATGGACTTCGATCTTCCCGCCGACGATGACTCCCGCCGGGTCGCGGTGCGGCGGTGGCTTGCCGATCATCCAGAACCCACCGGCCGCCAGCTGGCCGAGGCCGGCTATGTGGTTCCCCACTGGCCCCGGCCGTGGGGGCTGGAGGCTGACGGGCTGCATCAGATCGTCATCGACGAGGAGCTGGCCGCGGCGGGGGTCAAGCGGCCCGACAACCTGATCGGCATCGGCTGGGCCGCGCCGACCATCCTCGTCGCCGGTACCGGTGAGCAGAAGGACCGCTACCTGTGGCCGATCTTCAGCGGCGAGGAGTACTGGTGCCAGCTCTTCAGCGAGCCCGACTCCGGGTCGGACCTGGCCTCTCTGTCCACTCGGGCCATGCGTGACGGCGACACCTACGTGGTCAACGGCTCCAAGATCTGGTCGAGCGGCGCCCATCACAGCAAGTTCGGGATCCTCATCGCCCGCACCGACCCCGACGTGCCCAAGCACAAGGGCATCTCCTACTTCATCTGCCCCATGGACGCCCCCGGCGTGTCGATGCAGCCCATCGAGGACATGACCACCGCCCACTCGTTCAACCAGGTGTTCTTCGACGATGTCCGGTTGCCGGCCAGTCTGCGGGTGGGCGCGGAGGGCGACGGCTGGCGCCTGGCCAAGGTGACGCTGGCCAACGAGCGGATCGGACTGTCCTCGGGCGGGGTGCTGTGGAGCCTCGGCCCGACCGCGCAGAAGCTGATCGAGCTCGTCAAGGGCAACGGCGGAGTGTCCGACCCGGTGCTGCGCCATCAGCTGGCCTCGGCGTACTGCGAGGCCGAGGTGCTGCGGCTCAATCAGCTTCGCACGCTCAGCGCGCGCCTCGCGGGGCGCACCCCCGGGCCGGAGGCGTCGATCCAGAAGATCATGTCCGACGACCACGGCCAGAGGGTGCTGGAGCTGGGCGCGGCGACGGTGGGCGCGGCCGGGATGCTCACCGGGTCGGGGCCGGCCGGCAAGATCCCCAAGTCCATGCAGACCGGCGCCACCGAGGTCAAGTTCCCCCGCGGCGGGGGCCAGTTCCCCGAAGTCGACCCCATCTGGCACTACGGCCTGCTGTTCTCGCCGGCACTGACGCTGGGGGGCGGCACGTTCGCCGTGCAACGCAATATCGTGGCCGAGCACGTTCTCGGCCTTCCCCGCGAGCCCAACGTGGAGGCTGGCCTCACCTGGAGCGAAACGCAGAGGAGGCGCACATGAAGACGGGCATCACCGACATGCTGGGAATCGAGTTCCCGATCGTCGCCTTCAGCCACTGTCGAGACGTCGTGGCCGCGGTGTCCAAGGCAGGAGGAATGGGGGTGCTCGGCGCGGTGGCCCACTCACCGGAGACCCTCGAGATCGACCTGGACTGGATAGAGGCCGAGGTCGGCGACAAGCCCTACGGCGTGGACGTGATCATCCCGGCCAGCCTGACCGGCGGTCCCGACGGCGGATACACCCTCGACGACGTCCGCCAGCTCATCCCCGCCACTCATGTCGACTTCGTTGACGACATCCTGGCCCGCTACGACGTGCCGACGCTGCCCGACGACGGCGGCTCGGACTCGCTCACCGCCTTCGGCAGCCTGGGCGACGCGACGCCGTTCTCGGCCGACGCCGCCGGCGCTCAGTTGGAGATCGCGCTGGCCCACCGCAGCGCCTTCGTGGCCAATGCGCTGGGCCCGCCGCCGCAGTACATGATCGACGCAGCCAAGGATGCCGGCAAGCTGGTGGGCGCGCTGGCGGGCCGGGCCGTTCACGCGGAGCGTCACCAGGGTGCTGGAGTGGACATCATCATCGCCCAGGGATACGAGGCCGGCGGCCACACCGGTGAGATCGGCTCGATGGTGCTGATCCCGGAGATCGTCGACGCCGTGGACCTGCCCGTGCTCGGCGCGGGCGGCATCGGCCGGGGCCGGCAGATGGCCGCGGCGATGGCGCTCGGTGCCGAGGGCGTGTGGTGCGGGTCGGTGTGGCTGACCACCGTCGAGGCTGAGACCCATCCGGTTGTGAAGGACAAGATGCTGGCCGCGGCATCGTCCGACACGATGCGCTCGCGCTCCCTGACCGGCAAGCCGGCCCGGATGCTCAAGTCGGCGTGGACCGAGGAATGGCACCGCCACGACACGCCGGACCCCCTGAGCATGCCGCTGCAGCCCGTGCTGACTCGCACCGCGCAACGCCGCATCGAGCGGGCCGCGCACACCGCGGGATCGGGGGCCGAGAAACTCGCCAGCTATTTCGTCGGCCAGATCGTCGGCACGATGAACCAGACCAAGTCCAGCGCGCAGGTGGTGTACGAGATGATCGAGGAGTTCATCGACTCGGTGGAGTCCCTCGCCGCCCGGCTCGAGACGTGAGCGCGGCCGCTCGCTCGACGCTCGAGGTGAGATTGTGACTGGGGGGCCGCGCAGCGTGCTAGGCCGGTACTTCGTTCAGAATCCCGGGCCCACGAACATCCCCGACCGGGTGCTGGAGGCCTTCCGCCGCCCTGCGATCGACTTCGCCGATCCCGAGTTCATCGCGCTGGCCGACAGCATCTGGGAGGAACTGCCCGAGGTCTTCGGCGGAGCCGACGAGGTCGTGGTGCTGACCACGGTGGGGCATGGTGCCTGGGAGTCGGCGTTGACCAACACGCTCGACCCTGGCGACACGATTCTGATCCCCGACTGCGGACTCTTCGGTCGGCGCTGGGCGATGATGGCCCGCGACCTCGGCTACGAGGTGGTGTCGACGGCGCAGCATCTTCGGCATCCGACCGACCCGGCCGAGATCGCCGACATCCTGGCGGCTGACACCGCCCATCGGATCCGCAGCGTTTGCATTGTCCACACCGAGACCTCCACCGGCGGGGTCACCGACCTGGCCGCGATGCGGGCTGCCATAGACGCTGCAGGCCATCCGGCGCTGTATGTCGTGGACGGCGTGTGCTCGGTGGGCATCGAGCCGCTGCGAATGCGCGACTGGGGGATCGACGTGGTGGTGGCGGCCTCCCAGAAGGGGCTGATGATGCCGCCGGGTCTGTCGTTCTGCGGGCTGAGCGAGAAGGCGCTGGAGCGCAACCGTTCAGCGGCCACGCCCCGCTTCCATCTGGCGTGGGCGCCGCGTTTCGAGGAGGGTCACATCTACAAACGCTTCGGCGGTACCCCGCCCATCCAGCACATGTTCGCCCTGAGGACCGCGCTCGACATGATCGCCGAGACCGGCGGGATAGACGCCTCGGTGGCTCGCCACCGCCGCTGGGCCGCCGCGGTGCATGCCGCAGTGGACGGCTGGGCGTCGGGAGGGCCGTGGGAGATCAACATCGCCGAGCCCAAACACCGCACCGCTGCCATCACGTGCGTGCGCACCGGCGGAATCGGGGCCGATCCTCTGATCGCTATGGCCCGGGACCGTTTCAGTGTCAGCGTCGGATCGGGGATGATGACAGAGATGGAGGGCCGGGCCTTCCGTATCGGCCACCTGGGCGACTTGAACGAGCCGATGCTGCTCGGCGCTCTGGGCGGCCTGGAGACGGCGATGACGGTGCTGGGACTGCCCCACGGCCACGGCCTGCCCGCCGCGGTCGCCTCCCTGGCGGCAACCTCCGACCTGCAGTTCGGGCCTTCAGGGATTCTCGGGTGAGTATTGTGCGCTACAGGCACAATACTCGCACCAAGAAACCGGTAGCAGCCTCGGCCTAGCCGCTGCTCTAGGACTTGAGCAGGGCAGTAACGAGGGCCCGCAGTTCACCGATGCCGCTGCCCTTGGTGGCGCTGGTCCAATGGACGGTGCCCCGGTCGGTGCCGAGCTTGGCCGCGACCTCGGCCCGGCGGGCACCGCGACGGGAGGGGCGCACCTTGTCGACCTTGGTGGCCACGTAGGTCACTGGGAGGCCCAAGCCGTCGAGCCAACCGACGGTCTGAAGGTCGAGACGGGTGGGTCCGATCTCGCTGTCGATGAGGTGCAGCACGCCCCGCAACGGCTTCCGGTGAGCGAGGTAGCCCTCGGCCATGGAACTCCAACGGCCCTGCTCGGCCTTGGACGCCTTGGCGTAGCCGTATCCGGGCAAGTCCACCAGCCAGAGTCCCGAGCCCTCCGCGGCCAGCTCGAACGCGTTGATCAGCCGGGTGGCGCCGGGTGTCTTGGAGGTGCGGGCCAGCTGCTTTCGCTGGGCCAGCGCGTTCAGCAGCGACGACTTGCCCACATTGGACCGTCCCACCAGAGCGATCTCGGCCACCGTGGCGGGCATGTCCCGGGCGCGAGGATACGACGACACGAAGCGCAACGCCAGAGGCCCGGCCATCGGATCAGGCTACGACGGAGGCTGGAGCCTCTGAGCCGACAAGCCTCCCGGAACTTGCCGAGAAACGGCCATCGGATCAGGCTACGACGGAGGCTGGAGCCCCCTGTCGGATTAGAGGCAGCGCGAGTAGGCGGGGACGCGCCACCGGTGTCCTTGGCCTTGCAGCGATTCGACGAGTCTCATGGCACCTACCCGCGCACGTTCTTAGGTCACATCTGGTGCTCGGGACACCAGTAGGTGGTGCGGCCGCCCACCTGGTCGCGTCGCAGCGCCGCCCCGTCCCGGGGACAGCAGCCGCCGCGCACTCGAGCGGGCTGGAGGTCGCCGGTATGGGACCCGCCCCGCTGGCCGAGGACCCTCAGCGTGCGGCGGATGTTGCGATGCAATCGGGCCGTCTCCGGAGCCTCCAGGGACCCCGCCTCCCGGACCGGAGCCAGTCCGGCCCGCCACAGCGCCTCGTCGGCCAGCAGGTTGCCCAGCCCGGCCAGGCGGCGCTGGTCCAGCAGCCGGGCCTTCAGCGCCACCGTCGAGCGGTCGAGCGCCTTGCGCAGTTGCCCCAGGGTCAACGACAACGCGTCCGGTCCCAGCACGCTCTCATCGGGATCGAGCTGAACGCCGCCGAGTCTCCGGGGATCGCGCAGCACCATGGCCCCGCCGCCTTCGAACTGCAGTCCGAACCGGTCCCAGGCAGGTTCGCGGCGGGGGCTGTCGTACAGCAAGTGGTCGATGGGCATGGCCCCGTCAACGACGATCTTGCCGGTCATGCCGAACCGCAGACCGAGCCGCGGGCTGTCGGTGTCGACGATGACCAGCTTGCCGATGCGCCGCACTGTGTCGACCCGTGCCCCGGTCAGCTCCAGGCGCAGCGCGTCGGTGGTGGTGCCGCCCTTGGCGAACCACTCGTCGGGTGCGTGGACGGTGGCGATCCTGCGCCCCTCTGTGGCCGAAATGGCCCTCCGGTAGGCCTCCACCTCGATTATCTCCGGCACAGTGCCAGCCCTCGTCCCGACCGCTGCGGCAGCCTAGCCCGCACCGACGCGCTCCGGCAGATGTGGCTCGCCTAAGAGGCCGAGCGGATAGGCAGCAGTTCATGTACGAAATCAGCAGGCGGTGAGCGAGGCCGTGGCCCGAGCGGCCCGTGAGCGCAGCGAACAAGAGCGGGCAACAATGCTCATCACCGCGAGCGCTCACCATCAATCCGCGCACGCTCTAAGCCTGGATCCACCGATGGACTCACCGTCTCTCACGAAATCTGCACGGGTTGTTGTCGTATATGACGCGTTTCTCTACAGATTTCGGTGCGTTCCTGGAGATGCGGGCCTTTGACCGGGCTGCCGAATGTTGCTTCACAGCAAGTGCCTCCCCACATGGCCGGAACAGCTGACAACCTCAACAACATTCTCCCACGTCAGGGGGCCTTTCTGGTGGACACGCCAACCCCCGCCGCCTCACCGCGCCGGTGGATTCAGGCTAAGAGGCCGAGCGGATAGGCAGCAGTTCATGTACGAAATCAGCAGGCGGTGAGCGAGGCCGTGGCCCGAGCGGCCCGTGAGCGCAGCGAACAAGAGCGGGCAACAATGCTCATCACCGCGAGCGCTCACCACCAATCCGCGCACGCTCTAAGCAAAAAACCTCCGGTGGGGGTGACGACGTGGCCAAGATCTTCGAGTTGGGCGATGGCTTCCTCGGGGTGGTGCCGGACGGTCGCTCGCGCCTGCGATCTGCCCCACTCTGTAAGCGACTCGATGACCTCGGCCCGCCATCCGGGCTTCCAGTTCGTAAAGATTCCCTCTCGATCCAGGAACAGCAGGAAGTCCTCCAGCGTCGGGCGGCAGCGCTTGCTGCCGACGGGAAAGTGCAGCGCGTGGAGATCCGGCGCCGGCTGCCCGCTGGAGCTGTAGATCCAAGCCAGCTCAGGGGAGTTGGCATGGAGATGAACGTGGGCGGCCGCCCGCCCGGGGGCCGAGCGGCGGCTGTCGTGCTCGACTCGCCGAAGTGGCCGTGGGTCCCTTCGGCCGCTGGTGACGTCGACAAACAGGCCGACTGTCGAGGTGATGGCTTGCAGATGGGCGTTCGTCTCGTCCATCTCAACCCTGTACTGGGCGCGCAGGAACAGGTTTGGCGACTCGCTGTCATCACTCGGGCGAACAAGCGGCAAGCCAGGCGAGCGGCGGTTGGGAGGATGGGGAGCTTGGACGATGGCTCGCTCGCCGCCTGGACGAACTCCGCAGAGAACCTGATGTCCGTGTCGAGGCTCGCGTCGATGACGCAGTTGAGCCCAGGTGACCGCGGGCGTGCTGGACACGATTCTCGACTCGCGTCGATGACGCAGTTGAGCCTGCTGATGAAGTCCTCGACCGAACGCTCGAGGGGCCTCGCTGTCACTCCTCCGCGATCGAGTCTCCGTAGATCAGCCAGAGATCCCGGAGGTTTCCGTCGGTCAAGGAGTCGGCCTCGCCCTCTGCGATGAACTCTTCAAGGGTCATGCCGACTCTTGAGATGTCCTGTTCGACCCGATCCAGGAGCTCCTCACGGCTGACGTAGTGGACAGTCATGTCGCGGTGCCTCCTGGGGCCAGATCCGGTGCTGCGGCGCAACGTATCACCCTGAGAGACGACGCCGTCATCAGTGAGTCTGTCCCCGTGGACGAGCCAGTGGTCGCGAAGTTCGGGCTGCTTGAGGGTTCCAGCCAGGAACCTCTACCCGTCGTCGCTGGGAACCGCCTCTGGCGCTTGGGCGGTTTCGGGGATCGGCCACATCATCGGGCACCTGCCTTCGTGCGTGTTTACATCTCTTGTCACATCTGGCCCACTGAGGGGAGTACGGCTAGCCTCCCGCCGAATGCTCATGGCTGAAGCGGATTTGACGGTCGCGGCTCCCGAGCCGCCCGAAGGAGGGCAACTTGGTGCGGGTGCGGACGTGCAAGTGCGTGCCAGATAGCCGGTGCATCAGTCGGCGGGCTGGGCGCGTCTGCCTAGGTGGCTGGTGCCAAACTCCCGAAATGGGGGTTTTGCGGTCACAAAACCCCAGGTCAGCGACTTGCGAATTGTGGCAAATTGCCATTTAACACCAGCCACCTAGGAGAGTGATGAGCAAGTCCCGAATCGCGCGATCCTCAATCACAAAACCCCAGGTCAGAGGCTTGTGGGTTGGCCGAAATCGGCATCACTCAGCAGTCTCCTAGGTGGCTGGTGCCAAACTCCCGAAATGGAGGTTTTGCGGTCACAAAACCCCAGGTCAGCGACTTGCGAATTGTGGCAAATTGCCATTTAACACCAGCCACCTAGGCCAGGTGAATGTGCTGGATGGTGATTCCTAGTCCTGGGGCTCGCGCCAGGCGACCGTCGGCGGTGAGCAGGGGGGCTTCAAGGACATCCGCCGCCGCGACGTAGAAGGCGTCGTAGGCAGTGACGTTCTGGTGGTGCTGCCAGGTCATGGGGGCCAGCGCCCGGCTCGGGATGCGCTCGACCGGCCATCGCACGAGATCCCCCAAGGCCGTCAGCGCCCGTCCCTCGGCGAGGCGCTGGGTGAGGACGGCTCGGCGCAGCACCGACACGACTTCGGCGTCGATCAGGTCGGGGGCTGCGAGTCCGGCGTCCTCGAGGGTCTCCGCGAGCGACAGTCCCAGCGGCGTGCGGAGGAGGTACTCGACCGCCACCGAGGCGTCTACCACATAAAGGGTCACTCAAGTTCCGTGTCGCGGAGCCTGCGCATTTCGGCGAGGAGAGTGGCCGCATCCGTGCCGAGGTCGGTCTTCGGTCGGTCGACCAGGCGTTCGCGCCATTCCCACCGCGTCAGTTCCCGCTCGATGGCGTCGAGTACGGCAGTGCTCATCGAGCAGTTGCGCTTGTGGGCGTGCCGTCGAAGCCGTTCGTGGAGCGCGTCGGGCACGTTCCTCACCTGAAGGTTCGCCATTGCATGATTTTAGCATGAATAGTGCATGCAATCGCGATAACCGCTTAGAGGCCGAGCGGATAGGCAGCAGTTCACGTACGACATCAGCGGGGCGGTGAGCGAGGCCGTGGCCCGAGCGGCCCGTGAGCGCAGCGAACAAGAGCGGGAGATACCACGCTGCGCCGCGAGGCGGTCTCACCTATCTGCGCGCGCTCAGGGTGTCAGGGCGGCCAGGAGTTCGTCGGCTCGCTCGGTGGTGACGGTCAGCTTGCGGGTCTGGCCCTTGCGTCGGAACTCGACGGTCACTGCCGTTGTGCCGCCCAGGGAGTAGAGGATGTCTCGCCGCCTTGTCCTTACTCCCCAGCCTCCGTACTCCTTCATTGGCCTGACCTCTCGGGTGTAGGCGGCTCTGATCGCTCGTCTGGGAACCTTCGATCTGAACGGGAACGGCCACAGGCGGAGGCTGTAGAGGCGGTCGTCGACGTGGATTCGCACCCGCATCAACAGCAGCATCACCGGAAGGGCTAGGCCGATCAGCACGACGAACGCGGCCCAGCCTGCCCAAGACCACGCCGAGGGGGTGTCCTCCCACGCCAGCACCAGTGACATCACCACCACTGCGGCCACGGCGTCCAAGACCATGAACAGCTTGAAGTAGCGGCCGAATCGCTTCGACATCTTCTGGTCGTGGGCGAAACTGGCTGGCACCGTCGCCCTCCCTGGCTCTCGGTGTCGTCGCCCCGAACGCTAGTCGTCGGCGAGCCAGGCGTTGATGGCCTCGGCCAGGGCCGGGCCTTGGTCCTCCTGGATGAAATGGCTGGCCGGCTCGAACTGGGCATGGGGCTGTCCGGCCGCACCCGGGATCCTCTCAACCATGTAGGGCTGCAGGCCGCCCAAGACCGGATCGCCGGGTGCCCAGAGGGTGAGCACCGGCTTGGTCCATTGCTCCAGCACGTTCCAGGCGGCCCGGTTGGCGGGCACGGCCGGGTCGTCGGGCCTGACCGGCACCAGCATCGGGAACTGGCGGGCGCCGGCCATGTGGAGTTCGTCACCGAACGGCGCCCGGTAGGCGTCGATGGCGGCTTCGCTCAATTCGGTGGCGGTGGCGTTGTCGACCAGCCGGCCGCAGTCGAGGAAGGGCACGTCCTGGCTGAACCGGAGCCAGAAGTCGAAGCCGGCGCCGGGGGAGTCGCCCACGGGCAGCGCGGTGTTGGCCAGGATCAGGCGGTCGATCAACTCCGGATTCTCCGCTGCGAGCCGCAGGCCGATGAGGCCGCCCCAGTCCTGGCCGAACAGGTGCAGCGGTCCCGAGCCCCGCTCGCCTGCGGTCGCGTCCAGGAAGCCGCGCATCCACTCGACATGGCCCGCATAGGTGTAGGCCGTGCGCTCGACGGGCTTGTCGGACCGGCCAAAGCCGACGAGGTCGGGCACCATCACCCGGTGCCCGGCCGCGGCCAGCACCGGGATCATCCTGCGGTACAGATAGCCCCAGGTCGGCTCGCCGTGCAGCAACAGGATGGTGGCCGCGCCGTCGTCGGGTTCGTCCGGCCCCGCAGCGACGTAGGCCATGCGCAGGCCGTCGACGGTGACATAGCGGGGCTCGTGCGGGTAGTCGTCGATAGCAGCGAAACGCTCGTCCGGCGTGCGCACATAGGCGGTGCCGCCGGGTGTGGTCAGGATCTCATGATCGGTCATGGTCCGACGGTACAGCCGTCAGTGCGGAGCAGGCGTGTGTTCGAGTTGCGCGGTCTTGGTGGCGCGCGCTTGGTGGTGTGGGTCGTCGTCAGTGCGGAGCAGGCGTGTGTTCGAGTTGCGCGGTCTTGGTGGCGCGCGCTTGGTGGTGTGGGTCGTCGTCAGTGCGGAGCAGGCGTGTGTTCGAGTTGCGCGGTCTTGGTGGCGCGCGCTTGGTGGTGTGGGTCGTCGTCAGTGCGGAGCAGGCGTGTGTTCGAGTTGCGCGGTCTTGGTGGCGCGCGCTTGGTGGTGTGGGTCGTCGTCAGTGCGGAGCAGGCGTGTGTCCCAGTCCCGGCTTGACCGTCGCGCCGTCCACCCAGACGTGGCTGATGTCGTCGGCGGTGGCCAGGCGAACGACCTTCTCGAAGGTGCGGGTGTTGTCGTCGATGCCATCCCACAGCCGGATTGCTCCGCCCGGCCGCCCGGTGCGCACCGCGATGGCGTCGAAGCGGCGGCCCGGCTCGATCAGCCCCACTGGCAGGTCGAGAACCGCGGCGCCTCCGGCGGTCGCCAGCCAGAAGGCGGTCACGGTGTCGATGCGCGACTCGGGCACGCCCCGGGTCTCCGCGCCGAGTGCCGGGTCGACGCCGTCCTCGAGCATCCGAGAGACGGTGACCGCGTCCTGGCACACTCCCAGCAGGCCGGGGCGGGCGCCGCCGGCGATGTCGCTGCCGAGCCCTATGCCGAGGTCCGCGGCCAGCGCCCGCCGCACCCCGAACACGGCGTTGGCGAAGTACGCGTTGGACAGCGGGCAGTGGGCCACGCCCGCCCGGTGCCCCGACACCATGACCATGTCGTCGGCGGTGAGGTGGTCGCTGTGGGCCAGCACGGCGCCGGCCCGCACCAGTCCGAAGCGTTCAAGGGCGGTGGTGTCGGTCGAGCCGAAGCGTTCGAGGGCGTAGTCGCAGTGCCAGTCCGACTCCGCGCAGTGGGTCTGCACCCGCACACCGGTCGCTTCGGCTAGCTCGCCCAGGCCCTCGAGCAGGGCGTCGGTACATGCCGGGGTGAAGCGAGGCGTGACGATCGGCTCCACGAGCGGGCCGCCCACGGCCGTCACCGCCTCTATAGACGCCGCCGACGCGGCCACCCCCGCCGCGGCGGTGGTGTCCCGGTACCACTCGGGGGTGCCCGACGGATGGTCCATGGCCACCCGTCCCACCAGCGCCCGCTGGCCGTGCCGGGCGCAGGCTCGGGCCAGTTCCGTGGTGGCCTCCAGATGGTTGGACGAGAAGTAGACCGCGGTGGTGGTGCCCATAGCCAGCAGCGACGGCACCAGGTCGTCCCACACGGCTCGGGCGAACCCGGCGTCGGTGTAGCGGGCCTCCAGCGGGAAGGTGTAGTCGAACAGCCAGCGCTCCAGAGGCAGGTCGAGCCCGGTGCCCAACTGCGGCCACTGGGGCGCATGGATGTGCAGGTCGACGAGTCCGGGCAGCAGCAGGGTGCCTGTTGCCAGATCCACGCGCTCGGAGGCGGATGCGAGCGCCCGATGGCCCGTGGCCGCGCCCTCGGAGGTGGAGCGGTCGTGCACTGCGATGATCGCCCCGGCCTGAACCTCCACCACAGCGTCCGTAACCGTCAGGCGGTCGGGAGCCGGTGCCTGCATAAGGGTTCCGGCCACTGCCAGCGTCATGCCGCCAACGTAACGAGTGGCGGGGGTGGGTGCTCCGGAGCCGATGAGCCGTGGCGGCTGATCGAACTTCCCGCAGATACCCACACATGATGTGGCAAGTCACCGGAAGTTCGTCGACGGGGTGTTCTTGGAGCTCTACTCGGCACCCATCGGAGCCGCCTGTCAGCGGAGGACTTCGGTGAAGGCGCTTATGACTGCGTCGATGTCGTCCTTGGACACGTCTAGGTGGGTGACGAGGCGGGTTTGGGGGCCGCTCCAGCGGGTGACGATGCCGCGACGGGCCAGCTCCTGGCCCAGACCTGGACCGTCGAGGTGTCCGCGTTTGGCGACTTGGGCCGATCCGCGGTCGTCGGCGGCGTTGGCGGCGGCGTCGTCGAGGCGCTCGCCGTCGACGCGGATGAACACCATGTTGGTGGCGCAGGAGTCGATCTTCACGCCGTCGATGGCGGCAAGGCCGTCGGCCAGGCGGGTCGCGTTGGCGTGGTCGTCGGCCAGGCGATCGATGTGGTGCTCCAGCGCGTACAGCCCCGCGGCGGCGACGATGCCGGCTTGGCGCAGCCCGCCCCCGAGCATCTTGCGCCACCTGTGCGCCTCGTCTATGAGGTCAGCGGGCCCGGCCAGCACCGATCCCATCGGCGTGCCCAGTCCCTTCGACAGGCACACCGACACCGAGTCGAACGGCGCGGCCGCTGCGGCCGGCGGCACCCCCAGCGCCACCGCCGCGTTCCACAGCCGTGCCCCGTCGAGGTGGTGCGCCAGGCCGTGGCGGGCGGCCAGCGCGGCCGAGGCCTCCATCTGGTCCAGCGTGAGCGCCTTGCCGTCGATGGTGTTCTCCAGGCACAGCAACCGGGTGCGGGCGAAGTGATGGTCCGGGGACTTCACCGCGGCCTCGGCCGCGGCCAGGTCGATCATGCCGTCGTCACCGGTGGGCACGGTCTGGGGCTGGATGGACCCGAGCACCGCCCCGCCGCCGCCCTCGTACATGTAGGTGTGGGCATGGTTGCCGACGATGTACTCGTCGCCGCGCCCGCAGTGGGCGAGCAGCCCGCAGAGGTTGCCTTGCGTGCCGCTGGTCACGAACAGCGCGGCCTCCTTGCCGAGCAGCGCGGCCACGGTCTCCTGAAGCTGGCTGACGGTGGGATCCTCGCCGTACACGTCGTCGCCGACGACGGCTGCGGCCATGGCGGCCCGCATGGCCGGAGTGGGCTGGGTGACGGTGTCGGAGCGGAGGTCGATCACGACGCCAGGCTACGGCCGGCCGCGTCCCGTCATAGTTCGGTGACGCCGATGGCGTGCTCGCCCGAGGCGGCGTAGAACAGCCAGCGCCGGCCGTCGTCGTTGAGCAGGTACGGGTCCCGCAGGCCGTTCTGGGGTGTGAGCGCCCAACCCCTCGGCACCGGCTTCAGCGGCTCGTCGACGCCCTCCCACGCCTCGGTCGGCCGCATCACCTCGCAGGCCGGCCCCGGCGTCCACTGGCGCCAGTCTCCCGAGGTGTCAATCACGGTGCGGTAAATCCGCTCGGGTGCCTCGAAGCAGCGGGTGAACAGCATCTCCAGCTCCTGGCGCTCAGCTCGGTACGACACGCAGCAGTGGCGGATCTCGTCGTCGTCGAACAGCATCGGCCCGTACTCGAAGCCCCCCAGCCCGTCGGCCGAGCGCACCACCTGAGACGGCATAGCCACCCCGTACCAGGCGCCGCCGGCGTGGAACATCCGCAGATAGCTCGGAGCCACGGCCGCCACCGGTTCGATGAGCGCGAAGCTCCGGCCGCTGTCGGAGGTCGACACCATGGTCTTCTGGTTCAACGACGGGTAGGTCCCCCAGCACGGCAGGTGGCCGCCGACCGACTCCGGGACCATCCCGTGGAAGTACATGACGAAGCGCCGCTCGGAGTGGTCGGCGCGCACGTCGGGCGAGGCGATGTGAGGCTGGCGGTCCGACGGGGTGTCGTCCACGTTGAGCACGTCGGGCTCGACCACCCGCCACGGTCCGGTCGGCTCGTCAGCGGCCGCGAGACGGATCGACTGGCCCAAATGGTGCGCGAAGTACAGCAGGTACCGGCCCGGCGGATCCGGCATCCACTCCGGAGCGGCCAGCACCGCCGGACCGTTCACGTTGAACCGTCCGTGATCGTGGGGGATGCCCGGTGTGCCGGCGTCGATGATGCAGGTGCGGATCTGGGTCATCGCGCCATCCTTGTCATCCTCGCCGCGGCCGTTCACTTGTGCGGCGCGAAGCCGTGGGCGCCGATGAGCGGCACGAAGCGGACGGCCGTGCGGCGCTCGGATCGGTACTCCGGTGTTAACGCGCCGTCCCCGACGCCGGGCGGGTCCGCGGTGCCGCCGCGGGTGTAGCGCATGAGGTGCTGGTTGCCGTGACGCGAGCCGACCGGCATCACCAGGCGCCCTCCGGGGGCAAGCTGCTCCAGCAGAGGCGGAGGGGGCGCCGGACCGGCCGCGGTGACGACGATGGCGTCGTACGGGGCCTCCTCGGGCCATCCCAGCGTGCCGTCGCCCACCACGACCGTCACGTCTCCCAACTCGTGCTCGGCCAGTGCGGCTTGGGCCTTGGTGGCCAGTGCTGACCGCCTCTCGATGGTCACCACCCGGCGGGCCAGAGCCCTCAGCACCAGCGCGCCGTACCCGGAGCCCGCACCGACCTCGAGCACGCTGTCGTGGGGGCTCAACTGGGCCGCCTCGGCCATCATCGCCACCATGGCGGGCTGGCTGATGGTCTGGCCCTCGCCGATGGGCAACGGCCCGTCGTCGTAGGCGGCCGCCGCGAACCGCCGGGGGACGAAGCGCTGGCGCGGCACGCGTCCGATGGCCTCCAGCACGGCCTCGTCGCGCACGCCGTGCCTGCGGGCCTGGGCCACCAGGTCCGACAGTTGGCGTGTCGAGCCGGGCATCTAAGCCTGAATCCACCGGCGCGGTGAGGCGGCGGGGGTTGGCGTGTCCACCAGAAAGGCCTCCTGACGTGGGAGAATGCCGTTGAGGTTGTCAGCTGTTCTGGCCATGTGGAGAGGCACTTGCTGTGAAGCAACATTCGGCAGCCCGGTCAAGGGCCCCATCTCCAGGAACACACCGAAATCTGTAGAGAAACGCGTCATATACGACAACAACCCGTGCAGATTTCGTGAGAGACGGTGAGTCCATCGGTGGATTCAGGCTAAGAGGCCGAGCGGATAGGCCCGCAGACGGCGGGGATTCTGGCGAGACACTGAGCGAGGCCCCAGGGCCTGAGCGGCCCGTGAGCGCAGCGAACAGGAGCGGGCAGCAGGCCTGAGCGGCCCGTGAGCGCAGCGAACAGGAGCGGGCAGCAGGCCTGAGCGGCCCGTGAGCGCAGCGAACAGGAGCGGGCAGCAGGCCTGAGCGGCCCGTGAGCGCAGCGAACAGGAGCGGGCAGCAGGCCTGAGCGGCCCGTGAGCGCAGCGAACAAGAGCGGGAAACACCCCGCCGCACAGCGAGACGGCATCACCAATCCGCGCACGTTCGAGGCCTCAGGCCGTTCCGCCCGCGGTGGCGGAGGCAAGCCGCCGCAACGGAGGCTCGTTGCGCGGCGGCGTCCGGCGAGGCGGCAGGGTGGCCAGCAGGTCGGCGGTGGCGTCGGCGACGAGGGCGACGGCCTGCTCGAAAGCGGCTTCGGTCGTGGCGGAGGTCTTCTGCACCCTGCTGACTTTGCGGACGTACTGCCGGGCGGCGGCTTCGATCTCGGCGGTGGTGGCCGGCGGGGCCAGCCCCCGCAGGGTCGTGATGTTGCGGCACATGGCCGTGACTCTACGCCCTCGCCCCCAAGAGGCCGAGCGGGTAGGCACACCAGTGCCAGGAATCCGCGAGGCGCTGAGCGTGGGTCCATGAAGGCCATCACCGCGAGCACTTCGCTTGGCACACCAGTGCCAGGAATCCGCGAGGCGCTGAGCGAGGCCGTGGCCCGAGCGGCCCGTGAGCGCAGCGAACAAGAGCGGGAAGCGGCGCCGATCACCGCGGAGGAGGCCGCCTATCCACGCGGCTCACTGAGCGCGGTAGTGTGCCCGCGTCTGCCCGGAAGGACCGACAGGAGGACCGAGACATGCCCCAGACCGTGCGAGGAGTGGTGTCTATGGCGGTGGGCGAGCCCGTCACGATCACCGATGTCGTGATACCCGATCCCGGGCCGGGTGAGGCGGTGGTGGCCGTGCTGGCGTGCGGCGTCTGCCACACCGACCTGCACTACCGGGAGGGCGGCATCAACGACGAGTTCCCCTTCCTGTTGGGCCATGAGGCCGCCGGCGTGGTGGAGTCCGTCGGCGACGGCGTGACCGAGGTGGCGCCGGGCGACTTCGTGATCCTCAACTGGCGGGCCGTGTGCGGCGAGTGCCGGTCGTGCCTGCGGGGCCGGCCCAACATCTGCTTCAACACACACAACGCGTCCCAGAAGATGACCCTGGCCGACGGCACCGAGCTGTCGCCGGCGCTGGGCATCGGCGCCTTCGCGGACAAGACGCTGGTCGCCGCGGGCCAGTGCACCAAGGTCGATCCGTCGGCGCCGCCCACTGCGGCCGGACTGCTCGGTTGCGGCGTGATGGCCGGCATCGGCGCGGCGATCAACACCGGCGGTGTCGGCCGGGGCGACAGCGTGGCCGTGTTCGGCTGCGGGGGAGTGGGTGACGCCGCCATCGCCGGCTCGAAGCTGGCCGGTGCCTCGACGATCATCGGCGTGGACATCGACGACCGCAAGCTCGAGTGGGCCACCCGCTTCGGCGCGACCCACACCGTCAACTCCTCCGCGGCCGATCCCGTGGAGGCGATCCAGGCCCTCACCGGCGGCAACGGGGTGGATGTAGCCATTGAGGCGGTCGGCCTGCCTGTCACCTATCGCCAGGCGTTCGAGGCCCGCGATCTGGCCGGCACCGTGGTGCTGGTGGGCGTGCCCCGACCGGACATGACCATCGAACTGCCGTTCATCGAGGTGTTCGGCCGGGGCGGCGCCCTCAAGTCCAGTTGGTACGGCGACTGCCTGCCGAGCCGCGACTTCCCCATGCTGATCGACCTGTACCTCCAGGGCCGGTTGGATCTCGACGGTTTCGTGTCGGAGACGATCGGCCTCGGCGACGTGGAGGAGGCCTTCCATAAGATGGAGCGGGGCGAGGTGCTTCGCTCCGTCGTCGTCCTGTAGGCGGGACTGGAGCCGAGGCCATGCCCATCGAGTTGGTCACGACCGACGGCATCTTCGCCCTCGACGGCGGCGAGTGGGAGGTCACCAACAACATCTGGCTGGTGGGAGACGACCGCGAGGTGCTGATCTTCGACGCCGCCCACGACCACGAGCCCATCGCGGCCGCAGTGGGGGGACGGCGGGTGGTGGCCATCGTGTGCACCCACGGCCACAACGACCACATCAACGCGGCGGTGGCCTTGCGCGCCGCAGTGGACGCGCCGGTGCTGCTGCATCCCGGCGACCGGATGCTGTGGGACGCGATCCATCCCGCTGACGCTCCCGACCGCGACCTGGAGCCGGGGTCGGTGCTGGCCGCGGGCGGCCACGAGTTCGGGGTCATCCACACGCCGGGCCACTCGCCCGGTTGCTGCTGCTTCCACGACGGGGCGGACGGCAGGGTGCTGTCGGGCGACACGCTGTTCTGCGGAGGACCGGGCGCAACCGGACGCAGCTACAGCGACGAGCCCACCATCCTGTGCAGCATCCGCGACCGCCTGCTCACCCTGCCGAACGAGACCGTCGTGCACACCGGCCACGGCGACAACACCACCATCGGCGCGGAGACCGAGCGGGTGCTGGACCGGATGTCCGAGTTGGGATTGGCCTGAGAGGAGCAGGTTCCACGAGTAGGGCGCTCGCTGTCGCAGCCACCGGTGTCGTACTGTCGCTGTGGTGCTCCGCCTGCGGCGGCACGGACAACGCGGCTGAGGCCGAGCCGGATGCCCAGCCCGTGAGCGAGCCGGATGCCCAGCCCGTGAGCGAGCCGGACGCCCAGCCCGTGAGCGAGCCGGACGCGCAGCCGGTGAGCGAGCCGAAGATACGCAGGCTCCTGGAGCAGTTCGTCGACGACGAACGGCAGGGCGTCGGCGTCGTAGTCGGCGTGGCCAGTCCGGAAGGACGCATCCTCGTCGGATACGGATGCCTCAGCGCCAACGATCCGACACAGCCGTCAGGAGACACCGTCTTCGAGATCGGCTCCATCACGAAGGTCCATGGCGTTGTTGTTGGCCAGATTGGCGACGCGCGGAGACACCGTCTTCGAGATCGGCTCCATCACGAAGGTGTTCACCTCGACCCTGCTGGCCGACCTCGTATTGCGGGAGGAGTTGGGGCTCGACACGCCGGTACAGAGCCTCCTGGGCGCCGAGGCACAGATGCCGACCCGCAACGGCGCTGAGATCACGCTGGGCCACTTGGCCACTCACAGTTCGGGGCTGCCCCGCCTGCCCGACAACCTCGACCCGGAAGACTGGCCCAACCCGTACGCCGACTACACCGTCGACCGTCTCTACGCATTCTTGTCGTCGCACGAGCTGGGACGGGGCATCGGCGAGGCGGTCGAGTACTCGAACGTCGGCTACGGCCTACTGGGCCATGCGCTCGCCCTCCGGGAGGGCACCGACTACGAGACCCTCGTGACCGAGCGGATACTGGAGCCGCTGCAGATGGCCGACACGGCTGTCACGCTGACGCCGCCGCTTGAGCGGCGCCTCGCCGTCGGGCACGACGAGTCCCTCCAGCCTGCCGCCAACTGGGAATTCACTGCCCTTGCTGGTGCAGGGGCGCTGCGTTCCACCGTGAACGACCTGCTGACGTTCATCGAAGCGAATCTCGGTCTGCGCGAGTCGCCTTTGCGGGAGGCGATGGAGCGTGCTCATGTTCCGCAACGGACGGACCCGGAACTGGGCATGGACATTGGGCTGGGGTGGATAACCGCCGAAGAGGGCGGCCGCCAGTTCGTGTGGCACAACGGAGGCACGGGCGGCCACAGCTCGTTCATCGGCTTCGATCCGGTGGCGCGTGAAGGAGTCGTCGTGCTATCGAACTCCGTGGCCAGCGTTGACGGTTTGGCCTACGGCTTGTTCACTAGCGACTTCAACGGGTGGGTCAACTGATGCGAGGAGAGACGGTGAGCAGCAACGTCAGTGCAGTGATGGCGGAACTGGAGGCGGTGGGGACTGCCCAGAACCGCAAGGTGTACGCCCGCCACGGCGCAGCCGAGCCCATGTTCGGGGTCAGCTACGCCGAACTCGGCCGGATCGCCAAGCCGATCAAGACCAACCACCCCTTGGCCGTCGACCTGTGGGACACGGGCAACCACGACGCCAGAGTGCTGGCCCTGCGGGTGGCGGATGAGGCCGCGGTGGACGAGCCGCTGGCCAGCCGGTGGCTGCGCGACGTCGACAACTACATCTTGGCGGAGGGCCTCGGCGGGCTGTGCGCGCAGACGCCGCACGCCCGGGCGCTGAGCTACTCGTGGCGGGACCGACCCGACGAGTGGCCCGCGTCGGTCGGGTGGTTCATCGTCATGTGCACCGCTGAGGATCCCGAGGTCTGGTCGGTCGGGGAGTTGCGGGGCCTGATGGGCCAGATCGAGGCCGAGATCGACGAGCGGCCCAACCGGGTCCGCCACGAGATGAACGGAGCGCTCATCGTCATGGCGCTGCGCGACGGCAACCTGCGCCGCTCGGTGCTGGCCGCGGCCCGCCGCATCGGCGCGGTGCAGGTGGACCACGGCCAGACCGGCTGCAAGACCCCCGAAGTGGCCCCCTACGTGGAGCGCACCCTGGCCCACCGGGCTGCCAAGGCTGCCCGCCAAGCGGCCAGAACCGCCTAGCGCCGGGAGGCTAGATGCGGCTGATGTCGAAGCGGGTGGGGGCGGGGTGGTGCCTGGGCGGGCCGATGCCCGCCGCCTTGACCAGGCGGACGACCCGGCCCCGATGGCCGGCGTAGGGCTCCAGCAGTTCCAGCATCGAGTCGTCGTCGCCGTCGGTGGTGCCGCTGAGGGCGTAGGTGACCAGTACCGGAACGTGCAGGTCGCCTACCGGCACCGCGTCGGGGTCTCCGGCCGCGGCGCCGGTGGTGCGGGCCGCCGTCCACGGCCCCACACCTGGTAGGCGCTGCAGCCACTGCCGGGCTTCCGCAGCGGGCACGTCACTGAGAGCCTCCAAGCGGTCCGCGTGCTTTGTGGCGACCCGTATCACCCGGGTTCGGGCTCGGTCCACGCCGGCGCGATGAAAGCCGTGGTCGGGTACTGCGAGCAGTGTCTCTGGTCCCGGAAACAACGGCAGTGGGCTCCCTCCGGGCACCTCCTCGCCGTAGAGACGACCCAGCCGGGCGACCGCGGTCCGGGCGTCGGCGCTGACCACGCGCTGGTAGACGGCGGCGGTGGCCGTCGCCTCGAACCAGCGCCCGGTGGCGCCCAACCGGGGCACCCCGAGCCGGGACACGAGGTCGCGCACCACCGGGTGGCGGGACTGGAAGCCGCTGGGGTCGTCGTCATGGCCGAGCAGGGCCGGCACCCGGTCGATGGCCCACTCGGCGCCCGGCCCCCACGCGTCGGCGACAACCTCACCGCCGACCGCCCGGAAGGCCACAGAAGCCGATCCGTCGGGCGTCTCAGTGGCCCACCATCCGACGCCCTGGCGCCGCTGCGACGTCTTCACCCACATCAACGTCACCTTCAGGTTCAGGTCATAGCGGGGTCGGAATATTGTGGAGCAGTCCGGAGCGGCTCGTGGAGTTTCCGCCGAGGTGCGGCCGGGAGATGCCATGTCAGGGGCCGGGCTCGCCCGAGTCCGATGCGGAGCTGAGGGCCTCCAGCGCAGCTTCGAGGGTTTCGAGCAGCCTGCGGTCCGAGGCCTCCACCAGTCCGAGGTCCGCCTTGGCCTCGTCGATGGCCTGGCGGGTCAGCTCGCCCATGATGCCGTCGATCGGGCCTGGGCTGTAGTCGAACTGGGTCAGTGCGCCCTGCAGTTGGGCCACCTCGTTGCCGTCGAGCGGCTCATCCTGCTCGAGGACACGGTCTGCGTCGGCCGGGTTGTCCACCTCCAGAGGCGCTCGGGCCACGATGGCGCCGTCCTCGCCGAGCAGGGCGCCGTCCAGGACCGGAACAGCCCAGTCCAGCGTCCACCAGAAGACGAGCAGCAGCACGATCAGCAGTAACGTGCCCTGCAGGTGGATGCGCATCGTCGTCCCTAGCGCCAAGCCCTTGCTGCTCAGTTGAACACCCGCCTGCGCAGTCGCTCCCGGATCTTGGCGCACTCCGGACAGACCGGGTATCGAGACGGGTCCCGGCTCGGAACCCAGACCTTGCCGCACAGGGCCCGCACCGGCGTGCCCTCGACGTAGGCCCGGTTGGCGTCGGCCCGGCGGGTGTAGTGAGCGAAGCGATCATGGTCCCCGTCATCGGTGACCGGTCGAATGTCGGGCTCGGTGACCGTGGAAGTCCCGGGCGCCGGGGTCGTCTCGGTCGCGTCGGTGGTGGAGATGCTGGTGGTGCCGGTCATGGCCGTGAGCCTATAGATCTGGCCGAGCCCGGCCCTGGTCTCCCGCTCTTGTCCGCTGAGCTCACGGGCCGCTCGGGCCACGGCCTCGCTCACCGCCTTGCGAAGTCCTCGGGAACTACGGCGTGTCCGCTCGGCCTCTGAGGCTGCGGACCGCGGCGATGGTGTCGGCGTCGGAAGGGGACTTGTCACTGCGGTAGCGCAGCACCCGGGCGAAACGCAGAGCAACCCCGCCCGGGTAGCGGCTCGACCGCTGCACGCCGTCGACTGCGATCTCCACCACCTGCTCGGGCCTCAGCTCCACCACATGGGCCGTGCGGTTGGTGGCCAGCTCCTCGAAGCGTCGGGTCTGCCACTGCAGCATCTCGTCGGTCATGCCCTTGAACGTCTTGCCGACCATCACGAAGCTTCCGTCAGACTCGTCGCGGGCACCGAGGTGGATGTTGGACAGCCAGCCTCGGCGGCGCCCGCTGCCGGGCTCGACCGCCAACACCACCAGGTCGAAGCGGTGCACCGGCTTCACCTTGCGCCAGGCCTTGCCCCGCCGTCCTGCGGCGTAGGGCGCGCCGGCCGCCTTCACCATCACCCCCTCGTGGCCGGCCTCCACCGCGGAGGCGAACACCTGCTCGGCCTCGTCCGGGTCCGCGGTGATGACACCGGGCACCCGATGGTCGGCGGCGGCGCGGGACAGGCACTCGAATCGGACCTCCAGGGGCTCGTCGAGCAGGTCGCGCCCGTCGAGGTGCAACACGTCGAAGAACACGGGATTGACCCTCACGGTTCCCGTCCGGGCGGGGGTGGCCTCATCGGTGCGTCGGGTGCCCACGCGGCCCATGGTGTCCTGGAACGCGACCGGCGCGAGATCATCGGCCAGTCCCATCACCTCGCCGTCCAGGGCTGTGGTGTGCACGGGAAGGCGGCGCACCACATCGACCACCTCGCCGAGACGGTCGGTCACGTCGTTCAGGTTGCGGGTCCAGATCCTGACTGCATCTCCTCTCCGATGGGCTTGGATGCGGACCCCGTCCAGCTTCCATTCCACCGAGCACCGGCCCAGCTCAGCCACGGCTGATGCCGCGTCGTCGGCGGTGGAGGCCAGCATGGGTCGAACCGGTCGGAAGACCCGGAAACCGACGGCCTCCAGCCCGCGCCCACCGGAGGTGAGGGCGATGCTGGCCGTCTCGCCCAAGTCGCCCACCAGCATCAGGGCCCGGCGAACCGAGGACGGAGCAACGCCGGCCGCTCGGGCCACAGCCTCCACCACCACTCCTTCGCTGGCTCCCTGGCGCAGTTCTCCAACCAGCAGCCGCCTCACGAAGTCGGCCTCCGCAGCTGTGGCCCGGGCCAGGAAGCCGTCGAGGAGGTCGAGGCGCCTCTGGGTCGATCCCTCGCCGGATGCGTCCAATACCTCATCGAGCATGCCGTCGAGGTCGGCCACGGTAAGTGTCGGCTGCTGGGCTGTGGCCGTCCGCAGCGCCGCCACCGTCGCCCAGCCCACGCCGATCCGACCCTGGCGCGGATCCCCGGCGACCAGCCCGGCAACCACACCAGTCTCAGGGCCGTCTGCGCCCCGTAACAACTGGGCCAGGGACTCGATCTTCACGTTGCGCGCCGCGGCGGCGGCCACCGCGTCGGCGCAGGCGACAAGATCGGCTAGGAGCATCCGGCCGGTTCTAGTCCAGCGGCCGAGCGGATCGGCGCGAATCACCAGCCGAGCGGGAAACCACAACATCGCGCTGCGACGCGCTCACAACCCATTGGTGCTCGCTCTCAGGGCCTCGAACTCGGCCAACGACGTCTCCCACTCTGCCAGCAGGGCGGCGGCCCGGTCCACGGCTGCCTCGTGGGCCGAGGCCAGCTCCCGGACCTCCTCAGGCCGGTCATAGATCGACGGGTCGCTGAGCCGGCGATGCAGCTCGGCCACCTCGGAGTCGGCATCTCCCCAGGCCCGCTCCAGATCGGCCACCCGCCTCCGGAGCTGGCTGGTGGCGGCCCGAGCCTTGGCGCTGGCCCGCCGGCGTTCGGCCCGATCGGCACCGGAGGCAGCCCGCGGCGACCTGGGATCCTCCGGGTTCCGGCGAGACAGCGTCGTTGGGTCCGGCGAGTCGTCCGGGTACAGCACCGACTCGTCCGCTCCCAGATGCCACACCGCCCGACCGTGGCGAACCTCGATCAGCGCGCCGGCGACCGAGCGGATCAGATGGCGGTCGTGGGTCACCAGCAGGACAGTGCCGGGGTAGGCCGTCAGGGCGTCCTCGAGGATGTCGCAGCTGGGCAGGTCGAGGTGATTGGTGGGCTCGTCGAGCACCAGCAGGTTCACCGGCTCCACCATCAGGCGGGCCAGGGCCAGGCGGGTGCGCTCGCCGCCGGACAGCTCCGCCACTCGCCGGTCGGCGTCGTCGCCGCGGAAGCCGAATGCGCCCAGCACTGTGCGCAGGTTCCGGCGTCCCGGATCGATGCCGGCCGAGAATACCTCGATGGCTCGCTTGGTGCCGTCCAGCTCATCGGCCTGGTGCTGATGGAAGGCGCCCACCTTGACGTTGGCACCGACCCGGACGGTGCCCGAAGTGGGGGACAGCTCGCCCAGGATCAGCTTCAGCAGGGTGGTCTTGCCGGCTCCGTTGGGTCCCACCAAGGCCACGGTCTGGCCCCGTTCCACCGCCAGGCTCGCGTTAGAGACGACCGGCCCGTCGCCGTCGGGGTAGCCGACGGTGGCCCCCTCAAGCTCGGCCACCACCCGGCTGGAGCGGGGCGGCGCACCGAAGGCGAAGCGGGCGGCCAGATCAGAGCGGCTGGGAGCATGGATCCGCTCCAGCTTCTGGAGGGTCTTGACCCTGCTCTGCGCTTGGCGGGCCTTGGTGGCCTTGTAGCGGAAGCGCTCGACGAAGCGCTCGATGCGGGCTACCTCGCGGGCTTGGCGGACTGCGGCCTCCTCGATGCGCTGCAGGCGCTCCTCTCGGGCCACCACGAACTCCGCGAAGCCACCCTCGTAGGCGATGGCCGCGCCGGACGCAAGCTCAACGATCCGGTCCGCCACCGCGTCGATGAAGTCCCGGTCGTGGCTGACGAAGAGCAGAGAACCAGGCCACGCAGCCAGGTGCCGCTCCAGCCAGGCCATGGAGTCGACATCCAGGTGGTTGGTGGGCTCGTCGAGCAGCAGGATGTCCGGCTCGGACACCATGAGCCGGGCCAGGGCCGCCCTCATCCTCCATCCACCCGAGAGCTCCGCAACCGGCCGGTCCGAGTCGGCCGCGGAGAAGCCGAGCCCGGCCAGGACCTTGGCTGCCTCAGCCTCGAGCGCGTATCCGCCGAGCTGCTCGAACTGGGCCTGGACCTCGCCGTAGCGGGCCACGAGATCGTCCTGGCGCCCTCCGGGCCGGCCGAGTCTGTGCTCCAGATCTTTGAGAGTCGGCGCCAGCTGGGCCAGCGGTCCGGCCCCGGCCGTCACGTGCTCGCGGACGGTGCCTTCGGAGACCTCGCGCAGATCCTGGGGCAGGTACCCGATCCGGGCATAGCGGGGCTTGGTGACGGCGCCGGCGTCGGGTTCGATCAGGCCGGCCAGAATCTCGAGCAGGGTCGTCTTGCCGGTGCCGTTGCCGCCCACGAGCGCGATGCGCCGACCCGGGGACAGATGCAGGGTCACGCCCTCGAAGAGCCGGCGGGCACCGTAGGCCTTGGCCAGACCGGACGCGGCAAGAGTCACCGTCCAACGCTACGCCCGGACCGCCGTGGAGCTTCGCCTCGACGCATCCCGACGGCTCGATCTCGTGACCTTCACTGAGGACGACTTCGGACCGCCGTGGAGCTTCGCCTCGACGCATCCCGACGGCTCGATCTCGTGACCTTCACTGAGGACGACTTCGGACCGCCGTGGAGCTTCGCCTCGACGCATCCCGACGGCTCGATCTCGTGACCTTCACTGAGGACGACTTCGGACCGCCGTGGAGCTTCGCCTCGACGCATCCCGACGGCTCGATCTCGTGACCTTCACTGAGGACGACTTCGGACCGCCGTGGAGCTTCGCCTCGACGCATCCCGACGGCTCGATCTCGTGACCTTCACTGAGGACGACTTCGGACCGCCGTGGAGCTTCGCCTCGACGCATCCCGACGGCTCGATCCGGGCTGGCCCGCCGGGACCGCTCGTCGTGCTCAGTTGGGTACGTTCTCGGCGTGCGTTTGGAGGGGCTTCACACGTCGGTTGTCTTCGCTCTGGCGGTCCTGTCCCGTCAGCAGCGGGTCGAGCTGGCCGCTCATCCGGTGGAGAGGCACGCCGAGATTCTGGCCGGGCTCGACCTGAACCGGGTGGAGGTCCGGCCTCCGCCGAGACCCGAACCGCTCGGCGCCCGCGCCCGGGTGGTGGCCTGGAATCTCCAGCGGGGCAAGCAGCTGGACGCCTCGGCTGACCTGCTGGTGCAGACCGGCACCGATGTGATGTTGCTGTCCGAGCTCGACTGGGGCATGGCCCGTTCCGGACAGCACCACACCGCGGCCGCCCTCGCGGACCGCCTGGACTGCGGGTATGGGTACGCGGTCGAGTACCTGGAGCTCGGCCTGGGTGACGACGACGAACGCGAACGCTACGAGGGCCAACTGAACGAGGTCGGATACCACGGCAACGCCATCTTGAGCCGAGCGCCGCTGGCTCGTCCGGCCCTCGTGCGCCTGGAGGCCGACGGCAGCTGGTTCGACGGCCATCGGGGTGAGCAGCGAATCGGTGGCCGCATGGCCGTGCTGGCGACCATCCCGATGGGCGGGCGCGACATGGTGTTCGCGTCGGTGCACCTGGAGAGCCACAGCAGCCCGGAGCAGCGGCTTGCCCAGATGGGCGCGCTGCTGGACGGCATCGAGTCCTACAGCCCCGGCGGGCCGGTGCTGGTGGGGGGCGACCTGAACACGTTCTCGCTGGACCCGGCCGACGTAAACGATGCAGAGCTGATGAGGAGGATCTTCGAGGAGGACTCCGGCCGTTTGAGCCACCCCGTGCCCCACGAGCCGCTGTTCGAGATGGCCGTAAGCCGCGGGTACGACTGGCGCGCCTGCAACGTGGCCGGCGAGCCCACCCAGCGGGTGGCTGAGCCCCGGCCGTCTCGCCGAGGCGAGATGAAGATCGACTGGTTCCTGAGCCGGGGCCTGCGGGCTTCGCAGCCGGCCGTGCTCAGCGCCGCCGATGCCGGGGGCTTTGCCCTGTCAGACCACGAGCCGATCGCGGTGCGAGTCCAGCAGTAGCGCCGACCGGCGCGTCAGCTCAGCAGCTTGTCGAGTCTGGCCTCGGCCTCGTCGGCCCCCGCGAAGCCCGGTTCGGTCGCCTCCAAGCGGCCCAGCCATCCGACCGACACCCAGCCGGCCATCACCGCGCCGCCGTCGGTGTACTCCGGAAGCTCGATGGCGTCGCCCCAGTCCATCTTCACCCGGAACGCGTCGGTGTGTCCCGGCCTGGGCTCCAGCTGCGCGGTGGCCATCGAGCGGGGTGGTTCGATGCCGACCTCGGTGCGCTTCCAGCCCTTGATGTCGCACAGTTCCCGGTCGGGGACGTTGATGTTGAGCACGACCGGCTCCGACGGCAGATCGGTCGCCAGGCCCTCCACCGCCGCAGCGGCCACCGCGGCGGCGGTGTCCCAGTGCTGGTAGGCCAGCATCTCCTCCCAGCCCTGGCCCTCAACACCGAACGACTCCACCGTCTGGCTCACGGCCACGCCGTTCACTCCTCCGTTGCGGGCCGTCAGGCAGGCCCCGACCGTGCCGGAGTGGTACACCGAGCGGCCCACGTTGGCCCCGGGGTTGATGCCGGCCACGACCAGGTCGTAGTGCCCGAACAGGTCCAGGCGACCGAACATCACGCACAGCGCCGGCGGGCCCGTCACCGCCCACACGTCGTCCACGCCGTCTATGCGGGCGCGGTGCACTTCGGGCTTGATCAGGTGCAGGGGCCCGAAGGCTGCGCCGTACCCCGAGTACTCCTTGTCCGGCGCCACCACCACCACGTCGCCGATCCCGGTCATGGCCCGGGCCAGCACATGCAGCCCGATGGAGTCGATGCCGTCGTCGTTCGTGACGAGAATACGCACCAGCGGACCCTAGCGGTACTCAGGTTCGGTGAAGCCCGCCCAGCCGAAGATCTAACCTGATCTTCACCTTCGAGAGCCGCAATGGGTTCGAGCACCAGAATGGGATGGTGCGATCTGACGAGGCCGCCGCCAACCTGATCGCAGAGGAAACGAGGGCTGTGGCCCGCCGGAGTTCGTCAAGGGCGGGCTCGGCGTAGCCGGGCTCAATTACGCCGTGACCGCCATGCCGCCCACTCTCGTCGCGCTTTCTTGTCTGTATGACAAGTTTCGCGACGAGAGCCGGCTGGGGTGTCCTACTGGGCTGCCTCGGGAGCCAGCTCGGACTGGACCGACAGCTCGGGCCCCTCGGCGGTGACCAGCTCGGTGATGCGGCCTGCGGCCTGCACGTCGCCGGCGACGTCGGCCAGCACCGCGATGCGCTCGGCGGTGTCGGTGACGGTGGCCCGCTCCACCTCGGTGCGCAGCGGGCGCTTGGCCTCCGACTTGGTCCGGCGGACCTCGCCGAGCACCGCGGCTGCGACCGTGCTCGGCAGCGCTCCCGCGTCGCCGGCTTCGGCTCGAAGCGGCTCGGGGCGAGGCCAGGATGAGGCATGCACGGAGCCGTCGTGCCACCAGTTCCAGACCTCCTCGGCGACGAAGGGCATGAACGGGGCGAACAGCTGCTGCAGCACCCCCAGCGCGGTCCGCAGTGCCCGGCGGGCCGAGGCCGACGCGTCGACGCCGTACTCTCCGTAGGCACGCGCTTTCACCAGTTCCAGATGGTCGTCGGTGAAGGACCAGAAGAACGACTCGGTGCGCTCCAGGGCCCGGGCGTAGTCGAAAGCGTCCAATGCCCGAGTGGCGTCGGTGACCAGGTCGGCCAGCCGGTGCAGCATCGAGCGGTCCAGTGTCTCGGTGACCTTGCCGATGCCGGGATCCTCGAAGCGCAGCACGAACTTGGAGGCGTTGAGCAGCTTGACGGCCAGGCGCCGGCCGATGCGGAACTGCTGCTGGTCGAAGGCAGTGTCGGTGCCGGGGCGGCCGCAGGCGGCCCAGTAACGCACCGCGTCGGCGCCGTAGCGCTCCAGCAGGTCGGTGGGCACCTGCACGTTGCCCCGGGACTTGGACATCTTCTTGCGGTCGGGGTCGAGTATCCAGCCCGACAGGGCACAGTTGTGCCACGGCACGGTGCCGGCGTCGAAATGGGCCCGCACAACGGTGGAGAACAGCCAGGTGCGGATGATGTCGTGGGCCTGGGGGCGCATGTCCATCGGGAAGGTGGCCGCGTGCAGGGATTCGTCGGTGCGCCAGCCGGTGGCGATCTGGGGTGACAGCGAGGACGTGGCCCAGGTGTCCATCACGTCGGGGTCGCCTATGAACCCGCCGGGTTGGCCCCGCTGGGCCTTGTCGTAGCCGGACGGGCAGTCCGCCGACGGGTCAACCGGCAGGGCAGCCTCGGCGGGCCGGATCGGGTCGTCCCACACCGGCGAGCCGTCGGCGTCGAGTCGGTACCACAGCGGGATGGGCACCCCGAAGAAGCGCTGCCGGCTGATCAGCCAGTCGCCGCTCAGGCCCGCGATCCAGCTCTCGTAGCGGGCCCGCATGTAGCCCGGCACCCAGTTCATCTGCACGCCCCGGTCGATCAGAGCCTGGCCCAGGGCGTCGTCGCGCCCGCCGTTGCGGATGTACCACTGGCGGCTGGACACGATCTCGAGGGGCTTGTCGCCCTTCTCGAAGAACTTCACCGGATGGGTGATGGGGCGGGGCTCGCCGTCGATGTCGCCGGATTCGGCGAAGACGGCCGCGATCTCGGTGCGGGCCTGGGCCGCGGTCCTGCCGGCCAGCCGGGCATAGGCAGCCCGGCCCGCAGGCGATTCGATGGCAGCCGGAGGGTCGGCTGCGAAGCGCCCGTCGCGCCCGATCACGGTGCGCACCGGCAGGTCGAGTTCGCGCCACCAGGTGACGTCGGCGGTGTCGCCGAACGTGCAGATCATGGCGATGCCGGTGCCCTTGTCGGGGTCGGCCAGAGTGTGGGCCAGAACCGGCACCTCCACGTCGAACACCGGGGTGCGCACCGTCGAGCCGAACCGCGGCCGGTAGCGGCCGTCGTCGGGGTGGGCCACCAGGGCCACACACGATGGCACCAGCTCGGGCCGGGTGGTGTCGATCCAGATGTCCGCACCGTCGGTGCCACCGAAGCGCAGCTTGTGGTAGGCGCCGGTCACTTCCCGGTCGTCGAGCTCGGCCTGGGCCACCGCGGTCTGGAAGGTCACGTCCCACAGCGAGGGCGCCTCGATCTGGTAGGCCTCGTCCCGTTCGAGGTTCTCCAGGAAGGCGAGCTGCGACACCCGCCGGCAGTGAGCGTCGATGGTGGCGTAGGTGCGGGTCCAGTCCACCGACAGCCCGATGCGCCTGAACAGGTCCTCGAAGGCCCGCTCGTCTTCGGCGGTGAGCTTCTCGCACAGGTCGATGAAGTTGGGCCGGCTCACCGCGATGGTCCGGCGCTTGGCCACGGCCGAGGGCCGGCCCGAGTCGGCCGGGGGAGCGAAGTCGGGGTCGTACGGCAGCGACGGGTCGCAGCGCACGCCGTAGTAGTTCTGCACCCGGCGCTCGGTGGGCAGCCCGTTGTCGTCCCAGCCCATGGGGTAGAACACGGCCTGGCCGGCCATGCGCCGGTGGCGGGCGATGATGTCGGTATGGGTGTAGCTGAACACGTGCCCCACATGCAGCGACCCGCTGACGGTGGGCGGGGGCGTGTCGATGGAGAACACCTCGGCCCGGGGCCGGGTGGCGTCGAAGCGGTAGATGCCGGACGCCTCCCAGTCGGCGTCCCATTTGGCTTCGATGCCTTCGAGGAGGGGGTTGTCGGGGACCGCGGCTTGGCGCGGCGCCTCGTCGGCGGGTCGGCTCATGCGGGCGTCAACGCTACCGCTAGCTGTGCCGGTGCGGCCACTCGTCAGGCGGCAACGGCCCATGCGGTTGAGAAGGCAGACGACGCCGTCTAGGTGGCTGGTGCCAAACTCCCGAAATGGAGGTTTTGCGGTCACAAAACCCCAGGTCAGCGACTTGCGGATTGTGGCAAATTGCCATTTAACACCAGCCACCTAGGCCGCCAGGTTCGTAGCGCTCGGGTCGCCGGAGGCGGCCCAGGCCTCATCTGACCGCTGGTGCGCGCAGACCGCGGACATGCGGGTGCGCCGCGTCGGCGACGCTGTGCTGAATGTCTGAGGCCGCAGCCCGCGAGCCGCTGCTGGCGCTTCCCGCGGCGGCGTTCCCCGCCACGCTCACCCTCAACCGCCTTGGGATTCTTGGGGGGTCGGCATCGTGTGGCGCTCACCGGTTCTCCAGGGTGAGCCAATCCGACCAGCCGGATGCGCCGCCTTCGTTGGTGGCCCGGATCTTGAGCCAGTAGTGCGACCATCCGCTGGGCAGGCCGGTGAGCGTGGCGCTGGAGCCGTTCATCTGCACTTTGACCGCGGGCATGTTGTCGCTCGGCAGGGGCACCAGGTCGGGGTGCAACCACAGGCCCACCTGGTAGCCGGTGGCGGTGGCCACGTCTTCCCAGTCCAGAGTCACTGTTCCGACGCCGGTTCGCTGCCCGGTCGGCGGCTTGGGGGTGTCGGGTGCAGCCGTGCCGTCGGTCGGAGCCGCGATGGCGTTGTTCGGCGACCATCCTGAGCCGCCGGCATCGTTGAACGCGCGAACCTCGAAGTAGTAGCTGCTGTCGTGGGTCGTGGTCGGCAGGCCGCTGACCCGGGCGCTGGAGCCGTTGAACGCGATGCTGATGCCGTGGACGGCGTGGCCGGGCGACAGTTCCACGTAACGTGCCTCCGTCGTCAGCCAGAAGCGGACTTTGTAAGACGTTGCCGTGGGCACATCGTCCCAGTCGAGGGACACTGCGCCGGGGCCGGCGTGTTGGCCGGTTGGCCGGTCGGGGGTGTCGGGACGATTGGAGGCGGGCGCAGCGCGGGTGACTGTGACCGTGTAGGTCTTGACCGTGTTGCCGTCTTCCGCGGTGACCTCGACGGTGATGGCGTTGCTCCCCACGCTGAGCGGGACGGTCCTGTCGGCGTCGGCCGCGCCGTCGAGCTTGATTGCGTAGGTTGCGCCGTCGTCGTTCGTCGTCGGGGTCGCCGTCGTCTGCGTCACGCCGTTGGCGACGCTGGCGGTGTACCCGGTGATGGCCGGGGCGAACGCACCGATGTCCACGCCGCTCAAGGTCAGGCCGCTCAACGCGGCATCGGTGGACAGCGGCGGCGCGGCCCTGGTCACGGTGACGGTGTAGGTCTTCGCCGTCTCTCCGTCCTCGGCGGTGACCTCGACGGTGATGGCGTTGCTCCCCACGGCCAGGGGTGTCTCCCCGTCCTCGTCGGTCGCGCCGTCGAGCTTGATTGCGTAGGTGGCCCCGTCGTCGTTTGTGGTCGCCGTCACCGTGGTCTGGTCCACGTCGTGGTCCGCTTCGGCGGCGTAGTTGGTGGTGGCCGGGTCGAAGGCGCCGATGTCCACCCCGGTGAGTTCCAGCCCGCTCAGGGTGGCGTCGTTGGAGGCGGGCTCCGGCGGCTGCTGTTCTGGCGGTTTGGAGACGGTGAAGGTGGCGCTGGCTGAGGCCAGTTCCACGTTGTCGGGGGAGGAGACGCTGGCCCGCAGGGTGTAGTCCCCTGGCGGGCAGCCCGCGGAGATGGTCCCGGTGCGGGTCTCTGGGTCTTCGTCCACCTTGTACATGTAGCGGTCCACGCCCAGCCCGTAGCCATTGGCCTGGTCCTCGCACCCGTCGGCGTTGCTGTTCTGTGGATCCTTCACGTCGGCCCGGAAGATGTAGTCGGTGGTGGCGGTGTCTGAGTCGGGCTCCAGCCCGCTGAAGGTCATGGTGACGCCGATCTCAGTGCCCGGCCCCACCGAGCCCGAGGAGAGGGAGATGCCGACGGCCGGGGAGGCTTCAGGCTCCGGCGCGGGCTCGGCTTCAGGCTCCGGCGCGGATTCGGCCCCGTCGCCGTCCCGGCCCTGTGGGTTCCCCTCAAAGTCCAGTACCAGTTCCTCGCCCAGACCGGTTCGGATGCCGGAATAGTCCCCGATCTTGTCGACCGCCACAACCACCCCGACGAACTCTGCCGATTCCACGCTGACGGTGACCTCCCTGCGTCCCTCGCCGGCCGGGGCAACGCTGATCTCTTCGCTGGACACGCTGCCGGCTTCAATCGTGACCGTGTCCTTGGAGAGCGTGCCGCCATCCGCCGACAGCTTGACCTCCATCGCGAACGGCGCGCCCTCGGCCACCCCGACCGCCACCGCGCCCCCGCCGCGGCGCTCCAGCTCCGCGGTGAGCGTGAAGGGCGCCCCCTCGTTGCCGCCCAGAAACAGCTTTCCCAGCCCGGTGAGGCCCTCGAACACACCGGCCGGCAGCGACTCCAGGTCGTTGTGCTCCAGCGCCAGACCCCTCAAGCCGTCGAGCGCGAACACACTGGCCGGCAGCCCGCTCAGCGAGTTGCCGTTCAAACGAAGCTCCCTCAAGCCGCCCAGACCGTCGAAGACGTCGGTGGGCAGCTCGCTCAGCTCGTTGCCGTCCAGGTACAGCACATCCATCGCCGCCAGACCCTCAAAGACCCCCCCGGGCAGCGCGCTCAGCTTGTTCAGCGTCAAGAACAGCCCCTCCAGGCTCGCCAGACCGCCGAAGACGTCCTCGCGCAGCTCGCTCAGCGCGTTGTTCTCCAGGCGCAGCGTCCTCAGGCTGCCGAGAGGCTCAAAGACCCCCTCGGGCAGCTCGCTCAGCTTGTTGTTCTGCAAGTGCAGCGACGTCAAAGCGGTGAGACCCTCAAAGACGTCCTCGGGCAGCGCCTCCAGGGAGTTGTCGAGCAGCCACAGACTCCGCAGGCTGGAAAGACCCCCGAAGTCTCCCGGCCGCAACACCGTGATCTCCTCCGATATCTCCTTGCCGCCCAGCCCCAGACGCCCCGTGATGGCACCCAGATCGGCATCCGTCACCGCCGCGCAGTCGCTGATCCCGGGCAGCATGACCAGAATCGCGTCCCGCACCTGCGGCGTGCGGCCGCAGATGCCGCCGCTCGGCGTGGGTGTCGCAGTGGGCGTGGGCGTCGCAGTGGGCGTGGGCGTCGAACCATCGAAGAGCGTGAGCGCAGCGCCCGCGGCATACCAGGTTCCATCGAAGTCAGATGACAATTGAACTCTAGGGTTTCCCGATGCTGAGAGATAGCCCCCCACGTTCTGCAATGTGAGCGTAACCGGCTGACCCGTCTCGCTTTGCGTCACCACCACCTCATCGCTGTAGGTCCTCCCTGCCTCTATGGTCACCGATGCGGTGGATGCCGCGCCGCCGCTGACCTCCAGCGCGCCTTTCATAATCACCGGCGCCCCTTGGGCTACCCTGTAGCGCACCCGCGCCGTGTGGATGCCCTCATCGTCAACGCTCTGGCTCATCGTCTCGGCTTCCATGCTGAACGTGAATGGGCTGCCAGGATTGTCCTGCAGATGCAATGCTATCATATCCAGGTTCTCGACCTCGAAAAGCGCGTCCGGCAGCCGATTCAGCCGGTTGCCCTCCAAGAACAGACACAACCCACCCTCATCCTCGACCCACTCCACCCGAGGAAGCAGGCGAGGTGGCAGCGAACTCAGTTTGTTGTGGCTCAAATTCAAACATTGTAAACTGCCAAGTTCATCAAAGACGCCCGGTGGCAGCGAACTCAGTTTGTTACCGCCCAAATTCACCCCTCGTAGACTGCCAAGTTCATCAAAGACCCCCGGCGGCAGCGAACTTAGTTTATTACCGTACAAACCCAACCATCGCAAACTGCCAAGTTCATCAAAGACCCTCGGCGGCAGCGAGCTTAGTTCGTTACGCCACAGATTCACCGACCATAAATTGCCAAGTCCATCAAAGACCCCCGGCGGCAGCTCGCTTAGTTCGTTACCGTACAAACTCAACGTTTGTAAATGGCTAAGTTCATCAAAGACCCTCGGCGGCAGCTCGCTTAGTTCGTTACCGTACAAATTCAACGTTTGTAAATGGCTAAGTTCATCAAAGATCCCCGGCGGCAGCGAGCTTATTTGGTTGTTGCTCAAACTGAGATCGATGAGTCCGCTGAGACCTGCGAAGTCGCCAGCCTTGAGGTCCGTAATGCCTTTACGGATAATATCGAGGTGGTTGATATGAGCCAGATGAGCGTTGGTAACCTCTTCACACCGCGGCCTGCGAACCTTGTACCACTTGTACCATACATTGTGCCTGATCTGTTCACGAACCTGATGCGTGCGGTCGCAGATACCCGGCTCCGGCTCCGGCGTGGGCTCGGGCGCAGGGTCGGGCGCAGGCTCGGGCGTGGGTTCGGGCGCAGGCTCGGGCGTGGGTTCGGGCGTGGGTTCGGGCGTAGGTTCGGGCGTGGGTATGGCGGGCCACACATTGCCCGTCAGGAAGAAGTCCGACCACTCCGACGCCCCGGCGTCGTTGACCGCCCGGACCTGAAAGTAGTAGAAGCGCTGGTCCGGCAGGCCGCTTACCACGGCTGAGGAGCCGTAGTATTCGGCCTCCTGCGCCTCCGTCCAGGCAGGGCTGTCTCCCGTCGTGTTCCAGTACTGCACCTGGTAGGAGGCCGCCCCGGCCGTGTCGTCCCAGTCCAGTTCGATGGCGAGGTAGTGCAGCAGCTTGCCGGTCAGGCCCTCCGGCTTGTCTGGGACCGCCTGCTGCGCGGAGGCGGGCGAGCCGCTCAAGAGCATGACCGGCACCACAATGGCGGCGACCATGAGCGCGGAGAACAGCCGGAGCAGCCAGGCGTTCAAAGGAATTCGTATGGTGCAAATGTCCCAACACAGCGGCGGCGACACCGCCGATGCGCCTGTAAACGCTATTGCATTCTGCTGCCGCCTATCGGAAGGCAACCGACTCACCTCCCACCGTTCAGAGAGCCGACATAGCCCGAGTTGCCGCTTGAACAGTACCCGGCACCGGGCCTCTTGTCATATGGTTGGCCGCCTATCCCGCTGCCGGCCACGCTGGTCCGGTGGGGAGGGGTGGAGGACCGGCAAGCATGGGGATGCCGATCAGAGCGCCAGCCAGGCCCTTCAGGGCGTAGGCCCCCAGCAGGGGAGAGGCCTCAGTTTCGCAAGATGATCTAACGAGGCGCCAAGCCCAACTCACCCTTTCGGCGAAATCTTGGTCTGAAATTCTCGCAGTTCACACGCAAGAGGGAGCACGCCGTCGCCTTCAAGTCCATGCTCAGGCACAAGGGTCTCAGGGCTGGAGGTGACGGATATATGGGCTGGCGACTGAAGCCAGCGTGTTAGTTCCCCGCCGGCACGTCGATGATTTTAATGTTGGTAAGGGATCCGGGAATCATAAAGGCCGATTGGTAGGACTTCCCGACACGCACCCAGAAGTTCTCGATTCTCTCTGCCAAATTGTCAGTATAGGTCTGGATGGTGAAGGTAACCGTTAGTTCGCCCGGGCTGAAGTAAACCCAGGTTCCCGACTCGTTGTGGTCGTAGTCGTCTGAGGATGAGCGGTCCTCCGTAAGTGGAGGGGTTTCCTTGTAGCCAGCGGTTTCGTCGTCATCGTGATAGGCGTAGTATTTGAAGCTGATGTCTGCCGGGTCACCGGTCAGACGGCAGCTCAGAGTTGCGACCACCGGAGCGGCATCGCCTTCCCTCACATGGCGTGGAGTCGCTTCAAGGGTCAGGTAAGGCACGTACCGTAAGCCGTAGGCGGAGCGGTGCCCATTGTGTTTCCCGCACTCTTCGGATCTGTCTTGGGCGTTCGGCGTCGATGCGGAGACCGGGTTGTCCGACGTACCCATGGCGATCTTGCCGGAACCCTCGCCGTCGGTGTAGTGGGCCTTGGCTCGGAGGTAGCTGTCCTCGTCCCCGGCCGCCGGCACATAGGAGTCCGATGTCTCGCCTTCGATGGGAGTCCAGTTGCCGTTGCCGTCGGTCGACCTGTGCCACGACCAGATGGGGGCTCCGGTGACCTCGTCCGGGTCCTCCAGCATAGCGGTCAGCTCAGCGCCCACCTTCGGCCTCGCCGATGATAGCGCCACCGTCCCAGGCTCTTCCTCGTTGATAACCGTGACGGTCACCGCGATACTGTCGTCAATGGTTCCGTCCGAATTGCCGCCGGGGTCCTTGCCGTCGCTGACCGACACGGTGACGGAGTACGTGTTTCTGGTCTCATAGTCCAGCGAGGTACCGCTCCCCACGCTGATCTGCCCGTTTGAGCCGTCGATGGTGAAGAGATCGGCGTTGTTTCCGCCCAGTGTGTAGGCGAGCGTGTCGCCGGCATCCTCGTCGGTTGCAGTTACTGGGTCGCCCACACGGGTCGCCGGCGGGCTGTTCTCCTCCACGTTGCGGGTGGCTGTCTCCGCCGGGAACGCCGGTTCGTTGTTGGTCGTCGGTGACGGCGGCGCTCGGCGGGGCGGCACGTCGATAATTTTCACGTTGGTAATGGGTCCGGGAATCATAAAGGCCGATTGGTAGGACTTCCCGACACGCACCCAGAAGTTCTCGATTCTCTCTGCCAAATTGTCAGTATAGGTCTGGATGGTGAAGGTAACCGTTAGTTCGCCCGGGCTGAAGTAAACCCAGGTTCCCGACTCGTTGTGGTCGTAGTCGTCTGAGGATGAGCGGTCCTCCGTAAGTGGAGGGGTTTCCTTGTAGCCAGCGGTTTCGTCGTCATCGTGATAGGCGTAGTATTTGAAGCTGATGTCTGCCGGGTCACCGGTCAGACGGCAGCTCAGAGTTGCGACCACCGGAGCGGCATCGCCTTCCCTCACATGGCGTGGAGTCGCTTCAAGGGTCAGGTAAGGCACGTACCGTAAGCCGTAGGCGGAGCGGTGCCCATTGTGTTTCCCGCACTCTTCGGATCTGTCTTGGGCGTTCGGCGTCGATGCGGAGACCGGGTTGTCCGACGTACCCATGGCGATCTTGCCGGAACCCTCGCCGTCGGTGTAGTGGGCCTTGGCTCGGAGGTAGCTGTCCTCGTCCCCGGCCGCCGGCACATAGGAGTCCGATGTCTCGCCTTCGATGGGAGTCCAGTTGCCGTTGCCGTCGGTCGACCTGTGCCACGACCAGATGGGGGCTCCGGTGACCTCGTCCGGGTCCTCCAGCATAGCGGTCAGCTCAGCGCCCACCTTCGGCCTCGCCGATGATAGCGCCACCGTCCCAGGCTCTTCCTCGTTGATAACCGTGACGGTCACCGCGATACTGTCGTCAATGGTTCCGTCCGAATTGCCGCCGGGGTCCTTGCCGTCGCTGACCGACACGGTGACGGAGTACGTGTTTCTGGTCTCATAGTCCAGCGAGGTACCGCTCCCCACGCTGATCTGCCCGTTTGAGCCGTCGATGGTGAAGAGATCGGCGTTGTTTCCGCCCAGTGTGTAGGCGAGCGTGTCGCCGGCATCCTCGTCGGTTGCAGTTACTGGGTCGCCCACACGGGTCGCCGGCGGGCTGTTCTCCTCCACGTTGCGGGTGGCTGTCTCCGCCGGGAACGCCGGTTCGTTGTTGGTCGCCGGGTCGTCGTCGGTGACGGCGACGGTGACGGTGGCGGGGTCGGCGCCGGTGTAGTCGCCGCCGGCGGCGGTGTGGGCGAGGGTGGCGGTGTCGTCGTCGGAGTCGTCGTCTTGGCCCGCGGCGACCTGCACCGTCTGGGGGGCGTCCCAGTTCTGGGGGGTGTAGTGGAGGCTCTCGGGGTCCGGGGCCACGTCGGTGCCGGCGTGGCCGGTGACGGTGACGGTGACCGCGCCGGTGGGCTGGGAGCGCAGCCTGACGGTGTAGGAGCCCACCTCGCCCTCGGCGACCGCGAGGCGCGTCTCGGAGAGCTCGACGCCGCGGTCGTCGTCGTCGTCGATGGCGACGGTGGCCGTCGCCGCGGCGGGGTCGGCGCCCACCCGCTCGGGCAGGTCGCCGAAGCCCAGCAGCACCGTCTCGCCGTCGTCGTCGATGTCGTCGCCGGCGGCGGTGAGCGTGAACGCCTTGGAGGTGTCGTCGCTGTCGAAGGTGACGCTGGTGGGCGCCCCGGACCAGTCGCCGGCGGTGGCGCCGTTCTGGCCGGTCGCCGTGATCGGGATCTCCACCGTGCGCTCGGGAACGGCGCTCAGCGTCACCGTCACCACCGCCTGGTCCTCCCTGGCGGCGGTGGCGGCGTCGTCGCTCTCCGCGACGCTGTAGGACGCCGCGCCGAAGCTGACGGCCACCCGCGGGTGGTCGTCGTCGTCGACGGTCACCTCCACCGTCGCCGAGACCGCGTCGTAGCCGCCGCCGGCGGCGGTGTGGGTCACTGTGGCCGCGCCGTCGACGGCGTCGTCGTCGTGTCCGGCGGCGACGGTGACGGTCTGGGGGCTGTCCCAGTCGGACGCCGTGAACGTCAGCGCGGCCGGGGCCGCGGTCACGCCGCCGCCGCCGGCGACCGCCGCCGTCACCGTCACCGCGGCGGTGGGCTCGCTGCCCAGCTCCACCGTGTAGGTCTCCTCGCCGCCCTCGCCGACGCTCAGCGACGACACCGACGCCGCCACCGCCGCCGTGTCGTCGTCGACGATGGAGACCTCGGCGGTGTCGGTGGCGCCGGGCGCGACCCGCTCGGGCAGCGTCCCGAAGCCCAGCAGCACCGACTCGCCGTCGTCGTCGACGTTGTCCTGGGTCGCGGTGAGCGTGAACGCCTTGGAGGCGTCGCCGCTGGCGAAGGTGACGCTGGCGGGCGCCACCGACCAGTCGCCCGCCGCGGCGCCGCCCCGGCCGGTCGCCGTGATCGGGATCACCACCGTGCGCTCGGGAACCGCGCTCAGCGTCACCTCCACGGTGACCTCGCCGCCCTCGGCGACGCTGTGGGCCGCCGCGCCGAAGCTCACCGTCACCCGCGGGTGGTCGTCGTCGTCGACGGTCACCTCCACCGACGCCGAGACCGCGTCGTAGCCGCCGCCGGCGGCGGTGTGGGTCACTGTGGCCGCGCCGTCGACGGCGTCGTCGTCGTGTGCGGCGGCGACGGTGACGGTCTGGGGGCTGTCCCAGTCGTCCGCCGCGAACGTCAGCGCGGCCGGCTCGACGGTCACATCGGCGCCGGCCGGGCCGGCGACCGCGGCCGCGACCGTGACCGCGTCGGTGGGCTCGCTGCCCAGCGCCACCGTGTAGGTCTCCTCGCCGCCCTCGGCGACGCTCAGCGACGACACCGACACCGCCACCGCCGCCGTGTCGTCGTCGACGATGGAGACCTCGGCAGCCGCAATCGTCCCCGCGCTCACCCGCTCAGGCAGCGCGCCGAAGCCCAGCAGCACCGTCTCGCCGTCGTCGTCCACCGCGTCGTCGGCGGCGGCGACCGTGAACGTCTTGGAGGCGTCGCCGCTTTCGAAGGTGACGCTGGCGGGCGCCACCGACCAGTCGCCGGCCTCGGCGCCGCCCCCGCCCTCCGCCGTGATCGGGATCTCGACCCTGCGCTCGGGAACGGCGCTCAGCGTCACCGTCACGGTGACCTCGCCGCCCTCGGCCGCGTCGTAGGCCGCCTTGGCGAAGCTCACCGTCACCTCGGGATCGTCGTCGTCGACGATGGAGACCTCGGCGGTGTCGGTGGCGCCGGGCGCGACCCGCTCGGGCAGCGTCCCGAAGCCCAGCAGCACCGACTCGCCGTCGTCGTCGACGTTGTCCTGGGTCGCGGTGAGCGTGAACGCCTTGGAGGCGTCGCCGCTGGCGAAGGTGACGCTGGTGGGCGCCCGGACCAGTCGCCGGCGGTGGCGCCGTCCTGGCCGGTCGCCGTGATCGGGATCTCCACCGTGCGCTCGGGAACGGCGCTCAGCGTCACCGTCACCACCGCCTGGTCCTCCCTGGCGGCGGTGGCGGCGTCGTCGCTCTCCGCGACGCTGTAGGACGCCGCGCCGAAGCTGACGGCCACCCGCGGGTGGTCGTCGTCGTCGACGGTCACCTCCACCGTCGCCGAGACCGCGTCGTAGCCGCCGCCGGCGGCGGTGTGGGTCACTGTGGCCGCGCCGTCGACGGCGTCGTCGTCGTGTCCGGCGGCGACGGTGACGGTCTGGGGGCTGTCCCAGTCGGACGCCGTGAACGTCAGCGCGGCCGGGGCCGCGGTCACGCCGCCGCCGCCGGCGACCGCGGCCGCGACCGTCACCGCGTCGGTGGGCTCGCTGCCCAGCTCCACCGTGTAGGTCTCCTCGCCGCCCTCGGCGACGCTCAGCGACGACACCGACGCCGCCACCGCCGCCGTGTCGTCGTCGACGATGGAGACCGTGGCAGCCGCAATCGTCCCCGCGCTCACCCGCTCAGGCAGGTCGCCGAAGCCCAGCAGCACCGACTCGCCGTCGTCGTCGACGTCGTCGTCGTCGGCGGCGAGCGTGAACGCCTTGGAGGTGTCGTCGCTGGCGAAGGTGACGCTGGTGGGCGCCCCGGACCAGTCGCCGGCGGCGGCGCCGTTCTGGCCGGTCGCCGTGATCGGGATCACCACCGTGCGCTCGGGAACCGCGCTCAGGGTCACCTCCACCACCACGCCGTCGCCCTCGTCGACGCTGTGGGCCGCCTTGGCGAAGCTCACCGCCACCCGCGGGTGGTCGTCGTCGTCGACGGTCACCTCCACCGACGCCGAGACCGCGTCGTAGCCGCCGCCGGCGGCGGTGTGGGTCACTGTGGCCGCGCCGTCGACGGCGTCGTCGTCGTGTCCGGCGGCGACGGTGACGGTCTGGGGGCTGTCCCAGTCGGACGCCGTGAACGTCAGCGCGGCCGGCTCGACGGTCACATCGGCGCCGGCCGGGCCGACGACGGCCGCGACCGTCACCGCGGCGGTGGGCTCGCTGCCCAGCTCCACCGTGTAGGTCTCCTCGCCGCCCTCGGCGACGCTCAGCGACGACACCGACGCCGCCACCGCCGCCGTGTCGTCGTCGACGATGGAGACCTCGGCAGCCGCAGTCGTCCCCGCGCTCACCCGCTCAGGCAGCGCGCCGAAGCCCAGCAGCACCGACTCGCCGTCGTCGTCCACCGCGTCGTCGTCGGCGGCGACCGTGAACGCCTTGGAGGTGTCGCCGCTGGCGAAGGTGACGCTGGCGGGCGCCACCGACCAGTCGCCCGCCGCGGCGCCGTTCTGGCCGGTCGCCGTGATCGGGATCACCACCGTGCGCTCGGGAACCGCGCTCAGGGTCACCTCCACCACCACGCCGTCGCCCTCGTCGACGCTGTGGGCCGCCTTGGCGAAGCTCACCGCCACCCGCGGGTGGTCGTCGTCGACGATGGCGACGGTGGCCGTCGCCGCGGCGGGGTCGGCGCCCACCCGCTCGGGCAGCGGCCCGAAGGCCACCTCGACGCTCTCGCCGTCGTCGTCGATGTCGTCGTTGGTGGCGGTCAGCGCGAAGGCGGCCTCGGTGGCGCCCGCCTCGAAGGTCACCGCGGCGGGGACCCCGGACCAGTCGTCGGGGGTGGCGCCGCCGAGGCCGGTGGCGGCCAGCGGGATTCTCAGGCTGCGCTGGGGGTCGCGGTCAAGCACCACCCGCAGCTCCGCGGCGGCGCCCTCGGCGGCGCTGCGGGCCCCGGGCGCGAACCCGACTTGGACCCTGGGGTGGTCGTCGTCGGCGACGGTGACCGCGACTTCGGCGGGGTCGGCGCCGGTGTAGTCGCCGCCGGCGGCGGTGTGGGCGAGGGTGGCGGTGTCGTCGTCGGAGTCGTCGTCTTGGCCCGCGGCGACCTGCACCGTCTGGGGGGCGTCCCAGTTCTGGGGGGTGTAGTGGAGGCTCTCGGGGTCCGGGGCCACGTCGGTGCCGGCGTGGCCGGTGACGGTGACGGTGACCGCGCCGGTGGGCTGGGAGCGCAGCCTGACGGTGTAGGAGCCCACCTCGCCCTCGGCGACCGCGAGGCGCGTCTCGGAGAGCTCGACGCCGCGGTCGTCGTCGTCGTCGATGGCGACGGTGGCCGTCGCCGCGGCGGGGTCGGCGCTCACCCGGTCAGGCAGCAGCCCGAAGGCCACCTCGACGCTCTCGCCGTCGTCGTCGATGTCGTCGTCGGTGGCGGCCAGCGCGAAGGCGGCCTCGGTGGTGCCCGCCTCGAAGGTCACCGCGGCGGGCACCCCGGACCAGTCGCCGGCGGTGGCGCCGTTCTGGCCGGTCGCCGTGATCGGGATCTCCACCGTGCGCTCGGGAACGGCGCTCAGCGTCACCGTCACCACCGCCTGGTCCTCCCTGGCGGCGGTGGCGGCGTCGTCGCTCTCCGCGACGCTGTAGGGACTTGGACGCCGCGCCGAAGCTGACGGCCACCCGCGGGTGGTCGTCGTCGTCGACGGTCACCTCCACCGACGCCGAGACCGCGTCGTAGCCGCCGCCGGCGGCGGTGTGGGTCACTGTGGCCGCGCCGTCGACGGCGTCGTCGTCGTGTCCGGCGGCGACGGTGACGGTCTGGGGGCTGTCCCAGTCGGACGCCGTGAACGTCAGCGCGGCCGGGGCCGCGGTCACGCCGCCGCCGCCGGCGACCGCCGCCGCGACCGTCACCGCGGCGGTGGGCTCGCTGCCCAGCTCCACCGTGTAGGTCTCCTCGCCGCCCTCGGCGACGCTCAGCGACGACACCGACGCCGCCACCGCCGCCGTGTCGTCGTCGACGATGGAGACCGTCGGCAGCCGCAGTCGTCCCCGCGCTCACCCGCTCGGGCAGGTCGCCGAAGCCCAGCAGCACCGTCTCGCCGTCGTCGTCCACCGCGTCGTCGTCGGCGGCGAGCGTGAACGTCTTGGAGGTGTCGCCGCTGGCGAAGGTGACGCTGGCGGGCGCCACCGACCAGTCGCCGGCGGTGGCGCCGTTCTGGCCGGTCCGCCGTGATCGGGATGGTGACCGTGCGCTCGGGAACGGCGCTCAGCGTCACCGTCACGGTGACCTCGCCGCCCTCGGCCGACGTCTGTGGGCCGCCTTGGCGAAGCTCACCGTCACCCGCGGGTGGTCGTCGTCGTCGATGGCGACGGTGGCCGTCGCCGCGGCGGGGTCGGCGCCCACCCGCTCGGGCAGCGGCCCGAAGGCCACCTCGACGCTCTCGCCGTCGTCGTCGATGTCGTCGTTGGTGGCGGTCAGCGCGAAGGCGGCCTCGGTGGCGCCCGCCTCGAAGGTCACCGCGGCGGGGACCCCGGACCAGTCGTCGGGGGTGGCGCCGCCGAGGCCGGTGGCGGCCAGCGGGATTCTCAGGCTGCGCTGGGGGTCGCGGTCAAGCACCACCCGCAGCTCGGCGGCGGCGCCCTCGGCGGCGCTGCGGGCCCCGGGCGCGAACCCGACTTGGACCCTGGGGTGGTCGTCGTCGGCGACGGTGACCGCGACTTCGGCGGGGTCGGCGCCGGTGTAGTCGCCGCCGGCGGCGGTGTGGGCGAGGGTGGCGGTGTCGTCGTCGGAGTCGTCGTCTTGGCCCGCGGCGACCTGCACCGTCTGGGGGGCGTCCCAGTTCTGGGGGGTGTAGTGGAGGCTCTCGGGGTCCGGGGCCACGTCGGTGCCGGCGTGGCCGGTGACGGTGACGGTGACCGCGCCGGTGGGCTGGGAGCGCAGCCTGACGGTGTAGGAGCCCACCTCGCCCTCGGCGACCGCGAGGCGCGTCTCGGAGAGCTCGACGCCGCGGTCGTCGTCGTCGTCGATGGCGACGGTGGCCGTCGCCGCGGCGGGGTCGGCGCCCACCCGCTCGGGCAGCGCGCCGAAGCCCAGCAGCACCGTCTCGCCGTCGTCGTCGACGTCGTCGCCGGCGGCGGTGAGCGTGAACGCCTGCTCGGTGTCGTCGCTGGCGAAGGTGACGCTGGTGGGCGCCCCGGACCAGTCGCCGGCGGTGGCGCCGTCCTGGCCGGTCGCCGTGATCGGGATCTCCACCGTGCGCTCGGGAACGGCGCTCAGCGTCACCGTCACCACCGCCTGGTCCTCCCTGGCGGCGGTGGCGGCGTCGTCGCTCTCCGCGACGCTGTAGGACGCCGCGCCGAAGCTCACGGCCACCCGCGGGTGGTCGTCGTCGTCGACGGTCACCTCCACCGTCGCCGAGACCGCGTCGTAGCCGCCGCCGGCGGCGGTGTGGGTCACTGTGGCCGCGCCGTCGACGGCGTCGTCGTCGTGTCCGGCGGCGACGGTGACGGTCTGGGGGCTGTCCCAGTCGGACGCCGTGAACGTCAGCGCGGCCGGGGCCGCGGTCACGCCGCCGCCGCCGGCGACCGCCGCCGTCACCGTCACCGCGGCGGTGGGCTCGCTGCCCAGCTCCACCGTGTAGGTCTCCTCGCCGCCCTCGGCGACGCTCAGCGACGACACCGACGCCGCCACCGCCGCCGTGTCGTCGTCGACGATGGAGACCTCGGCAGCCGCAGTCGTCCCCGCGCTCACCCGGTCGGGCAGGTCGCCGAAGCCCAGCAGCACCGACTCGCCGTCGTCGTCCACCGCGTCGTCGTCGGCGGCGACCGTGAACGCCTTGGAGGTGTCGCCGCTGGCGAAGGTGACGCTGGCGGGCGCCACCGACCAGTCGCCCGCGGCGGCGCCGTTCTGGCCGGTCGCCGTGATCGGGATCACCACCGTGCGCTCGGGAACCGCGCTCAGCGTCATCGTCACGGTGACCTCGCCGCCCTCGTCGACGCTGTGGGCCGCCTTGGCGAAGCTCACCGCCACCCGCGGGTGGTCGTCGTCGTCGACGGTCACCTCCACCGCCGCCGAGACCGCGTCGTAGCCGCCGCCGGCGGCGGTGTGGGTCACTGTGGCCGCGCCGTCGACGGCGTCGTCGTCGTGTCCGGCGGCGACGGTGACGGTCTGGGGGCTGTCCCAGTCGGACGCCGTGAACGTCAGCGCGGCCGGGGCCGCGGTCACGCCGCCGCCGCCGGCGACCGCCGCCGCGACCGTCACCGCGGCGGTGGGCTCGCTGCCCAGCTCCACCGTGTAGGTCTCCTCGCCGCCCTCGCCGACGCTCAGCGACGACACCGACGCCGCCACCGCCGCCGTGTCGTCGTCGACGATGGAGACCTCGGCAGCCGCAGTCGTCCCCGCGCTCACCCGCTCGGGCAGGTCGCCGAAGCCCAGCAGCACCGACTCGCCGTCGTCGTCCACCGCGTCGTCGGCGGCGGCGACCGTGAACGCCTTGGAGGTGTCGCCGCTTTCGAAGGTGACGCTGGCGGGCGCCACCGACCAGTCGCCCGCGGTGGCGCCGTTCTGGCCGGTCGCCGTGATCGGGATCACCACCGTGCGCTCGGGAACCGCGCTCAGGGTCACCTCCACCACCACGCCGTCGCCCTCGTCGACGCTGTGGGCCGCCTTGGCGAAGCTCACCGCCACCCGCGGGTGGTCGTCGTCGTCGATGGCGACGGTGGCCGTCGCCGCGGCGGGGTCGGCGCCCACCCGCTCGGGCAGCGGCCCGAAGGCCACCTCGACGCTCTCGCCGTCGTCGTCGATGTCGTCGTCGGTGGCGGCCAGCGCGAAGGCGGCCTCGGTGGCGCCCGCCTCGAAGGTCACCGCGGCGGGGACCCCGGACCAGTCGTCGGGGGTGGCGCCGCCGAGGCCGGTGGCGGCCAGCGGGATTCTCAGGCTGCGCTGGGGGTCGCGGTCAAGCACCACCCGCAGCTCGGCGGCGGCGCCCTCGGCGGCGCTGCGGGCCCCGGGCGCGAACCCGACTTGGACCCTGGGGTGGTCGTCGTCGGCGACGGTGACCGCGACTTCGGCGGGGTCGGCGCCGGTGTAGTCGCCGCCGGCGGCGGTGTGGGCGAGGGTGGCGGTGTCGTCGTCGGAGTCGTCGTCTTGGCCCGCGGCGACCTGCACCGTCTGGGGGGCGTCCCAGTTCTGGGGGGTGTAGTGGAGGCTCTCGGGGTCCGGGGCCACGTCGGTGCCGGCGTGGCCGGTGACGGTGACGGTGACCGCGCCGGTGGGCTGGGAGCGCAGCCTGACGGTGTAGGAGCCCACCTCGCCCTCGGCGACCGCGAGGCGCGTCTCGGAGAGCTCGACGCCGCGGTCGTCGTCGTCGTCGATGGCGACGGTGGCCGTCGCCGCGGCGGGGTCGGCGCCCACCCGCTCGGGCAGGTCGCCGAAGCCCAGCAGCACCGTCTCGCCGTCGTCGTCGACGTCGTCGCCGGCGGCGGTGAGCGTGAACGCCTGCTCGGTGTCGTCGCTGGCGAAGGTGACGCTGGTGGGCGCCCCGGACCAGTCGCCGGCGGTGGCGCCGTTCTGGCCGGTCGCCGTGATCGGGATCTCCACCGTGCGCTCGGGAACGGCGCTCAGCGTCACCGTCACCACCGCCTGGTCCTCCCTGGCGGCGGTGGCGGCGTCGTCGCTCTCCGCGACGCTGTAGGACGCCGCGCCGAAGCTGACGGCCACCCGCGGGTGGTCGTCGTCGTCGACGGTCACCTCGACCGTCGCCGAGACCGCGTCGTAGCCGCCGCCGGCGGCGGTGTGGGTCACTGTGGCCGCGCCGTCGACGGCGTCGTCGTCGTGTCCGGCGGCGACGGTGACGGTCTGGGGGCTGTCCCAGTCGGACGCCGTGAACGTCAGCGCGGCCGGCTCGACGGTCACATCGGCGCCGGCCGGGCCGACGACGGCCGCGACCGTCACCGCGGCGGTGGGCTCGCTGCCCAGCTCCACCGTGTAGGTCTCCTCGCCGCCCTCGGCGACGCTCAGCGACGACACCGACGCCGCCACCGCCGCCGTGTCGTCGTCGACGATGGAGACCTCGGCAGCCGCAGTCGTCCCCGCGCTCACCCGCTCAGGCAGCGCGCCGAAGCCCAGCAGCACCGACTCGCCGTCGTCGTCCACCGCGTCGTCGTCGGCGGCGACCGTGAACGCCTTGGAGGTGTCGCCGCTGGCGAAGGTGACGCTGGCGGGCGCCACCGACCAGTCGCCCGCGGCGGCGCCGTTCTGGCCGGTCGCCGTGATCGGGATGGTGACCGTGCGCTCGGGAACCGCGCTCAGGGTCACCTCCACCACCACGCCGTCGCCCTCGTCGACGCTGTGGGCCGCCTTGGCGAAGCTCACCGTCACCTCGGGATCGTCGTCGTCGTCGATGGCGACGGTGGCCGTCGCCGCGGCGGGGTCGGCGCCCACCCGCTCGGGCAGCGGCCCGAAGGCCACCTCGACGCTCTCGCCGTCGTCGTCGATGTCGTCGTTGGTGGCGGCCAGCGCGAAGGCGGCCTCGGTGGCGCCCGCCTCGAAGGTCACCGCGGCGGGGACCCCGGACCAGTCGTCGGGGGTGGCGCCGCCGAGGCCGGTGGCGGCCAGCGGGATTCTCAGGCTGCGCTGGGGGTCGCGGTCAAGCACCACCCGCAGCTCCGCGGCGGCGCCCTCGGCGGCGCTGCGGGCCCCGGGCGCGAACCCGACTTGGACCCTGGGGTGGTCGTCGTCGGCGACGGTGACCGCGACTTCGGCGGGGTCGGCGCCGGTGTAGTCGCCGCCGGCGGCGGTGTGGGCGAGGGTGGCGGTGTCGTCGTCGGAGTCGTCGTCTTGGCCCGCGGCGACCTGCACCGTCTGGGGGGCGTCCCAGTTCTGGGGGGTGTAGTGGAGGCTCTCGGGGTCCGGGGCCACGTCGGTGCCGGCGTGGCCGGTGACGGTGACGGTGACCGCGCCGGTGGGCTCGGAGCGCAGCCTGACGGTGTAGGAGCCGGTCCCGCCCTCGGCGACCGCGAGGCGCGTCTCGGAGAGCTCGACGCCGCGGTCGTCGTCGTCGACGATGGCGACGGTGGCCGTCGCCGCGGCGGGGTCGGCGCTCACCCGCTCGGGCAGCGGCCCGAAGGCCACCTCGACGCTCTCGCCGTCGTCGTCGATGTCGTCGTCGGTGGCGGCCAGCGCGAAGGCGGCCTCGGTGGTGCCCGCCTCGAAGGTCACCGCGGCGGGCACCCCGGACCAGTCGCCGGCGGTGGCGCCGTTCTGGCCGGTCGCCGTGATCGGGATCTCCACCGTGCGCTCGGGAACGGCGCTCAGCGTCACCGTCACCACCGCCTGGTCCTCCCTGGCGGCGGTGGCGGCGTCGTCGCTCTCCGCGACGCTGTAGGACGCCGCGCCGAAGCTGACGGCCACCCGCGGGTGGTCGTCGTCGTCGACGGTCACCTCCACCGCCGCCGAGACCGCGTCGTAGCCGCCGCCGGCGGCGGTGTGGGTCACTGTGGCCGCGCCGTCGACGGCGTCGTCGTCGTGTCCGGCGGCGACGGTGACGGTCTGGGGGCTGTCCCAGTCGGACGCCGTGAACGTCAGCGCGGCCGGGGCCGCGGTCACGCCGCCGCCGCCGGCGACCGCGGCCGCGACCGTCACCGCGGCGGTGGGCTCGCTGCCCAGCTCCACCGTGTAGGTCTCCTCGCCGCCCTCGGCGACGCTCAGCGACGACACCGACGCCGCCACCGCCGCCGTGTCGTCGTCGACGATGGAGACCTCGGCAGCCGCAGTCGTCCCCGCGCTCACCCGCTCGGGCAGGTCGCCGAAGCCCAGCAGCACCGACTCGCCGTCGTCGTCCACCGCGTCGTCGGCGGCGGCGACCGTGAACGCCTTGGAGGTGTCGCCGCTGGCGAAGGTGACGCTGGCGGGCGCCACCGACCAGTCGCCCGCGGTGGCGCCGTTCTGGCCGGTCGCCGTGATCGGGATCACCACCGTGCGCTCGGGAACCGCGCTCAGCGTCACCGTCACGGTGACCTCGCCGCCCTCGGCCGCGTCGTGGGCCGCCTTGGCGAAGCTCACCGTCACCTCGGGATCGTCGTCGTCGACGATGGCGACGGTGGCCGTCGCCGCGGCGGGGTCGGCGCTCACCCGCTCGGGCAGCGGCCCGAAGGCCACCTCGACGCTCTCGCCGTCGTCGTCGATGTCGTCGTCGGTGGCGGCCAGCGCGAAGGCGGCCTCGGTGGTCCCCGCCTCGAAGGTCACCGCGGCGGGCACCCCGGACCAGTCGCCGGCGGTGGCGCCGCCGCGGCCGGTGGCGGCCAGCGGGATGCTCAGGCTGCGCTGGGGGTCGCGGTCCAGCACCACCCGCAGCTCGGCGGCGGCGCCCTCGGCGGCGCGGCGGGGCCCGGGCCCGAACCCGACCGTGACCCTGGGGTGGTCGTCGTCGCGGATGGTCCCGGTGGCCTCGGCGGCACGCCCCAGAACTGGGACGCCCCCCAGCAGGTCCACGTCAGGCAGTTGCACGTGCTCCGGGTTGGAGAGAGTGACCTTGAAGGTCTCGTCACCCGTCTCGTACAGGTCGTCGTTCAGTATCGGGACGGAGAACTCGAACCTGGCGCTACCCGGGTAAGCGCTTTGAACGCCTCCACCGGGGCGTGGACTCTCCCGGCTGCGGGTGAACTTGATCGTGCCGCTGGATTCGGTGTAGTCCTCGCCGGCCTTGGCCGTGCCGTCGGAGGTGGCCCAATCCACTGTAGCCGTGCGCCCCGTGGGCGCGTCCAGGACGGCAGTGAAGGTAATCGCTCCCGCGTCCTCGTCCGCCTCCACGTCCTCGATACTCAGCGTCGGTTCCGGGTCGTCGTCGACGATGATCAGTTCGTGAACTTGAATTCCCTGCCGTTCCCGCTGCAAGCGCAGGAAATCTACAAGACCCCCTGCAGTCTCAATAGGACCTGGGCTACTCGGGAACTTTCCATAAACGCTGGTATAGACAATAAACTTCTCATCGTGCTCGTCCAGTCTATCGTCAACTACATTAAGCCTATATTCAAGTGCTATTGACGAGCCGCCAGCGGCGAAGCCGCCATGGTCAAGACCCGGGAGGGCTTCGTCCTCGGCGTAGAGGTGCCCCTCGGAGGCATGGCGCCCCCAACGAATCGCTATGTCTTGTTCGGTGGGCCAGGCGGACGGGTGATTGATGAATTCGAAGGCGACTAGGAACTCTCCGGCTCCCTCGCTCTGCCGTTGCTCGGACGCGAGCACAAAGCTGGGGGCGGGGTCGTCATCCTCCAGCCTTACGACGAAGGATCCTACGTGGCTGCGGCCTTCGGAGTCCACGTAGGGGTCCTCGGCCCGCGCCGGGCGGTAGGCGGGCGTCCCCGAAGTCTGGGATGGGTTGGCGGCGACTTCGGTAGCAATGAGCATGTCGCACTCATATATGGTGTCTTCCAGCGTGTTGTGCAGCGTGTACCGGGCGCTGGCCGACCCGGCGTCCAAGGTGACCTCCACGGCCTTGTCATCCACCGACGCCGGCAGGGGGCTGACAAAACGGGGCATCTGCACGTTGTCGACGCACTGCGTGGAGCTTTGTTTCAGGTACACCGTCAGCGGCGCGCGCATGTTGCCGTAGCGTCGGCGGACGACCGTGGTGAAGCCCTCTCCCTCGTCGACAGCGCCGACGCCACCTTCGTAGGAGCCCAGGCTCCCCGGGGAGGGGTAGATGCTGACGCGTGGGGGCTCGTTGTCCTGAATCTCGATAGTCGCACTGCTGGCGGTCTCGTCAATCAAGTACTGGTCGCCGCCTGGCTGGAGGGTCAGCTTCGCCCAGCCGGCGTTCTCTTCCTGGGAGTCGTCGACGGTCCGCTCCACCACCTGCATCGTCGTGGAGCCTCTCAACATGGTCTGGCTGACGGGCCGCCCTGCTGTCAAGAAGGTGCCCTGGGTGGCGAGGGAGAAGTTGACAGGCAGATTGCCCCGGCTGGTGTTCAGCACCTTCTGGCCGTCAACCAAGTCGTGGCGGGTGACGACGAAGACGATGGGGGAGCCCTCCACTACGTATTCTTCCAACCTCGAAACGGAAATCACCTGCTGCGCATCGTCGTTGCTGATGAGGGCGGTCTGGCTGGTGAAGGAGTCGTAGTAGGGGGCGTAGTTCTCCCCGGTGGCGATCTCCACCGTGACCGAGCCGTCGGTCTCGAAGAGATCGTCGTCGTCGACGGCGACCTGCAGGATGCCGAAGGACTTGTTGGCGGAGATGGTGAAGGTCGTAGGCAAGGGTTTCTTCAGAAGGTCTCCGGTATGGGACACGTTGAGGTTGACGGTCAGCGGCCCCCGGTTGACGGCCGCGCTGTATCCTCCAGGGAACTGGCCCAGGCCTTCGACTTTCTCCCATCGGTGGATGAGGAACTTGGGATGGCTGCCCTCCACGACGTCTGAGTTGTCTCTCGTGATCCACACGACCTGGGCCAGGTCGTTGTCGGTGACTGCGACGGGGCCGACGGAGGCGTCGCCGACAATGATGTAGTCATCCCGCTCTCCGACGGTGACGGTCACCGAGCCGTCGGCCTCGTGCCAGTCGTCGTCTTCTGTGGGTACGCTGAACGTGGCGGTCTGCTGGTCGGCTGGGAAGGTGAACGATACGGGCGCCGCACCCTGGATGAAGGACCCCACTTCGGTCACGGTCACGGGAATGGTCAGCTCGGCGTCTATGTTGCTGTACCGGGTCAGGGTGAAGGTGACGTCCTGGCCCTCGACACGGGTCTGGTGGTCGGCCTCGATCGTGATGCGGGCGGGGTCATCGTCCCGGATCCGGACTTCGGCCGTGTCGGGGCTGCCGACGATGGCAAAGGGCTGATTGGACATGAATTGCACCCTGACCAGCAGGTCGGACAGGTTGACGTCGTCGTCCTCCGTGGACAAGATGTAGGTGGCCGTGTTGGAGCCGGCGCCGAAAGTGACGGGGACAAGGCGCCTGATGAGATGGGCGCCGCCAAGCGCCCGCTGCCAGAAGACCTCCAGATACACCGTCAGCGGGATGACCGCGGCTCCGCTGCGGTGCAGGGTGAATACGGCGTTCTCCCCCTCGTCCACGATTGTATCGGCTGAGGCGATGGCGACGATGGGGTCGTCGTCGTCCGAGACCCGGACTTCGGCCACGCCGGGGCTGCCAGCCCGGTATTCTGCATCCTCGGGGACGGATACTTCGACCCGCACCGACCCGTGGTGCTCGTCGATCTCGTCGTTGTCCAGCGGCACGGTCACCTCGGCGGTCAGGGAGCCTTCCGGGAAGGTCACCCGGGACGGCTTGGCTCCCGATATGAAATCGCCATTCTGGGTCACCAGCACCGACACCGTGAGCTCCGCCTCAGCGGCCAGCCGGGTCAGGGTGAAGGTGGCCGCGCCGTCAGCCTCGGAGAGGGAGGAACGGTCGGCGGCCACGGTGATCATCTCGATGTCGTCGTCGATGATGATCACCGTGGCGCTGCCGCTCACGCCGAGCCTGTACTTGTCGCCGTCCCGGGCTTGGATCGACGCCTCGATCCGGTCGTTGGTCTCGGGGATGCCGTCGTCCAGCACGGGGACGGTGAAGGTGACGCTGGTCTCCCCGGCGGGCATGGGTACGTCAGCGGTCCGGCTGGAGGGATTGTCTTGCGATGACCCTACGCCGGGGCGGTTCGGCTCTACAGAGTCCACCCGCACGTTGAGGGCGACGCCGGAGTCCCCGGTGCGGGTCAGGGTGAATGCCGCCTCGCCATTCTCGGGGGCGGTGCCAACGGCGGGGGCGATGGACACCCGAGGCCGGCCCAGGACTTCGACGGTCAGGACGGTGTTGGGCGCCGTGCGGTAGTTGCCAGTGTTGTCGGGGTTGTGGGTCAGCCGAATGCTGCCCAAGGAGGCGTTGTATGCCACGGTCACGGTCACCTTCTGGGGGGTCCCCCAGTTCTGCCGGGTGAAGGTCAGGTGGCCGGGCGAGACGCTGAGGCGTGAGTCCGAGGAATAGTCGATGCGCACCCGCAGGTCGGCCGTCGGCGCCGCCGTCAGCCTCACGGTGTAGGTCTCGCTGGTGGTCCGATACACCTTCAGGGAGGCCGGCTCGACCAGGACGCCAAAGTTGTCGTCGTCCGCGACGGTCACGGTGGCGTAGTCGCCGCCGACGACGACGCTCGAGCGCGGGTTGAGGAGCTGAACCTTGAAGGTCTCTTCGGCTTCGTGGACCTTGTCGTCCTTGATGAGACCCAATGAGATGGTCTTGGCGTACTCTCCGGGCTGGTAGGTGAGGGTCCCGCTGCCCGCGGCGTAGTCCTCGCCCGCCTTGGCCGTGCCGTCCGCCGTCTCCCAGTCGATGGAGACCAGCCGCTCGGTGCTCCGGGTCTTGGCCATGCTCACCGTCAACTCGACGGGGCCGCCGCCTTCGGTGGCGGCAGTGTCGGTGCGGCTGAACCTCAGCTCGGCCCTGGGGTCGTTGTCCTCGATTGTGACCGCGCCGGAGCCGTCGGCCAGCCTCGCTCCGGAGACGCCGCTCAGCTCGACGGTGAACTGCTCCAAGTCCTCGTCCACCCCCAAATTGCCCTTGTCTCCCAGGGTGAGGGTGATGGTCTTGCTGGTGTCGCCCGGCTGGAAGGCGAGGGAGCTTCTTGCGGCGGTGTAGTCGGCGATTGCGGTGAAGTGGGGTCCGGGTGTCAGGTCGACGGCATCCTTGGCCGTGCCGTCCACCGTGGTCCAGTTCATGGTGACGGTGTGTTCCGTTGCCGGCTTCAAGGTGACCGTGAGGGTGGCCGAGCCGTCGCTCTCGTTCACCCTCACGTCGTTGATGGAGACGGCGGGGCTGTCGTCGTCGATGAGGGTGACGGTGGCGCTGCCGGGCGACCCCGCCGTGTAATAGGCCGCGGCGGGCGGGGACACCGCCGCCGTTACGGATCCGTTGTCCTCTGCGGTCTCGTCGTCCACGAGCACGACGGAGAGTTCGGCGCTCCGGGAGTGCCTGAGGATGACCACCGAAGTTGGTGGCGTCCCGTCCACGAATTCGCCGGTGTGGGTGACCGATACCTGCACCTTGAGGTCTTCGTTCGGCTCGCCGGAGCGGGTCACGGTGAACAGGGCGGAGCCGTCGCTCTCAAGCCGGGAGCGGTGCCTGGCCTCGATGGTGACCGTTTCTGCCTCGTCGGCGATCTCCACCTCGGCGCGGTAAGGTTCGCCCCGCTTGTAGGGGGCGGGTGCTGCCGGCGGGGACACCTCCGCAACCAGCAGGTCTCCGGTCTCGGCCATGCCGTCTCCGGCCACCGGAACCCTCAACACGGCAGTGTCGGACCCGGCGCCGAAGACTACGTTGCGGTGGGCCGCGCTGGGGTTGGAGCCGTCGGCGTTCAAGGCGCGGTTGGGCTCGACGGTGTACACCCGCACCGTCAGATCCCCGGTCGTTGCTCCGGAGCGGGTGAGGGTGAAGGCGGCGGACCTGCCTTCGGGAGTCCGGGGCTGATCGGCCCTGATGGAAATGGCGGGCACGTCGTCGTCATGCAGGGTGACGGTCGCGGTGCCGGGTGTCCCGGCCCGGTAGTGGGCGCCCGCGGGCGGGGAGACCGCAGCCGTAACCGACCCGGCGTCCTCGTGGGTGAGGTCGTCGTCCAGGGCGATGGCCAGGACCGCGCTGCGGGAGCCCTGGGGGATGACCACCTCAGCGGGCGGCGTGCCGTCCAGGAAGGCGCCGGTGTGGGTGACGGCCACCCGCACCGTCCGGTCATCGTCGGGCGGCCAGCTCCGGGTCACGGTGAACTCCGCTGTCCCGTGGGCCTCGGAGCGTACGGAATCGACGGCGGCTATGGTCACCGTCTCCGGCGCGTCCTCGATCGTTACTCTGGCTTCGTTGGGGATAATGTAGAACTGCCCGTGCACGATCCCAGAGCGGTAGTAAGGGCTGCTCTTCATTTCCGCCCGAAGGTAACGGCCTGAGCCTTCAGTGTCATCCGCGCTGATCATCACGCCTAGCTCGATGGTGTCGGACCCCGCCTCGAATATCACGGCGTGATCGACCCGGGTCTCGCCGATGTTGTCGGTCTCCTCGGTGTACAGGTACACGGTCAGCGGGACCGTGATATCGCTGTCGGTGCGGGTCAGGGTGAAGTGGACCGTCGCGCCCGGCGGCACCCTGGACCGGTTGGCCGCTATGTCGACTAACGGTCTCAAGCCCGGCGGGTCGTTGTCGGTGACGGTGACGGTGGCGCTGCTGTCGGTCCCAACGTCATATATCGCGTCCGGCGGCGGCGACAGGGTGGCCGTGACCGAGCCGTTCCCCTCGCGGTTCGGGTTGTCCTCCAGGATCACACTGAACTCGGCACTGGTGGACCCGTTGGGGATCACCACCGCGGCGGGCGGCGTACCGTCCACGTAGCCGCCCGTCTCGGTCACGGTCAGAGGAACGGTCAGGTTGCCGGTGGAGGGCCGCTCGCCGGAGCGGGTAACGGTGAACACGGCGCTCGTGCCCTCGGACCGTGTGGCGTGCTTCGGGGCGATAGTCACCACTTGCGGACTGTCGATGATGACGACGCGGGCCGCATTGGGGAACAGAGGTCTTCTCCCCGCCGTGTAGCCGGAGGTGGCGTCAACGGAGAGCCGGGCCAAGAGGCTGTCCTGGATCGGGGCGTCGTCCTTTGGGGTCACGGGAACGCTGAGCTTGGCGCTGGTTGCCCCGGGCTCGAAGGTCACCGAGTGCTGGACCTCGGGAAGAGAGGGGAAGGACTCCTGCGAAAGGACCTTGACGGTCAGGGACGTTTGGGCGCCGCCGGTGCGGGTGAGCGTGAAGGACGCGGACCGGCCCTTTGGCGCGACGGCCTGGTCGGCGGTGATGTCCACGTCCGGCGTGTCGTTGTCGCGTACTGGGACGGTCGCACTGGTGGGGTCGCCAGCCTGGTAGTGGGCGTCGGCGGGAGCGGTCAGCGTCAGTGTCACCGTGCCGTTGGGCTCGCTCACGTTGTCATCTTCGAGAGGAAGGTCAACGCTCAGAGCATTTCTCCCACCGGGGATGACCGCCGAGTTGGGCGGCACCCCCTCCAGGAAGTCCCCATCCTGGGTGACCCGGAAGTGTACGGCCAGGTCGTCGTCCAATGGCCCGGTGCGGTGCAGGACGAACCTGGCCCGGACCTTCTCCAATGTGAACCTGTCTTTGGATTCGACGGTCACCGCCGGCAGGTCGTCGATGATTTCGACGGTGGCGGAAGAGGGCTCGCCCACAGTGTAGGCGCTGTCGGCAGCGGCGTACACTGTTGCCCTGAGCCTGTCCCTGAGCCTGTCGCCGTCGTCTTCTGTGCCGTCCTCTTCAACCGGTACGCTCAGCTTGGCGGCGTCCGACCCGGCCGCGAAGGTGATTTGATGGTCGAGGGCAACTTCGAGTTTGTCCGTTTCCTGGGAGTAGACGCGGACGGTGAGCGGCGACGAGATGTCGCCGTTGCGGGTCAGGGTGAAAGTGGCGGACCGCCCCTCTGGAACGTGCTTCCGGTCGGCGGCGATGGTGACTGACGTCTCGGCGCTCTGTGCGTGTGCGGGAGAGACCAGGAAGGAGGCCAGCGTGACGGTGACGCACAGGGCCAGAAGGGAGGCGGCAAGTAAGGGACGTGAGGCCGACTTGGTGCAACACGTCTCCCTGGCCTTGCCAAGGGGCCGCGCGAATAGGTGAGCAATGGCCTTGAAGATCCCCGAAATCCCAACGAGTTCACAGCCGACACAACGCCTATCCGCGCACGTTCTAAGCCGCCCGGGGGGGGGGGGGGGGGGGTCGGCGCACTCCCGGCCGAAGGCACAGGATGTCGAGGCAGATGCGGCAGAGCCGCGAGGCGGGCACCGGTCAGCGTGAGCGACCACAGCCGCACCCGCAGCGGTCCATAGCCCAGGGAACGCCGGCATCGGTGTGCTGGGCGAAGCCGCGCTCTGGAGCCGCGCTCTGAAGCCGCGCTCCTCGGGGCTGGCCGCATGCGATTCAAGCGCTGCGACTGCGCTTCGAACCATACGACAAGCTTAGCCTGGATTCACCGATAGGTCTGTGGTCTCTCACCAAATCTGCACGGTTGTGGTCGCATACGACGCGTTTCTCTACAGATTTCGGGACACCAAAGACAGCACGCCGCTCACAGGAAGTACTCGTACACCCGGCCCAGCACATCCTTGGAACGCGCCTCGGCGTCACCCACCCGGATGTCGGCCACCATGTCGATGAGCTGGCCCAGGCGAACCTTGTCGAGTTCGGGGCGGGCGTAGTCCTTGGGCAACACCCCGGCCAGCGCCGGGTTGTCGTGCTCGATGGCGTGCATGGCGTCGTCGAGCATCTCGCCGATGTGGGGCTGGCGGGCCGCGTCCTGCAAGCCCGCCCAACGGGCCTCCGGCGGCACCCAGAACACGTTCTCGGCCCGGTACTCGTCGGGATCCTCGGGATCGGCGCCCTCGGCCTGTTCGGCGGTGAGCTGGGCGTGACGCTCCTCGAACGCGTCGGAAATGTACTTCAAGAAGATCAGGCCCAGCACCACATGCTTGTACTCCGAGGCGTCCATGCTGCCCCGAAGCTTGTCGGCCATGCCCCACAGCTCGGCCTCATAGCCGGTAATGGCGCCCTGATCAGCCGCCCCGCCGACGGCCGGCTTCGCCTTCTTGAGTCGTCCTCTTGCCATGTCCCCTTCTTCTAGCGCCCCGCAGGCTTCATCTCGCGGAACTGCCCGCCTCGCGGGCAGCGCCGCCAAGCCTGCCACACGGGGATGACAGACGAACGACTCCTAGGTGGCTGGTGCCAAACTCCCGAAATGGGGGTTTTGCGGTCACAAAACCCCAGGTCAGCGACTTGCGAATTGTGGCAAATTGCCATTTAACACCAGCCACCTAGAGCACGCCTGAGTGCCTGTGTACTGCCGCGCAGCAGTCCTCGAAGGAGGGATGCGGCGCGGACGGCCAGAGCAACTGGCCGAGCACGATCGAGTCGAATGCCAATCTCGCCGGTCCCGATCCCCCCGCGTCGAAGGCTGGAGACGAGGCGAATCCCTCCGCTGGTCGAGTGCTCGTGTCCATCCTCGCTGCCGCCGTGAAGGTGACGACCTCACGAGCGAGCACATCCGCAGGAGCGGCCTCAAGTGCCTGGACGGTGTCCTCGTCGTTGAGGAGGCACCAGATGTCGTAGTAGTGGCGAGCGAGGCGAGCCTGCTCAGCGGCGTCCCCTTGCGACGCCGCATGATGGACGATGATCAGCTTCTCGACCAGGGTTCGCACGGGCGCCAAGACGTGCAACGTCACGGGCTCTGCCTCGTCGAAATCCGCCTCCAGTCCCGCAGCGGTACCGTGATCGACGAGCAGGCTCCTTACGCTTCGCTGCACTGTCGGCATCGCACCGCCACGGGCTCCGAGTTCCAGTAGAACGCCCTGTTGCAGAGCGCCCGTCGCGGAGTTGGTCGGATACCCCAGTCTCGCGGTGCGCTTCACTCCCTTGGTGGCTGTTCGGTCGTCGATGGTCGCGTTCAGCCCCGTCGCTGCCTCAGCGGCGGCTACGAACGACTTGAGGCAACGGTCGTCCTGTCCGGTGCTTTGGCCGGGCGCGATGACGATCACGTCGACGTCCTCGGAGAACCGTTGGATCAGCTCGAACGCCTTCGACAGGCTTGTTCCGCCCTTGAACACGGCGCTGACCCCCGTGTCGGCACTGCGGCGCGCGACGCCGCGCAGCACCTCGGTGACCCAGAAGTCCTTCTCCACGTGTGCCATCGGTATGCCGGTCATCCTTGCCACTCGTGCCGCGCCGGCCGCCAGCGCGTCGGGCGACTCGCGCAGAGACCAGCTCACGCCGCCGGCACCAACCCGGGCCGCGAACGGCAGAGTTCGGCCCAGCGGGCTCGGGCGTCGCGATGGGGCTCATGGTTCGCCGCGGCGTCCAGGGCGGCCGGACGTACATGGCCATCCTCGGCGAGCCGGGCTACTACAGAGCCCAACTGTTCCCAGATGGCTTCGACGACCGCGGGGCCGGAACGCAGCACCTCCAACACGGCTACTTCCGAGGGTGACAGGCCTGCGAGCAGCCTCCCGATCGGACGCTGCGCGAACCGCACTTGTTGCCACGGCGCCGGAGCTCGTCCAGGCACGGCGGCCAGATATGTGGACGGAACCTGCGAGGTGAGGCCCAGCCAGTGCGCCGCCGCGACACCCGCCGGGCCTGAGCCCGGGCCTCCGATAGCCAAGGCGACCTCCTCCGCGCGAGGCAGCGAGACGCCCAGCGGGGTGGGGGCGCCCTTCCAATAGATTCCCTTGCGAACGCGGGCCACCTCCCCGCTGGCGGCTAGGCGCGAGAAGGCCGACTCAACCGCGCTACGCGGCCCGCTGACGTCGCGCACCGTGACGAACGAACTCTTCGGCAAGGTCGCCACATGGCTGGCGACGCGCTGCGACACCGAACCTTTCATGCAAGTAAACTGTAACACTTACCTAGCAGAAATGCATCTGCATCGAAGTTCTAGAACCCGGTTCTGTTGTGTGCGTTTGATTTCGTGTGAACTCGACAAGTTGGCAGGGTGACCTGCAGGAATTGTTCTGTGTGTTTGGAGTAGCGCGAACTCGACAACCCGGTTGGCGGATAAACGCATGAGTGCTGTTGGTTCGCAAACTCAACAAGTCATTCTGTCCCCAGGCGCGCAATTTGTTTTGTGCAGCAGATTTTCTATGACTCAACAACTAAGTAGCTCTTAACAGCTTGGAACACCATGTAAGTCTTATAGGCTTTCAGCCATGAACGAGCAGGCGAAGCAAGTCGGAGCCGTGCGCATCGCCCGATCGCTTCCTCCTCATCTTGGGCGGTATCGCCGTCTGCAGATCCAGGTTGCCGAACTGCGAGAGAACCTGGGCGGGCTGCCCCTGTACGAGGAGGCTGCCGACATCTGGCGCTCCATCTGGTACGAGGAGGCCCATCACTCCACGGCCATCGAGGGCAACACGCTCATCCTCAAGGAAGTGCAGCGGCTGCTCGACGAGGGCCGAGCCGTCGGGAACAAGGAGTTGGGGGAGTACTTGGAGGTGAAGGGCTACGCGGACGCCGCCGACTGGGTGTACCGCCAGGCGATCTGTCCCACGGGGCTGTCGCATCACGGCGCGATCCTGTCGATGTCGGAGGTGCGCCAGATCCATCACGCCGCCATGACGCCGGTGTGGGAGGTGGAGCCCCACCCCGACGCCACGGCCCGGGAAGCGCCCGGCACCCTCCGCGAGCACGACATCCGTCCTTTCCCCGGCGGCATGACTCCCGTGACGTGGCCGCACGTCCACGCCGAGATGACAGCCTGGGTCGCTGAGGCCAATTCGCTCGATGTGGGCCTGCTGACGTTTCCCGAGGCGTTGGCCTCGCTGCACTGCCGTTTCGAGCAGATCCATCCGTTCCTGGACGGCAACGGACGCACGGGACGGCTGGTGCTGAACCTGATCCTCGTGCGCATGGGCTATCCGCCGGTCATCATCTACAAGAGGGACAGGAACAAGTACCTGCGGGCGCTGCGGCGGGCGGACAACGGTGCACTTGCACCGCTGGGGGAGATGCTCGCCCGAGCGATCCTCGACAGCCTCTACCGCTTCGTGCTGCCCGCGGTAGCAGGCCCGGCAAGGCTGGTGCCACTGGAGGCGCTCACCGACTCGGGCCTCAGCATCCCGGCCATGCGAGAGGCGGCGCGCCGGGGCAGGCTGCAGGCCACGCGGGGCAGCGACGGCCACTGGCGCAGTTCGAGACGATGGGTGGATGAGTACGTACGGTCCCGCTACCGGAGGGCCTGAGGACGTCGTGGTAGCTGCCTAGCTAGCCGTCCTGGCGCGGCGACCCGCCAGGCTCGGCGCACTACCCCTCCGGCCGCGCCCGTGGGCCTAGGATGCCGGCACGGTGACCAGAACTGCTGGTGGCGCAGCCACCGAAGCGGCCATCGAGGACGGACCGGCAGAGGGCGCTATGACCAGGATCCAGGTGAGCACGGCCGTTCACCGGGAGGAGCAGCACATCGTCGCCGCGGCCAAGGAACTCGGTGTGGCAGGACTGCACGGCTGCCGTCGCTGGACGGTTTACCACCTCGACGGGCGCTTGAGCTCCGCCGACGTTGATCGGCTCTGTCGCGAAGTGCTGGTGGACCCCGTGACCGACACGGTGGTGGTCGGCTCGCCGCCCGCCGCGCCGCAGGTGGTCGAGGTGGCGCCCATCGCGGGCGTGACCGACCCGGTGGCGCGCGAGCTCGAACGGGCCGCGGCCACGCTGGGTCTGGGCCCCCTGAGAGCGGCGACCGCCCGCCGCTATGAACTGCACGGCGACCTCGACGACGCCGACATAGAGGTGCTGACCCGCCGGGTACTGGCCAATCCGACCATCGAGCAGAGCAGCCGCGGCGAGCTGGTGCCCGCCTTCTCGCCGGTGGCCTCGGCGTGTCTGTCGGCCGCGCCGGTGCGACTCGCTGGCCTGAATGACGAGGAGCTCGTCGACCTCAGCCGCCGCCGGCTGCTCTCGCTCGACTTGAACGAGATGCGAGCGGTCCAGGCTCATTTCTCCTCTCGCCGCCGCGACCCCACCGACGCCGAGCTCGAGACTCTGGCCCAGGCCTGGTCCGAGCACTGCGCCCACAAGACCTTCAAAGCCCGGATCCGCCTCACGCACACCCGCGCCGACGGGCGGGTCACCGTCTCCGATCATGACGGCCTGCTCGCCTCCTTGCGCCGCGCCACTGACGAGCTGGACGCGTGCTGGCTGAGGTCCGTGTTCGTCGACAACGCCGGGATTTTCGCCTTCGACGACCGGCTCGACCTGGCCGTCAAGGTCGAGACCCACAATCATCCGTCGGCCCTGGAACCCTTCGGCGGGGCCAACACCGGGGTGGGTGGCGTGGTTCGAGACATTCTGGGGGTGTCCGCCCGGCCGATCGCGTGCACCGACGTGCTGTGCTTCGGACCCGCCGACCTCGACGACGGGGACCTGCCCGCCGGGGTGTTGCACCCCCGCCGGATCCGTGACGGGGTTGTGGCGGGCATCGGCGACTACGGCAACAAGCTCGGTCTGCCCACCGTCAACGGGGCGGTGCTCTACGACCGCGGCTATGTGGGGAATCCTCTCGTGTTCTGCGGCGCAGTGGGTCTGATGCCATCGGGCTCGCACCCCACCGAGCCGCGTCCGGGAGACCGGATCGTCGTGATCGGCGGCCGCACCGGACGCGACGGCATTCACGGCGCCACCTTCTCGTCCGCCGGCTTGGACGCCACGACCGCGGATCGGGCCGGCTCGGCTGTGCAGATCGGCGATCCGATCACCGAGAAGGGCTGCATCGAGGTGGTCGAACGAGCCCGCGATCTGGGCTTGTACAACGCCATCACCGACTGCGGTGCCGGCGGGCTGTCCTCTGCGGTCGGCGAGATGGGCGCGAGACTCGGCGCCGCGGTCGATCTCGCCGCGGCCCCTCTGAAGTATCCGGGCCTGCAGCCTTGGGAGATCTGGGTGTCGGAGGCCCAGGAGCGGATGGTTCTCGCCGTGCCCGGAGGCAACGTGGCCCGCCTGCGGGAACTGTGCGCGAGCTGGGGCGTGGAGATGAGCGACATCGGCTCGTTCACCGCCGACCGCCGGCTGGTTGTGCGCCACGGCGACCTGGATGTGATCGATCTGCCCATGTCGCTGCTCCACGAGGGCTTGCCCCGGCGCAGCATGGCCGCGACCCACCGCGATCCTGCCGTGCCCGCCGGCCCGCCGCCGGGCGGGCTCGACGGGATCGACCCGGCGGAGCTGGTCCTCAGGCTGCTCTCCCATCCCAACGTGGCCTCCCGCGAGCCGATCGTTCGCAGCTATGACCACGAGGTGCGGGGAGGCACCGTGGTCCGCCCCCTGGTGGGGCCCGGTGCCGACGGCCCGGGGGACGCGGCGGTGCTGAAACCCCTGGGCACCTGGTATCACGACATGGCCGTGGCTCTCGCGGTCGGCATCACCCCGCGGATCACCGCTCTCGATCCGTGGGCCATGGCGCTGCACGCCATCGACGAGGCCTTCCGCAATCTGGTGGCCGTGGGCGCCGATCCCGACCGGGTGGCGCTGCTCGACAACTTCTGCTGGGGCGACCCCACCCTGCCTGACCGGCTCGGGTCGCTGGTGCGGGCCGTGCAAGGCTGCGTGGAGGGCGCCCGCCGTTATCGGGCGCCTTTCGTGTCCGGCAAGGACAGCCTCTACAACGAGTTCGAGGGCCTCGCCGTTCCGGGCACGCTGCTGATCTCGGCGGTCGGCGTGGTAACCGAGCTGCATCGGGCCGTCACTAGCGCGGTCACCGGCACGGGCTGCGACCTGTGGCTCGTGGGTCGAGGCTCACCGCGCCTCGGGGGGTCGCTGCTCGCGGAGATGCTCGGCATCGACGACCCCCGCGTCCCGGCGCCGGTCAGCGATCCGTTGAGCCGCTACCGCGCCGTTCACGGTCTGATCACCGACGGCCGCGTGAGCGCGGCCCATGATGTGAGTGACGGGGGAGTGGCGGTGGCCCTGGCCGAGATGGCCATCGGCGGGCGGCTGGGCCTGCGAGCCACCATCCCGCGCGACGCCGCCGAAGCGGACGCCGCGGGCCAGCGTGCCGAAGGAGCCGGCGGGCCGATCGCCGCGTTGGCCAATGAAGCACCGGGCCGGCTGCTGCTGGAGTCGCCGACCACCGAGCGAGCCGCGGTGGCTGCGACCCTGGGCCCGTTCGGCCGGCGTATCGGCACGGTGACCGGCAGTGACAGCATCGAGATCCGAGTCGGCGGGGACGGTCGGGGCGGGGACAGTCGGGGCGGGACCAGCGGCGACAGGGCGGATGGCAACCGCTCCGCCCAGGCCATCGTGACCCTCGAGGCTGCGAGGCGCGCCTTCGGGTGCGGCTCGCCGCAGCCATGAAGCGGCCCCCCGTCCTGATCCCGCACGCGCCGGGCACCAACCGCGACGAGGAGGCGGCCCTGGCGGTGGACGCCGCGGGCGGCGACCCCCGGATAGTGGCTGTCGGCGAGCTGATCGCACGGCCCCGGAGCCTCTCCCGGTACGGCGCGGTGCTGCTGCCCGGCGGCTTCTCCTACGGCGACGCGCTGGGCGCCGGAGGGCGTCTCGCATTGGAGTTGCGAGCCTGGCTGGCCGACGCGGCGCGGTCGGGGCGGCCGATCCTCGGAATCTGCAACGGATTCCAGGCTCTCGTCAAGTCGGGACTGCTCAGCGCGCCCGAGCCCCGCTCGTTCACTCTGGCCGCCAACGCCAGCGGCCGTTTCGAGTGCCGCTGGGTGACGCTCCGCGTCGAGCCGGGCTGCCGTTCAAGTTGGCTGGAGCGGCTGCGGGGATCGCTCATCCGCTGTCCCGTGGCTCACGGCGAGGGCCGTTTCGCGGTGAGCGATCCCGACGTGACCAGCGGGCTGCAGACGGCCGGCCGGATCGCCTTCCGCTACCTGGCTTCGGGATCGGCGGGAGGCCCCGAGACCGGTCCCGCGGCCGGGGCCTATCCGGCCAACCCCAACGGATCCGATCACGACATCGCCGGACTGTGCGACGCCACCGGCGCGGTCGTGGGGCTGATGCCGCATCCCGAGGACCACATCGTCGACTGGCAGAGGCCCTCAGGACCGGCAGGCGCCAGAGGATTGGCCCTCTTCGAGGCGCTGGTGGCCGCAGCCCGATGACTGCTGGCGCTCCGCCCGGTGCCTTCGAGGGAGTCTCGGCCGCGGCGGCCGCTGAGCTGGGCCCGTTGCGTCGGGGCAAGGTGCGCGATGTCATCGACCTGGGCGAGCACCTCGCGCTGGTGGCCACCGACCGGCTGTCGGCCTTCGACCGGGTGCTGGGGCTGGTTCCCTGGCGTGGCCAGATCCTCAACCAGCTCTCGGCCTGGTGGTTCGAGCGGCTCAGCGACATCGTGCCGTCGCACATCGTGGCGGTGCCCGATCCCAACGTCTCCATAATCGACAAGTGCGAGCCGCTGCTGGTGGAGGTCGTGGTGCGCGGCCGTCTGACCGGCACGACCTCCACGTCTCTGTGGACTCGCTACCAGACAGGCGACCGGCGCATCTACGGGATCGACTTCCCGGACGGGATGGCCAAGAACGATCCGCTGCCCGACCCGGTCATCACCCCGACCACCAAGGCTGCCGCCGGCCATGACCAGCCCCTGACCGAGGCCGAGGTGGTGTCTCGGGGCTTGGTGGGCGCCGACCGCTGGGACGAGGTCCGCAGCGTGGCGCTGGCGCTGTTCGAACGGGGCCGCCAGGCGGCCGCGGCGGCAGGGCTGGTGCTGGCGGACACCAAGTACGAGTTCGGGACCGGACCCGACGGCCGGCTCACGCTGATCGACGAGGTTCACACCCCGGACTCGTCGCGGCTGTGGCGGCTGTCCACGCTGGCTTCGCGCCGGCGCGCCGGGCTCGAGCCCGAGAACCTCGACAAGGAGATCGTGCGCCTGGCGTACGTCGCCGGCGGGTACCGCGGCGAGGGCCCGCCCGAGCCGCTCAGCTCCGCGCTGGCCGCGCGGACGGCCGCTGCCTACCAGCAGGCGTTCGAGGCGCTCACCGGCGCGGCCCTGAAGCCGGCCGCCGGTCCGGTGGAGGCCAGGGTCGTGGCCGCGGTGCGGGATTGGGCGGGTCCACGCGCGGCGGCCGGGGGTGCGCGATGATGCCGGCGACGATGGCGGCAGCGCAGAACCCAGGTCCTCGGCCGGACGCCACGCCAGGCCCCGAGCCCGTGCCCGGACCAGTGCTGGCCGGAGTGGTCATGGGCAGCGAGTCGGACTGGGCCACCATGCGTCGCTGTGCCGAGGTGCTCTCAGAGTTCGAAGTTGCCCACGAGTGCAGGGTCGTGTCCGCCCACCGCACCCCGGACCTGCTCGTCGAGTACGCACGAAGCGCCGAGGTTCGGGGCCTGCAGGCCATCGTCGCGGGCGCCGGCGGCGCCGCCCATCTCCCCGGAATGCTGGCCGCCCACACGATCGTGCCGGTAATAGGGGTGCCGGTGGCGAGTCGGGCCCTCAACGGGATCGACTCGCTGCTGTCGATCGTTCAGATGCCGGCTGGAGTGCCGGTGGCCACCATGTCCATCGGCGAGGCGGGTGCCGCCAACGCTGGCCTCTGGGTGGTGGCCATGCTGGCCCGCCGCGCCCCGGCCCTCGCCGAGCGGCTCGCTGCCTACCGGGCGGCTAGAGCCGCCGAAGTCTGCGCCGTCGAGCTCGACTTGTAGTCGGATCGTGCGATGACTCCTGCGACGATCCCTTGAGTGCGTTGAATCCGCCGTCGGTGGTCGGGATAGTGGGCGGCGGGCAGTTGGGCCGGATGCTGGCCCACGCGGCTCAGCGCCTCGGGTACCGCACTGCGGTTCTCACCGGGGGCCAGGAACGAACCCCGGCCGGAGCGGTGGCCGACATCGAGATCGCGGCGGCCTTCGACGACGCGGCCGCCGTGCGACGCTTCGTGGATTGCGCCGAAGTGGTCACCTGGGAGCTCGAGGACGTGGACCTCGGCGTGGCTGATGCCGCGGCCCAGGCCGGAGTCCCGGTTAGGCCTGGCCGTCAGGTGCTCGCCGCGGCTGCCGACCGTGGCGCGGAGAAGAGAGCCCTGGTCGGCGCCGGAGCGCCGGTCGCGCCCTATAGGGAGGCGACGAATCCGTCGGAGTTGGCCGCCGCGCTAGCCGTGCTGGATGCCCCGGTGATCGTGAAGACCGCCCGCAGCGGCTACGACGGCAAAGGCCAAATCCGTATTCCCCGCGGCGGCACAGCCGGAGAGGGCCGGACCAGCATCCCCCGGGGCGGCGCGGCCGACCGAGGATCGTCACCCGTGCCCGGACCGGAGCAGACGTTCGAAGCCATGGGCTCGTGCCGGCTTGTCGTCGAGCAGGAGGTGCCCTTCGACCGCGAGGTGTCGGTCGTCGTGGCCCGCAGCGCAGACGGAGCGGTGACCGATCACGGAGTGATGGAGAACGTGCATGTGGAGCGCATCCTCGACACGACCGTCACCCCGGCGCGGCTGCCGCCGGAAGTCACCGACGAGGCGCGGCGCCTCGCGGCCCGTCTGGCCGAGCACCTCGATGTGGTCGGCGTGGTGTGTGTCGAGATGTTCGTGGTCGGGGCCGACATCGTCGTCAACGAGATCGCGCCGCGCCCGCACAACAGCGGTCACTGCACCCTGGAGGCGGCCTCGGTCAGCCAGTTCGAGCAGCAGCTTCGCGCCGTCTGCGGGCTGCCGCTGGGAGACGGTGCCTGCCGGCCCGCGGCCATGGCCCAGCTTCTCGGTCAGCTCTGGGCCGGCGGTGAGCCCGCATGGGAACGGGCGCTGGCCGCCGATCCCGCTGTCCGCCTGCACCTCTACGGCAAGCGCGACCCCCGCCCCGGGCGCAAGATGGGCCACCTGACGTGCGTTGACTCCACCCCGGAGCGGGCGCTGGAGCGGGTCCTGGCGGCCCGGGACCGGCTGCGAACATGACCAGTTCCGCCCTCGACGAGATCAGGGAGGAATGCGGAGTTGTCGGGGTGTACGCGCCCGGCCGCCACGCGGCCCGGATCGCGTTCTTCGGCCTGCACACGCTGCAGCACCGCGGCCAGGAGGCCGCAGGCATCGTCAGCTGCGACCGGGGGACAGCGCACCTGCATCGGGGCCCGGGCCTGGTGGGCTCGATATTCAACGAGGACAACCTCTCCACCCTCAAGGGCTCTGCCGCCATCGGCCACAACCGCTACAGCACCACCGGCGGATCCGCGCTGCGCAACATCCAGCCCCAGGTGATCGAGACCATCGACGGCCCGCTGGCCGTAGCCCACAACGGCAACCTGATCAACTCGCCGCAGCTGCGCCGCAGCCTCCTGGAGGCCGGGATCGGCTTGCAGACCTCCTCGGACACCGAGGTGATCCTCCAGCTGCTGGTCACCGCCTCCGGGGACTGGCCCAGCCGGATACGGGCTCTCATGGCGCGCGTCGAGGGCGCTTACACGCTCACCATCCTCACCCGCGACGCCGTGTACGGAGTGCGAGACCCCTGGGGGTTCCGTCCCCTCGTGGCGGGCCGCATGAGCGACGGCTGGCTGCTGGCCTCCGAGAGCTGCGCGCTGTCCGCTACCGGCGCCGAGTTCGCACGCGAGGTCGCGCCCGGGGAGATCGTCCGGATCGACGGAGAAGGACTGGTGTCGGAGCAGGGAGCGCAGCCCCGCAAGCCGTCGTTCTGCACATTCGAGCAGATCTACTTCTCGAGGCCCGACACCCACCACAAGGGCTCGCTGGTCCACGCGCTGCGCCAGCGCCTCGGGCGCCGCCTCGCCGTCGAAGCTCCTGCGCCAGCCGATCTGGTGGTGCCCGTGCCCGACTCGGGCACCCCGCAGGCGGTCGGGTACGCCCAGGAGTCGGGTCTGCCCTACACCGAGGGCCTGATCAAGAACCGTTACGTCGGGCGCACGTTCATCGAGCCGACGCCAGAGCTGCGCAGCGCCGGCGTGTCGATGAAGTTCAACCTGTTGGCCGACAACCTGGCCGGCAAGCGAGTGGTGCTGGTCGACGACTCGATCGTGCGCGGCACCACCTCGGGCCCGCTGGTGCGGATGCTCCGCGACGCCGGAGCGGCGGAGGTCCACGTCAGGGTGGCCTGCCCTCCCATTACCGACCCCTGCTACATGGGCGTCGACATGGCCACCAAGCAGGAACTCATCGCCTCGGACCGCTCCGTTGACGAGATCTGCGCTCGCATCGGCGCCGACTCGCTCGCGTTCCTGTCGCTGCCGGGCATGATGGAGGCGCTGGGCGCCGAGGACGGGTACTGCAACGCCTGCTTCACCGGCGTCTACCCGTTCGAGCCTGAGATGTTCGTGCAGCTCCGGCTCGGATCCAAGGACCGCTTCGCGTCGGTGTGGGGCGAATGACCTGTGTCCTGGTAGTGGGCGGCGGTGGGCGCGAGCATGCCCTGACCTGGGCGCTGGGTCGCTCCCCGCATGTCGAGCGGCTGATAGTGGCGCCCGGCAATCCCGGCACCGCGGCCTGCGACCGGGCCGAGAACATGCCGATCGCAGCCGGCGACACGCTCGGCCTCGTCGAGCTGTGCCGCCGCGAGTCGGTCGGCCTGGCGGTGGTGGGCCCGGAGGGACCGCTGGCCGCGGGCCTCGTCGACGCGCTGGCCGCCGCCGGGATCGCGGCGTTCGGTCCGGACATGTCGTGCGCCCGGCTCGAGGCCTCCAAGTCCTACTGCAAACGGTTCCTCGTCGACAATGGGATTCCGACCGCCGCCGCCGAGGCGTTCACCGACGCGGAACAGGCCCTGGCCCATCTCCGCTCCCGGCCCGACGTGCCCGTGGTCAAGGCCTCCGGCTTGGCCGCGGGCAAGGGGGTGATCGTCCCCGAGACCAAGCGGCAGGCCGCCTCAGCCGTCGAGGCCATGCTGGTGGCCGGACGGTTCGGGGCGGCGGGCGAGGAGATCCTGCTCGAGGAGCGTCTCGTGGGCTGCGAGTTGTCGGTGCTGGCCTTCTGTGACGGTGAGCGTTTCGCGGTGCTGCCGCCCGCCAAAGATCACAAGCGGCTGCTAGACGCCGACCACGGTCCCAACACCGGGGGAATGGGCGCAGTGGCGCCTTCGCCCGCTCAGGACGGCCGGCTCATCGGCCGGGTCTCCGATGAGATCATCGCACCGGCTCTGGCCGCGCTGCATCGAGCGGGAACCCCTTACCGCGGCCTGCTGTATGCAGGTCTGATGATCACCGATGACGGTCCCAGGGTGATCGAGTTCAACTGCCGTTTCGGGGATCCTGAGGCGCAGGCTGTGCTCAGGCTGCTGCGCAGCGACATCTTCGAGATCATGTTCGCCTGTGCGACCGGGTCTCTCGACGGCGTCGCCATCGACTGGGCGCCCGAGGCGTCCGTCGCGGTGGTCATGGCCGCGGCCGGCTATCCCGAAGCCCGCGCCGACCCTGTCCCGATAGCCGGTCTCGACGCCGCTGCCGACCAGGGCTGCGTGGTCTTCCAGGCCGCCACCGAGATGATCGGCGGCGTGCTGCACGCCTGTGGGGGGCGAGTCCTGACCGTCACCGCGGAGGGACCCAACGTCGCAGCCGCCGCTCGAAGAGCCCACCGCGGGGTCGCGGCGATCAGCTTCGAAGGTGCCCAGCACCGCTCCGACATCGGACTCGCACCATCAGCCGTGCCGCGATGAGTTCTTGTTCGTTCGTGTCTCCCCGCTTGTGGTCGTGGAGGCTGTCTCTCGCACCATCAGCCGTGCCGCGATGAGTTCTTGTTCGGCGACCGGCGACAGGCTGGCTGGGGAAGCGCCGGCCCGTCGGGGAGCCGCGAGCTACCGCGCCGCGGGCGTGGACATCGATGCGGGCAACCGGGCGGTGGCTCTGATGGCCGAGGCGGTGGCCTCGACCCTCACGCCCGAGGTGGTGGCGGGTGTGGGCGGGTTCGGCGGGATGTACTCGGCCGCGGCGCTTCCGCCCGACTCCGTGCTGGTGGCCTCCACCGACGGCGTGGGCACCAAAGTGGCGCTGGCGGCCCGTCACGGGCGCTGGCGGGGGATCGGTGTCGATCTCGTCAACCACTGCGTGGGCGACATCGCCGTGCACGGCGCGCGGCCCCTGTTCTTCCTCGACTACATCGCCATGGACCGGCTCGTGCCCGAGGTCGTAGCGGAGATCGTGGCCGGCATCGCGGACGCCTGCCGCGCCGCGGGCTGCGCCCTGCTGGGAGGGGAGACCGCCGAGATGCCCGGCGTCTACCTCCCGGGCGCCGCCGACGTGGCCGGGACCATCGTCGGAGCGGCCCCGCGGGAAGGGCTCCGGCCGCGCCCCGAGGAGGTGCGGGCCGGTGACCTGCTCGTGGGCGCGGCCAGCTCCGGTCCGCACACCAACGGCTTCTCGCTGATACGCCGGCTCCTGGAAGGCAGAGCACCCGACGCCGCGATGATCGATGCCCTGCTGGTGCCCCACCGCAGCTACCTGCCCGTCATCGATGAGTTCGCGGGGGTCGGTGTGCGGCCGAAGGCGCTGGCCCACATCACCGGCGGCGGCTTCTTCGACAACCTGCCGCGGGTGCTGCCGGGCGGTCTCGGCGCCCGGCTGGAGCTCGGCTCCTGGTCGGTGCCCGAACCGTTCGTCACGCTCGTGGACTGGGGCGGACTCGACGATGCCGAGGCGTTCCGGGTCTGGAACATGGGCATCGGCCTTGTGGCCGTGGTCGACGCCGCCGGCGCCGATGCTCTGAGCAGGCAAGGCCATCCTGTGATCGGCTCGGTCGTCGAGGTCCGCGACTCCGCTCCCGGCGGCGACGGCCGGGTCATGCTGGAAGGGACTTGGCGGTGACCGGCCGGGTGGTGCTGGAAGGGGTTTGGCAGTGACTGGCCGGGTGGTGCTGGAAGGGGTTTGGCAGTGACTGGCCGGGTCGTGCTGGAAGGGGTTTGGCAGTGACTGGCCGGGTCGTGCTGGAAGGGGTTTGGCAGTGACTGGCCGGGTGGTGCTGGAAGGGACTTGGCGGTGACTGGCCGGGTCGTGCTGGAAGGGACTCTGCGGTGACTGGCCGGTTGGTGGTGCTGGCCTCGGGGGCGGGCACGAACCTGGACGCGATCCTCGACGCCATCGCCAGGCAGCGGCTCGACGCCGAGGTGGCGGCGGTCATGATCAACCGCAGGAGCGCGCGGGCTGGTCTGAGGGCCCAGCGAGCGGGCATCCCGGTGAGCTTCTGGCCCCTGTCGCCCTACCTGGCGTGCGCTCCCGCCTCGGCGGAGGGCCGATCCGGCCTGGAGGCGCCTGTGTCTCCACCGCCGGCGGGCCGGCGGGCCGGCGCGTCGGGTCGACGCCGCTACGACGCTGACCTGGCCGCGGCGGTGGCGCGCGCCGAGCCGGACCTTGTGGTGCTGGCAGGGTGGATGCACCTGCTGTCGTCGGCGTTCTTGGACCGGTTCCCCGGCCGGGTGATCAACCTCCATCCGGCGCTGCCGGGCCAGTTCCCAGGCCGGTCGGCCGTCACCGACGCCTGGTCGGCGTACGAGGCTGGCCTGATCGACCGCACCGGCGCGATGGTCCACTACGTGCCCGACGAGGGCATCGACCACGGGCCGGCCATCGCCTCTGTCGAGGTGCCGATACATGCCGGTGACACCGTCGAATCGCTGCGCGCCAAGATCCAGGAAGCCGAGCACGAGCTGATCGTCACGGCGATAGCCCAGGTGTTGGCAACGCCGCCACGAAGCGCCCCCCGGGAACTCTCAACCGGTCAGGCAGGTTCAAGCTAGCGGTTGAGGTATAGCAGTGCGTCGAGTCTGCGGTCGTCCTCTTGACTGACTGTCTGTTCTGTGCGTTTGGATTTGCGTGAACTCAACAACTGCTTTGCGGTTCGTCGGGAAGGATTCCTCGCATTTTGTTTTGTGCGTTTGGATTCGCGTGAACTCAACAAATGAACCACCGCAGAAGGAAATATTGATACTCTTCAGTATATGAACGAGAATCTCGGAGGCACGAGTGCTCCCCGCAGTCGCCGGCCCGGCACGGCTGGTGCCCCTTGAGGCTCTGGCCACTCCAGAACTCAACGCGGCCGCCCTGCGAGGCGCGGCGAGCCGGGGAAGACTCCAAGCCACCCGGGGCAGCGACGGCCGTTGGCGCAGCTCCACCAGGTGGGTGGAGGAGTATAAGGAGTCCCGCTACCGACGGGTCTAAACGGTCGCAGTCGCCGAGCAGGCCAGGTTGGTCAGGCGGGCGGTGAGGCCCAGCGGCGGATCCAGGCGTGCATGGCTATGCCGGCGGCCACGCCGGCGTTGATGGAGCGGGTGGAGCCGAACTGGGCGATCGACACCACCTGCGCCGCCGCCGCCCTCGCCGCGGCCGACAGGCCCGGACCCTCCTGGCCGAACAGCAGCACGCACCGTTGCGGCAGGTCCGCCATCTCCAGCGGCGCCGCGCCGGGCAGGTTGTCCACGCCGACCACCGGCAGTCCCTCGGCTGCGGCCCAGGCGGCCAGATCCTCCACCGTAGGGTGGTGGCGGACGTGCTGGTATACGTCGGTCATCATGGCCCCGCGCCGGTTCCAGCGTCGCCGGCCCACGATGTGCACCTCGGCCGCGGCGAAGGCGTTGGCCGTGCGAACCACGGTGCCGATGTTGCGGTCGTGCTCCCAGTTCTCGATGGCCACATGGAACGGATGCCGCCGGGCGTCCAGGTCGGCCCTGGTGGCGTCGACGCTCCAGTAGCGGTACCGGTCAACCACGTTGCGCCGGTCGCCATCCCTCAGCAGCTCGGGATCGAAGTGGTCGCCGTCCGGCCACGGCTCGGGATGGGGGCCGACGCCGACCTCCTCGCTCACCGCGTTCCTCGCTGACAGCCACCCCCAGCCACGGTTTCCACCGTACAACCCGCCCGCTCGCCATCCAGTCGGGCCGGTTCCATCTGGTCGAACCGGGTCCATCTAGTCTTGGCCGGGTGAAGTTCCGGTTCGGCTCTGTTGGGAGCGGACGTCCGCCCCATCTGGCCAGAGGCGCCCCCAAGGACCCCTGGGGCCGCTTCCGGGCCGGGCTGGGCGTGCTCGCACTGGTGATCGTCGGGGGCACGTTCGGCTACTACAGGCTCGGCCTGACGGTGGGGGAGGCCCTGTACCAGACCGTCATCACCATCACCACCGTGGGCTACGGCGAGGTCGGCACGGTGACCGACAGTTACCGGGTCTTCACGGTCCTGCTCATCCTGTTCGGAACGGGCACGGCCCTCTACACCCTGGGTGTTCTCATAGAGTCGCTGTTCGAGGGCCGGCTCGACGATCAGATTCGGAGGCGGCGCATGCAGAAGAAGATCGATCGGCTGTCCGGCCATGTCGTGCTGTGCGGCTTCGGCCAGGTCGGACGGTCCATCAACCGGGAGCTGGCCAACGCGGGCCGCATGGTGGTGGTCGTCGACCGCCGCGAGTTCGATGAGGAGGCGATGCCGCTCAACGTGTTGGGCGAAGCCACCGACGACAGCGTGCTGGTGTCGGCCGGCCTTGAGCGGGCCAGCACGCTTGTGCTGGCCCTCGACTCCGACGTCGACAACCTCTTCGTGGCGCTGACGGCGCGCTCGATGTGCCCGGGCCTGTTCATCGTGGCCCGGTCCAACGAGCCCTCCGCGGAGCCGAAGCTGCGCCAGGCCGGCGTGGACCGGGTGGTCAACACCCACGAGATCGGCGGATCGAGGATGGCGGCGCTGGTGCTGCAGCCCGACGTGGTCGAGTTCCTCGATGTCGTCATGCACGACGAGCAACTGGCCGTGCACCTGGCCGAGACCCGGGTCGTCCTCGACGGACCGTTCGACGGCTTGGCCCTGTCGGCGTGTGAGATCGGAGAGTCGACCGGGGCGACGGTGCTCGCGGTGCGCCGGGCCGAGTCCTTCGTGACCAACCCGCCCGACCATTTCGTGCTGACCGCCGACGACGTGCTGATCGTGCTGGGCACCATGAACCAGCTCGCGGAGCTCAAGTCCAAGGCGAAGGTCTAGGCCTCACGCCGACGGCCGCGTCCAGGCCTCACGATGACGACTTCGTCCAGTTCGCCCCGGTGGTGGTGCTGGCCCCGTCGGATATCGTGAGCGGCGCTCTCGGGGATGGTGTAATAGGTAACACAGCTGGTTCTGGCCCAGCCATTGGGGGTTCAAGTCCTCCTCCCCGAACCCGGCGCCCAGAGGCCGAGCGAATGGACGCGAGTGACTGGTGGACGTCGCCGATCGTTGAGCGAGGCCGTGGCCCGAGCGGCCCGTGAGCGAAGCGAACAGAGCGGGAAAGACAGCGTTGCATGGTCGAGACGTTTGCTGCGCGATAGCGGTCGCCGTATGCTGCGCCCGCCCGCGGCATCCGCGGCGCACCTGCCCCGTTCGTCTAGCGGCCTAGGACGCCACCCTCTCAAGGTGGTAGCACGGGTTCAAATCCCGTACGGGGTGCCACGACCAGGCCAAGAAACAGCCTCTGATTTGGATAAATAGCTCAGACTCAGAATTGCGTTATTACTTTGAGTATCGCTTCGGAACTTGACACCGAGCGGACCGGCCTTGCCTCGGCGTCAGCAAGAACTCCATCAGCCGCCTCCTGTGAGGCGAATCATGGGGCACCCTCCCCGTCATCGCCCGACTCGAACAGGCCTTCGGCCGAGACCTCCGGGGCGATGAACACCGATCAACCCACAAGAATCGTCGGCCGGCCTGTGGCGACGGCCGAAACGAGATCGTGACCTAGTAGAAGTACCGGTGACATTCAACAAACGACCAGCTGAGTCCCTCACCAAGTACTCGTAGGCGGCGCCCAACAGGTCGGGGAACTCGAAGTCGGAGTTGCGCAACCGGTACTTCGAGAAGTGCATGATCAGGTCGCGCCACTTCTTGTTTGACACCGTCGTGTTGCCGACCCGCCGGTTGAAGTCGATGTGCTGCAGCACTCCCTCCAGCGACTCGTTGGCCTCCTCCAGCGCGGCCAGGGCCTTGTTCAGCCCGTCGCCCACCTGATGGTGAAGGTCGTCGCGCAGGCACGACCACCGGGCCAACTCAGGCACGAAGAACGCCTCGGAGTAGAAGTCGCGGTCCTCGGCCCGCTGTTCGGCCTCGGCCTCAGAGCGCCCCTTCGAGATCTGATCCGCCACCACCCGCTGGCGCTCCTCGTCGAACACGTCGCTGGCCCGCTTCAAGAACAGCGCACCGAAGATGCACTCCTTGAACTCCGACGCATCCATCTTGCCCCGCAAGATGTCTGCCGCCGCGAACAGATGCCGCTCAAGCTGCGGAAGCGTCAACACGCCGAAAGGCTAGACGCAAGCGAACGTCCGTGGGCTCGTCGCAGAGGGCCGAGACCGTCAGCCCTCCACTCTGAACCGGGTGGGCACATCCGCACTGACGCCGACGGACTCCGCTACGTGTCGTACCTGGGCCGGGATGTCCCGCTGAGCTACACGAGACCCTCTCGCGAGCGGTAAGCCAGATCAAGACCACCGCGTCGGCACATGGCCCGGCGAGGGTTCTCGCGTCGCGGGACGACAAGAGCCGGTGCCGATGGCTGGCGAGGTTCCGGGTAGCGACCGCGGCGGCGAGCGTGTTCGCGATGACGTCGTCTCGTCTAGTGCCGACGGCGTGTGCCGCCTCGACTAGACGTGCGGCAAGCTGGTCGACGTTCCCTTGTTTGTCTGACGTCTGGCCGGTACTGATCAACTTCTCAAACGGCGCGAGCCAGGGCAACCCTTCACCAAGGGTCCTGACGAGTTTGGAGTACGGCATCCCGAGGTGCTTCACCGATTCTTCGTGTTCACGCTTGGCCCTCGCGTCGAGGACGCCGCGGGCGAGCTGCTCGCCTGACAAGGCCAGCAGCCTCAGCCTCCTATGGGTGAAGCCCGGGAATCGATCCCTGCGCAGGTCAGCGGGGCTGTATGAGTAGCACTGGAGACCGTATAGGACCTCCAACAGATCGCGACGCAGGCAGAACTGCACAATCTCGTCGGGAATTGTGCCGGTATCGCCGTACTCATTGGCGATTGTCGTCACGGGGCTCTGGCCGAGGATCGCCTTCATGTTCTCTTTGGCGTCGCGCGCGGCATTCTCGATCGGATCCAACCGCCGCAGCTGTGTAGACAGACCCGGTCCGACATGCTCCTCTGCAGCTGTAAGGAGGCCATCCCAGTCGTACTCGAACGCGTGCCCGGCGAGCCTCTGGGCGTCGAGGAGATATTCCTCGGTGTCCTCGGCCAGTGCCATGCGCTCGTTGTGGCGGTAGTCGTCGATCGAGTGAGCGAGTTCGTGGAGGAACCGAAAGAACGCCGGCTCATCGAGGCCTGATGTCTCCAGGGACTGTCTCGCCCGGGTCGTCACAGTCGTATCCAGCCGTTGTTGCGCCGACTCCGGCAGTGTCACGCCGTCCACACCGTGGAATGCCTCTTGGAGGGCCACGTTGTCCGCGAACAGGAAGCGCTCCAGCGCCTCGAAGCCGTTGGCCATGCCTCGAAGCGACCGCATCGGCGCTTCAAGCGTGCCGACGCTCGGGCTCAAGGCGATGGCAGCCATCCCGCTGGGGCACGAAGCTGTTGCCCGTTAGGCGTGATCACAGGATCAGGCAGACGGTTCCGCCGGACCGCGCTGGGAGAGATCTTGACCATCGTGTGTGCGACTCGCTTGAGTTCGCTCGACCATCGTGCAGGCGGGGCGGCCGCCAAGAGGGTCTTGCCCGCGAAGCGTCGGCGGACTGCCTCGATGGGCGGGGCCAGGTCACTGTCTGCAGATATCACGAGCGCGACGTCAAATCTGTCGTCGTAGGCGTCTTCGAGGAGACGAACCGCGATGTTCACGTCAGTCTTCTTCTCCACGGAGGTGCTGTGGAAGAAGCCGCACCGGCTGCAGGTCAGGGTCTTCGAGAGGCGATGACCGAAGTCGATCTCTATTCCTCCCCGGGATCTGAGTGCATCGATGTAGACGCTCTGACGTTTGGCGGCCCTGGGCTTGTTGCGCACCATACTGGTGAAGTAGCGCACGAGAACGAGAGAGCCGGTGAGGCTTCAGCAGCGACTCACACACGCCGTGCAGATCGAGCCACCGGCTGCTCTCCAGTTGCGCGTCGCACAGGCCGTGATAGAGGTTGAACCCGTCAATGTAGGCGATCACTCGTTCAGCTCTCATGAATCGCATCCCATATTCTCGACGATGTCCTTCGCTGGTGGTACGATGATGCCAACCCCGCCGGGGTGAGTAACCCCGGCCCTCGGCCCCGGCTTCGGCCGGGGCCGTCTAGCGCCTGACCGACGTCTGTTATGCGTCGGATCAGCTCTAGCAGTCCGAACGGGGTGCTCCAAGAGGCCGAGCGGACGGGCGACAGATGGCGAGGACCGCGCAATCGTTGAGCGAGGCCGTGGCCCGAGCGGCCCGTGAGCGAAGCGAACAAGAGCGGGAACCACAACGTCGCACCGCGAGGTGCCCGAAACCCAATTCGCACTCGCTGTAGATCTCGCTTGCTTCCGAGCCGCTCATGCTGGCTGGTTGAGCTCGATCATGTTGCCGGCCGGATCGAAGAAGAAGGTCTGGCGGGCCGGCGTCCCCGGCAGCGGCTTGGGGTCGGCCACCTCCACGCCCCGATCCCGCAGCTCCGCCACCGCGGCATCGATGTCGTCCACCTTGAAGGCCCAGTGCTGGCCGGTGGGCGCCACCCAGCCCTCGACCTCGATGAGGTGGACCTCGCCGCCTCCGGGGGTTTGCAGCCAGCGGCCGTTGAAGCCGAAGTCGGGCCTCCGCAGCACGGCCATGCCCAGCACGTCGGTGTAGAACGGTGCCGCGGCCTCCACGTCGTCGACGTTGATCGACACGTGGTGCACCGGCCCCAGTTCCATCGAAAGCAAGTTAGCGCCGCTGGCAGGCGGGGCACCAGGTGGTGCCCCGGGCGTCGATGATCCGGCGGCGCAGCTCCGTTCCGCAGCGTTCGCACGGCTCGCCGGCCCGCCCGTAGCAGCGCAGATGGTGCTGGTTGCGGCCCCGTGCGCCGTCCAGCGCGGCGTAGTCGCGCAGCGTGGTGCCGCCGTGGCGCAGTCCCGAGGCGAGCGCGGTGCGGATCGCGTCGGCCAGCCGGCCGGCCCGGGGCCTTGACACGTAGCGGACGGCGGGATTGATCTGTGCCAGCCACAGCGCCTCGTCGGCGTAGATGTTGCCCACGCCCGCCACCGGCCGCTGCGAAAGCAGTTGGGTCTTCACGCAGCGCCGGCTGGCGCTGAGTGCCCGCCAGAGTCCCTCCCCAGTGAACTGATCGCCAAAGGGCTCGGGACCAAGGCGATCGAGCGTGGCGATCGACTCGTAGCGGCCCGCGTCCACCACGTGCACCCGACCGAACCGCCGAACGTCGTGGAGAGCGAGCACCTCGTTGCCGTTGAGGCTCCACCAGGCCCGCAGGTGCGGGTGGTCCCGGTCGACGTCGGGTCCGATGGAGAGCCTGCCGGTCATCCCGAGATGGATGACCAACTCGCATCCGGCTTCACTGGAGTCGTCGAGGGCGAGAATCAGGTATTTGCCGCGGCGGCCGACGGCTGAGATGTCGCAGCCGACCGCTTCTATCGCGGGCGAGAACTTGGCCGACGGGTGGGAGCCGGCGTCGGTGATGGAGCGCCCCGAGAGCCGCGGCTGCAACTGGACTCGGATGGTCTCAACTTCGGGAAGCTCGGGCACTGGCCGCACCGTACCGGAGCCGGCCGCGGCCAGTCGGACATCCCGCCGCGCCGAGTGGGGAGGGTCAGGCCGCGGCGGTCGCTCCGCTCGCGCCCCGCACTATCACGTCGATCGCGTCGATGAGCTCGGGCCGGCTCTTGAAGAACTCGGACTGCTCGCCCCGCCAGGGTCGCGCCAGCGCCTCGGGGTCGAAGCCCGCCTGCATCCAGGCGGTGGCCACAACTCTCAGGGCCTGGTCCACCTCCGGAGACGCCGCGGTGACCGCGGCTGCCGCCATGGCGTCCACGTCAACCGTCTCGCTGCTCACCAGGGGACGGCGGATGGTGGAGATGCGGAACCTGATGGCTTCGGCAGCAATGCGAGTGTGGTTCATAGATGAGGTGATGGGACGACCAGGTGAGGGGACGACCAGGTGATGGGACGACCAGGTGATGGGACTGCAGCCCTGGCGGGGATTGGATGACACAGACAAAATTAGTGTTATCCACAGGGCAAGTGGTGGACCTGCGTGAGCGGGGGAACCCTCCGCGGGCGCTCAGATCGTGGTGGACCTTCAGGGTTGTGGTGGGTCCCCCTCAGGATCGGCTCGGGCAGCAGCCCGCAGGGCATACGTCGGCACCGACGCCGAGACGGCCGAGCGAGCGGCGGGCCATGTCAGGGTCGAGACGCTCCTCGATGAGCTCCTGCCACATGGCCACGAAGCGGTCGTCGGGCCCCGTGCCGGGCGTCACGGCCCGGGCCAGTCGCAGGCCCAGAGCGCCCGCAGTGCCGGCCGCCACCACGTCGAGGTCCCACCTGACCTCCATGTGATCGGTGACGAAGCCGACGGGGGCCAGCACCACGGCCTCGACGCCGTGGCCGCGGGCCAGCTCCTCAAGGCACTGGTTCACGTCAGGCTCCAGCCACGGCACCGAGGGCGGTCCGCTGCGGCTCTGCCAGGCCATGGTCCAGGCGTCGAAGCCGGCACCGGACGCCACCAGCCGGGCGGTCTCGTGCAGTTGGCGCTCATAGTCGCAGCCCGCGGTCATGGCCTCGGGGATTGAGTGGGCCGTGAACACCAGCCGGGCCCGCGAGCGGAACTCGGCGGGAAGGCTCAGGCGCGCTTCGACGACCGCGTCGACGAAGGGCAGCACGAAGCCGGGATGGTCGTAGTAGGCGCGCACCTTGTCGATGGCGGGCGCGGCCCCGTCCACCGCGGCCCGGGCTGCGGCGATGTCGTCGAGGTACTGGCGGCAACCCGAGTGCGACGAGTATGCGGATGTGACGACGGCGAGCGCCCGGCGATGTCCCGCCGCAGCCATCTCGGCCACGGTGTCGGCCAGATACGGAGCCCAGTTGCGGTTGCCCCAGTACACCGCCAGGTCGTGGCCCGCGGCCGCGAGCCTGCCGGCCAGCGCGGCGCGCAGCCGGCGGCACTGTGCGTTCAGGGGGCTGACTCCACCGAAGCGGTGGTACTGCTGCGCCACCGCGGCGAGGCGCTCCGGGGGGATCTCGCGTCCCGCGGTGACGTTGGCGAGGAACGGCTCGACGTCGGACGGGCCCTCCGGACCCCCGAACGACACGAGCAGCACCGCGTCGTATTGAGTGTCAGTCATCCCCATCTAATCCACAGGCTCTGCAGAGTTACCCACAGCGGTGGCCGCGCCGCGGGACCGGGCTCACTCCAGCACGCCGAAGCTCTCCAGGTCTTCGTCGAGTGTCGACAGGATGTGGTCGATCGTCGCCTGCCGGGTGCTGCGGCGGGTCTGCGCGAACGCGGTGCGGCGCACATGCGCGGCCAGCGCGCCGGCTCGCTGCATCGCGGCCTCGTACAGTTCGTCGGCTGCGACCACCCCGTCGAGGTAGCCGGCTCCGGCCGCGCCGTGCGGCGAGTACGCCGTGGCCAGAGCGGTCGCAGCGGTGAAGTGCTGGGGGCTGAGCCGATCCCGGGCCAGCTCCACCGCGAAGATGGGCAGCGGCATGCCGATGGACACCTCGATCAGCCCGATCTTGGCGTCGATGTCGGCGCCTATGCGCACGTCGCTCGACAGCAGCATGATCGCGCCGAACGCGAGGGCGTGGCCGGTGCAGGCGGCCACCACCGGAACCCGGGCTCCATAGATGCGCATCGCAGCGCGGGCCCCCGCGGCCACCAAGGGTCGGGCGGCCTCGGGGCCCTGGCCCATGACGCTCAGATCGAAGCCGGCGCTGAAGCGACCCTCCCGGCCCACGATCACCAGCGCTTTGGCACTCTGCTCGGCGCCGGCGACGGCAGCGTCGATGGCCGCGATGGTGTCGTAGCCCACCGCGTTGGCCTTGCCGTCGTCGAGGCGCAGAACGGCGATGCCGTCAGTGACTTCATACGAGGTCTTCGATGTCATGACGGCACCGTATCGCGGGTGCCTCCGCCGCCCGCCCATTCGGCGACCGCCCGCGGGGCGGGCCCAAGAGGCCGAGCGGATACGCCGCAATGCGCGACGACGCCCGGCGCTGAGCGAGGCCGTGGCCCGAGCGGCCCGTGAGCGCAGCGAACAAAGCGGGAAACATGATGCTTCACCGCGAGGCGATCACCGGTCAGCGCGGCCCCTCGGTAGGATCGGACCTATGACCGACACCGCCGCAGTTCCGACCGACGCACCCGTGGCGTCCACCGAGGAGGTGCTGATCGTCACGGACGTGGCTCGGACGGCCGTGCTGGCTATCCGCGACAGTGAGGACGACGCCGAGACTCTGGGACTGCGGATCGAGGTGACCGGCACCGCGGGCATCGACTACACCTACGACCTGGCCCTCGACCCGGTGTCGGACGCGGCCCCCGACGACCACATCCACACTGCGGACGGCTTGACGGTGATAGTGCCCGACGCCAGCGTCGGCCGGCTCCGGGGCTCCACCCTGGATGTGCCGTCGATGCCCGGCCAGGGCGGGCTCGTCATCCGCAACCCCAACCGCCCCAACCCCCTGGGCGACATGGGCCGCCTGGAGCTGACCGGTGATATCGGCGAGAAGGTGCAGCAGCTGCTCGATGTGAGCATCAACCCCGCGCTGGCCTCGCACGGGGGCTACGCCAGCCTGGTGGCGGTGCAGGACGACGACACGGTGGTGGTGACCATGGGCGGCGGCTGCCAGGGCTGCGCCATGAGCCAGGCCACGCTGTCCGATGGCATCAAGCTTGCCATCATGGAGGCCATCCCCGAGGTGGGCGAGGTGATCGACGTCACCGACCACGACGCCGGGGAGAACCCCTACTACAGCTAGCCCCTAGGTGGCTGGTGTTAAATGGCAATTTGCCATAATTCGCAAGTCGCTGACCTGGGGGTTTGTGACTGAGAAACCCCCATTTCGGGAGTTTGGCACCAGCCACCTAGCCGGTCGCCGCCTGCCGCGGCGGGGCTCTGGCGAGGATCTACCGCAGATCTGCTTGACCGCAGCCGCGATTGTGGCGGCTGCGAGGATCTACAACAGCTCTGCTTTGACGGCGGCTGCGATTCCTGCCGCGTCCAGGCCCAGGTCGGCCAGGATGGCGTCGGGCTTTCCGTGGGGTATGTAGTCGAGCGGCACTCCGAGCACCCGCACTCTGGGGGCAGTCCGCCCGGTGGCGTCCGCCGACTCCAGCAGAGCCTCCCGGATCGCAGAGCCCGCGCCCCCGACACGCAGCCCGTCCTCGGCGGTCACCACCACCTTGCACTCGGCCGCGTCGGCGAGCATCTGGTCGCACAGTGGGCTCACGGCCCGCGGGTCCCACACCGTGGCCTCCACCCCTTCGTTGGCCAGGAACTCGGCGGCCTCCTCGCAGGTGCCCAGCATCTTGCCCACGCCGATGAGGCACAGTCGGCCGTCGCCGGCGCGCGCCTGGCGGGCCTGCAGCCCCGAGCCCACCTCGTGGCGACCGACGCTGCGGGCCGCGGTCTTGGGCCAGCGGATGGCGACCGGACCGTCGGTCATGTCCATGGCGTCGAGCATCATCCGCTCCAGCTCCTGAAGCGACGACGGGGCTAGCACCACCATCCCTGGAACCTTGGTGAGCAGCACCATGTCGAGCACGCCGTGATGCGACGCCCCGTCGTCTCCGGTTATCCCGGCCCGGTCGATGCAGAACACCACCGGCGCCCGGTGCATGCCGCAGTCCAGGTTGACCTGGTCGAAGGCCCGGCTCAGGAACGTGCTGTACACCGCGAAGAACGGCCGCAGCCCCCCCATCGCCATGCCGACAGCCGAAGTCACCGCATGCTGCTCGGCGATGCCCACGTCGATGCAGCGGTCGCCGAAGTGCTCACGGAACGGCAGCAGCCCGGTGGAGTCGGGCATGGCCGCGGTGATGGCCACAACCTCGGGATGCAGGCCCCCCAGCTTGACCATCATGTCGGAGAACATGCCGGTGTAGGTGCCCGGCTTCACCTTGCCGACGTCGTGCATGTGCTTGACCTCGTCCTCCTCGGCGGGGCCGTAGCCCCGACCCTTCTGGGTGAGGACGTGGACAACCACCGGCCCGTCGAATTGGGCCGCGTTGGACAGCGCCTCCTCCAGATCGGGAATGTCGTGGCCGTCGAATGGTCCCAGGTAGCGGACGCCCAAGTTCTCGAAGAAACCGGCCGAGTCCCACAGCTCCCGCAGAGCGGCCGTCGACATCTTCATGCCCCGCTGGATCGTCTCGCCCACCCACGGGATGCGCTCGGCTATGCCCTCGAGTTGGTCCTTGCGCCGCATGATCTTGGGGTTGGACCGGACGCGCACCAGGCTCTCGCTCAGCCGTGAGACGGTGGGCGCGTAGCTGCGGCCGTTGTCGTTCAGCACCACGATCACGTTGCGGCCGCTGTGGCCGATGTTGTTGAGCCCCTCGAAGGCCATGCCTCCGGTCAGGGCGCCGTCGCCGACGACGGCGATGACGCGCCGCCGGGCGTCGGAGGACTCGAACGCGGTGGCGATGCCGTGGGCGTAGGACAGCACCGTGGAGGCGTGGCTGTTCTCGATCCAGTCGTGGGGGGACTCGGCCCTCGACGGGTAGCCCGACAGCCCCCCGGAGGTGCGCAGGCTGTCGAAGTCGGCGGCACGGCCGGTGAGCATCTTGTGGACGTAGGCCTGATGGCCGGTGTCCCACAGGATCACGTCGTGGGGCGAGCAGAACACGCGGTGCAGCGCCACCGTGAGCTCCACCGACCCGAGATTCGACCCCAGATGCCCGCCCCGGGCGCTGACCGCCTCAATGATCCGGGAGCGGATCTGCCCGCAGAGATCCTCGAGATCCTCGTAAGACCGTTCGCGCAGGTCGTTAGGGCCTGTGATTGCATCGAGCTGCATCGTCGTTGTTCCTATCCCGGCACTCGGTTCGCCGGTGGGGGCGCGAACCACGCCGGGAGCCTGCGGGCAAGCAGCACTCCCGCCGGGTACGCGACGACGACCGCCGCCAGGCCCCCCACGGCGTCTATCCAGTAGTGATTGGCGGTTACCATCACCGCGAACAGTGTAAGCCAGGGATAGGCCAGAAGGGCCAGGCGCACCCATCGCGGGCGCAGAACCGGCAGGGCAGCCGCCACGCACCACACCGCCCAGGCGACGTGCAGGCTGGGCATGGCCGCGTACTGGTTGGAGATCTCCATCATGGCGCTGGAGTTGAACGACCAGAACCCGCCCGGGTCGACCAGAGTGTCGACGTAGGAGTAGTTGGCGAGGCAGGCACCGAATCCGCCGCAGTCGTTGAGTAGCCGGGGCGGCATCAGCGGATAGAAGGCAAAGCCGACCAACGCCAGCGCTGTGGTCACGGCCAGGATCGTCCGCTGCACCCCGTAACGAGCCGGGTGGCGCACGAACAGGAAGACCATCACGGCGATGGTCACCGCGAAGTGGCAGAACCCGTAGAAGATATTCCAGAACTGGATGAACAGGTCCCAACCGATGAACAGGTCCTGGATGCCCTTCTCGCCGAAGAGGTGCATGGCTCTCTCGAGCGCGATCACGTCGTAGGCGTTCTGCTCCGCTGCCTCCTTGACGGAGGCCCCGAGCTCGGACCCGAACTGGTTCCGGATGAGCGTGTAGACGCCGTAGAACGCGCCGATGAGGATGATCTCGCTCCACCAGTGCAGGGAGGGGCGCTCCAGGCGCGCGTTCGAGCCCCCGGCCAGTTCGGTGCCGGCGTCAACGACCTCCGAAGCCATCGCGTTACGATAGTCGCTCATGCTTGACGCCGACCTTGTGAACCGGACCCTGGCCACGGCGATGCGCACCGGCGCGGACTTCGCTGAGATCTTTGCGGAGGACCGGCGCTCGGCGTCGGCGATCCTCGACGACGGCCGTGTCGAGGAGGTCGTCTCGGGGCGCGACCGCGGCGCCGGGATCCGGGTGGTGGCCGGCGACACTACCGGTTTCGCCCATACCGCGGACCTGAGCGCGGCGGGCCTGGCCGCGGCCGCGGATGCGGCTGCCGCGGCAGCCCGCCGGGGCGGCGGTGGCACCCGGACCGTGGCTGTGTCAGCCCTGCAGACGCCCCGGCGCCTCGAGGTGCGCATCCCTCCCGAGGCGGTGCCCAAGGACCGAAAGGTGGCGCTGCTCACCGCCGCCGACGCCGCGGCACGCTCCGCGGGCGGTGCCATCACCCAGGTGTCGGCCCGGTACGGCGACGGCCGCCGGCGGATCCTCGTGGCCGACAGCGACGGGTTGTTCACCGGCGACGACCAGGTGCGAACCCTGTTCTCGGTGTCGTGCGTGGCCACGGGCGACACCGGCATGCAGACCGGCCGCGAGTCGGCGGGGCGCACTGTCGGCTTCGAGCTGTTCGACCTCTACGACGTGGAGGAGATGGCCGGCCGGGCCGCCCGCAGGGCCCTGACCAAGCTCACCGCCCGGCCCGCGCCCAGCGGGGCGATGCCCGTCGTGGTCGGCCCCGGGGGCGGCGGGGTGCTGTTCCACGAGGCCTGCGGGCACGGCCTGGAAGCCGATCTGGTGGCCAAGTCGGCCTCGGTATTCGCGGGGCGGATCGGCGAGACGGTGGCCGCGCCGATGGTCACCCTGATCGACGACGGCACCATGGCGGGGGAGTGGGGCCATTACGGCATCGACGACGAGGGCAAGCCGGCGGCCCGCAACGTGCTCATCTCCGACGGCGTGCTCACCGACTACATGTGGGATCGGCTCCGGGCCCGCAAGGAGGGCCGGGCCAGCTCGGGCAATGGGCGCCGCCAGAGCTACCAGCACCTTCCCATGGTGCGGATGACCAACACCTACATCGGCAACGGCGAAGCCGACCCCGACGACATCGTGGCGGACACGTCCCACGGCGTGTACGTCGCCCAGCTCGGCGGAGGCCAGGTCAACACCGCCACCGGCGACTTCGTGTTCGGCATGACCGAGGCCTACCTGATCGAGAACGGCCGCGTCACCGCCCCGATCCGCGAGGGCAACCTCATCGGCAACGGGCCGGAGGTGCTGAGGAGGATAGACGCCCTCGGCAACGACTTCGCCATGGGATCTCCGGGAACCTGCGGGAAGGACGGCCAGGGTGTGCCTGTGGGCGACGGCACGCCCACGCTGCGGGTGAGGGCCCTCACCGTCGGCGGCACCGCCGCGTGAGCCCAGGCTTGCTCCTGCGCCCTAGAGGCCGAGCGGATTGGGCGCAATTGGCGTGCGAATCAGCGGGGCGGTGAGCGAGGCCGTGGCTCGAGCGGCCCGTGAGCGAAGCGAACAAGAGCGGGAAACACCACCTCTCACCGCGAGGCGTTCACTGCCTATCCGCGCTCGCTCTTAGTGGAGTGGGGGGCTGAGCGTGACGGAAACGAACCTGCTGGAGATCGCCGAGCGGGTCGTCGGCTGGGCCGGCGCGGGGGTCGACGTGGAGGCCTTCGCGGCCCGCGAGCGCGAGACGGAGGTGCGGGCCTATGAGAGCGAGGTCGAGTCGCTGACGGTGGCGTCGTCGGTGGGGATCGGCGTGCGCGTCGTGCGCGACGGCCGGCAGGGCTTCGCCTACGCCGCCGCCCTCGACGACGAGACGGTGAGGGAGACCTTCGACGAGGCGCTCGACAACTCCCGATTCGGCAGCACCGACGAGTTCGCGGGCGTGGCCGAGCCCGACGGGGTGGAGCCCGCCTCCCTGGACCTGTACCGCTCCGAACTGGTCGACTTCGCCACCGAGGACAAGGTGGCGCTGGCGGTGGAGCTCGAGCAGGCCACCCTGGCCGCGGACCCGCGGGTGACCGGCGTGGAGTCAGCCGACTATGCCGACTCGGTCTACGAGTCGGCGGTGGCCACGTCGCGCGGCGTCGCGGCCTCGGCCCGCGAGACCGGCTGCTATCTGGCCGCCTACAGCCTGGCGTCGGACACCGACGACACCCAGACCGGGTTCGGTTTCTCGGTCGGCCGCCATCCCGGCGAGCTGTCGGCGGAGAAGGCGGGCGCCGACGCAGCCGATCGGGCCACGCGCCTGCTCGGCGCGGCCAAGGCCCCCACCCGCCGGCTCACCGTGGTCCTCGACCCGTATGTGACGGCCCGGCTCCTCGGCATCGTGGGTGCGACACTGAGCGGCGACGCGGTGCTCAAGGGTCGGTCGCTCTTCGCGGACCGGATGCACGAGGCGGTGGGCGCGTCTTCGCTCACCCTGGTCGACGACGCCACCGACTCCGACGCCTTCACCGCCTCGACCATCGACGCCGAGGGCCTCGCCACCCGCCGCGTGCCGCTCATCAGCAACGGTGTGCTGCAAGCCTTCCTGTACGACACCTACACGGCCCGGCGGGCCGGGGTCTGCTCCACCGGCTCGGCGGTGAGGGGCGGGTTCAAGGGCACCCCCGGGGTTGGTGCCCACGCCCTTCGGCTCACGCCCGGTTCTCGCTCCCAACCCGAGATCGTGTCCGGCATCGACGACGGCCTGCTCGTCCAGGGAGTCACCGGTCTTCACAGCGGCGTGAACGCGGTGTCGGGCGACTTCTCGGTGGGTGCGGAGGGTCTGCGAATACGCGACGGCGAGAAGGCGGAGCCCATCCGGGAGGTGACCATCGCGAGCACGATCCAGCGGCTGCTGATGGACGTGACCGAGGTGGGGTCGGATCTGGAGTGGCTCCCCATGAGCGCGGCCGGAGTCACCCTCGCCATCGCCGACGTAACGATGTCCGGCACATGAGAGCGGGCGCGGATTGGTGGTGAGCGCTCGCGGTGATGAGTATTGTTGCCCGCTCTTGTTCGCTGCGCTCACGGCCCGCTCGGGCCACGGCCTCGCTCACCGCCTGCTGATTTCGTACATGAACTGCTGCCTATCCGCTCGGCCTCTGAGCCTCGCCGGCTGAGCTGCGGTGCCGATCCTTCACGCCGTCGTGCTGGGCATCGTCCAGGGCCTCTCGGAGTTCCTGCCGGTCTCGTCCAGCGGTCATCTGGTTCTGGTCCGGTGGCTGTTCGGCTGGGACGAGCTGTCGGGCGACGCGGCCACCGCCTTCGATGTGGCTGTCCATGTCGGCACCCTGGTGGGAGCGGCTGCCTATCTGCGGCGCGACGTCGTGACTTACGCCGGGGCCGCGCTAGCGCCGATCCTCGGCCGGGGACCGCTCGGACCTGACGGCCGCGTTGGCTGGGCTTTGGCGGTGTCAGCCGTGCCGGCGGGCGTGGTGGGCGTGATCGCGGGCGATGCTTTGAGGGGCTCGGGCGGGGTCGTGTCGGTGGCGGTGGCGCTGATCGTGTTCGGGCTGCTGCTGGGGGCTTCGGATCGGCTGGCCGAGCGGCGGGCCGCGTCCGACTTCGGCTTGGCGCACGCGTTGGTGATGGGCGCCGGCCAGGCCCTCGCCCTGCAGCCGGGGGTGTCGCGCTCCGGCGTGACGATGACCGTGGCCCGAGCCCTCGGCTACGGCCGGGAGGCGGCGGTGCGGCTCGCCTTCCTGATGAGCCTGCCCGTCATCGCCGGGGCCGGCGTCTACGGGTTGTTGGGGCTGAGCGTCCCCTCGTCGCTGTGGCCGGCGATGGCATGGGGCGCGGCGTCATCGATGGTCACCGGATGGGTGGCTGTCTGGGGCACAACCCAGATCGTGGTGAGGGTGGGCTTGCGACCCTTCGTCCTCTACCGGGTGCTGGCTGGATGTGCCGTGCTGGCCCTGGCCGCCACCGGATGGCGCTGAGTTGCGGCGTTGAGCTAGATCCTGGCGAACTGCGACCGCCAGGACGAACTTCCGGTGATTGCCCACATGTGGTGTGGTTAATCACCGGATGTTCGTGGCGAAGGTTGGTGGCGCGGCCGTCACTCGACTGGGAGGGGTTGGTGGTGGCTGGGAACCAGCACCAGGATCACGCCTCCCGTCGCGAGCGCGTCGACGGTGGCGTCGACATGCTCGGCGGGCACCGCCACCACCACCTCGTCCTCGCCGACTTCAACCACCAGCGCTCCTAGCACGACGGCGGCCCCGTCGAACACGGCGTGAACATCCACCGAGTCGCCCGTGGCGTAGGCCGTGCTGTCGACGGGCACGGGAACGCCGCGGGTGCCGGGCGGCAGCAGGCCCGCAGGCCCGGACGGCAGCGCGGCGGTCGGCGCGGGTGCCTGTTCGGAAGGGTCGCCGCTGAGGGCGGCCAGCGCCGCCAAGGCGGCACCGCCGGCGGCGGCCCAGCGAAGCCAGCGGTGGCGGTACAGCATTGCCTGGAGCCGTCCGACCGCGCTGCGGCTGTCACGTGCGGTTGGTCTGACGGGCGACATCGAGCCTTCTAGCGATCGGCGGGCGCGGCCCGTCCGACCGCGCTGCGGCTGTCACGTGCGGTTGGTCTGACGGGCGACATCGAGCCTTCTAGCGATCGGCGGGCGCGGCCCGTCCGACCGCGCTGCGGCTGTCACGTGCGGTTGGTCTGACGGGCGACATCGAGCCTTCTAGCGATCGGCGGGCGCGGCCCGTCCGACCGCGCTGCGGCTGTCACGTGCGGTTGGTCTGACGGGCGACATCGAGCCTTCTAGCGATCGGCGGGCGCGGCCCGTCCGACCGCGCTGCGGCTGTCACGTGCGGTTGGTCTGACGGGCGACATCGAGCCTCCTAGCGATCGGCGGGCGCGGCCCGTCCGACGGTTGGCCGGTCGCGAATCCGAGACGCGCCAAACCGGCGATGGTCGGTCGCCTTTGGCGACGAGCCGCCGCCTCAGTTGCGACGGTGGGTCGCGAGTAGCGACAAAGGGTCCGTCAGCCGGATGAGGAGGACGGCGAGGCGCCGGTGTCGGCCTTCGACCGTCCCGCATCCGACTTCGAACCCGAGTCCGGGCTCGAACCCGATCCCGAGTCCGAAGACGATCCCGAGCTCGAAGACGAGTCCTTGGAGGAGGCGTCCTTGGCCGGCGCGGAGCCGTTGACCGATAAGGAGTCCTTGGAGGAGGCCTCCTTCTCCTTGCGCCGGCCCTGGGCGTTGGCGCCGTGGTCGTTCTTGTAGAAGCCGTCCCCCTTGAAGGAGACGGCCACTCCGCTGAACACTTTCTTGACCTGGCCCTCACCCGGCGCGACGCATGAAACTGGGCCGCCCTCGGACGGGCACACCGTCAATGTGTCATCGCTGAACGACTGCCGCACCTCGAACTGCACCGAGCAGCGCTCGCAGCGGTAGTCGTACATCGGCACGGCGGCGAAGGATACCGGGCCCGCGGCGCCGCGGCACCGCACGCCCATTCGCTCGGCCTCCTACTATTCGAGCGTGTCGGTGTGGATGGTGGTGGCCTTCGGTGTCGCCTACGCGGCGGGGATGTTCCCCACCGCGGTGCTGGTGGGACACAAGATCGGCCATGATCCCACCAGCGAGGGATCGGGGAACCCGGGTGCCACCAACATCTACCGCATCGGCGGACGCTTCGCTGGCGTCGTGGTTGCTCTCGGCGACATGGCCAAGGGCGCGGTGCCGGTCGGAGCGGCTCTGCTGCTGTGGGATCGGCCCGAGGCGATGGCTGCATGGATCGGCGCGGTGGCCGGCCACGTGTGGCCGATCCTGAGACGCTTCCGGGGGGGCAAGGGGATGGCGACCGCGGGCGGCGGCGGGATCGTGCTCGAACCGATCTTCGGCCTGATCTGCACGGTGCTGTTCTTCAGCGTCGTGCGCCTGAGCAGGGTGGCCGCGCTCGGCTCCTTGAGCGTGGCCGTCGCCTATCCGGCGCTGGCCCTGGTGCTCGGCTGGCCGGGGCCCGAGGTGGTCGTGGCCGTGATCGTGATGGGGGTGATGGCCATGCGGCACCACGGCAATATCGTGCGGCTGTGGCGCGGCACCGAACGGAGGCTGAAGACGTGATCCCGCGCCCCGCCTCCACAACCGGCGCCGGGACTGGCGCGGCGCGGGAGAGGCGCAAGACGGGGCGGCTGTCATGATCCCGCTCCAGGAAGCCCGCGACCATGTGCTGGCGAGGGTCGAGGCCCTCCCGGCCCGCCGAGTGCCGCTCGAGCAGGCGCTGGGCCTCGTCCTAGCCGAGCCGGTCTTCTCGGCCGAGCCGATACCTGCATTCGCCAACACCGCGATGGACGGGTACGCGTTGCGGGCCGAAGACACGCGCCGCGCCCCCGTGGAGCTCGAAGTGGTCGGCACCATCGGAGCCGGCGACGACAGCGCCCTGCACGTGGGCGCAGGCCAGGCGGCTCGCATCATGACCGGGGCCCCCATCCCCAGCGGCGCTGACGCAGTGGTGAAGGTGGAGCTGACCAGCCGGCCCGGCGGTGCCGAAGACCGCGTGACGGTGGAAGCGTCCGTCAAGCTCGGCAACCACGTCCGGCGTCCTGGTGAGGATGTGGCCGCAGGTGAGCGGGTGCTGGAGGCTCACACGGTTGTAACGCCGGGGCGTGTGGGCCTGCTGGCCGCGGTGGGCACCTACGAGGTCGCCGTTCACGGTCGTCCCCGTGTGGGGGTGCTCTCCACCGGCGACGAGCTCGTCGACGGGGACGGACCGCTGCGCAGAGGCCAGATACGCGACACCAATCGCCGCACGCTGCTGGGGCTCGTTTCAGAGGCCGGCTTCGACGGGGTGGACCTGGGCATCGCGCCCGACGACCCCGACGACATCTCCAGGGCGTTCCGTGCCGGCACCGCGGGCTGCGACGCTGTTCTGTCTTCGGGAGGCGTGTCGATGGGCGACTTCGACTACGTGAAGGTGGTGCTCGACCGGATCGGCGACATGCGGTGGATGCAGATCGCCATCAAGCCGGCCAAGCCGTTCGCCTTCGGGATCGTCGGCGGCACTCCGGTGTTCGGCCTGCCGGGCAATCCGGTGTCGTCAATGGTGAGCTTCGAGCTGCTCGCCAAGCCGGCGCTGCGGGCGATGGCCGGCTTCACGCCGTCAGACTTCGGTCCAACTCTGGTGAGGGCGGTCAGCGACGAAGACCTCAGCCATCGCGGCGACGGCAAGACCCACTACGTCAGGGTGGCGGCCACCCGAGACCACCGCGGCGTGCTGCATGTGACCCGCTCCGGCGGCCAGGGGTCCCACCAGCTCGCGGCCATGACCCGAGCCGATGCGCTGGCCGCGGTACCGGACGGCGCAGCGGCAGGCGTGGGCGACCCCGTCGACGTGATCCTGCTCTGAGAGGCGGCGCGGGACGGCTGCGCTATGCGTCGGCTGCGCCGCAGCCGCTAGCCTCACAGACGATGGTCAAGTGCGAGCGCATACTCGGTTCCGGGCGCCTCGCCGCGAAGCGTTGTGTTTCCCGCTCTTGTTCGCTGCGCTCACGGGCCGCTCGGGCCACGGCCTCGCTCAGTGCTTCGAGAAGTCGACTGGCGATTCGTGTCTAGTCGCTCGGCCTCCAGGCAGCTCGTGGACAGCTTCGGGCGGGTCCATCGGGATTTGAGGATCTCGGTCACGGATCGGTGCAACTTCCGCTGCACCTACTGCATGCCCGACGAGGGGCTGGAGTGGGTGCCCCGCGACGACCTGCTGACCTTCGAGGAGATCGCCCGACTGGCTCGGATCATGGTCGAGCGCTACGGCGTCGACGGCATCCGCCTCACCGGCGGCGAGCCCACCGTGCGGGCCAACCTGCCGGTGCTGGTCGAGATGCTGGCCGAGCTGGACGTCGATCTCGCCATGACCACCAACGGGGTGTCGCTGCCGCTGCTGGCCGGCGAGTTGCGCGCCGCCGGCCTGCGCCGCGTCAACGTGTCGTGTGATTCGTTGCGGACGGACCGGTTCGCCAAGCTCACCCGGCGCGATGGCCTCGCCAGAGTGCTCGAAGGCATCGACGCAGCCCTCGAGGCGGGCTTCGATCCGGTCAAGGTCAACTGCGTGGTCATGCGGGGCGTCAACGACGACGAGATAGCCGACTTCGTCGAGTACGGCCGGCGCAAGGGCACCGAAGTCCGCTTCATCGAGTTCATGCCTCTCGACGCCGACGGGATCTGGACCAACGACCTGGTGGTCGGGGTGCACGAGATACTGGCCCTTGTCAACGAGGCCAGCCCGGTGGAGCCGGTCGAGCGCACTTCGGCGCCGGCCAGCCGCTATCGCTTCGCCGACGGCGTGGGCTCTGTAGGCATCGTGTCCTCTGTCAGCAACTCGTTCTGCTCGACATGCGACCGGGTGCGCCTCACCGCCGACGGGCAGTTCCGCAACTGCCTGTTCGCGGTGACCGAGACGGATGTCCGTGCACTGTTGCGATCCGGCGCCGGCGACGATGAGATCGCGGCTGCATTGGAGGGGTCGGTAGCGTCGAAGTGGGCGGGGCACCAGATCAACAGGGTGAACTTCATCAGGCCCCGTCGATCGATGTCGCAGATCGGCGGCTGAGGTCTCGAGCGGTGAGTTCTCCACAGATCGGCGTCTGAGCATTGGGCTTCACCCATCTCGATCCGCAGGGTCGAGCTCGGATGGTGGACGTGTCGTCCAAGGATCCGACGCATCGCCGGGCCGTCGCCAGGGGCCGGGTGTGCATGGTGCCCGAGGTGGCACGGGCGCTACAGCAGGGCCAGATCGGCAAGGGCGACGTGCTGGCTGTGGCCCGGGTGGCGGGAATCCAGGCTGCCAAGCGGACCTCGGAGCTCATCCCGTTGTGCCATGGCTTGGCGGTCAGCTCGGTTGCCGTGGAGTTCGAGGTCGGCGACGACTCGGTGGGGATCGAGGCGCGGGTCGAGACGATCGACCGCACCGGCGTGGAGATGGAAGCGCTGACGGCGTGCAGTGTGGCCGCGTTGACGATCTACGACATGTGCAAGTCGATGGACCGGTCGATGACGATCCGCGACATCGCTCTGTGGGAGAAATCCGGCGGACGGTCCGGCACCTATCGCCGCGGGCATTCCTGAGCGCAGTCTGGTAGATATCCACCACTCGGCTTGTCTCGCATGTCATCCTTATTGGGCCGTCGTCTGCATGTACGGGTCGTCGAAGCGGCGTGCGGTGCGCCATGGGCGCATTCGCAGAGGGCGTCGGCGAATCCAAACGTGCGTACGAGGAGGAAATCGACCCGTGACTCTGATCGTGCTGACGGTGCTTGCCGTCGCCTGGCTTGGTTACTTTGCCCTGTGGTTCCGTGAGAGGCGGGAGTCTCGGCCGGTGGCCCGCGACGGCCTGCTCAGCTTCGACCCCTCGCTCGATGGCTTGGGCCGCGGGCCTGCTCTGGCCGGAAGCATCGGGGAGGGCCCCAAGCTTGTGACTGACTTGTTGGAATCGCCCCGGACTCGGCAGCAGGCCCTGCGCCGGCGCCAACATGTGGCTGCCATGATCGTCACGCTGGCCATCGCGTCCTTGCTGGCCGCGCCGGTGTTCGGGTCAGGCGCCCTGGCCGTTCACGTGCTGGCTGACGTGGGCCTGCTCCTGTTCGCTTTCGGCTCGGTCCGCCGCCAGCAGGCCCCGGCCGTGAGCCTGGCGAGTGTGCGGGTGCTATATCCCGACCGGCCCGCGCCGGGCGATGCGGTCGCTGTGCCTCTAGGTCGCGTCGCCAACGGCTGACAGCTCCCCGGTGATCCATGTCTTCATCGGCACCAAGGCGCAGTACATCAAGATGGTGCCGCTGCTGCGGCGGATGGATGCCGAGCGGGTCGACTATCGCCTGATCGACTCGGGCCAGCACGGTGGCCTGACGGCAGCACTGCGCGACGAGTTGGGGGTGCGCGAGCCCGACTTTCGCATGGGCGGGAACCGGGACGTGGTGTCCGTGCCTCAGGCCGTCGTGTGGGCGTTGGGACTCACTGCCCACCTCGCATCGCGGTCGAGACTTCGCAGCCGGGTGTTCGGGGGCCACGGCGGTGTGTGCGTCGTGCACGGTGACACACCGAGCACGCTGCTGAGCGCCTTGCTGGCCAAGCGGGCCGGCATGGCGGTAGCCCATGTGGAGGCCGGCCTCCGCACTTTCTGCTGGCTGCATCCCTTCCCCGAGGAGATCGTCCGAGTGCTGGTCTCGAGGATCGCCGACGTTCTGTTCGCCCCGGGACCGGAGGCCGCATCCAACCTGCAGAAGACGGCGGTGAGGGGCCGCGTCGTGGTGCAGCCGGCGAACACCGTGCTCGAATCGGTGCGCGACGCCCTGGGAGCCGACTGGGAGGCGATCGAGCGGCTGGATGGACAGGCTGGCTCCGATGCTGGCGGCGATCATCAGGGGCGGGTGGTGGTGACCATGCATCGCGTGGAGAACCTGCACCGCCGGTCGCGGCGGGAGGCGCTGGTCGACCTGGTGGAGAGTCTGGCCGCCCGCTGGCCGGTCCGCTGGGTGGTGCACGGACCCACCGAGCGGGCCCTGGCCGGGGAAGCCCGCCAGAGGCTCTCGGATGCGGGTGTGGAACTGGTGCCGCTCATGGCCTACCGCGAGTTCCTGGCCAGCCTCGCGGCCGCGCCCTTCGTCATCAGCGACGGCGGGTCGATCCAGGAGGAGTGCGCCCTGCTCGGAGTGCCCACACTGGTGTGGCGGGATCGGACCGACCGCCCCGACGGCCTGGGCGAGAACGTGGTCCTCAGCCACTACGACCCGGCGACCATCGACGACTTCGTGCGCGACCCTCATCGCTACCGGTGGCCGTCACGCCCTCTGAAGTTCAGCCCGTCGGCTCAGATCCTTGCCGAACTCGACGACTGGCGATGACTTCGCCTGCCGCGGCGGAGATGGCATCGCGGAAGACCTGAACGATCCGGTATCCGGCGAACACGGTGGCGATGGCGATGCCGCCGCGGTCATCCGAGGCCAGAAGGGCGACCAGCCCCAGCTCGGCGACCCCCAGCCCCTGGGGCGCAACCAGTGTGAGAAAGCCCACGGACCAGGCCACCATGAACGCTCCCGCAGCCTCCACTGTGCCCACGTCGTCGGTGGCAGGGAAGGCTCGCAGGTAGAGGACGAAGGTCGCCGACGCCCAAGCCCAATACGCCATCGCCGACAGCAGCACCCGCAGGTATCCCTGGCGAGTGATGGTGAGCCGGACACCGCGCCGGGCTAGCAGACCGGTGACGGCTCGGCCCCCGAAGAGCGGCGCGGCGGCCACTGCGGCCGCGGCCAACGCGGCGACGACCCACACCGACCCCCCGGGCAACGCGCCCGCGGCGCCGAGGAGGGCGACACCCGCGGCCAACGCGACCGATGCGCTGACCATCATTTCCAGCCCCGCGGTGGCTGTCAGCGGGGCCAGGGACGCGCCTGCGGCCAGCAGCAGGGCCATCCTGCCGGCTGCGTAGGTCACTCCGAGCGGCACGTAGCGGGCGGGCAGGGCGCGGGCGGTCGCCAGGACTATTTCCCGCAGAGCGACGGGATGCCCCAGCATCTGCAGGCTCGAGTGCCACAGAGCCGCTCCCAACCCGATGAGGCCGAAGCTCGCCACCAGAGCCGCAGCGATGGGTACGGGCCGCACCCCGTCGAACAGTTCGACTATGTCGTCCCAGTACGTGGCGGCCAGCCAGACGATCGCGGCGCCGAGCGCGACCAGGTATACGCGGCGAGCGATACGGGCCGCTCTCTTCAGCCGCGGCCACCGACCGGGGGCGGAGTCCTGTCCGGTCATCGGGGCGGATCCGGCCGATCTCGCGGTCCGGTCATCGGGGCGGGGGCGGAGTTCTGTCCGGTCATCGAGCCGGGGGCGGAGTTCTGTCCGGTCATCGGGGCGGGGGCGGAGTTCTGTCCGGTCATCGGGGCGGGGGCGGAGTTCTGTCCGGTCATCGGGCCGGGGGCGGAGTTCTGTCCGGTCATCGGGGCGGGGGCGGAGTTCTGTCCGGTCATCGAGCCGGGGGCGGAGTTCTGTCCGGTCATCGGGCCGGGGGCGGAGTTCTGTCCGGTCATCGAGCCGGGGGCGGAGTCTTGTCCGGTCATCGGGGCGGATCCGGCCGGGGTTGCGGTCCGCTCACCAGGATCCCTCGGCCAGCTCGTCCAGGGCGGATTCGTTCGCTGCGAGGCGTCGGATCAGCTCGGCCCGTACGTCGGGCGCCCGGCTGGCGGCCGCCATTGCGTCCGAGGCCGCGGCGGCCAGTTCTGGGGCTTCGAGTTGGCCGAGATCCACAAGCGGAGCCCATCCACCGCCTTCGGAGGCCAGAGAAGCCATCTTCGGCGAGCTGTCGAGCAGGACGGCCGGACGGCCGTGCAGCAGCGCGGCGACGGCGCCGTGGTAGCGCATGGTGACCACTAGGCGGCTGCGCCCCACTTCGGTGACGACGGTGTGCAGGGTCGGGGCCACCACCTCAGCAGGCACGGTGAGGCGGTCGGCGAGCTCGGTGTGCAGCGGGAGGTCGCGGCTGGCTTGGAAGGCCACGAAGCGAACCGCGAGGCCGGTCGCGGCCGCGGCGGCGTCGATCGAGCGGGCCATCCGGTCGAGCATGGCACCAGGCGGCTTCGATCTCGCGGCCTTGGCCGCGGCCGTTCGCAGGCCGCGCCGGTTGACGGGCCGAAGGATCACGCACATCGTGTCGTCCGGTTCCACCGGCTCAGGTGCGAGTGCCATCACCGGGTCCGCGCCCACGGCGACGCCGTCCAGTCCCCAATGGCGGAGCCGTCGGGCCGAGTCGGCGTCGCGCACGACGATGCGGCGCAGCCGCCGCAGCGAGCTTTGGGCCAGTTTGCGTCCCAGGCGTCCGTGCACGTGCCCGACTCCCATTCCCACCGCCGCCATAGGACAGCGCCTCGCCGCCGCCCGCAGGCGCGAGGTGTGGAAGGGAATGTTCCACGGCGAGGTCTCCGACTGGATCAACCCTCCCGCGATCGCCATCCCGTCGGTGTCGCGCAGGGCCCGACGAAGGGCCAACAACTGGCTCAGACTGCGGTGCGTGACCGATCCGATCCCGTGGTCGCGGCTCGTGCGGGCCGAGTCGATGCTGACGGCGACAGGCTCAGCGCCCCGATCTCGCAGGGCTTGTACCAAGCAGTGGAGGATCAGCTCGTCGCCGAGGTTGTCGGAGCCGAACCAGCCGGCCACGGCGATCCGTCGAGTCATCGCAAGGTCCGCCCCGACACAGCCGGCAGCCTACGTTCGCTGGCGATGTGGTCCGGTGTGCGGGGCCGCGCCGATAAACTCGCCCTCCCGCGGGGGTGTAGCTCAGTTGGCTAGAGCGCCTCGGTCGCATCGAGGAGGCCAGGGGTTCGAATCCCCTCACCTCCACAAGAATTCCCGCAAAAAATCCGGCCTGAACTGCTTAGTCGCTCATATCAGTAAGACAGTTACTACTCGAAACATTACAGCTGATGCCGAGTGCGGCGGCCGCCGCGATGCGGCATCTTGTCTGATCTCGTCCCTCCTGCGGTGTCGTGCTGAGGCCCTGTCGGGGTGGTACGGGTGTAGCGTTCCTGGGTGTCGCCAAGGCAGCTCGGGGTCTCCTGGCTCCTGGTCTTGTTCCTGGTTGTGGGCTGCTGAGGTTGTGCCGGGTGCAGGAAGCGGTGGCGGGTGCCGTGGCGGCGCTCGTCGGCGACCGTGGTGCTGGGCAATCAAGTCGGTCCGGCGGTATTGCCATGGCGAGACGGGTTCTTGGAGTTCGGGCACCCGATGGATCCGATGCTGTGGGAACGGGACCGTACTCGATTGATTATGCGGGTCTCTGCTTGTGGGGCGACGGACCGGGCGCAGTGGGAATTGGTGAAGGACTGGACACGGACAACGCATACGACTCGCTGCAGGTCATAGGTTCGGCCGACGGAGTCAATTGGCTGGTCGAGCAACTCCATACGGCCTGGGAGCACCGCTTAGGACGTGCGCGGATAGGTGAGGTTCGGCACCACGATGCCGTCGGATTGCAGGTGCCTCGTGCCTTCGCGGCCGCCTATCCGCGTGGCCCCTTAGCGATCAACGGCAGTCTGATAGTCGGGGTCCACTATTCGGGAGAGATCCGACACTTCGTCATCCCATGAGGGACAGTAGCGACGTCTTGGAGCGCGACTCGACGGCGACGGGCTGATCCGTATGACCCAGGCGGTGCCGGTGCGGGCCGTCTCGCCGCGGGGTCTACTCGATGATCGATGCCGTTTGCCGTTCCCCGCGACGTGTTCCTGATCTGCTTGGGCGATGAACCGTTGCGCGAGTTCGGGTCCCGCGCCCGCACGCATCGTTGCGCTGATAGCCCAGGTGCTGGCCCATGTCGACCTCCAAGCCGCGCTTGCAGCGGTCACTACAGGCGCGGGCGTGCGTCGTCACAGGGAGGCCGCCGCGGTGTGCAGCGGTGTAGCGAACGCTGCGGACCCGCGGCTGCTTGAGCCTGTTTTTTGGGTTGTGGTGCATGCGGGAGATGTTGATGTCTGCTCATCGGGTGCGATGGCTGTGGAGACCGCCCTGAAGGCCCTAGCGGCCGCGCACGGCGCCCCAGCGCCGCATAGGCACCGCATCGACTTGCTGGTGCCGCTCGCGGGTCGCCGCGCCGGCGATGTGCGCACGGCGCTGGCCGGACTGGAGGCCAACACCGTCGCCCGCGGCGACGCCCCCTATGGAGATCTGGCCATCTGGCGTGCGGCCGGCACCTACATCGCAGACCGCCCCGACATCGACCTGGCCGCGGTCGCGGCGATGGCGCCCCCCACAGCGCAGGCCGCGACCTCAGTGGCGACCATCGCTGCCGACGAGCTCGACGCCTTGGCCCCAGGAGCCGACCCGGTGGCACGAGCCCGACGCATCGTGGAGCTCGCCGACGACACCCTCGCAGGCTATGACCTCCGCACCGGCACCAGGATCCGCCCCAACCGGGGTGCCGGCACCGACACCGGCCTCGGCTGGTAACGCCTGACGCCATCAGTTCCCGGTAGCGGCGCCCACCGCTGCCACGACGCCCTTCGCACCCGGTGGGACCGCAGCGAGAAGCCCCGGGGTAAGCGCTCCGTGTCGAGCCCTGCCGTCGCGGCGCAGTTGGTCAGCGAGGGCAAGTCGGCGGTGGGGGTCGCCACGGGCGTCATTCCACCCCTAGCGTTCGTCTACGTTCGTGCGCGTTCACGCTCTTCTTCTGCGTCTGACTTCGCGCGACGGGATCCACCGCGATTCAGTCCGCATGTAGCCGGACGCGCCGCACAGCACGACCAGTCCGACTTCGGGGACGTCGACGACCGGGACCAACTGAAGCTCGATCAGTCAGCCATCTCAGCATTCCGCCATTCGTACCACGACATCGATTCCGAGGCCCTTCGAGGTGGTCATGCTCGATGATCGCCTCGATCGGCTTGTCGGATTCGCTGCTGGCGGCGTATCCGCTAGTGTCCTGAGCCGTTGATTCGCCGAGTATTCGGAACTGGTCACCGAATTGCCTCTCGCGGGAATGCGTGCGGTCTGTGTGCAGTTTTCCGTCTATATGACAGGTTTCTGCACACAGTTGGCGACACGACGACCTCGCGGCTGGCACAATGGCTGGAGGGGCCGCTGTGCGGCGCGACTTGGCCGCATACCTATACACCATGAACTGGCAACTCGGGACACTAGGCGGCTAAGAGGCCGAGCGGGTAGGCGGTGATTCGTGAGGATCTTGGCGAGGCGTTCAGCGAGGCCGTGGCCCGAACGGCCCGTGAGCGCAGCGAACAATAGCGGGAAACACGACGCTGCACCGCGAGGCGGCATCACCTACCCGCGCATGTTCTAGTCCTCGGCGTCGAACTCCTCGGGCATTAGCACGAACTCGGGGTAGGTCTCGATTCCTAGCTCGCCGGTGTCCTGGCCCAGGCGCTCCACCTCGGCGGACACCCGCAGGCCCATCACCAGGTCCATCACCTTCCAGACGATGAAGGAGGTCACGAAGGCGAAGGCGCCGATCGAAACCACGCCCAGGAGCTGGATGTGGAACTTGGCGCCGCCCGCGATGCTCGCCGCCAGGGTCCCCCAGATGCCGCACACGAGGTGGGCGGGGATCGCGCCGACCACGTCGTCGATCTTGAGCTTCTCCAGCGCCTTGATCGCCGCGGTGCACAGCACGCCGCCGATGGCGCCGATGATCACTGCCCACCAGTGTTCGGTGATGTCGGGGGCGGCGGTTATCGACACCAGACCCGCGAGAGCTCCGTTGAGTCCCGCGAACAGGTCCATGCGGCCGAAGATCGGTCGGGACACCACGAGCGCAGCCACCACACCGGCCGCGGCGGCCAGGTTGGTGTTCACCAGGATGTTGCTCATGGCCACCGCGTCGGCGGCGCTGCCCAGCGCCATCTGCGACCCGCCGTTGAAGCCGAACCAGCCCAGCCACAGGATCAGCACGCCCAGGGTCACCACCAGCACGTTGGACGGGGGAGTGGACTTGACGCTGCCGTTCTTGCGGAACTTGCCGAGCCGCGGCCCGATGATCAGCAGGCCGGCCAGCGCGGCCCAGCCGCCAGTGCTGTGAACGATGGTGGATCCGGCGAAGTCCACGAAGCCCTGCTCGGCGAGCCAGCCGCCGCCCCAGTGCCAGGCGCCCACGATCGGGTAGATGAAGGCGGTCAGGATCAGCGTGAACGCAAAGAACGCCCACATCTTGATCCGCTCGGCGATGGCGCCCGACACGATGGAGGCCGCGGTGGCCACGAAGACCATCTGGAAGAACCAGTCCGACATGACCGCATAGCCGTTGCCGACCGCCTCGGCGAGGCTGTCGGCCGCCCCGTCGAGCAGGGCGATCTCGGCGTCGGAAGGTCCGTAGAGCAGCTCGAACGAGCCGATCACGTCGCCCACGTCGACGTACATCAGGTTGTAGCCGATGAAGTAGTACGCGAGCCCGGCGATCGAGTAGATGCCGATGTTCTTGAGACAGATCATCGAGGCGTTCTTGGTGCGCACCGCGCCGGACTCCAGCATCGTGAAGCCCGCGCACATCCACATCACCAGCGCACCCCAGACCAGGAAGGCGAAGGTGTTGAGGATGAACTGGGTCTCATCGCTGACGCCGACCGGTGCGCGCTCCTCGGCCATTGCGACGGCCGGAAGGGCCAGCAAGAACGTGAGCGACAACAACGCGATCCCGGCCGCTTTCAAGGCGCGCCTTCGGTCAAGAGCCATTGGTAGGGCCTCCTTGAATCGAGAGGGTGAGCAGAACTGAGGCGACCGTAGCATCCGGAGGGGCGGTCTTCGTAGCCGACCAGCGGTCGTCTGCAGCTCGCAGAGCTGTTCAGGGGGTCGGGTCCTCTACGGCGTGGGGGTGCAGGGGAGCGTAGAAGTCCCGGTTGGGGGCCAGCAGGTCGAACACCGTCTTGTCGCAGGAAGGCAGCGCGGCATCCGACAGCCCCAGCGGCGTCACCCGCTCGCCCCAGCGCGTCACCGTGGACCCCCAGGTGACGCCTCCTCCGAAGGCGGTCTGCACGACGATCGAGCCCGGCCGGATCAGCCCGGTCTCCAGGGCGTCGGACAGCGCCATAGGCACCGACGCCGCCGCGGAGTTGCCGTGGGTGGCGATGTTGAGCATCACCCGGTCGGGCGCTATCTGAAGGCGGCGGACCGCGGCGGAGATGATCCGCTCGTTGGCCTGATGGGGGACCACCGCATCGACGTCGGCCAGACTCAGACCAGCGCGGTCCAGCGCCCGGCGGACCGACCCCTCGATGCCGCGGACCGCGATCTTGAACACGGCCTGGCCGTCGAAGAGAAAGCGGTCTACGGATGGGTCGCGGAACTGGCTCAACGAGCCGCGGGTGCCCAGCGCCGGGAACACCATGGTTCGACCGGCCACGCCGTCGGCGCCCAGATCGGTGCTCAGCACCCCGTCACCGGCGTCCGACGGCTCCAGCACCGCCGCGCCGGCGCCGTCGCCGAAGAGGATGCATGTGGCCCGGTCCCAGTAGTCCATCACCCAGTGCAGCTTTTCGGCCCCGACGAGCAGCACCCGCTCGGCCGTGCCCCCCGCGATCATCGACGACGCCGTGGCTGTGCCGTAGATCCAGCCGCTGCACGCCGCGTTGAGGTCGAATGCCGCCGCATTGACCGCCCCGAGACGCTCCTGAAGCACGCACGCATTGCTCGGGCATGTGATCTCGGGGGTGACCGTGGCCATGATGAGCATGTCGATGTCGGCGGGCGCCAGGCCGGCCGCGGCCAGCGCCTGGAGGGCTGCGACCTCGGCAAGGTCGGTGGTCTCCACATGGGAGATGCCGCGCTCGCGGATGCCGGTGCGCTCCACGATCCAGTCGTTGTCGGTGTCGACGAGTTGCTCCAGATCGGCGTTCGTGAGCTTCACCGGGGGCACGCATTTGCCCCAGCCTGTGAACGTCGCCCGCACCGCCACGGCTCGAGGCCTCAGCCACGCTCGGTGGCCAGGGCGACCACCGTGTTGAGCAGGACGTTGGCTCCGGCGACAAGGTCGTCGGGCTCGGTGTGCTCGGCCGGATTGTGGCTGATGCCCTTGACGCTGGGAACGAACACCATGCCGGCCGGGCACACTTCGGCCATGATCTGAGCGTCGTGGCCCGCTCCCGACGGCATCCTCCGCACCGACAGGTCCAGCGACGAGGCGGTGGACTCGACCAGGTCCACAACTCTGGGATCGAACACGACCGGCTCGAAGCGGGCTACCCACTTGGTGTCGATGTCGACGCCTTCGGATGCGGCGATCCGCTTCACCTCGGTCAGCAGGCGCCGCTCGGCCGACTGCAGATCATCGTCGTCGGTGTTGCGCAGGTCGATGATCAGCCTGGCCCTCGCGGCCACCACGTTCACAAGGTCGGGGTGCAGCCGCAGGGCGCCCACCGTCCCCACCTGGGTGCCGCCCATCTCGGTGGCGATGTTGCGCACCGCCACCACCAGCTCGCCCGCGGCCAGTCCCGCGTCCCGGCGCATGCTCATCGGGGTGGTGCCCGCGTGGTTCGACTGGCCGGTGATGTTCACCTCTGTCCAGGAGATCCCCTGGACGCCGGTGACCGCGCCCATTCGCATGCCGTCCCTCTCCAGCACCGGTCCCTGCTCGATGTGCAACTCCACGAAGGCGTATGGAGCCGGCCCGGGACACGGCATGGGCCCCCGGTAGCCGATGCGGTCCAGTTCGTCGCCGACCATCACCCCGTCGGCGTCGGTGGTCGACATGGCCTCCTCGACCGTGAGCCCGCCCGTGTAGCAGAGGCTGCCCATCATGTCGGGCGGGAAGCGAGAGCCTTCCTCGTTGGTGAAGAACGCCGCGGCGAGGGGCCGCTCGAGTTCGACGCCGCGCTCGATCGTCGTCTCGATCACTTCCAGCGCGGCCAGCACGCCGAGGTTGCCGTCGTACTTGCCGCCGGTGGCAACCGTGTCGATGTGGGATCCCATCATCACCGGCGGGCCGCCGCCCACGTCGGGTTGGACGGCCACCACGTTCCCGATGGTGTCGATGCTCACTTCGAGGCCGAGGTCGCGCATCCAGGTGACCACCAGGTCGCGGCCCTCCTTGTCTGCGTCAGTGAGAGCCAGCCGGTTGTTGCCCCCTCCGGGGATCGGGCCGATCTCGGCCAGGCCCCACAGCCGCTGGAGCAGGCGTTGGCCGTTGATCTCTAGGAGAGGTCGATCTCCGTTAGACCCGGCCATACGCGGCGAGGCTAGCCGAGGGTCGGGGTTTCAATTCACCAGCCTATATTGGCCGCCGTGCCGCTGGATGCCGTGCCGTTGGATGCGGTGGTGGACGTGCCGGGGCTGTGCCCGCCGCTGTGACGCCCAGGCGCCGTCGGCTCGACACGGAAATGGTGCGCCGCGGTATGGCCGACAGCCGCAGCGAGGCCCGCAGGCTCATCGATAGTTGGCGGGTGACGGTGGGCGGATCGCCGGCGGCCAAGGCGGCGCGCCTGGTCGATCCGGGCGATGCCGTCATCGTGGCGGGCGATCCGCCTCGCTACGTGTCGCGGGGCGGGCACAAGCTCGAGGCCGCGCTCACTCGCTTCGGCATCGCCGCGGCCGGGTGCCGGGCCATCGACGTCGGCGCGTCGACCGGCGGGTTCACCGACTGCCTGCTCCAGCATGGCGCGACACGGGTGGCCGCCATCGATGTGGGCCGCAACCAGCTTCACGAGCGCCTTCGGGTCGACCCGCGGGTGGCGTCGTTCGAGCGCACCGACGTGCGCGGCGTGGAGGCGGCCGCCATCGGCGGACCGGCCCCGCTCGTCGTGGCCGACGTCTCGTTCATCTCGCTGCGCCTGATCGCGGCCGATCTCCGCCGGCTGGCGACTGCCGACATTGTCGTGCTGGTGAAGCCTCAGTTCGAAGCGGGCCGGGCCGAAGCCGACCGTGGCCGTGGCGTGATCCGCGATCCCGATGTGTGGCGGCGGGCGCTGAACGGAGTATGCGGCGCCATTATGGGCGCAGGAGCGGCCATCATGGGGGTCATGGTCTCGCCTCTAACCGGTGCCGAGGGCAATGTGGAGTTCCTGCTGCACGCCGATGCGCACCCTGACGCCGACCGCCTGGCCGACCCAAACGCCGCTGTTGACCGAGCCGTGGCCGAGGCGGCTCGCACGCGGGGAGCTTGAGGTCGATGGCGGTCGTCGGTTTGATCGTGCACCAGGGCCGGCCGGAGGCCGCGGCTGCGGCTCGCGACCTGTCGCTGTGGCTCACCGGCGAGGGCCATCAGGTTCGCATGCCACCCGAAGAGGCGGCCGCGGCGTCGCGCCCCGATCTGGAAGCCGATCCCGCACACTTCGCAGAGGGCCTGGACGCGGTGGTGACCCTCGGCGGGGACGGATCGATCCTGCGTGCGGTCGACCTCGTCGGCGAGTCGGGCGTGCCTGTCCTCGGAGTCAACTTCGGCCGGATGGGCTACCTCACGGAGGTTGCGCCCGCCGACGCCCACTCCGCCATTGACCGCATGCTGGCCGGCGATCACGGCGTCGAGGAGCGGATGCTGCTCACAGTGGAGTTCAATGACCGCGGTGCTGCCGCGGGAGCGGGCCGGCAAAGGTGCGTCGCTCTGAACGAAGCGGTCGTGGAGCGGCCCGCGGCCTCCTATGCACTACGACTAGGGGTGTCGTTCAACGGCGAGCAGTTCACCACCTACGCGGCCGACGGGCTCATCGTGTCCACCCCGACCGGCTCCACCGCCTACTCGCTATCCGCCCGGGGGCCCGTGATCGATCCGACGCACCGGGCCCTGCTGCTGACGCCGGTCTCGCCCCATATGCTGTTCGACCGCTCCATGGTGGTGGCGGCCGACACCAAGCTGCAGCTCGAGGTCCTCTCGGACCGCGGTGCGGTGTTGTCGGTGGACGGCCGCCGGCTGGCAGAACTGCGCCAGCACGATGAGGTGGTCTGCTCCGCGTCGCCGCACCCGGCTCGTCTGGTGACCTTCGGGACCCGCAGGTTCCATCAGGTGCTCAAGACGAAGTTCGGGCTCAATGATCGCTGACATCAGCCGCCCCGAGGGTGCTCGTGCTGACTGAGCTGAGGCTCGTGGCCCCAGGAGGGTGCTTGTGCTGTGGTGAGCTGAGGCTCGCGGCCCCGGGAGGGTGCTTGTGCTGTGGCTCGCGGCTCCGGGAGGGTGCCAATGCTGACTGAGCTGAGGCTCGTGGCCCCAGGGGGGTGCTTGTGCTGTGGTGAGCTGAGGCTCGCGGCTCCGGGAGGGTGCCAATGCTGACTGAGCTGGTTGTTCGCGATCTCGGCGTGATCGACCAGCTGTCGCTCGTCGCGGGCGGTGGTATGACGGTTGTCACTGGCGAGACCGGAGCGGGCAAGACGCTCGTGGTCGGCGCCATCGACCTGCTCACCGGCGGCCGTGCCGACGCGGCGCTGGTGCGGCCCGGCGCTCTCCAGGCCGAGATCGAGGGCCGCTTCGTCGTGGGTGACGACGAGGTGGTGGTGCGCCGCGTCATTCCCAGCGACGGCCGTTCTCGGGCCTACATCGACGGCTACTTGGCCACCGTCGGTGCTCTCGTTGAACTGGGCCGCGGGCTGATCGACCTGCATGGACAGCACGCCCACCAGTCGCTGCTGCTCCGCAGCGTGCAGCGGGCCGCCGTGGACCAGTTCGGTGCTATCGACACGGTCAGGCTGGAGAGCCTGATCGACGATCGGCGAGCCGTCGATGCCGGTCTCGCCGAACTCGGCGGCGACGCCCGGGCCCGGTTCCGGGAAATGGACCTGCTGCGCCATCAGCTCGCGGAGATCGACGGCGCGGCAGTTTCCGATCCCGACGAGGACGAGCGTCTCGACCGGGACGAGTCGGTGCTGGCCGATGCGGCCGCACACCGCGATGCCGCCGCGCGGGTGGTCGGGTTTCTGGGCACCGACGGCGCGGTGTCGGAGGGGCTGGGGCGTGCCCAGGCCGCTCTCACCGGTCGGAAGCCATTCGTCGAGTTGGTCGGACGCATCGCTGACGTGTCCGCCGAGGTCTCAGACATCGCGGCCGAGGCTCGGGCCCGCTCGGAGGCGATGGAGGACGATCCGGCCGCCCTCACCGCGCTGCGCGAGCGCCGGCAGCTCCTGGCCGGCCTGCGGCGCAAGTACGGCTCGACGCTGGGCGAGGTGCTGGACTTCCGCGAGGCGGCCGCGGAACGTCTCGCCGAGCTGGAGGGCTACGAGGAGCGGGCCGCGGCCTTGGAGGGGCGCAGGTCTGAGCTGTCGGACCGCCTCGCGTCGGAAAGGGCTCGCGTGCTGAATGAGCGATCGGCGGCAGCGCCCCGACTGGCGGCCGCGGTCGAGTCGCACCTGGCCGAGCTGGCCATGCCCGCTGCCCGTCTGGCCGTCACCGTTGACGGCGACTCCGGCGAGCAGGTCGCCTTCCGGCTGGCGGCCAACCCCGGCCACGAGCCACTGCCCCTGAACCGGGTGGCCAGTGGCGGCGAGTTGGCCCGGACCATGCTCGCGCTGAGGATGGTGCTCACCTCCGGGCCCCCGACGCTTGTCTTCGACGAGGTCGACGCGGGCATCGGCGGAACCGCCGCCCAAGCTGTCGGGCGCAGCCTGGCCGCGCTGACCGGAGATCATCAGGTGATCGTCGTGACCCATCTCCCGCAGGTAGCGGCCCACGCCGATCATCATGTCGTGCTGGAGAAGTCAGAGGTCAGCGGGTCTGCGGTGGTGAGTCTGCGAACCCTGGACGGACAGGACCGGCTGGTCGAGCTGTCGAGGATGCTGTCGGGATCGCCAGAGTCGGCATCGGCACGCCAGCACGCCGAGGAGTTGTTGGCGGCGGCTTCTTCGCACCGCCACGGCTGATCTGTATTCCACGGTGTCCGCCGAGAACCGCCCAATACGGGGTAGAGTGAGATCCCGATGACAAAGCACGTCTTCGTCACCGGCGGCGTGGTCAGTGGCCTGGGCAAGGGACTGACCGGGGCATCGCTGGGCCGCTTGCTAAAGGCCCGAGGCCTGCGAGTGACCATGCTCAAGCTCGACCCCTACTTGAACGTCGACCCGGGCACCATGAACCCGTTCGAGCACGGCGAGGTGTTCGTCACCGACGACGGCGGCGAGACCGACCTCGACCTCGGCCACTACGAGCGCTTCATCGACGAGAGCCTGACCCGCGCGTCCAACGGCACGACCGGGTCCATCTACTCGGAGGTGATCGCGGCAGAGCGTCGCGGCGACTATCTCGGTCGGACCGTGCAGGTGATCCCCCATGTCACCGACGAGATCAAGCGCCGCATCGCCCGGCTGGCCAGTGACGACGTCGACGTTGTTATAACCGAGGTCGGCGGCACCGTAGGCGACATCGAGATACTCCCCTTCCTCGAGGCCATCCGGCAGTTCCGCCTCGACGTTGGCCGAGGCAACGTCTGCTATGTGCACGTCACGCTGGTGCCGTTCATCGGGCCCTCCGGCGAGCAGAAGACCAAGCCCACCCAGCATTCCGTAACCGATCTGCGCTCGCGGGGCGTGCAGCCCGACGCGATCGTTTGCCGTTGCGAGACTGCTCTGACCAGAGAACTCGAGTTCAAGATCTCGAACCTTTGCGATGTGTCGCCGGAGGCGGTGATTACCTGCCCCGACGCGACCAGCCTCTACGAGATTCCCCTGATCCTGCGGGCCGAGGGGCTCGACGAAGTCGTGTGCCGGCAGCTCGGACTGGGTGCCCGAGAAATGGACATGGTCGAATGGGAGGCTCTCGTGGGCCGCGTCCGTGACGCTTCGATGCCGGTGCGGATCGGGCTCATCGGCAAGTATGTGAGCCTGCCCGATGCCTACCTGTCGGTGATCGAGGCTCTCAACCACGCAGGCATCCACCACGGTGCCGACATCGATATCGAGTGGGTGCAGGCCGAGGAAGTGGAGGGGCTGCTCGTTGCCGGGCGTCTGCGCGACCTCGACGGCATAGTCATTCCCGGCGGCTTCGGGGAGCGGGGCATCGAGGGCAAGGTCGCGGCTGCGGGCTACGCCCGCGAGAACATGATCCCGTGCCTCGGCCTGTGTCTGGGCATGCAGGTGATGACTATCGAGTACGCCCGCAACGCCTTGGGGCTCGCCGACGCCAACTCCACCGAGTTCAGTGCGCTGACGCCGCACCCGGTCATCGACCTCATGGACAGCCAGCGCGGCGTCACCGACTACGGCGGCACCATGCGCCTGGGCGCATACGTGGCGCAACTCACACCCGGCTCGCAGGTTGCTCGCGCCTACGGCGAGGAGGTGGTGTCGGAGCGGCACCGCCACCGCTACGAGTTCAATCCCCGCTACCGGAGCCGTTTCGAAGCGTCCGACGTCGTGCTCAGCGGCGAGTCGCCCGACGGGAGACTGGTGGAGTTCATCGAGTTGGACGGCCATCCCTTCTGGGTGGGCACGCAGGCCCACCCCGAGTTCAAGAGCCGCCCCAACCGGCCTGCGCCCCTGTTCAGCGGCCTGGTTGCCGCGGCGCTGGTGCGGGCCGCGGGTCGCAATCCTCGACTGCCCGACCTGAGCGACCTAGAGGCCGAGCGGCTAGGCGGCAGTTCAATGGGAATCTCGCGGGGGGCTGAGCGAGGCCGTGGCCCGAGCGGCCCGTGAGCGCAGCGAACACGAGCGGGGCTTCTGCAGGCGGTGGTGGCTTTCGCAAGATCAGCGAGCGTGAGATCCATGTCGGCCGGGTCGTGCGCCTGACCGAGAGCGTCTTCGCCACCCCCGGCGACGAGCGCATGACGAGAGATGTGGTTCATCACCGCGGCGCGGTGGCTGTGGTGGCGGTGGACGGCGACGAGGTCGTGCTGTTGCGGCAGTACCGCACGCCGGTCGAGGACGAGCTGCTAGAGATCCCGGCCGGCACGCGGGACGTCGGCGAGGAGGACCCCGCGGGCACGGCCCGTCGGGAGCTTGCCGAGGAGGCCGGGCTGGCCTGCGACTCACTGGAGCAGCTGGGGACGTTCTTCAACTCGCCGGGCTTCTGCGATGAGTTGTCCCACGTGTTCCTGGCTACCGGTCTGAGTCCGGTCCCCGCCGGCCCGACGGGGCCGAGGAGGAGTGGATGACGATCGAACGCGTCGGCTTGGAGGAGGTTGCGGCCATGATCGATCAGGGCGAGATCCGCGACGCCAAGACCATCATCGGTGTGCTTCTCGCGCTGCGCCGGATGGGACGGTGACCGTGTGACCCGGGTGGTGCTTCTCGCGCTGCGCCGGATGGGACGGTGACCGTGTGACCCGGGTGGTGCTTCTCGCGCTGCGCCGGATGGGACGGTGACCGTGTGACCCGGGTTGTGCTTCTCGCGCTGCGCCGGATGGGACGGTGACCGTGTGACCCGGGTTGTGCTTCTCGCATTGCGCCGGATGGGACGGTGACCGTGTGACCCGGGTTGTGCTTCTCGCATTGCGCCGGATGGGACGGTGACCGTGTGACCCGGGTTGTGCTTCTCGCATTGCGCCGGATGGGACGGTGACCGTGTGACCCGGGTTGTGCTTCTCGCGCTGCGCCGGATGGGACTATGAGCGCGCCGGCCTCTTCGCTTGCGCCGCCGGACGAGGCAGAGGCGGGTCTGCACCCCCACGCCGAGGAGTTCCTGGCCTGGCTGGCGGTGGAGCGAGGCCGGTCGCCCCGCACAGTCGAGGCCTACCGGCGGGACCTGGTGCGTTACCGGAGCCATCTCGCCGCTGTGGGCCGCAGCCTCGACGACGCTGCGGACACCGATGTGGTCGCGTTCGTTCGCGCCCTGCAGCGCGACGGCCTGGCCCCGGCCTCAGTCACCCGGATGCTGGTGTCGGCCCGGGGGCTGCACCGGTTTCTCGTCGCCGAGGGCCACCGAGCCGACGACCCGACCGCCGACGTGGAGATCCCGAGCCTGCCCCGGGGCCTTCCCAAGGCGCTGTCGGTTGTCCAGGTCTCCTCGCTGATGGACGCCGTCGTCGGTGATGATCCGCCAGCCCGCCGGGACCGAGCCGTGCTGGAACTGCTCTACGGCACGGGATGCCGGATCTCGGAGGCTGGGTCGCTGTCGCTTCCCGACGTGGACCTTCACGACGGCCTGGTACGCGTGACCGGCAAGGGCGCCAAGGAGCGGATCGTGCCGCTGGGTCGCTGCGCCGCTGAGGCGCTGGAGCGGTGGCTGGCACCGAAGGGCCGTGGCGCGCTGGAGCCCGAACGCTGGGCCCGCCGCGGCGACGCCGAGGCGGTGTTCCTCAACCGCCGGGGCGGGCGCCTCAGCCGTCAGGGGTTGTGGCTGGTCGTGCGCCGCCACGGCGACGCGGCCGGGCTCGGATCGCTGCTCACACCCCACGTGCTACGCCACTCATGTGCCACCCACATGCTCGACGGCGGCGCTGACATACGCATAGTGCAGGAGTTTCTCGGCCACGCCTCGATTTCCACCACCCAGATCTACACCAGGGTGTCGACTGAACGCCTCAGGGCGGTATACCGGGCCGCTCACCCCCGGGCTGTAGCCGTCGGCTAGCTCCCGCTCTTGCTCGCTGCGCTCACGGGCCGCTCGGGCCACGGCCTCGCTCAGCGCCTCATTATCCTCGTCAACTGCGCCCTATCCGCTCGGCCTCTGGGGGGCCAGGAGGCCTATGTTGGTGCGGGCCCGATCAAGCGTGGCCGTCGCGATGGCTCGGGCTTTGTCGGCGCCGATCTGCAGCAGCCGCGCCGTCTCCGCCGGATCGGCTTCGAGTTCCGCGAAGCGGGTCTGGACGGGGCGCAGCAACTCGACCACCGCTTCGGCTGTGTCCGTCTTGAGCGGCCCGTACATCGAGTAGGCGTCGGCGACTTCCTCCGGCGTGCGGCCGGTGGACGCCCCCAGTATCGACAGCAGGTTCGACACTCCGGGCTTGGCCTGGATGTGGTAGCGGACCTCGGCGTCGCTGTCGGTGACTGCGGCCTTGATCTTGCGGACGATGACGGACGGGTCGTCGAGGAGGTCCACAGTGCCCCGCGGCGAGTCCAGCGACTTCGACATCTTGTTGGTCGGGCTCTGCAGGTCCATGACCCTCGCCCCGGCCGCAGGGACCACCACGGCGGGCAGCTTGAAGGTGGGTCCGTATCGGGAGTTGAACCGCTCGGCGATGTCGCGGGTGAGCTCGATGTGCTGGCGCTGATCGGCGCCCACCGGCACCTCGTCGGCGTCGTACAGCAATATGTCGGCCGCCTGGAGCGCGGGATACGTGAACAGCCCGGCCGAGATGAACTCCTGCTGGCCCGACTTGTCCTTGAACTGGGTCATCCGGCTCAGTTCCCCGAACGACACCGTGCACTCCAGCAGCCAGGCGCACTCGGTGTGCTCGCGTACATGGCTCTGCACGAAGATCGTGCACACCTCCGGGTCGAGGCCCGCGGCCATCAGCATCTGCGACATCCGAAGCGTCGCCCTCCCCAGCTCTCCCGGCACCTGGGGCACGGTGACGGCGTGAAGGTCCACGACGGGGTGGAAGGCATCGGCGGTGTGCTGAATCCTGGCCCAGTTGCGGATCGCGCCCAGGTAGTTCCCCAGGTGCAGGTCGCCGCTGGGCTGGATGCCGGACAGGACCCTGGTCATGGCCCGCCAGCGTACGGGGCTAGTGTCACATCCGATGGCCTACCAGGTATCTACGCCCTCCTACAGCGGGCCGTTCGAGTTGCTGCTGCCGCTCGTCTTGCGTGAGCAGGTAGAGATCTACGACATCCCCATCGCGCGCATCACCGACGCCTTCCTGGCCGAGATCGAGCGAATGTCCGAGTGCGATCTGGAGGTGGCCACCGAGTTCCTGCTCATCGCCGCGACCCTGGTCGAGATGAAGGTCAAGCGTCTGCTGCCCACCGAAGCGGCCGTGGACCTCGACGACGAGTTCGAGGCGTTCTCAGAGCGGGACCTGCTGTTGGCCCGCCTCCTGGAGTGCAGCACGTTCCGGGACGCGTCGCAGCGGCTGCGCCGGTTGTTCGATGCGGCCGCCCGCAGCCGGCCGCGCCGCTTGGGCATCACCGAGGAGCGCTGGCTCGATCTGGCCCCGGCCATTCTGGAAGGAGTGTCGCCTTCCGAGATCCGCGCCGCCTACCTGCGAGCCGCGGCCCCACGGGTCGTGCCCCGCGTGGACATAACCCACATCACGCCGATCTCGTTGACCGTGGGCGACGCCGTGTCCGAGTTGATCGCGGAGCTGACGAGGGCGAAGCGGGTCACGTTCCGGCGTCTCACCGCCGGCATCGATGATCGTCTCGGGCTGGTCGTCCGCTTCCTCGCCGTGCTCGAGCTGGTCAAGCAGGGACTGGCTGATGTTGAGCAGGCGACCACCTTCGGAGACATTGTCGTGCTGTGGACCGGCGGTGACGATGCCGGTATCCGCGAGGCGGCCATGGCCGGTGTGGACGTCTACGACGGCTGAGGGGACTGCGCGCCGATGAGCAGCCTCCCGCACCACGAATCGGTGCCCGACGCACCTATCGCGGCCGCGCTCGAAGCGGTGCTGTTGCTGGCCGACGAGCCCCTGTCACCGCAGGTGCTGGCTTCGGTGGTTCAGACGTCGGCCGATCGGGTGAAGGCCGTCTGCGATGCGCTCGCCGCTGAGTATGAGTCGCAGAGCCGAGGCTTCGTACTGTCCCGGGTGGCGGGCGGCTACCGCTACCAGACGGCGCCGGCTCAGGATGGCTACGTGGAGCGGTTCGTGCGCGCGGGCCACGGTGCCAGACTCTCCGCCGCAGCGCTCGAGACACTGGCGGTCGTGGCGTACAAGCAGCCGGTGTCGCGCCACCAGGTCGCCGAGATCCGAGGGGTGAACGTTGACGGCGTAATGCGGACACTGAGGCGTCGCGGCTACATCGACGAGATCGCTCGGGCACCCGGACCGGGCCAGGCCGTCCTGTACGGGACTACGCCCCAGTTCCTCGAGCACCTGGGTCTCGACTCGCTCGACGAGTTGCCCCCGCTCGCAGAGTTCGTCCCCGCCCCGGACGCGGTGGAGGACATGGAGCGTCGACTGAGAGTGGTGCCTGAAATCGACGAGCCGCGTCCGGACGGTCCTGCCGGCACCGACCAGTGACGCCTGCGCGCCCGTGGCGCCACGCCGGCAGGAGCACGGTCCCGCCCAAGAGGCCGAGCGGGTAGGCAGCATCTCATGAGGATCTTCGCGAAGCGCCGAGCGAGGCCGTGGCCCGAGCGGCCCGTGAGCGCAGCGAACAAGAGCGGGAGGCACCCCGCCGCATCGCGAGGCGGCATCACCCACCGGCGTTGTCAATGTGCGGGGGCGCGTTGGTGACGGCCGCCGAACGCGAGCGGCTTCAGAAGGTTCTGGCCCGGTGCGGGATCGGGAGCCGACGAGCATGCGAGTCGCTGATCTCGGATGGGCGGGTGCGGGTCGACGGCGCCGTCGCCAAGCTCGGCACCCGTATCGATGCGGTCCACGCGGTGGTGGAGGTCGACGGGGTGGTCGTGGGGGTGCGGCCCGACCTCGTCCACTACCTCCTCAACAAGCCCCCCGGCGTCGTGACCACCGCCCACGACCCCCAGGGACGGCCCATTGTCACCGGCCTCGTTCCGGCCGAGCCGCGCGTCTTTCCGGTCGGACGCCTCGATCTGATGACCGAGGGCTTGTTGATTCTCACCAACGACGGCGATCTGGCCCACCGGCTCACCCACCCCTCCTTCCGCATCGAGAAGGAATACCTGGCCCACGTGTCGGGGTCGCCGAGGCCCGCGGCGATCAGGGCCTTGCGCCAAGGCGTGGTGCTCGATGACGGGCCGACTGCTCCCGCCAAGGTGGCGCTGGTCTCGCCCGACGTGGTGCGCATCACCGTCCACGAGGGGCGCAACCGGCTGGTTCGCAGGATGTGCGAGGCGGTTGGCCATCCGGTGCGCCGTCTCGTGCGGACCAGGATCGGTCCTCTCGTCGACCGGCGCCTGGCGCCCGGTTGCTGGCGGTCGCTGACACTCGCCGAGATCAGACTGCTCGAGAAGGCCGCCGCGGGCTCGACACCTACGGCGGAGGCTGGCGGGTCGCACCGGTAGCATCGCCGTCCATGGCCCGATCCCGCAGCGCCATCATCGCCGGCACGGGCCTGATCGGGGGCTCGGTGGGGATGGCGCTGCGCAGCGCGGGATGGCATGTGACCGGGATCGAGCCCGACGCTGAGCGAGCCGGAGCCGCGGTGGCCGCTGGTGCGGTGGACCGCATCGGCGAGCCCGGCCCGTGCGACCTGGCCGTGGCCGCCACTCCGCCCGCGAGGCTGGCTGCCGTCGTGCACCAGTTGCTCGACGCCGGTGCCGCCGTCGTGACCGACGTGGGCAGCGTGAAGGCGCCCGTGGTCGCAGCCGTGAACGATCCTCGCTTCGTGGGCGGCCATCCGATGGCCGGCAATGAGCAGGATGGCCTGGCCGGAGCCGACCCCGACCTGTTCCGCGACGCGGTCTGGGTGCTGACGCCCACGGCGATCACCGACGACGCGGCCTTGGCCGAGGTGCGCGAGATCGTCTCGCAGCTGGGTGCGCAACCCATCGCGCTCGCTCCAGAGCGCCATGACGCGCTGGTGGCGGTCGTGTCGCACGTGCCGCACCTGACTGCCGCGGTCCTGATGCGCATCGCCGAAGGGCGCTCGATCGAGCATCGTGCCTTGCTGCGGCTCGCCGCCGGCGGTTTCCGGGACATGACCCGGGTGGCCGCGGGCCATCCCGCGATCTGGCCCGAGATTTGCGTGGAGAACCGGGCTGCGATCACCGATGTCCTCGACGAGCTGCTGGATGAGTTGGTCGAGATGCGCCTGATCGTCTCCGGGGGGGATCGCAAGGAACTCCTGGCCCGGCTGGAGGCGGCTCGAGACAGCCGGCGGAGCCTGTCGGCCGGCGCCCCCGAGCCGTCGCAGTTGGCTGAGGTCCGGATCGCGATACGGGACCAGAAGGGGGAGCTGGCCCGCATCACCACCCTGGCGGCCGACCACGACGTGAACATCTACGACCTCGAGATAGCGCACTCCGCGGAGGGCCCCCGCGGTGTGGTGCTGGCCCTGGTCGACAACGATGTGGCGGAACACTTTGTGCGTGCCCTGACCAGCGCCGGGTATCGCCCGTCGCTCAACCCGCTGGGATGAGCGAGCCGATGCCTCCAGTCTTGGGTATTACCCCGCTGCAGGACCCGCCCGACGCGACGGTGAAGCTTCCGGGCTCCAAGAGCATCACGAATCGGGCTCTCGTCTGCGCGGCGCTGGCCTCCGGAGATACGACGCTGACCGGCGTCCTCTTCGCTGATGATACCGAAGCCATGGTTGAGGCGGTCAGGTCGCTCGGCGCAGAGGTCACCTGCCTCCCCGATCAGGCGACGATGCGGATCCGCGGCACCGGGGGCACAGTGGGAACCAGCGCGGGCACGCTGATCGACGCCCGCATGTCGGGGACCACGAGCCGTTTCCTGGCGCCGCTGGCGGCCCTGTCGGAACACCCGGTGACCATCGACGGCCACCCGCAGCTGAGGGTCCGGCCCTTCGGCGACATGGCCGACTCGCTGCGGAGGCTCGGCGTGCGGGTGGAGTTCCCATTGGGCGGTGACGGCCTGCCCATGCGGGTCTGTGGACCGATTCGCTCCCGCGAGGCGGTCGTTGCCGCCGACCGTTCCAGCCAGTTCCTGTCCGGGCTGATGCTGGCCGGGCCGCTGGTGTCCGGCGGGCTGACTCTGCGCATCGACGGTCGCGCCGTGAGCCAGTCCTACGTAGAGATGACAGCCGCAGTGATGCGGTCGTTCGGGGCGGCCGTCGAGCTTGGACCGGAGGCAGTGCAGGTCGCGGGGGGCGGCTACCGGCCGGTTGAGCGTTTCGCGGTGGAGCCGGACGCTTCGTCGGCCTCCTACTTCTGGGCGGCGGCTGCGATCACAGAGGGGACGGTGCGTGTCGAGGGTCTTGGTGCCGGCTCGATCCAGGGCGACACCGGGTTCGCTTCACTGTTGCAGACGATGGGCGCGTCGGTGGACGAGGTCGAGGGTTGCACTCGGGTCACCGGCGGCCCGTTGCAGGGCATTGAGGTTGACCTGGCCGACATGTCCGACACCGCGCCCACGCTGGCGGTGGTGGCATCGGTGGCCTCCACGCCCACCATGGTGCGGGGTATCGGCTTCGTGCGGGGCAAGGAGAGCGACCGGATAGCCGCGGTGGTGTCGGAGTTGCGCCGGTGCGGCGTGGAGGCTCGGGAGCTACACGACGGGTTCGCGGTGGTGCCCGGCGCAGCTCCTGCAGGCGCCCGAGTCCGCACGTACGACGATCATCGGATTGCTATGGCGTTCTCGGTGCTGGGCCTGGTCGCTCCGGGAATGGAGATCGAGAACCCAGGATGCGTCGCCAAGACGTTCCCCGGCTTCTACGAGGCGCTCGACGTCTTGCGGGGCGCCAAGTACGAGGCGCTCGACAGCTTGCGGGGCGCCAAGTACGAGGCGCTCGACAGCTTGCGGGGCGCCAAGGGGGTGCGGAAGTGAGAGTGATAGCCATCGACGGTCCGGCCGGCTCGGGCAAGTCGACTGTGGCTCAGGCGCTGGCCGACCGGCTCGGTCTGGAGTACCTGGACACTGGAGCGATGTACCGGGCCGTCGCCTTTGCCGTGCTGCGGGCCGGCGGCGACCCGTCCGACGACGACTTCACTGCGGCTGTGGCCCGCACGATAGACGTGCGAGTCTCTGCCGAGCAGGTGCTGGTGGACGGGGTCGACGCCACGGTGGAGATCCGGGGCCCGTCGGTGGACAGGGCTGTGAGCGTGGTGGCCGCCAACGCCGCCGTGCGTGCCGAGCTCGTGGCCCGTCAGCGCGAGTGGGCGCGCCGGCGCGGCGGGGGAGTGCTGGAGGGACGCGACATCGGCACCGTGGTGTTCCCCGACGCCCAAGTCAAGGTCCACCTGGTTGCGGAACCAACCGTTAGGGCTGTGCGCAGAGCCCGCCAGAGCGGTCTGTGCGAGGGCGGGCTTGCCACCGATGGCCACGGGGACGATCGGGTCGGAGCGGTTGAGTCGGTGGCCGCGGATCTGGCCCGGCGCGACATGATCGACTCCACTCGCCTCGTCGACCCGCTGTCGGTTGCCCCCGACGCGGTGGTGATAGACACCACGGAGCTGACCTTCGACGAGACGGTCGAGCAGATACTGAGCCTGATGTGAGCCGCAGCGCGTACGGACGCCGCACGGAGGCCGCAGCCCCGGGCGATGACGCCCTGCGCCGCAGTCGCCACCGGATGCGGGGGCGGATCGCCTACCGGGTCGGGTGGAGCGCGATCTTCGCGCTGATCAAGGTGCTGTTCAGGCTGCGGGTTGAGGGAGGCGAGAACATCCCGCCCGGCCCGTTCATCCTCTCGCCCGTGCACCGGTCGTTCATCGACACCCCCATAGCCGGGATGGTCACGAGCCGGCGGCTGCGGTTCATGGGCAAGGAGAGCCTGTGGGAGAACCGGCCCCTGGGCGCGCTCCTCTCGCTGCTGGGCGGTTTTCCGGTGGAGCGGGGCAGGGCCGACCGCACCGCGCTGCGCGCCGCGACCGATGTGCTCGCGCTGGGTGAGCCGCTGGTGATGTTCCCCGAGGGGACGCGCCGGTCCGGGGATCGGGTCCGGCGTGACGACATGCTCGACGGACCGGCGTTCGTGGCGGCCCGCGCTGAGGTTCCGATCGTCCCGGTCGGGCTCGGAGGCACGGTCCGGGCCCTTCCGGTGGGGTCGATCGTGCCACGGCCGCGGCGGGTGGTCGCTGTCGTTGGCAACCCGATCCCGCCGCCTCCCAAGGTCGAGGGACGGGTGCCGCGCCGGGCGGTGCGTGAACTCACAGACCGCCTGTTCGTCGAGTTGAGCGACCTCTACGTGGAGGCCCGCGTGCTAGCAGGTCAGGAGCCGGCTAAGAGGCCGAGCGGGTAGGCGGTGATTCGTGAGGATTTTGGCGGGGCGTTCAGCGAGGCCGTGGCCCGAGCGGCCCGTGAGCGCAGCGAACAAGAGCGGGAACCACGACGCTGCACCGCGGAGGCGGCATCACCCACCCGCGCATGTTCTAAGCCTGAATCAGGTTGCCGAGTGGGGAACGAGCCTGTCGAGAAGGTCGCTCGCCCGGATGGAGCGGTCGTTCAAGGGCTCTCGGGCCCCAGCCTGGGAGCCGAGGCTGACGACGGCGGCCGCCCCGACGGAGGCCAGTAGCTCGCGGAGGTTCCGCGGGGGCGGGAAGTACTCGTCCTCGTCGATGACGGTCACCTCCCGCACGCCGTGGATGGGCGCGAGCCGGTCGATGACTCCCCGCACGAGCTCCTCGGGAGCGGAAGCGCCCGCGGTCACACCGATCGTTCCCTCCAAGTCGTCGGGAATGTCGTCGGCGGCGTCGATCCTGAGCACCCTCCGGCACCCCGCCTCTGCGGCCAGTTCCACCAGCGATTGCGTGTTGGACGAGTTGGACGAGCCGATGACGAGCACGGCATCGCATTCGGACGCGATCTCCATCATCGCTGTCTGCCGGTTGGTGGTCGCGAAGCACAGGTCGCTCATGCTGGGCTCCCAAACGTCGGGGAAGCGCCGCCGGGTGGACTGCAGCACACCCTCCCACTCTCGGTGGGAGAGGGTGGTCTGGGCCAGGATGGCGACCGGGGCGTCGAACTCGGGCAGAGCGGCCACCCCGCGGGCGTTCTCCACGCGGTGGATGGCGTCGGGGGCGACGGCCATGGTTCCTACGGCCTCCTCGTGTCCCTCGTGGCCCACGTACACGATCTGGTAGCCCTTCCCGGCTCGGGTCTTGACCTCGTGGTGGACCTTCGTGACCAGCGGGCACACCGCGTCCACGATGTAGCCGCCCCGTTCGCGGGCTGCCCGCACCACCTCAGGGGCTGAACCGTGAGCGGACAGCATGATGGGCCGTCCTGGAGGCACCTCGGCGATGTCGTCCACGAACACGACGCCCGCTTCCTCAAAGCGCTTCACGACCATCTGATTGTGGATGATCTCGTGATAGCAGTAGACGGGCGGACCGAAGGCCTGAATCATCCAGGTCAGCGCCTTGATCGCCATGTCCACTCCGGCGCAGAAGCCTCGCGGCGAGGCCAGCAGGACCCGATCGATCACCCTCGCCAGGCTAGTCGGCGATGGCGTCTCAGTCACGCGATGGCGTCTCAGTCACGCGATGGCGTCGGGCGAGTGCGAGGCGGTGGCCAGCAACCGCATCCGGACCTCGGCCGCGAGAGGGCGGACCAGTGCGGGCGGCGGGGCCAAGCCGTTGCGGACGGCGCGCCCAGCAGTGCTCCGCTCCGCGATGAACACCGGGTCCCCGGCTTCGAACGCCGCGCTGGTCTTCAACAGACGAATGGTGGCCTTGGCCGCGGCCAGCCGGTGCTTGCGGCTGCGGGGGAGACGGTTGACTACCGGGACAATCTGACTGGCACCCGCCAGTCCGGTCAGCGCGTCGACGGTTCGTGCTAGCGAGTAGAGGCCCCGCGTGTCTCCTGTGCCCACGACCACGATCAGATCGGAGCGCAGCAGCGTGGCCCGGGCCAGTTCGTCGTGGCCCGCGGGACGGGCCGACTCGGTGTCGGAAAGCGCCTCGACGTCGGCATCCACATCGGCATCCACGTCGGCCACAACGAAGCGGTAGGCGGCCAGGAGGCTGTCCAGCAGGGTTTCGGTGCGACGGAACTGAACGGGTGTGGTGTCCCGGCTGCCAGGCAGGCCCAACAGCAAGTGATACCGCCTGCCGGCCGGCTCGAGGGCCATCGAGCGCAGCGCGTCTGCATCGCGGGGCTTCCCGTCGCACACTCTTGCGAGTTCTTGTGTCCGCGGGACGACGCCGAGGCAGCCGTGCATGGCGGCCTGGTCGGCGCCTGCAGCGAAATCGGCGAGCAGCACCAGTGCCCGGTTGGAGGCATCGCCGGCCAACTCTGCGGCCAGGCACATAGCCAGCAGCGACGCCCCGGCTCTGCCGCCGCCTGTGACGGACACCAGGCGACCGCGCCAAGTGTCCGGCCGGGCCGCCATCTCGCCCTCCCAGTGGCGGTCATCGGCCGTGTCGACCGGTTCGTGCATCGCTGATGGAGCGGAGATGGTCCTATATCCACCATCTGCCTCGGTCATTGCCGTAGACTCTCCTCGATCTCGTCGTAGGGCTTGCTGTTCGTGCGATGAGTTTCGGCGTACCCCAATTCTCATAAAAAGTATCGAAAGGCAACTATAGCCATGGTCGATGAAGAACAATCCGAGCAGGCTCAGATCGAATGGCTGGGCACGACCGCGGCGGCCAAGCGCCTCGGCATCACCACGCGAACGCTGTACCGCTTCATTGACGAGGGGTACATAGCGGCTTATCGGATGGGTCGGGTCATCCGCGTCAAGGGAGAGGATGTCGACGCCTACATCGAAGCATGCCGGATCGAGCCGGGCACCATCTCACACCTCTATCCCGAGGTGGCGCCTCGTGCCGCAGGACCGGACTCCGACGCCGGGGGCGCCTGACGGCCACTCGATCGGCCGGCAGCCCCAATCAGCGCCGGATTTCGTAGTACCAGTTGGTCGGATCCGACTCGACCTCATGACGGGTGAAGCGGGTGAACCCCTCGCTCCTCACCATCGCCTCCAGTCGGGCTGGATAGAGCCCCAGAGTCCCCAGGCCCTCACCGTCCGGTTCTGACAGGGCGGAGGACATGCAGTAGAAGACCGACATCGCGTACATGTAGGGAAGCACCGGGATCTTCCGGTTGGACTCCAGATCCCCGCGCCCCTTGATGTCGGCTACGAGCCACCAGCCGTCGTCGGCCAGGTTGCGGCGGGTGGCCGTGATCGCATCCTGCGGGCGCGGCAGGTCATGCAGCACGTCGAGGGTCACGAGCAGGTCCGCGGGGCCGAAGCGGTCCAGGTCGTCGAAGGCGCCCCGCTCGTAGGTCAAGTTGTCGAGGCCTGCCGCCCGGGAGTCGGCTCGGGCCGCAGTGATCGCTCGCTCGGAGGGATCGATGCCGACCACGGTGGCCTCAGGGAAGCTCGCCGCCAGCAGCCTGGCCGCGACCCCGGCTCCGCAACCTACGTCCACGATCGTGGCGCCACCGGCGCGCAGCCGGTCCGCTGCTCCGTCGAATGCGGCGAGAACCACCGGCACTAGGAAGCTCTCCTGGCGCGCTGCGGACATGGCGCACTGCATGTGGCATGCGTGCTCACCGTGCTCGGCCCAAGTCATTCCCACTCCGGTTCGGAATGCCTCCGCGGTGCGCTCGATCTCACGATGGGTCATGGGAGGGCCGAACACGCCGGGCATGTAGCACCAATGGTCGCTGTCGGTCAGCGCCACGCGCGCCTCGGGCGTCAGCGCGAAGCGGCCGTCGTCGTGCTGCACGAGCTCTGTGGCGGCCATGCCGTGCAGCCACTCGCGGACCCACCGTTCCTGGAGGCCGGCCGCCTCGGCGAGTTTAGCGCTCGTGCACGGCTCGGAGTCCCCAAGCGCTTTCCACAGGCCCAGACGGGTACCCAGGTGCAGTAGGGCTGAGACCATCTCGCCCTGCTTGATCCGGAACAGCTCCAGGATCGTCAGGGGCAGCCGGTCGGGGTCGAACTCGGTGCGCACCGCGGTCAGCCTGGCGCCTGTCGGGGCTGGAACACGTCTTCGGAGGAGCGGGCGGACCCGTCGATGTAGCGGGCCGAGCGTTCGAGCAGCGACTCGGTCATGGCAGGCTCCGCGGACAGGTGGCAGGGCCTGGCGATGAAGCGTGTGGTCTCGCGCTCTTGTTCGCTGCGCTCACGGGCCGCTCGGGCCACGGCCTCGCTCGGTGCCTCGCGAAGATCCTCATGGACTGTTCCCTATCCGCTCGGCCTCCAGGCACGCGCTTCCCGGTAGTCGGGCGCTTGAGCGGGCGACCGGAATCGAACCGGCATCATCAGCTTGGAAGGCTGAGGTTCTGACCGTTGAACTACGCCCGCGCAACCCATCACGCTAGCTGAGCTTCCATGTCAAGCGCGGGGTCAGGTTGGTTTGTTTGAGGCCGGGCGACCGGCGCGTGGCGAAGCTCGCCGCGGGATTGGTTCGGCAAGAAATCCGTGCTGCCCTGGCGCGGGCTCGCCGCAGGACCTACACTCCGCGGGACCGAATGGCGTCCGGCACTCAAGGAGCACGACCCTTGGAACACAATCCTCGGCTGCCTTCGGTCGCAGCGCACCCCGTCCCACAGCGAGGCAAGCCCGCTGGGAACTCATTCGTGACGCCGCGTCTCGGCCGCGCTTGCCCAGCCGCCGTCGGGGGGGGGGGGGGCTGCCCCGTAGACCCGTTCCGGTGGTTCGGGGTCTCGTGAGATTCCGGTTGCCGTTGGCCCGGCTCGTTCTGGTCATGGCTCTGGTGGCGTCGGTCCTGCAACTCCCGATTGGCCCCGCCGCGGCGCAGGACGGCCCCCCGGCGCCGCCGGAACTGGAGGTGTTCTCGTCGACGGTGGCCGGCGACACGGTCACGCTGGTCTTCGATGGCCCGCTCGACGAGACAACAGTGCCGGCGTGGCCCCAGTTCACCGTGAACGCCACCCCCCCACTCAGCGACAGCGCGCGGCAGATTCACGTGGCCCAGGACGGGGTGGCCGTCTCCGGCTCCACGGTGACGCTGACGCTGCGCTGGCCCGTGGACAAAGGCGACGCGGTGAAGGTGGCCTACTCCCAATCTAAGACGTCCACCGGCACCGGCGGTTCGCCGGTGACGCTGCTGCTCGGTGCCAACGGCGCGAAGGTGGGCGAGTTCAGCGGGATTGGTTTGACCAACACCACGCCCGAGCCTCCGAACGTCATGTCGGCGACGGTGAGTGGCGACAGGCTGGAGATCGTATTCGACGCCGACTTGGACACCGGCCGTGTGCCGCGGGGGGCGCAGTTCAAGGCGACGGTGGCCCCCGTCGGCGCCGCCGACGCGGTGAGCGTGGGGGTGTCCGGCGCGGTCAGTGTCGAGGGTCGCACGGTGACGCTGACGCTGAGCCGGCCCGTGGACAAGGGCTACGCCGTCCATCTCACCTATGACCGGTACCCACAGACGGTGCCTCTCAGCAGTGCCACTCTCAGCGGTGCCAACGGTTCGCCGGTGGCCGGGTTTCAGCGTCTGCCGGTTACCAACATCACGCCCGATCCCGTGAGGCTCGTGTCGGCGACGGTGCTGGACGATGTGGTGACGCTGCTCCACGACGGCGAGCTGGACACCGACAAGGACCATGCGCCGACGTGGCCGCAGTTCACGGTGTTGGTGACCTCCGGCGGCACGACGAACACGGTGCTTGTGGCCGACGAGGACGGGGTGCGGGTCACGAGCCGCGAGGTGACGCTGGTGCTGCGCCAGCCCGTGGGCAAGGGCGACATCGTGACAGTGTCGTACTCCCACACCGATGCGTCCACCGGGTCCACGCCGGTGCGGCTGCGGGGCGCCAACGGGGCCGCGGTGGGCGAGTACACCCAGCGGGAGGTGATCAACGGCACGCCGGATCCGCCGGGGCTCCGCACCGCGTTCGTCTACGGCGACAGGCTGGTGCTGACCTTCAGCGGGTCGCTCGACGGGGCCAGAGTACCGCACAAGACGCAGTTCGCGGTGAAGGTGACCGGCACCGCCGCGGGTGCCACGGCCACGGCGCGGGACGTGGCCGCGGTCGCGGTGTCGGGCCAGAGGGTGACTCTGACGCTGGCCTCGGCGGTGCTGAAGGACGAGACGGTGACGCTGACGTACTCGCAGACCGCCCCCGACCCCGCAGTGGGCGAACCGCCAGTCGAGGCGGAGACGCTACGCGGCGCCCGCGGCGGGCTGGTGATGTTCGGCGACACAACAACGGTGATAAACAGGACGGGACTAGTGCCGGGAACGGAGTCGGCGACGGTGATCGGCGACAGGCTGGAGATCGTCTTCGACGCGCCGCTCGACGAAGCGGCCGCCCATCGGCCGGACGCGGCGCAGTTCACGGTGCAATACACGCTCGACGGTAGCCGCGAAACGGTGACCGTGTCCGCCGTGAACGTCTCCGGCGCCACGGTGGTCTTGACGCTGGCGCAGCCGGTGGTCGCGAGTTATTCGGATTCGGTGTTAGTGGCCTACCTCAAGCCCTCGGCTAGCCCGCTGCGGGGCCGCGAGTCTCCGAACCCGCTGGTGGAAACCTTCAGCGTCTCCGTAGACAACGCGACGCCGCCAGTGTTCGTGTCGGCGTCGGTGAACGCCAGCACGGTGGAACTGGTCTTCGACGCGGCGCTCGTCTCGGCTGGGCCCTATGTGCCCTACTGGTCGCAGTTCACGGTGACGGTGACGCCGCCCGGCGGCCAGCCGTCGGCGGTGCCGGTGGTGCCGTGGGACCTGGCGCAGTCCGAGAACGGGGTGGTCGTCGACGGTCTCAAGGTGACTCTGACGCTGGAGACGCTGGAGGGGCAAGCGCGGATCAGGGAGGACGACGGGGTCACGGTGGCCTACTCCCACACCGCGGACACCGGCGAGACGCCGAGGCTGCTGCGGGCCGGCGTGGCGCCGCACCCAGCGGTGGGCCCGTTCGATGACCGGGCGGTGACCAACAACACGCCGCCTGCGCCGGAGTCGGGTACAGTGAGATTCAAGACGGTGACGCTGGCCTTCGACAACCCGCTCGATGATGGGTCGGAGTATCAGCCGCTCCCGTCGCAGTTTCGAGCGAGCACGCAGGACCTCATCGGGCAGTTAGACAGTATTCGGGTAGCGGACGGCGGGGTGGCCGTCTCGGGCTCCACGGTGACTCTGACGCTGGCGCAGGCGGTGGCCGGGGGCGATTCCGTGAAGATCGACTATTCGGACGAGCCGGACGCGGACGAGATGGTGAAGCCACTGCGCGGCACGAGTGGAAGGAATGTGAACCCATTCGAGTCCTTCTCGGTGCAGAACACGACGCCGTCGCCGCCGAAGGTGTCGTCGGCAAGGGTGAACGGCACGAGCCTGGTGCTGGTGTTCGACGCGGAGCTCGACCGGAATATGAATATGGTGCCCGACAAGTCGCAGTTCAGGGTGAAGAGGACGCCCGTCGGCGTGGGCGCCGCGGCGGAGACCGTCAACGTGACGGCGGTCGTGGTCTCGGGCTCGAAGGTGACGCTGACGCTGGCGCCGCCGGTGCTGAAGGACGAGACGGTGACGCTGTCGTACTCGAAGACCGCGGTCGGCGCGACGGCGGTGCTGCTGCGGAGTTCGGCGGAGGGGAATCTAGAGGTCGACGCGTTCACGGACAAGGAGGTGGTGAACACGACGGGACTGGCGCCGTCGGTGTCGTCGGCGTCGGTGGACGGCGCCGAGCTGATGCTGGTCTTCAACTCCGGCTTGGACGGCGGCAGGGTGCCGCACCATTCGCAGTTCACGGTGAAGGTGACCCCCGAGGGCGCCACCGAGTCCGCCGAGCGCCCGCTCACGTCCGGCGGTGTGGCCGTCGCGGGCTCGACGGTGACCTTGACGCTGCGGAGCCCGGTGGCCATCAGCGACACGGTCACGGTGTCGTACTCGCAAACCGAAGCCGACTCGGGCGTGACGCTGGCTCGGTTGCGGTCCATGGAGGAGCCCTCCCACGATGTGGAGGACTTCGCTGACAGGGCGGTGACCAACAATACGCCGCCCCGGGTGCGGTCCGTGTCGGTGAACGCCGGCGAGGTCGTGATCGTCTTCGACGCCTCGCTTGACGAGTCGGCGGCCTACCGGCCGCTCGCGTCGCAGTTCGGGGTGCGGATCGGCCGTGACTCGCTTTCGGTGTCGGCTGTGGCCGTCTCTGGTGTCGAGGTGACCTTGACGCTGGCGTCGCCGGTGGCCGCTGGCCAGGTTGTCGGCGTCGCGTACGGCCACAGTGCCGGGGCGGGCGAGACCGCGAGGCGGCTGCGGGCCGCGGCCGGGCCCAACCGGGAGGTGGCCGAGTTCTCGGGCCGAACGGCGACCAACCGCACTCCGCCCGTGCTGGAGTCGGCGACGGTGAGCGGCGCGACGCTGGTGCTGACCTTCGACGTTGGTGTGGAAGCGGGCCTGTTTAGTGGTGCGCCGCACCCGTCGCAGTTCACGGTGAAGGCGGACGGCACGGCGGTGGCGGTGTCGGCGGTGGCCGTCTCTGGTGTTGAGGTGACCTTGACGCTGGAGTCGGCGGTGGCCGCGGGCGTCACGGTCACGGTCTCGTACTCGAAGGAAGCCGCCCAAACGGGCGCGGTCGCGGTAGCGCTGACCGCCGACGCGGCTCCGCGCCCGAAGGTCGACGCGTTCACGGACCAGGCGGTGGTGAACACGACGGGACGGGCGCCGTCGGCGCCGTCGGCGTCGTCGGCGTCGGTGGACGGTGCTGAGCTGATGCTGGTCTTCAACTCCGGCTTGGACGGCGGCAGGGTGCCGCACCATTCGCAGTTCACGGTGAAGGTGACCCCCGAGGGCGCCACCGAGTCCGCCGAGCGCCCGCTCACGTCCGGCGGCGTGGCCGTCGCGGGCTCGACGGTGACCTTGACGCTGCGGAGCCCGGTGGCCATCAGCGACACGGTCACGGTGTCGTACTCGCAAACCGAAGCCGACTCGGGCGTGACGCTGGTGCGGCTGCGGGGCATCAACGAAGCGGATGTGGAGGACTTCGCTGACAGGGCGGTGACCAACAATACGCCGCCCCGGGTGCGGTCCGTGTCGGTGAACGCCGGCGAGGTCGTGATCGTCTTCGACGCCTCGCTTGACGAGTCGGCGGCCTACCGGCCGCTCGCGTCGCAGTTCGGGGTGCGGATCGGCCGTGACTCGCTTTCGGTGTCGGCTGTGGCCGTCTCTGGTGTCGAGGTGACCTTGACGCTGGCGTCGCCGGTGGCCGCTGGCCAGGTTGTCGGCGTCGCGTACGGCCACAGTGCCGGGGCGGGCGAGACCGCGAGGCGGCTGCGGGCCGCGGCCGGGCCCAACCGGGAGGTGGCCGAGTTCTCGGGCCGAACGGCGACCAACCGCACTCCGCCCGTGCTGGAGTCGGCGACGGTGAGCGGCGCGACGCTGGTGCTGACCTTCGACGTTGGTGTGGAAGCGGGCCTGTTTAGTGGTGCGCCGCACCCGTCGCAGTTCACGGTGAAGGCGGACGGCACGGCGGTGGCGGTGTCGGCGGTGGCCGTCTCTGGTGTTGAGGTGACCTTGACGCTGGAGTCGGCGGTGGCCGCGGGCGTCACGGTCACGGTCTCGTACTCGAAGGAAGCCGCCCAAACGGGTGCGGTCGCGGTAGCGCTGACCGCCGACGCGGCTCCGCGCCCGAAGGTCGACGCGTTCACGGACCAGGCGGTGGTGAACAGGCCGCCTGATTCCCCCGGCCCGCCGATTCCGCCGCCGGACGCCGTGACTCCGCCGCCGGACGCGGTGACTCCGCCGCCTAGTCGCGGAGGCGGAGGCTCGGTTGCTCCTCCGCCTGCTGCTCCCCCTGCAGGGGTGGCGCCCGTCAGGGTGATGTTCGACGACATCGGTTTGGGTCATGTGCACTTCGCCTCGGTGGGGGCTCTGGCGGAGGCGGGCGTGTTCAGCGGCACGCTGTGCGAACCGCTGCGGTTCTGCGCCGACGACGAGCTGCCGCGCTGGATGATGGCGGTGTGGCTGGTGCGTGTCATCGACGGCCGCGATCCGGCGCCGGTGAGGTCGTCGAGGTTCGAGGATGTGGATCCCGGCGTGTGGTGGGCGCGCCATGTGGAGCGCCTGGCCGAGCTGGGCGTCATCCAGGGGTGCTCGCGGGCGCCGGCGCGGTTCTGCGCCGACGGCTCGGTGACGCGGGCGCAGATGGCGGGCTTCCTGAACCGGGCGTTCGAGCTGGCCGTGGCGGCGCCCGCGGGGTTCGCCGACACCTCCGGCAGCGTCCACCGGGCCGACATCGACGCACTGTTCGCCGCGGGGATCATCAGGGGCTGCGCCACCGGCCCGCTGCGGTACTGCCCCCACGACTCGGTCAGCCGAGCGCAGATGGCCACCTTCCTGGACAGAGCCCGAGTCCGCGCTGGCAAGGAGCGGCCCGACAGAGGCCGGGTTGCGCCGTTCGACGACATCGGTTTGGGTCATGTGCACTTCGCTTCGGTGGGGGCTCTGGCGGAGGCGGGCGTGTTCAGCGGCACGCTGTGCGAACCGCTGCGGTTCTGCGCCGACGACGAGCTGCCGCGCTGGATGATGGCGGTGTGGCTGGTGCGTGTCATCGACGGCCGCGATCCGGCGCCGGTGAGGTCGTCGAGGTTCGAGGATGTGGATCCCGGCGTGTGGTGGGCGCGCCATGTGGAGCGCCTGGCCGAGCTGGGCGTCACCAAGGGGTGCTCGCGGGCGCCGGCGCGGTTCTGCGCCGACGGCTCGGTGACGCGGGCGCAGATGGCGGGCTTCCTGAACCGGGCGTTCGAGCTGGCCGTGGCGGCGCCCGCGGGGTTCGCCGACACCTCCGGCAGCGTCCACCGGGCCGACATCGACGCACTGTTCGCCGCGGGGATCATCAGGGGCTGCGCCACCGGCCCGCTGCGGTACTGCCCCCACGACTCGGTCAGCCGAGCGCAGATGGCCACCTTCCTGGACAGAGCCCGAGTCCGCGCCAAGTGACCGCTGGGGCGGGAGCCTGAGCCCGCCGCCGGGAGCCGCCCCAGCCCGAGTCCGCGCCAAGTGACCGCTGGGGCGGGAGCCTGAGCCCGCCGCTGGGAGCCGCCCCAGCCCGAGTCCGCGCCAAGTGACCGCTGGGGCGGGAGCCTGAGCCCGCCGCCGGGAGCCGCCCCAGCCCGAGTCCGCGCCAAGTGACCGCTGGGGCGGGAGCCTGAGCCCGCCGCCGGGAGCCGCCCCAGCACATCTGGCGGGCGACAGCACCGGCGTGGCCCGGCACCCCAGGACTCGCCCGAGGCGGTGCATTCGGTAGTGCTGCCGAACCGCACCGGTACACTCGCTGCCGTGCGCACCAGCGTGGAGACTCTTACCGACAACCGGGTCAAGCTGACAGTCGAGTTGGACGAGCAAGAGTTCGAGACCGAGATCGAAGCGGCCTTCAAGCGCATCGCCCGCGAGGTCAGGATTCCGGGCTTTCGCCCGGGGCGGGCCCCGCGACGCCTGCTGGAGGCGCAGCTGGGACCTCAGGCGGGCCGGGTGGAGGCCCTGCGGGCCTCGCTGCCCGACTACTACACGCGCGCCGTCGTCGAGCACGACATCGACGTGATCGACGCGCCCCACATCGAAGTCATTGAGGGCTCGGAGTCGGGGCCGGTCTGCTTCGACGCTGTGGTCGATGTGCGCCCGGCCGTTCTGGTGTCGGGCTACGACGCCCTGAGCGTGGAGATTCCCAGCCCCGTAGTCGACGAGGCGGAGATCGGTGGCGAGATCGACCGGTTCCGTCAGCAGTTCGCGGAGCTGTCGCCGGTGAGTCGGGCTGCGGTCGATGGGGATCATCTCACGATCGACATCACCGGCACCCTGGGCGGCGAGACCATCGACGGTCTCACGACATCTGACTACGACTACCGGCTCGGCACAGGCGCCGTGGTGCCCGAGATCGATGAGAACCTCCGCGGTGCCGCGCCCGGAGACATCCTGGAGTTCGCTGCATCGCATCCCGATCCTGAAGAGGACCGCATGCTCAGTTTCCGAGTGCTGGTCAAGGAGGTCCAGGAGACGGTTCTTCCCGGTCTTGACGACGAGTTCGTGGCGGCCAACACCGAGTTCGACACGGTCGAGGAATTCCGCGCCGCGCTGGAGGCCGGACAGGCACGGGCCAGGGCGATGCACGCGGAGTCGGTGCGGCGAGAGGGCATCGCGGACGCCGTCGCGGCTCTCGTCACCGACGAGGTCCCCGAAGCGATGGTCTCGTCCGAGGTCGACGCTCGACTTGAGAGCCTGACGAGGGACCTCTCCCAGCAGGGACACGAGCTCGCTGACTACCTGGCCACCATCGGCCAGTCTCGTGACGAGTTCGAGGCTGGTGTGAGGCTCAGTGCCGACCGCAGCGTGAAGCTGGACCTGGCGCTGCGGGCGGTGGCCGCGGCCGAGGGGCTTGAGGCAGACGAGAAGGTCCTAGACGCCGAGCTGCAGCGGGCTGTTCTCGTCGCTGGCAAAGGAGCCGAGGTTGACGCGGTGGCTGAAGCGGCCCGGCTGCGCGAGGCTCTGGCTTCTTCCGGGCGGCTGTCGGACATGCGTTCGGAGATCTCCAAGCGCGCCGCTCTGGAGTGGATCACCGAGCGCGTCGAGCTGGTGGATGCCGAGGGCGCGGTCATCGACCCCGATCTGCTGAGACTGCCCACCGAGGTTGGCGACGGCGTCGCCAACCCGCAGGATGTAGTCACCGATCAAGCACAGGACGACCCATGAGCCCCATCAGCCCTCGCAGCTACCTGGTGCCTACCGTGGTGGAGCAGACCAACCGCGGCGAGCGCGCCTTCGACCTGTACAGCCGGCTGCTCAAGGAGAACATCGTCTTCTTGGGCACCCCCATAGACGATGTCGTGGCGAATCTGATCTGCGCGCAGCTGCTGCACCTTGAGTCGGAGGATCCAGACAAGGACATCAACCTCTACATCAACAGTCCGGGTGGAGACATCAACTCGCTGTTCGCGATCTACGACACGATGCAGTACATCAAGCCCGACATCAGCACCATCTGCTTCGGCCAGGCCGCGTCGGCAGCTGCGGTGCTGCTGGCGGCCGGATCCAAGGGCAAGCGTCTGGCCCTCCCACACGCCAAGATCCTGATCCACCAGCCCTACGCGGGAGCGCACGGCGACGCCAGCGACATCGAGCGAATCGCCACCGAGGTCGCACGGCTGAAGGAGTCGCTGGAGAGGGTGCTGTCGGCGCACACCGGCCAGCCCTTCGAACAGATCGCCACCGACACCGACCGAGACTTCGTCATGACCGCCGAGCAGGCCAAGGAGTACGGGATCATCGACGAGGTGATCGAAGCGCGCAATGTGGTCGACAACAGCAGCGCCATCAGGGCGATCAGCTGACGTTTGAGGGGAGACGACCGCGTGGCCAAGCTGGGTGAGGGGGGCGAGCTTCTCAAGTGCTCGTTCTGCGGCAAGTCCCAGAAGCAAGTCAAGAAGCTCATCGCCGGCCCCGGCACCTACATCTGCGACGAGTGCATCGACCTCTGCAACGAGATCATCGACGAGGAGCTCGCCGGGCCCTCCGACGATCCCGTCGGGGAGCTTCCCGCCCCCCGTGAGATCTATGCCTTCCTCGACGACTACATCGTCGGGCAGGAAAGCGCCAAACGCATCCTGTCGGTCGCCGTCTACAACCACTACAAGCGGGTGCAGCTCGGCGAGAGCCAGGATCCCGAGATAGAGCTCCAGAAGTCGAACATCCTGCTCATCGGCCCCACCGGCTGCGGCAAGACGCTGATGGCCCAGACGCTTGCCCGGATGCTGAACGTGCCCTTCGCCATCGCCGACGCCACCGCCCTGACCGAGGCCGGCTACGTGGGCGAAGACGTGGAGAACATCCTCCTGAAGCTGATCCAGGCGGCCGACTACGACGTGAAGAAGGCCGAGAAGGGCATCATCTACATAGACGAGATCGACAAGATCGCCCGCAAGAGCGAGAACCCGTCGATCACTCGCGACGTTTCCGGGGAGGGCGTCCAGCAGGCTCTGCTCAAGATCCTGGAGGGCACGTCCGCATCCGTGCCCCCGCAGGGGGGCCGTAAGCACCCTCACCAGGAGTTCATCCAGATCGACACGACCAATGTGCTGTTCATCTGCGGGGGCGCCTTCGCCGGCATCGAGAAGATCGTGGAGCGCCGCACCGGCAGCCGGGGCGTGGGATTCGGTGCCGACATCCGCCGGCCCGAGGACAAGGACCTGGGCGCCATCTTCTCCGATGTGCTCCCGGAGGATCTCACCAAGTACGGGCTGATCCCCGAGTTCATAGGACGACTGCCGGTCATGGGGGCGGTCGGCAGCCTCGAGCGCGACGCTTTGATGCGCATCCTGGTGGAGCCCCGCAATGCCCTGGTCAAGCAGTACCAGAAGATGTTCCGGTTCGAGAACGTCGAACTGGACTTCGAAGCGGAGGCACTGGAGGCCATAGCCGACGAGGCGATCAAGCGCGCTTCGGGGGCTCGGGGGCTGAGAGCCGTGCTCGAGGAGGTACTGCTCGACATCATGTACGACCTTCCCGGCCGCGAGGACATATCCACCGTGGTGATCGATCGCGAGGACGTACGCCGAAACGTGAACCCCACGCTGGTGCCGCGCGCCGAGGGGGGCGACACTCGCTCCCGGCGCGCCAGCTGACCGCCGGCGAGTCCGTCCGTGGACTACGGCGCGGCCCTGGACCACCTTGAGACCCTGATCAACCACGAGGCCAGGCCGCGGGCGGGCCGCGTGGCCGGCCTGAGCCTCGAATCGGTGCAGCGCCTCACTGCTGCGATGGGCGACCCGCAGCGGTGCTACCGGGTGATCCACGTCACGGGCACCAACGGCAAGGGATCCACGGTGCGTGTCACGGCCCGACTGCTTCAGGAGATGGGTCTGCGGGTGGGTGCCTACACGAGCCCTCACCTCGTGGCGCCGACGGAGCGGATCTCGTTGGACTCCCAGCCCATCGATCCCGAGGCCTTCGGCGCGGCGATAGGGGACGTGGCTCGCTTCACGGACCACCTGAGGATGCGGGCCACCTGGTTCGAGACGGTTACGGCGGCCGCTCTGCAGCACTTCGCCGACATGGCCGTGGACGTGGCCGTGGTCGAGGTAGGGATGCTGGGCCGCTTCGATGCCACCAACGTCGTGGACGCGCAGGTCGCCACGATCACCAACGTCGGGCTGGACCACACCGACGGCGTCGGCGAATGGCGACTTGCCGTGGCCCGCGAGAAGGCGGGCATCATCAAGCCCGGATCGACGGTGGTGTGCGGCGAAACCGACCCTGACACCCGCGACGTGTTCCGGGACGAGCCCCACGCTGCCATGCTCGAGCGCGGCGTCGACTTCGGAACGGACCGGGAGCGCTTGGCGGTGGGAGGATGGCTGGCCGACCTTCAGACCCCCTATGGAACCCATTCCGATGTGCTCGTGTCGCTGCACGGCCGGCACCAGCTGGACAACGTTTCACTGGCAGTGGCCACCGCGGAGGCCTTCTTCGAGGCCCAGTTGCCCGACGAGATCGTGGGCGAGGCTCTGGGCAGTGTCAGGGTTCCGGGCCGTTTCGAGATAGTCGGTCGCGAGCCGCTGGTAGTGTTGGACGGGGCTCACAACCCTGATGGCGCTCGTGCCGCCTCGACCACTCTGAGAGAGGACTTCGCACCGTCCGGGCGCTGCTTCCTGGTGGTGGGGATGCAGTCGGGCCGCGACGTCGCGGGCGTGCTTCGAGGGCTCGAAGCCGATCGGGCCGAGTTGGTGCTGTGCTGCACGGCTCCCACCGCCCGGGGAATCCCGGCGGAAGAGGTGGCCGCCGCAGCCGCCTCTGTCGGCGCGGCCGCAGAGGTGGCGGATGATGTGGGCGCGGCCCTCGACCATGCTCTCGAGCTCGCTGACGCCGACGATGTCGTGACCGTGACCGGCTCCTTCACCGTGATCGGCGAGGCCAAGGTGGCCCTAGGCCCGAGCAGCCTGTGAGTGCAGCGAACAAGCGCGACGACACAGATGTCCGCGAAGGGTTTCCACCACCGCCCGGGTTGCTGGCAGTGAGAGTGTCGAGGGCGTCGGCCATGATGATCCGCCGGATGATGGGAGGGACAACGCCGCGCCCGGTGTTCATTGCACGATGCTCCCGCACGGTTCACCGCGCCTTGATGTTGTACGCTACCGTCCAAGAGCTGCCGATTCGATCCCGGAATCGCTATTGGCGCTATTGAATGGACTCGCTATGTGTCGACCAGGTTCAGGGAGTCGTGGCAATATTGTGTCGTTGGTTGCCGCGGTTGTGGTTCTGGCCGTGTTGTTCGGCGGCGGGGGCGGCTTGCCGGCCTCCGCGCAGGATGGGTCCCAGCAGCCTCCTGCTGTTCCCGGCGGCATGGGTGGCAGGCTGCTCCACTACCTTGTTGTTGAGTTGGAGTGGGACAGCGTGCCGGAGGCCGCCTCGTATCAGGTGGGCGTGTGGGTCTCCGGCTCCGCCGAGTACACGGCTTTGCCGGCCGGGGGCGTCAGCGTGGACATGGACGGCTCCGGCGCCCGCGCCGTGGTGCGCGGCCTGCCCGACGAGAACTACTACTACTTCACCGTGCGCGCCAGGAATGCGTTTGGGACGTCGGACTGGTCGGACTTTGTCTTCTTGAACACCGATCAGGGCTGGCCGGAGACGCCGGATCCAACACCCGCGCCGGAGCCAACGCCGGAGCCGGAGGTTGTTCCGCCTGATCCCGATCCGCCGGAGCCGGAGGTTGTTCCGCCGGTTGTGGATGAGCCGGAGCCGGAGGTTGTGGATGAGCCGGAGCCGGAGGTTGTTCCGCCTGATCCCGATCCGCCTGCGCCGGAGGTTGTTCCGCCCGATCCCGATCCGCCGGAGCCGGAGGTTGTTCCGCCCGATCCCGACCTGTCTGCGCCGTCGGTGGCCTTGGTGCTTTCTTCTGTTCGGTCGGCGCCGGGCGCGGAGATCGGCGTCACGATGTCTTTTGCCGGCTTGGAGCTCGACTCCGACGCCGGCACGGTCGATTACGTCTTCCGCGCTGATGTGCTGGGCGCGGATGTGTGTGAGGATCGGGCGGGCGGCTATGGCTTGGGCGTCGACCGTTACATGCACAAGGTGGACGAGGACCCCGAGGTGCGCACGGGCACGGTTGGGGCCGATTGTCCCGTGGGGGACTACACCCTGGAGGCGACCTTGGCCTCCGCGGACGGCGTGCAGATATTGGCGTCGGTCCGCGAGCAGTTCTTTGTGGTGTCCCAGGCCCCGCTGACGGTGAGCGTTGCCAGCGACACGGCCGGGCCGGTGAGTTCGGCGTTCTTGGTGACTGTCAGCTTCTCTCGCGCCGTGTCGGGCTTCACTGAGGAGGATGTCCGGGTCAGCAACGGCTCGGTGGTGCCCGGCTCGGTGGCCTCGGAGGACTCGACGGTGTTCAGCGTCTCGATTGTGCCTGATGCGGGCTATGAGGGCCTGCTGACGGTGGACGTGGCCGCGGGCGCGGCCACCGACGGCTCGGGCCTTCCCAACACGGCGGCGGAGCAGTTCTCCGTTGCCGTGCAGGCAACCGATGGGGACAAGGGCGAGGAGTCCCGGGAAGAGGACTCGGATGCTGTCCCGCCGTCCGCTGTCCCGGTCGGCCTGTCGCTGCCCGGCTCGGTGGAGGAGGGCACGGAGTTCACGTTCACGATGTCTTTCGCCGGCTTGGAGCTCGACTCCGACGCCGCCACGGTCGATTACGTCTTCCGCGCCGATGTGCTGGGCGCGGATGTGTGTGAGGATCGGGCGGGCGGCTACGGCTTGGGCGTCGATCGGCGCATGCACAAGGTGGACGAGGACCCCGAGGTGCGCACGGGCACGGTCTCGGCCGATTGTCCCGTGGGGGACTACACGGTCGAGGCGGTCATCTACTCGGCGGCGGCCGTGCGGCTGGGCGCAGCCGTTGCGGGCTTTTCCGTGGTCGCCCCCCCGGCGCCTTCGGCCGCGTTGGCGCTGTCCGCTGAATCGGTCGAGCAGGGCGCCGCGCTCGATGTCACCGTCACGTTCAGCCATCTGCCTGTCGACGCTGACCCGTCGACTGTCGACTATGTCTTCCGCGTCGATGTGATGGGCGCCGACGAGTGCGAGGGTGAGGGTCTCGGCGTCGATCGGGACATCAAAGAGGTCGACGAGAGCGCCGAGGTCTACACGGGCGCGATCTCGACGGGCTGCCCGGTCGGCGACTATGTGGTCACCGCGGGCGTGTCCTCGCCGGCCGGGGTTGGGCTGGCCGCCGACACCGCTGAGCTCTCAGTCGTCGCGGGGGAGGCCGCCGAACCATCAACTCCGGCAACTCCGCCCACGACGATCGAGGTGGACGACGCCAACGATCACCCCAACAGGATCTGGTCCGACGGCACAACGATGTGGGTCATCGGCAAGAAGGCCAATGCGGGGAGCGGCGAGCCGAACGCACGCAGAATCTTCGCCTACAACCTGGTCGACGGCAGCCGCGATGCATCCAAAGAGATCAACCTCTACTACACCAACTTCCGCCCGTCGGGGGTTTGGTCCGACGGCACGACGATGTGGGTCGCCGACTCGTCTTGGGACCGGCTCTACGCCTACAACATGGCCTCCGGCAGCCGCGACGTGTCCAGGGAATTCGAGCTGCACAGCGACAACGGCTACGCCACCGGCCTCTGGTCCGACGGCACAACGATCTGGGTCGCCGACTCGTCGGACATGAAGCTTTACGCCTACAACCTGGCCGGCGGCAGCCGCGACGCATCCAAGGAATTCGAGCTGCACAGCGGCAACGCAAATCCGCAAGGTGCCTGGTCCGATGGCACGACGATCTGGGTCGTCGACGTGGCGGACGTCAAGTTGTACGCCTACAACCTGGCCGACGGCCGCCATCTGGGCGATTCGGCCGACGGCGGCGACTTCTGGCTCGACCGTGCGAGGAACGCGAGTCCGCGCGGCGCCTGGTCCGACGGCACGACCATCTGGGTGGCTGACGGATTCTACGACAGTCTCCGCCCCTACGAGCTGCGTCAACAGACCGCCCCCCCTGCCGACATCACCCTGACGTACAACATCGGCTACGACAACTGGAGGGGCACCGGGGTCGCCCCCAAGGGCCTGTGGACCGACGGCACAACGCTCTGGGTCGCCGACACGTCGGACCGGAAGCTATACGCCTACAATCTGGCCGACGGCAGCCGCGACGAGTCCAAGGAGTTCACTCTCGACCGCTATCCGACTCTCGACTGCTATCCGCTGGGCATCTGGTCCGACGGCACGACCATCTGGGTGGCTGACGGAATCTACGACAGACTCTGCGCCTACAATCTGGCCGACGGCAGCCGCGACGAGTCCAAGGAGTTCACTCTCCACGGCGACAACGGCCATACGGTAGGCATCTGGTCCGATGGCACGACGATCTGGGCCGTCGACCGGGTGGACCGGAAGCTATACGCCTACAACCTGGCCGACGGCAGCCGCGACCAATCGAAGGAATTCAATCTGCATGGGGACCATGAGAATGTGTATGGCGGCATCTGGTCCGACGGCACGACGACTGGATCGGCGACGAGCCGCGATCGATCTGGATCGACAACGATCAGCGATCGCGGCTCCGCGCCTACGCGCTAAGCGACGGGGCTCCCGTTCCATCCAGCGACCTTGGACTGGTCTGGGGCAACGACGAGGTCGAAGGCATCACCTCCGACGGCACAACGATCTGGGTTTCGGAACTTTTCGATCGCACCGTCTACGCCTACTCGATCCCGTAGATGCGCAACGATCTGGTGCCCGTCCACAATTGAATGGACTCGCTATGTGTCGACCAGGTTCAGGGAGTCGTGGCAATATTGTGTCGTTGGTTGCCGCCGTTGTGGTGCTGGCCGTGTTGTTCGGCGGCGGGGGCGGCTTGCCGGCCTCCGCGCAGGATGGGTCCCAGCAGCCTCCTGCTGTTCCCGGCGGCATGGGTGGCAGGCTGCTCCACTACCTTGTCGTTGAGTTGGAGTGGGACAGCGTGCCGGAGGCCGCCTCGTATCAGGTGGGCGTGTGGGTCTCCGGCTCCGCCGAGTACACGGCTTTGCCGGCCGGGGGCGTCAGCGTGGACATGGACGGCTCCGGCGCCCGCGCCGTGGTGCGCGGCCTGCCCGACGAGAACTACTACTACTTCACCGTGCGCGCCAGGAATGCGTTCGGGACGTCGGACTGGTCGGACTTTGTCTTCTTGAACACCGATCAGGGCTGGCCGGAAACGCCGGATCCAACGCCGGAGCCGGAGGTTGTTCCGCCGGATCCAACGCCGGAGCCGGAGGTTGTTCCGCCCGATCCCGATCCGCCGGAGCCGGAGGTTGTTCCGCCCGATCCCGATCCGCCGGAGCCGGAGGTTGTTCCGCCTGATCCCGATCCGCCGGAGCCGGAGGTTGTTCCGCCTGATCCCGATCCGCCGGAGCCGGAGGTTGTTCCGCCTGATCCCGATCCGCCGGAGCCGGAGGTTGTTCCGACGGCTAGCGATGAGGACGGGTCGGAGGTTGTTCCGCCTGATCCCGACCCGGAGGGTCCGGACCTGTCTGCGCCGTCGGTGGCTTTGGTGCTTTCTTCTGTTCGGTCGGCGCCGGGCGCGGAGATCGGCGTCACGGTGTCCTTCGCCGGCTTGGAGTTCGACTCTGACGCCGGCACGGTCGATTACGTCTTCCGCGCTGATGTGCTGGGCGCGGATGTGTGTGAGGATCGGGCGGGCGGCTATGGCTTGGGCGTCGACCGTTACATGCACAAGGTGGACGAGGACCCCGAGGTGCGCACGGGCACGGTTGGGGCCGATTGTCCCGTGGGGGACTACACCCTGGAGGCGACTCTGGCCTCCGCGGACGGGGTGCAGGTGTTGGCTTCGGTCCGCGAGCAGTTCTCTGTGGTGTCTCAGGCCCCGCTGACGGTGAGCGTTGCCGGCGACACGGCCGGGCCGGTGAGTTCGGCGTTCTTGGTGACTGTCAGCTTCTCTCGCGCCGTGTCGGGCTTCACTGAGGAGGATGTCCGGGTCAGCAACGGCTCGGTGGTGCCCGGCTCGGTGGCCTCGGAGGACTCGACGGTGTTCAGCGTCTCGATTGTGCCTGATGCGGGCTATGAGGGCCTGCTGACGGTGGACGTGGCCGCGGGCGCGGCCACCGACGGCTCGGGCCTTCCCAACACGGCGGCGGAGCAGTTCTCCGTTGCCGTGCAGGCAGAAGGGGACTCGGATGCTGCCCCGCCGTCCGCTGCCCCGCCGTCCGCTGCGGTCGGCCTGTCGCTGCCCGGCTCGGTGCAGGAGGGCACGGAGTTCACGCTCACGATGTCTTTCGCCGGCTTGGAGCACGACTCCGACGCCGCCACGGTCGACTATGTCTTCCGCGCCGATGCGCTGGGCGCGGATGTGTGCGAGGACCGGGCGGGCGGCTACGGCTTGGGCGTCGACCGGCGCATGCACAAGGTGGACGAGGATCCCGAGGTGCGCACGGGCACGGTCTCGGCCGACTGTCCCGTGGGGGACTACACGGTCGAGGCGGTCATCTACTCGGCGGCGGCCGTGCGGCTGGGCGCGGCCGTCGCGGGCTTTTCCGTGGTCGCCCCCCCGGCGCCTTCGGCCGCGTTGGCGCTGTCCGCTGAATCGGTCGAGCAGGGCGCCGCGCTCGATGTCACCGTCACGTTCAGCCACCTGCCTGTCGACGCCGACCCGTCGACTGTCGACTATGTCTTCCGCGTCGATGTGATGGGCGCCGACGAGTGCGAAGGTGAGGGTCTCGGCGTCGATCGGGACATCAAAGAGGTCGACGAGAGCGCCGAGGTCTACACGGGCGCGATCTCGACGGGCTGCCCGGTCGGCGACTATGTGGTCACCGCGGGGGTGTCCTCGCCGGCCGGGGTTGGGCTGGCCGCCGACACCGCTGAGCTCTCAGTCGTCGCGGCGGAGGCCGCCGAACCACCAACTCCGCCCGCGACGATCATAGTGGACGATGCCAACGATCACCCCAACAGTATCTGGTCCGACGGCACAACGATGTGGGTCATCGGCGAGAATACCAATGCGTGCTGCGTCGTGTGGGACGCACGCAGAATCTTCGCCTACAACCTGGCCGACGGCAGCCGCGATGCATCCAAAGAGATCAACCTCTACTACGCCAACGCCCGCCCGTCGGGGGTTTGGTCCGACGGCACGACGATGTGGGTCGCCGACAAGTTTTGGGACCGGCTCTTCGCCTACAACATGGCCTCCGGCAGCCGCGACGTGTCCAGGGAATTCGATCTGCACAGCGACAACGGCCACCCCACCGGCCTCTGGTCCGACGGCACGACGATGTGGGTCGCCGACAAGAAGGACCAGAAGCTATACGCCTACATCGACGGCAGCCGCGACGCATCCAGGGAATTCGATCTGCACAGCGACAACGCAAATCCGCGCGGCATCTGGTCCGACGGCACGACGATCTGGGTCGTCGACCTGGCGGACGTCAAGTTGTACGCCTACAACCTGGCCGACGGCCGCAATCTGGGCGATTCGGCGGGCGGCGGCGACTTCTGGCTCGACCGTGCGAGGAACGCGAGTCCGCGCGGCGCCTGGTCCGACGGCACGACCATCTGGGTGGCTGACGGATTCTACGACAGTCTCCGCCCCTACGAGCTGCGCCAACAGAACGCCGCCCCTGCCGACATCACCCTGACGCACGACATCGGCCGCGACAACTGGAGGGGCACCAGGGTCGCCCCCAAGGGCCTGTGGACCGACGGCACGACGCTCTGGGTCGCCGACACGAAGGCATGGAAGCTGTACGCCTACAATCTGGCCGACGGCAGCCGCGACGAGTCCAAGGAGTTCGAGCTCGACTGCTATCCGCTGGGCCTCTGGTCCGACGGCACGACCATCTGGGTGGCCGCGGCCGACAGACTCCTCGCCTACAATCTGGCCGACGGCAGCCGCGACGAGTCCAAAGAGTTCAAGCTGCACGGCGACAACGGCGCGACGGCAGGCCTCTGGTCCGACGGCACGACGATCTGGGCCGTCGACCGGCTGGACCTGAAGCTGTACGCCTACAACCTGGCCGACGGCAGCCGCGACCAATCGAAGGAATTCAACCTGCTTGGGGACCATTGGAAGGTGCATGGCGGCCTCTGGTCCGACGGCACGACGATCTGGATCAGCGACGAGCGGCGATCGCGGCTCCGCGCCTACGCGCTAAGCGACGGGGCCCCCGTTCCATCCAGCGACGTTGGACTGGTCTGGGGCAACGGCGAGGTCGAAGGCATCACCTCCGACGGCACAACGATCTGGGTTTCGGAATTCTTCCATCACATCGTCTACGCCTACCCGATCCCATAGACGCGCAACGATCCGGTGCCCCGTCCACAAACGTTCGTCGGGTCGAGCGTGGCGGCGAACGCTGACGCCTCGCTGTCGGCACCAGGGTTCGGCGCGGTGCGGGCAGCGGGGTCCTGGGCGCCGAGGCGCCGAGGGCGGGTTAGGGAAGTGCCGGTAGCGTTCCCGCTGTGGATCGCACGCTGATCATCTGCAAGCCCGACTCTGTGGAGCGCGGCCTGGTGGGCGAGATCATCGGCCGTTTCGAGTGCAAGAGCTTGCGGCTGGTCGCGGCCGAGCTTCGCACCCTCGACTCCGACGTACTCGCCCGCCACTATGCGGAGCACGTGGGCAAGGACTTCTACGACGACCTTGTCGCCTTCATGGGCAGCGGCCCCGTGCTGGTCGCCGTCGTGGAGGGGCCGCACGACACCTGGAGCGTGGTGCGTCAGATGATGGGCGCCACCGATCCCATGAAGGCCGCGGCCGGCACCATCCGGGGAGACTTCGGCACGATGGTCACCGAGAATCTGGTTCATGGCAGCGACTCGGCCGACTCGGCTCGCCGCGAAGTGGCCATATTCTTCCCTGATCTTCGCTAGAGCTGCACTGATTGCTCCGAATACTTCAGATCTCTGAGTTCGTTGACACGGGCGGTGTGCTGACGCTCGCCGTGGTCTACAATCCTCGGCTAGCGGTCGGCCGGGTCCTCCGGCGTTGTGATAACGTCCCTACCCTGATCGAGGCATCACAATGAGCACAGCGAGCATGCTTTCGGGGCTGGGGTGGGTCATGGGTCGCGACATGGCCTTGGACCTCGGTACCGCCAACACCGTCGTGTACGTGCGCGGCGAGGGGATCGTGCTCAATGAGCCGTCGGTGGTCGCGGTCAACACTCGGACCCGCAAGGTGCTGGCCGTCGGCGCAGAAGCGAAGAGCATGATCGGCCGCACCCCGGCGCACATACAGGCAGTCCGTCCTCTCAGGGAGGGCGTGATCGCCGATTTCGACATGTGCGAGGAGATGTTGCGCTTCTTCATCGAGCGCGTGCATCAGAGGCGATGGGCCAAGCCCCGGATGGTGATCGCCGTGCCGTCGGGGATAACCGGCGTGGAGCAGCGGGCCGTGCAGGAGGCGGCCGAGTCAGCCGGCGCCCGGAAGCCGACCCACATAATCGAGGAGCCGATGGCCGCGGCGATCGGCACCGGGATGCAGGTGTGGGAGCCGACGGGCAACATGATTGTTGATGTCGGCGGAGGCACGACCGAGGTGGCCGTCATCTCGCTCGGAGGCATCGTGTCCAGCCAGTCGATCCGGGTGGGGGGAGACGAGTTCGACAACGCCATCGTGCAGTTCGTCAAGAAGGAGCACTCGCTGCTGATCGGGGAGCGCACCGCAGAGGAGATCAAGATCGTTCTCGGGTCGGCCTATCCCCTCGCCCGTGAGGCCAGGGCCGAGATCCGGGGCCGCGACCTCGTGAGCGGACTGCCCCGTGTGGTTTCGATCACCACAGAGGACATCCGCGAGGGCTTGGAGGAGTCGGTCACCGCCATCTGCGACGCCGTGCGAGGCACGCTCGATCACACGCCGCCCGAGTTGGCCGCCGACATCATGGAGTCGGGCATCATGCTCGCAGGCGGGGGCGCACTCCTGAGGAATTTGGACCAACGGGTGGCCAATGAGACCGGAATGCCGATCACGGTCGCCCAGGATCCGCTGCATGCCGTGGTGAGGGGCTGTGGCCACGTGCTCGACAACTTGGACCAGCGGTGACCACAACGGCCGATCTCTAACGCTGGGCGATGGCGGTCGCCCAGCGCAGCGGGCGGTCCCGCTACCGCTTGTTGCTGCTGATTCTCACGGCTGTCACCCTCCTCACGCTTGACTTCCGCGGCTTCGGGCCCCTTGCGACCGCCCAGAGCCGGGTGCGAGACATACTCGAGCCGGTGGTCTCCGCGGTCGACGTAGTGCTCGGACCGGTGGCGGAGGTCTGGACCGTCATGTTCTCCTACAACGATCTCCGCTCAGAGAATGCAAGGCTCTCCGATGAGGTCGAGCGGCTCAGGAGCGCCGATATACGCGTCGACGCGCAGCGTGGTGCCTTCGAGAGGCTCCTGTCAGCCACTGACGTGACCTATGTCGACGGCGTGGAGAGGCTGGCTGCGACAGTGCTGCGCGAGTCGGTCGGCAACTTCGACGACGATGTGATCTCCATTGACGTGGGACATCGCCATGGGGTGGCGCCGGGCATGGCGGTGGTCACCTCCGCGGGGTTCGTGGGACGGGTGGAGACCGTGGATGCCGCGTCGAGCACGGTCACTTCCATCAGCGATCCCCGCTTGGTGATCGGCGTGCGCCTGCTCGACACCGGTGATGTGGGGCTCGGTCACGGAATGGCCGGCGATCCGACCAAGTTCGTGGTGGACGCCGGCCTGCGCTGGCCCGAGACCGGGGACCTGTCGGACCTGCCCGCGATCGGGAGCTCGGTGGTGACCGCGGCGGGCAGCCGGTACCCCGCCGACATACCGGTCGGACGGGTAGCTTCCGTCGAGCCTGCCGAGGCGGGGCTGGCCCAGCTGGTGACGATCGACCTGGCCGCCGACACCCAACAGCTCGGCTACGTGACCGTGCTGCTCCAGACCCCCAAGGAGGAGACGCCCGTGGGCCCGGACTCCCCGTTTGCGGAGGAATCGCCGTGACGGCCCCGGGAGCGGTTCCCGCTGTGCTGCGCTCGCGCCTGCTGGCGGATCGCACCGCGGTCCTGGCCGCGCTGCGACTCATCGTCGTGTTCATGATTGCGCTGCTGTTGCAGCTGACGGTCTTCGTGGAGGTGAGGGTGGCCGGAGTTGCGCCCGAGTTGCCGGCGCTCGTGGCCATCCTGGCTGGCCTGTTCGCGGGCGCCCGGCGCGGCTCGGTGATCGCCTTCTGTGCCGGTTTGATGTGGGATGTCTACCTCTCGACACCTCTCGGGCTGTCTGCGGCCTCCTTCGCCATCGTGGCCTACACCCTGGGGGGCATAACCGAGGATCTGTTCCACGACACGCGCACCCAGACGATGGTGCTGGTGTTCGCCGGCACCGCGGCCACGGTGACGGCCTACGCTCTGCTGGGCGAGGTGGTCGGCCAGCGTGGCCTGATCGATGACCGCCTGCCGCGGGTCGTGCTCATAGCGTCGGCCTTCAACGCCGTACTCTCGCTGGCTGCGGCCCCCGCGATGCGCTGGGCCGTGGGTAGCGGCCCGGCTCGGATCCGCCCCCGCCGGAGGGAGCGCTCTGACACGGTCATGGGAGTCCGCTGATGGCCTCCAACGGTGCTGGTGTCGACGAGCGTCAGGGCTTCCGGCTCCACGTAGTCGGCATCGTGGCGGTGTGCCTAGTGGCCGCGCTGTTCGCGCGCCTCTGGTATCTGCAGGTGCTCGAGAGCGAGGAACTGCAGACTGCTGCAGCCACGAACATTCTGCGTGTCGTGTACACCGAGGCGCCCCGGGGCCGCATCTTCGACGCCAAGGGGCGGATCCTCGTCGACAACCGGGTGGTCCAAGTGGTGACGATCGACCGCCTGGAGTTCCGCGCCGTGCTTGACGACTCCGAGCAGCGGAAGGTCCTGCTCGAGCTGGCCGAGATCGTCAGCCGATCGGGCCGCCTGACGAAGGTTCGCCACGTCGAGGAACGGCTCGCGAGCCTGGAATTCGGTCCGTTCGACAAGGTTCCCGTGGCGATCGACATAAACCCCGACCTGCTGGTGTATCTGGGAGAGCGCCCCGACCTGTTCCCGGGTGTCTCGGTGGAGGAGCGCACCGTGCGCAGCTACCCCTATGGCGAGCTGGCCGCGCATCTGCTCGGTTACGTGGGTCCGCTCACCGAGTCCGAGTACCGGGCGCAGAGCGCGCAGATCGACCCGGCCGATCCCAACGCCAAGACGTACCGGCCCGGAGACGAGATCGGGAAGTCCGGGGTGGAGCGGATCTTCGAGACCGAGCTCAGGGGAGTCCCCGGCGTGCGCGTCTTCGAGGTGAATCGGCTCGACGAGATCGTCAAGGTCCACGACGACAAGGGTCGTCAGCCGACGCCCGGCAACGACGTGTATCTCACGATCGACCTCGATATTCAGAGCCTGGTCGAACGCGAGCTGCGACGAGGCCTCGACAAGGCTCGCGACCAGGCGCCTCCGGAGGATCCCGACGCTCCCAACTTCGTGGCATCGGCCGGAGCGGCGGTGGCGATCGATCCCCGGGACGGCTCGATTGTGGCTATGGCGTCGTTTCCCACCTTCGATCCCCGCGACTTCGTGAACGGCATCTCCCGGCGATTGTTCAACGATCTCACCGCCGAGGATAACTATTCACCGATCCTCAACCGCGCCATCCAGGGCCTGTACGCGCCCGGATCCACGTTCAAGGTTGTGACGGCCTATGCAGCTCTCACCCAAGGAGTCATAGGTGCCGACGTCTCCTCACTTACCGAAGTGGACGAGTTCTACAACGACACCGGTACATATCGTTACCCGTACTGTGTCGAGGAATCCGACACGTGCGTGTTCAACAGCCCGTATTGCTGCGAGCGCGGCGTCGATCTGCGAGACGCCATCACGGTGTCGAGCGACACGTATTTCTACCGGCTCGGCGGCGAGGGCTTCTTCCGCCGGACCGCCCCGTTGGACGAGGGCATACAGGAGACGGCCCGGGCCTTCGGACTGGGTTCACACACCGGTGTTCCGCTTCCCCACGAGCGGCCGGGGGTGGTGCCCGACAAGGACTACTACGACTACCAGTTCGAGCAGGGCGTGTTCCTGCGCAGCGGCGCGCAGTGGTTCGCCGGCGACACGATCAACTTGGCGATCGGCCAGGGAAACCTGTTGGCGACGCCGCTGCAGGTGGCCAACGTCTACGCGGTGCTGGCCAGCGAGGGGAAGGTCCACCAGCCCAACATCGCCACCAAGATCACGGATCGCGACGGCAATGTCCTCGAGGAGTTCAGCCCGAGGCTGGTGCGCGAGCTGGATTGGACTGCCGAGATCGCGGTGCCCCTGCTCGATGGGATGAACGGGGTCACGGCCTACAACCTTCCGAGCAGTTCCGGCGGCGAGGCCCTGCTGCGGGGTACGGCCTATGAGGCCTTCAACCTTCCCGGAGAGGGGGGCGTCAGTTTCCCGTTGGACGCATGGCCGGTGGCGGGCAAGACCGGTACTGCGGAAAAGCAGGGACAGGCGGACTATGCCTGGTTCGCGGCCTTCGGCCCGGCCTCCTGGCCAGAACGCGGCTATAGGCACACTCCCGAGGTCGTGGTGGCGATGGTCCTGGAGGAGGCGGGCTTCGGCGGTGACGTGGCCGCGCCGGCCGTGGCACGCGTTCTTCTCCCGATCGCGACCGCCACGGTCGACCGGGCCCGCACGGCCAGCGAAGTGGATGCCTGCTACGGGGAGGTCAAGCAGCTGGCATCGTTCTTGGAGGGTGTCCGCACCGGCGAGATCAAGGTGGACACCGACGGCGTGCCCATCTCCGAGACGCGGCCCCAGCTCTCACAGGACTGCGCTGAGCTGGTAGGGGGCGAAGAAGCCGTCGAGCGGCGAGGACTGGACGCCCTCATATGACCGCCACCACGACCGCGCCGACGCGTCGCAAGGTCGCCCCCGATCCCTGGTGGCTGCTGGTCGACCCTTTCCTGATCTTGTCGGCCCTCGCCATCGCGGCAATGGGATCTGTCCTGGTGTACTCGGCGACTAGGGGCGTTGTCGGCGATTTCACCGAGCCCAACACCGACTTCCTTGAGCGCCAAGTGCTGTTCATCGTCATGGGCGTCGCCGTGGGAGTCTCCGCCGTTTTCGTGCCCCCCAGGCTCATGAGGAGGCTCTATCCGCTCGCCTTCGCGACCATGATGACTGCATTGTGGCTGGTGCTGCAGGTGGGCGTGGAGGTGAACGGCACGAAGGGCTGGTTCTCCCTCGGCACGTTCAGGATGCAGCCGTCGGAGCCCGGCAAGCTTGTGGTGATAGTCGGGCTCGCTCTGCTGCTGTCGCCTCGCCAGGGTGAGGTTGGCCTGCGGCGAATCATGCCGGCCCTGGCGCTGACGGCCGTTCCCATAGCCCTGCTGCTGCGCCAACCCGACCTTGGGACCATGCTCGTGTATCTGGTCATCGCAGTGATAACGGTGATCGTGAGCGGGATACGGGCTCGCTGGATCATCCTGCTCGCGCTCGTCGCGGTTCTGGGGACCGTCGGCGTCTATCGCTCCGACGCGCTGGCCGAATACCAGGAGGCCCGCCTCCGGGTGTACTTGTTCCCTTCGGAGGTCAGTGATCAGGCGGCCAGCTACGCCTTCAACGTCGAGCAGGCCCAGATCGCAATCGGAAACGGGGGACTGCGGGGCCAAGGGCTGTTCCAGGGGACGCAAACCCGATCAGATCTGGTCCCCCAGCAGCAGACCGACTTCATCTTCACGGTCGCGGGCGAGGAGTTGGGTCTGCGGGGCGCCTCGCTGCTGCTCGGGCTTCTCGCCATTGTGCTCTTCCGCGTCTGGCGAACGGCCCAACTCGCCGCGACCCCGTTCGAGCGGCTGATGTGCACCGGGGTCTTCGCCATGCTTCTGTTCCAGGCGTTCCAATCGGTCGGCATGACCATGGGGATGATGCCGGTGACCGGGATACCCCTCCCGCTGGTGAGCTACGGCGGATCCTCGATGCTCACCACGATGGCGTCCCTTGGGCTCGTCGCCGGCGTCTACCGCCGCCGCCTCGACATCGAAGGGATGCTCAGCCAGCAGTTGTAGGCTGGCATGGTGAGCAGTCTGTGGCATCGTCAGTCGGTGGCATCGTGAGCAGTCTGTGGCATCGTCAGTCGGTGGCATCGTCAGTCGGTGGCATCGTGAGCAGTCTGTGGCATCGTCAGTCGGTGGCACCGTGAATCTGTGGCATCGTCTTGAGCCTTTGTTGCCCCAGGTGTCCAAGCCTGCCCGCTACATCGGCGGCGAGGACGGCATGCAGGCCCCCCGTCACGGGCCCGGCATCGTGTCGTGGCTGCTCACGTACCCCGACACCTACGAGATAGGCCTGCCCAACCAGGGACTGCAGATCCTCTACGAGATTCTCAACGAGCGTGGAGACGCGGCCGCCGAGCGCGCCTACGCACCATGGGTAGACCTCGAGGCGCTGATGCGGGCCGAAGGGCTGCCGCTGTTCTCGCTCGACACCCACCGTCCGGCTCCGCTGTTCGACGTCATCGCGTTCAACCTGTCGGCCGAGCTCATCTACACGAACGTGCTGAACTGCATCGACCTGGCGGGCGTGGCTGTCCGGGCTGCGGCGCGGCACGACTCGGACCCGTTGATAGGCGCGGGAGGGCACTGCACCTACAATCCCGAGCCGCTGGCGGACTTCCTCGACTTCGCCGTCCTCGGTGACGGTGAGGAGGCGGTGGGCGACATCAGCGCCGTGCTGCACCATTGGAAGACATCTGGTCGGCCGGGAGGCCGTCACGGGGTGCTCAGGGACCTCGCCCGGGTGCCCGGCGTGTATGTGCCGTCCATGTACGACGCCGTATACGACAGGGGTCGGCTCGTAGCCGTCGAGCCGCGGCATCCGGACGTGCCCGCAGTGGTCGAGAAGCGCACGGTGGCCGATCTGGCCGAGTGGCCCTATCCGAAGCGCCAGCTCGTGCCCCTCACCGAAGTGGTCCACGATCGCCTCAACGTCGAGGTGTTCCGGGGCTGCACCCGCGGCTGCCGTTTCTGCCAGGCCGGGATGATCACCCGTCCCGTGCGCGAGCGCCCGGCCGAACAGGTGCGCACCATGGTGAGCGAGGGCCTGCGCCGCACCGGCTACGACGAGGTCGCGCTCACCTCGCTCAGCACCGCCGACTTCAGCGGCATCGAGCAGGTCGTGGCCGAGACCGTCGATGACGCCGGCTGCAGCCAGGTCTCGGTATCGCTGCCCAGCCTGCGTGTCGACGCCTTCACCGTCGGCATCGCGGCCCAGCTCCAGCGGGCCCGCCGCACCGGGCTGACCTTCGCGCCCGAAGCCGGCACCTGGCGGATGCGCCAGGTGATCAACAAGCTCATCACCCCCGACGACCTCTACTCCGCGGTCGAGTCGGCCTACTCGCAGGGGTGGCGCCGGATGAAGCTCTATTTCCTCACCGGCCTGCCCACCGAGACCGACACCGACACGCTCGGCATCGCGGAGCTGGCCCGCAACTGCGTGGCGCTGGGCCGGACCCACGTGCGCTCGCCGTCGGTCACGGTGTCGGTAGGTGGTTTCGTGCCCAAGCCGTTCACGCCCTTCCAATGGTTCGGTCAGAACACCACCACTGAGCTGCGGCGCAAGATCGGCGTGCTGCGCGACGATCTGCGCCGGGCCAAGGGCGTTCAGCTCAAGTGGCACGATGCGGCGGCCAGCCTGGCCGAGGGCTTGGCCAGCCGGGGCGATCGTCGCCTCGGTCCGGTGATCGAGCACGTGTGGCGTCACGGCGGCACCTTCCAGGAGTGGTCCGAGCACTTCGACCTCGGGCGGTGGCAGGACGCGGCGCAGGCCTGCGGGGTCGATATCGACTCCTACGTCTACCGGCATCGCACGTTCGACGAGGTGCTGCCGTGGGACCATCTGTCCGCGGGGCTTCACAAGGACTTCCTGTGGCAGGACTGGCGCGACGCTCTCAACGAAGTCGGTCTCGAGGACTGCCGCTGGACGCCGTGCTACGACTGCGGGGCCTGCACCGGCTACGGCATCGAGCATGTGGTGGCTTCTGCGGTTCCGCCCGCGGGAGGCAGCCAGGGCACCGGCGTTGACACCTCGCGCCGCGGGGAGGTGCCGGTTCGCTTGCTCGACCGACGTCTGGTGGGGGCGGCCACATGAGCCACGTCAGGACGTTGCGTCTGAGGATCCGGTTCTCGAAGCACGGCAAGGTTCGCTTCACATCGCATCGGGACGTGGCCCGGATCTGGGAGCGGTCGCTGCGCCGCGCCGGAGTCCCCGTGGTGTACTCGGCCGGGTTCAGCCCCCGGCCGAAGATCTCGTTCGGGCTGGCCCTGTCCACCGGCTACTCCTCCGACGCCGAGTATCTCGACGTCGAGGTTGATCCGGTGTGGGCGGACGGCATCGACCACGAGTCCCTCGCCGGCGCGCTGACCGCGTCGCTGCCGGCGGGCATGACAGCGCTGGCCGCGGCCGAGCTCGCTTCTGGCGGGCCGTCGCTCCAGCACGCGGTAACTAGCTGTACTTGGAGGATCGACGCAGCCGGCGCTGACGCCCAAGAGGCGTCGGACGCGCTGTCGCGGGCGATGGCCCGCAGCGAGCTGCTTGTGCAACGCGAGCGCAAGGGACGGATGGCCACCGACAACATCCGGCCTGCCGTTGTTGCAGTCGAAGTGCAGGGGAACATCACAGACGGCGTGAGGCTCATCGCCGAGTTGGGCACGCAACCGCGGGCGGCGCGTCCCGCGGAGCTGCTGGCAAGTCTCCACCCGCCCCTCAGTCTTCTGCGGGCGTGCCGTCTTCACCAATGGATCGCAACCGAAGCCACGGAGCGCCGCGAACCGCTAGCGGTCGCCGAGCTGTCGGTCGCAGGAGTGGGAGTCGAACCATGAGGGCCTCGCTCACGTACTCGAAGGAACACAATGACCAACGAACGCCACCCGGCGGGCGCCTCGAGCGCTGCCGACAAGAAAGCACAGGCTCCTAGGACGGCGGCCTCCAACAAAACCAACAAGGCACGGGCCCCGAAGGCGGCCTCCAACAAGGCACGGGCCCCGAAGGCGGCCTCCAACAAAGCACGGGCGCCCAAGCCCGCCGCCGCGAAAGACGCTCAAGCGGCTGGGCCGTCTGCGGGCAAACCGTCCAGTCCGGGCCCTCCGCCCGCCCGGAAGCCGAAGATCGGTGACACCCGTCCCGCGCCGCCGTCGCCGGACAGCTCGACCGGCGGCCGAGGTTCCGAGGGCGGGTCCGCCCCCGGCGGGCGGAGACGGCGGCGTCGGCGCGGCGGCCGCGGCAGCTCCCAGAAGTCTCGCCCGGCAGTGGTTGAGGCGGTCACGTACGACGAGCCGGTCGAACTCGATGAGAAGAGCCTGAAAGGCCGGCGAGGCCGCACCCGCAAGGGTCAGGCTCTCGGTCGGTATCTCATGTGCGTTCACGTTGCCGAGCACGCCACGCAGATCGCGATGCTGGAGGGTCGCCGCCTGATCGAGTTCAGGGTGTCTCGTCCCGCCGACGACGTCAGCCAGATCCACGGCAACATCTATCTGGGCCGGGTTCAGAACGTGCTGCCGGGCATGGAGACCGCTTTCGTTGATATCGGCACGCCCAAGAACGCCGTGCTGTACCGGGGCGATGTCCAGTACGACCCCGACGAGATCGAGTCGGGCCGGGCCGAGGGCGACCAGGCCAAGCCCCGAATCGAGGACCTGCTCCGGCCCAAGCAGTCGATCCTGTCCCAGGTCACCAAGAACCCGATCGGCGAGAAGGGTGCCCGCCTCACCCAGGACGTGTCGCTGGCGGGGCGCTTCGTGGTGCTGGTGCCCAACTCATCCGGCTTCGGGATCTCGAAGCGGCTTCCCGACTCGGAACGCAAACGCCTGCGATCGATCCTCGAGCGGGTCAAGCCCGACGGCCACGGGCTGATCATGCGCACCGCGGCCGAGAAGGTCACCGCGGCCGAGATCGAGCGCGACGTGGCTCGTCTCGTGGGCCAGTGGAACGACATCTCCAAGCTGGCCAAGTCGTCCTCCGCGCCGGCGTTGCTGTACCGGGAGCCTGAGGCTCCGCTGCGGCTCATCCGCGAGGAGCTCAACTCCGATTACCGGGGAGTGATCATCGACGACCGGCAGCTCTACTCCGAGGTGTCGGGCTATGTCTCGTCGATCATCCGGCCGCTTGCAGACCGGGTGGAGTACTACGACGCAGCCAACGAGAAGCTGCCGCTGTTCGAGCGCTACTACATCACCGAGCAACTGAAGAAGGCGCTCGCACCCAAGGTGTGGCTGCCTTCGGGAGGCTCCCTCATCATCGAGCACACCGAGGCTCTCACCGTGGTGGATGTCAACACGGGCAAGAATGTCGGCAAGTCCAGCCTCGAGGAGACGGTGCTGGCCAACAACCTGGAGGCTGCCGACGAGCTGGCCCGCCAGCTGCGGCTGCGCGACATCGGCGGGATCATCGTCGTGGACTTCGTCGACATGGAAGTGGCAGCCAACCGGGCCCAAGTCACCAAGCGTTTCCGAGAGGCGCTGACCCGGGATAAGACCCGCACCCAGGTGCTGGACATCAGCGGCCTCGGGCTGATGGAGATGACTCGCAAGCGCAGCGGTGAGGGGCTCCTCGAGTCGCTGTCGGACATGTGCGGCGACTGCTCGGGACGTGGCTATCAGCTGGTGGCCAATCTCATCGACTAGCCAGAGGCCGAGCGGACAGGCCGCACTTCACGAGGATCTCGCGAGGAACTGAGCGAGGCCGTGGCCCGAGCGGCTCGTGAGCGCAGCGAACAAGAGCGCGAAACACGGCCGAGCGGACAGGCAGCCGATGGCGGTTGCACAGCGGCCCGTGAGCGCAGCGAACAAGAGCGCGAAACACGGCCGAGCGGACAGGCAGCCGATGGCGGTTGCACAGCGGCCCGTGAGCGCAGCGAACAAGAGCGGGAGACAAGGGCCGAGCGGACAGGCAGCGGATGGCGGTTGCACAGCGGCCCGTGAGCGCAGCGAACAAGAGCGCGAAACACGGCCGAGCGGCCCGTGAGCGCAGCGAGCAAGAGCGGGAGACAAGGGCCGAGGGGGCCTTTGGTCGCTGTGGAGGCGAAGACGTGCGGCGATACCCTCTGGTGCCTATGTACGCAGTGGTAGAGACCGGCGGGAAGCAGTACCGCGTCGAGCAGGGCTCCACCATCGAGGTGGAGCGCGTCGCGGCGCCCGGCTCGGAGATCTCGCTGCGCCCGGTGCTCGTGGTGGACGGCGAGGCGGTGCTAGCGACGGTGGCCGACCTCTCCGGCACCAGCGTCACGGCGATCGTTGTCGACGAGCACCGCGGCCCCAAGATCCGGGGTTTCACCTACAAGTCCAAGAGCAACCAGCGACGCCGGTGGGGCCATCGCCAGACGCTGGCGACCCTTGAGATCACCGACATCCGGAGGGGCTGATTCGACATGTCCAAGACCAAAGGCGGAGGGTCCACTCGCAACGGCCGCGACTCCAACGCGCAGCGCCTCGGTGTGAAGGTGTACGACGGCGGCCGGGTGCTGGCCGGCGCCATCATCGTGCGTCAGAGGGGCACGAGGATCCATCCGGGAACCAATGTGGGGCGCGGCGGCGACGACACGCTGTTCGCCAGAGCCGACGGCATCGTGCGTTTCGGCGCCCGCCGCGGCCGCAAGCTGGTGGAGGTAGTCCCCTCCGACGCCTGACGCCGCGCCAGAGGCCGCGCGGGGGGATTGGCAGCGTGTAGGTCCGTTTTGGGAGTTCGTGGCTGCTAGTTCTTGCGGTGTGTGGGGCCGGTGGGGGATTGGCAGCGTGTAGGTCCGTTTTGGGAGTTCGTGGCTGCTAGTTCTTGCGGTGTGTGGGGCCGGTGGGGGATTGGCAGCGTGTAGGTCCGTTTTGGGAGTTCGTGGCTGCTAGTTCTTGCGGTGTGTGGGGCCGGTGGGGGATTGGCAGCGTGTAGGTCCGTTTTGGGAGTTCGTGGCTGCTAGATGAGTAGTTCCAAGGGGTGGGGGTCCACGATGTGAGGGGTGAGGGCGTCCAAGCTCGGGGTTGTCCACAGACCCCGATCCTGGAGGACCTTGGTATGAACCCGGACTTGGACACCCTCGTGACTGCACTGTATGTGAGGGTCGACGATTTGTTGGTCGCGCATCCCGAGTGGGCGCCTGAGCGGCCTGTGGTGGGGATCGCGCCGAGGCTGTCGGACGCGGAGCTGGTCACCTTGGCGGTGCTGCAGGCGCTGTTGGGGTTCGACTCCGAGGCCCGCTTCATCCGCTACGCCGCAGCGCACCTTCAGCCGTGGTTCCCGTTCGTGCCGCAGCGGCCCGGCTACAACAAGCGCCTGCGCCGCAGCGGCGAGCTGATCAATCACATGATCGGCGCGCTGGCCCGGGACTGCGACTCCTACCACGACGACGTCTGGGTCGTGGACTCGACCCCGGTGGAGTGCGGCCGCAGCCGCGAGACCCAGAGGCGCTCCGACCTCGCAGGATGGGCCGCCTACGGCTACTGCGCCTCGCACTCGCGATGGTTCTGGGGGCTGCGCCTGCACCTCATCACAGCGCCGTCGGGGCTGCCGGTGGCCTACGCGCTCACCGGGGCCAAAGCCGACGAGCGCGACACGTGCCTGGACATGATCACCCACGCCGGGATCGCCCGGCGCGGCCAGACCCTCATCGCCGACAAGGGCTACCGGCGAGCCAGCTTCGAGCACGAGCTCAACGCCGCCGGCATCACCCTCATCCGCCCCGCCGCCAAAACAGAGCCGCCCCGGCCCGGTCGGCGGTTCCTGCGCCCGCTGCGCCAGATCATCGAATCGGTCAACTGGACCCTCAAAGCCCAACTCGGCCTCGAACGCCACCGCGGCCGCACCCGCTGCGGTGTCGCCGCGCGCATACTGCAACGACTCCTCGCCCTCACAGCAGCCATCTGGCACAACGAAACCACCCAACAACCCGGCCCCGCCCGCTCCCTGATCGCCTACGACCACTGACCCCTTGGAACTAACCATCTAGTTCTTGCGGTGTGTGGGGCCGGTGGGGGATTGGCAGCGTGTAGGTCCGTTTTGGGAGTTCGTGGCTGCTAGTTCCTGGGTGGGGGTGGCGGCTCTAGCCTGAGCGGGTGTCCGGGTTCGTCGACGAGTGCAACCTTCATGTCGCCGCCGGTAGCGGCGGGGCTGGGTGCGTCGCCTTCCGCAGGGAGGCCCACGTGGCTCGGGGCGGGCCGTCCGGCGGTGACGGCGGCCGCGGCGGGCAGGTCTGGCTGGTGGCGGACCGCAACGTTGCCTCGTTGCTGGCTTTTCGTGATCACCCCCATCGTCGGGCCTCCAACGGCAAGCACGGTTCGGGGGGCAACCGCCACGGGGCGCGTGGCCACGATCTGGACGTGAAGGTCCCCGTGGGCACCGTGGTGCTGGACCACGACGACCGTACCCAGATCGCGGACCTGTCGGCTCATGGTGAGCGGTGGCTGGCGGCGAGCGCCGGTGAAGGCGGCAGGGGCAACGCTCGTTTCCTGGCCAACCGGAGGCGGGCCCCCGCCTTCGCCGAGCAAGGCGAGTTCGGTGAGCAGCGCTGGCTTCGCTTGGAGCTCAAGCTGCTGGCCGATGTGGCCATCGTCGGCTTCCCCAACGTCGGCAAGTCAACGTTCATCAGTCGGGTGTCCGCGGCCAAACCGAAGATCGCGGACTATCCCTTCACCACGCTCGAGCCCAATCTCGGCGTGGTGCGGCTCGACGACACCTTCGAGATGGTCCTGGCCGACATCCCCGGCTTGATCGAGGGCGCCAGCGAGGGCCGCGGCCTTGGCCACCGCTTCCTGCGCCATGTGGAACGAGCCCGAGTGCTGCTCGTGCTGATCGACTTGTGCGAGCTGGCCTATTGCGGGCCCGATGATCAGCTGGTCGTGCTGCTGGGGGAGCTGGGCCGCTATCGCCCGGAACTGCTGGAGCGGCCGCGGCTGGTGGTGGGCAGCCGGGCCGACACCGCGCCCGGCGCGTCCTTCGGCTACGGGACGGGGCGCCTGTCGTCGGTCGCCGGCGAGGGCGTGGCCGACGTGCTCGGCGAGTTGAGCCGGATGGTCGCCGAGGCTCGCGCTAGCGAACGGGTCTCCGAGGCTCCCGTCGTGCACCGACCCGTGCCCTCCGCTCAGGAGGTGACGGTCAGGCGTGTCGACGGCCGCATCTGGACGGTGGAGGGCCGGGCCGCGGCCCGGTCGGTGGCCCTGAGCGATCTCACCGATCCCGGTGCTCTGGTCTACGCCCAGGACCGCCTGCGCAGCCTCGGGGTGGAGCGAGCCCTGGCCCGGGCCGGCGCGACCAGTGGCGACGAGGTTCGCATCGGCGACTTCAGCTTCACCTACCGCGACGACTCCGAGGCCGTCGTGAGCGGCAGCGCTCGCCGCCGGAGCGACCGGTGACCGCCGCGGGCTCCGACAGGCTCGCTGTCGATGCGCCGTTGGCGGGCCGCACGATCGTGGCCAAGATCGGGACGTCCTCGATCACCGACGCCGCCGGCGCCATCGACCGCGCTTCGATCGAGAAGTTCTGCTCGGAGGTGGCTGACCTGCGATCGCAGGGCTGCCGCGTGGTTGTCGTCACCAGCGGCGCCATCGCGGCCGGGCTGCCCGAGCTGGGCATGGGCGGCGACCGGAGACCGGCCAGCATGGAGACACTGCAGGCGGTGGCCACCGTGGGCCAGAGCGCGCTCATGGGCATGTACCGGGAGGTGTTCGCCAGCCTCGGAGCAGTGGCGGGCCAGGTTTTGCTGGTGCCCCTCGACTTCGTGATCCGCACGCAGTACGTGCATGCGTCAGCCACGCTGCGCAAGCTCTTGGACTTGAGCGTCGTGCCCATCGTCAACGAGAACGATGCGGTGGCTGACGACGAGATCCGATGGGGCGACAACGATCGACTGGCGGCTCTGGTGTCGAATCTGGTCCAGGCCGAACTGCTCGTGCTGCTGACCGACACTGCGGGCGTGCTGACTGAAGATCCTCGCCGGAACTCGAGCGCTTCGCTCATCGAGGAGATCGTCGAGTTCGATCACCGTCTCACCAGACGCGCCCGAGGTGCCGGGACACAGCGGGGCAGCGGCGGCATGGCGTCCAAGCTCACCGCAGCCCGGGTGGCGTCGCTGTCGGGCGTGCCCACGGTGATCGCCGACGCCAAACGGCCCGGCGTGTTGGCCGATGCCGTTGCCGGCGTTGCCGGAGTGGGCACGCTGGTGAGGGCCTCGGCGCAGCGGCTGCCGGCCCGCAAGCTGTGGATCGGCTTCGCGGTGGTCTCGCAGGGCGAGGTCGCGGTGGACTCGGGAGCCCGGGCCGCACTTGGGCGGGGGAAATCGCTGCTGGCCATCGGGGTCAGGTCGGTGTCCGGTGCTTTTGATGCTGGCGCGCCGGTGGAAGTGCGTGAGACCGGAGGTGCCGTGTTCGCGAAGGGCCTGGCCCGCCACAGCAGCGACGAGCTAGGACGCCGGGCGCCCCCCATGTAGTGATCCACGAGGCGGCCGGCATGCGCCGCAGGGCCTGCGGGCCCGCCACCACGGCCCGCCGGCACGAGACCCGCGCTCCGGCGGTCTGCATCTGTCGGTAGGTTGTAGACCATGGCGCAGGCCCCGACCATCGAAGACGCCAAAGCCGCCGGTCGCGCACTCACAGGCGTCGGCGCCCGCGAGGTCTTGGTGTTCGGGTCGGTCGCGAGGGGCGACGCCGTGCCCCACAGCGACATCGACCTAGTGGTGATCCTTGACGACCTCGATTACCTCCACCGCCGCCGCGCCGCGAGCGAGCTAAAGGGTCTCGCAGGGGCCGCGGCCGGCCACCATGTGGATCTTTGGCTCACCGACGTTCCCGAGTGGGCCGCGCAGAACCAGCGGGCCGCGTCGTTCGCGGCCGCAATCAGAAACGACCTCGTGGCCGTCGCCTCAGGCCCCAGCGACGACCGCGCAGTGCGCTGGGACAAGGAGCAGGTCATGGCAGAGTCTGACACCGAAGCCGCCTGGCTCCGCCTTGAAGAAACCCGCACCCATCTCGACCGTCTCGCTACCACCCACACCCCCTCCGACCGCGAACGCGCCGCGGCCGCGGCCGGCGACTCCGAGCAGCACCACAGGCTGCGAGCCGACCGGCTGGTACAGGGGTGCGCTGCTGCTGCGATGGCCATAGAGACGGCATTCAAGGCGCTCGGCACCGAAGCCCAAGTCGACCCCAAGCTCCTGTATCACAACCACCGAATCGACGCCATCATCAAAGACCCGAACCTGCCTCCCGCCGACGCCGACGCGGCCCGGCGCATCCTCGACCACCCGGTCACCTTCGAGAGCGTCGCCGCGTGGCGCACTCTGGGCGACTATCTGCCCGGCCCGGACGAACCCCACCCGCACGAACTCGCCACCGCTTCTTACACCTCCTCTATTGCGTCAGCGGCCATCGCCGCGGCCGAATACGCGAGCGACAGGATGGCCCGGCTCCGCGGGCGCCGGCCGGTCTACGACTTGATCACACGCGTCGTCAGCGAACTCCGCGGACTCGCCACCATCGACATCGCCACCGGCGAGCCGGCTTTGCCCGAACCCGGCGACGACACCGGGCTCGGCCTCTAGCAGGGCCCCCTCCAGCCGCCCCACGGCCGGCACCTGTGCGGTGTCGGCGGCGGGCGGGGTCCATGAGACTGTGGCGGTGTTGCCTTGGATGGACGCGGCGATGCCGGTGGGGGCTTCGGGCGCTCCGCCGGGGGCGGTGGGATCGGCGAACGCGGATTGTGAGGCCGCGGAGGCCAGCCCGTAGGAGTTCTTGGCGGTGACGGTGTCCCGGACCACCTCCCAGACGCCCGGGCCGCCCACCAGGCCCGCTCGACGGCCGGTGGGGCCGGGACGGTAAACGACACCTGGGAACCTGCGAGTCTTCAGCCCCTCGTCGAGAAGCGAGGCAACGAGCGAGGTGAGGAACCCGCCCGCGCTGCGACTCTCCGCCTCGATGCGCTCCAGCAGCTCGTCGGCGAGGCGAAACGAGGTCAGTCGCCTCAACCGCCCTCGGTACTCGGTGTCTGGGCTTCAGCCCTCGGTACTCGGTGTCTGGGCCTCGGCGTCGGCCGATTCGACCACGGTGGCCTCGATGATCTTGTCCGGTGCTGGCGCGGGCAGGCCCAGACTCTCCCTCATCTGGGTGAGTCGGGCCTTGGCCTCGTTGTTGCGGGCCGCGGCCTCGATCTCCAGCATCCTGCCCTCGGGGTTGGTGTCCTCCACCAGCTCGGCTGCGCCCTTGGCCTTGGCGTAGCGGGCCTCGATCTTGTCCCGCACCTCAGCCAGCGTCGGCACGTCCTCGCCGACCGCCTCCGACAGCGTGCTCATCGCCTCGTTCATCTGCTCCTGCATGCGGGCCTGATCGAGCTGCCCGAGCAGTTTCTGGCGCTCGCTGAGCTTCTCCTGGAGGCTCAGAGCATTCTGGGACACGGCGGCCTTCGCCTGGTCGGCGGCCTCGGAGGTCTGGAAGAGCAGGCTCTTCAGGCTCTCGATCTCCTGCTCGAGGGTGATGAGGCGGCCCGCGAGCTGCTCGGCCGCGGAGGTGTAGGACGAAGCCTTCGATCCGTCGCCCACCTCGGTGGCCTCCTCGGCCATCATGAGCGCCTGGCGGGCGTTCCGGTTGACCCGCTCCAACTCGGATATGGCCCGGTTGAGCCGGATCTCGGTCTGTTTGTGATTGGCGATCACGTTGGCGGCCTGGTCCTTGAGCCGCCGATGCTGAACGCGGGCATCGTTGATGGCCTGCTCCAGTTGGACCTTGGGGTCGGCGCTCGCCTCGAGCCGGCCGGCCAGCCGGGCGGTCAGGTAGTTCCAACGGCGCTTGAGGAGCTTCCACATGCCCTCGACTCTACTTCCTCGGCGGCGGCAGGGGAGTCCTGCCGGCTTGCTCGGCGGGGGCAGGGGAGTCCTGCCGGCTTGCTCGGCGGGGGCAGGGGAGTCCTGCCGGGCTCAGTCGGACCGGTCATGGCGGCGCCAGATGATCCTTCGGGCCGGCTGGAGCAGGAGGTGAGCTTCGGCGACACCGCTGCGAAGAGCCACCACGGTGTAGACGAGGACAGCGCCGGATACCGCCAGCGGGGCCGACAGAAGCAGGGGCCACTCGCCGATGACCAGCTTGAGCGCGGCGGTCGCCGCGAACGACACCGCCGCGGCCCTCGCCGGGGTCGCCAGCGCCGAGCGGACCGCATCAACCGCACCGAGCTGGCGCGACAGCATGACGATCTCGACCCACGCGGCCACCGCCGATCCCAGAGCCAGCCCCACCGCGCCCAGCCGCACGACATCGCCCAGGGCGCGCTCGGCGGCCGGCAACGCCCAGGCCAGTCCGAGGGCATCGGCTGCGCCGAGCAGTCCGTCGGGGCCCACGACGACCCGGTCGAGCGGGAACATCACCACTACGCCGACTGCGGCGGCCACCGTCACCCGGATAGTGGCGATCCGGGCCGGGCCGGCGGTGTCGCCCCGCGCGTAGCAGACGTTCTGCAGCACCCGGCTCACGCCGGTGGCGGGCAAGCCGAGTGCGTAGGCCCCGACTATGAACCACACCAGCACCGTGTCGGCCTCCGAGAACACGCCCCCCTGGAACAGCAGCCCCACCACCAGGTCGCCAGCCGCGGTGTAGACCGGGGTGGCGAGCAGCATCCAGAACGCCACGCGGCGCATGGCGGCGCGAGACCGTGCCGCCAACGCGATGGGGTCGTCGGCCAGGCGGGACATCTCGGGCAGCTCCGCGGCGGCCACACTCATGGCGAACAGGCTCACGGGCAGCATGTAGAGAATCTGAGCCCGGGACAGGGCCGCCATGGCGCCGGTCGCGAGCATCGAGGCCAACACCAAGTCGAAGTATGCGGACACCTGCACCACGCCGCGGCCCAGCAATGCGGGCCCGAACCGGCGCCGGATCTCTCGCAGGCCTGCGTGTTTGCGCATCCATCGCAGTCGGAGTCCTCGGGCCAGGCGCACAGTCAGCGGCAGCTGCACCAGCAGTTGGGCCAGGCCGCCGCCAGCCACCCCCCAGGCCAACGCACGGGCAACCCCGTCGAGGTCGAAGGCGAGGATCCAGGCCACCACCAGCGCCCCGACCTGCACCGCGTTCCACAGCACCGGAGCGGCATACGACACGAAGAAGCGACGGTGGCTGTTGAGCACCCCCAGGCACCATGCAGAGAGCACTGCGAATCCCATGCCCAGCGCGGTGATGCGCATCAGCGATACAGCCAGATCGAAACGATCGGCGGTGAGTCCGGGCGCCAGCACGAAAGTGATGGGGCGAGCCAGGGTGACGAACAGCGCTACCGCCAGCCCCACGACGGTCATTAGTGCCGCAGCCACCGCACCCGCCACCCGGCCCGGATCTGTGCGGTCGCCTCCACGGTCGCTCTCGTCGAGCAGGCGGCTGTACACGGGCACGAAGCTGGCTGACAGCACACCCTCGCCGAGCAGGTTCTGAAGCATGTTCGGAATGCGCATCGCCACCGCGAAGGCGTCGGCGGCTGCGGTGTTACCCAGCAGCCGGGAGGCGACCGTCTCGCGCCCGAGGCCGGCCAAGCGGCTGGCGGCGATTCCCAGCGCCACCATCATCGAGCCCGAAGCCCTGCGAGGCCGCCTCGGTTCAGTCACTGCCGGCAATCCATCGCACAGTCCATCGCACGTCCCATCGTGCGTCCCATCGCACAGTCCATCGCACGTCCGGAGCGAGGCCCGGCGGACAGGTGTCAACTCCTAGCGGCGAAGCATGTTGTCTCCCGCTCGTGTTCGCTTCGCTCACGGGCCGCTCGGGCCACGGCCTCGCTCGGCGTCTGGCGAAAGTCCTCATGAGCTGCTGCCTATCCGCTCGGCCTCTAGGGCGAGGCTAGCCGCGTACCCCGTATAGCCTGAGACGATGAGCAGCGCCGCAACCACCGTGATTCCGTCGGCCGCGCCCGTCGAGTCCGCCGCTCCGCCCTCTGCTCAACCCGACGGTGGGCCTTCGGCCACGCCGGTGGCCGAGTTGGCCGCCCGGGCCAAGGCCGCTTCCAGGGTGATGGCGGCGGCGTCCACCGCGGCCAAGGACACCGCCCTGCTGGCGGCGGCCGACCTGCTGACGGCCCGGGCCGACGAGATCTGCACCGCCAATGCCGCCGATGTGGCCCGGGCCGCCTCCGACGGCACCCCTGCCGCTCTCATCGACCGTCTCCGCCTTTCGACGGCCCGGATCGAGGCCATGGCCGGCGGCCTCCGGCAGATCGCGGCCCGGCGCGATCCCATCGGCGAAGTGGCCGACGGCTGGGTGCGGCCCAACGGTCTGCGCATCGAGCGTGTCCGGGTTCCCCTCGGCGTTGTGGCCATCATCTACGAGAGCCGGCCCAACGTCACCTCAGACGCGGCCGGCCTGTGCCTCAAGTCGGGCAACGCCGCCTTCCTGCGGGGGTCGTCGTCGGCCATCCGGTCGAACCTGGCCATCGCGGCAGCCATCCGCGACGCCATCGCGTCGGCTGGCCTGCCCGCCGACGCCCTCACCTTGGTGGAAGACACGTCGCGCGCCGCCGCGGTGGAGTTCATGCAGCAGACCGACTACGTGGACTGCCTCATCCCTCGGGGCGGCCCGTCGCTCATCGCGTCCATCCTCGAGCACGCCACCGTGCCCGTCGTCATCGACGGGGCCGGCAACTGCCACGCCTATGTGGACGCCTCCGCCGATCTCGACAAGGCCCTCCACATCGTCGTCAACGGCAAGATGCAACGGCCGGGGGTGTGCAACGCGCTGGAGTCGCTGGTGGTCCACTCCGCGGTGGCGTCCGACTTCCTGCCCCGGGCTGCGGCCGCGCTGGCCGAAGTTGAGCTGCTCGGCGACGAGCGGGCCCGGCAGGCCGTCCCGTGGATGGGGGAGGCCACCGCCGCCGACCACGCCTCGGAGTTCTTGGACCTGAAGATGTCGGTGAAGGTGGTGGACACCCTCGACGAGGCCATCGCCCATGTGAACGAAAACGGATCGGGCCATTCGGAGACCATCATCACCGCCGACCTCGCAGCCGCCGACCGCTTCACCAAACAGGTCGACGCCGCCGCCGTGCTCGTCAACGCCTCCACCCGGTTCGTGGACGGCGAGGAGTTCGGCTTCGGAGCCGAGATCGGCATAAGCACCCAGAAGCTCCACGCCCGGGGACCGATGGGGCTCGACCAGCTCACCACCCTCAAGTTCGTCGTGCGCGGCGACGGCCACGTCCGCTGATCCGACAGTCAGGCTGAGCGCAATGTCGAACCGCTTCACCGACGTCGACGCGGTCCGCGAGGACCTTTCCAAGGTCGACTACCTGTGCGACTCGGGCCTGGCCGGGGTGGTCTACCTGGCCGACCGTCTCGACAAGCCCGTGCTCGTCGAGGGCCCGGCCGGCACCGGCAAGACCCAGCTGGCCAAAAGCGTGGCCGAGATCACCGGCAGCCGCCTGATCCGCCTGCAGTGCTACGAAGGACTCGACGAGGCCAAGGCGCTGTACGAGTGGAACTACAAGAAGCAGCTGCTGCGCATCCAGACCGAGCGCGACGCGGACGTGGGCTGGGACGACATCTCCACCGACATCTTCTCCGACGAGTTCCTTCTGACCCGGCCCCTGCTGGAGGCCATAAGGGCCACCGATCCGATCGTGCTGCTGATCGACGAGGTCGACCGGGTCGAGGTGGAGACCGAGGCCCTGCTGCTGGAGATCCTCAGCGAGTACCAGGTGTCGATCCCGGAGCTGGGCACCATGGAGGCGCTGCAGCTGCCGCTGGTGTTCCTCACCTCCAACAACACCCGCGAGCTGAGCGAGGCTCTCAAGCGGCGCTGCCTGTACCTCCACATCGACTACCCGTCGATGGAGCGCGAGAAGCAGATCGTGCTGGCCAAGGTGCCCGACATAGCGGAGAACCTCGCCGACCAGGTGGCCCGGGTGGTCCGCTCCATCCGCCGGCTGGAGCTCAAGAAGCCGCCGTCGGTGTCGGAGACCCTCGACTGGGCCCGCACCCTGGTGCTGCTGGGCGTGCAGCACGTTGACGCCGACGTGGCCGCCGAGACGGTGAACATCCTGCTGAAGTACCAGAGCGACATCGCCAGGGCGAACAAGGAGCTGGCATCCGTCGAGGGCCTCGGGCCGTAGAGGCCGAGCGGGTGGGTCACAGTCGATGAGGGTCTCGCAAGGCGCTGAGCGAAGCCCCGGGCCCGAGCGGCCCGTGAGTAGCCCTATGTCAAGCTCGCCTCAAATCTGCACGGGTATTGCTCCTATATGACGGGTTTCTCTACATATTTCGACAGGCCAAGGCCCGAGCGGCCCGTGAGCGCAGCAACATGAGCGGGGCATGCGCGGCCGAGCGGGTGGGCCGGCGGGGTATCCGGGGCGCTCGGCCGTGACCGTCGCGGGCAGTGCCCCTGTCGATGGGGCCTCCGCTGAGGGTGCCGTGGTCGATCTGCCCGCCGCGGCGGGAGATCGGTTGATGGACCTGCTCAACGGATTCATCGCGGAGTTGCGGGCCGTGGGCATTCCGGCGAGCCTCACCGAGAACCTGGACGCCATGGAGGCGGTCAAGCACGTCCCCATCACCGATCGCGAGACGTTCAAGTACGCCCTGGCCGCCACTCTGGTCAAGAATCAGGCCCACTGGAAGGCCTTCGAGACCGTCTTCGAGGTGTACTTCTCGCTGCGGGGCGCCCAGTACGAGATCGAAGCCGACGATCCCGACGATGCCGATGCGCCCGAGGGCGAGATCGACGCGGGCGGCAACCGGGGTGGAGCCGGCGAGATGCTCAGCGGTGAGGAACTGGCCGAGATGCTCTACAGGGCGCTGCTGCGGGGCGACAGCGAGATGCTGCGGGCCGCGGCCCGCCAGGCGGTCCGCCGCTACGCGGGCATGGAGCCCGGCCGACCCGTGGGCGGCACGTACTACCTGTACCGCACCCTTCGCAACCTCGACCTCGACGGCGTGCTTCGGCGCCTCCTGGAAGCGGAGCAGCACACCGAGGGGGGCGTCGACGATTTCGACCTGCGCCTCCAGCGGGACACCTATGAGCTGCGCATCGCCGAGCTGAAGGCCCAGATCGAGGCTGAGATCCGGCGCCGCCTGGTGGCCGACCGGGGCGTGGAGGCCATGGCCAAGACCCTGCGCAAGCCGCTGCCGTCGGACATCGACTTCATGCATGCGTCGCGCGAGGAGATGGCCAGCCTGCGCAAGGCGATCTACCCGCTGACCCGCAAACTGGCCGCCCGGCTGGTCCGCAAACGCCGCCACGGTCGGGCCGGCCCCCTCGACTTCCGTTCCACGGTTCGGCACTCGCTGTCCTACGGGGGCGTGCCCGTCGAGCCGAAGTTCCGCCACCCGCGGCCCCACAAGCCCGACATCATGGTGGTGGCCGACGTGTCGGGCTCGGTGGCCGCTTTCGCCCGGTTCACGCTGCACCTCGTGTACGCCCTCTCCAGCCAGTTCTCGAAGGTCCGGTCGTTCGTGTTCATCGACGGACTCGACGAGGTGACCAGCTTCTTCGAGCGCACCGACGACATAGCGGAGGCCGTGCACCGGGTCAACACCGAGGCCGACGTGGTGTGGGTGGACGGCCACTCCGACTACGGCCACGCCTTCGGCGTGTTCTGGGACGACTACGGCGACGACGTCGGTCCCCGCACCACGGTCCTGATCCTCGGCGACGCCCGCAACAACTACCACGCGGCTGAGAGCTGGATAGTCAAGGCCCTGCGCCAGAAGGCCCGCCACGTGTATTGGCTCAACCCCGAGCCCCGAAGCTACTGGGACACCGGCGACTCGATCGTGGGGGAGTACGCGCCCCACTGCGACGGAGTGTTCGAGGTGCGCAACCTGCGCCAGCTCGAGGCCTTCGTAGACCGCCTGGCCTGAATCACGGAGAGGATTCGGCCGTGTCGGGGGCCAGGAGCCTGCCCTCGATGGCGGCGTCCACTTCCTCGGCCTTGTTCAGGGCCGCGATCAGCGCGGTCAGCTTCAGGTCTAGCTTGTCGATCCGGTCGTCGAGCGCGGCGAATCCGGCGTCGATCTTGGCGTCCTGCGCGGCGAATCCGGCGTCGATCTTGGCGTCCTGCGCGGCGAATCCGGCGTCGATCTTGGCGTCCTGCGCGGCGAATCCGGCGTGGACGGCGTCCTCGAGTCGGGCTATGCGGCTGCGGTTGCTGGTGAGCGAGAAGATGAGCAGGCCCACAACGGCCGCGCCGAGCACGGTCTGCATCGGGTTGTCGCCGAGCCGGGCGCGCCGGGCGGGCGTCGCAGCGTCCGTGCCGGGCGAAGCGGTCGCGGAGGGCGAATCGGGTTGCGGGTTGATGGCTGGGGCCATGGGCGCTGCGGGTGTCGGCGATGCTGTGCTCAAGGGTGCCTCGCAGGGTCTGGCGGCGTATTGGCGGCGCTGCAACAGGTCTTGGTTCGGCTTGCCGCACATGCCCGGCAGCGAGGCTAACGCTGCACGCTACATCACAGTGAATGCTATATCAACCCATTATACAATCAATGAGGCCGCGTCGTCGCGGATCTCGTCAGGTGGCCATATCGGAAGGTGCCAAGCCCGAGGTCACGACAACACTTAGGACGTGCGCGGATAGGTGAGGTTCGGCACCACGATGCCGTCGGATTGCAGGTGCCTCGTGCCTTCGCGGCCGCCTATCCGCGCAGCCCCTTAGGACGCGCGAAGCACGCGACTCAGCGTTCCCGCCGGCGAGGAGGTGGACTTCGTGGTGGAGGCCGGAGACCGGCGGCTGCCCGTTGAGGTGAAGGCGTCGTCCCGGCCGAGGCTGCGGGATGTCGGCCATCTGAGGTCCTTTCGCACAGAGTACGGCCCGCGGGCGAGGGCGGGCCTGCTGCTGCACGGCGGCACGCACACCGAGTGGCTCGCTCCCGGCGTGCTGGCGGTGCCGTGGTGGCGGGTGCTCTGAGCGGACTGCGCCTAGACTTGGCCTGACGCCGCGGCGTTCTGTTCGCGCGAACCCGCCCTATGGGCTCGGCGCTCGGACTGGTGGCTCTTGTTGACGGCGTTTCCAGCATGCCCCCCCAAAGATCACGCGTGGGCGCGCGGAACCACCGGGCCGACGAGGTGGAGGACGGCGGTGAGTCAGCGGCGGGCCGGGCGGAGTGGCGGAACGTCCCGGTGCGACCGCGCTCCGTCCACGGGGCTGCACGTCCGGCCAAGCCTCGTGGCGCACCATCGAGTCGGCCGATGGGAACGCCCGCCGGCCAACCGCGGCGGCCGCGCCGAGAACCGCGCCGCGCTCCGGCCCAGTTCCCAACGGTGCGGATCCCAAGGCCGGTGGTGATTCCCGTCGAGGGGCACTCGCCTCGGCATCCCTGCGAACTGCCCTAACCGTCACGCGCAACAAGGAAGGTAAGCCATGAATATTCCGGTTGTCCGAGTCGCCGCGGCGCTCGCCCTGTCCGCCTCGCTGCTGGCTGCTGCGCCCGCGATCGTCCTCGCGCAAGCGTCTACCGTGTCGAACGCCGCCGACCCGACTTTCGGAACCAACGGCATCGCCACAACCAACATCAGCACCAACAGCGTGGACTCTGCCGAAGCCGTGGCGGTGCAGTCCGACGGCAAGATCGTGGTCGCCGGACTGGCTGACGGCGTTCCGGCAGTGCTCCGTTACAACGCCAACGGCAGCCTCGACACCACCTTCGACACCGACGGCATCGTCCGAGCCCCCCTGTGGACTCTGCCGAAGCCGTGGCGGTGCAGTCCGACGGCAAGATCGTGATCGCCGGAAGGCTCTCCAGGGATTTTGCGGTGGTGCGCTACAACGCCAACGGCAGCCTCGACACCACCTTTGACACCGACGGGATCGCAACCATCGACATCGGCACCAACAGCTACTATGCCGCGCACGCGCTGGCGGTGCAGTCCGACGGCAAGATCGTGGTCGCCGAAGGGCACTCCAGGGATTTGTGGTGGTGCGCTACAACAGCACGGCAGTCTCGACACCGCGTTCGACACCGACGGCATCGCAACCGCTGCTCGTCCGCGGACCAGCGCGTGATGTCCACGGTCTCGACACCGCGTTCGACACCGACGGCATCGCAACCACCGATACTGGCGCCACAAGCCCGACATCATGGTGGTGGCCGACGTGTCGGGCTCGGTGGCCGCTTTCGCCCGGTTCACGCTGCACCTCGTGTACGCCCTCTCCAGCCAGTTCTCGAAGGTCCGGTCGTTCGTGTTCATCGACGGACTCGACGAGGTGACCAGCTTCTTCGAGCGCACCGACGACATAGCGGAGGCCGTGCACCGGGTCAACACCGAGGCCGACGTGGTGTGGGTGGACGGCCACTCCGACTACGGCCACGCCTTCGGCGTGTTCTGGGACGACTACGGCGACGACGTCGGTCCCCGCACCACGGTCCTGATCCTCGGCGACGCCCGCAACAACTACCACGCGGCTGAGAGCTGGATAGTCAAGGCCCTGCGCCAGAAGGCCCGCCACGTGTATTGGCTCAACCCCGAGCCCCGAAGCTACTGGGACACCGGCGACTCGATCGTGGGGGAGTACGCGCCCCACTGCGACGGAGTGTTCGAGGTGCGCAACCTGCGCCAGCTCGAGGCCTTCGTAGACCGCCTGGCCTGAATCACGGAGAGGATTCGGCCGTGTCGGGGGCCAGGAGCCTGCCCTCGATGGCGGCGTCCACTTCCTCGGCCTTGTTCAGGGCCGCGATCAGCGCGGTCAGCTTCAGGTCTAGCTTGTCGATCCGGTCGTCGAGCGCGGCGAATCCGGCGTCGATCTTGGCGTCCTGCGCGGCGAATCCGGCGTCGATCTTGGCGTCCTGCGCGGCGAATCCTGCGTGGACGGCGTCCTCGAGTCGGGCTATGCGGCTGCGGTTGCTGGTGAGCGAGAAGATGAGCAGGCCCACAACGGCCGCGCCGAGCACGGTCTGCATCGGGTTGTCGCCGAGCCGGGCGCGCCGGGCGGGCGTCGCAGCGTCCGTGCCGGGCGAAGCGGTCGCGGAGGGCGAATCGGGTTGCGGGTTGATGGCTGGGGCCATGGGCGCTGCGGGTGTCGGCGATGCTGTGCTCAAGGGTGCCTCGCAGGGTCTGGCGGCGTATTGGCGGCGCTGCAACAGGTCTTGGTTCGGCTTGCCGCACATGCCCGGCAGCGAGGCTAACGCTGCACGCTACATCACAGTGAATGCTATATCAACCCATTATACAATCAATGAGGCCGCGTCGTCGCGGATCTCGTCAGGTGGCTATTTCGGAAGGTGCCAAGCCCGAGGTCACGACAACACTTAGGGCGGCGCGAAGCACGCGACTCAGCGGTCCCGCCGGCGAGGAGGTGGACTTCGTGGTGGAGGCTGGAGACCGGCGGCTGCCCGTCGAGGTGAAGGCGTCGTCCCGGCCGAGGCTGCGGGATGTCGGCCATCTGAGGTCCTTCCGCGCAGAGTACGGCCCGCGGGCGAGGGCGGGCCTGCTGCTGCACGGCGGCATGCACACCGAGTGGCTCGCTCCCGGCATGCTGGCGGTGCCGTGGTGGCGGGTGCTCTGAGCCGCTGCGGAGCGTGGACACCTTCACATCATCACCCCGCTCGAGTTGCAAGACCGCGGACTGGCTGATACCGAGCTCAGCAGCCAGGTCCGCCTGAGAACGGTCAAGGGTCCGACGCAAAGCGTGCAGACCGATCTCGGCGAGGGTCTCGCTGCGCAGCGCCGCAAGGCGCTCAGCGCTCGGACTGGCGGCTCTTGTTGACGGTGGCTGTTGCTTCTGTATGCTCTGTTGCGAGTGCTTTATGAGATTCGGACATTGACGAGAGGACTCCGGCTGCCTGAAGCGCGCCGGCCTGACCCCCTTTCCCCCCCCCGGAAGACTCCCTAGGCACTAATACGCCAGTCGCCGCGCCGCGCGCGACGTCCGATCCCCCGCAGGAAGCACTAGCGCCACCCTTTCGGCGGCCTGAGAGCGCGGCCTTTCCAGCCACCTTAGGTTCTAGCGCCGCGATCTCTTCGGCGGTGCCGCTGCGTGCCGCCGCCCGCAGGCTGTCTTCGGCCCGGGTCGCGGGCTTTGGTCCCCAGTGCCGCGATCTCTCGGGCGCCGCGGCTGCCGCGCGCCGGGGCGATGGCCGCGCCCGCGTCCCGGCACCCGCGCTGAAGGTGCCAGCGTGGCGAGCCCGCGCCCGGGCTCGTTCTTCTTCCGACCAGCAACTCTGTCACTGCCATCCCAGGAGGAATCTATGACCACCTCGACTGCCCGGCGCGTCGTCGCGCTCGCCGTCACTGCCGCTCTGCTCGCGGTCACCCCGCACGCGGCAACCGCCAGCCCCGCCAAGAGCGCAGCCGGCCACGCCAACGATGGCGACCCGTCCGCGGAACTGCTGGCCGCCAACACGAATCAGCCGGTATCGCTGCAGAGCCTGAGCAGAACCGGCTACACCACCACCAACATCAGCACCGACGGCCGGGACAGGATCAGCACTATCGCACTGCAATCCGACGGCAAGATCCTCGCGGCTGGCAGGACAGGCCAGAAAGTGGGTCTGGTTCGCTACAACACAAACGGCAGCCTCGACACAAGCTTCGGGACCGGCGGCAGGGTCGTCATCGACCAATCCATGTCACGTTTCGACGAGTCAGCCGAGCCGATACTGGTCTTGGTCCAATCAGACGGGAAGATCCTTGTCATGAGCAGTGTCTACTTGTGGCGTTTCGATTCCAATGGCGCGAGGGACTTCTCGTTCGGTTCCGGCGGCCAGGCGTATAGCGAGTTCTTCGTCGAATCTGCGGCGCAGCAGTCCGACGGCAAGATCGTCGTCGCCGGACGCAGCTTCGTCGCCGGAAGCGGTGACGGCGGCGATTTCGTGGTGGTGCGCTACAACTCCAATGGCAGCTTGGACACGAGCTTCGACACCGACGGCAAGACCACCACAGACATCGGCGAGAATGATAGAGCGCTATCAGTCACAGTGCAGTCGGACGGCAAGATCGTCGGCGCCGGAACCAGCGGCGGCGATTTCGCGGTGGTGCGCTACAACTCCAATGGCAGCTTGGACACCAGCTTCGACACCGACGGCAAGACCACCACAGACATCGGCGACGCGAGAGATGAAGCGCGATCAGTCACAGTGCAGTCGGACGGCAAGATCGTCGTCGCCGGAAGCGGTGACGGCGATTTCGCGGTGGTGCGCTACAACACCAACGGTGGCCTCGACACCAGCTTCGACACCGACGGCAAACTCATCACCGATCTGAACTTCTACATGGACCAGAGTGCGCTGCCTGTCGCCGTGCAGTCAGACGGCAAGCTTGTGATAGCAGGAACAACCACACCATTCGGAGGCAACAACGACTTCGCTACCGCTCGCTTCAACACTGACGGCAGCCTTGACACGAGCTTCGACACCGACGGCAAGACCACCACAGACATCGGCACCAGCAGCTTCGATGAAGCGTCAGCCGTCGCGCTGCAGTCCGACGGCAAGATCGTCGTCGCCGGATACAGCGGCAACGATTTTGCGGTGGTGCGCTACAACTCCAGCGGCAGCCTCGACACGGCGTTTGACAGCGACGGCAAGGTCATCACGGCTGCCAGCACCAACAGCTTCGACATCATGGGGTCAGCCGCATTGCAGTCCGACGGCAAGATCGTCGTAGCTGGTGCGAGCCGGGGTTTGCGGCCCGGCTTCGGGCTGGGCATCGTGGTTGCACGCTACGATTCCGATGGCAGCCTTGACACGAGCTTCGACACCGACGGCATCACGACCACGCAACTTGACAGCCCATCAGGGTATGACACGAGCTTGCTGTCACGTTATTCGAGCCATACGTTCTCTGTTGCGCTGCAATCGGACGGCAAGATCGTCGTCGCCGGAAGCGGTGACGGCGATTTCGCGGTGGTGCGCTACAACTCCAATGGCAGCTTGGACACGAGCTTCGACACTGACGGCAAGACCACCACAGACATCGGCACCAGCAGCATCGATGAAGCGTCGGCCGTCGCGCTGCAATCGGACGGCAAGATCGTCGTCGCCGGACGCAGCTTCGGCGCCGGAACCAGCGGCAGCGATTTCGCGGTGGTGCGCTACAACTCCAATGGCAACTTGGACACGAGCTTCGACACTGACGGCAAGACCACCACAGACATCGGCACCAGCAGCATCGATGAAGCGTCGGCCGTCGCGCTGCAATCGGACGGCAAGATCGTCGTCGCCGGACGCAGCTTCGTCGCCGGAAGCGGTGACGGCGGCGATTTCGTGGTGGTGCGCTACAACTCCAATGGCAGCTTGGACACGAGCTTCGACACTGACGGCAAGACCACCACAGACATCGGCACCAGCAGCATCGATGAAGCGTCGGCCGTCGCGCTGCAGTCCGACGGCAAGATCGTCGTCGCCGGAAGCGGTGACGGCGGCGATTTCGCGGTGGTGCGCTACAACTCCAATGGCAGCTTGGACACCAGCTTCGACACCGACGGCAAGACCACCACGAATCTAATTGCAGCAGGCGACTTCAGCGGCGAAGGCCAAGACAGTCGGGACCATGCATCGTCGGTCGTGTTGGACTCAACCGGGAGGATCATCGTAGCTGGCTATGGCCACCAGTTCTTGGCCGGTGGGCGCCTCGCGGTTGTTCGCTACAGCTCTGATGGCGGTCTCGACACCGGCTTAGACACCAACGGTATCGCCTTCCCGGGGATAATCGTTGACTACGGCTTCGGCGACGAGCCCGAAGCGCAGGTGGCGTTGCAGTCTGACGGAAAGATCGTTGTGGCTGGGGAGTCTTTCGACGGCGATGACACTGATTCGGATTTTGCGGTGGTGCGTTTGAGTGCGGGCGGGAGTTTGGACCGGTCTTTTGGTGATGTCGATACTTCTCTGTCGCCGGGGATGACGGTTCCTGGCGCGCCCACCGGAGTTAGTGCTCGGGCTGGGGACGGTTCGGTGGTGGTGTCGTGGCGGTGGCCTTCGTCCACTGGGAGTTCTGCGATCACGGGTTATACGGTGACTGCCTCGCCGGGCGGGGCGACGTGCACCACGTCGGGGGCGACTTCTTGCATGGTCATCGGGCTCGACAACGGCACTGCCTACACGTTCACGGTGACGGCGCAGAACTCTGCGGGGTCTTCTGCGGCGTCGCTGCCGTCGGCGGAGGTGACGCCACGCACGGTGCCGGACGCTCCGACGGCGGTGTCGGCGGTTCCGGGCAACGCGCTGGCGCTGGTGTCATGGCAGGCGCCTGGCTTCGACGGGGGCTCTGATGTGACCGGCTATCGGGCGACGGCGTCTCCGGGGGGCCGGTCCTGCACCAGCGCCGACGCGGCGGTGGCTTCTTGCACGGTCACCGGGCTGGCCAACGGCACCGCCTACACGTTCACGGTGACGGCGAGCAACGTGGCGGGGTCCTCGGCGGCGTCGGCGGCGTCGGCGGCGGTGGTGCCCAAGGCTGTGCCGGCCACGCCGGGCCGTGTGAGCGTCGAGCCGGAACACGAGTCGGTGGTGGTGTCGTGGCGGGTGCCTGTTTCTGACGGGGGCTCGGAGATCACCGGCTATGAGGCGGTCGCCGATCCCGGCGGGCTCACCTGCACCGCGTCGGACCCGGCCGCTACGACCTGCACGATCACCGGGCTCGACAACGGCACGGCGTACACGGTGACCGTGACTGCGAGCAACGCCGCCGGGCCGTCGCCGCCGTCGGCGCCCGCGGGACCGGTGACGCCGCGCACGGTGCCGGACGCGCCGGTGTCGGTGACCGCCACGGAGTACGAGGACGGCCAGTCGCGAATTGAGTGGCGGGCTCCGGGCTACGACGGAGGCGCGGCGATCAGCGGCTATGAGGCCGTCTCTGATCCCGGCGGGCACAGCTGCACCACCGATGACGCCGCCGCCACCGCGTGCACGGTGACCGGGCTGACCAACGGTGCCTCCTACATGTTCACGGTGACCGCCGGCAACGAGGCCGGCGCGTCTGCGGCGTCGGCACCGTCGCTCGAGGTGACGCCCGCGGGCGCGCCCGACGCGCCTGGCGGCGTCACTGCGACGTCCGTCGGCGGCGGGTCCCTCGAGGTGTCGTGGACCGAGCCCGCCGACACCGGAGGACCCGGCATCGTGAGCTATGAGGCCACCGCAGAGCCGGGCGGGCAGGCCTGTGCCGCGTTCAGCGCGACGGACTGCACCATCACCGGTTTGGCCAGGGGCCGCGCCTATGAGGTGACGGTCACAGCCGAGAACGGCGCGCGCAGGACGTCGCCGGCGTCTTCGCCGGTGAACGCCGTCGTGCCGGCCGACGCGCCGGGCGCGCCCCACAACGTGAGAGCGACCGGCGGCAACGGCGACGCCCGCGTGTCTTGGGCCGCGCCAGCAGACGCCGGCGCTGACGACGCCATCATCGTCGGCTACACCGCCACCGCAGCCGCGGTCGGTCAGACCGAGGACCCTCACACATGCACCGCGGCCGGCGGGACAGCCTGCACCATCACCGGGCTCACCAACGGCATCACCTATGAGATCACCGTGGTTGCGGAGAACTCCTACGGGCTTGTCTCGCCGGCTTCCAGCCCCGCCGCGTCCGTGTCCCCGCAGGCCCCGATCGGCGCGCCCGACGCTCCCAGCGGCGTCACCGCAACCGTTGAGGACGACACCGCCACCATCGCATGGACGGTGCCCACAGCATCCGCCGGCGCGCCCCCCGGCAGCGGCGTCCTCGTATACGCCGGGCGCGAGGACCGGGCCGCGGCCCGGCTGCAGGCACCGGACCCGGTCACAAGCTACGAGGTGAGCGCCTCGCCCGGCCCGGGCCGATGCACCGCGGCGGCCACCGAGACCTCATGCACCATCACAGGCCTCGCCCCGGGAGTCGCCTACACCTTCATTGTGATCGCCAACAACAACGCGGGACCATCGACCGCGTCGCAGCCGTCACGTCCCGCGTCGGTGACGGCTGCCGCGCCGGGGGTGCCCGCGATCACGCAGGCCACCCCCGGCGGTGGCTGGGCGCTGGTGCAATGGGCCGCGCCCGCCAGCGACGGCGGCGCCGCCATCGTCGGCTACACCGCCACGTCCGCGCCCTCGGGCCGCACCTGCACCGCCTCCGCCGCGCAGAGATGGTGCCGCATCGAGGGCCTCGCCAACGGGGCGCACACTCTCACTGTCACCGCCCGCAACGCCCGCGGCGCCTCCGAGCCGTCGCAGCCCACCGCCGAGGTGTGGGTCACCGCCCCCACCGCAGTGCGCGCCGAACCCGCCGACCCGCCCGGCGCCGGAGAGGTCACCGTCACCTGGACCGCTCCCGACACCAGCGCCAGCACGATCACCATCACCGGCTACGCCGCGACCTCATCGCCCGGACAGCGCACCTGCACCGCCGCCGCGGCCGACACGACCTGCACCGTCACCGGGCTCGTCAACGACCGCGTCTACACCTTCACGGTCACCGCTGAGAGATCCGACGGGCTCAAAGCCGCCTCCGCACCCTCGAACCGCACCACCCCCAAAGCCGTCGTCGCGCCGCCCCGTCGGCGCAGCGGAGGAGGAGGCGGCGGCGGAGGCGCGCCCGAACCCGAGCCCGAGCCGGTGTCGTTCAGCGACGTCGCCCCAGACGACTGGCACGCGCCCTACGTCGAGCACATCGCCAGACTCGGAGTCACCACCGGCTACCCCGACGGCAGCTACCGGCCCACCCAGCCCATCACCAGGGCCCAAATGGCCGTGTTCCTGGTCAGAGCCCTAGACCTCGACCCCGTTGACAAGCTCGCCGGACGCTTCGACGATGTGGACCTAGAAGCCTGGTACGCGCCCTACATCGAACGCATCGCCAGACTCGGCATCAGCGTCGGATGCAACCCACGCGGCACCGACTACTGCCCCGATGATCCCGTCACCAGGTCACAGATGGCGCTGTTCCTGCAACGAGCCTTCAAACTGCCCGATGCCGACAACGACGCCCCCACCTTCGAAGACATCGACACCGACCACTACGCCTACAATGCTGTCGAGGCCATCAGCGCCGCCGACATCACAACCGGTTGCAACACCGACCCACCGCTGTACTGCGGCCCACGACACGTCACCAGAGCCCAAATGGCCGCATTCTTGAGCCGAGTCCTCACCCGCCTCGGTAACCACGCCTCATAGGCCGCACGAGGACGCGCCACGCGACGCCCCCAGCGGCCCGCCTGACGGTTCGGTTCAGCCATCGTCGGGATCGGGCAGGGGCGGCAGGTGTATGTCGCTGTCGCCGATGTTGATCGACGCGAGCGCAGAGAAGGCATCCGTGATGGCGGCCGCCTCGAATACGCGGTTTCGTCTCCCGGCGCTGCGCTGGACGAGTATCCCCGCGGTGGTGAGCAATTCGAGGCTGCGGCGGGCGGTCCGGGGATCGGCGTCCAGCATCTCGGCCGCGCCGTCGGCGTTGAGCACGGGGCGCGACGGGAGCAACTCGATGAGACGCACCGCGGCGTTGGAGCGCCGCACCCCCATGGACCGCATCGTGCGCAGCCACAGCCGGAGGATCGACTCCACGTGGTCGATGATGCGACGGGCGAAGTAGGAGGCCTCGACGGCGGCGCTGCACAGAAGCCCGATCCACTCTGTGGCCGCGGCCGGCCGCAGCGGATCGTCGGCGCCGCACACCGTGCAGGCGCTGTTGAGCGCTCGGATGTAGTCGTCTCTGCGCCGGGCCAGCGACGAGCTGACGGGAAGCGTGCCCGAGCCGGTCAGCCCGCGGCGGCGCAGCATCAGGTGGATCAGAGCCCGTCCGGTTCGCCCGTTGCCGTCGGCGAAGGGATGGATCGCCTCGAACTGGGCGTGCACGATGGCGGCGTGCACCAGCGGTCCCGACACCGGCGCGTTGATGCACTCCACCAGGTCGTTCATCAGGTCCTGCACCGCGTCCGGTGGCGGGGGAACATACTGCGCGTCCAGGGGGGGCGACCTGAACCCCGAGCCGATCCAGTTCTGGGCGGTACGGATCTGGCCGGCGATGGGATCTTCGTCACCCATCAGCGCCCGGTGTATGGCGCAGACGTCCTGCATCGTCACGGGACCGGGGGTGGAGCCGATACGGAGGGCGACTTCGGTGGCTGAGATGTTGCGGAGAGCCTCGAGGTCCTGGGGGCGTGGCTGCTCCTGCCACAGAGACAGCCGAGCCTCGGCCCGGGCCAGCCGGCGTGCTGACGGGCGGACTCCCTCGATTGTGCTCGACGCCGCGCTCTCGGCCCGCCGGAGCAGCCACTCTGCCGGCGCCGCGGAACCCGAAGGGTGGTCGGCCCCCAGTGCCCGCACTGCGCTCTCGGCGGCGTCGACGAGCCTCCAGGTGGCCTCGCCGAACGTCGGCGTCCATCCCGCGATGGGATGCGGCACGAAGGCGCGGAACACCTGCCGGTGCGGGTCGTTGTCGGTCGCGGGCCGCGAGACTCGGTCGTGTTCGTCCCAGAATCTCTCGACGAGCGTTCCCACGGCATCTCCTGGTGTGCTCTTTCAGGCGTCGTGTCAGTCGCCCACACGCTAGCAGCACCAACGGACATAAATGACAAAATTCTATAAAAAATATCTGTATGAGTTTCTTCCAGACATCTCAAGGCACGAACTTGACAAGTTGGCCCGTGGCCCGCGAGGGTCTGGCCGACTCGGCCCGCAGCAGCGGCGGCAACAGCGTCTCCACGTTTCCGGCGCCCATCCCGGTGATGAACGTGAGCCGGCCGGGAACGCGCTGCGGGTTGAGCAGCTCGCACAGTGCGACCACCTCGTCGGCGGTGGCGGTGGGACCGATCTTGCAGCCCAGCGGGTTGCACACCCCCCGAAGGAACTCCACGTGGGCGCCGTCGAGCTGGCGGGTGTGCTCGCCGATCCACAGCATGTGGGCCGAGCAGTCGTACCAGTCGCCGGTGGTCGAGTTCTCGCGGGTGAGCGCCGCTTCGTAGTCTAGGACCAGAGCCTCGTGGCTGGTGTAGAACTCGACCTCGTGCAGTTGCGGGGTGTTGGCGGTGGTCACTCCGCACGCCGTCATGAACCGCAGGGCCCGGTCGATCTCCTCGGCTATGCGGGCGTAGCGCCCGTCTTCGTCTTCCTCCACCCATGGAGGCTCCAGAGCCCGGTCGATCTCCTCGGCTATGCGGGCGTAGCGCCGGCCCGCGGGCGAGGTGGCCACGAACTCCCGGTTCCAGCTGGCCACCCGTGACAGGTCGGCGTAGCCGCCCCGGGTGAACGCTCTCAGCAGGTTGAGGGTGGACGCGGCCCGGTGGTACGCGGTCAGCAAGCGGCGCGGGTCGGGCAGCCGTTCGGCTTCGCTGAAGCCGGCGAAGGCCCGTCACGTGTACTGGCTCAACCCCGAGCCTCGCAGCTACTGGGACACCGGCGACTCGATAGTGGGGGAGTACGCCCCCCACTGCGACGGAGTGTTCGAGGCGCGCAACCTGCGCCAGCTGGAGGCCTTCGTAAACCGCCTGGCCTGACGGCCCGGCATTCTGTGTAGAGAAACCCGTCGCATTGGCGGAAAACTGCACACAGAACTGCTGCCTTGGATGTCTGAGACGCTCTGCTTGCCTACGCCACTTCCGGGCCGATGCGTATCGGTATGGCCGTCTCGTCCTCGCCGTCGTCGAAGACGGCCACAATCCGCAGACGCGCCCCCAGCCCCTGCACGTAGCTGCGGAGAGTGGACACCTTCACATCATCACCCCGCTCGAGTTGTGAGACCGCGGACTGGCTGATACCGAGTTCCGCAGCCAGGTCGGCCTGAGAACGGTAAAGGGTCCGACGCAAAGCGTGGAGACCGATCTCGGCGAGGGTCTCGCTGCGCAGGGTCGCAAGACGCTCGGCGGCACCGGGTCGGGCGAGCACCTCGTTGTGCAGCCCCCGGTAGTCATTCGCATTTGGCATGGCGCATCACCTCTATTCTCGCTTGGTTCTCCTATGCGGCCCGGAATGGTCCACATCCGGTGGCACCGCTGCGGGACCCACGACATTCTTCCGTGACCGCGCTCACTGTCGCCGCACGCCGCCTAGTCGTTGGCAGCAGCCCCCCAGATGATCAACCGAAGTTCGCTGTCATCGACGAGGCTGTACTCCGGCAGGCGTCCCGACAACTCACGGCTCTCGTTGAGAATGATCGGAACCCCGTCCCCTCGTCGTTCCATCATGCGAGTCCGGTCAAGCTCGGCTGATCCCGGCAGCTCGCAACGGGCGAGCAGGGAGACGATCAGTTCATTGCGGCTGTACTGGCGCAGGTGAATACTGTCGGTCGTCAGTGTGTTCGCCAGGTCGCCGGGCACGTACAACTCGAGACGATCGTGGAACATGTGGAGCCTGACCCGTGCGCCGGCCATGGAGTAGTCCCTGTGTGCGACGGCATTGACCAGGGCCTCGAATACAGCTCTCTCACTGAACTGGGGACGCTCGGCGCGGGCCACGGCTTTCCTGGCACTCATCCTCATATTGCGTTTCACGAAATGCAGTGCTTCCACTACTTGGGAATCCAGCGGCCCGCTCACGTTCCGAGCGTCGATCTGATAGTTCACATCGCTGCGCTCGCCGGCGTAGCTGACCGCTTGGATCTGCGCGTGCGGCAACCACCTGGCGGGTTCGCGAGCACACATGAGGACACCAGCGACTGTCAAACGGAGGATGCCGTCGTCGTCCTCGGCGGCGATCCGAAGCTTGTGCAGATAGGTGCCTGCTGGTATCTGCGGCCGCGGCAAGAACCGTGCGATGAGCCGCTCATCGAGGTCCGTTGGCTCTGTGCCCGGAACGATGGACTCGTCGAAGCGGATCAGCCTGCTCTGACTGCGCTCTTGAAACATCCTCGCGAGGAACTCCGGTGACATCTCCCGCTTGGAGCTGCCTATTCTTCTGAAGTATCCGCCGGGGCTCTTGTGGACGAACAGGCTTCGCGGGACATCGACACGGATGACAGCAAGGAGGTCGCCGGACGATCCCCGGATCTCCAACTTCCTTATCGTCGCGTCCAGCGGTGGAGTAATCGAGTCGTTGCAAATCTCGCGCACCCAAGTTTCGACGACATCCAGAGAGTCAAGCGGGATGCCTAGCACGTCGTGGGTCTCGTCATCGACCCCCAACACGACGGTCCCGCCCGAGCCGTTGGCCATGCTCGCCATCTCGTCTGCGAAACGACCCCGGTCTGGCCCAGTCACCCGCTTTCCGGCCAGCAGTATTCGCTTCAGTTCCAGAGTGGAGTCTTCGCCGAGTCGAATCCGCCTTGATAGCTCATCGCTCGGCGTTGTCACTTGACTCCCTTCAACGGCATGATCCGGTGGTAGCGGCTCTCGAACGCTTCCCTGCCGCCCTCCATCACACGACAGATCTCTTCTCTCACATCCTGTTCCTGAAGCCCGCCCTCGCGACTGACAACGGTTAGCGAATGCTTGACTTCCAGCGAGAGGACGTATTCCGCGTCGCCGTGTACCACGATATTCGGGTTGTGAGTCACGAGGATCAGCTGCCTCGCTGGCTTGGTTTCGCGGAAGCGTCTAACCAGCAGTTCATATATCAGCGTGCTGTCCAAGTCGTCCTCGGGCTGGTCCAACACGATGGGTTCAGACCCGAAACCCAGCACGAACGCCAAGAGAGCCGCAGTCTGCTGCCCCGGCGATCCCTGCGCTATTGGTCGCCATGGAGCGAAATCTCCGCTCTGGAAGTCAACCTGAAGAATGTCTTGGGGAAGGTAGAGAGCCAAGCGATCGATCCGCTCCGCGGGGAGACCCCTCAGCCGGGGCGCGAACCGAGCATCTCTGGTATCCCATGAGTCGGTCTCCCCCGACTGAAACGCCCGCATCTCGGCAACGACGCCATCCAGAGATCCCCAGTCCCACTCGCCGTCTTCCTGCGGTCTGATTCGCTCGGCGATCAACTTCCGATCCTCACCGAATGCTTCGATTCCGAGGATGTGCTCGAGGCTCTCGGCTAGATCCGAGTGTTTGGCAAACTTGCTTACCTCGACACGGAGCGTGACGCCCGAAGCGCGACCCGCGAAGTCCTGCCGTTTGACGCTGAGCCGGCTCCGTGCCTCCCGGTACTCGGCCAGCACAGCGTCGGCCTCCCGCTCAAGCCGGCGCGCTCTCCGTGCACCCGTTCCGAGATTCTCTATCTCTGCTTCCAGCCTTCTCGCTCTCTCAACTAGCTCTCCATACTCCTCCGGGTCTGCGATGCCCTCTTCTTCGAGTTGGGAGACCGTGTTCTGGTACGCTTCCTCGCTGGCATCAACGGCGGCGTCCCAATGGCTGGCGTCCGCGCCTCGCAACACCTCAGCCAGTCGTCTGCGGACCACTTCGATGCTGTCGAGCAACTCGCTCCTGAAGCCCTCGATCAGTTGATGCAGCGATTGGTGTGCACGTTGAAGCGCTTGTGTGGCATCGTCGCCGTCCGTTGGCAGATTCAAGTCAGACACTGCCAACTCGCCGACCGCTTCACCGACGGCGTCCAGTCCTTGCTCAGATGCTGCCTGCACCGCCTTCCACATGCCATCAGTCCGGCGACGATTTCGATAGAGCCGGAGAATCTCTGCATGGCCGCCCTGCTGGAGGAGATCCAGCTTCCGCTGGACATCGACCAGCGACGCCTCTCGATCCGGCAGCTCGCGCGCGTGCGTTAGAGCCTGTCGAGCCTCCGCACGCAAAGCGAGATAGCGGCCCTCCAACCGCTGCAATTCTCGGCTGGTGTCGGCACCGTCAACTTCTTGGGCGTCGTCAAGAACCGCGAGGAGCGCATCCGGATTCTGGGCCAGGGCGAACAGCTGCTTCTGGCTGTAAATCCGCACGGGGAATCGTTCCGAGATATTGCCCTTCTCCGCGCTTGAGTCACCATTGCTCAGTCGAGCGATCGGCTGAGCGCTCCCATCCTGGCTCCACGAGAGAAGAAACCTGTCACCATCCTTCCGATAGACCACCTCCACGCGGGACTCCCCGGTCAGCAAACCACTGTCGGACCGAGTTGTCGGCACACGCATGCGGCTGTCGAAGAGACCCCGCAGCGATCCTTCCTGACCTATTCCCGCTTTATCAAGCTCCCCGTCCCGTCTCATCGACTTTCGGAACAGGTCGAGCAGAGTCGACTTTCCTGTGCCGCGTCCCCCGATGATGGCATTCATCCATGGATTGAAGCGGACTTCGGTCGGCGACCGGCGACCTATGTGCTTGGTGTCGTATACCGTGATCTTCTCTATAGCCATCTCGGCATGTGCATTGGGATTATCCGAGTCCTCCCTCCGGGCAGGCTTGAGAGAATCGTCGCCATCAGAGAGGGCCAGTCGCAATCCTTCGAGTGTGGGTTCTGTCATCTTCACCCACGTGAAGCGCGTGCCGAGGTCGTCGAAGCAGTGGCTGTCCGAAGCCCATATCTGAGGGATCTCCCGCCCTATCTCGGCCTTGCTGCCGTCGAGCCACGACTCGTCGAAGTCGGTATCGGGGTGAATCTCCGCTGCTGCAAGTCTCGGATGCCGGAGTTCTGCAATCCGTTGCTGGCCCGTATGTTGCAGCAGCCCAGCTGGTTGATTGACGTGCGCCGCGATTACAAGCGTCTGATCATCGCAGCGCTCCAGGATCGCCTCGACGCTCTGAGACGTGCGCGCGTTCGTCTGGCCGCGCTCTTCCACCGGAATCTCCATTCGGGACAACAGATCATCGATGTTCTCCTCTCCGGCGCCCGGGTCGACGATGAGCAGGAGATGGGATCCGTCACCGGTGGTGAGCTCTACGCCGGGGAAGAGCACCGGGGCATTGGCCACCTCGGAGGCGGCCCGCTGTAGCTCGGGCACGAATCGCGACGAATTGTGGTCTGTCACGGCGACCGCGTGGAGGCCGGCGTCGCGTGCGGACTCCATCCACCGGTGAGCTGCATCGGCAGCCGCAGTCACGCCAGTCTGGAAATCGTGGGACGCCGGTGAGTGCGCGTGAAGGTCGACGCGCCACCATCTGGAGCCGGGCCACTTCCAAGCGCTGTCCACGGATACCTCCATTGCGGCGGCAGTCTCAAGTCGTATCCTGCCACGTAGGACAGACCCGCACGGGGACGATCTGTTCGTGCTTCGTTTAGGCCGGGCAGCTCGGCTCCGGCTTTCGGGTCCCCGCCGACATGACGGACAGGGGACGGCGCTGGAGCGGCGGCCCGCGGCAGGGCCGGTGGTCAGGCGCACCCTCCGGGGCGGGGCGCGGGGGCTGCCATCGGCTCCGTGGAGAGGCCGTCCAGAGACAGGTCTGTCCGCTGATGATCCTCAGCTGCGGTCGGAGAGCATCTCGGCCACTCGGAAGGCGAGATCCACCGACTGGCGGCCGTTGAGGCGGGGATCGCACAGCGTCTCGAAGGCCTGTTCCAGATCCTCGTGGCTGATGTCGTCGGCACCGCCCACGCACTCGGTGACGGGGTCTCCGGTGAGCTCCACATGAACGCCGCCGGGCCAGGTCCCGCAGGAGGTGTGGGCGGCGAAGAATCCGCTGATCTCGGCCAGCACGTCATCGAAATGCCGGGTCTTGCGCCCCGACTCCGAGGTGTAGGTGTTGCCGTGCATCGGGTCGCACGCCCACGCCACGGGGTGCTGAGAGTCCCGCACCGCCCGCAGCAGCGGGGGCAGCAGTGTCTCCACGTCGTCGGCGCCCATCCTGGTGATGAAGGTGAGCCGGCCCGGCACCCGCTGCGGGTTGAGCAACTCGCACAAGGCGACCACCTCGTCCGCGGTGGCGGTGGGCCCGATCTTGCAGCCGAGCGGGTTGTGCACGCCCCTCAGGAACTCAACGTGGGCGCCGTCCATCTGCCGGGTGCGCTCGCCTACCCACAGCATGTGGGCGGAGCAGTCGTAGGTGTCCCCGGTGATCGAGTCCTCGCGGGTCATCGCCTCCTCGTAGTCCAGCACTAGCGCCTCGTGGCTGGTGTAGAGCTCCACTTCGTGGAGTTGCGGGGTGTTGGCGGTGGTCACGCCGCACGAGGTCATGAAACGGAGGGCCCGGTCGATCTCGTCGGCCATCCGCGAGTAGCGCTGGCCCGCCGGAGAGGTGGCAACGAACTCCCTATTCCAGCTCGACACCTGCGACAGGTCGGCATAGCCGCCCCGGGTGAAGGCCCGCAGCAGGTTCAGCGTGGATGCGGCCCGGTGGTACGCGGTCAGCAGCCGCCCGGGGTCGGGCAGCCGCTCCGCCTCGCTGAAGCCGATGTCGTTCACCATGTGGCCCAGGAACGACGTGAGCTCCACGTCTCCGATGGTCTCGGTGGGCTTGGAGCGGGGCTTGGCGAACTGCCCCGCGATACGGCCCACCTTCACCAGGGGCACGCCTCCCGAGTAGGTCAGCACGATGGCCATCTGCAGGATCACCCGCAGCTTGTCGCGGATCGAGTTCGCGGAGGAGTCGAAGGACTCCGCGCAGTCGCCCGCCTGCAGCAGGAACGCCTCGCCGTTGGCGACCCGGCCCAGCAGGCCGGTGAGCGAGCGGGCCTCGCCCGCGAACACCAGCGGAGGCAGATCGCGCAGGGACTTGGTTGCCTGCTCGAGTTCGGCCTGGTCGGGCCAAGCCGGCTGATGCCGCGCAGGCTTGGCCCTCCAGGACGAAGGCGACCAACCGCTTCCGCCGGCGAACAGGGTCAGGTCTCCGGCGGACATGGAAATTTAGGCCGCGTCGACCGACTCGGCCAGACTCAGCTCCTCGGCGTGCTCGCGCACGGCATTGATGGCGCGCTTCACCAGACGCCGAGCCGCCTCGGCGGTGACGCCCAGCTCCTCGCCCACCTCGCGGTAGGAGCGCTTGATGCCGTCGGAGAGTCCGAAGCGCTGCTCGACGGCGTACTTGGCCCGGGGCTCGAGGATGTCGAGCAGTCCGGTCACCATCTCCTCCTCGGCCTTGGCCATCACCTCGAGCTCGGGCCCGGGGTTGGAGTCGGGGAGAAGGTCGATCAACTCGTTGCTGTCGTCGTCGCCGATGGTGCGGTCGAGCGAGGTCGGCGTGGTGAGCCGGTGCAGCCGGGCATGGTCGTCATCCAACTCGTCGCCGTCGCCGGACACCTGCCGCAGCGCGGCCCGCAGACTGGCCGACCTGTCGCCGGGCAGTCGCACCAGGCTCGCCTTCTGGTCGAGGGCCCGCCCGATGGACTGGCGGATCCAGAAAGTCGCGTAGGTCGAGAACTTGAAGCCCTTGCGCCAGTCGAACTTGTCGACCGCGTGCTCGAGGCCCAGGTTCCCCTCCTGGATCAGGTCGAGCAACTCCATGCCCGGGGGAAGGGGATAGCGCCGAGCCACGCTCACGACCAGGCGCAGGTTGGCCCGGATGAAGCGGTCCTTGGCCGCGGTGGCCTCGCGGATCGCCTTGTCAATTTCACGGCCCTTCTCGCCCTGCTCCTTGCGGAGGCGGGCCTCGACACCGCGCTCGATGGCCTGTGACAGCTCGCGCTCCTCTTGGGCGTTGAGCAGGGCCACTGCACCGATCTCGTTGAGGTACTGTCCTACTGAGTCACTCATGTCTCACTCACCTGACCGGGCCCGCTCGCGGTGGCAGGGCGACCTTATCGCTTTCTATGTGGGGGAAGACTTGGTGCCGGGCGCACACCCTCCAAGTGCGCTACTCCAGCCCAGACGAACCAATATAGACTACGCATTTGTTCCCAGCAAGTCAAGGCCTGCGGTGGCGCAGGCTGTGAAATACGTCACACGTCCTTGCCGCGCACCTTCGCAGCGTCCTCGGCGCAACGCCTGACCTGATCATAGACTTTCAGGGTGCAGCGACGGAACACCTCCCGCATCGGCGTGCTGGGAGGGACCTTCGATCCGCCGCATTTCGGGCACCTCGCGGCGGCACTGGAGGTGCGCCACCGTCTGAGGCTCGCGGTGGTGCTGTTGGTCGTGGCCAATGATCCGTGGCAGAAATCTGTGCTGCATCCGGTGACGCCGGCCCCCCTGCGATTGGAGATGGTGCGGGCCGCCGTCAGCGGTCTCGAAGGGCTGCAGGCGAGCGCCCTCGAGGTCGACCGCGGCGGCGAGAGCTACATGGCCGACACCCTGCAGGAGCTGCGCTGGCAGCATCCCGGCGCCGAGCTGATGCTCATCGTGGGTTCGGACACCGCCCAGGGGCTCGACACCTGGAAGCGCCCCGCCGAGCTCCGGGAGCTGTCCACCACGGTCGTGGTGGAGAGGGCGGGACGGTCCGGCGGGCGCCCCCCCGAGGGCTGGCCTGCGGTGGTGGTGGAGGTCCCCGCGCTGGACATCTCGTCGTGCGACGTCCGGGCCCGCTTCGCTGACGGCCGCCCGGTCGAGGCGCTCGCCCCCCGGGCGGTGGCCGACCTTGTGAGGTCCAAGGGCCTGTACGGGTCCGGTCGATGACGCTGTTCGGGCGTCGCCGGCCCGCGCCCCGCGCTCACTACTTCTGGCGGTTCGTCTATCCGGGCGTCGTCGTGGCTTCAGGGATCGCGGTACTTCTGCTGGCCCTCGCGGGCGGTCGCGCCGTTCTCAACACCACGGTGGACAGCGTCGAGGAACGCATCGTTCTGTCGCCCGACGAGCCCGGATACCTTGAGTTCGTGGGGGTGACGCCTACGCTGCTCTCGCTCCATACCCACAACGGCGAGCTGACCGGTGTCGCATTCATCGCCCGCACCGGCATCGACGCGGGCGGCGGCGTCGTGCTGCTGCCGGCCGATCTGTTGGTCGCGCCCGGTATCGGGGGGAGGGAGGGCGAGCTCATCTCGGATGTGTACGCCCGCGGGGGCCCCGACGCAGTCGAGCCTGTCGCCGAGGTCCTGTTCGGGATCGGGTTCGACGACGTGGTCGAAACGACCACGGAGTCCCTGGCCCACGGCATGAGTACGGCCGCGCCTCTGCCTTACCTGCTGGCGGACGACCTCTTGGAGGTAGGTCCCGATGGCGCGCCGCGGGTGGTGTACGAGTCCGGGCGCTACGAACTCTCCGCGGCCGACGCCGCCGCGGTGTACGCCCTACGGAACGCTAACGAGGCCGACGTCAACCGGGTGCAGCGCCAGCGGGCCATGTGGGAGTCGTGGCTCGGGGTCATCAGCCGCGCCGCCGCCCCGGCTGCCGCCGTCCCGCCGCCCTCGTCGCCGTTGTCGTCATTCCTGCAGGTTCTGGGAGCAGGAACCGCAGTGGTGGAGGTACCTCCTCTGCAGTCCCTGGTGTTTGATCCCGCCTCGCCTCCTCGCTACGAGCTCGCCGACCTGCCTGGCGACGAGGGGCGGTCGTGCGGCGATGAGTCATGGCTCCGGGACGAGACCCTGGAGTTGGTGCCCCGGCCTCGGCAGCCCGAGTCCTTCCTGCGACCCCGGGTCAAACTGCTCGATGGCGCTGGCGACCCTGCGGTCCGGGACTCTCTCGTCGACGACATCATCGCGGCCGGAGGGGTTGTGACCGAAATCGGCAATGCCGACGAGTTCGGCGCTGAGGCCACCCTTTTCTACTACCATCGCGAAGAACTCGTGAACGACTTCAGAACCAACTGCATCGCCATCCAACTCGGCGTCGACATGGCCCTCATCGAGTTGGGAGAGGCCGCGGCTGACGTGGTCGACATCACGGTGACGGTCGGACTCGACCAGGCCGGTCGGTGACGGGGGCCCACGCGGCTGGTCTTGCCGGGCCTGACGGCGCGGCCCGATCCGCCGATCCGCCCCGCGCCCCGGGTCCGCCCCACGCGACCGGTTCGCCCCGCGCCCCGGGTCCGGCCCGCGCCCCGGGTTCGTCCCGCGCCCCGGGTCCGTCCCGCGCCCCGGGTCCGCCTCGCGACGTCGACGGCGCCGATGAGCGGCGCTGGGCCATGGCCGCGGCCGCAGCCGCCGATGAGCGCAATGGCGTCGACACCGTCGTGATCGATGTCGGCGACGTGCTCGTCGTCACCGATCTGTTCGTTATCACCCACGGCAACAATGCCCGCCAGGTGCGCGCCATCACCGAGGGCGTGGAGGAGCTGTTGAAGGAGGCGGGCGGTCCGTCGCCGCTGCGCATCGAGGGTGCCGACGACCGCCAGTGGGTGCTGCTCGACTACGGACCGTTCGTGGTTCACGTCTTCGACGCCGAGCGACGCGCCCTGTACCAGCTCGAAAGGCTGTGGGGCGACTGTCCCGTTCTCGACTGGCGGACCGCGGCCGACGAGGCCGCGCCGGTGGCGGCGTCGGCGGAGGAATCGGCCCGCTCCTAACCGGGAATTGGCAGCGGTGAGGTCCGTTTTGGGCCTTGTGCGCTGCCAGTTCGCGGGGCGGGCGGCCCGCCCCCGGCGGTCTAGCGGCTGCGCAGCCTCACCGGGGTGGACACCTCGGCGAAGAAGTCGTTCCCCTTGTCGTCGATCACGATGAAGGCGGGGAAGTCCTCGACCTCGATGCGCCACACCGCCTCCATGCCCAGCTCGGGGTAGTCGAGCACCTCCACCTTGCGGATCGAGTCCCTTGCCAGGCGGGCGGCGGGGCCGCCGATGGAGCCCAGATAGAAGCCTCCGTGGCGGGCGCAGGCCTCGGTCACCTCCGACGAGCGGTTGCCCTTGGCCAGCATCACCATCGACCCGCCGGCCGCCTGGAACTGGTCGACGTAGGAGTCCATGCGGCCTGCGGTGGTGGGTCCGAAGGATCCCGAGGCGTACCCCTGGGGGGTCTTGGCCGGGCCGGCGTAGTACACCGGATGGTCCCGCAGGTACTCGGGCATCGGCTCGCCGGCGTCGAGGCGATCCTTGATCCTGGCGTGGGCGATGTCGCGGCCCACCACCAGAGTGCCGGTCAGGGCCAGGCGGGTCTTGACCGGGTAGCGGGTGAGCCGGGCCAAGATCTCACCCATGGGCTGATCGAGGTCCACCGCCACCACGTCGCTGGAGAGCTCGTCTTCGGTTGCCTCGGGCAGGAAACGGGCCGGGTCGGTCTCCAGGCGCTCCAACAGCAGCCCCTCGGCTGTGATCTTGGCTCGGGCCTGGCGGTCCGCCGAGCAGCTCACCGCGATCCCGATCGGGTTGGACGCCCCGTGGCGGGGCAGGCGCACCACCCGCACATCGTGGCAGAAGTACTTGCCGCCGAACTGTGCTCCGATGCCGAAGGTCTGGGTCAACTCCAGGATCCGCTGCTCCCATTCGAGGTCCCGGAACCCGTGGCCGGTGGCGGCGTCGCCCGCGGTGGGGAGCGAGTCGAGGTACTTGGCCGAGGCGAGCTTGGCCACCTTCAGGTTGTGTTCCGCCGAGGTGCCCCCCACCACCATCGCCAGGTGGTAGGGCGGGCAGGCCGCGGTGCCGAGCAGCCGCAGCGTCTCGTCGCAGAAGTCGAGCAGCGACTGCTCGTTGAGCAGGGCCCTGGTCTTCTGGTACAGGAACGACTTGTTGGCCGAGCCCCCGCCCTTGGCCATGTAGAACAGCTCGTAGACGTCGCCCGGCTTGGAGTGGATCTCGATCTGGGCCGGCAGGTTGTTGCCGGTGTTGACCTCGGTGAACATGTCGAGCGGGGCGAGCTGCGAGTAGCGCAGGTTGGACGTGAGGTAGGTGTCGTGCACGCCCCGCGAGATGGCCTCGGCGTCGTCGCCGAAGGTGAGCACCTGCTCGCCCTTGCGGCCCATGATCACCGCGGTGCCGGTGTCCTGGCACATGGGGAGAACCCCGCCCGCGGCGATGTTGGCGTTCTGGAGAAGCTCGGTGGCCACGAAGCGGTCGTTGTCGGAGGCCTCGGGATCCTCGAGGATGTTGCGGAGCTGCTGGAGGTGGTCGGACCGCAGGTAGTGGTTGATGTCGTGCATGGCGACCGACGTGAGCAGGGCCAGAGCCTCGGGCTCGACCCTCAGGAACGTCCGGCCCGCGGCCTCGACGGTGGACACCCCTTCGGTGGACAACAGCCGGTACTCGGTGGTGTCTGCGCCGAGCGGCAGCATGTCCGAGTAGGCAAAGTCTCTTAGGTCGGCGGAGTCTGCCATGTCTCCTACAGCTCTCGGCTCCGGTGGCGTCAGGGCCCCGCCGGCGTGCCCGGGAAGGCGACCGGATCCTGCCCGTCGCCGATCACCGGGCGCATCCACTCTGTGTACTCGGAGACGGTATCCGCGACGGCTCTCCATTCTGTGGGGTCCCAGCCCTGGGCGGCTGCGGTCACCGATCCGTTCTGCAGCACGAAGGCGAACGCGGGCAGGCTGTCCAGCCCGAGGGCCGCTGGCACGCGCCGCTCGGGATCGGTGAAGGTCAGGATCTCACGCCCGTACGGGCCGAGGAAGCGCCGGGCGTCGTCCGGGCCGCAGGTAACCACCCAGCAGCCACGGCACCCGGCTTCGGCGTAGGTGACCAGTATCCGCCTGGCCGTGTGCAGAATCCAGGCACTCTCGTTGGTGTAGGGATCGAGGAGGACCGGCAGGAGCGGGAAGGTTGTGAGCCAGTCTTCCAGGGGCCTGGCCTCGGCTCCCAGGGGTGCCAGTTCAACATCGAGCGAGACGGTCGTCACGATCCCAACGCTAGCGCTCGCGCTGTCCCGGCCGGCGGGTCCTGTCCTGGCGCCGCGAGCGGCGCCATTCCTTGCCCCGGCGCCACCCCCCGGCTGGCGGCTCGCTGCGAACCTGGTGCCCCGGCTGGCGGCTCGCTGCGAACCTGGTGCCCCGGCTGGCGTCTCGCTGCGAACCTGGTGCCCCGGCTGGCGTCTCGCTGCGAACCTGGTGCCCCGGCTGGCGTCTCGCTGCGAACCTGGTGCCCCGGCTGGCGTCTCGGGGTTGTGCGTAGCATCAAGGCGTGCATCCGATCGAGCGTCTGCGGTTTGTGGCTCGGGCCGGTGTAGTGCCGGTGGTGCCGCTGGTCCGGGAGTCGGCGGCGGCGCTGGCGTCGTTCGCCGACGACCCGAAGGGTCTGCTCACGTCGTGCCGGCGCCTGCTGGACCGCCGCAGCGACTGTGCACCGCTGGTGTGGCTGGCCGCTCGGATGCTCACCGCGATGGATCCCCGCTCCGAGGCGATCAGGGTCATGGAGGACCTCGACGCCGATGCCACCGGCCGGGCGCTGGAGGACGGTTTGGACTCCCTGTCCTCAGGGTCGAGCGTTCTCGCCGTGGGGGAGTTCGGGGCGTTCGCCACCGCACTGCACGATCGAGGGGACCTGCGATCCCTCGAGCCGGACGACCCCGAGGCCGCGGGCACAGCCGACCTGGTGTTGATGACCAGCGACTGCGTGGGACCGTCGCAGGCCCTCGTTGTGGCCGAGACGGTGTCGGTGGCCGAGGCGGCCCGCGGCTGGGGCACGCCCGTGTGGCTGATCGCCGGCGCGGGACGGATACTGCCCGAGCGCATGTGGGATTTGTTGAGCGCTCGTCACCGCCCCGATGATCCGGCCATGCGCGGCCTGGCCGTCCTGGACCTCGACCGTTTCGTCACCAGGGTGGTCACCCCGTCCGGCCTGCGCACCCCCGCCGAAGCCGCGCGAGCGTCCGACTGCCCGATCGTCCCGGAGCTCTTCGCACCGTGAGTCGAGTGGACTGACAACGGTTAGAGGGTTGCATTCCTCAGTATGTTTCATCTATAATCCATCATTCTTCTGGCTCCTTCGTTCGGAGCCTAGCGAGGGCCCATCTGGGCCCTCGCTCTGTTGCCGGGGGTGATGCTTCCGATGGACCGTTGCGCTGTGCACAATGACCGCTACAGGTGAACCCGCCGGATACCTGCTCGCCTACGAGACCGGCATCAGGGCCGTCGAGTCCCAGGCAGCGGTTCTGCGCGAAGTACGGGAACGGGCGGGGTCGGTCCTCTCAGTGGCCATCGTCGCGGCTGGGTTCGCCTCTGGGTATGCTGCGAGCGAAGCTCAGGACGTTCACCTTGGAGTTGGCGAGCCTGCTCCTCGAGATGGTGGGCGTGATCGTCGCAATAGGGGACATGGTCAATGGCTAAGGATGGGAACCAGCAGCCGAAAGGGAGTCCCGAGCAGTTACAGCCGCCAGAGCCCGAGGCCCCCGACCCGAGCATTGCTGAGAACCTGGAGCACTCGGAGGGTTCCGTTCGTAGGCGGGCCTGACTGATCCGGCTGACACCAGGGCTGGCCGAGCGGAGGCTGCCCGTCAACCGCTCGCACAACGGGATGCTGGCCCTGAGCGACGGCATGATCGTCACCAAGGACCTGCGACTCGAAGGCCAGGGGGGCACCACGCTCACCCGCTTGGAGCCCGGGTCCCTGGAGGTGCTGGGTGAGCCGCTCGTGATCAGCGACTTCAGGCCGGGCGAGGGCGGCGGTCCACCATCGGACGACCTGGTGGTGGTGGATGTAGCCACGGGCGCCCTCGTTGATCGGGTGTCCACCGGGTCGCGGGTGGCCAACGGGATGTTCCTGAGCGCGGCCCGCGACCGCAGGGTCCTCTACGCCAGCACCACCGCCGTGGCTCTGGTCGCCTGGATCTGAGCACCAACCGGGACGGCTGGGGGAGCGGCGCTCTAGCGCGACTACTAGCACCCGCACGTCAGACTTCATCGGTGTCAGACTGTCAGGTCGGGACCGGTGGGCGGAAAGGCGCGGCTAGGAGGCTTGGTTCCTGAGGAATTCAATCCAATTGCGTGCCGGAATCCCGGCGAGGGGCCTGCTGAGGATGTCCTTGGTCCAGTCGTTCATGATGCCGATCCGGGCGACCCGGCCGAAGTTGCCGCCCCCGTCGTAGGCGGGCCTGTCCGACGTGTTGCTGCGCTGCCGGTACGGAGCTTCCACCGGCGGCGACTCGATCATCCGACTTTGCTTCGTGGCACGAATGTGCTGCCACCAATGGTTACGGTACTCGGCGGCGTGTTTGGCCGACCAGAGCCCCGGAGAGTCGACGCGTGGCACGCCGGACAGCACGTTCGACAGGTGCCACGGGACTACCGCCAGCAGATCCCACTCGGTACAGGCCGCCGGCGTGACGGTGTACCGGAAGCTTGGCTCCGCTTCCTTGGACAGCACCTACCAGCCCTTGAGTTCGATGCCCAGAGCAACATCGAAGTCACCGGAGTCGAGCTGCCTCCGGAGTAAGACATCGGGGAAGGTCTGGGCTTGGCGATCGAACCTGTAGAGGGGCCAGTCGTCGTCTGGATCCCACACATCCCGTATCTGGTTCAGAGTGCGGACGACTTGAACCTCGATCGTGGTCCCGAGCATGGTGTTGAGAGCGAACAGGTCGCTAGCGTCGATCCCCTCGATGTTCGTCGTCGAGTTGAAGTAGCCCGGCAGGGCCATCAGCGCCTCCTTGACGCGGTGCATCAAGAGAGTCTTGGGGTCGTCTGGAGCTGGCGTTGGAGCGGTTGGCTCTGAGGGAGCTGGAGTCACGCCAGATTCATCTCGCGGGTCTCGGAGGCTGACCGGAGTCGGTCGGTCGCCAAGTCGGCGAAGTGCTCCACCAACTCTGCCGCGTATCCGTCGCGCCCTAGCTCGGTGGCGGCGACGACTGCGCTGCAGAGGCCTCCAAAGGGCTCCCATACCACATCGCCGGGGCGTGTAGCGGCCGTGACGATCCGGCGCATGAAGTCCAGCGGCTTCTGGTTGAGGTGGACAGCGGCGTTTCGGCCCGGTCGGTGGACACGCGGGGCAGAGCGGACTCTGTTGCCCTTGTAGCGCTCGTCACCATTGAGAGGTGGCGCTGACCAGACGTTGGTGATCCCGTGGGTATGGCTCCACACATCTCGCAGAGTGGCCCACTCCTCGGCGGTGACGGCCGCCTCACCGTCGAGCGAGTAGTACGGCGCGCCGTCGGGCCTGCCGTGCTCGTTGGCGTAGGAAACCAGCCGTTCCATCATCTCTGGTGGCGGAAAATACCAGAGCCAGTCCTGCGTGAGGTACTTTCGCGTCGCCGCGTTGGCCACTCCGCAGGCTTCGTTGGCCGCCTGCAGACGCAGGCCAGCGCGCTGCCACTCGTAGCGGAGCCACCTCTTGGCGGGCATGATCCCGTCGGGAGTGGGGAACTCCAGCCGACGCCGATAGAAGACGCAGACCTCCGTCACCACCGGGAACCGCCTGATCGTGTCGCCATTCACATTCCCGGCGATGTGCGCGATGCCCTTGTCCCAGACGATGGTCTGGACATACTCCCAGCCGTGGCGAACCAGCACCGGATGCACAGTCGCCCAGCCGAGTTCGGTGTTCCAGAACCACAGGGTGGATGACGCCCGGGCGTTCTTGGACCAAGCCTCGACATGGGGCTCGTACCAGTCGGCGAGCCCGTCCGCAGTACGGGGGTCGTCGGGAAAGCCGCCCACGCCGTAAGCACCGTCGGAGATGATCGCCGACGGTCTGGGCCACTCGGCGTAGGCGTCGAGAGCATCGCCCCGGAACACGGACCAAGTGCTGCGACGATCCGCTCCTTCGCTCGTCACCTGTCCTCCCTCGTGGCGTCCCAAGGGCAGCCTACGCAAAGCGATCACGGCGCTGGGCCATACTCGTACTCCTCTCGCACCGACAGACTCCGCCCGGCTCGCTACGGGGAACAGCGACCCAGCGTTGAACCTAGGCAGGCGGTATGACAGGCGATCAGAGACAAGCGAAACTGATGCAGTTGGCCACAATATTTAGGGCGAACTACATCAATAAGGATTGAGGTCCGCCTAGGAGGGGCCGACCAGGGCTTTGACCAGATCTTCGAAGGCGGCGTCGGCGATGGCGGTCATCTCGTCGTCGGTGCGGTCCTGGATGGGATGGCGGGTGAGCACTGCGGCCGCGTCGAAACCGAGCGATTCGGATTGGGCTTCCACCGCCGATGCGAAGTGGACCGTCGAGACGAACACGCCGGGCAGGCCCCGCCGCTCCAGGTCGCTGACGTCGTGCACACTGCACGACACGCAGGAGCCTCAATCGGCGAGCGCCTCGATCACCGCGTCGCACTCGGTAGCGATCTCGTGGCGGAGGTCCACCGGCGCTGGCTTGGTGAACGTGGGCTTGATGTAGCGGTTGACGGTCGCGCCGAGCCCGGTGAGCCGCTCCGAGACGCGGTCGAGGAACACGTTGCCCCGGGGCTTGGAGATGTCGAGCAGGCCGACCGTGAGCCCGGCGAGCGACTCGGGCCGCACTGCCCGCTCCCGTATCGCCGGGGTCCGCTCGCCGGTCGGGTCGAGGATCGTAGTCATGGCGCAGCCTCCTTCGGGCCGTGAGAGTAGTCGTCGGTGAGGGCCATAGGGCACGCCAGCGCGGGGTTGTCGGCGGGAGTCATGGCGTGATCTCGCGGGTCACCGGGTCGCTGCCCCTCGGCCCGTTGGCCCAGCCGCCGATGATGGCCGAGAACAGCCCGGCCTTGCCTCCGGCATGGACGACCAGCAGCCCGCCGGGACGGAACTTGGGGACCTTCTGCCCGGCCGCGGCCGGGGGCAGCCCCGCGGCGATCCCGCCCGCGCCGGCCAGCAGGTCGTCCCCATCGAGCAGCAACTCGGCCGACAATTCCTCCATGAAGCGGTCCCGGCTCCAGCCCGCGTCGGCATAGCGGGCCATGTGCTCGGGCGACAGCACCAGCATGGCGTCCATCCCGAGCATCATCCGCGGCGACACCGTCGCCTGCAAGGCCTGGGCCAAGTGCCTGGTCAGCGACTCGGGGCTGCGCGACTTCTCGTCGGCGAAGATCCTGGGCGACTCTCCGGCGAACACGGTGACGGTTGACTCGTCCGCTCGCAAGCCCCTGCTCTCGGCGAGCGAGGTCCACGCCGAGCCTGCCTCATCCTCGGCGAAGCAGAAGCCCACTTTGGCGGGAGAGCCGAACGTGGCCCGGTCCACTCCGCCGGGATGCCCGCCCCCGACGTTGCGCACCACCAGCTGCAGGGCCCGCCCGATGGTCGAGTTGGCCCGGTTGCCTTGGCCCAGCGAGTTGAGCCCGCTGTTCATGCCGATGCGCTCGACTACTGGTCCGTTCACCACCAGGACCGGCCCGACGCTCATGGTGGTGGCCAGCACACCGTGCATGTTGAACTCGTCGGTGCAGACCGCCTCCAGCGCGGCCACCACCACCGGGAGGTGCTCGGGTGCGCAGCCGGCCATGAGAGCATTGACGGCCACCTTCTCGACGGTGCACTCGACCAGGCTGGGCGGCACGACCGCCACCACATCGGCCGGGTCGCGGGTCGTGCCCTCCAGCATCCGCAGCACCCTCGCCCCGGTCGGCGGCACCACCGGCAGGCCGTCGGACCAGCCCCGGTCCCACATCGCCTCCCATTCGTCCTCCAGCGCGGCCAGCTCTACCCGGCGGCTGCGCAGGCGCGAGCCTGAGAAGCGCACCGCCAGATCATCCGCGTGGGCGGGATCGACGCTGAGGGATCCGCAGCCGGGCCGCCAGTCCGGAAGTCCCGCGCCCAGCCCGTCCACGCCGGCAATCCGCTCCCACTCGCCTCGGGACCATCCCTCAGTCCGCTGCTCGCCCGCGCCCCCGGACACGCGCATCAGCGTGGGGACGGTATCGATGCCGTGGTGCCACGACAGGGCCAGGTCCGCGTCGTGGCGCACCCAGTCGGCGTCGGCGGGGAAGTTCGGATCGTCCTGGGTGATCACGGTCAACCCGGCCCGGTAGTGCAGGTCGCTCAGCACGGGCGCCACCAGCTCGCAGGTGGGGCAGTCGCGCTTGACCACCGCCACCAGCCCGTCGGGAAGGACCGGCGCCGACGACAGATCGAGGCTCATCAAGCGATTGTGCCACTGTTTGAGGCGATAGCGGGCAGGCGGAGGCCAAGACGGCTCTCGGCTCTGGCGCGGTCGCGCCTGGCGCGGCGCGCCCGTCCGAGCACGTTGTTAGCCTCCCGATGCGATGGCCACCGGCAGCGACAACGGCGGCGGCATCGACGGCCGCGAGTTCCGCCGGGTGCTGGGCCACTACCCGACCGGCGTGACGGTGGTGACCGCGGCCTGCCCCCACGGTCCCGAGGGAATGACCATCGGATCCTTCACCAGTGTCTCGCTGGATCCTCCTCTCGTGTCGTTCTGCCCCGGCCACGACTCCGACTCGTGGACCCGGATGCGCGACGTCGGCAGCTTCTGCGTGAACGTGCTCGCCGATCACCAGGCCGACGTGTCTGCCACCTTCGCCAGCCAGGCCGAGGATCGGTTCGAGGGCCTGAGCACCAAAGTCGAGGCCACCGGCGCCCCGGTGATCGAGGGGTGCCTGGCGTGGATTGACTGCCAGCTCCACGCCATCCACACCGCCGGTGACCACGACATCGTGGTGGGCCGGGTCGTGGCCCTCGGCACCGCAGCGGGCGGCTCAGAGGGCTCGGCCGATGGGCCTCTCGTGTTCTTTCAGGGCGGCTACGCCCGGGTGGAGGAGCTGTAGATGCGGGCGGCGAGGCTCACGACCGCGGTGAGGTTGTAGATGGCCGTCTACGCGCTGGGCGACCAAGAGCCGCGGATCGATCCCACCGCCTACGTGCATCCGCTGGCGGTGGTGATCGGCGATGTCGAGCTGGGCCCGGAGGCCTCCGTGTGGCCTTACGCCGTGCTGCGCGGCGACGACGGCGTCATCCGAATCGGCGCTCGCAGCAACGTGCAGGACGCGGCCGTGATCCACTGCACTCCCGAACATCCCACCATCGTCGGAGACGACTGCACCGTCGGCCACCAGGCCCATCTGGAGGGATGTACCGTGCTGGACGGCTCGCTGATCGGCGTGGGTTCGGTGGTGATGCACGCCGCCCGGATCGGCCCCCACGCCCTGGTCGGAGCCAACGCCACCGTCACCGGCGGAACGGTGGTGCCGCCCCAGGCCATGGCCCTCGGGACTCCGGCTCGCATCCGTGAGAACGCACTCGAGCCCGGCCAGAACCTGCGCAACGCCGAGGCCTACACCGCGCGCGGCCACCACTACCGCTCAGAGCTCCGCCGGATCGACTGACGCCCCTGCGTTCTCTGTGCAATATTGCCGCCCAGAGCGGCGTTCCTACACACAGAGGCGCTCGGGGGCGGTTCGGGCTATCGGATTGTCCCGCCGAGAGGTTAGGGTGGGGCGCACAGGTTCCACCGGGAGGTCAGCCCATGACTACAGCAGACATCGGCGTCGACCTCAGCCGCTACCAGCTCGGCTGGAGCGACGAGGAGGACTACGTCTTCAAGCCCAAGAAGGGGCTCAACACCGACATCATCTCCGAGATGTCGTGGCTCAAGGGCGAGCCCCAGTGGATGCTCGACTTCCGGCTCAAGTCGCACCAGCGCTTCGAGCGGCGGCCCCGCCCGACCTGGGGGGGCGACACCACCGGCATCAACTTCGACAACATCTACTACTACATCAAGCCCACCGACACGCTGGTCAACGACTGGGACATGGTCCCCGAGTCGATCAAGAACACCTATGAGCGCCTGGGCATCCCCGAGGCCGAGCGCAAGTACCTCGCTGGCGTGACGGCCCAGTACGAGAGCGAGGTCGTGTACCACCGCAACCGCGAGGACCTCGAGGCCCAGGGAGTGCTGTTCTGCGACATGGACACCGCCTTGCGCGAGTACCCGCAACTGCTCAAGCGGTACTTCGGCACGGTGATCCCGCCCAACGACAACAAGTTCGCCTCGTTGAACTCGTCGGTGTGGTCGGGCGGGTCGTTCATCTACGTGCCGCCCGGCGTTGAGGTGGCGGCGCCGCTGCAGGCCTACTTCCGCATCAACGCCGAGAACATGGGCCAGTTCGAGCGCACCCTCATCATCGCCGACGAGGGCTCCAAGGTCCACTACATCGAGGGCTGCTCCGCGCCCACCTACTCCACCGACTCGCTGCACTCCGCAGTGGTGGAGATCATCGTGGGGCGGTCGGCCCGGGTGACCTACACCACTATCCAGAACTGGTCCGACAACGTCTACAACCTGGTCACCAAGCGGGCCCGGGTGGAGGCCGAGGGCCACATGGAGTGGATCGACGGCAACATCGGCTGCCTGGCCGAGGGCTCGCGAGTCACGACTCCGGGCGGCACCAAGCCGATCGAGCTGGTGATGCCCGGCGACGAGGTGCTGTCCTACGACGAGGCCACCGGCTCGCTGTGCTGGCGCCGGGTCACTGCCAAGCGCTACTCCGGCGAGCAGTCGGTTCGCGACGTGAGCGTCGGGTCCCGGCGCCTGCGGGTGACCGACAACCACCCGTTCTACTCCTTTGCCTACGATGCGTCGCGCCCCAAGAAGCTGGGCCGCTACAGCCTTGCTTACGTGCGGGCTGACAAGCTCGACAAGGCGATCGTGCCCATCTCCAGCCTCGACTACGGCGAGCCTCACAAGCTCGACCTGCCTGGGACCACGACGGTGTTCGCGAGCAGCAACCAGTACAGCGAGAGCTTCGTCGCTGAGCGCCAGCGGCCTTCGCGCCTCTCGGTCGGCGAGACCACAACTGACGAGCTCATGTGGCTGTTCGGCCTGTTCACCGGCGACGGCTCCATCGAATCTGTCGCCTCGGATTCGGGCGGACGTCGCTGGGCCAAGGTTGTGTTCTCGGTGCCCCGTCAAGACAGGGCACGCGATCGCCTTGTCGAGGTGATGGGCCGTGTGATGCCGGGTGCCGTGCCGACAGAGCGGGTCGACGGCGTGACCCTGTCGTGGAACAGTGTCGACCTGGCCGATCTGCTGGAAGCCAACGGCTTCGTGACCGGCGCGCTTCGCAAGCGGATGCCAGAATGGGTGCTGGATCTGCCCGAGTCGCAGCGGCTCGCGTTCCTTGCCGGATATCTGGACTCCGACGGCTGTGCGCCCGCAGGCAGGCGAGGCTTCTCGATCAAGTCCGTCAACCGGACGCTGCTGGAGCGCGTAGGCGACATCCTGACGAGCCTCGGTATCTCTTCGCACGTCCATACAGAGTTCGAGGGCGAGCGGCGAGTGCAGATTCTCGACTACACCTCCACCGCCCGCGGCTCGCACAGGCTGGACTTCCCGACCGATCCGAGGCTACTGCGGCTGGTGTCGGCCCAGCTGCGCGAGGCGGCGGCCCGTCAGCCTGAGCCGACTCTGCGGCACTTCCGGCGTGTGGGCCGGTCGCAGATCGAACTGCCGTCCAGCGTCGAGATCCGCGATGCCGAGGTCAGCTCCGACAGCGAGGTCGTGCCTACTTGGGACATCGAGGTGGAGGGCACGGGCAACTTCGTCTCGGAGGGCTTCATCGTCCACAACTCGAAGCTGACGATGAAGTACCCGGCGGTGGTGATGGTGGGGCCCAAGGCGTCGGGCGAGGTGCTGTCGGTGGCCTACGGCGGCCCGGGACAGCACCAGGACACCGGGGCCAAGATGACCCACGCCGCACCGGAGACCACCTCCAAGATCGTGTCCAAGTCGATCTCCTCCGGGGGCGGGCGAACCTCCTACCGGGGGCTGGTGCGGGTCGAGGACGATGCCCACGGCTGCAAGAGCCACGTGCAGTGCGACGCCCTGATCCTCGATGAGGACTCGGTGTCCGACACCTATCCCTACATGGAGGTCGGCTCGGGCGACGCCGTGATCGGCCACGAGGCCACCGTGTCCAAGGTGGCCGACGACCAGCTCTTCTACCTCCAGAGCCGGGGCCTAACCGAGGAGCAGGCCATGGGTTTGATAGTGAACGGCTTCATCGAGCCGGTCACCCGCACCCTGCCCATGGAGTACGCGGTGGAGTGGAGCCGCCTGATCGAACTCCAGATGGAGGGCAGCGTCGGCTGAGTAGGCAGCGTCCCAACACAGGGAGACTGGCGGAACAAGTCGAAGTCGTCGGCCCCCGTCCTTCGGCGTGAACGGTATGATTCTTGCGGAAGGGTGCCACGGATCTAGAGGTTGAGTGGCAAGGCAAATGGGCAGACTTCGTAGCAAACGACAGGCGATCCTTAGCGCCTTCTACGATCACCCGGACTGGACGAATGAGCAGATCGCCCGCAGTGCGCGTGCCTCCAAGAGCTATGTCGACCGGGTACTGGCGGGCAAGCGACGCCCAAGCAGGGCAGCAGACACGCCCAGCCAGCCGATCAGCCTGCGGGCATCGGCGCCCCCAGAGTTGCTGGAACCGGACAGGGACACGATGGCGGGATCGGGAATCCTGCCGGATGCGTTGCCGGTCCCGGTATCCGACGAGGTGGCCGCCCGCCTCGACGCCGAGAGTGCAGCTAGCGGCCTCCCATCGCCTACATTGGCTGCTTCGCTGATCGATGAGGGCCTGAAGACTCGCGAATACCCCGGAATCGTCTACAGGGATGGACCGGCAGGGCGTCGCGCCAGCCTGGCGGGCGGTCCCGATGTCTGGCAGGTCATTCGAGCGTTGAAGGAAGTGCCTGCGGACGGGTTCGATCCGGTTGAGACAGTCAGCGTGGAGGCAGACCTTCACCCACGGCAGATCAGGCTGGCTATGGAGTTCCACAAAGCGTATCCCGACGAGATACAGGCACTATTGGAGGCCAACCGACGCGCTCTTGTACTTGCCGACGAGATGATCGCAGATCGTGAGCGCACCATTGCCGAACAGCAAGCCGATCGAGCCCGTCGAACAGTAGAACGAGACGACTCGCCTAGCTTGGATCTCTGATCTCGCGATGAGGTGGCTGTTCGATGAGATGCTGCCGCACGCGGCAGTTCGAGCGTTGCGCGATCTCGGCCACGACGCTGTGAGCGTGGTCAGCGTTGGATTGCGCAGTACCGATGATGCGCTGGTCTACGCGGCCGCGCTGTCGGCGGACCGCGTGATCGTGACCGAGGATGCAGCCGGTTTCGTTCCTCTCGCGAGGGGCGACCTCGAGTCAGGGAGGCGCTCGGTTCCGATTGTCCTCGTCCGCAAGGACAAGTTCGGGCGAGGTCGCGCTCTGGGCGAGAACTTGGCTCAGGCACTGGACGGATGGTCGGCGGCGAATCCCCAGCCTCACGACGGCCCGCATTGGCTCTAGCCGCATCGCGGTTCAGAATCTCCTATGCAGTCCCGGAAGGCGCGGCAGTGGGCGACGCGAAGGCTCGGCGGCCTGACACAATGTCATTAATGCCGATGCGCCAGGACTGCAAGTACTTCGAGTCGCGCACCTATCCCAACGGGGAAACCGTGAGGAAGTGCGATCTCGACCTGGCTCCTGAGGCTCCCTGGCGCTGCCCCGACGACTGCCCGAAGTACACCCGGCGCCTGGCCGACGTGAACTGGAGCTACGGGTCGCTCGTCACCCCCGAAACCCCGCCCGAGCCCAAGAGCCTCGGGACCGATGACAGCATCGGGGCGCTCCTCGACGCGGCCGAGGACATCGTCAACGCGGCCGCGCCGGACGTGATCGCGGATGTGGAGGCCGAGCGCGGCAAGCGCCGGGGCGGCAGGAAGGGCCGGTCCTCCAAGGCCAAGCCCAAGAAGGGCAAGGGCGGCCGCGGGCCCTCCTCCGGCGGAGGCGGGCTGGGGGAGCGCTTCCGCAGGCGGTACCGCGACGGCGGCTGACACGAGTGCATTCCTTCACCGTCGACGCGGCCCGCAGCCTGCCGGGCCCCCGCTGGCTGGCGGAGCGCCGGGCCGCGGCGGCTGAGAGCTTCGCGGACTCGGATCCTCCCACCACGGCCGCGGAGGAGTGGCGGTACAGCGCGATCTCCGACTTCGACCTGGCTGCCTACCAGTTGGCAGGCGTCGAGGCGCCCCTCCCGCCGGATGGGACGTGGGCCGGCGTCGACTCCGCCGCCAACGGCGCCGTAGCCGCGGTCTTGGACGTTGCCGACGGTCACATCGTCGCCTCAACGGGGCTGGACGACCTGTCAAGGCAGGGCGTCCGCGTGGGACCGCTGGCCGATTCGGCTGATGGCGCCGAGATGCTTGGCTCGGTGGTCGACGGAGCCAGCGATTACTTCACCGTGTTCAACGACGCCTTCGCGGGCTGTCCCATTGTGGTGGACATCCCCGCGGGAGTCGTAGTGGACGGGGTGATCGCCGTGCGCCACTACGCCGGCGCGTCCGGTGCGGCCACCTTCCCCCGCCTGGTGGTGAGGGTCGGGCGGGACGGGTCGGCCAAAGTGCTCGACATCCAGCGCTCGGCCGGACCGGCGCTGGTCGTGCCGGTCGTCGAGCTCGACGTCGGTCAGGCGGCCCACCTCGGCTACGTCAACCTGCAGCAGCATGACCAGCGGACCTGGCAGATCGCGGCCCACACCGCAAGGGTGGACCGCGACGCCGCACTGGTCGCGGCCTCGGTCGCGCTGGGCGGCGGCTACGCCCGCACCCGCACCGACATCCGCCTGGTAGGACGAGGAGCCAGTGGCGACCTGCTGTCGGCCTACTTCGGCTCGGGCGACCAGATCCTCGACTTCCGCACCTACCAGGACCACGCCGCGCCCGACACCACGTCCAACCTGCTCTACAAGGGCGCGGTGGGCGACTCGGCCCGCAGCGTGTACACCGGGATGATCCGGGTGCGGGCCAATGCCCGCGGCACCAACGCCTTCCAGACCAACCGCAACCTCAAGCTCAGCGACGACGCCTGGGCCGAGTCGGTGCCGAACCTGGAGATCGAGAACAACGACGTGCGGTGCAGCCACGCCTCTGCAGTGGGTCCCGTGGATCCCGACCAGGTCTTCTACCTTGAGAGCCGGGGAGTTCCCACTGCTGTGGCCGAACGGCTGATCGTGGCCGGGTTCTTCGATGAGGTGATCGACAAGCTGCCCGTTCGGTCGGTCGAGGGGACGGTGCGCGAGGCCTTGACCCTGAAGCTCAATCAGATGTTGAGTCCGGCGGCGTGACGCGGTGAGCGTTCGAGCCAGGCCTTCGAGATCGGAGAGGTGGCGATGACGATCCACGAGCTGTTCCCCCTGGATGAACTGGAGCCCGACTCGGCTCGTCGTGTCGAGGTAGCCGGCCGTGACATCGCGGTGGTCCGCATCGGCGACGATGTCTATGCCATCGGTGACACGTGCACCCACGCCGAGGTGTCGCTGTCGGAGGGCTGGGTGGAGCCCGATGACTGCGCCATCGAGTGCGTGGCCCACGGGGCCATGTTCGATCTGGAGACGGGAGCGCCGCTCTCGCTGCCGGCCACCCGGGCCGTGCCCGTCTACGAGGCGTCGGTGGTGGACGGCCTGGTCGTGCTGAGGCTGGACCCGGACTCGGACGGGGACGCTCCGTGAGCACCCTGGTGATCGACGGCCTTCGGGCCTCGGTGGCGGGCCGCGAGATCCTGACCGGGGTGGATCTGCAAGTCGGCGCGGGCGAGGTGCACGCGGTGATGGGACCCAATGGGTCGGGCAAGTCGACTCTGGCCCATGTGATCGCCGGACGCCGCGGCTACGAGGTGCTGGACGGCTCCGTCCGGCTCGACGGCACCGAGTTGTTGGGGATGCCCGCCTGGCGGCGGGCCGAGGCGGGCCTGTTCCTGGCCATGCAGTACCCCACCGAGGTTCCGGGCGTCTCGCTGCTCGACATGCTTACCGAGTCGGTGTGCACACCGGAGGGCGCTGCCGTCGCCGAGCAGATGCGTTCCGAGGCCGACAGGATCGGTCTTGAGGAGCAGTTCCTGCACCGTCCGGTGAACGTGGACCTGTCGGGCGGCGAGCGCAAGCGCAACGAGGCTCTGCAGCTGGGCGTGCTGAAACCCGCGTTCGCGGTGATTGACGAACTTGACTCCGGCCTGGACGTCGACGCGCTGCGCCTCGTGGCGGGCCGTATCGAGGAGGCTACCGAGCACGGGCTGGGCGTGTTGGCCATCACCCACTACAGCCGGGTCTTCGCCCATCTCAGGCCCGACGCGGTGCATGTGTTCGCGGGCGGCCGCATCCAGGAGTCCGGCGGGTCGGAATTGGCCGACGAGTTGGAGGACGAAGGCTACGAGCGCTGGACGGCTGCCCTCCCGCAGCCAGTACCGGACGGCGGGGCGACACCCTTCATGGACCCCTTCGGAGACCCGTTCGCCGACCTGCTGGCCTGAACTACAGACGCGTCTTGCGCGGACCCGTGATGATGCCCCTAGCTAGAGGGCCGGGTGCGTCACCAAGAGGCAGCGCGGATAGATGAGAAGCAGCAGCAGTGATGCCTGTATTGCCAGCGATTCGAAACGCGGTGGAGCCGACTATCCGCGCATGTTCTAAGCTCGCCGTTTGATGGCGGGATACCCACGAGTCAAGACATCCGCGGTTCTGGTCACAGCCGGAGCAGTCGTTGCTGCCACGGCTATTGCCGCCGCGTTTCTGCTAGGCTGCGGTTCCGGCACCCCAGAGCCTGAGGCGGCACCTGCGCCGTCCGACGCCCCGACTCCTGGCAATTCGGTGGTCGTCGAGGTCGACGACGCCCTGACTCCTGGCAATTCGGTGGTCGCCGAGGTCGACGCCGCCCCGTCTTCGTCGCAGACTTCGATCGTAACCGATGATGGGATCCCGACGGGCTCGAGCGCGGACGTCGACTCCGAGGCCGCGGTGGAGCCGTCCGCTGAGGCCTCTGTGGACAAGGAGCCCGATCTCGCGGTGGAGATCGTCGAGGAGCTCGCGCCCACCGAACCGGTTGGCGGGGCTCGCCAGGAAGAGCCGGTCGAGCCGGTCGAGCCGGTCGGACCGGAGGAATCCGATGGGACGGGCGGTTCAGGTCGCACGCCCTCGGCCCAGGGAGACGTCTACACCTGGCACGACGGCGACCGGATGGGGGAAGCCCGTCTACAGCTCGACTTGGTGGTGATCACCGAGGATGTCATCGCACCCAACGAAGACGTCGTGGCCGACATGGGAGACGGGCAGATCGTCACTCGCAGTGCCGAAGAAGCCGGCGGCGCCTCCAGAGCGGCGGGCTCCTCGGGAGAGGCCGGCACTAGCAGCCAGCCGGTCTTCCTTTCCGAGTCGGGCGAGTTGATGACCCTGCCCGGGGGCGTGGTCCTCGTGCTCGACGAGGACTGGGACTCCGACTCCGCCGACGGCTTCCTCGCCCGCAACGGCATCTCGCGGGACCGCGTGTCGGAGCTCGACTACCTGACCAACGGCTTCTTCGTCGAGACCGAGCCGGGCTTCCCGTCCCTGGAGCTGGCCAATGCCCTCGCCGCGCAGGACGGGGTGGAGCTGTCCAGCCCCAACTGGTGGAGAGACCGAACCACCAGGTGACGGACTCGACTCCTCGGGTGATGCCTTCCTACCTGCGACCGCTGAAGGGCGTGCTCCTGCTGGCGCTGGCCCTGGCAGCCAGCCTGTTGGCCGTCGTAGGCGATGCCGCCGCACAGACTCCGGGCGCCCCCGCGATCACCTCGATCACCGCCGGAGACGGGTCGCTAACCATCGTCTGGACCGCACCGAGCGGGTCGACCGTCACCTCCTACGACATGCGCTACATCGAGACCAGCGAGGACGAGACCATCGACGCCAACTGGACCGACAAGACCGCGGTCTGGACGTCGGGCACCTTGGAGTACACCCTCAATGGCCTCGACGGCGAGGTCTCCTACGACGTCCAGATGCGGGCCGTGAACGCCGGGACCCAAGGAAGCTGGTCGTCCACCTCCACGGGAACCCCCCTGATCGGCGTGCCGACCATCGATTCGGTCCTCGTCGGGGACGGCGCGCTCACCGTCTACTGGAGCCCCCCGCCCCACGCGGACAAGGTGACCGTCGCCTCCTACGACCTGCGCTACATCGAGACCAGCAAGGACGAGACGGTTGACGCCAACTGGACCGTCGAGACCGGGATCTGGACCTCCGGGACGCGGGTCGAGGTCCTCGACGGCCTCACCAACGACACCGGCTATGACGTCCAGGTCCGGGCGGTTACGACGAGCGCCGCCGCCTGGTCAGCCGCCGCCACCGGCACCCCGGCCGAGCACGGCGGGACACGGGCCGATGCCACCGTCTTGCCGCTCAACACCTACATGGGCGGCTCGATAGAGCCCGGGACCGACGCGGACTACTTCAAGCTCGAACTGGACTCCGCCACCGGCATCATCATCTTCACCCGGGGCGACCTGGACACCGTCGGAGAGCTTTTCAAGAGCGATGGCACCGCCATCAACGAGAACGACGACGGCTACCTGGCCCACGGCATCCGCAACTTCCTGATCTGGGACTCCCTGCCGGCCGGCACCTACTACATCAAGGTCACCAGCTACAATGAGGCCACCGGCCCGTACCTGCTGCTCGCCAGGGGCATCGCCGACACCACGGCCCGCAGCAACGCCCAGACCATAACGGTGGGCACCGTCCGCAACGGCATCCTCGATCCGCTCAATGACGTCGACTGGTTCACGTTCACCCTGGCTGAGCAGACCGATGTAATCCTGAGCGGCTCCAGCCGCATCGCCTTCGAGCTCCAGGACTCCAGCGCCCAAGCCATCAAGACGACCTCATTCGACCTCCCCGGTGGTGCGCGTCGATTCGATGGCTTGGTCACCCTCGAGGCAGGAAAGTACTACCTCAAGGTCACTCGGAATGGATTCGCGCTGGGTCTGTACTCCCTGTACGTCCTGGAGGCGATTGAGCCTGGGAGCACCCGCGGCACTGCCCTGGAACTGGACTTTGGGCGGATGGCCGTGGGCAATATCTACCCGAGCAGCGACACCGACTACTTCCGCATCGACCTCGAAGAGGACACCCATGTGAAGTTGTACGCCAGGGGAGACGAGGTGCGAGTCCACGGAGAGCTGCAGGACGACTCGGGTAATGCGGTCAGCGGCGCCCAGTTGTTCTCGTCCTTCGCCGGACCGGTCGGCTTCACCATGATCGAGGAGCTGGACGCAGGAACCCACTACGTGAAGGTGACCGGCTCCTCGAACCTGGGAACCGGGCCCGACACCGGGCCTTACGCGTTGCTCATGTTCGAGGACGCCATCTATGCCAGCTTCGTCGACCACTGCGAGGGGCTCTCGACCACCCTCAGCGATCCCCTCTCCGGCTGCCAGTGGCATCTCATCAACTCGGGCCAGCGCAAGGGCACCCCCGACGAGGACATCAACGTCGAGGGCGCTTGGACGACCACGCGGGGATCGGGCATCAACGTGGCCGTGGTCGACGACGGGATGCAGTACGACCACCCGGACCTCGCCGGCAACGCCGTCCAGTGTCCGGGGGGGGAGCGGTGTCGAAATCACGATTATACCGGCGGGAACGACATCTACGATCGGGACGAGTCACACGGCACCGCGGTGGCGGGGGTCATCGCGGCCCGCGACAACAGCATCGGGGTGCGGGGAGTGGCCCCCCGCGCCACCATCTACGGCTACAACGTCTTGCTGAACAACACCGTCGTCAACGAGGCCGACGCCATGACCCGCAACATGGCCGTCACCGCGGTATCCAACAACAGCTGGGGCCCCGACGACTACCCCAGCCCCGCCCCGGCCCCCGGGGTCTGGGAGCTGGCTGTGGACTCCGGTGTCACCGACGGGTACGGGGGCAAGGGCATCGTCTATGTGTGGGCGGCCGGCAACGGCGCCGAGGACGGCGACTACGGGACTCTGGACGAGTACGCCAACTACTACGGCGTGACCGCGGTGTGCGCGGTGAACGACCACGGCAAGCGCACGCAGTACTCCGAGATGGGGGCCAACCTGTGGGTGTGCGCCCCGTCGAACGACCGGGGCCGGGCCGCTATCACGACCACCGCCAACTTCGACCGGTACAGGGGCAGCTTCGGAGGCACCAGTGCGGCGACCCCCCAGGTCTCGGGCGTGGCCGCGCTGGTGCGCAGCGTCGATAACAGCTTGAGCTGGCGCGACGTGAAGCTGATCTTGGCCGCGTCGGCCCGCAAGAACGACCTCGACAACACCGGCTGGCAGACGGGCGCGCTCAAGTACGGCTCCACTACCGATCGCTACGAGTTCAACCACGAGTACGGCTTCGGTGTGGTGGACGCCAAGGCGGCCGTCGACCTTGCTGGCAGCTGGTCCGAGCTGCTCCCCATGCGGATGACGGGGCCGGTCGAGTCCACCCGGCGGGTGACGGTTCCCACCAGCGGCAGCGGGGTCTCCAGCACGATCTCAGTCGACTCCGACATCGACTTCACCGAGTTCGTGGCGGTCAACGCCGACTTCACCGCCCCCGACTTCAGGGATCTGCGGGTTGAGTTGGTGTCGCCGTCGGGAGCGGTGTCGGTGCTGTCGGTCCCCGAGTCCGCCAACTGCCCGTACAAGCTCAAATCCGGAATCGTGGTGGACTGCCGCCTAGTCGGCAGTTTCCGGTTCGGGTCGGCCCGGCATCTGGGCGAGGATCCGTCGGGAACGTGGACACTGCGGATGGCCGACCGCCTGTCGGGCGGGCCGCCCAACCGGCTGGAGTCGTGGAGCATCACCGTCTACGGGCACAAGGTCACGCCCGGGGCACCGGCCTTGCGATCTATCCAGCCCGGGACCGACTTCCTGACCGTGTCTTGGACGGCTCCCGGCTACACCGGCACGTCGGACATCACCGGATACGACGTGCGGCACATCCCCAGCGGCGCTTCCAACAAGGCCAACGATTCCGCCTGGACCTTGATCGAGGGGGCCGGTCCGGCTGCGACCCGGCGGTACACCATCGCCGGGCTCAGCGACGGGCTCCGGCGCGATGTGCAGGTTCGGGCGGTCAACGACAGCGGCGGCGGGGACTGGTCGGTCACCGCCCGGGGCACGCCGAGCGCCATCAACAGCGAGCCCTTCTTCGTAGAGGGTGCCACGGCTTCCCGGACCGTCGACGAGACCGCGGCCTCGGGCCAAGCCATCGGCTCTCCGGTGAACGCACGCGATGCTGAGAGCGACACACTCACCTACAGGCTGGGCGGGCGCGACGCCGCGCTGTTCGACCTCGATTCGTCCACCGGCCAGCTTCGAATCAAGGAGCCCCTGGACCACGAGGCCGAGGACATCCACGGCGTGCAGGTGACGGTGAGCGACAACAAGGATCCCGCCGGTGACGTAGACCCCAGTGTCGATGCCACCGTCTCTGTGTATGTGGCGGTGACCGATGTGAACGAGCCGCCGGAGCTGATCGGCGACACCGACATCAGCTACTTGGAGAACGGCGTCAACGAGGTGATCGAGTTCACTGCCGAAGATCCCGAGGGCGGCACCTTCATCTGGAACTTCTCAGGGACCGACGCGGACGACTTCTACTTCAACGACGGCAAGCTCGCATTTGTCTCCCCTCCCGACCATGAGATGCCGACCGACCAGGGCGGAGACAACCAATACGACGTCGTGGTGACCGTCTCGGACCGCGCGCAGTCGCAGAGCGTGGCTGTCGCGGTCACCGTGACCGACGAGAACGAGCCGTTCAAGCTGGAGGGGGACACCGCGTTCGACTACGGCGAGCACCGCAGCCGGTCGGTGGAGTCGTTCACGGTGGTCGACGACCCGGAGAACGGGCCCATCGACTGGGACCTGTCGGGCACCGACCGGGACGACTTCACCCTCGACAACGGAGTGCTCTCCTTCGCCGCGGTGCCCGACCATGAGAACCCGGACGACTCCAACCGGGACAACCTCTACCATGTGGCCGTCTCCGCGTTCGATGGGGTCAACCGGAAGTCGCTCAGCGTCATCGTCACCGTCGTCGACCTCGAGGAGCCCGGTATGGTGACCCTGGACTCGTTGCAGCCTCAGGTGGACACTGCCCTGAAGGCGACACTGGTAGATCCCGACCGCGGCCAGACCGGCCTCACTTGGAGTTGGGAAAGCTCCATCAGCCAGTCCGGCCCCTGGGACCCGATTGCCAACGCGACCTCGCGGTCCTACACGCCGGCGGGCACCGACGTGGGCCGCTACTTGAGGGCCACCGCCTCCTACGGGGACAAGCACGGGACGGGGAAGACCGTCAGGGGCGTCTCCGAGAGCACAGTTCAGGCCAAGCCGGTGACCAACACCGCCCCGGAGTTCCCGGCCACCGAGAACGGCATGCGCAGCGTGGACGAGAACACGGCCGGGCACACCACCACGGGGCGTCTCGTCGGGGCGCCGGTGCGAGCCGACGACGCGCAAGACGACAGGCTTGCGTACTCGCTCAGCGGCTCGCATGCAGCCTCCTTCGAGATCGATCCCAGGTTGGGCCAGCTAAAGACCAAGGACGAGCTTGACCACGAATCGCGATCGAGCTACTCAGTGACGGTCACAGCCCGCGATCCGTCGAACCTGAGTGTCCCGATCGGCGTCACCATCAGCGTCACCAATGTCGAGGAGATCGGCGCGGTGACGTTCTCCTCGGATTTCCCCCAAGTGAGCCAGCCGCTGACCGCGACGCTGGCCGATCCCGACGGCGGCGTGGCAAACGTCGCATGGGAATGGTACCGCTCGACCAGCGGGTTCAGCGGATGGATCCGCATCGATGGCGCCGATTCGAGGACATACCAGCCCGCAGACGCCGACTTGAATCACCATCTGCGGGCCCGCGCCAGCTACCACGACCATGGGCCGCAGGACCAGGACAGCGCGGCGGCGGCGACGGTCGGCACAGTGTCCGAATCACCCACCACCACGACCACCACGACCACCACAACCGGCGGCGGCGGCGGTGGCGGAGGAGGAGGCGGCGGTGGTGGCGGAGGAGGAGGCGGTGGCGGCGGCGGAGGCGGCGGTGGTGGCGGGGGAGCGCCCGTGGAGCGGAACCCGGCCGAAGAGTTCGCTGACCTCGGCGAAGCAGGGGTTCATTCCTCAGCTGTGCTGGAGTTGGCCACCGACGGGGTAGTGGCTCGCACCGGCTGCCGGAGGGGTCGGCTGTGCCCGCACGAGCCGATCAGGCGCTGGGAGATGGCGGTGTGGCTGGTGCGGGTGATTGACGGCGATGACCCCGGCCGGCCCCCTCGGTCGCGCTTCGAGGATGTGCGGGTCGGCCTGTGGTGGGCCGGCCATGTGGAGCGACTGGCGCAACTGGGCATCACCGTGGGGTGCGCGACCGAGCCGCTGCGGTACTGCCCCAACGAACCGGTCACCCGGGGTCAGATGGCGAGCTTCCTGGTGAGGGCGTTCGACCTGGCTCCGGCGCCTGCGGCGGGCTTCGACGACACCGCCAACAGCGTCCATGCCCCCAACATCGACACCCTCTACGCCGCCCGCGTCACCGTGGGCTGCTCGACCGATCCGCTCCTGTACTGCACCCTCCGATCGACGACCCGGGCCCAGATGGCCAGCTTCCTCGTCCGCGCCCTCGCCTTGTCCTAAGAGACAGCGCGGGTAGGTGTGACCGCCTCGCGGCGCAGCGTGGCATCTCCCGCTCTTGTTCGCTGCGCTCACGGGCCGCTCGGGCCACGGCCTCGCTCAGTGCCATTCAAGAATCCTCGTCAACCGCGGCCTACTCGCTCGGCCTCCAACGGTCACGTAGCATCGAGGCCCATGAGCAAAGACGACCTGCTGACCGAGGCCGAGATCGCCGACTTGCTGGCCGCGCATCCCGAGTGGCGCCGCGACAGTGGCGTGCTGCGCCGCTCGTATGTGTTCGCCGACTTCCGGGCCGCGTTCGCATTCATGGCCCATGTGGCGCTCATCGCCGAGCGGCTCTTCCATCACCCCGAGTGGTCCAACGTCTACAACAAGGTTGAACTGGCCATCACCAGCCACGATGTGGGCGGCCTCTCGGCTCGCGACCGCGACTTCATCGAGCGCGTCGACGCCGCCAGCGGCTAGGCGCAGTCAGTCCGACTCGCCGCCGAGGTCGGGGGGCCACGCGGACAGGTGACAGCCAGCACCAACGACGCTTGCGTTTCCAGCGATTCGAGACGCCGTAGAGCGCCTATCCGCGCACGTCCTCAGGGTCGGTGTACCAGTCGGCCGGGGGCAGATCGCTCACTGTGGCGACTCTAGCGCCGCCTCGGGAGGTTCTCGGGGGTGGTATGGCGCCGATGTCCTGCGACACTGCCGGGCGTGGCGGACTTCAGCCAGGCAGGCGTCGTGCCCACGCACAAGCGATGAGGCTGCACGGCGTCGTGAACGCCTCGCCGGACTCGCTGGCCGACTTCTCGGTGGCGACGACGGTCAAAGGAGCCGAAACCCGGGCCACCGAACTGCTCGACGGGGGCTGCGTCGGCATAGACCTCGGGGGGGCGGGCTCCACTCAGGTCGCCCGCCGGGTCGGTGTCGACGTCGAGTGGCAGCGCCTCGATGGCAAGGTCCAAGCGCTCGCTGCGCTGTGCGAGTCACGCGGGGCCCAGCTCTCGGTGGACTCCTGGCAGCCCGAGATCATGCGCCGGGCTCTCGACTGCGGCGCCACCATGATCAACGCCGCCGACGGGCTCCAGAACCCGGCCATGGTGCGGCTCGCGGCCGAGCGGGACGTGCCGGTGGTGGCGCCGTTCGTGTGGGGCGCCGACCCTAAGGCCTCGGTTCCGGTTGTAGGTGATCCGGTCGAGGTGATCTGCGGCTGGTTCCGGCGATCGCTGCGCCGCTGGGAGGAGGCGGGCGTCGAGCGCAGCCGGCTGATCCTCGACCCCGGAACCGGATTCGGCCCGCCCGACTGGGAGTGGGCCGACCGCTACCGGTACCAGAAGCGCGTCTATGAGAACCTCGACGCCCTGCGAGCCTTCGGGTTGCCGGTCTACTTGCCCCTGCCCTGGAAGCAGACCGATCAGCATGACGAACTTCTGGAGATCTGCATCCGGGCCGGCTTCGACTACGGCCGCTGCCACCGACCCGACCGGGTGATCGAGGCGATGAAGAGCCTCGGCTCGTCGCAGCCGGCCTGATGATGTCCCGCGGGCTGGAAGCCGCATCGCTGGCTCCAGAGCAGCCCGATGTGGGGCGGCTGGCGGGGCCCGACTGCCTGGGCCGCAGCGTGCTCGTGCTGCCGGGAGAGCCGCCGCCCGCGCCGTGGGCGCAGGCGCCGCGGCTGACGGTGCGCACGAATGAGTTCGAAGCCGGAGCCGGTCGCCGCCTGCGGGCCGCTTGGAGCAATCGGGAGCGGATCGTCATCGAGGTGCACGGACCGGTGCCCCATGGTGAGCCGATCCTCGAGGTGCCGTGGTGGAAGGTCCACCCCGGTGTCACCCTCGGCGACGAGGTCTGGAATCACCTGCTGACCGCCAACTCGGTGGACGCGCGAGATCCCGACCGGCCTGGCTTCGCCCCCCGTGAGCGGGCCTTGGCGCTGGGTGCCCGGGCCGCGAGCGATGGGGAACCCGGAGACGTCGTGTCGCCCTCCGGCGGTCCCGCGTGGTGCGACGGCGGTCCCCTGGACTGTCTCGATGCTGTCGATCTTCACAACGCGGCGCTGATCCCGGCCGCCAACCTGGCGGTGGGCAGCCTCGCCGTCCTGCGGCCCTGCGAGCCCGTCGCCGATCTGGCGCCCGACCAGCGGCGGGCGGTGGGCCATCTCGGCGGAGGGGCCTGCATCGTGGCCCCGGCCGGATCGGGCAAGACCCGGGTGCTCACCGAGCGGGCCCGGTGGCTGGTCCGCGACCTGGGCGTGTCGCCGTCAGCGGTGTGCCTGGTGGCCTACAACGTGCGGGCCCGCGCCGAGATGCAGGAGCGCACCGCCGATCTCGAGGGCTTGGAAGTGCGCACCCTCAACAGCCTGGCGCTGGCGGTGTGCAACGGCACCGGTCCCTTCGCACGCCCCGCACGCCATGGTCGCGTGGACGTGATCGACGAGCGGGAAGTGCGGGACTTGGTGCACGCACTGGTAGGGGAGCGGGCGCCGCGCCGCCGGCGCCGGGCCATGACCGACCCGCTGGCGGCGTGGCTCGAGGCGCTCAGCGCGTCGCGGCTGGGCTTGCAGGATCCTGCCGCAGTCGAGCGGGACTACGCCCCCGACGTCCCGAGCTTCGCCGAGTTGGCTCCGGCCTATGCCGACGCCCTCGACCAGCGAGGCGCCGTCGATTTCGACCATCAGATCGTGCGGGCCATCGACGTGCTGCTGACCGACCCAGCCGCCCGGGCCGCAGCCCGCAGAACATGTGGAGCGCTGCTGGTTGACGAGTTCCAGGACCTGACGCCGGCCCATCTGCTGATGATCCGTCTGCTGGCCGGTCCGAGGGCCGATGTCTTCGGCGTGGGCGACGACGACCAGACCATCTACGGCTATTCGGGGGCCTCGCCCCGCTGGCTGATCGAGTACGAGCGCTGGTTCCCGGGCGCGGCCCGGCATCTGTTGCGGGTGAACTACCGCTGCCCGCCCGAGGTGGTGGAGGCCGCTTCCAACCTGCTCACTCACAACGTCCACCGCATCGCCAAGGACATCGAGCCGGGTAGCGCCCCCGCTTCCGACTCGGGGGAGCGGACAGTTGAGGTGGAGGTGGTCGCCGACGGTGGCTCGGCAGTCGTGGAACGGGTCAGGACCCTGATGGGCGGGGGTGCTGATGCCCATGACATCGCCGTTCTGACCAGGGTGAACAGCACGCTGCTGGCGCCCCAGGTATTGCTGTCGGAGGCGGGCATCGACTGCATGGCCCCGGTCGGGCCGTGGTTCCTGGAGCGCACCGGGGTTGCCGCCGCGCTGGCGTGGCTGAGGCTGGCCACGGCCGGCTCGGCCCGGCTGCCCGCCGAGGCCCTGGCCGCCGCGGCCCGGCGCCCACCTCGGGGCATCTCCCCCCGGGTGGTCGAATGGATCGCGGAGCAGCACAACGTGGGCGCGCTCAGGCGCCTGGCCGGGCGCATCTCCGACGAGCGGACCTCCGAGCGGGTGTCCGACTTCGCCGACGAGGTCGAGCGTCTCGGCGACATGGCCCGCGACGGCGCTGACACCTTGCGACTGCTGGAGGGGATCCAGCACGGCACCCGGCTGGGGGCCAGCCTCGATGAGCGCCTCGACGCCTCCCGCCGCTCGGTGGACCGCTCCGCCCACGGCGACGACCTGCGGGCCCTGCTGTCGGTGGCGCCGCACTGCGCTGACCCGTCAGCGTTCGAGGACTGGCTGCGGGGCCGCCTCACTGCGGGCCGTCGCGACGGCGGCGAGGGCGATCCCCGCGGGGGTCGCCCCTCCTGGGGCCGGGGCGTGCGCTTGGCCACCGTGCACCGTGTCAAGGGTCTGGAGTGGCCCCATGTGATCGTCCTGTCGGCCATCGAGGGCTTGATGCCGCACCGCCTGGCCGGCGACATCGAGGAGGAGCGCCGCGTGTTCCACGTGGCCCTCACCCGCTGCTCGGAGTCGGTGCTGATCGTCGCCGACGGCCCGAGGTCGCCCTTCGTCGACGAGATGTCTTGGCGCTCCAAGCTCCAACCGACGGGTATCCCCGCCGACGGGTCTGTCCGGCCTCAGCGCCCAGCACCCGCCAAACCTGCCTCATCCCCGCCCAGAGCCCAGAGCCCGCCCATCGATGAGACCGCCGAGCCCGAGGTGGCGGCGATGTTCCAGCGCCTGCGCCGATGGCGCTGGGAGCAGAGTCAGGCCGAGGAGGTGCGGCCGTTCCGGGTCTTCTCCGACGCCGTCCTGCGCGAGTTGGCCCGCAGCCGCCCCACCACCGACGCGACCCTGTTGGCCGTGCCCGGAATCGGTCCGGCCAAGCTGGCCGCCTACGGCGAAGCCCTCAAGGACCTGCTAGCCGGCGGCTAGCTCAGGCGGCTGGCGAGACGGCCGGGTCGGCGGACTCGCCGCCGAGGTCGTGATAGACGGTGAAGAAGGCGATGCTGGACAGCACTTCGGGGAACACGCTCAGCACAAGCAGGGCCACGCGTGCGAGCGGGTCGCTGAAGAGTCCGGCCACTTCGCCGACGACCACCACCGGGACGGTCGCGGCCATCGACAGGACGAAGAGCAAGGCGATGCGGCCGAGGGTCGCCCAATAGGTGCCCCTCAGGAGGTCGCGGGCATAGCGCATTGACGGCGTGGCCGGACCCGCGGCGGCAGTCATGGCGGTAAGGAGCGCCAGCGGCACCGCGCCCGCCATCACCACCAGCACAGCCAGGAATAGCACCACCGCCAGCACACCCGAAGCCAGGCTCAGCAATCCCGCCACGAGCGAGGCCACCATCATCGCGGCGCACCACATCGCCAGCAGCATCAAGCCCACGCCGATGATGCGCACCAGGCGCCCCAGGCCGGCCCGCAACGCTTGGGTCGCCCCCATCCGTCGGCCACTCAACCGGGCCATCGTGAACTGCCCGAACGCAGCGAACTCGACGATGTTGATTGCGACCACGGCGACGCTACCCACCACCATCAGCAGCACCCCAGCGACCAGCGTCGACGAGCCCAGGCCTCTCAGGCGGTCCGTCAGGTCGTTCCAGCTGCCCTCCAACACCGCTCCGGTCTCCTCGGCCTCGGCGTTGGGGTCGAGTGACTCCAAATCGCTGATCACAGCTCCCAGCGTGTCGCCGAACACGTCGCCATATCCCACCCTGACCGCTTGCTCACCGACCAAGTACACGACGGCGACCACCGCGTAGATGATCAGCAGCGGCCGCCAGTTCTGGGTTGCCATCCTCCAAGTGCCCGTAAGCAGATCACGGATGCTGCGATGTCTGGAGCGGCTGCTGCCTTCAGAGGGACTGCTGTGACGGGGCGCCCGATGGTCGGTCCACTGCGAGCCGTCCCAGTACCGGTACTGGGCGGCGTCCTCGGGGTCGGTGTACCAGTCGGGCGGCGGCAGGTCCGTCACGAACTAGACGGTAACAGCCCCCAGAGGCCGCGATGTCAGGCGAAGGTCTCGTCGAGGGCCTGCACCAGGGTGTTCCACGACAGCGTGGCGCACTTGATGCGCACCGGGAACTTGACCACGCCGCGCAGGGCCTCCAGATCACCGAGCTTCACGTCTCCGGCCCCGTTGCCGCCGTCGGGCTCGTCCTCCAGATCGTCGCCGGTGCCGCCGATCCCGCTGCCGTGGATGGACATCATCGTCTTGAAGGCTCGCACCAGCCGCCGCACCTCGGCCACCGTGCGGCCCTTGACCGCGGTCGACATCATCGACGCCGACGACTGGCTGATGGAGCACCCCTGGCCGCCCGTCGACACCTCGGCGATCACGCCGTCGCGCAACTCCAAGTAGACGACTACCTCGTCGCCGCACAGCGGGTTGAAGCCCACGGCCTGAACCGCGGGCGGCACCTCGAGCTCGCCGCGGTTGCGGGGGCTGCGGTAGTGGTCGAGGATGATCTCGCGATACAGGTCCTCCAGACCGGCCATGGCTTCCTCCTCTTAGAACACGCGCGGGTAGGTGACGCCGCCTCGCGGTGAAGCGTCGTGTCTCCCGCTCTTGTTCGCTGCGCTCACGGGCCGCTCGGGCCACGGTCTCGCTGAGCGCCTCACCAGGACTCTCACCACTTGCCGCCCATCCGCTCGGCCTCTTACCTGGAGAAGAAGTCGCCGGCGACACCGATCGCGTCGGCGAGGGCGTCCACGTCGGAAGTGTCGTTGTAAACGTAGAGCGACGCCCGGGCGGTGGCCGGCACCCCGAGATGTCGCATCAGCGGCTTGGCGCAGTGATGGCCGGCCCGCACGCACACGCCGCGGTCGTCGAGCACCTGCGACAGGTCGTGGGGATGGATGTCGCGGAAGCTCATCGACAGCACCCCGCCCCTGCAGGCAGGCTCGGCTGGCCCGTGCACCGCGAGGTCTGAGCCGTAGCGCTCCTCCAGCGTGCGCATGGCGTAAGCGGTGAGGCTCACCTCGTGCGCCCGCACCCGGTCCATGCCCAGGCCGTCGAGGTACTCGACGGCGGCGCCGAGTCCGATGATCTCGGCGATGGGCGGGGTTCCGGCCTCGAACTTGTGGGGGATGTGGTTGGGCAGGAAGCCGTCCTTGCGCACATCCAGGATCATCTCGCCGCCCCCGAGGAACGGAGGCATCGCCTCCAGCAGCTCAGCTCTGGCCCACAGCACCCCGATCCCGGTGGGACCGCACATCTTGTGGCCGGTGAAGCCCAGGAAATCGGCTCCGAGGGCCTGGACGTCGGTCGGCAGATGCGGGACGTACTGGGCCGCGTCCACCAGGATCAGCGCCCCGGCGTCGTGGGCGGCGTCGGCCAGCCGGCGTATCGGGTTGAGCGTGCCCAGCACGTTGCTCATGGCGGTCACGCCCAGCAGCTTGGCCCCGTCGAGGAGCCGGTCGAAGTTGCTGAGATCGAGCTGGCCGTCGGCTCCGACGCCGATCCAGCGAAGCTCGAAGCCCCTCTCGGCCGCCATTATGTGCCAGGGAACGATGTTGGCGTGGTGCTCCATCTCGGTGATCACCACTGCGTCGCCCGGCCCGAGGTTGGCCCCGCCCCACGAGCGGGCCACGAGGTTGATGGCCTCGGTGACGTTCTTGGTGAACACGATCTCGTCGGGGGACGGCGCGTTCACGAAACGGGCAACGGCAGCCCGGGCCGCCTCCATGGCCTCGGTGGCCTGGGCTGCGATCTCGTAGGCGCCCCGGTGGACGTTGGCGTTGATCGTCTCGTAGTAGATGTTCATGGCGTCGAGGACGCAGCGGGGCTTCTGCGACGAGGCGGCCGAGTCGAGGTAGATGATCGGCCTGCCGTGCACCTCCCGCCCCAGGAGGGGGAAGTCCGCCCGCGCTCCCACCTCGGGCCGGTCGCCGCTGCCGGTCACGACGGGTGTCCTCCGAGCCGGTCGCCGCTGCCGGTCACGACGGGTGTCCTCCGAGCCGGTCGCCGCTGCCGGTCACGACGCGTACCGCTCGTAGCCCTCGCGCTCGAGCCGGTCGGCGAGCTCCGGCCCGCCGCTGGTGGTGATGCGTCCGTCCATGAGCACATGCACGCGGTCGGGCTTGAGTCCGGCCGTCAGGATTCGCTGGAAGTGGGTGATGGCGAGCACCCCTAGATCCGGTCTCTCCGACCGCACCTCCTGCAGCCCGGTGGCCACGATGCGCAGCGCGTCGATGTCGAGGCCGGTGTCGGTCTCGTCGAGGATGGCCATCTCTGGCTCCAGCACCGCCATCTGCAGGATCTCGTTGCGCTTCTTCTCGCCGCCGGAGAACTTCTCGTTCAGGTGGCGATCCATCAGCGACGAGTCGATAGCCAGGCGCTCCATCCACTCCACCATGGTCATGTAGGTCTCGATGGAGCTGACGTCGGTGCCTTTGCGGGCCTGCAGAGCCTGGGTGAGGAAGTTGCGCACCGACACGCCCGGAATCTCCTGGGGGTACTGGAAGGCAAGGAAAAGGCCGGCCTTGCCCCGCACCTCCGGGGGCCAGGAGGTGATGTCCTCGCCCTTGAAGCGGATCGAGCCGCTGGTGACCTCGTAGTCGGGGCTGCCGAGCAGGGCTGCGGCCAGGGTGGACTTCCCCGACCCGTTGGGGCCCATGAGGGCGTGCATCTCGCCCGCGCCGACCACCAGGTCGACGCCTCGCAGTATTTCGGTGCCCCCGTCCGCGGTGGCCACATGCAGGCCGTCTATCTCGAAGAGCGGTGCTGCAGGCACGCACCGATCCTAGAGGCCGAGCGTGCAGGCACCACTGTGCTTAGGGCGGCGCGGGGCGTTCAGCGAGGCCCCGCGGCCCGAGCGGCCGGTGAGCGCAGCGATCAGGAGCGGGGACACTGCCCGAGCGGCCGGTGAGCGCAGCGATCAGGAGCGGGGACACTGCCCGAGCGGCCGGTGAGCGCAGCGATCAGGAGCGGGGACACTGCCCGAGCGGCCGGTGAGCGCAGCGATCAGGAGCGGGGACACTGCCCGAGCGGCCGGTGAGCGCAGCGATCAGGAGCGGGAGACACGCCGCCGCGGCGGGCACTACGACCGTTCAAGGCAGGATCCGCCCCGATAGCTTGGCCCCACACGGTTTGCCCCACATAGCTGGCAGGAGAGTCCCACGTGAACTTCGCATTCACCGACGAGCAGGAGCAGCTTCGAGACTTCGTCCGCAGCTTCCTGGAGGAGAAGTCGCCCGAGTCCGCGGTGCGCGAGCAGATGGACACCGAGCGGGGTTTCGACCCCGACGTTTGGACGCAATTGTCCGAGCAGATGGGCCTACCCGCCCTGACCATCCCCGAGGCCTACGGTGGCCAGGGCTTCACTTGTATTGAGCAGGTGGTCGTGCTCGAGGAGATGGGGCGGTCGCTGCTGTGCGCCCCCTACTTCTCCTCAGCGGTGCTGGCCGCCAACACGTTGATGCTCTGCGGTGACGAGACGGCCAAGCAGGCCCACCTGCCCGAAATCGCCTCGGGCGAGACGAGGGGGGCGCTGGCCTTCACCGAGCAGAACGGCCGCTGGGACGAGCCCGGTGTCACCATGGCTGCGACGGCTGACAACGGGTCGTGGCGCCTGGACGGCGTCAAGATGTACGTCCTCGACGGGCACACCGCCGACCTGCTGATCGTGGCGGCCCGCACCGGCGGCGGCGTCTCGCTGTTCACTGTCGATCCCGATTCCGTAGGGCTTACCCGCACGGCGCTGTCGACCATGGACCAGACCCGCAAGCAGGCCAAGCTCACCTTCGAGGCAGTGGAGGCGACGCTGATCGGCGAAGAAGGGCAGGGCTGGCCGGTGCTGCAGACCGTGCTCGATCTGGCTGCGGTGGCCCTGGCGGCCGAGCAGGTGGGCGGCGCGCAGCGCTGCCTGGACATGTCGGTGGAGTACGCCAAGATCCGCGTGCAGTTCGGTCGGCCCATCGGCTCGTTCCAGGCGATCAAGCACAAGTGCGCCGACATGCTCCTAGAGGTGGAGTCGGCCAAGTCCGCCGCCTACTACGCGGGCTGGTGCGCAGCCGAGATGAACGACGAGTTGCCTCAGGTTGCCTCGCTGGCGAAGAGCTATTGCTCGGAGGCCTATTTCCACGCCGCGGCCGAGAACATACAGATTCACGGCGGGATCGGCTTCACCTGGGAGCACCCGGCGCACCTGTACTTCAAGCGGGCCAAGAGCTCGGAGCTCCTCTTCGGCGATCCCACCTACCACCGGGAGCTGCTGGCCCAGCGCATCGGCCTCTAGCCGGGGCGCGGCGCCCATCGGCGAACATCCTGTGGTTCCCCACACTATGTGTGGCAAAGTCGGGGGAAGTTCGCTCGACAACTGGCGGTCAGCACGGTGATCTGGCTGATCGCAGCCGTCGGCGCGGTCGCCGTGGTGGCGATCGCCTTCGTCTCGGTGGGGATCGCGGTCGGGCGCCTGGAGCAGGAGACCGCACCGTCGGTGTACCGGCTGTCGGACGCGGTCGACTATGTGGCTGATCGCCTGCCCGACGAAGTAACCGCCAGGGTGAGCTACGAGGAGGTCACAGCGGTGCTCGGCTGGCATCTGGACTGGTTCGCGGCGGTCGGCCTCGCTACCTCCCACGGCCTGGAGCTGGGCGATCCAGCGGTAGCTGTCGACGACATGGCCGTGGCCGACACCGACGCGGCGTTCGATGCCGTGGTGGCCCGATCCTTGGAGGAGGGAGGCCCCGACCCGGTGGACGTGGTGTGCATCCTCGAGGCTCAGCTATCCTATCTGGCCGAGATCGGCGCCTTCAGCACGGGCGAGCCGCCCGCCTAGGTGGCTGGTGCCAAACTCCCGAAATGGGGGTTTTGCGGTCACAAAACCCCAGGTCAGCGACTTGCGAATTGTGGCAAATTGCCATTTAACACCAGCCACCTAGGAGACTGCTGAGCAACTGGTGCGGCGACCGGGTGTCGGGCGGGGTCGGCGGGGTCGGCGGGGTCGGTCGGCGGGGTTCGGGGTGGTGGGGTGCTGTGGTTGGTGCGGGCCCGGGCGCGCGGCGCTGCCGCCGGGGCTCAGAGGGTGAATGCGCCGCCTGTGTGGGTGACGCCGAGGTTGGTGAGGCGCACGAGGTTGACGGCGGCGGCTCTGGTGGTGAGCCAGAGGTGGTTGGCGGCGACGCCTCGGTAGGGGACGCGTCTGGCTTTGTTGCGGGTGAGCCACGCGATGGATCTCTCGGCCATGGGGCGGTGCCGGCGGTAGGCGGCCTGGGTTGCGGGCTGGGCCCAGCGGGTCTTGTTGGCTTGGCGGCGCGCGTGGTGTGCGTCGACGGTGACGCTGCGCCCGGAGCGCGAGGTGGTGCAGCGGGCGCGCAGGGGGCAGCCGCCGCACAGCGCGCCGAAGCGGGCCGCGCCGGAGGTGACGGCTTTGGTGTGCCCGGCGGGGCAGGTCACGGTCTGGGCGTCGGTGTCGATGGTGAAGTCGTCTCGGGTGAAGCCCCCTTTGATGCGCGGCCTGGGGTCGATGGGCTTGATGGCGGTGGCGTAGCCGGCGCCCTCGAACGCGTCGAGCGCCTCGCCCGACGCGTAGGCGGAGTCGGCCAGCACCAGCCCCACGAACCCCCCAGCCCCCAAGACGGCATCGCTGTCGCCGGTCTCGGCGTCGGTATCGGCGTCGGCGGTGTCGGCGTCGGCGGTCTCGGTGTCGGTGTCGGCGGTGTCGGCGGTGGTGTCGGCGGTGTCGGCGGTGTCGGTGTCGGTGTCGGCGGTGTCGGTGTCGGCGGTGGCGGTGTCGGCGGTGTCGGTGTCGGCGGTGGTGTCGGTGGTGGCGGTGTCGGTGGTGTTGTGGGGGGCTGTGGGATCGTTGTTGAGGAGGCGGGGGCCGACTCGGGCGTCTGATGTGTCTGCTGTGGTGAGCTCTGCTGCGGTGATGAGCCCGGTGTCGGGCTCGGCGCAGATGTGGGCCTTGTAGCCGTCGCGGCGCTGCGAGCGGGACTTGCGGGCGTGGCGGGCCTCGGGGTCCACCGTCGATATCACCCGCCCCGGCGCCACGCGGCGCGCTATGCGCCAGCGACCCGGCACCTTCGGGTCGGCCTCGACGTCCTGGCCGGCCACCACCGCCAGCAGCGCCGCCGCCTCGGCCTGCTCCTCTGTGAGCTCTGAGCCCTCGAGCGCGTCGAGCACCGCACGGGCGTCTGTGACCATCTCGTCTATGAGCCAGGACCGCTCATCGGGGTCGCCCCAGTCGCACACCGGCTTGGCCCGGCTGTCGTAGCCATGGCCCAGCGCCACCGCGGCCGCACGCGGCGCCAGGCGGCGCACACGCCGTATCTGAGCTGAGATCATCGTGACCGTGTCCTGGGTCGCCACCGCGTCATACAGCACCGTGGAGTCCAGCGCCCGCCGCGTCCTCTTTGACAGCGCCCCGCACTCAGCGGCCACCTCGCGCACCGCGTCGAAGATCCGCTCGGGGCGCTCACTGGCCCGCAGCCTCTGGCGCCACAGCGTCAACACGCTCGCGTCGAAGCCCCCGTCGTCGATGCTGAGACCCGCCGCGGCCTTCCAGCGCACATCACAGCGCAGCCGCTCCAGCGCCTCGCGGTCAGAGCACCCCTCCAGCGCCTGCAGCACCATCACCACCGCGATCACCGACCCCGGCACCGACGGCCGCCCACGCGGCCCGAACAGATCCGCGAACAACCCGTCAGCAAACAGCCTCAGGCGGTGCTCGGCCAAGAACCGATGCACCGACCCCTCACCCACCAGAGCCCCGCACAGCCCCAGCGCGTCCAACAGTTCCCGATCCGGCTTCTCAGTTCCCTGCATGCCCCCGATTCTCCCACACCCCCCACACGATCGCGAGCACCCCGACCCGAATTACTCAGCAGTCTCCTAGGTGGCTGGTGTCAAATGGCAATTTGCCACAATTCGCAAGTCGCTGACCTGGGGTTTTGTGACCGCAAAACCCCCATTTCGGGAGTTTGGCACCAGCCACCTAGGAGACTGCTGAGTAATACCGATTTCGGCCAACCCACAAGCCTCTGACCTGGGGTTTTATGATCACGAAACTAGCAATTTGTGACTTACTCAGCAGTCTCCTAGGTGGCTGGTGTTAAATGGCAATTTGCCACAATTCGCAAGTCGCTGACCTGGGGTTTTGTGACCGCAATCCCCCCATTTCGGGAGTTTGGCACCAGCCACCTAGGGGCCGAGCGGATGGGTCGAGTTCATGGAGATTCGCAGGGTGCCGGCGAGGCTGTGGCCCGAGCGGCCCGTGAGCGCAGCGAACAAGAGTGGGCAACAGTGGGGCCGAGCGGATAGGCCAGCAAAAGCGTGGCGCGGCGCCGGTGCGTGTGGTTGACTGGTACCACCAAGGGAAAGGAGGTGGTCCAACTGAGTGCTAAACGCTTTGTGACCTTGGAGGTGGCTGGCCGCTAGCTACGGCAAGCTGGACCGACTGGCGAATCCCCGCCAGCTCCACCCCCGGACCCGAGTCGCCGGACCTAGTCACATCCGGCCAGGCACCACGGCTGTTTCGGCCGCGAGTGTGCGAGGCTCGCCCGGGATTTCCGGCAGAAACGACCAGTGGGGCGGGCCTGTTGGTCCGCCCCACTGCGCGCCCATACTCACGAGGCGACCGAGCGCCCACAGCGGTTGGACACTAGACGCAGAGTTCTGAAACGACAGCAGGCGAGGTGTAATATGTCGCCGGATGCTCGGTGCCGGTGTTGGCGAACAGCACAACATCAGATAGACTATATTATCTTGTAATATACTAGATAATCCTTCAACTGTTTGAAAAAATCCAGTGGTGATGAAGCAAGCCTTCGGAGAGGAGTACGGTAGCCCGGATGGACAGCAGGTTCGTCGTCGACTCGAACGTCCTTACGGCTCACCTCGCCCGACCGGCCCGGCCGCCAGCCGTGCAGCCGGCGGCGGTGATCGTCCACGGCTTTCCCACCGAGCCCGGCGGGGGCATCAACTCCACTCTGACCATGCCGGCCCTCGCCGACCTGATCGCCGCGGAGACCGGCTTCGCCGTCCTGACCTACGCGTCGAGGGGAGTGGCCGGATCAACCGGTGACTTCTCGCTCGACGGCTGGAGGCGCGACCTGGCCGGCGCAGTCGACTTTCTGGCGTCGGAGGTGCCGTGTGCCGGCGTCTGGCTGATCGGCTTCGGAACCGGCGGCGCGCTGGCCGTCGTAGTGGCCAGCCGCGATGAGCGGGTCCGGGGCGTCGCGGCCGTGGCCGCACCGGCTGACTTTGAGGACTGGGCCCGCAACCCTCGCAAGCTGCTGGTGTGGGCCCGGGAGGTTGGCGTGGTGCGGGATCCGGAGTTTCCCCAGCGGTTCGATCGATGGGCTGCGGAGATCCGGGCCGTGCGTGCCGTCGAGGCGGCCGAGTCGCTCGGGGACCGGTCCCTGCTGGTGCTCCACGGCAGTGACGATGAGACGGTTCCGGTGTTCGACGCCCGCGTCCTCGCCGACGCGCATCCCCGTGCTGACCTGCGAGTCATCAGCGGGGCCGCGCACCATCTGCGCCACGATCCCAGGGCGGTGGCCGTGCTACTCGGCTGGCTGGAGCGCCAGCGCCAGTCGCTCCTGACTTCGGCCACCGCCGGCAACGGGCGCGAGCGAGGGCACAGCTAGGGCAAGTGCCGCTCGAATGACGTACATGTCATTCAGCAGAGTCATGATGTCGCGTATGGGCCAGCGGGGCCGCGTCACACCTGCGCTTGGGCTGGCGCGTGCGTGGAAGTAGCTTGGTGCCATGGTCGCGGTGGTTCATGGAGATGTGCCCACGATGGACGATGCGCGCTGTGCGGCTGACGCACTGGTTGCTGAGGGTGCGGCCGAGGTGTGGCTGTACGGGTCGGTGGCGCGCGGTGAGCAGCGTCGGGGCAGCGACATCGATCTGGTGGCGGTGCTCGACGACGTCGACTACAGGCAGCGGCTGCGGGTGAAGAGAGAGTTGCAGCGGGCGGCCTGTGAGGCGTGCGGGCGTCGGGTGGAGGTGCTGGTGACCGATCGGCCCGAGTGGCGGATCCAGCGGCAGCGGGTGCGGGGCTCCTTCGCATCTGCTATATCAGATGATCTCATGCTGTTATACTGTAGTTCCATGCTACCGAGCGAGGTGGATTGGGGCAAGGAGCAGGTCATGGCGGCATCGGATGAGGAACTGTCGATGGAGCGCCTGCGGGGCGTGGTGCTGAACCTCACCAAGATCGACTCGAGCATGGAACCGGGCCGTGCCGAGCGGGAGAGAGCCGGCAACGATGATCCGGGCGACTACCTGGAGTTGCGTGGCGGGCGACTGGTTGACCTGTGCGAGGCGGCCGACATGGCGGTGGAGAACGCGGCCAAGGCGCTGGCCGTGCTCGAGGGCGTGGACGCCGAAACGCTGTGGTCCCATGATGTGGGGACGATCGTCGCCAAGCTGGACGATGAGGACACCCACGCGCTGCGGTCGCTCATGGCGGCGGCGCCCGAGCTGGTGAAGTCGCCGGACTACATCACGATGTGGCGCACGCGTGGCGCCTACAGCAGCCCGACCGAGGGCATGACGGTGCAGCAGGTCGCCTCCCCGGCGTTCACGAGGTCGATGGGTCTGATCGCCTGCGACGTGGCCGAGTACGTGGCCGGCGCGGTGGAGCGGCAAGGCAGCGAGAATGATGCCGCAGCCGACGTGAGACGCTGGGCCGCGGTGATCCGGCAGGGCCTGGAAGAGTACGACATCGCCACCGGCAAGCCGGTCGTCTGAGCTAGACCGGGGACCCTAGCGAGCGGCCACGGCCGGTGACCGCTCGGCACGGGTCGCGGACCCGTTACGGGGCCAGTCCGACCGTCTCGGCCAGCAGCGCCGCCAACTTGGGGACATCCTCCGAGATCGTCCTCCAAACGGCGTTGTCATCGACCTTGAAGTCGTAGTCGCTGTCGTCGTCGTCCTCGCCGCGGGCAACGGACCCGACGAGAGCGATGGAAGCGAGCTGCTCACAGAGGGATGGGGTCTTCCAGGATGGTCCCGGCGCTGTCCCGGAGGCAACGCGACGCGACGACATCTACATCGCCGTCCAGCGGGCCGGCAACCCCCGCTCAGTCGCCGTTGTCGAGGGGCAGCGTGATGGTGAACTGGGCTCCGTAGCCCTCCCGGGAGGTCACGCTGACCTCGCCGCCGTGGTTGAGCGCCACATGGCGCACGATGGACAGTCCCAGCCCGGTGCCCCCCGTGTTGCGGCTGCGAGCCCGGTCGACGCGGTAGAAGCGCTCAAAGATGCGGGACCGCTCCGTGGCCGGAATGCCGATCCCCTCGTCGGTCACCGACACGGTCAGGGTGCTGTGGTCGGTCTCGATGCCGACGTCGACCTGGCCGCCGGGCTCGCTGAACTTCACGGCGTTGTCGAGCAGATTGAACACGGCCGACTCGAGATGCAGCCGAGACCCTCGTATCGGCGCGATGTCGGTGTCGGTCGAGACGACCACCTTGATGTCCCGCTGTTCTGCCGTCTCGGAGATCCGGTCGGTGGCCGCGGCAACGACGGCACCGAAGTCGACGTGCTCGTCCGGGCGGCCGCTCTCGTCCTCCAGCATGGCCAGGGTCAGAAGGTCGTCGATGGTGTTGGCCACCCGCTGGATCTCTATCTGCATACGGCCAGCGAGGCGGGCGGCCACTTCCGGCTGGGAGTCGGCTTGCAGCGAGTCCGCCAGCAAGCTGAGCGCGCCGATCGGCGTCTTCAGTTCGTGGCTCACGTTGGCGACGAAGTCGCGCCGCACCGACTCGATGCGATGGTGCTCGGTGATGTCGTGCACCAGCGCGACCGCTCCCAGCGTTTCGCCTTGGCGCTCGATCGGACCGGCTTCCACCTCGTAGCTTCGGCGGGGCTCGGCGTGCAGGTCGACATTGGTTGTCACCCGCTCGCCGGCGCGTGCCCTCTCGAGCAGATCCTTGATCACCCCGGCCACGAGCGCCTCGCCGTGACGGGCCTGCAGGAGCACGCTCGCGGCCGCGTTGCAGGCCACAACCCGTCCGCTGCGGTCGCACACGACGAGCCCCGACCGCAGCGAGTCCAGGCTTGCTTCGAGCCGTTGCGCGGCCGTCTCGGCGGACAGCTTGTCGGCCTCGGCAAGATCCAGGCGTCTCTTGGCGTCCTCGACGGCGCGGCGGACCGACAATCGGCGGCCGCGGGTCGCTCGGCCGATCGAATCCTGGCCGTGGAGCGGCGCGCCATGCTGGCTCATCCACCGGCGAAGCCGGGCCCGGTCCACGGCGATGCCCGCTACTGCACCGCCCATCACCAGCAGCACTCCGATGATGAGCGTGGTCATCGCAGGGCGACTCTACTCGGACTCGACTCCGGCAGTAAGCCGCTCCTGTTCGCTGCGCTCACGGGCCGCTTGGGCCACGGCCTCACTCAGTACGCTGCAAAGCCCTCGCGAGCCGCTGCCCATCCGCTTGGCCTCTCAGCGTGACCATAGGATTGCGGCTCTAGTCGGCCTTGTCGTCGCCGTTGGGGGACATCTCCGCCGGGTCGGCTGCCAGTTCATGTATTGTCGGCTCTTCGCGGAGCCGGTGTCGGGCAATTCCGGCCCGCCACGGCATCACGCCCGAAACCATGTAGCGGACCCGATCGCTGATGTTCACGGCATGGTCACCGATGCGCTCGTAGTAGCGGGCTATCAGGGCCAGTTGCACGGACGGCTGGATGTCGAGATCGTGTGTGCGGCTCGACTCGAGGAGGGTCTTGACGAAGGTGCGGTGCAGGCTGTCGAGCCGGTCGTCGATGTCGTCAAGGGCACCGGCCAAGGCCGCGTCGTGTTCGGAGTAGGAGTCCACCGACAACCGGATCAGCCGGATCGCCTCCTCGTTCATTTCCGCGATGAGGCCGCGCAGCCTGGGGGGCAACTCGGTGGGGAACATCCGGCGGGCGCCCTTGCAGATGTTGCAGGCCAGACCTCCGGTCCGCTCGAGCTCGCCGGTGATCCACATGGCAGTCAGAATCTGGCGGAGGTCGCCGGCCATGGGCTGCTGCAGCGCCAGCAGGCTCTGGCACTTCTCCTCGACCTCTATGGCGGCTACGTCGATGTGGTCGTCGTCGTCGATTATCTGTTGGGCCTCGACCAGGTCGTACTTCAACAAGGCGTCGGTGGCCCTCGCCACGGCGTCGCCGGCCCGAGCCGCTAGCTGGACGATCAGGTCGCTGATCTCGTCGATCTCGGCGTGGAAGCCTCTACGGGTCTGCTCGGTCATGATCTTGTCCCCCTAGATTCCCGCTCTTGTTCGCTGCGCTCATGGGCCGCTTGGGCCGTGCTTCCCGCTCTTGTTCGCTGCGCTCATGGGCCGCTTGGGCCGTGCTTCCCGCTCTTGTTCGCTGCGCTCATGGGCCGCTTGGGCCGTGCTTCCCGCTCTTGTTCGCTGCGCTCACGGGCCGCTTGGGCCACGGCCTCGCTAGGCGCCTCGAGAAGTTCCTCACAAGCTGCTCCTATCCGCTCGGCCTCTAGCCGAACCGTCCGGTTACGTAGTTCTCGGTGCGCTCGTCGGAGGGGTTGGAGAAGATCTTCTGGGTGGTGTCCACCTCTACCAGGATGCCGGTGCGGGTGTCGTTCTCGGAGTGGACGTCGGCGGTGAAGAACGCGGTGGTGTCGCTCACCCTGGCCGCCTGCTGCATGTTGTGGGTCACGATCATGATCGTGTAGTCCTGCTTGATCTCCTGCATCAGGTCCTCGATGCGGGCGGTGGCGATCGGGTCGAGAGCCGAGCACGGCTCGTCCATCAGCAGCACGTCGGGGTCTACGGCGATGGCCCGAGCAATGCACAACCTTTGCTGCTGGCCGCCCGAGAGCTCGAAGGCGGAGTCTTTGAGGCGGTCGCTGACTTCCTCCCACAGAGCTGCCTTGCGCAGCGAGTTTTCTACGACGTCATCAAGCCCCTTCTTCTGGCCGGCCACCCTCGGCCCGTAGGCGACGTTGTCGTAGATCGACTTCGGGAACGGGTTGGGTTTCTGGAACACCATGCCTATGCGACGCCGCACCTCCACCGCGTCTACCTTCTCGTCGTAGAGGTCCACCCCGCGGTAGGTGATGGTGCCGGTGACTCGGGCGCCCCTGATGAGGTCGTTCATGCGGTTGTAGCACCGCAGGATTGTGGACTTGCCGCAGCCTGAAGGGCCGATGAGGGCCGTGATCTCGTTCTTGTGGACGTCGAAAGTCGCGTCGCGGACGGCCCGGAAACCGCCGTAGTACACGTTGACGTCCTGGGAACGGAACACGACATCTCGCTCGGTCGCCAGCGAGGGCGTCGCTGCGGCTGGCTGAGAATCGTTCCCGGTGGTGACGGGGCGATCGATCAGCGTCTCGGCGTGGTCGGACATCGGCGGGTCAGCCTCGCTTCTTCTCGAATCGGTTCCGCATCCCGATGGCCGCGGAGTTCATCAGGAGCACGAAAACGAGCAGCACGACAATGGCACCTGCGGCGGCCGCAGTAAAGCCGACGTCTCGGCCCGACTGGACCGTCCAGCTTGTGATCACGATGGGCAGGGCGGTGAACCGGTCGGTGAGGGCGCTCACGTCGAGCAGGCCCGGATCGTCGCCGAGGCGTCCCGTCACCGCCCCCACCAGGATCAGCGGCGCGGCCTCGCCCACCGCTCGAGCCATCGACAGCAGCGTGCCGGTGAGGATGCCGGGGGCCGCGTAGGGCAGCACCTGGGTGCGGATCATTTCCCACTTGGTGGCACCCACGCCGTACGCGCCCTCGCGCAGCTCGATGGGCACGGCCCGGATCGCCTCACCCGACGTGATGACCACGATGGGCAGCACCAGCACCGCCAGCGTGATTCCGGCCGACAGGGTGGTCTTGCCTCCGGTGAGGCGCTCGAGGCCGAACACCTGGCCGTTCACCAGCAGCGCCAAGCCCAGCAGCCCATACACCACCGAAGGCACCCCGGCCAGGTTGCGGATGTTGACCTCTATGAAGGAGGTGAAGCGGTTCCTCGGCGCGTACTCCTCGAGGTAGACCGCCGCGCCGATGCCGGTCGGGAAGGCGAGCACGGCCACGATCACCGCGATCCACAGCGACCCGTACATGCCCTGGTGGACGCCGAGCGTGGGGTCGTCGGACTGCGAGCGGAGAGTGCCACTCATGAAATCGCCAAGGCGGCTGCCGATCTGATCGGTGCTGTTGGTCACGACGCTGATGATCAGCACAGCCAGCAGCGCCAGGGTCAGCAACAGGCAGGCCTGCAGCAAGGTGCGGAACAGCAGGCCCCTGGTGTCGACGCGCCCCTTCTGGATGGAGGCGGCGATGGCGGCCCGTGACTTGTCGTCAGAGAGGCGGCTGATCATGTGTGCCCCGGCTGCCTGGCCGGCCTCGCGCAGTTCATCTCGTCGGTCACCTCCCTAATAGGCCTCGCGGACCTTCGACACGAAGCGGGCCGCGACGATGTTGAGGCCGAGCGTGATCACGAACAGCAGCAGGCCCACGAAGTACAGACTCTGGAACGTGAGGCCCTCGCCCACCACGCTGTCGGTGCCTGACGCCAGCGACGCTATAGCTGCCGTCATCGTGAGGCTGCCCTCGAAGGGAGAGTCCGCGAAGCGGGCCGCGTCGGCGGCCCCTCCGGCGAGGAACACCACCATCGTCTCCCCGATAGCCCGGGAAATGGCCACGATAAAGGCGGCGACGATGCCGGAGATGGCCGCGGGCAGCACCACGGTGGTGGCCGTGGTCATCTTGCGTGCGCCGAGCCCGGCCGATGCCTCCCGCAGCGAGTCGGGCACCGCGGCCATGGCGTCCTCGGAGATGGAGGCGACGAGCGGGACGGTCAGGATGCCCACGCCGATCCCGGCCGCGGCCAGCGAGCCGGCCCGGGCCGGGGCGAAGTCGAGCCAGACGTTGAGCAGCCATGCCAGCGTCAGGCCGAAGATGGCGACCAGCACGGCAATGGCGGCCACCGCGACGATGAGGGCCGACGGGTCGGCGGCCCCCTCCCGGTAGTGCTTCAGACGGTTGCGGGCCACTCCCACCACCACTACCGCATAGCCGGCCAGGATCACTGCGCCCAGCACCAGGAATGTATTCTTGCCGATACGGCCCACAACGTTGGGGGCGATCCACGTGAGGGCGAAGAATCCCAACACCACCGAGGGGATGCCGGCCAGGATCTCGAGCGACGGCTTGAGCCAGGCCCTGACTCTCCGGCTGGCGTACTCCGAGAGGTAGACGGCGGCGCCGAGGCCCAGCGGTCCTGCCACTACCATGGCGATGGCCGTGACGATCATCGAGGCGATCACGATGGTGGGGATGTCGTACAGTCCGCGCCGGGGGAACCAGCCCAGCTGCCCCCAGGTCGCGGCCCAGTCCACCTGGGTCATGAACGTCCAAGCCTCCTCTACCAGGCTCCACACGATCAGAGCGCTCACCACCACCGACACCAGCGCCGCCACCAGAAGGCTGTACCGGATGACCACCTCGCGGCGCCTTCGAGCGGGCGCGATCTGGAGTCGGTCAACGGTCAGCAACACTGGGTGGGCGACGCTGGCGTCGGTCACGGCGAGAAGCTACTTGGATTGCAGGAGGGAATGGTCAGGTTGCACGGTAGCCGTCAGCTGATCGTGGTTCGGCTTTGCCAGCGCTCCGCGGTCTCGGCACGGGCGTCGTCAGTGAGGGGCACGTAGCCGACGTCGCTGACGGCAGTGGACAGAGCTTCCGAGACGTAGAAGTCCAAATACGACACGAGGGCGTCGTTGGTTGCGGCCCTGTGGGCGTTGATGTAGATCCACAGATCCCGGCTGATCGGGTACTGGTTGGAGGCGATGGTGTCGGGCGTGGCGTCCACGCAGCCGTCGCCGCCGTCGACCTGTAGCAGTTCGACCCCGGAGGCGTTGACGGCGAAGGCGAAGCCCACCCAGCCCAGGCTGGTGTCGCTGGCCTGGATGCCCTGAAGGATCACGTTGTCATCGCCCGAGGGGCTGTAGTCGGTGCGGGTGGTGGCGTCCGCGCCGGCTTCCTCGGCGAGGTCTTCGAAGACGATCTCGACGAAGGAGTCGAAGGTGCCGGACTCCTCGCCGGGTCCGAAGATGTCCAGTGGCGCGTCGGGCAGGCCCTCTGAGGCCTCGGTCCAGGTAGCGGTGCCCTCTCCGTTGGGGCCGATGAGGGCGAAGAGTTGCTCGAAGGTGAGGCACTCGACCGCGCCGTTGTTGGCGCTGGTCATGACTGCTATGCCGTCCACGCCCACCTTGAGTTCGATGATGTTGTTGATGCCGTTGGCGAAGCAGGTCTCCTTTTCGGAGTCCTTGATCTGGCGGGAGGCGTCGGAGATGTCGGTCTCGCCCTCGCAGAACAGCTTGAAGCCGTCGCCGGTGCCGGGGCCGTCCACGGTCACCGACACATCCGGAGCGACATCCTCGAACAGCTCGGCCACACGGATCGAGATCGGCTCAACCGTCGACGAACCCGAGATGTTCACCTCACCGGACACGGCGTTACTCTCCTCCTCGTCGGCTCCGCATGATGCGGCCACGAGTGACAGGCTCACGAGAATCACCGGAAGCCACAGCAGCCGCCTTGAGTTGCGCACTAGGTCATCCCCCCCTTGGGAAATGGCATGGCAAGCCCGCGCCACCCGCGGACCGCACCGCAAGCTAGATGGGGCGAGGTTTCAGGAGGCTTCGGCCACCATGAACGGCGAGTGAATGCCGGTGAACGGCGGGTGAACTATCTCGGCCGGTCCGCTAGGCACCGGGATCGATCACGCAGACCGCGTACTCGTAGGGCACCTCGACGGCGCCGTCTATTCTCACTCCGCTGACCGAGACGGTGTAGCAGTGGTCGCCGTCGTCTGGCGCGGGCCGCTGGGCGGACTGGGTGTCGCCGTGCACTGCCCATACGAGCGCGTCGTCGCGGTGGATGATCTGAGCCGGCACCGGGCCGTCGTCATCCGACACGGCGACGACGGCTTGGGAGAAGTCGGGCCCTGAAAGGAACAACTTGATGTGGGTGGTGGTGCCCGAGCGGGTTGCCTCGCGTCCGATGTGCTGTCTCGAGAACGACCATCGGCCCCACACCGTCTCAGCAGGCGCGTAACCGGGCGGGGGCCACGCCACGAAGCCGCGCACTTCTCTCGTGGTCGGGACCAAGTCCCAGGCGTAGGCCAGGTGCATCGCGTTGGCGGTCTCGTAACGGCGAGCGCTGTCGCCGACGTTGCCCGTGCCGATCCGGGTCACGAATGGTGACAGGATCTGTCGTCGGTGCCCCACCGCGAGGTTGTTGTCGCCGCTGTCCTGCATGTAGCTGTCCACGCCGCCGACTCCGGCCGTGCCGAGGCCTAGGTTCTCCCCCGGATGGTCGATCTCGGTGTAGCAGGCCCAGTCGGCGGGCGGGGAGTGAGACAGCGACTGCTGGGCGAGCATGATGAGCGCCTTCTGCTGAGCGGTTGCGCTCAGGGCGGGGTCCTCGGTCACGGTCGTGAGTCCGGCCATTTGCCGGTACCAGTTGACTCGCTGCAGCACGCTGTCACGGAAAGCCGGGCTGGTGATGCCTGCAACGCAACGGCCCACGTCACCGCGGTATCCCCAGTCGGGCTCTTCACGCTCGAACTCCTCCTGGTGGGACGCCAGGACCGCTGAGCGGTCCCACGTGTCGATGCCCACGATGGTGGTGCCCGAGTCCTGGGCCCGCGTCCTGACGAAGGTGCCCGACGACGCGTTGGGCGCGCCGCCCACCGCTCGGGCACTGGACTCGGGGACCCGGACAACGACTGTCCCGTCGGCTGCAGGCTCGATGGTGGCGCGGTAGTCGGCGCCGTCGCCGGAGAGGTGGGTCGCCGTGCCGTTCACGACCCCAACGTCGTCAAGCTCGAAACCCGTGACGGGCGCGCTGAACGTGATGGTGACCTCGAAGCCTCCTTGCACGACCGGCGGCGACAGCGAGTCGATGCCGACGGAGGGTTCGGCGGTCTGCAGGCTGGTGGCGCGGCCTAGGAAGACCGCCATCTGGGCGCGGCTGGTGCGTTCGTCGGGGCAGAATACCGTGCCGTCGCCGCATCCCTCGGTGATGCCCGAAGCGGCGAGCCTGGCGACGTCGGGCGCGTGCCAAGCGTCGGAGGGCACGTCGGCGAAGCCTGGGTCGGGCCCGTCGTCGAGTCTGAAGGCGCGTGCGATGAAAACGGCCATCTGGGCGCGGGTGACGGTGTCGCCGGGGCAGAAGATGGTGCCGTCCCGACAGCCTCGGGTCACGCCGAACTCGGCGAACCGGGCCACATGGCGCGCCCACCACGCGCTGGGGTCGACGTCCGCGAAGCGCGCCGCCTGCTCAGGAGGGTCGCGGCCGTCGAGGATGCGCACTACCCACACTGCCATCACCCATCGCGGCAGCGGGTCGCCGGGACAGAACCGGTCCGGAGCGCACTCGGTGCCTTCGAAGGTCCCGACGGCCCCCAAGGCCGCGATGTGCTCGGCCGCGAACGAGTCCGAGGCGACATCGCTGTGGCCGGCGGGCTGCGCGGCCCCGGTGGGCGGCGGCGCGTGGGCAACGGCCACAAGCAGGGCTGCGACAGTCGTCAGTGCCACGATCAAGTTTCGGGGCCTGGTCGTGGGCATATGGCCTTACGGACGGGCGTTCGGTATCGGGATCAAGCGTCGGGCGTTCACCGACGATCCCCTTGCCGATGATCCCCTTGCCCACGATCCCCTTGCCCACGATCCCCTTGCCCACGATTCGATCCCTGTGCCCACGATCCCTGTGCCCACGATCCCTGTGCCCACGATCCGATGACGGTGCCGAAGTGGCGTCGAGGTCCCGAGACTATGGGACTGGCCGGATCGCACACGCGTGGGCCCTATCTGGTCTTGCTTCTCGGTAACCGGTCGAACGCGTCGGACGTGTGCTCAGATGGAACGACAATGTGGGTCTCCAATGGGAACGAGTATGGACAAGGGGACGTGTTTGACCGGAAGGTTGACGATGACACGCTCTTCGCCTACAGAATACGGGATGGTGAGCGTGACATTTCTGGAGATATCAGTTTGAACGGAACCAGTATCGCCCCCGCACGACATCCTTGCCGCCCTTGCGGAGTTCAGGGGGTCTAATTCGGGTCGGTCATGGAGGGGCTCGGACCGCTCGCGGATGCGCAGGCGTTGCTAGGCTTCCCGCGCTCTGAGGACTCGGGAGGCCGCTGGAATGACGTCTTGTCGTCTCGCTGCGGCGTCTGCTGTCCTTGTAGTCGCAGTTGCGGTCTTCTCGGCAGCGCAACCGGGGCTCGTGCTGGCGCAGGCTGGCGGGTTCGGTGACGTTGCCGATGACGTCTACTATTCGGTGCCGGTGGAGGCGCTGGCCGCGGACGGCGTGTTTGAGGGCACTGAGTGCGGGGCGGGGCTGTTCTGCCCCCATGGGCCGATTGACCGCAAGACGATGTCGGTGTGGACGGTGCGGATAGTCAGCGGTCAGGACCCGCCGCCGGTGTCACAGACAAGGTTCGCCGATGTGGACCCGGAGAGCTTCTACGGCCCGTTCGTCGAGCGGATGGCTGATCTGCAGATCACGCTGGGGTGCGGTGACGGTACGCGCTTCTGCCCCGACGACACCGTGACCCGGGCAGAGATGGCGGTGTTCCTCTCGCGGGCCTTCGACCTCGACGAAGGGCCCGACCCGGGCTTCAGTGATGTTGCCCCCGACGCCTGGTACGCCTCCGAGGTCGCCAAACTGGCTGCATCGGGCATCACGAGTGGCTGCGGCGACGGCACCGTCTTCTGCCCGGACCAGTTCACGCTCCGAGCCCAAATGGCCGTCTTTCTTCACCGAGCCCGAAACCTCACCGGCACCCCGGGTACGACCGAACCCGCCCCCGCCGGAGCCGCCACCTACCGAGCGGTCGATGGCACCTGCGCAATACTCACCGACGACACCATCACCTGCTGGGGCCTCAACCTCGACGGGGAGGCCAACGCCCCGGCGGGCACCTACAAGACCCTCGCCGCTGGCAGCCACAACTGCGCCATAGCCATCGACGACACCATCACCTGTTGGGGCCGGAACTGGTACGGGGAGGCCAACCCTCCGGCGGGCACCTACAACACTGTCGCCGTCGGCGGCTGGTTCCATAGCTGCGCCATAGCCACCGACGGCACCCTTGCTTGCTGGGGCCGGAACGACGACGGGAAGGCCGATCCCCCAGCGGGCACCTACACGACCCTCTCCACCAGCAGCGAGCACAACTGTGCCATAGCCACCGACGGCACCATCACATGCTGGGGCGAGAACTGGCTCGGGCGAACCGACGCCCCGGCGGGCACCTACAAGACCCTCTCCACCAGCCGTTACCACAACTGCGCGATGGCCACCGATGACACCATCGCCTGCTGGGGAGCGGCCTGCGGGACACTCGCCGGCGGTGGCTGGGGCTGCCGGAAGACGAACTGGGCTCCGCTGGGCACCTACAAGACCCTCGCCACCGGCTACGCGCACAGCTGCGCTATAGCCACCGACGGCAGCCTCACCTGTTGGGGCAACAATGAGCACGGCCAAACCGACGCCCCCGCGGGCACCTACACGACTGTCGCCACCGGTGGTCGCCACAGCTGCGCCATTGCTGCCGACGGCACCATCGCTTGCTGGGGCAACAATGAGCACGGCCAAACCGACGCCCCCGCGGGCACCCACACGACTGTCGCCACCGGTGGTCGCCACAGCTGCGCCATTGCTACCGACGGCACCATCGCTTGCTGGGGCAACAACGACAACGGTCCGGCGGACCCGCCACAGACGCTACTCGAGGTGGCTGCGACGCAGCCACTGGCTCCCCTTGATCTCTCCTCCGGGGCAGCGATCAGTACCGTCTCTGGGGACGTTCTTGACTTCGACATGATCGACGCGTCGACCGGAGCCACGGTCAACCTGCGCTCGGTGGTGAACGGCAGGACGCCGCTGCTGTTCTGGCTCTACTCCCCGTATTGAGGCTTCTGCCGGAGCCACGCTCCGGACATCGAGCAGTTCGCTCGAGCCAATCGGGACCGCATCACCGTCGTCGGCATCGGACAGGTCGGCAACCTAGACGTTGTGCGGGACTTCATCGCCGAGCGCGGCGTCACGTTCACCATGCTGTGGAGCGAGCCCAACCGGCCGACGGGCTACTACCACGTCGGACTGGGTAGATGGTCCGGCTTCTGGCTGCTTGACCACAACGGGAACCGGGTGGTCAAGGGCCTCTACGAGGACGCCGATCAGATCGAGGAGTTGCTGGCAGGATTGGAATGAGCCTCGGAGTTCCGGCAGGTCGCTGCGCTGGAATGTGGATCCGACCTCAGACGCGAAGAATCCGAACACGGCAACCGTCGGAGCCTCCAACCAATCCAGCTTGACATCGGGCCACTGGCGGGCCGCTCGGGCCACGGCCTCGCTGTCGTCGCCGTTTGGTGCCCGCTACCGCTGCCTATCCGCTCGGCCTCAGGACAGACCGGCCAGTTGCTCCGCGATCCGGCGCGGGTCGAAGTCGCTGGGCCTGTCGTCGATCACGTTCCCGCCGCCGTCCAATAGCAGGACGCTCGAGTTCCGCCTGACGCTGAAGTGGTTCCAGGAGGCGAAGGAGTCGCTCCACAGCATGGTGAACTCGACTCCGGTCCCGGAGACGAAGCGCTCGGCGTAGGCGAGGTCGTCCTGGGCGCCGACGCCCACGACCCGCACTCTTCCGGCGTTGTCTCGAGCGAACTGCTCGATTACAGGGCCTTCAGCCCTGCAGATCGGTCAATGCGGCGCCCAGAACCAGAACAGCAGGGGCGTCGAGCCGTCAACAAAGGACTGGAGGTTGACCTGGGCACCGCTGGACACGTCGACCATGACAAGGTCGGGCACATCACCCGGTCCGGCAAGGATGGTGGTGGGTACTGCGGTGGTGGTAGTCGTGGCCACGGTGGTGGTGGCCTCGGCCTCGGCGGCGGCTTGGGCGGCGGCTTGGGCCTCGGCGGCGGCTTGGGCGGCGGCTTGGGCCTCGGCTTGAGCGGCGGCTTCGGCTTCGGCGGCGGCCTGGGCGGCGGCTTCGGCTTGGGCCTCGGCGGCGGCTTGGGCGGCGGCTTCGGCTTGGGCCTCGGCTTCGGCTTGGGCGGCGGCTTCGGCTTGGGCGGCGGCTTGGGCCTCGGCGGCTTCGGCGGCGGCGGCTTCGGCCTCGGCTTGGGCCTGCTGGAGTTGCTCCTCGAGTTCGGCCACTACGTCGGGGTCTACAGCTCCTTCTGGTTCACCTTCGGTGGCCTCGAGTGCAAGCTCGGCCTCGGCTGCCTTGGCGGTGGCCGCTTCGGCTTCGGCTTCGGCCGCGGCAGCCTTGGCGGTGGCCGCTTCGGCTTCGGCTTCGGCCGCGGCAGCTTCAGCCGCGGCCGCTTCGGCTTGGGCGGCGGCTGCTTCGGCTTGGGCGGCGGCGGCATCGGCTTCGGCTTGAGCCTGCTCTAGTGCGGCGGCGTCCGGAGCGCTGGTGGAGGGGGTCCCGGTCTCGGATGCCGTTGCGGTCGGGGACGGTGAATCTTCGGCGGTGACGCCGGTGTCTTCAGCCGGTTGTGTCTCGGTGAGTGGGTCGCTACCGGCACCGGTGCCCTGGTCGCGGGCGCTCGGTTCCGCGTCATTGCTGCAAGCGGAGGCCAGCAGGGCAACGGCCAAGAGGCCGAGCGAGAAGGCGCGTTGCAGCATCTCCACGCCTCAGGCCAGCTCGGCGAAGCGCTGTGCGAGGTCCTCGGCGTCGAACCGGCCGGGCCGGTCGTCGGCGTTGCCGCCGCCGTCCAGAACCAGGATGCTCGAGTTGCTGGTGATGCCGAAGTGGCGCCAGGGCTCGATGGAGTCGCTCCACAGCATGGTGAACGTGGTTCCCGTGCGGCTGATGAAGTCCCGGGCAAGGTCGAGGTCGTCCTTGGCGCCGATGCCCACCACTTTTACTAGGTCCGGATTGGCTTGAGCGAACTGCTCAATGAAGGGGCCCTCCCTCCTGCAGACCGGTCAATGGGGCGCCCAGAACCACAACAGCAGGGGCGTCTCACCGTCCACCACCGACTGGAGATTGACCGGGGCGTCCGTATGGACGTTGATCATCTCGAAGTCGGGCACGTCGCCAGGATCTGCCGGCGCGGCTGCGGTGCTGTCATCAGCGGTCCCGTCGCTGACGGTGCCGTCCTCCGAGACGCTCGTGCCGGCGGTGCCCTCGCTGGCCGCCGGCTCGGCGTCGGGCTCCGGCACCGCCTCAGGAGCGGTGGGGGACTCCGAGTGATCGGCGGTGTCGGAAGGCTCCTGTTGAGACGGGTCGGGGACCGCCGGGTCAACGGCGCCGGTGGCCGGCTCAGAGATCGTCGCAGCGTCATCCGACCCGCAGGCGGTGGCCACGAGGGCAATGATCGCCGCGCAGGTCAGGAGCCGGATGCTCATTGGTCCTTCCTCTTGCCGCCAGCCTTCTGCTCTTTCTTCCAGGCCCGGACTCGCTGCAGCGCCGCCGCGCTGTCGATGTCGGCCACCGATCTCGGCACGCTGTCGGCGAAGGCTCCGGCCTGCTCCTCCCACCCGTCGGGACGCACGCCGAAGCGCTTGGCGAGAACGGCTGTCAGGATGCGGGCCTTCTCGTCTCCGTAGCCGGGCAGGTCGCGCAGCCTCCCGAAGAGCTCCTCCCCGGTCGGCGCGCCGTCCCACACCGCGGCGGCGTCGCCGTCGTAGTGCTCCGCGAGATGCCGGCAGAGGGCCTGCATCCGCTTGGCCATGGAACTCGGGAATCGGTGCAGCGCCGGCTTGGCCCTCACCAGCGCGGCGAAGGCGTCGGGGTCGCGTTCAGAGATGTCGTGGGAGTCCAGCCCCGCACCGAGCCGCTCGGTCAGGCGGTAGGGCCCCATGAACGCCCACTCCATGGGGATCTGCTGGTCGAGCAGCATTCCCAGGAGCAGCGCCAGCGGGTCGGTGTTGAGCAGGCGGTCGGCGGCTTCGTCCCCGGTGACGGCCAGGGTTCCCGTCGTTTGCTGCTTCACCGGTCGGAGGATAGCCGTGCGCCGGTGTCGGGATGGCCGGGATCGTCGCGGTCCGCCTCGATGCCGTAGCGGTCCATCGCCGCGGACACCTCATCCGGTGAGGCCTCGCCCGACTCCATCAATGCCGACAGCACGGCCAGCACTATGTGGGCTGCGTCCACTTCGAAGAATCGCCGCAGCGCCTCGCGTGTGTCCGAGCGGCCGAACCCGTCGGTGCCGAGCACGTGCAGGGGCCTCGGCGTGAAGCGGGCGATCTGGTCGGGAACCAGAGTCATGAAGTCGGTCACGGCCACGATCGGCCCGTCGGAGTCGGACAGCTTCTGGGTGACCAGCGGCACGACGGGTTCGGTGACGGGATGAAGCCGGTTACGGCGCTCAACATCGAGCGCCTCCCGCCGCAGCCGCTGGTAGGAGGTGGCGCTCCAGATCTCGGCCGACGTGTCGTGGTGGGTGGCCAGCAGCGCCTGGGCCTCGAGCGCCGCGCCGACCGACGCGCCGGAGAACAGGATCGTGGCGTTGCGGCCGCGGTTGCCCGGTCCGTCGTCGAACTTGTACAGGCCGCTGGTGATGTCGGCGTCGGTTACATGATCGGGGCGGGGCGGCTGCTCGTAGTTCTCGTTGTAGATGGTGATGTAGTAGAAGACGTCGGTGCCCTCCGCGGCCTCCGGCGGATACATCCGGTGCAGGCCCTCGTCGATGATGGCTCCCAGTTCGTAGGCGAAGGCTGGGTCGTAGGCCTCGCATGCCGGCACCGTGGATGCCAGGACGTGGCTGTGGCCGTCCTGGTGCTGGAGTCCCTCGCCCAGCAGCGTCGTACGCCCTGCGGTTGCGCCGATCAGGAAGCCGCGGGCCCGGGCGTCGGCCGCGGCCCAGATCGAGTCGCCCACCCGCTGGAATCCGAACATCGAGTAGAAGGCGAAGAAGGGCACCATGGGCACGCCGAGGTTGGCGTAGGAGGTGGCCGCGGCCAACCAACTGGCCAGCGAGCCGCACTCCGTGATGCCCTCCTCGAGGATCTGGCCGTCGGTCGACTCGCTGTAGCTCAGCAGCAGGTCATGGTCCACCGGCTCGTACAGCTGGCCGTGGGGCGCGTAGATGCGAAACTCCCGGAACAGCGAGTCCATGCCGAACGTGCGGGCCTCGTCGGGCACGATCGGCACGACCCGCCGGCCGAAGTGCTGGTCCCGCATCAGGTCGCGCAGCAAGGCCGTGAAGGCCATCGTCGTAGAGACCTCGCGCCCGCCCGAGCCCTTGCGCATGTCGAGGAAGGGTCCGTCGGCCGGGAGCGTGATGGGGCGGCGGTCCCGCACCACCCGGCGGGGCACCGCGCCGTCGAGGGCGCGGCGGCGGTCCATCATGTAGCGCATCTCCACCGAGTCGGGTGGCGGCCGGTAGTAGGGCGGGATCCCGTCGGCGAGGTCCTCCTCGGCGATCTCGGTCTCCATGTGCAGGCGCGTCCGCAGCTCCATCAGCTGCGACGTGGTCATCTTCTTGATCTGGTGGGTGGCGTTGCGGCCCTCGAACCCCTCGCCCAGTGTCCATCCCTTGATGGTCTTGGCCAGGATCACGGTGGGTTGGCCCTTCACCTCGGTGGCGGCGTTGAAGGCGGCGTACACCTTCTGGTAGTCGTGGCCGCCCCGGGGCAGGACCCGCAGATCCTCGTCGCTGAGGTGCTCGACGAGCTTGCGCAGGCGGGGGTCGGGGCCGAAGAAGTGTTCCCGGATGTAGGCGCCCGTCTCCACCGCGTAGCGCTGGTACTCGCCGTCGACGGTGGTTGCCATCTTGTTGAGCAGGGCGCCGTCGGTGTCGCGCATCAGCAACTCGTCCCACCGGGTGCCCCAGATCACCTTGACCACGTTCCAGCCCGCGCCCCGGAACACGCCCTCTAGTTCCTGGATGATCTTGCTGTTGCCCCTGACCGGGCCGTCGAGGCGCTGGAGGTTGCAGTTGACCACCCAGTTGAGGTTGTCGAGGCCGTTGCGGCCGGCCAGGGCGATGGCGCCCAGGGTCTCGGGCTCGTCGCACTCGCCGTCGCCCAGGAAGCACCACACCGTGCTGTCGGAGGTGTCGTCGATGCGGCGGTGGTGCATGTACCGGTTGAAGCGGGCGTGGTAGATGGAGTTGATCGGCCCGAGCCCCATCGACACGGTCGGGTACTCCCAGAAGTCGGGCATGAGCCGGGGGTGGGGGTAGCTCGACAGCCCGTTGCCACCCACCTCCATGCGGAAGTTGTCGAGCTCCTGCTCGATCAGGCGGCCCTCCAGGAAGGCCCGGGCGTACACCCCGGGAGCGGCGTGGCCCTGGAAGTAGATGTGATCGCCGACCAGGCCGTCGTCCTTGCCTTTGAAGAAGTGATTGAAGCCCACTTCGTACAGGGAGGCCGACGAGGCGAAGGTCGACAAGTGGCCGCCGATGCCGTCGGCGGTCTTGTTGGCCCGGATGACCATCGCGGCCGCATTCCAGCGGATGAAGCGGCGGATGCGCCTCTCGACCTGCTCGTTGCCGGGGAAGAAGGGCTGCTCGGAGGCGGGGATGGTGTTGATGTAGGGCGTGGAGGTGGTCGGGGGCACGCCCACCTGCTGCTCGTTGGAGCGTTCCAGGAGCTTGGCCACGATGTAGCGGGCCCGCTCCCGGCCGCCGGCCGCGATGATGGCGTCGAGCGAGTCGATCCACTCCTGGGTCTCGGCCGGGTCGATGTCGGGGAGTTGGCGCAGGAAGTTGTCGGCCACTGCCCTCCATGATGGCAGCAAAGGATGGATTCGCGACCTTGGGGCGCTGATGCGCGACTATCTCCAGCGTGCCCGCCGAACCGCCTTTCGAGCAAGAACCGCTCTTTGAGCCCGAGCCGCAGGCTGAATCCACGGTCGTGTACACCGACGGCGCCTGCCTGGGCAACCCCGGACCGGGAGGCTGGGCCTGGGCCGTTCCCGGCGGCGTTTGGGCGTGCGGCGCCGAGCCGGACACCACCAACCAGCGAATGGAGTTGCAGGCGGCATTGGAGGCGCTGCGGGAGCTGGACGGCCCGGTCGAGGTGGTGTCCGACTCCACCTACGTCGTCAACTGCTTCCGCGACCGGTGGTACGACGGCTGGAAGAGGCGAGGCTGGCGAAACGCCAAGAAGAAGCCGGTAGCCAACCGCGACCTCTGGGAGCCGCTCATCCAGGAGTACCTGTCGAGACCGGGCGAGGTCTCATTCCGATGGGTCAAGGGCCACTCCGGCGACGAGTGGAACGACATCGTGGACCAGCTGGCCGTCGGCGCCGCCTCTGATCAACGCTCCCGCCGCGGAGGGGCACCGCTCAGGTGACCGCGGATCGGCCAATAACCGCGGCGCAAATCACTTGTTAGTAGTTCCGCAGATCACATAATATTTTTAGCGCAGATCACACAAACATACTTGTGGACGGTAGTCTGGTGACATGGCCGAACGGTATCCGAGGATTGTCGAGCGGCTGATCGAGCAGGAGTTGCTGGCGACGTTCCCCGCCGTGCTCGTGGTGGGGGCTCGGGGCAGCGGGAAGTCCACCTCGGCCGGCCGGTTCGCCGACACCGTGATAGATCTGTCCATGCCCGGCCCGAGACGGGCCGCCCAGGAGGATCCTGACGGGATCCTGGCCGCCTCTCGGGGCACAGTCGTGATCGACGAATGGCAGGAGGCGCCCGAAATCATCGGCGCGGTGAAGCGGGCGGTCGACGCCGACGGGGCCCGCACAGCGGGCCGCTTCATACTCACCGGGTCGGTACGGGCGGCGCAGAGGGCGCCCACATGGCCCGGCACGGGCCGGCTGATCCGCGTGCGGATGTCGGGACTGACCCAGGGCGAGATCGAGCACGACAACGTCTACAACCCTGTCGATGCGCTCTTCGGTGCCGAGCCGCCTGCGGGCAGTGCCTCCGATCTCAGCCGGACTGATTACTTGGAGCGGATCGTCGCTGGCCGGTTTCCGTATGCGATGGGCCTGTCGGGCCGCAACCGCTCGCGCTGGTTCGACGCCTACGTGGAGCAACTTGTGGAGTTGGACGCCCCCCAGGTCGCCGGAGGCAGTCCCAGGCCCCAGAAGTTGCGGGCCGTGCTGGAGTCTTGCGCGGCGCGCACCGGCCAGGAGCTCAACAAGCAGGCCACCGCCCGCGACGCCGGCGTTACCAGCGTCACCGCCGACACGCATCTGCGGCTGCTGGAGGACCTGTCGATAATCGCCCGCGTCCCCGCATGGCACAGCAAGCGGCTGTACCGGCTGACCCGCTCCCCGAAGGTGCATATCGTCGATCCCGGCCTGGCCGCCCACCTACTGCACACCGACGCGCAGGCGATGGCCCGCGACGCCATGCTGGTCGGGCAGCTCTTCGAGACCTTCGTCGCCACCGAGCTGGCCCCGCACCTCGAGGCCGCGTCCGACACCACGAGGATGTTCCACTTCCGCGACCGGTCCGGCCACGAGGTCGACTTCGTCCTCGAGCGCCGGGGCCGACTGGTCGGGCTGGAGGTCAAGTCGGCCACCAGCGTCGACCGGAGCGACGCCAGGAGCCTCATGTGGCTGAGGGACCAGCTCGGCGACGGCTTCCACCTCGGCGCGGTGCTCTACACCGGCAAGCTTCCGTTTAGGATCGACGACCGGCTGTGGGCGCTGCCCATCAGCACCCTCTGGCGCCGACCCCGATGAGCCGCCCGTCCGGCTCCGAGCGCCAGGCGGCGTAATCGCGGTCCCGGCGCACCAGCCGCAGCGACCTCGCGGGCCGGATCCGCAGCCGTCTCCCACTCGCGGCACACCGGGGCCAGGAAGTCGCTCCCGCCGCTGGACGACTCGTCGAGCCGCTCGTCGCTGGATAAGTTCCACAACAAGCTGTTCGCGTGAAACTCAGACAGCTTCTACCGTGAATATTAGAGCAACTCCACCATGAAATCAGGGAGTTCTTACCGTGAAATCTTAGAGCCCTCTACCGTCGAATAGCGAATGGAGCTGCGGGCGATGCCGGAGGCGCTGCGGGAGTTGTGTGCAAACACCCATCATCCCACATCGGATGGGCTCTTTCGCGGACGCGAACCCCATCAACCCAAAGACTCGTGAACGATCAGGGCTAGGTGATGGTGAACAACGGCTCGGCCCGGGATTCCGACGGTGGGCTGTTGGCCCGGCCCGCCCGGTCAGGCACCGGTCGGGCGAGTGGCGGCGCTCCCCGCACTGCCGCCGCACCCCAGCGGTGAGGCCCGTGAAACGGCGGCGGGTCCGGGGCGTGCGCGGGTCCGTGGCGGATGCGCTCGGGAGGTTCGATGGTGTGCAGCCCCTGCCCGTCGGGCACCACCCGCCAGTCGTGGTGGTGCACCTTCTGGTGGCAGGCCCAGCACAACAGCATCAGATTGTCGATGTTGGTGGGCCCTCCCTGTGACACCGGCCTGATGTGGTGGCCGTCACATATCCACATGTTGGCGCCGCAGCCGCCGCAGCCGCCGTAGCGGGCACGAAGAGCGTTCATCTGTGCTTTGGTGGCCCGCCGCTTGGCGTGGCCGTGCCAAAGCGGCATGCCCTCGCTGCCGAACACGACACCTGTGATCCTGGCGTTGCAGAAGTACTCCTCAAGCACACTCGGAGGGATCACCGCGCCCCCGTCGATCTCCGCGAAGGCGTCGGTGCCCTCCGCGCTGAGATGCTGCACGATGGTGATGTCGGCCGACACCCGGCTGCACCCGCACCTGGCACCGCGGTCGTCGGCGCCGCCGTTGCCGGTGCTGATGCGAGGGTGGTTGCCGGAGTGGTCCGTGCCACCGCTGGCATCGCCCTCGCGGTTGGCGTGGTCGGCTTCGTTGGTGTCGTTTTCGATCTTGGTGTAGATGCTGCCGTGCGAGGTCAGCGTGTCAAGAGCGTCGGCCATACGCTGGTTCAAGCTGCGCTTGTCGGATCCTGGGCCGTGCAGGTCCAGGCGGCGCAACCGCTCGGACTCCCGGATGAACCGCTTGCGCACCTTGGCGCCGGTCACAGGGTCCAGCTCGCCCCGCAGGTGAACCATGCCGTCGTCACCGTCCCAGAAGCTCAACCGCCGCGCGGCCCGATGGCGGCGATATTCGCTCTCGCCGCCATCGTCCTGGCGCTTTATCGCCCAGCGGCCGGCCTCTTTGGTGAACCGCTCGGGGGACATCGCAGCGGCTTTCTCCAACAGCTCCGCGTCGCCGTCAACCTGCTCAGCGCTCGTTCTGGCCGAGGCTCTCGCCAGCGCCTTGGCGTTCGTGACGGAGATCACACCGGATTCAACCGCGTCGCGCACCGCGGGCATCTCTTGCAGGCTGCGCGCGGTCTGGACCTGCCCCGCCGCTTCTTGCCGCGACAGCCCCGCAGCCTGCGCAAGCACCCCCACACCCGAATCGCAGTGGCTCTCCCGGGCCGCCACCCCTGTAGCCGTGTCGGCCTGCAGCACCGTCAGCTGCCCGCCGAAGATCTTGCACTGTCCCAACAGCACCCGCAGATCCGACGTCGAGGTGGTGGGATCGTTGGCCAGTCGGATCAGCTCTGCCAACCCGTCGCGCACCTGTCGTGCCGTGTTCACAACCATGGAACACATCATGTCAGGGGGGTGTGATAAACATCAGCCATTCTCAAGATATTCTCTGATAAATCATCTACAGCCCCAGCGGCCAGCGCACCGATCCACAAACCCCCGCCCCCGGGCTGTGCCGACAGCGCCGACACGGCGTGGCTGCAGTGCGTCGAGCTCGCCTTGGGCTACCACGGCTCGGCCTCAGTCATTGCGATGGCGTTGGCCATCGCCTGGGCATGGTCGGCTTCGGTCTGGGGGTGCCGCAGGTAGTGGTCCCCGATCGCCTTTCCGACGCGATGCCGCCTCAGTGCGTCGTCGTACCAGCACACCGCCTGGCGGATGACATCCTCCCGGCTGGTGCCGATCCCGTCGGACGCGAGCCGGTCTATGACGGGCAACTCTTCGTCGCTAAACCGGGCACGCACTGACCCTCTCGCGCCCACCAGTCGGCGGCACCATGTACGGACTGCGTGGTGGTTCTCAGTCCGCGAGTCGCAGCGGGTCGGGACCATTCACTTTCTCGGCCTCGATGAGAGTTCGGACCGCCTGATCGAACGCTCTCTCGATGTCGGGCCCCACTCGCTTCCAGCCGTAGAGGCGGGCCCATGCCTCCCGCAGCTCGGCGTTGCGGGAGGCGCCTGCATCCTCCAGCAGATGCATGATCGCCAACTCGATCTCATCCGGCGGCACCTCCTCGACAGGGCGCCTAGGCGCATCGTCGAAGGCGGGTACGCGCACCACCGTCATCCCGTGCGGACTGTGCAACCATTCCCCGCGCTGTTCAATGCCCCTTGAGGCGACAGCACGTCCCACAGCGTTGTCGAACGCCTTCCTCATCAGTTTGCCCGCACGACCGCGGCCCCAGGCCCTGCGAATAGCCCGGAGAACGACGTCGCGATGTATGGGGGCGTGGTCGTCCACGACCTCGCAGATCTGAGCGACGATGACGCCGCGAAACGCCGGGTCGTCGAACTCGGCGGTAGTCGAGGGAGGCGCCGAAGCCGCTGGCTCGACGTAGTCGTGCGCCCATTTGGGCCTCGCGTCCAGGTCGGTCGGGACGGTGTCCACCACCAGTCCCGTCGGTGCGGCTCGCGGCGGGCCGTCGTCCGGAGGTGCTTGAAGAGCGTTGTCAATGGCAGATCTGAGTGCCCTGATCTCCCTCCCGCGGTCAGCGAACCAGGCCGTGCTCCACACCCGGTGTATGGTCCATCCCAGGCCTTCGAGAATCTCCTGGCGAAGGCGGTCTCGGTCCCGGGCCACCTTCGACGAATGGTAGGAGGCGCCGTCGCACTCGACCCCGAGCAGGTAGCTGCCGGGCTTGTCGGGATGGCGGATCCCGATGTCGATCCGATAGCCGGCCGCGCCGACCTGGGGCACCGCCTCCAAGCCCATCGATTGCACGGCGCGTAGGACTTCCTCCTCGAAGGGACTCTCGCTGTCGCCAAGCGAGTCACGAAGATCGATGGCCAAGGCGGCCCGTCCCCGCTCTGCGAAGTCCAAGTAGCCGCGCAGGTGGGCGAGCCCGCCGGCTTCGGAGCGCGTCTCCCCGCCGGCCACCCGAATGTTCCCACCTGATATCGAGGAGACGATCTCGATCCGTCGCCTCGCCCGCGTGACGGCGACATTGAGCCTGCGCTCGCCACCCTCGCGGTTGATCGGGCCGAAGTTCATGTACAGCTTGCCGTCCTCGTCGGGGCCGTACCCGATGGTCAAGATGACGATGTCGCGTTCGTCGCCCTGCACGCTCTCAAGATTCTTCACGAAGAAGCCCGACAGCCGGTCGCTGGCCTCCAACTCTCGCAGCTCGGGCTCGTCAACGGCTCGACGCTCGATCTCGGCTTCCACCGCGAGTTGCTGCGCAGTCGATAGGGCTACTACTCCGACAGTGGTCTGCGGATGGTGCCGACGGTGATGGAGCACCCGGTCCACGACCTTAGCAGCCTCCTGGAGGTTGTCTCGGGTCCCGCCTCGCCGGTAGACGCCGTCGACCCTGAACAGTTCCACCCCGAGATCGGACGCGTTGGACACCGCGCCGGGGAAGGTATGGAGCTTGCCGTCGTAGAACCGGTAGTTCGAGTAGGTGATCAGGTCCTCATGGCGGCTGCGGTAGTGCCATCGGAGGGGCAGAGGCGTGAATCCCTGGGCCTTGCACCGGTCGAGTACGGACTCGAACCCCAGGACTTCTTCGCTGGCTTGGTCGAGTTCGTCCTCGTCGGTGTCAGCCATCCGGTCGAAGAAGCTGGTGGGCGGCAGTTGCTTATCGTCGCCTGCCACGATGAGTTGGCTGCCCCGGTAGATGCAGCCGATGGCGTCGGCCTCCTTCACCTGGGAGGCCTCGTCGAAGATCACCGCGTCGAAGGTGAAGTCCGCCGGAAGAAACTGCGATACCGACAATGGGCTCATCATGAAGCACGGTTTGAGTCGCTGAGCCGCATCTCCTGCTTGGCTCAACAGTGTGCGAACCGGCTTGTGGCGTCTCTTGAGTTGAGCCTGCTGCCTGATAACCCCGGCGCCGCCGGCCGAAGAGGTCGGACGCTGGCTCGCGCATGCGTTGATCACGCTGGCAGCGGTGTTTCGCACCAGCTCGCGGTCAAGTCGCCGGAAGCTGTCTCTTATCGAGTCCCGGTCGTCCGATCGGTGTGGCTTGAGCCGGTCGTCACGGTCGAAGATCTGGTCCGCCCACCGGCGTAGAAGCGCCAGCTCAATTGTGGGTGCAACCTCGCCTGCGGGTGTGCGGCGGCGCTCACATTCCTCGACGGCAGGCGCTAGGCCCTCGGATGCGAGCGCTCGGCGGGAATCGACGTAGTCCGACCATGTACGCAGATCGGCCACGGACTCTTCCAGCGCGTCGAGCAGTTCGTGAGCTCCGCGGTACGAGTGTTGAAGTTCGTCGATCAGCGCGTCCCGGTGCGGCCCCTCGGCAAAGACCCCGACAAGGCGATCCAGTGCCTTCTTGGCGCTCTCGGCAGAATCGGCGATGTCGGCTTCTCGTCGGTCTGAGCTCAGGATCAGCTCAGCAGTACGTGGCTCGATCTCGCCGTCGAGGTGCGTGCGGATGCGACCGACCCAGTCGCAGGCATCATGCAGCGCGTCGCTGTCCGGCTGCTCGGCCATCTCGCCGATCAGGTGACGGACGGACCGAGCCAGAGCCTTGACTCTCGCGGCTCGCTCGGCCTGCTCGGCTCGGCGCCGCAACAACTCCTGCGCCCGCGCGGCAGTGACGCTTACGCCCGACAGCTCTTCGATGGGCAACAGCTCACCGGCCATGGCGGAGCAAGCAGACGCGAGCCGGCTGCACCAGGTGCCGACATGCGCCAGTGTCCTGAGTTCGTGGGCGAGCATGGCGGGTCCGGCCTCAGAAGCGAGCGGCCCATGCCGGAACGCCTCGAGACGAATCGCAGCGTGGTCAGCGGCGTCGACGACCCCAGAGATGGTCGTGTCCCGGCCGATGACCGCGGCAAGCGATCGCGCGTCGATGGTACCGCCGCCGGCCTCGGCCCACCGCGCCGCGGCCTTGACGGCTCGGGTCGCGATCTCGATGGCGTTCGCGGCGCGCTCGAACTCGGCGCGGCTCCGGTCGGGATAGTACGCGCCCAACGCTGCCGCATGCACGGACTCGGCCGCTTCGAGCTCTCTGTGGGCCCGCTGCCAGGTGATCAGGTCTTCCAGGCGTCTCATGGTGCGCCCGGTGGCCTTGCTCGAGACGGTGGCCGCGGCCAGAGTCGCCCTGTCGGCTCGATAGCCTCGACCGATCTTCCCGAGGATCTTGATGCGCCGGTCGCGGCGCTCTCGCAGTTCTTCCAGATCGAGTTCGACAACAGCCGGCTTGAAGTCTGCGATCAGTTCGTCGCGCGCTGCGACGTAGCGCGGAACGATCTCCGATAGCAGTCCGAGCGCCTCCGAAGCTGCCTGCAGCCCCTTCTCGTCGAACCAATCCGGCTCCGGGGGGCAGTCGGAAGCGGCCAGTTGGCCAAGTTCGACGAGTCGGTCGATGGCGACTAGGGCTATGTCGTCAACCCGCCCGGCCTCGAACGCGGCGGCAAGCAGACCCGCTGAGTGTCGAGCTTGTCCAATGTGCTCGCCCGCGTCATCGAACGCATGCGTGAGGGCGAGAAGATCGCCCGAGCTGCGGTCAAGGCCACCCCTCAAGGGAGGATCGGTCCTGGCCGACGATACGGAGAGATTCTCCAAGCGCTCAGCTGCCGTCGGGTCGAGTTGCTGCCAATCGGGGATCTCGGCCGCGAGCCACGCCTCGGCGGTGGCCAGCTCGTCAGCCTCCTTCGCAAGCTGACGTACTCTTGCGGTGTCGTCATCGAGGTCGGGCGAGGCGAGCCATGCACCGGCTACTGGCGGCCGGTGCTCGACTAGCCGCAGCAACCCCTGGAGCCATTCCGCCATGACGGGCGTCGACTTCCCTGCGATCCACAGGTCTTCGTGGATGGCCTCACTTGCGGTCTCGAGACGCTACAAGGCATCGCGGAGTTGGCCCACTCGGTGGCGACAGTCTGTCTCGCTTGAGCTGGATGCTCGGTGTTCGACGAGATCCCGCCACAAGAATTCGTCGCCGCGCTCCACTGGTGCCCAGGCTTCGCTGAGTCGAGTAGAGAGGTGCTCAATCCTGGTCAAGTCCTCGGCGTCGAGGTTGGCCGTGTCAACGTCGGGCAGCGGAATCACCGGGTAGTCACCGAGATCTGAGATCTCGCTGATCTCGCCGATCACCGCGTGGAGGCTCCGCTGCGAGGGCATGCGGACCTCGTTGACGGCGAGCGCATAGTCGGTCAACTGCTTGCGCTCGCGCTCAATGTGGGCACGGTCGCTTGCTGTGAAGCGTGATGTCGCCTGAGGCGTCTCCGACAGAGCTTCCCCGAGATCTTGAGCCACGGCCTTGCGTGTCGCCTTATGGCTGTGCAGCGCCAGCACGAATCGGTCGAGGCTCACTTCGGCTAAGCGGCTGTAGACGACGTCGAGCGCGGCCGCCTTTTCTGAGACGAACAAGACTGTCTTGCCGTCGCGGATCAGCTGGGCGATCACGTTGGCGATGGTCTGCGATTTCCCAGTGCCGGGAGGGCCGTCCATTACGAAGCTGTGACCCTGGCGTGCGGCGATGAGGCATTGGCGCTGGGTCGCGTCCGCGTCGAGGATGCACGCGAGGTCTTCGGGCGGGTGCCTGTCGTCCAGCCCGCCGTCGGGCTCCGGCTCGAAGCTCAAGGCCTCGCGTTCGGCGCTGGTGGGCCCCTCGGCCAGCAGCCGCACCATCGGATGGTCGGCAACGGCCTCCTCGTTGGCTCGGAGGTCTCGGTAGATCACCTCCTTGTGGAAGGTGAAGGTGCTCAGCACCGCGGTCTCGTCGACTCTCCAGCCAGTGCCGCGGACAGCTCGGCGGACAGCCTCCATAGCAGCGCGGTAGCTGTTGTCTTCCAGATCATCGAGGGTGGGCAACGAGATACCCAGGTCTTGTTCGAGCTTGACGGCGAGACTCGGGTTCAGTGCGGGTTCGCCCTCCTCGGAGAGCACAAGGCGCCATTGGTCCCGCTCGCGTCGCGGCTTCAAGTCGACGGGCAGGAGGTAGAGGGGACTCACGGCCTCGCCCTCGCCCTCGCTCCAGCGCAGCAGGCCGAGGCCGAGGTAGAGCACCCACAGGCCTGCGTCGAGGAACTCCGCCCTCGACCTGCTGGACAAGGACTTCAGGCTGCGCCTTATCTGTCTGCTGGTCTTGTTCTGGCTGGCGGCAATCACCAGTTCGTCGTGGCGCGGCGGGAGAACGGCCGGCGTGTCCGGTGCATCGAAGACCGTCTGTTGTTCAGATGACGGCGACTGCGGGTTCGACTCATTGTCCGGATCGGGCGGCAGGTAGAAGCTCCAACCGGCGGAGGCTCCGCGACCGTCCAGTCGGTCGAGCACCGTAGGCGCTTCCTGCCCGAACTCCAGCGACCCAGACCTCAGGTGCTTGAAGTAGAGCAGGCGATTGCGCCTGGTGAGGTCGATGAGATCCGTTCTCCACTTCTGAAGGTGTTCGCGCACCAAGTCACGAGAGCCGGTCATCGAAGTAAGTGTTGCCCCTTGGCCAACAGACTGGCAACGTTGTGTCCTAACCTCATGACCGCTCGGTCAGGTCTCGATGTCGCTCCAGAGGCGGTCTATGGGCAGGGCGATGATGCGCTCGTCGTCGGCGTAGCGCACGCAGTGAGGCCCGGTATGGAAGACGATCCCGGCGCTGAATCGCTCCCCGAGTGCGTCGCGGAGCTTCCTCAGGCCGCGTCGGTCTGCTGGGTGGACCCTGGTGCTGGCCTTGACCGCGATGCCGACCACCGCGCCGTCGCGCCCGTCCTCGATGACGAGGTCGACCTCAGCGCTGTCGTCGGTGCGCCAGTGACCTCTACCTGAAGTCTAGGTGGCTGGTGTTAAATGGCAATTTGCCACAATTCGCAAGTCGCTGACCTGGGGTTTTGTGACCGCAAAACCCCCATTTCGGGAGTTTGGCACCAGCCACCTAGGGAGCTTCTACCGTAAGAATCTTGCCTTGGGCTACCGTGAAACGACAAGTACTCGGCTAGAGCGGCACACATCGGCTGAGTGGGCGGGTCAGCAGTCCGCGAGGGCGTTTAGGGCGCCACACATGCGCTGGACCCCTTCTGGCTTGAGCATGCCCAGACGCGCCGTCAGTAGGGACTTTGGCACGACCGCGAGATTGTCGAACGAAGCGACGCTGTCGTGGTCCAAACCCTCTTCAGGTCCGACGGGCATGCATGTCGGGATTCGTCTCTCGGTGCTGCTCACCGGCGCCACCACCACAGCGGCCAGCGCGTCGATTGCTTGGCTGCGCGTAACGACCAAGACTGGCCGGGCCTTGTGGCTTGGCGCCTCGAGAAGCCACAGTTCGCCTTGGGCTACCACGGCTCGGCATCAGTCAATGCGATGGCGTTGGCCATCGCTTGGGCATGGTCGGCCTCGGTCTGGGGGTGCCGCAAGTAGTGGTCTTCTATGGCCTTGCCGACACGATGCCGCCTGAGCGCGTCGTCGTACCAGCCAACCGCCTGACGGATGACGTTCTCCCGGCTGGTGCCGATCCCGTCGGACACGAGCCGGTCGAGGACGGACAACTCCTCGTCGCTGAACCGCGTACGCACCGATCCTCTCGCACCCACCAGTCGGCGGTGCCATGACCGGATTGCCTCAGTGGTTGATCTCATGGCTGTCACCTTGGATGCTTGGGTGGTCTACTTCTGCCTAGTTATGCATGAAAAATAGTATCATTCTATATTGTGAATGCAACCTGTGGACGGCTGACTCAGTGGGCGAGCACGTCGTTGAGGCCGGTGGCGATGTCGGGGTGGGCGAAGCCGAAGCCCCGGCGGGTTAGCACGGCCGGCTCTACCCGGGTGCTGCTGTAGAGCAGGGCCTCGGTGAGTTCACGGCCGAGGCGAGCCCACAGGGCTGGCTTGGGCGTTGGCAGCAGCGTGGGACGGCGCAGGGTCCTCCCCAGGGCCGCCGTCAGCTGGCGGTTCGTGACCGGTTCGGGCGCGGTGAGGTTCACCGGTCCCTCCACGTCGGCCGTCAGCAGCCAGAGCAGGGCCTCGACCTCGTCGTGCAGCGTGATCCAGCTCACCCACTGGCGGCCGCGGCCGATGCGACCCCCCAGCCCAAGCCGGAAGAAGGGGAGCATCTCGGCCAAGGCACCCCCGGACTGGCTCAGCACCACGCCGGTGCGGGGATGGGCGACCCGGATGCCGGCGTCGCGGGCCGGATCGGCAGCTGCCTCCCAGGCTCGGCACACGTCGGCCAGGAAGCCGTCGCCTCCGCTTGACGCTTCGTCTAGACGCTCATCGCCCCGGTCGCCGTAGTAGCCGATGGCCGATGCCGACACCAGCACGCCGGGCGGCTGGTCGAGGCGGGCCAACGCACCGGCCAGCAACGCCGTGCCTTGCGTTCGGCTGTTCGCGATCCGCTTTTTCTGCTCGTCCGACCACCGCCGGGCCGCTATGGGCTCGCCGGCCAGGTGCACCACTGCGTCGACGCCCTCCAAGGCTTCACCCTCTATCTGGTTCTCAGTGGGGTCCCAGCTCACGACGGGACCCTGCTGGTCGGGCGCGCCGGTCGCCCTCACCACCCGCACCGGCTGGTGTCCACCGGAAGCCAGACGCTCGACCAGGGCACGGCCGATGAGCCCGGTGGAGCCCGTGACCGCTACCCGCATCGCTGTACCACTGCGATTGGTCTAGCATCCCCCCGGCCGTGCCGGAGAGATAGAGGGCTGACGTGGATGAAGATCTGACCCCCTCGGACGGAAGCCCCTTCGACGCCGGATCCCCCGGCGACCCCGGCACCGGCGGTCGCAGCATCAAGCCTGCGGGAAGGAAGTGGTCGATCCGTCCCGGTGTGGTTCTCGCCCTCGTCGTCGCGGCCGCGCTGATCGTCTTCGTCGTACAGAACGGCAGCGAGGTTCCCGTGAAGTGGTGGTTCGTCGAGGTGGACGGCCCGCTGTGGGCGGTGATCATCGTCGCTGCCGTCGCGGGAGCGGTACTCAGCGAAGTTGTCGGCTGGGTGGTCGGCCGCCGCCGGCGCCGCCGCGGATCATGAGCACTCGCAAGCTGATTCTCACCGCGCTGTTGTGCGGTCTCGCCATCCTGGTGGCCTTCACCGTCCAGGTAGTGATGGGCAGGTTCTGAGGCTTCCCCAACCCTGTAGGGTTTCGCCCGCGACCGGGGAGAACGCTGTGAGCGACTCAGTACACGATGTGATCGTCATAGGCGGCGGACCCGGCGGCTACGCGGCGGCCCTTTATGGCGCCAGCGCCGGCCTCGACATCGCGGTGGTGGAGAAGCACAAGGTGGGCGGCACCTGCCTGCACGTCGGCTGCATCCCGGCCAAGGAGCTGCTGGAGGCGGCCTCGGTTTACCGCACCGTGGCCAGGGCAGCCGAGTTCGGGGTGGGTGCGGGCGAGCCCAGCCTCGACTGGTCCGCGGTGCTGGAACGCAAGCAGCGGGTGATCGACAAGATGCTGGCCGGGCTGTCCTCAGTGATGGGACAGCGCAAGGTGACCGTCTACTCAGGTGTCGGCTCCTTCGGCCCCTCCGGCACGGTGCAGGTGACCGGGGCCGACGGCGCTGCGCAGACGCTGGCGGCGGGTTCGATCATCCTGGCCACCGGATCAACCCCCCGTACCATCGGCGGCTTCGACATCGACGGCGAGCTGGTGGTCACCTCCGACGAGCTGTTCTCGATAGGAAGCCTGCCCGCGGAGGCTGCGGTCATCGGCGGCGGAGCCATCGGCTGCGAGTTCGCGTCGATGATGGGCGACTTGGGCACCAAGGTCACCGTGCTGGAGGCCCTTCCCAACATTCTGACCGGCTGCGACACCGAGGTTGCCAAGGTCGTGCGGCGGTCGTTCCGCAAGCGGGGCATCGACGTGCATACCGGCGTGACGGTGCACGGGCACGAGCCCCGCCCGGACCGCTCCGGAACGGTCGTCTCCTTCGGGGAGGGCAAGCAGGTCGACGTGGAGTTGGTTGTGGTGGCCGTGGGTCGTCGGCCTCACACCGAAGGCCTGGGACTCGACGCTGCCGGAGTGGAGGTCGACGCCCGTGGCTTCGTGGCGGTCGACAACCTCTGTCGCACGACCGCCGAGGGCGTGTGGGCTGTGGGTGACGTGGTCGACAGCCCGCAGCTGGCCCACACCGCCTTCGCCGAGGGCATGCTCGTGGTCTGTGACATCCTCGGCGAGGACCCCGAGCCTCTCGACTACCACGGCACGCCCTGGTGCATCTACTGCCACCCCGAGGTGGCCTTTGCCGGGCACACCGAGGAGAGCGCGGTCGATGCCGGCTTCGATGTGGTGACCTCGATACACCGCTACATGGCCAACGGCCGGGCGCAGATAATCGGCGAGACCGAGGGCTTGGTGAAGGTGGTCGCAGAGAAGCAGGCCGACGGCACCGGCGGCCGGATCCTCGGCGTTCACATGGCTGGGCCGTGGGTCACCGAGCAGTTGGGCCAAGCCTATCTGGCCGTGAACTGGGAGGCCACCGTGGACGATGTTGCCCGCCTGATCCAGCCCCATCCGACCATGAGCGAGCTGTTCGGCGAGACGGCCCTGTCGCTGACGGGTCGCTCGCTTCACGGTTGATTTCAGGCGGGGAGAGTTTCTGATGGCCGACGTCACGATGCCGCAACTCGGTGAGACGGTCACCGAGGGCACCATCACCCGATGGTTCAAGCAGGTCGGTGACGAGGTCGCCCTGGACGAGGCGCTCTTCGAGATATCCACCGACAAGGTAGACACCGAGGTGCCCTCCCCGGTGGCGGGCGTGCTGGCCGAGATCCTTGCCAATGAGGGTGACCTGGTGGAGGTCGGGCAGGTCCTGGCCCGGGTCGGCGAGGCGGGAGAGTCCCCGCCGGCAGAGCCGCCCGCTGCTGAGCCGGTGCAGGAAGCAGTGGAGCCGCCGGCTGCTGAGCGGGTGGAGGAGGTGGTGGAGCCGCCGGCTGCTGAGTGGGTGGAGGAGGTGGTGGAGCCGCCTGAGCCCGCCCCGCCGTCCGACGCAGTCGAACCGCCGCCGGAGTCGGTCGAGCCGCCACCCGCGGCGGCCCGCTTCGCGGAGGGAATAGTGCTGTCGCCGGTCGTGCGCCGGCTGATCAGCGAGAACGACCTCGATCCGTCCACCCTGACCGGCACCGGTCTGGGCGGTCGCATCACCCGCGCCGATGTCGAGCAGGCCATACGGGCCCGAGCTGCGGCCGCGGCCGAGGCTCCGGCTGCCGCTGAGGCTCCGGCTGAGCCCCCGCCTGCGGCCGCCGCTGGAGATGAGCCCCGGCGCTCACGCCGGGAGAGACGATCGTCCGTGCCGGCGGTCGTCGTCCGCAGCGGCGACAGCGTGGTTCTCCTCAACAACATCCGGAGGCGCACCGCAGAGCACATGGTGATGTCCAAGCAGACGTCGCCCCACGTCCTCACGGCCATCGAGGTCGACTACGAGGGTGTGGAGATGGTCCGTCGGGCCGCCAAGCAGGCATGGAAGGCCGAGGAGGGCTTCAGCCTGACCTACCTGCCCTTCATCGCCAGAGCCGTCATCGACGGTCTGCGCGACTATCCGCATCTCAATGCCAGCTTCGGTGGCGACGAGATCGTGGTCCACTCCGGCGTGAACCTCGCCATCGCGGTGGATATCGACTTCCAGGGTCTGTTGGCGCCGGTGATCCACGGCGCCGAGGGCAAGCGCCTCCGTCAGGTCGCCCGTGACATCGTGGATCTGGCCAACCGGGCCCGCAGCCGCAAGCTCGGACCCGACGACCTGGCCGGGGGCACGTTCACCCTCACCAACGCGGGCCAGTACGGGACGATGATGCAGTTCCCGATCATCAATCAGCCCCAGGTGGCCATATTGAGCACCGACGGCGTCTCCCGCAAGCCGGTGGTGGTGACCGACTCCTACGGCAACGAGTCCATAGCCATCCATTCGGTGGGCGTGCTCGCCATGGCCTGGGACCACCGGGCTTTCGACGGCGCCTACGCGGCGGCGTTCTTGCATCGGGTCAAGGAACTCATCGAGACCCGCGACTGGGAGGCTGAGATCCGCTGAGGGCATCGCTCCAGCCCGCTGATCGGCCGGTGCTGCGGATCCGCTGGCTCGGCCGTGTGGCCTACGACGATGCGCTGGCGCTGCAGCGCCGCCTCCACGCGCACTCCGCTGACGGCCATCTGCTGCTGCTCGAGCACCCCCACGTGGTGACGCTGGGCCGGCGGGGCCGGCGCGAGCATCTGCTGGTCGACGTCGAAGCGCTGGGCGGCTCGGTGGTGGAAACCGACCGCGGCGGCGAGGTCACCTACCACGGACCCGGGCAGCTGGTGGGCTACCCCATCCTCACCGTGCCCGGCCGGCGCGGCGGCGGGATGGCCGACACCGCCGCCTACGTGGGTGGTGTAGAGCAGCTGCTGATCGACGTGCTGGCCGACTTGGGGCTCGCCGCGGGGCGCCTCGACCGTCACACCGGTGTGTGGGTCGAGCCCGACGGGGCGCGGCCCCGAAAGATCGCGGCCATCGGCGTGAGGCTGTCGCGGGCCCGCTCGATGCACGGTTTCGCGCTCAACGTCGATCCCGATCTCGGCTGGTTCGACCGCATCGTGCCCTGCGGCATCACCGGACTGGGAGTCACGTCGCTGGCGGCCGAGGGCGTGGGCGCGTCGATGCGCGAAGTTGTGGACCTCGTGGCCAACCGGGCCGCTGAAGTGTGGGGCTCGGATGGGCGCGTAGACCGGGCCGATGTGGCCCACCGGGTGGCTGTGACCGACATGGCCCAATTCACCCGGGACGCGGTCAATGGCGCGACGAATGCCGAGTCGATGTCGGATCCCAAGGCGATGTCGGATGCCAAGTCGACCCGGAACGGCGCCGCCAACGGCGCGGCCACCCACGGCGGCACGCCCGCCGGTGCCGCGGCTGAAGGCGTGTCACCCCGCCTGCTGGGGCGGCTGTCGGAGGCCCGCCTCGATGGCGGCGATGGCAGCGAGCCGGTGCCCTACCGATCGCGCAAGCCGGAATGGATGCGAGTCCCGCTCAGCACCGGTCCCACCTTCCGGCAGATCCGCTCGACCCTGCGTGACCTCGACCTGGTGACGGTGTGCGAGGAGGCCGGCTGCCCCAACATCTCGGAGTGCTGGAACGATGGCACGGCCACGTTCATGATCTTGGGTGACCGCTGCACCCGGGCGTGCGGCTTCTGCCTGGTGGACACCCGCCGGCCCGGGCCCGTGGACCCCGACGAGCCCGGCCGGGTCGCCGAGGCTGCGGTCCGTATGGGCCTGCAGCACGTGGTGGTGACGATGGTGGCCCGCGACGACCTGGACGACGGCGGAGCGGCCGCCGTGGCCGAGACCATCGCCGCGGTCCGCCGCCGCCTGCCCGACGCCCGCGTCGAGACGCTGATAAGCGATCTGGGCGGTGATCCCAACGCCCTTCAGACGGTCTTCGACGTCCGCCCCGACGTCCTCAACCACAACATCGAGACCGTGGCCCGCCTGCAGCGGGCCGTGCGTCCCTCCGCGGGATACGCCCGCAGCCTTGCCGTGCTCGCCCGGGCCAAGGAAGCGGGGCTGACCACCAAGTCGTCGATCATCGCGGGCATGGGCGAGACCCACGACGAAGTGGTGCAGACCCTGGCCGACCTGCACGCCGCGGGCACCGACATCGTGACCATCGGCCAGTACCTGCGCCCCACTGCCCGGCACCTGCCGGTGGCCCGCTGGTGGGAGCCGGAGGCGTTCGAGAACTGGAAGCGCATCGGCGAGTCGATGGGCATCGGCCACGTCGAGGCCTCGCCGCTGACCCGATCCAGCTACCACGCCCGCCAAGCCGCCGACGCCGCGGCCTCCGCCGATAACGCGGTCTCCGCCGGCAGGGCTCGAATCTAGGCTGCGCCCATGTTCGCTGAACGGCTGGATCAGGCCCAGGCTCTGATGGTTGAGCAAGGCGTCGATGTGCTGATGCTGTCGGTCGGGGCTGATCTGCCGTACTTCTGCGGGTATGAGGCCATGCCGCTGGAGCGGCTCACCATGCTGGTCGTGCCCCGCGACGCCGCGGCCACTCTCGTCGTGCCCCGCCTGGAGGCCCCTCGGGTGACCGAGCGCCCGGACGTGTTCGGTATCAGGCCGTGGGACGAGACCGAGGATCCGGTGGCCATCGTGGCCGATCTGGCCGGCTCGGCCCGAACGGCTGCAGTGGGGGACCAGATGTGGTCCCGTTTCCTGGTGGAGCTGATGGAGGCCACGCCGTCGGTGTCCTGGCGTCGTGCGTCGGAGGTGACCGCGCCGATCCGCTCGGTGAAGGACACCGGCGAGATCGAGCGGCTGCGGGCCGCGGGCGCGGCGGTGGACCGGATCGCAGCCAGGCTGCAGCAGGGCGAGACCGAGCTGGTGGGCCGGACCGAGGCCGAGGTGTCGGCCGAACTCGGCCGGCAGATCCTCGCCGAGGGGCACCACCGGGTGAACTTCGCCATCGTGGCGGCCGGCCCCAACGCGGCGAGCCCCCACCACGAGCCCGGCAGCCGCCTGATCGGCGCCGGCGAGGTCGTGCTGTGCGACTTCGGGGGCACGATGGTCGGCGACGACGGCGTGGGGTACTGCTCCGACATCACCCGCTGCGTGTACACCGCCGAGCCGCCCGCCGAGTTCAGCGAACTCTACGACGTGCTGTTCTCCGCGCAGGCCGCGGCGGTGGCCGCCGCCGCGGTGGGCACGGCGGCCCAGGACGTGGATCGGACTGCCCGGTCGCTCATCGCCGCGGCCGGCTACGGCGAGTACTTCGTGCACCGCACCGGCCACGGGATCGGTACCGAGGCCCACGAGGATCCCTACATCGTGGAGGGCAACCCCGAGCCGCTGATCGCGGGCAACGCCTTCTCGGTGGAGCCCGGCATCTACGTGCCCGGTCGGTGGGGGGCGCGCCTGGAGGACATCGTGGCCGCGTCGCCGGCCGGGCCCGACCCGCTCAACCGCGCCGACCACCGCCTGGCCGTCGTCGCCTGACTTGCGGGGCCGAGCAGAGTGGTCGAGGTCGATGTCGCAACGGCCGAGACCGTCGTCGCCTGAGCGGCCCGACCCATCGGCATGATCGAGCTAGATGCCGCCACCTTGCTGGTCGGATGGGCCGCGGGCGGGTGGTTCTTCCTGTGGGTGACCACCCGCCGGCGCGAAGTGGGGCTCGGCTACGGCTGGCTGATGAGGGGCATCTTCCTCGCGCTGGCGGCCGGTTCGGTGGCGGTCGGCGCTATCGGCGCGTCGAGCTGGTCCGGTGACTGGACGGCTATGGCCCGCAACGTGACGTCGGCGATCCTTGTCGGCGCAGGAGGCGTGACCTTGATCCAGTCGGTGCGTCTCAGGTCAGCGGGAGTGGCGGGCCATCGAGCAGAGGTCCAGCGCCGATCGGCCCGGGTAGTGGCGATGACCGGGATCGATAGGACCGATACCCGTTTCGATCCCGACGCACCCGAGTTCCCGCCCGTGCTCGACCTGTGGGTGGCCGCAGTGGGTCTGATCGCCACCCTGTTCGGAGCCTTGGCGGCTGGCGGGCCGACCGGGCTGGCCGTGGCCAGGACCCTGGTGGGGGCGCTGTTCGTCGGTGCTGTGCTGAGCGCCATGCTGCTGGGCCACTGGTACCTGGTGCAGCCCGGGCTGGCCCGTGAGCCGCTGCTGCAGATGGTGCGGGCCGCGGCCGTGCTGTGGCTGCCCGAGGCGGTAGTGACGCTGTGGCCCACGGGAATGGTCTCGGTGTTGAACGGAACCATCGACGACGGCTACAACGGGCTCCTCGGCTGGTTCTGGGTCGCCAGCACGGCGATGACCATTCTGCTCGTGGTGGTGGCTCGGGCCGCGCTGCGCGAGCGCCAGTACTCCGCGGTGATGGCTGCGACGGGCCTGGTGTACCTGGCCATAGTCACCGCCTTCGGCCAGGACCTGGTGGCTCGCATCCTGCTCGCCCCGTAGACTCGTCGAGGCGGTGCGGAGGCCTGCGTGCCGAGTCCTGGCTGTGCCGGGCTCGTGCTGGAGCGAGGAGGCCAGTGGTGCCGAGAGTGATCTGGAAGGGATCGGTCAGCTTCGGGCTCGTGACGATCCCCGTGCAGATCTACAGCGCGGTGAGCCGCAAGAACGTGCGCTTCAACCAGCTCGACGCCCAGACCGGAGCCCGGGTGCGCCACAAGAGGGTGTCGTCGGCCGACGGCTCGGAGTTGCCGGCCGAGCGGATCGTGAAGGGCTACGAGCTTCCTTCGGGCGACTATGTCACCGTAACCGACTACAGCAGGCAAGGCTGCCGCGGAAACAGCCGACCCCGCTGCCGACACCGACGCGGACCAGGAGGAGCCGGCGCGAGAGATCCGCAAGTCGGCGTGAGCTCCGCCCGCGGCGTGAAGCCCGACCGTCACAGGGCTGGCGGTGGGTAAGTTCGAACAATGAGCGAACCCGAGCGCGTGCCCGTGACCGTTGACGGTCGCCGGCTGTCGGTCAGCAACCTCGACAAGTTCATGTACCCTCTCACCGGCTTCACTAAGGCCCAAGTGATCGACTACTACGTGCGGGTCGCGCCGGTGATGCTGGCCCACATCGGCGACCGGGGCGTGACGCTGCGGCGTTGGCCCGACGGCGTGACCGCAGAGTCGTTCTTCGAAAGCCGCTGCCCCAAGCATCGTCCCGGCTGGGTGCCCACCTGCCGGGGTCCCGGCGATAGGGGAGCGCCGATCGAATACTGCCGTCTCGACTCGGTGGCGGCACTGGCGTGGTCGGCCAATCTGGCCGCGCTGGAGATCCACGCTCCGATGGCGCGCTGTGACGACATCGACTCTCCCACCATGGTGGTGTTCGACCTTGATCCGGGCTCGCCGGCCACGATCATCGAGTGCTGCCAGGTGGCCCTGCATGTTCGCGACGTTCTGGACTCAGTCGGCCTGGTTTCCTGGGCCAAGACATCGGGCAGCAAGGGGCTGCAGCTCTACGTGCCCCTCAACCGGACCCACACCCACACCTACGACCACGCCGCAGGTTTCGCCCTGGCCGTGGCCCAGCTGCTCGAGAATCGTCTTCCCGCCTTGGTGGTGTCGATGATGAAGCGGAGCCTTCGGCCGGGCAAGGTGTTCATCGACTGGAGTCAGAACGCCCGTTTCAAGACCACTATTGCCCCCTACTCGCTGCGGGGTAGAGATCGTCCCACTGCCTCCACGCCGATCACCTGGGACGAGGTGTCCGACGGTGCCGACGGTGAGCCGCTGACGTTCACGGCCTCCGACGTGTTGGAGCGAGTGGAAGAGTTCGGAGACCTGTTCGCGCCCACGCTCACACTCGAACAAGATCTGCCTGCCCCGTTGCCCTAGCCCGGCTGGCGGAATTGGCAGCGTTGGGGTCCCTATCGGGCTCGTTCTGCTGCCAATTCCGAACCGCCAGGGTGGCAGGATGGACGGTTAGTCTGGCCGGATGCCAATCACAGTCCATGCAGTTCGCTCGGTGCCCAAGGCGGCCACCACGAGTGTCGCCCTCGTCACTTCCGAAGATGTTGAAGCCGGCCCAAATGGCTTCGACAGTGGGGTATTGGACACGACCGGCTTCGAGGGCAAGGCGGATCAGGTATATCTGCAGCCCGCCGACGGTGGTTTCGTCGGGCTGGTGGGCCTCGGCCCCGCGGCGAAGGTAACCGCGGCCACGATCCGGCGAGCCGGCGCGGTGCTGGCCCGCTCGTGCTCCCGTCACGCGAGGGTGGCGGTCCGCTTGGCCGATGGCACCGATGTGGCCTCCGGCCCGGCCCGCCAGGCGCTGGCCGAGGGCGTGATTCTCGGCAACTACCGCTACACCACCTTCAAGTCGGCCGAGGGCGATGGCAACGGTGACGGCAGCCAGCCCAAGCTGGCCCGGGTCGATGTCATAGGCAGCACCTCGGCTGCGGCCAGGGACGCGCTGCAACGCGGCGCGGCCATCGCGGCAGGGGTGTGCGTGGCCCGAGACCTGGAGAATGAGCCCGGCGGTTCGCTGACACCCCCAGCCTTCGCCCGCAAGGCCGTCGCCATCGCCCGCAAGGCTGGGCTGAAGTCGAGGGTCTGGACCGAGGCGGAGATCAAGAAGCAGCGACTCGGAGGGCTGCTCGGCGTCAACCGGGGCAGCACCCATCCCCCACGCTACGTGGAGCTGACCTACGAGCCTGAAGGAGCCCCCACGGCGACGCTCGCCTTCGTCGGCAAGGGGATCACCTTCGACGCCGGCGGCCTGTCCATCAAGACCGCGCAGGGAATGATGGCCATGAAGATGGACATGGGCGGGGCTGCCGCAATCATTGGGGCCATGTCGGTGCTGCCCGCCGTGGCCGCTCCGGCCAGGGTCAAGGCATACCTGCCGATGACGGACAACATGCTTGGCGGCGACGCCACCCGGCCCGGCGACGTGCTGACCATCCGCAACGGCAAGACCATCGAAGTTCTCAACACCGACGCCGAGGGCCGCCTGATCCTGGCCGACGCCCTGTCGCTGGCGTCGGAGGACAAGCCGGATGCCATTGTGGACCTGGCCACCCTGACCGGCGCCTGCATGGTTGCGCTCGGGCCGTCCATCGCCGGGCTGATGGGCAACGACCAGTCGTTCATCGAACAGGTGCGCGACGCTGCGGACCGCAGCGGGGAGCGGGTCTGGCCGCTGCCGTTGCCGGCCGACTACAGCAAGCAGTTCGACTCCAATGTGGCCGACATGAAGAACATCGGCGGCAACCACGGCGGGGCGCTCACTGCGGGGCTGATCCTGCAGCAGTTCGTGGCCGACGACATCCCCTGGGTCCACCTCGACATCGCCGGGCCGGCCCGGGCCGAGTCCGACGACGGCGACATCTCCAAGGGCGGCACCGGTTTCGGCGTGCACACCCTGATCGAATTGGCCTCCACCTACGCCTCGACCGGCTGAGGAAACCGATCGAGCCGCTCAGAGGCCGAGCGGATAGGCGGAGACTCGGGAAGGCTCCCGTTGGCGTAGAGCGAGGCCGTGGCCCGAGCGGCCCATGAGCGCAGCGAACAAGAGCGGGAGATGCAATGCCTTGCAGCGACACGCTCACGACCTGCCAGCGCTGATCGTCAGAGCAGGTCGGGCAGGCTCAGCTCGTCGGCGGCACGCTCGAAGCGCTCGAAGGTGGCGGCCAGCAGACCCCGCTGGCGCTCGTCGGAGAGATCCATCCCCGCGCCCGCGATCATCGGATAGCACACGCAGAACAGAACCGCGTCGCGGTAGCGGTCCCACATACCGACGGTCTCGGACTCGGGCACACCCTCCGATGCCAGGGCGCCCAGCCAGCGCTCGTACAGGGCTTGCTCGATCTCCGATGCGGTAGCGGGGGAGAGGCTTCCGGTGACGAAGTAGGCCAGATCGCCAGCGGGTGTGGACTCCCCGATGACCTGGAAGTCAAAGAGCACGACGCGGCCGTCGTCGTCGAAGAACATGTTGTCGGCCCGGTAGTCGCCGTGGGCCAGAGTGCTGGGCGGCGTGGCCATTGACTGCAGCAGGCGGGGGAGGGCCTCGACCCAGCCGTCGGAAACCATCTCGACCGATCGGGGGACGCTCATCGCGCTGCGGACTTTCCCCCAGCCGTCCGTGAACACCGGGGGCAGCAGCATCGGGTAGATGGGATCGCCGATGGCCACCGCGGTTCCCCGCTCCACGATCGGTCCGGCCGCGCCCCACCAGTGGGCGTGCCATCGGGCGAGCTCGTCGACGGCCTGCCCGGCGTCGGCCGGGCCCATGCCCTCGATCTGGTCAACAGCCCGGCACGAGCCGACGTCTTCGAGCACCAGCACGAACTGGTGGGTCTCTGGGTCGACGGCGCCGAAGTGGCAGGCGGGCACCCGGACGGGGCTCTCGGCGGCGAGCTCGCGGTAGAAGCCGACCTCGCGGATGTTGAGGCGCAGGATGGCCGCAGTGAATCGGGCCGTCTCGTCGAGTCCCGGCAGCTTGATGACCACGCTGCCGGGACCGTCGCCTTCCAGCGTCGCCCGGTACAGCGCGCCGATCATCCCGACCCCGGTGCCGATGTCCTCGATGCTGACGGCCCGCACGGATGCGCCGATGGCCTGCGACAGCCACTCGTCGTCGATCTCCTCGATGCCGTTTGGTATCGCAGGCTCCATGTCCACCCCCAGGCTGGGGCCCCGACGCTACATCACCCTGATACTGATGGGCAGCGCGGAGCCGTCCTGGTCGTCACGCAGCATGGGCAGCGCGGAGCCGTCCTGGTCGTCACGCAGCATGGGCAGCGCGGAGCCGTCCTGGTCGTCACGCAGCATGGGCAGCGCGGAGCCGTCCTGGTCGTCACGCAGCATGGGCAGCGCGGAGCCGTCCTGGTCGTCACGCAGCATGGGCAGCGCGGAGCCGTCTTGGTCGTCACGCAGCATGGGCAGCGCGGAGCCGTCCTGGTCGTCACGCAGCATGGGCAGCGCGGAGCCGTCTTGGTCGTCACGCAGCATGGGCAGCGCGGAGCCGTCCTGGTCGTCACGCAGCATGGGCAGCGCGGAGCCGTCTTGGTCGTCACGCAGCATGGACAGAGGTGCGCGTCAGGCAGCCTCTGGAGAAGTCCGGCTGTGATGTTGGCTCCAGGCCCAGTGGACCGCTTGGGAGGCGATGGCTGGACGGAATCTCAGTCGAGCCAGCTGCGACTCCGTCTCGCTGAAGGTATCGCCGCATTCGATCAGGATCATCGCCAGCCGCCGAGCCCGGTCCTGTTGAGGGTCCGAAGGGTCGGGATTCAATCTGATCGCAGTGAACTCCTCATGGCGCTGTTGCAGGAACGTGGGCATTCGTTGCAGTTGGCGGTGGCTTAGCCGTGGCATCTGGAGACGAACGGCCAGGGTCGCCGAACCCACGGGACGTGCCGCCCTGAAGCGGCAGGCTCGGGCGACCGTCTTGATCATGGCACTGCGAACGCCGCCCTCGTGTCCGATACCGAGGGTGCTGGCGGTGTCACGCAGACTGACGACGGCGCTGTCGGTGTCGTCGAGCACGGTGGCGCAGTGGCGCAGGAACCAGGTGGTGGAAGGCCCCAGAGTCCCGAGCCAGAACTGTTCTACGTAGACAGATCTCGGATCGTGGCCGAAGGCGTCGGTGCGGTGGTCGATCCACGGGATGAGCATGAGCACATCAGCGTTGATGATGGTCGGCGGAAGGTTGATGGACGAAGTCATGGTGTTTCTCCAAGAGATGGGTGTTCGTGAACGCGTAAATTGCAGCCAATCGGGGGAAGGAGCGACTTTTCAGGATATTTGTGGTTATTAGACTTGTCAAACAGAAGTATTCTGTGGTAGGGCAGCCGACTACATCAAGGTCAGGCCGGATGGCCAGCGGGTGCCGCATCCGATGGCGGTTGCAGTTGGTGTCGGGCCGGTGAGCCGTGGCTCGAGCGCTACGCTGGCGGGATGCTCGCGGATGCTGCGGCCTCGGTGGCCGGGGCCCGCCGGATGGTCGGCTCCGCCGAGCGCGTGACCGTGCTCACCGGGGCGGGCATCTCCACCGACAGCGGCCTGCCGGACTTCCGGGGGCCCAAGGGACTGTGGACACGCGATCCCGCAGCCGAGCGAGCCTCGAACATCAACGTCTACGTCTCCGATCCCGAGGTCCGCCGCAGCAACTGGGCCCGACGGGCCGAAGGCGCTCTGTGGGCTGACGTCGAGCCCAATCGGGGCCACGAGGCCTTGGTCCACTTGGAGCGGCGGGGCAAGCTCCACCTGCTGATCACTCAGAACGTGGACGAGCTCCACCAGCGGGCCGGCAACTCCCCGGAACTCGTGGTGGAGATACACGGCACCACCCGCAAGGTGCAGTGCCTGTCGTGCGACTACCGCGACGACATCGAAGTTGCGCTGCAACGAGTGAGGGCTGGAGAGGCCGATCCGGAGTGCCCCCGCTGCGGGTGGCTCCTCAAGGCGGCCACTGTGTCGTTCGGCCAGAGCCTCAACTCCGTCGATCTTGATCGGGCCGAGCGGGCCTCCACCGAATGCGATCTGTTCCTGGCAGTGGGCACCACCCTGGCCGTGTCGCCCATCAACCGGACCGCGGTGATTGCCGTGCACTCCGGGGCCCGCCTGGTGATCGTGAACGGCGAGCCGACCGAGTTCGACGCGCTGGCCGATGTCTTGGTGGGCGGGTCCATTAGCGAAGCCCTTCCCGTCATCTGCGGGATGGAAGAAGTCAACGGCCCGACCTGACGCCCTCTCCGGTTTCCCGCTCTTGCTCGCTGCGCTCGCGGGCCGCTCGGGCTGTGTCTTCCGCTCTTGCTCGCTGCGCTCGCGGGCCGCTCGGGCTGTGTCTTCCGCTCTTGCTCGCTGCGCTCGCGGGCCGCTCGGGCTGTGTCTTCCGCTCTTGCTCGCTGCGCTCGCGGGCCGCTCGGGCTGTGTCTTCCGCTCTTGCTCGCTGCGCTCGCGGGCCGCTCGGGCTGTGTCTTCCGCTCTTGCTCGCTGCGCTCGCGGGCCGCTCGGGCTGTGTCTTCCGCTCTTGCTCGCTGCGCTCGCGGGCCGCTCGGGCCCGGGGGCCTCGCAAGCTCGGCCTCTGGGTGGCGAAATCCTGACAAGACAGGTAGGATTTAGCCATGGCTAGTTTCCGAGAACTGCTGCAGCAGGCCAAGGCTCAGATCCGCGAGGTTGACACCGCCGGTGGTGAGCGATTGCTGGGCGAGGGCTGGACCCTTCTCGACGTGCGCGAGCCCGACGAGTACGAGCAGGGCGCCATCCCCGGCTCCGTGCACATCCCACGAGGCCAGCTCGAGTCGAGCATCGAGAATCGGATCTCCGACCGGTCCACACCCCTGGTGGCGATGTGCGCGGGCGGCGTGCGCTCCGCCTTCGCGGCCGTCACCCTCACCCAAATGGGCTACACCGATGTGGTGTCCATGGACGGGGGCTTCAACAAGTGGAAGGACGAGGGACGCCAGTGGCAGCGGCCCCGGACGCTGTCACCGGACCAGCGCAACCGCTACCAGCGCCACCTGCTGGTGCCCGAGGTGGGCGAGGAGGGGCAGATCAAGCTGCTCGACGCCAAAGTCCTGCTGCTCGGAGCGGGCGGGCTCGGCTCGCCTGCGGCCCTCTACCTCGCGGCCGCGGGAGTCGGCACCCTCGGCATCATCGACATGGACGAGGTGGACGAGTCCAACCTCCAGCGCCAGATACTCCACAACGTCGACCGGATTGGCGACCGCAAGGTTGACTCGGCCAAGAAGACCCTGACCGCACTCAATCCCGACGTGAACGTGGTCACCTACGACACCCGGCTCGGCGCCGACAACATCATGGAGATCCTCAACGGCTACGACGTGGTCGTGGACGGCGCCGACAACTTCCCCAGCCGCTACCTGCTCAACGACGCCTCCGTCAAGCTCGGCATACCGGTGGTGCACGGGTCGATCTTCCGCTTCGAGGGCCAGGTCACGGTGTTCGACCCCCGCAACGGTCCCACCTACCGCGACATGCTTCCTGAGCCCCCGCCGCCGGAGATGGCGCCGAGCTGCGCGGAGGCTGGGGTGCTCGGCGTGCTGCCGGGCATCGTGGGCAGCGTCCAGGCCCTGGAGGCGATCAAGCTGATCCTGGGAGTCGGGGACTCGCTGCGGGGCCGCCTCGTGGCCTTCGACGCTCTGGAGATGAGCTTCCGCGAGTTCAAGCTGCGCACCGATCCGTTCAACGAGGTCACCTACGACAACCGCGACCGCATCGAGGTCGGCGAACTCGACGGTCTCTGCATGCCCGCCCTGTCGCAGCCGTAGCCACCCCAAGAGGTCGAGCGAACAATTGAGCGAGTCCGCCCCATACGGGCGAGGCCGTGGCCCGAGCGGCCCGTGAGCGAAGCGAACAAGAGCGGGAGTGGCACCGCTGCGACACCACGGGCTCTCACCTACTTGCGGACGCTCTAAGCCTCGTCGCAATCTAGACTTCGGGGGCTCAATGGCCCGGCTAGAGGCCGAGCGTTAGCGAGGCCGTGGCCCGAGCGGCCCGTGAGCGAAGCGAGCAAGAGCGAAACCAGAGGACTGCGCCATCGGACAGTTGTTGAACAATCTCCGAGGGCGCCTTCAAAGCCTGCTGCCTCTCGGCACCTCAGGGATTCTCTGGGGGCTGGTCTTCAACGGGCTCACCACCTACGGATACCTGGTGGTGGCCCAGCGCGCCCTCGGCGACGACGGCTACGGCGGCCTGGCCGTGCTGTGGGCCCTCGTCAACATCGGCGGCTTCGGCCTGTTCCAGCCCCTGGAGCAGGAAGTGGCCCGGGTCACCGCGGATCGGGCCAGCCGGGGAGTGGGAAGTGCCCCGGTCCTGCGCCGCGCCGGAGTGCTCGGGGCGGCACAGTTCTTGCTGGTGTGCGCGGGTCTGCTCGTCGCCTGGCCGCTGGGACTCGACAGCCTGCTCGACGGCCGGCCCGAGCTGCTCCTGGCCCTCGTTCTCGCCCTGGGTGCCTTCGCTGGTTCCCAGCTGGTGCGGGGTATTCTCGGCGGCCGCCACATGTTCGACCGTTACGCCTGGTACTTCGTGGTTGAGGGTGGAGCACGCGTGGCTCTGGCCGTGGTGCTGTTGGTCGCCGGGGTCGCCGCGGTGGGCGCCTACGGCCTAGCCATCGCCTTCGCGCTGGTGGTCGCCACGGTCGCCGCGGCCGGACCCCACAGGCCCTTCGTAAGACCGGGACCACCGGCCTCGTACCGGGAGCTCACCCCAGCACTGGGCTTCCTGCTCATCGCCGCCATCGGCGAAGCCTTCATACTCAACGTCGGGCCGGTGGCGGTGGACATCGTCGGCGGCGACGAACTGGGTGCCGAGGCTCCCGGCGTGTTCCTCAACGGCATGCTCATCGCCCGCATCCCGCTGTTCTTCTTCCAGGCGGTGAAGGCCAGCCTGCTGCCCAGCCTGGCCACTCTGGCCGGCCAGGGCGACCTCGTCGGGTTCCGGAACATGCAGCTCAAGATCGTGGCCGCGGTGGCGGCCGTTGCCGGGGCGACGACCGTGGTGGCCGGTGTGGTGGGTCCGCCGATCGTGCGCGTCGTGTTCGGTGACGAGCTGGGTCGCAGCGACATGGCGCTGCTGGCCGCCAGCGGCGGAGGCCTGATGCTGATGCTGTCACTGACGCTGGGCCTGGTCGCGCTGGGCCACACCCGGTTGGCGGTGGCCGGATGGATCGCCGGGATCGCCGCCTTCGCAGTCGTGGTCAGCTTCGACTTCGAGTCGTTTCTGCGGGTGGAGCTGGCCCTGGTGGCCGCGGTGCTGGCCGGCTCGCTAGTCGCCGGCAGCCTGCTGCGTCACCAGTACGGGGCCCACGCTCGCGAGTCCTAGGCTTCGGGCGCCTCGAGTTGCACTTTATAGGTTGTGACCCAAAGAAGATCACACACTGACCCCGTAATTTGCAGCTTTCAGTCACACTTTCTAGGTTGTAGCCTTAGGAAAGTCACATTAGGATCGTCGTCGCAGCTTCGAGTCACACTTTCTAGGTTGTAGTCTTAGGAAAGTCACGCTAGGATCGTCGTCGCAGCTTCGAGTTGCACTTCCTGCGAGATCCCCGGTAGCGAAGGATCTAGGCCATGACGCTCGGTCACCTCGGACCGGACCCGTTGGAGCGCATTGAGACGACCCGGCTCGACCTCAAGGAGGAGCCCGGCCGACGGGCGAAAGGCGGGTCGGTGCTTCCAGGGCATGGCCAGAACGAGCAGGCGGCGTCCTATCTGGCCGGGGAGATGGCCTGCATGGCCAACACGCCCGGCGGAGGGGCGATCATCGTCGGGGTCGCCGACGACGGCAGCCGGGTCGGGACCGAACTCGACGGCGACTGGCTCCGGCACCGCATCTGGGAGATCAGCAGGCGGCGGCTCACCGTCGCCGTGCGGGAGCATCGGATCGTCGAGTGCCGGTTGCTCGTCCTGAGCGTCGCCGAGGCGTTGGAGCCCGTGGATCACCAGGGCCGGCTGCGGTGGCGCGTCGGAAGCAACTGCGTTGACGTCGATGCCGTCACATGGCGTGCGGGGATGCTTCAGCGCATCGGCTACGACTGGTCGGCCCAGCCCTCCGGCCACACACTCGCAGACGTTCGTCCCGCGGCGCTGGACATCGCCCGGCGCTACGCGCCGGAGGCCCGGGCCGGGTCTGGCGACCTCGTGAGCTCGGGCGATGAGGACTTCCTGATCCGCCTCCACCTGCTGGGGGAGTACGGGCACCTGACCAACGCGGGCTCTCTGCTCTTCGTCAGCACACCGCACGTGGGGATCGACTACATGCGACGTGACGCGCCCGGCGGTGACAGCACCGAGCGCATTGAGGGCACCGGGCCGCTGATCGAGCAGGTGCGCGAGGTGGAGCAGGCGAGCAGGGCCGCGAACCGGGTCACCCACCTGTCCGGGGGTTTCGCCCACGCCCAGGTTCGGGCCGTGCCGCTCGCCGCGTTCCGAGAGGCGATCGTCAACGGCATCGCCCATCGCGACTGGATGTCCCCTCAGCCGACCACCGTCGAGCATGTGGGCGACACGCTCACGGTCACGTCTCCGGGCGGCTTCATCGGCGGCGTCAATCCCCAGAACGTCATCACCCACCCGGCGGTGCCTCGACATCGCAGCCTCGCCCAGGCACTGGCGACGCTGGGACTGGCCGAGCGCCAGGGCGTTGGCGTCGACCGGATGGTGCGCGACATGCTGGCCATCGGGCGCCCTGCTCCCGTCATCTCCGAGATGGCGGGCCCGTACGTACAGGTCACGCTTCTCGGAGGGCCGCCGGACGCAGCGGTGGTAGGTCTTGTCTCGTCGCTGGTTCCCCCCGAGGCGGCCGACGTGGAGGCGCTGCTGCTGGTCGAGGCGCTGTGCCGCCGAGGCTGGGTGGACGCCGAGCGGGCCGCGCCGACACTGCAGCGCAGGCCCGAGGTGGCTTCCGAGGCGATCAGCCGTCTGAGCGACGCCCGAGCCGACGGCGAGCCCGTCGCCGTCGCGGTGCGAGGAGTGCCGCCGGACCATCCGCCTGCCGTCCGCCTCTCCGATGCGGTCCGCAAGCGGCTGTCCCACCGGATCGTTCCCCTGCTCACCGCCGATGGTCAAGAGGCCATGCTCCTCGACTGGGTTCGAGCCCGCGGCCGTGTGTCCACAACCGAGGCGTCAGACCTTGCCGGAGTCAGCGTCGGATATGCGGGCACCCGCCTGAAGGCGCTTGCCGATGCGGGCTCCGTCGCTCCTGGCCGCCCCTATGCCGTCGGCCGGGGCTTTTATTACGTTCCCGGTGACTGATGCCAGCCGGATGTCGAATGCCCGGGCGCGGCCATGGGGTCCAGTGGCGGGACGCGCTCGGCTTTCGGGGCCAGTCATCGTACTGATCTCTGCTGACTGCCAGCGGGGGAGGCCTGATGCTGATGTTGTCGCTGGCGCTGGGCCCGGTCGCGCTGGGCCACACCCAACGCCGCCTGGCTCGCCTGCTGCGCGCTCGCGCACAACCTCACCCGCTGGACCGCCCGCCTCGGCCGCGTCCACCCCCCACGCCAGCTCACCGCCGCGGCCACCGTCCGCAACCGGCTCCTCACAATCCCGGGCCGCCTCGTCAACCACAGCGGCCGCCACAGACTGCGCCTGCCCGCCACTGGCCCTGGGCCTCGGCCTTCACCACCGCCCTGGAACGCATCCGCAACCTGCCCCTGCTCATCTGAGCGGCCGCACCGCGCCCGGCGCAGCGCAGCCCCCCCCCCCCCCAGCGCCACCAACCCGCCACAGCACCCCAACCCCGCTCCAGCGCGCCCCAAAACGCACCGGCCCGCGCACACACACCAGCCCGGCGGCCACACAGCCCCAAACCGTCGACCCCACAACCCCATCGGTGGATCCAGGCTAAATCCCCAACGCTGAATCGGCTGTTGTGAGGGACGGCAACGGTGATTCCTGCACTGGCGATTGTCGGCGATGAGTGGCTACGGCGACGATATGCCGGCAAAGCTGAGGTCGAGACCGTCGCGCACCTCGCTGGCTCGGCCCACGAAGTGGCTGTCGTCGACGGTCCAGGTGTGCTCGTCGCCGTGTCGCACCCGCAGGTATCCGGCACCGTGGGTCCAGTAGATCCTGCCGCCCACCGCGGCGACGTCCTGGGCGAGGGCGATGTCGACCCGGCGCGGGACGCGGCGCCAGCCGCCCGCGGCGTGAAGATCGTGCCGCGCGATGATCAGCACGCCTCCGGACACGCCGATGAACGGTATGAAGCGTTCCGAGAACCTCTGACGGTGGGTGTCTCGCACCGTCTTGTCGAGTCTCTCCAAGTACACGTACTCGGCCGACTTCCCTACCAGCTCGGCCCGGGAGTACTCGTGGGCCAGCACCAGATCCCAGACGTGCTCGCGGGCGTAGAAGTCGTCGTCGTCCATCTTGGTGAGCAGCCCGCCCGAAGATGCTTCGACGGCCGCGTTGAGAACAGACCCGAGAGGCTCGTCTGCGTCCACTCGGACCACCCGCACCGGATGTGGCAGGGTGCCGGTCAGCGCCGCGATCTCCGAATCGCCACCGAAGCCGTCACCGTGGAGGGCGAGCACCAACTCCAAGTGCGGGTAGGTCTGGGACCGCACCGCGTCGATGACCGCGCCCACTCTCTCGGGCCGCCTCGTCGGCGCGAGGATCGAGACCTCCGGCCCCGGAGCGTTCATGCCGGCCGCACACAGAATCTGTCGGGCACGGCTGCGCAGCGAGTGGTCTCGCAGCGCGCAGCGCCGCGTGGCGATGCTCAACAGCTCTCGCTCATGGGTGGAGGCATGCGCGACGGCGTGGCTGGCCAGCAGGTCGTGCAGACGCTCGCCGAGGCACTCCTTCAGGTCGGCGTCGGGGTCGGGGACGCTGACCAGGACGCCGGCCGCGGCGAGCGCCGCCAGAGCGGCCGCCCGCTGCGGAGCGCTCCTGTGGAATGTCGCCCGATCCTCCAGGTGGTGCAGGGAACGCAGTTCGTCCAGAGAGTCGCCACCAATCCGGTGGCTGAAGATCCCGCGCCCGGCGGAGGGAAGCTGAGAGCGCAGCGTCGCGGATGCGGGCTCGTGAGCCGCCGACCAGCCGATGGGGTTCACGGCCTCTGCATCGAATGCTTGAACGGAGAGTCGGGGACTCAACTCGTCCAGCACCGCCACAGCCGGGCGGGAGCGGAGGGTCGACCTGCTCGCGACGGAGCGCGCCGCTTGGGGTGAGTCGACGAGCACGATGTCCACGTGGTGGTCGCCGGCGGGAGAGGCGACCCTGGCCGACGCCGCCAGCACGGCCGACGCGACCCTCCCGGAGGCAGTTATCTCGGCCCCGAGCGGATAGCGGGCCAGTCGGGGGACGTAGCGGCGGCTCTTGGCCTGCAGGCCCAGCCAGATCTTCAGGCGCTTCCGAACCCGCCGCAACCTCCAGCGGACATTCCTGAGGCGCCACCAGACGGCCCGGACAATCATCGCTGCGAACCGCCCCACATCCGGAAGGCTGCGGATCCGCAGCGCGGCACCGAACACGGTCGCCAGGTGCCGCCGGAATCGAGTCCAAACTCTCAGCAGGGTCTTGACCGGTCCCTGCAGCCGGGCGGCCAGCCCGCTCTGGGGTTGCGGTTCCTGGATGACCTTGAGGGAGTCCACATCCAGCTCAGCGACGTCTCCGACATCGGATATGGCCAGGTTGCAGCGCCGAGCCCGATTGAGAGCCCAGGCCCTGGTGATGGTGACCCGGTGTCCCGAGGCAAGGTCGGACTGACCCGAGGCGGCCTTTCCAAGCTGCTGGCGCAACCGCCCGATCATCTTGGGCGTCACTTCGGCTTCGGCGGGAACCGTGACGAAGAACGCGGCTCCCCGATGGGCACCCGCCGCGCCCCCCGCTGCCCCGACTTCTGTCCGCGGGTCCGGGTCGAGCAGCCGATGAAGCCTCTCCAAGCGCTCCGCTGGACGCTCCTCGACCCAGACGAACAGGTCGTGCACGTCGCTTGCCAGAACCTGCTCGACGGTTGCCAGGATGACGTCAGGCTCAGCGTGGCCCGGGTCCACCGTGACCACGATCTGCGGAACCGTGAACGACCGTCCCGGCGCGGCGGAGCGCAGCCTCCGGTCGGGGATGAGATGCGACACCTTGCCGTGTTGCTGCTGCAGGCTGACGGTCTCGCTCTCAGAAAGCACAGCGCCCGGACCCTGGTGCCAGCACAGGGCGCCGCGCTCGGGGGCCAGCACCGCTCCGAGGGCGTAGGCCCGCCATCCGAACTCGATGTCCTCGGCCCCCCACTGCGTGAACGACTCGTCGAACATTCCCACCTCGGCGAAGAATGCGGTGGACACGCCGAAGTTCCCGCTGGTGACGACTCTGAAGATGTCGTCGGAGTCGGCTGTGAGCTCGTCGGTGCGCGCCATCCGGCGCTCTATCCATTCCGGGCGCTGCACCGGTCGCTCTGCGAGGAACTCCTCGAGCGAACCCGGCCGGCCCCTGACCGCGTCGGCGTCGATGCCTTCGAAGTCGACATGCCGGCGGAACCCGAGAGTCACGAGATCGCAGGCCGCGTGGTGCCAGCGGGCGTGAGAGGCCAGCCATTCGGCTTCGGGGACCATGTCGCAGTCGAGGAACACGAGGATGTCTCCGGCCGCCGCTCGTGCTCCGTTGTTCCGGGCTCGAGCCGCCCCGAAGCCCAGGTCCTTCTGGTGGATCACGCGCACCCGCAACGATGTCGGCTGGTTCAGTTCCAGCGGGGGATCCGAGCCGTCATCTACCACAACCACCTCGAAGAGTTCCCGCGGGTAGGTCTGACCCTCCAGCCCGGCGAGTGTGAGGGCCAACGCCTCGGGCGCCTCGAAGTAGGGGACCACGACGGTGACGGCCATTTCAGGCTCGAAGAACTCGACCGGCGCGACCGGCAGGGAGCGCCAGTCGTTTCCGCGCACTCCCGCAGGCGGCGGAGCGGTCATCTGTCCCCGCCCGTTGACTCTCTGTGGAGCGCGGCTGCGGCCAGTCGATCCGCGGCGGCAGGGGCCGGTCTGAGAGAAGCGGCCATCAGCAGCACCCAACTGTAAGAGAACCATAGGACGAAGCTCTCCGTGAGGTTCTCCACAATCAGGAAGGCTACGAGGGCGGCACCGAACCATGTGTCGGGGCCGGGGCGCCGCCGCAGAGCCGAGCTGGCGTTGCGAGCGGCCAAGAAGACGATCACCGTGAACGGCACCGCGCCCAGCAGCCCCAGCCCCAAGCCCACCTCGACGAGGCTGTTGTGGGCGCTGCCCCGGCGCAGGAGCGCGTGCTGGGTCAACTCCTCGATGTCCCAGAAGGTGAAGAAGCCGTGCCCGAGCACCGGGCGTTGCACGATCCGGTCCCACGCCAGGCCCCATATCTCGCGCCGCTGGCTGAACGTGGGCACGTCCCATTGCACGGCTACCGCCGCGGCCGTGGCCGTGGTGGCCAGGGCCGCCACTGCGGCCGTGGCTGTCCTCGCCGCAGCCGCGCCGCAGCGTTTGCTGAGCCAGTGGTGAGACCCGACCACGGTCGCGGCCGCTGCCCCAGCCGCCAGCGAGATCCACGCTGTGCGACTTCCAGCGCCGATGAGCGCCGCGACCGCCGCGGCAGCACCGCCGGCCGCGGCGACCCGTCGCCAACCTCCGGACGCCAGCAGGTAACGGACACTGACCAGGACTCCGACAGCGGCCAACGGTCCCAGCGAGTTGCGGTTGGTGTAGACGCCCTTCCAGCTGCCGTCAGGATGGAGTCCCAAGTCGGGGCGCAGCAATACCAGGAGGAGGCTTGCGGCCACGGCGGCGCCCGCGACCGCAGACACTGCCGCGGCCGTCTCGTCGTAGTTGAAGCCGGCAATCGCCCAGGCCAACAGGGCCATGCCCACATAGACGGACGAGCGCCACGCCGTGGCCGCGGGATCGACGCTCCACAGCGTGGACGCCACCGCTGCCAACGTGAAGCAGCCCACCGCAGCCGCCGCGACCCGCGAGGAACCATCCCGCTGCCGGCTGGTGGTGCCCAGCACCCGGCGTGCGGCCAACGCCGCACCGCATGTCGCGGCTGCGGCCAACACCGGCCAGACCGAGTGGTCCTCCCATCGGCCGGTGCGATCCAGCACATGCTTGGAGAACAGCAGAACCGGGCCGTTGGTGAACACGAGCAGAGCCCCGGCGGCGACAGACGCGGCCCACCAGTGAAATGAGGTGGCGCGCCCGGCGGTTTCGCATGGTGTTTCCCGGCGAAACGAGGTGGCGCGCCCGGCGGCTTCAGACGATACCGGCGAAGCGGAGGTCGCAGCCGTCGTGAACCTCGACGGCTTGCTCCAAGAAATACTCATCGTCGGCCTCCCAGGTGTGTCCGCGAGCATGCCGCACCAGCAGGTAGCCGCGTCCGTGCGTACGGTAGAGGCGGCCCCCGCCGGCAACGACGTCTTGCATGAGAGCCCTGTCAACGCCGGAAGGCACCGGCTGCCATCCCACCACCGCATCGAGGTCGCTGCGGGCGATGATCATTGCGCCGCCGGCCAGCGTCAGCTTCGACCCGAAGCGCTCGGTGCCGCCGCGGTACCTGCGCAGGGTGCGGTCCGCTCCCTCCAGGTACACGTACTCGGCGGCCTTGCCGACCAGTGAGGCCCTGGAGTACTCGTGGGCCAGCACCAAGTCCCAGATGTGCTCTGGTCCGTAGTAGTCGTCGTCGTCGAACTTGGTGACCAACTCTCCTCGGCTGTGCTCCAGCGCCTCATTGAGCACCTCGCCCAGCACTCGCCCCGCGGGCACGGCCAGCACGCGGGCGTCCGAGCCGCTGCCGGAGGCCAGTGCCTCGAGCCGAGCGCGGTCGAATCCGTCGCCGTGCGCGGCCAACACCAGTTCGATGCGAGGGTAGGCCTGGGCTGCCACCGAAGCGACTGCCGCAGCCACCCGATCCGGTCGTCGGGTGGCCAGCAGCACCGACACCAGCGGCAGGGGCCCCATGTTCACAGACGCTGCTTCGCACACCTGACGGGCTCGCGCCCGCAGTGAATGCGTGCGCAGCGCCTCACGTCGCATCCCTACGCTCAAGGCTTCGCGCTCAGCCTCTGAGGCTGTCTCGATGCGAGGATCGGTGAGCAGGGCAAAGAGCCTTTCGCCCAAGAGTCCGGCCACTTCGACGCCGCCGTCGCAGAGGCGGACCACAGCGCCGCTGGCCGCCAGCGCCGCCACCGCGCCCGCTCTGGCCTGCGCGTCGGCGTGATATGCGGCCACATCGGCTACGTGGTGGTAACGGCGCGCTCTCGCGAGGTCGGCGGCGTCCACCCTCCTGGAGGCTGCGGGCCCGGTCGGCAGCCGCTTCTGGGGCCCGAGAGCGGCTGCCCGCTTCAAGGCCGCGGGCCAGTGGGCGGGATTGACCTGCTCGGCGTCGAAGGCGGGCGTGGCCGCGGTCGGTGCCATGTCGCCCAGCGAGACCACGGCGGCCCCGGCTCTGGGGGTCCATGTGCTCGGAAGGGGCCCTTCATCGCACAGCACGACTTGGGCGGGGGCCGAGGACTCGGTGTGGAGCCTCATCCAGGCAGCGAACACAGCCGCCGACCGCGGACCGCACGCTGCGATGGACGGACCGAGGCGATAGGTGGCCGGCCGTATTGTCGTCGAGCGAGGCCGCCCCTTGGCGCCTCTGCGGACCGCGTGGGCAATTCGGCGGGCCGTTCTGCGCGCCCGCAGCGCGATCCTGCGGGCTGTTCTGCGCGCCCGCAGCGCGATCCTGCGGGCTGTTCTGCGCGCCCGCAGCGCGATCCTGCGCACCCGCCACGCGATCCATCTCAGGCGCCAGCCCGCGGCTCCGACGATCCACGCTCCGACGGTGCGCGCCAGCCGTGCGGCGTCGTCTGGGTTGCGCACCGCGCGCGCCTCGGCAGCGGTGTGGGCGGCGATGCGCACGAACTTCCGCAGCCTCGGCAGCCGTCCTTCGTTCATAGCGCGCGCCGATTCCCGGACTACCGCCGGCGTGTTCGCCGGCAGACTCTTGGCGTCTCGCTGGCGCCGCCGTCGCGAGGGGTCCGGCTCGTCGAGTTCTCGCGGCGCAGCAACCGGGTTTGCCGACGCGCCATCCGCGGCGGGGGGCACCCCCGAAGCCGCCTCGACGTCGTCGGGGAGGCTCAGCTCGGGGACGGAGATCGACGCCGCCCGATGCCGCAGCAGCCTCGGTGCCAGCGTGGCCGCAGTGATCGATTCTCCGTCGAGACCCCGGCGCAGTTCGCGGTGCAGCCTCCTGGCCCTCACCAGCACGGCGACGCTTCCGTCGGGCTGCGACGCAGCGACGCATTCCGCGGTGCCCAGTTGCTTGCGGAGCCCGGACACCAGGTCGGTGCCGACGGGCGTGCCGGCCTGCACGAAGATGTGGAATTGTGACGCCGCGAACGCGCTCGGTGCGCCGCCCCGCGGGCCGAAGCGCACCCTCGGGTCGCCCCCGAGGAGGCGCCTGACGATCTCGGCCGCGTGAGCCTCCTCGGTGTCGGCAGGTTGCCGCTGCTCGATCCAGACGACCAGGTCGTGGACGTCGCCCTCCAGGAGGCCCTCGACGGTGTCGAGCAGGGCGTCGGTGTCGGCCCGGTCGGTCGCGACGCTGACCACGTACTGGGGGACCGTGAAGCTGCGGCCCGGATTGGCTCTTCTGAAGCCGTGGTGGGCGATCAGCTGCGACAGCTTGGCCCGCTGCTGTTCAAGGCTGCGCGCCTCCGCGGAGCTGGGCGTGGCGCCTTCCCCCTGGTGCCAGCACAGCGCCCGGCGTTCGGGAACGAGGAGCGCGCCGAGGGTGAAGGCCCGGTAGCCGAATTCGACATCCTCAGCGCCCCACTGGGTGAACGACTCGTCGTTGCCTCCGACCTCCCAGTAGAAGTGGCGCGACATCCCGAGGTTCCCGCCCGAGGCCACGCGGAACAAGTCGTCGTCGTCGGAGGTCAACTCCGCGGTGCGGGCCATGTGGGACTCGATCCATTCGGGTCGGTGGAAGGGCCGGTCGGCGAACATCTCGTCGAGCGTTCCGCCGCAGTTGCGCACCTCGGCGGCCGAGACGCCGGTGACGTCGAGGTGTCGCCGGAAGCCGATCGACATCGCGTCGCCGGCGGCGTGATGCCACCGGGCGTGGGCGGCGAGCCACTCGCGGGCGGGAATCATGTCGCAGTCGAGGAAGACAACGATGTCGCCTTGAGCGGCGCGGGCGCCGTTGTTGCGGGCGCGGGCCAGGCCGAAACCGAGATCGGGCTGACGGATCACACGGACGTCCAGCGGCGACGGCTCGGACATCTCCAGCGGCGGGTCCGACCCGTCGTCCACCACGATCACCTCGAAGAGGTGACGCGGGTAGCTCTGGCGCTCCAGGCCGGCCAGAGTGAGGGCCAGCGCGTCCGGCGCCTGATAGTAGGGAACCACCACCGTGGCGCACAGACGGGGCTTGAACCTCTCCAGGGGGGTCGTGTCGAGGGATTTCCAGTCGTTGCCCTCAACCTTCGCCGGCCCCGGCGCAAGGGGTGCCGCGGGCGCGGCTGCGGCGCGTTCGCCGTGCCCGGCGGGATCAGTCATGGCGGCATCTCAGCGTCGGCGGCGGTGCTCGCGGTCAGCGCGAGAAGGCGGTCGGCGCTGATCAGATGATAGTCGCCTTGGGATACGAGGACGTGACGGAGCGCGTCGTCGGGGAAGTACTCGGGGGTGCGGTCGGTGCGCACCAGCACCAGATCCGACGGGAGCACCTCGACGAGGCGGTCCTGGTCCAGGGCGAACACCGGCGCGTCCAAGTAGTAGGACACCCACCGGGGAGTGGAGATGCCCGGGGTCGTCCAAACGACTTCGGGGCTCGCCTCGCCGCGGGCCTCCTCCAGTACCGCGCCGGCTTCGGCGGGGTCTGAGAGGTAGTAGTCGCGGGTGCCACCGGTTATCACCAGCATCAGAGTGGCGACCGCACCTAGAGCGGCCAGGACGCCCAGAGGCAGGCAGAGCCCTGGCGCTCTGGAGGCGAGGAACCGTCGCACCGCGTCGGCGAGCGCGGCCAGACCGATGGTCGCGGGCGCCAGCCACGGGAAGTTCCAGAGGCGGTGGATCCAGGCGCCTTGCTGGAAGCCGAACGTGAGCGTCGCCGCAACGGCGAGAGTCATCAGCACTGGCACGCGAGTGCGCCGGTCGGCGATGCCGGCAACCAGCGCGGGAACGAGCAACGCCCGCAGCCAGGGCGGCGCCAGCAGCTCGTGGCCGGCGAATCGCCACTGCCGGCTCAAGAATTCGCCAAACGTGAAGCTGGTGGTCTCCACGGCGGTGTCCACATCGCGACCGACCCGGAAGCTGACGCGTTCGCTCAGCTCGGCCAGGTCGGTCGCGTTGATGAGCCAGCCCGCAGTGACCGCGGCGCCGGCCGCGGCTCCGACCAGCATCGCGGTGAGCGCGGGTGACCATCCCCGCGACACCAGCGCGGCGAGCCTCGCCATCGCGCCCTGCTGCGTGCAGTCCTGCTCGGGATGCGACAAAGGGGTGGGGTGCCGCCTCATAGAGGTGGTCGCGGATTCCTGGGTGCCGCCCGGCTCGGGATGCGACGGAGGTGTCGGGCGCTGCCGCGCCAGCGTGCCGGTGAACAGCCAAGGTGCCAGCAGCCCCAGCGTCACCAAGGCGATCCACGACTGCATGGCGGCGCCGGCGGCAAGGCAGGCCATGACGGCGAGCGCCCACCGCGGCGGTTCGCTCTGCGCGCGCAGCCACGCCACCGCGGCCGTCGATGCAACCAGCAGCGAGTAGCCAACCCCGATACGCCCGTACACGTAGAAGAACCCGGTGCAGACCATGGCCGTCACCGCCAGCAGCGTCGGTCCCCAACTGATGCGCTGCACACGCAGCAGCAGCGCCATCGCGGCCACCGTGGCCGCGCCCATAGCGAAGGGGACTATCCGCAGCGCGGCCACGGTGTCGCCGAGCAGTCCGACCGAGGCGACCGCGACGAAGATGGGCAGTGGAGGATGGTGGGCGTAGGTGACCGCCGCCGCCGGCGGCGCCGTGCGCGGCGCCACGCCGTACTCATCGCGCACGAACGGCTCGATCACCGCGCCGAAGCGCGACTCTACGGGGCCGAGTTCCCAGAAGTTGCGGGCCTGCAGACCGAAGCGGGCCAGGATGCGCCCGTCGTCGCTGTTGCCGAGAGGCAGGTTCAGGTCAGGCAGCCACAGCGCGAGCACACCGATGCAGACCAACGTCACCGTGCCCCAGCCCCACCCGATGCGGTGGGCGGCGGTGCGGAGCCAACTCATCTGCGCCTCTGTCCAAGCCTCGGCCAGCCCTCACCGATTCGCTCGATGGCGACGCGCAACCGTGTCATCAGCGTTTCACTCCAAGCCTCGGCGAGCGGCGGAGCGGCTGCCCGGGCGATGTCGGCGCGGTCACGCCCGGCAACGCGCCGAGTTCCATCGCTGCATTTCGGCGATGTCGGCCGGTCGCATTTCCTCGAGGTGTGCCAGCGCCCGCTCGCGGATCATCGGACGCCATCGCGGATCGCAGAACTCGAACGTTGCCGGGTGGGTGCGGAGCGGCCACTGTGACTCGATCTCAGGCAGGTCCGCGACCCTGTCGCTGATGAAGTTGGGGAGGCCGCTCACGGTGCGCCGCGAGTACGAGAAGACATGGCCCTCTGGCAGCGGGTCGCGGGCAAGGTGCTCATGAATGTTGGGGCGGTCGTACGCCCCCCATCTCACCGTGTGGGCCGGATCGACTGCGGCACGGGTCAGGTCCTTGCGGAGACACTTCGAGCACCGCATGCACGGAGCGCCATGATCGAGCGCGCACGAGAAGACGCGCCCCGACCTGATCAGAGGAAGCGAGAGCCGCGAGGTGGCGAAAGTACTCGCCCCGCACACCGGCGAGAACACCGGCAGGCCAACCGCATTGAAGGCCGACTGCCAGTAGTTGCCCGTGAACCCGTGCCAGCGTCTCGCCTCGAACCGGTCGAGGTACTTGGTGCCGGTCTTGAGCAGCGTTGCCTCCAGCCCGGAGCCCATCAGGATTATCCCGAAGTCGTGGTCGGTGGCCATGAGCAGGGTCGTCGCAAACGCGCACGGCCAGCTGTGCCACCCGTCGGGCCTGGAGACGTATCGCTGGTTGGACGGGACCACCCTGGCGCGGTCCGACCCCATCTCGCGCACCACCCGGTGGGTGAACGACGGCACGACGCGCCCGGCGCGAACATGGGCCTCGTGTACTACGAAGGCCTCGGGGAACATGGAGAGCACCGCGCTAGAGTCGGTGCCGCCCCCGAACGCGAGCGCCATGCGCGAGCCGATGTAGGGCTCAAGGCTCGCATCGACGTTGTCGAACCGGATCCGCTGGTCAAAGACGCTGCTTTGGAACGCCTCCTCCAAGCGGGGTGATACCGGTGCGGGGAACACTGCCCGCTCGCCGATGAAGGGATAGTAGATGATCAACAGCAGCAGGCCGAGCAGGTCTGGATGGATCTCGTCGGGAACGTAGTCGAACTCTATGTCCTCGCCCGAGTACGTGATCGGCGTGCCGTCACCCTCTTGGCGGCGGCCCGTGTGGCGGTCGCCCGATTCGAACAACGCCCGAAGGACCGTCCTTGGACCTGAGAGGTCGGCCTCGAACCTCAAGTCTCAGACCTGCGGGGCGTCGAGCCGTTGTGCGGTAGGTGTTGTCCTGCGAGGTGCCGGCTTCGAGCCACGGTTGCATTATTGCCGCGACGGACGATCCTAGGATCGTAGTCGTGAGCGATCCCAAGCAGCCGTTAGTCGACCTCACTCAGTCCTCCCCGCCCGCCGTCTATCTCGGGGAGGTCTGGCGGAGACGGGACTTCGCCATCCTGGTCCCTGTGCAGGACCTGCGGGCCCAGAACATGGGATCCGCGTTGGGCCAGCTCTGGCACCTGCTGAACCCAGCGTTGATGGTCGCGGTCTACTTCCTGATATTTGGTGTGGTCCTCGACACCAGCCGCGGCGTGGACAACTTCCTGGGCTTCCTCATCGTCGGGGTGGTCTGCTTCCATCTCACCCAGCGGGTCGTGCAGGACGCCGCGGTGTGCATCCCCCGCAATCTGGGGCTGATCCGATCCGTGCAGTTCCCACGCATCCTGCTGCCCGCGGCAGCCGTCAACGGCCAGACCGCCGCGTTCGTGCCCGCGCTCGTGTTGGCGCTCGCAGCTGTGATCGCCACCGGTGAGCGTCCGTCGCTGCGGTGGCTGGCGCTGATCGGGGTGCTGGCCGCGCAGTTCGTGTTCAACTTCGGGGCCGCGCTTCTGGTGGCCCGCATCGGGGCGGCCGTGCCGGATCTGCGCCAGTTGCTGCCGCACGTGTTCAGGCTGCTGTTCTATGCCTCGGGCGTGATCTTCAGCGTCGATGCGTTCGTCACGAGCGAGTTTTGGCGGCGGGCGTTCGCCCTGAACCCGCTCTACGACGTGATCACCTGCGCCCGCTGGTGCCTGCTCGGCGAACCGGCCGACTCCTGGGCGGTGGCTGGAATGCTGGCGTGGGGCGCCGCGCTGCTGGTGGTCGGATTCGGGGTCTTCTGGCGATCCGACCAGCGGCTGGGGGCGTGATGGATTGGGGTCGGGCTGTGACGGCACGCGACACGGCCACCTTGGCGTCGGCGCGGTCGAGGATGGCGTGATGGACTCGGGTCGGGCTGTGACGGTGCGCGTGGACGACGCCCACGTGTACTACCGGGTGTACGAGGATCCGGCCGCGGGCATCAAGCAGCTGTTCTCGAACGGGCGGACCGGACGGCGTTACCAGACGATCCGGGCCGTGCGCGGCGTTAGCCTGGATCTCCACGAGTCCGAGACGTTGGGCCTCATCGGGGCCAACGGGTCGGGCAAGTCGACGCTGCTGGTGGCCATGACCGGGCTGCTGCCGCTGGCGTCGGGCACGATTCTCGGCCGGAGCAGGCCGTCGCTGCTGGGAGTGTCCGCGGCGCTGCGCTCTGCTCTGTCCGGCAGACGCAACATCCTGATCGGTGGGCTCGCCCTGGGCTTCACCCGGGCCGAAGTGGAGAGCCGCATGGACGAGATCATCGACTTCGCCGGACTCCGCGGCGCCATAGATCGGCCGCTGCGCACCTACTCGTCGGGGATGAGGGCCCGGCTGAACTTCGCGATCGCCACCGCCCGGATTCCCGACATCCTGTTGATCGACGAGGCTCTGTCGGTAGGGGACGAGGGTTTCCGGGCCCGCAGCGCCGAGCGAATCGACGAGATCCGCTCGGCGGCCGGGTCGGTGGTCCTGGTGTCGCACAACATGGCGGAGATCGAGGGGTCCTGCGACCGCGTGGCATGGCTCGACGCTGGCACTCTTCGGGCGGTTGGTGAGCCGGGCGAGGTCGTCGCCGCCTACCTGGCCTCCGACGCGGCGCGCTGAGCGGCCGGTTTCCGAGTGCACGTGCGTCCCACCAGGAACCCCGCGCCCCAGGCAATGTGCATCACCGCGAAGGCGGCTACGGCCCGCGCCCGGTCGCGCCGGCCCCGCAGCGTGTCGCGCAGACGGGAGGCCGCGATCGCGCAGGCCCCCGCATACAGCACCGGCAGGGCTGTGCCTCTCCAGCGTCCTGCGGCCAGTTGGAACGCGGAGGCCACCAGGCTGGCTACTAGCGCCGGAGCGGCCAGCTGACGGACGCGCAGCGACCGGGGATGGCGTATCAGCATGGTCCGCTTCCAGGTGCCGTAAGACCAGTACTGCCTGGCAAGGCCGCCGTAGTCGGCGCGGGGCACGTAGTCGACCACCAAGCTCGGGTCGAGCCACACGGCGTGGCCCTGCTCTCGCAGGCGCCAGTTGAGTTCGTAGTCCTGGTTGCGTTCGAGGGCCTCGTCGAAGCCACCGACCGACACCAGCGCGTCGCGGTCGAACACTCCCAGATAGACGGTGTCGGCGGGTCCCGAGCGCTGGCCCCTACGGAAAGCGGCGGGACCACCGCCGAAGGGCGACGCCATCGCGGCCGCGATCGCGCCCGGCAGGCCGCGTTCGCCGACGGGACGCTGAACGCCACCCACGTTGGCTGCCCCAGTGCGAGCCAGCGTGGCCACGGCCCGCTCGATGTAGTCGGGCGGAATCCGTGACTGAGCGTCCACGCGGGCCACGATGCGCCCCTTCGACGCAGCGACCGCGATGTTGAGACCTCCCGCGGTGGTACCCGCGGGATTCTCGACGACTTGCAAGGGCAGCCCGATGCGGCTGTCGGCCAGCACCTGCTCGGTGCCGTCGCGACTGGGGGCCACCGCCACCGTGACGTCGATGGGCCCGCCATAGGTTTGGGATCCGATCGCCTCGAGGCACTCCGGCAACAGCCTGGCGCAATCCCGGGCCGGCACCACCACCGAGACCTTCAGCAGGCGGTCACGGGCTGATTCGGGGCTGCTCACCGGCCTGACCGGCCGGCCATCACGACGAGGCTCTTGACCATGATCGCCCAGTCGAGCAACGGTGACCAGTTCACAACGTATTGCAGGTCGTGGCCCAGCTTGTAGGCCGCATCGGTCTGGTAGTGGCCCTGCGTCTGGGCCAGGCCGGTGATGCCCGGCGGGATGTCGTGGCGCCGGCCGTATCCGGCGATCTGCTCCTCGAGCCGGGCAACCAGCTCGGGTCGCTCGGCCCGGGGCCCGACCAGTGACATGTCACCCACCAGGACGTTCCATAGCTGCGGCAACTCGTCGAGCCGGGTTCGGCGGAGCCAAGCCACACCCTCGATCACTCTGGGATCGTCGGGCACGGCCAGCTCCGGGCCGGCTCGCTCCGCTTCCGGGGTCATGGTCCGGAACTTCACCATTACGAAAGTCCGGCCTTCCATGCCCACCCGCTCCTGGCGGTAGAGCACACCCCGACCAGCTCGCAGACGCACGTACACGGCGACGAGGAGCGTCAATGGCACCGCCACGGGGGCCAGTACCAGCAGATAGACGAGGTCGAGGAGGCGCTTGAGGCGCAACCGGCACACCGGCAGGGCGTGGGCTCGCAGCGCGACGAAGGGCATGCCGCCGATCTGGCGGGTCCTCCGCAGTCCCAGCAGCGTGTCCGAGGGTGTGATGCGTCGGTAGACCCCGACTTGCCGACCCTCCAGCTCGGACAGCGGCTCGGGATAGATGGTGTCCAGAGACTGGCTCGACAGCAGCAGCAGGTCGGTGGCGGCGCACCGGTCTACCTCCTCGGCGATGTCGGAGGTAGTGCCGGACTGGCCGGCGATTTCCGCCGTGGGCTCCGACTCGCCCAAGTGGCGGAGTGCCGACTCCACATCGGCGGGGTCTCCCACCAGCAGCACGCGGGGCTGCCCGAAGCGGCCAGTCCTGACCCGGCGGGCCAGCCAGCGGTTGAATGACACCATGAGGCTCGCCGCCGCGGCCAAGACCACGAGGTTGGCTCGGGGCATCAGATAGCGGCCGCTCAGCAGACTCACGGTGGCGTCGGCTCCCACAGCCAGCAGGGTGAGCATTGTGGCCCGCGGCAGCCAGGGCGGCCGGCCGAGCCGCTGCTCGTATTCGTAGAGGCCGCCGAAGTAGTAGACGGCCATGTGCAAGCCGGTCGCGACCGCGAAACCCACCGCGTAGTGGGACACCGGATAGGTGGGCCAGTCGAGCCCGAAGCGCACGGTCGTGATAGCGGCCATGAGCCCGAGCAGCGTGACCGCGTCGATCAGGTACAGATAGCGAAATCCCAGCCGTCTCTGGCCGTCGCGGGTCCTCACGGGGATCGCATCAGGGGCGGCAGTGGCACGTCGGTGTCGAACGCTCCGGGCGCCGCGGCCAGTAGCCACACGAAGACCGCCATCCGGGCCCGGTTCACACTCGCGCCGGGCTTGAAGTCCGTCGGGTCGTCGTCGGGCGGCTCGAAGCCCTCGTCGACCCAGAGGCGATGCTCCACCATCCAGCGGGCGGCCTCGAGGTAGTGGGCGTTGATCCCGACGTCTCGGAACGGCACGGGATGGTTGCTGTAGGTGCGTCCCGCGAAGCGCCACAAGAATGCGGCCAACTGGCTGGCCCGGAGCGGTCCGTTGGGACAGAACAGCACGGGATCGGTGCTGCACCCCAGAGTGATGTTCTGGTCCACCATCCATCCGACTGCTTCCGAGTAGTAGCTGTCGGGCTCGACGTCGTCGAAGGTCAGCGAACCGTCGACCGACTCGGGCTCGCCCGCGAATCGCCACAGGAATGTGGCGAACTGGGCCCGGGTGAGCGATTGCCGCGGAGAGAACGTCGTAGGGGTCGTGCCCTGTGTGATCTCTGTGTTGAGCATCCATGCCACCGCGTCGGCGTAGGGCGCATCAAAGGCGACATCGGTGAAGGGAAGGGTGTGGACGGTGTGGCCGCTCTCGTTGTGCGCGCCCTGAAGAGCGAGCTTCGTGGACAGCAGGGGCCGGCAGCCGGGCGTATTGCGGCAGCCCAGCACGAGCGCGTAGTAGAAGCGATAGCCGTAGGGCTCGCCGTCCTCGTTGCGCACCTGCAGGGTGCGGTCGGATCCCACCAGAGTCACCACCGCGTCGTCGATGCGGCCCGACGGTCCCGGGCCTGAGATATAGATCTCGATGATCTCTCCCACACCGATGTCCGCGAAGGGATAGTCGGCGAGCCACTTGCTGATCTGCTCGGTCGTGTAGGTGCGCTCCCAGGAGTGGGTGGGATTCTTCGGCTCGCCGTCCGCGCCGGGAGCGGCATCGAAGGGGTCGGGCTTGGCCAGCAGGTACGACAGAAGGTCTCGCCTGGGCTCCTCATTGGCGGCGGTGTGACCCCCGTTGGACGAGCCGTAGTAGGCAACGATCACCTCGCGGTCGTCCTCGTCGGCCGGCTTGTAGGTGAGCACGGTGTCGTCGGTGGCGTCCACCTGGTCAGTCCACTTGTCGCGACCGAGTTCCCCCTCGAAGTCCCAGGCCTTGTACTCCTGGTCGCGTGTCGACGCGTACAGGTCGAACGGCGCCGACCAGCCGGCCCGGTCCTGCATGATGGCCACGGCGTAGCTGCGGGCCGCGATGGCCTGGGACTTGAGGACCTCGGCCGGCCAACTGGAGGGCACCTCGTCGAGGCCGTAGAGGTACTGCTGCATGGTCAAGTCGCCGATCACGAGGCAGTACTGGTGCGCGCTGGGACTGCCGCAGTTGGCGACGCCCCCGGTCGCCGGCGTGAGCTGAAACTGGCCGTGCGCGTAGCGCTCCGCGCCGTTGGTCGTGTTGTTGACCCGAACGACCTCCCCGTCGGTGAAGCTCACGGTCAGCGCCGTCCCACTGCAGAAGCCCCGGCACCAGTCGATGTTGCTGGAGTTGATGTGCCAGCCGCCGTTGTCGCGGCGCACGGTCAGGGTGTTGAGGGTGGTGTCCAGGAACCGGCCGTCTATGGACACGGTCAGCAGCCCGGACGGCCTGAACACTGTGGTGTTGTGGACGGCAATGCGCACATCGACGTCATCGGGGACAAGACTGGGGTCGGTCGTCAACTCGGTCCCGTTGTAGTAGAAGGCGAGGATCTCCTCGTGGGTGTGATCGGCCTCAGCTCGTCCGAGGGCACCGAACTGGCTCAAGCCGGTGCCGTGCCCCCAGCCCCCGCCGATGAAGGTGAACTCGTCATCGGTGGAGCCGTGGGGGTGGGCTGCGGCGGGCGCGGCAACGGTGGCGACGATGACTGCGGCGGCCGCGACCGCGCTGAGCAGCGAACGAATTGGATGGGAGGGCATGAAGCAACCACCGTCTTCTGGCAGGCGCCCGCAGGGGCGAGAGGTTAGCGCCTGCCCGGCAGCTTCGGGTGAACCCGAGCCCGCCCCTACGCCCGCGCGCGGCCCCCTACGTGATCTCGGTTGCGTCGGCGGGCGGAAGCAGTCGGTCGGGCCGCGAGACTCGCACCACTAGGTCGGCCAGAAGTCCGATGGCCAGCGTCTGGATGGCCGCGAAACCCAGCAGCAGGGTGTTGGTCGCCACCCGCAGGTCCTTGCCGGCGAGGTCGTAGCCAAGCTTGGCGGCGAAGGCCGCGCCGAGGACCGCGGTCAGGGGCATGAACACTCGGAGAGGATCGTGCGAGAGCATCATCCTGATGACCTGCAGCACGTAGCGGCGGGTGTCGGCCCACCAGTGGAACTTCGAGCGGCCCGACCGGGGCCTGTACCCCACGGGCGTGTAGCGCACGCTGTAGCCGTTCATCAGGAACGACATCGTGATCGTGGTGACGCATGAGAAGCCTTCGGGGAGCTGGCCCACGAACTGCTCGGCCACATCGCGGCGCATGGCCCGGAAGCCGGAGTTCAGGTCCGGGATGCGGGTCCGGGCGAGATACGACGCCAGCCGGCGGACGGCCCACTTGGCCGGGACGCGCAGCGCCCTGAGCGTTCCCTGCTCGGTGGTGCGGGCTCCCACCACCTGGTCCGCGTCGCCGAGCCCCTCCACCAGAGCCGGTATCTCGTGGTTGGGGTAGGTCATGTCGGCGTCGGTCCAGACCACCACCCGGCCCACGGCCGCGCGCGTGCCGATGCGCCGCGCCGAGCCCGAGCCGCGATTGCGGGCCGAGCGCAGCAGCCTCACACCGTCGCGCCCCAGTGCCAGCTCGCCGGAGCCGTCGCCGGAGCCGTCGTCGACTACCAGCACCTCCCATGAGTACCGAGAGGCCGCCAGAGCCCCGGTGATGCGGTCGAGCTCCGCGCCGAGGTGCGCCGCCTCGTTGTAGACCGGCAGCACCACGCTGACGTCGAGCCCGGGCTCTCCGGTGCTGGTCGAGTCCGCAGTCACAGGACGGATCCTAAGCCTGGATCCACCGGCGCGGTCGGGGGTTTCGGGGTTGGCAGTGAGTGCAGCGAACAAGAGCGGGAATCACAACACTTCACCGCGACGCGGCGTCACCTACCCGCGCATGTTCTTGGCGCCGGTCAGCCCTCGGGGAAGACGCAGTCTTCGCTCTCTGAGGCCAAGTCTGAGAAGGCGCCGCTGTTCGAGAGCTTCGATGTCTGTAGCCACATAGCTCTCGGGGTTGGCCATCCTGCCTGCGGTCGCGAAGAACTCTTGGGCGAATACCGCCACATTGGCGGACAGTTTGCTCTTATCGACCAGAGCCCGATAATCAGGGCCAGAAACGAGCAGGGCGGCGTCGCGAACTGCGGTGGCGGCCGCCTCCACGGCTGTGTTGTTATCACCGTCAGTCGTCTTAGAAGGCGACACAGATTGAGCCTGCGCGTAAACGTGGGGAGCGGGGTGGTTGAGGGCCCCGGTGGCTTCCGATGTTATGGCGGTTCGGCTTCATCTGCCGCAGATCCGTGTGCTGGGGGTGATCACAGACACTGCGGGTGAGCTTGTGGTGGAGGTCGAGTCCGCGGTGCGCGGCCTGCGGTGCGCGCAGTGCGGGTTCAAGTGCCACCGGGTGCATGACCGCCGCGCCAAGAAGATCCGCGGCCTGGAGGTGTCGGGCAGGCCGGTGACGCTGGTGTGGCAGCGCAGGCGGATGGTCTGCGGCAGCGGCGGCAGCCGCTTCTTGGAGGGCTGCCACGCCTTTGGGGGCGCGCTCGCCGCGCGCCTGGCGCGCCGGATCGTCGCTGACGCGGGGTGGTGGCGTTCCGCGCGGCGGCGCGCCGCCACGGTGTGCGCTGGCACGCGGTCCGCGCCCTGGTGGACGCTTGGTCGGCTCTGGTGGCCGAGCGGCGCCGCAGCCGCCGGTGCCGGGTGCTGCTGGTCGATGAGACCTCGATGCGCGAGCGGCGCCGCTATGTGACGGTGGTCGCCGGCGCCGACACCGGCAAGGCTCTGGCGATGGTCGAGCACCGCAGCTCGGCTGCGCTGTCGGCGTTCTTGGTGCAGCAAGGACGCCGCTGGTGCAGCGGCGCCAAGGTCGTGGCCGGCGACGGATCGCGGGCCTGCAAGTCCGCCATCGACGCGCACCTCGGGCACGCCCGCCGCGTGCTGGACCGGTTCTGTGTGATCAGATGGTTCGCGGCCGGGCTCGCCGCGGCGCGCCAAGACGTGCAGCGCCGAGAGCCCAAAGGCGCCAAGCCCGCGTCCGGTCCCGAGGTGTTCAGGGCCCGCTTCGCGCTGCTGCGGCGAGGCGACACCCTCACAGAGCACGACCGGGCCGGGCACATGATCGCGGCGACCTTGGCGGCACGCAGTCGGGATTCAGCGGACCACTGCGATGGTGTCTCCGCCTCCTACCGAGTCTCCCACCTTCACCCGGATCTCGGCGACCGTGCCGGAGCGTCCCGCGGCGATGTTGTTCTCCATCTTCATTGCCTCGAGCACGGCCACAGGCTGGCCCGCCGCGACCTGGTCTCCCACCTGTACCAGCAGCTTGATGATCGTGCCCTGCATGGGGACGGTGATCTCCGCCGAGCCGCTGCCGAGGCTCGACGGCCCCTGAGCCCGCCGGCGCGCTGCGCTCGGCGGTTCGCTGTCATCGCCGGTGGTTTGCGGGGTCCACAGCACCACGCTGAAGCGCTTGCCGTCGACTTCCGCCTCGATCTGGTGGTGCACCATGGACCCGGAGCGACTCTCGGGGGCCTCGCCCGGGTCGGCCGCGGGCTCGGGCAGGGTCGTGAAGTCGAGCCGGTCCTCCACCCAGCGCGTCGAGTGGGTCACTGCCGCAAAGTCGGGGTGGGCGACGATGGCCTGCGCGGCCGGGATGGTGGTGGCCACGCCGGTGATGCGCGTCTCGGACAGGGCCCGCAGAGCGCGGGCGATGGCGGTGTTGCGGTCCCGGCCCCACACGACAAGCTTGCCGATGAGGTTGTCGTAGTACGGGCTGATCCTGTCGCCGGCCTCGTAGCCCCCGTCCCAACGGGTGGCGTACCCTTGGGCCGGCCGCAGGCTGGTCACGGTGCCGGGGCAGGGAAGGAATGCGCCCCCGGTCGGGTCCTCGGCGTTGACACGGATCTCGATGGAGCAGCCATCGATGACGATGTCGGACTGCGAGAACGCCAGAGGCTCGCCGGCCGCTATCCGCAGCTGTTGCTCCACCAAGTCCAGGCCGGTCACCATCTCGGTGACGGGATGCTCGACCTGAAGCCTGGTGTTCATCTCCAGGTAGTAGAACACGCCGTCGGCGTAGAGGAACTCGACAGTGCCGGCGTTGACATAGCCACAGCCGCGGGCCACCGCCACGGCCGCTTCACCCATCGCGTCCAGCAGTGCGGGATCGATGCGGGGAGCGGGCGCCTCCTCGATGAGTTTCTGATGCCGGCGTTGGGCCGAGCAGTCGCGGGTCCCGAGGTGCACGCAGTTGCCGTGGGCATCCGCGAGCACCTGCACCTCGACATGGCGGGCCTCATCGAAGTAGCGCTCCATGTACAGTTCGTCCCGACCGAAGTAGGCGAGCGCCTCCCGCCTGGCCGACTCGATGGCGTCGGTCGCCTCCGCGGCCTCCCTCACCACCTTCATGCCCCGACCCCCGCCGCCGTAGGAGGCCTTGACGGCCACTGGCCAGCCGCGGTCCGCGCCGAAGGCCTCTACCTGCGCAGGATCGATGATCGGCTCGGCGGTGCCCGGAACCGGGTCCACTCCGACCCTGATGGCCGCGTCACGGGCGGAGATCTTGTCGCCCATGACCTCTATCGCCTCCGGCGGCGGTCCGATGAAGGCGACGCCTCGGGCGATGACGGCTCGAGCGAAGTCGGCGTTCTCGCTGAAGAACCCGTAGCCGGGATGCACCGCGTCGGCGCCGCTGCGCTCGACTGCAGCCATGATGACGTCGGTGCGCAGGTAGCTCTCGGCCGCGGCGGCGCCGCCCAGTGCGTACGCCTCGTCGGCCAGCCGCACGTGCATGGCGCCGCGGTCCTCGTCGGAGTAGACGGCCACCGAAGTGACGCCCATCTCACGGCAGGCTCGGATGACGCGAACCGCGATTTCGCCTCGGTTGGCCACCAGCACCTTTGAGAACATCAGGGCATTGGATAGCCGATCGCGGCACGGATCGCACAGAATGCTCTCCGTGGGATGGGTAGAGCAACGGCGGCGGCCGGCCAAAGAGCAGATGCCGCTCAGCGCCGAAGCGGCCCGCCGAGCGGGATTCGGAGAGCTGCGCCACACGGCTTCAACCCGGTCCACGAACGACGATCTGGCGCAGGAGGCGCGGCTCGGGCATCGGTGGCCAGCGGTGCTCGTCGCCGATCATCAGACCGCGGGGAAGGGTCGGCTGGGGCGTCGCTGGTCCGATGCCGCCAAGGGGCCGCACGGGGGCGAAGCGTCGCTGCTGGTCAGTTTCCGGCTTGCGGCTTCGGCGGCCGAAGCCTTCGACCGGACCGCCGCTGTCTCAGCTGCCGCGCTGGCCGCCGCGTCGGGCGCTCTCGCAGATGCGGGTGCGGCAGTGGGGGCCAAGTGGCCCAACGATCTGCTGATCGAATCTCCGGAGGTCGCCGGAAAGCTGGCGGGCGTGCTGTCGGAGATCGTCGAGGGAGACCCTCCGGTGGTGGTGGTGGGTCTGGGCTTGAACGTCGCTGAAGCACCCAGAGAGCCCGGGGCGGTCTCGCTGGCTCGGGCTGGCGGCGTCACCACACGCGACGAACTTCTGGCGTCCCTCCTCGACGAGTTGCCCGGCTACCTGGCCAACCCCTCGCGAGCCCGTGCGGAGTTGAGGGCTGCTTCGGCGACGCTGGGCCGGGAGGTAAGGGTGCAGCGCATCGACGGCACCTCCGTCACGGGCACAGCAGTCGACATCGACAGCGCGGGTCGCCTGGTCGTGGCGGACGACTTCGGCGAGACGCTGGTCGACGCGGGCGACGTGTTCCATCTTCGATTGTGAGGAGCCGACTACTGGCTCGATCGGCCGTCGATCAAGCGACAGGGGCAAAGGGGACCGGCGGTACGCTTGCCCTCCGTGACCGACCGACGCAGAGTGGGGTTGCGGCGCACGTGGCCGCAGCGCCTCGTGGTGGTCGCGAGCTTCTTGGTGATCGTCTCGGCGGTGGCGTCGGCGAGGACTGTGAAGTATGTCGAGGAGATCTGGGAGCAGGTCGACCGGGTACGGATTGTCGACACCGTCCAGTACGGCCACGAACTGCTTCGCACCGACACGGAGCCGGGCGAGCCCGTCAATTTCCTGCTCGTCGGCACCGACAGCGGCACCGACACCAGGAGGAGCGCGGCGGCGCCTCGGACGAGCGGAGTCGCGACGAGTGGGAAGAGCCTGGCCGATGTGATCATGCTTCTGCGCCTCGACCCCGCGTCGCAGTCGGCATGGGTTCTGTCGATCCCTCGGGATCTGTGGGCCGAGATCCCGGGTGCGCAGGACCACAAGATCAACTCCGCCTTCTTCATTGGCGGTGCCCCATTGCTCGTGGAGACGGTCACGTCGATGTTCGACGTGGAGATCAACCACTACGTCCAGGCGGATTTTGCTGGCTTCCAAGAGGTTGTGAACACGCTCGGGGGAGTGCCGGTGTGGTTCCCCTATCCGGCCCGCGACCCCAAGTCGCAGCTGGAGATCGACGAGCCGGGATGCCATGTGCTTGAAGGCGAGCAGGCGCTGCAGTACGTGCGCAGTCGCACACACACCGAGTTGATCGACGGAAGCTGGCAGGTCACCGGTGGGAATGACTTCAGCCGCATCGAGCGCCAGCAGGATTTCCTGGTGCTCGCCCTCGACCGGGCCATCAGCCGAGGGGCCAGGAACCCAACCACCATCGCCAACATGATCGAGGCGGGAGCGGCCTATATGACTATCGACCAGGATCTGACCCTTGGCGAACTGGTCTCTGTGGCCCAGGCCTTCTCTGATTTCGATCCGGAGAAGCTGAATCGTCAGCGGCTGGAGGTCTACACGCTGTGGTGGCCCGACGGCCGCTACAAGGGTGAGGCCGCATACCAGCGGGCGAACGAGCCGATCCTCGACGTCTTCCGGGGGGTGGCGGACTCTGCGAGTGCCTCTGAGGTGTCGTTGACCGGCGCTGAAGCCGCATTGGCGCCAGCCGGTGCTGGTGCGGGCGCGGTGTTGGTTGGGGCGCCAGCCGGTGCTGGTGCGGGCGCGGTGTTGGTTGGGGCGCCAGCCGGCGCGGGTGCGGGCGCGGTGTTGGTTGGGACGCCAGCCGGTGCGGCCTCGGCTGTCGTAGCCGCCCAGCCGGCCGAGGGGGATCCCGAGCCCGTCGTCATTCTGGGCCGCCCGCCCGAGGGCGAATCGTGCAGCTGAAAGGGACGAGCCGATGATGCCAGCGGACCCTGCCAAGCGGCCTGCCGCGCCCGCGGTCGTAGCTGTTGTCGGGGCCGGATACGTCGGTCTGACCACCGCGGCGTGTCTGGCTCGGCTGGGCCACCGGGTGATTTGCACCGATATCGACGAGCCCAGGATCACCGGACTGCAGCGCGGCGAGATCCCGATCCGCGAACCCGGACTGACCGAGTTGGTGCAAGCCGGACTCGACTCGGCCCTGCTCTCCTTTGTCTGCGGCTCGGCGGCGGCTGCAGCCCGCGCCGACTTCGTCTTCTTGTGCGTGCCCACACCATCGAGCTCCGACGGCAGCACCGATCTCAGCTACCTGGAGGCGGCGGCCTCCGAGATAGGCCCAAGCCTGCGGCCGGGGGCGGTGGTGGTCAACAAGTCCACGGCCCCTGCGGGCACGGCACAGAAGCTGGACCGGGCACTGGGCCGCGACGACGTCGCGGTGGCCTCCAATCCTGAGTTCCTGAGGCAGGGCTCGGCCGTCCATGACTTCCTCAACCCCGATCGGATAGTGGTCGGTGCCGTCGACACCGTGGCTGAGCGGGTGGCCGGGCTTTACGCGGGCATCGACGCTCCCGTGCTGATGACCGATCTGGCCTCTGCGGAGACCGTCAAGTACGCGGCCAACGCCTTCTTGGCCACGAAGCTGTCATTTGCCAATGCGGTAGCTGCGCTGTGCGAGGCGGTGGGCGCCGACGTCGTCGACGTGCTGGCGGGCATGGGCTACGACCGGCGCATCGGCCGCGATTATCTGAGGCCCGGACCCGGTTGGGGCGGCTCGTGCCTTCCCAAGGACACCCGTGCTGTGATCGTGGCGGCCTCCGAGGCCGGCTACGACTTCCCGCTGCTGCGCAGCGTGGTGGAGGCCAATGACGCGCAGTTCGACAGGATCGTTGACAAGGTCGCGCGGCAGGTGGTGTTGTCGGGCGTTCGCATCGCGCTGCTCGGGTTGGCCTTCAAGGCCGGCACCGACGACCTGCGCGACTCTCCGTCCCTCGAGATCGCCCGGCGCCTGGCTCGTGCCGGTGCGGTGGTGCAGGCCTACGACCCGGCGATCTGCGCCAATGCGGTGACCGAAGAGATCGGTATCGTCGTGGCCGACGACGTGTACGAGGCTTGCGGCGGCGCCGCCGCGCTCGTGGTGGCCACGGAGTGGGACGAGTTCCGGCGACTGGACTTCGGCCGGGTGGCGCGGGTCATGGCCCAACTCCACGTAATCGACGCTCGCAACCTCCTGGACCGCGACGATCTGGAGCGCCGTGGCTTTACCTACAGCGGTGTCGGCGTGTGAGGGATAAGACGTTTCACCGCGAAGGTGGTGATCTACCCGCGCGGCCTGTGAGTGCGAGCCGATAGCGTGTCGGCCCGTGGCCCAGCCGAGTTCGTCGAAGAAGGTTCAGCGCGCCGCTAGGGCAGCCGCCGCGTCCAAGGGTGCCCGCGAGCGCCGGGAGCTTGGCTTTCCTCTGGCGTTGGTGGCGGTGGTGATCCTCGGCGTGGCCCTAGTGGTCTTCGCCCGGTCCTCGCGGACGCCCGCGGAGGCGCCGAGGGTGGGCAACGACCACTGGCACTCGGCCTACGGCGTCTACGACTGCGACCGGTTCCTGCCCGCCTTCACCAGCGCCGCCGATCCTGACGGCATCCACTCCCATCAGGACGGTGTGGTCCACATCCATCCGTGGAACAGCTCCGCTTCGGGTGATCGGGCCGATCTCGACGTGTTCTTCGCGGCGATGGGCGTGAGGATCACCGACGACGAGATCAGCGGCCCCGGAATCGGGGTGCTGGAGGCGGGCTCGGACTGCAACGGTGAACCGACGGTGATCCGGGCCGTGCGCTTCACCCAGATCGACCCCGAGGACGCCACGGGCTACGAGGTGGCCGAGGAGTACGCCGACGACTTCGGTGACATCCGCCTGTTGGGAGATCTGGAGGCGTTCACGTTCGCCCGCGTGCCGGTCGGCGCTGAGATCCCGCCGCCGTCCGATGATCGTCTGCAGATCGCCTTCGGGGCCTCGGCGGGGAACCTGCTCTCCACCGGGCCGCAAACCGACCTCGACCCGACGGACGCTCCGCCCGAGGAATAGAGCGGGGCGCCGGGGTGCAGGCGATCCTGCTCGTCGGAGGCTTCGGGACCCGCCTGCGTCCACTGACGCTCACCACTCCCAAGCAGATGCTCCCGGTGCTGCACCGGCCCATGATCGAGCACGTCGTGTCCGGCCTGAAACGCCATGGAGTAGACAGGGTGGTGCTGGCGCTCGGCCATCACCACGACGCCTTCCGAGCCTTCTACCCGGACGGCCGCTGCGCGGGGGTCGAGCTGTGCTGCGTCGTGGAGCCCGAGCCGCTCGACACCGCCGGAGCGATCCGCTTCGCGTACACCGAGTCGGGCATGGACGCCTCCGGCGGCACGTTCCTAGTGGCCAACGGCGATGTGATCACCGATCTCGACGTGGGTGAGATGCTGCGCCTCCACCGCTCGGCTGGAGCCGAGGCCACCATCCACTTGATGGAGGTGGAGGACCCGTCCCGCTATGGAGTCGTGGTTGCCGACCTCCACGGCCGTGTGAGCGCGTTCCTGGAGAAGCCGCAACAGCAACCACCGCCGAGCCGTTGGATCAACGCGGGAACCTATCTGATGGAGCCCTCGGTCATCGGGTACATCGCTGAAGGGCGGCGGGTCTCGGTGGAGCGAGAGGTCTTTCCCGCCATGGTCCGAGCCGGGAACCTGTGGTCTCTGCGCCTCAATACCTACTGGGTCGACGCCGGTACTCCCCAGACTTACCTGCAGGCCCAGCTCGACCTGCTCGACGGCCGGCGCGGACCGCCGGCCACCGGGGTGTCGCCGGATGCTTCGGTCCATCCTGAAGCCACCGTCGAGCGCAGCGTGGTCATGGCCGGAGCAGTCGTCGGGGCAGGCTCGGTGGTGCGGGGCTCCGCCGTCCATTCGAGCGCGGTGATCTCCGAGGGCGCCACGGTGCTCGACTCGGTCGTGGGATCCGGCGCGACTGTGGGGCGGGGTGCACAGGTGACGCACGGGACTCTGGTGGGCGAGGGCTTCGAGGTCCCACCCGGAGCGGCCCTGTCGGATGCCAGGGCGGCGCCCGAGGCGACCTGATGGCGACGCTGGTCACCGGAGGCGCCGGATACGTCGGCAGTCACACCGCCGTCGCGCTGCACGGTGCAGGCCGCGACGTGGTGATCCTTGACGACTTCTCCAACGCCTCGCGCCGAGCAGTTGACGCCCTCCGCAGCCTCACCGGCCCGGGACTGCCTGTCATCGAGGGCGACATGGCCGACCCCGGCGTGCTGGACGATGCCTTCCGAGGCCATCGGGTCGACTCGGTCGTGCACTTCGCGGCCCGCAAGAGCGTGGCTGAGTCCGTCGAGGATCCGCTCGGCTACTACCGGAGCAACCTGTCCTCCACGATCACGCTGGCTGCCGCGGCCATCGAGCGCGGTGTCGGACGGCTGGTGTTCAGCTCGTCCGCCACCGTCTACGGCACGCCGCCGTCGCTGCCGGTCGCTGAGGATGCGCCCACCGTTCCGGAGAGCCCCTACGGCGCGACCAAGCTGATGTGCGAGCGCATCCTGGCCGACGCCGCGGCGGCGTCGGAGCTGACGACGGTCATGCTGCGCTACTTCAACCCGGTCGGAGCGCACCCGTCGGGCCTGATAGGGGAGGACCCGGTCGGGGAGCCGGAGAACCTCGTGCCGAGGATCATGCAGGTCGCGCTGGGCCGGCTCGACCGGCTCAGGGTGTTCGGAGGCGACTACGCCACGGCCGACGGCACCACGTTGCGCGACTACGTGCATGTGATGGATCTGGCCGAGGGCCATGCGGCTGCCCTCGATGCCGACATCGCCCCGGCCCGCAGCCGGGTCTACAACCTGGGAACCGGCTCGGGAACCACTGTGCTGCAGGTCGTGGCCGCGGCCTCCGCCGTGGTCGGCTCGCCCATTCCCTACGAGATGGCCGAGCGCCGCCCCGGCGACCTCGAGGCCTCCTGGGCCGACTGCACCCGAGCCCGCCACGAGCTCGGCTGGCAGGCCCGCCGCAGCCTGGACCAGATGCTGGCGGACCACTGGAACTTCGCCCGTTCACATCTCGAGGGCTACAGCCGCTAGGCAATCAGCCTGCCGCCCGAGCGCGCGCCCGAGGTGGCCGCCCTCGTAGCCGTCTTGCCCTTCGGCGCGAGCGAGTGAGCATCTGGTGGGACGTGAAGGCTGCGGTGTGTTCGGCTGCTCCGCCGTTGATGGTGTAGGTGGCCTTCCATGCGAGCAAGGCGGACTCGGTGGGCCACGGCTCCAGCGTGCGGACGGTCATGTCGGCGTTGTCTCGTCCGCCGTTGAAAAGCTCCTCAACCGGCCGGCTGCTGATGATCGATGGGCTCGCCATGAGCGTTGCGGTATGGTCCCGCACTCCTACATCGCGGGGAGTGTCAGAACGCCTTGAGCATGTGGTGACGGAGCCGATGTCCGAGTAGCCTCATCTTATAAGCTACCGAAATAGCTTATAAATGCTTGACAATTGTCACACCTCTATGGAATACTGTGGGCATGTGTTGGCCAAGGCTGAGTCGATGCGGCCCGAGCAGTTCACGAAGGAGACTCGCCGCTGGACCGTGGATCGCGAGGGCGACGGCGGAGCGTCCGAGCATGCCCGCCAGCGGGCCCGGCGCTGCGTACGTGTCTGGGACGGCGATGACGGCATGGTGCATCTGCGCGGACAGTTCGACACCGTGACCGGTCGGCGCATCGTCAACCGTCTGCGAGCCGAGGCCGGCCGCATGAACGACGCCGACAAGAAGGGCTCCGGGGATTCCGGCGAGCGTCGCAGCTTCGATCAGTGCATGGCCGACGCTCTCGATCAGCTAACCGCTACCTCCGGCGCGAACCGCGGCGAGCCTTACGCGGACATCTGCGTGGTCGCCCATGTCGACGAGGCCACCGGCAAGCTCATCGCGGAACTGCCCGACGGTGTGCGGCTGCCGCAGTCGGTGCTCGAGGAGTTGGCTTGCAACGCCAAGTTCACCGGCATCGTCTATAACCGGAGGGGCAGACCGATATGGCGGGCCCATTCTGTGCGCCGCGCCACCGAAGCCCAGCGCCAACTGCTGGTTGCCCGCGACGGGGGCTGCTTCGCCTGCGGCGCCCATCCCGACATCTGCGATGCGCATCACGTGAGGCCCGTGTCCGAGGGCGGGGCCACCAGTCTCGACAATATGGTGCTGGCCTGCTGGGGTTGCCACAACAAGATCCACCACTTCGGCTGGCAGATCCACGGCCCGCCCGGCAGACGCACCCTCCATCCCCCCGAGACGGTGGCCTACGGACCCGCCCACGCCTCTGACTCCCCGCGGATGTTCGGTTCCGGCATGCCCCTCACCCCCGACCCACCGATGCCGGCGCCGCTGTTCGAACTCGAAGCAGAGATAGCTCCTGATCCGCCGTCACAGCCGACCGCCAAGCGACCGTCCGCCCAGCGGGATCAATCGGGCGGCCCCGGTCCACCTGTGCGAGCAGGCCCAGCCGCGGCCCGAGATGCTCTGCGACACGCCCGAGCAAGTCTCCAAACTTCCCGCCAGGAAACCGAGCGGACAGGCGACATCTCACAGGGTGTGACGCTGCTCGAAGGGAACGATCTGGCGTTAGGAAACCGAGCGGACGGGCGACATCTCACCAGGAGTTCGCGAGCACCGTAAGAGGCTATGGAGCGAGCGGTCCGTGAGTGCAGCGAACGAGCCGGTTCTTGTCGGTGAGCAAGACCAGCACGTCGAGAGCGGTCCGTGAGGGCATCGAAGAAGCTCCAGGCGCCTCTAGCGAAAGAGGTCGTCGGCGGGGGAGCGGACTATCTCGTCGGCTACCGATCCAGTGCGGAACCAGGCTTCCTCCAGGCCCCTGACGATGGCCACGGGCACGCCCTTGGCTTTGCCCATGACCAGATCGGCAGCCGCGGCGATCTCGTCGGCCACCGCCACCTCGGTCACCTTCAGCTCGCGGCCCAGCGCGTCGGTGCTGCCCCGCAGGTCCACCACCGCACCGATTCCCGCGCACCCGATGGCGGTATCGGTCACGCCCCGGCGCCAGGGTCGGCCGAAGGTGTCGGAGATCACCACGGCCACCTCGGCGCCACCGATGGTTCGGATCCGGTCGCGGATCCGGCGGGCCGAGCGGTCGGGGTCGACCGGCAGCAGGGCGGCGAAACCCTCCTCAACGTTGCTGAGGTCGACGCCGGCGTTGGCACACACGAAGCCGTGCTGCGTCTCCGAGATCACCAGGTCGCCCCGCCGGCGCAGCACCCGCACCGACTCGGCTTCCACCAGCGGCTTGTGGCTCGTCGGGTCGGCGGGGTCGACAGCGGCGAGCCGTCCCTCGGCCTTGGACACCACCTTCTGGGTGACCACCACGCAGTCGCGGTCGCGCAGCGGGTCGGGTCCGGTGGCGGCGACGATGAGCGCGGCCAGGTCGTCTCCGGGACCCACCTCGCCGATCCCCGACACGGGGAGAATCTCCAGGCTCACGGCGACTCCGCGGGCTCGAAGTGTGGCCTCGGGCTCACGGCGACACCGCCGGCTCGAAGCGAGATCCCGTGCTCACGGCGACTCCGCGGGCTCGAAGTGTGGCCTCGGGCTCACGGCGACACCGCCGGCTCGAAGCGAGATCCCGGGCTCACGGCGACTCCGCGGGCTCGAAGTGTGGCCTCGGGCTCACGGCTGCACCGCTCCCACCGTGCGCCGGGCCAGTTCGGCGGCCACCTCCGGTGATGACATGACCGTCGGGGCGACTACGGCCCGCACGCCGGTCGCGGCCACTGCGGAGGCCAGATCGGCGTCGGTCTCGTCGATCACCAGGGTTCCGACCACTTCCCGGTAGCGCCGGGCCACCCCGACCACGCTCGACTCCTCGCCCAGCTCTCGAAGCATCCGGTCGGCGGGACCCTTGAGGGCCGCACCCGCGACTATTGGCGACACGGCCACGTTGCGCTCCCGCCGGGCCGCGAGGGCCTCAGCCATACCGGGAATGGCCAGTATCGGGCCTATCGACACCACCGGGTTGGACGGCGCGATCACCACCGCGTCCGCGTCGGCGACGGCATCCAGCACCCCTGGGGCCAAGCGAGCCTCCTCCACGCCGGCAAAGCGCACCGAGGCTATGGCTACGTCGTGGCGGAGGCGCACGAAGTACTCCTGGAAGCCGATCTCGCCCCCGGAGGCCAGCGTCACCCGGGTCTCGATCCTCTGGTCGCTGGCCGGCAGCACCCGGCAGCGCAGGCCGCGGGCCGCGGCAACACGGGCGGTCACCTCGCCGAGGCTCAACCCCTCGTGCAGCAGGGTGGTGCGGAACAGGTGGGTTCCGATGTCACGGTCCCCGAGGTTGAACCAGGCGTCGAGCCCCAGCGCCCGCAGCTCGCCCAGCGCGTTCCACGTCTCGTCGGCGAGGCCCCAGCCCCGTTTGGGGTCGATGGTCCCCGACAGCGTGTAGATGACGGTGTCGATGTCGGGGCTGATGTGCAGGCCGTGCAGCTCGATGTCGTCGGCGACGTTCACTACCGCAGTCACGTCGGTGGCCGGCGTCACCAGCAACTGTCCGGCCAGGTAGCGGGCCGCTCCCACGCCTCCGGCGAGGACGGTGATCACCGGCTCGGGTCGCCCATGGCTCCGCCGGCAGCTCGCGGGCGGCTCTGAAGCAGCGCCAGGTCGGCATCGACCATCAACTGGACAAGATCAACGAACGACGTCTTCGGGTGCCATCCGAACGCTGAGGTGGCCTTGGAGGAGTCGCCTACGAGCAGGTCGACCTCCGAGGGGCGCATGAACCGCTCGTCCACCACGACATGGTCGCGATAGTCCAGCCCCACATGTTCGAAGGCCAGCTCGCACAAGGTGCTCACTGGATGGGTCTTGCCCGTGCAGATTACGTAGTCGTCGGGTTCGTCCTGTTGCAGCATGCGCCACATTGCTTCGACGTAGTCCGCCGCGTAGCCCCAGTCCCTTTGCGAGTCGAGGCTGCCGAGGCGGAGCTCGTCTGCGAGGCCGAGCTTGATGCTGGCCGCGCCGTGGGTGATCTTGCGGGTCACGAACTCCATGCCCCGGCGTGGGCTCTCGTGATTGAACAGGATCCCCGAGGTGGCGTGCAGCCCGTACGACTCCCGGTAGTTGACCGTGATCCAGTGCCCGTAGACCTTGGCTACTCCGTAGGGGCTGCGGGGGTGGAACGGCGTCTCCTCGTTCTGGGGAACCTCCCGCACCTTCCCGAACATCTCCGACGAGCTGGCCTGGTAGAAGCGGATGTCGCCGTCGACGAGCCGGATGGCGTCGAGGATCCGCGTCACCCCCAACGCCGTGGTCTCGCCGGTGAGCACCGGCTGGCTGAAGGAGGTCTGCACGAAGGACTGCGCCGCAAGGTTGTACACCTCGTCCGGCCGGTAGGTCCGAAGGACCTCGATCATCGAGACCTGGTCGAGCAGGTCGCCGGTCACAATGCGAATACGGTCCTGGATGGGCGCGATGCGCTCGTAGTTGAGGATACTGGAGCGGCGCACCATGCCGATCACTTCGTAGCCCTTCGCGAGGAGCAGTTCGGCCAGGTACGAGCCGTCCTGGCCGGTGATGCCGGTGATCAGGGCGCGTCGGGCCATGGCGCTATTGACTATCGGCCCGACTCGGCAGTTCCGACTCCGCCGTCCTGCCACTCCGATGGTGCGCGCTCGACTCCGCCGTCCTGCCACTCCGATGGTGCGCGCTCGACTCCGCCGTCCTGCCACTCCGATGGTGCGCGCTCGACTCCGCCGTCCTGCCACTCCGATGGTGCGCGCTCGACTCCGCCGTCCTGCCACTCCGATGGTGCGCGCTCGACTCCGCCGTCCTGCCACTCCGATGGTGCGCGCTCGACTCCGCCGTCCTGCCACTCCGATGGTGCGCGCTCGACTCCGCCGTCCTGCCACTCCGATGGTGCGCGCTCGACTCCGCCGTCCTGCCACTCCGATGGTGCGCGCTCGACTCCGCCGTCCTGCCACTCCGATGGTGCGCGCTCGACTCCGCCGTCCTGCCACTCCGATGGTGCGCGCTCGACTCCGCCGTCCTGCCACTCCGATGGTGCGCGCTCGACTCCGCCGTCCTGCCACTCCGATGGTGCGCGCTCGACTCCGCCGTCCTGCCACTCCGATGGTGCGCGCTCGACTCCGCCGTCCTGCCACTCCGATGGTGCGCGCTCGACTCCGCCGTCCTGCCACTCCGATGGTGCGCGCTCGACTCCGCCGTCCTGCCACTCCGATGGTGCGCGCTCGACTCCGCCGTCCTGCCACTCCGATGGTGCGCGCTCGACTCCGCCGTCCTGCCACTCCGATGGTGCGCGCTCGACTCCGCCGTCCTGCCACTCCGATGGTGCGCGCTCGACTCCGCCGTCCTGCCACTCCGATGGTGCGCGCTCGACTCCGCCGTCCTGCCACTCCGATGGTGCGCGCTCGACTCCGCCGTCCTGCACCGCCCGTAGTCCAAGAGGTCGTCGAGGGTCTGCTCCAGAGCCACTTCGGGCCGCCATCCGGTGGCATCGTGCAGCTTGGACGGGTCGCCCCGGACTTCGGCCACGTCCACGGGACGAAGCAGTTCGCCGTGGGCGGTGAGGCGCATCGGATGTCCGGCCCGGGCGATCAAGGCCTCCGCGAGCTCGTAGATGCGGCGAGCGGTGCCGCTGCAGACGTTGTAGGCCTCGCCCGGCGCGCCGCGCTCGGCCAGTTGCCGGTAGGCCCGCACCACGTCGCGCACGTCGGTGAAGTCGCGTCGCGCCTGCAGGTTCCCGACCCGCACCTCCTCTGCGCCGGTGCGCTCGTTGGCCGCGATGCGAGACGCCAGCGCGGCGGCCACGAAGCGGTCGCTCTGGCCCGGACCGAGGTGGTTGAAGGCCCGGACCCGGATCACGTCGAGGCCGCGGCCCAGACCGGCCTGCATGCACACCATCTCGGCCGCGGCCTTGCTGGCTCCGTAGGGCGTCACCGGACGCATCGCCGCAGCCTCATTGACGGGAAGGTCCGCAGGCTCGACTCGGCCGTAGACGTCGGCACTGCTGACGACCACAACCCGGGCGGCGCCGGCCCTTCGGGCCGCGTCGAGGACGTTGGACGTTCCCTCCACGTTCACCCGCAGAGTCGCGGCAGGATCGGTGAAGCTGGCCTGAACGTCGGCCTGCGCGGCCAGGTGGTACACCGCGTCGGGGCGGCACTGGCAGAAATCGGCCTCCAGCAATTCGGGCTCGGTTACCTCGGCTTCGCTGATAGTCACCTCGTCGCCGGCCGCGGCGAGGTGAGCCACAAGGTGGCGGCCCACGAATCCCGTGGCGCCGGTGACGAGGGCCCGCACCCGTGCCTACCGGACGGTGCCTGGACAGCGCATCACCGCGCACACTACGTGGTGCCCTCTCACCCTCGCTGCGCTCGCGGGCCGCTAGGTGGCTGGTGCCAAATGGGTGTTCGGTTGTGTTGGTGACGGGTGGCGGTGTGGGTGGTGTGGGTCGGGGGCTGTTGGCCGGTTGGGCGGGGTGTGTTGGGGCTTGTGGGGTCGGTGTTGGGTGGAGTTCGGGAGCTCGGGGCTCAGCCGAGGGCCCAGCGGTCAGGCGTGGAGCGCAGTCCGAGCACGCCGAGGCGCGCGATGTTGGCGGCTGCGGCCAGCAGGTTGAAGTCGGCGTCGACTTTGGCCCGGCCGCGCACGCGGGCGTGGCGGCCGCCGTGTTTTCGGCGCACGAGGTGCGCTAGTTTGCGTTCGACTTTGGGGCGCACGGCGCGGTAGTCGTTTCGCCATGCGGGGTCCCGTTGGCGGGCGCGCGACGCGGCGAGCACGGCCTCGTTCGTGCTGATGCGCACGGTGCGGCCCCCGGCGGCGTCGGTGCAGCGGCCGCGCAGCGCGCACCCGTGGCAGGCCGCGCCGAAGCTGGCGGTGCCCGAGCCGTCGCCGCGGGCTCTGATGGCGACGGTCGTGCCGGCGGGGCAGGTGACGGTGCCGCTGAGCAAATCGACTTCGAACCGGTCCTTGGTGAAGCGGCCCCCCGGCGCGGCCGCGGGCTGGGTGCGGCACCTCGAGTTGATGCGGCTCTGCTGGAGCAGCCCCTGGAACTCGCCGCTGCCGTACGCGCTGTCGCCATAGACCGTGGGCCTGCCCGCGAACTCCTCCACAACCCCGCCGTCCTCGGCGCCCTCGGCTGCGGTGTCGGCGCCCTCGGCTGCGGTGTCGGCGCCCTCGGCGGTGTCGGTGGTGTTGTTGAGGAGGTCGTTGATGAGTTCTGGGGCGGGTTGGGCGTCGGCGGTGTTGGCCGCGGTGACGGCGGTGGCGGTGACCAGTTCGGAGTCGGGGTCCACCGCGGTGTGGCCCTTGTAGCCGTCGAAGCGTCTCGCGGTGGTTTTGCGGCCGTGGCGGGCGTCGGGGTCCACAGTGGACAGGACCCGGTCAGCGGCCACGCGCCGAGCGATCATGAAACGCCCGCCGTCGTTTTGGCACAGGTCCTGGCCGGCCACCGCGGCCAGCAGCTCAGCGGCCTCGCTGAGCGCGCCGGCGAGCTCGCGGCCCTCGAGCGCGGCGAGCACCGCGTCCGCGTCCGCGCCGAGGCGGTCCACCAGCTCCTGTCGGGCACCGGGGTCGTCCCAGTCGCAGCGGGGCCCGGCGCCTGGGGCGTAGTCGCCGCGCAGCGCCGCGGCCACCCCCACCGCCGCGTCAGCGGCCGCGGCGAGCACCGCGCCGATCGCGCGGTAAAGCATCGTCACGGTGTCCTGGGTCGCCACCGCGTCATATATCGGCACAGAGTCCAGCACCCGCCGCTGAGACAGCGCCCCCGCCCCACGGGCCGCGTCGAGCACCGCGTCGAAGATCCGCCGCGGCTGCCCAGAGGCCGCCAGCCGGGCCCGCATCCCCACCAGCACCGTGTGGCAGAACCCCCCGCCGTCGACGCCGAGGCCCCCGCACGCGAACCGCCAGCGCAGATCGAACTCGAAAGCCGCGACCGCCTCACGATCAGACAACCCGAACCAGCGCTGCAGCACCATCACAGTGGCCACCACCCGCGGCGGCACGCTGCGCCGCCCCCGCGAGCTGAACAAATCATCGAACATCCCGTCGGGGAACAACCGCCGCCCCTCGCGCTCCAGCACCGCGAACACCGACTCCGCCGCCAGCCGCTCACCCACGAACGCGGACCCCCTGAACAAATCAGCCTGACACGGCTCCTGACCCACCGTCACAGCACGAACCTCCCCGAGAGACCGAACAACACCCATGCAATTCTACCAAACCAGCCAGCCCGAAACCCTCAGAAAAACACCAGCCACCTAGGTTCTGCTTCCCGCTCCCCACAAATCCGCGAAGGCTCACATTTCTTGGGGATAACGGGACATACATGATATGTCGGGGATGCACCATCCCGGAGGTTCACAACGTGTGGATTCAGCGCCGGCACCAGCGGCCCGGTGAGGCCGGCGACCAAACACACCGCCGCTGACCTCGGCATTCACAAAAATCCCCCGAGTGTCCGCGCGATCTATTTGCCGAACCTGCTACGAGTGGAGGCGACGCACAGAAAGGACGCCCCCCATGCCCGCTCAAGGCACACTCGAACTGATCCTCGAGGAAGCCCCCACCAAGCGCGACAAGCAGGACCGCCAACTCTAGGCGCTGCTGCGGCTTGCCACCGGCGCCCTCGTCGTCGTTCTATCCGCCGGCACTATCGCGGTCGCCGTCAACCAGGACCTCGCCGCCCACGCGGCCGTCATCGCCTTCGGTGCCGTCATCCTGCTCGGGCTCAACCTCATCGCCATCGAGATCACCGCCCACAACTGGAAGGACGGCCCCAGCATCGTCTGGCTGGTCTCGCTGTACCGGCGACGCCGGCCGAGCCTCCTGCAGCTCCAAATCGTGCTCATTAGCCGACTCCGGCGTGACTACGACCACAACAAGAAGAAGACCCTCAGACGAGTCCGCCAGCTCGTCGCACTGCAGGCCCTTATCGCCTTCCTCGGAATCCTCGTACTGCTGCTCGGCTTCTATGAGCTAACATGAGTGCGTGGAAGCTACCGACCCCGGCCCAGAGCGGGACCCGTTCCAAGACGTCGACCTCATCGAGGTCGAGAGCGAGACGGTCAACCACGGGTTCATCCCCGAAGGAGTGGCCTTCTGGCGCCGATGGCGACACCCCAAGCCCGCCTGAACGCACCCGTACGGTGCCGGACACTACGTGGTGCCCTCTCACCCTCGCTGCGCTCGCGGGCCGCTAGGTTCTGCTGGGATCCTGCATAGGCACGGTGCGCGTGTGAGTCAAGAGGCGGTTCGCGTGGTCGTCGGCCTTGATGGTCTGCCTTGGATATCGCGCCATCGGGATAGTTGTACTTCGGGCGCGCTGTACCCGCATGCCACACTGGTCCCATGGCGACGGCATCCGGCCGGGATCCGCAGGCGCTGGCATCGCTGGTAGATCCTGCCTGGACGGCGGTGCTAACCATGGAGCTCCAGCGGGGCGTCGTCGGTCCGGGCGCCATGATGGAGTCCCTCCGGCAGCAGGTGGAGGCGGCGGGGACGGTGCACGCCGCGGCCGTGGTGTGTGACGCGGCCCGGGCTGCGGGAGCGCGCGTGGTCCACTGCGTCGTGCATACCCGGCCAGACGGAGCGGGCGGCTCGGTCAACTGCCGCATCCTGGGGCTGGCCGACAAGCTGCGCCGCGAGCAGGGAATCGCTCCCACCAGGGTCGGCAGCGACGGGGCGCGGCTCGTGCCCGAGCTCGGGGAGGATCCGCGGGACCTGGTCGTGGTGCGCTGGCACGGCTTGACGCCGTTCACGGCCACCTCCCTCGACCAGACCCTGCGGAACATGGGCGTGACCACTGTCGTGGCCACCGGCGTATCGGTGAACGTTGGCGTCATGGGCCTCTGCCTCAGCGCGGTCGATCTCGGCTACCAGGTGGTGCTCGTACGCGATGCGGTGACCGGGGTCCCCGAGGACTACGCCGAGTCCGTGATCGAACACAGCCTGGCCATGGTGGCCACGGTGGTTACGGCAGCCGAGCTGTTGGAGGCATGGGCCATAGGCTGATCGGATACGCCGCAGTCCGTTGTGGCTTCGCGAGGCAGGTAGCGAAGCCCCCGGGGCCCGAGCGGCCCGTGAGCGCAGCGAAGGTGAGCGGGCAGCAAGGCCCGAGCGGCCCGTGAGCGCAGCGAAGGTGAGCGGGCAGCAAGGCCCGAGCGGCCCGTGAGCGCAGCGAAGGTGAGCGGGGCGGTGTCACCCTCGCAGAAGGGGCGGCCGTTAGCCTCGGCTGATCGAAGTCGCCACCAACACCGCGGCGCCCGCCGGGGGCGGATACGGCCCAGCTCGCCAGGGCGCCCCGACGGTGCGGGCCGTGGTGGTGGCCCATGAGCCGGGCGACTGGTTCGTCGAGACCCTTGAGTCGTTGGCGCTGCAGGACTACGAGTCCCTGAGCACGGTCGTCATAGACGCGGCTGGATCGGGGATCGGCGCGCGGGTGGCTGAGGTCATAGAGGATGCCGCCATCGTCGACGCCGCCGGGGCCTCCGGTTTCTCCGAAGCGGCCAACGCAGTGCTCTCTGCTGGTGTCGAAGCCGACTTCCTGCTGGTGTGCCACGACGACGTGGCTCTGGCACCCGACGCGGTCACCGCGCTCGTGGCCGAGGCGCTGCGGAGCAATGCCGGGATCGTGGGTCCCAAGATCGTGGAATGGGATCGCCCCGAGATCATCCAGCACGCCGGCTACGACGTCGACCGTTTCGGTGTACACGCGGAACGGGTCGGCGCAGAGGAGCTGGATCAGGAGCAGCAGGACGGCGTCAGCGATGTGTTCGCCGTTCCCTCGGCAGTCCTGCTCATCCGCAGGGATCTATTCGCCCGCCTGGGCGGTTTCGACGGAGGCATGACCTTCCGAGGCGAGGATGTAGATCTGTGCTGGCGGGCCCAGATGGCCGGGGCCCGGGTCATGTTCGTCGGAGGCGCGGTGGCGCGACACCGGGGCGAGCTCGTGTCCCGCACCGGTATAGACGACACGAGGCTCACCGAGACCCGCCACGCCCTGCGGGCCATGCTGGTCAACCACGGTCGCATCTCGCTGACGGTGTTGATGCCGCTGGCGGTGCTGATGGCGATCTCGGAGATCGTCGTGGCCACCTTGACCGCCCGTCTCGGCCATGGGCGCGACACCGTGTCAGCGTGGGTGTGGAATATCTCCCGGCTCGACGTAGTCGCGCAGAGACGCCGGGCCAACATGCAGGTCCGCAGGGTGCGACAGGCCGATGTGACCGCGTTGCAGTACTTCGGCAGCGTGCGTCTCGTTTCCTTCTTGAGGCGACAGTTCGGCGGCGAGTCGACCGGGTTGCTCAGCACCGCCGGTCGCGGCGTGTTCGGCGGGCTGCGCACCGGCACGACTCGACTGGCATGGATCGCGTGGATCGGGGTGCTGGCGATCGTGCTGTTCGGGTCGCGCCGCCTGCTCTCCGGGGGCGTCCCGGCGGTGGGGGATTTCGCGGCTCTGCCCGACACCGCCTCCGACCTGCTCAAGGCGTGGTGGGGAGGATGGAGCGAACGCAACGGGGGCGCGCCGTCCTCGAATCTCGGCGTTCTCGTGTACCTGGGCCTGCTCGGTTGGCTGCTGTCCGACAGCATGGGACTGGTTCGCACGCTGGCGGTCGTTGTGCCGATCATTGTCGGCCTGCTGGGGGCCTACCGGCTGCTGGCCGCGACCGGCTCACGCCGGGCCCAGGCGAGCGCGCTCGTTGCCTACGTTCTGGTGCCGCTGGCATCGGCGTCGGTGGCCGGCGGGTCCATCGCCGGCCTGGTCGGCTACGCGGCCGCGCCGTGGATTCTCCCGGAGCTGCTGCGGGCGTCGCGTGCCGCCCCGTTCCGGCATGGACCCCAAGGACTCGCGGGCTTGGCCACGGTGGCCGTGTCGCTGGGGGCTGCCGCGGGTGTCGCAGCCCTGGTCGTTCCGGCCGCGGCCGGGCTGGTGGTGCTGATGGCCGCCGGCCTGGTGGCGGGCAGCCTGCTCGCGGGCCGACCCGGGGGTGTCCCGCGCCTGCTGGCGGCAACCGCGCTGGCCGTGCCGGCGGTCGTGTTCCTGGCGTTTCCGGCGTTTGTGGACCTGGTCGCCTCAGGCCCGGATTGGGGGGTAGTAGCCGACGGGCGCGACGGCTCTGCCGGTCAGGTCTCCTTCGGCGAGATCCTTCGGTTTGCGGTCGGTGGAGACGACCCGGGCTCCTTGGTCTGGTTGTTCGCCGTCCCGATGACCGTGCCGTTGCTGCTCGGGAGGGGATGGCGCCTGGAGCAGTCCGTGCGCTTGTGGATGGTGGCTGTCGTGTCCTGGGCTGTCGCTCTCGCCGCGCAGCGGGGAGTGCTGCCGTTCGGGCTCCCCGATCTGCAACTGCTGCTCGCCCCCGCGGCCGTGTCGGTGGCCGCGCTGTGCGGCATGGCCGTGCTGTCCATCGAGCACGACCTGCGCTTCAGCTACTTCGGCTGGCGTCAGGCGCTCGTGCCGCTGACCGTTGTGGCCTCCCTGCTGCTTGCTGTGGGCAGCATCAGCTCGCTGGAGGACGGTCGCTGGGGCCTGGTCGCCGGCGATCACCATTCGGCGCTGCGCTTCGAAGCCCCGGTCCTGTCGGGTGCCTACCGCGTCCTTTGGATCGGCGCGCCCGAGTTCCTGGCCACCGAGGGGCACAGCCTGGCTCCCGGCGTCGCCTGGGCGACCACGACCGGTGATTCGGTGACGATCCTCGATCGCTCGATTCCGTTCGATCAGGGCCGAGCCGATCTCTTCTCCACGGTGATCGAAGAGATCGAACAGAGCCGTACCGCCCGCGGCGGGCGGCTCCTGGCCGGCTTGGGTGTGCGCTACGTGGTGCTGTTGCACCGGCTCGCGCCGGCGCCGTTCGCTACCCATGATGAGGCCCGGGCGGTGCCGGCCGATCTGACCGAGGCGATGCGCGACCAACTCGATCTGGAGTTGGTGGAGGGCACCAACAGCGCGGTGGACATGTTCGTGAACACCTCGTGGGTGCCGATGCGAGCGCTGCATCCGCCCGGGTTCGACGCGGCAGTCGAAGAGTTCGCCGACCTGGAGGCTCATCCGCTGCCCACCGGAGCATCACTGTTCTCCGGCGACGGCCCGCCGTGGACGGCCGAGATCCCCGATGGCGCAGAGATCCTCGTGTCCCACACGCCGCGGCCGGGGTGGGAGCTGAGCGTGGCCGGCGAGATCGCTCCCCGGCGCGAGGCTCTCTCATGGACTCGGGCCTATCGTCCCGGATCCGGGGGCGAGACACAGTTGTCCTACTCGGCGCCCTGGTGGCGCCATGCGGGCCAGTTGGTCGGCACGGTCGCACCGGTCATGCTGGCCCTGGCCTGGCTGCGCCGCCGGATCGACCGGTTCTGATGCGCTCGATGCGAGTGCTCGCCATCGCGGCAATCGCCGGCTTGTTGCTGGCCGGCGTCATCATCGACCTGCCGGATCGTCCCGGATCCGATCGCCTCGACAGGTACGTGTCGGCTCTCGCGGCGTCGACGGGCGCGGTGAACACCTGGTTCTGTCCCGGCGGCAGCGGCGCCGGAGGCGTGGCCGAGCTGACCATCGGTTTGGAGAACGGATCCGATGGGCGACGAACCGCGACGGTGTCGGTATTGCCCGGCGGATCCGACTCGCAGCCGCCGGCGATCGTCGAGATCGACATAGAGCCCCGGGGCCGCGCGCTGCTCCAGCCGTCACGGGAGGTTCCCGGCGCGGAGTGGGTGGGAGCCATGGTCGAAGTCGACGGCACCGACGTGGCCGTGGAGCAGATCCTGACCGCGGCTCAGGGCGGAGTGGGCCGCTCGCCCTGTCTGACGAGGACCGCCGGCAGTTGGGTCGTCTCGAATGGCGCAACCCGCCTGGCGGTAGAGCGAGAGCGTTTCGTCCTGATGCTGCTGAATCCGTTTCCGGATGTCGCGGTGGCCGACATCGAGCTAGTGGCCGATGTAGGCCGCGATTCGATCGAGGGCCTGGTCGTGCCGGCTCAGCGGGTGGTGGCGGTGGACGTGACCGAGGAAGTCACCGTGGCGGCCACCGTCGCGGCCTTCATCGACGTCGTGTCCGGCCGGGTGGCGGCGTCGTGGATCCAGATCGCCGACGGTCCTATTGCTGGCCGCGGCGCTCGAACGGCGTCGGCTATCGGTGGCGCCGCAGAGTTGTGGCACCTTCCGGTCGCGGCTGTCGGAGCGGCCCGACGAGATATCGTGGCCGTTTCCAACCCGTCGGCCGATGACATCGCAGAAGTCGACATCGAGATCGTCCCAGAAGAGCCGGATCTCGGTGTGAGTCCGATCGAGATCACCGTGCGGCCGGGCCGGACCGCCCTCGTCGACCTCTCCCAGCAGGGGCGCCTCGAGGGACTGGGACACTTCAGCGTGGCGGTTCGCTCCCTGACGGGAGTACCGGTGGCGGCGTCGATCACCAGCGTCACCTCGTCATCCGCCGACTCCGGCGGCGTGGAGGCCGATCCGGTGGCGGGTTCGGTGGCGACGATCGGCGCCGACGGTGCCGCCCTGCGATGGCTGGTGCCGGCGGAAGTGCCCGCCTCGGGCGGAGACGCCGGGTTGGGCACCGACTCCTCGGTCTTGGTGGTCGTCAACCCGTCGGCCGCGGGCATCGTCGAGGTCGACCTCCGTGTTGACGGCAGGAAGGTCCGCTCCGTGGAGGTCGGCCCGGGGCGCAGCCGAAGGCTGCCGTTGGCATCGCTGGGCTCTGATCGGTTCGTTGTCGAGGTGGACTCGTCAGCGCCGGTGGTCGTCGGACGCGAACTCGTCGGGCTCACATCGCGCTCGGCTTCGCTGGGTGTGGCCGTCTCCGAACCGGTGCCGATCGCCGGTATTGGCTGACCTGGAGCGAGCGGGACTATGTGAGAGCGCCTCGCCGTGCGGCGTTGTCACTCCCGCTCTTGTTGGCTGCGCTCACGGGCCGCTCGGGCCACGGCCTCGCTCAGACCTCGCGACGCCCATTGTTGACTCGCGCTTGTTCGCTCGGCCTCTGGGCCGCCCCCGTTGCCGGTGTTGGCTTCAGCCCGTGGAAGTCGGGACGCTGGCGGGAGCGCCCGCGCCGTTGCCCTCAGCGGTGGTCGGGGTGTCGGAGCTGAGTGGTGAGTCGAGGCTCGGCCCGCTGTCGGCGGCGTCGCCCAACGGCGAGTCGCCGCTGGACACGGCGATGAGACGCTCCACTTCTTCGCCGCTGATGGTCTCGTGTTCGAGCAGGGCCCGGGCCACCAGGTCGAGCCCGTAGCGGTACTCCGTGAGGGTGGCCCGGCACCGCTCCTGCTGCTCGCGCAGGATGCGCTCGGTCTCCTCATCGATCACCCGGGCCGTGTCGTCGCTGTAGTCGCGGGTCTGCATGAGGTCCTCGCCGAGGAACACCTGGTTCTGCGACCCCCAGGCCATGGGGCCGATCTCGTTGGACATGCCCCACTCCCGGACCATGGACCGGGCGAGGGCTGTGGCTCTCATCAGGTCGTCGGCCGCGCCGGTGCTGCTGATGCCGAACACGAGCTCCTCGGCGATGCGGCCTCCGAACATCACTACGAGGCGGTCGAGGATGTAGTCGCTGCGGTAGATGTGGCGATCCTCCTCGGGGAGCTGCATGGTGACGCCCAGCGCCATTCCGCTGGGGATGATCGTCACCTTGTGGAGCGGGTCGGCGGTCGGCAGCACCGCGGCGCACACGGCGTGGCCCGCTTCGTGATAGGCGATGGCCTCCTTCTCGTCGTTGGAGAGGGCCATCGATTCGCGCTTCTGGCCCATGATGACCCGGTCGCGGGCCAGTTCCACATGCCGGGCCCCGATCTCTTCATCACCCTCCCGCACGGCGTACAGGGCCGCCTCGTTGATCAGGTTCGCCAGGTCGGCGCCGCTCATTCCCGGCGTTCCCCTGGCCACCACGTTGAGGTCCAGGTCCTCCGCGGTGCGCTTGCCCTTGACGTGCACCTCGAGGATGGCAAACCGGTCCGACAGCTCCGGGAGCGGTACCACGACCTGGCGGTCGAAACGGCCGGGGCGCAGCAGGGCGGGGTCGAGAATGTCCGGGCGGTTGGTCGCGGCCATCATCACGATTCCCTCGGTTCCCTCGAACCCGTCCATCTCTGACAGCATCTGGTTGAGGGTCTGCTCCCGCTCGTCGTGTCCGCCTCCGAGACCCGCGCCGCGCTTGCGGCCGATGGAGTCGACCTCGTCGATGAAGATGATGGCCTTGCCCATCTTGCGGGCCGACTGGAACAGGTCGCGGACCCGGCTGGCGCCGACTCCCACGAACATCTCCATGAAGTCGGAGCCCGTCACCGAGAGGAACGGCACGCCGGCCTCGCCCGCCACCGCCTTGGCGATCAGCGTCTTGCCCGTCCCCGGCGGGCCCACCAGCAGAACGCCCTTCGGCACTCGGGCGCCGATCTCCGCGAAGCGCTCCGGCGTCTTGAGGAAGTCGACGATCTCGGTGATCTCCTGCTTGACGCCCTCGTAGCCGGCGACGTCGTCGAAGGTGGTGCCGGGCCGCTCGGTGGTGTAGGTCTTGGCCCGGCTCCGCCCGATCGACATGATGCTGCCCATCTGCCCCTGCGCCCGGCGCTGCATCCACCAGAAGAACAGGATGAGCAGGCCGATGGGCAGCAGGAGCGGCAGTATCGACAGGAAGAAGTTGGTTTGGGGGGTCTCGTAGCGGAACTCGGGTACGTGCTCGTTGATCAGCGCGGTGTCCACATCGGGTAGCGGCAGCGGGCCGTTGGAGGTGTACTCCGTGCCGTCGCTGGCCGTCGCCTTGATGCTCCCGCTGTTGTTGTTGTAGGTGCCCTGGACGATCCCGCCCTCGGTGACCCGCTCCAGGAAGTCCGGATAGGAGATCTCATCGCCGGACTCGTCGGGGAGCATCGTGGTGGCCAGGAAGATTGCGATGATCGCGCCGATCATCAGCCAGACCACCAGGCGCGAGCGGCGTTGCGACTCCGGCGCGGGGCGCAGCGGCGACTGCTGGCGCCGCTTGCCATCCTCCTGGCTCGGCGGCGGCGGCGGAGGCGGCGGTGTGCTGTCGGCCACGTCACTCAGGCTAGTCGGGTGCGGCCTGAGTTCACGCGGCTCCGGCCGGCACGCCTCGGGCCGTGAGAGCCTGCGCTCTACCGCGCTGGCCTCGGTAACGTTGGGATCGATGTAGTCTCGGCGACGATGGGACTGCAACAGAGCATTCTGAATAGGCCCCTCCTGCATGTCGCTGGACCTTCAGCACTGATGATGGGCCCGTTGTTGGGGCTGACATTCCACAGCGATCAGCGAATCATGATGTACTGGTTGACCGGTGAATTCGGAGCGGATCCGTTCGCGATCGTGAATCAGAATCTTACTGAGATAGATGGATTCCTTAGGCAAGGAAACTTCCGTCCGTTGGGCCGGTTCATCGTATATATGGAGCAGACATCCATATTTGAGATTGCTAGTGGAACCGGTGTAGCACCTCACGTTGTCCATGGAGTTCTTCGCCTCATCATCGTGTCCGCTCTGGCGGTAGCTGCGATGTGTTTCGTCTTAGCGCTGTACCGATCAGCCGAACGTGGGTCAATGGCGGGCACTGGGGCAACGAGAGATCGACTCCTGAAACTTCCGACGCCCGTGCCATCAGTATTGGCTGGCTTTCCTTTAGTGTTCGCTTCGACGATCGTCGTCTCAGGTGCTTTGCATCCTGTGTCGTTCTTCCCGTTCTATTATGTGTCTATGGCGATCTATCTGTTGTTGGTTCCGTTGTATGTCTGTTCGGGCACGGCCATGACCCAGCGGGGCATAAGGCTTCATCACGCAGCCCTGTGCGCTGTTCTGGGAATGATCAGCGCCATGACATCTGAGATTCTCTATCTTGTTCCCGTCGTTGCCCTGCTCACCATCACGTCCCGCGGGTGGCTGTCGCGCCTCGCTCCCGTAGAGCTCGTTCGAAGCTCGGCCTTCGCAAGGTTCATAGCGTTGTCGGCTGGTTTCCTATTGGTGTTCGTGCCCAGCCGGCTGGCGATCGCAGCTGAGTGCTCCCGCAGCGACTGCTACGAGGGCTCCGAGTTGGCTCTGTCGACTCTGGCGGTCGAACAGTGGCTCGCCAGGGCACTGGCTGGACTGCAGTTCCAGACGCTGTCGTCGACGCTGGTAGGCGAGTATGACAATCTGTCTTCGGCTCGCAACCCCGTGGATTTTGTGACCAGTATTTGGCTGGTGTTCATTGTCGTATCACTGGGTTACTTCGCAGTTGTCGCCGCACTCCGACTATCTAGAGCCTCCGGATCCGACAATGACCTGCCCCCGCAGGCCCAACGCAGGTTTGGTGCGGTGCTGTGTGGATTCGGGGGTGTCCTGGCACTGGTGTCATCTCTGATGGTCAGCCTGTCGGCGGGATTGCAGGGATGGCATGATCGGGGTTTCGGGCTGGATCAGTGGCGTGACTCGCTGTTGGTTCAGATTTCATGGGCTCTAGTCCTCTATGGTCTGGCTGTTATCGCGCTGTCGTTCATAAGTCATCAGCGAGAAGGGCGGCAGATCGGAAGAAGATGGCTGACTGCTGCAGTTGCGGCGGCTGTGCTGGTGATGTCGATGAACGCATTCATTGCCAACGACAAGTTCTCGATTTGGAGGCGATCAGGATCGGACGGCAGTGTCGTCAATCTCATATCCACGGCCAGCGTTGATTTCGACCGGTCAGAGAGGGGTCAAGCCATACGCTGCGAACTCGTATCGGCGTACACCGACCGCAACTGTGAGGATTGTTGGCATTCGGGAGTCCGCGTGCTTGAGGAACTGAACCGGTTGTCGCGCTCCAAGTACGACGCGGACTTCTGCCCAGTTGAGAACTGAGGGCGAGCGCCAATTGGTTGCGAGTTCCTCGCGGCACGGCGTTGTCTCCCGCTCTTGTTCGCTGCGCTCACGGGCCGCTCGGGCCACGGCCTCGCTCAGCGCCTTGCGGAATCGCCAGGTGATACGCGCCCATTCGCTCGGCCTCTGAGGGCCGATACCGTAGGGCCACATGCCGTCGATGATGCCGGCCACGACGCGGCTGAAGTGGGCGGTGGTCGGATGGACCGCGGGGTTCGTGGTGAGCCTGGTCGGCCTGGTCGCGGCCGTGGGCCTTCTCGGAGTGGACCCCGGCGGCGAGGGAGCGACCTCGGAGTTGACGTTGGGCTTGCTGGTCCTGCTGCAGGTTCCTGTGTGGCTCGGGCTGTTCGGGACGCCGCTGCTGGCCAGGTCCCGCGGCCTGCGATGGGGGGAGCAGATGGGGTGGCGGATGCGGCCCGTCGATGTGCCCACGGGCATCGCAGTGGGCCTGTTGCTGCAGTTCGTGCTGCTCCCGCTCCTCTATCTCCCCATCCTTGAAGTGTTCGAAGATCTCGACGTGGAGGGCCCGGCCCGGGAGCTCACCGAAATGGCCCAGGCGCCCATGGAGGTTGCGGTGTTGGTGTTCATGACCGTGGTCGCGGCTCCCCTCACCGAGGAGGTGTTCTTCCGCGGACTGCTGCAGGGAGCCCTGCGCGACCGGTTCGGTCCGGCTCGGGCGGTGGCCGTTTCCTCGCTCGCGTTCGCAGTGGTTCACTTCCAGGTCGTGCAGTTCCCGGCGCTGATCGTGATCGGGGTCGTGCACGCCCTGCTAGTACTGGCCACCGGACGACTCGGTGCGGCCCTGTGGTCGCATACTGCCTTCAACGCGGCCACAGTCATCGTGCTGTTGGCCTGACGCAGCCCGGCGCACCGAAATCTGTAGAGAAACGCGTCATATGCGACCACAACCCGTGCAGATTTGGTGAGAGACGGTGAGTCCATCGGTGGATCCAGGCTAAGAACATGCGCGGGTAGGTGATGCCGCCTCGCGGTGCAGCGTCGTGTTTCCCGCTCTTGTTCGCTGCGCTCACGGGCCGCTCGGGCCACGGCCTCGCTCACCGCCGAATGATTTCGTACATGAACTGCTGCCTATCCGCTCGGCCTCTTAGGCTAGTTGGCCGTGCTCTCACCGATGTCCGCCGTGCGGCTGCCGTGGGCGGCTTGTGAGCGTAATGCCGGTGCCGCCCTGTCCCGATGAGGCGGAGGTTGCTGGACGCGACCCGATGAGCGGTCGCCGCTTGGGGCGTGTCCCCAGCGTGGCGGTACTGGTTGCGGTCGTCGGGTTCCTTGTGGTCAACCTGAGGCCCTGGCTCTGGTTCGTGGACACCACGCCCACCGGAGGCGATCTCGGAGCCCATGTCTGGGCACCCGCATACCTGCGCGATGTCCTGATCGGTGAGCTGAGGCTCACCGGATGGACCCACGACTGGTACGCGGGCTTTCCCGCCTTCACGTTCTACATGGTGATCCCGTCGTTGCTGGTGGTGATCATCAACGCGGGCCTCGGCCTGCATGAGGCTGTCTTCGCCTACATCGCAGTGGTCTGCGCGGCATGCGCCGCGGTGTTGGTGCTGCTCCGGCGGGTGGGCCGGCCCGCCCGTCAGTGCTGGACGGCCGCATTGGCTGTCGCTGTGGTCGCCGGGTTCGCCACGCTGCTCGTAGACGGCGCCGCGGCCAACCGCGTTCTGGCCGGGATGCTCCTGCCCGCCACCGCCGCGTGGTGGGCGTGGCACCTCCTGCGGTCCCGGCCCCGCTGGCGGGCGGGTGCGGCCGTGGCCGCGGCCATCCTGGCGCTGCTCGTGGTGCCCATGCCCTATGGCGTGTCCCTCAAGCTGGTGGCGATCGCGGGAGTGGTCGCGCTGCCTGTGGCCGTGTGGGCGATGACGCGTCTGGGCGGGATCGGGGCTGAGGGTCAGGCCCTGGCCGCGGCGGCCACGCTGCTGTTCGTGTTCGATCGCTCGTTCAACATCTACGGCGGGAACCTCATGTCGACGATGGCCGGCGAGTTCGCCTACTCGCTGGGCCTGGCTAGCGCGATCCTCTACATCGGAGTGGCGGCGCGAGGCATGCAGACGGGGCAGCACCGGGTCCTGGCCGGCTCGCTGCTGGCACTCACCGGGCTGATGCACCTGTTCTCCGCCTTCTTCGCGCTGGCGGCTGCGACCTCGTTGCTGCTCGTGCTGCCGTGGCGCGCCAGAGCGTGGCGCCACCGGCTGATGTGGACCGTCTCCTCCTGCGTGCTGGCCGCGGCGCTCAGCGCGTGGTGGGTGCTGCCGTTCTGGTGGAGCCGGAGCCTGCTGAACGACATGGGCTGGGGCAAGGAGCGCCGCTACCTGTCGTCGCTGTGGTCGCGCCACGAGTTCGACTACAGCTTCCTGGTAAACGATCCGCCGCTGCAGCTGTTCATCGTGCTGGCGCTGGCTGGCGCCGCGCTGCTGTTCGTCCGGCGGGCACGACTCGGCATGGCGCTGGCACTGACCGCAGCGATAGTTGCGGCCGGCTTCGTGATCCTGCCCGAGGGGCGCCTATGGAACGTCCGGATCCTGCCCTTCTACTACCTCACCGTGTACCTGACCGCGGCCCTGGGCATCGGTGAGGCGATCGGGCTCGGACGCTCAGTGATGGACAAGCGGCAGGCAGCGCGGGCAGTTGGCCTCGACGCCGCGGTGGGCTGGGTCCGGGCGTCGGCCGGTGCGGTTGTGGCGGGCGGCTTGGTGGGGCTGGCTGCGGTCGCGGTGGTGGTGATGGTGGGGCTGCCGCTGCGGTCACTGCCCGGCGGGCAGGTCGGCGACGACGGCGTCTACCGGTGGGGACCGTTCGCCTCAAGCGACTCCAACCTCGGTTCGTACTGGGTCGAGTACAACTTCGAGGGCTACGAGCGCAGGGATCCGACCGCCGACGGAGGCGGCAGCTCCGAGTACTGGGACCTCGTCGAGACCATGGACAGGATCGGCCGGAGCCATGGCTGTGGCGCAGCCCTTTGGGAGTACGAGGCTGGTCGGCTCGGGTCCTATGGAACGCCGATGGCGCCCATGCTGCTCCCGTACTGGACCGACCGGTGCATCGGCTCCATGGAGGGCCTCTACTTCGAGGCCTCTGCCACCGTGCCCTACCATTTCCTGATGCAGTCGGAGCTGTCGGCCGCTCCGTCGCGAGCCCAGCGCGACCTGCCCTATTCGGGCCTCGACGTCGCCGCGGGCGTCGAGCACCTGCGGCTCATGGGGGTGCGCTACTACATGGCGTTCTCTCAGGACGCGGTGAGCCAGGCCCGGACCGCGGCCGGCCTCACCGAGATCGGCTCGACCTCTCTGGGCCCGTGGGTGGTGTTCCAGGTGTCCGACAGCACTCCGGTGGCCGGGCTGGACAGGCTGCCGGTGGTGGTGGAGGACCTCGACGACTCGGGCGAGGAGTGGCTGGAGGCTTCCGTCGGCGCCTTCCTGGCGGCCGGCCAGGGCGCGCCGCTGCTCGCGGCCGACGGGCCCGGCCACTGGCCTCGGATGACCTTGCCCGACGTCCGTCCCAGCCCGCAGGACGATCCAGCCGGCACCGTCGACGGCGAACTGGGCCGTCAGGAGGTGATGCGGCGGCTGTCGGCGGTGCTGCCCGCCGCCGCACCCGTCGAGAACATCGAACCGGCCGAGGTCAGCAGCCTGGTCCGTCGGGATCACTCGATCTCGTTCTCGGTGGACCGTGTGGGAGCGCCGGTGGTGGTGCGAACGTCGTACTTCCCCAACTGGTCGGTGTCGGGCGCGCACGGCCCCTACCGGGTGACGCCCAACTTCATGGTGGTCGTGCCGACCGACACCGATGTCCGCCTCACCTACGGCCGCAGTGGCGTGGAATGGTTCTCGACGGCGGTCACGCTGCTGGGCCTCGCCGCCGTTGTATGGCTCCTGGTGAGCTCGTCCAAGAGCGTCCGCGAATTGGCATCAGACCCTCTCGGTGAAGCGTCGTGATTCCCGCTCTTGTTCGCTGCGCTCCCGGGCCGCTCGGGCCACGGCCTCGCTCAACGCCTCGCGCAATCCCCGCGAGACTGCGGCCAATTCGCTCGGCCTCTGGGCCCGAGAGGTCTGGACTCGACTCGGCCGAGCCATGCGGCCCGGAGTCGGTGCAGCCGTGAGGCTCTCGGTGGTTGTGCCGGCCTACCGCGAGGCCAGCCGCATCGGCGACACTGTGGCCGCGCTGCGCGCCGCGCTGGAAGGAGTGAGCGCCGAGGGCGGCGCGGAGATCGTTGTCGTCGACGACGGCTCCGACGACGGCACCGCCGCCGCGGCTCGGACCGCGGGCGCTGACGTCGTGGTGGAGTTCCCGGTCAACCGGGGAAAGGGAGAGGCGGTAAGGGCCGGGATGCAGGCCGCTTCGGGATCAGTGGTGGCGTTCACCGACGCCGATCTCGCGTACGCGCCCAGCCAGCTTGTGGGACTGCTCGACGAGGTCGAGAGGGGCGCCGATGTGGCCGTCGGCGATCGGCATCATCCCGACTCGGTGGCCGTGACCGACCCGTCCGGGTTGCGAAGAGCAGGCAGCCTCGCCGTGGGCCTGCTGCGCGGGCTGCTGAGGCTCGGCCGGGGCGACACCCAATGCGGCTTGAAGGCGTTCTCCCGGCGAGCGGTGGGCGTGGTGCTGGACGCGTCGGTAATGGACAGGTTCTCCTTTGACATCGAGGTGCTCTTCCTGGCCGGCCGTCTGGGCATGGACGTGCGCCCGGTGCCGGTAGAGGTGGTCAACAGCGGCGTGTCGTCGGTGCGGGTCGTCAGCGACGGGTGGGAGCTTGTGCTCGACATGTGCCGCATCAGGATGCGAGCGCTGCTCGGCCGCTATCCGCAGCGAGCGCGCGCGAATGGGTGACCGTCTCGCGGTGAGGTCCTCTTCCCGCTCTTGTTCGCTGCGCTCACGGGCCGCTCGGGCCACGGCCTCGCTCAGCCCCTCGGAAGCTTCTCGTGAGCTGCGGCCTATCCGCTCGGCCTCTGGGCGAGCAAGCGGCTAGATTGCCGGGCGCAGTGGCCGATCTCGACGCCATCTTCAAGGCCTACGACATCCGCGGGATCGTCGGCTCCGAGATCGACGCCGAAGCGTGCTTCGCCATCGGTGCCGCCTTCGGCGGCCACGGGCGCGATCGTGGTGCGACCCGCGTCGTGGTCGGCCGCGACATGCGTCCCGACGGTTTGGAGCTGTCCGGTGCCTTCTGCCGGGGCGCGGCTGCGGCCGGCGTCGACGTGATCGACATCGGCATGTGCGCGACGGAGATGGTGTACTTCGCCTCCGGGGTGCTCAACGCGCCCGGCGCGATGTTCACCGCGTCGCACAATCCGGTCGGCTACAACGGCATCAAGCTCTGCGGTCCGGGTGCGTCGCCGATCGGGACCGGCACGGGTCTCGAGGAGGTCAAGGCCCGGGTCGCCTCGGGGCCGGCGCGATCGGCCCTGCCCGGAACCACCACCCGGCGCGACCTGCTGGACCGCTACGTCGAGCACGTGCTGTCGTATGTCAGCCTCAGCGCCCTGAAACCGCTGCGACTGGCGGTGGACACCGCCAACGGCATGGGCGGACTGGTGGTTCCGGCCGTGCTCGACGCGCTGCCCTTCGAGGTCGATTACCTCTATCCGGAGCTCGACGGCACGTTCCCCAACCACCCCGCCGACCCCCTCAAGCCCGAGAACCTGCGGGACTTGCAGGATCGGGTGGAGGCCACCGGCGCCGACGCCGGCTTTTCCTTCGATGGCGACGCCGACCGGGTGTTCGTGGTGGACGAGTCGGCCCGGCCCCTGTCGGGCTCGCTCACCGCGGCGCTCATCGCGACCGTGATGCTCGGGCGCGAGCCCGGCGCGACGATCCTGCACAACGTGATCTGCTCCAGGGCTCTCCCCCAGATCGTGTCGGAGTTGGGAGGTCGCACCATGCGGGCCCGGGTCGGGCACTCGTTCATGAAGCAGGCGATGGCCTCCAGCGGTGCGGTGTTCGGGGGCGAGCACTCCGGTCACTACTATTTCCGGGACAGTTTCGGCGCGGACAGCGCCATGGTCGCGGTGCTGATCGTGCTGGAGGCGCTCAGCCGACACGACGGCCGTCTCAGCGACCTGGTCGCTCCGCTCGACCGCTATTCGACGTCGGGAGAGATCAATACCCAGGTTCCCGACTCTGCCGCGGTGATCGAGCGGGTGGCGGCTGCGTTCGAGGGTTGCCGGCAGGATCGCCTGGACGGCCTCAGCGTCGATTGCGGCGACTGGTGGTTCAACCTCAGGCCGTCCAACACCGAACCTCTGCTGCGCCTGAACCTCGAGGCCGGAGACCCCGACGAAGTTCGTGAGCGAGTCGCTGAGGTACGCGCCCTGATCACCAAGAGGCCGAGCGGATAGGCAGCCATCTTTGAAGAACCTCCCCGAGGCGTGGAGCGAGGCCGTGGCCCGAGCGGCCCGTGAGCGCAGCGAACAAGAGCGGGAGATACCCCGTCTCGACGTGAAGGGCCTTCACCCGGTCGCGCTCGCTCTAAGTAGCATCTGGGCACCGTCCGCCCACCCTCGGGAGGTGGCTCTGCCGTGACACTCGATGCCCGCCTGTTGGAGATCCTCGCCTGTCCCGTGGACAAGGGTCCGTTGCTCTACTTCGAGGACGAGCAGGCGCTGTACAACCCTCGGCTGCGACTCCGCTACCGGGTGGAGGACGGGATCCCGGTGATGCTGACCGAGGAGGCCTCCTCGGTGGACGACGCCGAGCACGGGCGCTTGGTGGCCAGAGCGGAGGCCGACGGAATCCGCCCCACGTTCGACGTCGGCGATCTTGGCGAGGCTGACGACGCCGGCGGCCAAGAGGCCTGAGGGAAGCAGCGGACCGTGGCCAGCGACGATCTGTTCGAGGCGCTCCGGCACCTGCCCGACCAGGTGCGCGACGCAGCAGTGGCTGCTACCGATGTCGAGGGCCTGCCCGGTCCCGGCGACATCTCGGAGGTCGTGATCGTGGGCGCGGGCGGCGGAGGGGTGGCCGGGGACGTGGTGGAGTCGGTCGCTCACTTGCAGGGCTCGGTGCCGGTTCTCGCCACGGGCGGGATCAGCCCGGCCTGGCTCTCGGAGTCCTCGCTGGTGGTGGCCGTGTCGCAGTCGGGTGACGATCAGCCGACTGTGGCGGCGGCCCGGATCGCTCAGGCCAGCGGAGCGCACATGGTGGCGGTCACCTCCGGAGGCGAGTTGATGGAGCTGTGCACGGGCTCGGGCATACCGGTCACCAGGGTTGATCCTCGTGTCGCCCCGGCTGCCGGACTTGGGGTGGTGATCGTGCCGGTGCTCGTGTTGCTCGAGCGTGTCGGCGTGCTGGCCGGCATGAACCGGCTGATCTCGGAGAGCGCCGAGCAGATAGAGGCTCGCCACCGGCTCATGGATGCCGACCCTGAGCCGGTGGAGGCTCTGGCCGAGAGCGTCCGGGGCCGCATGGCCGTTGTCTGCGGCGCAGGGGGCGTGGGCAAGCACGCCGCCCGCCGTTGGGTCCACCGGCTGGACCGGGTCGGCGGCGTCTCGTCGGTGCGGCGCAACCTCCCGGCCGACGAGGCCGAGGCCGCGTCGTGGGCCACGCTAGCCCAGCGGATCCCTGCTGGCGTCGCCGCGATCGTGCTTCGCCACGACTTCGAGCCCCGAGGGCTTGCCGACCGCATCGACCTGCTGGGCGCCGCGGTGGCCGCCACCTACGAGGTGAGGGCCGAGGGCAATGGCGCCCTGGCGCAGTTGCTGGACCTGGTGCTGGTCGGGGACGCGGTAGCAGAGGTAGCGGCCCGGCGCGGCACCGATCGCCCCGATACTTCCTGAGTCGCCGCGGACCGGGGTGGGAACAGTCGCGGCATGGAGTTGATCGAGGGAGCGGTACGCAGCTACGACTGGGGGTCGCTCACCGCCATTCCCGACCTGCTCGGTCGTCCCGGGACCGGGGAGCCCTGGGCCGAACTGTGGCTGGGTGCCCATCCGGCCGCGCCGGCGACGGTGGGAGCGCGAGCGGAGCCACTGGATCGGCTGATCGCCTCCGACCCGGCTGCCGCGCTCGGCCCCGCGGTGGCGTCGAGTTACGGTCGGCTGCCGTTCTTGTTGAAGGTGTTGGCCGCGGCTGCGCCCCTGTCTCTTCAGGCCCACCCGTCGGCGGAGCAGGCCGCGGCGGGATTCGAGCGCGAGGAGGCCATGGGCATACCCCGGGACTCGCCGCGACGGATGTTCCGGGACCGCTCAGCCAAGCCCGAGCTGATCTGTGCGCTGAGCGATTTCGAGGCGCTGTGCGGGTTCCGAGATCCACAGCGGACCGCGGTTCTGCTCGACACCCTCGACGCGCCGGCCCTCGACTCCCTTCGGCATCGCCTCGCCAGGGTGTCGGGATTGCAGATGCGCGATGTCCTCGCATGGCTGCTGGCCCTCGATCGACCCGCGGCGACAGCGCTGGCTGAGGCTGCGGCAGAGGCCTGCGCGGCCGCAGCCTACGACGATGAATGGTCCGGGCTCCGGTCCGCGGTGGCCGGTCTGGGGGCCCGCTACCCGGGCGACACCGCGGTCGCGGTGGCGCTGCTGTTGAACCATGTCGTGCTGGCGCCGGGCGAGGCCCTGTTCCTGGAGGCGGGATGCCTCCACGCCCATCTGGGCGGCACCGCAGTGGAGCTCATGGCCGACTCGGACAACGTTGTGCGGGGCGGTCTGACGTCCAAGCACGTGGACCGGGCCGCACTGGTGGAGATCGTGGACGGCGCCGCATCGAGCGCTCCGGTCCAGCGTCCCGAGCCAGCCGACGGCGTGGCCACTTACCGCATGACCGCGGCGGAGTTCTTGTTGCGCCGACTGGATGTGGACGGGTCGCTGCCGGTGGCTGCGGGACCCGCAGTGCTGATGTGCACCCAAGGCTGCGTCGAGGCGAACGGGGTGACCCTCGACCGCGGCGCCGCGGCCTGGTCCGCCGCCGACGAGCCTGAGATAATCCTGGAGGGCCGGGGCACGCTGTTCTGCGCCAGCGTTCTTGAGGCCGAGCGGTAGGCCGCAGTTCACGTTGACGCCGACTGCTGTGGTGCGGGCGTGGTTAGCGACGAGTTAGGTGCAATGAGTCGTAGAGCATCCGGTGGTCGGGGCCAGTAATCTTGCTCGACAGGCATGCGAACCCGATGGCGGGATGCAGGATATGACGGTCACGGCACGCTCGAAGGATGCAACGGCAGAACGGGTGCGCCAGTGGGCTGCCGCGGCGGCCCGGCAAGCGATCGTCGCCGACGCGGAGGACACCGAGTATCTGGTCGCGACCGTCGAGGGCTGCCCCGGCGCGTGGGCCTACGGAACGACCGCCGAGGACGCCATCGCTTACTTGGAGTCGGTGCTGGTGGGATGGGCCGATCTCAAGCTGGCCGACGGCGACACCGACATTCCTCTGATGGGAGGCATCAGTCTCGTCCCTGGGCCATAAGCCGCCGGTTGGGGCCCGTCAGCCGCCGCCCGTCTCGCTCACACCTGGAGCAGGGATAGCTTCTGCTTTCTATGGACTTGCGTGTCGCTGACTTGTCTCTGGCTTCGCTCGGCCGTGCCGAGATCCGCCTGGCCGAGCACGAGATGCCTGGGCTGATGGCGCTGCGGGGCCGCTACACAGACAGTCAGCCCCTGGCCGGCGCCCGGATCGCCGGATCGCTGCACATGACCGTTCAGACCGCAGTGCTCATCGAGACGCTGGTTGCTCTGGGCGCCCAGGTCCGGTGGGCGAGCTGCAACATCTTCTCCACCCAGGACCACGCCGCCGCGGCCGTCGCCGTCGGTCCCGGCGGCACCGTCGACGAACCCCGGGGCGTGCCGGTGTTCGCTTGGAAGGGGGAGACCCTCGCCGAATACTGGTGGTGTACCGAGCAGATCTTCCGCTGGCCCGACGACCGCGGGCCGAGCCTCATCCTCGACGACGGCGGCGACGCCACTCTGCTGGTGCACAAGGGGCTCGAGTGCGAGCGGGCCGGGGCGGTGCCCGAGGCCGCGGACGACGACTCCGAGGAGTGGTCGGTGTTCCTCGACCGGCTGCGGTTGATCGCCTCCGACGACGGTGGGTTCTTCTCCCGGATCGTGCCGTCCATCCGGGGGGTATCGGAGGAGACGACCACGGGCGTGATGCGGCTGCAGCAGATGCTGGAGCGGGGCGAGTTGCTGTTCCCGGCCGTGAATGTGAACGACTCGGTCACCAAGTCCAAGTTCGACAACCACTACGGCTGCCGGCACTCGCTGATCGACGGGATCAACCGGGCCACCGACGTCATGATCGGCGGGAAGGTGGCTGTGGTGTGCGGCTTCGGCGATGTCGGCAAGGGCTGCGCGGCCGCTTTGCGGGGCCAGGGAGCCAGAGTGATCATCACCGAGATCGACCCGATCTGCGCCCTGCAGGCGGCCATGGAGGGCTATGAGGTGAACACCCTGGAGGCGGTGGTGGCCAGCGGCGACGTATTCGTCACCGCCACCGGCAATGCGGGCGTCATCAGTGCCGGGCACATGGCCCGCATGAAGCACCAGGCCATCGTGGGCAACATCGGCCACTTCGACAACGAGGTGGATGTGGCCGGGCTGAAACGCATGTCCGACGTTCAGAGGGTCGGCATCAAGCCGCAGGTGGACGAGTACGTCTTCGGTGACGGCCACTCGGTGATAGTCCTCTCGGAGGGTCGCCTGCTCAATCTGGGCAACGCCACCGGGCATCCGAGCTTCGTGATGTCGTGCAGCTTCACCAACCAGGTCCTGGCCCAGATGGACCTGCACGCCAACGCCGACTCCATGCCAGTCGCCGTGACCACGCTGCCCCGCCGCCTCGACGAGGAGGTGGCCCGGCTGCACCTCGACGCTCTGGGCATCCGCCTGACCAGGCTCACCCCCCGGCAGGCCGACTACCTCGGCGTGGACGTCGACGGGCCGTACAAGCCGGACCACTACCGCTACTGAGCGAGTTCAGCGACAGGGGCCGGATCGCAGAACGGGAGGCCGTGGCAGTCCAGCATCATTTCGCCCAGCGATCATCGAGGACCACCTCAACACCATGCCCCGCAAGCCCCACGACCGGATCTCAGCCCACAGCGTCTACGCTACTCTCAGTCGCAACCACCGGTAGGACTTGCCCAAGACTCACGAGGACAACCGCTTTGCCCAAGAACCGCTATCGGCTAGCAAGGCTACTTATTCTAGCCTTTTTTGCCCTCTATCTTGTCATGATCCCGCTAAACTCGGTACTCGAAGAGGAGCATGCTGAAGTCTTTCCCTTTTTTTCTTGGTCGCTTTTTGATAGTATCCCAAAATGGCAGACATCAGAATACGCGCTCGTTATAGATGCCGTAGACGGCCAGCAGACGGAGGAGGACTACTACCTGATTCCAAGTTCTGATATACGGGACTGGAAGGCGCTCAGAACGTCAGCCGTGGCGTGCAACAAGAACATCAATTGCGATGACACAGTAGCGGACATACTCTACCCGATTATTTGGCGCTACGTTGGCGAGCACGACGTCGATTTCAGTATCATTAAGGCCGAGATAGATCTGCATGATGTACGGGACAAAATAGATGATCTAGTTGCTGGAGACGCAACCAGAACGGACTTCTTTCAACCGCGTGCAGTAGTGGGCCGATGGAATACCGAGACTGGCCGTATCAGCCCGTCAACGCAAGCAGAGTAGGCTACGTTGCAGGGCAGGGTCGAAGCATCGACAAGGATAACAGGCAGATTGTGGGCACGAACCGCAACACTATCAGCATATCCACGCGCGCGCCGCGGTTGATGCGCTGGATTCGTAAGTCTCTACTTCAAGTCGGCACTGTTGAGCGCCGCTCCCCGGCAGATCTCGGCCGCGCGGCAGCCGACATTATATTGCTTAGCCGGTTCTACTACCTGTTTATTGCCTACAGAATAGGCGCGTCAGTAGTAGCACTTGACAGGGCCTATTTGGGAGGACCTCCCACTGCCCCGCTCTGGCCCATCAAGCTGTTGCAACCGGTCACTGGAGTGGGATGGCTCGCAAGCGGGACCTCAGTGACAGCGGCCGGTTTGCTATTCGCCATATCGGCCGCGGCCTTTCCGAGGGTGTTGATGTGGCGGTTGGGCACATTCCTGTATCTGCTGCTCTACGTCGCACTGCGCAATTCCTACGGTTCAATCAACCATGGCGAGCATGTCATCCTCTTGATCAGTTTCACATTGTTGTTCCTGCCCCGTCGCAACAAGAGCCATCGAATGACGCGAGAGAATGTGCTGTCATGCCTCGCTGTCTTCTGGTTTACGCAGGGCATTCTATTGTTGCCGTATACGTTGGCAGGTTTCTGGAAGATATGGAACAGCCGTCTTGAAGTTCTTTCGTTGGACGCCATGACAAGGATCCTCTTGGATCGAGCACTGCTTGAAGTCGACCATTTACCGCGTCTGCTACCTTTCGTTTTGCAACACGGCTATCTGGCCCAGTCGATGTGGTGGTTGACACTCTATATTGAGGTCTTTGCGCTCTTGGTTGTGTTTCGGCCGCATCTACATCGACCATTCGGTGTCATCCTCATGCTGTTCCATGTCGCAAGCGACTGGCTCATGAATATCGCATTCTTCAATAACATCCTCATGATAGGGTTGTTCTTGGTATTGTCTCCACTGGCACCTGCCCGGTTTTCTCTTTCTGGTGTGGTTCAGTCGCTGCCGATAGTTGGAATCCCGTTCCGCACATCGAAACGCCTCCGATCATCAGACCGAGGTGGAACACCACGTCAAGTCTGGTTGATCTATGATGGCGAGTGTCCACTGTGCAGCAATTATGCTCAATACTTGAACCTGAAACAGTCGGTCGAGGAATTGGTTCTCGTTGATGCCCGACAAGGAGGACCGGTCGTAGAGGAAGTCCGAAGTTTGCCGCATGACTTGAATGACGGAATGGTCGTCAAGATTGATCGACGCTATTTTGTCGGTCACCAAGCGCTCAATGTGCTTGCGCTCCTTTCCGAGAATCGTGGCGTCTTCAGCAAGTTCAACCGGTTGGTCTTTAGTTCGCCGTTGGTCGCACGCCTTGCCTATCCGCTGCTGAAACTCGGACGATGGTTGTTGCTGACGCTGAAGGGCGTGGCACCGATAGATCACGAGCACTGAGCTCTCGAGGCTGCGGTGGAAACGAGGGGACGGGATCACCCTGGGTTGTCGCCTGGGTCCGGATCACTAACGTAGGCTGCGCAGCGGCCATCAGCAGGGCCACCGCGAGCAGGAGCCTCACCGGGTGCATGGCAAGTGGCGCCACCGGTACCGTGGTTGCGGCCTTGACGGACTACAGCGCTGAAGGAGGCACACAATGGCGGTTGAACGGGGCTGCTGGACGGCTCCTGAAGCGTTCAGCGGGGTCGATGTGGCTTCCTTCGCCAAGCGAGTGGAGGACTTCGGCTACTCGCAGCTGTGGGTGGGGGAGACCTTCGGGCGCGATCCGTTCGCCCTGGTCGCGCACTTGGGTGCGGTCACGTCCACCCTCGGGCTCGCCACCGGGATCGCCAACGTCTACAACCGGCACGCGGGCGTGATGAAGCAGGGCGCTTGCACCGTCGCCGAGCAGACCGGCGGCCGGTTCACGCTGGGCATCGGCGTTTCGAGCCCGGTGATCGTCAGCAAGATTCGCGGCATCCCCTACGACAAGCCGCTGTCGTTCATGCGGTCCTACCTGGACGCCATGGACGCGGCCCGCTACACATCGGTGCCCCCGCCCGAGCCGGTGCCGGTGGTGCTGGCCGCCCTCGGCCCCCGGATGCTGGAGCTCGCGGCGGAGCGCACCGACGGCGCCCACCCCTACAACACGACACCGGAGCACACCGCCTTCGCCCGCTCGGTCATGGGCCCCGACGCTCAGCTGTGCGTGGAGCAGAAGGTGATGCTCACCACCGACTCCGAGCAGGCTCGGGCCACCGGCGCCAGCGTCATGAAGTTCTATAACCGGGCTCCGGGCTACCGGGACTGCTGGAAGCGCCTCGGCTTCGACGACGACGACATCGACGGGCTCTCGGACCGCTTCGTGGACGCCATGGTGGCCTGGGGCGACGTCGACGCCATCGAGGGGCGGCTGGCCGAGCACGCCGACGCGGGGGCCACCCAGGTCTGCATCCAGGTGCTGCACCCCGCCGCGGGTGCAGGGGCTATCGACTACGATGCCCTGGCGGCCCTAGCCCCGTGAGAGATCTCGCCGGCCGGGTGGCGGTGGTCACCGGGGGCGCCAGCGGCATCGGTCGGGGGCTGGCCGAGCGCTTCGCAGCCGAGTCCATGCGGGTGGTCGTGGCCGACATTGAGGAGCCGCCCTGCACGACACGGTGGGCGCCATCCGGGCCGCGGGGGGCGAGTCCATGGCGGTCGCCTGTGACGTGGCCTCCTGGCCGTCGGTCGAGGCTCTGCGCGACACCGTCGTCGAGACCTACGGGCTGGCCGACGTGCTGTGCAACAACGCCGGCGTGGCCGCCACCGGCACCGTCGCGGAGCTGTCCCTCAAGTCTTGGGAGTGGTGTCTCGGGGTCAACCTTTGGGGTGTGATCCACGGGTGCCGGGCCTTCCTGGGCCCCATGATCGAGCGAGGCTCGGGCCACATCGTCAACACCGCGTCCATCCTCGGCCACCTGACGTCGGCCGGGCTCGGCCCCTACAACGTCTCCAAGCACGGCGTGGTGGCGATCAGCGAGACCCTCCACGCCGAGATGCTCGCGGAACAGACCGGAGTGGGCGTCACCTGCCTGTGCCCCGGGCTGGTGTCCACCAACATCCTGGACTCCGAGCGCAACCGGCCCGAGCATCTGCGAGACCACGCAGGAGTTGACGGAGCATGGGACTCGGACGTGGTCGCGGGCAGCGCCGAGTCCGAGGTCAGGGCCGCGATACGCGACCTTTACAGCCAGGCGCGGCACCCGTCTGGCGTGGCCGACATGGTGGTGCGGGCGATCCTGGCCGAGGAGCTCTGGCTGTTCACCGACGGCGATTTCGACGCGGCGATCGCGGCCCGCCACCGCGACATCGAGGCCCGGCGCACACCGGCAAGCCCCGCATCTCTCGCCTCGGCCTTGTTCGAGGAGCACAGCCCGTGAGCATGCCCGCCCCATCGGGGAGGGATCGGCCTTCTCCCGCTGCCGCCGGGATGCCCGCCCCGGGGAGGGATCGGCCGTGAGGGTCCTGGTCACCGGCGCGACCGGCTTCGTGGGATCCCACGCGGCCAAAGCCCTTCAGGACGCAGGCCACACAGCGCGCGCTCTGGTGCGAACGCCGGCCAAGCTCGAGACGGTGACCGCCCGGGTGGGGGTCGATCTCGCCTCGCTCGAGACGGTCATGGGAGACATTGCCGACGCGGTGGCGGTCACGGCCGCCGTCGACGGCTGCGACGCGGTGGTACATGCGGCCGCGGTGGTGGGGACCGACCCCAGCTCCGAAGCCGACATCGAAGCCAGCAACTTCGCGGGCGCGCTCAACGTGCTGGGAGAGGCCGCGGACGCCGGCTGCGACCCGATCGTGCATGTGTCCAGCGCCGCGGCCCTGTTCCCGTACCGCACCGACCCGGTGACCGCCGACCATCCCGTGGGCAGCGCCCGGATGCCTTACGCCCGGTCCAAGGCAGAGTCCGAGCACCTGGCCCGGCGGCTCCAGACCTCGGGACACGGCGTCGTCGTCATCTATCCCGGCGGGGTGTTCGGCCCTGGCGACTACGGCGAGTCGACCCAGGTCAAGCCGCTCCATCTGTGGCTGACCAAGCCCTTCATGCGCTCGTCCGGCTACACGCTCAACGTGGTCGACGTGCGCGACATAGCTGCGGTGATCGCGGCATCGATGCAGCCCGGCCGCGGCACCAAGCGCTACGTGATGTTCGGCCACCACTTCACCTCCGACGAACTGCTGTCACTGTTGTGCGAGGTCACGGGCCGGGACCTGAAGTCGGTGCAGATGCCCAGGGCACTGTTCCTGGCATGGGGTCGGATTGGCGACCTGGCCCGCCGCTTCGGCCGCGACCTGATCCTCACCTCCGAGGGCACCGAGTACATGTTCAACACCTGCGCTGGCGACAACTCCTTCACTGAGCAGGACACCGGCATCACCCTGCGGTCTGCGGCCGAGTCGCTGGCCGACGCCATCGCCTGGATGCGCGACGAGGGGTACGTCACCGCTGACGACGCCGGGGCTGTGCCGTAGCCCTTGTCGTCAGTTCCTGTCCATATTCCTATATCAGTATATTCTATTGAATGTTAGCTGCTGCCGGTCTTGGCGGTGTAGGCTGTCGGTATGCAGGACCTGCGGATCGAGGGCGTGGACGCATTGTGGGCGGGCTGGTGCCATGAGGGCGGGGCGGCCGAGTTGGTGCGCGCCTTCAAGTACGGCCGGGTCACCGCCGCGGTGACTCCGATCGCCGACCGTATGGCGTCGGTCGTGCCGGCGGCGCCGGACGCGGACCTGGTCACCTGGGTTCCCTGCAGCCCGACGCGCCGCCGGGAGCGCGGCTTTGATCCCGCTGAACTGCTGGCTCGGGCCTTGGCCCGGAGGCTGCGGCTGCGGGCCCGCCGGTTGCTGCGTCGGCTCGACGATCAACCCCAGACGGCCCGCACCCACCGGGATCGGCTGGCGGGCCCCGGGCTCACGGTGCGGCCCGGTCGCCTGTCCGGGGTGGTGCTGGTGGTCGACGACGTGTGCACCACCGGCTCGACGCTGCGGGTCGCGGCCGAGGCGCTGCGATCTGGCGGCGCCGCCGCGGTGGTGGCTGCAGTGGCCACCGTGGCGCCAGCGCCGCCGCGGCAGCCAGTCGCGGTACCTCTACGATGAGGGCGCATCGGAGCCCAGAGGCCGAGCGGATAGGAGCAAGTCATGAGGATCCTTGTGAGATCGCCGAGCGAGGCCGTGGCCCGAGCGGCCCGTGAGCGCAGCGAACAAGAGCGGGGAAGCTAGGCAGAGAGGTTGGACGTGGAGATCTCGATCAGCAGCCGCCACAAGGACATCACGCCAGGTCTCGAGGAGGCAGTGCGAACCAAGATCGGGCAGCTGGACCGGTTCATGGACGAACTCGACACCGCCGAGGTTCACTTCGACGAGGCTCGCAATCCCCGCATCGTCGACCGCGAGACCTGCGAGGTGACCCTGACCGGCCACGGCCATCATCTGCGCTGCAAGGTGAACGCGCCCGACGCCTTTGTCGCCGTCGATCTTGCTGAGGCCAAGCTGGAGCGGCAGATCCGCAAGCTGCGTACCAAGCTCCAGAAGCGCCACCACGGTCGGGGCGACACGATCCGCACCAGTGCCAGCGTCGAGTCGCAACCGGTGGGTCGGGCCATTGACAGCTCAGGTCCGGACGACTCCGACGAGATCGAGCCGGAGCTGCGGATCGTCAAGACCAAGCGCTTCCACCTCGGCCCGCTGTCCCCGTCAGAGGCCGCGTTGAAGATGGATCTGTTGGGCCATGGCTTCTTCTTCTTCATCAACTCGACCACCGGTCGCTCCGCCGTCGTGTACCGCCGTGACGACGGGGCGGTGGGCCTCATCGACGAGGCTGGCTAAGAGGCCGAGCGGGAAGGCGGTGATTCGTGAGGATCTTGGCGAGGCGTTCAGCGAGGCCGTGGCCCGAGCGGCCCGTGAGCGAAGCGAACAAGAGCGGGAAGTACGACGCTGCACCGCGAGGCGGCATCACCTACCCGCGCATGTGCTAAGAGGCCGAGCGGGAAGGGAGCGGTTCATGGGGATTCTCGTGAGGAGCCGAGCGAGGCCGTGGCCCGAGCGGCCCGTGAGCGAAGCGAACAAGAGCGGGAGTGACACCGCCGCGACGCGACGGGCTCTCGCCTGTTCGCGCTCGCTCTGAGGCGAAGGCGGGCTCGGACCGATGTCGTTGTTCAAGCGGATCCTGCGCACCGGCGAGGGGCGCAAGCTCAGGGACCTGCAAGCGCTCGTACCCGACATCAACGCGCTCGAGCCCGAGACGCAGCGCCTCGACGACGACGCCCTGCGGGCCCGCACAGGCGAGTTCCGCAGCCGTCTGGAGCGGGGCGAGTCCCCCGACGACCTGCTGATGGAGTCATTCGCGGTAGTGCGCGAGACCGCGGTGCGAGTGTTGGGCCAGCGTCACTACGACGTGCAGTTGGTGGGTGGGGCGGCCCTGCACCTGGGATGGGTCGCCGAGATGCGCACCGGCGAGGGCAAGACCCTCACCTCGACCATGCCCATATACCTCACCGGCCTCACCGGGCGTGGAGTCCATGTGGTGACGGTCAACGACTACCTCGCCGAGCGCGACGCGGAATGGATGGGTCAGCTGTACAAGTGGCTCGGCCTCAGCGTCGGTCTGATCGTTCCCGGCAGCGGGGACTCGGAGCACAAACGCCGCCAGTACGCCTGCGACATCACCTATGGAACCAACAACGAGCTCGGTTTCGACTACCTGCGGGACAACATGGCCCTGTCGCGTTCCGAGCAGGTGCAGCGGGGCCATCACTACTGCATCGTGGACGAGATCGACTCGATCCTGATTGACGAGGCTCGCACCCCCCTGATCATCAGCGGCCAGGTGGCTGACGCGGCCAAGCTCTACACCCGCTTCGCGGGCATCGCCCGCGGCCTGCAGCGCGATGTCCATTACGAGGTGGACGAGGAGAAGCGCACCGTCGCGCCCTTGGAGGAGGGCGTGCACGCGGTGGAGCGGGTGCTGGGCGTCGAGAACCTCTACGACATGGTGGCCCAGAACCTGGTCCACCAGCTTCAGGCTGCGCTGAGGGCCAAGGAGCTGTACCGGCGCGACCGCGACTACATCGTGGACCGCAGCCAGGTGAAGATCGTGGACGAGTTCACCGGTCGGGTGCTGGAGGGGCGGCGCTGGTCCGACGGGCTGCACCAGGCCGTCGAGGCCAAGGAGGGCGTGGCCATCAAGGAGGAGAACCAGACGCTGGCCACCATCACCCTGCAGAACTACTACAGGATGTACGAACGCCTCGCCGGCATGACCGGAACCGCCGAGACCGAGGCCAGCGAGTTCGTGGGCACCTACGGCCTGCACGTTGTGAGCGTCCCCACGCACCGGCCGATGATCCGCGAGGATCGGGCCGACCTGATCTACAAGACCGAGGACGCGAAGTTCGACGCGTGTGTGGAGGACATTGGCGAGCGCAACCATCGCGGCCAGCCAGTGCTGGTGGGCACGATCTCCGTCGAGAAGTCCGAGAAGCTGTCGCGCCTGCTCGACAAGCAGGGGATCGCGCATGAGGTGCTCAACGCAAAGCAGCATCATCGAGAGGCTGAGATCGTCACCCAGGCGGGCCGGCTGGGAGCGGTCACGGTGGCCACCAACATGGCCGGACGCGGGGTCGACATCCTGCTCGGCGGCAATCCCGAGGGTCTGGCTCGGCGCGATCTGAGGTCCGAGGGGCTCGATCCGGCGACGCCCGAGGGTGCCCAGCGCCTGGCCGAACTCACCGACAAGCACGCGGCTGCCACCGACGCCGAGCGCGAGGAGGTGCTGGAACAGGGCGGACTCTACGTGCTCGGCACCGAGCGCCACGAGAGCCGCCGCATCGACAACCAGCTCAGGGGCCGTTCCGGGCGCCAGGGCGACCCCGGCGAGAGCCGCTTCTACCTGTCGCTGGAGGACGATCTCATGAGCCGGTTCGCCACCGGCGCCATGAACTGGGTCATGGACAAGGCCCTGCCCGAGGATGTGCCCATCGAGGCGGGCATGGTCACCAAGGCCATCGAGCGGGCCCAGAACACCGTCGAGCAGCGCAATGCCGAGATCCGCAAGAACGTTCTCAAGTACGACGAGGTGATGAACGCTCAGCGAAGGGTCATTTACCAGCGCCGCGCCCAGATCCTCGACGGCACCGACTTGCGGGCGGAGGCGTTGGAGTACCTGGAGTCCGCCGTCGGCGGAGCCATCGACACGTACTGCGCCTCGGAGCACTCCGAGGAATGGGACCGCGACGGTCTGGCCACGGCGCTGTCGGGGCTCTGGCCCGGCGGTGTCGACGCTTCCGACATCGCGGCGGCCTCGTCGCACGACGAGCTGTCCGACGTGCTCAACCGGGCTGGGATGGATCACTACCGCGAGCGCGAGCAGGAACTCGGCGATGAGGTGATGCGCCAGGTGGAGCGCCAGGTGATGCTGCGTCTCATCGATCAGAAGTGGCGGTCGCACCTGCATGAGATGGACCTGCTGCGGGAGGGCATCCACCTGAGGGCCATGGGGCAGAAGGACCCCGCCACCGAGTGGCAGCGCGAGGGCTTCGAGATGTTCGGGCAGATGGTGACCAGCATCGCCATGGACTTCGTCAGGTACGTGATGCACGTGCAGCTGGCCGAGCGTGCCCAACAGGACACTCAACGGCTGGTGGGAGTAAGCGAACAAAAGGACGATGAGGCGCCGAGTCGACCGGAGCGGAAGGAGCGGCCGGCTGCGCCGAACCGCCCCGCGAACCGGACGCCGGTGGTGAAGAGCGAGCTCGAGAAGGTTGGACGCAATCAGCCGTGCCCCTGTGGGAGCGGGAAGAAATTCAAGATGTGTCACGGCCGCCCCGGCGCGGGCTGAGCGGGCGTGCAGGACTTCTCCGACGAACTGCGCCGGCTGCGGGCTCGCCTCGACGAGGCCGAGTCCTACCTGCGCATCGGTGTGCTGCGGCTCCGGCTTCCCCAGCTCGAGGCCGAGTCATCGCGCCCCGACTTGTGGGATCAGCCGGAGCGGGCCCGGGCCGTCACCTCCGAGTTGGCCTCGATCAGCGATGACCTCACGATCTTCGACCGTCTCGTGGTCGAGATCTCCGACGCGGAGACCCTCAACCAGCTCGCGGTTGAGGAGGGCGACGCTTCCGAGGAGGCTGAGATCGCACGGCTGGTGGCCGACATAGGGGCCCGCTTCGACGAGCTCGAGCTGCGCTCGCTGTTCACCGGCGAGTTCGATGAGCGGGACGCGGTCTGCCAGATCAAGTCGGGAGAGGGTGGCACCGACTCGCAGGACTGGGCCGAGATGCTGCTGCGGATGTACCGCCGCTGGTCCGAGCGCCGCGGCTTCGCGCTGGAGGTGACCGCGCTGTCGGAGGGCACCGAGGCCGGCTTCTCCAGTGTGGACTTCCTGGTGAGGGGCCGCTGTGCCTACGGCTGGATGCGGTCCGAGCACGGTGTGCACCGCCTGGTGCGCATCTCGCCGTTCAACAACGAGGGCAAGCGCCAGACCGCCTTCACCGCGGTGGATGTGGCCCCGTTCTTCGAGGAGGTCTCCGACGAGGTGGCCATCGACGAGAAGGAGCTGCGCATCGACACCTACCGCTCGTCGGGCGCGGGCGGCCAGCATGTCAACGTCACCGACTCGGCGGTGCGGATCACCCACCTGCCGACCGGGATCGTGACCAGCTGCCAGAACGAGCGCAGCCAGCACCAGAACAAGGAGCGGGCCATGCAGATGCTGGCCGCCAAGCTGCTGAATCTGGAGCGCAAGCGGCTCGCCGACGAGATCGCCGGGATCAAGGGCGAGCAGCGAAAGGTGGGGTTCGGCAGCCAGATACGCAGCTACGTGATGCAGCCCTACCAGATGGTGAGGGACCAGCGAACCCGCTACGAGACCCCCAACATTGACGGGGTGCTCGGTGGCGACCTCGACCCGTTCATGGAGTCCTGGCTCCGGTGGAGCCGGGCGTCAGGTGCCGCGGGCTCACCGGAGGGGGCTGGTACTGTCGCCCCGCTACCGCAGGCGGCTGGAGGTGACCCCCAATGATCAAGATGGAGAAGGTCACCAAGGTCTTCAAGGGCGATGTGGTGGCCCTGCGCGACGTGACGATCGACATCGGCAAGGGGGAGTTCGTCTTCCTGGTGGGTCCGTCCGGGTCGGGCAAGTCCACCTTCATCCGACTGCTCAATCGTGAGGACGTGCCCGAGCACGGCCGGATATTCGTGGCCGGCCGCGACATCGGCGGGCTCAGCGGATGGAGGGTGCCCTACCTGCGGCGCAACATCGGCTACGTGTTCCAGGACTTCAAGCTGCTCTCGAAGAAGACGGTGGCCGAGAACGTCGCCTTCGCGCTGGAGGTGATCGGCAAGGCCCCGCAGGTCATCAACCGCCAAGTGCCCGCCATTCTGGAGCTGGTCGGACTCTCCCGCAAGATGGACCGCTTCCCCCATGAGCTCTCCGGAGGCGAGCAGCAGCGGGTGTCGATCGCCCGGGCCTTCGTGAACCGGCCACTTATCCTGCTGGCCGACGAGCCCACCGGGAACCTCGATCCGACGACGTCGGTGGGAATCATGAGGCTGCTGGAGCGGATCAATGAGACCGGCACGACCGTGGTGATGGCCACCCACGACAGCAGCGTCGTGGACAGCATGCGCCAAAGGGTGGTCGAGCTCGACCGGGGCATGGTCGTGCGCGATCAGGCCCGAGGCGTCTACGAGTAGCAGGCGGCCGTGTCCAGCTTCCCGCCCTTCCCCGAGTAGCTGGCAATGTTCAGCTTCCGCTACGTGCTGCGTGAGACTGGGCAGAACCTGTGGCGCAACATCCTGCTCGCGGTGGCCACCGTGATCACGGTGGGCGTGTCTCTGGCGATGTTCGGCGGCTTCATGCTGTTCCAGGTGGCGGTGGACAGCGCCACCGCCCGCTGGCAGGACGGCGTCGAGTTCATCGTGTGGATGAACGCAGACGTCGGCACGCCTGAGGACTCGAGCGTCCGCAACCAGCTCGACGAGAGTCCCGGCGTGCAGACATGGGAGTACGTAGACCGCGAGCAGTCCTACGAGGAGTTCAAGGAGTTCTTCGAGGACACGCCCGAGGTGCTGGAGATCTTCACCGCCGAGGGCGTGCCCCCGTATTACCGGGTGGTGCCGACCGATCCTGACTCCGATGTGGTGGAGGAGCTCGGGATCCAGTTCAAGGGCAAGCCCGGCGTCCGTACCGTCACCTTTGCCGGGGACGTGATACGCGATGTGCAGAACCTTTCGGACCGGGCCGGGCGGGTGCTGTTCATCGGCTCCATCGTCCTGCTCGGCGCCTCGACGCTGTTGATCCTCAACACGCTGGCCGTCGCCATAGGCAACCGGCGTACCGAGATAGAGATCATGCGGCTGGTGGGGGCCACCAAGTGGTTCGTCCGCGTCCCGTTCATGCTGGAGGGGCTGGTGCAGGGACTGCTCGGAGCGCTTGTGGCCATGACCAGCAACGCGCTGTTGCGCAACTATGTGATCGACCAGTTAAGCGACGCCGACGGCCTGCAACTACTGGCCGGGTTCAAGGTGGACGACTCCGCCATGCTGCAGGTCAACCTGATCGTGATCGGGATCGCGGCAGGGGTCGCGGTTGTCGGGTCGAACCTGGCCGTCGCCATGCACCTCAACGAGTAGCTGCTCGCTGGCCGCGGCCGGTCGATCGAGGATCGGTTGCGGTTTCCCGGTAGGGTTGGCTCCAGTCTGGCCGGGATGTCCGGCCAGCGGGTTCGCAGGCGGGTGTTGGTTCTTCCGGTCTTTGTGAGCCAAACCCTTGAGACCGCTGCCCTCATCCCCCCGTCGAGGCAGCGCCGAACCCATGAGACGCCCGCCCGACGCGGGCAAGGAGAACAATGTCCCCCACCTTCGCCCGGCTGGGCGTACCCGATTCCATATGCCGCGCCCTCGCACAGCGCGGCATCACCCAACCCTTCGACATCCAAGCGGCCGCAATGGCCGACGCCCTGGACGGGCGCGACATCTGCGGCCGTGCTCCCACCGGGTCGGGCAAGACCCTGGCCTTCGGTATCCCGCTGGTGGTCAACGTCGGCCGGGCCCGGCCCCACCGGCCGAGGGCGCTCGTGCTGGCTCCCACTAGGGAGCTTGCCGACCAGATCATGACCGAGCTTCGCTCCTTCTCCGGCAGCGTCCACGTCGCCGTCGTGTACGGCGGCGTGGGCTACGGCAACCAGATCCAGTCCCTCCGCCGGGGCGTCGACATCCTGGTGGCGTGCCCCGGTCGGCTGGAAGACCTGATCGAGCAGGGCGCCGTCAGCCTGCACGAGGTGGACGCCGTCGTCATCGATGAGGCCGACCGCATGGCCGACATGGGGTTCATCCCGGCTGTGCGCCGCCTGCTCGACCAGACCATGCCCGATCGGCAGACGATGCTGTTCTCAGCCACGCTCGACGGCGACGTGGCGTCGCTCACCCGCGACTACCAGCACGACCCGGTGCGCTACGAGGTCGGCGACGAGACCCCCGATGTGGTTGCCGCCGACCATGTGTTCTGGAATGTGGCCCGCACCGAGCGCATCGAGGTCGCGGCTGACGCGATCGGCGCGGCCGGGCCCGCGATCGTCTTCTGCCGGACCCGTCACGGCTGCGACCGGCTGGCCCGCCAGCTTGATCGAAGGGGTGTCCGTACCGCGGCGATCCACGGCGGTCGCAGCCAGAACCAGCGCACCAGAGCGCTGGGGGAGTTCGCGGCCGGGCGGGTCGAGGCGCTGATCGCGACCGACGTCGCCGCCCGCGGCATCCACGTCGAGGGTGTCGGCGCGGTGATCCACTACGACACTCCCGAAGACCACAAGGCCTATCTGCACCGGTCGGGCCGCACCGCCCGAGCAGGCCAGGGCGGCGTCGTGATATCGCTCGTGCAGCCCGAGCAGGCCAGGGAACTGGGCCGGATGCAGCGTCAGTTGGGCCTCCGGCAGCCGATCACCGATGTTGATCTGGCCGCGATCGCTGGGCTCGGCCAGCCCTCGAGCCGCACCGAGCCCCTCGCGGTCGCCGCCGGTCCGAGCGGGCAGCATGCCGGCGCGCAGCCGCGGCGGCGCCAGTCCGAGCGCCCCGCGGCCGAGCATCGGTCCCAGTCCCGCCGACGCAACAGACCGGCACGGTCCAGGAATCGCAACCGGCGCCCACCGGCCAAGTCGGCCGTCTGAGCGGACCGCCCTGGGCACGCGCCTGCGACGACCGATACCGTCTATGGGCTTCGCAGCATCGCTCGGACCGCCCTGGGCACGCGCCTGCGACGACGGCAGCGAGGCTGCGGCCACGATCCTCGAACTGGTCGGAGCCAACCGTTCGTGAGATGCTTCAGAGGTCTAGGTGCAGCCGCATCGCATCGTCGATCTGTGCCATGAGATCGAGGGGCACCCGGCCGACCAGGCTGCCGACACGCTCGACGGCGACCGATCTCAACTGCTCCACCTGCACCTTGGAGTCGAGTCGCAGTCCCGTGTCCCGCGCGGCGAGAAGCACCTGGAACGGATGGATCTGAGCGATGTTCGATGTGACCGGGACGACGGTCACCACCCCTTGACCCAGCCGTGCTGCGACGGTGTTGGCGCCGTCGTTGCTCACGATCACCGCGGGGCGCGTCCGAGCAGCCTCAGCACCCACGACAGGATCCAGGTTGACAACGCGAATGTCGCCGCGCCTCATCAGTCCTGGGTCAGTCCGTCCGCGATCACGGTGTCCCAGATCCGATCTTCGCCCTCGTTGGACCACTCGGCGAATGCCGCCGCGTAGTGTTGGGACAGTTCGGAGGCCCTCAGCAGCCTTATCGCCCTGTGCAGGGCAGCCGACCGGGACGCGATGCCATGGGACCGGGCGTAGTCGTCGAGGAACGCCACATCGCGTTCGGGAATGCTGATACTCACCTTCATACCAGTGATCCTACCTTAGTGGGGATGATATTACTACCGTCAGCCCAGGGCGTCGAGGGGCGCGGTGTAGTCCAGGCCCAGGGCGTCGGCCACTGCGGGCTCGGTGATGTGGCCGCGTCTCACGCTGAGGCCGTCCTGCAGTCCCCGGTCGGCCGCTATGGCTTCGACGACACCCCGGTCGGCCAGCTTGAGCACGTACGGGAAGGTGGCGTTGTTGAGGGCCTGGGTCGAAGTGCGGGGCACCGCTCCGGGCATGTTGGCCACGCAGTAGTGGACGACGTCGTGGACGATGTAGGTGGGGTCGGCGTGGGTGGTGGGCCGCGACGTCTCGGCGCAGCCGCCCTGGTCTATGGCTACATCGACGATCACCGTGCCTGGCCGCATCACCTTCACCATCTGGTTGGTGATCAGGCGCGGTGCCCGGGCACCGGGCACTAGCACCGCACCGATGACCAGATCCGCGGTGTACACCGCCTGGGCCAGTCGGCTCGGGCTGGAGTACAGCGTGCGCAGGGCCGGCCCGAAGCGGGCGGCCAGCGACTCCAGCACGCTTGCGTCGCGGTCGAGCACGGTCACGTCGGCACCGAGCCCGAGCGCCATCTCCACTGCGTTGGTGCCCACGACACCTCCGCCGATGACCGTGACCGGCGCGGCCGCCACACCGGGCACGCCGCCCAGCAGCACCCCCCGGCCGCCTCCGGATGCCTCCAGGCAGCGGGCGCCGGCCTGAATGGCCAGGCGACCCGCTACCTGGGACATGGGGGCGAGCAGGGGCAGGCGACCGTTGCGGTCTGTGACCGACTCGTAGGCGATGGCGGTGGTCCCGCTGGCCAGCAGGTCGCCGGCCTGGTGGGGATCGGGGGCGAGGTGCAGGTAGGTGAACAGGGTGTGGTCGCGGCGCAGGCGAGCCCGCTCAGCCGCTAGGGGCTCCTTGACCTTCACGATCAACTCGGCCGCGTCGAAGACCGCGTCAGCGCTGTCCAACACCGAAGCGCCGCGGGTGCTGTATTCCTCGTCGTCGAAACCGGCACCGGTGCCGGCCCGGCGCTCGATGAAGATGTCGTGGCCCCGGTCGACCAACTCGGCTGCGCTGTCGGGGGTGAGGCCGACCCGGTGCTCCTCGTTCTTGATCTCCTTGGGCACTCCGATGCGCATGGATCCCTCCTTGCGTGCCAGTGTTGAAAGAATACACGCGTATGAATGCATAATTGTCAGCAATATTGCCTGTAGATAGCTGTTTAGCGCGTAATACTTGCACCAAGTCAGCATATGACGCAAGATATTGGCTATGCCAGTTGTCGATTCCACGGACCGCCTCATCCTCAACGAGCTGCAGCTCGACGGGCGGGTCTCGCATGCCGAGCTCGCGTCGCGCATCGGTCTGTCTACATCGGCCTGCCACCGGCGGGTACGCCGGCTGGAGGCCGATGGCGTGATCGCCGGCTATGTGATGATCCTCGACACCGAGGCCATAGGCAGGGATCTCAACGTGTTCGTGGAGGTTTCGCTGGTGAGCCAGAGCGAGGAGTCGCTGCATCGCTTCGAGGAGGATGTGCGGGCCTGCCCCGAGGTCATGTCGTGCCACCTGGTGGCGGGCGACGCCGACTATCTACTGCACCTGGCGGTGCAGGACCACCGAGACTTCGAGCGCATCCACAACCAGCACCTGTCGCGTCTCGCCGGCGTGTCCCGGCTGCGCTCCAATTTCGCGATCCGCACCGTCTACCAGACCACCCGCCACCTGCTGTAGCCGGAGTTCCAGTCGGCAGATCAGTTCGTCTGGGTGCCGACCTTGAGCTCCTTGAAGGGCACGCCCCGGTCGACGTTGATGTCGCGGGGCAGTCCCAGCACCCGGTCGCCGATGATGTTGCGCTGGATCTCCGAGGTCCCGCCGGCGATGCCGGCCTGGAGCGAGGTAAGAGTCTGACGCTGCCAGTGAGCGTCGGACTCGTCCTCCCAGGCCACTCCCGACGCCCCCGCTATGGCCATCGACACCTCGCTGTGCAGGTCGGCGATCCTCACGGTGGCCAGCTTGCCGATCGAGCCGCCCGGCCCCGGCGTGCGCCCGGCCTGGAGCTCGGCCCGGGTGCGCATAGCCACCAGAGACAGGCATGTCTCCAGGATCCGAAGCCGCATCAGCTTCTGGCGCAGGGCGGGGTCGGCGTTGATGCCCCGCTTGCGACATTCGGCAATGAGGCGGTCGGAGCGGTCGGCGCTGATCCCGCCGGTCGTGCCCGAGCCGATGGCGACCCGCTCGTACATGAGCATGGCCGTGGCCATGCGCCAGCCGTTGTTCAAGTCGCCGAGAAGGCTGTCGGCGCCGATGCGCACGTCGGTGAAGAAGACCTCGTTGAAGTGGGTGCCCCCGTCGATCTGGTGGATGGGGCGGACCTCCACGCCGTCGGCGTCCATGGGCACGATGAACATCGAGATGCCAGCGTGCTTGGGCACGTCGGGGTCAGTGCGGGCGATGATGATCCCGTAGGCGCACAAGTGCGCCAGCGTGGTCCATACCTTCTGGCCGTTGATGATCCACTCGTCGCCGTCCCGCTCGGCCCGGGTTTGGAGGCTGGCCACGTCGGAGCCCGCGCCGGGCTCGGAGAACATCTGGCACCACACGTCCTCAGCGGAGATGATGCGGGCCAGGTAGGCCGACTTCTGGGCATCTGTGCCGTACTCGGCCATCATGGGCAGGCACATCCCGTGGGAGATCAACAGGTCATAGGTCATGTTGGGGTACCGGCTGTACTGCTCGCGCCACGCCTTCTCGTGGGCGTTGGTCAGCCCGGCGCCGCCGTAGGGGGCGGGGTAGGTGAGACCGGCCAGACCCGCGTCGGCCAGGGCTTTCTGGAACCGCTGGGCGGCCCGCAGGCGCAGCTCGCCCCGCGGGTCCGCTCGTCCGCCCAGGTTGATGCCGGTGGCGTGCTCGTCGAGGAAGGCCCGGCAGCGAACCCGGAATGCCTCGTCCTCGTGAGGGGGCAGCAGGTCGTCGGGCACGGCGCTCAGCGTAGTGGCGACGGAATCACGAAAGGCCGCGAGGCCCGCTCAGAACTCGGTGACGATTGCGACGCCGCTGCCTCCGAAGCCCTCCAGGAGTGTCGGCAGTCCTCCAATGCGCGCTTGCACGGCATCCGAGCGATTCCGCCTCGCCGTTCGCCACAATCACATCGAGTCGGGCTCCTAGAGCAGAGGTTCCAATAGAATCAATGGCAGCATGAGAGCGAGATGTGCAAGACCAGTGAAGGCGATGCCTACGACCGCACATGCCATAACGAGCTTCTCCGTTGTGCCAGGTGTGCGTCCCCAGCCATTTCTGTCTCTGCGATTTTGAACGGAGGCTGCGAACATCAAGATCAGGAACAAACCAAGTATGGAAATGAGTGCTCCATAGGTGAGGTTGCGTGCGGCGTTCGCGAGATAGTCGCCGCTGGTCGCATCTCCGCTCTCTTGTTGCAGAGTATTGACGAAGAATACGAGGCCAACTATTTGAGCGCCGAGGACAGTCGAAGTGACTTGAGCAATCAGGCGAAGCCATCGCCTTACAAGCCTCACGATCCTGTATTCGAGACGGTAATATGTCAGCGTGAGCAGAAGGCTTGCGATGATGACGGCCGCATACAGATAGCCAAGACTCATAGCGGCAGGCGTCCTGTTGGTCGCGGCGGGCGCTTATGTATGCGGTCCATTGCGTTCCGAGCCCGTCGCTTCCCTCTGGCCAGAATTCCGCCCCCCTTCAAGAAGATGCGCTCTATGGTCGGCGGAGCCTTGGTAGCGGTGGCTCAGGGCGATATCTGGTGGGCTAAGAACATGCGCGGGTAGGTGAGGTTCGGCACCACGATGCCGTCGGATTGCAGGTGTCTCGTGCCTTCGCGGCCGCCTATCCGCGTGGCCTCCAAGAGCGAGCTGGGACGCCGGCTTGTCGCCGGTCGCGGCCACGTCATCAATGAACAGGCCATCGTCCAGCGAAGTCGTGCCGCGATCGGCGCCCTCTCCGTCCGGGTCGTCGCCGCCGGTCGGAGACGGGGCATGCCCGTACACGCCGGAGAAGGTGCCGGCAATGGCGGTGCCGGGCGTCGTCCCCGCTGCCGACAGTTCCAGCGTGCCCTCGGTGAAGGGCGAGAACCTGTCCGGCTCCGACGCTCCCGGCGGGATGGACCATGTCCCCCCCCCCCCCCCCCCCCCCCCCCCCCCCCCCCCCGCGATGGCGTCTGCGCCGATGACCAGTTTGGCTCCCGCCGCCAACAGGTCCAGGTCCACAGCCAGCGTCATTCCGGAGACGGAGCCGTCATCGTCGACACTCGCAACGACTAGGGACGCGGGCCTGTCGACCTCCGGAAGCAGGCCCCTCTCCTCCGGGCTGGAGTGACCGGCGAAGATCCCCATGCCCTCGACCGATTCCTCGGACCCGCTCAGCCGCAGGCTGTCGATCGTCCCGCTCTCCAGAGGGTTGGGACTCCGGTTGCTTCCCCAAGTCGTCTCGAAGGTGATCTCCAGGGTTCCCGACCCGGCGGGTAGCGGGATGTAGGCCTCCGGCTCCGGCCAGTCGGGCGGCTCAGGGGTGAGGTCGGCCAGGATCTCGCCTCTCCGCTTCAGGATGAACTTGCGCACCCGCTCGGTGTCGGCGGCCGCGGCCTCCTGTGCGGATGGGAGGGCGTGCTGCTGCACGATGGCGGCCATCTCGTCCACTACTGCCAGCAGCTCCTCTTCGTCCCAGACGGTGCTCAGGATCTTCTTTAGCCGGGCGGCGTATTCGACCCGCCAGTCAGGGTGGTTGTACAGGCGGTTCGGAATGGCCGTGAGGGCCAGCACGGAAGGCGGCGGGTTGCTGATGTTGTCGAAGGGATTGGGGTCGTCCTCCAAGTGGAACGTGCCGTCGGCGCCCCACGGTATGAACACGAAGGGACCGTCGGGCTCACGGTAGAATGTGACAGTTGGGCGGCGGCTACTTCCGGGCAAGAAGCCCGCACACATGGATGTACCCGTGAGGCCAATGGCGTCACATGAAGTGGATTCGCCCAGGCTCTAGGGATGGACAGTAGGCAAGCCCGCTCAGGGGGCCGTCATAGGGGGAGCGGACGCCGCGGAGGTCGCCCTGAACGGGCGAGTTCGCAGCACAGTACGTCATGGTGGACTGTTCACCACCTGCGCTGACCTCTGCGTTTGCAGGGGGGTTCTGAGAGGTTCCATTTATTGGAAGTGGGGGGTTCCATTCTTTCGTGCGAACACTGAGGTCCAGCCCCCTCTATTCGTGTGACGCCCCTCTAGCGGCGGAGCAGTTGCTTGAGCCGCCGGACGGCAGGCGTCCACAGCCACTCGGGCTCGGTAAACCGGTGATGGTTCTCGCCGGGCAACCCCATGGGGTCGTAGTAGCTCTTGTCGGAGTTCTTGCGCAGGTCGTTCGTCCGCTGCAGCACCTTCAAGTTGGCATAGCCCGTCCCCTTGTGGGTCCAGCCCTGCCGCAGGTAGTTCCAGTTGTCGGGCGCCAGGTGCTGCGCCGCGGCGAAGTGCCTCAGTGCACGCTCGCTGTCGCCCACCGCCTCGAAGTGCAACGCCAGCTTGAACGTCGCTTCTGCCAGCAGCGTGTCGTCGTCGACGGGCTTGAGCCGCTCGGCTAGTTCCCTGCTCGACCAGACATGCTCGCTGTCGGCTCCCCGCTCGATCCAGTCGCGAGTCGCCTGGGCGAATGCGTTGTCGCCCATGCGAACCTTGCCGAGGCCGAATCTGATGGTCGTCTCAGCCGGGTACACCCCTTCGTTGCTGCGAACGATCTGCCCGTCCTCGTCGATCCACGCGGCCGACGGCACGTTCACCCAGCCGAACAGCGAGCTGATCTCATGTGTCGGGTCGACGACGCACCGGTAGGTCGGCGAGGCCCGGTCAAACCACTTGTCCACAGCGTCGGGGCCCCCCGAGTCCTGTGCCACGCTGATCAGCTCGAACCGGTCCGGACCGAGGGATTCGTAGAGCTCCTGCCAGACCGGCAGGCTGACGCGGCAGCCTCACCACGATGACCAGGTGAACAGCACCACCTTGTGGCCACGCAAGTCTGAGAGCCTCAACGTGTTGCCGTTGCGCTCGGTCACCTCGAAGTCGGGGGCGATTGCGTTCTCCAGCCCGGCGCGACGGACTTCGGGCACCGAGCCGAGGCTCCACGCGTCGCCGTCGCGCACGTGCTTCTGGCCGATCATGTCCGCGAACTCCGAGTAGCAGAACCACACCCAGTCGTCGGCGTCGGCGATCCACTCTTCACGCTTGTCCATCGGCAGCGGCACGCACAGCTCGCCCAGGCACGCTCCTTGCGGCTTCATCTGCCAGCCGGTGGCGCCGGGGAGCTCGCCGAGTCGCACCCACAGAGCCTCCGCGGCGTCGGTCCGCTGGGAGACCTCGTTCGTCTTGCCGTTTGCGAGGATGATCACGGTTTCTCCGCGAGGGTCTTACTCGTGAGGAGTCACTTGGTTGGTGGGCATTTCTGCACCTGCATTATGGCAGGTCGTCCATTATGGCAGGTCGTCACGGGGCGGTGCTCTTCAGTCGAGCCGGCTGCGTCGGCCCTCGAAGTGTTCGAAGACGGTCATGACCTAGCGCTCACTATGGTGGCGTCAGCAGTCGGCCATGGCGGTGAGTGCGGCGCACATCTCGGCGCGACGGTGCGAGATGGAGCCGACACGCTCGGTGAGACGAGACTTGGCGACGACTCGTAGGTTGTCGAAGGAGGCCGCGCTGCGGTGGGGCAGTCCGTCGCCAGGATCGAGGGGCACCTCTGTTGGTATGCCCCGAACGGTGCGGGTTATAGGAGCCACCACGACCTTGTTGAGCACGCCAGTCGCTTCATTGCGGGTCACAACCAGCACGCTCGCCGTCGATCTGGCAGGGTCAGAGTCCGAGCAGGTCGGCGATGAGTTCTCGAATCTGTTGCAGCGCGACCGGCCCGATGTTCGTGCCCGTCGTCTCGACGACGCGGTCGACGCTGATGGTTGTCGGCAGATGCGCCTGGGCGACACCGAATCCGGTGATGTCAATCTCGCTCAACCATCCTCGCCTCATGGTCGTGCAAGGCACGACCACGATCGCGTGCTGCCGGAATTCGAGCACATCATCGGACGTAATGACGATGGCCGGCCGGAGGAACCCCGGCTCGCCCCGCGCTGGCGTCCCGAAATCGCAGCGGACGACGTCACCCGCTCGCATCAGCGACATCGCTCACAGACGCATTGAGCACAGCCTCGTCGCCGACGTCGAGTGGAGCGCTTGCGAGCTGATCCCCGATGATGCGACGACGTTCCCGTCGGACCAGTTTCTCGATCTGTGCGTCGAAGGTGAGCCCCTCGCGATCGGCGAGTTCACGCAAGGCATCCCGAGTCCGGGCTGAGACCTTTATGGTAGTCGTATCAAGCATACCTAAGAGTATACCATCTGGCTGGTCCGGGTTCGTGCCCCGTACTCATCCAGCAGGTGATGGCGAGGCAGCAAGATCGAGAGGACGCCCCGAAATCAGAGCTCGCCGAGTGACCGCCGCCTCCGGCCGCGTGGACAGGGACGGTCTCGGCGAGCTCGACGGCCTCAGGTCACGATGCCGGTCTGCCACTGCACAAAGTCGTCGTCACCGAACCCGAGGAGTTCGCTGGAGGTCTGACGCCCGCTTGCTGTTTGGACGAACAGCTCGAAGAGCCGAGCGCCAACCTCAGCCACGGTGTCCTGAGCATCCGCAATGGTTCCGGCGTTGAGGTCCATGTCGCCGCTCATACGGTTGAACATGGCGGTGTTCGTGGCCACCTTCAGCGTAGGTGCTGGCACGAAGCCGGACACGTTGCCGCGACCCGTAGTGAAGCAGATCAGGTTGCAGCCAGACCCCCCGACGCGTCGAAGCACGCCTTGACCGCAGCGTCGAGGCCGTCTCGGCGCTGCTGCGCCGGCGTCGGCGGGCGGTCCCGCCACTTGTAGAACGTCGAGGACGCTACACCGAGCGCGCGGCACGCGACCGCGTGAGGCACACCGTGTTCGGACCTCTGGGCCACGACGAACTCCGCCGTCATCGCGTTGCCTCCTTCACCCACAGGACCACTGATCGTTTGAGCACATCACGCTCCATCTCCAGCTCGGCGCAGCGCTTGCGCAGCCTGGTGGATCCATCCTTCACCGAGCTTCCAAGACAAGGGACGCATCTCCAACTCGGCGCAGCGCTTGCGCAGCCTGGTGAGCTCGGCTCGGTCGTCGGATCTGAGGCCCTCGGCCTCGCCCCGCTCGATCCTGTCCTTGCGGACCCAGTTCCCCAGAACCCCCGCGCCACCCCCGAGCTCGCGGGCGATCTCAGCGACCGGCCTTCGCGTCTCCCGGACAATCCGCACAGCACCGGCCCTGAACTGAACTCCGGGTCATACTTGCGTCGTGGTTGTGACATAGCGTCTCCTCATAGACGATGTCTCCACGATTCGGGGGGATACCCAATCCGCTCTTTGTGCAGGTGCGCCTCCAACGCGGCCACGATCCGCTCGAGCTGGCCGGACTCGCGCAACGCGGTCACCTCCCCCAGGCGCAACAAGGTCCTGTGACCGACCTTGGAGCCGTCGCGGACCGACTCCACCAAAGACAAGTATTCATACACCTTGTCGCCCCTGCGCCTGCGGGTCGTCTTCACGAACACAGCACAACAATACCACCAATGTTCACACCGTCAAGTATGTATCGTCCCTACAAATCCCCGACGGAGCGCTGTCTCACAACACAAAACCCCAGGTCAGCGGCCTCCTCCCGTCACCAAAACCCCATCAACCCGCCAAACTCCGGTCTGACGTGTCGGCTCCAGAAACTGCAGTTGGATCTTCGGAACGGGAGGGCGACGACCTTGCATGCGATCACGGACATAGTGCCCGAGCGCGACTGCCCCAGCAATGCAAGCGAGAATGGCGAAGAGCGCCATGGGCATCAGGACAACAGCGGCGAGGATCCTGGCTGTCGCAGTCCACCCGAGGGATCGCACCCCGAGGCAGGCCAGGACTGCAAGCGGCACGGCGTACTTGGTAGCGACATGCACGAGTCCGACGCGGGGATTTGGGTTGTGTCTCATCAGCCGTCGGCGCAGCACCCCGTATGTCTGTCCCTTCACTGCATCGCGGGCTTGCTGATATGTGTCGGGCGGGATGATCACGGCTTCGACGACGTCCTCGGGTATGTCTGCCAGCGAGCACGGACCGCTGCGACGGTTGCTTCTGGGAGCGGCTGAGGTCACTTCGTACTCGAGCGACTGTGAACCTGCTTCGTCGACGGCCGGCAATAGATCGCCGCGTGTTCGTACCGTCACGCAGTGCGCGTTCTCGCTGAAGCCTGGACCCTCTATCTCGCGGATCGCAATGGTTCGATAGAAGCTGACAACACCGCGTCGCATGGAGCGGTCGAACACGGCTGGATGCTCTCCTTCGTCGAGCATGATTCGCAAGCGGTCCCGAGGCCGAATGTCGCAGTAGTCGATTTGTTGGCCGTCGCGAATCCCGACGATCTTGCGTGTTGCGAACGCTTGCTTGCGTGTCTTGGGACGCACCATGAAGAACCCGGTCACTGCCACCGCGGCGCGCACGATCCAATAGCGGGACCCAGCGAATTGCAGTGGCACGCAGCCGTGTACTGCATAGGCCTCCGCGTCGAGACCACCGACCGTGACGATCCGACGGGCAGCACACCACTCCCGCCATGCCGCGAAGAGCAACACTGCGGCAACCGTTGCAGCGATCTTCAATAGCTGATCCATGAGAAATGTCCTTTGGTTCGCGGTGAGGCTCAGGGACACAGCCAGGCGCGTTGGCTGTGATGAGGTTCTGCGCTTGTGGCGCGGTTGTCAGGGTCAGGCAGCGATGAGGAAGGTGGGGGCGTATCCGTTGCCGGTGCCGAGGTGCTCATAGACGATCGTTGGGCGCATGGCGTTCCAGCAGTGGCCTACCAGCAGTGCTAGGGCTCCCGGGGTGGCCAGGAACAGGTGGATTCGGGTGGCTGATGTTGTCCGTAGGAGGTCGCGCACGGCGTCGCGTACCGCTACCGCTGTTGCCGCGGCAGTTGGACTGTCGGGGATCGCCACGGGGCTGGGCCCGCCGGCAGGCAGGATTGATGTGAGGCTTGCGACTGGAAGGCGAGTGGCAGTGATGTAGTCGCTCACCTCTGTGGTCGGGTCGGCAGCTATACCGACGGCCACGGCTGCGTCGGGGCCATCGCCGATGGTGGTGGTGTTGACATCGACGTCGACCGCGGTGTTGAGGTCTTCGCTGGACCAGGGTTCGCCGAGTTGGATCGCGGCGGCGTCGAAGCCGTGTACGTGGCGAAACGCTGCACCGGCAGCGAACCATGCCGGTAGTCGCATCGCTCCCCGAACGATGACTCGGTGCACCCCGGATTGCCGCAGCCTGTGTGCTGCTTGTTGCAGCTCGGTTCTGATTAGGGGCCACTGGCTTTCGTCGCGGAGTTGGCGCCGCTCGTTGGGTGTGTCGCCGCGATAGGCGTCGACGAAGTTCACGCGTTCGGCTGCGTCTTCGGGATGGGGGTCATCGTCGATGGCCTCTATCACCACAACAGCGCCCGGTGGGGTTCGTAGCCCGACGCGTTCGTCGGCCCACGCACGGAACTGGTCAGGTCCGAGAGTTCGTTCGGGTCGCTGCACCCAGTCGCGTACGAGGCCCAACGCGGAATCAAGCGCTCTCTGGTCGTGGTTGAGGCCCAGGGCCCACATCAGTGTTGTGGCGCGCTGTTCCTCGGCCGCGAAGGGTCTGCCGGTCAAGAAGCGCAGGCTCTCGAGGAACTTGATGAGATCGTCTTCTTCGATGTCGAGGTGTACGGCCCAGTCCTCGCGGGCCTGTGCCGCATCGCGGTGGCGGATGGATGGCACCAGCAGCCCTGTCGTGCGGTCGAGCAGGCGCATTGCCGGATCGCGGGAGTCGACCTCGCGGTCTGTCACCAAGACAAGTTCCGGCTGCTGCGCGCCCTTGGAGAGAACGCGCCAGCTTCGATAGAACTTCTCCAACAGGCTGGAGGCTCTTGGGGTGGTGCGCGAGGTTAGCCACGTGTGTCCCACCGGCGATGTGGCGTCTACGGCGTGTTTGACCTGGATGTACCGGTTGGAGCCCTCGCCGCGGCACAGGACCACGTCGTCCACGTTGCCGGCGTCTGGCTGTTCGACGGTGATGGAGGTCACGTCGCTGTCTGGGCGCAACGCCTCAAGTGCTTCGTTCCAGGCCACTAGATGCTGGTAGTCGTCGCCGGCGATGCGCACCGCACTGCGAGTGCGGCCTGTGGTGCTGCTCATTGGTTGCCTCGAGTTGTGGTGTCGGGCTGGGCGGAACTGATGTCGACGTGCGCGGGCCGCGCTCGCCCGGATCGTGCGCATAGTCCTTGGGGTGTCCACAGGCCAGAGCGCGGGTCGTGCACGGCGACGATGAGCGCTACATCGTTGTGGAGGTGCTGGGAGAGTTTCTTGAGTTGCTTGCGGTCTGCGCGGCTCGGGCCCTGAGGAGCTGGGTGGGTGTGCCATTCCCCTACGTAGCCGACCGGCGATCGCGCTGGGAGTGTGTCCAGGAAGCGGTCAAGGGACTCCGATGCGAGGCGGTGGCGGCGCAGGTACTGGGTGCGGCTCGCCCGCGTGTCGGGGACTTCCGCAGCGTCACACACATACACGCCTGCGCTGTGGCGCCATCCGAGCAGTATTCCGCCCGTCTCACGCCCAGATTGCACCGACGCGAAATCGGCGATGGTCCGCCAGCACGCCGGTTCGACGACGATCCGGCACCCTTTGGGCGTCATTGCTGAGATGGGCTTATCGGGGGGGGGGGGGGGGGGGGGGGGCCGTCGGATTGGCCGATCAGCCCGTCGATGACTGTGGGGGGATACATGTGGCGTCCTGAGAGCAGATCGGCTGCCATTCCCGCGGCTCGGGCCGCGGCCGCGGCGCAGGCCCATGGCGGTGTTGGGGACACTGGATCGCCGCATCCGCCCTCGCGCAGCACCAGGCTCGGCCCGCCCGGCGGCAACGGTGGGTCGTGGCGCTCGCCGGTGCGCAGGGGGAAGCGGTCTACCCGTGCGATGCTGCCTGATCGCTGCAGACAGACCGTGATCGCGGGCTTGTCGAGGATCCGGTTCGCAGTGAGAACCAAAGCCGTGGCAGGTCCGTTGCCGGTCGCATCTATCACGAGGTCATGGTTGTCGAAGAGGTCTTCGGTGTCGCTTACAGACGTGAGTTCTTGGTGCCTGGACATCACGGCATCTTGTGCAATGGCCCCGGATTCAACAAGGTGCTGCTTGACGGCTTCGGTCTTGGCTCGGCCGACATCTTTGCGGGTGGCTACATGGCGGATGCAGTTTCCCGGCCGGACACGGTCATGATCAACCAGGGTGAGGCGGCCGACACCTGAGCGAGCGAGCATCTCAGCAAGGAGGGATCCGACGGCTCCGACTCCGACGATCGCTACGGATGTCACACGGAGGACTTCGGCGTCCAGGCCCGCCCGCAGAAGGTAGGTCGATGCGCCAGCATGAGCGGCACCGGCAGCGAACAGGTGATTGGTGTTCTTGTCCCTGGCGATGAGCGCAAGCGCGGCTTCGGATCCTTGGCGCCTGTAGCGCACCATCAGGAACCTGAGCCGGCCCCTTTCGATCGCTAGCCGCAGTGTTTCAGCCTCACCAGAGCCCAGCACCTCGGCAAGCTCGTCGAAGGAGCGGACGGGCTCGTTGAGTTCGCCGACATCAACCACTGCGGCTCCCGCCCATCGCGGCTTCTTCGGCGGAGCCTTGCCCTTCGCGATCTCCCAAACATTGTGGTTTCCCCGCCTTGCCTTGCATGGCTCTCCGGTGAGCGGAGCGAGATCCGGGTAGATAACCAGTTCATCGATGCTCGGCCAGTATCTCTCCAAGTCGAGATCGGGTTGATCATCGGGCCACCCTGCGGCGTCATTGGCGTGCCATTGCATGACTCGATCAATGACCGCGTCAGCACTGCTCCAAGGCAGGTCCGCGGCGTCGTCATCGGACCACAAACAGAACCGGCCGTTGGACTCGCGGTGCCACGACAGACCCCCCTCGCCGCCGGGGGTTGACACCACGGGCTTGGTAACCGGAAAATCCTCGGTCAGCACGATCTGGTGCTCGACAGGCTTGCCTTCAACATCAATGTCGCCCACGAGGGTCCGACGGTCAGTGAGCAGCCGGAAGCCGCGGGCGCAGAGGTCGTCGACGAAGGCCTCCCGGTGTGCTGCGACGCTGTCGCCTAAAGCGCTCACGCGAACCGTCGATCCCCGGCGGGGATCGTGCGATCCCCAGACGACACCCGGGTCAGATTCTTGGCCGTGCCGTCGTCGTTGCAGGCAGCCGGCATCTCGAACACCCAGTCGCCGTCGTCGTTGCGGCCCAGAATCTCTTGGAACGCTTTCGCGGCTGGACACAGCTCAGCTCCGAGCGCCGTCTCAGCTTTGGACGCCAAAGTTGCAAAGGTGGCCGCGGCCGTTCGCATCTGAGCGTCAGTGGCGCGGATCGAAATGACCGCACCGGGCATCGTCGGATCCGGCACGGCAACACCGGAGGCGGCGGCTTGCAGCCGTCCCGCGATGCTGCGCAGCGCGGACGTGAACAGCGTGGCAGTGGTTCGTGCGTCGAGCCCGCCCTGGGCAGCGTGGTAGGTGAGGATCTCGAAGTAGTACCCGCCCGGACGTTTGCCGAGGTTGTGGCGACGAGTCTGTCGGATCAGCTTCACCAGCGGCACATACTCGCCGTCATATCGGTTGTTCATCGTCGTTGTCAGCTCGGTGAGCGCTTCGGGGTTCGTCGTCTGCCAGCCGCCGGAGCGGTCGGGGATCTCGATGTAGCTCGAATGCAGGCACGAGCAGGCACCGCGTCCACAGCAAGGCCGAGATTGGGGAATTCAACCTTCACCGACCGGGCCTGAGCCTCCACCCGATCAGTCCCAAACTTGTCTCTGAGCACCTTTACGAAGTACCCAAGCAGCTGCCTTGGCCCGACCTCGCGCGGCAACCTGGGGAGCTTCGACAACACATCGACGTCCTTGACTCGACGGATCGCCACATGGCGCTTGTAGCTGCCGATGAGCACCGTGTCGATGCCATAGGCCTTGAGCGTTTCATCGGCCTCCAGGCAGGCGCGCACCTCTTCGTGTGCGGTCTTGGCGTTGGACTTGTCGGAGGCTGTGGCCTCCACGAGGGACTTCGCCCCGGCGAACTGCGTATTCAAATTAGCCATGATGTCGACCTTTCTGCCAGTAACGACGACCGGCATCGTCCAGCCCAGTCGGTAGCCAGATAGTCACAAGCTTGTAACTACGCCGATGATATCGAGGGGGTGAGACAAGGCACGCCGCCATGCGGCAGGGGAGCCTCCGACCGGCCGAGGACTGGTCACCGGAAGATCTCGCGCGACTAGCAGAACTCACCCCGGGCCTACGGCGAACCAGCAAGCCGAATGTGGGACGAAGCACCTGAGTTCGAGTTCCGGGCCTCGGCGCACATCAAGTCCAGCTAGCCAAGCGCGTGCCGGTTGCCCATCGGCAGTGCGCTGAGCGCCTCTTCGGATCACAGATCGATGGCGAGATCGAAGACGCTGTGGCCAGGACTGCAAGAGGGACGGCGTATCTGGCAGCTACATGCAGTTCGCCTCGAGGGCTCGACGCTGCGACGATCAGCTGCTGCCTTCGCTCCAGGGCTGGCGGGCGAGCACGACACCATGCACCGAGACGGCGCCCCATTCGCGTAGGCGTCGAGCCACGGCGTTTGACTGAAGACCGGTGGTGCAGATGTCGTCGTAGACGATGACGCGGCTCTGTTGACGTACGGGCAGCCCTTGCCGTTGAGGACGTCGCGGCGATCTGACGAGCGCTGTTGGCGTCCCATCGGGTATGCGACCTCGGCGCACCCCGCCGCCCGAGATGCAGGTCACGGCCGTCGGTAGTCGCGTGGGTCCCGGCAGGCGTCGTAGGTGGCTTTGTCGATGGGGACCCACGTCGTGCCGGGCACGCCGCGTTTGGAGGTGCTCCCGGCACCGACGGGGAAAGCGGACTCAAACTGCAGGTAGCGCCCTTGGGAGTGGGCGATCTTCTTGGCCAGCCTCACGGCGGGCCCGAAGTCGGCGTCCTGGCTCACGATGATGGCGGCGTCGTAGCGCTGCTCGTGGGTCGGCCTGGATGAGATCGAGAGCCAGGCTCACGTTCCACCCCCTTCTCTTGGCGGGCCGAGTTGACCCTGCCGGTGTAGACGTGGACACCCTGGTTGCGGAGGTGGCGGCACTTGTTGGTCCAGAAGCTGTGCCAGAACTGGTCGACGGAGGCGGCAGGGACTCCGGTATAGAAGCGGATCTCGTCGAGGTTGCGCTGTGGGAGCCGAGCTGTGAGGCGCGCGGCGAGCGCCTCGACGTCGTAGCTGGGCCACGAGTAAGGCGATGACGGGTCGGCCGGGGCCGGGGCCCACGCGATCCTGGCCAGATGGTAGAGGTTCTGGCCGTCGATGAGGACTATCGTGCGCATGACATGAAACACCCGCCCGGGGACGGCATCGAAGTGAGCCGTCCAGCGGGCGGGGAGTAGATAGGCCCGAGCGTATTGCGTTGGCACCAGCGCGTCAACGTCTGTTTGGGCGGCTTCTCTGGGTCAGTCCCGGGCGGGGACGCCGAAGATGCCTTGGTCGCGGAGTTCATTGAGGCGAAGCTCAGCGGCACGTACGGGCAGCCCTTGCAGTTGGGGAAGTCGTGGCGGTCGGACGGCGGCGCCATGGGGTGCGCCTACAACAGTGCTGGCTCTACGTGAAGCAGGTCGCTTACGTCGCGCACCCGGTCAGGTGACACGATCCGACTGGTGATCTCGTCAATGCACGAGACGGCGACTGCCCGGCGGCGCTCCACCATCTGCTGCGCCCAGGTCTGCTCGGCGACGAGCGTGTTCAGCAGGAATACCCGCTTGCCGTGCTCGTAGGCGAGCCGGGCCTGCATTCGGGCTCCCGACGTGCTTGATGCTTCGATCACGACTGTGCCTTGGCTGATGCCGGAGGTGACTTCGTTGCGCTTGCCGAAGGTCCATCTGGCTGGTGTGGCTGTGGGGGAGAACTGCGACACGATGAGTCCGCCCGAGGCCACGATGTCCTCTCCGAGATCCCGATTGGCAGCTGGGGCTAAGCGGGTGATCCCAGAGGGCAGCACGGCGATCGTGCGTCCGTGGCACGCGAGGGTCTCGCGGTGAGCGGCGGCGTCTATGCCGATTGCCAGCCCCGACGTCACCGTGAGGCCGCTGTGCGTTAGCGATCGGACCACGCAGCGGGTCTGCCGGACGCCGTCGGGGGAGGCTGATCGGGTGCCTACGACGGCGACGCTGTGGGCGTCACGGTCGGCGTCGAGACTGCCCCGATAGAACAGGAAGGGCGGCAGGTTGTGGATCAGCCGCAAGTTGAGCGGGAAGTCGTCGTCAAGCACGGTCGTCAGGCGCGCCCCGGCGGTGGTCGCAGCCCGATACTCCGAGTCCGCTCGCTCCCAGGCGGCTGTCCAGCTCTCTGGTGAAGCGGTCTTGATCACCCATCCGGTCCCGTGGGCGTTTGCGCTGGTTTCCAGAATGTCGCCGGCCACCAGACCATCTAGAGATCGCTCGCGGTGGGCCTGTCGAGCGAGAACCCCCCAGTCGCATCGGTCGCCGGCGGAGACCAGGCTGCACAGCGCAAGTACCTGTCGCTGGGTGGACGTCATGTTGGGCATACGGTCCCTCCTCTGGGTGCCCTGGGATCCCGGGTGGCGGGTGGCCCGGGCGGCGACGCCTGCGACCAATGTAGCCACGGGGAGGTCCCGCGACCTGAGGCGTCTACGTGACCGCGCCGGGCTGAATGCGAACATCTGTTTGTAACCGTAATTCCAATACTGTAACCTGCCAACGCGGACGGAGCCGTGGATCTCCTCTGGGGACGCGGGCGACGGCGCACAAGGAATCACAAGCCATGGAGCTTCCACCATGCCCAAGCCCAACGACCGCTATGTCGTTCGCAACCCTGACGGCGGCTGGGACGTGAAGGCTGCTCACGCCAAGCGTTCCTCCAAGCACACCCAGACCCAGGCCATCCAGCACGCCAAGGACATCGTGAGCAACGCCGGCGGGGGAGAGGTGCGCATCCAGGGACGCGACGGCCGCTTCCGTGACAGCGACACCGTCGCCCCCGGCAACGATCCCCACCCAACCAAGGACACCAAGCACTGACGTGTCTCATGCCTCCGTGCACAGCGACACGGGCGGGTTCCCCGTGCTTCGGTGCAGTTGGCCGACGTCGGTAGGTTGGTGCCCATGACCGGAACCGGCGCCGCAGCCGACGAGCACAGCGCCACTGCGATGAGCGCCGCCCTCGAAGCTGCCCGCGCGGCTGCAGGTCGCCCCGAGTTCTACGAAACGATCATTGACCACTGGCTCACCCTCGACACCACCGCCGCGCTCAGCGCCGCGTTCGGCGTCCTCCAAGGCGCAGGGTTCCACATCGCTGCTCGCCACCGGACAAACCTGCACGCTCAGGCCCTCCAAGCCGCACGGACCGAGTTCTGGCGCCGCCACAAGATCATCGACGCCTTAGACGCGGACATAGCCGAGGCCTCCATCATCGGCGTCACCGCCGCCCTCGACGGGTACAAGCCGGCAACCGCCGCCGAAGCCGACGCGGAGTTCAAAGCCGCCGTCGAGGCCGCGGCCAAAGCCATGACGCCATAACGGCCGAACGCTGGCGCGCTAGCCCATCTACTTAGCATCGACCTGCTCGCGCAGGAACCTCAACAACTCGTCGCCTGCATCGGCACGCCCGCGGCCGCCGTCGCGCTTCGGGCGAGGCCAGGTTTGTGATCGAGCAGGCAGAGGCCTGCACGGTCGGTTGAGGGAGGACGCGGCCCTGGTGATCGAGGAGTAGGCACGGGTGGGAGTGTTGCCTGGCGAACCGGTCTCCGACGCGTCCGCGGTGGCGGGTCAAGAGTTCGTGTGCGGGGGGATTGGGATGGGGCGGGCGTGGCCGCTGTCCAGACTGCAGCGCCCAGTCGAGGACGGCGCGCCGGCGTGCGGCTAGGTGGCTGGCAGCCTCAGCGAGGTGGCGGTTGAAGGCGGGGTCGGGGTCTGTGGGCGGCGCGCTGGTGGCGAGCTGTGCGATGCGCAGGGTCTCTTCGTAGGTGACGGTGGGGGCGTAGCGCTGTCGGTGGTAGCGCAGGCCGTCTTCGATGGTGCAGGCGCCGGCGCGGTCCATGGCGGCGATGTCGATGTAGTCGCGGCCCTGGCGGCAGTGCTGGATCACTTCGAGTTTGGTGGCCATGAGGTCCGGGACCGATCCGACGGCGATGCCGTCGACGACGCTGGGGTCAGCGAGTTGGGTGGCGTGGCCTTCGACGAAGCCTCGGAGGTCTCTCATGACGGTGACGGGTACGCCGTCGAACGCGACTTTGGCGATGTGGGGCCGGTCGTCGTCTTTGTAGGCGGCGCGGGCGGCCGCTGACAGCAGTTTGGCGGCGACCGCGCGCGAGTCGAAGGGGGCCAGGGTCATGAAGTCGAGGTCGTGGCTGTGGCGGTGCCGCAGCACCATGGCGACGGCGGTGCCGCCCATCAGCGCGCAGTCGAGGCCCTCGAGGGCGGCGGCGACGCGGGACCACGCCGCGATCATGTTGTCGTTGAGGACGTCGCTGTAGTTCCCGATGACGGTCAACTCAGCGCCTCAATGACCGCCGCGATCAGCTCAGGGGCTTGTGAGCTGGGGTCGGGATAGCGGCTGTGGCAGGCGGCGAGCTGCTCGACGGTGAAGCTCGATAGCACCCAGGATCGGGCCTCGGAGTCGAACGATTCGATGAGGCGGCAACCCACCAGGGCGGCGTCGCGGGGCAGGCGCAGATCCGCGGGGTCCGACCCCGAACAGAAGTGGTGCCAGAACTCATCGGGCAGCGGTCCTTGGGGGCCTCGACGCTGGGTGGGGTCGGGTCGGGGCACATCCGCCATGAGCGCCGCGGTGGCCGAGGCGCCGGCGAGGCGCCAGAACACGATGCGCTCATGTTGGCGCCGCACCGGCGGGGTCTCCTCGCTGGACACGACGAACCCGGCATCGAGGAGCCGGCGCAGCGCCGCGGCAGCGATTGTGGTGTCGAGGCTGGCGCGGTGCGCGACCGCGGCTTCAGCGGCGCCGCGTGGCCACAAGCGCAGCACCGACAAGATCGATCTCTCGCAGGGCTCCAGGGCCTCCGCCGCAGAAGCAGCCGGGGCGGTGATCGCCGTCATGGTGGTGGGACTAGCCACAGCGTCGAGAGTAGTTGCCGCGGGTGACGGCGGCGATGGTGTCCGACACCGGATGCCGGGCTGATGGGCGAGGCTCTCGCGGCACGCAACTCCGATTGGACCTAGAACTGGTCGCCGAACGATCACGCCTGGGGGCGCTCTGCCAGCCACTCGTCGATGACGTGGGCGTGCCAGCCGACGGCGTTGGCACTGAGTCGGATGGGCTGTGGGAACTCGCCTGCTCGCCGCAGGCGCCAGATCGTTTGTCGGCGGCCATGAGATTCTGCCCAGTGGCGACCATGCAGTTGCCCGCTGGCGGCCCACGGTTCTGCCCAGCGGCGGCCAACAGAACTGCCCGCGTTCGGTGTTCGGTCTCAGCGAGTGGCGTGTTGTGCAGTAGTCCGGTAGGCAGCCAATTCGTGTGACTCAAGTTCTTCTGGTGGGACGAGGCTGTAGTGGTGCTCGCGGGCGATGGTGATCTGGTTGTTGGATTCTTGGAACTCGAAGAGAGCTATGACGCTCTGCTCCATGAACTGAGCTGCGACTGGACGGGCGATCAGGTCGGGGAACTTCTGTTCAGAGACTCGAAGGTCCTGCCAGATCTGGATGACACTTAGCGAGTCCGAGCCGCCCTTGGCCTGTACTGGCAGGATGTAGTGCGCGCCGTGCTCGTCCAAGCCGACATAGACATCGTCAGTTTCAACCTGCGAGCTGCTTGGCGTGCCGTCGATGGCGTTGGTGATTGTGATGCTTGTGCGCAGGTGGCTCTGGAGGGGGTAGCAGGCGAGGCCGGTGAACACATCGAGCAGTCGGTTGTATCGGACCCGGGCTAGTAGGGCCTGTTCGTCTGTTAGGGAGTACTTGGAGATGACGCCGGGTGTGGCGTCGGGTAGGCGGATCGTCCGAAGACCCTTTCGTGGCTCGATGAGATTGAAGGGCACGGTCCGCAGCGTGTAGACGGCGTTGCCGCCAGGGAAGATCGCCCATTCGCGGCTCCGCGGTGCGGTTTGTCGGATGGAGTCGGGAAGCGGCACCCGGTAGCGCAGCGAGTACACGATGTCGCCGAGATTCTTCGGGCGGGGTGCTCCCAGTGCGGCAGCGGCAGAAATCAAGTCGTCTCTCGTGAAGGTCACTTCTTGGAGGCCTGGGCTATGGCGCGCGGCGAAGATCTTGTCGATGATCTGCTGCGCCAAGCTCGCCGTGGACATGTCAGCGCAGTCCTTCGGCGGGAGCCTGCGAGTGCCTCATCGGCGGCGTGCGGCGGCTGCGGCGCCTGGCCATCTCAGCACGAGTACTTCCTCGCGGAGTTGCTGGCGTGTTGCGGTGGCGTGACGGGTGCGGAACAGGTCAATTGACTCGACCTCGTAACCGGCGCGCTCCGCGATCTCAGCCAGGAGCTGACCGGTGCGGATCATGACCCTCAGATAGGAGGCTTGGTCGCCTACCACGTACGCGAGGCGGGCTCCGGGCTTCAGCACCCGGCTCAACGAAACCAGGTGACGTGCCATCCCCCCGAAGTACAGCTTCGTGACCCGGTGGTACATGCGCTCGAATCCCGAGTCCTTACCGAGTTCGATGCGGCGGGCCTCTATCGCGGCGGCGATGCGCTCGACCTCGGCGTCGTCTCGAACCCAGGCGTCGTCGGCGTCGTCGCGGTAGACACCGCGGGTGTTCGACCTCACCAGACCCTTCTTCATCGCCTGAAGATCCGCCCGGCTGCTGAGATAGCCCAGAAGCACCGATTCGAGGCGCACCGTGCGCGAGTAGTCCTTCTCGTTCGGGTACGGCGGCGAGGTGATGACCGCATCGACGCTGCTGGGCTCAAGGAGTTCGCCGACCAATCGGGCATCCGCGTCGAGGGCAACAGCCGGAGTGGCAGCGCGTGGCCGGAGCTGGTGCAGATCGGCGCACATCGTTCGTACGCGCTCAAGCCACACAGACACCACCGGAGCATCGAGCTTGACCGTTCCGAGGCCCACCTCTGGCCCGAAGCGCAGATTGCCGACCTCCACCGGCAGGATCCGAGCCAGCGCGAGCCGCTCGTGGTCAGCAAAGGCCGAGTCGTATTCACCGTCGAGGGCGTCACGCAACACCAGCACCTTGTGAAGCGGCAGAGCGCTGATTGAGTCCTTGAGCAGCAGCTTCGCACTAGCAGCAGGAAGCGTCCGCAGCCGCACCCCCCGTGGGACCGATGACGCCGGCTCATCAGAGATACCGTCCGCAGCCAACATCGCGAGCGCCTTCTCGGCCACGAGTTCGGCGTGCTCCAGCAACTCGTCAGGATCTGGAGTCCAGTTAACCTTGGTGGAAGCTGCAAGCCGCGACACCGGCACCGCTTCGAGGCCACAGCTAGGCACGCCGAGCTTCTTCGCCTCCACAAGGGTCGTGCCCGTGCCGCAGAACGGGTCAAGAACACAGCTGTCGGCGTCGAGACCGAACCGCTGGGCATAGTCGCGCACAAGGTGAGGTGGGAACGACAACACGAAGCGGTACCAGTCGTGTGCGGGAGCGTCCCGCGCCAACAGCGAGTTCATGGTGCCGTTGGTGCGCGGCCGTGCTGCAGGGGCCATGTCGGCCACCGTAGACCACGACTCGCTCCCAGGAAGGGAAATCGGTCGAGCGGCGCCTCGAGTCGACGAGGCGGGCGTTGAAAGATGACGGCGGGGCATCATCAGCCTCCTTGCGTACGAACAGATGTTCGACAATAGGGATTGGCTATGACATCTAGGTACGACTAGTGCACACCGTGCGCGCCTGGACTTAGCTACGGTCCTCGTGGTCAGGGAGCGCGGGGCACCTCGGCATCAACTCCCGGCCAGCACCCGCCTTGCGATGAGCGAGACGACGGCTACGGATGGAGTGAAGGTTCGAGAATTCCGCGGGTGAAGCGGGTTCGTGAGGTGCCCATCTCTTCGGGAGCTTGTCAGCGAGCGGGTTCAAGAAGCACCTGCGACGCATCCGGTCCTCGGTGGCTATGCACCGACCCCGGCACCGGATCCTTCGAGCGATCCGCATCACCCTGTCGTCGTGCGGAGGAGCGCCCTCGGACGTAGGTGCCAGCTCGATGGCCGAGATCTGCGGGGCCTGTCGGGTGTTCTCCCACGCGCACCGCGGGCTCGTATCAGCAGTCGGCCGCAGGTTCCAAAGGGTGGACTGCCGACTCTGCCGGGTCACTTCGTCCGCGGTCCTTTCGCAGTGGTGCCCACGAAACACCAGCACGGGGCTGCCGCGCGGGCGTGGGCTCCGATCACGCCTCGGGGCGCTCTGCGAGCCACTCGTCGATGTCGTGGGCGTGCCAGCCGACGGCGTTGGCGCTGAGTCGGATGGGCTGCGGGAACTCGCCCCTTCGCCGCAGGCGCCAGATCGTTGTTCTTGAGAGATTCAGCAGGGCTTGGAGGTCGGAGACCCGCAGAATCTGGCGTTCTGGTCGGGTGGTCGCGGACATGGGCAGCCTCCGGCGAGAGAGTTGGTCACTCGGGAGGGGCTCCCTTGAGCGGGACAAGCGAAACCCTCCCGGGCTGCCCAAGAACCGAGAGCGCCCTATGCACGCGCCGGGTCTTGAGGTGGGGTTTCGGTTGTGGACAACTATGGTCCGTCGCGAAACGGGCTGTGTCAAGTCGAATGGCTCACTGCGGAAGGCGGCCGTGGTGGCGGGCGTCAGATGTGAGGTCGGCCGACCAGGCATCCAAGGCCTGGCGGTGGGCTTCGAGCGGGTTCTGATCGCCCGATTGGCCCGCTCCACGGCGACGGCTGAGTCGTGACGACGACCCCGTAGACACGTCTTGGTGACGGGCCGAGCGTCGGTGCCGTCATTGACGTCCAAAGCTGCCACGACCCCTGCAATAGTGACACTGTAACCAACATTGCAGATGTTTGAGCCCGCAATTTTTGCCCTTTGACCTGCGGTTATATGGTTTAGAGTGGTGGAGCTGGGGAGAATCGAACTCCCGTCCGTCAGGCGGACACCGGGCTTGCTACGACCATTCCCGAGTCTGCGGCTTACGGCTGCCGCTACGCCGGGTCGTGCGGATCCGAGGATCCGGCCGCCGGATCTTTCTCCGGTGTCAGCGGTCTTTGCCTGCTGTCAGCGGGTCTCTCCCTGCCGTCCACCCCTGCTTCTGGTGCCAGGCTGCAGCGGTCTGGCCCCGCGTGCCATTGCTGGTCGCGATGATTCTCGTCGTTAGATCAGTTCAGATCAGGCGACGAGAACGAGAGCGTCGTCTTCGGCGTCTCTTTGGGTGCCCCGTTTAAGGAGTCTGAGCAACTCCGGTCGCACTCCGCGGCGTCCTGGTCCCGACGTCGAAACCGGTCAGCCCCTCGTGCAGTCTCTTTTCAAGCTGCCGTCCACCTAAGGGACCCATCATAGCACTCAGTCTGCGTGACCGAGAGCGGCCCTGATGGCAGTGTTGCTCTGCACACCGCAAGCAGACGCGAGCCGTTCCGGACCTGTCCGTGGTACAATTGTGTACATGTCTAGCGAGTCACTGCGAGAGGTCAGATCCCGGTTCTCGGAGTTCATCGAGCGGGTAAGCCGCCACCACGAGCGTGTGGTGATCACCCGCAACGGCTCGCCGGCGGCAGTGCTCATGAGCCCCGAGGACCTGGAGTCGCTCGAGGAGACGTTGGCAGTGCTGGGTGACAGCGAGGCTGTGCAGCAGCTGGCCGAGGCTCACCGGGCCTACGTCGAGGGCGACTCAGTGCGCGGCGTGGAGGCCGTCAGGGCCCTGCGGCCTTCATGAGCGGCGGTCGGTACGAGATAGTCGTCGCAGGGCCAGCAGCCACGACAATCGCAGAGGAGCTACCGGAGTTGGTGGCCGCGGCGGTCATCGAGTTGATCACCGGTCCAATGCTGGACCACCCACGTCGGGTTGGCGTAGCGCTGCGAGACGACCTGGAGGGGCTGTGGAGCGCTCGCAGAGGCACCTACCGAGTCCTGTACCGGATTGACGACGCACACCGGGAGGTAGTAGTCCTCCGCGTCGCCCACCGCCGAGACGTCTACCGCCCCCGCCGAGGCGAGTCCAGCCCGTGACTTAGGAAGCCGCGGAGAGCGCCCCCTCCACGGCGGCGATGCGCTCGCCGTGGTCCATCACGCGTTCCAGCTGCCTGCCGTGCGCGGCCAGCGTCGCAGTGTGGGAGGCAAGGATCGCCTTGATCTCCCCCAGCGTCTCCCTGATCCCGGCCATCTCCTCGCGGTGAGCGGTCGCTAGGGCGACCATCTCCTCGCGGTGGGCGACCTCTAGCCGGTCGAGGCGGCCGTCGAGGCGGCGGATGTCAGCGCGCAGTGCCTGCAAGAAATAGCCGAGCAGGCCCAATAGGCCGACCCCCAGCACACTGATCAAAGCCGCAGTGGCTGACATGTCCATCAATGTATCTCCTTGTTCCACATCATGCAAGATGCCAGTGCAGTCGGCGACCCTCGTGCGGCGGGCTCGCAAGCCGGTCTGCAACAATATATATCAGAATAGAATGTGAACGCCTACTCCCGGTCGAGGCCCGGCCTCAGTCGTGGCTGAGCTCGGCCCGGATGCGATGGCGGGTCACCCACAGCCGCAGCAGTACCAGGGCCGCCAGGAGCATCGCGGTCGACCCGTAGACGATGATCGGCCCCGAGAACACCAGCACGCCGTAGAAGCCCCACTTCAGGCCCTCCAGCACAGTCAGCCACCAAGTCACGGGGGACACCCCGGCCGGGACGTGCGAGCGCCACGCCGCGATCACCGAGGGTCCGAGATACAACCCGTTGGACAGGCCCAGCACTGTGCCCAGCACCGTCCAACCCGCGGCCACCTGGATCCCCACGCTCGCCACCGCGACCACTGCGCTTATCAACAGGCCGGGGCGCACATCGGCACCGTTGCGGTACAGCAGGCACAGCGCCACCGCGAAGCTGACGACGGCCGCGATTATCGACGGGATCGTGACCCAGAACCTCTCCTCCACCACGTAAGTGAGCCAGCCCAGGTTGATGGTCATGCCGACCGCGGCCCAGGCGGGCGACACGCCCTCGATGCGTCCCGTGCGCACCAGCCTCATAATCTGGGGAAGGATCTGCACGAAGGTCACCGCAGTGGCCACAAGGCCGACCACATTCGCGAACTCGGCCCGGCTCATGGCTGGTCCGCGGCAGTGCGGCGCCGGCGGGCCGCGGCCATCGAGCGGGCCGCCTCGGCGTCGGCGTCGCGCTGCTGGATGTCGCGGCGGCGGTCGGCCCGGGTGCGGCCCCGGGCCAGGGCCAGCACGAGCTTGGCCCGTCCCTCGCTGAAGTAGAGGGCCAACGGCACCAGCGCCAGCCGCTCCTGATCGGTGCGGGCCTTGAGGCGCTGGATCTCGCGGCGGTGGGCCAGCAGCTTGCGGACCCGGTCGGGGTCGGAGCGGAACGACTCCGCGGCGTGCGAGTAGGGTGAGATGTGCAGGTTGTGCAGCCACAACTCGCCGCGGTCGATGCGGGCCCAGCTCTCGGCCAGCTGCACGTTGCCCTCCCGCAGGGACTTGACCTCGCTGCCCTCCAGCACCAAGCCGACCTCCAGGGTCTCGAGCATGTCGTAGTTCCGACGGGCGCGCCGATTGGTCGCCACCACCGACGCTCCGGCCGGAACGTCCCGAGGCTTCTGCGACTTGGCCATTGCTGCTCACGGTACCGGTGGGCGGGTCAGGGGTGCCTTGTCCCCGCTCTTGTTCGTTGCGTTTATGGGCCGCTCGGGCCCGGGGTCCCGCTCAGGGTTCGCTAGATCCCAGCGAACCACGGTCTACGCGCTCGGCCTCTGGTGGCCCGCCGCTAGGGTTCTCCGGCGATGCTGGAGATGTCGGTGGAGATCCACGCAGCCATGGTTGCCCACGCCATCGCCGGTCTGCCCCACGAGGCCTGCGGCCTGTTTGCTGGGCAGCCGGGCTTCGATCGGGTGCAGCGCTTCTTTCCCATGCGCAACGCGGCGGAGTCCCGCGAGATCTACGTCCTCGACGGCTTGGAGATGATGGACGTGGAGCGCACCGCCGACGAAGCGGGCCTGACCGTCATGGGGGTGATGCACTCCCACACCCATACCACCAACTACCCGTCGCCCACCGACATCGCCGACGCGGCCCGCTTCGACCCCTTCGGGATGTGGCACTTCGTGATCGTGTCGCTGCGCCACCCCGAGCCGTCGCTGCGTTCGTTCCGCATCCTTGACGGCAATGTGACCGAGGAGCCCGTCGAGATCGACGGCTCCGTCTAGTCGTCGCTCGCTCCTAGTTTCCCGCTCTTGTTCGCAGCGCTCACGGGCCGCTCGGGCCACGGCCTCGCAGGCTCGGCCTCCAGTTGCCGAGCAGTTCGCGGATCGCCGCCGCGGCCACCACGTCGGGCGCCTCCAGCGGGCCGAAGTGCCCCAGGTTCTCGAAGCTGCGGAAGCGCCCCTGGGGCAGAGCCTCGGCTACCGCGGGCGCGAAGGCCCCGGGGTTGGGCACTCCACCGACTGTGCCGGCCCCCACTGCCGCGGGAACACTGATGGCTGCCGCGTCCTCCAGCGCCAGCCCGCCGCTGGCCTCGAAGGTGCGGGCCTCGGTCTCAGCCGAGCAGGCGAGGCGCACCCGGCCGTCGGCCAGATCCACGAAGGCGCCCTCCACGTATGCGGCCAGCGCGTCGGCCCGCATCACTCCCAGCGGCGACCGGCTCGAATAGCGGGCCAGGGCCTCGGCGCGAGAATTGAAGACCTCGCGTCGATTGCGCGCTCCTGCAGCCAGCGGGTTGTTGTTCGCATTGTCGAAGAAGCCTCTCGGCAGCACGATCGGCTCGTACAGGAACAACCCTGCGAACGTCCCCGGACGGGACCGCTCGGCCAGCAGCAGCGCAGCTCCGCCCATCGAATGGCCGAACCCGTACAGCGGCCCTGCGCCGATCGCCGCCGCGCACGCGGCCACGTCAGCCCCCATGCCGCTCCACGCGTAATCATCGCCCGGCGCGGGTGCCGAGGAGCCGTGCCCCCGGAAGTCGAGTGCCCAGACTCTGAAGTTCTCCTTGAGGCACTGCGCCAGCGGCCGGTAAGCCAATCCGTGGAACCCCGTAGCATGACAAACCAGTAGGTCAGGGCCGGATCCCCCCATTATCCTCAGGTTCAGCTTCACGCCGTCGGAGGATCGGACCTCCACGGCATCCTTCGCCCTGGAGGAAACGGCTACGGTGTCCGGGGAGGGCGCGTTCGCGGTGCCTTCGCCCAACGGGTGTCGCCGGCCGAACAGGCCCCGTCCATGAGCGGTGAACACGACGCGTCCGTGCTGGTTGGTCATCGTGCAGCCGATGAAGATCGTCCCACGGTCCGCATGCCGCGCCGACGGTCGGGTGTCGAGGATCTCCACGGTCGCGGAGAGTGAGTCACCGGGACGCACCGGCTCCAGCCAACGCACCTCCTGCATCCCGGGAGAGCCGCGGCTGTCGGCTCGGCTGAGCAGGCTGTCGATCCACAGGCGCGCCCAGGCCGAGCAGGTGTGCCAGCCGCTGGCGATGAGCCCCCCGAAGGGCGAGTCGAGCGCGGCCTGCGGGTCGATGTGGAAGTACTGGGGATCGAAGCGCCGGCCGAAGTCGATGATCTCAGCTTCGGTCATCTCGTAGGTGCCGAGCTCGATGACATCACCGGGAGTGAAGTCCTCGAAGAACAGCGTCAGCTCGGGCATCACATATTTCTATCTGTTGGTCACCGCCGATAGCTTCGGGTGGTGACACGCACTAGGGCCCGCGGCCTTCTCGGCCCCAAGTACCGGGCTGCGTCGCTGGCTCTGGTGTCCGCGGTGGCCATGGCCTCCTACAACAACCTGTCGGTCACGGCCGCCCTCCCCGATATCGGCGATGACCTCGGTCGCGTGACACTGCTTCCCTGGGTCGTGACGGTGGAGCTCCTGTCGGCTGCGATCGCCGTTCTCGCTGTGGGGCCCTTCATTGACGGTGCCGGGGCCCGCCGGGCCTTCCGGCTCACGGTCGTGGCCTTTCTGGCCACGTCGGCGATGTGTGTGGTCGCCCCCACAATGGAGTTGCTAGTGGTCGCCCGGGTGCTGCAGGGCTTGGGCAGCGGGGCCCTGATCGGCACCGCGCTCACATGCATAGGTCTGGTGTTCGATGAGGCTGTGCGGCCATGGGCCTACGCGCTGATGTCGTCGGTGTGGGGGATCATGGGCATCGGCGGGCCGGCTCTGGCCGCCGTCCTGGTGAGCACGCTGGGCTGGCGGGCGGTCTTCGCCGTCAACCTTCCCGTGGCGGCGGCCGCGGCCGCGGTGGGGTGGAGGCGGCTGCCGGTTGAGGCTCGAGCCGCGGCCGAGCCAATCGACCGGCGGGGCCTGGTGATGCTCAGCGCGCTCACCGTCGCCCTGCTGCTGGCGACCTCCGACCTGAATTGGTCCAGCGCGGTGCTAGTGATGGTCGGCGCAGCCCTTGCAGCGCTCTACGTCCGGCACGCTCGTAGCTTCCCGGCGCCCGTCGTGCGGCTGCCCCACATCACCGCCAGACGCTGGCGCCACATCCATGTGCTCGCGGCCATGGCGGTGTCGGGCGGTACCGGCTCCAGCGTCTACCTGCCGCTGTACCTCAAGGGCGCCCGCGGCTCTTCAGCCGCGTTTGCCGCCTTCGCGGTGCTGTGGCCCACGCTGGGGTGGTCGACGGCGTCGTGGTTCTCCGGCGCGCTCCAGCAGCGTCGCCGGGCCCAGACCGTCGCCCTCATCGGCTCGATGATCATCGCCTTCGGGGGCGTCGCAGTTACCGTGGCGGCCTGGGCCACCGCACCCATTCCGTGGTTGTTGGCCGCGTTCGCGTGCGTCGGCTGGGGTATCGGCACCATCAGCACGTCGAGTCTCGCGCTGCTGCAAGGCCGCGCCGATCCACACGAAATGGGGAGGGTGAGCTCGGCGCACCACTTCATCCGCTCGCTCGGGTTCGCCTATGGAGCCGCCGTCGCGGGTCTGGTGATGTTCTGGCTGGTCGACCGCCGCACCGGCGACGCCGAGTTGGTTCGCGGCCTGCTCGGCGAGACCGAGGCCAGCGTCGACGCCAGCGTGGCCGACGCGCTGGCCTCGGCCTACACCTGGTCGCTGGCGGTCATGGCCGTCCTCTGCGCGCTGACGGTGCCTGCCGCCCTGGCTCTGGCCGGCAGACGGCATCGCGGGGAGCCGCAGCACTAGCTTCTAGGGATGAGTCGCCCGTTAGAGGCGTGCCGGTGCCCGAGTGCTGACCGTGCCCGCCGCGTTGGCGCTGTTCCACAGTTATAATCTTGATCGAATTACTCGGGATTAGGAAAGTATCACGGGACCATCCAAATGGGCCTCAAGCGGGACGCACTCGACCTCATCGGCAACACGCCGGCCGTGGACGTCTCGCAGCTGAGCCCCAACCCCGACGTCCGCCTGGTGGCCAAGCTCGAGAGCGCCAACCCCACCGGCTCGGTGAAGGACCGCATCGCCAAGGCCATGGTCCTCGACGCCGAAGCCGACGGCACTCTCGGCCCCGGCAAGCGGATACTGGAGCCGTCGTCGGGCAACACCGGCATCGCTCTGGCCATGATCGCCCGGATCCGGGGCTACCCGATCACGGTGGTGATGCCCGAGAACACCTCGCCGGAGCGCCGCCAGATGCTGGAGGTGTTCGGGGCGGACATCGTGCCGTCGCCCGGTGTCGAGGGGTCCAACGGGGCGGTGCGCCTGGCCCGCCGGATGGCTCTAGAGCATCCCGACTGGGTGTTCCTGTACCAGTACGCCAACGAGGCCAACCCCCGGGTCCACTACGAGACCACCGGGCCCGAGATCCTGCGCGACGTGCCCGACGTCACCCATTTCGTGGCCGGTCTGGGCACCAGCGGCACCCTCATGGGGGTGGGGACCTACCTCAAGGAGATGCACCCCGAGATCGAGGTGTATGCGGTGGAGCCTCCCGCGGGCGAGATGGTCGACGGCCTGCGCAACCTCGACGACGGCTTCATACCGCCGGTCTACGAGAAGTGGGGCGGCGCGGAGGTGCTCAGCGGCAAGCGGATCGTGCGGCCCCGCGAGTCGCTGGAGTGCACCCGCCGGCTGGCCGACGCCGGGATCTTCGCGGGCCTGTCGTCGGGCGCGGCCCTGGCCGGGGCGGTGCGGCTGGCCGAGCGGGTCGACGACGGCACGGTGGTGTTCATCGTGTGCGACGGCGGCTGGAAGTACCTGTCGAGCCAGGCCTGGACCGGCGACCTCGACGAGGTGTCCGAACAGGCCTCGCAGATCATCTACTTCTAGTGCAAGCGGGCCTCGGCTCGCCAGCCTTCATCGGCTGCCATTGGAGTGCACGCTCCGGCTCGCTACCCTTCCCGGAATGTCCAAGATCTGCCAAGTCACCGGCAAGAAGCCGCAGTTCGGCAAGCAGCTCTCGCATTCGCATCGTCGCTCCAGCCGCCGCTGGGATCCCAACGTCCAGACCAAGCGGTACTACCTGCCCAGCGAGAAGCGCTGGATCAAGCTGCGCCTGAGCACCAAGGCCATCAAGACCATCGACAGGCGCGGTATCGAGAGCGTCGTGGCCGAGATGCGCCGCAACGGCCGCAAGATTTAGAGCAAGGAGACGGCGATGGCCAGCGACAAGCGTCCCATCATCAAACTCAGGTCCACCGCCGGCACCGGCTACACCTACGTGACCACCAAGAACAAGACCAACACGCGTCATCGCATCGAGCTCAAGAAGTACGACCCGGTGATCCGGAAGCACGTGGTCTTCAAGGAGGAGCGCTAGGCGCTCGACCGGGGCATTCCCGTGGCTCTGAAAGTCACGGTTCTCGGCTGCAGCGGCTCCTACGCCGCGCCCGGCAACCCCTGCACCGGCTACCTGGTGCGCAGCGACGGCGCCTCCGTGCTGCTCGACTGCGGTCCCGGAACGCTGGGGCCGCTGCAGGAGGCCGTCAACCTCGCCGATCTCAGCGCCATCGTCACCACCCACTGCCACCCGGACCACTGGCTGGAGTTGCCCGTGATCCGCAACGTGTTCATCTGGTTCGTGCCCCGCAGCGCGGTCCCTGTTTATGGCACGGCCGAGACCCGGGCCATGGACCGGGCCATCACCGTGCTGCGCTCCGGCAGCCGAGATCCTCTAGCCTGGACGATCATCGAAGCGTCGTCGGAGGTGACGATCGCCGATCAGCGGTGGAGCTTCGCCCGAACCGACCATCCCGTGGAGACGCTGGCCGCCAGGATTGACTGCGGGGGCCGCTCGTTCGCCTTCAGCTCCGACACCGGTCCCGGCTGGGACTTCCGCTCGCTGGGGGAGGGAATACACGTCGCCATGTGCGACGCCAGCCACAGCCGTGAGCACGAGGACCAGGGCATCCCCCACATGAGCGCACGTGAGGCGGCCAGCGCGGCGTCCGCGGCCGGAGCCGAGCGCCTGGTGCTCACCCATCTTGCCCCCGGCTGTGATCCCGACTCCCAGCTGACCGAGGCCAGAGCAGCATTCGAGGGCGAAGTGGACGTGGCCCGTCCCGGCCTAGTCCTGACGGTGTGACAGGGGACCGGTGACCACCATCGACGCCGACGGCCTGCGCGCCGACGGGCGGCGGCCCGACGAACTGCGCCCCCTGAGGTTCCGGCGCGACTACACCAGCATGGCCGGCGGGTCGGTGCTGGCGGAGTTCGGGGCCACCCGGGTGCTGTGCACGGCGTCGGTCGATGAGGACGTGCCCCGCTGGCTGCGGGAGCGGGGGAGCGGATGGCTCACTGCCGAGTACTCGATGCTGCCGGGGTCGTCGCCGGAGCGGGTGGCCCGCCGCGTCGGGGGCCGCACCAAGGAGATCCAGCGCCTCATCGGCCGGTCGTTGCGCTCGGTTATCGACCTGGGGGCGCTCGGCAAGCGCCAGGTGATCGTGGACTGCGACGTGCTCCAGGCTGACGGCGGCACCCGCACCGCGTCCATCTGCGGGGGTTATCTGGCCCTGCACGACGCGGTGACCAGGCTGGTGCAGGACGGCACGCTGCGGACGTCGCCGATGGTGGGGGAGTGCGCCGCGGTGAGCGTCGGCCTCATTGACGGTGTGGCGCTGCTTGACCTGCCCTACTCCGAGGACGCCCGTGCCGACGTGGACTGCAACGTGGTCATGACCGGCGACGGAGAGCTGGTGGAGGTGCAGGGCACTGCCGAGGGCAGACCCTTCGACCGGTCCCAGCTCGACGAGATGCTCGACCTGGCAGCCAAGGGGATCGCGGAGATCGTGGCCGCTCAGCGCTCCGTCCTCGCGACACCACCCGCTCCAAGATGATCGGCGAGCCGCGAACGGGGGCGCACCGGAGCCCCGTCTGCGCCGATGGGTTCCGGTCAAGATGATCGAGTTGGTCTGTGCCAGCGCCAATCCCAACAAGGTGGCCGAGATGGCTGAAGTGCTGGCCGGTGCAGCCATCCTGCTGCCCCGCCCGCAGGGCATGGGCGAGGTGGTCGAGGACGCCGACACCCTTGAAGGCAACGCCCGCCTCAAGGCGCTTGCCGTGTGCCGATTCGCCGGCGCCGCGTCCCTGGCCGACGACACCGGCCTGGAGGTGGACGCGCTGGGCGGCGCCCCCGGCGTGTGCTCGGCCCGCTATGCGGGCCCCGACGCCAGCTACGGCGACAATCTGGCCCGGCTGCTGGCGGATCTGCGGGACGTGCCGGAAGCTCAGCGCACCGCCCGGTTCCGCACGGTGGCCATGGTCTGCTTCCCCGACGGCTCCGAGATCAGCGCAGAGGGCACCGTCGAAGGCGTGATCACGATCGACCCCCGCGGCGAAGGCGGCTTCGGCTACGACCCCGTGTTCGCTCCCACCGCGGGTGGCGGCCGCACGTTCTCAGAGTTGGGCCCTGCGGCCAAGAACGCCACAAGTCACCGCGGCCGAGCCCTCCGCGCCCTGCTGCAGCTGCTTCGATCAGCGTGAGCACAGTCGAAGGCCCATCGAACGCGCCCTAGTCTGGTCGACCGTGGGAGTTGAGCGTCGTAGCGTTAATCAGGAGCGCTTCAACCCGAAGGCTGTCCTGCCTTACGAACTGCGGCTCCTCGACTTCGAGGCGGCGATGCAGGACGTGTACGACTTCTTCGCTGACGTCAACGGCTTTCTAACCACCAAGGGCCTCGGTCGCCTTGAAGACACACTCCGCAAGGCGATCCTCTCAGGCGTTCTCTCGGACATGCTGACAGCGAGTCTGGCCTCTCATTCGCGCACACTTGTTCAAAACCGCAGGCCCAACGGTCACCCCGATCTGCTAGTCCAAGGCGTGTATCCCGATGACGCTGTGAAAGCCGGGTCTCAGGGCGTCGAGATCAAGACCACGGTCAAGAAGGGCGGTGCGGTCGACACGCATGGCGCGCGCGACCAGTGGTTCTGTGTCTTTGTCTACCGGATTGACAACGTGACCGAGCCTGCCAGCGACCGGGAGCCTCTGCGATTCACCGAGGTTTACCTTGCGGAAGTCACAACGGCAGACTTCCCCCGTAACGAGCGAGGCGAACTCGGTACGCGCACTGCGACGACCATGACAATCGCCACGAAGCAGGCGAAGACCAGGGTAACGAGCGAGGCGAACTCGGTACGCGCACTGCGACCCTGCATGCTGAGGGAGTGGCGAAGCTGCGTCAGAGCTGGGTCTATCTCGACCGTGCCGAGGACTCGGGCGAGGCGGGCTCGTAGTCGCGCAGCTTGGGAATGGCCGATGCTGCGAGCTGGGCATAGGTAGGGTCTCGCTCGACGCCTGTACTGCGGTAGCCGACATGCTCCGCAGCGGCCAGCGTCGAGCCCGAGCCTGCGAAGGGATCGAGGACGACGCCCTCACCGAGGGGCAGGATGGCGCGTACTACCTGTCGCAGGAACGCTTGAGGCTTGAGGCTCGGGTGGGGCGCCAGCTTGCGCTCCGCTCGGCGTGTGGGGGCCGACATGATCACATCCGCGAAGGGCTGGTCTTCGGAGACCCGTCGCAACCCGCCCGCGCTCCAGACTCGGAGGTTGTCTCTGACGCGTCCCTCAAGAGGCTTGCGGAACAGCAGCCATGGCTCCCACTTGGAGCGTGGCATAACGGTGACGCCTGAGTACTCCTCATGGGCATTCTTTGGTCGGTCGCCGCCCCGCATCGTCATGACAAGGCGTACAACCTCGCCCCGGCGCTCGAGCCCGCCGCTGCATACCGCGTTCGCCACGAGATGCGATACCAGGGGGTTAGATGCGACCAATACATGCGCACCGGGTACCAACACCGGCACCAGTGCCTCGCTCCACGCGCGAAAGAACGTGCACAAGCCGTCGAGGTCGTCGTCGGTCAGGGTGGTGAATCTGGGCAGAGGGGAGCGTTGGTGGCCGTCGAACGCCGGGGGAAGGCGCCACACGCCACCTTGGCCCCTGCGGAGCTTGCGCTGCTGCTGCTGCGTGTACTCGACGAGGCCATACGGGGGATCGGTCACGACCCCGTGGAACGCGTTGGGCGGCTGCGCTGCCAGCCAATCGAGGCAGTCCCCGACGTAGAGCGATGCATTGCCCACTGTCGCGATAGGTGACCATTCGTCGGCAAGGATGTCCTCAGCCGAGCTTGTAGACGCCACGACGCACTCTCTGGAACTGGCCGCCTCGTCCTGTGTTGAGGTTGAGGTAGCTGCGGACGGATGACTCGGAGACCGGGGCTCCCAGTCGAGCCTCAACTGACTCATGGATCTCCTTCAAGCTCATAGGGCTGCCAGCGTTAGCAAGCACTTGCTCGATAGCGTCGCGAACTTCACCGGGCCGGCGACGGCCGAGACTCTGAGCTGAAGTCACCATCATTCTGGACGCTAGACGTCTAGACGTCGCATGTTGCGGATCCCAGAGTGATGCTGACCTTAACGCCACCCTATGACAATGCTCTGAACCCAGCGGTGAGTGCGGCGTGCTGGCGCGGCATCTGCGGCCATCGGCTTCGGGGCCCGGCCTGCCGCATCGCCCAGAGAGGTCTCGAACATGGGAGCCCACTGGTGTTGGACGGTTCAGGATCAGGGTGCGGACGGGGGGATTCGAACCCCCACACCCGTGCGGGTACTGGGACCTAAACCCAGCGCGTCTGCCAGATTCCGCCACGTCCGCGAGTCCGGTCAGCGTAACCCGCGGGGACCCGGCATCAGGTTCGCAGGATGGGGTTGCGCTGCGGGGCTGCCCCGTTGGCAGAGTGTTGGCGGGGCTGAGCGTGTGCAGGGGGTTGGAGTCGGTGTCGGCGGTTCTTGTGGCGTTGGAGTTGCCAGTTGTCGTCGTGGATGAGGTGGTGACAGCGTTCGCACAGCAGGGCGAGGTTGTCGATGTCGGTGGGGCCGCCCTTGGTCCACCACACGATGTGGTGGGGTTCGCTTCGCTCGGAGGGCGTGGCGCAGTTGACGCAGCCGCCGTCGCGGGCCGCGAGCACCATGCGCTGGCCTGCGCTGGCGTGGCGGTCGGTTCTCCCCAGCCACAGCGGGTCTCCTTCCGCGCTGAAGATGGCGGGCAGGATCTTGGCGTCTGCGGCCAGTTTGGCGATCTGCTCGGCGGGCACCGGCAGGCCGTCGTCGTAGCGCAGGTTCTTGAGCTCTTGTGTGACGGTGTCGTAGTCGGCGATCACCAACAGCGTGGTCTTGGGCCGGCAGTGCGGTCCTTCTCCGGTGATCAGCTGGGCCAGAGCGTCGGCTCGGCGCTGTTGCGACGTGCGCGGCGCGCGCCGCTCACTGTTGCGCATGGTGCGCACCATCTGCTCGAAGGCCATGCTGATGCGCTTGCCTGTGCAGTGGTCGTAGTACGCCGACAGCCGCCATGACCCGTCGGGGTCCTGCACCAACGACGCCCACCGGTTGTTGCGTTGGCGCTGATGCTCGGCGCTGGAGTCCTGGGTGCTCATGTACTGGCGGGTCATGCGGGCGAACATGTCCACCGGACAGCCCCGGGCCATCTCCAACAGCGCGGGCTCGCTGGCGTGTTCGGGATCGGTGCCCACCCTGGTGATCACCCGGGCATGGCCCACCGTGATCGCCCCGGCGCGCAGCGCCGTCAGCGTTGCGGGGAACTCGCCCAACGACGCGGCCAACTCAGTATCCGCGGTCGCTTGACGCGCCGAGACATGCAGCCCTTCGCGCATCATCGCCGCTGCGCCACGCCCGCCCATGCGCCGGTGCATCTCCGCGACGGTCTCCGCCAGCATGGCGTCCACCCGGGATCGCTCCCGCCCGAGCTGCGCCATCCGCTCGGTGAGCTCCGCGTCGCGCAATGAGCCCACCTCGGCATCCCCGACACAAGCCCCGCCCCGAGCGCACGTCACCCGACCCGTACCAACCATCGATTCCATGCCGATAACGCTATGCAGGGGGTATGACAAACAACAGCCAATAAACTTCAAATAATGGAAAACATCACTACAGGTGCCGGCAAGGCGGGATCGTGAGACAGCAGCGGTAGCCTTCGTCGCCATGAGTTCGCATTCTCTGCCACCCCGGCTTCGTCCCGAGCCCGGCGAGGTCGGCTTCGAAACGCCGACCACCGTCGCCAACCGTCACAGCGAGGTGTACAACCGGCTGCTGCAGGACCGCATCGTCGTCCTCGGCTCCGACGTCAACGACGAGATCGCCAACTTCATCATGGCCCAGTTGCTGTACCTGGAGGGCCAGGACGCCACCCGCCCCATCTGGCTCTACATCAACAGCCCCGGCGGCTCGGTCACCTCCGGCATGGCCATCTACGACACCATGCAGTTCATCCAGCCCGAGGTGGGCACGATCTGCATCGGCCTCGGGGCGTCGATGGGCCAGTTCCTGCTTTGCGCGGGCGCTCCGGGCAAGCGCTACGCCCTGCCGCATGCCCGGATCATGATGCACCAGCCCCTCGGCGGCGTACGGGGCCAGGCCACCGACATCGCCATCCAAGCTGAGCAGATGGCCTACACCAAGAAGCTGCTACAGGAACGCATCGCTCACCACACCGGCCAGACCGTCGAGCAGATCGAGGCCGACTCCGACCGGGACCGCTGGTTCACCGCATCCGAGGCCAAGGATTACGGCATCATCGACCATGTGATCGTCAAGCGCGGCGAGATGCTCTAGCGCGCCGCCGGATGAAATTCCGGCGATTAGGGGGAATCATTCCCCACAACCTCCGGAATTACGCACAGCTCAGACGCTCGACGCTAGTTCCTTGATGGCTATGGCCGGGCCGTCGCTGTGGCCGAACACCGCGGATCCGGCCACCAGCACGTTCGCGCCGGCTCCCACCGCGGCAGGAGCGGTAGCGGCCGTGATACCGCCGTCGACCTCGAGGTCGATACTGCGTCCGGTGTCGTCGATCATCTTGCGCACCGCCGCGATCTTCGACTCGACCGAGACGATGTAGCGCTGCCCCCCGAAGCCGGGGTTCACCGTCATAACCAGCACCTCGTCGATCATCGGTAGCACCTCGGAGATGCTCGATGCGGGCGTGTGGGGATTGAGCACGACACCGCAGCGGGCGCCCGCCTCCGAGATGGCGAACAGGGAGCGGTGCAGGTGCGGGCAGGTCTCGGCATGGATCAGCACGGTGTCGCAGCCGGCCTCGATGTAGAGGGGGGCCAACTCGTCGGGCTTCACCACCATGAGGTGGGCCTCAAAATGCAGGTCCACCAGCGGCCGGCATGCCGCCACCACGTCGGGTCCGAAGGTGAGGTTGGGCACGAACACGCCGTCCATCACGTCCCAGTGGACCCGATGGGCCCCCGCCTCGGCGATGGCCTGGCACTCCTCGCCCAGGCGTGAGACGTCGGCCGCCAGCATCGAGGGGGCGATCTCCACGGCCACGTTTGAACCCTAACCGCGCCAGGACCGGCCCAGCAGGTTGGTCGCGGCCTATCGCTGGTCTCGAGAGGACGGTGCGGCCACGGTGCCGATGACAGCGGGTTGGTCGCGGCCTATCGCTGGTCTCGAGAGGACGGTGCGGCCACGGTGCCGATGACAGCGGGTTGGTCGCGGCCTATCGCTGGTCTCGAGAGGACGGTGCGGCCACGGTGCCGATGACAGCGGGTTGGTCGCGGCCTATCGCTGGTCTCGAGAGGACGGTGCGGCCACGGTGCCGATGACAGCGGGTTGGTCGCGGCCTATCGCTGGTCTCGAGAGGACGGTGCGGCCACGGTGCCGATGACAGCGGGTTGGTCGCGGCCTATCGCTGGTCTCGAGAGGACGGTGCGGCCACGGTGCCGATGACAGCGGGTTGGTCGCGGCCTATCGCTGGTCTCGAGAGGACGGTGCGGCCACGGTGCCGATGACAGCGGGTTGGTCGCGGCCTATCGCTGGTCTCGAGAGGACGGTGCGGCCACGGTGCCGATGACAGCGGGTTGGTCGCGGCCTATCGCTGGTCTCGAGAGGACGGTGCGGCCACGGCGCCGATCACAGAGGTTGGTTGCTGGCGCCAACAGGAGTGAACGGGCGCCGATCACAGACGTTGGTCGCTATCGCGGGCAGCGCCGATACCGTCGCAGCGTGGAGTTGCGGGTTACGGCCACGGCGCGCGACGGCGTCGGAGTGGCGCGGGGCTGCGACGGTCGGGTCGTGTTCGTGGAGGGTGCCCTTCCCGGCGAGCTGGTAACCGCCGAGATCCACACCGTCGATCGGCGCTGGGCCAGAGCGAGGGTGATCAAGGTGCTTGAGGAGTCACCTCACCGGGTCCCAGTGGCGTGCGAGCATCACCTCGAGGGGTGCGGCGGCTGCGACATGCTTCACGTCGACGCCAGGGCCCAGATGCAGATGAAGGCGTCGATCGTGGTGGACCAGCTCACCCGCCACGGCGTGGACGCGCCCGCTCCGGCGCTGCGGATGCTCGATGCCGACCGGGGCCGCACCACGGTGCGGGCCAAGGTGGTGGACGGGCGGGCCGGGTTCATGGCCCGTTCCAGCCACGAGGTGGTCATACCCGAGGACTGCGGCGCGGTGAACGACCGCGCCGAGGAGCTTCTGGTGGAGGGCCGTTACGGACCCGCAGACGGGGTGTTCATCCGGGTGGGCTCCCGAACCGGCGAGCGGATGGTGGTGGTGAACCCCACCGTGGAGGAGGTGTCGGTGCCCGACGACGTGATGGTGGTGGGCACCGATGAACTCGATAGAGACCGGCGGGCCTGGATCCATGAGGAGTTGTCGGGCCGGCTCTGGAGGATCTCGGCCCGGTCGTTCTTCCAGAACCGGCCTGCGGGCGCGGAGGCGCTCGTGGCCGAGGTGGCCGAGATGGTGGAGGCAATGGCCGAGGACGGGCCGATGATCGACGCCTACGCCGGGGTGGGGCTGTTCGCTGGCACGATCGGATCCGGCCGCAAGGTCACCGCCATCGAGCGCTGTGCCGACGCCGCGGCCGACGCCCGGGTCAACCTGGGCAACGATGGCAAGGTACTGAGGATCCCGGTGGAGAAGTGGCGGGCGTCGCCGGCCAGCTTCGTCGTGGCCGACCCAGCCCGCTCGGGGCTCGGCGATGCGGCCGTGCGCCCGCTGCTGTCGTGCAAGCCCCGCCTCGTGGTGCTGGTGAGCTGCGACCCGTCGTCGTTCGCCAAGGACGCCCGCCGCCTCATCGACTGCGGCTACGCCCTCGACCGCTGGACCGTGGTCGACCTGTTCCCCCTCACATCCCACATAGAGACCGTCGCAGGTTTCGTTTCAGCCTTCTAGCCCGCACCGGCAGCGGGCACTCAGTAGTGCCAACCGAAGGGTGACCAGTCGGGCGGGCGCTTGTGCAGGAAGGCGTTGCGGCCCTCGGCGGCCTCGTCGGTCATGTAGGCCAGCCGGGTGGCCTCGCCTGCGAACACCTGCTGGCCGATGAGCCCGTCGTCGACCAGGTTCAGGGCGAACTTCACCATCCGCTGAGCGGTCGGGCTCTTGGCGTTGATCTCCCGTGCCCACTCCAATGCCACCGGCTCGAGCTCGGCGTGGGGGACCACCGCATTTACCATGCCCATCTCGAAGGCCTCCTGGGCCGAGTAGGTGCGACCCAGGAAGAAGATCTCGCGGGCCCGCTTCTGGCCGATCAGCCTGGCCAGGTAGGCCGATCCGAAGCCGCCGTCGAAGCTGGCCACATCGGTGTCGGTCTGCTTGAACAATCCGTGCTCGGCGCTGGCCAGGGTCAGGTCGGCCACCGCGTGGAGGCTGTGGCCACCGCCCACCGCCCAGCCCGGCACCACTGCCATCACCACCTTGGGCATCATGCGGATCAGGCGCTGCACCTCCAGGATGTGCAGTCGCCCCGAGCGCCCCGCGTCGATGGTGTCGCCGGTCTCGCCGGAGGCGTACCGGTAGCCGTCGCGGCCCCGGATTCGCTGGTCCCCGCCCGAGCAGAAGGCCCAGCCCCCGTCGCGGGGCGACGGGCCGTTGCCGGTGATCAGCACGCAGCCCACATCGCTGGTCATCCGGGCGTGGTCCAGGCAGCGGTACAGCTCGTCCACGGTGTGGGGACGGAACGCGTTGCGCACCTCCGGGCGGTCGAAGGCGACCCGCACCGTTCCCTGGTGCACGGCCCGGTGGTAGGTGATGTCGGTGAGGCCGTCGAAGCCGTCGACAGCCTGCCAGGCCTCGGGGTCGAAGAGCTCGGAGACCATGACCGCACACTACAGTGGCCGGCGGCGGAGGATGGGTGGCGTCCGGTCATCGCCGTTCGGGCTTCGAGCTGCAGCACATGGCTCTCGCGGAGCCTCGAAGTGCCCTACAGTGCGCTCCCGAGAGGGCGATGCTGCTGACAATAGGGGACCTGGTCGAGGAGCTCGTGGTCGAGCTTCCCGAGGGGATGCGTCGGGGCCACGTCGCGGAGGCGCGCACGCTGAGGGTTAGGGGCGGCTCGGCGGCCAACGTCGCGGCCATCACCTGCGAGCGGGGCGGGGAGGCCCGTTTCGTGGGCCAGGTTGGTGCCGACGCGATGGGCGACTCGCTGGCCGCCGACCTGCGGAGGCGGGGAGTGGACGTCCGCATAAGCGCTCATGGAGTCACGGGGGTGACGGTCAACCTGCTGCAGCAGGGGTATCGCACCACGCTGGTGGACAGGGCCGCCTCGTCGAAACTGGCGGCCGTCGATACCGATGTTCTGGTCGGGGCGGTGCAGTTGTTCGTGCCGGCCCGGTCGCTGGTGGCCGATCCGCTCGCGGGCGTGGTCGAGGGCGTCATCGCGGGGGCTCTGGAGCGCCGTGTCCCGATCACTCTCACCGGGCTCGCCGCCGACGAAGTGGTGCACTACGGCGCAGCTGCGTTCGGAGAGCTCGTAGCGGCGGTGCAACCCGACACGGTGATCTTCACCGAGCGCGACCACGCCCGCCTGGGACTCGACCCCGACCAGCCCGTCGAGGGAAGCACCTGCACCATCATCATCGGGCCGGAGAGCACCGCGGTGATGACCGCCGAAGGCGTCCACCTGCGCCAGCCGACGCTGCCTGCGACCGTCGTGGACCGCACCGGCGCCGAGGACGGCTTCGTGGCCGGCTACCTGATGTCGCGGCGGGCCGGCGCCGCCTCGGTCGCGGCCGTCGACGCCGCGCACCGAGTGATGTCGCTGGTGATGGCCAGAGTGGGCCCCACCACCCGCGGCGGTCCGGTCTAGGCCCAGGGCCCGAGCGGCCCGTGAGCGCAGCGAACAAGAGCGGGCCCAACAAGTAGCGTTGCCGCCGTGAGAGCTGCCCTGCTGACCGATCCGAGGTCCGCACTGGAGGTGGTGGCCGACCTGGAGCTGGCCGACCCCAGGCCGGGCGAGGTGTGCGTGGCGGTGAGCCACAGCGGCATCTGCCACAGCGATCTGACCATCATCGACGGCGGATACATGTTTCCGGCGGTGCTCGGCCACGAGGCGGCCGGAGTGGTGGCCGCGGTGGGTGCCGGGGTCACCCACGTGTCCGAGGGCGACAAGGTGATGATCACGCCTCTGGCCCCGTGCGGGCACTGCGACGGCTGCGCCCGCCAGCAGGCCGGCCGTTGCGCGCAGGCCATGAGCTTCGTGGCCGGCACCCGGCCCGACAGCACGTCACCGTTCTCGCGGGCCGGCCAGCTCGTGCATCGCGGCCTGGGGGTGGGCGCGTTCGCGTCGCGCACAGTGGTCCCAGCTTCAGGCGTGGTCCGCCTAGACGACGACGTTCCCCTCGACGTTGCCTGCCTGATCGGCTGCGCCGTGCAGACCGGAGTGGGCGCGGTGCTCAACACCGCCGACGTGGAGCGCGGGGCCACCGTCGTGGTTACCGGGCTGGGCGGGGTGGGGATCTCGGCCGTGCAGGGAGCCCGCATCGCCGGTGCGTCGCGCATCATCGCGTCCGACCCGGTGGCGTCCCGCCGGGAATCGGCCGCACGGCTCGGGGCCACCGATCTGGTGGCGGGCGACGCCGCCGAGCTGCGCCAGGCGGTGGCGGACGCAACCGGCGGCCGGGGAGCCGACTACGCGTTCGAGACCGCGGGAGTGCCCAGCCTGGTGCGCCTGGCCCTGGAAGTGACCGGCTCCGGGGGCACCACCGTGGTAGTGGGCGCGCCGCCGCCCGAGCACACCGTCGACATCGGCTCGGTGACGTTGTTCATGCTCCAGCAGAAGCGGCTGGTGGGCAGCCTGCTGGGCGACTGCTGGCCCGGCCGCGACATCCCGCGGCTGGTGGGGCTGTGGCAGCGGGGCGAACTGGATCTGGAGTCCATGATCACCCACCGGGTGGCGCTGGAGGGAGTGAACGAGGGGTTCGACCGGCTGCGCTCGGCCGAGGGCGTCCGCACCGTCGTCAACGTGGCTGATCGCGGCTGAGCGTACGCCAAGATCTTGGGGCGGATTGTGTGCCTACGGGGCCCAGAACTCGGCCGAGATCCAGGACATGGCTGGATGCCAAGATCTTGGGGCGGATTGTGTGTCTACAGGGCCCACAACGCGGCCGAGATCCTGTCGCGGCTAGACGAAGGCAGAGGCGAACACCAGCGACACGATCGTCATCACCTTGATAAGGATGTTCATCGACGGCCCCGCAGTGTCCTTGAACGGGTCGCCAACCGTGTCGCCCACCACCGCGGCCTTGTGGGGGTCGGAGCCCTTGCCGCCGTGGGCACCGGCCTCGATGTACTTCTTGGCGTTGTCCCAGGCCCCGCCGGCGTTGGCCATGAAGATGGCCAGAGCGAAGCCGCTCACCAGCGCCCCGGCCAGGAAGCCGCCCAGGGTGTCCACATCGATGAACCCGATCACCAGCGGCACCACCACCGCCAGCGCGCCCGGCGCCAGCATCTCCCGCAGCGACGCCTGGGTGGAGATGGCCACACACGTAGCGGAGTCGGGGGACACGCCCTCGACGCCCTCGCGCAACCCGGGGATCTCGCGGAACTGCCGGCGCACCTCCTCGATCATCTTGTTGGCGGCCCGGCCCACCGCGTCGATGGTGAGCGCCGCGAACAGGAACGGGACCATCGCCCCGAGGAACAGGCCGATGAACACGTCGACGGCACCGATGTCGAGGCTCAGGGCGAAGCGCTGCCCCGCGTCCGCCGCGGCGCGGGACAGCGCCACCTCGAACGACTTGAAAAGGGCCAGGGCCGTGAGAGCGGCCGATCCAACGGCGAAGCCCTTGGCCACCGCCGCGGTGGTGTTGCCGAGCGAGTCGAGGGCGTCGGTGACCTCCCGCACGCCCGGGTCGAGATCGGCCATCTCGGCGATGCCCCCGGCGTTGTCGGCTATCGGCCCGTAGGCGTCCACCGACACCACCATGCCGGTGGTGGCCAGCATCCCCACCGCGGCCACCGCGATGCCGTAGACCCCGCCGAACTGGAGGTCGCCCAGGGTCTGCTGGCCGCCCCAGTAGGCGACCAGCACGCCCGCGCCGATCAGCGCCACCGAGGCCGCCACCGACGTCATCCCGGCCGATACGCCCGACAGCACCGTGGTGGCCGGGCCGGTCTCGGCCTGGGCCGCGATGCGACGCACCGGCGGGTAGTGGTCGCTGGTCCAGATCTCGGCCACCTTGCCGATGCCCCATCCGGCCGCCAGCCCGCCGATCACCGACAGCGGCAGGCCGTACCACTCCCCGAACAGCGCCTCGTCGCCGAAGAAGATCCGTCCCATGATCAGCGTTCCGATCACGGTGATGCCCATAGCCAGGTTGGTGCCCATGTGGAGCTGCTTGGAGAGGGACTTCACGTCGGTGCTGGCGCCGCCGCGCACCGCGAACGAGCCGATGATGGCCGCGAACATGCCGACGAAGGCGATGGCCATGGGGAACATCAGGAGCTGGACGACTCCCTCCTCGCCCGCTCCGTCCGCGGCGAGGCCGAACGTGAAGGCGGTGAGGGCCACCGGGGCGATGATCGAGCCCGAGTAGCTCTCGAACAGGTCGGCGCCCATGCCGGCCACATCGCCCACGTTGTCGCCCACGGCGTCGGCGATGGAGGCCGGGTTGCGGGGATCGTCCTCGGGGATGCCGGCCTCCACCTTGCCGACCAGGTCTCCGCCCACGTCGGCGGCCTTGGTGTAGATGCCCCCGCCCACACGCGCGAACAGGGCGATGGAGCTGGCGCCGAGGCCGAAGGCGGTGAAGATCTCGAAGGCGTCGTCGGACTTCAGCCACACAACGAACACCAGGTAGCACAGCGTCAGGCCCAGCAGCGCCAGGCCGGCCACGCAGAAGCCCATCACCGCGCCTCCCCGGAAGGCGAGCGGCAGCGCCTTGGCCGGCCCGTCGATGGCTGCGTTCGTGGTGCGGGCGTTGGCCATCGTGGCCACGGTCATGCCCGCGTAGCCGGCGCCGGCGGACAGGGCTGCTCCCAGCAGATAGCTCAAGAACGACAGGGTCACACCGGTGATGACCGGAATCAGGACCGCCATCACCACCACGAAGCCCGCGACCCAGGTGTACTCCTGGCGCAGGAAGGCGCGGGCCCCGCCCTGGATCTGCCTCATCAGCGACACCATGCGGTCGTTGCCGGGCGGGGCGGCCGACACATCCTTGTAGTAGAAGGCCGCGAGCACGAGGGCCGCTAGGGCCGACACCAACGCGACATAGGGGATGGCTTGCAAGAGTCTGCTCCCTCCGCTGGAGGCACCAACGACGGTCGAGCCTACTCTTAGAGGCCGAGTGAATAGGTGGCAATCCATGTGCGGAATCAGCGATGCGTCTAGCGAGGCCGTGGCCCGAGCGGCCCGTGAGCGCAGCGAACAGGAGCGGGAATGCGACGCCGCAGAGCGAGGCATGACCGCCCAGTTGCGCTCGCTCTAAGACGGTGACATCGGCGTCGGACGCCAAGGCCCGGCTCCGAGCCGACATCCGGACTCGCCGGGCCGGACTCGACCCTGCGGAGGTCGCGGCGGCCGGGGTGGAAGCGGCCCGGCGACTGGCGTCGATGCCACCGGTCGCCGAAGCGCACCGGGTGGCCGCCTACCGGGCGGTGAGGGGGGAGATCCCGCTAGACGCGCTGCTCGACGGCGAGCGCGGCGACGTCTTCACCCTGCCCCGCGTGGTCGGCGCCGAGCTGGAGTTCGTGGCGTGCAGCCAGGGCCAGACGTTCGAGCCCGGGTCGTTCGGGATCCTTGAGCCGGTCGACGGCGAGGTGGTGGCGCTGGGGGACCACGACGTGGTGCTGGTGCCGGTGGTCGCCTTCGACCAGCGCTGCCATCGCCTGGGCCAGGGAGGAGGGTTCTACGACCGGGCCCTGGGGTCGCTGCCCCCCGGCGCCGAGGCCTCCAGGCCTGCCGTCATCGGCGTCGCCCACTGGTTCCAGCGCGTCGACGAGGTCCCCTGCGAGCCTTGGGATGTGCCGCTCGACGCCGTCGTCACCGACCGGGAGCTGTTGATCCCAGACCGCGGGCTGCTGGCCTGATCGCACCCTGTTGGAACACGAGGCGATAGAACATACCTGATCGCACCCTGTTGGAACACGAGGCGATAGAACATAATCGTGCATGTCATCGTTGTGGGGGCAGGCGAGGTCGGATCCTACGTAGCGGCCCGCCTCAGCCACGAGCGGCACAACGTTTCGGTGGTCGACATCGACGCCAACCGACTCCGTCAACTCGGGGCCGAGCTCGATGTGCTCACGGTGGAGGGCAGCGGCACCCATCCCAGCGTGCTCTCCGATGCCGGGCTCGACAGCTGCGAGCTGGTGGTTGCCGTCACCAGCAACGACGAGGTGAACCTGGTGACGTCTCTCATCGCCAAACAGCGGGGCGTGGACAACACCATCGTGCGCATCGAGGCCGAGGAGCTGCGCAGCAGGGCCTCGGCCGAGTTTCGCCAGACGTTTCAAGCCGACCTCGTCATAGATCCCGACCACCAGACAGCGGAGCGGATCCTCAACCTGCTCGACTACCCGGGGGCATCGGAGATAGCGGTCATGGCTCAGGGCGAGGCCATCGTGATCGGTGCCCGCCTCGAGGCCGACGCTCCCATCGTGGGGCGGCGTCTATCGGAGATCGCGGCCGAATACGAACCCGACTGGGAGTTCATGGTCGGGTCGATCTCCCGGGGAGAGCAGACCTACATCCCCCGCACCGACTACATGCTGATGGAGGACGACCTGGTGCGGGTGGTCTGCAAGCGGCGAGCCCGCCGGCGGGTGGCCCGGCTCCTAGGTCTGGGCATCGGCTCGGTCCGCCACGTACTGCTACTCGGCGGTGGCCGCACCGCCGAGATCCTCGCGGCCCGCCTGGTGTCGAGGGGAGTTGAGGTGGTGATCGTCGAGCGCGACTCCGAGCGGGCCCTGGAGTTGGCCGAGGATCTCGCCGATGTGCAGATCTTCGAGGGCGACATAACCGACGCCGACCTCCTCGAGGAGACCAACCTCGGTCGGTTCGACGCGGTGGCCGCGTTGACCGGAGAGGACGAGTCGAACATCCTGGCCTGCCTCTACGCCAAGTCCGTGGGCGCGTCGGAGACGATCGCGGTGGTGCACAAGCTGGCCCTGCTGTCGCTGCTGGACTCCGCGGGTGTCGATGTGGCCCTGTCGCCCCGCACCGCCACCGCCGACGGCGTGATGCGCTTCGTGCGCGGCGATGTGGCCGCGGTGGCGACCTTCCTGGAGTCCGACGCCGAGGTGCTGGAGCTCGAAGTGGAGGCGGGCAGCCTCGCCGACAACTCTCTGGTGAAGGATCTCAAGCTGCCCAAGGGTGTGCTCATCGGGGCCATAGTGCGCGACGGCAAGCCCCAGATCGCTCGCGGCCGGAGCCGGCTGCGGGGACGCGACCATGTGGTCGCCTTCGCCACTCCGGACTCGGTGCGGGAGGTCCATCGGCTGTTGACGTGCGACGCCTAGGCCATCGGCTGTTGACGTGCGACGCCTAGGCCATCGGCTGTTGACGTGCGACGCCTAGGCCATCGGCTGTTGACGTGCGACGCCTAGGCCATCGGCTGTTGACGTGCGACGCCTAGGCCATCGGCTGTTGACGTGCGACGCCTAGGCCGTCTGGAGGGTTGACGTGCGACGCCTGGGCCGTCTGGAGGGTTGACGTGCGACGCCTGGGCCGTCCGGGAGGTCGACGGGCTGTCGGCTTGCGACGTCTGGGCAGAATCGGCTTCACTCGTCCGCTGCTTGCCGGCGCGACCGAGCAGGCACCGGTCCGGATCGTGTCCTGGGCGTTCGCTTCGATCATCGACGCGGGCCTCGTCCTCGGCGTGGCCACCACGCTGTGCGGCCTGGCCGGCATTGGTGATGACAACGTCGACGCAGCCGCCTTCGCATGCGTGGGGGCGGTCTGCGCGGTTCTCGCGGCCGTGGCGAGGCGGCGGGTCGCGCCACCGAACCGGCCCGGAGCGGGACGGGTGTTCGCCGGCATCGGCCTCCTCTGGACGGTGCTGGTGCTCTTCGGCACGGCCCTCTATGCGGGCACCGGCGCTCTGAGGGGGCTCGACGACGCCCTAGTCGAGTCCGCAGCCGGATTCACCACCACCTCGCTCACCCTCCTGGACGCCGCCGAGGTGTCGCGAACAGTTCTGCTCTTCAGGGCGGCCACCAGCTGGGTGGGGGGTCTGATGGCGGTGTTGATCGGAGTCGTGACCCTCCCGGCCGTGCTGCGGACTACGGCCCTGATCGGCTACAGCAGTGGGCGCAGGGGGCTGGACCTCGTCCCCAGCGCCGAAGTGGGCAAGCGCCGGGTGCTCATCCTCTATTCGGGCTTCACCGCGGCCTGCGTGGTCGCCTACCTGCTGACCGGGCTGGGAGTCACCGAGGCGGTGGTCGTGGGTCTGGGGACCGTCTCCACCGGGGGCTTCACCGGTCGGGCCGACTCGCTGGCCGGCTACGGCGGTGCCACCCAAGCGGTCGCCGGAGTCGGGATGTTTCTGGCCGGTGGGGGAATCTTCGTGGTCTGGTGGGTTGTCCGGGGCAGGCTCCGGCCCCTGTGGCGGTCCCGGGAGCTCAGGACCTTTGTGCTGCTGCTGGCGGTGGCAACGGCGGCAATGGCCGTGCACCGAGGCGTCGGCCTCGGCGAAGCCGGGTTCATGGCGGTGTCGGCGATGAGCACGACAGGGTTCGCGGTCGCCGACTGGACCGGGTGGGGTACGGCGACCACGGTGGTGATGCTCGTCGGGGCCGGCATCGGTTCCATGATGGGCTCGGCAGGAGGCGGCATGCGGGTAATGCGGGCCCAGCTGCTCATGGGCTCCGCCGGAGGAGAGTTGCGCCGCCAGCTCGACCCTTATGCGGTTGTCCTGGTGCGGCGCGACCACGAGACTCTCTCCCAGCGCACCCTGGATCGGCTGGGCGGCCACCAGGTCGCCTACGTAGTGCTGGTGGGGGTCGGGGCCATGCTGCTGGGCGTCTCGGGTGTTTCGTTGCTGGGCAGCGTGTGGGGGTCGGTGAGCGCGGTTACCACGTTCGGCCCTGCGGTGGGGGAGATTGGTGCCTTCGGCCTGCTCGAGGGCGTGGACCGGGCGGAGCGGCTGGCGCTGGTGCCGCTGATGGTGGGTGGCCGGATGTCGATATCCCCGATGCTGGCGGGTGTTGGTCTGGTCTTGAACTGGTACAAGACAGCGGAGCGGAAGGTTCGCTTCTCTGTCCGGCTGGCGTCCCGCTGGCGCGAGACCGTGGCCGAATCCAGATCCGACGATGGCTAGCGATCCGGCTGTTGGGGCCGCGCCGGTCGGTCCGAGCCTGCTGAGGGACCGGTTTGCCTCCACGACGCTGCACATCCTCGGCATCGCCCTGGCTGCAGTGTCGCTCGGGATGCTGGCCTGCACGCTGCTGGAGGCGGTCACCAGCAGGCGGGACACGATGGCGCTGGGGCTGTCGGCGCTGCTGGTCGGCACGGCAGGAGGACTGTTGTGGTACCTCAGCTTTCCCGGCGTAATCCGCATGCGCCAGATCTTCGCAACCGTTGCCTGGACGTGGATCCTGACAACCGGTGCGGGAGCCCTTCCCTTTGTACTGGCCGGCACCTTTGCCGGGCCCGGCGTGGGTCTCGCCGAGCAGGTCGTCAACAGTCTGTTTGAGTCGGCATCGGGCTTCTCGGCCAGCGGCTCCACTGTCCTGTCCGACTTCGAGTCTCCGGGCCGCGGCCTGATGATGTACCGCCAGCTCACCCATTGGTACGGGGGTATGGGCGTGGTGGTCCTGGCGGTGGCGGTGCTGCCGTTCCTCGGTGTCGGCGGCCTGGAGCTCATCACGGCCGAGTTGCCGGGCACGTCCTCGGACCGTCTTGCTCCGAGGGTGAGCGAGACGGCCCGGAGGCTGTGGATGGTCTACATCGGCTTCACGGCCTGCGCGGCGCTGGCGTTCTACGCGGCCGACGGTTTCTCCTCCCTCTACGACGCGGTGGCCCACGCATTCACGGTCGCGGCCACCGGAGGCTTCTCTGTGCACGCGGACTCGATCGGGCACTACGACAGCGTGGCGGTGGAGACGGTGACCATCGTGTTCATGATCCTGGGCGGCACCAGCTTCTCGCTGCACTGGCGCTTGGTTGCCACCCGCACCCTGCCCTACCACCGCAACAGCGAGTTCCGGACGTACCTGACCATGCTGGGTTCGGCCTCGGCCGTCATCGTGCTCCTCCTGTGGCTGGAGAACGGCCTACCCCTGGGCTCGTCGATCCGGGCCGCGGTGTTCACCGTGGCGTCGTTGGGTACCAGCACCGGGTTGTCCAATGCGACGGGAGCAGGCTCGCCCGGCGACTACGTCACCTGGGTTGCCGGAGCGCAGCTGGTCCTGCTGCTGTTGATGGTGGTGGGCGGCTGCACGGGCTCGACGTCGGGCGGCATCAAGGTGATGCGGATGAGGGTGCTGGGACTGATGATGCTCCGGTCGGTCCAGCACACCCAAACTCCCCGGGCCATCATCCCGATCCGGCTCGGCCCCGACAACGTCCGCGAGACCGTGGTGTCGCGGGCGACCGGGTTCTTCCTGCTGCACTTCCTGCTGGTGATGGCCGGACTGCTGGCCCTCACCTCGCTCGGCGGAGAACTGGAGACCTCGCTGGGAGCGGTCGTCTCGGCGCTGGGGAACATGGGACCGGCGCTGGGCGAGGCCGGTCCGACCTCCAACTACGCGGCCGCGTTCAGCCAGCCGGCGAGGCTGGTGCTGGCCCTGCTGATGGTGATCGGCCGGCTGGAGATCTTCCCAATCCTACTGACAGGAGCGAGCCTGTTCTTGAGCATCTACCGGGCGGCGGTGCGGCACGGCCGTCTCACCGTCCGGTGGTCGGCGCACCGACTAGAGGCCGTAGCCGAGTCCAGATCCGACGATGTATAGGTTCCCGACCCCCTCCGCAGTGGGGCTCGGGCAAGGCCCGCACAGGCGCAGGTTCGCCTCCACCACTCTGCACGTCACTGGTATCTCGCTGGCTGCGGTGTCGCTCGGGTTGCTGGCCTGCACACTGCTGGAGGCGCTGACCACGGGTCGCGACACTGGTGCATTGGCATTGTCGACACTGCTGGCCGGCACCGCCGGGGGGCTGCTGTGGTACCTCACCCGACCCGGGACCATCCGCAAGCGCCAGATCTTCGCCACTGTCGGCTGGACCTGGATCCTCACCACCCTGGCGGGGGCAGTGCCCTTCGTCCTGGCCGGCACCTTCGCCGTCTCCGGCGCCGGCCTCGTCGAGCAGATCGTCAACAGCGTGTTCGAGTCCGCTTCGGGGTTCTCCTGCACCGGCTCCACGGTGATGGCCGACTTCGACAACGCGGGGCGGGGCCTGATGATGTACCGACAGCTCACCCAGTGGTACGGCGGTATGGGCGTGGTCGTGCTGGCGGTGGCGGTGCTGCCGTTCCTGGGCGTGGGCGGCCTGGAGCTGATCACGGCCGAGGCACCGGGAACGTCATCGGACCGCCTCACCCCGAGGGTGAGCGAGACGGCCCGGCGGCTGTGGATCGTGTACGCCGGCTTCACCGCCCTCGCGGCGGTGGCGCTGTTCGCGGCGGACGGCTTCTCCTCGGTCTACGACGCGCTGGCCCACGCGTTCACGGTTGCGTCCACCGGAGGATTCTCGGTGCACCCGGACTCGATCGGCCACTACGGCAGCGTGGCGGTGGAGACGGTGGTGATCGTGTTCATGATCCTGGGCGGCACCAGCTTCTCGCTGCACTGGAGGGCGGTGGCCACCCGCACCCTGCCGTACCATCGCAACAGCGAGTTCCGGTCGTATCTGTTTCTGCTGGGACTGTTCTCGGCGGCCGTCGTTGCCCTGCTGTGGATCAAGGGCGGCCTGTCGCTGAGGTCGTCGATCCGGGCCGGCGTGTTCAATGTGGTGTCGCTGGGCACCAGTACCGGCTTCGGCAACGCCACCGGAGCAGGCTCGGCCGGGGACTACGTCGTCTGGGCGGCCGGAGCGCAGCTGATCCTGCTGTTCCTGATGGTGGTGGGCGGCTGCACCGGCTCCACCGCTGGGGGCATCAAGGTCATGCGGATGCAGGTGCTGGGCCTGGTGATGGTTCGCTCCGTGCGCCAGGCCCAGGCGCCTCGGGCAGTGATACCGGTGCGCTTGGGCCGCGATGTGATCGGCGAGGGTGTGGTGTCGCGGGTGGCCGGGTTCTTCCTGCTGCACTTCCTGCTGGTCATCGGTGGCCTGCTGGTGGTCACCGCGCTGGGTGCAGAGTTGGAGACCTCCCTTGGCGCGGTGGTGTCGGCACTGGGCAACATGGGCCCGGCGCTGGGCGAGGCCGGCCCGACCGCCAGCTACGCGGCCGCGTTCAGCCAGCCGGCCCGGCTGGCACTGGCCCTGCTGATGATCATCGGCCGCCTGGAGATCCTGCCGATCCTGCTGGCGGTCGTGCCCCACGTCCACCGGGCCAAGGCTCTAACCCGGGTAGTCCGCCGCTGACGCCTCGAACGCGATCGGGGCAGGCATTCGACTTGACGGAACGAGGGGATCGTTCGGTAGGTTGTTGTGACGCGTCTCGAGCGGTGATCGGCCAATGACGTCCATCCCGCCGCCGTGCTGGCCGCGGTTCGGGCACAACCATTCCGCCTGAGAGACGCCGAACCCAACGATCCAGCCTCCTGCGAGGAGACCGATGGCTGCCGACCCCGCCCAGCGCCAGGGTCTCTACGACCCGCAGCACGAGCACGACGCCTGTGGCGTCAGCTTCGTGTGCGACATCGGCGGGAAGGCCGCCCACAATGTGGTGTCCCTCGGCGTGCGGGCCCTGTGCAACCTGGAGCACCGGGGCGCGCTGGGCGCCGACCCCCTCACCGGCGACGGCGCCGGCATCCTGATCCAGGTGCCGGACCGCTTCTTGCGCGACGTGGTCGACTATGAACTGCCCACTGCGGGCCAGTACGCCACCGGAATCGGCTTCCTGCCTGCGGACCACGCCGAGGCCGAGCAGGCCGCGGCCCATGTGAAGGCCATCGTGGAGTCCGAAGGCCTGCACCTGATCGGGTGGCGGGACGTTCCCGTGGACACGTCGATGCTGGGCCGGGGCTCGCTCGACGCCATGCCCAGCTTCCGCCAGGTGTTCATGGCCGGCGGCGGCCTGGACGGCATCGACCTGGACCGGCGGGTCTACATCGTGCGCAAGCGCATTGAGCACGAGATCGGGCCCGGTGGCGTCGGGTACCGCGCGGCCACCGACGTCGACTCGGCCATGGGCGCGGCCGCTCCGCCCCACACCGGCGTGTACTTTCCCAGCCTCAGCGCCCGGACCCTCGTCTACAAAGGGATGCTGATCTCCCGCCAGCTCACCTCGTTCTACGCGGACCTGCGTGACGAGCGGGTCGAGAGCGCGCTGGCGCTGGTCCACTCCCGATTCTCCACCAACACGTTCCCGTCGTGGCCTCTGGCCCACCCCTACCGGATGATCGCCCACAACGGCGAGATCAACACCATCGCCGGCAACCGCAACTGGATGCGGGCCCGCGAGGCGCTGCTGTCGTCGCCGCACCTTGAGGGCCTGGAGCGAGCCTTCCCGATCTGCACGCCCGACGCCAGCGACACCGCCGGCTTCGACGAGGTGCTCGAACTGCTGACCCTCAGCGGGTACTCGCTGGCCGAATCCGTGCTGATGATGATCCCCGAGCCGTGGGAGCACCACGCCGAGATGAGCGCCGAACGCCAGGCCTTCTACCAGTACCACGCCGCCCGCATGGAGCCCTGGGACGGCCCCGCCTCGATCGCCTTCACCGACGGCACCGTCATCGGCGCGGTGCTCGACCGCAACGGCCTTCGCCCTTCCCGCTACCTGGTGACCAACGACGGGCTGGTGGTGATGGCCTCGGAGACGGGCGTCATCGACGTCCCGCAGGGCTCGGTGGTGGAGAAGGGGCGCCTGCAGCCCGGACGCATGTTCCTGATCGACACCGCCGAGGGCCGCATCGTGCGCGACGACGAGATCAAGGACCAGCTGGCCGCGTCCCGTCCCTACCGCCGCTGGCTGGACCAGAACCTGGTTCACCTCGAAGACCTGCCCCGGCGCGAGGCGCCGCGCCGCGACGAGGGGTCGCTGATCCAGCGCCAGCAGGTGTTTGGCCACACCCACGAGGAGCATCGGCTGCTGCTGGCGCCCATGGCCATCGACGGCAAGGAGGCCTTGGGCTCCATGGGCACCGACACCCCGCCGGCCGTGCTGTCGGAGCGCAACCGGCCCATCTATGACTTCTTCAAGCAGCTCTTCGCACAGGTGACCAACCCTCCCCTCGATGCCATACGCGAGGAGCTGGTCACCTCCCTGTACGCCGGGGTCGGCCCCGAGGGCAACCTGTTCGACCCCCAGCCGTCGTCGTGTCGCACCGTGCACCTCGACCGGCCGGTGATCACCGACCCCGAACTGGCCCGGCTGGCGGCCATCGACGGCGCCGGAGGTCTGGGCGACTTCCATGCCGATGTGCTCCCCGCCCTGTATCCCGTGTCCGAGGGCGGCGCCGGGCTGCGACAGGCGCTGCAGGAGCTGCGCGACGCCGCGTCGGCGGCCATCGACGCCGGCGCCAGCATCCTGATCGTGTCGGACCGCGGCAGCGACGAGCGCCTGGCCCCGATCCCGTCCCTGCTGGCCACCTCCGCGGTCCATCAGCACCTGGTGGCCGAGCGCACCCGCACCCGGGTGGGCCTGGTGTCGGAGTCCGGCGATGCCCGCGAGGTGCACCATCTGTGCCTGCACCTCGGTTACGGGGCCAACGCGGTGAACCCCTACCTCGCCTTCGAGACCATCGCCGACATGGTCACCGAGGGGCTGCACGGGCTGGACCCGTCGATGGGGGTCGAGGCCGCGCACCGCAACTTCGTGAAGGCCTCGTGCGCGGGCATCCTCAAGGTGATGTCCAAGATGGGCATCTCCACCGTGGCCTCCTACACCGGCGCCCAGATCTTCGAGGCCATCGGGCTGGGCGCCGATCTGGTGGACGAGTACTTCACCGGCACCTCCAGCCGCCTGGGCGGCATCGGCCTCACCGAGATCGCGGCCGCGGTGGCGGTGCGGCATGGGCGGGCGTTCCCGGCGAACCCGAACCGGCGGGCCCACCGCACCATCCAGGCCGGCGGCGAGTACCAGTGGCGGCGCGAGGGCGAGTATCACCTGTTCAACCCCGAGACCGTGTTCAAGCTGCAGCACGCCACCCGCGAGCGGCGATTCGACATCTTCGAGGAGTACACCCGCCGCGTGGACGACCAGTCCCGGCGACTGGGCACGCTGCGGGGCCTGTTCCGGCTGCGAACCGGGACGCGGCCCTCAGTGCCCCTAGACGAGGTCGAGCCGGTGTCCGAGATCGTCAAGCGCTTCGCCACCGGCGCCATGAGCTACGGATCGATCTCCAAGGAGGCCCACGAGACCCTGGCCATCGCCATGAACCGCATCGGGGGCAAGTCCAACACCGGCGAGGGCGGCGAGGACGCCGACCGCTACATTCCCGACCCCAACGGCGACCTGAGGCGCAGCGCAGTGAAGCAGGCCGCATCGGGCCGCTTCGGGGTGACCAGTGAGTACCTGGTCAACGCGGACGACATCCAGATCAAGATGGCCCAGGGGGCCAAGCCCGGCGAGGGGGGCCAGCTGCCGGGCCACAAGGTGTACCCGTGGATCGCCAAGACCCGCCACTCCACCCCCGGTGTGGGGCTCATCTCACCGCCGCCGCATCACGACATCTACTCCATCGAGGACCTGGCCCAGCTCATCCACGACCTCAAGAACGCCAACCCCGCGGCCCGCATCCACGTGAAGCTGGTGGCCGAGGTCGGTGTGGGCACCGTGGCCGCCGGGGTGTCGAAGGCCCATGCCGATGTGGTGCTGATCTCCGGCCACGACGGGGGCACCGGGGCGTCGCCGCTCACCTCGATCAAGCACGCCGGCGCGCCCTGGGAGCTGGGGCTGGCCGAGACCCAGCAGACGCTGCTGCTCAACGATCTGCGCGACCGCATCGTGGTGCAGGTCGACGGCCAGCTCAAGACCGGCCGCGACGTGGTGATAGCCGCGCTGCTGGGAGCCGAGGAGTTCGGTTTCGCCACCGCGCCGCTGGTGGTGATGGGCTGCGTGATGATGCGGGTGTGCCACCTCGACACCTGCCCGGTGGGGGTGGCCACCCAGAATCCCGAGCTGCGCAAGAAGTTCTCGGGACGACCCGAGTTCGTGATCAACTTCTTCGAGTTCATCGCCGAAGAGGTGCGTACGCTGCTGGCGGAGCTGGGCTTCCGCAGCCTCGAGGAGGCCGTCGGGCAGGTGGAGATGCTCGACGTGGCCGACGCGGTCGGACACTGGAAGGCGTCGGGGCTGGACCTGACTCCCATCCTGCACCTGCCGCCGGTGGCGCCCGGCGCGGTGCGCCACCAGCGGGCGGAGCAGGACCACGGCCTGGACCGGGCCCTCGACCAGATGCTGATCCAGCTCGCCGAGGGCGCCCTGGAGGACGGCCGCCCGGTGACGATCGACATTCCGATCCGCAACACCAACCGCACCGTGGGCACGCTGCTGGGCAGCGAGGTGACCCAGCGCTACGGCGCCGCGGGCCTGCCCGACGACACGATCGTGGTGAACTTCACCGGCTCGGCGGGCACCTCCTTCGGCGCGTTCGTTCCCCGGGGCATCACCCTGCGCCTCGAAGGCGATGCCAACGACTACGTCGGCAAGGGCCTGTCGGGCGGGCGCATCGTCATCCGCCCGCCCGCCGACGCCAACTTCGCGGCGGAGCGCAACGTGATCGCGGGCAACGTCATCGGGTACGGCGCAACCTCGGGCGAGATGTACCTGCGGGGCCTGGTGGGGGAGCGGTTCTGCGTGCGCAACTCGGGGGCCGTCGCCGTCGTCGAGGGGGTCGGCGACCACGGGTGCGAGTACATGACGGGAGGGCGCACGGTGGTGCTAGGCCCGGTGGGCCGCAACTTCGCGGCAGGAATGTCGGGCGGGATCGCCTTCGTCTACGACCCGCGCGGCAAGCTGCCGATCCGGGTCAACGGTGAGATGGTGGAGCTGGAGCCCCTCGACGCCGAGGACTTCGTGTGGCTGAGGCACCGGGTGGAGCGCCACCGTCACGAGACCGGCAGCGAGGTGGCGGCCCGGCTGCTGTCGGACTGGGCCTCAGCTTCGAAGAGCTTCGTGAAGGTGATGCCAGTGGACTACAAGCGGGTCGTGCTCGCGGCCGACCAGGCCCGGGCCACCGGCACCGACGAAGTGGCCGCAGTGATGGCCGCCGCCCATGGCTGATATCCCCCGAGGGTGTTCGACATGAGGCGAGTGCTTGCCATGGCTGATATCCCCCGAGGGTGTTCGACATGAGGGCCGCCGCCCATGGCTGATCCGCGGGGATTCCTGGTGCATGGCAGGGAGCTGCCGACCCGGCGGCCGGTGCCGGTGCGGCTGCGCGACTGGCGCGAGGTGTACGAGCACTTCCCGCCGGGCAAGCTCCGCCAGCAGGCGTCGCGCTGCATGGACTGCGGCATCCCGTTCTGCAACAACGGCTGCCCCCTCGGCAACCTGATCCCCGACTGGAACGATCTGGTGCACCGCGGGCATTGGCGGCGGGCAATCGAGCGCCTGCACGCCACCAACAACTTCCCGGAGTTCACCGGCCGGCTGTGCCCCGCGCCGTGCGAGGCGGCCTGCGTGCTGGGCATCCACGAGCCGCCGGTGACGATCAAGCAGGTCGAGGTGGAGATAGTCGACCGGGCGTGGGCCGAGGGCTGGATCGTGCCCCAGCCCGCCGCGAACCGCAGCGGTCGCAGCGTGGCGGTGGTGGGGTCGGGGCCGGCCGGGCTGGCCGCGGCCCAGCAGCTGACCAGGGCCGGCCATCGGGTGGTGGTGTTCGAGCGGGCCGACCGCATCGGTGGACTGCTGCGCTACGGCATCCCCGAGTTCAAGATGGAGAAGCGCCATCTCGATCGCCGTCTGGCCCAGATGGAGGCCGAGGGAACGGAGTTCCGCGCCGGTGTGGATGTCGGCACCGACGTGACCGCCGCCGAACTGCAGGCCGACTTCGATGCGGTGGTGCTGGCCTGCGGGGCCACGGCCTGGCGGGACCTGCCCATTGCTGGCCGGGAGCTGCGGGGCGTGTACCAGGCCATGGAGTACCTGCCGCTGGCCAACCGGGTGCAGGAGGGCGATCTCGACTCCTCGCCCATCTCCGCGGCGGGAAAGCGAGTGGTGATCATCGGCGGGGGCGATACCGGCGCCGACTGCCTGGGAACCGCCCACCGCCAGCGAGCCGCCTCGATCCGCCAGTTCGAGATCATGCCCCGCCCGCCCGACGAGCGTGGAGACTCCGACCCGTGGCCGACGTGGCCCATGATCTACCGGGTGTCGTCGGCCCATGAAGAGGGCGGCGAGCGCGACTACGCCATCAACACCGCCGAGTTCGTCGGCGACGGTGACGGAAACCTGGCCGCGCTGGCCACGGTGCGGGTGGAGCAACATTGGCGAGATGGCCGGATGGGCTTCGATCCGGTTGCGGGCACCGAAGAGGAGATACCCGCTGAGCTGGTGCTGCTGGCCATGGGCTTCGTGGGTCCCGAGCGGGGCCCGCTGATCGAGCAGTTCGGGGTGGAGTTCGACGGTCGGGGCAACGTGGCCCGCGACGCGCGCTGGGCCACCAGCGTGCCCGGCGTGTACGTGTGCGGCGACATGGGGCGGGGCCAGAGCCTCATCGTTTGGGCCATAGCCGAGGGTCGGGCCTGTGCCGCGGCCGTTGACGCCGAACTGACCGGCTCCACCGACCTCCCCGCCGTGGTCACGCCCACGTCGGTGCCTCTGAGATGACGCTGTGCTCCTGCCCGCTGGTGGACCGTTCCGTCCGCCATCCCGCCGAAACGTCGCCGCACTCCTCACCTGCGCCGGTCCGCCCCGAATGACCCCCGCAGCCGCGCTCGTCTCGGCCTCCCATGCTCGCCGACAGCCGAACCCTGGCCGCGATCCCGCCCGGGGCTGCCGATTGCGGTTCACCCGGCTGGACTCAGGGGAGAATGCTCAGCCGGTAGCAGTGGCTTGGTTTGATCACCGAGAAGTCTCGTGTGTCGATGGTGGCGACGGTGGTGATCCCGAGACGTTCGGCTGTGGCTACTACCGAGGCGTCCACGGTGCCCAGGGGCAGATCCCGGTACTTGTGCACCAGCTCGGCGATCCGTAGCCAGTCGCTCACGGCAACCGGCTCGACCTGCAAGTCGCCCGAGGCGAGGTCGCCGATGAAGCGCACCTCTGCATTGGTGCCGAGCCGAGTCTCGATCAGGTAGGCGACCTCGGTCACCACCAGGATCGGGACGACGAGCGGGCCCGGATGGGTCCTCAGGAGTTCAAGGCTGGCTGCGTGGTGCCGGTCGTCAGCATCGACGTATGCGTATAGGGGACCGGCGTCGACGATCAGCGCGATGACAGCACCTCGCGAGCCAGTATCTCCTCGATGCGTGCTGAGACGTCGCCGCGGCCGCTGCGGCCAGCTGCCGCCGCGCCGAGCCGGCGCCGGGGACTGAGGTGGGTCTCGATGGCTTCCCTGCTCAGCTCAGAGATCGTGATCCCGCGGCGCTCCGCCTCATAGCGAAGGCGGGCATCGAGTTCCTCCGGCAGCTTGATGGTAGTGCGAACCATGTATGCCAGCATACCATGTACCCTGCGCGGCAACAGCAGTTCGGCCGCAAGGGCGCGGGCCCATTGTTCGGGTCGGGCCTGCGCGGCCGCGGTGGACACCGACCTGACCGGCTCGACCGACCTCCCCGCCGTCGTCACCCCGGACTCGGTGCCATTGAGGTGAGGATTCGGTTAGGGCTGAGGCAGATTCAAGGCTCGGGTGAGGAAGGTGGCCATCTGGGCCCGCGTCACTGGCTTTGTGGAGCAGTAGCGCAGCGGGTCGGTGTGGCACCCCACGGTGATGTCGGCGGCGAAGAGTGCCTCGATGGAGGGAGCATGGACGCCGGCTGAATCGTTGTCAGTGAATCCTGCGGGCTTGTTGGGGGCTGTCAGATTCAAGGCTCGGGTGAGGAAGGTGGCCATCTGGGCCCGCGTCACTGGCTTTGTGGGGCAGTAGCGCAGCGGGTCGGTGTGGCACCCCACGGTGATGTCGGCGGCGAAGAGTGCCTCGATGGAGGGGGCATGGGCGCCGGCTGAATCGTTGTCAGTGAATCCTGCGGGCTTGTTGGGGGCTGTCAGATTCAAGGCTCGGGTGAGGAAGGTGGCCATCTGGGCCCGCGTCACTGGCTTTGTGGGGCAGTAGCGCAGCGGGTCGGTGTGGCACCCCACGGTGATGTCGGCGGCGAAGAGTGCCTCGATGGAGGGGGCATGGGCGCCGGCCGGGTCCACGTCGACGAACCCTGCCGTACTCGACGACACTGCTGCGGTGGTCACTGCGTGCGCGTGCTTGTCGGCCCCGTGCGCGTCGCGGTAGGAGGCCGTCGCTCGCAGGCGGTGGCCTGCGTCCGCGATGTCCGGTGTGTACTGCGCCGATACGGCGCCGGGGACCTTTGACCAAGTCTGCGTGTTCGAGGACCTCTCCCATGACCAGGAGACATCGGTCAGGTTGCCGTCTGGGTCCTCCAGCGTGGCGATCAGCATTGTGCCGGCCAAAGGCTGCGAAGACGACAGCGCCACGGTGCCGGCCTCGTCAATGTTGATGACCGTCACTGTGACGTCCAGAGCGGCCCGAGCGTCCCCGGCATGGGCCAGGATCATGAAGTGATAGATGTTGTCGCCGTTAGAGTCGGCAGGGTGCTCGTAGTCGGGGGGCGTGTCGAAGCTGATGGCACCGTCGTCATCCAGCAAGAAGTCGAAGGAGTCGATCCCCCTCCTTCCCCAGCTGACGGTTTCGCCCTCGGGACCGATCGCCGTGAAGGGGCTCACGGTTCTCGTGCTGTGCTCGGGATAGTTGATGCTGGTCGGGCCTGCTATTGTCAGCGGCTCGTCCACTTCGTAGACGGCGACGGCCACATCGCGTGTGGCGGTGTGGGTTCCATCGGAAGCACGAACTGTGACGTAGTACACGTTGTCCGAGTCGGCATCCGATGGAAGCCGAAGGACCGGCGGTTCACGAAACCGGAGTGCTCCGCGGGCGTCGATGGCGAAGTCATCGCTATCTGTTCCCACCAAAGACCAAGTAACCGAGATTCCCTCGGGATCATCAGCTGAATACACAGCTGCCTCACCGCTGCCGCCCGCCGGGTAGTTGACCCAGAGCGGCCCCGCGATCATCGGCGGCTCGTCCACATCAGAGACGGTCACGGTCACCGCGATAGTGTCGTCGATCTCGGCATCGGCGTTGCCGAAGGCATCCTGGCCGTCGAGAACCGACACGGTCAGCGAGTAGCTGGCCTTGGTCTCGCGGTCGAAGACGGCCCTAGTCTTCAGCTGACCCGTCCGGGAGACAGTGTCGAAGAAACGGGCATCAGGACCGCCCAGAGAATAGGACAGCTCATCGCTGTCCGTGTCGCTGGCCGCGACCGGTGAGCCGATGTTCTCGCTCGGAGCCATGTTCTCGGCCACACTCCGTGCCCCCGTCTCAGCAGCCGGAAAACTCGGTTTTGTATTCGATGGTCCACCGGTCGTGGCGGTCACCGCTAACGCCGCGCCGTCGCCGAAGTAGTTGTAAGCGAACACCTGAACGGTGTACTCGGTACTGGTGCTCAAGCCGGTAATCCTGTGCGTCATGGTTGATCGGGGGACCTCCGCCTGCCGGGACGTGTCGTACTGCTGGGATCCCGACTTCCACTCGACCCTGTAGCCGTCGATTCCCGCTCCGCCGTCGCTGGCCGGTGCCTTCCAAGTTAGGGTCAACTCGCTGTTGCCGACGGCAGTGGCAGCCACGCCGCGGGGCTTCAATGGCACGCATCCGCCATCCTGCCAGGGGTTCTTCACCTTAGTGATGCCGACTGCAACTGACGTATCCACGGTTCCGAAATCCATCTTTTGGAGGTCGCAGTAGCCTCCGAACTCGTTGCGAAGCTGGTATACTGACACTACGCGCCGGTCTACCTCTTAGGGCAAACAAATCGCCCCACAATCGTTCCAGATCTGGTCTGCCGTCGGTGCCGGTGTATGTCTCGAAGAACCAGGGCGGCATCTCTCCAGCGATCACGCTCCTGACTACACCCAACGCCTCGGCTTGCACGCTCGGGTTCAGAACGATGCTAGGACACCAGCCCCAGTACCCTGTGTCCTGAGGGCCAACTGTGATTACCTGAAGGCCATCGGCATACAATTCAGTTGCCGGATCGCAGATTTCTGCGGTCTTGTCAAAATATAGATGACCTATTGCCAAAGGACCAGGTCTGTCCACTGTGATGTCCCCGACCTGGTAGACGTGCGCCAGCTCATGTATGATTGTAGCCACCTCACGAGACAGGTTGTTGCTGGCTGGCGCGCGCCTCACCCAGTTGGTTCTTCGGCTCTTGTCTATGAAGATGTTGGCTAGATGACAGATGTAACCTAAGTGGCAATCGAAATCCACGAAGCCAGCAATTCTGGGGTCTGAATGTTCACCGAATTCTATACTGGGATCGTGGATGGCAATGTGGTTCCATGTCTCACGCAGCCAAGGGAACGAGGCCTCAAGTGTCTTGACTACCTCGTTCTCGATGAATAGGCGAGCCTGTCCGGGCTCCGATTGCGGCGTGCCGGTGGCCTCGTGTGAGGGGCTGCTGTCTCCAGAGACGCTCGTCGCGATGACCCGCACAGTGTATTCCGTGCCGTTCGTCAGCTCTGTGATCACATACAGCACCCTCGTAGTGGACGCGGAGGACAGCCACGGAACTGTGTACCACTTGGGATCGACCCACACTTGGCGTGCCGCGTCATATTCCTCATCGCCGGACTTCCACTGCACTTTGTATCCAGTGGTTGCCGCGAAATCCGATGAGGACCAGCGAACTTCGAGCATCTGATCCGTGATGCTGTAGACCGCCACCGACTCGGGCGCTGCTGGCCCCGGAGTCTCTGCCTGCGTTCTGTCGGCAACAAACACAAGCCATAACAGCCCGCCTAATGCCACGCACGCAAGCACGATTGGGCTGACGCGCCTCACCTGCTAAGAGTACAGGCGTCGTCGCCCGTCAGTCCGCGGGTCATCGACCGGGATTGTGCGCCCGCGTGACTGACGACGATGCCTCCGGGACGGTCCGGGAAGGCGCGCGGTAGCCGGCACATCCGCCGTGGTGCACGGTGACGGCGATCAGGCCGACGATGACCATGACATCGCCCAGACCGCGGCGGCACGCCATCGGAATCGACATGCCAGCGCGGCGGCCATGGGCGCCAGCCACCACAGGCGCCGGTGGCGCAGTGCCAGGACCGTTACGACCCCCGCGGCCGGGGCCAGGGCGTGCCAGTCCGGCACGCTTACCGCGGCGAGCGTGGTGACGACCGCGGCCGCCACCACCGCGGTCAGAGACGTCGGCCGGGAGGGAACCAGCTCCCATGGCCAGCGCAGAGCAGGACGGTCTGGCTCGAAGCGGGCCAGCGCAGAGCGGGGCGCGCCGCGGTCGGGACGGCCCCGCCAGGCGACCAGCACGGCCGCAGCCAGTGCCAGCAGGGTGCAGGAGGGCGATCTCGACTCCTCGCCCATCTCCGCGGCGGGAAAGCGAGTGGTGATCATCGGCGGGGGCGATACCGGCGCCGACTGCTTGGGAACCGCCCACCGCCAGCGAGCCGCCTCGATCCGCCAGTTCGAGATCATGCCCCGCCCGCCCGACGAGCGTGGAGACTCCGACCCGTGGCCGACGTGGCCCATGATCTACCGGGTGTCGTCGGCCCATGAGGAGGGCGGCGAGCGCGACTACGCCATCAACACCGCCGAGTTCGTCGGCGACGGTGACGGCGACCTGGCCGCGCTGGCCACGGTGCGGGTGGAGCAACATTGGCGAGATGGCCGGATGGGCTTCGATCCGGTTGCGGGCACCGAAGAGGAGATACCCGCTGAGCTGGTGCTGCTGGCCATGGGCTTCGTGGGTCCCGAGCGGGGCCCGCTGATCGAGCAGTTCGGGGTGGAGTTCGACGGTCGGGGCAACGTGGCCCGCGACGCGCGCTGGGCCACCAGCGTGCCCGGCGTGTACGTGTGCGGCGACATGGGGCGGGGCCAGAGCCTCATCGTTTGGGCCATAGCCGAGGGTCGGGCCTGTGCCGCGGCCGTTGACGCCGAACTGACCGGCTCCACCGACCTGCCAGCGGTGGTCACGCCCGCCTCGACGCCCCTTCGGTAGCTCGTGTTCGGGTCGGTGCGTGCCGGTGGTCTGTTCCCCGCCGGGCGTTCGAGTGGCTGATCAGGCCAGTGCGGCGTAGACGATGAGGTTGTCGTCGTAGGTGCGCACGTCGAAATCGAAGTCGCCGCCGCAGGTGACCAGCCGAAGCGTCGGATGCTCCGTCGGCCCGTAGACCGCGTCGGTGGGGAAGGCGTCCTTGTCATGACGTTCCGATGATTCGACTACGTATGTGATGGTCGATCCGTCCTCCCTGTCGATGTGGATCTCATCGCCGGCCTCCAAGTACCGCAGGTAGAAGAACACGGCCGGGCCTTCACGGGAGTCGACATGGCCGAGAATCACAGCCGGTCCCGGCTCGCCCGGTTCGGGGCCGCCCAGCCACCAGCCTGTCTCTTCGGTTCCCTCCGGCACCTCTATCGATCCGTCGTCCTCAAGGCCGAGGGGGATGATCGGCGCTTCCACCTCGATCCGCGGGATTCGAATAGTGACCGGATTGGGTGCCTGGATCCGGGCATCGTCGACGATGTCGTCAACCGAGTCGACCAACGACGGTGCTGGGATGCCGAGGACGTTGGTCACAGGGGCAGACACTGAGGCAGCCGTGGTGAGAAGCTCCGTCGCCGGTGCTGGCGCCGGGCTGGCAGCAGTCGGGTGGGTGGTGGCTGTCTCGCGGTGGGTAGTTGACGTCGAGCTTGCCGCAGCCGGGACGACTTCGGCCGGGCGGTCAGAGCCGCATGACGCTACTGCGGCAGCGGCGATCAGTGCCGCTGCCGCAGTCCGCAGTATCGCCGCTAAGGGCTGGGCGTTCGCCATGAACACCCGCCCCGAGCGGGTTGATTGGGTGTTAGGCGTTGCGTCGAGCAACCAGCGCGGTCCCGGCAAGCAGGGATGCACCGACGAGAGCCGCGGTCAACGGGACCGCCACACTGTTGCCGTCGGACCCGGCCGTGCCGCCGAAGCCTGTTTCGACGCCGCCTTCCGGAGCCATGTCGTCGGCCATGTCGTCGATGAAGAGCACTGGAACAGCAGTGGACTCAGTTGCAGTGGCATCGCCGGCACCGAACGCGAAATTCGCGGGGACATCGTGGGTGACCTCTACGGTGAAAGTGCCGTCACCTCCGACAGGCGCCGGGCCACCGATGGGGCTGAGGACGCAGCTGTCAGAACCCATGTCCGTCATAGCGGCCACGATCGCATCCGTTGACATGGCGGTCGTGAGCTGTTCGCCGGGAACGGTGCACGGCACGATGAAAATCAACGAGCCTGAGGTCCAGCCCGATCCAGTGAGCGTGAATGTGTGCGTTCCCGGGCCGGCCACGGCCGGCGGATCAGCCTGCAGCGCGGGGCCATCTTGCGCCGAAGCTTGGCCCGTGAATGCAAACAGAGCGATCACACTCGTTATCATTGCTAATGCCACAATTCTCTTCACTTCGACTGTCCTTTCATGGTTGTGAGAGTCCGTAGCGCTCTCGCAAGCCATCCCCACCCGTGGGCGAGCTTCTGGCTGGCACCCACTATACCAGTCGCGGTCGTCACGTGGAGTTGCACGGCGGGCAGCGCTAGTGCAGACGGGCCACCATTCGGATGAGCGGGACGAACTGGGTGGTCAGAGCCGCATGACGCGACTGCGGCAGCGGCGATCAGTGCCGCTGCCGCAGTCCGCAGTATCGCCGCTAAGGGCTGGGCGTTCGCCATGAACACCCGCCCCGAGCGGGTTGATTTGGCGTTAGGCGTGGCGTCGAGCAACCAGCGCAGCACTAGCCAGCAGGACTAGCGCGGCGAGAGTCGCGGCCAGCGGGACGGCCACGCTGTTGCTGTCGGAGCCAGCCGTACCGCCGAGGCCCGTGTCGGCGCCGCCTTCTGGAACCATGTCGTCGCCCATGTCGTCGGCCATGTCGTCGTCGGCCATGTCGTCGTCGGCCATGTCGTCGTCGGCCATGTCATCGTCGGCCATGTCATCGTCGGCCATGTCATCGGCCATGTCGTCGTCGGCCATGTCGTCGTCGGCCATGTCATCGTCGGCCATGTCATCGTCGGCCATGTCATCGGCCATGTCGTCGTCGGCCATGTCGCCGTCGCCCATGTCGTCTTCCTCGGCGGGGGCCTCTTCTTCGGCCGGTGCCTCTTCCTCAGCGGGGGCCTCTTCCTCAGCGGGGGCCTCTTCCTCAGCGGGGGCCTCTTCCTCAGCGGGGGCCTCTTCTTCGGCCGGTGCCTCTTCCTCAGCGGGGGCCTCTTCCTCTTCGACCATCGGCTCACCGATCTTTATGACGACAGCAGCGCCGGCCGAGGGGCTTGCAGTGAACACGAGGAGCACGAGGCCTTCGGCTGGAACGTCGACGGTCACAGATTGTGTGAAGGACCCGCCGCTAATCGTTGCAGTCGTGGGAGGAGCGAACACGTCGGGTGTGCAGTTCGCGATGACGGCTCCCTGGTCGGGGTTCGTAGGCGCGACGCCGCGCCAGCCAGGGCACTTCGCGATTCCGGGGTTCGCCGCCCAACCTGAGCCTGACACGGTGACCGTATGACTGCCAGCCGAGCTGACGTACTCTGGGTCGACCGACGCCGTCGGCTCGGCCTGCGCGTTCGCCTGAGTTGTCAGCACGAACAGGGCCAAGATGCTCACGGTGGCCGTCAGGGCCATGATCCTCTTCATCGGTACTGTCCTCTCGTGGTGGTAGTTGTTCGTATTGTGCCTGTTAGAGCTCCCCCGCGGCGCGCACGTTTCGCTGTGCTCACTGTGCGCAACCGCGACTGCGGGCGAGTATACACATTCGCCGACGACGGGTAAGAGGCCGGGCGGTTAGGCGGTGATTCGTGAGGATTCTGGCGAGGCGCTCAGCGAGGCTGTGGCCCGAGCGGCCGGTGAGTGGCCCTATGTCGAGCTCGCCTCAAATCTGCACGGGTATTGCTCATATGTGACGGGTTTCTCTACTGATTTCGGTCGGGCTCGGACGCGACGGAGCCCCGAGTAGCCTCCCGGCTTGCGCCGCTCAACTTCTCGGGACTCCGATTGCGCCTATCCACCGACCGCATCCTCCCGGCGGAGTCTGCGGTACTCCGGGACACATCCCCGTATCCAGATCTGTGCCCTGACTCCCGCCCTGGACGGCTCCGTGGCGTAAGTCCGAATCACCCGGTGGTGCCCGTCGGCACCGCTTGAGGCTCCGGCTCTTGCCCGCTCCCCGTCGGGATCGGACTTGATCCTATGCCTCGGCGACACCCTCCCCCGGAGGCGGTTCCGGTGACTCCCTACCACACCCGGCGGTGTGTTTCGGTTGTCTCCGGGCTTCCCGGCGAGGCGACTCCTCTCCGACCTTGCGGCCACCCTCCCCCGTCGGGGATTCCTACCGCTTGCTCGGAGGAGAACCTCCGTGTCCCCGGCTGACCCACCGGCCCCTGGGAGCCGGCCTGGTTGGCTGGGTGTCCTCTGCGGACCGCTTCATCGACTCCGCTCCGCTGCTTCGGGCCGAGACCCTCCGCTCCGATCCGGTGTCTCCGTCGCTGCTCACGTCGGACGCTGGGCATCATGCGGGGTCCGCGGCGGGTTGTCAACCCGAAAACGCGAAATCCCCATCGAAATCCCGAGCATTGGTGAGAAATCCCCAGACAGAGCCGAGTTATTCACAGTTCGGTCACAACTTAGAGGCCGAGCGGATGGGCTGCAGTTCAACAGGGACCGTATGAAGCGCTGAGCGAGGCCGTGGCCCGAGCGGCCCGTGAGCGCAGCGAACAAGAGCGGGCAACAGCATGTCTCACCGCGAGGCGATGAACCATCGGCGCGGCTTCCCAAGATCGTCTCAAGGCGTCTCAGGGCGCGGTTGCGACTCCCAGTGGGGTCAGGCCGTCCAGTGGCCCCGGTCTATCATCACCTGGCGCAGCGCCCCGGGCCGGTCGGTCATGATGCCGTCCACGCCCATGTCGAGGAGGCGGTGCATCTCGGCGGGCTCGTCGATGGTCCAGACGTGGACCGCGACGCCGTTACGGTGAGCCGCAGCCAGCACCGCGGGCCGCACCAGCGTCAGGCCTTTGGACCGGACGGGCACCTGCGCGGCGTGGAAGTCGAACGCTCCGGGCGCCGGCACGCGGGCCGAAGCGGCCAGAAGGCGCACGATGCCCCGGGGCCCGGCGCCGACGCACAGCGAATCTCCGATCTGATTGCGCACCTGCCTGGTTCGACGGTCCGAGAATGAGCAGACGCACACCCTCTCCACCGCGCCCAGCCGCTGGAGCACCTCGACCAGCGGCCCGACGGCGGCGTCGCTCTTGGGGTCGATGTTGACCCTCGTGTCCGGCAACTCCTCCAGAAGCTCGTCGAGACGCACGATCGGGTCGGTTCCGTCCACCCGGGCTCGCCGAACCTCGCTCCACTTCAGATCGCCGAGGTGGCCGTGGCCGTCGGTTACCCGGTCCAGGGAGTCGTCGTGGAACGCCACCGCGACCCCGTCGGCGGTGGCGTGGACGTCGGTCTCCACATGGGTGAACCCCAGGTCCACGGCATGGCGGAAGGCCCGCAACGTGTTCTCCGGGAACGAGCCGGCCCCGCCGCGGTGGGCGAAGGCGATGGGCCCGTCGACGTCGAGATAGGGGTGGGAGGCCATGATCGCACCCTAGGTGGCTGGTGCCAAACTCCCGAAATGGAGGTTTTGCGGTCACAAACCCCCAGGTCAGCGACTTGCGAATTGTGGCAAATTGCCATTTAACACCAGCCACCTAGGTGGCTGGTGCCAAACTCCCGAAATGGGGGTATTGCGGTCACAAACCCCCAGGTCAGCGACTTGCGAATTGTGGCAAATTGCCATTTAACACCAGCCACCTAGAGGCCGAGCGGATTCGCCGCGATTGACAAGGACTCTTGAATGGCGCTGAGCGAGGCCGTGGCCCGAGCGGCCCGTGAGCGCAGCGAACAGGAGCGGGAAACACCGCGCTGCGCCGCGAGGTGGTCACACCCGCCCGCGCTGCGTCATGACGGGCGGTAGCCTTCCATACATGCAGCGCCGCACGAAGATCGTTGCCACAATCGGACCCGCCAGCGAGGGCGAGGCCACCCTGCGCAAGATGATCGCCGCCGGAATGGACGTGGCCCGCATCGGCCTGGCCCACGGAACCCTCGACGAGGCCATCGAGCGCTACCGGCGGATCCGCAAGGTCTGCGAGCAGGAGGACCGGCGGGTGGGCATCCTCGTGGACCTTCCCGGCCCCAAGGTCCGTGCGGCCACCTTCGGCGAGGAGCACGTCGAGTTCCACTCGGGCCGCTCCCTGGAGCTGGTGGTGGGCGAGGACCGCTCCACCAGCGCCGTCATCGAGGTGGACTACGACGGCCTGCTCGACGGTGTGCTCGTCGGAGACACCCTCGACCTGGGCGACGGCCGGGTGGTGCTCGACGTCGTCGGCAAGGATGGTGACCGGCTGCGCGCCCAGGTGGTCCACGGCGGCCTGTTGTCGGGCTGTCCCGGGGTGCACATCCCCGCCGACCGCCTGCGGGTGTCCACGCCCACCCCGGAGGACTTCGTCGCCCTCGATGCCTTCATCGAACTCGGCGTGGACATGGTGGCCATCTCGTTCGTGCGCTCCGCCCACGACATCCGCCGTGTCGGCACCGAGCCCCATCCCCGCGGTCCGATGCTCGTGGCCAAGATCGAGACCAGAGCGGCCGTGCAGAACCTGGCCGGCATCATCGACACCGCGGGAGCGATCATGGTGGCCCGCGGCGATCTCGGCAGCGAGTGCAGCATCTCGGAGTTGCCCCATCTGCAGAAGCAGATCATCAAGCAGTGCATCGCGGGCGGCCGCCCCGTGATCACCGCCACCCAGATGCTCGACTCGATGGTCTCACGCCCGTCGCCCACCCGGGCCGAGGCCAGCGATGTGGCCAACGCGGTATTCGACGGCTCCTCTGCGCTGATGCTGTCGGGCGAGACCGCAGTGGGCATCGACCCCGCCAACGTGGTGCGGACCATGGATCGCATCGCCCAGCGAGCCGACGAGGAATTCGACTACGAGCTGTGGGCCGAGCGCCTCGCCGAGCTGCGCATGACCGACGACTCGACCCACGACGCGGCCTCGATCACCGACGCCATGACCATGGCGGCGTGGCGGGCCGCGGACGGGCTCGGGATCTCCACGATCCTGGCCATCTCCGGCACCGGCTTCACCGTGCGGTCCATGGCCCGATTCCGGCCCCAGGCCCGGATAATCGGGATGTCCCACAACGAGCGGACCGTGCAGCAGCTGACGATGAGCTGGGGCACCACACCTGTACTGGTGGAGGACAAGGGCTCCAACGACGAGATGGTCCGCCAGGCGGTGGCGATGGCCCGGGACCGCGACTTTGCCCGCTCCGGCGAGATCGTCGCGGTGCTGGCCGGGGCCGACAACCGATCCCGCAGCGCCAACGTGCTCCGCTTGGAGCACGTCCCCTAGAAGCGCGACCCCCCCCGGGGGGGGGGCCTGGCGGGTGGCCTAGCCACAGTTGGGATTGGCGTCGGCCGGGACGGTGACGTCTTGGCCGAAGAGCTTGCACGAGCAAGTCTCCGCGCAGTCCTGAAGATCGGCGCGCTGCAGCCACAGGCTGGCGGCCAGCGCGCCGATGAGCACGATCAGCACCAGACGCAGGAGCAGCTTGCGCACGACCCGCATCACCAGCACCGCAAGAACTCCCAGCACGACGATCGCCCCCACGATCACGTGCTGTAACGACTCGGCGTCGCCCCATTCACTTATCATCGGCGCGCAGAGTAGTTGTAGCCTCGGCTGCGATGAGTGACGCCGGTGTCTCCCTTCTGCCGCACGGTCCGCCCGAGACGGTCCTCGACCTCGAGCCCTCCGACGTGCGGGCCGGGCTGGCCACGGCAGCCACCAGCGACGACGCCACAGCCGCGCTGGGCGTGGCCTGCGCGCGTTGGCCGGGCTCGCTGGAGGCCTGGGCTGCGCTCGGCGAGGCCCTGGAGTCCGGTAACGCCGCACCGGCGCTGGCCTACGCCGCCTTCCGCACCGGCTACCACCGCGGTCTCGACCGGTTGCGGGGCAGCGGCTGGCGCGGCTCGGGCTACGTCCGCTGGGCCCACCCGTCCAACCGAGGGTTCCTGCGCTCCCTCAGCGGACTGCAGCGCGTGGCGGGCCGGATCGGGGAGGCCGACGAAGCCGAGCGCGCCGCGTTGTTCCTGGTCCAGCTAGATCCCGACTGGCCGCCCGCAGATATCGAGAACTGAGCAGATCGGGGTAGGGGAGCCCATGGCCGAGACGCTCCGCTGCCTGGGTGCCGTGCTCGCGGGCGGGGCCAGCTCCAGGATGGGCACGGACAAGGCGTTCATCGAAATAGACGGCGCGCCGATGGTGGTTCGTGCGGCCGAGGCACTGCGCGCCGCGGGCGTCGCGAGCACGCTGGTGGTGGGCGGCGACAGTGCCCGCCTGAGCGCACTGGGCCTGGTCGCGGTGCCTGATCGCCATCCCGGGCAGGGCCCGCTGGGTGGCGTGATCACCGCTCTCGGCGCGCTCGAATCACTCGACGGTGCCGGCATCGATGCGGTTGTGACACTGCCCTGCGACGTGATCGTTCCCGACGCGGCCGCAGTGCGCTGCGTGCTCGATCGGCTGGTCCGCGTCCCCCGCGATCCCGCGGTGAGAGCGCCGGTTGCCGACATGGCGGTCCCGCTCGGTGCCGGTGTCCCCCAGTGGATGCACGCCGCCTGGCGGCGAGACTGTCTCCAGCGGCTGTCGGAGGCGTTCGCCAGGGGAGTGAGGGCGCCCCGCGAAGCGGCCCGGGAGCTGCGGACTGTCGAGGTCGAAGTACCCGGGACACGCTGGTTTGCTGACGCGGACGTTCCCGAGGACCTCCCGGCCCGTCCTGAGGACCTTCCGGTTCGCTCGCTCTAAGAGGCCACGCGGATAGGCGGCCGCGAAGGCACGAGACACCTGCAATCCGACGGCATCGTGGTGCCGAACCTCACCTATCCGCGCATGTTCTAAGTATCTCCCGGTCGAACTACGCTTGGGGGTCGCGGCCGAGCGAGGAGCGCGCATGGAAGTCACTGACATCTGTGAGATCGACGTCGACGAGCTTGAGCGTCGCCGGGCTGGCGGCGCGGCCGTCTTCGATGTGCGAGAGCCCGACGAGTACGAAGAGGTTCGCATACCCGGAGCGGTGCTGGTGCCTCTGGCGACGGTCCCCGACGCGGTCGAGGAGTTCAGGGCGGCGTCAGAGCGCGCCGCGGTGTGCGTGGTGTGCGCCGTGGGAGGCCGCAGCGCCCACGCCGTCGAGTTCCTGCGGTCCCGCGGCGTTGATGCCGTGAACGTGGCCGGGGGCACCAACGCCTGGCACCAGTCGGGCAGAGCAGTCGAGACGGGCCCCGCGCCCGCCTGACGGACCTAGTGGCGCGCCATCGAAAGGCCCGCTCCGGCGCTGGCCGAGCAGCCCACTATCGCTATGTCGATTCCGGCGCGGGCCTGCGCGGCGTGGTGGGAGCGCTGGTCTCAGAGCCTCGATTTGCCCTCGACACCGAGTTCCACCGGGAGCGCACTTACTGGCCCCAGGCCGCGCTGATCCAGGTTGCCTGGCCCGGCGATCTGGTGCTGATCGATCCGCTGGCCGTGAATGTGGAACCCTTGGCGGAGGTGTTCGAGGCGGGCGGGCTGATGGTCGCTCATGCCGCAGGTCAGGACCTCGAGGTCCTCGATCACTGCTGCGGAACGGTGCCGGAGCGCATTTTCGACACTCAGATCGCGGCCGGCTTCCTTGGCCTGGGCACCCCCGCGCTGTCGTCGCTGTACGAGAGCGTGATCGGGTGGAAGCCGCCGAAGGCGGATCGGCTCACCGACTGGCTGGTGCGGCCGCTGAAGCCTTCGCAACTCGACTACGCGGCCGGCGATGTGAAGCACCTCCTGGAGATCCACGACAGGCTGGCATCCCGGCTCGATGAGCTGGGCCGGCGGGCCTGGGCCCAAGCAGAGTTCGAGCTGCTGCTCGAGCGGGGACGCCGGGGTAAAAAGCCCGAGGATGCCTGGTCCAAACTCAAGGAGGTTCGGCACCTCAGGCGCCGGGACCTGCCTGTTGTGCGGTCGGTGGCGATGTGGCGCGAACTGCGAGCTGCCAAGATCAATCAGCCGGTCCGCCACGTCCTGTCGGACGTGGTCGTCGTCTCCATCGCGCAGGCTGCACCCCGCACGGCCGAGGAGTTGGCGGCAGTCAGGGGTGTGGGCGAGGGCTTGGCCCGCGGCAGGCTGGGACCGCCCATCCTCAAAGCGGTCGCCGACGGACTCGCCTCCGACTGGCGCCCGCCCCCGAAGCGCGCCGTGCGCTCGGCTGCCGCGGACCGGCTTCGCCCCGCGGTGGGCCTAGTGACCTCCTGGGTGAGCCAACTCGCCCGCGACCGCATGATCGAGCCGTCGCTGTTGGCCACCCGGGCCGACATTGAAGCCCTGATCCGCGGCGACGAGGACGCCCGGCTGGCGCGGGGATGGCGTTCGGAAATGGTGGGTGAGCCGCTGCGCCGGCTCGTCGCGGGCGAGGCCGCCCTGGCCTTCGACGACGGCCAGCTCGTCCTGGAGGAGCGCAGCCGCCGGCCGGTGGTCTGATGGCGGCCGGTGGTCTGGTGGCGGCCGGTGGTCTGGTGGCGTCCGGTGGCCTGGTGGCGGCCGGTGGTCTGATGGCGTCCGGTGGCCTGATCGTGGTGGTCCAGCCGCGCTGAGCCGGTACACTGAGAGCTCTGCGAATCCGTCAAACCGGGAGTTGGGGCCGTGAAGAAGGGGCGACACCGAAGGTATGAGGAAGCCCGCAAGTTCAAGCGCTCACGGGTAGACGACCTCGAGGGGCTGATCGAGTCCTTCAATGAGCCAGACGACTACGTGAAGCCTGAGCACGCGTCCTGGGCCGAGGAGTTCGCCGACGACGAGCTTGTGGAGGCGGAGTTCTCCGCCGACGACGACTGACCCTCAGTTCCCAAGAGGCCGAGCAGGGCAGGCGCTCAACCCTCGGTTTCCTCGAGGATCTCGCCGAGCCGCACGACGTCGTCCTCGGTGACGACGCCGATGAAGTTGCCGGCGCTGTCGGTCACCGCCAGCACCTCGATGTCAGCCGATTCCATCGCCACCACCGCGTCGCGCACGGTCCACGACGGAGATCCTGCGGGGAGGTCCGTCGTCATCATGGACTCGACCGAGGTGGTCTCCCAACCGTCACGGCTCACCGACGACAGCTGGGAGAGCTGGGCCATGCCCAGGTAGGCGCTGCCCGAGACCACCGGCACCACCCGCTCGCGCCGGCCGAGGACATGCATATACACGAACTCCGACACGGTGGCGTCGGGCGGGACCGTCAGCACGTCTGTCGTGAGAATGGAGCTGAGCGGAAGGGTGAAGCGCTGCTCTAGATGGCCCAGGCGCTTGGATCGCTGGTACTCGGCGACCGAGGACGGGCCTCCCACCACTTGGCTCACCGCTGCGGCCACCAGAGCGGGCACCACGAATGCGGCCGCGCCGGTGGACTCGGCTACGAACATCACCGCCGCGATGGGGGCTCGATAACCGGCACCGAGGAACGCGGCGAGGCCAAGAGTGGCGTACAGGCCCGTGGACTCCGCGTCCAGAGCCACGCCGACGAACTGACCCACGATCACCCCGAGAGTGGCCAAGGGAATGAACAGACCCCCGACACCGTCGCCCAGCACGGTGGCCAGCGTGGCCGCGACCCTGATCCCGAAGAGCAGCGCGATCAGCTCGAGCGCGTTCTGCTGCACGACCCATTCCATTGCCCGGGTCCCCGGCCCGAGGCTGAGGACCTCATCGAAGGCCGCGTCGGCCAGCAGGGTGAGGCCCGCCATGGCCGCCGCGGCCGCCGCGGCCCGCCTCGACCAGGGAATCGTGTGGGTGGCGTGTTTGGCTCGGCGCACCAGCCAGGCGAAGCCGCGGCCGCCCAGCCCCGCGGCGATACCCAGGATGAGCGCTCCCAGCAGGTCTCCGATCTGCACGTCCAACACCGAGGCGCCGCCGTCGGCACCGAGGGGGCCCTCGCCTAGGAACGGCACGACGGGAGTGCTGCCCACGAGGAACACGAACGTGACGTAGCTCGCGGCCGACGCGATCAGCGAGGGGAGCAGAGCCTGGGGGGTCACGTCGTCGCGGTAGGGGGCCTCGATGGCGAAGATCACCCCTGTGGCCGGGGTCTTGAACACCGCGGCCACACCGGCCGCGGCCCCGGCTGTGAGCAGCACTCGAGCCTCGTCGCGCCGGAAGAGCCGTCCGAGGCGTCGATGTACGAAGAGTCCCATCGAGGATCCGGCGTACAGCGACGGGCCCTCGAGGCCCACTGCGCCACCCCCGCCGATGGTGGCGATCCCCGCCAGCAGCTTGGCGGGCAGGTACCGGATCGGAATGCTCGGTTGGCGCTCATGGAACGCCCTGACGTACTCGTCGGAAGTGGAGCCCGACGTGCCGCCGCCCACGGTGCGCAGCAACAGCTTGGAGGCTGCGATGCCGAGCACGGGGGCCAGCGCGAGCACGGCCAGGTGCTGGTCTAGCACCCGTTCGAGCACGATGTGAAGCGCCACCGTCTCGAAGGCGGCCACGACCAGCGCCACGATCACGCCGGTGGCTGCCGACGCCGCCAGCAGGCGCGGATTGCGGGCCTGCCCGAAGGTTCTTGTGAGCTGCCGCATCTGCTAGGAGGCCGAGCGGACAGGCCGCAGTTCACGAGAACTTCGCAAGGCGCTGAGCGAGGCCGTGGCCCGAGCGGCCCGTGAGCGCAGCGAACAAGAGCGGGAAGCGGGATGCTTCGCCGCGAGGCGGTCACGCCCATTTGCGCGCTGTCTGCAGGTAGTCGTTATGGTGTCAGGCATGGTTGATAAGCGTCATGATATTTCAGAGCGGCTCTCGGCCATTGCCGAGGAGATCGCGGATCTGGCCCTTGAGAGCTTGAGGGATTCCATTGAGGCGGGGGAAACCAAGCCGTCGGACGAAGAGAAGCGCCTCGCTCGGGCCCGGCGAGCCGTCGAGAAGGCCGCGCACCTGCTTCGGTCCGATCTGTCTCCGCCCGCGTGAGTCGGAGGCTAGCGGCCCGCAACGGCGACGCGGACCCGTTTCAGCACTTCGGCCACCACCGCGGCCGAGGCAGTCTCTACGTCGGTGGCCGCCGTGCGGACGTGCAGCTCGGCCTCGACGGGCGCTTCATAGGGGGCGGACACACCGGTCAGGTCGGTGATGACCCCGGCTCGGGCCTTGGCGTAGAGGCCCTTGGGGTTGCGCTGCTCACAGACGTCCAGCGGCGCGTCCACGAACACCTCCATGAAGGCTCCGGCCGGGTGCAGGTTCCGCACCCGGTCCCGGTCTTGGCGGTAGGGCGAGATGAAGCCGGTCACCTCGGTCACACGGCAGCGCACGCCCTGGCCCCCTGCGGCAGCAGGTAGTCCCGGCTCGTCGAGAGCTCAGTCCCGGACATCCACATCAGCGTCGCCGTCATCTCGCGGGCCCGATCCGGTGGCCGGTCGGGGCTGACAATGATCTCCCGCTCTTGTTCGCTGCGCTCACGGGCCGCTCGGGTCACGGCCTCGCTGAGCGCCTTGTGAAGTGCTCATGAGATGCTGTCTACCCGCTCGGCCTCGTAGCGCGGGCGGTCTATCGGCGGTCGGAGGCCGTCCGGAGTTCGTCGGCCTTGTCACCGAGCACCCCGAGAAGCTCGTCGAAACTCTTCGAGAAGGCGGCGACGCCCTCGTCCTCGAGCTGATCTGTGACCGCTTCGAGGTCCACGCCCACGGCAGCGATCCGGTCGAGCATCTCGGCGGCCTCGTCGACGGAAACCGCAAGCCTGGGCTCGACTGTGCCGTGGTGCTCGAACGCCTCCAGGGTGGCGTCGGGGAGCGTGTTCACAGTGCCGCGGCCGATTAGCTCGTCGACGTAGAGCGTGTCGGGATAGTTGGGGTTCTTGGTGGAGGTGCTCGCCCACAGCAGCCGCTGGGGCCGGGCCCCGCGAGCAGCCAGCGCCTGCCAGCGCGGCTCGGAGCAGAGCCTCTGGAAGTACGAGTAGGCGACCTTGGCGTTGGCGACGGCCGCCTTGCCCCTGAGCCGCAGCGCCTCTGCGGTGCCGACCGCGGCGAGGCGCCGGTCAACCTCGGTGTCGATCCTCGACACGAAGAAGGAAGCCACGCTGGACACATTGGACAGATCGCCCGCGTGTCGCTCGAGCCCCGACATGTATGCGTCCGCGACCTCCAAGTAGCGCTCAACGCTGAAGATCAAGGTGACGTTGATGCTGTTGCCTTCGGCGATCATCTGGGATATGGGTGCCAGTCCCTCGGCGGTTCCCGGGATCTTCACGTAGAGGTTGGGCAGCGCCAACTGCTCGTGCAGGCGCCGGGCTGCGTCGGTGGTGGCGGCACTGTCGCGGGCCAGGTCGGGGGCCACCTCCACCGACACGTAGCCGTCGACACCGTCAGACTCGTCGTAGACGCTCCGCAGGACCGCGGCCGCGGCCGAAATGTCGGAGGTCACCAGGCGCCAGTAGGACGACTCGACATCGAGGCCGGCATCGATGGCGGCCCGGAACTCGTCGTCGTAGTCGGCGCCCGACGCGATGGCCTTCTGGAATATCGACGGGTTCGAGGTCAGGCCGCGCACACCCCGCTCAACCCATCTCTCGAGGTCGCCGCCGGTAATCCAGCCCCTGCGGATGTTGTCCAGCCAGGGACTCTGGCCGCAGCGTCCGTAGAGCTCGTGCAGTCTGGTGGTGGCGGTCATCTCAACCCAATCCTCTTCGGCTTCATAGCGCGGCCCGGGGCAGCATGCCAGCCAGCAGGCCCCGAGCCTTGTCGGCCACGTTGGAGGCGGAGATCCCGAGCTTCTCCATCACCACCGCGCCCGGTGCCGAAGCACCGAAACGGTCGATGCCGACGGCGTCGTCGGTCCAGCGGCTCCAGCCCATGGTGCTGCCCGCCTCCACCGCCAGCGACGGCAGGTCGGGCCGCAGCACGCGAGCCTGCTCGGAGTAGGCCTGCTGGGCGAACAGCTCCCAACACGGCAGCGACACCACGCGGGCCGCGACTCCGTCGGCGGCGAGGAGCGCCGCGGCGTCGCAGCACACCGACACCTCGCTGCCCGTGCCCACCAGCGTCAGGCTGGGCTCGTCGGGCTCGCGCAGCGCGTAGCCCCCTGTTGCGACCGCCTCGGCCCGGGTGCCCTCGAGCACGGGCACCCCCTGGCGGGTGAGGATCAGCGCGGTCGGACCCTCGGACTCCAACGCGATTCGCCATGCGCCCACCGTCTCGGTGGAGTCAGCGGGCCTGATCACCCTGAGTTCCGGTATGGCCCGCAGCGAGGCCAGGTGCTCCACCGGCTGGTGGGTGGGGCCGTCCTCGCCCACCCCCACCGAGTCGTGGCTCCACACGAAGATGACTTTGGCCTTCGACAGAGCGGCGAGCCGCACTGCGGGCCGCATGTAGTCGGCGAATACCAGGAACGTGCCCACCACAGGGATGGCTCCGCCGTGCAGGGCCATGCCGTTGGCGATTGCCCCCATGGCGTGCTCGCGCACGCCGAAATAGATCTGGCGGCCTCCACGACCACGGGTTGAGAACACCCCGGCGTCGGCCATGGCTGTGCCGGTGTTGCCGGTGAGGTCGGCGCCACCGCCGCTGAGTCCTGGAACCACCGGCAGCAGGGCCTGCAGGGTGACGTTGGAGGCCTTGCGGGTGGCGACGGACTGGCCCGGCTCCCACGATGGCAGAGCGTCGGCCCAGCCGGGGCGGCCCGTCGCGGCCAGGCACGCCTCCAGACCGTCGCGGTCGCCGTCGAAGGCCGCAGCGCGGGCCTCCCAGGCGAAACGCTCGTCCTGGCCCGCGGTCCCCGCGGCGCGGTAGTAGTCGAGCACCTCGGAGGGCACATGGAACGATTCGGTGGCCGGTAGTCCCATCAGGGCCTTGGTCGCGGCGATTTCCTCGTCGAAGATGGCGTAGCCGTGCGCGGCGGGCGTTCCCGATGCCTGGGGAGCGGGCGCAGCGATCACCGAGCGCAGGATCACCAGGGACGGGCGATCCTCTACTGCCGCGGCGCGGCGCAGGCCGGCTTCCAGCGCGTCCAGGTCCTCGGCTGCCTCGCCGAGTTCGGTGACATGCCAGCCATAGGCGCGGAAGCGGGCTGCCGCGTCGTCGGAGAGAGCAAGGTCGGTACCGCCGTCGATGGTGACCTCGTTGTCGTCGTAGACCACCACCAACCGGCCCAGACCGAGGTGTCCCGCCAGGGAGGCGGCCTCGTGGCTGATGCCCTCGGACAGATCCCCGTCCCCCGCGATCACGAAGATGCGGTGGTCGCAGACATCGGGGCCGAAGCGCGTCCGCATCTGGCTCTCCGCAATGGCCATCCCCACCGCGTTGGCTATGCCCTGGCCGAGTGGACCGGTGGTCACCTCCACCCCAGCGGTGCAGCCGACCTCGGGATGCCCCGGCGTGGGCGACCCCCACTGCCGAAAGTTCTGCAGGTCGTCGAGGGTGAGGCCGTGGCCGGTCAGGTACAGCATGGCGTACTGCAGGATCGAGGCGTGTCCCGCGGAGAGCACGAAACGATCCCGGTCGGGCCAGTCCGGCCGTTGGGCGTCGTAGCGCATGATCCGGGTCCACAGCACGTGGGCCAGCGGGGCCAGAGCCATCGCGGTGCCTTGGTGGCCTGAGCGCGCCGCGTGGGGAGCGTCCATAGCCAGCGCCTTGACCACATTGATCCCGAGCCTTCCGATGGCAGTCACAGCCCCTCCGGTCATGCACTCAGCGGACCCTGGCGGCTTACCATAGCGATTGCCGCGTACCGGTAGGGGGAGCACCCCGCTCACTGGCAGCGCAGGCATTCCGCCGAGCGGCCGGGTCGCCCCTTAGGACGTGCGCGGATAGGTGAGGTTCGGCACCACGATGCCGTCGGATTGCAGGTGCCTCGTGCCTTCGCGGCCGCCTATCCGGGTGGCCCCTTAGAGGCAGCGCGGATAGATGAGAAGCAGCAGCAGTGATGCCTGCATTGCCAGCGATTCGAAACGCGGTGGAGCGACTATCCGCGCATGTTCATAGAACATACGCGGGTAGATGATGCCGCCTCGCGGTGCAGCGTCGTGTTTCCCGCTCTTGTTCGCTGCGCTCACGGGCCGCTCGGGCCACGGCCTCGCTGAACGCCTCGCCAAAATCCTCACGAATCACCGCCTACCCGCTCGGCCTCTTATCCCGGCGGAGGCAGAAGGGTGTAGGGGACGACGATGACCGGGCCAGCGTCGATCCGAGCCCGGGCCTCGACCGTGCCGTAGTCGGTGAACTCGAGTTCGGCCCGCACCAGCCGGTAGTTGAACTTCCCCGGCTCCACCTGCAGCGGCTGCACGTTTCGGGCGATCCGCTCGTCGCCCCGGAAGTACGCAACCTCCAGCGCGCCGGTGCCCGGCTCGTCGGGCGCGCAGCGAACGATCACTACCAGATGCGGCGCCCACACCAGCGGCACCTGCTCGGGGGCGGCCGCCGAGAACTGCACTCCGGTCAGGTCGATGCGGGTGGAGGGCCCCGGAACTTGGTGGAGCTGGATGTCGTCGATGAACAAGGCGGCCACGATGTCCATGCGGGGCTCCCTAGAGGTCGAGCGGGTATGCCGTAGCTTATGAGGACTTGCGAGGCTCTGAGCGAGGCCGTGGCCTGAGCGGCCCGTGAGCGCAGCGAACAAGAGCGGACAACACGACGCCTCACAGCGTGGCGGCCACGATGTCCATGCTCGGCTCCTTCGCGGGATCGGCTCGGCAGGGCCCTCCGACGCTACCGAAACCCCGCCACGGCGGGGCAGTGCGGAACCATCTAACTCGGTGAGTGACGTACGATGGCGGAAATGCGTCGAATCCTTGTGTCGATCCTGCTGGCCGCGCTGGCCACCACCGCGGTCGGGTCGTACGTCCAGGCGCGGCGCATCAGCGCCGACTCCGATCCGGGCTGGGCCGCCGACGCCGGCCCTCCCCCGATGGTGGTGGCCACGCCGCTGCTGAGCGTCCGCCGCACTCCGTCGTGGCTGTCGGCTCCCGTCACCGAGGCCCGCCTCTTCGAGCAACTCTCCAGCGTGGCCGCACTGCCGAGCGCCCCGCCCCAGACCTGTCTGGCCGCTTACCGCAACGGCGAGCCGATCATGCGTGAGCGGGCCGACACGCCGCTGGCGCCCTCGTCGCTGATGAAGATCGTCACCGCGGCCGCGATCCTCGAGACCGCGGGGCCCGCCGCCACTTTCACGACCGAGGCCTACGTGCGAGCCGACGAGTTGCGAGCCGCGGCCAATGGCGTTCTGACCGGCGACGTCTACCTGGTGGGACGGGGCGATCCGGTGCTGTCGACACTGTCCTACATACGGCGCTTCCCCGAGCCCACCGCTTACACCGACTTCACGGATCTGGCCGTCCGGGCCGCGGCAAGCCTGCGCGACCAGGGGATCACCACGGTCGAGGGGAGCGTCGTGGCCGACGAGTCGCGCTTCCCCGAGGCGGAGCGGGACTACTCCGGCCAGATCGTGCAGCCCGACAACCAGCCCATCTGGAAGCAGTCCTACGTCAACAGCAACCAGGTCGGTCCTCTCTCCGCGCTGCTGCTCAACGACGGGTACGTGTCGTTCCCGGCGTCGGCGGACTATGCCAGCCGGCGCCAGAACGTGCGGGCCACCGACCCCGCCCTGCACGCGGCCCAGGTGTTGGACGGACTGATCGAGGCGCGAGGCGTCGGCGTCTCGGCCCCGGCCACCAAGGGCACCGCTCCGCCGCTGTCGGAGCTCTATTCACTGGGCAGCGTCGAGTCGCCTCCGATGGCGGAGATCGTGGCTCGGATGCTGAGCTACTCCGACAACACCACCGCCGAGATGCTCCTCAAGGACATCGGCCGACGATTCTCAGGCTCAGCGCGCGCCGACGCGGTCGCGGACGTGCACGATGTGCTGGAGCGGGAGAGTTTGCTCGGCGGACCCACCGCGGGGATAGTCATCAGCGACGGCTCGGGCCTGTCGCTCCACAACCGGCTGACCTGCGACGTGATAGCCAGACTGCTGCAGGACGGCGGCCCCGACTCGCCCCTGGTGAGGGGCCTGGCCGTCGTGGGGGAGAGCGGCACCCTGCGCGACTGCGAGGCCGACTCGCAGCCCTCCGAGGAGGCCGACACGCTCGCGGAGACGTCGGCCAGCCCCGTGTGGGCCAAGAGCGGCACTCTCAATGATGTCTCGGCCCTGGCGGGAGTGACCGTTGCCCGCAATGGTGACGTGCTCACGTTCGCGCTCATCTCCAACCGGGAGGGCCTCATCTTCGAACTCGGCTTCTGCAACGACCTGCAACGGGCCCTGATCTCTGCCGCGGCCGGCCATCCGTACGGGCCGTCCTCGGCCGACGCCGCGCTCCATCCGGAGCCCGCGAGAGCGCCGGTCGTCGTCACGGGCCCGGACGACAGCCCCTAAGCGGCCACGCGGACAGGTGACAGCCAGCACCAACGACGCTTGCGTTTCCAGCGATTCGAGACGCCGTAGAGCTATCCGCGCACGTCCTAAGCGGCGGTGGCCGTACTGGCCCGCTCTTGTTCGCTGCGCTCACGGGCCGCTCGGGCCACGGCCTCGCTCAGCGCCTCGCGCGATCCTCGCGACACTGCTACCCGTTCGCTCGGCCTCTGGAGGCTCGAATCGATCTCGGCACCCGGTAGCGTGAGATCCCACTAGGGCGTGAAGCTCATGAGGGCGATACGGCCCGTTAGGGGCGGAGGATCCAACTTTGGCACGCAGGCAGGGCGTAGCAGAAGTCGTGGACCTGGTGAAGGCCTACGTGCGCCAAGAGTTGCTCGGTCCGCTGAAGGGTGCCGGGCGATGGGTCTCGATGGGACTTGCCGGAAGCGTCGCGCTCGTCGTTGGGGTGATCCTGCTGCTGCTGTCGTTGCTGCGGGCTCTGCAGACCGAGACCGGCACCGCCTTCGACGGCAACCAGTCGTGGATTCCCTACCTGATCGCGGCGGCCGCGCTCGCCGCGGTGATCGCACTGCTGTTGCGCCAGGTCGGCAAGCGGGGCCTGCGGTGAGCGAGGACACCGAGCGCATTACCCGCGAGTCGCTGGAGGACGCCCTGCGAGACCTGCAGGCCGACGTTGACCGCGAGACCCAGCCGCTGCTCATCAAGGTCGCCTACGGGGCGGCTGTGGCCGCAAGCGTGCTGATCGGCCTCGCCTACGTGTTCGGACGCCGTGCCGGTCGCCGCCGCGCCACCGTGGTGGAAGTCAGGCGGATCTGAGCGGTGGGGCTCTCGGTGCCTAGCTCGGCTGGTGCCTGGATCACTCGCCACGCGGTTCGCCGGGGTCTGCTCGGCAGCTCACAGGCCTGGTTCGCGGTGTTCGTGGCTACCGGATTGGCCAAGGGGCTCAGAAGGGTGTTGCGGTCCAGCCAGCCGACAACGGTGTTGTCGCAGCGGCTTGAGCCCGGTGCAGGAATCGAGGTCCGGCACATCTCCGGCCGCTCCCGTCCATGACTCGAGGACCGTTCGAGGCGGGCGAGCCGGTCCTGCTCATCGACCGCAAGAGCCGCCGCTACCTGTTCGATCTGGGCACGGGCCGCGAGTTCCACACCCACACCGGAGTGATCGCCCACGACGACATCATCGGCGCGCCCGAGGGGACCAGACTGCGGTCCACGCGCGGCGCCGCCTTCCTGGCCGTGCGCCCGACCCTGGCCGACGCGGTGCTCAAGATGCCCCGGGGGGCGCAGGTGGTGTACCCCAAGGACACGGGTGCGATCCTTGTGCTGGCCGACATCTTCCCGGGCGCCAGGGTGCTGGAGGCCGGGGTGGGTTCCGGGGCGCTGTCGATGGCACTGCTGCGGGCGGGCGCGGTCGTGTCGGGTTACGAGCGGCGCGAGGACTTCTGCGCCCGGGCCCGAGCCAATGTCGAGCGCTTTTGCGGGCCCGAGGTGCTGGAGCGGTATCGCACCGAGGTGCGCGACGTCTACGAGGGCATCGACGAGTGCGACCTCGACCGCGTGGTACTCGACCTGCCCGAGCCGTGGCGGGTCGTTCCCCACGCCGGGCAGGCTCTCCGCTCCGGCGGGATCCTCCTGGCCTACACGCCGAGCATCATCCAGGTCCGGAGGCTGCGTCAAGCGCTCGACGATTCGCCGTTCGACCTGCACGAGACCGTCGAGGTGCTCCATCGGGGATGGCACGTTGAGGGCGACGCGGTGCGTCCCAACCATCGGATGGTGGCCCACACCGGCTTTCTGACCGTGAGCCGGCTCGCGGCTTCGTGACGCGACGGCGCGACGCGGTTGCTGGCGGTCTCGTGACGCGACGGCGCGACGCGGTTGCTGGCGGTTTCGTGACGCGACTGCGTCGGTGGCGTGTCATCGCGGCGGCTGCAACTATCGCGGCGGCATCCGGTTTGGCGCTGGCGGCCGTCGCAGTCTGGAGCGGCCTGACGGAGTCCGGGCCCTACACGCTTCCCGCGACGCCCGCCATCACCGGTCAGGGGGCTGATCCCGGCCCGACGTCCACCCGTCCACCCTTGGACGATCCTCCCGATCCCGGCCTGGTGCCCGACGATCACGGCCTCTCGGAGGCGGATCTGGCCGCGGCCGTGGAGTCGTCGGTCAGGGTCTCGGGGCCGGCATGCCGGGGGATCGTGCGCGAGGGCAGCGGGTTCGGGGTCGGAGACGGTGATCTGGTCGTGACCATCGCGCACCTGATGGTTGGCATGGAGGAGCCTGAGGTTGAGTTGATTGACGGCCGCAGGCTGGCAGCGGTGCCCGTGGCCTTCGATCCCGCCAACGACTTGGCCGTGCTGCGGGTGCCGGGCGCCGGCCTGCGACCGCTTCCCCTCAGCGAGGCGGCGCCCGACGGAACTCTTGGCGCGGTGCTGGCCTGGGAGGAGGAGGGCGCGCCCGATCCGACGCCGTTCCGCATCGACCGGCCGGTGACGGTGCGCACCGAGATCGTCAACGGAGACGAGCTCATCGAGCGCCCCTCCTGGCTGCTGGCCGCCGACACCGAGGTGGGCGACTCCGGCGCAGCGCTCGTGGCCGAGGTGGACGGTCAGGTCAGCGTGGTGGGCGTCGCCTGGGGCGCCTCTCGCCGCGGGGGAGGCGGCGTGGCCTACGCCACTAGGTCCGGCGCGCTGGAGAGGCTTCTGGCCTCATCCGATCTAGACGGGCCAGCCGAGTTGCCCGGCTGCGGTTAGCTGCACATTGCGACGGCGCGTCAGCGCCAGCGGGCCCTCACACTTCGATGAAGATGCACTCCCCGGGGCATTCCTCAGCGGACTCGATCACGGCCTCTTCCTGGCCCGCGGGCACCGCGGCCAGCCCGTCCGGTCCGCCAGGGTCGGAGAACACGTTGCTGTCCTCCACTACATATGCGAGCCCGTCGTCGAGGAGGGTGAAGACATCGGGGGCGATCTCCTCGCACAAGCCATCGCCCGTGCACAAGTCCTGATCAATCCAGACCTTCATGTTCGGGAGGCACCTCTCTTCAGCGGGCCGGGCCGGTCGCATGGACCGCCCTATGCGGGCTGCACTGACCGCAGCATAGCGGCGGTTTAGTCCCAAGACTGCCAACTATTGTCGGCCACTGCCAACCCCTCCGCCACATGCCTGCCGACCTGCGCCGATAAGAGGCCGAGCGGATAGGCAGAAGTTCACGTACGACATCAGCGGGGCGGTGAGCGAGGCCGTGGCCCGAGCGGCCCGTGAGCGCAGCGAACAAGAGCGGGAGATACCACGCTGCGCCGCGAGGCGGTCTCACCTATCTGCGCGCGCACTAGGGAGATCGCCTCCAGGGCATCGTCGGACAGCACCACCAGCACCTATCTGCGCGCGCACTAGGGAGATATTCACAGTCTGGCTGCTGTCCGGTCTAGGGTGTCATCTGATCCCGGCCGACAAACGAGCGCAGGAGGCGAGCCGTGAGCGGGGCTGACACCGACGACTCGACGCAAGACCTCGAACGCCTGCGTCGGCTCGTGTCCGAACTCGAGAGCGAGGTCGCCTCGCTGCGGCGACGCCTGCACGACGCGCCCAAGCGGGTGCGCATGCTCGAGGAGCGGCTGGCCGACACCAAGGGCCGGCTGACCCAGGCCGTGTCGCAGAACGAGCGGCTCACGACCATGCTCCGTGACGCCCGCGAGCACATCGGCTCGCTGCGCGAGGAGGTTGAGAAGCTCACCCAGCCGCCCAGCGGGTACGGCACGGTGCTCGGCCGCAATGACGACGGCACGGTCGACGTGCGCGCCGGGGGGCGCAAGATGCGGGTGGCGGTCCATCCCGACCTGGCCGAGGACCTGCGAGCCGGCGAGGAGGTTGCCCTCAACGAGTCGTTCAGTGTGGTGCTGGCCCGCCGGCCGGATCGCACCGGAGAGGTCGCGACGGTCAAGGAGTTGCTCCCGGGCGGCGACCGGGCCGTGGTGCTGGGCCGGGCCGACGAGGAGCGAGTCGTGGAGTTGAGCGCAGTGGTGTCGGCGGGGCCGATCCGCAGCGGCGACAACGTGCTCATCGACTCCTCCGGCGACCTTGTCATCGAGCGCCTGCCCCGCCCCGAGGTGGAGGATCTCATCCTGGAGGAGGTGCCCGACACCTGTTACGACGATGTCGGCGGCCTAGACGCCCAGATCGAGCAGATCACCGACGCGGTGGAGCTGCCGTTCGTTCACCACACCCTGTTCGCCGAGTACGACCTGCCCGCGCCCAAGGGCGTGCTGCTCTACGGACCCCCGGGCTGTGGCAAGACCCTCATCGCCAAGGCCGTGGCCAACAGCCTGGCCAGCAAGGTGTCCGAGCTGTCCGGCGACGCGCGGGCCCGCAGCTTCTTCCTGAACATCAAGGGTCCGGAGCTGCTCAACAAGTACGTCGGCGAGACCGAGCGCCAGATCCGCCTGGTGTTCCAGCGAGCCCGGGAGAAGAGTGAGCAGGGCTGGCCCGTGATCGTCTTCTTCGACGAGATGGAGTCGCTGTTCCGCACCCGCGGGTCGGGGATCAGCTCCGACATCGAGTCGACGATCGTCCCCCAGCTTCTGGCCGAGATCGACGGCGTGGAAGCTCTGCGCAACGTCATCGTCATCGGAGCCTCCAATAGGGAGGACCTCATCGACCCGGCCATCCTGCGTCCCGGTCGCCTCGACGTGAAGATCAAGATCGAGCGGCCCGACGCCGAGGCGGCCGCGTCCATCTTCGCCCGCTATCTGATCCCGAGCCTGCCGATCGCGGCCGAGATGGTCGACACCATCGGTGGCGGCGACGCCGACAAGGCGGTGCGGGGAATGATCGAGCAGACCACCGAGGACATGTACCGGCCCGCCGACGCCAACCGCTTCCTGGAGGTCACCTACCAGAACGGCGACAAAGAGGTCATGTACTACCGGGACTTCGCCTCGGGAGCGATGATCGAGAACGTGATCCGGCGGGCCAAGAAGCTGGCCATCAAGCGGGAGATCGCCGGCGGGGCGCGCGGCATCGTGACCGCCGACCTGCTCGCGTCGGTGCGCCAGGAGTTCAAGGAGCACGAGGACCTGCCCAACACCACCAACCCCGACGACTGGGCCCGGATCTCCGGCAAGAAAGGTGAGCGCATCGTGTTCGTGCGCACGCTGGTGTCCGGCGACGACGAGGACATCGCTTCAGGAGGCCGCTCGATCGAGAGGGTGCAGACCGGTCAGTACCTGTAAGGGGCCGAGAGGGTAGGCAGCCGAACATGCGAGCGACTGGGATCCTGCGGATGCCGGCGCTGCTGCTCGCCGTGGTCTTGGTGACTGTCGCGTGCGGCAGTGGCGGCGGGGTTGGAGGCGAGACGGCCGCGGCCACTCCGGCTGCCGGGGCCACCGATGACGAAGCCGCTCCCGTCCTCGCCCTGGACCACGCCCCCAGCGGCGACTCCACCGACGCGGTGTTCTTCACCCAGGACGGCGACCTGCTCCGAACAGTGCAGGATCGCGGCAGGCTGGTCTGCGGCGTCTCCGGCACCAGGGTGATCTTCTCCGAGACCCAGCCCGACGGCAGCGTCGTCGGCGTGGATGCCGACTACTGCCGCGTGGTCGCGGCGGCCGTGCACGGCGACGCCGGCGCTGTGGAGTTCGTGGCGCTCACCACGGGGGAGCGCTTCGCGGCCCTGCAGTCCGGCCACATCGACGTGCTCATTCGCAGCACCACCTGGACGCAGAGCCGCGACGCCGGTCTCGGCCTGGACTTCGGACCCACGATCTACTACGACGGCCAGCAGCTCATGGCCCGGGCAGCCGACGGCTACTCGCCGTCCTCCGAGGTGGCCGACATTGCCGGCGCCGTGGTGTGCGCCCTGGCCGGCACAACCACCGAGAAGAATGTCTCCGACGCCGCCGACGCTGCCGGGGTCGACATCACGCTCAACACATTCGAGGACTTCGACATCGTCACCACGAACTTCATCGACGGTGCCTGCGATGTGGTCACCGCCGACGGCTCGGCTCTGGCCGGGCGCAAGGCGAAGCAGCAGCCCGACGACCAGGAGTGGGCCATCTTCCCGGCCATCCCGATCTCCAAGGAGCCGCTCGCCCCGGTGTACCCGCAGAACCAATCGCGCTTCAGCGACGTCGTGAACTGGGCGGTGTACGCCACGATCATCGCCGACGAGAAGGGCATCACCTCAGACAACGTTGCTGAGATGGCCGCCAACCCGCCAGACGCGGAGGCGGGTCGTCTGCTCGGAGGCGAGGGTGAGTTGCAGACCGCCATGGGCTTGGCGCCCGACGCCTTCTATCAGGCGATCTCCCAGGTGGGCAACTACGGCGAGATCCTCGCTCGCCACCTCAACCCCGCGGGCTTGACCCGCGCTGGCACCGTCAATGCGAGTTGGCGCGACGGGGGCCTCATCTATGCCCCGCCGGCGCGGTGACGGGCAGTGCCGTTATAGGAGCGGTCACAGCTGTTATAGGAGTGGTCCGCAGAGTTATAGCGGCAACCTGTTGAATCGGGCCGAGCCGCACAATACGGTAGAGCGGTCATTGACAACGAGCCCACGGAGGGAACCTGTGACTCAAGACAAACCCCTGGTATGGCGAGTGCTCGCCGTGCTCTTCACCGTCACCCTGATCGCCGCATCCTGCGGCGACGACGACGGCGACGAACCGGCTGCACCCACTGCGACCGCCGCCCCCGAGACCACGGCAGCGCCGGAGACGACGACGCCGCCCTCTGACACCGTCCAAGTGATCCAGGACGGGGACCTGCTCGACACGGTCATTGATCGCGGCGAGTTGAACTGTGGCGTGTCCGGTTCGGCGGTTGCGTTCTCGGAGACCCAGCCCGACGGCTCACAGACCGGCTTCGACGCCGACTACTGCCGGGCCGTGGCCGCGGCCATATTCGGCGACGTCGGCGCGGTCGTGTTCCACTCCCTGACTGCCGCGGAGCGGTTCACCGCCGTCCAGACGGGGACAGTGGACGTGCTGATGCGCAACACCACATGGACCCAGGGCCGCGACACCGAGGTGGGCATGGACTTCGGTCCCACCACCTACTACGACGGCCAGCAGCTGATGGCCCGGGCCAGCGACGGCTTCACCGGCTCCTCGCAGGTCAGCGACATCGGCGGCGCGGTGGTGTGCACCAACGCCGGAACTACAACCGAGCAGAACATCGCCGACGCGGCGGCCGCCGCCGGCGTGGATATGACGCTCAACACGTTCGAGGACTTCGACATCGTCACCACGAACTTCGTCCAGGGTGCTTGCGACATCATCACCACTGACGGCTCGGCCCTGGTCGGCCGCAAGGCCAACCAGCAGCCCGACGGCGAGGAGTGGGTCATTTTCCCGCCCACCCCGATCTCCAAGGAGCCCCTGGGCCCGACCTACGGCCAGAACGAGTCCCGCTTCGCCGACGTGGTGAACTGGACCGTGTACGCCACCATCATCGCCGATGAGAAGGGCATCACCTCGGCCAACGTCGACGACATGGCGGCCAGCCCGCCCGACGCCGAGGTTGGACGCCTGCTCGGCGGCGAGGGCGAACTGCAGAGCGCCATGGGCCTGGCCCCGGACGCCTTCCTCCAGGTGATCAAGCAGGTCGGCAACTACGACGAGATCTACTCCCGCCATCTGAACCCGGTGGGCCTGACCCGCGAGGGCTCGGCCAACGCCGGCTGGCTCGGCGGCGGCCTGATCTACGCTCCTCCGGCCCGATAGCACCGAGCGACTTCAATAAGCGTCACCCAATCGACGCTCTCGTCTAGGTTTGCGGGGGCTCAGGGCAATGTCCCTGGGCCCCCGCTGCCGTTTCCATAATCGAAGTCCGCGACAGACCGCCTCGGAGGCGCCCCGGCGTGTCCAACACTGAGCAAGCCACGCTGGCCGCGACCCAGTCGCAACGCCCGCCGTTCTACCGCGACGCCACCGTCGTCAAGTGGCTGGCGCAGGTCCTGGCCCTGCTGCTGGTGCTGTTCGCGCTGGTCTTCCTCTCGACCCAGGCCCAGAGCAACCTTGCGGCGAAGGACATCGCCACCGGCTACGGCTTCCTCGGCACGTCGTTGGGCAGCGACTTGGGCTCGGGCATCGACACCAACCCCAACACCAGCGGCCGGGCCCTGTGGGCGGGAATGGTCAACACGATCCGGCTGTCGGTTGGCGGGATCCTCGCTGCGACCCTCCTCGGAGTGCTCGTCGGAGTGGGCCGGCTCTCGAAGAACTGGATTGTCAACCGCATTTCCAGCGTGTTCATCGAGACGCTGCGCAACATCCCGCTGCTGGTCCAGATCATCCTGCTCTTCGTGGTGATAGCCACCCTGCCCAGAGTGCAGGTCGACCAGGGTCCCATACCCGGCTGGCTCCACATCTCCAACAAGGGCGTATCGATCCCGCGCGTCTTCATCGGCGGCGGCTTCTACCAGTGGATGGTGTTCATCGGTATCGGCGCGCTGGTGGGATGGCTGGTCATGCGGCACCGCTCGCGCCTGCATGACGCCACCGGCCGCGACACCTACCCGATGCTGAGCTTCGCGGCCGTGGTCGGTGCGTTCGGGGTGGTGGGCTGGTTCCTGCATCCGGTGTTCGGCTGGGTCGGCGCCATCTTCGACTTCATCGGCGAGGCGATCAGCTCGCTCACCCAGCAGGTCGTGCAGGCGGCCATATCGGTCGTCGCGGTGGCGGTGGCCGCTTTGTGGATCAGGCGGTTCCTGACCCGGCACCGGACCCCGGCCGGGCTGACCAGGCTGATCGACGACGACTACTTCCGCATCATCTTCGCCGCGGCCGGGGCGGTGATCGTGATCCTGTTCGTGACCATCGGGTGGCCGGGACTGTCGAGCTGGATCATCAATTCCGGGCGCGACCTGTTCGAGGTGTTCGCCGACAAGTTTGGAGACGGCCGCAGCGGGCAGCCCATCGACGCCAAGCGGCCCGACATCGAGCAGCTCGGAAACTTCCCGAACTACGGCCCGGCCGGGTTGAACCTGGTCCAGGGCCTGGCCGCCGTGTACTTCGGTGTGGTGCTGTACACGGCTGCCTTCATCGCCGAGATCGTGCGGGGCGGAATCCTGGCCGTGCCCAAGGGCCAGACCGAGGCCGCCCAGGCGGTCGGGCTGCGCCGGGTGACCATGCTGCGGCGGGTCATCCTGCCCCAAGCCTTCCGGGTGATCCTGCCCCCGCTGGGCAACCAGTACCTGAACCTCACCAAGAACACGTCGCTGGCCATCGCCGTCGGATACAGCGATCTCGTGCAGGTGGGCCAGACCGTCTACAACCAGACGGGCAAGACCCTCGAAGTGGTGTCCATCTGGATGCTGTTCTACCTGGCCTGCTCGCTCACCATCTCGGTGGTGGTGAACTTCTTCAACGTCCGGCTCAAGATCGTGGAGCGTTGAGGTGGCGGCGCCCATGGACGAACGAGCGGTGGCGGCCGGGGGGATGGAACCGATGGTCGGGCGCGAGCCGACCCTGAAGCCGGAGGTGCCCAGCCTGTCGGCGGGCCAGTGGGTTCGCAGGAACCTGTTCTCGACCCCCTTCAACTCGGTGCTCACCGTCGTGTTCGGTCTGTTGATCCTGTTCACAGGTCGCGGCCTGCTCAACTTCGTGTTCAGCGAGGAGCGCGAGTGGGACGGGGTGCGCACCAACCTGCGCCTGATATTCACCCACGCCTACCCCGAGGAGCAGTACGCCCGGATATGGGTCTGCGTGGGCACCGTCGCGGTGCTGGCCGGGCTCTCAGTGGGATTGCTGGCCGGCCGCGGCCGGGGCGTGTCGATGAAGAAGCTCTCCATGAACCTGATGGGCGTCGGCGGTGCCATCGCTCTGGGCGTGGTGCTGCGCGAGCCGTCCGTGCTCGAGGACTCCGAGGGCAACGTCCGGCGCGACGACGACGGCGTCATCCGGGAGTCGTTCCTCGAGGCCATGTCCGACCGCTGGTCCTGGTGGCTGGCAGCGGCAGTCCTGGTCGGCGCGGGCGCGGCCCTGTGGCACGGCCTGGGCGACGAGAGGCGCCGCAACACCTTCGTGCCGACCGTTGAGCTGGCCGTTGGGCTGGCCGGGCTGCTGGTGCTGTCGGGGTGGGTCTATCCGTGGGGCCACTACGCGTTCGCCGACGGAGAGTTCATCGCCGAGCCGGGCCGCACTGTGGCCATGTCCACCAAGCTCCCCTGGACGGTGATGTGGCTGCTGCTGGTGGCCTCAATCGCGGCTGGCCGCTGGCTCCGGGACCGCGGCGGGGGGACCAAGATCAGGATGATCCTCAATTTCGCGTGGTTGCTGTGCCCGTTCGGGCTGTACTGGGTGGTGCTGCGCGACCCCGCTCTCGACTGGGGCCGGGTCGCCTCGGTGGACATCCCGCTCGCCCTCTTCTTCGCCGTCTTCGGAGGGGCGGTGATGTGGGTGCTGACCAATCCCAGGATCGGGGAGCTGGGCCGCATCATCGCGGTGCTGCTGCTGGGGGTGGCGGTGTTCAACTGGGTGGCGGCCTTCTTCGGCTGGTACCCGATGCTGCAGAAGGTGAGGCTCAGCTTCCTGCTGCTGGCTCTGGCCGCGCTGCTGGCCCACAACTTCGCGGGGGAGACGGCCAAGCGGCTGCGCCTGCTGGCGGTCTGGGTGCTGGCCATGGCCCTGTTCCACTACATGGCCACGCTGATCAACGCTCCCTCCACGGTGGAGACCCCAACCGACGCCCTCATCGGCGGGTTTGCGGTCACCGTCGTCGTGGCCGTGTTCACCATCATGTTCTCGTTCCCGCTGGGGGTGCTGCTGGCGCTGGCCCGCACCTCGAAGTTCCCCATCTTCAGGGTGCTGTCGACCAGCTACATCGAAGTGATCCGGGGTGTGCCGCTGATCACGATCCTGATCTTCTTCGCCGTCATCCTGAAGCTGTTCCTTCCCGACGGCATGGACATCAGCGGCCTCGCCGCGGCCACGCTGGGTTACACGCTGTTCTCGGCCGCCTATCTGGCCGAGAACGTCCGGGGCGGGCTCCAGTCGATACGCCGAGGTCAGTACGAGGCCTCCGACGCGGTGGGCCTCACCACGGTGCAGCGGACCCTGTTCATCGTGCTGCCCCAGTCTTTGCGGGTGTCGATCCCGCCCCTGGTGGGGCAGATGATTGCCACCTTCAAGGAGACGTCGCTTCTGGCCATCATCGGGATCTTCGACCTGCTGCGCATGGCCAACAGCGTCATCCCGGCCCAGACCCAGTTCCTGGGCGTGAAGCGCGAGGGCCTGCTGTTCGTGTGCGTGGTCTACTGGATCTTCGCCTACAGCATGTCCAAGCACAGCCAGCGGCTGGAGAAGAAGCTCGGATTGGGGGAGCGCTAACCGTGCCGCCGCAGACAAACTGCAGGGGGGCAAACCGCAGGGGGATCAAGCCATGAGCGCCAGCGGCGCAACCACAGGGGGGATCAAATCATGAGTGTCAGCGACGCGACCACAGGGGGGGATCAAGCCATGAGTGTCAGCGACGCGACCACAGGGGGGATCAAGTCATGAGTGTCAGCGACGCCACCACCGCTCTGACCGAGGAGCTCGCCGCCCGCGACGACATGATCGTGTGCGAGGGGGTGAACAAGTGGTTCGGGGACTTCCAGGCCCTCGACGGGATCAGCTCCGTCATCAAGGAGCGCGAGGTGGTGGTGGTGCTCGGTCCGTCGGGCTCGGGAAAGTCCACCTGGATCCGCTGCATCAACCGCCTGGAGGCCCATCAGGAGGGCCGCATCGTCGTCGACGGCGTAGAACTCACCAACGACGTGCGCAACATCGAGAAGATCCGATCCGAGGTGGGCATGGTGTTCCAGCAGTTCAACCTGTTCCCTCACCTCACCGTGGTGGACAACATCACGCTGGCGCCGATCTGGGTCCGCAAGAAGCCCAAGCGGGAGGCCGACGAACTGGCCCGCTCGCTGCTGGAGCGGGTCGGCATACCCGAGCAGGCCGAGAAGTATCCCGGCCAGCTCTCCGGCGGCCAGCAGCAGCGGGTGGCCATCGCCCGGGCGCTGGCCATGGAGCCGAGGATCATGCTGTTCGACGAGCCCACCTCCGCACTCGATCCCGAGATGATCAAGGAAGTGCTCGACGTGATGAAGGAACTGGCCCTGTCGGGCATGACCATGATGGTGGTCACCCATGAGATGGGCTTCGCCCGGGAGGTCGCCGATCGTGTCATCTTCATGGAGGAGGGCCAGATCGTGGAGACGGGCACCCCCGAGCACTTCTTCACCAATCCCCGCGAGGAGCGCACCAAGCTGTTCCTCTCGCAGATCCTCTAGTCCCGTCGAGCGTCAGGGCTGGGTAGTGTCCGGGGCGATGGCTGTACCCAAGACGCTCGGCCTCGAGACCGAGTACGGCATCGTCCATCGGGGCGCGCCGGAGCCCAATCCGATCTCGGCGTCCTCTCTGCTGATCAACGCGTACCTGATCGCCACCCATCAGGCGCCCGAGCCGGGCCGGGCTGCGGTTGGTTGGGACTTCACCGACGAGACCCCCGGCAACGACGCCCGCGCCGGCGCGCCGGCGGGCTCGCTGGCGCCGGAGATCGAGACCCACCTCGTGAACGCGGTGCTCACCAACGGCGCTCGCTACTACGTGGACCACGCCCACCCGGAACTGTCCACTCCCGAGTGCGCCGACGCCCGCTCCGTGGTCGTCTACGACCGGGCCGCCGAGCTGATCGCGGCCCGCTCCATGGAAGCGGCCCGGATGCTGCTGCCTGCGGGCGAGGAGATCGTGGTCTACAAGAACAACTCCGACGGCAAGGGCAACAGCTACGGCTGCCACGAGAACTACCTGGTGAGTCGGGCTGTGCCGTTCTCGCGCATCGTCACCCACGCTACCGCGCACTTCGTTACCCGCCAGGTCTTCACCGGGGCCGGCAAGATGGGCAGCGAGACCTCCGGGATGCGCCTGGACGAGGCCGGCTACCAGATCTCGCAGCGGGCCGACTTCATCGAGGAGGAGGTCGGCCTGGAGACCACCCTGAAGCGTCCCATCGTCAACACCCGCGACGAGCCCCACGCCGATGCGGCCAAGTACCGGCGCCTGCACGTGATCGTGGGCGACGCCAACATGTCGCAGGTGGCGACATTCCTGAAGGTCGGCACAACCGCGCTGGTCATGGCATTGACCGAGGACGATGCCGTCCCTCGTGAGCTGCGCTTCGCCTCGCCGGTGGCGGCACTGCGCCAGGTGAGCCGCGACCTGTCGCTGCGAGCACCGCTGGAGCTGGCCGACGGCTCCACGATCACCGCTCTGGGCGTGCAATGGGAGCTGCTGGCCGCGTCCCGCTCCTACATCGAGGAGCGGGGAGCGGGCGCGGTCGGCGGCGAGGTCGCCCAGGAGGTGCTGAGCCGCTGGGAAGCGGTGCTGGGCGGCCTGGAGCGCGACCCGGTGGGACTCGCCGGCCAGATCGACTGGGTGGCCAAGCTGCGGCTCTTGGAGGGCTTCAGGGACCGCCACGGCCTCGACTGGGAGGATGCCCGGCTGAGGGCTCTCGACATCCAGTACCACGACCTGCGTCCAGGGAAGTCCCTGGCCGCCCGGGCCGGGCTGGAGACGCTGGTGGACGAGTCGGAGGCCGTCCGGGCCATGACCGAGCCCCCAGGTGACACCCGCGCCTTCTTCAGGGGGCGCTGCTTGCAGCGCTTCGCCGCGGAGGTGGTGGCGGCCAACTGGGACTCGATCGTCTTCGATGTGGGGGAGGGATCGCTGCGACGGGTCTCCATGACCGAACCGAACCGCGGAACCGTCGCCCACGTTGGCGACATGTTCGACGAGTGCGACTCCGCGATGGAGCTTCTGCGCCGCTTGGGCTCCTCGGGCGCGTAACCTCCTGTCAGGCAAGCCAGCCCAGCACCGAGCCGGGAGGAACGCAATGGCCGAACGAGAGCAGATCCGCAAGCCGGCGCCGACGCCCCGCGAGCAGTCCGTGGAGGAGGCGCCGCCCGCGTCCGAGCGGGGCTCGGACATCAAGGCCCAGCTCGACGATCTTCTCGACGAGATCGACGAGGTGCTAGAGACCAACGCCGAGGACTTCGTGAAGAGCTATATCCAAAAGGGCGGCGAGTGAGCCTGCCCCGCTTCGGACCGCACGACGATCCCGGTCCGAACTTTGCCGCGCTGCTGCGCCGCGCCGACGCCGGCCGCGGTGCTGAGACGGGCGCGTTGGGCGCACTGGGCGAGCGCGGCGGGGTTGTGGGGTCCCATGAGATCCCCCACGGCACCACTTGCGTGGCCGTCCGCTACGACTCGGGGGTGGTGCTGGCCGGGGACCGCCGGGCAACCGCGGGGCATCTGATCAGCAACCATCGCATCGAGAAGGTGTTTCCCGCCGACCGGCATTCGGGCGTGGCCATCGCCGGTGCGGCCGGGCCCTCGACGGAGATGGTGCGGCTGTTCCAGCTCCAGCTCGAGCACTACGAGAAGGTGGAGGGCACCCCGATCAGCCTGGAGGGAAAGGCCAACCAGCTCGGCCAGATGGTGAGGGCCAACCTTCCCGCGGCCATGCAGGGTCTGGTGGTGGTGCCGATCCTCGCCGGCTACGACACCGTGGCCGGTCGGGGCCGCATCTTCGAGTACGACGTGACCGGCGGACGCTACGAGGAGCGCGACCACGCCTCAACCGGGTCGGGCTCAATGCACGCCGACACCGTCGTAAAGCTTGGCTTCCGTCCGGCGCTGGCCCGGAGCGCGGCCGTCGATCTGGCGTTGGAGTCGCTGTTCGTGGCGGCCGACTCAGATGCCGCCACCGGAGGCCCCGACCCGGTGCGCGACGTGTACCCGGTGGTGGCGGTGATCGACGCCGAGGGCTATGTGCGCCTCGACGACGCGGAGCTGCGCCGGCGCACCGGCAAGCTGCTGCGCCGCCACCGCAGCCGGCGCGAGGGCGACGGGGGAGGCGCATCATGACGGTGCCCTCGCGTTGCCCCGCAGGTGCCCAGCCGCGGCAAGGCCGGGCTCGCCGAGCCGGGGGCGCATCATGACGACGGCCTCGCGTTGCCCCGCGGGAGGTAGTCGGGCCATGGCGGGGTCCGTGCGTTGCTCGAGCCGGGGGGCTGATTGGCGATGACGATGCCGTTCTACGCGCCGCCGGAGCAGATGATGAAGGACAAGGCCGACTATGCCCGCAAGGGCATCGCCCGGGGCCGCAGCCTGGTCGCGTTCCGCTACGGCGGCGGGATCGCCATCGTGGCCGAGAACACCTCCAGCACACTGCGCAAGGTGAGCGAGATCTATGACCGCATCGCCTTCGCGGGGGTGGGCCGCTACAACGAGTTCGACCAGCTGCGCATCGCCGGGGTGCGCCACGCCGACCTGAAGGGGTTCTCCTTCAGCCGCGAGGATGTGGACGCCCGCAGCCTGGCCAACGCCTACGCCCAGAGCCTGGGGCACGTCTTCACTCACGAGTTCAAGCCGATGGAGGTGGAGATTCTGGTGGCCGAGATCGGCCAGCACGGCGACGGCCGCGGCGATCAGCTGTTCCACATCCTCTACGACGGCACCGTGGCCGACGAGGACGACTGGGTGGTGCTCGGCGGCGAGACCGAGGAGATATCGGAGCGCTTCGCGGCGGCGTTGCCGGCCATCCCGCCGTCGCTGGGCGATGGTGTGAGGGCTGCGGTGGCCGCCCTGTCTGGCCCCGATCGCACCCTCAGCGCCGGGAGCCTCGAAGCCGCCGTGCTGGACCGGCGCAACGACCGCCGCGCCTTCCGCCGCCTCAGCGACAAAGAAGTAGCCGCCATCCTGGAGGCCTAGCGGCGGTCCTGCACGGTCTCCTGTCCGCTCAGAGGGCATCAGCGGCTGTCGAGCGGTGCTCGCGACGCCGGCGGCGGTCGACTGATCCATGCGGTGCATGGTCGAAAAATGGGTCGCTTCCGCGACGGCAAGAAGTCTCTCGATCGCACGGACCTGCCTCTTGCGTCAGGTGCAGACGTTAAGGTTTCAATAGATTTTGAGTTATTTTATTGTTCAATGAGATGTAAGATGATGACCGATGACTGACGTGCTGCCGTACTCCAAAGGCCGTATCAACCGAGCCGGCAAGGCACTGAGTCGCGCCTTGATCGGCGGCGAGCCCTTGCCGTCAGCCGACGAAATTGCTGAGGCGGCCGTCGTGGTGGAGGCGTTTCGGGCGGCTCACCGCGCCCCGATGGCGAGCGCCCGCATGGGTTTGCGATCCTGTATCGACACGGAGGGGCTATCCGCAGAGGAGCTCAGCCAGCGTCTCAAGCGGACGCCGACGGTCTTTGACAAGCTCAGGCGCCTGCCGACCATGAAGCTGTCGAGCATGGGGGACATCGGTGGCTGCCGGGCGGTGTTCGCGACGCAGGCGGAGGTCGCCGGTGTGCAGGCGCGGTTCATGCGCAACAGCGCGAGACGCAACGGGATTGATGACACGGTGCGCGACTATGTCAAGGCCCCCCGCTCCTCCGGGTACCGGGCGGTGCACCTGTGGACCCGCTACCGCGGCTTGCGCACAGAGGTTCAACTCCGAACCAGACTCCAGCATGTCTGGGCGACGAACATCGAGGATCTCACGGTGCTCACAGGCACGGACTACAAGAGTGGCGACGGCTCAGACGAAGTGCATGCGTGGCTCCGTCTTCTCTCCCAATCGTATGCAATCGCCGAGGCGGGCGTTCGGCCGAGCACGAAGTTCGAGCGCGAACTCGCCCAAGTGAGTGCGGCCGCGCTGTCTAGTATCGTCAATGAGGCAAGGAGACAGGAGAGAAGCCATGGCTAGGGGTAAGACGATCCACTTCCTCATCACCTACGACCGCTCCAAGCGGCGCATGGTCGACATGGAGCGATATCGCGACGGCAAGAAGGCCGTCGACCTCTACGGCGAGCGGGAGCGCCAGTACGCTGACCAGCCGCACATGGAGGTCGTCCTGCTGGGCGCCGACTCCGAGGACGCCATCCGCGCCACCCACCCGACCTACTTCAGGGACTTTGAGGCCGAGCCCTTCTCGATGGAGGAATATGAGCGCCACCTGCCCTGGCTGGCTCCCGAGCCGACGCCCAGCTGAGCAGCCTGCCACCACGGCTACCTACCTGTTCCCGGGATTCTGTTGGCCCTCCGCTGGACCGTGTCACAGAGTTGAGATACATTGGTGTGGGCTGCGAGTGAGCCTGCCCCGCTTCGAGCCGCACGACGATCCCGGTCCGAGCTTTGCCGCGCTGCTGCGCCGCGCCGACGCGGGCCGCGGTGCTGAGGCGGGTGCGCTGGGTGCTTTGGGCGGGCACGGCACCGTTGTGGGGTCCCATGAGATCCCCCACGGCACCACTTGCGTGGCCGTGCGCTACGGCTCGGGGGTGGTGCTGGCCGGGGACCGCCGGGCAACCGCGGGGCACCTGATCAGCAATCATCTTCCGTCCGGCGCTGGCCCGGAGCGCGGCCGTCGATCTGGCGTTGGAGTCGCTGTTCGTGGCCGCCGACTCAGATGCGGCCACCGGAGGCCCCGACCCGGTGCGCGATGTGTATCCGGTGGTGGCGGTGATCGACGCCGAGGGCTATGTGCGCCTCGACGACGCGGAGCTGCGCCGGCGCACCGGCAAGCGGCTGCGCCGCCATCGCAGCCGCCGCGAGGGCAAAGAGGGGGGCGCATCATGACGGTGCCCTCGCGTCGCCCCGCAGGGGCTGTCCCGCCGTCGGTGAACGGCCTCGACGCGTCGGCGCATCATGACGGTGCCCTCGCGTTGCCCCGCAGGTGCCCAGCCGCGGCAAGGCCGGGCTCGCCGAGCCGGGGGCGCATCATGACGACGGCCTCGCGTTGCCCCGCGGGAGGTAGTCGGGCCATGGCGGGGTCCGTGCGTTGCTCGAGCCGGGGGGCTGATTGGCGATGACGATGCCGTTCTACGCGCCGCCGGAGCAGATGATGAAGGACAAGGCCGACTATGCCCGCAAGGGCATCGCCCGGGGCCGCAGCCTGGTCGCGTTCCGCTACGGCGGCGGGATCGCCATCGTGGCCGAGAACACCTCCAGCACACTGCGCAAGGTGAGCGAGATCTATGACCGCATCGCCTTCGCGGGGGTGGGCCGCTACAACGAGTTCGACCAGCTGCGCATCGCCGGGGTGCGCCACGCCGACCTGAAGGGGTTCTCCTTCAGCCGCGAGGATGTGGACGCCCGCAGCCTGGCCAACGCCTACGCCCAGAGCCTGGGGCACGTCTTCACTCACGAGTTCAAGCCGATGGAGGTGGAGATTCTGGTGGCCGAGATCGGCCAGCACGGCGACGGCCGCGGCGATCAGCTGTTCCACATCCTCTACGACGGCACCGTGGCCGACGAGGACGACTGGGTGGTGCTCGGCGGCGAGACCGAGGAGATATCGGAGCGCTTCGCGGCGGCGTTGCCGGCCATCCCGCCGTCGCTGGGCGATGGTGTGAGGGCTGCGGTGGCCGCCCTGTTCGGCCCCGATCGCACCCTCAGCGCCGGGAGCCTCGAAGCCGCCGTGCTGGACCGGCGCAACGACCGCCGCGCCTTCCGCCGCCTCAGCGACAAAGAAGTAGCCGCCATCCTGGAGGCCTAGCGGCGGTCCTGCACGGTCTCCTGTCCGCTCAGAGGGCATCAGCGGCTGCCGAGCCGTGTTCGCGACCCAAGCGGCGGTCGCCCGCGTACAGGAGCGCTTCATGGCCAACAGCGCCCGGCGCAACGGGGCCGCCGACACGGTGCGCGACTACGTCGCAAGGCCGCGCGACTCCGGGTACCGGGCATGCCATTTCTGGACCCGCTACGGCGATCGCCGCGTCGAGGTGCAACTCCGCACGCGCGTGCAGCACGGGTGGGCAAAGCTGGTTGAGGACATCACTGCGCTCACCGGCACCGATTACAAAAGCGGCGATGGCGCTCACGAGGTGCACGCGTGGCTCCGACTGCTGTCCAAGGTTCATGAACTCGCCGAGACCGGGCTTCGGACAGGCAAGGACTTCGACCAAGAGTACGCTGAGGCGCGCAAGGCCGCTTGGTCTCGGATCATCGACGAGGTTGAGGGAAGGGAGAGAGGCCATGGATGAGGACACAACCATCTATTTCCTGATCACCTACGACCGCTCCAAGCTTCGCCTGGTCGACATGGAGCGATATCGCGATGGCGAGAAGGCCGTCGACCTCTACAGCGAGCGCGAACATCAGTACGCGGACCGGCCGCACATCGAGGTCGTGCTGCTCGGCGCCGACTCCGAGCACGACATCCGAGTCACCCACCCGCTCTATTTCAGAGATTTTCAGGCTGAGCCCTTCTCCTTGGAGGAAGTCGAACGCCACCTGCCCTGGCTAACCGCCGAGCCGACGCCCAGCTGATCTGCTAGCCACAGCTGTCATCCGTGGCTTCTCGACCGTGCCACGGCAGTACGGCATCTCGCCACAGTCGTTCTGCGCCGGTCTGCGCAGATGCTGATACTGCGCTTGTGATGTATCCGGGTGAGAAGATGTCGGATTGACAGCCGGCTTGGGCTCTCCCGTCGCGGGGAGTGGGCCTGATCCGGTGGTCGGCCTGTCAGCACGCGGGAGGCGCCTTCGATGATCTGCATCCGGGAGTGGCGGTGAAGCTCTCACCTCAGGCCGCAACAGTTCGCGGGGCCGACTATCACCATGCCGTTGCCTGGCTGTGGGCGTGCAGGATGCTCCAGGCGCCCGAGACGATCCTGAGCGTCTCCGTCGAGGATGCCGAGGGAGGTGCATTTGACGATGTGGTGGTGCGCCGGGCAGGTGGCGGGGACATCTACATCCAGGCGAAGAGCTCCAACTACGGCGACAAGATCATCGACGGCGATTGGTTGCTGACAGCTGCGCCTGGAGGTAAGAGCCCGCTTCGACGGTTCTACGAGACCTACTTCCGCCTGTCTGAGACCGGTGAACGGTTCAGGTTGGAGCTGTGGACGAACCGGGGCTTCGATCACGCCAACCCGCTGCTGGGCAGGCTGCTCGACCGCAAGCACGACAAGATCGCGACGAGCCGGATGCTCGCGGCGGGAGCTCGCAGCGCAGTGGGCAAGGAGCGCGACGCCTGGAGTGTCCATCTCGGGATCAGTGTCGAGGATTTGGCCAGATTCCTAGACGCGGTGCGGTGGAAGCAGATGGGCTCCGAACTGGAGATTCGCAAGCATGCGAAGCCGCTCATGCGGCTGGCCGGGCTCCGAAGCGACGACGGCGCCGTGAGCATCGGGCTCAACATCGTTCGGGGCTGGGTGAGTGACGGACTCGGCCCTCGGACGCCGTCCGATGCTGGCCGATGCGCGGCAGAAATGCTGCTTACGGTCGCTGAACCGCTGGGAGCGCCCCGACCACTGGATGACAACAGCGTTGAAGCGGGTCTGCCGCCTGCGTGCCGTGAGCGGATCGAGGCGCTACGCGAGGTGTCCCCCGACGCCGCAGATCAAGTATTGAGCTTGATCAGTCAGAGGTCGTCGCTGGTGCCGGGTGTTCTCGTCCAAGTCGTCGAGAGCCCTCCGAGCTGGATGCTTGACGCTAGCTACCTCGTATGGGGAGCACTGGCTGACTTCGTTCAAGCTCACCGATTGCCCGGCTTGTCCAGAATCTTCGGTAGAGCAATCGAGGCCGGCTCGCCCAGAAGCGCCCTGCACAGGGTTCGCATCGCGATGGTTGCTGCTCGCGAGAACGAGGATATTGAGCGGGCGGAGGAACTGCTTCAAGAGGTTCCGCCCGGATACCCGCTGGCCGACGCGGTGAAGGCCCATCTGAGCGATGACGCTGAGGCTGTCATCGATGTGATCAGCAGATCGAAGCTGCACCGATCTGAGGATCCGGATCTGGCGCTCTACGGCAGTGAGTTACTTGGGTGGGCGTATTGGTACCTAGGCGAGTTGGAGTCGGCACTAGGGGTGCTACGGCAGGCTGGCGAGCGGTTTCCGGGCCGAGGCTCTCTGCTCTTGCAGCAGGCCAGGTTCAAGCTCGCGTTGGCCGAGCGCGTGGACGTCCAGTGGGGCCAACGGCATGACCTGTACGAGTCGGCAGTCGAACTGGCAGTTCGAGCGAGCGACGAGTTCAGACGCTGGCGCGGCCCGTCCGCTCAGGCGGCGGCATTGGCGGCTGAGGCTCTACTGGTGATTGAGCAGCCCGAGCGGGTCTGCCAGTTGACGATGGCTCGACCGGAGGGCGAGGCGGAATCACAGGAAGCGGAGGACGGCCGGGTAGTCGAGTCTTTGGCACATGCCCTCTTGAGGCTCGGCCGTTTCGAAGAGCTCGACGCTGTGGACCTGGAACTCGTTGGTGGCTCGGAGGAGGCACTGCTCCGAGCGCTGCAAGCCCGCAACAGCGGTGACGCTGACGCCCTCGAGTTGATGCGAGCAGCCGTAGAGCATGCCGACGATGACCGATCACGGCTCATGGCGCTTGAAGGGCTCGCGTTGTTCGGTGAGAGCGACGAGGCCACCCTGGGGGGTCTTGGTCCGGACGGTGCCGCCGAAGCCGATCGGATCAGGGCTATGGCCGCGTATCACCGGTGCGACTACGCGGCTGCATCGAAACTGCTGATCCCTTACCGATGCAACTCGGCAGAGCACGCAGAGTTGCTCGCCGCCTGCCAGCGGAGATCCGGGGCGTTGGACCAGGCGTGCGAGACTCTGCTGGAGTGCGCCGAGGCTCTTGACGATCCCTCCCTGCACAGCTCAGCGGTGAGGCGGCTGATCGATGCGGAGAGGTACGAGGAGGCCGAAAAGGTGGCCTTGGGCGCCCTTGCCCGCAATCCATCGCGGTTCGTGGAGTCTCGGCTGCGCCGGGCGCTGACAGAGGTAGCTGAGGTTCTTCAGGATTGGCCTGCCATGGAGCAGTACGGGATGGATCTCTTCCGGCGATTCCCGGACCTCCAAATCGGTCCGTGGGCAGTCGTGTGCGCGTTGCATATGCAGGCCAGGCATCGTGAGGCTTGGGGTCTTCTTGTCGAGCATGATCTGGGTCCCGACAATAGGGATGCTGCTCTGCTGGCAGTCAGCGTGTACGTCGCCATGGACGCTCCGGCGCAGGACGCCGATCGGCTGCTTCGCATCGCCCGCGCCTTCTCCGACTCCGAGGCGGTCGCCGGCAACGCAATCGCTGCACTGATGATCGGCAAGGGAGGGCGCGTTCCCCTCAGCGACACCCAGCTCACAGAGTTCCGCGACCTAGTTGCCGGATTCGAGCACCGATACCCCGAGAGCCGCGTGTTGCGGCGCCACCGCTTCGATGGGGGAGAGCAGTGGCTGGAGATGATCCGGAGCCAGACAGAGCAGCGGTCGCTCAACGTGGAGCCGATCCTGCGCGATGTTCAGCGTGGACTGGCTGCCGTACGGGATGCTCCGGTCCATCCGTCCCCTGCCGTACGCCGAATCATTGCAGCTCCTCGCAGCTGGCTATCTCACGGCGATCTCCGCCGACGCCACTACGCGGCAACGGGAGCGCGAAGCGGCCCGTGCCTCGATGGGGAAGGTCGTAGCTGTGGACACGAGTGTGGCTGCCCTGGGTATGCACGCAGGCCTGGACGTGGGGCGCATGGGAGCAGCATTCGACCGGGTGCTGATTGCGGACGAACTGCTGACCGATGCGAGAGAAGCAGTGACCAGTGCCGCGACGCCCGCCGGGGCATACGTTGGGTATGAGCCGGCGATTGACGATGTCGTCGCTTCTAGGGTCGAACCTGAGGAACGGGAGCAGGCCGTCGAGGCTGCGCGACGGGTCGCTGCGACGCTGGTCCGCTGGCAGCGGGTTCCGAGCGTCAGGCTGCAATTCGCGGGCCGGCCTCACCGTCGTTCGCTGAGGCCCTGGGACTCCTCGCTGAGAGTGGCTTCAAGCAGGGACTGCGCGCTGTGGTGCGATGATGTCGCGTTGCGGAATCTTGCCGAGTCTGAAGGCATCGTCGTCTTTGGCACCTACGCGCTGTATGAGGTACTGGCGCTTGAGCAGGGGAACGACTGGTTGCCCAGCCCGACGGACATGAAGATGCGGCTCCTGCGAGCGCGAATCGCCGACGTACCGATTTCATTGCCGGTACTCCAGGAAGCGGCCGACGACCGCGATGGCGCCGATTCCGCCGTGAGCCTCTTTCTCGGACGTCCGATCAGTTGGGGAGATTTGTTGGCGACCCGTGCCTGGTATCTGAATCGCGTCTCGGCGCTGACTGCAGCATCGCTCGGTCGAGAGATTCCTGACTTGCTGTTCATAGCGTCATGTGGTCTGGGTTCCGCTGTGCTCGCTGATCAGCGTCAGGCGGCGCTGGGCGATATCCTCGCGGCGACGTTATGGGCGGTGTGGGATACAACGAAGTCACCCATGCTGCTCACATGCAGCCGGCTCGCGGCCCGGCAAGTCGATCCGTCAGCCAATGTCGATCCGCTGCATGACGCAGTCCGACATATGCTTGACCTCTTGGAGAACAGGCTAGAAGCCGATATTGCAGCCCAGATCGTCATGTCGATCTTCTCTCAAGTCGAGCCTTCCGACGAACTCGTCGTTGCAGCGTTAGTTCTCGGCGACCGGTAGCCAAGGCGTAGGGGTCTCCTCATCGACGGGGTACCTTCGGAAGCCGTCTAGATGGCTGGTGTTAAATGGCAATTTGCCACAATTCGCAAGTCGCTGACCTGGGGTTTTGTGACCGCAAAACCCCCATTTCGGGAGTTTGGCACCAGCCACCTAGAGAGGGTGAGAGAAGTGTGGCCGACACCGGCGGATGCTGCCAGGCAGTTCTATGAGTCGAACCTTAGGAGCGCGGTTGGGTTGCTGACGTCGATTGTGGCCGATCGCCGTTCGCGCGGGTCTGGAAGACCACCGGGCGAGCCGCAGGCCGAGTGGCGCGGCGTCCTCGTGTTGGCGCTGGCGGCGCTCGAGGCTGGCCTCGTGGACGTCGGGCTCGCGGCTCACTACCATCGCATTGGCAGTCGAAGCGCAGCGGACACGGCAGTGACCAATGAGGAGTTGGCTCGCGCTCGTGGGCGGCTTCTGAGTTCGCTGCCGCTGTCTGCACCGAACGCCCCGAAGATTGAGAACTTCATGTTGGCGCAGTTCGGAGTGCTCCCAAGTCAGATCGTCGTTCCGCCAGAGGCCCATTTCACAACCCGGGCAAAGGCCGTTGCGCTCGGTGGCGCTGGCTCGGGCAGCCCAAACAGATTCGCGGGCAACTGGACGGAACTTGCCGCCCGACTCGACGCGATCCAGCACTTCCGCAACGCAATCGTCCACGCGGACTCCCGCAAGCTGGTGACGATACCGCAGGCGGCATCGAGCCTGCCCGACAGGGTGAAGGCAAGCATCTGGGCGAACCAAGCGGACGGCACATGGTCCGTGCAGATGCCCCATACGGTGACCGCCGTCAGGACAACCGTGGCGGTCTTTAACACGGTGGCCTTCGTCGTCTACGCGGCCGCTGGGCTGCGCGAGTCCAATTGGGCGGCGCTGAGACCACCAGACGAGGTCGTACCGTTCGAATAGTCGTAAGAGGACTCGTCGCCTTGACGCCCTGATTCGGCCTCAGTTGTCACTAGACGGGCACGCACGCGTGAGGCGGCATGTGAACCGTCAAAATGGGAATCTACCGGCTGTCCACTGGCTCGTTCGTGTGACCGTGTCGACGCTGCGGCAGCCGGCCGGTCCACCAGGCGATCAGGTCGGCCGAATCGTTGATGCCGAAGGCTCTGGACATCTCTAGGGCGAGCATCCTCAGGTGAGCCGACCGCTCGTCGGCCAATTCCGAAAAGAACGCGTCGCGTGCGTGCGCGGCGGCGGCATCCCACGCTTCTGATTGCGTCGGCAGAGGCAGATCCTCAATCTGGCGGGCGCTGAGCTTGAGGGCGGATGTGCTCAGTGAAGCCCCAAAGTGGCGCGCCGCCGCCCATGCGGTCAGTGCAGGCGCGCAAAGCAGCGCGGCCGCGTGCCACAGCGAGATCGCATCAGGTACCACGGTGACCACCGGGACTGAGGGAAGAAAGGCTCCCTTCTCATCGGGCACCACTTCGAGCACCGGAGTCTGAGTTGCGACTAGCAGCTTGGGCACGAGTCGGCGGTCGGCCCACTCGCCCAGGTCGCTGTCGGCTCGCAGACGGCCGACATCCACGACCGGGGCGCGCCAATCGCGCTTGGCAAAGCGGGTGGACGCCTTGCCCCAAAGGCTGTGTAGCGGATCGATCAAGCCCACCGTGATGAGCGGCGCTAGACACATCCTAGCGTCGCTTTTGGCACCATGTTCGGCCTCGATGACGAAGGGTACCAGCCCGTAGTACTGGTCGCGGAAGTCAGCGGTAGCGCTGAGCACATCGCCTAGGCGGGCGGTGGTCATGAGACGGATGCGCGGCACACCAAAGCCGTCAGCGATCAGCGGGCCCCAAGTGGGCATCCGGGAGACCTCGGACATCGACATCGCGAGGTCGGGCAATTCCTCGAACGCTGCCCCGCGTGCCCGCCGGATCGTCCCCTCCCCGTCCGACTGGCCCGACCGGAGGGCGACAGCGCACGTCAGCACGGTCGCGGAGAACACCTTCTCGCCCGCGACCCACAGGGACTCGATCGTTGAGCGCGACGAGATCTCTTGGCGCAGGGCCGAGGCGCCATCGGCGGCGAGCAGACTGTCGGGCTGCACGAGCCCGACATGTCCGCCGTCCGGGCGGGCGGCCTCGCAGGACAGGGCGAGGAACAGATAGGCGGCGTCGGTGTAGGTCGAGGCTAACCGGCTGTAGAGGTTCGCTTGGAGGTTCGCGACGTACGCCTGCGTGACCGTCAAATCGCGAAGCTGGTTCAGGAACGGGGGATTGCCGACCACAGCATCGAATCCTCCTGACCAGCCCGTGTGCTCGTTGGTGGCGTCTGCTGGGTCTTTCGGCACGTCGAAGACGTCGGGAAAGGCAAGGTGCAAATGGGTGAACTTATATTGGTCGGCGAGATTCAGGATCCTGTTTTCGGCGGTTGCGGCGTTGTCGCGCCTGCTGGCGTTTTGGCGCGATGACCAGACGTCCGCGACGGCTTGCGCGTGTGAGCGAGCTTGCAGCCCTCGTAGCGTCTTGTCGGTCATCGGCGGATCACTGGACGTCTTGCACATGACGAAGGCAGCGCACCAAGCGTCCGCGACAAGCTTCGCCTTCACGGCCGGGCCCGAGGCGCGGAGGCGGGCGTACTCGACCTCCTTGGCCGCGACCTGTTCGGCGGTGTCGTCCGGGCTTGTGTCGATGCAATGTACGGCCGAAGCCAACCGGGCGGCCTCGGACGCTGGAGACCACTCCAGCTCAAGCATGCCCTGGGACCGTTGTTTGCGCTCCTTCTTGTTCGCTCTCCGCAGGGCGCTGACGTGCTCTTTGTCGTCTCCGGTCAGTGGCTTGAAGGCGGCGTCGGGGATCCCTTCGGCCAGCAGCTTCGGCGTGGTGCCGAGCAGGCTGTTGCCGCAGATGATGCGGTGATCTAGGAACCCGAGCGGCTTGCCGGGCGTGTTGGACTCCAGCCATAGGCTGACCTTGCACAGTTCTACGGCCATCGGGTTGATGTCGATGCCATAAAGGCAGTGCCCGACCACCTCCCGAAGCGCGATGCGCGATGACTCCGGTGAGGGTGAACCGCCGTCCTCTCTGGTCGACGCGAGTGCATTCGCGATTCGGTGGGCGGCTGCGATCAGGAAATGGCCCGAGCCGCAGGCCGGGTCGAGAACCTTGAGGTCGAGGAGCGCCTGCTCGGGCTCGGCCTTCGCTCTCGCCTCGTCGATCACGGGATTGAGGGCGTCGTCCAGGAGGCGGGAGATGAGCTCGGGCGGGGTGTAATAGCTGCCGGTTGTCTTGCGCTCGCTGCCTGCTGCCGATCCCAGTTCGAATGTGCGGTCGTCCGGGTCGGCCACGGCGTGCAGTTCCAACAGCGACTCGTACACCGAGCCCAGCTCCTCAGTACCGAGGTTCTGGTAGTCCACGGGGCGCAGCATCTTGGCCTCGTTGTCGTGGACGAAGGCCAGGTTGCGCACTGCCTCCAGCAAGTGGGCGTTGTCGGTTCGAGCGTCGGTCAGATCGTGGGCCTCTTCCCGCGACCACAGCAAGCTTCCCAGAGAGGTGAGGCCGAGCGCCTCACGGGCTGCTGTCTGGTCCGGCTGGTCTCCCACGTCCAACGCGGCCATCGTCACTTGCAGGCCCCGCCACAGATCCCCGTGGGTGCTGCCGCGCCGGTTCCTGGCTAAGCGGCGCAGGCGATCCATGGAATAGAAGCGGCGGTAGCGGTCCCGAGCGGCGTCCCGTGCGTCTGGGGCCAAGAGCAGGTTGCGGGACTCTGCGACGAGGATGAACAACATCCGGTACACCATTCGCAGCAACTGGCGCTGCAGTTCATCGGCCGCGAGGTCGCCGGCGCGGAGGCGGTCCCGCAGCGCTGCATTGGAGGGGTGGGCAAGCACTCCGTTGCCGAGGCTGAGAATGGCCTCCTCCACACCGGCGCGGAGCTTGTCCCGGGCGCGGACGCCCGCCGTGGCCGCCTCCTTGGACCACTGCTCCAGCAGACAGCGCTGAGGGATGTCGCCCTCGAAACGGGTGCGGTAGCAGCACAGCCACAGCAGCGTGAAGTCGGCGAACGATTCACCGTCGAAGATTGCGGCCAAGTCGAACTCGACGTAGGCCTGGCGGGTGAGCGATGCGTTGTCGCGCAGCAGACGCAGCGTCTTGCCGTTGGAGACGATGCCCCAGAGGTGTGAGTCGGACCGGTTGAGGAACTCCTGTACCAGTCCGTGGGGGGAGGCCGCTGCTGCGCCCGGTAGGCCGGGTGTGCGGCGGTCGATCGGGGTGCGCCAGCCCATCAGATGGATCGGCACCCGGCCGTGCCATTCGTGGCTGATGGCGTATGTCTTGTCGCCCGCTTCGGGTGTGAGGCTCTGGACGGCGTCCAAGCCCGCGAATCCCAGTTCGTTCAACAGCGGTAGCAGCCAGCGCTCCCGAGTCAGGCGCGTGGCCCTATCTTCTGGATTGGCGAGGGTCTCCTCCGCCCGTCTGAACGCCGTCCAGACCGAGACGAGCCGGTTCCATGAGCGGGTCACGGCATCGCGCGGCCGTTCGCTCGGAGCCAAGTCGAAGTCGGTCGCCCCCAGGCCTGGCAGCTTCGGGTCGTTGTTCGCCACGCGGTCCAGAAGCTCGCGGGGCAGAAGTCCCCCGACTGTGGACACAGCGGTTCCGCTCATGAGATCCGCGCCTGGGGCAGGTAGTGGTAAACGGCGAGCACATCGACTGGCAGCTGGGCCTTCACCGACACTGCTCGGGCACCGGCGCCGGGCCTGCGGTCGGCCTCGCGAACCCCCCGATGGGCCTCCGAAAGAGCCGTTGCGCAGGCACCGGCCTCGGCGTGGACTCTTGGTCGCCAGTGCACTTCGTTGTCGAGAATCTCTGCGATGCGCTCGGACGCGACTGCCGGGATCACGTTCCCAGTCGGCTCGGCGGCCAGCAAGTCGCGAGCCTGCTCGCGAGGGAGCCAGAGCGGAGCCCCGGCCGGGCCGGTGAAGGCCAGCAGCAGAGCCTCCTCGGCGAGCATGTGGTGATCACCGCCGCGCCCCGCCGCGGTGATCGACATTCGCACGCGGCACATCAGCAGTGTCGTGATGACGGATACGGCGCCGGTTCTCATCACGCCGCAGCGAGCCGCCACGGGCCGGTCGTCGCCGGAGACCCGACCGCGGTCGGGCTGACCGTTAGTCGACCCGTCAGGGCTGGCCGGTCCGGCGTCGACAGAGTCGAGTGCACGGTCGAGCACATGAGCGGCCAACCCTCCCACCGTGGGATGAGTGCGCGAGAGTCGCACTGCTCCATCCGTGATGCTTGGGCCGAAGCCCACGCTCAACCGGTCGTTGTCAGTGGCGACCGCATGGCCCGAGCCCGGCAGTGCCAGGGCGTCTCGCACCGATACGGACACCTCCGAGAGGTCGATGTCGTAGGACTGTGCGGGCACCCCGGCGCTCGGGCGAATCGCTGCGCCGTGGGCTTGCAGGGCAGCGACCATGAACCGCTCGGTGTCGGCGCCAGAGCCGATGGCCTCGTGCATCTTGGCGAGCTCGGTTTGGACCTCGGTGGGGTCGATCCGGCTCTGGGCGAACAGCGAACGCCGGCGCTCCTCGTTGCGGGCGGAGCGGTCCCATTCGGCTTCCAGCGCGTCGGTCTGGGGGCGCAGCTGCTCGATGATCCCCTCTAGTGGCATCTGCAGCGCCTGGCCGGACGACTCCAGCACCTGCTCGGCCAGTGCCTCCACCACCTCGCTGGTGGAGCCCGGCACCGGAATGGAGATGCCCAGTGTCGAGCGGATCGTCCGATGCTTGCGCAGCAGCACCTTCAGCACTGTCTCGTCGATGCGGTTGTCTGTGCCCCAGCAGGTGACGACCCGCACTTCGGGTTCGGACTGGCCGTAGCGGTCCACTCGACCCTCCCGTTGTTCGAGGCGGGTCGGGTTCCACGGGAGGTCGTAGTGGATCACAGCCGAGAAGTGGTCTTGCAGGTTGATGCCCTCGCTGAGGCAGTCGGTGGCCACCAGCACCCGGCGAGAATGCTCGGCCAGCTCAGCGATCCGGGCCTCCCGCTCTGTTGGCGGCAGGCGGCCGGTGACGGCGGCGATCCGAGGGCGGTCCCTCTTGGGAAGTCGGGTTCCGAGTCGTTCGGCCACGTACTCCGCAGTGTCTATGAAACGGCAGAACACGATCGGATGGAAGCCGTCGCCAAGCAGCCCGCGGAGGACCTCGACCAGGTGGTCGAGCTTGGCGTCAGCGCCCTTGGAAGTCGAAGCGGCGGCGATCTCATCGGCCTGCTTGGCGAACTCGCGGAGACGGCGCGACACCGCGGATTCTGATGAGCCCGGCTCGTCGGGCCGGCTGCCCGGCACGACATCAGGAGCCTCCTCGGCATCGTCCAGATCGAGTATCAGGCGGCGCCCGCGCTCGTCGATGTCGCGCTCGTTGGCGGCGTCCGCGGTGAAGGCACGGGTGCGCAGCGTTGCCGAGGCGGCGGCCGGGCTCGACGCCAAGGCCCGCAGCAGTCCCAGGGCCGACCACCGGCGGATCCGCTGCTGCCGGCTGCCTTGCTCGTGTTCGACGAGGCTGCCGCGGGCGTACGCAAGCACTTGGTCGAACAGCACCCGATAGTCGGCGGATAGCGTGTAGCCGACCTCGGTCTCCGCCCGCTGCGGAAACTCCGTATCGGCGCCGAGGTAGTGCTGGATCTCGGATCGCCGACGCTGCACCAGGTGGCGGGCGAGGCGCTCGCGATGACGACGGTTGACGTTGCCGCCGAGATCTTCGGGCAGCTCGGCAAAATCCGGGGACAGAAGGCCCAGCAGTGACCGGAACGCCGCGTCCTTGCCCGAGTGGGGGGTGGCGGTGACCAAGATCAGATGACGGTGGGAGCTCGCGGTCAGGTCCCGGACCAAGGCGTGGCGCTGATGGCGACCGGAGGAGGCGTGCTCGTCGGTACGGGCACAGGTGTGGGCCTCGTCGACGATCACCAACTCGGGGCACGCCCGGATGAAGTCATCCCGGCGACGATCCGACTTGATGAAGTCGATCGACACGATCACGTTGGGATGCCGCTCGAAGATTGACTGGCCCAATGCAAGGCCGCGTTCCAGGCGGGCGGCGGTAGAGGCGAGAACCAGCTCGGCGTCGATGTGGAACTTGTCGCGCAGCTCGGCCTGCCACTGCTCCACCAGATGCGGCGGGCAGAGCACCGCGAGACGCTGAGCGTCTCCCTGGGCCATGAGCTCCGACGCGACCAGAGCGGCTTCGATGGTCTTGCCGACGCCCACGTCGTCAGCGATGAGCAGGCGCACTGGATCCAGGCGCAGCGCCATTAGCAGCGGGACGAGCTGGTAGGGACGCGGGTCACATGCGATCCGCGCCACCGATCGGAACGGCCCGGCGCCGGAACGGAACCCGAGCCGCAGAGCGTCGCGCAGCAGGCGAGCCGAATGAGCGTCGCCGAGGTGTCGTGCCGGGTCGGGCGGACCGAAGCTGGCCGGCTCCACCGACTCGACGGTGGTCAGGATGCCGGTGGTCTCGTCGTCGGTTCCCCCGAGGGGACGGACCACGACCAGCTCGGGCGAGTCGTGCAACAGCACCACCCAGTCACGGCCGCGGGCGGTGACGAGAGCGCCGGGGGAGAAGGTCATGCTGGTCTCGGCGACGTCACTCGTGAGCTAGAAGCGGTCGATGACATGGCTCGACTGCGCCAGAACGCCAGGCACTCGGCTGTGGTGAGCCACCCAGTCGGCAGTGTCCGGTGACAGCATTCGCAGTATCCACAGGAGCTTCTCGTGGTCGGTGCTGAGGTCGCGCTGGAGAATCGGCTCGTGATGAGCGATCCTGTTGCGCAACGTGCGCAGCCGGTCGAGTTGACGGTGAAGCACGGCTCGATTCGGCTCGGGTGTGAACTCTTTACGGAGATGCGTGCACCATAGGTCCGAGTCGTACTTTCTTGAGAATAGCGCCACCCAGAACCCGAGATTGAGCTCCGCGACGACCCGCCCAGGCTCGCGAGGCTTTCTCTTCTTGCGAAGTGACTCGCGTGCCTTGACTGCAGATCGATGTTCGGGTGGACGGAGCAACGTCAGATCCTTGTACCACGCCGCCCCCCGAGATGCGGACAGGGACCGATGCACTGTGTTGCGCAGGGTTACCTCGAACGCCTGAAGTGGCCCGTGAAACGCCGAGCCCAAGGCAGCATTGCGCGTGTAGACCTGCAGGGCGCGTCGGCGATCCTGGTGGGCGAGGTTCAGATACGTTGCAAATCGCTCACTCGACATCGCATCTCGAAGCGCCCGCACCGAGTCCCCGTCGTAGAGAAAGGGCCCGAGGGTGACCGGTGTCTCACCGTCTGATATCATGGTGGGCGTACGCCCCTCGTCGGCCGCTCTTGGAAGCTGCTTGGGGCAGACCACACAAGGCGGGTGGGCTGAATTCGGCCCACCCGCTTGGCCGTCCTGCGGGGTTCTTTCGCGCCAGGCTGCGAGTCATCAGCACGAATCTGGAGCACTCCAGTCTCGGCCTCACACCGTGGGCGGTCCCATCTTGGGGCACTACCGCACCGGACGCGGCGCGGCGCGGCTCAGGCAGGATTCGCATTCTGGCGCTCGGGCCGGGATCCTGGGCCGAACACCGCCGGATGCGCGGCGGCGATCGGTTGCCAGTCGTCTCGGTGGCCGAAGCGGATCACCTGGTAGCCGAGGTCGCTCATGGCTGCGGACTGCTCGGCGTCGCGCCGGGCGCGTTCGGGCCAGTCGTGGTGAGGGCCGTCCACGTACACGACGGCGCACGCCTCGTCGTAGATGAAGTCCGGCCGGGTCCGCGCATCCTCGAAGAACACCTGACTGCGGTCGGGTCGCCGGTAGCCGCCTTCCTGCAAGAAGTTCAAGAACTGCCGTTCCAGGCTCGACTCGGCTCCCTCTGCGAGGGCATCATCGTGGGCATCGGGGAGGAAGTGGGCCGCACTCACGAACGGTTCAAGGAACTCAATGGCCAGGTCTCGGTCCAACAGATCGTGATCGAGTTGGTTGGAGTACGACATCAGGCAGTCGTAGCACGCCGCCTCGCAGGCTCCGTCCTCACCGGTGTGAGCATCGTCCTCCCTCACGGTCTCCGGATCGGTATGGCAGATCTTCAGGGCCTCGGCGGCCACGCGCTTCCATAGCTCGGCGTCGCTCACGAGTTGCTTGAGAATGCCTGCGCCACCTTCGTCGGCTTCATAGACCAGCAGCAGCCTGCGGTCGTCGCGCGAGGGCAGCGGCTCTGCGGCGATCTCATTCGACTCCAACCGGAACACAACCTGCAGGGCCTTCGATAGCGCCGCCTGCACGGACGCCATTGTGCCGACATCCGGTCCAGTCCCGGCCATCTCGGCGTCACCGGAGCCGGGAAGCATCGCTGCCGGGCCGGCTGTCGTCGGCTCGATGAGCAGTGCGTTGCGGGTGTCGGTCACGTACGGAACGACCCGCTCGGTTCGCCGAGCCGTCGGGGGTGCGTCGGCGCCGTCGTCGGGCTCTTCGTCGTCGTCCCGGCTCCAGTATCCGGTCGTCACGTCGAGCCTGAAGCCGGGCAGGCCGTTCTGTTTCCTGGACCGGCGCAATCCCTGATTGATGCGCCAGATCGTGGCGGCGTCGCTGTAAGAGAGTCGTAGGAGCGTTGACTCGCTGCCATCGACTGCCGGCTTGCCTGGACTCGTGGCGACCAGCGTGCGCGAGACATACGACGGCGCGCCCGAGCGCTCGCTGAAGCGCACTGCCGAGACGATCTCGTAGCCTTGGCGCTGGCGCTGTTCCTCATCCGAGGTGATCCGCTCACGGCGGCGAGTGGACACGCCGCCCATCCGGAACATGTTGCGTGTGGCGGGTGCCAGTTGCGCCGAGCAGAGTTCGCACAAGTCGGGATTGCTGGTGGCGTCGATCTGGTGCATGTAGCCGCAGTCCCCGCAACGCTTGACTGACGTCTTGGGGATTGAGGCACTGTCGCCGCTGCTGTCCAGGTTCTCAGCCGCAAGCTGCGCCCGATTGACGGAGTACTGGCTGCCCTCGTGGTAGATGATGCTGTGTGGGCCGAACTCTGAGATGGCCAGGAAGCGGGGCCGCTGTAGCAGGTCGCCACGGACGGCGCCGCGCCGTGAGAGGTAAGCCGACAACGGCAGGCGCGGGAACGAGTAGCCAGGCAGAAAGCCCTCGGACGCCAAGTAACGGTAGGGGTAGAAGTCCGAGTTGAGGCCGCCGCCGCGGTCGCCTCGCAGCAACTCCATCTGGAGTTCTGCTTCGCGTCGAAGCTTCGCAGCTTGCTCCCGGACTGACTTGCTCCGGCCGGGTGAGAGAATGATCCGCCCCTGTAGTTCGGCCTGCCGGTGCGCCGACCGGTAGAGCGAGCGCCAGCGCTCCAGCGCTTCCTCGAAGCGTCGAGGGATGGCGTGCATCGTGTCGTCGAGCCAGCTGCCCGTGAACCAGTCGGCGTCCGCCAACGCCGAGACCAGGTTGTCGAGCAGACCCTGCGCACGGCGCTGTGCGGTGCGGCGGACCGAATTGTCCCTCAGGGTCGCCGCAGCCTGGTCCAACAGCCTCAGTGACAGATCGTCGTCTTCCAGATCGAGCAACTCGGTCATTCGGCTGCCGAGGTCGAGTCCGCTGCACGCCAACCAAACGGCATGGACATGCGCCCTGATCAGCTCCTCGTTGGCGAGGTCCAGCCGCGGCGCTTCGACCTCGCCTGACACCATCAGTTCTTGCTGGCGGAAGAAGTACTGGTCGTGGCTGTTGCCCGACGAGCAGAAGGTGGTAACGAGCGCCGGCTGCCCGCTGCGCCCAGCCCGTCCCGAACGCTGCGCGTAGTTGGCCGGAGTCGGTGGCACATTGCGCATATTGACCACATTGAGCTCGGCAATGTCCACGCCCAGTTCCATCGTCGGCGAGCAATACAGCACCGGCAGGTCGCCGTCACGGAAACGGTGCTCGCGTTCCTCCCGCAGCTCGTGGGTCACTTGGGCGGTGTGCTCGCGAGCCTCGATGTGGCTCGAATGGTTCCCGGCAGGATCGGTGTGCGCTGCCTGCTCTCCGAGGTCAGTCGCGATCCCCTTGTAGAGGCTGACGAAGTACGGGTTGGGGGACACATCAGTCTGAGGAGCGGATGGGGTGCGGACGGGATCGTGGTAGGGCGTGCCGTCGCCGGGCTTCCATACCATCGCAGCCGCCGGGATCTGCCAGATCTTGATATCTCCGTCGGCGTCCACGCGATGGAGCAGGCCATAGTGCTCGAGTGCCTCAGCGAGTTCGTCGATGATCAGTCGGCGCTCTTCCAGTGGCAGGTGCCCGGCATGGCCGAATGTGTCGCCACGGGCGATAAAATGTCCGAACTTGCTGCGGGGCGTCAGAGAGGTGACGCTTCGCTTGATGGCCGGGGCCTTAGGTCCGGTGGCGAGCAGAGACGACGACGTATGTCGCTCTCCCGCCACTGACCACGGGTCGATCAGGTGCTGCTCGCTGCGCCTCTCCATCGGGCCCCACCCCTCCGGGTCGAGGACAGGGATACGAATGCCCAGGCCGCGGCGACCCGTTTCAAGCAACGCCCTCAAGACGCGGTAGCGAGCGTCAGGGCTCGCACCGGCGGTCAGAGGATGCTGCCACTCCTCCGCGTCTGCGGCCAGGTCTTCCAGCCCGGCGTAGTCGAAACTCAGCATTCCGCACTGCTCAAGGTTCGGCAGGTTCACTCGCCACCCCCGACGCAGGTCGAGGTACAGCCGGTACTCGACGGCCTCGGTGAGGGCCCTGCGAGCTGCGGACTGGGCGTGGCCCTTCGCCCCTGGTTGAAGCGCATAGGCCCGCGGTTCAATGTCTAGTGCTTGCACGACCCCTGAGGCGAGCACGTCGTGGCTCAGACCCTTCTCGCCCGCGTTGTTGAGCGCCTTCCAGACAGCGGCTCTCAGTGTGGTGACGCCGACGAAGTCGTTGAGGTGTCCCGCCTGGAGTGAGGCGTCCTGGCGGTTGTCGGTGAACGACAAGAGCTTGCGCGCCTTGCGGGGCAACTGGCCTCGAGTTCTGAGATGTCGCACGGTGGCGAGCGAGGTGATCGTCGTAGCGGTGGACCGGCCCTGGGAGTCGAGCGGCGCGAGCCTGCTGAAGTCGCTGCCCCGCGGGTCTGCGTGCGAGATTCCGCATCGCATGCAGAAGCGGAACGGTGCCCTCAACCAGAACCCCGTCGTGGTCTGGGTGCCGTCCGCAGGCTCCGAGCGGTGGAGCGTTCCGTCCGCGGCTACCTGAAGCGGTACAGGAACGTCGGCGCGTCTTGCGTCTCGCAAGTGATCATCAGCGTCGAACCAGTCTCCCGGCAGACGCTTGTGGATGCCCTCGGCATCGAGGGGCCAAGGCACGTCCCACTGGTCTCCAGGCTCGGCTCCAATGAACAAGAAACCGGAATCTCCCTCGGGTGTGTTCCTGTCTCCGAGGTCGCGGGGCAAGAGCATTTCGCCCCGCGCTCCAGACTCCGACGCCTCACGGGACACCACGTAGTACTCCTGACCGCACACACGACAGAACGCCAGCGGCAGATACGCCCGGTGTCGCTCATTGCGTACGAAGCGCTGAGCCCTCATCGTGACGCTCCGGTCCTCGGGCGCCTCCGGGGTGGCGTGGACCGCGCCGCCGGCGCTGAGAAACTGATGGAGCCGGAAGGCGAACACAGGATTGCCGTTCTCGGAGTTCCTGACCGCTGTACCGGCGAGCAGCCGGCGTCGGATCGCGTTCTCACAGGTGCCTCTCGACAGGCCTGTAGTCGTGGACAGCTGCTCGGCACCGCCGGCCGAGCCCTCGATCGGGATCGGTCTCGCTCGCACCAGCCGGCCCTCATCGTCGCTCCTGATCCCGAATGTGGACTCGATCCAGGACGACAGCGGGTCGCGGCATAGGGCGTCGTAATCGGTCAGTCCTGGTGTGTCGCCGGAGACGCTGTGCCTCAATTCTTGCAAGAACTCCGGCCAGGCGGAGGCCTCCGGAGTTGTGCGTCGAAGCGTCTCGGCAATGACCTCAGAGGGTCGGACTTCGGTGCCGAACAGCTTCGAGGCAACTGCCGCCACCTGGACGCCGCGCTCGGATCGGGTGCCCTCGGTGGACAGCGTCGCCGATGTGCCGACGCACTGGAGGTCGGTACTGCCGCAGGCTTCTCGGATACGGCGCACGAGCATGGCCACATCCGCGCCCTGACGCCCGCGGTAGGTGTGAAGCTCGTCGAGCACGAGGAACTTCAGTGACGACATCGCGTTCACCAGCTTGATGTCGTTGTATCGAGTCAGGATGAATTCAGCCATCACGTAGTTGGTGAGCAAGACGTCGGGTGGGTTGTCGCGGATGGCTCGTCGCTCGTCTTCGCCCTGTTGGCCGGTGAACACGGCGAACGACACGGGCCGGCTATTGCCGAGCGCCTCTGATGCCAAGGGGATTTGGTCGTGTTCTGCGGCCCACGGACCGTGATCTAGGAACTTGCTGAGCTCTTCGTTCTGACTGTTAGCGAGGGCGTTCATCGGGTAGAGCACCAGCGCCTTGATGCCTCGGCCCGACCCGGCACGCAGAACGTGGTCCACGATCGGCACGATGTAGGCGAGGCTCTTGCCTGACCCCGTTCCCGTGGTCAACACGTAGCTCCGGCCGTCTGCGGCGGCCTCGATGGCCTCGACCTGATGACGGTAGAGGGTCATCGGCTCGCCCTCCGGGTTCTCTGCCGACTTGTCCTTCCGGAATATCTCCTCGGCTAGAGCGTGCAACTGGCCACTGCTGACCAGGTCGTCAACCGTGGCGCCCGGCTCGAAGGATGGGTTCAGGCCGATCCGAGGGCTAGGCCAGAGCAGTCCCTTGTCCATGGCGTCGTCCACTGCGCCTCGAATGCGTTCATCGGCGATCTCGATGAAACCCTCCGAGTAACTCCGGTACTCGGAGATCACCCGGTCTCTGAGCCTGAACACATCCATCATTGGCACGTCTCCATCAGTGCGATTGTCCGTCCAGCCAGCGAACCGGTTGGAGCGGCCGTCAACTATCGCACATCGGTATGACAACGATGGAGCGTTCGACCCGACCCGGCACCTGTCTGCCACTAGGGAGTACGGTGGCGGGGTGCAGCGGCGCATCTTCGGCATCGAGAACGAATACGGCGTCACCTGCACGCTGCGGGGCCAGCGCCGCCTGAGCCCCGACGAGGTGGCCCGCTACCTGTTCCGCAAGGTGGTGTCCTGGGGACGCAGCAGCAACGTGTTCCTGGGCAATGGCTCGCGCCTGTACCTCGACGTGGGCAGCCATCCCGAGTACGCCACCCCGGAGTGCGACTCGGCCCACGACCTGGTCGTGCACGACAAGGCGGGGGAGCGCATCGTGGAGCGGCTGCTGGGCGACGCTGAGGAGCGCCTGGCCGAGGAGGGCATCCGCGGCGACGTGTTCCTGTTCAAGAACAACACCGACTCGGCCGGCAACAGCTACGGCTGCCACGAGAACTATCTCACCAGCCGCCGCGACGACCTAAGCGACTACGCCGAGGTGCTGATCCCGTTCCTGGTCAGCCGCCAGATATACGCGGGGGCGGGCAAGGTGCTGCAGACCGCCCGCGGCGCCATGTACTGCATCAGCCAGCGGGCCGAGCACATCTGGGAGGGCGTGTCGTCGGCCACCACCCGGTCGCGCCCGATCATCAACACCCGCGACGAGCCCCACGCCGACGCCGAGCGCTTCCGGCGGCTGCACGTGATCGTGGGCGACTCCAACATGAGCGAGTACACGACCTTCCTCAAGGTGGGGACGTGCGCGCTGATGCTGCGGATGCTGGAGGACCCCCGGGTCGTGCTGCGCGACATGACCCTGGAGAACCCGATCAGGGCCATCCGCGAGATCAGCCACGACACCACCTGCCGGCGCCGCGTGCGGCTCGCCACCGGCCGCGAGGTCAGCGCGCTCGAGATCCAGTCGGAGTACCTCAACCGGGCTCTGCGCTACGCCGAGCACCACGACCTCTCCGACGAGGAGAAGAAGGCCCTCACCATGTGGGAGTACTGCCTGACCGCCATCGAGGAGGACCCGCTCCAGCTCGGCAGGGAGATCGACTGGGTCATCAAGCACCGTCTGGTGGAGGCCTACCGGGACCGTCACGCACTGGATCTGTCCGACCCCCGCGTCGCGCTCGTGGACCTGCAGTACCACGACGTGAGCCAGAACCGCGGGCTCTACTACTGCATGCAGCATCGAGGGATGGTCGAGACGCTGGTGACCGACGCCGAGATCCACCACGCAGTGGAGAATCCGCCCTCCACCACCCGGGCCCGCCTGCGGGGCGAGTTCATCCGCCGGGCCAAGGAGCGCAGGCGGGACTACACCGTCGACTGGGTCCACTTGAAGCTCAACGACCAGTCCCAGCGCACCGTGCTCTGCAAGGATCCGTTCAAGTCCCACGACGAGCGGGTGGAGAAGCTGATCGCCTCCCTGTAAGAGGCCGAGCGGACAGGCCGCAGTTCGACAGGGATTCCACAAGGCGCTGAGCGAGGCCGTGGCCCGAGCGGCCCGTGAGCGCAGCGAACAAGAGCGGGAGACACGACTCTTCACCGCGAGGCGCTGGCAACCTGTCGGCGTGGCCCCTAGGCGGCTGGTGCCGGTAACGTCGTTCTGCTGGCCGACAGTTCCTCGCCATGGACAAGAATGGACCGCCTCGGCGGTAGCCACCCGCATATGGACAAATTCGAACGGCTCCTGAACCTCACAGCGGCGCTGCTGCACACCCCGCGGCCTCTCAGCGCGAGCGAGCTGCGCCAGCGCATGGCCGGCGCCTACTCGGAGGACAAGGCGGCCTTCAGACGGATGTTCGAGCGCGACAAGGCCGACCTGAGGGCGATCGGCGTGCCCATCGAAGTCTCAACCCTCTACCGGCTGGACCCGCCGGTGGAGGGCTATCGCATCCCGGCCGCGGAGTATGCCGGCCGCGATCTGCGCTTCGATCCCGACGAGCTCGCCGCGCTCCATCTGGCCACGAACCTGGTGCGCCTCGAGGGCGGCGCGGGCGCGGGCCTGGCCCGGCTGGGCGGCGCGGCGTCGGCCGGGGCGGGCGAAGAGGCGGAAGGGACGGTCGAGGCGGTGGGCGAGCTGCCCTTCCACGCCTCGCTGTCGAAGCTGGTGGCGGCGGCCGTCGGGCGCCGAGCGGTCTCTTTCGTGTACCGGGGCGCCGAGCGCGCTGTGGAGCCGTGGCGCCTGTCGTTCCACCGCGGGCACTGGTACCTGGTGGGCTGGGACGTCGGGCAGTCCGAGGAGCGTCTGTTCCGAGTGGACCGCATCGATGGAGAGGTGCAGGAACTGGGCGCAGCCGCCCACCCGGTGGGGGAGGGGCCCGATCCCCGCACCATCAGACCCTGGGAGTTCGGGGCGGGTGAGCCGGTCGACGTCCGGGTTCTGATCGACGCCGACCAGGCCGGCTGGGCCTGCCACCGTGCCGGGGTCGACGGTGAGCGCCGGCCCGACGGCTCGGTGGTCATCACACTCCAGGTGCGCGACACCGCCGCGCTGATGGCGTTCCTGGTGGAGTTCCTCGAGCACGCCGAGGTGCTCGACCCGAACTGGCTGCGCGCCGAGTTCGTGGCCTGGCTGGAGGCTCTGGCCTGAACCCTGTTCGGCGGGCTCGGGCGCGCCGTTAGAGGCCGAACGGAGCTAGGCCGTGGCCCGAGCGGCCCATGAGCGCAGCGAACAAGAGCGGGAAACACGATGCCTCAACTTGAGGCGGTGACCTACCCGTGCGGCTAGTTAGGGTGGTGAGGTGACGTCGGCGCCCGCGGCTAACGGGACCAAGCTCTCCGTGGCCGAGCGGATGGCTCGCTTGCTCGGGGTTGTGCCCTGGGTGGTCAAGCAGGGCGGCGCCCACCTGGACGACATCGCGGCGCGCTTCGACTACCCCCGGGAGCAGCTGCTGGAGGACCTGACGCAGAGGCTGTTCTTCGTGGGGGTGCACCCGTTCACCCCGGACACGCTGATCGACGTCCACATCGAGGACGGGATGGTCGACATCCAGTATGCGGACTGGTTCTCGCAGCCCATGCGGCTCACCGGCGACGAGGCGACCCGGCTGCTGGCCGCGGGCCGCACCGTGCTCGACATGTCGAAGGAGCGCGGTCCAGACGCTGCCGGCGATGAGGCCGAGGCCGCCCCGCTCATGCGGGCCCTCACCAAGCTGAGCCTGTCGCTGGGATCGGAGGGCACGGACGCCGTCGACCACATTGACGTGTGCCTGGGCCAGGCCCCGGCCGAGACTCTCGACGACCTGCGCCGCGCCATCGGCCGCCGGCGGCAGATCGAGATCGAGTACTACTCGCAGGGGCGCGACGCGATGACGTCCCGGGCCGTTGACCCGGCCCGGTTGTCGAGCCATGACGGCGTGTGGTACCTGTTCGGCTGGTGCCACCGCGCCGACGCGGAGCGGGTGTTCCGCGTCGACAGGATCCGCACACTGACCGTGACCGAGTCCACAGCGCCGGTGCACTTGCCCCCGGGCCCCCCACCGGCGCTGTCAATGGACAGCGTGGACAGCACGGTCACGATCCGGCTGGCGCCGGAGGCCGCGTGGGCCGCGGACTACTACTCGGCGCGCCAGCGGACCGAGCGCCCCGACGGCACCGCCGACGCCGTGTTCGCGGTGGCCAGCGAGTCGTGGCTGGCCCGGCTGCTGGTGCAGCTTGGCCCGCAGGCGGAGATGGTCGCCAGCCACGAGTCCATCGACCCGGACCTCCGGGCCGCCACCGCGGCGCGGATGCTGGAGCGATACTGGCGGTGACTACGGGCGCAGAGGCTCGACCGGGCGAATCCGCGGACGCCTCACCTGCGGAGAGCACCCTGCCCGGCGCGGGCGAATGGGGAGTGGGGGAGCAGCCGCAGGAAGAACCCGGCGGCGAGGCCGAGGGACCGCCATCGACTCAAGCGCAGCGTGCGATGTCGGTGGTCATCGAATGGTTGATCGTGATCGTCTGCGCGCTGGGTCTGGCCCTGCTGCTCAAGGCGTTCCTGGTGGAGGTCTTCGTCATCCCGTCGGGATCCATGGAGCCCACCTTGATGGTCAATGACCGGGTGGTCGTGTACAAGCTCGGATACCGATTCCATGAGGTCAACCGGGGCGACGTGGTCGTGTTCCGCAATCCCGGCGAGGCTTCCGACGCCGACGATCTGATCAAGCGGGTCGTGGCCGTGGGCGGCGAGACCTTCGAGGTCCGCGACGGGCGGGTGTACATCGACGGCACGCGGCTTCCGGAGCCTTACCTGCAGGACGCCGAGCCGACGTTCCCGAAGGCACCGATCCGAGGCTGCGTGAACGAGGCCGACTCGCAGCGCTGCGAAGTGCCCGAGGGCAAGATCCTCGTGCTCGGCGACAGCCGCGAGGACAGCCGCGACGGCCGCTACTTCGGATCCGTAGATGTCGACGACGTCGTGGGCCGGGCCTTCATGAAGATCTGGCCCCCGACCGCCATAGGCGGCTTGTAGCCATCGCTGGGCGGTTCCTTAGGCTCGGACGGCTCGGGCCGCCTGGCGCTGAACGGTTCGGCGCAATCTTGGGGACGTGTAGCCGCTGCTGGGCGGTTCCTCAGCCCGGGCGGCTCAGGCCTCGCGCTGAGCCGCCCGGGCTTTGCGCCGTGTGGCTCGGGCGGCTTGCGGGCCGGACGGGCCGTCACGACTGCCGTTGCTGGACGCGGCTGCGGCTTCCGACTTGGCGCTGTCCGCACGCTCGGCCGAAGCGAACAGGGGAATGGTGTCAGGCATGCGTGCCGGGCCGTAGATCTGTCTCTCCCGGGCGACTCCCATCCGCCGAGGCCATACAGTTGGGGCGTGCTCACGAAGCTGACGGTCCGAAACTTCAAGAGCCTTGAGTCGGCAGAGATCGACCTAGGTAATCCGGTCGTCTTCATCGGACCGAACGACTCAGGCAAGACGTCGGCGCTTCAAGCCCTCGCTCTGTGGGACCTAGGGCGGCGGCGGTGGATGGAGAAGCGGGGCGGGCCGGCTCCCGTCGAAAGGCCGGGTGTGGCCGTCAATCGACGGGATCTCACGGCGGTACCGACCCCCTCGGCCCGTCAGCTCTGGTGGGATCTCCTAGTCCGTAGGACCTACCGCGGCGCAGGGGGCCAACGAACTGAGAACATACGAATCGACGTGATCGTGCAGGGCGTCGCGGGCCAGAGAGAATGGACATGCGGCCTGGAGTTCGATTTTGCCAACGCCGAGAGCTTCCATTGCCGCCCTCTGAGGACCACCCCCGACGGCTCGGAGCGGATGCCGGTGCCGGACGGGGAGCTTCTCCCTTCGATCGTGCTACTCGGCCCGATGTCGGGGTTGGCGGCTCAGGAGACCAAGCTGGAGCCCGGCGCGATCAGCGTGCGCCTCGGCGAGGGCCGCACCGCGGAGGTGCTGCGAAATCTCTGCGCCCAACTGGTCGAGATGCCCGACGGCGAGGCCGCCTGGCAGAACCTCACAGACCGGATGGAGCGACTCTTCGGCGTCCGCTTGGACCGTCCCCAGATGATCGTCGAGCGCGGCGAGATCGAACTCACCTATCGGACCTGCCAGGGTTCCCGTCTCGACCTGTCCGCGTCGGGGCGCGGAATGCAGCAAACGCTCCTGCTGCTGTCGTTCATGGCGCTCAATCCTGACAGCCTCGTGCTGCTCGACGAGCCCGACGCGCACCTAGAGATCTTGCGGCAGCGCCAGACGTTCGAACTCCTGAGCGAGGCGGCTGCGGGCAATGGAACGCAAGTGATCGCGGCATCGCACTCCGAGGTGGTCCTCAACGAGGCCGCGGAGCGGGGCACCGTCGTGGCCTTCGTCGGATCGCCCCATCGGCTGAACAGCAGCAACGAAGTGCTGAAGTCGTTTCGCGACATCGGCTTCCAGGACTACTACCAGGCCGAGATCACCGGCTTCGTGCTGTACCTCGAAGGGTCGACCGACCTGGAAATCCTGCGGGCCTTCGCCGAGCTGGTCTCCCACGAGGCTGCCGAAGTGCTGGACCGTCCTTTCGTCCGCTACGTGGGCAATCAGCCGACACGGGCGAGACGGCACTTCCACGGCCTCCGGGAGGCCAAGCCCGACCTGGCAGGGTTTGCCCTGTTCGACCGCCTCGACCGCGGCGAGCTGCGCTCTGAGCGCGGTCTGGTAGAGCGGATGTGGCCTCGACGGGAGATAGAGAACTATCTGCACCCGATCCGGTCGCTCACTCGGTATGCCCGCCAGCGAGGGGCTCGCGGCTTTGGGGGTCCCCTGTTCGAGCAGTTCGAGTCCGACCGGTGGAGCGAGGCCGTGGATGCCGCGCTGCGGGACCGTGTGCCGCCGGCGGCTTATCGCGATGAGTCGGACACCTATTGGGACACGACAAAGATCAGCGACGATCTGCTCGCCCCCGTCATCGAGGCCTTCTTCGACAATCTCGGCTTGCCCAACGACCTGCCGAAGTCGCGCTACCACCGGCTGGTCCAGCTTCTTGACCCAGAGGACGTCCACACCGACGTGATCGAGGTCCTCGACGCGATCACGGCGCAGCACCGCCAAGCCAGGCCAGCCGAGTAGCCGTTCATCTCGCGCCGCGCTAAGCCTGAATCCACCGATGGGTCTGTGGTCTCTCACCAAATCTGCACGGGTTGTGGTCGCATACGACGCGTTTCTCTACAGATTTCGGGACATCAAAAGACAGCACGCCGCTCACAGGAAGTGCCTCCCCACATGGCCAGAACGACCATCGTTCTTAGCGGCATTCTCCCATGTCAGGAGGCTTTTCTGGTGGACACGCCAACCCCCGCCGCCTCACCGCGCCGGTGGATCCAGGCTAAGAGAAGAGCAGCCCGACGCCAGCGTGGTACTTGTCTGATGGCAACTCGCATACCGGCTCTGCTGATCCCGCCCATCGCCTTCGCTCACCGCGGGGCCAGGGCCCACGCCCGAGAGAACACGCTGGAAGCGTTCGCCCTGGCCCGCGAGATGGGCGCCACCGGCATCGAGACCGACGCCTGGATCACAGCCGACGGCGAGATCGTGCTGAACCACGACGAAGCGGTGGGAGGACTGCCGACGATGTCGACCCGCCGGATCTTCGGCCGGCCCATCTCAAGGCTTGACCGAGCCCGGCTGCCCGCCCACATTCCCACCGTCGGTGAGTACTACGAGCACTGCGGTACCGACCTCCCCCTCAGCGTGGATGTGAAGGATGCGGCCGCCTTCGACGGCCTGGTTGCGGTGGCCCGGTCCCACGGCGCGGCCGGGCGTCTCTGGGTGTGCCACCACGACGCTCAAGTGCTCGGTGGCTGGCGGTCCGGGGCACCCGATGTGAGGCTGGTCCACTCCACGCGCCTCGACCGGCTCCCGCGGGGCCCCGAGCGCCATGGAGCCGACCTCGCCGAGGCCGGCATCGACGCGGTGAACTTCCACCGCGAAGACTGGAACGGCGGCCTCACCACGCTCTACCACCGCTTCGGCCTGCTCGCCTTCGGCTGGGGCGCCCAGCAGATCCACCACATCGCTGAGCTGGTCGATGCCGGCATCGACGCCGTCTACAGCGACCACGTCGATCGGATGGTGGACGTGCTGGACCGGTTCGTCGACGACGCCGACTGATGGGTGCCGCGCCGATAGATCACCGCCCGGTGATGCGGCGTTTCGTTTCACGCTCTTGTTCGCTGCGCTCACGGGCCGCTCGGGCCACGGCCTCGCTCAGCGCCCTGCGAAGTCCTCTTGAACCGCGTTGAGTCCTTGCACTCAGGCGGTCTCGGCCCCCAGCTCGCTCAGCGCCCTGCGAAGTCCTCTTGAACCGCGGCCTATCCTGGCTCGGCCTCTGGGGGTTGACCCGAGCGCCATGTGAATCGGTTGGGCGCTGCATCAGGGACGCCCAGCGGTTCCAGTAGCGTTGCTGCCATGTGGATGCTGGCCCCGGCCGCGGCCACGATAATCGCCCTCGGGGTTCTCGTTGCCGGTCTGCGAACCGTGGCGCAGGCCGCGGCCGAGTTGACCGGGGCACTCAGGAGGTCGTCGGCGACGGCAGTGGCCGGAGACGAGCTGTCGCGCCTCGCGGCCCGGCTGGGCGATCACGCCGAGGCAACCAGAGCCGCGGCCGATCAGATACGCGCCCCGCACAATGACAGCCGCGGACAGGCTCGTAGCTAGGCTGCGAGGGTGGGAAATCTCGGCGGGGGAGAAATCCTCGTCATCCTGCTTGTTGCCCTGATCGTGCTCGGACCGACCAAGCTGCCCGGCGCTGTCCGCCAAGCCGGCCGGGTCGTGGGAGAGATCCGCCGTATCGGCCAGGGCTTCCAGGAAGAGTTGCGCGAGGCGTCCAAACCTCTCGTCGAGACCACCGAGACGATCAAGGCCGCCAATCCTCGCAAGGTGATCACGCCGCCCCCCGAGACCAAGGGCAAGGGCGGCGACGTAACGAGCAAGAGCAAGGACGCGTCGGGCAAGAGCAGTGACGCATCGGGTCCAGCCTCATGGGGTACCGCGGCCGCACCCGCGAGTGCCGCGCTGGCGGCCACGAGCGAAGATCCCGGCTCTGCTTCCGCCGACCAAGACGAAGCGGGCGGGGTTGCTGCGCCCGCCGGTGAGGACAAAGGCGGGGTTGCTGCGCCCGCCGGCGAGGACGGGAAGGCCGATAGTGCACCTGCGGCCAGTGGCGAAGGCACAGACATCGCGCCGGACTCCCCGAGCGCTGACGAGCCGGATGCCGATGGTTCAGAGGCGAGTTCTGACGAGCCGGATGCCGATGGTTCAGAGGCGAGTTCTGACGAGCCGGATGCCGATGGTTCAGAGGCGGACCAGCAGGCCCCCGAGTCCCCCGGCACCGCCTGACTAGCACGCCACAACGTTCCACATGGCCGACGCCGACGACAACAACGGAGCAGAGCGCACGGAGCAGGACGCGGGCGGCCACATGACGCTCATGGAGCATCTGGCCGAGCTCCGCAACCGCCTGATCAAGTCGGTCCTGGCCGTAGCCGTGTGCGGGGTGGCCTGCTGGATCCTGTACCCGTTCATTCTCGACTTGCTGCTCGAGCCGTACTGCAAGACCTTCCCCGTCGAGGAGCGGATCGACTCCGCCCTGTTCGGCTCCAACGGTGGCTGCAACCTCTACGTGTCCAGCCCCCTCGAACCCTTCAACGTGCGGATTACCCTGGTCGGGTACGCTGGCTTCGCGCTGGCGATGCCGGTGTTGCTGTGGCAGGGGTGGCGTTTCATCGCGCCCGGCCTGTACCGCCACGAGAAGCGGTACGCAATCTCGTTCGTGGCTGCGGGTGTACTGCTGTTCTTCACGGGCGTGGCGCTGGCCTACTGGAGCCTGCCCCGGGCCCTCGACTTCCTGAAGGACATCGGCGGACCCGACCTGGTGTCGCTGTTCAGCCCGAAGCAGTACCTGGGCTTCGTGGTCAAGATGATGGTGGCCTTCGGCATCGCCTTCCAGTTCCCGATCGCCCTCATCGGGCTGCAAGCCATGGGTATCGTCGAGAACCGGACCCTCCGCAAGATCCGCTCCTACGCGGTCGTGGGGATCGTGGTGCTCGTGGCCGTCATAACCCCCAGCGGCGATCCCTTCACGCTGATGGCGCTGTCCATTCCCATGTACGCCTTCTACGAGATATCGATCCTCTGGGGCGTGCTCGCCCGCCGCCGACGCCGGAAGCGTGAAGCGGCCGAGTCGTGACCACCGCCGTGGGGCCAGAGGCCGAGCGATAAAGCCGCAGTTTCTCGAGGATCCTTGTGTGGCGCTGAGCGAGGCCGTGGCCCGAGCGGCCCGTGAGCGCAGCGAACAGGAGCGGAAAACGCGACGCAGCACCGCGAGGAGGTGGCAGCCTTATCCGCATGGCCCCTGAATTCGTCCTCGACGAATTCCAGCGCCGCGCCATCGAGCACCTGGACGCTGGACGGTCGGTGCTGGTGAGCGCGCCGACCGGCTCGGGCAAGACGGTGGTGGCCGACCATGCTGTCGACCTGGCCCTCGCCGCGGGCAGACGGGCCTTCTACACCACGCCCATCAAGGCCCTCTCCAACCAGAAGTACCGCGACCTGCGCAGCCGGCTCGGCCCGCAACGGGTGGGCCTTCTGACCGGCGACAACGTCATCGCCGGCGACGCCGATGTCGTGGTGATGACCACCGAGGTCCTGCGGAACATGCTCTACGCGGAAGCGGTGGACGCCCGGCTCGGCGCGGTCGTGCTCGACGAGGTCCACTTTCTGCAGGACCCCTATCGCGGGCCGGTGTGGGAGGAGGTGATCCTGCATCTGCCCCCCGACGTGGTGCTGGTGTGCCTGTCGGCCACGGTCTCAAACCACCAGGAACTGGGTGACTGGCTCAAGCAGGAGCGCGGCCCGACCGCGGTGGTGGAGGAGTCGCGGCGGCCGGTGCCGCTGACCAACCTCTACGCCGTGGGCCGCCGCCGCAGCGACTCGGTGCAGCTCGTGCCCACCCTCGTCGACGGCAGGCCCAATCCCGAAGGGCGCCGCTTCGATCTCCCCGCGGCTTCGCAGGATCACCGCGGCGCGGATCGTCCGCAGCGTCGGGGGCCGCGTGGTGCGGGTGGTTCGGGGGGCCGGGGGCCGGGTGGTGCGGGTGGTTCGGGGGGCCGGGGGCCGGGTGGTGCGGGTGGTTCCGGTGGTTCGGGTCGGGGTGGTTCGAGTGGTGCGGGGCGTCGGGGGACGCGTGGTTCGGGTGGTGCCGGGCGTCGGGGGCAGAGCCGGAGCCTGTGGCGGCCGCCTCGGCGCGTCGACCTGCTGGACGAACTGGAGCAGCGCGGCCTGCTGCCCGTTATCTGGTTCGTGTTCAGCCGCAAGGGATGTGACCAGGCTGTGGCCCGTTTGGTCCGCGACGGTGCCCGATACACCGATGACGCCGAATCGGGGCGCATCGACGATCTCGTCGAAGCCCGCCTAGCCAGCCTCGAGGAGGCCGACCTCGCCGCGCTCGGAGCTCGGCGATGGGCTGATCGGCTGCGCTTGGGCATCGCGTCGCATCACGCCGGCATGGTGCCGGTGTTCAAGGAGACGGTGGAGCAGTGTTTCGCCGAGGGCCTGGTGAAGGTGGTCTTCGCCACCGAGACGCTGGCCCTGGGCGTGAACATGCCCGCCCGCAGCGTCGTGATCGACAAGCCCGTCAAGTACGACGGCCAGAGCACGGTCCCACTCAGTGCCGCCCAGTACACCCAATTCACCGGCCGGGCCGGACGGCGCGGCATCGACGAGGCTGGCTGGGCGGTGGCGCTCTGGTCGCCGGACAGCACCTTCGAGCAGGTAGCCCAGCTGGCCGCCAGCCGATCCTTCGAGTTGCGATCGGCCTTCAGGCCGACCTACAACATGGTGGCCGGCCTGCTGATGCGCATGCCCGCGGACGAGGCCCGCGACCTGATGGGCCGCTCCTTCGGTCAGTACCAAGCCGACGCTGGCTCGTCGCGTGTTGACCTGGCCCGGCGATTCGATGGGGTGGCCGCAGTCCTGCGCGAGCGGGGTCACTTGGACGGCTGGACCCTCACGGCCTCAGGATCGCTGGTCTCATGCATCTTCCATGAGGCCGACCTGGCCGTGGCCGAGGCACTGTCGGGCGGGCTGCTCGACGGTCTGGCGCCGCCCGAACTGGCGTCGGTGCTGTCTGCGTTCACCTACGAGCATCGCTCGCCGGGCGCGCGGCCCGAGGTGTGGATCCCGTCCGGTGCCGCCTATCGCCGCCTGCGCCGCATTGGCGCCGCCCTCGAGGACTTGCACCGGACCGAGCGAAGCTTCGGTGTGGGCCGCACCCGGCCGTTGGAGACCGGCTTCGGGCCTGCGGCCCACCGCTGGGCGGCCGGAGAGCCGTTCGAGGCGCTGCAGGACGAGGGGTTCTCGGCCGGCGACTTCGTGCGCAACGTCAAGCAGGTGATCGACCTCGCCCGCCGGATCGCCGCGGTGGCCCCCGACCCCGGCACCGCCGCGGCCTCGCAGCAGGCGGTCGAGGCACTGAACAGGGGAGTGGTGGCCCTCTCGGGCACCGTCGAGCTGGCTGATTCCAGTACTGCCTAGATGTTGGCGAGGGATGCACTTCGCCGCCTTGCCGCTTCGGGCCAGCCGGTGCCGGTGATCGACCTGCCCAAGGGAGTGAAGATCGCCGACCTGGACGACTTCGACTTCGACGACTACGGCGACGCCGAGCGCGAGGACCTCGAGGACGTCGTGATCGACGCCGCCACTGCGGCCGGCACCGCCGAGGAGCTGGAGGTCGAGGTCGCGGAACTCCGAAAGCGCCGGTGCTCAGAGGGGCAGGCCGCGGCGGTTGGCTTCGGCTTCTCGGTCGTACGTTTCGGCGATGTGCGTGTAGTCGCTGGCCAGGCCTGCGAAGATGGCTGCGGTGCGGGGCCACGCGCTGAGTCGCTTGCTTCGCTCCTTGTAGGCGTTGGCGAGTTGGCGCTCTTGAGCGCCCCCAGAGGTGGGAGAGCGACTTGTAATGCCCCGCTGGGTAAAGATCGCCACCGCTAGACCCTTCTCAAGGTCATCGTTCTGCAGGCGCTCGATGAGGTCGCGGACGGCAGTACTGGGCCACTCGTCGTTGGGATCTGGTAGAGACGCAGCTAAGGCGGCGCCGATCATGGTGTGGCCTATCTGCACGCGATCGATCTCAGTTACCCGCTCGCGCGTGCGGTCGATCCATTCGTCAAGCAGCCCGGCATCGACTCGGCCCTCACCGTCGAGGCCGGGAGCGAAAGTCGAGGCTGGCCAGGAATGCAGCACATCATGGGCGTTGACAGCCATCCGGCGCTGCTCCTCGCTCGGTGCCCACTCCTCGCCGAGGGACGCTGACGCAGGCTTGTACGCCAACTCCACCATCCATGCGAAGAACTCGGGGCTACGCACCATCTCCCGATACAGGTTCGGCGCCTTGAAGTCCGGACCGTGGCCGAGCAACGGGAAGTACAGCCATTCGATTCTCGCCACCCGCTCGGTGCCGAGATGCTCGCGATGTTGGTCGAGCGCCTTGATCAGGCTGGTCAGTTCCCAGGCGACCATCGCGCCGTAGGCGGGCTTCCCGTCAGCCTCTTGCAGGACCCACAGATCGAGGCAAGCCGCGGCCTCCTCGGCGAAGTCAAGTTCTGACTCGAAGGAGCCAGGCTGATGCACCAGCACGGTCCGCGCCATATCAATGCGTCCCGCCTCCCGCAGTCGGCGCGACACCTCCACCAGTTCGCTCAGTTCGGTTGGAGGCCCGGTCTCGTAGCAGCCGACCCGGGTCCAGTACTCGGCTGCGACCTCGTGGCCTAGGGCATCGACTCGCCTCCAAGGCAACTCTGCGGCAGGGACAGCTCGAAGCAGGTCAGCGGCTACTTGCGGTGACAGGCCATGATCCGCGAGCAGCCGGTCGACGCCCTCCCATCCGAACTCTGCGAAGCGGCACTCGAAGTAGCGCAATGCAACGCACGTAATGGCGGGGGGCGCATCCGGCATCGCGCCGAGCACCGCTTCATCCAGGTTCTCACCTCGGCGTGCCAGAGAATCACCGACCATGCCCGGCTGTTCGATCCTCTCGGCGAACTCGAGTACGGCACTGACCCCGCCGGAGTGCAGGATCGCTCCGGTGGCTTCGTCCTGTCGTACCGCTACCGCCTCCTCGTAGGCCCTCCGGTCACCCACCACGCTCGCCCCGTCGATGAATGTCAGGCCTGAAGAGAACAGCTGCCCGTAGGCGATCTCGGGTGCCATGGGACGCAAGCACTCCGCGAGCGCGTCGAACGACGCTATTTCGGTCTCGGGCAGCGCCCACTGGGTGTTGTGGAATTCGCGGTGGCGATCGACCATCTCCCGCAGGGTCGGCCACACCAGCGACTTGAACTCTTCATCGGGTCCGGCGTCCACGACCTGGCGCAATGCGGCGATCATTTCGCTTCGCGCTATGTCGGGTAGGCCGGTGACGCGTCCGATCAGGGCCGCCCATCGCTTGGGATCGTCGCCGACGTCTTGGAGGAGCATGTCCGCTGTCGCGGCAACTACGTCGGCCTGTTCGGCAGGTGTCACGACGGGCTCGGCGCGCTTCCAGTCGCGGTAGTGAGGCCCGCTCTTGTGGAACTGGACGCGGTGCTCGTTCGGGAGCATCGACAGCATGAGCTTCCAGGCCACCGGGCCGTGCCGCTTGCGGAGCATCGCGATCGCCTCTAGTCGCTCCTGAATGCTGGCGCAGGTGTTGGGACTCCCTGGGCACATGATCGAAGCGAGGCTTCCCGCGGGCCGGTTGGCCCATCCGCCGCCAGGGTCTATCGCCGCGAGACCGGCGAGCATGTCGACGGCGGCCTCGACGTGGTCAGGCGACCAGGCCAGGAACTCCAGCGCCTCGAGGACTCGCAGATGAGCCGAGGGCGCCGGGAAGCCGAAGCCGTCGTCGCTACCGTCTTCGAACATCGCTTCCGCGAACGCCTGCCGCTCGGACAGGCAGGTCCGCAGACTGGACAGCACCGCTTCGGGGTTTGCTTCAGCTAGCAGCGGCAGAACCTCAACCACGGCGTCCCAGGTCCTCGGGCTAGCGTCTTCGTTGGCGGACCTGAGGATTCTCCACACGATTCCCGATGCGGCGGTCGACGCGGGCGAGGCCGACCCAAGCAGTGTCGGATGTCGGCTGCCGAGCAGGGCGAGTGTGGTCGCGACGCCCCGCTTAATCCATGACGAGTACTTCGCCCTCACGCAGTCGTACTGGGCCTGCAGCCGTTCGAGCCCGGTAGTGCCGTACAGCGGATCGGGCTCGGTCAGCACATCGTGCACGACCTCGCCAAGAGCCTCGATGTCAGCGGGGGTGAGATGATGGTCCAGCAGCATCCAGGTGTCCGTCGGCGAGACGACGTGCCTGATCTCGCCGGTGAGGATCATCGGGGCATCGCCGCTGTCGAGGTTGTTTAACGTCTCGGCCGTATCTTCGTGCGAGCGTCCCACGAAGCGCTCCACGACCTCGCGGTCGCCGGCGCGGCTCTGATCCCAGCTGTTGAGCAGCAGGCTCCGCCTCAGAGTTTCAGCGACCGGCCCCGTAGCCCACTGCGGTCTGTGCACCTCGGGGCTGACGGCGAGATGGCGTCGGAGCGCCATCAGGCTCATCCGTGCGAGGCTCCCGAGTTCGTGGGCATCGTCGGAGTCCGCGCCTGCGGCTCGCAACCGTCCGGCCACCACAGCGGAGTCCGCTGCCTCTAGGACGATCTCGGCCTGTGAGCCGCCGGGGACTGGAACGATCATCCGATGCCTGCTCCCAGCAGGCAGGTGCTCGGCGAAATCGGCGGAGGGCACGACGACCGTCAGGGCCGGCGCGCGCGGACTCGATACCGAGAGTACCTCTGCCGCTAGCAGACTCTTGACGGTGTCATGATCGTCCACATAGAGGGCATCGGTCGAGCAAGGGGACGGACCATCAGGCGACACCAGTGCAGCCGCGACGAACGCGAGGACCTCATCGCGGTGGATCTGGCCGCCGATGGTGATGACGCCACCACGAAGAAGTTGGCAGCGGTCTCGCAGCCTTACAGCCTGATCGTCGCGACCGGCCAGTACCACGCCCGCATCCAACGCCGGCGACGTTGACTCCAGCCACTTCGCCCACCATGCCGATAGCAGGTTGATTCCGACAACCGGCTTGCCCATCAACTCGCGCAGCCAGACCGTCGAATGGGGGGCACACTCGAGCCAGCTTTCGAGAGCGTCGACGTTGAGCGCCCTCACCGACCGGAAGTCGCAGAGCGAGCGCTTCTCCTGTTCGAAGGCCCGCGCCTTGGTCCATGGAGCGCACAAGACCGCCACATAGTCCATGTCGTGGCGCTGCTCTGGCGCAACATCCTCGATGCGGTTGCGGTAGTCGCTTTGCGCTTTTGCGTCGGAGCCAGACTGCTGGGTGGACACCTCCCAGCCCGAACGGCCCTCGGGGACGAACTGGTTCCCCTCAAAGCACTCCACGATCCCGTCCCATCCCGACGCCGCGACGCTGGTGCCCGCAGGAAAGTCAATCTTCGTGGCATGTGCGGTCTCGGCGACGAGCATGCGTAGCAGCCGCGGCAGTTCGCTCTCGGCCGCGCGCGACCTCGCCCAATCGAGCAGATCGTCGCGGTCCACCCGCAGTGGCGCTGGAACCGCCACGAGCAGGCGGTTCCTGAAAGCCCACGAGTCAGCAAGCTCCCTCGCCAGACGTGCGTCCTCTGCGGGCACGAGCGCCATCAACTCGGTGCCGCGCAGTCGCTCTGCCATCCGGCCGAGATCACAGAGCCTTGCTGCGGCCAGAGGTGACTGAGCTGAGAAGTCGTGCATGCCGTGCCCTGCCGCGACCGCCTTCCGCAGCGCAGCCAGGTCGGCATCGGCACGAGCGAAAGCCTCCCTGACCTCTGTCATCATGACCGCGGCGAGTTTCTCGCCCAGCGGCCGGCCACCCCGCACACGGACCTCGTGGACCACGTCCTCGAGCCAGTGGCGCCTGAGAAGGTCGTCAACCACTTCGTCGAAGACGTGCATCCGGCGACCAGCCGCCGCGAGGATCCGGTGGCGGTCATCAGGGTCACGCAGACCGCGAAGACCGGCCACCCACGCTGCCTCCAGCTCGTGCTCATCCGTCGCGCTGGCCATCCGCACCAAGGCCGACTCCACGGTCTGCGTCTGAGCCGAGTCGATGGCAGTCATGATCCCCTCCAATCGTAGTGCCACACACCGTCAGGCCTGACCGGCATTCCCCGCGTCTCGAAGGCCTCCCGCGCGACTGCCAAGCTGTCCCCTGCCGGCTGGTAGTGACCGCTCGCGTTGTTGAGCGCCGTCACCACCCTGGCGCCCTGCTGCCACCCGATGTTGAATTCTCCTGCCGCTTGCACGGGCCCGCCGTGGGCGAGAACGGTATGGGTGATGTGCTCACCCAGCGAGCGCCTCTTCGAGACCAGCAGGCGGCCGCCAACGACCACGTAGATCATCGTCTCGCCCTCGGCGGCAAGCGCATCGAACGCCGCCCCCGGGACCTCGACGGGCACCACTCCGGCTCGACGGGCGGCGAGCAACTCCGCCTCGTACCTCTCCGGGTAGCGGTTGTAGTAGGAGTCTGGCAAGGCATCGTATGTACCAGCCGAGTATTCATATACAACACTCTATTTGAATATATTTGACTCTGCGAGGCTGGAGGGCTCGGTCGCGTAGCCGCCTAGTGGCTTCGGGTACGGTGGCGGCTGGTGAGCGATCCCGGGTACAGGCCGAAGCTGATTGAGGTGGCGCTGCCGTCGGCGGCGATCAACCGCGAGGCGGCGCGGGAGAAGTCGATTCGGCGTGGGCATCCTTCAACGCTGCATCTTTGGTGGGCGCGCTGGCCGCTGGCGGCGGCTCGGGCTGAGGTGTCCAACAGCGCCAGAGGAGCCGCGCTGTGCGTCGTCGAACGCATGACGCTCGACAAAGACGAGGCACGGGCCCTCTGGGAGACCGCCATCCGCCTCGCGCACGCCAACGGTGCCTCGCTCTGGGACATCGCGGCCGCGGCGTGCGTGTCCCCCAGACGATTGCAAACATCTGCAGGCCCGGAGAGTCCGGCCCGCCCAACGCGAGCGGCGTGATCGGTGGTCGCGGCTCCGAATGGGGCATCGACTGGGGCGTGGCGGGCCACATCCCGCCCGACGCCCGCATCGCCGGCAGCGACGCCGCCGCGGGCGAGATCGTGGCCGAGGCCCGGCGGGCGAACCGTCCGATCCCGGCGGTGGTGCTGACCGGAGGCGACCTGGCCCGCACTCTCGGGGTGGTGGCCGCTCGCCGGGCCCCACCGTTGGTGGCAGTACCTCCGGGCGTCGGAGGCACCCGGATGGCCGTCGATGTGGGTGCCGCACTGGTAGACGGTCGGCTGCACTGGTTCGTGGCCCATCTGGTCGCCCGTCGGTCCTGGTGGCGGGGGCGGCTGCTAGTGGCGGCCAACGCGTCGTTCATCGGCCGCTGGAACGCGGCGCCCCGGTCGCATCCCGGCGACGGCCGCCTTGATGTGTTCGATGCCAGCCCTCCGCTGCCGGTGCGGCTCGCGGCCCGTCGCCGACTGCCTTCAGGCACCCACGTCCCCCACCCCGAAATCACCCAGCGCCGAACCGCCACAGCCCAGTACGACTTCGACCCGACCCTCGACGTCTACCTGGACGGGCGTCGCCTGGGCCGGGTCCGCACGCTCAGCCTGCGGGTCGAGCCCGGCGCTCTGGAGGTCTGGATCCCGGCCGGCACCTAGGTGAGTCTCGATGTCAACCTGAGGGCGAAGTTTCTTGTTCGGGGGCCGTTCGCGCCGTGCCTGGCCTGCGCAAAGTGGCCATGGACGACATCTCGGCGACCATTTCCATGACAAAGTGGCCGCGCTCCCCGCTGTCGCGGCCACATCTATAGCTAAAGTGGCCGCTGATGCGGGAAGGCGGTAGCGTGAGATGCGTGGGATACCTGTCGCAGCAGACATACCACTACTGGCGGGGCACTTCGCAGGTGGGCGAACCCTACGAGGCCTTCGTCCCGCACCGCGTCGCTGGCTGGACACCCCGACCAGACCAAGAGACGATCTCCCGGCTCGGCGCAGCCGGCGAGCGCCTGCGGGGGCTGCAGCAGGAAGCGCCGCAGTCGCGGGCGCTGTCATGGTGCCTGAACCGGACCGAGGCAATCGCATCAAGCAGCGTGGAAGGGATCCGCACGACGCTGAGGTCGCTGAGCTTGCTGGAGTCGATGCGAGCACACCGGAACCCCGAGCGCGCCGAGTCCGACAGGCAGGCCCTGGGCAATGCCCGGCTGAACGCCCACGCGATCGCCGCCGGCCAACGCCATGCGGCCGCGGTGACGGTCGCCGACGTTGAGGAGATGCACCGGCGGCTGTTCGCTGCCACCGCGCAACAGATCGGCTCGGGATGCCTGCGCAGCGAGCAGAACTGGGTGGGCCGCCGCGGCCAGAGAACCCCCGCCCAGGCGTACTTCGTTCCGCCACCGCCCGATCTCGTGGCACCGCTGCTGTCTGACACCATGGAGTATGTGTCTGCCCCGCCGTGGCCGCAGGCGCTGGCGAAAGCGGCGATCGCCCACCTGCAGTTCGAGACCATCCACCCCTTCGACGACGGCAACGGACGCGTCGGGCGGGCGCTGATGCACTGCGTGCTGCACCGCGACCTGGCCCCGCGGATCCCGCTGCCGCTGTCAGCCGCGATCGACGCGCGCCGAGAGGACTACTACGCGGCGTTGCGGCCCTACCAGACCTACGTCGGAGATGCGGGCACCGAAGAACGCTCACACGCCGCCTGCGAGACGATCCGCTACATCTCAGACGCCGCCGTCGTCGCCTGCCACTACGCGCAGGCCGTGTCGCAGGCCGTCGCGGCCATGGAGCAGTCGTGGGCCGATCTCGGGTTGCGGAGCCACTCCGCCGCGGCGGCGATCCTGGCGCACATGTCCACGATGCCCGCCGCCGGGGTCAGACACCTCCATGAGGCGACCGGGCGATCCTCGCGGGCAGTCAGACGCGCCCTGGCCGACCTGGCCGACCGGGGCGCAGTCTCAGAGACGATCAATGAGGACACCGGCCAAAGAGTGTTCGAGTTGCCCGAGATGCTGCGGATCGTCGACCAGCGCCACGACCTGCTCAACGACTGCTGGCACCTTCACACATCCGGCGCCTCCCAAGCAGTGCCCGAGGCGCTGGCACGGTTCCTCAGCAACACGGCGTCCCAGCCGCCGTCCCAGCCGCCATCTCACGCGCCGGCGCCCAGGCCCGGTCGCGCTGGTGACGGTCGGGCCCTAGGATCGCAGTCATGGACATAGCTGACGCCAAGCGACGGATCTGCGAGGAGATCGACCGTCTGGCCCCCGAGCTGCTCGACGTGTCGCACCGCATCCACGCCCGTCCCGAACTGTGCTTCGAGGAGCACCACGCCCACGACCTGCTCACCGAGGTGCTGTCCGACCACGGGCTGGCCGTGCAGCGCCGCGCCTACGGCGTCGACACCGCCTTCGAGGCCCGCGCCGGCGACGGCCCAGTAGTGGCCGTGGTGTGCGAGTACGACGCCCTGCCGGGCATCGGCCATGCATGCGGGCACAACATCATCGCCGCTTCCGGCCTGGGGGCGGGCCTGGCCCTGGCCGCCATGGCTGGCGAGACGGGCGGAACGGTGGCGGTGATAGGAACGCCCGCGGAGGAGGGTGGAGGGGGCAAGGAGCTTATGCTCCGCCAGGGCGCTTTCTCCGACGTCGAGGCGGCCATGATGGTGCACCCCGCCAACTACGAGCTGAGCGTGTTCCATGCGGTGGCGGTGCATCGCCTCACGGCGCGCTACACGGGCGCGGCGGCTCATGCCGCGGCCGCGCCCGAGAAGGGCCGCAACGCTCTGGACGCGGCAGTGCTCGGCTACAACGCCGTCGCGGCGCTGCGCCAGCACATCCGCCACGACGAGCGCATCCATGGCGTGTTCACCGACGGAGGCGCCAAACCCAACATCGTCCCGGCCACGGCTGCGGCCGAGTGGTACGTGCGCTCCACCAACCTCACCACGCTCGAGTCGCTCAAGCAGCGGGTGCTCGCCTGCCTGCAGGCCGGGGCGGCCGCGGCCGGCTGCGAGTTGGATGCCGAATGGGCCGATCCGGCCTACGCCGACATGAACGACAATCCGGCGCTGCTGGACCGCTACCTGACCAACCTCGACGCCCTGGGCCGCACGGTGGTGACCGACGGGCAGGCCCGTGTGGTGGGCAGCACCGACATGGGCAACGTGAGCTACATCGTGCCGTCCATCCATCCCATGATCAAGGTCGCGCCCGACGATGTGCCCATCCACACCCCGGCCTTCGCCGAGCACGCCCGCGGCCCCGCCGGTGATGCCGCGGTGATCGACGGAGCCAAGGTCTTGGCCATGACCGCATTGGACTGCTGGCTGGACGATGCCGTGCTGCCAGCGGCACAGGTCGCCTTTGACGCAGAGGCCGAGCGGATAGGCAGCGGATAGGGGGGCCTTGACCTCTCCGCTCGGCCCGTTGTCCTGACCCCTGCCACCGTCCGCGCCCTGCTTGAGACGCGCCTCTAGTCTCGCGCCCTGTGAATATGTACGCGGCGGAGTCCTTCTCAGCCGAGGAGGCTGACATCCTGCGCCGGTACTTCACCAACCTGGACCAGCCGGTGTTCGCGCTGGTCAACCTGCCCGAGGTCGTCAAGGGCGCCCTGTTCGCCCGCTACTCCCGGTCCATGTCCAGCCTTCGCCGGTTGTTCCTCGATGAATTCGTCGACGATCTCGACATCAGCGGCGACGTAACCATTGACGCCACCGTCGGCTTGCGCCGCGCCGAGGCGCTGTATGACCGGGTGTTCTTCGAATACGGGGACGACTCCGTGGCCCAGCTCGGCGGCGTGCACCTGGCCTGCGAGCAGGCCTCCAACCTGCTGACCAAGGTGCTGGAGTGGGGCCGGCTGATGGCCTACCTGGAGCAGAGCACCCGCTACATCGCCTACGACCAGCGCCTGGGCGGCCGCTATCGCTACTACCGCGATTCAGAGGTGCTGAACTCGTCGCTGGGCACCCGTTACGTGGGAGACATCGACCGCATGTTCTCGACCTATTCGGAGTTCGTGCCGGTCATGCAGGACTTCTTCCGGGCCAACGTGCCCAAACAGGCCGGAGACTCCGATTTCGCCTACCGGCAGGCGATCAAGGCCAGGGCCCTGGACTCCATCCGCGGGCTGCTGCCCGCGGCGTCGTTGAGCAACGTGGGCATCTACGGCACCGGCCAGTCCTACGAGGCGCTACTGCTGCGCATGCGGGCCCACCCCCTGCCCGAGGCGCGCCTGTACGCCGACATGATGCTCACCGAGCTTCGCAAGGTGATCCCCTCGTTCCTCAAGCGGGTGGACCTGCCCGACCGCGGCGAGCTCACCACCCGCTACCTGGCCGACAACCGGGCTGCCATGGACGACCTGGCCGCCCACACCTTCGGTGACGCGGTCGGAGGCCCCGTCGCCGACGACTCCGTCGAGCTGGTGGACTTCGATTCTGACGGCGAGACCAAGATGATCGCCGCGATGTTGTACCCCCACACATCGCTGGCGGAGCGCACCATCGAGGCCAGGGTCAGGGCCATGTCGGCAGCCGATCGTGTCGCGGTGGTGCGGGCCTACTGCGGAGACCGGCAGAACCGTCGCCACCGCCCGGGGCGGGCCCTCGAGCGCGTCTATTATCGCTTCGACGTGCTGTCCGACTACGGGGCGTTTCGAGACCTCCAGCGCCATCGGATGCTCACCATCGAGTGGCAGCCGCTGTCCACACGCCACGGCTACGTGCGGCCCGAAGCGGTGGCCGCGGCCGGCGAGGAGGAGAGGTTCGATGCGGTGATGGCCCGCTCGGCCCGGCTCTATGAGGCCCTGAGCGCCGAGTTCGGCGACCAATCCTCGTACGCGGTGGCGTTGGCGTACCGAATCCGGTACTCCATGCAGATGAACGCACGCGAGGCCATGCACATGGTGGAGTTGCGGACCACCCTCCAGGGTCATCCGGCCTACCGCAGGGTGTGCCAGCGGATGCATGTCCTCGTCGCCGAGGAGGCTGGCCACGCTGCCGTCGCCGAGCTGATGTCGTTCGTCAACCACGCCGAGGATTCCGGACTGGGCCGCCTCGACGCAGAGAAGCGGGTGGACAAGCTCCGCGTCGCTCAGTCTCATCCCTCGCTGGACCTCTCTGCGGACCACGACAGCGGAGACGACGGAGGTCTGGCCCAGGGTTGAGCGCAGCACGGGAGCGGGGGATCGCAATGAAGTTGCACCCCGCCGATCTGTGTCTATGATCCGCCCACATCGTGGCGACGACCCTTCAACAGGAGCGATGAACCAGCAGCACCCCCTTGACGACGACTTCGAAGGCGACGGCGACTTCGGCGACTCAGACGACTTCGAAGGCGACCCGGCCGACGGCGACCCGGCCGACGGCGACTTCGATGACGAGGAGTTCGACGGCGAGAAGGAGTTCGACGGCGAGAAGGAGTTCGTTGAGACTGACGACGTCGCTCTGGCGGATGATGACGCCGAGGACCTGGACGACGATGACGACGATGACGACGATGTGCCGCTGCCGGCCGACGATGACGACGATGACGACGTCCACCCCAGCGACGTCGAAGCCGATCTGGAGGAGATCCTTCGGGATCGAATAGCGGCCAGCGACGACGACGAGGACGACGACGAGGACGACACGGGCGACCCGAAGTCAACCTCGGTAGTTGCGCCGCCCCGCTCGGACGAGTGGACTTGCAACCAGTGCTTCCTCATCGTGAGCGTGACCCAGTTCGGATCACGCTCCAATCCTGTGTGCCCGTCAGGCGAAGAGCCCTGCGAGTCGATAGAGAGGCTTCTCCGCGGCTAAGAGCCCGAGTCATGCCATGCCCGCCACCGATCTTGGCCGATGACTTCGATCGCTGAAGGGGCTAGGCAGGCGGCTGAGGCCGATATCGCCACCGTGGCCGAGCTGGCGGCGCAGGCGGCCGCGGAGATGTCACAGCTGCGCGGCGGGACGGTTTGGGCGCGCCTCGAGGCTCGAAGGGAGCCGCCGCTGGAGAGCTTGGTTCGAGACCATCGAGCTGATGACGCACTGGTGGTGGTGGGCACCATCGACGAGGCCGTCGTGGGCTACGGGGCGATCCGCCTCGTGGAGTTGCACGACGGTTCGACTCTGGGTCGTATCGGCGACATCTACGTTCTTCCCGACGCCCGCGGTGTCGGCGTCGGTGAGGCCATGATGGAGCTGCTGATGGCCTGGGCCCGCCGGCACGGCTGCATCGGCGTGGACAGCCTGGCCCTGCCCGGAGATCGCCACACCAAGAACTTCTTCGAGACGCACGGCCTGGTGGCCCGGGCGATTACCGTGCATAGGAAGCTGTTGGACGCTGCCGAGTCGCCACGGAGCCAATGATCTCGCGCGTCGAGCTCGCGGTGGGCGCCATCGTCCGCCGTGCCGACGAGTTGCTGCTGGTGCGTCGAGGCCAGGAGCCGGCGGTGGGGGAGTGGTCCGTCCCCGGAGGCCGGGTTGAGCCGGGCGAGCTATTGATGGAAGCGGTGGCGCGCGAGCTTCTCGAGGAGACCGGGCTCCGCGCCGTGTGCGGCCCCCTGGTCGGCTGGGTGGAACGCATCAGCGACGATCGGCACTTCGTAATCCTCGACTTCGAAGCGACGGTCATCGGCGATGTCACTCCCACCGCCGGGGGAGACGCTTCAGAGGCCCGATGGTGGCCGGCGTCCGAGGTCGCCGCGCTGCAGCTCGTGGAGGGTCTAGCGGAGTTCCTCTACGACCACGGAGTGATCCCGACAATCGTCTGAGTTCTGTCTGAGCTCAGCGGCCCTTCCAGACGGGGGGACGTTTCTCGATGAAGGCCAGGGGCCCCTCTCGGAAGTCCTCGGTATCGCGCAGCCCCATCTGGGCTCGGCCCGCGGCAGTGATCGACTCGGCGTCGGTCTGGGTGAAGCTCTCGAGCACGAGCCGGCGGGACTCTCTCACCGCGAGAGGGCCGTTGGCGGCGACACGGGCTGCGAGGCGCTGCGCTGCGTCTAGGGCCTCGCCCGGTTGGCAGAGTTCGTTGATGAGGCCCAGTTCGAGAGCGCTCTCGGCGCTGATCGGGTCGCCGGTGAGGACCATCTCCATAGCAACGGTCAGCGGGATGGCGCGGGGCAGGCGCACGAGGCCCCCGGCTGCGGCGATCAGCGACCGCTTCACCTCGGGCAGTCCGAAGCGGGCCGCGGTGGAGGCCACCCGCAGGTCGCAGGTGAGCGCTATCTCGGTCCCACCGGCCAGGGCGGGACCGTCGATGGCCGCGATCAGCGGCTTGGTCCTCTCCCTCAGCACGATGCCGCCGAAGCCGCCCCGCTTGGTGGAGAGCTCCGAGAAGCGTCCCTCAGAAATGGCCTTGAGATCCGCGCCAGCGCAGAACACCGGACCGACGTGGGTGAGAATGCCCAGCCACAGCGAGTCGTCAGACTCCAGCCGGTCGATGGCGTCCTCGAGACCGCTGGAGATGTCGCCGTTGACCGCGTTTCGAGCCTCGGGCCGGTTCATGGTTATTAGGGCGACGTTGCCGTCGGTGTCAAAATCGATCACGAGGCGTCTTCCTCGCCGGCCTCCGTGTTCTCGGCCGGTGGAGTGTTCTCGGCTGGTGGAGTGTTCTCGGCTGTCGGAGTCTCATCCTGACGTTCTAATGCGGTTCGTGTAGTTTCAATCTCATCCTCAGCGTCAGCGTCGGTGGCCGGCGGGGGCGGAGGGGGGCGCCGGCCTCGGCTGGGTGCCTGGGGTTCGATGCCGAATAGGGATGCGATCTGGGGCACCCGATCGGCCAGCCGGCGGATGGTGGAGAGCAGTTCGCTGGCTGGCTTGTCTGGAGTGCCGACCGGGATCACCTGGGTGCGGACGGGGGAGAGGGCCACCGAGTCCACCACCGTTGACCACCGCTGCTGGCTGGCGGTGGGGTTCAGGTCGGTTGCGGCCATATTGGCGAGCCGCTCGGCCATGTCGGGGGGCAGTGGTGTCCCTGCCTTGGGCGGATATGAGCTCAAACGCAGCGCTCTGACGGTGCGGCCCTCACTGATGGTGTTGGCCAACTCGTCCATCCACTTGCGATGGTCCACCTCCAAGCGTTGGGCCAGGCCGGTGCGGAGACTCTCGGCCAGGGCCCTGGTCTCGTCCGTTCGGGCCGCCCAGTCGGCCGCGGCAATCACGGAGCGGATGTCTCGCAGGTCGATCTTGGAGATTCCGGCCAGGGCCGCGTCGGCCCGGTCGTGCCACTCAGCCGCCTTCAGCACGGGGACGAGTTGCTCGGCCAGGGCCAGGATCGGCTCGGACTTGATTTGCGGGAGGCTCGCCGCGGCCGCCTTGGCGTTCATTCTCTCTATGGACTTGCGCACTCCGGGCACGCCGCCCCTGAGGACTTCACGAGCCAAGGGCCGTTGGTCCTCGGGAAGGGCCGTCAGCGCTGCCTGGCGATGGACTCGCTTGGCCTTGAGGCCAGGGGTCCTCGGCCGCGGCGGCCTCGCAGAGCGCTTGGTGTCGCTCGAACGCGGCGATCTCTGGGAGCGTTTGTCGCGGGAGCGAGACTCTCGCCGCTCCGGATCCTTCGTCCTGCGGTCCTTGCCGGAACCCGAAGCGGACCCGCGGGGATCGTCACCGTCGTCGCGGCGGGAACGTCCCTTTGTGCCCTCCACCCGTCGAGGCTTGCCGTCCCGGCGCGGTTGGCGGCCGTCCGAATGTTCGTCCCGGCGGTCGCGGCTGCGGTCGCGGCGCCCATCGCCGTCCCGGGTGCTTCGGCGGTCGCGGCCCCGGGGCCGCTCGTCGGCGCGGCCACCGCGTTTGTCTTGTTCGTAGCGCCGAGACTTCGACGCCAGTGTGGTGGTGACCAATGGCCCTCCGCCACCGCCGATGAGTTCGAGGCGGTCGGTGCCCTCGGCGCGTGCCCGGGGGTTAAGAACCGCGATGATCTCCAAGCCGTCGAGTCCGCCGGAGGCCTCAGCCTTGAGCACCGAGCCGACTGCAGCCGTGTCCGGCACGAGTTCGGCACCTACTACGCCCTTGGGCCGGCGTGCGCCGGCCGCTCGCCAGGTCCAGGTGCCGTCGTCGCGCTGGCTGGTTAGTTCGATCTCGAGTCGCCGGGACACGGCCCGTAAAGCTACACGTCTCTGCGACTGCAATGCCCTAGCCAGAGGCCGAGCGGCCCGTGAGCGCAGCGAACAGGAGCGGACACACCCGCCCATTCCGCCGGAAATATATATTATGTAAAGTTAGGGGTGGGGCACGCGAGCGGCGTTGAGGACGGCCCGCACCCCACTCATAGGAAGTTGAGTCGGCCCTGCCGGGGAACTAGGGCGGGGCACGCGAAGGGCGTTGAGGATGGCGCGCACCCCACTCATAGGAAGTTGAGTCGGCCCTGCCGGGGAACTAGCGATCCAGGGCGTGGGATACCGGCCCGGGGCCGTCGAACTGCCATGCCGCCGAGGCCTCGATGGCCGAGCGGACGAACCGGCCGGCCGCGGCCACCGCTTGGTCCAGACCGGCGCCGAGCGCCAAGCCGGCCGACAGCGCGGCCGAGAACGTGCAGCCGCTGCCGCGCACGTTGCCGGTGTGGACGCGCTGGCCCGGCTCCACCCAGGCGCCTCCGGCCGCGGTGATGACCACATCGTCCGGCTGGCCGTCGAAGCCACCGCCCGTCACCACCACGGCCTCGGCCCCGAGCGCCCGGAGCGCGTCGGCGCAGTCCAGCACGGCCTCGGGCCCCGGCAGCGACGTGCCAGCCAGCAATTCGGCCTCGCGCCGGTTGGGTGTGACCACTCGGGCCAGCGGAAAGAGCCGCTGGCGGTAGGCGTCCTCAACCTCGTTGGCCACGAAGGGCACTCCCCTGCCGTCCACCATCACCGGATCAACCACCGGAGCGGGCAGCACACCGCGCTCGATCCTCTCCGCCACCAGCTCGACCACCTCGGAGCGCCGAAGGAGTCCTGTCTTGGCTCCGGCCACGCCCAGTTCGGTTGCTACCGAGTCGATCTGGGCCGCGACCAGGTCGGCCTGCACCGGAGCGACCGCGGTCACTGCGGTCAGCGACTGTGCTGTCACTGCGGTGAGTGCGCTGGTGCCGTGGACCCCGAAGGCGGCGAAGGTGGCCAAGTCGGCCTGGACGCCTGCGCCCCCTAGCGGGTCCGAAGCGGCTATCGTGAGCAGCACCGGCGGCATGGTTGACACCACGACCCTAGATCGTGCCACATAGCCACCTCGCCACACCGCCACCGCCTGGGTCGCCGGATTGCCACCGTGTCGCTTCCCATCCGTCCGCTACCCCGAAGACCCACGAATGGAATCGACACGCGGGAAGCTACTTGTGGCTGCGCCGAGTCTGTCTGATCCGAACTTCCGCCAGACCGTCCTGCTCATGCTCGAGCACAGCAGCGAGGGTGCGCTGGGCGTGGTACTCAACCGACCCAGCGAGCTGGCCGTCAAGAGCGCCATCGACGATTGGGCCAGGGCGGTGAGCAAGCCGCGCAGGGTGTTCGTCGGCGGCCCCGTGAGTCAGTCCTCGGTGATAGCCCTGGCGTCGGTGGCGCTGGACGATGCGGACGAGAACTGGTCTCGGGTCGTCGGGCGGATCGGCACTGTCGATCTCGACCGGAAGCCCGACGAGATCGGCGGTCTCGACGAGGTGCGCATCTTCGCCGGCTACGCGGCGTGGGCACCCGGACAGCTCGAGGCCGAACTGGCCGAGGACGCCTGGTTCGTGCTCCAACTCGACGGGTCTGATCCGTTCTCTGGGGATCCCGACGAACTGTGGTGGGAGGTGTTCGCCCGCCAACCGGGAGATCTGAGGCACCTGCGCCTGTATCCGCGCAACCCGTCGGACAACTGACGGTTCACACGCTCAGCCCGCTGGGGCTGCCGGTTCTGGGTCGGATGCCGGTTCTGGGCTGATATCAGCGATGATCTGCTCGATCTCTTCGGCGATCAGATCGACCACCCAGCGGGACCCGGCCTGGTTGAGGTGTGTGCCGTCCTGCTGGCGCACGTCCACCGGTCGGCCTTCGGGATCGTCGGGAGGGGGCACGGCGTCGCGGTAGGGCTCGTCGCCACCGAACATGTCCCAGATGTCGATCATCGTCACAAAGTCGCGTTCGGCCGACACCTCGGACGCAAGCTGGTTCATGGTCGCGTAGCCCTCCCGCGTAACGTCGCTGCGAGTCGGCGGCAGCCCGATCCAGATCACGCGGCGGTGCGAGGCCTTCAGTACGTCGAAGGTCACGCCCAGCCGCCGGGACCACTCGGCCCTCCAATCGTCGCGGCCCCGTCTCAGGATCTCCCCCTCTGGGGACCTCATGTCCTGCCAGTCGTTGCTGCCCAGCGTCGCCACCACCACCTCGGGGTCGTAGTCGCTGGCGATGTCGAAGAAATGAACGGGCCAGTTGAAGTACCCCGGGCGGGCCAGGCCGGTGGAATGGCGCTGGTCGAGGACGATCTCCAGGACATCGCTGAGCTCTCTGGCCCTCAGGCCGTGGCCGAGATAGAAGGCCTGGCTGTCGCCGGCCACGAGGATGCGCAGCGGCGACCCTGCTGACACCGGCGCGGAACGGACGTAGGACGGAGGCTCAGGGGGCACCGTGGTCGTGGTCGTTGAAGTTGTCGTGGTGGTCGAGGTGGCTGTCGTCGTGCTGGTCGTGGTCTCGGTGGAAGCGCTCTGCTCGGTGGAAGCGCTCTGCTCGGTGGAAGCGCTCTGCTCGGTGGAAGCGCTCTGCTCGGTGGAAGCGCTCTGCTCGGTGGAAGCGCTCTGCTCGCCGGGCGGAGCGGTGCTGTTGGGCGGCGCGGTGCTGATCGTGTCAATCGGCTGCTCGGTGGCGGCCGTGGCTGCGAGTTGCAGGAGTTCCTCCACGTCGCCGATCACGTCTATCTGCCGGCTCACTTCGTCATCAGCGCCGCGCAGATCCCGCAGCAGGTCGTAGGGACGGTTCAGTGACAGTCGGTTGGCAAGGCGGTCCGTCTCGGTGGCTGCCTCCAGCCACCGGTCCCGATCCGCTCCGAGCGGCAGCCTGTCGGCGATCTGCACGATCTTGCCGCTGACGAGGAGAGCAGCCATCCCCAGGCACAGGGTGGCCGACAGTACCGATGCCCCCACGGACTTGGTGGGCGTCGCCTCTGCGCTGGCGTCACGATGTGGAGGCATGATCCGGCCGAGAGTCCGGTTGAACCGTCCCAGCAAACGGCCGAGCGCCTCGAATGCCTGCCTTGCCCGCTGGCGGACCCGCATGAACCGGACACGCTTGACCCGCCCGATGGCCAGCTTCTGCTCGCGGGTTCGCCAGCGCATCAGAACTGGAAGTAGATGTAGTCGGCGACGCCCTCGGGCCCGAGCGCCACCACGATCATCGTCCACACCGCGAAAGCAGCCGCGATCACCGTCGCGGGCGCCTCTGCCAGCCGTGTCGCCCAACGCTGTGCGAAGCTGATCGGCACGTACTGGGCCAGGACCGCGCCGACGATCACCGCCGCCACGACGGGGGTCACTAGCTTCGACTCGACCCCCCACCCGTCGATCAGCCGGGCATAGACGTCACCGGCGCGGGCCAGGCTCTCGCTGTTGAACAGCACCCAGCCCGCGCACACGAAGTGGAACACAACCAGCACCCGCAGCCAGGCCCCAAGCGCTGAGCCGGCGCCGGGGGTTCTCTGCGCCTGGCGAGCGGGTCCGCGGTCGCGGCTGCCCTCCTGGGCCCAGCGGGCTTGGCGGGTGTGGCTCCTGACTGACCAGATCTGGCCCGACAGACGCTCTACGGCCAGTCCGACGCCCTGGTACAGCCCCCACACGATGAACGCGCCGGCCGCGCCGTGCCACAGCCCGCCCAGCCCCATCGTCACCAGCAGGTTGACGTAGGTGCGCACCCGTCCTCGCCGACTGCCCCCCAGCGGGATGTACAGGTAGTCGCGCAGCCAGCGCGAGAGCGTCATGTGCCAGCGCCGCCAGAAGTCCTGGATCGAGACGGCTGCGTAGGGTCGGTCGAAGTTCTGGGGGAACCGGAAGCCCATCAGGAGGGCCACCCCGATGGCCATGTCGGTGTAGCCGGAGAAGTCGGCGTAGATCTGCACGGCGTAGCCGTACACGCCGAACAGCACGTCGAGGGCGCTGTGGGCGCCCGGCGAGGCGAACGCTTCGTCCACGATCGCGCTGGCCAGGAAGTCGGCCACGACGACCTTCTTGAACATGCCCCGGCCGATCAACTGGGCGGCCCGGCCGAGCTCGACCCGGCCGACGGAACCGGTTGCGTACCCGAACTGGTCCGGACCAGACCACAGCTGCAGCTGCACCGCATCCTCAGCGCCGCCGCTCGCGGGGCTGCGGTCCTTGCGGCGCAGGAACCGCAGTTGCGGCAGGAACTCGGTGGCTCTCACGATCGGACCGGCCACCAGCTGCGGGAAGAACGACAGGTACACCGCGAAGTCGAGCAGCGGAGCGGGTGGGGTGTCGCCTCGGTGGACGTCGACCACGTAGCTGATGGCCTGGAACGTGAAGAACGAGATGCCGATGGGCAGCACGATCCTCAGGGCCGGACTGGAGATGCCCAGATTGGTTTCCAGGCTCTGGGTGAAGAAGCCGTAGTACTTGAAGAACGCGAGCACGCCGAGGTCGAAGACAACGCCCACCGCTAGGGCCGCCTGCCGGGCTGCGCTAGTTCGGAAGCGCTGGTTGAGCCTCGCCGAGGCCGCGTTCACCAGCGTCATCGCCGCCAGCAGCAGAACGAAGCGCCTGTCCCACGCGGCGTAGAACCAGTACGAGGCTCCCAGCACGAAGAGCTTCCACGGCATCGGGCGCCTCCGCAGGGCCCAGCTCACCGGCAGCACCACCGCGAAGAAGGCTGCAAACGTGAAGGTGGGGAACAGCACCGGCGCGAACGTTACTCCTCTCCCATCCCAGAGGCCGAGCGGATAGACCGCAGTCCGATGAGTCTCGTGCAAGGCCCTGAGCGAGGCCGTGGCCCGAGCGGCCCGTGAGCGCAGCGAACAAGAGCGGGAACCCGCGTGCCGGTTTTCTGTCCGCTTGTGTAGCGAACATGTGTTCGCTACAGTCGTTCCATGAGGATCTCGCGGTCGGGAACACGCGCCGAGGTCGCAGCCCGCCAGGGGGATCTGTTCGCTCAAGGCCCGCCGGCCCTCGATCCGACCGCCGTGCTGGAACGGCTGGAGTTGGACGACCGCAGCTGGATCGATGTGTCGTCAAGGTGGCTATGCGGCGGCGACGAGTTGCTGGAGCGGCTCGCGGCGGGCCTGCGCTGGACTCGGGCCAAGCGTCCGATGTACGGGCAGATGGTCGACGAGCCTCGACTGGGCGCCTTCGTCCGGGCCGGATCGGCCGGCGCTCCGCCGCTGATCGGCGAGGTGGCGGGCGCGCTGGGGCTGCGCTACCGGACCGGCTTCAACTCGGTGTGGGTCAACTACTACCGCGGCGGCGACGACTCGGTGGCCTGGCACAGCGACCGGATCGGGATCGACCCCGCCGACGCGGTCGTGGCCATCGTGTCGCTCGGAGGCCCCCGGCGCTTCCTGTTGCGGCCCCTGGGCGGGGGCCGCAGCCGGTCGTTCACGCTGGCGTCGGGTGATCTGCTGGTGATGGGCGGTGCCTGCCAGCAGGATTGGGAGCACTCGGTCCCCAAGGTCGCGGCCGCGCCTCCCCGCATGAGCGTCACCTTCCGCCGCACTGCCACGGGTGCGGACCGGTAGCCTCCGCGGCTGTACTGGTTGGTTGAGACAGGCAGGACGAGATGGGGCGATTCGACGGCAAGGTGGCGCTGATCACCGGCGCGGCCTCGGGCATGGGCCAGGCTGTGAGCATTCGACTGGCGTCGGAGGGCGCGGCCGTGCTTGCGGTGGATATCAACGAGGACGGCCTGGCCGTCACCGCCTCGCAGATCCACGACGCCGGAGGCCGCGTCGAGACCCGGCGCTGCGACGTGTCTTCGGTGGACGAATGCGCTGAGGCGGCCTCGGCGTGCGTGGGGGCCTTCGACCGCATCGATGTGCTCGGCAACATCGCTGGGCTGTCCTGGCAGGACCGGGTGGCCGACGTGACCGAAGAGGATTGGGACCGCATGTTCGCCGTGAACGTCAAGGGCGTGTTCTTCCTGACCCAGGCCGCGCTCCCCCACCTGCTGGAATCGGGAGGCAACATCGTGAACATCGCCTCCAACGCGGGGCTGATGGGAATGGCCTACACGGTCCCCTACTGCGGCACCAAGGGCGCGGTGGTGCTGATGACCAAGGCTCTGGCCATGGAACTGGCCAAGACGCCCGTGCGCGTCAACGCCATCGCCCCCGGCGGCGTGGACACCCCGATGGTCCAGAACTTCAAGCAGGCCACCGACGGCGACTGGCACCTGGTCCGCCGCACCATCGCCTTCAAGCCGATGAGCCAGCCCGAGCACATCGCCGCGCTGTTCGCCTTGGTGGCCTCCGACGATTGCCCCGGCATCCACGGCGCCATCCTCAGCGCCGACGGCGGTCTGACCGCCGGCTAGCCGCGGCAGACGGCCTTTCAGGACTTGCAGATCTTTGAGATCGTCTGCGGCGCCGTGCCCGCCGCTTCGGCTATCTCCCGCAGGGAGGCACCGTTGGCGTGGGCGAGGCGGACAGCCGTCTCCCACATCGCGCGCGACTCTATGGGCGCCTCTGTGAGCTGGGACGGGTCTCGCGGCGAGGCGGACAGCCGTCTCCCACATCGCGCGCGACTCGTCCTTCTGGTGCGTCATGCGCGCCACGACGCGCAGCGCCGCTCCCCGGGCGCTGTCGGACACTGCTATCTCGTCCAAGTCCCAGCGCGGTGTGACCCTGCTCATTCTGCCTCCCTGATCGCTCGCAAGATCTTGGCGACGACGCCCCTGATGATGACTGCGGCCACCAACTCGTCGGTGCGACGCTAGAGGATCTCAGCGATACCGCCGAGTGCCTCGAGCGTGTGGGCCAGTTCGGCCTCATCAAGCTCAAGCGTGATCGGCGCGACCACAACGCTATCAATTGGACGCGATCAACTAGACAGAGCATCCAGACTCTAGACAAGGTCCTGAGAGCCGCGGCCTAGCCGACGCGGCGGGCCCGGCGGCCCTCGAACTCGCCGAAGAACTGGGCCGCGGCCTTCTGGACGCCGCTCGACCACGTCGGGTAGGCGTGCGACGTCTGGGCCAGGCGGCCGGTGAAGGCCCCGGTGCGCATGGCCAGCACGATCTCGGAGATCATCTCGCCCGCCCGCGGGGCAACGATGGTTGCGCCCAGGATCCGGCCGCCGCCAACGTTGCGCAGCAGGCGGCGAGGCCCGGCCACGATGGCGATGAAGCCGTCGGTGCGACCGTCGGTGATGGCCCGGTCCACCTCGGACAGCGGCAGGTAGGCGACGCGGCTGCCCGGCGGAGCGTGCCACGGGATCACGCCCACCGAGGCCACCTCGGGGTCGGTGAACACCACTCTGGGCACCATCGCACCCCGGAACTTTCCCCGCTGGCCCTTGCCCATCGCGTTGCCGGCTGCGATCCGGCCCATCTCGTCGGCCGCGTGGGACAGCATCGCCCGGCCGATGACCAGGTCGCCACCGACGTTCCACCGCTCCCGCCGCTTCCACCACCACACCCTCAGATATGCCAAGCCGGATCTCGCTGCCGCAACGACACGGAACAGTCCGACCTCTTCCGGCTGCTGCGCTCCGGGGCCCGCTAGGCCGCCCCGAACTTGAGCGACTCTCGCCCTTCCCCGACCCCGGAATAGCAGCCGTCTCCCATTGGTGGCGTACCGGCTGCCGGACTCGAACAGCTGGGGCTGCTTCCGTCGCGGGATCAGCGACGGCCGGCAGGCGATGTCGCCGGCCGCGTACACGCCCTTCACTGAGGTGACGAGCCGGTCGTCTGTGATCACGTAGCCGGACCAGCTCCGCTTCATCTTCATTTCTTCGAGCCCGAGGCCGTCGATCGCCGGTGTTCGCCCGGCGGCCATCAGCAGTTGGTCGACAACAATGGGATCGCCCATCCCCCCGGAACGGATGAACCGGCAATACACCGAATACGGTCCGCCAGCGGGATGTTCGCCAGTGGCGTCCACTCCCTCGGCGGAGCCCGGTATGGGCGCCGACGTCGGGCGTTCGCTCCGGTCTTCGGCGAAGGCGGACTCGATCCGCGCCACCCTGACGTTTCGACGCACCGAAATACCATGGTCCTGCAGGGCTGCTCTGACGAGGGCGCCGGCCTCGGGCTCCTCACATCTCAGCAACTGCGGGCCGACCTCGAAGAGGGTCACCTCCACCCCGAGGGCGGCGAAAGCCTGGGCCAGTTCGCAGCCGGTGGCGCCGCCGCCGATGATGCCCAGAGACTTCGGCGCCTCGGTGAGGTCGAAGACGGTCTCGTTGGTGAGCGGCCGGGCTTCGGCCAGCCCGCGGATATCCGGCATCGACGGCCTCGAGCCGGTGGCCAGCACGATGCGGGAGGCGGTGATGCGGCGCTCCCCCACCGCCACCGTGTCGTGGGTGACGAGGCGGGCCCGGCCCTCGATCACCGTGGCCCCCTCGCTTCGCAGGACATCGGCTGACTCGGTGGCCGCGATGTGCTCCACGGTGGCCCGCACCCGGGCCATCGCCGCGGCAAAGTCCAGCCCGTCGCGGGCCGCGGCCAACAGCGTCTTGGACGGCACGCAGCCGGTGAAGGTGCAGTCGCCTCCCGGTGCCGAGTCGCTGACCAGGGCCACATCCGCGCCAGCCCACAGTGCGGCCCGCACCGCGCCTAGACCAGCCGCACCGCCACCCACCACGATCAGGTCGTAGTCCATCATCCTCGCGCCGCGCCCCATCAGGACGAGCCCCCGGATAGGTCGATCATCCTCGCGCCGCGCCCCATCAGCGCTGGTCCTCCAGAGTGCTGACGGGGTTCAGTGATGGGCCTCGTCGAGGGCGGCTCGGAACTCAGACACGAGTCCGGCCACGCCCTCGGGTCCGGCACCCTCCAGCATCCGGGTGACAACAGCCGAGCCGACCACCGCCCCGTCGGCCACCTCGCACACCTCGGCGGCCTGAGCAGGAGTGCCCACCCCCACCCCCACCAGCACGGGTCGATCGGTGACCGCCTTGAGGCGGCCCGCGGTGACGGTGGCGCTGGCGGCCAGTTCCTCGCGCACGCCCGTGATCCCCATCAGACCGACGCCGTACACGAAGCCCCGGGAGCGGGCGCAGATGCGGGGCAGGCGCTCGTCGGGCGCAGTGGGCGCGGCCAGCAGTACGGTCTCAACACCGGCAGCATCGGCGCACTCGGCCCACTCCCCCACTTCCTCCAGGGGCAGGTCGGGCAGGATGCAGCCGCTGACCCCGGCGTCGGCCAGCGACGACGCGAAGCGCTCGTAGCCCATGTGGTGGGCGATGTTCACGTAGGTCATCACCGCGGTGGGCACCCCGATGTCGGACGCGGCTTCCCGCAGCGCGGTCAGGATCGATTGAGGGGTGGCGCCCTCGGCCAGGGCCCGATCATTGGCCCTTTGAATGGTGGTGCCGTCCATCACCGGGTCCGAGAACGGCACGCCGATCTCGATGGCGTCGGCTCCCGCGCCGGCCACCGCGGCCACCGTCTGGAGCCAGTCGTCGCCGAGGCCGCCCGTCAGATAGGGCACCAGGCACTTGCCGCCGCGGTTGCGTCGGCGGCGCAGGGCAGTCTCCAGCGTCCCCCAGCCGCTCCTGGCCTCGCGCCCGTCGGCCGCGTCGGACTCGCTGCCCGTCATGCCAGGATGGCCATCATCTGGTTGACGTCCTTGTCGCCCCGACCGCTGAGGTTCAACAGCACGGTGAGGCCGGCGAGTTCGTTGCGGGCCCGCGACACCCAGGCCAAAGCGTGGGCGCACTCCAGAGCCGGGATGATGCCCTCGGTGCGCGACAGCAGGCTGAACGCCTCGATCACCTCCGCGTCGGTCACCTGCTCATAGACAGCCCGTCCGGTGGCGGCCAGGTACGAATGCTCGGGCCCCACGCCGGGATAGTCGAGCCCGGCCGAGATCGACTCGGCTTCGCGCACCTGGCCCCACTCGTCCTGCATCAGGTACGAACGCGAACCGTGCACGATCCCGGGCACGGCCCGGCCGATCGCCGCGCCCCCGGCCGGCTCCACCCCGACCAACCGGGCGGAGGTGTTGGCGAACCCGGAGAAGATCCCAGCCGCGTTCGAGCCGCCGCCCACCGCCGCGGTGACCACGTCGGGCACCCCGCCGTCGAGGATCTCGGCGCACTGGCTGCGGGCCTCGGTGCCGATCACCCGCTGGAACTCCCTCACCATCCACGGGTACGGGTGCGGACCCATCACCGACCCCAGGCAGTAGTGGGTGGTGTCGGCCACCGCCACCCAGTGGCGCATGGCCTCGTTGACGGCGTCCTTGAGGGTGCGCGACCCCGACTCGGCCGCCCGCACCTCGGTGCCCAGCAGGTGCATGCGGAACACGTTGAGCTCCTGGCGGGCGATGTCGACGGTGCCCATGTACACCACGCAGTCCATGCCGAAGAGCGCGGCCGCGGTGGCGGTGGCCACACCGTGCTGGCCCGCCCCGGTCTCGGCGACCAGGCTGGTCTTGCCCATGCGCTGGGCCAGCAGGGCTTGGCCGAGCACATTGTTGATCTTGTGGCTGCCGGTGTGGTTGAGGTCCTCCCGCTTCAACAGGATCCGCACGCCCAGTTCGTCGGACAGGTTGGGGCACTCGGTCAGGGGCGAGGGCCGGCCCGCGTAGTCGCGCAGCAGCCCGTCCAGCTCGGCCCGGAACGCGGGGTCGCCCCAGGCGGAGCGGAAGGCCCGGTCGAGCTCCTGGCACGCCGGCACGAGCGTCTCGGGCACGAACATGCCCCCGAAGTCACCGAAGCGCCCATCGGAGCTGGGCTCGCTCATGAAACCGCCGGACGGTGCCGCGCTGGGCTCGCTCATGAAACCGCCGGACGGTGCCGCGCCGGGCTCGCTCATGAAACCGCCGGATGGTGCCGCGCTGGGCTCGCTCATGAAACCGCCGGACGGTGCCGCGCCGGGCTCGCCCATGAAACCGCCGGGGGGCGCGGTCACTGGTCCTGCTCCCAGTCGTAGGGGCCGGGTCCGGCCGGGTGCCCGCGCATGTCGTCCACCGACGAGACCCGCTCTCTGGCCGTCTCGGCCCCGGCCGCCTTGGCCGCGTTGAGGAAGGCCCGCAGCAAGGCCGGATCCTTTCGGCCTGGTCGGCTCTCGACACCGGTGGCCACGTCCACTCCCCACGGCCGGACCCGCTGGATGGCCGCGGCCACATTGTCGGCGTCGAGGCCGCCCGCCAGGAGCAGGCGGTGTCCGGCCAGCGGAGCGCCCTCGGCCAGGGACCAGTCGAACACCTCGCCGGAGCCGGGCCGTTCGTTGTCGATCATCACCACGTCGGCGCCGTAGTCGGCCAGGTGTTCCAGGCCCCCATGGCCGGCCGGGAAGGCCTTGATGGTCACGGGCACCCTGGCGGCCACCCAGGCCGTGTCCTTGGGCGACTCGTGTCCGCTGAGCTGGGCCGCGCCCAGGCGCGCCTTCGAGGTGATCTGCACCACCCGGGACGGCAGCTCGTTGCGGAAGACGCCCACGCTGAGCACATCGCTGGGCAGGCGGCGCACGATGTCTCGGACCCGGTCCATCGACACCTGGCGGGGCGACGGAGCGAAAATGAACCCCACCGCGTCGGCGCCCATGGCCACGGCCAGCAGTGCGTCGTCCTCGCTGGTGGTCCCGCAGATCTTCACGAACACACCTGCGACGCTAGTGGGTTCGGGCCAGCCGCGGCCTGATTGCCTCTCGGCCCAGAGGCCGAGCGGGTGGGCCCCAACCAGAGCGTCAAGGCCGACTTCACGGACCAGGGCGCAGAACCGACCGAGTTCATCGTCGTCCGGCGCGGTGCCCGGCCACGATCAGGTCGAGATAGGTGGCAGCCATCAGCGCATCGGCCCGCCCCGGCTGCGCACCAGCACCACGAAGGGAGAGAGCAGGAACAGCAGGGCGGACAGTCCGAGCGACAGCAGGCCGAGGCGCACCAGCACGAACCCCCCGGCCAGCACCCCGAAGATCACCGCGAAGACACCCAGCACGAAGGCCAACGGCGCGCCCATACGCATCCAGCCCGGGAGGTCGCCCTCGGTAAGGGGCCGGTCGTCGCCGTCGAAGTCGTCGTGGCCGAAGGCGAACTCGTCCTCGCTCCGGCGGGTCGCATGCTCGCTAGCCGGCGAACTCTGCCGACCCGGAGCCGGCTGCGGCCGTTGTATCAGGCGACGGTCGATGGCGGCCCGTTCATCCGCGTCCGACAGCATCTCCCAGGCCAGGTTGATGCGGCGCATCTGTTCAGCGGCGGCGGGGTCGTCGCCCCTCACGTCGGGATGGGTGCGTCGAGCCAGGGCGACATAGGCCCGCCTGATGTCCTCGACAGGGGCGTCGCGGGCCACGCCCAGCACCGCATAGGGGTCCACCCCGCCATCGTAGGCCCAACCTCCAGGACCGACCGGAACTGGCGGTCAGCCGGAGGAAGCGGGCCAGCCCGGCGCCGAAATCTGCACGGGTCTTGCAGCCATACGACAGGTTTCTCTACTCATTTCGGCTCGGGTCGGCTTCGGGCGCGGCTGGGGATCCACGTCACCAGCGGTTGGCGGAGGCGGGCGTGGCCAGCACCGTGGCGGGCATACCGGCTACCTGGACGGGTGCAGGTGGCTCGACGCGGCGATGCACCGGTCCCAGAGCCACCGTGACTCCCTGTTCCGGGTCGGTTGCCGCCGAGGTGATCTCGCCCACAGTCCGGTCGTCCTCGGTGATGGCGGCACCCGGCGCGACCTCGCCGTCGCCAGAGATCTCAAGCAGCCGCACCGGCCGCGGCACGTTGCCGCCCCTGCTGTCGATGCGGGCTACGAGCTCCTGACCGGTGTAGCAGCCCTTGGTGAAGCTCACCGACGACTCGACCAGTCCGCCGACCTCGGCGGGGATGGTGCGCTCCGTCAGCTCGCGGCCCATGGCCGGCCATCCCGCTCTGATCCGGGCCACGTCCATCTCGTCGGCGCCAGAAAGGGGCAGGTCCGGTGGCGGCACGAGCGCCGGTCCGAGCAGGTCGATGCCGCAGTAGCCGGGCCACTCAACGTCGGCTCGCACCGCCGTGTCCACCGCGGCCAGATCGGCGTGGGCGGCCAGAGCTCCGCGCGCCGACAGCATCTGCCAACCGGCGAGGCTCTCGAAGGTCACGTCCACCCGCAGCCGGAAGCGCTCCATGCGGGATATGAGCGCCGGGCCGAATCCGGCATCGACATCAAGAACGAAGCTGCCGTCGTCTCGGCGGGTGAGCCGGAACCAGGCGTCCACCTTGCCCTGCGGTGCCAGCACCAGCGACCACGCGGAATCTCCAGGGGCCACGGTTTCGACGTCTTGGGAGATCTGGCCCTGCAAGTAGCTCGCCGCGTCGGCTCCGGTGACCAGCACCGCGTCCCTCGGCACCAGAGCCGCGACGGCGCCCGTCATCGGTTGCGGCTTGCTCTGTTGCGGGCCGCGGTCATGCGCCGGGCCGCGGGGACCGCGGCCAGCAGGGCCTTGGCCTTATTCTCGCACTCGGCGTGCTCCTCAGCGGCCACCGAGTCGGCCACGATGCCCGCACCGGCCTGAACCGAGGCCCGTCCGTCGCACACCAGCATGGTGCGGATGGTGATGGCGGTGTCGATGTTTCCCGAGAAGTCGATGTAGCCGACCACGCCCGCGTACGGTCCCCGCTTGACCGGTTCCAGTTCGTCGATGATCTCCATGGCCCGGACCTTCGGAGCGCCCGACACCGTGCCCGCCGGAAGGGTGGCCCGGAGAACGTCTATGGGCGTGGCCGACGGAGCTAGCCGACCGGATACCTGCGATGTCAGGTGCATCACGTGGCTGTAGCGCTCGAGGGTCATCATTTCATCGAGGTTGAGGGTTCCGAATTCCACCACCCGGCCCACATCGTTGCGGGCCAAGTCGACGAGCATCACATGCTCTGCCAGCTCTTTGGGGTGCTCTGCCAGCTCGGCGGCCAGGCGGCGGTCCTCGGCGTCGGTGCGGCCCCGGTGCCGGGTACCGGCAATGGGGCGGCTGATCACCTTGCCGTCGAGGAGCTGGACCATGGGCTCAGGCGAGCCGCCGACCACCTCCAGGCCTTCGTGGCGCAGGAAGTACATGTAGGGGCTGGGGTTCACCTGGCGCAGGACCCGGTAGGCGTCGAAGGCGTCGGCGCCCAGCTCGAAGTCGAAGCGCTGGGACAGCACCACCTGGAAGGCGTCACCGGCGAAGATGTACTCGCGGGCCGCCTCCACCGCCTGCGAGTAGAGCTCAAGTCCCATGGTGGAGGTAGTGGCCACCGGATCCGGTTCTCCGCTGCCGGAGCGGTCGGGCGGTGCCACCAGGGGCTCGTCGAGGGGCTTGGCGCCGTCGGCCGCGATGGCCTCGACGCGCAGAACGGCCTCGTAGTACAGCCGGTCGATGAGCCGGTCGTCGGCACCGGCGGGAACCAGCACGTTCGAGATCAGGGTGGCTCGCTGGCGCCAGTGGTCGTAGACGGCCAGCTCCCCGATCAACGACATCACCGCGTCGGGATGGCCCGAGTCGTCGGGCGGCATGTCGGGCAGATGCTCCACTTCGCGCACCACGTCGTAGCCGAGGTAGCCGACCAGGCCGCCGTGAAGCGGCGGCAGCCCCTCAATGGACGGGGCGCGGTAGTGATCCACCAGCACCTCCAGCGCGGCGAGCATGCCCCGGTCGCGGGGGATGTTCACGCCGAGGTGGCCAGCCACCTCCACCCGGCCGCCCCAGGCCACCAGCGTCGCCATGGGGTTGCGACCCATGAACGACCAGCGGCTCCAGCGCTCGCCGTGCTCGACCGACTCCAGCAGGAAGCCGTCTCCGGCCCCCACCACCCGGGCGAAGGCGGCCACAGGCGTAGTGAGGTCGGCCAGCACCTCCCGCCACACCGGAACCACCCGGTAGGCGCGGGCCAGCTCCCGGAACTCCTCCTGGGTGGGTTGAAGCATGGCCGGACTCGGCCGTCAGCCGCCGTCAGCCGGCGTTGAGCCGTCGAAGGACCGGAAGAAGCACGAATAGTTGCCGGTGTGGCAGGCGCCGTCGCCGTCCTGGTCCACCACGAAGAGCAGAGCGTCGCCGTCGCAGTCGTAGTAGGCCTCGCGCAGCCACTGCCGCTCGCCGGAGGTCTCGCCCTTGCGCCACACCTCCTGGCGGGACCGGCTCCAGAACACGGTCCGGCCCTCGGCCAGCGTGAGGGCCAGGGTCTCGGCGCTCATCCAACCCATCATCAGCACGGCCCGGGTGGACGCGTCCTGCACGACGGCGGCCACCAGCCCGTCCTCGTTGTACTTGACGGCGGCGAACGCTTCGTTGCCGGACGCGATCGGCACTCCGTTCATGCCCGCCAGCCTAGAGGCCGAGCGGGTGAGCAGCGGCGGACGATCCAAGCTCCGCGCGACCCGCCGCGCAACGAGGCTCATCGAGTCCCGTCGGAGGCGTTTGTCAACCGCATGTCAACCGTATGTCAACTGGTTTGTCAACTGGTTGCGATATGGTTGACACAGATCGGAGCCGAGCGGTGGAAGGACAACCGTGGAGAATCCCTTCACTCCGAAATTCGGGTATGTGCCACCGGTCCTGGCGGGCCGCGACGAGGTCCTCAACCGGATCGCGGCGGGACGCGCCAGCCCCGCCCATCCCGACAGCGCCCTGCTGTTGATCGGCCGGCGGGGCACGGGCAAGACGGTGCTGCTGCATGTAGCGCAAGACGAGGCGCAGGAACAGGACTGGGTCGCGCTGTTCGCGTCCGGCGCGGAGATCGGCTTGTGCGACAAGCTCGCGTCACAGGCCGCCGCGAGCATCGCTGACGGAGGCGGACGGATTGTTGGCGTGGGCGCGCAGGTGCTTGGCTTCGGCGCCTCCGTCGAGAGGTCAGGACCGGCGCAGGCCCGGTCGGAGGCCTTGCGCTTTGCGCTGGAGCGGGCCGCCGAGGCTGCGGCCGGCCGGGGCAGGGGCGTGCTGATCGCGGTGGATGAGCTCCAGGACGCTCCAACTGCCGAGGTCCGTGAGCTGGCCGTGGCGGTGCAGTATGTGGGCAGCGGCCGCCGCCTGCCGGTGGCGTTTGTGGGCGCGGGACTTCCCGAGTTCCTGGACGCGCTGCTTGCGGATGCCGGGTTGACCTTCTTCCACCGCTGCGCGCGGGCCGACATCGGGTTGCTGGCGAACTCGGATGTGCGGCTCGCGCTCGCAGAGCCGATCGGGGCCGCGGGCGGCCGAATCCATGACCGCGCCCTCGAGTGCGCCGTGACGGCCACCTCGGGGTATCCGTACATGGTTCAGCTCATCGGCCACCACACCTGGGAGGCGTGCGGAGACCCGCGGCAGGGCATCACCCTCGGCGATGTGGCCGTGGGAGAGGCCTCCGCCAACCGGGACATGCTGTCACAGGTGCTGCTGCCTGTCTGGTCGCGCCTCAGCGACGACGAACGCCGGGTGCTGTCGGCCATGGTACCGCCGGGACCGGCCGCGCCAGCCGACATCGCTCGGCGAGCAGCCGTGGCTGCCAGCACGGCAACCGGTGCCCTGGCCCGGCTGACCGATGCAGGACTGGCGATGACAGCGGCCGACGGCACCGCCGACATCGCACACGAAGCCATGCGGATGTGGCTGCGTGCAGGCGCCGGCTTGATGTCCCCGCCATCGTCCGAAGCCGGCCCAGGCGAGCCGCGTTACAGAACCACCGCACCGGCGGCACCCGGCCCGCGCCGCTCCATCCCCGAGCCAACCTCGGAGATCTCACCGCGTGGCAACGGCAAGGACCGCAGCCGCCGGACGCTGATCGTCGAGGCGCTTCTCAACGACCGTCGGGCGCCGTGCTCCGCAATAGCCGAAGCTCACGGTGTGTCCAGGCAATACGTGAGCCGTATAGCCAAAGAGGAGGGCCTCAGCCGCGACTCCAGAATCCGACGCCACAAGCCCTAGGAGGGGCTGTCAGATCCCTTGTGTAAGCAACCGAACCACGCGGGCGTCAAGAACTACCCCTCGTGTGCTAGGAGGGCGCCGACTGTCAGATCCCTTGTGTAAGCAACCGAGGTCGACGCAGCTCATCGTCTGCTCCGATAGGGCGCAGCACACTCTCGGCCACATCGACCGGCAGCCGCTGCTCGGGATTGTCCCAACCCATCCTGCGGAACAGTGCGTCGAAGTCGCCTTGTTGGAGCAGTCTCGACAACTCTTGGTGCTGCACTACCAGGAGATTCCTGCGTCTGTGACTGCAATGGCGATCGACAGTCTACGGGAGCGGTTCAGCGGTGACCAGAGGAGGCTGAGCGCCATCCGGGAGTTGCTCTCCGCCGCGTCTGCGGCAAAGTCGTCAACGAAGCCGCGATGATCTTGCCCGCAGCCGGGCGCACGCACCGAGATAAATGAAGTTTCATTGTAGATTAGTTGCGCTACTATGGATGCATGCCGACGATTCAGATTCGCAACATCCCCGAGCCCGTGTACGAAGAAATCCGCCGCCGAGCGCGCTCCCGGCACCAGTCGATTCAGCAGTTCATGCTGGCGGAGGTCCACCGCCTGGCGCATCGCGCCGACAAGGAGGAGTTGGTACAGAGGATCAAGCGATTCAAGGCCTCCCACGGCCTTGAGGTGGACGTCGATGCGATGATGGACGGCATCGAGGCCGACCGGCGGTAACGACAGTGGACTTGGTGGCCGACGCCTCGGCCTTGGTGCTGGCTGTAACCGACACTTCGCAACGTGGTGTCCAGGCCCTTGAGCATGTCCGGGCAGCCACGGTCCATGCGCCACACCTGGTGGATGTGGAGGTGGGTTCAGCTCTCCGGCGGATGGTGATGCACGGTGGGCTTCAACGCTCGGCTGCGAGCGACATGGGGCGATCCGCCGTTGGTCTAGTCGACGAGAGATATCCGCACGGCCCAGAGCTGTGCGATTGGGCATGGGCGAATTACAGCGTGCTGACCTTCTACGACGCACAATACGCTGCCTTGGCTCTGATCCTGGGCTACACCCTATTGACAGCCGATGCCCGCATCGGGCGGGCTCCTCTGCGAGGTCTGCGCGTCGAGGTCTGTTGACCTGTGCGGGCTCGGGTCCGGCTACAGGTAGAGGCCGGTGCTGCCCTTGTCGAGGCGCTCGGCGGCCACCGCGTGGACGTCTCGCTCGCGCAGGATGATGTAGTCGCGGCCCCGCACCTCGACCTCGTATCGGTCCTCGGGGTTGAACAGCACCCGGTCGCCCTTCTCCATGTTGCGGACATTGGGACCGACCGCCACCACCTCGGCCCAGGTGAGACGCTTGCCCACCTGGGCGGTGGCCGGGATCAGGATTCCTCCCGTCGAGCGGCGCTCACCCTCGGCCTCGCCTATGGCCACCAGGATCCGGTCGTTGAGCATCTTGACCGGCAGGCGGTCGTCGTCGTGGGGGCCGGGAGCGGAATCGTTGCGGGACATCGCGTCGGCGCGGGGCTCGGTCGTGGTCACGGGCCCCAACGGTACCCGGCGGCCCAACAGTTAGGCGGCGGCGCTCGCGTCCCCGCCGGCCATCAGCAGGCCGAGGCCCGAGACGGTGCAGTCGGCCCGGGGGACCACGGCCACGATCCGACCCTCGAACATCACGGCCACCTCGTCGGAGACGGCCAGCACCTCGTCGAGGTCCTCGGAGATGACCAGTATCGCGGTGCCCTGCTCCCGCTGGGCCACCAGCCGCTCGTGGATGTACTCCGCCGCCCCGATGTCCACCCCGCGCGTGGGCTGAGCGGCTAGCAGAACCGGAGGCACGCCGTGCAGCTCCCGAGCCATGATCAGCTTCTGGATGTTGCCCCCCGACAGCGAGCTGGTGGATGTGGCCAGATCGGGTGTCTTCACCGCGTATTCCTCGACCAGGCTCTCGCCGTGCTCGCGTATGGCGTTCATCCGCAGCACCCCCCGGTGGGAGAAGCGCGGCTCGCCGTGGGCCAGCAGCATCAGGTTCTCCGACACCGTGAAGCTGGCGATGGCGCCGTCGCGCATCCGCTCCTCGGGCACGAAGGCCAATCCGGAGGCGCGCACCCGCCGGGGATCGAGGCCGGTCACGTCGGCGCCGTCGATCTCGACCGTGCCTGCGGTCACGGGTCGCAACCCGGAGATGGCCTCCGCGAGTTCGCGCTGGCCGTTGCCCGATACGCCGGCGATGCCGAGGATGCGCCCGCCCCGCACGTCCAGGTCGAGGTCTCTTACCGCATCCCTTCCCCGGTCCCCCTTCACCGTCAGGCCCCGGATGCGCAGCCGCACATCCCGGTCGGCCACTTCGGCCATGTCCGGTGCCAGCTTCACCGGCCGGCCCACCATCATGCGGGCCAGCCCCTCGCGGTCGGTGGCGTCGGGAACCGTGGTGCCCACCACGCTGCCGTCGCGCAGCACTGTGATGCGGTCGGCGAGGGCCAGAACCTCATGGAGCTTGTGGGAGATGAAGATCAGGCCGCGGCCGTCGTTGGCCATGCGCCGCAGCGTGATGAACAGATCCTCCACCTCGCCGGGTGTGAGCACTGCGGTGGGCTCGTCGAGCACCAGCAGCCTGGCTTCCCGCAAGAGAGCCTTGATGATCTCGACACGCTGGCGCTCCCCCACCGCGAGCTGCCACAGGTAGGCGTCAGGATGCACGTCGAGCCCGTAGATCTCGGATAGCTCCACGATGCGGGCCCGCACGCCGGACAGATCGGGCCGGCCCGGACGGGGCGACGACAGGCCGAGGGCCACATTCTCGGTGACTGTGAGCGTCGGCACCAGCATGAAGTGCTGATGGATCATGCCGATGCCCGCGGCGATGGCCGTCGCCGGCGAGCGCACCCGCGACGGCTGGCCGTCTAGCAGGATCTCACCGTCGTCGGGCGCATAGAGTCCGAACAGGATCTTCATGAGCGTGCTCTTGCCCGCTCCGTTTTCGCCCAGCAGGGCGTGGATCTCGCCAACGCTCACGTCGAAGTCGACGGCGTCGTTGGCGAGCACCCCGGGGAAGCGCTTGGTGATGCCGCGCATCTCCAGCAGCGGCGCCTCCGTGCGCTCCCCCGGGGCGCTAGTCATGGCGACGGTGTCTCGTCCTCCGTCGAGCTGGGTCGGCTCAGCCGACGCCGGTGGACAGCGACCCGTCGCTCAGCCCCGCGACCGCGCCGTCGAGTGCGGCGCGGGCATCAGCGGGTATGGCGTAGGCGTCGTTGTACTCGATGACCAGCCCGCCGTTGGCGAAGTTGATCTCATAGGAGTCTCCGCCCATCTGGCCCGACTGGATGTCGTGCACGAGGTCGGCCAGCACTACGTCCCACTTGTAGACCTGGTTGGCCACGACGATGTCGGGCGCGACCTGGGTCTGGTTGGACTGGGTGCCGAACCACGGGATGCCGTTCTCGTTGGCGACGCCGATGGCGCCCACGGTCATCTGGGCGGTGCCGGTGAGCACGGCGTGGCCGTTGTCGATGAAGGACTGGGCGGATTCCGCGGCCAGCTGCACGTCGGCGAAGGAGTCGGTGTACACCGAGTTGGCGGTGCCCCCGCCGGCAGCCACGCCTGCCTTGAAGCCGTCCACGTAGAGCTTGGCGTCGCCCACCTCGATGGGGCCGATGATCCCGACCGGCGACCCGCCCGCGATCACGGCCGCGGCCAGGCCCATGGCGTAGCCGCCCTGGTCGGAAGCCGCCGTGTACGACGACACGTTGGCTAGGCCGAAGGTCTCCACGGCGGTGCCCCAGGCGAAGGCGGTGTCGGGGAAGTCCGGTGCGATCTCCTGGATCAGGGCGCCGTACTGGGAGCCGTGGCCGACGACGAGGTCGTAGCCGTCCTCGGCGTAGTCGCGCAGCGCCACGCCCGCGTCCTCGACGATGAAGGTGCCCGGCGTGACCGCGACCTCGCTGAGCAGGCCGGCGTCGCGCAAAGCGTGGAGGGCGTCGACGATGGACTGGCTGAAGGCCAGGTCGTTCTCGGCGCTCGGGGTTACCACGGCAGCCCGCAGCGGCTCCATCTCCACCATCGCCTCGCCTCGCAGCTCGGCTATGGCACTCTCGGCGGCGGCCCTGGCCGACTCGGGCAGGTCGTAAGCGTCGTTGTACTCGAGCACCAGCCCGCCGTTGGCGAAGTTGATCTCATAGGAGTCTCCGCCCATCTGGCCCGACTGGATGTCGTGCACGAGGTCGGCCAGCACTACGTCCCACTTGTAGACCTGGTTGGCCACGACGATGTCGGGCGCGACCTGGGTCTGGTTGGACTGGGTGCCGAACCACGGGATGCCGTTCTCGTTGGCGACGCCGATGGCGCCCACGGTCATCTGGGCGGTGCCGGTGAGCACGGCGTGGCCGTTGTCGATGAAGGACTGGGCGGATTCCGCGGCCAGCTGCACGTCGGCGAAGGAGTCGGTGTACACCGAGTTGGCGGTGCCCCCGCCGGCAGCCACGCCTGCCTTGAAGCCGTCCACGTAGAGCTTGGCGTCGCCCACCTCGATGGGGCCGATGATCCCGACCGGCGACCCGCCAGCCAATTCTGCCGCCATGAGCCCCATCACGTGGCCGCCCTCATTGGAGGCCGCCGTGTAGGCAGAGACATTGGGCAGGCCGAAGGTGTCGACCGCGGTGCCCCAGGCGAAGGCGGTGTCGGGGAAGTCCGGTGCGATCTCCTGGATCAGGGCGCCGTACTGGGAGCCGTGGCCGACGACGAGGTCGTAGCCGTCCTCGGCGTAGTCGCGCAGCGCCACGCCCGCGTCCTCGACGATGAAGGTGCCCGGCGTGACCGCGACCTCGCTGAGCAGGCCGGCGTCGCGCAGAGCGTGGAGGGCGTCGACGATGGACTGGCTGAAGGCCAGGTCGTTCTCGGCGCTGGGAGTGACCACTGCGGCCCGCAGGGGCTCGCCACCGGTCATTGCCCCGTCGTCGGTCCCGGCGGCGGCGGCAGCCGCTTCGGCCTCGGCCTGAGCGACGGCGGCTGCGTCTCGGGCCGCTTCCAGTTCCGCCTCAAGCGCGGCGACGACCGCGGGGTCTACCGTCCCCTCGGCCTCAGCCAGGGCATCCGCGAGTGCCGCCTCGGCATCTGCTGCCGCGGTGGCAGCAGCCTCGGCCCTAGCGGCGGCGGCATCGGCCTCGGCCCTAGCGGCGGCGGCATCGGCCTCGGCCTGAGCGGCGGCGGCATCGGCTTCGGCCTGAGCCGCATCGGCATCAGTGTCGGTAGCGTCTCCGTCGCCATCGTCGCCACAAGAGGCCGCGATCAGCCCGAATACAGCGAACACGACGACCAGCCATCGAAGTCTGGATTTCATGTTTGGTTCCCTCCTGGGGTAATTGTCCCCTTTCTGGGGACTTGATCACTTGGCGACTCTAGACCGTCAGACGACGAGATGTGGCCGCAGTGGCTTCGACTACATCACTCGCGTCAGTGGCCCCTTACGAATGGCAGGGTCAGCGCGGCCGGCTGGTCGGCGGTGCGGCGGGCGATGACCACCAGCGCGATGATGGTTAGGGCAGCGGGCGCCATGGTCGTGAAGCTGGACGCTGCCCCCGTGACCAGCTGCGCGGTCTTCCATTGGTTGACCGTCGCGGTGACCAGCCCGTAGAGCAGTGACCCGGCCAGCACCCCCGTCGGCCGCCAGGCCCCGAAGTACACCAGCGCGATGGCGATGAATCCGATCTGGTTGGTGAGGTTGTGCTGGAAGATGCCGATCTCGATGGCCAGCGCGGCTCCGGCCAGGCCGGCCAGGGCGTTGCCCGCGATGATGGTGATGGTCCTGGTCAGCGCCACGGACACGCCCAGACTGTCGGCGGCTTCCGGGGTCTCGCCCACGGCCCTGACGTTGAGGCCGAAGGTGGTGCGGTTGATCAGCAGCGTCAGGCCCGGCACCAGCAGCATCGACACGTACACCAGCAGGTTGTGGTTGAAGAACATGTCGCCGATCTTGGGGATGTCCGACAGCAGCGGTATGGCCAGGTTGTCGAAGCTCGAGATGGGCAGGGGCGTGCCCACCCACTCCAGGAACAACAGCTCGCTCATGCCCAATCCGAACAGGAAGATGCCGATGCCGCTGATGCCCTGCTCGGCCCGGAAGGCGAGGGTGACGACCGCGTAGACGATCCCCAGGATCGCGCCGACCCCGATCCCTACCAGCACACCGACGATGATGCTGTCGGTGCGCAGGACCGCCCAGTACGAGAAGAACGCGCCCAGCAGCATCACCCCGTCCACGCCGAGGTTGAGCACTCCACTGCGCTGTCCCAGCGTCTCTCCCAGCGCGGCCAGCAGGTACGGCGTGGCCAGTCGCACACCCGAGGCGAACGTGGCGACCGTGAACGTGACGGTAATGAAGTCGGTCACGATGAGTTCGCCGCCTCGGTTCCGGCCGCCTCGGCGTCGGCGTGGGCCTGAGCCTCCCTCGCTATCGAGGAGCGCCTCGACAGGCGCTCCCGAACAGAGTTGCTGCTCACCACGAACACCACGATCAAACCGTTGAGGGCCACCACCAGAGCCACCGGGATCTGGATGGCCCGCTGCATGGCATTGGCGCCCACCAGCAGCCCTCCGAACAGGAACGAAGAGGGGATGGTGAACAGCGGGTGCAGGCCGCCGAAGAGGGCGGCCACTATGCCGTTGAAGCCGGCCGAGGCCGTGAAACCGCCGGCCGAGCCGTCGGTGAGCAACCGGTGAGACTCGCTTCCGAACACGAGTGCGGCTCCGGCCAGGCCGCACAGCGCCCCGCTGATGGTGAGGGCCAGCATCGTCATGCGCTTCACGGGCATGCCCGCGTAGCGGGCGGCCGGTGCGCTGGACCCGACCGCTCTCAGCCGGTACCCGGAGGTCGTGCGCCACAGGTAGAACCAGGCGGCGGCGGCGGCGATCAACCCAACCACCACTCCGAGGTGGAACCGCGTGCCTGAAATGAGGATGGGCAGGTCGGCGTTCTCCGACAGCCGCCTGGTCTGGGGAATGCGGGTGCCGAGCTCGATCTGTAGGGGATCGATCAGCGGGGCTCGCAGCAGGTAGTTCATGAGCTGCACCGCCACCAGGTTCAGCATGATCGTGGACAGGATCTCGTTCACACCGAGGTAGGCCTTGAGCGCGCCGGGGATCCCTCCCCAGATGGCGCCACCGGCCAGGCCCATCAGCAGCACCAACGGGATCAGAACCACCGCAGGCAGTCCAGGAACAGCCAGAGCGGTCATGGTGGACAGCAGTGCCCCGGCGATTATCTGGCCCTCCCCGCCGATGTTGATCACCTTGGCCCTGAAGGCCACGCAGATGCCGGTGCCCACCAGCAGCAGAGGCATGGCTCTCGCGGCCGACTCCGCGAGCTGCTCGGTGCCGCCGAACGCGCCGATGAGCAACTCCTTGTAGCCCTCCAGCGGGTTGGCGCCCAGGCCGAGAATCATCGCGGCTCCGAGAAGCAGGGCGATCAGCACGGCCGAGCCCGCGACGATGACCCCTCCCAGCCGGGCGGCAGTCGCCCAGCGCGGCATCACTCGGGCGCGGCGCGGCATCGGACCATGCTTGACGCTCGTCAGCCCGGTGTCAATCACAGTGCGCCAAGCTCGCCGGGGATGACTCGGACCCTCAGTCGGCGTCGTCGTTGGGGAGCAGGTCGCCGGCGGTGGCCAGAACCTCGGCCAGCTTGACGGTGTTGTCGTAGACCGCCCTCAGGTAGTACTCGCTGACCGCCTCGTGGCCCGGGAACGGAGGCCGCCCCAGCGACCGGACCACTGCGGACGCGTCGACGGAGACCGTCACCTCCTCCACCGGGGGCAGCTTGTCGGCAGAGCCCCAGAAGTCGCCGGAGGTCTTGGCCGATCCTGGGGCCGTGCCCTTGCCCCGGCCCCGCCGGGAGCGTCTGCGGGCCGCGTCCGCGCCGTTCGCCGCGTTCACGAGGGGTCCTGTGGGCTGTGCGAGCCGGGCGCGTTCACGAGGGGTCCTGTGGGCTGTGCGAGCCGTTCGCCGCGTTCACGAGGGGTCCTGTGGGCTGTGCGAGCCGAGAGCGTTCACGAGCCGTCCCCGGTGCGGTGCGAGCCGTTGTCGCCGTTCTCGTCAATGAGCAGCAGGTCGGGATCGATGCCCAGCGCGGCCCGCAACTGGTCGCTGTTGAGGTCGCCCACCGAGGACGACTTGGGTAGGACCATGTCGGCGATGCGGCGCTTGCCCGCCACGACCTCCTCGACCCGCTCGTCCACGGTGCCCGGGCACACCAGGCGGTGGCACACCACCGTGTTGCGCTGCCCGATGCGCCAGGCCCGGTCGCGGGCCTGGTCCTCCACTGCGGGGTTCCACCAGCGGTCATAGAGCACCACGTGGTTGGCTGCGGTCAGGTTGAGGCCGGTGCCGCCAGCCTTCAGCGACAGCACCAGGGCCCCGGCCCCCCGGCCCTTCTGGAACGATTGCACCAGGCGGTCGCGGGCGCCCCGGGCCAGGCCGCCGTGATAGCAGCTGATCGGCAGGCCGGTGCGCTCGCTCAGATAGACGGCCAGCCGCTCCCCCCAGGTGGCGAAGTGGGTGAAGATCAGCATCCGCTCCCCCGCCGCGAACACCTGGCCCATGATCTGCTCCAGCCGGGCCAGCTTGCCCGAGCGCCCGTCCAGGGGGCCTTCGTCGTCCTCGTAGTTGACCGGATGGTTGCAGATTTGCTTGAGGGCGGTGATGGCGGCCAGCACCGCTCCCTTGCGTTCCGGTCCGCCCTCGGCCCTGGCGACCTCGGTGCGGGCCACCAGCTCGTCGAGAACTGCTTGGTAGAGCCCGATCTGCTCGGCGGTCATCGTGCAGTGGTCGAGTTCGTCGATGCGGTCGGGCAGCTCCGCGGCGATGAGGGGCTCGGCCTTGGTGCGGCGGAACACGAGGATGCCGTTGAGGGCGGCCAGCGCGCCCTCGCCGGCTGCGGCCGCCTTGGGCGCTGCGGCCGCCTGCGACCCGTTGGACGCCCCCGACCCGTTGGAGCTCTCAGCGGTATGCGAATTCGGCCCGGGCTTCTTGGACACCTTGGACATCTCGCTGATGAACCGGTTGCGGGCTCCGAGCAGGCCCGGATTGCAGAAGTCCATGATGGCCCACAGGTCGCCCAGGCCGTTCTCTATCGGGGTGCCGGTGAGCGTGACCCGGCAGCGTGCTTCGAGCCGACGCAGCTGCTGGGCGGTCTCGCTGGCCGGGTTCTTGATGGCCTGGGCCTCGTCGAGCACGACCGTCGACCACTCGACCTTCTCGAGCACGTCCAGGTCGCGCATGGCGGTGCCGTAGGTGGAGACCACCAGGTCGGCCCGCTCCACCATGGCCGGCACCTGCTCCGCGGGCGTGCGGTTGGGTCCGTGGTGGACCACCACCCGCAGGCCCGGAACGAATCGGCGGGCCTCGGTGGCCCAGTTGCCCACCACCGCGGGTGGTGCGGCCACCAGCGACGGGCCTTTGCGTCGGGTGAGGTAGATGTGGGCCAGCATGGTGGGGGTCTTTCCCAGGCCCATGTCAAGGGCCAGGCAGCCGCCGAGCCCGGCCTGCCCCAGGAAGCCGAGCCATACCAGCGCGTCGGCCTGGTAGGTGCGCAGCGTCCCGTTGAAGCCGTCGGGCTTGATGGGCAGTTCGGCCGGGATGTGGCGGGCGCTGCGGATCAGCTCGGCGGCCCAGCCCTCCCCGGAGATCATCGTTCCGCCGGCCAGTGGCGACCCGTCCAGGCCGAGGGCGTGGCGCAGCATGTCGGCGCCGGTCATGCGGGTCATGTCGGCCCGATCGGCCAGCGCGGCTGCGGCCTCGTTGAGGTCGGCGCGGTCCAACTCCACCCACCGTCCCCGGCTCTTCACCAGGGGCCGGGCTTGGGTGGCCAGGTCGCGGATCTCGGTCGCGGTCAGCTCCACGTCGTCGAAGGCGACCGACCAGCGCACGTCCGCGAGCTGGCGGGCCCCCACCACGGCCTCCTGGGCCTCTACCGACGTGAGGCGCAGGGACGGCCTGGGCCGGCGGCGTGATAGCGCCGGGACCCGCACGTCGTAGCCGACAGCCTGCAGGACGTGCCCGGTCTCGGTCATTAGCTGCCACGCCTCGTCGGCGTTGAGGATCACCTCTCCCCGTCGGCGGCCACCGAGCCGCACCAACTCCGGGAAGAGCCGCTCCAACCGTGACATTTGATGCTTCACCGCTTGACGCCTGGCCCGCGATGCGATGACCAGGGCCCGCTCGACGGGCTGGAGTTCGCCCGCGCTCGACTCCGACAGCACCGACAGGTGCCAGGCCCCGATGTCGTCGGGCGGGCCAAGTTGCACGATCAGGCGCAGACGCCGGTCGTAGGGCTCCGTCACCGGTCGGGCCCATTGGTCCAGGCGGCGGGAAAGATCCGAGGCGTGCCGGCTCGGCACATCGAAGGGGGCGCCGTCGAAGCGGGCCAGGGCTGTCTCGGCCACATCGGCCTTGGTGCGCGGCGCGGGCGGTGGCGCGGGCGCCTCGAGCCGCTCGGCCGCCTCGGTGGCGATGGCGTCGACGATGTCGCCCAGCGCCGCCTGGGTGAACGCGGTCGCGTCGCGCTGGTTCTCGAAGGCCGCGGCGGCACCCGGCAGCGACTCGGCCAGCGCGGCCACGACATCGGACTCCACCAGCGCCGGGGTCCAGCGGACCACGTAGGAGGCGCTGTCGGCTGGCAATGCGGCCCCGCCGTTGGAGCCGTCGCCGTCAGCGTCGTCAGGGCGGTAGCGGCGGCGGACCTTCTTGAGCTGGGGCACCATGCGCCCCTGCGCGGCGAGCCGGACCGCTAGCGCGGCCACGAGGCCCAGCCATGAGACGCTGGCCCCGATGCCCTCTTCCTCGGCGGCCTCGCCTAGGGCGACGAGCCACCCGAGGCAGCTCTCGATCGGTGCCGAGACCGCGTCGGCCCGCCCCCCGCCCGGGAGCTTCACGGGGCGGTGCTCGCTCCAGTTGACGGTGCCGGCGCCGGTGTCGCGCAGCCGCCGGAGCACGTCCGGCGCGCTGTCGGCGGACCGGCGGGGCCCTGCGGCCCAGGCGATGATCCGCCCCGGCACCCACGACAGCTGCAGCTCGACGACGCCGGTGTCGCGGGCATCGGCGGACGCTCCGTTCTCCAAGGGTGCCAGCGGCGGTCCGGCCAGGGTCACCAGCACGGCGTCGATGGCGCGGTAGTCCTCCTCCAGGTCGGTGACGATCACGGCGCGCTGATGTCCCCTCACCGTGGCCCTGACGGCGTCGATGGATTCAGCGACGTCGTCGAGCAGTCGGTAAAGGGCTCGAACCCACAGCCTGGTGTTGGCCTTGAGAAGCACCAAGTCCGCGTCGCTGGCCAAGCCATCGACGTGGCGGCGCACAACTTCGGCGAAGTCCGTGGACAACGCCAAGCGTGGGTCCAAGGTGGCGGTAGCAGTCGTCGTCACCATTGGTGGCCCCAAGCCTATCAGGTCGGTTCGATTCGGCGACACCCCGGGCCCGTGGGTCGGTCAGGCTCGCTTCAGTTCCTCTCGCATCTTGTCGATCCCGGCCATCTTGATGTGCTCGTAGCCCCGCACGATCTCGGGCAGCGCGGCTCGGGCCAGCGCCGCTTCGTATCCTGCGGCATCCAGCCGCGGCAGGTCGGACTCGACCGCGGACCGGTACTCGCCCGGCAGCGACCGCTCCGCCCGCCGCACCGCGGTGTACCCGAACACGTCGAAGACCGTGCCCCGCAACCGGCGCATGCCGGCCAATGTCCGTATCACCGGCGTCCACGACACTCCCAGCGCGATCTTCGACTTCATGCCCAGAGCCCGCAGGATCGGCGGGTGCAGCTTCCAGGCCAGCCTCCCCCCGGTGGCCGCGGCCAGCTCCTGGGCCTCCGCGGTGGCGGCGGCGTCGAGCATCAGCCTGGCCACCTCGTACTCGTCCTTGTAGGCGAGCAGCTTGAAGTAGCCGCGGGCCGCGGTCACCGTCAGCCGTCCGGACCCGTCGCCCCGCTCGGCGTCGGCGGCCGCCACGGCCTCCACGAAGTCGAGGTGGTCGCGGGCCAGCCTCGGCGACTGGTAGGCGCACAGCTCCCTGGCCATCAGCTCCAAGTCGACCGGGCCGCGGTAGCCGGCGTCGCCGTCGTCGGCCGCGTCGGCTGTGGGGTGGTCGAGGCCGGCGGCGCGGGCCACGGCGCGCACCCGCGCCGCGATGCGTTCGTCGAGGTCGCCAAGCCTGCTTCCGCCGGCGCGGCCGGAGGCGACGGCTGCCGCCACCGCCGCGGGTGTGGCCACCATCGCCCGGCCCCACCTGAACGCCTCGATGTTGCTCTGCACGGCAACGCCGTTGAGCTCGATGGCCTGTTCCACAGACTGCGGCGCCAACGGCAGCGCGCCGGCCTGAACCGCCATTCCCACCACGAAGACGTTGGCTGCCACGGCGTTGCCGAACAGAGCCTCGGTAACGCCCTGGGCGTCGGCCCAGTGGCGGCAGTCGGCCCGGGTGGCCGCCGCGATGGCCGCCTCCAACTCGGCAGGGTCGGGCATGGTGCGCTCCGGATGGGCGATCATCGCGCCGGTCGGGGTCTGCGACAGCGAGCCCACCACCACAGTGCGCTGCGGGTCGGCAGTGCTCAAGCCCACCGGCGACGCCGCACCCAGCTGGTCGAAGGCCAGCAGCACGTCGGCCTGGGCGGTTCCGAGCCGGTTGCTGGCCGCCTCGCCGTCCCGGCCCAGCCGAAGATCGCTCACCACCGGCCCGGCCTTCTGCGACAGGCCGATCTGGTCGAGGCCCCGCACCTCGTATCCGTCGAACATGGCCGCGGTGCCGATCACTTGGCTGACCGTGACCACGCCGGTGCCGCCGATGCCGACGATGCGTACCGACAGTTCGTCGGTGGGCACGACCGGCACCGGATCGTCCAGGTCTCCAGGGGCGGTGAGCGCTTCGCTCCCGGGCCTCGGCCCACTGCGGCCCAGCATCGTGATGCGGCGCAGCCACGACCGCAGGCGCCCGGGCTGCACAACCGTCATGAACGACGGGCAGTCCCCCTCCAGGCAGGAGAAGTCCAGGTTGCAAGTCGTCTGGTCGATGCGGGTCTTGCGCCCGAAGGCCGTCTCGACGGGCTGCACCGACAGGCAGTTGCTTACCTGCGCGCAGTCTCCGCAGCCCTCGCAGATCCGTTCATTGATGAAGACCCGCTGGCGGGGCACGGCCACCGTGCCCCGCTTGCGACCCCGGCGGGCCTCGGCCGCGCACTGCTGGTCGTGGATCAGCACGGTCACGCCCTCGACCTGGGCCAGCAGCTCCTGGGCCTCGATCAGCCGGCTGCGGGGCCAGACCTCCACGCCTTCGGGCATGTCCGCGACGCGGTAGCGAGCGACATCGTCGGTGGTGACCAGCACCTGGGCCGCGCCCTGGGCCAGCAGCACCCTGCACACCTCGGCGACACCAATCACGCCTTGGGGATCCTGGCCGCCGGTCATGGCCACGGTGCGATTCCAGAGCAGCTTGTAGGTGATGTCCACGCCGGCCGCGATCGCCCCCTGGATGGCGAGCTGGCCGCTGTGGAAGTAGGTGCCGTCACCGATGTTCTGGAAGATGCGGGGCGTCTCCACGAACGGTGCCATGCCGATCCACTGGGCGCCCTCCTGGCCCATGCAGGTGAGTCCGATCATGTCGCCGAAGCCGTCGGAGTCCATCAGCAGGGTCATCGTGTGACAGCCGATGCCGGCCCCGACCGCGGCGCCGTCGGGCACTTTGGTGGAGCGGTTGTGGGGGCAGCCCGAGCAGAAGTAGGGGGTGCGGGCCACCTTGGTGTTGAGCGCGATCATCTCCCGCGCCGGCTTCGGGGGCACCAGCCGGTGGCCTATGCGCTGGCCCAAGCGGCGGCGCAGGGGGTCCAGCAGGTCGTCGGCGCTCAGTCCGCCGTGTCCGGGGAGGAGCATGGTGTCGTGCTCGTCGCACTTGCCGGTCACCCGGGGGCGCAGGGCCTCGTTGTAGAGGGCGTCCTTGATGAGCGACTCGATGTTGGGCTGCTTCTCCTCCACCACGAACACCTCTTCGAGGCCTCGGGCGAAGTCGCGGGCCCGTTCGGGGCTGAACGGGATCGGCATGTGCATGCACATGAGCCGGATTCCCGCCGCGGCTATGTCGGCGTCTCGGGCCAGCCCGAGGCGGCGCAGCGCCTCGCGCATCTCCCGGTAGGTGGTGCCCGAGGCCACGATGCCGATCCAGGCGTCGGCGGGGTTGACGGTGGCGTGGTTCAAGCGGTTGAGGGCGGCGTAGGTGATGGCCAGCGGGTGACGGACTTCGCAGATCTCCCGTTCGGTGTCCACCGTGGCCGGGGTCAGCAGCCGGCCGTCGGGCACATGGGCGTAGGGCTCGCAGTCGACGGTCGGGATCCGCGGCTCGATCCTGGCTGGGTCGAGGTGGACGGTGCCGCTGCCGTCGGCGACGTCGGCCACGATCTTGAGGCTCGTCCACAGCCCGGTGGCCCTCGACAGGTACACGGCGTGACGGCCGAGGTCCAGCGCCTCGCCGGGCGTGCCCGGATACAGCACCGGGATATGCATGTCGGCCAGGGTTCCCGCCGACGACGACGGGATGGTCGAGCTCTTGGCCTGGGGGTCGTCTCCGGCGATCACCACCGCGCCGCCCTTTGGGTCCGTGCCCGCGAACACGCCGTGGCGGAGGGCGTCGCCGGCTCGGTCCACGCCGGGCCCCTTGCCGTAGAAGATGCCGACGACGCCGTCGTAGCGGGAGTCGGGCCGGACGGAGGCGAGCTGGGATCCCATGACCGCGGTGACGGCCTGCTCCTCGTTCAGGGCGGGGGCCAGCACGATGGGGAGGTCCGGGGCCTGCTGGACGGCTTTGGCGAGGTCGCCGTCGTAGCCGCCGAGGGGCGATCCCGGGTAGCCGCTGATGAAGGCGGCGGTGCGCAGCCCCGCGAGCCGGTCGGCCCGCAGCTGCTCGATCGGCAGCCGGGCCAGCGCCTGAAGGCCCGTCATGAAGACCGTCCCGGAGTCGTCGGTGTACCGGGAGGACAGGCGGTACGTGTCGGCGACTGTCAAGTGCGACCTCCAGGCGTCAGCGGTCGGAGCGGTGGCGCGTTGGGGACACTAGTGCGCCCGGTGGCTCTGTGGAAGAGGCGTCTCGCGAACGACCGGGCGTCGAGATAGGCGGCGCGGCCCGCAGCGGTATGTCCCCGCCCTGCGTGTCCTGCGACGGCGCCCCCTGTCGGCGCGAGCGTCATCACTGCTTGCACCGAGGCCACTACCCGGCCTGGCTGGTTGCGCATGCTGGCATCGGGAGACCCTGCTGTAATGATTGTCACCGATTTCCGTATAGTTCTGTGGATGGTGAGGCTGCTGTTGTGAAGGCTGGAGACTGGTTCGTGGTGCCGAACCGTGTCACCGGCCTGGGATCGGCTCCTTGCTGAGGCTGCTGAGAGCCGGGTCGGTGCACTTTGGCTTGCCGAGGTGCGCGCAGCCTGCGAGAGCGTGAGCCAGAGGTTCGATCCCGCTGTCTATGCGGTCGTCGAGCGAGCCTGGACCAAGAGCGAGATGGATGATCTCGTGCAGGACGTTGTTGTCGAGCAGTTGCTTCGCCAAGGGCAGCTCGACTACATCCTGGACGTCTCGGAGTCCCTCGTCGACGTCCACCGGCTACTGCGGCTGCGCGTGCGACGCCAGCTCGTGGCGCGTCGGCGGCGCACCGTGGTCGACCGGCTGCTCACCCGGATCCAGGCGATCCTTGCTGGCGCAGACTTCGAGCGCATCGCGAGCCTGCATCCTGCCAGGTACCAGCCACGCGGCGCAGAATATGGCACGACGACGCTTGGGGAGGAGGAACTGAGCAGGGCGGCAGCATCCATCCGGTTCCTCCCCACCTCCCCGGCGACGCGGGATCGGGCACCTGCGGTGTACCGGGCGGAGGTCCTCGAGAAGGTGGTCGTCTCTTGCTTTGAGGCCTCGGGGCGAAGCCTGTCGATGAGCGACTTCGACCAGATCTTGAGCCTCGTGTTGACATCCTGGTACCCGGTCTTCCTTGACATGGGTGAGGATGAGGGATGGCTGGCCGAATCGACCGACCCCGAACTGCAGTGGGAGGAACTGGTGCAGACTGTGTTGACTGAGTTGCCGACCGCGGACAGGCTGGTGGTCCGCCTCAAACTGTCCGGTGCCTCCGACACGCTGCTCGCGGAACGGCTGGGAGTGAGCAGGCCGACTGCTGCGAGGCGGAAGGTCAACGCCTTCGAGCGGCTTCGCGAGGCTTGGAGATCGGTGGCCGGCGATCTGGATCCGGATCAGGCCGCCCGCCTGGCGCGGGAGCTCTATTGGGCGTTGGAGCAGGAGGAACTGGAGTGAGCGGCGAACTTGGGTCTTCTGGATGGTTGCAGCAGGCTCTCGCGGCGCATCCGCGTCAGTCAGATCCTCGATTCCGCGAAGAGGAGCCTGCCGAAGTCTTGCCTGGCGACATCTGCGTGGTCGGGCCCATGGAGCCGGTCGCGCCGGCTGGTGACCGGCTGGGGACGATCGGACACCTGTTCATCGTCGTCGAGGAGGCAGAAGGCGAAGGCAGGTTCACCGGGATGCTCGCCACCGCCGAGACGGAGCTTGCCACTGAGGTCGATGCCATCCTGGAACCGGAGTGTTCAGAGTTCGGGTACGAGATAGCCGTCCTTTCGCGCTACTTCGGACCCCTGTGGACGGTCCAAGTCCGGCGCCGGATCGGAGCGGTCGCTGAGAGCGTGCTCGGGCAACTCGACGAGCTCTCCTACCGCGACGAACCCATCGGCGTGACCTTGAGGCGCGGTCTGCCGTTGCAGCCGGAAGGCATAGACCCTAGATACCCGGCGCTTCTAGCGCTGTCGGCGGAACTCGACAGTCTCACCGACCACTGCCGGCGTCGCCTCCACGACCTTGTACCAGTCTTAGATCCGGCCCTCGGTAGTGCTCGGGTTCTAGAGCACCTGCTCCCGGAGCCAGGTTGGCCAGAGCGGATCGCCTCGGCGCGAGCCTCCGAGACTCTCTGTGCCAACCTCCTCGATGCCTTTGGCGGTCTCACGAGAGATCAGCAACTCGCGGCGTCGCCGCTCCTTGAGTCGGCGGTACTGGCTGAGTCAACGAAGCGCGGCGCCTCACTGCAAGAGACTTCGCTCGAGGGTCATCTATGCCCTGACGCACTGGCACGTGCCACCGCAGATGCTTATGGAACGCTTCCGGTGACGCCGGTATTGACCCATCGCAAGTGCTGGCGACACGGAGTTATGACGCCGACTCGGTATCGCGACGGGTCTATTGAGAGGGTGATCGTCGCCTGTCCGGCCAGCAATGTACCGTTGCGGGAGGCAGCATGAGCCCCCCTCATCGAACTAGCGCAGATGCGACTTGTCTCGCTGGCCTTGAACTGCGCAATTTCAAGTCCGTACGACATTGCGATGTGCCACTCAGTCCCTTGACGGTCGCGACTGGCGCAAACTCGTCCGGCAAGAGTTCCCTTCTGCAGGCAGTCCTCGCTCTTGCACAAGTATCGCGAAGAAAGATAAGTGGTGGAAGATTCCCTCTCAATGACGACTTGGTGAGTCTCGGAACCTTCGATGACCTGCGTCATCAACGGGCTGAAGCGCAAGAGCCAGTCAGGGTTCTTGTCTCTTTCAGAGTGAGTGCGAGCGATGCTCGTAGAGCGATGCTGAACGCGCCGTTTGAGTCTAGGAGGAGCGTTAGCCTGAATCGATTTGTAGACGTCAACTTGACACTTCCTATAGATGTACGTTGGGCCACTGAAATGGATGCAGCCTTTCGGGGCCAAATGGGTTCTGCACAGATATCTGCTCTTGCAGTTTCGGCAGAGAGTGATGATTCACGCATGTCAGCGACCGTTCAACGCGCCCGGAGTAGACCGACTTCTGAGAGACTCGAAGCTCTAAACAATCTTGAAGAGTATGCCACCTATCACGGAGATTTTTTCTCAGGCCAGTCGTCGACCCGAGTGGACGACGCGAGTCTTGAGAACTCGCGGTTTAGGGTGCTGCTACAGAAATACGCGAATCGGATGCGAGCTACTGAGATTTTAGCCGGATGGTTGAGATGCTTAGGTTCTGACTACCTCCATCCGGAACTCAACCTAGAGGAGATCGATCTTGAGCTTTCTGAGGGGAACATCGATCACGCGAGTCTTGTGGAGTTGCGTTTTGAAGTCGTGCGGACCATAGAAGAGAATCGTAGAGAAGGTTATGCCGAGTATGGTGATCCGCATGAGTACTACTGGAATCAGGTGATCGATGCAGTGACGAATATCTGCATGGGTAGATCCGTTACTGCGGACTTCGAGAAATTCGTTGGACTTCTTGATGATGTAAGTCCTTTGCCAGTCGCGGTCGACATTTGGAACGGCCTTGATGAGCGACTCGAACAAATTATGAACAAAAAGAGATCAACCCTAAATTCTATACCTGATTCGGACGATCTGCTAATTCTGCAAGACCTGTGCGCCTTGTACCTCTCGACCGCAGTTCACTACGTTGGTCCATTGCGTCATCCTCCCCATCAGCCGTTTCTTGCGACACCAGATACGAACGCTGGTCATGTCGGCAAGTCAGGCGAGCATCTGGCAGCGATTCTCTTAGCTCAACAGTCGACCCTGGATCGCTATCCTCGACCCCCTGATCTGGAGGCATCGGCTAACGACAGGGGTGAGATGACGTTGGGCGAAGCTGCCAATCTCTGGCTTCGTTATCTTCAGGTGGCGGACTCGATGACCGTTCGGGAGGATGCACCGCTCGTTCTCGGTATCGGTGTCACTCCGCAGGGACTCGAAGACTCAGTGCCGCTTGGATCGGTCGGTGTCGGTGTCAGTCAGATTCTTCCTGTAGTTGTGCAGTGTCTCGTTGCCGGTCCGGGTGCGCTCGTGATTCTGGAGCAGCCGGAGCTTCATCTTCATCCGGCCGCGCAGCAGCGTCTTGCTGACTTCTTGATCGAATGCACTCGATGGGGCCGGCGCTTCCTCATCGAGTCACATAGTGAGCACTTGGTGCTGCGCCTGCGTCGCCGGATTGCAGAGGACCAGACGGATTCGCTCAGGGACCAGGTTGCCATTCTGTTCGCGGAGCGCAACGACCAAGGAGACACGACCTATCGGCAGATCGAGGTGACCGAGGCTGGCGGTGTAGTCGACTGGCCCGACGGGTTCTTCGACCAGGGGCCCGACGATGCTCACCAGCTGCTGGTCGCGGCCGCCAACCGACAGCGCCGGTCGGACGAGGCTGACGATCAGTAGAGCGCGCTGCCTACCTCAGGCGGGGCGGACTGCTATGCCGGCTTGGCTCATGCGGACCTTGGCCTCGGCGATCGTGTGCTCTCCGTAATGGAAGATGCTGGCGGCCAGCACCGCGTCGGCCTTGCCCTCGAGAACACCCTCCACCAGATGGTCGAGGTTGCCCACTCCCCCGCTGGCGATCACCGGAACGCCCACAGCCTCGGCAACCTTCGATGTCAAGTTCAGCTCGAAGCCTTCCTTGGTGCCGTCGCGGTCCATCGACGTCAGCAGGATCTCGCCGGCGCCCAGGCGCGCGGCTTCGGCGGCCCACACCAGCGCGTCGACCCCGGTCCGGGTGCGCCCCCCGTGGGTGAAGACCTCGTAGCCGCTCGCGGCCTCGGTGGAGCTGCGGGCGTCGATGGCGACCACGCAGCACTGCGCGCCGAACTCCCGGCTTATCTCGCGTACCAGCTCCGGGCGTCGCACCGCCGCAGTGTTGACGCTCACCTTGTCGGCCCCGGCCCGCAGCAGGCGGCGGGCGTCGTCGAGGGTGCGGATGCCGCCGCCGATGGTGAACGGTATGAACACCTCGTCGGCCACCGCCCGAGCCATGGCCACGGTGGTGTCGCGGCGGTCCGACGAGGCGGTGATGTCCAGAAAGACAAGTTCGTCGGCCCCCTCGGAGTCGTAGCGGGCCGCCAACTCCACCGGGTCGCCGGCGTCGCGGATGTCCACGAAGTTGACGCCCTTGACCACCCGCCCGGCGTCGACGTCGAGGCAAGGGATGACGCGAGCCACCCGCATGTCAGCCGCCCCCGGTGGTGGCGGCCAGCGCGGCGACCGCCTCGGCCACCGTGAAGCGCCGCTCATACAGCGCGGTCCCCACGACCACGCCGCTCAGCCGGCGGCCGTGTCGGCCTTCGAGGCTCGCCAATGCCCGCAGGTCGTCGAGTCGTCCCACTCCGCCCGAGGCGATCACGTCGGTGAACACCGCGTCGAGCACCGACGCCAGGCCGTCGAGGTCCGGTCCGTCCAGCGTCCCGTCACGGTCTATGTCGGTGACCACGAAGGCGTCCACGCCGTCGGTGGCGAAACTGCGGGCCACATCCAGCACCGACCGCCCCGACCCCTGCAACCAGCCCTCGGTGGCGACATCGCCGGAGCGGGCGTCGAGGCCGATCGCGACGCGGTGCGATCGGGCCAGGTCCCGCACCAGGCCCGGGTCGCGCAGCGCGGCCGTGCCCATGACCACCCGTTGTACTCCCGCTGCGAACCACGCCTCGGCGGTCTCGGCGGTGCGCACCCCGCCCCCAGCCTGGACCGGTACATCGACTGCGCCGGCTATGGCCGCCACGACGGCTGCGTTGTCGGGACGCCCGGAGCGGGCCCCGTCGAGGTCCACGACATGAATCCACCCCGCGCCCTGGCTGGCCATCTCGACCGCCCGGGACACCGGGTCGTCGTCGTAGACGGTCTCGGCGCCGTAGTCGCCCTGGCGCAGGCGCACGCAGCGGCCTGCGCGGACATCCACCGCGCCGAACAGCTTCACGGTGCCCAGAGGCCGAGCGGACGGGCAGCAGTCGCGTCCGCGGCCGTGGCCGCCACGAAGTTGGCCAGGATGCGCAAGCCCACCTGCGACGACTTCTCGGGGTGGAACTGGGCGGCCCACACGTTGTCACGGGCCACGGCGGCCACCACCGGTCCGCCGTAGTCGCAGGTGGCGACCACGCCGCGGCCGTCGCCCATCTCCGGCGCCAGCGAATGGACGAAGTAGGCCCAGATCGGATCGTCCAGCCCGGCCAGCATCGGATGGTCTCCGCTGCGGCGCAGCACGTTCCACTGCATCTGTGGCCGCTTGACCGGGCCGTCGATCCAGCGCACCATGCGGTCGAACACGCCCAGGCCCGAGACGCCGGGCGCCTCGTCGGAACCGGCGAACAGCACCTGCATCCCCACGCAGATGCCCATGAAGGGCTGGCCCGACTGAACCGCGTCGCAGGCTGCGGTGTCCAGGCCGGTGCGGCCCAGAGCGGCCATGCAGGGCGCGAAGGCGCCCACGCCCGGCAGAACCACCCCGGCGGCGGCCTCGATGAGCCCGCCGTCGGCGGTGAGCCGTGCGTCGGCCCCGGCGTGCTCGAAACCCTTCTGTGCCGAGTGCAGGTTGCCGATGCCGTAGTCGAGGATGGCGACCAGGGGTCTTTCCCTCACGGCTTGCTCCGCTTGGTTGTCGTGGGTGCGAGGGGATCCGGAAGCGTGACGCTGAGCTGCTTGGCCGTCACAAGGTGCCCTTGGTTGAGGGAAGGGCCGCGCCCTCCACCCGCACCGCGTCGCGGATGGCCCGGGCCACGCCCTTGAAGGACGCTTCCACGATGTGGTGGGTGTTGCGGCCCCGGCGCAGCACGATGTGCAGCGTGACGGCTGCCGCGGTGGCGAAGGCCCGCCAGAACTCTTCGGCCAGTTGGGGGTCGAAGGGCGGGTCGCCGAGGATCTTCTCGCCGGGGAAGTCCACCTCGTAGTGCAGGAACGGACGGCCCGACAGGTCGAGGACCACCTCCACCGCGGCCTCGTCGAGCGGGACGGTGATGCTGGCGAATCGGCGCACCCCGGCCTTGTCTCCCAGAGCCTCGCGGAAGGCCTCGCCCAGCACTATCCCGGTGTCCTCAACGGTGTGGTGGGCGTCCACCGCGAGGTCGCCCTGGGCCTGAACGGACAGCCCGAGGCCACCGTGGCGGCCGAGCTGGTCGAGCATGTGGTCGAAGAAGGGCAGGCCGGTGGAGACCTCGGTGGCACCGTTGCCGTCGAGGTCGACCCTGAGTTCGATGCGGGTCTCCTTGGTGGAGCGGGAGCGGGTGGATACGCGGCTCATGTCTGGGTCTCCTTGGTGGAGCGGGAGCGGGTGGATGAGCGGCTCATGTCCGGGTCTCCTTAGAGGCCCCGCGTGCAGGTGTCAGCGCCTCGCGTGAAGCGTGGTGATTCCCGCTCTTGTGCGCTGCGCTCACGGGCCGCTCGGGCCACGGCCTCGCTTGGTGCCTCACGAAGATCCCCATGATTTGCTCCGATCCGCTCGGCCTCTGGGCGCGCTCCCTGAGGGTAAGGGCCGTGACACACGGCGGCACGCCACGACCGTACGCGGTTCACAGGAGTATCTCCTTCAGGGCGGCCAGGAAGTGATCGTCCTCTTCCGGAGTCCCGACCGTCACCCTCAGGCAGCCTTTCAGGCGTGGCCACGACGAGCAGTTCCGAACCAGCACCGAGCGGTCCACGAGCTGCTGCCACACCTCGGCCCCGTCGCGGTCCCGGGGCCGCATCAGCACGAAGTTGGCGCCGGAGGGCCATACCTCCACCGGCAGCTCGCCCAGCCGGGCCGCGAGCCGCGAGCGCTCGGCCACGATGGCGTCCACCCGCGCCTGCATGTCGTCGACGTAGTCGAGAGCGGTGATGCCGACGGCTTGCTTGAGGGCGTCGAGGTGGTAGGGCAGCGCCACTTTGTCCAGTTCCGCCACCAGCCACCTCGGCCCGATCAGGTAGCCGAGTCTGGCCCCGGCCATGGCCCAGGTCTTGGAGTAGGTGCGGGTCACCGCGACCGGCGTCTTGTCGTCGATGAGCTCCAGCGCGCTGTGGGGGGAGAACTCGGCGTAGGCCTCGTCCACGCACAGCAGCCCTCCGGCCGAGACGACCGCTTCCAGCAGGAAGGCGACCGTCGAGCGGGGCGCCACCGTGCCGGAGGGGTTGTTGGGGGAGCACACGAACGTCACTGCGGGCCGGGCCGAGTCGATCAGCGCCGCGGCGGCGTCGGGATCGAGAGTGAAGTCGTCGTCCCGCTCACCCTCGACAACCGCGGTGCCGGTGACTCGGGCCAGGTGAGAGTGCAGCGCGTAGGTGGGTTCGAACACGGCCGCACAGCGTCCCGAGCCTCCGTAGGCGAGCAGCAGGCACTGGAGCACCTCGTTGGAGCCGTTGGCGGCGAAGACCCGATCGGCCGTTACGCCGTGGCGGGTCGCGATCCGGGCCCTCAACTCACCCGCGCCCCGGTCCGGGTACCGGTTCCATGTGATCGACCGGGCCGCGGCCGCCACCGCCTCGGCGAAGGCGGGCGGGGGCGGCAGCGGGCTCTCGTTGGTGTTGAGGCGCACGGCTACGTCGAGCTGCGGCGAGTGGTAGCCGGCCATGAGGGCGATGTCGTCGCGGGGCCGCACCGCGCCGGGACCGGTCTCGACCGGGGTCATGGCGACCGCTCCGGAGTCTGGTCTGCTGGCGCGGCGGGCGAGGCGAGGCGCAGCCGCACCGACTCGGCGTGGGCGGTGAGCCCCTCGGCCTCGGCCAGCGCGATCACATGGGGCGCCAGCCGCTGAAGTCCGGCTCGGTCGGTGCTCACGATGTGCATGCTCTTGAGAAAGTCGCGTACCCCCAGGGCGCCGGCGAATCGGGCCGTGCCGTCGGTGGGCAGGACATGGTTGGGCCCGGCCGCGTAGTCGCCCACCGACGCGGGTGCCCAGGAACCGCAGAACACGGCTCCGGCGTTGCGTACCTGCGGCACCAGCGCTTCGGGGTCGGCCACCATGAGTTCCAGGTGCTCGGGGGCGATCTCATTGACAACTTCGAGGGCCTGCTCGACGCTTGAGCACAGCACGCTGTACCCGGAGTGGCTCAGGGTCGCCTCGATCTCGGCCCGGCGGTCGGCGCCGGCGGCCAGCCGGGCGACCTCCGACTCCACCGCGTCGGCCGTGGCGCTGTCCCACGTCACCAGCCACGCCAGCCCGTCAGGACCGTGCTCGGCCTGCAGGATCACGTCGGCCGCAGCGAAGGTGGCGTCGGCGCCGGCGTCGGCCACCACCACGACCTCCGAGGGGCCCGCGAAGGCGGCGGGCACGCCGACGACGCCGGCCACCTCGCGCTGGGCCAGCGCGACGTAGGCGTTGCCCGGTCCGACGATCACGTCGACGGCGGGTATCGACTCCGTTCCGTAGGCCAGCGCGGCGACGGCCTGAGCCCCGCCCACCGGATGGATCTCGGTCACGCCCGCGGCGGCGGCTGCGGCCAGTGTCACATCGGCGATGCGGCCCCCGGGGTCGGGCGGCACGCACACCGCGACCTCGTCCACGCCGGCCACGCGGGCCGGGACCGCGGTCATGATCAGCGTCGACGGGTAGGCGGCCCGACCTCCGGGCACGTAGCAGCCGGCTCGGCGCACCGGCAGGTGGCGTTCACGCACCGTGACCCCGCCCTGCTCGTGCACCACCTCGTCGAGCAGCTGGTGGCGGTGGTAGGCCTCCACGTTGGCCACCGCGGCCGCCAGCGCGGCGCGCACCTCCGGCGGTGTACGGGCCGCGGCCTCCACGATCTCGGCCGGCTCCACGATCAGGCTGGCCAGCTCCACGCCGTCGAAGCGCTCGGTCAGCTCCCGAAGGGCGTCGTCGCCCCGCTCCCTCACCGCGGCGATGATGGCGCGCACCGCCTCCAGCGGGCCTGCGGACGCCGGCTCGGGCCGGGGCAGGCGGGAGGCGACGGGACTGCCGTCACCGCGCAGGTCGAGGCGGGTGAGCACCCCACAACGCTACCGGTCGACATGGCCCTTCTCGGATCACAGTCACGGCTAGAAGAGGCGGCCGCCCCCGGGCCCGGGGGCGGCCGCTAAAGCGACCGAGGGTGGCGGATCCCTCGGTTCGCCGGCTGCGTTCGCATACTTTGGCCGGGCCCGCTGGGCCCAGCGTCGCACGCGGACCTTAGCGTTCTGCGAGTGCGTACGCGGCCATGGCCGCGCCTGCGGGCGAGCTGGCCGGCGGACCATGGCAGGCGATGCTTCGCTCGGGGCGAGGGTCTCAGACGGTGCTGGAGGGGCAGAAGTCGTTGAGGACGCAGTCCTCGCAGCGGGGGCGGCGGGCCACGCACACCCGGCGACCGTGGAGGATCATCCTCAGGCTGAAGTCGCCCCGCTCGGCGGCGGGGATCATCGGGTTCAGCTCCAATTCAATCTTCACCGGGTCGGTCTCGGAGGTGAGGTTGAGAAGGTTCGACAGCCTCGTGACGTGGGTGTCAACCGGAAGTCCCGGCAGTCCGAGAGCCACGCTGCGGATCACATTGGCCGTCTTGCGGCCCACGCCGGGCAGGCGCACCAGGTCGCGCATTGCACCGGGCACCTCGCCTCCATAGTCGTCCACCAGCATCCGGGCCATGCCCACCAGGCTCTTGGACTTGTTGCGGAACAACCCGATGGTGCTCACGTAGGGCTCGACCTGCTCCGGCTCGGCCTCGGCCAGCGCCTCGGCGTCGGGAAACCTCCGGAACAGCGCTGGGGTCGCCTTGTTGACGCCCACATCGGTGGCCTGCGCCGACAGGATGGTGGCCGCCAGCAGCTCGAAAGCGTTTCCGTGGTCGAGCTCGCACACCGCCTCCGGGTACTCCGAAGCTAGGCGTTCATGAGTCCGGCGGGCGCGGCCCTTGGGCGTTCGGGGACGGGCCATCGGCACGAAGCTAGCGCCCGACGCCCAACGCGTCGCCGCCCGGCACGTCTTCGAGCCTGTGGCGATGGCGCGAACGGTTGATCACCGTCACGCTCGCGAAGCTAGCGGTACCCTCAGTTCGGTGCGCTACGAGGTCAATGCCCCGGCGACGGCAGGCGGAGAGACGCAGATCGTGGTGTACGGGGGCCGAGCGGCCAGTGAGACGGCCGACGTCCTGACCGAGGCCCTGGCCGGGTTGGATGGCGACTCCGGTGCCCAGCTCTGGATCAGGGAGGTCTCGCAGGGCGACGACGCCGCGGCCCGCCGCCACGGATTCGAGCCCTACCGCGACTTGTGGCAGCTGCGGTGCGACCTGCCGGCCGAGCCGGCTGGGATACGCACCAGAGCGTTCACCCCCGACGACCTGGACGAGTTCGTGTCGGTCAACAACCGGGCCTTCCGTTGGCATCCCGAGCAGGGCGGGCTCACCGCCGACGATGTGCGCAGCCGCATGGCCGAGCCTTGGTTCGACCCCGGCGGCTTCCGCCTCCACCACCGCGAGGGCCGTCTGGCCGGCTTCTGCTGGACCAAGATCCACCCCGATCACGATCCGCCGCTGGGAGAGATCTACGTGATCGCGGTCGCCCCCGACTTCGCGGGCCGGGGGCTGGGCGGGCCCATGACCCTGGCCGGGCTGGATTGGCTGTCGGGGCGGTCGCTGACCGTCGGAATGCTGTATGTGGAGTCCGACAACCACCCCGCCAACGCCGTCTACCGCCGCATCGGCTTCGAGCACCATCACACCGACCGCGCCTATCGCCGCTCTCCGGGGTAGCGAGCCTGCATACTGGAGGGGTGGAGACGCGCGTCTGGGTCAACCCCCGCCAGCCTCAGACGCTCTACATCGCGCAGCTGCTGCTGTACTTCCAGGGCGGCTTCTCACTGGTGTTCGCGATGCTCGGCGCTCGATCTCTGACCATCTACTCGCTGGTGATCGCGGTCGGCAAGGTGATGGCCGCATTCGGCATAGCCAACGAGAGGCGATGGGCCTACAAGCTCGGCGTGGTCGTGGCCGCGATTCCTCTCCTGCTGGTGGCGCTGCTGGCTGCGACCGACAGCCTGGGCTGGCTGTGGGGCGATCTGATCGGCCTGATGTTCGACATCGCGCTCGTGGCCCTCCTGTTGCACCCGCAGAGCCGCAACTACCAGCGCTACTGGCCCAAGAGACAGCGCGGGTGAGCGAACTGCCCGCCGGCGCGGCCAAGCGCCGAGCCGTGCGGGAGATGTTCGACGCCATCGCGCCCCGCTACGACCTGGTCAACCGCATCATGACCCTGCGCCTCGATGTGGCCTGGCGGCGCCGGACTGTGCAGCAACTGGGCCTCGCGCCCGGGTCGGTGGTGGCCGACCTGGCTTGCGGCACCGGCGACTTGTGCCGGGAGTTGGCTCGCGGCGGCTGCCGTCCCATCGGCTTCGACTTCTCGATGGGCATGCTGCGGGCCGCGCCCTGGCAGGCAACCGGATGGCCGCCGGTGAATGCCGACGTTCTGGAGCTGCCGCTGCCCGACGGCGCCCTGGACGGCGCGACTTGCGGGTTCGCCCTGCGCAATCTGACGGCCGTGCCGCCCCTGCTCGCCGAGTTGGCCCGGGTGCTGCGACCCGGCGGACGCATCGGCCTGCTGGAGGTGGACTCTCCGGCCAATCCGGTTCTGCGCTGGGGCCACGGTCTGTACTTCGGCCGGATGGTGCCCCTCATCGGGGCCGCGCTGTCGGATCGGGACGCCTACCGGTACCTGCCCGAGTCGGTTGCCCATCTGCCCACTTGGGACGACCTGCGAAACGGACTTGAGGCCAACGGGTTCTCCGCCGTGCAGCACCACCGCCTGAGCGCAGGCATAGCCCAGCTGATCACCGCCACCCGCCGCCCTTAGAGACAGCGCGGGTACGTTTGACCGCCTCGCGGCGCAGCGTGGTATCTCCCGCTCTTGTTCGCTTCGGTCACGGGCCGCTCGGGCCACGGCCTCGCTCAGTGCCATTCAAGAATCCTCGTCAATCGCGGCCTACTCGCTCGGCCTCGTAGAAGCCGAGGAACGTTACGCCGGGGGCGGTGTCGGGGTCTTGGCCAAGGCCTCGACGACCTCGGCCCCGTCGATGGCCAGCAGCGACGCCGGCGGGCACAGGATCTTGCAGTCGCGAGAGCCTCCGCCCACGATCACCTGGTCGCACTCCATGACCTGGGCATCGATCCAAACCGGCAGGCCGACCGGCAGCCCGAACGGGGTGACCCCGCCGATCATCATGCCGCTGCGTTCGGTGGTGGCGGCCGCGTCGGCGAAGGAGGCCTTGCGGGTGCCGAGCCGGCGGCGCACCACTCCGTTCACGTCCAGCCTCATGGAGGCGAGCACCACGCAGCACGCCATCGGACGGTCGGCAGACTTGCCCACCACGCAGATGGCATTGGCCGAAGCGTCCATCGAATAGCCGTAGCGCTCGCAAAACCGGGCCGTGTCGGCGAAGTCGGGATCGCACTCCACCACCTGGTAGGCGACGCCCAGCGCCTCGAGGTGGGCCACGACGGCCTCCCGGCTCATGGCCGACAGTCTGCTCAGCTCAGAGGCCGAGGCGGGCAAATTTCCAGATGCGGTGAGGTGTTCTGCATCAACGGGCCGCGGAAGTCAAGTCAGGCGGAAGCCGATACGGCCGCAGGCGTGCGCCGACATCGCAGCGGCCTCGGCAGCGTCGTTGATCGGCTCCTCGGACCGCGCTCATCGGTCCCGCCTCGGAGTCGGCCGCTAGTTGGAACTGGCCGAGACTCGGTCTCGCAGGACGGCCAGTCGACTGGTCGAGTCCAGGTTCTCGTAGAGCGCGCACTGGCCGTTGGCGAACACGACGCCGTCGGCGCAGGTGGTTTCGATCAGGCCGTCGCCGAACTGCTCTCGGTACAGCCTGGCGTAGGTCCGGCCCCGGTCGAGGAGGGTGTCGTGGTCGCCCGACTCGACGATCCGGCCCGCCTCGACAACGTGGATGACATCGGCGGCTTGGATCGTGGAGAGCCGGTGGGCCACAGCCAGGGTGGTCCTGCTGGCGATCAGCTCTCCCAGTGCTTGCTGGATGCGGCGCTCCGAGGCAGTGTCGAGGGCCGAGGTTGCTTCGTCAAGGACCAGGAGCCGGGGATCGTGCAGCAGGACTCGGGCGATGGCGATACGTTGCCGTTCGCCGCCCGACAGCCGCGAGCCCCGCTCGCCCACCACAGTGTCATAGCCGTCGGGGAACTCGAGGATCCTGTCATGGATGGCGGCCGCCCGGCAGGCCTTCTCGATCTCGGTGTCGGAGGCGTCGGGGTCTCCGTAGACGAGGTTCGCTCGCAGGGTACCGGCGAACAGGTAGCTCTCCTGGGTGACGAATCCGATCAGGCGGGCCATCGAAGCTCGGCTCAGGTCCCGCACGTCGACCCCACCGATGCGGACCTCTCCTGCGGTGACGTCATAGAGCCGGGCGGCCAGGCTCAACACCGTTGACTTGCCGCTGCCCGATGGTCCGACGAAAGCCACCAGTTGACCCGGGCCGGCGTTGAAGGTCACCGAGTGGAGCGCTTGGTGGCCGGGGTCGGACCGGTATGAGAAATGGACGTCGTTGAACGTCAGTTCGCCTTTGAGTCGGTCGACATCTATCCCCACCGCGCCGGGGGCTTCAACAATGTCCGGTTCGGTGTCGAGGTAGGCGAACACTCGGCGGAACAGCGCACGCGAGGACTGGAGCTCGACGGTGGTCTCCAGCAGCCGGGCGATGGGAAAGAACAACCGGCTCTGCAATGTTGTGATGGCCACGATGGTCCCGGCGGTGAGACCACCGGTGCCACGATCCAACAACAAGCCCGCGACGAGATAGGCCAGGATCGGGAGCGCCGACAGGAAGGTCCCGACTACGGTGAAGAAGGCCTGACCGATCACCTGCTGGGCGGTCGCCGCGGCCGACAGGCGCTCGTTCGCGATCCTGAACCGCTCGATCTCACGGTGTTGGCGGCCGAAGAGCTTGGCCAGAGTGATCCCCGACACTGACAGCGTCTCCTGGGTGATGACGCTCATCTCCGCGGTAGCCGCCTGGGTCTCGTCGGTGTAGCGCTCCCGGCGGCGGCCGACCCACCGGGTCGACCACACGAACAGCGGGACGGTGCCCAGCGACAGCAAGGTCAGTTGCCAGGATAGGACCGCCATGGCCGCCAAGGCGGAGACGAAGGTGATCGCGTTGGACAGGATGTTCGAGATCGTCGTCGTGACCGCGGTCTGGATCCCGCCCACGTCGCTCGTGATGCGAGACTGGATCTCCCCTGTTCGAGTCGACGTGTAGAACCCGAGCGAGAGCTGCTGCAGGTGGGCATACAGACGGTTGCGGAGGTCCCGCAACACGTTCTGGCCCAACTGGTTGGTTATCACGGTCTGCACCACCGCAAGCCAGCCCCCAACGACCGTGATGGCCAACATTATCACCGACAGCCACACCACCAGATCCAGATCGACGCCGCCGTCAGGGGGGAACAGGGCGCGGTCGAAGACCACCTGGATCAGTAGCGGATTGGCGATTCCCAGGATCGAGACGACCAACACCAAGGCAACGACCACCAGCACCCGCCCTCGGTGAGGTCCAAACAAGCGGAGCACGCGTCCCCAGCGAACACGATCCGCATCGATCGGCGCGGTCACCACACCCGCGTGTCTGCCCTGTCGCTTGACGCGGCGTCACCAAGCATCGACGAACCCTGGCTCACTGCCACCGAGCGTAGGGGCACCAGCAGAGCTCGCCACAGCCGACATATCAGACGCCCAAGCCAGCCCCCGCCTCCTCCAACAGCCTCGCGGCCGCCGACACAACCATGGTGCACCAGTGAGCGCAGCGAACAAGAGCGGGAAACAAGACGCTTCACCGCGACGCGCTGACACCAATCCGCGTTGCCTCCTAGAGCAGGGCGATGCCTACCGCCATGGCCAGGCCCGAAACAAGCTGCGCTCGGGCGGTGGCCCCGAGCACAGGAATCAGCGCAGGGCCGGATGCTCCCCGCAGGACGCGTCGCACCGCGCCCACCGCGAAGGGGGCGCCTGCCACCGCGGCCGCCGCGGCCCGGCCCGTGACGGACGCGGCCAGAGCCGCCGCGTACGATGCCTCCAGCACCGCCATGTAGGTGAGGCGGCTGCGGCGCTCGCCCAAGCGAACGGCCAGTGTGCGCTTGCCCGCGGCGGCGTCGCCCGTGATGTCGCGCAGGTTGTTGGCCACCAGCAGCGCGACCGCCCACAGCCCGACCGGCACGCCGCACAGCACTGCGAACCAGTTCAGCCGCTCCAGCAGCACGTAGGCAGTGCCGGCGGTGGCCACTAGGCCGAAGAACACGAACACGAACACCTCGCCCAGCCCCAGATAGCCGTACGGCTTGGGCCCGCCCGTGTAGGCCCAGCCCGCGACCAGGCACAGCCCACCTGCGGCCAGCAGCTCCCAGCCCGCGACCGCGGCCAGCACCCCACCGGCTGCGGCGGCCACCGTGAAGGCCCCGAACGCGGCCCACTTGACCCGGCGGGCCTCGACCAGTCCCGAACCCACCAGCCGGCGGGGGCCAACCCGGGTGGAGTCGTCGGTGCCGCGCACGCCGTCGGAGTAGTCGTTGGCGAAGTTGACGCCGACCTGCAGTGCCATCGCCACTACCAGCGCGACGGCGGCGCGCCACCACGCGGTATGCGATCCCTCTCCCACTGCCGCCGCCGTGCCCACGGCCACCGGGACCAGCGCTGCGCTCAGCGTGCGGGGACGGGCCCCGGCTGCCCATATCCGGATCCCTGTCATGTTCGGACTCTGCCGCTAGCGAGGGGTCGTGCCGGTAGCCGACCACTTTCGGGCGAAGCGTGTTGCTTCCCGCTCTTGTTCGCTGCGCTCACGGGCCGCTCGGGCCACGGCCTCGCTCAGCATCTTGCAAGTTCCTAGCGAAATCATCGCCCAACCGCTCGGCCTTTGGGGCTCGGTCAGGGCGCCACGTACTTGTAGCCGAGACCCCTGATTGTGACGATGCGCTCGGGGTCGGCCGGGTCGGGCTCTATGCGGGACCGGAGCCTCTTGATGTGCACGTCGAGGGTCTTGGTGTTGCCGACGTAGTCGAACCCCCACACCCTGTCGATGAGGGTCTGGCGGGTCACGACGAATCCGGCGTTCTCCATGAGCAGGGCCAGCACCTCGAACTCCTTGAGCGGCAGGCGCTCCGGCCTGCCGCCGATGGTCACCTCGTGGCGGTCGCGGTCCACCGTCACATCACCGATGTCCAGTTCGGCCACGCCGTTGAAGGAGTTGATTGGTCGGGTCCGGCTGCGGCGCATGACGGTGCGCATCCGGGCGACCAACTCCCGCACCCGGTACGGCTTGGCCACGTAGTCGTCCGCGCCGACCTCTAAGCCGACCACGGTGTCGATCTCCTCCCGACGGGCCGACACCATGATCACGGGCGTGTCGGCGAAAGAGCGGATGCGGCGGCACACGTCGATCCCTGACAGCCGGGGCAGCATCACGTCCAGCAGCACGATCTCGGGCTCGAGGGCCTCGAACATGGCCAGGGCCTCCTCGCCGTCGGCAGCCACGTCGACAATGAACCCTTCTGCGCCCAGCGCGACCTCTAGTCCCTCCCGATACGAGGGCTCGTCGTCAACGACCAGTACTCGGACTCCAGCACTCACCCGCGCCAGTCTGCCCCACGGTGAGCCCCGGGCGCTCATCGTGGGTGGTTGCCTCGTGCTTCCCGCTCTTGTTCGCTGCGCTCACGGGCCGCTCGGGCCACGGCCTCGCTCAACGCCTTCCGCAATCCTCGTGAACTGCGGCCTGCCCGCTCGGCCTCCTAGGCTCGGCGCCATGAACCGACTCGGCGACGAGACCAGCCCGTATCTGCGCCAGCATCGCGACAACCCGGTGGACTGGTACCCGTGGGGTCCAGAGGCCTTCGCGGCGGCCGCCGAGCGGGACCGGCCGGTGCTGCTGTCGGTGGGCTACTCGAGCTGTCATTGGTGCCATGTGATGGCTCATGAATCCTTCGAGGACCCCGATACTGCGGCGGTGATGAACCGGCTGTTCGTCAACGTCAAGGTGGACCGTGAGGAGCGCCCCGATGTGGACGCCATCTATATGGACTCGGTGCAGGCCATGACCGGCCGGGGCGGCTGGCCCATGACCGTGTTCCTCACCCCCGACGGACGGCCCTTCTTTGGCGGCACCTACTATCCGAACCGGCCTCGAGGGGGCATGGCCTCGTTCCGCCAGGTAATGGAGGCCATCGACGAAGCCTGGGCCAACCGCCGAACCGACGTGCACGCCCAGGCCGACCAGCTCGTCGCGCTGATCGATCGGACGTCGCGCGCCGCCGCGTCGCTGAGCACGGAGGCAGCCGCCGACGCCGTCGACGGCAGGGCGCTGGATCAGGCTGGCGCCGTCGACGGCAGGGCGCTGGACCAGGCTGGCACCGTCGACGGCAGGGCGCTGGATCAGGCTGGCGACGCCATATTGGCCTCCTTCGACCCCGAGTGGGGAGGCTTCGGCGGCGCGCCCAAGTTCCCGGCGGCCATGACGCTGGCCTCGGCGCTGCAGATCCATCACCGCAGCCACCGTCCGGAGCTGCTGCGGGCGGTGCGGATCAGCCTTGACGCCATGGCCTCCGGCGGCATCTACGACCATCTCGGAGGCGGCTTCGCCCGCTACTCGGTGGACCGCCAGTGGCTGGTGCCCCACTTCGAGAAGATGCTGTACGACAACGCTCTGCTGACCAGGGTCTACCTGCACGCCTGGATGGTGACCGGCGAGGCCGTCTACCGGCAGGTGGTGGACGAGACGATCGGCTACGTGCTGCGCGACCTGCGCCACGCCGACGGAGGCTTCTACTCGGCCGAGGACGCCGACTCCGAGGGCGTCGAGGGCAAGTTCTACGTGTGGTCCGAGGCCGAGCTGCGGGCGGTGGCGACCGCCGCGGCCGGGGCCGAGGCCGCCAATGCGGCCGCAGCCTGGTGGGGAGTGACCGCGGCCGGCAACTTCGAGGGAGCCAACATCCTGAACCGGCCGGTGCGGGGCGACCTGGTCCGGCCCGAGGAGGTAGAGGCCGCCCGCCGGGCCTTGTTCTTGTGCCGGGAGAGCCGGGTGCGGCCCGGCCTAGACGACAAGGTCTTGACCGAGTGGAACGGGCTGATGCTGTCGGCGCTGGCCGAGGCCGCCGCGGCCACCGGCGATCCGGCGTGGCGAGCCGCGGCGCTGGCCAACGGTGAGTTCCTGGTGGCCAACCTGCGGCGCAGCGACGGGCGTTGGCTGCGCTCCTGGCAGGCCGGCGACGCCGAGCGCCCCGCCCAGGCCCGCCACCTGGCCTATGCCCAGGACTACGCCGCGCTGATCGACGCCTTCGTGAGGCTGGGCGAGCTGTCGGGTCAGGCCCGCTGGATCGACGAGGCCCGCGCCGCGGCCGACGGCCTGCTGGAGCTGTTCACCGACGACGCCGCGGGAGGAGTGTTCACCACCGGCTCCGATGCCGAGAAGCTGGTCACCCGGCCCAAGGACCTCATGGACAACGCCACCCCGTCGGCCCAGTCGGCGGCAGCCTGCGGCCTGCTCCGGCTGGCCGCGCTCACCGGCGAGGCTCGCTACGACGAGCACGCCCGCCAGATCACCGCGCTGTTCAACCCCGCGGCAGCCCAGCACCCCACCGCCTTCGGCCGGGCGCTGGAGGCCATCGACATGGCCGCTCACGGCTTCGACGAGGTCGCCGTCGTCGGCGACGGCGGTGATCTGGTGACCGCAGTGCAGACCCGCTACCTCCCCGGCGCGGTCCTGGCCTGGGGCGAGCCCTACGACTCCCCGTTGTGGGCAGGCCGCGCCGACGGCTTCGCCTACGTCTGCCGCGACTTCGCCTGCCAGTCCCCCACCGCCACGCCCGAGGGCCTGATCGCGCAACTAGAGTCCTGACCACCGCACTTTTAGAGTCCTGACCACCGCACTTTGGTGATGGGCTCCGCACCTCGGTGATGCCGAACTGTCATAACATCGCAAGCCATCGGGGCCCTCCTGGATCAGTGGATGTGACATCACCGATTCCAGCAGGGCCCCGACTCCAGCAGGGCCCCGACCCCTGCTCAGGGACCCTCAACCACCCCGCTCCCCACGAATTCGCGAAGGCTCAGCAGGTTGAGTCCAGTATCGCCCACAAACTGGAGACGACGTCCAGAGTCACCATGTCGCGGTACATCGAAGGGGGGCGGCGTGGGCCCATAGGCTGTGGAGGCGATGACAATCCCACCCACTGTAGGAGGGTAACGACATGAGCAATAACTCTGTGATTCACCCACCCGGCAGACTCTTGCTTCTGCTCCTGGTCCTTGTCCCTCTGGCAGTCGCGCTGACCGGCGCGGATATGATCGCGCGCAATGCCCACGCCCAGTCCTCCGGCGATTCGACGCTGAGTTCCCTGACGGTCAGCCCGGGGGAAGTCATCGGGTTTGACAACAATCTGGAAACGTACTTCATCGGGGTGGCTCATAACGTAACCACCGTCACCATCAACGCGATCCCGAACCACAGCGGCGCAAGCGTTACGTTCAGGCCGCCCCTAAGCATCCAGTCACTGCCGGACGCCGACGCCAACCTTCCGGGGCACCAGGTGCGTCTGGGGAGCAAAGGCACTACGACGTTGGTGAATATCTTTGTCACCTCCGAGAATGGCGCGGGTTTTCGGTTGTTCTCCCTTGATATTCTGCGCCAATCGCTAGAGACCTTCAAGAATAAGGCGATAGATGATTTCAACGGGCTGTATCATGGCGGCAATACGAGACCGGCGGGAATCTGGTCAAATGGCGTGACCATGTGGGTGCTGGATGGCCTAGATGATAAGATCTACGCCTATAAGATGTCGGACAAGACCCGAGACGGGGGCAAGGATTTCAACACCTTGGCCGCAGCCGGAAACACCAACGCGAACGGCATCTGGTCCGACGGCAGCACGATGTATGTGGTGGACGATGAAGACGACAAGATTTACGCCTATAAGATGTCGGACAAGACCCGCGACGGGGGCAAGGATTTCAATACTCTGGGTGCGATCGGTAACAACGCGCCGAAGGACATCTGGTCCGACCGAACGACCATGTGGGTGTTGGACGATGCAGACGACAGAATCTACGCCTACAAGATGTCGGACAAGACCCCCGATGGGGGCAAAGATTTTCCAGGCCTGGACGTGGTCGGAAACGATCACGGGACAGCTATGTGGTCAAACGGCGCAACAATGTGGGTTTCGGACACCGAGGACAACAAGCTATATGCCTACCGCATGTGGAGCAAGCTGCACCACGAGAGCATGGACTTCAACACGCTCAGCGGGCGCTCCCCTCGGGGCCTTTGGGGCAACGACAATACGATTTGGGTGGCGGATGAGGGCCAGGTGGTATTTGATCTTGTCACCCCGGCCAAGATATTCTCGTATAACAGGCCGAGAACTGAAGATCTCGCCACCGACGCGTCGCTGAGGTCACTGACAGCCAACCCGGGCCGCCTCGTATTCGAGAGCGATGTCCTGGTGTACCGCTTCCCGGTCACTGACGAAACCGGCACGGTAACGTTCAACGCGGCGGCGACTCACCCTGGGTCGCGCGTTACGTACCATGATGCCAACAACAGGATTATCCCCGACGCGGACGTGAACACCCCGGGGTACCAGATATCCCTGAGCGGCGAAGGCTCCCGGACGGTTGTCAACGTCGTTGGCACATCGCAGGACGATTCAACCATCACCTACCGGGTCGAGATCGGCAGGCAGACAAAGGCCACCTTCAAGTACCGCGCGCTTGACGACTTCAACGCGCTGAGCCTCCCCGCCGTCGATGCGGCAACGTACATTTGGTCCAACGGCACGACGATGTGGGTCTTGGATAAGGACGACATCAAGATCTATGCCTTCAGCATGTCGGATATGAGCCGCGACCCCGACGAGGACTTCGACCAGCTCCGCGATGCGGGCAACGCATCGCCGGCGGGTATCTGGTCCGACGGCACTACGATGTGGGTGGCGGACGACGAGGACGACAAGATCTATGCCTACCGCATGGGCGCCAAGACCCGCTATAGCACCGCCGACTTCAACTCGCTGTCCGGGGCCGGCAACAACGACCCGGCCGGCATGTGGTCCGACCGTACGACCATGTACGTGGCGGATACGCGGGACAACAAGATATACGCCTATGAAATGAGCTTCGGAACGGTTGATAACCTGAGGCCTCCTGATGACCTGTGCGCGGGAGTGCTCTGCCCGCCCGATGAATTCATCACGACCGTTACCTTCACCGAAATGCGCCAGCCGAATGCTGACGTGAATACGCTGAACGGGGCAGGCAACGTGGAGCCCCGCGGCATCTGGTTCGGCGAGTCGACTATCTGGGTGGCGGACGAGGCCGACAGCAAGGTCTACGCCTACCACAAGGAGAACCGGGCCCGCGACCCGTCCAAGGACTTCAACAATCTGGCAGGCCTCGGCAACAACCGCGCAAAGGGAATCTGGAGCGACGCCAACACGATGTGGGTGGCGAATACAGGCGCGCCGAATGACCCCGGCAAGATTTTTTCCTACAACATGCTCTCCAAAGACACCACCCTGCGCGACCTGAGCGTCACTCCGGGCCGGGTCCACGGACTTGACAACGAGATCATCACTTACTCCGTCGGGGTAGCTCACGTCGTCGGCGCCGTCACAGTCCAGGTGCGGCCCACCAGCCATAGCGCCAGGGTTTCTTTCTTCGCTGGGGCCACTACCGACACGCCCCTCCCGGACGCCGACCCTGGGACCGACGGGCACCAGGTGACCCTAGGTCCCAGGGGTTCGGTTACGACCGTCACGGCGCAGGTGAGGGCGAGGACAGGCGACACGGCCGTGTACACCTTGTATATCGGACGGCAATCGCTGCTCTTCTTCGGTCTAAAAGCGATCGATGACCTCAATGGAGTGCAGGCCGCCGGGAATGAGACTCCGTGGGGTGTCTGGTCCGACGGAACAACGATGTGGGTAACGGATACCGTCGATAAGACGCTCTATGCCTACAGCCTGTCGACCAAGACGCGCGACGAGGGCAAGGACTTCGTCGCGGACTGGATTCGAGGGGCTGGAAACGATGACCCGGGCGCAATCTGGTCCGACGGCACTACGATGTGGGTGGCGGACATCGTGGACAAGAAGCTCTATGCCTACAACCTCGCGTCCAAAGGGCGGGACAGCGGCCAGGACTTTAATTCGCTGGACGGGGCCGGAAACGATCACCTGGGCGGGATCTGGTCCGACGGCACTACGATGTGGGTGGCGGATACGGAAGACGACAAGCTGTACGCCTACAACCTGTCGAGCAAAGGGCGCGATAGCGACAAGGACTTCGACACGCTGAGCGCCGCGGGGAACAACTTCCCTCGCGGCATCTACTCCAACGGCACAACCATGTGGGTGGCTGACGGAGAGGACATAAAACTTTACGCCTATCGGATGTCGGACAAGAGCCGCGACGCCAGCAAGGACTTCAACACGCTCAGAGCGGCGGGAAACGATATCCCTCTCGGGATCTGGGGCGATGGGGATACGCTCTGGGTAACCCAGTCAAGTCTGCTGATAGCCCAGATATACTTCCCAGGCAAGATTTACTCATACAACATGCGGAGCTCCAACGACGCCGCGCTGAGCGGGTTGACCCTGAGCGGCATCCCCATCACTTTCAGCCCCGACACGACGTCGTACACCGTCAGCGTGGACAGCCATCTGCGGAGTACGCTGGTGACGCCGTCGACGAGACACGTGGGCGCGAGCTACGTGATCAACTGGGCCATGTCCAACCCATCCGCGACGCCGGCGACGGTACCGCTCAACATCGGCGCAAACACCATCACCATCGAGGTGACGGCGGAGGACGGCGAGACGACCAAGATCTACACGGTGTCGGTGACCCGTTTGTCCGACCTGGCGGCGCTGAACAGCCTGACGCTGAGCGGTGTCTCCTACACCTTTGACTCCGAGACTACCAACTACAGAGAAAGCGTGGGCAGCGGCGTTACGAGCACATTCGTGACACCCGTGACGGAAGACGAAGACGCCAGTTACCTCATCAAGTGGGGAACGAATACTTCCACAATACCCGTCACTGTCCCCCTCAGCGTCGGAGTCAACGTCATCACCATTGAGGTGACTCCCGAGGACGTCAACGCGGTAATAAAGACGTACACCGTGACGATCAGACGCCAGTCCACCGACGCCACGCTGACCGGGTTGACTCTCAGCGGTATCCCCTTCACGTTCAGCCCCGGGACCACAGAGTATGTCCACGTCGTGAGCAGCGACGTGGAGAGCACGCTGGTGACGCCCACTACCCACCAGGGAGCCATCTACGTCGTCACTTGGGCGGGGTCCAACCCGTCCTCGGAACCGACGCAGGTCACGCTCAGCGTCGGAGACAACACCATCACCATTGAAGTGACTCCCGAGGACCGCAGCGCGGCCACCGAGACGTACACGGTGACGGTGAGGCGTCAGTCCGGCGACGCTGCGCTGAAAGGGTTGACGCTCGGCGGCGTTTCCCTCACTTTCGACTCCACGACTACGGAGTACACACTCACCGTGAGCAGCGACGTGGACAGCACGTTGGTGACGCCCACCACGAACCACGATGGGGCCACCTATGAGATAACCTGGGGGGAGACGAACACCTCGACGGCGCCGGTCGTGGTCCCTCTTGGCGTCGGCGGCAACACAATCACCGTCGAGGTAACCCCCGAGGACCGCAACGCCGCCTCCAGGACATACGCCCTTACACTCACGCGCCAGTCCAACGACGCTGATCTGAGCGGCGTCTCCTTCACGCTCAGCTCGCCCACGACGGAGTACAGGATCAGGGTGGACCATAGCATGACAAGAACCCTGATTGATCCAAAGACGAATGACGACAACGCCGGCTACGTCATAAGCTATGGGGAGGGCGAAACGTCGACAACGCCGGTTGCGGTCCCCCTCAGCGTCGGCGACAACGCGATCACGGTGGTGGTAACTCCCGAGGACGCAGATGCGGCCACCAAGACGTACACGCTTCTATTGCAGCGCGCCGCCGAGGGGGGGGGGGGGGGGGGGGGGGGAGGGGTCCGCCGACGCGAGCCTGAGCACGCTGAGCGTCAGCCCAGGCACACTGACGCCGGACTTCGCCAGCGACCGGTTGGAGTACAGCGTCCCCGACGTGCCCAACGCCAGCAGCCGCATCACCATCACGGCCACCGCCGGGAGCGATGCGACCGTCTCCTACGAAGACGGGGCGGGCGCCGCGCTCACCGACGTTGACACCGCCACCACCGGCGACCAGTTCGACCTGAAGGTGGGCGACAACACCATCAAAGCGACAGTGACCGTGGGCGGCGCCAGCCAGACCTACACCCTGACGGTCACCAGGGCCGCCGACACCGCCGCGCCGCAGCCAACCATCGAACTGGACCCGGACACCACCGACTTCCGGCTGCTGATCCGCTTCGGGGAAGGGGTGAGCGGGTTCGACGAGGGAGACATCTCGCTGAGCGAGGGCTGGACGCTGGTCTCCGGCTCTCTGGAGGCGGACGGCACTGAGGCGGGCACGTACCGGGTCGGCTTCAGGCCGGAGCAGGAGCTGGCCGGGCTCACGAAGGACCTGACGGTCACGGTCCCGGCGGGGGCGGCCCGCGAGCTCACGGCCACCCCCAACGCCAGCCTGGAGGCCAGGCTCAAGGAAGCCGATCTGTACGCCGGGCCGGGGGTGCTGGTCGATCTGGTTCCGTTCCGGCCGGCGGCGGAGGGAGGCGGCTATGACCCGGGCTCGATCGGCGCCGGCGAGTTCCAGGTGGGGATCGTGTTCATCGAGGACCACATCCTGGCCGCGCCCGTCAGCGGCTTCGACGCCAATGACATCGCGCTGACCAACGCCTCGGTCACGGCCTTCCTGGAGAAGCCGCGCACGGACGCGGACAACCGGCCCATCCCGCCGGACGATCCCGACTATGCGGGGGTGGCCCTGTACGAAGCGACCATCGTGCCGGACGCTGTGGCCTGCGCCTCGGGCTGCACGATCACCGTTGGCGTGCCCTACGGGGCGGCGCTGGGCGGGGTTCCCCCCGGCTCGCCGGATATCCACCTGGTCCGCCCGAGCCTGGCGGCCAGGCCGCTCACGGTGCAGCGGCAGGCCCCGGCCGCCGGGAGCGGGGCGCGGGTGAGCGCCCTGGCGGTCCGGCAGGACGTGAACGAGGACTTCTACCGGGTGTTTGTCCTGGTCAGCGGCGACAGCAGGAGCTTCGAGGGCCGCATCAAGCTGGCCGACGGAGGAGTCGAGCAGGGAACCATCGAGATGACCGGCTCGGCGAACGGTCTGCACTCGTTCTGGGCGCGTCCGTCGGTGGAGGGTCCGGTGACCCTTTCCATCGACCTCAACCGGAACGGGACCCACGGGGAAGCGGGCGTCGACTTCACCTACGTCATCGGGGCCGTCACGGCCCAGGCCCGCTCGGAAGGCCGCGGGGAGGCGGCGGAGGCGAAGATACCCGACGCCGCGCTGCGGGGCATCCTGGGAGTGGTCCTGGGCAAGGAGGCGGGGGAGAAGGTCGCCACGGAAGACCTGGCCGCGCTGCGGTCCCTGGACCTGCGGGGCAGCGGGGTCGCCGACCTGACCGGGCTGGAGCACGCGGTCAACCTGACCGACCTCTACCTGGACGACCTGAGCCTGGACCTCTCGCCGCTGGACGGCCTGGGGGTGGTGGTCCACGCCGGCGCGCCGACCCCGGCCCCCGACGGCCGCGACGACCCGCCGCCGCTCTCCACCGACGCCACCCTGCGCGGCCTGGCGCTCACGGACGCGGCCATCGCCTTCGACCCGGCCACCGAAAGCTACGCGGTCGGGGTCGGCCACGACGTGACGGAAACCACGGTGACGGCGACGCCCAACGACGACGGGGCCAGCTACCTGGTCAAACTGGACGGGGCTGCCGATAACGACGGGGTAGTCCCCCTGGCCGAGGGGAGCAACTTCATCGCCGTCACGGTGACCGCAGAGGACGGGGAAACGACGCAGACCTACACCGTCACCGTGACCCGCGCCGAAGCGCCGCAGCCACAGCCTGCCGCGGCGATTGCACTGTCCGCCGTCTCGGTGACCCAAGGTACGGAGATCACCGTCACCATGTCCTTCGCCAACCTGGAGCGAGACGCCGACACCTCGGACGTCGACTACATCTTCCGGGCCGACGTGAAGGACTCGGAGAACGGGGACGCCGACGGATGCGAGGACCGGGCGGGCGGCTACGGCCTGGGCGTGGACCGGTACATATGGAAGCTGGACGAGGACCCGGAGGTCCGCACCGGGACCGTCTCCGCCGGCTGCCCGGCCGGGGACTACACCCTCCGGGCCAGCGTCTCATCCCCCGACAACGTGGAGCTGGCCTCTGCCAGCGCGGCCTTCTCGATCGCAGAACCTCAGCCCCAACGCACCACCGGTGGATCCAGGCTTAATCTGGGGCCATGATCGTACGGCAGCTGTTGGCATCGGAGTTCGAGGTCTACCGTACGATCAGGTTGCGAGCCCTCCGGGGTGACTCTGCGGCCTTCGATTCGAGCTATGAACGAGAAGCGTTGTTCGACGAGGCGACTTGGGCTAGACGGCTAACGTCACTGCAGGGCCGAGCCGGGGCGGTGTTCGTGGCGGAGATCTCCGGTCGCTCGCAGGGCATGATGGGCCTCGGTCACGGTCCGACGAGTGGGCAAGCTGTCGTATGGGGCATGTGGGCCGACCCTGCCGTTCGTCGGCGCGGCGTCGGCAGGCAGCTCCTGACTGCAGGACACCAGTGGGCTCGAAACCAGGGTCTTCGATCAATCTCTCTTGAGGTCTTCCCCGAGAGTGTCGCCGCAGTAGCTCTCTACCGATCCGCCGGATTCAGCCAGGAAACCGTCGATGATTCATCGAGGAAAGACCGGCAGAGCTTGACGATGACTCTGTCCATCGGTGGAGATTATCCTTGAATAACCATCATACAAGAGCGGATTCTCAAGCTTGTTGGCTATCAGAGTGCCTATCTGCCATGCGATGATGCTTGCACAATTCTCATGCACGATCAGGGTTAGTTCCAAGGGGTTAGTGGTCGTAGGCGATGAGGGATCGGGCGGGGCCGGGTTGTTGGGTGGTTTCGTTGTGCCAGATTGCTGCGGTGAGTGCGAGGATTCGTTGCAGTATGCGCGGCGACGCCTGGGCGTGTGCGGCCGCGGTGGCGTTCGAGGCCGAGTTGGGCTTTGAGGGTCTGGTTGACTGACTCGATGGTCTGGCGCAGCGGCTTGAGGAATCGTTGGCCGGACCGGGCCGGCTCAGCTTTGGTGGCGGGCCGGATGAGGGTGATGCCCGCGGCGTTGAGCTCGTGTTCGAAGCCGGCGCTGCGGTATCCCTTGTCGGCTATGAGGATCTGGCCCGGCCGGGCGATCCCGGCGTGCGCGATCATGTCGAGGCAGGTGTCGCGCTCGTCTGCTTTGGCGCCGGTGAGCGCGTAGGCGATGGGCAGCCCCGACGGTGCTGTGATGAGATGCAGGCGCAGGCCCCAGAAGTACCGGGAGTGCGAGGCGCAGTAGCCGTATGTGGCCCATCCGGCGAGGTTTGAGCGCCGGGCGGTCTCGCGGCTGCGGCCGCACTCGACAGGGGTCGAGTCCACGACCCAGGCGCCGTCGTGTGACGACGGGCAGTCCCGCGCCAGCGCGGCGATGATGTGCTGCATCAACTCGCCGCTGCGGCGCAGGCGCTTGTTGTAGCCGCTGCGCTGGGGCAGCCGCGGCAACCACGGCCCCAGATGCGCGGCGGCGTAGCGGATGAAGCGGGCCTCAGAGTCGAACCCCAACAGTGCCTGCAACACCGCCAAAGTCACCAACTCCGCGTCCGACAGCGCCGGCGCGAACCCCACCGCGGGCCGACACGGCGCCCACTCGGGATGCGCGATCAACAAGTCATCAATCCTCACATACAGTGCAGTCACGAGGGTGTCCAAGTCCGGGTTCATACCAAGGTCCTCCAGGATCGGGGTCTGTGGACAACCCCGAGCTTGGACACCCTCACCCCTCAAATGGTGGACCCCCACCCCTTGGAACTACTCATCTAGTTGTGCATTCCAGCCGCCACCACCGGGGGGCATCTCAGAGCAGTGAGTCTGGAGGCCATCGACATGGCCGCTCACGGCCTCGACGAGGTCGCCGTCGTCGGCGACGGCGGTGATCTGGTGACCGCAGTGCAGACCCGCTACCTCCCCGGCGCAGTCCTGGCCTGGGGCGAGCCCTACGACTCCCCGTTGTGGGCAGGCCGTGCCGACGGCTTCGCCTACGTCTGCCGCGACTTCGCCTGCCAGTCCCCCACCGCCACCCCCGAGGGCCTGATCGCGCAGCTAGAGCCCTGACCACCGCACTTTGGTGATGGGCTCCGCACCTCGGTGATGCCGAACTGTCATAACATCGCAAGCCATCGGGGCCCTCCTGGATCAGTGGATGTGACATCACCGATTCCAGCAGGGCCCCGACTCCAGCAGGGCCCCGACCCCTGCTCAGGGACCCTCAACCACCCCGCTCCCCACGAATTCGCGAAGGCTCAGCAGGTTGAGTCCAGTATCGCCCACAAACTGGAGACGACGTCCAGAGTCACCATGTCGCGGTACATCGAAGGGGGGCGGCGTGGGCCCATAGGCTGTGGAGGCGATGACAATCCCACCCACTGTAGGAGGGTAACGACATGAGCAATAACTCTGTGATTCACCCACCCGGCAGACTCTTGCTTCTGCTCCTGGTCCTTGTCCCTCTGGCAGTCGCGCTGACCGGCGCGGATATGATTCTGGGATCGTGTCCGGTTTTGGGTGATTGATTAGGCAGCATCGGGGTGGGATCGTGGCGCTGTGAAAGGAGCGTCAGATGACTGATGCCTCGAGGCCCTTGGAGCGTGGCGGACGACCCGATGCGGCGCCGTGTGCGAACGCGCCATCACCTCCGACTCCTCACGCTGCTGAGCAGACATCTCCAACGCCGGCCGCTGCGACTGGAACAGCGACATCGAACGCACCGAAGCCCACCAGGCGTTCATGCACCACTACAATTCCCACCGGCCCCACGGCTCCCTCAACTGGGACACCCCGATGGACGCCCTCACCCGCCCAACCGGGTACAATGTCCTGGGAATGCACAGCTAGCCCTCGGTCTTGGAAGAACCGCGAGCAACTTCCTCACGGTCCCGGTCCTGTCGGGGTCTCCTCTGGCGGGTCGTCGCTGTTGCCGGCCGTGCTGTTGGCTCCCCCGAGGATCAGCACACCCCGCTCGGCGGGGATGTACCCCACCATCGCTACATCGATGTGGGCGTCGGGGGTGTGGGGGTTGAAGTAGGGCAGTCGGGTGATCTTGACCCATTCGTATGTCTCGACACCGTCGTCGGTCTGGCCAGTGGGGAGCCACAAGTAGGGGTCGAGCCGACGGATGTCCACGACTCTTCTCTGACTGTTCAAATCAACACTGTAGGCCCTGAAGTCCTCGATGGTCTGGCCCATGACCTCGTCTGCGATGCTGGGATGCGATGTCGGTGCCCGAAGCAGCACGGAGGTGGAGTAGAATCCGAACTCGCCCTCGGGGGGCTCATCGACGGCAAAAGGCGGGAAAAAGCTACTCAAGAACTCGCTCCAGGTGCCCCACCAGTCGCCGGGAGCGTTCTCTGTGGCGATCGATCTGCTGGGGTCGGGAACCGGTGTGAGAGATGCAGTGACTTCGAAGGCGATAATTGTCGGGTCGGTCGTTCCCGCATAGTTCTCGATGGCGAAGGGGGCTACCTCGGCGGGCTGCATCGTCAATGGCCATACCCACCGGCCATCTCCGACCGACACCGTCACATCGCGCGCGAACATGCTTTCGGACATGTTCTGCACGAGCCCGCGCAGCACGCCGTCTCGCGCCAGCACCGACTCCGTGAGCACCACGACCTCGTCGCGGGGGGTTTCCACATGGTAGTCGTCGAAGGGCGCCTCATAGCCGAGCAGATGCCCCAGGAACGGTTCAGGACTCAGAATGGGTGAACTGCGTCGTCTTCGCTCAACGGCCTCCACCGCGCCGCTCGCCGTCGTTGCCGGCGGCCCGAAACCGGTCTCAGTCATCAGGACGTAGCGCTTGCCCGCGCCTGGCTCCCCATCGCATGAGACATGCCGCAGCCGCCGCTCGCTCTCTATCCGTTCGCGGTCGTAGCCAGTCATGAAATCGCCGGGACCGAGCAGCCTGCCGGTAATGGCGGCCAGCGCCTGAACGTCGTCGCACATGTCGAGGACCTCGTCCACGACCGCGGCCCACGGCGATGGGGGCTTCCATCGCAGCGGCCCCGCTTGATCGCCCGCAATCAGCCCGTCCAGATCGTCTGACCCGTCGTCCGCGCCGTCCTCTGTGGTTGGCACCTGCGGTCCCGGCTCCTCGCCCTGCCCGGGCCCAGGAGAGCCGCCTGCGTCTGGGTTGGGGGCTTGGTCGCCGGCGCCTGGGGCGGTTGTGGTCGTGGTCGGCGGAGTGTGGTCGCTGGCGTCTGGGTTGGGGGCTTGGTCGCCGGCGTCTGGGGCGGTTGTGGTCGTGGTCGGCGGAGTGTGGTCGCTGGCGTCTGGGTTGGGGGCTTGGTGGTCGCCGGGGCCCTGGGCAGCGGAGTCCCACTCTGGGCTGGCGACTACCGTCGAAGTTGTTTGCTCGGCGCAGCCCGCAGCCAGTCCAATGATCATCAGGCATGCAACTGGCCGCGGGAGAAGCCTGCGGGCTGCGCTGCTTGCGGCAGAATTGACTTTCTCGATCATCCTGTGCCTCCAGCATGTTGGCCTCATCGAGAGTTGGCGCTTCATCATCACAGTTGCGACCAAGTGCAAGTCATGACCTGTGGCTGCGTAGACGGATCGGGGCTCGTGCACGTCTCCCAGTAGAGGTACTGGTCGTTCACCGACCCAGCGAACCATCCCTTTCCGTCATTCTCGGTCCCCGGAAGGTCTCCCAGTGTCGAGAGGCGAGCTTCGACTCGGCTAGGAACCGCTCTAATGAGCGTTTCGCTATAGCCGGTGAGAGAAGCCGGAAAGACGGCATATTTCATCGAGTTATGCGTAAAGGACACGAATGCCGCAGCCAGAGGCGTGCGGCTTCCCGCACCGTCTGGGTCAATGTTGTCCAGACTGCCCTCCGCGAGGGCTACATCGTATAGGAAACATCGAAACGCATCGCCCGTCGTGCCCCACCTGCAGTTGCGATCCTGCACTCCGCCATCTGCATCAGACCCCGCCGTAGGCCGCACGAACAACGAGTCTCCTGCTTCGTCGTCTTCTGTCTCGTCGTAGATGTCGTTGAATGTGATCCTGCATCGGTTGACGGTCTCACCTAGGTCTGTATCCGGATTGCATGCAACCCATATTCCTAGTAAGCCTTCGGCGTTGCTTCTGCAAATCCCACGTCGGAGGCGCCGTGCTACCATCAGACCGCCGATCTCGACGTTTGCCCTTTGTGCATGGTTGAGATGAATCGCGTCCTCCCATCTGTCTAGGAGACTGCTGAGTAAGTCACAAATTGCTAGTTTCGTGATCATAAAACCCCAGGTCAGAGGCTTGTGGGTTGGCCGAAATCGGCATTACTCAGCAGTCTCCTAGCTGCCAGAGGCCGACGCCCGGGTTCCAGTGGGCGCGCTTCTCGTCGTCGTATGTGCCCCGCGAATACAGGTTCCGGTTCCACTCCTTCTTGACGTAGTTGATTGTGAACCAGCGGTTCCAGCCGTCGCCGCGCGAGAGAACCATCGGAGACGGATTGTAGGTTGATGATCCGCCTGCCACCTCTCGAACGGGGATGGACAGCATCCAGGCCGACAGCTGATTCACCGTGATGGGATCGGCGCGTGTGATACATGAATCTGTGGTGGCAAGCTCTTCAATCGCCGCGCGAGCAGCGCTGCGAACACCTTCAATAGTCGCCGCAGTAAATCGATACAGGCTCTGTCCGGCGGGAACGGCTCTGCACCAGCCGGAGGAGTAGTTCCGGATCTGCGGTTGAGAGCATTCCGAGGGCCTGCAGCCGTTGTCGCTTCCCGTCTCGTGCTCGACCATGTGCACCCGCCCAGACGGGCACGAGACCGGCGGCGCGGTTGTGGTCGGGGGCGGAACCGTCGTGGTGGTGGTGGTCGTGGTCGGGGGCGGCGGAGTGTGGTCGCCGTGGCATCCCGTGGCGCCTGCTCCTCCTCCGTGGTCGTTGCGATGCGCGGGGGTGTTCTTGTACCCGGGCGGGTGATAGCCGTTTCTATACCACGGATTGTGAGCATGCTGACCGGCCGGGCACCGCGGCGGCACCGTGGTTGTCGCGGTCGTGGTTGTGGGCGGCGGACACGGCTCCACATAAACCCACTGGTGAGTGCCGTCAGGCCTGTGGATCCGATACCTCAGCCTCTGCGTGGCGTGACACGCAGGGCGGCTCAGATGATCATCAGAATGGCACCAACCGGGACTATAGGCATGCTTGTGAGAGCCCGACGCGCACACAGCCGGACGCACCGTGGTTGTGGTCGTTGGTGCTGGTCTGCACCGATACCTCGTCCAGGCCCTGTTCGTCTCGACGGGCCTTCGGTGGTCGCTGGGATGCCAGATCGTGTATCTCTCCCTGCCGTGGCGGCAGCCGGTCTCGCTTTCCGCGATGGGATCAGCAGCCGCCTCAGGGGCGCCCGGGCCCCTCCCGCCGATCGGACCGGCCCGAACAAGGCGTGCAGGGCCAACAAGGCAGCCAATGCAGCAAGAAGCCGGCGCATGCCGGCGCCGGACCGCGCCGAGGCCCGACGACGGCTGCGCCCATTCATCTGGCTCGCCGCGCCGCCGCGCCCGGGCGCACAGCCGCAACAGCGCGGCCCAGACGCCCGCCGCTCACGACCCGCGAGCCAGACGCCGTCCCGTCCCAGCCCTGCTGACAGCGGATGCAGCAACGACGGACCAAGGGCATGCAGCACCCTAACCGGACACAACCGGCGCCGGCAACACTGCCATGCTGCGCGCAGTGCAGGAGTTCGCTGAGAGCCCCAGCGGGTGTGCGCCCGTTGAGGGTCTTGCGCGGCACCCCCGACGACACCGGCCCGGCCCGCCTCGACGCTCTCCTTGACGCCACGTCGGATCGGGCGAGCACCCCGTGCGGCTGCGGGCCGGCCGGGCCCGCCTCGACGCTCTCTTCGACGCCACCCTTGCGACCCTTGCGGCGATGTCGGGCTGGCAGCCGCCAGCCGACAACCGCACCTGAACGGACGCGGGCCTGCTCAGGCCAACACCACGATGACGGTGGCCGCGTTGAAGGCAGCATGCGACCCACGGGGCCGCACCCAGGCGCCCGGCGGCCACCACCAGGCCGTGCACGATCCCGAACACGACCAGCGCCGGGAACCGCACCACCTCGAAGTGCACCACCGCGAACGCGAGCGAGGAGACCACAACCGCGCCGACCGGCCCGAACCGGTCCCGCAGCGCCACCCCCAGGCCAACTCAGGCCCCTACACACCTGACCGACCGACGCGTTTCGTTCCGTTTCTACCTCCACCCCAACTAGAAGCCTGAGCGCCGAACCTCCGGGCCTCCGCCAGCATGGCAGTCCTATGCGCCGGGTGCGATCACCGCCACTCCTGCCGCCGGCGACCACACGGGTCAGCTGGCCGTCGTAGGTGACCAGCCCGTCGAGGTCGTCTCCGAGGTCGAGCGCAGCAGCTAGATGGATGGCGTCGGGGTTGCGCAGCGTGACGGGATCGAGTCGCCCCGCCTGATCGAACACGGCGGTGGCGATCTGCGTGAGCGTCAGTGTGTCGAGCGCTCGCCTGGCGTCGGGGGCGAGTTCGGGAGTGGCGCGTCGTACAGCTCGCATCAACTCCGTGCGGGTCAGGTCGCATGAAACGGGCTCGCGCTCTGATCCTGAATCCACCGATGGGTCTGTGGTTTCTCACCAAGTCTGCACGGGTTGTGGTCGCATACGACGCGTTTCTCTACCGATCTCGGGACACCAAAGACAGCACGCTGCTCACAGGAAGTACCTCCCCACATGGCCAGAACAACCGCCGCTCCTAACGGCATTCTCCTACGTCAGGAGGCCTTTCTAGTGGACACGCCACACCCACAGACCCCACTGCTTCGGTGGATTCAGGCTTAGAACGTGCGCGGATAGGCGCTCCACAGCGTTTCGAATCGCTGGTAACACAGGCATCACTGCTACTGCTTCTCACCTATCCGCGTTGCCTCTTAGGGGCCACGCGGACAGGCGGCCGCGAAGGCACGAGGCACCTGCAATCCGACGGCATCGTGGTGCCGAACCTCACCTATCCGCGCACATCCTTAGTCTGGGGCCATGATCGTACGGCAGCTGTTGGCATCGGAGTTCGAGGTCTACCGTACGATCAGGTTGCGAGCCCTCCGGGGTGACTCTGCGGCCTTCGATTCGAGCTATGAACGAGAAGCGTTGTTCGACGAGGCGACTTGGGCTAGACGGCTAACGTCACTGCAGGGCCGAGCCGGGGCGGTGTTCGTGGCGGAGATCTCCGGTCGCTCGCAGGGCATGATGGGCCTCGGTCACGGTCCGACGAGTGGGCAAGCTGTCGTATGGGGCATGTGGGCCGACCCTGCCGTTCGTCGGCGCGGCGTCGGCAGGCAGCTCCTGACTGCAGGACACCAGTGGGCTCGAAACCAGGGTCTTCGATCAATCTCTCTTGAGGTTTTCCCCGAGAGTGTCGCCGCAGTAGCTCTCTACCGATCCGCCGGATTCAGCCAGGAAACCGTCGATGATTCATCGAGGAAAGACCGGCAGAGCTTGACGATGACTCTGTCCATCGGTGGAGATTATCCTTGAATAACCATCATACAAGAGCGGATTCTCAAGCTTGTTGGCTATCAGAGTGCCTATCGGCCATGCGATGATGCTTGCGCTTCGCTGACCGTGCAGGGCGGATCGAGCCGCCCGCGGCGTCAAGCGGCGGCCTTCTCTAGGATGTGGACTCCGCAGGCTGAGCCCAGGCCGATGACGTGGGCCAGGCCGACTGTGGCTCCGGTGATCTGACGGTCGCCGGCCTCGCCCCGCAGGTGGGTGGTGATCTCGTAGACGTTGGCCACGCCGGTGGCACCGATCGGATGGCCCTTCGAGATCAGCCCGCCGGAGACGTTCACCGGGGTGGTGCCGTCCCGGAACGGCCCGCCGGAGTTGATGAAGTCCCCCGCACCGCCCGGCTCGCACAGACCCAGGTTGTCGTAGTGGATCAGCTCGGCGGTGGCGAAGCAGTCGTGCAGCTCCACCAGGTCGAGGTCCTCGGGTCCGACCCCGGCCGCCTCGTAGGCCTGCGCCGCCGCGTTGCGGGTGAGGGTGTTGACATCGGGCTGTACCTGGCAGTCCTCGGTGAAGGGGTCCGAGGTGAGCACCGACGCCGAGATCCTCACGGCCCGCCTCTGCACGTGCGCGGGCATCGACGCCAGCCGCTCGCCCGACACCAGCACCACCGCGGCCGCGCCGTCGCCGGTCGGGCAGCACATGAGCAGCGTGTTGGGGTAGCTCATCATGGGCGACTCCATGACCTCGTCCATGGAGAACTCCTTGCGGTACTGGGCCAGAGGGTTGAGCGTGGAGTGGAGGTGGTTCTTGTAGGCCACCTTGGCGAACTGCTCGAAGCCCACCCCGTCGTGGTCGTGGGCGTAGGCCATGCCGGCCTGGGCGAACACGCCGGGCATGGTCTCGGTGCCGAGACGGCCGTCCACGCCGGTGACCGCGCCGTAGCGTCCGGACGGCTCGAAGACCTTCTTCTCCTTCTTGGTGGCCCCGCCCAGCAGGCCCATCTTGCCCATCTTCTCGACCCCGACGGCCAGGCCGATCTGAGCCTCGCCGGAGCGGATGGCCATCACGACGGTGCGTATGGCGGTGGCCCCGGTGGCGCAGGCGTTGGCCACGTTGTAGACGGGCACGCCGGTCTGGCCGATCTGCTTCTGGATGCGCTGGCCGATCGCGCCCGAGGCCTGGAAGAGTGAACCGCACGCCAGCACATCGATGTCGTGCACTGTGACCTCGCCGTCGGCCAGCGCGGCCATGGCGCTCTCCGACGCAAGGTCGATCAGATCGCGGTCGCCGTAGCGGGCGAAGCGGGTCATGTGGGCGCCGAGCACCCAGACGCTGTCGGCGGAGATGCGGGCTGCCATGGTGCTGCCTCCTCGATGTTGAGATGTGGGTTGCCGGGCGGGACTTCGACTTCAGGGCCCCGCGGATAGGTGACAAGGCTTCGCGGTGAAGCCTGTTGTTTCCCGCTCCTGTTCGCTGCGCTCACGTGCCGCTCGGGTCACGGCCTCGCTCGGCTACTGGTGAGGATTCTCACGAGTTGCTGCCTATCTGCTCGGCCTCTGGGGCGGGCTCGTAGCCGAAGGCGACAGCTTCGGTGCCGTCGTCGTCGGTGCCGATCGGGTACGCGGTGAACCGCACCCTCATGCCCAGCTTGACCGCCTCGGGCGTCGGGTCGCAGTTCACTATGTTTGAGCGCACCCAGGTGCCGTCGTCGGTCTTGACGATGGCCGAAACGAACGGCACCGGGATGCCCGGCGCGGCCCGGTGGACGATCGTGAATGCCCGCAGCTCGCCCGAACCGTCGACCGCAGCGGCCCCGAAGCCGGTCTGGCCGCAGCGGGCGCAGGCGTTGCGCCGGTCGAAGTAGCGCGCCCCGCACTCCTCGCACTCGTGGGCCACGAGGTGCGGTTCCGGATCGAGGCGCAGGTAGTCGACGAGCGGGACTTGCGCGGGGGCCATCGCCGCGAAGGGTACCGCCAACGCTGTGGTATACTGCTACTGCCGCGACCGGTGGAGCGTGCCGTGCCGGATCTCCGCGTCTACGGCTGCCAGCGCGAGCGGTGGAGCACGTCGCTCAGGTCGGGGCGGCCCCGGCCTGCTGAGCGGCTGGGCCTGTCGTCGCCGGCGGGATGACCGATGGCGACCGTACCCACGCCCCGCCGGTCGGTCGGAACATCGAAGCGCCGGCGAACAGCCTGCTCATGGGCGAACATCCCGAAGAACGCCGCGCCCAGCCCTCGATCCTGCGCGGCCAGCAGCATGGTCATGACGGCTGCCCCGCCGTCGACGAACCAGTACGGCACCGGCCAGGCCTCTGCACTGGCGCCCAGCCCGGTGTGGGTCTTGTCCGGCTCGCGGTAGCGGCGCAGGTACTCGCCCGGGTTGGTCCACACCACCACCAGCACCGGCGCGGCCAGGAGTCCGGGCCAGGCGAAGCCGTCCCGACGCTCGGAGGGCAGCGTGGTGTCCCAGTAGGCCGACGTGTCGTGCCCCTCCAACACCAAGAACTCGATACCGGCCGCGTTGCCCGCGGTCGGCGCCCGCCGGGCCAGGTCGCAGATCTCGTCGACCACCTCCGGCGTCACCGGCTCGCTGGCGAACGAGCGCACCATCCGGCGGCGCCGGACTGCCTGATCGAACTCCACGCTGGGCTCCGCCGCGCCGCTCGCGGGCGCGACCGCCTCGCTACAGCAGCTTCTCGAGCTCTTCGGCCATCACCCAGCCGTGCACGATCAGCGTGTCGCCGTCGTCTCGGACCACGCTGTCGAGAAGGGCTGCGGTTTCGGCTGGAATCTGCTCGGGCTTGAGACTGGTGTGGTCGAGCACCACCGGGGGCCCGCTCTTGCCGCGGGTGGTGAAGATGCGGTCCTCGTAGCTGAGGGATCCGATTCCGAAGCGTTTGGCGAGGCGGCGCCCCCACGCCCGCTCCTCTCCGGTCGCCTTGTGTCGGGGCCGGGGCACGACGTCGTGCAGGTTCTTGAAAGCCTCGAAAGCGCCGGGACCATTGACCTGCATGCCTACGAGCACGTCCTCGTCTGGGAAGGACAGAGCGGCCCTGCGGAGCTGGTCGGTGACGATGCCCCTCAGCACCGTGTCGCGGCGGGTGGTGCGGCAGGTGTGGCCGGCGCCGATGAGCACGCACGGCGTTCCGCCGATGCGCTCCAGGGTGCAGAAGGAGAAGCCCCGTAGCTTGCCGTTGTCGCGGGCCTCGGTCACCAGCACCCAGGCCTCGGCCTGCTTGGAGAGGGAGCCCACCTCGTAAGCGCTGGAGGAGACGGCGCAGAGATCGGCCATTTCGGCCAGATCGGAGTCCCCCAGTGCGGTGCAATCCCTCGTCTCGATCGCGATTGCCATGGCGGCTGCCACCCCTATTGCTCGCCCTTACCGTCTTCTCCAGTCTCAGGGGCGCGAGGCCGTTTCGCAACCTTCGAAGCGCCGTTTCGCGCCCGGCGAGACCCCTGTCAGGTCCCGGCGGACGGATAGATCAGACCCCGGCGATGGCCTCGGCGCCGAGCAGCTCGCGCAGCTCGGCCGGCAGACCGTTGGCGGTGTCCACCGCGAAGTCCTCGGGCAGGCGCACCACCCGGCGGCCGCCCAGCAGCAGCTCCACCGGGGAGTCGCCGGGATGGGCGCACAGCACCGACTTGAGCTCGCGCAGCAGCCGATCGTTCTGGTGCTCGAGCGGTACGTTGACTCGCAGCGGAGGATCCTCGCCTGTGCTCTCGATGAGATGAACCTCGTTGGCGAAGAACCTGAGGGTGTCCTCCCTGGTGTCCAGCCGTCCTCGCACCACGACCACGGCGTCGTCGGCCAGCTTCGGACCGTGCTCGGACATCGCCTTCGGGAACACCAGAACCTCGATCTTGTCCTCGAGGTCCTCCAGCGCGAAGGTCGCCATCAGCTCGCCCTTGCGGGTCCAGCGCCGCTGCAGGCCGGTTACCACTCCCCCGACCGACCAGTAGCCGGCGTCATCGCTGTGGGACGCTCCCGCCGCGAGCTCGCCGATCGTGCGGTCGGCCAGGCGGCGCACCCGGGCCTCCATCCCCTTGAGAGGGTGGTCGGAGATGTAGAGGCCGAGCATCTCCTTTTCGTAGGCGAGCTTCTGCATTCGCTCGTACTCGGTGTCGGGAACATCCGGCCTGTCGTCGAAAGAGGGGCCGTCGCTCTGCTCGCCGAACAGCGACATCACGCCGGCCTCGTGCTCGCGGCGTTTGCGAACCGTCATGTCGATGATGGCCTCGTGCACCTGCAACAGGCCCTTGCGGGGGTGGCCCAGCGAGTCGAAGGCGCCCGCCCTGATCAGCGACTCGACCGTTCGCTTGTTCAGCGCGTCGATGTCGACGCGCTCCACGAAGTCGACGAACGAGGCGTAGGGGCCGTCGGCCTCGCGCTCGGCGATCACGCGCTCGACGATTCCCTCACCCACGTTGCGGACTGCCGAGAGGCCGTACACGATGCGGCCCGGGCCCGCTGCGGCCTGCTGGTCGTCGTCGTGGGGCACCGGCGTGAAGTCGGAGGCGGACCGGTTGACGTCGGGAACCTGAACCTCGATGCCCTGCAGGCGGCACTCGTTGAGGTAGACCGAGGCGTTCTCCAGCTTGCTCTTGACGCTGGTGAGCAGGGCGGCCAGGTATTCCACCGGGTAGTTCGCCTTGAGGTAGGCAGTCTGGTAGGCGACCAGCCCGTAGCCGTAGCTGTGGCTCTTGTTGAAGGCGTAGTCGGCGAACTGCTCGATGATCTTGAACAGCTGGGCGCCGAGGCCCTCCTCATAGCCGTTGGCGGCCACGCCGGCTATGAACTTCTCCTCCTCGGCGGCCATGGCCGAGCGGATCTTCTTTCCCATGGCCTTGCGCAGCGAATCGGCCTCGGCCAGGGAATAGCCCGCGAAGCGCTGGGCCACCCGCATGACGCTCTCCTGGTAGATCATGAGCCCGTAGGTGTCGGCCAGGATGTCGGCCGCGTCGTCGTGGAAATACTCGACGCGGCGCCGGCCGTTCTTGCGGTCGGCGTAGTCGTGGTGCATGTTGGCCGCCATCGGCCCGGGCCGGTACAGAGCCACCAGCGCGCAGACGTCGTCGAAAGCGGTGGGCGCGAGAGAGCGGACCAGCGAGCGCACCTGGGGGTTCTCCAGCTGGAACACGCCGATGGTGTCGCCCTCCCGCAGCATCTTGAAGGTGGCATCGTTGTCCAGCGGGATGGAGTCGATGTCGATGGTGACGCCCCGGGTGCGCTCGATCAACGCGGCGGTGTCGGTGATCACGTCGAGGTTGCGCAGGCCCAGGAAGTCCATCTTCAGCAGGCCGAGATCCTCCACCCCGTGCATCTCGTACTGGGTGACGATGGGCGACTCGTTCGGGTCCCGCCCCGGCTCCGGCTTGCGCTGGATGGGCATGTACTCGGTCAGGGGCTCGGGTGTGATGACCACCGCCGCGGCGTGGATGCTGTCCTGGCGCCGCATTCCCTCTAGGCCGCGGGCTACGCCCACGACTTTGGCCACCTCGTCGTCCGTGTCGCACATCTGGCGCAACTCGGCCGCGGCCACATACCCGTCGTGGTGGGTCTCGGAATCCTCGAAGCAGTACCGCAGGGCGGTGTCGCGCCCCAGGATCAGTGGAGGCATGGCCTTAGCGATCTTGTCGCCGAGAGAATGGGGGAAGCCCAACACCCGGGCGGCGTCGCGCACTGCGGCCCGGGCCTTGATCCGCCCGAACGTGATGATCTGGGCCACATGGTCGCGGCCGTAGCGCTCGGCCGCGTAGTTGATCATCTCGTCGCGGTGGCGCGAGTCGAAGTCCATATCGATGTCGGGCATCGACACCCGCGACGGGTTGAGGAACCGCTCGAACAGCAGGTCGTAGCGGATGGGGTCCAGGTCGGTGATGCGCAGGCTGTAGGCCACCGCGCAGCCCGCGGCCGAGCCCCGGCCCGGCCCCACCCGGATGTCCCGGCGGCGGGCGTAGGCGATGAGGTCCCAGGTGATTAGGAAGTACGACGCGAACCCCATGTTGTTGATGACCTCGAGTTCGTAGGCCAGCCGCTCGGCCACCCGGGGGGGCAGGGGGTCGCCCCAGCGCTCGCGGGCGCCGGAGAGCGTGAGGTGCTCCAGGTACTCGCGATCGCTGCCGTAGCCGTCGGGCACCTCGAAGTGTGGAAGCCGGGGCGTGCCGAACTCGATGTTGACCTCGGAGCGCTCTGCGATCTGCAGTGTGTTGTCGCAGGCCTCGCCGATGTCGGAGAAGAGGCTGCGCATCTCGGCGGCTGTCTTGAGGTAGTGGGCGTCGCCGTAGAACTTGAGCCGGTCGGTGTCTTCCAGCAGCGATCCGGTCTGCACGCACAGCAGCGCGTCGTGGGCCTCGGCGTCGCTCTGGTGGGTGTAGTGGCTGTCGTTGGTGGCCAGCAGCGGGGCCCTCAGCTTGCGGGCGATCTCCAGGAGCTGGGGGTTGATCCGGTGCTGCTCCGCGATGCCGTGGTCCTGCATCTCGACGTAGAAGTTGTCGGGGCCGAATATCTCCTGGAAGCGGGCCGCCTTGTCGAGAGCCTCGGCGGTGTTGCCCCGCAGCAGGGCTTGGGGCACCTGGCCGCCTAGGCAGCCGGTGGTGGCGATCAGGCCCGAGCTGTGGTCGTTGAGCGTCTCCCAGTCGCAGCGGGGCTTGTAGTAGTAGCCCTCCATGAAGGCCCGGCTGGCGACCTTGATGAGGTTCTTGTAGCCGGTGTCGTTGGTGGCCAGCAGCGTCAGGTGGTAGTAGAGCTTGCCGCCGCCCGCTATGTCGCCGCCGGAGTCGTCCACCCGTCCTCGGCGCGGCGGACGCTCGTGCCGGGAGTCCTGGGCCATGTAGGCCTCGATGCCGATGATGGGCTTGATGTCGCGCTCTGAGCACTTTCGGTAGAAGTCCAGGACCCCGTACATGTTGCCGTGGTCGGTGATGCCCAGGGCGGGCTGGCCGTCAGCGGCCGCGGCCGCGATCAGCTCGTCGAGCCGGGAGGCACCGTCGAGTATCGAGTATTCGGTGTGTACGTGGAGGTGGACGAAGGAGTCAGACACCACGCCTCCTGTGGACACTGTGGACCGGTGTTGAGAAAGCTGTGGATGAATAACACAGCTGTGATTCGCACCATAGCCCGTCCTCCGGGCGCGTGCACGGCCGTCGCGGGAGCGCTGCGGGCGGCCCGCTAGAGGTACGTGCCGTGGCGGGTTCCGGCGTCGGTTCCGGGGTGCGCCCCGGGGTACGGCTCCGCTCCCGGCGGCAGTTCGCCCCGCATCGACTGCAGCTGCTGGTGGGCCGTCATCTGCTGGGCGAGCAGCATCGCCTTCATGCCCTGGATGAGACCCTCGAGCCAGCCCACCAGCTGAGCCTTGGCGATCTGGAGCTCGACTGCGGATGGGGGCTCGATCTCATCGAACGGCGAGGCGAGCCTCGTCAGTTCCTCGCGCAGGTCCGCTGACAGGGCCGAGCCGACCTCCTCCACCGACGTCTCGTAGATCTCGCGCAGCCGTTGCCGGCTGGCCTCGTCGAGGTCGGTGGATCGAACTTCGGCCAGCAGTTGCTTGAGCATCGTGCCGATGCGCATGACCTTGGCCGGGTGGTCGATGGTCTCGTTGATCTCGTCGTCGGCCCCGCCGCCGGTCACCTCCACGACCTGGGGAGCCAGCACATCGGGCCGTTCGGCCTCGGGCTGCTCGCCCGACTCGTAGGCATCCACGCGTCTAACCCTAGAGGCCGAGCCGATCGGCCGCGTCTGGCGAGGATTTTGCGAGGCTCTGAGCGAGGCCGTGGCCCGAGCGGCCCGTGAGCGCAGCGAACAAGAGCGGGAGACTACGAGACGTGGATCAGAAGCGGCACGAGCATCTCCGCAGAGGTGAGCGAGCCGTGGCGGCCGATGATCTTGGGCGCGCCATCGTCGGGATGGCTGAACGCCCAGGCGTCTCGGGCCACCAGCGCCACGTCGCCCAGCCGGGCTCGAGCTGCTTCGGTGACGACCGGTCCCAGCCAGCCGCCGTCGACTATTTCCTCGGCGGTGTGCACCCAGGCCTGACTCCCGTGAGCATCGGCCGCAGCCTCGTACAGGTCGCGGCATCGGCCCCGCCGGGAGTGCAGCCAGCGGAAGCGGGCTTCGCCCGACTCCGCTTCGGCGCAGTCGAGCACCGAGCGGTCGATCCTGACCAGGCCGTCGGAGCAGTCCACCAGGCCGTGGTCGGATGTGGCCACCATCGCCGCTCCCCGGGGCAGGGCTTCGAGCAGGTCGGCCATCAGGCGGTCGCAGGCCCGCAGCTCGGCGTCGTAGTGCTCTCCGAAGGCGTGCTCGTGGGCCACCATGTCGAGGCCCTCGTAGTACGCGTAGACGAAGCTCTCCCCCGCGGACAGGAGGCGCCGGACCTCCACCGCGAGGCTCGACAGCATCTTGTAGCCGTAGCGGCGAGCGTCGCGCAGGTAGGCCCGGCTGAAGCCCGATTTGCGGTACTGGTCCTTCTGGAGCGCGGGCGGGCGCTGGCCTCCGAAGGAGCCCACGGGCTGGAACCGCTCGGGCGGGTGGCGGTCCAGGCCGTCCCCCTGGGGTGTCCGCCACTTCAAGACGTTGAGGTTGCCGTCGTAGGTCCGGATCCGGTACCCCACGATGCCGTGCTCGCCCACCCCGACGCCGGTGGCTATGGAGGTGAGGGCGGAGGCGGTGGTGCTTGGGGCCACGGTCGTGATGGTCGATGCGTGCATCTTGTGGAGCGTGGGCGCCACGCTCTGCCGCGTCGCCAACTGCTCGGTGCCGAGCCCGTCCAGGACCAGCACCACCACGGCCCGGGCATCAAGGACCTCGGCGGGCACCGGTCCCGGCGGGACGTCCCGCCCGGGCTCCAAGAGCGCCGGCACGATGTCGGCCACGCACCCGCCTCCGTAGGCCGGCAGGACCGGCTCTCGGGGCGCGGGGATCGGTTCCGGTCGGGCCACGCCATCTAGGATGCCAGCATGAGCGAGCGCGCAGATAGGCAGTCGCCTCGCGGTGAAGCATTTTGTTTCCCGCTCTTGTTCGCTGCGCTCACGGACCGCTCGGGCCACGGCCTCGCTAAGAGCCTTGTGGAATCCTTGTTGAACTTCGGCCTATCCGCTCGGCCTCTGGGTGTGTCGAGGGGCGGGGACTGCGCCGCTCTCGCCGTCACAGGGGCACGGCCATGAGGGTGTCGACACGAGGGGACTACGCGTCCCGGGCCCTGCTGTCGCTGGCCCTGCACAGCGAGAACGCTCCGACCTCCGTGCGGGAGATCGCCGAGCGCACCGCGCTGCCCCAGCCGTACTTGGAGCAGATACTGCTGGCTCTCAAGGGCGCCGGGCTGGTGCGCTCCAAGCGGGGTGTGGGCGGCGGTTACGTGCTGGCCCGCGATCCCGCCGACATCAAGCTGTCCGAGATCGTGCGGGCTGTGGACGGCCCCATTGCTGCGGGTGACTTCGGCGAGCCCCACACCGACGGCGCCTGCGATCACGAGGGGCAGTGTGTGCTGCTGGCCATCTGGTCGGCTTCGGGCTCCCACATGCGCCGGTTCCTCGACTCATTCAGCCTGGCCCAGATCAGCGCCATGGCCCAGGGCGAGGTTCCCTGGCCGGTCGAGGGCGAGCGCGCCTAGATCAGCACCGGCGGAACTGGGCCAACCCGCCTGGGGCGGGTCGGCCCGGTTCCGTCTTGGGGGTGAGAATGCCTCGGAGTCAGCTGCGGCGAGCCGTCGCCATCCAGATATCGACCAGGGCCCGGTTGTCTGCGATCCATCCAGCCGCGTCGGCTCTGATCTGAGCCTCGGAGTAGTCGCCCTCCGCCATCTCCGCGTTCTGCGTGGCGATGTCGCCGAGCGGGATCGTCACTTCCTCGAGCAGGCGCCGGATGTCGGCGTTGTCGTCGAGGAAGTTGGTGTTGCCCACAGCACGGATGCTGTTGACCGGCCATCCGAGGTTGCAGGGGTTCCCGGCACAGCCGGCCAGACCCCGGACCTCGGTGTTGCCCTCATCGTCGTCCAGAGCCGGCGACTCCAGCCACACGGCGTCGGTTCCTGGTGCGAGTGCCTCGTAGGTCCAGTTGGGCGTCCAGGCATAGAACAGTACCGGCTCACCGGCCGCCACCCTGTCCTGAACTCCCTGCATCAGCTCGCCGTATGTGCCTGACACCTGCTCCACATTGCCGCCCCAGTCGAGTTCGGCGATGTGGTTGTCGATGATGGTTGCGCAGCCCCAGCCCGCGTTGCATCCGATCAGGTCGGCGAGACCGTCGCCGTCCTGGTCGAACACCGCGGCAACCGACGAGTCCGCAAGATGGCTCATCGAGGTGATGCCCATGCTGTCCGCGGTGGCCTTGTCGATCATGTACCCCTGGAGCGCGCCGGATGGCACCTGCTGGCCGACCGGTTCGATGTCGAGGTCAACGGACAGTCCGGCGACCAGCTCTCCTTCCAGGTAGATGTCGTGGGTGGGGAACCAGCCGTTCACCCATAGGTCGTACTGGCCGGTGGCCAGCGCCGGATAGAACGCGTTGGGACTGAGTGTGTGATCGGCAGGATCGGTCACCGCGTAGCCGAGCTCGCCGATGAGCTGGGCGTAGATGGCTGCCTGCATGTGGCCGCTGTTCCAGTCGCCGCGGGCCATCGTCACCTCGCCGTCGTCGTCCTCGCCGCCGCTGAAGATCACGACGAGAGCCACGACGACCAGAGCGGCCAACAGCCCGACCAGCGTCAGACCACTGTTCTTGCGAATACTCATTTCGAGCCTCCTCGCTTCTGAAGTCCGCCCGTCACTGCTTTACCCCCTCTGTGAGCCGCTCCTTCACTTGGGCGATCAGGCCGCTGTGCTGCGAGCGGAATATCTGTTCGTCGTAGTGGCTCTCGAGCAGGTCGAGTTCCTCGGTGAAGGCCTTCTTCATGCTCCAGCACATGATGAGAAGGATCACCGCGAACGGCAGTCCGATCGAGACTGCCGCGGTCTGCAGGGCGCTCAGCCCGCCGCCAATCAGCAGCGCGATAGCCACCAGACCCTCCATCACGGCCCAGAACACCCTCTGGGGCTTCGGCGAGTCGAGCTTGCCCCCCGAGGTGAGGTGGTCGACCACCAGTGAGCCGGAGTCCGAGGAGGTCACGAAGAACGAGATCAGCAGCAGCACGCCGATGAACGAGACGAGCCCGGTGAGCGGGAACGCCTCCAGCATGTCGAACAGGGCGGTGGCCACGTTCTCGTTGACGGCGGTAGCCACGTCGCGCTCCCCGGTCATCTGCAGGTTGATGGCGGAGCCGCCGAAGACCGACATCCACAGGAAGCACAGGATCGACGGCAGGAAGATCACTCCCACGAGCAGCTCGCGCACCGAGCGGCCCTTCGAGATCCTCGCGATGAACATCCCGACGAACGGCGACCACGAGATCCACCATCCCCAGTAGAAGATCGTCCACCACGCCTGCCATTGGGTCTCGGTGAAGGCCGCATTCCAGAACGCGAACTCGGGCAGCACCTGGACGTAGTAGCCCAGGCTCTGGGTGAACAGCGACAGCACGAACAGCGTCGGGCCGACCAGCAGCATGAAGACCAGGAAGGCTCCTGCCAGCCAGATGTTCAGCTCGCTGAGCCGCTTGACCCCCGCATCAAGACCCGCGACCACCGAGATCGTGGCCAACCCGGTAATGGCGAGGATCAGAATGATCTGGAACGTGAGGTTGTCGGGCGCCCCGAAGAGCTTGTTCAGGCCGGCCGCGGCCTGCTGGGCGCCGAAGCCCAGCGACGTTGCCAGCCCGAACAGGGTGGCGATGACGGTGAGGATGTCGATGGCGTTGCCCCAGCCGCCGTAGATCCTCGGCCCGAGGATCGGGTAGAAGATGGAACGGAACGTGAGGGGCAGTCCCCGGTTGTAGGCGAAGAAGCCCAGGGCCAGCGCCACCAGTCCGTAGAGGGCCCAGCCGTGGACCCCCCAATGCAGGTAGGTGGTGGCCAGCGCGGCCTTGCCAGCATCCGCGGTGCCGGGATCCACATCGAACAGCGGCGGCGGTGATGTGAAGTGGAAGATCGGCTCTGCCACTCCCCAGAACATCAGACCGATGCCCAGGCCCGCCGACAGCAGCATCGCATACCACGACGGAGTGGAGAACTCCGGCCGGGCGAAGGGACCGCCCAACTTGATCTTCCCGAACCGGCTGAAGGCGAAGTACATCGCCACCAGCACGAAGATGTTGAAGTCGAGGATGTAGAACCAGCCGAGCGACCCGTTGATGAAATCGAGAATCGTGCTGAACACCTCCGACGTTCGGTCGCTGAGGAACACCGACAAGCCAAGGAACACCGACAGGAACCCTGCCGACCAGAACGTCACCTGCGGGTGAATGTCGAACCCGGAGCGCACTATGTTGCGGTCCCCGGGCTCCCGGTCGGCCACCTCGGGATAGAAATCGATGTCGGGATCGATCTGCAGACCCTCGAATGACTTGCGGTTGCGGATCGCCTCCTCGCGGCGGTGTTCCTCCTCCTCTTCCCAGTCATGCAGGGCGAGGGTCGCCTCGGTCAGATTGATGTCGGTGTCGTCGGGGCTGCGGTGGATCCGCGGATCAGCCTCCGCCCCAGTGTCTTCGGTGTCCATTGACGGCCCCTTCCATTTGCTTCCCCTAGGCCTGGACACACCAGAACACTCACGAGCACGCCAGCGCAAATCCAGGCGGACGTAACATTAGTAGCAACCTTCTCCACGCGCCAGCGGTTTCTGAGCGAGGTTCAGCGCGGCCGGCACTACTGTTGGCCTACGCCCTATCCCGGATACTGTCGATGCGCCGAGCCTTCATAGCCGTTCTGGTCGTCCTTGCCGCCGTGCTGGCCCTTCCGCTGGCGGCCGCAACGGCGTGGGGCGCCGACGACGAGCCGGTGGTCCGCCTGGCCCGGCCCACATGGGACACGGGCTGGTTCCAGGCCGAGGTGTACCGGCTGCTGCTGGAGCGACTCGGGTACCGGGTGGAGGGCCCGGTGACGATGGTCAATCCCGAGTTCTACGCCGCCGTAGCCGCCGGCGACGTCGACCTCTGGGCCAACGGGTGGTTCCCGCTGCACGACTCCCTCATCTCGGCGTCCGAGTCGGTCGAGGTCGTCGGCACGCAGGTCGACGACGGCGCCCTCCAGGGCTACTTCATCGACGCCGCCACCGCCGAAGCCTACGGCATCACCAGCCTCGGCGATCTCGCCGACCCCGCAGTGGCCGCGCTGTTCGACCATGACGGCGACGGCCGGGCCGACCTGGTCGGCTGCGAGGTCGGATGGTCCTGCGCGGCCACCATCGACCACCATCTGCAGGTCTACGGGCTGTCGGGCACTGTGGAGCACGTTCAAGGTGCCTACTCGCCCCTCATCTCCGAGACGATCGCCCGCTACCGGGCAGGCCTGCCGGTGCTGTACTACACGTGGACCCCCAACTGGACCATCGGCGAGATGGTGCCCGGCCGCAATGCAGTTTGGCTCGAGGTGCCGTTCCCGTCGCTGCCCGCGGACCAGGCATCGGCTCTGGACCGCACCGCCATCTCTGGGATCGCCGGCTGCGCGCATGATCCCTGCCAGACCGGCTGGCCGCCCAACGACATCAGAGTGGTGGCCAACTCGGACTTCCTGGAGGCCAACCCGGCGGTCCGCCGGCTGCTGGAGCAGGTGGTCATACCTCTGGAGGACATCTCCGCCCAGAACGTCCGCATGGTCCAGCGCGGCGGGGACCCGCAGGACATCCGGCGACACGCCGAGGAGTGGATCGAGGCCAATCTGGCCGCCGTCACCCGCTGGATCGAATCAGCCGATCCCGACGCAGTCGCCTTGAGCGATCTCGCACCGGACGAGTCGGCGGGAGGCACGCTGACGGTGGCGGCCCGCACGCTGCCGCCCTTCGTCATTTACGAGAACCGTGCCTACAGCGGCTTCGAGGTGGAGCTGGTTCGCCTGTTGGGGGCCAAGCTCGGCATGGACGTGGAGATATACGCCGTAGACACCGCGGCCAAACAGATCGACGACATTAGGCGGGGCGCGGCGCGGCTGGGTCTGGGCGGGGTGGCGATCACCGAGTCACGCGAGGCGGTTGTCGACTTCTCGTTGCCGGTGCTCGACTCAGGCTTGACCATCCTGACCACCACCGAGGACTCCCGTGGCGTCGACGACCGCATCATCGCCTTCTTCAAGGCCGTCTCGTCGTCGGACCTGCCCTGGCTGCTGGTTGTGTTCGGGATGGCCGTGCTGGTTGCCGCGCACATGATCTGGTGGCTGGAGCGCCGTGACAATCCCGACTTCGCGGTTCCATACCGCCGGGGCATCTGGGACTCCTTCTACTGGTCGGTGGTGACCATGAGCACGGTCGGGTATGGCGACAAGGTGGCTCGCGGCACCAGAGGCCGCATGCTGGCCCTCGTGTGGATAGCGCTGGGCACTCTGGTCTTCGCCAGCTTCACCGCGGCCATCGCCTCGTCGCTGGCGGTCAGTGAGTTGCGGTCCGAGATCTCAGGGCCCTCAGACTTGCCCGGCCACCGGGTTGCCACCGTCGCTCACTCGGCAGGCGAGGCGTACCTTCCCACCCTTGGAGTCGGCCCGGTGCTGGTCGACAGGATCGATGAGGCCTATCCGTTGCTGGGCGACGAGGTCGATGCGGTCGTCTTCGACGCGCCTGTATTGCAGTTCCACGCCGCCCGCGAGGGCGCCGGCGAGGTGGCAACGGTCGGTGCCGACTTCCAACGGGTCCAGTACGGCCTGATGCTCAGCGAGGATGACGCCGAGCTGCGCGAGCGAATCAACATTGCGCTGCTCGACCTGATAGAGAGCGGTGTCTACGGGCGGCTGCACGACGGATGGTTCGGAGCGTCCGGCTAGGCGCGGCCCCTTCGGCTAGGCGCGGCCCCTTCGACTAGACCAGGGAATCGAGCAGGTCGGCTAGTTCAGCGGGAAGGGGCGACGCCGCCCGCACCGTCTCGCCGCTGACGGGATGGCTGAACGACAGGGCGTGGGCGTGCAGGAACGGCCGCGACAGTCCGAAGACATCACCGCCGCGCCCCGCGCCGTAGGTCGGGTCGCCGACCACCGGGTGGCCGATGGCCCGGAGATGGACCCTGATCTGGTGGGTGCGGCCGGTCTCGAGCTGGCATGTCAGCAGGGCGACCTCCGCCGGCTCGGAGTAGCGCCGCTCCACCGTGTAGCGGGTGCGGGCTGGGCGGCCCCGGTCGGTCACGGCCATGCGCATCGGGTTGCGACTCGACCGGCCCACCGGCGCGTCCACAAGGCCCGAGGACGCTTCGGGGTGGCCCCATACCAGCGCGCGGTAGACCCGCGCAGGCCGGTGGGAGCGCATCTGCTCGACCAAGGACCTCCTGGCCCGCTCCGTGCGGGCCACCACCAGCAGCCCGGACGTGCCTCGATCGAGCCGGTGCACGATGCCGGGCCGGTACCGGTCGCCGACTCCGGCCATGTCGGGATACAGGGCCAATAGGCCATGGACCAGCGTGGCCCGGTCGTGCCCCGCGCCGGGATGGACCACCAGGCCGGAGGGCTTGTCCACCACTACCACGTCCGGGTCCTCGAAGACGACGGTGAAATCCACGCCGCCATCCGGTGATGGGAGAGGATCGTCCCCGAATTGGACGTCCACGGCCAGCGACTCGCCCGCAGCGACACGCCGAGCCCCGGTGGTGACCACTGCTCCGTCGAGGCGCACGCGGCCCTCGGCCACCAGCCGGGCCGCGAGGGAGCGGCTCACGTCGGCCACAAGGGCCACGGCCCGGTCGAGCCTGAGGCCGTCGAGGGTGGCCCCGACGATCTCCCCCTCGAAGGTCATCTCGCTCGCCGGTAGGTCCGCCACACCAAGGCCGCGGCGCCGAGCACAACCCCCATGTCGGCCACGTTCCACACCGGCCACCATTGCACGTCGATGAAGTCCACCACCGCGCCGTTCAGGAAGCCGTCGCCCGAGCGGAATAGGCGGTCGGCGAGGTTGCCGAGCGCTCCCCCGGCGATGCATCCGGCCGCGATGGCCGACCACCGGTCCGACGCCAGACGTCGGTTGAGCAGCAGGCCGGCGGCAATCGCGACCGCGGCGACCCCCAGCAGCGGTCCGAGTCCCTGGAAGCTGCTGAAGGCGGCGCCGGTGTTGAAGACCAGGCGCAGCCTGAGGGTCCACACCAGGTCGACGACGCGTTCGCTGTCGAGAGCGTTCAGCGCCCACCATTTTGTGAGCTGGTCGGCTCCGACCACCGACGCAGCCGACACCAGCGCCGTGAGAGTATGGCGGTAGGCGGGCCCGGTGTGCACCGGGTCGGTCACGGGTCCGAGCGCTCTACCGGCGACCGAGGCCGCCCGCCTTCACCTCGACGCGCTCCGCGGCCCAGGGGATTGCCCTGAGGCGGGCAATGGGGATCGGCGCTCCCGACGTGACGCAGTAGCCGTAGGTGCCGTTCTCGACGCGCTCCAGCGCGGCGTCGATCTGGCTCACCGTGTGCCGGGCCTGACTGGACAGGGCGAGGTCGCGCTCCCGCTCGACCGCGACGGTGGCGCCCTCACCGCCCTCCTCGTCGAACTGGACGTCGCCGGGCTCGCGCGTCGCCAGCAGCGACTCGGCTTCAGCCTGGTACTCCTCAGCCGAGTGGAGGTACTTGGCCCGTTCCTTGAGCAGCTTGCGGCGCATCTCGTCCAGGAACTTGGCGTTGAAGCGGGGCTTGGGAGACTTTGCGGTATCGGTCTTGGCTGCCGCGGCGCGCGACTTGGAGGCCGACGCCTTGGTACCGGGCGGCTTCTTGGTTGTGGTGTTGGCGGCTTGCGCCCTGTTGGCCTTGGCCATGTCTTCTCCAGCTCCGGTCCGGCCGTCCGTCGAAGGACTCTCGGTCGTGACGGTGGTTCAGACGTCTACGGTGGTCCAGCCCGCGGGCCGAGCCTACCGCCGCGACCGGGTGCTCCGCTGATGCTGCCGACGTCCTCGTCGTGGTCGAAGAAGGCGGCCATGGCGGCGTCCCTGTCGGGCAGTGGGGCGTCGCTGCTGACGACCTGTCGCAGCTGCTCGATGAACTCGTCGTCCTCCTCTGCGTCCATGTCGAACAGTTCGGGGCTGTCAACTCCGAAGGGCATGGTTGCCGGTCCGGCGGAAGCGGCCTCGTCGTTGTGGGAATCGTCCGGCTCCCGGTGCGCCGATCCGTTGTCGCCGGCTACCGGCTCCAAGCGAACCACATCCGACGCGGCATTCTCGGACTCCGCTGCGTAGGTGTCGTCCAATGGGTCGTGGCCGACCTCGTCGTCCCATTCGACCACTGGCAACTCGGGCACGGTGTCGGCATCAACGGTGTCCGCGGCCAAGGCTTCCTGGAGGACACCGGCAGGCTCTTGTGCGGTCTCATCGTCCCCTAGGTCCTCGGCCTCAACGTCGTGACTGGTCATCGCCTCTGCGGCCGTGTCGTCGTCGGCAGTGTCCGCGTCGTCGGCTGTGTCCGCGTCCGGCGCGGCCGCACTCTCTTCAGCGTCGGCTGCGGGATGGTCGGTCAGCGCGGTCGCCCCTTCTCCGTCCGCGTCGACCTGCGGTTGAGCGGTGGGCTGGGCGATTTCCGCTACTGGCTCGAACTTCTCTACGAACGACTGAAACGAGACCGAGAGGCCACGGAGCATGTTCCGTTCGCCCTCCAATCTGGTCTGAATCTCAGCCAGCACCATCTCCAGCTCGCCCTTGGTCGTCTCGAGAGCTTGTATCTCCTGGTGCGCACGGGCCCGCTCGGAGGCGAGCTCGGCCGCCGCCGTCCGCTTCGCCTCGGCGACGATGAGCTGGCCGTTCTCCTCGGCCTCGGCCAACATCCGGGCGGCGCGCTCCTCCGCCGAGCGCAGGCGCTCGTTGGCGGCCGTCTCAGCGTCGGAGACGGTCTTGGTCGCTCGCTCCTGAGCGGAGTCGGTCATCGACTTCGCCTCGGATCGAGCCTCGGACACGGCCGAGTCGGCGGTGCGCTGGGCCAGCACCAGCGTGCGCAACAGCGTCTCACGGATCTCGGTGCCCCCGTCGTCGGTGCCGGTCTGGGACTCAAGCTGTGCCAAGCGCTGCTGGAGTTCTGCAATCTGCTCACCGGCTTGGGCTGCCACTCGGCTGACCGTCTTGACGTAGGCGTCCACCTCTTCGTAGTCGTAGCCGCGCATCCGCTCGCGAAACTTGACCTCCGTGGGGAGATCTTTGAGTGCATTCATACGGGCGATGATGCCACGGACACCATCGTGGTTGGTGGATGCCAGCAGGCCGCGGCTCACGGGGCGGCCATCGGTGCCGCGGGCTGTTCCGTCTAGCAGATGCCTAGCAGATTCCGAACGCCCTGAGCATCCTCTGGAGAAAGAAGATCCCGAAGATCACGATCACCGGCGAGAAGTCGAGTGCCATCCCTCCGAACCGGGCCGCGGGCAGCATGCGGCGCACCGGCTTCATGACCGCGTCGGTGACCGTGTACAGGAAGCCCGCGACGGTGGCCATCGCACCACGGGGGTTGAGCGGGAACCAACTCAGCAGCACGCGACCGAAGATCGCAAACACGTAGAACTGCAGCAGTAGGCAGAGAATCCAGAGCACTCAGCGCTCGAGTCAGCCGCGCTTGCGACGGGCGGTCCCTCGCGACACCTCCACGTCGGCTGGGGTGAGCAGGTACACCTGGTCGGCGACGCGGTCCATCTTGCCGCCTGTGGCGTAGCAGAGACCGCTCGAGAAGTCCACGAGGCGCCGCCGCAGATCCCGGTCAACCGTTTGGAGGTTCACGATCACGGGCTGGCCGGACTTGAACCGGTCGCCGATCTCCTGGGCGTCGTTGAACGCGTCCGGAGAGACGGCGTGGGGCTTCATGGCCTTGGAGGGCATCGAATGCACGACGCGAACCGATCCGTCGGACTCGAGGTCGTCCATCTCCGGCCCGCCGTCGGCCGGTGCGAGGCTAATGGGCCGGACGGTCCGGCCCAGCACCGCGCTGTCGGGGGCTGACCCCGAGGCCACGGAGACGCCCGGTGCGGCGGCGGCCTCGGCGCCTGCCGGGTAGCGGCCCGGCGCTGGAGCCGGGGAATGGGACGGGCGGATCGGGTCTTCGTAGCTCTCATAATGCTCGTCGGGCCCGAGCCCGAGGTAGATCATCGCCTTCTTCAGCATCGACATCGTCGCTCCTTGAGCAGACTGTAGCGCGTCGCCAACGTCACCGATCCTCTGTCGGCGCGTGCCATTGTGGCACGCGCCGCACGCCGCGGCGGGGACGCTCTCCGAAGAGGCTCCTCCCGACTCGCACCATCGTCGCGCCCTCTGCCACCGCAACCTCGAGATCGTCGGTCATCCCCATGGAACAGTGAGGCAGGCCGAGGGAGTCGACCATCTGTCGCAGCGCTCTGAAGCCGCTTCGAGCCTGCTCGGGGGGCCCGAGCGGGCCGATGGCCATCAGGCCGACCAAGCGGAGTCCGGCATCAGAAACGACCGAGGCCATCCGCTCTGTATCCGCGGCCTGACAGCCTCCCTTGGCCTCCTCGCCGGAGATGTTCACCTGGATCAGCACCTCGGCTCCAGGGGCACGGAGACCGATCTCGCGGGCCAACTCGGGCCGGTCGACGGTCTGCCACACGTCGACCCAGCCGGCCAGCATCTTGACCTTGTTGCGCTGAAGGCGTCCGACGAAGTGAACCCGGGGCCTTTCCACCGCGGTGCTCTCGGCCAGCTTGGCCACGCACTCCTGGGCGTAGTTCTCTCCGATGTGGCCGATTCCGCAGGCGGCGACGGCATCGACGGCCCATGAGCCGAGCGCCTTGGTGACCGCGATCACGGTGACATCCTGTGAGCCCGCGCCGGCGATGCGCGCCTTCACGGCCTCGTAGCGCTCACCGACGACGGCCACGGTCAGTGACAGGCCGCTCATCGGTGCTCAAGTCGGACTGCGGTCGCTTGCCGCGCGAACTCGCCGCGGGCCCGGTGGGAGAAGAAGCTGTCGTGAGCGGTGTCGAATCCGAGGTCCTCCACGTCGCTGACACCCGCCGCGCCCAGCGAGCCCCGCACCGCGCCGACAAGGTCGAGAGCGGGCGCACCCCAGGAAGTGACGCCGCCGACGTCGCAGCAAGCGGCGGCGGCCACCGCGGCCAGGTCCGACTCGCCGAACTCATAGGCGGAGGGTCTGATCACCGGGCCCACCACCGCCCGGAGGCTCGACTGGCCCGGATCTGAAGCCACGCTGCGGACGGCCCGAACGACCTCGCCCAGCACGCCGGCGACGATGCCGCGCCAACCGGCGTGGGCCACACCCACCGCGCCGTCGCCGACCACCACGACCGGAGCGCAGTCGGCCGTGTGCAGGGCAAGTACAGCCCCGGGCACCGCCGTGACGGCGGCGTCAGCCACGGATCCTGCACAGGCGCCCGGCTCGGATACGACCACGACTCCGGCACCATGGACCTGTCTGAGCCACGTCCATGAGCCGTCCATCAAAGCCTGGCGCCTGTGCTCGAGGGCGTGCTGATGATCGGGGCTCGCCTTCGCGTGGTAGCTGCAGCGAAAGTCGCCCTGGGGTCTCTGGGAGCAGCGGACCCTGGCGACCAGGCTGTCACCCGCCGGAACCAGCCGCTCGATCATGCAGCCTCCGCTGTATCGCCAGCCAGCCGCTCGATCATGCAGCTACCGCTCGAGCGCGCAGCTACCGCTGGTGCGGCCGGGCGAGCGCCGAGTTCATCTCAGGAAGTCGGGCACGTCGAACTCGTCGTTGAGGTCGACGCCGACTGGGGCGTCCGTTTCGTCGTCCGTCGCGAAGACGTCAGCAATCTGGCCCGCCTCCCCTGATGCTGCTCGCGCGCCGGACCGGTGGTCTCGCCGCGCCCGGCGCTGGGTGGCGGAGCCCCCGTAGTTCTGGCGGTCGCTCTCGAAGCCGGCCGCTATCACGGTGACCCGGACCTCGTCTCCGAGGGCGTCGTCGATCACCGTTCCGAAGATGATGTTCGCGTCCTGGTGGGCCACGGAGCGCACCACCTCGGCCGCCTCGTTCACCTCCATCAGACCGAGGTTCGTGGCACCCGAGATGTTGAGCAGCAATCCCTGGGACCTGTCGATCGAAGACTCGAGCAGCGGGCTGGAGATGGCGGAGCGCGCCGCGGCCACGGCTCGTCCCTCGCCGCTCGCGGAGCCCATTCCCATGAGGGCGCTGCCCGCCTCGGTGAGCACGGTCCGCACATCGGCGAAGTCGGTGTTGATGAGCCCGGGGGTGGTGATGAGGCTGGTGATCCCTCCGACCCCCTGCATCAGGACCTCGTCGGCCATGCGGAAGGCGTTGAGCATCGAGGTCTTCTCGTCCGCGATAGCGATCAGCCGGTCGTTGGGGATGACGATCAAGGTGTCGACCTTGTCTTTGAGGCGTTGGATCCCCTCCTCGGCCTGAACCGAGCGCCGGGATCCCTCGAAGCTGAACGGCCGAGTAACCACTCCGATCGTGAGCGCGCCGGAACTCTTGGCCACTTCGGCCACCACCGGGGCGGCACCGGTGCCGGTGCCCCCGCCCTTGCCCGCGGTGATGAACACCATGTCGGATCCGTTGAGGGCCTCTCGGATCTCGTCGATGTGTTCCTCGGCCGCCTGCTTTCCTACCTCGGGATTGCTGCCTGCCCCTAGGCCTCTGGTCAAGTTCTTGCCGAGGTCGATCCTGATGTCGGCGTCGCTCATGGCGAGGGCCTGCGCGTCGGTGTTGGCCGCGATGAACTCGACGCCCCTAAGGCCGGCATCGATCATGCGGTTGACGGCATTGACGCCGCCGCCGCCGACTCCGACCACCCTGATGACGGCAACGTAGTTGTGAGGATCGGCCATCACCGCGTCAACCTCCCTGTATAGAACGATCGCTTCATCTTAGGGCCGACACCGGTCTTAGGGCCGGCAGGGGGAATGACGGGCCACTGTGGCTATGTCTGGCATGGTTAGGTCGATTTCAGTGATGCACTCCAGATCGGCGCTCGCGAGCACAGCTCGCAGCGCGCTGACCTTGTCGTCGATCAAGACCGGCTCGCCCAGCATGACCGTGGCGTCGCCGACCAACTCAAGGCCTATCCGGTCGCGGGCAGGATCCAGGGTGATGGTCTCAATCCAGGCGCGCAGGTCGTCGGGCATGGCAGCGACCAAAGACAGTGGCCCATCGGCAGCGGTGTGGATGTCACCGAGCTGTCCCGAGAACGGCACCGACACATGGGGCAAGTCCACACGCACATGGGGCACATCCACACGGAGCCCACTCAGATCGGCCCCACCGGCTGACCCCTCCAAGGCAGCTGGGGCCGGTGCCCAGCCGATCGCGTACCCGTAGGCGTCGATCATCGCGGTTCGGCCTCCCGTCGCAGGAACCAATGCAGCCGGCACTCGGGGCTCCACCGCGATGCGCACCGTGGCCGGCCAGTCCTTCCACACGCGGGCCCCCCTCACCCACGGCAACGACGCCACGGACCGCTCCGCCTCGTCGACGTCGAGGAACAGCATCGGCAATCCGGCGGACAGAGTCGAGCTCTCGAGGATTTCGGCGCGCTTGGCGGGGTCCACGCCGGTGACCGTGATCCGATCCACGTCCAACAGGGGCGTGCGGCTGATGCCCCACCCGGCTGCGGCAACCAGAACGATGCCCACCGCCCCGGCAAGGACGTGCAGGCGCCGGCGTCCTTGGGCCCTGATCACCGCGATGCGGCGCGCTCTCATGCGCGGGTCGAGGGCAACGGCTGTGTCACTCATGGCATCTCCGGAGGTTCGAAGCCCACGAGATGGGTCTCCGCGGACAGCTCCACACCGTGCGCCTCCTTCACGCGGCGGCGCACCTCCCGCATCACCTCGACGATGTCGGCGGCGCAACCGCCTTCGTCGGACTGGATGAAGTTGGCGTGCTTCACCGAGACCTCGGCCGAGCCGATCCGCAAACCCTTGGCCCCGGCTGACTCGATGAGGGCGCCTGCCGGAGCGTGCTCGGGGTTGGTGAATACCGATCCCGCGTTGCGCCCACCGGGCTGGTTCGCTCTGCGCCAGTGCACGATCTCGGCCAGCTCGGTTCGGGCGGCCGTCCAGTCCCCGAACCTCAACTGCAGCCTCACCGAAGCGACGACCTGATGAGGGGCGACGTTGCTGGTGCGGTAGCCGAGCTGAAGCTCGGTCCCGGAGCGGGCAATCGTGTCGCCCCGCCAGAGGTCGACGAGGACTGCGTCGACGAGCGATTCGGACATGTCCGAGCCGTGGCCGCCCGCGTTCATCCTCACCGCTCCGCCGACGGTGCCGGGGACGCCCACAGCCCACTCGAAGCCGGTGAGGCCGGCTTCGGCCGAGGCGCGGGCGACCACGGGGAGCAGGGCGCCTCCGTAGGCGGTGACCGTCGAGCCGTCGATCTCGAAACGCGCCAGCCGGGAGCCGACAGCGACGGCGAGGCCGTCGAAGCCGCGGTCGGCGACCAACAGGTTGGAACCCCGCCCGACCACGAGCACCGGGACGGGCCCGCCGGTGCCGGCGGAGTTCGAGACGATGGTGGCGAGCATCTCGAGCTCGGAGAGGTCGTCCACGGTGACGAACAGCCGAGCCGGGCCGCCCACCCGGTAAGTGGTGTGCGGAGCCAGGCCGTAGTCCCGCCTTAGCGACGGGCCCAGCGGCGAGGAGGCCAGGCGCCGGTCGAGGTCGGCGAGCACGTGCCGCACGGCCGCGGTCATGCTGGACCCTCTGCGATGGCCGGCCGGGGTCACGTTTCGCTCCCCGCGGATGCGCCGGCCGCGGTTCGGGCCTCGAGGCGCTCGATAACCACGTCGGGCGTGGAGGTGAGGTCGCCGGCCCCCAGCGTTAGGCACAGGTCGCCGGAGCGCAGCCGGGATTCCAGCCAGTCGGCGACCTCGTCGAGCCGGGGCAGCCACGTCACTGAGGACCACGGATGGGCGTCAAGCACTGCGTCGAGGACGATCTTCGAGGTCACGCCGGGGCGGGGCGCCTCGCCCGACGGATAGATCCCGGTGAGCACCAAGTGATCGGCCTCGACGAAGGAGTGTGCGAAGTCGGAGCCGATCGAGGCGATGCGGCTGTACCGATGGGGCTGGAACACGCACACCACCCTGCGCCAGCCGCCGGTGCGGGCCGCCGCCAGCGCCGCGGCGACCTCGCTGGGCAGGTGGGCGTAGTCGTCCACGAAGGTGATGCCCGCGATGTCGCCGCGGAACTCGAAGCGCCGGGCCACCCCCCCGAAACGGGCCAGCGCTCTGACGGCATCGTTGAACGACGCACCGGCGGTCATCGCAGCCACGATCGCTGCGGTCGCATTTCGGGCATTGTGCAATCCGGGTGTCGGCAGAGTGATGAGTCCCAGCCTGGTCTGTCCGGTCCACAGCTCGAACTCCGACGACGGCATCCGCAGCGAGATGTCGACCATGCGGAAGTCGGCGCCGGCGTCCGTGCCGTAAGTGACGGCACCGACGGCGGCACCCAACCGGGTCGCACCCGGATCGTCGGCACACACGATCCGGTGGCGGGCCGCGGTTAGGAAGCGTTCGAACGCCTCGACCAAGGCGCCTGGCTGGTCGTCGTAGTTCTCGAGGTGGTCGGTCTCGACACTGGTCACCACGGCCACCTCGGGGTCGAGGGCCAGGAAGGTGCCGTCGCTTTCGTCGGCCTCCACCACGAACCACTCGCCGGTGTCCCACATCGCGCCGGTGCCGATCTCGTTGACGTCCCCACCGATGATGAACGACGGGTTCAGTCCGGCCTCCACCAGGACCAGAGCCAGCATGGAGCTGGTCGTGGTCTTGCCATGCGTGCCGGCCACCGCGATCGTCCTGCCGCTCGACGCGATGGCAGGCAGGATCTCGCTGCGCCGCATCACCGGGATGCGGCGCTCCAGCGCGGCGCGGACCTCGGGATTGCTGTCGCGAATGGCCGAGGAAATGGTGACGAGAGCAGCGTTGCCGAGATTGGACGGATCGTGGCCGATAGCGACCGGCACTCCCTCGGCGCGCAGCCTGGCCACCACCGGCCCGTCGCGGAGGTCCGAACCCGTCACGAGGTGGCCCATGGATCGCAGCACCGACGCGATGGCACCCATCCCGGCCCCGCCCGCGCCGACGACATGGATGGTGGTGGGAACAGAGAGGTCTACGGAGCTCACCCGGTGGTCGAGCGGGTCGTTCGTGGCGCTCACCCTGTCGCCTCCGGACCGCCGGGAAGCGGCATCCGTGCGCAACTCGCTACCAGTTCCACGACGGCACGGGCCGCGTCGGGCCTGGCCAGTGATCGAGCCGCGCCCTCCATAGTGTCGAGCCGGCCAGCGTCCTCCAGCAGGGCATCGATCTCAGCCGCCAGCCGTGCCGCGTCGAGTTCGTCGTCCCGGACCACGGTCGCGGCGCCTGCGGACGCCAGCCTGCGGGCATTGGCTGTCTGGTGGTCGTCGGGGGCGCCGGGCAGCGGCACCAGCACCGCGGGCACTCCCACCGCGGCCAGCTCGGCAACCGTGGTGGCGCCGGCTCTGCTCACCACCAGGTCGGCTGCGGCGTACACCGTCGCCATGTCGTCCTCGTAGGCGACGAGGTCATAGGCGAGCGCGCACTCTGTTCCCGCAGACACTCGCCGCGACAGGTCTTCGTAGTCGCGGCGTCCGGCAATGTGGCGTACGTGGAGGTCCTTCCGATCCCGCCAGAGGTTCACGGCTCCGGCTACCGCATTGTTGATCGTGCGGGCGCCGAGGGAGCCTCCGAACACCGCCACCAGGTGGCACTGGTCGCCGACGTCAAGGGCAGCCCTAGCCTCGGCTCGTCCAGCCGACCGGTCCGCGTCCAGCACCTCGGTCCGCACAGGATTGCCCGTCCAGATTGCTCGGGGCAGGTCTGTGGCCTCGAAGGCCGTGGCCGCGCCGGCCGCGAACCTGCTCAAGAGCCGATTAGCCAGGCCCGGAACCGCGTTCTGCTCCGTGATCACGAGCGGCACCCGCAGCATGGCTGCGGCCGCTCCGCACGCTGCCGAGGCGTAGCCGCCCAGCCCCACCACGACGGCCGGCTTGTGGCGGCGTAGCACGAGCAGCGCCTGGACGAAGGCCCGGGCGAGCCCGGCCACCGCAGCCACGTTCGACAGGGCGAGTTTGCGTTGCAGGCCTCGCCCCGGAAGCGTGGTGAGGCCGAATCCTGCCTCGACGACCAGTCTTGTCTCGACCCCGCGGGCGCTGCCGACGAAATGGACGGCGCCGCGCTCCGCACCCCGCCTGACGATCTCCCGAGCGATGCTGATCCCCGGCAGCACGTGGCCGGCGGTGCCGCCCCCGGCGATGACGGCCCAGGTCCCTCCGACTGGCCCTCCAGCCTGCCGGGGTCCCGCAGTCCGCGGGCGTCCAGCGGGATCCCGGGGTCTCGCAGTCCGCGGGCGTCCAGCGGGATCCCGGGGTCTCGCAGTCCGCGGGCGTCCAGTGGGATCCCGGCGTCCCGCGGAGGCGGCCGCCTTCATCGGATCTGCCTCGCGACGTTGAGAAGCACCCCCATCGCAGCCAGCGTCGTCACCAGGGAGGTTCCACCGAACGACAACAGAGGAAGCGTGATTCCCACTACGGGGAACACGGCGAGCGCGGCGCCCATATTGAGCGCGGCCTGCAGGACCATCCACGCCGTGACGCCGACGGCAAGGAGCATTCCGAAGCGGTCCGGCGCCCGCAGCGCCACCCCGAAGCCGGCCGCGGCGATGGCCGCGAACAGGATCACTACGAACAGCGTCCCGACCATGCCGAGTTCCTCGCCGATGACGGCGAAGATGAAGTCGGTGTGCGCGTAGGGCAAGAAGCCCCACTTGGCTCGCCCGGCACCGAGTCCCAGCCCGTCGATGCCGCCCGAGGCCATGGCGTGCAGAGACTTCAGCGTCTGGTAGCCGTTGCCGAACGGATCTTCCCAGGGATCCACGAAGCCAAGCATGCGGGCCCTGCGCCAGGGCGAGTAGGCGATCAGCATCGCGGTCAAACCGGCTCCGACCATGGTCGCGGCGATCAGATGACTGAGCCGGGCCCCGGCGAAGTACAGCATCGTCAGGGCCACGCTGGCAATGAGGAGGCTTGCGCCGAGGTGGGGTTGCAGCATCAGCAGCGCGGTAACCAACGCGGTCAGCATGAGAACGGGCTGAAGGGTGGCTCGGGTGTCCTCCATGTGCCGGTCGGGCCGGGACAGCAGGTCGGCCACGAAGACCACGAAGGCGATCTTGGCCAGTTCCGACGGCTGGAACACGACGGAGCCCACTCCGAGCCAGCGCCGGGCGCCGTTGGCGCTGAGGCCGACGCTGGGAATGGCGGTGAGCGTCAACATCAGCAGTGACACTCCGAGGCCTATGGGCGCGAGTCGCTGCCACTGGTGATAGTCGACGCGCAGCAGCACCAGCAGGACGACCACGCCGACGCCGAGCCACATGGCCTGGCTCTTGAAGAGGGACCAGGCTGAGTCGGTGCCCGACAGGCTGGGAGCGGCCGTAGCCGACAACGCCATCACCAGGCCCAGCAGCACCAGCGCAATCACGGCCATGAACAGCACGAGGAACAGGCCGGTGCGACGGCCTATCGGGGGTCGGGGACCGCGGCCGCTGGGCGCAACCCTGGCGGTGGCGTGGCGGGCGCGGGCCTCGACCAGGGCCTTCTGGCGGGCGCGGCTGCGCTCGGTGACGATCACTCCGCCACCGCCTTCACTCCCACCGCCCGCCGGGCGCGGTCCTCCACGATGCGGGAGAAGTCCTCGCCCCGGGCCGCATAGCCCGAGTACGAGTCGAAGGAGGCGCAGGCCGGGGACAGCAGCACCGCAGTGCCCGGCTCAGCCGCGGCCGCGGCAAGATCCACAGCCTCGCGCATGTCGCCCGCGGTCAACACGGGCCTGTCGGCGGCGAAGATCTCGGCCACCTCGCCGGCGGCCTCACCGAAGGCCACGACGCAACTCACATGATCGACGGCGTCGAGGAGTTCTCGCAGGTCGAGGCCCTTGTTGCGGCCGCCGGCTATCAGCACGGCCGCCTCGAAGCCGCGCAGGGCCGCCACGGTCGCATGGGGAGCCGTCGCCTTCGAGTCGTCGTAGTAGGCCACTCCGTCGATGGTGGCCACCCGCCTGACGCGGTGGGCTCCCGGTTCGAACGAGCGCAGAGCGTCTCCCAGTCCCTCCGCGGTGGCGCCCGCCGCGACGGCGGTGGCCGCGGCCGCGAGGGCGTTGGCGATGTCGTGGGGCATGGCCCGGCGCAGCTCGCCGACCGAGAGGATCGGTCCGAGGGGACCGGTCAGGACATCTCGGTCGCGGCACCAGTCGGCTCGACCCTCATCAGCGAAGGTCCAGGCGTCCCGGTCGGTCCGAAGATGGCTCATGACGGTGCGATCCCGTCGGTTGGCGACGGCGGTCGCCTCCGGCGGCAGGAATTGCCACAGCCGAGCCTTGGCCGCCTCGTAGGAAGCCAGGTCGCGGTGCACGTCGAGATGGTCAGGAGCGAAGTTGAGCCAGCAGGCCACATCGGCCCCGAAGTTGAGGCTGTGACCGAGGCGGAACGATGAGGCCTCTGCCACGAACACCTCCACGTCGGCACGCTCGATGGCGGCAACCAGCGGGAGGTCGTTGTTTCCCGCGGCCACTGCGGTCACGGCCGAGCATCCCAGCGCGGCCACCACCATCTCGGTGACGGTGGTCTTGCCACTCGTTCCGGTGATGGCCGCGATCGGCCGCGAGTCCCAGACTCTGGCCAGGTCGAACTCGCTGGCGGTGGGCACGCCCCGGGCCTGTGCGGCCGCCAGGACCGGGTGGTGCTCGGGCAGCCCCGGCGTGGGAATCACAACGTCCACGGCCCGGACGAGCTCGTTGAGGCGGCTGGCCCGGGGGGTGGTATCGAGGTCGAGGCCGAGGGTCTCGGCCACTGTGGTCGCGGCCGCGTCGGGGCTGTCGTCGAAGACGACGACGGTGTGGCCTCTCGACGTCAGCGCCCGGGCCACGGCCTGGTTGGCCGCGCCGAAGCCGGCGAGGAGCAGCGAAGGAGGCACCTCGAACGCCGAGGCATCCGAACGCGGCCTCATGGCGTGAGCCTCGAGATCGAGTCGACGATGCCGGTGCTGACCGCGTCGCCGTAGAACAGCCCGAGCCCTAGGCCGGTGCACAGGCCCGAAAGGATCCACAGACGGATGATCACGGTGGTCTCGGGCCAGCCTCGCAGCTCGAAGTGATGGTGCAGCGGGGCCATGCGGAACAGGCGCCGGCCGAAGCCCCGGAACAAGATGATCTGCAGTATCACTGAGAGCGTCTCGATGACGAACAGCCCACCGATAATGGGCAGCAGTAGTTGAGTGTTGGTGGCCAGGGCCAGCGCGGCCAATCCGCTCCCCAACGCCAGTGAGCCGGTGTCGCCCATGAATATGCGGGCCGGCGCGGCGTTCCACCACAGGAACCCGATGATCGCGCCGACCATGGCTGCGCTCACTATGGCGAGATCGAGGGCATGGGCCACCTGGTAGGACTCGTAGTGGTCGAACTGCCAGAACCCGATGATCATGAACGCGCCGTAGCCGACCCCGCTGGCGCCGGCAGCCAGCCCGTCGAGCCCGTCGGTCAGGTTCACGGCGTTGGTGGTCGCGATGATGAGCAAGACGGCCCACATCGACCAGCCCACTCTTCCCAGCTCCAGGCCGGGACTGTCGAAGCGGGTGAAGGAGAGGCTGGTGTGAGCCGACGTGAACTCGGTCATGGCCCAGGCGAAGCCGATCCCCACGATCAGCAGACCGATGGCCTTGGTCCTCTTGTTGAGGCCCAGGTTGCGGGCCGCGACGACCTTGATCCAGTCGTCGAGCAGGCCGACGACGCCGCCGGCGATGATGGTGAGCATCACGATGATACCGGTCCGGGTGTAGATGCCGCCGAACACGTCGCTGACCACATATCCCGCCGTGGCGGCGAACACGACGGCGATGCCGCCCATCGTCGGGGTGCCCGACTTGACCCGGTGCTCCTGGGGGCCGTCGTCGCGGATGGGCTGGCCGATGCCATAGTGCACCAGGACGCGGATAAGGAACCAGCAGACCAGCAGGGACACGAACATCGCGATGCAGCCCGCGATCAGCAGCCGGATCATCCGTTGGCCTCCCCGGTTCCGGCTCGTCGAGGCGATCGCGGTTTCGCGGCGCTCGGAGTCATGGGGCGATCTCCCGTTTCGCTCCGCAAGCAGTCAGGCGCTCGATCTCCCGGCGTGCCGCGTCCCGATCGTCGAAGGCCAGCCTGCGGTCGCCAATGATCTGGCTGGTCTCGTGCCCCTTGCCCGCGATCACGACCATGTCGCCACGGCGGGCCGTGGCCATCGCATGGCTCAGGGCTCGGCGCCGGTCCGGGTCTCTCAGATCAGGGGCGCGGCTCATGCCCTCGATGATGTCGTCGATGATCCGCTCCGGATCCTCAGATCGCGGATTGTCACTGGTGACGATCACGCGGTCGGCCAGTCTCTCGGCGGCGGCGCCCATTCTCGGGCGCTTGCCGCGGTCCCTGTCGCCGCCCGCGCCGAACACCACGATGAGGCCGCGGTCGGTCAGGCTCCGGGCAGCCCGCAGCACCGCGGCCAGGCTGTCGGCAGTGTGGGCGTAGTCGACCACAACTGCGAAGTCCTGCCCGGCCTGCACCGACTCGAACCGTCCCGGAACCGGCGCGGCATCGGCCAGGCCCGCCGCGGCGGCATCCGGATCTAGGCCGAGCCCCACCGCCATCTCGGCCGCGAGCACTGCGTTGGCCCGGTTGAAGGCCCCACCCAACGGCAGGGTCACAGTGTGGCCGCGCCAGCGGAACACACTGGAGCGGGCGTCGGCATCCAAGAGCTCTATGTCGCGCTGGTCCACCTCCACGAGAGGTATCTCGGATGCGGCCGCATCGGCGAGACGGCGTCCCCACGGGCCGGTGACGTCCACTACCGCATGTTCGGCGAGGCCGCTCGCGAACAGCCGGGCCTTGGCCGCGAAGTAGTCGTCCATCGATCCGTGGTAGTCGAGGTGGTCGTGACCGAGGTTGGTGAAGGCGGCCACTCGAAACCGGCATCCGTCCACCCGGTGTTGCGCCAGGCCGTGCGACGAGACTTCTACCACCGCCGCGCTCGCACCCCGGCCCACCGCCTCGGACAGGGTGCGCTGCAAATCCGTGGCCTCCGGAGTGGTCAGCGTGCCCGTGAGGGTGCCGATCTCGACCGGATCCCGTCCCGCGGCGCGCAGCAGCCCCGCAGCCAGCCGGACCGTGGTCGTCTTGCCGTTGGTGCCCGTGACACCGGCGAGATCCAGACGCTGTGAGGGGTGGCCGTGCACCGCGGCCGCGGCGGGCCCCACCGCCCGGCGCACCGACTCCACCAGCAGGCATGGCACCGTCGCCGGTATCGGGCGTTCCACCAGAAGCGCGACCGCCCCGGCCGCGACCGCATCAGCCGCGAATCCATGACCGTCGCAGGCTGCGCCGGGAATGCACGCGAACAGGGTGCCGGGCCCGACGCGCCTGCTGTCGTGCTCCACATTCCCGACGCCGATCAAGGCCTCCGCGGCGGTGTCCTGCCCGCAGCCGGGGTCGCCGGGCGGCAGCAGGTCGGCGGGCAGCGCTCGAGCCAGTTCGCCAAGGCTGGTCACGTCACGGCCTCGTCGCGGTCGCGAGCACCGTCGTTGCCGGTGTCGAGGTATGTCCGGTCCTCGTCCGGCGCGGGCGGCGGGGGCTCGGTTGCCGGCTCGGCTCGACGGCGCTCACCGGGCATGGCATCCAACTCTGCGGGGGTTCGCAACTGGCGCAACGCGTACTCTGCAATCCTGCTCACAGTCGGCGCGGCCAGCCGTCCCCCCGAAATGCGGTCGCCCTTGGGCTGATCGATCACCACCAGTACGACTAGAGCCGGACCGTCGTCGTTGCTCACGATCCCCGCGAAGGTGGCGGTGTGGTGACGTCCGATCATCTCGTCCCGCTCGTTCACGCACTCGTATCCCACGTCGCAGGGCTGCCAGGCCGTGCCGGTCTTGCCGGCCATGGAGAAACCCTCCAGCACGGCCGCGCGGCCGGTTCCCTCCTGTACGACCGACGTCAGCATCCGCATCAGCGAAGAGGCCACCTCCGAGCTCAGCACTCGCACCGACGCTGGCGCCTCATCGCCGTTGGAGTCGATGTCAACGATGAGCTTCAGCGGCACCAGCACTCCGTCGTTCGCGATCGTGTTGAAAATCTGCAGTACCTGCAGCGGTGTGGCGGCCAGGCCCTGGCCGATGGCCATATTGGGCAGGCTGAGGCCGTTCCAGCGCTTCAGCGGGAGCAGGATCCCCTTCGACTCCCCCTTGAAGTTGAGGGCGGTGCGGGAGCCGAATCCGAAGGAGCGGATGGTGCTGTGCAGTCGCTCCTGACCGGCCAGCTGGGCCATTCTGATCGTGCCGATGTTCGACGACCGGGCCAGTATCTCGGTTGGAGTCCACCGCACGTCCCCATGGGTCGGGCTGTCCACGAAGCGATGCTCCCAGATGGTCAGGGACGACGGCACGTCAATGGCCGCGTGCTCGGATACCGCTCTGCTCGACAACGCGGCCGCCGCCGTCACCGGCTTGAACACCGAGCCGGGCTCGTAGCTCCAGGTTGCAGCCAGATTGTGGCGCGTGCAGTTGACGAGGCCGTCGGAGCCCCGCGCCACGTTGGCCATGGCGACGATCTCGCCGGTGGCAGGAAGAGCGACCAGAGCCACTCCCGATGCGGCGCCGGCCTCGGCGACGACATCGAGCAGCATCGACTCGGCCTGGTACTGGATGTTGCGGTCCAGGGTGACGGTGATGTCTCGCCCCTCGGTGGGCGCGACCACTTCTTGGAGACCCCCGGGAATGGTCGTTCCGTCTACGCCCACCTCTTTCATCACCCGGCCGGCCGTGCCCGACAGGTGCTCGTCGTGGGTCTCCTCGATACCGCTCATGCCCACATGGTCGATGTTGACGCGCCCGACCGCGGCCAGCGTGGAGCAGTCGCCGTTGGGATGCTCGCGCCGCGGCTCGGAGATGACCTTGATCCCGTCGATCCCGAGGTCGCTCACCTGTTCGCCGATCTCCGGATCCACTTGCCGCACGACGTACCGGAACGCGGCCTCGCCCTGCAACTTTCCCAGCAGTTCGGTGGCATCGATGCCCAGCACCTCGGACAGAGCGGCTGCGGTGCCGTGAGGGTCCGCGATGATCCGTGGGTCGGACACGACAGTGGCCGCCGGCAGCGACAGCGCGATGGTACGTCCATTGCGGTCGAACACTGTCCCGCGGGGCGCGGGCACGGTGATCTCACCCAGCGGGTTGGACACCTCCGCGAGAACGCGCGGGTCGGGGGTGGCTTGCACGTCGACGATGCGGTAGATGAGTCCTCCCATTGCCAGTGCCAGCACCACTAGCACCGTTACCACCCTGCCCCGGCCCACCAACGGTAGAGGTGCCACCGGACGCGCCCTGCCGGCGGGGCCCGCGCGGCTCGGATGCCGCGTCGACGCGTCTGGGCGTCGTCGTGTGGACTTCATTCGGCCGGCGTCCAGCCTGATGACTCCAAGTCGAACGGGTCATCGGCAGGGGGAGAGAGCAGGCTCGGCCCGACCGGGGTGAGGACGACTAGCTCGGCCGCGGGTACGAGCCCGACCGTGCGCGCCTGCTCGGCCAGGCCCTCCGGGGAGTCGAGGTAGGCGATTTCCGCCTGCAGCTGGTCGATCCGCTCCTGGCGCTGTTGGTTGTGTTCGATCAGATCGTCAAGGGAGGCTTGGTTCTCGACGAGCACGGCGTGCAGCGCAGCGAGGGCCAGACACACCGCGAACAGGCCCAATGCCAGCATCGTGCTGACGCCTCTGATCGACCGCCGAGCGGTGACAGGCGATCGGGCGACCCGGAGTTCTGGCGACGGCCGCTCGGACCTCGGAGCGGGCTTGCCGGCCGTTCGCTGCGCCGCGCGCCCCTGAGATCGTGATGCCATCGTTCATCCTGTCTTTAGAGGCCGAGCGTGTAGGCGGTGATTCGTGAGGATTTTGGCGAGGCGTTCAGCGAGGCCGTGGCCCGAGCGGTCCGTGAGCGCAGCGAACAAGAGCGGGAAACACGACGCTGCATCGCGAGGCGGCATCACCTACCCGCGCATGTTCTTAGGCGTTCCACGGCTCGCAGGCGCGCCGCGCTCGCCCTGTGGTTGACGGCTCTCTCCGATTCGGTAGGGGTGCGGGCCCGCCGTCCCAGCAGCCGGACGGTGGCTTCGAAGCCCGGTGCGGGGGGCAGACCCGGCCGCGGCGGCGGGGATTCGCCGGCCTCGCGCCTGAACACCGACTTGATGATCCGGTCCTCTCCCGAGTGGTACGACAACACCGCGCAGCGGCCGGCCGCAACTAGGCGCTCGATGGCGGTGGTGACGGCGGGCTCGAGGATCTCCAGCTCGCGGTTGACCTCGATGCGAAGAGCCTGGAAGGTGCGCCGGGCGGGATGGGCGCGGCGGCGGGCCGGAGCGGGCACAGCCTCGGCCACGGCCCGGGCGAGCTGAGCGGTGGTGGCGTAGGGCCGTCCGGCGACGATGGCGGCCGCGATGCGACGGCAGTGCCGTTCGTCGGCGTTGCGGCGAAGGATGGCGGCCAGTGCGCGCTCGTCGGCCCGGTTGACGATGTCTGCTGCGGTGACATCGGTTGCGGGGTCCATACGCATGTCGAGCGGGCCGTCCTGGTGGTAGCTGAAGCCTCGCTCGGGCCGGTCGAGCTGGGCGGAACTGACCCCGAGGTCGAACAGGCAGGCGGAAATCTCGGGTTGTCCGATCTCGTCCAGCACGGCTCCGAGCGCATCGAAGCGGGCGTGACGCAGGATCACTCGGTGCCTGTGGCCGGCGAGCCGCTCGGTCGCGGCTCTCAGGGCGTCGGGATCGCGGTCGAGACCGACCAGCCGTAGTTGCGGCGCCCGGTCAAGGAGGGCTGCGGCATGTCCGCCCCCTCCGACGGTGGCGTCGACGACGATGCCGTCGGGCACTTCGCCCAGCACCTCGACCACCTCACGGCACATGACCGGCACGTGGTGGTAGGCGCCATGGCTCGATCCGGTGCCGGCCGTCATGCCATGCCGGGCCCGCGGGCGGGAATCGTGCCGGCAAGCCCTCGAGCGGATCGACGCCCGGTCATCTGCAGTTCCCCGACTGACGGCGCACGTCGGGATTTCTCCCCCGATCGAGCTAATGGCAAGCGGGCGGAGTACGGGTCTTCCATCTGCCAATCGGGGAACTGCACATGACCGGGCAATGCGTCGTTGACTGCCGTGGCCTCGGTGGTTGGGGTGGTCTGGGTGGCTGGGGCGGTGTCGGTGCGGGCTGCCATCAGACATTGGCCATCCCCCGCCCGTGGGTTATGGCGTCGGCGAGGCGTTCGGTGCCGACGGACTGCACCTCCGCCCAGCGATCGGGATTCCAGATCTCGATGCGGCGGATCATGCCGGTGACGATCACCTTGCGTTCGAGTCCCGCCGCAGCCCGCAGATGGGGCAGGATCCGCATGCGTCCCTGTGCGTCGGGCACCACGAAGTCGGCCTGGGCCGCGAAGCTTCGCAACGCGTTGAGGTCCACTTGCTCCTTGCCTACCTGAGACCGGAGTTCCTCGGCGGTGTCCGCGAACTCGACGGTCGGCAGGATGCCGACGCAGGAATCGAGCGCCGTGACATAGGCACCGTCGGTCAGGTGGCTGCGGAACCCCGAGGGCAGGATCAGCCGGCCCTTGCCGTCTAGGGTGTGCTCGTGGACACCGACGAACAACGTGCGATGGGTGGCCATGGTTGACGCTCACGCCCTTGGTCCGGCGCGGGTCGCGCGGTAGCGCGACGGTGGCGTGCCTGGCCATCCATACCGGGCCGGTGCCCTCTCCAGCGCACCAATTGTGACTCCTAAGTACTCCACTGCACACCATAATACTCCCTTTCACCCCACCGTGCAAGTCCATGAGAGAGGATTTGCGCGTTCTCGGTCACTAGCCGACACCCGCCGAGAGCGTGCGCGTGCCGGTGACGATCCAGAGCGGCGAAGCATGGTGTTCCCCGCTCCGGTTCGCTGCGCTCACGGGCCGCTCGGGCCACGGCCTCGCTCAGCACCTCACGAATTCCTAATGGAGCGCTGCCCACCCGCTCGGCCTCTGGGCGGGCGCCGGGCGCGGCGATGCTCTCAGGACGCGCCGGTAGTGCTCAGAGCGGGTCCTGCCGCCTGGCTGTGACGGGTGCGCTCAGAGCGGGTCCTGCCGCCTGGCTGCGACGGGTGCGCTCAGAGCGGGTCCTGCAACGCTCGGACTAGTGCTTCGGCCAAGTCGGCCTCGACGGCCGGGATGGAGCTGCGGCGCCCGGACATCACGGCCCGGCCCGCGGACCGATCCGCTGGCGTGACATCCAGAAGCTCCAGCTCGTCAAGACTGCTACCGGCGGATTCGCAGCCTCCAGCCGCGGACGGGCGCAGTTCGGGATCGATGAGGCATCCGGTGGTGATGCTACCGGCGGATTCGCAGCCTCCAGCCGCGGACGGGTGCCTGAGACGGGCCGTGGTCTGGATGCGAGCCCGGTCGCGGCTGCGGCGCTGGCTGACTCCCACAACCTTGAGCCCGCCCACGAAGACCTCGCCGGGGCCCGCGCCCGCGAAGCACACCAGTTGCCCCCACTTGTCGGCGACGAGCCGGCCTGAGTGGACCGAGATCGGCTCGGTCACGAAGGGCTCGATCACCGCTGACCACAGCTCGCCCACCCATAGCGCGGCGTGGGTTACGTCGTCGCTCCAGAGCAGGTCCTGGGCGGAAACGAAGAAGTCCACCCAGACCTGCCGTCCGGGAGACAGCAGCACTGCTCCCCCGCCGCTGCGCCGTCGCACGACCTCGGTGCCCGCGGCCGCGGCCCGTACGTGGTCTGCCGTCTTGAGCCGCTGCGTGCTGCCCAACACCAGGCCCGGCCGGTCGACTATGTGCAACCGGGCCACCCGCGGCGATCCCCGGGATGGTTCGGCTGCCTCGAGCAGGTCCGAGACCGAGCCGTGCAAGCGCTCCACGGTCCAGGAGCCGGCCTCGACTGAGGCGGCTGGCCCGTCGGGCTGGCTCACGCGGTGCGAAGGCCGCTTCCTGGATGCAGGTACGGAGTCCAGACCGCGGGCACGCCCCCGGCGGCGACTTCCACCCAGGTCGACGGGGACGGCGGCTCGGGCCGACGCCGAAGCCGCATCCCACTCTCGCTTGGGAGCCGGTCCCGCTTCTTGGTGTTGCAGCGCCGGCAGGCCGCGACCACATTGTCCCAGGTGTGCAGTCCGCCCCGGCTGCGGGGCACAACGTGATCCATGGTCTCGGCCCGGTCGCCGCAGTACTGGCAGGAGTCGCGGTCCCGGGCGAACACCGCCCGGCGGTTCGGGGAGCGGTGACGGGGGCGGGGCACGCTCACATAGTGGCTCAGCCTCACCACCGAGGGCACCTCCACGCATCGCCGCTCCGAGCGGAAGGCCCGGCCAGCAGCATGCAGCATCTCCACCTTCTGGGCCAGAACCAAACAGACAGCGCGCCGTGCAGTCACCACCGCCAGCGGCTCGAACGTTGCGTTGAGAACGAGCACCCCAGACATCGGGGGAAGGCTAGCGGGAACGCAATCGCCCAGAGGCGGAGCGGGGCGAGGCTGTGGCCTGAGCGGCCCGTGAGCGCAGCGAACCGGAGCGGGAACCAGAGGCGGAGCGGTTCTGGGCCCGGCACCACTCCAGCCAGACGACGATGTCGGCGGACGAGGGCGCAGCCGCAGGGTCGCCGTACATGGTCTCGGTTCTGAAGCGAGTCAGCCCGGACGGAGGCAGGGGCACGAACGGAGGCCGGCGCCACCAGCCGTCGGGAGCGAAGCGGGCGAACTCAACTAAGGCGGTCGGCCAAAGTCGGGGCCGGAACGCCAGGGCCCGGCCCGACCGCAACACCACCCTGGCTGGGAGCATGACACCCACGGCGGCAGCCTAGAGGCCGAGCGTGCGAGGCCGTGGCCTGAGCGGCCCGTGAGCGCAGCGAACAGGGGCGGGGAACATGAGGTTGCCATCGGGGGCGAGGAATTCGCGGCGGTACGCTGGCCCGCCCATGGCACGCTTCGACGAGCAGTTCAAGCTCATCCATCAGAACATGGAGCTTGCCGTCAAAGGCAAGGGCGAAGTCATCGAGCTGCTGATTCTGGCCCTTGTGTGTGGAGGCCACGTGCTCATCGAGGACGTGCCCGGCGTAGGCAAGACCACCCTCGGCAAAGCGCTGGCCCGCAGCGTCGATGTCAGCTTCGGCCGCATCCAGTTCACTCCCGACCTGCTTCCGGTCGACATCACGGGAACGTCGGTGTTCAATCGGGCCACCGGGACATTCGAGTTCCGTCCCGGTCCGGTGTTCTCCAACATCGTTCTGGCCGACGAGATCAACCGGGCCTCACCCAAGGCCCAGTCGGCCCTGCTGGAGGCCATGGGTGAGCAGCAGGTAACGATCGACGGCGTGACCAGGCGCCTGGAGTCCCCGTTCACCGTCATCGCCACCCAGAATCCGCTGGAGTACGAGGGCACGTACCCCCTTCCGGAGAGCCAACTGGACCGTTTCTTGATGCGCCTGCAAGTGGGCTACCCGGATCCGGTGGCCGAGGACTCGATCCTGATGGACAGGGGTGCTCGGGAGCCTGTCGATTTCATCGGCCCGGTGGCCGACGCGTCGGTGGTGCGGTGGATGTCCGACCGGCTGGAGGAGGTTCACGTCTCGGGTCCCCTGAGGGCGTATCTGCTCGAGGTGGCCAGCGCGACCCGCCGTCATCCCGGCCTGTCGCTGGGCCTGTCGCCCAGGGGCGTGCTGGCCGTGCTGCGGGTGGCGCGGGCCAGGGCGGCTTCGCTGAGCCGAGACTTCGTCACTCCCGACGACATCAAGGCGCTGGCACCGGCCATGCTGCCGCATCGGCTCCTGCCCAAGCCCGACAGCCGTGTGCGAGGCTTGCGCTCGATTGACATAGTCACCGAGGTCATCGACTCTGTTCCCGTGCCCCGCAGGGGGCGCTGAGGTGCCCACCGCCAGCGGCTGGAAGCTGCTGGTGCTCGGCGTCATAGCAGTTGTCGGCGGGCGAGCCTTCGGGATTCTGGAGCTCTACGTCATCGGAGCCACAGCCGCCTCCGCGGTGGTGATGGCGCTGGCGGTACGCCTCATCCATCCATCCCGGCTGTCGATAGGGCGTCGGGTGTCGTCGACAATGGTTGCCGTCTCCGAGCCGGTGGAGGTGAAGCTGACAATAGTCAACCGGGCCGGCCTGTCGTCCCCAACGGTGCGAATCTCAGAGCAGGCAAACGGGGTGGCTGACGCTCGATTCACTCTCGCGCCGCTGCCGGGCGGCGCTACCGCGGCCGGAGGCTATTGCCTGCAGCCTGCACGCCGAGGTGTTCTGGAGATCGGCCCCACATTCATCGAAGACGTCGACAGCTTGGGGCTGGCCTACCGGCGACGCATGCTTGGGAGCCGCACTCGCGTGGTCGTGCATCCGGTGGTTGAGAGTCTGGTGTCGCCGCGCCTGCCCGTAGGCGGGGATCTGTCGTTGCCTCTCGACTTCCGCCGCCGGTCGCTCGGACTCGAGACCGAGGAGTTCGACGTGCTGCGCCCGTACGCGGAGGGCGACGACCTCCGGCACATCCACTGGCGCTCGACGGCTCGGCTTGACGAGCTAATCGTGCGCCGGTTCCAGCCCTCGCGTCCGGGTCGCCTCACGGTGGTGATCGACACCCGGCCGCCAGGGGATGTGGACACCGTTCTGGATGCCACCACGTCTGTGGCCGCGTCCATCGCGTGCGCCGTGCTCCGCTCCGGGGACGAGGCCCAGATCCTCACCACCGACGGTCGCGGCACTCCGCTGCTGGCCCACCGCTCCGATATCGGCAGTGCGCTGGAGTTCCTTGCTCTGCTGGAGGGCGGGCGGTCCGTCATCGATGTCGAGACGATCGACGGCGGGTCCGTCGTGGTCGCCGTCACGGGGTGGCCGGAAGCCATCGACGACGCCAGCTCCCGGCATGGGTTGGCCCAGCGCCTGCACGCGTCGCTGGTCATCACCCACGGCGCCGGACATCGCGGTCTCACCTCTCCGGCCGCGGATGCTCGAGGCGGCTGGATACACCTGACCGGCCCCGGTCAACTTCCCAGCTTGTGGAGGCTGGCTGCACTGGCTGGCCGCGGGGTCGCGGTCCTGACATGAACGGCACGGCAGGGCCGGCTGCGAGCCCGGTCCGCGCCCGAGCCTATGACTGGGTCGCGGAGGGGGCCCTCGTGGCGGTCACTGTGGTCACCGCCGTGGGGACGTCTCGGCTGTTCACCGACAACTCGTTCCTGAGGAACGTCCTCGCGCTGGCGGTTGCCTCCCACATTGTGGCGGCGGCGGCCCGCCGCGCCGGGCTGTCCACGCCCTCCGCCGCGCTGATTACCGGCGGAAGTCTCGTCGTCACCGCCACGATTCTGCTCTACGGCGAGACGGCCTGGTTCGTGCTGCCCACCCTGGACACCATCATGACGGCGCGCGATCACTTGGCGGACGCTTGGATCGTTATGAATGCAACCCCGGCGCCGGTGGTGCCGGTACCGGGCCTGGTTCTCTGCGCGGGCGCGGCACTGAGCTTGAGCGCGTTCTTGGCCGACACGGCCGCCTTCCGCATGCGGGCCGCAGTCCTGGCCGTTGTGCCGACTTCGGCTGTGTACGGGTTCACGCTTGCGGCTGGAACCGGCGACGGGGCGGTCAGGCACGGAGCGCTGTTCGGCGGGGCGGTTGGAGCGACGATGGTCGTCCTGCGGTTGCGCGACGGCCGCGCCGATGCGTGGATCGAGTCGAGACCGGGGCGGGGCACGTTGACGCTGGCGCGGACCGGGGGCGCGGCGCTGACACTGGCCGTGGCGGCTGGAGCCCTGGCTGGTCCGTGGCTGCCGGGCGCGAGAGCTGAGCCGTGGGTCGATCTTGCCCGCCTCGAAGTCACCGAGGCGGCGCCGTGGGTCGATGCACCCAGCCCCGAGCCGGAGCCTTGGGCCGACTTCGAGTTCCAGGCGGCTCGTCCCCGCTCGACGCCCGGCGGGGTGACCACGAGTGCCGGTGACGGTCCGAGGGTTCTCGTCAGTCCGCTGGTTCAGGTTCGCAACCGCCTCATCGAACTGTCCGACCGGGAGCTGTTCACAGTGGAGGTGCTCCAGGACGAGCGCCAGTACTGGAGACTCACGTCGCTCGACGAGTTCGATGGGAACGGCTGGCGGGCTCGCTCGCACTATGAGGATGTGGCCGGAACCCTTCCGACCTCTGTTGATCCGTCGACGGCGGGACCCTCTCTCGTGCAGACGGTGTCACTGGAGGGACTGGGCAACTCCTACCTCCCAGTGGCCTACGAGCCGCGCCGAGTCATCCGCGACGGTGGGGTGGCAATGGAGTACGAGGCCTCGTCGGCCTCGCTGATAAAGACGCGGCGCGCCGCGCTCGAGGGCCCCGCGCGGTTCAGCTACGCAGTGGAGTCGACCGTGCCTGTGATCGACGATCCCGACCAGCTCCGAGACGTCGACACGTCGCCTCTGGAGTCCGAGTTCCTGGCCTTCAACACCCACCTTTCCAACGACGTGCGCGAGGTGGTTCTCGATGAGGCGGAGCGGATCACCTCCGAAGCCCGTTCCGACTACCACCGGGCTCTGCTGCTGCAGGACTACTTCAGGCTGGACGGCGGGTTCTCCTACAACCTGGAGGTGCACGCCGGGCACGGCATCGACAACCTTGAGGAGTTTCTCTTCGACGTCCGCGCCGGCCATTGCCAGCAGTTCGCGTCGGCCTACGCGGCGATGGCTCGCAGCGTTGGCCTGCCCACCAGGGTGGCGGTCGGCTTCACTTGGGGCGAGTGGGACGCCAGTCGAGGCGAGCAGGGGGCCTACGTCGTGCGAGGCGAGCATGCCCACGCCTGGCCCGAGGTGTACTTTGCGGGGACCGGCTGGGTCCGCTTTGAGCCGACGCCCGGCAGGGGCGCCCCCGGAGACTTCGCCGTCACCGGCCATGTTGCCAATCAGGCGGGCCTGCGGACGGAGCCGGCCGTGAGCCCCCCGCAGGAAGATCTCATGCCGTCGCAGCCACCCGGTGGCGGTGGCACGGATCCGTCTGGTGACGCCGGGAGCGGTCTTGCTGCGCGGGGCGCGGGCTCAGATCCGACCGGGTCGGATCGTGCTGGCGAATCCGGGTCGGGCGGCGCTTGGAACCTGAGGGATCCAAGTCTGGTGGCGGTGGGTGTGCTGGTGCTGACCGCTTTGGGATTGGCGTTCGGGTCGGTGCCGTTGCTGCGACGCTTGCAACGCAGCCGGCGCCGGGTCCGCCTGGCCAACGACGCGGCCGGTCTGATCGAGGAGCGCTGGAGCGAAGCGCTCGAGGCCCTTGCGCTCGTACGGCTCACCCCCAGACCGTTCGAGACGCCCCTCGATCTGGCTCGGCGGGTCAACACGGTCCGCCCCGCGGTGGGGCCAATAGAGGAGTTGGCGGTTCTCGCCACGCACGGGCGCTACGCCCGCAGCACGCCCGGGCCGATGGCCGTGCAAGCTGCCGTCATGGGATCGCGGGTGATCAACGCCTGCCGTCGCGAGGCGAGCGTGCTCAGCCGGCTGGCTGCGGCGCTTGATCCGTCGACTCTCTTCACCCGGCGACGACCGCGCTAGAGCGAGCGCCTCGCGGTGCGGCGTTGTGTCCCGCTCTTGTTCGCTGCGCTCACGGGCCGCTCGGGCCCTGTGTCCCGCTCTTGTTCGCTGCGCTCACGGGCCGCTCGGGCCCTGTGTCCCGCTCTTGTTCGCTGCGCTCACGGGCCGCTCGGGCCCTGTGTCCCGCTCTTGTTCGCTGCGCTCACGGGCCGCTCGGGCCCTGTGTCCCGCTCAGCGCCACGCAGAACCCTTGCGAACTGCGTCCGATCCGCTCGGCCTCTGGTCAGTCGCTGTCGCGGTTGCCGCGGTCGTAGCGATCCCTCATACGGGACCCGGCGTCGCCGACTACGTGGCGCAACCCCCCGCCCCGCATCGACTGGGTCATCTGTCCGAGCCCGGCCCGGCCGACCCGCCGCGCGTTGCGCTCCAGCAACAGCAGCGATAGCAGCATCACCAGGAATCCGCCGAACGACAGCAAGTACGAGACGGACAGCAGCCAGACCATCAGCACGATGCCGACCAAGAGTCCGAGCGCGGCCCACTTGATGTTGCGGAAGGCGTGGGTGTAGACGGTGGTCTCGGCTACCTCCCGTGCAAGTTCGGGGTCGCTCTCGTGCAGGTGCGACTCGATCTCGCTAAGGATGCGCAGTTCGTCCTCTGACAACGGCACGCCACTACCTCCGGCACCGTTGGCATCTGCAGCCATGCATATCTAGTCTGACGATAGCCGGATTCGGACGCGGCGCGTCGAGGACTCGCCGGCTCAACCAGATTGGAGTGAGCCAAGTCGAGCCTTCGTTGATCTGAGAGGCAGCGCGGATAGGTGAGAAGCAGTAGCAGTGATGCCTGTGTTACCAGCGATTCGAAACGCTGTGGAGCGCCTATCCGCGCACATTCCAAGAACATGCACGGGTAGGTCGGCATCGCCTCGCGGTGCAGCGTCGTGTTTCCCGCTCCTGTTCGCTGCGCTCACGGGCCGCTCGGGCCACGGCCTCGCTCAGCGCCTTGGAAGACCCCCGCAAATCTGGTGCCTATTCGCTCGGCTTCTGGTCGGATTGCGGGTCGGGGGCGTCGGGTCCCCAGCGTTGGTCAGTGTCCGTCGGAGACCGGAGGCCCCCGTCGCCGCGGATCGCGACCGCGGGGCCTATGGCAGACGCACCGAAGCGGTCTCTTATCCGGTCGGCGACCCGTTCGGCTTCGTCGTGCATGTCGGGGCCGTCCTCGAAGGAGAGTTGCTGGGAGGCGGCCTCGACCAGCCCCGACGCTCCTACTCCCAGCAGGCGCACGCCCGGTGTGGTGTCGATCTGGGAGAGCAGGTCGCGGGCTGCGGCCACCACGGCACGGGCACCGTCGGTCGAATCGGGCAGCGTCACCGAACGGGTGATGGTTCTGAAGTCGCCGAAGCGCACTTTCAGCGTGATGGTGCGGGCCTGGAGGTTGGAGGATCTCAGCCTGCGGGCCACCGCATCGCCCAGCCGTGTCACCTCGGCCTTGAGTGCCGGCTCGGCGTGCAGGTCTCGGGCGAAGGTCTCCTCGTGGCTGATCGAGCGGGGCAGGCGGTTCACCACCACTGGCCTGTCGTCGATGCCGTTGGCCAGCTGGTGGAGTTGGCGGCCCGCGGCTGCGCCCAGCGTGGCGACAAGAGACGACTCGGGCAGCGAGGCGAGGTCGCCGACTGATTCGACGCCGAGTCGCGTCAGGCGCCGGGACGTGGCTGGCCCCACACCGAAGAGCGCGGTGACCGGCAGGGGATGCAAGAAGTCGAACTCGCAGCCGGTCTCAACGACATGGACTCCCGAGCCGTAGACCGGTCCGGACGGTCCGACACGCGGTTTGGCCCTCTCGGTGGCCAGCTTGGCCATGAACTTGGTGGAAGCCACTCCCACCGAGCAGGTGAGCTGCTCCTGCTCCAGAATGCGGGCGCGGATCTGGGCGGCTAGTTCGGGGGCCGCACCGAGCAGGCGGGCCACGCCCCGCACGTCGAGGAAGGCCTCGTCCAGCGACAGGGGCTCCACGAGCGGGGTGATGTCGGTGAGGACGGCCATCACCCGCTCCGACACCTCGCCGTAGTGAGAATGGTCGCTGGGCAGGAACACGGCGTGGGGGCACAGCTGGCGGGCCCGGGCTGAGGGCATGGCTGATCCGATGCCGAACGATCGAGCCTCGTAGCTGGCCGCGGCCACCACCCCCCGGCTGCCGGTGCCGCCGACGACGACCGGCTTGCCCTGCAATTCGGGTCGGCGCCGGATCTCGACCGCGGCGTAGAAGGCGTCCATGTCCACATGAAGGAACCCGACCGTCCCGTCCGGGGGCCGCCCCCGGATCTCTGTGCTCATGTACAGCCCCGCGCCGCGCACCGCCCCAGTGTGTCAGATCGAAGGGGCCTCCTCCGTTGCTGACGGAGAATCCCCGGAGAGTCTCCGCTGAATGGGGAGCGCAACAGCCGCGGTCTCCTCCCCTGCCGCTGAGAGTCTGTCGGCGGACACTGCGTTCCACCTTCCACTGGATGCGAGCGCGTCCAGGAACTGCTGCAACCGCGGTAGGGCATCAGTGTCGAGCGGTACCGGAGGAGTGCCTGTTGCGCGCCGACGGGTGTCCAACTCGTGGACCATTGCCCCAGGGTTGCTGCCAGCCGCCATCGTTCCGGGGTCCAGCAACCCCGGAGCGTGCCGGGCGCGTCGGTTAGGCTTCGGTGTGGTGCTGGACCAACGCGCCACCGTTCCGCCTGACTCTTCGCCCTCGCTTCTGGCCCGGGTGCTTGCGTTCACGGCCATCATCGTGGCCGGGTTGTGCGGTGGCCTGATCGGCTTCGCGGTGATGGACCTGGGCTGCGACGGCGGCTGCACCACCACCGCGGGTCTGGTCGGGCTCGGCACCGCCATAGTGGCTGCGGCGGGAACGGGAATAGTGGCCGTGCTGACCTTGAGGGCGGCTGCCGAGTGGCGGGCCCAGCAGCCGCTAGGCGTGCCTGGTCCCGTCGGCGGAGCCCGCTCATCTAGGAATACGGGCTCGTGACCACGCGCATCCTTACCGTGGAGGATGACGAGCGCATCCGCACCGCGCTGCGTCTCGCGCTCGAGGACGAGGGCTGGGAAGTGGACGAGGTTGCCTCGGGCGAGGAGGCTCTGGCCGCGTTCAACCGCGTGCCCGCCGATGTGGTCCTGGTGGACATCATGTTGCCCGGAATCGACGGGTTCGACATCTGCCGGGCCATCCGCAAGTCCAGTGATGTGCCCATCGTCATGATCACGGCCCGCTCCGACACCCACGACGTGGTGGCCGGTCTTGAAGCCGGTGCCGACGACTACCTCACCAAGCCTTTCGCACCCAAGGAGCTCTCGGCCCGCATCCGGGCTCTGCTCCGGCGGGTGCGGTCCTCCGGCACCGGCGACAGCGAGATCGTATTCGACGACCTCCAGATCCTCCCCGATGAGGGTGTGGTGCGAGTGTCCGGCACCGAGGCCCACCTCACCAAGACCGAGTTCCGGTTGCTGGTGGAGATGGCCTCCAACCCGGGCCGGATCTTGAGCCGCGAGGTGCTGCTGGAACGGGTGTGGGGCCTCGGCTATTTCGGGGACGGCAGGCTGGTCGATGTCCACGTGCGCCGCCTCCGGACCAAGATCGAGCCCGATCCGGCCAACCCGCGCCATGTGGTGACAGTGCGCGGGCTTGGCTACAAGCTCCAGCCCTAGGTGGCTGGTGTTAAATGGCAATTTGCCACAATTCGCAAGTCGCTGACCTGGGGTTTTGTGACCGCAAAACCTCCATTTCGGGAGTTTGGCACCAGCCACCTAGAGGCCGAGCGGGAAGGCACTAGGTGGTGCGCTCGTCCGCTCGGCCCGCCTTCTTCCGGCGCGGGCTGCGCACCCGCATCACCACCGCATTCGCGGTGGGGGGGCTGCTGCTGGCCTCCACCATCTCTTTGTCCACCCTGGCCCTGACCCGCCAGAATCTCCTGGAGGAGAGGGACGACACTGCGTTCTCGGTGTTCGCCAACAACGGCCGCCGGGTCCGCAACGAGCTGACGGCTGAGACCGACGACGAGGGCCGCCGGGCCATCGTGGAGCGGCTCAGGCAGACCTCGGGAACGTTCCCGCTGCTGCGGGTCGGCGACGAGTGGACCTCGGCCGATCCGCTGGTGTTCAACCAGCAGACGGTGCCGGCCTCGCTGCTCCAGCTGGTGGAGTCGGGGACGCCTGCGAAGATGCGAGCGGCGATCGGCAACCGCACCGCCATCGTGTCGGCCGTTCCCATACCCGGCGACCCCATGAACGCGATCTACTTCGAGGCCGCCCCCCTCGACGACATCGAGGAGACCCTGGACACGCTGGCATTCATCCTCTTCGGCGTTGCTGCGGTCACCACGCTGTTCGCCGCGTCCTTCGGCTGGTGGGCCGCGGGCCGGCTGCTCAACCCGCTGGTGAGGGTGCGAACCGCGGCTGAAGCGCTGGCTGCGGGAGCCCTGGACACTCGCCTGACACCGCCCGAGGACGCCGATCTTGCCTCACTGACCGCTTCCTTCAACGAGATGGCCCGAGCGCTGGAGGAGAGGATCGCCCGCGACGCTCGCTTCGCGTCCGAGGTCAGTCACGAGTTGCGGTCGCCGCTCATGACCCTGACCGCCTCGGTGGAGGTGCTCTACAACATGGCCGACGAACTCGGTGAGCGGGGCCGCACCGCGCTGCACCTTCTCAGCGACGACATCTCCCGCTTCCGGCGGCTGGTGGAGGACCTGCTGGAGATCAACCGCTACGACGTGGGCACCGCCGACTTGGAGGCCGAGGAGGTGCACATAGTCGAGTTCGTGCAGCAAGCCATCTTCCAGTTCGGCCTCGATTCGACCGCGGTGGTCGACTTCGAGGCGGCCGTCGGTATGGAGGACACGGTGCTCATGGCGGACAAGCGCCGCCTTGGCCGGGTGGTGTCGAACCTGGTGGACAACGCCTCGAAGTACGGCAACGGCGAGGTGCGTGTCCGCCTGGAGCGTCTGGACGGCCTGGTGCATCTCGGCGTGGAGGACAACGGACCCGGGGTAGTCCCCGGAGAGCGCAAGCTGATCTTCGACCGCTTCCACCGCGGCCGGGCCGGCGGCCGGCGGGGTCGCGACTCGGGTTCGGGTCTGGGTCTGGCCCTAGTGTCCGAGCATGTGAGTCTGCACGGCGGCCGGGTGTGGGTTGAGGACCGCCCGGACTCGACCCGAGGTGCCCGTTTCGTGGTCGAGTTGCCGGTGTCGGAGCCAGACTACGAGATGGAGCGGACTCCAGCGTGGTGAGCTCGGTGCGGTGCCTCGGCCGCCGACGCGGCGTCGGTTCTTGCCTGGCTGCGATTGCGCTTGCCGCGGCTGCGGTCTCCGGCTGCGGCCTGCCTACCGACGACACGGCGCAGGCCATCGATCCCGAGGAGCTTCCAGAGAGCCTGAGGCCGGGGTTCACCGCGTCCACCACCACGACCGTTCCCGCGCCCCTGACTGAGGGGCGCACCGTCTTCCTGCTGACCAACCCGCAGGACATCGAGCGCACCATCGTCGTGGAGGTGAAGCGCCAGGTGAACCGCAACGCCACGCTGGGCGATGTCCTGGCCACCCTGTTCGGCGAGGCCACCTCGGCCGAGGAGCAGGCCGCTGGGTACTTCAACACCTTGGAGTTGTTCGAGATCCTTGGTGCCGCGATTGTTGACGGTGTGGCCACCGTCGACATCGTGCACCTGTCGCCGGAGGGCGTGCCTCCCTCAGCCGACGAGCTGGAGTTCGCGGCGGCCCAGCTGGTGTTCACGGCCTCCGCCACCGAGGGGGTGGACGGCGTCCGGATCTTGCTCGACGGCGAGGAGGTGTCGATTCCCACCAGCGACGCCGACGCAGAGCCTGGATCGGTGCTGCGAACCAGCGCCTACGAGCAGTTCCAGCCCGATTTCGCTCCGACAACCACCATCATGACGTCGTCCGCGGACGGCGAAACCTGAGCAGCCGCGCCGGTAGGTGGGCGTCCAGAGGCCGAGCGGATAGGCCGTAGTTTCACGAACACTTCGAGCGGCTTTGAGCGAGGCCGTTTTGAGCGAGGCCGTGGCCCGAGCGGCCCGTGAGCGCAGCGAACAAGAGCGGGAGACGTAACCTCTCACCGCGAGGCGCTCACCACCTATTCGCGCTCGCTCTCAGGCGAAGAACGTGTGAGCCACATCGAGCAAGCCCCGTGCCACCGGCTTGAGGCGGGCGGTGGCCTCATTCAGCGAGACCAGCTCGATGGCGTCGCCGCGCAGGGCGACCATCTGGCCGAATGCGCCGTCGTGGACAGCGTCGATGGCTGCCACCCCGAACCGGGTGGCCAATACGCGGTCGAACGGCGTGGGCGAGCCGCCCCGCTGTACATGCCCCAGGATGGTGACCCGGGTCTCGAGCCCGGTGCGGGCCTCCACCTCGGCCGCGATGACGTTGGAGATGCCGCCCAGACGCTTGTGCCCGTAGGCGTCGACGGACGGCTCGGCCACATCCAGCGTGCCGGGACGGGGCCTGGCGCCCTCGGCCACCACCACGATGGAGGCGTAGCGGCCCCGAGCATGGCGGCGAAGCAGAGCTGCGCACAGGTCGTCGAGATCGAAGGGTTCTTCGGGTACGAGGGTGTAGGTCGCGCCTCCCGCGATCCCCGCCCAGGTAGCGATATGGCCCACATGGCGGCCCATCACTTCCACGAAGATGACGCGGTCGTGGCTCTCCGCGGTGGTATGGAGCCTGTCGATGGCCTCGGTGGCGACAGTGACGGCGGTGTCGAAGCCGAAGGTTCGCTCGGTCATGCCCACGTCGTTGTCAATCGTCTTGGGCACGCCGACCACTTCGAAGCCGCGGTCCGACATCTCGCACGCGCACGACAGCGTGCCCTCCCCGCCGATGGCGATCAGCGCGTCCACGTTCAGGCCTCGGATTGTGTCGGTGGCTCGGGACATGCCGTCGGGAAGGCTGAACGGCGTGTGGCGCGACGTTCCCAGCATCGTGCCGCCCTTGGGCAGCAGGCCCCGGCAGGACTCCACATCGAGCGGCACCCAATCGTCCTCGACCACGCCTCGCCAGCCGTTGCGGAACCCGATCACCTCGTCGCCGTGGTGCCGCTCGGCCTTGCGCACCACCGCCCTGATCACGGCATTGAGTCCGGGGCAGTCGCCGCCCCCGGTGAGCATGCCGACCCGCATCAGGGCGTCTCCGAAGCGATCAGGGCGGCGTGTGGAATCACGATGCCTCCGATGCGAGCAGAGCCGCGCCGATGGCGCCGGCTTGGCTGCCCAGCTGGGCCGGGACCACCTGCACCCGTCGCCGCTGCTCGCCGCCGAGCACGAGCCGGTGCGTCCACGACTCTATGCCTCGCACGAGAGGCTCGCCGATGTTGACCAGCCCGCCCGCGATGACAACCATCTCGGGGTCGAGCACATGCACCAGGTTGGCCACTCCGACCGCGGTGTAGTAGCAGAACTCGTCAAGCACGGCCCCCGCATCGGGATCGCCTGCTGCGACCAGGGCGTGAACGTGCTCGCCCCGGATGGCGCTCACGGCACCGGCCGCTTCTACGGCCCGGTCGAGGTCACCCCGGGCCGCGGCCTGGCGGGCCAGGCGGCCCAGCCCCGGGCCAGATGCGTAGTACTCCCAGGGGCCGCGGGCCCCGGTGACGTGCTCGGGGCCCGACACCTCGATCGTCATGTGGCCCGACTCCCCCGCGAAGCCGTTCCAGCCCCGGTACAGGTGCCCGTCGAACACGAATCCCGTGCCCAGCCCGGTGCCGAGCGCCACCAGCGCTACGTGCCGGGCGCCTCGCGCCGCCCCGTGCAGCGACTCCGCCCAGGCCGCGGCAGTTGCCTCGTTCTCGACGGCCACCGGACGGCGCAGATCGGCCCCAAGGCGGCGGCGGATGTCGAGGTTGAGCACGCCGTCGATGTTGGGCGAGTACCTGAGCACGCCGGTGGGGTCGACCAGACCGGCGATTCCCACCCCGATAGCGGAGAAGGTTGCCTCGCAGTCCGATTCGAGGGCGCGGACCATCTCGATGATCGTGGAGATCAGCGCGTCGCAGTCGACGATGGTCGCATCCCGCCGGGCCGCGACGACTGTGGTGGGGTCGTCGGGATGCACGGCCACTCCCAGCACCTTGGTGCCCCCGATGTCCAAGCCGCAGTACATGTTGCTTGCCGGGTTCAGGATCGGGTGCCGGCTTCCACGTAGGCCTTCAGCTCGTCGAGCGCAGTCTGCACAATGCGCGACTCGGCCCGCCGCTTCACGAAGCTCGGCAGGGGCACGGCAAGCTCGACGGCTAGGTGGTATGTGACCTCAGTGGTGTCGGCCTCACCGCGGACCGGCACGAACTCGTACTCGCCGTCGAGCCGCGTGGTGGCGTCGCCCCGCTGGAGCCTCCAGGCCAGGCGCAACGGTTCCGACCCGTAGAAGTACCTGAGCGTGTAGGTGGTGGACCGGCCCATGGCGGTGACCCGGTACTCCACATCGACAGCGCGGCCGTCGCGGTCCCGGGCGACGATCCGGGCCTCCTTGATGTCGTGCGCCCAGCGGGGGTACTGCTCGAAGTCGATCGCAGCGTCGAAGCACCGCTCGGGTGAGGCCATGATTGTGGTGCGCTGGGTTGCCTGATCGACCACGCGGGCACCGCTCCTTGGATTCCTCAGCAATGACCGCGGCACCGTCAGGTGCCGCCTCGCCTGACACTAACAATGTTGCCCTCGGTTGCGGCGTGACGGCGCTCGGGCACCTCGGAACCCCACGGATAGGCCATCCCCTCACGATTCAGCAGCGTGTTTCCCGCTCTTGTTCGCTGCGCTCGCGGGCCGCTCGGGCCACGGCCTCGCTCAGCGCCTCGCAAAGCCCCGGTGAAGTGCGGCGTGACGGCGCTCGGCCTCTCACCCGGAGGATTGGCGGGCCATATCACCGATGGCCGTGCGGAGCCGGCGAGCCAACCCGTCGTAGGAGAATCTGGTCTCAGCCCGCAGACGGGCCGCGGCGCCCATGCGCCGACGGAGCTTGCCATCGTCGAGCAGGGTGCCGATGGCCTTCGCCGCGGCTGGCGCAGTGGCCGCATCGAGCACCATCCCGGTCTCGCCGTCGGCGACAGCTTCGTGGGCACCGCCGCTGCGCCCGGCGACCTGCGGTACCCCGGCCGCGGCCGCCTCGAGGAACACGATCCCGAAGCCTTCCTGTTCCAAGCCCCACCAGCGGGTGCGGCACAACATCGCGAACATGTCCGCGCATCCGTAGAGGGCGACCACCTCGTCGCCACGGAGGCGCCCCAGGAGCTGGACCGGGGCTCCGACCCTGGCGGCCAGGCGGGAGAGGCGGCGCCGATCCCGGCCCGCTCCGGCGATGGCCACCTGAAGATCGCGGCCGGTGGCGGCCAGCAGGCCGGCTGCCCTCACCAGTGTGTCCATTCCTTTGCGCGGCACCAGCCGCGACACGCTCACGACGGTCGGGACGTCGGGCTGCAGCCCCAGACGCTGGCAGGCCTGGTCCCGTTCCTCGGTGGTCGGGGGTCGGAACCGATCTACGTCCACGCCCGGGGGGATCACGAATGCGGACAGCGGCCGGCCCAGGGCTCGTTCGCACTCGATGGCGGGGTAGCCGCCCGCCGCGATCACTCCTGCAGCCCCATCGAGAACTCCTCGCAGCAGCCGCCGCGTGCCGGGAAGCCGGCCGGGGATGGCCACTTCGGCTCCATGCACGACCACCGCGTAGGGGCGGTCCAGTCGTCCTCCGATGAGCCCAGCCGGCAGCGCGGGATCGATCACCACGAGATCGACGTCGTGGCGCTCGGCCAGGCGGTTCACTCTGCGGGCCAAGTGCGGACCCGGCAGGAGCCACGGCTCACGGGAGCGGATCACGGTGAACGGCTGCGTCGCGTCGAAGGCGGCCGCGCCCTCAAACGGGGTGGTGTGGACCACGACCTCGTCGGGCGGCAGCCGCCGCCACAGCTCCCACAGGTAGTTCTGGATGCCTCCCACCTTGGGTGGGAAGTCGTTGGTGACGAGCAGATGACGCGTCACGTTCCGTGCCACCGTCCGGTCCTGGGTGCGCAGGCGATCATGCTGGTGCAAGCGGGGTCACGCCGGGCATCGCAGCGGAACCGTCCTCTGGAGCTCGGCCCTCACGAGGGGATCGTCGGGGTCGCGCAGGGCCTGCAAGCCGAGGCCGAGGCGGCGGGCGCACCACACCGCATGAGCGCGTATGAGCGGATCGGCGTCGCAAAGGGCGCGGTCGACCGCGGCGCGCACCCGCGGCTGGGAGGGCTCGCCGGTGTTGGCCAGCACCACCAGGGCATTGCGGCGCAGGTAGCGGGGCTGGCGCCTGGGTATGTACCAGCGCCCGAAAGCGGCCATGAGTTCTGTGTCGGAGGCGTCAAGCAGGTCCAGCACCGACACCCACGCCTGGCGATCCTGCGGCGGGGTCCGATGGCCCTGCGGCGCGGCCTGGCGATCTTGGGGCTCGGTCGGGCGATCCTGCGGCTCGGTCCGATGGTCTTGCGGCTCGGTGGGACGGGTTCTGAGCCGGACCCTAACCCGGTTCGGGGGGCACACTTCCGAGCAGTCGTCGCAGCCGTAGATCCGGTCCCCGAGCGCGACGCGGTAGTCGGGGTCGAACATGCCGTCGGCTTGCACCAGCCAGGCCAGACAGCGGCGGGCGTCCACCGCGCCTGGAGCCACGATGGCCCCCGTCGGGCAGCCGTCCAGGCACTGCCGGCACGATCCGCAGCCGTCGGCGACGCCCGGATCGGGATCGGCGGGGACGATGGCCGCGTCGGTCACCACTGCTCCGAGCACGACCAGGCTGCCGACGCCGGGCAAGAGGATGTTGGAGTTCTTGCCCCACCAGCCGATGGCGGCCCGATGGGCGGCGGCCCGGTCGACGAGGCCGTTCTCGTCGGCGGACACCACAGCTCGATGGCCTTCCGCCCTGAGTGCTTCTGCGATGGTCTCGAGGGCGATTCTGAGAGGGGTGTAGTAGTCGGCTTGCGCGTAGGCGGCCACCCGCGCGTAGGGGCTGCCGTCATCGGGCCGATCGCAGGTCTCGGCGCTGAACTCGAGCGCGCCGACGACCAGCGCGGCCGCGCCGGGCACCAGACGGGCCGGATCGGTGGAGCGATCCGGGTTGCGGTAGGTGAACTGCATCCCGCCGTGCAGCCCGGCCTGTTTCCGGTCGTGGAGGGCCTGGGCGGTTTGGGCGAAGGGCTCGGCCCGGCAGAAGCCGACGGCGCACAGGCCGGCCTGCCGGCCGATGGCAGCCAGCGCGGCGACGTCGAGGCTCACGGTCTCAGAGGCCGAGCGAGAAGGCCCTGGCTCGCGAGACTCTCGCTGGGCGCTGAGCGAGGCGGTGGCCCGAGCGGCTCGTGAGCGCAGCGAACAAGAGCGGTATCACCAGGCTGCACCGCGAGGGGGGTGTCTGACTGATTGCGCTCACTTCTGCGATGACCCGGCTGACGGCGCAGTCACCTCGTCGAACTTCTGAGCGGCCCGCCCGTCGTCGATGGCGGCCGCGGCGGCTTCTACGCCGTCGGCGAGGTCGTCGGCGATCCCCGCCACCACCAGCCCCGCGGCTGCGTTGAGGACCACTACGTCGCGCTTGGGCCCGGGCTCGCCCGCCAGCACCCCGGCGAGGATCCGGGCGTTGGCCACCGGGTCGCCGCCCCGGAGTTCATCGGGTGTCGCCGCGGCCAGCCCCACGGCGGTGGCCTCCACCTGGTACTCGGTCGCCTTGCCCTCGTTGAGGTCGACCACCAGGTTCGGTCCGGTGGTGGTGAGCTCGTCGAATCGGCCGTCGCCGTGCACCACCAGCGACCGCACCGAGCCGGTGGCCTGTAGCACCGCGGCCATGGTGGGGGCCAGCGACCGCTCGAGCACGCCTAGGACCTGGCGTTGCACATGGCCCGGATGAGACAGGGGTCCGAGCAGGTTGAAGACCGTGGATATCCCCACCTGGGAGCGCACGCCGGCCACATGGCGCATGGCGGGATGGAAGGTCTTGGCGAAGGCGAATCCCAGCCCTACGGAACGCACCATGTGCGCCACTTCCTGCGGCGTGGACGTGATCGGCACGCCGATGGCGTCGAGCAGGTCGAAGCTGCCCGACGTGGACGAGGCCTTCACGCTTCCGTGCTTGCAGACGGTTGCGCCCGCACCGGCGGCCACGAAGCAGGCCATGGTCGAAATGTTGAGTGCGTGGGCCTTGCGGCCGGCGGTGCCGCCGGTGCCCACGATGTCGATGGCGTCGGCGGGGATGTCCAGGGGCGTGGCCGCGTCCCGCATGGCTCCCACCAGCCCCAGCAGCTCGCCGACTGCGGGTCCCTTGAGCCGCAGAGCCACGATGAACGCGGCGACCTGGGCGTCGGTCGCCTCGCCGGCGAGGATCGCTCCGAGCGCGGCCCGGGCCTCGCCCGATCCGATGTCTCGTGCGGCCGCGAGAGTGGCGAGCACGCCGGGCCAACCGCCGTACTTGTCGAGCCCGTTCATGGCGTACCAGTCATGACTTCCCTCCGAGCCGCGCGCCGGCGCGGTGGCGTGTTGCCGTCGCGTCGGGCTTCAGGCTAACTAAGGGAATTATAGACGTGAGTGACAATCCGGCTAGCAGCCGTCGGGGTCGGATTCCTGGAGGTAGCGCCACTCGTCCTTGAGGTCAGTATGGTTTGCCTCGCTCGGGTTTCGAACACGACCAAGGATTGGGAGGTCTTGTGATGACTGGACGTTTGGTGAGGCTCGCCGCGGCCACGGCGTCGGCTACACGCGTATCCACGTGCAGGTGACCCGACGGTACCTGTACCTCGGATCTTGGACGGGAACGCTGGCGTGGGCGGCCTGGAACGCCGTCAAGAACTGCATCCGCAGCGGCGGCCCCCACGGCGTCCACGTCCGCTCCTGGGCGGCCGTGGAGGACCAGTTCCTCTGCCACGCTGCCGCCGCGGCATCGAGTCGCGTGGTCGCGCACCAGATCGGCACGAGCTGGGACCTCGAAGGTCACCGACACCCCACCAACAACCCCTACACGTGGGCCACCACGAGGTGCAACTGGTGAGAGTCTCGACGGCGTGGTCGGCAGCCCGTTCCGAAGTGTGTCGGTGGCGGGCGCTGCTGCATGCCCAGGGGCGGATCAAAGCCGCCGTCATCGGAGCTGGCGTGTGGGCTGCCGCCACCGTCGCCACCGCCACCGTCGGATTCGGCAGCCTGTTCAAAGGGCTGGCCTGCGAACATCCCGGCGAGATGTTCCCGACGCTGTATGGCACCCTCAGCAGCCACGACCTGTGGTGGAACACCCCCTGGAGTTTCACCGTCGCTGTCGTGTGCATCACCGTGTCGATGCGATGGGCCCACTACATCGAGTTGCGCACTGTCAAGGCCGTCGCCTACTGTTCGCTGCCGTTTCAGGCGTGGTGGTGGCACGGCCTGCTCATGCTCACGGAGTGCGGGTGACAGACACTTCCCTACAGGCCGACATTGACGATCTCAGGGGACAAGTTGCTGCGCTGACCGGGCTCGTCGGTCAGCTCTACCGGGCCCTGGACGACACCTACGTATAGCGGTTCGCGATGCCGGGGGCCCGACGTCGCCGTCCTCATCAACATGTTGTCGTGGTCGCAGTGCGGGCAGCGGGGACCTTCGGGCCAGCGGATCGACGCGATCCATGCCTCGGCGGTCTTGTCGTCGGGGAACTTGCGGATCAGCTCCACCAGCGTCAGGCCCTTGCACCAGTGCTTGCCCGGAGCCCGCTTCCTCGCCTTCTGCGTTGTGTTGTTCATGCCCCTACAATAGTGAGGGGGTGTGACACGGGATATGGGCGCTGACCTGCGGTTTGTCACCATAATGGTTATAATTCCCCTAACTAATGGGCCACGAGGACAGGTGAGCGTCTCACAGTGAAGCGTTTCGTTTCCCGCTCTTGTTCGTTGCGCTCACGGGCCGTTCGAGCCACGGCCTCGCTCAGTGCCTAGCGGAGCCCTCACCAACTTGGGGCCTGCCCGCTCGGCCTCTAGCCTGATAGCGGTGGCGGGGAGCTGGCTGGATGGCCGCGGTCCGTTCAGGCGGATCGAGGAAGGTCGGGACTCCGCAGGGCAGGGTGCTGGCTAGCGGCCAGTCGAGGCGACTCGCAGGAGAGTGCCACAGAGAACAGACCGCCGGCCTTCGGGTCGGCAAGGGTGAAACGGTGCGGTAAGAGCGCACCAGCGCTCCGGGCGACCGGAGCGGCTAGGCAAACCCCACCCGGAGCAAGATCGAGCAGGGAGAGGGCGGCCCGTCCGCAGACACTCCCGGGTAGATCGCAAAGATGGATGGTCATCCAAGGAGACCCCGGCAACGGGCTCCCGGACAGAATCCCGCCTACAGGCCGACTCCCCGCCACCACGCCCATTCCGAAATTGGTGCGGCTAATGGGCCTCTGAGGGCGGTTCCGTCATCAATTTGGGCGGTCGGGCGGTCAGGCGGTTGGGCGGTTGGGCGGTCAGGCGGTCGGGCGGGTTAGGCGGCCGGTGGTCAGGAATACTCGGCGGCGCTGGGGGTCTGACAGGCCGAACCGGTGGGCGATCCAGAGCAGTGCCGCGAGCCCGACGAGTTCGAAGGAGATCAACACAGTCATTGGCCGGTCGAATTCTGGGGGAACTCCCTCGCCCACTCCCCCGCTGCCCCCGACCGGCCACCAGAACAGAGCTGTGCGCGACCACGCCCCGCTGGCCACCAGGAACACCAGGGTTCCGATAGGCAGCCCGATCCAGCGTCGCCGCCGCAACCGCCGGCCCCTGCCCGCAGTGAGGGCCATCACTCCGGCGAGCAGCACGACGCTGCCAGCCAGAGTGTGCAGCACCCAGCCGGAGCCGGTCAGGTTCTCAGCCAAAGGCAGGACCGAGCCCAACGCCACAACCCGGTAGTCGACGCCGCTGCTGCCGAACACCAGCGCCACGGCCACCACCCCGCAAGCCGCGAACCAGAAGAACATGGGCGTCAGGTCCGCGGCCCGAAGCTCCGGCGGGGACGGTGCTCCACCCTAGGTGGCTGGTGCCAAACTCCCGAAATGGGGGTTTTGCGGTCACAAAACCCCAGGTCAGCGACTTGCGAATTGTGGCAAATTGCCATTTAACACCAGCCACCTAGGAGACTGCTGAGTAAGTCACAAATTGCTAGTTTCGTGATCATAAAACCCCAGGTCAGAGGCTTGTGGGTTAGCCGAAAATCGGCATTACTCAGCAGTCTCCTAGAGGCCGAGCGAATAGGCGCCGACCACCAGTCGTCTTCGCAGGGCGCTGAGCGAGGCCGTGGCCCGAGCGGCCCGTGAGCGCAGCGAACAAGAGCGGGAAATGCAACACCGCACAGCGACATGCTTGCAGCCATATGCGCTCGCTCTCAGCGCAGCACGAGCCGCCCGCACTCCGCGCAGTCCTGCACCTCCCCCTCGGCGCAGCGCTTAATGCGGGACACCTCGACCGCGGGCATCTGCTGGGGGCATCTGCAGCCGGATGACGGATCGAAGGCCACGGCCGTGCTCGGCCCGAACGTCTCGCGCAGGCGCTCATACTTGGCCACCGCGGGCGCCTCGGCGCGGGCCGCGACCTCGGTCCTAGTCGCCGAGAGCCCGACGAGCTGCTCGGCGATCTCCGATTCCACCGATGCCAGCTCGGCTTCCAGCACCGTCACCCGTTCACCGCCAACGACTCGCTGTTCCTCCAGCGATTCGGCCTGCCCGCTCAACTCCTCCGCTTCCATGAGCGCCTCGATGGCCCGTTCCTCCAGCGTCCCTTGGCGCGATCGCAGCCCGGCGATCTCGTCCTGTAGGGCCTGAAGGTCTCTGATGGCGGTGATCTCACCGGAATAGAGACGGTTGTCGTCCACGTCGGCCTTGGCTTGGATGATCGCGGCCTCGTCCTCGAGGCGCTTCTGGCGGGTGAGCACCTCGATGCGCTGCAGGCCCACCGTGTCGATCTGCCGCTGTAGCTCGATCTGCTGGGCACGGGCCGCGTCCAGCTCTCGGCGCAGAGGGAGCGTCGCCCGCCGGTGCTGGAGCTGATCCGTCTCGGTGTCGATCTGTTGGATCTCCAGCAGCGGATGAACGCTCTCGGTGGACTCTCCACGGTCGTCTGCGGCTTCGTCGTCGCGCTGGCCGGCATCGGGCACGGCGAGACACTAACGGCTCGGAGTCCTCGCAACGCATGCCGCCTAGGTGGCTGGTGCTAAATGGCAATTTGCCACAATTCGCAAGTCGCTGACCTGGGGTTTTGTGACCGCCAAACCCCCATTTCGGGAGTTTGGCCTAGGGGCCACGCGGATTGGGTCTGTCGCCGCGTCGCCGTGAGGCGTCGTGTTTCCCGCTCTTGTTGGCTTCGCTCACGGGCCGCTCCGGCCGCGGGGCCTCGCTCCGCGTCACGCAGAATCCTCTTGATACTGCTGCATATCCGCTCGGCCTCTGGGCAGTGCATCCTTCGGCACGCGGCTGTGGGACCATTCACCGGTGACTTCAGTGGGCATCGTGGGCGCGGGCCGCGCCGCCACCCTCCACGGCGAGGCTGTTCGAGCAGCCAGGGGTGTGGAGCTGGCGGGAGTGAGCGCCCTGTCGTTCGTCTCGCCGCGGGCCGCGGTTCTGGCCGGCGCGCTGGACTGCCCGGTGCTGACGCTGGCCGAGCTGTCCCACGCCTGCGACGTGGCCGTGATCGCCAATCCCCCGGCCTACCGCGCCGCGGTGCTGGCTGAGCTGGCCTCGTCCCGCCAGTTGCGGGCAGTGCTGGTCGAGTCGCCCGCGGCCACCACTCTCGACGGCATCGCAGAGCTCGCCTCCGCGCTCGCGCACCGGCCGGTCATAGCCGCGGTGAACCTGCTGCATTCGCCGGGTGTGCGCCGGATGCTGGAAGCCGTAGAGGTCATGGACCCGCACCATCTGGAGTTGAGGCTGGCCGTGCCCGACCCGGCTCGCGGCCCGGACGGGGGTCGCGCCTTCGGTGGTGGCGTGACCGTCGACCCGGCGGCTGGATTCTGGCCCGTCGTGATGGCGGCGATGGGCGCGGCGGTGGAGTACGTGGCCGTGCCGCGAGGCGAGGTCGTGGACGGGCTCGACCGTGCCGCGGACGTAGTTCTCCAGGCAACCGATGGCCGCAGGGCCCGAGCGGAGCTGCGTTGGGGCGCTGAGGTGGCCGAAGCAGCCGTCGAGGCAGCCGACTCGGCTCATGTGGCTCGGGTGGATGTGTGGCCCGTGCCCATCGCAGAGGTCGACGGCGCCCCGGTCGGTCCGGCCGCAGACTCGGCGCACCCTCTGGTCGCGCTCGGCTTCGTGGCCCAGATCGAGTGGCTGGCCCGCGTCGGCAACGGTGAGGCGCCGCCGTGGCCGGACCTGGCCGTTGCCTCCTCTGCTCTGACTATCGCGGCTGCCGCCGCGCTGTCAGCCCGGCACGGCGGTATGCCTGTCGATGTCCGCGACGTGCCCCGAGACGCCTCACCATTCGAGATCCTGAGCCGTTGATCGCGCTCAATCGTCGGTGTCGAGCAGGCGGGCCGCTCCTGTCGACCGTCGCATGGCCAGCCGGTCGGTACCCGGGTCCATTCCCGGAAGCTGCGTCTGCACGCCCGCGTCGCCTCTCCACGCCGTGAATCGCTCCATCACCAACTGCTCCACCTGTTGCCAGGTGCGGGCCCTGGGCTCATCCGCGTCGCGGTTGTAGGGCTGGTCGAACACGATGACGTCATTGCCGCTGGCTCGCAGCGCCGCGATGTTGTGGGGAGCGTCGTCCACGTAGCAGTTCGCCTCCACCTCTGGCTTGTGGCCCAGGAAGCAGATGTCCCGATACGGGATGCGCTCGGAGTCCAGCCACATCACGGTGTCGGCCACCGCCTCGGCATGGCCCCAGTTGACGTAGAGCCGATGCGTGATCACCCGGATCCACACCCCCGCGTCCGACAACCGCCACAAGGCTTCGGCCGCACCCTCGATGGCGGGCAGCTTCGCCAGGATCCGGTGCTCGCTGACGGCCGTGGCGTGATGTTGCTCGAACTCGCCCGGACCCAGGCCCCACTCGCGGAAGTCGTAGGACCGCTCCTCGGGAAGCGAGGCTGGGTCGATGTCCCGCAACTCGGCGATGAACTTCGCGAAACCCGCCGTGTAGTCGGCGACGACGCCGTCGAGGTCCACGCCGAAGACGAATCGCGATGTCATCACGCAATAGGCAACCCGGGCGAGGCGCTATACGGACCGACACCCGGTGCGCAGCCCCGTTCGGTAGGGGCGCTCGGATGCTTAGGCCAAGGCCGCGTCGAGTGCCTCCACCGACGGAGCGAAGTAGAACGAGCCCGACGCCGGGGTCGAGTAGTCGGTGATGAAGTCGGGTTCCTGGCCGTTGATGCCGTACATCGCCTCCATGCGCTCCCGCATCGGGGCCTGGGTCTTGCAGAAGCCCATGAAGTACAGGCCGACCGTGCCGTCGTGGAAGGCGTACGGGGTGGAGCGCCGCACCATCTCCCCCCGCTTCGGGGTGGACTCGTCGGCGGTCGCGCCCTCGCGCAGCTCAACATGCGAGAGGTGCGACCTCGGCACCTGCGCGTCGAGCTTGACCGAGTCGGCCTTGGTGCGCCCGAACGTGTTCTCCTCCTTCTCCAGCGACAGCGTGGCCCAGTAGTCCAGGTCGTGGACCCAGCGCTGGGCGATGCAGAACACGCCGCCCTCGCCGGGGCCGCCGCCGTCGATGACGGCGCGGCTCGGCTCGTCCTCGGGATCGGGGTTGCCGGTGCCGTCGATGTGGCCGGTGAGGTCGAGGCTGTTCTTGTAGATGAACGTCGGCGTCTCGCGGGCCACTGCCATGTGGCCGGCCACGGCGCGCCGAAACGTGTGCTGGACCTCCCAGCAGAGGTCCTTCTCAGCGTGGTGGACCCAGATGAGCAGCTCCTCCTGGGTGCCCTTGGCCACCCGGGAGCCGTCGGGGGACTCGTAGCCCGGGTAGGGCTGGAAGTCGTCGCCGGTCTCGATGCCGAGATCCGCGGCCAGCGTCGGGCCCAGCAGGATGCCGAGGTTCACGCCCTGCGCGGCCGCGTCGGCGCGGCAGTCGCTCAGCGCCTGACGGATCACGTCGAGGTCGGCGCCGTCGACACGGCTCATGTGCGTGTACCACTGGTACTTCTCCAAATCGGTGAGAATCGCCGCCTGCGGTGTTGGCATCGGTTGGCCCTTCTTTCTTGTCGTGGGAGTCTGTCTCGGTGGCGGAGTCCGCCAGCCGGGTTGACCGGGTGTCGAACGGTCTACTGCACTCTAGACACTAGACATCCGATGCCGCCCGCCTGCAAACAGGAGCGGCGCGTTCTCGACGCTGGAGGTGGGCTGTGCTCAGCGGTCGCGCAGCTCGCGGCGCAGGATCTTGCCGGCAGCGCTCTTGGGGATGGCCTCCAGCACCTCGAAGGCTCGCACCTGCTTGTAGCTGGCTAAATGCTCGGCCACATGCTCCTGGAGGTCGGCCAGGGTCGGCGCGTCGGTGCCGGGCACCAGCGTTATGAAGGCCTTGGGAAGCTCTCCCGCCTCCTCGTCGGGAATGCCGATCACGGCCGCGTCGGCCACCGCCGGATGGGTGACCAGCACCGCCTCCAGCTCCGCGGGGGGCACCTGGAAGGCCTTGTACTTGATCAGCTCCTTGATGCGGTCGACGATCGACACGTGGTCCTCGGCGTCGATGATGGCCACATCGCCGGTGTGCAGCCAGCCGTCGGAGTCGAGGGTCTCCGCCGTGGCGTCGGGGTTGTTGAGGTAGCCCTTCATCACCTGCGGTCCTCGCACCAGCAGCTCGCCGCGGCCGCCCACACCCAAGTCCGCTCCGGATTCGGGGTCGACGATACGGATCTCGGTGTTGGAGATGGTCACGCCGCTGGTTCCCGGCCGGAACTGTCCCTCCGGCGTGCAGTGGCTCACCGGGCTCAGCTCTGTCATCCCGTAGCCCTGAACGACCTCGCAGCCCACCCGGGCCGCCGCCGCGGCGGCCAGGTCCGCCCCCAGCGGGGCCGCTCCCGAGAAGATCTGCTTGATCGACGACAGGTCGAAGTCGTCCACTGCCGGATGTTTGGCCAGCCCCAGCACCATGGGCGGCACCGCGAAGAACCGGGTGATCCGCTGTTCCTGCACCAGCTCCAGGGCTCTCATCATGTCGAAGCGGGGCATGGTCACCACCCGCACCCCGAAGGCGAGCAGCATGTTCATCAGCACCTGCATCCCGTAGATGTGGAAGAACGGCAGCACGGCCAGGGCCACCTCCCCGTCGGCGGGCATGAAGGTGTGTTCCATCTGGGCGATGTTGGCGACCAGGTTGCGGTGGGTGAGCATCACGCCCTTGGGCAGCCCTGTCGTGCCCGAGGAGTAGGGCAGCACCACCACGTGCTCGGCGTAGTCGACCGGCACCTGGTCGATCCGGTCGTCGAAGAGCGAGCCGAGCGGGGTGGCCCCCTCGGCCTGTCCCATTACCACGATCTCCTCCATGGCGGTGCCCGCCGCCGCGGCTCGTGCCGTTTCCAGGAACATCGGGATCGTCACCAGCCATGACGCCGAGGCGTCGGTGAGCTGGAAGCGGACCTCCTCGGCGCTGTAGGTGGGGTTGATCGTCGTTACGGTGCCGCCGGCCAGTGCTATGGCGTGGAAGACGATGGCGTACTCGGGGACGTTGGGGGCGAGGATGGCGACGGTGGTGCCGGGGCCCACCCTGCGGGAGCTGAGCCCGCCACTGAGGCGCTGCACCGCGTCGTGCAACTCCGAGAACGTGTACGACGAGGACGCGCCGTCGGTGATGGCCACCTCGTCGGCGTGGTCCGCGGCCGACGCGAACACGCATTCGGTGATCGACTGGTCAGCGATCTCAACGTCGGGCAGGGGGCTAGTGTGGATGATGGTGTTCACGGGGGACCTCGCACGGTCGCTGATGCTCAAGCGGAGATTAGCCCGGCACGGGCCGCGTGCTCGGGCGTGGGGAGTCGGCAGCAGGAGTCGCCCTGTGGGGGCGTGGCGGTGCCGACTCGGTCCTGGGCCGCGCTGCGAGGCGCCACCGGGCGCCGATCGCGGGTCCAAGCCGCCCGGAACGCACGAGTTGAGGCTCCGTCGGCGCTAGCCTCCTGTATCCGTGCGCCTGGGACTGCTTTGCGAAGCCGCGCCGAGGGAGAATCGCGTGGCCCTCGTCCCCGACGGCGTGGAGGCGATGGTGCAGCACGGATGCGACGTGCTGGTCGAGCGGGGCGCTGGATCGGCGGCCGGTATCGACGACGGCGCCTACCGTGCAGCCGGTGCTTCCGTCGTAGACGTGGCCGGGACCGGCACCGCCGACCTGGTCGTGTCGGTGCGCGACCTGCCGCCGGATGGCGCGGCAGGATCGCCGCCGGTGTTCGTCGGGGTGTTCGATCCTCTGTGGATGCCGCAGAGGGCGCAGCGCCATGCCGCTGAGGGCACCAGCGCGTTCTCCATGGACCTGGTGCCCCGCATCACCCGCGCCCAGACCATGGACGTGCTGTCCTCGATGGGCACCATCGCCGGCTACGAGGCGGTGCTGCTGGCCGCGAGCCGCTTGCCGCAGATGTTCCCGCTGATGATGACTGCGGCCGGGACGCTTGCCCCGGCGCGGGTCTTGGTGCTGGGCGCGGGCGTGGCCGGGCTGCAGGCCATCGCCACCTCACGGCGTCTGGGAGCGGTGGTCGAGGGATACGACGTGCGGCCGGCCGCGGTCGAACAGATCCGCTCAATGGGTGCTCGGGCGGTGGAGTTCGACCTCTGTGGGGCGGACTCGGAGTCCTCGGACATCGAGGACTCCGGCGGCTATGCCCAGGCTCAGAGCGATGCTGTCGCGGCCCGGCAGCGGGAGCTGCTCGCGCCCCATGTGGCCGCCTCGGATGTGGTGATCACCACTGCGGCCATCCCCGGCCGGGCTTCGCCGCTGCTCGTCACCGCCGAGATGGTCGATGCCATGGCCCCGGGTTCGATCGTCGTCGATCTGGCCTCCGAGCGGGGCGGCAACTGTGCCGTCACGCGGTCGGACACCGAGGTCGACCGGGATGGCGTAACGGTGCTCGCTCCCACCGACCTGGTGTCGCGGTGTGCCCGCCATGCCAGCCAGATGTTCTCCCGGAACCTCGTGGAGTTCCTGCGCCATCTCGCGCCCGACGGCGAGATCGAGGTCCGCGACGACGAGATTCTGTCGGCCATGCTCGTGGCCCGCGACGGTGCGGTGGTGCATCCGGGCGTGTCGGCCGCGCTGGCGGAGGCCGGCGACGCGAACGAAGCGACCCCGGAGAGCTAGGGCCATGGAACTGCTGGTGGCGGTCACGCTGTTCGTTCTGGCTGTCTTCCTCGGCATGGAGTTGATAGCCAAGGTTCCCCCCACGCTGCACACACCCTTGATGTCGGGGTCCAACGCGATCTCGGGCATAACCATCGTGGGCGCGCTGTTGGCGGCCGGAGCCGACCACCGCACCTTCACCACGGTGCTCGGCTTCATTGCGGTCGCGATGGCGATGATTAATGTGGTGGGCGGATTCCTGGTGACTCATCGGATGCTGCACATGTTCGGTCCCAAACGCCGCGCCCAAAGGTCGGCTGGGGGCAGTTCGGGCCCTTCGGCTGGGAGGGCCGCGGCTGGGGGCAGTTCGGGCCCTTCGGCTGGGAGGGCCGCGGCTGGGGGCAGTTCGGGCCCTTCGGCTGGGAGGGCCGCGGCTGGGGGCAGTTCGGGCCCTTCGGCTGGGAGGGCCGCGGCTGGGGGCAGTTCGGGCCCTTCGGCTGGGAGGGCCGCGGCTGGGGGCAGTTCGGGCCCTTCGGCTGGGAGGGCCGCGGCTGGGGGCAGTTCGGGCCCTTCGGCTGGGAGGGCCGCGGCTGGGGGCAGTTCGGGCCCTTCGGCTGGGAGGGCCGCGGCTGGGGGCAGTTCGGGCCCTTCGGCTGGGAGGGCCGCGCCCGGAGGCGCCACCGCCAGTGGCGGCGGCGGCTCGTGATGGACGACTGGACGACGCTCGGCTACCTCGCCGCGGCGGTTCTGTTCATTCTGGGCCTCAAGCGGCTGAGCCGGCCCCGCACCGCGGTTAGGGGCAACCAGTTCGGCGCAACCGGGATGCTCATCGCCGTGGTGGTCACCCTCACCGACAACGCCATCTTGAGCTTCGAGTGGATCGTCGCCGGCCTGGTGCTGGGAACGGCAGTGGGAGCGCTGCTGGCGGTGCGGGTGCAGATGACGGCCATGCCCGAACTGGTGGCGCTGTTCAACGGCTTCGGTGGCGGGGCATCGGTCTTGGTCGCGGCCGCGTCGTACCTTGAGGCGGCCGATCTGGCGGTCGAGACTCCCCGGCTGTCGGCCGCGGCCGCGCTGGCGTCGCTGATCGGTGCGGTCACCTTCACGGGCAGCCTCATCGCCTTCGGCAAGCTGCAGGAGGCGCTGCGATGGTCGGGATTCCCGGGAATGCGCGTCGTGAGCGTGGCCGGTGCGGTGGCCGCGGCGGTGTTCGGGACGCTGATGGTCGTCGACGCGGGCAACCCGCTGTGGCTGTGGCTGCTGGTGGCGGTCGGGGCTGTGCTCGGAGTCCTGGTGGTGTCGCCCATCGGCGGGGCCGACATGCCGGTGGTGATCGCGCTGCTGAACTCTCTGTCGGGAATGGCCGCCGTGGCGGCCGGCTTCGTGCTCGACAATTCGCTGCTCATCATCGCGGGCTCGCTGGTGGGTGCCAGCGGCCTGATCCTCACCCAGATCATGTGCGTGGCGATGAACCGGTCCCTGCCCGCGGTGATATTCAGTCCTGCGCCCTCCAACTCGGGCGGTCTCAGCGCCGACGACGTCTATGCGGGCAAGGTCCGCTCCACGTCCCCCGATGATGTGGCCATGCTGCTCGAGTCGGCCGAGCGGGTCGCCATCGTCCCCGGCTATGGGCTGGCCGTGGCCCAGGCCCAGCACGCGGTGCGCGATCTGGCCCGGCGCTTGGAGGACCGCGGCACCGAAGTGGTGTTCGGCATCCATCCGGTGGCGGGCCGGATGCCGGGCCACATGAACGTGCTGCTGGCCGAGGCGGAAGTCTCCTACGAGCGCCTAGTGGAGATGGACGACATCAACCCGACCTTCGAGCAGACCGATGTCACCATCGTCATCGGCGCCAACGACGTGGTCAACCCGGTCGCTCGCACCGACCCGTCCAGCCCGATCGCGGGCATGCCCATCCTCGACGTCGACAAGAGCGACGTGGTTGTGGTCATCAAGCGCAGCCTCAGCCCCGGCTTCGCCGGCATCCCCAACCCCCTGTTCGCGGCGGACAACTCGCTGATGCTCTTCGGCGACGGCCGCGAGGCCGTGGTGGACGTGACCAAGGCCCTCCAGCAGATCTGACAGGTCTGACCCCGCCGGTCGGCCACCGACTATGTTGGCGCCTACGTCCGATGCAGGGCACTCATAGATCGCGACGGAGGCACAGCGGTGGGCACACGCACAAGTGTGAGCGCGTTGGAGGACCCTCGGTTCGAGGTTCCCCTCTACACGATGGCTGAGGCAGCGCGCATCCTCGAGGTTCCGCCGTCAACCCTGTCAACATGGGCGAAGGGCTATGTCCGATGCTTCCGGGATCGGCCCACAGTGTCCGGCGGTCCGGTGATCACCTGGCTGGAGCCCGACTCGAGCGGGGCGCCGTCCATCCCGTTCGTCGGCCTCGCCGAGGCCTTCGTGGTGGCGGCCGTTCGCAGGAGCGGAGTGTCGATGCAGCGGGTCCGCCCGGCACTCGACGAGTTGAAGCGTCAGATCGGCATCGATCACGCACTCGCCTCGCGGCGCTTGTACACGGATGGAGCGGAGCTCCTGTTCGACTACGCGGTGCGAAGCGCAGACGCCGAGACCGCGCCGCTCCTGCGCGAGCTGGTGGTGGTTCGTCACGGACAGCGCGTCTTCACCGAGGCAGTGCGGCAGTACCTGGTCAACATCGAGTACGGACCGGATCAGTACGCGTCCCTCATCCGCCTGCCGAGTTACGTGCACGCCGAGGTTGTGGCCGATCCGTTGCGCTCGTTCGGCCATCCCATCCTCGAGCGCGGGGGCGCCCGAGTCGCAGACATCCTTGACCGGTTCTGGGCCGGGGACTCGCTCGCTGAACTTCGAGGCGAGTTCGGTGCGCCGCTCGAACAGCTCGAGGATCTGGTGCGTGTCGCATCCCGCAGGGCTGCCTGAAGTCTTCTTGGATCGCAGCCTCGGCCGCATCTAGGTGCCGCGCCTGTTGCGCGCTGCCGGGCTTCGACTGGTGACGCTCGCTGAGCACTACGGGATGCCCTTGGACGAGACCGTCGATGACGTCGAATGGTTGAGAATGGCCGGCACGCAGGGTCTGGTCGTCTTACATGAAAGACAAGAGCGTGCGGACGAACGCCCGTGAGCGCCGGGTCGTCGAGGCCTATGCCGTCCGTTGCTTCTGCCTAACCCGTCAGGGACTCAGCGCTCCTGAGATGGCGGCATGGTTCCTCGACAATCTCGCCGCGATCACCACGGCGTGCAGCCTGCCGGGACCATTCATCTACAGCGTGGAGGAATCGAGGATCCAGCGGCGTCTCTGAACGCCCCCGCTGAGGACGCGCCGATGCCGGTACCTGGCTCGGGTTCCGAGCGCCTCCATCCGCTCGGCCTTCAGGGCAGGGCGGGGACGGCTTGTATGGATTGGGCCAGGGCCTCGGCCGACAGGTCTAGGTCGGTTATGGCGCCGGAGATGTAGTCCTCGTAGGCGGCGAGGTCGAGATGGCCGTGGCCGCACAGCGCGGTGAGGATGGTCTTGGACTCCCCGGACTCCTTGCACGCCAGCGCCTCGCGGATGGCCGCGGCGAGGGCGTGGGTGGGCTCGGGCGCGGGCACGATCCCCTCGGTGCGGGCGAACTGCAGCGCCGCCGCGAAGCACTCCATCTGGCCGATGGCCACCGCCTCGGTGAGGCCCAGATCGTGGACGTGGGAGATGAGCGGGGACATGCCGTGGTAGCGCAGGCCCCCGGCGTGGATGGGCTCGGGGATGAACCCGTGGCCCAGGGTGTGCATCTTCAGCAGCGGCGTGGTGCGGGCGGTGTCGCCGAAGTCGTAGCGGTACTCGCCCCGGGTCAGCGACGGGCAGGCGGCCGGCTCCACGCAGAGGATCACCGGCGACATGTTGCCGGCGAGCTTCTCGCGCAGGAACGGCATGGACAGGCCGCCGAAGTTGGATCCGCCTCCGGTGCAGCCCACCAGCAGGTCGGGGGTCTCCCCCACCATCGCGAGCTGGAGCAGGGCCTCCTCGCCGATGATGGTCTGGTGCAGGATCACGTGGTTGAGCACGCTGCCCAGCGAGTAGCGGATCGCGGGGTCGGCGGCCGCCACCGATATCGCCTCGGAGATGGCGATGCCCAGCGAGCCGGGATGGTCGGGGTCCTGCGCCAGCAGGCTGCGGCCGTACTCGGTGACCGGCGACGGGCTGGGATGCACGGTGGCCCCCCACACCTCCATCATCGTCTTGCGGTAGGGCTTCTGGCGGTAGGAGGCGGCCACCTGCCACACCTCGCACTCCATGCCGTACTGGGCACAGGCGAAGGCCAGAGCACTGCCCCACTGGCCCGCGCCGGTCTCAGTGGTGAGCTTGGTGACGCCCTCGGAGTGGTTGTAGAAGGCCTGGGCCACGGCCGTGTTGGGCTTGTGGGAGCCGGCCGGGCTGACGCCCTCGTACTTGTAGAAGATCTTGGCCGGAGTGTCTAGGGCCTGCTCCAGGCGGCGGGCCCTGAACAGCGGGCTCGGCCGCCACAGGAGCAGCACGTCGATCACCCCTCCGGGGATGTCGATGAACGACTCGCCGGACACCTCCTGCAGGATGAGGCCCATCGGGAACAGCGGGGCCAGATCGTCGGGTCCGGCCGGCTCCAGGGTGCCGGGATGCAGCGGCGGGGGCGGCGGAGCGGGCAGGTCGGGAATCACGTTGTACCACTGGGTCGGCATCTCGGATTCCGGAAGCATCACGCGGTAGTAGTCATCGGCCATCGCCAGAGTCCTTTCGCTGCGGCATTGCGAGTTGGCCGCTGAGATTACCCCGCCCGCCGGATCAGGTCTCGGCCAGGGTCTGAGCGGTCCGTGAGTAGCCCTATGTCAAGCTCGCCTCAAATCTGCACGGGTATTGCTCCTATATGACGGGTTTCTCTACATATTTCGGCAGAGGGTGGCCTGAGCGGCCCCTGAGCGCAGCGAACGAGAGCGGGCACTAGGGACCGAAGTCGGCTTCGCGCCCCTCCGCGAAGGCTTCGCGGGCCTCGGCGGAGTCGCCCATCAGGTAAGCCTCGAAGGTGAAGCCCTGCTCCCATCGGTACTTGTCCTCGAGGCTGCCGTCCTCCACCCCGTTGAGGGACCGCTTGGCGATGCCGATCATCTGGGGGGACTTCGAGGCCATCCGGCCGGCGATCTCGAGGGCTGTCGGCCGAAGCTCGGCCCGTTGCACCACCCGCTCCACCGCTCCGAGCCGGTAGGCCTCGGCCGCGTCGATGGTGTCGCCGGTGAAGTACATGTAGCGCACCTTCTGGACGCTGAACATGCGCTGAAGGTGGGCGCCCATGCCCATGCCGCCCCGCTCGATCTCGGGCACGCCGAAGTAGGCGTCGTCGGCAGCCACCACCACATCAGCCGCGCCGGCGATGCCGATGCCACCTCCCAGCACGTAGCCGTGCACCGCCGCGATCACCGGCTTCGGGTTGAGGTGGATAGCCGCGAAGGTGTCGTAGTTGGCCCGGTTGGCGGGGACGATCAGGCCGGGATCGGAGGCGACCTCCTTGATGTCGAGGCCCGCGCAGAAGCCCTTGCCGACCGCGGCGATGATGATGACCCGCACGTCGTCGCGCCGCCCGAGAGCCTTGATCTCGGCGGCCAGGGCGAACTGGGCACCCACCCCGAACGCGTTCACCGGCGGATTGCACAGCTCCAACTCGGCGATACCGTCGGTCACTTCGAGGCGGTACGGCTCAGACATGGTCGGTCACTGCTGTTCTGTAAGGACTGGTCATGGTGAGTAGCCATACAGTTACGTTTGGGGAGGTCATCGAGGGTGTTCTAGCGCTGGTTTCGGGACATTCCCCAATTCGCGAGGAGCGATTCCCCAGAATGGAAGGGCGCTGTCATCGGCGGCTCTTCTCATATGGGCGCTGACCTAAGGTTTCATCTCGTTGCAGTGATAGGTGGCCCGGGCCCGGTCTCAGTGCTCGCTGATTGCATCAGGACGCTCCACCTGGGTGGTTGAATTTGTCTCACTGGGCATCATGCGTGTTCGATGCCGGGTCGCCGGAATCCAGTCCCGTGATGGCACGGAACGCTCTCATGGCCACTATGCTACGGTACAGTGCCTTTAGGCTATAGATACCGTACCATGACATCAGCGAGGTGATGATATGGGCTCGAACTTCTACAGGCCGGTGTCCACTATGGGACAGCTCGGGATGGAGATGCGGCGGCTGCGACTCGCAGCAGGCCTGACCCAGGCCGGGCTCGCTCAGCGCGCCGGCGTGTCGAGGCGCTGGCTAGGCCAGCTCGAGCGGGGCCATCCCCGAGCTGAGGCGGACAAGCTGATGCGAGTGATCCGAGCGCTAGGTCTGTCGGTACGGCTCGAGCCTGCTTTGGTGTCATGAAGGCCGCTCAGATCGTCGTGTTGATGCACGGCACCGAGGCGGCGCAGCTGCGCAGAGACCGCAAGGGCCGCCTCAGCATCGTCTACGACCAGCTATACGCGTCCGATCCCGCCGCGGTGCCGCTGTCTTTGTCGCTGCCGTTCCAGGAAGGATCACACAGCCATGAGCGCTCCATGTGCTGGCTCGCCTCGCTTCTGCCAGACAGGAACGAAGTGCTGCGAGAGTGGGGCCGACGCACCGGCGCGTCCGCCGACGTGTTCGGGCTCTTGGCTACTCCCATCGGCCATGACTGCGCTGGGGCGGTGCAGTTCTGCCCGCCTGAGCGGCTCAACGAGCTCTTCGCCCGCCCCGGCGGGCTGGAACCTCTCACAGACGACAAGATCGCGTCCCAGGTGGCCGCCATGGCGCTCAACCCGCTGCGGTGGACTGACGACGACATCGAGCCGTACTTCAGCCTCGGCGGCGCCCACAACAAACTGGCGCTGCACCGCCTGCACGACCGATGGGCGAAACCCTACGGGTCGATGCCAACAACCCACATCCTCAAACCCAGCCACAACGCATCCAAGGCGGTGGCCATCGTCGAGCACCTGTGCCTGGCCGCCGCCAGACGCATCGCCCTTCACGCCGCCGAGACCACAGTAGAGATACTCGACGACCACCCCGTCGTCATCGTGGAGCGCTACGACCGTCGCCCCGACCCCTCGGGCTGGGAACGCATCCATCAAGAGGACATGTGTCAAGCCTTGAACATCCCAGGCAACATGCGCCGAGAACAAGACGGCGGGCCGGGCATGGCCGCCATTGCCGACATCATCGAGACCCACTCCACAGACCCCGACACCGACCTGCGCCGCTTCGCCGATGGGCTGCTTTGGGCGCTTGTCACCATCAACCGCGACGCCCACGCCCGCAACTACAGCCTCACACTCGAGCCCAGCACTGTCAGACTCGCCCCCCTCTATGACCTCAACTCGACTCTGTCGTACTCCTCCTCAGGCATCGGAGAACGAGAAATGGCAATGCGCTACGGCAGCCGATTCACCGTCTACAGCTCCAATTCCAACCACAGCCTCGTCGACACAGCCGCCCGCCTCAAACTGTCCGCCGGATGGGTGATCGACCGAGCCGAAAGCCTCGCCGCCGCAGCCGTCGACGCGTTCACGGCCGAGATCGACAACCTGCCGCACGACGCCCACAAACACCTGCGAACAGAAGAGTTCCTCGACAGCCTGCGCATACGCTGCGAGTCCGTGTCTAAGACAGCAGCCGTCAACCGTCTCCGAGCAGCGACACCCCGATACGCCTCCGGGCACAACCCGCCCGAGAACGCGACAGAGTACCTCCTCGACGCCCTCCCCGGCGCGTCACAACAGCTGCAGAACCTCCCCGAACAGGCCGAACTCCCCGACGCAGAGAACATAGCAGAGAACATAGCGGTCTGCTTCGGGACAGTCGAAGTCAACGCGCGCGGCGAGACCAAAGCCCCGTGTGTGCTGCGCGACGGCCACAGCGGGCCGTGCCGCAGCATCATCTGACCGGATCGGCACCTCTCACACCGCTGCTGAGAATGTTGCGTTGTGTTACGCAGCGATCTCAGCACCCCTCGCGGGGGTGACGACCTGTAAGTCTACCCCGACCGTAGTGTGTGACCAGACGGGGCCGGCGACGACGACCAGACAGACGCAGTAGATCCACCGACGACAGGCCCAGCATCCCAGCATGCGGCTACCGGCAACGACAGCCCCGACAGGGACCATCGCGCACCCACGCTGCCCAGAGCGCCGCCCTAAAGGCCGCTGAGAACCACACCACGAAGCTGACGGTGAAAATCCGTCAGCTTCGCCGCGCCCTCACAGACCCCAACCATCGGCCTGCTCGTTCCATCATGACACCGCTGCTTTGGCCGGCTGCTCGGACGGGCGCTGACAGGTCGTCATTCGGGGTGGGCATGAAGGGGCTTTGGGAACGGCGGAGGAGGTGTCACCATCCGGCAGGTTTGGTGATAGTGCCGATCTCGTCCCTCAGAGCGTCGGGAAGCTGGCTTCGTCTCAGATGGCTCTTCCACAGTCGCTTGACGTAGGTAGCGCCGTTCGGCAAGTTCCCTGGGACTGGCGTTCCGGGGGTCCGGGTGACCAGCACAACGCGAAGCTCCAGGTCGTCCCTCACGTACCGCATTGCCCCTGCGAAGTCCGCGTCGTTGGAGACGACGACGGCCTGCTCGTAGTCTCCGTTGAACCCGTCGACCAGCAGACGGGTGGCGAGATTCACGTCCGATCCCTTCTCCTCGGAGTCCCTGATCAGCACATGGGAGGGCAAGCCCGGCATCGGTTCGGCTAGCGGGCGCCGCTTGGCCCCGGAACGGAACATGCCGTAGTAGGCGTGCAAGCCCGGCAGCGTCGCTAGGGCTCTCAGGTATATGAGTTGACGACGGGGTTGATTGGGATTGCCGGGGCGCGCGTCCAGCCGGGCAGTGAAGTAGCAGACTTTGTGTATCGAGTCCTCAGGAAAGAGGGTCTCGCCCAGCTTTCGCAGGTCCAGCCACCTGAACGGTGTGTCCTTCAGGGCGCGGTAGTAGAGGTTGAAGCCGTCGATGTAGAGGTTGGTTATCAATGCCGTCCCCAAGAAGACAGAGACCGTCCCTAAGGACGGTCTCGACCCTACCGGCGAAGCGGCAGGGGCAGTACGAGCAATCTACCACGCCGCGGGGTGGACTGCCAACGGCGCTCTTGACGCACCACAATGGCAATGGTGGGTTGTTACCCGGTTACGTTTGGCGAGGTCATCGAGGGTGTTCTAGCGGCCGTCTTGGGGCATTCCCCAAATCGCGCGCCGCGATTCCCCAGAATTGGAGGGGGCTGAAATCGGCGACTCCCTCCATATGGGCGCTGACCTGGGTTTTCATTTCGTCAAGGCGGCAGGCGGCAGGCGGCGGTGAGAGCGGTCTCAGGGCTCCTGGGATCTTGCCGGGCCGCTCCACCACGGATGACAGGGGGCGCCCTACCGGTGCAAAACCGAACATCTGTTCTATGTTGGGGACTCGCATGCCAAGTGTCGTACCCCGCGGGTATGGTCGCTACAGCAACGTAATTCCATCGCCGTAAGCCAGCCAGGAACAGCAAGAAAGAGAGGCACCGTGGCAGAGATCCAGCACAGCAGCTTTGCCCAGTTCGCTGTCGACTGGGTGAACCCGCCGCCAACCTCCCGACCCGAGGCCAGACCGTCCCGATCGAGATAATCATCTGTTGTGCGGCAGGCGGTTCACGAGCCAACCCGGTCAACGACCTACCGGACTCTACGACCTCAAAGCCACGCAGACCGGTCCCCACATACAAGTCGGCGGTTCAGAAACGGGGATCACGGTGGCGCGATGGGTTCCTCGTCGACGGGTGTTACCCGATGACAGCGCTCAATCGCATGCGCGAGGCCTGATCACTTCGTCGGAAGGAGGCCCTCTGCGATTGCCCATTGGGATGAACTCGCCGGGCGCATGGGAGCCGGTACTCAGTCTCGATGAGATCATCGGCTATGTGGCTGACGAGTTCGCCCGTCAGCAGGCCATCGCGGACAGCATCGCACAGCAGAGCGAGAGTGCGTTTGCAGGAGAGTCCTGCCTTCTGCGCGACCTTGTGGGCCACGGAGTCATCGAGCACCGCCTGCGCCGGCATTGTGGCGGCTATGGCCAAGACTGCGGTCTCACCTTCGTTTCGTCCTTCGGACATGAGGTATGCGGCAAATCGAGTGACATCTGGCGAAGGTCTGCTCGAATGAGGCGGCAGCCGCGAATGTGTCTAGCAATGTCGGGCCATGGCGGGAAGGTCGTCTGTGGGCGATGTTCTGGAGCACGGGTAGACGGCTTCGGGGTGCTGGTGCTCGGCCGTGTCGGGCTGCCAAGCCCTCAGGTAGCGGTAGCCGCCGCCGGGGCCCTGGATTCTGTTTGTGATGCCGAGACCGCTGGCGTAGCGCTGGCTTGCTGGTGGAGACCCATGGTGGAGGTCAAGCCTTGCGTGTGAGCCCTGCTTCGCGTGCGATTTGTGCGACGTAGCCGGGCTTGGTGCCCAAGATTTTGGCGATTTGCGCGTAGGACGCCTTGGGCCTGGCTTTGAGCTGTCGCACGATCTGTGGCTTGATCTTGGGTTTGGCGGCCGGTACTCCGCCTCCACGGCGCGGTGATGGTTGCGTCTGAGGCGCGGTGATGCCCAGCCTGGTGTTCAGGAGGTGACAACGCAGTTGCGGGACGCGTTGCGCGAGGTAATCGAGAGTCTCTTGCCTGCGATGGCCGAACACTCTGTCGGTGGACAGCTGCCCGGGTTTCTCCAACAGGTCGATGACGCGGTCCAGAGTTTGGCTGCGCAAGGTGGTGCCGTAGCGCTGCATGTGCAGCGACAGCCCGTCCTCGATGCGCAGACGGCCCGAGGCGTCTATGGCGGCGATGTCGATGTAGTCGCGGAGTTTCGGCCGGTACATGATGATGTCGAGTTTGGTGGCGAGCAGGTCCGGCAGGGACGCCACTGCCAGACCGTCAACGATCATCGGTTTGTGGAGCTGCTTGACATGGCCGGGGCTGTCTCCGCGGTATGGCGCCATAGACACGTCGACCGCGACGCCGTCAATGACTGCGTTCATCTGGTCTTTGGCGGCGGTGTTGGCCACGGCCGTTGCAGCCGTGGAGCAGAGCTTTCTGTAGAGATGCTCGCCTGAGAACGACTTGTAGGTCATGTAGTCGAGGTCATAGGAGGGCCGGTGGCGCAGATACATCGCCAGCGCTGTCCCGCCGACCAGCGCGCCGCGGATGTTCTTGACGGCTTTGGCAAGCAAGGGCCAGACCGCCCGAGCGTCTGGGCCGATCATGTCGGTGTAGGCGTCTAGGTCAGCCACAGGACCGGTGCTTGATGGCTGCGTCGAGGCGCTCAGCGAGCCGGCCGGCGCCGTAGCCTTGCATGGATCTGAGTTGGTGAAGCGTCGAGACCGGCAGCCTGTTGAGAGCCCAGATGCGCGCTGGCTCGTCGGGGCCGCCTATGAGCGTGTCGGCTATGTGGAGCGCGTCATGGGGCAGCCGCAGCCGGGACGCGCATTCCCCGGACCAGAACAGGTACCAGAACTCCGGCGGCACCGTCTCAGGAGGGCTCTCGGGCTCGGCTGGGGCGAGCCATCCGATCTGCGGCAGGGCATCGAGGACTTGTTCGCTCATCACCAGCCACCAAAGCCGCGCCCGGCGCGGCGTGTAGCCCCACATGACCGTCTCCTGCGAGCTTTCCACGAACCCTGCGTCACGCAAACGGCGCAGGCATCGCCTCGTGTGCGACGCTGACAGGCCGCAGTCGGCGGCGACTCGAGCTGCGGTGGCCCCCGCGAGCCGGGCACGCAGCGCCCCCAGCATTCGCCGGTGGCCATCAGCGAGCCCGGTGAGAGGCCCTGACAGCACCGGGACCGGCTCAGCCGCGACCAACGCGGCGAGGCGCTCGGGGCCCGGTCCCAGTCCGGTACTCTCGACCGTGCGGAGGATTCTACGGCGGGTGGACGCACTCATTGCGCCCTCCTGGCAGACAGGCGCGCCCAGCGCTGCGTCGACCCATGTCGCTAGAGGCGCCTTGGAAGCGTGCAGACGCGTGCTGGTCGTGACACTGAAATCGTGGCGGCACTTGCGGCATCGCCATCGGCAGCGGCCCCTACCGGCGCGTCGCGCCGTGTCCGCAACGCCGCAACGCGGGCACCGAATACCCTCTGGCCAGCGCTCTTGGATCAGGACCGCCTCCGCCGCCTCCTCGCTGAGTGTCCCGGCCACGCTCTTGAGCGACATGGGGAGTATTCTATCATTTGCGATACAGAAACCTCCGATTCACATGCATGCAGAGATCGAAGAGTTCTACGCATTGATCGACAAGTACCACACTCCCGCCGACAGCGAGCCAGCTGACGGTTACCGATCGCCCACACCCCATGGCGAGTCCGCTGGCAGCGGACAGAACGGCCCACCAGATCCATCGACCGCAGGCACGGCACCTCGGCACATCACGGCGATTGACTCAGAAACCCAGAGTCAGACTTCGGGCTCTCGGAACCCGCCGACATTCTCAATCTCTTCTGAACTGCTGTTTTCTCGCTAACTATGGATCAAGATTGGCCTAACCCTGTGCCATCTCAATGGTGAGTTGTCACACAGTTACGTTTCGGGAGGTCATCGAGTGTGTTCTAGCGCCGATCTTGGGGCATTCCCCAAATCGCGAGACCCGATTCCCCAGAATTGAGCGGTGCCGCCATCGACAACCTTCGCCATATGAACGCTGACATCGGGTTTCGGCTCGTTGGCGTCGCGTGGCTGCATACGGCCGAAAATCGCGGCTGCTTTGGACGCGATGATCTCCTCGGGCACCACGGCCACCACGTCAGCGGTGCCGGTGTAGGCGCTGTCTTGAACCGTCAGTTTGCGTCGCGTTGAACGGGCAGCTGCCGCTGGCGGCGATGTCGGCACGTCGATCCCGATGCTCATTTTCGCTCCGTCAAAGAACGTGCCTCTGTAGACGACATGCGACAGCAGCTTCCCCGGGCTCGTGCGGGGTTTCTGCGTGAAACCTGCTCGCAGCCCGGCGGCTCGCAACTTGTCGAAGACCGGACCCATGGGGGCGTCCTCGGTGCGCTCGTAGTCGAGGTCCTTGCTGTAGCGCCACGGCTCGGGCAGCCAGAGCTTGTGTAGACATGTGCCTCCTTTGAGCACCAGCGCCCCTGCCAGGTAGCTGTCGCCTGCGATCTCCACTACCAGACGAGCCAGCAGCATGTCCTGCTCCACTTCGTCCAGCGTCCAGCTGCGTCGCTGCGCACGCCTGGCTTGGATCTCTGGCAGCGGGATCACACGTAGTACTCCAACACGTCGTCGACGAGCACTCCCCACCGGCGGTCGATGCGCTCGTCTTGGGGGTCCTCGACACGCCAGGGCCAGTCGCGGCCCGCCGACAGGCGCACCACCCGCTTGGGCAGAGCGTCCACGTGGGCGTTGAGGGGTTCGAGATCCAGGGGCTCGTCCATGTCCCAGGACAGCTCGTTCTGTAAGAAGTCGACCAGGAACCCGGCCCTGCGCACGACCGCGGCCGGGTACAGAGCGGCTGCTTCGGCTAGCAGAGCCCCGTCGAGAGGCCCCACCCTCAACAGCCCGCCGATGAGGGTCATCGCGTCCGACGGCCCGCCAGCGAGGTCGGGGCGGGCCACGAGGTCGAACACGGTCGCCTCAGGTGACGTGACCTTGGCTCGGCTGTCGCCAGTGGGCCGTGTCAGGATCGGTACGCGGTGCAGGTCCGGGCGTGTCACGAACACCAGCGGCCAGGTCCCCAGGAACCGGCCGCGCAGCCGGGCGGTGGTCATCACCTGCACCACATGGCACCCGAAATGCGACGCCCGGTACACATGGGCGGCGCTGCGGTAGCCCAAACAGTACGGATGCCCCAGATGCTCCATCATCTCGTCGATGTACCCGAACGGCGGCTGCGTGCCCGAAAGGTCTCCCTGCATCACCGGCACCCATCCGCCCTTGGTGACACACAGCATCCGCTTGTCGCGTCTGGGCACCGCCAAAGCGCGCGACACCCGCTCGGGCCGTACCCCCAACAGATCAGCGACCTGTTCGGTAGTGACGAATCGGTCGCCGCGTTCAAGCAAGAAATCGGCCACTTCGCTGGGTCTGAGCTTGGCTACGGTTCCCACACGCGCATCATACCAGCCTTTTTGATACATGACCGGTCAAGACTGGAGGACTCGGCCCCTCGCGGGCTGTGCCTGCCACCTCCATCTCGCAGCAACGCCCGCCCGCAGGCTCCTCAAACCTGAGAAGACCCTAGATTTGCCCCCTGTTCTGGTCGTGGACGGCAACCACGAGGTGTGGCCATGCCTGTCACATCCAGACGCGCTGGCCGGCCGCTGCATCTGGGCGGCAATCTGTGGTGGGCTGACCTCAGCAGCACCTGGACGTGGTCAGGCGCTCACTTCGGAGCGCTCGGTGCCCGGCGACGACGAGTCAGCCGACCACACTTCCGCCGAGCCCGCCGACGGTGAGGCCGACAACGACCAGAACAACTTGACGGATCCACTGACAGCGGTCCTAGGTGGCTGGTGTTAAATGGCAATTTGCCACAATTCGCAAGTCGCTGACCTGGGGTTTTGTGATCGCAAGACCCCCATTTCGGGAGTTTGGCACCAGCCACCTAGGAGACTGCTGAGCAAGTGGTGCGACAGCCGGCGGTGGGGCGGGGTCAGCGGGCCGGTTGGGGTCAGCGGGCCGGTCTGGGGGGTTGGGGCTGGCCGGGTCGGGACGCGCGGCGTTGGTTGGGCTGTTCAGAGGGTGAAGGCGCCGTTGTTGTGGGTGATGCCGAGGTTGGTGAGGCGCACGAGGTTGACGGCTGTGGCTCTGGTGGTGAGCCAGAGGTGGTTGGCGGCGACGCCTCGGTAGGGGACGCGTCTGGCCTTGTTGCGGGTGAGCCACGCGATTGAGCGTTCGGCCATGGGGCGGTGCCGGCGGTAGGCGGTTTGGGTGGCGGGCTGCGCCCAGCGGGCCTTGTTGGCCTGGCGGCGGTGGTGGTGGTACGCGTCGACGGTGACGCTGCGCCCGGCGGCGGAGGTGGTGCAGCGGGCGCGCAGTGGGCAGCCGCCGCAGAGCGCGCCGAAGCGGGCCGCGCCCGAGGTGACGGCTCTGGTGTGCCCGGCGGGGCAGGTCACGGTCTGCGCGTCGGTGTCGATGGTGAAGTCGTCTCGGGTGAAGCCCCCCGCGATGCGCGGCTTGGGGTCGATGGGCTTGACGGCGGTGTCGTAGCCGGCGGCCGCGAACGCGTCGAGCGCCTCGCCCGACGCGTAGGCCGAGTCGGCCAGCACCAGCCCCACGAACCCCTCAGCGGCAGCGTCGGCGGCGGTGCCGTCGATGTCGGCGCCGGCTGTGTCGGCGTCGGAAGTGGCTGTGTCGGCGTCGGCATCGGTGGCTGTGTCGGCGGCGTCGGAAGTGGCTGTGTCGGCGTCGGAAGTGGCTGTGTCGGCGTCGGAAGTGGCTGTGTCGGCGTCGGTGTCGGCTGTGTCGGTGTCGGCTGTGTCGGCTGTGCCGGCTGTGTCGGTGTCGGCGGTGTCGGCGGTGTCGGCTGTGTCGGCTGTGTCGGTGTTGGTGGTGTTGGTGGTGTTGTGGTGGGGGGCGGTGGGGTCGTTGTCGAGGGGGCGGGGGCCGATTCGGGCGTCGGATGCGTCGGCTGCGGTGAGCTGCGCGGCGGTGATGAGCCCGGTGTCGGGCTCGGCGCAGATGTGGGCCTTGTAGCCGTCTCGGCGCTGCGAGCGGGTCTTGCGGGCGTGGCGGGCCTCGGGGTCCACCGTCGATATCACCCGGCCCGGCGCGACGCGGCGCGCTATGCGCCAGCGCCCCGGCACGTCGGGTCGGCCTCGACGTCTTGGCCGGCCACCACCGCCAGCAGCGCCGCCGCCCGACCCTGCTCGTCGGTGAGCTTTGAGCCCTCGAGCGCGTCGAGCACCGCACAGGCGTCGGTGACCAGCCCGTCTATGAGCCAGGCCCGCTCCTCGGGGTCGCCCCAGTCGCACACCGGCCTGGCGCGGCTGTCGTAGTCGTGTCCCAGCACCAGCGCAGCCGCGGCGGGCGCCAGCCTGCGCACACGCCGTATCTGCGCGCCGACCATCGTGACGGTGTCCTGGGTCGTCACCGCGTCGTACAGCACCGTGGAGTCCAGCGCCCGCCGCGTCCTGTTCGCCAGCGCCCCGCACTCAGCGGCCGCCTCGCGCACCGCGTCGAAGATCCGCTCCGGACACGAACTGGCCCGCAGCCTCTGGCGCCACAGCGTCAACACGCTGGGATCGAAGCCCTCATCGCCGATGCCGAGGCCCGCGGCGGCCTTCCAGCGCACATCACAGCGCAGCCGCTCCAGCGCCTCGCGGTCAGAGCACCCCTCCAGCGCCTGCAGCACCATCACCACCGCGATCACCGAACCCGGCACCGACGGCCGGCCCCGCGACCCGAACAGATCCGCGAACAACTCATCGGGGAACAGCCTCAAGCGGTGCTCGGCCAAGAACCGGTGCACCGACCCCTCCCGCACCAAAGCCCCGCACAGGCCCAACGCGTCCAACAACTCCCGATCCGGTCCCTCAGTTCCCTGCACGCCCCCAATCATCCCACACCCCCCACACGATCGCGAGCACCCCAACCCCGAATTACTCAGCAGTCTCCTAGTGTCCCGAGTTGCCAGTTCATGGTGTATAGGTATGAGGCCAAGTCGCGCCGCACAGCGGCCCCTCCAGCCATTGTGCCAGCCGCGAGGTCGTCGTGTCGCCAACTGTGTGCAGAAACCTGTCATATAGACGGAAAACTGCACACAGACCGCACGCATTCCCGCGGGAGGCGATTCGGTGACCAGTTCCGAATACTCGGCGAATCAACGGCTCGGGACACTAGGTGGCTGGTGCCAAACTCCCGAAATGGGGGTATTGCGGTCACAAAACCCCAGGTCAGCGACTTGCGAATTGTGGCAAATTGCCATTTAACACCAGCCACCTAGGCCAGCCCGCCAAAGATACAAAGCTCGCGAAAGATACAAAGCTCGCGAACGAGGCGTAGACTGACACGCAGCAAGCGGGGTCAGGGTGAACGACATGACGAACGGCAATCCTTTTAGGCGGCAGGGACCGTCCCCGGACGGCGGCTGGGCCTCCTAGGCCGCGGCGACATGGCGGATCGCAATCCCTTCAGACCCTCGTTCGGGGTCTCGCCGCCCGTGCTCGCAGGGCGCACCGAGGTCCTGGATGCGCTTGGAGAAGCTCTTGACGTCGGCGCGCGTCACCCGGACTTCACTTCCTTGCTCGTCGGCGTGCGCGGGGCGGGAAAGACGGCGACGCTCAACGCTGTCCAGCACCAAGCCCTCAGGCGCGGCTGGCTGGTAATCGCAGAGACCGCCCACGGAGACCTGTGCGACAGGCTGGTCGCAGCGGCGCTCCCACCACTGCGGGACGGAGACGGCCGAGGAGCGCGGCCGCGGCTGGCGGGAATCAGCGCACTTGGTGTGGGCGTCGAGCTCGCCCGAGCCGGCCCAGTCGATCCCGGGGCGACCGTCTCCCGCCTGCGACCTGTTCTGACCGAGCTCGGCGCTCGCCTCGCGTCAGAGCATCGAGGGCTGCTGATCACGCTCGACGAGCTGCAGGGCGGCGAGCCCTCGGAACTGCGCGACTTCGCCACAACGCTGCAGCACGTCACGAGGCGCGAGGAGCTGCCGATCGCGTTCGTGGCCGCGGGCCTTCCCAGCATCGACGACACCGTGCTACAGGACTCGGCCATCACCTTCCTGCAGCGCTGCTCCCGCCACGAGATCGCCGACCTGTCCGAGGCGGCCACGACGAAGGCCTTCGCTGAGCCGATCGCCGCGCACGGGGGACGCATCAGCGACGACGCGCTGCGCCGCGCCGTCGGAGCCAGCAATGGATACCCCTTCATGGTGCAGCTCATCGGCTTCCACTCCTGGCGGGCCGCATCCGCCGACTTGCCGCACCTGAAGATGGCAGACGTGTCATCGGGCGTTGCCGAGGCTGAGCGACGGCTCCCCCACCTGGTGCTAGCGCCCATGTGGCGGTCGATGTCGGGAGTGGACCGCCAGTTCGCCCTGGCCATGGCCCAAGACGAGGGCGAGACCTCCACCGCGGACATCTCAAGACGCCTCGGTCGCAGCACCAGCTACGTGAGCACTTACCGGTCGCGGCTCATCCGAGCCGGCTTCATCCGCAGCACCCGCCACGGCCATGTCGACTTCGCCCATCGAACCACCCGCACATGGCTGCGATCCCCCGACCGAACCCCTTGACAGAATGCGCGGCGCAGACTGAGACAACACGGGGCACACGTGAGCCTGCGCAATGCCCGGCGAGGCTCGTGGCCCTAGGCCAGCCGGCGGTCATGGATGAAGGATCCGTTGGCCCAGCACGCGATCGGGGCAGGAGTACCCGTGGTTCTGTCCGGCGCGACAATCCTCCCCCTTATGATAATCTGTCTGTGATGCCCGAGCAGGCGAAGATCAAGCCTCGAGACCTGCCTGAGTTCCTCCTCGCATCAGGTGAGACCTTCGTGAGCACCGAGCGCGTCGGTCAGTTGCTAGGGGTGCGTTCAGCGCGCGTGTCGCGCAGCCTCGCTGCCGCTCGCCGCGAGCGCCGCATCGTGTCGATCACCAAGGGGATGTGGGCGCCGGTTGAGGAGGGGTGGCGTCACCTCGGAGCCCACCCGCCCGCCGAGTATCTCGACGACCTCATGGCCCATCTCGGGCACCGCCACTATGTGGCATATCGCAGCGCCGCCGCTGCCTACGGCGTCATCCATCACAGCTTCCAGGCGTTCCAGGTCGCTGTCGACGCCTACTGCCGCGACCGCACGATCGGCGGTGTGCCCCTCACGTTCGTGCGCAGCGCCCGCGGCGCGCGTTGAGCCGCCACAGTTCCCCCCATCGCGTCCGTGCCTACGGTAAGCGGCTGCGCCGGGGCGGACGGCTCCCGGGTATTGCCGGCGCACATGGTGGCACCGGCTGTCCAGATGTAGAACACGTCCTAGCCGCCGCTGACTGTGCCAGCCCCGCTTCGGCCATGCTGCGGGTGATCGTGGCCTGCGCCGTCCCGCAACACGCATCATCCCACACCGCAGGGGCATCTCCGCGGACGCGCACCCCCTTGACGCCGAAACTCGTGAACGATCAGGGTTAGAGCGCGCGCAAATAGGTGACCATCCACCTGTCGTTGTGTTGGCCCGGCTTCCTGGTTCGTCGGCGATGCCTGCTGATGGGGCAGTGATCCCGGGGCGGACACCCGCAAGTCGAGCAGGACATAGTGCTGGCACGGCTCATGGCAGACGTCGCCACCGCACAGTCAGTCCTTGTGCTCGCTCAGGCGGTTGATCTGCCGACGGTATGCCTTGATGTTCCTCGCTCCCAAGTGTCGCGGTATGATTCGTTGGGCCTCAACTGATCGGCGGATAGCGATGCTGTCCAGCGTGCCCCTTGGGAAGCCAGCAGTGCCTCTTGGAGCGCGGGCCGCTGTAGCCGCATGTAGGCGGCACCGGTAGTGCCTCTGATTGCCCCTGCAGCGCCCTCGTTTCTGCCCCCCCAGCGACGAGGCAGCCCGCCGTCGGGGGCCATGCGACGCAGCATGCCGACCATCTCGGGAACGGTGTACCTCCGATTGCGCCGTCCGCCCGTGGGGGTCACGATGCCCGCTGCATCGAGGGATGAGAGGGCCACGCGAGCAGCCCTCCCAGTGACGCCTAGGTGGCTGGTGCCAAACTCCCGAAATGGAGGTTTTGCGGTCACAAAACCCCAGGTCAGCGACTTGCGAATTGTGGCAAATTGCCATTTAACACCAGCCACCTAGGAGACTGCTGAGTAAGTCACAAATTGCTAGTTTCGTGATCATAAAACCCCAGGTCAGAGGCTTGTGGGTTGGCCGAAATCGGCATTACTCAGCAGTCTCCTAGGCGTTCCGACACCATCGCAGCATCCAACACCGGCATCGACGGGAGCGCCTCTAGGAGTGCCGCCGCCGCGCTGCCGCTGCGGAACACAGCAGCCGTCCGCCACCTGGTGGCCATGCCCTCGACGGTCCGCACGACTGAGGCTGTTTGCCGCTGGGCCTCTTCGCACGCGTTGCTGAATGTCACCAGCCACCAGTGCAGGGCGGCGCTACGAGCCGCCGCTTCATCGGGCCCGCACACGACCCGTGTCGCATTGAGCGCGTCGTAGTAGTCGTCGCGGTCACGACTGAGTGCCGTGCTGATCGGGGTTGCCCCGCGAGCCAGCCCAGCCGCGTTCAAGACGGTGTGAATCAGGGCCCGCCCGGTCCTACCGTTGCCGTCTCCGAACGGATGGATTGTCTCGAACTGGGCATGGACTATCGCCGCTCGCAGCACGGCGGGATGGTCGCTGGTGTTCAGATAGTTGACTAGGTCATTCATGAGTTCGGGCACATGCTCGGCAGGAGGGGGCACGAACGATGCGTCGTCCACTGAGCAACCCTCTGGGCCGATCCATATCGGCTCGTCGCGCAAGACGCCTCCGATAACTCGGTCCCGCGTCCCCGCGAAGAGGCGACTGTGGATGTCGAGGATGTCGCCCAGCGTGCAGCTGCCGCCAGCATGCATCTCCTTGCCCAGATCCACCGCGGCCGTCACCTGCTTCGCTGCGCCGAGCGTGAGCGCCTCATTCTCGTCGGACGCGGGCCTACCCACCCTGGTCCATGTAGCGCGCCCAGGCGAGTCCCGACTCTGTGGCTGCGACCCCCTCCATGACGCTCGAGCGGATGCTCTCGTCACGGGCCACTATCCAGTCCGCGATGGCACCTCCTAGATCCGTCTGAGGCAGGGAGATGGCCCCAACGAGTGCTCTGTCCGCGGCGGTAACCGCGTTCATGTCTTCGACACCTAGGCTGGGATCCCACCCCTCCAGGGGATGCGGCACATAAGCGCGGTAAGCCCTTCGCCGTAGCCTGTCGTGCTGGCTATCCACCCTTCGGTGTCGATGTATCGACCCACATGACCACGATATCAGGTCGTATGTGCTATTCGACTGCCTTCAGTGGCGCGATAACACTGCTAAACGGTCAGATGTGCTATTGCAGCGCACGTCCGCGCACCAGCCATCCAACCGTGGACCAATATTGGTCTAACCCTGTGCCAACTAAATGGTGAGTTGTCACAGGGTTACGTTTAGCGAGGCCATGGAGGGTGTTCTAGTGCCGATTTCGGGTGATTCCCCAATTCGCGAGGCGCGATTCCCCAGAATTGAAGGGCGCTGTCATCGGCGACTCTCTCCACATGGGCGCTGACCTTGGGTTTCCGCTTGTTGAAGCGATGGGCGGCGGTTGACTTGTCTCTTGAGCGAAGTCGTCCTCTGGCTTGCCTTCGGCTTGATGAGGCACGGCCATGCCGGACGCTGCCTGTGCGCCTGTGAGGGGGACGATCCCGCAGCCCGTCCGCGCTGGGACAGCCGAACATGGGCGCGGGACTCGCTGTGATACCGTTGCAACTGCAACACGATCCGGGTCTGCTCCAAGGTGATCGCAAGTGTCTGCACACGGCCGTGACATTCACCAGACGCACCGCACGTCGGCAGGCGGTTCCGTCTCAAAGAGGCGTGACAGCCGCCGCGGTGTTCTCGCCGAACAGCCGCAGCCCCGGGTTGGCCGTCCCCGCGTCGACGAGTGGGTGGCTGAGGCGTTCACGCATACCGTGGTGGAGAGGATTGACTCCCCTCCGGGGTTTCTCGCTGACTGTGTTGTGGCCCCGGGCGCTATCACCGTCGGCCGCAGCGAACAAGAGGCACGAGACGAGATGCGCTCAGCTCTGACTGACTGGGCCAACCTCAGAGTCGCCCGCGGCTACGACCTGCCGGAGCTTGCCAGCGGCGCCGCCGCGCCCTGACTGTGGGTGGCCGGCTTCTTCCGATCTCGCGTCGCAAGTTCATCAAGCGGCTCAAGGGTCTCGGCTTCGACGGACCGCACGCCGGCACCAGACATGCATACATGGTCAAAGGGCCTCACCAAGTGCGCGTCCCCAACCCCCACGAAGGCGACATCGGAGTCGAGCAGCTCGCCCGCTCTCTTGGGGACTCCCGTCCGGGTCTCCGAGTGTGTGTTGCGGGCAGTTGTCTGGGGGCGAGTAGGGGTGGCCTGCGGGCGTGACCGACGCCCGTCGCATGTTGGGGTGCCGCGGTTACCGAACGTCTGGCGGAGGCCGTTGCTCGATCACGCGCTGGCCCAGCGGGAGGTCGTGGCCCGGTTAGGTATTCGCTCAGCCGGTCGGCGCACGGCCAGGCTTTCCCCAGAGATCGCGAGCGGTGCCCCATGCCTGTCGCATATCGGTGCCGTTTCGATACCGAGAGCCGATTGCGGGAGATGTTGCGCGGCAAGCGTCTCATGGGAGAACTCGACCTCTCGGCAGGCGGGCGTGCTCTTGAGATGGCGGAGTGGGTGTCAACGGGGTGACGAGGACGGGCGACTATGGGCGACTGAGGCAAGATGGCGGCAGTCCTCGACATCAACGCAATCGGTCTCGACGACGCCCAGCAACTGGCATCTGAGCTAGCTCAGGACCTCGGTCTGCCCGAATACCTGCTACAAGCACTGATCGACGGCGAGTCGATCGGCGGAGGTGCACGTCACCGCCGACCACTGCGCCCGCTGGTTCGGATCGACCGATACTCCTTGCAGCGGCCCCATGTCGCACTCCCGCCGATGAAGGGCGGAGGCGAGTGGCTCCTCTCCGGGAATTCTGCAAGCCGTCACACTGCACTGCAACGCGAAGAACACGAGGTGCCCTTGACCCCGTCCCGGGGAGGATGGACGGTAACCCTCCGATCCAACGCCGTTGAAACGGGGGCGCAGTTCAAAGGCCATCCAGACGTTGCGGCGTACATCTTTGAACCGGGCGGCAAGATGGCACGAGAACAGCGACGGCTCCGCGGCAATGTGGCGCTGCTACTAGTCGCCAAGGATATAGAAGTCCTCTGCCGCGATGAAGCGCCAGTCCCTCTGGCTGAAGAGCTGCCGGCGCGGGGCGAACCGTGGAACGGGTGGAAGCTGTTGAGCCTTGACCTCTCCGATATGGACGCGCTCTTTCTGCGCAGCAAGAGCGGGGGCTTGGAAACACCCGTCCTGGTGCCCGTGTCGCGGCCGCCGCAGGGCCCTGCTATCACATCTCGCCCTGTCGCCGCCGTGAGCGGACCAAGCCCGCACACGCCAAGGTGTACAACCAGCGCATCCCCGTCAGCCATGCGAGCGCAGGCCGGGCTGCTGCCGGGGCGTGGGGTGTCCTCCAGGCTCGCTGGGCGGCGGGATGGCCGCAGCATGGAAGCTGCTCCCGGTGTGGGGTGTGTCCGCTGCTGGGGCGTCGGTTGCCGCCGCCTGCCAGCGAGGGATGGTGACGTCCTCGTCATGCACGGTGGATCCGTGGTCTGGGGGCTGATGTTCGCGGGTAGCCGTTTCGACCATGCCGGGGATGTCGACAGTGATGGTGGCCCACACGACGTCGTGATCGGTCTCCCAATAGATGTGAGCGAGCCGGACCAGCATGCCCGTCATGGCTTCGACAGGCATCTCGCCGAACCGTGCCTGGACGCTCGGGCCGAGCTTGGTGTATGCGGCGACGAGGATCTCGACTTGGTGGGCGGCAGCGTCTCGGAGTGTCCAGTCCCGGTCGAACGCTTCACGACCGCAGCCGACGATCTCGGATATTCGCCGGCCCGCTCTGATGATGTCGCCCAGCCGGTCGTTGTCGGACCGGCTCAAAGCGGAATCGAGTCCTCGACGACGTTGCCGGCCTCAGAAGGCACCGAGCGGCGCGAGACAATATCGACGGAACAGCCAAGCAGATTCTCGAGCCGGTGCTTCATGTCGACCAAGTGAAACAGGGTGGTGAGAGGCCTGAGATCTGCTATGAAATCGCAGTCGCTCGCCTCGGTGTCCTCGCCGCGGGCTGTCGAGCCGAACAGGGCGATGCGTTCGGCGTTGCAGGACGCCGCGATCTCTCTGATACGGTCGCGATTGGCGAGCACCATTGACTTGCGGCTCGTGACCCCATTGTACCTCATGTCATGAGCCCGCCCGTAGAACGGCGTCGGCCCGATTGTCGCAACGGCGGTTCTGGAGTTGGGGGGGGGGGGGGGGGGGGGGGGGGCGACTCAGCGGCACGGCACTCTACGCGTTCAACGGCCAGGCGGGTCCAAACCAGCCAGCGGGCTGTCAAGGCTCGACGAATCCCGTACCCGCCCTCTGAGTGAGCGTTCTTCTGCTAACCCTGTATCAAGCTTGGCCCAACTGTGTGCCATCTAAATGGTGGGCGCGGAGGGACTTTCCGTCCCCGCAGGGTTGGGCCGTTCTGTGCCATCATGCGTCATAGTGCGCTAAATCCAGAGGTCAGAGTCACAATCTGAACCTCGCCAAAGGCTCAACCTTGCGCCATGTTGTGCCCCCGTGTACCATCTATTGCCACCTAAAAAGTAATAAGCAAAGGGGTATAGGTGGACCGACCGAAGACGCTCAGCGCCGCTTTCGTGCGCACAATCAACCAGCCTGGACGCTACGGCGACGGCCGCGGATCCCACGGACTCAGCCTACTCGTGCGAAAGACCCGCAACGGCAGATGGTCCAAGACCTGGAGCCAGCGGCTGCGCGTCAACGGCCGCCCCGTCATGATCGGACTCGGCAGCTACCCCGTCGTCGCGTTGGCCGAGGCGCGCGGCAAGTGCCTGGAGAACCGCCGCGCCGTCGAGCAGGGCCGGGACCCCCGAGGCGGCAGCGTGCCCACCTTCGAGCAAGCCACCGACAAGGTGCTCGCCCTGCACCGCGACACCTGGAAGCCCGGCGGCCGCAGCGAGCAGCAATGGGTCAACAGCATGGCCGCCTACGTCATGCCCGCGCTCGGCCACAAGCGCATCGACCAGATCAACGTCGGCGACATCCTCGAAGTGCTGGCCGAGCCCTGGGCCACCAGACCAGCTACCGCACGCCGGATCGCCGGGCGCATCTCCGCGGTCCTCACGTGGGCGGTGGGAGCGGGCCACCGCGATAGTGACCCGACCGCCGCGGCGGTCGCTGCGCTACCGAGACAGGCTGCACGCCCGAAGCACCACGCCGCGATCCCCCATGCCGAGATGGCCGTAGCACTGTCGAAGATCCGCGCATCCAACGCCAGCCCCGCTGCGAGGCTCGCGGTCGAGCTCGCGGCGTTGACCGCGGCCCGCAGCGCCGAGGTCCGGGGAGCCACCTGGGACGAGATCGACATCGACGCGGCCGTCTGGGAGATCGCGGAGGCTCGCACCAAGACCAAGACCGTCCACCGAGTGGCGCTGTCATCGCAAGCGCTCGCCGTGCTCGCCGAGGCCCGAGCGCTCAGCGATGGACCGACCGTGTTCCCGTCGCCCGCGACTGGTCGGCCGTTGCCGCACACGTCACCTGCTCGGGTGCTGGCCGCGGCCGGGCTCAACGACGTCACAGCGCACGGGCTGCGATCATCGTTCAGATCGTGGTGCTCTGACGTCGGCCACCCACGCGACCTCGCCGAACTGTGTCTGGGTCACGTCGTGCGGAACCCCGTCGAGCGTGCCTACGCCAGAAGCGACATGCTGGAGCGGCGCCGCCCGCTGATGGAGGACTGGGCCCGCTACATCGCGTAGGCACAGATGCCATATGGGGCTGGAGGTGTGGCGTGTGTCCGCCTGCACGGGCGGCTCCTGGACTCCACGTCTCGGTTCATAGACGTCCAGTTCAGGCGCCATCAGTCGGGCCGAGCATCATAATGTGTATTACTCCTATTGTCACTAACGGCGGTGAAGCAAACGGCGCGGTGTGACCTGTGTCCCAATAGCAGTTTGGAATCGGTCGACCAGGTTGCGCTGGTGGCTGGCCTGTTGGGCGGGTTGGGTCTGCGGATGGCGGTGAGGACAAGTACATCGTCATAGCGCTAGCCGGGTGATGATGATCGCGGACCACACCAGCGCCGCGAGGGTCGCCAGGCTCGGGATCGGCCCTAGCGCCTCCGGCACCACGAAGTTCCCCGCCGACCCCAGAGCGTTTCAACTGGTCACAGCGGCGCGTGGGCTGCGATTCGGCTCGGCAGGGCGATTTGAACCCCTAGGTGGCTGGTGCCAAACTCCCGAAATGGAGGTTTTGCGGTCACAAAACCCCAGGTCAGCGACTTGCGAATTGTGGCAAATTGCCATTTAACACCAGCCACCTAGGGCGGCTTGCACGGGGCGTTGCACTGGCTGGGGCCCTATAAGGCGGGGGAGTCAGCATTCCGGCGTCGCGCTGCCCAGGTGCATCCCGGGGCCGGCGAGGCCGTCTCGGTCAACTACGTCGGCGACGTCGTCCAGGACGCAGAACGCCACGCTTGGCTCGACTGCGAACGCTGCTGGCTCGGGGTGTCGAGTAACGATCAGTCCTCGCACCGCCCACGATCGGTCTGGGTCGTCCGCCCCAAGCACGGCGGCGGCGGATGCAGCGCTTGCCTCGATGTCAGCAACCTTGCGGAGCAGTTGATCGACGTACTTGCCAGCTGCCACGAAGTCGTTCACGAGGCGGCGGATCTGCCGAGCAGAGTACGGGGTGTAGGGGTCCTTGGCCTCGATGACCCAGATCCGAGATCGAGCCGGGTCGATGCACAAGGCGTCGATCTCTCCAGCAAGGCTGTCAATTCCGTAGTGGTGGGCCTTCTCAGGCTTGATGGTACCCCGGACGATTAGGCCACGGTCAGACAGCGCCGCTACGCAGACCTTCTCGACTTCGCGGTTCCGACCTTGTCGATACTGATCTAGCGCCGTCCTCGCCTCCTTAGGAAGGACCGTGTCCGGCCACGGCAGTCGGCCGTCACCGAGGTAGTTGGTAAGGATTCTCAGAGTGGACTCGGCGGTCCACGGCAGTACCCAGATGCCGTCACTGGTGAGAACGAAGGGGCTCGTGGTGATCCGCTTCGCCCGTCGCTCGATCTCCCAGTGCGGGATCACGTCGGCGGCGAGATCTGCTCCACGCAAGGTCAGCCAGTTGAGGGCCGCCCTGTATTCGTCGGTGGTCGCACCGACTGCCAGGTTGTCGCACTGCTGGACGAATAGATCAGGCGTTGTGACCGTCGCAGGCGTGTCACGGGTGGCGTCGTACTGGGTCGCCACGTTCAGCACGCCCGTGATGGCATCGATGCCAAAGCCGAGACTGGATCGCAGCGCGGCGTCGATCGCAGCGAGCTCCGGCATCAACTCGGTCACCGGGCGGGGCTCGGGGTCCTCAGCCTCGTCCTCGACGTGCTGCTCGGTCGAGATGGGCACGCCGGCAGGCAGCATGTGCGCGGATCGGGTGTCGCTGTACGCCTTCACGTCCACGTCGGTCGGATCGTCCGAGTAGTTGACGTTGACTTCGTACAGATCAGAGATCTCAACGGCCGTGTGTGTGAGTCGGAAATGGATGGCATCGCTGCGGAAGCATGACTCGATGCAGAGCTCCGCGATCGAGAGCGCTTCGATCCACGCGAGATCATCCGAGATGACGTCTCCCGCAGGTGGGTGCGCAAGCACTTCCTCGATGATGAACGAGATGGCGCGTGTAGCGCGAACGATCCGCTCTCGCCGCTCTGCACCGTCGTCCCCAGCTTGTACTGGGAAGCCGCGTTTCCACGACAGGTGCTTGTCGACCATGAACCGCTGGTGGTTCGAGCACTCGAGCTGGCGAAGCGCGAACGTGAGCAGATCGTCGGCTCGCAGGTGCGCGATCGACTCGCGAAACTCGTCGAGGAGCCAGGGGAACACGGTGTGGCTCTCGAAGCTGGTGGCTTCAGCGCCCTCAAGACGCCCCGGTTCAACGTGCTCAGCGGCGAGGTGCTCGCCGAGCCGCCGAAGCGCGCCGCTTCGGATGGCCTCGTGGACCTCAATCGGCTCGGGGAGCCGTTGGACCTGCTGCCGTACGGAGAAGCCGTCGATTCGGACTCCGGGTGGTGCCGATTCCCATGCGGTTACGAACGGAGCCTGAGCGCTGTCTGCGAAGACATCCGCGACGGACTCGCCGCAGAGCGTCTCAACCGCGAAGGAGTTCTCGGCGAGCGATTGCTGGAGCCGATCGTCCCACCCGATCGTCAAGACCCCATCGCCGCAGTGCTCAGTCGTGAGCGGCGGCCCCGTGCTGCGAGTCTGATACTCGAACTCGATCCGGACCGAGCTCAGTCCCGATGCTTGTGCAGCGGCGACAAATGCGTCGGCGCTGTGCTCGATCTTCCATGCCATTCCGACCGCCAAGTTCCAGAGGGTCAAGAAGTGCTCCGATGGTCCGCTCGGGTCCACCTTGGCAATGGCGACCGGAACAGGCCACGGCAAGATCTGGTGGACGCGATCGGTCTGCATGTCTCCGACTTCGGTGCCGCTGGAGTGGTCGAGCGCAACGATCGGCCAGCTTCGCAAGGGTGGCAAGCTCAACCGATGAAGGGCCCGCTCGGTTGGCGCCGCAGTTGAGGCTTCCTGCCACTCGGCGACGGCGGCGTGCGGGGCGAACATCATCGACGTGAGGCGCACACCGCCTCGGTAGAAGCTCTTCTGTGGCTTCCACACCTCCCATCGGTCGATGAGATCCCAGGCGAACATTGATTCGATCCCGCCCGGGTCGTTTAGATCCCGGACGAAGTACCAGAGGTCCTCGCGAGAGCGCTGCGAGGAGTAGAGGATCCACTCGAGGTCCTCCAGGGTCATTATTGGTCCGGGCGAGCGGAGCGGAGACGCGTGCATCGGTCCGGCTACGACTTGAAGGCGGGCGATCTTGGTGTCGGGCGGGATCCGCCAGCCTGTCGCCGGGTTTCTGACCTCGACTCCAGGTTGGATCTCGGCCAGAGCCTGCGCCCCTTCAACCAGTCGTGCCTGGATCACCGTTGCAGTAAGTCCCGCTGCGACGTCGAGCGCGAGGATCAGCCTGTCGTTAAGCGTGACGAGGGAGTGAATGGGGAGGCCGGTGCCCACCCGCACCGGTCCCATGATGTGGTACCCCGAACACTGCAGCAAACGTCCGATGTGATTCCCGACAGTACCGGCGTACTCCTCACTGGACCGGCTGCTCCTGCCAGCGGCGAACTCTGCGAGATGTGTTCCGATGGCGGGCAGCGCCTCCACCAGGATTCCCGATGGGAGCCAGACTGTCTGCGGGCCGGATCTAACCGCGACAGCGGGCCCGAGGGTGGCTACGGGGTGAGACGGATCGAACGAGAGCTTGCTCGCCGACACGACGAATCGCTCCGCTGCTGCCCGGGCGCGATCCAGGTTCGTGCACGCGCCGGTCACGTCCGCCAGCGACGGAAGCGACGCTGCGGCAGCGACCTCCTCAGCGGAGATGTCCGGGCGCGAGCCAACCGCGGCCTCAGGACCCTTGTTCCAGTGCGGAGCGAGATGTGTGGCGGCGGCATCAAGTCGGCGGAGGATGACTTCGCCGACGTCCCGAAGCCCGAACCCAACTTCACCGACAAGGAACCCGTCGATCGCCATCGCCAGCCGATCGTGCTGGTTGACCATCGCAGTTGGCCGTTCCAGCGAGCCCGGAATCATTCTGAAGAGGTCGGTGCCCCAGCGAACCAATACCTCGGAGCAAGTGTCGTAGGGTTGGAAGTCCTCAAACATGGCCATCGCCCCGCCGTGCTCTTCGCTCACAGCGTCCACGAGAGCTGAAAGGTCCGCTGCGATTGCGGGGCGCCCTTTAGCGTTTCGGCGCTGGACCGCGGTGTGGAAGAGGGAAGCGATGGATGGGCCACGATGGGCGGCTGCGGGAGAGACAGACGCCGCCTCGAGCAGCGGAAAGACCGTCTCCGTCGACAAGCCGCGGAGCACACGAGAGACGGGGCTGTTGGCCTCTCGTTCTCGACGCTCTCGCTTCTTCCTGCTCTTTCGTCCCATGTGCTCCTCGCCAAGTCTTCGATCGGTCAAGTTCGGGCCGGCGTGCTGTCGCCACCGAATTGGCATCGGACGTCAGCCACCACACCTACACGGCTGGCCGCGTCTCGGCACTCACTGGCAGTATGGCGACGGCCGATGTCCGACCCCACTGGAAGTGGGTGGGGCCGTCTCCCCCTTGCCCGTGTCGCCGATCAATCGTCCTGTCTGCGTCGAAGGCCAGCTTGAGGCCCTGACCAGGCGAAACGCTCGCGTTGCGATTAGGTCACGGGCTCGGAGCCGCTCACAAACCCAGTGCAGAACACCTCCAATGTCGGTCACCGCCACGGGACCAGCGTTCCTGAGCGTTCGCGGGTCCCCAGACCGCTCCAGCGACGGCGTGCCGACCGCCACTTCGGCCGCGTTCGGGGCCCCTGACAACCCCGTCGGCACTGTTAGTGCAAACGTGTGGTGGCCAAGCCGACCCCAGGAACGCTCAGGCACGCACCCCGCCAACAACTGAGCCCCAACGACCGCCGACACCACCGGCCATTGCCCGACACCGGACCACGGACCCTAGGCACTCAACGACCAAGAACGCACTCGAACGCACCCCCGACACGGCCAGGAACGCACCGTCTCAGCAACTCCGGCGGGCAGTCGCCGGGTGCCGCGACCGCCGGCCTGTCGTCGCCGCGGCCCTTGGCTTTGGTGTCGGCGGCAACTCCGAGCGCTGGTGGAGGAGTTCGTCGCCTGTAGTGGCCGGTCGATCGCCGAGGCCTGCTGTAGCTGTTCGGCTGTGTCGGTTGCTATCGGGACCCCCGATGCTTGCCCGGAGGCCCTCTGCTCCCGAGCTGTTGCTTGGCCAGGGGTGACGCACCTGGCCGCCCTGGCCGTCATGGGCACCGTCGAGGGCGTAGGCAGGGCCGCCTCCGGCCCGGTGCGTTCGCGGGCGTTCCTCAGCGTTCCTGGGGGCCTTGTAGCTTTGGGGCCCATGACCGCCAGATCAACCCACCCGGTCCGCACCATGGTGGTGTACAGCGCTTGCGGCGGCGCAGGCCCCACTACCGCGGCTGTTCCGCTGGCCGTGTTGACCCAGCCCGGCCACCCCCGCGGCCACAGCGTGCTGGTCGACTTCGACTCCGGATCCTTTGAAGTGTCGGGCCAGCCGCGCTACAAGCCGCGGAGGCGCACCGCCGCGCATCGAAGCCCGGCCGGCACCGACTTTGGAGGGAGCTGAGATGCCACCGAGGGTTTCCACCGAGGCCATGTTGCGCGTTCCCGATGTGCTTGACCGCGTCGGTGTGAGCCGACGAACGCTGTGTCGATGGCGCGCCGACGGCACATTCCCCCAAGCCCTACAGCTAGGCGCGAACTCCATCGGCTGGCCCCGCCATATCGTCGACGAGTGGCTCGACAACCGGCCCCCTGCCACATGACCCGCCCCTGCACGACCCTCCAGGAACACCAAGTCGGCGGTTCAACCTGACCGAGAGCACCCGGCCTGTGCATCGACGAAGTCCCCGAAAACGCCTGCAGCGATCCCGGGCAGCGCACACGCTGCGGCCGTGGCAACCCCGAACACCGCGCCGGCCACGATTCCTTTGGTGGTGAGGGGATTCACAGAGGACGGCTCTGCCCTTCGACCTCGTGCAAAGGGGTCAGACCGGAGTTTGGCGGGTGTTTTGCGTTTTGGCAGGTCAGAGGGGGCGCGGTGGTGGGGTGTTTCCACTACATCGGCGGTTCGGGGCCTCCGCGGGCGGGGTTCGGGTGATGGCGGCTTTGTCCCAGGTGCGGGTGTTGGCTCCGATGGCGGCGAGGGCTCGGGCCTGCAGGGGGGTCCGGCGGGTGGTGAGCTGGATTTGGCGGCCGTTGGCGGTGAGGTGGTGTAGGCGGATGCGGTTGAGCTCTCGCAGGGCCCGGTTGGCGCTGAGGTGCTGGTCGCCGAGGTCGGGGTCGCGGACGTCGGCTGTGGCGAGGGCGTGGCTGATGAGGGTCTCGATGACGGCGGCGTAGACGCACACGGCGATGTGGCCGCGGACTCGTTTCTCGGTCCAGTGCCGCACGGGCCGAAGGTGCAGGAAGTCTTTGAGGACCCGGAAGCGGGCCTCGACGGCTGCCAGTTGCCGGTAGGCGGCTGTGACTTGGGCGGTGCCGGCCTGGGCGGGGGTGAGGCTGGTGGTCAGCACGTAGCGGCCGGCGAGGAGCTCCTCGTGTGCGAGGGCGTCTTCGTTGTAGTGGTAGACGAAGCGGCCCTCTGCGATGTCGACGTCGAAGAGCCGCCCGGCGCCGCTGCTGCCGAGGATGCGCTGTGCGGCTCGCCCGATCTCGGCGGGGTCTTTGAGGCGGCCCGCGCGGACGCGGCGCTCCAGGGCCAGCAGCTCGGCCTCGGCTGCGGCGGCGATCTCGGCGGTGCGCGCCGTGTCGCGGCGGGCGCGGGCGTCGGATTCGACCACCACGGCGCGGGTGCCGTCGCTGAGCGCGGCCTCTGTGGCGCGGCAGCGGTGCTGGGGGATCTCGACCCAGGCGGTGTCGCCGTCGATGGCTTCGAGGGCCTCTGCTGTGACGCGGTCTCGGCGCAGCCGGGCAGCGAGCACGTGGTCGAACCCGGCGCCGGCCACTGCTTGGAGGTTGTCCGATGAGACCAGGCCCCGGTCAGCGACGATGCAGACGCGGCCCACCGCGAAGCGGCCGGCGAGACCGGCGAGCACCTCCGCCAAGGTGGAGGCGTCGTTGGTGTCACCGGCGAACACGTGATGCGCGATGGGGATCCCGTCTGAGGTGCACAGAAGGCCGATCACGATCTGGGGCCGGTCGCCGCGGTGGTCCCGCGAGTACCCGAAAGCCCTCGACGGGAACCGGTCCGAGGCCCGGGCCGATCCCTCGAAGTATGTGGAGGCCACGTCATAGCACACCAGCCGCAAATCCAGATTCGACAGGTCGCACAGCCGTCCATAGAGGTGGGCCTCGGTGTCGTCTTTGGCGGCGGCGACGGCGTCGAGGGCCCGGTAGTACTGGTCCGGCGACGGAGCCGACCAGCCCTCGGGCATGACCACGTCTGACGCGGCCCATTCTGTGAGGCGACGCTTCGAGCACGGCGCCACCAGCCGGTTGGCCACCATCGCGAACACCGCGTGCTCCAACACGGCCGCGCCGCGCCTCGCGCCGACCTCGGCGAACCACCCGTCCAGCCCCAGCCGCTGCCACACCGCGGCAACCGCGGCAACCGCGCCTGCCGCGGGCGCCCCCTCAGCGGCCAACGCGCCGACATCGACGCGCTCTTTGTGCAGGTGCGACTCCAACGCGGCCACGATCCGCTCGAGCTGGCCGGACTCGCGCAAAGCGGTCACCTCGCCCAGGCGCAACAAGGTCCTGTGACCGACCCTGGGGCCGTCGCGAACGGACTCCACCAAAGACAAGTACTCATACACCTTGTCGCCCCTGCGACGGCGAGTCGTCTTCACGAACACACCACAACAATACCATCAGACTCTCAGACCGTCAAGTATGTGTCGCCCCTACACATCCCCGCCGGAACGCCGTCTCACAACACAAAACCCCACGTCAGCGGCCATCTCCCACCACCAAACCCCCGCCAACCCGCCAAACTCCGGTCAGAGGACCGGTCACTACCAGCATCTTGGCGGTTTCGCCAGCGGGAGAGCAGACCTCGGTGAAGGTCGCAGAAACTCATGATCGGCCGGGCCCACGACGCGGGCACAGCGTCTACATCGATGCTGGCGGGGCCGTTGCCCTCGAGTGTTCGATGAGCGCTCGGGCGTCAAGCTCCACGGGCTGGCCGTAAGCGGCGGGCACCTATGACTCGACGATGGCGCTCTCGCGGCGGCGCTCGAGTGTCGCGTTGGGGCTCTGCTGACATCGAAGTCCACCATGGGCGTCCCACCGCTACGTTGCAAGCAGACAGACCACAACCAAGGTGCTCCATGAATGCGATGTCCTCAACGCGATCAGTTGTTGGTTGTGAACTCCACAACGCGGCGAGGGCGATCTCGCCTCGCTCGACCTCCAGGTCGGCACCGGCCAGCGCCGGACCCCCCGCAGCACGACCGCGCTTCGCAGCCGAACCGCGCTCACGATGCGGCCGAACGCGGCGTGAGCAGTGCGAGGCCGATGACCTCCAGCGACGACTGCACGCTGCTCCTTTGCTTGATGTCCGCGAGCTTGGTGGCGGTCTCCTGCTCGATCCGCTGGTTCCATCCGCTGTAGAGATCCCGGAGGCGGGGATCGAGATTGCGCTTGGCGAGCTGGTCGTTGTTGCGGCGCTTCTGACGCTCGGCATGGGACCGCACGGCTCGCTTCGCCTTGTCGGCCAGGGCGCGGTCACCGGACTCGAAGGCTTTGCGCGTGCCCTTGAATCGTTCCCACAGCACTTGCTGCGCCCGAGCCCTGACAGACTCGATTTCCGCCTCAGGCGCGGCCGTCCCCGGAGGCATCTCTGTCATCGCTCGCAGGAGTCTTTGCGCCTCGCCCGCCTCGACCGGCGTGACGTCGGAGCCGCTCGCCACCGACAGGTCAATGCGGGCGCAGATCAACTCCGATCGGCTGGCGTAGCCCTTCAGTGTGGCTATGGCCCACACCAGGGCGCTCGGTCCGGCAGCGATCTCCGAGGGGACCGCGCCTGAACACCACGGCGTCTCGGCGGACGGATGCCCGTCGAGATGCCTCGCCAACAGCAGAAGGGGGTGGCGGGCATGCACGAACTCCGCCTCCGGGTCACCGGCGGCGAACGACAGACGCAGCGGGGCTCTGGTGTCGCCAAGTCTGTCGAGGCGCTCGCGGAATCGGGCGATCTGATGCCGGGCACTGGAGGCAGCCGGGTACGACTTCAAGAGCTTGCCGAAGGCCTCTCGGAGTTCGGGTCTACAACGAAGCTTGAACTCTCCGGGTTGGGCCGTCTTGAGGAGAGTCTGCGGCAGCCGCCGCTGCATGGCGGTATCGATGAACTCGGCCAGGTCCCCGGGAGTTAGGAAACCAGCCTCGGCATCGCTGATGTCCTGCTGATCGGAGTCGATCAGGCCGCGGCCCTGCAACGAGATGACACCCGACTGCGCGGCTTGCTGCCGATGCAGCTCTCGGGCCTCGATCGAGCGTGCGACCTGTTCCAGCCGGTCGAGTTGCTGCTGTTCGCTGAAGCCGCGCGCAAAGAGGTCCCGCTCGAATTCGGCCACCGCTTCTCCCAGCACGACCTCAAGCTCCCCCAGAGCCTTCTCAAATATGCCGAGCCGCTGATAGAGCCGGTCCAATATCCGGGACTCGATGGTGCCTTCGCTGGCGAGGCTGCGGATGTGGATCTTGTCGGAGGCCTGTCCGAGGCGGTCGCACCGCCCGATGCGCTGCTCGACTCGCATCGGGTTCCAGGGGAGGTCATAGTTGACCACTACACAGCAGTGCTCGAAGTCCAACCCTTCCCCGGCCACTTCACTGGCGAGCAGTATCTGGAACGCGCCCCGTCGGAACTCGGTGGCGATCCGCTCCCGACTCTTCTCGCCGCGCTTGCATTCCTCGTCGCGCGCCGGCGTCCCGCCGTGCATCACTTCCAGCGAGAACTCCCGCCCGGCGAGCTCGCGGGCCAGGTAGCGGAGCGTCCCCCTGAAGGTCGAGAAGACGATTGCCCGGTCGACCTCCAGCTCGCCGAAGGCGTGCGCGAGCATCTCGCTGAGCGCTTCGAGCTTCTCGTCCTGTGACTCTTGCGCCGCCTCGGCGAGTGGACGCAAGGCTCGGACCTCGGCGGGAGAGAAGCTGGCTCCATGCTCGTCGTCTTCGTTCTCGCGGGCCTGTGCGAGTATCTCCGAGGCGACGGCCGGGACGCAGCTGGCGGTGCGGCGCTCCGGCATCTGCGTCACAAAGCCCGGCGGCGCGCCCTGCTCGGACGCCCGCGCCAGGCAGACTTCGTACACGGCGTCGTAGAGCGCCTTCTCGGCCGAGCCGAACCGAACGATCCTGGTGACCGCCTCCCGCGTCGGCCTGTTCACCTCGATGTCGGCCCGGGCAGTGCGAGTCATGTAGGGGTCGAGCACTTGCAGGTGGCGTGCGGCATCGATAGCGGCCGTGCGCCGGGCCTTGTCCTCCAGACTCGGCCCCTCGACCAGGGCGCGAAAGACGTTCCAGCCGGAACGGGACTGCCCGCCGCCGTCGGCAAGTTCAGCCAGCAGGCGTCGGGCGTGCGGAACCCAGCCGGGCGGGCGGTTCTTTATGAGGCGTATCCAGTTGTTGAGATCCATGTCCCAATGCAGCTGTTCGAGCAAGGCGTGCGGATCCTCGGCCGTGTCGACGCCCAGTGCCTCCATCAGGTGGACTAGATCCTCCAGGCTGGTTTGAAGGGGCGTGGCGGTCAGGAAGACGGCGGCTCTGGACCGCTCGCACAGCAGTCGGGCGATGGCGAACGACAGGGTGTCGGTGTTGCGCAGGTGGTGAGCCTCGTCGAAAATCGCCAGATCCCAAGCGATCGGGGAATCCGCGAGGCGGTCCGCGTGATCCTCGGTACGGATCAACTCGAGGTTCACGACGCACTTCGAGAACCGTGGGGGCAGCGCTCCGTCCCTGCGGAGGGCGGCCAAGGCCTGGCGCAGACCCTCTGAGTTCAGCACCTCCAGGTAGAGGTCGAAACGCTGCAGCATCTCATCGCGCCACTTCCCCACGAGGGACTTCGGACAGACGATCCAGACGTTCTCCAATCCGTGGCCCGACCGGGACTCCAATTCGGCCCAGATCAGTCCAGCTTCGATGGTCTTGCCCGTCCCGACCTCGTCCGCAATGAGCAGCCGCTGGTCGGGAGACTCGAGCAACTTCTTGACCGGGATGAACTGGTGGTAGAACAGCTTGGTGTTGGATGCCTTGTAGGACAGATACTGGTCGGTGACGGGATTCTCGAGCCTGCGTCGCGTCAGAGCGGCCCGGAACTCGCGGGGCGTGACCTCGACGAGGTCGGGTACCGGCTCCAAGTCTGAGACGGGGACGGTCTTGACCGAGCCGTCGATGAACACGCTCGCCTCGTCGCCGGACACTGCGGTGACCCAGCCGACAGCGGAGGGCTGCGCCCTGTATCGGGCCTTCATGTCGGGACGAATCACGTCAAGAGGAGCGGCCATCGTTCGACTAGTCGTCCTTCACTAGGGCGCAAAGGTATTCCCAGTGCGGAAGGCTGTAGCGGATCTCTGCATCGATGGTCGACGGCTCGGATGCCCACTTGCCGTAGACATTCCAAAACCGTATGGGCAGCGCCCGATATGGCTTGCCTGCCTCGTCGATCTCCTCCGGCAGGTTGAGAATGAGTTCGGTCAGCTGTTCTGGATCGTCGACCGGTGAGTCTTGCTCAGTGGTCATGAGCTGCACCTGACCATGCTGCACCAGAGCAAAATGCCACCCGCAAAGACCCAGGAGGTTACCGAAGTTGTTGGTTCTTATGTGACGACTCGGTGCTACCAGATGAACAATGAAGACCTGTGGCTCACCGTCCGGCTTCGTGAACGTGCTGCCGCAGATCTGACACCGTCGTCCGTAGTCACCCTTCACCATGTCCCGGAACTCATCGGCCAGAGCCCTACCTTCCGGGCCGCGCTCTCTGTGCGATACCTCCTTCATCTGCCAGCCCTCTTGTCGTACCAGCTCAACAGACCGACTCGTGTCCGCCGCTGCCGACGCCCGCGTATTCGGGCCTCCCGTCGGGACCGTCACCGGAGCTCGCTGATCTCCATTCTGCGGGCCGAGCGCCTGACGCTCGAGCAGTGCCTCAAGGAATGATCCCGCGTCCAGTTCGCCCGGCGGACTCACTGGAGTCGAAACGGTCCGGCCACGGTCCTCCAACAATCTCAACATTTCATCCGGCGCAACCCCCTGCTCCTGCGCACGTTGTACGACATCCAGATATTCGTGGTCGATGCCGAACTCGCTCGCTAGCTCCTCTCGTCGACTCCTCTCAGGACTAGGCGGCTTGAAGTCAAAGAACTCTTGCAGAAGACGATCAGGAGGCCACCCTAACTCTTCAAAGACCGCATCCGACGGCCTGCCTAAACACCCATTCGGTAGTGGCACCCATCTAGTATCGTTCAGTGTGTTCACGAACTCTGCCGCAAATCGATTGGAATGATCTGTATGATAGAACCACTCATAAGTTCCTTCAAAATGATCTCGTGGCAGCTTGGACAGGCAATTCCACAGACTGCGAGCTTGACTTATCTGTTCATCGCGATTCGAGTTTGATAGCTTCGTCAAGATTGTGTCAAGGTCGCACAACCTAAAGTCCATAGGATCTTGGTAGTAGCTACACCTTCTTGGGAAGTCATAGCGCCACTTCTGGACACTGTATCGCATATTCTCGAGGTCATTATCTGTAAATCGGCCTCTATTACGGAACGCCGTCGTCCGTAGAGTAGGACTGGCACCGCAATGCAGTAGAAGTCCTCTCAAGGACTGTTCAATATCTTCGTCGTCGCCTAGGAGACTGCTGAGTAATGCCGATTTCGGCCAACCCACAAGCCTCTGACCTGGGGTTTTATGATCACGAAACTAGCAATTTGTGACTTACTCAGCAGTCTCCTAGCACTTGCAAATCTGCGAACCACACACCTTCAACCCCGTCACACAGAACCCTGAGTTCCTCAGTAGGAAGATAGACAGCATCGGCGCGGCGCCAGACTCTCTCAGATTCTCCCGTGGTCGCTACAGCAGGAACGAAAGCGCAGTCTCGAAGTTCTTGCACGAGTCGATTCTTCTGGTTGCCTGTGCTTGATTGATAGGCCTCCAAGACTTGTGCAATGTCTGCACGACTGCCATCCTCTGAATGGCTTACTGTCTCCGCCTCGTACTTGGGGAGTATCCGATTGATAACATCGTCCACGGCATCCCACTCGCTAATGCCCATCTCCCGAAGTAGCTTGACGGCACCATCATCTTCACAGATGCGAGGATGTACAATCGGTCGATCCACATGAGGCGTCGGATCTTCACGGCCCTTCGGCGGCAGGAATGCTTGGGGAGAACCATCGATCATCGGAACTACATGCGAACCATCCTCCAGACGCACCAACGATATGTCCGCGAGTCTCTTCCGCTCTGCTCTCTGTCCGTAGAGGAATGCAAGAAGCCTCACAATCCATTCGTTGCTCTGCTCCTCAAGAAACTCACTGGTCAGTTTGGGTAGGACATTCTCAAGACGCAACTCCCGGATATCCAGCTGATGCCGGATATAGTCCTGAACATCGTTCACCTCTGCAAGGGAGCCGTCGAGCCACGAGGAACCTGACTCATAGAGAGACGCTAGTTGGAGCGACGAGAAGAGTTCCCGAAGTCCGGCAGTCCGGCTCATCAGCGCTTCGGCTCTTGTGGCGTAGGATCCACCGTGACGAGGAAGCAACCGTTCCGAGCGTAGCGCCTTCCTAGTCTCGTCGAAGATCGGCTGCAGAAAGGCTTGACGGGAATCGGCCTGAGGCGCGGTGAGTGGCAGGCAGCGAAGCACTGTCGCATCCAGCCGCTCTTCGTCTCGAAGCCAGCGTAGGCTCTCGACGACCAGAGCCGCGGTCTTCTCTACGAGATGCCTATTCCAACAGTCATCCGGAGGTATCTGACTCCGATCGAGCGTGGTCCTATAGGGGCCGTCCAACAGCAGGCCCATGTGCGTCTCAAGGCCAGTCGGGAACCGGGAGAACAGAGTGCAGCCTGAGACTGCTTGCACCCGTTCAGTCTGGGCTTCAAGGAGGTGAGCGACGTGGACCTTGCCGGCGGGCTCACCATCATGCTCGACTTCTCGATTGAAGACTAGCCAGTCCTCCGTCTCTAAAGTACTGTCGGTGTCCTCAGAGATTAGGGCGGTGCGATAGACTTCTTCGTCGATCTGTCGGGATTCCCGAAGATAATGTCCTGACATGCCTCTGTCTGTCTCCCATGTAATCTCCTCAATGTGCTGCAAGAACAACAAAGTACGACGATGAAGCGTACGCAATCCATGATAGATCTCTTCGTAGGCCGAAGGGGTGTCCGGTCTTAATGGCAAATCGAACACTGTAGAGTCCACGCAGTCGTACTGTGACTCAGATAACCTGCGCGGATAGACATAATCTTGTATCTTGAAGTGCTCAGCACCAGAATGGATCGTCGGCTCGCGTGTGTAGGCGTAGACTGATTTGAAGCCGATGCCGAATCTGCCGATCTCAGTGAGACTGTCCTTTGTGGATCTAAGAAAGCGGCAGATGGACTCAACATCGTCCTCATTGAATGGACTACCGTAATGCACAACTCGCAGCGCATCATCCTCCAACTGGAAGGAGACCTTGCGTTCACCGGACCAGGACGGTTCTCTGCGTCCGAGAGCATCCTCGGCGTTCTGGAGCAACTCGTATATGAAGTGCGTACGATCGTCGTAGAGCAACTCGGCAGTCATCTCACCGAGTTCTTGGGCTCCAATCGTGCCGTACTGCGTTTCTCTGTCACGACAGATTCTGGCGTAGTCCGTGGTCATGGGCCGAGCCTACCGACAGCCTCCCTCCCAACTCCCGCCGTCAGACCGGACGCGAACGGAGAATCAGCCCTGGAGCAGCCAGGCGACCGACCTGACCTGGCAAGCAGGCGTCTTGCCCTCTATGCACTGCTGAGCGCAACGCGGCCAGGACTTCCTTGAAGCGCCCGCGGGGCCTGGTCGGCGCTTCTTGATGTCGGTGGAAATGTCGTGACCCCCGTGGGCACCACGCAGGTCCGAGTGGTGACGTGTCTTCATTGATAGTGGTGTTATTTCGTTTCTCACGCCACTAGATTGGTCCGTAAGAGTCAGATGCGACGCCTTGATGACGGAAGGAGAATCATGACAGCCGAATCCCCCGCCTCCGATACCCGCAACATCCAAGACTCGGACGAGGCCAGCGGTGCGAGGCGAGAAAGGCCCGCGTCCGCACCACGTCGCTGAGGGATGCGCCGGCTTGGCGCAAGGCACGCTCGATGATCTGCAGAACTGCCTGGGCCTGCCGGTAGCAGTCGCCGGGATGGTCGACACCATCCGGCTGCAGCGTGGTCGTGCCGGCCACGGCGACCTGATTGCCAATCCGGATCGCCCGGCAGTACCCGACGGTCGCCTCCAACGGTCCCCCACCGGAGACATTGACCCGCGCTGAACCGGCATCCATATTCTTGGGCCCGGATCTGGAGTGAGCCACGCCTTCCCCACTCACCTTCCCAGTATGTCAAGCCCAGTCGAGAGGTCGGGCACGAGACTGCTGACCGTTGCCAAGCCTCGTTTGTGCTCTGCACCCCGCGAACGTGCTGCAGCCACCTACTCCGTTAGTGTTCGGGTTCGCCGCTGCGATGAGGGGTCGAGCCTTCGTGTTGAGCGTCACCGCCTTCGGCGTCACATGCGAGATCCACGACGATGATCATGTGTCGGTTGTGCAGGACCACCTCAGGTTGCCGACACAGGAGGCTCAGGCCCTCCTGGAGGCCGAACGCGCAAGATTCGAAGAACGGTTCAGGGGCGCCGTGCCGGGCTCTGTGGTGTTCGGGCCCGCACCGGCAGCCAATCCGCAGCGCCGGCGGAAGACCATGAGCGTTGAGTTCACGGAGTTCGCGGCTTTGAGTGACGGCCGGCGTGTGGCGGTGCGTAGTGATCGTGGCTGGACTTGGGGTTGGAATCACTTATGGGGCGCTTGGTACGGCAAGACCCGGGCGAGCTTCGCGAAGGAGGTGCGCGACTACTTCGAGGCGGAGGCGGAAGAGTGCTGTCCGATCACTGTTGAGTGGGTTGTCGAACGCTTGCAGCGGCTGCACGGCGTTGAGATCGATCCGGCATCTGTGGATGCCGCCCTGCGACTGCCGCTTGAGGTTGAGTTCGGCCCCCATCTCTCGGAGAAGCTGCCCGAATAGTCACGGCGATGCCAACCACGTGCGTGTGGCGTGCGGCTAGATCCAGATGTGCATCGGATAGCCGGTCTCGTCGAACTCGCCCTCGCCCAGGCAGATCGCGTCGTCCGAGGCAATGCGCCGAGCCGTCCAAGCCGCGGCTGCGGCGTCAAGTACATCGTCGAGAGCTGCCTTGGGCGTGCCGGCCAGAGGTGCTCGCAGGGCGTCAGCGATGTTCGGGAAGTGATCCGTCAGGGCTGCGAGTCGCTGTTCAGCACCACGCCTGTCCGTACGATCCTTCTTGTTCTTCTTTGCGAAGGACATCGGCGCGCCCGCGAGAACGGTGAAGCTCACTTCGGGATGAACCTCAGCTACCCGCGGGTGAGTGGACAGACGGGACGCCCCCATATCCAACGAGGCGCGTACCTCCTTGATCTTTGGCATGAGGCCATAGAACTGCGTGGACAAGCCCTCGCCAGCGCGTTCGCGTGAGAGACGGTTCGCCTCTTCGTAGCTATCCGCCTGGAGCACGCACAGCGGCGGCGTCCAGAACAAGGACGACCGCCGCGGCCCCAGCATGGCACGAGCCTTCACATCGGCAGTTCGCCGTTCCGTGCCTCGAAAGCCGATGGGAATGTCCACGGCCACCACTGCAATGTTCCGCTCACGGGCCGCCGTCAGCACATCCGCGAACGAAGACCAAGTCGAGAACTCCACCGACGCGCCGCTCGCAGCACCGGTGACGGCCATCACCCAACCTCCGCGCACGCCGTCGACTCCAGCTACTCGGTCCATGCCAATGGTTGCTTGACTTGTATTCTTCATAGTTATGCTATTCCTTCTTGTAATTTCCCATTGCTCAGAGACGCAAGAAGGGCCCCGCGGCTCCGACTGGCGTGATTCGTTCCCGCGAAGCTGACTGGCAGGTCGGGGCGACCGGGAACGTCCCCTAACGGATGATCAGCTGCCCTGGGTTTGTCGCTCCGACTCGCGCGCTGGCTCTCTGTTGTCGTCGCCAACCTCGATCAGCAAGCGACAGTGGTCGCTGGCCCCCCACTCGTCGACGCTGTTCAAGGCCCTGACCTTCACACCCTCGTGGAAGCCACGCGATGCGAACACGTAGTCGAGTTGGTTCTGAGCCGTCTCCCCCAACTCGGGAATTCACTTGCTGGGGCGGGGTCATGCGGGCTCGTGGCTCTTGTGGACCGGCTCGTCACCTGTTGGTAGCCGCTGGATGCAGCCAAGATCGGTTCTGCAGCTGCGGGACGCGCCATCGGGAGTCTGGTTGAATGGTGTGGCCGATGACGTTTCGGGGCCCTCGCAATCCTGGGGTCCTCCCGCTGCTCACCGACCCAGACCGCCGTCGTAGCCGCGGCGGTGGGCTTCGTTCCCTTCCAGTTGCTGTACGAGCACCGCTAGGTCCTCACGGTCCTTGAACCGATCGGCGGTCTCTTTGGAGCGCACGATGTCGGCCAGGTCCGCGCAACGCACCGGCACAGTCTCTTCGTCTACTTCGATGGCCACGGTGTGCGCCGCGTGGGCCAACTCGTCGTAGCCGCCCTCAATACCGGAGGGCTCAAAGCAGACGTCGAAGTCGCCGTGGTGGCACGACAGGTTCCACACCGCGGCGCGGGCCAATGACTCTGCGTCGTGAGAGAACGCCAGGGTCTCATCTCCAAAGCGAACCTCCGCGCCCAGTTCGTCGAGCGCCTCTGACAGCCGCTGGAGGTTCTCGCGGCTGCGTTCGGGGGTCACGTCCACGTCGTAGGTGACCCGTCCGAGGTCATATCGTTGCGCCCGCACCGCCCAGCCTCCGATGGCGATGAAGTCCACGTCGTGACGCACCAACGCCACGACGATCCGGTCGAGGGGGTCTTGCTCCGCGCCCGAGGGCGGCGCTGCTACCACGCTGGCTGGGCGCTGGCAAAGATCTCTTCTGCTCGTGCCTTGATCCGGCGATGGCGCTCAGGGTCGGCCACAGCGCTGAGGTGCAGGCCGTCGTCGTGGTCGTCATAGACCTCCAGGCGCACCCTCAACCCGGTGCCGGCCCGCTGCAGCAGTCCCGTCAACTCGGCCACTGTCGGGCGGTGAGCGCCCGTGCAGATGCGACCCAGCGCCTCGGCGTCAACGCCCGCAGCCACAGCGAACGCCTCCGCGCCGCCAGGTGCCTCAGCTATGGCCGAGCGCACCAGCACAGCCGCCCAGCCTCCGGCGTCATGGCGGCCCTCGGCTGCCCCAATGTGTCGCGCCGGAGCCGGATCCTGGCCCCCCCAGTCCGGCTGCGCCCCAACCGGCGGCCCCGCAGGCGGCGCACCCAGGTCCTCGCGAAGCGCTCGCTGTTCTTCGATGGCGGCCCGCACGCGGGCAACCTCACCGGCGTCCGGCGCAGCGCCGCTGTAGCGTCCGTCGGGAGGTGCTGGGCCAGCGCGGACCTCCAGCCCCGAGGCGTTCAATATCCGCTCAACCGTGTCCAGCGTCGGGTCCAGTTCGCCTGACTCGATACGCCTCACCAGATCTTCCGCGCACACGGCCGCCTCGGCCAACTCTCCCGCCCCACAACCCAGCGCCTCACGGGCCGTGCGCAACAAGACCCCGGCCAGCATCGCACCGGCACCCGCAGTCGGCGTGGAGTCAAGCCGCACACGTCAACGCTACCGGGCTCGGCCCCCCGCTCGCTGAGAACGCTCCTTACCGAAGGTTGGCGACCCGGGGTCGCTGACGCCGTTCGACCTCGTTCGTCGAGACGCCGACAGCCACCACTGCTCTTGCCCTCACTGCGGCGAGCATGCCTTCGAGCTTGGCGTGGCCGACCGCTCGGTGCTGGAGCGGTCCCACAGCTGCGTCAGATGCGTGGGGCTGATCAAGGCCCTGCTATGCGAGAGCCACGACGAGCCAACGTCGTTCCCTCGCTACACACTCGGCGCCGGGTTGAGCTCGTCGTCGCTGTCGGCCGGCCGGGGATCGACCAGCCAGCGCCGGTACGTCGTTCCCTTGTAGTTGGCGTAGACGATCACGGTGACGCGAGGGCAGTTCTCGCAGCTGAAGCGCAGGACGGCGTGAGGTCGTTCAAGGTAGTCCAGCCGCTGTCCCCACCAGTCAGCGAGATGCCAGGGCAGGCGGTCGAGGACCTCGATGAGGTGTAAGTAGTCCCCCTCGCAGTGCGGACAGCGAACCGCCTCCCCTTCAAACCTGGGTTGTTCGTTGACCCATTCGCTCATCGGGGCGCTCCTTTCGGCTGGGTAGGGTAGTGCCTGTCGGGGCTGCGTCCGCTGCCCTTGACGACCTGCACCAGCCCGGCAGCATGGAGCCGGTCGCGGCCGTCGTGTAGTCCGTGGCGAGCTTGGCGCCCTACCCGAACTCCCGCAGCGCCCGAGACCAGCAGCCCGGGTTGGACTTCCGCCACCTGCGGGCTACTTGTTCGGTATTGCAAGTGGTAACGCAATCTGCGTGCTGGGCCCTATATGATGAGGTCAACTGCTATTTCTATGTGCTGTGGGCGCGGAGGGACTTGAACCCCCGGCTTCTTCCTTGTAAGGGAAGCGCTCTGAACCGCCTGAGCTACGCGCCCGCGGGCTGTGAGCCTAACGTCGTCCGTCTTCTTGACGATGTGGATGCAGACTCGCGGATGTCGCTGTTGCGATGGAGTACGGTCGCGTGCATGGCCTACCCTTGATCCTGCTCCGCGGGGTGGACTCCTCTTGGATTCACCACCGTTCGGGCGCGGGGCCGGTCTCGGACAGCCGGCCGTAGGCGTCCATCAGTTCCTCCAGCAGCCGCGGCGGCGCGGCGACAGGAGTTCGCCTTGCGGAGTGGTCGATTGTCACCAGTTGGCGCCCGACACCGTCAACAACTCCGACGCCAGCCTCCCAGCACACCAGCAGGCCGCCCAGATAGTCCCACGAGCCCAAACCGGCCGCCGAGAAGTCGATGTAGCCGTCCAGGCGTCCGGCCGCCACCGCGCACAGTTCGAGGGCCGCCGCGCCCAGCGTTCGGACCTGGGCCCAGCCGCCCCACCCGGGTGCCTGCCCATTGACGGCGACCACCGCAGAGTGCAGAGGTGTCTCCTCCCTGCGGGCCAGCAGAGTTCCGTCGCGGCGGGCGCCGCCGCCGCTCACCGCCTCGAAGCGCTCGCCGCTGCCGTGGTCGTGGACCACCGCGGCCACCGGAACCGAGCCGTCCACCACGCAGACGCTGGTGGCGAAGTAGCGAATACCCCTCGAAGCGTTGGTGGAGCCGTCCACCGGGTCCAGCACGGCCACGGGGCCGTCTCCGGTCTCGAGGCCGGTCTCCTCGCTGAGCACTCGCAGGCCCCCGTCTCGCAGCGCGTCGGTGGCGGCCGCGTCGGCGGCCATGTCGAAGCCGAACTGGCCCGGTTTGCGCCCCGTAGGACCCCAGTCGGTGCACTCGGCCAGAGCCGCGACCGCGGCGTCGGCCGCGGCGTTCAGCACGTCGAGAAGGTCGCGGGGCATCCCCGACAGTGAACAGGCCGGCCGGCCGAGTCACACTCCCGCATCCGTCGGGCACAATGCGGTGCCGCACGGCCCTTCCGAGCGGGTATACACGACCGGAGCAGCAACAGTTTCGTCATGCCGGTTGGTCGTGGCACGCTGTTGCTGGAGTCAACGTCCGAAACAAGGGGGATCCGAGTGTCGCTGATCGATCTGCACGGGTTCGTCGCCAACCTCAAGGACCACGTGTCCGAGCACGGCTTCCACGTCCACGGCGACCGGCACTTCGTGGAGACCTACTCCAACCGCCAGACCTGGGAGGTCGACCTGCACCCCGACCACGCATGCGGCGGACCGCTGGACATGGTGTTGTGCGTCGAGGCCGAGTCGCGCACCCTGCTGACGTTCGAGGACGATGTGAACAGCCGTCCTGAGGACGAGGACCCCGACGACGCCATCACCGTGCCCATGACGCTCAGCTTCGTGCTCCCGCCGCTTCACCTGGGGCCGGACCTGCTCGTGCTGGCCACCGATCTCGCTGCCGTCGGCGGAACCGAGCTTCCGCTGCTGGTGTCATCGGTGGACAGGGTGGCGGCCGGCGACGCTGCGGAGCGGACCGTGAACATCGAGGGGCGTGTCGAACTGGCCCTGAGCCGGATCTACCTGGGCCAGGACCTCGAAGTGCTGTGCGAGATGCTCGACAAGGCCCGCAACGTCTGCGAGTTCCTGCTCGACCGGGCCCCGGCCTGGCTCGGCGAACTGTAGGTCGCCGCCCGGCGGAGCGGTCAGGAGTTGATCGCCTCCCGCAGCGTCTCCAGTGCCCGGTCGGCGTGGATGCGCATATTCAGTTTGGCGCGCACGGTTCGCAGCACCGAGCCGTCTCGGTCGATCACGAACGTTCGCCGCTTGTTCGGCAGGGGACGCCGCCTGACCACGCCGAAGCTTTGAGCGATGCCGCGGCCCGGGTCTGACAGCAGCGGGAAGCCCAGGGCGTTGGCGTCAGCGAACTCCAGTTGCCGACCCACCTGATCGGCGCTGATCCCCACGATGCTGGCTCCGAGTTCGGCGAACTCCGTAGACAGGTCGCGGAAATAGCAGCTCTGCCGCGTTCAACCGGCCGTCATCGCCTTGGGATAGAAGTACATGACGACGGGCCCCACTTCGAGCAGATCGCGCAAGGCCACGGTGTTGCCGTGCTGATCGAGCGCCTCGAAGTCGGGGGCCCTGTCTCCAACCTCCACGTCTACCCTCCTCCCGCTGGTGGTTGAGTTCATTGTTGCTGCTGCTCATTCACCTTTGGAGCGAAGCGGCTACCCGGTCGGCGTGGAAGTCAGCAGCGCCCCAGGAGCGGGCCAGCACCCATGAACGCTTCAAGTAGAGGTGCAGGTCGTGTTCGGTGGTGTAGCCGATGGCGCCGTGGCACTGGAGGGCGGCGCGCCCCGTGACCGCGGCCGCGTTTCCGGCCAGCCACTTGGCCTGCGACGCGCTGCGGCTGGCGTCCCGCTGGCCGTGGGCGACGGCGTAGGCGGCGTACAGCACCGCCGGAGCGGCGAACTCGATCTCGATCCGGGCGTTCGCGAGGTGGTGCTTCACGGCCTGGAAGCTCCCTATCGGCTTGCCGAACTGGTAGCGCTGCTGCGTGTAGGCCACGGTCAGCTCCAGCATGGCTCGGCTCAGTCCCAGCAGTTCGGCGGCGGTGCCGAGCACGCCCCGGTCGAAGGCGGCCGTCACCGCATCGGGGTCCTCGGTGACGGTCTGGCCCGCGGCTGTGGGCTTCACGCGCCCGCAGTGCCGGGAGGCATCGACAGTCTGCACCGGCTCGACTTCCACCTCGTGAGCCTCAAAGAGCCGCAGCCCGGGGTGGGAGCGCAGCAGGAAGGACTCAGCGAATGTCGCCGAGGGAACGACGGCGCTGGCCGCGCCGAGGTCTGTAGCCACGATGGGCCCCGCCGCGCCGAGGTCTGTAGCCACGATGGGCCCCGCCGCGCCGAGGGGCGCGGCCACCAAGGCGGTCTCGGTCAGGGGATGAGGCAGGGCCACCCGCCCGGCCTCCTCCACCACTGGCACGAGATAGGTCTCATCGAGCCCTAGGCCGCAGTTGGCCTCCGGCACCAGCACCGACAAAGCGCCTGCGGCAGCCAAGGCCTGCCACGGAGCCGGGTCCGGCGCATGCGTCCAGGCCGCCCGTACGGCCTCGGGGGGACACAGCTCGGCGAGCAGATCCCGCGCCGCCGAGCGCAGCGCCTCGCGGTCGTCGTCGAGCGCGAACCTCATCGGGGCCCGGTCGTTGTTGGCGGGCGCTGTCGGGCCGGTTGGCGTCCTTCGTCGAGCGCGAACCTCATCGGGGCAGGCCCAGGACGCGCTCGGCCACGATGTTGCGCTGCACCTCGTTGGTGCCCGCGTAGATCGGACCGGCCAGCGAGAACTGGTGGCCCTTGCTCCAGGGCCCCTCCAACTCGGCGTCCGGGCCGAGCAGGTCGAGGGCGATCTCGTGAAGCTCGATGTCGAGCTCTGACCACCACACCTTGGCCAGGCTGGCCTCCGACCCGATGTCACCGCCGTCGAGGAGCGTGGTGACCGTCTGCAGGGTTTGGAGGCGGTAGGCGTCGACTCGCATCCAGGCCGCTGCGATGCGCCGACGCAGGGCCACGTCCCCGCCCCGCTCCACGCACAGATCGAGCAGGTTGCCCACGGTGGCCTGGTAGCGGCCCGGCGAGCGCAGCAGCCCGCGCTCGGTGCTGGCCGCCGACACCGCCACCCGCCAGCCCTGGTCCACCTCGCCCAGGACCACGTCGGTGCCGATGGCGTCGCCGGGCAGGAACGCCTCGGTGAAGAACACCTCCGCGAAGCCCTCGTCGCCGTCGAGGCGACCGAATCCCCGGACGATGATCCCGTCGAGGTCCAGCGGCACCAGCAGGTAGGTGAGACCTCGGTGACGCTCCGAGGCGGGGTCGGAGCGGAACAGCCCGAAGAGGTGGGTGCAGAACGCGCCCCGGGTGGTCCACGTCTTCTGCCCGTCGAGGACCCAGCCGCTGTCTACCCGCCGGGCCCGGCTGGCGACCCCGGCCAGGTCGCTGCCAGCGTTGGGCTCGGACCAGCCCTGGCACCAAAGGTCCTTGGCGGCGGCGATGCGGGGCAGCAGAAGGTCCTGCTGAGCCTGCGTTCCGTGCTCGAAGATGGACGGTGCCAGGATCTGGATGCCGTTCTGGGTCACCCGCTGGGGGGCGCCGGCCCGCCAGTACTCCTCCTCGAAGATCAGCCAGTCCCACAGCGTGCCGTCGCGGCCGCCGTAGGCCCGGGGCCACGACACCGCAGACCAGCCCGCCTCGTGCAGGCGCCGCTCCCACAGCAGCTGCTGGGCGAAGCCCTCGCGGGTGTCGCCGGACAACTCCACGCCGATCTCGGCCCGCCAGGTGGCCAGGTTGCTCTCCAGCCATCGGCGCAGATCCAGGCGCGTCTCGGTCTGTGCCGCGCTCCAGTTCAGATCCACCACAGCCCCCGGTCCTCGCCTGCGCCGCTGGTGGGCCGGAGCGTACTGAATTGCGAACTTTTTGCTGGGAGGTCCTAATATAAGAAGGCGGTCAGGCGATCCTGGATAAGCCTTCACGAGCCTCCGGCCCGCCAGGGTCGGAGGCTTCTTCATCCCTGTCGTGGGCGGCCACACCGCTCCTGAGGAGGCGAGAGGGCTGCTGGCCGAGCGGCGTCAGTTCCTGGACAGCGCCGACACCATCGCCGCCTTCGCAGAGGAGATGAGCGAGTTCCTCAAGACAAGCGAGCTGAGCCGCTCATCGGTGCAGCTCGCCGCCGATCTCGGAGTCTGCCAGAAGACGGCATGGCATCTGGCGCACCGCATCCGGGCTGCGCTCGCTGAGGGTGACATGCCGGGCTTTAGGGGACCGGTCGAAGTCGATGAGACCTACATCGGCGGCAAGGCGAAGAACATGCACCGCCACCGCCGCGAGCAGATGAAGCCCGGCCGCTCCACGGCTCACAAGACCGCTGTCGCTGGCGTGAAGGACCGCCCCAGCAGCAAGGTCGTCGCCGTGCCGGTGCCGGACGTGTCGGCCCGGTCGCTGACCGGTGTCGTGTCGGCCACATCGCAGCGCGGTGCGGTGGTGTTCACCGACGAATGGCGGTCCTATCTGCCGCTGGCAGCGATGGGCTACCGGCACTTCACCGTTGAGCACGGCGGACACGAGTACGTGCGCGGTGACATGCATGTGAACGGGATTGAGAACTACTGGTCGCATTTGAAGCGCACCTACAGCGGCACCTACCATTACTGGTCACCGGAGCATCTGCACCGGTACGTGACCGAGCACAGCTTCCGCTACAACCGGCGGAAGGTTCAGGTGTTGGACCGGATGGGCGAAGCCGCCGAGATGTTGGACGGCCGGTCGCTGACGTGGCGAGAGTTGACAGGCTCCCGCGGCTGATCCGGTCGCTGGTCGGCCACCACCAGGTCGGAGGCCCGCTCGAAGTCTTCCCAATCCACCACCGGCTCATCATCGGCCGGATCGGGGCGTGGCTTCGAGGCGCTCATTTGAGTGAGGCTGGGGGTGGCTCTCCGGGGGTGTGCGGGGGTTGCACCCATTCGATGAGAGCACGCGCTCGCACGGGGCTTTCGCCTGGGTGCATGATGATCTTCGTCTCTCGGACCTCGATGGGATTGTCCGGGTTAGTCACAGGTCCTCCTCAGTGATCATGCCGTCAGGCATGGTTCTAGCATAATCGGCCATGTTCGCCGCGAGAGCGTCGATGAGTTGCTCAACGAACAGTGGCGACATGTTCACCCTCTGCACGATGACGCCCTGGATGGGGCGTGTGTTGTAGTCCAGTCGGGCGAAGTCGAGAGTGAACTCGTGGGGCGAATGACTGACCATTGCGAAGTTCGCCCAGATGCCTCCACGCATACTGTTGTCGCCCTGGATGTGGATGTCCGTCGGCTGCGGCTCCGGCGGCTGAGGATCGGTCATTTCAACCACGGAAGAGCCTAGGAGACTGCTGAGTAATGCCGATTTCGACCAACCCACAAGCCTCTGACCTGGGGTTTTATGATCACGAAACTAGCAATTTGTGACTTACTCAGCAGTCTCCTAGTAGCTGAACCCGCTACTCGGGTGGCGCTCCACCGGGCAGCCGTCTACGGTGCAGGTTGCCGATGAACACCGCGGGATCAGCCGACCCCGTGACGCGCCAGAGCACGAACAGGGCCTAAGGGATTCCCGAGGCTCCCTCCGGGCTCGGACGCACGGTGTTCATCGGCAAAGAACCCCTGGCCCGTATCGGAGGGAGCCACCATGCCCGACAACGACACGATGCCCAGCCCAGCAACGCCACCCAAGCCGCTGAGCTTCTGGGGGCACGTGTGGGCGAGAGCGGCGTCACGCTGACGCCGGACTTCTCCGCCGCCGCCACCAGCTACACGGCCTCCGTCGCCAACAGCGTGTCGTCCACCACGGTCACTGCGACGAAGAACCACGCCGCCGCCACGGTCGCCATCACCCCGACCGACGCGAATGCCGGCGCGGCGGGGCACCAGGTGAACCTGAATGCAGGCTTCAACACCGTCACCGTCAAGGTGACCGCCGAGGACGACACGACCACCCGGACCTACACGGTGACGGTCACGCGGGCCACGACGGTCGCGCCCGCGGTGTCCAGCGACGCCGGCCTGAGCGCGCTGAGCCTGAGCGGCGTCACGCTGGCGCCGGGCTTCGCCGCCGCCGCCACCAGCTACACGGCCTCCGTCGCCGACAGCGTGTCGTCCACCACGGTCACCGCGACGCCGAAGCACCAGGCCACCGCCACGGTCGCCATCACCCCGAACCACGAGGACATGAGCGCCGCGGGGCATCATGTCAACCTGGACGTGGGCAGCAACACGGTCACCGTGGAGGTGACCGCCCCGGACGGCGCGACCACCCGGACCTACACGGTGACGGTCATCCGGGCCGCGCCGGGCGCCGCGCCGCCGGACATCACCCTGCAGGCCAAAGTGTTGGTCACCGAGACGGTCTACGAGCCTCAGGGAGGGGTCATCGTAGCCGTCAGGGTGAGGACGGACTCCTACGAGAAACCGCAAGGGTCTTTGACCTTGACTGTGCGATCCTTCTCGGATACGGCGCACGAAGGGACCGACTACCTTCCGTTTACCGAAACGGTAACGTTCAGCCCTGCCGATTTCTTTGGCTACTATGACAGCGGGTTCTTCGAGGCCATCAAGTACGCAGCGCGATTCAGGATCGTGGACGACAATACGCCCGAAAGCGATGAACGATTCATCATATCCGTGTCGACAGCGGCATCCTCCGCGTCGACGGCGGCCGCGCAGGGGGCGATAGTCACCATCGACGACGGTGACGAACCGCTCGCCTCCACCAGCAGCCGGCAGCCCCGCGTTGCGTCCGCAATCTATGACGCCGACGAGGACGCCGTGGTGCTGGAATGGGACGCCGGCAGCGACACCGGGGGCCTGATCGGCTACAGGATAGAGCGCTCCGCGCCAGGCGGCGCGACCGAGCTCACCCACGCCGACCTGAGAGGCGGCGACCGGCCAGCGGTCGGGCCCGGCGTGTCAACCTGGAACGACACGACCGTGCCGGCCTCCTCTTTGGTGTTGTACCGCGTCTGGGCGGTGTTCAGCGACGGCAGCGAGGTGGCGTCGGCCGCCTTCCCGGCCACCATGGACCGCGGCATCGCCAGGGCCAGGGCGACTCTCGAGGGCAGCAACATCAGGTACGACGTCAGCTGGACCGACGCCGCCTACCCTCTCGGCGATGGCAGCCTCCACTACGGCGTATGCCCCGAAGGCTACAAGGTCTATGAAGATGTACTCGTAGGCGAGAGAGTTCTTTGGAGTGATATTACCGATTCTGATACGGACCAGGATATACATACCTTCGCTTTTACTGATATCCATGTCAGTGGGAATAGAGGAGTGGAAATACCCGTCCGTATCAGGTGCGGGGGCGATAGCGCAACCACCGGCCTGCCCATCGGGGAGGACACCGCAACCGTCCAGTAAGAGGCCACGGACTGCTATGCCCCCTCCCGGCTGAACATGTAGAGCGTCTCACACAGGAAAAACGACTACGCTCTGGTCCGCCAGATGTTCGACGTCCCCCTGCCTGGGCCGGGGGACGACGAGGATGCGCTGGCGGAATTCTGCGAGCGGCTTCCTCCAACAGGATTCGAGGGGGAGGCTGACGATCCTCCGGTCAGGGGCCGGGCGACGCCCTACTGCGCTACACCATCCCCATGCCCGACGATAGTCCCATACCCGGAAGGAACGCCGAGGAGATGGTGCTGAACGGCTCAGTTCTGTCTACCGTCAAAAATGGTGGGCTCGGTGGGGATCGAACCCACGACCAAGGGATTATGAGTCCCCTGCTCTGACCACTGAGCTACGAGCCCGCTTCGACCATACCGTCGGGCCGGTGCGGAGTCGTCGCCCGGCCCACGGTCGGCCAAGTGGGCCTCGAGGGCTCCGGGGGTGGGACTCGAACCCACAACCTAGCGGTTAACAGCCGCTTGCTCTGCCAGTTGAGCTACCCCGGATCGGCCTGTGAGGCTACCAGCGACCCCGATACGGCCCCCTCCGAGCGGCGTCCGTGCTCGATCAGCCAGGGAAGCAGGCCGGCCAGCGCCTCATCGCGGGTTGTTCGCTCGTCGAGCCGCTCCGACTGCGACTTGAGCCATGCCATGCTGAGGCTGCACTGCTGGCGCAGGGCGGGATCGTCAGCGGCGGCCGCCATGCGGCGCAGATCGTTCATGGCCCGACCGGCGGTGAGGCGGATCACACGGGCCAGCACGTCCTCCACCGTGGCGTTGCCCGGGTCGACGGCCAGACGGTGCAGCAGCTGCGCGGCCTGCTGCGACACCCGGTCGGACGCCGCCACCACTCCCCCATCGTCGGAGAGAGACTCGAAGGCCTCGCGGTGCATCGGATCACCGAACATCGTCGCGTGCAGGCGATCGGCCACCTCCTGGGGCCGGTGGATGGCAAGCTGCAGCGCCTCGTCCTCGGGCGTGAGGCGTTCGTCGGCCGGGGACTGGACCTGCTCGCGGCCTGCTGAACGGCGCGGCGCCATGCTGGGCCCGCCGGCTGCGAACCGTCGCAGATGGTCGGGATCCACATGGCACCGGTCCGCAATCCTCACCACGTGCGGATCGCGCACCATCGGTTCAGGATGCTCGTTGGCCACCGTGACGGCCCGCTCGGCTGACCGGGCCCTGCTCTCGATGGTGGACAGGTCGGCGCCGGATAGCGCCCGGTCGACGCGGAACTGCAGCAGCGGCACCGCGTCGTCGACGGCTCGGCGCAGCTCGTCGGGGTCGGAGCGGCCCAGGTCGCCGGGGTCCCTGCCGTCGGGCAGGTCCGCCACCAGCACCTCCAGCTCGAACTGGCGCTCCCAGGCGTACACCCGCGTCGCGGCCGCCGCGCCGGCCGCGTCGGCGTCGAAGGCCAGCACGAGCTTGGCCGCTGAGAACCGCTTCAACAGCCGCACATGCTCCTCCGTGAGCGCGGTGCCGCAGGTGGCCACGGCCAGCTCGATCCCGGCCTCGGCGCAGCCGATCACGTCGGTGTAGCCCTCGCACACCACCGCCTGGCCCGCCTTGACGATCTGCTTGCGGTGCTCGTGCAGCCCGTAGAGGACTCTGCTCTTGTCGTAGGTCTTGGCGTCGGTGGAGGTGTTCATGTACTTGGGGCCGTCGGCTCCGGGCATCACCCGGCCACCGAAGCCGACCACGTCGCCGCGCTCGTCGCTGATTGGGAACAGGATGCGGCCCCGGAAGAAGTCCTGCTGGCGGCCGCCGCGGTTCACGAACCCGAGGCCCGAGTCCTGCAGATCCTCGTCGGACAGGCCCAGATGGCGGGACAGGCGGTCCCAGTCGTCAGGTGCCCATCCGAGCTTCCAGCAACGCACAAGTTCGCCGTCATAGCCGCGGGAGCGGAGATAGTTCCGGGCCGGTCCCGCGTCGCTGCCGTCGAGCAGTTGCTGGTGGTAGAAGTCCCTGGCCTTCGTGACCGACTCCAACAGCCGCTGCCGACGGCTCCTGGCTGCGCTCTCGTCCCTGCTGGTGTAGGTCAGCCGTATCCCGGCCCGACCGGCCAGCATCTCGACTGCCCCCGCGAAATCGAGGCCCTCGATCTCCTGCACGAACGTGATGACATCCCCGCTGCGCTGGCAGCCGAAGCAGTAGTACACGCCCTTTTCGGGCGCGACTGACATCGACGGCGTGCGCTCGCCGTGCAGCGGGCAGCGGGCCATCCACTGCCGCCCGGTGCGCTTGATCTCGGTGTGCTCGCCGATTATGGCCACAATGTCGGTGGCCGCCCGGACCCGGGCTATGTCATCGGCAACGATCCCCATCCCGGCCGAACCTACCAGCACCATCGGACGGGGGCGGACCGGCCAACGGCGAGCTGCGAGCCGGATCAAAGCGCCCGGTGACATGATGGGTCGCTAGCCGATACTCGCGGAGCGCCACCGGTTGCTGCGGTCTCGCGGCGTGCTAACATCCAGCGGTGGACCGCGCCCGCAAGGGTCGTCGTCCTAGCAGCTGGAGCGCCTCGGTTCGAGCGGACCAGACCAGCCGAGAGCGCCCCCGGCTTGAGCGGACCAGTGCCGGAGCGCCCCCGGCTTGAGCGGACCAGACCCGCCGGGAGCGCCCCGGCATCGTCATGCTACCCAGCTAGTGCCGTTCTGCACGGCATGCATGCATACATAACTAAAATGGATGAGAGATACTGTCGAGTTCGTTCGCGGCCGAGCGCTTGGACTACCGGAGGCGGTCGGACAGGTAGGCGGGAAGGCGGTCGATGCTGATGCGGTCCTGGGCCATGGTGTCGCGGTCGCGCACCGTTACCGCGTCGTCTTCGATGGTGTCGAAGTCGATGGTCACGCACAGAGGGGTGCCGATCTCGTCCTGGCGGCGGTAGCGGCGCCCGATGGCCTGGGTCTCGTCGTAGTCACAGCTCCAGTGGCCCTTGAGCAGGTCGAACACCCGGTTGGCCGCCGGCACCAGCACGTCCTTGCGCGACAGCGGCAGCACCGCCACCTGATACGGCGCAAGCCGGCGATCGAGCCGGAGCACGACCCGCTCAGCGTCGTTGACTTCCTCGGTGTCGTAGGCAGACATCAGGAAGGCCATGGCCGTGCGGGTGGCGCCTGCGGCCGGCTCGATCACATGGGGTACGTAGTGCTCGCCCGTGGCCTGGTCGAAGAACTCGAGGCGCTCGCCGGAGTGCTCGGCGTGGCAGCGCAGGTCGTAGTCCCCCCGGTTGGCGATCCCCTCCAGCTCGTCCCAGCCCCAGGGGAATAGGAACTCCACGTCGGAGGTGGCCGACGAGTAGTGGCTCAGCTCGTCGGCGCCGTGAGCCCGCAGCCGCAGCCTTCGCGGGTCCATGCCCAATTCGAGGTACCACTCCATACGGGCCTGGCACCAGTGCTCGAACCAGCCTGGGGCCTCGTCGGGAGGCACGAAGTACTCCAGCTCCATCTGCTCGAACTCGCGGGTGCGGAACACGAAGTTGCCCGGTGTGATCTCGTTGCGGAACGACTTGCCGATCTGGGCGATGCCGAACGGGGGGCTCTTGCGGCTGGCCCGCAGCACGTTGGCGAAGTTGATGAACATCCCCTGGGCCGTCTCGGGTCGTAGGTAGACCTGAGCCGCGGAGTCGGCTACCGGCCCGGCATGGGTGGAGAACATCAGGTTGAACTGCCGCGGCTCGGTCAGCGAGCCCCGCTCCCCGCACTCCGGGCAGGCCTCGGGGTCCTGGAGCTTGTCCTGGCGGTGTCGCGTCCCGCACGACCGGCAGTCCACCAGCGGGTCGGTGAAGTTCTCGAGATGGCCCGAGGCCTGCCAGACCGCGGGCGGCGACAGGATCGACGCGTCGAGGCCGACCACGTCGTGGCGCAGCTGAACCATCGACCGCCACCACTGCTCCTTCACGTTTCGCAGCAACAGCACTCCCAGCGGCCCGTAGTCGTACGCCGACCGGAACCCGCCGTAGATCTCCGCGGAACGGAACACGAAGCCGCGCCGAACACAGAGGTTCACGACCGCATCGAACAGCTCCGGACTGGGGCGGGGCTCTGCCATGGGGGCAAGGCTAAAGGACCGCGTCGACAGGTCATCGGCCCCGCGGCAACCAATCTTGTTTCCCGCTCATGTTCGCTGCGCTCACGGGCCGCTCGGGCCACGGCCTCGCTCATCCGCTCGGCCTGGGCGCTAGTTGTGGTCCAGCACCGTCACCGAGCGCAGCCGCCGCTCCAGATGGGCCTCGATGGCGGAGGTGGCGACGGCCGATACCTCCTCGTCGGCCTCATCGGGGGCCCGGCGCAGCACCGCGCCGAGCTGTCCACCGAGGATCTGGCGCAGGATCGCGAGCGCATCGCGGCTGATGGAACGACCCTGGCGGCACTGGCGGCACAGGACACCCCCAAGATTGGGGTCGATGGCCTCGAAGGGTCCCTCGGCTCCGCAGACCACGCACCTGTCCAGCTCGGGCTGCACCCCCTCCAGCGCCAGGAGCTTCAGGAAGAAGCCCGCCACCACCACAGGGCTGTCGATGCGGTCCAGGGTGGCCAGAGCCCGCACGAGCATCACATGGCGGTCGGGGTCGCCTCCCTTCTCGGGCGCGACCTGGTCGACCGCCTCCAGCATCGCCGAGGCCCGGGCGAACCTGTCGGGGTCGGATCTGAGGCTTGCGAACCGGTCGATGGTCTCGGCCTGGGTGAGGGTGTCCAGATCGCCGCGGCCCCGGTAGAGCTGGACCGCGACGTGGCAGGCCGGCTCCAGGCGGGCGCCGAACTTCGAGCGGGTGCGGCGCACCCCCTTGGCCACGGCACGGACCTTGCCGTGGGCCAGGGTGTGCAGGCTCACGATGCGGTCCGCCTCACCCAGCTTCCAGGTGCGCAGCACCACCGCCTCGTCGCGGTAGAGGCTCATGGCCGTCGGCCTGTCGGCGCGCACGGCCCGGGCGCGGCCGCGGCCTGCGGCCTCAGTGGGGCGGCCGCGGTCGGGGGGCTTCCCATCGCCGCCGTCTAGCCGTCGCCGTTGGAGATACTCGCCTGGCCGTCGCCGTTGGAAGTGCTCGCCGGGCCTGTCCCGTTGGGTGACACCCGCCCGAACCGCCGCTCGCGCTCCTGATAAGTCCTGATGGCCTCGTAGAGGTCGACTCGCCGGAAATCGGGCCATGCGGTGTCGGTGAAGTACAGCTCGCTGTAGGCCAGCTCCCACAGCAGGAAATTGGAAGTGCGGAGCTCGCCGGACGTGCGGATCATGAGGTCGGGCTCGGGCATCTCGGGGTCGTACAGGCGGCGGGCGATGGTGTGCTCGGTGATCCTTTCGGCGGAGATCCCGGCATTCACGACGGCCCTGACCGCGTCGACGATCTCGGCTCGGCCCCCGTAGTTGAAGGCGATGGTGAAGGTCATGCGGCGGTTGCGCCTGGTCAGGTCGACTGTCTCATCCATGAGGTCGAGCAACCGCTTGGGCACGCGGCGGTCGCGGCGGCCCACGAACCGGATCCGCACGCCCCGCTCGTGCAACTCGTCGCGCCGTCGCATCAGGATGTCCTCGTTGAACTCGAGCAGGAAGCGGACCTCGTCGGGGGGCCGCCGCCAGTTCTCGGTGCTGAAGGCGTACACGGTGAGCCACTCGACACCGATGTCGAGGGCCCCTTCCACTACGTCGAACAGGGCCTCCTCGCCGGCCCGGTGACCCTCGATGCGAGGCAAGCCCCGAGACTGGGCCCAGCGTCCGTTGCCGTCCATCACGCACGCGACGTGCGCCGGGACGCGGTCCAGATCCAGCGCGGCAGTGATCATCACCGTGAACCTACCGCGTGGCCCGCCGCCCCGGCACTCCTATCCGGAGGCCGAGCGAGGGCCGCAGTTCCGGATGATCTCACAACACCTCGAGCGAGGCCGTGGCCCGAGCGGCCCGTGAGCGAAGCGAACAAGAGCAGGAGACACGACACTTCACCGCGACCGGTCGCCTATCCGCGTGCTGCCAGTGAAGGGGCGTTGCTGCCAGTTCTTGTTCACCCTGACCGCGAGTTGCAGGTAGGCGCCCTCGGGGAGCTGCGAGCGCACCGCAGTTCCCACCGCCTTCAGCATCGAGCCGCCCTTGCCGATCACGATGGCTTTCTGGGAGGGGCGCTCGACGATGATCTCGCAGCGGATCAGGGGCCAGTCCCACTCCGTGACCCGGGTCGCGATCGAATGGGGCAACTCGTGGCGGGCCACGGCCAGGAGCCGCTCCCGCACCAGTTCGGCCACCCGGAAGGCCTCCGAGGCGTCCGAGACGGTGTCGGGCGGGTACAGGGCCGGGCCTACGGGCAGGCGGGCGATCAGGTGCTCCACCAACGCCTCCACCCCCTCGCCGGTGCGCCCGCTCACCGGGAAGTAGGCCTCGAAGTCCAATTCGCCCAGCGCCGCGAGCTGCGCCAGCATCGCCTTCGGCCCAACCCGATCGGACTTCGTGACGACAACCACCGAACTGGCTGGCAGCGACTGGGCGATGTAGGCGTCGCCCCGGCCGTATGGGGCCGATGCGTCGATCACCAGGCACGTCACGTCGGTGTCTTGGAGCGCCTCCGAGGCCGCGGCGTTCATGCTGCGCCCGAGGGCGGTGCGGGGCTTGTGTATGCCCGGCGTGTCGACCAGCACCATCTGGGCGTCGGGGCGGGTCAGCACTCCTCGCAGCTCGGCGCGCGTGGTCTGGGGCTTGTTCGAGACGATCGACACCTTCTGTCCCACGATCCGGTTGATCAGAGTCGACTTGCCCGCGTTGGGCCGGCCCGCCACCCCGACGATCCCGCAGCGGTGACCGTCCGAGCCCGGCTCGTAACCGGCCCGTTGTCTCCCGCTCTTGTTCGCTGCGCTCACGGGCCGCTCGGGCCACGGCCTCGCAAGCTCGGCCTCTGGGGGCTCATGTCCTGGTGAGCCTCACCCGTGTGATTCGGCGGCCCTGCATGTGCTCGACCCGCAGCTTGAGGCCGTCGACCTCCACTGCCTCGCCCACCTCGGGCACATGGCCCAGCGTGCTGAAGATCAGACCGCCCACGGTGTCCCAATCGTCGTCGGGCAGCTCGGCGCCGACGAGGGTGTTCAACTGGTCCACCGGCATGCGGCCGTGCACCAGAGCCTCGCCACCGGCGAGGGGCTCCAGCAGCGGCTCGGGCCGGTCGAACTCGTCGACTATCTCGCCCACCAACTCCTCGACGAGGTCTTCGAGGGTGACAAGCCCGGCCGTGCCTCCGTACTCGTCGACGACCACAGCCAGGTGGCCCCCGGCGGTGCGCATCTCGGAGAGCAGCTCGTCCACCCGCTTCGTCTCGGGAACGAACATCGCCCGGCGCATGGAGTCGTGCACGGGGCGGTCGCCGCCGCCGGAGCGCTCGGTAAGGGCAAGATCCTTGAGCAGCACGACCCCGACGACGTCGTCGATGTCGTTGCGGCACACCGGCAGCCGGCTCAGGCCGTGGCTGATGGCGATCTCGAGCGCGGCGGTCACGGTCATGTCCGCGTCGGCGGTGACCATGTCGGCGCGGGGAGCCATGACCTCCCGAACGACGGTGCGGTCAAGGGCCAGAGCAGAAGCGATCATGTCGCGCTCGGTGTCCTCGATGGCGTCCGCCTCGGCGGCCGCATCGGTGAGGGCGATCAGCTCGTCCTCGCTGACCGCGGGCGCGCCGTTTCGCCCCCGTCCGCCCCGGCGCAGCAGGCGCCTCGGCTCCCTTCCGGTGATGGGATGGTTCTGGCTGGTCACGGCTGCCGGTGGTGCGCGGCCAGATGCTGCTGCTCCCGTGCCTGCATGGCCGCGGCGTCCGCGCTGTGGAGGTGGTCGTATCCCAAGACGTGCAGCACGCCGTGCACAACCAGCAGAGCCAACTCGTCGGCGAGGCCACCGGGCGGCCGGCGGTCGCCCGGCTCGGCCGGGCCGCCGCTGGCTGCGTCGTTGTCGGGGTCCCTCTCGGCGGCGTATGCGGGACACACGACCACGTCGCCCAGCAGCGGGGTCGGTTCGGACCGGTGTGTGCCGCCGTTGACGCCGTCAATCGGGAAGGCGAGGACGTCGGTTGGCCCGGGCGCACCCATGTGGGTCAGGTTGAGCTCGGCCATGACGTTGGGATCAACGAAGCGCAAGCCGAGTTCGCCGGCGGAAATCCCTTCGTCACTCAGCACGGCCGCGGCCAGCCCCGCCCAGCGCTCGGTGTCAAGCCGGTCGCGTCCTGCGGCCGGCCCGGACGTCTCGTCGAAGGCGCGGACCACGGCGCCGGGCGGAGGTTCGTCAAGGGAGGGTGCGGACTCCATCTAGGCGGAAGTCTTGCGGGTCAACCCGACACGGTCGTAGGCGGTGACGATGTCGGCGACGATTCGGTGGCGCACCACGTCGCGACTGCTCAGATGGACGAACCCGATCCCATTGATGCCTCCCAACAGCTCCTCGATGCCGGCCAGGCCGCTGCGCCCGCCCTCGACATCCACCTGGGTGACGTCGCCGGTGACCACGGCCCGAGAGCCGAAGCCGATGCGGGTCAGGAACATCTTCATCTGCTCGGGCGTGGTGTTCTGGGCCTCGTCGAGGATGATGAAGCTCGAGTTGAGCGTGCGGCCCCGCATGAAGGCCAGTGGTGCCACCTCGACTGCGCCCTGTTCCAGCAACCGTTCCATTCCCTCGCTGCCGACCATGTCGTAGAGGGCGTCGTAGAGGGGGCGCAGATACGGATCGACCTTGGCCATCAGGTCGCCGGGAAGGAATCCGAGCCTCTCCCCTGCCTCCACTGCGGGCCGGGTAAGGATGATCCGGCTCACGTCGTCGTCGTGTAGCGCCCGCACCGCCATCGCCACCGCCAGCCAACTCTTGCCCGTTCCGGCCGGCCCGATCCCGAAGGTGATCACGCTCTGGCCCATCACATCGGTGTATCGCTTCTGTCCAGCCGACTTCGGGCGCACAACCCGGCCTCCAGCGGTGCGCAGCACATCGTGGGTCAACACCTCGGAGGCTCGGACGTTGCTGCGCACCATGTCGATCGTGCGGTCGATCGTGCGGACATCGAGGCGCTGACCGTGCTCGAGAAGCAGGATCAGCTCCTCGAAGAGCCGGGCGACGGTCTCGGCCTCGTCCCCGAGGACGCTCACCTCGTTGCCCCGTAGGTGGATGCGGCTGCCGGGGAACGCGCCCTCGAGCTGCCGAAGGTTCACGTCGTGCTCACCCACCAGAGGTCCGAGCAGGTGGTTGGCGGGGACGCGGATGGTGGCGGTGGTCTCAGACATGTGTTGTCTCGGTCCGAGGCTACACGACAGGTCCGCGCCCGCCCGCCTTCGCGCCGCGGCCGGTTCGCTCGGCGCTGTCTCGCGCTCTTGTTCGCTGTGCTCACGGGCCGCTCGGGTCGCGGCCTCGCTCAGCACGTCTCAAGTTCTGCGTGCGCCGCGGCCGGTTCGCTCGGCCCTGTCTCGCGCGGTCCGGCGGCGGCGCCGTTGGCGGTCGAGGAAGCGGTACACGTCGAGCAGGTCGATCCCGGGGAACGGCACGAATGAGCGCTGCGAGGGCGGCAGGGCCGACAGGATGTGGCTGCGTTCCGCCGCCGATGGCCAGGCCACCTCCTCCCATTCCCGCACCAGCCGCGGGTCGGGCTCGATGTCCCTGGAGCGGGCGTGCTCTCGTCGCAGCGTCTCGGAGCCGCGGAAGTGCCCGGCGTGCTCGGCGATGGTGCCCAGCGTGATGGCGTAGGGGTTGCGATCGTGCTCGGTCTCTATGTACGTGATGCAGAAGTACTCGCCCACATCGAGCACCGTGTACTGCTCGTGCAGCAGGAAGTGCCCGTGGGCTCCCCAGGCTTGCCGGGCACCCCATTGTCGGGGGACCCGCTCGCCTTCCAAGCCGCCGTCCGAGGTGACCGGGAACGGCAGCCCGTCGTTCTCGTAGGCCTTGGTGATCACCCCTTCGGGGTCGGTACGCAGGAAGTGGACGGGAATGCCCATGTGGACGGTGGCCAGGTTGGTGAAGCGGTGGGCGGCCATCTCGTAGGAGATGTAGAACGTCTCCTTGAGGTCCTCGACGCTGATGTCGCCCTGGCGCTTCGCCTCGCTCAGCAATTCCACCGCGGGCGCCTCGGGGGCGAGGACCGCGGCCGAGAAGTAGTTCGATTCGATGCGCTGGCGCAGGTAGTCCCCGAAGTCCGAGGTGTCGGAGTGCTCCAGCGCGAAATGCCCCAGCGTCTGCAGCACTACCGAGCGGGCCTGGCGCACCTTCACATCGTCCTGGTCTCCGATGTAGATCACCCGGTCTCGGGTGTCGGTGATCGATCGGGCCGTACGGGGCAGGCCCACGACGCGCTCGATGCGGAAGTCGTAGCTGCTCACCAGCTCGGTGAGCACCCGCTCGCTGATCGGGCCCGAGCCCGGGTATCCGGCCCGAGCCAGCCCTTCGGCTGCGATCCGCTCGATGTCGACGAAGTAGTTGTGCCGGTCACGCATCTCCCGGCGCAGCTCCGAGTTGGCCCTGCGGGCGCTCTCGGTGGTGTCGGTCGGGCCGGTGGGGCGTCCGCACACGGCGCGGCTCAGCCCGACGAGGTGTTCCAGGACGTCGTCGTTGAGCCGTCTCGACGGCTTGAGCGGCGGCAGCCCCAGCTCCTGGTAGGCTGAGTGGTTCTGGGCTCGCAACAAATCGAGCTCGAGCCCGGTCCGGCGGTCTGGGGGGGCGTCGTCGAGCAAGTCGGCGGTGGTGGTGTCCAGCGCCTCGGCGAGATCGTTCAGCACGCCGAGACGAGGCTCGACCCTGCCGTTCTCCAGCCTTGACAGGTAGGCCGGCGGCCGGCCGGTGCGCTCCGCCAAGTCCGCAAGGGTGAAGCCACGGATGCGGCGGGTGTGGCGCAGGCGGCGACCGAGCACGAGAAGGTCCGGTTCGGCGCTCATCCGCGAAAGAATTGCAAATTTTGCGGGAAGCAACAACTTGGATGTTTCTCTGGGGAGCAGAATCTGGCAACTGTCGACGAACGTGACGAGGCTTGGAGTCGGCCAGCGCGCTCTGGCCGGTGCCGCGCCGCTCGAGCAGGAGGCAACCGATCATGAATGCGACAAGCGCGAGTCCGAGCTTCGCGCGGCAGGTGGAGGCCCTGGAGGCCGACTGGGCGAACAACTCCCGTTGGCAGGGCGTGCCTCGCGACTACTCCGCCGCCGAAGTGGTTCGCCTGCGAGGCTCGGTGACGCCCGAGTGCTCCCTGGCGCGCGCCGGCTCGGCCAAGCTCTGGCAGCGCCTGCACGACATGGACTACGTGCACGCTCTCGGTGCCATGACCGGCGGCCAGGCGATCCAGTTCGCCAAGGCGGGGCTGCCCGCCCTGTACCTGTCGGGCTGGCAGGTGGCCGGCGACGCCAACCTCGCCGGGCAGGTCTACCCCGACCAGTCGCTGTACCCGGCCGACTCGGTCCCGTCGCTGGTGGCCCGCCTCAACAACGCGCTCAGGCGGGCCGACCAGATCGAGTGGAGCGAGACTGAAGGCAGGCCGAGCCGCGACTACCTGCTGCCCATCGTGGCCGACGCCGAGGCGGGCTTCGGAGGGCCACTCAACGCCTTCGAGCTGATGAAGGCCATGATCGAGGCCGGTGCGGCCGGGGTTCACTTCGAGGACCAGCTCAGCTCGGCCAAGAAGTGCGGCCACATGGGCGGGAAGGTTCTGGTGCCGACATCGCAGCACCTCGCGACGCTCAGGGCGGCCAGGCTGGCCGCAGACGTCATGGGCGTCGACACCGTGCTGGTCGCCCGCACCGACGCGCTGAGTGCCAGCCTCATTACCAGCGACGTCGACACAAGGGACCGGGCCGGGCTGACCGGCGAGCGCACCGCGGAGGGATTCTTCGTGACGACGCCGGGGATGCAGGCGCCCATCCAGCGCGGCCTCGCCTACGCGCCCTACTGCGACCTGCTGTGGTGCGAGACCGCCACGCCGGACCTCGACGAGGCCAGGGCGTTCGCGGATGCGATACACGAGGTGTACCCGAACAAGATGCTGGCCTACAACTGCTCGCCCTCGTTCAACTGGCGGGCACACCTCGACGACGCTGACATCTCGGTGTTCCAGAAGGAGCTGGGCGCAATGGGCTACGCCTTCCAGTTCATCACTCTCGCCGGATGGCACGCGCTCAACGCGTCGGCGTTCGAGCTGGCCCGCAGCTACGACTCCGACGACATGAAGGCATACGTAACGCTCCAGCAGCGCGAGATGGCGATGGAAGCCCTCGGGTACACCGCCACCCGCCACCAGCGCGAGGTGGGGGCCGGCTACTTCGACCAGGTGGCGAAGGTAATCTCGGGCGGCACCGCCTCCACCCTCGCTCTCGAGGGCAGCACCGAGCAGGCGCAGTTCTAAGAGGCCGAGCGATTAGGCGCGAATCACCAGGCGACCCTGCAAGGCGCTGGGCCGGTGCCGGTCTCCTCAGTCCGGCCGGTGGTACACCTCGGAGCGGCGGCGGCTGCGCGTGAACACGATCTGCCAGAGCTGCAGGGCCCGGGCTCGGAATGATCCGGCTGAGCTGAGCAGGTAGTAGTCCCAGGTGCGGCGGAAGCGCTTGTCGTAGGCGGTGAGGTCCGTCCAGGCGTCGGTCACGTTGCGGTGCCACGCCATGAGCGTGCGGTCGTAGTACGGGCCGAAATTGTGCACGTCCTCGATGATCCAGTCCCGCTCGCAGGCCGACGCGATCTGGGCCAGCGACGGAACTACACCCCCTGGGAAGATGTACCTGTCGAACCACGGGTCGGTGTGGTGCTTCGACTCCAGCGACCCGATGGTGTGGTGCAGCATCATGCCGTCGCTGGACAGCAGGTCGTTGCCGCGCCCGAAGAAGGTCTTGAGGTTGCGCGGGCCGACGTGCTCCATCATCCCGATCGACACGATCCGGTCGAAGCGGCCCTGCACGTCGCGGTAGTCGCACTCCTGGATCTCGACGGGCAGGCCCGCGCACACGCCCCGAGCCCAGTTGGCCTGCTCGCGGGCCGGGGTGATGCCCGTGACCGTCACGCCGTGCTCGGAGGCCGCGAACCGGGCGAAGCCTCCCCAGCCGCAGCCGATGTCGAGCAGCCTCATGCCCGGCTCCAGGTGCAGCTTGCGGCAGATCAGGTCGAGCTTGTCCTGCTGGGCCTGGCCCAGGTCCTCGGCGCGCCGCCAGTAGCCGCACGAGTAGATCATGCGCTTGTCGAGCATCCGCTCGTAGAGGTCGTTCCCGATGTTGTAGTGGGCGCCCGCGTTCCTACGGGACCGGCGGACGGTTTGGCGATTCGATGCGCGGGCGTTGGCGATGTGCAGCGCCAACCCGGGCCCGGGCCGCACCAGCGAGCGCAGGTCGAGGGCCTGAACCTGGGCGACGAACTCGTCGAGTTGATTGGCGTCCCACCAGCCGTCCTGGTACGACTCGCCCAGCCCGAGCTCGCGCTGTGCGAATACCCGCGCCCAGAAGCGGTCGTCGTGCACGGTTATGTCGCAAGGCCGATCGCCGCCGACCTCAATCCCGGCCCGGTGAAGTATCTCGAGGCCCAGGCTCCTGGCTTTGTCGAGGTTGGCCACGGCTCGTCTCGCCTCCGGTTCCGTCTTCTGTCTCAGTCTTGCTGCCTTCACCAGCGCCCGCACCCCCGACAGGACTCGAACCCGCAACCTGAGGGGTAGAAACCCTCCGCTCTATCCAGTTGAGCTACGGGGGCATGTCAAGGCTATCGCTGCCATCAGTCGGAGATTCCGGCTCCGTGTTCGGCCGCAGCCGCCGGTCGCTAGGCTGTGAGTTGCCCGCTTCGGCGGTCATGGTGGCCGTAGCTCAGTCGGTTAGAGCGCCGGGTTGTGGTCCCGGAGGTCGGGGGTTCGACTCCCCTCGGTCACCCGCGCCCCTCCCGGCCCCCGCCGGCCGGGGGCCGGGAGCATCCCCGGGCGCTATCGTGGGGGGTTCAACGAGCGCCTCTAGCTCAATTTGGCAGAGCAACGGACTCTTAATCCGCAGGTTCTGGGTTCGAGTCCCAGGGGGCGTACCACGTTGGACTCGTGGATCGGCGGCGTCCGCAGCTAGACTTCACGACCCTACGGCTCCCTGTCCAGCAGAGCGGGGTCTGGTCGAACGCCGCACTGGTGCCAGGGTTGGTGATGCTCATGGATCGTTACGCGATTTTTGTTGATGCCGAATACCTCTACGCAGAGGGCGGCATGTTGTGCTGCAACAGCCCGGAGCGGCAGGAGATCCTCCTCTACGGTCTCGGCGCCAACGACTTCCTCGTCGGACTCGCCACCGATGTCTGCGATCTTCAACCGTTGCGCACGTACTGGTACGACACCTCCGGCGATGGAGTGCCGACCCCGGCCCAGCAACTCGTAGCCACCCTTCCCAACATGAAGTTGCGGCTGCAGCTTGGCGACCCGCGGGCGACGGAGTCTCCTCTGAGCGCCGCGATCAGGCGCGACCTCACCACGCTCGCTCGCGAGCGGGCCGTATGCGACGCGTTCCTGCTGTCGGCGGACGAGGATCTGGTCGACTGCGTGCGAGACGTCCAAGATCTGGGATTGCGTGTGACCGTCGTGAACATCGCGTCGCGCGACGAGCGCAGGGATCCGCCGTCCAACCTGGCCAACGAGGCGGACGAAGTGATCAAGCTGACCAAGGACGATCTGTCGCGGTTCATCAGGCGCCGGCGCGCCCCCGACGACGCCGCCTCCGACACCTACGATCCTGTCGATTCGGTGGCCGCGGCCGCCACCGATTTTGCTGAGAGCTGGCTGTACCGGGCCACTGACGACGAGTTCGATGCCCTGCTCGACCAGCGCCCGCGTATTCCGGAATCGGTGGACGGGGATCTGCTCTACGCGGTGGAGAACGTGGTCGGAGGGAGCCTGCGGGGCCAGGACCGTCTCAGGCGGGCCGTGCGCCAGGCCTTCTGGAACCGCATAGACCAGGAAGTCCAGGACTGGCCGCCCGACCAGGACCGCTAGCCGTCAGGATCCCGTCGCGGGGGCATGAGAATGCCAGCGATGGCTGCCGAGTGCCTGCAGCGTCGCCTTGACGGTGAGCACGGCCAGGAAGACCACAACCGTGGCCAGCGCCATGGTGGCTCCGGCCGCGGTGTCGTAGTGGTAGCTGGCTAGCAGCCCGATCACTACGGAACCGGTCCCGACCGCGGCTGCGGCAACCATGATGCGCGGCACCCTTTGCACCAGCAGCACCGCGGTAGCCGGCGGGGCGATCAGGAAGGCGAATACCAGCAGGTTCCCGACCGCCTCGAACGAGGCAATGATCGAGATGGCTAGAAGGACCAGCAGCACGCCGTGGGCGAGACGGGGCCTTAGGCCGAGGACCTGAGCTTGAGCGTGGTCGAAGGTCATGACCAGGAACGCCCGGTAGAACACAGCGACGCCACCGAGTGAGATGGCGGCCGCGATGGCCTGACGGCGGAGGTCGCTGGCGTCGACTCCGGTGATGGACCCGAACAGGAACCGGTTGAGGTCCCCGGTGTAAGCCCCCGACGAACTCGACATGATGGCCACCGCCAACGCCAGGAACCCGACGAACAGCACCCCTATCGAGGTGTCCTCGGGCAGGGGCGAGTGGCTGCGGATCAGGCTGATGCCCCACACCATCGCGATCGCGGCGACGAAGGCACCAATGGTGGTGTCCACACCGATAATGAACGCCAGAGCGATCCCAGGCAGCACGCCGTGGGCCAGCGCATCGCCGAGGAAGCTCATGCCCCGCAACACCACCCAGGTGCCGACGACAGAGGTGGTGAGCACCACGAGCAGGCCTGCGTAGAGGGCTCGTTGCATGAACACGTTGGACGTGAACGGGTCGATCCACCAACTCACCGGGTCGGTCAGGAACTCCATGTGGCGATGTTCTAGCCCGGTTCAGTTGAGGGCGTCGGCTATCAGATCCGCGTTGGTGCGCAGGAAGCCGACGTAGGTCTCGGCGCCACTGCCGGAAGGTCCGAGACTGCCGGTGTAGAGGGTGACCACCTCTACGTGGCCCACCCGGGAGGCCAACGCCTCCACATCGTCGACGGAGTGCAGAGTCTCGGCGAAGATGGCCTTGATTCCCTCTTGCTCGATGATCTCGGCCAACTCCTCGAGCTGAGCGGGATTGGTCTGGGCCATGCTCGCCGGCGTGGGGATCACGGTGCCGGTCACCTCGAACCCGTAGCGATCCGCGAAGTAGCCGAGCGCCTCGTGATTGGTGACCAGCTTCCGGCTTTCGTCAGGTAGCTGCTCGACTCTCGCGGCGATCTCGGAGTCCACGGCCTCGAGCTCGGCGAGATAGCTGGCCAGGCAGGCGCCGATCGCATCGGCGTCAAGGCCGATGTCCCTCGTCAGCAGTCGAGCCAGTTCCGGCAGGGCCTCCGACACTCGGTGGGGATCGAACCACACGTGGGGGTCAGCGCTGCTGCCGTGGCCTTCGTCTTCGTCTTCGTCTTTGTCGTGGCCTTCCTCTTCTTCTTCTTCTTCTTCTTCGCCGTGCTGAGCACCCGCGAATGAGAACGGGATCGTGTCCATTCCGTCTGCGAACTCGAACACCGGTGTGCCCGACTCCGAGACCGCTTCGAGAGTGTCCTCGAGGCCCTCCTCCAGCTCGAGGCCGTTGGCCACCACCAGCGCCGCGTTCTCCATTCGCTCACGGTCCTGCAACGAGGGCTCATAGCCATGGGGGTCGCCGCCGACCGGGATGAGGGTCTCGACGCTGGCCAGCCCGCCGCAGGCCACGTTGGCCATGACATCGGCCCAGATGCTGGTGGTGACCAGGATCGTCCGGGCCTCAGCGCCCGCGTCCGGCGCGGACTGTTTGGTAGAAGAGTCGCCTGAGCAAGCTGCTCCGAGAGCCATTGCGGCCAGGCCAGCCGCCAGCATCAAGAAGCGGTTGCAGGACGATCTTGCAGAGACCCTGCAAGGGCGGCCCTGAACTCTCCTCCATTGCCGCACGGGTACGCTCCCTTCGAGAACGCAAGTGTCGTCCCGAGACTAATGAGAGTGAGTCTCATTCGCAAGGAGGAGTCGAGGTAGCTATGGCAAGAAGCCGCGACGCCGACTTGCCCTTCTCAACCAGCGATCTTCATGCCGCAGTGAGCCTTCGCCTCGCGCGCCACGATTACCGGTACACGCAGAGCCGTCGGCGACTTGTCGATGCGATCTCGGCCGCAGGCCAGCCGGTGACACTTCCCGACATCGTGTCGTCCTCGTTCGGTCTGGCTCCAAGTTCGGTCTATCGGAATCTGGATGTACTGGAGCGGTCCGGGGTCGTGAACCGCATCACCGCAGGCGGCGACCACGCCTACTTCGAGTTTGCCGAGCCTTTGCTATCGCACCACCACCACCTCGTGTGCGTCGACTGCGGCAGTATCGAGGACGTCTATCTGGACGACGAAGTGGAGGAGCTGGCCGCTAGGAGCCTGGCGGAGATCGCGAGCCGGGCTGGGTTCGCCCCGTCGCATCACAGTCTGGACCTCTACGGCCGCTGCGCCAGCTGCGCGTGAGGGCCATGGCCTCAACCCCACGGACGGACGCGGCGCAGCCTGGAGTCCGCAGGCTGGCGAGCGACGCCGTGCTACCCGTCAGCGGAGTTCGCAGCCTCCATCACCATGCCGTCGGTTACCTCGATCTCGCTGCTGCGGAACCAGATTCCCACCGGGAGGTCGGCTGGCAGGTAGGCGATGTCGGGGGTGATCGCTTGCCCATCAATGCTGAGGAAGCCCATCTCGACGCGGCCGTTGGCAAGGCGCCGGGCCCGGATTCTTCCGACGTCGTCGCCCTCCACCTCGACGTCTCCGCTCACCTGCCATCTACGGGTGGGGGCGTCGGCACGCAGGAAGCGCTGCGGTGGCAGGACCTGCTCGCCGCCGGCAAGCTCGACACCGTGCTCCAGGCGGCCGTCGTCTCCCAGCCGGGCGATGATGCGCAGCCGGTGGGACTCGGGCCTCGCTGTGGGCGCAGGGGCTGACGTAAGACCGAGCATCTCGCGAAGCTCGGGGCTGTGGTCGATCGACAGGCGCTGCAGGAACCGGAGGTTCCCCGCCTCGACCGTCGCCACCGCGCACAACGCGCCGTCGACGGCCAACCCGTGAACAGGCCGAATCTCACGCACTTCGGCGTCGAGAGCAAGCAGCTCGTCGATGTTGGCGACCCCGGCTGCCTCCAGCGCGTCGCGTAGCGTCTGCGCTTCGGCGTTGCAGCCCGCGTGGTCTGCCATCATCCCCTGCACGCCGGGGTCCTCCCAGCCCTCATCGGCGGCCCGGGCCGCGGCGACGATCCGCCCGGCCGACACGGCCGCCGCAACGATGCTCTCGGAGTAGGCGACTTGGGACTGGACGCCGAGCGCCTCCTCGAACGGCAACGCCGCGCCACCTTCAATCCGCTCTAGGAGCGAGCGCCAGGAGGCGGCAAGTGACGCGTACTGCGAAGCTGCTGCATCGGCCACTCTGAGAACCGACCTCTCGATCGCGATCGGATTGAGCGCCTGTCTGGCCGCCAGCGCCTCGGTCACTCCCGATGCGCTGACAGCGGATGTGTATCGCTCCGCGAACGCCTCAAGGAGCCTGCTCGACGACAGGTTTGCCACCGTGACCGGCGTCGGGGAGGCCTCTTCCGAGAGCCCTGCAATCGCAGGCCGCTCGAAGACGCCGTCCAAGAGTTGGGTTAGCACGCCCGCCGCGTAGGTCGCCCTCAGCTGAATCTCTGAGTCTACTTCTTCGGCCGGGTCGGCGGCGGTGCTCACTGACGTAGTCGCCTGCCCGTCGGCGTCGGCTTCGGCGGCCACTGTGTACCGCACGCCGTCGACCTCCACGTAGACGGGTTCGAAAGTCGGGCCGCTCACAACCATCAGGTTTTGCCAGAGGCCATGGAACCCGATTTCGTCACCGTTCTCGTCGAAGGTGACCACCGCCACAAAGAGCCACGTAGGGCCGAACCGGCTGAAGCTGACTTCGAATGGTTCCACATCGCTTATAGCGGTGCTTGCCGCGCTCGCCGTCTCGTCCCCGGAGTGGTACGAGACGCCAGCCTGCCAAAGTCCCGCAATAGGGGCCGTGCGCTCGAACACGCGGGGGCCGACCACGTACAGCACGGCGTCGCCGCCGCCGGCGAGCTCGCCCCCCACGTTTCCGGTGCGGTAGTGGACGAGGACGGGATCGCCGGCGACCACCTCCGCCGGAATATGCACCGTCTCGATCTTCAATCGGGATCTCTGCTGCTCTGCCTGTTCGTCCCCTAAGTGGACCGTGAGGGTGAAGTCAGCCCGCAGGGGCTGGTAGTCGCCCTCTAGGTAGGTAGTCGCCTCGATGAAATAGACATCGGGCAGCAGATATCGCTCTATGCGGGAGTTGCGGAAGTCCCCGCCATCGTCGTTGGCTCCGATTATGCCGCCCGACAGCGACGCCAACGACAAGACCGGATCGCCGTCCTCCGACTCCAGGTCGATGCGCACCCGACCGGGTTGGGTCAAGTTGAACGAGTAGCCGTGGGCGGGGTGCTCCACGACGAAGCGCGAGCCGCACGTATCGAGCGTCCAGGATCCGGATGCGGTCAGATCGGTGCCTGGTTCCAGCGTGCCGAGGTGGACCGGCTCGCAGCCGGAGACGCGGCTGACGGCGATGGCGAAGTCCGCTGGTCCCCGATTGCGCCCGCCGACCGTCGTGGCCTCGATCATGTAGACGCCAGATTCCAGGTCGCGCTCGACGCGGGCGTCGAGGTTGGCTCCGCCGTCGTCGTTGTCCGCGATGCGGCTGCCGTCCTCGGCGAGCAGGTAGAGGTAGGAGTCGGCCTCGGCGGACATCAGGTCGACCCTGATCCGGTCTGCCTCAGCGACTAGGAACCGATAGGTGTGAGCGTCGCTGTCGAAGCGGAAACGCGAATCACAGTCTTCGGTTGTCCAGCGCCCGACCGCCGCTAAAGCGCCATCGGCCTCGGAGCCCAGCGTACCGAGGTCTGTCACCTCGCAGTCCGCGGCTTCCTGCCCCAGCACGATGCTCGATCCCCCCACCGCCAGCACGCTGGCGATCAGTGCGACAGCGACACACGCCCGGGCCAGCCGATGCACTCCAAGCCCACGTGCCAATACTCGCTCCATCCCGAACTTTCCTTGTCTTGGGAGCCGCATGCAATCGAGGCGGTCCTTGCTGATACTTCACTGTCGACGCAATGAGCGGGGCGACTATAGCCGTGGTATCACCGTCGAGGGCGACCGCGACCGACACCGGATCCCCACAGCACACCTGCTGCAGCGTGAGAAGGCCAGGCGCCGGGGCCGTCGCTGGATCTTCTCCAGATACGCCAGCTAGGCCGCGGCCAGGTTCCGGCGCCGGCTCGGTCTGCCCTTAGAGGCAGCGCGGATAGGCCGTTGTTCACGAGGATCTCACGAACACGCTGAGCGAGGCCGTGGCCCGAGCGGCCCGTGAGCGCAGCGAACAAGAGCGGGAATCACGACGTTTCATCGCGATGCGGTCACACCTATCCGCGCGGCCCCTTAGGGTTCGAAGGGGTCGCGGCCCATCTGGTCTCGCACCGTGACCACCGGGGGATTGGTCATGGAGCGCCGCTGCCAGTTGGCGCCGTCCACCACCAGCGTGTGCCCTGAGATAAACCGCCCGTAGGGCGACGCCAGGAAGGTGGCCGCCCAGCCCAACTCCTGGCGCTGCCCCACCCGCAGCGCGGGCTGGCAGACGTCCTTGTCGCTGGTGCGGTCCAGGCTGGAGCGGACATCGCTGGTCATGTCCTCGTGGGGGAACAGACCGGGCACCAGGCAGTTCACCTGGATGCCGTATGGGCCCCACTCCACCGCCAGCGACTCGGTGAGGCTCTTGACCCCGGCCTTGGCCGCGGCCGAATGGGCGAAGCCGGGGCCTCCCGTCCAGGCGTAGGAGGCGCCGATGTTGATCACCGAGCCGGGCGTACCCGCGGCCAGATGCCGACGCCCCATCTCCCGGGTGCAGTTGAACGTGCCGTTGAGGGTGATGTCCACCACGGTGCGCCAGGCGTTGGGCGACATGTCCTCGGCTGGAACACCGAAGTTGGCGGCGGCGTTGTTGACCAGCACGTCGGGCAGGCCGAAGGCGGCCTCAGCCGCGTCGAAGACAGCCGCCACCGAGGCCGGATCGCGGATGTCGCACTCGGCGGTGGCCACCCCAGCTCCCAACTCCTGCATGGCCGACCGGCCAGCCTCGAGGTGTTCGGTCGAGCGGCTGGCGATCATGATCGAGGCACCCAGTCGGGCGAACTCCGACGCGATGGCCTTGCCCAGACCCGTACCGCCACCGGTCACGAGCACGGTGCTGCCGTCGAAGGTCCCCGGTCGCAGCGCGGTCTCCCCCGCCGGTGGTGGAGAGGGCAGGCCGGGCGGCTCAGGCGTCATCTCGGCGGGCTCGGGAATCGGGCGGCCGAGCCAGCGGCGGAGCGGGGTGCTGGGCGAACTTCCTGTAGTTACCCACAATATGTGTGGCAAAGTCGGGGGAAGTTCGCCGAGCGGGCCGGTCCATGTCAGCTCCCGGTGTAGCGCGGCGGCCGGCCCTCGGCACGGGCCGCCCTCATCTCTGCGAAATCGTCGCTGCGGTTGAGGAACGTCTGGTAGATCAGCTCGTCGGCCATGGAGGCCCGCTGCTGTGGCCGGGACAGGTGCGAGATGACCCGCCGGGCCAGCTTCACGGTGACCGCCGGAGCGGCCGCGATCGCCTCGGCCATGGCCCGGGCCTCGGCGTCGAGGTCGTGCGGGGCCACCACCCGCGACACGATGCCGTGGGCCAGGGCCTCCTCCGCCGACAGCGTGCGCCCGGTGAGCACCATGTCGCTGACCAGCCCGTGGCCGCACATCTCGTACAGCACGCTGACGCCGCCGGTGTCGGGGATGACCCCGTGGCCGAGTTCGGGCAGCCTGAACCGGGCGTCTTCGGCGGCGATGCGGATGTCGCACAGCAGGGCCCGCTGGAACGAGCCGCCCATGGCCCAGCCACCGACGGCCACGATCACCGGAGCGTCCAGCTCCCACAGCCGCTGGATGCCCTTGTGGCCCCGGACCATCAGCTCGTGGTGGGTCAGTTCCGTTGCGTTGGAGCCGATGGCGGAGACGTCGCGGCCGGAGGACCAGCTGCGGCCCTCGCCCCGCCACACGACGGCTCGCACCTCAGGCCGGTGGGCCAACTCTTCGAGGATCTCGAAGAGCCGGACGTCCATCTCGTCGTCGAAGGCGTTGTGCTTGGCCGGGTTGTTGTTCGTGATGGTGGCGACGGCGCCGTCGATGTCGAGGCGCACCCGGTCGGTCATGACGGACTCGCTAGTCCGACGCGGCGGCTTCGGCGAGAGCCGTTCTCAGGTCGACGGCATCGCCGACCGCGATCTCGCCGCCGGCGATCACGCGGCACGCAACCCCGGCCCGGCCCTTGAGGCTCTCCTGCGCGCCCGGACCGAAGAGCTCCTCCATGAGCGTGCACGGAGCGGCGTCGCGAGCGACCTCCAGCTCGACGGCTCCTATAGACCAGCGATGGCCGGGGGTGCGGGGCACAGTGTCGGCCGAGATGGTGATGTTGCGCCTGGTGCGGCCCGGTTCGATCGGTCGTCCCGTTCGGGCTGCGGCTTCTGAGAGTTCGCCAGCGGCTTGCACCGTCACCTGGCGCAGGGCTGCGCCGTGGTAGCGATCCCCGACCAGCCCCTTGTCCGCCTCAGCAGTCACCCGCTCCACAAACCTCATCGGCATGTGGCTGGCGGCGGCCAAATGGATCGACTCCACGACGGGCTGGCTCATGGATGCTCCTAGGTCTGGATGTCTGGTGGGTGTCTGGATGTCTGGTGGGTGTCTGGATGTCTGGTGGGTGTCTGGATGTCTGGTGGGTGTCTGGATGTCTGGTGGGGTTCGGACGCCTTGCCGCGTCCCGTGAGCGCCGCGGCGCGCTAGTTCTTCGGCAGCTCGTTGAACGGAGTGTCTCGGGCCGGGCCGGGCTCTTTGGGCAGCCCGAGCACCCGCTCACCTATGATGTTGCGCTGCACCTGGTCGGTGCCGCCGTAGATCGAGGGCGCCGGCGAGAACAGGGCTATCTCTCCGAGGTGTCCCCCGCTCTGGATGTCGGAGTCGCCCATGAGCATCCCGTCGGCGCCGATCACCCTCAGCCCGATATCGCGGAACGAGCGGATGAGCTCGCTCATGGTGAGTTTGGCGATGTTGGGCGTGGCCGCGCTGGCCGAGCCGCCGGCCTTGGCTCGCTGGATCGACAGCCGGTTGATCTCGATGAGGCTGTAGAGGCGCATCAGGTCGTCGCGCAACACCTTGTTGGTGACGGTGCCGTTCTTGCGGGCCAGATCGACCAGTCGCCACCAGAGGTCGATGCCCATAGACGGGACGCCGTCGGGTGCGTCCATCGATCGGGCGACGAAGTCTCCTGCCCGCCGGTTCAGGACGCCGCCCTTGGGGCCGGGTATTAGCTCCGTTGGCTTGCGGCCCGACGCTCCCAGCGATGCCCGCTCCACCATGAGCGTCGTGTTGGCCACCCGCCAGCCGTTGTTGAGCCCGCCGATCAGGGCGCTGTCGGGCACTCGGGCCTCGTCGATGAACACCTCGTTGAACAGGGCTCGACCGGTCATCTCGGTCAGGGGCCGGACGTCCACGCCGGGCTGGTCCATGTCGAACGCGAACCAGGAGATGCCAGCGTGCTTGGGCAGCGTGGGATCGGTGCGGGCCAGCAGCATCCCACGGTCGGCGACCTGCCCGCCCGAGGTCCACACCTTTTGGCCGCTGATAATCCATTCGTCGCCGTCGCGCTCGGCCCGGCACTGCAGGCTGGCCAGATCGGACCCGGCGTTGGGCTCGCTGAAGAGCTGGCACCAGCCCACGCGTCCGTCGAGGATCTCGGGGACGAAGTGCTCGATCTGGGTGGGTGTGCCATGGATGGCGATGGTGGGAGCGGCCAGCATCCGCCCCAGGCCGCCCGGAGGGCCCAGCACGGCGCGTTCGGCCAGCACTAGAGACACCAGCGCGGCCTGGTCCTGCCCGTAGCCGAGCCCGCCCGCGGTCGTCGGCAGCATCGGGTGGGCATAGCCCGCGCCGGCCAGCCGCCGCCACCACTGTCCCACCTCGAGGTCCAGATCCCAGTTCTGGTCACAGAAGGCCTCGACCTCGGCCCGGACCGCGTGGGAGTCGATATCGGAAGCGGGCGGGACGGAGGCGGTCTTGGTCATGGCGTCAGGTGGGCCGGAGTTCGTTCAGGTGGGCGACGTTGTCGAGCATGATGGCACGGCGATCGGCATCGGAGAAGCCCTTCAGCTCCGCGAGGTAGTCGAGGGGCTCGGGCATACCCTCGATGTGGGGCCAGTCCGACCCGAAGATCACCCGGTCGGCGCCCATCAGTTCGGTCACCTCGTTCACGTCGTCCTCCCAGAACGGGTTGACCCACACGTGGGCCTTGAACGTGTCGATCGGATGGTCGTCGAACCACCAGTAGTTCTTCTTGGCGATCTGGGAGAACTTGCGGAACATCGGGGCCAGGAAGTCGGAACCGTTCTCCACCGAGGCCACCCGCAGGTTGGTGAACCGGTCGTAGAGCTTCTCGAACACGGACTGCATCAGCCAGTCCTGCGCGGCCCGCTCGATGGCAAAGGCCCGCAGGTTCGGCCCGCCCGCCATCCCGGCCCCCAGACCGGCTGAGGAGAACTCGTCGTCGGCGTACCCCTGCGAGGAGTAGCCCGAGTCCGAGGCGTGGATCACCACCGTGACTCCGGCGTCGTTGATGCGCTGCCACATCGGGTCGAACGTCGGGTGGAACGGCGAGAGCTGCCCGGTGCGGGTGGTGACGGCCGCGGGTCGCATGACCAGCACCCTCGCTCCGAGCCCCAGCACCCGGTCCACCTCTTCGGCGGCCGCGGCGGGATCGCCGAGCGCGATGTAGGGGGCGCCGAATATCCGGTCCGCGCAGTTGTACCCCCAGTCGTCGTGCAGCCAGAGGTTGAAGCCGTGCATCATGGCCACCACTGCGTCGACGTCGTGGCGGAGCAGCTCCTCGTAGAGCACCCCGAGGGTGGGGAACAGCCAGACGGCCTGCAGACCCTGTGCATCCATCACCTCGAGTCGGGCTGGCGGGTCCATATAGTGGTCGGGAAGCGGCTCCCGGTCGCGCAGCATCTCAGCCGGATTGCGCCCCTCGGGGTTCCCCTTGAAGTAGTCGCGCAGAGCTCCGGGCTTGGCGATCGGGTTCCAGGTCGGGTTGGCCACCGCCCGGGCCAGCTTGCCGCCGACGAGGTGGTGCCGGCGGCCGCCCATGTCCACCCACTGCACCACCCGGGGCTGCATGCGGGGGTCTACGTGCCGGGTGAAGGCGTCGAGGGCCTCGTAGTAGTGGTTGTCAGCGTCGAACGGGCGATATCCGAGGTCTTCCGCGGTCAAAGCGACGGCGCCGGACTGGGGGCCGGGCAGTTCGCCAGCACCCGCCGGGACCGAGCTGTCAGCCGTGCTGGAGAGGTCGCCGGGCGCCATGGCGTCACGCTACCGTGTTGGTCGATGCCCCCCAAGACCTTCACCACGGCCCAATTGCAGGCCCGCACCCTCAAGCGGGGTGAGAGGGTGAGGCTCGTCTCCGAGCTGCCCGGCGTGTCGAAGGGAACCGAGGGCAAGGTGGCGATGGCCAACGGATTCACCTGGAACCGCTACTGGGTGAGGCTGGTCGACGGCCGGGTGGTGGGCCACATCGATCACGGCGATCTAGTCCGAACCAGGGACTATGAGCGGTACCTGGTAGCCCGCGATCGGGAGGCCGAGGAGGCTGAGCGGGCCGCGCAACAGGGGGCGGATTCCGCGGCCGCTCCGTCGGCGGACGGGATCGAGGCGGAGAGCTCGGCCGACGGCGGAGCCAGCGAGCCGGTCGTCAACGGCGTGACCGTCCCCGCCTACCTTATCCAGCGCTCGGCGGACGCCAGAACCAGGCTCGGCGCCTGAGGCGAGCCGTGCTACAGTAAGCGTCGGCGAACCGGAGCCGCCCGTCTGGCTCAGTGGTCAAGTGAGGCTCTCAGACGGACGACTCCGGCCAGTCGTGAGCATACATCAAGCACACTGATATATGATGATGTTGGCTGTCGGTCGACTCGCGCGGTCGAAGCCGACGCGAGGGCTTCTTGCCTATCCGCCCCACTTCCTCAGGCGCCGCATCGCCTCGGCCATGTCGTCGGTGGCGCCCGCGTAGGAGAACCGGGCGTAGCGGTGGCCCTCGGCCGGGTCGAAGTCGATGCCGGGCGTCACCGCCACCCCGAGCTCGTCGAGCCAGCGCCGGCACAGCGCCTGGCTGTCGGCGGTGAGATGATCGACGGCCGCATACACATAGAAGGCCCCGTCGCTGGGAGCCAGACGGTCGATGCCGGCGGTGGGAAGGCCCTCGAGCAGCACAGCCCGGTTGGTGGCGTAGCGGGCCACGTTGGCTTGCAACTCTTCGTGGCAGTCGAAGGCCGCCACCGCGGCAATCTGCGACAGCGTCGGTGCCGCTATGAAGAAGTTCTGCGCCAGCCGGCGGATCGGCTCGACCAGATCGGCGGGTGCCACGACCCAGCCAAGACGCCAGCCGGTCATCGAGAAGTACTTCGAGAAGCTGTTGACCACCAGCGCGTCGCGGCTGAGGTTCAACGCGGTCGGAGCCGGATCGCCGTAGGTGATGCCGTGATAGATCTCGTCGGCCACGAGGCGCACGCCGTGGTCGCGGCACCATTCCGAAACTGCCGCGAGCGAGGGGCTGTCGAGCATGGTCCCCGACGGGTTGGACGGAGAGGCCAGCACCAGGCCGTCAACCGAGCCGGTGCGACGGCACAGGTCATCCAGCAACTCCGGCGATGGCTGGAAGCGGGTCTCGGCCGAGGTGGCCAGCGTCACCACCTCGGCGTTGAGCGCCTGCAGGGCGTTGCGGTAGCAGGGGTAGCCCGGCGTGGGAACCACCACCCGGTCACCGGCGTCGAAGGCGGCCAGGAATGCGAGCACGAACGCGCCGGACGCGCCGAGGGTCACCACGATGCGACCGGGATCGACATCGGCGCCGTACCACGACCGGTAGTGCTCGGAGATCCGCACTCTCAGCGCGTTGAGACCGGCTGCAGTGGTGTACCCGAGCACGTCCGAGTCCAGCGCGGCGTGGGCGGCGCGGATCACGCCGTCGGGCGCGGGCGTGGACGGCTGGCCCACCTCCAGGTGCAGCACGTCACCGCCGGCCGCGGCCCGCTCCTCTGCGGCCCGCATCACCTCCATCACGTAGAACGGGCTGATCCCGGATCGCCGGGACTGCGGCAGAGGCACGGCGGCAATGATGCCACCGGAATGACGGGGTATGGTGGCGGCCCGTGGAGGTGCTTGTCTGGGGAGTCTGCGGCGGATCGGGCTCAGGCAAGACCACGCTCACCCGGCGCCTCGTGGATCGCCTAGGCCGCCAGAACGTGAGCGTGCTCGCCTTCGACGCCTATTACCGCGACCTGTCGCACCTGCCTTTCGCTGAGCGACGAAGCCGGAACTTCGACCACCCCGACTCGCTTGACGGCGCCCTGTTCCTGCAGCACCTCGACGCGCTGCGGCAGGGCATCGATGTGGAGGTTCCGGTCTACGACTTCGCCACCCACACCCTCAGTGGCCGTTTCGAGCGAGTCGCGGCCGCTCCCCTGCTGCTGGTGGAGGGCATCCTGCTGCTGGCCTTGGAGGAGGTAGCGGAGCGGCTCGACTTCTCGGTGTTCCTGGACGTTCCCTATGACGTGCGCCTGCAGCGTCGCATCCAGCGGGACGTGGCCGAACGGGGCCGGCCCGAAGACCATGTGCGGAGGCAGTTCGCGGCGACGGTTGCGCCGATGCACGATGCCTATGTGCAGCCCAGCCGCCACAAGGCCGACCGGGTCTTGACCAGCGCCGGTTCCGACGAGCTAGCCGACGAACTCATGGCCATTCTGGCGCTCGCCGTGGCCTAGAGGCCGAAGAACCTGCAGAGCTCAGGCGTCTGCGTAGGCGCTCAGGCCCGGCATGATCTCCTCTACATCTCGTCCGGTGATTTCCAGATAGAGAGCGTCGGCGCAGAGTTCAGCGTCCTCGGTCCATCTGATGGTCCGGTGCGGCGTCACGCTCACAGACTCGAACACTCCAGGATCGTCCCAAACCTTGAAGACGCCCCGGCCCGCCCTGGATGACAGATCCACTTCGCCTTCGACGCCGTCGTCGAATCGAACCCACAGCCTGTAGCCGTCTCGTGGCTCCACTTGAAGCGGACGGAGCTGTTCCGAAGCCATGTCAGCCTCCAAGTGCCTGTGCTGAAGCGGGAGCGGCTAGACAACCGCCTGCGCCGGAGCCTGCCTGGCGGACGGTAGTAGCCAGATCCTTCGTAGCGGGCTACAGGGCGACGCCCTCGCCCGCGAGAAGCTTGGCCTTGAGGTCGCTGCTGAAACCGTAGTTGCCCACTCCCCCGCTGCTGGGCACCACCCGGTGGCAGGGAACCAGCAGGGGCACGGGGTTGCGGGCCATGGCCGTGCCCACGGCGCGGGCGGCCCTGGGCCGTCCCACGATCTCGGCCAGTTCCCCGTAGGTGCGCACTTCGCCCCGGGGAATGCGGGCGGTGGCCCGCAGAACCTCTTGATGGAACGCCGAGCGCGACGACAGGTCGACGGGCACGTCGGTGCGACCGGTGGCGAGGGCCTCGCTCACCCGGGCCACGATCTTGGGATCGGGATCGGGATCGGGATCGACGTCGGTTCCCACCTCGTCGCGCATGTAGTCGACGAAACGCCCTGGGTCCGGTTCGCGGCCGTCCGGCGTGATCTGCAGACCGGACACCCACCCGTTCGAGTGGGCCACGAACACCGGCCCGACCGGGCTGTCGGCCGTGAACCACAGATGGGTCTGGCTGGCCCGGTCGGGAGCGGACTCGCTGAGGCCGTCGGTTGCGCTCGAATCACCTTGCACGTCTGTTCTCATGGGCTGCCTCCACCTCGTCTTGCGTCCGATCGTACGGCACCCGTGAGACAACGCAAGCCGGGCGCTTGCTTGACAGCCTCGGATTCCGTTCTTGGGGAGTCCTCCCGTTCAGGTCGGCTCGCAACCGCCGTCGCGCCAGGGGTTGTTCGGTTTGGCGATTTTGCCGTCGAGGTAGTCTTGTACTTGGACCTCCGAACAGTAGCCGCCAAACTCATTTCGTAAATGATAAATGATAATCTGCCTAGTCTGGCGATGTTCTGGGTTACGGTTTATGTCACTCCAGAGGCGTTCGAGATCAATGTCACCGCCAGGTTTTTGGTAAGTATTGTAGAACCAATCGGGGATTCGTTGTTCGATAAAAACACTCCGGGCAACCTCCGAACCCTCTAGCTGGACTTGGTCAAACTCTTGGTCGTCGAGCTGGAGGTTGCATGCAGCCCAATACCCCCCATTACCGTAAAGGGTCCCGAAGGTCGGGTGAAACTCCCAGTCGAAGAACAAAAGCCTAGCCATGTCGGCGTAAAACTCCTCGGAGCGACAACTTTCGGGGTTAAGGCCTCCGTGGCTGGTTTCCAATAAATGGAAGTATAGGTAGCCAATTCCAACTACTCCAGACTTATCATTTTCGGTGTTGCTTAGGGTATAAACATGGCCCAGCTCGTGGATGACAGTGGACAGGGTGCTTGTATGGTTTAGATCCATAGTGCGTGGGTGCATTCCTAGCCCCTTAACCCAGGTTCGCTTTAGTTGTCCCGGTTGTCGCTGGCTGTCGAGATATACCTCCCCCCGGCCGGCATATTCGGAAACACTGAAGGCAAAATCGGGGCTGTTCATGTGTTCCCAGGTGTCTCTCAGCCAGGGCTGTTGATTTTGATATGGGTCGATTGCATATCGCTTAACCGCGTCGCGTAGCCGATTAGCATTACTAGGAATCCAAACCTCGGCTGTCGCCAGTTGGTTATTGCCCGCCCGGACAACAATTACCCGGACAGCGTACATGTTTGGCGTGGGTATTAGAAAACTGTAACGCCCAGCCTGCTGGTCGTTAGTGGTGATTGTTTGTTGTCGGGTCGAGTCAAAGTCCTGGTAGCCCTTGCGCCACTGCAAGACATAGCGGTCGACATGGTTAGGATTGTCGGCTGACGGGCCCCAGCTGACGGTGGTGCGGTTAGTCGACTCATCGTGGTTGACATCGATCACGATCGAATGGTCGGCGCCGGTTACGATGACCGGAGTTCCGGGGTTGATATCAGATTCGGCATCGGGGCTGCTGGTGTTGGTCTCGGGCTGACGCCAGTCGATTGCTCGGGCTAGAAATGAGGCCATTTGGGCTCGGCTGGTTTTTCGGTTGGGGCAGTAGAGTTTGGGTTTGTCGGAGCAGCTGACAGTTATCTTGGAGGCGGATAGCCGGTTAATGTCATCTCGGTGAACGTTGTCTTGGCTGACATCCTCGAAGCCGGCATCGGATGCCGTCGGCAGGTTAAAGGCCCGGGCCAGAAATGAGGCCATTTGGGCTCGTGAGACGGTTCGGTCCGGGCAGTAGCGGCGCTCCGGCTGGCTGGCGCAGCCGACCGTCACTCCCAGTTCGGCCAAGCGTCCAATCAACAGTGCCTCCCGTTCGTCGGCATCGACATCGGCGAAAGGCGATTCCCCGCCGACGGCCGGGTCGACAAAGCCCGGCGCCTGGTCGCCATCGAGGACACGAACCATCCAAACGGCAAATGTCCGGCGGCTGAGCGGATCGCGAGGACAGAACCGGTCGGGGCCGCACTCGGTCCCCTCAAAGATGCCGACGGCCTTGAGTCTGGCAATATTGGCTGCATGGACGTTGTCGGTGACGACATCGTCATACACCTGCGGCGCTGCCGAGGACGGCTGCAGCAATGCTTGGCTCGGAGATGCAAGAAGGCACGAGCTGACGAGAGCGGCCAGCACCAGCATCACGAACCTGCGAGACCGTGCCCGGGTCGGCGGAGCATCGGGCGGCAGGGCGGATTCCTGCCGGTTGGCGGAGGCGTTCACGGCGGTAGTCCCAGATTCGGTGTCGGGAATGGCGGCGCGATCGTAGCAGTCGGACTGAGCGAACTCCAGAATCGCCAAGTTGAAGACCGTCGAGCTCTCGCGAGCGGCTGGAATGGCCGCATCGGGCCTAGACGAACTCGGGGATCGCCCAGTCCACCGGCTCCCGTCCCGCGGCCATGAGGGCTTGGTTGGCCCGGCTGAACGGTCGGCTGCCGAAGAACCCGCCCGACGCGGACAGGGGTGACGGGTGGGCCGATTCGATCACGAAGTGGCGGCTGGTGTCCACCAGCACCTTCTTGCGGCGAGCCGATCCGCCCCAGAGGATGAACACCACCCGCTCGCGCTTGTCGTTGACGACCCTGATCACCTCGTCGGTGAACGTCTCCCAGCCCCTGCGCTGGTGGCTGGCCGCCTGCCGGGCTCGGACCGTGAGAGTGGCGTTGAGCAGCAGTACGCCCTGGTGGGCCCAGTGCTCCAGCGAGCCGTGGCTCGGTACGGGCGCCCCGACGTCGTCGTGCAGCTCGGTCAGGATGTTCACTAGCGACGGCGGTTTGGCTATTCCGGGGCGTACCGAGAAGCAGAGTCCGTGGGCCTGCCGGGGACCGTGGTAGGGATCCTGGCCCAGGATCAGCACCTTCACAGAGGCGTACGGGGTCAAGTGGAGGGCGGCGAACACCTCGTCGTGGGGCGGGAACACCTGGTGCCGGTCTCGCTCGGCCCGCACGAAGTCCCGCAGCTCGCGCCAGTAGGGCTTGTCGAACTCGCTCCGCAGCAGCGGGTTCCAGTCGGTCTTGGGCGCCACGGCGCCACAGTAGAACTCAGGCGGACCGGTTGTGTGTGATCCGCGAGGGACCTCTCACGCCGGGCGGGTGCGCGTGATGCCGGGATTCGCTAGGACGGGCGGGTTCCGACGATGCTGGCCCGCTCCATGACTCGCACGTCCGGGTAGTAGTCGCTGGCTGCGTAGTGCTGCACGGAGCGGTTGTCCCAGAAGACGAGGGTGTCGGGCGCCCAGCGGACTCTGAACTGGTATTCGACCACGTCGGCCTGGCCGGCGAGGTGCTTGATCAGGTCCACGCTGTCGGCCTCGTCCATGGCCTCTACGTGCGAGGTGAAGTAGCAGTTGACGAAGATCAGCTTGCGGCCCGTCTCCGGATGGGTGCACACCACCGGATGGCGGGCCTGCGGATAGCGGGCCCGGAACTCGGCCTGCTTGCCCTCGGGCACCTGCTGGCTGAACGCGAGCATGAAGTCGTGCACGGCCACCAGGTCAGCGATGCGCTCCTTGGTGGCGCCGTCGAGGCCGTCGTAGGCCGCGGCCATGTCGCAGAACAAGGTGTCGCCGCCGGTGGCCGGGACCTCGATGGCGTGCAGGATCGCCCCCATCGACGGCACCTCCCGCCAGGTCACGTCATGGTGCCAGCCGTTCTCGAAGCCTCCCGTGTCGACGCCCTTCTCGAAGCGCACCAGCTCGGGATGCTCGGCGTTGCCGGTGATGAACGGGTGGATCTCCAGCTCCCCGAACCGCCGGGCGAAGGCAACGTGCTCCGGCGGCGTGATCGGCTGGTCGCGGAAGACCAGCACCTTGTAGTCGAGCAGCGCCCGGCGGATCTCGTCGATCACCGCGTCGGGCAGGTCGGAGCCGAGGTCGACTCCGCTCACTTCGGCGCCGAGGGTGGCTCCCTGCGGTGTGACGTCGATGTGGGCGAACGATGGGTTTGCCAGCCGGGCTCTCTCGTCGGCGAGGTGCAGCCACGGCCCGAGGTCAAGCCCGTAGCGCTCGATGCGGACCCTTCCGGGGATCACCCGGGACGCGGGATCGGACGTTCCGGCCTGCTCGGCGACCGCGGTGGGGCCGTCCGAACCGGGGGCGCGATCGTCGTTGACGGCAGCCGCGGCAGTAGCGGATGACATGGTGGGAATATAGCGTTGGCGCATGGTCAGCGCCGTCGAGATCACCGATCTCACTGTCAGGTTCGACGCGCTCCCGGCCCTCGATGGAGTCACCCACACGTTCGAGCCGGGCACGGCCACCGCGGTGATGGGGATCAACGGATCGGGCAAGACAACCATGCTGGAGTGCCTCGCCGGCCTGCAGAAGCCCACATCGGGCCGCATCAGCGGCATGTCGGACAACCTCGCCTACGTCTGCCAGCACCTTCCCGCCTGCTGGATGCCGATCACGGCGGGAGAGGTGCTGGCTATGGGCCGCTATGGCAAGCGAGGGCTGCTCGGGCGTCTGAAGGGCGACGACCGGGCCGCCATGCGCGACGCCGGCGAGCGCCTCGACGTGAACCAGTTCACCGATCGGAGCTTCGGCGATCTCAGCGGGGGGCAGCAGCAGAGGGTGAGGATCGCCCAGGTGCTGGCGGGCGAGCCCGACGTCATCATGCTCGACGAACCGGTCACCGGCCTCGACATTCCCAGCCAGGAGCGGATCTTGGACGTGATTGAGGAGTACTCGAGCCGGGGCGCCATCGTGATCATCACCACCCACCATCTCGACGAGGCCCGGCACTGCGACTCGGTGATGCTCATGGCCAACCGGCTGGTCGCCGCGGGCCCGCCCGACGAGATGCTCACCGAGGAGCGGCTGCGGGTGGCGTTCGGGGATCGGCTGCTCGGCGACCACGCCGACCACGACCACGACCAGGACATCATCGTCCTCGACGACCACGGCCATCACGGTCACGATCACGACGGTCACGGTCACGACCATCACGGCACGGGCCACAGTCACGGCCACAGCCACGGTCACGACCACAGCCACCACGGACACAGCCGCGACCACGGCCACCACGGCCACGGGCCCCACGCCCACTAGTGGGCTGGCAAAGGGCTGTCGCCGTCCTCGGCCTCGTGATTCCCGCTCTTGTTCGCTGTGCTCACGGGCCGCTCGGGCCACGGCCTCGCAAGCTCGGCCTCTGACGCCATGAGCCTGGACCAACGTGACATGGCCGTGATCGGGGCCGGGCCGGCTGGTGCGGCCACCGCCATACGGGCCGCCCGGGGCGGCGCCCGGGTGACCGTCTTCGAGAAGGCCTCGCCCGGGCGCGACAAGGTGTGCGGCGACGGCCTCACGCCCAGGGCCGTGTCGGCCCTCAACGAGCTCGGCATCGCCCTTGACGGCGCGCACCGCATCGACGGCCTGCGGATGATCGCTGGCGGCACCCGCCGCGAGTTGCTGTGGCCCGCCAACAATCGATTCGGCCCCCATGGTGCGGTATGGCCCCGCCGGGCGCTGGACAGGCACCTTGTCGAGGCGGCCGAAGCGGCCGGTGCCGAGATCGTGTGGGACACCGAAGTGCTGCCCACCCTCGCCGACGACGGCACCGTCATCGGTGTGGAGGAGGCCGGCGGAGGCGCTCGCTGGCGGGCCGATCTGGTGGTGCTGGCAACCGGGGCGCCCGGCGCGGCAGCCCGGATGGTCGGCGCGGAGCGGGCCGAGTCCGAGCCTTTCGGCCTCGCCATCCGCACCTACGCCCCGAGCCCCCGCCATGCCGACCGCTACCTGGAGGCATGCCTGACCCTGTGGGGCCCCGACGGCGGCTGGGTGCCCGGTTACGGCTGGATGTTCCCGGCCGGTGACGGGACCGTGAACATAGGCGTCGGCTCCATGTCGACGATGAAGGGCTTCCGCGAGCTGAACCTCAACCGGCTGTTGGGCGACTATCGGGCGCTGGTGGCCGACGAATGGGAGCTGGGCGAGTTTCTCGATCGGCCCCGGGCTTGGAGGCTGCCCATGAGCGCGGTGCGCCGGCACGGGCCCGGCTGGGCCGCGGTCGGGGACGCGGCCGGGCTGATCAACCCGATGAACGGCGAGGGCATCGACTACGGTCTCGAGTCGGGGATGCTGCTTGCCGACCTGTTCCTGGACGATCCCGCCGCCGCCTCCGCGGACTACGACCGGCTGCTCGGGGAGCGCTTCGACGAGTTCCTCCGCACCGGGCGGCGCTTCAGCTTCCTCATCGGCCATCCCTGGATCCTGCGCAACGGGCTGCGCCTGGCCGTCGGCAGCCAGGCCGTGGCCGACATCACCCTCCAGGTGATGGGGAACCTCATAGATGGTGATACGCCGGGAATGGCGTCACGAGTTCTGGGCTTGGCCGACCGGGGCTTGAGGCTCGCAGATCCGCTGCTGCGCCGTACGCGGGCCGCGGCCTAGAGGGCGAGCGGGGAGGCAGCAGTGTCGCAGGGATATCGCAAGACGCTGAGCGAGGCCCCCGGGCCCGAGCGGCCCGTGGGCGCGGCGAATAAGGCGAAAATCATGTCCGAGCGGCCCGTGGACGCGGCGAATAAGGGCGGAAATCATGTCCGAGCGGCTGGTGAGCGAAGCGAATAAGGGCGGGATTAGGAGCGCCATGGGAACGGGGTCGGTCGACAGCCCAGCCGAGCTGGTGCTCGACGGGCCGCTGGGAGAGCTCGACTCGGCCCTGCGCGGCGACATCCGGCGTCTCGGTGGCCAGCTCGGCGACACGCTGGTCCGCCAGCACGGCCCCGAACTGCTCGAACGCGTGGAGCAGGTGCGCGGCCTGGCCCGAGGCCTGCGCCGCAGCGACGAGGACAGCACCGCCCTGGCCGAGATGCTGGCCGATGTGGACGTGGCCGACGCCGGTCTGCTGGCCCGGGCCTTCACCGTCTACTTCCACCTGGCCAACACGGCCGAGCAGGTGCACCGCATCGACGACCTCACCGAGAAGCAGGCGGCCGGCTCCAACCGCTTCGGCGAGATGGTGGGCCGGCTGCGCCAGATGGGCTACGGCGACGACGAGATAGTCGCCACGGTCAACTCAGCCGAGCTGCGCCCCGTGTTCACCGCCCACCCCACCGAGGCGTCGCGCCGGTCGATCCTCGACAAGCTGGCCGAGATCTCCAGCCTCATCGAGCAGCGGGCCCATGCCGGCGCCGACGACACGGCCCGGCGCCGGGTGGACCGCAGGATGGACGAGCTGATCGACGCCATCTGGCAGACCGACGAGCTGCGCCGGCAGCGTCCCGACCCCGTGGACGAGGCCCGGTCGATCCTCTACTTCCTCACCGAGATCACGGTGCAGGGCGTGCCCGAGCTGCTCGACGACATCGACTCCGTGCTCGACTCCCTGGACGGGGGACTCGATCCCGACCGGTCGCCCATCCGCTTCGGTTCGTGGGTGGGCGGCGACCGGGACGGCAACCCGAACGTCACCCCGGCCACCACCGTGGAGGTGCTCGAGTTCCAGCGTCACCGGGCCCTGCGCGTCCTGGTGGAAGAGATCGAGGGGCTGTCGTCGGAGCTGAGCGTGGGGCTGGCGGTGCGGGGCGTCTCCGACGAGCTGGCCGAACGGCTCGCGGCTGACCATGAGCAGTTCCCAGAGGTCACGGCCCGGTTCGACACGCTCAGCGCGGGCGAGCCCTACCGCCAGAGGCTGGCAGTGGTCCACCGGCGACTGGTCGACACGGACAAGCCGGCGCCCGGAGCCGGGGCCTACCGCTCAGCGGACGAGCTGGTCCACGACCTGGCCGTGATCGCCCGGTCGCTGGAGGCCAACCACGGCCGCCTGCTGGCCCACGGCCGGCTGGCTCGAGTGCGGCGCATCGTGGCCATGATCGGATTCGACCTCGCCACGCTGGACATCCGCGAGCACTCCGAGCGCCACCATCGGGCGCTGGCCCGCCTGTTCGCGCCGCTGGGGATCGACTACGGCGGGCTCTCCGGAGACGAGCGGGCCGGGCTGCTGGCCGGCGAGCTGGCCGGCCCCCGGCCGCTGGCGCTGCGCGGGCGGTCCCTGGGCGACGACGCCGAAGACGTGCTGGAGTTGTTCCGGGTCCTGCGCCGCCAGATGGACGCTCGGGGCGACCAGATCGTGCACAGCTACATCGTGTCCATGACCCGCGGCGTCGACGATGTGCTGGCGCCGGCCGTGCTGGCCCGGGAGGCCGGGCTCGTGGACCTGGGAGCGGGGGTGGCCCGGCTCTCCTTCGTGCCCCTGTTCGAGACCATCGATGACCTGCGCTCGGTCGGGCCGGTCCTGCGGGACCTCCTGGCCGTGGAGCCCTACCGGCGCCTCGTCGAGCTGCGGGGCGGCACCCAGGAAGTGATGGTCGGCTACTCCGACTCCAACAAGGACGGCGGCATCACCACCTCCCAGTGGGAGATCCACAAGGCGCTGAGGGCCATCGCGGAGGTCTCGGCCGCCACCGGGGTGCGAGTCACGGTGTTCCACGGGCGGGGCGGCACCGTCGGGCGGGGCGGGGGACCCACCCACGCATCGATCCTGGGCCAGCCGCCAGGAGCGGTGAACGGCTCGGTGAAGATCACCGAGCAGGGCGAGGTGGTGGCGGACAAGTACGGTCTCCCCCGGCTGGCCCACCGCAACCTCGACCTGGCCTTCGCGGCCGTCGTCGAGGCCTCGCTCTCGCACCGGTCGCCCCGCAACGATCCCGCAGCCACCAGCCGGTGGGACCAGGTGATGGAGGTCGCCTCCAACGCGGCCTACGACTCCTATCGGGCCTTCCTGGAGGCCCCTGGCCTGGTCGAGTACTTCCGGACCTCCACGCCGGTGGAGGAGCTGGCCGAGATGAACATCGGCTCCCGCCCGTCCCGGCGCAGCCGCGCCGACGAGGGGATCGACGGGCTGCGGGCCATCCCCTGGGTGTTCGGCTGGACTCAGTCCCGCCAGATCGTGCCGGGCTGGTTCGGCGTCGGCGCCGGGCTGGCCGCGGCCCGCGCCGCCGGCATGGGATCCGACCTCGACGACATGTACCGGCTGTGGCAGTTCTTCCGCACGTTCGTGTCCAACGTGGAGATGACGCTGTTCAAGACCGACCTGGCCATCGCCCGCCACTACGTGGCCACCCTGGTCGAACCGGCCCTGCACTGCCACTTCGACGCGGTGTGCGCCGAGTACGACCGGACCGTGGCCGAGGTCACCGCGCTCACCGGCAGAGGCCTGCTCGAGGACCTGCCCATCCTGCGTCGCACACTGGCCGTGCGCGACGCCTACCTCGACCCGATCAACGTGCTGCAGATCAATCTCCTGGCCCGCCACCGCGCCGGGCTCGCCGGCAGTGCCGATGAGGACGCGCTGCTGCTGCGCGAGCTGTTGTTGACGGTCAACGGCGTGGCCGCCGGTCTGCGCAACACCGGCTGACCCAGGAACAAGCGCAAGACGGTGGCGAGCGCCTCGCGGTGCGGCGTTGTGATTCCCGCTGTTGTTCGCTGCGCTCACGGGCCGCTCGGGCCACGCTTTACCGAAATATGTAGAGAAACCCGTCATATAGGAGCAATACCCGTGCAGATTTGAGGCGAGCTTGACATAGGGCTACTCACGGGCCTCTCAGGCCACGGCCTCGCTCGGCGCCTGTCACGTCGCCTAGGTACTCGCGCCCATTCGCTCGGCCTCTGGGGCTACAGCAGCTCGAAGTCGGCGGGCTCGGGGCCTCGGGTCTGGCGCCAGTAGTCGATCAGCGGCAGGGGCCAGTTCTGTGCGATTCGGCCACTGGGACTCTTGTACCAGCTGTTGACCGGCGAAATGCCCCATGCCATCTGCGAGTTGTGCTCGTCCATCCGCGCGGAGTAACGGTCGTAGGCATCGGGCCGGCAGTCCATGGCCGCCGCGCCGCGGCGAGCCAGCAGGCGCAGGCACTCCACCACGTAGTGGGTAGCGCACTCGGCGAAGTAGATGATGCTGCCGTTGACGACGATGTTGGTGTTCGGACCGTAGAGACAGAACAGGTTGGGGAAGCCGGGCACGCACACCCCGTTGTAGGCCCGAGCGTCGCCGCTCCATTCCTCGTGAAGGTCGGCGCCTCCCCGCCCGGTCACCCGCATCGGCATCAAGAACTCCGAGGCCCGGAACCCGGTTCCGTACACGATCACATCGGCGGAATGCAGCCGGTCGTCCAACCCGCGCACACCGCCCGGCTCTATGCGGGCGATCCCGTCGCTGACCAACTCGACGTTGGGCCGCTTGAGCGTGCGGGCCCAGATGCCGTTGTCGAGCACGACCCTCTTGGATCCCACCGGATACCGGGGCACCACCTTGGCCAGCAGGTCGGGACGGTCGCCGAACTGCGACTCCAGGTACAGGGTCAGCAAGCGTCGGGCTTCGTCGTTGCGGGGGCTCACGGCCCGATCGAGTGGGCCGGTCCAGGCTGGGTCGCGTCGCAGCGCACCGACGGTGCCCTCGTGGGTGCACCAGAACAGCCGCAGTCGGAACCAGTGGGCGTAGCCGGGCACGATCTCAAAGAGCTTCAGCAGGCCCTCGGCCAGTGGCTCGTGATAGACGGGGCGGGGGATCAACCACGGCGGCGTGCGCTGGAACACGGTGAGGTGGGCGACCTTTTCGGCGAGGTGCGGGATGAACTGCAACGCGCTGGCCCCGGTGCCGATGACAGCCACCCGCAGGCCGTCCCAGTCGATGTCATGGCGCCACGTGGAGCTGTGGAACCTCTCCCCCGCGAAGTCGTCCACCCCCTCGATGCGGGGCATCGACGGCCGGTTCAGCTGGCCGACGGCGGAGACCACCGCACCGACCGTGGTTGTCTCGGCGCGGTTGCCGGCCTCCGCGTGCAGCCGCAGAGTCCAGCGCCGGGTCTGCTCGTCCCAGGCCATCGCGTCGACGGTGGTGTCGAAGCGGATCCGGTCTCCGATATCCCAGCGGCGGGCGCAGTCGCGGAAGTAGTCGAGCAGGACCGGCTGGCTGGAGTGGTATTCGGGCCAGTCGGGGCGCTGCTCGCCGGCGTAGGAGTACACATGGTTGAACACGTCCACCCGGCAACCCGGATAGGTGTTCTCCAGCCAGGTGCCGCCCACATCGTGGTTCTTCTCGAGCACCACGCAGTCCACTCCGGCCTGCTGTAGCCGGTGGGCGGCCAGGATGCCGGACATGCCCGCGCCGATGACCGCCACCGGATGATCGACGGTGCCATCGGGTGGCCAAGTGCCGTCATCGACCGGCTCCGGCACCCGCAGATCGCCGGTAACCGCGAGCTCCTCGGCGAGCATGGCCCGGTAGTCGTCGTCGAGTTCGGTGCCGGTCAGCCAGTCGATGAGGGGCACCACAAGCGTGTCGTCGCGGCCGCTATCGTCCCCGGCGTTCGAGGCAGTCAGGCGCTGAAGGCCGGAGACGGCCAGCGCACGGGCCTGCTCCAGCTGTGTGTCGTTCCATCCCCCGTCGGGCTGCAGAGCGAGGTCTGGATCCAGCCACAGCTCGCGGGGAGCAAAGCCGATGTCGCCGGTGGCGTTGGCCAGGGCCGCCAGCAGGCTGGGAAGGTCTGCCGCCGGTATCAGCTGCTCGGCGCGTTCGCAGTCCATGGCCAAGTGCCTAGGAGCGGTCGAACGACCAGTGGTGGGACCAGGAGCGCTCCCACGGGTGCTTCTTGCCCTCGAAGCGGTTGATCTCCTCCAGGCTGAAGAATCGCCGGATCTCCAGCCCGTTCTGGCTGCGGACGTCCCGGATCCACTTCGAAGTCTGGTAGGCCCACGGGCACAGCACGTCGAAGTGGAAGTCCACCCCGCTGGTGTCAACCGTGTCAGTCATGGCGCCAATCATGGCACGGGCCTGCCCCCGCCCCCACCCGCAGCCATGTATTGCGATGCAACCTCATCTAAGAATCCGCATGGTCTGGTACAGAGCTACATGGTGTCGATGACCCGCGGCGCCGACGACCTGCTGGCTCCGGCCGTGCTGGCTCGGGAGGCGCACACCGAGCCCCTGCCAGAGTGAGGCCCCGGGGCTTGTAGGGTGCCGCCCTTCGACACAAGGAGCTGCGCCATGAGCCGACTCGGCTATCAGATCCCGAACTTCACCTACCCCGGCAGCACGCCGGCCGAGTTGTTCGGCCTTGTCGTGGCGCAGGCTCAGGAGGCCGACGCCTCGGGTTTCGATCTCCTCACAGTGATGGACCACTTCTACCAGCTGCCGCTCATCGGAGCCCACGACGAGCCGATGATCGAGTGCTACACCCTGCTGTCGGCGCTGGCCCAGCACACCACCGAGGTGCGGCTGTCGGCAATGGTGACCGGCAACACGTACAGGAACCCGGCGCTGCTGGCCAAGGAGATCACCGCCCTTGACCTCGTGTCCGATGGAAGGGCGACACTGGGAATCGGGGCCGGCTGGTTCGAGGCGGAACACCAGGCGATGGGCTTCGAGTTCGGCACGTTCAGCGACCGTTTCGAACGGTTGGAGGAGGCGCTGCGGATCATCATCCCGCTGCTGCGCGGCGAGACGGTCACCTTCGACGGCGAGCGCTACCAGGTGCGCGATCTGGTCAACTCGCCCCAGCCCGTGTCCAGGATCCCGATCATGATCGGCGGCAACGGCGAGAGGAAGACACTGAGAATGGTCGCCCAGTACGCCGACGAGTCCAACCTGGTCGGACTGCGCACACCCGAGGAGATCCCCCGCAAGCTTGAGGCCCTCGACGAGCACTGCCAGCGGCTCGGCCGGGACCGGTCCGAGATCACAGTCACGCTGCTGGTGGCGGCCTCCATCGCTCCCACCATGGAGCAGGCCGACGCCGACCTGCGGGCGCTCGCGGGCGTCAAGGGCTGGCCGGACGAGGTGGTTGAGATGGTCAGGACCTTCATAGTCCACGGCGACCCCGACACCGTCGGCGAGAGGCTGGAGGCATTCATGAGGATCGGGGTCGACGGGCTGGTGATCAGCCTCATGCCCAACGGGCACATCCCGGGCCGGGTGTCGCTGCTGGGCGAGATCGCAACGCAGGCGATCGGCTGAGATCGCAGGGCGGCCCCTCTAGTCGCGGTCGAACTTGATGACCTTGCCGCGGTTGATGCTCACCCAGTCGCGGGCCTCGATGTAGGGGCGGAAGGTGTCTGCGATGCTCAGCTCGTCGGCGCGGGACTTGGGCCGCTGGATCTCATAGAGGTGGGGGAACTGGAGCCATGAGGTGACGGCGTCCCACAGGCGCATGGCCGTCTCTCCGGTGGGAGGGTCGATCAGCACCGGCCCGAACAGGGCCTGGTCGCCGAAGAACAGCGTGGGCACGCCGAAGCCGCCTGCGGCCACCACCCGGTCGTGCTCGGAGCGCACCTCGTCGTGGGTGCTCTCGTCGTCGAGGGCCTCGTCGACCGTGGCGGGGTCCAGGCCGATCTCGCCCAGCAGCGCCCGGGCCACATCGGGCTCGTGCACCCTCAGGCCCTCCTCGTGCAGGGCCCGGCCCGACCGCTCGTACCAGGCGTCGAGGTGGTCCATGCTCTGGCGGCGCAGCACCGCGCCGATGCGCATCAGCGACCAGCCGTAGGACCAGGGGCGCTCCCACGGGTGCTTCTTGCCCTCGAAGCGGTTGATCTCCTCCAGGCTGAAGAAGCGCCAGTCGATGCTGAGGCCGTTCTGGCGGCGCACATCGCGGATCCACTTCGAGGTCTGGTACGCCCAAGGGCACAACACGTCGAAATGAAAGTCCACGGCGCTCGTGGCGACGGTATGAGTCATGGCGCCAATCATGGCACGCACCCGGCTCCGCCCCACCCAGGAGCGCTGGCAGGATCAGCATCGGGCCCTCAGCCGCCGTAGTGCTCGGTCATCCTCTCGCCGGCCCGCATCTCGTCTATGGCTCGCTGAACGTCGCTCACCGCCGATTCGAGTTCGGCGATCACGGCGTCGCGGTCGCGAGTGAACTCGAGCCCGTCGATCACGCTGGAGAGCCGCCCCTTGGACCGCCAGGCAGCCGTCTTGGCCCATTCGGTCCACAGGGTCTCGTGGTCGTCGACGATGATCAGGTCGGCCGTGCGGCTCTGCTCGTCGATCGAGGTGTCCAGGGCCACGTAGCCGTTGACCATTGAGATCCGCTCGGTCAGCGCGGTCAGAGGAGCAGCCCGGTGAACCACCATGTCGCCGTGCAGCGCGATGGCGTAGCCCGGACCGCCGAATTCTGGCGCGGCGGTGCGCTCCGGGGGCGGGGTGCGATCCTGGGCCGCGAGGTCGGCAGCCTCGTACTTCGTGCCCAAGAAGTATTCGAACCGCCCGCCCGGCACGAGCGCCGGATTCGTCACCGCCATGACGTAGTCGAGCGGGAGCGTGTCATGGTGCCATTTGTCGATGGCCGCTTCGATGCTCGACGGCTCGTAGTTGAAGTGGCCCAGGTGCACCGGCATCGGATGGGGCGCGATGGCGGTCCCGTAGATGCGCTCCAGATGGTCGCTGACTTCCGGACTGATGCACAGGTCGCGCAGCCACCGCGATCGGTAGCAGCCGCCGCGGGTCATTCGTTCGATGCGGTTACCCGCGGCGCGGGCGAAGGCTCGGAGCCGCCGCGCGACGGTAAGCATGACGGCCGCGCCCTCGTCGCTCAAGATCCGGAACGGCGATGAGGCCGCCACCGGGGTGGCCTTGGTGGAGATCTCGGTGTGGTCGTAGCCGAGGTCGGCGAGCATGACGACGTCGTCGGGCTCCCCGAGTTGGAGGTGACGGGCCGGGTCGAACGCCGGCTCGTCGTCGAACCACTCGTAGCCGGCAGGCTGCGTCTTGGGAAACGGCACCGCGACTCCCATGCCCGCAGGCTACACCGTGCTGAGTGTCGGATTCGCCAGCACGTCGGGCTCGGGCCAGGGTCAGGGCTACCCGCGGACGCGTGATCGGGGCGGCGCCGACCGGGAGCTAGCGTGCTGTGCGTGACTCCCCGGGGCCACGAGTCCGCACTCCCCCAGTTGCTGGCGCCCGCGCTGCCGACCGCGGTGGATGCCCGCAGTGAGGCGTTCGGTCAGAACCGCGACGACATGCTGGAGCAACTCGCGGAGATCGAGGAGTTGCTCGACGAGGCCGAGGCCGGTGGCGGGCCGGCCGCCATGGAGCGACTCCGGTCGCGGGGCAAGCTGCCCATCCGGGAGCGGATCGCCAACGTGATCGACCCCAACAGCCCGTTCCTGGAGATCAGCGCGCTGGCCGCCTACCACTCCGACTACACCATGGGCGGCGGGATGGTGGTGGGCGTCGGCGTGATCGGCGGCACCGAGTGCGTGATCATGGGCAACGACCCCAGCGTCCTGGCCGGCGCCCTCACTCCGTACGCCAGCAAGAAGTGGATGCGGGCCCTGGAGATCGCCCGGGACAACCACATTCCGTATGTCAGCTTCGTCGAGTCGGCCGGCGCGGATCTGCGCCTCGGAGGCAGCGACGGCGGCGGCTCGGAGTTCACCGGCGGGGGCAGCAGCCGGGTCCAGACCACTCACTTCGCGGAGTCGGGCCGGTTCTTCTACGAGATGATCGAGCTGTCCAAGATGCGCATACCCACGGTGTGCGTGGTGTTCGGGTCCTCCACTGCGGGAGGCGCCTACCAGCCGGGCCTGTCCGACTACAACATCGTGGTGGCCGACCAGTCCAAGATCTTCCTGGCCGGGCCGCCGCTGGTGAAGATGGCCACCGGCGAGGAGTCCGACGACGAGACCCTGGGCGGCGCCCGCCTCCACGCCGAGGTCTCCGGTCTGGGCGACTACTTCGCGGTGGACGAGATGGACGCCATCCGCATGTGCCGCGAAGTGGTCTCGCACCTCAACCGGCAGAAGCCCCACCCGGGCCCGACCATGGCCGCCGATCCGCCGGTCCATGATCCCGAGGAGCTGCTGGGGCTGGTCAGCCGGGACCTGCGCCAGCCCTTCGACATGCGCGAGGTGATAGCCCGGGTGGTGGACGGTTCCCGCTTCGAGGAGTACAAGGCCCGCTACGGCACCACGCTGGTGTGCGGGTGGGCGTCGATCTGCGGCTATCCGGTGGGGATCCTGGCCAACAACGGCGTGCTCTACCCCGACTCGTCCCAGAAGGCCGCCACCTTCATCCAGCTCTGCAACCAGATCGACATCCCGCTGGTCTTCCTCCAGAACATCACCGGCTACATGGTGGGGCGGGACTACGAGGCCGACGGCATGGTGAAGAAGGGCTCGCAGATGATCAACGCGGTGACCAACTCCACGGTCCCCCACTTGACGGTGATCATCGGGTCTTCCTACGGGGCGGGAACGTACGGCATGTCGGGGAGAGCGTTCGGCAACCGCTTCACCTGGCTGTGGCCCACGGCCAAGATCGCAGTTATGGGCCCCAAGCAGATCGCCGGGGTGATGTCGCAGGTGCGACGGGCCCGGGCGGCCCGCAAGGGCGAGCCGTTCGACGAGGACGAGGACGCCCGGATCGTGGACCAGGCCGAGGCCATCCAGGAGCGGGGCTCGCTGGCGCTGCGGGCCACCGGCGCCATCAGCGACGACGGCATCATCGACCCCCGCGACACCCGGGCCGTGCTCGGCATGTGCCTGTCCGTGGTCGGCAATCGCGCCATCACCGGTGCCGAGGGCTACGGGGTGTTTCGCCTGTGAGCGCCCCTATTCCGGTCCAGCGGAGGCCCCGCTCTCCGAATCGGCAGCGTATTGCACGTATGGCGAGCCTTTCGCTGCCAATACCGACGAGTGAGGGCGCTGCTATGGCTGAGCGCGCCGAATTGGCAGCGTCCTGCACGTATGGCGAGCATTCTGCTGCCAGTTCGCGCCCGGGTCGGTGCCGGGGACCGCTGTGAGGGCCATCGGCACGCTGCTGGTGGCCAACCGGGGCGAGATCGCCCGACGGGTGTTCCGCACGGCTCGGGCCATGGGCATGCGCTGCGTGGCCGTGTTTGCCGACGCCGACAGCGGCGCCCCGTTCGTGATCGAGGCCGATGTGGCCGTCCGGCTGCCCGGCGGGTACCTCGACGCCGACGCCGTGGTGGCCGCGGCTCTGGCTGTTGGCGCCGACGCCATGCACCCGGGATACGGCTTTCTGTCCGAGAACGCCGACTTCGCCCGGGCCGTGACCGGCGCCGGCCTGTTGTGGGTCGGCCCAGAGCCTCAAGCCATCGAGACGATGGGCGACAAGCTGGCAGCCAAGACTGCAGCCGCAGCCGCGGGTGTGCCCACTCTGCCGTCGTCGGAGGATCCTGCGAAGGCCGAGGAGGTTGGTTTCCCGCTCATGGTCAAGGCAGCCGCGGGCGGGGGCGGCAAGGGCATGCGCCTGGTGTCTGAGCCCGCTGAGCTGGAAGCCTCTGTGGCCGCGGCCCGGCGCGAGGCTCTGGGCGGCTTCGGGAATGACACCGTGTTCCTGGAGCGCTACCTGCGGAGATGCCGCCATGTGGAGGTGCAGATCCTTGGCGACACCCACGGGAACGTGGTCCATCTGGGCGAGCGGGAGTGCTCGATCCAGCGCCGCCACCAGAAGATCATCGAGGAGTCCCCGTCGCCAGCGGTTGACGACGAGCTGCGAGCCGCCATGGGCGATGCCGCGGTGCGGTTGGCCTCCTCGATCGGATACTGCTCGGCGGGCACGGTGGAACTGCTGCTCGACGACGAAACCGGCGAGTTCTTCTTCCTGGAGGTCAACACCCGCCTGCAGGTGGAGCATCCGGTGACCGAGGAGGTCACAGGGATCGATCTCGTGCGCGAGCAACTCCGGGTGGCCGCCGGCGAGCCGCTCGGTTACGGCCAGTCCGACATCACCTTCTCGGGCCACGCCGTCGAGGCCCGGCTCTACGCCGAGGACCCCGCCGCCGGCTTCCTGCCCACAGTGGGAACGCTGGCCGCGTTCGCTCCCCCGGCCGAGCCGGCCGTGCGCTGGGACAGCGGCATTGAGGCTGGCAGCGAGGTCGGGGTGGACTTCGACCCGATGCTGGCCAAGGTTGTCGCCCACGCCCCGAGCCGGGCCGAGGCAGCCGGACGCCTGGCCCTCGCCCTGGAGCGTCTCCACATCGGCGGAGTGACCACCAACCGCCACTTCCTGGTGGCTGCGCTGCGCTCGGATGCCTTCCTGGCCGGCGACACCACCACCGACTTCATCGAGAAGGTCGATCCGAGCCGGGCTGCAACGCTGTCCGCCGGCGATTGCCAGCAGCCCGCAGTCGCGGCCGCCATGTGGTTCCAGGCTGCCGAGAGGCGCGAGGCCCGGACGCTCGCGTGGATGCCTAGCGGATGGCGCTACGGCCGCCTCCCGCCGGAGCGGGTGGACTTGGCCGTGGAGACGGCCGCGGGCCCCGTCGAGGTGACGGTCTCGTACCGTCCCCAACGAGACGGCTCGTTTGTGGTCCAGGCCGTGTGCGGGGACGGGGCAGCCGAGGCCCCGGCAAGGATCGGGGCGTGGTCGCCGGACATGCTCGACGTCGAATGGGACGGCCGCCGAGTCCGGTACTTGGTCACCGCCGACGGTGACCGGATCCACCTCACCGGCGATAGCGAGACCCTCACGGTGACAGTGCTGTCCCGCTTCGGTGCTCCTGCTCGCGGCCTGGCCGCCGGCGGGTTCGCGGCGCCCATGCCGGGCGTGATCGTGGAGGTTCGGGTCGAGCCGGGCGAGCAGGTGGCCGCGGGCCGCACCCTGGTGGTGATGGAGGGCATGAAGATGGAGCATCACGTGAGCGCACCGTGCGACGGCACAGTGACCGAAGTGCTGGTAGCCCCCGGAGACCAGGTGGACAACGGCTCGCCGCTGCTGGTGTTCGGGTCGGCTGAGGCGACGGGCGAAGATGCCGCCGGTGGCTGAGCCGGTCCGGATCGCCAACTGCTCCGGCTTCTACGGCGATCGCCTGTCGGCCGCGGCCGAGATGGTGAACGACGGGCCCATCGACGTGCTCACCGGCGACTGGCTGGCCGAGCTGACCATGCTGATACTGGCCCGAACCCGCTCTCGCCGCCCCGGTGGCGGTTACGCCCGCAGCTTCGTCAAGCAGATGGAGCAGGTGATGGGCGTCTGCCTCGACGCGGGCATCAAGGTGGTGTCGAACGCGGGCGGGCTCGATCCCCGGGGCTGCGCGGAGGCGGTGGCCGATGTGGCCGAGCGCCTGGGCCTGAGCCCGCGGATCGCCTGCGTGGACGGCGACGACCTGATGGGGCGGCTAGATCCCGAAGCGGCCAACGCGGTGACACTGCGCTCGTTCGCCACCGGCGAGGCCATGGCCGACACGTCCGGGCTGATCACCGCCAATGCCTACCTCGGCGGCTGGGGCATCGCCGAGGCCCTGCGCCGCGGTGCCGACATCGTGGTAACCGGCAGGACCACCGACGCGGCGGTGGTGTGCGGACCCGCGGCCTGGCACCACGGGTGGGAGATCGACGACTGGGATGCCCTGGCTGGCGCGGTGGCAGCCGGTCATGTGATCGAGTGCGGCACCCAGGCCACCGGGGGCAACTACTCCTTCTTCACCGAGGTCGACGGCATGGCCCGAACCGGCTTCCCGTGGGCCGAGATCGCGGCCGACGGCTCGTCGGTGATCGGCAAGCACGACGGCACCGGGGGCGCGGTAACCGTGGGCACGGTCACGGCGCAGCTGCTGTACGAGATCGATGCCCCCGCCTATCTGGGACCTGATGTCACCACCCGCTTCGACACCATCCGGCTCACCCAGGCCGGCCCCGACCGGGTCCGGATCGACTCGGTGCGGGGCGAGCCGCCCCCGCCCACCCTCAAGGTGGCCACCAACGAGTTGGGCGGCTATCGCAGCGAGATCACCGTCGCGCTCACCGGGCTCGATGTCGAGGCCAAGGCCGCCCTGGTGCACGACGCCTTCTGGCGAGCGTGCCCCCATGAACCCGGCGACTACGCCAAGGTCGTCGAGCGGGTGGTGCGCACCGACAAGGCCGACCCTGCCACCAACGAGGAGGCTACCGCGGTGTGGCGGCTCACGGTGTTCAACCACGACGAGTCCAGGCTGGGCCGCACCCTGTCGGACGCCATGAACGAGTTGGCCCTGGCGACCATCCCCGGCATGTACTCTCCCGGCTCAGCAGCCCGGCCCCGGGCCTTCGGCGTCTACCGGCCGGCCACCGTGCCCGCGGCGGCGGTGCCCCAGTATGTGACGTTCCTCGACAGCGAGCGCACCGTTGTCGATCCAGTGCCGATCCTGGGCGCGCCGGCGTCGCCGGTCCCCTCCCCCGCCCCGACCGTCGACGGCCGTGACTGGGGACCCACGCTGCCGTCGCCGCTGGGGCGGGTCGTGGGCACCCGCTCCGGGGACAAGGGTGGCAACGCCAACCTGGGAGTGTTCGCCCGCTCAGCTCACGCCTTCGAGTGGCTCGACGGCTTCTTGAGCACCGAGCGCCTGTACGAACTGCTGCCGGAGGCCGCCCCGCTGCGGGTGGATCGGCACCGGCTCCCCAACATCTGGTCTCTCAACTTCGTGATCCACGGGCTGCTCGGCGACGGGGTGGCTGCCTCGGACCGGCAGGACCCGCAGGCCAAGAGCCTGGGCGAATGGTTTCGGGCCCGGGCGGTGGCGGTTCCCGAGGACCTGCTCAGAGGCTGAGCGGCATGGCGGGAGTCAAGATGCGTCGCCGCGATCGCGCGCACGTGAGGTATCTTCCCAGGAAGATAAGGGAGTCAAGATGCGTCACCGCGATGCGTCGACACCTAGCCCCGGGGTCGCTCGCGTGAGACGGCCCCCTGCGAGGCATCAAACCCGCGCGAGACTGGCGGACTGTGAACCTGGCCGACCTGCTGGAGGACCTGCTCGACGAGCAGGCAAGCCTCGACGAGATCGTGGCCCCGCTCAACGACCGGGACTGGGATCTGCCCACCCCGAGCCCCCGCTGGTCGGTGACCGACCAGATCGGTCACCTGTGCTACTTCGACCGGGCGGCCGCGCTGGCCGTACGCGACCCGGATGGGTTCTCGACCGAGGCCCGGCGACTCAGCGAGGCGTCGCTGGTGAGCGAGACCTCAGGAGACGACTTCACTCTGGGCGACTTCCGCCGTCGGGCCCCCGCCGACCGCCTGGAGCGCTGGCGGCAGGGCCGCTCTGAACTGGCCGCGGCCGCGGGCACTCTCGGCGAGCGCGACCGGGTTCGCTGGTACGGGCCCTCGATGGGGGCCAAGTCGTTCGTAACCGCGAGGCTCATGGAGGCATGGGCCCACGGCAGCGACGTGTGTGACACCGTGGGCGCGAACCGCGAGCCCACCCACCGGCTCCGCCATGTGGCTCAACTCGGGTACATCACGCGAGGGTGGACCTATGTGAACCGGGGCCTCGCTCCGCCCGAGGGCGACGTGCGGGTGGAGCTGACGGCCCCGTCTGGGGACCGGTGGACCTGGGGCGACGCTGGCGCTGCCCGAGACGACGCCGTAAGGGGATCGGCGCTCGACTTCTGCCTGGTGGTGACCCAGCGCCGCCATGTGGCCGACACTGGCCTGGAGGTGACCGGCGAGCACGCCACCGACTGGCTGTCGAAGTCCCAGGCCTTCGCCGGTCCGCCCACCGACGGACCCGCCGCCAGGGCTCGAGCGGCCGGTGAGCGCGGTGAACAAGAGCGGGGTGCCAGGGCCCGGGCGGCCGGTGAGCGCAGTGAACAAGAGCGGGGATCCAGCCGGAACCGGAGCGAGTCGTGAGCCTGGTCGAGACGGCCCGCGACGGCCGGGGCGTGGTCACGGTCACACTGGCCGACGAGGCCAACCGCAATGCGTTGAGCCGCCGATTGCTGGCTGAGCTCTCCAGGGTGCTCGACGACGCCGACGCCGACCCGGCGGTGCGGGTGGTTGTGCTCACCAACTCGGGACGGGTGTTCTGCGCGGGGGCCGACCTGCGAGAGAGCTCTGGCCGGCGGGCCGACGACAACCCCGTCGTGGTCGAGGCCAGCGGTCTGTTCGGACGCTTCCGCCGCTCCCCCAAGCCCTACGTGGGACGCATCTCGGGACACTGCGTCGCCGGCGGGATGGGCCTGGCCGCGGCCATGGACATCTCGATCGCCCGCGACGACGCCAAGTTCGGGTTCACCGAAGTGCGGGTGGGGGTGGCTCCGGCCATGATCTCGGTGCTCTGCCTGCCCAAGATGCGCCGGTCCGAGGCGACCGCGGCCTTCCTGCGAGGCAACCGCTTCTCGGCGGCCGAGGCCGCCCGTTTGGGCCTGATCAACGCAGCCGTGCCCGCCGAGCGCCTCGACACAGAGGTGGAGTCGATTGTTGCCGATCTGCTCTCGGGAGGGCCGTCGGCGCTGACCGCGGCCAAACAACTCGTGGATCGAGTCCCTGAGATGTCCTTCGATGACGCCCTTGGCTGGACTGAACGGCTCTCGGCTGAGCTGTTCGCGGGACAGGAGGCGGCCGAGGGCATGGACGCTTTCCTCAATAAGCGCACCCCCAGGTGGGTGCCAAGCACCGGGAGGACCGATGACTGAGATCCTCAACACCCTTTCGGCCATCACGCCGTCCTGGCTCGAGGAGGCGCTGACGGAGGCCAGGTACGCCCCGCCTCCGGTGACCGCGGTCGAGACTCGGCCGATGGACGACTTCTCCGGCGCCATGGGCGAAGTGGGGATCGTGTCGGTCACCTACGCGGGCGACACCGACCTGCCGGCCGAGTTCGTGGCCAAGTGCCCGATGGACGCCGAATTCGCCCGCCTGTATGCCGCGGTGATGATGTCGTACCAGCGCGAGGCCGGCTTCTACGAGGACATGGCCGGGCCGGTGGCGGCCGCCAGCGGCATGAGCGTCCCCAAGTGCTTCGTGAACCTGTTCGACCCCGAGACCCACTCCGCCACCCTGCTGCTCGAGCGGATCCATCCGGCCTGCAAAGGCGACATCCTCGACGGCACGACCTTCGACAGGATGCATACCCTGGTTGGCGACCTGGCCCGGATGCATGGCGCCTACTGGATGGACGAGACGCTGACCAAGTACGACTGGCTCTTGGACTGGCACGCTCCGACGTTCCTGTTGGGGATCCCGTTCGTCATCGAGACTTGGAGCGACATCCGCGAGCAGTTCCCCCAGTACCACTCCGATGACACTGCGGCGATGGTGGACACCTTCATGGCCGACATCGAGGGGTGGCTCGAACGCTTCTCGCAGCGGCCGTGGACGTTCATCCACCAGGACTATGAGCTCGACAACATCCTGTTCCAGCCGGACGGGCCGGTGATCGTGGACTGGCAGACGGCGATGCGGTCGTTCCCGGGCGACGACCTGGGATGGCTGTTCATGTCCAGCCACAACGACGAGACTCTGGCCCGCGAGCCCGAACTGATGGAGCACTACCGGCGCGAGCTGGCCGCGGCCGGCGGTCCCGACTGGAGCGAGGAGGATCTGGCCGAGGACCTGGTCTGGACCGCCTTCTACAGGGTGGGGACGGCGCACGTGGCGTTCGTGCACTCGGTGGCCGCCGGAGAGCGGGGCCGCCCCCACCGGCGGTTCAAGGCGATGATGCTGGGCAACATCGCCGCGGCCCAGCGCTGGAACGCTGTCGAGCGCATGAGGGCCCACATCTAGCCTGCTGTCGGCCGGGCCGGCCGAACCGAGACCGAGGAGGCACCGCCGTGCAAGGACTGATACTGGAGGGCACCACCGAGGCCAGCGTGCGACTGTCGGACGACCTGGAGCTGGTTGGGTCGCTGGCGCCCCGCCAGGTGCGGGTGGAGGTCCGGGCCGCCGGGGTGTGCGGCAGCGACCTGAGCTGTGTGCTTGGCAAGTACTACATGCCGGTGCCGCTCGTGCCGGGCCACGAGGCCGCCGGGGTGGTGCTGGAGGTCGGCTCGGCGGTCACCTACTGCTCGGTCGGCGACCATGTGATCCTGTCCACCTTCGGCAACTGCGGCCACTGCCCGGATTGCGAGGGCGGCGATCCGGGCAACTGCACCAACTCGGCGCTGGGATCGCTCAGCCAGCCCTACGCAGAGAACGGCCGTCCGATCTACAACTTCGCCAACATCGGCGCGTTCACCCAGCAGACCGTCGTCGGTGAGAACCAGTGCATCCCCGTCCCCGTGAAGATGCCTCTGGCCGCGGCGGCATTGATCGGCTGCGGGGTGGTGACCGGCACCGGCGCGGTGTTCAACCGGGCCAGGGTGCAGATCGGCGACACCGTGGCCGTCATCGGCGCCGGAGGGGTGGGCCTCAACGTGATCCAGGCCGCCCGGCTGATTGGCGCCTCAGCAATCATCGCAATCGACCGGGTGGCGGCCAAGGAGGCCCTCGCGCTGGAGTTCGGCGCCACCGATTTCGTGCTGTCCGAGGGCGACGACTTCGACCCGGTGGCCGCGGTCAAGTCGCTGTGCCCCGCGGGGGTGCACCACGCCTTCGAGGTGGTGGGCAACACGAGGCTGCTGGCCCAGGCCATCTCGATGACCCGGCCCGGAGGCAATGTGTGCGCGGTCGGGGTGCCTGACTTGGGGGCGAAGGTCACCTACCCGTTCCTGGACCTGCACCAGAACAAGAGCCTGCTCGGGATCCGGGCCGGCGGGGCTCGGCCCCGCAAGGACTTTCCCATGCTGGCCGACCTGTATCTGCGGGGCCGGCTCAAGCTCGACGAGATGATCTCGCGCACCGCCGGCCTCGACGGCCTCCAGGGTGCCTTCGACGCCCTCAAGACCGGCACCGAGGCCCGCACGGTCCTGCTTCCAAACGGCTGAGATCCCCGCGGCTCGGCCTCGTGTCGGGCCGGGCGCTGTTCAGTGACGTCGCTCAGGCTGAGCGCAGCGGGGCCATCACCTGCTCGACGAAGCGCAGGACTGGCTCGGTGGACTGCGGATGGCCGAAGTCCATCACGAAATGCTCGACTCCAAGGCGGTGCAGGCGGTCCAGGTGCTCCAGCATGGACTCGGACTCGGCCTCGGAATCGGGAAGGGGCCGCTCCACGGTGAGCGACGTCTCGATCTTGTCGGGATCCCGGCCCGCCTGCTCCGCCGAGGCTCGCACGATGTCGCGCTTGCGCGACAAGCCAGCCTCGTCGCTGTCGCCCACCATGGCGTTCCATATGTCGGCCAGGCGTCCCGCGAGGGGCAGACCGACCCGTTCTCCCCCGGCGCCGATGCAGATTTGCGGCGGCACTGCGGGCTTGGGCGGAGCTGCGGCACCGTCGATGCGGAAGAAGCGTCCCTCGAAGCTGGGGTCGTCCTCGGTCCACATTCGGCGGCAGATCTCGATGGTCTCCTCCAGCTGGGCGAAACGCACAGACGGCTTGGGGAAGTCGTAGCCGTAGGCCTCGTATTCGTCTTGGCGCCAGCCTGCGCCGATGCCGAGCACGAACCGGCCGCCGCAGAGCACCTGCAGCGTGGCGGCCATCTTGGCGGTGAGGGCGGGTGGACGGTAGCCGCAGCCCAAGACGTGATGGCACAGAGTGACGTCGTCGAAGCGGGCCGCCAACCAGGTAAGGACCGTCCATGCCTCCATGAACGGGTCGGTGCGCGCGTCGAAGCCGTAGAAATGGTCGGCGATCCACAGCGAGTCGAAGTGGGGCAGGGCCTCCGGCAGGATGTGGTCCTGCTGGTACATGACGATGGGCTGGTAGTCGCTCCAGCGGTTGCCGATAACCGGAGACAGCCAGCCGAACTTCAATTCGGTCACTCGGGAACCCTAACCCGGCGCACCCTTGCGGTACTGCAGCCCTCGAAGACGGGAAGGCCTCAGGCGGCGAAGTCGTCCGGTTGGGTGGTCAACTGCTCCATCTCAGCCACCAGGCAGGCTGAGGCGGCCGCCCTGGCCACAGCCTCGACACAGGCGGTCCTGGCAGCGTCGAAGGGGCTCATCACCACGAGTGTCACACCGAGGCCGTCATCCCGGACGAGGCTTACGCACATCGTCAGTCCGTCATCACAGTCACCGGAATCGTCGGTGCCGCGCCCGTTGAGCCCGCTGTCGAGGCTCGACAGGAGGTTGTCCACCTGGCCTGCGGGCAGCGGAGTGGTGAACGCGTACGACGTGAACTCAAAGCCGACCACCCGGTACAGGCCGCCTCCGAGATGGTCCATGTCGACGCCGGAGGATGTCAGGGTCATCGTCGGCTCGTCCATCAGCGCGAATCCCAGCAGCGTGCCGAGCAGTTGGACGTTGCCCGCGGCCAGCACCAGTTCGCGGAACTCAGCGGGATGAAGTGTGCAGCGAGGATCGGTCATCGGCCCGATCGAGCAGCGGTGGCCACTGGGGCTGGTCAACTCGAGCCGGGCGCCCGGTAGGTGGAATACCAGCGCGGCCGCGATCTGAAGGGCTCCGGCCATGGGGGCGGACGAGGTCATGTGGATGCTTCCTTTCGCACTGAATGATGTGCTGCCGAGAGTTGGAGGCTGCGAAGGGAGCGAGACTTCGTCTGGGCGCTCCGACCCAGCGGCCGAGCCCGCCGCATGGCGTGAGGGATCGGCGATCAGCGGCTGACTCTAACCACGAACCGGGGGTAGCCCGCAAGCCGTTTCTTGATCGGAGGACGGTCCGGGTCTTGCCGATCCGCCCACGTGCTCCCTTCAGCCGCTCCGGGCGAGCCAGGCGTCTCGCAGCTCGCGCATCGTGGTGAGGGCGTAGGGACGGGACACGAGCCAGTCTCTCCACTCGGTCGTGCCGAACAGTTCGTACTCGTCGGTGCGGACATGGAAGGTGTCCGGCTCGATCACTTCGATCTCGGCCCCGCCGGGCGCGTTGGGGTGGAACGCGCAGTACACGAGGCCCTCGTCGAGACCGCCGAGCACGGCCCGGTAGTCGGCGGGCCGATCGCGGGGCCGGGAGAAGTCGGTCTCCAGTACCTCGTCGAATACCGGCATGCCTGCGGCCCTGGCCCCGGCGACCGCATCGTCGAAGGGGGCCCCGTCGACACCAGCGAGGTGGTTGCATGGCCCGTAGGCGCGAAGGGTGCCGGTGAGCAGGACCGGAACTCCGTAATCGATGCCCACAGACACGTAGCGGTCGCATCACTCGGGGGCGAGCGCCGAGCCCATATGGGTATCGAGGTGGGTCACGTCGATTCCCGCGGCGATCGCCCGCTCGATCTGGGCCCGCCACTCGGCCTCGACGGCCTCGGGATGGGCATGCGCCCGGCTCGGCCCACTACGGCATCCAGGTCGAGAGCCGGGACGAGCTCGAGGATCTGAGGGGCCACATCGATGACGCCGGGATGCCCCGCGCCGATCAGGACGACCTGGTTTGCGGCTACCAGCTCCAGCACAAGTCCTGGGTCACCGACCCCGACGGCCTCATGTGGGAGGCCTTCTTCACCGAGGGGGTCGTGGACGCGGGCTACGGAACGGCCGAGATGCCCGACCCGACGTGAGGCTCCCTCGGTCTCCGAGCCTCGAGGGTCTCCAGGCCTCGAGCTGCCCGGCGAATCTCGGGAGAGTTACTTGCCATATGGGCACAGAACCGTCCCAAGTAATCCGGCAGGTGCTAAGAGGCCAAGCGGATAGATGAGAAGCAGCAGCAGGATGCCTGTATTGCCAGCGATTCGAAACGCGGTGGAGCGACTATCCGCGCAGGTGCTAAGAGGCCAAGCGGATAGGCGGCCGCGAAGGCACGAGACACCTGCAATCCGACGGCATCGTGGTGCCGAACCTCATCTATCCGCGCATGTTCTAACTGAGGGCGGGGCCGGTGGTGTGCTGGCCTGAGCGCAGCAGGGTGCCGGGGCGGGCGTCGGTGAACTGGCCGTGGCGGACGATCTCGGTGCCGTTGCAGATCACGTGCTCGATGCCGGTGGCCTCGGCGTACAGGCGGGAGGCTCCGGCGGGGAGGTCCGAGCGGAACGTCGTCGGCCCCGATCCGACCGCACCCTCGTCCAGCACCACTACATCCGCGTAGGCACCCTCGGCCAGCACTCCTCTGTCGGTCAGGCCGTAGAGCCCGGCCTGCACTTCCGTGAGCAGGTGCACGGCCTCCTCCAGGGACAGCAGCCCCCGCTTCACCACCGACTCGTAGAGCATGGTCGTGGCGTAGTTGGCGGTCAGGAACAGGTCGAGGTGGGCTCCCGCGTCGGAGGCGCCGATCACGGCCCGCGGGTCCCGCCAGATCTCGATCCTGGCCTCCCAGTCGGCGTCGGGCTCGGGCCTTGGCGGGTTGCCGAACGATGTCTCGAGGTCGTCGGCCAGGGCAATGTCGCACAGCGCGTCCCACGGATCCTGCCCCCGCTCCTCAGCGATCTCGCCCACCGTGCGCCCCGCGCAGCCCTCGTTCTCGGGCGCCGGGGAGTGGAACACCACCTTGGTGGCCCAATGGGCCAGCGCCCGCAGCGGATGATCGCCCTGGGCCAGCTCGTTGAGGCGGCGCCGCTCGGCCGGGTCGGCCAGTACGCGGCGTTTGTCCTCCTTGGGCAGCAGCATTACCTCCTCCCAGCCGGGGAGGGCGTCGAGCACGAAACCGCTGTTGAAGTCCAGGTGCAGCGACAGCATCAGGGGCACGGTCAGGGCTACTACCTTGCCGCCCCGGGTGGCGGCGTGGTCCCCGGCGGCCAGCTTGGCCCGGTTCATCTCCATCGACCGGGCCGTCACCGTCATCACGTTCCAGTTGAGCGGGCTGCGGGCCGCGGCCGACATGTCGGACATGAGTTCCAGCGCCCAGTCCTCGAAGGGGCCCAGCGCGGGGATGAACTCCACCGACGTGCCGTCGAAGTCGGTTAGCACCGAGCACAGCGACACCAGCTCGTCGCGCTCGGCGTAGCGGCTGGGCACCATGTTTCCCATCGGGTCGTTGTGGGTGCGAGACCATGACGACGAGAAGCCCAGCGCCCCGGCCCCCAAGCCGGCGCGCAGTAGTTGCTTCATGGCTTCCAACTCGTCGCCGGTGCAGGCCCTGCGCACGCTGTCGTCGCCCATCACCACCCGGCGCAGCGCAGAGTGGCCCACCTTGAACCCGGCGTTGACGGCCACGTTGCCGTCGATGGAGTCGAGGTACTCGGCTGTGGTCTGCCAGTTCCAGGGCACGCCCCGCTGCAGCGCCTCCAGCGGTATGCCCTCCACCCGGGCCAGCATCCGCATCAGGTAGTCGCCGTGGGCGGGATCGTCGCCCAGCGGGGCGATGGTGAACCCGCAGTTGCCGCCGATGACGGTGGTCACGCCGTGCAGCGGCGACGGCGACAGGTTCGGGTCCCAGAAAACCTGGGCGTCGAGGTGGGTGTGCACGTCGATGAACCCGGGCGTGACCGCCAGGCCGGTGGCGTCGATGGTGGCCGCGGCGGCCGCTCCCTGATCGGCGAGCGGGCCGATGGCCGAGATCCGGTCCCCGACGATGCCGACATCGGCCCGGTGCCGGGGCTCGCCCCGGCCGTCGATCACATCGCCGCCGGCGATGAGCAGGTCGAACATGGCCTCGACGCTAGTCGCGGCGTGGGTCGGGGCCGGTCAGGAGATCTCCAGCAGCAACAGCAACCGGCCCGAGTCCTCCAACTCCACCTCGAACACGCCGGGAATCTCAGCCGTGAACGCGAAGTGGGCCGGGTGGCCGTCGGACACGGCCCTCAGGATGTCGTAGCCGTGGACGTGCACTTCCGCCGCGATGTCGGAGGTGACCATCAACGCCACGACCGAGCCGAGATCTACTCTCACCCGCTGATGGCCACCCATAGGATCGCCGCCCACGACCTCCACCGTGATCGTCTGATCCGCGCCGGACACGGGCGCGTCGTAGCGGGTCGGCTCTCCCGCTGCTCCGTGATGGCCGACGGTCGTGGTTGTGGTGGTCGTGGTCGTTGTGCTGGTGCTGCTGGGCGTGGTGCTGGTGTCGGATGCGCTGGCGGACCTGGTCGTCGCGGAGTCGGTGGTCTCGGGAGTGCTGGTGGTCTCGGGAGTGCTGGTGGTCTCGGGAGTGCTGGTGGTCTCGGGAGTGCTGGTGGTCTCGGGAGTGCTGGTGGTCTCGGGAGTGCTGGTGGTCTCGGGAGTGCTGGTGGCCGTGGGTGTGCTCGTAGTCGTGGTGGCTTCGGCGGTCGTGGTTGTGGATGTGCCGGGCTTGGTCGTGGTTGTGGATGTGGTGGTTTCGGGCGCGCCGACAGTGGTGGTGGCAGCGCGGCCGCTGGTGGAGGTGTCGGTGCCGCCGCAGGCTGCTGCGAGCAGGATCAGGAACAGGGCTGCTGGCAGGAGCCTTGGAGGAATGGAGGTCATTGGACTCTTCAACCCTGGGCCTTGGCGTACTCGGTTGCTTGAGGCCACACGCTAACGATCTCGGTCTAAGAACATGCGCGGATAGGCGCTCCACCGCGTTTCGAATCGCTGGTAACACAGGCATCACTGCTACTGCTTCTCACCTATCCGCGCTGCCTCTAAATTGGGCCATGTGACAAGTGCCGACACCCGTGAAGCAGAACTCGACGCGTCCTCCAACGGCGGGTGCATCGAGACCGGCATCGCGGCGGGATACGACCCCGATCCGACCCGATCGATGTCGCTGCACGCCGACGCCTACACCGAGACCCGCTGGCACGAGTTCGAGCAGAGCGCGGTCTTCGCCCGCGCCTGGCAGTGGGTGGGCCATGTCGAGTCGCTGCGCGAGCCCGGCTCGTACACGGCGCTTCAGGTGGCGGGCATGCCGGTCGTGTTGGTGCGCGGCCGGGACGGCGAGCTGCGGGCGTTCTACAACGTGTGTCAGCACCGCGCCCACGAGCTGCTGTCGGAATCGGGCCGCACCGCCAGCATCGTGTGCCCGTACCACGGCTGGACCTACGAGCTGACGGGCCGCCTAGTCCGGGCCCGACGCATCGCGGACGTGGCCGGGTTCGACCCGTCGAGTATCTGCCTCAGCGAGGTGCAGGCCGAGGAGTTCGGCGGCTTCGTGTACGTGAACCTCGATCCAGCCGCCGCTCCCCTGGTCGAGCAGTCTGGGGGACTGGGCGACGAGATCGCCCGCTGGGCGCCCGACGTGGAGCAGCTCACCCATGTGCGCCGCATCCACTACGACATCGCCTCCAGCTGGAAGAACGTGGTCGACAACTTCCTGGAGTGCTACCACTGCCATGTCGCCCACAAGGACTTCGTGACGCTGGTGGAGATGGACACCTACCGGGTCACCACCCATGGCATCTACTCCAGCCACATGGCCCGGGCCGGGTACTCGGCCAACTCGGCCTACGACGTGGACAGCGCCACCGTGAGGGACCTGGCGGTGTGGTGGCTGTGGCCCAGCACCTGCCTGATGCGCTATCCGGGCCGCGGGAACTTCAGCGTGATGCAGATGGTGCCGGCCGGTCCGGAACGCACGCTGGAGACGATCGACTTCTATTTCGAGACGGCGGATCTGACCGAGGCCGACACCGAGTCGATCCGCTACATCGACGAGGTGCTCCAGCCCGAGGACGTCGCGCTGGTGGAGAGCGTGCAGCGGGGCATGCGCACGCCGGCGTTCGCTCAGGGGCGCATCGTGTGCGACCCGGGCGGCTCGGGCCTCTCCGAGCATGGGATTCACCACTTCCACGGCCTCGTGCTCGACGCCTACCGCCGCGCCGGGGCGGTCTAGCGGCCGGACGATCTGATCGGTCTGGCGCCTGTCGTGTAGCGGGCGGTCCAGCCACCGCGGTTGCCGTCGTCTGTCAGCCGTGAAGGAAGCCGGCAGCGGTTGTCGGGGTGAAGTGAGCCATCAGTCGGCGCTCGTCGATCATGGCCTGGCGGTACTCGTCCCAGTCGGGATGCGGCCCGCCCGCCACTCGTTCGTAGTAGTCGACGAGGGCATCGCTGGTGGCGTCGTCGGGACTAATCGTGGCCGGCATCAACTCGACCGTGCCGTCGAGGGACACGTACGACCAGGCCTTCTCGTCCGAGACGTGCAGCACCGCCCTGGGGTCGCGCCGCAAGTTGGCGGTCTTGGCCCGGTCCGCGGTTACCGAGATCGAGAAGGTGCCGTCGTCGACGTAGTACACGATGTCGGAGGACTGGGGCCGGCCGTCGGAACGGATCGTGATCAGCACCCCGAGCTTGCGCTCGGATGCCCATTGGACGGCTTGCGAGAGTTCCATGCCGGTGTTCCTAGTGCGCGGCCTGCCGCGGTGCTCAGCCGGGCCCCGCCAGGCCCGGTCCGTCCAGGTGGGGCCCAGTCGTGCCGCCCACCTCCACGGGTCCGAGGCCGAGCTTGCGATGGTCCCAGGTGCGGATGCGCTCGACGTCGAGGCGCACCGCCACACGGTTGCGGAGCATGGCCTCCACAATGGGCCTCACATCCTCGGAGTAGGGGTCGTTGTAGCGCTCCCACACGCTGATTCCCACCCGCCACACCTCGTCGGGATCCTCGACGATGACCCCTCGGCCCTCCAGCGACACGCCCCGCAGAGTGTCGTAGGTGTTGCCTGCCTCGACCATCACCGCGAGCCGGTCGTCGCGGTGCAGGTTGGCGATCTTCTGGGCCTTGGCCTTGGACTCCAGCCAGATCTGGCCGTCGATCCACCCGTACCACATGGCCACCAGATGGGGCATCCCGCCGGGGCCGACCGTCGTCATCGTGCAAGTGCGGGACTGTTCCAGGAAGAGGGCCACCTCCTCGGCAGTCATCTCGATCTGCGATCGCTGGTTCTTTCCCACCGGGGCTCCCTTCGGGCGTCAAGGCCGCGGCGTGCGTGTCCGTTTCGATTCTCGTGGTGAGCGGACGACTCTAGCCCCGCGGCCCGGTAGCGTCTCGGAGCGGTCCGGGCAAGTCAGGCACCGTATCGCACTACCACGCGAAAGGCGAGGAATATGTCGAAGGTCTCTGTGTTCGCGAAGTTCTCCTGCCAGGAGGGCAAGGGCGAGGAGATGGACGAGGCGCTGCGGGCCATTGTCGCCGCCAGCGAGTCCGTCGACGGCGTGGAGTCGTACTCGTACCACCGGGGCGAGGACGGCACCTACTGGTTCTTCGCCCTCATGTCGAGCATGGAGGCCGCCCAGCGCCACGGCGACAACGAGGCAATGCAGGCGGCCATGCCGGCGCTGATGGGGCTCATGGCCGGCCCGCCCGATATGGCCATGACCACCCCGGTGGCGGCCAACGGCTTCGACTTCTGAAGCGGGCTCGGCTGCCGGGCCGGTGCGATCGGGCGGCAACGGCCTATTCAGCTATTCAGGACAGCCGATTCGCTTGGCAACGGTGGCAATGATCGTGTGGTACGGACGCCCATCGAGATGCAAGGCTGACCGAGATGCTGGAGAAGGTGTCTGCCGAGCAGTACCCGTGGCCGATCATCGGACCGTTCGAAGTCGGCCGTTGCGCGGTGGTGAGCATCGATTGGCAAGTCGACTACTGCTCTCCTGACGGCTTCTTCGCCGACCTGGGGCTCGATACATCTCACATCCGGTCTGCGCTCGGACCGGTGGCTGAGGTCCTGGCCGCGTCGAGAGCAGCCGGGATGCTGGTCGTGCACACACGGGAGGGGTACCGCGCGGACTTGTCGGACTGTCCTCGGACGAAGGTGGCCCGGGCGATCGCGCGCGGTCACCCGGTTGGACGCGAAGGTCGTTACGGGCGACTCCAGGTGCGCGGCGAGCCCGGATGGCAGATCGTGGACTCCGTGGCCCCGCGTCCGGGCGAATGGGTGGTCGACAAGCCGAGTCACGGAGCGTTCTACTCCACTGATCTCGATCAGCGACTCCGCAACCGCGGGATCGATCTCCTGGCGATCATGGGGACCACCGCGGACTGCTGCGTGAGCGCGACGGTTCGCGAGGCCAACGACCGGGGCTACGACTGCCTGGTGCTCACCGACTGCGTTGCCGACGTGTCCGAAGCCCGCACCGTGTCGACTCTCGAGTCCTTCCGCATCAACCCGCTCGGCGCAACGGCGGAACGTTCGGCCCTGCTGGCCGCGCTCCGATAGCCGCGCGGGCCTCCCTGGCCTGCGCGGTTCCGAAGCTAAGCCTTCTCGGTCGTTGGATCGATGATCTTGCCGATCTCGGTGACCACCGTCGCCGGAAACCCGCTGCGTTCGGCGTGCTCGTCGATCAGCTCCGGGCCGTCGGAGACATAGATGCAGAAGGTCTTGTCACCGGCCACGTAGCTGTGCTCCCACTGGATGTGTTTGCCTTCGGACTGCATCGCCCGCAGAACCGCGTTGGATTGTCCGGCCGCGGCGCGCAGCTGCTCGCGCTCGGCAGAGCCGATGTCAGGGATGTCCCGTTCGATGACGAAGCGCCGCATAGTCCCTCCCTTGGTACTTCTGGCCTCTGACTCTAACCCTCTGGGGGTGTCCCCGCGGGCTCGACAAGCACGCCGAGCACCTCCCCGTCGGCAGCGCGCCGAGCCAGTAGCGCCCTCGCAAGTCTCGAGTGCCTAACGGGGCGTCGGACCGGACCATCATGCGCCAGAGGGGCCGTCGCCGTAGCGAGACCCTACATTACTATGTGAGACCGGCCATGGTGTTCGTGGACAACTCAGCTGGCTGCGTGGACCTCGACACCAGCGAAGGCACAGCTGGCTCCTGGATGCTGCTGAGGTGGCGGCGCGACGACTGAAGGCCTCGGTCACAGGCAGGGCTAGAGGCTGAGGCCCCCGTCATATCGGCTGCGGCGGCGGGCGGGGTTGTTGCGGTGGGTCTTGAGGGGGTCGCGTTCGGCGACCGCGCGAGCGACATCGTTGATGAAATCCTCGATCTCGGCGGGGATGACGTTGTGGTAGTAGGCGTCGTCGACTAGTTGGAGAGCATCATCTCGGCGGAGGTGATTGCTGTTTCGGTGCTGAGCCGCACGGCGTCGTCGAAGTCCCGGTTGCGGGCTGCGAACATCTTCATGGCCAACAGGTAGCGGTCATCGGGGCTGTAGGCGGCGAAGTTCTCCCCGACATACAGCGGCCGCGGTTTGGGTTCGAGGGCGGGAGCGCCGACGGTGCCACCGTCGTTGACCCAGTTCCATTCCAGGTCGTTGCGATCCGCGACGGTGACGATGGCCCGCCGGAAATCGGCAGGAAAGTCCCCGCCGATGAGATCCACGTCGTAGGTGCTGCGGTCGCTCCATTTGAACGCGAGCGCCGCGCCGCCGGCTACGAGAACCTTGATCGGCTCGCGCCGGCCGGCCAGCTCAGCGTCGAGTTCAGCGAACAGGACGCCCAACCGCTGCGCGTCGAGTTCGTCGAAGCGTTCGGGCGCCATAGTGTGTTAGGCGTCGAGGAGATCGGCGCTGAACCAAACGCCGTGGGCTGCGCACACCCGCGGCGAGCGGCGGCGTATGCGCTGGCCATATGGGGTGTGGAGGTACGCGCCGAACAGAGCGATCTCGGGTTCAGCCCGACACCGGTGTACCCAATCAGGCACCGTGACGCCGTCACGGTCACACAGAGCATGAACCACCGCAGCCATCTTGGCTTGCACCAACTCGCTCGTTCCAGGCGGCGGAACAGTCGCCAGGACCGCGTCGCGCTGTTCGGGGTAGCGGCGCCAGTCCATGACGAACTGAACCAACGGCCGATCCGCGTCACGCCAAGTCGGGTCGACGAGTTCGGCTGCGAGCCGCTGCACCGTCATGGCCGTGCTGCGGGGTCTTGTGGTGGGCCTGCTCACAGCGCCAGTGTAGGTGCCCGGCCCCGTTCGGTCCCGCGAGGTCGAGGTGCTTCTGAGCGAACGTCCGTTTGGGGCGTGTTGATCACGCCGCATTCGAAGGTGGTGGCTGAGGCTGGTTTGGGTGAGCGTTCCTCAGCGTTCCCCTGCGTTCGCGTGCGTTCGTCGCTGCGTTCACCCCTTGCGACACCCGGCGATCAGCCCGAACTTCGCAGCGAATCATCCTATGTTCAAAAAGCAGCGACATACATCGTTGTCGCAACAGCGTTCGCGTGTGCGTTTCTCAGCGTTCCTGTGCATTCCTCGGCCGCCGACGGCACCAATAGCGGCGCTGCGGCCCGTCATTTCTAACGGACGCGCACTCCCTTCGACCTCGGCGGGCTCTTTAGTGGCTCTTCGCGAATGAGGTCGGAGTGGAGGCGGTAGGGGTCCGCGGCTGAATGCGAGGGATGGAAAGCTCCACCGGTGGTTGCTCGCGAGGGCAGTGTAGCGGGTCTCTGAGTTGTGCCAGTTGTGGAGGCGTCAGGGCATGGTGTTGATCTGTTGGTTGCTCTCCCAAGGCATGCTGTACTGCTCGCAGGCCTTGTGTCGAAGCTCGGGAACCGTCATCGGATCGCCAAGAAGTGCCAACATCTCGCCGATGAACTGCGCCTTACGATGCAGTTGTGCTATGAGATCCGCGTCATCATCTGACGACACCCACAACTCCGTGACGTCTGCCAAGGTGCACGCGCCCGAGTGGACATGAATCAACTTCGTCTTGAGCAGGAACTTCACGATCTCCGACGCATAGCTGGGCCTGATGCTGAAATAGTGCATGATCGCAACTTCGAACTCGGCGCGCGCTACTCGCCAGCCCCGAATGCTGGTCGCCATCCATCGGAGCGATTCGAGGTACTCGTCGTAGCCGCCGGGAATGGCATGCACGCTCCGGCTTCGGGCTTTCCACGGTACCTGGACTGCCGAGGTCGAATGTTGCTGGCCGCGCAAGGCCAACAGGATACACACCGTCCACTGTCGCTCTCGTGGCTTCCCTCGCATCGGCTGTGCCGTCCATAGGTTCCCGACGAAAGTAACACTGCATCTCACACCTAGATCAGAAACTCTCAACATACAGCAAGGTCACTGGACATCTATGCTCTTGCTGAGGTGTCGGAGGGGGGACTTGAACCCCCACGCCCCGGAGGGCACTAGCCCCTCAAGCTAGCGCGTCTGCCAATTCCGCCACTCCGACGTGGTCATCAGGCCGTCCTGATGAGGCACCGATGCTAGCGGGGGCCGCGCCGGCCCCAAACGGGCGGTCCGGTGTGGGAGCCTTCGGTTCTCGCGGCGATAGCGGCGAGGCTGCCGGTTGGTGCCGGTGAGGGACTATGAGGCCCGTTGCGGCACGATTCTCCTATCGCCCCGGCAGGCGCCCCCGCATGCTCGCCGGCAGGGAGTGGCGAGCCTTGCTGACGGCTCGTCGGAGGGGTGATTGCGAGCCGGTACGGTCATCGCGCGGGCCTTGTGTGACGGGCGGGTCTTCAATTCGCATGAACCGGGCCGATAGCACCCCGTAACGCTGCCGTTTGTCCGCGTGGTCGAAGGGGATGTTCTGCTTCGCGCTCGCGTAGGCGCCCCCGCCCAGCTTCTCGCAGCAGCGCAGCGACTGGACGGCGAACTCCGGTGCGAACAGGCTCACCACGTCCCAGTCGAAGCAGGTCGGCTCCTGGGGCGTCGGCCTGTCGTGTACGTCCGTCAGTACCAACAGCAGGCCTCCCACTGCGGTCAGGCGCTTCATCTCGGCGATCGTGGCATCCAGGTCGTCCACATGGTCGAGCGAGTTGAAGGAGCACACGATGTCGAAGCTGTGATCGGGCAGCGGTACGGACTCCGCGCCCGCAGCGATGTAGGTCATCGCATGGTCGGCCGCGCCCATCCTCAGGTACTCGCCGGCCAGAGGGTCCACGCCCACCCGCTCCCGGGCCATGGTCGCCCATTCCAGGGATCCCCGGGGGCCGCAGCCGATGTCCAGCACCCGCTTGTCCATGTAGTCCTCGTGGGTCAGGCCGAAATGGTCGGTGTAGAAGCCCTCGAACCAACGGTTCTCCAGCGTGCCCTCGATGTCGTTGCGCTTCGACCAATAGGCGAGCTCGCCGGCCCTCTTGCGCTCCGCCTCGCTCTCGCGGGCCTGTTCGCGGTCCGCTTCGTTCTCGCTGACCACTGCTGCTCTACCTCCGGACCCTCAGTATGCCAGAAGGCGGTGAACCGCAGACCGATCCGCGGTGATCGGATCCTCGATCAGGTCCGGCCTCCTAGCCGCAGCAGGTGTCGGCCAGCGAGTCGGCCCGCCAGGTGGCGACGGCCGCATAGGCCGCGGCGGCGGCGATGCACAGCCCGGCCAGCGGGTCGGCCCACCACCAGCCCAGCGCGGCGTTGGCGCCGAGCCCCACGAGCAGAGCGCCCGACATCAGCGAGCACAGGATGGTCTGGTTCGCCTCGGCCTCGACGGCCCGCGATCCCATGAGCGGGGCCAGCCGTCTCTTGGCCCGGGCCAGCAGCGGCATCGTTGCGAGCGACAGGGCGGCCAGCACGATCCCCACCAGCGACCCCTCGGGCCGGTCGGCCAGCACCAGGTCGCGCACCGACTCCACCCCCACATAGAGGGCCAGGGCGGCGAAGCTGACCGCGATCAGGCGCTGGGCCAGCCGGTCCGCTTCCTGCTTGCAGCCCGTGCGGCGCTCCTGGGCCAGCCGCCAGGCGAGGATGAGCGCGGCCGACACCTCGATGCCGGAGTCCAGGCCGAAGCCGATGAGGCTAACCGAGCCCGCGGCCAGCCCTGCGGTGATGGCGATCACGCCCTCGGCTCCGTTCCAGCCGATGGTCGCCGCGGTGAGCCACTTCTGTCGGGTCACGGCCTGTTCTCGAGTGGTGGGCTCAGTAAGTGCCATCGAGTCGCCGTCTCCTCGCGCGTGCTCTCCTCGTGAACCGAACTGCGGCCTCCACTATTCCATTGGAGCGGTGGCGCTTGCGGCATCCCGGCCGGGGTATTTGTGGCCACTGGGAGCCCCAGTATTGTGCGCACGTTCGGCCCGTCCGCGAGCGAAGCGCACCCATGACCACCGACGAACCCACTGTCCCGCCTCCTCCCACGCCGGTGCCGCCGCGGGGGGTGTCCTCGGGTGTGCCTGCTCCCCCGCCGCGGGGGGTGTCCTCGGGTGTGCCTGCTCCCCCGCCGCGGGGGGTGTCCTCGGGTGTGCCTGCTCCCCCGCCGCGGGGGGTGTCCTCGGGTGTGCCTGCTCCCCCGCCGCGGGGGGTGTCCTCGGGTGTGCCTGCTCCCCCGCCGCGGGGGGTGTCCTCGGGTGTGCCTGCTCCCCCGCCGCGGGGGGTGTCCTCGGGTGTGCCTGCTCCCCCGCCGCGGGGGGTGTCCTCGGGTGTGCCTGCTCCCCCGCCGCCGTCTGAGCCCCGTGCGGCTGCCGGGCCGCGGCGTTACGACCTCGACGCGTTGCGGAGTTTCGCCATGCTGTTGGGTATCGGGTTGCACGCCGCCATCCCGTTCGTGCCCTGGCGGGGCGAGGCCGACACCGGGGTCTGGCTGCTCGACGTGTTCGTCGGCTTCGTGCACGGCTTTCGGATGCCGCTGTTCTTCCTGATCAGCGGCTTCTTCACGGCCATGCTGTGGCGCCGGCGAGGGCTGCGATCCCTCATCAGGCACCGCCTGCGCCGAGTCGGCCTGCCGCTGCTGGTGGGCCTGGTCACTGTGCTTCCTGCCGTATGGGTGGGGATCATCGCCGGGTGGGTGATCAGCGGCGCGTGGTCGCTTGAAGACCTTGAGTCAGGTGAGGCTGTCGGCGGGTACGAGCAGCAGTTGGAGGACGACCTGGATGCCGGAGGGCGCGACGAGGCCGACGACAGTGCCAGGGCCCGAGGCGAGGGCGAGGACCGGGCCGAGGGCGAGAAGCAGAGCGAGGAAGAGGAGTTCGGCTTCGCGCACATGTGGTTCCTGTGGATCCTGCTATGGCAGGTGGCCGGGTTCGCCGCGGTGGCGGCGTGGGCCAAGCGACGAGCGCGCCGACGGGGCGCCGAGCGGCCGCTGTCTCAGCGGGCCGCGGCGCGGATCCTGTGGTCCTTGCCGGTGCTGTCGGTGCTTCCCCAGCTGGCGATGACAGAGGGCGGTTTCGGCCCCGACACCAGCGAGGCGTTCATCCCCGCGCTGCGCGTTCTGCTGTACTACGCCTGCTTCTTCGGGTTCGGCGTTCTTGCTTACGACCATCTCAGCCGAGGTGGGGAGCCGCTCATGGACGCCGTCGGCCGTCGCTGGGCGATCCAGCTGGCGGTTGCTGCGGTCGTGCTGTTCCCTGCGGGAATAGTGCTGATCGAAGACGCCTGGGGCGCTTCTGCTCTGTTGCAGATCGCGTTCGCGTGGACGATGAGCTTCGGCCTGATCGGGTTGTTCCGGCGGTTCATGGCAAAAAGGAGCTTCCGGGTGCACTACCTCTCGGACGCGTCCTACTGGATGTACCTCGCCCATCTGCCGCTGGTGTTCGTGGCCCAGGGAATCGTGGCCCGCCTGGCGATGCCCGCGCTGGTTGACTTCGTGGTGGTGTGCGCGTCGGTGACCGCGCTGCTGCTGGTCGTGTACCGATACCTGGTGCGCTACACGTTCGTGGGCCGTCTGCTCAACGGTTGCCGGACCCGCATCGCCGACCAGGCCAGCCGGGACGCGCTAGCCGCAGCGCGCCAACCCCCGTCGACCCGGCTCGGCCATTGACAGCAGGCGTTGTGCATTGGATTGATAGTGTGATACATTAAAAATCATGGCATCAGATGATATAGTCATGAATGTCACATTCAACGAGTCCGTACCCGCCGGGGGCACCTACGCCAACGGCGCGCTCGTATGGAACACCCTCCATGAGTTCACAGTCGACTTCACCTCGCACCGCTCCCCCACCCACGGCGGCGACGCCCACGATGTGCTGGTCGTCGCACGTCTGAAGATCCCGACCAGCGCCATGTTCCCGATAGTCCAGGTCATGTCGGCCAACATCGACCGCTACGAGCGGCAGCACGGCCGAATCATCGCCGTACCACCTGAGGAGGCACAATGAGCAACGACAGCAACGGCCCGGCCTTCGCCCACACCGGACGATTCGACTTCACCGTCAGGGCCACCGACGACAACGTCTCGATCTCGCGGCCGGTAAGCCGCGAGGACATCGAGAGGCTGCGGCGCCAGCTCGCGGAGTGGCAGAGCCGCCGCCCCGCGCAGCGGGCCTAGCCGGGGCTGCAAGGGCGACACCGGCGACACCGGCGAGACCTGAATCCCGCGGGGTAGGTGCCTACATCGACGCCGATGACCGGTTCAGGCTCGTCTGCTAGTGGCGCTCGTGGCCGAAGCGTGAGTAGTAGTCCTGCAGCCATTCATGCACCGCGTCATGGTCGTGGTAGTCGACGCCATCGGCGAGCAGCTTCGTGAGAGTGTCGGTGGCCGGTGGGGCCAGCGTGTCCCCGTACCGTTGCACACAGGTCGTGCCGGTGCCTTCTAGCGCGCCTCTGGCCGTTTCGAGGCTTACTTGTATGAGATCCTCGCTCAGGCCGTATCGCTCCCCGGCGAATCGCAGCCATCGCGGGAATACCGACTCGACCGAGCGGCGATATCGGTCGTCGCTGACTGCGTTCGCGGGAACCCACCCGGCCAGGTACAGAGTGACCCTGCAGGGGCTCCAGCACAACGGATCGCCGTGGCTCCATGCCGACGAGAACCGGAAGATGTCGGCGATCACTTCCTCCGAAGCGTCGCCGTGCTGCGCGGGCACCACTGCCAGGAAGTCCCTGCGCAGGTCGTCCAGCTCTCGGCTGCTGAGAGCCCTGAGATGTTGAGGGGAACCACCCTCGGACAGGAGCGCGACCCGGTGATCGACTAGGGCGCGCAGCTCATTCACAATGATGCCGGCCTCCGGGCCGTCGATACCGGCGCGCCGGTTGTTCAGCTTGAGCGCTGCCTCGACGGTCGCTCTGGCGTCGGACAGGCCGGTCTCGGTCATGATCGTGTGCGGACGGGCCTCGGCTCTCTCGGCGAACTGCTCGATCGGCGGGCCGTACAGCAAGTCGGCCTTGGGCCCGCTCGCGGTCGCGGCGACCTCTACGCCGACGCCGCGCGCTTCGCCGTCCGGCCGCTCGAAGTCGACCCACACGATGAAATGGTCGCCCCAGGAGTCGACCAGCGTCACAGCACGCAGCGGCGTCACGCGGCCAAGTTCGTCGGCCCACGGCGGCATGGGGGCGGCTCTCTCACTCAGCCGCCGCAGCAGACCGCGGGCCCGATTGCGGTGCCCGCGGGGTCCGTAAGCGGCGACCGCGGCCGCGAGAGCCGCCGCGGCGGCTGTGTCGTCGCAGTTCTCCGTAGCGGCCAGCACCCTCGACGGACTCAGAGCGTGGCCGCAAGCGAGACCGCCGGGTTGGAACAGCGGCTGGATGGACGATGCCCAAACTTCGGCCTCGTCTAGGTCCGCGTAGCGGGCCGCGGCGGCGGAGGCGCTCCGCAGCAGCGACTCCTCCGCCGTGGGGCATCCGCATGGAAGTTCGCCGCGGCGTTTCGCGGGCCTGGTTCCCTTCGGGGTGACGCGTCCGCCGCGGCAGCGGCGCTTTGGGCGTGACATGGAATATATTGTAACAGGTTTAGAATGACTCAACAATGACGATTGTAGAGATCAGACACAGCGCGCATCGACATGGGATAGTGGATGATGACATACTTCATGCGGTCCGGAACGCCATCCGGGCTATCCACATGGATGAAAGGTTGATGCTCATCGGCGCAGACCGCAGCGGTCGGTTACAGGAGGTGGGGGTATTGGACGACGCAGAGGTATGTACGATCATCCACGCGATGCCAGCACGAGCTAAGCACCTAAGAGGCCACGCGGATAGGCGGCCGAAGGCACGAGACACCTGCAATCCGACGGCATCGTGGTGCCGAACCTCACCTATCCGCGCATGTTCTAAGGTGAGTCGAGTGCCGCAAACTGTTCGAGAGCTCATCGAGGATGGTTTCGCACGTCGGCCACTTCGAACACCAGCGAGCGCACTGCGGGACCGAACCCGTGGCTGAACACCTCGTTCCAGGTGGCCTTAATGCCTTGAACAGAAAGGCCGTACCCCTAGCCGAAGCGCACGAGAGACCGGCCCGCGCGGCGGCGCATCTGCCTGAGCGACTCGCGGGCCGCGGCTAGGTTCGCGTCGAGGACGTCGGTGGCCAGGCCGCTGCGGCGTGCCGCGAAGCGCAGCCACTGGGGGAAGGCCACCTCGACTGTGGCGAGCCACTCCTCGTCGGGCGGGTGCTCGTGGAACCCGCCGCACTCGCCACAGAAGAGCCCATGTTCGGGGATCCACTGCTCCAGGAACATGACCACCCTCGGCGGGGTCCACCGGAGGATGTCGCGGTCGTGGCACATCGTGCAGAATCCGATCATGGTCGTCACCATGTCTGTCAGCTCGTCGGCATGCGCCCCAAGGATGATCGGCAGCGACACGAATTCTGCGATGAGGCGGGCAATCTCCTGGGTGTCGGGTACCGGGTTCGCCGGCGCGCGCCCGCCGTCCGGCAGGAGCCCGATCCGTTGCTCCACCAAGGCGCGCAGGTCGTCGCTCAGGGCGGGCTCGTCGAGATCGTCCACCGCCGGCATTGTCTCGTCGTATACACGCAGGCCCGCCTCGATGATCGCCCGTGCGTCGGCCAGGCTCAGGTCTTCGGTGGCTCTGCCGGGGTCGCGGGCGAGGCTCAGGTCTTCGGTGGCTCTGCCGGGGTCGCGGGCCAGGCTCAGGTCTTCGGTGGCTCTGCCGGGGTCGCGGGCCAGGCTCAGGTCTTCGGTGGCTCTGCCGGGTTCGCGGGCGAGGTTCAGGTCTTCGGTGGCTCTGCCGGGTTCGCGGGCGAGGTTCAGGTCTTCGGTGGCTCCTCCGGGGCCGTCCGATGCGTCCAGCGCGGTGCTGGATGCGCCGATCGAGAAGCGGTTCGCCATTCCTTTGCAGAACGCTTCCATTGCGACCGACAGCCCGTGCACGGTGCCGTCGGGGCGCGCGTAGTCCACGATGACGGTGCTGTGCTCGTGCCACTGGTCGGTGAGCCGAACCGCCCGCACAGGTGCCGCCTCGCCGAGAGTCTCGGTCCAGGTCGGCACTTCGTGGCCGTTCTCGCTGAGCCGGCGCAGCACCCGGCGCGCCCTGCCTCGAGCCTCCGGCGGCCCGTAGACGGCGACCGCGGCCGCGAGCGCGGCTCCTGCCGGTCCTCCCTCATGTTCGGCGTGCGACAGCACCCTCGATGCCTTGATGCCGTCCGGAGACCACTTGGAGGCGATGCCGCACTGGATGAACGAGGCCCACGCGTCGGCCTCGTCCATGTCGGTGCAAGTCGCCGCGACGTCCGCGGCCTCCTCGGTCCACAGCCCCAGCGTGTGGTCGGTCTCTGATTCCTCTTCGGGAAGCACGAGTTCGACGTCGTACTGGTATTCGTCGTCGAAGTAGCGGTAGATGGGCAGGCCCCTGGGGAAGGTCGTCTTGGATGTGACGCGGCCCCCTCCCCGCTCACGCTTGGGGCGTCCCATTATCTGGCCTCCATTCGCCGTCCTGGGCGGCGCTCATAAGCCGAGTGCCGCTACGAAGGCCTCGGCTTCCCCATCGGGAACAGTGTCGTCTTGGAGCATCTCGATGCAGTCAACAACCTCTGCTCCCTGTGCTTCGGCCAACTGCTGCCGCGATCTCCCGGTCCAGAAGTCATCGCAGGCGAGCGGGTCGTCGGGGTCGAGTCGGCGACCGCTGTCATCACGGGCATCGTGTGGTCCGGCTGACTCCATGCGGGCACACTATCTCGGACAGTGCAGCGCCAAGAGGATGGTGCCGAGGGTCGGCGAACTCCACAGTTGGAAGCTCCTCCGCCGACGAACGCGGGGTGCGCTCAGAGACCGTCGAAGTGGGCAGGGCTCCCGTCGGGCACCCTGCACGCTCGGCGTGCGACAGCATCGTCGAGGCACATCCACGCACTCGGGTGACCATCTTGTCGAGACCTCGCTCTGGAAGCATGAGGCCCAGATGTCGGCCTCGTCCATGGCGACTATGCCCGCGCCGGAGCACTGCTCGACGATCTGCACGGTGTCCTGCACCAACAGTTCCAACCTGCGGTCCGTGCCCAGATCGTTGTCTGGAAGCTGGATCGGCCGAGCGCATCCCCGGGAAGCCGGAGGCCGCGATCTCGCGGGCGTAGTGGTCGAGCGTGACGTCGGTCTCGCCGCCGATGTCGGGGCGGTCGCCTGCGAGCACTGGGCGCGGCCGTATCCGAAGCCCAGCCGGTCGAACCGCCGGTGGATGCTCTGGGTCACCGCTGCGTCGCCTATCCCAGTGGTTACGAGGCGCTTCTCGAACTCGGCGGGGTCCATTTCACCGAGTTCGCCGCCGTCTCAGCAGAATCTAGCAACGAGGTCATCTCCCCTCAGCGGTCGTGCTGGCGGCGACCAGCTAGCGGCGGCGGCGGCGCCGAAATCGAGGACGTCGTGTACGACGCCGGGACCCTCCCACGGCTGGTCCGGTGTAGATGACGCACCGGACTGGCACGTCGTTGTCAGCCGTATCGTCATCTCACCGCGGTCGTGACACGCGAGGGTCATCTGTGTCGGGTTCGATTCTGGAGCGACGACTGCGCGTCGCCGGCCAGGGTTTAGGGCTGGGATGGGTGCCGTGTCGAGACTCCCAACGAGATTTCGGTTAGGGGCACTTGACGAGGTCGCCGCCCCTGGCCTGGCGTGTCGGATGTCCATGTCTCTTCCGGCCGGGGCCAGAGGAGTGTGCAGTCGGGTGCCGTCGGGTGTCAGGACCACCCAAGCGTCGCCCACGCGCTCAAGCCGGTGTCGACCCTCGTGCAGCAGCGTGTGGTGGCGGTGGCACATCAGGGCGAGATTGTCGGCGTTGGTCGGTCCGCCGTCGGCCCAGTGCTTGATGTGGTGCGCGTCACAGCGCGACGGCGAAGCGTCACAACCGGGCCATACACAGCCCCCGTCGCGGGCTATCAACACGCAGCGAAGCGCCTCGCTGACCCGCCGGGTGCGCCGTCCCACATCGATGACACGTCCCTTGCCGTTGAGCACGGTGGGGATGATGTCGGCGTCACAGGCCAGACGTCGCACCGTGGCTGCGGAGAGACTCTCGCCACTGTCGGTGATGCCGGCGCGATGGAGTCCATCGCGCAGCGCGTCGAGGCTCGTGCTGACCCGCAGCACCGGCACGACCCGCTTGCCTTCGTTGTCGTAGTCGGCCCACTCGACGTCGTCGGCGTCCCCGCCGTCTGAGTTCCCGCACTGCAGGTCCCCGCCGTCTGAGTTCCCGCACTGCAGGTCCCCGCCGTCTGAGTTCCCGCACTGCAGGTCCCCGCCGTCTGCGATGGTCTTGGCTTGGCGGGCGGCTCGCCGGGCGGCGCCGCGGGACATGCCCGTGTTGCGGACCAGCGAGTCGGCGACGCAGGCATCGCCCACCGCCCGGGCCGCTCGCTCGGACTCTGCGACCGCGATGAGGCGCCGCTGGTATGCGACGGCCTTGTCGATGAAGCGCTGCACATGGGCGATCAGCGCCATGAGCCTCGCCGGCTCCAGCTGCCGCAGGGCCGTGTCGGACAGCACCTCAAGTCGCATGGCACCACCCTAGAGAGGGGGTGTGACATCGATGCTTCACAGTATCTGCCAATGCTCCCAGATAAGTTCCGATGATCACAGATCAATTCTGATCTGTCTGAGAAGGTCGTCAGCCCGACGAGCTGCCGTGGCGTGAACAACTTCCACCACTCGTCGAGGCCATGTGCCTGCACGCGAAATCCCAGTCCCTTGGTCTGGGAGCCTCACCTGCGGCTTCCAGCGTGGATGCGTCGACGATGCAGAGGCCGCATAGGACGCTGCCTGACGGCAATGCCATTCATGCAGAGATGGCTATTCTCTGTATCGACGGTATCGGCCGAAGATCATCTGTGCAGGAATCGATCATGCTGGCCGAGATACGGCGTTCAGGCTGGTGGATCGACGAGGAGTGGATCGTCGGGCTGCTCGCCGCGAGCGAATGCCGCGAGGCGTCGGAGATCGTCGGGTGAGAGCATCCCGATCACGGCATGGACTTGCTTGCCCGGGCCGGTGAGGGCATCGAGGGCACGGTGCCCGGAACTGTTGGGTGCCGGCCGGTCGGTAGTCAGGAGGACCAGGCGGGCGTCCGGGCGCGCCGAATGCAGTACCGCCGCCTTTCCGAGTGCTTTCCACAGAGTGTCCGTGCGTCGGAGCCCGGGGCGCTGCGTGACGCTGAAGGCTCCGGATACGTCGAACAGCCATCTGCCGCCCCGCTGGTCGAACGCCTCGAAATTGACTTGGACACCGTGGACTCGGGGAACCTTGTCGTTGATCGGATCGAAACCGCACCTTCGCAAGATGGCCTTGGCCATATCTTGCGCCTTGCGTCCTTCTCGTCCCGCTCTTGCCTGGAAGTCGTCTTCCTGTGCTGGATCGGTGTTGTCGCCGTCGATGGGCGAACTGCCGTTCTGCGCGGGTGGCGTGCAGGCGAGATCGATGGCGAAGCGCGACTGTCCGTTGCGTCCCGCAGAGGGAGGAACGGTCACCGGCCAGTCTAGTTGTTCGGTGCTCTCGGTGATCTGCTGCCGCTCGTCGGCGATGCGCTGCTCAGCCAAGTCGATGTAGGCAGCGTCGGTGTCGAAGCCCACGTAGTGGCGACCGGTGCGCACCGCCGCTACCGCCGTCGTTCCCGCTCCCATGAAGGGGTCAAGGACTAAGTCTCCCCGGTAGGTGTAGAGCTCGATGAGCCGCTTCGGCAACTCCACCGGGAAGGGTGCGGGATGACCCACGCGGGTGGCTGACGCCGGGGGTATCTCCCAGACGTCGGTTGTGGCCTCCATGAACTCCTCCACATGGGCAGAACCGTCCGAGGGCAGCCCCTTCTCGGCGCGCTCGGCGGCTGGCACCGCCCGGTCGAAGCGCCCCTTCGACGCGATCACCACCCGCTCGGTGAGGTCCCGCAGCACCGGATTGCCCGGCCTCTGGAAGCTGCCCCAGGCGCAGCTGCCCGTAGCGCCTCGGGCCTTGTGCCAGATCACCTCGCCGCGCAGCAGCAGGCGCAAGCGGTCCTGCAGCATCGCGGTGACGTCCGCGGACAGGGAGCGGTACGGACGGCGCCCCAGGTTGGCGACATTGACTGCGATGCGCCCGCCGGGCTCCAGCTTGCGCACGCACTCGGCGAACACCTCTTCGAGCATCTCCAAGTAGGCGATGTAGCTGGCCGGCACATGGCCCTGGCCGAGGGTCTGCTCGTACTCCTTGCCCGCGAAATACGGAGGCGACGTGACCACCAGAGCGACCGAGTCGTCCCCGACGTCGCCGCAGGCGTCCATATCGCGAGCGTCGCCCACCCAAAGGCGGTCAACGCACGCTGCGGGCACGACCCTGTCGTCGTTGCTGACCTCGGGCATGGGGAACCTCTCGTAGAACGCCGAAGCGTCGTGCGCTTCGCGCCGGCCCACGCCGAACTTGGACGTAGAGGTGTTCCGCCTGCGTCGCGCCGGAGTGCTCATGGCCCGTCGGGCAGGTGGGCGAGGCCCACGCGGCCGCGCGGCACGACGGAAGATCCGACGAGAGTCATGGCTCGAAGCTACACCCTGCGTATGTCGGCGACGCGGAGCCCGAGGCCCCCGCTACCCGCAGCGGCCCTTGGGAGGCCGACACAACCGGTTGGGTGGCGTGACCGAGGCCCCCGCTACCCGCAGCGGCCCTGGTTCGGACTGCTCATGGGCTGGCGCGCATCGGCTGGTGGACTCAGGGCACTAGTAGCGTTCGTGGCGGGGGCGGGCGTTGTAGCGTTCGATCCACTCCTGCACAGCGGCCTCGTCGTCGAAGTCGATGCCGTCCTCGAGCATCTCTGTGGCGATGTTGGTGCTCGGCGAGCGCTTGGTCGGGTCGGTGGCGTTGGCCCTCATGTCGCCGAAGGCGTCTCGGGCCGCTTGCAGGTTCAGCTCCAGCAGCTCCTCTGTGAGGCCTCGGCGCTCCGCGGCGAAGCGCAGCCAACGGGGGAACACCGACTCGACGTCGTCGTGCCACTCGTCGTCGCACACTGACTTGGCGGGGATCCACACGCTCAGCAGCAGCGCCACCCTTCGAGGGCTCCAGCACAGCGGGTCGCCGTCGCACCACGCGTCAGCGAACCGGCAGACGGTCCCGGCCACCGTCTCCGCGTCCTCGGCGGTGGCCGCGTCGGTGGCCTCGTCGGACATGGCGAGGAGCTCCTCGGTCAGCCATCCGGCCTGGCCCGCGCCCCTGTCCCCGGGCAGCAGCGCGATCCGCTGGTCGACCAGGGCGCGCAGCTTATCGTCAAGTCTCTCCTCGTCCCCGTCGTCGATGGCGGTGAGATCGCGCATCTCCAACGCGGTCTCGGCCATCGCCCGCGCGTCGGACAGGCTGATCTCCCGCAAGACCAGATGCGGCTGATCCTCGAACGGGCGGCCCACCGCCTCGATCGGAGGGCCGCACGACGCGCCGGTATTGCCCCCCGGTGAGCTGGTCACGGCGCTTCACTCAGTCCGTCAGGCCCTGCGGGTTGGTCGATCCATACTCGGGTTCCCACGCGTTGTTGTCCCGGTTGACGATGACACGCCGACCATTGGCCAGGGTGATCAGGGGGACGATGTCGAGGTGGCAGCCGACCCCGTTCTCCGGTGCGTACTCGAGCCACACGCACCGACACTTGCGGCCGTGCTTCTGCTTGGAATAGGTCGGGTGCCGGCTGAGCGTGTTGTAGACGGCGTTGAGGTAGTCCTTCGGCTCCCATCCCGGCTGTTCGTTCATCAGCAAGAAGAAGTCGGCGTCGAACTCGCCGTCGGGCTTCGGCCGGACGATCGTGAGTTGAGCCCACGACCCTTGCCGGGACTTGCCAGTGATGATGGGCCCGATCCCGGGGTCGGCTCTGAGCGCCCTGTAGACCGCCTCGACGCGGGACTCAAGCTTGTTGAGCCGCGTGTCGTCGATGTTGACGGCGTCCTTCAGGAAGTCCTTGAAGTACTCGGCGTGTTGCATGTCAATTGACCTCCATGACTGGTAGGTACTGCCCGTTCACGCGGTCGTGAAGGATCAGTTGGGGATGGATCTCGCGGTTCGCCGCACGTCCTAGGGCGACGAATACGGAGAGAGGTGCGGCTCCGAGGATGTGGAGGCGTTGAGCCCTCTTGTGGTGCTGTTCGATGTCGGCCAGAACGTCGCACAGGGCAAGCTCGGCAGACTTGAGGGCCGCTGGCGAATCGACGACATCGCTGTGAGGGGCGCAATCGCCATCGGGGTGATGCGATAGATCCGGCAGTTCTCAAGAGTCCGCGGCACCTCGTGCGTGTGGACGGCGGCTGACATCGACAGGACGAGCACAGTGTCGGAGTCGGGGCTCCCTTCGGCGACGACCTCAACGGAGAATCGATGCTCCGCCGGATCGTCGGGCCAGGCCCACGACTCCGTTGAACGGTGCCGCTGGTAGATGTCCACATCGAGTTTGTCCCCCAAGCGCGCGCCGAGATGGACCAGCGAAGGCCACCGGGCCAGCGCGAACACGCTCACATGCCGGAGGCTTCCGTCCTCGACGGCCGGTGCTACCTGGCGGTCGAAGACCCGATCGATCGACTCACGGCAGGCGTCGTCGTACTCACGGCTGCCTATGTCGGGTAAGGGCACCCGCCTCAGGTCGATCTCGATGCCCGCAGCATCGTGGCTCAGCGGGAAGCGGGCGTAGCGCCCCGGCGCAGCACCGCGACCGCTTCTCGCATCCGCGGAGCGACGTCTCCCAGCCACACCACGGCGAGGGCCTCCATCTGCGGGTCGGGCGGCAGCTCCCCAGGAGTCTCATACAGTTCGGGCCAAGGGCAGTCCGCCATCACTCTCCGCGACGAGGCGCTGTCGGGCAGCAGCGGGCGGATGATCCGCTCTGCGCCGCGCAAGCGCTCGATCGTCCCCGCCAGTTCGGCGATCCTCGCCACGCGGCGCTCGCATTCCTCCTCCTCGACCCCGTCGCAGATCCTCAGGTAGTGGAAGTGCGTCTCGTAGCAGGCCGCCTCGTGCCGAACAGCCATCTCCCACGCGATGAACTGGTGCTCCGCTCCGCCGAATTCGCCCACCCATGTGTCGCCGTTTCTCTGCACACGGGCCTGAGCGCTGGCGTAGAACCTCTTGGGCGAAGGCCACAAGACCGGCATCTCATCCCACTGAGCGTCTCTGCGCCTGACCCGACTGCCCAGCATCTCCTGTGTTCGCACTATGAGGGACCGAAGAGCCGTCTTCGCTGTCGACATCCGCCCATGGTGCCATGCGACTTGCTGGGTGGCGTGCAGCGTGGCTAGATGACATGGGCAGAACGGCGTCGTAGAGCGTCGAGGTCTCCGGCAGCAGGCACAACCTCCCAGCCCTGCCATTTGCCCGGCACATTCGTCGTGGCGGCGTTTGTTCATTGGGCTGGCCTGCCGCTAGATCCCGATATCCTCATTCACCGGGAACTCCAGCGGTATCGGCTCCCCTTCCACTCGGCAAGGAGCAAGCGCATGGCTGACTGCCAGGTGGACGGCAACAGGCAAGTATCAAGGCGACATAACGGCGCTCTGTAGTCCAACTTGGAGGCGTGAGAAGCAGGATGCGATCAACGACATCAACTCGGGTCTCAACACCTACTTCGTCATGGATCCATGGGGCCACCGTGCCAACGTTCATGTGGTTAACAGCCCGTACGGCCCATACCTGCGGTCAGCGGCGAACGCGACCGGTGTGGACAACCTCGATGCGCTTCCTGACTGCTGAGGCAGTCAGGTGAGTCTCCGGTGAGCTGTTGGGCTTCAGTCCGGAGTCGCCGACAAGACGGTCACGTCCCAGTCGCCCACCGCAACCGTCTCACCCGCAGGAGTCGGATTGCCCCGCGTGCCGACATCGCCATCGTCGATAGCGATGCGCCGGGCCCGCGGAGGCTCGAAGGTGAGACCGACTCGCGGCAACGCCATGAACAAGCGCTCTCGGAACATGCGCTCCCGGTCGAATGGAGACGGATTGTCGACCATGAAGACCAGGCTGTGGGCATCTTCGGAGCGAATCTCCCAACACAGGTTAAATCGCAGAGACCCACCCGGAAACACCTCGATATACGGCTTCTCGCCATCAGATGCCACTCCGCAATAGTGGTTTGTGATGTCGTATGCAACCGACGAGTCACCAACGGCCAATAGTCCCAATCCTGCCGCCAATTGCTCAGACCTCCGCCCCTGATAGGTGGCGGCGACCTCGGCCATATAGAACTGGTGGCCCTCCGCTGGCGGGTCGTTCGACTGGCTCTCCGCGAGCACCGCGTCGGTAGCGTCCGGCGTTGTCGACAACACCGTGATGTCCCAGTCTCCCACCCGGACCGTCTCGCCGGCGGGCGTCGGGTTGCCCCGCGTGCCGACATCGCCGTCCTCAATAGCGATGAGGGGCGTCGGCGGAGGCTCGAATGCGACGCCGACGGGTGGCAACGCCATGTACGCACGCTCCTCGTCCAAGCCGCTCAGGCTGTCGACGATCAACACCAGGCTGTCGACATCCTCGGCGCGGACCTGCCAACACTGGTTTCCTCGCAGAGACCCACCCGGAAACACCTCGACAAAGGGGTCGAGTTCCTCGGGCACCAACCCACAATAGATATCAGTGATGTCGTAGGAGCCGTAGATGTCGTAGGCGACAGCGGACTCCCCAACGGCAGAGAATCGCAAGTTCCGCAACAACGACTCCGATTTTCCTCCCTGATATGTGACCGCAAACTCGACGAGATAGAACCGGCGACTCTCGACGGGCGGCTTGTTGTCCGGGCTCGCCGCTAGCACCGCGTCGGTGGCGTCTGGCGTCGCCGACAACACCGTGATGTCCCAGTCTCCCACCCGGACGGTCTCGCCAGCTGGAATCGGATCGTCTATCGTGCTCCGCCGAGCGTCCGCCTCCGCGCGCCGCTGTGCGCTTGAGTTGCCGGCCTCGGTCTCGTCAGCGGGTGCATCCGGATCGGATGGGTAGTCCGTTGAAGCAGTCTCCGACTCCCCCGCGAGCGCATCCGCTTCGGGCTCCTCTGCGGAGGTCAAGGCAGAGTTGTCGGTAGTCGATGCTGTCTCAGGAGTCTCGTCGGCTTCCTCGACGCGCTCGATGTTCGTGTCAAGATCGCCACACGCCCATGCCACGACGCTCAAGCCTGAGATGAGCATCAGCCGGCGCAGTCTCTCGGCAAGGCCCATCCGCTGTTCCTTCCGGCGCGGAACATCGCTGAATAGGAGGCTAGTTGACGGCTCGACGCCGGTCCGTGTGGATTGCGACGCGGGCGTCGTGCTGCGCACGGATCAGGTCAGCGGGGGCTCGGTTGCCTCTAGCTTTGCGTGTGCGGGCCCGACGGAGAGAGCTACAGCTGCGACATCGACGCATCCTGGGAGCATGCTTGGCCGAAGCGTTGACCGGTAGCTTCTAGTCCGTGGCAGACGTTCAAGCGCCGGAAGGGCCCGCGGACGAGTCGGGGATCGGGCTCAAGGAGGCCTACTCGGTGGACGGGCCCGACGACAACCGGGTCCTGTACGCGAAGTGGGCCGACACCTACGAGCAATTCCTGGACAAGAACCGCTACATCTACGCGCGCCAGGTGGCCGAGATCTTCAACGAGCGGTCGTCGGCGCACACCGAGGCGGTGCTGGATGTGGGATGCGGAACCGGCCGCTTGGGGGGCGAGCTGTGCTGGCTCGGTGTCTCGCCGATCGACGGCATCGACATCTCGCCGGAGATGCTGGCCAAGGCGCGCAGCAAGTCAGGGCCCTACGGCGCCCCGGTGTACCGCCGCCTCATGGAAGCCGACCTCACCGCCCCCCTTGACCTGGCAACCGACATCTATTCGGGCATCGTCAGTTCCGGTGCATTCACACATGGACATCTAGGGCCGGATGCGCTGTCGGAACTTCTGCGCGTAGCCCGCTCCGCCTCTGTCTGCGTGATCGGCGTCAACTCCTCCATCTTCGAATCGAACGGCTTCAGGGATCGTTTCGACCGCTACTCGGCGGACGGCGTCATCTGCGGCCTGGAGGTGATACTGCGTCAGGTATACGAGGGCGCCGACGGCAGCGAGCCGAACCACATGGCTTACATCGCCGTGTTTACCGTCTCCTGACCCGCGAGGAGACCGCCAGTCAGCCGAGCACAATCACAGGTGGAGCGGAGCAGCCCGGCCCGGACGGCAGCCGCTAGTGCGGTGTCGGGTGGAGGTAGAAACGGAACGAGACGCGTCGGCGGGACCGCTGAGAGGGCTGGGCCATGAGTTGGTCACGATCCGACCTGGGCGGCAGCTGACCCGTGGCTTGTTGGTGCGCCGGGTGAGCAGTTTGTGCGGGCTTGTTTCGGTTGGGCGGGTTGCAGCGCTGCTCGTCGGTGTGTACGGTTCGTACATGAATGAGGTGGCGGTGAGCGAGGCGCGAAGCCGGCTGGCGGAAGTGATTGAGGAGTCTCGCCGGTCGGGCGAGCCGATCTCGGTGACGCGGCGCGGCCGGCGGGTCGCGGTGATTGTGGATCCCGATTCCTTTGACCGGCTCGTCGACAGCGCAGACGACGTCGAAGATCGGCGTGAGCTCGGCGCGGCGCGAGCTGATGGCGACTACCTGCTGTGGGATGAGGTCAAGGCTGCGCTAGGGCTGTAGTGAGCCGCTACAGCGTCGAGATCGCCCGCCGGGCGGTCAAGTCGATCGCCCGGTTGCCCTACAGCGAACAGCTCCGGGTTGCCGCTGCGATAGATCTGCTGGCCGACGAGCCGCGTCCTGGCGGCTGTGTCGCTTTGGTCGGTGAGGAGTCCGTGTATCGGGTGCGCGTGGGCGACTATCGGATTCTCTATGAGGTCATCGACGCCAGCCTGGTGATTCAGGTGGTGCGGGTCAGCCATCGTCGCGACGCCTACCGGCGGCGATGAAGCCGGCCGGGGGGCGACACTCGCCGAGCCGCGAGCACCCAGGGCAGCCCGGCCGCATGCGTGTGGTCAACGCCGGTGGGCGTCTTTAGCGTTGGTGGCGGCGGCCGCGGTCGAACCCGGTGTCAGCTGGGCCACTGCCAGGCCGGGCCCGTGATCCTCGATCAGAGCGTCCAGGGTCTGGCGGTAGGCGCGGCGGCTGGTGGGGGCCAGGTCCTTGTCGGCGAAGAACGCCTCGACGGCCGCTGCGAGCGCCACCTCGGCATCCGGCATCAGACCGACTCCGTTGTAGTGGAGATATTCTGCACGCTTGACCCCGCCTCGGCGGCCGTGAGGCAGCTTGTGTTGCTGGGGGCTACCCCAGCTGTAGGAGAGATACCTTGCTCGTATCTCTACAGGCGGAGGAGGTGTGTCGGGTTGAGGCCGACACTGTGGACTGCACGGCCTCGTCGGCCAGTATGCGACCACAGGGCCGCACCCAAGCGCCCCGTGGCCAGCACCACCAGGGCCGTGCACGATCCCGATCACGAGCAGCGCTGGGAACTGCACCACCTGGAAGTGCACCACCGCGAACGCGAGCGAGGAGACCGCAACCGCGCGGACCGGCCCGAACCGGTCCCGCAGCGCCACCCCCCAGGCCAACTCAGGCCCCTACACACCTGACCAACCGACGCGTTTCGTTCCGTTTCTACCTCTACCCCGGTGTCCACAAACGTTCGTCGGGTTGGGAACGTCGTCGGGTTGGGAACGTCGGCAGTCCCTGCCGCAGCAAGGAGAAGCGGATCGGCGCACGCGCGCAAACGTTACCGGACGGCAGCCGCTAGTGACGCTCAGATGATCAGGGCGTAGGAGATCGACGCGAAGGCGAAGACCAGCGCGGCGACGATGGTGATGCGGTCGAGGTTGCGCTCCACCACCGTGGATCCGGCCGCCTGCGCGCCGAGCCCGCCGCCGAACATGTCCGACAGGCCCCCGCCCTTGCCGCTGTGGAGCAGCACCAGGAACACCAGCAGCAGCGCTGAGAGCACGTGCAGCGGGGCGATGAACCAGATCACGGCGCCGAGACTACCAGCCCCCCGCCCCGGCGCCGCCTGCCCTGCCCGGCCCGGCTCGCTCAGACTCACGCCGCGTACAGGCGGTGGTTCACGATCCGGGCGAACTCGGTGGCGTCGAGGCTGGCCCCGCCGACGAGCGCCCCGTCGATGTCGGGCTGCTCCATGAGATCGGGTGCGTTGGACGGCTTCACCGAGCCCCCGTACTGGACCCGCAAATCGGCCGCGGCCTGGCTCCCCCACCCGTCCGCCACCCGCAACCGAACGTGGGCGCACATGTCCTGGGCGTCCGCCGGCGTGGCCGTCTCGCCGGTGCCAATGGCCCACACCGGCTCGTAGGCCACCACGAGCTCGCCCACGACCGGCGCGTCGAAGCCGTCGAGGCTGCCCGCCAACTGGCCGGACACCACGTCGTGGGCCTGACCGACCCGGCGCTGGTCGATGGTCTCGCCCACGCACACGATCGGCACCATGCCGTGGCGCAGCACGGCTCGAGCCTTGGCGTTCACCACCTCGTCGGTGTCGCCGAACAACCCCCGGCGCTCGCTGTGGCCCACGATCACGTATGACACGTCCAGCTTGCCCAGCATCGCGGCGGACACCTCGCCGGTGAAGGCACCCGCGTCCTCGGAGTGGCAATCCTGGGCACCCAGCGTGATCGGGATGTCGTCGGCCTGCAGCACCGTCTGCACTGAGCGCAGGTCGGTGAACGGCGGATGCACCGAGACCTCCACATGGCGGTAGTCGTCGCTGTTCAGCGCGTAGGCCAGCTTCTGGATCGTCCGGATCGCCTCGAAGTGGTTGTGGTTCATCTTCCAGTTGCCGCTGATGAGCGGCTTGCGGCCCCCGGCCGGCTCGTCTCGGCCCTCAGCCTTGCGCCTACCCTGCATGAGCACCTCCTCTCAGCGCCGCCAGTCCCGGCAGGTCGCCCTTCTCGATCAGCTCCAGCGAAGCTCCCCCGCCGGTGGAAACGTGGTCCATGTCGCGGTCCACACCGAAGCGGCGGGCTGCGGCCGCGCTGTCGCCCCCGCCCACCACAGTGAAGGCGCGGGCCTCGGCCATGGCCGCGGCCACCGCCCCGGTTCCGCCGCCGAAGCGCGGATCCTCGAACACGCCCATCGGGCCGTTCCACAGCACCGTTCCCGCCTCGTGTATCACATCGCCGAAGGCCGCCGCGCTGCCCGGGCCGATGTCGACTCCCATCCACCCGTCCGGCACGTCCGCTCCGACCTGGCGGACCTCCCCGCCCGCGGCGGGATCGCCCAGCACGCCGCCGGGCCCCAGCGCGGTGAGGTCATAGGGCAGGTGGATCCGGGTTCCGCCGTCGAGCAGCTCCCGGCAGTGCTCCACCATCGAGTCCTCGCACAGCGAGGCACCCACCCGGTGCCCGCGGGCCTTGAGGAACGTGAAGCACATGGCCCCGCCGATCACCAGAGCGTCCACCATCTGCAGCAGTGCGTCGATAACCCCGAGCTTGTCCGAGACCTTGGCCCCTCCCAGCACCGCCACGAACGGCGGCCGGGGCGAGTCCCGCAGACCGCCCAGCACCTCGACCTCGCGAGCCAGCAGCCAGCCCGCGGCCGACGGCAGTAGCTGGGGCGGTCCCACGATGGAGGCGTGAGCCCGGTGCGAAGCTCCGAATGCGTCGTTCACGTAGGCGTCATGGCCCTCAGTGAGGCGCTCAACGAAGGCCGGATCGTTGGCGGTCTCGCCCACCTCGAAGCGCAGGTTCTCGAGCAGATCCACGTTGGGCGCCAGCGCCGCCAGCAGCGGCCGCACCGGATCCACCGAGTAGCGAGGATCGGGTCGGCCCTTCGGGCGACCGAGATGGGTGCAGGCGGTCACCGCCGCACCCTGGCGCTGCAGCCAGCGCAGCGTGGGCAGCGCGGCCCGGATGCGCAGGTCGTCGGCGACTGCTGGGCTGGTGCCGTGCCCCTGGCCCGGGCCACCCGTCAGCGGCACGTTGAAGTCGACCCGCACCAGGACTGAACGGCCCTCCAGCGGGCCTAGGTCCTCCAGGGAGGGCAGTTGGTGCACGGCCCGCATGCTCAGCTGTCGGCCGAAAGGGCGAAAGCTTGCCGAAATTGACGTAGTTTTCCCCACATATTGTGGTCAACTCCGTCAATTTGCCAGCGGAGCGGGCGAGAGTCGGCCATCTGGCGTCATCTCAGTGGTTGGCCGCGCCGACGATCATGGCCATGTCCACCAGCCGGTTGGAGTAGCCCCATTCGTTGTCGTACCAGCCGTTGACCTTCACCAGGTCGCCCATGGCCATGGTGAGTCCCGAGTCGAACACGCACGAAGCGGGTGAGCCGATGATGTCGGCCGACACCAGCGGGGCCTCGCTGTAGTCGAGCACGCCGGCCAGCGGGCCGTCGGCGGCCGCCTTGGCGAAGGCCTGGTTGACCTCGTCGACGCTGGGCTCGGCGGCCAGCTTGGCGGTGAAGTCGGTGATGGACCCGTCGGGTATGGGCACCCTCAGCGAGATGCCGTCGAGGCGTCCCTGCATGGCCTGCAGCACCAGCCCGGTGGCCCGGGCGGCGCCGGTCGATGTCGGCACGATGTTCACCGCCGCGGCCCGTGCCCTCCTCAGGTCGGAGTGGGGGCCGTCCACCAGGGCCTGGTCACCGGTGTAGGCGTGGACGGTGGTCATCAGGCCCCGCTCGACCCCGAAGGCCTCGTCGAGCACCTTCACCATGGGCACGAAGCAGTTGGTGGTGCAGGACGCGTTCGACACCACCGTGTGCACCGCCGGATCGAAGTCGGAATCGTTGACACCGACCACGAACGTGGCGTCGGCTCCTGAGCACGGCGCGGAGACCAGCACCCGGGGCGCACCGCCGTCGAGGTGGCGGGCCGCGGCGTCGCGCTTGGTGAATATGCCGGTGGACTCCACCACCACGTCCAATGCGAGGTCGCCCCACGGGAGTTCTTCGGGGTTGCGAACCGACAGGACCCGCAGCGAGTCGACGCCGACATGGAGGGTGTCGCCGTCGACGGACACCTCCTCGCCGAGGCGGCCGTGGACCGAGTCGCAGCTCAGCAGGTGGGCCATGGTGTCGATCGACCCGAGGTCGTTCACGGCCACTACGTCGACATCCGCGCCCGCCGAGCGCGCCGCCCGGTAGAAGTTCCGCCCTATGCGGCCGAAGCCGTTGATGCCCACTCGAATGCTCATGGGCCAGAGGCTAGGCCGGGCCATACGGCATCCGGGGGGATCTTCACATGCACACATCCAGAGGAGCGCGGCGCCAACCGAAATTGATGCAGAAAACCCCCTCAGAGGGCAACAACTACGTCAATTTGGGAACTGCGAGTCGTGCTTCTCGATGTCGCGGTGCACCACCGCGGGCTCGTGATCCATGGCCGCCAGCACCCCGGCAAAGTGCTCGGTCACCGCCACCGACCGGTGCCGGCCGCCGGTGCAGCCGAAGGCCACCGTGAGATACGACTTGCCCTCGGCCACGTACTGGGGCACCAGCAGCGCCAGCAGCGACTCCATCCGCTGGAGGAACTCCCCCGTCACCGGCTGCGACATCACATAGTCGGCCACCGGGGCGTCGAGCCCACTGAGGGGCCGCAACTCGTCCACATAGTGCGGGTTGGGCAGGAACCGGCAGTCGATCACGATGTCCACGTCGAGGGGGATGCCGTGGGTGTAGCCGAACGAGAGCACGGTGATCCGCATGGTCTGGCCCTTGCCAACCCCGAACAGCTCAGCCATCCGGTCCCGCAACTGGTGGATGTTGAGTTCCGAGGTGTCGATGACGAGGTCTGCGGTGGCCCGCACCGGTTCCAGCGCGACCCGTTCGGCCTCAATGGCCTCGGCCAGGGTGAGGGTGTCCGTCCCGTCGGGCTCCGAGAACGGGTGCCGGCGCCGGGTGGACTCGTACCGCCGGACGAGCACGTCGGTGGAGGCGTCGAGGAACAGTATCCGCAGTTCGTCGATGCCAGCTCGCAAGCCGTCGATCGTGCTCTCGATTTCGTCGTGGTAGCGGCCGGTGCCCACGACCAGAGCGAGCCGGTCGATCCCCGCGCCGGGCGCCCCGGCCAGCTCTGCCACCTTGGGAATGAGCGACGGCGGCAGGTTGTCCATCACGAACCAGCCGAGGTCCTCGAGATTGTTGGCGGCGTGGCTCCGGCCCGCTCCAGACATCCCCGCGATGACGACGAAGGCGCTCACTCGCTGATCATGGTAGTTGCGCATACTGGTTCAGCCGGACCGGCCCCCGCAATCGGGGGCTGTCAGATGATCGCCGTCTCGACGAACGGCTCGCCCCGGGCAATCCGCTCGTACCCGAGCTCCGACAGATCGAGCGTGCGGTACTCGCCGTAGCAGAGCAGTTCCGCCACCGCCCGCCCCATGGCCGGCGACTGCTGCATGCCGTGGCCGGAGAAGCCGTTGATGAAGTAGAAGTTCTGCACCTCGGTGTGGGGCCCGACCACTGCGTTGTGGTCGAAGTGGTTGTAGGCGTAGTGCCCGGCCCAGCGGCTGGAGACCTTGATTCGCTCGAAGGCGGGAATCCGGTGGGCCAGGACGGGCCACACTTTGGATTCCCATATCTCGTGATCCATGTCGAAGTCGTCGTAGGCCACCGGCGGGTCGATGTCGGGCGGGCAGCCGGCCAGGTAGGCGGCGCCGTCGCTGCGCACATGCACGCCCGTCGGGTCGATGGTCAGCGGGAGGTCCTGCTCCAGCGGCTCGGCCGCCTCGAAGATCCAGGTGAATCGCTTGCGGGGCTCCACCGGCAGCTCCAAGCCGGCCATGGCCGCGGTACGAGCCGCCCTCGGGCCGGTGGCGTTGACCAGCGCGCCGCAGCCGATTGCGCCTGCCGACGCCAGTTCCACCCCGGTCACCGTGTCTTGAGTGCGGTCGATGCCGACTACCTCATCGGTGACGTACTGGACGCCGTAGCGCCGGGCCTGGCGCCGCCACCAGTCGAACACCGTCCCCGAGTCCCACCAGCCCTCCCCGACAAGGTTGTGGCTGCCACAGACGATGCCGTCGACGTTGTAGAAGGGGTAGGCGGCCGCGATCTCTGCGGGAGTCATGATCACGGTCCCGGCTCCGAGGGAGGCCTGCACCCGCTGGTTGGTCCGCAGCACCTCGGCGGCGGCCTCGTCGGCTGCGAGATACATGTAGCCGAAGTGGTTGACGGGAACCTCAGGCGCCTCCGCGTCGTCCATCCAGTCCCGGAAGTCGCGCACGAACTCGGCTCCGAACTGCGAGATGCGGATGTTCACCTCCCTCGAGAACTGCTGGCGCATGCAGCTGTTCGTGCGCGATGTGGAGCTGTACTCGTACGACGGGTCTCGCTCCACGACCAGGATCGTCCCGTCGAAGTCGCCGTTGCGGGACAGGAAGAACGCGACCCCCGAGCCCATGATCGCCCCGCCCGCTATCACCACGTCATAGGAGGAGCGCCGGGGACTATTCGGCATGAGACGCGTTGTTCAAGACACGTAGCCCTGGGCGAGGTCATTGGCCGCCGCGGCCGGATCACGCTCGGCCGGGTCGCCGAAGCCCCCGCCGCCGGGCAGCTCCAGAATCAGCCGCCGGCCCGCGGGCACGGTCTGCTTGCCTTTGGATCCGAAGGGTGTGCCGTCGTCGAGGCGGACCGCGCCCGGCGCACCGTCCTGTCCTCCCGCCCGTCCCCGGGCCGGGTTGTCCACCCGGTCGAACATGGCCGAGAACTCGAACAGGTAGCCCTCGGCCGGGCCGATCTCGATGGTCTGTCCCAGCCCTCCCCGGAAGCGGCCCGCGCCCCCGCTGCCGGAGCGGATCTCCTTGCGCCACACCACGATCGGGCCGACCTGCTCGGTGGCCTCGACGCTCATGGTCCTCACACCCGACGGGAAGGCGGTGGCGGTGAGCCCGTCGAGGCCGGGCCGGGCGCCGCTCCCCCCGCTGTTGAACATCAGCATCTCCACCGGCGGCCGCGGGTCGGACACGTCTGCACTGCGGGCGCTGGCCTGGAAGTTCCACAACGCACCGGAACCCTCGGCCGGCACGACATCGGGCAGGGCCTGGGCGATGGCTCCCAGGCACAGGTCCGTCACGAAATGGCCGATCACATGGCGCACCGCCACCGGGTCGGGCTCGACCGCGTTGAGGATCGCGCCCGGCGGAGCGCTCACCGTGAAAGGCAGCAGGGAGGCGTAGTTGTTGGGCAATTCCGGCGCCAGCGCCACCAGCATCCCGTAGGTGAAGTACGCCTGCGCGTAGGTGAGCGGGACGTTGATCCCGAACGGGCTCACGCGCGACGTCCCGGCGAAGTCGGCGTGCATGCCGTCGTCGGAGACGGTCACCGCGGCGGCCAGGGTGACCGGGTCGCCGTACCCGTCCACCCGCATGGTGTTGCGATACACGCCGTTGGAGACCCTCGCCAGCGCTTCAAGGATGGCCCGGCGGGTGCGGTCGAACACGAAGGCGGCCAGCTCTTCCAGGTCGGTCAGGCCGAACTCGGCCAGCATGTCGAGCAGCCGCCGCCGGCCGGTCTCGTTGCAGGCGGCCAGACCGTGTATGTCGCCGATCACCTGATCGGGCTCGCGCAAGTTGCAGCGCACGATGTTGACCAGATCCCGGTTGAGCCGGCCCCGCTCGGCCCAACGCATGATCGGTATGCGGATGCCTTCCTCGTACAGCTCGCGGGCGTCGGGGCCGAACCCGCGGCCGCCGATGTCGACCACATGCGCAGTCGAGGCGAAGAATCCGATCAGATCCTCCGGCTGAGAGCCCGTCGCGTTTCCAGGGGGTGTCTCCCGCTCTTGTTCGCTGCGCTCACGGGCCGCTCGGGCCAGTTGCCCGCTCTTGTTCGCTGCGCTCACGGGCCGCTCGGGCCCAGGGGCCTCGCCCGTATGAGCCGGACTCGCTCGTCTATCCGCTCGGCCTCTGGTGAACACCGGCGTGGCCACGGTGATGTCGTGGAGATGGCCGGTGCCCTTCCATGGGTCGTTGGTGAGATACACATCGCCGGGGCGCATGCTCTCGGCCCCGATCTCGTTGATGAAGTGGCCCAGGGCCGCGGCCATGGTGTTGACATGGCCAGGCGTCCCGGTAACGGCCTGGGCGATCAGGCGGCCCCTGCGGTCGAAGACCCCTGCCGACAGGTCGCCGGCCTCCCGCACCGACGTCGAGAACGCGGTTCGCACCAGGGTCAACGCCTGCTCCTCGACAACCGATACCAGGCGGTTCCACATGATCTGCATCGGAACCTCGCGCTGGGCGACATCCGCGGCCTGGCGGCTGGGGCTGCGTTGGCGGCGGCTGTCCTGGTGGCTGAACGCCGACCGGCTCGAGATCGGGTCGCGGTCGGAGCGGGTGATCCTGAGCGTGAGGTCTGACTGGACCACAGCTGTGTGCTGAGATCCGATCACCGTCGTGGTCTGGTCCTCGGTGCTCAGCGCCGGCCCAGCCACGGTGTCTCCGACGGTGAGGGCACCCCGCTCGAACAGGGCGGCGGCCACGCTGGCGCCCGCGGACGGGTCGTAGACCCGCCGGCTGATGACGGTCGGCAGGGAACGGCCCACCGGTCGGGGCTCGACCGCCTGCGGCACCTCGCGCCGCGAGGCAACCCGCACCGACCAGCTCACCGCCTCGGTGGCGAGACCTTCGATGGCACGGCCGAAGAAGGCTTCGTAGGCCTTCATGAAAGTGTTGGTGAGCTCTCCCGCCGCGATCTCGTCGAAGTCACCTAGGTGGCTGGTGCCAAACTCCCGAAATGGAGGTTTTGCGGTCACAAACCCCCAGGTCAGCGACTTGCGAATTGTGGCAAATTGCCATTTAACACCAGCCACCTAGGGGCAGGGTCACCGGGATCTCCCAGCCCTGGCCTCGGTACCTCATCAACACCTCGCGCTCGACGGTGACCGCCTCGGATGTGCCCATGCGCACGAAGGCCTCGGCCTCCGCCGCCAGCTCCCCCAGCACCGCCCTGACACCGTCGGTGTCGAAGTTCTCGGAGGTGGTGTAGAAGCTGCGGGTGGCCTCGTACGAGAACGGAGCGAGCAGGAACCCGATGGCCGAGCCGACGCCCGCGCCGACCGGCACCAACACCTCGTCTATGCCCAACTTGTCGATCAGGCGGCAGGCGTGGAGCGGCGCAGCCCCTCCGAAGGCGACCATCGAGTAGCTGGCCAAGTCCTTGCCGCTCTCCACGGCGTGGGTCCGGGCCGCGTTGGCCATGTTTTCGTCGACGACCTCGGCCACCCCCACCGCGGCGGCATCGTCGTCGAGGCCCAGGGGCGTGCCCACGCAGTCGCGGAGGGCGCTGGTCGCCCGCTCGGGCGTCAGCGAGATGTCCGGGGCAAGGAAATTCTCCGGATGCAACCGTCCGAGTTGCACGTTGGCGTCGGTAACGGTCGCGGCCGTCCCGCCCAGGGCATAGCACGCTGGACCGGGCTCGGCTCCCGCGCTGTGCGGTCCCACCCGGATCTGGCCCAGGGTGTCGACCGCGGCGATCGACCCGCCGCCCGCGCCGATCTCGATCATTTCGATGGCCGGCACCGAGATCGGCATCCCGCTGCCCTTCTTGAAGCGGGCGGTGCGGGCCGTCTCGAAGGTCTTGGCCGTGCGGGGCGAGCTGTCCTCGATCAGCGCGATCTTCGCAGTGGTACCGCCCATATCGTAGGAGACGATCCGGTCCCGGCGATGGGTCCGGGACAGGTGCGAGGCGAAGATCGCTCCCCCGGCCGGTCCCGACTCGACGAGGCGCACCGGGAACGAGGCGGCGGCGTCGCTGCTGATCAGGCCTCCGCCGGAATGGATCAGAAGCAGCGGGCACGCCGCGCCCAGGCGGTGCAGCTCAGCTTCGAGTCGGCGCAGGTATGAGGCGATCAGCGGTTGGACGTAGGCGTTGGCGCACACCGTGTTGAACCGTTCGAACTCCCGCATCTGGGGCGAGACCTCGCAGCTCAGCGACACCGCCGCCGACGGGTCGGCATCGAGCAGCAGCTCCCGGAACCGGCGCTCGTGGTCGGGATTCCTGTAGCTGTGCATGAACCCGACTGCCACCGACTGGTATCCGCCCTCCACCAGCTCGGACACAACCTCTCGGGCCGCCGGCTCGTCGAAGGGCCGCAGCACCTCGCCGCGGGCGCCGATCCGCTCGGGAACGACAAATCGGTCCTTGCGCTCGATCAGCGGCGCCGGCAGCACGATGTTGAGGTCGTACTGCTCGAAGCGGCTCTCGGTGCGGGTTTCGATCACGTCGCGGAAGCCGGCGGTGGCCACCAGCGCGGTCTTGGCGACCTGCCGCTCGATCAGGGCGTTGGTGGCCAAGGTCGTGCCGTGGATGATCTGGCCGACCTCGTCGAGCCCGACGCCGTTGCGATCCGCGACGGCCGCGACACCGGCCAAGATGCCCTCCTCCGGGTGCTGGTGAGTGGTCAGCACCTTCGTGGTGGAGAAGGACCTGTCCGGAAGCTCGAGGGCGACGTCGGTGAACGTGCCGCCGACGTCGACTCCGATCGCTGCCGCCGCCCTGATTGGCCATGATGCGGGCGGCGGGCTGCGACACCAGGAAGTGCCCGGTCAGGTTGACGTCGATGATGCGTCGCCACCACTCCTCGGTCGCCTCGAAGAAGTGCAGTGTGGGACTCACGATCCCGGCGTTGTTGACCAGCACGTCGATCCGGCCGTGCTCGGCCATGACCGAATCCACCATGGCACCCACCTGCGCGCTGTCGGACACATCGGCCGGCGCGGCCATAGCGGTACCGCCACGCTCGGAGATCGCCTGCGCCGTCGCGGCTGCGGCCTCGCCGTCGATGTCGTTCGCCGCCACCGCCGATCCGGCCGTGGCGAAGCGCTCGGCGATGGCCCTGCCAATGCCCCGTCCGGCCCCGGTGACCAGGACCACCGTGCCTCTCAAAGAGTCGTGCATCTACCCACCTCCCTAACCGGCAGTACGGGCAGTACAGGCAGTTTAGGGGTGACCATGAGCGCCGCTGGCGGCCCCCTCACCACGCATCCACCACTGCGGTGATGATCTCCACATCCTGGTACTGGCGGTGGGTCACCGACGTCGCGTAGTGGTTCAACAACCGCAGCGCGGCGTCGCGTTCGACGACCGCCTCCAGGTCGCTCGCCTCGGACTCGGACAGCAACATGATGCGTTCCTGGAGGTATGATGCGTTCCTGGAGGTTCTGGGCGCCTGATGGTGCGGCCACGAACTCTGTTTCGATGGTGGCTCCGCTCAGGGTCACGGTCAGCCGCATCTGCCTGTTGGCGTCATAGGAGTAGACGTCGGACTGGATGAGCACCATGAGCGCCTCCTCGGAGACCGCGGCGAGCCTGTTCTTCACCTCGTCGCTGTCGAGAGGCAAGCTCGAAACGAACTCTCGGATCTCCTCGGTACTGAAGGAGGCCAGCGCCACGTCGATGCGGTGCTGGCTGGCGCGCCGCACCCGCAGCACAGCCATGGCGACCAGCACGATGCTTCCCGCGGTGAGGCCGTAGACCGCTCTGAAGCTCGTGCCGTCCCAAAGCACCGTCGCGGCGACCTCGAAGACGGCTGCGGTGGCGATCGGCGCCCACATCGATGAGGGCATCCCGCGCTGTCCGATGGAGCTGACCGGGATCAACTTCCTGATCAGCAGGAACAGAACGAACACGATGTACACCGCCACGAGGGCCCTCGGCACGGCCATCACCACAGCCTGCAGCTTCGGGCCCCTGCCCAACTCCACCGCTACCAGCGGCAGCAGGATCACCCTCACTGCGGTCTGAAGCGAGACCTGCGCGATTGCGCCCAGTGCACGCATGCGGGTGTGTGGCCCCTCAGTTGCCGCCGTCGATGAGGAGGCAACGCTCGATGGCCTCGCCGCGTGTCGCTACCTCCAGTTTGACGTACAGCGAAGATCTGTTCGGGATGATTCTGATATGCAATTGGGAGACTGTCGGAAGCAAGACCGAGCTAAAGTATGCGCGTCAACAGGTGCCTGTACACGTACCGTGTCGTACATTCGAGGAGGCGAGTTGGAGAACGAAAGTCACGGCTTCGATTCACAGGAAGTGGTGGTTCGACATAACACGAACAGATATGAACGAAGCCGAACTCGACTGCAAGTTGTAGTTCTCCCTCCTCGGCAGAGTTGATGTCTGAATCAAACAAATCCATACTGAGCATCGTAAGATTTAGTGCAGTATGCGATATTGACGATGATTATTATATAGATTCGTCCGCAGTTGATCACTTCAGCCTGTTGCGAGACCATGAAGAGGGAGCAGAAGGAGTCAAGCGTAGATCAGTCGTCCGCGGGGGGCGGTCTTCGAAGCGGTTTTTCCTTGGGGGGCGCGGGCAGGCGACCCCAGGGCATGCGATCCTGCGTCCGGTACGGCGGCACCAGAGAACTCGGAGGAATCGCCGAAAGGGTCGTCGTATACACATTCGCTATAGCGAGTTCGTAGACTTGAGTGACGGCACGACTCTCCCAATACGGAACGATCGCGGTGGGAACTGCCTTCAGACCGATTCCGGGGAGAGCATCCTAGGCTATGTACGAGACTATCTTGACCAACTCGAAAAAGACTGTTGTCCGACAAGACCACAGTGGGTCGTCGAACGCCTACGGCGCATCCATGGCGTGGAGATTGATTCGTCATCCGTCCACGCTGCACTGCAGAAACCGCGCCGGATCGAGTTGGGAAGTCGTCTCGTCCAACACCTCGAATAGCTGCTCGAGACTCTTCGTGCCCCTGCCGCCAAGACGCTGCGTGAGGTGTTGCCCATAAAGGCCCGCACGGCCAAGCCGCGCCGGCCATGGCTGGCGTCAAACGGCGTTGTAGCCGTGGAACGCGGCGTGGACGTTCTCGGCCACCGAGTCGGGCAGCCACGTGAGGGCCTTCAGCTCATCGAGTTGCGCCCGCCGGACGGCCTTCACTCCGCCCAGTTCCCTGGTCAGGCGGGCCTTGCGGGCGGGACCGAGGCCGGCGATGCCGCCGAGGGCAGAGCTGGTCATGCGCTTGCCCCGCAGGCTGCGGTGGTATGCGATCGCGAAGCGGTGGCTCTCGTCGCGGATGCGCTGGAGCATGTACAGGGCCTCGGACTGCCGCGGCATCCGGACCGGGCCGGACCGGCCGGGCACGAACACCTCCTCGAACTGCTTGGCCAGCGCCGCGGCCGGGATCTCTTGTTCGAGGCCCAGCTCCTCCAGCACCTGCACGGCCACCCCCAGCTGGCCCTTGCCGCCGTCCACCAGCAGCAGCTGCGGCGGGTACGAGAACCTCCCGTCGCGCTCGGTCACCGGCCGGGACCGCTGCTCCAGGTAGCCGGTCAGGCGGCGGGTCAGCACCTCGTGCATGGCCGCGAAGTCATCGTTGCCCGGCACTGTCCGGATCTTGAACCTTCGGTAATCCGCCTTCTTGGGCAGGCCGTCCTCCAGCACCACCATCGAGCCCACGTAGTCCTGCCCGGACAGGTGGCTCATGTCGTAGCACTCGATCCTCAGGGGCGCGTCGTCCAGTCCCAGATGCTGCTGGAGCTCGTTGAGGGCCCGGGCCCGGCTGTTGTGGTCGGTGCTGCGCTTGAGCCGATGACGTGCAAACGACTCCTCGGCGTTGCGGGTCACGGTGGCTTGCAGCGCCCGCTTGGAGCCCCGCTGCGGCACCCGGATCTCGACCCGCGACCCTCGCATCTCGGTCAGCCACTCGGTGTAGAGGCCGGCCTCGGCCGGCGTGTCGGGGGCCAGCACGAGCTTGGGCCAGCCCAGCGGGTTGTCGTCGAAGTAGAGGCGCTCCAGCGCCCTGCTGACCAGCTCGCCCCGGTCGAGGTCCTCGGCCTTGTCGATCATGAAGCCCCGGCGTCCCATCACCCGGCCCCGACGCACGAAGAACACCTGCACAGCGGCCTCCAGGGCATCGTCCACCAGGCCGATCACGTCGAAGTCCTCGTTGCGGGAGCCCACCATCTGCTGGGTCTCCACAGCCTTGCGCACCGCGGCCAGCCGGTCCCTCAGCCGGGCGGCCCGCTCAAAGTCGAGTTCGTCGGCCGCGGCGGACATCTCGCTCTCGAGCCGGTCCAGAACCGGGTCGTTGTCGCCCTCCAGGAAGCGCAGCAGCTCGGCCACCATGTCGGTGTAGTCGTCGGCGGACACCTCGCCCACGCACGGCCCCGAGCACTTCTCGATGTGGTACAGCAGGCAGGGTTTGCCCAGGCTGGCGTAGCGGCGGAACTTGCCGTCGGTGCAGGTGCGGATCGGGAAGGTGCGCAGCAGCAGGTCGAGGGTGTCGCGGATGGCGTAGGCGTGGCCGTAGGGACCGAAGTAGCGGTTGCCCTTGCGCCGCCGGCCCCTCATGACCATGGCTCTGGGCCACTCGTCGAGCATGGTCACGCACAGGAACGGGTACGACTTGTCGTCGGTGTAGCGCACGTTGAACCGGGGCCGGTGGCGCTGGATCAGCGAGAACTCGAGCATCAGCGCCTCGACCTCGTTGGCCACCTGGATCCACTCCACCGACGCGGCGGTGTCCACCATCTGGCGGGTGCGCAGGGGCAGGTGCGAGCCGAAGTAGTTGTTGAGCCGGGAGCGCAGGCTCTTGGCCTTGCCGACGTATATCGCCCTGCCCTCAGCGTCGAGGAATTGGTACGACCCGGGTGCGTCCGGAATCGAACCCGCCGGCGGCCGTTTCAGCACAGCATCGAGCGCAGGTAGCGGCCGGTGTGGCTCTCGGGCACCTCGCCCACCTGCTCGGGAGTGCCCTCGGCCACGATCCTGCCCCCGCCCGAGCCGCCTTCGGGCCCGAGGTCGATGATCCAGTCGGCCGTCTTGACCACATCCAGATTGTGCTCGATGACCACGACGGTGTTGCCTTGGTCGACCAGCCTGCCCAGCACGCCCAGCAGCTTGCGCACGTCCTCGAAGTGCAGTCCGGTGGTGGGCTCGTCGAGGATGTACATCGTGTGGCCGGTGGAGCGCTTGGCCAGCTCGCTGGAGAGCTTCACCCGCTGGGCCTCCCCGCCCGACAGCGTGGGCGCGGGCTGGCCGAGGCGCACGTAGCCGAGCCCGACATCGACCAGGGTGCCCATGTGGCGGGCGATGGGAGGCTGGTTAGCGAAGAACTCCAGCGCGTCGGCGCAGGGCATGCCCAACACCTCGGCGATGTTGCGGCCCTTGAACGTGACCTCGAGGGTGTCTCGGTTGTAGCGCTTGCCCTTACAGACCTCGCAGGGAACGTAAACGTCGGGCAGGAAGTGCATCTCGATGCGGATGGTGCCGTCGCCCCGGCAGGCCTCGCAGCGCCCGCCCTTCACGTTGAACGAGAACCGCCCGGGCATGTAGCCCCGCACCCGCGATTCTTGGGTGTTGGCGAACAGCTTGCGGACGTGGTCGAAGACCCCGGTGTAGGTGGCCGGGTTCGACCGGGGGGTTCGGCCAATGGGCGACTGGTCGATGCAGATCACCTTGTCGAGGTGGCCGACACCGTCGATGCGGGTGTGGCGCCCGGGCGGGGCCTTGGACCGGTAGATGTGCTGCATCAGCGCCCGGTGCAGGATCTCGTTGACCAGCGACGACTTGCCCGAGCCCGACACACCGGTCACGCACACGAATTGCTGCAGCGGGAAGGCCACGTCGATGTCGGCCAGGTTGTTCTCCCGGGCACCTCGCACGACCAGGCGAGTGCCGTCGCCGCTTCGGCGCATCTGGGGCACCTCTATGCGGCGCCTGCCCGACAAGTATTGGCCGGTGACCGACTCCTCCAGGTCGAGCAAGCCGTCGAGCGATCCGGAATGGACGATCGTCCCGCCGTGCTCGCCTGCGCCCGGCCCGATGTCCACCACATGGTCGGCGACCCGGATGGTCTCCTCGTCGTGCTCGACCACCATCACGGTGTTGCCAAGGTCGCGCATTCGCACCAGCGTCTCGATGAGGCGGCGGTTGTCGCGTTGGTGAAGCCCGATGGAAGGCTCGTCGAGCACGTACAGCACCCCCACCAGGCCCGATCCGACCTGGCTGGCCAGCCGGATCCGCTGGGCCTCTCCCCCGGCCAGGGTGGCTGCGCTGCGTGACAGGTTCAGGTAATCGAGACCCACGTCGAGCAGGAAGCCGAGCCGGGACCGGATCTCCTTGAGGACTTGCTCGGCGATCATGGTGTCGCGGTCGTCGAGACGCATCTCGGCCAGGGCCTTGACCGCCTCCGCGATCGATATGGCGCACAGCTCATGGATGTTGCGGCCGTCGATGGTGACGGCCAGCGCCAGCGGGTTGAGCCGGGCGCCGCCGCAGTCCGGGCACGGCACCTTGCGCATGTACCCCTCGATGTTCTCCCGGGACGCGTCGCTGTCGGTCTCGTCGTGGCGGCGCATCAGGTGCGGGACGATCCCCTCGAAGCGGGCCTGGTACACCCGGCGGCGGCCGAAGCGGTTCTGGTAGCGCACCTGAACCCGCCCCTTGACTCCCTTGGCGTAGAGCAGCATGTCGTGCTGGCGCGGGCTGAGCGAGCGCCAGGGCACGTCGCGGGGTATGCCGTACTCCTCGCAGACTGCTTGCAGCAGCCGGGGGTAGTAGCGCGACCGGCTCTCGGTCCAGGGCGTGATGGCCCCGCCGGCCAGCGTGGCGTCGGGGTCGGGGACGACGAGTTCGGGGTCCACCTCGAACACGGTGCCGAGGCCGTCGCAGTGGCCGCAGGCGCCGTAGGGCGAGTTGAACGAGAAGTTGCGGGGGGCCAGCTCTTCGAACGACTTGCCGTCAGAGGGTCGGGCCAGGTGCTGGCTGAACACGATCCGCCGGGGCTCGTCGCGGGCTATGACTTCAATGTTGTCGCCGCTCGGCCGGGAGACGATCTCGATCTCGGCTATCCCGCCGGCCAGGCGCAGGGCGGTCTCAACCGAGTCGGTCAGCCGGCGCTCGACCCCGTCGCGCAGCACGAGGCGGTCCACCAACACCGCGATGTCGTGCATCTCGTAGCGGGCCAGCTCCAATCCATCGGCGCCGCCTGACAGGCCGCTTGCACCGGCGAAGTCAGCGAGCTCGATCAGCTCACCGTCGACAATGGCACGGGCGAAGCCCTGCCCGGCCAGGTCGGCCAGCAGCGTGTCGTAGGTGCCCTTGCGGCCCCGCACCACCGGTGCGAGCACCTGGAAGCGGGTGCCGGGCTCCATCTCCAGGATGCGGTCGACGATCTGCTGGGGCGTCTGGCGGATGAGCCGCTCGCCGGTCTCGGGATCATGCGGCACGCCGATACGGGCGTACAGCAACCGCAGGTAGTCGTACACCTCGGTGACGGTGCCGACTGTGGACCGGGGGTTGCGCGACGCGCTCTTCTGGTCGATGGAGATGGCCGGCGACAGGCCTTCGATGAAGTCGACGTCGGGTTTGTCCATCTGGCCCAGGAACTGGCGGGCGTAGGCGGAGAGAGATTCCACGTAGCGGCGCTGGCCCTCGGCGTAGATGGTGTCGAAGGCCAGCGAGCTTTTCCCGGAGCCTGAAAGACCGGTTATAACGATGAGCCGGTCGCGGGGAAGGTCCAGGTGAACGTCTTTGAGATTGTGCTCCCGCGCCCCCGAGATCACCAGCCGCTCAGCCACGGTCAGACTCTACCCGCTGGCTCGACACCCGTAGCGAACACTTGTTCAGTTGACCCGGCGGGCGCTGCGGCGGATCTACCCGGCCACGAGGCGAGCCGTCACCCCATCGGCAAGGGCGACCGCACGGGAGCACGGTCCTCGTCGTTGTTGAACGTCAGCTGGGTCTGGTTCGTGCCGTCGGCTCTGTTCGACAAGGTCATCCAGAGCGACGACGGCGTCGTGTTCGCCGCCCTTGCTAGCCCCCCAGCGGATACCAGGTGGGCCCCCAGTCGTTGTCGTTGTTGAACGTGAGCTGGGTCTGGTTGCTGCCGTCGAAGTCCATGACGAAGATCTCCCAGTCGCCGTCGCGGTCGCTGACGAAGGCGATGCGGGTGCCGTCGGGGGACCAGACCGGGCCCGCGCCGCTGTCGGTCAGCCTCACGACGTCGCGGCCGTCGGGGTCCATCGTGTAGATCTCCCAGATCCTGTAGTTGTCCCCCCGGTTGACGTGGTACGCGAGTCGGGTGCCGTCGGGCGACCAGCGGGGGCAGCCCGTGAAGTCGTCGCTCTCAGCGAGTTGCGTTGCGTTCGTTCCAGCAACGTCAATCACGTACAGCTTGTAGTCGTTGAAGGTGAGCACCGCCTCGCTCCTGAAGGCGATCCGCAGCCCGTCGGGCGACCATTCTGGGCACAGGTTGCGTCTCTCGTGGAAGGTGCTGTTGTCACCGGTGAGCGGCACCGGGTTGGCTCCGTCGGCGTCAACGAGAACTGTGTGGCTGTCGAGGGGCCCGGGAACGCTGTATGCGATTCTCCGCCCGTCGGGTGACCAGGGCGTCGGTCCCTGTTCTCCTACATTGGGCGTGACCGGCATCTGGCTCGTGCCGTCGGCATCCATGACGTAGACCTCGAAGCCCGTACCGCCGTGGTTGTAGGAGATGCGGGTGCCGTCCGGCGACCATGAGGGCCATGAGTTGACAACGCCTCTGGGGCGTGAGGAGGTGTCGGTGAGTTCGCGTGCCCTCGTTCCGTCAGCGTTGGCCACCGTGATCTCGCCGTCTCGGCTGTAGGCAATGCGGGTGTCGTCGGGTGACCACACCGGACCGGTGGCGCGATCGGCGAGCTTCCTCATGTCGGTGCCGTCCGCTTCCACCACGAATAGGTCGAAGACGTAGTGCACGGGTGGCCGTGTGTAGATGAGATGCAATCCATCGGGCGACCAGGACACGTCGCGGCCATCCTCGGCCACCAGTCGGCTTCCGGTGCCGTCGGCGTTCATCACGTAGATCGCATCGCCGTACGTGTAGAGGATGCGGGTGCCGTCGGGTGACCATTGCGGATCGAACTTGTCGTAGCGGTCGTCGGTGAGTTGTACGGGGTTGGTGCCGTCGGCCTCGATGATGTGGATCTCCCAAGCGGGTGGCTCGATGTCGTCGAGCAGCCCGGCGCCGCTCCCTGCCAGCAGCAGGATGTCGTCGCTGGTGCCCGCCTCGGTCCGTCCGGCGGTAGCGGGATAGCGGTCGCTGCTGTAGGCGATTCGGGTGCTGTCGGGCGACCAGCTCGGGTTCTCTCCCTGTACGAGTTGCCGGGTGCTGGATCCGTCCGCCTCGGCTACGTGGATGCGGCCGCGGTTGCCGTCGTAGGCGATTCCGGTGCCGTCGGGCGACCAGACGGGATCGATGCCGTCGTCGGCAAGCTTGAACGGTTCGGAGCCGTCGGCGCCGACCACGATGATCTGGAGTCTGACATTCCGGGTATCGGGTTCGACGTCTCGCGTGTAGGCGATTCGCGTTCCGTCGGGCGACCACACCGGCGCCAGCTCCCGGTAGTCGTCGTGCGTGACCCGAACTGGATTGGAGCCGTCGGCGCCCACCACGAAGATGTCGAAGTCTTCGTCGCTGTAATCGAAGAACTCGTCGCCGTAGGTGTGGTCGTCGGGGCGGTAGTACCCGTCGTGCGAGAAGCGGACATAGGCGATCCGCGTTCCGTCGGGGGACCAGGCCAGGCGGCTCTCCCGGAAGTTGTCGTCGGTGACCTGCACGGGGTCTGAGCCGTCGGCGTTGGCGGTGTAGATGTCGTAAATCCCGGCCCGGTCGCTCACGAAGGCGATCCGGGCGCCGTCCGGGGACCAGGCCGGGTACCGATCATCGTCGAAGTTGTCGGTCAGCAGTTCTGCGCCGGATCCGTCGACGTTCCAGACCACGATCTCGGAGTCGTGGTCCATGTTGCTGATGAAGGCGAGCCGCGGCTCCAGGTTGACCGGCGCGGCGGGCTCTGCCCCGGCTTGGCTGGTGTCATCGGGCGCCTCGGACCCGTCAGTGCCGGTGGTCGATTCCGGCGGGTCTTCTTCGAGAGGAACTGTGCCGGGGCTCTCGGTGGTGCCGGAGTCTGGTGCTTGCGCCTCGGTTGCTTCTGTGCTGTCAGTAGCCGGTTCGGTTGTTGTCGTGGCTTCGGTGACGGCTGCCTCGGGCGTCTGGGCTCTTGTGGTCTCTGCGGTTGGTGCGGTTGTGGTTGGGGGCTCAGTGGTGGTGGGTGTTGGGGCTTCTGTCGTGGTCGAGGTGGGCCCGGTGGTCTCTGCGGTTGGTGCGGTTGTGATTGGGGGCTCTGTGGTGGCGGTGCTAGTTGTTGGGGACTTGGTTGTGCTGGGATCAGGTGCTTGGGTGTCCGTGGTGCTTGGAGCGGGTGCCTGGGTGTCCGTTGTGCCCGTAGTGCCTTGGGCGTCCGTAGGTGTCGCAGTCGCGGGGTCCGGCGCTCGGCTCACCTCGGCGTCCTGGCCACAGCCGCTGGCCACAAGGCCGGCGAGCGCGATCACGCCGATCAAGGCTCGGGCTCCGGTGCTTGTGGTCCTCATTGATGCTGAGACGTGGCCGCGTCTGGTTTGGTTCCCGCCGAGCAGCTGCTTCGGAACGGATTGTCGGTCATGGCAGACCCCGTGACGCAGCGTAGAACATGGGCAGGCACTCGTTTCCGAGCCGGTCGGCGGGCCGGGAATCAGCGCCAGAGCGCGACGGCGATGGTGGCGTTGTCGTTGAGGCCCAGGCGGCGGGCCTCGTCCAGAATGCTGCCGGCGACCTCGTCGGCCGTCGATGCACCAGTTCCGCAGGCCGCCCCGATGCCGCCGCTGGGCGAAGCATCCGACAGCCACTCGACGCCGTGCTCGTACACGAACGGCTCCCAGGCGCCGTCGCTGGCGAGTATCACCGCGTCGGGCTGGGTTCCGTCGCCGGACTCCCCGATCATCTCGACCTCTACCGACCCTGGACCTGTCGAGTCGCCAGTGGGCGGCATTCCCAGGCAGATCTCGATACTGCCCCCTGGGATCCTGTGCGGGCGGCCGCAGAGGAAGCCGCTGAACCCGCCGGGCCCCGCGTTGGCCACGAACGGCAGGGTGTCGCCCATCCAGCCGATTAGCAGTCCGCTCTCGAGGGTCCACGCGGCCACGCAAAGGGTGCTCATCGGGAACATGAACAGGGGCAGGTTCTTCTGCCACGTCTCCGGCCCGGTCAGGGCCAGTACCCGCTCGTTGGCCTCCCCGAAGGCGGCAGCCATCTCGTTGGCGCTGGCGATCCGCTGGGGCAGTCCCTCCACCGAGGCCTGCGCCGCTTCATCGCCCCGGGTGTGACCACCCAGCCCGTCGGCCACCGCGATAACCCAGCTGCGATCGTCCTCGGAGACCACGGCAAGCGCCCGGTCCTCGTTCACCTGCCGAGGCCCGACGTCACTCGCAGCTGCTACGGAGGCGCCTCTTTCCGACCGATCATCCGACCTGCCCACACCCCGATCATGCCACCGCGCTGTTGCCTATACCTTCATTTCGCTTCACGGCCACATCTTGTGTCACGGCCTCATTTTGCATCACGGCCTCATTTCGCATCACGGATCCATTCTGGATCGCGGCCACATCTCGGATCGCGGCCACACTTGGAATCGCAGTCGCATCTCGGATGGTGGCCAGACCTGGCATCACCGCCAGCAGCGCCCGCACTCGCATATCGAACAAGGCCACCTTCGCCGAGATGGCTCGGCAAGCCTGCACGATGTCCTGAAGCTCCTCGATCGAGGTGCCCTCGATCCTGGCGAGATTCGCCATCTTCACTGCGCTGGCTGAGACCAGGTCGCACGCTCTCAGCATCTCGGAGGAAGTCACAAGGTCGCCCGCCGCCCACGCCAGCATCGTCGCGAGCCCGGCTTCAACCTGCTCAGCCGTGTCCTTCCAGTGCATCTCGGCCCTAGGTGACCGTGAGGAGCGGTTCGGGCTCGACTTTGGGCACACTGGACTGGCGACTGGACGTGCCGGCTCGGCGCCGCCGGCTGGGCGGGCGGTGGATCGGCGGCGGGGCGGGGGCGCGTGCGGGACCGTAGCGGATCCGCTCGGGCGGCGCGATGGCGTGCAGGCCCCGCCCGTCGGGCACCACCCGCCACCCGTGGAGGTGCACATTGTCGTGGCAGCCCCAGCACAGCGGCATCAAATTGTCGATGTCGGTGGGGCCTCCCTGCGACCGAGGCCGGATGTGATGGGCCTGGCTCATGACGGAGTGCTGGCCGCAGCCTGCGCATCCGCCGTAGCGGGCGATCAGCGCATCCATCTGGGCCTTGGTCGGCCGCTTGAGCGCAGGGCCCCGCCACAGCGGCTGGCCCTTGCTGCTGAACACGATTCCCACGATCCTGGCGTTGCAGAAGTGCTCCTCGAGCACGCTCTCGGGGATCACGCCGCCGTCGGCGACCTCCGCGAACGCCTTGTCGCCCTCCGGGGACAGGTGCTGGACAATGGTGATGTCGGCCGGCGACCCACTCCGGCGACTGTTGGCCGAGCGGCCGGGCTCGGTCAGCGTGTCCAAAGCGTCGGCCAGACGCTGGGGAAGGCTGCGTGCCTCCCCAACGGGCTTGCCGAGATCACATCGCCGCAGCCGCTCGGCCTCCTTGAGTAGCCGTGTGCGCAGCTTGGCCCCAGCTACCGGATCAAGCTCGCCCCGCAGGTGCACCATGCCGTCGGCATCGTCCTTCCAGACGCTCAGCCGCCGGCGAGCCCGCTGGCGCCGGTACTCACCCTCGCCACCGTCGTCCTGGCGCTGCGCGACCCATCGACTGGCCTCCCGGGCGAACTGCTCAGGCGACAGCGAGGCGGCCTTCTCCAGCAGGCCACCGTCCCCCTCGACCTGGCCTGCGCTGGTGTTCTCCGACGCCCGGGCGAGCGTCTTGGCGTTGGCCAGCGTGATCTTCCCCTCCGTCAGGGCATCGCGCATGTCAGGCATGGACTGAAGTTGCCCCACCGCCTTGACCTGTCCGGCCGCCTCCCGCCTCGATAGCCCCGCGGCCCGGGCCAGCACACCCGCCCCGCCATCACCGTGCCGCTCTCCCGCCGTGACCAGGGCGGCCGCATCGGCCTGCAACACCGCCACCTGCGCGGCGAACGCCCTCGACTCTGACAGAACCCGCTTGGCGTCAGCCGTCGACGCGCCCCCGGAGTTGACCAGACGGATCAACTCCGCCAGACCGTCCCGCACCCGCTGAGCAGCTTCCAAACCCATGGTCAAATCATGCCATAGGGGTGTGACACTTGTCAAGCATTGTTATGTTGTTTACAGCTATTTCCTGAGATTTCTCTAGAACCTGAGGAGGAAACCGGATGACGGGCACCATCCCCTTCGCTCGCGAGTCATGGGTCGCGGTCAACCTGTACTCCATGCGCACCGACGGACGCCAGACCCTGACTCTCGACGGCGAGCCGCCGCCGGATTACGACCCCCAGCGCGCTGTGAACTACCTCGACAAGTACGAGTACGGCCCCCACGAACTCTGTATCGGCGGCACGTTCTACTGCATCAAGACCAACGAGCCCGTGCCGCCGGACATGGTCTCAGCCTTGGTCGAAGCACTTACCGCCAGGGGCCGCGGACGCTGGCTGAGAGTCGTGCGCGAGCCCGTGCGCGAGCACACGCTGCAACTCTGGGACTCAGAGGGCCGCCTCCTCGACGATCAGCGCCCGAGATGCACGTGCGGAGGCGGCATCGCCGTCGATCCGGACACGGTGACCTGCTGGAGCGGAGCCGAGATCTTCGAAGCAACCTGACCCTTCTCCGGGAGCGAACGGCTGAGCGTGCTCAGCCTGGCCGGTAGACGTGTCGGCGGTGCTGGATCCGGTGGATCATTACCACCCTGTCGTCCTCCCAGATCGCGTAGACGATGCAATAGTCGCCCCGCCGAGCGGACCAGAAACCCTTGAGCTTGCCGCCGAGTGGCTTTCCAACGCGCCGGGGGTTCTCGGCAATGGCGCCGGTGATGGTGGCCATTGCAGCGTGTCGCACTTTGTCAGGCAACTGGCCGATGTTGCGCATGGCCTCAGGCGTGATTCTCGCCTGGTACACGAGATCGCCTCAGAATCTGTCAGGAAGAGGCAGGTGTTTCCCCTCGGCGGCTTCTTGCCGCGATATGCGCAACGATTCGACCAGTTCCGGATCGCTGAGGATGTCAAGGGTCTCCTCCAGAGACTCCAGATCATCGGGGTTCATCAGCATGAACGAGGGGCGGCCGTTGCGGGTCACCAAGATGCGATCGTGCTGGCTCTCGACCCGGTCGGCCATTTCAGAAAGATGAGCCTTGACTTCGGAGAATGGGAGCGTTTCAGTCACGAGTCCGAGTATAGGTCATAATTCTGACCTGACAATTCACCTCAGCCGCGGATCTCGGCCAGCTCCCGGCGCAGGTCTTTGATCTCGTCGCGGAGGCGGGCCGCGTACTCGAAGCGCAGATCGCCGGCGGCCTCCCGCATCTCCTCGTCCAACGTGCGGATCAGACGCTCAAGCTCGGCGTCGGGCAGCTCGCCCAGATCCGGGGCGTCCCGCCGCCTCCGGGCCGCGGCCAGTCCTCCACCGGCCTCTCCCCCAACGTCGCTGTCCGGCACCGGTGCACCTTCGCGATCGGGGCGGATCATGGCCAGGATGTCGGTGACCGCCTTGCGGATGGTGGTCGGGTCGATCCCGTGGATCTCGTTGTGGGCCTCCTGGAGGCCCCGGCGCCGCATCGTCTCGGAGATGGCCCGCCGCATCGAGTCGGTGACCACGTCGGCGTACATCACCACCTGACCGTCCACGTTGCGGGCCGCCCGCCCCATGGTCTGGATCAGTGACGTCTCGCTGCGCAGGAAGCCCTCCTTGTCGGCGTCCAGAATGGCCACCAGTGACACCTCGGGCAGGTCCAGGCCCTCACGCAGCAGATTGATCCCCACCAGCACGTCGAACTCCCCCAGGCGCAGATCCCGCAGGATCTCGATGCGGCGCACCGTGTCCACCTCGCTGTGCAGGTACCGGACCCGCAGCCCGAGCTCCAGCAGGTAGTCGGTGAGGTCTTCGGACATCTTCTTGGTGAGGGTGGTCACCAGCACCCGCTGGCCCTGCTCCACCCGCTGGCCGATCAGCTCGTGCAGGTCGTCGATCTGGCCCTTGGTCGGCTTCACCACCACCTCGGGGTCGACCAGCCCCGTTGGCCGCACGATCTGCTCCACCACCTGGTCGGACACCTCCAGCTCGTAGGCGCTGGGGGTGGCCGACATGAAGATCACCTGGTTGAGCCGGTTCATCACCTCGTCGAAGCGCAGGGGCCGGTTGTCGGCCGCCGAAGGAAGCCGGAAGCCGTGGTCGATGAGGGTCGCCTTGCGGCTGCGGTCGCCCTCGTACTGGCCGTGGAGCTGGGGCACGGCCACGTGCGACTCGTCGATCACCATCAGGAAGTCCGCGGGGAAGTAGTCGAGCAGCGTGTACGGCGACTCGCCCGGGCTCCGGCCGTCGATGGGCGCCGAATAGTTCTCGATGCCGTTGCAGTAGCCGAGCTCGGCCATCATCTCGAGGTCGTAGCTGGTGCGCATCTGCAGGCGCTGGGCCTCCAGCAGCTTGCCCTCGGCCTCGAAGTGGGCCAGGCGCTCGGCCAGCTCCTTCTCGATCCTGGTGATGGCCTTCTCCATGCGCTCGGCGCTGGTGGCGTAGTGGGTGGCCGGGAACACCACCAGGTCCTCCAGGTCCTCCAGCCGCTCGCCGGTGAGCGGGTCGACCACCGTGATGCGGTCCACATCGTCTCCGAACAGCTCGATCCGCACCGCGGTCTCGTCGTAGGCCCGGTGGATCTCGATGGTGTCGCCCCGCACCCGGAACTTGCCCCGGGTGAGGTTCATGTCGTTGCGCTCGTACTGCATGTCCACCAGCCGGCGCAGGATCGACCGCTGGTCGTAGGTGCCGCCCCGGTTCACCACCAGCAGCTGGGTCTCGTACTCCTCGGGCGAGCCGAGCCCGTAGATGGCCGACACCGAGGCCACCACGATGGTGTCGCGGCGGGTGAGCAGCGCAGAGGTGGCCGAATGGCGCAGCCGGTCGATCTCGTCGTTGACCGACGAGTCCTTCTCGATGTAGGTGTCGCTGGCCGGCATGTAGGCCTCGGGCTGGTAGTAGTCGTAGTAGCTCACGAAGTACTCCACCCGGTTGTGCGGGAACAGCTCCCGCAGCTCGTTGGCCAGCTGGGCGGCCAGCGACTTGTTGGGGGCCAGCACCAGCGTGGGTCGCTGCGCCCGTTCGATGGTCCAGGCGATGGTGGCGCTCTTGCCCGACCCGGTGATGCCCAGCAGAGTCTGGAAGCTGTGCCCGTCGGCCACGCCGGCGGCCAGGGCCTCGATGGCCTTGGGCTGGTCGCCGGCGGGCTCGAACGGGGCCACCACCTCGAAGGCCCGCCGATCGCTGGGCACGGTCACCGGCGGCATCGCAGCCGATCGTACCGACGCGAGCCTGGCAGGGCAGCCCCGCAGGCCGTCGACAGCCCCGGCCATCCCTGTCCAGCTCAGTCCAGTCGTGTGATTCTCACGGTACAACTGCCGTTGCCACTCCGCGCCCCGGCCATCCCTGTCCAGCTCAGTCCAGTCGTGTGATTCTCACGGTACAACTGCCGTTGCCACTCCGCGCCCCGGCCATCCCTGTCCAGCTCAGTCCAGTCGTGTGATTCTCACGGTACAACTGCCGTTGCCACACCGCGCCCCGGCCATCCCTGTCCAGCTCAGTCCAGTCGTGTGATTCTCACAGTCGATGTCGTTTCGTCGTCGTCGAGGACCCTTATCTGGTAACCCCAGATTGTCACCGACTCACCGGCTGTTAACAATGGATAGGCGCCTATGACGCCATTCCCATCGTCACCCGCCAGTTTGAGTGGAAGATCAGCGAGTGGTGCATCAACCGTATAGACCAAGATGCCGCTATTGAGGAATGCACTGTGTCGATCTCGGCCAAGCGGACGGCGGTTCTCCAACACGATCAACTTTGTGGACGAGATCGGAATTGCCGCTAACAATACCCCTCGCCTATCTCCACTAATTGACTCCAGAGAAACCGTTGTATCACGCTCAATGATGCATCGCATCTCGTCCGATAATATCCAGCCCAATTGCCATCTGCTCCACCCCAACATCTCCGTGTATCGCAGCCAGTAGTCTACCGCGTAGTCTGCTGTCAGAAGGTTCAGAGAATCCAATCTCGGATCTGAATCCGGTAGGTATACTAGCGCCTGAAGGCCCATGATGCCGAAGTCCACTGCAAGTATCGACATGCCGGATTCCGGCTCTGGATGATAATGGCCGTGTCGGGGATACAGATCGGCGAGTCCGAGAACATGAACAAACTCGTGGGCAGCAGCCCAGCCGTTTGATGTTATGGCACGTCGCGTGCGAACGGGTGAGACGTTCATCCTGAACGTCGGCAAGAGCTTGTCACCAACCGTCACGTTGCCGGTAGCAGTGGCAATCGAGAACTGATCACTGGGAAAGACCGTCATCACCGCACTGGTGTTGGACAGATCAATCCTATCTCTGGCTAGTTCGACTGAGAGTTTACTAGCCTCAAGAAATAGCTGATCTCCAGACAGATAGTCCTGATAGTTGCCTGATGCCCGTAGCCATTCATGCAGAACATGGAACTCCAAATCAAGCCTATTGTAGCTCGCTTGTTCGAGATACTCTTCCATATACGGCAGGCTGAACTCGACTTCCTGATGAGTCGAGTGCGTGGCCTGTGCATTGGGAAAGTCCATGAACAGCACCGCGAGACGAATCACGCCGGTAGACGGCGCAACCCACTCGGGCAGTGGAAAGCCTGCTGTGGTATGCGATCCGCCTCGGGGCATGCAGTCCGTGGCGACGGGCACAGACTGACCCCTCGCACCGACGACATACACCCTACTACTATTGTGGGCCTGATTGGGGCGGTAGGCACCGGACTCGTTGAACGTAATGTTAGAGTTGGTGAACGCTACGAGCTGCCCGTCAGGCGACCATGAAGGTGCCCTATGTTGTCCGGGCATGTCGGTGAGGACATGCTCATTGCCGCCGTCCACAGCGACAATTGCAATGGCCCCGTCCTGACGGTCTCCTTGGGTGAACGCCAATCGGGTGCCGTCAGGGGACCACGATAGGCCACCGAACATGTATGCCCCCGAGACGACAGGGCGGGCATCGGTGCCGTCGGTGTCGGCGACGACCACGGTGCTACCGACGATGTACGCGATCTGGGTGCCGTCGGGCGACCAGACGGGGGAAGCCTCCCGAGCGCCTCCGACGGTCAGTGCGGTCTGTCTCTTGCCTTTCGCGTCCATCGTGACGACATAGACGTCGTGGTCGATGCGATGGCCGCCGGGGTCGCGGCCTCGGCCGGATGTGCGATTGAAGACGAGGTTGTCGCCATCGGGCGACCACGAGGGCGAATAATCCCTCACGTCATCGTCACTGGTCAGCTGGGCCTTTTGTGTGCCGTCCGCGTTCACCGCGTAGATATGGTTCACCTGGAAGCCTTCAGAGTTCCTGGAGGCGCGTGAATAGGCGATGCGGCTGCCGTCCGGGGACCACGCGGGGTCGTTCGGCCAGCCCCCGTCAGAGGTGGCTGCTATCGGCCGCGGCTCGGTTCCGTCGCTGCGCATCAGCCACAACGTTCCATGTCGAATGAACACGATCTGGCTGCAGTCAGGCGACCAGGCTGGATCCTCGCCAGCATCGTCTGCGCCGAGTCGCATAGGCTGGTCGGTGACCGCTCCTCCGCAGGCGCCGGCGGGCAGCACCGCGGGCGTGGCGGTTGTGGCCGAAGGCCGCAACGGCGGCTGGCCGCGACCCGCCGCGTGGTGCCACGCCCCCACCAAGAACACCGCCATCTGAGCCCGCGACGCCGGTCGTGGCGACTTGGCCTCGTCGATGTCGGGCGCGACGTTGCGACTCACGAGACAACTCGCGGCGCGCTCGAGCTCGTCAACGGAAGTGTCGCAGAACCCTGCGGAGTGAGCGTTCAGCATCCGCGCTACGAATTTGGTGATCTGGGATGCGGTCAAGCTGGAGCCGGGCTCATAGGTCGTGGCGGTGACGCCCCGGGTCATGCCCAAGTTGTACAGGCAGGCGATGTCCGCAGCAGCCCAGTGCCCGGCACCGACGTCGGTGAAGGGTTCACCCCCAGCGGGGCAATCCCGCCCGAGAACGTCCCGCCACAGGCGCACCAGGAACGCCGCCGTCTGCGCTCGGCTCAGCTCGGCGCCCGGCGCGAAGCTGCCGTCGCCCACGCCTCGGGCCAAGCCGAGCGCCTTGGCGCACAAGATGTACGCCGCGGCATAGTCGGAGCGCGACACGTCGCTGAACTGCTCCTCGCCGCGCCCGTCGCATAGTTCGCCCGAGGCCTGCGCCGCCGCCGGCGCGGCCAGCAGTAATGACCACAGCAGTGCCAGGACCGCCGCAGCCCAAAGGTGCCTCACAGACACAACACTAGAGGGCTGGCCGCGGGCGTAGCCTCACCGGTCAGGCGAGCTGACTGAGCGCTGAGCCGAAGCCCAGCAGGCGTCTAGCTGGGGCCACAAGTCCCCGCCGGCGCCGGCGCGACTCACCGGCGGCATGGCACTCCCGCTCTTGTTCGCTTCGCTCACGGGCCGCTCGGGCCACTCGCAGCCGATCGTACCGTCAGGCCGGGAAGCGGCCCCCGACGGCTGAGCGCGCCGACACTGGACCTCGTTCGGGACCGGCAGCCAGCGGCACAACTAATCATATCGTATGATTGTTCAGGCCTAAGAAACTGGGGGTTGGCGATGGCCGCCGTCACCTTCGATCAAGCGACAAGGGTGTATCGCGACGGTGATCGCCCGGCGGTAGAACGGCTGGACCTCAAGATCGACGACGGGGAGTTCCTCGTGCTCGTGGGTCCGTCGGGTTGCGGCAAGTCGACCACGTTGAGGATGCTGGCCGGGCTCGAACCGGTCGACTACGGAGAGGTCTACATCGGTGACCGGGACGTCACGATGCTGCCGCCCAAGGACCGAGACATCGCCATGGTGTTCCAGAACTATGCGCTGTACCCCCACATGACGGTGGCGGAGAACATCGGTTTCCACCTCAAGATCGTCAAGGTCGAGCGGAGCGAGCGAGCCAAGCGGGTGGCTGAGGCGGCCGCCATCCTCGATCTGACCGAGTATCTGGACCGCAAGCCGGCGAAGCTCTCCGGCGGTCAACGCCAGCGAGTGGCCATGGGTCGGGCCATCGTGCGCGAGCCCCAGGTGTTCCTGATGGACGAGCCGCTGTCGAACCTCGACGCCAAGCTGCGCGTGCAGACGCGCACGCAGATCGCGGTATTGCAGCGGCGCCTCGGCGTGACCACCGTGTACGTGACCCATGACCAGGTCGAGGCGATGACCATGGCCGACCGCGTGGCCGTGCTGAAGGACGGGTTGTTGATGCAGTGTGCGACACCGCGCGATCTGTTCACACGCCCTGCCAACCTGTTCGTCGCCGGGTTCATCGGCTCGCCTGCCATGAATCTGCTCGAAGCGTCTGTCAGCAACGGCGTGGCCCGGGCCGGCTCGCTTGAAGTCGCACTCGCTCCCAGCCAGTCGAAGGATCTCACCTCCACGTCCGTGACCATCGGCGTGCGGCCCGAGAACTGGGCTCCCGGGAGCGAGGGCGGGCTCGAGGCGACCGTCAACGCCGTCGAGGAGCTCGGTTCCGAGTCGTACCTCTACTGCACCGCCGAAGGGATGGGCGACATGGAGGTCGTCGTGCGCACGGAGGGCTTGAGTTCATCGCAACGCGGCGAACGGGTGAACCTGATCCCTCAGCCGGAGGCCATGCACTTGTTCGACACGGTCACCGGCCTGCGGCTCCCGGAGGCCTGAGCTGGCGCCACGGCCCGAGGCTTCATTGCTGCCCGTCATCGGAGACCTGAGACCCTGGGCCGATCCGGCGATACTTCACATGAATCGGATGCCGATGCATGTCCCGCTAGCGGGTTTCCCCCGGCAGCAGCTTGACGGGCTCTGGTCGCTCGAGCTCTTCGACAGCCCCGATGAGGTGCCAGCTGGAGCACTCGCGGGCAAACGTCCTCGGACCGCGACCGTCGCCGTGCCCGGGAACTGGACGATGCAGGACCTCAGCACCCCGTCCGGTCCGGCGTTCGTCGACAAGCCCCACTACACGAACGTTGAGATGCCGTTCCGTGGACCGCCGCCCCGGCTCCCGGACCGCAACCCGACCGGGGTGTACCGCCGCTCCCTGACGGTGCCCGCCGCCTGGATGAAGGCGCGTGTCGTGCTCCAGGTGGCCGGCGCGGAGAGCGTGCACGCCGTCTACGTGAACGGCCGGTTTGCGGGCTATGGCACCGACAGCCGGCTCCCCAGCGAGTACGAGGTGGGGCATCTGCTGGCGCACGGAATCAACGAATTGGCGATTGTCGTCGTCCGGTACAGCGCCCATAGCTACATCGAGGACCAGGACCAATGGTGGATGGCTGGGCTGCACCGCTCGGTGTGGATCGAGTCGCGCCCCAAAGTCCATGTCGGCGACCTGCCCATCTCCACCGATCTAGATCCGCGCACCGGTGCCGGAACGGTGACCGCGGCTGCGGTGATCGACTTCGGCGGGACTCCGGCACCGGGTTGGTCGGTGCGATTCGCATTGCGGGACCCCTCGGGCGACCAAGTGGGGGGCGCATTCGACGCTCCCGTCCCGCACGCTCACGCCCGGCCCGACCGGTTCACGAGGTTCGAAGCGAACGCTCGTTGGGATGTGGCCCGAGCCCAGGACTGGAATGCCGAGACGCCGAGGCTGTACTCGGTGACGGCAGAACTGACCGACCCGGACGGCAGTGTGGTCCATCGGGAGACCCAGCACGTCGGAATCCGTCGCGTCGAGGTACGCGACCGGCAACTGCTCGTCAACGGGCGGCCGATCCGCGTCTGCGGCGTCAACCGCCACGATCATCACCCCGACCGGGGCAAGGCGGTGACCGCCGATGACATGCGCGATGACCTCCGGCTGATGCGGGCCCACAACATCAATGCAGTGCGCACTTCGCACTACCCCAGCGACGACGCCTTCTACCGGCTGTGCGACGAGTTCGGCTTCTACGTGGTGGATGAGGCCAACATCGAGGCCCACGCCTACGAGGGAACCATCTGTGACGATCCGACCTATCGGGACGCTTTCGTGGACCGCGGCTCCCGGATGGTGCAACGCGATCGCAACCACCCGTCGGTGATCGCGTGGAGCCTCGGCAACGAGAGCGGCTACGGCGCGCGCCACGAGGCTCTCGCCAAGTGGATCCGCCTCGACGACCCGTACCGGCCGCTGCACTACGAGCCCGCGGTCAGCGTCCAGGGTTGGGAGGACGGCGGAGAGGCCGCCACCGACATCGTGTGCCCGATGTACCCACAGATCGAGGCCGTCCGCAGCTACGGCGAGACGGGCGCCGGTCGCCGGCCGCTCATCATGTGCGAGTACAGCCACGCCATGGGCAACAGCAACGGCTCGCTGGCCGACTACTGGGACGTGATCGAACAGACCCCCGGACTCCAGGGAGGCTTCCTGTGGGAGTGGAAGGACCAGGCTCTGCGCCAGCGGCTTCCGGACGGCAGCATGCGTCTCGCCTACGGTGGGCAGTTCGGTGACGCTCCCCATGACGGCAACTTCGTCGCCGACGGGCTCGTGTCCGCCGACCTGGACCCTCACCCCGCGATGCGTGAGGTTGCCTGGGTGCACCGGCCGGTCGCGGTCAGCGGAGACCGGAGCGGGCTGAGGATTGAGAACCGCCGCTCCTTCATCGGGCTATCCGACCTGCGGCCATGCTGGGAACTGCTCGTCGATGGCAGCGTCGCCCAGCGAGGCACGCTGCCCGTTCCTGATGTTGCTCCGGGCGCGTCGACGATCATGTCCCTCCCCCACCTTGTCGCAGAGCCGGATCCGGATCGGGATGTTCATCTGACCGTGCGGTGGGAGACTGCACATGACTCATGGTTCGCTCCGGCTGGCTGGGTTGTCGCCTGGGACCAGATCGAATTCCACCGTGCTCAGGGCCTGCGTCACTTGCCGGTCGGATCGTCGGCGGACGACCTTGTGTCTCCCACCCTCAACCTGTGGCGAGCCCCGACCGACAACGACGGGTTCAAGCTGATGCCGGATCTCGGCGAGCGCCTCGGGGTAGGCGGAGCCGCCCTGCGCGAGTGGAGGCGGGCCGGCCTCGACAGCCGGGCGGCCGATGAACTGGTCGGACACCGGGTCCGCATGGAGCGCAAGGGGCACGGCACCACCTACACGCACACTGTCGAGGTTCCCGAGGAGTTGGCCGACCTGCCCCGCATCGGTGTGCATTTCGATCTGCCGCCGCAGTTCTGCGAGCTTGGTTGGTACGGGCGAGGACCGCACGAGAACTACCCGGACCGCAACCGCAGTGCAATGCTGGGAGTCTGGCGGAGCCGGCCCGACGAACTGCCCTATCTGGTGCCACAGGAGTTCGGGCTGCGCACCGGCTGCCGATGGGTCGAGATCGTCGACCCCGAGGGCGGCCAGGCGGTGCGTGTCGAGGCCGTGAGGCCTCGCTCATTGCACTTCTCAGCGACCTACCACACTGCGTCCGATCTTTTTGACGCGGCCAACCGCGAGGACCTTCGGCGCCGTCGGGGCCTGGTCATCTGCGTCGATGTCGAACATCGGGGCCTGGGCACTGCGAGCTGTGGACCCGACGTGCTTCCGCAGTACCGGATAGCCGCGGGCCGTCACGAGTTTGCCTACCGGGTCAGCCTGACGCCCTTCGGGACTGCAGCTCACGGCTAACCGCAGCGCACGCCTGAGCTCAGCGCACCGCAGACCGCAAAGCACCGCTGGCTGCGGCGCACCGCAGACCGCAGCTCACGCGTGAGCGCGGGGCCGGTCTTCTTCGAGGTGCAGCAGGAACGCGGACTCGGGGTGCATGGCGGGCATCTGCAGGCCCACCTGGGCCAGCGTGTCGCCCCCGAGAACGACGGAGCCGCCCGTCCATGCCGGTCCGGAGCGCTGGGGTCCCCGCATCTCCCCCGGGAGTCGAAGCGGCGCGACCCGGTAGTGCCGGTCCGGCCCCAGCCCTGAAGAAGCAGGGGCGGAGGGGTCTGGCTGGGTGCCGACGCGACGGCCGCGAAGCTGAGCAGCGCCTCGGATCGGTCCGGCGCGTACACGCCGTAGGCCACGTACGCGGCCTCGGTGTCGAAGCGTACGAGGTCCCCCGAGTGCAGCAACGGCCTGAACCGCTTGTGCAGCGCAACGATGTCCGCCAGGGCGTCCAGTTCGCTGGCAGAGAGCGCCAGCAGGCCGCATTCGACGCCCAGGTGCCCGAACAGGGCGGTGGCGGCGCGGAACGCGAGATCGTGGCGCCGTCCGGTGGTGTGGGAACGCTCCGGCCCGATGTGGGCCCCCATCATCTCTGGAGGTATGAGCATCGACGCGCCCCGCTGGATCGTCTGGCGCTCGAGCGGGTCGTTGCAGTCGCTGGTCCACACCCGCGCGCAGCGGCGGAGGATCTCGTGGTCGATGCGCGCCCCGCCCGAGGAGCAGCTCTCGATCTCCAGACCTGGATGCCTCGTGAGCAGCTCGTCCATGAGCCGGTACACCGCAGCTGTCTGGGCGTGCGTGCTTGCAGCTCCGCCGGCCTCGCCGGCGCCGATGTGGTCGCGGTTCATGTCCCACTTCAAGAAGGAGATGTCGTGGTCCGTTAGCAGTGCGTCGAGTTGGCCAAGGACATGGTCGGACGCTTCGGGGCGGGCGAGATCGAGCACGAGTTGGTTCCGGGCCAGGACGGGCTCGTAGCCGTCAACGGCCAGAGCCCATTCGGGATGGGACCGGTACAGGTCACTGTCGGGGCTGATCATCTCCGGCTCGACCCAGATGCCGAAGGCCATGCCGAGTCCGGTGATGTGCTCTATCAGAGGGCCGAGGCCGTGCGGGTGCGCATCGGCTGACACCGCCCAGTCGCCGAGACCCGACGTGTTGTCGCGCCGCGATCCGAACCAGCCGTCATCGAGCACGAATCGCTCCACCCCGACCCGCGCGGCAAGATCGGCCAGAGCCCGGAGCCGGTCGAGGTCGTGATCGAAGTACACGGCCTCCCAGGTGTTGAACATGACCGGCCGCGGCGACCGCGGGTGGGACGGCTGTGACCGCAGGCGGCGGTGGAACTGCTGGCTGGCCGCGGTCAGCCCGCGCTCGCTGTGGACCGCCACCACCTCGGGGCTCCGGTACGACGATCCTGGATCGATGGCGATCTCGCCGGGATGGAGCAGTTCGCCCAGTTGGACATACCGCCTCCCGTCCGGCAGCCGGTCGGCGAGGAGAGCGTGGTTGCCGCTCCACGCGAGGTGTGCGCCCCAGACGTTGCCGCTCCACTCGCTGAAGCCAGCAGTGCCGACGTACAAGAGCGGTGGATGCTCGTGGGATGTGCGCCCGCGACGGTTCTCGCACGTCCACGTTCCGCGGTTCCACGGAATCCGCACCGGATGGAGTTCGCGGGCCCAGCGGCCGGTGAACGTCTGGAGTTCGGCGGCCCGCTCGGGAACCGGAAGGGTGATGCTCAGTCCGTGAAGCAGGTACGGCGTGGTCTGGCTGCGGTTGGCCAGCTCTACCCGCACCGTGAGCGCGGCATCGAGCTCTATCGTGGTTGTGAGCGCAAGACCGGCCACGCCGTCGCGTGTCTCTACCGTCATGCGGTCCCCTTCGAGAGCATGCCCAGCCGGTTGGAATCGGGGCGCCCAGTCGCGGCCATCACGCCGGGCACCGAGCAGCCCGGGCCGTCCCGGGAAGCCGGACCCGTGCTCGGGCACGATCGAGACCGGCGCGACGCATTCGGGCGAGGCCAGGACCAGCGGGCGGTCCAACGCCGCCGCGATCGCCGAGTCGTCGACGGAACCGGACAAGGGTGCGCCCCAGTACACGATCGCCGGCACTCCGTGTGACAGGTCGACCAGGACGTCGGTGCTGTGCCCCCGAAGGTGGATCATCCCTTGCTGGCGCCGAGGGTGAGACCCGAGATGAACTGTTTCTGCAGGATCAGGTAGACGATCAGCGTGGGCAGGGCAATCAGGATCGACGCCGCCGCGACCAAGTTGAAGTCGCTCCCGTACTGGCCGTTGAGGATGGAGATCGACGAGGTGATCGGTCGTTGGCTGCCCTGGTTGAGCATCACGGAGCCCCAGAAGAAGTCGTTGTAGAGCCAGGTGAACTCCAGCGTGCCCAGCGCTGCCAGTGCCGGTCGGGTCAGCGGGAGGATGACCTGGAAGAACCGGCGCCCCACGCCGGCGCCGTCGACGGCCGCAGCCTCGCTGATCTCGGTGGGGATCGTCTTCATGTAGTTGGCGAGGACGAACGTGCAGAATCCGACCTGGAAGGCCACGTGGATCAGGATCACTGCGATCTTCGTGCCCAGCAGGCTGCCCGTGTTGGTGTCGGACAGGATGTCGGGCCACGGGAGGCGCTTGAGGATCTGGAACAGCGGCTGGAACAGCACCTGCTGGGGCATCAGGTTGCCGGCGGTGAAGAGAACGAGGAAGGCGATGTTGAACCGCCAGCTGTACCGGGTGCAGGCGTAGGCCACCATGGCGGAGAGCAGGAGTGTGAGGAAGAGCGCCGGGATGACGATGAACGCGGTGTTGCCGAACGTCCTGGCCATCTCGCCGACCTCCCACGCGTCCCGGTAGTTGTCGAGCGTCAGCGTCTCTGGCGCCGAGAACGGCCCGTTGGGCAGGGTGTCGGACTGGTAGTAGCGGAAGGAGTTGTACACGGCGGTGCCGATCGGGAGGAGCCAGCCCAGCGCCATGACGATCAGGAAGGCGTGGAGCCCGAGGCGCATCGGCGTGATCCGGGCCCCGCGCCGCTCGGCGCTCAGGACTCGGATCTCTTCGAGCCCATCTTCGGAAGTGGTTGCCGGGTCGGTACCGACGGCCGCGCCGCTCACAGATCCGACTCCCGGTAGTGGTTCGTGACGTACCAGATGATGAACCCGAGACAGAGCACCAGCATCACCACCCCGTAGGCGGATCCGAATCCGACGCGTCCGCCGCCCTCGCCGAGCAGGCTCTTGGTGACGAGCGTGCCGATGACGTCGGTGCCGCGAGGCTCGTTGAGGGCGGCGATGATGTCATAGGCCCGCAGGGCCTCGATGACGGTGATCACCGCCACGACCACGTTGATGGGCTTCAGCGACGGGAAGACCACCTGCCGGAAGCTCTGCCACTCGTTGCAGCCGTCGATCGAGGCCGCCTCCCGCAGAGCCGGATCGACCGATTTCAGACCGGCCAGGTACATCACCATGATGTAGCCGACATGCCGCCACGCCATGGCGATCAGCAGCGCGGCGAAGTTTCTCGAGAGTCCCTGCGGGTAGTCGAGGAACGGCAGGTCGATCGAGAACAGCTTGGTGCCGTCCCCGACGAAGTCGATGGGCTCCCCGGGCCACACCGCATTGAGCAAGCCGCGGTCGCGCGAGAACATCGTCGACTTCCAGATGAATCCGACCACGGCGAGGGACAGGACGACCGGGAAGTAGTAGATGCTCTGGTAGACACGCCCGCCCCGGAGGTTCTTGTCGAGCAGGTAGGCGAAGAGCATGCCGAACGCCGAGCAGACTGTGAGCCAGAAGATCAGGAAGAAGTTGTTGGCCAGCGCCCCGAACAGGTCGGCGTCGAAGACGGTGAAGATGATCCAGTAGTTCCGGAAGCCGACATCGCGGATGTCGGACAGCGGGGCGAGGTTGTCCCACTCGGTGAACGACAGGACGACGGTGAGGGCGGCCGGGATCCAGACCAGTGCGATGTGCAGCGCGGCCGGCACACCGACCATCAACCGCAGCCAGGTCCGGTCGGAGCCAGTGAGGGTGGAGGGACGACGGCGGCGGTGCCCCGGCCGGGGCACCGCCGTCACATCGGGGGGATCCTTGGGCATTGTCCCGACCCCGGGCGGGTCACTCGAAGGTGTACGTCTGCTTCTTGGCCTCAATGTCGGCGAGAATAGTGCCGATGTTGCCGGGTGTGGCGAGGAAGTCGGCAATGCCGATGCCCACGACGTTGGCGGCGAAATCCGGGTCCGTGTCCCGGTCCAGGAACTGGGCGATGTACCTCGCCGAACTCACGGCCTCGGCCGACTTCTGCTGCAGGGCGTTGTACCCGCTGGTGTCCGCATTGCTGTTGGCGGCCACGACCGACGGGTCGACGGATATGTAGGCGTCGACGGCGTCGGCCGAGCCGAGACCGCCGAGCAGAGCCTTGGCGCCCGCCTCGTTGGCCGGGTCGGCGGCCATCATGAAGCCGTCGATGGGCGCCTCGATGGCGTCCTGCCCGTGGGCGGGATCGACCTCGGGGAACAGGAAGAAGTCGATGTCGTCGATGATGTCGGCCTGGGTCTCGCTGTCGTAGGCCGACGTGACGAACGTGCCGATCAGGTACATGCCGGCCGACCCGTCGCCGAGGGCGTTGGCGGCCTCCTCCCAGGGACGGCCGTTGGGGTCGGGCTGGTAGTAGGGGAGGATCTCCTCCCAGGTCGAGAAGACGTTCTTGACCTCTGCGCTCTCCCAGTCCTCTTTGCCGCCCATCAGGCTGACGTGGAAGTCGTAGCCGTTGATGCGCATGTTGAGCATGTCGAACATGCCCATCTGCGGCCATCTTCCGTCGTTGGCCGCGCACAGCGGCGTGATGCCATCGGCAGTCATGGTGTCGCACAGCGCCGTGAACTCGGCCCACGTCGTGGGGATCGAGTAGCCGGCGTCGGCGAACACGCTCGTGCGGTACTGGACGGCCCACGGATAGAAGTAGAAGGGCACGAAGTACTGCTTGCCGTCGAGGCCCGACGAGGCGCTCTTGAAGCCCGCTGACATGCCGTCGAGGCCGGCCCACACGTCGGAGATGTCGCCCAGGACACCCTTGCTCGCAAAGGCCCGCATGCGGTAGCCGGCGAACCACGACACCACGTCGTCGGGTTGCTGGATGTAGGTGTTGAAGTTCTCCTGGTAGGTGTTGTGGTCGATGGTGTTGATGACGGTGTCGATCCCGGTCGCGGCGACGGCCGCGGCAAGAGCGGCCTGGTTCTTCTCGCCGGAATAGTTCGATCCGAGCGTTGCTGTGCCCACGCCGGTGTCGGCGGCGGCGGTGGTGGTCGGCGCGGCGGTAGTGGCCGGTGCGGCCGTGGTGGTCGCCGCCGGGGCGGTCTCGTCATCGTCGCTGCAAGCCGCGAGCAGTGCGGCACCGCCCACAGCGGCAGCACCGCTGCCGATAACGAAGTTGCGGCGACTCAGACTGGAGTCGCGAAGGCTTTGAAGCCGGTTGGGTGTCTTGGTCATGTGTCCCTCCTAGGGTCCTGGTTTCTGTTTGGTTGGTTGGTTGGATTCAGTTGGGTGATGGTCCGCGCCGCGCCGCTCCCAGCCGTCGGCGAACAACTCCAAGGAGTGCGGCCGGTGGCTGGCGTGGCTCTCGACACCGTCCCAGTCGATCTCGATCCCGAGCCCTGGCCCCTCGGGTACCTCGACGTGACCGTCGACCACGCTGATGGGCGGATGGACCAGATTGCGGGTCCATCCCGCGTTGAAGATGTCGAACGATTCCTGGACGTAGAAGTTCGGTACGCATGCGCCGAGCTGGGCGCTGACGGCCGAGCAGATCGGACCCTGAGCATTGTGGGGTGCCACCATGGCGTGACTGGCCTCGGCCAGGAACGTCACCTGCCGGGTGCGCCAGACGCCGCCGAGATGGACCGGTTCGGGCTGCACTATTCCCACCGCCCCGCCTGCGATCAGCTCGGCGAATTGTTTGACGCTCGAGAACGACTCCCCCGCGGCTACCGGCACCGCCGACCGTTGGGCAACGCTGGTGAGCACGGAAATGTTGTGATGCGAGACCGGCTCTTCGAACCACGCGGGGCGGTAGGGAGCGAGCCGCTCGGCGATACGCAGGGCCGACGACACGCTGAAGCGGCCGTGGGCTTCGATCATCAGGTCCACACCGGCTCCGACCTCTTCACGCACCGCCTCGACCAGGGAGATGCACAGGTCCTCCTCGTAGCCGCTCTGGGCCATCCAGGCCGCTCCGAAGGGATCGAACTTCATGGCGGTGAAGCCCAGGTCCATTACGCCGCGGGCCGCTTCGGCGAACGCCTCCGGGGTGCGGTCGACGGTGTACCAACCGTTGGCGTAGGCCCGGACCCGATCGCGCAGACGCCCCCCGAGCAGCTTGTGCACCGGGATGTCGAGCGCTTTGCCCATGATGTCCCAGCAGGCCATCTCCACCGCGGCGACGGCGGCTCCGTGGACCTGCCCGCCGTCGGTGTAGACGTCGCGCTGTGTCGCGACCAGGAGAGCCTCGATGTCGAAGGGGTCGTGGCCGGCGATCCTCTCCTCGAGATCCCGGATGGCCGCTTCGACCGTGCGGGCGAATACGTTGACGGTCCCCTCGCCTGCTCCGTGGATACCCTCGTCGGTGTCGACGCGGACCCAGAGCCAGTCCTTCCAGCTGTTGCCGATGAAGTGGGGCGTTACGCTGGTGATCTTCATTCCGCCCGTTCGTCTCCAAGACCGGGAGCTAATCCTTCTATTAGTAGTATCATACTATTGGAAATCGACGCAAGTGGTTCGGATAGGATGCACCGATGGACTTCGACGCCCGGACCGGGACCGGTCTGCGCCAGCGCACGGTCGAGAGCATCGGCTACCGGATCATCGACAGCACCTATCCACCCGGGCATCGGTTCGCCAACCAGGAGGATCTCTCGGCGGAATTGGGCGTCTCCCGCACCGTCCTTCGGGAGGCCCTGGGCCTGCTGCGGGACAAGGGGCTAATCGAGTCGCGCCCCAAGGCCGGCACCGTCGTGGCCGACTACCGGTCGTGGAACCTGCTCGATCCGGACATCCTGCGTTGGAGCATCGCCTCGCGGTCGGCCCCGACGACGCTCAGCCATGTGGCCGAGGTGCGCCTAGTGATCGAGCCCGAGGCGGCCAGGCTGGCCGCTCGGCGGCGAAGCGACAAAGCAGCCGCGGAGCTCTCGGTCCTGTATGACGCCATGGCCGAGGTGGTCAGTGACTTCAACCGCTACATCGAGGCCGACCTGGCCTTCCACGACGCGGTGTTCCGCGCTGCGGCGAACCCGGTGCTGGCCCAGATGGCGGAGACGATCAGGGTGGCGCTCGAAGGCAGCCGGCGGGTGACCGTGCAGGTTCCGGGCGGCCCTGCGACCACGCTCGAGCACCATGCCCGGGTGGTCTGGGCGATCCGGGACCGCGACGAGGACGAGGCCGCTCGGGTCATGACCGAGTTGATCGAGGTCTCGGCCAACGACCTGCTGCGGGTCCTTCAGGCACCCGCCCACGACGGGCAATCGGCAGGCTCGCCGGACGTCATCGACGATTGATCGAGCGGGAGGCCGCTTGAGTCCCGCCAGCCAGAGCCGCCACGACCCTCGTTTCGACCTGCTCGCGGTGGGCGAATCGATGCTCACCCTGTACCGGGACCCCGACGCAGTCGCGGACGCCTTCGCCTGGGACGTCTGCGGGGCCGAGTCGAACGTGGCCCTCTACGGCGCGTCGCTCGGGCTTAGCACCGCCTGGGTCAGCCGCCTCGACGCCGGTATGGCCGGGTTGCTGGTCCGGGACGCCATCGACGCTGGCGGAGTGGACACCTCGCTCGTCGAACTCTGTGACGACTCCCCCACCGGCCTGATGCTGAGGGACTCGCCGGAGCGGGGTCAGCGGGTCCAGTACTACCGGCGGGGCTCCGCGGCTTCGCTCATGTCCCCCGAGACCGTCCCGGTCGAGGCGTGCCTCGATACCCGGGCCGTACACCTCACGGGGATCACGCTCGCCCTTTCCGGCGGGTGCCGGGATCTGGTCATGGCCCTGATGTCCGAGTCGGCCAGCGCCCTGCGGTCGTTCGATGTCAACTGGCGCCCGGCGCTGTGGCCCAACGGGCCTCCGGGCGAACTGCTCCTGGAGGCGGCCAACCTGGCCGACATCGTCTTCGTCGGGTTGGACGAAGCCACCGCAGTATGGGGGTTCACCGCACCGTCGCAGGTGCGGTCGGCCCTGCTGCGGCCACCGGTCGTGGTGGTCAAAGACGGCGCCGTCGGCGTCCATACCTTCGCGCCGGACGGCGTGCACTTCGAGCCTGCCTTGCGCGGGCCGATCTTGGGCCCGAGAGGCGCCGGCGACGCGTTCGCGGCCGGATTCCTGTGTGGCTACCTGTCCCATCCCGCCGATCTGCAGCGCTGCCAGCGGCTGGGTCATGTGGTGGCCATGAGCGCCATGACCTCCGAGTTGGACGTGGGACCTCTGCCCGATGCGTCTGTGATCGACGCGATGCTGGCGCTCGATGCTGCTGGCTGGAGGGAGGCGCTCTATCCCATCGGCTGAAGCCCGCCTTCTGTGAGCATATTGACCGACTGGAGCGGCAAGTCTGCTCTCAGAACGGTTGGCGGATCAGGCCAGGGAGGACGCCCAGCGGTAGCAGGCGTCGATCTGGGGCTCGAGCTCGTCGCGGGTGCCGTCGTTGTTGATCACGAGGTCGGCCACGGCCAAGCGCGAATTGCGGTCGGCCTGGCGGGCGACGCGGGCCCGGGCGTCATCCTCGGACAGGCCCCGCTGGGCCACCAGGCGCTGCACCGCGATCTCAGGGTTGGTGTCCACCACCACGATGCCCGACAGGGTGCGGTAGCGCTCCGCGATCGGCTCGCCGTCGGGGCGAACCAGCAGCGGGATGTCGAGCACCACCACCGCATCGGGCGAGTGCTCGGCCGCCGCGGCCCTGCGCTTGACCATCTCGGTGCCCACCGCCGGATGGACGATGGCGTTGAGGGCGGCCAACTCGTCGGCGTCGTTGAACACCACCGCAGCCACCGCAGCGCGGTCCAGGGTGCCGTCGTCCGCCAACACCGTCGGACCCCACCGCTGCACGATGGCCTCGAACACGGGCTGGCCCGGCCGCTGGAGGTCCCGGACGATCTGGTCGGCGTCGATGAGTACCGCCCCCCGCTCGACCAGCGCGGCGCCCACGGTCGACTTGCCGGCGCCTATCCCCCCTGTCAGCGCGATCTCGGGCAGAGCTCAGGTCTCGTCGGCAGGTGCGTCGATGATCTCGTCGGCGGAGGCGATCTCTCCCTCGTCGGCGGAGGCGTCGACGGCAGCGACCTGGCCCTCGCCGGCAGAGGCGATCTCGCTCTCGTCGGCGTGCTCGTGGCCCTCCTCGCCGTAGAAGTCCTCCCAGGCCTGCTGGCCCTCGGAACCGCTGCCGATGTAGTTGCCTGCCTCGTCGTAGGCGTGGTCGCCGAAGTGCTCCTGGTACTCGGCCGCGACTACCCCGCCCTCGGCGGCCTGTTTGATCGACAGGCTGATGCGGCGGCGCTGCAGGTCGAGGTCGATGATCTTCACCCAAAGCTCCTCGCCAGGGGTCACCACCTGCTCGGGGAGTTCCACATGGTGCGCGGACATCTCCGAGATGTGCACCAGGCCCTCGATGCCGTCGCCCACCTGCACGAACGATCCGAACGGCACCAGCTTGGTGATGCGCCCGTAGACCAGCTCCCCGACCCGGTGGCTGGCCGCGAACTCCTGCCATGGATCCTGCTGGGTGGCCTTGAGCGACAGGCTGATGCGCTCGCGCTCCAGATCGACCTCCAGGACCTGCACGTCGATGCGGTCGCCGGCCGACACCACTGCGCTGGGATGGTCGACGTGCTTCCAGGACAGCTCCGACACGTGGACCAGGCCGTCCATGCCACCGAGGTCGACGAAGGCGCCGAAGTTCACCACCGAAGACACCACTCCGCTGCGGATCTCGCCCGGCCTGAGGTTGTCCAGGAACGCCTCGCGCTGCTCGCGCTGGGTCTCCTCCAGCCACGCCCGCCGGCTCAGAACGACGTTGTTGCGGTTCTTGTCGAGCTCGATGATCTTGGCGTCGAGCTCGCGGCCCACATAGGGCTGCAGGTCGCGCACCCGGCGAAGCTCCACCAGCGATGCGGGCAGGAAGCCCCGGAGGCCGATGTCGACGATCAGTCCGCCCTTGACCACCTCGATGACCATGCCCTTGACCGCTTCGTTGGCCTCTCGCTGTTCCTCGATGCGGCCCCAGGCCCGTTCGTACTGGGCCCGCTTCTTGGACAGGATCAGGCGGCCTTCCTTGTCCTCGCGGGTGATGACCAGGGCCTCGATCCTCTCGCCCATGTCAACGACGTCGCCGGGGTCGACGTCGTGGCGGATGCTCAGCTCGCGGTTGGGTATGACGCCCTCGGACTTGTAGCCGATGTCGAGCAGGACCTCTTCCTTGTCGATCCGGACGATTGTGCCCTCCACGATCTGGCCGTCCTCGACGACCACCATGGTGGAGGCGTAGGCGTCGTCGAGGCTGATGTCGCCGAGGTCGTCCTCGACGATCTGGCGTGGGATGTATGAGCCGTCCTCTGCGAAGGTGCCCATCTCGGCGGGCGCCGGGGGCTCTAGGACGGCGGTAGCGGTGTCGGTCACGGTGTCTTTCCGGGCTGGTTGGTTGGCGTACGGGACCCAGAGAGGCTACCGGCAGAGCACCGGAGTTGTTCCCGCCCAGGCCGCCTGATCGCGCTTAACTCTTGTTCCCGCTCCTATTCGGTGCGCTCACGGGCCGCTCGGGCCACGTCCTCGTTCAGCGTCCCGCCAAGTCCTAGTCAACTGCGGCCCGTCCGCTCGGACTCTTGGCCCCGGCCCAGGTGCCGGCCACTTGGAGGTCGACTTCCAGAGGCACCCGCAGCTCGAAAGCGCCCCGCATGACGTCGCGGGTCAGGTCCGACGCCGGGGAGATCTCGGCGTCGGGCGACTCCAGGATGATCTCGTCGTGCACCTGCAGCACGATGCGCGACGCCAACCCCTCGGTCTCCAGGGCCCGGTCGAGGCGGACCAGCGCCACCTTGAATATGTCGGCGGCCAGCCCCTGGATCCCGGCGTTCATGGCCTGGCGCTCACCGGCCTGGCGCAGCCGCACGTTGGCACTGGCCAGTTCCGGGATCTGCCTGCGCCGGCCGAACAGGGTCTCGGTGTAGCCCCGGCTGCGAGCCTCGGCCACGGTGCGGTCCATATAATGGCGCACCGCGGGAAAAGCCTCGAAGTATGCGTCGAGGATCTCGGCCGCCTCGCCGGTTGGGATGTTCAGGCGTTGGGCCAGCCCGTAGGCCTCCATCCCGTAGGCCAGCCCGTACGAGACCATCTTGGCGGTGGCCCGCTCCTGCACGCCCACCTCCGATGAGTCGATGCCGAACACCCCGGCTGCGGTGGCGGTGTGGATGTCGTCGCCGGCCTCGAAGGCCGCGATCAGGCCCGGGTCCTCGGCCAGGTGCGCGATGCAGCGCAGCTCGATTTGGTCATAGTCGGCGACGAGGAGCTTGCAGCCCGGCGGGGCCACGAAGGCGGTGCGGAACACCCGTCCCCGCTCGGAGCGCACCGGGATGTTGTGCAGGTTGGGAGCGTCGGAGCTGAGTCTGCCGGTGCGGGCCACGGTCTGGTTGAAGGTGGCCCGGATGCGTTCGTCCGTCCCGACCTCGGCCAGCAGGCCGACCCCGTAAGTCGAGCGCAGCTTCTCTACCTCGCGGTAGGAGAGCAGGTGGTCGACGATGGGATGCTCGCCCCGCAGCTTCTCCAAGGACTGCGCGTCGGTGGAGAAGCCGGTCTTGGTGCGCTTGGTGGGAGTCAGCCCCAGATCGTCGAAGAGCACCTCGGCCAGCTGCTTGGGCGAGTTGACGTTGATGTCGCGTCCCGCGTCGGCCAGCACCTGGTGGCGGAGGGCTTCGGCCTCGGTGTCGAGTTCGTCGCGGATCCTCTCCAGCACCGAGCGGTCCACCCCTATTCCGATGCGCTCCATGCGGGCCAGGACCCGCACCAGCGGCACCTCCACCTCGTCGTTGAGGCTGTCCAAACCCTGCGCCGTCAGCGCCTCGCGCAGGGGCGCGACCAGGCGGTCGACGGCCAGCGCGCCCCATCCCGCCTGCTCGGCGGGCGCGACCGCGTCTCCATCGAGATCGAGGCGCCCCTCGGGTGGGGCGTGCGCGGGCGGGTCTATGTCGGCGTATCGGCTGGCCACATCACGCAGGTCGTAGCGGGCGTCAGCCGGGTCGAGAAGGTAGGCGGCCAGCATGGTGTCGATCAGCGGGTCGCGCATCTCGACGCCGCGGTCGAGCAGCGGTCGCATGAGGGCCTTGCCGTCGTGCACCGCCAGCGGCCGGCTCCGCTCGCTGGGACCTCCTGAGCCGTCGGGGCGGCTGCCGACGAGCCCGGCCAGCGCTTCGGACACCTCGGGATCGTGTAGAAGGTCGCCGGGCACGTAGGCCACCTGGGATGCGGCTGCGTCGACCGTCCACGCCAGGCCGTCGGCCAGCCCCGCGGCCGGGGTTGCCAGCGACAGCTGCGTGCCGGTGGCCTCGGCGGCTGCAGCTCGAAGCGCTTCGGCGGCTACCGCGGGCGCAGCCAGCACCGACACCTGCGGGTCCAGGGTCCTGGTCGCGGCATCCGCTCCCGTCGACGCGTCGGTGCCCAGCGCGTCGCCGAGGACCTCGGACAGGCGCCGATGCAGCGAGCGGAACTCCAGGAAGTCGAACAGCTTGCGCACCGCCTGCGCGTCGATGTCTCCCAGCACGAGCTCGTCGAGCCCGGCCTCCAGCGGCACGTCGCGCACCAGCAGCATCACCTCTGCATTGGTGCGGACATGCTCCTCGGCGGCGGCGAGGTTCTCCCTCAGCTTGGGGGTGAGCTCCTCCAGCGAGGCGAAGATCCCGTCGAGCCCGCCCTTGGTGTTGACCAGCTTCGCCGCGGTCTTCTCCCCCACTCCGGGCACTCCGGGCAGGTTGTCGCTGATGTCGCCCCGCAGGGCTGCGTACTGCACGTAGTCGACGGGCCGCACACCGGTGCGAGCCAGGATCCCGGCCTCGTCGTACAGCTTGTAGTCGGACACACCCCGAACGTTGTAGAGCACCTTCACCTGGGGGTCCTCCACCAGTTGATAGGTGTCGCGGTCACCGGTGACGATGATCACGTCGTCGCCGCGGTCTCGGCCTGCGGTGGCCAGGGTGGCGATCACGTCGTCGGCCTCGTAGCCGGCCGCATCCGTTGTGGGCACGGCCAGAGCCTCGAGGACCTCGCGCACTAGGCCCATCTGCTGGCGCAGGATGTCGGGCGCGGAGTCCCGGGTGCCCTTGTAGGTGGGAACCGCGGTGTGCCTGAAGGTGGGTTCGGGCCGGTCGAAGGCGACGACGATCTGATCGGGTTCGTGGTCCCGCCACAGGTTGATGAGCATCGACGTGAAGCCGAACACCGCGTTGGTGATCTGGCCCGAAGCGGTGGCCATGTCGGTGGGCAGGGCGAAGAAGGCGCGGTAGGCCAGCGAGTTGCCATCGATCAGCATCACCGTGGCCATGGCGAGAATCTACGGCAACCGGACCGGTGGCCGGCGGGTCAGGGCGCGACGCGGCCCTCGGGGACCGCTGGCTGGAGAGTCACGGCGCGACACGGCCCTCGAGCACGTCTTGGGCGACATCTCGCATGGTGCGGCGCTGCGACATCGCCGTGCGCTGGATGAAGGCGTAGGCGTCGTGCTCGCTCAGGCTGTGGTCGTCGATGAGGCGCCCCTTGGCCCGGTCCACGATCTTGCGCACCTCCAGGCGGTCCTCCAGGTCGCCGACCTGGCCTTCGAGCGCCTCCATCTCCCGATAGCGGGCCAGGGCCAACTCCACGGCGGGCACCAATGCCTCGCGGCGGTACGGCTTGACCAGGTAGGTCATGGCGCCGGCCTCACGAGCCTGCTCGACCAGTTCGCGCTGGCTGAAGGCGGTCAGGATCACCACCGCCGTGCCGCGCTGGGGGGCGATCCGCCGAGCCGCTTCGATGCCATCGAAGCCGGGCATCTTCACATCGAGGATGGCCACATCGGGGCGATGCTCGGCCACTAGCTGTACAGCCTCGTCGCCCCGGCCCGTGTCGGCCACGACGTCGAAGCCCTGCTCGCGCAGGGTCTCCACCAAGTCGAGCCGGATGATGGCCTCGTCCTCCGCCACCACCACCCGAACCGCGCCGGGGGCGCTCACGACGCGCTGAACCGATCCAGCAAGGCGTCCTGGTCGGCCTCGAGGCGGGCGATGCGGGCCGCGATGTCTTCGCGGTGCCGTCGCAGCCGGTCGGCGTGTCGCTGCGCCTCACGATGTTCGCGCTCGGCCAGCGGCGTCTCCGACACCAGAGCCCGCAGACGGCTCTCGTCGGCCTCGTCGCTGACCTGCACCAGCTGCTCCTCGCACACGCGGAGATCGGTTCGCAGGGCACTCAGCTGCTGACCGACTCCCCGCAGACGACGCTCGATCCGGTCGCGGGACATGTCATGCAGTCTAGAAGGCACTCCCGCGCTCGTTGGGCAGAGATCGCGGCCTGATCAGACGAAGCGGGCGCGAGTACCGTGTACTAGCCGGAGACGCTGTCGGACGGCGCCTTCGCGGCCATCTCCCAGATGCGCCTCAGCTCCATCCGCTCTTGCGTCCCGGGAACGTCGGGGCACTCCGCTGGAGAGGCCAGCACCGCGTTGACCGCCGCCGTGAAGGCATCACCGACAGTGGCGTCCTCGTACCACCCTCGTCACGCTCACGCCCGGCACCGACTGGACGTTCTCGATCGCGGTCCGCACCGCCTCGCAGTAGGAGCCAGCCTCACGGGTGAAGCCGAGGCAATCGACGCCAAGGAAGCGACCGATCAGGGCATCGTCGCACCCGGCCTCGGAAAGGGCGTCGAACACTTCGTCGTCGAGCACGTCCCTGCCGCTGGTTTCAAGCGTGAAGTCGTACTTGGTCCTATTCATTGATCTTCTCCTGCTCAGATCGCGCTGGCGTCTCCTGACACTTGCGAAGCGCCTGGCGAAGACGATTGGCGTGGTCTCCCTCGTTTCGCGGCGTGCTGCGGATGCCCTTGTACGCAGCTAGACACCCTGCCCGGGCCGCCGGGATGCTCGTGCGGGCATATCGCGGTCCCCCATCTGTGGGCGTTACCGCCAGCGGCGATCTCGATCGTCCAGCCGACTGCCCTCAGTTCCTTGAGTGCTTTGCGGACCTCCTTCTTGGGATGGACGCCCCTCACCATGAGCCCGCTCCTTCCGCAGCGCTGCGAAGGAGCCGGCCGGACCGAGGCTCGAGACAGGGAATGACCCTGTTAGATTGTAATTTGATCTCAAGGGTCAGACTATAATGATGATCCGGGCCTCACAGGCAGCCACCGCCACCAAATTGGCCCTCCAGCTGATGGTGTTGACCGCGACTAGACCAGGCGAGGTCCGCCACGCCCACTGGGCCGAGTTCGACCTCGACACCGCGGTGTGGACCATCCCAGCGACGCGCTACAAAACCGGCACCGAGTTCAGGGTGCCGCTCAGCGGCTGCGCCGTAGCGCTGCTCACCGAAGCTCGCGACCTCACCGGTGGCGCTGGGCTGGTGTTCGCGAACCCAACAACCCGCCAGCCGCTGTCACAGAACACCTTCGTGAAACTCCTGCGAGACCTCGACATCGCCACCACCGCACACGGCCTGCGAGCCACATTCCGATCCTGGTGCTCCGACCAAGCCGTCCCAAGAGACCTCGCCGAGATGGCGCTCGGTCACGCCGTGAGAGGCGTCGAAGGCGCCTACGCGAGGTCAGACATGCTCGACCGCCGCCGTCCGCTCATGCAGCGATGGGCGAGCCACATCAACTAGACGGTTAGTTCCAAGGGGTTAGTGGTCGTAGGCGATGAGGGAGCGGGCGGGGCCGGGTTGTTGGGTGGTTTGGTTGTGCCAGATGGCTGCTGTGAGGGCGAGGAGTCGTTGCAGTATGCGCGCGGCGACGCCCGGGCGGGTGCGGCCGCGGTGGCGTTCGAGGCCGAGTTGGGCTTTGAGGGTCCAGTTGACTGATTCGATGGTCTGGCGCAGCGGGCGCAGGAACCGCCGCCCGGGCCGGGGCGGCTCTGTTTTGGCGGCGGGGCGGATGAGGGTGATGCCGGCGGCGTTGAGCTCGTGCTCGAAGCTGGCTCGCCGGTAGCCCTTGTCGGCGATGAGGGTCTGGCCGCGCCGGGCGATCCCGGCGTGGGTGATCATGTCCAGGCACGTGTCGCGCTCGTCGGCTTTGGCCCCGGTGAGCGCGTAGGCCACCGGCAGCCCCGACGGCGCGGTGATGAGGTGCAGGCGCAGCCCCCAGAACCATCGCGAGCGCGAGGCGCAGTAGCCGTAGGCGGCCCATCCGGCGAGGTCGGAGCGCCTCTGGGTCTCGCGGCTGCGGCCGCACTCCACCGGCGTCGAGTCCACGACCCAGACGTCGTCGTGGTAGGAGTCGCATTCCCGGGCCAGCGCGCCGATCATGTGTTTGACCAGCTCGCCGCTGCGGCAGCGCCTACGGTGCGCCTGCGGACCCGTTCGGGCTCCTGGCGACCCCGATCGGCCATGACTGCGCCGGAGCGGTGCAGTTCTGCCCGCCGGGGCAGATCGACGATCTCGCCGCCCGCGGCGGCGGTGTGGTGCCCCTCACCGAGGACGAGGTCGCCGCGGAGGTGGCCGCCATGGCCCGCGACCCGCTGCGCTGGGCCGACGACGGCATCGAGCCGTACTTCAGCCTCGGCGGCTACTAGAACAAGCTGGCGCTGCATCGCCTGGCCGACGGCTGGGCCAAACCCCACGGCGCGGTGCCTACCACCCACATCCTCAAACCCAGCCACACCGGATCCGAGGCGGTGGCCGTGGTCGAGCACCTGTGCTGCGCGGCGGCGCGGCGGCTCGGCCTGGACGCGGCAGCGACCGCGGTCGACGTACACGGCGGCCATTCCGTCGTGGTCGTCGAGCGCTGCGACCGCCGTCGCGGCCCGGCGGGGTGGTCGCGGGTGCATCAGGAGGACATGTGCCAGGCGCTGGGCGTCGCGGGGCATCTGCGCCGCGAGCAGGATGGCGGGCCGGGCATGGCCGCCATCGGCGATCTGATCATGGTCCACTGCACGGACCCCGCGACCGATATGCGCCGCTTCGCCGACGGGCTTCTTTGGGCGCTGGTGACCATCAACCGCGACGCCCATGCCCGCAACTACAGCCTGATGTTCAAAGCCGGCACCGTCGAGCTCGCACCCCTCTATGACCTGGACTCGTCCTTGGCGTACTTCTCGTCGGGGTTGGGCGAGCGGGAGACGGCGATGCGGTACGGCACCAGCCACACCGTCTACAGCTCCAATTCCGACCACAGCCTCATCGACACAGCAGCCCGTCTCAAGCTGCCCAGCAGCTGGGTCATCGACCGGGCCGAGCAGCTCGCGGCCGGGGCCGTGGACGCGTTCGCGGGCGAGATCGACAGCATGCCCGCGACGCGCGCCAGTTCCTTTCCGCAGACGAGTTCCTGGACAGGCTGCGCCGACGCTGCGACTCGGTGGCCAACACCGCGGCCGCAAACCGACGCCGACCGGCCACGCCGCGAGGACCACTCTGAGTGTCGGCGCGAAGCGAAAGCGGCGTGGCGCAGACCGTGATAGAGGTTGAACCCGTCGATGTAGGCGATCACCCGAGATGAACCCATGGCGTGGCGACTGTACTTGGCCTGTGGTATGGTCTGCGCGGAACCTCCCCGGGGTGAGCAGCCCCGGGCCGAGCAGCCCCGGCCTTCGCCGGGGCTGTCTCATTGTGGGCTGTACCGGCCCGGAGACGGCCGCTGTGAGGGCCTCCGGGAGGGCTCAACGCCAGTGGGAAGCACCCGGCGTATTCAAGGTGGCATCTTGAATACGCCGTTGCTGGTAGGGTGTGAGGGTGATCGACCGGGAGATCGCGCCGCACTTGGTGCGCCTGTTCGGGCAGTACCCGTTCGTGACGGTGACCGGCCCGCGCCAGTCCGGCAAGACGACGCTGTGCCGCCGCGTTTTCGCCGACATGGACTACACGAACCTCGAGGCACCCCATGTCCGCGAGTTCGCCACCGCGGATCCGCGCGGCTTCCTGGCGCAGTTCCCCGACGGCGCGGTCCTCGATGAGATCCACCGCGTTCCGGATCTGCTGTCGTATCTGCAGGTGCTGGGCGACGAGGAGCGCCGCAACGGCCTGTTCGTGCTCACGGGCAGCGAGCAGTTCGGCCTCACCGGGGCGGTCAGCCAGTCTCTCGCCGGGCGCACGGCGATGCTGCGGCTGCTGCCGTTCTCGCTGGCCGAGTGCCGGGCGGCGGGCGCCAGCGGTCGGGTTGATGACGTCCTGTACTCCGGCTGCTATCCCCGCATCCACGACCGCGGCCTCGACCCCACCGAGGCGCTGGCCGACTACTGGCTGACCTACGTGGAGCGCGACGTGCGCCGCATCGGCGCGATCCGAAACCTCGACGCCTTCCGGCGGTTCGCGACGCTGTGCGCCGGGCGCGTCGGCCAGTTGGTGAGCCTGTCGCAGTTGGGCGCTGACGCCGGCGTGACCCAACCGACAGCGGCGGAGTGGCTGGCGGTCCTGGAGGCGAGCGACATCATCTTCCGCCTGCAGCCCTATGCCACGAGCCTCCGCAAGCGTGTGACCCGCTCGCCGAAGCTCTACTTCTGTGACGTTGGTCTGGCGAGCTACCTCATCGGCATCAACAGCGCCGATCAGGTCGCCGCGCATCCCCTGCGGGGCCCGCTGTTCGAGAACGCCGCGGTCGGTGAAGCGGTCAAGCACCGCCTCAACAGCGCGGCCCGCCTCCCGGGCCTGACGTTCTTCCGCGACCGCCGCGGCCTCGAGGTCGACCTTCTCTACCCGACGCCGCAGGGCCTGGCCGCCACCGAGATCAAGTCCGGCCGCACCATCGCCTCAGACTGGTTCGGCCCGACGCGACGCCTCGCGCAGTCCCTGCCGGAGGTCACCGCGCAGGCCGTCGTCTACGGCGGCGACGAGCCCCAAGCGCGCAGCGACGCCACGGCGGTGCCCCTCGCCGGGTTCGCTGACCTGCTCGCCGCCCTCGACACCCTGCCGGCCGCGCCCGTCGCCGGCCCCGACGTGTAGCGCCCCCTCCCCGACGGCACCACAGACATCCGGCCGGCAACCCCGACGCCGCAGCGCGGCCCGGGTCAGCTCGGGACGCCACCGCAGGCCTACACGACCAGCAGGTCGCGTTCGGCGCGCCGTCGAGGGGCGGCCCCAGTATGGCTGTCGCCTGCACACCCTGTTGCGGCGCCCGGCGTTGCGCCGGCCCAGAGTCCTACCCTCCGCCAGGACTTCCTCGGTCTGTGCGGGCGCCGGTGAGTAGGTCGTAGCGCTGTAGGGGGATCGCAGTCTCATGGAGGGTGCGACGGGCGTGCGCCACGGCGTCGGCGTCGGGGGCGTGCGCGGCTATCTCGTCGATGGCGACGGCGGCGACCGCCACGGCGGCCGCTGCGATGAGCGGGGCGAGCGCTGCGGCGGCTCGCGCGTCGATGCCGGAGCGGTCCGCTATGTAGGTGCCGGCCGTCCGCCAGATGGTGAGGTCACCGTAGGGCGCGTGCCCGGCGGTGATGGTGTTGCGCTCCAGGCGGGCCAAAGCGGAGCGCACCGCGTCGGCCCGGCCGCCGCTGAGGGGCACCAGAAGGTCGATGTTGTGCCTGTGCGGTGCTGGCGTGCCGTCGACGGCGGCGAGCGCCTTGAGCGAGGTCTCCACCGCCATCGCCCCCGCGGCGCAGATGGCGGTCATGCGCCCGCGCACAAGGCGGGCGTTGGCGGGCTCGAGGACCTCCCAATCGTCAGGCCGCAGGCGGGAGCGCATCGAGTTCAGGGCGTTGCTGGCCTCGTCGAGGCGGCCCAGGGCCTCGTCGATGTTGGTGCTGGGCAAACCGATCTCCTTGTCCCATCTCACCGCTCCGGCGGGGCGGTCGACCAAGGCCACCGCCCCCGGCGCGATCCGGGCCTCGAACGACGCCGACACGTCGCGGGTGCGGCGCGCCCACTCGGGCCTGTCAGTGACGTAGACCTCGACCGGCCGCCCGGCGGCGGCCTCGGCTGCGGCCCCCAGCGACAGCCGCAGGCTCAGGCGCTGTGAGTAGTCGAGGTCGTCGAACACCGCGACCAGGTCGATGTCGCTGTCGCCGCGGGCGTCGCCGCGGGCTACCGACCCGAACAGCAGCACCTGTGACACGCCCGCCGCGACGAGTTCCTCAGCGGCGCGCCGGGCGTCGTCTTTGGTGGGGGCGCTGAGAACTTGGGGGGCCACGCCTCCACAATACAGCTGTCCCCGGGCCGCGGACTTGGAACGCCTGTCAGAGGCCCGGTGGTCAGGCCGGGCGGGGGTGTCCGGCGGTTCTGGGACCCCGGAACGCACGGAGTCCTTTCTCATTGCGCCGCCTCAGTCAGAGCCCGATGCCGGCGTATGACGCCGCGTTGGACGTGGCCGGCGTGTTCATCTGGAACCCCAGCAGCCCGTCGATGCCCCCGATGGCGGCGAGCGCCTTGGGGTCGGTGCTCTCCAGGGCCTCCGCCACGGTCACCGCGTCCGCCGGCTGGTCCTCGCCATATAGCCGGCACACGACATCGAACACCGCCGCGTGGGCTCCCCGGTAGAAGTGGGAGGCCTTCACCGTCTCCACCACGTCCGCGATGGCGTCGCGCGACAGCAGCATCGCCCCCAACAGCGCCTTCTCGGCGACGAGGTTGTGGGGCGGCATCCGCCGCGAGCGTCCCGGTGCGGGCCCTGCGGCGGCACCGGTGTCCGACCCCATCGCCCCTACCTCCCGCCGGCCGCGACCCGGGCGCCGCTCCGTCGGCACTGGACGCTCTCCCACACCGACCCGGCAAGCCCCGATGCCGCTTCGACCGACATGGAAGCGAACCTAGATGCAGCCGCAGCGTCGGGCGCGGATGCCGGATCGCTAGCCTTGGGGCGCTACGACCTAACGACGCTCTGCGGACTCCTTCGCCCGCCGGGCCGAGACCGCGTACACCCCGGCGGCGATCCCAAACACAACGACGGCCACCCAAAGCGTGACGACGGTGCGCACCGCGACATCGCCGAAAATCAACAGACGGTAGCCACAGCAGCGCCCAGGGCCGCAACAACGTAGCCAAACAGGCACATCCGCGCCATCTTGTCATCCGCGTACCCGGGCTGGGTCCACTCGTCGCGCCACTCCCGCAGCCACGGCATGGCCCCCACTCTACCGTCGCGGAGGCCGCTCACAGGCGTCTCACCTCCGGGGATCGCTCTGTAGCAGCCACTACAGGCCCGAGTGCGGCCGCAGCTCGTCGGCTGTAGCGGCCGCAACGCAGTAGCCTTGGGGGTCTGATGACACCCACCACCGTTCCCTTGCACCGCCGCGGCCACAGCCTCGCCGGGGTGCTGCTGACGACGGCCCGCGAAGTCCTCGGTGTCGAGCCTCAGGATCTGGCCGCTGCGGCCGGTTGCGACGAGGCGCTAGTGCGGAGCATCGAGTCCGGCGACCTCGACCCCGCGATGGACACCGTGGAGCGCATTCTCAACGGCTCAGGCCTGGAGCTGCGCTGCGGGCCCGGCACGCCCGACCGCCGCTACAGCGGACCTGTGGTCGACGGCGACGAGGTGGCACGGTTGCGCACCGAACTGGCCGCCGCCCGCGCCTTCCGCCGAGAGATCGGCGCCCCGCCGCCGGGCCCGCCCGCTGGGGCGTTGCCCGACTGGGACGGCACAAACCCCGCCCCGCCGCGTCCCTTCGGTGCCGCCGAGGGCCGCCGCGACGGCGGCGGCTGGGCGGCGCTCGTGGTGCGGTCAGCCATTGCGGAGTCCCGCAACGGCCTCAACGCCTTCGCCCACTCCAGCGAGTTGGACCACGAAACGCTGACACACATCACCGAGGGCCGGACGCGCCCCCCGATGGGAAAGCTCGCCGAGATCCTGACCAGAGCCGGTGCCGGCCTGGAAGTACGCATCGAGGTCTACGACGACCACGACGACGGACTGCACCTCAGCGCTCAGGTCGACCCCGATCTACACCGGCCTCGGCGGGCCGCACCGCACAGCGCCGGGATCTCCGCCCGCGCCTAACTACGGCGATGACCGCCCACGAGCCGCCAAACGACCACCCAGAGGACACCTTCTCCCGGCTCGCTCGCATCCCGATTGCTCTCATTCGCCACCGAGTCGAGTTCATCGCCATCGGCGGATGGGCCGTCCAGGCGCAACAGCTCGACCTCGGCTACCTCACCCGAGACGTAGACTTCACTCCCGCTCCGGACCCTGGGAACCAGCAGCGACTCTCGGCCGCACTGGGGGACCTCGGGGCCCGCATACGGTCCGGCGGCGACAGCTTTCCGTTCGCCCACGACGCCGAGTCCCTCGCCCGGGTGTCGGTGCTGAACCTCACATGTGCCCATGGCAACTTCGACGTCTGCCGCGAGCCTGCCGGCATCGCCGGCGGCTACGACGAACTGGCCCAGCGGGCCCACACCGTCCTGATACGCGTCGGCGATGAGACGTTCCCGGTCCGCTGCGCCGACCTGGGCGACATCGTGCGCTCCAAACAGGCCGCCAACCGGCCCAAAGACCGCGCGATCTTGGAGCTGCTCGTGGCGCAGCTGGAAGACCGCGACGCCCACCTCCGCCGCCGCGGCCCGGGCCGAGGACCCGACAGAGGCCTCGGCCTGTAGCAGCCGACACAGCCCCGAGGCCTCCTTGCATCTCGTCGGCTGCAGGGGCCAGACCAGGCTAGAACCAGCCGCCGTTCTCCCGCAGGCCGCGCCATGTGGGTCGATTGCCCCTCAGCCAACTGACCGCTTCATCCGTCCCTTCGAAGTAGCCGAGATCGCTGAGGTGTTCCACCCCCACTGCCGTGTCATCCCACGGGGATCGCTCGGCGCCGAAGTGGACCGCGAAGCTCCGCCCCCGGGCACCGTCGCTGTCGGTGGTGTGGCCCTCGGACAGCCAGCACGGCCCGTCGGGGTTGTGGCTGCTGGTGCAGCCGGTCGCGTCGCGGCACCAGAAAGGGAACGGGAGTATGAGCGTGTGGTAGTCGCGGCAGCGCCGGGCGGTTTCGGGGTCCACGCCGGCGTCGACGCAGCGCTGGCACAGGTACCGCCTCTTGCCGTCGTCGCCACGGGCCAACTCGACTCCGAGGCCACCCGGGGGCCGCTCGCACCACACGCACAGAGCCGACATCTCGTGGTAGAGGTTCCGGACCACAGCCACCGCGCTTAGGCCCCCTCGGCCGATCCCCGCTGGCGGCGCCAGGTCCGAACCACCAGCCACGTGCCGGCGCCGAGTACCAGGCCGCTCCATGGCCCCGTGACCACAGCGACGGTCACGACCACCACCGCTCCTACGGTGACCGCCACATGACTGGCAGCGGTGCGGCGACAAGCACGCCACAGAGCCTGCCCCAGTGGCAGCCGCTGCTCCCCCGCAGAAGGGAACATCTCCCGGCCGAGGTGAACCCCAAGCAGCACCGGGCGCACCACCATGTCGCACGCGAGCACCGACACGGCGAGCCACACGGCCAACTCCACCAACATCTGAGCCAACCTAGCCACGCCCAGTCGACAGCTCGCGGATGCTCCCCCAACGCCCAGCGGCACCCCCAAAGTCGGAGTGCTCAACTACATGACACGTGATGGCCACGCCCACGGTGAAGCCCGCAGGCTCCGTGCAGCACCCCCCGATCGGAGTGCTCAACTACATGACACCCATTTGGGCCAGCCCCAAAGCGTGTGGGCCTTGAAGTGGGTAGGTGTTGTGGTGTCGTGGTGGTTGAGTTTCGCGTGGTTGTGTGTCTTGGCGGGTGGTTCTGGGGATCTGGGGGGGGGGGGGTCGCTGTGGCGGGGGTGAGGATGTCTGAGATCTGGGGGTCGAACAAACCCGATCTTGGAGGATCTCGGCATGAACCCGGACTCAGACACCCTCGTGACGACACTGTATGTCAAGGTGGACGATCTGCTGCTCGCGCATCCCGAGTGGGCGCCTGAGCGGCCTGTGGCGGGGATCGCGCCGCGGCTGTCGGACGCGGAGTTGGTGACCTTGGCGGTGCTGCGGGCGCTGTGGGGCCTCGGCTCGGAGGCCCGCTTCATCCGCTGGGCCACAGCGCATCTCGGCCCGTGGTTCCGGCACCTGCCCCGGCGGCCGGGCCACGACAAGCGGCTGCGCCGCAGCGGCGAGCTGATGCGCCATGTGATGTCGGCTCTGGCGCGGGACTGCCCGTCATATCACGACGGCGTGTGGCTCGTGGACTCCACCCCGGTGGAGTGCGGCCGCAGCCCGGAGACCGCCAAGCGCTCCGATCTCGCCGGCTGGGCCTCCTACGGCTACTGCGCCTCGCACTCACGGTACTTCTGGGGCCTGCGGCTGCACCTCATCACAGCCCCGGCCAGGCTGCCGATCGCGTTCCGCTCACCGCCGCCAACGCCGACGAGCGAGGCACCTGCCCCGACATGATCGCCGACGCCCGAATTCGCCCGCCCGGGCCAGGTCCTCGTCGCCGACAAGGGATACCGCAGAGCCGGCTTCGAGGCCGAGCTCGCAGCCGCGGGCATCACCCTCATCCGCCCCGCCACCAAATCAGAGCCCCCCAGACCCCACCAGCGGTTCCTGCGGCCCCTGCGCCAGACCATCGAATCGACCAACCAGACCCTCAAAGCCCAACTCGGCCCCAAAGGCCACCGAGGCCGCACCCCCACAGGCGTCGCCGCGCGCATACTGCAACGACTCCTCGCGTTCACCGCCGCAATCTGGCACAACCAAACCACCCAACAACCCGGCCCCGCCCGACCACTCATCGCCTACGACCACTGACCCCTTGGAACTACTCATCTAGGGGCGAGGGCGGTCCCCGACCCGCCGCCGTCGGGCGAACCGGCTCCGCCGCCTCACGCGTGCTACGGCCGCGGCGACACGCCAAACCCGAGGGCTCGTCTCCCTGTGACACGATCCACCGCAATCGGAGGCGCCTTCGCGAGATAGGGGAAGGACCGTTCACCACGCCTGATCGGCGCTGAGGGGCAGCCGGTGTACTCCAGGCCGGTCGGCGGGGTTCAGCCCCAGAGGCCGGCGATGGGGACGGCGTCGATGCCGTCGTCGAGGCCGTAGCGGCGCGGCCCGGTGTGGAACACGACCCCTCCCGCGAACACTTCCGGCGCCAGCCTGTCTCGCAGCCAGATGATGTGGCGGGCGTCGCTGCGGGTCGGCGCGCTTGACGACTTGACCTCGAAGGCAGCAACCCGGCGTCCGAACTCCACCACCAGGTCGATCTCGTGCTCGCCGCCGTGGGTGCGAAGATGACACATCTGGATCCTCCCGGCCGATGCCTCCACCTCGGTGCGGAGCTGCGCCGCGACGAAGGTGTCCAGAACGCGGCCCCTGGCGGCCCCGTCGAACTTGAGGGCGTCGCGGTCGGCGCCCACCAGCCAGGCCGCCAGACCCGAGTCTGTCAGGTAGCGCTTCGGCGCCGCCGTCAGCCGCTTGAGCCGCCGCGCGTGCCAGGCGGGCACTTCTTCGAGGAGGCGCAGCACCCTCAGGGTCTCCAGATAGCTGAGCGTGGTTCGCCGGTCGAGGCCGGCGTCGCGGGCCAGCGAGGCGTCGGAGACGGCACCGGAGGTGTGCAGGGCACACGCGGTCAGGCAGCGGCGCATCGACTCCGGGCTGGGCCGCCGGCCGACGCCGCGGGCGAGCTCGCCCAGGTCGCGGCTGACGGCGACGTCCACGTAGGTGCGCATCCAATCGTCGCGCGCGCCTGCGGCCGAAGCGGCCAGCGCGCCGGGGAAGCCGCCGTCGAGCGCGATGTCGATGTAGCCCAACACGTCGGGCGTGACCGGCGGCACGACGAAGCGCCGGTCGGTGGCCCAGCGGTCAAACAGCGCGGGGGCGGCGGCGTCGCCGAAGCGCTCGCGGCCCGTCAGCGGCCACAGCCGCGTGCTGAGGACCCGTCCGGTGAGAGGCCACTGGCCCGTATGCAGGTCGTTGCGGGCCGATCCGGTCACGATGTAGCGGCCCGGCGGAGCGAGGGAGGCGTCCACGGCCCGCTTCAGGGCGCCCAGGACGCCGGGTGCGTGCTGCCACTCGTCGATCAACAAAGGGAACGGCCCCTCACGGATGGCCGCGTCGGGATCGTCGAGGGCCAGCCCGAGCTCCGCCTCCCGGTCGAGCCGCAGCGCCGAGCGTGCGTGGCGCAGCGCCGTTGTGGTCTTGCCAACCGCGCGTGGGCCGGTGATGAACTCGGCGGGCCAACTCCTCAAATGTTGCGCCAGCACCGCGTCAGCGATGCGTGTGGTGTAGCCGTCGATGCACCCCAATCTACCGGCAACCCCAATTCATGCACAATCCATCGAGCTACTTCATGTACATTACCACAGGCCACTTACTGCACAATTTCTCCGATGCCTAGAGCACGCGCGGGCGTCATCGGCATGATCCTCTGTGCAGCACAGACCTCGACGTGCTCGGCCAATACCCTCAGTCCCGAGCGGCCGAACAACCGTCGGGCACCGTTCAGAACAGCGGCTCCAACAGCTCAGCGTCGTCAGAATCGATGGCGTGATCGCCACCTGAGTCCGCGACTGCCCAACCTCGCGCCCAGGCACCTGTTAGGGCGGTGAGGGGGATCGGCACGGACAGGTCAACACGCACCGCTTGATGGACCACGGAATCTCCAAGTCGCAGACTGCGCGACCTGGCATGGGTCTCCGAGCCCGAAGGCACCGTCAGGCGCTGCGGCCACCAAAGACCGGACTGCATCTGGCGCTCCTCGTGAGAGATGTTGAGAGACATTCCGCCAAGCATGCCTTGAGGGATCTCGGGATCGGGATCCAGGGCGATCTCGGCGAACAAGTCGCGCGGAGCTTCGTCGGGATGGGTTCCGAAGGCGATTCTGAACGACTCGATATCGTCGAAGAGTTCGTCTAGGTGGCTGGTGTTAAATGGCAATTTGCCACAATTCGCAAGTCGCTGACCTGGGGTTTTGTGACCGCAAAACCCCCATTTCGGGAGTTTGGCACCAGCCACCTAGGCCGTCCCCGGCGGCGAACACTTCCACGCGCTCTCGCAGAACCGGATCGAAGTCGCCGCGATACAGCCCTGCACGAACGGCCAGCGATCTCCGTTTGCTGTATCCAGCACATTCTCATCGGCTGGGTACGGATAGGCGCAGGCATTTGGCCAGCCGCGGCCTGAGAGCCTGCCAGGCCCCAGCGTGTCCAGGCTCGCTCGGTACGCCTCGGCGGCCCGCCGGTACTGTGCGTAGAGCCAGCCCGGGCGGGCCAGGTCGGACTGCAGCAACCGGCGAAACGTCTCGTGTCCCCTGTCGGTGGCCTCAAGCACACAGAACACGGACTTCATCAACACGCTCCTGTGCATTCGATCGGGCTGCGCCGACAACCCCCGTTCAGTCCCGGACTCCCCGCTTGAGGCGTTCCAGAGGCTGCCGGCCCCGTCGCCGACGAAACGACGACCACCCGCGGTGCTGGGCTCATCCAAGGCTCCGTAGGGCAGGCGGATGATCCGGTGCAGCGCCAGGGCCACGCCTAGCCAATGCGGAAGCACCGAGGCTAACCGGTCGGCCTCGCGATGGGCCGCATGGTGCCAGGAGGCCAACTCCTGCACCTCGTCACGGCGGCGCTTAAGGTCCAGCGTGTGGCGGTAGTGGAGGATCGATACTACCGCGAAGCTGGCGAGCACCAGGCAGCCCGCAACCACCGACAACACGACGATCAGCCTGTAGCCGCCGGAGCGAAGGAAACCGATCTGCTCGGTGAAGTTCGCGTCGTTCAGCACGGCCACAGCAACCGCGGTCACGTACATGAGCATGAGCACGGCCGACAGACGAAGCGCCGAGGTCGTGCTGTCCCTGCCGATCATCAACCACACACTTGCCGCCATCAAGGCCACCAGCACGACGATCAGCAGCGCCGCGAGCGCGGCAACGTCAGCCTCCAGCAGACTGCGGACGGGACCATCCGCCAACAGCAGCCAGCTCGCCGCTCACAGGAAGTGCCTCCCCACATAGCCAGAACGACCGTCGTTCTTAGCGACATTCTCCCACGTCAGGAGGCCTTTCTGGTGAACACGCCAACCCCAGCCGCCTCACCGCGCCGGTGGATTCAGGCTAAGAGGAGACGCTATGCCAGAGATACGACGCCACTACGACCGGGAGTTGCCCCCGCCAAGCATCAACGGCCACAAGCGGCACCAAGAGACCCCCGACAGGCCGCGCTTCAGCAATTATGCGAACCCAACGCCCCAGAAAAGCGAAGTGTCCACCGCGGACACTTCGCGAAACTCGCTGACCTCTGCCGATGGGGCACCCATTCGGGGGTGCTCCCCAACTGCGGTAGGGGGTACTCTCCAACTTTGTATGCCCGAGATTCGCGTTACAGGAGGTCAGAGCGCCGCGGCCCCGCTCTTGGCTGCGCTCTGACGCGCACGCCAATGACTACTCTGCCCCTTCAGCGCTGTGTCACGCGGTTTCGGGTCCAGGGTCTGTCGGAGGCTACCCTTGTCCAGCAGCGAGTGTGTGAGTGTGTTTTCTGGTCTCGTTGTGTCTATCGACGCCTGCGGCGGCTCGTGATTCTGAGGCTGCCGGAACTGCTCGGGTGCAGAGGGCATGGCTTGGACAGCAGAGTCCGCCGACATGATCGGCCCGGGCCAAGCGGTGCGCCGCACACCACAGACGACAGCGGCTGCTGTGAACTGCTCGACGCGGCCTCGTCCGTCCCCAGGACTGGCGGTGCTTGTTGAGTGGCCGGCTGAGAGCGGCGCTGCGGTGAGGCGGGGAGCGTGGGTCTGGAGCGGTCGCGGCGGAAGGAACCAAGCACATCGTCACGGCGTTGGCGAACGCCGCTGCCCAACGCCGCGATCTGTGACGATGCCCGGTGGGGCGGATCAAGACGGTCGATGGCGGCGTCGAAAGCGTCGGGGCAGCGCCGCAGGATGTCCTCCGCGCGGTCGGCGACCTCCCCGGGGGCGAGGCCGAACTGCACGGCGGCCTGCTCCCAAGCTCCGAGATGGTCAGCGGCGCGCAGCGTGTGGTCCGAGCCGACCATCATGGCGGTGTCGATCTCGGGCACAGGCCGAAGCCCCCTGTACGGCAGATACGACATGACGTCGTACAGCGGGGCCAGAGAGACGGCGGCTCGCGCCAGCAGGAGGCTGTAGTTCTTTGCGTGGGCGTCGATACCGCCGATCGCCCAGTTGAAGATCAGCGCGTCGACGAACCGGTCGACGTCGGCCTCGCCGAAGATCGACTGGCCGCGCAGCAGATCAACGATGTCCGCAGGGCTAGGTCCGCCTTGGCTCTGGTACTTCCTGTCGGGGGGCACGTCTAGCGCCTGGCACAGGTCTTCTTGGTGGGATCGGCCCCACCCGGATGTGGTGTGAGAACGGTCGTAGCGCTCCACTGCGAGGATGCGCTCCGGCCCGAAGCACTCCATGCGCGTCTTCGCCACTTCCAAGCCGATCTCGCCCGCCGCAGTCATGCTCACATGCTCCACAAGGTCGCTGTCGGTGAAGGGCAGCCCGGGTCTCGGGTCAATCCCCGGCTTGAGAATGAAGGTGGTGGGCAGATGCCCGAACGGGGTGCCCCACCGGCCATCCGCACAGTACAGAGCGATCTTCGTTTGCCAGCCTCCGAGGCTGTATCGGGTCTGGCTCCCCAGGCGGGCGCGCTGGCCTTGCTTGGCTGTGCGTATCCAGGAGGCGATCTCTGCCTCGGTGTGCCACTCGACACCGGAGTCGCGGGTGGTGATGACATCCTCCTCCCCAGGGCTGCAGAACTGAACCGCGCCAGCGCAGTCAAGACCGATGGGAGTGCTCAGCAAAGACACGGGGTCCAGCGCTCCGGCCTTCTGTTCGGCGGCCCACTGGCGCCGGACATCGAAGTTGTCGGGCAACAGCCCGTTGAGCCAGTTGCTGATCTCGTGTTCCCCTGCCTCTACGGGGAGGCGCAGCGACAGCGGGGTGCTCGAAGGATCGGCGATATAGGTGTCGTCGTAGTGGAACATCACCAAGTGATGGCGTGGCTCGGGCTGCCTGCGCGCCACCCCGGCCCGCCGGCCTGCAACGAACACGACTAGATCAGCTGTCACCGCTGCCTGCCGGGGTGTCGGCTGGCGTAGTAACTCCGGGCGCGGTCCCGCATCTGCTGTTCCTGCTCCGTGCGCGGCAGGAAGGCGATCTCATACCCGAGAACATCCAGCACGGCGTTGAGGGTCTCAACACGCGCGCCGCGGCGACCGTTCTCAAGCAGGGACAGAGCTTCGCGGGACACGCCGGCCTCCTTGGCGACCGTTGCCTGAGTCAGCCCTGACTGCCGGCGGGCTGTCCGTAGACTGTGGGCGATCCGCTGCGGTGTCCGCATGCCCATGAAAGATGCGGGCGGCGAGCATCTTGGTGTCTGTTCCATGCTTGGAGGATACCGGCCAATGTGACGGAAACAGCACACACCGGGGCCTGTAATGTTTGCGTCACACCTGTTGGCTATGTGATGTATCCATCACGCCCAAGAACTGATCGGACGAAGGCCAACGCCGTGAAGCGCAAGAAGGCCCGACCACGCCAAGCATCCACGGCCACAACCGGCCCCAGGAGACCCCGACAGGCCGCGCTCCAGCAACAGAGCGAACCCAACGCCCAAAAAGCGAAGTGTCCACCGTGGACACTTCGCACAACTCGCTGACCTCGGCGGGAGCGGCACCCCAGCAAGGGTGCTCCCCAACTTTGCTACGGCGTGCTCCCCGGCTCTGCATGTCCGTGATTGTGCGCAGGTCTTGCTGCACGCCGGCGCGCGCCGTGGGTCAGGGGTCGAGTGACTTGATGGCGTGCACGGCCGCAGCGAACGACTCAGGGCGGCGACCCCAGACGAGGCTGAGGACTTGGTTGTACCCTGATTCGAGCGCCGCGTACTGGTCTGTTGCCGGATTGAACGCTGGGCTGCGGCAGAACCCGCTGGCGGGCCGAGGGTGAGGCTCGCCGGTCGCCCCCTTGGCTTGGATGTGTCGGGCAATGAGCGCCACGCTGTCGCGGACTTCGGCGGCGTGTACGGACGACTGGGCGATGCACCAGAGGTCGTAGATGTCGCGGCCGCGTGTTACGAGAGCCGTGAGAGAGTCCTCGCCGGGTTCTTGCATGGCTCTGCGATGAAGCGCGAAGAGCTTGTTGACGGCGGTGATCGGCACGCACAATGCGGCCACCTTGAACGGGGCGAGTTCCGGGTAGCTGCCATGCACGTCGGCTCCGGTGGAGCGGCCCATCAGCGACTGGCAATCCACGATGCGACAGACATTGAACGGATCGCCGCGGATCTGATCGAGTTGGGCTTGTAGGTCCGGGTCAAAGGGACTCAGGATGCTGGCCTCGGCGATGAGATAGTTGGGGGTGGCTCCGACAGTGATGACCCTTCGGCCGATGTCGCCGCCTGCGGTTCGCCGGCTGTGGGCGCCGTCGGGTAATTCGGGCGAACACGCTCGTGCGGCTTCTATGACGGCGAGGCGCCGGATGCGGCGGCGGGCGTTGTTGGGTTCGATCTCGCCGCTCGCGGCCACTGTGAGATCGATGTCTTCAGAGATGCGATCCGAGAGTCGGTAAGCGTTCGTGAGCGACGATCCGCCTGCGAACAACAAAGGCCCGATCAGGTTCTTGACTGGACGGCCCTTGTGGTCGTTGTAGCGGTCAATGAATGGAGTGCCGGGCGGGTTCGCGGCGAATAGCGACCGGAGCGTGCGGCACATGTGGTAGTCGCGCGAACTAGACCCTGTTCTGAGACTTGGAACGCTTGGGCGGCGACTTCTAGCAGCTGCCGGAAATCGCCCTGAGTGTCACAAAGCCGGTGCCCGGAGCGGTCCTGCACCCCTGGCCAGGCTTGGGCTGGCGGCTGCGTCGAGGCGGGCGCAGCCGCAAGTGGCGCGCCGTGCTGCGGCGACCCCGCGTCCCGCGTTCGTCCTGCTGCCGCGCGGTCTACAGAGGCGGACCCGTGAAGGTCTGGGTTCCCCGTCCCCCGCAGCGATTCGGATGTCAGATCTGGATCCTGTGCCTGCTGGGACTTGTGGTGCGGGCAGGTCTTCTTGGGGTTCTGGCACAGGCCGCGCCGGGCAGTCGGAGCCAGACATTTCGGGGCGCTTCGCCGGTGCCGCCGTCTCTTCGGGCGCTTCTTCGGCATTCGCTACAGATCGGCGCTGGATGCGTCGCCAGCGTACGACACGGTCGCGGGCAAAGCGCCAGCGAGACTCTTGATCTGGCGACGGAACCGCTCGCCCGCGCCCCGCTCGCGTTGTCCCGCCTCGAGCAGCGCGTCACGGCGGATCAACGCACCGGCCCCGAGGCGCGACACAGCGGTGCCGTCGGCGACGATCTCGGCACATCCATCCCAGCCCCACGCCGCGTAGGCAGAGAAGCGCACACCCTCCAGCACAGTCACCTCTGCCCATGTCAGCTCCCGGCGAGCCTCGTTGGAGCGTGACAGGAACTCGCAGTGCCGCACCGTTGAGCGCGGGGCTCTGCCGACCACGCAGATCTGATACTTGACGGGTGTCTGCCAGTTCCAGCCGAGCGCGTTGACGGCGGTTAACGCCCCGTAGCCAGAGCCGGGGCCCACCAAGGCCATCGCCACCTTGGCGCGGTCGTAGACCAGAGCACCCTTGCCCCACGGGTTCTCGACCCGCATATAGACGCCCTTGGCCACGCGCTCGACCCGCGGATCGCGACTGGACATCTGGCTGAGAGTCTTTGCCACTACCTGCCTGGGCCCAGGCACATCGCCCAACTCGAAGATAGACCACTCGGGCAGGTCCGCCACCCAGTCACGCACGCGCGCGGCCTGGGTGCCAGACCTGTATGCCACAGGAGTCGGAATCGCAGCGATCACGCCCACACTCTACACACCTGAAAAAAGATACCCCGTTATGACTATTCCCGGCTAGTGCGGTGTCCACTAACGTTTGGGTGTCCACTAACGTGGAAAGCCGAATTCTTCGTCGGCTACGACCTGCATGTGGTGGTCGCCTGCCGCACCATCGCCTGGCAAGGACGACCCGACAAATTTCAGCTGGACCCGGAGGTGACCCCGTACATCCTCGCGATGGTGCTAGTGCCCGCAGGGACAGACCCCGGACGGGTCGGATACGACGCGGTGATGAAGGCCCGCAAGGTCGCCCTCAGGATCCGTGAGGTCGTCGCGGACCGCGGCTACACCCTCAAACGCGAGAGATTCCTGCGACGGCTGCACAAGAAGGACCTCAACGTCGTGATGGACTACCCCCAGCGCATGGTGGACAAGGCCACGCCGATCACGCTGGGCAAACGCCGACAGCCGGCGATGATGCACTGCGGAACGATCCTGCCCATATGGACGCCAAAGCGCTGGCTCACCCCGGAGGCGCATCTCAATCGCGAGGGGAACGATCAGGCGCGTCAAGAGTGGTACGCCAAGCGGGCCAAACTCTACCGCTGGAGCACGAATGGCCACCCCCAAGAAGGCCGACGGCAGTTCAAGTGCCCGGTGCATGCGGGTCGCGCCACCATGCCTAGCGCCGAGGCTGTGTCCCACGCAGTGCCCCTTGTCCCGCTGGGAGATTCAGGCTGCTGCGACGGCAAAGTAACCGCCCGCTGCGAGGACCTCGACTTCTACCAGGAACACCCATACGGCACTCCCGTCTGGGTCGCCTCCTACCATCGGCGCAGCGTGGTCGAATCAGTAAACGCAAGGCTCACGGTCAAAGAAAAACGTGGCGGTGAACGCTGTGAGGCCCTCGGGATCACCGCGAACACCATGGCTGCGGTCGCTCGCGTCGTGGCCTACAACCGCAAGAAGTGCAGCGCCGTCAAACGCCAGCAGCGCATCGCCAATACCAAGAGACGCATCGCCAATGCTGCCAGACGCGCCGCTGTCGCCACATCGCAAACGGCCCAGCTGCCCGCCGACGGGCAGGCTCAGGCTCCCGCCGCCGGCGACACCGAAACTCCGCCACGAGCGCCGCCGTAACGCAGACACGGCCCCGCCTACCGGCTGACGGTCACTGACCGTCAGCCCCGCCGCGTCTGCCAACGCGACACACCCGGCGCGGCACACGCACCGCTACATCCAATCCGCACCTCCGACGGTCCGCGGGCTGGAACATGCCCGAATATGCCCTGCTGTCGGGCGCTCCAAGCCAAAATGCGAACCCAACGCCCCAAGAAAAGCGAAGCGTCCACCGTGCCGGAGAGGGATTCATACCCTACTGTGCCAGCCGGTGCCATGAGGTGCCGTGGCGGGCCACAATGTCGAGGTCAAAGCCCACTTTAGAGGGGGTGCAGGCTGGTCTGCTTGTGTCAGCGCATGCCAGCCGGTATCGTGCGTTGTCAGACAAGAAGTGGTAACAGGAAAGGTACCACGAGTCGTGGTTCGCGGCACCTCGGACGTTTGAGTCCAGCCGGGCACCGCACCCTGTGAACCCCTCTTCGGTTACCACCCGACCAAGAAAGGAACCCGAACGGTGCAACGGCCTCAAACACTCACGGCGGCCTTCGTGCGCACGATCAGCCGACCGGGACGCTACGGCGACGGCAGAGGCGGCCACGGGCTGAGCCTACTGGTGAAGCCCACCGCGAACGGCAGATGGTCCAAGACCTGGGCGCAGCGGCTCCGCATCGGCGGCAAGACAGTCAGCCTCGGTTTGGGCTCCTATCCGGCTGCGTCGCTGGCGCTGGCGCGTGAGCGGGCGCTGGCGAACCGCCAGGCCGTCGAGGAGGGCCGAGACCCCCGCCGCCGCCACGCAGTGACCTTCGATGACGCGATGGAAGCTGTGATCGACCTGCACCGCCCCAACTGGAGACCCACCAGCAACACCGAACAGCAGTGGCGGTCGCTTCTAGCGAACCACATCGCCGCGACGATCGGGCCGATGCCCGTCGCGGACGTGGCCGCCGCCGATGTCGTGGCGGTGCTTGACCGGGTATGGGCCCGCCCCGAGTTGGCCCGCAGAACAGCACGACGGATCTCCACCACGATGAAATGGGCAATGGGCCGCGGGCTGCGCGACACCGACCCCACCGAAGCTGCGGTCGCTGCGATGCCCAAGCACCGTCACCGCCCCAACCACCACCGGGCGCTGCACCACAGCGACCTCCCCCACGCACTAGAGAAGATCCGGGCCTCAGAGGCCGCCACCGCCACCAAATCGGCCCTAGAACTGATGGTGCTGACCGCCACCAGACCCGGCGAGGTCCGCCACGCCCACTGGGGCGAGTTCGACCTTGAGGCCGCGGTGTGGACCATCCCAGCGACCCGCTACAAGACCGGCACCGAGTTCAAGGTGCCCCTTGGTGGTCGCGCCGTGGAGTTGTTAACCGAGGCTCGCTGCCTCACCGGCGGCGCCGGGCTGGTGTTCGCGAGCCCAATAACGGGGCGGCCGCTGTCACAGAACACCTTCGTGAAGCTGCTGCGAGAGCTCGACATCCCCACGACAGCCCACGGACTGCGAGCCACGTTTCGGTCCTGGTGCTCAGACCAAGGAATCCCTAGAGACCTCGCCGAAATGGCACTCGGCCACGCCGTAACAGGCGTTGAAGGCGCCTACGCCAGATCAGACATGATCCACCGCCGCCGCCCCCTCATGCAACAATGGGCCGACCACATCAGCCAGCCACACAGCATCTGACCCGCCACAGCGCGCCACGCCACCTCCCCAGCCCAGCCTCGGGATGCGGCTATGCCAACGGCCAGTGGGATCTGCCCAATGGCGGACATTAGAACTGCCCGTAGGTGGCCAACAGAAGTGCCCGTTCGTGGCCAACAGAGATGCCCGTTGTCAGTTGGTCATTGGTGCCACCCGGCGGTGGCTTGGGTGAGGCGGATGCTGTCGTGACGAGTCTGCGCTTGAACCGCTGCCAACGGCTGTGGGGATGCGTCTCCAGGTACGGATCAGGGCGCCGAGCAATCACCAGCGACCCTACCGCCGAACACCGGTCCCACTAGCGTCTCCCTGAGGTTTGCCTTCGTCAGCGTCAACCGGAAGGTCGGTGGCTGCGTCGGGTTGCGAAGCTCCTCCCGCGAGTGGCTCTGGCTTATCGAACCCGTAGGCGCGGATGCGGTCGACCGGATCCTGGAGTTCGTCGCGGCGAATGCCGATCAGCTCGTCCCAAGACTTCTTGAAGGCCTTGAACTGGCTGCTCGTCTTGTCAACATGCTTCGTGAAGGTGCCCCACTCCTCTTGGAAGGCGACGAGGCATCTCAGGATTTCGCTGCTGCGTCTCTCGAGTTGGAAGTTCTCGATTGCGCGGCGAATGATCGCCAACACCGAGAACAGGGTCAGCGATGAACACAGCACGACCCTGTGCCGCAGCGCCTTGTCGACGGCTCGGGGATCAGCCTCGTGCATGAAGGCGTACACGCTCTCGTTGGGGATGAGCATCAACACCACATCGATGGAGTCATCCAGGTCGGCGTAGCCGCGGATGTCTCTCACCATGTTGTCGACGTTGCGGACGAAGTCCTTGCGGGCCTTCTTGCGCTGCTCCTCATCGGAAGCTTCGATGAACTTTCGGTAGTTGGTGATGGGCGACTTGACGTCCATGTGAAGCTTCAGCCCGTTGGGCATTTTGAATGTGAAGTCCGGCTTCTCCCCTCCGGGCTGCTCAATCTTCTGGAAGTAGTTGACGCCTTCTTGGAATCCTGCAGCCCGAAGCACGTCCTCAGCGAGGCGCTCGCCCCACTCACCGCGAGCATTCGGGTTGGCGAGAATTGCGTTCAGCTTCCCGGCCTCCTGCGCGACGTGTTGCAGTTCGTTGCCGATGCGGCCGCTTTGATCCGCTGCATCGGACCGAAGATCAGCCACTGTCCGCTGAAACTCGCCCAGACGGTTGTTGATGGACTCCGCTTGATCCTTGAAGGAGGTCGAGGTCGCCTCCATGCGTTGAGCCGTCGCCTCAGTGGCGTTCCGGTGCCGGCGGATCGGGACCCAAGCCACCAACACTCCGGCGACGAATCCCAACACGGCTGTCGCGGTAGACACGGTGATAACGATCCAGACGGTTGTCATGGCACCATTCTGTCTGGGGCGAGCGACATCGACTCGGGCTTTCCTTGCGTCGGTTGAGCGTTCAGCCGCCGGCGGGTGTCTCAATGGGGGCTCGGTGCCTTCCGGGTCCGTGACCAATCCCAGGCCCGGCGCGCCGACGGGCTGAACGCCCACCAGCGCCGCCGCAAGCTCATCGGTAAGCACGCCGACTACTACAAGCTCAAGCCGCCGCTCGTGCAACAACAGGACGGCCGCTGTGGACTCTGCGACCAGCAGCTCCTCCAAGAACCTCGCCCGCGTTGAGATCGATCACATCGTGCGGGTCCAGACGGCGGCGACAGCTCGCTCGACAACCTGCGGGCTGTCCGCTGGGCCTGCAACCAGCGCAAGGGCTACCCGCCCCGAGGCGGCGCTAGGGTCGATTCCGGGCGTGCGCCCTAGAACTGGACCTGGACCAAGACATTGAGGAGCAGATCGGGCATCGGTACCCTAGGTGGCTGGTGCCAAATTGGTGTTTGGTGTGCTGGTGTCGGGTGACGGTGGGGTGTGGTGGTTCTGGGATCGTGTCCGTGTTTTGGGTCGGGGCGGGTGCTGTGGTCTGGCGGGGTGTGCTGGGGCGTGTCAGGCGGGGGTCGGGAGGTTCGGGGGCTTAGATGAGGGCCCATCGGTCAGGTGTGGAGCGCAGTCCGAGCACGCCGAGGCGCGCGATGTTGGCGGCTGCGGCCAGCAGGTTGAAGTCGGCGTCGACTTTGGCCCGGCCGCGCACGCGGGCGTGGCGGCCGCCGTGTTTTCGGCGCACGAGGTGCGCGAGTTTGCGTTCGACTTTGGGGCGCACGGCGCGGTAGTCGTTTCGCCATGCGGGGTCCTGTTGGCGGGCGCGCGACGCGGCGAGCACGGCCTCGTTCGCGCCGATGCGCACGGTGCGGCCCCCGGCGGCGTCGGTGCAGCGGCCGCGCAGCGCGCACCCGTGGCAGGCCGCGCCGAATGCGGCGGTGCCCGAGCCGTCGCTGCGGGCTCTGATGGCGACGGTCGTGCCGGCGGGGCAGGTGACGGTGCCGCTGAGCAAATCGACTTCGAACCGGTCCTTGGTGAAGCGGCCGCCCGGCGCGGCCGCGGGCTGGGTGCGGCACCTCGAGTTGATGCGGCTCTGCTGGAGCAGCCCCTGGAACTCGCCGCTGCCGTACGCGCTGTCGCCATAGACCGTGGGCCTGCCCGCGAACTCCTCCACAACCCCGCCGTCCTCGGCGCCCTCGGCTGCGGTGTCGGCGCCCTCGGCGGTGTCGGCGCCCTCGGTGTCGGCGCCCTCGGTGTCGGCGTCCTCGGCGGTGTCGGCGTCCTCGGCGTCCTCGGCGGTGTCGGCGTCCTCGGCGGTGTCGGCGTCCTCGGTGTTGTTGAGGAGGTCGTTGATGAGTTCTGGTGCGGGTTGGGCGTCGGCGGTGTTGGCCGCGGTGACGGCGGTGGCGGTGACCAGTTCGGAGTCGGGGTCCACCGCGGTGTGGCCCTTGTAGCCGTCGAAGCGTCTCGCGGTGGTTTTGCGGCCGTGGCGGGCGTCGGGGTCCACGGTGGACACGACCCGGTCAGCGGCCACGCGCCGAGCGATCATGAAACGCCCGCCGTCGTTTTGGCACAGGTCCTGGCCGGCCACCGCGGCCAGCAGCTCAGCGGCCTCGCCGAGCGCGCCGGCGAGCTCGCGGCCCTCGAGCGCGGCGAGCACCGCGGCCGCGTCCGCGCCGAGGCGGTCCACCAGCTCCTGTCGGGCACCGGGGTCGTCCCAGTCGCAGCGGGGCCCGGCGCCTGGGGCGTAGTCGCCGCGCAGCGCCGCGGCCACCCCCACCGCCGCGTCAGCGGCCGCGGCGAGCACCGCGCCGATCGCGCGGTAAAGCATCGTCACGGTGTCCTGGGTCGCCACCGCGTCATATATCGGCACAGAGTCCAGCACCCGCCGCTGAGACAGCGCCCCCGCCCCACGGGCCGCGTCGAGCACCGCGTCGAAGATCCGCCGCGGCTGCCCAGAGGCCGCCAGCCGGGCCCGCATCCCCACCAGCACCGTGTGGCAGAACCCCCCGCCGTCGACGCCGAGGCCCCCGCACGCGAACCGCCAGCGCAGATCGAACTCGAAAGCCGCGACCGCCTCACGATCAGACAACCCGAACCAGCGCTGCAGCACCATCACAGTGGCCACCACCCGCGGCGGCACGCTGCGCCGCCCCCGCGAGCTGAACAGATCATCGAACATCCCGTCGGGGAACAACCGCCGCCCCTCGCGCTCCAGCACCGCGAACACCGACTCCGCCGCCAGCCGCTCACCCACGAACCCCGACCCCCTGAACAAATCAGCCTGACACGGCTCCTGACCCACCGTCACAGCACGAACCTCCCCGAGAGACCGAACAACACCCGTGCAATTCTACCAAACCAGCCAGCCCGGACCCTCAGAAAAACACCAGCCACCTAGACGCGGTCCACTCGGTAGCCGTAGCGGCGTTCCAGAGGAGCAGGGGGACATTTGTCCGAATCAAATCTGTCCGACAGACCGGAGCGGCATCGCATAGCCAGCGGCGTGTGGCTGCTGGTTGTGGCCGTGGTGGCGCTGGGGGCTTACATGCTGGGCCGTAGTGGCTGGCCCGAATGGTCGAATGCATCCACCGCAGTGTCGGTCGAACCCACTGCTGAGTCGCCGGTTGAGGAGATCGCGCAGGACGCGGTGACTACCACCGCGGCGGCGATGGTCGCAACAACGACGACGCTAGCGACGACGCCGACGACGATGGGCGACACTGTGACGGCAGCGGCGGAGGCCGAGGCTGCGGAGATGGCCAGCACCATGGATCAGCTGGAGGCTCAAGAGCAAGCTTGGGTCGAGCAACAGGTGGACCCGGCTGTGCAGGACCAGGCCATGCAGATGGTGTTGGGGATCGTGGAGCGCCACACCGACTCGTGGCCATGGATCGTGTCGGCGCTGGACCGGGGCGATTTGATGTTCTTTGAGAAGCTGCCAGAACCATGTGAGGGCAGCGCGGCGTGCGTGCTGCGACGCAGCGGGGCGGTGGAGAAGGTGTGGTTCACCCTCGACGTGCTGCGCCTCGAGCCCGACTTCTTCAACCGAGTCGGAGCTGAGGGGATTGTGCTGCACGAGCTGGCCCACCTATACGACAGTCCAGCCAAGGACAGCCTACGAGGCATGTTCGCAGAGCACTACGTGGGCTGCCGGGTCCGCGGCGAGGAGGGCAAAGAGCTGGCCGAAGAGCTCCTAGCCGACGCGATCGCGGTGGCCATGCTGCAGCTCGACGCCCTCGAACGGGGCGGCTTCGGCCGCTACGCAGGCCCATTTCAGGGGTGCCTGCGCGACGACGACGAGCCACCCCCGGAACTAATCGAGGCGATCTACGCGGCGCTGTTCGACTGCGCCACCCTGCAGGACGACGACCATGTGGACAGCGGGTTTAGCCTCGCCTCCGGGCGGTGGGGCGATTACGCCGGCGAGGGCATCCGCCGGGCCTGCCGAGCGCCCTAGATGACCCCAGATCTCATCGATCACCAGCTGGGGCTGGAGTAACTGGCCCCGTCGCTGTCGCAGCGGTGGGATAGGTTCCGGAGCGGTGGCTACGAAGCATCCGCCGGCTGGAGCCGTCGGGATGGGTGGCTCCTCGACAGGGAACCAAGCCGATCTCGACGAGACCTGCCGGCACTGCGGCGAACAGCCGAACTTCACGACACTGCCGGTGGCCGGCGACCTGACCGTTGTGTGCTGTGTAACCTCCACGATCGCGCCGACGTGCTCGGGCGGGACCGAGTAGCGGTTACCCCATACGGCCACCAGCGCGTCGGCCGACACTGCCCTGTTCAGCGTCAGCGTCGCAGAGAACGCGACGGCGAGAAGCACCAGCAGCGCCTCGCTGGCGGCGGCCTCGGCACCGGCGACTTCATCGCCGCCGACGCGGCGAACACGCATATCGGCGATCTCGGCGCGAGCGGTCTGCTGAGGCGTGGGCTGCCTCACGTGAGGCGACGGGAGCGGGGACGTGGAGCGTTGACGCCCACGCGATGCGAACGCAGAAGTGAACGCACTGGTGGACGCATCGGCTCCCAGCGCCAACCGCGGCCTGCCCGACTAGGGCGACATCTTCGGCGACTCCCTCATCGCCGCCGCCATCTTTGGACCGCCTCATGCACAATGAGAGGGACCCGGTTGTGAGTCCAGGTGATCTGTGCCCCCTCGACTGTCTCACACCGGACCAATACGAAGCCCACTACCGTCACACCGCGCGAACCACCCCCGCGTTATCCACCTGACCGGTCAACGGGGGGAAGTGCCGTCGGCAGCCGCCGGCTGCTCGGCTACGCCATGAGAGACCGCATCGACACCCGCCTGGTCCAAGACGCCCTCGACATGGCCGCCAACAGCCGCGCGGGCCGCGCCGCCGGGGTCGTGTTCCACTCCGACCACCGATTGAATCCGGCCAATATCTCGCCAAGAACCTCCGCAAGTCCGTCGCCGGCTGGGGGCTCTCCCAGTCGGTGGGCCGTGTGGGGTCATGCCTGTTAACCGGCCAACGCCCTAGTCGAGGCGTTCTTCTCCAGCCTCAAGCGAGAACTCGTCAACCGGCGCCGCTACCCCGACCGCGCCACCGCCCGCCAGTCGATCTTCGAGTGGCTCGTTCGCTACAACACCACCAGGCGTCACACCAGCCTCGACTGTCTCACACCGGACCAGTACGAAGCCCACTACCGTCACACCGCGGGAACCACCCCCGCCTTATCCACCTGACCGGTCAACGGGGGGAAGCGCCGTGCCGTTTGCCATCGCGAAGGGGCCTTGGTCTCAAAGCGGGCCGGGTCGCTGACTTCTGTGAGGATGTTCGCTCGGACGTGACGCCGCAGCTGCCGGCCGAGTGCGAGTGGATCTCGGCCGTGCGGTGTGTCGGGCCGCGCGGGTCTTGGGTGGGGGCGCGAGCCTGAGCGCGCCGCCGCCGGTGCTCGCCTGGTGGCGTGAGGGCACGCGACGGCGAGCAAGGGGTGTCTACTCTGTCTGCGTGGTTGACCCTGGGGGTTCAGCGAACCAGCCCGCCGCCGGTTCGAGGGTGTGTGACGATTGTGGTTCTGTGATGGTGCTGCGCACCGCGAAGCAGGGCCCGAACGCTGGCGGAGAGTTCTGGGGGTGCAGCCGCTGGCCGGCCTGCACCAGCATCCAATCCCAGGACCGAGCCGACGCCTCGCGATCTGGGGGTAAGGCCGGGAGTCGTCGCCGTTGGCGGCGGGTGGGGTGGAACGACGCGACTCTCACCCGGCCGGGTTGGCGCTGTTATTACGCGTCGGCGGGGGTGTCGCTGAGGTCGGTGCCGTCGCTGGTGTGGCGGCGCACGACCAACTGTTGGGTGGCGTCGACGGGTGAGGGGCGTGTCCCGCAGCAAGAGAGAGCCGCGGCGGTTGTTGGAGTGATGCGCAAGCTTCTTGCTCGTGGGGTGTGCCCGCCCATGCACCCTGATGCTGAGCGGCTGTTGCTGCGGCGTCGGGGCGTGGGTGTTTGTGACGCTGAGGATGGTGAGGTTGCGCCGCGGCTGTCTGATCGGTTGTGGTTGAGCGCGGATGATCTGGCCGTGGCGCCCGGCGGCGTCGGCCGGTTCGATGTGGGGCTGGTGGATTCGCCTGCTGAGAGGGCTCTGGTCGAGTGGCTCCAGCGGTACGATCCGCGGAGTTTGGCTGGGCTGACACCGCAGGCGTCCCTTGACATTCTTGCTGCAGCGTCGCGGGCCGACGACCTGCCGGCCGACGACGCCGGTCAGGGCCGTCGCTGCGACTTCCTTCTCGCTGGCCCAGCTCTTACAGCGACGGTGATCGAGGTTGACGGATCGCAGCACGCGCAGCAGCGCGCTGTTGACGCTGCTCGGGACAGGCTGATGCGTGAGACGGGGCTGCCGACGATACGGATACCAGCGTCTGAGATGTTCACCGCCGCGGGTGCCGGTGTGGACGCTTTAAAGCAGCACCTGGAAGCATCGGCGCCGCCGAAAGACGCTGGACATGGACGTCTGGTGTGGGCGGCGGTGCAGACACATCGTCTGGTTCTCGCCGTGTGCGAAGCGATCAGCGCGGGCTGGCTCAGCGGCGACCGGTGGGATCTCCGAATCGATGACCCCACCGGCGCCGCGCCACGGCTACTAGGTCCGTACCTGGGGATGTTCGACGCGTTGGACATGCTGTGGGGCGGCCGCGTGGTCATGCCTGCGGAGATCGGAGTGCACGGCCGCAACACCAGTCTCGTGTGGCGCCGGGCGGCGGACTGCGAGTGGACGGCCCGCGAAGCAGCCGGTGCCGGCTCGCCGGACGGGTTGGTGGATGTGGAGGTGCGGCTTGAGCCTGGCAACGGCCCAGCGGCGGAACTTCCCGACGACGACGGCGGGGCGCCGCGGGTGTTGGTTCGGTCGGCGTGGTTGCCGATGCCGACCGCGGACCTGGTGGAGCAGACACCGCAGCGCCTTGAGCCGTTCACCGGCCATGGCGATCCCTACACGGCGGTTCGGGCGTTGATGCGGGGCTTGTTCGCGGTGGCCGAACCTCGCGCCGGGCAGGTCGAGGCGATCACTGAGGCGCTGGCCGGACGTGATTGCGTGGTGCTGTTGCCTACCGGTGCCGGCAAGAGTCTCATCTACCAGTTGGCGGGGTTGTGCAGCCCGGGCCGAACGCTGGTTGTGGACCCGCTGCTCTCGCTCATCGACGACCAGATCGAGTCGCTGGCCCGTCACGGCATCACACGCGTTGCTGGGGTGACACAGCAGACGGCCCGCACCGCTGATGTCGCTGACGCGTACTTCGTGTTCTTGTCGCCTGAGCGTGTGCAGCGGCAACGGTTCCGTAACGAGCTCGCTGAGCAGAGCACCGTCGCGCCGGTCAACCTCGCAGTGGTCGATGAAGCGCACTGCGTGTCCGAATGGGGTCACGATTTCCGCACCGCCTATCTGAACTTCGGGGCGGTGCTGCGGCGAGTCTGTGCCGGGGCACTGGGCCCACCGCCGATCTTGGCGCTGACCGGCACCGCATCCCAAGCGGTCCGCAACGACATGATGTTCCAGCTCGGGATCGACACGATCACAGACAACACCATGATCCGCCCGCAGTCGCTGGACCGCCCCGAATTGGCGTTCCATGTAGTCGTCACTGACCCCGCGACCGCCGCCGCGAGGCTGCGAGCCGAACTAGCAGGCATGCATGCGCGTTTCGGTGAACCAGCCGGTTCGTTCTTTGAGCCAGGCCGCGGGCTGGGCACGTTCAGCGGGATCGTGTTCTGCCCGACAGTGAACGGATTCCATGGGACCAATGTCACCAGCCGCGAGGTTGCAGCAGAAACTGGTGAAACGGTGCGGTTCGCGGGCACCAAGCCCAAAGACACCGGATGGTCGCAGTGGCGCGACGAGAAGGCCCGCAACGCTCGCCGGTTCAAGGACAACGATGCGACGGTGATGGTGGCCACCAAGGCGTTCGGGATGGGCATAGACAAACCGAACGTGCGATGGGTGCTGCACTACGGGCTGCCGTCTTCGATCGAGAGCTTCTACCAAGAAGCCGGCCGCGCCGGCCGCGACGGCAGCACGGCGCAGTGTGTGCTGATCCTGACCGAGACGAGCGCAGCGGCCAGCCGCCGCCGCCTTGACGCCGGCGCCGCCAACAACACCCGAGGCGGGGCCCGCGACGACATCTCGACCGCGTTGTGGTTCCACGGCCAGTCGTTCCCGGACCCCGACGCAGAGCACAAGCAGGTGCTACTGGCCTATGACCAGATCGGATCCGGCGATGTTGCCGTCGCGTTGGACCACGGAGACGACGGTGTCGACGAACGGGCGCTGCATCGCCTCGCAGTGCTGGGCGTGATCACCGACTACACCATCGACGGACCGCCACAAGCGTCCAAGGCCACCGTGCGCCACAGCGACCCCGCACCCGAGCAGGTGGTTGAGCATCTGCTCAGCTATGTGAACCGGACCCAGCCCGGCCGCGTCACCGCCGTCCGTTCCGGGCTAGGCCGGCCGTTCCGCACTACCCGAGACGCCGTGTCAGGATGCGCACGAGCGCTGCTGCGCCTCGTCTACGAGACGGTCGCCCAGGCCCGGCTTCGCAGCCTCCGCGAGATGTGGCTCAGCGCGTCCGACGCCGCCGCCAACGGCGGCGACACCATCCGTCGCCGGGTCTTGGACTATCTCAGCGAAGGCGACGCCTCAGCAGTGCTGCAACAGCTCACCCAGAGGCCCGAGTTCAGCTTCGGTGACTGGATCCCCCAATGGGACCAGATCACTACCCAGCAGACAACGACAGAGTGGCGGTCATCGGCTGGGAGACTGCTGGTCTCCTACCCGGACCATCCCGGGCTGCTAGCGACACGCGGGCTCACAGAAGCGCTGCTGGCGGGCGGCGATGCCGCCGAGTGCGAACCGACTCTGCGGCGCAGCCTGCATCAAGCCGCCACGGCATACTCCACCGACGACGCCGACGTCGCCGGGTTCGTGCAATGGATGCTCAACCGCGTGTTCCCCACCAACAGCATCGAGTCGTCGCCGCTGACGGCGCTAGCCGCCGATGGATGCATGGGCCGCGCTGGGCTTGCCGCCGCTGTTGTCGCAGCCGCCCGAGGCACCCCCGCAGAGGAGACCGCTCGACAGTGGAGCCTCACCAACCGCCATCTCAGCGCGACCCTCGGAGCGCGAGTGATCTCCGACACGATGATCGACCTCACCACGGTGGCGCAGACCGCGCTCGACAAGTACACGCAAAGGAGCAACCGATGACCGACACCACCACCGACACCGACCCTGACACCTCCGCCGAACACGACTCTGAAACGCGGCAGCTTCATGCCCGCCTCAGCGAGGCAGCCGACACGACCAGGGAACTCCAACAGCGTCTCGCGGCGCTTGCCGCAGCCGAGGAGAAAGACGGCGTCGCCGCCGCCACGCTGCACGAAACCGCTGCACAGATGCAGGCGTACATCGCCCAGATGCACGCCGTGACCGAGATCGCTCTAACAGCGCTTCCTGACCTCCAAGCAGCGTTGCAGCAAGCGGAAACGTTCTTGGCTGCGACCGACCTGAGCCAGATCGTCACCGACCTAGCCGAAACCCGTGAAATGATCCGCACAGTCCTCGACGACCGCATCCGCAGCACCGAGCAGGACCGCGAAGCTGCTCAGCGAGAGTTGGAACATATCCGCGACCGGGCAGCGAAGCTGCCAGCACGCCACCGCCGCAGCCTTCAAGTCGACTGAACGAGACTCCCCAGGATCTTCACGACCTGCGCCGGGGCGGTCCAGTCGCGCCGGTGGCCACGGCCTCCAATCGAATGAGCAGCTGAGTCTGGCTGTCGGTATTAGCGGGCTCTCGCCATGCGCGCTGGAAGTCTTGGTTGTGCCAGAGCCGGTATTCGAGGGTGAACCGCCGACTCGTATGGGGGTATCCGGTCGGTGTGGCTGCGAGGTCGTAGCGGACGGCGATCAATGAAACTCCCCACTTCTGATCACTGAAATTCCTCACGCTGCGGTCCATCCACCCACATGGGGCGGGGCTCCTTTGGGCTCGGCGTTGACAGACGTCCAGCGACAGAGGAGCCCCAGCTCAGATGATCACACATGGAGACGACGTGGAGATTCACGCATTGAGGCACAGGGTTGGTCGATCTCGGCGATCGCCCGGCATCTGGGCTTGGACTGTCAACGGCCAGTGGGATCTGGCCGGTGAGCGGCGGGCGGGGGTGCGGGTGAGCGGTTGCGTTCGGTTCTGTGACGAGGTGCGTTGGTTCGTTGGTTGGTGCCTGGTGCGTGTGAGTGGTGAGACGTTCGGTCGAGGTGGTCGAGGGGCCGGGGGGAGGGGGGGTGTGGAGGCGGTGCGTTCGTTTGCGTTCGGTTCGGGCGTTTGGGGGTGGTTTGGGCGCCACACGTTTGCACTAAAGAGCCCACCCCGGCCAAAAGGGGTTCGCGTCCGCCGCTCTGGCGGGCTCAAGTGGGTCGCCGCGCCAGGGTGAACGCGAGCGAACACAGGGGGTGAACGCTAGCGAACGCTGCGGCGACAACGGTCTGTCTCGCAGTCTTTCGGTCCTGGGTATATCCCTATCGTCCTTCGCGGGATGGGGGGAGCAGCAAGGGGTTGAACGCATCGGAACGCGACCGATGAACGCAAACCCAAGACAGTCGAACCCATGCGCCCTTCGAGGCGAAGGCCCGGACCCGGCTCACAGCATGATGGCGTCGTCGAGAATTCGTCGAGAATGCCGCAAGGTATGGCTTGAGACCACCAGCCGAGATCACCTCGACGTCCCTGTGGAGCAGGTCCTCCAACTCGTGTATGAGCCCCGCCTGGTCCAACAGTGACGCGCCCTGTGCGAAGCGGACCACGAAGTCGTAGTCGCCTTCTCTGGTGTCAGCGCCACGGGCAACCGAACCGACTAGGGCTATCGAGTCGGCGTTGTTGTTGGCCGCGGCGCAGCGGATGGCCTCTCGGTGCTCCAAGAACGTCATCGCGGCGGCTGCTGACATCTCCCACGCTGAGCGTCGCTGCGGTCATCAAGGCACCGCGCAGCCCCGGGATCCCCAACCCTTCTGGACTCAGGCCCCGGCCCCCTCGCGGCCGCACCACTCACATCAGTACACTCGATGCATGAGCAACAGGCCACGGTCCTCGGTGCCCGTCTCGATTCTGAAGGACTCGGGGCACCCGGCGCAGTCCGAAGGCGTTGCGTCGATGATCGAGCCTTCGAGGGGATTATTGCGGGCCTGTGACTTGCCTGAGTGGATTGCCCGCGACGACGGTCGGGGCAGGGTCGTGGCGGTGCGCCAGTTCGTCAAGGACTGGGCGGCCTCTAATGCGCTGCGCCGCGAGCAGATGATCGCTGACGCGCCCCGGCGGTGGTGGTGGTGGCATCGTGTCGGGCCGCGGCGCTTCGACATCGCCAAGATCTCCGCGGTTGTGCACAGCCTGTGTGACCGCGACGGCGTTGAGCTGCCGGCGTGGGTGCGGCGCCATCGCGCCAGCCGGCCGGTCCCATTGACCGACGGGCGCCTGAAAGCGACGCCGTGGACAACACAGCTGATGGCCCAGGCGCCGGAGGCCTGCGCAGCACACAATGTCTGGTTCGACGCTCGCAGCCTGGACGACCACCGGGTGCATGGCTTCCGCTGAGCCCGACACCCCAGCTGCGTTCGACGCGACGCAGATGCTGGGCTATCTCGCAGAGGTCGATGAACTGCTGGTCAAAGCAGGAACACCCCACGAGCTGCATCTGTATGTCGCCGGCGGTGCGGTGATCGCTGCCAAGACGGACTCGAGGCTCACCGGCGACGTCGATGTCGTCTCAGAGGGGATGACGCCACAGCTGCGGACCGCGGTCGAAGAGGTAAGCAAACGCCATCGCGGTCTGAGGCCCGACTGGCTAAACGACGGCGCCAAACTCAAACGCGTCAACGTTCCGTTGGAGCCCGAGCGCATCTTCACCGGGCGCCGCCTCATCGTGGACTCCGCTGGGGACCGCTACGTGCTCGCCATGAAGCTCTTCAGCCATCGCCAGGTAGACGAGGCCGACTGCGAGGTGCTCATCCGTGCGCTCGACATCCGCAGCCAGGCCGAACTGCTGGACCTGATCGAACAGGCCATACCCGCGCAACACCGAAGCCCCGCTGCGGCGTACTTCGCCGCCGACCGGCTCGACAACGCGTACCGCTCCAGGCGAAGACCTCGACGATCCGGTGGAGGCCTGTCCCGGTAGACGAGTCCACGGCGTCGCGGGACTCAGGAGGTCGCCGTCCTCGCCGGCCACATAGCGTTGGTTACAGGCCCCGGCTCTGCTCTACCCCGCCCAGGGAGTTTCCTGTCGTTCGCAGAAGCGCAACCGGTGGAGTTACGAGCGGGCCTGGCGCCAGACGTCACTGGGTGACGGCGTCAGGTGTGCGTGTCGGGCGGCGTTGCGTGAGGCGGCGTGCGTTCGGGAGCGTTCGCCAGCGTTCACGTGCGTTCGTGAGCGTTCGCGTGCTGTTGGGATTGTTGTGGTAGCGACGGCACCCAAGAGGGAGGGCGCAGCACAGATGACCGATCTCGCCGACACCATCCCACACAGCTGTGCACGGCCCGAGGCTTCGGCGCAGGTGCCAGCGGCTTTGGGGCATCGGGTAGAGCTGGGGGCTTTGGGGTTGTTGGACCAGCCCGCCTCGCGCAGTTGCGTCTGCACCTTCGACGAGGCCCGTTCTGGCTGGCTGACAACTCCTCAGAGATCGGTCCAACAGCCTGCGGAAGCTGGCTCGCTTCACAGCAGCGTCACCGCGTCGAACCCCGACACAGAACACCACAGTAGTGCCGCAGCGCGGTGCGAGGTGCCCTGCCGACACAACAAGCCGCCAGGGGTGCGCCGTCTCTCACCGAAGCACCATAGGCCGCGGCTGTGAGGGGAGTTGAGATGTCACCGAGGGTTTCCACCGAGGCCATGTTGCGCGTGCCCGACGTGCTCGACCGCGTCGGCGTCAGCCGCCGAACGCTGTGTCGTTGGCGCGCCGACGGAACGTTCCCCCAGGCCCTAAGGCTGGGCGCGAACTCGATCGGCTGGCCCCGTCATGTCGTCGAGGAGTGGCTCGCCAACCGGCCCGCCGCCACATGACCTGCCCCCTAGGTACCCCGGCGTGTGCAACGACCGAGGCGCCGGAGAATGCCCGACATCGGACACCACCTCGTCGATCGCCTGCTGCCACACACCGACGGCGTCGGTTCCGCCGCTGGTGTAGTCGGTGTGTTGTCACTTGGTGCCGCGCCGACGGCACGGAACCGAATCAGTCGCTCCAGTGCCTGCCGGGCGGGCACGGCGCCCGGCGTGGGCGCCTGCGGTCCCGGCACCCCAGTCCGGGCGCGAATTGGCAGGCTGAGGCCCCCGAATGGGCGCAGAGTACTGCCATTTCCGCCCGCGGGCGGAACCGCTCGTGCCGGTCGGCGCCCCGCCGTGGGCGGTGAGCGACCGGCGAGCCACGAGCCGGTCCGCGTGTCCGGGGGCTCGGGACACTACGGCGTGTAGCAGAACACGACGTTGTCCATGCTGGCCTCGACGTTGTCCTCTCCGCCCAGGTTCTGGACCACGGTGAGGCGGCCGCGCCGCAGTCGCCGAAGTCGTCGCAGTTGAGCGTGCCGACCAGTCCGCTGTAGCTGCCACGACCCGTCTGAGGCTTGGCCTTGTCCGCCGTTGGTCATGGCGTAGCTCCCGTCATGAGCGCCCGACCCGCGACACCTTGTCATCGTTGCGGTCCATCGCAGTTCGCGTGTAGCGCCAGAAATGCGGCTAGTGAGCGCCGCAGCGGGCGCAATAGGGCCTCTTTGGCAGGAACGGCAACGCGATCCAGGTCAGGAACAAGGCAAACAGCCCTATCCAGAAACAGACGTGCCAGAGCACCCGGTCTCGCTTATAGACGAAGTCCGTGTGCCCGCACTTGTAGCAGCAATGAGTTGCCGGGCTGGTGTCGCTTGCGTGGAATCGCTGCAACTGTTCCGCCATCGATGCCTCCGACGGCGGAGATGGCAGGCCCAGCGGTGAATCCTGTTCCGTACGGCGCTCCACGGGGGAGTTGTAGAGGTCGTTGCCCATCGTCCCGTCATCGCCGTACACGTGGTCGGTCCAGTCCCCCGCTTCATTGCGCCACCGCAGCTTGTAGCGACCGGTCGGGTCGGGCTCCCATGCCCCGGACGCAGCCTGGCTTCCGCCAGTGTCGGTCATAGTGCGACTTCCTTCGTGCCGTGGTCCAGCCAGCGATGGTGGCTGTGGAATCTTAGCGACGACAGAGGGCCGACTTCGAAGGAGCAGTCCGCAGCGGAGAACGACAACGGCAGCGGCAAGGTGAACGGCAGCGTGACCACACCATAGAGCACAGCCGCCGCCACGGCGCCAAGGATCGCCTCCCCTGCCGCGGCGATGCCCCACGGCCGCTCGGGCGACCGCGTCGGCATCAAAGGGTGCTTCGGTCGCCAACAACTTCAGCCTTCGACATACTCAAAGTGGTAACAGCTTCGGATCGATCACAGATAATCCCATGTCAAAGTCTGTTTCTGGTATCTCGAAGAGTGCCCGGAGAGGGATTCGAACCCTCACACCCTCGCGGGCGGCGGATTTTGAGTCCGCTGCGTCTGCCAATTCCGCCATCCGGGCCGGAGTCGCGAGCCTACCGGCTGTGCATCGAGCGGGCTGCGGCCCCGGCGGACCGCATACCGCGCCGCCGCGTCTAGCCTGTGGAGTCTTGCGCCCACTGGGGGGCGGCAGGCGGAGGAGCTAGCGCCACAGCCATGAGCAACTGCCATGAAACGCGAACGGGCCGCCGAGAGTCTCAACATGAACCGTCCCGGAGCATCGGAGGGTCCAGCATCGTGGTGAGGGGGATCCGCCGATGATCGTCTTCGTGTATCCGGGCCAAGGCGCGCAACAGCCGCAGATGGGCCAGGCCTGGACCGACCATCCCTCGTGGGAGCTGGTGACGGAGGCGTCAGAGGTCACCAACCGCGATGTCGCCCGCCTGCTGCTCACCGCCGACGCCGAGGAGCTGAAAGAGACCCGAAACAGCCAGCTCTCGACCTTCGTCATGTCGATGGTGACGCTCGATGCCGTGACCCGGCTCGGCACCGAGGCCGCCGGCCACGCGGGCCACAGCCTCGGCGAGTACTCGGCGCTGACCGCGTCAGGCGTGCTCGACTTCGGCGACGCGGTGGCGCTGGTAGCCGAGCGGGGCGACGCCATGCAGGCCGCGGCCGAAGAGCGCGAGGGCACCATGGCGGCCGTTCTCGGGCTCGATGACGACGATGTGCAAATCGCCTGCAACCGCGCCCCCGGAGAGGTGTGGCTGGCCAATCACAACGCACCCGGCCAGGCGGTGATCGCGGGAACGCCAGAGGCCATCGACACCGCTGCGGGCATCGCCCGCGAACTCGGTGCCAGGCGGGTGATGCCCCTGCAGGTGGGCGGCGCGTTCCACACCCCGTTCATGGCACCGGCGCGCGACCGTCTCACCAAGGCCATCGACCGCACCGAGTTCCGCGACCCCCACGGAACGGTGATCGCCAACGTCGACGCGGCCGCTCACGGCCGGGGCTCCGACTGGCCGGACCTGCTCAAAGCGCAGCTCACCAGCCCGGTGAGATGGCGCCAGACGCTGAACGCCCTGAGCGACACCGGGTTCACAACCTTTGTGGAACTGGGCCCCGGGGCGGTCCTCGGCCGCCTGGTCAAGCGCACCCTCAAAGGCACTCAGCCCCTGTCGGTGACCGCCCCCGACGACCTCGACAGCCTGCTGGAGGCACTGGCCGCCTCCCCGGCCCGGGCTGCAGCCGCCATGGAGGGCGAGCACCTGTTCGCAACCGAGAGGCTGGTGGTAAGCCCCGCGGCCGGCATCTTCCAGGCCAGCGAGGGGATCGGCGCCGGTGCGTCTGTCGGTGTGGGCCATCTGGTCGGCCGGGTGGGCGACCACGAGGTCCGCAGCCCCTTCGCGGGAGAGCTGATGGGGGTGCTGGCCCTGGACGGCGAGCGGGTGACGGCCAGCCAGCCGATCGCCTGGCTGAGGACGAACTGATGGGCCAGAGGCCGAGCGGATAGGAACTAGCTCATGAGGATATTGGCGAGGTGCGTAGCGAGGCCGTGGCCCGAGCGGCCCGGGAGCGCAGCGAGCAAGAGCGGGAGATACCCCATCTCGCAGCGCGGGGCTCTTGCCCATTCGCGCTCGCTCCCGACCCGGAACTCTGCGGGAGCGATCTGATGGGGGCAAAGGTCATCGGCATCGGCACCGCGCTGCCCGAGAAGATCGTCACCAACGACGACCTGGCCCAGATGATGGACACCAGCGACGAGTGGATCCGGGAGCGAACCGGCATCCGCGAGCGGCGCATTGGACTGCCCACCTCGACTCTGGGCATCCAGTCGGGTCGGGCTGCGATCGAGATGGCCGGGCTCACCCCCGACGACATAGACCTTCTGATCCTGTCCACCACCACCCCCGATCAGCGCGTGCCGGGCACCGCGGCCGTGATCCACGCCGAGCTGGAACTGGGCTGCGGAGCGTTCGATGTGAACGCAGCCTGCGCGGGCTTCACCTACGGCTACGTGGTGGCCCACTCCATGATGAATGCACCCGGCGGCCCTCGGCGGGTGCTGCTCATCGGGGCCGACGCGCTGTCGCCGCTCACCGACTGGGAGGACCGGGGAACGGCGATCCTGTTCAGCGACGGCGGCGGAGCCGTGGTGCTCGAGCACACCGAAGTCGAGAACCTGCTGAGCTGGGACCTCGGCGCTGACGGCAACCATCGGCGGCTGCTGATGGGCGACCACGACTCCAAGATCACGATGGCGGGCCGGGAGGTGTTCAAGGTGGCGGTGCGAGCCGTGACCGACTCGGTGCTCACAGCGTTGGAGCGGGCCGGCATCGGCCCCGACGACGTAGATGTGCTGCTGCCCCATCAGGCCAACATCCGCATCATCGAGGCCATCTGCAAGCGCACCGGCATCGACTTCGACCGCAGCTACAACGTGATCGAGTACACCGGCAACAACTCCTCCGGCACCATCCCGCTGTCGCTGGCCAAGGCCCACGACGAGGGTGCTCTGCAGCCCGGTGCCATCGTGGTGATGACCGGCTTCGGAGCCGGCATGTCGTGGGCGACTACCGTGACCCGCTGGTGAAGGCGACACGTTGAGCGACGCAAGCGACGGGGCCGACGGACCCGGCCCCGGACGAGTAGCACTAGTCACGGGCGGGAACCGCGGCATCGGTCTGGTAACCGCCCGCCGGCTCAGCCGAGCCGGGCACCGCGTTGCCGTCACCTACCGCAGCGAGCCCCCGCCCGACGCCGATGCCGACAGGCTGACATGCGTCCGCTGCGACGTGACCGACCTGGAATCGGTCGCGGCCGCCCTAGCCGAGACGGCCGAGAGACTTGGAGCCCCCGAGATCCTCGTTTGCAATGCCGGAATCACCCGCGACGGGCTCGTGCTGCGCATGTCCGAAGAGGACTTCGGCGCAGTGATCGATGCCAACCTGACCGGTGCCTTCCGGGTGGCCAAACAGGCGGTTCGAGCGATGGTGCGGGGCCGTTGGGGACGCATCGTGTTCATCTCGTCGGTGTCGGGCATGCTTGGCCAGGCTGGCCAGGCCAACTACGCGGCGTCCAAGGCCGGGCTGGTGGGCTTGGCGCGCTCACTGGCCAAGGAGCTCGCCTCCCGCAACGTTACGGTGAACGTGATCGCGCCCGGGCCCATCGGCACCGACATGCTCGCCGCTTTGAACGACGACCAACTCGACGCGATCGTGTCGCGGGTGCCGCTGGGCCGGGTCGGCGATCCTGACGAACTGGCGGCCGCGGTCGAGTTCCTCGCCTCGGAGGACGCGAGCTATGTCACCGGTATCGTGCTGGCAGTGGACGGCGGCCTCTCGATGGGCTGAGGCGCCGTAGGAGGAGCTACACCAGGAGCTACACCGGCCCGACCGCAACCCCTACCGCAAGCTAGGAATGGAAGGACAAAGCCGTGAGTGACGAGAACTTCGAGCGTTTCAAGCAGTGCACGGTGGAAGTGCTGTCGGTCGATGAGGCCGACGTAGTTCTCGAGGCGGACTTCGCTGACGACCTGGACGCCGACAGCCTCGACATCGTCGAGTTGGTGATGGCTCTCGAGGAAGAGTTCAACGTCGACGTCGACGAGGAGGAGCTCGAGGGCGTGACCACCGTCGCCGAAGCCTTCGAGTTGATCACGTCGAAGCTCTGATGGGATTGCGGCTCCAATGAGGTCCAGGCTCTGATGAGCAGGCCCGCACGAAGGCGGGTGGCGATCACCGGCCTCGGCGTTGTGTCAGCGGCCGGTATCGGTGCAGAGGCGTATTTCGAGGGGCTGTGCAGCCCTGCGCCGGTGGGCGATCGCCGCGTCACCGATTTCGACCCCAACGACCACTTCGAGAGCCCGAAAGAGGCACGGCGGTCCGACCCCTACACGCAGTTCTTGGTGGCGGCCGCGGACCAGGCGCTGGACCAGGCTGGCGATATCGAGGCAGACCCCACCCGGTGCGGTGCCATGATCGGCACCGGCGTGGGCGGCATCACCACGCTCGAGCACCAGATCGGCGTGTTCCAGGAGAAGGGGGCCCGCCGGGTGTCGCCGTTCCTGGTGCCGATGATGATGGCCAACGCCGGCGGCGCGACCCTCTCGATGCGCTACGGCTGGATGGGGCCGTCGGAGAATGTGGTCACCGCGTGCGCCGCGGGCACCCACGCGGTGGGCAACGCGGCCCGTCTCATCGCGGACGGCCGCTGCGACGCCGTGCTGGCCGGAGGCACTGAAGCGCCGTTCACCCCGACGGCGGTGGCCGGCTTCACCAACATGACGGCATTGTCCTCCAGCGGTATCAGCCGCCCCTTCGATGTGGAGCGGGACGGGTTCGTGATGGCCGAGGGCGCCGCGGTGCTGGTCCTAGAGGACTGGGATATGGCCCAGGCCCGGGGGGTGCAGATCCTGGCTGAGGTGCTCGGCTCGGCGTCCACCGCCGACGCCCACCACATCACCGCGCCGTCGCCGGGCGGCAGCGGCGCGGTGCACTGCATGCAGCTCGCGCTGGACGATGCGGGCGTGCACCCCGCCGATGTGGTCCACGTCAATGCGCACGGCACGTCCACCGACCTCAACGACGCGGCCGAGGCTGAAGCCCTGTCGAAGGTGTTCGGAACGTCGCCGGGCCCGCTGGTGACGTCGACGAAGGGAGTGACCGGCCACGGTCTGGGAGCCGCAGGTGCCCTGGAGGCGGTGGCGGTGGTGCTGGCCATGCAGAAGCGGCTCATCCCGCCCACGGCCGGCCTAACCGTGCTCGACCCCGAACTGCCGCCGATCCGCGTGGTCGTGGACGAGCCGGCACTCTGGGATCCGGGCGTGTCGATCTCGAACTCCTTCGGATTCGGCGGCCACAACGGCACGCTGGTGATCGCCCCGGCACTTGCCTAGGTGGCTGGTGCCAAACTCCCGAAATGGGGGTTTTGCGGTCACAAAACCCCAGGTCAGCGACTTGCGAATTGTGGCAAATTGCCATTTAACACCAGCCACCTAGGGGTCACAGGGGCAACAAGTCGCGGGACGCGGACACGTCCAGCGTTTTGGTCGCGTTTTCTTGTCGATATAGCAAGTTTCTGCGACGAAAGCCGCTCAGGCGTCGGCGATAACGAACATCAGGTCGCACTCCGCGGCGACCTTGCCGTCCAGCAGCGCACGGCCCGAGCCCCGCCCGGCCCGGCTCGACAGGCGGGTCATCTCCACTTCGAGCTGAAGGGTGTCGCCGGGGCGGACCTGGCGCCGGAAGCGGGCCCGGTCGAGCCCTCCGAACAGCGGCAGCCGCCTGGCGTAGCGCTCGTCGGCGAGCAGCGCGACTGCTCCGAGCTGCGCGATCGCCTCGCACATCAGCACTCCGGGCACGGTCGGCAGGCCCGGAAAGTGACCCTCGAAGAAGGGCTCGTCGCCGCGCAGATGCCAGCGCCCGCGGACCCGCTCGCCCGCAACCAGTTCGGTGACCTCGTCTACGAACAGGAACGGGTCGCGGTGAGGGATTACATCTTCGGGTCGGGGCAGGCTCACCGGGTGCGACCGTGGCGACAGGCCGGCTCAGCCCCGGGCTGCGGACTTCAGCCTGGCCCCTGCCTGGATCTTCACACCGGTCGACGCGGGGACGGCCACGGACTCGCCGGTCTGCGGGTTGCGGCCCGTTCGGGCGGCGCGCTGCACAGTCGAGATCTTCATGTAGCCGGTCAGGTTGATCTCGCCTCCGGCAGCCACCTCGTCGCAGGCGAGTTCCAGGAGTGCGTCGACGCACTTGGCGGCATCTGCCTGGGACACGCCGGCTCTGAGAGCCACGGCCGCGACAACATCACGCTTGTTCATTGGTTGCTCCTTTGCGATGACGGCGCCGATCGCCGCACCTGCTGCGGCCTGCGACTATAGGGCGGTCCTGGTCGCGCTTCGGGGATGCTCGCGGGATCGAGGCTGTCGATGCTGCGGCCGGAATGATCGGTGACCGGGGCGTCAGCGGCGGACGATCACCGACGAGCCGTGGCCGAACAGGCCCTGGTTGACGGTTATGCCCACCTTGGCTCCGTCGACCTGGCGGGTGCCGGCTTCATCGCGGAGTTGCCACGTGAGCTCGCAGACCTGGGCGATGGCCTGGGCCGGGACGGCCTCGCCGAATGCGCCGAGGCCGCCGCTGGGGTTCACGGGCAGGCGCCCTCCGATGGCGGTGTCACCGTTCCTGAGCAGGCGCTCAGCCTCGCCGGCGGGACAGAGCCCGAGTTGCTCGTACCAGTCGAGCTCCATGGCCGAGGACAGGTCGTACACCTCGGCCACGTCAACGTCATCGGGGCCGAGCCCAGCCTCGTTGTAGGCGCGGGCGCCGATCGACTCCTTGAATCCGACAGGCGGGGCCGGGGAGCCAGCCAGCGAGTCTGCGGCCAGGTACGGCAGGTCGATCATCGGGTCCGGGTACGTGGGCGACACCGTGGAGATGCCCGCCACCCGCACGGGATTGCGGTGACCGTGGTCCCGGGCCCACTCCATCGACGACACCACCAGGGCCGCTCCCCCGTCGGAGGTGGCGCAGATGTCGAGCAGGCGCAGCGGGTCGGACACCACCGGTGAGTTGCGTACGTCGTCGAGGCCGTACTCCTTGGTAAAGCGGGCCTTGGGGTTGTGCGAGCCGTGGCGGGAGTTCTTTACCTTCACCATGGCGAAGTCGTCGGTGGTGGCCCCGTAGAGGTCCATCCGGCGCCGGGCGTGCAACCCGAAGTAGACAGGGTTGGTGGCGCCCACGAGGTGGAAGCGCAGCCAGTCGATGTCGTCGGGGCGGTCGCCGGCGTTGGGGGCGAGGAAGCCCTTGGGGGTGGTGTCGGCCCCCACCACCAGCGCCACATCGCAGGCGCCCGACAGGATCTGGCCCCGGGCCACCTGCAGCGCGGTTGCTCCCGAGGCGCACGCCGAGTAGCTGCTGGCCAGCTGAGCGCCGGTAAACCCGAGCGCCCGGGCGAAGGTCGAGCCGGCCACGTAGCCCGGATAGCCGCAGCGCACCGTCACCGCACCCGACACGAAGCCGACAGCGGCGTAGTCGACGCCCGCGTCGGTCAGGGCGTCGAGGGCTGCGGCTACTCCGTACTCGGTGAAGTTGCGGCCCCACTTACCCCAGGGGTGCATCCCTACGCCTAGGACTGCGATCTCGTCCATGGCTCAGCCCTCGGTCCCGGCTGCGACCGGGCGCCACTTCCACACCAGATAGTCGCAGTCGCCGTCGCGGTAGAGGGTGTCGACGGCCAACTCCATCTCCATGCCCACTTCCAGATCCTCAGGTCCGATCCCCGGTGTGCACTGGCCCAGCACCACCATCTTCTCGGCCGCCAACTCCACCGCCGCGATGGTGATGGGCTGGTACGGCTCGGAGGCCACCACGAACGGCGGCGGCGGCGGGTAGTGGCTGGTGGTGTAGGACCACACCCGGCCCCGGCGGCTCAGCAGGACCTCCTCGAGTTCGACCGGGCCGACTCGGGGATCGGCCCCGCCGAGATGCTTCGGGAAGAAGTACGACTCGGTCCCCGGCACCCGCCCGCCAATGAGCCGCGGTCCGCCGTCATCGAGGGTGAACAACCCCTCCACCGCGGGCACCCGGGCCTTGCTCATCGCCGGCAAGGGTACCGACGAAATCCAGGCTATCTCGGAGTTGTCGTGCAACAAAGGGGCAGTGTCGTGCGTCATGGTAGGAGATGAGAAGAGGCCTTCCCGGTCGCGTGCTCTTGTGGGCTGGCGTCGCGTTGGCTGCCTTGGGTGCGTCCCTGGGTGCTGAACCGGGGCCCGCTGTCGCCGATGACGGCACCGACGGCTATTTCAGGGACGACGACGGCAGCGTGCATGAGCCGGCGCTGGATGCGCTGGCTTCTCTGGGCGTGCTCGCCGGAATCGAGTGTGGAGAAGGGCTGATCTGTCCCAGTGAACCGCTCAAGCGTTGGGAGATGGCGGTGTGGCTGGTCCGGGTGCTCGACGGCACGGACCCCTCGGGTCCCGTGCCATTGGACGTCTCACGCTTCGAGGATGTGGATGCTGAGCTGTGGTGGGCGCCGTTCGTCGAACGGCTCTTCGCGCTGAGAGTGACGGTGGGCTGCGCCACCGAGCCGGCGCGATTCTGTCCCGAGGGGGACGTCACCCGGGCTCAGATGGCGACGTTCCTCGGGCGGGCGTTCGATCTCGAGCCGGCCGCCTCCGCGGGGTTCACCGATGTCAGCGGCGGCAGTCACGCCGCCAACATCGATGCTCTGGCCGCCGCGGGCATCACCGGGGGCTGCAGCCGCGACCCGCTGCGATACTGCCCCGCCAACTCCGTCACCCGAGCCCCAGTGGCCACCTTCCTGGCCCGAGCCCTGGACCTCATCGAGTTGCCCGCGTCAGTGCGGTTCACCGCCGTCGACGCTGGCTACGGCCACACCTGCGGGCTGCGCGCGGACCGCACCGTCAGCTGCTGGGGGCGCCAACCACTACGGCCAGTCCGACGCCCCCGAGGGAGAGTTCCTAGCGGTAAGCGCCGGCGGCGAATTCTCCTGCGCGATTCGCACGGACGGGTCGGCGGTGTGCTGGGGCAACGCCTACGACAGGCCGTCCGAGACCGCCGGCGAAGAGTTCCAGTCGGTGAGCGCCGGCTTCAGCCACTCCTGCGGGTTGCGCACCGACGGAACGATCACCTGCTGGGGCGCCAACCATGACGGCCAGTCCGACGCTCCCGACGGGCAGTTCGATGCTGTGACCACCGGATTCGGATTCTCGTGCGCATCCGGAGACAGCGGCCTCACTCGCTGGGGCGCCGGAGTGGAAGATGAGGAGCTGCCCGAGGGTGGCCTGGCTGCCCTGACCGCGGGGGGCTCGCACGTCTGCGGGCTGAGAGACGACTCGACGGCTGGGTGCTTCGGGAACAACTTCGACGGTCAATCCAGCGCACCCGGCGGGCGTTTCCGCTCGGTCAGCGCCGGCGGCGAGCACACCTGCGGGCTCCACGAGAACCAGACGATCGCCTGCTGGGGCAACAAAGGCTCCGGGCGGATCGACCCGCCCCGCGGACAGTTCATGGCCGTCACTGCCGGCGGCACCCACACCTGTGGCGTGCGCCTGGACGGGACTGCGGTCTGTTGGGGCGACACCGCCGACGGCCGCTCCCGAGCCCCAGGAGGGCAGTTCACGTCTGTGAGCGCGGGTGGCCCCACACCTGCGGGCTGCTCACCGACTCCAGGATCGCGTGCTGGGGACACAACGACACTGGGCAGGCCTACCCCGCGCCCGGAAAGTTCAAAGCGGTGTCCGTCGGAGAGCGCCACACTTGCGCGGTAAGCACGGACGACAGCGTCGTCTGCTGGGGTAGAAGTCACTTCGGGGCCGTCGTGCCGGAGGAGCGCTTCAGGGACGTATCGAGTGGCGGGTCGCGCTCATGCGCACGGCGACTCCACGAGACGGTCGCCTGCCGGGGTGCCAACACCGAGGTCGAGACGGTCCCCGAGGGTCGGTTCGAGGCCCTGAGCACCGGCTTCAGCCACGCCTTCGGGCTTCGCGGTGACCAGACGATCGTCTGTTGGGGCCATCAGTTGGGCGAGTCAGTTCAAGACATTGTCGACCAGACTCCCGCGAGTACGTGCGCCATCCGGCCCCCTCGGACCGCAACTGCTACGACCGCTACTACTTCAACCTGCACCCGTCCAGCGGCGAGTACTTCGCCATCTTCGGGCTGGGCCAGTATCCGAACGAACACGGCTTCTTCGGAGACCCGTGCGGTCGGCCACGCGGAAGCGCGCCGGGCGGCTTGGGCTACGGTTGGGCTTCGAATGCTGCGAAACAACACGCTCGGTTCATGTACGGCCCGTCCGGCCCGCGCGCCAGCCAGGTCGCCGATGCGGCGGTGTGCGGACGCTTCTAGTAGTCGTCGCCGTAGTTGCCGCGGCTTGCGGTCAAGCGGGCGAGACCGAGAGCGCGCAGCCGATTGCTGAACCCGAGACATCAACGATCCCCGACCGCCAGGCCACGGTGGTTGATGTTCCCGGCAGCGGTGATGCTGAGGGGCAGGCTGCGGTGGTTGATGTTCCCGGCAGCGGTGTTCCCGGCAGCGGTGATGCTGAGGGGCAGGCTGCGGTGGTTGATGATCCCGGTACCGGTGTTCCCGGCAGCGGTGATGCTGAGGGGCAGGCTGCGGTGGTTGATGATCCCGGTACCGGTGTTCCCGGCAGCGGTGATGCTGAGGGGCAGGCTGCGGTGGTTGATGATCCCGGTACCGGTGTTCCCGGCAGCGGTGATGTTGAGGGGCAGGCTGCGGTGGTTGATGATCCCGGCAGCGATGATCCCGATGCCGGCGACGGGGTCTTGACTGATCCCGTTATCACTGTCGGGGAATCACCTGGTCAGCCGGATCCCACTGCGTGTCGCCCGCACGGCGTCTCGGAGACTTTGACGGCGGGATTCCCGCTGCCGGAGTGGTCGCCCGCCTCCCTCGGCACCCTGCGGGCGGCGGTGCTGTTCGTGGACTTCCCCGACGCGGCAGCTCGCCATTCCACTCAGCACGAGTTTGAGTTGGGCTTTGCCGACGCAGAATATTACCTCAGAGAGTTCAGTTACGGTAAGCTTGACTTAGAGTTGGTGGCTCTACACCGGTGGCTGCGAATCGAACAAGGCCACGCCCGCTACCTATCTGAGAACGGGGAGCTGGGGGGTGTGGAGTTCAATGAAGCGACCGTGCGCCTAGCGGACTCCGAGTTCGACTTCACGGACATATCGGTTGCGATAGTCGTCATGCCCAGTTCAAACTTCAGTTTCGCCAACTTCGGCGGCGCGGCCCGTGGCGGCATGGTTCGTACAGACGAGGGAACCATCGTCACGGCGCGTGCCAACGTCCGGCCATTCGACGAGCCGAGAGAGCCCGCCCGCTGGGGTGGCGCGGTTCATGAACTGGTACACGGTCTTGGGCTGCTGGACATGTACCCCTTCGACAGCGGCCGTCACGAACTGCCCGAGGAACCTCGGGGTGCCGTCTGGTTTGGTCTCATGGGCCTTAGGACCTACTTCCCCGACGTCTCAGAGAGCGCTGACTTTGCTTGGGAGATGCTGGCGTGGAGCCGCTGGCAGCTCGGCTGGCTCGACGCTGAACAAGTACGCTGCGTCACCACAAACGACGCCACCGTCATCCTCGGTCCCATTGCCTATCCGGGTGCCGGGATCGCCATGGCCGCGGTGCCTCTGTCGGACATCGAAGTGATCGTCATCGAGAGCAGACGAGCCACTGGCCTGGACGTCGAGCTGGCGACCGATGGCGTGCTCGTGTACACAGTCGATGCCGCTCTCGGGTCCGGTCAGCTGCCGGTCAAGGTAGCCCGCGACACCGGCGACGGGCAGATAGACGACTACCCGATCCTGTCGGTGGGGCAGAGCGTCACCGTGCGCGGCTACACGATCACCGTGATCGCCGATGACGGCGACACCCACACCGTGACCATCACGAGAACCGGCGGCGGCTAGCACCGCAGTCGCCCGGCGGAGCGCGCCGCTAGCGTGGCTGTCCATGAGTTCTTATCGATCCATCTCGGCCTGGGACGATTTCCCGGTCCATCAGACCTCCGAGTACGTGCGCCATCCGGCCACCTCGGACCGCAACTTCTACGACCGCTACTACTTCAACCTGCACCCGTCCAGCGGCGACTACTTCGCCATCTTCGGGTTGGGCCAGTACCCGAACCTGGGCACCACCGACGCCTACTGCGCCGTCACCCGTGGCGACGACCACTACGTTGTGCGGGCCAGCAAGCCCCTCACCGACCGGGCCGACATCTCGGTCGGGCCGGTGCGCATCGAGGTGATCGAGCCGCTGCGCAAGCTGCGGGTGATCGTCGAGCTCGACCGGCCCGCCGACTCGCAGCTGGCCATGGACGTCACCTGGACCTCCCCCATCGACCCCTTCGAGGAGCCCCGCCAGTATCTGCGGGCCCGGGGCACCCTGATGTTTAACACGCAGCGGTTCGCCCAACTCGGCCGTTGGGAGGGCACCCTCACCGTGGACGGGACCGACATCGCCGTCACCGGTGACCGCTGCGGCGGGGCCCGCGACCGGTCGTGGGGCGTGCGCCCCGTGGGCGAGAAGCAGCCCGACGGCATCCGCCAGACCATCCCGACGCTGGCCGGCATGTGGAACTACATGCCCGCCGACTACGGAGACCACTGGGTCATCTACCTGTGCCACGAGGAGCCCGACGGCAACAGGACCATGCAGACCGGCATGCGAGTCTGGACCGACCCCGACCGGCCCCGCGACGCTCTCGGGCGCCCCGAATGGTCCCACGACGCGATCAGCGGCACCCGCCTTCTGGCCGGGTCCCACATCAGCTTCCCGGATGCCCCGGGCGGGCTCATCACGGTCCACGTCGAGCCGCTGGCCACCAACTTCATCTCCATCGGCGCGGGCTACGGCGTCGAGCCCGACTGGCGCCACGGCATGTGGCAGGGCGAAGAGCTGGTCGAGCAGGCCCGGGCCTACAAGGTGGGCGAGATACGGGGGCTGGGCCAGTACGGGGTGGTGGACTCGGTGGCCCGCTTCACCTACGACGACCCCGTCCGCGGCCCCCAGGAGGGCTACGGCCTCTACGAGCACGGCTTCTTCGGCCCCTTCCCGAAGCTGGGCCTCGCCGACCGGGGCGATCTCTTCGCGTAGAGGCCGAGCGAATAGGCGAGAATCAATAGGCGAGAATCAATAGGCGGCGTCGCAAGGCGTTCAGCGAGGCCGTGGCCCGAGCGGCCCGTGAGCGCAGCGAATAAGATCGGGCAACACAACGGCGCACCGTGAGGCGCTCGCGACCTGCTCGCGCTCGCTCCTAGCCCTGTTGGCTCACAACCCGGCAGAATCCTCGCGATTGTTCGTCTGAGCGACAACTTCTCGCGAAGATTTCCGTCGCAGGGGTAGCCGAGTGCCCGGCTAACTGACGGACGAGCGCTGCGGGTAGATTCCAACCTCGATGTCAGACACCAAACGAACCAGGCTCAGGTTCGACGATCTCCGCGACCGGCGAGCCTTCCAGAGCCGCCACATCGGTCCGACCTCCGCAGAAGTCACCGAGATGCTCGCGGCCGTCGGGGCGGCCGACCTCGACGAGCTGATCGACCGCACCGTCCCCCACGACGTCCGACAGCGCGAGCCGATGGAGTTGCCGAAGCTCGGACCCCGCCAGACCGACTACGACGAGCTGCGGGAGATTGCCCGCTCCAACCGCCTCGTCGTGTCGATGATCGGCATGGGCTACCACCACACCATCACGCCGGCGGTCATACGCCGCAACGTGTTCGAGAATCCGGGCTGGTACACGGCGTACACCCCGTACCAGCCGGAGATCTCGCAGGGCCGCTTGGAGGCGCTGCTCAACTTCCAGACCATGGTCAGCGAGCTGAGCGCCATGGACCTCGCCAACGCGTCGTTGCTGGACGAGGCCACGGCCGCCGCCGAGGCCATGACCCTGCTCCACCGGGTCGGCCGGGGCCGCGCCGGGGACCGGTTCGCCGTGGACGAGGCCTGCCACCCCCAGACCATCGCAGTAGTGGAGGCCCGGGCCGAGCCGATCGGCCTCGAAGTCGTCGTCTGCGACCCGGCCACTGCGGACCTCGACGGCGCCTACGGGCTGCTGGTGCAGTATCCGGGCACCACCGGAGCGATCCCCGATCTGAGGGTCATCATCGAGCGGGCCCATTCCGCGGGCACCCTTGTCTCGGTGGCCGCCGACCCGCTGGCATTGTGCGTGCTCACCCCGCCGGGAGAGATGGGCGCCGATGTCGTGGTCGGCTCCACCCAGCGTTTCGGTGTGCCGATGAGCTTCGGAGGCCCCCACGCCGCCTACATCGCGGTGCGCGAGGAGTACCAGCGGTCGTTGCCCGGCCGCCTGGTCGGGGTGTCCAAGGACGCCGCGGGCCGTCAGGCGCTGCGACTGGCCCTGCAGACACGCGAGCAGCACATCCGCCGCGAGAAGGCCACGTCCAACATCTGCACGTCGCAGGTGCTGCTGGCCGTGATGGCGTCGATGTACGCCATCCATCACGGGCCTGAGGGACTGTCCAGGATCGCTCTGCGAGTCAACCGCGTGGCGGCCATCCTGGCCGAGGGACTGCGGGAGAACGGCATCGAGATCGTCCACGACGAGTTCTTCGACACGGTGTGCGCCCGCATGCCGGGCCGGGCCGACAAGGTGATCGCGGTGGCCCTGGCCGCCGGTGTGAACCTGCGCCGGGTCGACGCCGACACCGTTGCGGCCACCGTCGACGAGACCACAGCCGCCGCCGACCTCAAGGCGGTGTGGAGAGCGTTCGGCTACAGGGCCGACTTCCGCATCCTGGACCGCATAGTGGACGACCCCCGGCCCGCCGACTATCGCCGCACCACTCCCCCGCTGACACACCCGATCTTCTCAGCCTTCCGCAGCGAGACCGAGCTGGTGCGCTACATGCGCCGCCTGGTGAACCGCGACATCGCCCTCGATCGGTCGATGATCCCGCTCGGCTCGTGCACGATGAAGCTCAACGCAGCCACCGAGATGGAGCCGGTGAGTTGGCCGGAGCTGGCCAACATCCACCCCTTCGCCCCGTTGGACCAGACCGTCGGCTATCAGCGTCTGATCGACCAGCTCGAGCACTGGCTGGCCGAGATCACCGGCTACGCCGCGGTGTCGCTTCAGCCCAACAGCGGGGCGCAGGGCGAGCTGGCCGGCCTGCTGGCTATCCGGGCCCACCATCGAAGCCGCGACGACACCGGCCGCGACGTGTGCCTGATCCCGTCGTCCGCCCACGGCACCAACGCTGCCAGCGCGGTCATGGCCGGGATGCGGGTGGTGGTCGTGGACTGCGACGACATGGGCAATGTCGATGTGGACGACCTCAAGCGCAAGGCCGTCGATCACAGCGACACCCTGGCCGCTCTCATGATCACCTACCCGTCCACCCACGGCGTGTTCGAGACCGCGGTGCGCCACATCTGCGACGTCGTCCACGAGCATGGCGGGCAGGTCTACCTCGACGGCGCCAACCTCAACGCCATGGTGGGCCTGGCCCGGCCGGGCCGGTTCGGCGCCGACGTCGGCCACATCAACCTGCACAAGACATTCTGCATCCCCCACGGCGGCGGCGGGCCCGGGGTCGGCCCGATAGGCGTGGCCGAGCACCTGATCCCGTTCATGCCCAACCACCCGCTCGCCCCGGTGGCGGGACCGCCCACCGGGCCGGGGCCGGTAGCGGCCGCGCCTTGGGGCTCGGCGGGGATCCTGGCCATTCCGTGGATGTACATCCACATGATGGGGGCCGAGGGCCTGCGGCGGGCCACCGAGGTGGCCATCCTCAACGCCAACTACGTCGCGGCCCGGCTCAGCGAGGCCTACCCGATCCTGTACAGCGGCTCGGAGGGGTTCGTGGCCCATGAGTGCATCATCGACACCCGCGTGCTGCGGGACACGTGCGGGATAACCGTCGATGACATCGCCAAACGGCTGATCGACTACGGCTTCCACGCCCCCACCATGAGCTTCCCGGTGGCGGGCACGCTGATGATCGAGCCGACCGAGTCGGAGGGCAAAGCCGAGTTGGACCGATTCTGCGACGCCATGCTGGCCATCGCCCAGGAGGCGCAGCGGGTGGGCCGGGGCGAGTGGCCCGCGGACGACAACCCGCTGGTGAACGCCCCTCACACCTGCGAGGACGTGACCGCCGACGACTGGACGCATCCCTACACCCGCACTGAGGCCGCCTACCCGGGGGCCTGGCACCGGGCCAACAAGTACTGGTCTCCGGTTGGCCGAATCGACGGGGCCTACGGCGACCGCAACATCATGTGCGCCTGCCCGCCGATCGAGGATTTTGGCTAGAGGCCGAGCGGACGGACCCCAGTTCATGAGAATCGTTGCATGCCGCTGAGTGAGGCCGTGGCCCGAGCGGCCCGTGAGCGCAGCGAACAAGAGCGGGAAGCGAGACGCTGCAATGCGCGGCGGAGACACCTATCCGAGCGGACTCATAGGCTCCTCGAGGGCTGACCGCCCGGCCTCCGGCTCTCCGCAGCGGATCTCGGGTGACTTGTGTGCCGTGTAGGCACAATAACCGCACCTAGATTCTCACAGAAGGAGCCGACCATGTCCGACGCCCTAGTCGAACGCGACGGTCACGTGATGATCGTCACCATGAACCGGCCGGCGCGCATGAACGCCATCAGCGGTCCGATGCTCATCCGCATGTACGACGCCTACGAGGAGGCCTCCAACGACCCCGACGTGCGCTGCATCGTGGTGACCGGGGCGGGAGGCAACTTCTGCTCGGGCGCGGACCTGCGGGCCATGGCCGGCGACACCGCCGACAGCGATCCGCTCGACACCAGGGCCCGCATGGCGGAGGATCCCGACATCGTGTACAAGGCACTGTTCCGCCACTACCGCCCGACCAAGCCGATCGTGGCCGCGGTGGAAGGCGTGGCCATCGCCGGCGGCACCGAGATCCTGCAGGCCATGGAGATCAGGGTGGCCGGCGAGTCGGCCCGATTCGGGGTGAGCGAGGCTCGTTGGTCGCTGTATCCGATGGCGGGATCGGCGGTGCGCCTGCCCCGCCAGATCCCCTACACCCACGCGGCCGAGATCCTGCTCACCGGCAAGCACATCAGCGCGCCCGAAGCCCTCGAGATCGGCTTGATCGGCCATGTGGTCCCCGACGGCCAGGCCCTGGACAAGGCGCTTGAGATCGCTGGGGTGGTGGCGGCCAACGGTCCTCTGGCCTCCGCGGCCATCACCAGAACCCTGCACGAGTGCGACGGCATGGAACTCGACGACGCGCTTCGCCACGAGTGGGACTACGGGCAGGCGGTCTTTCGCTCCAACGACGCCAAAGAGGGCCCGCGAGCCTTCGCCGAGAAGCGGACACCCAACTTCACCGGCACCTGACCGCCGGTCCTGCGCAGCGAACTGGCAGCACAATGCACGCCATCCGTGCAAAACGCTGCCAATCTCGGAGGTCGCGATCCTGCTACCGCGAACTGGCAGCACAATTCACGCCATCCGTGCAAAACGCTGCCAATTCCCGAGGACGTAGCCGGTAGGGTGCCGCGCTCGATGCGGCACTTTGACCTGCTGACCATCGGCGCGGGCTCGGGCAACTCGGTCATAGGGCCCGAGCACGACGACTGGGACATTGCCATCGCCGAGCACGGCTTGTTCGGAGGCACCTGCCTGAACGTCGGATGCATCCCATCCAAGATGTTCGTGTACGCCGCCGACGTGGCCGAACTGGCCGCAGACTCCGGGCGTCTCGGCGTCCACACCAGCTTCGATGGTGTGGATTGGCCCGGCGTGCGCGACCGGATCTTCGGTCGGATCGACCCGATCGCGGACAGCGGGCGCGAGTATCGGCAGGGTCTGACCAACGTCACCGTCTACACCGACAGTGCTCGCTTCGTCGGGCCTCGGGAAGTGGCGGTGGGAGACGAGAGGATCACCGCGGATCGGGTCGTGATCGCAGCTGGGGCCCGGCCGGCCGTACCCGACGTTCCCGGCTTGGCTGACTGCGGGTACCACACCTCCGACACAATCATGCGTCTCGATGCCTTCCCTGAGCGGCTGCTGGTGTTCGGCGGGGGCTACATCGCGGCCGAACTGGGCTCGGTCATGGGCGCCTTCGGCTCACAGGTGACGTTCGTGCTACGGGGCGACACCTTCCTGCGCCGGGAGGACGACGAGATCCGCGAGCGCTTCAACAAGGCCTACAGCCGACGCTTCGACGTTCGGTTCAACACGCGGTTGCTGGCCGCCCGTCGGGACGGTGCTGAGGTGGTGCTGGACACGGAGGACGAAGCGGGCGGTCGCCGCGAGCTGCGGGCCGACGAGTTGCTGGTGGCCACGGGACGGATACCCAACGGCGACCGGCTGGATGTGGCCGCCGGAGGCATTTCCACCAACACCGCCGGCTATGTGGTCACCGACGACCAGCTCCGTACGAGCGCTGAGGGCGTGTGGGCGCTGGGCGACGTAGCCAATCCGGTTCAGCTCAAGCATGTGGCCAACCATGAGGCCCGGGTGGTGCGCCACAACCTCTCCCATCCCGACGATCCGGCTCGCGTCGATCACCGCTTCGTGCCGCACGCCGTGTTCGGCCATCCCCAGGTGGCCAGCGTCGGGCTGACCGAGCGGGAGTGCCGCCAGCAGCAGATTCCCTACCGCAGCCACGTGCAGCCCTTCATCTCGGCCGCCTACGGCTGGGCCATGGAGGACACCGGCAGCGCGGTGAAGGTGATCGCCCACGCGGAGGACCGCCGCCTGCTCGGCGCGCACATCATCGGCCCCCAGGCGTCCACGTTGATCCAGCAGCTCATCCAAGGAATGCACTTCGACCTGACTGTCGACCAGATGGCCCGCCACCAGTACTACATCCACCCCGCTCTACCGGAAGTAGTAGAGCAAGCCCTCCTAGAGCTTTAGCCTGAATCCACCGGCGGGTGGGGCCTGTGGGTGTTTGCGCGTCCACCAGAAAGGCCTCCTGACATGGGAGAATGCCGTTGTGGATGGCGGAGATTCTGGCCATGTGAGGAGGCATTTGCTGTGAAGCAACACTCCGCAGCCCGGTCAAAGGCCCCATCTTCAAGAACGTCCCGAAATCTGTAGAGAAACACGTCATATACGACTACAACCCGTGCAGATTTGGTGAGAGACCGCAAACCCATCGGTGGATTCACGTTTAGAGCGCGCGCAAATAGGTGAAGTTCAATGTCGGGATGCCCTTAGATTTCAAGCATCTCGTGCCGGTTCGGTCGCCTATTTGCGCGGCCTCTTAGCAGAGCCTTCAGCGGTGTCGGTACTGCCTGGCTGGCACAGTGCTACCGGTGCAGCCGTTTGAAGCGGCAGCGCCAGGCCGGGGGGTGGCACGGGGCAAGGAATGGCGACGCTCGCGGCGTCAGGCTGCGCCCGTGACAGGACCCGCCGGCCGGGTCCGGGATCGATGCGAAGAGGGCGGTCCGTATGCTGGGATGCATGGCCAGCACGTTCGGCACCCTTTTTCGGGTCACCACCTTCGGCGAGTCGCACGGCGGCGCGGTGGGCGTGGTGATCGACGGCTGCCCGCCCAGGCTGGCTCTCGATCCCTCTGAGGTGCAGACCGACCTGGACCGCCGGCGCCCGGGCCAGAGCCGGCTCGTCACCCAGCGCGCCGAGTCCGACACCGCCGAGATCCTGTCGGGCACCTTCGGCGGTTACACCACCGGCACCCCCATCGCGATCCTGGTGCGCAACGCCGACGCCCGCCCGGAGGCCTACGAGCACCTGCGCGACGTCTACCGGCCCTCCCACGCAGATTACACCTACGACGCCAAGTACGGCTTCCGCGACTGGACCGGCGGGGGCCGGGCGTCGGCGCGCGAGACCGTCGGGCGGGTTGCCGCTGCCGCGGTCGCCCGCAAGCTGCTGAACGCCGCGGCCAGCGTCGAGGTGCTGGGGTGGGTGCAGTCGGTGCGCGACATCGAAGCCGCCGCCGGTCCGGCCGCGGTCACGCGTGAGGATGTGGAGGCCGGACCCACCCGCTGCCCCGACCCGGCCGCGGCGGCCCTGATGGTCGAGGCCATCGAGGCGGCCCGACGCGACGGCGACTCCCTGGGCGGCGTGGTGGAATGCGTCTGCCGGGGCGTGCCCGCCGGACTTGGAGAGCCGGTGTTCGACAAGCTCGAAGCGGCCTTGGCCGGCGCCATGCTGTCTTTGCCCGCGGCCAAGGGCTTCGAGATCGGCAGCGGCTTCTGTGGCACCCGCCTCACCGGCCTGGCCCACAACGATCCGTTCAGGCCCGACGAGGCCGACGGCATCCGCACCGCGTCCAACCGCTCCGGGGGTGTGCAGGGCGGCATTTCCAACGGAGAGGACATCGTGGTGCGGGTGGCGTTCAAGCCCACCTCCACGATTGCCTCAGAGCAGCAAACCGTCACCCGGGAGGGTGAGGCCGCGACCCTCGCGGCCCGGGGTCGCCACGACCCGTGCGTGCTGCCCCGCGCCGTGCCCATGGTGGAGGCCATGGCTTTGCTGGTGCTGGCCGATCACTGGCTACGCCAGAAGGCAGTGGACGTGCTGCCGCCCCTGCCGGAACGGCCCTGAACTCCCCGAACTCCCCGAACGGCGCTGCGGTCAGCGGTGGAAGGGCGGCTTGACCACCTCGGCCGGCAGATCCCGACCGCGCACGTCGATGATTAGCGCGTCGCCGAGGCCGATGTCGGGTGCCAGGAACGCCAAGGCGATGCCCTGGCCCAGAACCGGCGAGAAATTGCCGCTCGTGACCGTGCCCACGACGGTGTCGCCCCGCCGGACAGTACAGCCGTCCCGAGGCGGTCGCCCCTTCTCGGCCAGCAGACCGCGCAATCGCCGCCACGGCCCGGCCTCGCGCTCGGCCTCGAGCGCGGCCCGGCCCCTGAAGTCGCCCTTCTCCCAACGAACGACCCAGCCCAGCCCGGCTTGTAGCGGCGTGATTCCGGGTCCCAGCTCGTGACCGTGCAGGGGGAGCCCGGCCTCCAGGCGCAGGGTGTCGCGCGCCCCCAAGCCGGCCGGCGAGACGCCTGCGTCAACCAGCCGCTCCCAGACGGCCGGGGCGTCGTCGACGCCGACCGCCATCTCCACGCCGTCCTCGCCGGTGTAGCCGGTGCCGGCCACCGTCACCGGGATGTCGCCGAAGCGGCAGGCCGCAACCTCGAACCGGCCCACCGAGGCGACCTCTTCGCCGCCCGCGGCCGCGAGCCGGGCCCGGGCCTCGGGACCCTGGACCGCGATCACGGCCCGGTCAGCGGTGACGTCCGCTACGTCCAGGTCGCCCGACTCCTCCCGCAGGGCGCTGACGACCCGGTCGGTGTTGGAGGCGTTCGGCATCACGTCGAAGCGGTCGGGGCCGACCCACCATACGATGATGTCGTCGAGCACCGAGGCATCGGCCCTGTCGAGCAGATGGGTGTACTGGGCCGATCCGATCCCGATCCGATCCAAGTCGTTGGTCAGCGTTCGTTGCAGGGCGAGGTGCGCGCCGGCACCCTGCACCCTCACCGTTCCCAGGTGCGACACGTCGAAGGCGGCCGCGCCCGTGCGGCAGGCCATGTGCTCAGCCACCGTGCCGGTCTCGTACTGCAGCGGCATGTCCCAGCCGCCGAAAGGCACCAGCTTGGCCCCGGCCCGAACATGCACATCGTGCAGCGGAGATCGTCGCATCTCTGTCGTCACGGCGGCCCGGTCCGGCTCAGGCTGCGACAGGGAGGCCGTACTTGCGGCCGATCCACTCCATGTCCCGGCGGTTCAGGAGCTTCACCCGAACCTCCGGATAGACCTCAGCCAGGAGCCTCAACTTCTGCTTCTTGCGATTGACCAGCCGTTGCCGCAGCGTGGTGAGCTCTACGTAGGTGTCGAAGTCGGGCAGGTAGAAGTCGGGGGTGAATCCGCACGCCGTGTTGCCGCTGGCGTCTCGCTCGAGCACGAACATGCGCGGCTCGTACTCCCAGCGAATCCCATAGGAGTCGAGCAGGCCGGCGAAGGCCTGCTCGGAGGGATGGGCGAACGTCGTCAAATCAAGACTCGCCGATCGCCGTCCGGAACTCGTCGGTGGAACCTTCGCCAGCCTCGCCGGCCTCGTCGGCATCTTCGTCGTCGGCGTCGGTCACGGAGGGCCGGAACTCGATGATGGCCGCGTCTACCTCCTGCTTCACGTTCGACAGAGGCAGCACGTTGAGCACCCCCTGGCCCCTCTGCAGCACATCGATGAACTCGGCGTCGCTGCGGGCGCACACGACGTTCGAGCCATCGATCACGAGGTTGGCCCGGGAGATGTCTTCTCGCAATTCGCTGCGCATGTACTCGAAGATCGATCGGACCTTCTCCAGCTTGATCCCCGCGTCGAGCAGCCGCTTGATGACTTTGAGCTCCAGCAGGTTGGCATAGCTGTACTGGCGGCGGCTTCCGCTGCCCGTGGCCCTGGCCAGGGAGGGCACCACGAGCCCGGTGCGGGCCCAGTAGTCGAGCTGGCGGTAGGTGATGCCGACAACGTCGGCAGTGAGCTTCGCGCTGTACCCCTGGGCGGGTGCCGTGTCCATGAGCCGCTCCTTGCTGGTTTCTGATGCGGTGTCGCGGACGACGACCACAGTGACCATCACACCTTGACGATCACAATGACAGCTCCGGAATTACGATGCTGTCACCTGTGGAAACTCTAAGGCCGGAACGGGCGCGAGTCAACTACCGGCCCTTAGGCACCTGACTCCACGTGCTCGGCGCGGGCCGCGCCGAAGCGTTGCTAGCTGCCGAAATCCTCCGGCGAGACGGAGTCGATGAACTCCTTGAACTGCTCGACGACCTCTTCGGCCTGCTGCTGTCCCGCCACTGCGACGCCGTCGGTGGTGTAGCCAGCCTCCTGTATCACCGCCTCCTCCGCGAAGATCGGCGTGCCGGTGCGGGCCGCGAGGGCGATGGCGTCCGAGGGGCGGCTCGACAGCACGATGCGGCCACCGTCGCGCAGCAGGTGCAGCTCCGCATAGAACGTCTTGTCCCGCAATTCGGTGACCACCACTCGCTCCACATCGGCCGTGAGCTCATCGAGCACGTTGCGGAGCAGGTCGTGGGTCATGGGCCGGGGAGTCGTGACGCCGTCGAGGGCGATGGCGATGGCGGTGGCCTCGGGAGCTCCGATGAAGATCGGCAGCAGCCGAGCCGACTCGGACATCTCCCTCAGCAGCACGATCGGCGAGTTGGACGGCAGTTCCACCCGCACCCCGATTAGCTCCATCTGCTGCACGACGGCATCCTAGCTGGGCCTCCCGCTCTTGTTCGCGGCGCTCACGGGCCGCTCGGGCCACGGCCTCGCTCAGCTCGGCCTCTGGGCCTCCCGCTCTTGTTCGCGGCGCTCACGGGCCGCTCGGGCCACGGCCTCGCTCTGCTCGGCCTCTGGGCCTCCCGCTCTTGTTCGCGGCGCTCACGGGCCGCTCGGGCCACGGCCTCGCTCTGCTCGGCCTCTGGGCCTCCCGCTCTTGTTCGCGGCGCTCACGGGCCGCTCGGGCCACGGCCTCGCTCTGCTCGGCCTCTGGGCCTCCCGCTCTTGTTCGCGGCGCTCACGGGCCGCTCGGGCCACGGCCTCGCTCTGCTCGGCCTCTGGGCCTCCCGCTCTTGTTCGCGGCGCTCACGGGCCGCTCGGGCCACGGCCTCGCTCTGCTCGGCCTCTGGGCCTCCCGCTCTTGTTCGCGGCGCTCACGGGCCGCTCGGGCCACGGCCTCGCTCTCGTCGATCCGTAGAGGGTTGCAACGTATGCGTCGGGGTCGGAGGAGAGCAATTCCATGTCGGCGGCGGCCACGAGGCGCAGGTTGCGGTAGCGGCCCTCGTGGTCGAGACCGAAGCCGATCACGAACGCGTCGGAGACCTCCATGCCGGCGAAGTCGATCTCCACGGGCACCACCCGCCGGATCCTGCGGTCCAGCAGCGTGCACACCGCCACCGACCGGGGCCCGCGGCGCTCCAACTCTGAGCGCAGGAAGGCCGTGCTCAGGCCGGTGTCGACGATGTCCTCGACGATCACGGTGTCACGGCTGGCGATGTCAAGGTCGAGGTCCTTCAGCAGGCGGACCCGGCCGGAGCCGGGTGTGTAGGGGGTTATGGCCATGAAGTCCACGCACACGGGTACGGTCACGGCCCTCACGAGGTCGGCCAGGAACGGCACGCTGCCGCGCAACACGCCGATGAGCACTACGCCGTCGCGGTAGCGGGCCGAGATTTCCGCGGCTAGGCGGGCCACCGTCTCGTCGATCTGCTCGGCGGTTAGCAGCACGCGCGGCTCGGCAGGCGCACGCGCGTCGGGTGGCACGGTGTTCAGTCCAGGTGCGAGCGGAGCATCCGCCGCAGCAGCAGCCGGCGCAGCGACTCGGTGAGCTCCACGATCTGGTTGAGTTCCGAACGGAGCCGGTCGGTGTCGCCGCGAGCTATCAGCGAACCCAGCACCTGCTCGTAGACGCCGGCCTCGCGGTCGGCGGCCACCTTGAACATTCTCAGGTTGCGGGCCGGTATGCCGTGCTCGGCTAGAGCCGCGGCGGCCCTTGCCGCGAGCACCGCATCGTCGTCGAACACCGCGCCCTCGCCGGTGTCGGATCCAGCCGTGATCGGCGCGATTATGCCGAGCCGCTGCAGTTCGATTATGTGCTCGGTGTCATTGCCGACGGCGCGGGCCAGCTCGGCCGCGGTGAGGTTGACCGAGCCCTCCACCGCTGCCGTCTCCCCCTCCCCATCCGTCGGGTCAGCGCCGTCTCCCTCGTCCTCGTCGCGCGGCCGGGCCGTGAACAGCGAGGGTGTCGCGGATGCGGCTTCGGGTCCGTCGACGGTGCCGCGAGGGGCCGCTCTCGCCGCGGCCCCGGAGGCGAGGCGGCGCTTTATCTCCTTGAGGGGAAGGAAGTGGTCGCGCTGCTGGATCAGAATCCAGTTGAGCCGTTCTACCTCGGCGTCGAAGAACTTGCGGTATCCCGAGGGAGTGCGCTGCGGGGAGATCAGGCCCTGGCTCTCCAGGAACCGGATCTTGGAGATCGTCAGATCGGGATGCTCCTCCACCAGGAGCGAGAGCACCTCGCCGATGGATCGGTAGGCGCGGCTCACCGGGGGGATGTCCCGTGCACGAAGACGAGTTTGAACTTGCCGACCTGGACTTCGTCTCCCTCGCTGAGCTCGCCCTGATCGACGAGTTGGCGGTTGACGTAGGTGCCGTTGAGAGAGCCGGTGTCGCGGATCGAGTACCGGGCGCCGTCCCGCGCGACCTCGGCGTGGCGGCGCGACACCGTGATGTCGTCGAGAAAGATGTCGCTCTGCGGGTCGCGGCCCAAGGAAACGACGTCGGAGTCCAGCGCGTAGCGGGCGCCCGCCTTGGGCCCGTGGTTGACCACGAAGAGGCCCTGGTGGCGGCCGAACGCCGAGCGGTCCACGTGCACCGTGCCGGGCGAGGCGTCGGGCTCCACCACCGGGTGCTCAGTGGTGGCGTCGTCGAGTCCCAGCCGGCAGCCGCACGACGCGCACGTGTCTGCTCGGCGGCGGTTGCTGTGACCGCACTCCGGGCACGGCGTCGGCGCCACTTCCCTACCCCGCTATCAGGTCCCTGTAGCCGTCGGCGTCGAGCAGGTCGCCGAGCTCGGCCGCGTCATCGAAGGTCACGCTGCAGATCCAGCCGTCGCCGTACGGGTCCTCGTTCAGCCTCTGCGGCGCACCGGCCAACTCGTCGTTGACCTCGGTCACCACTCCGCTCACCGGGGCGAACAGCTCCGAGACCGACTTGGTCGACTCGACCTCGCCGAACGGCTCGCCCTGCTCGACGCGGTCCCCCACTTGGGGCAGCTCCACGTAGACGACGTCGCCGAGGGCATCCTGTGCGTAGTCGGTGATGCCGATGCGAACCACGTTGCCCTCTGCCAGAGCCCACTCGTGGTCGGTCGAGTAGCGCAAGTGCTCAGGAACGCTCATGGCTTGAAGCTACCACGGCGTGCCGCGGCGTCGATGTGCGACTCAGCTATGGCCGAACGGAGTTGCTGTTATGGTGCCGGCTGTAGCCGTTTGCGAGTGTTCGGGGGGAGTTCAGTGGCCGATGTCGTTCTTCAGGAGCTGAACAAGGAGTACGACAACGGGTTCAAGGCTGTCATCGATCTGAACCTCGAGATCAACGAGGCGGAGTTCCTGGTGATGGTGGGTCCGTCGGGATGCGGCAAGTCCACCACGCTGCGGATGATCGCAGGGCTCGAGGACATCTCCTCGGGGACGCTGATGATCGGCGACCGGGTGGTGAACGACCTGCCGCCCAAGGAACGCGACATCGCCATGGTCTTCCAGAACTACGCCCTGTACCCGCACATGAGCGTGTTCGACAATATTGCTTTCTCGCTGAAGCTGGGCTCGGCGGCCTCGGAGCGAGATCAAGGACAGAGTGTTGGAGGCGGCCCGCATCCTCGAGTTGGAGGCGCAGCTCGACAAGCGCCCCGCTCAGCTCTCCGGGGGCCAGCGCCAGCGCGTCGCCATGGGCCGCGCCATCGTGCGACGGCCCCGGGTCTTCCTGCTGGACGAGCCCCTGTCGAATCTCGACGCCAAGCTGCGGGTGCAGATGCGCGCCGAGATCACCGGCCTTCAGCGCGAGGTGGGCGTCACCACCTTCTACGTGACCCACGACCAGGTGGAGGCCATGACCATGGCCGATCGGGTGGCCGTGATCAGCGAGGGAGTGCTGCAGCAGGTGGACACTCCGATGACGCTGTTCAACGAGCCCGACAACATCTTCGTGGCCGCCTTCATCGGATCTCCGTCCATGAACATCATGGAGGCAGTGCTGACCCGCAGCGACCAGGGTCTGCAGATGGCGCTCGGAAGCCAGTCGCTGGCGGTGCCCGCGGAGGTTCTGCAGCGCAGGCCCGCCTTGGAGGGCTATCTCGACAGGAAGGTGGCCGTGGGTCTTCGGCCGAAGGACTTCGAGGACGCCTCCATCGTCTCGGACCATCCGGCCGACCAGCGGCTCCGGGCTTCGGTCCTGCACACCGAGGCGCTCGGCTTCGAGATCATCGCCTACTTCGACGTGGACGCCAAGCCGGTCATCTCCAAGGAGGCTCTCGAGCTCAGCGACGAGCAGATCAGCGCGGCCGAGACCTCATCGACGAGGGTGCACTCCCGGTTCAACCCCACCACGGCCGTGCGCGCCGGCGACACGACTGTTGTGGCCGTCACGATGGGAAACGCCCACTTCTTCGACCTAGAGACCGGCCTGGCCATCCGCGGCTAACACATCCGCCCGGCAGCTGCCATTGCATGTTCACGGATCCATTCGGACGATGCAGTCGGCACGATGGCGTGTTGCCTTGATCAACTGTGCGTTCTTCTCGTCAGAGCTGAGGACAAAGCGTTCAGCCTCGAGCCGGGGCTTTCCGTAGCGCACGTGCCGCTCGACGAGACGGCGAATTCGGGTTGCGTCTTCGATCTCCAAGTAGGCACAGAGATTGAGTACCGGCCGTATCTGAGCCCATGGCGAGTCGCCTAGCAACAGATAGTTCCCTTCGACGATCACCAATCCATCGTCGGGTCTGACCGGCACGGCTCCAGCGATTGGCGCTTCGATATTGCGATCGAACCTTGGCGCATACACCACGCCGTCGTCGGCCGGTCTCGCTATCCGCGTGACTAGGTTGACGAAGCCCCAAGGGTCGAAGGTTTCGGGCGAGCCCTTGCGATCCCCTAGTCCCTTCTGTTCGATCACTGCCTGCGCCAGGTGGAACCCGTCCATCGCTACGACGGCTGGGGAGGGGCACAGCAACTGAGCCAGATGCGCGGCCAGGCTCGACTTCCCCGAGCCGGGCGGGCCGGTCAGCCCGATCAGGTACCTTGTCTTTGCGGCGTGAATCCGGACGGCGAGCTCGAGAAGTTCTGCCTGGGTGATGCAGTCAGGTTCCTCAACCAGCCTGACCTCGGCGCTGCTGTCGGTGGCCATGGGGGTGGCAGGGCATCGCGCCATCAGCACAGGGGCGCCGGTGCGCCTCGCCGACGTGCTCTGAGCCCCACTCGGAAGCCCTGCTGGCTCATCCCTTGACGGACCCCGCCAGCAGCCCGCGCACGAAGTGCCTCTGGAGGCTGAAGAAGACGATTAGCGGTATCACCATGATCACGAACGCAGACGCGAAGCGCAGCTGGAAGTTGGAGCCGCGCCGGCCAACGAGGTTCACGAGCGCCACGGTCATGGGCTCGTTGTCGGTGAGCAGCACCGCGGCGATCAGGAAGTCGTTCCAAGTCCACAGGAACTGGAAGACGGCGAACGCGGCCAGCGCAGGGCGGGCCAGGGGCAGCACCAGGCTCCAGAACACCCTGAGATGGCTGGCACCGTCGATCCGGGCCGCCTCGAAAACTTCCCGAGGCAACTGGCTGATGAAGTTGTGCAGCAGCAGCACCGCCAGCGGCAGGCCGAACGCGGTGTGGGTGAGCCAAACCGCGGCAGCAGTGTTGCCTAGGCCGAAGTCGGGGACGAGCACGAAGGTCCAGTCCGGGCCGGGGAGCGTCAGCCGGGCGCCGTTGTTGAACAGCTGCAGGAGCGGCACGAAGGCCATCTGGTTGGGCAGCGCGATCATCGACACCAGCGCGATGAACAGCCAGTTGCGGCCCCGGAAGTCCATCCAGGAGAACCCGTACGCTGCGAAGGCGGCCAATGCTATGGGGATGATCGTGGCGGGAATCACAATCGCCATCGAGTTGAGCCCGAACTCCCACATGGAGGGCTGCCAGGCGGTGTCCCGGAAGACATCGCGATAGTTCTGCAGGGTGAGGTTGTCGAGATCGTTCCAGGCCGTCCACCAGCCCGACTCGTTGATGTCGGCCACCTTGCGGAACGACGACACGAACAGCGCGAACGTGGGCACCGTCCACAGCACCACGATCAGCCACATCACCCAGGTGGTCACCGCGCCCAGCAGCTGACGGATCCTTTGGCCCGCAGGGGCACCGGCCACCGTCGGGGCGTTCATGCGAGGTCGTTCTGCAGCCGGCGGATGTTGAGGATCATCACCGGCAGAACCAGAGCGAGCAGGACCACCGCGAATGCGCTGCTGGAGGTGAAGTTCCGGTCGCGCAGCTGTTCAAACATCTCGTTGGCGAGGACGTTGGTGCGATTGGCGCCGTTGGTGCTGGCCTTGACGAGGTCGAAGACCTTGGTGACGATGACGATCAGGGTGGTGACCACCACGATGATCGTGGGGCGGATCTGGGGCATCACGATCCGCCAGAAGGTCTGGGCTTCGCCGGCCCCGTCGACCCGCGCGGCCTCTAGCAGATCGCCTGGCACCGCCCTGATCGCAGCGGACAGCACGACCATGGCGAACCCGGCCTGGATCCACACCATGATGAGCATGATCCAGAAGTTGTTCCAGGGGATCATCGTCGCGTTGATGAAAAAGCCTCGGCTGGAGAAGCCCAGGCCCTGGAGCACGGCGTTGAACAGCCCGGTCTGGTTGCCGGTGGCCTGGACCTCGTACATGAAGTCCCAGATCACAGCCGCTCCGACCATGGAGATGGCCATCGGCATGAAGATCAGCGTCTTGGCCAGCCTCTCGCCCCGCGTCCGCTCGGCGAGCACGGCCAGCAGGAGTCCCAGCACGGTGGACAGACCGGCGACGGTGACGACCCACCACACGTTGTTCCACACGACGGCGTGAAGCGTCGACAGCGCTCCGAACACCAGCAGGATCGCCCCCAAGGCCAGCATCATCGACGATGACGGAGCGCCCCAGTCGAGTTCCAGCTCGCGTCGCCGGGCTCGGGCCAGCGCCCACGCCAGCAGCGATACGGCCGCCGTTAGCCCGCCCTGTTCAGTAGTGGGTTGTGGTTGAGGCTGCTGTGTCCGCGAAGATGCCTTTCTGGTGCGGGAGACTTGCGCTTGTGAACAGTGCGGGCTCACGCACAGAGAAGGGCACTTCCATGGTGAAGCGTAGTCGTTGTCGTCCGCGGTTGGGGGTCACCGGCGGCGGCCGTGGTCTGGGCAGTCATGTCGGGGCGCGGCTGCTGGCTGATCTGGCGGACGCGGTCGGGTTGGGCGAGGCGATGTCTGAGGCGATGGCTCCGACGAGGCAGCGCCGCGGGGGTCGTGACCGTGGCGAGGCGCTGGTGGACGCGGCGGTGATGATCGCCGACGGGGGCGACACGATCTCTGATATAGCGGTGCTCGCGGATCAGCCGCTGCTGTTCGGCGAGGTGGCGTCGCGTCCGACGCTGTGGCGGGCGCTGGGCGCTGTCGGCGGCGCCGCTTTGGGGCGGGTCAAGGCCGCCCGGGCTCGGGCCCGCCGCGGGGCGTGGGCCGCGGGCGCTGATCCGGGTTTCTATGTGATCGACATAGACGCCACGCTCATCGGCTCCCATTCTGACAAGCAGGGCGCGGCCGGCGACTACAAGGGCGGATACGGGTTCCATCCGCTGTTGGCCTGCCTCGACGCGACCGGCGAGGCGCTGGCGGGTCTGCTGCGGCCCGGCAACGCCGGGTCCGACACCGCCGCGGACCACATCGCGGTCCTCGACGACGCCCTGGCGCAGCTGCCGGTGGACCCCCGCGAGGTCGAGGTGGTCGTCCGCACCGACTCCGCGGGCTGGTCCCACGGCTTCGTCGAGGCGTGCCGGGACCGCGGCGTGCGGTTCGTGATCGGCCACAAGCTCGACATCGACACCGCCAAAGTCCTGGTGGAAGTGCCCGAGCGGCGCTGGCAGCCGGCGGTCTCCGCCGACGGCTCGGAGCCGCGCGAGCACGCCGGGGTCACCGAGATCACCGAACAGGCCGACCTGTCGGGCTGGCCCGACAGATGCCGCATGATCGCCCGGCGCGAGGCCCCCCACCCCGGCGCGCAACTCACCTTCACCGACGCCGACGGCCACCGCCTGCAGGTGTTCGTCACCGACCTGCCCGACACCGACATCGCCTACCTCGAAGCCCTCCACCGCGGCCGCGGCCGCGCCGAGCGCCGAATATGTGACAACAAGGCCACCGGGCTGGCCAAGCTGCCGTCGCACTCGTTCGCGATCAACTCCGCCTGGCTGCAACTCGCCCTGACCGCCTGCGACCTGCTGGCATGGACCCGCCTGCTCGCCCTCGAGGGCGACCGGGCCCAAGCCGAGCCCAAACGGCTGCGCTACTGCCTGCTGCACACGGCCGCACACATCGTCACCACCGGCCGCCAACGCTTCGCCAGACTCTCCAGCGACTGGCCCTGGACCCCCCAACTCATCGCCGCGTTCGAGGCCGTGCGCACCATCCCGCTGCGCATCTGAGCGCCGCCCCCCGGCGCTGAACCGGACACCGCCACACACACATCATCCGGCCAACCCAACACCCGCACCCCCAGCGGTCACATCGCGCCCCGACACGCCCACCGACCACCCGCACCCAACCCAGCCCCCACAGCCGCCCCGCAACGGCCTACTGAACAATCTGGGCTAGCAGCACGATCCAGAGGGTCAGGCGGCTGGACACGACGACGGTCAGCACGTCCATGATCACCGAGCGGTTGGGGTCGCGCGCCAGCGACTCGACGAACGCCGCCACTGGGCCACCGCGAGGACGGTGGCCGCGATGCCGAGGATTCGCATGAGGCGCCGTGCGGTTCCGGCCCGTCTGGCTCCGCCGGCGATGCGGGCCGCACTCGCCCAGGCGGCGAGCCCCGCCACGACCGCGGCGGCCAGTCCCGTGATGAACAGCCGGCCGGTGAATATCGTCGACCACCCCTCGACGGTGAAGTACTCGTCGTTGGTGAAGATCTCCTGGTAGTGCTCGAACGTGAAGCCGGCCTGCCTTCCCCTGGGGCCGTTCTTGAATGACAGGAAGATGGTGCGCAGGCCGGGGATCACCAGCCCGATGGCAACGAACGCCAGTGCGGGCCCCACGAACACCCAGGGTCTGAGCTTGCCCTCCCAGAGGCTGCGCCGATCCTGTGTCGGGGTCATGACCCGGCCCGCACACGTCCCGACTGCCGCGCCCGCGCCCCCGACGGCGACGATTGTCAGCCACCCCGCCTTGAAGGGCCCGCCGAGAGCCGGGCCAGCGGGAAGCCATCCGTTGTGCTGCAGCGCCGCGCCCGCCACCGCGCCCACCACGCTGCCGACCACCGCGGTGAACACCGGCCAGCGCGCCACGGACTGGTCCACGGCGCGGTTGGCTCCCACGAACACAGCCCCGGCCGCGGCCAGCGACACCACCACCGTGACGATCATGGTGACGAACTGGTCCATAGGCCTCAGCCCCGGGGTGTTCGGGCCGGCGGGAAGTCCGACCGTAGTGCCAGAGAACATGTGCGGGGCGCCCGTGGCGCCCCGCACACTAGGGGATCAGTTGCATAGCGGAGCGACCGCCCTCAGGAAGGCCAGGCACTCTGGGTGTCCTGAGCGAACTCCTCGGCCGTCTTCGCTCCCGACACGTAGTCGGTCCCCGACCGCCAGAACTCCCCCGCGCCAACCTCGCCCGGCATGAGGTCGGACGCATCGAAGCGGAACGGATCGGCGCTCACGAGGATCTCGGCGAGGGTGCGGTCGAAGTCGGAGGAATACAGCGAGGTGTCGTGGTCGCGGTTGGGCGACAGGAATCCGCCCCTGTCGGTCTTGATGCGGGTATTGGCGTACTCGGCGGTGCCGATGTATTCGAGCACGGCCAGGGTCTCGGGCTTGTCGGTGAAGGCCACTGCGTGGGTGCCGGCGCCGAGCACGACGGTCCCGAACTCGTCTGTGATGGTGGGCAGGTAGAAGACGTTGACGTCGCCGTCAGGTCCGAGGGTGGCGTCGATCTCGCCGAAGAAGGCCCCCGCGAAGTTGGCTTGGCGGTGCAGCACGCAGTCGCCGTCGGCGAGCGGCAGCGAGGCCTCCTTGAAGCCGGTGGCGGCGATCAGGTCGCGGCCGCCGAGGACATTGCCCTCGGCGAACCAGATGTCGCCGACGAACTCCGCCACCTCGATCACGCGGGGATCGTCGAACGGCATCTCGTTGGACACCCACTGGTCGCAGACGTCGGGTCCGTGGATGCGGAGCATCATGTCCTCCATCCAGTCGGTGAACACCCAGCCGGTGGCGTCGCCTGACTCGATCCCGATGCACCACGGGATCTGGCCGTTGGCCTTGATCTGCTCAGTCAGCGCCTCGAGTTCGGCCCAGGTCTGGGGGATCTGATAGCCGTTGTCGGCGAAGACTTGCGGGCTGTACCACACGAGGCTCTTCACGTCGCCCTTGTTGGGCACTCCGTAGACTTGGCCGCCGGTGGTGGCGAGGTCGAACCAGAACGGGTCGTAGGAGCCGCTGAGATTGTCGAGGATCGACTGCGGGATGGCCACCGCGTCTCCGGACTCGCCGAACTGGATGATGCGGCCCGGCTGGGGGATGATGGTGAGATCGGGCGGACTTCCGGCCTCGACGGCCAGGTTGATTTCGGTGACAGCGTCGGGTGTGCCGGTGTACTGCACGTCGATGCCGGTGCGCTCCTCGAAGGGCGCGAAGGCCAGCAGGAAGGCCTCACCCTCCGGGCCGGTCTCGGGACCGAGAATCTGGACGACGGTGCCGGCCAGGCTCATATCGTCGGCCATGTCATCGCCCTCGTCAGCCAAGTCGCCGTCGGCGGCTGCTGTCGTAGCCGGTGCCGCCGTGGTAGTCGGCGCAGCCACTGGCTCGTCGTCACCGCCGCACGCCGCAGCAACTAGGGCGAACGCGAGCAACGCTCCGAGCAGAAGCCATAGACGTGAGTGTTTTTTCATCAGGTTCCCTCCCGGAATGTAAGCGCTTACACTACCCACCGTAGCGTGGTGTCAATGCAGCGTCAAGCAGGGTCAGCCTGGTGCGGCGGTGGTGGCGCGTACCACCAAAGGAACATCCCAGGTGATGTCGCTCGGGGGCTCGCGGCCGTCGATCAGCGCCAGCACTTGCTCAGCGGCTCGCACCCCCATCTCGCCCACGGACTGGCGCATGGTGGTGAGTCCCAGCGCTTCGGCCAGATCGTGGTCGTCGAAGCCGATGACGGAAAGATCGCCGGGCACGGCCATGCCTGCGCTCCTGGCCGCCTCCAAGGTGCCAAACGCCATCTCGTCCGTCATGCAGAACACCGCGGTGGGAGGGTCGGAGCGGGCGATGAGCTTGGACAGGGCCCGTGCTCCCCCCGCGGCCAACCCGTCGCCTTCGACGGCCAGGCTCGGATCGATCCTCAGGCCAGCGTCTCGCAGGGCGTCCTTGTAGCCCAGGCGGCGCTGTTCGGGGACCGGCGTCGGCAACTCAGCGATTATCGGTCCGGTAACGAGGCCGATCCGCTCGTGTCCCAGTTCGATCAGGTGCTCGACGGCGCGCCGAGCCGCCCGCCGGTTGTCGATGGCGATCGACCCGGCCCCAGCGAAGCGCTCGCCCACGGCCACGACGGGGCGGTTGAAGAACACGTCGGCAGAGCCTCCCTCGGCGCTGGCGAAGGTGTCGATGAGGACTATCCCGTCGACTCGCCTGCAGAAGGACCGGGCTTCGCGCAGGAACCGGTGCCGGTCCTCCGGAGCGGTCATCATGGAGATGAGCAGGTCGTATCCGGCCTTGGCCAGCACCGAGTTGATGCCTCCCAGGGCCCGTGACGGGAACCAGGTACCGAACAGGGGCGCGACCACACCGATCGTCGAGGTCCGTCCGGATGCCAGGCGCGAGGCCTGAGGATGCAGCTCGTACTGGAACTCGGCCGCGACCTCGATCACTCTCGAACGGGTCGCCGGCGCGACGTTGGGGAGGTTGCGCAGGGCGCGGCTGACAGTGGCGACCGACACACCTGCCGCCACGGCTATGTCGTTGATGGTGGGCTGGCTCTCCCCCACGGCTGCACTGCTCCCGTCGGCTACTGCTGTCCGTTCACTAGCACAGCGGTGGACTCGGCGGGGACCGAGACGCTCTCCCCGTCCGATCTGTCGAGGTAGCAGCCGTCGTTGCTGGTGAACACCGGCTCCCATCCTGGCGAATGCAGACGGACGCTCGCTGGGTGGTCGGACAGGTTGGCGACCACCGCGGTCGAGCCGCGCCGGAGGGCCGCCACCCGCGGGTCGTGCGTCTCGATCCACTCCACCGGCGCCTGCCACAGGTCGGGGTGGCGTCGTCGCGCGGCCAGCAGGCTGCGGTAGCGGTGCACCGGCGCATCGGGATCGGCCTGCTGGCCGGCGACGGTCTGCTCCGGCGGGCGGGGTTCGGCGTCGATCCACGACGCTCTCGTGGAGAAGCCGTTGTGGTCGCTGCTGTTCCAGGGCATGGGCGTACGGCACGCGTCCCGACCGCTTGTCGCGCCCGAGTTCCTGACCGACACTGGATCGTGCGGACCGCTGCGCAGCACGCCGTCGCATAGTCCCAGTTCCTCGCCCTGATAGAGGAAGGGCATACCCCCCAGCGCCATGAACAGGGCGGTGACGGCCAGAGACCGCCGGACGCCGGCCTCGCCGCCGCCGAGGCGGCTGGGCGCCCGAGACCGGTCGTGGTTGCTGAGCACCCATGAGATTCCCTGCGGCACCGCGTCGTGCATCGACCGCAACATCCTCAACAGCTCCGACGGCTGCCAGCCCATCCACACCGGCGCCAGGAAGAAGGCGCTGTCGAACGTGCTCGGCTCCACGTAGCGGGCCATACGCTCAGGCACCGACAGGTCCACCTCGCCCAGCAACATGGCCCCCCGAGGCGAGCAGATGCCGTGCCAGCGGCGGAACACCTCAGGCGTCTCGGGCTGGTCGAGGTCGTGACGGTGGTCGAAGGCAGCGAACGCCTCGAACGGGTCCATGCTGTCGTCGATGGGCCGGATCTGGGGGTTGTCCCTCAACTGGCGGTCTTTTATCAGAGCGTGGGCCACGTCCACCCGGAATCCGTCCACGCCTCTGTCGAGCCACCAACGCAGGATGGCGTCGAAGGAGTCTCTCACCTCCTCGTTGCGCCAGTTGAGGTCGGGCTGTTCGGGAAGGAAGAGGTGGCACCAGTACTGGCCCGACGCCTCATCCAGCGTCCAGGCCGGCCCGCCGAAGTGGCTGCGCCAGTTGTTGGGCGGACCGCCGCCAGGGGCAGGGTCGGCCCACAGGTAGCGGCTCCGGTCCGGGCTGTGGCGGCCGAGCCTGGCCCGCTTGAACCACTCGTGCTCGATCGACGTGTGATTGGGAACGACATCGATGATCACCCGCAGACCCAGGTCGTGGGCCCGTTCGACCAGCCGGTCGAAGTCGTCCAGAGTTCCGTGGAGCGCAGACACCGAGCAGTAGTCGCTGACGTCGTAGCCGTGGTCATGGCCTGGCGTGGAATAGAAGGGCGTGAGCCAGACCGCATCGACGCCGAGCCAACTCAGGTAGTCGAGGCGCTCAGCGACGCCGCGCAGATCCCCCATACCGTCGCCGCTGTGGTCGGCGAAGGAGCGCACGTATACCTGGTAGCCGACGGCGCCGTGCCACCACGGCGTGGAGGCGCGCCGTCCACCAGCGGCCTGTTCCGGCGAGATGCCTGTCACCCGCCCTCCTCTGAAAACGCTTACAGTCGGGCAACTCTACTGGTCGTCACCCCATTCGCACCGGAGGGACCCATTCAGGTCGCTGCGGTCCGCCGGGCTCACCACAGAGCTCCGCTCACGGCAGCGGGGCGTCCTCGGAGGCTTCGATGATGTCGTACACGTCGCTGCGGTCGAGATGCACACCGGCTGCGGCGGCCAGGCTGGAGAGCCGCTCGGGGCGCTGGGTGCCCAGCAGCGCCACCGGCCTGGACGGATGGGCCAGCACGAACGCCACTGCCAGCGTGGCCCGGTCTGCGTCCTCACGCTCGGCCAGGCGGTCGAGCACGGCCAGAAGCTCGGGTCGCACGCCGGAACCCTCTGCCAGGCGTCCACCGCCCAGGGGACTCCAGGCCAGCGGCAGCACGCCGTCGCGCATGCACAGGTCGAATGTGCCGTCACGCAAGGGTGCCAGCTGCGCGGCGGAGTACTGGGGCTGGGCGCTGGCCAGCGGGAACGGCAGGTGAGCGGCGAGGGCCTCGTGCTGGCTCGGCCTGAAGTTGGACACGCCCGCCTCGCGAATCTTGCCCGCCGCTCGCAGAGTGCTGAGGGCGGCGGCCAGCTCCGCGGGGTGGGTGAGCACGTCGGGCCGGTGGATCTGGTACAGATCGATGACGTCGGTGCGCAGGCGACGCAGCGACGCCTCGCAAGCGGCGGTGATCGCCTCGGTGCCGGAGTTGTACGGAACCCCGGGGACGATGCCCCCTTTGGTGGCCAGCACCATCTGGTGGCGCAGATGCGGCGCGTCGGCGAGGATCCGGCCCAGGTTCTCCTCGGCCTCGCCGTTGGACTGACCGCCCCACCTGTTCCCGTAGATGTCGGCGGTGTCGACCAGGTCCATGCCCAGCCCCAGTCCGGTCTCCAACAGCGCCTGCAGCTCGCGGTCGGGGCGGGCGACAAAGCGCCAGCAGCCCATCGCCAGCGGGCCCACTTGGAAACTGCTTCCGAGCGAGCGACGCTTGGGGTCTACGAGTCCGGACTGCACGAGGTCACGCTATCTGTGAGGGTCGACAACCCAGAGAGCTCGGGCTGCTCCGCGGCCGTGCACCAGCACCGCTTCCCCACCCGGGCATCGGCGGCTAGCCCATCCACTGGCCGCCGTTCACGTCGATGGTGGCGCCGGTGATGTAGCCGGCGTGCGGCCCGCACAGGAACTCCACCACGGCCGCCAGATCGTCGGGGTCGCCCGGCGCGTCGCCGGGGACGGTAGCCAGGATGCGCTCGCGCCATGCGGGGTCGAGCGCGTGCCACATCGGCGTGTCGTGGGGTCCGGGGGCCACCGCGTTGACGGTGATGTTGTCGGCGGCGTGGTGCAGGGCCAGGAAGCGGCTGAGGGTGACGAGCCCGCCCTTGCTGGCCGCGTATGCGGGTCCCGACAGCGGCGATCCGCCGAAGCGGGCGTTCACCGAGGCGATGTTCACGATCCTGCCTCCCCCGGCCGCCCTCATGCCCGCCACCACCTCTCGGGCGCACAGGTAGGCGCCGGTGAGGTTCACGTCGATGATGCGGCGCCAGGTCTCGGGGCTCTCATCCTCCACGCCCCCGGCCCCGGTCATGCCGGCGTTGTTGACGAGCACCGTGGGGTGTCCGTGCCGGTCGCGGATCGCCTCGAAGGCCGCGGCCACCGACTTGGTGTCGGTGATGTCGGAGGCGATGGTCTCAGTGACGCCGGCCGTGTCTGCGGCGTGGACCACCTTGTCGAGGCCGATCACCGTGTCGCCGGCGGCGCCGAGACGCCGGCACACCGCTGAGCCGATGGTGCCGGTCGCGCCCGTGACCACGGCCACCCGGCTCATCCGGCTGCCCCCGAGGCGACCGCCACCCGGCTCATCCGGTTGCCCCCATGACGACCGCCACCCGGCTCATCCGGTTGCCCACCCCTTGCTTCGCTCGACCGCCCGCTTCCAGTCCCGGTACGCAGCGTCGGTGGAGCCGTTCCCGGAGCTGGGCACCGCCTCGAAGTCGAGTTCCCAGTGCCCGGCGACGGCTTCCAGCGACGGCCAGACGCCCGCGGCCAGCCCGGCCAGGTAGGCGGCACCGAGAGCGGTGGCCTCCTGGAGCTTGGGTCGCTGCACGACCACTCCGAGCTGGTCGGCCTGAAGTTGCAGCATGGAGTCCATCACCGACGCGCCCCCGTCGACGCGCAGGCTGCGAACGGGTGTGCCGGTGGCGTCCGCCATCGCCTCGACGACGTCTCGGGTCTGGTAGGCCATGGCCTCCACGGCGGCTCGAGCGATCTCGGCCCGGCCGGTCCCCCGGGTGAGCCCGACGATGGCACCGCGTGCGTACGGGTCCCAGTACGGGCTGCCGAGCCCGGCGAAGGCCGGGACCAGGAACACCCCGCCGGTGGAGGAGCACTGCAGGGCCAGCTCCTCGATCTGGGCGGCCTCCTCGATGATCCCGAGTCCGTCTCGAAGCCACTGCACCGTCGCCCCGGTGGCGAAGACCGCTCCCTCCAGCGCGTAGGTCGGGGCCGGGCCCTGCGGGGTGTCGAGGAGCCAGGCCACCGTGGTGAGCAGGCCCTCCGCGGGCGGCGGGAGCTCCGATCCGACGTTCATCAGCACGAACGAGCCCGTGCCGTAGGTGTTCTTGGCGTCGCCGGGCGCGAAGGCAGCCTGCCCGAACAGGGCGGCGTGCTGATCGCCGGCGACGCCGGCAATGGGAATGCCCGAGCCACAGGCGGCACCGGAATCGGTCGCGCCGAAGCTGCCGCTGGACGCCAGCACCTGCGGGAGAGCGTCGGTGGGAATGCCGAACAGAGAGCACAGCTCTGGGTCCCACCGCAGCCTCCCGATGTCGAATACGATAACCTGCTCGATCAACTGGGAATGGCATGCCTATCTCCGACCACAAATTTTTGGCGTTCAAGGACACTACTCATACTGATAATGCGGCACGGTTTGCATCTGCATCTGCCGGCACCTACAGGTATCACTACTGCAGTTAGGTGTAGACGATGGTCTCGCTCCGAACTGTTGAGTCAGACGCGGTGAGAGCGACATCTCCAGTGCGCGCAGGAATGGCGTTGTGGCTAAGGATGAGCATTGCTGTCGGACTGATCTGTCTCCCTGGCTGTGGAGCAGACACCACTCTGTCTGAGCCGAGCACGGCTGCTTCCGAAGCCAGTCCAAACCGCTCGACTGCGTCACCATCGGGACAGCAGGAATCAAAGACACCAGTCGAAGCTCCAGCTCTAGATACCACTCGACAGACTGTTCCTCCGGCAGTGACTTCTATCGCTCCAAACTCGACGATCAACCAAGCCTCGGACTCAGGAGATACCCTCTCGGAACGGCCAGCTACTACGGATCAGTTCTCCCATGTGAATGAGCGGGTAGCCGATCTGGAGATGATATCGTTCCAATTGCCAGCATTAGCTGAGACTCATCTGCCGGATGGCCGCGTGGATGGAATGCCATTTGGCACCATTGACTCCGTCCCAGCGAGCATCCTTGTATCAACTAAGGACTGCGAAGTCTCTTCAATAGACTCTATGACTGGTGAAGCGACTCCGGTGTGGACCTACAATGACGTGAGTGATTTGTACTTCGACTGCGAAGATGTTCTTGAGGAAAGGCCGTCTGGCATGGAGAGTTTCCCCAGCCATATCGATGACGTGGAATGGATCAGCCCGAGCCTTGTCCTCGCAAGCATTTGCTGTGAACCTGCTGCGGGCAGATTTGAAGTCATAGATACGTCCGCAGGCAGCCAGCCAGCGTGGCTTGCGCTCAACGGTAGCTTCCCATCAATCAATAGCCAGAACGTACTGCTGCACGGTACCGCCGTGCCTATCGGCACAGAGGCTCCTGTTATTCGAACGGTACCGTTCGAGATTCAGTATGATCAATCGGATCCCGATTACCCGTATTACAACCTGAAAGATCCCGTTACCTTCTACTCTCTGTCTTTCGGGTTCGAACGTAGCTCAGAAGAGAGTTCAGAGCAGCTTGGTTATATTCTCGATGTTGGTTGGGTTGGAGACGATAAGATCGGATTCGAGTTATGGTCCAATGAGGGTAACTCGCACTTGTATCCGTCAGTTGGTATCGTTGACTTGGAGTTGCAGTCAGTTGTTGTCCGATCTCGGGGCCCGGGATGGATGATACCGACAGGAGATGACAGCAAGAATCTCGTTGTAGCTGAACAAGCGTGCCGCAGCACAGGCGACTCTTGTGAGGCAGAAGCCTCCAAGATTGTTGTGTTAGATTCGACTACACTCATGCCGATCCATGAGGTCACTGTCGATCGTACAATCGCAGATATGGACATGGTGCGCGGCTGGCTGATTGTGACCTTCTCAGACGGGCGAATGGGCACGATTAACCTCATTGATGGGTCATTCTCAGCTGTCGCTGACGGAATCGTCGATGCTGTCTGGATGGAATAGAGCGTCTCGCTTGCGCCGCCCGGAGACCGGCGTCGGCAGGCCCGGCAGGCGCGGCCCGGCGACGAGGCCGATGCGCTCGTGGCCCAGCCCGATGAGATGCTCGACGGCCCGTCGAGCCGCCAGCCGGTTGTCGATGGCGATCGATGATGGGCCCGCGAGCCGCTCGCCCACCGCGACGACGGGCCGATCGCGCAGGGCGCGGCTGACGGTGGCCACGGAGACGCCTGCAACCCGCGCTATGTCCTTGATGGTGGGGCGGCTAGTCGCCACTGCTCCGCTCCACTGTGTCCCCTCCGGCGCTGAGGCGCCTGCACACCGCGGAGCCGATGGCGCCGGCCGCGCCGGTGGCGACCGCGATCCGGGTCACGGGGCGACCCATCCCTTGCTGTGATCGACGGCCCGCTTCCAATCCCGGTAGGCGTCATCGGCGGTGGCCCTGTCCGAGCGGGGGTGGGCCTCAAGATCGAGCTCCCAGTGCTCGGCGACCGCTTCGAGCGACGGCCAGACCCCGGCCGCGAGCCCGGCCAGGTAGGCCGCGCCCGCCGCGGTGGCCTCCTGCAGCGTCGGGCGCTTCACGGCCACGTCCAGCTGGTCGGCCTGGAACTGCAGCATGGAGTCCATCACACAGGCTCCCCCGTCGACGCGCAGGCTGCGAACCGGTGTGCCGGTGGCGGCCGCCATCGCCTCCACCACGTCGCGGGTCTGGAAGGCCATGGCCTCCAATACGGCCCGCGCGATCTCGGGCCGCCCGGTGCCTCGGGTGAGGCCCACGATCGTGCCGCGGGCGTAGGGGTCCCAGTGAGGACTGCCGAGGCCGGCGAACGCGGGCACCAGGTACACGCCGCCGGTGGACGAGCACTGAGCGGCCAGGCCTTCGAGCTGCGGGGCCTCGTCGATGATCCGGAGGCCGTCGCGCAGCCACTGCACCGCCGCTCCGGTGACGAAGATCGCCCCCTCCAGCGCGTAAGTGGGCGCCGGGCCCTGCGGGGTGTCCAGCAGCCAGGCGACCGTGGCGAGCAGGCCGTCCGCGGGTGGCGGCACCTCCGAGCCGACGTTCATCAGCACGAACGACCCGGTGCCGTAGGTGTTCTTGGCGTCGCCGGGCGCGAAGGCGGCCTGCCCGAAGAGGGCCGCATGCTGGTCGCCGGCGACACCGGCGATGGGTATCCCGGCACCGCAGGGGACGCCCGAGCCGGTGGTTCCGAAGCTGCCGCTGGAGGGCCGCACCCCGGGGAGGGACTCTGCGGGAACCCCGAACATCGAGCACAGGTCGGAGTCCCATCGCAGCGAGCCGATGTCGAAGAGCATCGTGCGGCTGGCGTTGGTGGCGTCGGTGGCGTGAACCTGGCCGCCGGTGAGGTTCCACACGATCCAGCTGTCGATGGTTCCGAGCGCTAGGTCGGGACCCGCGGCCACGCCGCCCTCGGTGAGCATCCACTCGAGCTTCGAAGCCGAGAAGTAGGGATCGAGCACCAGGCCAGTTCGCTCCCTGACCAGCGGAAGTGTGCCGTCGCGCTCCAGATCTGCGCACCGGGATGCGGTGCGGCGGTCCTGCCAGACGATGGCCGGATGGAGGGGCTCGGAGCTCCGCCGGCTCCAGGCCACCACGGTCTCGCGCTGGTTGGTGACTCCTATGGCCGCGGGCGGCTCGGAAAGGCGGCCGTCGACCTCCTGAAGCGTTGCTTGGACCGCGCCCCAGATCTCCGACGCGTCGTGCTCGACCCGTCCGGGCATGGGGAAGTACTGCGGGAACTCCCGCTGCGCGGAGTCAATGATGCGGCCCGCCTCGTCGAACGCGATGGTGCGCACGCTGGTGGTCCCCGCGTCGATGGCCAGTACGACCGTCATGCGGCCGGTCCGAACAGAAGGCTCGCGGCCCGCTCGACGCCCGGATCGCGGCGCAGCGTCTCGGCGGTCTCGATCATCGCCAGCATGGTACGGCGCCGCAGGAAGTCCTCCATGGCCAGGATGTGCTCATGGCGGGCCATGACCATGATCTCCGCCGCCGAGCACTCGACCCGGTCGCTGAGGGGCATCCCCAGTTCTCGGGATTCGCCGACCACGTCGGCCACCTCCAGCGCTCGGCGACCGTGACGGCGCCACAGCCTCGTCGCCGCGGGCTCGTCGATTCCGACCCGGGCGGCGCTGCGGTAAAAGCGGGCCCGCACACCCTCGGGAGGCTCGCCGAACCAGGCCCGATCCGGGATCGTGGGTTCGAGGCCGCAGGTGCGGACGGCCTCCACGACCTCTTCGCCGACGTTGAGGCAGTCGCTGAGCTTGCCGCCGAGAATGGACACGGTTCCCCGCGTCTGGTCGGCTTCGACGGCATGGCGGCGCGACAGCTCGGTCCAGTCCCGGTCGGTGTCCTCACCGGCGCTGACCACCAGCGAACGCACGCCGCAGCGGTACGCGATCACGTCGTCGTCGCGCAGCGGCCGGGGCAGCAGGAGCCGGGCGTTGGCCTGCTCGAGCAGGAAATCGCGGTCATCGCCGGTGACCGAGACCTCCGTGGCGTCGACGCGGGTGTCGGTCGTCCCGATCAGGGAGCGATGGCCCATCGGGATGACGTAGATCAGTCGCTGATCATCGTCGAAGAACGCCAGGACGCGTCCCGACTCGGTCACCCGGGGCACGACGATGTGCGCTCCCTTCGAGAAGCACAGCGCCCGACGCAGACGGGTCCCGATGAGCCCGGCGAGTTCCGCGGCCCGAGGACCGGCGGCATTGATCAGCACGGCTGCCGAGACGGTGTGGCGGCTGCCCGTCAGCCGGTCGGTCACATCGGCCCGCCAGGCGCCGCCGGCGCGCTCCGCGCCGTCGAGCCGCATTCTGGAAACCGCGATCGCGCCGTTGTCGACGGCGTCCAACAGGAGTTGGAGCACGAAGCGGGCGTCGTTGTCGGCGAGCAGATAGTCCGAGTACTCCACTGCGCCCTGCACCCCGCCGGAGTCGACCGTGGGTTCGACCGTTTCGAGCGAACGCACCGACAGACGCCGCGGCCGCCCAGTGGCGAAACGCCCCAGAGCCCAGTAGGCGTGCGCTCCGAGCGCGGCGTAGGTGGCAGAGTACGGCGACGTGGAACCCAGAGCAGCCAGGAACCGGACCTCCTGGACGCGGCTGGAGTAGGAGCGGGCCAGCAGGTTGCGAGAGCGGCACAGCCCCGCTACCAGCCCTACCTCGTAGGTCTGCAGGTACTTGAAGCCGCCCCAAATGAGGTTGGAGGACTCCTGGCTCACACCCGAGCCGAAGTCCTCGGACTCGATGAGGGCCACGCGCAGGCCGTGGGTCGCCAGGGCCAAGGCTGAGATCGCGCCGTTGATGCCCCCGCCCACGACGAGAGCATCGTGGTCCTGTCCGGTGAGTCGCTCCAGGTGATGGTCCCGAACCGCGGCTGAGAGGGCCACGCCGCGGGCGGCGGCCGATCCAGCAGGGGCGGTCCCGGTTGCCCCCATCCCGGCAGACGGCCTACGCCGACCGCGCCAGCAGGGCGGCACGCACCGCCTGGGGCGACCGGCCGATGGGATCCTCCACGCGCACGACCGAGCCGGTCTGAGCAGATCGCTGCGTCGCGAGAGCGCCCGCGAGGATGTCCCGGCCCTCAGCCAGCGAGAGGATCGGTTCGCGTCGCGCCAGAATCACGTTGAGCAGGTTACGGGTGGCGCCGATGAAGGAGTGCTCCCAGCCGGTTTCGCACTGGTAGGTCTCGACGCGGCCGTCGGCGTAACTCACCACCGGCGGGGCGTTGCCGATCCGGCCGTGTCCCCGGTTGACCCACACCACTCCCCTGGTGCCGGTGATCTCCATCCGGTCGTCCTGCGCGTAGTGGGAGGTGCCCTCGATCAGCAGCTCCTGCGAGTACACGACCTCGAGGCTGGCGACCGCCCCGGACTCGTAGCGCATGGACACCAGCGAGGGTGAGTCGAGCTCGAAGGACAGCACATAGGTGGATCCGATCCAGGCATGCACCTCCGCTGGCTGCCCCAGCACGATCCAGGCCAGCGAGAACTTGTGGTGACCGTCGTCGAACACCAGCGGCCCGCCACCGCACTCTTCGGGGTTGTTGCGCCACAGCAGAGCCTCGAAGGGTATGGGCCACGCGTTTGGGCTGTAGCCGACGTTGCTCTTGAGCCGGACCGAGAGCGGCTCGCCGATCAGCCCGCTGTCGATCAGCTCGAGGGCCATTAGCACCGGCGGGTAGAAAAGGAAGTTCTCGTAGAGGCGAACCACTTTCGACGAGGCAGCCGCCGCACTGACGAGTTTGTCGGCCTCGTGGAGGCTCAACGCCATCGGCTTCTGGAGCGACACGTGCAAGTCGCATGCGATGGCGTGGGCCGCTATCTCGTAGTGCAGGTGGTGCGGGACGATGACCTCCACGAGATCGACGAGGCCCGACTCGCAGAGCTTCCGGTAGTCCTCGAATATCGCCGCGTCGGATAAGCCCCATTGGCGCGACCTGGTCTCCGCGTTTGAGCGATCGATATCACAGAGGGCAACAATGGCCGCTTCGGGTCGGTCTCGATAGCCGAGGACATGGAGGTCCGAGATGCGGCCGCAGCCGATGATGCCGACGCGGATCATCGAGGCACGTCTAGCTGGGGGGTGCCGCGTCCAGGACTCGGGGAGCCTCGGGGTCGGTGATCCACTCAGTCCAGGACCCGTCGTAGACGGCGACGTCGTCGTAGCCGGCGATGGCGTAGACCAGCGCGGTGCCGCAGGCGCCCACGCCACCGCGGCAGTAGGCGATGGTGGGCTCCGGGGCGCAGGCACCGGCCATCTCGAGGCGTTTGCGGGCCTCGTCCGGGGAGACCCATGTGCCATCGGTGCCGCAGAACTCGATGCCGGGGGCGGTGATGCTGCCCGGGATGGCGCCGCCGTCGGCCTCGCGGGCGCCCGCCATGCGTCCGTCCACGAGGCGGGTGCGGGTGCCCAGGGCGGCCAGCACGTCACGGTGGGCGGCGTACAGGCCCGGATCGAAGCGGGGCGTGAAGTGCGCCCGCGGATAGTGGGGTACATCGACGCCGGTGGGGCGGCCCTCGGCCTGCCATTTGGTGATCCCGCCGTCGAGCAAGGCCACTGCGGTGTGGCCGTATACCCGCAGCGCCCACCACACCCGGGCCGCCACCGTCACGTGCTGGTCGTCGTAGGTCACCACGAACGTGTCATCGCCGATGCCCCGATCAGCCATGGCACCGGCGAAGCGCTCCGGTCCAGCCAGCATCCACAGGTCGGGACGGTCTGGATCGGCCAGGTCGGTGTCCCAGCGGGCATGCACCGCCCCGGGTATGTGGGCCTTGGCGTACTCGTCGTCGCCGTTGCGCCAGTCGAAGGGACGCAGGTACCAGCGGCAGTCCACGACCCTCACGCCCGGGTCGTCAAGGCGCTCGGCCAGCCACTGCGTCGATACCAGGGGACCTCCGGTCATTAGGTCCAGCTTCGCAGAGCTGAGCCCGTGCGTCATCTCCGGCCCCGCCGGTCCCCGGTCAGTCGCCCACGACGGCCGGGCGGACCTGTTCGGCCAGCAGGCGTATCCCGACGTCGCGGTCGGGACCGAACGTGTACCAGGCCAGGGGCAGGTCGAGGCCGGCATCCGCGAAGGCCGTCAGCCCGCCGATCACGTCGTCCGCGGTTCCGGCCACCGCGAACACGTCGACGAGGCTGTCGCTGAGCACCGCCGCGCCGGCCTGCTCACCGCCTTCGGCGACCGCGGCCCGCACGGCCACCACCGCCTCAGGATCGGCACCTGCCTCGTCGACCACGACTCCCTCCACGCGGGCTAGGTAGTAGGCGAGCACCTCTTTGACGGCGTGGCGGGCCTCGGCCCGGTCAGGACCGACGCTGGTGAGCACGTTGGCGCTCAACAGCAGCTCGTCGACGCGGCGGCCGGCCCGCTCCGCCCCGGCCGCGAGGCGCTCGCGGGCCCAGCGGGTGTAGCCCACGCTGGTGATGGCACCGAGCTGCACGCCGTCGGCGAACTCCCCCGAGACCTCCATCATCCGCTGGCTGACCGCGCCCACGTCCACCGGCACCGGCACCGGGGAGGGCCGATCCAGGCGCAAGCCGGGCGTCACCGAGAACGTGGTCGGCACGAAGTCGAGCTCCTGGCCTGCGGTGAGCCGGCGCACGGTCCGCACCGCCTCGACGGTGTTGGTGAGGGGGCGCCATCCGGGCGGGGCCATCCCGAAACGCCTGACCGTCCACTCCGCCGCGCCCAGCCCGAAGCGCAGCCGCCCCGGCCCGATGTCGGCCAGGGTCGCCGCCTCCAGCGCCAGCAGCACCGGGTTGCGGAACACCGGGTTGGCCACACCGATGCGCACGGTGACCCGCTCCGTGGCCTGCAGCGCGGCAGCCGCCACCGGCATCACCGAGTTGAACAGCCGGCTCTCGGGCAGCGACACCTCTTCGAAGCCGAGACGGTCCGCCGCGGCCACCACGGCTAGCGTGTCGGCGACGGGATCCTCGTTCGACAGTGAAAGGCCCAGGCCTCGGAACCCGTTCATATTCCTCACGATCGTGATGGCGACAGGAGCGGCGAATGTGGATCTCCACGATTCCATACGATGACGCTGAGGGCGAGTTGAAGGCTCACTACGAACGCCAGGCTCGAGCGCTCGGCGAGCCCACCGAGATGACCATGGCCGGATCGCTGCATCCGGCGCTGGTGGCGGCCCGCCTGGACCTGTACGCAGCCACCGAGAAGTGCCCGTCACGGCTAACGCCCCATCAGCGCAACTTGATCAGCTTCGTGACCTCCGCCATCAACGGCACGGTGCACTGCATGAGCCAGGTGACCATCAAGCTGCGCCAGACCGGCCTCGACAGCGAGGCCATCGCCAAGCTGGCCGCCGACCCCGACTGCTTCGAGTCTCTGAGCCTAGCCCCGGCCGACGCCGCGATGGTGCGCTACGCGATGAAGCTCACCCGCTCGCCCGCCTCGGTGACCGAGGCCGATGTCGAGGAGTTGAGGGAGGCCGGCTTCGACGACCTCGACATCCTCGACGCCAACGCCCAGTGCGCGCACCTGAACTACGTGAACCGGGTGGCGATGGGGCTGGGCATCCACTCGGTGGTGGACCCCGACTTCCCCGTCTACTCCGCCATCCCCCAGGGTTAGCGCCCCCAACGGGATCTCGGCCGTGTTGTGGGCCGTACAGGCACACAACTCGCACCAAGAAATCGGCGGACGGGATCTCGGCCGTGTTGTGGGCCGTACAGGCACACAACTCGCACCAAGAAATCGGCGGACGGGATCTCGGCCGTGTTGTGGGCCGTACAGGCACACAACTCGCACCAAGAAATCGGCGGCGCCTCAGGCGGAGTTCAGGATCTCTGCGCTCTGGCGGATGTGGTCGGCTGCGGTGGCCTCGTCGTTCATGGGGAGCATGAAGATGTCGAAGCAGTCGCTGAGTTCGGCGATTTGGGCTGAGATGCCGGCGGGGGTGCCGGCTAGGCCGTAGCGGTCTACGAGCGCGTCGGGCAGCAACTCGGCCGCCGCATCCATGCGGCCGGCCAGCATCAGTCGGCGGACCTCCTCGGTGGTGGCGTCGTCGAGGCCGTCGGCGGTGCGCACACCGGCCGGCGCGTCCACCGCCATGTACGAGAAGTGGGGCAGCACCCGGCGGCGCTCGACGTCGTTGTAGGCCAGATAGGCTGACCAGGCGATGCGCGCCGAGCCCTGCCCGCGGATCCGCTCCGCCACCGCGGGCAACTCGGCGGGCGGCGCGGCCGACAGGATCACGCAGTCGGAGCGCTCGGCCGCGAGACGCTGCACCCGAGGTCCCCTGCCGGCCACCGCGATGGGCATGGGCCGGTCGGGACGGAACCACGGCAGCGACGCCTCCCCCACCGTCTCTCCCGCCAGCAAGCGCCGGTTGAGCTCGAACGCGTCCCGCAGCGCCGTGTAGGGGCGCTCGGGGTCCATCCCGAGCGGCTTGAGAACCCTGCTCCCGCCGACGCCCAGGCCGTGCATCACCCGGCCCGGCGCCAGCTCCGCGAGGGTGGCGATGGCCGCCGCGGTGGCGACCGGATGGCGGCTGAACGGGTTGGTGATGGCCGGTGCGACCGAAAGCCCGGTGGCTCCCACGATGGCGGTCAACGCGACGTAGACGTCTCGCTCGGTGCCCTCGTCGGCCACGAAGCACGCCTCAGCCCCCAGCGACTCGGCCAGGCGGGCCAGCTCGACCAGGCGCTGCACAGGCTGGGTCGGCTCGAACCAGACTCCCCATGGGACGCTCACGGCACCGCCTCGAACCAGACTCCCCACCGCACGCTCACGGCACCGCCTCGAACCAGATTCCCCATGGGACGCTCACGGCACCGCCTCGAACCAGATTCCCCATGGGACGCTCACGGCACCGCCTCGAACCAGACTCCCCATGGGACGCTCACGGCACCGCCTCGAACCAGACTCCGCGGGGCACGCTCACGGAACCATCTCCAACGTGAAGTCCTGCGCTGTGCTCACGGCGCTTCCTCCCGTTCGGCCCGTCCTTGGCGCAGCGACTGGCGACCCAGCGGTATGTACTGCAGCGCGGAGAGGTAGCTGTAGGCCAGCGACGGCGCCGCGCACACCCATCCGGCGACCCGGAACCCGTCGGCGAGGCCGATGTCGGAAGCACCGGCCAGCAGCAGCGGGAAGCAGAAGTAAAGCCCGAAGGTGGCGCACTTGCCCCACCACGTCACGTCGATCGGCTTGGCACCGAGCGACAGCAGCACCAGCCCGACGATCGCCACCAGCCCCTCGCGGGCCAGCGTCAGCACCACCAGCCACCACGGAACCGAGCCGTCGAAGCCGACCGCGAACACGCCCGCGAGCAGCACCGCCCGGTCGGTGATCGGGTCGAGCAGCTTGCCGACCTTGCTGACCGAGTTGAAGCGGCGGGCCCACCAGCCGTCCACCCAGTCGGTGGCGCCGAGCGCGCCCCACAGCAGCGCCGCTCCCCAGCGGTCACCGGAGGCGAACAGCAGCCACAAGAACCACGGGATGCAGGCCAGGCGGGCCGCCGAGATCAGGTTCGGGACGGTGAGGATCCGGTCCTCGCCGGAGCTCGGCGACTCGGGGACGGTCTCTGCGTCCATGGTCGTTCAGCCTACGATCAGCGCATGCCCTCAATCTTCACCCGGATAATCGACGGAGAGATACCCGGCCGCTTCGTGTGGCGCGACGAGGTGTGCGTGGCGTTCATGGACGTGCGTCCCCTCAACCGGGGCCACGTGCTGGTGGTGCCAAGGACCGAGGTCGACCACTGGGTGGACCTCGACGCCGACACGGTGGCTCATCTGATGGCGGTGGCCCACCGGGTGGCCTCGGCCCAGCAGGCCGCGGGGCTGGCACCGGACCGGGTGGGCCTGATGATCGCCGGTTTCGAGGTGCCCCACGTTCACGTGCACGTCGTGCCCATCTCGACCATGGCCCACCTCGACTTCGCACACGCCGACACCAACCCCGACCCCGACGACATGGACACCGTGGCCGCCCTCCTGCACGCCGAGCTGAACAGCGGCTGACCCCGTCCCATCGGGCGCTCGGGCGGTCAGGCGCTCGGGCGGTCAGGCGCAAATTGACGTAGTTGTCCCCCCTATATGTGGCTATGGGGCTGCGCGGATAGGCGGCCGCGAAGGCACGAGGCACCTGCAATCCGACGGCATCGTGGTGCCGAACCTCACCTATCCGCGCACGTCCTAACTACGTCAATTTCAATCGGATCGGCCCGTTCGATGAGGTGGGTGCCGTTGTTGCGGGCGTTGTTCACCTCGGTGGACACCGGGTGCATCCGGATCAGGCTCGAAGGGGCCGGCACCAGCAGGCCGGCCGTGGTCTCGGCGTCGGTGTTGGCCGGATCCAGCCAGAAGTCCCAGGCACCGGGCGGCAGCACCACCGGCATCCGGTCGTGCACCGCGGCCATGGCCTCATTGGCCTCGCAGGTAATGATGGTGCACGAGTGCAGTTCCATGGGCTCGCCGTTGGCGTCGAGGCTGTTCTCGTCTCGCCACTGCTCCCACAGGCCCGCAAACGCGAAGGGCTCACCGTCGGGACGGCTGATGAACATGGGCTGCTTGCGCTTGGAGCTCTCGAGTCGGTGCCATTCGTAGAAGCCGTCGGCGGGGATGATGCAGCGCCGGCGCGCGAAGGGAACCCGGAAGGCGTTCTTGTGGGCCACCGTCTCGGCCCGGGCGTTGATCATCCGGTTGCCGATCTTGGGGTCCTTGGCCCAGAACGGCACCAGCCCCCAGTGCAGCGTGTCGAGGCTGCGGGCACCGGCCCGCTCGCGCACGGCGTAGACGGTCTGGGTCGGGGCCACGTTGTGGTTGGGTGACAGGACGTGCTCGGGGGGCGGGGCCGCCGCCCCGAAGTACTTGGCCAACTCGTCGGGCGGGGTGGCCGACACGTAGCGACCGCACATGGGTCCAGAAGCTACTCAGAGCGAGAGCGGATGGCTTGTTACCGCCTCGCGGTGAGGCATTGTGATTCCCGCTCTTGTTTGCTGCGCCCACGGGCCGCTCGGGCCACGGCCTCGGTCAGTGTCTCGCGGGATCCTTGTGAACTGCGGCGCTCTGCCTCTGGGGCGGTCGCGGCGCGACTCGATCGAGGGCGGCGACGGCCTCGGCCACGATCCGCTCGATCAGCTCAGCGCAGGAGGGCAGGTCGTCCACGACACCGACGCACTGGCCGGTGGGCAGGACGCCGGCGTCGATGTCGCCGTCCACCATGGTGGCTCGGGTGAGCATGGGGGCGTTGGCCGCCATGGCCATCTGGCTCCAGGTCAGACCCTGGCTGCGGCGCATGGCGAGCCCCTCTCGAAGCATCGCCGACATCGACATGCCGGTCAGGCCCCGGAAGCGCCAGGCGTTGGCCGCGGCCCGGACCAGGCGGGTGAGCCGGGCCGATTCGAGGGAGTCGACTAGCGGTGTGCGGATCACCCGCTGAGGCTTGCCGTCGACGCTGCTCGACACCACCGTGCCGGTGACGGGCGTGCCCAGGTACACGGCCTTGACCTCGTCGGGCACCCCTGAGTCGGCGGTGAGCAGGAAGCGGGTGCCCATAGCGACGCCGTCGGCGCCCCACGCGAGGGCTGCGGCCAGGCCCCGACCGTCGTGGAACCCGCCCGCGGCTATCACCGGCACGTCCACCGCGTCGATCACTTGGGGCAGCAGCAGCGAGGTGGGTATCGAGCCGGTGTGGCCGCCGCCCTCGCCGCCCTGGCACAAGATGGCGTCCGCGCCGAGTTCGGCCATCTTCTCTGCATGGCGACGGGCCCCAACGGTCGGCATGACCAACACTCCGCCGTCTCGCAGGCGCTGCACCACCCTCGCCGGGGGCGGACCGGCAAAGCTGGCCACCCGAACGCCGGTGCGGACCAGGCGGTCGGCCCGGTCGTCTAGGTCGATCGCGTCGGGGCGCAGGTTCACCCCGAAGGGCCGCTCAGTGCGGGACCGGACCTCCCCGATGGCCGCGTCCATCTCGTCGAGGGTCATGGTGGCCGACGCCAGGATCCCGAGGCCGCCGGCCTCGGCGGTGCCGGTCACCAGCGAGGGCCCAGCCACCCATCCCATCCCTGTCTGAACGATGGGATAGTCGACGCCGAACACCTGCGTGGCCCGGGTCCAGAGCCGCTGATCGACGCTCACGGCTGCAACACTTTCCAAGATCTCGGCCGAGAAATGTGCCCCTGCAACCCACAAACTGCCCCAAGAACACACCGGTCGAGCCTTCCCCAGGATCTCGGCCGAGAATGGTGCCCCTGCAACCCACGAACGGCCCTCAGAACGGAGGTGGTCGGGTCAGCACACACGGCTGCACCCTACCGGCCGGTCCTTCGCGGCTACGGGGACTGCGGACACACCGTCCGCCGGTGCCGCGGAACGCCTGGAAATTTGGGAGAACCCCGAGCCGATGGCCGAGACTGCGGACACACCGTCCGCCGGTGCCGCGGAACGCTGCGCCTATCCTGCGGGGACTCCGGTTCCGACGGGCTCGGTCCCGCGGGACTTCCGCGACTGCGTGCACGAGAGGGGGTGACTGCGATGGCCCGAAGGCTCACCGAGTTCAGCCACGGCGCTGGTTGAGGCTGCAAGATCGCCCCCGGCGATCTCGCGCGCGTGGTGCGCGACTTGACCCCTGATCCCCCGCCGGAGCTGCTTGTGGGCTTGGCCACCGGTGACGACGCCGCGGTGTGGCGCATTGGCCGCGGTCGCGCCCTGGTGCTGACCGCCGACTTCATCACTCCGGTGGTGGACGACGCGCGCACCTGGGGCCGCATCGCGGCCACCAACTCCGTGTCGGACGTGTACGCCATGGGTGGCCGGCCTCTGGTGGCGCTGAATCTGGTGGCCTGGAACTCCGAGGAGCTGTCCAACGATCTTCTGGCCGAGGTGCTCGCCGGCGGCGAGGACGCGGCCCGGGCCGGCGGTTTCGTGGTGGGCGGGGGTCACACGGTGGACGACCCCGAACCGAAGTACGGGATGGCGGTGGTGGGCGAGGTCGACCCGCGGCGCATGCTCACCAACACCGGGCTTCGTCCCGGCAATGCGCTGGTGCTCACCAAGCCACTGGGCACTGGAGTGATCGCGGCCGCGATCAAGCAGGCCGAGGCTCGCGCAGCTGTGGTGGATCGAGCGGTCGAGGAGATGACCCGGCCCAACGAGGCTGCGGCCGCGGCCGGGCTGCGCCATGGAGCCACCGCCGCCACCGATGTCACCGGGTTCGGCTTGCTGGGCCATGGCCTGCGAATGGCCCAGGAGTCGGGCGTCGACCTGGAGATCTCGGTCGGCGACGTGCCGGTGATCGAGGGCGCCCGGGAGCTGGCCGCGCTGGGCGTGGTGCCCGGCGGCACCGAGCGCAACCTCGACTGGGTGTCGGACAGCCTGGACACCGGCAACGCGGGGGAGGTGGCGGTGACCCTGCTGGCCGACGCTCAGACCTCCGGCGGCCTTCTGCTGGGCATGGTCAGCCGCGACGCTGGCCTGGCCGTGGTGACCGAGCTGCGAGCCTCCGGCCACCAGGCCGCGGTAATCGGCGAGGTCACTGAGGGCTCAGGCCACATCCGCCTGCGCCCCTGAACCTCCCCCTCCCACCGATTTGCGCTGTGTATCGCGAAAATTTGCGTATATGACAAGAAACGCGATGAGAATGACGGCTGTGACGACGGCCTGGTTCTGACCGGGGGTCAGTCGAGCAGGTCAGGCTGTTCTTGGACTATCTCGGTGTAGAGGGGCTGGAAGGTGAACCACATGGCCAGGCCGCTGCCGACCATGCCGTAGGTGTGGCGGGCGACATCGTAGGGGATGTCGATCGGGTCGCCCGCGGCCTCGGCCATCAGCTGCGACTGGCAGGCCCGGTCCATGGCCACAAACGCCCCCGCGGCGGCATCGACGGAGGCGCCCACCGTGAGCAAACCGTGGTTCTGCAGGATGGCCGCCTTGCAGTCGCTCAACGCGGCCGCGATGCGCTTGCCCTCGTCCAGTTCCATCACCACGCCGCTGTAGCCGTCGAAGATCACGTGGTCGTTGTAGAAGGCGCAGGCGTCCTGGGTCAGGGGCCGCAGCGGCCGTCCCAGCGCTGAGAACGTCTTGCCGTGCATGGAGTGGGAGTGCGCGGCGGCGATCACGTCGGGGCGGGCGGCGTGTATCTGTGAGTGGATCGCGAAGGCCGCGCCGTTCAACAGCGCGCCCTCGCCGTCGGCGATGTTGCCGTCGGAGTCCACACGGATCAGGCTCGAGGTCGTGATGTGGGAGAACGGGACTCCCCACGGATTGACCCAGAACGTCTCGGGGTTCTCGGGATCCCGCACGGTGACGTGGCCCGCGGCACCTACCGCGCCGTCTTCGAACCCGAGCTTGGCGAAGATCCGGTAGGTGGCGGCCAGGCGCTGCTTGCGGTGTTGGCGCTCCTCCTCCACCGTGTCGAAGGTGGGCAGGTACCACAGCGGCTCCAGTTCGGGCTCGCCGTCGGTGTAGTGCTCAGAGGTCATGGCCGGATCGTAGCGCCGGCCGGTCGGCGGTTCTCCAAGGGCTGGGCGACCGTTCGGTTAGCGGTTCTCGAAGGGCTGGGCGACGGTGTGCTCGGCGGTTCTTGAAGGGCTGGGCGACCGTTCGGTTAGCGGTTCTCGAAGGGCTGGGCGATGGTGTGCTCGGCGGTTCTTGAAGGGCTGGGCGACCGTTCGGTTAGCGGTTCTCGAAGGGCTGGGCGATGGTGTGCTCGGCGGTTCTTGAAGGGCTGGGCGACCGTTCGGTTAGCGGTTCTCGAAGGGCTGGGCGATGGTGTGCTCGGCGGTTCTTGAAGGGCTGGGCGACCGTTCGGTTAGCGGTTCTCGAAGGGCTGGGCGATGGTGTGCTCGGCGGTTCTTGAAGGGCTGGGCGACCGTTCGGTTAGCGGTTCTCGAAGGGCTGGGCGACGGTGTGCTCGGCGGTTCTTGAAGGGCTGGGCGACCGTTCGGTTAGCGGTTCTCGAAGGGCTGGGCGACGGTGTGCTCGGCGGTTCTTGAAGGGCTGGGCGACCGTTCGGTTGGCGGTTCTCGAAGGGCTGGGCGACGGTGTGCTCGGCGGTTCTTGAAGGGCTGGGCGACGGTGTGCTCAGCGGTTCTTGAAGGGCTGGGCGACGGTTCTGGTGGTGAACACTCCGATGGCGGCGAGCAGCATCAGGCCGCTGCCGACTATGCCCAGGACCGTGGCCCCGGCGCTGTCGATGAGCAGGCCCCCGAGCAGCGGCCCGCCGGCCCGGCCAGCGGCCATGAGCGCCTGAGCGTCGCCGACGCGCTCCTCGGGATAGTGCGAGCGGGTGGCCAGCACCTCGAACACACCCGGTATCGCGGCCCAGAAGAAGAACCCCCATACCACGAGGGCGCCCAGAAACAGCCACGGCCAGGGGGTGGTGGCAACGATGATCGCACAGCCCGCGGTGGCGGCCATCCACGGGCTCGGGCTCTTGCGGGCAGCCCTCAGGCGAGCCGCGGGGATGGCCACGACGGCGTTGAGGCTGAACCCGGCTGCGACCAGCGCCACCGACAGCCCCGGCTCGCCGGTTCCCAGCACCACGGCATAGATGAACACTGCCGATCCGCCCAGGGTGAACAGGCCGAGGCAGGCTAGGAGCACACGGGCCGCGGGCACCGCCCGGTGGCGCGAGCGCTGCCTCGGCAGCTCGCGCACCTCGCTTCGGTACCCGAACGCGAGCGGGACCAGCGAAACACCGGCCAGCACCGCGAACACCAGCTGCGGTCCCCCCGCCTCGAGCAGCGTCGACACCAGCGGCGCGGCGATCACACCGACGACGGGTCCGGCCACAGCCACGTCGCCCATGCGACGGTTGTCACCAAAGGCCTGCACCCAGCCGTACCAGGCCAGCAGGCCCAGGGCCACGCCGCTGACGAGGCGCAGCGCCACCAGCAGCGCGAAGGCGGGCAGGGAGGCCGACACGAGGTTGGCGGCCGCGGCGGCCAGCAGCGCGGACACAAAAACAGGCTCGGTGGGCTGCAGGCAGCGCCCCGCGCCCCAGGTGGCGATCACGAAACCGCTCAGCTGGAACACGCCGATCATCGAGGCCGCACCGAGGCTGATGTCGTAGTGGTCGGTGATCTCGGGCAGCAGGAACGGCGTCGACACGAACGCCAGCACGCTGAATCCGACCGCGAGCAGGATGCCGACCTTGACGGTGGGTCGCAACAGGTAGACGAGGCGTACCGGACTCTGCACCAGCCGACGCTACCGGCGCCACCCGCGCCGCCAGTGCGGACCGGGAGCACGCGCAACGTGACATGGGCCACACGACGCCGTCGGCTCAGATCGGTGGAACCGACGGTGCGAGACTGGCCCGGCCAAGCGCCGTGCAGGGAGACGGGTTGCAACCACCATGATGATCGACTATCGTCGATTATCAATGAATGAGCGCTCCAAGAATCCAGAAGCGTCGGCTCTCTCGCCCGAAGATGCCGACGACTACGCCTCCTGGTTCCGGTGCCTGGCCGACAGCACCCGGCTGCTGGTGCTGCACGTGGTGGCGACGGCGGGTCGGACTATGACGGTGGGTGAGATCGTCGCCCGTGTCGGTGTGGGCCAGTCGACGGTGTCGCACCATCTCCGGATCCTGGCCGAGGAGCGGTTTGTCTTCCTGCGGGCCGACGGCACCCGGACGCTGGTCACCGTCAATTCTGCCTGCCTGAAGGAACTGCCGGAGGCGGCCGCCCGCATCATGGGGTCCGATCGGCGATGACCTCAGTGTCGGGGGCGGCCGTGCTGGTGGCGGAGATGATCGCGCTGCTGTTAGGAGTCACGTTCGGTGTCACCCTGCTGCAACGCTGGCTGGGCGACGCAACCACCCTCCGGTGGATGGGCGGGCCGCCCCGCCGGGCTGCGCTCAAGGGCATCGCCCTGGGGTTCGTCACGCCGTTCTGCACCTACTCGGCCATCCCGGTGCTGGTGGGCATGCGCCAGGCCGGGGTGCGTCCCGCCGGCTATGCGGCCTTCGTCTTCGCTGCGCCGGTGATCGATCCCGTGCTGGTGGGCGTCCTGGCCATCATCATCGGACCGACAGGGGCGACCCTCTACGTGGCCACCGCCTTCGCGGCGGCCTTCCTGCTGGCCCTCATCGTGGACGCGGCCGACATCACCCCGCACCTCAAGCCGGTGCCCGCCCTGGTCGACGCGCCGGTCCGGGGCCGGCCCGCGCCGACGGGACCGCAATCGTCGCCACTGCCGTCGCCCTGCTCGTCTCCACCCTGCGCGTCTCCCGACCCGGAACCGTGGGCCGGTTGGCAGGTCGAGGCCGGGCATGCGTGGCGCCGCGCGATGGCCCTGCTGCGGAGCATGGCCTGGCTGATCGCCATCGGCGTGGGCATCGGTCTCGTCATCAGCCTGCTGGTCCCCGCCGATGTGGTTGCGGGCATCGCCGGTGCTGACAACCCGCTGGCCGTTCCCGCCGCCGCAGCCGCGGGCGTCCCGCTGTACTTAGGTACCGAGATGTTCCTGCCTATCGGCGACGCCCTCCACGACAGCGGAGCCGGCGCCGGGGCCATCGTGGCCCTGGTCATCGCCGGCGCAGGCGCCAATATCCCCGAGTTCGCGCTGCTCACCAAAGTGGCCCGGGGCCGTCTCGTGGCTGCGTTCTTCGGCTACGTGTTCGCCGTGGCCGTTGCCGCCGGCCTGGTCACCGATCTGATCCTCTGAAAAGACCGGGTTGACCGAACTTCCCGCAGTTGTCCACCGTGTGGGTGGCAAAGTCGGGGGTAGTTCAGAGTCCACCATCACCCGCGGACGAACCGCGTAGGCTCCGCGGAGCCCGGCCTCCGCACGCTGCGCCACGAGCCTATCGAAGGGAACGGCCATGAGACTTGAGGGCAAGGTCGCGCTGATCACCGGCACGGCCAGCGGCATCGGGCGGGCCACTGCGCTGCGCTTCGCCGAGGAGGGCGCCAGGATCGTCGCGGCCGACATCGTCGAGGCCAACCACGAGACCGTCGAGTTGATCCGTGCTGCCGGGGGCGAGGCCACCGCGGTGCATGCCGACGTTTCCGACGACGCCGAGGTCGCGCTGGCGGTCAAGACCGCGGAGGCCACCTACGGACGCCTGGACATCGCCTTCAACAATGCCGGGATCATGCTGGCCGACGACGCCGACGCCATGGCCACCACCGAGGCGACGATCGACAAGACGCTGGCGGTCAACCTCAAGGGCGTGCTGTACGGCTGCCGGCACCAGATCCCGGCCATGCGCCGGGCCGGCGGCGGCTCGATCATCAACACCGCGTCGTTCGTGGCGTCGGTGGGCGCGGCCACCCCCCAGATCGCCTACACCGCCTCCAAGGGAGCGGTGCTGTCGATGACCCGCGAGTTGGCGGTGATCCACGCCCGGGAGAACATCCGGGTCAACGCCCTGTCGCCGGGGCCGCTGCGCACCGAGCTGCTCATGTCGTACCTCGACACCACCGAGAAGCGCCAGCGTCGGCTGGTGCACGTGCCCATGGGCCGATTCGGCGAGGCCACCGAGATGGCCGCGGCCGCCCTGTTCCTCGCATCCGACGACTCGTCGTACATGACCGGCGCCAACCTGCTGGTAGACGGCGGCCTGACCGCCGCCTACGTCACCCCCGAGTAGCCATCACGCGGATCTCGGTCGGTTATTGTGCCGTAGAGGCACAATACTCGGCCCAAGAAATCGCCGAGGGGTGGTGGCCGGGCGCTATCGGGGCTCGCGGGGCAGGCCTAGCACGCGTTCGCCGAGGATGTTACGCAGGATGGCCGACGTGCCGCCCTGGATGGTGTACGCCGGGGCGTAACAGATGGCGCTGGGCAGGGTGTCGCCCACGGTGGCGGCCGGGCCGAGCACCCTGGCCGCGAACTGGGCCACCCGCTGCTCGTGTTCGGTGCAGAACGCCTTGGTGCCCGCGCTGAACTCGGCCGGGCCCTGGCCCAGAGCGCCGCGGTAGACCATGAGCCGCCCAAGCCGGTAGCCGGTCTCGATGGCCGCGATCTCCTGGCGTGTCTGCGGGTCAGCCAGGTCGGCGTGATCGAGGGCGAGGTCGTACAGCGGCCGGTTGGACACCAGCCGGTCGATGCCTCCCCGCTCGTAGCCGAGCTGCACCATGGTCTGCTTGAACGCTCCGCCGTCAGTGCCTACGAGGTTGTCGACCGGCACCCGCACATCGGTTAGGAAGATCTCGCAGAAGTGCTGGTTGCCCACCATGTCGCGTACGGTGCGCACCTCGATGCCCGGCAGCCCCATGGGCACGATCAGCTCGCTGAGACCTATGTGGGGCGGGCCGGAGCTGTCGGTGCGGCAGATGATGTAGCAGTACTCGGCGCTGGCGGCTCCGCTGGTCCAGATCTTCTGGCCGTTGACCACGTAGCGGTCGCCGTCTCGCACTGCGGACGTCTTCAGGGCAGCCAGATCGGACCCGGCATCGGGCTCGCTCATCCCTATGCACCATGAGGCCTCGCCCGACAGCATCCCGGGGAGGAACTCGGCCTTCTGGCGGCCGGTGCCGTAGGTGTAGATAGACGGACCCATCTGCCGGTCGGCGAACCAGCTCGCCGCGATCGGTGCGCCGACGCTGATCATCTCCTCGGCCATGATGATGCGCTCGATGCCGGGGCGGCCGCCCCCGCCGAACTCGGTCGGCCAGGTCATCCCGATCCAGCCCTCAGCCGCCAGGATCCTGGAGAACTCCTTGGAGTGCCCGTTGATCCACGAGTCGTTCCACCGGCCGTGGTCGGCTACGCCCTGCTCGGCTGCGGCCCGGGCCCGGGATCGCAGATCCTCCCACTCGGGGCGCATGGCGAAGTCGAGGCTCATGGCAGCTTGTGCCGACCTGCGTGTCGGCTTGCCAGTCGATCACGTGCCGGGTGCATGGCGGAGTCGAGGCTCATGGCAGCCGGTATACCCGGGTCGCGGTGCCCGAGAACAAGTCGTCCTGCTCGGCATCGCTGTAGCCGGTGGCCATGATCTGCAGTGCGTTCCACAGCACCGGGTATGACAGCGACTGCCGGTCGACCGGGAAGTTGGACTCGAACATGCAACGGTCCGGGCCGAAGGTGTCGATACAGAACCGCACATCGTCACCCCAGTGCGCGGCCGCCTCCTCGGAGCCTGGCGGTACGTCCCACGTGGTCCAGCCCGTGGCGTAGTACATGTCCATCCCGATCCCGCCCACCTTGAGCACCACGTTGGGGTAGCCCGCCACCAGCCGCATCGACACTTTCCAGTCGGCACGGGCCCGGTCGCGGTCATGGCCGTACGGGCCGACGCCGAGCGGACCGCCCAGATGGTTGAGCACGATCGCCAACTCTGGGACGGCCTCGGCTAGGGCGGCCAGTTCCGGGAGCTGGGGATGGAACAGCCAGGCATCGAAGCTGAAGCCCATCCGGGCGAGCTGGCGGGCGCCGGCCCGGAACTCGTCGGTGCCCATCATGTGCTGGAACGGTCGGCTGTGGCTGTTGCGGACCTCGTCGTTGGCGTCCCAGCCGGTGGCGTGCCTGATCCCCCGGAACCGGCCCTTGCTGGCCGCATCATGGGCGGCGAGAACCTCCTCGACGGCGCTGCCCAGCATCAGATTGGCGTGGCTGACGATCCCGGCGATGGTCGGCCCGCCCGCAGCGTCGAGCGAGTCGGCCTGGCTGGCAACGAACGCCGTCTCGCCGACCGGCTGCATGTGCTCGGCACACTCGCTGTCGTAGTTAGACATGCAGTCCACGAACACGGTCTTCACGACGTTGTGCGTGCCGGTCAGATCCTCAAGCAGTTGCGGCGCCAGGTAGGTGCCCAGGCGCCCCTCCCACAAGTGCTGGTGCGCATCGACGATCAACCGTTCCGGATCGCAAGCCTCCTCCCGGCGCAGCGCCAACCAGTCGAACCGGTTCAGATCCATCAGGTCACCGCGACTGGATCGCTCTCCATACGACGCGGGGCAGCTGCTTGTCCTTGTCGACGAACGGCAGCGTGTCCACGGTCGCCTCGCGTGGCGTTCCGTCGTGGTCGTGCAGGAACACCGTCTTGCCGAGCCAGTCATCGTCCGGTATTGGCCGATCGAAGCGCACGTAGCCGACGCCGGTGTCCAGCGTGGGCGACCACGTTCCGATCGTTATGTGCCCGACCGGACCGTTGTCGAAGTGGACGCGCATGCCGGCGTCGGGCGCCGCGGTGGCACAGACCAGGCCGAACAGGAGCTGGCTGCGATCGGCTGTCTCCAGCGCGCCTCGGCCGATGAAGTCCTCTTTGTCGAGTCTGACGAACTGCCCGAGGCCGGCACCGTACGGCGTCAGGTCCGGCTCGATGTCGCTGCCGTTGTCGAGGATCCCGGACTCGATGCGCCGGATGCCCATCGACGACGAGGAGCTGAACTCCATGCCGAAGGGCTCGCCGCAGGTGAGCAGGTCGTCCCAGAGAGCGTCGTGGTCGGTGGGCTCTGGGCTGCTGTTGCAGTAGATCTCGATTCCCACCTCCCCTGTCCACCCGGTGCGCGATACCCACAGCCTCTGGCCGCACACGTCGAAGAAATCGGCGTGGAAGTACTTGAAGTCGGCCGACAGCCCGCCGTCTATGGCCGCGTCCAGCACATCGAGCGAATTCGGTCCCTGAATCTGCAGGACTCGTGAATCCGGATCGAGAACTTCTGCATCGAGCCCGCTGGCGTTCGCCCCGAGCCAGCTCGCGAACTCGCCGTTCGCCTTGACATACCAGAAGCGATCCGGCGCGAGCCGCATGACTACGCCATCCATCAGAATGGTGCCGTCCTCATGGCAGGCGAGGCCGTAGCGAGCCCGCCCTACTGCGAGCGTCTCGATTCTGCACGTGAGGACTCTCTCGAGCAGCCTAGCCGAATCAGGGCCGACGATCTCGAGCGGCTTCTCCGGGACGTCGTACAACATGACGCCGCGGCGCAGCTTCCAGTAGTTGGGAATCGGGTCCTCGTCAGGGGCCATCTTGAGGGGATACAGGCGATCGCAGTACATGCCGAAGATCGTCTGATCAGTGACGTACCGGGCGGCAAAGGGCGACTGGGCGGCACGGAACGAAGTCAGCCGGACCGTGTCGAACGACTCGATGTAATAGTGCCTGTTCCCTGCCATTTGTACCTCAAGAGCCGAGTGAGCAGCGGCTCAGGAGGGTAGCCACGCAACCTGTGGCTCCCCTATCGCGTGCAGCGAACCCATCCGCGACACCATCGCCGATCGTGACCCGGTGGGAGGGGGCTGGTTCACAAGCGGTGTGCCACGATTGTGGGCATGGTTGACATCGCACCGCCGGACGAGGCCGAGATTCTCGGCACCGCCGTCACCGCCTCGGGGCTGGCTGCCGACGCCCCGGTGAAGATCCCCGTCCAGCGCGGAACGTATGCAGATACGCGTGCTCTAATATGATGAGTGTATGCACAAGCAGCGGGTCACGGTCACTGTGGATGAAGCACTCCTCCACGAGGCCAACACGGCAGTGAGTGAGGGACGATCCCGATCGGTCAGCGAGTGGATCGGCGAGGCGATGGCACAACGACGCGACAGAGACCAGCGACTTGCCGTGCTGAGCCGGCTGGTCTCCGAGTACGAAGCCGAGCACGGCGTCATCACCGACGACGAGATCGAGGAGCAAGCCCAGCGGGATCGCGACGCGGCTGCGTCGCTAAGGGGCCGCGCGAATAGGTGAGCAATGGCCTTGAAGATCCCCGAAATCCCAACGAATTCACAGCCGACACAACGCCTATCCGCGCACGTCCTAAGAGTCGCTGCTCGACGAGCCGGATGAGCGAGATCCTGGACTCGGGCGCACTCATCGCGCTCGAGAGCCACGACCGCCAGATGTGGCGCCGCCTCAAGGGCGCCCTGCAGGCTGCAGACCCGCCGAGGACCCACGGCGGCGTGGTTGCGCAGGTATGGCGCGGCGGGACCGGACGGCAGGCACGGCTTGCCGCTGCGCTTCAGGCCGTCGAGATCGTCCCCCTCGATGCCGAGTTGGGACGGCGCGCCGGCGTCCTGCTCGCTCGCAGCGGCCTGTCAGACGCGATCGACGCAGCCCTGGTTGCCCTGGCCGACCACGGCGACCAGGTCATCACCTCGGATCCCGACGACCTCGCCATCCTTGCGGCGGCCAGCAATCGGCGGATCGACGTTGTTCCAGTCTGAGACCCGCACGGGGGCGACACCCTCGATCCCGAACGCTCTCCAAGGCTGTTTGCGGCTCGACGGGATCAACCCGCAGGTTGTCGGGCGGTTCCCCGAGGCCGCCCCGGCGCAACTGTCGGCGCTCGATGACATCGCAGTAGTGTGAAGCTGTGGGCGGGTGGTTGCTGGCGATCGCAATAGCACTTGCGCACGGGCTGCTGGCCGTCTTCCTCATAGTGGGCGCTCCGCTGGCCGCACGCAGGCCCCGGATGATGAGGTGGTACCTGATCATGCTGGCGTCGACCGCGGTGGTGAACCTCGGCGGGCTGCGGTGCCCGCTGACGGTTTGGGAGAAGCACTTCTGGCGCCTCGCGGGTGAGACACCGTACCGAGGAGGCTTCATCTCCCAGTATTTCGTGGAGCCGTTTTATGCTCCCGGTCTGAGGCCCGGCGACGAGACCGTTCTGCGGGTCCTCGTGGTGGTCTGGTGCCTGTCGTGGCTGCTGTACTCCGCCGTCTCGCGCCTGCGGCTGCGGAACGGCTCAGTGCCGCAGTCCCGCGCCCGCCCGACGCTGGACACGGGCACCGGAACGTGAGGCGTTCACGGGGTGCATGCCAGATCGACGCCCCCGCCGTCGGAGCCGCCCTCGCCCGCCTCATCTACGAACTCCGTCCCCTGACTGGGGGCGCTCCGGGCGCGGGGAGGAGACGCGGTGACCGATGACGAGGCCGTCCACGACGACGACTTCTGTTTGTCCAACGGTCTGGCCGGCGAGGCGCTGGCGATTCCGTCGGCGAATCCCAAGAACTTCCATCAAGCGATCTCCGACACCGCTGCGATGCCGCGCCAGGACCTGTGGGCAAAGCTCTTCCTGCCCGAGGGACCCGGACCGTTCCCGGTCGTGGTCATCGCCCCGGGCAGCCTCGGACTCCAGCTGCACCACTGCGGAATCGCGGCGGCGATCACCGACGCTGCCATTGCGGCGTGCGCTATCGACCCGTTCGGTACGCGTGGCGTCGTCACCACAGTCCACAATCAGGTCCAGTTCTCCTTCGCGGCCAGCGCCTGGGACGTTCTCGCCACCGCCGAGATCCTTGCCGCCCGCCCCGATATCGACCCAGCACGCATCGGCGCCCAAGGCCACAGCCGAGGCGGCTCGGCGGTGCTGAGCGCCGCGTCGGTGCACCTCGCAGCGGCGTCCAACGCCCCCAAGCTCATTGGGGTGTACGCCGCCTATCCCTGGTCGGGGCAACAGTTCCTAAACCCCGCCGTCGGCACCACACGGGTTCGGGCGATCATCGGCGATCTCGACGACTGGTGCTCACCGATGCAGGTCCAAGCCCACATCCACGCCATACGGGTCTCAGGTGGCGATGCGACTGTGCGGATCGTGGCGGGCGCAAACCACAGCTTCGACCGCACAACCCCCCTCGAGCACATACTGCACGCCTCGGTGACGCCGGGTGCGCCCACATTCTACATCGCAGATGACGGCGCCTTCTTCCTGCCGACCTCCGACGAGCCCGACCCGGAGTTGGTCGACCGCGACGGCTTCCTGTACGCCATCAAAGCAGGCTTCGGAGTCCGCGGCGCCAGCATCGCCGGCAACCCCGAGCTCGTGCCCCTCTTTTTCGACGACATGACCATGTTCTGGACCGACGTCATGGCACCGATCACGACATAGGACTGCTGCCGCACCGCACCTCATCCTGAAGATCGCGAAGATTGCTCAGATTAGATCCTAATCTGGACGGGGTCATCTACTGGGGACTCTGCCCCGCCTGCCAGAAAGCGTCCGCCGCTGCCGGCCACGATTCATGAGATCGACACCATCAACCCACCCAAAAGCCAAGGAGCATTGATGACCATCGAAGACACCAGTCCTGTCGACACGGCTGCGCCGGCCGCCAGGTGCCCCGTGTTGCACGAGGCACCCGCCGCGATGGGCTCGCTGGCGAATCAGCACTGGTGGCCCGAGCAGTTGAACCTGAGGCCTCTGAACAAGAACTCGCCGCTGATCGACCCCATGGGCGACTCCTTCAACTACGCCGAGGAGTTCAACAGCCTCGACCTCGCCGCGGTGAAGGCCGACATCGAAGAGGTGCTGACCACCTCGCAGGAATGGTGGCCGGCCGACTACGGCCACTACGGGCCGCTGATCATCCGCATGGCGTGGCACAGCGCCGGCACCTACCGCATCCATGACGGGCGGGGCGGCGGCGGCTCGGGCACGCATCGCTTCGCGCCGCTCAACAGCTGGCCCGACAACGCGAACCTGGACAAGGCGCGCCGGGTGCTGTGGCCGGTCAAGCAGAAGTACGGCCGCAAGATCTCATGGGCCGATCTGATGATCCTCGCCGGGAACGTCGCGCTGGAGTCGATGGGCTTCGAGACGTTCGGCTTCGGCGGCGGCCGGGAGGACGTGTGGGAGCCCGAGGAGGACATCTACTGGGGTCCCGAGACCGGGTGGCTCGACGATGAGCGCTACAGCGGCGACCGGGAGCTCGCCGACCCGCTCGGCGCGGTGCAGATGGGCCTGATCTACGTGAACCCCGAGGGGCCCAACGGGCAGCCCGACCCGCTGGCGGCGGCACGCGACATCCGAGAGACGTTCGCTCGCATGGCCATGGACGACACCGAGACGGTGGCGCTGATCGCCGGGGGGCACACCTTCGGCAAGACCCACGGCGCGGCCGACGGCGACCAGTACGTCGGCCCCGAGCCCGAGGGCGCCAGCCTGGAGGAGCAGGGGCTCGGGTGGGCGAGCACCTTCGGTAGCGGCAGGGCGGGCGACGCGATCACCAGCGGCCTCGAGGGCGCATGGACGCCCACCCCGGTGGCGTGGGACAACACCTTCTTCGAGACCCTGTTCGGCTACGAGTGGGAGCTGTCGAAGAGCCCCGCGGGCGCCTGGCAGTGGGTTCCCACCGATCCCGCCGCGGCCGGCACCGTGCCCGATGCTCACGATCCGTCGAAGCGCCACACGCCGGTGATGTTGACCACGGACCTGTCGCTGCGCATGGACCCCGTCTACGAGCCGATCTCGCGGCGCTTCCTGGAGAACCCCGACGAGTTCGCCGACGCCTTCGCCCGGGCGTGGTTCAAGCTCGTGCATCGCGATATGGGACCCGTGGCCCGGTATCTGGGTCCGGAGGTCCCCGACGAGGATCTGATCTGGCAGGATCCCGTCCCCGCCGTCGACCACGAGCTGGTCGACGACTCCGACATCGCCGCCCTCAAGGCCAGGATCCTCGACTCCGGCCTCTCCGTCTCCCGGCTGGTGGCGACCGCCTGGGCGTCGGCGTCGACGTTCCGCGACAGCGACATGCGCGGCGGGGCCAACGGTGCCCGCATCCGGCTCGCCCCCCAGATCCACTGGGAGGCCAACGACCCCGCTGAGCTGGCGGAGGTGCTGGCGGCCCTCGAACAGGTCCAGGCCGAGTTCAACCGCGCCCAGAGCGGCGACAAGAGGGTGTCGCTCGCGGATCTGATCGTGTTGGGCGGATGCGCCGCCGTTGAGGAGGCGGCCCGCCGCGCTGGCTGCGACGTTGCCGTCCCATTCTCTCCGGGACGCACCGACGCCTCGCTGGAGCAGACCGACGTCGAGTCGTTCGCGGTGCTGGAGCCGACCGCCGACGGGTTCCGCAACTACTGGCGCGCCGGTGACAAGCGCCGCCCCGAAACGGTGCTGGTGGACCGGGCCAGCCTGCTGTCGTTGACGGCGCCGGAGACGACGGTGCTCATAGGCGGCCTCCGTGTCCTGGGCGCCAACTCGGCGGGGTCGTCGCTGGGCGTGCTCACCGACCGGACCGGGACGCTGACCAACGACTTCTTCGTGAACCTGCTCGACATGGGCACGCAGTGGCGGGTGTCGGAGACCGAGCACGTCTACGAGGGCCGCGACGCCGAGACCGGCGACGTCAAGTGGACGGCCACCGCGGTCGACCTGGTGTTCGGCTCGAACTCCCAGCTGCGGGCCATCGCCGAGGTCTACGGGTCAGACGACGCCCAGGAGAAGTTCGTGCAGGACTTCGTGGCGGCGTGGGACAAGGTCATGAACCTCGACCGGTTCGACCTGGCCTAAGGTTCATAGGCGGCCTGAGTCGCGGTGCATTCGACTCGTGCCGCCGAAATTGATGACGATTTGGCCCCGAGAGGCCCACTGCCGCCATCAATTTGGACGCGGGGCGGCCTCTAGCCGCCGCTCGGGCGGGTGGCCGGCCCCGCGGCAGTAGCGCTGATCACCGAGGCACCCGATCCTGCGGTCGCCGAGATCGTTTCGGGATGGCCCCCGCGCTTCGACACAGCCCGCGCTGCCGGCACATATTCCAGAAAGAAGGACGACGGAGTTCAAGAAGATGGCCCCCGCGCTTCGACACAGCCCGCGCTGCCAGTCTCGGATTTGTGGCCGACAACAGCTACGAAGAAATTATCCGCGCCTGCATCGACGACGACCTGCCCCAACGGATGTGAGACTCGATCGGTCCGGCATCAGGCCCGGAGCGGATCCGCTTCGACGATCGCAGTGACGGTCTTGCGGCCGAGTCCGGATGCCTCTGCGATCTGTCGCAGCGAGGCACCGACACGGTGGGCGACCCGGATCATGTCGTCGCGGATAACAATCTCCCTGTCGGCCCGCTCCGCACTCAGACCGACGACGACGAGCGCGGCCCCGATCTCGTAGTCGAGCCCGGACCGGTACTTGTCCATGGCCGCGATCGCGGCGGACACATCAGCGTCGGTGTAGCTCATTGCACCTTCCGCAGCCCGGCGGCCAGCTTGTCACGGATGCCCACGAGGGTCGCGATTCGAGGTGACAGATCGCCGGACGCCTCCGCGATGTTCAGATGCGCGACGACCATTCCCAGCAGTTCCAGCGCTTCGATCCGCTCCAACTCGACGCATACCATTGGATCAGATGTTACCACCTGTGGTCCGTATTGGGCCACCTGAACACTTCGGCGGCAGACGTCGCAGTAGTGTGAGGTTGTGGGGGCGTGGTTGCTGGCGAGCGCGATTGCGGTCGCGCACGGGCTGCTGGCCGTGTTCATCATCGTGGGCGCTCCACTGGCGGCGCGCAGGCCCCGGTTGATGAAGTGGTACCTGACCATGCTGGTGCCGACCGCGGTGGTGAACCTGCCCCGGCTGCCGTGCCCGCTGACGGTCTGGGAGAAGCACTTCTGGCGTCTCGCGGGTGAGACGCCGTATCGAGGAGGCTTCATCTCACAGTATTTCGTGAAGCCGTTCTACGCTCCCGGTCTGAGCCCCGACGGCGGCACCGTGCTCCTGGTCGTCGTGGTGGTCTGGTGCCTGTCGTGGCTGCTGTACTCCGTCGTGTCGCGCCTGCGGCTGCGAAGCGGCTCAGTCGCACGGTCGCACACCGGCCCGGCACTGGACGCGAGCACCGGAACGTAACCCATCGCATGGCACCTGCCGCGGTTGTCGTGTCCGGCGTGGAGGCGCTCCGAGTTCCGTCAACCTCTCGCTTCTGCCCCAGTGTCGGCTACGTCGCCTGACACCAGGACTCTGACACCAGGACTAGAGCCCTCGATTCCTGAGAGCCCGGAGATGCCGTGCCCGGTACCGTGGTCTGATGGCACCGGGTCAGGCACCCGCCATCGTCGGCGTGTCCATTGCGACACCGCACGATCCAGATGCGATCACAGAGCCCGTCTCGCTCATGATCGACGCGGCACGCGCCGCGATCAGCGACTGCGGCTTCGCCGGCATCGCCTCGAAGGTCGACCTGGTTGCCGTCGCCGGCGGCTTGTGGCGCTATCGCAATCCCGGGAGATGGATCGCCGAGGCGATCGGGGCCGACGCCCGCACGCTGTTGACCACCATCGGCGGGCAAACGCCGGTGGCGCTGCTCGCCGAGATCGCTGATCGCATCCAACGAGGCGCCCTCGGCGCGGCGCTGATTGTCGGGGGCGAGTGCACCCGGTCCCGCCGGATGGCGCGGCGACAGGGCATCGAAGCTCCCCGACTCCCCGAGACAGAGTCTTCGCCCGATGAGCTCTGGGGACCGCCACTGGTGATCGGAGATCCAGCCGCGGCAGCCGTCGCCGGCGACTTGCCCAGGAACGCTTTCGCACTGCTTGAGAGCGCCATTAGGGCGCAGCGGGGTGAGACCATGGCTGAGAACCGCCGTCGGGTCGCGGAACTCTGCGCAGGATTCTCAGCAGTCGCCGCCGGCGTTGAGCATGCCGCCACCCGGCGTTCGATGTCGCCCGGAGAGATCGCCGAGGTGTCACCCACGAATCAGCTGGTCAGCTGGCCGTACACGAAGGCCATGGTGGCCAACAACACGGTCGACCGGGCCGGCGCCCTGCTCGTCTGCTCGCTGGGAGTCGCACGAGAACACGGCATCGCGAGCGATCGCATGGTCTTCCCCCACCGCATCGCCCTCGCCTACGACACTGAGTTCGTGGCAAGCCGGCGCGAGCTGGCCACCCACCCCGGCCTGCGGGCGGCAGCCGACGACATTCTCTCGGTCACCGGAGACCCCGCCAGTATCAGCCACCTGGATCTCTATGCCTGCTTTCCCTCAATGATCGCGTTGAGCGTTGACGCGCTCGGGATCGTCGACCGTCGCCCCCTCACCGTTTCAGGAGGCCTCGCGTTCGCGGGCGCACCGGTGAACTTCAGTGCGGGCGAGGGCCTCATTGCCATGGTGGACCGCTTGCGCGAGGACGGCCCGGACGGCACCGGCCTGGTGCAAGGCAGCGGCGGCATCGCGGCCAAGCATGCGCTCGGCCTGCTGGCTGCGTCTCCGCCAGCGTCGCCGTACGTGACGTCGCGACAGACCCCGCCGCTGCACCCCCGCGAGCTCGCTCCCCCGGATCGTGAGGGGCCCGCCCTCCTCGACGCCGTGACCGTGGACTACGTGCAAACATGCCCCGCCGTGGTGGGGCTGGTGCGCTTCGACGACGGAACACGAGGCTGGGCCACCGCTACCGACCAAGGGACGATCGACGCGGTCACCAGCGACGAGACGGTCGGCATTGCCGCCGACGTGCGGGACGGTCGCCTAGTCCTCCGTTGATTCCGAAGTGGTGCGCTCCAGGGTCGGGACGCCGGGGGCAGAGGGAGAAGACGCGGTGCGACTTCGAGCTTGTCACTGTCGCGGTAGTGCCAGACTGAGGCGCCGGCGGCCTGGCCGTAGATGCGCAAGTCGCGCACCGCCAACGACTCGAACAGGAACCCCAGCGCCTCCAGGTCGGCCAGCAGCCGCTGGGGGCTGGCGCCCAGGGCCGAGACGGCCAGCGACGGATCGACGAAGTGGCGCTTGGGCGAGCTGTGCAGCGTGGACCTCGACCGCAGGTGCGAGCGCCAGCAGGGGGCGTCCTCCACTATGAATAGCCGCTCCAACGACCTCAGGTACTCAGTGGCTGTTGTGCGGTTGAGGGGCCGGTCGCCAGCGGCGTCGGCGGCGAGCTTCGAGAACGAGGCTGTGGTGGCGACGTTGCGGGCGATGGATGCGACCAACCGGGCCACACCGGCCGGGTCGCGTGCCACCTCATCGACTGACGAGATGTCGGTTCGGCAGCCTCCGGCGCGCCGCCGACTGGCATCCAACAATTCTCGGCGGCACGAGCCTACAGTTTCAGGTTCCAATGGCCTACAGTTCTTCGATGTCGAGGCTGCCGACGGTGGGTGGGCCACGGCGGCGATAGTAGGTCTCTGCCCCGGCCGGGAAGCGGGAGCCGTTAGTTTGAGCCCGGTGAGCAGCACTGACCCCGCGGGGAGTCCGAACCCGGAGGCGGGTGCCCTTCTGGACGGGCTGCCAGAGGATTGGAGCCGTGCCCTGGCGGTGGTGGCCCATCCCGACGACCTCGAGTACGGCGCGTCGGCGGCCATAGCCCGCTGGACCGCCATAGGCAAGGACGTCCGTTACGTGCTGGCCACTCGGGGCGAGGCCGGCATCGATTCCATGCCTCCGGACCAGACCGGTCCGCTGCGCTCGGCGGAGCAGGTAGCTGCCGCGGCGGCGGTGGGTGTCTCGGTGGTCGAGTTCCTGGACCACCCCGACGGCCTGGTCGTGAACGGACTTGAGCTGCGCCAGGATCTGGCCGCGGCGATCCGCCGTCACCGGCCCGAGGTGATCATCGGGTCGAACTACCGCGACCGGTGGGGCGACTCAGGGCCGTGGAACCACGTCGACCACCGTGAGTTGGGCCGGGCTCTGCCCGACGCCGTGCGGGACGCGGCCAACCGCTGGATGTTCACCGACACGGGCGAGCCGTGGAGCGGAGTGAGCTGGATCGCCTACGCATCCTCGCCGGCACCCACCCACGCCGTGGACGTGACTGATCACATCGGGGAGGGAGTGGCCTCCCTGGCCTGTCACGGCACCTACATCGAGAACCTCGGTGACGCCGCCTTCAATCCGGACTCGTTCCTGCGCGACAGCTGCCAAGGGGTCGGCGAGATGCTGGGCGTACGGTACGGAGTCGCCTTCGAGCTGATCCCAGTATGAGTCCGGCGGGCTGGCTGCGCGTAGATTCGCAGAGTCCTCGACTCGTGTGAAACGCTGAACCCGTGGCACGCATCGAGATCATTCCCGACGACTCCTGGGACGGCGAATTCGGCGAGCTTCATCCGCGGGTCGTTGATCCCACATACGGCCGTGTCGACAACGTCCTCGCCGTGCACTCGCTCAACCCGCGCAGCATGGCCGCCCACCTGGCCTTATACGAGTCGGCCATGGCCGGCACTGCGACGCTGCGCAAGGTCGAGCGCGAGCTCATCGCCCTGGTCGTGAGCCTCGAGAACGACTGCCACTATTGAGTCGTCCACCACCGGCGCGGTCTGCGCCTACTCATCAAGGACGATGACCTCGTCGCCGCGATCGAACTGGACTGGACAACCGCCGCACTGTCACCCAAGCGGCTCGCGATGGTGACCTTCGCGGTCAAGCTGACCAAGACGCCCGCCGCAATGACGGACGCCGATGTCGACGCCCTACGAGAAGCCGGCTTCTCTGACCGCGACATCCTCGACATAGTCGAGGTCGTCGGCTACTACAACTACGCCAACCGCATCGCCGACGGCCTAGGCATCGAACTCGAAACCTGGCGCCCCAACTGATCCCCGACGGGCGGTTGACGTGGGTCTGCCATTGAGCGCCCGCATCCGACACTTTGGCTTCGAACGCGCTGCGCTGCTCGGCGCCGCACACAGTACGGTGGCACCAACCTGTCGACGTAGATCCCCTCGATGCCGATGACCCTTTCGAGAGATGGCGACACGGTCCTGGTGGTTCCCCTCGCGCCAGCCGAGTCCGGCGACCCCAGACGATGCCGAAGCGGCACTAGCGGTTCTTGGACATCCAAGTTAGAATGTAGGATATGAGTGAAAATCATCTGAGATTCCGTATCGACGGTGAGGTGACAATAGAGACGCTCTCTGACGCGTTCGCAAGATTCGCGCAAGTGCTCGATGCGTTGAGTGAGAGCCATAGCGCGGAAGTCCGCTGGGTGCTCGCCGGGCTCGACTGCGGCAGCGCCTCCGCGACGGCTCGGGCGGTCCCGTTGGACACAGAGGCCGAGCAGCGGATCCCAGCCATGTACGAGAACTACATCGATGCCGCCCAGCGGGTTCAGGACGGCGACGCCGACCGCGAGTTTCCCCTGCATCGGCGAATGTACGAACTGATGACTCTCGCTGATGAGACCCATCCAATCGCGATCCAAACCGACGGGAAGCAGGTGGTCGTCGAGGCTCCCGTAGCTCCCTTGACGCCCTCGGTCTCCGAACGGCCGCAGGAGGACCCGATGTCGCTGGGGACTGTGCGAGGCCGAGTCGAGACGCTGTCTAGACGCAAGAGCCTCAGCTTCAACCTCTACGAACTCACTAGCGACACCGCTGTCACGTGCTACATGGACTGGGACCTCGAGGACAAGATGCGAGACGTGTGGGGACATATTGCCGATGTGACCGGCACCGTGCGCCGAGACGCCAGGACTGACAGGCCGGTATGGATCCGGCGAGTCACGAAGGTGGATCCCGTCGGCGAGGGAGACCCCGACGGCTACCTCCGGGCCCGAGGAGCGCTCAAGAGCACGGATCCGGCTGAGGTGCTGGTCAGACGCATGAGAGATGAGGGCTAGACCGATTCGGGTATATCTCGATTCCAACGTCCTCATTGCCTATGTGGCCGATGAGGAGGGCCGTGCTGGCGTCGTCCAATCCGTGCTGGAGGATGCCCGGGAAGAGAAGATCGAGCTGATCACCTCCGTCCTGTCGATCACGGAGGTTGCCTATATTTCCACTGGTCAGGCCGGCGACCGGCACACGGGGGTCTTGTTCCGCGCCGAAGGAGCCCGAATGGACGAACGCGACGTGGGTGGAGTCGGTGTTGTTGTCGATGATCGCCGCGGCGCTGGCGTGGTAGCGGATCACCCCGATCTCGATGCGGTCGAACCGGGAGTCCTCGAACTCGGCGATGGTCGGGATCGGCGCCGGCGGCTGCGGCTCCAGGGAGACCCAGGCCATGCCGTACGCCTCGACCGCTGGCAGCACCTGCAGGCACCCCGACGGGGGCAGCGACGCTCCCGCCTCCAGCTGCGGGACCTCCACCACGGCCCCGTCGGGCCCAGGATGGCCAAGAGAGGGACGCGAGTGGTCCTAGACTCGACGGCGTGGCGCAAGATGATCTGGACACGGGCGGCTGCTACACGCAGGAGGGAGACGCGTCGGGGTTGACGGGCGTAAACCGCTACGCCATTGCGCTCCTACGCGGTACCGCCAACGCCGGCGAGCTGGACGAGTACGACCATTGCAAGTACCTGCCGGTCCTCAAGCCTGAGGAGGACGCCGTTGCTCGCTGAGCGCTGGAGTCGAGCCCCTCAGTAGTAGTGGCTAGGCGTGCTATCCGAAGCCAGCGGGATGAATCTCCTGACTCCCGAGGGCGGACCAGAGTACGGATGTCATACCCCTGCGGGATGGTCTGTCGCCGACCAGGCACCACGGGTGGCGGCGGAAGGTGGCCATTGGTCGCCTCTTACGGAAGGCCCGGGCGCGATGAGCCTAAGCCGAGCGCGCCGGGCGTACACGAGCGTGACCTGAAGTGAATGGAAGAGAGCTATGGATGAGAACCAGTTCGTAGAACGCCCGTCGCTCGACCCTCCCGAGAGCGTCGCATCCACGGGGTTCCTTCATGACGGCGGGCAGGACGACCCGGAGTTGGACAGCAGCGCAACAGGCCGGGCGCAGGGCCGCTCATCCGTCGAGCGGCGGCCCGAAGCCGGAACATGGCGCCTCTCGCTCAACGGCCACTCGGTCATCGCGACCGAAGTGTTCTGGTCGTATTGGTTTCTTGCGGCCGAACGCCAGTCGATGTTCTATAGCCGTGTTTCGGGCGAGCCAGCTCCTTGGACCGACGATGACGTTCTAGCTCGGCACAGATTCACGAATGCCTACCGTGCCTCGGATCGAGTCAGTCAGTACCTGCTGCAGCGTGTGATCTACGACCGCTACCACGACACCCAAGACACGATCCTGCGGGTTCTGCTGTTCAAGATCTTCAATCGGATCGATACTTGGGAGCACCTTGTGGCAAGGGCTGGCGAGCCTGATGTCGCTTCGTTCGATCCTGAGACCTACGGACGTTTTCTTGACGAGCGCCTCCACGCCGGGGAGCGCCTCTACTCTGCCGCCTACATCATGCCCAGCCCCAAGCTCGGCTTCTTTCGAAAGCACCGGAACCACCTCGCCCTTCTCGATGGCCTGCTTCAGGACGGGGAACTCGACCGGCTCGGCACGGCGGCATCGCTAGCGGACCTCTATCTTCAACTCTTGAACATCCCATCCTTCGGCTCGTTTCTGGCATTTCAATACGCCATCGACCTCAACTACTCACCGCACTTCGATTTCGACGAGATGGACTTCGTGGTGGCAGGTCCCGGTGCGATCCGCGGCATCGCGAAGTGCTTCGAGGACACCGGCGGGCTTGCCCCAGAACAGGTTGTGGCCTGTATGGCGGCGGCCGCTGAGCAGTATCTCAAGGATCAGCCGACACCATTTCAGGATCTCGATGGTCGACCCTTACAGCTAATCGACTGCCAGAACCTCTTCTGCGAGGTCGACAAGTACGCACGAGTCCGGCACCCCGGCCGATCCAACGGCGGCCCTAGTCGCGTGAAACAGAACTTCACACCCAATGAGCGTCCCCTGGCCTTGGGCTATCCACCCAAGTGGGGCCTCAGTTGGACCGCGGACGCGCCAACGACCTTCCCCAATCCGACAGCGTAAGCCTAGCCTAAGGCAAGCCACATGAGCTTCTATGATATTTGAATGTAGATAGACTCTGCCGAGCAGGGGATCTGTCCAGGCTGGGCGGAGAATGCTTGCCAAGCGTATGTCGAATTTGCTAACATGCACGTCATGAGAAGCGACATTGACTCAGGCGTCCCCCCGCCGCCCCCACTAGAGCCGTCCACACCCGTGGTCTCCACCCAGGAGATTCTTACCATGGATTCGGACGCTCTGGAGGGCCATCTACAACAACTGCTGCGCCGTGGTAGGCCCGGCCAACAGTTTGAAGAGCCTGCCGAGGACGGCGCGCCTCGGATACCCAGCCTGGTCTCGGTCTGGCTGATCAGCCAGGTGGGCCACGCAGTCGGCCGACAGAAAGTGGTCAACCTCTCAAGGGTCAAGAACAACAAGGACCTCAGGAGCGTCGCCGGCGTGGCCCGACTGCTGGGCGAAGCGCTCGCCGAACTGCAACCGGCTCAGGAAGCATCATGAGCTACGCCCTCCGACCTGTAACGAGCCTCAGCGAGGCGTGGCTGCTCGCGCTAGAGCAAGCCGTGGACTCACCAGGTGGTCGCATGGCACACCTGATGATGACCGTCACCCAACCCGGAACTGAAATTCGGTGCGTACGTCACGGGATTGACAGGGAACTGGAACAGATCAACGAGCAGAGCGTGGACACCGTCGCCGAGACTATCTTCCCAAAATCGCTGTATCCGGACCCAGGCTTCGATTGGCATCCAGATCTGCCTTCGGATCAACTGCATTCGATGGATCACGCCGCGAAAGACCTGTACCACAGTTATGGATCAATACTGCCTCTCTTGCTTACTGGGCGCGCAAATCGGATGGGCACCTATTTCTCGCGAATGATCAGTTGGCCGGGAAAAGAGCCGGACGGTACCAATCAACTTTCTCGAGTCATCAACCGACTTCGCAGCGTTAGACGCCTAAACAGGGCTACCGAAAACACACTCGATGTAGATTTGTCAGCAGATTGTCTAGGTGATGCCACGATCCTTGAGGGTGCTCAGACTTGCGCTGCTACCGACAAGCGAACTCGTGGGTTCCCTTGTCTTGTGCATCTAGACTTTTCACTCCTGAATGGCGCACTGCACTGCGCTGCGGTCTATCGACACCATTACTTGATAACGAAAGCATATGGGAACTTCGTTGGCTTGTCATATCTCATGCAGTTTCTCTGCCAACAGACCGGCTTCAAGATGGGAGAACTTGTTGTTCGGGCTGGACTTGTTGACAGTGAAAGGATCCGAAGAACACGACAACTTGTGGTTGATATGCGATGGGCTCTCGACAACATGACCGCAGAGGATTCTCGATGACTTTGCCTTCGATCAGTATTGCTCTGGCACTCGACAAGTTGACTCTTCCCTCAGAGGGTGTCGTGGGAATCGGTGTTGACTTAGTGAACGTTGGAATGCTTGAGGAGCTCTTAGCTTCGGGGCACTCGACATTCCTTGATGCATGTTGGACAGATGCCGAACAACGAGATGCGGAGCACAGCCCGGAACGCCTCGCCTCGCGATGGGCAGCGAAGGAAGCCATAATGAAGGCACTCAGACGAGGACTGGGTGACGTCGACCCGCTCGACATCGAAGTTACGCACTGCGTGAACGGCGCACCGACAGCGCGGCTTGAGGGCAGCGCCGCGGAGGCTGCCGAGCAAGCGGGGGCTGGAAACCTACATGTCTCGACGTCTCACGAACACGGGTGGGCAGTCGCGTTTGCGGTGGCTGCGCCGCGTTCGTCGGATGGATGCTCGGAAGCCATTCAGCAAGAAATCAAGGGGGAAAAGTCATGACGGGTGGAGATCAGGATGACGTTCATGCGATTCAGGGCGCTCCTGACGCAAGTGGCGAGTCGGAGCAACAAGAACTCGCCGCGCGGCTTCGAGAGGCTCGCGAATACGTTGGCCTGCTGCAAGAAGACATCGCTCAAGCGCTCGGGATTCCACGAGCGAGCGTCTCGGCTCTGGAGGCCGGCAAACGCCGTGTGTCTTCGCTTGAACTGCGTCGGTTGGCACGCTTGTATCGCCGTCCGGTCGGTTGGCTTCTCGGCGAGGACATCGAGATCGACGTTTCAGCGCCGCTGTTTCGCGCTACTTCAGCCCTGTCGGACAACGACAAGGAGCAGGTACTGCGCTTCGCGGAGTTCCTAGCCGGGGCAGGCCGACCTGGCGAACCCCGCCAAGACGACGACGGCGGCAGACTATGATCGCAGGGCGTCGAGTGCGTCGGCTTGAGGCCGCTGAGTCAGCGAGTCGGCTTCTGGCGGACAGTGGGGTTGATCAGACGCGCCAAATCGACGTCTTCGGCCTATGCGAACAGCTTGGACTGTGGCTGGCGTTCCTTCCTCTCGATGGACTGCTCGGCTCATACTTGCCGGAGGGATCGGGCGGCGCCCTCATCACGACTCAACGGCCCGTCTCCATTCAGCGCTACACAGCGGCCCACGAACTGGGGCACTGGCGGCTCCACCACAGCCGCGGCCCAGCGCTCGACACGGAGGAGCAGGTGCTCGGAGACACCCCAGACGAGTCTGAGCAGCTCGCACAGGTCTTCGCCGCTTCGTTGCTGATGCCTCCGCCGTTAGTGTTCGGAACGCTCAAGCGCTTGGGTGTACAGCGAGACGTTTCTCCCAAGGCTGCCTACACAGTGGCCCGCGAGGCAGGTGTCAGCTACGAGGCTGCAGTGCGCCAACTCGCGAATCTAGACGCCATTAGCGGCTTCACAGCCAACGAATTGCTGAAGAAGAGACCGATTGAGGTCAAAACGGAGATCGGGCGGGGACAGCGCCCGGTTGTCGGCACCGCAGACGTCTGGTCTGTTGACGAGCAGTGGCACGGTGAGAGACTGCGTGTCCACACCGACGATGAAGTCGTCATATCGCTTCCCGAGAATCGGAGCACCGGATACCGATGGTTCTTCGCTGACCGCGAGCCGTCCAAGGATCGGACGACCGAACCTCCGGCAATGCAGCTCACCGGTTTTCGTGGTCAGCTCGGCCTTAGCGAGAGCCTGACCGACCTCGCAGACCGGATGCGACAGGGCCAGAGCACACGAGTTCCCGTGCCCCGCGCCGCCATCAACCTGGCTCGTGCGGCGGGTCTCAAACCCTCGGACGAAGCCATCGAGATGGACGGCAGGATGTCTCTGGTCGGAGATCGGTACATCACCGCGCGGGCGCCCGAACTGTCCAGCCGGGACGCCCGCAGAGCACGGCTGGCACGACTCAGCGACACCGCGTCAAACGCTGAGCCCAGAACTTCGGATGCCGCAGACTCACCAGTGGTTGGAGGGACCGGCCGCCGAATCCTGAACTTGCGCCTTCACCAACCAGGGCTTGCAGCACTTCGGCTGAAGCATCAATCCGCTTACGGGTCAGAGGCCGACGAGATCGACAGGTTCGCGCTCGATGTGGACCAGCTTGATCTTCGCGACATCAGTGGAACACGCTCAGACCCTGGCGGCACTGCTGAACCTGCAGGGGATCACGGCGAGATCAGTGAGCGGAACCACCGAACCGGCCACCCGCCGGCGCGTGGTTGAGGGATTTCGCAGCGGAGCAATCACTGCGCTCGTCAACTACGGCGTGTTCCGCGAGGGATTCGATGCGCCCAAGACACGGGCCATCATCGTGGCTCGGCCGGTGTACAGCCCGAACCTCTACTTCCAGATGATCGGAAGAGGGCTGAGGGGTCCGCTGAACGGTGGCGATGACCGCTGCCTCATCCTCAACGTCCGGGACACCATCGACAACTTCGGCGAAGGGCTCGCCTTCGCTGACCTGAACTGGCTCTGGGACCACTGAAAATAGACGGCGTCCATCACAGGGGATGCCGCTCGCGGTCCGCTTCCTGCGTTGGGCCAAAGAAAAGCCCCGCCAGTGCACCACCGACAAGCGATGGTGGACGGCGGGGAAGATTGATTGATTGTCTAGCGCAACGCGGAGCCCATTGCAACCACGGTCGCAAAGCTACCGGCGATAGTCGAAGGAGTCGTGGACCAGATCGTAGTCCCGTTGGCCAATGCGATGCTCCCACCGGAGGTAGCTCTTCTGGGGTTGTCGCCTGCCTCCACCGGTCCATGCTGACGTCTCGCAGACCACTCCCGCCGCGTTCGCACGCTCCAGTGCTGGCAGCAGGTCGGAGTCTCCCGAGAACAACACCACGACGTCGAAGTCTCCGTTGGCGGCACCGAACGCAAGATCTAGGGCGAGCACCACGTCGATCCCCTTTTCGCGCGGAGTACCGGTGCGGTAGTCGAGCTGCCGGGTGCAGACCTCTAGTCGGGGCCCGTGGGTGCCTGCAGCGCGGCTCCAGCGACTGACCTGCCTGCGAGCCGCCGAGTACCCCACTCGGCTCTTCGTCGAACTCGGCATGCCGCGATAGATCTGGACTTGGACAAGCTTGCGAAGTCGTGCACCTGGATAGCTCGGATGGCGCTGCTCAATCAGCTTGGCGAGCTTGAGGGGATCGAACTGTCCAACGACATGGTGATCGCCGTCTTCGCCGAACGCCTGCCGCGCGCCACGATAGGCGTTCTGGTAGTCGATGAACAGAGCGAGCCTGTCAAGACCAGACATGGCTGTGGCCTCCCTTCGAGCATGCGTCAATCGGCATTCCAGAAACCACAGGGCTCGCCGCGGCCATCAGGCCAACTCCTCTTCGCGTACCGCTCGTCACCAGGTTCCTCTTGCGTCACGCTCTACTGCGCGCAGGATCCGGTCTTCAGCAATGACCGTGGCTGGCCGTTCCGTCTCGAGACCGAGCTTCCACATGATGTACCGCGCCGTTGCTCGACGAGTGGGAGCGCGAGTGACGACTTCCGTCTCTGCCATGCAGATGCCCTGCCAGTCACGGTTGGTCTTTCGCCAGTCGATCTCAGCCAGGCCGTCGAGGATCTCGGTCCAAGCGGTGCTCGTGTCATCGTGCGCGGCTCGAGCAGCACCTCCGGCGAAGCCGAGAGCCCACAGCGACAGCGCATAGGACGACACGTACACCTGCCGGGCGTGCTGGGGCTTGGTGTCACCCTCGAGGATCCCCCGCCAGGGCACCACCAGGTCCGTAAGGAGGATCCAGAAGTCGATCGCCAACGATCTCATGTCCTCCACCTCTGCTTCCGGGAGCCTCTCGGGCAGGTTGCCCAACAGCTGAACGTTGGCCTGCTGCAGCCCGGAGAGGGTGGCGAACCTCGCTGATCGCACGGATAGCGACACCCGTTCCTTGTCGATGCGGTCCTTGAACAGCGGCACCTCCTCAACGCAGGCCATGGTGATGCGGTTGATCGGCAAACGGTGGTCAAAGAGGATGTCGAGCGACTTCGAAGTCTTGTGCACCGTGCGGTTGAGATCGGAGAAGATCTGCTGGCTGCGCTCCAAGCCACCGTCAGGGAGAACGACCACCGAAATCGTGTCATCAGCGAGCGCCGAGTCGCGACGGAGCGCCTCTGAGATGCCCGCCACCCGGTGCTGGCCGTCGTTGATCACGTACTTCGCCTCAAGTGGCAGCACCAACTCGCCGATATTGGCCCCCGGCTCGACCTCGTCGAAGTCGACCTCGTCGGAGTCGACCGAGACGGTGACGGCCGAGAAGATGTAGTCCTCGTGGTCTAGGACGTAGTTGGCAATCTCAGGGATCCTCTTGGAGTTGAGCACTCGTTGGCTCCTGTTCTCCGGCGTCAACTCGAGCATTTGGTCCGGATCGAAGGTGAAGAGCTTGACGACGGCCCCGAACGGCAAAGTCGCCGTGTAGTAGTTGGTGTTCCCCATCCGGCCCCGGGTGGCGGGAACGCGGAAGGTGGGCTTGAGACGGCTTGTCACGTTACTGAAAGACATGATAACTCCTTTCTGCTAGTTTTATAATTTATCGGGCAGTACCAGACTGCTCAGCGAAACCAACTGTAGCTAGTACGTCTCGAAAAAACAACTGTACGTCTACAGCTATCCTTCGATACGTCCCAGATCAGAGAATGGCCGTCTGGAACAGTGGATCAGCAGAGAGCCTCGGGCGTTAGTGCGCTGATCGAGCCTTTCGGCTTCCAGAGCAGCACGAGGGCTCCTCCGTCCTCGGTGTCCGCGACGGTGAGCGGCGGCATTGCCGGGTGCCGCCACTTGTCGACCTCGGGGGCGTCGCCCTGGGGACCAGCGATCATTCTTGTCCGCTGGCTAAACCGGCCGGTGGTCCGTGTGCCTCACCAGAGCACCTCCCGCGGATGGTGCAAGGTGGCTGGCAGCGACGGTCCGTAGAATTGGTGCCTCCGGACCGCTCCGAGGGCCCTGGCCGCCAGCAAGTCAAGCTTCTCGGCAAAGTGAGTGATCCCGATGTTCCGATAGTGCTCGGCGTCGGCTCTCAGGTGCCTATAGAGCGCCGCCCAGACCCTCGCCCCTCCCTTCGCGGGGACAAACTCGAAGCGCTCGATGAGCGCCGCGGCCCGTCCGAAGCGTGTGCCCCGCGGCCATTCTGTGGGTGTAGGCGGCGTGTCCGGATCGAATAGCTGGCCCATGCGGGCCTCCCTTGGCTTGAAGCAGCAGGCAGACGGGCGGTCCAGTGCCCAGATAGCTTACAAGGGTGAAACTACACATATGCAAGAACCACTGCAACCGACACGACCGCCTTCCGCAACCTTGCACCGCCCCGACTCGAGAAGGGCCCAACATGTACTTCCAGCTCAGGGGGATCGCGGTTCCACCGCCCGATCAAGCGACGCTGCCCTATGACTCTTGACGCCAACGCGCTCCGAAGCCTCCTTTGCGAGCGCCTCTGTGAGGACGTGGGTGTCGATCAGCGCCCGGACGGCGAGTTCATGCTGCGCACGCATTTCTCCTTCCCTGACGGCGACGGTTATCCCTTCCATCTGGCCGAAGCGCCCTCAGGCGGCCTCCGCCTGTCGGACTGCGGCCACACCCTCATGCACATCAGCTACGACCACGACATCGAGTCGTTCCTCACCGGTACACGGGGGATGCTGCTCGAGCGCATCGTCGCTGAGAGCGGCATCCATCAGGAGAGTGGAGTGTTCTCCGTCGACACATCCGTCGACCGGCTGCCCGAGGCCATCTTCAGATTCGGTCAGGCATTGACCAGGGTCTACGACCTGACCCTGCTGTCGCGATCCAACGTCGGCTCAACCTTCTACGACGACCTGGCCGACTGCCTCTCGGCCTTGGTGGACGAAGCCAAGATGCAGCGCGACTACCAGCCCGAGGTGCCCAACGCCGATGCGTACCCGGTGGACTACCGGATCGAGGGAAAGAGCGGCATCCCTCTATTCCTCTACGGTGTGCCCAACCGTGACAAGGCGCGGTTGACGACGATCATGCTCGGCTACTTCCACCGGCATGGTCTCCCGTTCGAATCGATCATCGTCTTCGAGGACCAAGCCGAGATCCCGCGAGTCGATCTTGCGAGACTCTCCGATGTGGGCGGGGACATGATCTCGTCGCTGGAGTCGACCGCGGATCTCCACCGAAAGCTCCTGATGCGTGTCGCCGCATGATCGCCGTCAGGACGCTCCGCAGCCAGCCCCACTGAGGGAGGAACAGTGTGAGCGAGCGCGACCAAGCTCAGCGCGGTCGTCGCGGGGGCATGGCGCTCGTTCGATTCTGCCGCGTCGCTCAAGTCGCGCGTGAGCCCCGCCGTACCGATCCTGTTCTTCGGCGACCTCGACGCCTATGTCAACTCACAGCCACGCGTGCTGACCGTCGGCTTGAACCCCTCCCGAAACGAATTCCCCCAAGGTGACCCGTTCCAGCGCTTCCCGCTCGCCGAGGATGCAACCGCAGGAGATCAGCAACGGTACCTCGACGCTCTGTCCGCCTACTTCCGCACCCGCCCCTACGCCCAGTGGTTCAACAGTTTCGAGCCGCTGCTCAACGGGATGGGGGCCAGCTACTACCACGGCCGAGCCGAAACCGTGCTCCACACCGACATCTGCTCGCCCACAGCTACCGATCCCACATGGAGCCAACTCGGCGAAGCCGACCGACGAGTGCTCGTGGACGACGGAAGAACGCTGTGGCATGAACTGCTGGCAGCGCTGCAACCGAACGTCGTGCTCCTGTCTGTCGCCAAGAGCCACCTAGAGCACATCTGGTTCGACGCGCTGGGACAGTGGGAACCTGGCCTGTCCACACGTTCAATCACAAAGCCGACGGTGTGTCCCGCAAACACCCGTACAGAGTCCGTGGCCGGTGGCATCTGGTCGGCGATGAACCGGCACTTGTCGTGTTCTGCCCGGCCAGCCAGACGCCGCTCGGTTCAATCAGCACCGCCAAAGCGTGATCTGGGCGCAATCGTCGCGTCATGTATGAAAGCATCTGCAACGAACAGCGCACCGCGGCCGAGCCATGGCTCCGGGTGAACACAAGGGGACGCAGTGACCAGCGACGAAGACCGCTACGCGGACATCGAGGTCGACGTACTGGACGACGCGGGCGTCCGCGCTGTCATCGAAAACGCCCTCGCCCGGGCAGGATGCACCTGGGAGGAGCTTCAGCAACAGGCCAAGGCTGGAAGCTTCTCCAGCGAGATCGCTCGGCGGGCCTGGTTCGTCGTGTCGTCCTGTGAGCCTTCGGCAGCCTGACCTGGAGCGTCAGGCCAGGAAGTTCGCGGGCCGATGTGCTCTCCAGGATGCTGCATGCCAGCGGGCGCGACAAGAGCAAGCCGGCCGACCTCCACCTGCCCGTCGGGGGTCGGCGATTCCGACCGTGCCTGGAGGACATCATCGAGTTCTGCATCCTGGAACGCCTCGTGACTCCGCGCGACGGATGGAAACAGGCGCTGAACATGTCCAGAGACGAATTCCTCTACTTGCAGCTCCGGGCAGCGGTGCACCGCAACCCCGAAGCGGCCGCCGACGCACTCAAGCGAGACGGCTGGCACGTGACCGAGCCAGACACTCGAACAGCGCGTTAGCGCCCATCGAGACTCAGATACCATCCCAGGCGTTAGCGCGCTGATCGAGCCTTCGGCTTCCGGGGCAGCATGAGGGCTGCTCCGTCTTCGGCGTCCGCGACGGTTAGCGGGGGCATTGCCGGATGTCGCCACTTGGCGACCTCGGGGGTGTTGCCCTTGCGCTTGTTGCAGTAGGTGTGGGCGGCCTGCAAGGTTGTCGATCTTGTGCAGGCGGCTCTTGCATTGGGTGCCCGGCTCGGCCTTGCCGCCCTTGCCGACGTCGAACAGGACGAACACCTTGGGCACCACATGCTCGATCTGGGCGCCCTTGATTTTCATCTCCGCCGTACAGATCCCGCATCGCCCGCCGTCGCGGTCATAGACGTAGCGGAGCATGCTGCGCCGATGACCGTCGTCCCAGCGGCCGGCGGCATCAGGCTCGTCTCGTTCCAGATACCAGCGGTGGCCTTTGTCGACGGCTCTTGCGACTTTGGTGAGGAACCCCCGGGGCTTGTCGCCCGCGTCTGGGCCTGAAGCCTCCTCAGCATTGTCTCGAGCGTCTTGAACGGCAGCGGAGGCATCCTCGTCGGTCGGTGCGTCCACAGGCGGTTGGTCCTGCACGATGCCGCGGCATCGTGGAAACTCAGAGCACCCCCAGAACTCGCTGCCGGCGTTCGCTCCTCGCCGGGCCGTGCGCCTCACCATCGGCCGGCCGCACTTCGGGCAGTCCGGGACCGGCTCCAGCGTCCTGGCCGACGCTCCGCTCATGAATCAGGCTCCTTGTCTCCGACCCTCTGTCCGCCAACACATCGAAAACACCAACGTTAGCGCCCGAGCGCACGGCGGCAGGGGCTGACACGGCCATCAGCTCTTGGACAGAGACCCGTGCGCCTCAGCGGGGTGGCGAAGCCTCTGGGTACTGTCGAGGTGTGAGTTCGGCGGATCGGGAGAGCGCGAAGCGCCAGTTCCAGCGCGCGGCGGAGATCAATCGTGGTGCGGCGGTCGTCGGCCGACTGAAGGCCGGCGGCAGGACGGCGCTGGACGCGAGCGCGGAGCGCACTGCTCAGGTGATGGCAGCGGCGCAGGGCCTGTTGGCCAGTGACCTGTCCGCAGGACTCAACAGCCTGGTCGCGGCCGCGGTCAAGGGGAGCGCGACCATCTACGACAAGGCAATGGACGCCAACTACCTCGACCCGCTGCTCCGACCGGATCTGGGCGGCGGCTATCACCGGCTCTTCGATGGAGGCCACACCATTGCTGGAGCTGTCACGGCCGCTCGGAGCGCGTCGCCCGACGACACGATCATCCAAGAGACGCTCGGAACCGTCCAGGCGCTGCTTCGCGACGCCTCCACCCCTATGGGCCTGCCGCTTGCGACCTGGGACAAGAGCACCCTCGACGCGGTGGCAGGCTCTCTGCAGTCGACGTTCGGCATACCCAAGAGCTGGCTCTATGACCTGAACAGCTACGACGCGGCCGAGTTGCTCGGCGCGTCTGTGGGTGTGGTGTCGATCGTCCTGGGTTGGAACCGCGCCGACACCGAGACCTTCTCCCATCTCACCGCCAGCATGGGGCTGTCAGCCGCCGTCGGCGCCAATCCCCTCTTGATGATCGTCATGGTCGTCGCGGCAGCCAGAGCCTTCCACAAGGCCCGCCACGGAGGCGAGTACGCAGAGCTCGTAGACGGCGGATTCAAAGGCGCCGTCGGCTCTGGAACGACACTGGCGGCAGTCGCGCTCGTGAGCTCGGCGGGCGGGCCCGCCGGAGTGGCGCTCCTGGTCGGACTCACTGCCGGCATCGTCGCCAACTCCGCTACGAAGAACGTGAGCCTGACCGCGGTGGGCCGCTTCATCGCCACCCGAGCAGCCGCCATGGCTTCAGACCCCGCTACAGACGAGGCGGCCGACCCACCGGAGCCCGATGGGATGAAGCCAGTGCCTGAGAGCCGCCACCGGTAGCCCAAGCCGCCGACGGCGCCCCCTGGCGGACGCCCGCTGGTGGAGATCGACCTCACGACGGTTCGAACCGAGTCAGACCCCCGCTCTCGCTGATCCGCACCGTCGGCCGGCCACGACCAGCGAAAGACCGTGCCCGGCACAGCCCCGCTCGGTGGCTTTGCTCACGCGGGGCCTCAGCCGGACGGTTCGGTCCAGTTGCGGATGTAGGCCCGCTGCTGTTGTGTCTGTGGGGAGCGGGGGTGGCGGTACCTCTTCTCCATTGCCTGCCACCGTTGCGCGATCTCGGCCAGAGCCTCGTCTCCCGTCATGCCGTGGCGCACTAGCCAGCAGCCGACCACGGTGCCGGTCCTGCCGATGCCGCCCCAGCAGTGCACGTAGACGTTCTTGCTGCCATCCAGCGCCTCGTCGATGGTGTCGAGGACGCCGGCCATCTGCTGGGCACTGCGCGGCACGCTCATATCGACGATGGAGTGGCGCTCGTGCACGAACTCCGTGCCGAGCCGGCCAGCTTCCTGTGCTGCGATCTCGGCGTAGGGCTCCAACCCCTCGTGCTGCTGGGTCAGGTCGATGAAGCAGTTGATGCCGGCTTGGAGCAGGGTTAGCAACCTGGCAGCAGCGTCCTTGCGATCCCACGCGCCCGGATACTCCCCCGCCGCGAACCGGCCCGGATCGACCCAGTAGGTGTTCGCCATCGGCCGATCGTCTCTGCTTAGTGCGTTCATGTCTTCACCTCTGACCTCGGGTCTAGCGGCCGGCGCCATAGCTTGGCAACGATCTTCTCGATGGTGTTCCGAACGGCGGCGGCGAAGCCCACCGGAGGTCGGGTTCAGGTGATCTACGCCGACGGGACTCGGTGTGTCCGAGAGCGCCCTCACACCCCACTGACGTCGGTGAGCCACTCCGTGAGGATCGCGAGGAAGTCGGGGGCGAACTCGCGCTTCAGCCTGGCGTACTCGTTGACGCTGCCGGTGACGGCCTCCTGGAAGAGGTGATTCGTCGAGAAGATCGTGGCGATCGTGTGAGTCGGGACGCTCGACTCGGTGATGGCCTCGGACATCGCAGTCGAGTTGGCGGCTGCCGTAACCTGCGTATCCAGCTCGCCGTACAGGGCGATGACCGGAACGTCGAGGGCGGCTATGGCCGGCCTCGGGTCATGCTCGAGGAACGACTCGAACCACGGGCTGTGCCATGTCGCTAGCTCTTCGGCGACGATGGAGTCCACCAAGGCGTCCTCGTCGGGTATCGCCTCCCGCGTCTGCTCGGGCAAGGCCTCGAACTGTTGCTGAACCAGAATCCGGATGCTTGCTTCCACCTCATCCCATCCCTGCCCGGTGGCAATGGCGCGGAACACCAATTGCTGGAGCGCTCGGAACTGTTCGAACTCCTCGGCTGTGGCGCCGGACTCCTCGAAGAACTCGAGCTGCTGCGCCGCCAGGATCTCCCCGGCAGGCACCGCAGGGGCAGTCAGAAGGGCCACGAAGGCGACGCCGTCGGTGCGGTCGGCCACCACCGGTGCGACGATCCCGCCCTCGCTGTGGCCGACCAGCCCGACGTTGCCGGCGTCGATGTCGTCGCGGGAGCGGAGCACGGCGACCGCGGCTTCCACATCGCCGGCACGGTCCTGGAGGGTGGCCTGCAGGCCGTCGCCCGTGGAGCCGCCGACGCCCCGATCGTCGAACCGCAATGAGGCCACACCGGCGCCGGCCAGATGGTCAGCGAGCACTGCGAACAGCCGGAAGCCACCGATGTCGGAGTCCCTGTCCTGGTCGCCGCTGCCGCTGATCAGGACGACCGCGGCGTGGGGCCCGTCGCCCTCGGGCAACGTCAACTCACCGGCCAGGACGATGTCGCCGTTGGAGAAGACCACCTCCTCGCGGCGAAACGACGCACCTTCGCCGTCCTCGCTGGGATCCTCGAAGCGCTGCAGCCAGAAGGTCTCCGCCATGCCGCCCTGGGTGAATTCGCCCTCGATCACCCCGTCGCTCGCTTCGCCGTCCCAGATGGCGAGCCCCAAGGGCGAGTTCAACTCGAAGTGGATGCGACCCCCATCGAGCACAACGTTCGAAAGCGGCAAGCCGGACACGCCCTGGATGTCGATCGTCCCTCGAAGACCGTCTCCCGATGCGGTCATGTCCACCGCAAAGGGCAGATCGGCCGGTCCCGGTATCGAGATCGCGCCCTCCCAGCGCCCCTCCAGATCGACAAACCCATCGCCGGTCGCCCCAGCAGCATCTGGAGCGTCGGGATCCGCAGGCGTTGACGGTTGCGCCCGCTGGCTCGTGGCGGAGGTGCTGTCGACCGTCTCGACCGGCTCAGGGCTGGCGACCGTCTCCTCTGCGACCTCCGGAGCGTCCGATTCTGCCGGTGGGAGCGGTTTGGCCGGCGATGCCGAAGCCTCCGTGGAATCAGCCGCGGCTACAGGCGCCAGCGCGACCTCTGATGGCGAGAGTTCCTGATCGCTGCACCCCGCCGCGGCAAGCAGCAGCACGACGAACACCGCGGCAGGAAGCTTGATATGTGTCACCCTAAAACGCGTCGTCAACCCCGGTGATCTAATCGGCCACGCGGTCATAGTTTGGCGGCGATCTTCTCAAGGGTGTTCCAGTTGCGCGCTGTGGCAACGACACCGAACCGCTTTTCGAGGTACGCACACGACAGAGTCATCGCCTTAACACCATCGGGCGTCCAAACGTAGGCCTCGGCACCCTCGATGGCGAGGACCTCAGGGCTGTGGTCCTCCCCCAACAGCGCCGCCACCGCCTCGGGATCGGGCTCCTGCGAGAGGAAGGTCACGAGGTAGCGCGACGGGTCGGAGACGACCTCCTGCAACGGATTGCGCTCAAGCACCGCCCGAACCTGATCCGCGGCTCGCACCACGCACGCAACGTCCACGCCGAACTCGTCGCTGAGCAACCGCCCCATGGCCCCGGCGACCTCATCGGGACGGTCCTCCTCGGTGGAGACGATCACGTTGCCGCTCTGCAGGACGGTGGCCACGTCGGCGTAGCCCTCGCCTGTCAACTTCAACCTGAGCTCCGCCATCGGCACCCGATTACGGGTCCCGACGTTGATGCCCCGGGGCATCACCAGGTAGCGCTCGGTCACCGTTCAGCTGCCGTGGTTCGTTCGAGGAAGCGTTCGAGGTGGCCGGCGAGAACTTCGGGCTGGTCGATCGGGATGAGCGTGCGGCTGTCGTCGACCCACACGAGTTCGGCATTCTCGAAGTGCTCGGCCAGGCGGTCGGCGTGCTCGGGTGGCATCAGCCTGTCGACGATGCCGTCCCACAGGGTGCCGTTCATCAGCACCCCGTGTAGCAGCACCACCACCGGCCCGTCACCGCCGGTGTCGGAGTACACGAAGCCACAGGACGACGTTTCCACTACTCGCATCGATGGATCGCCTCCCGACGGCTGTCCCGCCATTCAAACAGCCCCATGTGCCGTCTGCGCCAAACCGGGGTTGTGCATGGCAGTACTGTGCCGCGCTGTTGCTTCAATGTCTGCGCGTACAGCAGGAAGGAGGAAGTGGCATGGCAAGTGAATCGTCGCCGCCGGGGCGGGCCTGGGCCCCGGGGCGTCTGGGAAGCTACTCAAGGCGGGCGGAGCCGGTGATGCTGGTGCTGGCGATAGCCAGCGTGCCGCTGTTCTTGCTGGAGCATCGGCACTGGCTAGCTGCGGCTGCGGGCTGGGTCGTGGTGGCGGTGTTCTTCGCTGACCTCGTCATTCGGGTTGTTCTGGTCGACGGATCGAGGCGCAGCTACTTGGTCCGCCACTGGTACGACGTGGCCATCGTCGTGTTGTCAGTCCTGCCCGTGGCGCGTCCCCTCAGAGCGCTGCGAGCCCTGCAGTTGCTTCGCGGTGTTCGGGCCTTCATCGCCGCCCACAAGGCAGCCACGGCCATGACCCGGGGTTGGAAGAGCCTGCACGGCAAGGCACTCATCGTGTCGTGCGCAGCGCTGTCCGCGGCGGCGGTGCTCGCCGTGTATGAAGCAGAGCGCGCCGCCGATGGCAGCATCGACTCCCTGGGGGACGCGCTGTGGTGGGCGGCCGCAACGGTCACGACCGTCGGCTACGGAGATCTCAGTCCCGGCACGCCCGCGGCCCGCGCCGCCGCAGTGGTCCTCATGGTCTGCGGGGTCTCGTTGTTCGGCCTGCTGACCGCGAACGTGTCAGCGAAGTTCCTCAAGAACGACGCGCTCCTGGCCTACGAGCAAATGGCAGAACTATTTGGCGGGGGTCGGTCGTGCCCGAACTGCGGCCACACACCGTCTCTACACGCCAGTGCTACCGCCACGGAGGCGGAAGGAGACGAATCGGGAACGACGGCACACGAGCAATCAGAAACGCATCCGGCGTAGCGTCCAGGCGCTCACACGCCGGCGGTGAGGCTGGCGGCTTTGTCAGACCTTCTTGACGCGGTCTCCGACGCGGATCGTTCCTCGCTTCACGACCCGAGTGTTGACGCCTCGAAGCCTGAGCTCTCTGCCGGTCTGGGAGTTGACCCAGCGCTGTGCGGCGCGGCCGTACCTGTCGATGAACTTCCCGCACCCGGTGTGGGGTATCGGGGTGACCTCGATCAGCGCCTCGCCGATAGCCAGTCTGGTGCCTGCGGGCAGGTTGTCTTCGCTGAGGTCGAGATCGACGTAGAGCTGGTCGCCTGCGAGCGGCCAGCGATCGACCGGGCCTGCAATCACCTCAACTGCCCGTGAATTCATCACGGTCACCTGCGCGAGGGGTTCGGCACGGCCGTCTTCGGAGCGAGGATTGCTCCGGGCCGCCCGGGTGTCGCCCTCCAGGCCCGACTCGATGTCGAGGACACCCTCGTCGAGGCTCTCACGCTCGTCCACGCCGGGGCGACGGACGATCAGCCGGAGCTCTCCGTCGTCGACCGGCGCATCGACGACGTGCGCCAATCCCGCGTCGAGCTCTTCCGGGGTGCGGTTCATCATCCAGCGGAGGTTACGGGACGGGCGGCCGGACCGGCTACCCGATGGCGCGGCAGAGCATGCGGCCCTCGTTCTCGATGATCTGGCCCACGACCCGCTTATTCGGGAGCGCGACCGTCCCAGCCCGGCCCGTCTCATCGCCGAGCCCCACCCCTAGTCACTGGACTAGCGGTGTTCGCCGGGGATGAATCCAAGTGTTTGGGCGCCGTCGACGGCGACCTAGCCGCCGGGTGCTACAAGAACAGTGATCCCAGTCAACCAAATGTGGAGCGCTGCCGGACAAGCTGGCCGGCGGTGCACAGCGAACCTGTCTGATCAGACCGGTCTGACGTTCCGAGCTTCGTCTCCCTTGCGACCGGGCCCGATGTCGAATTCGACTACCTGCCCTTCGTCGAGGCTCCTGTAGTTCTCGCCGACGATGTTGGAATTGTGGACGAACACGTCGTCACCATCGTCACGCGAGATGAAACCGAAGCCCTTTTGGCTGTTGAAAAACTTGACAGTTCCGCGCACGGATTTTCTCTCCCACCAACCGGGCCTTGTGCCCAGCGAAGCCGTAAGTCTACGGGGGCCGACGCCGAATCAGCCCGCGGCCGGTCCAGTTATCGGACGGCGCGGCGCAGCATGAACTCGTAGACCCCGTCGCCAAGCCACTTCTTGACGAACAGCGCCGGCCGCCCCAGCATGCCCTTGACGTACCGGCGGCGCGGCCTGTCGGTGGTCGCGGCCTCGACGAATACCTCGCCCAGCACCTTGGCGTCGGTGCCTCGGTCCATTAGGCGGGGGTGGTCCCTCATCCTGAGCACCGGCTCGATCTGGGCCCTGTAGGCGCTGTCGTCGCCGTGCTTGGTCAGCTGGTCTGCGGCCACGTCTCCGAACTCGGTCTTGATCGCACCCGGCTGGACGACAACGACCTGGATGTTGAACGGAGCGGTCTCGATGCGCAGGCAGTCCGACCAGCCCTCCAGCGCGTGCTTGGTGGCGTGGTACCAGGCCCCGAGAGGCGAATACACCCTGCCTCCCACCGACGACACGTTGACGATCCGGCCCGAGCCCTGCGCTCTCATGTGCGGCAGCACGAGCTGGGTGAGGTGGGCCAGGCCGAAGAGGTTGACCTCGAACTGGTATCTGGCGTCGTTGAGCGGGATGTCCTCGACCGGCCCGAACAGGCCGAAGCCCGCGTTGTTGATCAACACGTCGATGCGTCCCTCGCTGTCGATGATCCGGCTCACAACGCGCTCGTTGTCGTCGGCCTTGGTTACGTCTAACTCGACCGCGGTGACGCCGTGGTCGGCCAGGTCCGCCATGCGGTCCACCCGGCGGGCGCCGGCGTACACGCGGTGGCCCTGCTGGGCGAGCAGGATCGCAGCCTCGCGGCCCATGCCCGATGACGCCCCGGTGATCAGCACAACTTTGCTCACTGCGTCGGTACCTCCTCGAAGGCCATTCGTCTCACGCCGCGTGCGGCGGGTCAGTGATTGTGGCGGGGGAGGCCGTGGGTGCGGGCCGTGTCCTGGTACCTCAGCGCGGGGCGCAGGACCATGCCCTCGTCCATCTGGGTGACCATCGACCGCTGGATCTCCTGCCAGGGGGTGTGCGACTCCGGCACCGGGTAGCCGCCCGCGGCCTCCAGTTCGGCTCGGCGGCGATCGATCTCGGCGTCGTCGACGAGCATGTCGGCGCGGCCGCGGCGCAAGTCGATGCGGATCCGGTCGCCGGTTCGCAGCAGTGCCAGCCCGCCACCGGTCGCGGCCTCCGGCGAGGCGTTGAGGATCGAGGGCGAGCCGGACGTGCCCGACTGGCGGCCGTCGCCGATGCACGGCAGCGAGTGCACTCCCCGCACCAGCAGCGCGGCCGGGGGCTGCATGTTGACCGCCTCGGCCGCACCCGGGTAGCCCACCGGTCCGGCCCCGCGCACGATGAGCATGCAGTGTTCGTCGATGTCGAGGTCGGGGTCCTCGATGCGGGCCCGGTAGTCCTCGGGTCCGTCGAACACGATGGCCCGGCCCTCGAACGCGTCGGGGTCGTCGGGGTCGGACAGGTAGCGCCGGCGGAACTCCTCGGAGATGACGCTGGTCTTCATGATGGCGCTGTCGAACAGGTTACCCGACAGGTGCACGAACCCGGCGTCGTCCACTAGCGGCTGATCGGCGGTGCGGATCACTTCGGGATCGGTGATGCGGGCCCCCTCGCAGTTCTCGCCGATGGTGCGCCCGTTGGCGGTGAGCGCTTCGGGATGGGGCAGCAGACCGCCCCGGATCAGCTCGCCCACCACCGCGGGCACGCCCCCGGCGTGGTGGAAGTCCTCCCCCAGGTACTCCCCCGCCGGCATCAGGTTCACCAGCAGCGGCACGGCCAGTCCGTGCTTCTGCCAGTCGTCGTTGTCGAGGGCGACCCCCAGATGGGCGGCGATGGCGTTGAGGTGGATCGGGGCGTTGCTCGACCCGCCGATGGCGGAGTTCACCACGACGGCGTTCTCGAAGGCCTCCCGGGTCATGATGTCGGACGGGCGGAGGTCCTCGCGCACCATCTCGACGATCCGTTCGCCGGTGCGGTAGGCGGTCTGGCCCCGCTCCCGGTACGGCGCGGGGATGGCGGCCGAGCCGGGCAGCTGCATGCCCAGCGCCTCGGCCAGGCAGTTCATGGTGGTGGCGGTGCCCATCGTGGAGCAGTAGCCCACCGACGGCGCGGCCGAGGCCACCAGGTCGACGAATCCGGCCTCGTCGATCTCGCCGGCGGCGTAGAGCTCGCGGGCCTTCCAGATGATGGTGCCCGAGCCGGTGCGCTCGCCTTCGTGCCAGCCGTTGAGCATCGGGCCCACCGACAGTGCGATGGCGGGAAGGTTGACGGTGGCCGCGGCCATCAGGCACGCCGGGGTGGTCTTGTCGCAGCCGATGGTGAGCACCACCCCGTCGAGGGGATAGCCCTGGAGCACCTCGACGATGCTGAGGTAGGCCAGGTTGCGGTCGAGTGCGGCGGTCGGGCGTTTGCCGGTCTCCTGGATGGGGTGCACTCCGAACTCGAAGGCAATTCCGCCCGCCTCGCGGATGCCCTCGCGGACCCGCTTGGCCAGCTCCAGATGGTGCCGGTTGCACGGCGACAGGTCCGAGCCGGTCTGGGCGATCCCGATCTTGGGCTTGTCGGATTGCAGCTCCTCGCGGGTGAGCCCGTAGTTGGCGTAGCGCTCGAGATAGATCCCTGACATGAGCGGATCGTCCACGATGTCGAACCAGGCCGCCGACCTCAGACCGCCGCGCCCGGGCCCCGGGTCGGAGCCGGGACCGGCTGCCGGGTGCAGCGGGCGGGGTTCGCCGGTTCCGGGTGGGGCAGCCATCGCAGCCACGCTACGGGCTCGTCACGGCGCATCGTCGCTCGGGCAGAATGGAGGTCCCCATGACCGAGACCAGCGAGCCGACCCTGCTTCACCCCGACGCCTACGCCGGCGGGTGTCCCCACGCGCGTCTGGCCGAGCTGCGTGAAGCCGGCGCCTTGAGCTGGCAGCCGGGAACGATCGATACGAGCATGTCGCAGCCGGAGATTCTGGGCGGCTGGTTCGTGCACCGCTACGACGAGGCCAAAGCGGTTCTGCGCGACCCGGCGACGTTCTCGTCGCAGCGCGGCACCGCGCTGCTGGTTGACCCCGCCCCGGACAGGGTTGAGGCCATGTCGAACATGCTGATCAACATGGACCCGCCCAAGCACAGCCAGTACCGCAGGCTGGTGGCCGCGATCTTCACGCCCCGCCGGGTGGAGGCGCTGCGTCCCCGGGTGGAGATGATCGCCAAGGAGGTCATCGACAGGATCGCTCCCGAGGGCACCGCCGACGGCATCTACGACATCGCGGCGCCGATGCCGATGCGGGTGATCGCGGAGCTATTGGGCGTCCCCGAGCGCGGCGAGCAGATCTTCGACATCTCCAACCGGATGGCCGGTGCGGTGGACGCCGTCCCGGAGGCGCGGCTCCAGATGGCGTTGGAGGCGGCTTTCGAGATCCACCTGCTCGGCCAGGAGATGGCCCGCGAGAAGCGCGGCGCCCACGACGGCACGGTGATGTCGGCCTACGTCAACGGCACCCTCGAGGGCGTCGAGGGAGATCAGACGGGCGCCACCGACGAGGAGGCGGGCTGGTTCCTGATGCTGATGTCGGTCGGCGGGAACGAGACGGTGCGGACCGCGACCGCGCAGGCCATCCGCATCCTCGCGGAGTGGCCCGACCAGCGTGACCTCCTGGTGTCGGACTTCGACCGGTACCTGCCGGGCGTGGTGGAGGAGATCCTCAGGTACCGGCCCCCGATCCGCAGCATCCGCCGCACCGCCAACGCCGACACCGAGATCGCCGGCCAGCGGATCGACGAGGGCGGCAAGGTGGTGTGCAACTTCACGGCCGCGCTGCGCGACCCTCGGGCCTTCGATGAGCCCGACGTGTTCGACATCACCCGCGAGCAGCCGCGCACGCAGCTCGCGTTCGGCTTCGGCGAGCACTACTGCCTGGGCGCGAACCTGGCCCGGCTGCAACTGCAGGTGATCCTGCGCGAGATCTACAGCCGCATCCCCGACATCCACCCCTCCGGGGAGGTGGTGCACCAGCCCACGCCGCTCATCTCCGGGCTGCTGCGAATGCCGGTGGCCTTCACCCCCGAACGCTGAGCACCCCCGGCGAGTTCGGTACCGTCGTCTGATGGCGCCGGATCGGACCCCTGTCATCGTCGGGGTGTCCATCGCGACCCCGCCTGATCCGGATGCGCTCAGCGAGCCGGTCTCGCTCATGATCGACGCGGCACGGGCGGCTATCAACGACTGCGGCGCGGCTGGAATCGCACCGAGCGTCGACCTTGTTGGTGTTGCCGGCGGGTTGTGGAGCTATCGCAATCCGGGGCACTGGGTCTCCGAGGCCCTCGGGACCGACGCCCGCACTCTGTTGACCACCATCAGCGGGCAGACACCGGTAGCGCTGCTCGCCGACATCGCCGAGCGCATCCAACGAGGCGCTGTCGGTGCGGCGCTGATCGTCTCGGGCGAGTGCACCCGGTCGCGCCGCATGGCGCGGCGGCAGGGCATCGAAGCTCCCCGGCACCCCGGCACCGAGCCTCCGCCCGACGAGCTGTGGGGACCGCCGCTGGTGATCGGCGACCCGGCCGCGGAGGCGGCAGCAGGCCACATGCCGAGAAACGCCTTCGCGCTGCTCGAGAGCGCCATCAGGGCGCAGCGGGGCGAGACGATGGACGAGAACCGCCATCGAGCCGCGGAGCTCTGCGCCGGATTCGCCGCGGTCGCGGCTGGCGTTGAGCACGCTGCCACCCGGCATGCGATGTCACCTGAGGAGATCGCCGAGGTCTCCCCCGCCAACCGGATGGTGAGCTGGCCCTACACGAAGGCCATGTCGGCCAACAACACCGTCGACCGGGCCGGTGCCTTGCTCGTCTGCTCGCTGGAGGTGGCCCGAGACCACGGGATCTCGCCGGACCGGATGGTCTTCCCGTGCCGGGTCGCCATGGCCAACGACACCGAGATGGTGGCCAGCCGGCACGAACTCGCGGTCCATCCCGGCCTGCAGGCGGCCGCCGCCGACATGCTCTCGTTCACCGGGGACTCCGCCGGCATCGGCCACTTCGATCTCTATTCGTGCTTCCCCTCGATGATCGCGCTCGTCGTTGAGGCGCTCGGGATCGACGACGGCCGCCCCCTCACCGTGTCGGGCGGCCTGGCCTTCACCGGCGCTCCCACCAACTTCAGCGCGGGAGAGGGCCTCATCGCCATGGTCGACCGCCTGCGCGAAGACGCTCCGGGCACCACCGGCCTGGTGCACGGCAGCGGCGGCATCGCGGCCAAGCACGCTCTGGGCCTGCTGTCGTCGTCCCCACCTCCGTCGCCGTTCGTCACCTCGCGGCAGACCGCAGCGCTGAATCCCCGCAATCTGGCTGCCCCCGACCGCGACGGGCCAGTCGTGATCGACGGCGTGACGGTGGACTTCCTTCAGGAGTCCCCGACCGTGGTAGCGCTGGTCCGCTTCAGCGACGGGAGCCGGGGCTGGGCCACCGCACACGACCAGGCAACCGTCGACGCAGTCACCACCACCGAGACGGTCGGCGCGGCCGCCGATGTCCAAGCCCATCGCCTGATCCTTGGTTGCCGGCTGGAGATCAGTCAGCCAGCAACGAACTCACCACCCGGTTGAGGCTGACGCAGCGCGGTGTGGTGGAGTTGGCTCCAGGGAACGATCTGCCCGTCGCGGCGAGACATCGGGGTGTCGCCGCCGTAGACGCAGACCGCCTCGGTGTTCTTGTAGGCGTGGGCCAAGTGGCCGCCCACGCGGGCCGCGCCGGCCAGCATGCTCGCCGAGGGCGTGGCGCCGGCCTTGGCTTCCACCAGGGTGGCGGCCTCGGGCCTCTCGAGGACCAGGTCGACCTCGGCCCCGCTGCGGTCCCGGTAGAAGGACAGTTCACCCGACATGCCGCGGTTGGCCCGGTGCTTGGCCATCTCGGACACGACCCAGGTCTCGAAGATGGCGCCGCGCAGCGGGTGGGCCACCAACTGCTCCGCGCTGCGGATGCCCAACAGCCAGCACACCAAGCCGGTGTCGTAGAAGTGCAGCTTGGGCATCTTGATGAGCCGCTTGCGCACCGTCGAGCGCAGCGACGGCAGCCGGAACGCCACGAAGCTCGCTTCCAGGATGCTCAGCCACGCCTTGGCGGTCGGCTGCGAGACTCCGCAGTCTCCGGCCAGCGACGAGTAGTTGAGGACCTGCGCGGTGCGGCCGGCGCAGAGTTGCACGAACCTCTGGAACGTGGCCAGGTCGCCGACGTTGGTGACGGTGCGCACATCCCGCTCGATGTAGGTGGCCACATACGAGCCCAGCCATTCCGCAGGGTCGAGGCCGACGTCGAAGATGCGGGGGTATCCGCCGGCGAACAGCGCGGCGTCGAGGCCAGCGGGATGCTCGGCGAAGCGCACGACCTCGCTGCGGGCCAGCGGCAGCAGATGCATCACCGCGGTGCGCCCGGCCAGGGACTGGCTCACCGAGCCCAGCAGGGCCAGATTCTGCGAGCCGGTGAGGATCCAGCGGCCCGGCTCCGGTTCGGCGTCGATCAGGCCCTGCAGGTACGACAGCAGATCGGGAACCCGCTGAATCTCGTCGATGACCGCGCCCTCGGGAAACTGCGCAAGAAACCCCCGCGGATCCTCGGACGCGAAGGCCCGCACATCGACGGCCTCCAGGCTCACGTACCGATGCTGCGGGAACACCGTTCGGCACAGGGTCGTCTTGCCGCTCTGGCGAGGACCGGTCAGCGTTACGCACGGCCACGACCGGGCGGCCCGCACAAGCCGCGGCGCAAGATCTCGCTCGACCACCAACCCGAGGCTAGCCACCATCCGGCAGTTTCAAAATCCAATTTTGAATCTGCTCACGGCGGGCGTCGCCTGCAGTCAGCCGGGGTTGCACCACTACTGGAGTTCGTCCGCTGGGCGTCCCTAGATGGTTAGAGGATGATCGTGAGGTTGTGCAGCGGGCTCGACCGGTCGATCAGGACTGCCTTCTTCAGGCGGATCATGGCGGGCCGTCCCTCGTCCATGTGCAGGACATGCTCATAGCGGCCGACGAAGCTGTCGGTGATGCCCCGCCGGTAGGCGTGGAGCGTGAACGCGGACCGTGACAGGGCTGTCTGCTCGTCGATGGTCCAGACCGTCACGTTGGAGATCATGCGCTGGGTGACCGACGGGGGCTGGTGGGAGTGCACGTTGCCGGTGTTCATCCACGCGATCCGGTCGCCGAGCCGGCGATGGTCGTCGAACGCGACCGACACCGCCCCGGCCGGGTCGTCGGCGTCGTCTCCGATGGGCACCCAGTACAGCCCGTCCTCGGTGAACAGGTCGTACCAGGTCTCGTACTCGCGCCGGTCCAGCAGGTCGGCCTCGTGGTAGAGGAACGTCTCGACCACGGCCCGAAGGTCGGGGTCCGGCGGGCCGGCGCGGACCTCGGGCATCTCGCGGAGCCACCGGTAGAACCCGGTGCCGACCACGCTCGGCTGCGGTTCGCTCGCCAGCAGCTCGCTCATCCCGCGGTGAGGTTCATCTCGACGGTCATGAGCCGCTTCCATTCCTCGTGGTAGGCCCGCAGCGGAGCATCGTCGGTGACCGGGGTCGTGGAGATTCCCCGCTGGTCGGTCCAGGAGCGGTCCACGTCCAGTCCCCTGCTGGTGTCGATCCACTCGATCTCGGGGATCCCCAGACCGATCTGCTGGCGCTCGAAGTTCTCGAAGTCGTCCACCTCGCCGAAGTTCGGGAAGTCCTCCGCGATCCGCATGCGCAGTTCGTTGACCACGTCGGGCGCACCGTCGAGGGTGGTCGGGTACCAGTTCACCGCGGTGAGGTTGACCTCGAGGGGGGTGATGACCACGACCTGGTTGCCGATGAGATGGAACGACGGGAACACCGTGAGGTTCAGCCCCGGCCCGGGAGCCATCTCGACGAGCCGGGACGCGTCCGCCTCGCCGTATTGCTCGACCAGCGCCTCGTACATGGGCTCCTTCGACGGCATGGGGCGGGCGCGACTCCACAGCGACTCCCCCATCCCCGGTCGCTGGTCCAGCATCGTGTGGCCGTGCCCCAGGGTCTGGTTGTACATGTGGCCCTCGTCGGGGTCCTGTTCCCCGAAGTTGGAGAGCGACCGGCCGTCGCCGTATCGGATGTGCGTCATCTTGAGGATGGACAGGTGTGAGAAGGCCGGGTGGTAGCCGTCGGAGCCGTTGTCCCAGATCAGCTTCCAGTTGCCGCGGTAGGTCATGCGGTACGGCGTGTGCAGGGTGATCGTCCCCTCCGGCGCCCGGTCCACGAAGACGTCGAGCCAGTACTTCGCCGGGCCGAGGAACTCGTCCAACGGCGGTGCGTCACCGTTGAGCGTGCCGAACCAGAAGCCTCGACGGGACTCCAGCCGAGGCACCCTCCTCAGGTCGCGGGTGGACTTGTCGTGGGAGGGCCCGTAGGCCGCCGGGTACGGGACCGCGACGCAGGACCCGTCGTTGCTGAAGGTCCACCCGTGGTAGGTGCACACGAAGCTCTTGCTGTTGCCGTGCGGCTCCTGGCACAGGGTCGTCCCGCGGTGGGTGCAGCGATTGAACAGGGCGTGCACGGTGCCGTCGCGGCCGCGGGTGAGGATGATCGGTCGCCGCCCGAGGGTCCGGGTGACGAAGTCGTCGGGTCGGGGAATCTCGCTGTCGTGGCCGATGTAGACCCACGTCCCCCCGAAGATGCGCACAAGTTCGAGTTCGAAGAGGCCGGGATCGGTGTACAGCGAGCGGTGCGCCCTGCCGTCGCCGACGAGCTGGTCCAAGGGAATCTCAACCATGCGCCCCTCTCACCCCCGAGGCTGCGCCCATTGGGCCAGTCTGCCAAGAGGTCTCGACCTCGTCAAGAACGCCGAATACCTAGGTCAACGGCTCGGTTGACAACTATCCCGGCTGCGGTCAACATTGCCTGGGCTGCGAGCAATCGCAAGCGGGTCTCGGCCCGAAACAAGGGGGAGTCAAGATGTCTATGACCGACGCTGTGGAGCCGGACCTGATCGACCAGGTGCTCGAGAAGTTCGGTCTCTCGGATCGACCGGAGCTCGACATCGAGGGCTTGAGCACCGTCTACAACGCGTGGTGCGGGTCCGTGTCGTTCGACAACGTGCAGAAGCGCGTGTACCTGGGCGAGAATCGCAGCGGGCCGCTGCCGGGCATCGATCCCTCCGAGTTCCTCCAGAATTTCGTCACCCACGGCACCGGGGGCACCTGCTGGCCCAGCAGCGGCGGGTTGTGGGCGCTGCTCGACGGGCTCGGCTTCGACGCCCACCGGGTGTCGGGGAACATGATCATGCCGGTTCCCATCGAGGAACCCAATCACGGTACGACCGCGGTGTTCATCGAGGGTCAGACGCTGCTGGTCGACAGCTCCATACTCAACCACGTCCCGATCTCGCTCGTCGAGGGTGAGGACTCCGCCACGGACTTCCCGCTCAACGAGACCCAGATCGAATGGGTCGACGACACGTGGCAGGTTCACTGGCTGCCCGGCCACGGCCGCGATGAGATCGTGATGAGACTCGACGGCCCCGGCGTCGGCGAGAGCCGCTCGTTCGAGTTCTGGTCGCACCGCTCCGACGTGAGCCGGGGCAGCAGCCTGTTCAACGAAGCGCTCTACATCCGGAGGAGCGTCCCCGGCGGGGTCCGCACCATCGGCCGCGGCGCGCTGATCGCGATCAGCGAGGGCCCCACGGTCGAGGTGGCCGAGCTCGATGCGGAGACGCGCAACAGAGAACTGGTGGAGACGTTCGGGCTCTCCGAGGAGATCGTCGAGCGGACACCCCCCGACGACGAAGGCTTCGCTCTCGGCTGAGAAGTCGTCGCTTAACGAGCGTCGCGACTCGGACCTGGGATTCCTGGCGCTGTAGTCGGCGAGGCCGCTACTGGAGTTCGTCGGCTACGGGGAAGACGTTGGTGGTCATGCCGCCGTCGACCACGATGTTCTGGCCGGTGGTGTAGGCGCCGTCGGCCGATGCCAGGTAGGCGTAGGTGCCGGCGATCTCGGTGGGCAGGCCGAGGCGGTTCATGGGGACGATCGGCCAGCTCTCCCGAGCGGCCTGCATGGCCTCCTCGCTGCCCAGCAGCGCCAGCGACATGGGGGTGTCGAGCGGGCCGGGGCTGACGCAGTTCACCGTGATGTTGTGCTCGACCAGCTCGATGGCCATGGTCTTGACGAGGCTGATGATGCCGGCCTTGGAGACGCCGTAGTGGGCGTCGCCGGTCGACGCGGCCACTCCCGAGATCGACGCGGTGTAGAGGATCGTGCCGCCGTTGCCGGCGGCCACCATGGCCCGGGCCGCGGCCTGGCCCAGCACGAACGACGCGGTGAGGTTGATGTCCATGATCCGGTGCCACTCGTCGAGTTCGAGCTCGAGGAACGGGTGGATCGAGTCGGCGCCGACGTTGCTGACCAGCACGTCGAGGCGGCCGTCGCCGCGGGCAGCCTCGTCCACGGCCCGCTGGCAGTCGGGCGGGTTGGAGACGTCGCCGACGACGGTTCGGGGCTCGGTGCCGATGTCGGTGAGTTCGGCGGCGACGCCGGTGATGCGCTCGGCGTCGAGGTCGAACAGCGTGATCCGGGCGGCGCCCTCCTGGGCGAAGCGGTGCGCGGTGGCCCGCCCGACGCCGCTGGCTCCCCCGCTGATCAGCGCGGACAGGCCTTCGAGCCGCTTCACGTCCGGTTCCCTTCCACGTCAGCGCCTAGGTGGCGGCCGGGTTGCGGCTCTTGAGGTCGTGGAGGGTCTCGGCCAGCCGGGCCAGGCCCTCCAGGATGGTCTCGGGCGCGGCCGCGAAGCTCACCCGCACGAATCCCTCCCCGCCCTGGCCGAACGCCAGCCCGGGCACGACCACCACCCGGTGCTGCTCCACCAGGCGGGTGGCGAACGCCCACGAGTCGAGGCCGCTGTCGCGGATGTCGATCATGAGGAAGAACGAGCCGCCCGGCTCGACGTAGCGGATCTGTTCGGCGTCGAGCAGCGCGGTGGCCTTCCGGCAGCGCTCGGCGTAGGCGGCGACCATCTCGCCGACGCAGTCCTGGGCGCCTTGCAGCGCCACGGTGGCGCCGTGCATGGAGATGGTGGCCGCGCTCGACACGACTGGTTCCTGCAGCAGCGACAGCTCGCTCACGAAGCCAGCCGGCCCGACCGCGTACCCGATGCGCCAGCCGGTCATGGCGTAGGTCTTGGAGAACGAGTAGATGGTCAGCAGCTGGTCGGACTGCACCCGTGAAGCGACGGAGAACGGCTCGGTGTCGAACACGACCTCGTCGTAGGCCTCGTCGCTGATGACCGCGATGCCGCGGCCGGCGGCCAGCTCGGCCACCGCGGCGAGGTCGTCGGGGTCGAAAACCACACCAGTCGGGTTGCCGGGCGAGTTCAGCACCAGCGCGGAGGTCTGCGGCGTGATGGCTGCCTCGACGACGGCCGGATCGAGCCGCCAGTTCGTTGAGGCGTCGACAGCGTAGGGAACGGCCCGGGCCCCGAGCACGTGGACCTGCGCGGCGTAGTTGGACCATCCGGGGTCGGGAAGCAGCACGTCGCTGCCCGGTTCGACGGCAAGCGTGAGGCTGGTGAACAGCGCACCGCAGGCACCGGTGGTCACACAAACCTCGTCGGGCGAAGCGGTGACGCCGTTGACCCGTGCGAGCTTGTCGACGATGGCTTCCCGCAGCTCCAGGAAGCCCTCGCCTGGCGCATACCCGGTCGACCCCGCGGTTGATCGTTCGGCCGCACCATCGATGATGTGCTGCGGCGTCGTGAAGTTCGGGTCTCCCCCACCGAGCTGGATGGGATCGTCGATAGTGGCCGCAAGGTCGGCCATCCGCCGGATGCCCGAATGGGGAGTCTCCAGTAGGTGGGGCCGTACCCGCATCAGCCGTCGTCGGAGTCGAACATGCCCGGCCCGGTGTCGGGCGGTTCGATGACCACATGCTCGTAGGTCAGCCAGAACTGCCCGTCGGTGCGCGCGTAGTTGGGGACATCCTCCCAAGCCTGGGCCGCAAGCGGATGCTCGTTGGCACTGGCATGGTCGGCACGGCTCGGGTACCACAGCTCAATGAACGCATCAACGGTCCGCTCCACCGCCATGCTCGCCGTCTCGCGGACCCGGGACACCACATAGCCGGAGCAGCCCGGGATCGACGCCGAGATGGGCGCATGCACCGTCTTCCAGTAGTCGAAGAACCCCTCGGTGGTGAAGTCCTCCCGCTTGGCGGCCGTCCCGAACAGGTTCAACCGGGAGTGCGTCCCCGACGGCCGACGATCAACCGGCGCCAGAAACACGATCTCCTCAACAAGCCAACTCGACACCCTCGCATCCACCGAGCCCGTGATGTGATTAAGCACCGCTTCCGCGACGGCGTCATCGATCCAAGCCTGCACCACGGCAATGGTCTCTGCGGGACCGGTCAGCGACTCGTTCAGACTGCTAACCGTCAAGCCCGCCAGCCCTGCGACCGCGTCGGCACCCTCGACCAGCCGCCCCACGGCATCGTCGCGCTCACCCGCCGTGACGGCGTGCTCGGAATCGAGCAAAACCACATACTTGTCCACAGCCACTTCGGTTCCCCTCGCGAGCTGGAAGGCGCCCGCCGCCCCGCCCTCCGACAATAGACTTTCGAGACGCTAGGGGCGAGGGTGCGACGGGGCCTCTGGGAATGCGGAGGCTTTGTTGCAGCCCGAACTGGTTCTTATGCGTGCCCAGATGCATCACTGTTCCGTTCGGTCACATCCGATTCGGTTGTCTGCAGAAAGTCTGATGACCCCGTGATGACAAGCGATACGAGTGCGCGACTTCCGACTCATTCGCCCCAACCCGCGTCGACCAACCCCTAGGGTTCCGTCATGAAGCACGACGGTCGGACGGAATCCATGCGCATCCAACGACTCGACTTGTGGAACTTCAAGGCCTTCGAGAGGTTCACGATGACTCTTGGGGCCAACGCCTTCTTGGTGGGGCCCAACAACGCCGGAAAATCAACTCTCGTTTCGGCCACAAGAGTTGCGGCAGGAATGTTGGAACAGGCGACCCGGAGAAAGCCGACCGGATATCGAGCGCATGGCCAACGGCGTGTGATGACGCATTCGCTGCGCGCGGATCAGTACGGCTTGGTGACGGAGAACCTGCGACATCAGTTCCGCTCCGGAGAGTCGGCGGTGTCGCTGCGTACGGACACCGATCTGATTCTCACTGGGGTTTGGCCCTCTGATCACGACGACGACGGTCTGGAGCCGTTCTTCTACCTGCGCCGTTCCGACGGACGAAACGTCTCGCAGCCAAGCAAAGTTCGAGAACTGACCGGGCAGATCGGGATCATCCCGGGCCTCTATCCCATCAACCACACCGAGACAGTCCTACAGGAGGAATACGTTCGGTCGAACTTCCAAGGCAGAAGGTCCAGCCAGCATGCTCGCAATCAGCTGCTGTTGATCAGGCGCGACGAGGAGTTCGAGGAATTCAACGAGTTCGTGACCTTGTGGCTCCCGGAAATCGAGAAACTGCAGGTCACGACACGTCGAGAGCTTGGTGACCTAGAACTCGACGTGCTCGTGCAAGAGCGTGGCGACAGGACGCCGAAGGAACTCTTCTGGGTCGGCGACGGCATGCAGATCTTCGTACAGATCCTGACCCATCTCTGGCGCCTGAGGTCGGCAGATGTAGTGATCTTCGATGAGCCCGACCTCTATCTGCATGCTGACCTCCAGCGACGTCTAGTGAGGCTGCTCGACTCAACGACAGCGCAGACGATCACTGCAACCCACTCATCTGAGATGCTCGCGGAGGCGTCTTCGGAGTCGGTTGTGTGGGTCGACAAGACCCGTCGAAGAGCCGTTCGCCGGCCCAATCCAGCGTCGCTTGAGGATTTGTCGGCCCAGATCGGCTCAAGCTTCAACCTGCGGCTCGCAACGGCCCTACGTGCCCGAACCGTGGTCTTTGTGGAAGGCGACGACATGTCCGTCATCCGAGAATTGGCGAAGACCATCGGTGCCGATCACCTTGCCAGCGAGCGCAACTGCGCAGTTATTGAGATCAAGGGCTTCACCAACTGGGTCCGGGTCGAACCCTTCAAGTGGTTCGTCTCGGACTTTCTCGATGATTCCGTTGACGTCTTTGTTCTGCTGGATCGCGACTATCGAGCCGATGCAGACGTTGGCGAGGTGCACTCGACTCTCGAAGCAATCGGCATCCGCGCCCATATCTGGCGGCGGAAGGAGCTCGAGAGCTATCTGCTTGACCCGATGGCACTGGCACGCGTGTCAGGCTCATCGCCGAGTTACATCTCCTCCAAACTGGAGTCGATCACGGATGACATGACCGAAGACGTCCTGGCCCAGTTCGCCGAGAAGCGTCATTTCTTCAGCCCGTCCGGCAAGAAGGACCTCGCTCGCACCATCAGCGCGACGAACGCAGAACTCAGGCCACGAGTCGTGGATCCTGCGTGGCGCCTTCGCAGGTATCCAGCCAAAGCAATACTGAACGCACTGAACGAGGACCTTCAGCTTGCCGGCCATACGACCGTGTCGACCAAGAACCTCGCTCGCCAGCTGGGCCCATCCGAAATACCTGAAGAGATGCGCAACTGGCTATACGAGGTCGACTCCAGCATTCGCCGGTAGACCAACTCAACCACGACGGCTCGGACACTACATCTGCCAGAGCCTGCGCGATGCGGTGAGGCTCGCTATTCGAACTCGGAGGACTGAGCGCCGAGGCTGCGGGCGTTTTCTGAGACGGTGCGGCGGGTGGACTCGTCGAAGCCCTCTTCGCTCTTGGCACGGACCTCCAGGACCAGTTCCACGTCATCGCCGAGCTTGCTGCTGACGTGGTCGGCGATCTCACCTAGCTGCTTGATGCAGCGAACAGGGTCGAGGTTGAACTGGGCGTAGAACTGGCTGGGCCGCAGGTGGTCGGGTTCCGGCTTGGGTGGGTCGATTGGCGGACAGGAAGGGGGCCCAGGGCCATCGGGGCCACCTGGAGGCTCGCCGATGTCCGTCTTCGAATGATCTCTAGGCTCTGGAATCCTGTCGGGGCGGATCAGCAGGCCGCTGGGAGCTGGCAGAATTGCTTTGTCGATGAGCAGGCCTACCCATCGCTCGTCGTCGTGGGCCTCGGCGTAGGCGAAGGTGTCTTGGAGCCATGTGATCGTCGCGTCGCGGTTCGCGATGGCGTTGTACAGCACGTCACGGCTGGCGAGTCGGGGCATGTAGGGGAACCGGGCGTAGGTTTCCCACAGCTTGTGGACGGCGATGTCACCGCGGTCGGACCAGAGTTCGTAGCGGTCGAGGTCCATGCGGATGCGCACTCCGCTGTAGGTGCCGATGAGCTTCTCCTCGCTCACGAGTTTGCGGCTGGTCCGCTCAGCCAGGTCTCCGACTGCGGTCACCCTGGTGGTCTGCCAATCGATGTTGCGCTGGCCGGGCTGCTTCGACGGGGTGAGCGCCAGAGTGAATGTCTCGGCAATCAGGCTGTCGACCTGCTTGGAGGTCTCGGCCAGCTTGCTGTCGGCCTGGCGCTGCTGGTGCGCGGTGAGGTTCATGGCCTGGTCGCCCACGATGGATTTCCAGGCCAGATACATGCGGGTCGCGGCCCGAAGCTCGACCAGGCGGTTGGCGGCCGCGGCCAGGAACACCACCAGGTTCGGGTTGACGCGTGGGCCGGCCTCGCGCTGCGCCAGGATCCGCTCTGCGAGTCTCACCGCCGGGGAATTGCCGTCGTTGGGCGAGTGGGTGGAGTTGGGCTCGAGGATGACGAGGCGTACGCCGTCGTCGTTGTCGGGCACGTCGCCTGGGCCCTCTGCAAACACCTGCACTGCGGCGAAGTCGCCTCTGCCGCGCTGGTTGCCGATCCGGCTTCGTACGTCGTCGTCTGCGTCGCGGTCGTCGTAGTTGGAGTTCGCCCGGTCGGCCGCGATGCGGGTGACGTTGGGGATCAGCGAGTACCAGTACTGGGCGCCGTCGACGTACAGGTGGGTGGCCTCTCCGGACAGGCGCCTCAGTGCGTCGGCGAACTGGTCCGAAGACTCGCCGGGCTGTGCGCAGCCGAGAACCACCGACTTGAGGTCCACTCCCCTGCGGCCGTCGGGCCGCGGCGCGGAGCCCATGTAAACGGTGCGGGCTGCTCGGCGGGTCGCGGACAGCCGTCCGAAGTGGCTGTTGTTCTGGTCGATGCGCAAGGGCAGCGAGTTGGCCCCGTCCACGTCTGCCTTTATGACCGGGTCCCAGCCGTCCTCGAGGTACTTCTTGATCTCGCTGACCAGGAGCCCGTAGTCCATGGGCAGGTTGCCGGGCATGATCAGCAGCGACCGGTCGTCGCGCTGCCACAGCTGCGAGATGGCCAGCGCCATGAGCCGCAGCACGCCTCTGGTGCGCTGGAACTTGTCGAGCGCGGACCAGTCGTCGAAGAGCCGGTCGAACAGCTCGGGGTGGATCGGATAGCACAGCTCCATCCGGCGGCGGTACTCGCCCTCGCCCACTCCGGGCGGGAACTTGGCGCCTTGGTCCCGGTACATGTCGCAGAACGCTCGTATTACGCCGTCGCGCACTCGGGCCTTGTCCGCGGGTATCGGGTCGAACAGCCGCCGACGCACGATCTCGAATGACTCATCGGGGGAAGCCGGCTGCCATTGGGCCGCCTTGCGGGCCACGACGTTCTTGAGCTTCTCCAGCGCGGTGCGCCCCCGCGGGCCGCCCACCTCCACGTCGGAGGCCGGGATGGAGATCAGCACCACCACGTTGGAGACAGCCGCAGCGGCCTCGGTAAGGGCCTGGGCGAAGGTGAACTGAGTGTCGAAGTCACCTCCGGTGAGACGTTCTCCACCGCCATCTTCAGCGCTGCCGTCGCGCAGCTGGCGGGCGTAAGCGACCCACTCGTCGATGAGGACCACCGCCGGGCCGAAGCGCTGGAAGAGCGTCGTGAGCGCTGCGCCGGGGCTGGTGCCGGCGAGGTCGTCGGCGCGCACGATGTCGTAGCCGTCCTTGCCTCCCAACTGGTAGGCGAGCCGGCCCCACAGGGTGTGCAGGCGGATCCCGCCCCCGACTCGCTCAGGCGCCGACGGCGAGATCATCTGGCCCACGAGAACGGCTCGGTTCACCTTGGAGGGCAGAGTCAGATCCTCGTCTGACAGCACGTCGGCCAGTCCCGGCAGCTTGTCGAGATCGGCCCCTGAGGCCAGGTGGTAGAGGGCGATCAGCGAGTGGGTCTTTCCTCCGCCGAAGTTGGTCTGAAGCTCGATGACTGGGTCGCCTCCCTGTCCCGAGAGGCGCCGCGCCGCACCGGCCAGCAGGTCGCGCAGACCCTGGGTGACGTAGGTGCGGGAGTAGAACGAATGAGGGTCCTGGTACTCGGGCTCAGCACCGCCCGCGGCAACCAGCGCAAGGTCGGCGGCATACTCGGCCTGCTCGAAGCGCCCGGCGGCCACATCGGTGTGGGGCGTGATGATGTCGCGCCAAGGTGTGAGCCCGGCATGGGGCGTGCCTTCGGTGGGTTTGGCCGCAGTCCGGCGGCGCTCTGAACGGGACTCCTCCTCGAACATTTGGCGCATCAGGTCGCGGCGGAGGCTGCGGATCTCGTCGCGCTGGTCGCTGTTGCCGAAGGCCTCCAGCACCCGCTCCATCGAGTCGAGCGCACGGACCGTGTCGTCGCTGCTCAGAGATCCCTGGTGGGCCCAGCGGTTGCGGACATCGGCCACCTCGAACACCAGCGACCGCACCGACGGGCCGAGCGCATGTCCGAACACCTCGTTCCAGGTGGCCTTGATGCCCTTGAACAAGAAGGCCGAGTCGCCGACGGAGGGCTGACGGTCGGGGCTATGCAGCTTCTCGTTGACCTGCGGGAGCCAGCCGTCGCCGTAGAACCCCCGCCAAGTCGCTTCACACGCCGGGCCGAGCCCGTCACGCAGCAGATCCAGCGCCTTGGCAACCCGCTCGGTGTTAGCCATCACCATGGTCGTCTGCTCCGGTGACTGTCTGCGGAGTCGGGGGCGGCTTCAGGCACGGCCCACACAATGCCACGAGACTGCGACATTCGCGATGCGCGACTCGCAAGCGCTACTAGATCTTGGGTCTGCGTTACCGATTCTCATCTGACCCTGGGTGACCGTTGGGTCCACCGGCTCATTCATTAACATCTTCGGTTCCTTGAGACCGTTGCGAGGCTCTCCACCCCCTCAGCCATCGCTGGCCCGGCGCGTCCTGCTTGCGCTGCTCCTCGCCGTGTTTGCGTCGCAACTCCCTTGCCTCGCTGCGGCGCTTCGCCTTCTTCGCTCGCAGCTTCTCGACGCTCCGGCCCTCGATGTCGCCTTTCCGTTGAGCGTCCCTCTCCCGCTGCTTGTCGTCGCGGAAGCCGCCCACCGAATACGCCGAGGGCTCATGGCGCTGTACTCCGCGCTGCCGACGTACTCGATCCCAGTTGAAACGGGCCATCGGACAACCTCGCTACTGACGGTCGGGGTGAACGATACTGAAGCCGAGTCGGGCGCTCATCGGCTCGAAGTGGGTCAGGTTGTTCGTGATGATCGGAAGATTGTGCGCAAACGCCGTTGCGGCGATCCACATGTCGTTCTCATCGACTTGCTTGTTGAAGGCTTTCTTGACATCGCCGTAGCGCTTGGCGACGCTGTAGGTGCCCGGAATCACCGTGTAGCGCCCAAGGATGGTCTCCATCTTCGAGATCCGCCGTTCGCCCCAGTTCGCCTTTGCCGCACCGAAGTACATCTCGCCCACTGTCGCGAATGAGACGAATGGCAGCTTGCCTAGGAGGAGTGGCTCGAAGGCCTTCGCGGGAGGCTTCTGCCACGCGACACATGAGAGGACATCGGTGTCAATGAGCAATCCGTTGATGGGCACGGCTCACAAATCGAGCGCAGCCATGAAGGCATCGGCTTCCTCGTCGGAGATGGTGTCGTCCTGAAGCGCCTCAATGGACTCGACAACACCCACGCCCTGTGCTTCAGCCAACTCCTCCAGCGACTCCTCCGCCCAGAATTCACCGATGCTTGGCATCACCAGTTGCTCTGTCAGCGCAATGTCTGTCAGATCAACCGACACGATGGCCGAAGTCGCCACGTTGTACGTGATGCGTCCTTGAAGCTGAGAACTCTCGCGAAGTGCTTCCTTGATGGCCCTTGCGTGGTCGTCGCCGAAGTAGACCGTGACCGAGGTGCCGAGTGGGGTCCGCAGGTGTGCGCTGGACTTCTCGAAGTCGGCCTCGTAGAGGATGCCGACCAGGGTTCCCTCGTCGTCGTGGCGGGTGCGCCGCTGGGCGACTGCCGACAGTCGCACGCGGGCGGACATGTCCAGCACTGCCTCACTAGGCACATCCCCCGGCTGAGAGAGCGCCAACGTCTCGTAGCGCTCCCCAATGTCAAGGTCCTCGGCTAGCTGGTTCAGAGCTGCTGCGGCTCCTGTGAACTCGGCCCCTGAGCCGGAGATCACATCGATGACAGCGCGTATCGCTGATTCCCCCAGGTCCGAATCGTCTAGGTTCAGGGTCTCCTGCTCCGAACCTTCTGTGGTTGAGGGTGCATCGGGTGGCGCGAGTTCCAGCACGAAGCTGCCCTCTCTGATGTCGGTCAGCCGCAGTCTGGCCGCGTCAGCGGCGATCTTGGGCAACCTTCCGGTCGTTCCGGGCACTCGTCCGGCCAACTGGGCGGCAGCCTGACTGATGGCTCGTTGGACACCATCGATCAAGCGGGCTATGTCGGATGCATAGAGTTCGCCCAGACGAGCGTTGTCGCCGGTGAGCCGTAGCACGAATCGAGAAGTCAAGGAGTCACCCCCTCAAAGACTCCGCCCGCCACCCGACAGGCACCCGCGAGCATCTGGGGAACCGGTCAAGCTCACTCAGCCTAGAGGGGGCCACCGACAGAGTGCGACTAGTTGACGGCTACAGCAGGGTCTGCTGAGCGGGACCGGCAGCTGCGGCTGCGACGACGGCGGCGCTGGTGCGCAGGTTGGGCCAGGCGGTGATGAGGCCGTTGTAGGCACCGGCCTCCGAGGCCCAACCGCGATCGTTGGCCTTCTGGTACAGCAGGTAGGCGAGTTGGCGGGCCCGGTCGCCGTTGCCGCCAAGAACATGCAGCAGTTCGGCGGCCTCGGACTCTGATCGCTCCAGCGCGGCGGCTAGGTGCTGCGTGGCCTCCCACACCGTGAGCCGGTCGTCAAGCACCGGTGACCAGCGTGGATCGAGTTCGCCGCGCTCATACAGGCGGAACTTCCCAGCGCGAGCCTCGCCAATGCCGGATTCCTCGATGCCGGCCAAAGAAGTGTTCTTGGCCCGAGCCACACTGTCAGCATCGCCTGAGGGGCCGGGGCCGTAGCCGTGCTCGGAGAACCAAGTGAGCGCGAAGCGGGTGTCAGCATCAAGTTCGGCCTCCTCACCGTCGAGCACTTCACCCAACACGTCGTTGATGATGGCCAGAGCAGCCGACACCGGCATCGACGACCCATCGGCCTCCACCACCCGGGCATACCGTGAGAACACCTTGATGCCCGGCCCAATGGTGGACTGCGCCATATCCACCGGAGCGATGTTCCCCGACTGCAGGAGCCGCACAGCCTCAGGAAGCTCCTGACGCAAAGCCGCTATGAACTCGCCACGCGTGGCTAGTACTGCGAACGCAGGCCGCGGGCGGCAGGCAAGAACAATGGAGGACGCCAGTGCGTTGGAGCCGTGAGCGCGGAGTCGCCCGGCCGTCTCGGTGCGCATCGGCCAAGTCGCGTTTACCTGCAGGCCCGAATCGACCACCGCCTGAAGAAATGTGTCCCATCCCGTCGAGCGGATCTCGCCACTCTTGGTCTCCGTTGCCTTGTACGCGTAGTACACCGTCGTGGGCGCTGGATCGGCTGAATTCGCTGCGAGCGTCTTCATGAATTGAGCCATTCCCGACTCGAAGAACTGTTCTGCTTGTTCCTTGGAGCCAGCTCTAATGCTGTCAGCAACCAATTCTTCGGCCTTGGGGGTCGCGAGGGTGGAGAACTCGTTAGGCCACACGTCGGAGAGGTTTCTGCGCAACCACACGTAGAAGAAGTCTGAGATGTCGGCGTAGGGCACATTGTCGTAGTACGGCGGATCCGTTGACACGACTGCGTCAGGCTGGGCTACGACATGCGCGGAAGCGTCCATCTGCGTCACGAGTGCCTCAGCGCCGAGGACGAGTCCGATGCTGGTGAGGCCGCTGATGGAGCCCTTAAGACACGTCATGAAGGAACCCGAACTGTTGCTAAAGGGATTCGCCTCTGCGTAATCCCAAACCATGGGGATTGCCTGACGCCCGAACAACTGTCGCGGGCACTGAGCAACCGGCTCCCAGCGCACAAGCGTGTTTCCCAGGTCGGCCAGCTTGTCAATAGCGAATGCCAAGTACGTCACAACCGCGTCCGCATAGGCAGCAGCGCCACTGCCCCCGTCACGGAGTCGAACCACATCGTCGGCCATGCCAGACGCTGCGGCGTCGCGCTTCGCTCGCTCGGCGACCTGCGGTAGCAGATCCGAGAATGTCGCCAACGCACCAAGCTGTCGTGGCGTGAACAGCTTCCACCACTCGTCGAGGCCGTAGGGCGGTGGCAGCATGTACCGAGGATTCGCGGTGATGGCTGCTGCAGGAAGGTCTAGGGGCAGTTCACAAGCTGCTGCGCTGTTATCGCGAGCAGTGGGTTGGCAATAGGCGCGTCCGGTTGCACCTTCTGCGGCAATTACCATGAGCTGGCTTCCCATAAGGCCAGCAACGCCTTCAGACTTCACGTATGTCGCCGGGATAGCCGCTCCGGTCGCAATGCAGGTGCCGTTGCCGCGACTAACCGTCCGGTCGTGGGATGGCTCCCCGCCCTCGTGGATCTCATAGCTGATCGTCATGGCGTCTCGGTCGATGATCGGCTCGATCCAAACCCTGGGTTTGCCCGGCCGCTTGGCCAGCGTCCAAGACGTCACCAGCGGTACATGCCCAATCCAACTCGGGTCGGGCGACTCGATGCTGCGGGCCCAGATCCAGGCGATGGGCGTGAGCTTCTCACCGTTGGGGCCGGCGACATCGGGGTACAGGTGTCCGATGCGGCGCTGGGCCTCATCGCGCATCCACTGTCCGTAGGCCTCAACGTCGGCGGCCAGGCCCTGGGTCCGCTCCCAGGTGGTGAGGGTCTTGTCGATGTCGGGATGCACCGGCGGCATCCCGGCGAAGCGGGGCGGGACTTCGATCATTGCCTTGTTGATGAGTACCGCTACGGGGTTCAGGTCTCCGGCGAGCGCGGTGAGCCCGAGTCGCTGCGCCTCCAGCGGTATGGCCCCGCCCCCAGCGAAGGGGTCCAGGATCGGCGGCGGACCATCGGGGAAGCACCGGTCGATCTCTGCCCGCGCCTCAGCCAGAACGTCGGGGTTGTTCGAGTTCTCCCACTTGACGAGCCGCTCCAAGATTCCGAATAGGCGCTGTCGCTCCGCCTCCTGCTCTTCCGACGTCAACGACGGGTCCCCAGAGGGATCATCCACCAACGACGCCCAGATCACCGCCCGAGCCGCCGCCAGCGGCCGCCGAGCCCACCAAAGATGCAGCGTCGACGGATGCCCATGCCGAATCGACTTCTCCCGGGCTGCCTCGCGGTTGATCGCCGCCAACGGCAAAGCCACCTCAATCAACTTCGGCTTGTGACCGGTACCAATTGGGTTTGGCTCGTCCACTTGGACGACTGGGCGCGCTCTGTGCCGACTCGGGAGATCCGCCGTTGTCAGCATCCGAACTACAGGCCTGCCGTCGTATGGATCACGTGGAGGAGGCCTTGGGGGCGAAGGCTTGTCTCTAGCCATTACGCGCCCAGCATGACCGAACCGAGCATGAGTCAACCCAGGCCTGTGATGCGGTGATCATGCTTCACTGGAACCCAGGCTCACTAGCGCGCTGAGGTGGCCCCAGCCGCCGCCTAGCGCTTGCGTGAAGAGCGGTCGGTGCGCCCACCGCGTGGCTTTGAGTCACCCGCCCTCTTCTGACGCGCCTGTGGCTTCTTGTACGGGTCCGGAGCCGGTTTCTTGGGCGGCGGCTTCTTGTCCTCAGCCATGGGCAACAATTATAGTCAAGCCAACCATAGACAGGAACGGCGCCGCCAAGCACACCCACATCCAGCGAGTTCGATTCATACACAGGGTTTCGGCCCTGTCCGCTGCTTTTCCTGCATGTATGGCTAGTTCTCTGTACACTGAAGCGCCATCAAGGAACCGCTCAGAATCGTCGCCGTAGTCTTCAACGATCACCTCCGCAGCCGGTTCAAAGTTTGGCGACTACTGACGGTGCTAGCCAAACCGCAGGCCACATGAGCGATTGATGTCATACCCCCGTGGGATCATAGGGGTATGAGCAAGCCGCACGAAATCGTGAAGACCGGGATGAGTCTGGCGGGGTTCTTCCGCCGGTTCCCCGACGACCGGACGGCGGAGGCGTGGTTCGCTGAGCATCGCTGGCCGGACGGACCCTGTTGCGGGCATTGCGGCTCCGATAACGTCAGTGTCGTGAAGTCGCGTCGGCCGATGCCCTACCGCTGCCGGAAGTGTCGTCGCCACTTCTCGGTGAGGACCGGCACTCCGATGCGCGACAGCAACCTCGGAGCGCAGACGTGGCTGTTGGCGATCTTCCTGATCGTGTCGAATCCGAAGGGCCGCTCATCGGTGCAGCTCGCCGCCGATCTCGGCGTGTGCCAGAAGACGGCATGGCACGTCGGCCACCGCGTCCGCAAGGCCCTGGCGGACGGGTCGCTGCCGGGCTTCGAGGGTCCGGTCGAGTGCGACGAGACGTTCATCGGCGGCAGAGCGAAGAACATGCACGCCAGCGTGCGCCGTCGCCGCATCCACGGCCGCGGAGCGTCCGGGAAGACGCCCGTCGTCGGAGTGAAGGACCGGCCCAGCGGCAAGGTGACGGCCCGCCCCACGGTCGATACGACCAGCCCCACCCTGACCGGGATCGTCGCTGAGACGACCCGACCGGGTTCGACGGTGTTCACCGACGGCGACCGGAGCTACGACCCGCTCAAGGAGATGGGGTTCCTGCACGCTAAGGTCATGCACTCGGTCGGCGAGTACGTCCGCGGCCCGGTCTCGACGAACGGGATCGAGAACTACTGGAGCCTCCTCAAGCGCTGCTACATCGGCACCTACCACTACTGGTCGCCGGAGCATCTGGACCGGTACGTGACCGAGCACAGCTTCCGGTACAACCGCCGCAAGATCCACGTCACCGACAGGATGGCCGAAGCCGTCGAGTTGATGGAGGGCCGGTCGCTGTCGTGGCGTGAACTGACCGGCTGTAGCGGGTAGCGCTACTCGGGTTGCGCTAGGCTCTACCCCGGTTGACAACCCGAAGGGGGTTGATGCGTGATGACAGACACCGTGACTCAGGCCGAGTTCGGCGTATTCAAGGCTGAGACGCGTAGCTTTCAGAGTGGTCTCGCATCGGCGGTAGTCGATCTGCAAGACGCGTTCGCGACCATGCAAAGCGGGTTAGAGAAGGCACAGACTGGTCTAGCGACCATGCAGAACGGGCTCACCGCTGCACAGGAGGCCGTAGCCAAGATGGCCGAGCACCTGACCGATGAATGATCCTGAACGGCCGGAACCGTTCGCCGGGATACCCCTAGACGAGCCTCTAGTCGATCTCGACGCGCTGTCCGAGGCAACCCGAGCGTTCATCACCGCCGACGACAAACCAGACGACTAGCCGCCGCCGGAGCGAACCCGCTAGTACGGATGTTCCGCCGCTATCAGCGGGACTGCATCGACCTCGCCCGCGAGCAGTACCCGGACCTCACACGGCCGATGTCCGATCAGGACGTGTGGAAGTTCACAACAAGCCCGGATGGCTAGCACCGTCAGTAGTCGCCCAAAGTTTCCCTTGAGAGGTCTGTTCACAAGCGCAGTTCCGGCGAACGCTCCAACGATTCCCAGCGCTGCTGACGCTATGCCTACACCTACCCAACATCCACCGGCCACTAGACCATCCCTCAGTTCCGGAATGTCTGCAACGAGGCCAACCAGCACGAGCGTCGCTGACAGAAGCATCACGGAACGCTGCTGGTACGAGCGGACGGATTCCACGGCACGGCTGATCTGTCCTACAGCTGAGTCGTGAGCGAGTTGATATGCCACCCGGCCCGACCCCGGTGGCTCGTGAGCGGTCACACCTAGCCTCCGCCCAGGAGTTGAGGCCGTGTGCGTCCGTGACATCAAAGGGCACATCGCTGTAATCAGGCGTCGGAGACCAAGCACACTCTGCATCCTCCTCGTCGCAGCAGACGATCACTCAACGAGGCTAGCGGTCAGATCGCGTGACATTGTTGGCCCCGGATGCGGGCGGGCCGCCCACCGCGAAGTTGTGTCGACGACAATTCTGGTCGTGGGCCCGGCGACCGAGGCGGCTGCAGCGTTCGGCTTCGGAACGGGCCCTACGGGTGTAGGGGAACCGCCACACTCACACTTGAGGCTCACTTCGTCGCGCTGCATTCGAACCCTCTGTGTCTACGACGCCCTTGGTCGCAAGTCAAAGTCACAGGTCGTGCCACGCTACCGATCTGCGCGCCCGACAGTCGACTGCACAGCAGCCGTGGTCAAGGTGTTTACGCTTGACCGACCAACTCCCAATAAGTTGTCATAGGATAACAACGATCAATAGAGGGATTCCCACCAACGCTAGCAATATGCACCAGAAGATCCGGGCGCTGTCGAAGGGCGGTGATGAGCCTGACGACCGTCGACGCGAGGCACCTGAGCCGGTAGCCCCAGCTATACCGCGATGGCGCCAACACCGTACGTTGCGTCTGCTGACGGGATTCCGGCACGTCTTGTGCGGCTTGATTTGGTACCCGCACACAAATCTGCCTCTGTTCATTGTCAAGTCTCCTACATACAGATTGCAAGCCGGCTAAGCTGTCTCTCCGTTAGTGAGGGACCGATAGTCCTCACTGTCTGGCCGGCAGTGTAGCACGAGCTCTTCAAGAACGCAGAAAATCTTGACCTTGTCAGAATATCCGACATAGGACGACAACCATGAGAGACACTACAGCAGTGATTATCGACCACGCGGAAGCGGTCTTCGCCGCATACCTCAGACCGTAGTGTTCAAGCCGACTCAGTGTATACCAAATGAACACGCCTCCTGGCGCGATAAGAAGCGTCCACCAACTCCCCAAGAAGAGACAAATGATTAGCCAAATTGCCCCCAACACACCACTCGCTATGGCCAGCCCGATATCCCTCGGCTCCGAACTCGACGACACCTCGGACGTCCCGACTGCTCCGAACTCTGTGGCTATGTCCTGAGATGGTGGATTGTCGCCTCCGCATCCAGCTACCGACAACATCAGCAATACTGCAACCATGAGCAAGACACATGTCGTGATGGCCAGGCGATTGATCCTTGTAGCTGAGTAGATGTTCATGGCGAAGGTCCTCTGAAGTTATGCGGCTGTCAGTGCCGTCTCGGTCGGATACTCGGTAGATACCAACCCTGGAGTTTCGAACAGCGAATGCGGGAGACACAGCAAGTAGCCGCCAGCGACGTGGTGGGAGAGCGCGACTGCGGCGGTGCTGACAACGGATGCTGCAATACCCATGGCATCCGCGCCTGAGCCATGAAAGGTCGGAACGGAGCAACCCGGGGCGGGAGTGAGTGGTGGGTGGGCGTCGTGGTCCCAGAATGTCAGATATGGGGCCAAGCTCGCATCCCTTGCAGTCTTCTTGTACAGAGTGTGGTCGAGTTCTGAGGTCGTTGCCGCGGGCGAGCCGCCGGTGATTGTGACGATTCCCAGGGTCGCGGTCTGGTTGTCGGTGGCTGCTTGGACGACCGGAGCTCTGAGAATCCCTTGCTTCTGGGCGTCGTCGAGAGTTGCGTTTACCGCAGTGTTTATGGTCGTGTCGAAGATGAAGTCGCAGTTGCTGGCGTCGTCTTCCAGTCCTGCTTGGGCGTGGTCCACGATGCCTGTGATCTCACAGCCGTCAGAGAGGCGTCGGAGCCGTTCGGCAAGAGCCTCGGCCTTGGGACGCCCGACATCCTCCTCGGTGTAGTTCTGGCGGACGAGGAGTCCACGTGTGACGAATCCGGGATCTCGCAGCGTCACCCGTCGAGCCCCGGCTCTCACTAGAAGTTCGGCGATCCAAGAGCCAAGCGCGCCACAGCCCCATACTGCGATCGTGGAGCCGGCGTAGACCGTCACAGGTCGGCCGCTGTCGCGGCGCATGGCTACCTCGGGGCGTTGATCGTCTACGTATGTCCACTCCACGGATGGCTCGTTGCTGTCCGATGCCGAGGAGGCCGCGCTCCGAGCGGCGGCGAGGGCCTTAGCGGCGGCTTCGACGGGTAGGCGCCATCCGATGAGATGTCGCGATGCTTCCGTTCTGTCGGCCGGGTTGGGCACTGCGATGATCGTATGAAGATAGTCATCGTCGCCGAGGTCTCGAATCAGGCGGCGCAACGACGTCTCAAGTGCTCGTCGCTGATTCCTGTCGAGTTGTTGACGGACGATGCCCAAGAGATGGGACAGGTGTTGGCCGCCGCCGAGTGGGAGGTCCTCGGGGAGGACGACGAGAAGGCCCGGAATGAGGCCGATCTCGTAGGGCGGCTTCCAGGCTGCGATGTCGATTCGATGATCGGTTCTCGGTCGTAGCCCGATCCGGTGCACGACACCTCCATTGAGGAGGTCGCCTGGCATTGAGAGTGCGGCGACCACCGTGGGAGCGCCGTCGGTGCGATGGAGCACTCCGCCCACTGGGTGATAGAGGGCTGTCGTCGGATCGAATCGGCCGCCGATTGCGTCCTCGAACCATTCCCAGAGCCGCGCCATGAAGCCTGTCATCCCTCGGGTGGGATCCCATTCCGTGTTGGTGTCGAGGTAGATGCAGAGCCGCGTTGCCTGCAATACATGAGGAAAGCCAGCCCATCGCCGATGCTCGACTGTGGCGAGCGGTGGCGAGATCGGGTAGTCCGGAGATATGAAGATGACGACGCGCTCGATCGGATGGACTTCCAGGCCGCCGGCGCCGCGGGTGAAGCCGCTCGTATCGAGATCGAGCTTCAGCGCCGCGAAGCCGTGCCGTTCGTCGGTCGCGGCCAAGCTGATCTGGCTGGAAGACGAGGCGAAGCTCGTCACCTCCTCGACGGCGGCGAGTTGATCCTTGTGCAGGGGCGGCATGGCTGCTCTCAACCCGCTCGGCCTCTGCGCGAAGCGCTGGAGGACGCGCCGGTCACAGCCGGGAGCCCGAGCAGCGGTGTCGCTGGCAGTACCTTCGAGGCGTTGGACTTGCCCGACGGCGGGTTGAATTTGTCTCCGAACAGGTCGCGCCAAGCCTTGGCGGACTTGGCGGAGTCAGGCTCGTTGTAGGCGGCTCGCATCGCCGCTGCGATGCTGTGGATCCGGTTCCGGAAGTTCCGATACGTAGCTTCTTCCCAGCGGTGGTCGAAGTTCGTGCCGTCTCCGGCCGGGTTGGGTAGCGGAGGCTTGCGCGGCCGAGCTTGGAGCCACCTGTCGAGATCCTCGACGATGTTCACGAGCGCCGTCGGCACATTCGTGTACCGGCCCGGCACTAGCGCGCTGGCCTCTGTGACCTGAAGCCCCAGCACCGTGGTCAAGATGACGGACTTGACGCCGTCGAAGCTGCCGCGTTCGTTGCGCAGGTACTTCATGAGCCGCACGACGCGCCGGTATTGCCCCCCGGTGAGCTGATCACGGCGCTTCACCCAGTCGGTCAAACCCTGCGGGTTGGTCGATCCATACTCGGGCTCCCACGTGTTGTTGTCCCGGTTGACGATGACGCGCCGACCGTCGGCCAGGGTGATCAGGGGGACGATGTCGAGGTGGCACCCGACCCCGTTCTCGGGGGCGTACTCGAGCCAGACGCAACGGCACTTGCGGCCGTGGTCCTGCTTGGAGTAGGTCGGGTGCCGGCTGAGAGCGTTGTAGACGGCGTTGAGATAGTCCTTCGGCCCCCATCCCGGCTGTTCGTTCATCAGCAAGAGAAAGTCGGCGTCGAACTCGCCGTCGGGCTTCGGCCGGACGATCGTAAGTTGAGCCCACGACCCTTGCCGCGACTTGCCTGTGATCATCGCCCCGATGTCGGAGTCGGCCTTGAGCGCCTTGTAGACGGCCTCGACGCGAGACTCGAGTTTGTTGAGCCGCGTGTCGTCGATGTTGACCACGTCCTTCAGGAAGTCCTTGAAGTACTCGGCGTGTTGCATGTCAATTGACCTCCATGACTGGTAGGTACTGCCCGTTCACGCGGTCGTGAAGGATCAGTTGGGGGTGGATCTCGCGGTTCGCGACGCGACCGAGAGTGACGAACACCGACAGCGGCGCAGCCCCCAGGACGTGGAGGCGACGGGCCGTCTTGCAATGCTGCTCGATGTCGGCGAGAACGTCGCGCAGAGCACGCTCAGCGAACTTGAGAGCCGCGGGGGAGGCGACCACATCGAGGTGCGGTGTGCGCTCGCCCGCAGGCGCGACTACGTAACACCGGCAGCCGGCGAGAGCGGCCGGCACTTCGTGCAGGTGAACTGCCGCCGACATCGAAAGGACGAGAACAGCATCGCAGTCGGCTTCGCCGCCTGTTACGGCCTCGAAGCAGAACTGTTGATCTCGCTGATCGGCCGGCCATGTCCACGACTCCGTTGAACGGTGCCGCTGGTAGATGTCCACATCGAGCTTGTCCCCCAACCGTGACCCGAGGTGGATTAGCAACGGCCAGCGGGCCAGAGCGAACACGCTCACATGCCGGAGACTCCCGTCTTCCACGGCCGGGGCGACTTGTCGGTCGAAGACCCGGTCGATCGCCTCACGGCAGGCGTCGTAGTACGCGCGGCTGCCGATGTCGGGCGATGGCACCCGCCTCAGATCGATCTCGATGCCCGCAACATCGTGGCTCAACGGGAATCGGGCGCAGCGCCCCTGGGCCAGAACCGCGGAGGCGGCGACGGACCTGTCAAGGGCGACATTGCTGTTGCCGATCGTCCCCTGCATCCGGAGCACCGTCGTGTCTTGCCCGGGAGGTACAGCGAGAATCTGTGCAATGCGGCCCTCATGCCTCTGCTTCGCCTCCCGCAGTCGCTCCACAGTGAATGTGCTGATGTTGGGGGGCGTGTCAACCTCGCCATGGCAGGAGCGACAGAGCAGCAGCAGGTTCTCGGGATCGTCCCGCAGTTCAACGGGAAGATCATGTTCGCCCCTCGGCGACCTCGCACTCGTAGAGCGACCGACGATGTGGGCACGTTCGCCCAAGTAGACCGCCTCCTGCGTGAACTCGGATGTGAGCAACTCGCCGTAGCAGAGCGCGCAACGGCCACCGCTCCGAACCAGCAGATGACGGGTCGTCGACTCTGAGATCATGCGCTCTCCATCCTGACGAGGGGGTGTGACAAAGGCCGAGCGGCCTGCCCCGCGTGCGTTCCACGCGGGGCAGGTTCGCTCAGTGCCGGGTGTCCTTCGGTGGGTGAGGGTCGTTACCAGGTGACACGGTGTCGCTGTCGCGGATCGTGCCGTCGGGCCTGTGAATGACGACCTCTCCCCCGCCGAGGTTGCCGACGATCTCCTTGGCTCGTTGTTCGGCCTCCGCCTGAGTGGAGGCGTGCGCCGACGCCCTTTGGGAGTTGGGAGCCTTCACGTTCCAGCCTCCGGCTGGGTCGGGCACAACATGTCTCCGATTTGGCTTACTCATAATTTGAACCTCCTCTCGGTTCGTCTTGGGTGGCGGGCCTAAGTTCGCCCATGGGGGCGAACGGCCCATAGCAGTGGCGCTGGCGCTTGTGCTCCTAGAGCCGTCGGTCGAGCGCTTCGCGCAACCACGACCCGGCCGCTACACGCGGCCCTTGCCTCACCGATCACTCAGCCAGCAAACACACCAGCAATACGAACGTATCACAAGCGTGTGATTCGCGTCAAATCAGTACCGCCAGACGCCAGGTTGCGACGTCGCCGCGGATCAGGTCGGCGGACCAGCGTAGGTCAAGAGATCGGAAACGGTGAGGGGCACGCTTGTCTGGGCTGGGTGGAGGGACACGTTCTTGAACGGCTCGATCAGGTAGTGCACGTCGGGTTCGGCGTTGGGGTCCTCGGGGACGGACACCACTGCTAGGCGCCAGCGCTCAGCGTTGTTGTGGGCCTTGCCCACCTGTCGGCGGCTGACGCTGATCTGCTCGGTTTGGGGCAGGTGACCCTTGACCTCGATGAAGTAGCAGACGCCGGTAGCTGGGTCGGTTGACAGGACGTCGTAGCCCGGGTTGGTGTGGTGCTGTTCCTCGGGAATCCGGCCCAGCTTTCTCTCGGCCTTCATCACCGTTGCTACGGCGCGGCGGTCGGTCTCGGCCTTGATGGCCGGATCGACAGAGCTGTCCGTCTGGCCGGTCAGCTTGTCGAGTAGCCCCTGGGGCACCACCACTGCGGCCGCGACGATCGTGGGTGGGCTGTTGTGCAGGTCGTCCTCTTGGGCGAGCTCCAGTCGGCGGCGCGTGAGGCGGACCTGCAGTTCGTCGGCTCGGGCCCGAGCCTTGCCTGAGTTGAGACGAGGCTTCTTGCCTTTGATCTCCTGGGCCTTGATCTCCTCGGTGCGCTGATCCCAATACCGAATCTCGGACTCCAGGCGCTCCCGCACCGCATCCCAGACCTTGGCGACCCGGGCGTGGGTCATCGCGGCGACCTCGTCGAAATGCGGCCCGGCCAGATGTCCGATGGCCCAGGAGCGGGCGGTGTCCTCGGTGGTTCGGCCTGCCCAGTCGAGGTCGAGACGCCCGTCGAGCAGAGCTCGTTGCTCGTCAGCCAGCGGTGCGTAGTTGAGGTAGGGCTCGTCGCCGGGGTCGCGGGCGTTTCCGTGCCGGTCGATCTCCACGTAGTGGAGCCGCCGTGACACCACCTGGCGGGTGCCGTGAACTTCGCGTCCGTCGGTGATGGTGTGGTCCAGGTAGACGAGCAGGCGTGGATCAGTCGACGGGTCGTCCCCGTCGACCAGCACCGCCCCCTGCTGCATGGTCTCACCGAAGTCGGCAATGACCTTGCTCACGACAGCGGCCAGCAGTGGCGTGCCTGGTGAGATCAGATCGGCCCGCACCGACGCGCCCGACGCACCTTCGCTGGCGCGGCTGGGCTGGACGTGGGCCTTGTCGAAGGTCACCCGCTGGTAGCGGTCGTGCACCGGTCCGAGATCGGCCTCGGCACAGGCTCGGACCGCGGCCGGGACGCGGGTGATCTCGAAGCGGCCGTGCTCGCGGCTCGTGATCCGTCCGCCGTACATGCGCAGGGCCTCGGTGAAGAACGACTCCACGAACCAGGGCTGCAGCCGGCGTGCCCGGGCGATCTCCATGTCGCGGCGGATCTTGTCGTTGGCTGCCGGATCGGCAAGCCCGGCCACCAGCGCCCGTTCGTCGAGCACCTCCTTCATCTGCTGTCCGATGCCTTCCTCGATCACCTCGTCCATCCAGGCAACATGGGCGGGATCCTCATCAGAGGCGATGGCCCGCATCAACAGCTCCCTCAACGACGTGTTGATCTGGGCGTCGCCGAGCACGTCATAGACCTGATCGCCGTACACGCCGCGCTGTTCCTCGATCTTGTCAAACAGCCGCTCGAACACCTTGCCCTCACGGGTCTGGTGCGCGACCAGGTTCCAGAGATGGCACGGCCGCTGCTGGCCGATGCGATGCACCCGCCCGAAGCGCTGCTCGATGCGGTTGGGATTCCAGGGCAAGTCGTAGTTGACCACCATGTTGGCCACCTGCAAGTTGACGCCCTCACCGGCTGCGTCCGTGGCCACCAGCACCCGCACCGTCGGATCGACCCGGAACCGGTCCTGAATGTCGCGGCGGTCATGTCGCTTGATGCCGCCGTGGATCCGGACCACCGCCTCGGGCCGGCCCAACTCAGCCTCGATCCGCTCGGCCACATAGTCGAGGGTGTCCTTGTGCTCAGAGAACACGATCAGCTTGCGGACCGGCTCAGAGCTTTCGCCCGCGTCCGCGCCGACGTCCCGCGAGCCTGAGAATGCTGGCGCCGCGAAGCTGTCCGAGCGCAGCAGGTCACGCAACTCAAGCCACTTGGTATCGACGCCGCTGCGACGCACGTCATCAGCCAGCCGCACCAGTTCCTTGAGCTCCGCGACCTCGGCCTCCAGCTCCTCGGCAGTGCCGGCCGCAGTGGCCGCGTCGATCACGATGTCCTCGAGCTCTTCGCGCTCGGTGTCGCCGTAGTCGTCGAAATCGAAGTCGTCCAGATCGGCGATCCTCACACCCTTTGGCAGGTCGATCACCGGCACCGGCTGGCCAGAAGCAGCCAGGCGACGCAACTCCGTCGCCTGCTCGTCGAGGCGATCTCTGCGGCGGCGCAGCGAGTGGAAGATGGCAGCCGGCGACGACGCCAAACGGCGCTGAAGGCCTGCCAGCGCGAAACCGACGATGATGCCGCGGCCCTTGTCGCCCTCCTCACGCATCCGCGCCGCCCGGTTCATCCCTTCGCTCACATAGCGGGTGACCGCCTCATACAGCTCGGTCTCTGGCTCGGAGAGTTCAAAGTTCAAGCTGTGGGCGTGGCGCTGCGGGAACAGGCGCTTGCCCTCGAAGGTGCGCAGGTTCTCCTTCACCAGCCGCCGCATCACATCACTGACATCAGGCATGGACGAGCCATCGCCGCTGTCGTTTGAGCCGCTGCCGTCTCGCAGCCTGCCCGCGAAGCGCTCCGGGTCGATCAGAGTCATGAACGCCAAGAAGTCCTCGTTCTTGCCGTTGTGGGGCGTGGCCGTCAACAACAGAAGATGCCGGGTGCACTCCCGCAGCGCCTCCCCCAACAGGAACCGCTTGGTGCGGCGAAGCTCATCGCCGTATCGGTGTGCCGACATCTTGTGAGCCTCATCGACGATCACAAGATCCCAATCCGACGCCTGGACCTTCGCCATCAACTCCTCCGAGCGGGACAGCTGATCCACCCGAGCAATCAACAGGTTCTTCTCGATGAACGGATTGCCCGTACGCGACGCCTCCACCGCAGCCCGCGACATCAACTCGAACGACAAGCCGAACTTGTCCCACAACTCGTCCTGCCACTGCTCCACCAAACTGCCCGGCGTCACGATCAAACAGCGAGCCACATCGCCACGAAGCACCAGCTCACGGATCAGCAACCCCGACATGATCGTCTTGCCCGCACCCGGGTCGTCGGCCAACAAGAACCGCAGCGGCCTCTTGGCCAGCAGCCGGTTGTACACGGCGTCGATCTGATGCGGATACGGATCGATATTCGACGTGTCCACCGCCGCGAACGGATCAGCCAGATGCGCCTGCCGCATACGGCGAGCCTCCGACGCCAGACGGAACACCGTGCCGTCGGCATCAAAGGTCCACCGCCACTCGGATACCTCGGCCAGCCCGGCCAAGTCGTCCACCAGAATGACTCGCTCGCCGAGCCGCCCCTCCGAGGTCCGATAGGTGAGAATCGCCGAACCCGTGCCGTGCATCTCCACGGCCACCGCCGTCACATCGGACTCGGCCACCAAACCCGAAAGCCGCATCCCCGCAGCAAGATCACCGAAGCCCAGCGTCACAACGCCGATCCCCCAACATGAACCCGACTACGCATCGCTGTCCGCTCCCGGCCGCCTAAGCGGCGATTCGATCAGACAGCAGGGTACGCGTCCTGTGTGACGCCAGCGTGTGACACTCAGAGTCGAGAGGCGCGCTCGTGGAGACGGTCGGCTATCGAGGTGATCTCAGCGCCTATCGCTAGGCGTTGGCACCACTTGGCGGGGATGTACTCCACGCCGTAGTGGGCGCCTGCGATCTGGCCGAAGATTGCGCCTGTGGTGTCGGCGTCGTCGCCGAGATTGACCACCTTGAGGGCGCCCTCTCTGAACTCCTCGGTGTGGAAGAAGGCCCACAGGACGGCCTCCAGGGTGTCCACCACATAGCCGGTTCCGCGGATCTCAGGGGGCTGCTTGTGCTTGAACAAGCGGTCGGCGATGGCGGAGATCTTCGGGGTCAGCGGGGCCTCGTGCCACAGGCCCTCGACCGGGCTGTAGCGGTCGGACAGCAGCGTCTGCTTGTCGACGCCCCGCATCGCGCCCACCAGCAGGCCCGCGAAGTAGCGGCAGGCGTCGACGGCCTCCACGGCGCCGTGGGTGGTGCGGGAACTGTCGGCGCTGCGGTCGATCGCCTGCCGGGCGTCGTCGGCGAAGTACATGGGAACCGGTGCCAGCCGCATCAGCGAGCCGTTGCCCGCCGACATCAGGTCGGTCGGGTCCGAGTACGGATCGCCGGTCCGCTCGAAGCGCTCCAGCGCCTCGCGGGTGGTGCCGCCGATGTCGAAGCACTCCCCCGTCGATGACAGGTACCCCTCCCTGAACCACCGCACATACCGCCTCATCTGGTCCCCAGGGTCGAACCCGCCCGATTCCAGGAGGCTGGTGGCCAGGCACAGCGCCATCGACGTGTCGTCGGTCCACTGGCCCGCCCACAACCCGAACGGCCCCCCGCCGACCATGTCGTCGACCGGGTCTAACGAACCCGGTGAGCTGAACTCCAGCGTCGTGCCCAGCGCGTCCCCCGCCGCCAGCCCCACCAGGCAGCCCCGGAAGCGGTCCCTGGTGCTCACCTCCCCCACTGGCGTCGCTCCGGTGCTGCGATGCCGGCTAGTCCCGGCCGGGCTCGGCCCACCGCCGCACGAAGGCCCGCTGGTGGCGGGTCTGGGGCGACTCGGTGTGGAGCCAGCTCTTCTCCACGGGCTGCCACCACTCCGCGATCTGATCGAGGGCCCCCGGCCGCTGAGCCCGTGGCCGACCAGCCTGCCATTTCATCGTGACGGACGGGGGGCTTCGGCGGAGTGGCGGATGTCGGCGAGGAACGCCTCGACTTCGGCGAGGTCGATGGTGCGGCGCAGCGGCGGGAGGCCTCGAAGGAGGTCCTGGCGGTACCGAGCGGTCGCCAGCCGCGAGTCGAGCACTGCCACGACGCCCCGGTCCCGCGCGGAGCGAATGAGCCTCCCCGTGCCCTGGGCCAGCAGCGTGGCCGCGCGAGGAACGTCGATCTCGCGGAACGCGTGCGGCCCGAGCCGCTCGCGACGGGCGACCATCAGCGGCTCGCCGGGCCGCGGGAAGGGAATGCGGTCCACGACCACCAGCGACAGCGACCGGCCAGGCACGTCCACGCCCTGCCACATGGTCATCGTGGCGAACAGGCAGCTCTCCTCCTCCGCGGCGAACCGGCCGATCAGCTCGCGATTGGGCAGGTCCCCCTGGCAGTAGATCCGCAGCCCCGTCGTCTCCCGCACAGCCTCGGCGGCGCCCCTCATGGCCCCATAGCTGGTGAACAGCGCCAAAGTGCGCCCTCCGGCTGCGACAGCCATCCGGGCGATCTCCTGCTGCACGGCCTGGGCCCATCCAGGATCCCTGGGGCCGGGCAAATGCTTCGCGCAATAGAGCAGGCCGCGGCTGCGGTAGTCGAAGGGACTGCCCACATCGAGGCTGTCGTGGCCGTCGTCGGGCAGCCCGAGCCTGTCGGCCAGGTTGATGGGGACGGTCGCGCTGGTAAGGACCGCCGGAGTGCGCGCCCACAGCCGCTCCTCCAGCATCGGGCCGACATCGACGGCCGCGGTCCGCCAGGCCGGATTCCTCGCGGAGCCCTCCACCCACACAGCGTCCTCGTTGTCGGGGTCAGACGCTCGGGCGAGATCCTCGGTGAGGGTGTCGAGAAGCCGTCGGGCCATTCTCCGCCGTGTCTCGTCGCCTTCCGCCTCGCGGACCTCGGCACCGGCCGCGTCGAGCCGTCCCCGGCACAGGGCGGCCGTCTCGATCAGGTCGTCGGGAACCGACGTCAGGAGCCTGTCGCGGTGGGGGTCGAGAGCGTCCCGCAGAATGTCGCCGGCCGCCGCCACGCGGTCGGCCGTCGCCGAGCCCGCCACCACAGCCCTCACCGCCCGGGCCGCGTACCTGAACCGGCCCCCGGTGATCGACACCCCGGCGGCTGCGGCTGCGATGTCCTCGAGGGTGTGGGCCTCGTCGAGCACGACCGCATCGTGGGACGGCAGGATCTCCGCTTCGGTGAACACATCCAAGCAGTAGAGGTGGTGGTTCACCACCACCACATCCGCCTCAGCAGCCCTGTCGCGGGCATGCTCGGCGAAGCACTCCGGCCCCGACGGGCAGTTCGCCGCGCCCGGGCACTCCCGCCCCGACACGCTCACCGCCTCCCAGGCCCGCACCGACGGCTCGAAGTCGAGTCCGGCCCGGTCGCCGTCGGTGGTCACATCGGCCCAGGCAGCCAACTGTGTGATCTCCTCGCGGACGCGCCCGGCCTCGGCGGCGGAGTCCGCTGCGATCAACTGTTGCTGCTCGCTGCCGGCAATCGCGGCCACATCGGCGAGCTTCTTGCGGCAGACGTAGTTCGACCTGCCCTTCAGCACGCCGAACTTGAGCGGCATGCCCAGCGCCTGGGCCAGGAGGGGAAGATCCTTGTCCACGAGCTGGTCTTGGAGGGCCTTGGTGGCGGTGGCCACGACAGCCTTCTTCCCGCTGGCTGCCAGCGGCGCGAGGTAGGCCATCGACTTGCCGGTGCCGGTGCCGGCCGCCACCACCAGATGCCGGTCTTGGTCCAGGGCGGACGCGACCGCCTCGCACATCTCGAATTGGCCGGGCCGGCTCTCGCCGCCACTCGGCATCGCCGAGACGACCCCATGAAGCGCTTCGACGGCTTCCTGCGGTGCGTCCACGGCCACCGACGGTACCCGTGCTCAGACCCAGGTCGGCCTAGGTGACGCCATCGACGTGTCGTCGGTCCACTCGCCCGCCGAGAACCCGAACGGTGCTGCGATGCCGGCTAGTGGTGGCGGGGCTCGGCCCAGCGCCGCACGAAGGCCCGCTGGTGGCGAGTCTGGGGCGACTCGGTGTAGAGCCAGCTCTTCTCCACGTGCTGCCACCACTCGGCGATCTGGTCGAGGGCCCCCTGGCCGGTGAGCCCGTGGCGGACCAGCCAGCAGCCGACCACCGTCCCGGTGCGGCCGATCCCGCCCCAGCAGTGCACATACACCGTGCGATCCTCACCGAGGGCGCCGTCGATGGCGTCGAGGATGGCCGCCATCTCCGCGGCCCGGCGCGGCACCGACATGTCCATGATCGGATGGTCAGTTCGGCGGGCTAGCCAGCGCAGTTGAGGAGTTCGGACACATTCTTCGGGACGCCAGTGCAGAAGCAAATGTTGCTTTTATGTATATAGATGTATGATCAGTGTATGCTCCACCTCCGGGCCCACGCTTCTGTCGGACTTCGTGCAGCCGAGCCAGAGCGTCCTAGTTCACCCCACAGCGACGTTCTGGACGCTGCCGGATTGTTCAGAGGTCCGTTGCCGCAAGGATTGGGACCCAAACGTGAAGGGAGGAGCGGCCCGAAGGCGGCTCCTCCCGGTTTAGACGGTGACCGACGCGCTGGCGTCAAGGTCTGATTCGACTGTACCGGGCTTGTGGGCGAGACACAAGCACCGCTGCCAACCGACTTTGAGCTGGTACGCAGCAGGCTCCGAGACTTCTTCGCCCGCAACGCGCCATGGCATCGGCGCCTCTGGGGCATCGGCACGGTGCTCAGCCTGCGGGAAGTGCTCGAGTACGCCAACGGCTGCTTGACGGGGCGCTCACCCAGCACCGAGGGTCTCCGTTTCGTCGTTGGCAGCGCGAGCCGAGAGGTCGGCCGCGACCCGGGCGTCGCACATCTGGCCACCGAACTCGAGAGCCTGCTCCGACGGCTCAGAGTTGACTCGCCCAAGGACTTGAGCAGGCATGTGTACGACCAACTCGAACAGCTTGTCCGACGAGCCGACGGCGAGTACTGCGAGCGGTGGCGCGACGCCGCTGACGACGTTCCCGTCGAGTTCGCCAGTCGCGCCATCGCGTCGCATCTGCTTGACAGCGGCATCAGCAGCGAGCACCTCTACCGGTGGCTGCAGGCAACCGCCTCTTCGCTCTCGACCATTCCCGAACTCGCCGCGGAAGCGGCCGTAATCGGAGCCTGGTCAGCCGTCGAGGCACTGCTGATAAGGCCGACTGAGCGCAGCAAGCACCATGCAGCCGACCGCTTGGCCGCCCTCGTCGCGTGCTCACTGCCTCGTGCCGAACTGACGCCCCTCGCGTACCGGCACATTGACGCGGCCAACGATCAACTCGCAGCCGCTATCCGAGCAGCCGACACGAACTACGCCAAGGTGCGGCACGTCGAAGAACACCTCAGGTCCGGGGGGCGCCTCGCGCTCACCGACGGCAGCGAAATCGCCGCTCAGGACCGCATCGTCGCCATCCTCCATGATCCCGCCGGAAACCTCGAACGGATCAGGGGCTACGTAACAGAATCGCTGCGCCGGCTCTACAACCAGCGGAACCAGATAGCCCACTCCGGATCCTTGCGCTCTGCGGTCCTGACCGCTACCGCAAGAACGTCATTCGCCCTGGTCGGTGCAGGCCTGGACCGCATCGTTCATGCCCAACTCCAAGCCGACAACCCGTCGACGCCACTGCAACTCGTAGCACGGGCGGAGACGGAGCTCAGCCTGGTCGGAACGCCCGGCGGCCGCTCCCCGACCTCACTGCTCGAATAGTTCGACCGCCTCAACGAACCCGGCGGGCTGAACTCCAGCGTCGTACCCAGCGCGTCCCCCGCCGCCAGCCCCACCAGACAGCCCTGGAAGCGGTCCCTGGCGCTCACCTCGCCCACTGGCGTCCCTCCGGTCCTGCGATGCCAGCTAGTCCCCGCGGGGCTCGGCCCATCGCCGCACGAACGCCCGCTGGTGGCGGGTCTGGGGCGACTCGGTGTAGAGCCAGCTCTTCTCCACGTGCTGCCACCACTCGGCGATCTGATCGAGGGCCCCCTGGCCGGTGAGCCCGTGGCGCACCAGCCAGCAGCCGACCACCGTCCCGGTGCGGCCGATCCCGCCCCAGCAGTGCACATACACCGTGCGACCCTGGCCGAGGGCGTCGTCGATGGCGTCGAGGATGGCCGCCATCTCCGCGGCCCGGCGGGGCACCGACATGTCCATGATCGGATGGCTCTCCCGCCGCACCGACCGGCCGAGAGCCTGCGCCTGCTCGTGGGCGATCTGCTCGTACGGGGCCAGCCCGTCACGCCGCTGCGTCAGGTCGATGAAACAATCGATGCCCGCCTCGATCAGCGCCCGCACCTTGGCGGCCGCGTCCCGCGGGTCCAACGCCCCAGGATACTCGCCAGCCGCGAACCGGCCATCCCGAACCCAGTAGCTGTTCGGAATAGGTCGACCAGGTCGGGCGGCGGCGCTCATGGGCTAAGCCTGCCGGACCTCCACGCTCCGCATCAAGCACGACGTGGATTGCGCCAGCCACGTACGGCATTCGAACGGTGGCGATAATCCTGTATTTCGGAATATACTTCTCTGATTATGGAAAGAGGATCGGTGCCGAGTCTGCTGCCGGTCCTGCGGTCACGGCAGCAAGGCGAATTGCTGGCACTTCTGCTCGGCGACCCCGAACTTGAAGCCAGTCTCACGGATCTGGCCGCTCTGGTGTCCGTCCCTGTCAGTTCCGTGCATCGCGACATCGACCGGGCAGAGTCAGCAGGCCTCGTAACCAGCCGCAAGATCGGAAACACCAGGCTCGTGCGGGCCAACACCGACAGCCCCTACTACCGCGGACTGGCAGACGTGCTGGTCAAGGCGTTCGGCCCGCCCCGAGTCCTGGCCGCAGCGCTCGCCCCGATCGACAACATCGAGGCCGCGCACATCTACGGATCCTGGGCGGCACACCTCCTCGGCGGCGAAGCCGACCGTCCTGTCGGCGACATCGACGTACTGGTACTTGGATCGCCCGACCGCGACGAGCTGTACGCGGCAGCCTCCGCGGCCGAGCAGCGGTTGGGACGACCCGTGCAAGCCACTGTCCGGCCGGCCGACTGGATCAGCACCGGCATCGGCAACTTCCACGCCACCGTCACCCAGCGCCCGCTGGTGGAGATCGACCTCAGGACGGCTCGAACCGAGACAGATCCCCGCTCTCGCTGATCCGCCTCGTGCCTTCCGCCGCCGACCGCGCGGTCGAGATCGCCCACGCCGCATCGTCATGGGTGATCGTGGGACCGTCCGGGTCGAAGTACTGAGTACCGCCTAACGCTCAACCAAGCAGCCCTAACACGCCGACGGGACACTCAGAATCGGAGGAAGTAACATCACTTTTGGATATATTTTGATACACATGACAGCTTGGCACGTTCGTACTACAACCTCGATCCGTCGGCGCTTGCTCAAGAGATGGACGCCGCACACCGCGCCGGGGCCGCGGCCGTCGAGGTTCCGAGTGCGGAGTTCGATTGGTTGGCAGCCGAGGGCGAGCGGATGATCTATGTCGTTGCCAGCGACCGGCTGCTGGTGTCGAAGCGACACGTCATGGGCGAACACATCACCCATGCGGTGCTCACCGACGGCGGGCATGTCCAGGCGGCAGGCGAATTCGAGGTGATCGAGTTCGGGGACGTCAAGGTGGTCACGGCACTCAACAATGCGAGTGGCCACTATCGACCCGGCCGCGAGAGTCTCGATGTGGCCATGGAGGCGTTCGAGGAGCGCGGGTTGCGAGTCTTGCCTGACGGTGTCGAGCAGTACGATTGGCGTACGCCATGACCACCGTGGAATCGGGCCCGGCCCAGACCATTGATTCCGTTCTAGAACGGATCGGACGCGCCGTGGGTATGTCGGAGCTTGAGAGGGCTTGGTGTGAGGGGCTGCGCTGTTACCGAGACCGCAGCGACCGAGACCGCATTCTGGCGGAGGCAGGCGCACGGCTCGGTGTGCTTGACAACGCGGCGAGCGAACCCCTGAGACGCAGCTGGCTTCGCCAAGTGGCCGAGGAAATCCGGCTGCGGGAGGACCAGTCGTTGAGTGAGCCGCTGGCCGCGCTGGCGACAGCTGAGTTGAGGGAGGCGTTCGCCCTAGCCGTCAACGATATTGCCGGGCTGCGCGCCGCAACTGACGACGGACAAGACCTGCGTGCCTACGTCGAGCGCTCGCCTGCATCCGCTATGAGGATCCGTGATCTCGGCCGCGTGGCCGAGAGGCTGCGCGGCAGCGGTGTCTTGACCCTCGTGGCCGGTGACGATGTGGAACTGTGCATCGGCTTCGCCCAGGCGCTCGTCCCGAGGCGGCCGCTCGTGGCGCTCGTTCCGGAGCCCATGAGGGTGAGCCGTGACGGCCTCCTCGCATGGCCGGCGGCGGATCGGGAGTTGCCCAGGCTCGTCCGAACCCTGATCGCCGAGACCGAGCCGTCCGCCGAGTGGCTCGACATGCCCGCCGGCACCGGCGTGAGCAGGCCCGGCGTGGACGGCGTCCTCAAGTGCGGCGTGGGGAACCGTTTCGTGCCGGCGGGTCTATCCGTTTGGGAACTCTCTGCCCAGAAGCAGGGCTGCGACGCCAAGGCTCGCCGCGACTACGACAAGCGTGCCGAGCAACTGCCGAGTGCGGAGCGCAGCGACATGACCTACGTCGCAGTGATGTGCACTTCTTGGACTGACAAGAGGTCGTTCGCGCCGGACAGGTCCCCAGGCCCGCACTTCAGGTCGGTTGAGGCCCTGGATGTCGACGACCTGGAGGCTTGGCTGGAATGTGCCCCCATGGCCACGGTCTGGTTGCGCGAGCAGATGGGAGACTCTGTCACCGGCATTGGTCTGCTGTCGGGATGGTGGGCCAAGTGGCTTGATGCGACGAAGATGCCGCTGGATGGGAGCGTTGTGCTGGCCGGGCGTGACCAAGAGGCCTCGGCCCTGCGAAACCGCTGCCGGCAGAACCGGGGCGGAGTCATCACCGTCGGGGGCAGGGTTCATCTCAACGAGATCCTCGCGTTCATCGCGGCTGCGCTCACTACGTCAGAGAACTCTGACTCACCGCTCGCAGATGCGCTCTATGTCGATGGGCTAGACCAGGCGCAGCGCCTGCTGGCTGTCGAAGCACTCACGACGTCGGGGCGCCCGAGCCAACACGCTTTGGCGATGACGGTGGTGGTTCCATCAGCGGAATTCGCTCAGCATCTGCCTGCGGGAAGTCAGCATCGCATGATCGTTCCCGTGCCTGGGAGCTCGCAGGCAGACATCGTCTTGGAAGCGGTTGACTCGGAGGTGGTGGCCAGCAAGTTGCAGGAGGCCTGCTTGGAGCTCCATACAGCTCAGGAATTGGGCGGACTCGCTCGTATCAGCCTCCTGGCACTATGGCGACACCTGGCAGTCGACCCCTCCCTGTACCGGCCCGCATGGGCGACCGGAGCGATCGATGCGCAGCTGCGACGCAGTCTGCTGCTCGGCGGCTGGAATGAGCGACGCGAGGGCGACCGGCAGATCGTGGAGCGGTTCGTGGGCCAGCCGTATGAGGCTGTTGCGGAGACGCTGAGCAAGCTCGAGGCTGGTGATGCGCCCATGGTTCCTACCGGTGAACTGTGGCATGGCGTATCTCCCGCGGACACCTGGATACTGCTAGGCGACCACCTCTCCCCCAGCGACATCACGGTTCTCGGCGACATCGCGCACGAGATCCTCACGGAGCTGGATCCGCTGTGGGGCCTGGCGGGTGAGGACTTGATGCGCGCCCAGGTCGACGGAGTTAGAGCCGAGTCCTCCCCTCATCTCAAGAAGGGGGTCGCAACGACGCTTGCGCTGCTCGGGACCCATCCGCCCGTGCTACGAGGCGACGCTTCGGCAGCGACGGGGGCGGCACCGGGCATAGTCAGGCAAGTTCTCAGATCGGCCGGAACCGACGCGACTCCCGAGACGTGGGCCGCTGTCTCCCAGGTATTACCGCTGCTGGCAGAGGCCGCACCTGACACCGTCTTGGAGGGCCTGCGCACCTGCCTTTCCGAGCCGCATGCCTTCGCACGGGCCATGTTCACAGACGAAGACTCCGATGAGTTCGGCTTCTCGCCGAACTCGCCCCACTTCAGGATCCTGGAAGCGTTGGAAGTCCTGGCATGGTCTCCAGACCATCTGCTGAGTGTTGTCGACTTGTTGGCCGGGCTAGCGGAAATTGATCCCGGCGGCCGATACTCGAATCGGCCCTCGGTAAGCCTTGCCTCGATCATGTGCCCATGGATGCCCGACACCTCCGCCGAGGCCGACGACCGACTGACGGCAATCCAGATGCTCCGGCGATCGCACGGGAGTGTGGCCTGGCCGCTGATGCTGTCGATGTTGCCCCGAGTTCGCAGCATGCAGATGCCCGCAAGCCGGCCAAGGTATCGCAACTGGAGGAACGCTGAGAATGCCGTAACGCAGCGTGAGTACGCCCAGGTGGTTACCTCCATCGCCGAAATGCTGCTTGACGATGTGGGTGAGGACGCCGGCTGCTGGGTGGACCTGGTCGAACACGCGGCTGACCTACCCGAGGAAACGCGCGGTCGTGCCTTCGCGGCCCTGGGCCGAGTGACAGACGCCGAGCCCGACGAGACCTTTAGGTCGGCCGTGTGGCCGAAGCTGCAAGCGGTCGTCACTCATCACCGTCAATACAGCGACGCCAAGTGGGCGCTCGCCGAGTCTGAACTCGTCTTGCTCGACCAGGTGCTCGAACGCCTGCGCCCTTCTGAGCCCGCGATCTCCTACGGCAACCTGTTCTCGCCCGGTCTGAGGTATATCGACGGAGTGTCAGGCTCGGACGGTTGGGAGACCTTTCAAGCAGCCGTCAGCGCAAGACAGACCGAGGCTGTCGCGGCGATCTTGAACGATGGCGGAGTCGCAGCGGTCCTGGAGTTCTCTGAATCGGTCGAATTTCCCCGCCCGGTTGGCTCCGCGTTGGCCCGCTGTGACTCGACCCTGGACATCGAGATCCTCCAAGCGATGGAGGCCGCGTCCGAAGCGGTGACACAGGCTGCGTTGGGCTACTTCGCCGGTCGCTTCGGAGAGTTCGGGTGGGACGGGATCAACCGGCTGATTGCTGACCATGACCCTTCTGCCAAAGTCGTTGCCGATCTGCATCGGGCACCACCGCCAATCAAGCGTCCGTGGACGCGGGTTGATGCTCTCGGCGTCGAAGTCGCGGCCGAGTACTGGGCTCGCGCTACCTACTACGACATTGGCATTCCCGAAGAGTTGCGCCAACTGCTCAAAGTCACGGGCCGTCTACGGGACGCAGGACGCGTCGACCTGGCGCGGACACTGCTCGCAGCACGTGTGGACCGCCACGCGTCCCAGCCGCCCTTCGCCGAGGAGGCAGCCGCACTTCTCGAACAGTGGATACAGAATCCACCAGTCCACCGAGACCGCTCCGGAATGACGGGCTACGAGCTAGCTGAGCTCATAAAGGCCCTCGACGTGCATCGTGAGCACCTAGGCACCGCGCGAGTGGCAGCCATCGAGTGGCAGTACTACGCCATCCTGCCTTACAACCCAGAGTTCAGCGCTCCGAATATGTACCGCGAACTCGCTCGAGATCCGGGACTGTTTTGTCGGCTAGTCGAACTTGCCTACAAGTCCGCCAGCGCAACCCCTGGAGACCGGCCCCCGTTGAGCGAATCAAAGCGGTTGATGGCACAGAACGCCTTCCAGGTGTTGCGCGCCTGGCCGGCCTCGACTTTCACTCCTGGCCGAGACGATGAGGGCAAAGTCGACGCAGAAGCGCTCAACGAGTGGGTTGAAGGCGCCCGCAAGCTTCTAGCTGAGATTGATCGGGCCGACATTGGCGACTCCATGATCGGTACTGCGCTCGCTGCGTCTCCACCGGATCCGAGCGGCGAGTGGCCCGGCCTCGCAGTTCGGAACCTCCTAGAAGGTCTGCGCAAAGACGCGGTCGATCACGGCCTCTCAATCGCCGTGCACAATCAGCGCGGTGTGACATCCCGCTCACCCACTGCCGGTGGCGACCAAGAGCGCGAACTCGCCGAGAACTTCAGAGCACAAAGTCACCGCTTCCGAGAGTGGCCCCGGACTTCAGCCATCTTCGTGGGCTTGGCGCAGAGTTACGAGCACGAGGCAGACGTAGAGGACCGCGAAGCTGAGTTACACCGCCGCGGCCTGCCACTTTGAGTTGAGTTAGACCGGCGATTGGATCACGACGCGAGGCGTAGCGCTCAGCTCCGAACGGCACGCTCACACAAGCCGTCGGCCATCGACAGGATCTTGTCGCTCATCGTCAGGCGTTGCCGCCACTCGGTGGGGGGAGACTCCGCGCCGTAGTGGGCGCCGGCGATCTGGCCGAAGATGGCGCCGGTGGTGTCGGCGTCGTCTCCGAGGTTGACCACCTTGAGGGCGCCTTCCCTGTAGTCATCGGTGTGGAAGAAGGCCCATAGGACCGCCTCCAGGGTGTCCACCACGTAGCCGGTTCCGCGGATCTCGGGGGGCTGCTTGTGTTTGAACGACCCATCCGCGATGGCGGCGATCTTCGGGGCGAGCGGGTCCTCGTGCCACAGGCCCTCGACGGGGCTGTAGTGCTCGGACAGCAGCGTCTCCTTGTCGACGCCTCGCAGCGCGCCCACCAGGAGGCCCGCGAAGTAGCGGTAGGCGTCGACCGCCTCGACGGCGCCGTGGGTGGTGCGGGAGCTGTCCGCGCTGCGGTCGATCGCCGCCCGGGCGTCGCCCGCGAAGTACATGGGAACCGGCGCCAGCCGCATCAGCGAGCCGTTGCCCGCCGACATCGGGTCGGTCGGTCCTGAGTACGGCTCGCCGGTCCGCTCGAAGAGCACCAGGGCCTCGCGGGTGGTGCCGCCGATGTCGAAGCACACCCCCGTCGATGACAGGTACCCCTGCCTGAACCATCGCAGGTAGCGCCTCATCTGGTCCACAGGGTCGAACCCGCCCGACTCCAGAAGGCTGGTGGCCAAACACAGCGCCATCGACGTGTCGTCGGTCCACTGGCCCGCCCTCAACCCGAACGGCCCCCCGCCGACCATGTCGTCGATCGGGTCGAACGAACCCGGCGGGCTGAACTCCAGCGTCGTACCCAGCGCGTCCCCCACCGCCAGCCCCACCAGACAGCCCCGGAAGCGGTCCCTGGTGCTCACCTCGCCTACCGGCGTCGCTCCGGGCCTGCGATGCCGGCTAGTCCCGGCGGGGCTCGGCCCAACGCCGCACGAAGGCCCGCTGGTGGCGGGTCTGAGGCGACTCGGTGTAGAGCCAGCTCTTCTCCACGTGCTGCCACCACTCGGCGATCTGGTCGAGGGCCCCCTGGCCGGTGAGCCCGTGGCGGACCAGCCAGCAGCCGACCACCGTCCCGGTGCGGCCGATCCCGCCCCAGCAGTGCACATACACCGTGCGACCCTCACCGAGGGCGTCGTCGATGGCGTCGAGGATGACCGCCATGTCAGCGGCGCGGCGCGGCACCGACATGTCCATGATCGGATGGCTCTCCCGCCGCACGGACCGGCCGAGGGCCCGCGCCTGCTCGTGCGCGATCTGCTCGTACGGGGCCAGCCCGTCGCGCCGCTGCGTCAGGTCGATGAAGCAATCGATGCCGGCCTCGAGCAGCGCCCGCACCTTGGCCGCCGCGTCCCGCGGGTCCAACGCCCCGGGATACTCGCCAGCCGCGAACCGGCCCTCCCGCACCCAGTAGCTGTTCGGAATGGGTCGATCGGCACGGATGGGCGCGCTCATTGCACCAAGCCTGCCGGACCTCCGCTCTCCTCATCAAGCCCGAGACGAATTGCGCCAGCTTCGTACGGTATCGACGCGGCGTTATGCTTCGTCACCCTGGAGGTTGAAGCGTCACTCCCTGACCGGATCAATTCAGTCTGACGCCGCTCTCGGCCAGCGGGCGGCATGGGATCGCCAACCTCTACTCGCTCCAGCAGCCCTTCAGCCCGTGCGGCAGGTCCCAGCGGAGACGACGACAATGAGCAACCCGTTGCCTGCTGACGGCCAACCGATCCCCGAAGGCCTCGTCGCAGCCGTCGACGAGACCGTGGCCGAGCTTCAAGGCGGCGTGACGTACGTGCTCGCCGCCGTCATCTTCAGCGAGGCTCACGCCGCGCGCCGAGACATCCAGTCCCTGACCGCTGATCGGACCCGACCCTTCCACTGGCACAGGGAGGGGCCGACCACCCGCAATGCCGCGGTCAAGCTCATCGCGAAGCACGCGATCACAACCAAGATCTTCGCTCAACGCGCAAGCCGCCAGGCGCAGACCGCGACCCGCGCCACGCTCCTAGCCGAACTCGCTACCGAACTAGCCAACGAGGGCGTCGGGCACGTCGTCATCGAATCACGCGGTCAACGTGAGGACGGACGCGACCGCTCGACGATCCTCAACTGTCTCCGCGAGCTGACAGCCCCCGCCTTCAGCTACGACTGGCGCACGAAAGCCGAACCCTTGCTGTGGTACCCCGACGCCATGGCCGGCGTTGTCCGAGAGCATCTCACCGACGGGCAATCGGCAGGCTTCAGCCTCTTGCAGAACACGCTCATTGTGACCGACGTCTGCTACGTGAGTTGAGCGACCAGTGCATGCGTAAGCCCCGGCTCCCGTCCTAGTCGATCCAACAGGATCCTCGGACTGGCCCTCCGGGGCTTGCGACTTCCTCACAGAACAGCACCGCGAGGCCCTCCCATTATGCACCTCACGATCTCTTCGATCAACCGGAACAATCCAACGATCGATCTGTCATCCTCAAGCCGCGAGCCAGCGAAGTCCGTAGGTAAGGCACTGGAGTACCCAGCGCGTCCCCCGCCGCCAGCCCCACCAGACAGCCCCGGAAGCGGTCCCTGGTGCTCACCACGCCCACTCGCGTCCCTCCGGTCCTGCGATGCCGGCTAGTCCCGGTGGGGCTCCACGAAGGCCCGCTGGTGGCGGGTCTGGGGCGACTCGGTGTAGAGCCATCTCTTCTCCACGTGCTGCCACCACTCGGCGATCTGGTCGAGGGCCCCCTGGCCGGTGAGCCCGTGGCGGACCAGCCAGCAGCCGACCACCGTCCCGGTGCGGCCGATCCCGCCCCAGCAGTGCACATACACCGTGCGACCCTGGCCGAGGGCGTCGTCGATGGCGTCGAGGATGGCCGCCATCTCAGCGGCGCGCCGCGGCGCCGACATGTCCATGATCGGATGGCTCTCGCGCCGCACGGACCGGCCGAGGGCCCGCGCCTGCTCGTGGGCGATCTGCTCGTACGGGGCCAGCCCGTCGCGCCGCTGCGTAAGGTCGATGAAGCAATCAATGCTGGCCTCGATCAGCGCCCGCACCTTGGCCGCCGCCTCCCGCGGGTCCAACGCCCCGGGATACTCCCCAGCCGCGAACCGGCCCTCCCGAACCCAATAGCTGTTCGGAATCGGTCGACTACGTCCACCGGCGGCACTCATGGGCTAAGCCTCCTAGACCTCCGACCCTGCGTCCAGTGAGTTGAGTCACACCGAGGCAGACAACTGGCTGCAGAGGTCAGGAACCGGCCGCGGCGATATCATTCTTGATGTCATATGGTCGGTGGAGGTAGAACCGGAAGCCGAGAAATGGGAGGAGGACAACTGATGGGTCGCACCACCATCGAAGAACTGCGCAACCGGCGGCTCGACGCCATGACCAGCGCCGAGCGAGCCGAGTTCGACGAAGCGCTCGCCGCCGCTCGCCTCGCCATCAAGGTCGGCGAGAAGGTTCGCCAAGCCCGAGAGACAGCCGGTCTCAGCCAACGCGAACTAGCCCGCCCTGTTCAGTAGTGGGTTGTGGTTGAGGCTGCTGTGTCCGCGAAGATGCCTTTCTGGTGCGGGAGACTTGCGCTTGTGAACAGTGCGGGCTCACGCACAGAGAAGGGCACTTCCATGGTGAAGCGTAGTCGTTGTCGTCCGCGGTTGGGGGTCACCGGCGGCGGCCGTGGTCTGGGCAGTCATGTCGGGGCGCGGCTGCTGGCTGATCTGGCGGACGCGGTCGGGTTGGGCGAGGCGATGTCTGAGGCGATGGCTCCGACGAGGCAGCGCCGCGGGGGTCGTGACCGTGGCGAGGCGCTGGTGGACGCGGCGGTGATGATCGCCGACGGGGGCGACACGATCTCTGATATAGCGGTGCTCGCGGATCAGCCGCTGCTGTTCGGCGAGGTGGCGTCGCGTCCGACGCTGTGGCGGGCGCTGGGCGCTGTCGGCGGCGCCGCTTTGGGGCGGGTCAAGGCCGCCCGGGCTCGGGCCCGCCGCGGGGCGTGGGCCGCGGGCGCTGATCCGGGTTTCTATGTGATCGACATAGACGCCACGCTCATCGGCTCCCGTTCTGACAAGCAGGGCGCGGCCGGCGGCTACAAGGGCGGATACGGGTTCCATCCGCTGTTGGCCTGCCTCGACGCGACCGGCGAGGCGCTGGCGGGTCTGCTGCGGCCCGGCAACGCCGGGTCCAACACCGCCGCGGACCACATCGCGGTCCTCGACGACGCCCTGGCGCAGCTGCCGGTGGACCCCCGCGAGGTCGAGGTGGTCGTCCGCGCCGACTCCGCGGGCTGGTCCCACGGCTTCGTCGAGGCGTGCCGGGACCGCGGCGTGCGGTTCGTGATCGGCCACAAGCTCGACATCGACACCGCCAAAGTCCTGGTGGAAGTGCCCGAGCGGCGCTGGCAGCCGGCGGTCTCCGCCGACGGCTCGGAGCCGCGCGAGCACGCCGAGGTCACCGAACAGGCCGACCTGTCGGGCTGGCCCGACAGATGCCGCATGATCGCCCGGCGCGAGGCCCCCCACCCCGGCGCGCAACTCACCTTCACCGACGCCGACGGCCACCGCCTGCAGGTGTTCGTCACCGACCTGCCCGACACCGACATCGCCTACCTCGAAGCCCTCCACCGCGGCCGCGGCCGCGCCGAGCGCCGAATATGTGACAACAAGGCCACCGGGCTGGCCAAGCTGCCGTCGCACTCGTTCGCGATCAACTCCGCCTGGCTGCAACTCGCCCTGACCGCCTGCGACCTGCTGGCATGGACCCGCCTGCTCGCCCTCGAGGGCGACCTGGCCCAAGCCGAGCCCAAACGGCTGCGCTACTGCCTGCTGCACACGGCCGCACACATCGTCACCACCGGCCGCCAACGCTTCGCCAGACTCTCCAGCGACTGGCCCTGGACCCCCCAACTCATCGCCGCGTTCGAGGCCGTGCGCACCATCCCGCTGCGCATCTGAGCGCCGCCCCCCGGCGCTGAACCGGACACCGCCACACACACATCATCCGGCCAACCCAACACCCGCACCCCCAGCGGTCACATCGCGCCCCGACACGCCCACCGACCACCCGCACCCACCGCTGCACCCAACCCAGCCCCCACAGCCGCCCCGCAACGGCCTACTGAACAATCTGGGCTAGCTATCCGAATGTCCACCAGCCAAGCAGCGGTAGCCCGCCTCGAAACCGGCGGAACCAGCGCCACACTCACGACGCTGCACAAGGCCGCCGCCGCGCTGGGCCTCCAACTCACTATCGACCTCGCTCCCGCACACCCTTAGGACCCCATCCGGCAGCACGGCGGCCTCCGCGGCCGAGCAGCGCTTGGGACGGCCCGTGCAAGCCACCGTCCGGCCGGCCGACTGGATCAGCACCGGCACCGGCAGCTTCCACGCCACCGTCACCCAGCGCCTGCTGGTGGAGATCGACCTCAGGACGGCTCGAACCGAGACAGGCCCCCGCTCTCGCTGAGGATCGCTGCTACCCGTGAATCGAACGCTTCCTGGAACCTCCGCAGGAGGTCGAGCATCCACATCCGGATCTCGTCCTGTGCCTCCGGCGGGTCGCTGATCGAACCGTCCCTCCTCACGTTGATGCTGGAGAAGCCCCATCTGTCGTAGCGACGCCAGTCCCACTCCGACTCAGCATCGATCGGGATTGTTGATTCGATCTGGCTGCGCTCGGCATTGAGGGTGTTGAAAACGTGTTTGGTGAGTGCCTTGTCGCCGGCCTCGATATGCAGGGTCACCCACGCATTATTCGTCTCGTCGAAGGCAGCCGCGTACGACAATCCCTCATTCTTCAAGGAGTGGAAGTACCGGCCAGCGTGACCCCACCTCATGTATGGCCTCGGTTGCAGCAGCCCTGTGTGCGCCACTTCGGTGATCAAGGGTTCAAAGAACTGCCGAAACCGTCGGACGACGGGAGATTCTGGCCGTTGGCGCGGCAGAATTGCGTCCTTGTCCCAGCTCCCTGGGTAGACCACCTTGCGGAATCTCGGCACAAGATCAGAGTCGTTGGTCGCCTGGGTGACTTCGACCTTCACGGCGTAGAACTTGACCCCGTCAGCAGTCCATCTGTTGAGCCGGTGCAAGACTCGGGCAAGCTCATACAGGAATCCGGTCGCGACCCAAATCGCAGCCTTGGCCTTACAGCCGGTGGCATAGACGAGCAGTTGGGCCAGGTGACCGAAGTCGCTCCATTCGAGCTGGTTCTCAATCGCGACCGACCTCCCGGTGCCTGTCTCCTTCGCCAGGATGTCCAGGAAGTACGGCCCGACGGGCTTCTCGCGTTCGACCAACTCCAGCTCCATGCCGAGCTCGTCTCCCAACAGATCCAAGTTCTCAGTCAGCCACGGCGTGAAGTCAAGCGCCTCATTCGACCACTTCTCGCGGACGTCCACGGTCTGGTGTTGCTGATCGGCTGAATCCACGGCGTGCTCAATCCTCCCTGATGCCGGTGTCGCCCTGCCGGATCACGAAGTCGCGGCCGAGGTGGTCGTGATCCGTCGTCTCCAGGTAGTTCTCGACCACTACGCGCTGGCCGGTGTTCGCATCCCGTAGAACTACATCTGCGGAGAAGGGCCCGACAGCAACCTCAGCGCCCTCAAGCTCAAGATCCATGTGGAGTGCTTTGCTGAGGTGTTCTGGGTTCTCAGCCAGCCACGGCGTGAAGTCATGATCCTCATCCGGCCAAACCTCACGCACCGGCACCTCATCCAACGAGGCAACTTCGACCATAGGACTCACCTCTCCCCCTGCGACGGCCGCACCTCTCCGCTGAGGGATCGCTCACGTCGCGGCGTCAGATGCACCGCAGCCTAGGCCGCGCCCCACCGGGAGAACTCATTGCCGGCGAGCGGATAGAGATCTCAGGGTGCCGCCACCTCGACGCCTTTCGCGTGGACTGCGAGTGCGCCGAGATCCTCCGGGTCGGTGCTCAGCACTATGCCGTCGGGCTCAGCTACGGCGATGACAACCGCGTCCACTGCCGAGATCTCTGAGGCCCGGCCAGTGCTGTCCCGCAGTCTTCCCGCGTTCCTCGCGATCCGCTCGGGCAGTTGCTCCTCGATGTCACAGCCCTTGAGGAAGCGGATCGTGACGGCATCGATCCGCTGACGGCCCGTCAGGCACTCGACCAGAACGACCGAAGGCACAACCGGCGGCCAGATGCCACGGCGCTTCAACGATCCGATGCGAGCCGCAGAAAGCTGATCTTGGCGGGCGAGCCGGGTGACGGCCCCCGAGTCGAGAACGACCGCCTTCATCAGGCGTCGGACGCCTTCTTGAGGTGGCGCTCAATGCGGTCGCACCAGGCCTCAGCCTCAGCCACCACCTCCGGTGACGGCTCTCCGACCTTCTCAATGAGTTCGGCTAGATAGCGATCCGTCTCGCGCAGAAGCTCGCGGCGGCGTTCCGAGTCGGCGCTGCGAGCGCTCCGGTCGTTCTGTGCCGTGCTTCGAGTCTCGTCGACTGTCGCCATACATGAGATAGTACAACATAGATTGAAAACTTCAACCCTGCATGCTCACAGACCGAGAGCTGCTCGCGCTTCTGCCTTCTCCTGGGGAGCCAACGGGCCGTGCTGGCTTTCCCATAGCGCCAAGGGTTGTCGACGATGTCCCCGACCTCCGCCTCCAGCATGCGGACACCTCCTCGACTCAAGATCCAAGCGTAAGTGTCGCCTGCCCAGAATGGCGGCTCGCGATCCGAGCGGTCCACGAATGGCTGTCGGCGATCTCGGCTGGCGAGTCGGGTGACGGCCCCCGCGTCGAGAACGATCGGGCCGGGATGGGCTCCAACCCGTACATCCAAGGGCATCGCAGTAGTATCGGAGTCGTGCTGTCTCCGCATGTGGTCGAACTTGAGGCACGCGAGCCCTACCGGATCTGGGTCAGGTTCGACGACGGCGCCGCGGGCGTAGTCGACTTGTCCGACAGCGCCGCCTTGGGTGGGATCTTCAGCCAGTGGTCCGACGAAGACTTCTGGCGCTCAGCGCATATCGTCGCGGACTCCGGAGCGGTGGCCTGGGGAGACGGCTCAGAGGTCGATGTGTGCCCTCTGAGCCTCTACCTCGATGTGACCGGCCAGGCCTTCGAGGACCTGGGAGCCGAGGCCGCCACCACGGGCGCAGCCTGACCCGAAGCCAGTGCCGGAGCTGAGCCGCTTCTTCGGCACTGTGATCACGATGTACGCCCGTGATCACCAGCCCGCTCATTTCCACGCCCGCTACGGCGAGGAGGAGGTCCTCATCGAGATCGAGACGTCGCGGGTGCTGAGGGGCATGCTTCCGAGACGCGGTCTCGCGATGGTCGAGGAATGGTGCGAGCTGCACCGGCCGGAACTGCGCGCCGCCTGGGACTCGCTCCGCACCGGCACGAGTCCCGACAAGATCGCTCCGCTCGAATAGCCGACCGTCGTAACCCCCTACTGCGGCCGCGCATGGACCGCGAGCCCGGTGGGCGCGCTCGTCGATCTGCTTGAGAATCGCTCTGGCTATTGGTGGCGACAACTGCGACACTGGCGATGTGACCGAGGTCCGCTCATCGACGCGCCAACGGCGTCAACGAAGCCTGGCTATCGGCGCCGGTGTGATAGTCGCCGTACTCGTGGCAGCGGGGATCGGGGCCAGCATCCTGCTTCGTCCGGATGAGCAGCCGGATGTGGCGCCCGAGTCGATGGCGCCAGATCCAGACTGCGTGGCGCTCACAGGCCCCGAGCCGTGGATCACTCTGTGGGATCGCTCCCTGACGCAGCCCTGCGTGGTGGTGGCGGAGTTCCAGAAGGTGCAGGTGTGGAACAAGGGCTTCGAGCCGATGACCGTCGACTGGCCCGACGGAGATCGCAGGGTCGCCATCGACGAGCACTTCGATACAGGGCCCATCGGCAACGTCCTTCAGGCCGGCCCCAACGACATCAACGCAGCACCCTTCCCGATGCCCACCATCTGGCTGCTTCCCGAATCGCTGAGCCCGACAGCAGGGATCGAGGGCACCGACGCCAGCTTCGGCCCTGTCCGGATCGGCATGACGCTCGACGAGGCCAGCGCGGCCCTCGGCCTCGAGCTAGAGGTCAGCTTTGTGCCGTCGGACCCCCCTCCGCTGTATCCCTGGGAGGCGGTGGTGTCCGGCGACCCCTACTCGCCGACATTCCTCGCTGACGGGCCGGGCGACGGAACAAGCGTCATATTCGAGATCCGCCTGCACGACCGCCGCCCCTAGCGCCGAGGACCGATGAACTATCCGGAGATGACCCTCGAAGAGGAGCACGAGTTCTTGGAGCGACGTTCCTGGCGGCGGCTAGGTGGTTCGAGATGCCAGGAGGTCTGCGACTCGGGTTGCGGCTTTGTGGCCGCTGGAGAGCGCGCCGTTGACCGACGGCACCCCCATGTAGTCGCCCGCCAGGAACAGGTTGTCGATGTTGCCTGCAAGCTGCCCCGGGATCTTCGTCATCGCGGCGAGCATCCCAGGTGATCCCATGCACAGTGCCTCTTTCCAGCGGTAGACGCGGAAGAACAGGCCCTCGTCGTCGCCGGGAAGGGCTGAGCCGGGGGGCGCATGGCGGCGAGCGGCGCCCAGCATCTGGCGCTTGATCTCCTCGTCGTCGAGCGGGATAAGCTCCTTGGCGCGGTCGCGCCCGATGAGCAGGTCGAGAAGGCCGTGGCCGGCAGGCGCGCAGTCCGGCAGGAAGACGGACCTGTCCAGCAACAGCGGCACGTCGTCGTGCTCCGGGTAGAGCGCGCCATGCCAGCCCGCAGGCAGCGGGGAGCGGTCGAGCCCGACCACCACCCGGCAACCGGTCGAGTAGCTGACGGTGCTGAGCGCGCCGCGAGCTTCTGCGGGCAGGTCCGGAATGAGATCTGGGACCTGCGTGCCGGGCACCGCGCAGATTACTGCGTCCGCCTCGATGGTCTCGCCGTCGGTGACCACTCCGGTCGCCGCCCCGTCTGCGACGACAATCCTGCGGACGGGAGTCGAGACGCGAATCGCATCGGAGCAGGCCGCGGCCAGCGCAGCGTTGAAGGATCCGATGCCGCGCTCAGGCATGTACACCGTGCCGCTGCTCAGCATCGTCTCGCCGATGTAGGCCCGCATCAGTGCTTGGCCTGCGGGTTCTGGATCGCCCAGAACCATTTTGAGGGGTCCCCCGAGCGTCAACTGCAGGCTCCTCGGCACACCGAGTCGCTTCAGGTAGTCGCCGTAGGTCTCGTCGTCGTCGATCTCGGCCAGGGGGCTGTCGCTGGCGAAACTCAGGTAGTCCGACTGCCGATGCATCTGCCGCATCACCTTGGAGCCCGAACGCATGCCCGCGGGTGACCCGAATCCCATGGTGATGGCCGTACGCAGGTGTCGCACGGTATTCCACAGCGATTGCTCCGGCGTCGTCGTCACCCAGCGCCCGTTGCGGTGGTGGCCGAATTTCATCTGCGACCGCACCAGCGGCAGTCCCAGCTCCTCGCACATGCCGAACGCGGTGTCGTAGGTCGAAGTGAAGACGAATGCACCCATGTCCAGGGAGAATCCGTCCACCTCCTCGCCCTTGCCGCGCCCGCCCGCACGATCCAGCGCCTCGAGCACGAGGGGGGCGATGCCCCGCTTCTTCAGCGTGTAGGCGGCACTGAGCCCGGCGAACCCCCCGCCGACGATGACAACTCGCTGAGTGCCCATGGGCGCGGCCTCCTTCTTCACTTGTGTAGTCGGTTCGCTACCGCCAATGTGCGATAGCGACTCCACCGCCTTCCTATATTGATTGGCATGGACATGCCGTCTGACAACACCGCTCATCGCGGGCCTCGCCGTCCACCCGGCCAGCGACCCCGCAGGGAGCGGGACCGCCGATGACCGACCAACCGACCCACCCGGCTGCTCCTGAGCTGGCTGTCGACCGCTGGTTCAACACCGCCGACAACCCGACCCTGGCCGATCTGCGGGGCGAGGTCGTGGTGATCGAGGCGTTCCAGATGCTGTGCCCGGGCTGCGTCTCCCACGGGCTGCCCCAGGCCAAGCGCATCCAGCACGCCTTCGGCGACGCCGTCTGTGTCCTGGGCCTGCACACCGTGTTCGAACACCACGACGCCATGACCCCGGTGTCGCTGGAGGCGTTCCTGTACGAGTACCGCATCACGTTCCCCGTCGGCGTCGACGCCCACGACCCCGGCGTCGCCCTGCCCATCACCATGGGCCGCTACCAGCTGCGGGGCACCCCCAGCCTGGTAGTCATCGACCGGTCCGGATGCATCCGCGTCAACGCGTTCGGCCAGATCGACGACCTCACCGTGGGCGCCACCCTCGCCCGCCTCATCGACGAGCCCCGCCGCAGCCCAGAACCTGACTGAATGACCTCCTCCACCGACCTCTACTACCTGTCTGCGACCGATGCTGTGGCGCTGTTCCGCCGGCGGGAGCTGTAGCCCCGGGAGCTGATGGAGGCAGTCCTGCCATAATCCCGTGTTTAGCAATATACTTCCCTGATTATGGAAAGGAGATCGGCGCCGAGTCTGCTGCCGATCCTGCGGTCACGGCAGCAAGGCGAGCTGCTGGCCCTCTTGCTCGGCGACCCTGAACTCGAAGCCAGTCTGACGGACTTCTCCGCTCTGATGTCTATTCCTGTCAGCTCCGTGCATCGAGAGATCGACCGGGCCGAGTCAGCAGGCCTCGTTACCAGCCGCAAGATCGGAAACACCAGACTCGTGCGAGCCAACACCGACAGCCCCTACTACCGCGGGCTGGCCGACGTGCTGGTCAAGGCGTTCGGCCCGCCCCGAGTCCTGGCCGCAGCGCTCGCCCCCATCGACAACATCGACACCGCGCACATCTACGGGTCCTGGGCGGCGCGCCTCCTAGGCGGCAGCGCCGACCGTGCTGTCAGCGACATCGACGTCCTGGTTCTTGGTTCGCCTGACCGCGATGAGCTGTACGCGGCGGCCTCGGCAGCCGAGCAGCGCTTGGGGCGACCCGTGCAGGCCACTGTCCGGCCATCCGACTGGATCAGCACCGGCACCGGCAGCTTCCACGCCACCGTCACCCAACGCCCACTGGTGGAGATCGACCTCACGACGGCTCGAACCGAGACAGGCCCCCGCTCCCGCTGATCCGCAGCGTCCCCTCCGTCGCCGACTGTGCGGTCGAGATCGCCCACGCCGCATCGTCATGGGTGATCGCGGGACCGTCCGGGTCGAAGTACTGGGCACTGTGGCGCATCCGGCGGAACCGCTCGAACGACCCGGGCGGCTTGAACTCCAGCGTGGTGCCCAGCGCATCGCCCGCCGCCAGTCCCAGCAGGCAGCCCCGGAACCGGTCCCGCTCAGCGGCCTCGCTCACGCGGCGGCGCCCGGTGACGGTTCGGTCCAGTTGCGCACGTACGAACGCTGCTGTGCGGTTTGTGGCGAGCGGGGGTGGCGGTACCTCTTTTCCATTCCCTGCCACCGTTGCGCGATCTGGGCCAGAGCCTCGTCTCCGGTCATGCCGTGGCGCACGAGCCAGCATCCGACCACGGTGCCGGTCCTGCCGATGCCGCCCCAACAGTGAACATAGACGTTCTTGCCGTCATCCAACGCCTCGTCGATGGCGTCGAGGATGCCGGCTGTCTGCTGTTGACTGCGAGGCACGCTCATGTCGACGATGGAATGCCGCTCATGCACGAACTCTGTGCCGAGTCGGCTGGCTTCCTGTGCCGCAATCTCGGCATAGGGGGCCAACCCCTCGTACGGCTCGGTCAGGTCAATGAAACAGTCGAGGCCGGCTCGCAGCAGGGTCCGCAACCTGCCAGCGGATTCCTTGCGACTCCTCGCGCCCGGATACTCGCCCGCCGCGAACCGGCCCGGATCGACCCAATAGGTATTGGCCATCGGCCGATCGCTTCTACCAGATGCGCTCATGTCTCCCGGAACCGTCCCGGCCCGAAATGGATACGGCTCGGAGCCTCTGACCTCGGGTCGTGCGGCCAGCGGTCATAGCTTGGCCACGATCTTCTCGATGGTGTTCCAGTTGCGCGCCGTGGCGACGACCCCGAACCGCTTCTCGAGGTACGCATACGACAGGGTCATCGCCTTGACGCCATCGGGAGTCCAAACGTACGCCTCGGCACCCTCGATCACGATGGCCTCTGGGCTGTGGTCCTCCCCCACCAGCGCCTCCACCACTTCGGGATCGGGCTCCTGCGACAGGAAGACCACCAGGTAGCGCGACGGGTCGGAGACGACTTCCTGCAACGGATCGCGCCCAAGCACCCCCCGAACCTGGCTCGCCGTTCGCGCGACGCAGGCAACGTCGACGTCGAAGAAGTCGCGGAGCAACCGCTGCACGGCGCCCGCGACCTCGTCGGGACGATCCTCCTCGGTGGAAACGATCACGTTGCCGCTCGCCAGGACGGTGGCCACGTCGCGGTAGCCATCGCCGGCCAACTTCGACCTGAGCTCCGCCATCGGCACCCGATTGCGGGTCCCGACGTTGATGCCCCGAGGCATCACGAGATAACGCTCAGTCATCGACGCTCGCCCTTCTCCACTAAACCGCGGCCAACTCGCTCACGGCTCGCACCGTACCGCCGTGCGGGCTGGTGTCCGGCATGATGTCCGGCATCGACCAATATTGATTCCCCTATGGAAATACCGCCTGTCATGACCCGGCATGGTTGTCATCGCCCCCCATGGCACGGGGCTCGCCGGGAGCGCAACCTCCGTTGAGCATGCAATCGACGTATCCGGCTGCCCCTGAGCTGGCATCACCCGCTGGTTCAATTCCGCCGACACCCCGACCCTGGCCGATCTGCGGGGCGAGGTCGTGGTCATCGAGACTGGACAACTGCAGCGCTGTCGCCGAAGCGGGTGGCGCTGCTGAGATTCGCGATCAATCTAACGAAGACGCCGGGCGCGATGAACGATACCGACGTCGACGCTCTACGATCGGCCAGCTTCTCTGATCGCGACATCCTCGACATAGTCGAGGTTGTCGGCTACTACGCGTACGCGTACCGGATCGCTGATGGTCTCGGCATCGAGACCGAACCCTGGAACCCCGACTGACCCGCGACGGGTAGCCGAGGAGGCTTCAACTCCCAGTACTTCGTGGAGCCGTTCTAGGCTCCCGGGCCTATCCGGTCAGGCCGGTTTGACGTTACGAGCTTCGTCTCCCTTGCGGCCGGGCCCGATGTCGAATTCGACTATCTGCCCTTCGTCAAGGGTTCGGTGGTTCTCGCCGACGATGTTGGAATAGTGAACGAACACATCGTCACCGCCGTCGCGCGAGATGAAGCCGAAGCCCTTTTCGCTGTTGAAAAACTTGACAGTTCCTCGCATTGATTCTCTCTCTTGCCAGCCGGACCTGATGACCAGCGTCGATGTGAGTCTAGACCGTGCCGACGCCAAACCAGACAACGCGAACCAACGGCGCGAATGTCCACCAGCCAAGCAGCGGTGCCTCGCCTTGCGGCCGGCGGCACCAGCGCCACGCTCACGACCCTGCAAAAGGCCGCTACCGCGCTGGGCCTCGAACTCACCATCGACTTCGCGCCCGCACACTGACGATGCCGTCCACCATCATCCGGCCACCCGATGTTCCTCGACGCCTACGTGAAGGTGAGCCTCACCTCGCTGATCCCGCCCCACCCTTGACTTGGCACCAGCCACCTAGATGAGTAGTTCCAAGGGGTGGGGGTCCACCATTTGAGGGGTGAGGGTGTCCAAGCTCGGGGTTGTCCACAGACCCCGATCCTGGAGGACCTTGGTATGAACCCGGACTTGGACACCCTCGTGACTGCACTGTATGTGAGGGTCGACGATTTGTTGGCCGCGCATCGCGAGTGGGCGCCTGAGCGGCCTGTGGTGGGGATCGCACCGAGGCTGTCGGACGCGGAGCTGGTCACCCTGGCGGTGCTGTGGGCGCCGCTGGGGTTCGACTCTGAGGCCCGCTTCATCCGCTACGCCGCGGCGCACCTTCGGCCGTGGGTTCCCGTTCGTGCCGCAGCGGCTACAACAAGCGCCTGCGCCGCAGCGGCGAGTTGATGCAGCACATCATCGCCGCGCTGGCGCGGGACTGCCCGTCGTCACACGACGGCGTCTGGGTCGTGGACTCGACCCCTGTCGAGTGCGGCCGCAGCCGCGAGACCGCCCGGCGCTCAGACCTCGCCGGATGGGCCACATACGGCTACTGCGCCTCGCACTCCCGGTACTTCTGGGGCCTGCGCCTGCATCTCATCACAGCACCGTCGGGGCTGCCCATCGCCTACGCGCTCACCGGCGCCAAAGCAACCGCGGCCGCACACGCCCAGGCGTCGCCGCGCGCATACTGCAACGAATCCTCGCACTCACCGCAGCAATCTGGCACAACGAAACCACCCAACAACCCGGCCCCGCCCGATCCCTCATCGCCTACGACCACTAACCCCTTGGAACTAACCGTCTAGTGCTCACGCGCGGAAGTTGTGTGGCTGTGGGTGGCTTGGTATGTCCATTTGAAGGGTTGGGCTCGGTTGTTGTAGTCGTCGATGTAGTCGAGGATGGCTCCGGCGAAGTCGCTGGTGTGGTTGAACTCGGCTGTGTCGAGGAGTTGGCGGGTGAGGATCGAGAACCACGTCTCGATCTGGTTGAGCCACGATGCGTGGGTGGGGGTGCGGTGCAAGAAGATGCGATGGTGGCCGTCGAGGAACTCCTCGACGGCTTTTGTTCCGTGGGTGGCGAGGTTGTCGACGATGCAGTGCAGCTCGAGGTGCGCGGGGACTTGTGAGTCCAGCTCGGCGGGCCTGTATCGCGGTCTTCTCGTCCACGCTGAACACCGCCCAGTTGTCCTCGGGCTCCAAGTACAGGCCGCAGACGTCGACGGCCTTCTCGTCGAAGTCGGGGTCATGGGAGGCCAGCCATGACCGGACCTGCCACGGCTTGAGGTCCAGCGACCGGCAGATCCGCCACACCTGCGAGTCCGAGATGGCGATCCCGTGGTGCTCGCGCAGCCGCCGCGCCACCTCCGGCATCGACATGCGGGCCCTCAGGCGCCCACGGCCCAGCCGGCCGGGCTCCGCGGGGCGCGCCGTGATCGTCTTGACCAGCGCCAGCCTCTCCTTTGGCCCATACACCCGCGGCCGCCCCGAGCGCGGCCTGTCTGCCAGCGCGTCGACGCCGCCGTCGATATAGCGGCGCCGCCACACGTCCACCTGGTTGCGGTTCAGCCCCACCGCCTCACCGATCACCGGCGACGACAGGCCCTCAGAGGCCATCAGAACGATCCTGGCCCGCTGCCAGTCGCGCCGAGGCGTCGCCGACGCCGACACCCGCGCCTCCAGCACCGCCGATCAGCATCCGAAACCGGCATTACCACCGGCATCACCATGACTCCAGCCTAACACAGCAATATGACTAACGCGAGCATGCAGTAGTTGTCTCGTGGACACAGCCATCATGGCTGACGAGCAACCACCGGTGGAGCTTTCCGGCCCCCGTGCCCGCAGGGCCAACTGACGCCGGTCGCCGCTCTCACGCCACACTGCTCTGGTACACCGGTTCCATGCTGGAGTAATGGTCCTTGGGCAGGAATACCCGAATGTGGTCCACTCGCAACTCAGCTATCCGCTCTCGCCGAAGGTGATTGCGGCGAACGGCTCGGCTCCAGTGCCCCAGCTTGAGCGTCGCTCGGCTACTGCGTGAATGAACGCGGCGGCCTCTGCTCGAATGGTGGCTCGTGTTGGACAGAACATGTCTTCGCGGCAGCCTACGACAATGCCGTTGCGGTACAGCCAGGCGATGCCAGGAGCGTGTACCGAGTCGGGATTCACATCGACAACGGATGGCGGACTGTCGAAGCTGGCGTTCACATACCTGTACAGGAAGGTCGCCACCTGCGCCTTGGACACGTTGCGGCCCGGGCAGAATCGCCATTCTGGATCCCCGATCTTCCCAGCGGCGCAGCCCCGGATGACGCCATTCTCTGCCGCCCAACCGATTGCCCGATCCGCATAGCTTTCCTGCTCGACATCGGCGAACGCTGTCGAGCCGAGGTACGACGAATCCGGCTCGCCCTCCGCTCTCCACAGGAAGGTCACGAACTGCTGGCGCGTCAGGTGGCTGTCGGAACAGAAGGTCTTCTCGGTACACCCGACCGTGATGCGATTGTGGAACATCCAGGAGACGGCGTCCTCGTACCATGAGCCCGCGGGAACGTCCTCGAACACGTCGGAGGCCCTTGCAACCGGCGGATCCTGGACCGCCGGAGCCCCGCCACCGCCACCACCCGACGGACCGGTCACGGGCGTAGTCCCGCCACCGCCACCACCCGGCGGATCAGTCACGGGCGTAGTCCCGCCACCGCCACCACCCGGCGGATCAGTCGTCGGGGTGACGGTGGTGAACGATGCCGCAACCGATCCGGACGCGAACGTATCGTCGAGCGACGCCTCCACGTCATATGTGGTGCCCGGGGCGAGGCCGCTCAGCGAGAACACCGCCGAGGACCCGGAGACTGCCTGCGACGCCGCAGAGGTCCAGGCGCCCGACGGCGTCGTCGCCCGGTAGCGCAGATGCAGCCTCGAGCCGTCCGCGTCGGCGACCGTGACCGTCGCGGTCGCGGCCGTCTGGGTCACGTTCGAGGTCGAAACCGACGACACCGACGGCGCCCGCAGCGTCGTGAACGAGTCCGACGCGGTCTTGTCCGCCGCGAACGTGTCGTCGTACGACGCCTGCACGTTGTAGGCGGTGCCCGGGGTCAGGCCCGTCAGCAGGAACTCCGCTGAGGACCCGGAGACTGTCTGCGACACCGTGTCGCTCCAGGCGCCCGACGGCGTCGTCGCCCGGTAGCGCAGATACAGCGCCGACCCGTCCGCGTTCGCCACCGCCACCGTCGCCGTCGCGGCCGTCTGGGTCACGTTCGAGGTCGAAACCGACGACACCGACGGTGCCCGCAGCGTCGTGAACGATGTCGACACGACGCCGGACACGAACGTGCTGTCGTACGACGCCTGCACGTTGTAGGCGGTGCCCGGGGTCAGGCCCGTCAGCAGGAACTCCGCTGAGGACCCGGAGACTGTCTGCGACACCGTGTCGCTCCAGGCGCCCGACGGCGTCGTCGCCCGGTAGCGCAGATACAGCGCCGACCCGTCCGCGTTCGCCACCGCCACCGTCGCCGTCGCGGCCGTCTGGGTCACGTTCGAGGTCGAAACCGACGACACCGACGGTGCCCGCAGCGTCGTGAACGATGTCGACACGACGCCGGACACGAACGTGCTGTCGTACGACGCCTGCACGTTGTAGGCGGTGCCCGGGGTCAGGCCCGTCAGCAGGAACTCCGCTGAGGACCCGGAGACTGTCTGCGACACCGTGTCGCTCCAGGCGCCCGACGGCGTCGTCGCCCGGTAGCGCAGATACAGCGCCGACCCGTCCGCGTTCGCCACCGCCACCGTCGCCGTCGCGGCCGTCTGGGTCACGTTCGAGGTCGAAACCGACGACACCGACGGCGCCCGCAGCGTCGTGAACGAGTCCGACGCGGTCTTGTCCGCCGGGAAGGTGCTGTCGAGAGACGCTTCCACGTTGTGGGTGGTGCCCGGGGTGAGGCCGCTCAACGAGAACACTGCTGAAGAACTGGACGCGCTCTGCGACGGCGCCTCGGTCCAGGTGCCCGACCGCGACACCCGGTAGCGCAGATACAGCGTCGAGCTGTCCGCGTCGGCGACCGTGACCGTCACCGTCGCGGCCGTCTGGGTGATGGCGGCAACCTCCACATCCGACACCGACGGCGCCCGCAGCGTCGTGAATGAGACCGATTCGGTCTTGTCCGCCGCGAACGCGCCGTCGAACGACGCCTCCACGTCATAGGCGGTGCCCGCGGTCAGGCCGCTCAGCAGGAACTCCGCTGAGGACCCGGAGACTGCCTGCGACGCCGCAGAGGTCCAGGCGCCCGACGGCGTCGTCGCCCGGTAGCGCAGATGCAGCCTCGAGCCGTCCGCGTCGGCGACCGTGACCGTCGCGGTCGCGGCCGTCTGGGTCACGTTCGAGGTCGAAACCGACGACACCGACGGCGCCCGCAGCGTCGTGAACGAGTCCGACGCGGTCTTGTCCGCCGCGAACGTGTCGTCGTACGACGCCTCCACGTTGTAGGCGGTGCCCGGGGTCAGGCCCGTCAGCAGGAACTCCGCTGAGGACCCGGAGACTGTCTGCGACACCGTGTCGCTCCAGGCGCCCGACGGCGTCGTCGCCCGGTAGCGCAGATACAGCGCCGACCCGTCCGCGTCGGCGACCGTGACCGTCGCCGTCGCGGCCGTCTGGGTCACGTTCGAGGTCGAAACCGACGACACCGACGGTGCCCGCAGCGTCGTGAACGATGTCGACACGACGCCGGACACGAACGTGCTGTCGTACGACGCCTCCACGTTGTAGGCGGTCCCCGGGGTCAGGCCCGTCAGCAGGAACTCCGCTGAGGACCCGGAGACTGCCTGCGACACCGTGTCGCTCCAGGCGCCCGACGGCGTCGTCGCCCGGTAGCGCAGATACAGCGCCGACCCGTCCGCGTCGGCGACCGTGACCGTCGCCGTCGCGGTCGTCTGGGTCACGTTCGAGGTCGAAACCGACGACACCGACGGCGCCCGCAGCGTCGTGAACGAGTCCGACGCGGTCTTGTCCGCCGGGAAGGTGCTGTCGAGAGACGCTTCCACGTTGTGGGTGGTGCCCGGGGTGAGGCCGCTCAACGAGAACACTGCTGAAGAACTGGACGCGCTCTGCGACGGCGCAGAGGTCCAAGCGCCCGACCGCGACACCCGGTAGCGCAGATACAGCGTCGAGCCGTCCGCGTCGGCGACCGTCACCGTCACCGTCGCCGTCGTCTGGGTGACGGCGACAACCTCCACATCCGACACCGACGGCGCCCGCCGCGTCGTGAACATGGCCGTCTTGTCCGCCGCGAACGCGCCGTCGAGAGACGCCTGCACGTCATAGGTGGCGCCCGCGGTCAGGCCGCTCAGCGAGAACACCACCGAGGACTCGGAGACTGTCTGCGACACCGTGTCGCTCCAGGCGCCCGACGGCGACTCCCGGTAGCGCAGATACAGCGTCGAGTTGTCCACGTCGGCGACCGTCACCGTCACCGTCGCCGTCGTCTGGGTCACGTTCGAGGTCGAAACCGACGACACCGACGGCGCCCGCCGCGTCGTGAACGAGACCGACGCGGTCTTGTCCGCCGCGAACGCGCCGTCGAACGACGCTTCCACGTTGTAGGCGGTGCCCGCGGTCAGGCCGCTCAGCGAGAACACTGCTGAAGAACTGGACGCGCTCTGCGACGGCACCTCGGTCCAGGCGCCCGACGACGTCGTCGCCCGGTAGCGCAGATGCAGCGTCGACCCGTCCGCGTTCGCCACCGCCACCGTCGCGGCCGCGGCCGTCTGGGTCACGTTCGAGGTCGAAACCGACGACACCGACGGCGCCCGCAGCGTCGTGAACATGGCCGTCTTGTCCGCCGCGAACGTGTCGTCGAGCGACGCCTGCACGTCATAGGCGGTGCCCGCGGTCAGGCCCGTCAGCGAGAACACCACCGAGGGCCCGGTGACTGTCTCCGACACCGTGTCGCTCCAGGTGCCCGACGGCGACTCCCGGTAGCGCAGATGCAGCGTCGAGCGGTCCGCGTCGGCGACCGTGACCGTCACCGTCGCGGTCGTCTGGGTGATGGCGGCAACCTCCACATCCGACACCGACGGCGCCCGCAGCGTCGTGAACGAGTCCGACTCGGTCTTGTCTGCCGGGAAGGTGTCGTCGTACGACGCTTCCACGTTGTAGGCGGTGCCCGGGGCGAGGCCGCTCAGCGAGAACACTGCTGAAGAACTGGACGCGCTCTGCGACGGCGCAGAGGTCCAGGCGCCCGACGGCGTCGCCCGGTAGCGCAGATGCAGCGTCGAGCGGTCCGCGTCGGCGACCGTGACCGTCACCGTCGCCGTCGTCTGGGTCACGTTCGAGGTCGAAACCGACGACACCGACGGCGCCCGCAGCGTCGTGAAGGACGTCGACACGACCCCGGACGCGAACGTGTCGTCGAGCGACGCCTGCACCTCATAGTTGGTGCCCGGGGTTAGGCCGCTCAGCGAGAACACCGCCGAGGACCCGGTGACTGTCTGCGGCGCCGTGTCGCTCCAGGCGCCCGACGGCGACTCCCGGTAGCGCAGATGCAGCATCGACCCGTCCGCGTCGGCGACCGCCACCGTCGCGGTCGCGGCCGTCTGGGTGATGGCGGCAACCTCCACGCCCGACACCGACGGCGCCCGCAGCGTCGTGAATATGGCCCTCCGGGTGTGCGCTGCTGGGAAGTTGCTGTCGAGAGACGCTTCCACCTCGTACTCCGTCCCGGGGATCAAGCCGGACAGCGCGGCCGTGGCGGCGTCTGTGGTGCTGGTGGCTGTGTCGAGTGCTCTCCAGGCGCCCGACGGCGTGCTGCGGTATCGCAGGTGGACGGTCTGTGGTCGACCGTCTGGTTCGGCGATGGTCACCGTGACTGTGGCCCCGGTCTGGGTGGACATCCCCACGCTGATGTCGGCGATGGAGGGGACGGGTGCGGCGCTGCGGGTGATCGTCAGCCTCCGAGCGGCCGGGGGCTTCACGTTCGCTCCCTCCGACACGGTCGCAGTCACGTTCACCACGGCTGGAGTGATCGCCGTGATCGTGACCGCGCCGGTGCTGTGCGTCTCGTTGGCGGCGAAGCTGAGGATGTTGTTCGCGCTGATCGTGAAGTGGCCCGGCACAGGCGGGAACGCCGCGGCCCAGACGCTGACCGTGAACGGCGTGGGCGATGGCGGCGACACGGTCGCGGTCACCGTGCTCGTTCCTCCGTTTGCGGGGATGGAGGCCGGATCGAGCGCCAGCGTCACCACCGGCAACGCTGCCGTCGTCGCGCGGCCCGACGCCGACCAGCCGCTCTCGCCTTCGTCGTTGCGAGCGCGGACCTGCACGTCGTGGGCGGTGCTCGGCGCGAGTCCGGCAATCGTGGCGCTCGTGCCGGTCACGGCTTGCGGGCCTCCGATGAAGGTGGCTTCGGTGGGCGACTTGTAGCGCAGGTCGTAGCTCTGGACCGGCGGGCGGCCGCTGCTGCCGGGCGCCGTCCAGGCAACCTTGAGGCTCGTCGGCGAGGACTCCGCCAGCGTCGGCGCGCCCGGAGCATCCGGCGGCTCATCAACGTCGGTCACCCGGATCGCCACGTCGATCGATGCACTCAACTCGCCGTCTGAGACGCTCACCGTCACCGCATAGCTCGCTTTGGCCTCGTGGTCGTAGGCGACGCCGGACTGCGGCGTCCGGAGCTGGCCGCTGGTCGAGACAATGGTGAAGAAATCCGCGTCCGTGCCGCCCAGCGTGTAGGTCAGCGTGTCGCCCGAATCGACGTCGGTCGCCTTGAGGGGAAGCCCGATGGTCGCGTTCGGCCCGGTGTTCTCGGCAACTGAGCGGGCGGCCCGTGCTCCGGCCCTGAACTCTGGCGCGTTGTTGGCGGGGGTTGGTGGGGCGTCACTGGCCAGGATGGTGATCGACTTCGCGCCGAGCGGAGCCGTTCCGTGTGTGGCGTTGATCTCGATGGTCTCCGCCGGCTCCTCCACCGCGTCGTCCACCGTGTTGATGGTGGCAGCGACCGAGCGGGCGCCTGCGGCAAGGGTGAGGGCATAGGGGGCGGAAAGCGCCTGGCCCCCGGCGTCCGCAACGGTGAAGTCAGCACCTTGCGTGGCGGTGCCGTGGAACAGGAGGCTGATGGTCTGCTCCTCCGCGAAGGTGACCGGGTTCTCGATGGTGAACGTGAGCTCGACGTCGCCGCCTTCGGAGACTTCGTCGTCGTCGATGCTGAAACCAATGGCCGCGCTGTCGTTGTCGCTGATCGTCACGGTGGTTGCGGGGTTGGCGCCCGCCGTGACTCCCGACGGCAAGGCTCCAAAGGCAAGCGCGATGGTCTCGGCGCCTTCGACCAATGCATCGTCGCTGGTCGGGACGGTCACCGTCTTCGCGGTCTCGCCGGCGGCAAAGGTCACCCCGGTCGGCGCGGAGTACTCATCGGGCGAGGCGGTCCGCGCGGTCGCCACGATCGGGATGGCGAGGTCGAGGGGCCCGTAGTGAGCGGCGCTCAGGTTCACGACGACCTCAGCCGCCTCGCCCTCGGTCGCGGTGAAGGTCGCTGCCTCGAAGGAGACCGCGACGGGCGCCGCGATCACGTACGGCGCGGGGACTTGCGAGAGCGGGGTTCCCGCCGCGCTGCAGATGCCGCCCGAAACGCAGGACTGGTTGGCGACGAGGCTGAAGGTGATCTCGCCGGCGCCCTCGGGCGTGAGCACGAAGACGTATGCGTTCGCTGGCTCTCCGGCCACGATGTGAGCGCCGACGCTGGCGATGGTCGCGCCCTGCACGTCGATCGACGGCGTGGCGGTGCCGAAGTCCGCCACGGGCTGGCTGAAGGCCACCACCACGCTCGGCGCATCGGTCGTGCCGAGGTTGAACACGGAGGTGTGAGCGCTCGCTGCGATCTCCGCCGCCAGCGGGTCGGCCTCCTTCGCCAGCGCCTCGAACCCGAGGGGGTAGGCCCGAGTCTCCAGCACGCGGCCCGCGGGCGGGCCGTCGCTGAGCGTCACTGAAAGCAACTCTTGATCAGTTGTCGGGTTGTACTCGGTGGCCGAGGTGTCGGGACGGCGGGCCGAGTAAGCGGCAGAAGGGCTCCAACCCCAACTGATCAACCAGTTGTCGTTGTCCATCACCTCGACATGGCCCTGGTACTGGGTGAACATGCTGAAGCTGTCGCGCAGCGAATGGTGACGCACAAAGGTTGCGGTGCCTTTGTCGAGGTCAAGCGCATACTCAACCACCCTGCTGAACGTCTCGACTACCCGTCGGGGCACGCCCGTTTCGGGGTCGGGTGGGCACTCCCAGCCGTTGTCGAAGAGCAGCAGATGGCCGTTGGGCAAGAGCTTCGCGGAATGCTGCGCGCAAAACTCACCGTAGGGGTCGCCGACGATCTTCAGCGGGGCCGGCACGCCACGCGCCTCCCAATCCTCGTCGCTGCGCTTGCTGCGTCCCAGTATCCACTCCACATTTCCGGTGGTTCCGTCAATCCTCAGGACCTGCGCGCAGCCCCGGAATGAGGCGACGATGTCCCCGTCCACCAGCTGCATCGTGTTCATGTGCGCATAGTCGGGGGGAAAACTCCCGACCGTGCAATCGCCGAGATACAGGTGGTCGATGGTGCTCCACACAGATACCCGGACTCCGTCGAAGCTGACCTCTTCTATTATCGAGTCCTCCACGGGCTCGTTCGCTCGGTACCGATTGCCGTTGGGATCAGTGAACTCGCGCAGATCCGCCGTGCCCGGCTCATAGGCGATCAGGACGTAATTGTCGTTCTCTTTGATCAGGAAGTCATGCTGGGCGGTGTGCTGTAGAGCGGCGGTGGTGCGAACTCGCTTCACCTCGTTGAATTCGCGGTCAAGGATGGCAACTTCAAAAGTTCTGCGACCTCCCCAGGGGGTGGCAATCCTCTCAGGGCGGATGACTGCATAGGAGTATGGGTATGTTTGGCTGACGTGGGTCCTGAAATGGATCAAGCGCCGGTTGTTGACCCGGCGGTGGACTCGGGGAACCCCGTTGGCGTCGATGACCAGGACATACCCCAGCCCGCCCGCGTTCACGCCGGTCATCAGCAGCTCGGCCGAACTTCCCGCCTGCTTCTGCACTTCGATCACCGGATCGTCGGGGTTCATGCAGTGCACGACGTAGGTCGTGCCGGCCCCATCTCTGTTGCTGAGCGTGATCAGAATGTCGCTGTCGCCGTCGAGCCCCGCGAGTTCGACAGAGGCATTCCGGTTCGCCCGCTGAATCCCATTGACCGCCAGCCGCGTAGCCGTGTCCTTCGCGGACAGCGTCAGCATCACCGGCTCGGTTGCGACGCAGCCGACGGCATAGTGGAGGGTGGCGGGGTCGAACGCGGGGTACATGGCCCGGCCCGAACCAGTCACCGAGAGGGCGCTCAGTTCCAGCCGCAGCGGGCTGGCCTTGATCGTCATGGTCCCAGCGCCGATTTCGTCGCTGCCGTGGCTGGCTGTCACGACGACCGTCTCGGAGGGTTCCTCAGCGGCGTGGTTCGCGGTGGTGATGTGGGCCGCGGCCGCGGACTCGCCGGCCGCCAGCGTGAGGGCGTAGGGGGCGGAGAGAGCCCGGCCGTTGAGGTCCACCAGCGTGAAGTCGTCTGCCGTTGCCGTGCCGCTGACGGCGAGCGTGACGGTCTCGCTGGCCGCAAGGGTGACGCCGTTGGTGATCTCGAGCGCGACCGTGGCAGTGCCGCCCTCGGTGACCTGCTCGGGCCCGACGCTCAGCACGAACCGCGCGGTGTCGTCGACCACCACCACGTCGGCTGAGGCCGCATCGGCGTCGACGCTGTAGGCATCCCCGCCGGTGATCGTCGCAGTGATGGTGCTGGGGTCCTCCACGGGATCGTCGTCCTGTGTCGCCGCGGTCAGCGTCGCCGTGCTGCTGCCCACGGCGAATGTAGCGGTCGTCGGCTGCGGGCTGGCCAGCATCGAACCTGTCTCCGTCACGCTCACGCCGACCACCAGCTCCGCCGCGGTCGCCCCGGTGCGCGTCAGCGTGAACGCGGCGTTGGCGCCCTCAGTGACCGGGCTGGGTCCTGCCTCGATGGAGATCTCGGGCAGCTGGGTCTCGGCGTTGTTATCAGCCGAACTGCGCTGAGGCACCACCTCGTAGACTTGGAACTCTGAAATTGTTGGCGGATCTGAGGCGTCAGTGATTCTCAATCTGACTCTGCTGCCCGAGACCGCGGTGAAGGTAATCGACTTGTTGTCGCCCATCGTCTTCCCGGTGTGAAGGTTCACCCAGGTAGCGTCATTCCAGTACTCCACCGTGTAACCGGTTACACGGTGGAGAATCCCCGCGTGCTCAGTCGGTTCCCTGATCACAATCCGATCGAACGTTTGCGAGCCATCAAGATCGACGGTAAGCGTCGCAGTCGTCACGCCGTCATTCGTCGCCCAACGAGTCCCGTCCATCTGATCAACAGCCTTCGCCCCATTGTACGTTGCATCCGAATCAAAGAAATCCGACACCTCCGTCGGCCTGTTATGAGCCAAATTACGCGAATCGCCGCCAATCTTACCCTCTATAGACAGCTCGAGTACCGAAAGGTGCGAGCTCGGTGCAGTTGGAGGCAAGCCCGTGACAGCCACTCGCCTACCCAACGTGCTGGTCCCGTAAGTCGTGCCGGGAGAACTCAACGAAGACACCCGCGTCACCTCGCTGTTGAGGTTTTCTAGTTCGAGCCGGCCGTCCGCTGGCCAATCCTTGACGATGGCATAGACAGTGTTGCCCTTTGTGGTGTACCATCCCCACGACGGCTTCCTGTCCTTGAGCGGATTCGGCTTGTCAGTACCATAAATAGCCGGACCATAGGTGGCTAGCCAGTCGCCGACCGTCTTCAGGCGGGTCACGCTAGCGTTCGGTATGGTGCCCGTGCCATCGGGGCCGATGTTCAGTAGATAGTTGCCGTTTCGAGACGTAACACTAACAAGCTCTTCAATAAACTGGCTTGCCGGCTTCCAATTGGTGTCGGCCGCTCTGTAGCCCCACGTGTCGTTCATCGTTTGGGAGTTTTCCCAGTCGACTACTGAACGATTCTCCGGGTACTTTCGCTCCGCCGTCGTATCGTAGTCGCCATCACCATGCGCGAAGAACTCCCGCTTGACAACACGATCGGTTATCACCAAGTCTGGCTTCAGAACCCGGAGGTACTTGTACAACGCCTCACCTGCCGGTCTGGTCCAGAAGGAATGCCACTCTCCATCAAACCACAATAGGGCGGGATCATACTTCTCAACAAGCTCGCGAAGTTGCTCTTTCATCGCTGGAAGGTACCCAGCATCGCCACTGACGAAGTGCCAGTCCAATATCGAATAGTACAGGCCGAACCGAAGGCCCTGTGCTCGAGTCGCCGAGGCGAGCTCGGCGATAGGATCGCTGCCATAGCTGCCAACGTCGCTAATATCATAGTCTCTGGCTGGGCTGATTGATGGCGACTTGGTCTGAAAGCCCCGGACATTCGTATCGAAGATACTGAAGCCGTCGTGATGCTTAGACGTAATGACCACATACTTCTGGCCAGCCTCCTTGGCGACTCGAGCCCAATCGCTGGCGCTGAATGAAGTCGGGTTGAACGGTACAGCTGCGCTCGTCTCATAGTCATTAATAGGAATATTGAGCAGATGCATTATCCACTCGGCGAACCTATTAGCCGGCACGGGGTTTCCATTGTACGATCCAGCCAGATGAGAATACGGTCCCCAATGTATAAACTGGCCAAATCTAGCGTCCCTCCACCACTGGATCCTTTGAACACGCTCGCCGTCTGTTTCACCATCAGGGTTCTTGCTGAACACGAACCAGTCGATGTTTGCTTGCGTTGCACTTGGGAACACGAGATAGATGTCGTGTACGCCGGACGCCCCTGAGACAGAGGCGTACTGCTCAGAGAACACCTGGTTCCCACCAGTATCCGCAATCGCCAGATCCGCGATCTTGGTGCCTGACACTGCATCAAGCCTGACCTCTATCCGATCACCGACGTCACCAGCACCCGCTGCCAGAAAAACCATCAAGATATCGGGGCTGCCGCTGAAGTCAACTTCATCAAAACGGATCCAGTCTCCGGCACCGATGCCACCAACAGACGTGTAGTCAGGAGCCAACGCATTGGACGCCACAGTGCCGCTACTGCCGCTGTACTCGTGGGCTTGAATGACCGCGGGGGCGGTCGGTTGCGCCGCCCGGACCGCCAATCCGGCAACATCGGTTGCTGAGAGAGCCGAATCGTATATGCGGAGTTCATCGATGCGTCCGTTGTATGATCTGGTTCCACCAATTACACCTTGTGGAAGATCGATCGTTTGAGGTATCGTTTGAATTGCTTGCCCATCAAGATATAGTGTGGTACCGCTAGTCGACGCCACAATCGCCATATGAGTCCAGTCATCCAATGGAATAGAGTGATCGAACGCCCAGTCTCCTATACCGTATTCAGTGATACCAATTCGCGCGTCAGAGTTAATCTGTTCCAGTTTTATCGATCCCTCCCATGACCCCAGTATTGCTGTATTAGATCCGGCTGATTCTCGGTAGATCCAGGCAGCCATAGTCCACGGCGGTGCTAGATCCGGGTTTCCGATCGTCAGTCTAGTGCTTCTGCTGGGAGTGGTATGCCATTGCAAAGCTGCGGCCTCGCCAACTATTCCTGCACTTCCAAGACTTAGAGGCTTGTGATGTGGGGGTGTGCCGCCGATAGCATGCCGACCGCCAGCGACATCCTCCACTACTGTGAACTGTGTCATAGCCGCTGGCAAGTGTGACGAATCCGATATTGTATAGCCTGATTCGAATGTGTAGTGATGCTCCGGAATATTGTCATTGGTTCTAGCCGATGTTTCCAAGGCTATGCCTGGAGCCGAACCGATTGCAGCAACCCGCGCTGCAAATGTTGAATAAGATGCAGTAGTCGGTGTGGAGTTCCAAGTCCGTTCTGCAAGTTCTGTGTCACGACCCTCAATCTCTTGAACGAGATACTCGTCACTACCAAAGAAGAGTACATCAGCCCAGACTGCCATCTGCTGACCCAGGTTGCGGGAATCTTCGATGTCTGATGGTGTCCAATTATAGATTGTCTGCCGACCAACGTGGCGACCATCCCCCAGATGGGCGGGAATCAGAAAGAACCGAGTATAGCTTCCTGTATCATAGGCAGTGTTGATTACACTATATCCAAGCTGCCGAAGTGTTCTAGCATTGCCAGTCGAGCCGAAGTTGACTAGAACAATGTCAGTGTGTGGGAGAATGTTCGTAGCGTTGGCCCACATAAGAGCCGTCTTGTCCGCTGCTTCGACAAGAGCAGCCTCCTCGTTGGCGAACCGCTCTTGTAGGTCATGAAAGTTGCTGATGTTGGGGTCGTTAGCGATCTCTTGTATGATATAGCTACACCGACTAAGCCCGTCTGGCACTTCGTCGTTTCCGATATGAAAGTAGGGACCAGTGAACCAGGGGATAAACTCGCTTATCAGATTCAAAGCCCACTGGCGAGTGTCCGCGTTCACATAGTCGATAACCCAATCGTAGTCTGAACCGCATTCACCTTGGAGTGATCTGTCGGTGTCACCACTTAGAGCGACCGCCGTCGCGTGTGCAGGAAGATCAATCTCAGGTATGATCACAACATGATGCTGAGCGGCGAAGCTCTCAAGATCACTGATCTGTGAACGGTTGTACCGATTGTTCGCGTCTGTCGGAGCAATCCCAGGATAGGTTGGACTATAGAGACGGAACGCTTCTGACTCGTTGAAGTGGAGATGAAGGAAGTTCAACTTCAGCCAAGACATCTGGCGGATCAGATCTTTGAGTGTATCGATCTCCCAATAGCGACGACCTAAGTCGATAGATATGACTCGATGCGACAACGAAGGACTGTCACGTATGGTACCAGCTTCGAGTTCGTCATTTCCAGGGTCGACGCGCAACATCTGCAGGATCGTGCGCGAGCCTCGATGGACACCCGTTGCCGTCTCGGCCCTGATCCTCACGAAACGTCCGACGGTGATGCTGTACCCCTCGTCGCCAAGTTCGGAGTCGGCTTCAAGCGCAACCGAGATGTCACCTGGACCCGGAGTCTCCCCCCCCCCCCCCCCCCCCGGAGTTCCCCCCACGACGACCGGCACAGATCGACCCGTCACATGCCGCAGGTCGACCGCAAAAGCGTCGGCAGTCTGTCGCAGCGTGCGGCTCACTACCATCGGCCCATCGGGGCCCGTGGTACTCATGATCGCCGTGGCGCTGTCAACCACGATGCGAGAGGATGAACCCAGCGTCCATCCCTCCGCGGAATCATCGGCGATCCATGACTCTACACGGGGTATAGCAATATCTGCGCCGGTGCCGGACGAGGCGATGCTCGCCGATGACACGGGAACGCTGAATGCCAAGGCGGCGACCACTAGGGCCAGCGCATATAGAAGCGGAACAACATATGATTTCATGGCTAAACTTATATAGTATGTGAATTAGTGTATAATACAGGTTTCCACTGCTAGTCTGTTTCGTAAATTGACATTGCTTCTAACCAGCCCTGATCGTTCACGAGTTTCGGCGTCAAGGGGGTGCGCGCCCGCGGAGATGCCCCTGCGGTGTGGGATGATGCGTGTTGTGCACGACGCGTCTGGCCCACGGAGAGGGGCATCTCCGAGATGGACTGTAGCAGCACTTGCGATGTGGGGGTGGAAGCGGGCGGCGATCGGGTCGCGGCGCATGGGGGTTTGTGTGTTCTGGGGGGGGGGGGGGGGGGGTTTGTGTGTTCTGGGGCGTTTCGCTGACGCTTTGGGGCTGGGGGAGGCTTTGTCGTCTGTGGTGGCGCAACTGTGGTGGCGCAAGCTGGTGAGCGGGCACCGGTCCATGATCGGGGCAAGGTGCCGGCGCATGCGCTGTTGATGCTCGCCGGCGGCGGGGAGGCGTGTTCTGACATCGAGCATCTGCGGGCCCAGCCGGTGCTGTTTCGGGGAGGTGGCGTCGGATCGGCGCCGCCGTCGGGCCGCACAGCTGTTCGGGTCGCCCGCAAACGCTCTGACACCATGGCCCGACACCGACAAGAGGCGTCAGCCATGGCAACCAACGGCCGCATCATCGCAGCGGCCGCGGCGGCGCTGGCCCTGCTCTCAGCATCCTGCGGGGCAGACCCCGACCCCCGGCCGCAGACCCAGACCGCGGCCGCCGCCGCCGGCGCCGCGGCGACCACCGAGGCACCGCGCGCCAAGAACCGGCCGGAGACCGAGACCACGACGACTACGACGGTCGTTCAATCTGGTGGTCAGACCTCAACTACCACACCTAGGCAGAGCAAGACCCGGCCTTAGGAGTCGCTAATCCAGCGGATCTCAGACTTGCAGAATCAGCTACCGGCAGACTGTTCTGACACGTCGAATAACGAAGCGTCACGGACCGTCCGTTAGAATTTTCGTTAGAAGTTTGGCCGATCTCAGAGTTATCCACAGGTGAGCCTGGATCAGAAATGTGCTCTGATCTTGGCTTTTGTTTGTCGGGCTGGGGAGATTTGAACTCCCGACCTTCGGTCCCCCAGACCGACGCGCTAACCAAGCTGCGCCACAGCCCGTAGAGGCCGAGGCTAGCGGTTAGGCCAGGGCGGCGACACCCGGCAGCGTGAGCAGCAGGGCCACGCCCTGCACGGCCCGCCAGCCCAGGTAGACCGCGGCCGCGGCCAGCAGCAGCCAGAAGTGCCACGGGATCCGCTCGGCGGCTACTTCGGCCGGGGCATCACCTGGACCCCCGTCCGATGTGCGGTACTCAGTTGGGTGCTGGACCTCGGCGCCGCAGGACGGGCAGGCGCCCTCAGCAGTAAGCGTGGCCGGCGTCAGGTATCGCTCGCAGGACCGGCACCATGCCATGGGCTCAGTCGCGGCGGATGGCCATGATGGCAGTGTCGTCGCCGATCGAGCCGCCCGCGAAGTCCTTGGCCGCGTCCAGCAGCGACTTGCACAACACGTCAGGCGCCGCATTGAGGTCGCGCTCCACCGAGCGGATGATCCGGTTCTCGCCGAACATCTGGTGCCCGGCGCGGGCCTCGGCCAGGCCGTCGGTGTACATCACCACCAGATCGCCCGACGCCATCGGGATCTCCCGCGAGAAGTACGTCGCCTGGGGGTCGAGCATCAACAGCGGCCCCGTGGAGCGCAATGGTGCCACCCCTGCCTCCTGGAACAGGAACGCAGCCGGGTGACCGGCCGAGGCGTAGCGCAGCGTCCCGGCCTCGGTGTCGAACACCACCACGCACGCCGAGATGAACTCCTCGTTGCGGTCCCCCGAGGAGAGCTGCACGTTGATCTCCTCGAAGGCCTGAGCAGGATCGCGGAACTGCCGCAGGAACACCCTCAGCAGGTACTTGGCCTGGAACGCAGTGATCGACGACTCGATGCCGTGGCCGGCCACGTCGCCGATGACCGCCGCCACCCGGTGGCGCCCGATCCGGTGCACATCGAAGAAGTCGCCCGCCATGAGCCCCGAGCCGGCCTGATAGACCCGGCCGATCTCAAACCCGCTGAAGTCGGGCACCTCCTCGGGTGCCAGGCGGGCCGCCCACGCTTTGGGCGCGAGATGCTCCTGCTCGAGGGCCTGCTCGGCCCGGCGCTCCAGCGCAAAGCGGTTGCGGGCTATGCGGGCCTCCTCCACCGCGGTGCGGGCCCACCACACCGACGCCACCGCGGGCACGCCCAGCAACCCCAGCACGACGGTGATGTTGGCCCCGTCCACCCGGCCCACCAGCAGCGCCACCACCACCAGCAGGCCGTAGACGACCGCACCGTGGAGCTCCTTGCGGAACCCGGCGTCCGCCAGCACCTGCGCCTCGGCGTGAGCGCCAGCGTCGCTCTCGATCAGTCGCCGGATCCGCAGCCGGTGGCGGGCCGACCGGATGTAGAAGATCGTCGCCAGCGCGCAGCTCAGGGCCAGGAGATCGAGAACGATGGTTACCACGCGCGCCCCTCCCCTCGGTTGTACGGCCCGCTGCCACCGCCATCGTACCTCCCGACAAGGCCTGGGAACAGAACAGGCTTCCCAACTGCGTCTTCAGAAGCCTGCCGAACTGCCTATTGCGTCGGCTGATCCGCATGCCCGCCGACTTCTCTAAGCCTCGGCTGATCGGCGTGTATGACGGGCTACTCGTCGCGGCGGCGGACTCTGAACTTGAGCGCGGTCACGCCCAGGTCGAAGCTCTCTCGCAGCTTGCGCTCGATGTAGCGCAGGTAGGTGCGCGGCAGAGTGCGGTTGGCGAACAACGTGAAGGTGGGAGGATCGGTGGCCACCTGTGTCGCGTACAGGATGCGGGCCCCTCCCGGCGCGGGCTGGGCGCTCTGGGCGGCCCGCACCACCTCGTTCACCCGCCGGGTGGGGATGCGGGTGCGGTACTCGGCCACCGCCGCGCTCAGAGACGGCCACAGCCGGGTCACTCCCTTGCCGCTGAGGGCGCTGATGCGCAGCACCGGCGGATCGCCCAGGAAGCCAAGCCTGTCCTCGACGTCGCGGCCAAGATCGAGCCGGGCCTCGGTCGAGATCAGGTCCCACTTGTTGAGCAGGATCACGACCGGGCAGCCCGCGGCGTCGACCCGCTCGGCGAGGCGCTGGTCCTGATGGGTCACCCCCACCGACGAGTCGACCACCAGCAGGGCCACGTCCGCGGAGTCCACTGCACGCAGGGCCCGCACCAGCGAGTAGTACTCCGTGCCGGAGTCGATGCGGGCCCGGCGGCGCATACCGGCGGTGTCGATGAAGCGCACCGGCCCCTCAGCGGTCTCGATGAGGGTGTCGATGGCGTCGCGGGTGGTGCCGGGAAGGTCGTGCACGATGGCGCGGTCCTCCCCTATCAGCCGGTTGAACAGCGTCGACTTTCCCGCGTTGGGCCTGCCCACCAGCACCACCGAGTACGCCTCGGCAGCCGCGGCCGACAAGCCCGCGTCGGCCTGGTCTGGTCCTGGTCCGGCCGTGGCCGTCCCATCCGGCGACGTGTCGGCCGCTTCGAGGCGGGCCACGAGCTCCTCCAGCAGGTCGCCGGTGCCGCGGCCGTGCAACGCGCTCACCTGATGAGGAGTGCCGAGACCGAGCCCCAGCAGCTCCCACACCGAGTCAGCCTGGCTCGGATGGTCGACCTTGTTGGCCACCACCAGCACCGGCACATCCGCGCCGTGCAGCACCCGGGCGACCTGATCGTCGTCGGCGGTCAGCCCCACCGCGGCGTCAACCACGAACAGCACCGCGTCCGCCTCGCGCACGGCCCGCTCGGCCTGGGCGCTCACCTTGGCGTCGAGATCGTCGGAGGATGTGCTCCAGCCGCCGGTGTCGAGCAGTGTGAAAGGCCGGCCCTGCCACTCGGCGTCAACCGCCTTGCGGTCCCGGGTGACGCCGGGACGCTCCTCCACGATCGCCTCCCGGCGACCCAGGATGCGGTTCACCAGCGTGGACTTGCCGACGTTGGGCCGCCCGACCACGGCCACCACCGGTTTCATGACGCTTCCAGCGCCAGCCGCAGCGCCCGGCCGTGGGTGGCGACCACCTCCACCGCGCGGGGAAGGTCCTGCACCGCTAGGCCGTCGAGAAACCGTCCCCGGCTGAGGCACACGTCGGGCAGCAGGTAGCGGTCGCCCTCCGGCTCATCGGACAGGACCCGGGCCACATCCTCGCCCACCATCAGCCCGGTCACGCCGATGTTGCCGCCGAAGAAGCGGTTCTCGACCGGCAGGACGCGCGCGTTGAGGCGGCCCAGCGAGGCGACCAGAGGCGACACGACCTCCGCCCCCAGGGTGCCGGTGAGCACCGCGACGGGAGCGTCGCGCCGGGGACGCCGCCGGCCCATCGCCACCGCCACCGGCGCGCCGTCCGACCCCGCGGCCACCACCTCGGCGGCCGAGCCCTGGCGGGGCGCGCGGTAACCGTCCGCCGGGGCGCCGTCCACCCAGGCGAAGAAACCCGAGCGCGGCGGGGTCGGCGCATGGCCGTCCTTACAGAACTCGGTCTCGAAGGCTCGGGCCATGCCGATGCCGTCCTCATGCATGTCGAAGCCCTCGTAGTGCTCCGCGGCAGGGAAGCCGCGCCCGCACATCAGGTAGTACTCGTCGGCCACGAAGGCCAGCCGCCGGCCCAGGGCCCGCAAGAACACCGACTGCCAGCTCTCCACCAGGTCGACGACCGCGGCGGCCTCGTCCCGGGTGTGGAGCCGCATCCGGGACTGGCGGTTGAACCTCGACAGCCCGAGGGGCACCACGCACAGCGTCCGCAGCTCCGGGAAGCGGTCGAGCACCCCGGCGAGGGTGTCGGCCAGCACATCGCCGTCGTTGACGCCCGGGCACACGACCACCTGCCCATGCACCTCGATGCCCGCTTCGAGCAGCAGCCGCAGCCAGCGCAGCGAAACCGCCCCCCGCCGGTTCTGGAGGATCGCGGCCCGCACGTCGGGGTCGGTGGAGTGGATCGACACGTACAGCGGCGACAGCCGCTCGGTCACCACCCGCTCGTAGTCGAGCTCCGTGAACCGGGTGAGGGTGGTGAAGTTCCCGTAGAGGAACGACAGCCGGTAGTCGTCGTCCTTCAGGTACAGCGAACGGCGCATCCCCCGCGGCAGCTGGTGCACGAAGCAGAACTCGCAGTGGTTGTCGCAGGTCTGCACACCGTCGAACACGGCTGCGTCGACCTCCGCGCCAAGGGGCTCGCCCTCGTGCTTGTCGACCACAACGGTCAGGCGCTCGCCGGACCGCTCCACCACCAGGGGGACCTCGGATCCGTCGGTGAGCAGCTGCCAGCGGATCACGTCGCGAGGCGCCTCCCCGGCGATGGCCGCGACCTCGTCCCCGGGCCTCAGCCCTGCCCGCTCGGCCGGAGATCCGGACGCGACAGCCACGATCTGCGGACCGGCCACCGCCCAAGGCTACCGGCCCAGCCCAGCCCGCCAGTGCCGCCAGCAGCCTTCGCAGCGCTTCAGTTACAATGATAATAGTTGCAGTGTCAGCGATTGTTATGTATTTTACTGCTATGCACATCATTGAAGGTCTACTACGTGGCTGTGACATCGGACCTGGACTGGCTGAGGGCGGACCATGGCCGCAGTGACCATCAGCCGGTCGGAGGGGCGTCTGATCGCGGTCAAGCACGTCGGCGCCGAACGGGCCAGCGACGTCGAGCGCGAGGCCGACCTGCTCAAGCGTCTTGACCATCCGGGGCTGGTGCGCTTCGTCGACCTCGTCGAGACCCCGGACGGGGGCAGGGCCCTTCACACCGAGTTCGTCAGCTCCGACACCTGGGCCACCCGGACCCTGACCAACCCGACTGAGCGGGCCGCAGGAATGGCCGCGCTGGCCGCAGTGGTGGCCGACCTCCACCACCTAGGCGTCGCCCACCTGCAGCTCACCTCGGGACACGTGCTGCACGGCGACAACGACCGGCCCGTGCTGTGCAGCCTGACCCTGGCCGCCGAGGCCACGCCCGACAACCGTCAGGCCGACCTGATGGCCCTCGCCGACCTCTGCCACGACCCGTCGCTTGAAAGAGGAGCACTCAACGGGAAGCTCTCCCTGATCGCCGACGCCGCGAGGTCTGGAAGGCTCAGCGCCCGCGAGCTGGGCCGGCGCCTCGACCTGCTCGCAGCCAAGCGAGCGAGCGGAGTGGAGCCGGTCCGGGCCGTTGGCGGAGGCATTCTCGAAGGCTTCAAGCGGCGCTGCAGGCCCAAGTCGCTCGCCGCGCTGGCCGCGGTCGCAGCCGCAGCGGCCGTCGCCTACGCGCTCGGCTCGTGGAGCAGCGGCCCGGAACCCTCCCCCATCGCTCCAGTGGCTGCGCCGGGGCAAGCCCCAAGCGACGCCGACATGACCGGACCGGGCCTGATCGACGGCTCCGACTCTATCGACGGCTCCGACTCAACCGACAGTTCCGGCGCTATCGACGGATCGGCACTGATCGAGGGGCAGGGGCCGGTCGACGGACTTAGCGCGAGCGACGGAGCAGACCAGATCGACGGATCGCGTCCAGCCGACCAAGACACGACCGTTGCCCTTGCCGACCCGATTGGCGAGAGCGGAGGCTCTCTTCCCGTCGCCCCGAGCCAAGCAGCCGATGGTGCGAGCGCGGTCGCAGCGGTGTCAATACAGGAGGCAGCCGCGGTGATCGAGCACGGCGGACGCCGTTACGCGGTGGGCGCCACCGGCGATTTCGTGGAGACCGGCGACTGGGACTGCGACGGCCAACTCACCGCGGTGATCGTGCGGCCCACCACCGGTGACATCGTGCTGTTCGACACCTGGCCCGAACCCGGCGAGACCATCTCGCTGCCGGTGCGCTGGAACGTCGACTCCCCCACCGGCGCCGAGGCAATCCCCCACGGCCCCTGCGACCTGCTCAGGGTGTACACAACCGCCGGATCGCGGCTGTTCAACCCCCGAGAGGCCCCATGAAGGCCTCCGTCAGCGCTCCCGGCGTTGCTGGCCACCCGCCGTGATCTCCCGGGTTGCGCGGCCGACCCTGCGTCGATTGATCGTGAGCAGCAGCCTGGCGGTCGCGCTGGCTTCGGGAACGGCCGGAGCCTCGGCGAACACTGCCCCCTATTCGGTCAGCGACATCGGCGCCGCACTCGCCTCCGGGTTCAAGATCAGCGACATCGGCCCCGCGCCAACGCCCGACCCCACGTCGAGCGTCAACAGCGCCGGCCCGGCCACCGGGTTCAGGATCAGCGACGTCGGTCCGAGCTGACCAAGCCGGCCGTGGGCAGGTGGCCGCTGCGGCGCGCCCCCAGCACGGTCGCGGCGGCGATCGCGGCCGTCTCGGCCCGCAGCACATGCGGGCCCAGGACCACATGGCGCGGCACCGCGGCTGTCTCCGTGTCACTCCACCCGCCCTCGGGACCGACCAGCACAAAGTTCTCCCCCGCCGCCAATGGCCGACCTCCCGACACGGCCAGCACAACCCGGGACAGGTCGAGCTCCCCGAAAGCACGCACCGGCTCCACCCGGGGCAGCCACAGGCGGCGACACTGCATGACCGCCTCGCGGGCCACCCGCCGCCACCGCTGCGCCAGCCGGTCCGCCTTGGCCTCGTCCCAGCGCACCACCGACCGCTCGGCCACGAACGGCACGATCCGGTCCACCCCCAACTCGGTGAGCTTCTGAACGACGGTCTCGGAGCGCCCGCCCTTGAGCACCGCGAAACCCACCGCCACCTCGGGATCGGGCGCAACCACTCTCACAACCGCCGCCACCGGCTCGATCTGAGCGCCGAACCGGCACTGCCGCCACCGTCCGGCCCCGTCGCCGACGGTTAGAGCGTCGCCGGGCCGCAGCCGCAGCACCCGCTCGAGATGATGCCGATCCTCGTCGGCCACCTCGGGGGCGTCAACATCGCCGACCAGCACATGCGGCCCCGACCCGTCACCGCCCGCCACCGACAACACGCCGCTCACCACCCGTCACCGCCCGCACAACTCCGCACCGCCCGAAGCTTCTTGGGGCGGATCTTGTGCCTCCAGGGCACAATTCCAACCCCGAGATGCGATCTCACCGAAACGCGGTGCGGATCCGACCCAGCAGACCCTCGCTCGGCTCGGCGACCTCCTCGCCCCGCAGTTCGGCCAGCCGGCGCACCAGCTCCTCCTGCTCGTCGGTCAGATCGTCGGGCACATCCACCACCAGGTGGATCAGCAGATCGCCGCGGCCCCGACCCCGCACATGGGGAACGCCCCGGTCCCGCAGCCGCACCACCGCGCCCGTCTCGGTCCCCCTGGGGATCACGATGCTCTCGGTGCCGTCGAGCGTCTCATAGTCGAGCCGCGCCCCCAGGGCAGCCTGAGTGAACGGCACGTGCAGCTCGTGCACCAGGTCGCTGCCCTCGCGGTGGAACCGAGGATGGGGCCGAACCCGGGCGTGCACGTACAGGTCTCCGTGGGCCCCGCCGCGGGGACCGGCCGCTCCCCGGCCGCTCAACCGCAGCGTGGTGCCGTCGTCCACTCCCACCGGCACCTGCACGCTGTACGTGCGCCGCTCGAGCGTTCGTCCGTGGCCTTCGCAGTCGCGGCACGGCTGCTCGATCATCTCGCCCACGCCCCCGCAGCGGTCGCACGCGGCGGCCGTGACCATCTGGCCCAGCATCGACTGGCGCACCTTGCGGACCTGCCCCGAGCCGCCGCACTGCGAGCACCGCACCGGCGACGTGCCCTCCCCGGCGCCACTGCCGTCGCAGGACTCGCAACGCACCGCGGTGCGCACGCTCACCTCCCGCTCCGCGCCGAACACCACATCGTGGAGGTCGAGGTCCACATGGGCCTCCAGGTCCTCACCGGGGGGCGGACCGTGGCGGCGCTGTGCCGAGCCGAAGCCACCGAACGGCGAGTCCCCACCGAAGAACGCGTCGAAGATGCTGCCCAGCCCCCCGCCGAACGGGTCGGCCATGCGAGCCGCGTTGGGGTCGTCGGTGCCGAAGCGGTCATACAGTGAGCGCCGCTCCGCATCCGACAGCACCTCGTAGGCCGCGCTCACCTCCTTGAAGCGGGCCTCGGCGTCGGAATCGTCGGGATTGGCATCGGGATGGTACTGGCGCGCCATCTTGCGGTAGGCGCGCTTGAGTTCCTCGTCGGTGGCGTCGCGCTCCACCCCCAGTGTCTCGTAGTGGTCGGCCATCTAGGACTCGCTCAGAGGCCGAGCGGATAGACAGCAGTTCGACAGGAGCTTCACGAAGCGCCGAGCGAGGCCGTGGCCCGAGCGGCCCGTGAGCGCAGCGAACAAGAGCGGAAAACAACATGCCTCTGCGCGAGTCGTGAACACCTATCCGCGGGACCTGTTGAAGCCGGCATCGGCTCCCAGCGATCAGCCATCTCAGACCTCGCCCAGGGCCGGACCGAGACGGCGGCTCACCGCCGTCACCGCCGACAGCGCCTGCGCATAGTCCATCCGGGTCGGTCCGATCACGGCGACCGTCCCGCCATCGGTGCCCTCGGTGCCCTCGGTGCTGTACGGGGCCAGCACCAGCGAGCACTCCGCCAGCGACGGCACGCCGGTCTCCTCGCCGATCGCCACCCGCAGGCCCCGGTCGAGCACCCGGCGCATCAGCGTCACCACCACCAGCTGCTGCTCCAGCAGGCCCAACACCTCGCTGAGCTGCTCCACCGCGTCGAACGCCGCGGCCAGCTTGGAGGTGCCGCCCACGAACACCTCGTGGTGGGCGCGGGCCTCGCGCAGCGCGGCCATGGCCGCGGCCAGCAGCCTGTCGTCGGGCTCGTCGCAGTCGTCGATGTCGGCCAGGGTCCGTCCCACCACCCGGCGGGCCAGCCGGTGCGACGCGTCGGCCACCACCTCCGGAGAGGTGTCGGTGGGCACGTCGAGGGTGCGCTTCTCGATCACGCCGTTGGACATGACCGCCACCACCATCACGGTGCCAACCGCCAGCTCCACAAGCTGAGCCGAGCGCACCGTGGCCGCGGCCGGGCTCGGCGACACCACCACCGCAGTCCAGTCGGTCAGGTCCGACAACAGGCCGGTGGTGTCGCTGAGGATCGACTCGAAGCCGCCGTGGGGAACCGCGAAGAACTCGTTGACCTGCCGCCGGTCGGCAGCGTCGAGTGTGGGCGAGGGCGAGCGCCGCCGCCACTGGTCGACGAAGAAGCGGTAGCCCTTGGCGGTGGGCACCCGGCCCGCGCTGGTGTGGGGCTGGGCCAGGTACCGCTGCTCGGACAGCGCAGCCATCTCGCTGCGCACCGTGGCCGGCGACGCGTCGACTCCCGACGACTTGGCGACGCGGCTCGAACCCACCGGCTGGGCGGTGCGGATGTACTCCTGAACGATGGCGTAGAGGATGGCGGCCTTGCGGTCGTCGAGCATGGATCCGATGCTACCCGTCCAGCGTGAGCGCCGAGATGAAAGCCTCCTGGGGAATGTCGACCCGCCCGATGCTCTTCATGCGCTTCTTGCCGTGCTTCTGCTTCTCGAGCAGCTTGCGTTTGCGGGTGACATCGCCGCCGTAGAGCTTGGCCGTGACGTCCTTGCGATAGGCCTTGACGGTCTCGCGGGCGATGATGCGGCCCCCGATGGCAGCCTGGATGGGCACCTCGAACTGCTGGCGGGGTATCAGCTCCCGCAGGCGCGCCACCATGGCCCGCCCGTAGGCGTAGGCCTTGTCGCGGTGCACGACGGTGGAGAAGGCGTCCACCGGCACCCCCTGCAGCAGCACGTCCACCTTCACGAGGTCGGCGACGTCGTAGCCGTCGGGCTCGTAGTCGAGGCTGGCGTAGCCCTGGGTGCGGCTCTTGAGCTGGTCGAAGAAGTCGATCACCACCTCGGCCAGCGGCAGCCGGTAGCGCAGCTCGACCCGCTCCGGCGACAGGTACTCCATGCGCACCAGCTCTCCCCGGCGCGACTGGCACAGCTCCATGAGCGTGCCCGTGTGGTCGGCGGGGGTGATCAGCGCCACAGCCAGGCAGGGCTCCGAAACCGTCGAGATCTCGCCGGCGGGGGGCATGTCGGAGGGGTTGGACACCGGCACCGTCTCGCCGTCGGTCATGGTCACCCGGTACTCGACCGACGGCGCGGTGGAGATCAGCGATAGGTCGAACTCGCGCTCGAGGCGCTCGCGCACGATCTCCATGTGCAGCAGGCCCAGGAACCCGCAGCGGAACCCGAAGCCGAGCGCGCCGGAGGTCTCGGGCTCGTAGGTGAAGCCGGAGTCGTTGAGCCGCAGCTTCGACAGGGCGGCCCGCAGGTTGGTGAAATCGTCGCCGTCGGTCGGGTACAGGCCCGAGAACACCATCGGCTTCGGCTCGGAGTACCCCTCCAGGGCCTCGGGCGCCGGGCGGGCGGCGTCGGTGACCGTCTCACCGGAGCGGGCCTCGCCCACATCCTTGATCCCCGCGATCAGGTACCCGGTCTCGCCGGGGCCGAGCCGGTCGACGACGTGGTTGGCCGGGGTGCGCACGCCTACCTCGTCGGCGGTGTGGACCGTGCCGGCCTGCATGAAGCGCAGGCGCGAGTTGGCCGACAGCACTCCGTTCACCACCCGAACCGACGACACCACCCCCCGGTACTGGTCGAAGTGCGAGTCGAAGATCAGCGCCTGGAGGGGCGCGTCCGCGGAACCCTGCGGAGGCGGGGTGCGCTCCAGGACCGCGTCGAGCAGCCCGGCCACGCCGTCTCCGGTCTTGGCCGAGATGCGCAGCACATCGGCGGCGTCGATGCCGAGCACCCGCTCGATCTCCTCCGCGCCGCGGTCCGGCTCGGCCGCGGGCAGGTCGATCTTGTTGAGCACGGCCACCACGTCGAGGTCGTTCTCCATGGCCTGGTAGCAGTTGGCCAGGGTCTGGGCCTCGATTCCCTGGGCCGCGTCCACCACCAGGATCACCGACTCGCAGGCGGCCAGCGACCGGCTCACCTCGTAGCTGAAGTCCACATGGCCCGGGGTGTCGATCAGGTTGATGACATGGCCGCGCCAGTCCACCCGGACCGACTGGAGCTTGATGGTGATGCCGCGCTCGCGCTCAAGGTCCATCGAGTCGAGGTACTGCTCGCGCATGTCCCGGGCCTCGACCGCTCCGGTTAGCTCCAGCATCCGGTCGGCCAGCGTGGACTTGCCGTGGTCGATGTGGGCGATGATCGACGTGTTGCGGATGCGGTGCAGGTCCATGGGGCTCTCGATGGGGTGGCGCCGGGAGCGTCCGGTGCTGGTCTATGGGCTCGATGCGGCTCGGATCCGGCACCGTGAGGGGCGCGCCCAAGGCTACAAAGCCATCCAGGCCATGTTGCGGCAGTCCCATGAGATGGGGCCCGCCACGGTGGGACGGAGCCGCAGCAGCGCTAGCCTCGACCGTCGGCCCATTGGCCCCAGACGACGGCAGGTGAGCGTGGCCAACATCAAGTCCCAGATCAAGCGCAACCGGCAGAACGAGAAGCGCTGGCTGCGCAATCGGACCGTCCGTTCGGAGATGAACACCCGGACCAAGGCTGCGCTGGCCGCGGTTGAGCAAGCCGACGACGAGGCCGCGGCCGAGTCGCTGCGGCTAGCGATGAAGCGCATCGACAAGGCGGCCGCCAAGGGCGTGATCCACAAGAACACCGCGGCCCGCCGCAAGAGCCGGCTGGTGCGGGAGATCGAGAGCCGTCAGTCCGAATCCTCGGACTCCTAGGCGCTAGCGCCGCCCGCATGGTCGCGGGCCTACCGGCGCGCCGACAGAGCAGCCAATCGGGCTACGAGCACCTCCAGCACGAGCTCGTCTGACCAGTCGATCGTTCCCCGCAGGGCCAGATCGGCATCGGCCAGCAGCCGGATGGCCCGGGCGATCTTCTCGGACCCCAGCTTGCGGGTCTGCCCGAGGATCTTGCGAGCCGGGAACGTCGACCCCTTCATTTCGAGGATCTCCGCGGCCTGGCGCTCATCGGCCGCGCCCGCGCCGTCGAGGCGCAGCATCCGCTGGTACCGCCCATGGAGCGCGGCCAGCAGCTGCAGAGGATGGCGAGACGGGAGCAACCGGTGCAGCACCTTCAACGCTGCGGTGATGTCGCCGCGGTCGATGGCGTCGTCGAGCTCCCAGGGGACGACCGAGCCGGGATCCCCGCCGTAGACAGCCACATCGTTGGAGGTGACCGTGGCCCCCGAGCCCAACGCACCCTCCAGGGTTCGCAACAGCCCCACGAGGTTGCCGTGCTCCGCGCCCACCAGATCGTCCACGGCCACGACCGCGGCCGGCTCGAAGCTCAGGCTGGACTGCGCCAGCTGGTCCCTCAGCCACTTTTGGGCGTCGGCCTTGCGGGTCGGCGGGGTCACGTCCAGCGAGCTGCCGCCGGCGGCCTTCACTGCCGCCGCGAGCGCCTTGGGCACCGCGGGTAGTCGGCCCCCCATGACCGGCTCCACTCCCCGCTCCCACACCAACACCAGATCGGTGGTGGCGGGCAGGCTCTCCAGTAGGCGCACTAGCCCGTCGCACTCGCCGGTGCGGGAGAACCGGGCCATATGGCGCCCCACCACCACCCGGCGAGCAGTTAGGAACGGCTCGGTCTGGGCCGCGTCCACCAGCAGTGCCAAACGCCATCCCCCGTCGGGGTCCCTGAGGCTGGCTTCGTCGAGCTGCTCCAGGGCCAGGTTGCGGTCCTCGTCTCCCAGCGTCTCCTTGACGATCCTCGTCACAGTCTCGGCGACCAGGACGGGATCGTCGCCGGTGACGAGCTGGACGCTCACCGGTGCACTCGGGTCAGGGAGTGTTCAACTCCGGCGTGCTTGGGCGGGGGCATACCGCGCCGGATCATACGGCCGCCCGGTACTCGGCGTCACTGCACCCAACCACGGCTGCAGCCCGGCACCCGACCCAACTCGAATTTCCGGGAGAAATGGTCATATATGACCCACAACTACCGGAAATTCCCGACCGCGGCGACCACGAGCGCGGGATCGTCGGCGAGCACCTCCACGACGACCGCTCCGATCTGCACCCTCGAGCCAGCCCGCACGGTGCGTGCCCCCGGCACCCGGTGCATCGGCGGGGCCACCACCACTGCGCTCCGGTAGCGGTCCCTCAGGGCCAGCACCGCGTGGGCGTCGGAGGCACCGCCGTGGGAGGCCACGAGCAGGTCTACGCGGCGTACGCCTGCAAGCCGCAGAGACCCGAGCAGCCGGTCGGGCCGAACCGGCTCGTCGAGTACCACAGCCGAGGCCGAGCCGTGGCGGAAGATCCTCGCCCCCTCGACCTCCGACCAGCCCTCAGGCGGCATCGCCGAGGACACCAAGCTGTGACTGCAAGCGGCCGCTACCACCACGGCGCCCACCAGACCAAGCGCCCTGGCCAGTGCGATCCGCGGGGATGCCGGAGCCACCTCCCCGGTGTCCCTCCCGCCCACCAGGTTGGCCCGATCCAGCCTGCGGGAGACCAGCACGAGGGCCACCCCGGCCCCCACCGCGGCCGCGCCGCTGGCACCGAGCATCGCCGGGGGTGCGACCGCCGCAGTCTCGGCCACGCTCCGGACCCACCACAGCAGCACAGCCGTGGGCCGATGGATCAGCCACGCCAGCGCTCCGCCGAACAGGCCCGCTCCGAGACCGCCGGTGAGGCCCCACATCATCACCGGCGCCGTCGCCGGGCCGGCGATCACGTTGGCCGGCAGCGACGCCAGAGGCACCGAACCGAAGACCGCCACCAACAACGGCATAACCGCCAGCTGGGCTCCGGCGGTAGTCGCCGTAGCCAGCCTGAGCGGGCGGGGGCCGGGCAGCATCTCGGCCAATGCGGGGGTGATCCACAGCAGGCCGCAGGTCGCGCACACCGAGAGCTGGAAGGCGAGGACGCGCACCAGGAACGGATCGGCCACCAGCACTACCGCCACCGCCCAGGCCAGGGTGCGGCGACCGGTCTCGGGCCGGCCGAGCGCGGCGCTGGTGACGGCCACACCCGCCATGGTCACCGCCCGCAGCACCGACGGCTCGAAGCGGGTGAGCACCGCGAACACAGCCAGCAGCACCAGCAACACCATTAGGCGGACCCCGGGGCGCACCCTTGCCACCACCGGCGAGGCAAGTGCGAGCACAAAGGCGACGTTCTGGCCCGACACCACCAACAGGTGGCCGAGGCCCGCCGCCCGGAAGTCGTCGTACAGCCGGGGCGACTGGCTGCGGTCGTCGCCGTAGACCATCCCGGAGAACATGGCCCGGCTGTCAGCGGGCAGGCTCTGCGCCCCCGACTCGAGCAGCCGTCTCAGGTGGTTGGCGAAGGCCGCCAGCGGTGCAGCCTCGGCCCGGTCGCCGACAGCACTCACGGTGAGAGTGGCCGCCACGTGCCGCCAGCGGTGCCAGTCGCTCGTAACTGGGCGAGCCGTCCCGGAGATGTGCACGCGCTCGCCTGCCAGAGCGTCGTCCAGTCGTCCGGCCACCGCTCCGTAGGCCCGGGCCTCCAGCCGGGCGTTGTGGTAGCGGACCGTAACCCGGATCCCGTTCGGGCCCAGCGGTCTGGGATCGTCGAGCAACATCACCCAGCCCTCCAGGGGGCCCTCGGGTGGGTCGGCGAGCCCGTCTGCGGCTCTGGAACCGAAGAACCCGGCGAAGGCCGCGAAGACGACCAGCACGAGGAGCGGGCTCGGCCTCCACACGCACGCTGCGGCCAGCGCCACGGTCGCCGCCAGCGGGACACCGACCAGCAGCCACGACCCGAGCACCGCGCCGGCCGCGGCCGCATATGGCATCGCCGGCCCGCCCAAAGACCAGGAACGCCGATCGGCAGTCACCGGCCGCCCACCGTCACCAAAGAACGGAACTGCTCGGCGCTCACCGGCCGCCCACCGTCACCAAAGAACGGAACTGCTCAAGCTTGACCGGACCGATGCCGGCGACCTCAACCAGCTCGTCGACGGTCGCGAACGGACCGGCGCGCTGGCGGTGCTCGACGATAGCTGCGGCCAGCACGGGGCCGATGCCCGGCAGCGCCTCCAGTGCGGCCGCGTCGGCAGTGTTGATGTCCACCGGTGCGTCCCCGAGCCCGCCGCCTGCTCCGGCCGGAGCGCCGCCGCCTGTGCCGGGGGTGACCGGGACGACGTCGGGCGCGGCCGACTCTCCCACTGCGGGCACCCACAGGCGGGCACCGTCGCTCAGGGGCTCGGCCAGGTTGAGCCGAACCCGGTCGGCGTCGGCGGCAAGGCCTCCGGCTGCGTTCACGGCGTCGGCGACCCGGCTCCCGGCGGGGAGTTCATGCAGGCCGGGGCGGATCACAGCCCCGACCACGTCCACGAGAATGCTTGCGGGAACCGGCGCGGATGGCGGGGCCGGAGTCGGTATTGGCACCGAGCCTGCCATGGGGAGGATCTCGGCCGGATCCGGGCCGGACGGAGGACGGAGCGCCCACCAGCCCCCTGCCGCCGCCGCGACAATACCGAGCGCGCCCAGGACCACCGTCGCCGTAGACACGCCGAGCCGGTCGGCCAGCGCGCCCGGAGACGGCAATGAGAGCTTGCGCCTGCCGTTGTGGGCGGGTGACGGGCCCACTGAGTTCTCCCGCGCCGCTTGTAATCAGGCCGACACGGGAGGCGGCCGGCTAGCCGCCGGTGAGACTAGCGGCCCTCGCGCAATGCCAGCACCGCGCCCAGCTCAGGACACCGCGCCCAACTCAGGACACCGCGCCCAACTCAGGACACCGCGCCCAACTCAGGACACCGCGCCCAACTCAGGACACCGCGCCCAACTCAGGACACCGCGCCCAACTCAGGACGCCAGGCCCAGCTCAGGACACCGCGCCCAACTCAGGACACCGCGCCCAACTCAGGACACCGCGCCCAACTCAGGACACCGCGCCCAGCTCAGGACAGCGCCTCAGAATCGGCGCCTCGCTCAGAACAGCGCGGCCGCTAGCCGCTTGCGCCAGGCCGAGGTCCGGGGATCCTCGGGTCCCAGCACCTCCAGCAGGTCGACGAAGCGCTGACGGGCATCCTCGTCGCCCTTGACTGCCGGCAGCAACTCGGCCAGCTCAGCCTCGATGTCCTGGCCCGCGCCCGCCGTCGCGTCGCCCGAACCCTGCACCCGAGCGAGAGCCATCAAGCGGCGGGTCTCGGGCGTGTCGGGGATCCGTTCCAGCAACTCGGTCGCTTCGGCGGTGCGGCCACCGTCGATCAGCAACTCCGCCAGCGCCGTCACCGCGGCGGCATTGTCCGACTCGATCTCCAGAGCGGCCCGCAGAGAGCCTTCGTCGCCCGCGGCGATCAGCCTCTCGACCTCTGTCATCTCCGGGGTCGGCACCAACCGCTGCACGAACTCGCGCACGGCGGCCTCGCCCTGGGCCCCGAGGAAGCCGTCGGCGACCTGCCCGTCCACCATGGCGTAGACCGCCGGGATCGACTGAACCCGGAACGCCTGGGCAACCCCTGGGTTCTTCTCGATGTCAACCTTGGCCAACTCGACGGCTCCGTTCGTGTCGGCCACCGCCTTCTCGAGCAGCGGGGTCAACTGCCGGCACGGCTCGCACCAGGAAGCCCAGAGGTCCACGATCACCGGGACGGTCTGGGACCGGTCCACCACTTGGGCTTCGAAGGTGGCGTCGGTAACGTCTGCCATCGCCGCAACGTAGCCGCACCGCGCCGGATTTCAGCGCAGCGCAAGGAGGACCCGCATGAAGATCGACGCCTGGATCGGCCTCCCCGAGGCCTCCAGCAGCCACGAACTGGCCAGCATCGGGGCCCGAGCCCGGACGATGGAGCAGGAGGGATACAGCGGGCTGATGTCCGCTGAGACCAGTCACGACCCGTTCCTTCCCCTCGCGCTGGCGGCCGAGCACACCGAGCACCTCGATCTCATGACCGCCATCGCGGTGGGCTTCGCCCGCAACCCGATGGTGCTGGCCAGCGTCGCGTGGGACCTGCAGGCCCTCTCCGGCGGGCGGTTCATGCTCGGGCTGGGCAGCCAGATCCAGGCCCACATCACCAAGCGGTTCTCGATGCCCTGGTCGCGGCCCGCGGCCCGCATGGAGGAGATGATCGCCGCCATCCGGGCCATCTGGGAGGCCTGGCAGACCGGTGAGCGCCTCAACTTCCGAGGCGACTTCTACCGCCACACCCTGATGACGCCCATGTTCAGCCCCGGCCCCCTCGACGTGCCGCCACCGCCCATCCTGATCTCGGCTGTAGGGCCGCTGATGACCAGCGTGGCGGGGCGGGCCGCGGACGGTCTGGTGTGCCACGGCTTCCAGACCGCCGAGTACTTGCGCGACGTGATGATGCCCAACGTGCAAGCCGGGCTGGCCGAGGCGGGGCGGGACCGTTCCGACTTCCAGATCTCCATGCCCGTGTTCGTCGTAGCCGGATTTAGCGAGGAGGACGCCGCCGCCCAAGCGGCCAGGACCCGCAAGCAGATCGCCTTCTACGGGTCGACACCCGCCTACCGGGTCGTGCTAGAGCACCACGGCTGGGGCGACGTCCAGACCGAACTCAACCGCTTGTCGAAGCAGGGGCAATGGGACGAGATGGCCAGCGTGATCGACGACGAGATCCTCGGAACCTTCGCCATCGTGGCCGAACCCCACGAGGTGCCTCGGCGCATTGCCGAGCGCTTCGGCGGCACGCTCGACCGGCTCCAGTTCTATGCCGGCGTGAGAGACGCCGAGCGCTGGGGTCCGATCCTCGAGGAGATCAAAGCGGCCTGACCCGCCCGCGACCGGCAATCAGTCGTTCCCACCGGACGCCCAACCTCCGTCCCACACCCACTGAGGCGACGGTCCAGAAAGTTCAGAGAGCTACACCCAACTCCCGATCTCCTGCACTGCGTCCCAGCGCGGTTGAGGGGGCACGGCCCGCTAACCTGTCCGCACCCTCGGGGCTATAGCTCAGTTGGTAGAGCGCTTCCATGGCATGGAAGAGGTCAGGGGTTCAATTCCCCTTAGCTCCACCCCAAGCGGCCAACACCGGAACACCGCGACGCCGGGGGAGCGCCATTGGCTGATCGCAAGTCGTTCTGGGCGTGGTGCCTGGAATCGGAGGAACCCTCCGATGCCGACCGCGCCGCGCTGGCCGCCAAACTATCGACTCGATACGGCGTCGAAATCACAGCCCGGCCGGTGCCGTCGCTGGATGACGCCGAACTTCGGGCCCCCCGCATCGCGGTGCCCGACTCAGTGGCCGGCTGGTGCTCGACCACGACCTACGACCGGGCCCGCTACGCCTACGGCGCCCACTTCACCGAGCGGGTGAGGGCCTTCAACCTCGATTTTCCCAACCCACCCGACGTGGTGGCCCACCCCCGCGACGAGACCGAGGTCGAGGCCACGCTCGACTGGTGCGATGCCAACGGCTACGTGGCCGTCCCCTACGGCGGCGGATCGTCGGTGGTGTGGGGTGTCACCCCCCACGACGACCTGGGCCCGACCGTGGTGATCTCGCTCGACCGGCTCGACCGGGTACTGGAGATCGACGACGTCTCACGGGCGGCCCGCATCCAAGCCGGCGTGTTCGGGCCGCACCTGGAGGATCAGCTGCGGCCCACCGGCCACACCCTGCGGCACTTCCCGCAGTCGTTCCGGTTCTCCACCCTCGGCGGCTGGATCGCCACCCGCTCCGGCGGCCACTACGCCACCAACCACACCCACATCGACGACTTCGTCGAATCGGTGCGCATGATCACCCCGGCCGGCTGGTGGGAGTCCCGGCGCTTGCCCGGCTCCGGCGCCGGGCCGAGTCCCGACCGGATGGTGATCGGCTCCGAGGGCGTCTACGGGATCATCACCGAGGCCTGGATGCGGATCCAGCGCCGGCCGGTGTTCCGGGCCACCGCCGGCGTCACGTTCCCCTCCTGGCAGCCCGGTTGCGAGGCTGTGCGCCACATCGTGCAAGCCAAGCTGTGGCCGGCCAACCTGCGCATCCTCGACCCCGCCGAAGCCCGCCGGGCCGCCGGGCTCGACGGCGGGGAGGCGCTGGTGATCGTGTCGTTCGAGTCGGCGGAGTTCAGCCAGCGCCACAACATCGCGGCCGCGGTGGAGATAGCCCGCGACAGCGGGGGGCGCGTGGACGACGATGACATCCGAGTCGACGACGGCACCGGTAAGCCGACGGGCCGGGGCGGCGCGGTGGGTGCTTGGCGCAACGCGTTTATCGGTGTGGGCAACGGCGTGGAGACATCGCTGGGCCTGATCAACGACACCTTCGAGACGGCCATCACCTGGGACCGCTGGCCTGACTTCGACGCCGAGATCCGCACCAGGGTGGGCGCGGCGCTGGCCGACACGTTCGGACCCCACCACTCGCTGTCGTGCCGGTTCACCCACGTCTACACCGACGGTCCGGCGCCCTACTACACGTGGTCGGGCATGGGTGCTCAGGGCAGCGAGATCGCCCAATGGCAGATCATCAAGGAAGCGGCCAACCAGGCGGTGGTGGACGCGGGCGGCACCGTCACCCACCACCATGCCGTGGGCCGCATGCACCGGCCCGGCGGCTACGACCGCCAGCGCCCCGAACTGTTCGCCCAGGCGGTGCGGGCGGTCAAGAAGCGCCTCGACCCCAACGGCATCCTCAACCCCGGCGTCCTCATCGACCCCTGAACCCGCAGCCGCGCCCGACGCTGGCGACCCGGTCGAGCCCGGAGGCGTCCGTACACTGGCCCGCGTGACCGAAGCGGAAGGCCCGAGCACCCCGACGGGCCACCAGCGCCGAGGCTTGCTGGCCGGGGTGCGGGTGATCGAGTCCAGCCTGCTCGGGCCCGGACACCTCGGAACGTTCCTGGCTGACCTGGGCGCGGACGTGATCAAGGTCGAATCGCCCGCCGGCGACTACATCCGCCAGATGACCTGGCCCATCGTGGAGGGCGTGTCGCTGCTGCACCTGCACACCCACCGGGGCAAACGCAGCGTCACCCTCGACCTCAAGAACCCGGCCGGCCGCCAGCTGTACATCGACCTGGCCGCCACCGCCGACGTGGTGGTGGAGGCCATGCGTCCCGGCACCCTGGCACGCCTCGGCCTCGGCTACGACGTGCTCCGCGCGGCCAATCCCCGCCTGGTGTTCGCCACCCTCTCGGGCTACGGCGCCACCGGTCCGTACAAGGACATGCCCAGCCATGGCATCGCCTACGACACCTGGTCGGGGATCGTGCAGCCCGTCGTCGACGACGAGGGCTTCACCCGCATCCCCCCGGACATGCCCAACGTCGGCATCAACGTCGGCCCCATGCTGGCCGCGCTGGCGGTGCTGGCCGCGGTCATCAAGGCCCGGGACACCGGCGAGGGCTGCGAGGTCGAGGTGGCCCAGTCCGACGCCTCGGTCTACATGGACTGGTACCGCATCGAGTCCGAGCGGGCCTACCTGCGCCCGGCCGACGAGGTGACCGGTAACCCGTCCGACGACTACGAGCGCCGCCCCGCGGGCCTGGCCGGAATGTGGCAGGGCGTGCGCTACCAGGCCTACGCGGCCGCCGACGGCCACGTGCTGTTCATGGCGTCCGAGCAGGCCTTCTGGCGCAACTTCTGTGAAGGCGTGGGCCGCATGGACCTGTTCGAGCGCTGGCCCGGGTCGACCTACGCCGACCACGCCCGGGGCAACACCGAACTCCAGCGCGAGCTCACAGCGATCTTCGCCACCAGGACCTGCGCGGAGTGGCTCGCCTTCAGCAACGAGGTCAACACCCCCATCGCGCCGTTCAACACGCCGGCCAACATCGGCGACGATCCCCAGTTCCAAGCCCGAATCGGGTTCCTACCCACCGAGCAAGTCGGCTGCGAGCAACTCCCGTTGCCGGTCTACGTGGACGGCACCAAGCCCCCCACCCCGACGATGGCCCCCACCGTAGGCCAGCACAACGACGAGGTCATGGCCCAGGTCCTGGGCCTGAGCATCGACGAAATATCGGACCTGAGAGCCAAGGGTGCCTTCGGCTAGAGGCCGAGCCGGTACTGTAGGTGCCCACCCGCGGGTTGCCGTGAGCACCACTGAAGCGGTGGGAGAGGAGATGGCCGTGACGTCACCCGTGCCGGAGATCATCTTCGAGGTCAGTGAGGACGCGATCGACGGCGGGTACTCCGCCAGCGCCCTGGGCTATGGCATCCACACCGAGGGAGAGACGGTCGAGGAGATCCGCGGGAACATCCGTGAGGCGGTCGAGTGTTACTTCGATGAGACGATGCCGCGCCCCGGATTGATCCGCCTGCATTTCGTCCGGGACGAAGCGCTCTCGCTGTGAGACTGCCGCGCGATGTGCGCGGAACCGATCTCCAGCGAGCGCTGCAACGATTCGGATACTGACCTACCCGGCAACGCGGCTCCCATGTGCGCATCACCACCCACGTCAATGGCGAGCATCACGAAGTCATCCCGCTTCACAGCCCGATCAGAGTCAAGACCCTCTCCAGCATCCTGAAGCGGGTCGCGGCTCACCATGAAGTGAGCGTCGAGGAGTTGTTGGAACAGCTTGGGCTCTAGCCGCGGCAAACGGCGACTTCGCGGCCCGGCTCCTCAGGCTCGTCGTCAATCATCTGAGCAGGGAAGCCCGGTGCCAGGATCTGCGTACCCACCGCCTCCTCCAGTCGGCGGACCACGCTGGGGGACCACTCTCTGGGCCCGTAGCGGGCCGCGGCGTCGTCGAAGATGTCGATCAGCACCGGCGACAGCTCCAGCGGCACCCCGACACGCTCAGCTACCGCCGCGAACAGCGACAGATCCTTCTGCACCAGGTCCATGGTGAAGTTGATGTCCCGGCTGCCGTTGAGGATGACCTGGCTCTCAGTCTCGTGCACGAACGAGTTGCCCGACGAGATGCGGATGGCCTCATAAGCGGTGTTCAAGTCGATGCCGGCAAGCTTCGACGTGACCAGCGCCTCGCACAGCGACACCAGGTTGGCGGTGGCCAGATAGTTGGTCACCACCTTGAGGAGCGACGCGGAACCGATGGGCCCGGCGTGCAGGATGTTGCGGCCCATGGCGGTGAGCACCGGCAGGGCCCGCTCGAAGGTGGGCCGGTCACAGCCCGCGAAGATCGAGATGTTGCCGGTGGCGGCCCGGTGGCAGCCGCCCGACACCGGGCAGTCCAGCGCCGCGCCGCCTGCGTCGGCCACCAGCGCGGCCAGTCGGCGCACCTCGGCCTCGTCGGTGGTGCTCATCTCGGCCCAGATCGGGGACTCGGCACCGTCGGCGCGGCCAGCCCTGGAGGCCAGGCCGGTAAGGATGCCGTCGCCGGCCTCCATGACCGCGGCGCTGGCCGCGGGGCTGGGCAGGCACGTGATCACCATGTCCGCCTCGGCGGCCATCTCGGCGGGGCTGTCGGCCCACTCCGCTCCCTGTTCCTCCAGCGCGGCCGCCGCCGAGCGGTCCAGGTCCCGCACGACCAGATCGAAGCCGTTGCGCAGCAAGCTCCCCGCCAGCTTCGATCCCACGTTGCCCAATCCGATGAAGCCCACTCTCATTGGTGACCTCCCTTAACGGTGTGACGGATGCCGCCCGGCCCTGCTGCCGTTTGCAATCGAGGTGCGGCCCGGCGACGCTAGCGCCGTGGTCAGAGCGCCCAAGGGAATCGATCCGGAGCCGGTGACGGCGTGGCTGGCCGCTGAGGTGGGAGTGGTCCCTCCGCTTAGCTTCGACCCGATCGCGGGGGGCGCCTCCAACCTCACCTTCGTCGTGACCGACGCCGCCGGCCGTCGGGTTGTGCTCAGGCGCCCACCCACCGGCCACGTTCTGGCCAGCGCTCACGACATGACCCGAGAGCATCGGGTGATCTCGGCCCTGGCGCCCACGCCGGTGCCGGTGCCGCCCGCGCTGGGGCTGTGTACCGACACAGCCGTCAACGGCGCCGACTTCTACTTGATGGACTACGTCGAGGGCTCGGTGGTGTTCGACCGCGCCGACGCGTCGGCGGTGGACGAGGCGGTGCGCCCCGTTATGGCTCGCTCGATAGTCGACACCCTTGCGGACCTGCACTCGCTGGACCCCGACCAGGCGGGGCTGGGCGATCTCGGCCGCCGGGAGGGCTACTGCGCCCGCCAACTGCGGCGCTGGCAGCGCCAGGTGGACGAGGGCTCAGACCGGGACCTGCCCCTGGTGCGCGAGCTTCACGACCGGCTCGTGGCGTCGATCCCCGATCAGCAGGGAGCAGGGATTGTGCACGGCGACTACCGCCTCGACAACTGCATCATGGCCGCCGACGGCTCCGTGGCCGCGGTGCTCGACTGGGAGCTGTGCACCCTCGGCGACGTGCTGATCGACGTGGCCGGCCTGGTCACGTGGTGGGGCGACTCGCAGGCAGGCAAGGGCCGGCTGGCCGACATGCCCACCACCGTGAAGGGCTTCGGTACCGCCGACGACGTGCTCGAACGCTACGGCCGGCACTCCGAGCGCGACCTGTCGCGCCTCGACTGGTACGTGGCGCTGCAGTTCTGGCGAGTGGCTTGCATCATCGAGGGCGTGCGGGTGCGCCACACCGCCGGAGCAATGGGCGACAAGCAGCACTACGACGACGCTGGGGCCCGGCAGTTCATCGACTACTCGCTGGCCCGTTGCGCCGAACTGCTCGACTCGGCCTTGTGACCGCCATGCGGGACCCGAAGTACGACGTGCTGTTCGAGCCGGTGCGGATCGGTCCGCTGACGGCCAAGAACCGGTTCTTCCAGGTCCCCCACTGCAACGGGATGGGCTATCGCGATCCCAGTGCTCTGGCTGAGATGCGGGCGGTCAAGGCCGAGGGCGGCTGGGCGGTGGTCTGCACCGAGGAGGCCGAGATCCACTACACCTCGGAGGTCACCCCCTACATCGAGGCCCGGATCTGGGACGACTGCGACATCCCGGCGCTGGCCCGCATGGCCGAGCGGGTCCACGACCATGGCGCGATGGCCGGCATCGAGTTGGCCTACAACGGCCTCGACGGCTCCAACCTGCACTCGCGTGTCGCCCCCCAGGCGCCGTCGGCTCTGCCGGTGATCTCCGGGTCCACCCATCCGGTGCAGGCCAGGGCGATGACCAAGCGCGACATCGTCAACCTGCGGCGCTGGCACCGCCAGGCCGTGGACCGGTCGCTGCGGGCCGGATTCGACTTGGTCTACGTCTACTCGGGCCACTCCCTCGGCGCGGCCCATCATTTCCTGTCGCGCCGCTACAACCACCGCAGCGACGAATACGGCGGCAGCCTCCACAACCGGATGCGGCTGCTGAGAGAGTTGCTGGAGGACGCTGTCGAGGAGGTGGACGGTCGGGCCGCGGTGGCCTGCCGGGTCACGGTGGACGAGACGATGTACCGCGACGGCATCGACCGCTCCGAGATAGAGACCGTGATCGGTGAGCTGGGCGAGATCCCCGACCTCTGGGACTTCGTGCCCGGCACCTGGGAGGACGACAGCGTCACATCGCGCTTCAGCGCCGAGGCCCACGAGGAGCAGTGGGTGAGGGGCCTCAAGGCTCTCACCTCCAAGCCGGTCGTCGGGGTCGGCCGCTTGACGTCGCCCGACACCATGGTCCGGATGATCCGCCAACAGATCCTGGACTTCATCGGCGCGGCCCGGCCCTCGATCGCCGATCCGTACCTGCCCCGCAAGATCGAGGAGGGCCGCCTTGAGGACATCCGCGAGTGCATCGGCTGCAACATCTGCGTGTCGGGCGACTTCACCATGTCGCCGATCCGCTGCACCCAGAACCCGTCGATGGGCGAGGAGTGGCGGCGCAGCTGGCACCCCGAGCGGTACCGGGCCCGGCCTGCCGACGAGCGGGTGCTGGTGGCGGGTGCCGGCCCGGCCGGCCTGGAGGCGGCCATGGCCCTGGGCAAGCGAGGCTACGACGTAGTACTGGCCGAGAGGTCGCGCACGCTCGGCGGCCGGGTGGCGGCCGAGGCCCGGCTGCCGGGGCTGGCCGAGTGGATCCGGGTCGCCGACTACCGCCTGGGCCAGATCTCGCGGCTCGACAATGTCGAGCACTACCTGGAGAGCGAAATGACCGCCGAGGAGGCCCTGTCCTACGGTTTCGACCACATTGCAGTGGCCACCGGATCGGCGTGGCGGCGCGACGGCGTGGGGCGCTGGCACACCCGCTCCGGTGCCATGCCCGTCGGAGCCATGCCGGTGCTCACACCCGACGACATCCTGGCCGGCGCACGCCCGGAGGGCGGCCGGGTGGCCATCTACGACGACGACCACTATTACATGGGCGGCGTGCTGGCCGAGCTGCTGCGAACCGAGGGCTACGAGGTGGTTCTAGTCACGCCGGAGCCGCTGGTGTCGGCCTGGACGGTCAACACCATGGAGCAGCATCGCATCCAGGCCCGGCTCATCGAGGCGGGAGTCGAGTTGCGCACCTCGACCGCGGTCTCGGCCGTCCTCGACGACGGGGTGCGAACCGAGTCCGCCTTCACCGGGCGCGAGGACCGGATCTACGCCGAAACCGCGGTGCTGGTCACTGCTCGCCTGCCGAGCGACGGGCTTGCCCAGAAACTGATGTCCCGGCGCGATGAATGGCCTGACCGCGGCCTGCGCAGCGTCCGGGCCGTCGGCGACGCCCTAGCCCCCGGCACCATCGCCGCCGCGGTGTGGGAAGGCCGCCGTTACGCCGAGGAACTCGAAGCCCCCTCCGACGACTCCGACAACACCCCCTACCGCCGCGAAGTCACCGCCCTGGTCTCGCCGAACTCCGGGCCGGAGTAGAGCTCAGTCCAGGGAGGCCAGGGCTTCGTCGTAGTCGGGCTCGTCGGTGATCTCGGGGACCAACTCCGTGTGCAGCACGGTGCCGTCGGCGCCGATGACCACGACGGCTCGGGCACACAGGCCAGCGAGGGGGCCGTCGGCGATGCCAACGCCGTAGTCGTCGAGGAACTCGGAGTTACGAAAGGTGGAGCCGGTGGTCACGTTCTCAATCCCCTCAGCGCCACAGAAGCGGCCCGCCGCGAAGGGAAGGTCAGCGGACACACACACCACGGTGGTGTCGTCGAGGCCCGCGGCTCGCTCGTTGAAGGTACGCACGCTCTGGGCACACACGGGCGTGTCGATGGACGGGAAGATGTTCAGCACGACACGGCCGCCGAGCAGTCCCTCCGACGACACGGCGCCGAGGTCGCCTCCGGTCAGGGTGTAGGTTGGGGCAGCCTGGCCTACCGGCGGCAGATCTCCGCTCGTTGGAACCGGGTTGCCTCGGAATGCGGTTGTGGCCACGGATGTCTCCTTCAGTCCGGGGTGGGATCGCAGTGGGCAGATCGCGACGCCGGCTGTGGCCAGCGGATCGGCTTGCCCATCGGAGGTTATCGGCGCGCGCCGCTACCATTCGGCTGATGGCAGCCCGCAGCCGAGAAACGCCCCGTCCAGACCAGATCGAGGCACCCATCTCACTGGCCCAGCCGCACGACAAGCCGACCCTGGGACCGGAGCCCGATCTGACGCCCGATGCGCTGGACCTCGAAGCATTCCGGCGCAACGCTCACGCCCTAGTCGACTGGGTGGCCGACTACCTCGGCGGACTCGGGGCCAGGCCCGTCCGCGAGCCCGTCGAGCCGGGCGAGGTGCGCGCCAAACTGCCCGAGCGCGCCCCGGAGCATCCAGAGGCTTTCGACGCGGTGCTGGCCGACCTGGACCGGGTGGTGGTTCCCGGGCTAACCCACTGGCAGCACCCGGGATGGTTTGCCTACTTCCCCGCACAGTCGTCGCCGCCATCCATTCTGGGTGAGCTCGCCGCGGCTGGCATAGGGATCCAGGGCATGCTGTGGTCCACCTCGCCGGCGGCCACTGAGATCGAGTCCCATGTGCTCGACTGGCTGGTGGACCTCCTCGGCGTGCCCCAGGCGTGGAAGACGACCGGTGCGGGCGGCGGCGTGCTGCAGTCCGGCGCGTCGGCGTCGACGCACACCGCGCTGGTGGTGGCTCGCGAGCAGTGTCTGGGGCGGACTCGAGCAGGCCCCAAGGACATGGTCGCCTACACGTCGAGCCACGCCCACTCCTCAATCGAGAAGGGCGCCCGCATGGCCGGCTTCGGACACGTCAGGCTGCTGGGGACCGACCGCGAGTTCGCGGCCCGACCCGAAGCGCTGGTGGCGGCCATCGCCGAGGACCGCCGGACCGGGCTCGCCCCGGCCTTCGTGTGCTCCGCGGTGGGCACGACCGGCACGACCGGCGTCGACCCTGTGCGGCCGTTCGGCGAGATAGCTAGGGCCGAGCAGATGTGGCACCACACCGATGCCGCCTACGCGGGCTCGGCCATGATCTGCGAAGAGTTCCGCCACCATCAGAACGGGCTGGAGCTGGTGGACAGCTACACGTTCAACCCGCACAAGTGGATGGCCACCAACCTTGACTGCTCGGTGATGTGGGTGGCCGACCGCCGGCCGCTGATCGAGGCCCTGAGCGTGCTGCCTCCCTACTTGCGCGACGAGGCCTCGGAGTCCGGACAGGTGATCGACTACCGGGACTGGCACGGTCCTCTGGGCCGTCCGTTCCGGGCCCTGAAGCTGTGGTTCGTATTGCGCTGCTTCGGCGCCGAGGGGCTGCGACGGATGATCCGCACCCATGTCGGCTGGGCCCACGACATCGCCCTGCGGATCGACGCCCATCCCAGGCTCACGACCATCGCGCCGACGCCCTTCGCGCTGGTGTCCTTCGCCCACGTCAACGGCAACGCCGCCACCGACGCCCTGACCGATCGAGTCAACGGTGACGGCCGGTTCTACATCACCGCTTCTGAAGCCGACGGACGCCGCTACGCCCGGATCTCGGTCGGCTCTACCTGGACGACGCAGACCCACGTCGACGCCCTGTGGGACCTAATCAACGCCCACGCCTGACGTTCGAGGGTTGACCCTGTCCGTGACCGTCCTGGTCGGCGAAAGCGACACCGCGTCCGAGGCTCAGCGGCCGAGCGACTCCAGGTAGCGGAGGGCTGTCTCACGCGACTCGGGGTCGCGCCTAGCCGCGGCCAAGGAGTCGGCGTCGTTCCAAGCGCCGCCGGTGGGCACCAGCGCCTCAGCGGCCGCGTCCACGGCCCGCAGAGTGGCCCGCAGCGTGTAGGCCGACTTGGAGGCCAGCACTCGGGCCAGCTCGGCCGCGGCATCCTCCAACTCGGATGCCGGAACGACCCGGTTGACGAAGCCCAGCGCCTGGGCCTCGGCCGCGCCAAAGGGACGGCACGTCAACACCAGGTCGCGGGTGGCCGCAGGTCCGACCTCGCGCACCAGTCGGGGGATTCCGCCCCACGCAAGAGGTATGCCCAGGTCAACCTCCGGTATCACGAACCGCACGTCCTCTGCGGCGATCCGCAGGTCGCAGGCCGCGGCCAGCACCACGCCCCCGCCCACGCAGTGCCCGTGTATGGCCGCGACCGTCACCGCCTGCATGGCCGTGACCGCCTCGGCCATCAGCCGTCCGGCGTCGGTCCCGGCGCGATCCGGCCCTCCCCCGCCGGTGAAGGCGGCCAGGTCCGCGCCCGCCGTGAAGGCCCGTCCGTTGCCTCGCACGATCACCGCCTTCACATCCTCGTGGCCGTCGAACCAGCGGGCCGCGTCGACCAGCTCCCGCAGGCACGCCACCGACAGCGGGTTGAGCGTGGCCGGATTGTCGAGCGCCAGAGTGCCCACCGCACCCTCGACGCCGACCGTGATCGTGTCGTAGTCCATCGGTCCTTCCCGTCCTGTTGCGGCCCATGGAGGCCCCATCTGCGGAACTTCCCCCGACTTTGCCACATATATGGTGGCCAACTGCCGGAAGTTCGATCCTGACCGCGCCGGCCACGGCCTGCAATGGTCCCCACGGACGCCTGCGGGCAGAACCATGCGAACACCGAGGCACAACACAGAGGCAAACACCTGATAGAAGAAATCGCCATGCGAACCAATCCCATGCGCGACCGCTGGACAGCAGGAGAGGCTGCCCTCGGCGGCTGGCTGGGCATCCCTAGCTCTTTCTCAGCGGAGATCGTGGCCCGCTGCGACCTTGACTACGTCTGCGTCGACACCCAGCACGGCCTCGTCGACTACAGCGACTCGTGGAAGATGCTCCAGGCCATCAACCTGGGCTCGGCCACCCCGGTGGTGCGGGTGCCGTGGAACGAGCCGGGCATCATCGGCAAGAGCCTCGACGCCGGCGCCCGGGGGATTATCGTGCCCATGGTCAACACCCGAGCCGAGGCCGAGGCCGCGGTGCGGGCCTGTCGGTACGCGCCCGACGGCGGCCGCAGCTACGGCCCCGCCCGGGTCGTGCGCCAGGAGGGCTCCGACTACTTCGCCAACGCCAACGCGGACGTGGCGGTGATCCCGATGGTCGAGACGGCCGAGGCCGTGTCCAACCTCGATGACATCCTGTCGGTTCCTGGCGTGGACGCCGTTTATGTGGGACCGTCGGACCTGTCGGTGAGCCTGGGCATGGGGCCGGGCAACAACGACGGCAAACCGGCCTTCGACGAGGCCATGGCCACCATCGTGGCCGGCTGTGTGCGTCACGGCGTGATCGCGGGGTGCCACACCGTGTCGGAGCTATGCCAGCGCCGCATCGATCAGGGCTTCCGCATGATCACGATCACCTCCGACACCGTGGCGTTGGCGAGAGCGCTCGAGGACGAGCTGCGCCGGGCCCGGGGCCAGGAGCCGGCCGTTCGCTCCGGCTCCCTGTACTAGCGGCGGCACGGTCCGGCTCCGTGCTCCCATGAAGCTCGGCGACATCGCCGACGAGGCCTCTGCCGACGACGAGCTGGCCGGGCTGCGGGCCGACGGCGTGATCTGAACCCGGCGCCCACCGGGCCGCAGGTACGCTGCCTGCTGTCGCTGCCTGCTGAAGGGGCGGCGCCGGATAGGAGATCAGTCCTCGCGATGGAGCATCTCATCTCCCGCTCTTGTTCGCTGCGCTCACGGGCCGCTCGGTCCACCTTCTCGCTCCTCTTCGCTGCGCTCACGGGCCGCTCGGGCCCGGGGGCCTCGCTCAGCGCCTCGCGAATTCCTTGTGAACTGCGGGCTATCCGCTCGGCCTCTGGGGGAGCCGCCGATGGATTTTGAGTTCTCCGACGAGCAGCAGGCGTTCGCGGCCGACGTGGAGGCCTTTCTCGACGCCAACGAGGATCCCGACGTGTTCGACCTGAGCAGGGAGAACATGGCCCAGCTCGTCGACACCCCCGAGCGCCGGGCCTTCATGAAGGAGATGGGCCGCAAGGGTTGGCTGGGCATCACCTGGCCGGCCGAGTACGGCGGCAGCGAGGGCGAGGGTGTCTACGAGTACCTGCTGAACGAGGCCCTGGCTGCCCGGGGCGGGCCCCAGATCGGCAAGGGCGTCGGCATCGTCGGCAAGACGATCATCGCCCACGGCTCCGAGAAGCTCAAGGCCGAGTTCCTGCCCATGATCCTCGAGAACGACGTCGAGTTCGCGGTGGGCTACTCGGAGCCCGACGCCGGATCCGACGCCGCCTCCATGCGGCTGCGAGCCGAGCGGCACACCGCCGAAGACGGCACCGAGGGCTGGCTGCTCAACGGCGAGAAGACCTGGACCACGTCGGCCCACTTCGCCGAGTGGTACTGGCTGGGGACCCGCACCGACCCCGACAACAAGCACATGGGCATAACCCTCATGCTGGTGCCGCTCGACCAGCCCGGCATCACCATCGACGGCATCTGGACCATGGGCGACGAGCGCACCAACTCCGTGTTTCTCGACAATGTCTTCGTGCCCGACGACTACGTGGTGGGCGAGGTGAATCACGGGTTCCGCTACATCAGCCAGGCCCTCGACCTCGAGCGCTTCACCATGTTTACCTTCTCGCCCATCAAGCAGCGCCTCGACCTGCTCACCGAATGGGTGCAAGACGCCGAGCGCGATGGCGAGGCCCTGCGCGAGGACCCCAGGGTGCGGGCCCGGCTCGCCAACCTGCACACCGAGGCCGAGGTGGCCAGAGTGCTCGGGTTGAAGTTCGTGGCCGAGGCGGTGAAGGTCGAGCAGGCCGTGCGCGAGGGCAGGGAGGGGTTCCAGCCGCCGACGGTGGCCGCCTCGGAGTACAAGCTCTACGCCACCGAGCTGTCGAAGCGCCTGGCCGACGCGTCCATGGACATCGCCGGACCAGGATCGCAGCTGCGGATGCACACCACCGACGCCCCGATGGCGGGCCGCTCAGAGTCGACCTACCGCTTCACGGTGATCGACACCATCGGCGGGGGCTCCTCGGAGATCCAGAAGAACATCATCGCCCGCCGTGGCCTCGGCCTCCCCAAGAACTTCTAAAGCGCGTGGCCCCATGACGCCAGACCTGGCCTCCCCACAACCTTCTAGACCTGAATCCACCGGTGGATTCACCGTCTCTCACCAAATCTGCACGGGTTGTAGTCGTATATGACGCGTTTCTCTACAGATTTCGGAGCGTTCCCCATGTCAGGAGGAGCCTTCTTGGTGGACACGACACCCCTCCGACCCTCACGGCGTCGGTGGATTCAGGCTGAGAGCGTGGCCGGATGACCCTGGAGGCGATCGCAGTCACCCGCTCGGGAGCGCTGGAGGGCGTGAGGGTTCTGGATCTGGCTTCGGTCGGCCCTGGGGCGCGGGCCACTCGGCTTCTGGCCGACTACGGCGCGGAAGTGGTGAAGCTGGGTCCGGTGCCTCGGCGAGCCGGCGTCGCGACCGTGCCTCCCCCCTACGCCTACAGCGGCCACCGGGGCATGAGGCGCGCCCTGCTCGACCTCAAGAGCGACGACGGGCGCGGCGCCTTCCTCGACTTGGCCCGGGGCGCCGACGTGGTGGTGGAGAGCTTCCGTCCCGGCGTGGTCGACCGCCTCGGCATCGGATACTCCGCCGTTCAAGCCGTCAACGAAGGCGCCGTTTACTGCTCTACCAGCGGCTACGGGCAGACCGGGCCGCGGCGGGACTGGGCCGGACACGACCTCAACTACCTGGCCGTGTCGGGCTATCTGCATTGCAGCGGGCGCGACGCCGGCGGCGCCCCGGCCCTGCCCGGAGCAACGGTGGCCGACATCGCCGCGGGCGGGATGCAGGCCGCACTGGCGGTTGTGGCCGCCCTGCTGCGCCGAGAGCGCACCGGGCACGGCGAGCACCTCGACGTGTCGGTGGCCGACGGCGCGCTCGGGATGATGGCGCTGTACGCCGACGAGCACCTGGCCACCGGTGCCGAGCCCGGCCCCGGCCACTACGTCCTCACCGGCCGCTACGCCTGCTATGGAGTCTATGCCTGCGCGGACGGCAAGTACCTGTCCGTGGCTGCCATCGAGCCCGCCTTCTGGGCCAACCTGTGCCGGGAGTTGGGCCTCGACCGCTACATCGACGCCCAGACCGAGGACGCCCTCCAGGACGAGATCCGAGCGGCGCTGGCGGCCCGCTTCGGTGCAGCCGACCGCGACGAGTGGGTGCAGCGGCTCGGTCCGGCCGACTGCTGCGTGGCTCCCATCAGCAGCGTCTCCGAGGCGGTGCGCGACGAGCAGTACGTGGCCCGGGGCGTGGTGGTGAAGGCCGAGCATCCGCAGGCGGGTCCCCTAGAGCAGATCGGCGCGGTCTGGGCCGGGGCCGAGGCCACCGGCTCTCCCTACGAGCTGCCCGACCTCGCCGCCACCCACACCGCCGAGCTGCTGGCCGAAGCCGGCTACGACGACGACCGGGTCGCGGCGCTGACTGCCGCGGGAGTGATCGCATGACGGGCCACACTGGCAGAGTTATGCACGCCATACGCACAAGACGCTGCCAGTTCCCAACGGGTCTCCACACCGACCTCAAAGTGGCAACGTTTTGCACGCCATACGCGCATAATGCTGCCGATTCGCAATCGGCCGAGGCGAGTGGGACCCCCTGATGGCTGCCGAGTTGCCCGCCGATATCGCCGGGCTGATCGGGCGCCCGCTGTACCCGGACACCGCGAGCTTCCCCGCCGAGTTGGCCTACGGCTGGAACACCTTGGCCGCCACCGAGAACGGCAACCCGCTGTACTGGGACGGCACCGTGGCCGCGGCGCTCACCGAGGGGCGCATCCTGCCCCTCAGCACACTGTCGCTGTGGATGCGCCCCCACCGCTGGGCACCCGGAGCGGCCACCGAACAGGTCGCCCTGAGGGTCCACTTCGATCTCAAGGAACGGCTGGGGTTGCCCGAGGCGATCATGAGCGACAACACGATCGTCTTCCACAGTCCGGTGCGACCCGGCGACGTGGTCAGCCATCGCCAGGTTCTCAAGTCGGTGAGCGGGCCCAAGACCACCAGGCTGGGCTCAGGCCGCTTCTGGGTGATCGACGTCGAGTACCACAATCAGCACGGCGAACTGGTGGGCGTCGAGTCCTACACCGGCTTCGGCTACCGCCGCGGCGAAGCCACCCCAGCCGAGCAGGCGGAGGCAGCGAGGAAACAGGCATCGCAACCCACGCCGGGCGAGCCCAGACCCGTGGCCAAGCCGGACCCCGCCCACGACCAGGTCAGCGTGGGCGACACCCTGCCCGAACTCACCCACGGCGTGACCGCCACCACTGTCGTGCTGGGTGCCCTTGCCAGCCGCGACTGGCGGCCCATGCACCACGACCATCACTTCGCCACGGAGCGCAACGGAACCCGCGACATCTTCCTGAACACGCCCAGCCAGCTCGCCTGGATCGAGCGGGCCGTCACCGACTGGACAGGGCCGAAGGGCCGCCTGGGACGGGTGTCGTTCCGCATGCAGGATCCGGTCTTCCCCGGCGACACGATGACCATCTCGGCCTCGGTCACGTCCGTGCCCACCGACGACTCCGGTTGCGGCTGGGCCGAGCTGTACCTGGTGTTGCGAGGCGACGACCGCATCTGTTCCACCGGAACGGCCCGGGTGGCCCTGCCGACGTCGGCCCACGACAATCCGTGGCAGCGCCGGGGCGAGGACTGGAGACCGTGATGGCCCCACGGCTTCTCGCTCGGCCTCTGGGTTTCCCGCTCCTGCTCGCGGCGCTCACGGGCCGCTCGGACCACGGCCCCGCTCAGCGCCTCACGAGATCCGCATCGTTCTACGCCCAGCCCGCTCGACCTCAGGGTTTCCCGCTCCTGCTCGCGGCGCTCACGGGCCGCTCGGACCACGGCCCCGCTCAGCGCCTCACGAGATCCGCATCGTTCTACGCCCAGCCCGCTCGACCTCAGGGTTTCCCGCTCCTGCTCGCGGCGCTCACGGGCCGCTCGGACCACGGCCCCGCTCAGCGCCTCACGAGATCCGCATCGTTCTACGCCCAGCCCGCTCGACCTCTGGGGAGGTGTTGATGCTGGATCTGGACTTCACCCATGAGCAGGACATGCTGCGCGACATGGTGCGGGGCCTGTGCGCCGAGTTCTCTCCGCTGGAACGGGTGCGGGAGCTGGAGGACGACCCCGACGGCATCGCCCGCGACCTGTGGCAGCGCTTCGGAGAGCTCGGCCTGTGCGGGTTGATGGTGCCCGAGAGCGCGGGCGGCTCGGGCATGAACCTGATCGACGGGGTGGTGCTCTACGAGGAGCTCGGGCGCTCGCTGGCGCCGCTGCCCCACTACGTGAGCTGCGTGCTGTCGGCCGGCACGATCGCAGAGGTCGGAACGCCCGCCCAGCAGGACGAACTGCTCGGCGGGATCGCGTCGGGCGACACCATCGCCACCGTGGGATGGCTGGAACCGGGCGGGGGCTACAAGCCCCGCGGTGTGCAGCTGGCCGCCCGCTCCGACGGCGACGGCTTCGTGCTGGACGGCACGAAGGCGCACGTGCAGTTCGCGGCGGCGGCCGACCTGCTGGTCGTGCTGGCCCGCACCGGGAACGGCGACGTCGACGTCGACCTGTTCGTGGTCCCGTCCGACGCTTCGGGCCTGAGCATCGAGCAACGGCTGTCGATCTCCTCCGACACCCAGTACCTGGTGACCTTCGACCGCGTGCCCGTGCCCGGCACCGCCCGACTGGGAGTGCCCGACGCACCCGCAGGCGCGGGCTGGCCGGCGTGGCAGCAGACGATGCACGCCGGCGCCATCCTGGCCGCGGCCCAAGCGGTCGGCGGTGCCGCGTACGCGCTGGAGACAACCGTCGAGTACGCCAAGACGAGGCGCCAGTTCGACAAGGCCCTGGCCGAGTTCCAGGCCATCTCGCACCACCTGGCCGACGCCCGCACCACCCTCGACGGCGCCCGGCTGCTGGTGTGCGAAGCGGCGTGGGCTCACAGCACGGGACGCTCGACTGAGCGTCTGGCCCCCATGGCCAAGCTGTTCGCCTGCCGGACCTACCGCGACATCACCGCCATGTGCCAGCAGGTGTTCGGCGGGATCGGCTTCACTGTGGAATACGACATCCAGCTCTACTTCCGCCGAGCCAAGCAGCTCCAACTCTCCTGGTGGGACCAGGCCACCTGCGAGGACCGGATCGCCGATGCCGTCCTGGGATCCTGCTAACTGGCGGCCGCTGCGCCTTCAAGCGCGGCGATGCGCTCGCCGTGGCCCATCATGTGAGCGAGCAGGCGACCGTGCTCGGCCTGCGTGGCCTCGATTCTGGCCAGTCGCTCCTTCACTTCGCCTAAATCCGCTTCTACGGGCTGTATGCGGGCCAGCAGACGATCCTCTCCCTCCTGTATGCGGGTCAGGAGTCGAGTCTCGCTCGCAGCGAAGCGAGCGTCCATGCGCTCGCCTAGGGCACGAAGGTCGGATCGGATCGCCTGCAGAAAGATGCCGAGCAACCCCAACAGGCCAGCGCCCAAGACTCCGATGATCGCAGCTTCCATCGTGATACCTCTCCCGAGTCTAGCATGTTCAACCGTCGAGGCCATCAGGCAATAGCTATATGGATTAACATAGCATGATATTCACCAAGCTGCTCACTGCTCGTCGAGTGGATCTGCTGCTGGCTGTCGCGATCACCGTGGCCGCAGTGAGCGGGCTGGTGTCCTGGGCGGTCGGGACCGGATGGGACCGCTGGGTGACGACCGTTCATGCCCTGGCCGGCTTGAGCGTTCTGGCCCTCGCCCCCGCCAAGCTCAAGGGCTCCGTGAAGACGGGGCTGCGCCGCCGCCGGGTCACCCGATGGCTGTCAATCCTGCTAGGCCTGCTGGTGGCAGCCACAGTCGTCCTCGGGATCCTGCACGCCACCGGACTGTGGCACGGGGTGGGCTACTGGACGGCGCTGTGGACTCATGTCCTTCTGGCCGCACTGCTGGCCCCGCTGGTGGTGTGGCACATCGTGAGCCGCCCGGGCCGTCCCCGGATCGCGGACCTCGACCGCAGAACGTTGATCGGCGGTGGTGTCGCCGTCGCGGCCGCGAGCGCCGTCTACGGGATCCAGCAACTGGTCGTCGGCAACAACCGGCGCTTCACCGGATCCCACGAGACCGCCTCGTTCACGCCGTCGGAGATGCCGACGACAATGTGGCTCAACGACCGGTCGCCTCAGGTACCGGCCTCGGGCTGGGATCTGGTCGTCGGGGGCGGGCGTGTGGGTCTGGAGACCTTGCAAGCCAAGGCCAGGCCGGTGCAGGCCGACCTCGACTGCACCGGAGGATGGTGGAGCCGCCAGTCCTGGGACGCGGTGCCGCTCGCCGAGTTGATGCCCGCGCTGGACGCGCCCACCCTGGAAGTCACGTCACTCACCGGGTACAGCCGCCTCTTTCCGGCTCGCGACGTGGCCAGCCTCTTCTTGGCCGTCGGCTACGGCGGCGAGCCGCTGCGCCGAGGCCACGGCGCCCCCGTTCGGCTGGTGGCACCGGGGCGCCGGGGCTTCTGGTGGGTCAAGTGGGTGAGCCGCGTCGATCCCATCGACCGCCCTTGGTGGCTACAGCTGCCGTTCCCGCTGGAGTGACCGGGCGTTCAGTCGGCCGAGAGACCCGCGAGATCGAGACGACCGTCGATAGCGGTGCCGCCGTTACCACGCTGCCGGCTCGACTGCTGCACGAACTGGGGGTTGCGCCGACGGGCAGACGCAAGTTCATGGTGGCCGACGGGCGGCGGATCGAGATGGACTACGGAGAGGCGCGGGCCACCATACACGGCGAGAGCGCGGTCACCTGGTGGTCTTCGGAGACGACGACACCGCCCTGCTCGGTGCCTACACCCTGGAAGGCCTGTGCCTGGCAGTGGATCCCGTCGCACAGCGCCTGGTGCCAACCGACCTCATCATGTACTAGACACAGGCGCTGACACAACCGGAGGGGACACCGGTGCTCCACCCCCGTCACAGGCGCTGCCATCCGTACCGGCTGAGGCGACGTGTGGTCGAGGCCCTCCTGGTGCTCGCGCTGGCGGCCACGGGCTGCTCCGGTTCCACCGTCAACGAATCAGAGCCAGCCGGCGGCGAGCCTGAGGCCCAAGCCGACGCCACTCACCTGTCGCCTGAGCCGCGGCCAGCTGAGGGGCCGTTCACGGCGATGGCCACCGGCAGCGGCCACGCCTGCGCTATCCGCGCCAACGGCACGATCGTGTGCTGGGGCGACAACCGGTACGGCCAGAGTGAGGCCCTCAAGGGTCGCTTCATCGCCATCGCTTCCGGCGGCAACCACAACTGTGCGATCCGCGTCGAGGGCACGATCGCGTGCTGGGGCGAAGACGAGCACGGAACGCTAGACGCTCCCGAAGGCGAGTACGGGCGCTATCGGCCGGGCACGGGCACAGTTGCGCATTGCGGGCCGACGGCGACATCCAATGCTGGGGCGGCCGGAATGCTGACGCGCTGATCCCGCCCGGCGGACATTTCAGCGCAGTCGCCACCAGCGGACGGCATGCCTGCGCCCTGCGCAACAGCGGCACAGTCCAATGCTGGGGCGCCAACGAACTGGGCCAGGCCGACGCGCCGGGCGGTCGGTTCGCTTCGATCGCGCTGGGCGACCGGAACTCCTGCGGATTGCGACCCGACGCCAGGCTCGAATGCTGGGGGCAAGAGGCAATCGTCCCGCACGATCTCTCGGAAGGGGAATTCCGCGCCGTGTCCATCGGCCTCCAGAGCTTCTGCGGACTGCTCACGGACGGCTCCGTCCAGTGCTGGGGACAATGGCCGTTCGTCGACGTCGGCTACGTCCACGCGCCGGAGGGGCGATTCGCGGCGGTGGCCACCAGCACCGAGCACTCGTGCGGGCTACGGACCGAAGGCACCATCGAGTGTTGGGGCAGGCCTCTCGGAGCGGAGGTGCTGCCACCAAGCGGAGAGTTCAGTGCTGTCTCCACGGGCCGAAGCCACTCCTGCGGGCTGCGGATCGAGGGCACCGTCGAGTGCTGGGGCAACAACTACTCCGGGCAGATGAACGGCCCTGGAGGAACATTCGCCGCGATGTCAGCGGGCGGCAACCAAACTTGCGGACTTCGACCCGACGGCACCGTCGAGTGCTGGGGCGCCGACTACGGCCTGCAGTCGGTGGAGGGGTTCTGGCAGTTCGACAGTATCCCCGACGGAGAGCACATCGCGGTGGCTGCAGGCGCCAGCCATGCTTGTGCGCTGATCGTCGAGGGCTGGCCAATATGCTGGCCCGCGGAATTCCACGGAGTTCAAAGCATGGTCCTCCGATGGCCCGGAGAACCCTTGCGCGACATATCCGTAGGCAGCGACTACGCCTGCGGGCTGCGCGCTGACGGTCTATCTTCTGCTGGGGCGACGAACTAGCCAGTGGCGTGGACCGTCCCGTCATGGATCCACTCGACGGGCAGTTCACCGCCATCTCAGCCGGGCGCACTCACGCGTGTGCTCTGCGGATCGACGGCACCGTCGCATGCTGGGGATTGGACTCCGACGGGAGGACGGTCGCACCTGAAGGGCAGTTCAGATCCGTGTCGGTGGGAAGCATTCATTCATGCGGGCTTCGCGTCGAAGGGACGGCGGAGTGCTGGGGCTCGGACGACGCCAAGGGACGCCTCGACGCGCCCGGCGGGCAGTTCACCGCCGTGGCCGCGGGTGGCAGCCACACTTGCGGGCTACGCGCCGACGGCGCCATCGAGTGCTGGGGAGCCATGCGGGCCCCGCCCGACGGTGTTCTATTCTCGGGCTGAGATGACCATGAATCGGGTCGCGCGTCTGGTTCTTGTTCTGGCTGTAGCTGCTTCGGCGTGCTCGGGCGGCTCGCCCCCAAACGGCTCCACGACGGGCGACGACCCCACCGAAGGCACCGTGGTTCAGGCCTCCGACCCACCTAGCCCGGACTCGTCCCCAGAGACGGTGCCAGCGCTGGCCGACGGAGCGTTCATTGCTGTGTCGGCGGGGTTCTGGCACACCTGCGCGATCGGGGCCGACGGAACCATCGCGTGCTGGGGCGTCGACCATAGCGGGCTGCTGGATGCACCCGCAGGCCGGTTCAAGGCCATTGCGGCCGGTGACCAGCACAACTGCGCCATCAGGATCGACGGCACCCTCGTGTGCTGGGGCGCGGACTTCGTGGGGGTGACCGACCCGCCCGGCGGTGACTTCATCGCCGTGTCAGCCGGCGGCAGCCACGCGTGCGCGCTGCGCGACGACGGAGACGTCGAATGCTGGGGAGGCTCCAACGCCGAGCTGGTGACGCCGCCCGGGGGGCACTTCGCGGCCGTGGCCGCCGGGCGCAACCACACCTGCATCCTGCGCGACGGCGGCACGGTGCAGTGCTGGGGCACCAATGAAGCCGGCCAGGCCGACAGGCCCGCGGGACGCTTCAGCGCCATCGCAGCGGGGGCCGACCACACCTGCGGCGTGCACACCGACGGCACCCTCGAGTGCTGGGGTTCCGACTTCCTGGGCAAGACGTCGGCACCCGGCGGGAACTTCACCGCGCTCACCGCGGGAGTAGACCACTCGTGCGCCGTTCGCGTCGACGGATCAGCCGAATGCTGGGGCTCCAACGCCCACGGTGCGGCGACACCGCCGAGCGGGCCCTTCCAGACACTGGCCACCGGCGCCGATCACAGCTGCGGGTTGGCCGCCGACGGGTCCATCCGTTGCTGGGGCAGGCGCTTCGCAGCCGGGGCCGACCCACCCGACGGGCGGTTCGTGTCGCTAGCGGCTGACAACAGCCACACATGCGGACTGCTCGACGACGGGTCGATCGATTGCTGGGGATCCGACCTGGTCGGGCAGAGCGAAGCACCGGGCGGGCAGTTCAACAGCGTCACGACGGGCAGATACTTCGCCTGCGGCCTGCATGCCGACGAGACCATCGAGTGCTGGGGATACAACCGCTATCGAGTGCTCGACGCCCCCGACGGGCAGTTCGTCGCAGCCAACGCAGGCGGCGGCCACGTCTGCGGGATCCGAACCGAGGGCACCGTCGAATGCTGGGGCTCGAGCTCCCACGGACAGACCGACGCGCCATCCGGCCCGTTCACAGCCGTAGCCGCGGGTAGCACACACTCCTGCGCGATCCGCGCCACCGGCACGGTCGAGTGCTGGGGCAACCCGGTCGCCAACAGGCTCAATCCCCCGAGCGGACCCTTCAGTTCCGTCGCGGCCGGTGACAGCCACTCATGCGGTCTGCGCCCCGACGGCGCCGTCGAGTGCTGGGGGTCCAACTCCCGCGGGCAGCTCGACGCCCCCGCAGGGCAGTTCGTCGCGGTAACAGCCCGCGGTGAAAACACCTGTGCCATCCGCATCGACGGAGCCGTCGAATGCTGGGGAGGCGACACGACCGCTCCGCAGGGACAATTCACAGCAATAGAGGGGGGCGTGTTCTACACCTGCGGGCTGCGCGACGACGGCACGGTCGAGTGCTGGGGAAGGTTGCGGCCACCGCCCGAGGGGGTGACCTACACCGGCTGATCGTCCTCGTCGGCGCTGGGCAGGACGGGGGCATACTGAATCGTGTCGCGATGGCGAAGACTCGATCTTGGCCGCATTGCGATCCTGGCCGTGCTGGTACTGGGCACGGCCGCGTTCTGGACGCGGGACCAGTGGCTCTGGACCGTCGAGACCGCCGTCGATGTGGTCGACGGGGAGTTGGACCGCTCAGAGCCTGTGACCGGCGGCGAGGTGGTCGCTCCCTCAGTGGTGGACGTCACCGATCCCGAGGACTTCGACGTCGAGACCGAGCGGTTGTACCGCATCGTGCCCGGGGGCGGCTCGCGGGCCAGCTACCACATCGAGGAGCGCTTGGGCGGGCTGTCGCGGACCACGGTGGGCACCACGACCGTCATGGCCGGCGAGATCGCGGTCAACCTCGTCGATCTCGCCGCCAGCCGGGTCGGGGAGATCGTGGTGAACGTCGAGATGTTCCAGTCGGACTCCGCCCTGCGGGACAAGCGCATCCGGCATGACTTCCTGGAGTCGAGCCACTGGCCCTTCGTGCGCTTCAGGCCCTCGGTGATCGAAGGGCTCGACGCGGAGTTCGCCGACGGGAGCGTGTACGAGATCGCCGTCACCGGCGAGCTGACCGTCAAGGAGACCACCCGCACCGAGACATTCACCGGCACCGTCACCGTCACGCCAGACGGCCTCACCGCCGCGATGTCGGCGACCGTGCTCTCCAGCCACTACGACGTCGGTCCCATCAACATCGCCCGCCTGGTCCACACCTCCGACGAAGTGATCCTCGTGTTCGAACTGCTCGCCGACCGCGTGGACCTCGCCTCGGAACCGACCGACGACCTGCGCCGCGAGATCCCGGCCGCTGAGATCGCAACCGGCCAGTTCGCGGCCACCGTGCAGCCCATCCTGGAGTCGCGGTGCGTGAGCTGCCACACCTCGAACGGGCCGGGCTGGAGCACCCTCGCCCTCGACACCGCCGGCGACGCGGCCGCCATAGCCGACGACATCGCCTTCGTCACCGGGATCAACTTCATGCCGCCGTGGCTGCCCTCGGACTTGAGTCCCCAGTTCGCGCACGACTGGTCGCTCAGCGACTCCGAGCAGGCGGCCATCAAGACTTGGGCCGACGCCGGCGGCGGTCTCGACGTCCGGCCCGACACGCCGCTGACGCCCCGTGTCCAGGCCATCCTCCCCGTGGAGGAGGACCAGAAGATCGGCCCCCGCGACGGTCTGTACGCCGGCTACTCGCGCTCAGACGGCCGGCCGGTCAAGAAGGACGACTATCGCTGCCAGGTGCACGAGGTGGCCGACCCCGAAGGCGACGGCAACTGGGTCAAGGGCTTCGAGTTCCGGCCCGACCAGGTGTCCGTCGTGCACCACGCCATCATCTACCGGGTTCCGGCCGCGGCAGCCGCGGAGGTCGCGGCCAGGATCGCGGCCGAGGACCAGATCGAGGCGGCCGAGGACCTCTCCGACGAGCCGGGCTGGACGTGCTTCGGGCTGTCCGGTCTGTACAGCGACGGGGTGTACTCGATCCAGGGCTGGGCGCCGGGCCAGTCGCCCACCATCTACCCCAACGGGTATGGTCTCTACCTCGGGCCCGGCGACATGATCGTCAACCAGATCCACTACCACTACGACCACGACACCCCGGCCGACGGCTCCTGGATCATCCTCGACACCGCCACGTCCGAGGAGGTGGCCGCGGGCATGACCCACATCACCGGCAACAGCTACCTCACCCCGGCCGAGGTGCCGTGCACACCCGAGGAGGCCGCGGTCGCGGCCGATCGGGTCGCCACCATCGACGGCTACGTCAACCTGTGCGTGCGGTCCAACGTGCTCGACGAGATCACCGAGAAGTACGACGACTTCGCCCGGTTCATCCCCGACCTGCTCTTGCAGCAATGCGGGGGCACCGTCGACGAATACGACGATCTCAATGGCAGTATCGGCTACAGCTCCTGCGACCTGCCCGCCAGCGACACCGGTACCATCCACACCGTGCTCGGCCACATGCACGAGTTCGGCGCGGCCTACCGCATGACGCTGCACCCCGACACGCCCGAGGAACGGATCCTGCTCGACATCGGAGTGTGGGACTTCGAGTGGCAGCTCAACTACGAGCCGGTGGAGGACATCCGCATCGAGCGGGGCGACCTCGTGCGATTCGAGTGCTGGTGGGACCGCACTCTGCAGTACATGCCCGAGCCCCGCTACATCACCTGGAACGAGGGCACCGTGGACGAGATGTGCTTCTCCAGCATCTCGGTGATCCCAGACGCCTAGCCCGGCCCTAGATGAGCGCTTGGCGGTCTCCGGGCTGCGGCCGCATTCCACCGGGGTGGAGTCCACGAGCCACACGCCGTCGTGATATGACGGGCAGTCCCGCGCCAGAGCCGACATCACATGGCGCATCAGCTCGCCGCTGCGGCGCAGCCGCTTGTCGTGGCCCGGCCGCCGGGGCAGGTACCGGAACCACGGGCCGAGATGCGCTGTGGCCCAGCGGATGAAGCGGGCCTCCGAGCCGAGGCCCCACAGCGCCCGCAGCACCGCCAAGGTCACCAACTCCGCGTCCGACAGCCGCGGCGCGATCCCCGCCACAGGCACTACTCATCTAGCTGCCCGGCGATCCCGTGCGGCGGGCTACGGTCCAGCCATGGGGCTGCGCAGAGCAGCATGCGGCCTCGGAGCGATCATCGTGCTCGTGGCCACAGCCTGTTCAGGCGAACAGACATCCGCGCCGGACAACCAGCCGGAGGTTCCCACCGAAGCTGACCCGCCCGACGGTGCCGAGGCTGAGGACGGCGACACCGGTGGCCCGGAGCCGGCTGCCGGGGCTCTGACCATCGTCGGAGACGGGCCGTTCATCGCCATGACGGCCGGGCGCGAGCACACCTGCGCCTTGCGCACCGACGGCAGTGTCACTTGCTGGGGCGCCAACGACGCCGAGAAATCCGACGCTCCCGACGGACGCTTCACCGCCCTGTCGGCCGGCCGGGACCACACCTGCGGTCTGAGACCCGACGCCACCATCGAGTGCTGGGGTCTGGACTATGGAGGGCGCCTGGACGCTCCCAGCGGTGAGTTCGTGGAGGTCTCGGTCGGCGACACCCACTCCTGTGCGCTGCGCATCGACGGGGACATCCAATGTTGGGGCGTCGGCAAACCTGAGGTGCTGCTCCCGCCCGGCGGTCACTTCGCGGCGGTGGCCACCGGTAGCGGCCACGCCTGCGTACTGCGCGACAACGGCGCCGTCCGATGCTGGGGTGACAACCACCGGGGCCAGACCAACGCCCCCGAAGGTAGGTTCGTGTCGCTGTCGGCGGCTGGCGACCACTCGTGCGGAGTTCGCCCCGACGGGGCCGTCGAATGCTGGGGCCGGCCCTTGTCGGCGCGCGGTTTCCTGTCGGTTTGGGAGGGCAGCGAAACTTGGTGCGGTCTTCGGCCCGACGGCGGCATCGAATGCTGGCGGCCGTCCTACGAGGCCGGCCAGAACCCTCCGGCCGGTGCCTTCGGCGCAGTGGCCACCGGCGGACGCCATGCCTGCGCAGTGCGCCACGGCGGCAGCGTCGAATGCTGGGGGGCCGACTACTGGGGCCAGACTGATACGCCCCCTGGCCCGTTCGTCTCGGTGTCCGCCGGCTGGGATCACACCTGCGGGGTGCTCGCCGACGGCACCATCGAATGCTGGGGCCGGCGCTTCGCCTCCCGGATCGACCCGCCCAGCGGCCAGTTCACCGCTCTGACCACAGGCAACGACCACAGCTGCGCAATCCGAGCCAGGGGCGGTGTCGAATGCTGGGGCGCCAACAACGACGGCCAGACCGACGTCCCCGACGGTCGGTTCACCGTGATCGCGGCCGGCGCTGGCTTCTCGTGTGGGCTCACTTCCAGGGGCAGCGTCCAGTGCTGGGGCGCGGGTGTTTCATTTGCCGCGAACCAACTCCAAGAGGTTCTCGAACGCGTGGCCGGGCGAATCGCGGGATCCAATGCGTCGTCTGCAGGCGCATTCCGCGGAATCTACGCAGGAGGCGCCCGGGTCTGTGTCCTGCGCCTCGACGACACGGCCCTCTGCTGGAACAACGATCAAGCCGTCACGCCAGGCATCCTCGGCGCGACCGGCATTATTGAGTCCTTCACGCTCCTGGCAGTCGGCAACGGCCACTCGTGCGGGCTGCGCACCGACGAGACGCTTCAATGCTGGGGCCCGAGGGCAGGCCTGTGGGACGACCCGCCGGGCGGACGCTTCCGCGACGTGTCGGTAGGAGCCAGCCACTCCTGCGCCATCCGCAGCGACGGCGCCGTTGAGTGCTGGGGCCTCGACTACGGCGGACTCCTCAACGCCCCCGACGGACAATTCACCGCAGTCTCGGTGTCCGACTACTACTCCTGCGCCATCCGCAATGACGGCGCTCTGGAGTGCTGGGGCCTTGACTACGGCGGACTCCTCAACGCCCCCGACGGGCGCTTCACCGCGGTCTCGGCCAGCACGGCCCACGCCTGCGCTATCCGCGCCGACAGCTCCATCGAATGCTGGGGCACGTTCCGCGCCCCGCCACAAGACGTGACACTCCACCCGGGACCGGACGAAGCCGCAACGTCTGATGAAAGCCCCTCGAACAGGCTAATGGACGACTCTGCGGTCGAATCTCTACGACCCGTGCTGCTGCCCACCGGCGGTCCGTACGCGGCGGTCGATACCTCCGGCTGACACTCCTGCGCGTTACGCACCGACGGGACCCTCGACTGTTGGGGCTGGAGCGGCGCCGGACAGGCCGACCCCAACCCCGACGGTCGGTACTTCGCGGTCACGGTCGGCGGGGGGCACTCGTGCGCGCTGGGGACCGACCGGAGCATCGAGTGCTGGGGCGCGGCGTCGGCGGGCCAGTTGGACCATCCCAGCGGAGAGTTCGTCGCTCTCTCCGCCGGCAGCGACCGGACTTGCGCCATCAGCACAGCGTTGGAGCTGCACTGCTGGGGCAGGCTCCTACGGAATCCTGGGCCTGAAGGGCAGTTCATTGAAGTGGCCGTGGGTGGCCGCCACTCATGCGCCCTGCGTCTCGACTTCGAGATCGTATGCTGGGGAGCGGGCGAGGGTGGCCAAACCAACATCTCCGGCCAGTACATCTCCATATCCGCCGGAACGGATCATGCCTGCGGCCTGCGGCCCGATCAGACCATCGAATGCTGGGGCTACGGCGGCACTGGTGAGACGGCGGCACTGGTGAGACGGCGGCACTGGTGAGACGGCGGCACTGGTGAGACGGCGGCACTGGTGAGACGGCGGCACTGGTGAGACGGCGGCACCCGACGGAGCGTTCTATGCCGTAGCTGCCGGCAACTACCATTCCTGCGGACTGCGCACCGACGGCACGATCCAATGCTGGGGTCTTGAGTACTCAAGGCCGATGACGGTTCCTGAAGGCCGATTCGTTTCAGTGGCAGTTGGCGATTGGAACACCTGCGGACTCAACATTGACGGCACCGTCGAGTGCTGGGGCGGGGGTCTTGGCTTTGACCTGGTCTCTCCCGAGGGTCGATTCCGCTCGGTCGCCGTCGGTAACAGCCACTCATGCGGAATTCGCGTCGACGACACCATCCAATGCTGGGGCGATAACCACAGCGGCCAGACCGACGCGCCAGACGGACAGTTCACCTCTATCGGAGCTGACCGGGCTCACACGTGCGGCCTGCGACCCAACGGCAGCATCGAATGCTGGGGTGACGACGAGACGAGTCAGTTCAGCCCACCTGATGGACGCTTCAGCTCCCTGGCGATCGGGGCATTCCATTCCTGTGCCCTGAGCACCGACGGCACCGTCGCATGCTGGGGCGACAACTACAGCGGGCAGATCGACGCTCCCGACGGGCAGTTCAGAGCGATCACAGTCGGCGGCCATTCCTGCGGCATACGCGCCGACGGCACCGTCGCATGCTGGGGCGACAACTACAGCGGGCAGACAAGCCCGCCCGCGGGGAGATTCGAGACCATCGACTCTGGATTACGACATGCCTGCGGCTTGCGCGCTGACGGAACCATCGAATGCTGGGGGAACAACGAATTCGGCCAGACCGATGCGCCCGACGGGCGATTCCACGCACTCGACGGTGGCTCGCACCACAACTGCGGTCTGCGCGTAGACAGCACCATCGCATGCTGGGGGTACAACGACACGGGCCAGATCGACGCACCCACGGGCCGCTTCATATCCGTCGCAGCCGGTGGCGGCTTCTCGTGCGGTTTGCGCTTCGACAGCACCATCGAGTGCTGGGGCCGGTCCGGTGCCGCGCTGGAGACTCCCCCCCCCCCCCCCCCCCCCCCCCCCCCCACGGGCCACTTCACGGGTATCACCATCGGTGCCGACCACGCGTGCGCCATCCGCATGACCGGCACCATCGAGTGCTGGAGCCCCATCCGCCCACCCCGCCCGAGGTGACCTTCCACTGATGAACACGCCGATCGCGTGCATCCTGAGTGTGCTCATGGTCGCGATCGCGGCGTGCTCCGGCCGCGAGGCGGGGGCACCGGTGCCATCCCGCGTCGAGAGCCACGACGCGCTGCCGGAAGCCAGCGCGAGCGGAGCAGGAAGCGAGGCCGGCACCGGATCGCAGCCATCGGTGCCCCCTGGCCGAGAACCGTTCACGGCAGTAGCCACCGGCTATCAGCACACCTGCGCACTGCGTGCCGACGGCTCCGTCGCATGCTGGGGTGTCAACGACAGTGGCCAGGCCGACGCTCCCGATGGCTACTTCACCGCCCTCGCTGCGAGCAAGGAGCACACCTGCGGGCTCCGTGCCGGCGGTGCAATCGCCTGCTGGGGACTGGACTTCGAGGGGCTGCTCGACGCCCCCGACAGACAGTACGTGGCGCTGTCGGCCGGCGAGAGCCACACCTGCGCCCTGCGTGCCGATGGAGATGTCCAGTGCTGGGGCGGCGCAAAGGCCCAGTCGCTCACGCCGCCAGGGGGCCACTTCGCGGCGGTCGCAACCGGCGGTGGACACTCCTGCGTGCTGCGCAGCGGTGGCACTGTTCAATGCTGGGGCGACAACCAAAGCGGTCAGGCCGACGCGCCCGATGGGCGCTTCGTCTCCGTCTCTGCCGCCGGGGACCACTCATGCGGACTCCGCACCGACGCAGCCGTCCGATGCTGGGGCACGAACGCCCACGGCCAGGCCGACGCACCCGACGGACACTTCATCGACGTCGCTGCGGGCAACGGCCTCTCCTGCGGACTCCGTAGCGACGGCACCGTCGAATGCTGGGGACTCGTCCCGCCCGTGGAATCCCTCACGCAAGCCGGACCGCTCATCGGCGAGGGCGCGCCGGACGTTCGCTTCACCGCCATTTCCACTGACAGCGGCGCTCAGAGCAGCCGGCTGTGTGGACTGAGCACTTATGGCGCGCTCCATTGCTGGCCTGAACTTCAAGCTCACGTAGGTCTAGACGCGCCGGGAGCAAGCGGGCCGTTCCGCTCCGTCTCGGTCGGTGAGGGACTGTTGTGCGGGCTGCATACCGGCGGTGCCGCGGAGTGCTGGCACCACTACGGAGGCCCTCGTCCGAACACGCCTGAAGGGCAGTTCACAGCGGTGTCGGCGGCAGACAACCATGCGTGCGGTGTGCGCAACAACGGCGCACTCAAGTGCTGGGGCGCGGACTACGCAGGACTCCTCGACGCTCCCGATGGGCAGTTCACCGCCGTCTCAACCGCCATCAACCACTCCTGCGCCCTGCGCAACAACGGTGCACTCGAGTGCTGGGGCCTCGACTACGCAGGACTCCTCGACGCTCCCGATGGGCAGTTCACCGCCGTCTCAACCGCCATCAACCACTCCTGCGCCCTGCGCAACAACGGTGCACTCGAGTGCTGGGGCCTCGACTACGCAGGACTCCTCGACGCTCCCGATGGGCAGTTCACCGCCGTCTCAACCGCCATCAACCACTCCTGCGCCCTGCGCAACAACGGCGCACTCGAGTGCTGGGGCGCGGACTACGCAGGACTCCTCGACGCTCCCGATGGGCAGTTCACCGCCGTCTCAACCGCCATCAACCACTCCTGCGCCCTGCGCAACAACGGTGCACTCGAGTGCTGGGGCCTCGACTACGCAGGACTCCTCGACGCTCCCGATGGGCAGTTCACCGCCGTCTCAACCGCCATCAACCACTCCTGCGCCCTGCGCAACAACGGTGCACTCGAGTGCTGGGGCCTCGACTACGCAGGACTCCTCGACGCTCCCGATGGGCAGTTCACCGCCGTCTCAACCGCCATCAACCACTCCTGCGCCATCCGCATCAACGGAACCATCGAATGCTGGGGCACCTTCCGCGCCCCACCACTCGGTGTGATCTTCCACTGACCTTCCGAGCTGATGCTGCCGCGCGATGACTGACTTCGGCCTAGCGCCAAGGGCCCGTCCAAAGCCTCTGCTCAGGTCAATCCTGTAGACAAGCTGTAGACATTCTTGTAGCCTTGACCGCATGGCCACAACCACGGTCCGAGTGGACCGAGATACGCACGCTCGCCTCGTCGAGATGAGCAGGGAGACCGGCGACACGCTCACCGACACGGTTCGCCAAGCCGCCGAGGCGCTTCGGCGTCTGCGGTTCGGCTTGCGAGTGCAAGAGGAGTTCGCCGACCTGCGGAGCGATCCCGACGCCTGGGCCGACTACCTGGCCGAGGCCGAGTCGTCGCACGTACCCGATGGCATCGATTGACGAACTGTGGCTCATCGACTTCGGCGAGCCATACGCCGGTGAGCCTGCGTCCCGTCGGCCGGCGCTCGTGCTGGGTCCGCCCGATACGTTCGGCTCCGGCTTCCCCCTTGCCATCGTCGCGCCCCTCACCACAACGCATCGCGCGCTTTCGCTGCACATCGAAGTACCAGCCACCACCCAGACCGGTCTGCATCGCACCAGCTACGTCCAGTGCGAGCTTCTCCGCTCCGTGAACACAAGACGCCTGCTGCACAGACTGGGCGCGATCGCCCCTGACATCAGCTGGCAGGTGGGCGAGGTCGTGAGAACGCTGCTCAACCACTAACTCGAGGAACGATCGCCAGACCAGGCAGCACCGCGGAGGGCAATCGAACAGTGACGCCACTGCTGGGCGCAATCGAGGCGGGAGGAACGAAGTTCCGGGTCGCCGTAGTCGATGCGGACATGGCCGTAGTCGACTCGGTCCAGGTCCCGACGACCGACCCGAACACGACGCTGATGGCTGTCGCAGAGTTCCTTGGCCGTGCCCAGCCGGTGGCCGCGCTAGGGGTCGCTTCGTTCGGGCCGCTCGACCTCGATCCCGATTCACCCGGCTACGGGTCGATTGCGGACACGCCCAAGCCGGGATGGTCGGGTGCCCCGATCTTGAGCCGGCTGTGGGAGGCGCTGGGCGTGCCCGCCGACATTCAGACTGACGTGGAGGCAGCCGCGGTGGCCGAGCAGGCCCTGGGGCCCGAGCCCCGGCCGCGGCGGCTTGCCTATGTGACCGTGGGCACCGGGGTCGGGGCGGCCGTGGCCGTGGACGGGGCGCCCTGGCGGGGACGCCATCACAGCGAGCTGGGGCACATCGGTGTGCACCGTGTCGCCGGCGACGACTATCCGGGCCGCTGCCCGTTTCATCGCGACTGCTTGGAGGGGATGGCCTGCGGACCGGCCATGGCCGAGCGCTGGGGACTCGATCCCTCGGAAGCTGGCAACCGGGACGACATCTGGCAGCTGGAGGCCGCTTATCTGGCTCAACTCGTGCGAGTTCTGGTCTACTCGTTCGCCCCCGACCGGATCGTGTTCGGCGGCGGCGTCGGTGCCCGCCCCGGCCTGGCTGAGATGATCCGGGCTGAGAGCCTCACGGACCTCGGCGGCTACGCCGACTACAGCCGCAGCAATGACGCATTCGTGACCACTCCCGCTCTGGGCAGCGACTCCGGCCTGCTCGGCGCAGCCCTACTCGCCCAGTCGCTACTCGACGGTTGATCAGCAGCCACAGGCGAAACAAGAACTAGGCTGCATCGATCGCATCAGCTATCTCGCAATTATTGGGCAGACAATTGTGGGGCAGGAAGGCTCGAGCGGTGATCGTCTTCGCGCTCTTACATGGTGCGGCTGGCGGGCACGTTCCGCACCTTCTCCACCGGCGAGCAGCACTCCTGCGGGCTGCGTACCGACGGAACCGTCGGCTGCTGGAGTCCCTACCACCTCGCGTCGCCCCGCAGCGTGCAATGGACAACAACGACCTTCGAATAGCTAGGGGGCGGCTATCTGGCGGCCTAGCTCGGCTAGCTGCTCCTCGGCGTGGCCGAGAGTGAGCTCCATGTGGCGGGCGGCGAGAAAATGTCGGTGCAAGGGGTAGTCGCGGTCAACACCCACACCGCCGTGCACGTGGACCGCGGCGTGCACCACCCGGAAGCCGCCCTCTGAGGCCCAATACTTTGCGATGGCGATCTCACGCTCGGCGGGCAGGCCGGCCGACAGGCGCCAGGCGGCCTGGTAGGCGGTGAGCCATATCGCCTCAGCGTCGATGTAGGAGTCGCCCGCGCGCTGGCTCACGGCCTGGAAGGTGGCGATGGGGCGGTCGAACTGGTGGCGCTGCTTGGTGTAGTCGGCCGCGAGTTCGATGGCAGCCCGGGCCGCGCCGGCCATCATCATGCACAGCCCGACGTTGGCCCGTTGCTCGATGAACCGCACGATCTCCGCGCCGCCGGTCGCTCCGCCGCCGAGCAGGGCGTCGGCTCCGACCCGCACGCTCGACAGCTCGAAGCGGGCCTCCGGGCGTTTCGTCGTCACCTCGACAGGGAGGCGCTCGAGGCCCTCGGTGTCAGCCGGCACGATGAACACGCCCACTCCCCCGTCGTCAAGACGGGCTGGGACGAGGGCGATGTCGGCGTCGAGTCCGCCCGCGACCAGGACCTTGGTGCCGTCGAGCACGTATCTGCGGCCGTCGTGGCCCAAACCCCCGCGACCCGGCGCTGAACCGTCGCCGTCCGGCGTTGGGCCATCGCGGTCCGTGGCGGTCCGGGCCGTCGTCGTCGGCTCGGCCGGACTCGTGCCGTCCTCGGCCAGGGCCGCGCAGGCCAGCAGGGAGCCATCGGCGATGCCGGGCAGCCATGCAGCCCGTTGTGACTCGGTGCCGAAGGCGGCTATCGGCATCGCTCCCATTGCGGACGTCGTCAGCAGCGGCACCGGAGACGCCCTCCGGCCAACCTCCTCCAGCGCAACCGCCGTCGCCAGGAAACCCAGGCCGAGCCCGCCATGGGCTTCCGGCACCGACGCGCCAACCACTCCGGTGGACGCGAGCACGGTCCAGGCCTTGCGGTCCACATGGTCGCCGTCGGCGGCCAAGGCCTTGAGGCGCTCGTGCGAGGACATGTCGTCGAGCACCTGTGCGGTCAGGTCCCGGATGGCCTGCTCCTCCTCGCCCAGTTCGAAGTCCACCGTCCCTACCGCCCCGAATCACTCTGATGGAAGAAATCCGGGATAATCCCAGAAAAGTACGCACAGAGCATTTCGATCAGCGGGAGGCTCGGGGGTAGCCGAGGCCGAACTGCGAGATCAGGTCGCGCTGCATCTCGTTGGTGCCGCCGCCGAAGGTCAGGATCACCGTGGAGCGGTACATCATCTCCAGGCGGGGCAGGTATCCGGGCGAGCCCTCCACCACGTAGGAGCGCTGGCCGTAAACCTGCATCAGCTTGCGGTAGGCGTCGACGTAGAACTCGGTGCCCGACACCTTCACCGCGGAGGAGTCGGCCACGAAACCGGCGACGGTGGCCATGTCGGGCTCGGCGCCGTCGATCTTGTTGGCCACCGTCCAGGCCACCTTCCAGTTGGCTAGGCGCAGGAACTCCAGCCGGGCCGCCACCTCGGCCAGGTTGCGCTGCACCCACGGCTCGTCGATCACATAGGAGCCGTCGGCCCGCTTGGCCGTCTTGGCCCACTCCACGCACTCCTCGAACCGCTTGGTGACCATCCCCGACGAGCAGATCGTCACCCGTTCCCGGTTGAGCTGGCTGGTAATCAGGCCCCAGCCCCGGTTCTCCTCCCCGATCAGGGTCGACGCCGGCACCCGGCAGTCGTCGAAGAAGGTGTGGTTGATGTTGTGGGACGACAGCAGGTCGAGGGGCTCGATGCTGAGGCCGGGAGTGTCCATGGGGATGCAGAACAGCGAGATCCCCTTGTGCTTGGAAACCTCGGGGTCGGTGCGGGCCGCCAGCCATATGTAGTCGGCGTCCTTGGCCAGCGATGTCCAGGTCTTCTGCCCGTTGATCACGTAGGTGTCGCCGTCGCGCACCGCCCGGGTGGTGAGCGAGGCCAGGTCGGTGCCGGCGTCGGGCTCGGAGTAGCCGATGCAGAAGGTGAGCTCGCCGCCGGCGATGCGGGGCAGGAAGAAGTCCTTCTGCTCGTCGGTTCCGTACTGCATGATGGTTGGCCCAACGGTGTTGATGGTGAGCATGGGAATCGGCGCGCCGAGCGCCACCGACTCGTCGAACACGATGAACTGCTCCACCGCGGAGAGGCCCCGGCCGCCGTAATCGGTGGGCCAGCCCACCGCCAGCCAGCCGTCGCGGCCCATCTGGCGCACGATCCGGCGGTGAACCGGGCCGGTGCCGTCCTCAGCGCCCAGCGCAGCCCGCACCTCGTCGGTGAGCAGATCGGCGTAGTAGGCCCGCAGCTCGTCGCGCAGCGCCTCCTGCTCAGCCGTGTACCCGATGTGCATCTCCGTACGCCTCGACGGTGAGAATACCGGCCGCGCCCGCCGCGCCCGCCGATGTGGGCGGCCTCAGCCTGCGTCGCGGTGTCCAGGGGCCGAGTCGCCCCCGAAGTTCGACGCGGGCACGCCGCGTGCCGCGAAGCTCAGCCTGCGTCGCGGTGTCCGGGGGCCAAGTCGCCTGTGGACGGCTCGTCAGCGGCTGGCGGGAGGGGGCCGCGCAACCTGAAGCCCGCGGGCGCCATCAGGAAGCCCTCCACTCGGGCGAGGCTCTCGCGCACGTCCCGCAGCCCACCCTGCTGATCGCTCAGTTGACCGCTCATCTCGCCGAGGCGACGGCAATGTTCCTCCAGCAGGGCGCGGTTCTTCGTGATCTGGGCACCGTTCTTGTGAATCTCGACGCGATTCTCTTTGATCTGGACGCGATTCTCGTTGATCTGGACGCGGTTCTCTTTGATCTGGACGCGGTTCTCCTTGATCTGGACGCGGTTCTCCTTGATCTCGGCACGGTTCTCCTTGATCTGGACGCGATTCTCTTTGATCTGAGCGCGGTTCTCTTTGATCTCGGCGCGGTTCTCCTTGATCTGGTCGGTCAGCCTGACCTCCAGTTGGTTCATCTGGTACAGCAGGATGCGGATAGTCACCAGCGACGACCCGAGGCCGGACCCCACGATCGTGATCAGCAGCGCTACCGTCTCAGCTTCCATGTGCTGTCGCCTCCGTTCCATGAGGGATGCTTCAGGCAAGCCTGTGATCCGAGGCTGGCAACGGCTTCACCAACGTTAGCAGGTTGTATGCTGGAATACCAGCGACATACCTAATACATCAATAAGGGCTGTCTCAGCTATATGGGGCGGAATGCGGCGAGCCGGTAGAGTTTGTCGTCTTCGCCGTCGCGGCGCTCCGCCGCTGGGGCCGATGACCCGGATTGAGTCCGCCATGACCTGGATCGATGAGATTCTTGGGCGCTGCCCGCAGCAGGCGCTGATCAACGACTCGAAGACGCCGAGCGGGATCGCGCACGTGGGTTCGCTTCGAGGCGTCCTCATGCATGACGCCCTGTTCCGAGAAGCCCGAGAACGGGGCCTGGAAGCCCGTTTCACCTACGGCTGCGACGACATGGACCCCGTCGATGAGATCCCGCACGGCACGGGCGAGCACTTCAGGGAGCATCTGGGCAAGCCGCTGTGCCGTGCTCCGGCGCCGCCCGGACTCGCCGGCACCAACATGGCTCAGGCCTACTTCGACGAGTTCACCTCCACGTTCGGCCCTCTGGGCGTGGATGCCGAGTTCTATTTCATGAGCGACGTCTACCGGTCGGGCCGCCTCGACGCGATGATCGACGCCTATCTGCGGGCCGCGTCGAAGGTCCGGGAGATCTACCTTCGGGAGGCGGGCTCGGCCCGGTCCGAGGAATGGCTGCCGTTCCAGCCCGTCTGCGAGAGCTGCGGCCGGGTCGGCACCACGTTCGCATCCAACTACGACGGCGAGACCGTGGCCTACGAGTGCCGCCACGACCTCGTCGAATGGGCCGAGGGTTGCGGCGCCAAGGGCCGCACCAGTCCTTTCGGCGGGTCGGGAAAGCTGCCTTGGAAGCTCGAATGGGCGGCCAAGTGGAAGATCCTGCCTGTGACCCTCGAGGGCGCCGGCAAGGATCACATGGGCGCGGGCGGTTCGCACCGGGTCGCGTCGGCGCTGGCCCGCGAGGTGCTCGAGTGCGCGGTGCCTTGTGCCTTCTCATACGAGTTCTTCACCTCCGGCAGCGCCAAGATGAGCTCGTCGAAGGGGATCGGCCTCAGCGCGAGCGAGCTCGCGGCCACCCTGCCGCCCGAACTGCTGCGATACCTGGTTCTCAGGACGCAGCCGCGCCGGGCGCTTGACTTCGCCGTCGACCTGGCTGGCGTCAACAGGGCCTTCGCCGAGTACGAACGGCTGTGGCGGGCCGTCTCCGAACCCGGCGGCGGCGAGCCCAAGCAGCGACAGCTCTTCGCGGTGTCGCAAGCCACCGCCCGCGGGCAGGTGCTGCCTGCGCCTGCCTACAGTCCCCCGTTCGACTCCGTCGTGAGCGTGGTGCAACAGCCGCACCTGGACTTGGCGTCGCACATCGCCACGCTGGGGCTCGGGGCACTGACGGCCGCGGACCTCGAGTGGCTCGATGTCAAGAGGGCAGCGGCAGAGTCCTGGTCGCAGCGCTTCTCCGAGACCGCCTCGCGTCTCACCGTCATCGACGACTTCATGCCAGGCGTCCGCAGGCTGTCGAATCAGCAGCGGGCCTTCCTCGCGGTGGCCGCGAGAATCCTCGACAAGATCGAGCGATGGAGTTCGGCCCGGATCCAGGCGGCCCTGTTCGATGCCGCCCGCATCGTCGGGATCGAGACGTCGTCCGCCTTCGAGGCCCTCTACACCGCATTCTTCGGATGGCCGGAGGGCCCGCGTGCCGGGACATTCCTGGAGTTCGTCGGCAAGCAACCAACCTGCAGCCGTCTCGGCGAGGTGAGGTACTCGTACCGAGAGCTCCTCGACACCACCGCAGTGTCTAGCAGCGACTGGGAGGATGCCGTGTCCGAAGCGTCGTCGAGCGGCCATGAACTCTCCTTCCTCACCGTATGGTCAGGCGTGCTCACCGACGACCCGGTCTCGGTCGAGGGCCTCGCTGGAGAGTTCGTGGACGGACTCGGTGCCCTGGAGCTCTTCGCGGTGGACGACAAGGCCAGGACGACAGCGGTGCGCACTGTGTTCGAGCGAGCCGACGGCTATCCGGCCGGACGCCCGGACCCGATCGCCTCGTTCCACGCCGACGCCCTCGCCTACGTGGCCGAACTTCTCGACGTTCCCGAGACCGAGATCAGGCTGCACTCCCACAATCCGTTCCGGACTGCCACCGACCGGGCGGCCATGGCCTGAAATCGCAATCGCTAGCCTCGGTGTCTCCCTGCGAGCGACCGACCCCACCAGCGCCAGTGCCCGAACGTTGTGCGGAGCGCAGCGGCGCGTATCGCCTCGCGGTGTGTGATCAGGATCTGATCGCGCCGACTCATGGCCAGGAGCAAACAATGGCCAGGAGCAAACAAAGGCGGAGCAAACAAAGGCGGAGCAAACAATGGCCAGGAGCAAACAATCGGGCAGCCCGCCCTGGAGCGGGCGTATGCCCGACACGCTACATCCTATTCGTAGCGGGTGCCGTTGGCCTTGATGTAGTCGAGCCATAGGGGGCCGGCGTCGGGAGCCAACTCGCCGGGGCGGTAGGTGACCGACTCGAGTCGTCCGGTGTAGGGGAACGGGCCGTGGCGCTCGTAGATGTCCCAGCTCACCGGCGAGCGGCGATCAACGCCGACGTCGATGCCCTCGTAGGGCGCCATCGCCATCAGCGATACCAGCCCCGGTGCCTCGGCGACCGTCGCGCCGTCGACGGCGACCGATGCGTTCCACTTGAGGCTGCCGGGGTTCTCCACGGCCAGCCGGATGCTGGACGCGCCGTCCGCGAGCGTCCCACAGTCGAGCATCGTCATGTCGCCGTAGGCGTTGTGGGCGAGGAACAGCCGGTCATGCTCCACGTAGAGCATGTAGCCGCCGCCCTGGTCGCCGTGGGCCAGGAGCACGCCGCAGTGGCCGGGCTGCCATCGCAGCGCCACATCGATGTCGAAGCTCTTCTGGAATATCAGCTGCTGGGAGCGCCACCGCTCCAGGGTGGGGGTGCCCGGCCGCAGCGTCGTCTCCGCGGCCCACTCGTCGTGCCACGGCGGGCGCAGGACCCTGGCCATCTGGTTGCCCTCGTCGAGGGGGTACACCTGGTTCGCCCACGCGGCCCGGTCCCATGCCTGCACCATCTCGTCCAGCTTGTCGGGGTGCTCGGCGGCCAGGTCGCGGCTCTCGGTGGGGTCCTCGGCCAGGTTGTGCAGCTCCCAGCGGTCCTGGCTGAAGGGACGGCGGGGCCGGTGGCAGGTGACCACCGACCAGCCGTCACGGTAGAAGCCGCGGTGCCCGAGCATCTCGTAGTACTGCTCGGGATGGGTTGACGGTGCCGACGGATCCTCCAGCGTGGCCGCGAAGCTGGCGCCGGCTGGGTCGGGTACGGGCACGCCGTGGCGGGTTCCGGGCACCTCCACCCCGCACAGTTCGGCCAGGGTCGGGAACACGTCGGTCACGTGCTGGTACTGGGTCCGGATCCCTCCGGCCCGCACACCGTCCGCGACCCCGAACCGGTTAGGCCAGTTGACGATGAACGGCACGCTGTGGCCGCCCCGGTGGGTGTTGATCTTGTAGAGCCGGAACGGGGTGCACGACACCATGGCCCAGCCCATCGGGTAGTGGGCCAGCGTGCGCGGCCCGCCGAGCAGGTCGATGCGCTGGTAGTCGGTCTCCACCTGCTCCAGTTCGGTGTTCCACACCTGGGTGAGCAGCGTGCGGAAGTAGGCCGACGTGCCCGTGTACTGGCCCTCCCGGGAGCCGCCATTGTCGCTGGTGAACAGCACGATCGTGTTGTCCCACTCGCCGACGGCCTCCAGGTGGCGGCGCAGGCGGCCGAAGTTTCGGTCCACGTTGTGGACCATGCCCGCGTACACCTCCATGTAGCGGGCGAATAGCTCCTTGGAGCGGCCGTCGAGCCCGTCCCACGGGCCGACCTCGTGGCGCTCCTCGGTGTTGCGGGGCGGCAGCACCGCTTCGGGCGGCACGACGCCCAGCTCCCGCTGGCTCTCGAAGCGCTCGCCCCGCATGGCGTCCCAACCCGCGGCGTAGCGGCCCCTGAACCGTTCAATGTCCTCCGCGGGGGCCTGCAGCGGGGCGTGCACTGCGCCGTGGGCGAAGTACATGAAGAACGGCCTGGAGGGATGCGACGAGCGCAGCTCGTCCACCATTTGCAGCGCGTGGTCGGTGAGGTCGTCGGTGAAGTAGTAGCCGTCCGGGTAGCGGTTGACGTCGATGTGGTGGTTGTCGGCGCACAGCCGGTGGGGCTGGTGGAAGTTGGTGAAGGCGTCGAGGATCCCGTAGAAGCGGTCGAAGCCCCGCTGCAGGGGCCAGCTCGCCTTGGGGGCGCCGTCGCTGAGGTGGGCGTCCTTGGTGAGGTGCCATTTTCCGATCATGAAGGTGGCCCAGCCCGCGTCGCGGAAGGCCTCGGCGATGGTCACCGTGTTGTCGCGCAGCTCGTGGGCGTAGCCGGGGAAGCCGGGATCGGTGTGGGGGACGGTGGCCATGCCGGCCATGTGATGGCTGAGCCCCGTGAGGAGCGACGCCCGGGTGGGCGAGCACATCGGGTTGACGTGAAAGTCGGTGTAGCGCAGGCCCTCGGCTGCCAGGCGATCAAGCTCCGGAGTGTCGATCTCGGATCCGTAGCAGCCCAAGTCGGAGTAGCCCAGGTCGTCGGCCATCATCACGATCACGTTGGGCGAGCCGGCCGGTGCGGTCGGTGGCTGGGGCCAGTGGGGCTCTGAGGTGGAGAAGATCTTGCCGACGGTTCCCTGGAAGCCCGCGTAAGGCGCAGTCGGATCGGCGGCGCCGGTGGATCCCGCGCCGAACGGCTCCGCGCCGCTCACAGCCGGAGTCTCACGGCCTGAGGAAAGCGAGCCGGCGATCGGTCGCCGCTCACGGCTTGAAGAAGGCGGGGCTGGTGGCCTTGGCGGGGATCTCGGCCAGCGGGGTGGCCACCTGATCCACGGTGGGACCGTGCTCGGCGGCCAGTGGGGCGAGCCGGTCGAGGTCGAAGCCGTACAACTCGGCCGCGTTGCCGCCCAGCAGCATGCGCATGTTCTCGATCGACCAGTCGCTGAAAGCGCGCTGGAGGCTCTCCAGCGAGTACGGGTAGGTGCCCTCGTGGTGGGGGTAGTCGCTGCCCCACATCACGTTGTGCACCCCTACCTTGCGGATGGCGGCCGCCTCGCCCGGAGACGGGAAGCTGGCGCCGATCCACACGTTGCGGTCGAAGTACTCCGACGGCTTGAGCGGCAGCACGATGTCGGCCGCGAAGCCCAGCTCGCCGACGCGGCCGGCGCGCATCTGGCGGTGGTAGCCGTCCATGCGACGCAGCTCCTCCACCAGCCACGCCACACCCTGCTCGGTCATCACGTATCGCAGCGTCGGGAACCGCTCGAATACGCCCGACATGATCAGATGGGCCAGATTGCGGTGCGAGAAGAACGGCACCTCCATCAAGAAGATCACCCCAGCGGCGGGCGCCTTGCCGTAGTCGGGTCCGCCGTTGCCGCCGTGCTGGGTGATGATCAGCTCGAGGTCGGCGGCCGCGGCCCACAGCCGGTCCCAGCGGGGATCCCAGTAGCCGGGAAGGTCGCTGTCGGGCGGGATGTGGGGCAGCAGGAAGCTGCGGAAACCCTCCGCGGCGATCCACTCGAGGGTGGCGACCGCGTCGTCGAGGTCCTCGGCGAAGATCTGGGGCAGGCCGCAGCGCTGCTCCGGATAGCGGGCGCACCAGTCGCGCAGCCAGCGGTTGTGGGCAGTGATCCCTGCGAAGCGCCGCTCGTAGTCAGCCCGGTCCGTCGGGGGGCGGGCCACCAGGGCGCCGGTGGGATAGAACGGCGGAACGGTGTTGGGGAAGGTGATCTCGGCCACAATGCCGTCGGCGTACTGCTCCGTGAGCCTCCGGTCGTCGTCCCAGTTGCGGGACCGACCGTCGTCCTGCAGGTCGCGGTACGGGTTGCGGTAGGCGCCCCGCCACGCCTGGAACTCGTCGCGCCAGGCCGGGTCGAGGTACTCCTCGTAGGCGGCCATGTTCCCGCCGGCGTGGCAGTCCGACGAGATGATCGTGTACCGCTCCGTCGGGCTGTCCTGCAGCTCGCTCATCGGTTGATGCTCCTCGTTTCGGCGTCCGGCAAGCGAGCGCCGGGCCCTTACCTGGCGCCGGGGGCTCCGGCACCGTCATCACGCTCGCCCGTGCCTCGAAGTGTACGCTGGCGGCTCCGCAGATAGTTGGGAGCCGCGATGGTCTCGGTCGACATGCGCACCCGCCTGGACGCCGACGTCGTCCTGATCGATCCCGAGACCTTCGTGTCCGCCGACCTGCCCGCGCTGCTCGAACGCAACGGCAAGCCAGCAGCCCACTCCCGTCCGGTCTGCGAGAGTTGAGATGATCAACGCAGAGGTCGCACACGCCGCCGAGGCTGCCTTGGGCGAGGGATGCGTTTGGTCGCCGGTGGAAGACCTGCTCGTCTGGGTGGACATCACCGGCAAGGCCGTGCACCGCTTCAATCACAACACGGGCCAGCCGGTGGGCTTGTGGCGCTACGCCGGCACTGTCGGCAACGCCGCTCCCCGCGCCGGCGGGGGCCTGGCACTGGGCTTGGGAGCCTCGGTGGCGCTCACCGACCGGGTCGGTGCCATAGAGACCGTGATCGACCTGCCCGGAGAGCCGGATTCGAACCGCACCAATGACGGGGCAGTCGACCCGCGGGGGCGGCTCTTCCAGGGGACGATGAGCCACACCGAGCCCGGCGCGCCGGTGGCGGGCCTGCACCGGGTGGACGGCGACGGCACAGCCCGGCGGGTTCTCACCGATGTGATGGTCTCCAACGGCATCGGCTGGAGCCCCGATGGGGCCACGATGTACTACATCGATACGCTGACATTCCGGGTGGACCAATTCGACTACGACCCCGACACCGGCGAGATCGAGGGGCGGTGCCCGTTCCTCTCCTTCGACGGCAGCACCGGCGGGCCCGACGGCATGACGGTCGACGCCGACGGCTGCCTCTGGGTGGCGTTCTTCGGCGGCTACCACGTACAGCGCTTCTCGCCCGAGGGCGAACAGCTCGAGACCGTGGTCACGCCGGGCGCCCCGCAGACCACCTGCTGCTGTTTCGGCGGGCCGGACCTGGACACGCTCTACATCACCACGGCGCGCGATCCGATCGCCGGTGTCAGCACCGAGGGCGAGCCCAACTCCGGTGCGCTGTTCGTCGCTGATGTTGACGCGGTGGGCCTGCCCACCAACCTGTTCGCCGGCTAGAGGCCGAGCGGAACGGTCCAGCTCACAAGGATCTTGCATGAGTTCTGAGCGAGGCCGTGGCCGGAGCGGCCCGTGAGCGCGGCGAACAAGAGCGGGAAGCAAGACGCTTCACCGCGGGCGGTCAAAGATACGCAGCGCTGCCTCTTAGCCGGCGGCTCTGCGTATATTCGGTTTCTCCCCCGGTTGCCGACCTCGGAAAGACCGCGCCTGCAAATGACGATCGAGCTTGCCCCCCTCCCCTACCCTCTCGACGGGCTCGCGCCCCACATATCGGAGCGCACCATGAGCTTCCACTACGGCCGCCACCACGCGGGCTACGTGGCCAACCTCAACCGCATGATCGCGGGATCGCCTCACGAGAGCGCCTCGCTGGAGGACATCGTGACCAGAGCCGATGTGCCGTCGGCGCTGTTCAACAACGCGGCCCAGGCCTGGAACCACGCCTTCTACTGGAACTCGATGACCCCCGGCCGTGCCGAATCGCCCTCCGGCGAGCTGCTCGCCGCGCTGGAGCGGAGCTTCGGCTCGTTCGATGCCTTCAACGCCGAATTCGCAGCGGCCGCGGTGGGGAACTTCGCGTCCGGCTGGACCTGGCTGGTGGCGGGGGCCGAGGGCCTCAGCATCGTCAACACCGACAACGCCGACACCCCGCTGCGCCACGGCCAGCAAGCCCTGCTGACGATCGACGTGTGGGAGCACGCCTACTACCTCGACTACCAGAACGCCCGCGCCGCCTACGTGGACGCCTTCATCGAGCACCTGATCAACTGGGAGTTCGCCTCCGCCAACCTCGCCGCTCCGAGTTAGTCGAGACAGGGCGGCCGACGGCTCACATCCCCGAGCCGGGCTGCTCAGTCGTCGACCAGCAGCTCGATGAGGGAGCTGGTATCCCAGCGGCCCCGGCCCTGGCGCTGGAGGCGGGCGTAGTGCTGGTCGATCACCGCGGTGACCGGCAGGGTGGCTCCGATCCGCTCGGCCTCCGCGAAGCAGATGGCCAGGTCCTTGCGCATCCAGTCGAGAGCGAACCCGAAGTTGAACTCGCGGCGGGCCATGGTCACACCCCGGTTGGCCATCTGCCACGACCCGGCTGCGCCCTGAGAGATGGTGTCGACCACCTGATCGACATCGAGCCCGGCCCGGCGGGCGAAGTCGATCCCCTCCGCTAGGCCCTGCACCAACCCGGCGATGCAGATCTGGTTCACCATCTTGGTGCGCTGGCCGCTCCCCGGCCCGCCCAGCAGCGTGACCGCTTTGGCATAGGAGTCGATCACCGGCCCAGCCCGGTCGAAGTCGGCCTGGTCGCCGCCGCACATCACCGTCAGCATGCCGTTGTCAGCGCCGGCCTGGCCTCCGGAGATCGGCGCGTCCACGAAGCCGACGCCCCGCTCCGCTGCCGCCGCGTGCAGTTCCTGGGCCAAGTCGGCCGACGCGGTGGTGTGGTCTACCAGCACCGATCCGCGTGCCATCGATTCCAGCGCTCCGTCCTCGCCGAGCGTCACCGAGCGAACGTCGTCGTCGTTGCCCACGCACACGAACACGAACTCGGCTCCGTTGGCCGCGCCCGCGGGTGTCGGCGCCGCCCTGCCACCGTGCTCGGCCACCCAGACCTCGGCCCGGGACGCAGTGCGGTTATAGACCGTGACCTCGTGGCCTGACGCGACCAGGTGTCCGGCCATCGGATAGCCCATGACCCCCAGCCCGACGAATGCGCAACCGGCCATACAGCCCTCCTTCACAATGCAGCGGATGTCTGAGGTGCCCGGGGTGGGACTCGAACCCACACGCCCGTGAGGGCAGCCCGTTTTAAGCGGGCCGCGTCTGCCAATTGCGCCACCCGGGCACTGCTGCCACGGTACCGCCGTCGGGCTGGCAGAACCCCCAGACAAATTCTCAGAGTCGCGCCCAGAGCCGTCATGGCCAGCCGCGACTACACGCGAGCACTACCGACCGCCCGCACGCAGGTTGTCCAACGCGGGGCAGGAGCGTGGAAGCTCTCGCGGCTACCCCGTCAGGACCGTGTTCGGCGGCCCCGCAGCATCGTCGCCCGCCTCCATTGACTTCGTCGAGGTCATCGAGGATTTCCTGCGAACGACCCGCGACCTTCAACTCGCCGGGTTGCACCCGTCGGCCCACGCCTCAAACGCCTCTAGTCGCTCAGCCCTGGACTTGCTCATTGGCTACGCCTCCAAGAACTTCCTTCGTGCGACCATGGCATGGATGATAGCTGTGCTGCTATGCAGCAGTTGCCTCGAGGTGGGGCGCGGCTGGGACCGTGGGAGTGCGCTCGGTCCTTGCGGCGAGCTCTCCAGTGTCCGCTTCGCCGTCGACCGCCAACCACAGGGCGGACCGAGCAAGATCCGCTCGGGCGCCCTCGAGATGGTTGGCCACCACGACCCCCTCGACCATGTCGGCCAGCACCGCCCCTCGGGGCCGGCCTCGCAGGCGGACCGAGACCACCGGCGATCCGTTGCGGCGGCGGATGGACCGATCGAGGTCGGGGCGGGACGGCGGGCTGGCGAAGACCGGCACGACCAGGCCGCGCAAGCGAGTCGCCCGGGAGAGCGAGCGGGCTGCGGCTCCGAAGTCGAGCGATGTCATTCCCATGACAGCTATGGTCGCGCCGGGGTGTGACATTTGCCCCGCCCGCCCGCAGGAGCCGGCCCCTAGTCCCATGCACGCCGACGACTACAACCCGGCCCAGCAGGAGGTAGTGAGCCTGCTCGGAGCCTCGAAGGAAGACCGGCCCGAGTTCGACCGGAACCTGCGCGACGAGCTGCGAAGCCTCCTCGAGGAGCGCCTGGAACCGCTGGTGAAGAGCATCGACTCCAGCAAGTTCGACGACGACGCCCTGTTCCTGAGCAAGTTCAAGCTCTCCCAGGTCCTCGGATGCGAGCGCAAGTTCCTGGCCGACCGCGATCAGCCGTTCGCGTGGTCGCCCCCCATAGCCCGGGGCACCGTCACCCACAAGGCCATCGAGCTGTCGGTGCACTGGCGTGGCGATGCGTCGCCTCTGGAACTGGTGGACGAGGCGATGGCCAGCCTGGAGAACGCGGACAAGAGCATCGGCGACTACCTCAGGGTCTGCGACGAGACGGAGCGGGCCGAGTTGCGAGCCGCGGCTGCCGCGACCATGACCCAGTTCCGAGAGTGCTTCCCGCGGCTCAAGCCCGCCTGGAGGCCGTCGACGGAGAGCCCGATCCGAGCCAACCTGCACAACGGCCTCATCGTGCTGTCGGGCAAGCCCGACCTCACCCTCGGTCAACCCGACGGGACGGTGGCCGGCAAAGTGATCATCGACTTCAAGACGGGCGGCTTCTCCCCCGCGCACCGCGACGACCTGCGCTTCTACGCCCTGCTGGAGTCCCTGCGCATACTGCCACCCCGCCTGCTGGCCACCTACTACCTCGACCAGGGCCGGATCCACAGCGAGCAGGTGACCCGCGACCTGCTGCTCTCGGCGGCCGAGCGGGTGATCGACGGCGCCGGCCGCTACGTGGATCTGGTCTCCCGGCAGCGCCCGGCCGGCGTCTCCCCCGGCCCAGCCTGCAGATGGTGCCCGGTGCAGCCGGATTGCAAGGAGGGCACCGCCTACCTCGACCGCGACTCCGACGGCGACCCTGACGGCTGGTGATCGATCCAGATGAGACAGTCACGGTGGAGATCCAGGACCGAGCCGATGCTTGAGCGGGTCTTCGCCATCGGGATCGACGACCATGACTGGAGTCAGGAGGTCTACTCGTTCAACTTCTCCTGCCGGGGCGGGGAGGCACCGGTGTGGTGGGGTGCGCCTCGGGCACCACCGCCGGGGTGTACTCCCCGACCTCGATGTCCAGGTGGCGCAGCGAGCCCAGCGCGTGAAGTAGGGCCGTGCCGGCCAGCAGCGTTGCGCCGTAGGCGCCGAAGGCGGGCCGCGGGCCGATCAGCTCGATCAGCTGTCCTAGAGCGAGCTGCCCCAGCGGGTTCGACGACATGAGCACCATCACATACAACGACAGCACCTGCGCCCGGCGCTCCTCGTCCACCTGGAGCTGGACCGCGGTGTTGAGCGAGCTGGCCGACGTGAGGTGAGCGGCCCCGATGAACACCAGCGGCACCAGGAACGACAGGAACGTGGGCGCCACAGCCAGGCCGAGGACGGCCGCGCCGTACAGGACGAGAGCCGCCCTCTGGATCTGCGACCGGGGCACCCGCCCTCCCAGTGACGCCACCAGCGGCGTGGCCGCGACCGCGCCCGCCCCCACCATGGTGAGCATGATTCCGAATCCGCCTGGACCCCGATTGAACACATCCTCGGCGAAGACGACGGCCAGCATCTGCACCGGCAGCCCGGCCGCCCCGATCAGTGCCACGGTGACGAAGGCGACCACTAGGCCGCTGCGAGCGCGCACGTACCGGGCCACGGCCATCGTGTTGCGGATCAGCCGCATGTTCAGAGCCCCGTTTGCCGCGGCAGCCTTGCGGGACTCGATGCGCACCAGCGCGGTCAGCACGCCCAGGCAACCGACCGCGCTGACCGTGAATGCGGCGGCCGGACCGGCCGTGGCCACGGTTATGCCCCCCAGCATCGGACCGACCAGCCGGGAGCTGTTGAACTGCGCGGAGTTGAGGGTGACCGCGTTGAGAAGGAGATCCTTGGGAACCAGTTCGCTGACGAACGCCTGCCAGGCGGGCAGATTCAGTCCTCCGGCCAGCCCCGACGCCGCGGCCAGGGCGACATAGGCGGTCGGCGACCGCACACCTTGGATCCAGGCCACTGCCATAGCTGCCGCCATCAATCCCATCAGCGACTGCGAGACCATTAGGATCTTGCGCCTCGGGTAGTGATCGGCCAGCACGCCCGCCACCGGCGCGATCACGGCCATGGTCGCAAACTGCGCGAACCCTGCGAAACCGACCCAGCCCGGGCTGCGGGTCAGGTCCCACATAACCGCGGGCAGAGCCACGTACTGGAAGAAACGGGCCGCGTTGGCCACGAAACCGCCGAACCAGAAATAGCGGAAGCTGCGGTAGCTGAACGAGGCGAACGCGGCCGGGGGCATCGGGGCACCGTACCGCCGCCGACCCCGCCATACTGCGAACATGTCCTACGTGATGATCGACACCTCAGACGGTGTAGCCCAGCTGACGCTCAACGACCCCGACAGGCGCAACACCGTCAGTCAGGCCATGAACGACGAGATCGTCGCCGCGCTCGACGAGATCGAGCCCGACCCCGGCATCGGCGCCCTGGTGGTGACCGGCGCCGGCAAGGGCTTCTGCGCGGGCGCCGTCCTGGACGACCTGCTGGCCGCGGAGTCGACCGGCATAACCCGCATCTACGAAGGGTTCCTGCGGATGGCGCACTCGCCGCTGGCGACCGTGGCCGCGGTGAACGGCGCCGCGGTCGGCGCGGGCATGAACATGGTGCTGGCCTGCGACATCGTGCTGGCCGGCCGCAGGTGGGCCCGCTTCGACTCCCGGTTCCTGCAGATCGGGCTTCACCCCGGCGGCGGCCATACGTGGCGCCTGAGGCATGTCACCGACCGCACCACCACCATGGCGATGGTGATCTTCGGCGAGGTGCTGTCGGCCGACGACGCTCACCGCACCGGGCTGGCCTACCAGGTGATCGACGACGACGCTCTGCTGGGACGGGCCCACGCACTGGCCGCACGAGCCGCGGCCCAGCCCAAGGAGCTCGTGGCCCGTACCAAGGCGACGATCCTGTCCTTGGACGAGATCGCAGACTCGGCCGCAGCGGTCGACCGCGAGCTGCACCCCCAGCTCTGGTCTATGGGGCAACCGGCCTTCAAGGATCTCGTGCGCAGCCTCCAGTCGAAGATCAGCTCCAAGGAGTGAGTATCAAGAACTACGTACCGGCAGCCGTCCGATGGGACAACTAATGTCAACGGCCGGGCCGGACGGCTAGACGCACCGGAGGGTCCAGTCTCTGGCCGAGCGGAGGTCCAGCAGAGGCCCAGAGGGAGGTCATGCAAAAGCTCCTGGTCGCCAACCGCGGCGAGATTGCCATTCGGGCCTTCCGGGCCGCGACACAGCTGGGCATCAGGACCGTCGCCATCCTCCCGGTAGAGGAGGAGAAGAGCGGCGCGCTCCATCGCATCAAGGCCGACGAGGCCTACGTGATCGGCGAGCCGGGCCGTCCCGTGCGGGCCTACCTCGACCACAGCGCCATCGTGGCCAAGGCCGTCGAGGTGGGGGCGGACGCCGTCTACCCGGGCTACGGGTTCCTGTCTGAGAGTCCCAACCTCGCCGAGGCCTGCGACTCGGCGGGGGTCGCCTTCGTCGGGCCCAGCGCGGCCGTGCTGCGCCTGACCGGCAACAAGATGCGAGCCCGGAGCGCCGCCGAGGAGGCCGGGCTGCCGGTGCTGCGCCAGTCACCGCCGATCAACGATCCCGACGAGGCTGCGGCCCTAGCGGAGCCAATCGGGTTCCCGCTGTTCGTGAAGGCCTCGTCCGGCGGCGGCGGGCGGGGTATGCGCCGGGTCGAGCGCCCCGATGATCTCGCCGAGGCTGTCGAGGCGGCCCGGCGCGAGGCCGGCAGCGCCTTCGGGGACTCCACCGTGTTCCTGGAGGAGGCCATGACCGGCGTCCGCCACATCGAGGCGCAGATACTGGCCGATGCCGCGGGCAACGTCGTCCACCTCTACGAGCGCGACTGCTCGGTTCAGCGGCGCTTCCAGAAGGTGGTCGAGATGGCGCCGGCAAGGGACCTGGACGAGCGGGTCCGCGACAGCCTGCTGGCTGATGCGGTCCGCTTCGCCTCCTCCATCGGATACGCCAACGCCGGCACGGTCGAGTTCCTCGTGGACGGCGCCGGGCGCTACGTGTTCATCGAGATGAACCCCCGGATCCAGGTGGAGCACACGGTGACCGAGGAGGTCACCGACGTCGACCTGGTCGAGTCGCAGCTCCTGATCGCTTCGGGCGCCACGCTGGGTGATCTGGGCCTGGCCCAGGACACGATCAGCCTGCGAGGCCTCGCCATGCAGTGCCGGGTCACAGCCGAGAATCCCTCCAACGACTTCCGCCCCGACACCGGAAGGATCGTGGCCTACCGGCCGGCCGGCGGCGCCGGGGTGCGCCTCGACGGCTGCGTCTACCAGGGCGTGGAGATCACCCCGCACTTCGACTCGATGATCGAGAAGATCACCTGCCGGGGCAAGGACTTCTCCACCGTGGTGCGCCGCATGCAGCGCACGCTGGCCGAGTACCGGGTGCGGGGCGTGTCCACCAACCAGCCCTACCTGCAGGCCATCCTCGGCGACGAGCAGTTCCGGGCCGGGCCGGTCACCACCAGCTTCATCGACGACCGCCCCGAGCTGACGGCCGCGTCGGTCGGGGCCAACCGGGCCACCCGGCTGCTGCGGTACCTGGCCGACGTGACCGTCCACCTTCCCCACGGCCCCGCCCCCACCAGGGTCAGCCCGGCCACCAAACTGCCCCCGGGCCGGACCGGCCAGCCGCCGGCGGGGTCGCGCCAGCGCCTACAGGATCTGGGGCCCGAGAAGTTCGCAGCCGACTTACGGTCCGCCGGGCCGGTGCAGGTGACCGACACGACCCTGCGCGACGCCCACCAGTCGATCCTCGCCACCCGGCTGCGCACGATAGATCTGGTGGCCGGAGCCCGCGAGATGGCCCACACGATGCCGCAGCTCTTGAGCATGGAATGCTGGGGAGGGGCCACCTTCGACGTGGCCCTCCGGTTCCTGCACGAGGACCCCTGGCAGCGCCTGGCCAGGATTCGCGAGGCTGCCGAAAACATCTGCACCCAGATGCTACTGCGGGGCCGCAACACGGTCGGCTATTCGCCCTACCCGGATTCGCTGGCGGGCCACTTCGTGGCCGAGGCGGCCGCCGCCGGGATGGACATCTTCCGCGTCTTCGACGCCTTCAACTCCACCGACCAGATGCGCCCGGCCATCAGCGCGGTGCTCGAAGCCGGGGCGGTGGCGGAGGGAACGATCTGCTACTCGGGCAACCTGTCCAGCCCCACGGAGGATCTCTACACTCTCGACTACTACTTGAAGGTTGCCGAACAGCTGGTCGAGGCCGGAGTGCACATCCTGTGCATCAAGGACATGGCGGGCCTGCTGCGGGCCGGCGCAGCCGCCACGCTCGTGACCGCGCTGCGAGAGCGCTTCGACCAGCCCGTGCATCTGCACACCCACGACACCGGCGGGGGCCAGCTCGCCACCTACATGGCCGCCATCGAGGCCGGTGTGGACGCGGTGGACGCCGCCGCGCCTCCCCTGTCCGGCATGACCTCCCAGCCCTCCATCGCGTCGGTGGTGGCCATGACCGACGACACCGACCGGGCCACCGGGCTGAGCCTCGACGCCATCGGGGACCTGGAGCCCTACTGGGAGGCGGTGCGGCGGGTGTACGCCCCCTTCGAGGCGGGCCTGCAGTCGCCGACGGGCACCGTGTACCGCCACGAGATCCCCGGAGGCCAGCTGTCGAACCTGCGGGCCCAGGCCCGGGCGCTGGGCCTAGGACACCGCTTCGAGGAGGTGGAGCGGCTCTACGCCGCCTGCAACGAACTGCTCGGCCGCCCCATCAAGGTCACTCCATCGTCCAAGGTGGTGGGCGATCTGGCCCTGCACCTCGTGGCCTCCGGCGTAACGCCCGAGCAGCTGCTGGAGGATCCCGCCGGAGTCGACCTGCCCGACAGCGTGATCGGGTTCCTCCACGGCGAGCTGGGCACGCCGCCGGGCGGATTCCCCGAGCCCTTCCGCTCGAAGGCCACCGAAGGCCGATCGTGGGCGCCCACCCACAAGGACCTCACCGGAGCCGACGAGGCGGGCCTGGACCAGGACCGGCGCGCCACCCTCAACCGCCTGCTGTTCCCCACCCCGTCGGCATCGCAAGCCGAGAAGACCGACCGCTACGGCGACCTCTCGGTGCTGCCGTCGCTGCTGTTCTGGTACGGCCTCGACCCCCACTGCGAGGACACCGCCGTGGTTCTCGGCCGGGGGGTGCGGCTCCTGCTGGGGCTGCGCTCGATCAGCGAGCCCAACGACGAGGGGATACGGATCGTCGGCTTCCGGGTGAACGGCCAGCCCCGCGACATCGACACCCTCGACCGCACGGTGGCCTCGGACCGGCCCGAGCACGCCCGGGCGGACCCGACCAAGCCCGGCCACGTGGCCGCCCCCTTCCGGGGCGCGGTCAACGTGTCGGTGTCGGTCGGGGACCGGGTGGCCGCAGGCGACACGGTGGCGGTGATCGAGGCCATGAAGATGGAGTCATCAATCTCGGCGCCGGTCGCGGGCACGGTCGAATCCATCTCGGCCTCACCCGGCGGGCTGCTCGAGCCCGGCGATCTGATCCTGGAGATCCGCCCTGCGGGCCGGGCGGCCAGCCCCGAAACCGTGAGCTAGGCGAGGTAGCTACGTCTAGCCGCCTGGGGACCAGCTCGGCGAGGAGGCGCTGGGAGCGGCCACCGGCAAGGGCGCGATCCATTCGGCGATCAGATCCGGGGCACGCACCCTCCATTCCTCTTCAGTGATGGCGAAGCGGTGGTGGTCCTCCCACACCCCGTTGATCTCCACGTAACGCTCGGCCAGTCCCTCATACCGGAGCCCGAGCTTCTTAACCACTCTCAGGCTGGCCGAGTTGCGAGGCACGATGGCCACCTGCAGCCGGTGCAGCCGCAAATCCTCGAAAGCAAAACGGGCCGCCACGACCAGAGCCTCCGGGGTGTAGCCGTGGCCCGCGACGGCCTCGTCGATCCAGTAGCCGACATAGCACGACTGGAACGGCCCTCTCTGGATCGAAGACAGGTTCATCTCGCCGCGGAAGCAGCCGTTGACGAACACCCCGAACCCGTAGCCCGTCCCGTGCTGGCGCTCGCGCCGGCGGGCCGTGCAGCGGTCAGCGAACGCCCGGAGGTCCCGGGAGCTGTCGGGCCGTCCCGGGACAGCTCGGGGCTCCCATTGCTTGAGGCGGCCGCGGTTGCGCCAGCGGACCTCTCGCCATGCCGCGAAGTCGTCGCGTGTCAACGGTCGCAGCAGCACGCGCCGCCCCAGCAGGGTGCTCACGGCCGCGCACTCTAGTGCTCGACCCAGCGGGCCTGCGTGCCTTGATGTTGATGTGTCGGAGTTCAAGCAACCTAGCGCCGCTTCCACAAAACGTTCGGGCGGGTGTCGCCCTCTGTCGATTGGCGTCCACCGTCTGGCTCATCGAAGCACAACGGCGGGCGAGCCCAGTCGGACCCCACCGTAAGCGGCTTGGGCGCCCACCGTCTGGCTCATCGAAGCACAACGGCGGGCGAGCCCAGTCGGACCCCACCGTAAGCGGCTTGGGCGCCCACCGTCTGGCTCATCGAAGCACAACGGCGGGCGAGCCCAGTCGGACCCCACCGTAAGCGGCTTGGGCGCCCACCGTCTGGCTCATCGAAGCACAACGGCGGGCGAGCCCAGTCGGACCCCACCGTAAGCGGCTTGGGCGCCCACCGTCTGGCTCATCGAAGCACAACGGCGGGCGAGCCCAGTCGGACCCCACCGTAAGCGGCTTGGGCGCCCACCGTCTGGCTCATCGAAGCACAACGGCGGGCGAGCCCAGTCGGACCCCACCGTAAGCGGCTTGGGCGCCCACCGTCTGGCTCATCGAAGCACAACGGCGGGCGAGCCCAGTCGGACCCCACCGTAAGCGGCTTGGGCGCCCACCGTCTGGCTCATCGAAGCACAACGGCGGGCGAGCCCAGTCGGACCCCACCGTAAGCGGCTTGGGCGCCCACCGTCTGGCTCATCGAAGCACAACGGCGGGCGAGCCCAGTCGGACCCCACCGTAAGCGGCTTGGGCGCCCACCGTCTGGCTCATCGAAGCACAACGGCGGGCGAGCCCAGTCGGACCCCACCGTAAGCGGCTTGGGCGCCCACCGTCTGGCTCATCGAAGCACAACGGCGGGCGAGCCCAGTCGGACCCCACCGTAAGCGGCTTGGGCGCCCACCGTCTGGCTCATCGAAGCACAACGGCGGGCGAGCCTGGCAAGGAACTCTCCGACGCGCACGAACAGCTGCGCCTCGCTAGGTCTGTCGCTGACTTGATTGCCCGGCAGAAACGTCCTCTGAGCTAGGACAACGAGCTTTCGGACCGGTCAACCATTTCGGCGACGCAGCACCAGGCAAATCCGCCGCGGCGTCCGATGTCTGTGACTTCGCCCTCCCACACGCTCAGATCAGTACCGGTGAGACCCGCGGTGCCTGTAGAGCCTGACGCAGCGCCGACCGGTGCGTCGGCCCACGTGCGGACACCTCGTTCGCTTCCTCTTCCTCGCGGGCCTGGCGTCGGGTCTCTCCGCGGACAGGCGACGCGTCCCGTCCTTGAAGAGATCGCGGCTCGAGGCCTCCGCGGGCAAGTCCTGTCGCTTCTCCGCGTGACGTTGCACCTCGGCAACCAGACGCGTCACCCTGGGATTGTCGGCATGAGCCGGGGGGAGTTCCCCAGCTGCTACGGCAAGGGCCCGGGGGATCTGCTCCGCGAGCTTCTCCACACGCGCCAGAGTCCCGTCGACGTCTATCCCTAGATCGCCAGCGCAATCCCACCAAGCGTCGAAGCCGTCGACCTCGCCGACAGACCAAGCGTCGCCGATGGTCATGGCCAGGGTGATGTCCTCAGTGTCCTGGGACGCGTCCGTGTACGGCACCATGGAACACACGTCGTACAGGGGCGCAAGAGAGTACCCGCGACCGGAGATCAGCAAGCTGTAGTTCTTGGCGTGAGCGTCCGGTGCGGCGAGCAGCCAATTGCAGATGAGAGCGTCGCGGAATCGGGATCGGTGAGGGTTCCTGATGCAGATCGCGTCCTACTCCCCAAGTTCCGGAATCGGAAGGCGAGTGCGCGCTCCGGGGTCAGGTCTCGAGCAGCGACAGGGCCAGACCGTCGAGCAAGTCCGATTCCGAGACCAAGCACTCGTCGAAGTCGAAGTACCGCATGATCCTGACCAGGATGCACACTCCGGCCACGATCACGTCGGCCCGGCCGGGGTGCAGTCCGGGATTGTGAACCCGGTCGGCGAGCGCCTCGGTGGCCAGCGTGCGGAAGACATCCTCAGCCGCGTCCTTAGACAGGCTGAAGTGGTGGACCTGCTCACGGTCGTAGGACGCGAGGCCCAGCTCCACGGCCGCGACGGTGGTGATGGTGCCGGCTACGCCCACCAGGCGGCAGGGGCCACTGAGGGCGGGAATGGCCCGCACCGCGTCGTCGAGGTGCAGCTCGGTGACCGACAGGCACGCCGAGAGCTCCTCGGGCCGGGGCGGATCGTGATGGATGTACTTCTCGGTGAGGCGCACGCTGCCGATGTCGAGCGACAGCGCATCGGTGCAGTGCTGGGAGCCGAACGACAGCTCCGTGGATCCCCCGCCGATGTCAACCACCAGGAACGGGCCGTCCGCCGGGTCCAACTCGCTGACCGCGCCCCGGAAGGCCGTCTCGGCCTCCTGGTGTCCCGACAGGACCTCCGGCGCCACCTGAAGGATCGACTCGGCGGGCTCCAGGAACTCCGACCGGTTGGCGGCGTCGCGCACCGCGGAGGTGGCGATGACCCTCAGAGCCGACGGATTGTGGCGGTCCATGGCCTCCCGGTACTGGCGCAAGCACTCCAGGGTGCGCTCGACGGCGGCGGGGTCGAGGCGGCCCGTAGCGTCCACACCCCGGCCCAGTCGGGTTATCTCCGAGCGCCTCTCGGCGCCTCGAACGCTGCGCCCGTCGGTGACGAGAAGCCGAGTGGTGTTGGTGCCGCAGTCAACGACGGCCACCGGGCCGCGGGTCACTCCATCCTCCGCAAGGACGCAGCCGCGCCCGGACCGAGGCGCTCCGCCACCCAACGCCCGACCGGATCGTCGCCGCCGGCGAGATGCCAGGCATAGTGAGCGTGGAGGCACTTCACGCCGCGGCGGGTCCCGCCCACGCCGGCCGAGGGCTTGGGTCCCAGATGGCCTTCGGGGATGGCGACGTCGCGCTCGGCGGCGTAGCGGGCATGGGCCGCAGCCAGCTCCTGCGCGTCAACCGCCTCCTCCGCGGCGCGCACGCCGCCCTCTGACTCCAGGCGCCCCACCAGGCGACGCAGCCGCTCGTCCACGAGCCAGTAGCGGGTGGGCATGGGTCGCCCATCACCGAGGATGGGGGCATTGCGGATGACCGCGGGCCCGTCCGAGCCGTCTCTCACGACCACCTCGAAGTCGCCGGCCGGCTCGCGGCCCAGGAGCATCGCGACCCGGGCGAAGTCCTCCTCGCTGCAGCCCGGCACCGCGGCTAGGAGCCCGCCCTGATGGGTGATGGCCCGCGCGGTGAGACCTGTTGTCTCCCGCTCTTGCTCGCTGCGCTCACCGGCCGCTCGGGCATGTCTCCCGCTCTTGCTCGCTGCGCTCACCGGCCGCTCGGGCATGTCTCCCGCTCTTGCTCGCTGCGCTCACGGGCCGCTCGGGCCACGGCCTCGCTGTGGATGTCGAGACGCGATCATCAGCCTCTGCCTATCCGCTCGGCCGCTAGGAGGCGAGAGCGATGACGACGATGATCACCACCACGACGACCGCGAGGATCACCGGCACGAGGCGTCTCAGCACCGGGGCTCCGGCGACGCTGAGCAGATCGACTGCCTCGACTTCGTCGGCCGTCGCGGCGTCCGGCGCCGGCACCTCGGCCGCGCCGCCCTCGTCGGACTCCTCCTCTGCGGCGGGAGAGTCCGAAGCCGCCGAGGACTCGCCGGAGGCGACGTCGGCGGCGACCAGAGCGGCCAGATTGTCGGCGAATTGCCCCATCAGCTTGCGGCTGACGTCGGCCAGCACGCCCCGGCCGAACTGCGCGACCTTGCCCGTGATGGTCAGGTCGGTGTGGACGCTCACCGTCGTGGCCGCGTCGCTCACAGACTCCAAAGACACGGTGATTTCGGCTGTCGCGTTGCCGGCGCCGCGGGTGTCGCGCCCGCTGGCCGACATCAGCAGACGGTGGGCGTCGTCGTCGCGCTCGGTGAACGACGCCTTGCCCTTGTACTGGGATGTGATGGGTCCGACCTTGACCTTGACCAGACCCTCGTAGGAGTCACCGTCGCTGCCGGTGAGTTGCGCGCCCGGCAGGCACGGCGCAATCCGCTCCACATCGGTCAGGACATCCCACACTGCGGCGATGGGATGGGCTACCTCGAATGAGTCGTTCAGTTCCATTTCTGCAGGTCCTCCAGCGTGTCGATGTCTTCGGGGTTCCCCTCGCAGGGTATCGCTTGCACGAGTTCGGGTCTGCGACGCATCAGCACCCGCCCGCCCTCGTCGCCGGTCAGGGGCAGGTGGCTCCACAGCGCTGCGCCGATCCGGACCGGGGGCCGGCGGGTGCCGCCGAAGTCAGCCACGGCCAGGTCGCAGTCGGAGTGTCCCACTGCGGCCCAGGCCGAGGCGGGCACCCCGGGCTGGTCGCCGCATCCGAACACGACCGCCCGATGCCCCCGCGAGCCTGCGTAGCTCACCGCCGCGGCCAGCGATGTGGCCTGTCCCTGCTCCCAGGCCTCGTTCTGAAGCACCGTCACCTCTTCGGGCAGCACCTCCAGCAGGTCGACCGCACCCATCACCACGATGGTCTCGTCCAGATCTGCGGCCACAGCCGCATCCACAGCACGGCGCACCAGCGGAACGCCCCCCACCTCACACAGCAGCTTGTGGCGCTCGCCGGCGAAGCGGACGCCGGCCCCCGCGGCCAGCACCACCGCAGCCACCCCGAGCCGCCGGCCCTCGCCGTGATCACCCTCAGCCTGGTGGCCCTCGCCGTGTTCCTCGGTCACCGCGCCAGTCTGCCCGCTCGATGCCGCAACTGTCCGCTACAGGTTCCATCTCCGGTCACGGGACCCGATTCCGTTACATCAGCACTCGACCCCACACCAATCTGCTTCTGCCGCGGACACCCGACCGCACCGCTGGCTCCCGTGGGAACGATCACCGCTACGAAAATCAAGCCTCGCTCGGCTCTTCGGTGCCCTCGTCCGAGTCGTCGCCATCCGCGTCGTTCACCGGCGCCCCGGTCAGTTCGAGAAGAGCGAGGCCGAGCACGAGGGCTTCAACGTTCACGTCCGCACCCTCCGGATCAACGCCTGCTCTCACCTCTCCAATCAGAGCGTTGCTCCTGTCAACGACCACTTCGATTGCCTTGCCAGGGACCTTTCCCATCGCAGCAGCCAGCAACAGTTCACTCAACAAGACTGCACGCTCGCGCTCATCCGCGTACTGCTTCAACAGACTGGCGATGACATCGCCGCTCCGTGTCACCTCCCTTCCCCACCAGCATTCCTCCTTCTCCAGCCAGCGCAGAATCGAGCAGATGATCAGCGGGTCGAAGTACGAGGCGAAGATTGCAGGAATCTCAAACTGTTTCCACTCTGGGATTTCCAGCATCTCAGGATCATGATGACGTCGTCTCTGGATCGCAGAACCGACGGCCATGAGCGCCGCTTTGGCCGTGAGACGTTCTCCGAACAAACTGCCTGGCCGTAGTCTTGCGAGTTCGGAGCTCTCCGGCAATCCCCAGAAAACGCTCTCCGGCAACTCACCTCGGTTCGGTAATTCGCCTCTTAGGTAGGTCCGTCGACGTTTGTAGTACGGAAGCGAAGCTAGATGCCCAACATTAGAATTGAGATCTAGCAACTTCCGTTCCGTTTCAATCGGCGATGAAGTCTCAGCAAGCACGCTTTCAAACCCTGCTACAATTCTGTCATCGCCGAATGGATTGGTGATGACGCTTCGTGCACGCAAAGAGGTCAGGCCGGAAGTGCAACACAAACACTCCCACTTCGCAACGCCCTAGTCCGCTCTTTCTGCGCACATCCTGGATCCAAGCGAAGATTCGATGCAGAGATGTACCAGTCACGACTCCTAGGACGAAAATGCAAACAGTCCCGGAACTACGAACCTGTGGTTCAAGCTGCGCATTCTCTTCTTCATCTTCCAAATTGAACGCCGCAATCGTCGCATCCGGGTTCCAGGATGCGACGACTCTTTCAACGAATTCCCTGCCTCTACCCTCCGCCCGACCAAATTCATCTTCAAGTCCGACGATCAATTCGGCTGATCTTACAAAATCGATCGCACTGCGTGAGGATACACGCGCACTCTTCTTGTTCTCGTGGTGCTGCTGATCTATCCGATCGACGGATGCGGCAAACAGCGCCTCGAACGCGTCAAAGCTATCCGAGCTGCCGCTGGCATCGTGCTGCTCCAGCGATGCCTCGCCGTCGAGCGAATCATCACGCTTCAACAGTTTTTCAAAGTCGATGACAACGCCCATTCGTCTTCCGTGAGGTCGGATTCTTGCCACAGAGGGGTGAGGATCGTCATCAAGTGACAAAGCCCCAGTCTGATCACAGAGATGCCAGAATGCACGTGCGGAGTCTGCGACGCGGATATCAGGCGTAACGAGCATCGGGTCAGGCAAAACAAGGCCATCAAAGGACTTCGGATCGATCTGCACAGCACGCGAGCGGCTCGAGTCGTTGCACAGTACACAGGACTCAGCAACCGTCTCGGTGCCTTCCCCGTGACGACTCCACACAGATGTTTGTTGATCAGGATAGACGCGAGTCTTGTCAAGGTGATGGGGCTCTGCCCCCGATTTGTCGACGAATGTGTGCAGCGCCCAGGTATCCCTAACTTCATCCGATTGATCGGCATCTTCCGGCTTCTTAGCATAGACACCATTGAGGGCATCAAGCAGTCGATCACGAACTGATCCAGAGGAGTTGACCGACAGAAGGGCAAGGGTTGAGTGCTGCCCACTACGGGCCCGGCCCACGGCAGACACAAACTCGAGCTTGGTCGCCGGATAAGACGCCAAGCTCACTACCTGACCAAGACGCATGCCGATCGAGCGCATCGAGTTTCGCAATGCCAAGACAATAGGAACGATGGTAGCGGTGTCGAGTACCACACCCAGATCCTCGGTCGCATGCTCGTGCAGCCACCATGCCAACACGTCTGCGTCACGCACCGACTTGATCGCGTCCCCAAGCCTCACGAACGTCGCGCTGTGCCGTCCGCTCGGTAGTCGATAGTGGTAGTAACGAGGCCTCCATATGCCGCGTCCATTCTGCAACAGCGCAGTCAGCTCTACTTCTCGACACGCCAGCAGCCACCTCCTCCAATTCAAACTGGAGACATTTTCCTCAGGAGACGCAAGCGCTCCAGGCGCAAGACTGCCAGTGCCCCACGATACCGATGGTGGCGATCCGAGTGGAGCGTGTACTAGCCCTGCCGATGCCGCCAGGTTCATGCCATCTAGTGATTGACCAATCTGCTCCCAAACTCTGTCAAGTTTACTCTCCTTGATCCCGATACTCGCTGTCGAAAGATCGGGCCAACGAAACAGCACTGTTGACACATTCCCCAGTCCGGCTGGAGAAAGCTCACGTATCTTCTCTACGGCCTCCATGATTCTGTCAGTCTGTGAACAATCGGTGAAGCCCAGATTGAGATCGATGAACAACACGGCTCTGGGACGAGTGGCGGGATAGCTCTCAAGTTCTATACCGTCTGGCGAAAGACGCGCGTACATAGCTCGCTCATAGACGCGAGCACGTTCAAGGGATCGGTCAACTTGAGTTGTCATACTTGTGGGTCATCCTATACTTCCGCAAGCCTTACCTCAGCGGAATCATAGCATGCGCTGTCGTCCCAACAAAATGCAGGTTCGAGTCGACATCAACTGTGTGAATAGGTCTAGACCTATCGCGGCAGGAGAGTTCGCCTCTGAACACCGCACTTCTGTGATCCGTGTCAGTTGAACCTGTCGTGAGAAGGAGTTCCCCCGATGACCTTGAAACTGCTTCGATGACCTTCCGGTAACCTCCGCCGGCAGCACGCCCATAGGAAGGCAGTGACCGACTCATCAAGCGATCTATGATCGACCTCGGATCAAGATGCTTACCATCTCGGGTGTAGCGCAGTTTTGGCTTCAAGCTCCCGACAATGCCAATTCCTGTATCGGCAACTACTAGATGCAACCTACTATAGCTGTCTTCGCCACCACCGCGAGTCGTGTACAACTGGACGTAGGACTTGCGAGTAGCAGAAAGTCTATACTCCCGGCAGAAGCGCCTCGTAGGAAAGGCGTATCGAAGATTCTCGACTAGCTGATAAGTGATGGCAGTGATGCCTTCGATCAGTCTCTGGTCGGCTGAATCAGCCAATACACCGGTGTCACCTGATCGACTCAGCAGCCGCTCTATCCACGGACGTACTTGATAGTTGACCAGTTCTACGCCTAGCTTTAAAGATGTCGCATGAAGATGAGGGTTGAGAAAGGTAACGAACTCGCCCGGGATCAACTCGTCCGGCTCATCTACATCCCGAACGAGTTTCCGACTGAAGAGGGTATCGCCCGGTGACCACTCTCGCTTCCAGTCTGTCGGAGGCCAGCCTTCGAACTTGCCACTGAGACTTCGCACAGCGGTGCTGGTTCGGTTGCGCTGAGCGATGGCGAAGGACATCCCGGATCGATCCAGAGATCGGCGCCCGCGTATCGTTGAGGGTGGTCGGATCACGAGTTTCCTCTCAGCGAACTCCCCCAAGAGTTCATTCGACAGGATCTCGATCCAGTGGGCGGCGCTGCGCTGTGATGGCTTCTTCTCAAACTCTCGCAAGTCCAGTTCCAGCCACTCGGATGATGAGGCACCCGATCCGTGCCCTCGCACAAACTCGAGTACGTCGTAGATGTCGGTCGGTCCTGCCAGCTTGGCTATCTGCTTCGCTGCCCCAGCTTCAACGGCTGCCACGATGGCCCTCCCATCCCGCAAGGCTCGCGCTTGTGTGATTCGAGCGGGCGACTCGGCGGCGCCTCCTCGTCATGGCAGCGGCACTATCCACAGGATTGTCCACAGAAACTCACCTACTTCCTCAGAAAGATATGGGCTATAGCTGTACCATCTGAACTATAAGGTAGTTCATGACATGCGTCTATCAGGCCCCGGGCGGACGCGCAACCCGAACCTTCCGCAACAGGCGACAGTTGGGCGGAGGTCGGGCCTCGGCACTGGCGGATCGCCCCTCGGAGGAGGCGCTCCAAAGCCTGCGGTCCGCCGACACCCGGAGCGGTGCCCGTAGGTCGCCGGATCAGTCGTGGATGGGGCCTGCGGTGGCGGAGAGGGCTCGGGCCTGGCGTCCTGTGCGCAGCGAGATGATCTCCGAGACTATGGAGATAGCCGTCTCCTCCGGGGTGGCTGCACCGATGTCGAGCCCGATGGGCGAGCGCAGGCAAGCCAACTGTTCAGCGGTCACTCCAGCCTCGATCAGGCGGACGATGCGGTCTTCGTGGGTGCGCCGGCTTCCCATGACCCCGACGTAGCCGACTCCGGTGGCCAGCGCCGAGGTGATGGCGGGCACGTCGAACTTGGCGTCGTGAGTGAGCACGCACACTGCGTCGCGGGGGCCGAGGCCGCCCCCGACCTCGGCCAGAAGCCGGTCGGGCCATGAGACCACCACTTCATCGGCCATCGGGAATCGCTTGGCGGTGGCGAACACCGACCGGGCGTCGCACACCGTGACCCGGTAGCCGAGCACCTTGGCCACCCTGGCCAGCGCGGCAGTGAAGTCAACCGCGCCGAAGATAAGCATCCGGGGCGGCGGGGCGAACGACTCCACGAACACCGTCACCTCCTCACCGCGGATCTCGGCCTGCTCGGAGTACTCACCCTGCTCGGAATAGCGGCGCAAGCCCGAACGGCCCGCCACCAGTTCGCCCCGGGCGTCGCGCTGCACGGCCCGGTCCAGGCCCGGCGCGCCCAGCGAGCCGACCGTCTCCGAGCCCTCTGGGCGCACCAGCATCTTGGCGCCCGTTCCGGGGCCGTCCACCACCGTGGCCAGCGCCGCGGGGCATTCACCGGCCAGATCCGAGCTGAGCCCGTCATGGGCCGGACCCCACTCCAGGGGCTCCACGAACAGGTGAATGGTCCCGCCGCAGGTGAGCCCGACCGCGAAGGCCTCGTCGTCACTGTAACCAAAGGTGACGATGCGCCTATCACCAGTGGCGATCACCTCCACGGACTCGGTCACCACCGCGCCCTCCACACAGCCACCCGACACCGACCCGACCACCTCGCCATCCGCGGTCACAGCCATCGCCGCGCCCGGAGAACGCGGTCCGGAGCCCTCAAGGTCGACGACGCGGGCCACCGCAGCCTGCTCCCCGGCCAACCTCCAGCGATCAAGGTCGGCCAGGATCTCCTTCACTGGCCCACCCCGACCCTGATCGATGCCCCTGTGGCCGCCGCAGCCGGCCGCGCCGGCCGGCCCGGGCCCCGGCCCGTCTCGGTGAGCACCAGTTCAGCCAGACGCTCCAAAGACTCCAAGTTGTGTCCCTCCACGAAGTCGTCCACATAGGGCAGAGCCGCGGCCATCCCTCGCGCCAGCGGTGCATACCCCGGCGACGCCTTGAGCGGATTGACCCACACCACCCGGTGGGCCACCCTCCGCAGGCGCTGCATCTGCTCGGACATCTCGGCGGGATCGCCCCGATCCCAGCCGTCGGAGAGGATCACCATCACCGCACCCCGGGCCATTCCCCGGCATCCCCACTCGTCGTTGAAGGCACGCAAGCCTGAGCCAAGACGAGTCCCGCCGCTCCAGTCGGGCACCGCGGCCGACGCGGCCCGCAAGGCCCGATCCGGGTCCCGCGACGACAGCTCCCGGGTGAGCCGGGTCAGCCGGGTGCCCAGCGCGAAAGCCTCCACCCGGCTGCGGCCTGCGACCGCGGCGTGAACCAGGCGCAGCAGCGCTCGGGCGTAGCGCTCCATCGAACCCGACACATCCAGCAGCAGCACCAGGCGCCGCGGCCTGCGACCGCTCATCCGCCGGTGCATGCGCATCGGTTCGCCCCCGGAGCGCATGGCGGCACGGACCGTGCGGCGCACATCGAGGCGGCCACGGCACGACCGTGTCGGCTCCAGGCGGCGGCTGGGCCGCGTCGGGCCACAGAACCGCAGCCGCGCCATCAGCCGCCGGGCCTCGTCGAGCTCGGCGTCGTTGTAGTCGGCAAAGTCCTTGGTGGATAGGGTCTCGGTGGCGCTGTAGCGAACGGTGATCACCTCGGAGTCGGGGCGGGACTCGTCGTCGTCGTCGTCGGGCTCGGAGTCCCCCGCGTCGTCGACCTGCAGGATCACAGGCACGCTCACCGCCGCGGTCGGCGCCGCGGTGCCCAGCGGCGAGCCCAGCCAGTACGCGCCGAAGACAGCGTCGTGGACGCCGACATCCTCGAAACGGTGGACCAGCGCAGCCCGGCCGGCCCAATACAGCGACGTCCGGCTGCTGACATCGCAAACCGACAGCGCTTCGGCGTACAGCAGCGCCGAGGTGAGGGAGACCTCCAGACCGGCCCGGCGCAGCGCGCACGCGAACCCGACCGCGACGTCTATCGGATCGGTGCCCGTGCGACCTGTCCCCGAAGACACCGAGCGCGACTGCGCCGGCACGCGGGCCGAGTCGCCCGCCTCCTCAGAGGCCGAGTGAATAGGCGTCGGTTTCACGGGGATTCTCGCGAGGCGTTGAGCGAGGCCGTGGCCCGAGCGGCCCGTGAGCGCAGCGAACAAGAGCGGGAAGCACGACACTTGAGCGCAAGGGGCTGATGCCTGTCCTGCGGGCACCCCCAGTCATGCGCTGTGGGCGGCTGCCGCGTCGGCCACGATGGCGGCCAAGTCGTGCTCGATGACCCGGTCCCGATCCTCGCGGTACTTCAGCAGGGCGCCCAGGGCAGCCGAGGCGTTGGCGAGATCGAGCGTGGCCCCGCCGAGAAGGCTCAGAGCCCGGGCCCAGTCGATGGTCTCGGCCACTCCAGGAGGCTTGTACAGACCGACGTCTCGGATCGCGGCCGCGGCGTGAGCCACCTGACGGGCCAGGGCATCGGCCACCTCCGGGGCCCGCAGGCGGATGATCTCCGCCTCGCGCTGTGCACCGGGATGCGACACCCAGTGGTACAGGCATCGCCGCTTGAGCGCGTCGTGCACATCTCGTGTGCGGTTGGAGGTGATGACCACGACCGGCGGATCGACGGCCGCGAACGTGCCGACCTCGGGGATGGTTATCGAGTAGTCGGACAGCACTTCGAGCAGGAAGGCCTCGAACTCGTCGTCGGACCGGTCCACCTCATCCACGAGCAGCACGGGCGGGGGGCCGTCGCTGGCCTCGATCGCCTCCAGGAGAGGCCGGCGCACCAGGAAGCGCTCGCTGTAGAGCTCATCGGCGAGGCTGGCCTCGTCCGCGCCGAGGGCGCGTCCGGTGGCCTCCATCGTCCTCAGGTGCATCAGCTGGCGCGCGTAGTCCCACTCGTAGACGGCCTGGGCGGCGTCGATGCCCTCATAGCACTGCAATCGGATGAGCTGCCCGCCGCCCCAGTCGGCGATCACCTTGGCCACCTCGGTCTTGCCCACTCCGGGCTCGCCCTCCAGCAACAGCGGGCGGTGCAGCCGAAGGGCCAGGTACACGGCGGTGGCCAGCGCCTCGTCGGGCAGGTAGGCGTTGTCGCGAAGTCCGTGCCACACGTCCTCCACGCACGACACGGAGCGCAGGTCAGCCGGCATTCGACCGAGCATAGGCCCCTGCGCAGTCATCCCACGAAGTAGGGGCCAGGGCCTCTCCGTCCGCCCTTACGCGCCTCTATTCCACGAAGTAAGGGGCAAGGGCCTCCGCCAAGTCCTCCGGAGCGCGCACCGGCCTGCCGTCGTTATCGGTGATGGCGGCTCGCAGCTCCTGGCGGGCCACCACCTCCCCGTCACGCACCAGACGCTGGCGCCAAACCGACGACGCCCGACGCAACTCCACAACCTCGGTCTCCACCGTCACCGTCTCACCGGCGTACACCGGACGATCGAACGACGTGGAGATGCGGTTGACCACGAACCGGTACCCCCGGGCCGCGAAGGACACCAGATCCAGCCCGATCTGCTCCAAGAGTTCCACCCGCCCGGTCTCGAAGAACTGCACGTACGCGGAGTGGTTCAGATGGCCGTAGGGGTCGAGTTCGTAGAAGCGGACCTTGGCGTCGAACCGGTGTGCGGGCACGGAACACCAGGCTAGGAGCCGGCGGCTCCAAGCAGGCCCCGGCCCGGTTGTGGGGTGGGGTTGATCGGCAGCAGTGCCGATGAAGGGCAGTCTGCGGCCCCGGCCGACGGACGGCGCGGCGGGCATCCAAGAGGCGTCTTAGCCTGAATCCACCGGTGGTTCGGTGATGGGGGTCGTGCTGGGGCTTGTGGTGCGGCACCATCTGTCCGCGAATTAGCAGCAGAGAAGGCCATCAGCGTTGAGAGGTGAGTCAACTACTAATAGCCTTACGGTAAAACTACTGGTAGCTAGCTGGCAACATTACTGGTAGACTTGAAGAGCCGTACTGGCCGTATTCTCCCGACCGGAAGGCCTTCCCAGCATGGCCGAGCGCGCCATAGTGCATCGAAGGGTCGAGCCCGGGCTGCGGCGCGCGCTCGACGCGTTCCGTGTCGTGGTCCTGCAGGGGCCGCGGCAGTCGGGCAAGACCACGCTGGCGCGCCGGATCGTCAACGGCGGGACGTTCCTGTCCCTCGACGAGCCCGCGATGCTGCCGCTGGCCCTGGACGACCCGACGGGATTCGTGGCCGGTCGGAACCGTCCCGTGGTCATCGACGAGGTCCAGCGGGGCGGAGACGATCTCGTGCGGGCGATCAAGCTCGCTGTCGATTCGGATCCCTTTCCGGGCGGGTTCCTGCTCACCGGTTCGACCAGCTTCCTCACGATCCCGGTTCTGTCGGAGTCGCTGGCCGGCCGAGCCGTCTTCTACGAGTTGGCTCCGTTCTCCGAAGCTGAGATCGAGGGCACCGAGGGGCTGCTAGCTCGCCTTCTGGATGCTCCGCAACGGGGGGCGGCGTCATCGGACCGCTTCGGCCTGCTGCGCTCGCCGCCGTCGCCACTGACCCGCCGCCAGTACGCCGAGCGCATCTGCCGGGGCGGATACCCCGAGGCGATCCGCCTAAGCGGCGACGATCGCCGGCTGTGGTTCAGCGCCTACGTCCACACCGCGGTGACCCGCGACATCGTCGAACTGACCGGGGCGAGGCGGTCAACCGAGCTTCCCCGACTGCTGCGTGCCGTGGCCGCCCGCACGGCAGGCGAGCTCGTGATGCAGGATCTGCACCGGGACTTGGAGTTCGGCAGCATCGAGACGACCGCGGACTACCTGTCCTATCTGGAGATGACCAATCTGGTGACCCGGCTGCCCGGCTGGGCCACCGGTGCCGCCACCCGCGCCAAGCGGCGACCGAAGGTTCATGTGAGCGACACCGGCCTAGCCGCCGCGACGCTGGGCGTGACCGCCGAGACGCTCAGCGATCCGGCCGCGCCGGGCCGCAGGCCGCTGCATGAGACCTTCGCCGTGAACGAGCTGCGCCGCCAGGCGACGGCCATCTCGCAGGACCTGCGCTTCTGCCACTACCGCGACTCCCGGCGGCGGGAAGTGGACCTGTTGATCGAGCGCCCGAACGGGCACGTGATCGCAGTGGAGGTGAAGGCGGGTGCCACGGTCCATCCGGCCGACGCCAAATGGCTGGTGTGGCTGCGAGACCTCATCGGCGACCGGTTCGAGCTGGGCTTGGTCCTATACACCGGCTCGCATCCCCTCAGGCTCGCAGAGCGGATCTTCGCCCTGCCCCTGTCGTACCTCTGGCAGCTGTGAGCGGAACCGTCGACCGACTGCGCTGACCTCGTGTCCTAGTTGCTGGACGGCGGCTGCGACACGCAGCCCTCCAGACCCATCACGGCGTAGATCTCGGTCCCGGGCTCTACGTAAGGGCCGAAACACAGCGCCTCTCGCCTGACCCCGTCGTCGCTGGTCCGACGGGCGACCTCGGCCTCGAGTGCGGCGATGCGGCCGTCGATCTCGACGGCGAGGCTCTCAGCCTCCGCCTGCTGGGCGTTCTGATCCATCCAGGTGCGCACCGACGACGCCCCCAACAGCAGGGCTGCGGCCACCATGGCCACACCCAGACCCATCAACAACAGGCGGTGCCACCAGACCGACCTCATCGCGACACCCCGCACGCCCACCAGACCGACCTCATCCCGACACCCCGCACGCCCACCAGACCGACCTCATCGCGACACCCCGCACGCCCACCAGACCGACCTCATCCCGACTCCGCTCCCCGGCTGGCGCCGGGGGCCAGGGCGGCCCGGCCCCGGAACACGGCCGCCTCGCCGAGTTGCTCCTCGATGCGTAGCAGTTGGTTGTACTTGGCCACCCGGTCGCTCCGTGCCGGAGCGCCCGTCTTGATCTGCCCGCAGTTGGTGGCCACGGCAAGGTCGGCGATGGCGGTGTCCTCGGTCTCGCCGCTGCGGTGCGACATCACGGCTGCGTACCCGCTGCGCACGGCCAGATCCACGCAATCGAGGGTCTCGGTGAGCGAGCCGATCTGATTGACCTTCACCAGGATCGCGTTGGCCACCCCGGCTCGCACTCCTCGGGCCAGCCGCTCGGCGTTGGTGACGAACAGGTCGTCGCCCACCAACTGGACACGCTCCCCCATCGCGGCGGTGAGCTCGGCCCACCCGGCCCAGTCATCCTCAGCCATGCCGTCCTCAACCGACACGATCGGGTACTCGTCGCACAGGCGACCCAGCTCGGCCGCCATCTCGCCCGCGTCCAGCGTGCGGCCCTCGCCAGCCAGCACGTATCGATCGTCGTCGAAGAACTCCGTCGACGCCACGTCCAGAGCGAACCCGATCTCATCGCCCAACGTGAGGCCGGCGCGCTCGGTCGCCTCCGCCAGCAGCGCCACCGCCTCGGCGTTGGATCGCAGGTCGGGGGCGAATCCTCCCTCGTCGCCGAGACCGGTGGACAGGCCCCGGCCCTTCAAGGTGACCGCAAGCTCGTGATAGATCTCCACGCCCCACCACAGAGCCTCGGAGAACGACGCCGCGCCGACGGGGACCACCATGAACTCCTGGAAGTCGACGTTGTTGTCGGCGTGCGCTCCCCCGTTGAGCAGGTTCAGCATCGGCACCGGCAGCACGTGCGCGTTGGCCCCTCCAACGTGGCGCCACAGCGGCACCTCCAGCGCGGCGGCCGCAGCCCGGGCAGCGGCCAGCGACACGCCGAGGATGGCGTTGGCGCCCAGCCGGCCCTTGGCGTCGGTGCCGTCCGCGTCTATGAGCGCGGCGTCGACGGCGCGCTGATCGGCAGCGTCCAGGCCCCGGACCGCGGCGGCCAGCTCGCCGTTGACGTTGGCAACCGCTCCGAGCACCCCCCGGCCTCGGAGCCGGGTTCCGCCGTCGCGCAGCTCGACCGCTTCGAATGCGCCCGTCGATGCGCCCGACGGCACCATCGCCCGGCCGCCGGCGCCCGAGTCCAGCTCGACATCGACTTCCACCGTGGGGTTGCCGCGCGAGTCGAACACTTCGCGAGCACGGACCGTCTCTATGCGGCTCACCGGCGAACCTCCGGGTGGTTGACGACGCCGCGCCCCGCCGGGCACGACATCACAGTCGGGCGCCGCTCCGTCCTATCCCTCGGCGTCCGTCGGTGCGGACCAAAATCCTAGCGGACGTCCCGCTCCAGCGCGCGATAGCGATGCTGGGCCCGCTCGGTGGCCGACCTCAGCGCATCCTCGGGATCGACCTTGAGACGCCGGCCCAGCTCCACCGCGGCCAGCAGCAACTCCCCGAAATTGTGCTCGCTGGGATCGGCTTGAAACTCGGTCAGGGTCCGCTCGGTCTCGGCGAACTCGCGCTGGTGCCAGTCATTCTCAATGAGCCCGGCCGCGGCGGCACGCTTCTGCACCTTCACGGCCCGCAGCAACGCGGGCAGTGTCGGCGGTATGCCGTCCATCACCGATTCCCAGCCCTTCTCCTGGAGCTTGATGGCGTCCCAATTGGCCCGCACGGCGTCTGAGTCGCGGGCCTCCACATCGCCGAAGACATGAGGATGGCGGGCCACCAGCTTGTCGCGCACGCCCCGGGCCACGTCCGCTATGCCGAACGCCCCGCGCTCAGAGGCCAGATGGGCTTGGAACCAAACCTGGTACAGCAGATCGCCGAGTTCCTCGCACAGATGCCGGTCGAGGCCCTCGGTGTCACCGCTGCCACCGTCTGTGTCAGGGCCAGCCCGCGCGTCGAGGGCCTCCAGCGCCTCGTAGGTCTCCTCCAGCAGGTAGCGGCGCAGGCTGGTGTGGGTCTGCTCGCGGTCCCAGGGGCATTGCTCGCGCAGGGTCCGCACCAACTCGTCGAGACGGAAGATCGCCGCCCTCAACCCGTCGTCGACTCGATCGTGGAGGCGGTCTTCAGCAGCGTCCCCGGTCACTGGGCGGGACCCTCGTCAACCGGCGGCTCCAGGACCACCCGGAACTGATCGGGATCCCAGTACCCATAGCGGTCGTGGATGCTGACCTGCGGCCTGTAGCGCTCGAAGACGCTGTCCTGCAGTTCGACCAGCAGCTGCTGGCGCTGGGGCTGGACGGCGCCCTGGGCACGCTCCAACGACGCCAGCTCCGCGTCCTCGGCCATTCGAGCCAGCGTCTGGGCGTCGAGCTGGGGATGATTCTGGACCGTCGGCAGCCCGGAGCTGATCACGTCGATCACATGGAAACCGAACTGGGACTGGGCCACCACCGCCTGGCCGGGTTCGGCGGCGTAGGCAGCCGCCTCGAAGGGTGCCATGAAGGAGCCCTCCACCACGCAGCCCAGATCCCCGCCCAACGATCCGCTGCCCGGGTCCAGGGACAGCTCGATGGCCAGGAACCCGAACTCCTCCCCCGCGTCGAGGCGGGCCAGCACCTCGTCCGCCTCGGACTGCGAGGCGACCAGGATGTGTCGAGAGCAGAGATGGCGCAGCGGCTCGGCGACCAGTGCGTCGGGCGCCTCACGCTGGGTCCATTCCAGCGCGGCCAACACGACCGCCCGCTGGTGGACGGCGATGCCGCCGCCGGCCGCGCCGGGGATGAAGGAGGCGTCCGCCTGCGTGATGTCGGCCACCGCCTGAGACTCATGGGCGTCGGTTACCGCCACTCCCCGTTCCGCCAGCTCCAACTCGACCGCGGTGAAGAACACCCAGTCGCTCAGCCAGGCGGCGGCATCGTCGCGCGCTGCCCTTGCCTCGTTGTCGGGGTCTGTGGTTGCGAGATAGGCATTCAGGTCGTTGACGGTGTACTCCACGCCCGCCACATCCGCGGCTGCCTCGTCGGAGGCTCCGCAGCCGGTCGCGAGGATCAGGACCGTCGCTGCGGCACAGGCCGCGGCGATGAGGCGAAGCGGGCTCACGAACTCTGAACCCTAGGGGCCGTTCAGATAGTTGGCACCGCCTCGCAGTGAGGCGGCGTGTCTCCCGCTCTTGTTCGCTGCGCTCACGGGCCGCTCGGGCCACGGCCTGCCGAAATATGTAGAGAAACCCGTCATATAGGAGCAATACCCGTGCAGATTTGAGGCGAGCTTGACACAGGGCCACTCACGGGCCGCACGGGCCACGGCCTGCCGAAACATGTAGAGAAACCCGTCATATAGGAGCAATACCCGTGCAGATTTGAGGCGAGCTTGACACAGGGCCACTCACGGGCCGCTCAGGCCACGGCCTGCCGAAACATGTAGAGAAACCCGTCATATAGGAGCAATACCCGTGCAGATTTGAGGCGAGCTTGACACAGGGCCACTCACGGGCCGCTCAGGCCACGGCCTGCCGAAACATGTAGAGAAACCCGTCATATAGGAGCAATACCCGTGCAGATTTGAGGCGAGCTTGACACAGGGCCACTCACGGGCCGCACGGGCCACGGCCTGCCGAAACATGTAGAGAAACCCGTCATATAGGAGCAATACCCGTGCAGATTTGAGGCGAGCTTGACACAGGGCCACTCACGGGCCGCACGGGCCACGGCCTGCCGAAACATGTAGAGAAACCCGTCATATAGGAGCAATACCCGTGCAGATTTGAGGCGAGCTTGACACAGGGCCACTCACGGGCCGCACGGGCCACGGCCTGCCGAAACATGTAGAGAAACCCGTCATATAGGAGCAATACCCGTGCAGATTTGAGGCGAGCTTGACACAGGGCCACTCACGGGCCGCACGGGCCACGGCCTGCCGAAACATGTAGAGAAACCCGTCATATAGGAGCAATACCCGTGCAGATTTGAGGCGAGCTTGACACAGGGCCACTCACGGGCCGCACGGGCCACGGCCTGTCGAAATATGTAGAGAAACCCGTCATATAGGAGCAATACCCGTGCAGATTTGAGGTGAGCTTGACACAGGGCCACTCACGGGCCGCTCGGGCCACGGCCTCGCAAGCTCGGCCTCTGGGCGTCGCCAGTCGCGTCGGCTGCCACCACATCGGTGAGCAGCGTCACGAGCTGGTCGATCACCGGGCCTGCATCGGTTCGCAGCGGAACGTGCAACTCTCGGGACTCGTCCTTGAGGATGGCCCGATCTCCGTACAGGCGGCGAAGCCGCACCCGGCGGCTGGCGGGCAGCTCCACCGGCACCAGGCGGGCCGCGAAACCGGCCGCCGACAGCGTGCCCCCGCCGCGGCGCGTGACCACCACCTCCGACACCCCGGCGCGCAGGCATTCCACGCGCAGCCTGCCGATGGACAGCAGCGCCTCGGCCGCTTCGGGCACCGGTCCGAACCGGTCGGTCCACTCGGCCCGGATGTCGTCAACCTCCGAGAGCTCGGTCACTGCGGCCAGGCGGCGGTACGCCTCTAGGCGGGCCGCCTCTCGTCCGATGTAGGTGGCGGGAATGTGAGCGTCGACGGGCACCTCGATGCTCACTTCGGGCGGCTTCGGGACCGTCTCCCCCCGCAGTTGGGCGACGGCCTCGTTCACCAGGCGGCAGTACAGGTCGTATCCGACCGCAGCAATGTGCCCCGACTGGACCTCGCCCAGCAGGTTGCCAGCACCCCGGATCTCCAGATCGCGCATGGCGATCCGGTATCCGGACCCCAGTTGGGTGGCCTCTCCGATGGTCTTGAGCCGCTCGTAGGCCTCCTCGCTGAGCACGCTGTCCACCGGGTGGAACAGGTAGGCGTAAGCCCTGCGGCCGGCCCGGCCCACCCGGCCGCGGATCTGATGCAGCTGGCCCAGGCCGAGCCGGTCGGCCCGATCCACCACCAGGGTGTTGACCGTGGGCATGTCGATGCCCGACTCGATGATGGTCGTGCACACCAGCACGTCGTAGCGATAGTCAGCAAAGTCGAGCACGACGCGTTCGAGCGTGCCCTCGTCCATCTGTCCGTGGGCCACCGCCACCCGGGCTTCGGGCACCAGGGAGCGCACCCGGTCGGCGGCGTGCTCGATGTCGGCCACGCGGTTGTGGACGTAGAAGACCTGCCCCTCTCGCAGCAACTCGCGCCTGATGGCTTCGGCCACGGGACGGTCGGCATGCTCACCGACGTAGGTGAGGATCGGCTGGCGGTCGGCGGGAGGAGTGTCCAGCAGAGACATGTCGCGTATGCCGGTCAGGCTCATCTCCAAGGTCCGAGGCACCGGCGTGGCTGTGAGGGTGAGCACCTCCACATCAGCCCGCATCGACTTGACCGCCTCCTTGTGCCGCACGCCGAAGCGCTGCTCCTCGTCGATTACCAGGAGCCCGAGGCGCTTGAAGCGCACATCGGCGGACAGCATGCGGTGGGTGCCCACCACCACATCCACCTCGCCGCTCTCGAGCCCTCGCAGGACTTCCCGGACCTGCGGAGGCGTCAGGAAGCGGCTCAGCGTCTCCACCCGGAGAGGGAACGGCGCGTAGCGGTCGCGGAAGGTCTGCGTGTGCTGCTGGGCCAGCAGCGTCGTGGGCACCAGCACTGCAACCTGGCGGCCGCCCTGCACTGCCTTGAACGCGGCCCGCACCGCGATCTCGGTCTTGCCGAAACCCACGTCGCCCACGATCAGGCGGTCCATGGGTATAGACCGCTCCATGTCGCCCTTCACGTCGACTATGGCCTGCAACTGGTCGCGGGTCTCCTGATAGTCGAAAGCATCCTCCAGCTCCCGCTGCCACGGCGTGTCGGGCTCAAAGGCGTGCCCGGCGGTGGTCATGCGCTTCTGGTAGAGCACCACCAGTTCCTGGGCCACCTCGGCCACGGCCCGCCTCACCCGGTTCTTGGCGGCAGACCAGTCGGCGCCGCCCATGCGCGACAGCGTCGGCGCCTCCCCGCCGGTGTAGTGGCGGATCGAATCGATCTGGTCGGAGGGCACATACAGCCGGTCGCCGCCCCGGTACGCCAGCAGCAGGTACTCCCGCTCGTGCCCGCCGATGGCGCGGCGCACCATGCCCTCGAATCGGGCCACGCCGTGATGCTGGTGAACCACAAACGCTCCGGGCGCGAGATCGTCGAGGAAGCGGCGCTGGTCCCGCGAGCGAGTCTTGGGCACCCGGTGGGTGCGCCGCCGGCCGGTCACATCGCTCTCGGCCAGCAGGGCCAGCCTGATGTCGGCCAGGACCGCGCCCCGGCCGAGGCTCGCCACCAGCGGCTCGACGAGGGCACCATGGTCGGCTAGCAGGCCACGCAGCCGGTCTACCGATGAACCTGGAGCGCCGAGAACGATCTGATAGCCCTGACCGGCCAAGCCGTGCAAGCGCGCCGCCAACGGCTCGATGCTGCCACCGGTCCGGTCCCAGCCCGATGCGGTCATCGACGGCACGCCCGGCGAATCGGGCGCGGCGGGCAGCATCCACACCGGTGCGGCGGCGCCCGCGAGCAGGCCGTCGAAGCCCGCGTGCAGCCGGGGCATTCCGGCCGCATCCGTGCCCCAAGTCTTGGCCAGGCCAGCCGCGAGATCCTCCTCCTCGGCCAGGATCTCGCCAGCCCTGTCGCCTAGCCGGCGCGGCTCGACGAGAACCACGGCACCGTCGGCTGGCAGCAGATCGGGCAACACCGAGGGCTGCTCGACCAGCCACGGCCACCACGACTCCATTCCCTCGAAGAGCTCGCCGTCGGCCAATCGGTCCCACTGCTCGCGACCCCAGGGCTGGCTCGCCACCAGCGATGCGGCCCGCTGACGCATGGCCGCGTCGGGTCGCAGCTCCCGAGCCGGATACACGTCGACCCGCTCCAAGGGCGCCACCGAGCGCTGGTCGCCCACCGAGAACTCCGCGATCCGGTCCACATCGTCGCCCCAGAAGTCGATTCGCACCGGCGCCGAGGCCGTAGATCCGTAGACGTCGACGATCGAGCCCCGAACCGACATCTCCCCTCGATGCTCCACCTGGTGCTCGCGCCGGTAGCCGAACGCGGCCAGGCGCCGCACCAGCTCGCTCTGGTCGACGGTGTCGCCCAGTTGCACTGTGATCGGCCCGGTCGCGGCGGCCCCGTCCACGAACTGGGCCAGGGCCCGGACCGAGGCCACCACCACTGCCGGCGCGCCTGCCCCGTCGACCACCCGGTGCAGCACACGGCAGCGTCGACCCATGGTGGAGATAGAGGGGCTGACCCGCTCGAAGGGCAGCGTCTCCCAGGCAGGCAGCTCCTCGACCTCGTCGTGACCCAGGAATGCGGCGATGTCGGCCGCCAGGGACTCTGCCTCGGTCCGGGCCGGCACCGCAACCAGCAGCGGACGCCGACCCGACGCGGCGCTCAGCCCGGCCACCGCCATCGCCCGGGCTGCCTCAGGCACGGCCAGAGTGGCAGTTCGCCGTCCCAACAACGGCAACAGCGCGGGGTGCTCGGCCAGACGCGGAAGCAAGCCGCTCAGGCCGCCGCGGCCTGCGACGGGCGCGTCGGCGGGTGTACGGCTCTGGGTCGGCGCGGCCACGGCGGCGCCGGGAACTTGCGCGGACAGGTGGTGAGCGCTCGCGGCGACAAGTTGTGTCTCCCGCTCTCGTTCGCTGCGCTCACGGGCCGCTCGGGCCTGATTCCCGCTGTTGTTCGCTGCGCTCACGGGCCGCTCGGGCCCAGGGGCCTCGCTCACCGCCTGCCTATTCCGTACATGACTGCTGCCTGTCCGCTCGGCCTCTAGGTGGCTGGTGCCAAACTCCCGAAATGGGGGTTTTGCGGTCACAAACCCCCAGGTCAGCGACTTGCGAATTGTGGCAAATTGCCATTTGACACCAGCCACCTAGGACGCGTTGAAGCGGTTCATGGTGGGCTCGAGGCCGTGGTCGAGGTAGTGCTCGACCGCGTCGGCGGCCCGTTCCACGACTGCTTCCAGTTCGGCCCGCTCGGCCCGGCCCGGCCGCTTGAGGACATAGTCGCCCCCCCTGGGGGTGAAATCGGGCCGGCCGACGCCTATGCGCACCCGGGTGAAGGCGTCGCTGCGCACATGGGCACGGATCGACTCCAGACCCTTGTGACCGGCGATCCCGCCGCCGGTCTTGACCTTTAGTCGCCCGACAGGTAGGTCCAACTCGTCGTGTACCACGACGAGGCAACTCAGGTCCCTGATCCCGAACCGGCGCACCAGCGGCGCCACTGCCCGGCCGGACTCGTTCATCCAAGTGACGGGAGCAGCCGCGGCAACGCGCCGCTGGGCCAGGCGCAACTCGCACACCACAGCCTGCTGGCGGCGGGCCCGGCGCAGCCGCCCGCCGTGGCGCCGCACCAACTCGTCCACCACCCAGCGACCCGCGTTGTGACGGGTGCGGGCGTACTGGTCGCCAGGGTTGCCCAGACCCACCACCAGCAAGTCAGCGGCAGAGCCGGAGCGTGAGCCGGTGGCCACAGCGACGGCCCCGCCGGCCGGTCTCAGGACTCGTCTTCCGCGGGCGCCTCTTCGTCATCGGCGGCCTCGGCCATGACGATGAGCGCCTCCGCCTCCTCCTCTGCGGCCTTCAGCTGGCGCAGGTACTCCTTCGTGGAGCGAGTGATGAGGCCTACCGCGAAGGTGGCGTCCGGGTCGCCGGCCGGCGTGACGCCCGCGGGGAACTCGATGTCGCTCACCCGCAGCGACGATCCAACCTCCAGCTCGCTGACATCCGCGGTGACTTCGGTCGGGATATCGGCCGGCTTGGCTCGCAGCGGCAGGTGGTGCATCACCTGGTCGACCATCCCGCTGGCCTGTGTGACCTTCTTGGCGTCGCCGATGAGCACGAGGGGCACGTCCACCTCAACGTCTTGGTCGGGATCAATCCGCAGAAAGTCCACGTGAAGCACGTCGCGGCGGACCGGGTGACGCTGCAGGTCCTTGACGATGGACAACTGCGTGCCACCGTCGACGTCCAGCGCTATAAGGGCGTTGAGCCCGGCCGCGGTGTTCAGCGCGGCCCGCAGATCAGTCGTGTCCACCGACACCGCCAACGACTCCGCGCCCATGCCGTACACCACTGCGGGGACACGTCCGGTCCGGCGCAGCCGCCGGCTGGGCCGGGTGCCGCGCTCTCGGCCGGTTTCGGCCTTCACCAAGTTCCTAGCCATCCGCTTGAGACTACTGCCGGGCCGGGCTTGCTCCACAGCCCGAGCCGTGCCTCCCGCTCCTGTCCGCTGCGCTCACGAGCCGCCCGGGCCACGGCCTCGCAAGCTCGGCCTCTAGGATCAGACCAGGTTGTTGCCGCCGAAGATCTCGCTGACGGAGGTGTCCTCGAACACCGCGGAGATGGCCTGGGCCACGATCGGCGCCACCGACACCATGTGGACCTTTGGAAACTGCTTGGCGGGAGGCAGAGGCAACGTGTCGGTGCACACGACCATGTCGATGACCGAGTCTCTCAGCCGCTGCACGGCTGGTCCGGAGAACACTGCGTGGGTGGTGGCCGCAATCACCCGCCGAGCTCCATTGGCGGCCAGCAACTCGGCCGCGGCGACGATCGTGCCGCCCGTGTCGATCATGTCGTCGACGATGACGCAGGTCCGGCCGGTCACATCACCGACGATCTCCTTGGCCGACACCTCGTTCTTGGCGTCGTGGCGGCGCTTGTGGACGATGGCCAGGTCGGCGTGCAGCAGGTTGGTGTAGCGCTCCGCCACCTTCACCCGTCCGGCGTCGGGGGACACGATCACAAGGTCGTCGGCCCGCAACGACTGCAGGTATTCGAGAAGCACCGGCATGGCGGTCAGATGGTCGACAGGGCCGTCGAAGAACCCCTGTATCTGGCCGGAGTGCAGATCCACCGACAGCAACCGCTTCGCTCCCGCAGCCAGGAACAGGTCCGCCAGCAGTCGAGCCGATATGGGCTCGCGCCCGGAGGCCTTCCGGTCCTGGCGGGCGTAGCCGTAGAAAGGGGCCACGACGGTTATCCGCTTGGCTGAAGCCCGCTTGGCCGCGTCCACCATCACGAGCTGCTCCACGATGGCGTCGTTGATGGAGCCGTCCTCCCATTCGGCGTGGGTGCCAACGATGAAGGCATCGCAGCCCCGGATCGACTCGCCGTAGCGGACGTGGATCTCGCCGTTGGCAAAGTCTTCGATGTGGGTCGTGCCGAGGGTCACGCCGAGCTCCGAGCACACCTTGGCCGCGAAGGCCTGGCTCGACCGCCCCGATACGACTCGGAGTTCCTTGTGGGTCTGCTGCTTCATGGCGACCGGCATTGTAGGACGGCTGTGCGACGCGGGCGCGGCGCCGGCAATTCCGTGGCGCAACGCAGCGCCAATTCACCGCAGCCCTGCGGGCGAGGAGCGGCCGGGATGCTGGCCGGGCAGGACTCGAACCTGCAACATCCGGAGCCAAAGTCCGACGTTCTACCAGTTGAACTACCGGCCATCGGCGCCCACCCGGGCGGCGAGCGGCGCGACCAATACTAGCGAGCGTCATCGAGATGCGCGTTCGACAGTAGCGAGCGTCATCGAGATGCGCGTTCGACAGTAGCGAGCGTCATCGAGATGCGCGTTCGACAGTAGCGAGCGTCATCGAGATGCGCGTTCGACAGTAGCGAGCGTCATCGAGATGCGCGTTCGACAGTAGCGAGCGTCATCGAGATGCGCGTTCGACAGTAGCGAGCGTCATCGAGATGCGCGTTCGACAGTAGCGAGCGTCATCGAGATGCGCGTTCGACAGTAGCGAGCGTCATCGAGATGCGCGTTCGACAGTAGCGAGCGTCATCGAGAGTTGAGATGCGTGTTCAGCCGTGCGGCCCGGTAGCGTTCACCCTCCGTGGGATCGCTCATAAAGAAGCGCCGCAAACGCATGCGCAAGAAGAAGCACAAGAAGATGCTTCGGCGCACCCGGCACCAACGGCGCAAGTAGGCGATGCTTCGGCGCACCCCGCACCAACAGCGCAAGTAGGCGATGCTTCGGCGCACCCCGCACCAACAGCGCAAGTAGGCGATGCTTCGGCGCACCCCGCACCAACAGCGCAAGTAGGCGATGCTTCGGCGCACCCCGCACCAACAGCGCAAGTAGGCGATGCTTCGGCGCACCCCGCACCAACAGCGCAAGTAGGCGATGCTTCGGCGCACCCCGCACCAACAGCGCAAGTAGGCGATGCTTCGGCGCACCCCGCACCAACGGCGCAAGTAGGCGATGCTTCGGCGCACCCCGCACCAACAGCGCAAGTAGGCGATGCTTCGGCGCACCCCGCACCAACAGCGCAAGTAGGCGATGCTTCGGCGCACCCCGCACCAACGGCGCAAGTAGGCGATGCTTCGGCGCACCCCGCACCAACAGCGCAAGTAGGCGATGCTTCGGCGCACCCCGCACCAACAGCGCAAGCAGCCGCCGGACTCGGACTCGGCCTCCTGCAATAGCCACCCTCAACCTGAGGGCGTGGGCGGCGCGGTGGTGGTGGCCACGACCCGGCGCGGTCCCGGATGGGCTCCGGCCACGAACCAAGTGCTGCCGCTTCCGGCGAGCCGGGGTGTGAGCCCGGTGGAGTCACCCAGTTCGTCGCGCCACGCTGCCAGTTCGGGCACGACCCGCAGCGCCGCGGCCTCAAGGTCGTTGCCGTTGGAGCTGGCCGGGCCTCCCAACTCGTCCCACGCGGCGTAGACGGCCGCGGTGTTGCAGGACAGCGGCACCAGCAGCAGCGTGTACTGCTCGCGGATGTAATCGAGACGCTCCACGATCTCGCCCATGCCTCGCACCCGGGCTCGGCCGCCGACCACGCAGAACGCCACGTCCGCGCCCACCGAGACTGCCCGGTCGGTATCGGTGATCCCCGCCCAGCGCAGCACTTCAGCCGCATCGGCTGAGCCTCCACCCAGCCCAGCCCCCACCGGGATCCGCTTGTGCACCGTGACCCGGGCTTGGCGTCCTGCCAGCGCCAGCGCACGCTCGACCAGGTTGTGGCCGGGCCGCGTCATGCCATGGATCTCCCTCCCCGCCTCGTCGAGCATCCGCACGCCGGACTCGCCCTCCACGATCTCGAGCCGGTCCCCGAAGTCAAGCGTCGTCATCTCGGCGTCGATCTCGTGATAGCCGTCGTCCCGGACGCCGGTGATCCGCAGACTCAGCGTCAGCTTCGCGGGGGCAAGCACACCGATCACGCCGCGAAGCTAGTGCCGATACAGTCCACGGGTGGCGTCGCCGAATCCGCTCGGTGCCAGGGGCATCGGCGAGTCGGGCACGATCGGATCCACGCCCGCGGTGCTCGACGCCCTGGCGCCGCTGGAAGTGACCCATCTCGACATGCCGTTCACCCCCAGAGGGCGTGGCGGGCCATCGCCGCTGCGCCGAGTCGCGGGTCCTAGTCGCTACGGCGGGGTTCGAGCCAGGTTGATCCACTGATCCAGGGTCAGCGTCTCGGGCCGGCCAGCCGGGTCCACACCGGAGGCCGCGAACCCCTCGGGCCCGACAAGGCCGGCCAGTGAGCGGCGCAGCATCTTCCGCCGCTGACCGAACCCGGTCCGAACGAGCAGCTCGAAACGAGCATCGGTCTCCGGCGGCAGCGACCGCTCCGCCGAGATCGGATGACGCTCGATACGCACCACCACCGACTCGACCTTGGGCCTCGGCCGAAAGACCGAGGCCGCGACCCTGGCCACCACCCGTGCGGTGCCCCGTCGCTCAACGAGCACGCTGGGAATGCCCCGAGCCCTCGACCCCGGCGGCGCGACGAGCCGCTCCCCCGCCTCGCGCTGAACCATCACCACCATCGTGGAGATGGCGGCTGCGTCGCGCAGCAGATCCACCACCAGCGGCGTGGCGATGTTGTAGGGCAGGTTGGCCACGAGCATCCATCGGTCCGAGCCTCGAAGCACCTCTCCGAGGTCCAGGGTCGAAGCGTCGCCCTCGACCACCTCAACACCTTGTGCTCCCGCCTCTGCCACCACCTCGCGCAGCGCCGCCGCGAGACCGGAGTCGACCTCCACGGCCCGCACCGCTGCACCCGTCTCGGCCAAGGCGAGGGTGAGCGAACCCAGGCCGGCACCGATCTCCAGCACACGGTCGGCAGGACCTGCGCCGCTGAGCCGGGCGATGTGTCGCACCGTGTTTGGATCCGCTACGAAGTGCTGGCCGAAGGAGCGGCGCGGCGACACGCCGAAACGGTCCATGAGCGCATACAGCTCTGACTCCGTGTGGGTCAGGAGGGCAGCCTCTTCTTGCAGGTGGGCCAGGGATCCCAGCCGTTTATCTCGTAGAGCTTGTACGCCATCTTGTCCTGCTCCGAGGGCGAAGCGTCTATGGGATCAACCCCGACCAGATCCGGATAGTGCATTCTTGCGACCCAGTCCCATGTTCGGATCGAGAACTGGTAGGCGCCGCGGTACCGGCCGCTGACGCTGACGGCCTGGTAGTTCTGCGTCGACTCGCACTCTCGCAGAGTGTGCCACTGCGCTTCTGTGGTTCCTTCCGGTATCGGATGTTTGACCGCTGGACCCTCGGAACTCGTGGTCGGCGGCGCGGTCGTAGTCGTCGTCGTGGTCGTCGTGGGAGCCACGGTCGTCGTCGTGGTCGTAGTCGTCGTCGTGGGAGCCGCGGTCGTAGTCGTCGTCGTGGGAGCCGCGGTCGTAGTCGTGGTCGTGGGAGCCGCTGTCGTCGTGGTCGTGGTCGTGGTCCTGGCCGCGGCGGCCAATTCCTCAGCCCGCTTGAGGGCTTCGTCGCGCGCCCGCCGGCGGGCCTCGCTCCACTGCTGGGCCCGATCCGCGAAGTCGGCCACGTCCACCACTTCCGTCGGCTCCACATCTGGGGGTGACGCGGTCTGGGCCGAAGCAGGCGCTCCCACCGCCATCAGCACTACCAGGGCTGCAAGCCCGACGAGCCCGAACCGGGCGCCTCGGTCAGGTGCGCCCATCTGGATCAACCTCCCGACCGAGTCCGTAGAAGGATCGGGTCGTTGCCCAAGTGGCCTCTTCGACATCCGAAACGTCGAGACCCTTGGCGTCGGCCACCGCCGCGCCCACAACCCCCACCAGCGCGGGGCGGTTCTTCTTGCCGCGGTGCGGCACCGGAGCCAAGTACGGGCTGTCGGTCTCCACCAGCAGGCGGTCGAGCGGGCAGGCCCGGACCGCGTCGCGCACCTCAGGGGCCTTGGGGAACGTGACGATCCCCGAGAACGACAGGACCGCGCCCCGGCGCAGGCACTCCTCGGCCTCGTGGGGTCCGCCCGTGAAGCAGTGCATCACAGTCCGGGAAGGCATTCCCTCACGGTCAAGCACCGCGAACGTGTCATCCCAAGCAGACCGGGAGTGGACCACGAGCGGAAGGTCGTGCCGGTGGGCCATCTCCACTTGCGCGGCGAAGACCTCCCTCTGCACGGGCCTCGGCGAGTGGTCGTAGTGATAGTCGAGGCCCGTCTCGCCCACCGCCACCACTTCAGGCCGGCCCATCAGGCGCTCCAGTCCGTCGATGCCGCCCGACGCCTCATGGGGATGCACCCCCGCAGTGGCCCACACCCCGTCGTGGGCCCCGGCCACCGAGATCGCTAGACGCGAGTCGTCTACGTCGGTGCCGACATTGATCAGCACCTCGACACCTGCGGCCCGAGCGTCGGAGATCACCGCTCCGGCCGCGTCGGTGGCCGGGAGGTGGCAGTGGTGATCCGCCCAGGCCATGACCGCCACGCCTCCTCAGACCTGGCCCGAGACCTGGGCCGCGCCGTCGCCGGCGAGATCGATCGCGTCCAGGTCGACCTTCGCGAACAGCGGTTCCGGCTTGGGCACTGGAGTGCCTGACAGCACCGCCGGGCGCTCCCAGCGGCGGACCGGACCGAACACGTCGTCGAGAGCCGCCGTGGAGAACGGAAGGTACGGAGCCAGTCCCGTGCGCACACCGGCCACGGCCTCCAGCGCGGTCACCAGCACTGCCGCGGCACGGTCCGGGTCCGCCGAAGCCAGCTTCCAGGGCTCGGTCGCGTTGAGGTAGGCGTTCACCTTGGCGGCCGCCTCCATGGCGGTGCGCAGGCCCGCTCGCAGCTCCACCCGCTCGAGGTAGTCGGCCCCCTCACTCAATGCACCGTCGACGGCGGCCAGCAGGGCGATGTCCTCGGATGGGCGGGCGCTGACTTCCGGGACCACGCCTGCCAGCGCGGACTGCGCCATCGACAGCACCCGGTTGACGAGGTTCCCCCACGTGGCGACCAGTTCGTCGTTGATGCGCCGGGTGATCTCCTCGACGGAGATCTCGGTGTCGGCGTGCTCGGGCAAAGCCGCGGCGAGGGCGTAGCGCAGAGCGTCGGGCTCGAACAGCCTGAGACCTTCGCTGATGGTGAGGCCCACACCCCGCCCCGCGGCCATCTTGGCTCCCGAGAAGGTCACGTACTGGTTGGCGGGCACGTTGTCGGGCAGGTGCAGACCGCCGTAACCCATCAGCTGGGCGGGCCACAGCATCGCGTGGAACGGGATGTTGTCTTTGCCGACGAAGTAGACGTGGCGGGCTCCGTCGTTGTGCCACCAGCGTTTCCAGGCGTCGGGGTCGCCGTTGAGGGCCGACCATTCCTTGGACGCCGACAGGTAGCCGATCACCGCGTCGTACCACACGTAGATGCGCTTTCCCTCTCCCAAGTCGTCGACGGGGAGTTCTACTCCCCAGTCGAGATCTCGGGTGATGGCCCGGTCCTGCAGGCCCTCGTTGGTCCAGCCGAAGCAGAAGTTGAGCACGTGCGGCCGCCATCTGTGGCGGGTCTTGAGCCAGTCGCCGACCTTCTCAGTGAAGTCCGAGTACCGGAAGTAGAAGTGCTCGGTCGGCCTCAACTCCGGCACCGCTCCACTGATCTTGGACCGGGGCTCGATCAGGTCGGTGGCGTCCAGGGTGGTGCCGCAGTGCTCGCACTGGTCCCCGCGGGCCGCTTCATAGTTGCAGCGCGGGCAGGTGCCCTCGATGTAGCGGTCGGGCAGGAAGCGCCGGCCGACGGGATCGTAGAACTGCTCGGAGACCCGTCTGTCGATGTGGCCGTTCTCTAGCTGCACCAGGAACATGTCCTGGGTGACGGAGGCGTGGTTGGGCGTGCCGGTGGTGGTGTAGAGGTCCCACGAGATGCCGAGCATCTCCCATTGACTGCAGAACTCGGAGTGGTAGCGCTCAACGATCTCCGACGGCGTGACTCCCTCGGCGTCGGCCCGCACGGTGATGGGTGTGCCGTGCACGTCGGATCCACTCACCATCAGAACGTCGTTGCCGGCCAGCCGCTGGTAACGGGCGTAGATGTCGGCCGGCAAGTAGGCACCGGCGAGATGACCGAGGTGGCGGCTTCCAGACGCGTAGGGCCACGCCACCGCGACCAGTACCGGCTCCGCCATGGGGTGTCACATTATCCCCAGAAGTCAAGATCTTCCCCAACCGGAATCAGTTTTGTGCGCTTGGCGACAGCGCGCTCGGCCTCAGAGCATCAGGTTGTAGACGCGGCGGCGCGAGACTCCATGAGCAGCCGCGGCTGCGGATGCCGCGTCTCGGCGGCTCATACCCCCGCCGACCAAGGCCTGCGCCGCCGCCCGCAACTGCTCGTCGGTGGCCTCGGTGACGTCGTCCGGAGCGCCCTCGACCACCACCACCACCTCACCCTTGACCGGTCCCTGGGACCATTGGCACAGCTCGGCGAGGCTTCCCCTCACCACCTCCTCATGCAGTTTGGTGAGCTCGCGCGCCACCACGGCTCGCCTGAGGGGGCCGCACGCCTCGGCCAGATCCTGAAGGCAGGACTGCAGGCGATAAGGCGACTCGTACAACACGGTGGTGCGACGCTCCCGCGCGATCTGCTCCAAACGCTCGGCACGAGCTCTGCCCTTGCGGGGCAGGAATCCTTCGAAACAGAACCGTCCTGCGGGAAGGCCGCTGACCGCCAACGCGGCCAGGCCGGCGGAGGGACCGGGCACGACCGTCACCGTGTGGCCTGCTGCCGCTGACGCGGCCACCAGCCGGCCCCCGGGATCGGTCAGCGCGGGCATGCCTGCGTCGGTCACCACCGCCACCGTGGCTCCGTTCGCGAGCAGTTCGCCCACCTCCTCCACCGCGTCAGACTCGGTGTGCTCGTCGACCCGTCGAAGGCGCGCCCCGTGCACCCCTGCATGCTCGAGCAGTCGTCCCGTGCGCCGGGTGTCCTCGCAGCACACCAGGTCCGCGGCTGCAAGCGCCTCCACCGCCCGTGCGCTGAGATCGCCGAGGTTGCCGATCGGTGTGCCGACCAAGACCAGCGAACCGCTCACCTACGGACTCCAGCTCCGTTCCCGGGAGCCTTCACCGCCGCACCTCCAGCTCCGTTCCCGGGAGCCTTCACCGCCGCACCTCGAGCTCCGTTCCCGGGAGCCTTCACCGCCGCACCTCGAGCTCCGTTCCCGGGAGCCTTCACCGCCGCACCTCGAGCTCCGTTCCCGGGAGCCTTCACCGCCGCACCTCGAGCTCCGTTCCCGGGAGCCTTCACCGCCGCACCTCGAGCTCCGTTCCGGGAGTCACCCCCCAGCGCTGGAAGCTGCCCGCCTCGGCCTCGATGACCGCCGCAGCTCGCCACACCATGCATCCCACGCGGTTGGCCCGCATTGTCGCCACTCGCAGCACCCGCATGTCGGCGTCGCAGTGGGCCACATCGATGGGAAAGCGCATGCCGAGTGAGTGCACCGAGCGGGTCCCCTCCAGCAACAAGGCGCCCTCGATTCCGTCCCGTCCGAGAAGGCCTCTGCGACGGTCGCGCCGGCTGGAGGCGATCTCCAGCGACGCCACTACCCGGTCTTCGACCATCAGCCAGGCCATGGGCGCAATCTAGTTCCCGGAGCCTCGTGAGGGGCCGCGCCGATAGGCCCACCTCCTCGTGATGCAGTATGTTGTTTCCCGCTCTTGTTCGCTGCGCTCACGGGCCGCTCGGGCCACGGCGCGCCCGTTCCTGCGTGTGCCGAAGTGGCGAGTGGAGCTAGAGCTCGCCGCTCCTCAGTCCTCCCGGCGCGACCGGCGCTCGGCACGGCGCTCCAACATGAGTCGACCGACGCGGCCGACCCGGTCGATCAACTTCATGAGCCTGTCCCGGGCCGCCTCGGCCACTCCCGAGAGGTCGGCGAGGCTCGGCAGGTTCCAGTCGCGCATTACCACCGGCTGCAGGATCTGGTCGTGATGGATGGCCAGGTCGTAGATGCCGGCTTCAGCAATGGTGCGGGCGTGGGCATCGAAGTCGGTGATCCCCACACCCGGCATCGCGAAGCTCTTCACCTGGTTGGCGATGGCCACGACCGCTGCGGACGGCTCCACCTTGAGCGCGGCACCCATCAGATCGCGATAGAAGAGGAAATGGAGGTTCTCGTCGAAAGCCACCCGGCGCATGATGGCCCTGCCGGCCGGGTCGTCGATGTGTCGCCCGGTGTTGAAGTGCGAGATGCGGGTGGCCAGCTCCTGGAGGGCTACGTACGCGAGACCCTCAAGGGCGTTGGGCGGCTCGGGAACCCGCCCGCACTGCACCTGGGCCATGCGCGCTCTCTCAAGGCTGACCGGATCGACGGACCGCGTGACCGCGAGGTAGTCGTGGATCACCTGGCCGTGGCGGCCCTCCTCGGCCGTCCAGCGCCGCACCCAATGGCCCCAGGCGCCGTCGCGGCCGAACATGCGCTCGATGTCCCGGAAATAGTAGGGCAGGTTGTCCTCCGTCAGGACGTTGACGAACAGCGCGCTACGGGCCTCGGCGCTGAGTTCGGCCTCTTCGGGGGTCCATTCGTAGTCGGCCGGGAAGTCCTGTCCCCGGCTCCAGGGCACAAGCGCGTGGGGATGCCATTCCTTGGTCTGTCGAAGGTGCCGCTCGTACAGCCTCTCCACGCTGGGCTCGAGTTCGGCCAGCAACTGGGCATCGGAGGCGACGGGCACAGTCCGTGAGCCTAGCCCGCTACTGCCGGCCGCAGCAATGGAGCCGCTTCGAACAGGTGTCCGCCGCCGCTTACCGGCAACGCACCGCACGCCACCGGGGTCAGACGTTGAACCTGAACTCCATCACGTCACCGTCGGCCACCCGGTAGCACTTGCCCTCGGACCGCACCCGGCCCTGACTTCGGGCCGCGACCCATGAACCGACCGCCAGCAGTTGGTCCCAGGCGATGGTGTCGGCCCGGATGAAGCCGCGCTGAATGTCGGAGTGGACCGCGCCGGCGCATTCCACCGCTGATGCTCCCGCTCGGAACGTCCAGGCCCTGCTCTCCTTGGGGCCGGTGGTCAGGAAGGTACGCAGTCCAAGCAGGTGGTAGGCACTGGTCAGGAACCTGTCCAGGGCGCCGCTGCCGAGGCCCAGAGCGGCCAGCAGCTCGGACCGCTCCGACTCGTCGAGCTGCGCGGCCTCGGCCTCGAGCTGCACGCACAGGGCCACGACCTCGGCCTCGCCCAGTTCGGCCCGCACCGATCCCGCCAACTCCTCCGCGGCCTCGATCTGACCCTCTCCGATGTTCACCACCGCGAGCACCGGCTTGTTGGTGAGCAGGAAGAACGGGCGCAGATCGGTCCTGGTGGAACCGTCGAGACCCGCTCGGTACAGCGGCACGCCGTCCTCGAGAACACCGATGGCCTGGGCAAGCTGCTCGTGGCCCGCCCGCAGCGACGGGTCGCCCTTGGCGGCCCGGCGAAGCTTGTCGAATTGGCGGGTGGCGCTGTCGAGGTCGGCCAGGGCCAGTTCGGTCTCGAGCACTCGCAGACTGTCGAGAGGGTCGCCATCGCCGGGCACGTCGGGATCGACGAACGCCCGCAGCACGAAGACGATCGCATCGGTGTCGCGGACATGGCCCAGGAACGCGTTGCCCAGGCCCTCGCCCCGGCTCGAGCCCGACACCAGGCCCCCGATGTCGGTGAACTGCACCGCAGCGTGCACCGTGCGGCGGCTGGCACTCATCTCTGCTAACGGCCGCAGGCGATCGTCGGGAACCCTGGCCACCCCCACGTTGGCCGACTTCGTTGAGAAGGCATGCCGGGCTGCGATCGCGTCGCCGCCCGCCAAGGCGTTGTGCAGCGAGGTCTTTCCCGAATTGGGCAGACCGACGAATCCGAATCGCTCCAAGGAGGGCTCCGCGCGGTGCAGCCGACCGTCGCCGGCTGAAGCCTAGATCAGCTGTTGCGGCCGGCGTTTGGCTTGCGGCCGTGGTTCGCCTTGGACCGGCGAGCCTTTGCTCGGCGCTTGCTCGTGCGCTTGGACATGGCCGATCACGCTACCGCCGTCGCGGCCCCAACCCGCCCGTTAGAGGCCGAGCGGATAGGCAGCAGTTCATGTACGAGCCAGCAGGCGGTGAGCGAGGCCATGGCCCGAGCGGCCCGTGAGCGCCGCGAACAAGAGCGGGAAGCACAACCTCTCACCGCGAGGCGCTCACCAACTATCCGCGTGGCCCCTAAGCCTGAATCCACCGGTGGTTCGGTGATGGGGCGTGCTGGGGCTTGTGGTGCGGTACCGTCTGCGGCGCGAATTAGCAGCAGAGAAGGCCAAAAGGGCGCTCAGCGCTGCAATTCCGGCACGGGGGCCGTTTCACAGCAGGTTCCTGCCCATGTGACGGGCACACGGCCGCTTGTTGGCGGCATTCTCCGACTTCAAGAGGCCCTCTCGGCGGATGTTGGCACACCTGCGGCGTGACTGCGCCGGTGGATTCAGGCTAAGAACCCGGGCAACAGACAGCGGTGGCACACTTGCCGGGTGCTGCTGGTCTACGACGGAGAGTGCGGCTTCTGCATCCGGTCGGCCCGCTGGATCGCGGCCCGTTTGCCGGCGGACGCCCGGGTGGAGCCGTGGCAGTCGCTCGAACTGGAGGAACTCGGACTGTCCCGGCAGGATGTCGAGGCCGCGGTCTGGTGGATCGACGGCAGCGGCCGTGACCTGCGGCGCTTCCGCGGCGCCGAGGCCATCGGCCGGTCCCTCGTCTCGGCCGGCGGTGCGTGGGGAGTCGTCGGCTTGCTGATCATGCACGCGCCCCTGTGCTGGCTGGCCCGCCCGGCCTACGCCCTGGTGGCCGCCAACCGCCATCGGCTGCCCGGCCGCCGCACCGTCGCACCGTGACCCTCGCCGCCAAGAGCGAGCGCAAATGGGTGCGAGCCCGTCGCGTCGAAATGGAGTGTCTCCTGCTCTTGTTCGCTGCGCTCACGGGCCGCTCGGGCACGGCCTCGCTATTCCAACCCGCCCGAGTGCGATGGAGTTGTCGCTTATTCGCTCGGCCTCTGACGGTAGCTTCGGTGGTCATGCAGCCTTCGGTAGCCCTAGCGCTCGCGGTGCACTACCTGGACCGCGAGCTCGCTCCCGCACCCAAGGTACGGGCCTTCCAGCGGGCTCTACAGGTCGCTGAGACGTTGAGCGACGCCGAACTCGCCAACTACGCGGCTGCGGGCAACTTGACAGACCTGGACGGCATAGGCCCGAGCACCGCTCGGGTCATAACCGAGGCCCTCGCGGGGGTCGACAACGGATACCTTGCCGAGCTCGAGCAGCGCAGCCACGTACCGATGGGAGCCGGCCGCCCGGTCTTGGAGCGCTTGCGCGGCGACTGCCACAGCCACACCACCTGGTCTGACGGCGGCGCACCGCTGCGGGCCATGGTCGAGACTGCAGCCGCGCTGGGCCACGAGTGGCTGGCGATAACCGACCACTCGGCCCGCCTCACGGTGGCCCACGGTCTCGACGAGGAGCGATTGCGCCGCCAGATGGACCAGATAGCCGCGCTGAACGAGGAGGTGGCACCGTTCAGGATCCTCACCGGCATGGAGGTCGACATTCTCGAGGACGGGGCGCTCGACCTCGCCGACGAGCTGCTGGCTGAACTTGACGTGGTGGTCGCCTCGGTGCATTCGAAACTGCGCATGCCCTCATCCGAGATGACGCCGCGGATGGTGGCCGCAATAGCCAACCCCCACATGGACATCCTCGGCCACTGCACCAACCGCAAGCTGGTCGGTGGTGGCCGTCCGCCCTCGACCTTCGATGCGGAGATCGTGTTCGCGGCCTGCGCTCGCTTCGACAAGGCGGTGGAGATCAACTGCCGCCCCGAGCGCCAGGACCCGCCCGAGGAACTGCTCCGACTGGCTGTGGAATGGGGCTGCAAGGTGACGGTCGATACCGACGCCCACGCCACGGGGCAGCTCGAATGGCAGGCCTACGGAGCCGACAAGGCGGTGCGCTGCGACGTACCCATCGACAACATCGTGAATACTTGGCCCGCCGACGACGTGCTGGCCTGGACTTTGGGCCACCAGCCGAGCTGAGGCTGGCTGCCGCCACCGGCCGCATTCGTGCAAACGTGTCGCGTCCGTTAGGATTCGCGGCGCGTAACGCCCACAGATCCATGGAGGGAAGCCTTATGCGTAAGCGTGGAACACTCGTTCTCGCGGTGCTGCTGTCGTTCGCCCTGCTCGCGGCAGCATGCGGGGACGACGAGTCTGAGACCGTCGCCGAACCCGAACCGGCAGCCGCCGAGCCCGAACCAGCACCCGAACCCGAGCCCGAACCGGAGCCGGAGACCACCGAAGCCCCTGAACCGGAACCGGAGCCGGAGATGACCGATGTCTCGGTCGGTCTGGTCTTCGACATCGGCGGACGGGGCGACCAGTCCTTCAACGACTCTGCCGCGGCTGGCATCGAGCGGGCCGCGGCCGAGCTCGGCATCACATTCACCGAGGCCTCGCCTAACGAGGACGGCTCCAACCGGGGCGAGTTGCTCCAGCTCGCGGCCGACGCCCATGACATTGTTGTCGCCGTCAGCTTCCTGTTCGAAGCCGACGCGGCCGCGGTCGGCGCCGCGAACCCCGACACCGTCTTCGGTGTCGTCGACTCGGGCATGCTCGACTTCAGCGGCGACGCTCCGGCCCCGTACGGCGACAACATCGCCGGCCTGGTGTTCGCCGAGGAGCAGGGCTCCTTCCTGGTCGGTGCGGCCGCCGCTCTCAAGACCCAGACCGGAACCATCGGCTTCATCGGCGGCGTGGCCAACGTCGGCGGACTCATCGAGCGGTTCGAGGCCGGCTACCAAGCCGGGGCCCGAGCCGTGAACCCCGATATCGAGATCATCTCCAGCTATGTGACCCAAGCCCCCGACTTCGCCGGCTTCAACGCTCCGGACCGAGGCAAGGAGATCGCGCTGGCCATGTACGAGGACGGGGCCGACATCGTGTACCACGCCGCGGGCGGCACCGGTGCCGGCCTGTTCCTGGCCGCACAGGAGCAAAGCGAGAACACCGGGTCGAAGGTGTGGGCTATCGGCGTCGACTCCGACCAGTTCCACACGGCGGGCGCCGGGGTGCAGGACTACATCCTCACCTCGATGCTCAAGCGGGTCGACGTATCCATCTTCGAGATGGTCAGGTCGGCCATCGAAGGCAACGTGACCGCGGGGCCGACCGTCTACGACCTGTCCGTGGACGGCGTGGGCTACAGCAGATCGGGCGGATTCGTGGACGACATCGCCGACCAGCTCGAGGATTTCAAGGCCCAGATCGTGTCTGGCGCCATCGTGGTGCCGAAGGAGCCCTCCTAAGCACCGAATGCCAGCGGCCGCTTGAGACGGCCTCGGCAGCCGACAATAGTGACATCACGACCGGGTCGGGCTAGCGTCCGGCCCGGTCGTCGTTGTAGGGGAGGCTGCGTGGCGCTGGCCATCGAGCTCGAAGGGATCACCAAGAGGTTCCCGGGGGTCGTGGCCAACGACGACATAAACCTCGCCGTGGCCGACGGCGAGATCCACGCCATCTGCGGCGAGAACGGGGCCGGCAAGTCGACCCTGATGAAGATCCTCTACGGCATGCAGCCGCCCGACTCCGGAACGATCAAGATCCGGGGCCAGGCCGTGGAACTGGGCTCGCCGGCTCAAGCCATCGAGCTGGGGATCGGCATGGTCCACCAGCACTTCATGCTGGCCGACCAGCTCACCGTGCTCGAGAACGTGATCCTCGGCGCCGAGCCCATGCGCTCGTTCGGGCGGATCGACTTCGAGGCCGGCCGCAAGCATCTCGACGAGGTGGGCCGGGCCTACGGCCTCGACATCAACGCCGACGACCTGGTGGAGACGCTCGAGATCGGCGAGCGGCAGCGGGTCGAGATCATCAAGGTCCTGTACCGGGGGGCCAAGATCCTCATACTCGACGAGCCGACGGCGGTGCTGGTGCCCCAAGAGGTGGACGAGCTGTTCCGCAACATCCGGGAGCTCAAGGCCAGCGGCGCCACCGTCCTGTTCATCGACCACAAGCTCGACGAGGTCCTGGCCATCGCCGACACCATCACCGTGCTGCGCCAGGGCCGAACCGTGGGCACCGCGAAGCCGGACGAGGTGACGGCCCACGACCTGGCCGAGATGATGATCGGCTCGGAGCTGCCCACCCCAGACGCGGGCGCCTCCACCGTCACCGACGAGGCTGCTCTGGTGATCGCCGACCTCACCGTCAGCGACGGAGAGCGACCGGTGGTCAACGATGTGAGCCTGAGCGTCCACCGCGGCGAGATCGTCGGCATCGCCGGGGTCGAGGGCAACGGCCAGGCCGAGCTGGTCAACGCCATCATCGGCATCGAGGCCCCCGCGTCCGGCACCATCACGATGCTGGGCCGCGACGTGACCCACCAATCAGTGCGCCAGCATCGCGAGATGGGCCTGGGCTACGTCCCCCAGGACCGCCATCGCGACGGCCTGCTGCTGGGCGCAGCCCTGTGGGAGAACACCGCCCTCGGCCACCAGACCAAGGCCCCCTACTCCCGGGGCCCGTGGCTCAACCGGTCGGGCATGCGGGATAGGGCCGACCAGATCCAGGCCGACTTCGATGTCCGCACCCCCAACATCGACGTGGCCGCCCACGCCCTGTCGGGAGGGAACCAGCAGAAGCTGATCCTGGGTCGGGAGATGGTGGCCGGCCCGGCCGTGCTCATCGCCAACCATCCCACCCGGGGCATCGACGTCGGCGCCCAGGCCGCGGTCTGGGACGACATACGCGAGGCCCGAGCCCAGGGCTTGGCCACCCTGCTGGTCTCGGCCGACCTCGACGAGCTGATCGGCCTGTCCGACACCATCGTGGTGATGCTGCGGGGCCGGCTGGTGGCCCGCCTCGACCCCAACGAGATCACCCCCCGCGACCTGGGCGCCTACATGACCGGCGCCGCGCTCGGCACGGCCGCCCCGTGAGCGCCAGCCGGCGCGTCGCCCGCTTCGCGCCATGGGGTCACCGCCCCGTGGCCTCGACAGGAACACCGCCTTGACCGCCAGCCTGTACCGCCGAGTCCTGCTGGCTGGAGCCGCGCCGCTGTCGGCGGTGGTCATCGCGGTGGTGCTGTCGTCGATCGTGCTGCTGGTCTCGGGCAGCAACCCGATCGAGGCCTACGCCGACATGGTCGGCCATGCCAGCAAACTCGAGACGCAGGTCGACATCTTCAACCGGGCCACCCCCCTCTACCTGTCGGGTGTTGCTGCGGCCATCGGCTTCCGGATGAACCTCTTCAACATCGGTGTGGAGGGCCAGTACCTGCTGGCCTTCCTCGTCGCCGCCCACTTCGGGGCCCAGGTCGAGCTTCCGGCCGTGGTGCACGTCGTGTTCATCATGGTCGTGGCCATGGCTGTGGGCGGGGCCTACTCGGGCGCGGCGGGGGTGCTGAAAGTGACCCGCGGGGTCAACGAGGTGATCTCCACCATCATGTTGAACGCGGTGGCCATCTCGGGGCTGGCCGCCTGGTGGATCGTGGAGTGGCAGGCCGGCGGCGAGATATCGGCCACCGGCGGGCGGGTGGGCACCGAGCCCATCGCCGAGAGCGGCCTGCTGCCCGACATCAACGGCTGGCTGGAGGTATTCACCCGCGAGGTCACCCAGGGCAAGAAGCTGACCGGGGTCCTGTTGATCGCCATTCTCGTCGGGATCCTCTACCACATGACGCTGAACCGCACCGTGTTCGGCTTCGACCTCAGGGCCAGCGGGGCCAACCCGTCCGCCTCCCATGTGGGAGGCGTCTCACCCAAGCGGATGGTGGTGACGGCTATGACGCTCTCGGGGGTGGTGGCCGGCCTGGTTGGGATGACCGAGCTGATGAACACCGGCTTCTATCCGTCCAACCCGATCGCCGGGCTCGGCTTCGCCGGGATCGCCGTGGCCCTGCTCGGTCGGAACCATCCGGTGGGGGTGGCCCTGGCTGCCCTGATCTTCGGCTTCCTCGACGTGTCCTCGGGCATCCTCCAGATCTCTGGAGCGGCCTCCCGCGAGATCGTCGTGATCATGGGAGGCGTCATAATCCTGACCGCGGTCATCGCCTACGAGGTCATGCGCCGGATCCGCGAGCGCGAGGAGGCCGCTGCCGCGGCCGCGGCTATGGACCCCAGCCCAGCGACGGCGTCATGACCGCGGTACTGGGGCGGCTGCCGGTATGGGCTCGGTGGATGGTCTACGCCGCGATCGGGGTGTTGGTCCTGACCGTGGTGCAGGGCTTCGACGACACCGAGAGGCTCACCGCGGTGACCTCGTCGCAGGCCATGCTGCGCTGGACGGTTCCCATCATGCTGGCCGGGCTCGGGGGCCTGTTCTCGGAGCGGGCCGGGGTGGTGAACATCGGGCTGGAGGGGATGCTGATACTGGGCACCTGGTTCGGGGCCTGGGGCGCCATCAACTACGGCGGATGGGCCGGCCTGCTCATCGGCATGCTGGGCGGGGCCCTGGGGGGACTCGTCCACGCTGTCGCCACCGTCTCGTTCGGCGTCGACCACATCATCTCGGGGGTGGCCATCAACGTCACCGCTCCGGGCGTGACCCGGTTCCTGTCGTCGGAGATCTTCACCAACTACGACGGCGGCTCGATCACACAGTCACCCCGGACCTCGGGAGTGGGAAAGTTCACCTTCCCGTTCCTGGCGGGCGGCAACCTGTTCGGCTGGGACACCCCCGACGCGCTGGGCTGGCTCACCGGCAAGGACTGGTTCTTCGTGTCGGATTTCACCGGCCTGGCCCGAGGGCTGGTGGCCCAGCTCTCGCTGGCCACGATGATCGCATTCGCCCTGGTCCCGTTCAGCGCCTGGCTGATCTGGCGGACCCGCTTCGGGCTGCGGCTCCGCATCTGCGGCGAGCACCCCGTCGGCGGCGAGACCCAGGGCATCAACATCTACATGTACAAGTACTTCGGAGTGGTGATCAGCGGGGCTCTGGCCGGGTTGGGCGGAGCCTTCATTGCCAGCCCCGAGTTGGGGGGCCTCTACAAGGGGGGCCAGACCACCGGGAGGGGATTCATAGGCTTGGCCGCCCTCATCTTCGGCAACTGGCGCCCCGGCGGGGTAATGGCCGGCTCCCTGCTCTTCGGCTACCCGTTCGGGGTGGGCCTGCGCGACCTGGACGGATCGGCATCACATTCGCTCTTGCTCGTCAACACCATCGCTCTGGCCGCGGTGATGGCGTGGGCCTTGAACCGGCACCGCCGCATCGATGCCGGGCTGGCCGCAGGACTCGGTCTGGGCGCCGCGCTCTGGTACTTCCTGTCGTCGACGGTCCCGGATTGGTGGACCGAGATCCTGCCCTTCGTGGTGGTGCTGGTGGTGCTGGTGTTCTTCTCGCAACGGCTGCGGATGCCCCGGGCCGACGGCCTGCCCTACCGCAAGGGCGAGACCTAGAGGCCGAGCGGAACGGTAGCAGTTTGATGACGATCTTCACGGAGCGCTTAGGGGCCACGCGGATAGGCGGCCGCGAAGGCACGAGGCACCTGCAATCCGACGGTATCGTGGTGCCGAACCTCACCTATCCGCGCATGTCCTTAGCGAGGCCGTGGCTCGAGTGGCCCGTGAGCGCAGCGAACAAGAGCGGGCGTCAACACTCTGCGCCGCGAGGCGCTGGCACCTCTCCGCGGGGCCTCTAGGAGACTGCTGAGTAATGCCGATTTCGGCCAACCCACAAGCCTCTGACCTGGGGTTTTATGATCACGAAACTAGCAATTTGTGACTTACTCAGCAGTCTCCTAGGTGGCTGGTGTTAAATGGCAATTTGCCACAATTCGCAAGTCGCTGACCTGGGGTTTTGTGACCGCAAAACCTCCATTTCGGGAGTTTGGCACCAGCCACCTAGGGACGGATCGGGCCGGTGCTCGACAAACAGCAGCTTCGAGACTGGGAGCGCGACGGGTTCCTTGTGATGCCCGGCCTCGTGCCCCGCGAGCGCTGCGATGCACTCAAAGCCCACGTCGAGGACATGCTGGACGGCATCGACCCCGAGCGCGACGGCGGGCTCACGGTGTTCTCCACGACCGAGCAGAGCCACGCCCAAGACGAGTGGTTCCTCGGCTCGGGCGACACGGTCCGCTGGTTCTTCGAGGACGGCGCCATATCCGACGGGCGCCTGACGAGGCCGATGCCGCTGGCGGTCAACAAGATCGGCCACGCCATGCACGACCTCGACCCGGTGTTCGACGCCTTCTCCCGCACCCCGGAACTGGCCGCGGTGGGCGCCGATCTCGGGTTCTCCGACCCCCGGCTGCTGCAGTCGATGTACATCTTCAAGCAGCCCGGAATCGGCGGCGAAGTGATCTGCCATTGTGACCACTCGTTTCTGTGGACCGAGCCCCAGAGCGTGATCGGGCTGTGGTTCGCCATCGAGGATGCCACCATGTCCAACGGCTGCATGTGGGCGGTACCCGGAGGCCACCGCATCCCGCCCAAGATCCGCTTCCGCCTCGTCGCCCCCTCCGACCGCAGCCGGGGCACGGTCACCGACATCCTCGACGACACCCCATATCCCGTCGACGACCTGGTGCCGCTGGAGGCCGCCGCGGGCACGCTTATCGCGCTGCACGGCACGCTGCCGCACTGGAGCGCGGCCAACACCTCGACAACCAGCCGCCACGCCTACACCATGCATCTGATCGACGGCACCGCCGCCTATCTGGCCGACAACTGGCTGCAGCGCGAACCCGACTTCCCCCTGCGCGGCTTCAACTGAGTGGCCCCTGTCGTTCCGCCGACGGGCTGGTCTCCGCTCTTGTTCGCCGCGCTCACCGGCCACTCGGGCCTGCCTCCCGCTCTTGTTCGCCACGCTCACCGGCCGCTCGGGCCTGCCTCCCGCTCTTGTTCGCCACGCTCACGGACCGCTCGGCCCCCCGGGCCTGGCTCAGTTCTGTGTGAAGTCCTCGTGAACTGCGCCCTATCCGCTCGGCCTCTGGCCGGTCACATGGGCAGGACGGTACGTCTCGGCCCGGGTGCACCGCGCCGCCGGGTCCGCAGCAGGTAGAGGGCCGAACCCGCGACGAGGACGAGGCTCATCCAGATGTTTACCCGCACGCCCAACAACAGGCTGGCGTGGTCGATGCGCACTGCCTCGATCCATAGGCGACCAAGCCCGTATCCGCAGGCGTAGACAGCCAGGAGCGACCCGGGGCGGCTCACACGGCTCGGGTCGGTGACCAGCGTCGGGACACTGCGGCGTATCCGGCGGCGATCGAGATGCACCAGCAGCGCGCACAGCAGCAGGTTCCACGCGGCCTCGTACAGGAAGGTCGGATGGAAGGTCCCCACATCCAGGTACTGCGCCGGACGGTGCGCTTCGTCGATTTCCAATCCCCAGGGCAAGTCGGTGGGCGAGCCGAACAGTTCCTGGTTGAACCAGTTGCCGAGGCGCCCGATGGCCTGAGCCAACGGCAGAGCGGGCACCACCGCGGCGATCGCCTCTCCCCGATTCATTCGCTGGCGCCGCACCATCCACAAGCCGACCAGGATTCCAGCCGCCATCCCCCCCGGGATTCCCAGGCCTCCCTTCCAGATGGCGAGAGCATCCAGCCAGCCGTCGGACTGGAACCGCCGCCAGTCGGTGATCACGTGATACAGGCGGGCGCCGATCAGGCCCGCGGGAACAGCCCAAAGCGCGATCCGGCTGATCTGCTCGGGATTGCCGCCCCGGGCAGCCCAGCGCCGCTGCGACAACCACACCGCCGCCAGCACGCCCAGCGCGATCATCACCCCGTAGGCCCTCAACTCCAGTGGCCCCAGCTTCAAGCCAGTGCGGGGTGGGCTGGGAATCGACGCGACCAAGCCGCTGATCACCGTGCCCATCAAATCTGCGACCTCCTGCTCATGAGAATGCGCGCGGGTAGGTGACACCGCCTCGTGGTGCGGCGTTGTCGTTCCCGCTCTTGTTCGCTGCGCTCACGCGCCGCTCGGGCCACGGCCTCGCTAAGCGCCTCGTGAAATCTCATGAGATGCTGCCTATCCGCTCGGCCTCTAGGCCAGTATTCGCTGCGCGGCGGTAGCAAGGTCGTCGGCGGGCTCGGTGACCGCCGCGAGCAGCCCGGGCACAGCGGAGAGCCGGTTCGCGGCGAAGAACCGGGCCAGAACTGCCCGATCGGCGGCCGCATCGGGATCTCCCAGCCGTCTTGCCGCCCGCGCGCCGTCGGCCAGCGCCGCGGCCCCGGTGGTGACAGCCAGCATCCTCAGGTAGGCGTCGCCACCGGCCAGCCTTGAGGCCGGCCCGGCTGCCAGCAGCCAGTCACTGGCTTCGCCGGTGGCCTCCAGCGCGGCCTCGAGGTGCCGACGCACCGGGACCAGATCGCCGAGCCCGTCGAGAGCCTCCGTTGTGGCCCGGATCTGCGACAGGTGATCGCGCACCGCGCCGCCGTCTCGCATGGACAGCTTGCGACTGACGAGATCGGCCGACTGGATGCCGTTGGTTCCCTCGTAGATGGGGGCTATCCGGGCGTCGCGATAGTGCTGGGCCGAGCCGGTCTCCTCGATGAAGCCCATTCCGCCGTGCACCTGGATGCCGACGCTGGCGAGTTCGCAGCCCATGTCGGTTGCCCATGCCTTGGTCAGGGGCGTCAGCAATGCGGCCTGCTCGCGAGCTCCCTCTCGCTGCGCGGCATCGGAACCGTGCGAGGCCCGGTCGATCGCCTCGGCGTTGCGGTAGGCGAGGCCCCGCATCGCGCTGGTGCTGGAGCGCATGTCCAGCAGCATGCGTCGCACGTCGGGATGGTCGATGATCGCCGAGGACTCCCCCGCCGGCGCGCCCGGCGCCCGACCCTGGCGGCGCTCATGGGCATAGGCCAGGGCCTGCTGGTAGGACCGCTCCGCGATGGCCACCCCCTCGAGGCCCACGCTCAGGCGGGCGTGGTTCATCATGGTGAACATGGTCCGCATGCCGCCGTTCTCCTCACCCACCAGGAAACCTGTCGCGCCTTCGTCGTCGCCGTAGGCCATGACGCAGGTGGGGCTGGCATGGATTCCGAGCTTGTGCTCGATCGAGACGCATCGCACGTCGTTGCGAACGCCGGCCGAGGACAGGTGCTTGGACGGCAGGTGCTTGGGAACGAGGAAGCAGCTGATGCCCCTCGTGCCGGGTGGGGCGCCAGGGGTGCGGGCCAGCACCAGGTGCACGATGTTGTCGGCGAGGTCGTGCTCGCCGTAGGTGATGAAGATCTTCGTGCCGTGCAGGCGGTAGGAGCCGTCAGGCTGCGGCCGCGCCCGGGCCGCGACGGCTCCCAGGTCGGAGCCGGCCTGAGGCTCGGTGAGGTTCATGGTGCCGGTCCAGGCGCCGGTGGCCATGGGCGGCAGGTACAGCGCCTTCAGGTCTTCGGTGCCGTGCGCACTCAGCATGTTGATGGCGCACTGGGTGAGCAGCGGGCACAGCGACCACGACATGCACGCCGCGGTGAACATCTCCTCCACCGCCAGACCCACGAGGTGGGGGAAGCCTCCGCCGCCGTACTCAGGGTCGATCGACACCGCTCCCCATCCCGCCGCGACGTAGGAGTCGTAGGCCTCCCGGAAGCCCGTGGGCGTCGCCACCGAGCCGTCGTCGAGGCGACGGGCGCCCTCGGTGTCGCCGACGCGGTTGAGCGGCGCGATCACCTCCTCCGCGAACCGAGCCGCCTCCTCCAGGAGTTGATCCACCACATCCGACTCGACGTGCTCGAACTCCTCGAGCTTGGCCAGACCGTCGAGATCGGCGACATGGCGCAGGTTGAAGGAAATCTCGTCGAGGTCAACCCGGAAATCGCTCACCTATGCGAGAGTATCCCTACCCGGCGGATTCTGTCGCTCTGTTCAAACCGCGGCGGTCGTTGAGCACGCTGTTGATCTCGGCGCCGACAAGCAGGCCCATGGCCAGCAGATACAGCCAGACGAGCAGGACCAGAGCCCCGCCGAGAAGCCCGAACACTGCGTTTATGCCGCTGGAAGCCGCAGCAAAATAGACGCGGAAGCCGCCCGACACCGCGAGCCACCAGACGGTGCTGACCACTGCCCCGGGGAGGTCGCTGCGCCACGGGGTGCGGCGGCGGGGGGCGAAGTGGTAGACGGAGGCAGCCCACAGCACTACCACTACGAACACAACCGGCAAGCGGAACCACACCCACGCCGTGGTGAACAGCGAGTCGGCGCCCAAGCGCTCAGCGATCTCCTCTCCGCCGCCGAGCAGGGGCCCGATCACCACCATGGCGGCCACCAGTGCCGCCACGAGCACGGTGAACAGGGTGAGGACGAAGCCCATCACCCGAGTGGAGACCCAGTTCCGGCGGTGCTCATGGCCGTAGGTGACGTCCAAGGCCCCGACCACGGCGGTGAAGCCCCGCGAGGATGCGTACACGGTGAGCACGATGCCGGCGGTGATCAGGCCGGCGTTGGACCGGTCGAACAGCTCCCTGATGGTGGCCCGCAGGGTGTTGTCGCTCCCGAACGTCTCGACCACGCGGTCCAGGAGCCATTGCTCGGTGTCGGCGGCCGCGTCTGCGCCGATCACCACGTCGAGCGAGCCGAGAGCGGCTGCGAACACGATCACTGCGGGAAACAGCCCGAGCAGGCCGAAGAACGCTATCTCGGCCGACAGCCCTCCCACCCGGGCCCGGGACCACTCGCGACGAAGGTCCTCGACGAACCGGAGAGTCTCACGCCAGAGCGTGCTCGGAGAGGGCAGCGAGAGGCGCGCCATGCCCGACCGATACTACGGTCCGAGACGATGCACTCCGATGACGTGGCCGCCCCCGACAACGCCACCAGCGAAGACAGCCCCTTGGGCCGCGGCCGCGCCGACGACGCCACGGCGATCACCAACGAGCTGTTCCGCTACGCGGAGCTCATCGACGCGGGCCGCTTCACGGAATTGGGAGAGCTCATGGAGCACTGCACGTTCCGCTACGGCGAGGGGGTCGCCAAGGGGCCGTCGGGCGCGGCCGCCATCGCCGAGAGCTACCGCTCGGCGGTGATCACCTATGCCGACGGCACCCCCCGCACCCGCCATGTCACCAACAATCCCATAGTCGAACTCGACGGCGGCGTCGCCCGGGTGCGCTCGGTCTACACGGTGCTGCAGCAGGCCCCGGACTCGCCGATGCAGGCCATCATCAGCGGCCGCTACCACGACACCCTCAGGCACATCGACGGGCGATGGCGCTTCACCGAGCGCTGCTTCCTCGTAGACCTCGTAGGCGACCTGAGCCGTCACCTACGCTTCGAGCCGCCCTCCCAAGACCGCTAGCAAACGAACACCAACGAACGAACACCAGCAAACAAGGAGAATCAACCATGAGCCGATGGAGCCGAGCCGAGATCGAGGAGGCGTTCGTTCGCTACCAGGAGGTGGCTCTGCGGGCAGGAACAACGGGAGACTGGCGCGAGTGGGCCAACCTGTTCACTGAGGACGCCACCTACGTCGAGCACCATTTCGGCACCATGGGCGGCCGCGAGGCCATCTACAACTGGATCCAGTCCACGATGAGCCAGTGGCCCAACAACGAGATGATCCACTACCCCATCGAGTGGTACATCATCGACGAGGAACGGGGCTGGCTGGTGTGCCAGGTATGGAACCGGATGGCCGACCCCGGGGACGGATCGCTCCATCAGGAGTACAACTTCACGCTGCTCAAGTACGCGGGCAACGGGCTGTGGAGCTACGAGGAGGACGTGTACAACCCGGCCCGCTTCGGTGAGATGGTCAAGAACTACCTGCGGCACAAGAAGGCCCTCGCCGCGCAAGCCGCGGAGTCAGGCGAAGAGTAGTTGGAGCTGAGCGGTCCCGATCGCAGGACCGCTCGGCGTCTTGATCAGCTGCAGCCGCTGGTGTCACCGCAGTGGGCGCAGACGTAGCACGAGCCGGCCCGTCGCATGGGGACGCCGCAGGTCATGCAGAAGGGCGCGTCCAGCGCGCCCGCGCGGCCACGCAGAAGGGTGTCACCGCCTCGCGCTGAAGCGTCTCGTTCCCGCTCTTGTTCGCTGCGCTCACGGGCCGCTCGGGCCACGGCCTCGCTCAGCGCTTCGCGAGATGCCAGTGAGCCGCGGCCCGTCCGCTCGGCCTCTGGGCGGGCCGAGGCGGCCGGCTCGGTCGGGGCCGCGGCCGCGGAGAAGTCGAGCTGGGCCGTCAGCTGCGCCGGTGAGGGGATCGACGGCGGATCGGGCGGCAGGTCGTGTCCCTGCTCGGTGGCGGTGACCTGCTCCTCGACGCCGGGCAGCGTGGGCTGGGTGCGCTCGCCGGTGGTGTAGACGCCCAGCGCGGCCCGCTCCTCGGCGCTCAGGTACATCACGGCCAGTTTGCGGAACAGGTAGTCCATGAGGCTCGTGGCGATCCTGATGTCGGGGTCGTCGGTGATACCCGCGGGCTCGAATCGGACACCCACGAACGTCTCCACGAAGGCGGCCAATGGAACCCCGTACTGCAGGCCGTGACTGAGCGAGATGGCGAACGCGTCCATGATCCCGGCCAGGGTGGAGCCCTGCTTAGAGACCTTGACGAAGATCTCGCCTGGCCGGCCGTCGGGGTACTCCCCCACCGTGACGAACCCCTTGCAGTCGGCCACACGGAACTCGAAAGTGCGCGACCGGCGCGACTTGGGCAGCCGCCGACGCACCGGCTCCGGCACCAGGCGGCCCTCGGCGGGCACGCCGCTGCTGGCAGGCACGCCACTCCCTACAGGCACGCCGCTGCTGGCAGGCACGCCACTCCCTACAGGCACGCCGCTGCTGGCAGGCACGCCACTCCCTACGAGCACGCCGCTGCTGGCAGGCACGCCACTCCCTACGAGCACGCCGCTGCTGGCAGGCACGCCACTCCCTACAGGCACGCCGCTGCTGGCAGGCACGCCACTCCCTACGAGCACGCCGCTGCTGGCAGGCACGCCACTCCCTACGAGCACGCCGCTGCTGGCAGGCACGCCACTCCCTACGAGCACGCCGCCTCCCGCACGTATACCTGAATCGGAGCCGGAGGGGGCAGTGTCGGCGGAGGTGTCGGTGTTGCCGACGGTGTTGCCGACGGTTAGAGGCTGGGCCACCTTGGAGCTGTCGCGATAGATGGCCACCGACTTGAGTCCGAGCCGCCAGGCGTCGATGAGAAGTTGCTCGACATCGTCCACCGTCGAGGATGCGGGCATGTTCACGGTCTTGGAGATGGCGCCGGACAGGAACGGCTGCACCGCGGCCATCATCTTGATGTGCCCTGAGGCGCTTATGGCGTTGTCGCCCAGCGAGCAGGCGAAGACGTCGCGGTGCTCGGGTCTGATCGGCGCGCCCCCCACGGTGTGGTGCTCAGCGATGTGGGCGCTGATCCGACCCGTTTGATCCTGGTCGTAGCCGAGCCGTCGCAGCGCCCTCTCCACCGTCGTATTGACGATCTCCATGGTTCCCCCGCCAACGAGGCGCTTGGACTTGACCAGTGCGAGGTCGGGCTCGATGCCGGTGGTGTCGCAGTCCATGAGCAGCCCGATGGTGCCGGTGGGCGCCAGCACGGTGGCTTGGCTGTTGCGCACGCCGTGGCGGTCCGCCCGCTCGCAGGCCTCGTCCCAGGCCAGCTGGGCCGCCTCGAGCAGATCAGGAGGAACGAGGTCCTCGTCTATGGAGGCCGTCGCGCTCCGGTGCTGGTCGAGCACGCGCAGCATGGGCTCGCGATTGGCATGAAAGCTGGCGAAGGGACCCGTGCGCTCGGCCAGCCGGGTGGAGGCGAGGTAGGCCTCGCCGGTCATCAGCGCGGTGATGGCTGCGGCCACCGCCCGGCCCTCATCGGAGTCGTAGGGCAGCCCGAGGGCCATGAGCAGCGCTCCGAGGTTGGCGTAGCCCAGGCCGATCTGCCGGAAGGCCCTGGTGGTGTCGGCGATGGCGGGCGTCGGGTAGTCGGCGTGACCGACGAGGATCTCCTGGGCCGCGAACACGACCTGCACCGCCCGCCGGAATCCAGCGACATCGAAGGTGCCCCCGTCATCGTCGAGGAAGCTCAGCAGGTTGATCGAGGCCAGATTGCAGGCGCTGTTGTCGAGATGGACATACTCCGAGCACGGGTTGCTGGCCGTGATGGGCCCCGTGGCCGCGGCGGTGTGCCAGTGATTGATGGTGGTGTCGAACTGCACGCCCGGGTCGGCGCACTCCCAAGCGGCCTCGGCCATCTGCCGCAGGATCGAGCGAGCCGGCAACCGCTTGAGGACCGCGCCGTCGGTGCGGGCTGTGAGCTCCCAATCGCCGCCGTCGAGCACCGACTGCATGAACTCGTCGGTCACCCGCACGGAGTTGTTGGCGTTCTGGTACTGCACGGAGTCGGCGTCGACCCCGTCGACGCCCATGTCGAAGCCGGCCGCGGCCAGCGCCCGCGACTTGCGCTCCTCGCGGGCCTTGCACCAGATGAAGTCCTCGATATCGGGATGGTCGGCGTCGAGCACCACCATCTTGGCGGCCCGCCGGGTCTTGCCGCCCGACTTGATGGCCCCCGCCGATGCGTCGGCGCCGCGCATGAAGCTCACCGGCCCCGAGGCGGTGCCTCCACCGCTGAGGGGCTCGGAACTGGCCCGGATGCGCGACAGGTTCACGCCTGCGCCGGAGCCGCCCTTGAATATGCGGCCTTCCTCGGCGTACCACTCCAGGATCGACTCCATGGTGTCGTCCACTGACAGGATGAAGCACGCCGAGGCCTGCTGGGGCACCCCGGACACGCCGATGTTGAACCAGACCGGCGAGTTGAAGGCGGCCCTCTGCGCGTACAGCAGATGCGAGAGCTCGGCGCGGAACAGCAACACCTCGGACTCATCGGCGAAGTAGCCGTCGCCGTCGCCCCAGCGCGCGATCGCTCCCACGATGCGGTCCACCACCTGCTTGAGCGACCATTCCCGCTCTGGCGTGCCGAGCGCGCCGCGGAAGTACTTCTGGGCCAGGATGTTGGTGGCGTTCTGCGACCACGGGGCCGGCACCTCCACCCCCAGCTGCTCGAAGGCGACCGATCCGTCGCTGTGGTCGAGCAGGCGCGCGTCGCGCCGTTCCCAGGCGATCCCGCCCGCGGCGTCGTCCACGACGTCCAGCGGGAGGTGCGTGACGGCTAGGAGGCCGTTCTGCTCGGAGGCGAGAGTCATCGCATTATCCTACCGTCATTCCGCCTATCTGAACCTGATATTGCTGTACCGACCCTAGAACGATCTCGTTGTGGAGCGCATTGCAAAACCGTGGGGATTCCCTGTGTATCACTGTACTTCTATCAACAGATTCGCTCACCCTCTGTGGAGAACACCCGTGTTCTCAGGATGGCGTGAACTTCTCGGGCCCGTATCGGGCGAAATAGTAATACACTGCGCGTGACGCTACGTCGAACATCAGAGCCGCCATCTCTCCAACCGTCCAAGGATCCTCGCGGAAGAAGAAGCTTCCTCGATTGAAGGCGCTGTTCTCGCTCTGATTGATGACACTGACTTGATTCAGCGGTCCGAACATTGCTATCGTCGTAACTCTATCTAGTATCGAAACTGTCATCAGCGAAGTCGCATCCATGACCGAAGCAGATGAAGGGTACGATGGATTCAGTCATCATGGCAGTCCTAAATCCTATGACATTCTTGCCTAGCCGCTCGATAGCATTACCCTTCGCTTGCTTAGTCTTTCCTTCTTGAGCGCGCAGATCGTTAGTGCCCTGGTTCTTCACTTCGGTAATCAGAACCGGATAGCGTTTCTCATCGTTAGCGACGATCGACAATATGCCGCCATCAGGTCGCATTGACGAGGTCTCGAAGTGATAATGAAACTCAACATCAGAGAATGATGAGCGCAGAGCTGCTACGACATCAGAGAGCTTCCACTGTCGCTCATGTTCAAGTTGCACTCCAAACTCATCAACAAGGCGCTTCGCTACCTCTTCAAGGGCTCTGCCAAGCTCTGATTCTTGCTTCTTTGAGGTCAGGTTGATGACGGTTCCTGCCCGCTGTTCTCGTAGATCAGCTTTTTTAGACAACAGAAGCCTCCTTGCGAAGGAGAAAAAGATGCTCTGTCACATGCGTACTTCGCGCTCGCAGATTTCTGCTTCCTCGAAAAGTGTTGTGCTTCAGCTTCACCTCACGGACAGGTCCGAGGTCGCCCAGCATCCGTCGCAGGTCTTTCGGCGATACGAAGCCCTCATCGTTGAACGACAGGAGCACATAGCGGGCATCGACACGTTGCACGGCATCAGTCAGTCGCTCCAACGACCGGCGACGCTGGTTGTAGGCGGAGCGATTCCAGTCGGTCGGTATTCCTGACACCTTCGAGAAGTCTTGTGGCTCTCGATAATCCACAAGCAGGTTGAGCATGAAGTAGTTCGAGCCATAAGGGTGCTGGTTATAGGGAGGATCAAAGTAGGCTAGATCGAAGCCACCGACGTCAGCAACGAGATCGTTCGTATCTTTCTGGTAGACACCCACCGCGCATTCGAAGTTGCTAAGAATTGGCGTATCGAGCATTATCTTCCCCTTGATACGATGAAGCGCGTCCGCTCCAGATCCTCCGAACTTTCCTCTTCCTGTCATCTTGTCCTTGTAGAAGCCCTTAAACACACCCGCGGTGTTGGCGTGTACCGATGCCGCCGAGAGCAGCGGTCCCAAGAGAAGATCGAACAGGTCGGGATCCTGGTCGTCTATTAGCATCCTGAATTGATCAAGCCTCCTCGCATTGTCACACGTGTAGAACACTCGTTCGCCGATCTGTATTGACTCGTCATCCTCGGGCGAATATAGTCTCTCGATGAATCCCGCTCGGTTCCCGCAATCTGAGTTGATCTGCCGATTGAGACTCGTAACCATTCCAGCCAGTCGGGACTCATCTACACTGCTGCGATTTGCTAGGAAGCAGTTTCCGATGACGCGTGCATAAGGCTCAAGATCGTTCACAACCAGTTCTTCGGCAACAGATTTGAACAGCCGCGATACCACTCCCGAACCCGCGAACCCATCCAGGATGCGGAGCCGCTCCTTGCCGAGCTCGGCTTGGACATCGGCTACCGCCCGGCCGATCGGCTCAAGCAGTGACGGCTTGTTGCCGATGTAGGTGATAATCTGATCGCGGTAGTACCTTGGATCCTCGACAGGCGCGGACCCAGGCCAGAAGAGCTCAAGCTGCGATGGTGCGTCGACTTTGATCAATGTCACCTTCATCACTCCCTTTCCCTGCGGTTGCCCTTGAGCACCTCATGCTCCTACGGCCGGAACTTACCCGGCGCGGTCCCGATGGTCGTGGCATTCCGCCGACCGGCACGGATCCCGGCGGCGGGGCGCAAGAGGTACCTTCTGGGCGTGCGAAGACTCCTTCCCGGCCCGGTGGCAGACATGGATCCGATGGAGCTCTACCCGGCGCTGCGGAGGCCCAAGCCGCCCGGACGGCCGTGGCTGATGATCAACATGATCGCCTCCGCCGACGGCGCCATCGCGCTGGAGGGCACCAGCGAAGCGCTCGGCAACCCTGCCGACGAGGCCGTGTTCTCGGCCGTGCGAGCCTGCGCCGACTGGATCGTGGCCGCAGCCGGAACAGTGCGGGCCGAGCGCTACGGCCTGCCCCGGCCGGGGGCGGAGTCCCGGCGAGCCCGGCGCGCCGCGGGGCGAGCCGACCGGCCCCGGCTGGCCGTCGTCAGCGCCAGCCTGGACCTCCACTTGGATCTGCCGCTCTTCGCCGAGCAGCGCCCGGACGACGACTTGCCGGTGATCCTCACCGGCCGCGCTCCAGATCCCCGAGCGGTCGAGCGGCTCGAACCGGTAGCGGAGGTGGTGCGACTGGCCTCGGCGCGGCCCCAGCCCGCCGACATCCTCGCCGAACTGGACCGCCGGGGCGCCGAGGTGGTCCTGTCGGAGGGCGGACCGTCGTTCAACGCCCAGCTCACCGACGCCGGGATCATCGACGAGTTGTGCCTGTCGATCGCGCCGCTCGTGGCCGGCGGCACCAGCCCCAGGATCGTCCACGGATCGCTGCGAACCGTGCCTCTGAACATGTCCATCGACCATCTTCTCGAAGCCTCCGACACGCTGTTCGTCCGCTACCTGTCCAAGAGCGGCCACAAATAGGTTGCAAGCGCCTCGCGGTGCGATGTTGTGTCTCCCGCTCCTGTTCGCTGCGCTCACGGGCCGCTCGGACCACGGCCTCGCTCAACGCCTCGCGAAGTCGCTTCACGTTTCACGCCTATTCGCTCGGCCCCTAGGTCGATCGACTCGACGGCGACCTGCTGACCCGGCCGCCGGTCGGCGTCGCTGGCCCGGTCCGCACCGTCCGCGGCCGTCGAGACCGCCGCGGCGTCGATGACAATCCGCTGGCCCGGCTCCAGCGCGGCTCCGCCCGCAGCCTCCGCCAGCTCGTGGACCCAGGCCCGGGGATCGGCGCCCGGCGCGATGGCCAGCGCGATGTCCCAAAGCGTGTCGCCCGGCTGCACCACATAGACGCCCGGCAGCTCCGCCGGAAGCGCGGCCTCGCCCGCCGATGGCCAAGGGTTGGCCTCGCCCGGCGGCACCCGGTCGGGACGACCCACAGCCAGCACCAGCGTCAAGAACGCAGCCACTATCGCGGCCACCGCCACCCGGCGGCGCCGGTACACGGCTTCCGGCAGCCGGACAACCGGCGCAGGCGCCAGTGCAGCCACGACACCAGCGGGGGCTGGGACGAGAGCGGGCGAGCCAGCAGCTTCCATTCCCCGATCCTCCCGCAGGGGTGTGACATCGGGACAGATCCGCCCCAGAGGACGAAGGTCCTTGACATCGAACGCGTGTTCCGCAAACATGTGTACGGGTATCCTCCCATACGCCCCGTGTGCCTAGAACGCATGCCTAGAAGATGTGACTGAACATATGTTCGGATACACTATATCGAACGCATGTTCGCACACAACCCGACCCCTCAAAGATCGGAAACTCGCCATGACGCCACCGGCCAACCGGAAGCCACTCACCGCCCGTCGCCGCCAGATCCTCGACGCGATCGTCAAGCACCAGCGCTCTCACGGCTATCCGCCGTCAATCCGGGAGATCGCGGCCGAGGTCGGGCTCAAATCCCCGGCCTCGGTGAAGGCCCACATGGACGTGCTCGACTCAGCCGGCTATCTGCGGGTCGACCCCACCCGGCCGCGGGCCGTCGAGGTGCGCTACGACGAGAACTCGGGCGCGGCCGTCGAGCGCCGCCCGGTGCGCCATGTGCCCCTGGTGGGCGACGTGGCTGCGGGTTCCGGTGTGCTCGCTGCGGAAAGCGTGGAGGAACTGGTGCCGATGCCGGCCGACCTGACCGGCGAGGGCGACCTGTTCATGCTGCGAGTGCGCGGCGACTCGATGATCGACGCCGGCATCTTCGACGGCGACTACGTGGTGTGCCGGGCCCAGAGCACCGCTGAGAACGGAGAGGTCGTGGTGGCGGGAATCCCCGGCGACGAGGCCACGGTTAAGACGCTGCACCGACGCGACGGCCGGATCGTGCTCGAGCCGGCCAACGAACTGATGGAACCGATGGAGTTCGAACCGGACGAGGTGGCCGTCTACGGCAAAGTCGTCACCATGATGCGGCGCTACTGAGAGGCCGAACTGCCGGTTTCGACCTGCCGACCGACTCTGGAACTGCCGGTTTCGACCTGCCGACCGACTCTGGAACTGCCGGTTTCGACCTGCCGACCGACTCTGGAACTGCCGGTTTCGACCTGCCGGCCGACTCTGTGTGAAGAAACCCGGTTCAAGGCCGCATAACTGCGCACAGAGCGCCGGAGGCCGACCGGAACCTACAGATCGGGAAGCCGCTTGGGAATGTCCTCATCCCAATCGGGACAGTCCCGGCTGCCCTGGGGAAGAGTGCCGTCGATAAGCAGGTCCTCGAGAACGCGATAGGCCTTGTGGAGCGAATCGCGGTGCAGTTGCTCGTGGCTGGTGTGCGCTAGCAGCGGGTCCCCCGGGCCAAAGTTCGACGCCGGCACCCCCCGTTGCGCGAAGAACGCAGCGTCAGTCCATCCCAACTTGGCGCGGGGAGGCACGCCGCTGTTGCGCATCACAGCCTTCAGCAGCGGATGGTCGAGACCCGGATCGGCCGGAGGCGCGGTGTCGACGACCTCCACCACATCTCCGGGCTCAAGGATCGGATCGATCACGGAGCGAACGTGTCGCTCGGCCTGCTCGGGCGTCCGATCGGGCGCGAACCGGTGGTTCATGGTCAGAACCGCCTCGTCAGGAACCACGTTGCCCGCGACGCCGCCCGCCACTCCGACGGCCTGAAGTCCCTCACGGAACTCACATCCTGAGATCACCGGCCGGCGCGGCTCGTAGGCGTCGACGGCCTCCAGGAGCGCGCCGAGCCGGTGAACGGCATTGCGGCCCATCCAGGCCCGGGCGGTGTGGGCCCGCTCCCCGGCGAGCGTCACCCTGATGCGCATCGTGCCCTGGCAGCCCGCCTCCACAATCCCGCCCGTGGGCTCCAGCAGCAGCGCCACATCGCCGGACAGGAGGTCGGGACGGGCAGAGGCCACCTCGCGCAGACCGCTGTGCACCGAATCCACCTCCTCGCGGGCGTAGAAGATGTAGGTGACATCGACTATGGGGAGCCGCGCATTCAGCGCCAACTCCAGCAGCACGGCCAGGCCACCCTTCATGTCGGCCGAGCCGACGCCCCACAGGATGTCGCCATCGATGCGGGCCTCGGCGTTGCCGCTGGGAGGCACGGTGTCGGTATGGCCGGCCAGGATGAGCCGCCATTGACGGCCCAGATCGGTGCGAGCCACCAGATTGTCGCCGATACGGAACACGTCGAGATGCCCGGCATCGCTGGACAGTGACTCCTCGATCAGGTCAGTTATGCGAGCCTCGTTGAAGCTGACCGAGGGCACCGCGACCAGATCGGCTGCCAGCAGGAAGGTGTCGCCCGTCGACAGGTACCGGTCGTCTGAGGGTTCATGAATCTCAGCCATAGTCAAGATATATCAGCACGCGGTGATGATCGCACCCCGACTGGAGTGCACACGCCGGTCTGGTTCAGGTGGCGGCACCGTGGTCGCGCAGGATCTCGTTGAGGGCGGACTTGTTGTGGCGCTCGCCCTCGGTCAACCGCTTGATTACCAGCACCGCGGGCAGCCCGAACTCGCCGCCGCCGAACTGGCGCGTCCGGGTGCCGAGCACCGCCACCGACCACGGCGGTACCTCGCCCCGTCCCAGCTCCTCGCCGGTCGAAGCGTCGATCACCGGGATTGACCCGGTGAGGATCGCCCCTGCTCCTAGCACCGTTCCCCGCCCGACGCGGGCGCCATCGGCCACGATGCAGCGGCTGCCGATCAGGCAGTCGTCCTCCACGATCACCGGTTGGGCTACGGGAGGCTCGAGCACGCCGCCGATTCCCACTCCGCCGGAGAGGTGCACGTTGGCGCCGATCTGAGCGCACGAACCCACAGTGGCCCAGGTGTCCACCATCGTGTTGGCCCCCACGTGGGCACCGATGTTGGTGTAGCTCGGCATCATGATAACGCCCGGCGCCTGGTAGCTGCCCCAGCGGGCCGAGGCGCCCGGCACCACCCGCACACCCCGGGCCGCATAGTCGGTCTTGAGCGGGATCTTGTCGGCGAACTCGAACGGCCCGAGTTCGATGGTGCTCATCTTAGCCGTCGAGAACAGCAGCAGGATGGCCTGCTTGCACCACTGGTTGACCCGCACCGTGCCGTCGTCGAGCACCTCGGCCACCCGAGCCTGGCCGTTGTCGAGGGCGTCGATGGCCTCATGGACGGTGGCGATCACGTCGGGATCTTCGGCGTCGAGATGGGGGCGGGCCGCCCACAGCTCGGCTATGCGGCACTCAAGCGTCAACATGGCTGCGAGGCTAGCCAGGCCGGCCGGTTCTCCCCGTCTATGATGATCGCCTCCCCTCGAAATAACCAGTTCTCCAGCCGTGGGTCGAAGAGGAGCAGCTGCTATCCGAAGACGGGTTCCATGTCGGAGTAGTGGTTCTGGGGTTGGAAGATGCGGATGTAGTCGATTCTCATCTTGGTGCGGATCTCTTTCAGGCCAGAGTCTTGCCCGCCCCAGGCCGCCATTCCGAGGGGGAGGGGAGTGTGGGCGATGCCGACTTGCTGCAACAGCGAGCCGGGGTCGTTGGGGTCGAGCAGTTCGAAGAACTGGTCGCGGTCCTCGCCTTCGTAGGTCAAGACCTCGCGGTAGGCATACTCCCATGTCTCCGCGCTCGGGTCGATCGGCAGCATGTAGATGATGTCGATGTTCTCCTTGGGCAACAACGTCATCTCGTCGTGTACGCCGTCCACTTTGAGGAACGTGCGATAGCCCCTCGGCGTCCATTCCAGACCCTTCGTGATCGTCACTTTGTCTGGCATGACGTTGCCAGTATTGCATCCTGTGTCAGGTGTGAGCCTCAGCGCACGCTTCATTTCGTCGGTTATCAGCACTCCGCAGAACAGTATATCCTTGGTGGATGCTCTGGGGTACACCCCCGGTGTCGTAGACGAAGCCAGCCAGTTGATGATGTCGTGCGCCACCTCATGCCGACTAGCTTGGGAATACTCGAACAGATCAATTTCCGACTCGTTATATCTGGAGACAGCCTCGTAGCTGTCAAGTTCTACGCCGTATTTGTTCAGCAATGCGTTTAGAAAATATCCGCCCCAAATCGTGAACGGCAAATTGATGTATTGAAAATAGCCAGAAAGATCAAACGTGTATTTTATCTCAAGATACCCGTACTTGTACGAGAACTTTCCGATGCTGTTCATGCTGGCCGTACATGTGTGGCTGCGCGCGAAATAGAAGTAGCCGTTTTCGACATTGCCACATGGAACCCCGTGTATGTCGACATGCAGGCACGGATTCAGATCATAGTTCCATAACGCAGTGTCTACGGTGATCATCCCGTTCTGGCAAGTCTCGGACTCGGGCAAGTCTGCTGTTCCGTTGAAATCCTCGAAGAAGATAAGCTCGTAGTTGCTTGACGACTGCACCAAGTCGGGCAGATTGTTGCGCCAAGCCGCCTCCTGCGCGGCTGAGACACTGGTGTCGTCTGGAATGAACTCGCTGAGAAACTTACAGTCCATTGCAGCCCGATCGTTCTCCTTGAAGTCGGCGCAATCCGGTGCTCTCGGAGAAGGCTCGACCATGACCTCTTGATAGATCTTCATGCCTGATCCACTATCCGCGGCCGACAGCTCCACCCGCTGAGGCACAAAATCTTGGACGTACAGCTTCACATCACTACCACAGCATACATACCGAGTGTTCATGTGAAGGTACAACAACCCGCTTTCGCTCCTCGCGTCTACTCCTATGTCATAGCAATCCGAGTTGTTCGGCTCGTAGCAATAGTTGAATGTGGACCGGTCAGGAGCCGATTCGACGGCATATTCCAAGGCACTCGTCGCCGCGTCGCGACGCGCGATGTTGATGCGGCCGAAATAGCGCGTCGTCCACCGCTCCGAATGCCACCTCGTGTTGCGGTGCCCTGGATGCCCACTGCGCCAAAGAAACTGGAGCGCGGTCAGAGAATACTCATCATCGGTGAAGCGCATCGCCGGTCGATGCGGCCCCGAGGCCGCCAGCGCAGGCGCCTGAACGGCCCGGGCGGCCGCATCAGGACTCCGAGCATCGGCGCCGACAGCCGCACCGCCGCCGCCGGCCACGCTCGCAGTTACCGTCGCCACTGCGACCAAGCGCGCCAGCCACTGTCGCACAGCCCGCCGCCGCGGGCGCATCTGCCGCCATCGGTCTGTTCCTGCTGTCCCCACTGCCACGGCAACCCCTCACCCGAAGACGGGCTCCATTGTGGAGTAGTGGTCGGTGGGCTGCCATATTCTGATGTAGTCGAATCTCATCTTGGTGATGATCGGCCAGTCCGCCGGGCTCCGATCACCCCAGGCGGCCATGCCGAGCGGCAGCGGGGTGTGGGCCACGGCGGCCTGTGTCAGCAGGGAGTCGGGATCGTCGGGGTCCAAGAGCTCGAAGAACTGCTCGCGCTCCTCGTCGGGGTAGTTGGCAACGGGCGTGCCGGAGACATACGTCCACTCGGATGCAGACCTGTCCACCGGATCATAGCGGGTGAACTCGGTGTTCTGCTTCCCGACCAAGGTCAGCTCGTTGTGAAAGCCGCGCACCTTCATATACACCCGGTTGCCGCGCGGCGTCCATTCAAAGCCTTTGGTCACCGTCAGCGTGACACCGTCGGCACACCGAGCAGGAACCAACCAATACCTCTGCCATATCCTCTGCGCGCGGAGGTCGTTTGCACCACTGGGGCGGCCCCGGCAGAACGTCGTGTTCCTCCTCGCTGACCGCGGCTGGACATGGGCGGCCCTGGACCACAGCCCCGAGTTTACGACCTCGCCGGAGGCTTCATACCTCCTGCCCGGTTCGTACTCGATGAGGTCAATCTCGACCTCTTGGTATCGGGACACGTCCTCGTAGGTGGTGGACGGCAGATCGTACATATGTTTCACGCTGCTTAGCAGGTTGCCATTCCAGATCGTGAACGCATAGTTGAAGTATCGCGTATACGCGGCGATATCGACTGTGTATTTGGTCTCCAGGTAGCCGTACTTGTACATGAACTTCCCGGTCGTCTTCATCGCCGCCTCGCACCTGTCGCTACGCGCCATATAGAAATAGCCGTCCTCGACATTGCCGCAGGCAACGCCCCTACTGTCGGCATGCATGCACGGGCGACTGTCATGATTCCACACGGCCACATCCACCGTGACCATGCCGTTCTGACACTCAGACGACTCAGCCCAACCCTCAGTCCCGTCGAAATCCTGAGCAAATATCAGCCGATAGTTCTCCTTCGGCTGCACCAACTTCGGCAGACCGGCCCGCAACGAAGCCACCTCCGCCGCCCCCACCCCAGCATCCGGCAGAAGCCGCTCGCCCAAAAACCAGCAAGTGAACGCCACCGCGTCCCGATCCGGATAGTCGCCGCAATCCGGCGTCACAGCAGGCCCACGGACCACCACCTCCCGATAGACCTTCAGACCAGAACCAGCATCAGACACCGACAACTCCACCCTCTGAGGCGCGAAATCGTTGACATAGATGCCCAACAACCGCAACGGGCCGCGCGCATAGTCCCGGTCCATCAACAAATGCAACAGCCCGTCGTCGGCCGTCACGCCCACACCCACATCAGAACAGCCAAACGACGAATCAGCCAGACAATACTCGAACGCATCGGGAACCGCCTCAACCGCAAACACCACACCCCCAGCCGCCCCACCGCGCCGCTCCACCACCACCCGATCAAAATAGCGCGTCGTCCACTGCTCCGAACGCCACCTCGTCTTCGCGAAGTTCTCATGACCGCGAGACCACAGAAACTGATACCCCACCAGCGAATAGTCGTCCCCAACAAAACGCAGCGCCGGCCGATACCCCCCAGACCCAGCCGAACCAGCCCCCGACCCCGACCCCGACAACGCCAGAACCGACGACCCAGCCCCCGACCCCGACCCCGCCGACCCAGCCCCCGACCCCGACCCCGCCGACCCAGCCCCCGACCCCGACCCCGCCGACGCCGATCCGCCGAACACGTCGGACGCGGCGCCGACGGCGCCGGCAGCCGGACCGCCGCCACCGCCCGCCACGCCCGCAGCCACCGCCAGCGCAGCCACCGCCCAGGCCACCAGCCGCCGCCCCCGGCGCCCGCCAAAAACTAGGGCTGTGTCCACACCCACAAGACTGGTGCCGCGCCCACGAGCGTTCCTTAGGGTCGAGAGTGCCAACGATCCCTGACCTTCACGACGAGAACGGCAATCACAGACGCGCCATCTCACGATGCAGTCTCATCGAGGAGACACCCTGACAACGGCAATCGCACACGCGCGCCATCTTAACCTGAATCCACCGATGGGTCTGTGGTCTCTCACCAAATCTGCACGGGTTGTGGTCGCATACGACGCGTTTCTCTACAGATTTCAGGACATCAAAGACAGCACGCCGCTCACAGGAAGTGCCTCCCCACATGGCCAGAACGACCGTCGTTCTTAGCGGCATTCTCCCACGTCGGGATGCCTTTCTGGTGGACGCGCCAACCCTCAGAACCTCACCGCGCCGGTGGATTCAGGCTTGATTGGTGTTCTGTCCACGGGCCTCGGCGCGCCGCGGCCGGCGTGGCTGGCTGGCCTGTTTTCCATCGGGCCCTGGTCTCAGCGGGCCCGGGCGCGTACCAGCAAGCTCGCCATCTGGGCCCGGGTGACTGGATCGCGCGGGCAGTACCGCAGCGGGCCGGTGGCGCACCCCCGGGTGATTCCCGCGGCGGACAGCGCGTCGATGCTCGCGGCGTGGACGCTGTCGGCGGTGTCGGCGAACCCGGCCGCAGCCGCGGCTGCGAGCTTGAAGGCGCGGCGCAGGAAGCTCGCCATCTGGGCCCGGGTGACCGGATCCTGGGGGCAGAACCGCACCGGCGCCTGCGAGCACCCCCGGGTGACGCCCAGCTCGGCCAGGCGCTCCGCGTGGCGGGCCCACCACAGGCCGGGATCCACATCCGCGAACCTCGACGAGGCCACCGGCGCCGGGTCGCGCCCGTCGACGACCCGCACCAGCCACACCGCCATCATCCAGCGGGGCAGCGCCTCGCCGCCGCAGAACCGCAGCGGCTCGCACAGCGTGCCGGCGAGCACGCCGTCGGCCGCCAGCGCCCTCACCGCCGCGAAGTGCGCGTCGGACGCATTGATGTCATCGAACGCCACCCGCCGGGCCCTGCCGGGCCCGGCCCGTACCAGCAAGCTCGCCATCTGGGCCCGGGTGACCGGATCGCGCGGGCAGTACCGCAGCGGGCCGGTGGCGCACCCCCGGGTGATTCCCGCGGCGGACAGCGCGTCGATGCTCGCGGCGTGGACGCTGTCGGCGGTGTCGGCGAACCCGGCCGGAGCCGCGGCCGCGAGCTTGAAGGCGCGGCGCAGGAAGCTCGCCATCTGAGCCCGGGTGACCGGATCCTGGGGGCAGAACCGCACCGGCGCCTGCGAGCACCCCCGAGTGACGCCCAGCTCGGCCAGGCGCTCCGCGTGGCGGGCCCACCACAGGCCGGGATCCACGTCCGCGAACCTCGACGAAGCCACCGGCGCCGGGTCGCGCCCGTCGAGGACCCGCACCAGCCACACCGCCATCATCCAGCGGGGCAGCGCCTCGCCGCCGCAGAACCGCAGCGGCTCGCACAGCGTGCCGGCAAGCACACCACCACCCGCCAGCGCCCTCACCGCCGCGAAGTGCGCATCGGACTCATCGACGTCATCGAACACCACCTCGTCGCGCTGCGCCGCAGGCGGCGGAGCAGCAGCCCCACCACCACCACCACCACCGCCACCGCCGCGACTAGGCGGCTGCGGCGCTGGTGGCGTAACAGTAGCCCTGGTGACGGTCACCGTGTAGGTCTCGGTGGTAGTGCTGTCCTGGGCAGTCACCGTCACGGTGATCGTGGTGTCGCCCACGTTCAGGTTGACCTGATGTCCGTCGGTGCCGGCGTCGGCGTCGACCATCGGGGTGATGACGACCGTGGCGTCGGCAGCGTTCGGGGTCGCCGTCACTGTGGTGGACGACACGCTGTTGGCGACGGAGGCCGTGTAGTCGTAGGTGGTGGCGGCGAAGACCGGCGACAGCGTGCCGCTGCTCAAGCTCAGCGCGCTCAGGCCGGCGTCGTCGGACGCGGCGGCCCCGGTGACATTGGTCACCGCCTGGCCGGTGAACTCGGCCACCGCCACGCCGGGGGTGGCCATGCCCTGGGTGGCGCCCCGCAACAGCACTGCGGTGGAGCCCGACAACGTGTAGGTCTGCGAGTAGCTCACCGTGACCGTGTCGCCGCGGTCGACGGGGCTGCGCAGCTTCAGCGTCACCGTCCTGCCCACGACGGCCACCCCGCCGGCGGCGGCGACCGGATACACCGTCGTCGCGGTGCTGGCGCCCGGCTTGGTCACCGCCGCAGCGAACTGCGGCCACATCGGCAGGTTCGCCATCGCCTCGTCCAGATCGGCGTCGAAGACCAGCACCAGCGTGTCTCCGTTCACCGACCCCGACCCCGACTCCGGCACCGGCGACCGCTGCGTGATGTTGTCCACCGCCCAGTCGGTGAACCCGGCCACCGCCACGCCGTTGGCGCCCCGCAACAGCACCGGGGTGGAGCTCTCCGACATGTCGGTCTGCGAGTAGCTCACCGTGACCGAGTCGCCGTGGTCGACGGGGCTGCGCAGCTTCAGCGTCACCGTCCTGCCCACGACGGCCACCCCGCCGGCGGCGGCGACCGGACGCACCGTCGTCGCGGTGCTGGCGCCCGGCTTGGTCACCGCCGCAGCGAACTGCGGCCACATCGGCAGGTTCGCCATCTCCTCGTCCAGATCGGCGTCGAAGACCAGCTCCAGCTTGTCGCCGTTCACCGACGCCGACGACAGCGCAGGCGCCGCCCCGGCCGCCGGCGTGTCGTTGGTCACCGCCTGGCCGCGGAAGTCGGCCACCGCTGCGCCGTTGGCGCCGGTCAGCAGCCTCGCGGTGGAGCCCAACAACGTGTCGGTCTGCGAGTAGGCCACCGTGACCGTGTCGCCGTGGGCGACGGGGCTGCCCAGCTTCAGCGTCACCGTCTTGCCCGCAACCGCGATCCCGCCGGCGCCGGTGACCGGACGCACCGTCGTCGCGGTGTTGTCCGGCTTGGTCACCGCCACAGTGAACTGCGGCCGCGTCGGCAGCAGCGTCGCCGAGGCGTCCAGATCGGCGTCGAAGACCATCACCAGCGTGTCTCCGTTGACCGACGCCGACAACGGCTTCGGCGGCGCAGGCGCGGCGCGGGTGACGGTCACCGTGTAGGTCCGGGTGGTCGTGTCGTCCTCGGCGGTCACCTTGACGGTGATCGTGTTGCTGCCCACGTCCAGGTTCACCTGATGTCCGTCGGCGCTGGCGTCGGCGTCGGTCGTCGGGGTGATGACGACCTCGGCGTCGGCGTGGTTCTGCGCCGCGGCGACCGTGATCGAGGAGACGTCGTTGGCGACGGAGGCCACGTAGACGACGTTGGCGGCGGCGAAGACCGGCGACAGCGTCACGCCGCTGAGGGTCAGCGCCCTCAGGGCGGCGTCGCTGGACGCCAGCACCGGTGGCGCGTCGCTGAACTCGTCGAACGCGGCCGCCTCGGCCTTGGGCGCGGCCGCGGCCCGCAGCAGCACCGCCGTCGCGCTCTGGTCCGCGGTCTTGGAGTAGCTCACCGTGACCGTGGCGCCCGCGGCCACCTCGGCGGTCAGCGTCAAAGTCACCTTCGAGCCCGACACCGCCACGTCGGTCACTATGTTGTCCTGGACCGCGCCGCTCGTGGGGGTGACCGTCACCGTGAACTGCGACTTGTCGGGCACGCTGTTCGCGTCGAGCGCCGCGCTGAACTCCATTGTCAGCGTGGTGCCGGCCACCGACGCCGACACCGGAGCCAGCGGCGTGCCGTTGACCACGCTCTCGCCGCTGAACGCGGCCACCGCCGCGCCGCCGGTGGCGCCCCGCAACAGCACCGGGGTGGAGCTCCCCGACATGTCGGTCTGCGAGTATTTCACCGTGACCGAGTCGCCGTGGCCGACGGGGCGGCTCAGCTTCAGCTTTACGATGTTGAGCACAATCTCGACCCCGCCGTCGGCGGCGACCGGATGCACCATCGTCGCGGTGCTGGCGCTCGGCTTGGTCATCGCCACAGTGAACTGCGGCCATGTCGGCACAGCCGAAACGTTCAGCAGGACGTCGAAGATCAGCACCAGCTTGTCGCCGTCCACCGACGCATGCGCCAGCACCGGCGGCGGTGGCGCGGGCGTGTTGTTGGTCACCTCCGGGACGCTGAACCCGGCGACCCGACCGCTGTGGCCGTCGCCGCGCAACGCCGCTCTGGTCCTCAGTGACCCCACATCGAACGCGTACGTCCAGGTGACTATGTCGCCTGACCGGACCTCATTTGACAACATCAAGATGAGCTTTGTGTCCGAGATCGACACATCGGAGACCACAAAGACCCTCGTCGCTTGGCTGGCGTCTTTCGACGACACTGTGAACTGATCAGTCCCGGGCACTTTGTTCGGGTCCAAGCGGGCGTTGAAGACCACCTCCAGCTCCCCGGCGTTCACCGACGCCGACTCCCACATAGGCGCGGCCGTGGTGTCATTTCGCACCGAATGCGCCGACAGCGGCCCGGCGGTGTTGCCCGACAGATCCTGCAGCTGCACGCTGCCGGAATCCGGCGTGTAGGCCACCGTCACCGTGGTGTCGCCCATCTTGGCGATCGCGCCGAACTCGTCCAGCGTCAAGACCACCTGACTGCCTTCCACCGACACGGTGTCGGGGGACAGGGACAAGAGCGCCGGCGCCGGCGCCGGCGCGTCGTTCGGCACCGTCACAACGAACACTCCGATCCCCGGAGTGCTGCTTTCGTCCAAAGGCTCGTTGTAGGTGAGCGTCAAGGTGTCGCGCACTATCACCGCGCCGTCGGTCGCGGCCAGCGTCGGTGCAATCGTGTCCGCCTGCTCGACCGTGACGGAGACCTCGCTGAAGGCGGCCGCGAGCGGATTTGGTGCCGTGGCGCCGCGCAGTTTCTTGGTTAGATCCGCCGACGGCGAGTCCTGGGTGTAGGACACCGTCGCCGTGCTGTCCGCGGCCACCGAGTTGGTCAGTGTCAAGGTCACTGTCTGGCCCGACACCGCCACAGCGGTCACTGCGTTGGTCTGGGCCGTGCCGCCCGCGGGGGTGACCGCCACCGTGAACTGCGACTTGTCGGGCACGTGGTCGGCGCCGTCGTCGAGCGCCGTGTCGAACACCATTGTCAGCGTGGCGCCGGTGACCGACGCCGACACCGGCGCCGGCGGCGTGGCGTTGGTGACCGCCCGGTTGCTGAAGGCGGTCACGAGCGGATTTGGTGCCGTGGCGCCGCGCAGTTTCTTGGTCAGATCCGACGACGGCGAGTCCTGGGCGTAGGAAACCCGCACCGAGCTGTCCGCGGCCACCGGGGCGGTCAGTGTCAAAGTCACCGTCTGGCCCGACACCGCCACGGCGGTCACTGCGTTGACCTGGGGCGTGGCGCCCGCGGGGGTGACCGCCACCGTGAACTGCGACTTGTCGGGCACGTGGGCGGCGCCGTCGTCGAGCGCCTTGTCGAACGTCAGCGTCAGCGTGGAGCCGTCCACCATCGCGCCGCCGGTGGCCGACAGGCCCGGCTTCGCCAAGTCGAGTTCCGTGAAGGCGGCCACGAGCGGATACGGCGCCGTGGCGCCGCGCAGCTTCTTGGTCAGATCCGCCGACGGCGAGTCCTGGGCGTAGGACACCAGCACCGAGCTGCCCGCGGCCACCGAGTTGGTCAGCGTCAAGGTCACCGTCTGGCCCGACACCGCCACAGCGGTCACTGTGTTGACCTGGGCTGTGCCGCCCGCGGGGGTGACCGTCACCGTGAACTGCGACTTGTCGGGCACGTGGTCGGCGCCGTCGTCGAGCGCCGTGTCGAACGTCAGCGTCAGCGTGGAGCCCTCCACCACCGCGCCGCCGGTGGCCGCCAACCGCGGCCGCGAGAGGGTCACAGCCAGATCGGTGAACGGCAGGACCTCGCCGCCGTCGCCGACGCCGCGCAGGGCGGTGAAGACCTCGGCGTCGTCTGGGGTCGTGCGCATGTAGTCCAGCTCCAGCAGCGGGAACCTGTCGGACGTGTTGGAGGTCAGCGTCAAAGTCACCGTCGGGCCCGACACCGCCACTCCGCCTTCTGCGACGTCATAGCTGCGGGTGGCGCCGAACTCGTCGTAGGTCACAACGAACTGCGACGGGTCCGGCACCGCGCCGGGATCGAGGGGCGCGTCGAAAGTCAGGAGCAGGCTGTCGTCCACGAACACGGCGCCGGTCGGCGCCGGGGCCGCGGTGGCCGCGTTGACCACCGCTCGATCCGAGAACGGGGCAACGAGGCCGCCGGCGTCGCCCGCGCCGCGCAGGGTCCCCGTCAGCGTCGTGGAGCCCGAACTGTGGCTATAGGACACTGTCACACCGGTGTCGCCGGGGCGCACGCCGTCGCTGAGGCGCACAGAGACCGCGCTACCGTCGACCGACACCCAGCCTTCGCCCTGGGGCGCCCGGATCTGGCGCATGGCGCCGTCTCGCAGCAGGCCCACCGTGAACTGCCCGCCGTCGGGCACCGCGTCGTCAGCTGTGCTGAGCGGCCGGTCAAAGGTGATGCTCAAACTGTCTCTGAGCACCCGGGCCGACACGACCACAGGCGACGGGTCGGTGAGGTTCTCCACGGCCCGGTCCGTCAGAGCCGCCGCCAGGTTGCCCGCCGTGTCGCGGATAGACAGTTTACCACCTCTCCCCGCGGCCGACGGGTCGTAGCTGACCACCACCGTCTCGCCGGCAACAACCCCATCGTTCTCCTGGCCCTCAACATGCCTTACCGTCAGCGCTGCCGTTACGGTCTCCCCCGAGACCACGATCGTGCCAGTGACTGTTATGCCGCCGCTTGTTGCGCCGTTGCTTATTATTGTGCGCGCCCGCGCTTCCGGGGCGGTCACCTTGATGGTGAACCCTGCCCAATGCGGGGACTGACTGGTATCGAGCGCCTCGTCGTAGGTGAGGACCAGCCTCCCGTGCGCGATCGTGGCCGACACCAGCGTCGGCGCCTCAGTGTCGGCCTGCGCCGCGGCGGGGCCATGCGCGAACTGCAGCACCGACGCCGCCAAAGCAACAACAAGCAAAACCCGCACCACAACAAAACCCGACCCCGCCGTTGACCAGGCACCGCCAAACTCCCCGCCGCACCTCCCGGCACCACTAAGCTTCAACATCTAAAACTCCAATCTCGAATACGCGAACCGCCTCCGACACGGCCCTTGGACACACAAGCGAACCCCTGCCAGCCGCCTCCGACACGGCCCTTGGACACACGAGCGAACCCCTGCCAGCCGCCTCGGACACGACCCTTGGACACACGAGCGAACCCCTGCGAACCGCCTCGGACACGACCCTTGGACACACAGGCGAACCCCTGCCAGCCGCCTTGTACACGGCCCTTGGAACCACAAGCGAACCCCTGCGAACCGCCTCGGACACGACCCTTGGAACCACAGGTGGAATCACGAGCGACGCGGCCGCCGCCACGAAACCGGGCAACGACAGCAGCACGCCTCAGAACACTCCCCCCGGCCCGCTACCAACGGAGGCGAGTATCCCCACGGCCGACGCCAACCCCCCTCTACCTTGTTGAGTGGCTCCGGCGTGGCAGTGTCGGGGCTGGCTGCTCGCCGCGGCGGTAGGGCACAGGCCCTGGGTGGAGATAGAGCGCGAGCGCCGCGGCTGGGCGGACGCCCCCCCCCCCCCCCCGGCGGCGGTAGGGCACAGGCCCGGCAACCGGGCACCATCGAACATCAACATGCGACACTCCCATCCTGATGCGAAACTCCCATCAACATGCGACACTCCCATCAACATGCGACACTCCCATCCTGATGCGAAACTCCCATCACCATGCGACACTCCCATCCTGATGCGAAAGCGGCCCTTATGAGCACCCGCACTGTGAGCACCCGCACTCACACGGAGCGCGATACTATACAAGAACTATCAGGCGCGCAAGCCCACTCTCGCAAGCCCAAATCTCTCGGGGCATCTGACACGGAGGCCGGCGAGCCCCGCCGCGCCGGAGAGAGGGTCGCGGCGTTGAGACGGCGGTCGGCTCGAACGCTTGCGGGCCGAGATCGCCGAAGCCCGTGACTGGCTGTGTGGTCGCGGCGTTGAGACGGCGATCGGCTCGAACGCTTGCGGCCGCTGCGCTCACGGCGGCCGTTCTGGCTGCGCCCCTGCCGCCACGCGGGCCAGCCGCAGCCGGCATGCAGCCGCAGAACGGCGCTGAGACGCTGACCGACAAACAGATCCTGGAGGCTCTGTATGACGCCGCCGGAGGGTCCGATTGGACGGCCCGCACCAACTGGAAGACCGCCGCGACCCTCAACGATTGGCATGGCGTAACCGCCGAGAACGGCAGCGTCACCGCGCTCGACCTAGGCGCGAACGGGCTGTCCGGGTCGATCCCCGCCTCGCTGGGCGGGCTGGGCAGCCTGACCTCGGTGAACCTGGCCGGCAACGCACTGTCCGGGTCGATCCCCGCCTCGCTGGGCGAGCTGAGCGCCCTCACCACGCTGTACCTGCACGACAATGACCTGTCGGAATCCATCCCAGCCGAGCTCTCGGGCCTGGCCTCGCTGCGGTTCCTCGACCTCACCAGCAACGACCTGAGCGGGTCCATCCCCGACGGGCTCGGGGAAATCAAGTCCCTCGCGTCGCTCGCCCTGGGCCACAACGACCTGTCGGGACCGATCCCCGCGGCGATAGCCAGCAGCGGCAGCCTGCGGCACCTGAGCCTCGACTGGAACGACCTGTCCGGGGGGATCCCGGCCAGCCTCGGCGGCCTGCCGCTGCTGGAGTCGCTCCACATCAGAGGCAACGACTGGTCGGGCTGCCTCCCCGACGCCGTCGCTGACGCGACGATCGCCGTCCACGACCTCGACGAGGTCGGCCCGCTGAGATGCGGGAGCAGCCTTAGCGCGCTCACCGTCACAGCTGGCGCCACTACCGGCGCCGCCGAGGTGGCGCTGTACGGCGACTTCGACCCGCGAACCTTCGCCTACAGGGCCGGGGTAGCCAACTCGGTGACGCAGATCACGGTGGTCGCGACGCCCGGCGACCCCGACAACGCCGCCAGCACAGTGACGCTCGTCGATAGCGCGGGCAACGAGATCACAGACGCCGACGCATCGGCTGACGGCCACCAAGTCGTCCTGCAGAGCGGCGAGAACGGCCTCAAAATCACAGTCACCACGCCGCCCGCCGCCGCTGGGGGCGCCGTTGACCCCGACAGCGGCGACTCCGGCCCCGCCTATGAGCTGACGGTCGTGCGCGACGCCGCCTCCATGCCCGGCGTGCCGGAGCGCCTCACTGCGTTCGGCGGCGACAAACGCATAGCGCTGGACTGGCTGGCACCATCCGACACCGGCGGCGGCGCTATCGCCGGATACCTCCTCCAGTGGAGGGCCGCCGGCGACGCGGGCTACGACGCCTCGGCCCGGCAGGCGGCGGTCGCGGGCCTGTCGCACACGATCGACGGGCTCTCCGACGGCGTGACCCACTCGGTGCGGGTGGCGGCGGTCACGAGCGCCGGCGCCGGACCCTGGAGCGAGACCACAGTCCCCCCTTCGGCGTCGGCGCGCAACACGCTCACCGCGCTCTACAACGCCGCGGGCGGCGCCAGCTGGCACACCAACACCGGCTGGGCCACCAGCGCGCCGCTAGACGAGTGGCACGGCGTCAGCGTCGACCGCGACGGGCGAGTTACCCGCCTCCGCCTCACCAACAACGGCCTAGGTGGCCCGCTGTCCGCCGAACTGGGCAGCCTTCTCGGCCTTGAAGAGCTGCGCCTAGAGACCAACAGTCTATCGGGCGCCCTCCCCGCGGAGCTGGGCCGGCTGCTGCGACTTGGGAGCCTGTGGCTCTCTGACAACAGCCTTTCCGGCGCAGTGCCGGCGGACATGGGCCGGCTCACCGGCCTGGAGTCGCTGTACCTCAGCGGCAACAGCCTCACCGGATGCCTCCCGGCCAATTGGGCGAACGTGCCCAACAACGATCTCGCAAGCCTCGGCCTCGCCTTCTGCGTGCCCGACGCCACGGCGCCCACGGTGGTGCTCGCCACCGACGCCGCCGAGCCGGTGAGCGGCCCGTTCACGGTGACCGTCACGTTCTCAGAGCCGGTCACCGGCTTCGACGCCGACGACGTGTCCGTCGACAACGGCACCGCCGCCGCGCCCGCCGCGCAGGGCGGCGGCCGCACCGCCTGGACGACACAGATCACCCCGGCCGCGGACTTCGAGGGCGCCGTCACCGTCACCGTCGACGCGGCCGCCGCCGCCGACGACGCCAACAACCCCAGCACCGCCGCGGCCCGCCTCAGCGTCGCCGCGGACACCATGGCGCCCACAGTGGCCATCACCGGCCCCGACGGCATCCAGAACGGCCCGTTCACGGTGACCGTCACGTTCTCAGAGCCGGTCACCGGCTTCGACGCCGACGACGTGTCCGTCAACAACGGCACCGCCGCCGCGCCCGCCGCGCAGGGCGGCGGCCGCACCGCCTGGACGACACAGATCACCCCGGCCGCGGACTTCGAGGGCGCCGTCACCGTCACCGTCGACGCGGCCGCCGCCGCCGACGACGCCAACAACCCCAGCACCGCCGCAGCCCGCCTCAGCGTCGCCGCGGACACCATGGCGCCCACAGTGGCCATCACCGGCCCCGACGACATCCAGAACGGCCCGTTCACGGTGACCGTCACGTTCTCAGAGCCGGTCACCGGCTTCGACACCTCCGACGACGTGACCGTCAACAACGGCACCGCCGCCGCGCCCGCCGCGCAGGGCGGCGGCCGCACCGCCTGGACGACACAGATCACCCCGACCGCGGGCTTCGAGGGCGCCGTCACCGTCACCGTCGACGCGGCCGCCGCCGCCGACGACGCCAACAACCCCAGCACCGCCGCAGCCCGCCTCAGCGTCGCCGCGGACACCATGGCGCCCACAGTGGCCATCACCGGCCCCGACGGCATCCAGAACGGCCCGTTCACGGTGACCGTCACGTTCTCAGAGCCGGTCACCGGCTTCGACACCGACGACGTGTCCGTCGACAACGGCACCGCCGCCGCGCCCGTCGCGCAGGGCGGCGGCCGCACCGCCTGGACGACACAGATCACCCCGGCCGCGGACTTCGAGGGCGCCGTCACCGTCGACGTCGACGCGGCCGCCGCCGCCGACGACGCCAACAACCCCAGCACCGCCGCGGCCCGCCTCAGCGTCGCCGCGGACACCATGGCGCCCACAGTGGTGCTCGCCACCGACGCCGCCGAGCCGGTGAGCGGCCCGTTCACGGTGACCGTCACGTTCTCAGAGCCGGTCACCGGCTTCGACGCCGACGACGTGTCCGTCGACAACGGCACCGCCGCCGCGCCCGTCGCGCAGGGCGGCGGCCGCACCGCCTGGACGACACAGATCACCCCGGCCGCGGACTTCGAGGGCGCCGTCACCGTCGACGTCGACGCGGCCGCCGCCGCCGACGACGCCAACAACCCCAGCATCGCCGCGGCCCGCCTCAGCGTCGCCGCGGACACCATGGCGCCCACAGTGGCCATCACCGGCCCCGACGACATCCAGAACGGCCCGTTCACGGTGACCGTCACGTTCTCAGAGCCGGTCACCGGCTTCGACGCCGACGACGTGTCCGTCGACAACGGCACCGCCGCCGCGCCCGTCGCGCAGGGCGGCGGCCGCACCGCCTGGACGACACAGATCACCCCGGCCGCGGACTTCGAGGGCGCCGTCACCGTCGACGTCGACGCGGCCGCCGCCGCCGACGACGCCAACAACCCCAGCATCGCCGCAGCCCGCCTCAGCGTCGCCGCGGACACCATGGCGCCCACAGTGGCCATCACCGGCCCCGACGGCATCCAGAACGGCCCGTTCACGGTGACCGTCACGTTCTCAGAGCCGGTCACCGGCTTCGACACCGACGACGTGTCCGTCGACAACGGCACCGCCGCCGCGCCCGTCGCGCAGGGCGGCGGCCGCACCGCCTGGACGACACAGATCACCCCGGCCGCGGACTTCGAGGGCGCCGTCACCGTCGACGTCGACGCGGCCGCCGCCGCCGACGACGCCAACAACCCCAGCACCGCCGCAGCCCGCCTCAGCGTCGCCGCGGACACCATGGCGCCCACGGTGGTGCTCGCCACCGACGCCGCCGAGCCGGTGAGCGGCCCGTTCACGGTGACCGTCACGTTCTCAGAGCCGGTCACCGGCTTCGACGCCGACGACGTGTCCGTCGACAACGGCACCGCCGCCGCGCCCGCCGCGCAGGGCGGCGGCCGCACCGCCTGGACGACACAGATCACCCCGGCCGCGGACTTCGAGGGCGCCGTCACCGTCGACGTCGACGCGGCCGCCGCCGCCGACGACGCCAACAACCCCAGCATCGCCGCGGCCCGCCTCAGCGTCGCCGCGGACACCATGGCGCCCACAGTGGCCATCACCGGCCCCGACGGCATCCAGAACGGCCCGTTCACGGTGACCGTCACGTTCTCAGAGCCGGTCACCGGCTTCGACACCTCCGACGACGTGTCCGTCGACAACGGCACCGCCGCCGCGCCCGTCGCGCAGGGCGGCGGCCGCACCGCCTGGACGACACAGATCACCCCGGCCGCGGGCTTCGAGGGCACCGTCACCGTCACCGTCGACGCGGCCGCCGCCGCCGACGACGCCAACAACCCCAGCACCGCCGCAGCCCCCTACACCGTGCAGGCCGCCCCGCCCGACGCCACGGCGCCCACGGTGGTGCTCGCCACCGACGCCGCCGAGCCGGTGAGCGGCCCGTTCACGGTGACCGTCACGTTCTCAGAGCCGGTCACCGGCTTCGACACCTCCGACGACGTGTCCGTCAACAACGGCACCGCCGCCGCGCCCGCCGCGCAGGGCGGCGGCCGCACCGCCTGGACGACACAGATCACCCCGGCCGCGGACTTCGAGGGCGCCGTCACCGTCGACGTCGACGCGGCCGCCGCCGCCGACGACGCCAACAACCCCAGCACCGCCGCGGCCCGCCTCAGCGTCGCCGCGGACACCATGGCGCCCACAGTGGCCATCACCGGCCCCGACGGCATCCAGAACGGCCCGTTCACGGTGACCGTCACGTTCTCAGAGCCGGTCACCGGCTTCGACGCCGACGACGTGTCCGTCGACAACGGCACCGCCGCCGCGCCCGTCGCGCAGGGCGGCGGCCGCACCGCCTGGACGACACAGATCACCCCGGCCGCGGACTTCGAGGGCACCGTCACCGTCACCGTCGACGCGGCCGCCGCCGCCGACGACGCCAACAACCCCAGCACCGCCGCAGCCCCCTACACCGTGCAGGCCGCCCCGCCCGACGCCACGGCGCCCACGGTGGTGCTCGCCACCGACGCCGCCGAGCCGGTGAGCGGCCCGTTCACGGTGACCGTCACGTTCTCAGAGCCGGTCACCGGCTTCGACACCTCCGACGACGTGTCCGTCGACAACGGCACCGCCGCCGCGCCCGCCGCGCAGGGCGGCGGCCGCACCGCCTGGACGACACAGATCACCCCGGCCGCGGACTTCGAGGGCGCCGTCACCGTCGACGTCGACGCGGCCGCCGCCGCCGACGACGCCAACAACCCCAGCATCGCCGCGGCCCGCCTCAGCGTCGCCGCGGACACCATGGCGCCCACAGTGGCCATCACCGGCCCCGACGACATCCAGAACGGCCCGTTCACGGTGACCGTCACGTTCTCAGAGCCGGTCACCGGCTTCGACACCGACGACGTGTCCGTCGACAACGGCACCGCCGCCGCGCCCGTCGCGCAGGGCGGCGGCCGCACCGCCTGGACGACACAGATCACCCCGGCCGCGGGCTTCGAGGGCGCCGTCACCGTCACCGTCGACGCGGCCGCCGCCGCCGACGACGCCAACAACCCCAGCACCGCCGCAGCCCCCTACACCGTGCAGGCCGCCCCGCCCGACGCCACGGCGCCCACGGTGGTGCTCGCCACCGACGCCGCCGAGCCGGTGAGCGGCCCGTTCACGGTGACCGTCACGTTCTCAGAGCCGGTCACCGGCTTCGACACCTCCGACGACGTGTCCGTCGACAACGGCACCGCCGCCGCGCCCGCCGCGCAGGGCGGCGGCCGCACCGCCTGGACGACACAGATCACCCCGGCCGCGGACTTCGAGGGCGCCGTCACCGTCGACGTCGACGCGGCCGCCGCCGACGACGACGCCAACAACCCCAGCATCGCCGCGGCCCGCCTCAGCGTCGCCGCGGACACCATGGCGCCCACAGTGGCCATCACCGGCCCCGACGGCATCCAGAACGGCCCGTTCACGGTGACCGTCACGTTCTCAGAGCCGGTCACCGGCTTCGACACCTCCGACGACGTGTCCGTCAACAACGGCACCGCCGCCGCGCCCGCCGCGCAGGGCGGCGGCCGCACCGCCTGGACGACACAGATCACCCCGGCCGCGGACTTCGAGGGCACCGTCACCGTCACCGTCGACGCGGCCGCCGCCGCCGACGACGCCAACAACCCCAGCACCGCCGCAGCCCCCTACACCGTGCAGGCCGCCCCGCCCGACGCCACGGCGCCCACGGTGGTGCTCGCCACCGACGCCGCCGAGCCGGTGAGCGGCCCGTTCACGGTGACCGTCACGTTCTCAGAGCCGGTCACCGGCTTCGACACCTCCGACGACGTGTCCGTCGACAACGGCACCGCCGCCGCGCCCGTCGCGCAGGGCGGCGGCCGCACCGCCTGGACGACACAGATCACCCCGGCCGCGGACTTCGAGGGCGCCGTCACCGTCGACGTCGACGCGGCCGCCGCCGCCGACGACGCCAACAACCCCAGCATCGCCGCGGCCCGCCTCAGCGTCGCCGCGGACACCATGGCGCCCACAGTGGCCATCACCGGCCCCGACGGCATCCAGAACGGCCCGTTCACGGTGACCGTCACGTTCTCAGAGCCGGTCACCGGCTTCGACGCCGACGACGTGTCCGTCGACAACGGCACCGCCGCCGCGCCCGCCGCGCAGGGCGGCGGCCGCACCGCCTGGACGACACAGATCACCCCGGCCGCGGACTTCGAGGGCACCGTCACCGTCACCGTCGACGCGGCCGCCGCCGCCGACGACGCCAACAACCCCAGCACCGCCGCAGCCCCCTACACCGTGCAGGCCGCCCCGCCCGACGCCACGGCGCCCACGGTGGTGCTCGCCACCGACGCCGCCGAGCCGGTGAGCGGCCCGTTCACGGTGACCGTCACGTTCTCAGAGCCGGTCACCGGCTTCGACACCTCCGACGACGTGTCCGTCGACAACGGCACCGCCGCCGCGCCCGCCGCGCAGGGCGGCGGCCGCACCGCCTGGACGACACAGATCACCCCGGCCGCGGACTTCGAGGGCGCCGTCACCGTCGACGTCGACGCGGCCGCCGCCGCCGACGACGCCAACAACCCCAGCATCGCCGCGGCCCGCCTCAGCGTCGCCGCGGACACCATGGCGCCCACAGTGGCCATCACCGGCCCCGACGACATCCAGAACGGCCCGTTCACGGTGACCGTCACGTTCTCAGAGCCGGTCACCGGCTTCGACACCGACGACGTGTCCGTCGACAACGGCACCGCCGCCGCGCCCGTCGCGCAGGGCGGCGGCCGCACCGCCTGGACGACACAGATCACCCCGGCCGCGGGCTTCGAGGGCACCGTCACCGTCACCGTCGACGCGGCCGCCGCCGCCGACGACGCCAACAACCCCAGCACCGCCGCAGCCCCCTACACCGTGCAGGCCGCCCCGCCCGACGCCACGGCGCCCACGGTGGTGCTCGCCACCGACGCCGCCGAGCCGGTGAGCGGCCCGTTCACGGTGACCGTCACGTTCTCAGAGCCGGTCACCGGCTTCGACACCTCCGACGACGTGTCCGTCGACAACGGCACCGCCGCCGCGCCCGCCGCGCAGGGCGGCGGCCGCACCGCCTGGACGACACAGATCACCCCGGCCGCGGACTTCGAGGGCGCCGTCACCGTCGACGTCGACGCGGCCGCCGCCGCCGACGACGCCAACAACCCCAGCATCGCCGCGGCCCGCCTCAGCGTCGCCGCGGACACCATGGCGCCCACAGTGGCCATCACCGGCCCCGACGGCATCCAGAACGGCCCGTTCACGGTGACCGTCACGTTCTCAGAGCCGGTCACCGGCTTCGACACCTCCGACGACGTGACCGTCGACAACGGCACCGCCGCCGCGCCCGTCGCGCAGGGCGGCGGCCGCACCGCCTGGACGACACAGATCACCCCGACCGCGGGCTTCGAGGGCGCCGTCACCGTCACCGTCGACGCGGCCGCCGCCGCCGACGACGCCAACAACCCCAGCACCGCCGCAGCCCCCTACACCGTGCAGGCCGCCCCGCCCGACACGAACCCCGGCAGCGACACGAACCCCGGCAGCGACACGAACCCCGGCGGTGGCGGCGGCGGCGGCGGTGGCGGCGGTGGCGGTGGCGGTGGCGGCGGCGGTGGCGGCGGCGGCGGCGGCGGTGGCGGCGGCACGCCACCGAACGAAGAAGACGATGACGACCAGCGGTCCGCCTCTGAAGCCTTCGACGACGTGCCCGCCGGCATTTGGTATGAGCACCATGTCACCTGGATGATCAACAACAACATCACGCTCGGCTGCGCAGAGGCCCAGTTCTGCCCCGGCCAAAGCATCACCCGAGAGCAGTTCGTGACCTTCTTGTGGCGCGCTGCCGGCAGCCCTCGCGCCTCCCGCCCGGGCTCCGGCACATTCACCGACGTCGCCGAGGGCGTCTACTCTGACCAGGCCATCGGATGGGCGCTCCAGCACGGCATCACCTTCGGATGCGACACCGACAAGTTCTGCACCCAAGACCTAGTCACCCGGGCCCAGATCACAGCCTTCCTGTACCGCTACGTCAACGCCGCCCCGGCCGAGCCGGCCAGCTTCGCGGACGTGGACCCCGACAGCTACTACGCGCCTGCGGTGGCCTGGATGGTCGCCCACGAAATCACCTTCGGATGCGACACCGACGAGTTCTGTCCCCACCAGCCCGCCACACGAGCACATGCCTCGGCCTTCCTGCACCGCACGGCCCTCAACCCCCGAAGCTGGGGACCAGGCACCGACCTCGCAGAAAGGTTCCAAGGATCGGCGAACTGACCATGAGACCCCCAAGCACCACAGCCTCAGCGCCGCCGGTCGGCTGCGAGGCACGTCCCGACAGTCACACGCAACTCCTTGGGGAGGCCCGGACATGACTCCTCGCACGCCACATACGGCCCCCATGTCGAGCCGCACACCGCGCTCGCCTCGTCGATCTCGCCTCACTCTCAAGGCTGGCCTGGCCGTCGTCGCGGCCGGCGCGCTAACCGCTGTCTTCCTCACGGTCGTGTCAGGCCAGACCGACGACGTGACCATCAGCCGCGACGGCTTCAATCTCACCTGCCCCGCCCGGGCCAGCGAGGGATCGACCTATTCGTGCACATTGACCAACACGACCGACGCCGCGGCGGCGTGGCCAGTCGTTTCGATCCTGCACCTCTCCAGCGACGCCGACCGGGCCCTGGTCGCCGGATCGCCCCGCGACGTCCAGTACGGAACCCTCAACCCTGCCGTTGAAGTTGACACAGCCGCCTGGTGGATCGGGGACATCCTCGTCGCGTACTCAAGGTTCGACTGGCCCGGTGACGCCGGCGCCGCTAGCGAGTCCAGCGACGCCGACTCCCGTAGCGTCCCCATCACCATCGTCGACGACGCCGACTTCGAGCCCGCCGAGAAGTTCTACATCGCGCTGGGCTCCGACGCGAGCCGAGGCGTCGGCATCCTCTACCACGGGCGCCAGCCGATCATCCTCAGAGAATCCGACTCCCGGAGTATCGACGCCGCGCTGAGCAGCATCCAGATCCGCACCGGCATCAGCGAGACCACCGACATCGCCTCGCCGCAGGCGTCGAACCCGGCTTCAGTCGCCTACGAGGTAACCGAGGCGACCATCACCGCCACCACGTCCGACGACCGCGCCCAGATGGTCGTGGAGCACACGCACCGAGGCGCCGAGACCATGGCTCTCGACAGCGGAGAGGAGAGTGCCGCCATCGGGCTAGCCGTCGGCGCCAACACCATCACGATCAAGGTGACCGCTGAGGACGGCGCCACGGCCAACACCTATGCGGTGGTGATCACCCGGGCCACCGGCGACGGCCGCGACGTGAAGGCGACCGCAGCCGGCTTCGACCTGACGTGCCCGTCGTCGGTGTCCGAGGGCGAGACGCTGAACTGCACGCTCGCGAACACGTCGTCGGAGCCGGCCCCCTGGCCTGTCGTGGCCATCATCCACAGCCGCTTCGACGAGAACCCCGCCATCGTGGCCGAGGATCCGGAGGTGCCCGACACGAGTCCGGAGTTCAGCAAGGACGTCGAGCTGAGCGACACCCAGACGCCGGCCATCGACCGCGAGCGCGACAGGTACAACTTCGGCTACGGCGAACTCTTCTCCGGCGGCTCGCGCGAGCGCCGCGTGACTTACGGCTACGAGAAGTTCGACTGGTCCGACACCGCCAAGCCGACCGGCGAGACCGGCGCCGCTCGCACCGTGTCGATAAAGATCGTCGCCAACGACGAGGGCGCGAACTTACTCGAGCTCGAAGAGACCTTCTATGTGGCGCTGGCACCCGACGGCTACTCCGGGCTGTCGGACCTGACCGACAACAGGGCGCCTGTGTTGATAGGGGCCGACCCGGAGATCGTGTCGCTGCCGACTGCGCCCGAAGTTCAGGTCTCCGCCGTCACGGCGACCAACGCCACGGTCACGGTGTCGACACCGGAGGCCTCTGGCAGCACCCTTTACATGCGCTACCGCCTCGCCGCCAGCGGGTCCAGCCTGCCGGGAACATGGAGCGCCGTGCAATCCCGGACGGCGGCCGGCACGAACGTCACGTTCAGCCTCACAGGCCTGGCCGCGGGCACCCACTACGAGGTGCAGGCGTCGCTGCACGCAACCCTGCCGCGAGCCGCCTCCACCACAGCCCGCTTCGCCACCACCCTCCCCGCTACCGGCTGATCACCGCAGCCGGGCTGATCCCCGCCACCGGCTGATCCCCGCAGCCGGGCTGATCCCTGCAACCGGCTGATCACCGCAGCCGGGCTGATCCCCGGCGGACGGGTGATCGCGGCGCTAGCCGCCAACAAGCCGCCGAAGGGCCAGTTCCAAGCGGCCGTCGGGCTGCACGGCGGCGAGGCGCACGTACCGGAGCGGATCTACGGATCCCGCCGCAGGCTCCTCGCAATAGAACTCGCCCGGGCTGACAATGAGGCCCGCCCGGCGAGCGAGCAGACCGGCGAAGGCCCAGGCGTCGCCGCCGGGTGCGGGTGCCCACAGGTAGAAGGCACCCTCGGGAAGCGCGGCACACGCGCCGGCTGCGGCCGCTATCTCGGCGAGCGTTTCCAGCCGACGCCGGTAGACGGACCGCTGGGCGTCGACGTGGTCCTGGTCGCCCCAGGCGGCGACAGCTGCAGCCTGAGCGGGGCCGGGCACCATGCATCCGGCGTGCTTGCGGGTCTCACGCAGATAATGAACCAGCTCGGCATCACCGGCGTAGAAGCCGGCTCTCACACCAGCCAGGTTGGACCGCTTCGACAGCGAGTGCACGGCTAGCACGCCAGCGTTGTCGCTGCTGAGGATCGTGCGGGGCGCACCCTGCCAGGTGAACTCGGCGTAGCACTCGTCGCTGATCACGGACACGCCCCGAGAGCGGCCCCACGCTGCGGCTGCGGCCAAGTCGTCGAGGGCACCAGCGGGGTTGCCGGGGGTGTTCACCCACAGGCACACGGCTCGCTCCGCGTCTGAGTCCGAGACCGTGTCGAGGTCGATCCGGAACCGCTCGTCGGTGCCCACCGGGACGGCCCTGCACCTAGCGAGGGTGGCACCCATCGCGTAGGACGGGTACGACACGGCCGGGTACAGCACGGTGTCGCGATCGGGGTGCCGGAGCCGCAGGTAGCTCGGCAGCGACACCACGAACTCCTTGGTGCCGATACATGCCGCCAGCTCCCTGTCGGGATCGACGGAGACGCCGAAACGGCGTTCCAGCCAGCCGGCGGCCGCGCCGCGGTACGCGGCCGAGCCGATCGAGGGCGGGTAGCCCCGCTCGCTGCCCGAACGGGCGAGCGCCTCCACTGCGGCGTCCGGAGGCGGGTCGCAGGGCGTGCCCACCGAGCAGTCGACCGCGCCACCCGGCAGTGCCTCGGCTGCGGCCCTCAGCGAGTCGAGCCGGTCGTAGGGGTAGGCGGGGGGCACGAAGCCCGCGGTCACCGGTCGTCCCATCGGCTCGACCTCGACAGCCCCGCGGGCGGCACCACGGACAGCACCGCGAGCCGCACCGCGGACAGCACCGCGAGCCGCACCGCGGGCAGGCGGTCAGCCAGCCGCACGAAACCCGCGGTCATGGATCGTCCTGACCGCTGACCACGTAGCGGCGCAGAGCGCCGACCGAGGCGGGCTCCAAGCGGGCCCGGACCCTCATTCCCCGCTCGGTAGCGATGGAGTCGAGCACTTGGCCGTTGCGGTGCACGCCAGCCAGAACGTCGCCGCGCTCCCAGGGCACCACCAACTCGACCTCGCGGGCCATGCAGCGCATCCGGTCTCCGATCGCGCCCAGAAGTTCCTCCATCCCTGAGCCGGTGACAGTCGACACGGCCACCGACCCCTCGGTGCGGGCCGCGAGGCGGGCGGCGCCGGTACCGAGATCGCTCTTGTTGAACGCCACCAGTTCGGGGACCTCGTCCGCGTCGATCTCGGCCAGGACTTCACGTACTGCGGCCATGGAGCCCTCGGGATCGCCGTCGGTGCCGTCCACGACGTGGACCAGCAGGTCGGCGTCGCGCACCACGTCGAGCGTGGTCTTGAACGCCTCCACCAACTGGTGGGGCAGCTTGCGCACGAAGCCCACCGTGTCGGTGACGAACACCGTCTCGCCGCCGGGCAGGCCCAGGCGCCGGGTGGTGGGATCCAGGGTGGCGAAGAGGCGGTCCTCCACTGCGACGGAGGCCGAAGTCAGCCGGTTGAGCAGCGACGACTTGCCCGCGTTGGTGTAGCCGACGATCGCCACCGCCCGGTTGCGGGTGCGGCTGCGGGCCTTGGACTGGGTGCGGCGGTGGCCGGCGATGCGGCGAAGGTCATTCTCGAGCTTGTGTATGCGACGCTCCAGGCGGCGCCGGTCCACTTCGAGCTGGGTCTCGCCGGGGCCGCGGGTGCCGATCCCGCCCGCCTGCTGCGACAGCCGCCTCCCCGCGCCCCGCAGGCGGGGAAGCCGGTAGCGGAGTTGGGCCAACTCGACCTGGGCCTTGCCCTCCGGTGTGCTGGCGTTCTGGGCGAAGATGTCGAGGATCACCGCGGTGCGGTCCAGGGCGGTGCGGCCCAGCAGCTTCTCCAGGTTGAACTGCTGGGCGGGGCTGAGCTCGTCGTCGAACACCACCGTGTCGCAGTCCACCTCCTCGGCGATGGCCCTGATCTCGCGGGCCTTTCCCGCGCCCACGAAGGTGGCGGCATCGGGCGCGGCTCGCCGCTGGCAGACCCGCTCGATGGCATCGGCTCCGGCGGTGTCGACCAGCAGGCTCAACTCGTCGAGGGACGCTTCGGTGGCCGAAGAGCCCCGATCCGGCCGGGTGACACCGACCAGCACGATGCGCTCCCGGAAGGCCCGATCGATGAGGCCAGGGCCGTCGCCGCCGAACTCACCGAACCCTCCCCGGTGAGTGTCGCCGCCGTCGCCCGTGTGGTCGATGCCGTCATGGGCGCCGTGGACGGTGTCGTCTTCAGTGGTGGCGCCTTGGGTGGGGTCGGCGCCGAGCGTGTCGTTGGACCCTGGCGGCGGGCCCGCCTCAGGCATCGTGGACATCCACCGTGGCGACGTAGGTCGACTCGCCCGTGAGGGTCACCGGCTCCGACAGATCGACTCGAGCCTCCCCGCCGGCCATTCGCACGGTCACATTCTGGCCCACGTCGCCCCACCGATGGAAGACGGCGGCCGCAGCCACCGCCCCCGTCCCGCATGCCGCGGTGGCGCCCGCGCCGCGTTCCCAGACGCTCAGCGTCACCTCATCGGGCCCCGAGACCGCACCGAAGTGGACGTTGATGCCACCTGTGAACAGCGCCTCGACCGCCGGGCCGGCCTCCCTCACGAGAACTGCAACGGGATCGGCCACCGCCAGCACCGCGTGGGGGTTGCCCATGTCCACTGCCTGCCAGCGCTCGACTGCACCGCCGCCGAGAAACTGCGCGGCCACGGCTGCCGGGCTCGGATCGGGCCGGTCCGGATCGGGGCCGGGTGCGGGTGCGCCCATCTCCGAGGTGCCGACGACGGTGTCGGGCGCATGCGTCGGCTGGATCGAGCAGAGCCGGGGGCCGGCCACGGTGTGCACGACGATGTCAAGCTCGGCCGCTCCGAGAGTGCGGGCGATGGCGTGGGCCAGACATCTGAGGCCGTTGCCGGACACCTCCGCCGGCGAGCCGTCGGAGTTCCACAGCCGCATGGTCGCGGCGCGAACCGCACCGTCACTCGACGAGTCGAGCACTGCAAAGATCAGCCCGTCCGCTCCTATGCCGCGGCTCCGATCGCAATACTCGGCGGCCGAACGGGCGGCGTCGCCCTCGACGGGCAGTTCGTCTACGAGCGCGACGAGGAAGTCGTTGCCCAGCCCGTGAAGCTTGTGGAGTCGCAGCCCGCCGGTCATCTATGCATTCTCGCCTCCTCGGACCGCATCAGAAACGCGGCGCCTCGTTGGCCTGCTGCCGAACTTGATGCAGTTAGCCCTGATCGTTCACGAGTTTCGGGGTCGAGGGGGTTCGCGTCCGCGGAAAAGCCCCTCTGATGTAGGATGATGCGTGTTGTCGGGCACGTATCGGATCCACAGAAAGGGGCATCTCCGAGATGGACTGTAGCAGCACTTGTGATGTGGGGGTGACAGCTGGCGGCGATCAGGTCGCGGCGCATGGGGGTTTGTTCGTTCTGGGGCGTTTCGCTGACGGTTTGGGGCTTGGGGAGGCGTTGTCGGCTGTGTTGCCGCCGAGCGGTGAGCGGGCGCCGTCACATGATCGGGGCAAGGTGTTGGTGCATGTGTTGTTGATGCTCGCCGGGGGCGGGGAGGCGTGCAGCGACATCGAGCATCTGCGGGCCCAGCCGGTGCTGTTCGGGGAGGTGGCGTCGGACTCGACGCTGTATCGGCTGCTGCGGGTCTGGGCCCTGATGTGGTGAAGTCGCTGTGTGAGGCGGCTGCGGGTGTGCGCAGCGCTGTGTGGGAGCGCCGCGGCGACACGGAGTCGTCGGGTCCGGTGGTGCTCGACATCGACTCGACGCTGGTGGAGGTGCACTCTGAGAACAAGGACCGCGCGGCGGCGCACTTCAAGGGCGGGTTCGGGTTCCATCCGATGCTGTGCGCCACCGAGCACGGCGAGCCGCTGTCGGTGATGCTGCGGCCCGGCAACGCCGCGGCCAACAGCATCACCGACCACATAGCGGTGCTCGACGCCGCCATCGCGCAGCTCCCCGAGGCGGCCGCGGCGGGCCACCGCGAAGGCGGCGAGCCCTCAGCGCCGCGGCAGGTGCAGATGCGCGTCGACGCCGCGGGCTGCTCTGTGCACATCGCTGAGGCCTGCCGGGCCCGCAACGTGGTGTTCTTCATGACGGCGCGCTCAAACGGCGAGGTCACCACGGCCATAGACCACAACCGCTTCGACACCAAGAAGTGGAAGCCGGCCCTGCGCGGCGACGGCGACCCCGCCGAGCGCGCCCAGGTCGCGGACCTCACCGAGTTCGCCGACCTCAAAGACTGGCCTGAGCGCATCCGCTTCATCGCCCGCCGCGAGCCGCTGCACCCCGGCGCCCAGCGCAGCCTGTTCGACTCCGAGACCTGGCGCTACCGCGGGTTCTACACCGACGCCGACGGCGACCCCGCCGAGCTCGACGCCCACATGCGAGCCCACGCCCGCACCGAGAACACCATCGCCGACCTCAAAGACTCCGGCCTCAAACGCATGCCCTTTCGCGACTTCGACGCCAACGCCGCCTGGACACAACTCGTCGCGCTCAGCTTGACGCTGGTCAGATGGTTCCAACAACTCCGCCTTGACGGACCCCTCGCCAACGCCGCCCCCAAACGCCTCAGATGGCAGCTATGGCACGCACCGGCGCGGCTCGTGCGCTCCTCACGCAAATGGACCCTGCGCCTGCTCCACTGGTGGCCCGCCACACCACAGCTGCTGCACGCCTGCGACCCCGGCGCCCCATAGACGCCCACCGCCCGCGCCTGCGCCCTGTGGCCGCCGCTGACTCGGACCCCGCGCGCCCCGAACCCTCACACAAGCACCCGAACCGGCCATCAGAGGCCACACAACCCCAACCAGCGCGCCCAACACAACCCAACCCGCCAACCCCACCACCAAAATCACACGAAAATACACACACCTCGACCACTCACCAATTCTCATGAACGATCAGGGTTAGCCGCAATACCGTTCAGTTAAGGCTGAAGGGTGTAGTTTGGTGGGGTGCCTCGCTCTGGGTGGCGCAAGCCCGAGTCGGACCGGCGGTTGTCGGATCTGGTGTCGGTGGGCGTGTTGTGCCGCACGTTCCCTCCGGAACTGGTCGATGAGGTGATCGCTGCGTGTGGCCGCACCGAGCAGCGGCATCGGTCGCTGCCGGCGCGGGTGATGGCTTACTTCGCTGTGGGTATGGCGCTGCACGCCGAGGGGTCCTATGAGGATGTGCTGGGGTTGATGACCGACGCTCTGGCGTGGGCGGGCGGTGGCGAGCCGGTTGCGTTGCCGTCGAAGTCGGCGATCTTCCAGGCACGGGAGCGCCTGGGTGCTGAGCCGATGCGGGCGCTGTTCGAGCGGGTCGCACAGCCGCTGGCGACCACCGGCACGCCGGGGGCGTGGTTGGCGGGACGGCGGCTGGTCGCGATCGACGGGACGTGCCTCGACGTCGCCGATACGGCGGCGAATGACGAGTGGTTCGGCCGCCCCGGGGTGAGCAAGGGCGAGCGGTCCGCGTTCCCTCAGGCTCGGCTGGTCGCGGTCGCCGAGTGCGGCACCCATGCCGTCTTCGACGCCGAGATCGGGCCCTACACCACCTCGGAGAACACCCTGGCCGCAGATCTGATCGACCGGCTCGGGCCGGGCATGGTGCTGTTGGCCGACCGGGGGTTCTGCGGGTTCCCGCTGTTCCAGCGCGGCGTCACAGCTGGTGTGGACCTGTTGTGGCGGGCCAAGCCGACGATGAGACCCCGCCACATCGAAACCCTCGACGACGGCTCGTGGCTAGCGGAGCTGCGACCCGCAGGCAACGCCGGGCGCAAGGCCATCCCCCTGGTGGTGCGGGTGATCGACTACAGCATCGACGACGGCCGCCCCAACGGCACCACCTACCGGCTGCTGACCACCATCGTCGACCCCGACGAAGCCACCGCGACCGACCTCGCCCCCGCGTACGCCCAGCGCTGGGAGATCGAAGCCGCCTTCGACGAGCTCAAGACCCACCAACGCGGCCCCCGCGTCGTGCTGCGATCCAAATCCCCCGAACTCGTCCTCCAGGAGATCTGGGGACATCTGTGCTGCCACTACGCGATCCGCACCCTCATGTGGGAAGCCGCCGACCACGCCGATGTCGACCCCGACCGGGTCAGCTTCGTCGCCGCCTTGCGCATCGCGCGCCGCTCCATCACCACGGCGCGCGATTTTTCCCCCTCAGGGGACTGACCACGCCCGCCAACACGCCATCGCCCAGCTCTGCGGCCGGCTCAACCCAAGCCGTCGGCTCCGAGCCAATCCACGGCTCATCAAGCGCAAGATGCCCAAGTGGCACGTCAAACGCGCCCGACACCACAGCTGGCCCCAGCCCACCGGACCACCACTCGCGACCATCCGAGGACCCTAACTTAACGGTATTGGGGTTAGCCGCACTATGGGCGGACAACTACCTCAAGATCGGACGAACCGGTGGCCCAGCCTGGCGACCAGCCGTCCCGCTGGCCCACAGCAGGCTGTCACGCCGGGACGGCGGGCAGTTCCACGCTTGCGCCGTGCTAGCCGACCTTCGATCCGTTGGCCGAACCCGATGTTCTGGGACTTGCCCAGGATCGTGTGCCTCACGTTGGCGCTTGACAACACGGGCGGCGCACAGCAAGATTCGCCTGTCCCCGGTGCCTTCTGTCGAGCGGGGCACCGCGAGCAGTAGATCGTGAGCGGTAGATTCGGAAAGGAACTGTCTTGAGAGTCATCACTGGTTGCCTCGTGTTCTTGATCGCCTCAGCCTCGGTCACCCCTGCTGCAAGCCCCCCCCCCCCCCCCCGGGAGGACTCGCGCTTCGTAGCAGCTCACGCCGCTGAGCAGGGCACCGCCGAGGAGGCTGCGCCTGTAGGCGCGTCCGGCTCGTCGGCAGGTGTGGACCGCAGCACTCCGGCCGCGGCGGCGTCCGGCTCAGGCGCGACCGTTGCCGTCGCGCAGGTCCCGTACACGGACGTAGCCGCAGGTAGCGTCCACCGGGAGAACATCCAGGCCCTGGCCGAAGACGGGATCTTCGACAGCACCGATTGTGGCCTTGGCCTGTTCTGTCCGGACAGGCCGCTGCCCCGCTGGGTCATGGCGGTGTGGCTTGTGCGAATCTTGGAGGGCGGCGACCCGCCGTCGAAGCCGTCGCGCTTTGCGGACATCGACGACAGCCGATGGTGGGCGGGCCATGTGGAGCGTCTGGCCGAGCTGGGGGTGACCGCCGGCTGCGAAGTAGAGCCCCTTCGCTACTGCCCTGACATGACGGTCACTCGGGCCCAGATGGCGTCGTTCCTGACACGGGCCTTCGATCTTCCCGCAGGGCTCGGTGCCGGATTCGCCGATGTGGCCTCGGGCAACGTTCACCGGGCGAACATCGACGCGCTCGCCTCGTCGGGCGTGACCGTCGGCTGCCGGACAGAGCCTCTGCGCTTCTGTCCCCAGAGTGGCACCTCCCGAGCCCAGATGGCGACGTTCCTCGTGCGGGGCATCGAGGCCGGAACCCGCCGCGTCGGCGTGACGCAGGGCTGCTACAACCCGCTGGCTCTCACCGAGGACCGGTTCGTCCCCAGCGTGATCGCGGACCAGAGTCGCTGCGAGCCGTGGCGGCTGGGTTACCTTGACGACGACCCGATGGTGTTGGGCCAACGAGCCTCGTTCGGCAACGACTCCCGAGACGGATGGAAGAAGCACGATCCGTCGGACAAGCCCCCGTTCCGGGACGACGGAATCGCATCGGGAGACTGGGTGTTCGGCCGCAACGGAGGTTGGTACACCCAGCGAATCACCGACACCGAGCAAACTGCCAAGTGGATGTTCCGCAACGAGAGCTTGAGACCGGGGAGCTACAGCCTCGCCGTGTTCATTCCTCACTTAGGCTCCCAAGACCGGGAGCAGCCGGGCGCCCGGCCCGAGTACCGCATCTATGAATCAACAGACGACGGTCTGGTACTGCGTCGTCGCTGCGACTTGGACCAAGGCGCAAGAGCCGGGTGGACAATCGTGCCCGACTGCGCCGTCAATCTCGACGGTCGGGTAGAGGTGTATGTTGGGGGAACCGGCGTGACGGCCGGACAGCGCGCCGCCGAGGAGCATCGTCATGTCCTGGCGGTTGACGCCGCGGCTCTCGTGCCGAGCGCCTCCACGCTCGACGACGGCGAATCTCGCAGCGGCCTGCCGTTCGACTTTCCGAGCGATGTCAGGGCGAAGAGCCGAGAGGCTCAAGATGCCTGCGCCATCGATGCCGGACACAAGCCGGAGGACTGGACCGGCATCGTGCGACTGATGGCTGGCCTTGGGGCTGACGCAGCGTTCGAAGTCATAGGAGGAGCGGTGGGAGGTGCGGTAGGTGCCGCGATCGGCTCGGCAGTGCCTGGAATCGGCACCGCGCTAGGTGCTGCCGCCGGAATCGCTATAGGAGTGGCTGCCGGCCGCCTTGCTGACGTTGCCAAACGTCTGATCGGGTGGGCGTTCGAAACTGAAGACAAGCGCGAAGAGACGTTGCAGGCTCAAAGGTTGTGCCATTTCGAGGACTACTGGCGCAACTACTACGACTACCACCGAGACCAGAGCGGCCGCGCCACCACTCACGGCACGTCAGGCAGCGGCAGCGGTCAGCACAGGTGACGACACCTGCACGCAGGGTGCTTCTTCGAAGAGCCGGCCGGAGTTGGGCCACAGTCGCCGCGCTCGCCGCGGTGTCGACCGCGTTGACGCCTCTGACGGCGACCGCGCAGGACGAAGCCCCCTATCCGGATGTACCAGCCGACGCCTACTATGCCGCGCCGGTGCGCACCCTGACCGGGGACGGCATCTTCGCTAGCACCCTGTGTGACGACGGGTTCTGCCCCGACGAGCCTTTGGACCGCATGACGATGGCGGTGTGGACCGTGCGCCTGCTCGACGGGGCCGACCCGCTGGCGGTGACTCAGACGCGGTTCGACGATGTCGACCCAAACGGCTTCCATGCACCGTTCATCGAGCGCATGGCTGAACTCGGCGTCACCAGCGGATGCGGCGACGGAAGCGGGTTCTGCCCGGACCGTAGCGTGACCCGCGCCCAGATGGCGGTGTTCCTGTCGCGGGCCTACGACCTGCCGCACGGGCCCGACCCCGGCTTCTCTGACGTCCCCGCTGACGCCTGGTACGCGGCGGATGTCGCTCGGTTGGCTGCTTCGGGCGTCACCGAAGGCTGCGGTGACAGGACCGTCTTCTGCCCCGATCGGCCAACAACTAGAGGCGAGATGGCCACTTTCTTGGCGCGATCTCTCAGCTTGGGCTCCCTGTGGGTGTGGCTCGACTCGCTCGCGCCGGACGCAGTCCGTGAGAGCTTCGACGCCAAGATCACGTTCTCCGAAGCCGTCACCGGCCTAGCCGTGGACGACATAGACGTGAGCAACGGGAGCGCCGTCGGCTTGTCCGGCTCGGCGCACGCGTACACCGTCGAGATCGAGCCTGCCGCCAATGGTGTCGTCGTGGTCATGGTTCCGGCCGACGCGGTGCGCGACGACCGCGGCCGGAGCAACCAGGCGTCCGAGCCGTTGATCCAAGCCAACGGGTCCAGGTCCGACATGGTCGGCATCGACACTTGGGACCGGTCCGCGGTCCACGACGCCTACACCACCGAGTTCGGACGGACCGAGCCGGACTGGGATTACACCGGGGATGTGGACGGCTGCATCGCGGGGACCACCGGACAGCCGTTCCGAGACAGCGTGTTCCAACGACTGAACTGGTACCGCCAGATGGCCGGCCTCGGCACGGTGCAGGAGGATCCGGCCAGCTCCGCCGGAGCGCAGCACACGGCGCTGATGATGCTGGCCGAGGGCAGGCTGTCGCACGAGCCCGGCAGCGGCTGGGCGTGCTACAACGACACCGGGCGCCGCTACGCCGAAGCCAATCTCGGGATCGGCACAGCGGGACTGGCCGGCATCGACGGCTACATGCAGGACCCCGGCGGGCAAAACACCGAAGTCGGGCACCGGCGCTGGATCCTGTACCCCCAGACGATGGAGATGGGCACCGGCAATGCCCGCCGCGGCCGGGAGGCCAACGCGCTGTGGCCACGCGATGACAACACTTTCGCCAGCCGGCCCCGCGTGCGCGAGCCGCGGGGCTTCGTGGCATGGCCCCCGTCGGGCCACGTGCCCCCCGAGACGGTCTGGGGCAGATGGTCGCTCTCGCTCGGCGGGGCGGACTTCTCCGGCGCCTCGGTCACAATGTCCGACGGCGACGGCCCGGTCGCCACAGAGGTGATCCACCGCTCCGCCGCTCCACGCCCCAATTCTCGGAGCGCCCCGGAACAAGCTATTGTGTGGGCGGTAGCCGGCGACACGAACTCGGACCTGCTGCGCGCGCCCAGCGGTCCCGACCACTGCTACACGGTCAACATCACCGGCGTGCGGATCGCCGGAGCGGCACCGCAACCCTACGAGTACACGACATGCGTGCTCGGCGAGCCGTCGGTTCCGCCGCCCCCGGATCACGCCACGCGCACCGGCGGGGTCGACGACATCCCCGGACCCGAACAAGACGCCACAGAAGACGACACTCCTGCGACGCCCACATCAACCATCCACAGCTTCAAGGCTGTCACCGCCGGCGATTCGCACACCTGCGGGCTGCGCACCGACGACACCATCACATGCTGGGGCGACAACGGCGACGGAAGGTCCCTCGCTCCCGGCGAGAGCTTCAAAGCTGTGTCTGCTGGAAATCTCCACACTTGCGGGCTGCGCAGCGACGACACCGTCACATGCTGGGGGGCCAACTATGAAGCCCACCGCTACACCGGCCAAACCAACGCGCCCGGCGGAACCTTCAAGGCCGTCACGGCCGGAGGGGCGCATTCTTGCGGGCTGCGCACCGACGACACCATCACATGCTGGGGCTACAACAGACATGGTCAGACCACCGCGCCCAGCGGGAGCTTCAAAGCGGTGTCTGCTGGGAATCTGCATTCCTGCGGGCTGCGCAGCGACAACACCATCACATGCTGGGGCAACGACGAACACGGCCAAGCCAACGCGCCCGACGGAACCTTCAAGGCTGTCGTTGCCGGCGGGAGCGGTATTCGGTGGTCCCTGAACAGGCGCAACAGCTGGGCGGGTCCGACGCATTCTTGCGGGCTGCGCACCGACAACACCATCACATGCTGGGGAAGCAACGAAGACGGCGAATCCGACGCGCCCGGCGGATCCTTCGAGGCTGTCACCGCCGGCGGTTCGCACACCTGCGGGCTGCGCAGCGACGGCACCATCACCTGCTGGGGCTACAACGGACACGGTCAGACCAACGCGCCCGACGCGGCCTTCAAGGCGGTGTCTGCTGGGAGTCTGCACACCTGCGCGTTGCGCAGCGACGACACCATCACCTGCTGGGGCTTGAATCAGTGGGGCCAAGCAGACGCCCCCGGCGGAAGCCTGAAGGCCGTCACTGTCCGCGGTCTTACGGCATTCGGTGCTGTGACCTCCGTCTGCGGGCTGCGCAGCGACGACACCATCACATGCTGGAGAAACAACAAACATCACCCGCCCAGCGGGACCTTCAAGACCGTCGCCGCTGGCAATCGGCACTCCTGTGCACTTCGCAGCGACGACACCCTCCAATGCTGGGGACGCGGCAAATTCAAAGGCGACGGCTCCACTTGGAACGGCATGTGGTATGCGATCAACTATTCGGGAAATGGTGCAAGAGTCAACCCATACACATCACTCAAGGCTGTCACAACCGACGGACGGGACCACTACGGGCACACCTGCGTGATCCGCTACGACGACACCGTGAGATGCTGGGGAGACAACACCTTCGGCCAAGCTGTCCCCCCCGACGGAACCTTCAAGTCCATCGACGCCAGCCCATACCAAACTTGCGGGATCCGCAGCGACAACACGATGGCCTGCTGGCCCGGCAATGCCAACATACCCGGGAGCTTCGAGGCCGTCGCCGTCGGTTTCGGCCACCGTTGCGGGCTGCGCAGCGACAGCAGCGTCACATGCTGGGGCACATACTACGACGGCAATACCAACCGGCCGTTTGTCGCACCTGACGGCACGTTCAAGGCGATCGCTGCCGACAACGACCATGCCTGCGGGCTGCGCACCGACGACACCATCACCTGCTGGGGATCCAACTATGACACAACCCATTCCGTCTATATCGGCCAAGCGGACCCGCCCAGCGGAACCTTCAAGGCTGTCACCGCAAGCAATCAGCACTCTTGCGGGCTGCGCAGCGACAACACCATCACATGCTGGGGCTCCAACGAACACGGCCACACTGACGCGCCCAGCGGGAACTTCAAAGCCGTCACCGGGGGACGCGGCCACTTCTGCGGGCTGCGCAGCGACGACACCATCACATGCTGGGGCAACAACCGATCCGGCCAAGCGGACGCCCCCGGAGGGCGCTTCAAGGCCATCGACGCCAACTCCGGAGATGACGCTTGCGCACTCCGCAGTGATGGCACAGTCAAGTGCTGGGGCACATCATTCGAGTACTACGGACTCGACCAGCCCGACGGAACCCTCAAGGCTGTCACCGTCGGCCGTGACCACACCTGCGGGCTGCGCACCGACAACACCATCATCTGCTGGGGCTCTTACAACGACTGGAGCGATACCAGCGACACAGGCGCCCCCGCCAGCCGGCCCTCTGGTGCACCCGATGGGCACTTCAAAGAGATCGCCTCCGGCCGTGACCAGACTTGCGGGCTGCGCACCGACAACACCATCACATGCTGGGGCTATTTCCATTCCTGGGACGAAGGCGACAGGACCAGTCAGCCCGCTTTCGCGCCCGGCGGGAGCTTCAAGACCGTCACTGCCGGCAGTTCGCACTCTTGCGGGCTGCGCAGCGACAACTCCATCACATGCTGGGGCTCGAACGGAGACGGCCAGACTGACGCGCCCAGCGGGAACTTCAAAGCCATCACCGCCGGCAGTTCGCATTCCTGCGGGCTGCGCACCGACAACACCATCACCTGCTGGGGCTCGAACGGAGACGGTCGAGCCACCGCGCCCAGCGGCAAATTCAAGGCCGTCGACGCCGGAACCGACACCACATGCGCGCTGAGCAGCGACGATGTGATCCTCTGCTGGGGCGCCTTGAGTCTGCGCGTGTACGCCAGCCCGGCAAGCGAGAGTTGAACAGATCAACAGCAAGACCAAGTGTCACGAGACGACCACGTCCAGAACAACTCGGACCAAGCGCTGCGGATGGAACCTGTCCACGTCAGGCTGTCACGCCGTTAGGTAGCGTCCTCTTGTATTTGCTGAATCAAGCTTGCACTTTGGATTAGCATCAAGGCTGGTAGTCTGGGCTTGTGCTGGTACGCCGCGACCTGGCGCCCCGTTTGGAGCGGGCGGCGCGAGCGGCTCCGTCGGTGACGCTGACGGGGCCCCGCCAGAGCGGCAAGACCACCCTGTGCCGCGCGGTGTTCCCCGATCATCCGCACGTGTCGCTGGAGGACCCGGACGTGCGGGCCTTCGCGGCCGACGACCCGCGGGGCTTCCTGGCTCAGTTTCCCCGCGGTGCGGTGATGGACGAAGTCCAGCGGCTGCCGGACATCCTGTCCTACCTTCAGGGCATCATCGACAGCGATCCGGCACCGGGACGCTGGATCCTCACGGGCTCACACAATCTCTCACTTCTCGAGTCGGTCAGCCAATCGCTGGCGGGGCGCACCACCGTGCTGAACCTGCTGCCGCTGGCCCGAAGCGAGGTCGTGCGCTTCGACGAGCATCCCCGCAGTCTCGAGGAGTCCCTCTTCTGCGGCGGATACCCCCGGATCCTCGACCGCGGCCTCGCTCCGTCGGACTGGCTCGGCTCCTATGTGGCCACATACATCGAGCGGGACGTGCGCCTGATCAGCGGCATTGCAGACCTCGACGCGTTCCAGCGCTTCGTGCAGTTCTGCGCGGGGCGCACCGCGCAGTTGCTCAACTACTCGTCGCTGGCCAACGACTGCGGCGTCTCCCAGCCCACGGCGAAGGCCTGGTTCAGCCTTCTTGAAGCCAGCTTCGTGGCCTTCCCCCTGCCTGCGTTCCACGCCACCCTCCGCAAACGGCTCGTTAAGATGCCCAAGCTGCACTTCTACGACACCGGTCTGGTGTGCTGGCTCCTCGGAATCCGGGCTCCCGAACAGTTGCGCACCCATCCGCTGCGCGGAGCCATCTTCGAGACCTGGGCAGTGTCGGAGATCCTCAAGCACAGGACCAACAGAGGCCTCACCGCGGGCCTGTCCCACTACCGCGAGCGAAGCGGAACGGAGGTCGATCTGGTTGTGGAGCGGCCGTCGGGCACCGTGCTGGTGGAGGCCAAGTCGGCTGCGACCCCGTCGTCGAGCCTGCTCGACAGCGCCGTCCGGACCCGTGACCGTTTAGCCGAGACTCAGACCGCCCGCGAGGCTCTGGCGGTCTACGGAGGCGACGAGAACCAGCGTCGCAGCTCGGGCTCGCTGGTTTCGTGGCGCCGGCTTCACGAACACGCGGCAGAGACAGTCCTTCTCGAATAGGCTTCGCCGCTGGCGCAGACACTTCGGGATGCAAGCTGTATGCCCATTCGCCCGCGCGCGGCGTCGGTGCTGCTGACCAGCGTCGCGACTCCGTCTGTGGGCAGGGCATCTCGTCGAGATCGCCGTCGGCACCACGACCGAACCGTCCGTGCTCTCAGCCTGCGGGCCGCGCCCGAGTCAGAGCGCCGTGCCGCCCCAACCTTCAGCATCCCAGGCGGACAGCACGTCGGCGGCGGTGGCGGGAGCGTCGAGCCATGCGATGCGGGGGTCGCGGCGGAACCATCGCTCCTGGCGGCGGGCGAAGCGGCGGGTGCGCACGACGGCCATCTCCAGGGCTTCTTCGAGGCTCGTCTGCCCCTGCACGTGGGCGAGCAGCTCCTTGTAGCCCAGCGCTTGTGACGCGGTGCGCGAGATCGGACCGGTGGCCAGTGATCGGACTTCGTCGAGGAAGCCGTCAGCCATCTGCCGCTGGTAGCGGGCTGCGATGCGCTCGTCGAGCCGATCGCGGTCCCAGCGCAGGCCCACCTGCACGAACGGCGTGGGCGGGTAGTGCCCCAGGCCGGGCCCGTACGACGAGAACGGCCGTCCGCTGCCGATCGTGACCTCCAGTGCTCTCACGATCCGGCGCCGGTTCGAGGGCTCCATGCGGCCGGCCGCCACCGGATCGAGATCGACCAGCCGGCGATGCAGGGCCCCCGTGTCGGGCTCGGCCTCTAGGCCGGAGCGCACCTCCGGGTAACGCCCCGGGATCTGGAGCCCGTCGATCACGGCCCGGACGTACAGGCCGGTGCCGCCAACCAACACGGGCACGGCACCCCGGCTGCGGATGTCGCCGATCACCGCGGCGGCCCGAGCCTGGAATCCGGCCACCGCGAACTCCTCGGACGGGTCCACCAAGTCGATCAGGTGGTGACGCACCTCGGACTGCTCCGCCGCGGTGGGAGTGGCCGTGCCGATGTCCATGCCCCGGTAGACCTGCATCGAGTCGAGCGTCACGATCTCGGTGTCGCCAATCAGCCTGGCCACACCCATCGCGATGTCCGACTTGCCCGAGGCGGTGGGGCCGACGATCACCAGCGGCCGCTTGGCGAGTCTCTTCCGATCAGCGGGCGACCGGCCTGCTGCGTCGTGTTCTGGCGCCGGGGGCGGCGTGCTTGTCCCGATAGCACCGGAGCCGCCCATTCCCGCGTGTTCCCGTCCCGGTTGCGCGCCCGTGGCGCCCGCGGCGCCGGCGAGGTCGGAGCCACCCTGGTCCCCGCCATGTGGTGCGGGCCGCTTCGAGGTCACCGCCTCAGTCAGCTTGCGGCGACGGCTACGGGGATGCGTCGCCGGCTCGAAACGGCTGCTGCCCCGGTCGCGGCAGGCGGCGCTTCGAGGTCGACCACCTCGCCCTGAAGGAAGTTGGCCGCAGCCGCGGTCACCTCGACCCGGGCGTAGGTGCCGGGTTGCGGCGTGATGCCGGGGGGCGACGGGAAATGCACCAGCGTGTTGCGCCGGGCGCGCCCCGTGGCAACCGCCGGGTCCTTCTTGCTGGGCCCCTCGACCACGACTTCCTCCACTCTGCCTATGCGGGCCTCGTTGGCGAGGCGGCTGGAGCGCTCGATCACCCGCCGCAGCCGCTCGTAGCGGTCCACTGACACGCCGTGGGGCACGAACCGGTCGCTCATCTCGGCTGCGGCGGTGCCGGGACGGGGCGAGAAGATGAACGTGAAGGCGCTGTCGTAGCGGGCCTCGGCAGCTACCTCCAGGGTCTGCTCGAAGTCGCTCTCGGTCTCGCCGGGGAACCCGACGATGATGTCGGTGGACACGGCGAGGTCGTCCACCGCGGCCCGGGCCGCCCGCAGCCGCTCCAGGTAGCGTTCGGCCGTGTAGCCCCGGCGCATGGCTCGCAGCACGGCGTCGCTGCCGGACTGCAGCGGCAAGTGGAGGTGCTCGCACACGGTTGGAACGTCGGCCATGGCTGCGATGGTCTCGGGCCGCAGGTCCTTGGGATGCGGACTGGTGAAGCGCACACGGCGGATGCCGTCGATCCGCCCCACCGCCCGGAGCAGGTCTGCGAACAGCGGGCGGGCCCGCCTGTCCGACAGCCAGCGCTTCCCGCACCACCAAGCATCGTCGCCGGCTGCCGCAGTTCCGTGGCTGGCTGCGGCAGTTCCATCGTCGCCGGCTGCCGCAGTTCCGTGGCTGCTGGCTGCCGCAGTTCCGTCGTCGCCGGCTGCCGCAGTTCCGTGGCTGCTGGCGCTGCCTCCGTTGGCGTTGGCGGTCGCCCGGCGCGACAGCGCCAGGTCGCGGCCGTAGCTGTTGACGTTCTGGCCGAGCAGGGTGACCTCGCTGACCCCGCCGGCGGCCAAGGCCCCCACCTCGTCAACCAGCTCCCCGAAGGGTCGGCTGATCTCCGGGCCCCTCACCGCGGGGACGATGCAGAACGTGCAGCTGTTGTCGCATCCGATCTGGATGGTCACCCAGGCGGAGTAGTCCGAGTCTCGACGCACCGGCAGAGCAGACGGGAACGCCTCGGCGTCCTCCCTCACGGTCTCGGTCAGGATCTCCACCACCGGCCCGTTGCGCCGGGCGTGGTCGATGAGCTCCGCAGCCCGGTGCACGTTGTGGGTGCCGAAGACCACATCGACGTGGCCGGCCCGCTCCCGGACCAGCTCCCGGTCCTTCTGGGCCAGGCACCCGGCCACCGCGATGAGCGCGTCGGGCCGCTTGGCCTTCACGGCCTTGAGCCGGCCCAGAGCGCCGTACAGCTTGTTGTCCGCGTTCTCCCGGATGCAGCAGGTGTTGAGCACCATCACGTCGGCCTCCTCCAGGGCGGAGGCGCGTACGTACCCGTCGTCCTCGAGCAGGCCCGCGATCCGCTCGGAGTCGTGCTCGTTCATCTGGCACCCGAACGTGCGGATGGCGTAGGTCCTGCCCACGCCCTCAGACTACGGCCCCGGAGCTACGCCCGGCGCAGCGCTGAGGACCCCCAGGTCTCCCACCCGACTCTCTCTCGCTGCGGACCGACGGGCGCAAGAACGGAACAGTTCTCAGGAACAAAATATTTCACAAGATCAAAATCTCTCATGGGCTGACACCACGAACGCTAGGATGGGGCGCTCATCGATGGTGACGCTCTCTCATCCCGACGGAGGACAGGCCTGACGTGCGACCCCCGAACCCCTTCTCTCCGTCCTTCGGGATCAGCCCCCCGGTGCTGGCCGGCCGGCGCGACGTCCTCAACAGCTTCGATACGGTCTTCGACAGCATCCGCAGCCCGAGCTACGCGACGCTGCTGTGGGGTCTGAGGGGCACAGGCAAGACAGTGCTCCTGAACAACATGGAGGACCGGGCCAAGGCTCGGGGCTGGATAACGATCTCCGCCGTCGTGGCCAAGCGCCGTGGCCTGGTCGAGCAGATTGCGTCCAAGGCGGTCCGACTGCGCCTGTCGCTCGAAGACGCCCCCAAGCCATCGCCGCGCATGGTCTCCGGCGTGACCATCATGGGGTCCGGCATCCAGATGGCGAGCTCTCCCGGGCCGGAGCCAGCACCGCGCCCCCCTGCGGACCTCGAAGCGACGCTGGCTCATTTGGGGGACTTGCTCGAGCCGCACGGCACAGGGCTGCTGATCACGATCGACGAGCTTCATGTGAGCGACATGGGCGAGGTCCGCGAGTTCGGCAACGTCTTCCAGCTCGTCTCCCGCCGGCAGGAGCGGCCCATCGCATTCGTGGGAGCGGCTCTGCCGGATCTCGAGCACCGGCTGCTGTCGGGCGACGCCAGCACGTTCCTGCAGCGGTGCCACCGCCACGAGATCGGCAACCTGCGGCCATCGGAAGCCGCGAGAGCGTTGCAGGAGCCCATAGAGATGGCTGGCGGCCGCATAGACGACGTAGCGCTCCGAAATGCCGCGGATGCGTCTAGGGGTCAGCCCTACCTCGTGCAGTTGATCGGTGCTTACGCCTGGGACGACGCCGAAGATCCCGTCCGCGGCATCACCGCGTCCGACGTCGAGCCCGCAGTAGCGGACGCGACCCGCCAATTCGGCGTGCATGTCTACGGACCGGTGTGGCACGGCCTGTCCGATGTCGACAAGAGATTCCTGGTCTCGATGCTTGTCGACGCCGACACTAGCGCCGTCGGCGATGTCGGGCGCCGCTGGGGGCACGGCGCCCGCGGCTTGAGCACCTACCGCAGGAGGCTGGCCGCCGCAGGGCTCATCACCTCCGTCGGACGCGGCAGGTTGGCGTTCGTCGATCCCGCGGTGCGCAGCCATGTGGCCGCCCAAGCTGCAACCGAGGGCTGGGCCGACGAACTGGGGCTCGATCTACCCGAACCCAACCCAAACCAGTAGGCACGACAATCATGGTCGACGACACCAGGCACCTGCACCGTCTAGTCGAGGAGCACCATTCCGACACGCTCGACGGCGAGCTTCGCACCTTGGCGGGCGAGCAAGCGAAACGGCCCCTGGAGAGTCTGCTCAGCGAGCTGAGCGACTTGGGATTCTCTTGGAGAGACATCGCTCGGATTGTCGGCGTCTCAGTCCCTGCCTTGCGGAAATGGCGACTTGGCGGGGCAGTGTCCCACCGAGTGGTGGGACACTGCCTGCCTCCGTGCTCAAGCGAGATCCGGCATCGCGACCAAGGTCAACTTCCATCAGAGACTCAAGGGTCACCGCCCTCGCGATCCTGGGGCCCCTGTCGACCTAGTTAGCACCGATCTTGCGATCTGCGACGCGACGGGATCTGCCGCGATCCGCTCGACCGCCTCCTCTTCCTCCTCATCGTCCGACAACAGAGCAGTCCAGATGTCCTCCATAAGGCCCATGGCAGTCCTCCTCACCCAAGGCCCAGGTCGCGCTGCCCGCGTCAAGACTGGAGCCAGGTGTGAACGGCTGGCGGCCCTCGTGGCGCGGCCCTCAGTTGCGTTGCCCAAGAACTACGCCGACGCAGGCGTGACGGGCCTGCGCTTGACGCGGCTACCGCTTCGCTATCACCCGGTTCGCGCTCAAAGCCCTTGAGGGGAGGACGCTGCGGTCTAAGACCGTCCCTATGACGGCGCCTGAGTCAGTGTCTCGGGCGGACCGGCCAGCCTCCACCGCATTTGGTGGCAGCGCGTGCGGCTGGTGTGATCGTTAGGCGGCGGTGACCGACGGCTCCGACGCTGCCGGCTGCTCCCACTCGGGCTCCGGTTCGGGCTCGGGTTCGGGCATCACGGCCTTCCACACCAGGTCGGAGATCTCGACCATCAGCTCGGGATTGTCCTGCAGGAACGCCTTGGCGTTCTCGCGCCCCTGGCCGAGCTGCTCGCCGTCGTAGGTGTACCAGGCCCCGGACTTCTTCACGATGGACTCGGCCACCGCCAGATCCAGCACCGAACCCTCCCGGGAGATGCCCTGGCCGTACATGATGTCGAACTCGGCCTGGCGGAACGGCGGGGCGCACTTGTTCTTCGCCACCTTCACCCGGGTGCGGTTGCCCACCACCTCCATGCCGTTCTTGATCGCCTCGATCCGGCGGATGTCGAGCCGCACCGACGAGTAGAACTTGAGGGCCCGGCCTCCCGGCGTGGTCTCCGGCGAGCCGAACATCACCCCGATCTTCTCCCGTAGCTGGTTGATGAAGATGCAGATGGTGTTGGACTTGCTGAGGTTGGAGGTGAGCTTGCGCAGCGCCTGCGACATGAGCCGGGCCTGCAGGCCGACGTGGGTGTCGCCCATGTCGCCCTCGAGCTCGGCGCGCGGGGTGAGCGCGGCCACCGAGTCGATCACCACCACGTCGAGGGCCCCGGAGCGGATCAGCATGTCGGTGATCTCCAAGGCCTGCTCGCCGGTGTCGGGCTGGGAGATGAGCAGCTCGTCGATGTCGACGCCGATGGCCTTGGCGTAGACCGGGTCCATGGCGTGCTCGGCGTCCACGTAGGCGCAGATGCCGCCGTTGCGCTGGGCCTCGGCCACCACATGGGTGGCGAGGGTGGTCTTGCCCGAGGACTCCGGGCCGTATATCTCGGTGACCCGCCCCCGGGGCAGGCCCCCGATCCCGAGGGCCAGATCGAGCGACAGCGCCCCCGTCGGGATCGCCTCGATGTTCATCGCGACCTTCTCGCCCATCTTCATGACCGAGCCTTGGCCGAACTGCTTCTCGATCTGGCTCATGGCCATGTCGAGTGCCTTGTGTCGATCGTCCACTTCCTTCTCCTGTGGTTGGTGCGCCCTGCGGGCGCTGCGTTGGATATCAGGTGGCCATGAGGCGAGTCGGGGATGCTGCTGAACTTACGAGGGGGGTGTGACAAGCCCGGCCGCCAGCGGGCCACGCTCATCGCTCCTCCGCACAGTATAACAACAATGTAGTTACGAACACCTGTTCATGTCAAACATCTTCGAGTTCGACGAGGGTTGCCCCGATGCGGCATCGAGCCGGAGCCGTGATCGAACAACCTGGGACTTTCCCACCCCTGGTGTGGGCAACGACAGGAAGTTCAACCTCGCCTCAGACGGGGACCTCGCCTTGGACGGGGATGGAGCCAGCCGCGCTCTCATCGAAGCGTCACGGGATCGGATTCGCCGGCCGGGAACCATACGAAGCCCGTGTGCGTTGCCTACCGTAGAGCAGTACAGGAGAAAGGCAACACGATGCCCCGGCGAATCTTCCCATCAAGGCGCCGAACACGCTCGCCTGCAGATCAGAACCACAGAAAGGCAACCGCCATGACCTCCCAGACCTCCCCCGCCCGCCAGACCTTCGACGACACCGACCTGCGGGACCGCCTCACCCCCGAGCAGTACCAGGTCACCCAGCGAGCCGGCACCGAGCGGGCCTTCACCGGCCAGTACTGGAACTGCCACGACGACGGCACCTACCACTGCATCGTGTGCGATGCGCCGCTGTTCTCCAGCGACACCAAGTACGAGTCCGGCACGGGTTGGCCCAGCTTCTGGGAGGCGCTCGACCCCGACGCGGTGGAGATCCGCACCGACCGCAGCTACGGAATGGTCCGCGAGGAGGCCCTCTGCGCCAACTGCGGCGCCCATCTCGGCCACCGATTCGGTGACGGCCCCCGCCCCACCGGCGACCGCTACTGCATGAACTCAGCCTCGCTGCGCCTGGACCGCTCCACCAACCCCACAGCTGAACCGGCAACCCGGCCCCGTCGCTCAGCCCCAACCAACCAACCAACCCCACAGCTGAACCGGCAACCCGGCCCCGTCGCTCAGCCCCAACCAACCAACCAACCCCACAGCTGAACCGGCAACCCGGCCCCGTCGCTCAGCCCCAACCAACCAACCAACCCCACAGCTGAACCGGCAACCCGGCCCCGTCGCTCAGCCCCAACCAACCAACCAACCCCACAGCTGAACCGGCAACCCGGCCCCGTCGCTGAAGGGACTCGGCTGATCAACCGCCTTCGTCCAGCAACTGCTGGAAGGCCGCGGCCACCTCGGGCTGCCTGGACCGGAAGTGCCCCTCCACCCGGTCCCGGATGCCGTCTCCGAACACTTCGGCCATGGCCGGGTCGTCCTCCAGGTGCCCGAAGTCGACCAAGTGCTGAAGGACGCCCCGAACCTCCGCGGGGTGCAGGTCGAGACCGTTGCGGCGGAAGTACAGCATGATGCCCTGCTCAAGACCGATCCCCCCCTGGGTCTCTATGAACATGACGTCGACGAAGTCGCGCATCTGTTTGCGGCCGACCAAGGCGTCGAACTTCGCGGCGGTGATGTCTTGAAGCGAGCCCACGCGCAAGCCGCTGACAGCCAGCGGCGGGCCCAGAGTCGCCACGCCCTCCTGGGCGACGATGTCGACGTTCACCGAGTTGAGCGTCCCACGGATCATGCGCTCGGTCGCCTCCACATAGACGAAATCACCCGCCTCCGACAGCGCAGAGAGGATCCGCGCCGGATCCAGACGAGCAGGCGTGAACAAGTCCAAGTCGGCGCTGCGGCGGTGACGCAGCCAGATCGCCAGTCCGGTGCCGCCCATGAGCACGGCGCCCTCGGGCAGAACGCCAGCCACAACCGGCCAGACGTCCATCGTTCCCTCAGGCAGAACATCGGAATACTCAGACAGACGCGGCATGCTCAGACAGACGCGGCGCGCCGCTTCGACAGGGTGTTGCGGATGAGCTCCCGCCGGTCCGCGGGGACGTGGGGCATTCCGACAACCCGCTCCAGCGCCTCGCACGGAAGCGTGAACAGGGCCCATCCCCAAGACGTCACATCGTCGCATGTCAGCATCTGCTCGGCCACAAGCACCGCGTCACGGGGCAGCCGGTACTGCGACGGATCGCCCCACCAGAACAAGTGCGCGAACCGCGGGGGCAAGCGCTCGGGCAGCGGCCCGGGCGCGACCTCCGGCAGCCGGTTGTACCGCAGCACATCCGGCACCTGCGACCATGCGGCAGCCACATCGAGCCGCCAGACGATCTCGCGTCGCACCGGACGTGACGGCACAGGCTCTGACTCCCCGGTGACGAGCCCGAGCTCTCGGAGCCTCCCAAGGGCACCGAGAGCCTCGTGGCGAGCCACATTCGCCGCGACCGCCACAGACGCGGCCGGGTAGAGCCCCAGCGGCCGCCGCGACAGCGCCGCGAGCACCTTCTTCTCGGGCCCGGAGAGGCACAGACCCTTGTTCGCCGGCCCGCTGGTCGCCACTTCGGGACGCTCCCCCACGATATCGAGCCTACGGCACCGCAACGGCCGAAGAGACTCCACGCCGTGATCGCGAGCCATGGTCGCACCGGGCGGCGTGCCATGACGCCAGCACGGCCGAAGAGACTCCACGCCGTGATCGCGAGCCATGGTCGCACCGGGCGGCGTGCCATGACGCCAGCACGGCCGAAGAGACTCCACGCCGTGATCGCGAGCCATGGTCGCACCTCCTGGTGGTGGCACCGCTACGACCCCGGCGGCTCGCGTGCCGCGACGACGCGGTGAACCGGCGCTGGTTCCCCGATCCCCGTGTCGCCCGTACGCTCGGGTCGTGCGACTTGTCAACGCCCGATCACTCGACGAAGCAGACTTCGCCGCCGCGCTCGAACTCCAGCAACACGTCGACTCTGAGCGCGACCCCGATCTTCCCGTCACCCCGGCCGCCGAGCTGCGGCGCGTCTTCGACGACAACGCCACCGACTACGGTCGCCACCAGCGGATCGTCGCCCTCGGAGGAGCTGCCGCCGCAGCAATCGGACATCTGGAGCTGCCGGTAGACCCCGGCAACTCGGCGTTGGCGCAAACAGAGATCACGCCCGCCGACGACCACGTCACAGCGGCGGTGCTGGCGGAGCTCCTGCGACATGCCCGCGCCGACGGGCGCACATCGATAATCGCCTGGGGGGACCACACCCCTCAGCGCCACAACTTCTGGACCAGCCTGGGCGCGGAACTGCGCTACACCGAACAGGAGTCCAGCCTCGATCTGGCCGCAGTGGACCCCCGGCTCATGGAGCAGTGGATCGAAGCCAGCCCGGCAAACCTGGAGCTCGTTCATTGGGCCCGCCGCTGCCCCGAAGAGTGGATCGACATCCTGGTGGCGACCGCCAACGCCCTGAACGACGCCCCCACCGACGACCTCGACATCGCCGACACCGTCGTGAACGCCTCCATGGTGCGAACCGAGATCGAGGCCCGCGCAGCTTGCGGGCTCGAGTATCAGGGCGTACTAGCCGTTACCTCCGACGGCGAGGCAGCCGGAACCACCGAAGTGTTCGTCAACCGGCACCGGCCGGCCACTTCCTGGCAGTGGTCAACGGTGGTACTGCCGGCTTACCGCGGCCGGCGTATCGGCCGCTGGCTCAAGGCCACGATGTGGAAGCACCTGCGCTCCACCGAGCCTGACGTGACCGCGCTTCGGACCGGCAACGCGGCCAGCAACGCCCACATGCTGGCCATCAATACCAAGATGGGCTTCCAGCCCACCCACCTGATGGGCTGCTGGCAGGCCGACCTCGACACCCTCGCTTCACACCTGGTCACCACCTGACCGAGTGGACGCGCCAGCACCGGTAGAACGAACTTCCATACGATTTACCACATGTGGTGTGGTAGATCACAGGATGTTCACAGGCGGGTCCGCAGGAAGTTGAGGGCGGTGATGGTTGTGAGCTGGCGGACCATCGAGCGGGCCATGTTGAAGCGCACTCTGACCGCCTCTCCCCCGCCGTCGAGATGCAGGCCGATCCAGACCGTGCCCGGCTCCGCGCCCTCGTGGGCATCGGGTCCGGCCGCGCCGGTTGTGGCCAGCCCCACGTCGGCGCCCAGCACCCGGCAGGCCCCGGCGGCCATGGCCAGCGCCATCTCCTTGCTGACCGCGTTGACATCCGGCGCGCCGAGAACGCTCGTCTTGAGCACCCGGTCGTAGGGCACGACCGCGCCACGCAGCACGTCGCTGGCGCCGGGCACTTCAGTCAGGCGAGCCGCTATCAGCCCGCCGGTGACCGACTCTGCCAACCCCAGCGTTAGCCCCCGCGAGCGCATCAGCGCCAGCACCACCGATTCCATGGTGTCGTCGTCGACACCGAACACCGCATCGGAGATCACCGATCGAGCCCTGGACTCCACTCCGGACAGCACCCGCTGGGCTGTCTCATCGTCGGTCGCCTTGGCGGTGATGCGAACCTTGAGTCCCTCCATGCCGCTGGCCAGGAAGGCGATGGTGGCCTCGCCAGTGGCGTCGAGGCGGCGCATCTCCGGTTCCAGGAGCTCGGCCAGGCCCGACTCGGAGTAGCCCCAAGTGCGCAGCGTCCGGCTGCGGATCACGTGCCGCTCGCCGGCCCGGGCCTGCAGGTCGGGCAGCACGCACTCGCTGACCATCTTCTGCATCTCCCAGGGAACACCCGGAACGGCGTAGATCACCTTCTCGTCGCTGGCGGCCGCTCCCGCCGAGTCGACGCCAGCGGCATCGCCGGATCCCTCCGCGGTCCGCCTCACTGGACAGATCAGGCCGGGCGCGGTGCCGGGCTGCACGTCCATCACCCGGGCTCCTACCGGAACGTCGGCCTGCTGCAGGTTGTTGGCGGGCATCGCCCGGTCACGGCGGTAGAACATCGATCTGATCCGCTCGGCCACAGTATCGTCCCGGCGCAGTTCCACGCCCATGACCGCCGCGATCGCGTCGCGGGTGATGTCGTCGGGGGTGGGGCCGAGGCCTCCGCACACGATCACGGCTTCGCTGCGGTCCAACGCCTGCTCGAGCGCGGCGGTCATCCGGCCGAGGTTGTCGCCGACCTTGGTCTGGAAGTGGCTGTCGATTCCGGCCAGGGCGAGCTGCTCACCGATCCACGACGAGTTGGTGTCGACGATCTGACCGAGCAACAGTTCGGTCCCTACCGCCACGACCTCACACTTCACTGTGGTCTCACCACCGGATCCTCGCGCCCAGCACGGCGCTCAGCCGGGTCTGAGTCTCACGACTCGTCCCGCGCCCGGTTCTCGGAGCGGGACTGCGTCAGCGCGGAGCGGCCATCGAGCAGGTACTGCAGGCCCGTCACCACCGTGAACGCCACCGCCACCCACAGAGCGGCGGTCAGCACGGTGTCGGCGCTCTCCAGCGCGGGCATGACCGCCATCGCGAGGGCAACGCCCTGCACGAAGGTCTTGTACTTGGCGGAACGGCGGGCTGGGATCGACACGCCCTCCCCGGCCCACCGGGCCCTCCAGGCCGTGATTCCCAGCTCCCGGAACGCCATGATCGTCACCGGCACCCACCAGTAGCGCTCCACCGCCACCAGGCAGAAGGCTGCGCCGAGCACCACGACCTTGTCGGCGAGCGGGTCGAGGAACGCGCCGCTCCGGCTCGCAACGTTGGCACGGCGCGCCACTCGCCCGTCGAAGAAGTCGGTGCTGGCCATGGCCACGCCCAGGCCGAAGGCCGCCCACGACGCTCCCCGGCTGTCGTCGGCCTGCAGGATCAGCAGGAAGAGCACCGGGGCGAACAGCAGGCGGGTGAGCGTCAGCAGGTTGGCGGGATGCAGCAGGCTCGCTCGCGCCAGCGCGGGCGCATCGTCGGGGACGCTCACGCCGCCTCCAGGTCGCAGCCAACTGCGGCGGTCACGGTCACCGGCGCGAAGGTACCCGCGGCCAGGCCGGCGGGCACATGCACGACGCCGTCGATCTCGGGCGCCTCACGATGGGTCCTGCCCACGCCGGGCTCGTCCACGAGAACCTCGACCCGCCGGCCGATCAGCAGATCTCGACAGTGGGCCGTGATGGTGTCCTGCAATTCGCCGAGCTCAGCCAGCCGTTCGGAGCGCAGCCCCTCGTCGATCTTGTCCTCCAGAGTCGACGAGTAGGTCCCGGACTCCTCGGAGTAGGCGAAGAACCCGCACCAGTCGAGCTGAGCCTCCTCCACGAAACGCAACAGCAGGTCGTGGTCCTCCTCGGTCTCGCCGGGGTAGCCGACGATGAAGTTGGACCGGAAGGCCGCCTCCGGCTCGCGCCGCCGGATCGCCTCGATGCGGGCCAGGAATCGCTCACCGTCGCCCCAGCGGCGCATCCGGCGCAGCAGCGGCGGCGAGACGTGCTGGAGTGACAGGTCGAAATAGGGGACGCCGGTAGCGCAGATGGCGTCTATCAGGGCGCCGTTGAGGTCCGACGGGTACAGATACAGCAGGCGGGTGCGATCAACTCGGGACGCCACCGCCTCAACCAGTGGCACGATGCGGCGCTCGCCCTTGCCCTGGTCCCGGCCGTAGGAGGCGAGATCCTGGGCCACCAGCACGATCTCGGCCGCGTCGAGCTGCTCCACCTCAGCGAGGATCTGCTCTAGCGACCGGCTGCGCTGGGGGCCCCGGAAGCTGGGGATGGCGCAGAAGCCGCAGGCGCGGTCGCACCCCTCGGCGATCTTCACGTACGCCCACGGGCGGGGCGAGGGCGGCCGGGGCAGGTTGAGCAGGTCGAACGCGGGAACCGGGCGAGAGGACGGACGTCCCAGCTCCACCGGCACACCACTGGGTTCCGACGGTGCCGAAGACCCAGACCCGGCCGTGAGGGCCATCCCGAACCCGGCGATGAGATCGGCCTCCGGCAGGGCCTCGGCCAGCTCGTCGCCGTAGCGCTCCGCGAGGCAGCCGGTCACGACCAGCGATGCGCCCGGCGCCTTGGCCTCGGCCAGCGCCAGGATCACCTCCACCGACTCCTGCCGGGCCTCCTCCACGAAGGCGCAGGTGTTGACGACCACGATGTCAGCATCGGCAGCGTCGCGGGCCGGCGACAGGCCGTCGGCGACCAGCAACCCGGCGAGCTTGTCGGAATCGACCTGGTTCTTGGGACACCCCAGGGTGTGCACCACGAAGGAGTTGGGCCTGCCGGACATAGGGCGCGACCAACGTACCGCGGCCCGGCGAGTACCCGACAAGAGCGCGCAGAATCAGGAGGAGGTCTCCGAGCCGCCCACGGCGGTCATGGCTCGCTCCTGGCCCCATACGGGCCGAGATGGGACAAGTCCATGCGAACGGGGCATGACGTGTAGGTCCCCACCGCGTCGGGGTCAGGCAGCACGAGATCACCATCGGGTGCGTCAGGGGCCACGAAGGCCGTCGCCGCGGTGTTGGCGCCGCAGAAGGCTAAGGGGCCACGCGGATAGGCGGCCGCGAAGGCACGAGGCACCTGCAATCCGACGGCATCGTGGTGCCGAACCTCACCTATCCGCGCACGTCCTAAGTCGCCCGTGTGGGCCCATGAGAGCCAGCTCACACCCGACATGCACTCCAGATGCGCCGAGTGCACCGTCATCACGAACAGCTCGCCGTCATGGCGGGCCTGCACCTGCCAACGCTCACCGTCGCCGCGTACCGGATCCCGCATCGGATAGTCACCCGCCCGCTGCGCCTAGAACCCGGCGGTTCCTGTTGGTTCCGGCAGGGACGTGGTCGTGGTGGCAGGCGCATGGGGGAGGCAGTTGCCCGACACGATGTCGCGGATGCGCTCGACGCGGGGACCGGAGTCGCCCGGAATGGGCACACCGTCGTCGTCGAGCAAGTGGGGATGAAGCGTCCAGCCGACGACCTCGCCGCCGTCGAAGTCGATCTGCAGCACGCCGGTCTCGCCGCTCATGCCGTCGCGGGGCTCCCAGATGAAGTTCCCCAGCGAGAACGCCACCAGCTTTCCGCCGGAGTATTCCACGGGCTGCAGCACATGCGGATGCTGGCCGATCACCGCGTCGGCGCCCGCGTCGAGAAGATGCTGGGCGAGCACGCGCTGGGCTCGGTTGGGACAGGGGTCGCGCTCGATGCCCCAATGGACCACCACGACCACCGCGTCGGCGGCTGCGGCCGCGGCCCGCACGGTGTCGAGCACACGGGCCAGGCCGGAGGGTTGCGCCGACGCGACCCCCGGCGTGGCCGGACCAGCCGCGAAGCCGGACGGCACGATCAACGAGGCCCCCACGAAGGCCACGGTCACGCCGTTGTCGGTGGTCAGGATCCGGTGCCGGTAGGCCTCATCGGCGTTGAGGCCGGCGCCGACCGTCGCCACCCGAGCATCCTCCAGCAGTTCGATGGTGTCGGCGAGGGCGTCGGCACCGTAGTCCATGGCGTGATTGTTGGCCAGGTTGGCGACGCGCACGCCTCCGGCCGCGATCCGCTCCGCCGCCGCGGGCGGGGCCCGGAACACATACCTCTTGTGGTGGGGCGTGCCCCGGTCGCTTATCGCCATCTCCACGTTCACCACTGAGAGGTCCGAAGAGCCCAGCGGGGGCTGGATCGACGCGAAGGGGTCCAGGCCCAGCGCCTCAGACCGTTCCATCAAGACGTCGCCTCCGGCCAGCAGAGTCCAGGTCCGGGCGGGCTCGGTCGTCGTCGTGTCCGGGGTCGTGGCGATCGGCACAGTCGACGGCGGCACCCGATCGGTGGTCGAGGGGGGCGGCAGGGTAGGCGAAGCCCCTGTCGACGAGCGGACCTCGGAGCTCCCAGTGCACGCCGACAGCATCAGCACTGCCGCCAGAAGCGCGCCGCTTCGCAGCGCGGCGGTCCCACGCAGCCGAGCGAACGGACGAGAGCGCATCGCGGTGAAGCGTCTGGTCTCCCGCTCTTGTTCGCTGCGCTCACGGGCCGCTCGGGCCACGGCCTCGCACGCTCGGCCTCTGGATCGCACCTAGGGCACCTCCACTACGCGAACCCTGTAGAGCCGGGGCCAAAGCTTGCCGGTCATCCACAGGGTGGCAGATTCCTCGTCGACCGCCACCCCATTGAGCACATCAATCTTGCTCTCGGGCAGGTTCTGCGACACATCGTCAACGAGGGGCCCGGCATCGACGGACGCCACCACCTGTCCGTTGCGTGGGTCGATCACAAGCAGGTTGTCGGTCTGCCACACGTTGGCGATCACCAGGCTCTCCACGCACTCGAGCTCGTTGAGGTAGTCGAGCCGTCCGTCGTAGCCCGTCGCCGTGACTGCCACCGTGCCCAGCAACTCGAAGGTGCGGGGATCGCGGCGGGCCAGCCGGTCCGAGCCGTCCGACATGATCAGCTCGCCGCCCATCTCGCAGAGCCCCCAGCCCTCCCCCTCATAGCTGTGCTCTCCCACCAAGTCGAGGGTGGAACGGTCGTACACGAGAGCGGTGCCGCTCTGCCAGGTGAGCTGGACGAGCTCGTCGCCTACGACGGTGAGTCCCTCGCCGAACAACTCCTCGGGCAGGTCAACCTGTGCCGTCACCTCTCCGGTGGCCGCGTTCACAACCCGAAGCGACGAGCGCCCCCTCAGTCCGGTGCTCTCATACATGGTCCCGTCGGCGACCTCGAGCCCCTGGGTGAAGGCATCTGGATCATGGGGCACGCTCTCGACAATCTCCACCGTCCAGCGGGCCATATCCTCGCCCTCGCCGACGGTCGGGAACACGGACACCTCGGCTGGAGGCTCGCCCTGATCCTCATCCGACCCCACGGGCTCGACCACCGGGGAAGACCCATGCTCCGAAGACGCCTCCACCGCGACAGACGGCTCATGCTCCGAAGACGCATCGTCCACCACAGACGGCTCATACTCCAAAGACACCCCGTCCACCACAGACGGCTCATGCTCCGAGGGCGCATCGTCCACCACAGACGGCTCATGCTCCAAAGACGCCCCGACCACCGGTGACCGATCGGATGTAGGAGAAGCCGGAGCCGTCGCCGTGTCAGCGCTGCCTGCCTCGACATCGCCGCCGGAAGAGCCGGAAGGAGTGCTCTCTGCCGCCGATGGCGTCGCGGTCTCGGCGGCGCACGCCGCGATCACCAGCAGAGCAGCCAGCAGAACGCCGACCCTGGGGACCGAGCTTCTCAGCACGAGATTCCGACCGACACGTTGAAGCGCTCCTCGTGGCTCAGCCGGCCAGGAGCGCGATGCTCACCATCCACAAACCCAGCAGCACAACACCGTCGATGCGGCTGACACGATGGCCGATGGCCATATCCGCCCAGCTCACCACACAGATAACCACCATCATCAGCGAGCCCAGGGTCTGCACCGTGACGTCGCCCGCCGGGCCGGGCCCCACGAGGCCGATGACACCGCCAACGGCCAGCGAGTTGAACACGTTGCTTCCCAGCAGGTTGCCCACAAGCAGCTCGGTCTCACGCTGGCGGGCCGCGGCCACCGCGGTGACCAGCTCGGGCGCCGACGTGCCCACCGCGACCATCGTGTAGCCGACGAAGCCACCCGACAGGTTGAGCGCCTCAGCCACCCGCTCGGCACCCTCCACGAGCACGTAGGCCGAGCCCGCGACCAGAGCCAGAGACACGATGGTGCGTACCGTCTCGACTCCGAGAGCGGGGGGATGCTCGCCCACGATCTCGGAGAGGTCTTCCATGTCCGCTTCGCTGCCACCGGTACGGGCCCCGCGCAGGATCAGCACGAACCACGCCATCAGCGCGGCCAGCAGTACGAGACCCTCCAGGCGGCCCAACTCGTTCTGCACGAGCAGGGCGAACACGACCACCGCGGCCACCGACACGGCCGCGTCCCGGCGCACCACGCTCGGGGTCACCGGGACCACCGCCACGAACGACGCCGCGCCGAGCACCAGCGAGATGTTGGCCACGTTGGAGCCGACGATGTTGCCGACGCCGATGTCGAGGCGACCGTTGGCCGCGGCCAGCGACGACACCAGCATTTCCGGCGCGCTGGTTCCGAACCCCACCACGATGGCCCCCACCACGATCGGCGCCATCTGTAGGACGACCGCCAGCCGGGCCGCCCCCCGCACGAACTGGGCGGCCGCCAGCGACAGCACCACCAGCCCGGCTACCGAAAGAGCCAGTCCGAGCAGCATCAGAACGATCGAAGTGCTAGGCGCAACATGATTGAGCCGCGCTGGTGGGTGACCGGCTGCGCGGTGAAGAATCTTGTTTCCCGCTCTTGTTCGCTTCGCTCACGGGCCGCTCGGGCCACGGCCTCGCTCAGCGTCTTGCAAGATCCTCGTGACACTGCTGCCTACCCGCTCGGCCTCAATGTCAACCGAGTTGCCTGGTCTCGAGCTCCTCGGGGGTGATGAGAACCTCGCGGGCCTTCGAGCCGGTGGATGGGCCAACCACGCCCCGCTGCTCGAGCAGGTCCATGATGCGCCCCGCTCTGGCGAAGCCAACCCTCAGCCTGCGCTGCAGCATCGACGTCGAGCCCAGCTGCGTCTCGACCACCAGCGCCAGAGCGGCGTCCAGCTTCTCGTCTCCATCCTCCTCATCCGCCGGTGGAGGATCCGTGATGCTCGAAGGCTTTGTCGAGGCGACACCGCCGTTCGGCGAGGCTTGGACCGAGTCGCTGAACTTGCCATCGACCACCTCCTCCGTTGAGGAGGAGGAATCATCTCCTGGCACCTGGTCTGCCCACCATTTCACCACCGAGCGCACCTCGTCCTCCGTTACCCAGCATCCCTGGATTCGGTGCGGCGTCGACGACGTAGGGCTGAGCCACAACATGTCGCCCTGGCCCACCAGGCGCTCGGCGCCGGGCTGGTCGAGGATCACGCGGGAGTCAGTCAAGCTTGAAACCGCGAAGGCGAGCCTGGCCGGGATGTTGGCCTTGATCACGCCAGTGATGATGTTGACGGAAGGCCGCTGAGTAGCAATCACCAAGTGGATGCCCACGGCCCGAGCCATCTGGGCGATGCGGACGATCGACTCCTCAACGTCGCGGGCCGCCACCATCATCAGATCGGCCAGCTCGTCCACCACCACCAGCATGAACGGAACGCGCTGGTATGGCTCGCCGTCAGCGTCCTGGGTTCGGGGCGGGCGCTCAAGGGAGTCGTCGTCAAAGGCGCCGTTGTAGCCGGTGATGTCGCGGAAGCCGGTCTCGTGGAGCAGCTCGTAGCGTTGCTCCATCTCCCGCACAGCCCAGCTCAGCGCGTTGGCTGCCTTCTTGGGGTCAGTAACCGGCGGCTCGCCGTCCAGGTGCGGTACGCCGCCGTACTGGCCCATCTCCACCCGCTTGGGATCGACGAGGATCATGCGCACGTCTTCGGGGGTGGAGCGCATCAGCACCGACGTGATCAGCGAGTTGAGGCACGAGGACTTCCCGGCGCCGGTGGCTCCCGCAATCAGCAGGTGCGGCGTGGTCGCCACGTTCATCATTATGGCGTGCCCGTTGATGTCGCGGCCGATGGCCACCTCCAGGGGATGGTCGGCGTCGGCCGCTTCCGCCGAGCGCAGCACATCGCCGAGGCGCACGATCTGCCGGTCCAGGTTGGGAACCTCCACGCCGATGGCTCGCCGGCCCGGGATGGGCGACAGGATGCGCACATCGGGCGAGGCCATGGCCAAGGCGATGTCTTTGCGGAGGCTCTCGAGCTTCGACACCCGAATGCCCTCGCCCAGCTCCAGCACGAAGCGGGTGACGGTCGGCCCGACGACAGGCTCCAGCAAGATGGTGGGCACATCGAAGCGGTCCAACGTGGCCTGCAGCAGCTGGCCGCGCTCGACCACCTCGGCCTTGTCGATTTCCCGCGAGGGCGTGGCGGCTAGCAACTCGATCGTCGGGAGCTTCCACTTGGACGGCTCGTCACGACCCTTGCGGCTGGCGCCTGTGCCTTTGGCCTTGCCGGGGGCGGCGACCGTGGGCACAGCAGGCGGGGTCTCCACGAACGGGGCCGGCGCGGCCGGGGGCCTCGAGGGCTCCGCGCTCGGCTCGACCCGGCTCGAATCCTCGTCGGGGCCGGAGGGGTCGACATCCGGATGCCCGTAGGGATGCGGGCCGGCAGTGCCGGGGGCGGTCGGAGCGTCCTTGATGTCGCTGAACAGGTTCACCACCGCGGACCGCAGCAGGCGCCATACCGGGCGGAGCACCACGAGCAGCGAGGCCGACGCGGACCGCACAGTCAGCCGGGTGACGACGATCACGCCGACGAGCCCTACGAATACGAGCAGCAGGATCGAGCCCCACAGCGCGGTCCAGGCATGCAGGAAGCCACCGACGCCAACCCCGAGCGCGCCGCCCGCGGCACCGAGCTCGTCAACGGTGTCGCCCAAGCCCGGACGGCCCCTGGACAGATGCAGCAGGCCGGTGGACGACACCAGCACCAGCACGCCGCCCAGCAACATCCTGGCTTCAGAGTCGGACCCCTCGACCGGGGCGCTGCCAGCACCGGGTTCACCCTCGGCGCTGTCTCCACCATCGCCGGCCCGGACCGCCGCTCCGCCGCGGCGCCCGCCCCGCAGTGCCGCGGCCCCCATTGCCGCCAGCCCGGCAGGCAAGGCCATACGCACCAGGCCGAATCCAACCGCGAGGCCCCGATCCACCTGCTCGCCCACCGGTCCGGCAGCCGAGAACCAGACGCTGCCAGCCACGAGAAGACCGGCCACGATCGCGGCCAGACCCCAGATGTCGTGACGGTGCCGACGAACGACCGCAGCCGGGCCCTGACGGGAGCCCCGCTTGCCCGACGGGGACGCGTCCGCTCCACGGCGGGCTGGCTTGGCTTTGGTCGCCACGAAATGTGACGCTACCAGTGACGCCCGACAGCCCCGTGAACCCACCGGCGCCGCCGGCGACGATTCACGACAGCATCGCCGTGCGCGTCACACCCGTCAGCTAGCGTTCACTTCCGTGAGCGAACACGTGTTTTGCTACTTGAAGGCGGGTGAAGAACCACTGAGTCCGAGCCATTGCAGATCGGTACAGCCTCCACCAGGACCGGAGCGCCACCTGTGTCCCAGCGATTCCATCCAGTGGCCGAGACCGATTCTAATGAGCTCTGAACGTCTGTCACCCACTCAGTCCTGCCAGGTCGCCTGAACCAGAGAGCACACGCCAATGAAGACACGAGATGAGGTCAATAAAGCGAAGCTCCGCGGCGGCTTCTACACGCCAGCCGCCCTTGTAAACCTTGCCATCGAGCGAGTGCAGGCCCTGTGTCCAAGACCCTTTGAAACGATGCGAATTCTTGAACCCACAGCTGGAGATGGTGCATTCGTCAGGGGGCTCGCGAGGTCACAACTCACTGCAGGATCGAATCGGATCACCGCCATAGAAATAATGGAATCCGAAGCCGCCGTCTGCCGAGATGCCGCCGAGAATCTGGCACTTGAGGTCGATGTCATCCACGAAGACTTCCTTCGCTGGCGGCTGTCTAATCAGATCGCATACGATATTGCACTTGGCAATCCCCCATTTGTAAGATTTCAATTCCTCACGAAGGAGTCTAAACAACACGCTGCGCGAATCAATTCTGAGCTTGGACTCCCCGAACATCGAGTTTCAAACCTGTGGATACCCGTACTGCTGGGCGCTTTGTCCTCTCTCAAGATCGATGGCTCATTCGCATTTGTTGTACCTGCTGAGTGTTTTACCGGCACCTCAGCGAATTGTGTTCGAGACTGGCTAATTGTGAATTGCGACGACATCGCTTTCGATATGTTCACACCGGGTGCATTCCCTGACGTTCTTCAAGAAACCGTCGTGATGAGTGGCCGCCGATGCAGCCAAGGAGATGGATCCGGACGCATTTCAATATGTGATCTCGGCCAGGACAGACGCCAGTGGAGTCACACGGTAGATCCTCATGCTAGAACTTGGACTCGCTACTTGTTGGCACCTCGCGAACTCGAAGCATTGCGAGAGGCACAAGAATTGTCGCAAGTCCTGCCATTGATCGAAATCGCCAAATTCGATGTTGCAGCAGTCACTGGAGCGAACTCGTTCTTTTCGGTTGGCCAGCATACAATTGACGCCTTCGACCTTGAATCTTGGGCTAGAGATCTATTGCCGCGCATTCGTTACGCTCAAGGACTTGTCTACTCCACGGGAGAGCATGAAGCACTGCGAGCGTCGGGGACTGTCTGTGCGCTACTTGATTTTTCACCCGAGCGCCCGAACCCACTCGAACGGATTGGGGCGAGCCTGTACCTAGAATCTGGCGAGCGAGCAGGCCTGCACACTCGCTACAAGACGCGCATCCGAGAGCCTTGGTTCCGAGTACCGCATATCCGATCTGCGCCACTCCTCATGTCGAAGCGCTCACACTGGTATCCGCGAGTCATTGTGAATGCAGCAGATATCGTTACTACTGATACCATCTATCGCGGTCGGCTTCTTCGACAAGCTCTAACTCCAGAGGACTTCGCGGCTGCCTTCCACAACTCCCTAACGCTCCTTTCTGCCGAGATCGAAGGCCGCAGCTTCGGCGGAGGTGTCTTGGAGTTGGTGCCATCGGAGATCTCTCGTCTCTCAATGCCACTCTTGCCAGGCTTCGGAGAAGAACTCGAACGACTCGACCGTATAGCGCGCCTCCGAAACGCTGATGCATGCGGCAGTTTGCTAGCTGAGACAAATGCCTTCCTTGTGAAGGCTGATATCGGTCTGCGTCCCGAACTATTCGAGTACCTTGAGGACGCCAGGATTCGCCTCCTAAGCCGTAGACTCGCTCGTAATGGAACACCAGCATCGCACGACCATTAGCCAAGAAAATCTCCAATCGGTTCCTCAGAGATGGTGAGTGTGTACTCACCATCTTCTCTCCGCTCAAGCGTAACGTAGTCATCAACATGACCGTTGTCTCTCAAGTATTGGCTTAGATCATTTCCCCAATGAAGCCACGTCGGAACGTTACCTTGTGATGCCACACGATACTCGGCGTGATCGATCTTCAACGAATACGTACCCAATGGGCCACCATCGGCCGTAACATGAAACGGAACAACCGCTTCTTCTTTGATTCCTCTATTCACCTCCTTGCCAGCCCAGTTGCAATCACCAAAGAAGACATACCGAAAGAAAGTCCTATGGTTGACAGGCAGACGTGCCTCAGTGAGCTTGAGATTACCTGTCACCTGAGTATTCGGCGTACGCCTTTGCTGGGCATCGGAGTTGCTCATCTTCTTGTACCAGCGAAGCTCCGTTACTGCACTGTACTCACCGACTACAGCGCTACTAGCATGAACGCGGTCCACGTGCCTTCTAGATCCATGGGAACCTTGAGAAGATCTGTACGATTTCCCACTCAGGATTGAAACAGTCGGCTTCTTCACAACTTGGCTCTTGCCAAAGATCGAAACCGTCCCCCGAAAGCCCGCGTACGCGTCTTCAATATCCACATCTCCATCAAGGTCCTCGGGCGCTCCTGCGAATTGAGACCTCCGACTCGTGTCCTCATCCCTTATGTCGTATCGAGCGTTTGAGAGTAATTCTGCAAGAACGCCGTCCGTCAGTTTAACGCAGATATCCCTGTCGGCCATGACCCGTCCAATCAGACTCTCGACTGCCTCAAAATACTTCCGGTCATCATCATCATCGAGATCTAACTCAAGAATGGAGCCAACTTCGTAGTTGAAATACATGCCACCTGCTGTAAGGTTGTTCGAACCGATCATCACTACGGCTTGTCCTACTCCGTCTGCGAGGTAGAGTTTCGGGTGGAACGTTCTCCCACTTCGATCATGGGCTATGTAGACGGAATCAAAAATGTCCCGGGCGATTTCCAAGCCTTGACGCGTCGCTCCACCCTCACTGATGCCCACAACCAGTTCGAGACAGCCACCACGAGTGCTGATTGTTCGGAGGTCTGATTCAGCGCGCTGCAGGCCGCTCCTCTTCGCCCAAGCTACAACAACGCGTAAGCGCATGAAGGACTCATTCTCAGAAATGTAGGACAAGAAGTCCCTGAGGTTCGTTCCATCAGCAAATGGTTGAGCCAGGAGACGCGCTTTCACTTGACTTACCCTAGCGAAGAGACAACGGGCCCACGACGACAGCGGCCAGGGCAGTCGGCCTAGGCCTCGCTCACCACGGGCACGATCACGGGCCGGCGGCGGGTGCGGTCCCGGGAAGTGCGCCGAGCCGTGCGCAGCACCAGATCCTGCAGGGCCTCGAGGTCCCTCTCACCGTCGGCCAGTGCGGTCCGTACTTTCATCTCAACGGCGTCGGCAACAGCCGCCTCGTGACCCGTCAGCGCGGGCTGCTCAACCCATCCCTTCGACACGACCTCGGGACCCGACACCATCGACCCGCGATCGGTGTCGAGACTCACCACGACGGCAACAAACCCGTCTGCACCCAGCTTGCGCCGCTCGTCGAGCACCGTCAACCCCAAGTCCCCGACCGTCCCGTCCACATAGATGTGGTTGCCACCGACCGATCCGGCCGTCCGCAGACCCTCGTCGGTGAGCTCGACCCTGTCGCCGTCGCAGCACAGCACCACCCGCTCTGCGGCCATGCCCATCTCACCGGCCAGCCGGGCGTGGGCCACCAGATGCTCGTACTCACCGTGCACCGGGACGAACCACTCCGGCGAGGCCACCGAGTGCAGAACCTTGAGTTCCTGCTGCTTGCCGTGGCCGGACGTGTGCACGTCCAGATTGCCGGTGTGAAGCACTCGTGCACCCCGCCGGGCCAGTCCGTTGCGCAGCACCCCGATCGCAGCCTCGTTTCCTGGGATCGGGTGCGAGCTGAAGATCACCGTGTCTTCGGTGCCGACCTCCACCCACTTGCTGGTCCCCTCCGCCATCTGGGTCAGCGCGGCGCGGGGCTCCCCCTGAGAGCCGGTGCACACCACCAACACCCGTGCGGGATCGAGCCCCTCGATGTCGCTGATGTCACGCAGCACGTGATCGGGAACCCGCAGCAGGCCCAACTCGCGTGCCAGCCCCACGTTGCGCTGCATGGACAGCCCCAGCGTCGCCACAATCCGGCCGGCGGCCGACGCTGCGTCCATCACCTGCTGGATTCGGTGGATGTGGCTGGCGAATGCCCCGACGATCACCCGGCGACCCTCCTCGCGGGCGATCACATCGTGCAGGACTGCGCCCACGTCCCTCTCCGAGCGGGACGATCCGGGCGCGTCCGCGTTGGTCGAGTCGGCCAGCAGCAGCCGCACTCCAGGATCGTCAGCGAGCGCCCCCATTCGAGACAGAGCGGTGCGCCGCCCATCCACGGGCGTGAGGTCGAGTTTGAAGTCGCTGGAGTGCAGGATCACGCCCTGCGGTGTGGAGAAGGCTGTGATGAGGCCGCCCGGCACCGAGTGCGTGACGGGCATCGCCTCGCATTGGAAGGGTCCCGCGCTGAAACTGTCCCCGTCACGAACCTCACGCAAATCGGCCCGGTCGAGCAGGCCCGCCTCGGCCAGTTTGTGCCGCACCAACCCGAGCGTGAACGCCGAGCCGTAGACCGGGAACGACACGTGCTCCAACAAATACGGCAGAGCACCGATGTGATCCTCGTGGGCGTGGGTGGCGATGCACGCTTCCACTCCCCCGCTGTCCAGCAGCCACCCGAAGTCGGGCAGCACGGAGTCGACGCCGGGAAGGTCGTCGCCTGCGAACATGCGGCCGCAGTCGAGCAGCACCCTGCGGCCGGCTGTCTCGATGACTGCGCAGTTGCGTCCTATCTCACCCAGGCCGCCCAGGAAGGTGACGGCAACCGGCGCGGCCACGGCAGGTGGTCAGCCCGTACCGACTGGCGCCAGCGCCGCGGGCACTCCAGCAGCGGTGTCCGCCAGCTCGCCGGATCCCAGTTCGGAGCCTCGCAGCGCGGCGAGGACTTCCCTGGCTCGGTCCTCGAGTCCGGACGGCTCCGGTCCCATGGGGAGGCGGCAGGGCCCCGCGGGCAGTCCCAGCACGCGCATCATGCACTTGGTGGGCACCGGGTTGGGTGCGGCGTCGCCGGTCTCGAAGTCGTAGGAGTCGAGCAGGCTGCGGTTGATGGCGACCGCCTCGGCCACTCGACCGCTCTCGAAGGCGTCGAACATGGCCGCCACCTGGAGGCCCGCCCAGTGCGTGGCGACGCCGATGGTGCCCACCGCTCCGATCGACAGCAGCGGCAGGGTGAGCGAATCATCGCCGGAGTAGACCTCGAAGCCGTCCGGTGCCATCTCCAGGAGGCGGGCGGTCTCGTCCGGGCGCCCGGAGGCGTCCTTGAGCCCGACGATGTTGGGCACCTCGCGGGCCAGGCGGACCAGGGTCTCGGTGGCGACCTTGCGGCCGGTGCGCCCGGGTATGTCGTAGATGATCACCGGAAGGTCCGTCGCGTCCGCGCAATGGCGGAAGTGCGCGTCGAGCCCGGCCTGCGACGGGCGGTTGTAGTAGCCGGCCACGTGCAGGATCCCGGCGGCACCGGCCTCCGTGCAGCGTTCGGTGAGGTCGATGGCGGCGCGGGTGTCGTTGCTCCCGGCCCCGGCCACAACCGGCACGTCGACCGCGGCCACGACCGCGGCCACCAGTTCGGCCTGCTCCCGGTGGGTGAGAGTCGGGCTCTCCCCCGTAGTCCCGGCCACCACCAGACCCTCGTTGCCGTTGGCCACGAGCCACCGGGCGAGGCGAGCCGCGCCGCGCAGGTCGAGCACCCCGTCCTCGGTGAAGGGCGTAACCATCGCCGTGAGCACACGTCCGAACCGTGCCATGGCCTACAACTTTAGACGGTCTGCGGAGCAGGAGACCATCCGTCTGTCGTTGTCACGCAGCCGGACCGCGCCTGCGCACTGTGCAGAGGGCGCGCTGCGGATGCCGGACGCGGTCAAGTGAGAGCGCTGGCCTGTCAGCTTGTTCCCCGTTCGGGGAACAACTATGCTATCGGGAGGAGGTTCCGCCATGGCCAAGACTGAGATGATCCGAGCCCGGGTCGAACCGGAACTCAAATACCAAGCGGAGTCCCTGCTTCACGAGTTGGGACTGTCGGCAACCGAGGCCATCACCCTGTTCTACAAGCAGGTGACCATGCACCGGGGACTACCCTTTGAGGTGAAGATCCCCAACGCCGACACCACCGAGGCGCTGCGCCAGGCCCAATCGGGAGCAGGCCTCGTCGAGTACTCCACCCTGGAGGATCTCAAAGCCAAGTCGCGGTGACCGGTGCGCCTGCTCGCGACCACTCGTTTCGAGAAGGATCTCAGGCGTGCCAGAAAGCGCCGCAAGGATCTGGACAAGCTGTGGGCCGTCGTCGAAGTGGTCGTGTCAGGCCGATCCCTGCCCTCCCGAAACCAGCCCCACCGCCTGTCCGGGCAGTGGTCACCGTACTGGGAATGCCACATCGAGCCGGACTGGCTGCTGATCTGGGGCTACCGCGACGACGCCTTGGTTCTGGTCAGGACCGGGACGCACACCGATCTCTTCGGCTGAAGCCGTGGAGGGGGCATCGGCCTCCCAGACGCGGTGCAATACCGGCAAGCCGGCGCGCGACGCCAAGTGCCAATGGGGCTCTTCGGGTGATTCTGTCCCGAGTTTGTCGGGTTGGCGGTGGTCTGGTGTCAGGGGGTAGCCGCTGATGTGGGGTTTTGTGTTGTGAGGCGGCGTTTGGGCGGGGATATGTAGGGGCGAGAGATGCTTGACGGGGCGCGGGTTTGGTGTTATTGTTGCTGATGTATTCGTGAAGACGACCCGGCGTCGCAGGGGCGACAAGGTGTATGAGTACTTGTCTTTGGTGGAGTCTGTTCGCGACGGCTCGAAGGTGGGTCACAGGACCCTGGTGCGCCTCGGTGAGGTGACCGCTTTGCGCGAGTCGGGGCAGCTGGAGCGCATCGTGGCCGCGTTGGAGGCTCATCTGCGCCGTGAGCGGGTCGATGTCGGCGCGTTGGCCGCTGAGGGGGCGCCTGCGGTGGGGGCGGTGGCCGCGGTGGCCGCGGTTGGGCCTCGACGGGTGGTTCGCGCGACTCGGCACCGAGCGCGGGGCGGGGGCTTTGGAGCACGCTGTGTTCGCGATGGTGGCCAACCGGCTGGTGGCGCCGTGCTCGAAACGGCGCCTTGGCGAGTGGGCCGCTTGCGATGTGGTCATGCCCGAGTGGTGGTCGGCTCCGTCGCTGGGCCAGTACTACCGGGCTGTTGATGCCGTCGCCGACGCCAAAGAGGCGACCGAGGCGCACCTGTATGCGCGGCTGTGCGACCTGTCGAATCTGGATCTGCGGCTGGTGTGCTATGATGTGGCCTCCACCTACTTCGAGGAATCGGCCCGGCGCTCTGAGCGGTTCGCGTCGCGGGCGTTCGGATACTCGCGGGACCACCGCGGAGACCGGCCCCAGATCGTGATCGGCCTGCTGTGCACCTCAGACGGGCTCCCCATCGCCCATCACGTGTTCGCCGGCAACACCAACGACGCCTCCACGCTGCCGGCCGTTCTGGGCGATCTCGCCGAGCGGTTCGCGGTGGGCCGGATCTGCGTGGTCGCTGACCGGGGCCTGGTCTCAACAGCCAACGTCGAAGCAGTCGCCCGCGCCGGGTTCGATCATGTGCTGGCTGCCCGGCTGCGCCGCGACCACATCAGCGGCGAAGCCCTCGAGGTCATCGACGAAGACACCGCCTGGGTCGAGATCCCCCAGCACCGCTGCCGCGCCGCGGAGGCCGCCCTCGCCGACGGCGCACGCGCCGTTGTGGTCGAATCCGACGCCCGAGCCCGGCGTGACGACGCCCGCAGCGCCGAGAGCGTCGCCGCCGCCGCCGAGACCGAACTGTTGGCCCTGGAGCGCCGCGTCCGCGCCGGCCGGCTCAAAGACCCCGCCAAAATAGGCCGAGCCGCTCAGCGCATCCTCGGAGCCGGCGGCGCCGGGCGACTCTTCGACGTCGAGATCGGACCGGGCCGGTTCCTCTACCACTACAACGAGGACGCCCTCGCATACGAGGAGCTCCTCGCCGGCCGCTACGTGCTGACCACCAGCCTCGCACCGGCACAGGCCAGCACCGCCCAAGTCGTCGCCGCCTACCGCCAACTGGCAGGCGTCGAAGCCCGCTTCCGGGTCCTCAAAGACTTCCTGCACCTGCGGCCCATCCGGCACTGGACCAAGAAACGAGCCCGCGGCCACGTCGCCGTCTGCGTCTACGCCGCCGTCATCGAGACCCTCATCAGCCGAGCCCTCGCCACAGCCGACGTCCGCGACCCCGACCTCGGCGACCAGCACCTCAGCGCCGCCCGGGCCCTGCGCGAGCTCAACCGCATCCGCCGACACCACCTCACCGCCAACGACAACAACATCGCCCTCACCACCCGCCGGACCCCCCTGCAAACCCGAGTCCTCACCGCCATCGGAGCCGACACCCGCACCTGGGACAAAGCCGCCATCACCTGAACCCCGCCCACCAGCGCCCCAACCACCGGTCCTCGCAGACATCGGCGTCCTCGTCGCCGGAGTCCACCACATCGGCCCGGAACACGTAATCCCTGGTGCCGGGGGCGGAATCGGCCTCCAGGCCGGAGAAGCTCATCGTGACATCGACTGCCGCTCCCAGAGCCACCGTCCCGGAGGGGGGAGCCCGATGGACACGCCCGGCCCGGTCCGGGTGACGATCACGGTGTAGGTCTTGACCGTCCGCCCGTTCTTCGCCGTCACCACGACGCTGATCACGTTGTCGCCAACCGCCAAGGCCACGGTCCCGTCCTCGTCCTCAACACCGCCCAGTTGCAACACATGGGTGGCCCCGTCCTCGTTCGCCGCGGCGGTCACCGCGGTCTCGGTCATGTCGTGGGCAACCGCTGCGGTGTATCTGGCAGTGGCAGGGTCGAAGGCCGGCAAGAGGGTGATCCCGCTCAGCGTCAGGCTGCTGAGCGTGGCGTCGGTGGAGGGGGGCAGCCCGACTGAGACCAGTTCGAGGTAGTCGTCGCCGTCACCGCCGTAGGGCTCGTCGTCGCCGCCGCCGTAGAACTCGTCGTCGCCGGGCCCGCCGTAGAGGATGTCGCCGCCTTCCCCGCCGTCGAGGATGTCATCGCCGCCGCCGCCGTAGAGGATGTCGCCGCCTTCGCCGCCGTAGAGGATGTCATCACCGACGCCGCCGTAGAGGATGTCGCCGCCTTCGCCGCCGTAGAGGATGTCATCACCGACGCCGCCGTAGAGGATGTCGCCGCCTTCCCCGCCGTAGAGGATGTCATCACCGACGCCGCCGTAGAGGATGTCGCCGCCTTCCCCGCCGTAGAGGATGTCGCCGCCTTCGCCGCCGTAGAGGATGTCATCGCCGACGCCGCCGTCGAGCGTGTTATCGCCGACGCTGCCCCGGAGCGTGTCATCGCCCGCACCGCCCCGGAGCTCGTCGTCGCCCGCACCGCCCCAGAGCGTGTCATCGCCGCCGCCGCCGTCGAGGATGTCATCGCCGACGCCGTAGAGCGTGTCATCGCCGCCTTCCCCGCCGTAGAGGATGTCATCGCCGCCGCCGCCGTCGAGGATGTCATCGCCGCCGCCGCCGTCGAGGATGTCATCGCCGCCGCCGCCGTCGAGGATGTCATCGCCGCCGCCGCCGTCGAGCGTGTCATCGCCGACGCTGCCCCGGAGCGTGTCGTCGCCCGCACCGCCCCGGAGCTCGTCGTCCGCACCGCCCCAGAGCGTGTCATCGCCGCCGCCGCCGTAGAGGATGTCATCGCCGCCGCCGTAGAGCGTGTCATCGCCGTCCCCGCCGTAGAGCGTGTCATCGCCGTCCCCGCCGTAGAAGGTGTCGAGGGTGTCGTCGCCCGTGCCGCCCCAAAGCGTGTCATCGCCAGCCCCGTCGTAGAGCCGGTCGTCGCCGGCACCGCCCCGAAGCGTGTCATCGCCAGCCCCGTCGTAGAGCCGGTCGTCGCCGGCACCACCCCAAAGCGTGTCATCGCCGGTGCCGCCCCAAAGCGTGTCATCGCCAGCCTGGCCGTAGAACTCGTCGTCGCCTTCCCCGCCGTAGAGGATGTCGTCGCCGGGCCCGCCGTAGAGGATGTCATGGCCGCCGCCGCCGTAGATGACGTCTCCGCCGCCGCCGCCGCAGATGACGTCGTTGCCAGCGGTGCCGACGATCCGTTCGCCAGCGTCGGTGCCCACGATGGTACAGCCGCTGTTGCCGATTGTGACGCTTGCCTGGGCGGTCGCGCAATTGCCGGCGAGATCGCAGACCTCGTAGGCGAACTCGTCGGTCCTAGCAGATCCAGCCGCTTCGTATTCCACTGCTGCGCCGTACTCGATCGAGGTCACGACCCGTGCCGTGCCCGCCGTCGGCGGCTGCGTGATCGACAGCGTCGACGGGTCCAAGTCGTCGTCGGCGTCATAGTCATTCTCCAACACATAAATGACTGCTGTCGCGCCCACGGCCATGTGCTCATGGTCATCGCCTGCCAGCGGGCTTGCCGGCGCTGACATGACGGTGACGCTCACCTCGTCGGTGGCCTCGAGAATGCCGTCAGACACCCTCAGAACGAACACCAACTCCGTGGCCTCGATCACATCGGGCGCCGTGAAGGTGGCCACCGCACTAGACCCGCCCGCAGAAGCGAGTTGCACGGCCGGGCCGCTCTGCTGGGACCACTCATACGACGACAGACCGCCCTCGGGATCGCTCGACGCCGAGCCGTCCAGCGTCACCGCCGAGCGCTCATCCACCGTCTGGTCAGCACCCGCATCCGCCGCCGGCGACTGATTGGTGCCGTACACCTCGAAGTTCCAGAGCGAATAGCCGAACACGGTGCCGCGCTGGGTGCCCAGCATGCGCACATAGCGGCCCGTGCCCGACAAGTTGTGAACGTCGGTCCCGCCGTCGCCACCGGCGACAGACACCAGCGTCGTCCAGGTCGCCCCGTCGTCGGAGGCCTGAATCTCATAGTCCGACGCGTAGGCCATCTCCCAGTCCAGGCGCACCCCGGCCAGCGCATGCACAGCACCCAGGTCCACCTGCAGCCACTGCGGGTCGGTTCGGGCGCTCGACCACCTCGTGGCCGGATCCCCGTCAGTGGCATTGGCGGCCCCAAAACGGGGAGCCTTCACCGACGACGCCGTCGTCGGCTGCCCCTCGGCAACCTCCACCCAATCGTCCAAGACCGTCGGCACGTCGGTGTCGTCGTCGTAGGCTTGGAACCCTGAAATTGTTGGCGGGGTGGAGGTCGGCACCCGCATGCTCGGCAGGTGGTCGTCGTAGACTTGGAACTCTGAAATTGTTGGCGGATTTGAGGTGCCAGTGATGCTCAATCTGACTCTGCTGCCCGTGACCTCGGTGAAGGTAATCGACTCGCTGTCGCCTATCGTCGTCCCGATGTGAAAGTTCACCCAGGCAGCGCCGTTCCAGTACTCCACCGTGTAATCGGTCACACGGTGATAAATCCCCTCACGCTCAGCCGGTTCCTTGACCGCGATCCGATCAAACGTTTGCGAGCCATCAAGATCGACAATAAGCGTCGCAGTCGTCACGCCGTCACTCGTCGCCCAACGAGTCCCGTCCATCTGATCAACAGCCTTCGGCCCCATTGTACGTTGGATCCGAATTATAGAAATCCGACACCTCCGTCGGCCTGTTATGAGCCAAATTATGCGAAGTGCCGCCGATCTCACCCTCTATAGACAGCTCGAGTACCGAAAGGTGCGAGCTCGGTGCAGTTGGAGGCAAGCCCGTGACAGCCACTCGACCACCCGAGGTGCCGGTCCCGTAAGTCGTGCCGGGAGAACTCAACGAAGACACCCGCGACACTACGCTGTTGAGGTCTTCTAGTTCGAGCCGGCCGTCCGCTGGCCAATCCTTGACGATGGCATAGACAGTGTTGCCCTTTGTGGTGTACCATCCCCACGACGGCTTCCTGTCCTTGAGCGGATTCGGCTTGTCAGTACCATAAATAGCCGGACCATAGGTGGCTAGCCAGTCGCCGACCGTCTTCAGGCGGGTCACGCTAGCGCTCGGTATGGTGCCCGTGCCATCGGGGCCGATGTTCAGTAGATAGTTGCCGTTTCGAGACGTAACACTAACAAGCTCTTCAATAAACTGGCTTGCCGGCTTCCAATTGGTGTCGATCGCTTTGTAGCCCCACGTGGAGTTCATCGTTTGGGAGTTTTCCCAGTCGACTACTGAAGGATACTCCGGACCCGTTCGCTCCGCCGTCGTATCGTAGTCGCCATCACCATGCGCGAAGAACTCCCGCTTGACAACACGATCATTTATCACCAAGTCTGGCTTCAGAACCCGAAGGTACTTGTACAACGCCTCACCTGTCGCTCTGGGCCAGTAGGGGTGAGGATACCACTCTCCATCAAACCACAATAGGGCGGGATCATACTTCTCAACAAGCTCGCGAAGCTGCTCTTTCATCGCTGGAAGGTACCCAGCGTCGCCACTGTTGCCTCGCTCATAGATAAAGTGCCAGTCCAATATCGAATAGTACAGACCGAACCGAAGGCCCTGTGCTCGAGTCGCCGAGGCGAACTCGGCGATAGGATCACTGCCGTAGCTGCCGACATCGCTAATATCATAGTCCCTGGCTGGGCTGATTGATGGCGACTTGGTCTGAAAGCCCCGAACATTCGTATCGAACATATTGAAACCGTCGTGATGCTTAGACGTAATGACCACATACTTCTGGCCAGCCTCCTTGGCGACTCGAGCCCACTCGCTGGCGTTGAATGAAGTCGGGTTGAACGCTACAGCTGCGCTCGTCTCATAGTCATTGATAGGAATACCGAGCCCCTTCATTATCCACTCGCCATAGCCAGAAACTCTCCGATCATTAACCTGCAAGGTGTCCCCACCGTACGATCCAGCCAGATGAGAATATGCTCCCCAATGTATAAACTGGCCAAATCTAGCATCCCTCCACCACTGGATCCTTTGAACACGCTCGCCGTCTGTTTCACCATCAGGGTTCTTGCTGAACACGAACCAGTCGATGTTTGCTTGCGTTGCACTTGGGAACACGAGATAGATGTCGTGTACGCCGGACGCCCCCGAGACAGAGGCGTACTGCTCAGAGAACACCCGGTTCCCACCAGTATCCGCAATCGCCAGATCCGCGATCTTGGCGCCTGACACTGCATCAAGCCTGACCTCTATCCGATCACCGACATCACCAGCACCCGCCGCCAGAAAAACCATCAAGATATCGGGGCTGCCGCTGAAGTCAACTTCATCAAAACGGATCCAGTCCCCGGCACCAATACCACCAACAGACGTGTAATCAGGAGCCAACGCATTGGACGCCACAGTGCCGCTACTACCGCTGTACCCGTGGGCTTGAAAGACCGCGGGGGCGGTCGGCTGCGCCGCGACAGTCCCCTCCGCCGCCAACGCCGCAATTTCGTCGGCTGAGATGGCTGAGTCATAGAGGCGCAACTCGTCGATACGACCGGTATAGGGGCGCGTGCCGCCGATGAGGCCTTGCGGAAGATCAATGGTGTGGCTGATGGATTGCTGTAGTTCGCCATCGAGATAGAGAGTAGTGTTGTCGGCTGTTGCCACTAGGGCTACATGGGTCCATTCTCTCAACGGGACGGAGTGGTTGAACGTCCAGTCCGCAGTACCGTGTTCGGATATGCCAATCAGGTTGGTTGATCTATGCTGTTCCAGCTTGATTGCTCCTTTCCATGATCCCAGTATCGCTGTGTCAGAACCACCGGCTGATCGATATACCCATGCAGTCATGGTCCAAGGCGGTTCCAGATCCGGGCCTCCGATTACGAACCGGGTGCTCCTTGATGGATCTGAATGCCACTGCATCATGGCAGCTGATCCCACCGGGCCAGAAACGCCGAGTGTCGGTGTCATGAAATACGTGCCCCGGCTACCGGTACCGTGCAAGTTGTCGACCATATCCTGAACTATCTTGAAGTCGTCGGTCGCAGCTACGAAGTGTGAAGAATCCGAATATGTGTAGCCCGCATCAAATGTATAATGATGCTCTGGCTCATTGTCATTGCTTCTCGGTGGGAGTTGAGACGTGGTACCAGGAGCTGAACCGATTGCGGCTACTCGATCGGAGAATTCTGAGTAAGACGCGGTGGTCGGGCTAGCGTTCCACGTTCGTTCTGCAAGTTCTGCGTCACGACCCTCGATCTCCTGAAGGAGGTACTGGTCGGATCCAAAGTGAAAAATGTCGGCCCAAACTGCCATTTGCCTACCCAGATTGTGACTGCTGTCCAGGTCTGGCGGGGTGTAGTCGTATATGTCTCCCCTCGGGACGTGGCGGCCATCCCCGAGAAGCGATGGGATCAGAAAGAACAGGGTGTCGTTTCCGGTCTTGTAGGCCGTATCAATCACATCGTATCCGCGCTGCCTGAGTGTGCGGGCATTGCCTGTCCCTCCGAAGTTGACCAGAATGATGTCAGTGCTAGGAAGAACGTTGGCAGCATTGGCCCACATCAATGCTCTCTTATTTTCCTTTTCCACCAATTCTGCCTCTTCGTTGGCAAACCGTTCTTGCAGATCTTCAAAGTTCTCGATGTCGGCGTCATTAGCGATTGCCGTTTGAATATACTGACAGTTTGCCAGAGAAGGGGGGACTTCATCATTGCCGATATGGAAATATGGGCCAGAGAACCACGGGAGGAATTCTCTGATAAGATCAAGAGCCCATTCTCGAGTGTCCGCGTCGGTATAGTCCAGAACGTCTACGAATCTGCTACCACACTCGGCTCTAAGTGATCTATCTAAGCCGCCGCCCAATGCAATGGCGGTTGCATGAGATGGAAGGTCAATCTCGGGAACTATGACGACGTGATGATCGGCTGCAAAACGCTCCAGTTCACTCATCTGCTGTTGACTGTACCGCTTATCTGGATCTGTGGGGGCAAGTCCAGCGTAATCGGGGCTATACAGTCGAAATGCCTCCGACTCATTGAGATGGAGTTGGAGAAAGTTCAACTTCAACCAAGACATGCTGCGGATCAGATTCTTGAGCGAATCGATCTCCCAATAGCGGCGGCCGACATCCACTGATATCACGCGATGAGACAGGGAGGGGTAGTCGCGTATGGTTCCTCGGGATAGTTCCAGGTCTGCTCCGGCTACCCGCAGCATCTGAAGCACCGTGCGTGATCCCCGATGCACTCCTGTGGCCGTCGGAGCGCTGATCGTGAGCTGAGGTCCGATCGTAATGGCGTACCCCTCGTCACCAAGTTCGGCATCGGCGCTGAGGCGAACCGAGATATCGCCGGTCGCCGGCACCTCGCCCACCACGACGGACACAGTCTGCCCGGTAACGGTGAGCAGGTCTGATGCGATCGTGTCGGCAGTCTGTCGCAGAGTCCGGCTGACCACGGTCGGACCGCTCGGACCGGCCGTGCTGAGAGTCGCCGTCGTGTTGTCGACGACGATTCGCGATGTCGGCCCGAGCGTCCAGCTGGATGAGCTAGACGTCCATGAGACAACTCGAGGCACCACAACATCGGCACCCGTGCTTGTCGAGTCGACTTGCGCAAGCGAACTGTCGGCTGCCACGCCAAGGGCCGCGGCGGCCATGGCGATCAGCGTCAGTAGGAGTGGCAGGCGCGCAGCGGCGGCAAGTGTGTGTGTGTGTGTGTGTGTGTGTTAATAAACATGCTGACCTGCTTAGAACATGCGCGGATAGTTGCTCCAGCGCGTTTCAAATCGCTGGCAATACAGGCATCACTGCTGCTGCTTCTCATCAATCCTCGCTCCCTCTAAGAACGTGCGCGGATAGGCGTTGTGTCGGCTGTGAATTCGTTGGGATTTCGGGGATCTTCAAGGCCATCGCCCACCTATTCGCGCAGCCCCTTAGGAAACTTGCTAACTACATACCACTCTGGCGAAACCCTGTCAAGTCGTCGCTCGGCGCCCCTCGTCCGACAGCGCTCCTGATGCCCAGCACGACCGCCGCGCGAGTCGGCCGTACTGCGGCGAAACCAACTCTCGACCCAGGATCGTCGCGGGGACCGTTCCCAGTTTCCGGGCGAACGTCCCGCCCACCGGCGGGGACGCACAACCTCGTCTCTGCGGGCATGCACCGAGGAACTAAACGACGAGGCCCGCTCGTTACCTGATGCCGAGCGTTTTTTTGCAGAGGTAGACGATGAGTACCGCCGGATGGAAGCCGACCACGCCGCCGGGCTTGCATCTGACTGACCGCCGAGGCCCGCGGCCAAGCTTCAGCAGCGCTGGTTAGCAGTCATCGCTCAGACCGGAGCGTCGGCCGGTTCCGACCGGCCTGCGGCGGCTCGGCGCAGGATGAGGGCGTACACCACCACCGCCCCAGCGGAGAAGAAGAACCACTGGAACCCGTATGAGAGGTGGGGCCCTTCGCCGAGACCAGGATCGGGAACCGGCTCTGGCAACCCCTCGGGCTGGGGAGGAGATTGGGCCTGCAGCCTGATCCAGGTGTCCTCCACGTCGATGCCGGAGACCTCCTCGAAGCGGTCAAGGTCCATGCGGGAGATCTCGGGCGTCTCGCCTGGTCCGGTGACCGCGACCCGACCCCCGACGACGCTGTCGAAGGCGAGGCCGACCACTGTTACTTCTCCCGCCGGCGGGGCTGTGTTGCGGTCGTCGAGACCTACCAGGCTGCGCCGGGGGATCCAGCCTCTGACCACCGCCACCGTCCGGCCGTCGTCGAGTTCCAGCGGCGTCGCCATCCAGAAGCCGGGCTGCCCGCCGCTGCTGCGGTTGCCGATCCGCACCTCTGCTTCGGAGCGGTAGATGCCGGCCGCCGCGACTGCGGTGTGCTCGGGGGGCAGCCCCCGCGTGTCGAGGTACGCGCCGATATCCGACGGGGCCTGCGACATCGCCTCCGCGATCTCAGCGTTGGAGGTGCGACGGTCGTCGAGCCGCCGTAGCTGCCAGAACCCCAGGTTGACCATCAGCACCACCATCGCCAACGCGAACAGATGCGAGACGATCCACCCCGGCGACCCCAGTCGGCGCATTCAGGGGCCCTGCGGACAGTTGACGTGCCCTCGCGGTGAAGCATGTTGTTTCCCGCTCCTGTTCGCTTCGCTCACGGGCCGCTCGGGCCACGGCCTCACTCGGCGCCTCGCGAAGATCCTCATGAACCGCTGCCTCTCCGCTCGGCCTCTCAGCGCCTCCGATTGCCCTCAGATGCCCAGGACTTCGCCGAGGCCGACCGTCACGCCCGGCTCGAGCTTCACGACGCGCTTGGCGGCCAGCAGCATGCCCGGCATGAACGCCGACCGGTCGATGGTGTCGTGGCGGATCGTCAGGGTCTCGCCCGGCCCGCCTAGCAACACCTCCTGGTGTGCGACCAGTCCCTTGAGGCGAACCGAGTGCACTCGGATCCCGGCTGGGCCGCGGCCGCCCCGAGCGCCGGGCAGGCTCTCGCTGGCGGTGGGGTCCGGCGCCCAATCGTCGGATGCCTCGGCCATGGCCTCGACGGTCACCATTGCCGTGCCCGAGGGTACGTCAACCTTGCGATCGTGGTGCAGTTCGATCACTTCGGCGGTGTCGAAGTACGGAGCCGCCAGAGCCGCGAAGCGGGTCATGAGCACCGCGCCGACCGCGAAGTTCGGAGCAACGATGCAGTGGCTTCGCACGAAGGCCTCGCGCAGGGCGTCGAGGTCGTCCTCGCCCAGGCCGGACGTTCCGATGACGGCGTGGATGCCTGCTGAGGCCAGCACACCCATGTTGGCCCGGACCGCCTCCGCCACGGTGAAGTCGACCACCGCCTCGACGCCCGCCTCGACGAACTCGTGGACCGAGCCGGTCGAGCCGATGGCGGCCGCCAGCTCGGTGCCGGGGTCGGCGTCGATGGCTCTACAGGCCTCTGCGCCCATGCGCCCCGCGGCGCCGCACACCCCGAGCTTGATCATGGCCGTCGTATTTTCCGCTCTTGTTCGCTGCGCTCACGGGCCGCTCGGGCCACAGCCTCGCTCAGTGCCTCGCGGCATGCGCGTGACATTGCCACAATCCCGCTCGGCCTCTAGCGGGGTCCGCGGCCGCCGCCGCGGCGCCCCCCGCGTCGGGCCCGGGGATCCGGGCCCAGTTCGCCGAACTCCCGCTCAAGCTCCGAGTCGAAGGAATCCTCGAACGAGACCGCCTTGGCGCTGGACACAGTTGCTGGTGGCCTCGTCCGGGAGCCGCCCCGATCCTCGCGCCGCTCGCCGTCGGCCCGGTCAGCGCGGCCCGAGTAGCCCCGGCCGCCACGGTCCATGTTGCGGTCACGATTGCGCCCGTCGGAGCCGCGGTCCGCATCGCCGCGGGACGAGTCTCGTCGCTCGTCCCGGTCGAAGTCCCTGCGGCCTCTGCCGTCGGAGCCGCCTCGACCGGACTCCCGGCCTCGTGGCGGACGCGGGGCGTCGCCATCAGAGTCATCGGACTTGGGGATGAGTGAGATCTTTCCGTTGGGGTCGACGTCCTCGACGACGACCTCCATCTCCTCGCCGAGCTCGAGCACGTCCTCGACCCTGTCGATGCGCCTACCGCCTCCCAGCTTGGAGATGTGCACCAAACCGTCACGACCGGGAAGGATGTTCACGAACGCCCCGAACTTCGTGATGTTCACGACCCGTCCCCGATACGTGGCCCCCACGTCGGCTGTGGGCGGATCCAGGATCAGCTTGATCTGCCGCTCGGCCTCCAGCACCGCGCCCCGATCAGTGGACGCAATGGCGACGATCCCGACTGTGCCGTCGTCGTCCACGCTGATGTCCGCCCCGGTCTCGGACTGGATGGCGTTGATCACCTTGCCCTTGGGTCCGATCACCTCGCCGATCTTTTCCACGGGAATCTCGAAGGTGGTGATCTTCGGGGCCGTGTCACGAACCTCGGGCCTGGGCTCGATGATGGTCTCGGCCATCACGTCGAGGATGTCCAGGCGGGCGGTGCGCGCTTGTCGCAGCGCGTCGGCCAGGACCGAAGCGGGGATGCCCGCGATCTTCGTGTCGAGCTGGAGTGCGGTTATGAAGTCGGTGGTTCCGGCCACCTTGAAGTCCATGTCGCCGAAGGCGTCCTCGGCACCCAGGATGTCGGTGAGGGTCACGTAGGTGCCCTCGGCGTGGACCAGGCCCATGGCCACCCCCGCGACCGGCGCCTTGATCGGCACCCCGGCGTCCATCAGCGAAAGCGTGGAACCGCACACCGAGGCCATCGAACTCGAACCGTTGGAGGACATCACCTCCGAGACGGTGCGCACCGTGTAGGGCCACTCGTCGAAGCCGGGCATCACCGCGAACACGGCCCGCTCGGCGAGCGCCCCGTGGCCGATCTCGCGCCGCTTGGGTCCGCGCATGAAACCGGCCTCGCCGGTGCAGAACGGCGGGAAGTTGTAGTGATGGAAGTAGCGCTTCTTCTCGGTGGGCGACAGGTCGTCGATCATCATGTCGCTGCGACCGATCCCCAGCGTGGTGAAGTTGAGCACCTGGGTGTCGCCGCGCTGGAAGAGCCCGGAGCCGTGGGCCGTGGGGATCACCCCGACCCGGCTCATCAGCGGACGCAACTGGTCGGTGGCCCGACCGTCGATGCGGATGCCCTCGGTGACGATGCGCTTGCGCACCACCTCCTTGGTGACGGAGCGCACTGCGCTCTTGACCTGCTTGGCCACCGCGGGTTCGTCGCCGAAGCGGGCCTCCATCTCGGCCGCGATCTCCGCGGCCAGCGTGGACTCGGCCTCCTGGCGCTCGGTCTTGTCGGCGATCGTCTGAACAGCGGCGATGCGGTCGAGCGCCTTGTCGCGCACCGCGTCGAGGATCTCGTCGCTGTGGTCGACAACGAGCGGCGGCTGCATCTTGGCGACCGGGCCGACCGCGTCGATCATCTGCTGCTGGAGCTCGATCATCTCCCGGATCCAGGTCTTGGCCGCATCCAGGCCCCCGGCAAGCACGTCCTCATCAACCCTGGGCGTACCGTCGGAGTACAGCTCCCAGGTGGCGGAGGTGCCCCCGGCCTCGACCATCATCACGGCCACGTCGTCGTCGGCGAGCCGTCCGGCCACCACCATCTCGAAGGCCGAGCCCTCGCCCTCGGTGTAAGTGGGGAACGGGATCCACTCGCCCTGCGGCGACCAGGCCACTCGCACCGCGCCGATAGGCCCGTCGAACGGGACCGGCGAGATGCTCAGAGCCAGCGAGGCCGCGTTGAGAGCGACCACGTCATAGGGGTTGGACTGGTCGGCGCCGAGCACGGTGGCGACAACGTGAACCTCGTTGCGGTACCCGGCGGGAAAGCTGGGGCGCAGAGGCCGGTCGATCAGCCGGCAGGTCAAGATGGCCCGCTCTCCGGCCCGGGCCTCGCGCCGGAAGAACGAGCCGGGAATGCGGCCCGCCGCGTACATGCGCTCCTCCACATCGACAGTGAGCGGGAAGAAGTCGGCGCCCTCGCGGGGTGTCTTGGCGCCCGTGGCGGTCACGAGCACAACGGTGTCGCCCATCTGGACGGTGACGGCGCCACCCGCGAGCGGCGCCAGCAGGCCCGTCTCGAAGGTGGCGTCCTTGCCTTCGGCGCGCGTGAACGCGCCGGTGACGGAAATGGCTTCAGCCATGGATCTACTCCTTGCGGACCCCGATAGAGGTCCGATCTGGGCACGACCCCGCCAGTTCCCAGTCGTATCGGTCCCGCCTGTTGAGGGGGCGGGGCCGATGCGACTAGCACCGGAGCGGTCGCGCCTTTCGTTGGTTTGTCACTGGGATCGTCGCCGGCTCCTTGGGCGCCATCGGCGCAAGCAGCCGGAGGGGCGGCGCTTCGGCCGACCCGTCGTGCTCAGCGTCGCAGACCGAGATGGGCGATGATCGCCCGGTACCGCTCGACGTCGTTCTCCTTCACGTAGTCGAGCAGCCTCCTGCGCCGGCCCACCAGCATCAGCAGTCCCCTCCGGCTGTGATGGTCCTTCCTATGGACCCTCAAATGCTCGGTGAGATGGTTGATGCGATCAGAAATCAGAGCGACTTGGACTTCGGGAGAACCGGTGTCGTTCTCTTGGAGTCCGAAGGTCTCCGCCATCGAGGCGATGGTGTCGGCCTTGGGAGGGAGGCTGGTTGGCATGGATTCTCCGTTGGGTATCGGACCCTGCTGCATGACCCGCGGTGCGAGGCCGGCAGCCTGCGTGCTGCACACGACTCATTCCGCCGTCGGCGGAACCGCAACAGGCTACCGGCCGCGGGTGCTACTGCGACGCGACCGCGGCCCCAGTCTCCGGCCTCACCCTTGGTGCATGACGACGTCATCGCTCTGCCGTGAGCACAACCGTTGGAGACCAGCCGTGCTCACAGAATTAGTAGTTGCAAGGCGACTATCCGGTGTGTTAGAAGTGGAGGAAGCCCTTCGGGTGTCGTAAGTCGGTGGCTTGGTCCGTGTGCTACGCCACCAATCATATTGGAGGCATAGTCATGCGAATTCTGATTCGCGCTGCGGCACCACTGATCATGTTGGCGGTCGGCACAGCGATGCTGAGCGCGCCGACCGCGACTGCGTTCAGCGACAAGTCGTCGCCCTCGGCACCGACACCGGGGCCCAGCGACGCGCCCGACTACGGAACACTAACGATCATTCGTGAACTAGCCCATGATCTGGGCGAGGTGACGAAGGCCGAAGTAGCCGCAGCAAAGCAGGCCGCACGGAACCCTTCGCGCGTCCGCTCAGAGCGTATTCGTACGATTCTCACAACACCCGTGAGAGAAGTGACGGTGATAACGGGTCCCGGCATTGCCACCGAAACGGTACGGATAGACCGCAACGATCGTCGCCGCTATAGCAGCGGTGGTTGGCAATACTCAGACTGGAACCGCTGGCAGTGCATGTGGGTCGAAGCCTGGCAGTATGGGGAGAGCGACATCTTTGAGCTCCGGCTCTGGGAGGCAAGAACAAAGATCTTCAGGGCTTGTGTGGATAACAGTACCGGCCGCGTCACCAGCGAAGAGGACGATCTTATTCGCACAGCGCTAGCCCACGACATGCTGTGGCGAACATGCGGATGGTCTAGCACTTATCGAGACTTCGCCTCCGTGAGCGCGAACCGGCACTATCGCTACGAAGTCGGTGGGATAGCTAGTTTCGGCTATACGGGACTTGGCCCTGTCCAGCCGTCCTGCCACAAGCACGCGGTGGTCTATCTCCGCGTTGAAGGTTACGCTGGTGGGTGGATGCGCTACGCGTGGAACTTGACCTAAACATGAACTGGGTTCTTCATGCAGTAGCCACCGTAGGATTCCTCATCTTGGCGGTATCGGTCATGCTGCTCCCGTTGCTGCTGGTACGGCTGATAGTCCACGCCACTCGGAGGGTTCGCGACAGCGTTCCACCCACGAAGGGGCAAGCGTCGTAGCACGACCCTGGAGCGGGTCGAAGGGCAGACAGATCGTGGGAGGACGCACTCGTCCGCCGGATCGCAGGGCGCAACTGATCCGCCGTGATGCTCGCCTCAGAACTCTGCCGCGAGGGCCTCGTCGAAGCCGGCCCGCTGCTCGATCAGTGTCCGGTAGCGCATCACATGGCGGGGGCGGTTGAAGCCGAGCACGCCGGTGATCCGCCCGGCCCGACCGTAGATCGCCGCGAAACGCCGCTCTTCGACCGATCCGGTCACCACCCTGACCTCGTCGTCTCCGCGAACATGGCCGGCCAGCTGGATCTTGCGGTCGTACTGGTCGCTCCAGAACCAAGGCACCGGCGTGAACGGTCCCGCCGTATCGTCGAGCAGGCGCCGGGCCGCGTGGGATCCCTGCTGGGCGGCGTTGTCCCAATGCTCCACCCGCATGGTTTCGCCGAAGAGTTGGTTGGGCCAGCGGGCCACATCGCCCGCGGCAGCGACCCGCTCGGCGGCCAGGCACGAGGCGTCGCAGAGCACGCCGTCGCCGACCTGCACGCCGGAACCGTCGAGCCATTCGGTGTTGGGGGTCACACCGATGCCGACCACCACCACGTCGGCGTCGACGGTCGAACCGTCCGACAGGGCCACCCGCTCCACCCGGCCGGCGCCTCGGATGCTGTCCACGCCGACGCCGGTGCGCAGGTCGACGCCGTGGTCACGGTGAACCTCAGCACACACCCGGCCCATCTCGTCGCCGAGCACCCGGCTCAGCGGCGTGGGCAGGGCCTCGACCACCGTGACGTCCAGGCCACGCCCCCGGGCGGTTGCAGCCACTTCGGCTCCGATGAACCCCGCCCCCACGACAACCACCCTCTGTGGCATCGCCTCGAGGTCGGCTCGCAGCGCCAGGCAGTCATCCAGCGAGCGCAGCACGTGCACGCCGCTCAGTCCCTGGGTGCCCGGCATGGTGCGGCAGCGGGCCCCGGTGGCGATGATGAGCCCATCGAATGCGACTGTTTCGCCGGTGTGAAGGGCCAGCTCGCGGGCGGTCAGGTCCAGGGCGGTGGCCCTGAGGCCGAGGCGGACCTCGATTCCGTCGTCGTCCAACTCCTCGGCGTCGGTCAACGCGGCCCGCTCGGGCTCCCACTCGCCTGCCAGCACCTGCTTGGACAGCGGGGGACGGTCATAGGGCAGGTGGCTCTCAGCACCGATGAGAGTTACGGGACCGTCGAAGCCGTCGCGGCGCAGAGCCTCGGCCGCGTTCAACCCGGCCAGAGAGGCCCCGACGATGGTGACGGCACGCGGGGCTTGGGTCATGTGCAGTCAGCTGGCGGCGCCATCCGCTCGGCCTCTAGGCGATGGAGATGGCCTGCTTGGGGCAGCGCTGCACACACTCCTCCACCCTGGACCGGTCGGCTTCGTCGGGCGTCTCGTTGAGGATGTAGAGGAAGTCGTCGTCTCGCACCTCGAAGATGTCGGGCGCGATCTGCATGCAGACGGCATTGCTCTCGCACAGGTCAAAGTCAACGACGATGCGCATCGGCTCTCCCCTATTGGTCGTATGACGGCGTGGCCGCGCCCACGGTAGCGAACTACACCGGCGCGGTGCGAGATCAGGCCAGGAGAACCCGCGAAGAACTCGTCAACGCCTCGCGGTGCAGCACCCTGTTTCCCGCTCTTGTTCGCTGCGCTCACGGGCCGCTCGGGCCACGCCCTCGCTCGACGCCGGCGAAGCCCTCATCGACTGCGTCCCCCGGCTCGGCCTCCAGGAACTCGGCCAGCCGGTCCTTGGCCTTGGCCTCGCCGAGGGGCCGTCCGATGATGGCCCGGTCGTCTCGCAACAGCACGGGGCGCTGCATGAGCCGAGGGTACTCGAGCAGCACGTCCACCACCGCTGCGGGGCTGGCCACGTAGTCGTCAGGGCTCAGGCCGAGCTTGGAGAACTGCGAGTCCTTGCGGACCAGGTTCTCCACCGGGTCCTCGAGCCGCTCGACGATCCTCACGAGCGTGTCGCGGTCGGGGCGCTCCGACATGTACAGCACCACATCAACGTCGATGCCGGCTTCCGCGGCGACCGCCACGGCATTCTTGGATGAGTTTCAATGTTTGTTGTGATAGATAACAATGTCTGCCACGGGCGAGTCTCAGTCCTCGTCTTGTCTGACTTCGTAGACCTCTCGCAGCTTGTGCTTGAGGATCTTGAGGGTGGCATTTCGAGGCAGCGGACCTGGGTGGACCTCCAGCTGCTCGGGAACCTTCTGGCGGGCCAGACCGGCCCGGCGGCAGGCGTAGGCCATCTCCGCGAAGGTCAGGTCCTCCGCGTCGGGCGCGGTCTCGACCACAGCACAGACCCGCTCGCCGCGCGCGGAGTCGGGCAAGCCGATGACCGCGGCTGCTCCCACCTTGGAGTGGGCGTACAGCACGTCCTCGATCTCCTTGGCGGAGATGTTCTCGCCCTTGCGGATGATGATGTCCTTCACCCGCCCGGTCAACGTCAGGTGCCCGTCGTTGCTCAGCACTCCGAGATCGCCGGTGCGGAAGCGGCCCCGTGCGTCGAAGGCCGCGGCGTCAAGTTTGGGGTCGGTGTAGCCCGAGAACAGCATCGGCCCGCGCACTCTCACCTCACCCTGGATTCCCGCAGGAGCGGGGGCCTCGCCGCCGTCGGCGGCCACCGCCACGATAGACACCTCGCAGCCGTGGACCGGATGTCCGTCGGTGTGCGCCAGCTGCTCGTCGGTGTCGTGAGGCGAGCCCTGCGAGATCATCGGGCATTCGGTCATGCCGTACCCGTGGGCCACCGGAACGCCCATCTGCGCCTTCACCCGGAAGTAGATCTCGGGCGGCTTGGGAGCGCCACCGCCCGACAGCACTCGCAGAGCGGGCATGGCCGCACGACCAGTGGCCTCGCGCGACTTGCGGTCCTCCTCCAGGAACATCTGGTAGAAGACCGTCGAACCGCCGACCATGGTCACACCGTGGCGGGCGTAGGCCGCAACCGCGGCGGCTGGGTCGAAGCGCTCGACGAGCACGGCGCCGAACCCGGCCGCCAGGATCGTGACAATGTAGTCGGGTCCGCCGATGTGGGCGTAGGGGAAGGCGATGGAGCCGACGTCGTCGCTGCTCATGTCCAGCGCCCGGGCCAACCCTATCCCGCCGGCGATCAGCGACGAGTCCGTGTGCTTGACGCCCTTGGGATCAGACGTCGTCCCCGAGGTGTAGTACTGCCAGCGGACAGCGTCACCTTCGTCGTCGGGCGGGGGCGGCAGCGTGGCCGGGTCGCCCTCAGGAAGGTTGTCGTAGCCGACCAGCGCCCGGGGTTCATGGTCGAGCCCGGCGACGACCTCGTCGACCATGGCGCCGTAGTCGAATCCTCCCCACACTCCCGGATGCACCACTAACTCCGCCTTCGTCTGGCGTATGCAGTAGCCGACCTCGCGATGGCGGTAGATGTGGATGATCGGGTTCTGCACCGCGCCCAGCCGGCTGAGGGCAAAGCTGAGCAGCACGGTCTCGATGCGGGTGGGCAGTACCCATGTGACCGGTGTTCCCGCTCTCACGCCCATGTTCAGCAGTCCGGCCGCCACCCGCTCGGCCTGGTCGGTGAACTCAGCGAAGGTCAGGGCCCGACCGGCGTCGTCGATGAGCATCGTCGTGTCGGGCGTGGCCGCGGCCCGTCTCTGCAGCAGCTCCCAGAAGGTACGGGCGTCGTAGATCGGCTCGCTCATGCACTCCGCTCCGCTGGCTCGAACAGACGTGGAGCGTAACGCGCCGGAGCCCGCCAGCTTCACACTGGCGGGCTCCGCACGGTCCCTGGAGGGGGGGATTTTGGATCCGGTTCTGGCCGATCCTGTCGTTCAGACCCGGGTCCTGCGTATTAGGTTACACCATCGTCACGGGTTTGTCACATTATTGTCACAGATTTCTTGGGCGCTTAGTCAGTGAGCACCGAAGACCGGGGCGGGAGGCTCCTCGGCGTCCACGGAGCGGCGAGCCAACTCGGCCGCCTCAGCCACCGTCATCGCCCGGTCCCCCACCGACATCACCGGTCCGTGCTGCCATCCGTCGCACACGCTGAGCTGGCCTCCCGTGCACTCGAACACCCTCCCGGTGATATCGCAGTCAGCGCTTCCGAGCCACACCACCAGCGGCGAGACGTTCTCGGGCGCCTTGGGATCCCAGCCCCCTGACGGCGACTCGGGATAGCCGGCGATCACCGCAGTCATCCGGGTGCGGGCGTCGGGCGCGATGGCGTTGGCGAGCACCCCGTAGCGGCCCCACTCCGCGGCCTGCTGGATCGTCAACAGCGCTATGGCCGCCTTGGCCGCGGCGTAGTTTCCCTGGCCGATCGATCCCATGAGGCCGGCACCCGACGAGGTGTTCACGAGTCGGGCTGCCGGCGGCTGACCCGCAGAGGACTTCTGGCGCTCGCGCCAGTGGGCCACAGCCTGGCGGGCCGGCGCGAAGTGGCCCTTCAGATGGACCCGCACCACAGCGTCCCACTCCTGCTCGCTCATGTTCACCAGCATCCGGTCCCGCAGGAAGCCGGCGTTGCACACCAGCGTGTCGAGTCGGCCCCAGGTGTCGATGGCCTCGGCCACCATGGTGCCGGCCTGCTCCCAGTCGGCCACGTCTGCGTGGTTGGCCGCGGCCGATCCGCCCGCGGCGATGATCTCGGCCACCACGGCGGTGGCGGCGTCATCGGCACCGGGATCGGTGCCGTCGCTGTGCACGCCCAGGTCGTTGACAAGAACGTGGGCTCCCTCCGCAGCGAAGGCCAGCGCGTGGGCCCGGCCCAGTCCCCGGCCCGCGCCGGTGACGATCACCACCAGTCCATCGCAGCAGCCCATCGATGTGCTCCTTTCGCCGGCTGTAGTGGCTCTCGGTCGAAATTGGTGGCGGTTTTCGTCCCTATAGGACCAAAAGTCGCACAGATTTCGCTGGAGCGGATCGGATGCGTGTCCGGCCGTCGTGGCCCCGGTCGAAATTTGGTGGCGGTTTTCGCCCCCACAGGACCAAGAGTCGCACCGATTTCGCTGCGGCCGTCTTCACTCGCCCGATCAGGCGGCTCGGCGGCCGCGCACGAGGCGACCCGGCCTCGCGCCGGTATCGACGCCGTCGGCGCGGGTCTGCTCGCCGGCCACAATGGTGGCGGTGTAGCCATCGGCATGCTGCAGCAAGCGTCGTCCCCCGGCCGGCAGGTCATGCACAAGCCGGGGGGTGCGCAGGTTGATGGCCGAATAGTCGATCACATTGAGATCGGCTCGCTTGCCCGCGGCCACGACCCCCCTGTCGTCAAGCCCGAACAGGGCGGCCGTGTCGTGGGTTTGCTTGCGCACGACCCATTCGAGGGGCAGCCGCTCACCCCGATGCCGGTCCCTGGTCCAGTGGCTGAGCATGGTGGTTGGCATGGAGGCGTCGCAGATCAGCCCGCAGTGGGCGCCGCCGTCGGACAGACCCATCACTGCTCGCGAGTGGGTGAGCTGCTCGCGGATCACATTGTGGTTGCCATCCACGTAGTTGAACAGCGGCACCATAAGCAGCGCCCGGCCGTCCTCGCCACAGAAGGCGTCATAGGCGGCCTCGGCGGGATCGATCCCCTGCGCCTCAGCGATGACCGAGATCGAGCGGTCCGGAGTCGGCTCATAGTCGGGCGGGGAGCCGAGCACGTACAGCTCGTCGAGCTTCTTGGCGACGAGCACGCCGACGCCCTCCTGCATGCCGCCCCGGCGCTCTCCGTCGGGCTCCGACAGGATGGCGGCCCGAACGCCCCGATCGCGCAGGTGCTCTATGCGCTCTTCGATGGGCAAGTGCTCAACCGACCGGTAGGTGGGGCGCAGACCGAAGGGATGGCTGGTCTGCCAGCCCACCAGCAGCCCGAAGGGGCGGCCCGCCACCTGCGGGTACAGCTCTGCGCCCGCCTCCGCCGCCCGCAAGGACACATCCATGAGCTCGCGCCACAGGTCGGGAGCGGCGGGCACCTGCAGCAGTGCGAAGCTGACCGGCTGGCCGATCTCGGCCGACAGGCGCCTCATCCAGTCCACCTCGGAGCGGGGCTTGATGATGTCCTCGCCCGCCGATCCGACGGGGGCCAGCTCGAAGACGCCTCCCCCGCCGTCGCGCAGCCCGCGGCCCAGCGCGAACAGCTCGTCTTCTGCCGCGAAGGTTCCCGGCACGGGCTCGCCGTCCATGGCCTTGTGGGCCAGGGTGCGCGACGTCGAGGCCCCCAGCGCGCCCGCGGCCACTGCATCGGCGACGATGCGTCCCATCCGGCCGATCTCGTCGGCGTCGGCGGGCTCGTTGCGGGCGCCTCGCTCGCCCATCACATAGGCCCGGACCGCTCCGTGGGGGACCTGGGTCCCGATGTCGATGGCCCATCGGCGGTCGTTGAGAGCGTCCAGGTAGTCGCCGAAGGACTCCCAGCCCCAGGCGATGCCCTCCGACAGCGCCGCGCCGGGTATGTCCTCCACGCCCTCCATCAACTGGATCAGCCACTCCTCAGTGCCGGGGCGCACCGGAGCGAACCCCACTCCGCAGTTGCCCATCACCACGGTGGTGACGCCATGTCCCGAGCTGGGTTCGAGCAGATCGTCCCAGGTGGCCTGACCGTCGTAGTGGGTGTGCACATCCACGAAGCCGGGGGTGACGATCTGGCCCGAGGCGTCGATGGTCCGAGCGGCATCGCCGGGCAGATCCGGGCCGACGGCCACGATCGTGTCGCCCACCACCGCCACATCGGCGGGGTGGGACTGGTCGCCGGTGCCGTCCACCAGCAGACCGCCGCTGATCTTCAGGTCGTACATGGACTGAACTGTAGGCCGAGCTGGGCGAACCGTGGGCCTCGGGCCGCGAGCAAGGCCCTCAGCCGGACGGGAATCGCGCTCTTGAGCCGGACGACGGCGCTGAGCCGATCTCCGCGCCGCGAGCGAGGCCCTCAGCCGGACGGGCATCGCGTCCGGCTGATCCGGACGTGTCGCTCTATCAGTCAGTCCGGTACAGGTAGCGGATGTCCCACAGCGAGTGGAGGGTGGGCGTGAGGTTGCCGAAGACGTTGCGGGTCGCGCTCAGCCGCTCAGCCAGCGTCGTGTATATGACGGGCACGTTCTCGGCCGCGACCTCCTGGGCTCGCTGGTAGTGCCCCACCCGCACGTTGTGGTCCAGCTCCTGGCTGCCCATGACGTACAGCTCGTCGATCTCGGCCTCCCATTCCGTCGCCGGCTGCGGCTGGTTGGGGTACCACAGGTGGAGGGCCTCGCTGCTGTGCCAGAAGTTGATGCCGCTGTAGGGGTCCGGGCCGCCGGTGAAGCCGATGACCATAGCCTCCCAGTCGTAGGAGCCGGTCAGCTGGGATACGAGGACGCCGAAGTCGATCAGCTCATAGTCCGCCTTGATGCCGATCTGCTCCATGCCCTGCTGGACCATGCGGCCGACCGCGGCGCGCACACTGTTGCCCTCATTGGTGACCAGCGTGAACTCGATCTCGTTGCCGTCGCCGTCCTCGCGTGTGCCGTCGCCGTCGGTGTCGGTCCAGCCGAGGCCGTCGAGGATCTCGTTGGCCCTGTCCAAGTCGTACTCGTAGCGTCTGACGTCGGGGTTGTGGAAGTCGCCCGCGGCCGGGCTCACCGAGGACCACTGCGGGTAGCCGAGGCCGTGCTGCACTTCGGCGATGATCGTGTCCTTGTCGATGCTGTGGGCCACGGCCTGGCGGAACTGCACGTTGCCGAACCACTCCAGCTTCTCGCCGGCGACGTAAGGCTCGCCGGTCTCCGGGTCGGCGCCGGGGTTCACGTTGAATCCCAAGAACGTGGTGCCGAATCCGGGGCCGCGCCCGTGGATCGTGAAGTTGCCCTCCTCCTGGAGGGGCTCAAGCTCGGCGTACTTCTCGCCCGGCACGCCGTGGAAGTCCGACTCGCCAGCCAGGAACTTGTCGAGCTCAGCCTCGAGGTCAGCGACGATGACGTGGACGATCTCGTCCAGGTAGGGCAGGCGGTTGCCCTCATCGTCGGTGAGCCAGTAGTTCGGGTTGCGGGCCAGGACCACGCGCTCGCCGGGCTCATAGCTCTCGATGGTGAAGGGGCCCGTGCCGATAATCTCGGCCGGGTCGGTGTCGATGTCCCACGTGTCGACGAAGGTGCCGTCGTCCACGTGCTTGTCGAGGATGTGCTTGGGATATATCGCGGTGCCCAGAGAGCGCAGGAACGGGGCGAACGGCACCGGAAGGCGGAACTCGACCGTGTGGTCGTCGAGCGCGGTGATGGTCATGTGCCCCTCTTGCCACTCGCCGCTCTCGTCCGGGAACCGGAAGTCGAACACCGAGCGGCCGCTGGCAGGGATGTCGTCGTTATAGATGATCTGGTTGAAGGTGAAGTCCACATCGTGAGCGGTGAAGGGCTCGCCGTCGTGCCAGGTCACATCCTCGCGAAGACTGAAGGTCCACGTAAGGCCGTCGTCGGAGCGCTCCCAGGACTCCGCCAGTGCCGGCTCCACCCGGTCGGTCAGCCACGAGGTCTCGGTGAGGCCCTCGAACAGGTACCCCAACACTCCCGTCGAGGACGCGTCGTTGACGATGGCCAGGTTGAAGGCGAGCGGCTCGGAGATGGTGGCGATCGTCAGGGCGCCACCCGGCGTGCCGATCGTGTACTCGAACTGATCGGCGTTTCTCTTGAGCTGGTCCACTATCGAGGTGTCTGGAAGTGAGGCGTCGTCTCCAGCGGCCCTGTCATCTCCGGCCTGCCCGTCGTCATCTGGCGCGGCGTCATCATCAGACACTGCAGCCTCCGGGGCAGAGGTGTCGTCGCCCGGCTCCTCCGCATCCGCAGGCCCTCCGTCATCACTGGGAGCAGCGTCATCGGACGGCGCAGCCTCACCGGACGGCGCATCATCGGACGGCGCAGCCTCACCGGCCGGCGCATCATCGGACGGCGCAGCCTCATCGGACGGCGCATCATCGGACGGCGCAGCCTCACCGGCCGGCGCATCATCGGACGGCGCATCATCGGACGGCGCAGCCTCACCGGCCGGCGCATCATCGGACGGCGCAGCCTCACCGGCCGCCGCAGCCTCACCGGACTCATCAGCCTCACCGGACGGCAACTCATCGCCAACCGGCACATCATTGTAGGCGGGGAGATCGTCAGTACTCTGGCTGCCGGAGCAGGCGACAGGCAACAACAGCGCAAGGGCCAGAGCGATGCGAAACACAAGCCGGGGGGTGGACCTCACGAAGGCGAACGCTACCGCTTTGATTGCTCCGGTTACTCGCGGTATGGGTACACGCCAGCCCTAGGAGACTGCTGAGTAATGCCGATTTCGGCCAACCCACAAGCCTCTGACCTGGGGTTTTATGATCACGAAACTAGCAATTTGTGACTTACTCAGCAGTCTCCTAGGTGGCTGGTGCCAAACTCCCGAAATGGGGGTATTGCGGTCACAAAACCCCAGGTCAGCGACTTGCGAATTGTGGCAAATTGCCATTTAACACCAGCCACCTAGGCGCCTGAGCCGATGACTGCTGCACCGACGGTTGAGCGGTTCGAGTTCACGGGCGGGGCTGGGGCGAAGCTCGCGGGGGTGCTGCACCGGCCAGGGGCCGGCACGGAGATCGTCGGAGCGGCCCTGCTGTGTCACTGCTTCACGTGCTCCAAGGACCTGTTCACGACCACCCGCATCGCCAAGGGTCTGGCCGCAGGCGGCTACCTGACCCTGGCCTTCGACTTCACCGGATTGGGTGAGAGCGGTGGCGAGTTGGCCGATACGACGGTCGCCACCAACGTGAGTGACATCACCGCGGCCGCGGTGGCCCTGATCCGGCGAGGGGCCGGACCGTGCGTTCTGGTGGGGCACAGCCTGGGCGGGGCGGCTGCGGTGCTGGCCGCGTCCCGCCTGCACACCGTGACCCAGGTGGTGGCGGTCGCCTCCCCGGCATCAGTCGCCCATGTGGAGCACCTGTTCTCTGACGACGCCCTCGAGCAGATCCGCTCCGAGGGCTCGGGCGAGGTGAGGATCGGCCCGAAGCCGGTGAGGGTGGGGCGGGACTTCCTCGACGACCTGCACCGCCACGACGTGGCCGCGGCCGCGGCCTCGCTGGGCCGGCCCATGCTGGTGGTGCAAGCCGGGGCCGACACCGTGGTGAGACACGACCAGACCGAAGCTTTGGCCGCGGCGGGCTCGGCCACGCTTCACACCGTGGCCGGCGCCGACCATCTCTTCACCGACCGCGGCCATTCCGACGATCTGGTCATGACCATTCTGGACTGGCTGTCGGACGTCCGGACGGGAGCCTGACCGCGGCTGGACGCACCCGGCCGGCGTAGCTACAATGCGGCGCGGACTGAGGTCACTGGATTGTGGCGCCGTCGGCGGGGGCAATCAATGAAGAAGCGGGCCATCACAGCCATCGTGTGTGTCGCGGCGATCCTTGGGGCGTCGACAGCGACTGTGGTCGCTCAGAGCCAGCGGTTCCCCGACGTGCCGCCGGACCACTACGCCTATGAGGCTGTCGAATGGGCGGCCGAGGTCGAGGTGACGACCGGTTACACCGACGGCACGTTCAAACCGCAGCGGCCCCTCAGCAAACGCCACGCGGTGGTGTTCATGGAACGCTACTACGACGAGATCCTCCAAGCCGAAGAGTCAGCCGACTTCACCCGCGGCGACATGATGGTGCTGCTCAAAACCATCAACGACGGCACCATCGGCGGCACCGAGAGTGCCGGAACGGTCCGCGGCGAAGAGGCCGTCGGCGCTCAATCGGCAGTCCCGCCCCTGGTACTAATTTCGAACGACACCGAGGCTTTCATCACCCAAGAGAATGATTTCAGCCGCTATATTAAAGAGAACATCATCGAGCAATACGAAGACAGGCAGCCTTGGCTCAGGGATGTCTGGAACCACACCAACCGGTTTGACTTCAGCTACCTGCTCAGGGAAGGGTACGGCACGGCAACCTACTACGGCAACCGCGCAGATGAAGGCGACATCATGCAGCGGAGTATGGCTGTCGCCATAACCGCCGGCCCGGACCATCTATCGCCGGTATACAATAGCACCCATATTCATGAATTAGCCCACGTCTACACCAACTCGAATCGAATCGTCGCCAATCCGGCCCCAATTGCCGCCGGCCATATCTACTTTTCTGAAATCAGCCAAGGCGGTGACAGGCGGGATTGTAGGCCTCATGAGCTTTATGCCGAAACCGTCTCGACTACGATTTTCGGTCGTCACCCGACCGCCACCAACTGGAGCAGATGTCCGATGGTCCCCGACAAAATCACCGTCGAGGCAGTCAAGGTCGTCCATCAGATTTTCATCAAGGAGCAAATGCCCCAATGGTTCTATGACACTTTCTATGACAGCCAGGGCAAGCCCGACCACCAAGCCATCTGGGCCGCGGTTCTCAGGATAGAAGACGGTGGTTCGCAAGTGGCCGTCATCAATCAGCTACGCTATTCCTTTGGAGGCTACTGTTATGATATCGGTATCGGCGACACTAGGGGCATAATCACGGGGTGGGTGGACGGCGGTTGCTAGTCTTGGGTCTTTATCTCAATAGGAATTCTAAAGACAGGTGGGAGCATAACTTTTGCCTCTAGTCTAGCTGCCTGCTCAGGCATCTAAGACCCCACCTTGGATCTGGTCCGACTGATGATCGCGAGGCGTACCCCCACACTAGCCGCCCCAACTATTTCAGCGACGGACCACTGGCGGCAGCCAACCATTCGTCGCGTGATATGTCAGCTTCTCTCATTATGTCGCGCAACTGCCCTGCATCGACCTCTGGGTGACTCGGGATAGGGACCTTGCGGCCCTGCTTCTTCATGTACTGGTGGTTCCCGCCGGGGAAGGGGCCCTGCCAGCCAAGACGATTGAACCGCTTGATGAGCTCACGCCGCTTGATTGGGGTGAGCCGCTGGCTCATGTGGTGTTTACGAGATCGATACCTCCCATAGGCGGGATATCCGAGTCGCCGTCTCGCAGTTTCAAGTGGGCCCATCCGAACATGACTGATTCCAGTTCAGCCAGAGCGGCATCGAGACTGTCACCAGATGCCCAAGCTCCCGGACAACCAGCTACTGTCGCGATGTAATATGAACGCTCTTCATTAGGATCCTCAACCACAGCACGTTCGATCGCAGCCTTGGCCCATCGCTTGACGTCTACGGTTCCGATCGCAAGGCGATCCTTGAGTTCGTGCCAGATCCTAGATTGATTGCCAGCTCGAACCTCAATCTTTCCGACAAGTGGGTCACAGATATAGATCGATACCAACCCGAAGGGAGGACTCTCGATCTTGACCTCTTGATTGCGATAGACCCATTCGAGTTGCACGCTGCCGTTGGGCAGCGGTACGAGATCTGGTCTTGGGCCTTCTTCGCCCACAGTTCTCAAGATGTGCATGGCTCGCTTGATCGCCTTGGGGTGGATTGCTTGTTCGTTGGATCCGTCCCAGTTCCTGCCGAGAGCCAGCAATTCGCGGACTGTAGCCAGTACATCGTCGAACCATGGCTGCTCAACCAATCGGCGTGTGACCTCAAAGGTGATGTTCTCCGCCCTGAAAGTAGACGCCTCGATAGGACGGATCGATTCGGCCCGAACCGAGCCGGTTCGATAAACCGCTCGAACTGAAGCATCGCGAATCAGCGGGATCACGTTGGCCTCTTGCCAACGATAGTCCCAATCGCCGTGCCTACTACAGTCTTCACGTTGAGTGAGCGTTGGATCGGTTGCCGTCATCGGACGAGCCCCCATTCTCGATGTGCCTCTTCAGTGGTTACGGACGTGAATGCCTTAACGATCCATTCGTGGGCGAGATCCATGAATCCCAAGACTCCATCAAGATCGGGCGACGGTGGCCATCCCTCGGACACCAGCGTCAATACGAAGATCCGATCATCTAGATCTGCGGTCCGTCCGTTGATGTTCATCCAGCCTTGGTCGCCAGGAAGGTGAAAATGCATGAGCAAGCCCTCGTGACGGTCGGCTGGCAGGAAGTTGTCGCTCATGGATCCACCCCACGGCGAGATTAGCCTCGCTGTGTCCGCGCTTGATTTCCACCCCTGGCTCGCACCGAGTTCGTTGACGTACATCACTTGGCACACACTCGGAGGTGGCATCGTTAGCCCGAGATCGTTGAGTTTGGCCTCGAGTCGCCGCCAGGCCTCAACCAGAAACGCCTTGATTGTCTCGTAGCGAGGATAGTCGTCGTCGGCTTCGCTCTTGGACCAGTTCACCGCGATGCGGTCCTGCTGAAGTTGCAGCACATGATCCCCTGGCTCGTTCTGAAGCCACAGTCGTGGGGCGTAGCGCGTCTCGGCGAGGTCGAGCGTCATCTCAAGCTCATCGGGGTCAGCGCCGAGTCTCGGCAGCCGATCCCGCTCCTGCACGTCAGGAAGTTCTTCTGCCCAGCAGGCGGCGACCCCGGCCAAGTCGAGGGACCGGAACCCGATGTCGTCGTCCAACTGGACCGTCAGAGCCACCTCGGTCACAGGTGGACGCTCATACTCGGGTAGAGCACCCATCTTGAAACGCGCTGTCATGTCGAGGTTGTGCGTGTTGCCACTAAAGCCTCCCGCGTGGCTAATGAAGCGGTCGTGAAGGACTGTAACCCCCTGCGCCACGCTAGTTGCAGGTTTGCATCACGGCGAGTCCAGCTCGCCTTCCCGGGTACCTCATGGCTGCCAACCCGCCGTGGCGTGCAACCACCACCATGCCCTTCGGCTGGAGCCTACACCTCAGCGCAATCACGTCAACCCACCTGGGGGATTCGACGACCAACGCATCACCCCGACACCGAGCGGGGCCGTGCCTTGGCTTGGCGTACCCGCTACGCCGAACTCATCGCCGGCTGATCCAAAGACAGTTGCAGGTCCACATCTCCGTAGGGGTTCGGATCGGGAGGCTTGGGAAAGGCCCGCCGCATTTCTTGGCGCAGGTGTTGGAGTTGGTCGGAGGCCCTATACCTGCGGCCCCTTCCCGTCGCGCCTCTCTCGGTGTCTCCCACCCGTTACCCGTGGCTTAACCAGCCCTGGGTCGATGGCGGCTGTCAACCGTTCTAGTTGATGGGACTTGTGCGCGGAGAGGTTGTCCAACACGACGTGGACGTCGAGGCCGCGCGGTGTCCAGCCCTGCGGGCCGCACTGGCATAAAGCGAACATATGTTTGTATTATGGGCCGATGGCGGCTCCAGAGACGGCTCGGGCACTTCCGGACCGGCTCCACGCGCCCGCCGGGGCGGCCCATGAGCGGCGGCTTCCGGTGGGGGAGGCGCTGGAGACGCTCCTGCCGGAGGGAAGCATCCGGCGAGGCACCGTCGTCGCGGTCGGCGGCCACGGCTCGGTGACGCTGGCTGTGGCGCTGGCGGCCGAGGCCTCCCGGCGAGGCAGTTGGGTGGCGGCGGTGGGGATGATCGACCTGGGGGTGGCCGCGCTGGCCGAGAGGGGCGTCGACCTGGAGCGCTGGGCGCTGATCGACCTGTCCGAGCGGGGGCGGGACAGGAGCACCGCGGCCGACGTGCTGGGCGCGGTGACGGGCGGCTTCGACCTCGTGTTGCTGGGACCTGGGATCCGGGTGGGGGGTGCGACGGCGCGACGGCTGCTGGCCCGGATACGCGAGCACGGCACCTCGCTGATCTGCGCCCTCGGCGGCGACGCCTCCGGAGACATCGCCGATGGTCTCCAGCCCGGGTTGCGCATGATGATCGAGCGGACGCTCTGGACGGGCATCGACGACGGGCACGGGCGACTGCTGGCCCGTCAGGCCGAGGTGACCGTCGGAGGCCGGGGCGCAGCGTCCCGGCCCCGCCGGACGCTGATGTGGCTGCCCTCGGAGAAGGGTCAGGTGGCCTGCGCGGAGCCCGGCCAGGCCCCTGCTTTCCGAGACGGCTTCGAAGACGTCGGGGAACGCCGAGCGGGCTGACCCGCCGCTCGACACCGCCGATGGCGCCCGCACCTTCTCCTCCGCAACCTCAGCCACCCCCCATGCGGATGGTGGTGGCTGCGACCGGGCCTATGGGAGCAAAGACCCCGGTACCGCCCGTGCGGATGGGGGCGAACCGGTGACTGGGCCGATGGAGCGCCCCCAGGCACCACCCGCGCGGATGGCAGTGGCCCGGTGACCGGACTGATGGAAGCTGCGACCTCGGCACCGCCCGAGCGGATGATGGTCGTGAACCTCGGAGACTCCGACGTTCGCGACGGCGAACTAGTGGCCACAGCGCTGGAGCAGTTCACTCCCCTGTCAGAGGCGCTGCGGCCCGGATTGCATGCTTTCGGGGCGAGGGGTCCGTCGCGCTACTTCGGCGGCGAGCGAGCCCTGGCCGAGCTCGTCGTCAGGGCTGTTGCCGACGCGACGCCGTCAGCGTCGAGAGCCGGGGTGGGCGTGGCCGACGGCCTCTTCGCTGCGGGTCTCGCGGCCAAAGCGGCTTCACGGGCGCCCAAGACTTCAGCCGCTGGGGCGCCCGCCACCGAGTGGAGAGGTTCCGGGCATTCTGTCTCCACGGCTGTGCTGGTGGTGCCGCCCCGGCAGGGCCGGCCGTTCCTGTCCGGCCTGCCCTTGATCTCCCTGTCCGATCCGGTCTCGCCGCTGCACTCTGACGAGAAGGCCACAGAAGCTCTGCTCGACGTTCTGTGGCGGCTGGGAATCCGGACGCTGGGCGATCTGGCCGCGCTGAGCGAGGCCGATGTGCTGGGGCGCTTCGGCTGGCCGGGACTGCTGGCCCACCGGCTGGCCTGCGGGCTCGACGACCGCCCGCTGCAGGCCGAGGCCGCCGGTGAAGACGCAGGTGCCGAGGCCGAGATCGACCCGCCCGCCGACCGGATCGAGACTGTGGCCTTCATGGCCCGCTCGCTGGCCGACGCCATGGTGGCCGGGCTGTCCCGCGACGGCCTGGACTGCGTGAGCATCGACATCACCGCGGAGTCCGACAGCGGTCACGCCAGCCGCCGCCGCTGGCGCCACGAGCTCCGCTTCAATGCGGCCGCCGTCGTCGACCGGGTGCGCTGGCAGCTCGAGGGCTGGTACCGGTCGCCGGAGCGTCCCACCGGCCCGGTCACGCTCATACGGCTCACGCCCTGCGTGGTGGCTCCCGCCGACGGCCGCCAGCTGGGTATGTGGGGCGCGAGGAGCGAGGCCGACGAGCGGGCTGCCAAGGCACTGGCCCGGGTGCAGGGACTCTTGGGCCCCGAGGCGGTGACCGTGCCCCGCCTGGCCGGCGGACGCCGCCCGGCCGACACCGGCCGCCGGGTGCCGCTGCACGCCGCCGAGGCCGATGCCGGCCCTGCACAGGATCCTTCAACGACCACTGTCGAAAGGGGCGAGGGCAGGGAGCGAGAGTCGGCCAAGACCGCCGGGACCGCGGCCACAAGGGCCACAAGGGCCAGGAGGGTCAAGGCCGGCAAGAAGGTCGAACCAGCCGACGCTCCGTGGCCGGGACGGCTGCCGCCGCCTCAGCCCGCCGTGGTGCTGGACAGGCCCGAGCCGATCACGGTCACCGATCGCGAGGGCAACACCGTCACCGTCAGCGGGCGGGGCGAAGTGAGCGCGCCGCCCCTACAGCTCACAGACTCGACGGGCCGCAGCCGGTCTGTTGTCGCCTGGGCCGGTCCGTGGCCTCTTGACGAGCGCTGGTGGCGTCGGTCCGCCCGTCGGCGCCAAGCACGGTTCCAACTGATCCTCGACGACGGCTCCGCCCACCTTTGCGTGCTGGAGTCCGGCCGCTGGCAGCGCGAGGCCACCTACGACTGACCGGAGACCCCTCAGTATCGATCGCTTGAGCTCTGATGCCTCGCAAGGTGAACCTCCGGTGCCGAGTACACTCGCAGTGCCCGATGGTGTGAAGGTGGAACAGATAAGGCGCTTGGAGGTGACCGGTGATCGCCAGAATACCCCTGGTCTTGGACCCACAGCCTGAAGGGGGCTACACCGTTACCTCACCGCTGCTGCCGGAATTGATCACTGAGGGCGAAACGGTATCCGAAGCCCTAGCCAACGCCGAAGATGCCTTTGCCGCAGTCATGGAGATCTATGAGGACAGGGGGCACCCGTTGCCGTCGAGCATCTGCTTGGACGACACGAACGGCCCAGTATCGGTTGAGGCCCTCGTCGCCATTCCGTGAAATACAGGGATGCGGCTCGACGGCTGTCGAAGCTCGGATGTCACGAGATAGCCCGGAGAGGCGGCGGGTCTCACAGAAAATGGTTCAATCCCCAAACTCAAAGGGGCGCCGTACTGCCGGACTGGGGCGGGCGTGAGCTGAAGATCGGGACCTTGCGTTCCGCCATCAACCAACTGGGCCTCATCTGGAACGAGTTCCAAGAGGTGTAGCCCTTGCACCGGAGCGGCCGGGTCGATCCTTGCCGGTTCAGCGCCCGAACCAGAAGCGTCGCCGTCTCCGCCCGCGTCACCACCCGATCCGGACAGAACTCCAACGGCTTCTAGCGAACATATGTTCGATTCTACTAGAGTCGGGGGATGGGGTTCGACAATCCGATCATCCCCTGGCGGGAGCTGGAACGCCGCCTGTCGGACCGGGCGAACGCACCGCCCCGGCCGGGCGGAGCGAGCCGCCCGAGCCCTCACCGTCCCGACCCGCCCTCCAACGGAGCAGGAGTGGCCAGGGGTCTCTCCAGCCGCCGCGCCGCCGGGGGATCCGGAGTTCTGCGGATGCCGTACGCGGAGCTGCACGCCCGCTCGCGGTTCAGCTTCATGGACGGCTCGTCGAATCCCGAGGAGCTGGTGGCCGAGGCCGTCCGGCTCGAGCTCGACGCCTTGGCCCTGACCGATCGGGACGGCTTCTACGGGGTGGTGCGCTTCGCCGAGGCCGCCGAGGAGGCCGGCCTGCCCACGGTGTTCGGCGCAGAGCTCACCCTCGACCTGCCCGCACCGGCCAGGCGATCCGGCCCGACCCGCACCCCCGGGGGGGCACACTCGCCCAACCCGTCGCCCCCACCCGACTCCGGCCGCACCCCCGGGCACGCTCGGGTGCCCTCGCGGCTTGTGGTGCTGGCCCGCGACGCTTCGGGATACGCCGCGCTGGGGACGCTGATCACGGGCGCTCACATGGCCGGGCGCAAGGGCGAGCCCAGGCTGTCGAGTGCAGAGTTCCTCGAGGCCGCCGCCGTGAACCGAGACCGGTGGGCGATCCTTACCGGCGCACACGGCGGTGCGGTGCCCTCGGCGCTGGTCGAGCACGGACCGAGGGCCGCGGCCGGCGAGCTCGATCGGCTGATCGATGCGGCCGGCGCCGGCAACGTGTTCGTGGAGCTGTGGGATCACGGCGATCCGCTGGACAGCCACCGCAACGACGCCCTGGCCGAGCTCGGGGTGCGGCACCGAGTGCAGCCGGTGTGCGCCAACGCGGTGCGCTACGCCACGCCCGCCGACCGGCGCCTGGCCGACGCCCTGGCCGCGGTCGGAGACCGGCGCAGCCTCGAGGACCACGACGGCTGGCTCGGTGCCTGGGGCGGGGCCCACCTGCGCTCGGGCGCCGAGCAGGCCCGGCGCTTCGCCCGCTATCCCGGCGTGGTGGAGGCTGCGGCCCGGCTGGGGCAACAGTGCGCGTTCAGCCTGTCGCTGGTGGCGCCGGAGCTGCCGCCGTACCCGTGCCCCGAAGGTCTCGACGAGGCTGCCTACCTGCGCCGTCTCACCACCGAGGGCGCCCTGGCCCGTTACGGCCCCCCGGAGGCTGAGCGGGTGCCGGGCGCCTGGCGCCAGATCAGCCACGAGCTGGACATGATCGAGCGGCTCGGGTTTCCGGGCTACTTCCTGGTGGTGTGGGACATCACATCGTTCTGCCGCAGCCGCGACATCTACTGCCAGGGCCGGGGGTCGGCCGCCAACTCGGCGGTGTGCTACGTGCTGGGCATCACCAACGTGGACTCCGTCGCGCTGGGGCTGCTGTTCGAGCGGTTCCTGTCGCCCGAGCGGGACGGCCCGCCCGACATAGACATCGACATCGAGAGCGACCGGCGCGAGGAGGTGATCCAGTACGTGTACGGGCGCTACGGCCGGGACCGCACCGCCCAGGTGGCCAACGTGATCGCCTACCGGGGCCGCTCGGCGGTGCGGGACATGGCCAAGGCGCTGGGCCATCCCCCCTCCCGCCAGGACGCCTGGGCCAAGTCGCTGGACCGTTACGGGGGCCTGGGCGAGCTGGTCGACAACTCCAACACCGCCGCTCACAACACCGGCGGCGGCGCGGGCCGGCGCTCAGGCGCCAGAGGCCATGGGCCGACGGCCCCGCATGGCGATGACGCCGACAGCATCCCCGCCGACGTGCTGGGCCTGGCAGCCGCGGCCGAGGGAGGTCCCCGGCATCTGGGCATCCACTCGGGCGGGATGGTGATCTGCGACCGGCCCATCGCCGAGGTGTGCCCGGTGGAGTGGGCGTCGATGGCCGACCGGTCGGTGCTGCAATGGGACAAGGACGACTGCGCGGCGGTGGGGCTGGTGAAGTTCGACCTGCTGGGGCTGGGGATGCTCTCCGCGCTGCACTACGCGGTGGACCTGGTGGACTCAGCCCACGGCGAGCGCATCGACCTGGCCGCGCTGCCCCAGGATCCGGCCGTGTACGACATGCTGTGCGAGGCCGACTCGGTGGGCGTGTTCCAGGTGGAGTCGAGGGCGCAGATGGCCACCCTGCCCCGGCTGCGGCCCCGCTGCTTCTACGACCTGGTGGTGGAGGTGGCCCTGATCCGGCCCGGGCCGATCCAGGGCGAGTCGGTCCACCCCTACATCCGGCGCCGCAACGGAGTCGAGCCGGTCACCTACCTGCATCCGCTGCTGGAACGCTCGCTGGCCAAGACGCTGGGGGTGCCGCTGTTCCAGGAGCAGCTCATGCAGATGGCTATCGACGTGGCCGGGTTCACCCCCGCGGAGTCCGACGAGCTGCGCCGGGCCATGGGGGCCAAACGCTCGGTGGAGCGCATGCAGCGGCTGCGGGGCCGGTTCTTGGCCGGCACGGCCACCCGCGGCATCGGCGCCGAGATCGCCGAGCAGATCTGGCACAAGATGGTGGCCTTCGCCACTTACGGGTTCCCCGAAAGCCACTCGGTGTCGTTCGCCTACCTGGTATACGCCTCGGCGTGGCTCAAGCTGCACTATCCGGCCGCGTTCTGCGCGGCTCTGCTGAACGCCCAGCCGATGGGCTTCTACTCGCCGCACTCGCTGTGCCAGGACGCCCGCCGCCACGACGTGGTGGTGCACGGTCCCGATATCAACCTGTCGGCCGATGCGGCTGTGCTGGAGCCGTGCGAGAGGTCTGCGGGCGGGGCCGCGGTGCGCTTGGGCCTGTCGTCGGTGCGGGGCGTGGGTTCAGAGTTGGCTGCGGCCATGGCCGAGGGGGCCCCGTACGAGTCGATGGAGCACCTGGTGCGGACCATGTCGGAGCGAAGGATTGCGGACGGGCCGGCTGAGGAAGCCGGACAGGCCACGAACGGACAACGGCCAGCGGACGGGCGACTGCACAAGAAGGACGCTGGACAGCCGGCCAACGGGCATCAGCCGCCGGGCGGGCGACTGCGCAAGAAAGTCTCACCGCTGCCGCCGCTGAACCTGCCGGCGCTGGAGGCGCTGGCCGCCGCTGGAGCATTCGACTCCCTGGGTCTGGATCGCCGGGAGGCCCTGTGGGCGGCCGGTGCGGTGGCGCAGTCGGACGCCGACCGCCTGCCCGCGGTGACGGGGACGAGGGTGCCGGAGCTGCGGCCCATGTCGCCCCAGGAGCAGTCGGCGGCCGATCTGTGGGCCACCGGCGTGGCGCCCGACGGCCATCCCACCCGATTCCACCGGGCCGAGCTTGACGCCGCAGGCGTGGTGCCCGCGAAGGACCTGTTGAACTGCCCGCCGGGCCGCATACGGGTGGCGGGCACGGTGACGCACCGCCAGCGCCCGGCCACCGCCGGGGGCACAATGTTCATCAACCTGGAGGACGAGACGGGCCTGATCAACGTGATCGTGTCAAGGGGCTGCCAGGCCCGGTTCCGCAGGACTGCCCTGATGTCGCGGGCGCTGATGGTGCGGGGCCGCTTGGAGAGCCACGAGGGCGTCGCCAACATCATCGCCGAGCACCTGGCTCCTCTGGCCCTGCCCGCCACTCTCCCCAGCCGAGACTTCCGCTAGGGGGAGCGGAGTCCCGGTCAGCCGGTGAAGCCGGCCTCCTTGTGGGAGCCGTCGCACAGCGGCTTGGATGCCGAGTGGCCGCAGCGGCACAGCGTCACCCGGTTGCGGGTCTCGGACGGCTCACCGTCCGAGCGCTGCACCGGGATGCCCCCGGTGAGCCACAGCGGCCCGTCGGGGATCACCGCTATCTCCATGGGCAGAGCCGGCTCAATGTCTGTGCCGTCCACGGCGTAGGCCAGCGCGCCCGACGGGCACCGCTCCACCATGGCCATCACCTGGCCCCGCACCACCGTGTCGCCGGTCTCGGAGGCCATCTTCCAGATGTTCGACACCCGGTTGCCGCAGAACCCCGCATGCACGCAGATGGCACGGTCGTCGGACACCTCGATGCCCACCCCGCCCAGGCTGGCGCAGCGCTGCTCGAAGGTGTCGGTGGGCGCCGCCTCGGTCCCGTCGAAGCCCCGCTCGGCATGCGACCCGTCGCAGTAGGGCTTGCGCGACGACTCGCCGCAGCGGCACAGCGCATACGCCGGACCCCGGTCGCTCACCTCCTCGGCTCGCCACGCCAGCGGCTCGCCGTGCTCGGACATGATCGGCCGCATCACCCTCAACGGCACCGACCCCGACACGACATACGGGCCGTTGGGTCGCACCCTCACACTCACACCCTGCTCAGATGACGGCAACTTGTTATCGGACATCGCGGTGAGTGTAGAGCCGAGGGTCCGGGCGGGGCGCGCCACGCGAGGTCGTGCTCGGCTCGTGGGACGGGCAGCGCATCGTCATGGAGACGAGACTTCGCGGCCCGGTATGGCAGTCACAGCTGGCCTCGTCTGCCAAGATGGGCCTATGACACGAACCTGGCTGTCGATCACGGTTGAGCTCGTCTCCGGGCAAGGGCTGCGATTCTGGCCGCGCCCGGGCCGCATCTTCGTCGCCTCGCGCTCCCACACCTTCGCGGCGCTCGCCACGGCGATCAACCACGGATTCGCTCGCTGGGACCACGCCCACCTGAGCAGGTTCACGCTCTAGACGCCACGACCATCGCCGATGTGGACCCGTTCTTCGACATGTCCGACGACAGCATCGACATCAACACAGCCAAGCTCTCAAGGCTGCGTCCGGGCGAGCAGTTCGCCTACACGTTCGACTTCGGAGACGACTGGCAGCACCTGTGCGCCGTGGGCGACAAGCGGATCGACCCCGAGGAGGTCTACGGACTCGAGCCAAAAAGGCCCGCGGTGTACTGGGGTTGGGGCGCGCTTCCAGACCAGTACGGCCGACGCTGGGCCGACGACGACGGCGAATCACCGCCTCCCACCGATACCGGCGACCGCGACCTGCCCCCGATCCTGCCCGAATGGCAATGGAGGACCATCCCGCCATAGCCGCTGCGCCCGATGGGCTCCACGAAGCAGCCACCGCATCGCCTCGATGGGCGGCACCGCCTCCTAGCGGAACCAACTGCGCTGGCCTGCCTCCATTTCCTTCAGGTCGGCGATGAAGTCCGCGAGCCGTGCCTTGAAGCGCTCGGCCTGCGCTGCTGTCAGCCTGTTCCGGTCTCGCTCAAACGCCGTGGTCTCGTCGTGCGTGGGCACGGGGGCGCTTACGGCAGTGAACTGCTGTCGGCACGGCTTCGGGGCGCGTCGAGGGCGGCCAGGAACTCTTCGTCGCTGTAGTAGGTGTTGGCGATGTCGCCGGAACCCAGCCGCGGCCCATAGCCCTCAGGGTCGAGAACCCGCTCAGGCCGAGCTTCCAGGTCGAACTCCTCGGGATCGAACACTGGCCCTGTGATGTCGCCGAGGATCTTCAACTCTCCCGCGCACCGCCCGAAGAAGGGGACGGACCGCTCAAGTTCAGGCGGGCTGATCCGAGCGATGGGCACCTTATGCCGCGTCACCACGACCTACTCGCGCGTCTCGTTCACCTAGGAGACTGCTGAGTAAGTCACAAATTGCTAGTTTCGTGATCATAAAACCCCAGGTCAGAGGCTTGTGGGTTGGCCGAAATCGGCATTACTCAGCAGTCTCCTAGCGGTGCTCAGCCTCCCGAGCCGGGCTGGGTGAGCAGGGCGATCCAGATGGAGATGCTGGCCACCACGACGGTCGACACCACGATGTAAAGGTGCCACGCCTGCCTCCTGATGATCTCGGCTCGTTCGGTGGCGGCCTGGGCGAGGCCGGAGGCAACAGCCTCCTTGACCTGAGCAAACTCGGCGGCGACCTGGACCTTGATCTCAGCCCGTTCGACCGCGGCTTGGGCCAGGCCACCGGACACCGTCTTGATGATCTCAGCCCGCTCGACCGCGGCTTGGGCCAGGCCACCGGACACCGCCTTGATGATCTCGACCCGCTCGACCGCCGCTTGGGCCAAGCCACCGGCGACGGCCTCCTTGACCTGAGCAAACTCGGCGGCGACCTGGACCTTGATCTCAGCCCGTTCGACCGCGGCTTGGGCCAGGCCACCGGACACCGTCTTGATGATCTCGACCCGCTCGACCGCGGCTTGGGCCAGGCCACCGGACACCGCCTTGATGATCTCGACCCGCTCGACCGCGGCTTGGGCCAAGCCACCGGCGACGGCCGCGTGTATCTCGGCGAACCCGGCACGCAGGTCTTCCTTGGTGGCGACGTTGTCCCAGCCGCTGGGCGGCAGGTGCTGCATCAGAGTCTCAGCATCGTCTTGTCCCATGACTTGTGCCAACGTGTTGAACATCGAGGTGCGCTGGGCGTGGGTGAGAGCCATCTTCGGTGCCCTTCCGTCGGCGGATGCAGATGCGGGGACGCCTCGGACGGCTGCTCCAAGGCCACCGGACGGCGGCTGTATTCAACTATAGCACACTATACATTACAAGCCGCCATATCAGTTTAGTTCACTAACTAACATCGTTGTCCGGATCGACACCAGGCTGCTGGAGGCTCGGCGCGGTTGCCGTCCGGTTACTGTCGGGGTTGTGCGGGCGTTGATGTTCGGTGTGGAGCCCGAGCCGGTGGATGCGCCCGAGGGAGCCAACCGCTTACAGCGGGCGCTGGCGGCTACGCCGATGGCGCTGCAGGAAATTCCCGACCCTGGGTTCCTGCTGCCCGACTGGGTGGTGTTGCGTCCGCTACTGACCGGCATCTGCGGCAGCGACTCCAAGCAGGTATTCTTTGACTTCAGCGAGGACGACCCTGACAGCACCATCAACCCGATGATCGACTTCGTGTCGTTCCCGCAGGTGCTGGGCCACGAAGTGGTGGGCGAGGTCGTCGCGCTGGGTCCCGAGGCCGAGGGGCTGGAGGTCGGGCAGCGGGTGGTGCCCAATCCGTGGCTGTCGTGTGGGCCCCGGGGCGTGTCGCCGGTATGCCCCGCCTGCGAGGCAGGCGACCTGTCGCTGTGCTGGAACTTCCTCGCTCCCCCGATCGCACCGGGCATCCACTCGGGCACCTCGGCCGATGCCACCGGTGGGTTCGCCGCGCTCATGCCGGCCCACGACTCGATGCTGTTCGCCGTCCCCGACGCCGTCAGCGACGAGGCCGCCGTGCTGGCCGACCCGTTCTCGGTGTCGCTGCACTCCGTCGTGCGTCACCCCCCGCCACCTGGCGGCCGGGTGCTGGTCTACGGCGCGGGCGCGCTCGGCTCGACCGCGGTGGCCGCGCTGCGGGCGCTGCACCCCGACACCGAGATCGGCGTGGTGGCCCGCTTCGAGGTCCAAGCCGACCTGGCCGTGACGCTCGGCGCCCACAGGGTGTTCGCCCACGAACCGGTCGACGCACTGATCGAGGAGGCAGCCGCTTGGTCGGGCGGCGTACTCCAAGGCACCCACGGGCTGCCCATGGCCTATCCGGGCGGGATCGACGTCGTGTACGACACGGTCAGCCACCGGGACACGCTCGAGGTCGCCTGCCGGCTGGTCAAGGCCCGGGGCACCATCGTCAAGTCCGGGGTGCACGGCTCCACCCCGTGGGAGTGGACGCCGCTCTATTTCAAGGAGGTCTCCTGGGTGGGATCCAACGCCTTCGGGATCGAGGAGGTCGACGGCCATCGCCAGCACGCCATCGCCCACTATCTCGACCTGGTGCTCGACGGCCGGGTGGATGTCACCCCGATGCTCACCCACCTCCGTCCGCTCGAGGACTGGCGGGGCGCCTTCGACCTCCTTGCCGACCAGGCCGCCTCCGGCGCGATCAAGGTCGCCTTCGACCAGCGCTGACCCGGACGAACTGGCAGCAAAATACGCTCATACCGAGCAGAACGCCGGCCAGTCCCCGAACACTCCGAACTCCACGCAACAAACTGGCAGCAAAAGGCGCGCCTGCCGAGCAGAACGCCGGCCAGTTCCGGGCAGGGGCGGGCCTAGCCTCCCCGACATGACCTCGTTCGACGATGCCGCCGAGCGGGTGGCTGCGGGGGCCGACGCCCGGGCCGAGGCCGACCGGCTGGTGGCGATGATGACCCTGGAAGAGAAGCTGGGGTGCCTCGACGGCGAGCAGCCGTTCTGGCCCGGCATCGCCGACCTGATGGGCGGCGGCTACCACGCCCACGGATGGCCCGCAGCCCGCGTCGAGCGCTTGGGCGTTCCCGGGCTCAACTTCGCCGACGGCCCCCGGGGCTGCGTGCTGGGGCCGTCCACCACGTTCCCGGTGTCGATGGCCCGAGGAGCGTCCTTCGACCCCGGCCTGGAGGAGCGCATCGGCGAAGCCATCGGCGCGGAGCTGAGGGCGTCCGGCGCCACCTTCACCGGGGCCGTGTGCATGAACCTGCTGCGCCACCCGGCCTGGGGCCGGGCCCAGGAGACCTACGGTGAAGACCCCTGCCATGTGGGCGAGATGGCGGCAGCACTCACCCGGGGGCTGCAACGCCACGTGATGGCCTGCATGAAGCACTTCGCCTGCAACTCGATGGAGAACGCCCGCTTCCAGGTGGACGTCATCGCAGACGAGCGGGCCCTGCACGAGGTGTACCTCCCCCATTTCAAGCGGGTGGCCGCAGACGGCGTGGCCGCGGCGATGAGCGCCTACAACTCGCTCAACGGCCACTGGTGCGGCGACAGCCGCCCGCTGCTCACCGAGGTTCTGAGAGACGAATGGGGCTGGGACGGCCTGGTCGTCACCGACTTCATCATGGGCCTGCGGGACCCGGTCGCATCGGTGCAGGCCGGTTGCAACATCGAGATGCCCTTCCGTCAGCAGCGAGCCCAGGCTCTCCCGGAGGCTGTGGCCTCCGGCGAGCTCGATATCGCCGACGTGGACACAAGGGTGGCCGAGACCGTGGCCACGCTTCTCCGGTTCTCTCCGGTTTTCGGCGCCAACGGTGACCGGTCGGTCATCGGCTGCGCCGAGCACCGCTCCCTGGCCCGTGAGGCCGCCGCCGAGTCGATGGTGCTGCTGAGCAACGACGGATGCCTGCCCGTCGACCCGGCCGGGCTGTCGAAGGTCGCGGTGCTCGGTCCGCTCGCAGCCGTGCCCAACCTCGGCGACGGCGGGTCCAGCAACGTGCTCCACACGCCTGATCCGGTCACGCTGCTGGCCGGTATCGAAGCCGCGCTGGTGACCTCAGGGGCGTCGGTTGCGCATCATCAGCGGGACGCGTCCGTAGCCGCCGGCGCCGACCTGGCGGTGGTGGTAGTCGGCTACACCCGCCACGACGAGGGCGAGTACCTCAGCGACGGAGGCGCGGTGTTCCTGGAGTTGGCCCCGCCCATGGACCATCCCGAGTTGGGCTTCACCGATCCTGCCCAGTTCGAGGCGATCGCAGCTGGCCTCGGCGGTGGCGGCGCGGTGGCGGGCTCGTCACAGGGTGGAGACCGTTCCTCGCTGCGGCTGCATCCCGACGACGAGCAGATCATCGCCGATGCCGCCGCCGTCTGCGACCGGGTGGTGGTGGCGGTGATGGCCGGCAGCGCGGTGGTCATGCCCTGGATCGACGCCGTGAGTGCGGCGCTCATGGTGTGGTACCCGGGATCGGAGGGCGGCCACGCCCTCGCCGACGTCCTCTTCGGCCGGATCGAGCCCGGGGGCCGGCTGCCGTTCGCCGTCCCCCGCGACGAGGCCGACCTCGTCGACTTCGACCGTGACGCCGAGACGGCCCGCTACGGACTGCTGCACGGCCAATGGCACCTGGACGCCAACGGCACCGATGCCCACCTGCCCTTCGGCCACGGCCTCGGCTACACGACATTCCAGATTGAGCAGGCCCGACTGGAGGGCGACCGGGTGACCGTCACCGTCGCCAACACCGGGACACGCTCCGGCTCTACGGTGGTGCAAGTCTACGGCCGCGTCACCGACTCGGCCCACGAACGCCCACCCAAGCGCCTGGTCGGCTTCGCCAAGGTTCGCCTCGACGCTGCCGAGAGCACCGAGGCGGCAATCCCTGTCGACCGGTCGCTGCTCGACCTGCGCATCGGCGGCGCCTGGCTGCGGGAAGACCTGCCCGTCGAGTACGCCATCGGATTCGACGCCGCCACCGCCCGACCGATCGGATCCACCGCCGGCTCGGCCGCGTGATCGCCAACGACCGGCCCGCAGGGCGCGCCCGATTGGGCAGAACTACGTTGCGCTGGTGCAACCACCCCAAACGGAGGAGTAGCAATGCTCGACTACACGGAACTGAAGGACGAGGGCGGGCTCGAGGAGTGGCCCGGCTTCGATGAACTGCCGTTCGCGAAGACCCTGGAAGGCAATCCCATCCAATCGGGCCGCTTCGATGTGGGCGGCTTCGGCACGCGCACGATGGCGGGCGTGTGGGCCTGCACGCCGGGCAGCTTCGCATACACCTATCCCGGTGATGAGATCTGCACCCTGCTCGAAGGCAAGATCCGACTGGTCGCTGAGGACGGCGAGGCTCACGAGTACGTCGCGGGCGACACATTCTACAACAGCAAGGGCGAAGTGTGGAATTGGACGGTCATCGAGCCGGTGCGCAAGATCTTCCACATTCACGATCCGGACTCCGACGAACTCGCGCACTAGCCAGCGCGTCGAGCCGTCCCGATCCTCCCGGCCGACCCGCCCGGGCCCTCAGGCGCAGAGGTCCATGGCCACCGCGGCGTAGACCTTGGCCGCGACCACGAGGTCATCCAGCTCGAAATGGCCGGTGCCCTAGACTGCTGCCGACCCCCGGGGCGGCCCGAAGGTCAGCGACGGGATGCCGACCGCGTTGAAGATGTTGGTGTCGCGCCACATGGACGTGTGGGCTGTCTGCGGCGGCGGCGTTGCGCTCCCCACGATCTCGCCGTAGGCCTCTTCCACCGCGTCGCTCAGCGGCTCGACCCCGGTGCCGGCCCGGCCCGCCTTGGCCATGTAGCACTCCACTTCGGCCGCGGGATCCACCGAGCGGGCCACGGCCCGCACTCCGTGGTCGACAAGATGGCGAGTGCCGAAGCCCTTGCCCTCGTAGCTGAGGCCCTGGTACTCGTCCACGGGCGCCATCCCGGTCTCTCCCACAGCGGACGTCAGGATCACATCGCCGCCCAGGCGGGCACCAGCTCCCGCCAGTGCCCTGGCCATGACCATGAACACCGACATGCAGTCCCGGTCGTTGAGCACGGTGTGGCCGAGAATACGGTCGCCCTCCCGCCAGGCGCCCACGAGGTTGGGGTCGCCCGACTCCATGAGGTTCGCGTGGTCGGGACCGCTGATCTCGGTATCGAGGTGGGCGTTGAAGATGAGGCTCGCAGCCCCCGGCTTCGACCCCGGCAGCACAGCCACCACGTTCGAGCGGTCGAGCAGGATCTGCTGTTGGCGGGCAGCGATGCCGTGGCGCCCATACCAGGCGCTGACCGCATCGGCGACAGGCTGCTCATGGCCGCAGGGCCCGTAGGTGTTGCCGAGCTCCAGGCACGTCTCTGCCAACAGCTCCCGGTCGGCTTCGATCAGCTCGAAGACTGAGTCTCGCAACGCGGTGTCAACTCCGGTCATGGCCAGCTCCTTAGCGGCTTCGTGCTCGAATCCCCGCTGACTGTGCAGCCCATCGTCGTGACGCGCCAACAGGGTGCACAGCGAGCCCCGCACCCGTACTGAGCCGTCGGTGATCACCACGGCCACACCGGGACTCCCCCGCGGCCATGGCCTCCACGGCGCTGTCGCACACCGAGCCCAGGGAGGCATCCATCACCACCAGATCGGCTACCGTCCCCGGCTGCGCAATCGACGGGCTCCGACCGCTATGGAGCAAGGGCTCGGGTCGTTACACTCCCCCCGCATGGCACGCCCATCATCTGCTTCCTCCAATTCGAGTTCCGGCGCTCCGACTGTGGCTGTGACCATGGACGGAGTCATCGCCAACTGGGTGAAAGGCCTGAGAGCCCATGTAGCCGCCCGCCACGCGGTCGCCGACCGACAGCTGGCGCTGAACGTGTCCTGGGACCTCTCCGAATGGGGCGTAACCGACCCCGCGGGCACGATCCGCGAGTTCCTGCTGTCTCCGATGTCGGGGCGGCTGAAGCTCGTTGAAGGCGCCGAGGGCGGCGTGACGAGGCTGCAATCGGCTGGCTTCAGAGTCCTCGCGGCAACCCGGCGCGACCACTTGGTGGGCGACAATCCCGACGATCAGAGCAAGACCCGCGAGATCGCCCGCCAGTGGTTCACCGGTCAACCGCAGCTCGGCCTAGGCGGTGACGACATCGTGTTCACCGATGATCCGGTCGCGATTGCCGCCGATGTCTGGGTGGACGACGCGCCGCGCCGGGTGAAGCGTCTCGTGGAGGCGAGCAAGCCTGTGTGGCTGCTGCCGCAGCCGTGGAACCGATCGGTAGTGCAACAGCAGGGCGTGAGCGTGCTGTTCGACGGCTGGAGCTCGGTGGACGATCTGATAGCCGCGCACTCCGCCTGAACCACGCCAGGGAGCCTCGGCTCCCTGCGGCTCGGCCCCGCATTACTGGCTGAACGCAGCCCCGACAGCCGGGACTGCCCCTCGCCACGACGGTGCCTCCCGAGCGGTGTCACACCCGCTCCCCATACTCTCGGCGAGCACTGAACGCTCTCCTCGCAGCCCGGGACTACGGGCCGCCTGCATCCGCAAGGTGAAAGGCCCAGTCCCATGCATCCCAACCATCGGCTCGTTCCGTATTTTGCCCGACTCGACGACGGCCGGGTGGTGCAGCGCGAGCATCCCGGCCGCGCCGCGCTGGTGGCAGGAAGCGCACAAGCGCAGGCCACGGGCCGCGATCCGGTGCTCTTTGACCTGGCAACGGCCGCCCTCGGCGAGACCATCGGAAGCATCGTGACAGCCACTGCGACGAGAGCAAGGACCACGATCGATCGACGCTCCGGCGGCGGGCTCGCCATGATCGGCCTGACGTGCCCACCGGGCACCGCCGCGGTGGCGGCCAGCGTGCAGTGCAACACGGTGTGGCCCGACGGCGCCGCACGCAGTGGCGTGCTGGCATGGTCGGTAAATCGGCAGAGCGACTCATTGGCCATGTTCCGCGAACAGCCCGGAGAAGGCGTGGAGATACTGTCCGCGGTTGCGGGGACGCTGCTCGACGGGGCCCTTCTCGCCCTGGGATGCGACACGCCGCCGTGCCCTGCACCCGCGGTCTGGTTCCCCGACGGCGTGTTCCTGCATCGGCTGACGGGGCTGCTCGACCGGCACGGCGACATGCGTACCCGCCGACCGCTGAGCTGGGACCGCCTGTCCCTGCTCTACCCGCTCAACGGCTCGGGCGAGCCGCTGTCGCCTTGCCTGACGCGCCATCTGAGACAGGACTTCCACGACAGGAACTCGTGGTCGTCGCTACGCCGCAGAGTCGCCGAACTGCCGGCTACGGCGCCAGCGATTCTCCCCGGTCTGACGCCGGAGGTCGCGGGCTGGCTCGACGACGGCTCGTTCGCCCGGTGGGTGCTGAGCCGCGTCTCCGACGTTCCCAGCACTCTGGAGTGGCTGCACGGAAGCGTCGACGATGCCTTGTCGGACGATCTCTCGCTCGCACTCGGAGAGGTGCACGGTCGTGCGGGGGCCGCCCGGTGACGTGCCTATGGCGACTCGGGCGTCGCCGTCAGGTCGCGTCCATACCGGTATCGAGCTCACAAGCGGCCCTGGGGCGCGCCGTTATGCTGGCCCGTCGTGAGTGGGCCGAAACCGAGCGGCGGATCCATCGCCCGTCGCCGCCTGCTGCTGGCGGTGGGATTCGGCGTCACCAACGTTGCCGTGCTCCGCCGGCTGGGCTCCGGCGCCACCCCCGATAGCGAGCAGCAGCCTGTTGCGCAGACCGAACCCGCGGATGCCCAGACCACCTCGCCGGTGACGGTTGTCTCCGAACCACGACAGCCAACGGAGCCGCCGGAAGTCCCGGCACTGGACGAGCCGGCGGCACAACCGGTTGAGGGTCCCTTCGATCTCGCCATCGTCGGCGGCCGCGTGATCGACCCGGCATCGGGCTTCGACTCCGTGGCGAGCATCGGCGTCAGCGGCTCGACCGTCGTGGCCATCTCGGTCGATCCGGACGCGGCCCCCCTCCAGGCGGCCACCACGATCGACGCCACCGGGCTGGTGGTGTCGCCCGGATTCATCGACATCCTGTCGTACAGCCCCAACGGCTACGGCGAGTGGTACAAACTGGCCGACGGCGTGACCACGAACCTGGGTATGCACGGCCTCGACAACCGTGCCGACAGGTGGTTCGCGGCCCATCCGGACGGAAGCTCTCCGGTGCATTTCGGCGGGGCCTACGACAACGCCTTCGTCCGCGAGGCGCACGGTCTCGAACCCTACGACACGGCATCCGCCAGCACGCTGGAGGCCATGCTCGACGATGCCCGCACCGACCTTCGCAACGGGTTCGTCGGGCTTCACATGCAGCCCGAGTACACGCCGGGAACCACCTCGGACGATCTGCTCGCCCACGCCGCGGTGGCCGCTGACCTCGACGTGCCCCTGTGCGTTCACGCCCGCTACTCCGACAACCTGCCTCCCGGCACCAACCTCCAGGCCGTCAGCGAGCTCGTCCGGGCGGCCCGCGAGACCGGCGCCCACGTCCACGTCGAGCACATCAACTCGACCGGCGGCACCGGCGTGATGGCCGAGGCGCTCGGGCGCATCAGCGAAGCGATCCGCGAGGGGCTGACCATGACCGCCTGCACCTACCCCTACGACTTCTGGGCCACTTACCTCAAGTCGGCTCGCTACGAGGACTGGCAGCAGAAGTACGGCATCGACTACGGAGACCTTCAGGTGGCGGGAACCTCGGAGAGGCTGACCGAGCAGACGTTCGCCGACGCCTACGCGGCGAACAGCCTCACGGCCGCGTTCGCCATGTCGCCCGAAGACGTGGAGCTGCCGCTGCAAGCCGACTTCGTGATGGTCGGCAGCGACGCCATCCTCGACCGGTCCCACAACAACCATCCCCGGTCCACCGGATGCTTCAGCCGGGTTCTCGGTCACTATGGGCGCGAGCGCGGCGTTCTTGACCTCCCCACCGCCCTCGCCAAGATGACGATCCAACCGGCCCGCCTGCTGGAGCGCCGCTGCCCGGCGCTGCGACGCAAGGGTCGCCTCGGTATCGGCGCAGACGCCGACATCACGGTGTTCGACCCCGCAACCGTCACCGACCGGTCCACGATCGCCAACCCTGCCCAAGAGTCCGCCGGCATCCAGTGGGTGGTGGTCGAGGGCCGGGTCGTGCGCTCCCCCGACGGCTTCACCGGCCAGCAGCCCGCCGGCCGAAGCCTCCGGTCCGACATCGGCACGGCCTGAGGTCGACCGCAGAACCATGGAACCGCGATCGCCCAAGAGGCCGAGCGGATAGGCCGCGAATCATGAGAGGTTCCACGAGACGTCGACCGTGGCCGTGGGCCAGAGCGGCCCGTGAGCGCAGCGAACAAGAGCGGGAAGCGTGGGCCAGAGCGGCCCGTGAGCGCAGCGAACAAGAGCGGGAAGCGTGGGCCAGAGCGGCCCGTGAGCGCAGCGAACAAGAGCGGGAAGCGTGGGCCCAGCGGCCCGTGAGCGCAGCGAACAAGAGCGGGAATCACGATGCCTGATCGCGAAGCAGTCGCACCAATCCGTGCAGCTTCCAAGGAACGAAAGGTGGCCTGGGTCCTGTTCGCGTTGCTGGTAGCGGGCGCGGTCGCGTCGATCGTGCAGGACTCCGTCAGCTCCGACACCGCTCCTCCTGAGAGATCCGCACCAACCGAGACCGACAACACGGCCACCGGGGACACGTCGGTCGGCTCCGAGGCGCCCACCAACACGACGCTGGACTCCGGGCCGGGATCCTTCACCATCGCCGCCACCGGCGACCTGCTCATCCACGAGTCAGTGGCGGACGCGGCGCGCACCTCTGACGGCTGGGACTTCTCGGAGATGTTCTCAAGCGTCGCTCCCATCCTCAGAGACGCGGACCTGGCCGTGTGCCATGTGGAGACCCCGATGTCTCCCAACAACGCCCGCCTGTCCTACTTCCCCGCGTTCCTGGTGCCCAGGGAGCTGGCCGAAGCGATCTCCTACGCCGGCTACGACACCTGCTCGCTGGCGTCGAACCACGCCACCGACGCCGGGCGCGAGGGCATCGTGGGCACGATCGGCGCCCTGGAGCGAGCACAGGTGGCCCATACCGGTATGGCCCTGTCGCCGGAAGCCCGCGATGAGGTCACGTTGATCGAGGTGGGCGACGCCACCGTCGCGCACCTCTCGTACACCTACGGATTCAACAACGGGGAGCTGGACACCGAGGAGTCCCACCTCTCGAATGTCATCGACGAGGCGACCATCCTCGACGAGGCGCGGCGGGCGCGATCAGCGGGCGCGGACTTCGTCTTGCTGTCGCTGCATTGGGGCACCAACTACCGCACCGACCCCGACGAACTCCAGGCCGGCATCGGACCCCGCCTGCTGGCCTCCCCCGACGTCGACCTGATCCTCGGCCACCATGCCCACGTCGTGCAGCCGGTCACCCGAATCGGCGGGGATTTCCTCGTCTACGGGCTGGGCAACTTCCTGTCCAACCAGTCCCCGGAGACCTGCACCGGATGCCCGGCCGCCACCCAGGACGGCGTGATCGTGCACCTCACGGTGACCGAAGACGAATCGACAGGCCGGTGGTCGGTCACCGACGTGTCCCACACCCCAACATGGGTGGATCGCTCCACTTATGAGATCGTCGATGTGCAGCGCGACGACAGGCGCGATCCCGGCTTGCTTCGAGAATCGGCGCAGAGGACCGCCGCCGCGTTAGGCGCACTGGGAACCCCGGTCGGGGTGCGGTAGCGGCCCGGCGCGGACCGCGCCGAACCGGTCCCATCGGCTGTAGAGTCGCAAGTGTGAGCTTCAAGGTCGGTGATCGGGTGGTTTACCCGCATCACGGTGCCGCTGAGATCGTGAGACTGGAGAAGCGCACCGCCTTCGGCGAGGAGCAGGACTACCTCGTGCTGCGCATGACCCACGGCGAGATGACCGTCGCCGTGCCCGCCGACAAGGCTGAGGACGTCGGGATGCGCTGGCCCATCAGCACCGAGGACGTTGACGACCTCTTCGAGGTTCTGGCTCGGCGGGACGTCCGCGAGCCGGCCAACTGGTCACGCCGATACAAGAACCATCAGGAGAAGCTCAAGTCGGGCGACGTGTACCAGGTGGCTGAGGTCGTGCGCAACCTGGCCCTGCGCGACAGGGCCAAGGGTCTGTCCGCCGGCGAGAAGACGCTCTACAACACCGCTCGCAGCGTGCTCGTGTCGGAGCTGTCGTTCGCGCTCGACGTGAGCGAGGACGAAGCGTCAAGCCGCGTGGACGTCGCCCTGACCTAGCCGCAGGCCGCCCGGCGGTGGCCTCTCAGCGGACCAGCCCGCCGCCGTCGACTATCAGTGACTGGCCGTTGACCATGCTGGCCGCATCGGAGGCCAGCCACACCGCAGTCTCGGCCACCTCGTCGGCAGTGAGCATGCGGCCGCCGATGTTGGTGGCCGCGATCATCCTGGCGATCTCTTCGTTGTCGCCGATGAAGCGCCGGATCATGGGCGTGTCGGTCGAGCCCGGCAGCACCGCGTTGACCCTGATCCCCCGGCGGGCGTACTCCTGGGCGGCCGCTTTGGTCAGCCCCACCACGCCGTGCTTGGCCGCGGTGTAGTGGGGCTGGCCCGGCGCGGCCACCACCCCCGCGCCCGACGACGTGTTGACGATGGCGCCGCCACCTCGCTCGGCCATGTGGCGCAGCTCGTGCTTCATGCACAGGAACACGCTGGTCAGGTTGACCCCGATCATGCGGTCCCAGCGGGTCTTGTCGAGGTGGTGGAACTCCGACATCTGGTCGGCAATCCCGGCGTTGTTGAAGGCGATGTCGAGACGGCCGTGGTCTGCGACAATCCCGTCGACCATCGCCGCTACCGCGGCCTCGTCGGTGACGTCCACCGCCGCGGCCGAGGCCACGGGTTGCGGCGCGACTGCGTTGATCGCGGTCGCGGTTGCCTGTGCGCCCTCGGCGTCGAGGTCGGCCACCACGACACAGGCCGCGCCCTGGGCCGCGAACTGCTGCGCCGCGGCCTGGCCGATCCCGCCTGCAGCGCCGGTGACCACCACGACCTTGCCCTGCACAAGGCCGCTCACCCCGGAGCGGCCCGGCGTGCCGGGGTCCACGGCGCTCACAGGCGCTCGATGATGGTGACATTGGCCTGGCCGCCGCCCTCGCACATCGTTTGCAGGCCCCAGCGCCCGCCGGTGCGCTCCAGCTCGTGCAGCAGTGTGGTCATCAGCTTGGCTCCCGTGCAGCCCAGCGGATGTCCGAGCGCGATGGCCCCGCCGTTGACGTTGACCTTGGAGTGAGGGATGTCGTGCTCGTGCATCCAAGCCATCGGCACGGGAGCAAACGCCTCGTTGCACTCGAACAGATCGAAGTCGTCGATGGACATGCCGGTGCGCTCGAGCGCGTAGGCGGTGGCTGGAATGGGGCCGGTGAGCATGTAGATCGGGTCGTCACCTCGCACCGACATGTGATGGATCCGCGCTCGCGGCGTCAGCCCGTGATCGGTTACCGCCCGCTCGGAGGCCACCAGCAGAGCGGCCGCCCCGTCGCTGATCTGGCTGGAGACCGCGGCGGTGAGACGCCCGCCCTCGGTTAACGGCGGCAACGACTGCATCTTCTCCAAGGAAGTGTCGCGCCGGGGTCCCTCGTCGACGGCCACACCGGCAACCGGCTCGATCTCCGCCTCGAAACGGCCCTCGTCGATGGCCCGGATGGCCCGGCGGTGGCTTTCCAGCGCGTAGGCCTCCATCTCAGTTCGGCTGAAGTCCCACTTCTCGGCGATCATCTCCGCTCCCCGGAACTGCGACACCTCCTGGGTGCCGTAGCGCTGCACCCAGCCCTGTGACCCGGTGAACGGATCGGCATGGCCCAGCGGCTCGGCGGCCACGAGCGCGGTGCCGATGGGCACCATCGACATGTTCTGGACTCCACCCGCCACGACCAGGTCGTTCACCCCGGACTTGACGCCCATCGCCGCGAAGCTGACCGCCTGCTGGCCCGACCCGCACTGGCGGTCCACGGTCACGCCGGGCACGGCCTCGGGCAGGCCCGCGGCCAACCAGCAGGTGCGGGCGATGTCGCCCGCGTTGGGGCCCACGTTGTCGAGGTTGCCGAAGATCACGTCCTCTGCTGCCATCGGGTCCACGCCGGTACGGCGCAGCAGCGCCTTGATGGCCGCCGCCCCGAGGTCGGCGGGATGCACCGCGGCCAGCCCGCCGCCGCGCCGGCCCGTCGGCGTGCGCACCGCGTCGACGATGTAAGCCTCACTCATCGCGTGTCCCCCTTCGGATGTCTTCTCGCTTCGATTATGCCGCGATGCGGCCCAAGAACCCCGTAACTGGCGCTTCGACGATCATCCGAACTCGGGAATCACGTGGGTGCCGATCAGCTCGATGGTCTGCATGACCTTGTCGTGGGGCACGTTGTACGGATTGAACAGGCAGAACACCATGTCACAGCCGGTGGCCTCGTAGGCCCGGAACATCTCGATGGCCCGGTCGGGGTCGCCGCACACGCAGGCGTTGGTCTCCAGCAGGTAGTCCATGGTCAGACGCTCGATGGAGCCGTCCTCGACGTGGTCGGCCGTCGTCCCCAAGTAGTCGTAGGTGCCCAGCTCGGCCTCCATCTCGCGCAGCCACTGGGCCACCGAGCCGATCAACCGGGCGCCCTTGCGCGGGTACCACTCGAACGACTCGGTGGCCACCTCCACCGCCTCAGCCACCGTCGGCGCCACGTTGACCATGGTGAACGTAGCGGCCTGGTCGTTCACGAACCGCCCGATGGGGTCGGTGCACGCGCCAATGCCCTCGCGGTAGATGGCGATGCGCCGGGCCAGTTCCTCGGGGGACGTGCCCACCGAGAACGAGAGCAGGCCCACGCCGGCCTCTCCCACCATGCGGTGCCCGCCGTCGGAGCTGGTGGCGGCCCACAGCGGGGGGTGCGGCGACTGCAGGGGCTTGGGCAGCACCCGGCGAGGTGGCATCTGCCAGTAGTGGCCGTTCCATTCCAGCTCGTCTTCGGCCATGGCCGCCACGGTCATCTGCAGCGCCTCACGCCACATGGCCCGGGTCTCGCTCGGATGGATGCCGAAGCCCTCCAGCTCTGCCCTCGTGGCCGAGCGACCCGTGCCCAGCTCCACCCGGCCATTCGATAGCAGGTCGAGCACCGCCACCGACTCCGCGGTGCGCACCGGGTGGTTGTAGGGCTTGGGCATGAGCCGCACGCCATACCCGAGCCGCAGGTTCTCGGTGACCGCGGCGAGGTGGCCGTAGAGCACCTCTGGATTGGAGCAGTGCGAGAACTCCTCCAAGAAGTGGTGCTCCACCGTCCACACGGAGTGGAACCCGACCCTGTCTCCGAGACGGACCTGCTCCACCACCTCCTGGTAGGCCTGATGCTCGCTGTAGCGCGACCATGGACGCGCCACCGGGATCTCATAGAACATGGCGAACTTCACGGCAGTCGCTCCCTATGTGGTCGCGGGCTTCCGCCCGATTGTCGCTATGGACGTGGGGCCGAGCATGGCGAAGCTCAAGCACGTGCATGCCGGGCTCGACGCCTACACGCTCAAGCAGACGGAAGGTGCCCGGATCGAGCGACTCGGCAAGCATCGACAGGCGGACGCGCTCTATATCAACGTCCTCGTCTCGTACCCCGTAGCGTTCATTGAGCATCTCGGACACGCCCGCAGAGGGTAACGGTCATCGCCCGAGCACCCAGTAGAAGAGGACCGCCTTGGTCAATGGACACTCCGATCGAGACCCTGGCAGCGACGGGAGCGACACCGCCGAGCAGTCCGCGTTCCGGGCCCGAGTTCGGACCTGGCACGACCGGCACGCCACTCCCCGATCAGGCGACGATCTGTGGAGCGTTCCGCTGTATGTGGACGCCGAGCGCGCCGGAGAGTACTTCAACCGCGGACGGGCATGGCAGCGCATGCTGTCCGAGCACGGCTGGGCCGGATTGACCTGGCCCCGCCCCTACGGCGGGGGCGGGGGCGAGCCGTGGCAGGCGCGGATCTTCTCGGAGGTCGCAGCCAGCTACGAGGAAGCGCCCGGATTCGTCGGTGCCACCATTGCCATGCTGGGCCCGACCCTGCTGCGCCACGGCAGCGACGACCAGAAGCGCCGGTTCCTGCCCGGCCTGCTGTCGGGCGAGCTCGCCTTCTGCCAACTGTTCAGCGAGCCCGGAGCGGGCAGCGATCTGGCCGGCCTGGCCGCAAGAGCAGAACGCGACGGCGACGAGTTCGTAGTGAACGGCCAGAAGGTGTGGAACTCCCAGGCTCAGTTCTGCGACTGGGGATTCCTGCTGGTTCGCACCGATCCGAACGCGCCCAAGCACCGCGGCATCACCTTCCTGCTGGTGGAGATGGCCGCCCCGGGAATCAAGGCCCGCCCGTTGGTGCAGATGAACGGCTCAGCGCATTTCAACGAGGTGTTCTTCACTGACGTGCGCATCCCGGCGGCCAACGTGGTGGGCCAGATCGACGGCGGATGGGCACCGGCCCGCACCGTGCTGCTCAACGAGTCGGCGTTCATCGGGAACCGCAAGGGCACCAGCGTGATGTCCCCTCTGTCGGAGCTGGCCCGCCGCCACGGCCACCTCGACGATCCGCTGGTGCGCCAGCGGCTGGCTGACGCCTGGGCCCGGGAGAGGATGCAGCGGTGGATGGGTGAGACCATCCAGAACGCGGCGCGCCAGGGCGAGCCGCCGCCGATCGACCCCGCCCTCATGAAGCTGTTTGCGGCGGAGTCGAAGCGCCGCACCGGGGAACTGGCAGCGGCCCTGGGGGGTTTGGCCGTGGTGGCCGGCTGGGATGAGCCGGCCTGCTGGGCCCGTCACGAGCTGATGGGCCGCTACGCGGTGTCGATCGGCGGCGGGACCAACGAGGTGATGAGGAACAACCTCTCAGAGCGCTCCCTGGGACTGCCCCGCGAGCCCAGCGTCGACCGCGACCTGCCCTGGCGGGACATACCTCGATGACCGGTGATCCGATCCTCGTCGGCAGTGTCTCGGCCTATGAGGCCTCGCGGCCTCTGGTTTTCCCGCTCTTGTTCGCTTAGCTCACGGGCCGTTCGGGCCAAGGCCTCGCTCCGCTCAGCCTCTGGGGCCCCCGGCCGGGATCACTCCGTAGGTCACGCCCAGGCGGCTCAGCCATCTCCGATATGCGATCGCCGAGCGGTCGGCCCGGATCGGTGTCTCGGCCCGGGGATCCAGCGGCAACCGCTTGGGGTTCTGGTTCTCGAGGATCGGCTTGTCCTGGGCGATCACTCCCTGCTGGAAGCGGCGGATCTCTCTGTCGGCGCTCACGTCGTCGAGCACGCTGAGGAACAGATGGGCCCTGATCCTCGTCTCCGTGAGGGGATGGATGAAGATTCCGATCGCGTCCATCCGCTCGACGTCGGCCGGCGACGATTTGTACAGCATCGCGCTGTAGGGGTGCGGCACCCGGTAGAGGTACTCGGCCAGCACCGCCTGCGACGAAGCCGCGGCGGCACGGGGCTGGTAGAAGACGCAATCGAACGCCCAGAGTTCCCCGTCTCGCTCCTCCACGCGGTACTCGGCTACTTCGGTGTGGGGCTCCTCGCCGAGCGCGCCCGCATGCACGTAGGGGAAGTGAGCCATGTCCAGGAAGTTCTCCACGGCCCGCGGCGCCGAGACCTCGATGCCGACGGTGATGGAGTTGAGGGTGCGACGATCAGCCTCGAGGGTCTCGGGAACGGCGAACACTCCGCCCTCAGGCTCTCCCAGGGTGGTCCACAGGTACCCGTAGTCGGTACGCACCTCGAGTTCGCGGTTGGATCGGGTCTCGGCCCGGGCCGTGCCGTCCTCGTCGATCCAGCAGGTCAACGGCTCGCCCAGCAGCAGGGTGCGCAGCCCGCCCCGGCGGAAATCGTCCAGTGCTGCCACGGCGTGCCACTGATTCCGGATAACCGGATCGGAGCAGCCCTGGATGCTGGTCTCTGCCGTCGTCATGACCGCCTCCGCTCGCGCTCGCGATCGCCACAGTAGGCGACGATCGGCCCGCAGCGCGATCTGGCTGGCGACAATCAGGCCGAGACCCCGTAGGCGTCCAGCTCGGCCAGCCAGACCTCGCGCTGGGCTGCGGGCGTGAAGCAGGCCTCCAGGCTGTTGCGGGCGCACAGGGCCAGTTCGTGGCGTGTGAGGCCCATGGCCGCCGCTGCGGCCAGGTAGTTGTCGGCGATGTAGCCGCCGAAATAGGCGGGGTCGTCGGAGTTGATGGTGACCCTGAGGCCCATGTCCAGCAGGCGCTTGAGGTTGTGGTCGGCGAGATCGTCGACCACGCACAGGGCCAGGTTCGACAATGGGCACACGGTCAGCGGGGTCCGCCCGTCGATTAGTCGCGACATCAGCGCGGGATCCTCCTCGCAGCGCACGCCGTGGTCGATGCGCTCCGCTCCGAGAGCATCGAGGGCTCCGGTGATGTACGCGGGCGGCCCCTCCTCACCGGCGTGGGCCACGGAACGCAGCCCAGCGGCCCGGGCCATGGCGTAGGCCTCGGCGAAGTCCTCGGGCGGATGGTCGATCTCTGAGCTGTCCAGGCCCACGCCGATGATGTCTTCGAGCCAGCCCTCGGCCGCCCGGAACGTGTCGCAAGCGGCCTCGCCGGGCAGGTGGCGCAGGAAGCACATGATCAATGTGGCGGAGATCCCGCACTCGGCCTCGGCGTCGGCCATGGCCGCGGTGAAGCCCTCCATGAACACGTCGAAGCCGACCCCGCGCTCGGTGTGGGTCTGGGGATCGAAGAACATCTCGGCCCGCCGTACCCCATCGGCGTGGGCCCGCCGCAGGTAGGCGGCCATCAGGTCGTAGAAGTCCTGTTCGGTCTTCAGCACCGCCGCGCCCTGGTAGTAGATGTCCAGGAACGACTGGAGGTCCGTGAACGAGTATGCGGCCCGCACCGCGGCCTCGTCCTCGAAGGGCACCGCCACCCCGTTGCGCCCGGCCAACTCGAAGAGCATCTCCGGCTCGAGGGTGCCCTCGATGTGCAGGTGCAGCTCGGCCTTGGGCAGGCCCCGCACGAAGCTGGCCAACTCAGCGTCGCCGGTCATGACCGCTCACATTCTCCTGTGGCTCACGCAAGCAGGCTCAGCCGGCACCGTTGCGGGCCGGCAGGCCGTACTCGGAGCGCAGCTGGTCGAACTCGGCCTCGAAGCGGCTCCGCAGGGCGGCCTTCTCATCGTCGGGAGCCCAGCACGCGGTGATGCCGTCGAGGCTGATGGCCTCCATGTCCTCGAGGCTGTAGTCGAAGGCGTCGGCCACGGCTGCGTACTCGTCGGCCACGTCGAAGCGCATCATTCCGGGGTCGTCGGAGTTGACGGTGGCCAGCACGCCCAGCTCGCGCTGGCGGGCGTACGGGTGCGAGGCCACGTCGGGAACCACGTTGGCGATCATCGCGTTGGACGTGGGGCACACCGTCAGCGGGATCTGCCGGTCGACGATCTCGGCCGTCAGCTCGGGATCGTCGAGCAGCCTGAACCCGTGGTCCACCCGGTCGCAGCCGAACTCCCGCACCGCGATGGCGATGTTGTCGGACGGTCCGTCCTCGCCGGCGTGCATGGTGCGTTTGAGCCCGTGGCGCCCGGCCGCCTCGTAGGCCGCGGCGAAGGCCCGATGGTCTACGCCTCTCTCCACGGAGTCGGCGCCCATCCCGATGAGCAGGTCGCGGTCCTGGGCGCCGGCGAAGTCGGCCATCTCCTCCGCGTGGCCTCCGCCGGACGGCTTGTCGAAGTAGAGGATCATGCGGCAGCCGATGTCGAGGTCGGCGCGGGCGTCGAGCACCGCGGCGGACACCCCGGTCCACACCGTCTCGACGGGTACCCCCAGCTTGATGACGAAGCCGGGCGAGAAGAACATCTCCCGGTAGCGGACACCGGCCTCGACTGCGTCCTGGAGGCACTCGTAGGTGATGCGGTGGAAGTCGCCCGCGCTCTGCAGGCTGGCGCAGATCACGCTGTAGATGTCGAGGAACTGGTTGAGATCGGTGAAGTTGTACAGGTCGGCCGGATCGTCCACCGGGAACGTCACCCCGTTGGCCTGGGCCAGCTCCTTGATGGTCTCGGCCCGGCTGGCGCCCTCGATGTGGCAGTGCAGCTCCACCTTCGGAAGCCGTCTGGTGTGCTCGGTGGTGGCGATGGTCATTCTTCTTCCTCGGTGGCGATGGTCATTGTCGAGCGATCGTCTCGTGCGGCAGGTTCCGTGTCGATGGTGCCATATCGGATCCCCCGGGCGCGCAGCCACTTGCGGTAGGCGAGGCTGCCCGCGTCGGCCGGCTGGTGCGATTCCATCCTCGGGTCCACGGGCAGCCGGCGGGGTCGCTGCGACTCCACCACATCGATGTCCTGGGAGAAGATCAGATCGTTGAAGGCTCGCTGGGCGTCAAGGTCGGCGCCGGTGTGGTGCACCACGGTGGAGCGCCACACCACACACTTGGTCTCGGTGACGGGGCTGGCCACGATGAGGACGGTGAAACCGCCGGCGAGGTCGCCCTCGTCCCCCGACGGCGCCTTGGTCAGCGTGGCCGCATACGGGTGCGACACCGAGTACCGGTAGCGGACCGGACCGCCGCCGGCCGCGGCCGGCCCCGGATCGGGCTGCCAGAACACGCAGTCGGTCAGCCGCAACTCGTCGTCACCGGCCTCCACGCCGTAGCGGGCCACCTCGGTGTAGGGCTCTTGACCCAGGTATCCCTCGTGCACGAACGGGAAGTGGGCCAGATCCAGGAAGTTCTCGATGATCCGGGGGCCCGACGACTCGACGGTCACCGGGTCGAGCCACACGGTCCGCGCCGGATAGGCGCCATGGTCCGGAGCCACAGGCAGGGCCCGGGGCCGGTCCCCGGTGCAGACCCACCAGAACCCGTATCCGGACCGCACCAACGCAGGCTGCAGGCGCACGCCCGCCGGAGGGCGCCGGCTGGGATGGGCGGGCTGATGCACGCAGCGGCCGTCGATGTCGAACTGCCAGCCGTGGTAGCCGCACCGCAGCCGCTCCCCGTCGAAGTCGCCCAGGGTGAGCTGCGCGCCCCGGTGGGGGCAGGTGTCCACGAAGGCCTCGACCCGACCGGAGTTGTCGCAGGCCAGCACCCAGCGCTCGTCGAGCAACTCGAACGGGAGCCATCGACCCGCCTCGATGTCGGTGGCTCGGGCCACCGGGAACCACTCGTCACCGATGCGGTCGGTCTCGGTCAACGGGTTCGGCCCGGTCATCGGTAGGTCTCGGTCAACGGGTTCGGCCCGGTCATCGGTAGGTCTCGGTCAACGGGTTCGGCCCGGTCATCGGTCGCGAGCCGCGGTTGGACGGTCGGGCGCGGCGGTGCTCAGCGCTCCTCACGCGAGTACGGGATGGCCAGGGCGGCGGGCGCGGCGGTGGACCTCACCCGTCTACCCAGCTTCACCGCCCCCGCGGGGATGAGGATGGCCACCAGCGTGACCACGTAGGGCAGCATCGACAGGAAGAAGCTGAGATCGCTCGGGCCCAGGAATGGCAGGTCCCAGCCCCGGGCCTGAGCAGTAGTGTCGAGCGAGATCATCGATCCGTACAGCAGCGCCCCGGCCACGGCCCAGCCCGGGCGCCAGCCCGCGAAGATCACCACGGCCAGCGCCACCCAGCCCCGGCCCCGGGCAATGTCAGGCGACCACGTGGGTGTGAACGACAGCACCATGTAGGCGCCGCCCGCTCCTGATAGGGCCGCGCCCATCACCGCGTAGAACATCCGCCAACCGGTCACGCTCACGCCGACGGCGTCGGCCGCAGCCGGGTTCTCGCCCACCGCCCGCATGTTCATGCCGTGGCGGGTCCGGAACAACACGAACCACAGCACCACCGGCAGCCCGATGTAGGCGATGTACACGACCGGATCGTGGAACAAGAACGCCGACACCAAGTCGTTGCTGTCGAGGACGCCGCCGGGGTTGACCTCGCGGAACAGCGTCTGGATGGGCGTTCCGTTGCGGTTGGTGCCCAACTGGTTGGAGAGCCCGACTCCACCGAGCGCTAGGGCCAGGCCCACCAGCACCTGGCTGGCCCGGAACCCGACCACGGCGACGGCGAAGATGAGGCCCATCACCGCGGCGGCGATCATGCCTATGAGCATCGCCAGCCAGGGGCTCTCCACGCCCCACGACAGCACCGCTATCACCGAGAACACCGCGCCGACGCCGATCAGTCCCTCCTGGCCCAGGTTGAGCACCCCGACCCGCTCGCCGAGCATGGCGCCGGTGGCGGCCAGCATCACCACCGCGCTGGCCGGGATCGCCGAGCTGACCAAGCTCAGGAAGGCGTTCTCGATGATGGCGAAGATCATGGTCCAGCCCCCTCGGTCGCAGCAGCATTCTCGGACTCCGCCGCAGCCGCGTCAGACTCGTCAGCGACATCGCGGCGCACCAGCCGGTAGCGGGTCGCTATCTCTCCGAGAGCGATGCCGGTGAGGATGACGCCATAAATGGCGAAGATGATGTACACCGAGAGGCCCTTGGTCTGCAGCACCAGCCCGGCGTAGAACATCGACGCGATGAACACGCCGCCGCCGATCACCCCCGCGAAGGAGGCGCCGGCCAGCGCGGCCACGATGAAGCCCGAGAGCCCGAACTGGGCCGAGAACCCGGGACCGAGGGCCGGCGCGCCCGGGGCACTGAGCTGGAGCATCCCGCCGAGGCCGGCAATGGCTCCGGTGAAGAGCATCACCACGAGGATGCGTCGGCGCACCGCAATGCCGGCGAAGGCAGCGGCCCGCGGGTTGCCGCCGATGGTGTCGATCTCATAGCCGATCGTGGTGGAGCGGAACACCCACCACAGCACCACCGCGATCACCAGCGGGACGAGCAGGGCGATGGTCACCGACTCGGCGCCGGGCAGCCCGGCCAGGGTGACGGGCACCTTGCGGGTGGACTGGATGACCGCGGCCTCCTTGTCGCGCCAGAATCCCAGCGCCGACCAGGTCACCAGCTGGAGGGCCACGAAGTTGAGCAGGAGCGTGGTAATGATCTCATTGACGTCCCAGTAGGCCCTGGCCAGCGCCGGAACCAGGATCCAGACCGCGCTGGCCAGCGTCGCCGCCGCGGCCATCACGATCAGCACCAGCCAGCCGGGCCCGTCTATGTGGATGCCGACCCCGACCGCCGCGAAGGCACCCATGAGGAACTGGCCGTCGGAACCGATGTTCCAGACCTTCATACGCAGCGACAGGGCCACCCCCAACGCGGTCATCAGGATGGGGATGGCTCGCAGAGCCACGCCCTCGATGCCCCGCTGGCTGCCGAATATCGCGTCGAGCGCCTGCCAGAACAGCCAGAAGGCGTTTCGCCCGGTGAGCAGCAGCAGCAGCCCGGCCAGCACCATCGCCGCGACCGCTCCGCCGATGCGACAGGTCGCAGCCCGGCGGGCGTCCACCTCCAGGCGCCGCTCGAGCCGCCAGGGCGTCGCGGTCAGGACCGCGCTCGCCACGGAAGCGAGAGGAGTCACCGCGGCTGCGCCCACGTCGCGACGGCCGAGGCTCGCCGGGCCCTCACGGCACCGCTTCGGCCGTGGAGTGGCCGCCCATCAGCAGCCCGATGTGCTCGCGGTCGGCGTCGGCCGCGTCGAACACGCCCATCACCCGGCCCTCGTACAAGACGGCTATCCGGTCGCCCATCAACAGCACCTCGTCGAGGTCGTCGGAGATGAACAGCACCGCGCAGCCGCTGTCTCGCTTGTCGAGGATCGTCTCTCGCACCTCCTGGGCCGCGTTCACGTCAAGACCCCTAGTGGGATGGGCCGCCACCAGCAGCCGGTCCGCGACCAGGGCCTCGCGCCGGGCCACCAGGCGCTGCTGGTTGCCGCCGGAGAGCTGTCCGGCGGTGGCGAACACCGATCGGGTCTGCACCCGGGCCGCCTTGACCAGCCGCTTGGCGAAGTCGATCACGTCCTGGCGCTTGAGGCTCAGGCCCTGGGAGAACTCGTCGGTCCAGTAGTTGTGCAGCACCGCGTTGTCCTTCACCGGCGCGGACAGGACCATGCCCATCCCGATGCGGTCCTCGGGAATGTGGCCGACACCCATGTCGGTGACGGCGCGCACCGACATGGACGCGGTGTCGGCACCGTCCATCGTGACCGAGCCGGAATCCAGGTCGCGCAGCGAGCACACCACCTCGGCCAGCTCGGTCTGGCCGTTGCCCGACACTCCGGCGACACCGAGGATCTCCCCGGCCCGCACGGTCAGGTCCACGTCGTGGAGGGCCTGGATCCCCCGGTCGTTGCGGGCCGAGACTCCCGTGAGCTTGAGGGCGGGATCGCCGCTGACAGTCCGGTGCTCCACTTGGAGGACACGCTCCTCGCCGGTCATCAGCCGGGCTATCTCGCTCGCAGTGGCGCCCTCGGTGGGCCGCGTGATCTCTCTGATCCCGTGGCGCAGCACGGTCAGGCGGTCCGAGACCTGCAGCACCTCCCGCAGCTTGTGGGTAATGAAGATCACGCTGAGACCGCCGGAGGCCAAGTCCCGGATCACGTCGAAGAGATCGTCGGCCTCCTTGGCGGTGAGCACCGCAGTGGGTTCGTCGAGGATCAGAATCCTGGCGCCTCGGGCCAGCACCCGCAGGATCTCAACCCGCTGCTGCTCTCCCACCGACAGCTGCCAGATCTTGGCGGTGGGATCGACGTGCAGGCCCATCTCGCCCATGAACCGCTCGGTGCGCTCGATCAGGGTCCGCTGGCTGATGACCCCGGGCGTGTCCGGCCAGCCCAAGTGGATATTCGCGGCGACGGTCATGGGCTCCACCAACCTGAAGTGCTGGTGGACCATGCCGATGCCGGCATCGATGGCGTGGGCCGGGTTGCGGAAGTCGCGCTCGGCCCCGTCGACCATCACCTGGCCGGAATCGGCGCGGTAGATGCCGGCCAGGATGTTGCAGAGCGTGGTCTTGCCCGCGCCGTTCTCGCCCACCAGGGCGTGGACCTCCGACCACCGCACCTCGAAGTCGACGGCGTCGAGAGCGGCAATACCGCCGAAGGCCTTGCAGATGCCCCGCGCCTCTACGGCGGGCCGCGCCTCCTCGCCGGTCAACTCAGTCCAGGGCCGTCGCCGGGATCAGGCTCAGACGCCGGAGACGCCCTCAACCGCCCAGTCGATGGCGTAGGCGCCGAGCGAGTCGACCACCTCGCCCGCGGCGACCCGCTCCTCGCCGGTGTTGTCGACCAGCGGTCCCTCGTACACGTTGACCTCGCCGCTGTCGAGCTTCGCGGTCACGTCGGCCACAGCGTCGCGCACGTCCTGAGGAATGTTGTCCCCCAATTCGCCGAGCGGGGTGTCGAGCAGCCACACCTGGTCCTGGGAGGTCCAGGTGCCGTCGAGCATCCGCTGGCACTGCTCGGTGTAGAAGGTACCGAACTCCGACAGGTCGAAGTGCGACACGTACTTGGTCGAGGGTCTCGAAGTAGTCGTCGCGGTCCGCGGTGTAGGGGGCCAGCGTGGCTCGGATGCCGATCTCCTCCGCGGCCGCAGCCGAACCCTCCATGAACCGCCACATGTCGAGCACCGAGGTAGTACCGCCCCGCAGGCATTCGGTGTAGGCCATGTACGACGCCGCCTTGGCGATCTCGGGGGTCAGGGCCCGGTGGGCGGGGTCGACGTAGTTCTCCAGCCAGTCGAACAGCGCCAGCGACTCGGCCGTGCCCCGCAGCAGCCCCGAGTGCAGGTGGGCGTTGTGCATGCCGGGCATCACGACACCGTCGGCCGCGTCCACCACCGGCGCATTCGCCGCCGCCGGGTGAGCGGCCACGTCATCCACGGAGCCGACAGCTGCGATTGTGCCGTCCACCACGAGCACGGAACCCGGGTCGTGGCTCACCTTGCGGCCTTCCAGGGGCAGCACGATGCCGCCCTGGATGAGGAATGTGGTGTCGTTCACCGTGTCGCCCACTGTGTCGCCTTCCGTGAGATGGAGTTGGTGGGGCCAGTCTGCCCGGGAGCGCTTCGGCACACCGAAGTCGCCCACGCTGTCGTCGCGACCCGCGTCTAGCGCACTGTCGGCTGCGGCTGGTTCAGCGGGAGGCGACCACCACGTTCTCGAGCGCTTCGCTGTCGCCGGTGCGGGCGTACCACTCCCAGCGAGCTCCGTCGGGATCGGTGACCCAGGTCTCAGACTTTTTGGCGTAGCAGCACATCGTGTCGTCCACTCCGGTGGTCGCGAGGCCCACCCCGCTGAGGCGCCGCTCGGCTTCGATCACCTGCTCGGTGGTCTCGGTCTCCACGCCGAGATGGTTGATGGTGCCGCCCGCGCCGCAGCACCCGGCGGAGTCGGAGTCTCCATCGGCCGCCTCGAAGAGCACCAGCTTCAACGGCGGCTCGTCGATGGCGAAGTTGGCGTACCCAGGCCTGCGCCGGGCCGGCTCCGTTCCGAACATCCGCGAGTAGAACTCCACCGCCGCGTCCAGGTCGGAGACGTTCAAGGCAAGTTGCAGTCTCACCGGCTCTCCCTTGTCTCTATTGGCTGTCTCAATTGTCGGCCTCAGTCTCGTCGTCAGCCGACGCACCCCTCAAACCGGTACCTGATCCAAGGTATTCCCGCCGGGCCAGAACGGAGAATCCAGGCTGTCCATAGAGGCCGAGCGGATAGGCAGCAGTTTCACGCGGATTTCGCAAGACGCTGAGCGAGGCCCCGCGGCCTGAGCGGCCCGTGAGCGCAGCGAACAAGCGCGGAGTACACACCGGAGCGGCCCGTGAGCGCAGTGAACAGGAGCGGGAAACAACATGCTCCACGGCGCAGCCCTTCACCCACCCGCTCGGCCTCTTGGTTGGGGTGCAGGGTCACGGGTCCGCACGAGGGTTAGCTTCTTGTTGTCGTGCGGACCCGATACTCGGAGGACCAGCAGGCCGTTCAGAAGGCCTTCGGCGATCTCTTCGCCCGCGCGGCGACCCCCGAAGCGGTGCGGGCCGCCGAGGCGGGCTGCGGCTTCGATGCGGGCCTATGGGACAAGCTCGCCGCCGCCGACGCGCCGGGGATGGCCGTGCCCGTCGCCGACGGGGGCAGCGGCGCCTCGCTCGTCGATCTTGCCGTGGTGGTGCACGAGTGGGGCAGGCGGATCGCACCGGTGCCGCTGGTGGAGCACTCCGTGTGCGCCCGGTTGCTCGCCTCGGCAGCCACCGGCCGGGGGCCGCAACGGGATCTGCTCGCCGCGGTGGTCTCCGGTGAGATCATCGCCACGATCGCGCTCGGGCCGGTCGACGCTGACGGCGCGGCCCGACTCGTTCCCGCCGGCGCCGTAGCCGACGTAGTGGCCGGCCGGCACGGCGACAGCGTCGTGGTCGGCCACGGCCAGCCGCCGGGCACGGCCAGGCCCAACACCGCCGGTCTGCCCCTCGCCGACCGGGATCTCTCGGGTGCCGATGTCGTTGCGTCCGGTGTGGCAGCCAGAGGCGCCTGGGAGCGTGCCCGAGACGAGTGGAAGGCGCTCATGGCCGTGGCCTATGCGGGCCTGGCCAGTGAGGTGCTGGCCATGGGGGTGGCCTACACCAAGCAGCGCCACCAGTTCGGCGTACCGGTCGGATCCTTCCAAGCGGTGCAGCACGGCCTGGCCGACGCCGCCACCCGGAGCGAAGGTGCGCGCCTGCTCGCCTTCCGAGCGGTTTGCGCCACCGATGCCGGTCGAGCCGACGGATCCCGGCTCGCCTCAATGGCGCTGCTGTTCAGCGCCGAGTCGGCCCGGTTCGCGGCCGACCGGGTGCTGCAGTACCACGGCGGCTACGGCTACAGCGCCGAGTACGACGTTCAGCTCTACTACCGTCGGGCCGCTGGCTGGCTGTTGCAGCTCGGTGAGCCCGCGGCTGAGATCGCCCGTCTCGCCGACGCCGACCTCGGCCCCAAGACTCGGGCCGCGCGGTAGATGACAGGCTTCGCAATGGAGCACCGCGTTTCCCGCTCTCGTTCGCTTCGCTCACGGGCCGCTCGGGCCGTTGTTCCCGCTCTTGTTCATTGCACTCACCGGCCGCTCGGGCCCAGGGCCTCGCTCAGCGTCTTGCTCAAACCTCGTGAACTGCTGTCTCCCCGCTCGGCCTCTAGGACTCGGGCCGCGTGATGGACTTCGCGATGCCCGTCGCGGCCGAGGCGTTCCGGACCGAGGTACAGCAGTTCCTGGCCGAGCACCTCACCGACGAGATGATAGCGGCCACCCGCGACGGCACCATCCACTCCCCCGCTCTGCATCGGGCCATCGCGGCACGCGGCTGGCTGTCGGGCGCGGTGCCGGCCGAGCTGGGTGGAGGAGGCATGGATCCAGTGGAACTGTGCGTGCTGCTCGAGGAGCTCCAGCTCCATCAGGCGCCCGCGGACGCACTGGGCGTGGCGGTCGTCGTGGTGTCGATGATCCTCGAGCACGGCAACGAGCACCTGCGAAGCACGGTGGCACCCCGGCTCATGTCGGGCGAGGCGCTGGCGTGTCTCGGCTACAGCGAGCCCGAGTCGGGCTCCGATGTCGCCGCGGCCCGAACCCGCGCCGAGCGCCGCGGCGACCGGTGGGTCATCAACGGCTCGAAGATGTGGACGACGCTCGCCCATGTGGCCGACTACGTGCTGCTGCTCACCCGCACCGACCCCGACGTGCCCAAGCATCGGGGCCTCACGTTCTTCGTCGTGCCCCTCGACACGGCCGGCATCGAGATCCGCGCCGTCGAGACGATGGGAACCGAGCGTTCCAACGCCACCTTCTACGACGACGTGGTGCTCGGCGACGAGTGGCGTCTCGGCGAAGTGAACGACGGCTGGACGGTCATGAAGACCGCCCTCAAGTACGAGCGTGGCATCGCCGGCGGTCAGTTCCCGTCGCCGCCGGTGATCGACGCCGCGGTCGATTGGGCCCGCCGCGCCCGACGCGTCGACGGCACCCGCCCCATCGACGACGATGACGTGCGACACAAGCTGGTGCGAGCCATGATCGACGTGGAGGTGTGCCGCAGCTTCGCCTACCACACCGCGGCCCTGGCCTCGGAGGGAGCGATGTTCGGGGTGGAGGGGTCGATGACCAAGCTGTTCGCCTCGGAGTCCTACAAGAAGCACTGCGCCTGGTTCCTCGACATGATGGGCGCCGACGGGCTGCTCACCCACGATGATCCCGGCGCCCACATGGACGGCCGGATCGAGGAGCACTTCCGTCACGCCCCGGTGACTGCCATCTACGGCGGCACCAGCGAGATCAACCGCAACCTGGTGGCTGAGGGCTGGTTGGGCCTGCCCCGATCGCGTTGACCTGCTCGGCTTCCTGTCCGAAACCTCGGCATTGTTGGCGTTTCGAGGCCGCCGGTAGCCTTGGTCCGACGGGACGTAGCGCAGCCAGGTAGCGCACCTGCTTTGGGAGCAGGGGGTCGCCGGTTCAAATCCGGCCGTCCCGACCCAGAGACCGAACGAACAGGCAGTGACTCATGAGGATCTTCGGGAGGCGGGGAGCGAGGCCGTGGCCTGAGCGGCCCGTGAGCGCAGCGAACACGAGCGGGAATGAACATGCCGCACCGCGAGGCGACTACACCTATCCGAGGTGCCTCCCTGCACCATGAGCCAACTTCACGAAGCCCAGCGCCGGGCCGATCCGATCAGACGATATGTGGCGCCCGAGTCGTTGGATGACGCCTTGGCCGTGCTCGCCGCGCACGGCGCGTCGGCCCGGGCCGTGGCCGGGGGCACGGACCTGCTTCTGGAGCTGAGCCGCGGGGCGAGGACCGGCGTCGACACACTCGTTGACCTGAGCGTGCTTGATGGTCTCGACACGATCACCGAGCACGGCGGGCGGGTTGATCTGGGGCCGCTGGTCACCCACGGCGAGGTGGTCGGATGGGAGCGGATGCCCGATGTGGGGCTGCCACTCGCTCAGGCCTGCCTGGAGGTCGGGTCCCCGCAGCTGCGCAATCGGGCCACGATCGCGGGCAACATCGTCACCGCCAGCCCCGCCAACGACACCATCTCCGCCCTGTACGCGCTCGGAGCCGATGTGACCGTCTCGTCGGCAGAAGGCGGCGAACGAACCATGCCGATCGTGGCGTTCTTCACGGGCTTTCGCGCCACTGCGCTGGAGCCGGGCGAGCTCGTGACCAAGATCGCCTTCGATGCGCTCGGCGGGTCGCGCCGCGGCATCTTCGTGAAGCTGGGGCTGCGGCGGGCGCAGGCCATCTCGGTGGTCCACGCGGCCGCGGTGGTCACCGATGCCGGTGACGGGACCGTCGCCGGCCTGGTCGTGGCCCTGGGCAGCGTCGGTCCGAGCATCGAGTTGGTGGAGGCGGCTGCCGACATCGCCAGGGGCCGGCCTCTTGCCGACGCCGCATCCGAGGTCGCGGCCGCAGCCCGGGCCGCGGTCACCCCCATCGACGACCTGCGCTCCACGGCCGAGTACCGCAGCCACACCGTGCAAGTGGTCGTGGAGCGGGCATTGCGCTCGCTGGCCGCCGGCACCGAGGCCGCCACCTGGCCCCACCGTCCTCCCCGCCTGATGTCCGCCAGCGCTGCTCCGGCCGCGCCGGCGCGGGGCGACTCCTCTCTCCGGGAGGTCACCGACGGCAGCACCATCAGCGCCACCGTCAACGGCATCGAGCGAAGCGGGGCCAACGCTGCGGGCCGAACCCTGCTGGACTGGCTGCGACTCGACCTTGGGCTGACCGGCACGAAGGAGGGCTGCGCCGAGGGAGAGTGCGGCGCCTGCACCGTGCACCTCGACGGCCAGGCGGTGCTGTCGTGTCTTGTGCCCGCGGCCCGTGCCGCCGGTGGGAGCATCACCACGGTGGAGGGCGTTGCCCACCCCGACGGGAGCCTGCATCCCGTCCAGCAGGCCCTAGCCGACTGCGGCGGGGTCCAATGCGGCTTCTGCACCCCGGGGTTCGTGATGAGCGCGGCCATGCTCGCCGTCGAGGAGCCGCACGCCAGCCGAGCGCAGGTTGAGCACGGTCTGGCCGGGAACCTGTGCCGCTGCACCGGCTACTACTCGATCATCGACGCCCTCGTCGGAAACGGCGACGGGTCGACGCCGGCCGTTGAGGCTGCGGTCCCGTGAGCGTCGGGACGTCCTCGGTCCGCATCGACGCGCCGGCCAAGCTCACCGGTGCGGCCGAGTACCCGAGCGACTGCATCGGATCCGACGCGCTGTGGGCCATGGCGGTGTTCACCGACCAGCCCCACGCCCGTCTGGTGAGCCTCGACTTGTCGGCCGCGGAGGCGGTCTCCGGTGTGGTGGCCGTGTTCGGCTCGGCCGACGTGCCGGTCAACGAGTTCGGCCTCACCATGTCCGACCATCCCGTGTTCGTCGGCCTCGATCACACCGGCCGCAGCCCCATTGCCTGCGACGTGTCCCGCTGGGAGGCGGACCGGTTGGCGGTGGTGGTGGCCGAGACCCTCGAGGCGGCTCGGGCGGGAGCGGCCGCCATCGAGGCGCGATGGGAGCCGCTGCCGGTCCTGGCCGACATCGACGAGTCGCTGGCCTCGGAGACGATGATCCACCCCGAGAACGGCGAGCCCTCCAACGCCTACTACTCGCTGCGCATCCGCAAGGGAGACATGGCCCAGGGCTGGGCCGACGCCGATGTGGTGGTGGAGTCCACCTACGAGTTCCCCTACCAGGAGCACGCCTTCCTGCAGCCCGAGGCGGGGATGGCCTACATCGACGACGAGGGTCGGGTGACGGTCGAGGTCGCCGGCCAGTGGACTCACGAGGACCAGGAGCAGATCGTCCACGCCCTCGACCTGCCCGCCGAGCAGGTCCGGGTGATCTATCCGGCCATCGGCGGCGCCTTCGGCGGCCGTGAGGACATATCGATCCAGATCGTGCTGGCCCTGGCCGCGGTCAGGCTCCGCGAGCGGGGCATCGACCGGCCGGTGGCCACGGTGTGGTCGCGCGAGGAGTCGATCGTCGGGCACGGCAAGCGCCATCGGGGCCGCATAGTGGCCCGCTGGGGGGCCCGGCGCGACGGCCGCATCACCGCAGTTCACAGCACGGCCTGGCTCGACGCGGGCGCCTACAACTTCACCTCCAACAAGGTCCTCGGCAACTGCCATCTACACCAGGCCGGCCCCTATGAGGTGCCCAACGCCGAGATCGACAGCCACGCGGTGTACACCAACGCCACGCCCGCGGGCGCGTTCCGGGGTTTCGGCGGCCCCCAGGCCACCTTCGCGGCCGAGAGCCAGATCAACAAACTGGCCGAGGCGCTGGGGATGGATCCCGTGGAGATCCGCCGCGTCAACGCGCTGCGCGAGGGCAGCATCGGCATCACCCAGACGGCCATGCCCGAGGGCGTGACCATGCCCGAGGTGATCGACCGCTGCGCCGAGGCCGCGGCGGAGCCCGCCCCCAACCGCGACGGCACCGAATTCAGCCCGTTCCCATCGCTGCCGCCGGAGCTGTCGGCGCTGCGCCGGGGCCGGGGCTTTGCGTGCTCGTTCAAGAACGTGGGGTTCTCGTTCGGTTTCCCCGAGCGCTGCGACGCCGAGATCGTGCTGCACGGCAGGCGGGACTCCGACGAGCCCGAGCGAGCCGAGCTGTACCATGCCGGCGCCGAGGTGGGCCAGGGGGCCCACACCGCGCTGGTGCAGATGGCCGCCGAGGCCACCGGGTTGCCAGCAGGCCGCATCGAGCACCGCTTCTCCGACACGGCCACATCCGGTGACGCCGGCTCGGCCTCGGCGTCGAGGCTCACGTGGATGTCGGGCAACTCGATCCTGGGCGCGGCCGAGGAGGCCGAGAAGGCGTGGCGGGACGGCCAGCGCCCGGCCGTGGGCCGGTTCCGCTTCGTGCCTCCGCCCACCGAGGCGCTCGATCCCGAGGACGGGCGCTGTGTGCCCAACTTCAGCTACGGCTACGTGGCCCAGAGCGTCGAGTTGACGGTTGACACCGGCACCGGCCACATCCGGGTCGACCGGGTGGTCAGCGCCCACGACGTGGGCCGGGCCATCAACCCACAACTGGTGGTGGGCCAGATCGAGGGTGCGGTCATCCAGGCCCACGGCTACGCGTTCAGCGAGAACCTCCGATCGGACGGGGGCCGCCTCCAGAACATGCGCCTGAGCACCTACCTGATGCCCGGCATCGGAGACATCCCCACGTCCGTCGACAGCGTCGTGCTGGAGTTGGCCGACCCGCTGGGACCGTGGGGCGCCCGCGGCATGGCCGAGATGGGCATGATCCCCTACGCCCCCGCGGTGGTGGCCGCCCTGCACGACGCCACCGGCGTCTGGTTCGACAGCTTCCCCCTCACCCCCGACCGCGTCCTAGCCGGCCTGGCGCTGGCCGACCGTCCAGCGGACCCCTGACATTCGGATCTCACGGCCCTGTCCCACCCTCATTTTGGACGCACCCGGTACGCTCGGCTCATGGAGCTGTCGGAATGGGCCAAGCGCGGGCTGGAGAACCTCAACGAGGCGCTGCGCTCGGAGGGTGACGCCGCCCGGGTCCGCTACGTCTCCTTGGAGCCAGACTTCGACTACGACGACGCTTGGATCGTGCTGGTCACATGGGAGATCCCCGCTCAAGGCGACGAGGACTGGCCCCCAGAGTTCCTCGACGAGTACCGGCGCAGGACCCGCGACACAGTCCGGGACGTCGGCACCGCGCACTGCCTGTTCCGCACTCCTGACGAGATTTCCGATCCTGCGCACCAGCGCGGCGCGACGCTCCAGCCTGCATGAGCGGCAGAGCGCCGCCTGACGAACTCAACGCCGAGGGCCTCTTTGAGGCCGCGGGCCACCTCATTCCCGGAGGCAGAGGACGGCCGCGCAAGCCGCGGCTGCGACGCGCTATCTCAACCGCATACCTGGCCACCTTCACTGCCCTGACCGAACAAGTCGCCCATCACCTCCCCGCCGGCGCCGCCAATCACTCAGTGCGGCGGCTGGTCAGCCACACCGCGGCAAGGCGCGTCTGTACTGAATTGAGCAAGTCGGCGTCGGTTCCGTGGCTTCCGGGTCACCCGGCCTGCCATCACGACCTCATGATGTTCGCGGAGCACTTCGAAGCTCTGTATATCCTGCGCAACCTGGCCGACTACGACCACGAGTACTCGTGCACCAAGCGCGACGCATCAGCCGCCCTCCAGAACGCGCGCCTGGCCATCGACGCTCTCGCCTCGGCGCGTCGGCGGTGCCCCGATCAGCTCGACATCGTCTCTGTCGCCGCGATCGCCGACGATAGGCGCCGCCGTCAGATCTCAAAGCCCAAGACTCCCTGACCTGCACAATCACAGATCTGGGCGCGGCAGAGGAGGCCGAGAAGGCTTGGCGGGACGGGGCCGGCGCGGCCACCCAGCTGGCTACGCCCCCGAACGGGTAGACCTCACCGAGTCCTAGGTGGCTGGTGTTTTTCTGAGGGTTTCGGGCTGGCTGGTGCGGTAGAATTGCATGGGTGTTGTTCGGTCTCTCGGGGAGGTTCGTGCTGTGACGGTGGGTCAGGAGCCGTGTCAGGCTGATTTGTTCAGGGGGTCGGGGTTCGTGGGTGAGCGGCTGGCGGCGGAGTCGGTGTTCGCGGTGCTGGAGCGCGAGGGGCGGCGGTTGTTCCCCGACGGGATGTTCGATGATTTGTTCAGCTCGCGGGGGCGGCGCAGTGTGCCGCCGCGGGTGGTGGCCACTGTGATGGTGCTGCAGCGCTGGTTCGGGTTGTCTGATCGTGAGGCGGTCGCGGCTTTCGAGTTCGATCTGCGCTGGCGGTTCGCGTGCGGGGGCCTCGGCGTCGACGGCGGGGGGTTCTGCCACACGGTGCTGGTGGGGATGCGGGCCCGGCTGGCGGCCTCTGGGCAGCCGCGGCGGATCTTCGACGCGGTGCTCGACGCGGCCCGTGGGGCGGGGGCGCTGTCTCAGCGGCGGGTGCTGGACTCTGTGCCGATATATGACGCGGTGGCGACCCAGGACACCGTGACGATGCTTTACCGCGCGATCGGCGCGGTGCTCGCCGCGGCCGCTGACGCGGCGGTGGGGGTGGCCGCGGCGCTGCGCGGCGACTACGCCCCAGGCGCCGGGCCCCGCTGCGACTGGGACGACCCCGGTGCCCGACAGGAGCTGGTGGACCGCCTCGGCGCGGACGCGGCCGCGGTGCTCGCCGCGCTCGAGGGCCGCGAGCTCGCCGGCGCGCTCAGCGAGGCCGCTGAGCTGCTGGCCGCGGTGGCCGGCCAGGACCTGTGCCAAAACGACGGCGGGCGTTTCGTGATCGCTCGGCGCGTGGCCGCTGACCGGGTCGTGTCCACTGTGGACCCCGACGCCCGCCACGGCCGCAAGACCACCGCGAGACGCTTCGACGGCTACAAGGGCCACACCGCGGTGGACCCCGACTCCGAACTGGTCACCGCCACCGCCGTCACCGCGGCCAACACCGCCGACGCCCAACCCGCACCAGAACTCATCAACGACCTCCTCAACAACACCGAGGACGCCGACACCGCCGAGGACGCCGACACCGCCGAGACCGCCGACACCGCCGAGACCGCCGAGACCGCCGAGGACGCCGACACCGCCGAGGACGCCGACACCGCCGAGGACGCCGACACCGCCGAGGACGCCGACACCGCCGAGGACGCCGACACCGCCGAGGACGCCGACACCGCCGAGGACGCCGACACCGCCGAGGACGCCGAGGACGCCGAGGACGGCGGGGTTGTGGAGGAGTTCGCGGGCAGGCCCACGGTCTATGGCGACAGCGCGTACGGCAGCGGCGAGTTCCAGGGGCTGCTCCAGCAGAGCCGCATCAACTCGAGGTGCCGCACCCAGCCCGCGGCCGCGCCGGGGAGCCGCTTCACCAAGGACCGCTTCGACGTCGATTTGCTCAGCGGCACCGTCACCTGCCCCGCCGGCACGACCGTCGCCATCAGAGCCCGCAGCGACGGCTCGGGCACCGCCGCATTCGGCGCGGCCTGCCACGGGTGCGCGCTGCGCGGCCGCTGCACCGACGCCGCCGGCGGCCGCACCGTGCGCATCGGCGCGAACGAGGCCGTGCTCGCCGCGTCGCGCGCCCGCCAACAGGACCCCGCATGGCGAAACGACTACCGCGCCGTGCGCCCCAAAGTCGAACGCAAACTCGCGCACCTCGTGCGCCGAAAACACGGCGGCCGCCACGCCCGCGTGCGCGGCCAAGCCAAAGTCGACGCCGACTTCAACCTGCTGGCCGCAGCCGCCAACATCGCGCGCCTCGGCGTGCTCGGACTGCGCTCCACACCTGACCGATGGGCCCTCATCTAAGCCCCCGAACCTCCCGACCCCCGCCTGACACGCCCCAGCACACCCCGCCACACCACAGCACCCGCCCCGACCCAAAACCGGACACGATCCCAGAACCACCACACCCCACCGTCACCCGACACCAGCACACCAAACACCAATTTGGCACCAGCCACCTAGGCCGCGGCGACGTCCTTCAAGTACGCGATGTACACTCGCTTCGGCCAATCGGGAGACGCATGATGCAGTACCTCTCATACACCGACACACGCAGCCATCTGCGCGAGGTGCTCGACACCGCAGAAGCGGGACTGCCGATTGGCATCCGGCGCCACGACAGGCTCGTCGCCCTGATCGAGAGCGGGAGGCTTCGAGAGATCCTGATGGACTCCCGGCGGCTGCGCCGGCCAGAAGCGGTGGCCGAGGCAGGGGGCTGGTCTGTGTTCCTGCCAGGAACGCCGGTCGCCGCCGACGGCGCCGACCTCGCCGAAGCCGTCGACGAATTCGTCTCCGCCTTGCGCGAGTACGCCGAAGACTGGCAGGCGCGGCTCCGGTTCGCCCCGAACCACCAGCACCATTGGCCGCTCGTGCAGCTCGTGTCCCTCGCCTCCGACTCCGACCTCGCCGAATGGACCCGCGGCAGCGGGCCGTGAGCTACCCGGCACCCACGCGACGAGACCACAGCTACCCGGCACCCACGCGACGAGACCACAGCTACCCGGCACCGACGCGACGAGACCACCTGCGCTTCTGTGAGATCGAGGGATGGAACGTCGTCCGATCCGGCGCCGGCAAGCGCTCCACCCACCACGAGACCTACGAGCTCGAGCTCCCAGATGGGAGCATCCTGCGAACCCGGATATCCCGGCCGCCGGACCGCACCGGCTACGGCGCGGCCCTCTGGTCGCACATCCTGCGCGACCAGCTCCAGACCAGCCCCGAGCAGTTCTGGCAATGCGTGCGGACGGGCGAACCGCCCGCTCGGAGTGCGCGGCCGGCGCCGCAGGGCGCCATCCCGACCGACTTGGCCCATCTGCTCACGAGCCGGGTCGGCCTGAGCGACGATCAGCTCGCCAAGATGAGCAGGCAAGAGGCGGTCGAGCGGGCGCAACAGTATTGGATGACCGGGAAGTAGCAACGCTGCGGTGGTGGGGTCCCAAGTGTTCGGACTGCGGCGCCCGGCTAGTGTCCTGAGCCGTTGATTCGCCGAGTATTCGGAACTGGTCACCGAATCGCCTCCCGCGGGAATGCGTGCGGTCTGTGTGCAGTTTTCCGTCTATATGACAGGTTTCTGCACACAGTTGGCGACACGACGACCTCGCGGCTGGCACAATGGCTGGAGGGGCCGCTGTGCGGCGCGACTTGGCCGCATACCTATACACCATGAACTGGCAACTCGGGACACTAGAGGCCGAGCGCGTTGCGCAGTATCTCGTCGATGGCGTGGCGGCCGAGCGCATCGAGCCGTCCGAGTCTCTCGACGAGGCGGCCGGTCGACACGGCTCGTACCTGCTCTACTTGAAACGCCGTTTCGGTGGTCAGACCGTTGCTTCGGTCGGGTGGTAGCGCCACATGCAACGGGATTCGCCGGATCGTGGACGTTCCCGGAACGACGACGACCATCCTCAGGTTCGGATGGTGCAACCGGTCGTCGGACACGATGGCCGCCGGCCGCAGGAAGGCCTGTTCAGGGTCTTGCGGATCGGCGCCGAAGTCGACCAGCCACACGTCGCCACGCCGCAGCCGCCCCTCATCGGTCATCGAGGCCGTCCGCAGCCGCCGCTTCCAGTCTCCGGCTCTCGGCCTGATACGAGGCCGCCTCGGCGTCATCCAGCCCATCGAGTGCGCCGCGAACCGACGACCACCACTCTTCACGGCCGAGCCGATGCACCGCGTCGGTCACGACATCCAGCATCGTTGTGCCCCGCTGCTTGGCCAACCGAGAGATCTCGTCCCTCAACTCGGTGGGGACCCGCAACGTAGTAGTCTGAGAAAGCGCCATGTTTGTAGCCTAGCAAGGCTTCTCCCTGAGTCCTCGAAGCCCGCGGCCTCCTCGTGACATAATCACCCCAACCGGTGCCAGCAACCCCACATCCCACACTTACGCGCAGGGCCTCTTTGGCGTGCCAGGTGTCTGTAGGGGTCTCCGGCGTCGAGCAGGCCTCGCAGCTCGGTGTGTCGGTGCTCGGTGATGGTCTCAGACGCGGCGACCAGCCGGGACTATGACGGCGGGTGAAGCATCCACTCGTAGGACGGTTGGGCCTCGACGCCGACGGGCACCTGTGCGGGCAGGCCGCGGCGGCTGCCGGTGAGCAGCAGCTTCGTGGCGCTCGGGAACATGGCGCCGGCCTCCTCCAGTGCTCGCAGCTCTCGTGCCGCGGTGGCGCCGTCGGAGGCGTCGGCGCACACCTGGATCAGCTCGATGCGGCCATCGTCGGCGCGGGCCAGGAAGTCCACCTCGTGGCTCTGCGGCGTGCGCACGTAGGTCACCTCGCAGCGACGGCGCTCCAGCTCAACCAGCACCGCCGTCTCGAGCGCGTGGCCCACATTGCCCCGGCCGGTGCGGTCGAATACGGGGATCAGACCGGCATCGACGGGATAGGCCTTGCGGGGGTTGACCATGCGCTGGCGCTCCGAGCGCGACTCCATCCACACCGTGCGCACCAGGAAGCAGTCCTCGAGGTGTGCCAGGAGCTGGTGCACCGTGTCGCGGGCGATGGCGATCCCCTGAGCCCGGATCGCCCTGTGGAAGCTCTCGACGCTGAACATCGAGGCTGCGTTGGCGAGCAGATGCCTCGTCAGCCAGCGCAGACCGGCCACATTGCTGACGCCGTGGCGGTCGATGACGTCCCGCAGTATCGCCACGCTCACATAGTCGGTCAACAGGTGGCGGCGCAGTGATGCATCGAGAGGCTGCGCCTCGGGGAAGCCGCCCGCCACCAGCCACTGCTTGAACGCCGCCTCGACTCGGGCACTCTCGTACCTGTCCATCGCCGACGGGTCGTCGGGCACGCTCTGCCCGCCGTGACGGAGCGCCTCGTCGAGACTGAACGGGAAGATCGGCACCTGCCAGGCACGGCCCCGCAGCGCCGTCGCGACCTCCCGAGACAGCAGAGCCGCCGACGACCCCGACACGAACACCTGCGTGCCCCGCGAGTCGAGTAGGCGACGCACGAGCCGCTCCCAGCCGGGCACCACCTGGATCTCGTCGAGGAACCACACCAGCGGGCCAGCGTCCCCGGCCGCGAACTGCTCGTCCTCGTAGCCGTCGATGAGCGCGCCGAGATGCACGGCGTCCATGCCCACGAACCGCTCATCCTCCAGTGTCAGCATCGGAAGGAGCCGCATCGGCACGCCTGCCTCCGCCCGCTCGGCTCGGATCTGGTGTAAGAACGTGGTCTTGCCGACCCGGCGCATGCCAACCACCGCTGTCGCCTTGCCCGCAAAATGCACGCTGCCGCGCACGCGCCGCGGCGTGAACGGAGCCGCAGGCTCCATCGACTCCGCGATCTGCTGGCGGAACACACGCTCTCGCAACGGTTCAGAACCCCGCCCGTCCACTATATTCTCCTTTCTGCAAGGAGATACTAACCCATCATTCTCCTTATGAAAAGGAGAATGATGGTGTTGGGTCGGGGAGGGCTGGCGCTGCTAGGCGGCGGGGCGAGGCCAGGCGGCGGTCAGGCGTTCCCAGCAGTCCTGGAGGCTCTGGGGCAGGACCCTCACGTCGGCTATTGCGGTCATGAAGTTGGTGTCGGAGCGCCAGCGGGGCAGCACGTGGATGTGGACGTGGTCGTAGACGCTGGGTCCCGCCCCTTCGCCCAGGTTGACGCCGACGTTCACCCCGTCGGGAGAGAACGCGGCCTTGACCGCGGCGACGGCGTCGTGGACGGTGTCCCACAGCTCGGGGCGCTCGTCGGGGTCCAGGCCCTCGAGGTCGGGAACGGGCCGGTAGGGCAGGATCAGGAGGTGGCCCGTGGAGTACGGGTAGCGGTTCAAGATCGCGAACACCAGCTCGCCGCGGTGCACGATGTGGGTCTTGTCGTCAGGCAGGCCCGAGTTGAGGATGGCCTCGAACAGGCTCTTGCCCTGCCCGTCGTCGGGGCCGGTCCCGGCTCCGGGGACCGTGCCCGGGATGGTGCCTGACGAGTCGGCGATGCCAGCCGCGGCCGCCTCCCGGTCGGTCATCATGGCGGGTATCCGCCAGCCGGCCCAGAGGCGCTCCACCATGTCAGCTCCGAGCCTCGACCGCGGCTGCTAAGCGGGCCGCGAACGCCTCCAGCGGGACATCGCGTTCGGGGCTCTTCGCGCCACGGGCGTTGACCCCGACCGTGCCACCAGCGACGTCGTCGTCGCCTACCACCAGCACGTATGGAACCTTGGCCACCTTGGCGTTGCGGACCCGCTTGCCCAGGGGCTCCTCCGCTGGGCTCGTCTCCACCCGGAAGCCCTTTGAAGTCAAGGTGCCGGCCACCTTTGCGGCGTAGTCGGCGTGGGCGGCAGCCACCGGCAGCACCTGGGCCTGCACCGGTGCGAGCCAGGCGGGGAAGGCGCCGGCGTAGTGCTCGACCAGCAACCCGAAGAAGCGCTCCACCGCACCGAACAGCGCCCGATGGATCATCACGGGACGGGGTCGGGAACCGTCTGCGGCCACATACTCCAGCCCGAAGCGCTCGGGCAGGTTGAAGTCGAGCTGGATGGTTGACAGCTGCCACGACCGTCCGATGGCGTCGCGCACGTCCACGTCGATCTTGGGCCCGTAGAAGGCGCCGGCTCCCTCGTCGACCTCGTAGGCGAGCCCGTTGGTGTCCAGCGCAGCCCGCAGCCCGGCGGTGGCCTCGTCCCACAGCACCGGCTCCCCCACTGACTTGTCGGTGGGGCGCGTGGAGAGTTTGGCCACGAAGTCCGTGAAACCAAAGGCCCGTAGCACGCTCAACACGAACTCGAGCAGCGAGGCCAGTTCCGCGGCGATGTCGTCGCGGGTGCAGAAAATGTGGCTGTCGTCCTGGGTGAACCCTCGACTGCGGAGCAGGCCGTGCACCGCGCCCGACAACTCGTAGCGGTAGACCGTGCCCAACTCGAACAGCCGCATGGGCAGGTCCCGGTAGCTGCGCTGCGACGATCGGTAGATCATCACGTGGAACGGGCAGTTCATCGGCTTGGGGTAGTAGTCGGTGCCGTCGACTTCCATGGGCGGGTACATGCTCTCCGCGTAGAAGTCGAGATGACCGGAGGTCTCCCACAGCACCGATTTGGCGATGTGGGGCGAGAACACGGACTCGTAGCCGCCGTCGGCGTGGCGCTGCCGTGAGTAGTCCTCCATGAGCGTGCGCACTAGCGCGCCTTTGGGGTGCCATACCGCCAAGCCCGGCCCCAACTCGGCGGGCCACGACACCAGGTCGAGCTCGGCCGCCAGGCGCCGATGGTCGCGCCGCTCGGCCTCGGTCAGGCGGTGCAGGTGGGCGGCGAGGTCCTTGCGGGTGGCCCAGGCCGTACCGTAGATGCGCTGCAGCATGGGGTTGCGCTCGCTGCCCCGCCAATAGGCCCCGCTGACCCGCTGCAACGCGAAGTGGCCCAGCCGGCCGGTGGAGGGCGCGTGGGGACCCAAGCACAGGTCGACGAAGCCACCGGAGTCGCCGTTGCCGGCGTCGTTGCGGTAGCAGCTGACCGTGCCGCCCTCCGACGCCTCCGAAGCCAGGTCGCCGTCGGCGCCCACCCCCACGGCCACCGCCTCGATGATGGCCCGCTTGTAGGGGTGCCCCGCGAAGAGTTCCAAGGCGTCCTCGGCGGCCATCTCGACCCGCCGGAAGGGCTGGTCGGCCTCGATGATCTCCCGCATACGCATCTCGATGCGCTCCAGGTCACCGTCGGTGAAGGTGCCGCCGTCAGACAGTTCGAAGTCGTAGTAGAAGCCGTGCTCGATGGGCGGGCCGATAGCGAAGGTAGCCCCGGGATAAAGGTCCAGCACCGCCTGGGCCAGCACGTGCGCGGTGGAGTGACGGATGGTGTGCAAGCCGCGCTCTGACGACGCAGTCACGATCTCCACCGAGGCCCCGTCAACCAGTGGGGCAGACAGGTCCCTCTCGGCACCGTTCACCACCGCGACCACCGCGTCGGCGGCCAGGCGCGGCCCTATGGCAGCAGCCAGATCGGCCGCGTTGGACCCCTCGGTCAGCTCACGCGCGGAGCCGTCGGGCAACGAGACCGAGATCACAGACATCGACTCCGAGGCTACCGCTGCCCCCCGAGGCGCCACGCCGACGAGCGACGCCAAATGGAGCGGGGAGCGGCATGCCGCTCCCCGGGGGTCTCATGCGGACAGCGCCTCGCGGCGAACTGTCCGGGGGTCAAATCCGAGGCCAGCGCACTCCCGGAGGCCGCCAGTGCGCATCCACGTGACCGGCGACGGCCCGCTACTGCTCGGCTGTGGCCGTTGCCGAGGCCGCTCTGAGACGAAGCCCGAGAGCTCGCGCCACCTTCAGCACAGTCGCGAGTTCCAGGCGTTCGTTGGCGCCCGCTACGGCCAAGTCCGCTTCGGCCGCGACGCTCTCCATGCCCTTGGAGCGAGCGATGTCATCCAATGCTGCCGCTACCAGGAGAGGATCATCCTCTTCCAGGGCGACGTCCAGGTACGCCACCCTCTCTTCTTCGGTGTCAAGATGCTCTGCTCCATCCCACGGATAGGTCTTGGTCCTTCTCCTGACTCTCATCGGTCTCCTCTCTCACAGGCTGCTGGCTAGCTTGATCGCTCTCTTGATGTCGCGGGCTTGACTGCCCTTGTCACCGCCGGCCAAGAGGACGACCACCGACTGCCCTCGTCGGCAATAGTACACCCGATACCCGGGGCCGTAGTTGACGCGCATCTCCATGACTCCGCCGCCCACCGGTCTGGCATCTCCGGGATGCCCTGCTTGCAATCGCTGGATGCGAGACCTGATGCGAATACGCGCCTGCTTGTCCCGAAGGCTCGTGAACCAGCGCCGACAGACATCGGTCTGTTTGATTTCAAACACACATAGAATATATCAAAATATCATTCAAATATCGTATATGGGCAGGGAAACACCTAGGAGGGCGGCGATGGCGTGCACCGGGTGGCCAGCGTAGGCGGCGGCGTCCACGGCGGCTAGGGCACCAGGGACATCCAGGTCGTTGTCGAGGCACCGGCGCACTTCGTTGAGGAGGTCAGCGTCTCCGCCGTCATCGGCGCCCGCGCGGCGCCACAGGGCTAGGCGGTGCTCGGCCTCCTGCAGCAGGCCGTCGTGCCAGGGCCACGGGGTGCGGTAGTGCTGCGACATGAGGGCCAGGCGGATCGCCATGGGCTCGTGCCTGCGGCGCAGCTCGTGCACGAACACCAGGTTCCCGAGCGACTTCGACATCTTGGAGCCCTGGTAGTGCACCAGCGCCTGATGCAGCCACAGCCGGGCGAACGGCTTGCCCGTGACCGCCTCGGACTGGGCCCGCTCGCACTCGTGGTGCGGGTAGAGCAGGTCCGCTCCCCCTCCGTGCAGGTCGATGGTCTCGCCCAGTTCGCGCAGCGCCAGCGTCGAGCACTCCACATGCCAGCCCGGCCGCCCCGGCCCCCAGCGCGACTCCCAGGAGGGCTCACCGGGCCGGGCCCGCTGCCACAGCACGAAGTCGAGAGGGTCCCGTTTGGCCGGGTCGTCGGGGTCGTCGCGCCACTGCCGGGCCAGCTCGATCATGCGGTCGCGCCCGAACCCCGACAGCGAGCCGAAACCGTCGAAGGCCCGGGTGTCGAAGTACACGCTGCCGCCCGCGCAGTACGCGAAGCCCCGCTCGAGGGCCTCGTGTATGAAGCCGCGGATGTCGGGTATGGCCGAAGTCGCCCTGGGCTCGGCGGCCGGAGGCAGAGTGTTCAGCGCAGCCATGTCGTCGTCGAAGCGGGCCGTCTGGGCGAAGGCCAAGTCGAGATAGTGGACTCCCCGACGATCGGCCGCGGCCAGGATGTCGTCGTCCACGTCGGTGATGTTGCGCACGCAGCGGGTCTCACGTCCCATGTCCCGCAGGCGCCGCTGCAGCACGTCGTAGGTGATGTAGGTGGCGGCGTGGCCCAGGTGGGTGGCGTCATAGGGTGTGATGCCGCACACATACATCCGCACCACCGGCGGCGCGTCGAAGCCCACCACCGCGCCCCGGGCCGTGTCGTAGAGCCGCAAGGTCACGCTGCGCTGACCAGCGGGCTAGCCGAGCGGGATAGCGCGCCGCGGGCCGTGTCGTAGAGCCGCACGATCTCACGGTACCGTTGCGGGCCGTGGGCCTACTTGACGGCAAGCGCATTGTGATCACCGGAGTGCTGACCGACGCCTCGCTCGCTTTCGGCGCCGCCGAGTTCGCCCTGGCCGAGGGCGCCGAGATCCTGCTCACCGGTGCCGGCCGGGGAATGCGCCTCACCCAGCGCACAGCCCGCAAGCTCGGCGACGGCATCGACGTGGTGGAGTTCGACGTGACCGAGCCGTCCCATGCCGGCGCCCTGCGCGACCACCTGGCCGGCGGCTGGGGACGCGTGGACGGCGCGCTCCACGCCATCGGGTTCGCTCCCGAGATCTGTCTGGGCGGCTCGTTCATGGACGCGGCCTGGGACGATGTCAAGGTGGCCCTGGAGATCTCCACGTACTCGCTCAAGATGCTCGCCGACGCGGTCGCCCCGCTCATGGGTGCCGGCAGCTCGATCGTGGGCCTCGACTTCGACGCCACCCGGGCCTGGCCGGCGTACGACTGGATGGGCGTGGCCAAGGCCGGCCTCGAGTCGACTTGCCGGTACCTGGCCCGCTACCTGGGGCCGCAGGGCATCAGGGTGAACCTGGTGTCGGCGGGGCCGGTGAGAACCATGGCCGCTCGCTCGATCCCAGGGTTCTCCGCGTTCGAGGACGCTTGGTCCCAGCGGGCGCCGCTCGGCTGGAGCGTCACCGATCCCTCCGCAGTGTCGCGCACGGTCGTGGCCCTGCTCAGCGACTGGCTGCCGGCCACCACCGGATCGATCGTCCAGGCCGACGGCGGCTACCACGCCATCGGTGCCTGACCAGCCTCAGCGGCCCGTGATCAGAACTATCTGCGACTTTCCCGCAGATGCGCGAGAAAACCCGCCGGAAGTTCCCCCGACATTCAAGCGCTGGCCCGCACCCTCAGGCGCTGTTGTCGTCGGTTTCGTCGAAGATGTCGCCCACCAGAGCCTCGAGAACGTCCTCGAGGGTGACCACTCCCAGCATCCTGCCGGCCTCGTTGCGCACTAGGGCCATGTGCACCCGTGACCGGCGCATGTAGAGCAGCAGTTCGCGGCCAGCCATATCGGGGCTGACTACCCGCAAGCGGCGCACCAGCTCCAGGGGCACCGGATCGTCGCGGGCCTCCGCCGGCATGCGGAGCAAGTCCTTGGCGTGCACGAACCCCAGCACGTCGTCAGGCTCGGATCCCCATACCGGCACGCGGGTGTGGCCGCTGGAAGCCACCACATCCTCGAGACGGGCCACCGACGCGCCCCGAGGCACCGACACCAGGCTGTCGGCGGACACCATCATCGACCCGGCGGAGCGGACCCGGAACTGCAGCGCCCCCGCCAGGAGCTCATGCTCGGCTGCCTCGATCACACCCTCCTCGCGAGCGCCTTCCAGCAGCGTGTGGAACTCGTTGATGGTGAGGGCGGTGTTGATCTCATCAACCGGCTTGATCCCCATCAGCCGGACGATCCCCGCCGACACCATGTTGAGAGACCAGATGGCCGGCTTGAACACCGCGCCGTAGACCCGCATAGCCGGTGCGAGCAGTCTCGCAGCCGACTCGGGTCCGGCAATGGCGATGTTCTTGGGGACCATCTCACCCACCACCACATGCAGCGTGGTCACCACGAACAGCGCCACCGCGAACGAGATCGTGTGCAGCACGCCCGAGGGGACCTCGGCTACGGCCTCGATGACTGGCTCGATGAGATGCGCGATGGCAGGCTCAGCCACATAGCCCAACACCAGCGAGGCCATGGTTATCCCGAGCTGGGCCCCGGCCAGCTGGGCCTGCAGGTCGCGCACTGCGGCCAGCGCGAGCCCGCTGCGCCGGTCCCCGTCGGTCGCGGCCGTCTCGAAGCGAGCAGCACGGGACGCGACCAGCGCGAACTCAGCGGCCACGAAGAAGGCGTTGGCCCCCAGCATCACCACCGCCACCACCAGAGCCACGAGCGCGCCCGAACTCACGACGACTTCCCCCGCCCGACCACCAGAACCACGAGCGCACCCGAACTCACGACGACTTCCCCCGCCCGACCACCAGAGCCACGAACGCACCCGAACTCACGACGACTTCCCCCGCCCGACCACCAGAGCCACGAACGCACCCGAACTCACGGCTGCTTCCCCCGCCCGACCACCAGAGCCACGAGCGCACCCGAACTCACGACGACTTCCCCCGCCCGACCACCAGAGCCACGAGCGCACCCGAACTCACGGCTGCTTCCCCCGCCCGACCGAACCGGCCGTCGGGCCCGGTTTCGCCGCGGGCCCAGTCCCGGCCCTGTAGGGAGCCACTACCCGGACGGTGGCGATGCGCAGCCCGTCCACGGCCACCACCTCGAGGCGCCAGCTGTCCACGGTGACCATCTCGCCGGGCACCGGGATGTGGCCCAATCGGTCCAGCACCAGGCCGGCCAGTGTCTCGTAATCGCCCTCGGGCATGGCAAACCCGGTGGCGTCTAGCACCTCGTCGGTATGAAGCGACGCCGGCAGCACCGTCGAGCCCCGAGACTCGGACCGCGTGCGCTCGGGCGTGGACGAGTCGTGCTCATCGTCGATCTCGCCGACGATCTCCTCCAGCACGTCCTCCAGGGTGATTATTCCTGCCGTCCCGCCGTGCTCGTCGACCACCACCGCAAGCTGACCCGCTCGGGTGCGCAGGTCGTCGAGAATGTCGTCGAGGTCGCGGGACTCCGGCACGGCCAGTACCGGCTTCATGAGCCGCGACACCGGCGTGGACAGCCGGTCCTGCACCGGCACCGCGAACAGCGATTTCACATGGACGACGCCGGCGACGTCGTCGAGATGGCCCGCGATGACCGGGAACCGGGAGTGGCCGGTACGCGCGGCCAGGTCCGCGAGGTCGGCCACTAAGGCGTCGGCCGCGATGGCCAGCACCTCAACCCTCGGCACCATGGCGTCGTCGGCCTGTTTGTGGGCCAAGCGGATCGACCGGGTGAGCAGCCGGACCTCGCCCTCGTCGAGCATCCCCTCCTCCCCCGAAGAGACGAAGAGTTGCTCGATTTCGTCACGGTCGGGCACCGGATCGATTTCTTCGCGCGGCTCGATGCCGAGGCGGCGCACCATCCAGTTGGCTGCGCCGTTGAGGAAGGCCACCACAGGCCGGGCCAGCACGCCGTACACCGTGGTGGGCAGGGCCACCGCGACCGCGGTCCCGTAGGGCTTGGTGGTGGCCACGGCCTTGGGCACGAGTTCGCCCAGCACCATGTGCACGATGGTGGCTAAGACCAAGGCGACGGCTACGGAGACGCCCCACGGCGTTTCTGATCCGAATAGCGCCTCGATCCCAGGCGCGATCATCGGTGCCAACGCCGGCTCGACCATGAACCCGAGCAGCAGCGACGACACCGTGATGCCGATCTGAGCGCCGGAGAGGTGGAACGACAGCTGAGCCACCAGACGCTGGACCATCCGGGCCTGCCGGTCGCCGGCCCCGGCCCGTTCGTCCACTCGGGTCCGATCCACCGTCACCAGAGCGAACTCCATGGCGACGAAGGCAGCCGTGGCTGCTATCAGCGCAAGAGCGGCCAGAAGCCACAGCGCGATGTCTATCGGTCCTCCCCGGATCGACGGGCCCTTCAGCCGCGAATCTACCCCGACTCCCCGTAACTTGGCATGATGTCGTTGACAGGCCTGCACCCGGATCGCAGCCGCGGGTGGATGCGGCGGGTTCTGCCGGTTGTGGCCCGGCACAAGCGCGTGTTCGCGGCGGCCGTCGCGGCCGGTCTGGTCTCGGTGGCGACCACTGCGGCCGTGCCGGTGGTGATCGGCCGGGGCGTGGACTCGGCCGCGGCCGGCGAGGCGCTGCGGCCGTGGGTGCTCGCCCTGGCCGCTCTGGCCGCGGTCCGATTCGTGCTGGGTTTCGCCTATCGCTACGGGTTGTTCCGCTCGGCGCACAGCATCGAGGCCGACCTTCGCAACCTGGTCTACGAGCGCCTCACCGAACTCTCGTTCTCCTACTGGGACAGGACCCAGACGGGGCAGGTCATCTCGCGGGCCAACAGCGACATCCGCTCCATCCAGCTGCTCTTCGCGTTCGGCCCTCTCGTGGCCATGCAGCTGGCGCTGCTGGCCATGGGGACGGCCGCGATGCTCGTGCTGTCGCTGCCGCTGACCCTGGTCGCCATGGCGCCGCTTCCGCTGGTGCTGTACGTGGGCGTCAGGCTGCGGGACAGGGTCTTCCCCCTGACCTGGGTGACGCAGGCCCGCATGGCCGATCTGGCCATGATCGTGGACGAGAACATCCAGGGCGCCCAGGTCGTGCGCACCTTCGCCCAGGAGCGGGCCCAGATCGCGCTGCTGGCCCGGTCGGCGCGACGGCTGCGCTGGGCCGGCACGGCCACTGCCGACGCCCGGGCCCGTCACGCACCCCTCATGGAGGCGCTCCCTCGGTTCGGCCTGGCCCTGGTGCTGCTAACCGGTGGACTGCTGGCGATCGACGGCAGTATCGGCGTGGGCGACATCGTCGCCTTCAACGCATACGTGCTGATCATGGCGGCCCCGTTCCGGATGATCGGCTTCGTTGTCATCCAGTGGCATCGCGCCTCAGCCGCCGCCCAGCGGGTGTTCGAGATCCTCGATGAGTCCCCCGAGATCACCGAGCGCCCCGATGCCGTGCCTCTGACCGAGCCAGCAGGCCGCGTCGAACTCGACGATGTGGCCTTCACCTACGCCACCGGAGACGGCACCTCGGTCATCGACGGCTTCTCGCTGACCGTCGAGCCCGGCGAGACGGTGGCGGTGGTGGGCCGCACTGGAAGCGGGAAGAGCACCATCGGGCGGCTGCTGCCCCGCTTCTACGACGTGGACCGGGGCACGGTGCGCATCGACGGCGTCGACGTGCGGGATCTGCGCATCTCGGACCTCCGGCGGGCCGTGACGGTAGTGACCGACGATCCCTTCCTGTTCGCGACCAGCGTCCGCGACAACGTGGCCTTCGCCCGCCCCGACGCCGATGAGGCCTCGGTGGCCGTCGCGCTGGTCGACGCGGCCGCGGGTGACTTCGTGACGGCCATGCCCCTCGGGACCGAGACGAGACTCGGCGAGCGGGGCTCGACCATCTCCGGCGGCCAGCGCCAGCGCCTCGCCATCGCCCGGGCCCTGGTCGCGGACCCCGCGGTGCTGGTTCTGGACGACGCCACCAGCGCCATCGACACAGGAGTGGAGGAGCGCATCCACTCCGCCCTGCGCAAGCGCCGCCCCCAGCGCACCACGATCCTCATCGCTCATCGCCTGTCCACGATCGCTCTGGCCGACCGCGTGGTGTTCATCGCCGGCGGGAAGGTGGCGGCCACCGGCAGCCACCGCCATCTATTGAGCACTGTGCCCGCCTACGCCGAAGTGCTCACCGACATCGGCGCCACCGAGAGCGCCACCGACGGCTCCACCCGCGCAGGCGGGTCCGCGCCCATCGACCGGGACCGCGCCGGCACGGACAGGCTGGCGCTTCCAGAATGATGTTCCAGTCGCCGGTCCGTATGCGGCCTGGACCGACCTCGGTGCAGGCTGCGGCCCAGGCCGGTCTGCCCCACGCGGACGTGCCCGGCGACCTCAGGGCCCGGGTCGAGCGGGTGCTGGCCGACGAGCCGGCCCATCCCGATCCGATGGTGCAATGGTCTCGCGTCCCTGACGAGGCCAACCGCCGGTTCGGGCTGGGCCGGTTCCTGTGGCCGCACCGCTACCGGCTGGCGGCCGCCTTCTCGCTGGTGGCGGTTGAGACGGTCGCCATCCAGTTCGGCCCGGTGCTCACCCAGATCGGAGTGGACCACGGCATCCTGGCCCGCGATCGCAGCGTGCTGGTGACCGCGGCCTTGGCCTATGTGGGCCTGCTGGCACTGGCCGCCGTGATGGGTGCGGCCCGGGTGGCGTTCACGGGCAGGCTCGGCGAGCAGCTGATGGAGCGACTGCGCATCCGCACGTTCGCGCACATGCAGCGTCAGGGAATGGACTTCCACACCGGCGAGAGGGCCGGCGTGCTGCTCACCCGCATGACCTCCGACATCGAAGCGCTGTCGGTGCTCTTCAACGAGGGCATCGTCAACTTCGCGGTCCAAGCCCTCACCCTGGCGGTGATCACGGTGTTGCTGTTCAACTACGACCCGCTGCTGGCCCTGGTCACGCTGGCCGCGGCCGTGCCTCCCACGCTGGCGTCCTCGCTGTGGTTCCGGCACCGGTCGGCGGCCGACTACCGCAGCGTGCGCGACCGCATCGGCGAGCTGCTCGGCAACCTCCAGGAGTCGCTGGCCGGCATCCGGGTGATCGCCGCCCACGATCGTCGGGCCGCCAATGTCGCCGAGCACCGCCGGGTGGTGAACAACCACCGCGACGTCAACCTGCGAGCCTCGCGGGCCAACTCGCTCTACGGGCCGGGCAGCGAGGCGATCGGCATCGCCACCCAGGCGGTGCTGCTGGCGGTGGGCGGAGCCATGACCGCCAGCGGCCGGATCACGGTGGGCGAGCTCGCCGCCTACCTGCTGTTCCTGACCGCCTTCTTCGCGCCGGTGCAGGCCCTGGTGCAGCTCTACAACTCCTACCAGCAGGGGGGAGCGGCCATCGCCAAGCTGCGCGAGTTGTTCAGGACCGAACCGAGTGTCGCGGAGCGTCCCGATGCAGCCGTGCTCGACCCGTTGCGCGGTGAGATCGTCTTCGACAACGTGTCCTTCTCGTACGGTTCCGGCCGCCGAGTCCTTCACGATGTGAGCCTGCACGTCTCGGCGGGCGAGACGATCGCGCTGGTGGGCGAGACCGGGGCAGGCAAGTCGACCATCGCCCGGCTGATCGTGCGGCTGTACGACCCGACGGAGGGCTCGGTGCGCATCGACGGCCACGATCTGCGCGACGCCACCCTCACCAGCTTGCGGTCCCAGATCGGGGTGGTGGTTCAGGAACCCTTCCTGTTCGCGGGCACGGTGCGCGACAACGTGGGCTTCGCCCGCCCGGAGGCCAGCGATGCCGAGCTGCATGACGCTCTGCGTGCCGTCGGGATAGTCGACGTGGTGGAGCGCCTCGGCGGCCTCAACGGCATCGTCCATGAGCGAGGGGCCACACTGTCGGCCGGCGAGCGGCAGCTGCTGGCGCTGGCCCGCACGTTCGTGTCCCAGCCCCGGGTGCTGGTGCTCGACGAGGCCACCAGCAACCTCGATCTGCGCTCCGAGGCGCAGATCGAGCAAGCTCTCGACGTGCTGTTGAGCGGGCGCACCGCGGTGGTGATCGCCCATCGCCTGGCCACAGCCCGTCGAGCGGACCGCATCGCGGTGGTTGACGGGGGCAGGATCGCCGAGATCGGAAGCCATGATGAGCTGGTGGCGCTGGGCGGCCGCTATGCCACGATGTTCGAGAAATGGCAGAGCCACTCCAAGGGCGCCCGGCCCACCGACGACCCTGCTCACAAGGGCGGTCCTGTGAAGGGTGCGGTCCTGTGAAGGGTGCGGTCCTGTGAAGGGTGCGGTCCTGTGAAGGGTGCGGTCCTGTGAAGGGTGCGGTCCTGTGAAGGGTGCGGTCCTGGAAGGGTGCGGTCCTGTGAAGGGTGCGGTCCTGTGAAGGGTGCGGTCCTGTGAAGGGTGCGGTCCTGTGAAGGGTGCGGTCCTGTGAAGGGTGCGGTCCTGTGAAGGGTGCGGTCCTGTGAAGGGTGCGGTCCTGTGAAGGGTGCGGTCCTGTGAAGGGTGCGGTCCTGTGAAGGGTGCGGTCCTGTGACTACGGACCAGCCTCGAAGGTCGCCCGCGGCGATGGACGGCGCCGTCCTGGCGCTTCGGGGAGTGGGACGCACGATCGACGGCACGCATCTGCTTCGGGACGTCGATTGGGAGGTGCGCCCGGGTCAGAGATGGGTGGTGCTCGGGCCGAACGGCTCGGGCAAGACCACCCTGGTGCGCATAGCGACGATGTGGGAGCATCCCTCGACCGGCGTCGTCGAGTTGCTCGGCGAGCGTCTGGGGCGCACCGACGTGCGACGGCTGAGGGCGGGGGTCGGCTTCACCAGCGCCGCGATGGCCGACATGTTGAGGCCCTCGCTGACCGCCGCGGAGGTGGTGATGACGGCCAAGCACGCCGCGCTGGAGCCGTGGTGGCACCCCTACGACGCCGACGACGCCAGCCGGGCCCGGGCCGCCCTGCGGCGCGTCGGTTGCGGGCGCCGAGCCCATCAGCGTTTCGGGTCGCTGTCCTCTGGCGAGCGGCAGCGGGTGCTGCTGGCGCGGGCCCTGTCGCTGGAGCCGGGGGTGATCGTCCTCGACGAGCCCAACGCCGGACTCGACCTAGCGGGACGGGAGCAGCTGATCGTCACGCTCAGCGGCCTGGCGGCAGACTCGGCCACGCCGCCGCTGGTGCTGGTGACCCATCACACCGACGAGATACCCGACGGGTTCACCCACGCGCTGTTGCTGCGAGACGGCGAGGTGCTGGCCTCGGGGCCCATGAACGAGACACTGACGAGCGCCAACCTCTCGGAGTGCTTCGGGCTCGACCTCACGCTGGAACGCCGGCACGGCCGCTGGACCGCCCGGGCCGCGCGCGGCTAGCGCTGGGACGCTCTCCGAACTCGCGCCGCTTCGGCCAGCAGAAGTGTTCGCTACTCGGTGTCACGCTCTTCTGGAATAACCGTGAAATATATTGTAGTTGCATCACACGCTATCTTGCGCTAGGGTCGAAGGCGTGGAAACGATCACACTCGCAGATCTGGCGCCCATCCTCGCCGCGGTGATCGGGCCGATGCTGGTCTTCGCGGCCGCGACCATGCGCTACCAGCACCTCGACAGCACCAAGACCCGAGAACTCATCGACAAGAACCGCGAACTCAGCGAGCAAGCCCACAAAGAGACCCGCGAACTCATCGACAAGAACCGCGAGCGCAGCGAGCAGTCCCTCGGAGAGATCCGCGACCTCATCGACAGGAACCACCGGGAACTGAGCGGCAGCCTCGGGGACGCGCGCGAGCGCCTGAGCCGGATGGAGGGCTACATGAGAGCATCGTCGCCGCCCCCGCACGAGATCGGCGACGGAGACGCCGAAGCCGCCTAGGTGGCTGGTGCCAAACTCCCGAAATGGGGGTTTTGCGGTAACAAAACCCCAGGTCAGCGACTTGCGAATTGTGGCAAATTGCCATTTAACACCAGCCACCTAGTGTCGTGAGTCGGGAATTCGTTGGAGATATGAGGCCATGTTCTCGAACCCGGAACAGATGTGACATATATTGTAGTTGCATCACAAGGTATCTAGTGCTAGGATCAAGGCGTGGAAACGATCGCGCTCGCAGATCTGGCACCGATAATCGCGGCGGTGATCGGGCCGATGCTGGTCTTCGCGGCCGCGACCATGCGCTACCAGCACCTCGACAGCACCAAGACGCGCGACCTCATCGACAAGAACCGCGAGCGCAGCGAGCAGTCCCTGGGAGAGATCCGCGACCTCATCGACAGGAACCACCGGGAACTCAGCGGCAGCCTCGGGGACGCACGCGAGCGTCTGAGCCGGATGGAGGGCTACCTGGGAGGTTCGCCGCCAGCGGCGAGCGAGACCGGCGACGGAGACACCGAAGCCACCTAGCCTGCCGCCAGCATGTCTGGCCACCCGCACGCAGCCAGACATGCAGGACGGCACAGGACGGCACAGGACCGGAGCAGCTGATCGTCACGCTCGGCGGCCTGGCAGCAGACCCGGCCACGCCGCCGCTGGTGCTCGTGATCCATCACACCGACGAGATACCCGACGGGTTCACCCACGCGCTGCTGCTGAGAGACGGCGCGGTGCTGGCCTCGGGTCCGATCAGCGAGACATCAACGAGCGCCAATCTCTCGGAGTGCTTCGGGCTCGACCTCACGCTGGAACGCCGCCACGGCCGCTGGACCGCCCGGGCCGCGCGGGCTAGCGCTGGGACGCTCTCCGAACTCGCGCCGCTTCGGCCAGCAGAAGTGTTCGCTACTCGGTGTCACGCTCTTCTGGAATAACCGTGAAATATATTGTAGTTGCATCACACGCTATCTTGCGCTAGGGTCGAAGGCGTGGAAACGATCACACTCGCAGATCTGGCGCCCATCCTCGCCGCGGTGATCGGGCCGATGCTGGTCTTCGCGGCCGCGACCATGCGCTACCAGCACCTCGACAGCATCAAGACCCGAGAACTCATCGACAAGAACCGCGAACTCAGCGAGCAAGCCCACAAAGAGACCCGCGAACTCATCGACAGGAACCGCGAACTCAGCGAGCAAGCCCACAAGGAAACCCGCGAACTCATCGACAGGAACCGCGAACTCAGCGAGCAAGCCCACAAGGAAACCCGCGAACTCATCGACAGGAACCACCGGGATCTCAGCGGCAGTCTTGGGGACGCGCGGGAGCGTCTGAGCCGGATGGAGGGCTACATGAGAGCATCGTCGCCGCCCCCGCACGAGATCGGCGACGGAGACGCCGAAGCCGCCTAGCCCACCGCTGGCATGCCGACCGCACGCACGCACGCACCCAGGTATGCGGGAGCTTGACGCGCCTCAGGGAGCCTTCACGGCGGTTGACCTAGCCAGCGGCTGGGAGGCCACGAACCACGCAGCCGCTGTCAGCAGCGACGGCACAGTCTCGTTCTGGGGCTTTGCGGCAGACTGCTGCGGCTGAGAACTGAGGAGCCTGCCGGCTCTCGCACGACTGGCAGAAGCGCTTTGCCTGGGTCCACCGGCGCAGTCACGCCGCAGGTGTGCCAGCATCCGCCGAGAGGGCCTCCTGAAGTCGGAGAATGCCGCCAACAAGCGGCCATGTGCCCGCCACATGGGCAGGAACCTGCTGTGAAACGGCCCCGTTGCCGGAATAGCAGCGCTGAGCGCCCTTTTTGGCCTTCCCTGCTGCCAATTCGCGCCGCAGATGGCACCGCACCACAAGCCCCAGGACGCCCCATCACCGAACCACCGGTGGATTCAGGCTTAGAACATGCGCGGATAGGTGAGGTTCGGCACCACGATGCCGTCGGATTGCAGGTGTCTCGTGCCTTCGCGGCCGCCTATCAGCGTGGCCTCTTAGTAGCCTCCCTGGCCATGTTCTGCCACAGACTCACTGGTCCGGCGAAGGCCGCGCTCGCCTGGGCGACGGCAGTCGCTGCGGCTGCGGCCTGGGTCGCCGCGCCCGCGGCTGCGCAAGAGAGCAGTCCGGACGCCTTCAGCGACGACGACTTCGCCTACTACGAGGCGCCGCTGAACGCTCTGGCCCTGCGGGGCGTGCTGGCGGGCACCCAGTGCTCGCCGGGGCGCATCTGTGGAGACGAGCCCGTGACGCGGTCGGCCGTCGCCGTGTGGCTCGGGCGAGCTGTCACCGGCTCGGAGCCGGCCGAAGTATCGTCGGTCCGCTTCGCGGATGTGGACCCCGACGACTGGCGGGCATCCCACATCGAGCGGCTGGCCGAGCTCGGCGTCACCGGCGGGTGCGCCACCCAACCGCTCCGCTACTGCCCCGACGAGCCTGTCACCAGGGGCCAGATGGCCGCTCTCCTGACCCGCGCCTTCGATCTCGGCGACGGGCCGCCCGCGGGATTCGACGACACCGGCGGCCACCACTTCGAGAGCGAGATCGACAACCTCACCGCCGCGGGCATCACCCGCGGCTGCGCCACCGACCCTCGTCGCTACTGCCCCGACGAGGCCGTCACCAGGGGCCAGATGGCCACCTTCATCGCCCGCGCCCTCGGCCTGCTGTCCGAGCCGACCGTGCTCAGCGACGAGAAGACGCTGACAGAAATCACGCAGCTCACGGGCGAGCTCACACCCAAGTCGATAGTGGCCTCGGGCACCGGGCTGTACTTCGCTCAGAACGTGATGTACCGGCACACGATCTCGATCTTCGGCGCCGGCAAGCAGCTCATCAAGACCCTGCCCGACAGCGTCGACCTGCGGTCGTTCGGATACGACGTGAGGGGCGAGACCTATTGGGGCGCTCCCGTGGAGGCGGTGTTCACATCGGACGGATCCCAGGCGTTCGTGTCCAACTACCGCATGTACGGACCTGGCTACAACCCCGCGGCCGGCAGCGACGCCTGCACGAAGGACGACGGCCAGCGAAGCTTCGTGTACCGCATCGACGCTCAGACCTTGACCGTGGACCGCGTCTACGGGGCAGGCCCGGTGCCGAAGTTCATGGCCGTGACACATGACGACCGCCTGTTGCTGGTGTCGAACTGGTGCGGATACGACGTGAGCGTCATCGACCTCCAGTCCCACCGGACGCTCGCGGAGATCGAGGTCGGTCGCCACCCGCGGGGCATCGCCGTCACCGGCGACAGCAGGACCGCGTACGTCGCGGTGATGGGCTCCACCGACATCGCTGTCATCGACCTGTCGCCGTACTCGGCCGGCGGCGGCGCACGATCCGGCGGCGGCGCAGGGTCCGGCACCAACGGCGGGACCGCAGGCGACGCTCCTGCAGACGCTGGGGTCAGGTTCCTGACCGGCGTGGGCCGCTCGCCCCGCCACCTGGTTCTGAGCATTGACGACGCTGTCCTGTATGCGACCCTCGACGGTGAGGGGTCCGTCGTGGCGCTTGATGCGGGCACCGGCGAGGAGCTGCTGCGGGCCCGAACCGGCGAGCGGCCCCGCTCCATGGACATCTCCGACGACGGGACGGCCCTGTACGTGGTCAACTACGGCTCCGACACCTTCACCAAGCTGAGGGCCGGCGACCTGGCCGTCCTGCAGACGCTCGACACCGCCGCCCGCCCCATCGGCGTCACCTACGACTCCCTCAACGACGAGGTGTGGGTGTCGGCCTACTCCGGGGTTATCCACGTCTACGACGAGCAGGAGCCCGCACCGGCGCCGGGCACGGCCGCGGCCTGGCGCCCATCCGGAGAACCCGACAACGTCGGCCCCCTCGCTGAGACCGGCACGCCCGCATCCGCGACCATCCCGGCGGTCGCACCGTACGGCGACGGGCCGCTCACGTTCGAGCAGGCTCTCGACACCGCGAGACGGCTGGCACCCGACTTCGTGCTGCCCGTCGACTGCCGGCCGCCACCGCTGGACAACCCGATCCTGATGCCCAACGCGCCGCGCGACTACCGATCCGGCACCCACCGGGGCGTCGACCTCTTCTGCCCGCGGGGCCATCCGGTCAGGGCGGCCATCGACGGCCACGTCGTCGTAGCGGTGGGCGACTACGAGGACGCATCGCTCACCGACATCAACGACATGCTGGACATAGCCGCGGAGCTGGGAGCCACGCCCACCTTCACGTCGGTGATGCTCAACGGCAACTACGTCGTCGTCGATCACGGCATCATCGACGGCGTCGGCCACGCCGTGACGCTGTACGCCCACATGGATGCGGTCGTCCCGGCGCTGCGAGTCGGCCAGCCGGTCACCGCAGGCGACATCCTGGGGCGGGTCGGCAACACCGGCACGGTCTCCGCTGCAGCCGGGCTCACCAACCGGTCGGTGCATCTTCACTGGGAGCTGCACATCAGCGGCCGGTATCTGGGGGAGGGCCTCTCCCGAAGCGACACCCGCGCGGTGTACGCGGCGCTGTTCGACGACTCTGACCGCTGAGCAGTCGCACAGACCGCGCCGACCCGTCGCTCACCGGCGCGCAGGATTCCAGGATCCTCGACTGAGCCCATCAAATCGAGCACTCCACCGGTTCTGTGTGAGGGCGCCGAGGTTCGCCGGAATATGGACGGAAAAACGCGCACAGAATGAGAATCGGCCGCATGGGACTGGCCCGCAGATGCCGCCTACTCGCTCGCCGCTAGCCGAAGACCGGCCAGACGCCGACGTCGCCCGAGATCCTCCATGGCACCGGGCCGTAGTTGTACCGGGCCGCCGCGTTTATCAGTGTCGTGCGCAGAGCGTTACACCGGCTCAGCAGGTCCATGTTGGGCCGGTTGGCGATCATGGCGAATGTGACCGTCTCGCCGTTCGCCGCCCGAGCCGCTCCGGCCAGCGCGTTCGACAGGTACAGCGTGCCCGTCTTGGCGTAGACCCTGTTGGGACTGCCTGCGCTCACCGGATGCGGCACGGGCCGGCAGGTCTTCAGCGTTCCGCTCTCGCCGGCTACGGCCAGTCCGTCCACCAGGGGTGAGCCCGGGCCGGAGCGCCGGAGCAGCTCGGCCACAGCCGCGCAAGTGAGACGGTTGTACCTGGACACGCCGGAGCCGTCGGCGATCTCGAGGCCGGCGGCGAGCGGCCCGAGCATCCGCTGCATGACACCGGCGACGACGCCGACCGCGACGGCGCGGGACGATCCGAGGGTTCGGCGACCGATCTCCTTGAGGAGCATCTCGGCGATGGTGTTGTCGGAGCGGGTCAGGATGCGGGCCACGATCTGTGACACGGGAGGGGACTCGATGCTGGCCAGCGAGGTCAGCTCGGCCGGGGCCGGGGCGGTGCCGGCCTGAGGCCGGCGGGTGATCACCAAGCCCCGCGCCTCCAGGAGGTCGTCGAATTGCGAAGCGGCGTGTCGGGTGGGATCGGTCGATCTCACGTATTCGCGACGATCATCGATCCCGGTCCTCCACGTGTAGGAAACAAAGCCATCGTTGATCAGCAGACCCGACAGCGGGCCGATGTGGTTGACGGTGTCGGCGGAGTATCGCCATAAGGGCTCGTCGCCGTCGGGCGGGAACTCGCGGTAGTAGTCCCTGACCCTGTCGGGATACCGGGAGTCGTCGCCCACTATCCGGCCCTGTATCCGTCGGATCCCCTTGCTGTCCAGGCTCGCACGGACGCTCTCGGCGAGTTCGGTCACATCGGTGTAGGCGACAGGATCGGGTATGCGATCGCCGTAGCGCGGCGTGTTCAGCACCGGGTCTCCCCCTCCGACCAGGTACACGTCGCCGTGAAGGGTGCCGTCGGTGACCGAGTGGAGGGCGTCGGTTCGGACGAACACTTCGGTGGTATAGACCCCATCGGATCCCATCACCTCCAAGGCGGCGGCCGCGGTGACGATCTTCATGAGCGACGCCGGCATGAGAGCGGTGTCGCTCTGCGCGTCGACGATCATCTCGTCGTCGAGCAGCACAACGAGGCACATTGTGCTTGGAGCGATCCGCAGCGACATCACCGACGAGAACTCTCGAGCCAACCTCTGCGTTGATTCTTGTGCCTCCACGGATCCCGTCACCGAGCCCGTCTCGGCGACGGCACCAGAAGGAGCTCCGAGGGTGGCCCCTGCGATAGTCGCTGCGACTAGCAATACCGGGCGAAGCCTCCGACGACGCTTGCCATAACCCTCGCCCATGTGCCCGCTCCGACCGTTCAGCTCAGACTGGCTCTCACGACATCGGCCAACGCGACGATGCCCGCGGCGATGTCGTGAGGGGGCAGATGGCCGAAGCACAGCCGCATGCGGCTCGCTCCGTAGCCGGGATCGGTGCACCATCCCGATCCGGGATTGAACTCGACTCCCCTCGCGGCCGCGGGCGCCACGAGCCGGTCCGTGTCGACGCCGTCGGGCAGCGCCACCCACACGAAGATCCCGCCCCACGGTTCATCGAAGGAGGCAAGGTCCGGAAGGTTCTCTCGCAACGCGCCGCAGATTGCGTCGCACTTGCCTCGCAGCACCGCGGTGAGCGCGTCGACGTGGTCGTCGAAGTGGGCCGACGCGTACTCCGCCACCACGATCTGCTCCAGCGCGCCCGATCCCGCATCGGTCTTCAGCGCCAGCAGCCGGCTCATCATCGGCCAGTCGGCAACGATGTAGCCCAGCCGCAGCGCGGGGGCCAGCGTCTTGGAGAACGATCCGCAGTAGACGACCTGGCCGCCTGTGGCGTCCAGCGAGCGGATGGTTGGCGGCCGCCGCCCGTCGAAGACCAGGTCGGCGTAGCAGTCGTCCTCGAAGATGGCGACCTCGTAGCGACGGGCTGTCTCTAGCAGCTCGAGCCGGCGATCCACCGGCATCACCGTTCCCGTGGGGTTCTGCACCGTCGGGATGGTGTAGATGAACTTCGGGCGCCGGCCCCGGCGGGCCAGGGACTCCAGCACGTCGTTGAGATGATCGATGCGTATCCCGTTCTGGTCGAGCCCGACTCCGTGAACATCCGCCTGCAGAGCGGCCAGCCGGCTCAGGGTTCCGGCGTAGGTCGCCTCCTCGGTGATCACCGGATCTCCGGGGGAGATCAGCGCGGCGTTGACCAGTTCGAGGGCCTGCAGCGAGCCGGACGTCACCAGGACCTCCGATGGGTCGGTGGCCGTGTGCGCCCTGCGGGCTAGGGCCTCGGAGATGAACTCCCGCAACGGCAGATGGCCCTGGGGGCTTCCTCCGAGGTTGTATCGGGCCAGAGCCGGACCATGGCGGGCCAAGGCAGCCGTTGCGGCCTCGGCGAACCCGCCGAACGGCACGCTGGCAGGATCGTTGTGGCCGCCGACGAAGTTGAACGGAGGATCCCCGACCCAGCTGGCTTCCCCGTCAGCGAGCCGCGGCTTCAGCAGAGCCGTCATGTCGAAGCTCACCGGCAGGAAGCTACTGGCCGGCTGCGATCCGGTCCTATTCGGGCGTCAAGAGGCCGAGCGGGCGAGGCCGTGGCCGCGAACAGGAGCAGGAACGACGCCGAGCGGGCGGTGTTCAGTCTCGGTTGGTCGCGGGCTGCACGACGAGCACGACGCCCTCGACAACATCGAGCGTCGCAGGAGCGCCGACGATCACGTTGGAGACTCCGCGGGCAGATGTGGGACTCAGACACTCGTCGGCGAGCGGATACTCGAGGCCCGCCGAGGACGCGATCCGAGCGGGGCCGCCGACGGCCAGCAGCGAGACCGTGTCGCCGATCCGTCCCGCCAGCCGGCGCGAGCCCCGGACGACCTCTATGTGGGACCCGTCAACGGTCGCCGTTACGTTCATGTCGGCCCATCGGGACGAGGCCAGCACCAAGAGGTTGGCGATGGTGTGGTCCAGGCGCCCTGAGCCCGACGCGATGACGTGAATCTCCGAAGCCCTTCGGCTGGCGAACTCCAGGGCCAACTCGAGGTCTGTGGAGTCCTTGCGGACCGGATGGGCCTCAATCTCCGCGCCGAGGCCGCGGGCCCATTCCAGCGAGGCCGCGCCAGCGCTGTCCAGGTCTCCCACTACGGCGTGCACGGGCCAGCCCGCTCTCCGGGCCGCGTCCAGTCCGCCGTCGGCCGCAACCACCAGATCGGCACGGGGCCGCGCCGGGAGTGCATCCGATGGGCGTGCTGCTACCACCAGCGCCCGTTTAGAGGCCGAGCGGGTAGGTCGCAGTTTCACGAGGACGGTGTGAGGCGTTCAGCGAGGCCGTGGCCCCAGCGGCCCGTGAGCGCAGCGAACAGGAGCGGGAAACACGGCGCTGCATCGCGGGACGGCACTCGCTGCCCGCGCTGTCTCTCAGCGGTCACGGCAGATGCGCCACCGGCAGGCGCGCCACAGGCAGCTGCGCCACCGGCAGGCGCGCCACAGGCAGATGCGCCACCGGCAGATGCGCCACAGGCAGCTGCGCCACCGGCAGGCGCGCCACAGGCAGGCGCATCACGGGAGGTAGGGCGTGGGGTCTGCCGCCTTGCCGTCGATGCGCAACTCGAAGTGCAGGTGGGGGCCGGTCGACCAGCCGGTCGAGCCGATAGCGCCGATGCGGTCCCCGCTCGCCACGTTCTGGCCCACCGACACCTCGATGCGGTCGAGATGGCCGTAGAGCGTGCTGTACCCGAGCCCGTGGTAGATGACGATGGTGTTGCCGAAGCCCCCGCGCTCCCCGGCCAGGATCACCTCGCCCGAGCGTGCAGCCCGAACCCGGTCGCCGGTGTTGCCGTCGAGGTCGATGCCGTTGTGCTGGCGCACCGTTCCGAAGATGGGATGGACCCGCGGCCCGAACCCCGAGGTCTTCTCCCCGTCGGCGGGCCAGGCCACCAACTCGAACGGACCGAACTCCGCCTCATGGGCCCGGCGCTGCTCCTCGATGGCGCGACGGCGCTCTTCCTCCTCTTGGCGGCGGCGCTCCTCCTCCTTGCGGCGGATCTCCTCCTCGATGCGGAAGATCTCCCGCTCCATCTCCTCGTCGGCCTGCTCGATCTCGGCCGATCGGAGATCCCATTCGTCGATGCGGGTTTGGATCTCTAAGCGCAACTCCACCGCCGCGGCGCGGGCATCCTCCAGGTCGGCGAGCCGCTGCTGCTGGGCCTGCCGCTCCCGGTCGGCGTCCTCGGCCCGCTCCAGGGCCCGCCTCCGCACCACTTCGAGCTGAGCCTCGGCGGTTCGCAGCTCGTCGGCGATCTCGAGCTCGTTGCCTATGGCCAGGTCGAGAAGGAACAGCCGCACCGCGCTGTCGTTGAGACTGCTCCTGGAGAGCTGCTCGACGACATCGACGGGCGGTTGCACATAGGCGTCGATGGCCCTCTGCCGCAAGCGTTCCCGAATGGCCTCGATCTCGTCGACGAGCCAGTCGGCCTCGGCCCGGGCCGCCTCCGCCTCGGCCTCCGCAGCCACGATGGCCGCCTCGGCGGCCGCGATGCGCGTCTCCTGGAGCCGGATGTAGTCGTCCAGCTCCTTGAGCGCGGCGACCAGGGCCTCGTCGTCCGCGATCAGCGCGTCGACCTGGCTGGCCACGTCGGCGGCGTTCCGGGCAAGCTCCTCCCGCTGCTGGCGAATATCCTCGATCCGTTCGTCGCTCTGCGCCAGCGCGGCCGCTGCCATCAATGCGGCCGCCGACCCGACCAGCAACAAGGCACCCGAGAGTCGTCGCAGCTTACGCATAAGGCCAGATTGTAATATGACAGTAATATTTCCGCAATATGTCCGCAATAAAATTGCGCCGCAGGCGCACCACAGTGCTCGCCGCGCTCATCGGATCTACAGCTTGCCGGACCCGACGACCCACATGGCGAAGTACTGGGCTCCGCCGCCGTAGGCGTGGCCCAGGGCCCGGCGGGCGCCGTCCACCTGGTGCTCTCCCGCGGCGCCCATCACCTGCAGGGCCGCTTCGGCGAACCGGATCATCCCAGACGCTCCGATCGGGTTGCTCGACAGCACCCCGCCCGAGCAGTTGACGGGCAGGTCGCCGCCGTCGAGCTCGGTGGCCCCGGACTCCACCATCCGCCAGCCCTCTCCGGAGGAGGCGAAGCCCAAGCTCTCCAGCCACATCGGTTCATACCACGAGAACGGCACGTACATCTCGACCGCGTCGATCTCGGCTCGCCGGTCGATGATGCCCGCCTGCGCGAACACGTCGTCGGCGCACTGCTCCGACGCGGCCGGGGACACCATGTTGCGGCCGCCGTAGCTGTTGCTCTCGCTGCGCATGGCCGTGCCGTGCACCCAGGCGACCGGCCCGGGATGGTCCTCCCCGCCCGCTTCGTCGGCCAACACCATGGCACAGGCGCCGTCGGAGGACGGGCAGGTCTCGGAGTAGCGGATCGGGTCCCACAACATCGGCGAGTCCACGACCTGCTCGAAGGTGAGGTCGTGCTGGTGGAGGTGTGCGTACGGGTTGAGCAGGGCGTGGCGGCGGTCCTTGTGGGCCACCATGCAGCCGATCAGCTCGGGGGCGCCGGTCATCATCATGTAGCGGCGGATGATCGGCGAGAAGTAGCCGCCCGCTCCGGCGTTGACCGAAGTGGCGAAGGGCTGCGGGAGCGACAGCGCCCACATGGCATTGGACTCCGACTGCTTCTCCCAGCCGATGGTGAGCACGCAGCGGTGGACGCGGCTCTGCACCATCGACGCGGCCACGCAGGCGGTCGAGCCGCCGACCGAGCCCGCGGTGTGAACCCGCATGATCGGCTTCCCCACCGCTCCGAGCGCCTCCGCCAGGTAGATCTCGGGCATCATCACGCCCTCGAAGAAGTCGGGCGCCTTGCCGATGACCACGGCGTCGATATCGCTCCAGGTCTTCTCCGCCATCTCCAGCGCCCGGTAGGCGGCCTCGCGCAGCAGCCCGGCGATGGACACGTCGCGCCGGGCCGCGGCGTGCTTCGTCTGGCCGACCCCGATCACTGCGGTGCGCTCAGCAGCCACGATCAGTCGCCCTCCAGCACGCACCCGCGAATTAGCAGCCCACAGCGCCCGAAACGGCCCCCGCCGCTGCCAATTCCCCCACCGTCCACAACCTCACCGCGAATTAGCAGCCCACAGCGCCCGAAACGGCCCCCGCCGCTGCCAATTCCCCCACCGTCCACAACCTCACCGCGAATTAGCAGCCCACAGCGCCCGAAACGGCCCCCGCCGCTGCCAATTCCCCCGGCCATTGTCAGTCGCCCTCCAGTACGCAGACCAGGTTCTGCTGGAGGCACGGCCCCGACGTGGCGTGGGCCACGGCCCGGTCGCCGTCGCCCCGCCAGATCCGGGAGGCGGCCTCGCCGATGCGGATGAGGCCTGAGGCCATCATGGTGTGCGCCGCCAGCGCGCCCCCCGACGGGTTGATGGCCGTGCTGTCCTCATCCAGACCGAGGGCCTCGATCAGCAGGTGCTCGGACGTGGTGAACGGGCCGTACAGCTCCGCCAAGTCGACCTTGTCGCCGGCCACGCCGGCGTGGTGCGCGGCCAGCCGGGCGGAGGCCGACGAGGTCAGGTCTCGCACGCCGAGCGTGTGAGCGTCGCTGCGATGGTCCATGCCCCGGATCCAGGCGGGACGCTCGCACAGCTCGCGGGCCCGGTCCCCGGCTGCGAGCACTACGGCGCAGCCTCCGTCGGCCTCGGCCGGGAGGTCCGAGGGTCGCAGCGGGTCGATCGCGTAGTCCTCGGCCAGGATCTCGGCGACGGACTTGGGGTCGGCGCGCACCGCGTGCGGGTTGGAGGCGGCGCAGATCCGGCTGCGGGCCGCGATCTCGGCCAGGCGATGCTCGCTGACGTGCCCTCCCTCCAGCATGAGCCGGGCGGCGAGCGCCTCCACGGCGTAGGAGTCGGGCCATAGCGGGCCCACGTAGTAGGGGTCCATCTGCGTGGCCAGCACATCTCGCAGCGAGCCGGGCGAGGATTTGCCGTAGCTGTACACGAAGGCGGTGTCGATGCCGCCGCACTGGATCTTCACCCAGGCCTCATAGAGGGCCCAGGCGCCGTCCTGCTCGACGTGGCTCTCGCTGATGGGGGGCACCGGGCCGGTGCCGTCGATGGTCATCACGAACGAGAACGCCTGCCCGGCCAGGAAGTCCGAGGAGCCCGAGCACGTGAACCCCATGTCGGACTGGGTGAGACCGACGGCCGCCTTGGCCTGTTCCATCAGCGGGACCATGAACTCCACTTCGGACTGCTCGGAGATGGCAGCCTGCTGACGCTGCGCGAACGCCACGACGGCGACGTCGGTCATACCGCTGCTCACTTGGACATACCGCCGCTCACTTGGAGGCTCCGCGGACAGGTGTCAACGCCTCGCTGTCAAGCATGTTGATTCCCGCTCCTGCTCGCTACGCTCACGGGCCGCTCGGGCCACGGCCTCGCTCGGCGCCTCTCGAGGATCCTCATGAACCGCTGCCTATCCGCTCGGCCTCTTGGCTGCTCGCCCGACGCGGCCGATGCGCTCGTAGTCGGTGATCAGCTCGTCGGTCTCGCCGGTGGGCTCCCAGCCCAGGATGTTGGCTGCGGAGGTCTCGAGTTCTTCATCGGGCTTCCACACGGCTCGCACCCTCATCCCGACCCGTACCTCCTCGGGCGCGATGCTGATGACAAGGCCCAGGAAGCCCACCGACGCACCGTCGAGCACGATCCAGGCGCTGCAGTAGGGCGGCTTTAGGTCGGGACGCCGCTCGATGGGGACCCGGGTGATGTTGAACGACTCGACGTAGCCGGTGTGGGCCAGCTCGACGACCTCGCTGGTGGCCGCGCCCGCCAGCGGGCTCACGCCTCGGGGAGGCACGAACACCTGGCCGGTCGCGCCGCAGCGCTCCCCCAGTATCCGTTTGGTGGCCATGGCCTTTAGGTATCGTGACAGGGCCGCACCCGGCGTGTACGTGTAGGCCAGCCGGATCGGCGTGCACACGGTCGCCACCGGCTCGGCGCCGGCGAGGGCCTCGGGCAGCGTCACCGGCTTGGACAGCGCGGCCGGGGCCGCCAGCGGATCGCCAGCCACAGACGGGTCGCCAGCCGCAGCCAGGTCGCCGGCCGCAGCCAGCGGATCGCGAGCCGCGGTCGGATCGACGCTCACTCGATCGCCTCGGCCGGGACCGGCTCGAAGCCGGCTATGTCGGCGATGTGCCCCTCACGCTCGGAGCGCCACACGGCTCGCACCCTCATGCCCGTCGCCATCTCCGCGGCGCTGCCGGCCAACACCGCATGCAGCATCGCGGTGTCGGCACCGTCGAGACGGATCAGAGCCCACGCGAACGGACGGTTGAAGGGCTGCATGGAGCGGGGCTCGCCGTTCCAGGCCCACGTGAGCACCTCACCCGACTGGCCCACCTCCACCATCTCGGTGAGCGGCTCCGCGGTGAGCGGGTCGTACTCCTGGGGAGGGCAGAGAACGGTCCCATCGGCTCGGCGGATGCCGCAGATCACGCCGTCGCGAAGCCCGGTCAGGAATGCGCCGATGACTGGTCCAGTGGAGCGGGTGAACGGGTACTCGAGAACGAGCGGGGCCTGCAGGACTTCGGAGGTCACTACCCCCGATGCTACGCGTCGCTCACCCCGGCCCGACGCATCCCAGCCCGCGATCGATCGGTCTTTCCCCCAGTCGCGGTGCTAGGCACCCAGAAGCAGGAGCAGGCCGATGACGGTGTAGCAGATCATCACGGCCAGCATCGGGTACTGCGAGCGCATCGCCAGCCGGCGGGGCCAGCGCTCCACGGCCTGGTCGTGGGCCACCGCCACCGCCAGCACGTGGCCCACGACGATGGCCGCGGTCTGCGTCCACGCGATGGTGGTGGTGGAGATCGCGGTGTAGTCCACCTGGTAGGTGGCCGTGCCGAAGAGGTCCCATCCCCGGCCGAAGGGGTCGGAGATGCGGGCGATGATCTGCTGGCCCTCCAGCAGCAGGTAGCTGAAGTAGTGGGCGATGGTGTAGGCCGCCGCGATGGGCATCAGCGAGGGCGCGAAGACGTCGGCAAGCTCCCGCTCGGTGTCGCCGGTGATGGCGGCCATCCCCGCGATCGCGGCCCGGTACAGCACGAACACCGCGAAGATCACGAACATGAGCCCGACGGTGTTGACCGCGGTCAGCTCCCAGCCGGTGCGTTCGGCAGCAATGTCGAGCCACAGCGAGCTGCGGCTGAAGCCGTCGAAGGTGGTGGAGCCGAGCACAACGAGGATGAACGCCACCGAGCCCCGCTTGATGGACAGCACGGCCAGACCGGCCAGCGGCGCCCGCAGTCTCAGGGCGCCCCCGCCGCGGTGCAGCGGCGCCATGGCCGACAGCTTGGTGAACAGCACGCCGAACCCCTCGGCGTCGCGCAGCCAGCCCCTGCCGAAGATGGCCGCGCCAGCCAGCAGGGCGACCGTGTAGGCGGCCAGGTACACGCCGAGCACCCGGATTTCGGTGTTGTCGTGGAAGGCGAGCTCGAGCCACACGAAGCCGAACATCGCGGCCACCGCCCACCACTGGTTGCCGCCGCCCCGGTCGGCGTCGGCTGCGGGCCGGCCGCGGAGGCGGGCCCACAGTCGGGCCGAACCGTCGGCGAGGGTGCTGAACGGGCTGAGCTGCAGCCACACGTCGCCCACCAGCACCGACACGGCCTGGAGCCCCACCCAGAAGATGACGTAGACCGCGACCGGCGCGATGTTCACCGAGGGGTTGGTGTTGCCGGCCAGCCCGGCGCAGATCAGCACGCCCAGCAAGAGCAGGCCGACGGCTCTGGCCAGCACCGCCTGCGCCCGGCAGGCGTGCTGGAACGGCTTGGGGAGGACCTTCCCGGCCGCGACGGCCCGGAACTTCGGCGTGTCCCAGAACATTCCCAGGGCCACGAAGGAGGCGGCCACCGCGAACGACGCAGCCCATGCCAGCTGCCAGAGGGGAACGGGCAGGTCCAAGCGGCCGCCGACACCATGGGCAGCCGCCGGATCGGCCGACGTCAACAGCGCCGCCGCGGCCAGCACTCCCATCGCGAGGCCTCGCCGCAGAGCCCGTTGCGCCCTCATGGCAGGCCACTCCCAGACCGTCGCAACCTCATTGGCGGGCCACTCTCAGGCTGTCGCGCGCTCATGGCAGGAACGGATCGGGGTCCACTGCGGTTCCGTCGATGCGAGCCTCGAAGTGCTCGAAGTGAAGGTGCGGTCCGGTGGACCTTCCGGTGGATCCCATCGCTCCCAGCAACTGGCCGGCGGCGACTTCGTCGTCGGGGTGCACCTCGAAGGAGTCGAGGTGCGCGTAGACGGTGGAGAGACCGGCGCCGTGGTAAACGACGACAGTGTTGCCGTAGAACGGGCAGTTCTGCGCCGACAGGACCTCGCCCCCGAGGACGGCCGCAACCGGGTCGCCGGTTTCGCCCTTGATGTCGGCCCCGTTGTGCTGAGACCAGTAACCGGTCACCGGGTGGACCCGCATCCCGAAGCCCGAGCCGGTCTCCCCGGTGGCGGGAAGGTGCTCCATGGGCAGGAACGAGTCGATGTCCAGGTCGGCCCGCTGCAGAGCGGCGCGCTCGCGCATGTCGGCCTCGACCCGGCGCAGCCCGTCGGCGATCAGCTTGACGTCGTTGCTCGTCTCCTCGCCGACCTCCAGTTCCTCCAGATCGTCGTCCACGCTGCGATACAGCAGGTAGATGCGCATCTCGTCACCCCCGATTGCGTCCGCGACGACCTGCTCGAGGATCTTCTCCAGCGGCTGCGGGCACGGGACTTGCATCTCAGGGTGCAGCATGGCCGTGTCGGACACCGGCAGAGCTGACGGCAACGGAAGGTCGCACCAGCCGCCGGAGTCCTCGCGCCACGTGCCGTCCAGCCCCTCGCAGGCCTCCTGGGGCGACAGCGGAACCGCTGGCTCCTGCCGGTCGGCGAGGTCTATGGCGGCCGCGATGGCGGCCGCGTCCAGGGCGTCTTCCGCCGGAGGGGCGGCCGGCGTGTCCGGCAGAGGCGTGCCGGTCGACTCGGCGGGGACTGGGCTGTCGACATCATCGACCGGGGGCTGGCGCGGTCCGACCAGCAGGTCCGGGGTCTCCCGTATCAACAAGGACGCCACGGCCAGCACGATGAACAGCGCGACGACGAACGCAAAGACACCTCGCCATTCACCCACGATCCGTCCCACTGGCGCAGTGGAGGCCGTTCGAGGTCACTGCTGCGGAACTGTACCGGTGGGCGATACTGGACTCGAACCAGTGACCTCTGCCGTGTGAAGGCAGCGCTCTAGCCATCTGAGCTAATCGCCCGAGACGAGCGAGGCTACCAGCGGGGTCCCTGCCGGGCTACGGGGCGGGGTCGGGGGCTACGGGGTCCAGGCCCAGCAGATCCTCCAGCACGGCGAGCGTCTCCAGCACGGCCAGATCGTCTAGCTGATGGCCCACGACCTGGAGGCCGATCGGCACGCCCTCGGTGCTGAATCCGCTGCACACCGTCCCCGCCGGTCGCCGGGTGAGGTTGGCCAGGGGTGTGAAGCGGAACCAGTTGGGTGTCTCCTCGCCGTCGATGGTGCCGTGCCCGGCCGGAGCGGGAGCCTGGCCCGCCAGCGTGGGCATGAGCAGCACGTCGTAGCCGTCCATCGCCTCCGCCAGGGCGATGGACAGTTCGCCCGCCCGCTGGCGGGCCTCGTACAGCGATGACACGGTGACCCGGTCGTAGACGTCCTCCAGCATCACAGCGAGCACGTCGGTCACGTTGTCCCACTCGTCGGTGCCGTACAGAGAACAGAACGACGGCCCTATCAGTCCCCCGAAGAACAGCTGGAGGAAGGCCCCGGGCACCGCGGAGATCTCCGTCTGTGCCTCGTCGACCTCCACGCCCTCGGCCGCCAGGCGGTCCACGGCCGCCGCGCAGGCCGCGGCGATCTCGGAGTCAACCGGCCCACCGTCGATCGACGGGGCCCACAGCGCACGGACCGGCGGCCGCGGGCTGTCGAGCGCGGCCCGCCACGACACGTCCGGCTTGGGCAGGCTGCGCAGGTCGGCGGGATGGGGGCCGACCACCGAGTCGAGGCACAGGGCCACGTCCCGGATGACGCGGGCCATCGGGCCGACGCACGACAGGTCGATGAGACCCGACGGCGGCGGACCGCTCGGCACCCGGCCGTGGCTGGTCTTGATGCCGGACAGTCCGCATATCGCCGAGGGGATACGGATCGAGCCTCCCCCGTCGGAGCCGGTGCCCACCGGAACCATTCCAGCGGCTATCGCGGCGGCTGTCCCGCCCGACGACCCGCCTGGCGAGCGCTCGGCGTTCCAAGGATTGAGCGTCGCTCCGAACCTCGGGTTGTGGGTGTCGCCCATGCAGCCGTGCTCGGGGGTGTTGGTCTTGCCGACCACCACACAGCCCGCGGCCCGCAGACGGGCCACCTCGGTGCAGTCGGAGGTGGCCGGGGCGTTGCCGCGCGTGTACATCGCACCCTTGCTGGTGTGGAACCCGGCCGCGTCGACGAGGTCCTTCACGCCGATCGGGACGCCCGCCAGCGGTCCCACGTCCTCGCCGGAGTCGAGGCGTGCGTCGATCGACGAGGCCTGGGACCGTGCTGCGTCGGCGTCCAGGGCCACGAAAGCGTTCAGGGTGGGGTTGAGAGCCTCGATGCGCTCCAGCGCGTGCTCGGTGACCGCGGCGGCCGTGAGGGTACGGTCCCGCACCATGGCCGCGAGGGCCTCCACGGTCACAGTCCGGAAGTCGGGTACGTCCATTGCCTGAAGCCTTTCATTCGGGGGGAGTCTCGGCCTTCCAACTCCCAAATGTCGTAGATCGCTACCTTGCCGGTAGCAGATGCCCATACATCGTCGCCGAAAGACCAATGCCACCATTCAGGGCCGTAACAGACCATCCCAGCAGCATCCATGACAGCTTCGAGGCGACGGTCAGCTTTGTGTCTCCTAGAGTCCGAGTGCTCTCCGAACCGGGCGATCGTGTGACGTCCATGGGCTACAGCAACTTCGCGGCGATTGTGCTGGCGATGCGGAGAGCGCGTCCGTCGCTCGACGACATCCACTGATGGAGGCTGGCCGCGCTCGAATCTGCTTCAGCCAAGAGATGCTGGTACAACTCCACGCGCCCCAACCCTGACTCGTTCCACAAGTAGCTTCCCCAAGCACCAGGGATGGGATTGACCTCGCAGAAGACCACTTGGGTGTCACCGTCCCAAAGGAAGTCGAAGCGAGGCGCTCCCGTCAGGTCCATCACCTCGGCCAGAGCGACTGCGTGCGCGAGAATCTCGTCGCGCACCATGGCCGGGATGTTGGCCGGGAGCTCGCGGAGCGCCGACTCCATGCCACCTCCACCCGTCAGATACTTCTCGTCGTAGCCCAGGATTTCGGCGTCGCCCAGTATCGGCCTCTCCACGGCCGAGCACTGCATCTGCGGGTAGGTGCGCACGGCCACGTTCAGGTCTATCCAGCCCTTCAAGTAGGGCTGGACCAGCATGCCGGCGCGACCTACACCGCGCCGGGCCAGGTCACCGACTGTCTCGGTGTCCTCCACACCGGCCTCGACGTCGATGGATGATCCGCCCCAACGAGGCTTCACCACCCACGGTCTCTCGGGCAGACCGCCCGCGCCATCGCACGTGGGCGCCCACAGCACGGTCTCGATTGTCGGTACACCTAATGACTGAGCCATCGCGGCGGCGGCCAGTTTGTCCATTGCCAGCGCGGCTGCTCCAGGTCGAGGCCCGGTCACCCGGATGCCTGCCATCATCAACAGCGCAGCCAGCGTGCCATCCTCGCCCGGTCCCCCATGACAGCAGTTGAGGACCGTTCGGAGGGTGATCGGGGTGGTGAGCCGGCGCCGGCGCTCTGCGAAACCCTCTGGGACCTCGAACAACACCGGAGCGGAACCCTCCACCTCGGGCTCCAGGAATTGGACCGCCTCGGCGGTCACGGGAACCTTCCTCCACGCGCAGGACTTGGTCCAGTACAGGCAATGCACGTCCACTCCGTTGTCGAAGAGCGACCGAGCGGCCTGTAGGCCGGTGAGGATGCTGATGTCATGCTCGGGAGACGGGCCACCAAAGACCACACCCACCCCCTCGCCCGTCGACATGGCCCGACTCTACGGCCTCCAGTGTCGGGGGCGAAAGCACCGCCTGGACGGACCGATCAGGGATAGTGGTCGGGAAGGTCGTTCTCCCACAGCACTCCATCGCCGCTGACCAGCGCATTGCGAATCCAGTCGCGAGCCTCACCCCGGTCGCGCACGGTCACCGCATCGCCTCCGGCGAGTCCGACGCCTTCCAGGAGCGCTCGACGATTGGTCCATCCCACCACCACCAGAGTGGCCCCGGACTCGACCACGGCCGCGCCCAGATCGACGTTGGCCCGATGCTGCTCGGAACCCAGTTCGACCATTCCTGGAGTCACCACTACCCGCCTGCCCTCGACGCGCCGTTTGAGTGCCTCAATAGCGGAAGTGGCGCCCACCGGATTGGAGTTGAAGGTGTCGTCTATCACCAGGATGCCTTCGGGTCCGGTCTGAGCCTCGCTGCGATGCGCGGGTCCTCGCAGCATCGCCAGCCTGGCTTTCAGCCGCTGCGGGGAGACACCGCAGGCCTCAGCAGCCGCCACGGCGCATCCGACGTTGCCGGGATGCAAGCCGCTGGTGGACGGGCACCTGCCAACTTCGGTCCCGCCAGAACTGACCACGATCTCATCGCCGAGTACCTCCACCTCCACATCGAGGCCTTCTCCGCCCCGGCGGCCCACACGCCGCACCCGGGCCACACCGCAGGACTCTGCCAGCGCGGCCAGGCGCGGATCGTCGATCCATAGGACCGCGGTGTCAGCGCGCTCGAGCACCTCTGCCTTGGCCGCGACGATGCGCTCGAGCGAGCCCACCCGCTCAAGATGCATCGGCCCGATCGACGTGATCACGGCGATGTGCGGTCGGATCCAAGAGCATAGGTCTCGAATCTCGCCGGGCTTGTACATCCCCATCTCCGCGACCAGCACCTCGGTCCCGCCCGTCAGGTGCTCGTTGATGGTCTTCGAGAGGCCGGCTGCGTTGTTGTACGACGCTGGGGAGGCCACTACCGCCGCGTCGCCAGCTAGCAGGTCGCGGATGTGCTGCTTCGTCGAGGTCTTTCCCCAGCTGCCCGTGACGGCGATCACCGTCGGAGACACCTCCGACAGCCGGGCTTCGGCGCGCCGACGGAAGACGAGCAGCAACCGCTTCTCGATCGGGGCCGCTACCGCGGCCGCCATGTCGACGACAGCCGGCACCAACACGCAGGCGAGGGCAACAGCCAAGCCAGGCCCGATCAGCAAGGCACCCACAGTCGCGACGGCGACACATCCGAGCGCGCTGATGGCCGACAGCCGGGTGAGCCGGCGTGTGAAGCGCAGCCGCGGCTCACCGAGCGTCCCCATGGGCCACGGGAAGACAGCGGCGATTCCGGCCACTGCCAGAGCACCCAACGCAGCCGTGCTCGTCCGGCCGCTCGCCTCGGCCCACAGACCGACACAGAGTGCTGCACCGGCGATCGTCGAGAGTCCGGCGTTCACCGGGCGGACCCGGATCCAGCGGCCCGCAAACCTCATACAGGAGCCTGCGATGTAGTGCTCACGCTGGCAGACCCGTAGCCAGCGGAGCAGAGCAACAACGGCCGCAAGCGCGCCGACAGCTACCACTGCGACGGTCATGCAGACGCGGCCACGACCGAGGCGACGGCCCTCACGACGGCCTCGGGATCATCAAGATGCACGTCGTGCCCCGCACCCTCGACGACCTCCAACCGCGCAACTCGGTCAATGTGCCCGACAGCGCGATGTGCCACCGTGGACGGGACGACCCGGTCCTCGCCGCCCCATACCAGCGCCACCGGGCATCGAATGCGCTCCAACTCGGCCTGATACTCCTCGTTTACCACCCGCACCAACACGTCGCGCATCACTCCCGACGCCGCGCGATAGTCGTCTGACCCGAAGCGCTGCCGCGCCGCCTCGAGCCGCTCAGGCGACATGAGCCGGGCGCGGCTCAAGGCGCGAACGATGCGGTATCGCGCCGGCGGCCGCTTGGCCGCGCCCAGCCGGAGGAGGGGGACGCCCATGAGGACCAACCCGGAGACCAACTCAGGATGATTGGCCGCCAGGCACACGGCAACGCGCCCGCCGAAGCTGTGCCCGATCACCACATAGGGCGCGCGGCCGTCGCCCACGAGGACTTGCTCTGCGAGCGCGGCCGCGTAGCTGGCCGCGCCCCAAGCCTGCGGCGGCGCAGCGGAAGCGCCAAAGCCCGGCAGATCTGGCGCTACGGACTCGTGTCCGATGGCGCTCAGCAGCGAACCCAGGTCGCGGCGCTCCCTGCTCCAGCCGTGCAAGCCCAGCAGGCAAGGCTGCTCGCCATCACGATGATCAGCGAAGATCGAGCCATCGCCGTGGGCGCGCAGTGTCACCACAGCCGCAGCCAGCTGTCGAGGGTCGGAGTTCGGTTGTCCACGTTCGGGAATGATAGGAACCCCGAAGCCTCGCCGGTGAACAGCCCTTCGCGCCGCCCGGTAAGCCGAACAGTGCCTGGAGCCTGCGGGACTGCGGCTATGATCGCTCTTGTGCGATCATCGTGTTTCTGCGATTATCGTGCATGGTGTGGAAATCGAGGCGCACGATGAGGTTGTCGAGTGGCTCTCCCGGCTCAGCGGTGCCGAATGGGATAGGGCGGCCGTGGTGATCGACCGGCTGGCGCAGGTTGGACAGCGGGCACGCATGCCGCTGTCGCGGAGCTTGGGCGACGGGCTGTTCGAGCTTCGTTTCTCGTTGGGCTCAGCCGCCAGGCGGATCACCTACCGGTTCACCTCTGACGGTCGCATCGTGCTGTTGACGACATTCCGCAAACAGCGGGCCAACGAATGGGCCGAGGTGGCCAGGGCCCGCAAGGTCGCCCAGGACTGCGCGAAGAACGATCCCTGAAAGGAGAGCACGATGGCTAACCGGTCGCGTTGGGAAGACATCAAGAAGGAGCGGGGCGAGCCCTCCGAGGAGGCGAGGTCCGGCGTCGAGCAGGATCTCGCGCTGGGGCAACTCATCTATGACCTGCGCATCGAGGTCGGGCTGAGCCAGCGCGAGCTGGCCGAGCGGATGGGCACCACCCAGTCGGTGATCTCCCGGTTGGAGGAGGGTGGCGGCGCCCGCAACCGCATCGACACGCTCGCCCGGGTGGCGACGGCGCTGGGCCGTCATCTGGTGCTCTCGTTCCCCGCCGAGGTACCCGACCGTCTAGAGGACGCCATACAAGTGGCCTAATGGGAATGCAGGCCAGATCCCTGCGAGGGTCGCAGCGGGGGCAACTTCTGTCCCGACGATCCGATTGATCGCCAGACGATGGCGATATGGATCGTCCGCATCCTCGACGGCAGGGATCCAGCCGCCTCGACCACTCGACACTAACGGAGGTGAACGAAGAGATCCCCAAAATGGCCAAGAGCGTCTTCATCGACCAAGAAATCAGAGCGATTTGAGTCTGACGGTGTCCCACCCCCAAGCCAAGAATATCTCATGGGATCGGTGAGGTACTAGCGGTCGCGGGTCGCGCCTTTCTCTTCTCCACAGACCCCCGATTGGATGCTCCCGCAGCAGTACATCGTGGGCTCGGTCAGGAGTTGACGCCACGGAGGTCATGCCCCTCCCGCATCGCCCGGCTAGGGGCCTGGAGCGTAGATCGGTGCGACGGTAACGCTGTCGGGGAGGCGGCGGTTGTGAGCCTTCTGCGCCCGCGGCCACTAGAACTAACAGCGTGATCGCCGAGTCTCTCGCCGGAAAGCGCGTCGCCGTCACCGGAGCCACCGGGTTCCTGGGAACCGCGCTCACCGAGCGGCTGCTGCGCTGCGTGCCCGACTGCGAGCTGGTGCTGGTGGTGCGCCCGGGCCGCCGCGGCGCGGCCCAGCGGGTTCAGCGTGACGTGCTCCGCAACGACGCCTTCGACCGCCTCCGGGCCGAGCTGGGCCATCCGGACTCGACGGAGACCTTCGAGCAGATGACCGCCCGCAGGATCACCGCGGTGGCCGGCGACGTCGGCATCGACGGGTTGAACCTCGACGACGAGGGCCGGGCCGCCCTGGCCGGCTGCGACATCGTGATCCACTCGGCGGCCACCGTGAACTTCGACTCGGCCCTCGACCACGCGGTGGAGGTCAACCTGCTCGGACCGAGCCGCGTGGCCACGGTCCTGGCCGAGGCCGGCTCGAAGGCCCACTTGATCGCGGTGTCGACCTGCTACGTGGCCGGCAGCCGGCGGGGCGCCGCCCCCGAAGAGCTGGTGGACGACTCGCCGTTCTTCACCGAAGTCGACTGGCGAGACGAGGTGGCCAGCGCCCGCCAGGCCCGCCGCGACGCCGAGCAGGCCAGCCGCAGCCCCGAGCGCCTCGCCGCGCTGTCGACCCAGGCCCGCCGCGAACTCGGAGCGGCCGGCATCCCGGCGCTGTCCGAGAAGTTGGAGAGCCTGCGCCGCCGCTGGGTGGACGAGCAGATGACCAAGGCCGGCCGGGCCCGGGCCTCCAGCCTCGGCTTCCCCGACGCCTATGCCTTCACCAAGGCCCTCGGCGAGCGGGCCCTGGCCGAGACCCGCGGCGACATCCCGGTCACGATCGTGCGGCCCTCGATCATCGAGTCGGCGCTGGCCGAGCCCCGCCCGGGATGGATCCGGGGCTTCCGGATGGCCGAGCCGGTGATCGCGGCCTACGCCCGGGGCCTGCTCAAGGAGTTCCCGGGCGTGCCCGAGGGGATCGTCGACGTGATCCCGGTGGACCTCGTGGTGGCGACGATCCTGGCCGTCGCGGCCAGGGGCCCGGTCGACCCCAGCCCCGACGTCATCCAGGTCGCCAGCGGGGCCATCAACCCCCTGAAGTACGGCACGCTCTTCGATCTGGTGAGCGGCTGGTTCACCGAGCACCCGGTCTATGACGAACACAACCAGCCGATCCCGGTGCCCAGGTGGTCGTTCCCCGGCCGGGGCAGGGTGGCCAGACAGCTCCAGCGTGCCCAGCGGTCGCTGGAGACAGCCGACCGTGTGCTGTCGTCGCTGCCCCTGAGGGGTCGCCACGCCCTGATGAGCGCCAGCTTGGAGGAGCGCCGCCAGCAGCTCGGGAGGGCCAACGAGTACGTCGAGCTGTACGGCGCATACGCCGAGTGCGAGGCGATCTACCAGCTCGACCGGCTGCTGGATCTGTGGCGCTCGCTCGAAGACGAAGACCGGGCCGCGTTCTGCTTCGACCCGTCCGGCATCGACTGGCATCACTACGTGCGGGAGGTCCACCTGCCGTCGATGGTGTTGCAGGCCCGGCTCAAGATGGCGCCGGGCACCAGCTCGAGCCGGAGTGAGTCGCGGTCGTCCCGTATCCGCCGCCAGGTGCTGGCACCCGAGCGCCACCTGGCCGTGTTCGACCTGGAGAACACGCTGATCGCGTCGAACGTGGTCGCCAGCTACGCATGGCTCGCCACCCGGGAGCTCGACGACTTGGACCGCGTCCGTTTCGTGGCCCGCACGCTCGGCGAGGCGCCCCGTCTCCTTGCCCTGGACCGCAGGGACCGCAGCGACTTCTTGCGCTACTTCTACCGGCGTTTCGAGGGCGCTGATGTGGGCCGCATCGATGCAGACTGCGCCGAGATGCTCAGCGACCTCCTCATCACCAAGTCGTTCCCCCAGGGCATCCGCCGGGTCCGCCAGCACCGCCAGGCCGGGCACATGACGCTGCTCATCACGGGTGCGCTCGACTTCGTGATCGCTCCGCTGCACCCCTTGTTCGACCACGTCATCGCGGCCGAGATGGGATCAAGCGACGGCGTCTACGACGGCCGCCTCACCGCGGTGCCCCCCACCGGCGAGGCCCGCTACCAGACGCTCGCCGACTTCACGGAGCTCCATGGCCTCGACCTGCGGGAGTCGGTGGCCTACGCCGACAGCTCCTCCGACCTGCCCATGCTGGAAGCGGTCGGCTTCCCGGTGGCGGTCAATCCCGAGACCAAGCTGGCCGCGCTGGCCCGGCGCCGGGGCTGGCTGATCGAGCACTGGTCCACCAGCGCAGGCGCTCCAGCAAAGCTGCTGCCGCTGGCGCCGCGGGGCTACCGCAGGGCGCGCCGGCCCGAACTGGTGAGGTCCGCCTGATGGCCGCCAGCACACCGCGACCACCCGCGTTCTGTGCGCAACAAAGCTGCCCACAGCGGCACAAGTGCACACAGAAAGTCCTGGGAGGGTCCGTGTGATGGTCGCCAGCGCACCGCGACTGCGACTCTTCGGGAGGTCCACCTGATGGCCGTCGAGCACCGCAAAGCGCCTCGGCCCGGGCTGGTGATGGACGTCGACCGCTCGACGCCGCCGATCCTGTTCCACCACGGCGAGGGCTTCCGCCTGGAGAGGCTGCCCGCGGGCCGCAGCCGGATCATCTACCCGGCCGAGCCCCTTGCCGGCCTGCCGGATCCCGAGGCGGCCATCCGCGACGCCCTGTTGAACCCGCTCGACTCCGATCCGCTGCCCGCGCTGCTGCGGCCGGGCATGAAGCTGACCATCGCCTTCGACGACATCTCGCTGCCGCTGCCGCCCATGCGGCGCCCCGACATCCGCCAGCGGGTAATCGAGCAGGTCCTGGACATGGCGGCTGCCGCGGGGGTGGACGACGTGCACCTCATCGCCGCGCTGGCCCTGCACCGCCGGATGACCGAGGACGAGCTGCGCCACGCCCTGGGCGAGCGGGTGTACGACGCCTTCGCCCCGCAGGGCGCGCTCTACAACCACGACGCCGAGGACCCCGACGGCATGGTGGAGCTGGGCCGCACCGACCACGACGAGTTGGTCACCATGAACCGGCGGGCCGCCGAGAGCGACCTGCTGGTGTACGTGAACATCAACCTGGTGGCCATGGACGGGGGCTGGAAGTCCACCGCCACCGGCCTGGCCGACTACCGGGCGCTGCGCCACCACCACAACGTCCACACGATGCAGCACTCGCGCTCGTTCATGGACCGGCCCCGCTCCGAGCTGCACCGCTCCAACTGGCGCCAGGGCGAGGTGATCAAGGCCAACGGTCCGAAGGTCTTCCAGATCGAGACCACCGTCAACAACAACACCTTCGGCCATGAGGGACCCCTGGCCGTGCTGCAGAAGCGCGAGTGGGAGTGGACTGCGAGGGACCGGGCCTCGTTCATGGCCATGCAGACCGGGCTCAAGGCGATGCCGACCGGGGCCCGCCGGGGCGTCTTCGGCCGGTGGCTGGCGCCGTATGAGATGACCTCGGTGCAGGCCGGCTCGGTGGAGGCCGTCCACGAGCGCACCACCGCCAACGTGCTGGCTCAGCACCTGGTGCCGGTACAGGGCCAGACCGACGTGCTCACCATGGGGCTGCCCTACATCTGCCCCTACAACGTGAACTCGGTCATGAACCCGATCCTGGTGATGTGCCTGGGTCTGGGCTATTTCTTCAACCTCTACCGGGGCAGGCCGCTGGTGCGCGAGGGCGGCGTGGTCATCATGAGCCACCCCACCCGCTGGGAGTTCCACCCAGTGCACCATCCGAGCTACATCGACTTCTTCGAGCAGTTGCTGGCCGAGACCACCGACCCGGCCGAGCTGGAGGCCAAGTACGAGGAGCAGTTCGCCACCGACGAGTGGTACGTGCACCTCTACCGCACCAGCTACGCCTACCACGGGGTGCATCCCTTCTACATGTGGTACTGGGGGGCGCACGCCCTGCAGTGGCTGGGCCGGGTGATCGTGGTGGGCGGCGACACGCGGGCGGTGCGACGCATGGGCTTCCAGGCCGCGTCCACCCTGTCGGACGCCTTGGAGATGGCCAGCGACGTGGTGGGGCCGTCGCCCACGATCACGCATGTGCACAACCCGCCCATCCTGATGGCGGACGTGGAGTGATCGGCCATGCTGGAGGCCGCTGGCCCGACGAACTTCCCCCGACTTTGCCACATATGTTGTGGCTAACTACAGGAAGTTCGATCCTGACGCCAGGACTGGAATGACCGGGACGGCGTGAGTTAGTGGGGATCGCTCACGACCTCGGCCTGGTGCGGATCCGGCGCCGCCTGCCGTCGCCGATCCGGGCTCTGAGGGCGCGCTCGTTCCCGCTGCGGGCGCCGACCATTCCCGGCGGCGTGGAGCCTCCCCACGTGCCGGGACGTACCGGCGTCGACTTCGACACGGACTGGGCCCGCCGCTGGCCGGCGCGCATGTGCCGGGCCGCCATCGTCGAGGGGCCCATGCGGGCCATGGTGCAGGTGCTGGCCTCACCCCGTCGCGCCAGCACCGACCGGCTGGCCGATCTGGAAGGCCCGGCAGTCTTCGCCGCCAACCACCACAGCCATCTCGACACTCCGCTGCTGCTCACGTCGATCCCCGAACCGTGGCGGCATCGAATCGTGGTAGGCGCCGCCTCCGACTACTTCTTCGGATCCCGTGTCTCCGGCACGGTGGCCGCTTTGACGTCTGGCGCCATCCCCATCGAGCGCGCCCGTGTGGGTCGCCGCTCGGCGGACCTGGCCGCCGGACTCATAGACGACGGCTGGAGCCTGCTGATCTACCCGGAGGGCGGGCGCAGCCCCGACGGCTGGGGCCGGCCGTTCCGGGGCGGTGCGGCATACCTGTCCTTGCGCTGCGGCGTGCCGGTCGTGCCGATACACGTGAGCGGCACGAGCGTCATCCTGCGCAAGGGCCGCACGCTGCCGCGGCCCGCGGAGACGACGGTCACCTTCGGGACACCGATCAGGCCCGAGACCGGCGAGAAGGCCCCCCGGTTCGCGGCCCGGATCGAAGAGGCCGTGACGGCCCTGGCGGACGAGGCCAGCACCGACTGGTACTCGGCCCGCAAGCGGGCCCACGCCGGGGCCAGTGGCACCCTCACCGGCCCCGATGTTGGAGTCTGGCGCCGCCAGTGGGCCCTGGGTGGCCGCCGCCGCGCCACGCCGAGCCGCCCCCGGCGCTGGCCCGACTTGTAGCCCGCTCGGCACGGTCGGCTCGCGAGCCTCTTGCAGCGAATCTACGAGCCGAGAAGTGCCCAGGACGGACCTGCGGGGTCGTCTTGCAACAAATTGGCGCTCTGGGGCGTCGGTGCTTGCAATTGGGCACCGCCCGGGCTGACAACCAACCCCAAACGCACACGGGCGCCCGTGGCGAGCTACGGCGGGTCGTCGTTGTCGCTGATGGTGCCGGAGGCCTCAGGGTCATCAATGTTGATGAGCGGCATGTTGTCGAGGTTGGCCACATCCGATCCGGACGGGTCGCCGAGAGTCACGATGATCGTCTCGTCGGCCTCGTCGATCGAGTCGTCACAGGTCGGCACCTCGATGATCGCCTCGGTGTTGCCCTTCGCGATAGTCACTGTCAGCGACGGCGGCTCCTCGTAGTCCGGCGTCGGCGAGTCTTCGCAGTCACCGGCCTCGGCGCTGGCAGGATCGGCGGCGACGATGGTGTACCCCAGTGTCACTCCGGCGAAGGGCGGGGAGTCCAAGCTCACCACGAACCGCAGCGGCGCGCCCTCTACTACGTCCTCAGCGTCGAGGATCCCGGCCCCGGGCGGGGCTGGCAGGATCGCCACCTCCACGGCCTGGCCGTGGAACGTCACCGTGGGGAGCAGCCCTCGCAGCGGTGCCACCGCGCCGTCGGTCTCGCACACGAACTGCACCCCGAACAATGCCACACCGCCAGCGTCGAACTCCCTGGCGGCATCGGGTTCGGTGGAGTCGGCAGGGTGGAAGCGGATCGAACGATGTTGCACGATGCCGTCGCTGCCGCTGTCGGGGCGGACTCCGTCGATGCAGAGGAAGTCGAGACCCGGCCGCGCCGACAGAACGGCGGCCACCAACTCCTGGCAGGCTTCGTCCTCGCCCTCCTCACAGGCCAGTGCGGCCGCGGTGGCCGCCTCCTCCGCGGCCAGATCGGCGATCAGGCCGGCCCGGCTGCCGCGGCCCGCCCACAGCACGAACGGCACGGTGTCAGTGTCCGGCACCCCCACACTCGCCGGCAACTACACAGTGACCCTCGCGTTCACCCAGCCCGGCCGAGTCGACACCCGCGAATTCACCATCGTCGCCGCTTGCGCGACCGGCCACACCCAACAACCCGACCGCAGCTGCACCGCCCCCGCCGCGGTGTGCACACAGCCTCTGGGCCGCGGCGCCATCACCTCACAGACACCGATCCTGGGACCCGAGACCGGCACATGGGAGAGCTCCTGTGTGCTGCCCGCGGGGCGCCGCCACAGCAGCGGCCCCTACTACGTGAAGCACTACACCCTCACACTCGACGCCGCCGCGACCGTCACCATCGATCTGACCTCACAGGACCAGGACACCTACCTGTTCCTGCTTCGCGGCCACGGACCCGGCGGCACCGAAATCACACACGACGACGACGGCGGAGAGGGCTGGAACTCGAAGCTGACCGACATCAGCCTCACCCCAGGCGACTACACCATCTCTGCCAGCACCTACCGCAGCGAGCGCACCGGCCGCTTCGACGTGCGCGCCGAAGCCGCCGCGCCGCTGGCTGTCCCGCTGTCGGTGAGCGGCCTCGACGCGTCATATGACGCGACCGTGGGCGAGGAACTGCAACTGTCGTTCACCTTCGAGCCGTCTGCGGCGGCGCCCTCGCTGCAGTCGACCACACCCACCGGGCTCGACCCGGCGCTCACCAGCGACGGCGGCCGGGCGCTGGTGTCGGGCACCCCCACCCTCGCCGGCAACTACACAGTCATGAGCGTGAGCGCAGCTACTTTGAGTACGCGGTTGGGCTTGTGATGCTCGTAGCGGGTGAGACCTTGCCGCCGGATGTCGCGCTCGACAGCGGTGTGTCAGCTCCAATGCTGTATTGCAAGCGGGGCGGGTTGTTGGACTCCCCGAGTAGGGCGCTGTACCTGATCACCGACGAGGGCGCGCGCATAGCGGGCTTGTCTAATGCCGACGCGAGGGGTCCGGTTGATGAGGCGTGGCGGGTCGCGCAGAGAACATTCACGCCGAAGAAGGACGCTGCCGGTTCTGAGCGTGACAGTGACGAGCCTGACGACGGCGCTCCAGTGGAGGGCGAAGACTGGCAGGGGCCGCTGTTGGCGCAGCTGTATGAGATGTCGCCGCTCGCGTTTGAGCGGTATGTGCTGCACCTGTTGCGGGTTCACGGCATGGAACTCAAACATGTCGGCGGTGTTGGCGACGGCGGGCTGGACGGCATCGGCACCGCCCCGGTCGGCGAGCTGTTGTCAGTGACGGTCGCGGTGCAGGCCAAACGGTACGACCCTGCCAAGTCAGTAGGCCGAGACGTTGTGGCGCTGTTCCAGCGCGACGCTCAGGCCAGGGGAGCAGAACGGGCTGTGCTGGTCACCCTCTGCTCGTTCACAAGCGGAGCGGTAGACGCCTCCCAAGAGGCAATCCCCACCGTGGAACTCATTGACGGTGCCCGCCTGTGCGACCTGATAGCCGCCAAAGGCGAACAAGCAGGCGTACAAGTCGCCTACCGGGCCATACCCGGCTTCCTGCAACGGTTCGAAACCTCACAGCGGTAGTAGTCTGGCCCGTTGGGCGGGGGTGAGCAGCAGCGCTACACCGTGCCGCGCGGCCAGGTCTGCTGCTGCCGCTGCAGGGCTGGTGTTGCTTCGGGGGCGGTCACCATGGACGGCGATAGATGTCCAAGAGAATTACCACGTTTGCGTCCGCTCGGAGCAGAACCGTAAAGACGATCCGCCAATTGCCGTCGTCCGCGTATCGCACCCCAGCAATTGGTGTGCCGTCGGCATCGGCCCGGTATGCCCTGCCAGGCAAGATGTTAACAGGCGTGTCCGCGATGCTTGCTAGCGCACGGTCCAGTTCTGGGTCATGGCCCCACTGTTGGAGCTTGTTGGCCAGACCTTCCCATTTCCAGCCTTGCTTACCCCTCGGCACCGTTCTGAAGTGCCCGGTTTCGGCGTGCTCGCGCCATCAAGGCGTCGCTGGTCATCCCCTCGCGGCCAGGGTTCTCGTCGTAGAGACGATTGGTCTCCTCCCAGGCCTTCTTGGCGTCCGCCTTCAATTCTGGGGTAAGAACCGGCTGGTCAGACATCTTGGCCTCCCTTTGGGTGCAGGGTCCGCACCACTCACGATACTACGTCTCAAGATGGAGACGACACTGCGGAAGAAATCCCAGTTCAGAGGCCAAGTCTGACCACCAAGCGCTGCCGATCCGGACAGAGAAGCCACCAAGGAAGCAGCAGAACCCGCCGAAGCGCTCTACCGCGTCGTCAACGCCGCCTACGAGAAACGCTCCATCGCCTTGTCGAGCAATCTTCACCCGGCCAAGTGGGTTCGACGAACTCATGCCCAAGACCATCGCCAACGCCACCGTCGACCGGCTGCTGCACCACGCCTACGTCGTGCTCACCGCCGGCGACAGCATCCGCCTCACCCAAGCCACCGCCGGAAAGGGGGTGACGCCACTGACCAAACCCTTCATATGGCGCAAGACCGCCGACGAGATACTCGACAACCTCGCCTCATATATCCAACGAATCCCCCAAACGGGACACTAGTGGTCGAGCGTCTACAATAGGTAGTCACAACGTATTGAACAGCACTGACGTGGACCCTGAAGCCGCTGCGGTCCTGTAGTCAGAACAACAAAACAACAATCTGTGAGGAAAGAAATGAGCATGGCTGATCGTATGGGAAGAGAAATGGGCATGGCTGGTCGTTGGCGTGTTCGTGTCGTGGGTGTGGTGGCGACCGCGGTTACGGCCTGGGCGGCTGTGGCGGTTGCCGCGGCCGCGCCGGCGGCCGCGCAGTCCGGCGGGTTCGGCGACGTTGCCGAGAACGCGTACTACTCGGTGCCGGTGGCGGCGCTGGCCGAGTTGGGCGTCTTTGCGGGAACCGAGTGCGAGGCGGGGTTCTGTCCCGGCGATGCGATCGACCGCAAGACGATGGCGGTGTGGATGGTGCGGGTCCTCGACGGCGAGGACCCCCCAGCGGTAGCCGAGTCGAGATTCGATGACGTGGACGCAGCCGGCTTTCATGCGCCGTTCATCGAGCGTATGGCCACCGTGGGCGTCACCGGAGGATGCGGCGACGGCAGCGGGTTCTGCCCCGACCGCGTCGTGAGCCGTGCTCAGATGGCGGTGTTCTTGACACGCGCCTATGGGCTGCCCGCAGGCACTGATCCGGGCTTCATAGACGTTGCCGGCGATGCGTGGTATGCCGCGGCGGTGTCCGCTCTTGCTGCTTCGAACATCACTGGGGGCTGCGGCGACGGCAGTGGGTTCTGCCCGCAGCGAGACACCAGCCGCGCCCAGATGGCCACCTTCATGCACCGCGCCCTCAACCCGGCCTCACCGGATCCCCAGCAGGTGGTGCGGGTGGTTTATGCGGTGCCGTCGGACCGCGAGTTGCGATCCGACTACAGCCAAGCGATCCGCCGAGCGGTGGAGCACGTTCGCTTCTGGTACCAGCAACAGCTCGACGGACCGACCTTCTCGCTCGACTCTCCCATCCCCCAGAAGTGCCAGATGCGCCAACCGCATGAGTTCTACGCCCGGTATTCGTGGCAGAGGATAATCGACGGTGTGCAGCACTGCGCGCCCGTCGCACATGGGGCCTCGAGTTTCGTGTGGATCGTCTATGCCGACGTGGTGCATGAATGTGGCCCCTACGAGCAGGGCTTCAATCAGCTCGGGCGCGGCGGCGACGGTCTCACGATCGTGGGGACCTGGGACTTGGACGGCCTGGTCGGCGAGGACTGGGGGGAGGGCGACCCCTGTGACCCCTATGATCCCCCCGACGAGCCCTTGGGGCGCTTTGTGGGCGGCGTAGCACACGAACTCGGCCACGCGTTCGGGCTTCCCCATCCCCCCGGGTGTGACGCAGGGCTTCCCACATGCGATTTCCCCGCGCTGATGGACTCGGGGTACACGGTCTATCCGGACACGTACCTGCGCGCCGACGACAAGGCCATTCTTCGTGCGTCGCCGTTCATCACACCCCACGATCCGCTGCTCGAACCACCGGCCATACCGTGCCTCACCGCCGCAGACGACGACGCCAAGTCGAAGATCCGCGGGACGCTCGTCGGACCCGACGGTCAACCACTCGTAGGCATCGAGATCTGGGCATGGTCGTCCGACACAGCCGACGACGGCTACGCCGCCGATATCTGCCACGACGGCACGTTCGCCATATCGGTGCCCGACGGCATGTTCACCCTCACTGTCCATGCCGCTGCGGACGGCAGCTGCGCGGGCTGGTACGACGGTGACAGCGTCACCAGCGTCTACAGCGAAGCCGTCAAGATAGCTGTCGAGGGACAAGACATAGACGGCATAACGATACGTCTGCCCGCGCTGCCAGAGGACTTACCGAGCGTCGTGTGTTGAACATGCGGGATCAGCAGGTCCAGCGATGACGGTCCCGTTGTGGCCTGCGGGTCAACACAGAACTGCGAGCCGCGAAGACACCCGGCGGCGGCCGACATGCCGTGCCCAGACGGGCCGCTGGACGCTGCTGAGATCCAGCTACTGAAGCCGGCGAGGCCGCCGGCCAAAGCCCCAACACCGAGCCCGTGCGGATACAAGCCGGCCAGATGGCACACGGTGCTCGCGGCGTCGGAATGGTCGGGTGCGTCGGTGAATGCTCGCGGGTGGTGAGCCGAGTTGATGGGAGGACCAATGCGGACGTTGATGTGGACGTGGTTGGCTGCGGCGCTGGGCGTGGTCGCGATGTTGGCTGCGGTGGCGGTCGCGGGGTCTGCTGGTGCCCAGCAGAACAGCGACTGCTATGTGGGGTTGGTGCTGAGTCATGGAGAGCGATGCACTTATTCGGGCACGAGCCAGGACTTCTGGGTCGATGCGGCCGGTCGCGGGCACTTCATCTTCTTCTCCGCCGGAACCGGCATCGACGCGCGCGGCACGACCATCAATGGGGTCACCTACTACTTCAAGGCATCCAAGCAGGCCGACGGCACCTGGATCATCGAAGCCGCAGGACCAACCACCATCACCCCACCCACAACCACCACCACGACAACCACGACCACGATGCCACCGCGTGAAGCAGACGTGCCCCGCGGCTATTCCGATGTGGCCGGCGGGGTCCACAAGCCCGCCATCGACGCGTTGGCGGAGCTGGGTGTGTTTGTGGGAACTGGGTGCGATGAGGGTTTCTGCCCGGATGTGGCCCTTGATCGCAAGACGATGGCGGTTTGGGCCCTCTACTACAAGAACCTCGCGGCCAACGCTGCTGAAGCAGTCCCGATAGCCGCATAGGCCCCCCGAGCGGCACCCAGCCGGCCCCAGAGGGGGATCCGAGCCGTCTGTGGGCACCCACCGCGGCCCGAAGCGCAGCGCTGGGCCTCTAGGAGCGCCATTCGATAGCCTTTCTCTTGGAACGCGCGCAACAATGCGCGCAGCCCTCGCCCTCGTAGCGTTTGTGCGGAATCTCAAACCCCCTCAAACACCAAGGTCAGAGCGTTGCGGCTGGTCGCCAAGAGTCGGGGTTGGAACGGATTTGGCCTGATTCTGGAACACCCTTCTGGCTTCGGAGCGCGAAACCCCAGGTCAGAGGCATGATCCGCACTTGCGGAACTGGGTTCGTACATCTCGTCGCCGTGGCTGCCGCGCTTGTGTCAACATCAGCTGCCTGTAGGGACGGCACCTCTCGACAGGGAACTTGACCCCACGGGCCGATCAGCACAGAGAAAGCGATCTCTCGATGCCACTCACACAACCCGCACACCAACGCCTGCGTCTCGTGTTCTCCATCCGCACCGGTGTGAGCGTCGCAGCCGCATGCTACGGCTACTTCCTCGGCGTTCATGCTCCTCGCCAGCTAGCGAGTGCACTCTCCGTGGGGCTTGCCGTAGGAGCCGTCGCGTTCGCTGTCGCCTTGCCCTGAGCGCGGCCACAAGACGCTCCAGAGCCCCAGAGGAGATGCTCTACCGCGACCGCGAGACGGTGCGCCTCGGCGTCTACACACTCAGAGGTGCGGTGTTCACAACCCTTCTGACCCTCACCTATGTGGGGCTAGGCGGGCCTTCTCGCAGGGCGAGCACGTCGTGGCCTTGCTGGGGGCCATGAGCGCTTCATCGCTTGCGTGGACCTCTTGCTCCATGCCGCGTGTCTTCCTCAGGCGCGTCGCGATCATCGCGGGAGCAGACGATGAGCACCCTGACCTGGGCGGCTTCTGGAAACGGCTTCGCCGTCTCCGCAACGAGGCGAGAGAAGATCTACGGCAATCACCGTCAGGGTGGTTCGTAACCGGCCGTCCGTCCTCAGTACCAACCGACAGCCCCACGTTTGTTGCCAAGGAATTGGCTCTCCGGTACGGCGCGCTGCGAGCTGAAAGCGCATCTGCACTATGTCCAACTGTGCGACATGGCTCAACAGTCCGAGGCTTCCGAGCGCATAGCGCGCCTCGTATTCTGTTTGGAAGAGATGGACCGCCTGCAAGACCTCGAACGGCAGATGCAAGAGCTGTTGCCTCGGGATCCCGAGGTGCTTGGAATCCTCATCCAAGACCAGCTGCAGCATCGTCATCGCCAAGATGGCCTCGGCTGGGCTGGGTCCGTTCCCGATTACAGAAAGGCGACTTCATGACGGTTGCCCCGCCAGAGCGATCTGATGACGACTTGGAGTCCTTGCGTCCTCGTTGTGACGAGTTCTACCGGGAGCGATCAATCAGTGCTTACTTCAACACGCGTCTCGCAGTGCTCGCCGCCGTCAACGAGCACCGAGAGCAGTTCGTCGCATGGGCCAATGTTGCATGACGCTGAGGATGAGGCGATGGATCAGTGCGCAACGGAGGCTGGCTGGCCCGGCGTGCAATTCTATGACGTGTCCCAACAGATGGGTGAGCAATATGAGCGGGAGTTCGGGTTGACGTTGGATCAGTTCTTGGATCTGCGTCATGAGTGCAGCAAGTACGCGGCCACCTATCCGACGCTTGATCCAGACCGCCGCGAGGAGCTGTTGGCGAAGAGGCGGGACCATTACATCGCAGCTTTGCGGGAATGGCTGGAGAAGAACCCTGAGCTGGGTGTGCCCGTTGAGCATCATGAGGGCGACAACCATCCCTATGAGGCGCTCTTGATTAAGGTGTGCTTGGAGTCTGAGTACCCAGTTGAGTGCGCCCGCGAGAAGCAGGTGACGCTGCCGTAGCGGCAGGTTCAAGCACGCCCGGCCGCATCAACACCCGCCGCCGCACCATCACCGAGGCTCAACCCCAAAGCTCACCACTTGATGGGACGCCCCCGGTGGCGGTGTGATTTGCGGCATAGAGCGACCGGATGGACGACTATCTGCGGGATATCGCGACGCTCGATGTCGGGGGCGGCGAAGCGTCCCACGATCCGCTGAAGATGCTGGCGCTGATCTCGTCGCTTGCTCGCAACGAGGGCACCGCGGCCTCGGGGCGACTGGGCGGACGTGGAGATCAAGCTCGGCGGAGCCGACGCCATCACGTCGGCCGTTGAGTCCCTGCGCCGAATCCGCAGCAAAGTCGACACCCAGCGGGCCGGCGAGCCCTCCCGCTTGATCGTGCTGACCGCGGTCGGACGGGCGTTCGAAACCGTAGACGACATCGCCGTCGCACCCATCACCCTGCTAGGCCCCTGACCCGGCGCCGAGCACGCCGGCCACGATGCCCCGCCAGCCGGCGTGTCGTGCCCATCACCCTGCTGGACCCCTGACCCGGCCCATGCGGCACGCGCCCAGCCGGTCGTTCCGTGGGCGCCCCGGGCACGGCGACCCGACAGCCGGCGCCCGATCTGGGGATTCCCTCGCTCTCGCGAGTTACAGGAGCGCTGGTCGCCGCGTGCTGGTGGCGCTACGCAGATCGAACGATGTGGTCCGGGGCGTCGTCTTGTGTGCTGTACGGCTCGACTCGGAGCACTTGCAGGCCTGGTACGGACTCAATGGCGGCGCGTGCAGAGGCAACCGCCTCCTTGAGGGTGGGCGCAGCCCGTCTGAAGTCAAGGTAGTCGCCGTCCGGATCGGTGCCTATCAGCGCGTCGTCGCAGCCAGCCTCGAACAGTGCATCGAAGACATCATCGTCCATAACGCTGACACCGGCGGTGCGAACGACGAAGTCGTGCTTTGGATGCGATGACGCCGTCACGTCTCCTCCTTCTTCACTGGAATGCACCTGCAATTGGCCACATTACGCCGGATGGTATCCGCCAAGTCTTCCGGCGTGCGCGGAGTGCCTGACAACCGCACCCGACAGGTACCGCTCGGACAGGCCGCCAGGCCCCAGGCATGACTGGATCGTCCTCTCGATCTCACCACGGACCAACCGGCGGCGCGGGCCTGCTTGAGCGCCTTGTGCACCTCCTTCTTCGGATGCTTGGGGAAACTAGCCACGCCAGCAGCCTAAAGTGATACTTATTGTAAATTACTGTAAATTGATATTAAAGCCTGTGGCTCAGGATAGACTGACTCAGGACTTGTGCTCGTAGGCTGAGGCCATGGCTGTGTTTGCTAGTACTCCGGTGGAGCTGATCGAGGGTGTGTACGCCACGCTGGACGAGCGAGTAGGGCGGGCCCGCCAGAGCTTCGGGCGGCCGTTGACGCTGACCGAGAAGATCCTGGCCAACCATCTCGACCCATCCGAGACCGGGGTGCCCGAGCGGGGCGTGACCTACGTGGACCTGCGGCCCGATCGGGTGGCCATGCAGGACGCCACCGCCCAGATGGCCTGGCTGCAGTTCATGACCGCCGGCCTCGACGAGGTGCAGGTGCCCACCACCACCCACTGCGACCACCTGATCACCGCCCGCGCCGACGCCAAGCGAGACCTGATGGCCGCGCTGTCGGGCAACGACGAGGTGTACGAGTTCCTGCGCAGCGTGTGCGCCCGCTACGGCGCCGGGTTCTGGAAGCCCGGCTCGGGCATCATCCACCAGGTCGTGCTGGAGAACTATGCCTTCTGTGGCGGGATGATGATCGGCACCGACAGCCACACCCCCAACGCGGGCGGGCTGGCCATGGTGGCGGTGGGTGTGGGCGGTGCCGACGCAGTCGACGTGATGACGGGATTCCCGTGGAACGTGCGCTGGCCGGAGCTCATCGGGGTGCACCTCACCGGCGAGTTGAGCGGCTGGTCCGCACCCAAGGACGTGATCCTCAAGGTGGCCGAGATCCTCACTGTGGCCGGCGGCACCGGCGCCATCGTCGAATACTTCGGGCCGGGAGCCCGCTCGCTGAGCGCCACCGGCAAGGGCACCATCTGCAACATGGGCGCCGAGATCGGCGCGACCACGTCGATCTTCGACTACGACGAGTCGATGGGCCGCTACCTGCGGGCCACCGGCAGGGCCGCAACCGCAGATCTGGCCGACTCGGTGGCGGACCACCTGAGGGGCGACCCCGAGACCGAGGCCGATCCCGAGCGCTTCTACGACCGGGTAGTGGAGGTCGACCTCGACACCCTCGGCCCCCACATCAACGGCCCCCACACCCCGGACCTGGCCCGCGAAGTGGCCGAGCTCGGCGACGAGGCCCGCGACAGCGGCTGGCCGCTGGATATCAGCGCCGCCCTCATCGGGAGCTGCACCAACTCGTCATACGAGGACATCACCCGGGCCGCATCGATCGCTCGGGACGCGGCAGCCAAGGGGCTGCGGGCCCGCACCCGGCTGCTGGTGACGCCGGGTTCCGAGCAGATCCGCTCGACGATCGTGCGCGACGGGTTGATGGACGATTTCGAGGCTCTCGGAGCGACCGTGCTGGCCAACGCCTGTGGGCCCTGCATCGGCCAGTGGGACCGCTCCGGCGAGGAAGGGCACGCGCCGGGCCGGGCCAACGTGATCGTCACCTCCTACAACCGCAACTTCCCCAAGCGCAACGACGGCGACGCGGCCACGCTCGCCTTCGTCACGTCCCCCGAGACCGTGATCGCGCTGGCTCTGGCGGGAACGGTCGACTTCGATCCGATCAGTGACACGCTGACCAACGACGACGGCGAGACGGTGGCCCTGGCCGAGCCCTCCGGCATCGAGCTGCCGCCAGACGGATTCGACCCCGGCGAAGACACCTTCGTGGCTCCGCCCGCGGGCGGCGACGCGGTCGAGGTCCGGGTGTCGCCGGACTCCGAGCGCCTCCAGCTTCTCGAGCCCTTCGCGCCCTGGGACGGGCGCGACTATGAGAACCTGCCCGTCATCGCCAAGGCCAAGGGCAAGTGCACCACCGACCACATCTCAGCGGCCGGCCCCTGGCTGCGCTACCGGGGGCACCTGGAGAACATCTCGGGCAACCTGTACCTGGGCGTCGTCAACGCCTTCGACGGATACGAGGTCGGCCACGGCAAGCACCAGATCACCGGCGAGATCCAGTCCCTGCCCGACATCGCCCGGGAGTACCACGCCGCCGGCCTGCGCTGGGTGTTCATCGGCGACTCCAACACCGGCGAGGGGTCGAGCCGCGAGCACGCGGCCATGGAGCCCCGGTTCCGCGGCTGCGTGCTGGCCCTGGCCCGCAGCTTCGCCCGCATCCATGAGACCAACCTCAAGAAGCAGGGCGTGCTGGCGCTGACGTTCGCCGATCCGGCCGACTACGAGCGCATCGGCGAAGACGACCGCATCGCGGTGCGCGGTCTGGCCGACCTGGCGCCGGATCGGCCCGTGACGGTGGAGGTCACCGCACCCGACGGCGCGGTGTGGTCGCTGGAGGCCCACCACACCCTCAGCGACGAGCAGATCGGGTGGTTCCAGGCCGGCAGCGCGCTGAACATCATCCGCAGCCGCACCAGCCAGCGGGCCTGAGCAGCGCTACAGGCACCACCGACCGCTCCGCCACAAGACAGAAGCGGCTGATCTGGGGCGAGACCAGCCGCTTCATTTGATGCTTGAGCCGGTTTTGGGGGTTTCTCGACCCAAGTGGGCCGGATCGGCCTGCGAGGAGGATGCGCCTGCCGGACCGGGCTTGTGTAGTCCATTCAACACCACCCAGCGCCACCAGGGTATATCATTTTGACAGTTTGAACAGATAGTTCATATCATCAATCGCGATGGATCTGAGACAGCTCAACGTTCTACTGGCCGTTGCTGAGCACCGGAGCTTCTCGGCCGCGGCCCACGCCCTCCACACCGTGCAGTCGAACGTGTCCGCGCACATCTCCCATCTCGAGCGAGAGATGGGGGCCACGCTCATCGACAGGGCCCGGCGATGCCTGACGCCGGAGGGCCAGATCGTGGCCGACCGCGCCCGCCGCATCCAGCTCGAGCTGCAAGCCATCTCCGACGATCTCGCCTCTATGCGCTCGAACCTCAGCGGCACCGTAACCGTCGGGGTGATCGGCACGACCGCCCGGTGGATCGTCCCGCTGCTGTTGGACGAGATGAGCCGCCTCCACCCGCGTCTCGAGGTGATCGTCCTCGACGCCACCACAACCTCGCTGGTGCCGCTGCTCATCCAGAATCGCCTCGACCTGGCGATGGTCAACCTCCCCGTGGACGAACCCGACATCGAGACCGAGGACCTCTTCTCGGAGGAGCGGGTGGTGATCGCGCCCGAGAGCCACAAGCTGGCCGAGCGCGACCGCATCGACCTCGCAGAACTCGCCCAGCACGAGATCCTGCTGCCCCCCAAGGGAACCGCGTTCCGCGACGAGGTCGACACCGACGCGCGGCGCGTCCATGTGGAGTTGCGCAGCCGAGCCGAGATCGACGGCCTGCGCCTGCTGGCGTCGCTAGCCTTCTCCGGTTTCGCTCCGGCCCTGCTGCCAGCCAGCGCCACTCACGGCACTTCGGAGGATGGCTGGCGCAGCGTGAAGGTCGACCGGCTCAGCGCGCGCATCGTCGGGTTGGCCCGCAACCGCAGGACCATCCCGGCCGCGCCGCCTCGCGCCGTCGGTGAGACCATCCGTCGGATAGTGCAGCAGCAGGCGGCCGCCCTGCCCCACATCCACGCAGTGAACGCCCGGCCAGCGCAAGGAGCCGGACCGGGGGCAGCCGCACTGGGATCTTCGTCTCTACGATGATCAGCGTGTCACCGGCATTTCAGCCGACCGCAATCAACCTGCGCTCCGGATCCTCGGGGTTCGTTCGCAGCCGTGTGACGACCCTTGGCAACCGGAGCGTCGTCGAGATCGACGCCCGCGGCTCCGAGGAGAACGGGAGCGGGGCGCTGGCGCCGGCCGACGGGCGGGACATGGCCGCCGCGGCCCGCCTGGCCCGCACGCAGCGGCTGCCAATTGTGCTGAGGCTGGCCTCGTCGGGCGCAGACCTCAACGAGGGAGTCGCCGCCCTGCACGGCTGGGCCACCGCGGCCGCGGAGCTGGCGCAGTGCTCGGGAGTGGTGCCCGTGATCGTGATCGCGGCCGGGCCCAACGTCTCGGGTCCTGCCCTGCTGTTGGGACTGGCCGACTTCGTGGTGATGACCAAAGACGCCTACGCCTTCGTGGTCGGGCCGCGGATGGTGGAGCACTTCACCGGAATGCCCATCGACCGCGGCGAACTGGGCAGCGGCGAGACCCACGCCGTCAAATCCGGGGTGGCGAGCTTCCTGGCCGGGGGCAGCGACGAGGCCGACGAGATAGCGGCCGAACTGCTCGGCTACATCCCCGACAGCAACGACTCCGATCCGCCCGCACGGGCCTGCACCGACCCTGTCGATCGGGCGGTGCCCGAGGCGTTCGATGTGCTACCGGCCGAGTCGGGCGGCAGCTACGACGTGCGCGACGTGCTGGTCGCAGTGGCGGACCACGGCGTGCTGGTGGAGCCGCACCCCTACTGGGGCACCAACCTGGTAACCGCCTTCGCCTCCTTCGGCGGGCGGCCGGTGGGGATCGTGGCCAACCAGCCGCAGGCGCTGGCCGGGACCCTCGACATCACGGCCTCACGCAAGGGGGCGCGCTTCGTGGCGTTCTGCGACGCGTTCAATCTCCCGCTGGTGACCTTCGTGGACACGTCCGGCTTCTACCCGGGCAAGGACCTCGAATGGCGGGGAATGATCCGCTACGGCGCCCAGATGGCGTTCGCATACGCGCGGGCCACCGTGCCACGGGTGAACGTCACCCTGCGCAAGTCCTACGGCGGCGCGTACATCGTGATGGACTCCAAGACGATGGGAAACGATGTGGCCCTGGCCTGGCCCACGGCCGAGATCGCGGTGATGGGCTCCAAGGGGGCGGTGGAGATCCTGCACCGGTCGGCCAGCGCCACCGAGCGGGCCGAGCTCGAGGTGGCCTACGAGCAGCGGCTGCTCAATCCGTACATCGCGGCCGAGCGGGGCGCCATCGACGCTGTGATCGAGCCGGCCGACACCAGGCGGGAGATATGCGCCGCTTTGGGGATGCTGTCAGCCAAGCGCGAGCGCCTCCCGAGACGTCGCCACGACAACGCTCCGCTGTAGTGTGAATCCGATGGCAGATGTCGTCGCGACCGTTGACGGGGTCGCAGGGGGGGAGTGAGCGCGGTGGCCGAGAGCGTCACGATCACCGACAACCGCACCGGCGAGTCGATCGAGATCCCGATCGTCGACGGAGGGGTTGATTCGTCGGCCTGGCACAAGCTCCTCGGAGGCGTCTGGTTCCACGATCCCGGTCTCGGCACCACCGCGGTCACCTCCAGCGCGGTGGCCGAGATCGACGGCGAGGCCGGCATTCTGCGCTACCGCGGCTACCCCATCGAGCAGCTGGCCGAGCGCAGCACGTTCCCTGAGATCGCCTACCTCCTCGTATACGGGGAGCTGCCCACGCAGGATCAGCACGGCGAGTGGGTTCACCAGATAACCCTCCACACTTTCATCCACGAGAACTTCCGCAAGCGCATCTACGACGCCTTCCACTACGACGCCCACCCGATGGGGCTGCTGACCTCCGGCGTCGCCGGTCTGTCCACCTTCTATCCCGAGGCCAAAGCGATCTTCGACCCCGACAACCGCAGGGCGCAGATCGTCCGCCTGATCGCCAAGATGCCCACTCTGGCCGCGGCGGCCTACCGGTTCTCGAGGGGCCTGCCGTTCAAGTTTCCCGACAACGCCGACGACTACCCCACCCGCTTCCTCAAGATGATGTTCGACGTCGGCGGCGACTACGAGCCCGATCCCGCCCTGGTGCGGGCCATGCGGGTGCTGTTCATCCTCCACGCCGACCACGGCCAGAACTGCTCCACGACCGCGACCCGCGTGGTCGGGTCGAGCCACGCCGACCCGTACACCGCAATTGCGGCCGGCTGCGCCGCCCTGTACGGGCCTCTGCACGGCGGGGCCAACGAGGCCGTGATCAACATGCTGTCCGGCATCGGCTCCTACGACGAGGTCGACAGCTTCATCGCCAGCGTGAAGCGGGGCGGGCACCGGCTGATGGGTTTCGGGCACCGCGTCTACAAGAACTACGACCCGCGGGCGGTGATCATCAAAGCAGCCGCCCACAATGTGTTCGAGGTGATCGGCAAGAACCGGCTGCTCGACATCGCCCTCAAGCTCGAAGAGGTCGCCCTGGCCGACGACTATTTCGTGAGCCGGCGCCTGTACCCGAACGTGGACTTCTACTCGGGCTTGATCTACCAGGCGCTGGGCTTCCCCACGAACATGTTCACCGTGCTGTTCGCCATCGGCCGCACGCCGGGGTGGCTGGCCCACTGGAACGAGATGATCGAGCAGGACTCCCGCATCTACCGGCCCCGCCAGCTCTATGTCGGCGCCGACCGGCGCGACTACGTGCCGATGGCGGATCGCTAGGAGGCTGGTGTTAAATGGCAATTTGCCACAATTCGCAAGTCGCTGACCTGGGGTTTTGTGACCGCAAAACCCCCATTTCGGGAGTTTGGCACCAGCCACCTAGGATGCCGCGGCCGGGTCGGGCAGCGTGGTCGGCATCGAACTTCCCGCAGTTGACCACCGTATGGGTGGCAAAGTCAGCGGTAGTTCGCGAGAACTAGACGGGGGCGGCGTCGAGGATGATCTTGCCCGCGTTGAGGTTGGCCTCCATGCGCTCATGGGCGGCGGACGCCTCGTCGAGCGCGAAGCGGCTGTCGATGACCGGAGCGACCGTCCCGGCGGCTACATGGGGCAGCATCTCGGTCGCGAACTGGCGGGTGACCGCAATCTTCTCCTCGATGGGGCGAGCCCTCAGGGTGGTGCCGATCAGAGCCGCCCGCTTGACCATCAGCGCGGCCGGGTTGAACGGCACGGCTGCGCCGGCCATGGTGCCGACCTGCAGGATGCGCCCGTTGGTGTGCAGGCACGAGATGTTGCGGGGCAGGTAGTCGCCGCCGACCACGTCGAGCACGACATCCACCCCGGTTCCGCCGGTGGCGACCTGGACGGCCTCGACGAAGTCCTCCGAGGCGTAGTCGATCACCAGATCGGCGCCGAGGGCTTCACAGACGGGGTGCTTGCCGGCAGAGGCGGTCACTGCGATGCGGGCCCCGATCGCTTTGGCGATCTGGATGGACGCGGTGCCCACCCCCGATGCTCCGGCGTGCACCAGCGCCCACCGTCCCGAGGTGAGCCCGCCCTGGCGGACGAGCGCGTCCCAGGCGGTGATGAACACTTCCGGGAAAGCGCCTGCGGCCTCCAGCCCGAGCGCGTCGGGCACGGCCATGGCCTGGCGCGCATGCACGGCGACCCGCTCGGCGTAGCCGCCGCCGGCCACGATCCCCATCACTGCGTCGCCGACGGCGTGCTCGGTGACCCGCTGGCCGGTCTCGGCCACCCGGCCTGCGAACTCCAGGCCGGGAATCTCATGGTCCGCGGGCGGGCCGGGGTACAGGCCCCGGCGCTGCAGCAGGTCGGCGCGGTTGACCGCCGAGGTCACCACGTCCACGAGGACCTCCTCGGGGCCGGGGACCGGATCGGGCACTTCCTGCACGACGAGGACCTCGGGATCGCCCTTGGCGGTGATGACGACGGCTCGCATGGTGCTCCTCCAGTCAGTGGGCGGGTGCGGCGCGATCCGCGGATGTTGATGCTGCGGTGCCGTCGGGCGCGGCACCGTCGGGCGCGGCGCCGTCGGGCGCGGCACCGTCGGGCGCGGGCTGCGGCTTGGCGTGGAGGCGCAGAGCGGCCGGGTAGGGGAAGAGGTCGGGGATGTCGCCGGCCCGGTTGCGCTGCTTCATCGACTGCCAGAAGTCGAGGGTGGCGATCTCGGGGTGGTGCTCGGCGAACACCTCGCCCACCACGGGCGGCGAGCGCAGGTAGGTGGCGAACTCCTCGGGAAACACGTCGTCGGCGCCGACTGAGAACCAGGGCTGGTCGAGCATCTCGTCGGAGTCGTCGCGCGGTGGCGGCAGGGCCCGGAAGTTCACCTCCGACAGCAGGGCCAGCTCGTCGTAGTCGTAGAACACCACCGAGCCGAGCCGGGTGACGCCGAAGTTCTTGGCGAACAGGTCGCCGGGGAAGATGTTGGCCGCGGCCAGGTCCTTGATGGCGTTGCCGTAGTCGAACGCGGCGGCGACGGCCCGGTCGGGGGCCATCTCGCGCAGGTACAGGTCGAGCGGGTAGACGCGCCGCTCGGTGTACACGTGGCCCAGCACCACCTCGGCGTCGGTGATGGTCACCGTGCGCGAGCAGTCCCGGCGCAGCTCCTCCAGGAGGTCGTCGTCGAAGCGGTCCTTGGCGAAGGTGAGGTTCTCGAACTCCTGGGCGTCGACGAGCCGACCCATCCGGTCGTATCCGAACACGAGCCGGTAGCGACGCTTCACGTCCTCGGGGGTGGTCCGCTTGCTGGGCGGGAAGCGGTCCTTGATCACTTTGAACACCACATCGAACGACGGCAGCGCGAACACGGCCATGACGGTGCCGGCCGCGCCCCGGGACTGCTCGAAGCGGGTGTTGGAGTGCTCCATGTGCCGGTACAGGGCGCGGAACAGGTTGGTCTTGCCGTGCTGGGAGTACCCGAGCGAGGTGTAGAGCTCGGCGACGGGTTTGACCGGCAGCATCGACTTGAGGAAAGCGACGACCGAGGCGGGGCGGGGCGACAGCACATGCATGTATGAGCGGGCGTAGCTGAACAGCCGGCTGGCGGCGGGTTCGGTGAGGAGGGCGGCGTCGACGTGCACGCCGGAGTCGTCGTGGACGACGGGCAGGATGCACGGCGACACCCGGTTGAGCCAGCGCAGCCGGCCGACGAGGTAGGCGCCCTTCTGGCGGTAGAAGACGGCGTCGAGCACGTCGATGGCGTCCAGGTCTCGCCACACGCCGTGGAGGTAGTCGTCGATGCGGCTGGTGACGAGAGCGGCGTCACGATCAAGATCGGCGAAGTGCGGGCCGAGCGGGCTCTGCCCGAGGATGGCCCGGACCGCGGCTTCGGTGGAGTCGCGCACGTCGACGCTGCGATGCTCTGGGCCGGTGTCGTCGCTGGCGGGCAGCGCGGTGGGGCCCAGCCAGATGAACTCCAGCTGCCGGTCGAGGCCGACCACGCCGAACAGGCGCCGGGTAACGGAGTTGTAGAAGGTCTCGGCCAGTTCCATGTCGCCGCGGTCCGACGGGAACTCGACGTAGCGGCGCTGGGCGTCGATCCAGGCACCGCGGGCGCCGGTGGCAGGCAGTTCGGCGCGGCAGGCCTCGACGGTGTCGAGCACCGCGGCCGTGTGCAGATTGAGACGCTCGGCGGCGTCTTGGCGGTGGCCGTGCCAGTCCCGAGCGAGGAAGCGGCCCTCGGCCCGGGCCGTGACCGCGATGAAGTCGGCGTGGAAGGCCTCGAAGCGCTCGTAGAGGATGCGGGCCAGTGCTTCAGGGTTGCCCGGCGGGCTGGTCCCGGCCACGGCGAGAGGGTCTCAGCCCTCTGCGGCGGCGTCGTCGGTGCGGGCCAGGTCGTGATGGCGGATGACCTCGCTGATCACGAACCGCAGGAACTTCTCGCTGAAGGAGGGGTCGAGGTTGGCGGAGGCGGCCAGTTCTCGAAGCCGGGCGATCTGCTCTTCTTCACGCTCGGGGTCGGCGGGCGGAAGGCCGACGCTGGCCTTGTACACCCCGACCTGCTTGGTGACCTTGAAACGCTCTGCGAGCAGCAATACCAGCGCGGCGTCGATGTTGTCGATGCTCGACCGGTAGCCGGCCAGCGTCTCGTCGTCGGCGCCCGTGTTCACAGCTAGGCAAGCTATCGCCAGCCATGGCAGGCGAGCGCCCGCAGAGCAGAGCAAGGAGCCGTCAAGTTCCAGCCGACCCGGCGCCCTGCGTGCTGCGCCATGCAGCCTGACCCGTGCCGACCCCGCCACACGGACTGCACCTTGCGGGAGACCCCACGGCGATGAGGCTCAGGCGTTGGTGGCTATTCGGTAGAACTCGCCTATGAGATCGTCGTAGCGGCCGGCAGCGAGGGTGATGGCGTACGCCGCGCCTACCGCGCCGCCCAGGATGGCCACGGGCAGGCGGTCGAGGAACCGTTTCGTGCCCGGCAGCGCATGGGGCAGCACGGCCAGCAGCACCGCCGGCAGCAGCGCCCCGACCATGTACACGAGCATCAGGCCCAGCGTGCGTGCCGCCTCGGTGTCGGCGTTGTTGAGGATGTCGCCCAGCTTGGGCCCCACGCACGGCCGCCACAGCCATCCGGCCAGGGCCCCCGCCACCACGCCCGAGCCCGTGGCCGACAGCGACGCGGCCCGCTTGGCTCGGTAGGCCAGCACGAAGGCGCCCGCAGCCAGCGCCGCAGCCACCGGCACGGCCGCCCCGCTCAGCTCCACCTGCCAGTGTCCGGCGGCCCGGGCCCACGTCAGCAGCGTGGCGCCCAGCAGGTAGAACAGCGCCACCGTGAGCCGGGCCTTCCGGGCCACCAGCACCAGCGCCGCGCCGGGCACCAGCGTCGCCAGCGTGCACGCGACGCCGATGGAGCCCACGCCCTCCAGGAACGTCGACACCGCTCAGCCGCCCCGGCGATCGGCGGCGGTCTCAGGCATCGGCCAGCAGCTGCTCGCCGGCGTCGGCGGCGGCGGGCTCAGGCATCGGCCAGCAGCCTTTCGACCGTCTCGTACAGCTTCTCGTAGGTGGCCCGACCGTCGCCCTTGCGGTCGAAGCGGATCTGGTTGTCGCCGTCGATCACGTACACGCGGGGCCAGTAGCCGATATTGCCCTCCTGCCAACGGTGGAAGTTGCGCTTGTCGGTGTCGAGGGCGATAGGCCAGATGACATCCAGGTCGGCCGCGGCCTCGATGATGTTGTCCACGTCGGCCTCGTAGGAGAACTCCGGCGAGTGCACGCCCACAATCTCCATCCCCTGGTCGCCAAAGTCGGCGTAGAGCTGGCCGAGGGCTGTGAGGGTGTTCTTGCAGTTGCGGCATCCGAAGGTCCAGAACTGCACCACGGTGAGCTTGTTGGCGGCTCGGACCTCCTCCAGCGAGGTGGCGTCGGTGTTGAGCCATCTGTCGAGGCCGCTGAGAGTGTCGGCCACTCCCAGCACCTCGATGGGCTCCAGAGGCACGGTGGTAGCGGGGACTGTCGTCGCGGTGTCGGCGGCTTCGGGAACTTCGGTCGCGGTGTCGGCGGTGGCAGCCGTCGCGGCTGAATCGTCGGCAGTCTGCGGATCGGACTCTGCGTCGGATGGGGCCGGGGCGGTTTCCGCGGTCGGGGCAGTCGCGGCGCTCGCGGCATCGACCTGGCCGGCGTCGGCAGCCTCGCCGCCCGCATCGGCGCCCGCATCGGCAGTGACGAGGCTGGCTGCAGAGTCGTTACCGGGGTCGTCGCCGCGCACGGCTGTCCAGACGATGGCAGCCACCCCGGCCACCAGCGCGCCCAACGCCAGGTAGCGCACAGAGGAGGGTCGCATCGCACCCTGCACGATACGAGCGCCGCCCATGTGCCCGACAGCCTCGAGGCCCGCGATCCTGCCGACGTCGCATCGCACCCTGCACGATACGAGCGCCGCCCATGCCCACGGCGTCCGGCCCTCGGTTCAGACGCCAATCTCCTTGCACGGATCTCGAACGCGGTGTATCACGTTTCGCGATACGATATGTCCATGGCCCGAGCGATATCGGTACGGCTCGACAAGGAGGCTCTACGCGCCTTGAGTCATCTGGAGGCTCAGGGCCTGACGCAGTCCGAGGCGATCCGATCCTCGCTCGTGCATGAAGCCGCACGGATCCGGGACCGGCAGGCTCTGGCTGCGGAGGTCGCGGCCCTGGAGGCCGACGAGGCCGACCGGGCCGAGATGAGCGCGGTCGCAAGTCTCATGGAACAGCTTCGTGCGCCGGGGTGACGTCTTCGAGCTGCGCCTTCCACGGGGCTTGGGCCGCGAGCAGCAGGGCCGGCGTTTCGGTGTGGTGGTGCAGTCCGACGCGCTGCAGCCGCGTTCGGTGGTGTTGGTGGCGCCGACCTCGACCAGCGCGCGGCCGGCCTCGTTCCGGCCCGTCATCGAGCGGGACGGGCAGGAGACGACGGTGCTCGTCGAGCAGGTGGGCGCGGTGGACGTCACCCGCCTGGGCGACCTGGTCGGCCATCTCCGCCCCGAAGATCAGTGGGGCATCGACACCGCCCTGAGCACCGTCTTCGACCTGCAATAGCGCCGACGATTACGCCAGCCGGCCTCGCCGACTCGGGTGCGGTCAGTCGGGGATGACCGCTATGGCTTCGATCTCTATGAGCAGGCCCTCGACGGCCAGGCCGGCCACCCGCACTGCGGTGGCGGCCGGTCCGGGGTCGGGCAGGTACCGGTGACGGATCTCGGTCATGTGCTTGTAGAACTCGTCCTGGTCGTCGCCGTCGTGGACCCAGTACGTGTTGAGCTTCACGATGTCGGTGAGGTCGGCACCCACATCGTTGAGCACGGTGCGGATGTTCTCGAACACCTCGCCGATCTGGGCCTCGATGTCATAGGGGTGCAGCGGCTCGCCGTCGGGGGTCTGGGAGACCTGCCCGCCGACGAACACCAGGTTCCCCACCCGCCAGCCCTGCGAGAAGGTGGTGGGCAGCGGCCAGTCCCAGAAGCCCTCGGGCATGATCCTCTGCTTGTCCATCGGATGCTCCTTCCCAGTTTCTTGGTGCGAGTTTTGTGCCTATACGACACCAAACTCTCCCGAGATCGCCTGGCGTCGGGATTCACCACCAGCCCACCGGCTTCGAGACTCGGCCCGTCTACGCGGCCTCGGCGGCCCGGTACCGCTCCAGCAGCCAGGTGTTGAACTGGGCCAGGAACAGGTCGCCCCTCGCCAGCGGGCCCCTGGGGGCGTAGCGCGACCGCAGGCCCATCTGGGTGGCGATGTTGGCCGGCAGGTCCTCGTTGTTGAACAGGTCGACGCCGGCCACATGCTGGCCGAACAGCTGGTCGAACAGCTTCAGCTCCACCGTCGAGCGGGGGAACACGAACGACATCGACAGCGTGAACGTCTCGGGCCCGGTGGGGGTGACCAGGAACCAGAAGGCCGAGTCGGTGCTCACCCCCATCAGCAGCGACGGCGGGACGCACACGTAGCACATGTGCCATCGCTCCTCGTCGGTGAGGGTGGCGATGGGCGGGAACAGGCCCCGCTGGGTGGGGTTGAGGCCCCGGTCGCGGTGGGCGGTGCGGCCCCACCCGGCGATCACGCCGGAGCCGGGCTCGTACTCGAAGCTCATGTGCCCGGCGGTGAGGTTCTCAAGCTCGGGATCGTCGCCCCGGGCGAGGTCGTAGAGGTCGTGGTGGAGGCGGTCGTTGTGGTAGCCCTCCATGAAGTTCTCGACCATGATCTTCCAGTTGAACGGCAGGTCGACGAGCACGTCCCGGGGCGTGGAGACCATCTCGGAGAGGTGGTAGTTCTCCAGCAGCTCGGTGGCCTTGCTCAGACTCGGGGAAAGCGGCTCGGCGCCGCGGTCGAAGTTGGCGAAGATGAAGCCGTTCCACACTTCGCACCCGAGGGCGGGGAGCCGGATGCTGCCGCGTTCGAAGTCGGAGCGATGGTTCATGTCGGGCGCGCCGAGCAGGCTCCCGTCGAGGTCGTAGGTCCACCAGTGGTACGGGCACCTGAACGTGCGGACGTTGCCCCGCTGCTCTCCGGGCTCGGCGTACCAGGAGCCCCGCTCCCGCTTGGCCGGGGCGGTCACGCACATACCCCGGTGCTGACACACCGACGACATGACGTTGACGTTGTGCTGCTTGTCCCTAGCGACGATCACCTTCTCGCCGCCGGGCAGGGTGGTGGTGAAGTAGTCGCCCGGCTCGGGGATCTCGTCGACGCGGCCCACGCACAGCCAGCTGTGGTCGAACACCGCGGCCATCTCGAAGGTGTGGAAGTCGGCCCGGGTGTAGGCGCCCGGCGGCAGCGTCACCGCCGAGTCGATGTCGGTGGCCGACGCCTCGAACTCCTCAAGCGGTATCGGACTGACCAGCGTCGCGTCCATCGGTCCCCCATCCGGCCCGGATCGGCCCGCAAGCTAGCACTCGGGCGTCTCACGGCCCTCGTCCGGCGCATGTCGCTGCTTGAGGCGCAGGACTCAGCCGGGGAGTGCCGGTCGCCGCGTTCCGTGCGGAACACCATGCAATATACTAAAGTAGTACCGCCGCAAGTATCCCGGCGGGTCAGCCGGGGCGGTGCTGCGCCGTCCTTGTTGCGCTCGATCACCCGAGTTGCTAATGTCCGAACGTGCGTTCGGACATGCTCGACTTCTACCGTGCTCCGGGTCCGATGACGGTGCTGCCGGACTCGCCGGCACTGGCCGACATGCCGGCAGGGCTCGACGACTTGCGCTCGATGGTCCAAGGCTTGTTGCTGCACCGCGAGTGGGTGGCCGCCTACGGCGTGGAGGCCGACGCTTTTCGGGTCAAGGAGCAGAACCTCCGGTCGGCCGTCGAGGTGCTGGGGCGTGCTCTCGAGATCTCGCCGGAACCGGTGACCGCCGTTCGGGAGCCGGTCGATCGGGTGGTCTGCATCTGCTGGCACTTCGCGGTGCTGTACTCGGCGCTGTTGAGGGCAAGAGGCACTGCGGCCCGGGTGCGCTGCGGGTTCAGCAACTACTTCGACCCGGCCAAGTGGTACGACCACTGGATCACCGAGCGCTGGGACGGCGAGCGCTGGGTGAGGGATGATCCCCAGATAGATGCCGTGCAGGCCGATGCCCTGAAGCTCGGCTTCGATCCCCACGACCAGCCGCCCGGGCAGTTCCTCACCGGCGGGGAGGCTTGGCTCGCGGCACGGGCCGATCAGGTCGATGCGGACAGGTTCGGCATCTACGACATGTGGGGCATGGGATTCGTCGCCGGCAACGTCGTCAAGGACTTCGCGTGCCTGAACAGGATGGAGCTGCTCTCCTGGGACAGCTGGGGGGATGCTCAGAGACCCCCGCCGTCCGCCCCCTGCCGGGCACACAGCAGTGCTCGATGAGCTCGCAGAATTGGCGGCCAGCGACGACCTGGCCGCGATCCGCAGCCGGTTCGAACGCGACAAGCGGGTGAGGGTGCCGCGAAACGTCGTCAGCTACATCGACGGCAAGCCCACAAGAGTGCAACTGCCCGAAGCTCCGTAGAGGATTTCGCCGGTGTCGTGCCCGGGGCCGGTTTCGGGACCCGTGTATTCTTGGTCGGGGATGATCTGTCGGCAGCAAGGCCGGCCAATGGAACGAGTGGTACCGCTCCGCCATCCCGGCAGCAGAACGCCTCTACGAGAAGTATCTGGCAGAACTCACAGCCCAAGGCGAACTTTTTAGACCCGTAGCCAACAAGATGCCGCGTCCCGCACACATCGGAGACACACGATATGACTTATCACAATTTCGATGACCTCATCGACGACTTGACGCCCGAGCAGAAGGCCAGGGTGGAGGCGCTGGAGGACGAGGCCCGCGCCGAGATGGTGACCTACACCCTCGGGGAGCTGCGCCGACACCGCGAACTCACCCAGACCGAGCTGGCCCGGCGCCTAGACCGCGCCCAAGCGTCGGTGTCGGCCATGGAGACCGCTGCTGACAACCTGGTTTCGACCCTGCGGACGGCTGTGGAAGGCATGGGGGGCCGCCTCGATGTGACCGCGGTATTCGACGACGAGCGCATCCCCTTGACCACACACTCCCGCACAGCGCAGCAAGAGCGCGTAGCGAGAATGGACACGCTGATGTCGGCGCTCCGAGCAGCGACGAGCGAGATGATGCGTCGGGTTGGGGACCCGAGATACGCGGACGAACAGCGAGAGGCACGACGCCTGCTGGCAGACCTGGAGCAGAGCCTCAGAGAATCGGACAGTGGTGATGAGCACCGGGTCGTCGGCAGTGACGCTGATAGCCGAGACGCCAAGGCGCCGTCAGAACCGGCACAAACCGCGTAGTACCCCTTGCGGGCAGGGGACACACGCCGGTTAGCGTGACCGCGTGACGTGGGATGCGGTCCGGCTGCTGGTCAGCATTTGGGCGCTTCCGGTAGTGGTCGTTGTGGCCGCAGTCGTCGTCGTCCTGGTCGCCTACCGTCGGCGCAAGCGGCCAGAATCCCCGCGACCTGGCCAGTGACCCCGCAGGGGACACAAGCGGGCATCCCTCCCCGCTGGCGGAGAACACCCTCTCCTCAGCGATCCAGCACCGCCGCACCTCCTCGTGAGACGGATGGCCCGCCTGCTCATCCCCCACACCTTGGAGGCGCTCAAGACTTGCTCTGACCTGGAGTTTTCGCTCGCCGCGATGGCTCCTCGCTCGTGGGCGTTCACCGACTGCAGGCACCGGCTGTCGTAGCCGCGTCCGCGCCTCCCGATGACTGTGGCGGGCTGTTCGGAGTGTCGGCCGCGCTGGCAGGAATGTTGCGCCGGTCGATGGCCGGGGCGCTCGGCACGAACGGCTTGAGGTCTTGCAGGACGTCGCCGTCGAAGCCGATCACCGCGTCGAGCACTGAGTCGATGAAGCCCTTCTTGCGTGTGCTGCGGCGACCCTGACCCATAGGCGCGGAGTAGCGGAGCTGGAACCGCGCCGGTGTCTGTTTGGCGGGTCCCAACCCGTTGCGGGGGTCTTCGCGCAGCTGCTCCAGTGAGGCTGTCACTGGATGCTTGGCATTGCGTGCGTAGGCGTCAACGAGCAGCGAACCGTTGGCTGCTTTGAGTTGCTTCGTCAGCCACACCACGGATGCCCTCGGTGTGCGGTCGGGGGGTGCCCCGAACGCTGCGCTGACGATCACGCGGGAGGTCTTGATGTCGGCTGTGACGGATAGGTCCGATATCGCGTCGGGCACCCTCAAGACGCCATTCAGAGTGCCGTCGGTACACAATGACTGTACGAACTCCTTGTTTCGCAATCGGGGATTCTGCTGGTGAGCGCGCGGTATCACCTCGGTGACGTCCGAGCCGATCTCCGTGCCCAGGCGTAGCGAAGCGACCCGCAGCAGTTGGTCCCACCGCTGGCACACCTCGACCGCTTCTGGACTGTTGCGCGACAGGCTTCCCTCTACCGCGGCATCGCGCACACCAGTCCAGTTGTCGCCCATGTCAGCGAAGTCCAGCACCCCAGACTTTGGGTGCGCCATGTACCGGATGAGTTCCTCGAGGATCCCGGCCTGCTCGGGATCATCGACCCCGCGATGGGCGTGCTCCTTGACCGCTTCGGACATGATCAGCATCCAAGACAGGTGATGCACCGTCACCTTGGAGTTGGATCTCACGCGCAGGCCCTCGGTGGGATGCACACCGGGCGCTGGCGCAATTTCATTGGAAATGGTCATGACGGCATCAACACCCGCTGCGCGGGCTGCGTCCAGATAGGCGTTGATCTGGGCCGCGTCGAGCTTGGCTGGGCCGGTCTTGGTCTCCACGAATGCCTCGTAGGAGACGCGTTTGCCCACCGAGACTCGGATGAGCCCATCGGGACGAACGGTGCCGTCATCCACCTCAACCACAGGCTGCAGGAACGCCTCCACCCGAGCGCTCTTGGCGCGGGTCGCACCCAATGGCCCCAGCAGAGCCACGCTGAAGGGCCGCACAACCGAAAGAACAGCCAGCAGCGCCGATGTTGCCCTGTCCTCTGCCTCCGTCTGGCCCTTGATACCTGAGACCGGTATCAGCCTGGCCCGCTCTGGTTCGCTCAATTGGCTCTCCTAGTCCTGTGCCTTCGCTTGAAGCGAGTGCTCAACCTATACCGCGCAAGGGGGTCAAGCCTGTTCGCGGCGGGCCGTGTCTCCCCAGCACCTCCACCCGGAGCCACAGCCTCTGCTCCCGACCGGGGAAGGCCGCGGAAGGCGGAGAAGGTTGTAGGCCCGCCCCCGGCTAGGAACCGGAGCAGAATGCGCTTCGGGAGACAGGTCGCCCACCACTGCTTCAAGGCCAGCGAACGCACCAGGCGGTGCAGCTAGACTGCATCCAGATGGAGGCACGCGGGCCTGGCGGCTTGCGCTTTCTCCTCCGCGAGAATGTCAGTGAGGAGGTCGGCATCCTCAGAGAACGGGCCAGCCTTGTAGGGCTTGTCGTACACGCCGCAATCGCGCTCGGAGTACTCGTTCTCACCCTGGGCTGTTCGGGCGAAGCTGTACCTGGGGATCGTGCACTCGCGGGAGTGCCTGAAGAGGTCGGGGTGGACTATCCGTGCATCGCCGATCCTGACGTCTGGACCATTGAGGGTGTTCCCGCGACTGGCCAAATCCAAGCACCGCGATCTCCCGAGCAGCTGATCGAGTCCAGTCCGATGATCGTGCTTGGAACATTCGTTCACGCGTCTCCGCTGGGCGCGCCAAGCGTGGGCACGACATTGGTGGTCAAGGTCATGGTCTTTATGGCACTTCCGGACGCGAGAGAGGTGACGTTCCAAAGACTGTGGACACCCTTTGAACTGTCTTCCTCCCTCGATGGACAGTTCGTCACCGGACAGTACGTTGCGTTCCTGACTCACGAGGGGACGTCCGGGACCGGTGCGCGCAGCGTCCATGTGGATGGTCTTTGGATGGCTTGCAACAGCGCCTCTCCTGCGGTACGTGTCGTGCCAGGCAGCATCGAATCGGGCTGGAGCGAGACTGCAGACGGTGCAATGACGATCGAGGACCTAATGGACCTCGTTCGTGCTTCTACTCGTCATCCCACACGTTACGCATTCGGCGAAGAGAGCTAGGAGACTGCTGAGTAAGTCACAAATTGCTAGTTTCGTGATCATAAAACCCCAGGTCAGAGGCTTGTGGGTTGGCCGAAATCGGCATTACTCAGCAGTCTCCTAGGCCTCCGCTCGTATCACTAGCAACCTGTTCAGTTCTCGTACATCAGAGTCGTGGACTTGTCGCACGGACAACGATCTTGTCGTCGGTGAAACTCTTGATGACGTCTCCATCGATTCGGATCTCGAAGTACCCCTTGGCCGCATCGGACGCACCGCGGAACATCTCACGCAGTTCGTCGTCATCCTCACCTTCAACGCCGCCGCGCTCAAGCCAGAATTCGAACGACCGACCCTTTCACCGGGTGGTTATGCGGCTTGAGCCGCGGGTTGGTGGTGTTGTTCGTAGCGGATGGGTGACAGGTTGTCGAGTTCGTGCGTGTCAGGGTGTCCACATGTACGCGTCGGCAAGCAGGGCGCTGCCGCCGGGCCCGAACTTGTTGCCGCCGACGACCACGATCGCGTCACCGATTGACGCGGCCCGGCGCGACACGAACGCCACCGGACCAATGTCGCTTGAACCCGGCTCGGTCAAGTCAAGCGGTGGGAGGTCGAACCACTCGTCGGTGGTGGCGTCGAAGAACTGGCCGCTCGTGCTTTCGGCAACTAGGTCGGTGCCCGAGAAGCCACCGTAGGCCGAGATGTGTTTGCGGCCCTCTCCCGGTGTGTTCGGGAGGTCGCCCCACTCGTTGGCGGCCGTGTCGAACACCGCACCGTAGGGAATGCATCGGCCATAGCCGTTGACCTCGCCGCCGTCGGCGCAGCCCAGCCTCGGCGCGATCAACCGATGCCGGTCGACCAGCGCCGGGCCGGGGCCAATCGTGTCCGCGGTCGGCAAGGCGGTCCAGGCGCCGTCTTCGTATCGGGCCGCTCGGGTATAGGACGGCCCGTCGGCACCGCCGGGCGACTCGACGAACGCCTTGTCGAAAAGGAACAGCGCTACGCCATTCCAGACCATCGACCGATCGTAAGCGGGGCCGAGGGGATCGTCGGGCAGTTCGCTCCACGACTGGTCCGCGGGGTCGAACACCCAGTCCGGCGCCGTGCCGTTCTCATCCGTGGTCGCAAGAAAGACGACGGCGTCATCGGTGGCGACAACCGACGACGACCGGGACACGGCAGTCTCGTCCGGCAGATCGATCTGCAGCCAGACATCGTCGCTCACGTCGTAGACAATGAGTTCACGGTCCACAGCGCCGAGGCCTCGGGTGAGGGCGAACACCCGGTCGCCGAGCACAGCGGTGTCAGCCCGGATCGTCGGAACCGGCAGGTCCGCGATCGGCCGCCATTCGTTCGACGAGCGGTCCAAGGCCGCTCCGTCAGCAAAGGCGACGGAGTCACCGGTTTCGCAACTGGCGTCCGGCGGGCACAGGAAGTCGATGCCGCCGAACACGATCACGTCATCACCAACGCCGACGATGTTCGCCCCGTTGCGGCCACTCAGCGGCGGGTCAGGCAGCCTTACCCAACCGCCCCGATCGGCCAGATCAATCGGCATGTCCTCACCGCATCCCACCAGGCCCAGCACCACCACACAGAGCACTCCCAGACCGACCCTCACAGCACCCACGCTAACTTGACCATCACCGCGCATGTTTGGTTCCGGGGCATACTTGCTCCCGCCGCAACCCCACCGAATTCGTACGGACCGTTGAAGCAGTGCGGCCGGTGCTATGGAACGATCACATCCCGCTGTGCGACTGTACCGTATCACCCTGGTGTGCGACGGTACAGTCGCATAGCTATATTGAGGACATGGGACCGCATGCCTCCCTCCCCATCCTCACTGTAGGGCAGCTTGGACAGGAGGTCCGCCGAGCACGCCGTGACCTAGGCCTCACGCAAGCCGACCTGGCCAAGAAGGCACTTGTCTCGCGGCGCTGGCTGAGTCAGTTGGAGCGCGGGCACCTCGGTGCGGAGGTTGGGAAGATCATGAGGGTCGTCCGAGCGCTGGAGCTTGCCGTCACCCTAGAGCCGGCCCCGCCAGCGGCACCATGACTCAGCCAACCGAACTGGCTGTGCTCATAGATGGCGAGCACGCGGGTCTACTGTGCCGCAACAGGTCGGGTCGGCTCAGACTCGAATACGACGCGGACTACGAGGCCAGGGCCAGCTCCCCTCCATTGTCGCTCTCGATGCCACTCAGGGGAGGGCCATATGGCAACGCGACTGCGAGTCGGTGGATCTCCTCGCTGCTGCCAGACCATCCCAGGGCACTGGAGCGTTGGTACAGGAGGGAGGGCGTGTCGACTCCGTTCGGACTGCTGGCAAGCCGAATTGGCTATGACTGCGCTGGAGCAGTGCAGTTCTGTCGTCCAGATCGACTGAGCGAGCTGCTGGACCGATCAAGTGGGCTGACGCCGCTCACCCCCGAAGACATGGCCGAGCGCGTCGACGCCATGGCTGAGGATCCAGCCCAGTGGGACAGGGACGACCTCGAATCGTGCTACAGCCTGGCCGGCTTCCAAAACAAGATGGCCCTACATCGGGCGCCGACTGGATGGGCCCGGCCCCATGGTTCAGTTCCGACGACTCACATCCTGAAGCCGCGCCACAGAGACGGCGGACAGGGGGCGGTAGTGGAACATCTCTGCGCGGCGACGGCGCGCCGGGTCGGCCTCGACGCAGTCGTCACCGATGTTGAGTTTCACGGAGGTCATCCCGTGACAGTCGTCCAGCGCTACGACCGCCATCGACCAAGCGGCCGATGGCGTCGCCGCCATCAGGAAGACATGTGCCAAGCCCTGGGTCTCGACGGGAAACGCCGCCACGAATGGGACGGCGGTCCGGGCATGGCCGCAATTGGCGACTTCATGCATCACCACTGCTTGGACTCCGACACGGATGTGCGCAAGTTCGCCGACGGCCTCCTGTGGGCGCTCATCACGGTGAATCGTGATGCTCACGCCCGCAACTACAGCCTGCGGCTCTCGGGCCGAGAGGTCCACCTAGCGCCCCTGTACGACCTCCAGTCGTCACTGCCCTATGGAGTCAAGAAACTCGGGGAGCGCGAGATGGCCATGCGCTATGGCAGCACCTACAGCATCTACAGCGCGTCGTCCAACCACAGCCTCGCCGATGTGGCAGCACGCTTGTCGCTCCCCAATATCTGGCTCATTGATCGCGCTGAACAGTTGGCCGCGTCAACCAATGAAGCCATGGTGGCCGAGATCGAAGAGTTGAGCCCCGAAGCGCGCCGCCTCTTGGATGTCGACGATCTCTTGGAGAGGTTGAACATCCGCACCAACGCAATCGCGAGCACAGCCGAGGCCAACCGCGGCCGCATCCAGCGAGCGGGGAAGCCCCCATCTGATGACGAAACCGCTCCCGACCACGGGTTCCATGCCGAATCCCTTGCGGCTGCACATTCGGAACCATCCAACAGGGCGGCCTCCACCAGTTCACAGGAGTGTGATGCTCCCACCAACGAAGGCGGCTCCTGCACGCATCCCCGTCCCGCTCCCGGTGGGTATTGCTCCGCTGGACACAAGCGGCCATCGGCGTAGCAACCACGGCAAAGGCCACAACGGCCGCGACGTTGGCGCCGGCGAACACGAAGAGCCGTCACCTAGCGCTTGGACCCATCGGGCTTGATCGACGGGCACGCGCTCTCAACAGGTCGACGGTGATCGTGCGATCCACTTGCTGCTGCCTCAAGGGGGATCATCTGCACTTCCCCTCACGCAACACAAAGTACGACTCGTGCCTGTCGGGATTCTCTCGTACCATGAACGGTGGCTTGATCCCGCCTGGCCACCTCGTGTCGTTGCTCACAGCGGGCGAGCCTACCGATGTGCGAGCGTGAGATTGCGCCCCAGAACGTGCTGTGCTATAGTTGCACTATGGCATCCGAGGCTTCCAAGTGGTTGGAGCAGTTGGCTTCAGAGAGCTTCTTCCGCACGTCTGACGTGCCCGGACCCTCGCGCGGTGCTGCGCGTTCGTTCCTGAGTCGTGCAACTGCCAAGGAACCAGCGCCCGTGATGAAGGTTGCTCCGAACCTGTATTGGAAGCCAGCTCCTCCGAGCAGCTTCACCGGGAAGGTCCACCCTCCGAGTTGGCGGCTGATCGGTTGGGAGGTGGCTGGCCCCCACGCGGCTGCGTTGGGCTGGTACGGAGCGAACATCGTCCATTGGAGCAATCAGGTCGCGTTGCAATATCTGGAGTTCGCCGTACCGGGCGAGCCTGCTCAGCGTCATCCGCATCCCAGGGTCACCATCCGCCCTCGGCGGAACCTGGCTCGATGCAAGCTGACCCGCCTGGAAGCCACCTACCTCGAAGCGGTCATCGGTTTCGACAGGTGGTGCGAGATCGACTGGGATAAGGCGTTGAGGCTCACTCTGTTCCGCTTGAATCAGCGGGCAGAACGTGGTGATGAACTGCCGCGCTCGGAAGTGCTTGAAGAGGTCACAGCCAACGAGCATCCCCGGCGTGACCGTGACCTGTTCCGTTCACGGATAGCGGACCTGGTGGAGGTCATGGCCGACAGTGAGCAATCCGCCTTGCAAGCCTCAGGGCCTTCGCAGCACGGAAAGAGCAGCAAGCAGCCCGCAGAGCAACGAGCCTGAGCGGAGGTCGGGGGATGGCACAACGTCGCAAGGGCAAGGGAAAATACAAGAACGGGGAAGCCGTAGGCGGACGGTTCGATTCAGGTCCGAAGCCCGACCAGACTGACCCTGCTGATCCCCCGTCGCTGAGGAAGCCCCTGACGCGACACGACGAACAGAAGTTCCGTGATCTGTTGAGAGATGCGGCTGCTGCTGGCGGAGTTGATGAGGCCCTGGTGGAGAGGGACTACTGGATGTGTCAAGTCGCTGGGTCGCTCCTGGCTGCGGAAAGCAAGAGGTACGTCGGCAGTTACACCTCCATGGGTGGCGGATCGCTGCTGTCGCTGACGGGCATAACCGAACGGCTCTCAGAAGATGTGGACATCAACGTCACGTTCGTTGGCGGCGCTGATGCGTGCAAGCCCAAGTGGGGTAAGCGCCTGATGGAGGAGTGCCAAGCTCATGTGGAGGCCGACTTGGGCATCAAGGGCTACCGCGAACCCAACGGCGGCGGCAACTTCTTCCGAACGGTCTATTACCCCTATCCATCGGTGCTGTCTCTCCCAGGGGAGGATCAGCCCGAGATCAAGTCCGATCAGGGCCTACGGGACGCCCCCAGGGAGCACCTGATCGAAATGGATGGGATGCCCTACATGGGGCGGGTCGCGAAGAGCCAGAGCCAACCTCTTGGACTGCCGGTGCCGAGCGACCTGCTTCCACGGGCCATCTTGGGCACCCATCCCCAGCAGGTGTTGGCCGACAAGCTCGACGCCGTGTGCTGGCGAGAGGGTCTTGTCCCCACGAAGGGCGACAAGGCCCTCAACAAGATGGTCGAACGTATCCGTGACCACTACGACGTCTACTGCCTCATCAAGTGGCTACGGGCCAACGACATGCTTGACGTTCACGACTTCCTCGCCACTGTCGAACGGACCAAAGAGCAAGAACGGAAGCTGCGTGAGCGGCTACGGATTACACGCCCCGAACGAGACCGGCCAAGGGAGGGCTATGACACGTTGCGCGTCTGGACGCCGGGAACTCAGGAGCATTCGACACTCTCAGCGCAGTACCCCAGCCTACGGCCCGTCGTGTACGGCCGACTGCCGTCGTGGGACGACGTGTGCGACATGGTGCACTCCGCTCGGGGGGTTATCTAAAGAACGACTCTCTCCGCTGGTCGTCCACTCGATGGACTACCTACGGGGCCGGGTAACAGCGATATGAACCTACGCATCACGGCTCCTACGCAGTGTGGGGGAACCGCCGAGACACGACAGAGTGCGTGATATGATTCACTCGGCTGAGAGTCTGACGAATAGCAACTCTCCCCAGCCAAAGAGTGCCGGTCGGTTCGATGAGTGTGAGAATTGGGGGCCGCTGACCTGTGCAAACGCGAGTAGGGGGCCGCAGGGACCAAGAATGGGGCTCCGTTTCAAATTCTTGGGGCCGCAAAGCGCGGAAACTGCGGGGGCTCGCAAACATCTTCTCCGCAGGCTGGCAACGCCTCTGCCATCGCTGGATGTCGCTACCATCGCTGGATGCTCAGCGGCGGAGAAGTGGTGATCGTGTCGGGCCCGCCGGGCTCGGGGAAAACGACCGTGAGCGCTGCTCTCGCTTCGGGTTGTGAGCGAGGTGTCCATCTGGAGTCGGACTGGTTCTTTCGGTTCATCCGGTCGGGGTTTGTTGCGCCATGGCTGCCGGAAGCGCACGCCCAGAACACTGCGGTGATGGATGCCGCCGCCGACGCTGCAGCCGCGTATGTCGATGCGGGCTACGCAGTCGTGTGGGACGGAATTGTCGGGCCGTGGTTCCTGGATCGAGTTGCCGTCGTCTTGGCGCTCGCAAGATCCGCTTGCAGTACCTCGTCGTGCGACCCAGCCGCGTCACAGCGTCAGAAAGGGTGCAGGGGCGCGGCGATACGACCGAGACCACTGGCGCCGAATCCATGTACGACCACTTCGCCGACCTGGGAGAGTTCGAGCCTCATGTCGTCTCGTCGGACGCACCGGCTGAGCAGGTCATCGAGGCATGCCGAGACGCTCTCGCCGAAGGCACTCTGGAAGTGCTGTGAGCTCGGCTGTGGCCAGACTGTCGCACTCGGGGTAGAGCGGGCTCATGGAGTCCTCTGAGAGGTAGCGGCGGTCGGTGTGGCGTGACGCCACTGTCTTCGAGGAACTGCGGTGAGAAGTTTGAGGTTGGCGAGTGGAGCCTTCGTTCGGTCTTTGTTTGTGGAGGCACATTCGATTGGGGGTCAACGGCGTCTCAGTCGTCGGCCCTCAGTCGCCTCTCATTCCCCTCCTGAGTTCTTTCTCAAGCTCGAATTCCTCTCGCCAGTCCTCGCTGGTCTTCAGCTCAGGCGCTTCGCGTCGCCGGTCGGCCGGAGGTTGCCGGTCGGCCGGAGGAAGGGCGCCACCGGAACTGAACAGACTGCGAAGGATCCGTCTGAACGGCATGGCGCGATCGTAGCCGGGGGCGTGGCGTTGTGGACTTCTTGGGGAGGGGAGAGAGACTGCCGCCGAGCTCCAAGCGGCGCGTGATGCGGAAGGCGTCTCGTGGCGTGGTGGGCCTTGGGTTGAGCCTCGGTGGTTAGTTGCCGGCTGTGAGCCCCGCTGTGGCGAGACTGTCGCGCGCCGAGGGGGATCTGTTGCCGCATCTCCGACGCTTTATGTATCAAACTGCCGGGTATGATGTGAGTCGTGGGCGCAACTCGGGTGGTCAAGCCGGCAGGTCTGGCTGATTTTCTGATCGAGCGCGGTGACAGGGTCGTCACCACTGAGCAAGTAGCTGCGCTGCTGGGGGTGCGCGCGGAGCGGGTGTCGCGCAGCTTGGCTGTGCCCCGGCGCGACAAGCGCATGCTGTCGGTCACCAAGGGGCTCTGGGCGCCGGTGAGCCCGGCGCGTTGCGCGGCGGGCACCAACCCGCCGGTGGAGTACATCGGCGAGATGATGTCTCATCTGGGGCACCGCTACTGCTTGGGGTATCGCAGCGCCGCGGCCATGTACGGAGCGGCGCACTTCGGGTGGTGGGACCTGCAGGTGATAACGACAGCGCGGCTGCGCAGCCGCCGCCTCGGCTCCTGGCCGGTGATGTTCGTGACACGCCCCGACCTGGATCGCCTGCCCGTGCGGTCACTCGCCCGAGCAGGCGCGACCGTCGAGGTCGCGTCGCCCGAGACGACCGTGTTCGATCTGATCGCGCGGCCGGACCTGGCGCTGGGCCTCTCGCACACCGCGACCCTCGTCGCTGAACTGTTGACAGTTGATGCTCTCGACGGCGCCGCGCTGGCGAGCGCGGCGCGTCTGTATCCGGCGGCGGTCGTGCGCCGCGGCGGGCTGCTCGTTGACCGGCTGCAGTCCGAGCTCGCCTGGGACATGGACAGTCCGCTGGACCTCGAGCCCCTTGCGGGATACGTCAAAGCGCTGCCCCAGCGCACGGTGAGGCTCTCAGCGGGCCGGGAATCGTGCCTGCGCCTCGACAGCGGTGCCGAAGAACGCGTCGACCCCCGTTGGGGCGTGCTCGTCGACATGGCCATCGAATACTCGGTGTGATCCCCCGCCACGAAATCGACGCAGCGGCGCGGCGACGCCCCGGCTGGGACACCCAGCAAGTCGAGCAGGACATCGTGTTGACACGGCTAATGGCAGAGGTCGCCAACGACAAGTACCTGGCCGAAGCGCTCGTACTCAAGGGAGGCACCTGCCTGCACAAGCTGTGGCTCCCCGAGCCGTGGCGCTACAGCAAAGACCTCGACTACGCCCGCACCGAGGACACCCCCATGGGCGCGACCTTCGACGCATTGCGCGCCGCGGGCCAACGCGTCGGGCTAGACGGCACCAGGACACGCGCCAGCTCCGGACGGTTGGTGTCACATGTCACATACAGAGCCACCTACGCCGATGGCGCGACCATGAAGATCACAGTCGACATACCCACCAGCCCGCCGGCGGTCCCAGCCCAAACGCAGACCCGCACCCTGACCGTCGCCCACCCCGGCGACACCACAACAGCAGAGATCGTCTCGGTCACCCCCGAAGAGATGATCGCCTCCAAAGCAGCCGCCGTCTTCGGCCGCAAACAGCCCCGCGACACCTACGACGTGTGGGCGGCCACCGCGGCAGGGCTCACCACAGCCCAACAGGCCGCGGCGCGCTTTCAGCACTACCGCACCTCTGGCTGGAGTCTCGGCCGCGTCGTATCGAACCTCGACGCCAAGTGGGCCGACCCGCACTACCTCGCCGAACTGCAAGCCTTCGGCGCGCAAGCACCGACACCGTTCGGGCTCGACGCGTGCCGCGCCGCCGTCGATGAGCTGATCGTCCAATGCTCTTTCCGATCCCACCACGTGGCTGGCGCCGCCTCCTCTGGCACGGCAAACAAGCCGCGACGGCAGCGAACCCGAGACCACGACACAACACCGACGGGACCCACCACCAAACGCCCACAGATCGAAGACGCACTCCGCAAAGGCAACCGGACACACGCCGAGATCGCTAAGGCGTTGGGAGTGTCCCGATCCTGGGTGTCCGAGGTGGCCCGCCAGATCCGCAAGAAGCCCTCATCGCTGCGATAGCAGTCCGCTAACCGTGGACCATCTCATCCCTGAGTTGTCACGGGTTACGTTTAGCCAGGTCATCGAGGGTGTTCTAGCGCCGATCTTGGGACATTCCCCAAATCGCTAGACCCGATTCCCCAGAATTGAAGGACGAATTCGTCTGCGCGTCTCTCCATATGGGCGCTGACCTGGGGATTTGCCGTGTTGAAGCGACAGGCGACGCGGGACCCGGTCTCCCGTACGTGCTGCTTGCGTCAGGACGCTCCACCTGGGCGGTTGCATTCGTCTCGCTGGGCATCATGGCGGCGCGGTGGATGCTGGCTCGCCCCACACGAATGCCTTGGAGGACAGGAGGGCGACGTGAGATTGTGGATGTCTTTGGGCAGGAACACCCCTACGGCACAACAGTGTGGAAGAACTCCTATGCCCGCCGCCACGCTGTGGAACCCGTGTTCGGAAGGATCAAGTCCGACAAGGGCCTCGGCGGCGAGGCCTGCAAGGCTCTCGGCCACGCCCCCAACATGATGGCCGCTATCGCCACCGTGGTGGTCTACAACCTCAAACTGAACATCGTCCACGGCTACGACCACACCCACTTCAAGAGCCCACCCCGCCACTGCAGCAACAGCACCGCCAACAGCACAGGTCACCGAGGCGCCGACGACACCGAACTATCAACCCGAGCGCCGCCCTAGGTGGCTGGTGCCAAACTCCCGAAATGGAGGTTTTGCGGTCACAAAACCCCAGGTCAGCGACTTGCGGATTGTGGCAAATTGCCATTTAACACCAGCCACCTAGGCGGCTGGTGCCAAACTCCCGAAATGGGGGTTTTGCGGTCACAAAACCCCAGGTCAGCGACTTGCGAATTGTGGCAAATTGCCATTTAACACCAGCCACCTAGGTGGCTGGTGTTTTTCTGCGGGTTTCGGGCTGGCTGGTGCGGTAGAATTGCATGGGTGTTGTTCGGTCTCTCGGGGAGGTTCGTGCTGTGACGGTGGGTCAGGAGCCGTGTCAGGCTGATTTGTTCAGGGGGTCGGGGTTCGTGGGTGAGCGGCTGGCGGCGGAGTCGGTGTTCGCGGTGCTGGAGCGCGAGGGGCGGCGGTTGTTCCCCGACGGGATGTTCGATGATCTGTTCAGCTCGCGGGGGCGGCGCAGCGTGCCGCCGCGGGTGGTGGCCACTGTGATGGTGCTGCAGCGCTGGTTCGGGTTGTCTGATCGTGAGGCGGTCGCGGCTTTCGAGTTCGATCTGCGCTGGCGGTTCGCGTGCGGGGGCCTCGGCGTCGACGGCGGGGGGTTCTGCCACACGGTGCTGGTGGGGATGCGGGCCCGGCTGGCGGCCTCTGGGCAGCCGCGGCGGATCTTCGACGCGGTGCTCGACGCGGCCCGTGGGGCGGGGGCGCTGTCTCAGCGGCGGGTGCTGGACTCTGTGCCGATATATGACGCGGTGGCGACCCAGGACACCGTGACGATGCTTTACCGCGCGATCGGCGCGGTGCTCGCCGCGGCCGCTGACGCGGCGGTGGGGGTGGCCGCGGCGCTGCGCGGCGACTACGCCCCAGGCGCCGGGCCCCGCTGCGACTGGGACGACCCCGGTGCCCGACAGGAGCTGGTGGACCGCCTCGGCGCGGACGCGGCCGCGGTGCTCGCCGCGCTCGAGGGCCGCGAGCTCGCCGGCGCGCTCGGCGAGGCCGCTGAGCTGCTGGCCGCGGTGGCCGGCCAGGACCTGTGCCAAAACGACGGCGGGCGTTTCATGATCGCTCGGCGCGTGGCCGCTGACCGGGTCCTGTCCACTGTGGACCCCGACGCCCGCCACGGCCGCAAAACCACCGCGAGACGCTTCGACGGCTACAAGGGCCACACCGCGGTGGACCCCGACTCCGAACTGGTCACCGCCACCGCCGTCACCGCGGCCAACACCGCCGACGCCCAACCCGCACCAGAACTCATCAACGACCTCCTCAACAACACCGAGGACGCCGACACCGCCGACACCGACACCGCCGAGGACGCCGACACCGCCGAGACCGCCGACACCGCCGAGACCGCCGACACCGCCGAGACCGCCGACACCGCCGAGACCGCCGACACCGCCGAGACCGCCGACACCGCCGAGGACGCCGACACCGCCGAGGACGCCGACACCGCCGACACCGCAGCCGAGGGCGCCGAGGACGGCGGGGTTGTGGAGGAGTTCGCGGGCAGGCCCACGGTCTATGGCGACAGCGCGTACGGCAGCGGCGAGTTCCAGGGGCTGCTCCAGCAGAGCCGCATCAACTCGAGGTGCCGCACCCAGCCCGCGGCCGCGCCGGGGGGCCGCTTCACCAAGGACCGCTTCGAAGTCGATTTGCTCAGCGGCACCGTCACCTGCCCCGCCGGCACGACCGTCGCCATCAGAGCCCGCAGCGACGGCTCGGGCACCGCCGCATTCGGCGCGGCCTGCCACGGGTGCGCGCTGCGCGGCCGCTGCACCGACGCCGCCGGCGGCCGCACCGTGCGCATCGGCGCGAACGAGGCCGTGCTCGCCGCGTCGCGCGCCCGCCAACAGGACCCCGCATGGCGAAACGACTACCGAGCCGTGCGCCCCAAAGTCGAACGCAAACTCGCGCACCTCGTGCGCCGAAAACACGGCGGCCGCCACGCCCGCGTGCGCGGCCGGGCCAAAGTCGACGCCGACTTCAACCTGCTGGCCGCAGCCGCCAACATCGCGCGCCTCGGCGTGCTCGGACTGCGCTCCACACCTGACCGATGGGCCCTCATCTAAGCCCCCGAACCTCCCGACCCCCGCCTGACACGCCCCAGCACACCCCGCCACACCACAGCACCCGCCCCGACCCAAAACCGGACACGATCCCAGAACCACCACACCCCACCGTCACCCGACACCAGCACACCAAACACCAATTTGGCACCAGCCACCTAGGTGGCTGGTGTTAAATGGCAATTTGCCACAATTCGCAAGTCGCTGACCTGGGGTTTTGTGACCGCAAAACCTCCATTTCGGGAGTTTGGCACCAGCCACCTAGGAGACTGCTGAGTAAGTCACAAATTGCTAGTTTCGTGATCATAAAACCCCAGGTCAGAGGCTTGTGGGTTGGCCGAAATCGGCATTACTCAGCAGTCTCCTAGTGTCCCGTATGGCTAATTCGTGTGGTTGTTCCGATGGTTGTGATGCTGGCACTCGACAGCTATATCGCTAGCTTTCCTGATGTTTCCATAGAGTCAGGCATCCCAGACAATGCTCATGAACTTGGCACCCAGGACACTAGCTCCCCGCTGAGCTCTCCACAGAGCTGACGGTCAGTTGACCGTCAGCTCTGTCGCGCCCGTCGACAACTCCGAAGGCGCACCCCCGCAGCGCGGCGCTTCACGACCCCGTCGAACCGGGGCCACAAACCCCTCGATCCCCCACGCGGCAGCCCATTGCAGCCTCAACCACGAAACTCTGGGAGTCGAACAGCCAAAACCCTGGGAGCCAATGCGGTGGGCCTACGTGGACGGTAGATGGCACCGTGTTCGAGATGTGGCTCGGCAGTCTGTAAGCTCCTGTAGGCCAATAGTATAAGTCATAGCTGGTCGGCCCGTCCGCCCCTGTGCGCGGCCTTTCTCGTTGTCCCGCACTTCCGCAAGATGGTAGAATTGCGGTGTAGGAAGAACGCCTATGGAAGGGGGACGCATGAGAGACGCAGACACCCCGGCGCCCACACAAGAAGCGGGGAGCAGAAGGCTCCCAACCCGACCGCGGGACGAGATCGCCCGCCTGGGCGACGAACTCTACGAGCGGGACATCCGCTCCCAGGTTGAAGCCGACCACCACGGAGAGGTAGTCGCCATCGACGTCGACAGCGGAAGTTGGGCGATTGGCGACAACGTGATTGCTGCGACGGATCGTCTGCGGACACAACGCCCGGACGCTATTGACGTCTGGCTGCTCCGGGTCGGGTATCGGGCGCTGCATCACTTTGGGGGGCGTCCCCTGCGGAGAGCCGAGTGATCGAAGGGGTAGTGAACGCCGCCTACGAGCCCATCGTAAGACTTGCAGTGCAAGGCCCGTCGGGGCAGACAAGCGATATCGAAGCCGTTATAGACACCGGCTTCACCGGATTTCTGACCGTGACTCCGGTGTTGGTCACGGAGTTGGGATTGGACTTACGAGGCACCAGCCGTGCGACCCTTGCCGACGGCAGCGAGGCAACATTCGATGTCCACGACGTTGCCGTGCTCTGGGACGGCCAGCCGGTATACATAGAGGCCGACGTCGCAGACACCACCCCCCTCGTGGGGATGCGGTTGCTGGACCGCCACAACCTGAGCATCGACGTAGAGACCGACGGCCGCGTCGTCATCCAGGCCGGAGAGTAGCCGGTCTCCCCCTCCTTCCCGCTCCGTCGCTTCCCCTGCCTGCCCGCGAATACGCCCTTCTTGTGCTTCAGCCCGACACAAAACCAGCCCGTCGCCATCGGAGCGTCCCTAGCTCCCGTGCTTGGGAGGGTGACGGGAAACCGATGGCGTCGAGGATGCCGGGGCCAACTGCTGCGATGTGCCCGCCCTCTGAGAACCGGGGCCGGGCATATTGACAAGAAGGCAGACTTTGAAAGCCCTCCATCCCGTTCTTGCAGGAGCAACGCGACGGGTGATCCTGTAGGCAAATCAGGGCCGATCACATTGACAAAAGGCCGGGTTGTCAGATATTGTTGCGGTGGCACAGTAGGTTAGTTGTGCTCCTCACATAGATGGAGAGGGATTTAGTTGCCTTCCGATAGACGGCAAAATGCACCAGCGTCCACAGGCGCACCGGCGGTATCCGCCGTCGTGAGGACGCGCCTCGACGAGCGCAATCCTTCTACCCCCCCCCCCCCCCCCGACGAATATCGTCATCTAGATAGCCCCAAACCCCCGTCCGGCTCCTTCTTTCGGACCGCCCTTCTCCCCCCGTATCGCCGCTTGCCCTGAGCGGCTGCTTCTGCGCGCCCGCGCGCAGGCCCGAAGGTCTCTCCTTGCCTTCCGGGCAGCGCCCCTACCCGCCATCCACACCTTGCGGCCGCCGAAAGTGAGGCCGGCATCGTGAAACGCAAACTGTCCTTCGCCGTCCTTGCCGCCCTGGGAGCCTTCGCGCTCGTCCTTCTCTCCGGCGTGCCGTTGCCCTACCCGGCCCACGCCCAGGCGTCGCCGTCGGTGGCGGTCAGCCTCTCCTCCGCCTCCGTGGAGGAGGGATCGGCCATCACCGTCACCATGAGCTTCGGCGGCCTGGAGTCCGACTCCGACACCGCAACCAGGGATTACGTCTTCCGGGCCGACGTGGTGGGGGCAGACGAATGCGAGGACCGGGCCAATGGCTACGGCCTGGGCGTGGACCGCTACATGTACCAGGTGGACGAGGACCCCGAAGTCCGCACCGGGACCATATCCGCCGACTGTCCGGCGGGCGACTACACCCTCGAAGCCGGCATCTCCTCGCCCGACGGTGTAGAGCTGGCCTCGGCGAGGGCGAGCTTCACCGTGACGGCCCCGGCGCCAACGCCAACGCCTGAGCCGACGCCAGAACCCACACCTGAGCCGACGCCGGAACCCACGCCGCTGGTGGCGATTGCCCTCTTCCCCTCCAGCTCCGTGGAGCAGGGAACCGCCATCGCGGTCACCATGGGATTCATCGGCTTGCAGTCCGACTGGGACACCGACACCACTGACTACATCTTCCGCGCCGACGTGGTTGACGCCGACGCCTGCGAGGGCGACGGCCTGGGGTGGACCGCTACATGTACCAGGTGGACGAGGACCCGGAGACCCGCACCGGGACCATCTCCGCCGGCTGTCCGGCGGGCGACTACACCCTGGAAGCGAGCATATCGTCGCCCGACGGCGTGGAGATGGCCTCGGCGAGGGCGAGCTTCAGCGTGGCGGAGCCGGAAGAAGGGGAAGACGACCCGCCGGATTCGGCGCGGCAGCAGTCCACGCCCGTCGACATCACCCTCGACTCCCAGAACGGGTCTCCCCTTGGCGTGTGGTCGGACGGCACGACGATCTGGGTGGTGGACGATAGCGACAACAAGCTCTACGCCTACACGCTGTCCAACGGGGCCCGCGACTCAGGCAAGGACATGACGCTGGACAGCGCCAACGGTGATGCTACCGGCGTCTGGTCGGACGGCACGACCATCTGGGTGGGGGACGTCTCTGACGCTAAGCTCTACGCCTACACGCTGTCCACCGGGGCCCGCGACTCGGGCAAGGACATCACGCTGGGGGGCGACAACGGCAGGGTTACGGGCGTTTGGTCGGACGGCACGACCATCTGGGTGGGGGACGATAGCGACAAGAAGCTCTACGCCTACACGCTGTCCACCGGTAACCCCGACACAGCGAAGGAGTTCAGCGTGGGCCCCAGTTCGCCCGCTGGAGTCTGGTCGGACGGAACGACCATCTGGGTGGTATATCCCTTCCTAAACAAGGCCCTCGCCTATACGATCAGCAGCGGGAGCCGCGACGCCGACCTGGACTTGAGCTCGCGCAATTCTTCACGGAATTGGGGCACATGGTCCGATGGAACGACCATGTGGGTGGGGAATACCGGCATCGGCAACAAGAAGCTCTTTCATCATCAGCTGCCGGGGACTTCGACCGACGCCAGCCTGAGCGGGCTGGCCCTGAGCGGCGTCACGCTGTCGCCGGACTTTGCCACCGCCACCGCCACCTACACAGCCTCCGTGTACAACAGCGTGACGTCCACCACGGTGACGGCGGAGCAGACCGATGCCGCCGCCACGGTGGAGATCACCCCTGCCGACGCCGACGCGAGCGCGGAGGGGCACCAGGTGAGCCTGGACGTGGGCAGCAACGTCGTCACCGTCAAGGTGACCGCCGAGGACACCACGACCACCCAGACCTACACGGTGACCGTCACCCGGGCGGCCAACTCGGTGACCGTCGTGCTCACCGCCCCCTAGGGGGTTACCGATGAGACCAGGAGAGTCGAGATCACCTGGGTGGACACGCAGGACTGCACTGACGGGTACAAGGCCTATGCGGTCCTTGTCTTTCATGGCGTGGTCCTTAGCACCCCCGAGATCCCGGACGATGACACGAGCACGGCGGACGTCATCACGCAGACTTACTCTCGCTTAGTCAACGTTGGCCTGATGCAGGTCTGGTGCGGAGAGCGGGGCTCGGGCCGCATGGTCGGGGAGGTGGCAGTCCCCCGCGACGCCGGCAACAGCAACCTGGGCATTCCGGGGACCTATACCACGGCCGCCGCCGACAGCGCCGCGCCGCCGGCGCTGAGCGCGCTGACGGTGAGCGCGGGGACGGTGACGCCGGTCTTCGCCGGCGGCACCCTGGCGTACACCGTCCCCGACGTGCCCTACGGCAACAACCGCATCACCGTCACCGCCACGGCGGACACCGACGCGACCGTCTCCTACGAGGACGGGGCGGGCAACACGCTGAGCGACGTGGACTCCACTACCACCGGCGACCAGTTCGACCTGACGGTGGGGGAGAACACGATCAAGGTCAAGCTGACCAGGGGCAGCGCCAGCCAGACCTACACGCTGACGCTCACGCGAGCCGCGCCCGCGGTCAGCGTCAGCGCGGCGGCGGCCACGGCCGGGGAGGGCGACTCCCTGACCTTCACCGTGAGCCGCACGCCCGCCGCCGGGGACGCGCTGACGCTGACGGTGAACGTCGCCGAGAGCGAGGACCTGGTTCCCGCCGCCGAGGAGGGCGACAGGACGGTGACCATCGCCGCCGACGCCACCGCGGCGACCCTGACGGTGAACACCGGCGCCGACGACAGCGACTGGGAGGAGCACTCCACGGTCAGCGTCACGGCGCCGCCCAACGCCGGCTACACCCTGAGCGCCGCCAGCGCGTCGACGCAGGTGAAAGACGACGACTTCCCGGCGGCGACGGCGGCGCTGACGGTCAGCCCCACCACGGTGAACGAGCCGGGCACGGCGACGGTGACCGTCACCGTGACCACGCAGCGGGACGAGATGCCCCACGGCCCGGGCGGGACGCTGACGGTCGCCAGCAGCGACATCACGGCCAGCGCCAGCAGCGACTACGACGCCTTCAACCAGACCTATGCCCTGGACGCCGCCGGGTTCAGCGCGGTGACGATCGGCGGGAGCCAACGCTGGTGGCGGGTGTACAGCGGAACGGTGACCGTCAAGGACGACACTACCCAGGAGAGCGCCGAGACCTTCCACCTCGTGCTGACCAACAGCGGCGCACCCAAGGTCACCCTGCTCCAGTCAACGGTGCCGGTGACCATCCCCGCCAACGACGCGCCCGCGGCGTCCAGCGACGCCAGCCTGAGCGGGCTGAGTCTGAGCGGCGTCACGCTGACGCCGACCTTCTCCGGCGGCACCACCACCGGCTACACCGCCTCCGTCGCCAACAGCGTGTCCGCCACCACGGTGACGGCGACGCTGAACCATGCCGCCGCCACGGTGGAGATCACCCCGGTCGACGCCGACGCGAGCGCGGCCGGGCACCAGGTGAACCTGGACGTGGGCAGCAACACGATCAGCGTGAAAGTGACCGCCGCGGACGGCGTGACCACCCGGACCTACACGGTGACGGTCACCCGGGCCGCGCCGGGCGCCGCGCCCTCGGACATCACCCTGTCGGCCACAGTGTTAGTCACCGGGACGGTCTACGAGCCTCAGGGAGGGGTCATCGTAGCCGTCAGGGTGAGGACGGACTCCTACGAAAAACCGCAAGCGCCTTTGACCTTGACTGTGCGATCCTTCCCGGATACGGCGCACGAAGGGACCGACTACCTTCCGTTCACCGAAACGGTAACGTTCAGCCCTGCCGATTTCTTTGGCTACTATGACAGCGGGTTCTTCGAGGCCATCAAGCACGCAGCGCGATTCAGGATCGTGGACGACAATACGCCCGAAAGCGATGAACGATTCATCATATCCGTGTCCACAGCGGCATCCTCCGCGTCGACGGCGGCCGCGCAGGGGGCGATAGTCACCATCGACGACGGTGACGAACCGCTCGCCCCCACCAGCAGCCGGCAGCCCCGCGTTGCGTCCGCAATCTATGACGCCGACGAGGACGCCGTGGTGCTGGAATGGGACGCCGGCAGCGACACCGGGGGCCTGACCGGCTACAGGATAGAGCGCTCCGCGCCAGGCGGCACGACCGAGCTCACCCACGCCGACCTGAGAGGCGGCGACCGGCCAGCGGTCGGGCCCGGCGTGTCAACCTGGAACGACACGACCGTGCCGGCCTCCTCTTTGGTGCTGTACCGCGTCTGGGCGGTGTTCAGCGACGGCAGCGAAGTGGCGTCGGCCGCCTTCCCGGCCACCATGGACCGCGGCATCGCCAGGGCCAGGGTAACTATCGAGAGCAGCAACATCAGGACTGACGTCAGCTGGACTGACGCCGCCTACCCTCTCGGCGATGGCAGCCTCCACTACGGCGTATGCCCCGAAGGTTACAAGGTCTATTTCACGATACCTGGCTCCGGTAGTGTGGCTGGTCCAATCCAAGGCGATACGGACCCTGCTGAGAGAACACTCGCCACCTCCCAATCCAGTAGCGCTGGCCTGTTTACAGCCGGGGACGAAGTACCATTCAGGGTCAGGTGCGGGGGCGATAGCGCAACCACCGGCCTGCTCATCGGGGAGGACACCGCGACCGTCCAGTAAGGGGTCGCGGACTGCCATGCCGCTTTCCGGCTGACCGCGCCAAGCTCCCGGCGTCGCAGCGGGGCTGGGGCTTTACGGTGCTGTCGCGACGCCGGTGGAGGAGTCCGGGCTGCTCCGGGGCCCGTGTTCGGGCACCCCACGCCCGTTCGATCCCGGAAACCGGAGACACCGCCGATTTCCGGGCAACAAGAAAGGCCGCACACATGAACGAGCAGGCGAGGGCTGCGGCCCCGCCCGGAGAGGATTGGCCCATACTCCCTGGAGGTGGGCAGAGAGCAGGAGCTCGCGCACCGGGCGACGGACGTCCAGGCCGTTCCCATCGGGGAGAGGGCTCTGCGAATCGTCCTCGGGAAGGACCGGCTCGATGCCGAGACAGCGCATACACCACAGCAGAGAGACCTACGGCTTCCCCGACGACTTCCCGCGGCGGTTGAAGCGGTTCAAGGAGGAGTCGGGCCTGTCGTGGGCGGAGATCGCCCGCCGTCTCGGGACCTATCCCCACACCGCGAAGCGGTGGTGGAAGAAGGGGTGTGGCCCCATTGGCAGCACATGATGGCGCTGCTTGAGCTGGCCGAAGACCTGGGTCTCGCCCACCTGCTCACCGACTGGAGCATCCGGCGCTCAGGTTCCGTCGGGGAAAGGAGCCCTGCGGGGTAGCCATGCACCATCGGAGGGGGCATCCGGTTGTCCCTCCGGGAAGACGGACGCCATGCCGCGACAGCGCATCCAATACGACAGAGAGACTTACGAGTTCCCCAGCAACTTCCCGGACCGCCTCAAGCGGTTCCAGAAGGAGTCCGGCCTGTCCTGGTCGGAGATCGCCCGCCGCCTGGGGACCTATCGCCACACGGTGTGGCGTTGGGCTGAAGGCAAAGCCCGCCCAACTATCAGCACCGGAAGGCGCTCATGGAGTTGGCCGACAGCATGGGACTCGGCCACCTGTTCACGGGATAAGACGGCTGAAACGCAAAGAGGGCCACACACATGGGTGAGCAGGGGGAAGCCGTCGCCGGAGCAACGACCTCCCCCTGTGGGTGTCCCACAAGGAGGCGATAGACGCCCTGGGACCCCTGGGCAGCGCCTGGCGATCCCCCGGAGAGTGGGAGTCGCCCCAGCCCCTGCCGCCCCGGTGAACCTGGACAAACCGGCGGGAGCGCGAGCACAAGCGCCCTCCCGATTTTGCTGAATATAGGAGATTGAAAAAGTCATGCGTTCACGAGACGCCAACCAAATGAAGGGACGCCCGAGGCGTGCAGGACGGACCGTCGTCCGGCTGGACGCAGCAGCCCTCTGGCGGCGGCTCAACCTCTTGAACCGCTCCCAGAACTGGCTCGCCAGGGAGATCGGGATTAGCCCCGGCTACCTCTCCATGCTGGTCAACGAGGGGCGAGCGCCCTCGGGACGCATCCGACGTCGGATGCAAAAGGCCCTAGGCGTGGAGAACTTCCACGAACTCTTTACACAGGAGGAAAGCGATGACGAGTAACACCAAAGATTCGCCCCGCCTCGGCGGGAGCCTGGAACTGGACCCGGACGACGTCCAGCGCCTGCCCTTCGTCAGCCTGCTGCCGAAGGACTTCCCCCAGCGCCTCGAACGCTTCAAGGAGGTCACCGGCCTCACCTGGAGCGGACTCGCGGCCGCCATCGGCGTCGACTACAAGCAGATGTACCGGTGGCGCAAGGGGGTCGAGCCGTCCGGGGGAGCCCTGCACGCCCTCTACATGTACGCCGCCCGGTTCCCCGGCGGACTGCAGATCCTCATGGGCGAGGGGTTCCAGTTGACCTTCTTCAGCAGCTGATCGGCCCGCCCCGCCCGCGCAACCGCAACGGCGGGGCCTGAGCCGGCATAGACGCCGACCGGCGCTCGCCCTTTCCGTCCGCGCCGGGAGGCGAAATCCAAAGACCTGCAAACGAGAGGCCAGCGGACCGACGACCCGCCGCTGCGACTACGCACCATGAAAGATACCACCGGCCACAACGAGCACGACAGACGCCGGAGGCCCGCCGGGGAAGTCCCCGACGAGTCCCTGGCCGAGCTGCTGTCCTCCTACACCCCCAAGCAGCGGAAGGTCTTCGTCAAGGGGTTCCGCATCCTGGCGGACGTCGCCATCCGCGCCCACATGAAGCGGCAGGCGGACGCGGACGCCGGGGACCCAACCGAGGACGGCGAAGAGGAGGAGGGGGCCTGATCCCCCGCAATACCCAGGAGGTTCAGACGATGGTCAAGTACAGGAAGAAGGTATGCAGGGAGTGCGGCAGGGTCTACTACCGCCGTTTCCGGCGCAACGCCGGGACCGAGGGGTGGTGCAGACTCAGGTGCTACGGGAAGGACTACCGGCGGCGACCGGAGAATCGGGGTGGAGCGGCTGAGAGACCGGCGCGCCCCGGGAGACGGCGCCGGTCCTAGTACATGATCAGATGGGTGGGGACGAGACGCTGCGAGGTCGGGTCCACAGCCAGGGCAAGTCCCTCCAGGGTGTAGGCCCCCAGCAGAGCCGGAGCGTCGTCCTCTCCGAAGACCACGATGGTCACTTCGCTGTCGCCGTTGATGGTGGCCCAGGCCCTCCCGTACTCCATGTCCACCCGCCGCCCGTCCGCCAGCAAGAACCGGCGATTCCCCATCGGCTCGACCCCGAGCTCGCGCAGCAGGCTGCCCGGCAGCGTGGTGTAGGCGGCTCCGGTGTCCACCGTCGCCTCAATCTCCCGCACCCGTTGGCCGTCCATGCTGGCGATCCGCAGCGGCCACTTGAATGTCCCCATAGAGGAAGCCTCTTCGTCGAAGTGTCTACCACCCCATTTTACCCGATTTGGACTGCCTCTTACAGATGCCGGACCCTTGACAACGTAAGCCGGATTCGTTCATGATAAGGATAAGACTCAGTATTACTAAGCGAGGCAAAAAACATGCCCAGAACCACCGAGGTCATCACCATCTCGCTGCCCCCGCAGATGGCCGAGCAGGTCAGGCAACTGATGGAGGAGGAGGACCGCACCATGAGCGGGCTTGTCCGCGAGGCCCTCCGCCTGTACATGCGGGAGGCGGAGGGGAGACGCCTCGAACGGTACGGACAACGGCCCGCCCGCGGGCAGGGCATCGCCTCCGAAGACGTGGAGCGTCCGGTGGGACGAGACCAGGATCGAACGGCAAGAAACAGAAGGAGGAACCGATGATTGAACGACACGACTACACGCCGGTGGCACTCTACGCCAGGGTGTCCAGCGACCGGCAGGACGTGGACCTGTCCGTGGCCGCACAGCTGCGGGCGCTCAGGGACTACGCCGAAAAGAACGACTACATCGTCGCCCGCGAGTACGTGGACGAGGCGGAGAGCGGACGCATCGCCAACCGCCCCGAGTTCCGCAAGATGATCGACGAGGCCAGCAGGACCAACGCCCCGTTTCGGGAGATTTTGGTCTGGAAGTTCTCCAGGTTCACCCGCAAGCGCGAGCACGCCGTTGCCTTCAAGTCCATGCTCCGGCGCAAGGTCATCCGGGTGGTGTCCATAACCGAGCAGGCCGAGGACACCGCCACCGGAAGGTTGCTTGAGGGCATCATCGAGAGCGTGGACGAGTTCTACAGCGAAAATCTTGCGCAAGAGGTCTTGCGGGGAATGAGAGAGGCCGCATCCAGAGGCTTCTGGGTCGGCAGCAAGGCGCCCTACGGCTTCAGCAAGCTCTACGTCCAGGACGGACCCAAGAAGCGCCCCACCCTGGAACCCGACCCCGCCACGTCCCCCATCGTCGAGCGCATCTTCGCGATGTCCGAGGCCGGTAAGGGGATGCTGGACATCACCCGCACCCTCAACGACGAGGGCATCGCCAGCCCAGCAGGGAAGGTCTGGGGTAAGACCAGCATCCACAAGGTCCTCACCAACGAGGCGTACACGGGGACTCTGGTCTGGGGCGCCAACGCAAAGGACGGGGCAGACCCCGTGCGGGTGGAGAAGGCGTTTCCCGCCATCGTCTCCAAGACCCGGTTCCGCCGAGTCAACCGGCAGCTGCGCCGCCGCGCCCCCAAGGTCGTCAACCCCAGACGGGTCGGAAGCTCCTTCCTGCTCAGCGGGCTGGTCAAGTGCAAGACCTGCAACCGGGCGCTCACAGGCCAGTACTCCAAGAGCGGCCAGTTCCCCTACTACGTCTGCCAGTCGCTCATGAAGCAGGGCAAGGAAGCCTGCAAGACTCCCCGCCTCGCAGCCCGACGCTTCGAGGAGATGGTCGTCACCAAGATTCGCTCCAACATCCTCACCGACGGCAACATCCGCGCCCTGGTGAAGGTCGTGGACGAGCAGATGGACGGTGTGGCCGGAGATCAGCGCAAGAAGCTCCAGACCATCGAGAAGGAGCTTGCCGACGTGCGCCGCAGGCTGGATACGATCTACAACCTCGTGGAGACCACCGAGGTGGAGATGGCCGACTTCACCCCCCGCATACGCCAGCACCGGGAGCGGCAGGAGCGCCTCGAGTTTTCCGCTGACCAGGCGAGGGCGGCCCTGGCCCAGCGCCGGAATGTCCTCGACGACGTGAACACCATCGCCGCCTACGCCCAGGACATGAGCGCGTTCCTGAAGGAGAGTGAGCTTACAGAGCGCAGGACCTTCATCGAGTCCTTCGTCAAGGAGGTCATCGTCATGCCCGACAACGCCCTGATGCGCTACACCGTGCCTATGCCCGAGGACAGTTTTTTAGCTGGAGGGGTCACCGAGAAGGTGGCCCTTAACGGCTCGGTGCTAGCTTCCACACACGTTGGTGGGCCGTAGGGGATTTGAACCTCTGACCTCCTGCGTGTCGAGCAGGCGCTCTAACCAGGCTGAGCTAACGGCCCCGAGCCACGCAGGGTAGCAGGCGTCACTCGCCTCGGAACTCGGGAATCCGGCGCTCGGCCATCGCCCGGCTGCCCTCGGCGAAGTCGGCGGTCTGCTGCAGGCGAGTCTGCTCCCGGTGCTCGTGAGCGGTGGCCGCCTCCACCTGGTCGGCCAAGTCGCCGCGCAGCGTTTCCCGGATCGACCTCACCGCCAGTGGCGCCGACATCGCGATCTCGCGGGCGATCCCCCAAGCCGCGGCTCGGAGGTTGTCCCGATCTGCCAGGCCGTCTGCCAAGCCGAGATGCGCCGCCTCCTCCCCTGGTACTCGCCGTCCCGTGTACAGCAGGTCGGCGGCCACCTGCGGGCCCACCAGCCGGGGCAGGGTCACACTCAGACCGAAGCCCTGATGGAAACCCAGACGGGCGAAGTTCGCACTGAAGCGGGCCTCGGGCGCAGCTATCCGGAAGTCGGCCGCAAGCGCCAGGCCGAGACCGCCGCCCACCGCCGCGCCTTGCACCGCGGCCACCACCGGCGTGTGGGTGCGGAAGATCCGGACCGCGGCCGCGTAGAGGTCCTCAGTGGTGTAACGGGCGCCCTCGGGTGAGAAATCAGCGCCGGCGCAGAAGTGCTTGCCCTGCGCGCACAGCACCGCGGCCCGACACCGGGGGTCGTCGTCCAGCGACTCCAACCCGTCGGCAATCCCGGCGATCATCTCCAGCGAGAAGAAGTTGTTGGGCGGGCGCCGCAGCTCGATGGTGGCCACGTAGTCGTCGCCAATCTCGATGGCCACAGAGTCGGTCATCGCGCAGACGCTACCAATGGCCTCGGGAACCTGGGGCGCTGCCCTATCGTCCAATTGTCATGACCAAGTTGCTCGGACTCCTGGTCCTGCTGTGCTCGATCGCAGTGGCCTGCAGTTCCTCGGACACGACTGTGACGGTGCCGGAGCCGGCAAGTGATCCCGCGGCCGCAGAAGATCCCGCGGCCGCAGAAGATCCCGCGGCCGCAGAAGATCCCGCGGCCGCAGAAGATCCCGCGGCCGCAGAAGATCCCGCGGCCGCTGAGGATCCCGCGGAGACGGCCGCCACCACGACCACGACCACGACGGTGTTGGAGCCGGTGGCTGATCGGCTGCCGGCCGATCCCGACGCCCCGGCCGGTGACTGGGTCGCCGGCGTCAACGCAGCCGGGTGGGGCTTCCATCGGCACCTGAAGGGCAACGCAGTCTCGAGCCCGGTCAGCATCGGCACGGCCTTCAGCATGAGCCGGGCCGGGGCGTCGGCCGACTCCGGGGCCGCCCTCGACGAGATCTTCGGATTCCCCGAGGCCGACGCCCACAGCGCCGCCAACGCCGTCGACCTCCGGCTGGCGGAAGCCTCGGTGGGGCCCACCACCCTCGAGGTCGCCAACCGTCTCTTCCCCGACGACAACTTCTCGATGCTGCCGGAATTCCTGGAGGTCGCGGCCGCACAGTACGGAGCCGTTGTCCAGCCGGTCGACACCGCCGACGGCTCGGCCGCAGCCCGCGCCGTCAACCGGTGGGTGTCGAACCGCACCCGCGGGCTCATCCCCACCATCGTCAACGCCGGCGCGGTCCAAGACCAGCAGTTGGTTCTCGTGAACACGGTGTACCTGAAGGCCGACTGGGTCGAGCCGTTCCTGGCCGGGCGGACCGAGGACGGCCAGTTCACCACGGGCGACAGCCGGACGGTGACAGTGCCGTTCATGAGCGACCGGGAGCCGACGAGTCGTCGCTTCGTTCAACTGGAAGGCGCCGACACCGTCGAACTCCCCTACAAGGGCGGCCAGCTGGCCATGTGGCTCATCGTCCCCCACGATCCCGCCGGTCTGCCAGCAGTCGAGGAAGCGCTCGACGCTGAAGCCGTGACCGGTCTCCACCGCGAAGCGCAACAGGGTCTGGTCGATGTCACCATGCCCAAGTGGGAACAGACCCTCCCGGCCGCCGACCTCTTCGAATGGCTATGTCCTCAGGGGTTCTGCCCCGGCGCAGGCTTCGACGGCATCGCCCCCGGCATCTTCATCACCGCCGCTCTCCACGGAGCCAAAGTGATCGTCGACGAGAAGGGCACCGAGGCAGCCGCGGTCACCGCCGGGATGTTCGCAGAATCCGGACCTCCCCCGGCCGATCTCACGATCGTCGCCGACCGCCCCTTCCTGTGGGCCATCATCCACCAGGACACCGGTGCCCTCCTGTTCGTGGGCCGCCTCGTCGACCCCGCCGCGTAGGACAGCACGGGACCTGACTCTGCACATCTTCAGATAGCGCCAGTGGATGCTGGCGCGTTGCGCGCCGACCAGCGGGCCTGCTCACCGAATCGATCCTGTAAGTGCGCGGCCGCCTACGACGTGTCCGAGACCCACTATCGCCGTGGTCGACGTCTCCGGGAACCTGTAGCGCTGATGTAGCGTCGAATTGGCATGACGAAGTTGCTTGCAGGCCTGGTGCTGCTGTGCTCTGTCGCCGCGGCCTGTACTTCCTCGGACACAACGGCCGCGCCGGAACCGGTCACTGACTCCGAACCCACCCAAGCCGCAGAGTCCACAACCACCACCACGGCACCCGAACCAGAACCACCCGCCACCACAGCACCCGAACCAGAACCCGCGGACACCACAACCACCACCACAGCACCCGAACCCGCGGACACCGACGAGACCGACGAACCCGCTGAACCCGAACCCGCGGACACCGAGGAGACCGCGGAACCCGAACCCGACGCCCCACCCACGACAACCCAACCGCCCACCACCACAACAACACCCGAACCGGAACCCGAACCCGACGCCCCACCTACAACCACGACCACCACAGTCCCGGATCCGGTCGTTGATCAGCTGCCGGCTGACCCTGAAGCCGCGGCCGCCGACTGGGTCGCCGGTGTCAACGCGGCCGGATGGGGATTCCACCGGCACCTTGAGGGCAACGCCGTCTCCAGCCCGATGAGCATCGGTATGGCCTTCAGCATGAGCCGGGCCGGGGCATCGGCCGACTCCGCGGCCGCCCTCGACGAGATCTTCGGATTCCCCGAGGCCGGCACCCACCAGGCCGCCAACGCCGTCGACCTCAGCCTGGCCAAGGCCTCGGTGGAACCCAACACCCTCGAGGTGGCCAACCGGCTCTTCCCCGACGACCAGTTCTCGTCGCGGCCCGAGTTCTCCCACACCGCCGCCACCCAGTACGGGGCAACGGTCGAGCCCGTCGACACCGCCGACGGCGCGGCCGCAGCCGACACCGTCAACCGGTGGGTTTCGGAGCGCACCCGCGGCCTCATCCCCACGATCGTCGACGCAGGCACCGTGCAGGACCAGAAGCTCGTGCTCGTCAACACGGTGTACCTCAAGGCCGACTGGATCGTGCCGTTCCAGGCGGAGTTGACCAGCGACGGCCCGTTCACCACCGGCGACGGCCAGACGGTGACGGTGCCGTTCATGAGCGACGGGAATCCGGTCGAGCGCCGCTACGTCCAGCTCGACGAGGCCGACGCGGTGGAGCTCCCCTATGTGGGCCGCGAACTCGCCATGTGGCTCATCGTCCCCCACGACCCCGGCGGCCTCGCCGCCGTTGAGGAATCGCTCGACGCGGCCGCTCTCACCGGGCTGCCGCGCGCCGCTAGGTGGCTGGTGCCAAACTCCCGAAATGGGGGTATTGCGGTCACAAAACCCCAGGTCAGCGACTTGCGAATTGTGGCAAATTGCCATTTAACACCAGCCACCTAGGACGGGGCCCGTTGTGGTCGCCATGCCTAAGTGGGAACAGACCCTGCCGCCCGCCGACCTGTTCGGATGGCTCTGCCCGCAGGGGTTCTGCCGCGACGCCCCCTTCGAAGGGATCGCTCCCGGCATCTTCATGAGCGCTGCGCTCCACGGTGCCAAGGTGATCGTCGACGAGAAGGGCACTGAGGCGGCCGCGGCCACCGCCTTGGTCTTCCGGACGTCTGTGCCTCCCGAGCCCGAGCTCACGATCGTGGCCGACCGTCCGTTCCTGTGGGCCATCGTCCACCAACAGACCGGCGCCATCGTGTTCGTGGGCCGCGTCGTCAACCCGGCCGCCTAACACCCCCGCTGCGACTCCAACCTCGCCCGGAAGCCTGGAGGGTGGCGGCTAGCTCGGCGGGGGCCGGTAGTCGGTGATCGGATAGATGCAGATGTTCTCGACGCCGAATGGTGCCGGCTGCTCACACGGGTACTCGAACACCAGGTAGTGGATCGCGTCGGGCGTGGCGGTCTTGCCCGACCGTATCGAGGCGGGGATCATGTCGAGGGAGTCCACCGGCCCGAGCGAGGCCAGCTTGGCGTAGATGTCGGCCCGGGTGGGGTTGTCGCCCGCGTCGTAGACGGCCCGCAACGCGTTGCGCATGACCTCGCACACCAGGCCGACCATGCCGTAGGCCTCCACCCCCGTGACACGCTCCTCGGACTCGTGGTTGGCGCCTGATCCGCCGTTGGCGCCTAGGTGTCGTGGAGCGCCCTTCTTGGCCTTCTCCGCTGCCAATTCGCGGGCAGATGGTACCGCACCACAAGCCCCTGCACGCCCCCCAATCATCGAACCATCGGTGGATCCAGGCTCAGATTCCGTCGTGTCGGGCTCGGGCTCCGGTTCCGCTGCCGCGGGCTCAGATTCCGTCGTCTGAGGCGCGGTGTCGGATGCCGGGACGGAGTCTGTCACCTCGCCGCCGCATGCAACGGCCAGCAGCGCCGCGGACACCGACAGCAGCAGCATCCGACGTAGTAGCGACCTCGTCACGAACGTAGCCCCAGTCAAAACGTTCAGTCGCGTTTGGCTGTGAGAATAGACCCCGAACATCAGACGGGGCCAGCGAACAACACCCCCATCTGGTGCGTATCGACACGGACCCGGCAACCGCGCACAGTGGTCCGCGTGGCGCGAGTAGCAAGAGGGGAACTGCTAGCTTCCCGGCTGGACGCCTACCAGGGGAGAACCTCAATGTCAGACGCTCATAGCACCGGCGAGTCCGGCAGTCCCGGCTATCCGGCGAGACTCGATATCGAGTATCCCGAGGACGGGCTCAATCGGGTAACGACGCTGTTCCGGATCATCCTCGTCATACCCATCGCAGTCGTAGTCGGTCTGGTCGCTGGTTCCTTCGCCACCAAATTGGCGCCCGGCGAGACCAACTGGCCAGAGCTCACTTCGGCCGGCGTGCTGTTCGGGCCGACGTTGCTGATGGTCCTGTTCCGGCAGAAGTACCCCCGCTGGTGGTTCGACTGGAATCTCGAACTGACGCGGCTCACCACCCGCGTCTATGCCTACCTGTCGCTGATGCGCGACGAGTACCCCTCGACCGATGAGCAGCAGGCCGTCCGCCTGGGGCTGGACTATCCCGACGCGGCCCGGGATCTGAACCGCTGGTTGCCGCTGGTCAAGTGGATCCTGGCGATCCCGCACTACATCGTGCTGGCTGTGCTGGGAATAGCAGCGCTCATCTGCGTGGTGATCGCATGGTTCGCGATCATCTTCACCGGCCGCTACCCCCGAGGATTGTTCGACTTCGTGCTCGGCGTGCAGCGCTGGGGACTGCGCGTCTCGGCCTACATGTGGCTGCTCATCACCGACCGCTACCCGCCGTTCTCCCTGCGATAGCCGCAGCCGTCCCGGCGTGAACCTCCACCGCCAGGGCGTGTAAGGAAGCCGCGTCTCCGTCCACATGAAGCGGGCATCGGGTCCGATCTCGGCGGCCGAACGGATCTCCTCGCTTGACGCTGTGCGGGGCGTGGCCACACTCGGCATCCTGCCCATGAACGCGCTGGCCTTCGGCCTGGCGTCGGCCGCTTACTTCAACGTGTCCGCCGACGGGATCCGTCAACCCTTCGACTGGGTCGTCGGCGTGGCGACCATGATCTTCGTCAACCAGAAGATGATGGCGTTGTTCTCGCTGCTGTTCGGCGTGGGCGTCGTCGTCTTCGCCGATCGTGCCAAAGCCAAGGGTCGCCGGGTCGTCTGGCTGAGCCTGTGGCGCTTCCTGCTGCTGTTCGTCGTCGGCCTCGGCCACCACGCCGTGTGGGAGGGCGACGTCTTGATCCTCTACGCCATGTGCGCGCCGATCGTGCTCCTGGTCCGCAGACTCCCGGCGGGCCTGCTGATCGGCTCGGGCGTTGCGCTGGCCCTCGTGGGCAGCCTCGCCGCGCCCTTGTTCCAGAACACCGTCGGTGCCGACGGAATCGAGCTCGGCGATTACTGGTTCACTGACGCGGGCGACAAGTCGGACGTGGTCTCGGGCTGGTTCTACCTGGATGTCTCCGGGCGAGCCTTGGGGCTGATGCTGATCGGCGTCGCTCTGTTCCGGCTCGGCATCGTGCAGGGACAGCGAGACCACGAGTACTACCGGCGCATGGCCCGGTGGGGTCTCGTTGCGGGAACGACGGTCACCGCAGCCGAGATCGTGTTCCGGATCGCGGACGACTGGTCACCGGACTACGCGCTCACGGGACACATCCCCACCGGCCTGGGGACGATCCCCATGGCCCTCAGCTACATGGCGCTGATCATCATCTGGAACCGGCGCAACGGCCACCACATCGAACGCTTCCGCAACGCCGGCCGGATGGCGCTAACCAACTATCTCTCCCAGACCATCCTGGGCGTCATCATGCTCACGTGGTGGTGGGACGACGTCGACCTCAGCCGCACGATGATCGCCGTCAGACTGTCAAGTATGTGTCGCCCCTACAAACCTCCGCCTGACGCCGGCTCACAACACAAAACCCCAGGTCAGCGGCTATCTCCCACCACCAAACCCCCGCCAACCCGCCAAACTCCGGTCTGGGGGCTACAGTTCTGGTGGTTGACGTGGTGGCTGGCACGGTTCCGGTACGGGCCCTTCGAATGGGCATGGCGCTGCGCGCCCTATCGCACGTGGCAACCGTGGCGATAACGACGAACTGCTGCCCCGACCGCGCCCGGTGGGTCATCGGGCTCGCGTTGGTTGGGAATGGCGTTGCGCCGCGCCAGAGTTCGGCACCCGTTGCGCTGTCGAACGCACCATCAGATCGATGAGTTCTTGTCGGCGGCGCGAGGTCTCGCTCACCACTTCGGTCAACAGCATCTGCGAGGCCCGCCAAGACGGCCAGTTCTCCCCGCTACGGGAGCAGCCCCTGCTCATACGCCCAGGCGAATAGCCCCCTACCATAGCTGCTTCGCCATTGCTGGGTCAACTGGTTCGCAACCGGTGCCCGCACCATCGCACGCCCTCGATCAGCACCGCCCCGCAAGCGCAGAAAGGCACTTTGAGATCCTGTTTGGGACCATCGACAAAAGAGCAGCAACGACTCGGGCCGAGCGATGTTCTGGGTCGAGCTCGGAGACGGCACGCTCGAGCGCTTCGGGCATGGCACTAGCGATCCGCTCCACCCGGTCGACGCCCTCGGACGGGTCAAGCCCCACCTCCGCCGCTGTCGCTCGCCATGCCTGCGGGCTGTCGGCTGCGAGGATGCGCGGGTCGGCGAGAGCGGACATCGCCAGAGAGTGCGCCTGGTAGTGGTGCGGGTCCCCTGGCATAACCGACCAGATGTCATAGAGCGGAGCGAGCCGTGCTGCGCTTGGCCCGAGGAGGATGCTGTAGTTCTTGGAGTGGGCGTCGGTGTTGCAGATCAGCCAGTTGAAGGCCAGCGCTTCGAAGAAGGCGGCTGCGTCACGGGCGGGTTCGGTCGAATGGTCTCGCAGCAGCCGGGCCAGGCGCGCCGGGTCGTGGCCCGAGGCGCGGCCGGTGCTGGAGCGCTGATAGATCGACGCCTTGTAGTCGCCGACTGCCTGGTGGAGATCCTCCTGGTGGACGCGGCGCAGCACACCGCCAGCGTCGCGGATCCGGTCGAAGCGTGTCACGACCACCACGGTGTGGCCCGCCCATGTCTGCAGTTCGGTCTCAGCGGCGTCAAGCCCCGAGTAGCGGGCCGTTGCGAGACACAGGTGCTCGTTGATGGACCGTTCGGGCTCGCCCGGCACCGGGACCTTGAGAATATGAGTCGACGGGCGCGAGCCGTGCGGCTCGCCCCATCTGCGGGCATCGGAGCCGTCTCTGTACAGGGCAGTCTTGGCGAACGCTCCTGCAAGACTGAAGGCGCTGGTGCGCAGTAGGCGCCCCCACAGCCAAGCATTGCGCACCATATCGACAACCATCTCTTCGGTCTGTGCCGGCGTCAACCAGCTGACACCGCCGGGCCGCTCAGCGTCGGCGAGCGTCTCGGGGCCACAGAACTGCACCGCTCCTGCGCACTCAAGCCCCACTTTGGTGGACAACAGGTCGAACGGCTCAACCGAGGCTGCCTCATGCTTGGCGGCCCAGTGGCTGCGCACACGGGAATGCCCGGGCAAGAGCCCCTCCATCCAGCCCTGCACCCTGGCGTCCGCGAAGCGCCTCCGTGGCAACGGCATGCTCAACGACAACGGCACAGCAGCGGGCCCGTGAGCGTAGGGCTCGTCGTACTCGAACACCAGCGGCCCGCTGCCATCGGCAGCACGGGTCACACGACCGGCCGTCTGGCCCGACATCAAGACCATCAACTGTCGCGTGCTCATTGTGGCCGCCCCTTCGCTCTCATCTGCTCGAACACCAAGTCGATATCGGTGACAGGCCGTTGATGCACAGCCAACGACAAACCCAGCACCGCCGCCACGCGCATCACGCGGATGACGCCGAAATCTCCCTTGGCGTTCTCGAACTCCGACAACCACTGCACCGACACCCCGCAGGCATCCGACACCTGTCTTTGGGTAAGGCCGAGATCACGGCGACGACGCGCGAAGGCGCGCGACAACGCACCCAGCTCTCGCAAGTCGGACCCCAGCGCCTCAATGGGGTGCGGGTTCATCTGCACGGCGCTGCCTCCCCTCGGTAGCGTGGCTTCGCTGATAGGCGAAGACAGCTAGTCTACACCACAACTTCGCCTATACATGAAAGAGGACCGCGGGCACAGGCTATTCGCCTATGGACGAACCACAATCTCGCTGGTCGTGCGGTCGCAGCGACCCAAGCCAGCCCACAGCGATGACCACGAGGACCCGGATGGGCAAGAAGTGACCAGCTACACCAAGGAGCGCTCAGCCCTATGAACCTCCCTGGGATTCCTGGAGGGTCTGGTGTGCCCTGTGTTTCGCGATGGGGAGGCACTCACCACACGAAGCCACCTCGGAGCGCCGGGCGGGATTTGAACCCGCGGCTTTACGGCTTTGCAGGCCGTTCCCTTGGTCCGCTCGGGCACCGGCGCAGGGAACCGCAGCGTACCGGCGACAAACCTTGGGACGGACCCAGCGACGGTGCCGGTCGTCCTCAGCTAAGCCTTGTGCGGGCGGCCACGGCCGCCGTCACCGAGACTGCGCCCGCGTCGCGCAGGCAGGCCGCCACGGCACACAGCGTCGTGCCGGTCAGGACCACGTCGTCGACCACCACGATGTCGCGTCCAACCACCGGCTCACGAACTCGATAGCCCGCCGAGTCCACGACCTCGGCCCGCCGCTCGGGATCGACGTAGCGCATGCGCGGGGTGGGATTGGTCTTTGTCAGAAGGCCGGGCCGGTACTCCCCCGCTCCGGCCGCAGCTAGAGACGCGGCCAGCAGATCCGCGAGCTTCGGCCGATCGTCTTCGGCGGACGGGGCCGGCACGGACGGCACCGGCACGGACGAGGCTGGCACGGACGGGGCCGGCACGGACGGCACCGGCACGGACGAGGCCGGCACGGACGGCACCGGCACCGACGAGGCTGGCACGGACGGGACCGGCACCACTAGGCGCGGCAAGCCGTCGGGGGCCTCCGGCAGGACCCTGGCCAAGCTCGCGAACCGCTCTGCCAGTTCCTGTGCAGCCCCAGGGTCGGCCTTGTCCTTGGTCCGGTGCACCAGCAGACCGATCCCGGTGCGCTCATCGCGGTCGGGCTGCCAGTAATCGCCGAGCGTGCAGATCTCAACGCCGACTGTCTCGCCGAGCCCCGCGTCCGGGTCCACGCGGAGGGCTCGGGCGGTATCCATCCGAGCGGACGACCGGCCTCGAACCGGCGACCTCAACCTTGGCAAGGTTGCGCTCTACCAACTGAGCTACGTCCGCGGGTTTGACGATCCTACCGAGGCCAGGCCCCGACGGCCACGCCCTTAGAGCACCACCAAATCTGTAGAGAAAGCCGTCACCTATCGACAAAATCCATGCAGATTTGGGAGACTTCGGTTGACATCGGGCTACTCACGGGCCGCTCAGGCCACGGCCTCGCTCGGCGCCTCGCAATGACTCTCGTCAATGGCGCACCATCCGCTCAGCCTCTCAGCGAGCCTCCGGCGGGCGCAGATCGATGCTCAGACGAAGGACGCCGTCCTCGAGCGTGGCCTCGGCGTCGCCGATCATGGCGAAGTCCTGGAAGTCCAGCTGGGCCTGCTCCAGGAAGTGCCGCCGCTCCTCGCCAGCCACCGGCGGGAGGTTGCGGTGCTTCACGCCCGCGGCGCGCTCGCGGAAGCGCTCGATCATCGCGTCGGCATCGAAACCCTCGGCCACGTCCGCCAATCTAGACCGAACGCTCCCCGCCGTCCTCTTCACTCGACCCTGGCCCCTGCGACTCGACCTCGGACTCCCTGCCGGGCTTCTGCTGAGCCTCGCCACCCGGCAGGCTCACAGACCTCCACCAACTCCCCAGACTCATCCTCGGCAGACTCAGCGTCCTCCCCAGAATCGTCAAGCCTCGTCCTTCGGCAGACCCAGGGTCCCCCCTCGCCTCCCGAGACTCGCCGCCGGCAGGCTCCGGGTCAACCTCGGCTTCTCCAGACAGCCGGGCCGATCCGTCGCCGGCCAGCCTCAGGCGCCGGCGGGGGCTGGTGTGCCACAGGAAGACCCCCATCAGCACCGTCATCACCGCCGCGATCGCCCACAGGGCGATCACCACCGCATCGATCCGCTCGCTGCTGGCGCGGTCGACCAGGCGCCGATCCGAGCCGGAATCCGCATCGGCGTCCAATTCCGACTGGGCGGAGTCCACCACCCTCAGAGTGTCGGACTGGGCAGCACTGACCGCCGTGTTGTCGCGGTCGCCGGCAGCCGAAGCCGGTGCGGCAGCCGACAGGCACACCGCCACCGCCAGCAGCAGTGCTGCCATCCAACCTCTACCCAAACGCACGACTCCCGACGCTACCGGGCCGAAGAGGCCGAGCGAATAGGCACGAATCACCTGGCTACTCCGAAAGGTGCGGAGCGAGGCCGTGGCCCGAGCGGCCCGTGAGCGCAGCGAACAAGAGCGGGAGAGGCAACGCCGTGCCGCGAGGCGCTCGCAACTGGTTTGCGCTCGCTCTAAGAAGCAACGATCCCGTCCAACCGGTCCAGCGCAGCGATCACGTCGGCGATCACATCGTCGGTGTGCTCCAGCCCGGCCGAGAACCGGACCGTGCCCGCGCCGATGCACAACGCCTCGAGCTCCTGCGGGAGCAAGCTCACATGGGTGGTGGACGCCGGATGGGTGACGATGCTCTCCGGTCCGCCCAGCGAGGTGGCCAACCGCACCACCCGAACCTCCTCCATGAAGGCTTCACCAGCCTCGTACCCGCCTCTCAGGTCGAAGGTGACGAGACCGCCGGCCAGCTCCATCTGCTTGGCCGCCAGCTCGTGCTGGGGATGAGACTCCAGACCCGGATAGTGGACCGACTCCACCGCCGGATGGCCCTCCAGCGCCCCGGCCAGCGCGGTGGCGGTGTCGGTCTGCTGGCGCAGGCGCACCGCCAGCGTCCGGATGCCCCTCAGGGCGTTCAAGGCGTCGAACGGGGAGGCCGCCGCGCCGTGGAGCACGGCGTAGTTCCAGAGCCACGCCAGCAGCTCCTCGCTTCCGGCCACCACTCCGATGGTTGCGTCGTTGTGGCCGGCGATGGCCTTGGTGGCCGAATGCACCACCAGATCGACCCCGTACTCGGCGGGCCTCTGCGCCAGCGGCGTGGCGAACGTCGAGTCCACCACGGTCATCGGCCCCGCTATCGCCCCCAGCTCGGCCAGGTCGACCACGGCCAGCTTCGGGTTGGCGGGCGACTCCGCGATCACCAGCATCGTGCGCCCCGGAATGACGGCATCGGCGAAGGCGTCCGGCTCGGTGCCGTCCACGAAGCTCACGCCGATGCCAAAGCGGGGACACGCCGTCTGCAGCAGCAGTTGCGTGCCGCCATAGAGTTGGCGCTGGGCGACGATATGATCACCGCTGGAGCACAGCCCCAGCACGATGGCGCTCAGCGCGCCCATGCCCGAGGCGAACGCCCGGGCCGACTCGGTGCCCTCAAGGTCGGCCACCGCGTCCTCGAACGCCTTCACGGTCGGGTTGCCGTAGCGGGTGTAGAAACGCGTCGAGTGGGTGTCCACCGCCAGGTCGCGGGCCTCCGAGACGCTGGCCGCGGTGAACGTGGACGTGGCCCACAGGATCGGGGCCAGCGCGTTCTGGTTGTCGTCCCGCCCGGCTCGGATCGCCCGGGTGTGGGCGTGCAGCCTGCCCGTGGAGGGCACGTCCGCCTCGGAGGCCGGTTCCCCGGAGCCCGGATGCCCAAAGCCCGGATCCCCAAAGCCCGGATCGGCGGAGGCCAGATCCTCGGCGCCCGGATCGGCGGAGGCCAGATCGGCGGACGCTGGATCGGCGGCGTGCCCTGCGCCGGCAGCGTCAGGCATTGTGGACCTCCTCCAGGAAGCTGCTCACGGGATCGTGCAGCAGCTCGTGCTCGATCAGGAACCCATCGTGGCCCTCGCCGCTGTCGAGGATCACGTGGCGGCAGTCTCCACCGCCCGCCAGGATCCCGTCGGTCAGCTCGTGCTGCTCGTGGGGCGGATACAGGCGGTCGCTGGTGACCGACGCGGTGAGCACCGGCACCCTGATGCGGCCCAGCGCGGCGGACGTGCCGCCCCGTCCCCGGCCGATGTCGTGCAAGTCCATCGACCGGTTGAGCACCACGTAGGTGTTGGCGTCGAAGCGCCGCACCAGCTTCTGGCCGTGATGGTCCAGATACGACTCCATCTGGAAACGGCCCCACAGATCGAAGGCCTCGGCCGGGTCGTACATCCGCCGCCCGAAGCGGCGCTCGAAGGACTCGCCGGACCGGTAGGTCACCTGGGCGATCTGGCGCGCCACCGCCAGGCCCATCCAGGGGCCCTCGGGCTTGTCGTAGTAGTCGCCGTCGTACCAGCCGGGGTCGGTGGCGATAGCGAGGCGCTCCACCGCGCTCCATGCGAGCTGCAGAGCGCTGGCCGCGGCGCAGGTGGCCAGCGGCAGGATCGACCGCACCCGCCGCGGGTACATGGCCGCCCACTCCAGCACCTGCATGCCCCCCATCGAACCGCCGACCACTCCAAGCCACGAACGGACGCCCAGATGGTCGGCCAGCAGCGCCTGGGCCCGCACCATGTCGCGGATCGTCACCACCGGGAAGCGCGGGCCGTAGCGGCGGCCGACCGCCGGGTCGACGTCCGCGGGGCCGGTCGTGCCCTGGCAGCCACCCAGGACATTGCTGCACACCACGAAGTAGCGGTCGGTGTCAATTGCCTTGCCGGGACCGATCATCTCGGCCCACCAGCCCGCGGTGGGGTGCGACGGGCCGCTCTCGCCGGCCGCGTGCGAGTCCCCGGTGAGCGCGTGGCACACCAGCACCGCGTTGGAGGCCTGCGAGTCGAGCCGGCCCCACGTCTCGTAGGCGAGCCGGACCTCGGTCAGGCGGCCGCCCCACTCCAGCGCGAAGGGTCGCCCGTCGGTGACGGTCACGAACTGGCGGTCGCCGACAGGATCGCCAGGCTGCCAGGCACCCGTAACGGGCAGCCCGGCCGGGAAGCGCCCTCCGGGGCCGGCTCGCCCGCCCGCGGCAGTCGGAGATGAGGACGACCTGCACCCGATGGGGCTGTGGCTGCCGGCACGCCCGACCGCGGGAGTCGGAGGCTCGATGTGGGAACCCGCGCTCAACCTTGCTCCTCGTTGTAGGTGCTCGGCGCCGTCACTCCGCCCGGAGCGACGGCCGGTGCCGGGACCGGATACTCAAGGGCCAGTGGCTCCGGGGGTTCCCCGCAGGACACTTGGTTGCGCCGGCTGGGCCAACGCCGCATCCCCGCCCGGAGGCGGGATGGCACCTTGGGTGTCCGTCCCAGGTTGCCGGGCCCGACCCGGAGGCCGAACCGCTCGTGATGATGTGACCCGTAGGGGTCGCCGACCAGTCTAGGCCAGCAGAGCACAAAGCGCGCTCCGCCCAGCCAACGGTGAGATCTGCGCAGATCCGCCCGCCCGGCCAGCGCGGCGGCCGTCAGCTCGCGTCAGCGACGCGTTTCCCGCTCTTGTTCGCTGCACTCACGGGCCGCTCGGGCCACGGCCTCGCTCAGCGCCTCACGAAGTCCTCATCAGACGCGGCCCATCCGCTCGACCTCTAGATCCCGTGAACCAGATCCCGCAGGCGGGCGTCGTTGGAGAACATCTCCACGATCGGCTCGTCGAGCTCGAGGCGCCGCTGGATCCTCTTCACGTCGAGCTCCTCGTCCCACAGCGACAGGGTCACCACCACGCCGGACTCGCCGGCCCGGGCCGTGCGCCCGGCCCGGTGCACATAGGTCTTGTGATCCGAGGGCGGGTCGTACTGCACCACCACATCCACATCGTCGACGTGGATCCCGCGGGCGGCCACATCGGTCGCCACCAGCACCGGCAGCTCTCCGGCGATGAACTGCCGCAGGGACTTCTCCCGGGCCACCTGGCGCAGGTCGCCGTGTATCGGAGCGGCCTTCACGCCCTCGCGGCGCAGGTCGCGGGCCAAGCGGTCGGCCGCAATCTTGGTGCGGGTGAACATCAGCGTGCGCCCCACCGAGTTGGCTATGGCCGCGGCCACCTTGACCTTGTCGAGCTTGTGGACGCCCACGAAGTGATGGACCATCTCGGCCACGGTGATCTCGCGGGGAGCCACAGAGTGCATCGACGGGTTGCTCTGGTAGCGCCTGATCAGCGAGTCGACGGCACCGTCGAGGGTGGCGGAGAACAGCAGGGTCTGATGCCCGCTCTCGACGTTGCGCAGGACCCACTCGACCTGGGGCAGGAAGCCCATGTCAGCCATCCGGTCGGCCTCGTCCACCACCACGTGGCGCACGGCGCGCAGGCTCACCGCGCCCCGGTCGATCAGGTCGATCATCCGGCCCGGTGTGGCCACCACCAAGTCGACGCCGTCGCGCAGCCTGGCGATCTGCTTGTCGATCGGAGCGCCGCCGTAGGTGGCGAGCACCCGCCGACGGACCGCGGCGGCCGGCGCGGCCAGCTCGTCGCAGATCTGGTTGGCCAGCTCACGGGTGGGAGCGAGAACCAGGCCGGTGGGCGAGCCAGGCTTGGACCGGGGCAGCCGCTGCAGCACGGGCAGGCCGAAGGCGAGCGTCTTGCCCGAGCCCGTCTTGGCCTTGCCGCACACGTCGCGGCCGGCCAGTGCATCGGGAATGGTGAGCGTCTGGATGGGGAACGGAGCGGTGATTCCCCGAGCGGCCAGCGCCACCACGAACTCGTCGCACAATCCGAGGTCGGCGAAGGAGCCGGACCCGGCGGGGACCGGTTCGGAATCGTCGGAGCCCAGGGGGCGGACATCGACGAGCGGATCAGAAAGGGCCATCAGAGCCACAAGGCTACCCTGAGGCATCCTGAATCCCGTAAACGCTGTCGAGGTTGGACCTCCCACCCCCCAACGCATCCGCCGTGCCCCCAAGGTCGTGCTCCACGACCACCTCGACGGCGGGCTGCGCCCGGAGACCATCATCGAGCTGGCCGACGAGACGGGCTACGCAGACCTGCCCACCACCGATCCGACCGGGCTAGCCGCCTGGATGCGGCGCGGCGCCAACCGCAAGGATCTGACTCTGTACCTGGAGACGTTCGCCCACACCGTCGGGGTGATGCAGACCTCCGAGGCCATCGTCCGGGCGGCACGCGAGTGTGCAGTGGATCTCGCCGCCGACGGGGTCGTGTACGCCGAGGTCAGGTTCGCCCCCGAACTGCACGTCGAGCGGGGCCTCACGCTCGACGACGCCATCGAGGCGGTCCTGGAGGGATTCACCCAGGGCACCGCCGGAACCGGCCTGACCATCCGAGCCATCTGCACCGCCATGCGCCATCTGCACCGGTCGGTCGAGGTGGCCGAGGCCGCGGTTCGCTGGAGAGACCGGGGCGTGGTGGCCTTCGACATCGCCGGACCCGAGGACGGCTACCCGCCCGACGACCACCTGGCCGCCTTCCAATACTGCCATCGCGAGAACTTCCACATCACGATCCACGCGGGCGAGGCCTACGGACCCCGCTCCATCTGGAAGGCATTGCAGTTCTGCGGCGCCGAGCGCCTCGGGCACGGCATACGCATCGTCGAGGACATCGTCACTGCCGCCGACGGGGACCGCACCCTGGGCCGGCTGGCCCACTACATCAGGGACCGTCGCGTCCCGCTGGAGGTGTGCCCCACGTCCAATGTCAACACCGGCGTCGTGCCCTCCGTCGCGGAGCACCCGATAGACACGCTGGTCGCGCTGCGGTTCCGGGTGACCGTCAACACTGACAACCGGCTGATGTCGAACGTTTCGATGACCTCGGAGATGGCAGCCCTCGCCGATGCGTTCGGCTACGACTGGGTCCGCCTCAGATGGCTGACGGTCAATGCGATGAAGTCGAGCTTCCTGCCGTTCCGGGAGCGGCTGCAGATCATCGAGGGCGTGATCAAGCCCGGATACGCTCCGCTGGAGGCGGCCCAGAGCGAGCCCCCCGCCTGACGCTTAGTGGCACCCATGGAGCCCCGAGAACTGAGGTTGAGCCCCGGAGACCCCCTCGATCTGTCACAGCCCCCCTCGATGCTGTTGCGCCCCGCCCCGGTGGACCAACCGATGCGGCCGGCCGCAGCCTCACCCGACCCCCTCCCCCCAACAACACAGGAGACTCAGCCATGACCCCAACCCGTCGCCGTGTCGCTCCTCCGAGGCGCTGCGCCAGAAATCCGATGATCGTCAGGACTCAGCCATGACCCCAACCCGTCGCCGTGTCGCTCTGCTGGCCGCTCTGGCCGTGGTGGCCTCGGTGCTCGCCCTCACGCCCGCCGCGGCGGCCCCTTCCGGCACGACCGTGCAAGCCGCCGACGCGGGCGTGGAGGCCGCCGACGCGGGCGTGCACCAGCCTGCGGTCGACGCTCTGGCCGCTCTGGAGAACGTGGACGTCTTCGCCGGCACCGGGTGCACCGACGGCGACGGACTGTGTCCCCACGAGCCGCTGCTGCGCTGGGAAATGGCTGTCTGGCTGGTAAGGGTCATCGACCGGGCCGACCCGCCCGCGGCCACCCCGTCGCGCTACGGCGATGTGGACGCCGGCAAGCGGTGGGCCGCCCACGCCGAGCGCCTGGCCGAATTGGGCATCGACCCGGGCTGCAGCACGGAGCCGCTGCAGTTCTGCGGAGACAGGACCGTCGAACGAGCCGGGATGGCCGGGCTGCTGGCCAGGGCGTTCGACCTGCGGGCCGCCGAGGCCGCGGGGTTCGCCGACGTGCCCGCCGACCACGCCCACGCGGCCGACATCGACCGGATCGCGGCGGCGAGGATCACAGCAGGCTGCGAGGCCGACCCGGCGCGCTACTGCCCGCAGCAGCATGTGACCCGGGGACAGATGGCCACGTTCCTGGCCCGAGCGGCCGGACTGGTGGATCTACCCGCGCCCGTGGAGCCCGCCTACCAGCCCGAGATCGACCCGACCCCTCTACCCGTGGACCCGGCCGTTCGCATCGGGACCCTGGAAAACGGCCTCACCTACTACCTGCGGCACAACGACGATCCGGGCAAGAACCTCGCAGTGCGGCTGCTCGTCAACGTGGGATCAGTCGACGAGACCGACGAGGAGGCCGGCATCGGGCACTTCATTGAGCACATGATGTTCAACGGCACCGCGGACTACCCCGGCAACTCCTTGGGGGAGGCGCTGCGGGAGACCGGCGTCGAGCTGGGGCCCGACATCAACGCCCATGTGGGCCACGACGAGACCGTCTATCAGGTGGCAGTGCGAGACGACGAGCCCCACAAGGTGCCCCTGGTGTTCCACGCCCTGTCGCAGATGGCCGGCGCGGCCACCTTCGAGGACGACGCGGTCGAATCCGAGCGGGGCGTCGTCCTCGACGAGATGCGTTTCAGGCACGAGACCGTCAGCGGCTTCATCAACTCCGAATTCGACCGGGTCTACACGCTGGGCACCCCGTATGCGGAGCGCGACCCCCTCGGCACCATCGACACGGTGGAGTCGATAACACCGGAGATGCTGCGAGCCTTCTACGAGAAGTGGTACGTCCCGTCCAACATGGCGGTGGTGGCGGTGGGCGACCTGTCCGTGGAGGATCTCGAGGCCCTGGTGGAGGAGCACTTCGGGCCGCTGCCGTCCGGCGAGGGACGCCAGCCTCCCCGCGTGGACATAACGCCCGCCGGGTCCTCGACCCATGTGGTCACCGACCCGAGGCAGGGCTACACCTACATCTCGTTGGATATTCCCGTCGCTCCCCACGATCTCAGCACCGTCGGCGGGGATCGACTCAGCACGATGGAGCTTCTCATCGGGGTGATGATCCAGAACCGCCTCACCGACGCCTACTACCGGGGCGAGCTAGGCCAGGTCGACCCGCCGCACTTCTCGAGCTTCACTTACAACCGCGGGCTGAGGTACTACGGAACCAACTGGCGGGGCGACAACCTCGATTCCGCCTCCACCGACTATCTCTCGGTGCTCCTGACCGCGCAGCAGTACGGCTTCACCCCCGGCGACCGGCAGCGGGCCGTCGGCCAGATCGAGACATTCCTACAGCTCCAGCTCAACCGCGCACCAACGACCCAGGACAATCAGTGGGCTGATCTCTACCAGCAGCACTTCTTCTACGGGGCTGACATCGACACCGTCGAGATGTCGGTGGCGCGGACCATGGCACTGCTGGCGGATCTCACACCCGAGGAGCTGACCGAACACTACCGATGGCAGATGGAGCGGGGCGGGTTGGTGGCCATCGCCGTCGGCCCCGATCCATCCAGCGTGCCGACGGTCGCCGAACTCGATGCCGCCCTGGCCGCGGCCGCTCCCGGATCACCCCCCGCAGAAGAGGTCGTCATAGAGCAGCTGATGGACGTTCCGGAGCCCGCTGACCCGGTCTCGGAGGGATCTTTCGACCTTCTCGAAGGCGGATACGAGTGGGAGTTCGCCAACGGGGCCCGAGTCATGTTCGCGCCCTCCGACATCGCCGAGGGCGTGGTCCACCTGCAAGCCCAATCCCTGGGGGGATGGTCGCTGCTGGAGCCCGGCGACCGGGCCCTGTCGGCCATCGCCGTGGACGCGGTGCAGGGCAGCGGCCTGGGCGACCTGTCGAGATCGGAGCTGAACCGCTTCCTCGAGAGCCGCACCGTGTCTATGAGTGCCTTCATAGGCGAGACGGTCGAGGGCTTTGTCGGAGAGGCCGGCACCCAAGACACCGAGACCATGTTCCAGCTCATCAACCTGCTGGTGACCGCACCCCGGGTGGACGACCAAGCCTACGAGGACGCCGTCCACACAGCCGAGACGAGGGTGGAGCGGGCCGAGCGCGACCCCCGCTGGCAGGCGGCCGTGGCCTACCTCGAGGCCCGCTACGGCAACACCTGGCACCGGGCCGTCGCCACCCGCGAGGAGGTCGAGTCGCTCACCCCGCAGCGGCTGCTCTCCATGTACCAGAGCCGTCTCGCCTCGGTTGACGACCTAGTGGTGGCCGTTGTCGGGGACACCGACGCATCAGTGATCGAGCGTCTGGCCCGCCACTACATCGGCACGCTTCCCGCAGGCGAGGCCGACACCTACGTCAACCGCCGACCGCCCATGCCCACTGGGCTCGTGCAGCGGCAGGTGAAGCTCGACGAGGGCGAGAGCGCGGTGCTGGAGATCCACTACGAGGCCGAGCGGCCGGTAACCCCGCTAGGCACGGTGGCGGCCGATGTGCTCACAACCGGGCTGAGCGAGCGCCTTTTCCTAGTGATACGCGAGGAGCTGGGTGCCTCCTATGGCGCGGGGGCCGCGGTCGATGTCAACAACGCCCCCAGCCAGTTCGTCGACTCGGTGGTGTACGCCACTCTCGATCCGAGCCGGTACGACGAGATCTATGGCGTGATGCTGGACATCGTCGCCGATGTGGCTGCCAACGGGCTGACGCCCGAGGAGTACGCGCAGGCCATCGCCATCTTGGCGACCGACTACGCCAGGTCGACCAATCCCCAGCTTCTCAGCGCGCTGCTCTCCAGGCGCCACGTCGACGACGAGAACGTGCTCACGCAGCCGCGCCTGTTCCAGGAGCTGACCCGCTTGACCCGTGAGGACGTGCGGGCACTGGCCGGCGCGCTCTACGGTGAGGGGGGCCGCATCGAGATAGCGAGAAGACCGTGACCGAGATCCATGTGATCGACAATGCGCTGGTCGCCGACCGGGTGACACGCCTGCGCGACTCGTCCACCCCCAACCACGAGTTCCGGCGCCTGTTGCGCGATCTGAGCTCGATACTGGTCTATGAGGCCATGGGGCAGGCCCCGCTCGTCCCCGTCGACGTCACCACGCCCATGGGTCCGACTGTGGGCACCCGCCTCGACCGTCTCCCGGTGGTGGTGCCGGTGCTGCGGGCCGGGCTGGGGATGCTCAACGCCGCGCTGGAGCTGCTCGGCGACGTGGAGGTGGCGTTCGTGGGCCTCAGGCGCAACGAACGCACCCTGGAGGCTCGCCAGTATGCGAGCACTCTTCCCGACGACCTCGACGGGCGGGACGCCCTGATCCTCGACCCGATGCTGGCCACGGGCGGATCTTGCGTCCACGCCTTGGAGACGCTCAGGGGCAGCGGCGCAGGGCGGGTGACCGCGGTCTGCGTTCTGGCCGCTCCCGAGGGAATCGAGCGGGTGCGCGAATCGGGTCTGGCCGACGCCGTGTGCGTAGCCGCCGTCGACGAGTCGCTCGACCACAACGGGTTCATCGTCCCCGGCCTCGGTGACGCTGGGGATCGCCAGTTCAACTGGTCGTGACCCGGACTTGGCCGCGAGGTCGTAACGGCCGGTCCGGCCGCCTCGGCCGGCCGGCTGCCGGTGCCCGGCTGATTCCCGACGTCCAGCTGATTCCCGACGTCCAGCTGGCTGCCGGTGCCCGGCTGATTCCCGGCGTCCAGCTGATTCCCGGCGTCCAGCTGGCTGCCAGCGTCCAGCTGATTCCCGACATCGGTCTGATTCCCGGCGTCGGGCTGGCTGTCGGGTGGACCGCATGAGACGCCCGATAGCGGTGGCGCCCGACACCCGGCCCGTGATGCACGACGCGTTCGTGGCCGCGGTGCGCGACGCCGGCGGCGAAGTGGCGAGCCTGGCGGAGGCTCGGGCCCTGGTGTGGGCCGACCCGTACGCGGCCGGCATGTACCCGGAGATGATCGCCTCGGCCCCGGCCGTGGAGTGGGTGCAGCTCCCCTACGCGGGTGTCGAGCCGTTTCTCGACTATCTCGACACCCGCCTGGTGTGGACCTGCGCCAAGGGTGTGTACGCCGACCCGGTGGCGGAATGGGTCATGGCCGCGCTGCTGATGGGCCTGCGGGACTTCCATCTGTTCGCGCCAGCCGACTCGTGGTGCCCGGAGTCGGGGCGCAACCTGTTGGGCGCGAGAATCACCGTGCTGGGTGGGGGCGGCATCACCCGCTCGCTGATGCGTCTGCTGGAGCCGTGGGGCTGCCAGGTGACGGTCGTGCGACGCTCCGAGGCACCCTTCGAGGGCGCAACCCGGACGGTGACGCTGGCTCGGGTGCACCAGGCGGTGGCCGGCGCCGACGCGGTGGTGGTGGCGCTGGCACTGACTGGCGAGACCCGCCATTTGGTGGACGCGGCGCTGCTGGAGTCGATGGGGCCGCAGTGCTGGCTGGTGAACGTGGCCCGCGGCGGCCACGTGGACCACGCTGCCTTGGGGGCCGCGCTGCGGGCGGGTGTGATCGCCGGGGCGGTGCTCGACGTGACCGACCCGGAGCCGCTGCCGGACAGCTCCGCGCTGTGGGCCCTGCCGAACTGCGTGATCACGCCCCACATCGGCAACACCCGCGAGATGGGCCTGCCGCTGATCACCGGGCGGGTGCGAGAGAACGTGCGCCGCTGGCTGGCCGGCGAGGATCTGCTGGGCCTAGTCGACATAGCCCTCGGCTACTGACACTCGCTGTCGCATCCCTATCCGCGCCTTCGGGTTTGCAGCCAACACTTGACAACCATGTCTTGGTGATACAAACTAGTTTGTAATACAAACCATTTGCGGGAGGCGGACAAAGTGCAGGCATTCGACGAGGGCGCAGATGCCCTGACGGCAGAGGAGAGCTGGCAGACCATCCACACCACCATGGATGATGCCCGCAGCTCCATGTACCTGGCCGGGAGCACCGCGATCATGCTGCTGTGGGGCGTGATCGTCTCAGTGGGATATTTCTCCCATTACGCCATCGACACTCTCGCCACCGAGTTCGCCGAGGGCAGGCCCTGGTTCCCAGGCCCGTTGTGGGGCAGCCTCGGGACAGTGGGTGGGGTGTGCAGCGGCATCATCGGCCACCGAGCGAGTAGCAACATGGCGAACAGCGAAGCAGCCCGCCGTGCAGGGATCAGGGTGTTCTTCTTCTGGGGCTCCGTGGTGGTGGCCGCGTTCCTCCTCACATCCGCGGCAGGGTTGTGGAACCCCGAGAACGCTGACAACTCCGCGCGCGTCTTTGTCGGCGTGATAGCACTCGGGTACGTCCTGTTCGGCATCATGCACCGTCCCATGATCGCGGTGTTAGGACTGGCTTACGCGACGGCGTTCTACATCCCGGAGTACCTCCTCGGCGACGTTGCAATGGCGGTGTCGGGATCAGCGATGCTGGCGATGACCGCTGCCGGTTTCGCGTGGGTATTCAAGACCGGAGAATGGTGAACGACGAAGCCTCGATGACCGCCCAGCGGTCCCCGGGCGCGGATCCCACGTCGACCGGCGAGGAAGTCGTCCTCAATGAGACGATCCATCAGCCGACTCGGCTGCGCATCATGACGCTGCTGGTCTCGGTGCCAGAGTCGGACCGGTTTGCCTATGGATTCATCCAGCAGACCCTGGGGCTGACCGGCGGCAACCTGACCATCCATTTGCGCAAGCTTGAAGCCGCGGGCTACGTGGCCATCACCAAGGAGTTCCAGGGCTCCAAGCCCCGCACCTGGGTTCAGGCCACCTCGGCCGGGCGGCGGGCCTATGCCGATTACCTGTCGAACCTGCAGAGAGCCCTCGGATTCCGTGTTCACGCAGCGCCTGATGGCTGACGGCGATCGCCGAGGAAGCGCACGCCGAGCCAGGAACCGACCATTCCGCCAGCAGTGGACAGGGCCAGGTCGCCTACCGTGTCACCGTAGGTGAGCGCCAGGCCTCCCCCGGCGCCGGTCTCGGCGACGATCCACTCCGCGATCTCCCAGCCCACGATGGCCAGCGCGCCGATGCCCGCGCCCAGCAGCCAGGCGTCGGCTGGCGACAGGGCCCGCTCGGACCCGCCCCTACGGAAGCGCAGGGAGTGGAACGCAGCCACCAGCAGCACCCAGTTGAGTGCGTGCATCACATCGTCGGTGGCGTCGTAGGCGTCGTAGAGCCCGACCAGGTTGCCGAGCGTGTCGATCAGGAACGGCGCCACCACCAGCACGTCCGCGGTTGCCGGATAAGGCGAGAAGCGACGCCGCCACACCAGCGGCACCACCGCCGCCGACAGCATGAACAGCGGGAACCGGAACGCCATGCCCTTGCCCTCGAGCTGGTCCAACGGCACGGTCAGCGCCACTACGAAGGCCAAGGCCAGCGCCGCCTTCATCGCCATCGCCGCGGGAACCGCCCCGCGGCAAGTATCGAGGCGATCAGCACCAGTGACGATGCCCACAGCGCCTCATTCCTCGCTGAAGCGCCCAGCGTAGGCTGCGGCTACCTTGTCGATGAACTCCTCCCAGCGCAGGCCGGAGCCAGCAGGTGGAAGATCGGGTTTGACCAGCCCACTCACTCGATCGAACACGACGACAGCGATGCCCTCGAGTAGATGCCCGGCGTCGCCCTCGGTCTGCCGACCGCCAGCGCGCATGAAGCGGCTGACAGCTCGCTCGATCAGGTGCGTTGTCGGCTTCCAGTGAAGGTCGTCTCCCGAGGTGGCCCGTTCGGTTGTCGGCAGGGTGAGAATGCCGCCCACGACCGCGAAGGGAAACTTGAGGTGGAGATTGACAGCGAACTTCCGAATGTCGCCGAAGCGATTCCATATCGCTCGGCCCACCGCCAAGTGAACGGGTTTGATCTCGACGGCCAACTTGAGGCCATCGATCTCCGTCAATTCCGAGACATCGGCCTTCACGCTTCGCAGACCACCGCCGACTGTGCGTTCACCGGCGGCGGCGGCGGCCAAGCCAAGCCCTTTGGCCCGAAGACTGGCGACCGTTGCTTGGGCCAGGCCGGCCGAGAGTCGGATCTGCGCGGCCTTGCGCTTCTCGAGGCCCACCGTGGTCGCCGACCTGATGTACTCCGCTGACGCCGCGCAGTAGTCCCCGATCGTCGGAGAACTCAGGGCTGCTAGGCCGTCGACCAGATGAAGACCCCGTCGGTTTGGGAGCACCCGCCACAGCTATGCCGTCAGGTCCAGTGCCGGTTGGCGCGATGCGCTCGCTGCACCGCTCACCCTCTCGACGCACTGCTTGAAGTACGCCGGGTCGATCTCACAGCCGACGCTGTTGCGGCCGCAGGTCGCAGCTGCCGCCGATGTCGTGCCCGTGCCTAGGAAGGGGTCGTAGACGGTGTCGCCGACGAACGAGAACATGCGAATCAGACGCTCGGCCAAGCTGATCGGGTAGGGCGCCGGATGATCCCGCAGCGACGCGCCTCCGAGGCGCCAGACCTGCTGGAACCACTCCGAGTGGTCGTCTGCCGAGAGAATCGACATGAGCCGCATGGCCAGGTCGGGCCTTCGATATCCACCCGGCTTGCGCTGCAGCAGGATGTACTCAATGTCGTTCTTGATGACACCGTTCGGCTCGTAGGGCTTGCCGTAGAACCCACCGGCACCCATTTCGTATTGCGCGTTGGCGATCTTGTACCAGATTATGGGAGCGAGGTTGTCGAATCCGATCTGTCGGCACCGCTCCTGGATGCTCGCGTGAAGCGGGAAGACCATATGCCGTCCGAACGCCTTGCGCGACACGTTGACGTCACCGACCACGACCACCATGCGTCCGCCAGGCACGAGCGCGTGATAGACGCGACGCCACACTGCGTCGAGTTCGTCCAAGAAGCGCTCGTAGTCTTCGATTTCACCAAGCTGGCCCGCTTGGTCGTTGTACTTCTTCAGTGTCCAGTAGGGCGGAGAGGTGACCACGAGTTCGACGCTGTCTGCACCGAGTTCCAGATGCCGGCTGTCCCCGAGATGGAGCCGATGGACGCCCGGGAGACTGCGGACCGCTTGAGCGATCCGAGCGTACGATTCCGGCTCCTTGGCAATCGCGGGAAACCCCCTCTGGGGCTCAGCTCTCACACGCTCGAGAAGCGACCGGGGCGCCGCGGCGGCCACCGTCTCGTTGTTGATCGGCACGCCCACCACGACGAGATTCGCAACGGAGGACTCGGCTCGGGTCTTGATGCTGCTCATGGGAACACCATGACACTACGGTGAGACTCTCCCCAGATCGTGAATGGTCTGGCCATGCTGGGCCAGCTCACTTGTGCACTGGGTTGACAATGCAACTGATAGTGCGTATCGGAGTGTTGCCAGACCGGCCGTCGAGCCAGACTGCGCTGTTCCACGCCAGCGCTTCCTGGAGTTCGCGGCGGCAGCGCGAGGCTCGCTCACGAGGGTTACGACACTACGCGACGCAGTTCGGCCAGTCAGGGGCCAGAACAGCCCGAAGCGAGTCGCGGTGGTCGATGGCGAGCACCGCGAACCATCTCGCAGTGCATCATGTTGGGCGCGCAGATCGCGATCACGTCCACATCGGGATGGTCGACCGCGGCGCGCCAGTCGTCGGTGGCCTCGCGGAAACCGCAGTCGGTCAATGCCGCGGCGCGCCGCTCCGCATCGGTGTCGGCGCACACCGTCAACTCGGCGCGGTAACCGAGACCCTCGAAGATCAGAGGAAGGCGCGCGTAGGACCGGGCGTGGGCCTGGCCCATCCAGCCGAAGCCGATCACGGCCACCCCAAGACGTCGGATCATGGTCATCTCGCCCACTCGTCGAATGCGGCCGCGGGGTCGCCGCCGGCGGCCATCCAAGACGTCGGCTCATGGTCATCTTGCCCTCCGGCAATCAAGCTTCAAGTGGGCCGCCGCCCGGGGGGTGGAACGGCTCACGACGCCCTCCGGCGGTCCACTGCCGGATCGGCCGCGGCCGGATCGAGCAGGTGATCGGGAGTCCCGCCCCGCAGCCACTGGGCCGCCTGCCCGAGCGCCTGGCTGATCAGCCGGACCGTTCCCACGGTGGTGGCCGAGGCGACGTGCGGGGTGACGATCACATCATCGCGCCCCAGCAGCGGATGGCCTTCGGGCAGCGGTTCGGGCTCAGTCACGTCGAGGCCGGCTCCTGCGATGTGGCCGGACTCCAGCCCGGCGAGCAGCGCGTCGTGGTCGATGAGCGCGCCCCGCGCGCAGTTGATGATGATGACCCCCGGCCTCATGGCCGCGATGCTCCGGGCATTGACGATGTGGCGTGTGGCTTCGATGGCGGGGGCGTGGAGCGACACCGCGTCGCTGCGGAGCCAGAGGTCGTCGAGGTCTACGAGTTCTCCCACAGCCACATCGGAGGCGTCGAGATGAGGATCGTGCACGAGCACGCTCATGCCCAGGCCAACTGCGTAACGCCCCACGCGGCTGCCGATGCGCCCGCAGCCGAGCAGGCCCAGAGTCCTGCCCTCCAGTTCGAGGGCCCGGTGAGCGGCCCGATAGTCGCCGAGGCGAGTGTGCAGGCTGCGCTCGGAGGGCTTGATCCGCTTGGACACGGCCAGCAGCAGGGCCAGAGCGTGCTCGGCGGTGGACACCGTGGGAGCGTCGGGCGTGTTGCACGCGGCCACTCCCGCCGCGGCGCACGCCGCGACTTCGACGTTGTCGTAGCCGATGCCGGAGCGGGCCACCACCTTCAGCCGGGGCAAGCGGCGGCAGGTGTCCGCATCCCAGAACTCCTCCGCGCCGACCACGGCGCCGTCCGCGTCAGAGAGGTCGTCGGTGAACTCGACGTCGTCGGGCACCGCGACCTCGGGCGGCGGTCGGCGGTCGATCCAGATGCGCCAACAGAGATTTTCCATGTCGTCCCTCCGATTCTACGACACTTGTCCATGTCATCTTAAGTTGATGAGATAGCATGTAGACATGACGAATATGGCATCCGACCATAGTTCCGATCAGAATGAGATACTGGCTGACTTCATTGACGAAGCTCAGCGTCTTCAAACACTCACAGACGCAAACCCTGACCGCGGGTGGGATTATGAACTCGGTTTAGGAGCCTGGCTGTTCAAGATTTGTGACCAGTATGGTGCTCCGACCGACAGACATCACGCTTTGGACTCAGCGCTCCGATCAGTTTGAGCAAGACGGTCGTGATGACGTACTGCGTTTCTCTGCATTCTATTATTACGCTATGCACTTGTGGAACGCCAACAGGCTCAGCGATCACAAGCAATTGCTACAAGACATCCTACACAGTTTCGACGATACCCGCTTCTTGCTAATTCGGCATAGCGCAATTCTAGCGTTCTTGGCAATCGGCGCTAACATTGCAATTAAAGTTGAGGATCCGGTCGCCGTCGGTCTCGTGTTTCCGCTGATGGGTGGGGTGATTGTCACAATCTTTGGAACATTCTGGATGCTTTGGCAGTCTGCGCCGCTCGATAAGCAGCGCTCTGACAATGAGATGCAACGACCCGCAACAAACCTAGCGCTAGCAGAGCGCTTGTTATATATGTCTATTGAGAAGTTAGCCATTATTGGCGGAGTTGTGATGATTGCTTTGTCTTTGGGATTACTCTGGCTTCAGTATGGTTGACAGTGCTGATCGAGAGTTGTGTATTGTGGTCGTGAGTTACGCATCGTGATCTTGGCAGTGTTGTGTTGTGCTCCGCTGCCCGCACGGGCGGGCACCAGACCTCTCAGGAAGTCCAGGCTCAGATCGGCATTGCGCCTGAGCCAGGCCACCGCGGAAAGGCCGGCAAGCTCTAGCGGTGGTTTCTCGCGAGGGCAGTGTAGCGGATCTCTGAGTTGTGCCAGTTGTGGAGGCGTCGGGGCATGGTGTTGATGTGGTCCTCGATGGCCCACAGGCGGGCCTGGCCGATGTCGAGGTCGCTGCCTTTGGGCAGCCAGCGGCGCAGCACAGAGTTGTTCTGCTCGTTGGTGGGCCGCTGCCAGGGGCTGTGGGGCTCGTAGGGTTCGACAACACCTTCATCGCCGCTCTGCACTACTTCTCGCTCACGACCATCAACCAGCCCACCCTGGCCATGGGACGCCTGGCAGTCGACACCCTGCTCCAACGACTCAACGACGGCCCCGGCGATGCCGTGCGCCATACTCTCCAACCCGAGCTGGTGGTGCGGGGCACCACCGGCCCGCCGCCTGACGGAGAGCCGCGATGAACGAACGAATCAGCGCCCGACGGACCTGACCATGCTGGACCACGTCTTTACCGACGCCATCGGCGCCCTGCGCGACGCCTTCGAGGACGCCCTGCTGGAACGGCAGGCGGGCGAGGAACGGTTCCAGACCGATGTGCTGCTGGGCGACGTCTCCTGGGAGAACTCCTACGCCCTGCCCGGGGAGGGGCAGCCGCCCCGGGTGTGCGCCGATGTCAGCTGCGTTTGGCCCACCTGGTCGCAGGCGGCCTACCTGAGCTGGTACGCGGGGGACGGCTACGTCGAGCCGCCTCGTATCGAGATCAAGATTCTGCTGCGGGCCCAATGCCTCGCCGAGGCGCCCGATCCCGCGATGGTCGTGGATGTGCTGCCCCCCACCAGCCCCAACATCGATGGCGAACCACTCACTCGGGGAGGGCTCCGGGTGGAGTCGATGTATGCAGAGGATCTCGACGATGCCGACGCGACCGAGTACGCCGTCGACGTCAGCTACGAGGGTGCCTATGAGCTAGACGAGGCGGGCCTGTCCGACGGCGCGGAACTCGACAAGCACTTCAACGCCCTGGGCGGGTGGATCGCCTCGATGCTGGTGCGTCTCGACGACCTCGAACTGCGCTATAAGCCGGCGCTCAGCGACTGATCAACCCCCGCGGCGCGGCGCGGCGCGACTCAGCAGCCACGCGGATAGGTGATGAGCACCTCGCGATGAGGGGTTGTGCTTCCCGCTCTTGTTCGCTGCGCTCACGGGCCGCTCGGGCCACGGCCTCGCTCAACGACCCGCTGATCTCGTACGTGAGTCGCGGCCTATCCGCTCGGCCTCTCACAGTCCTCGGCGCACCTCGGGCAGGTCCTCGTAGGACGGGAGGCGGCCTTCGGACTCGGCCCTGAACGACTCCTCCAGGTCATCAGGGTGGAACATCCCCGACTGCCACAGCGCGATGTGCCGGAGCGATTCCTCGGTGGTGTGGTCCCGGCTGTAGTTGATCGCCTCCTTGGTGCCGTGTATCGCCAGCGGCGACTTGGCGGCGATCTCGGCGGCGATATCCGTCACCGCGTCCATCATCGAGCCTTGGTCCTCGAAGACCTCGTTGACCAGTCCCAGTTCCAGTGCCCGCTTCGCGTGCAGGCGCCGGCCTGTGTACGCGTACTCGCGGGCCACTCCGGAGGGAATCAGCTTGGGCAGGCGCTGCAGGGTTCCTACGTCGGCGGTCATCCCGATGTTGATCTCATGGATCGAGAACCAGGCGTCGGCGGTGGCGTAGCGGCAGTCGGCCGCGGTCACGAGATCTACTGCACCGCCGACGCATGCGCCCTGGATTGCGGCCAGCACCGGCATCCTGGCCTGCTCGAGCGCGGTGAACGCACGCTGCAGGTGCAGCACGTTGAGCCTGAGGTTCGCCCGGCGCCGGCCGATCTCGCCCGACTCCGGATGGAGACTCGAGTCGTCCGAGAAGACCGACAGGTCCATGCCCGCGCAGAAGTGGCGTCCCTCCGACGAGAGCACGATCACCCGCGCCCGTCCCGCGTCGGAGATCTCGTCCACGATGGCCGGCAACTCCGACCAGAACTCCGGGATCATCGTGTTCAATTGCTCGCCGCGGCTGAGGCGCAGGTGCGCTATACGCCCGGACTCCTCCACCTCGAAGCATCTGTAGCCCATGCCCGCAGCGTAACCCGGGCGGCCGGCCGCAGGACCGGACCAATCTCTCGGCATCAGACTCTCTCGGCATCAGACTCTCTCGGCATCAGACTCTCTCGGCATCAGACTCTCTCGGCATCAGACTCTCTCGGCATCAGACTCTCTCAGCATCAGACTCTCTCAGCATCAGACTCTCTCGGCATCAGGCTCGGGCTAGTCCGCGCCAGACGGTGGGGTCACAGCTGCGATCAGTCTCCGGATGAGCTCATCCCATTCCGCGACTGGAACATGGCCTTCCTCGGGCTGCGACGATCTGACCAGGTGCATGCCGAGGCCCAGGGCCTGGTAGAGGGCCACTATGGCGTGGGTGCTCACCTCCGGGTCTATAAGGCCTTCAGCCTTGCCCTGGGAGACGACCGCCCTCAGCTTGGCCGCCTCTTCGCTCATCGAGTTGGAGACCGCGGCACGGAAGCTGTCGTCGCGCCGCGCGCTGACGAGTGCCTCGATCATCACGTCCCGAACCTGGACTCCCTCGGTCGCCATGAGATCCGTGCCCACCGCCGCCAGCGTCTCGGGAGCGCACATCTCGGTCGCCGCCGCCGGAAGGTGCATGCACTGCGGACAGATGTGGCGGACGGCGTCAAGGATCAGAGCGCGCTTGCCGGACCAGCGCGAGTAGATGGCACCGGTCGTGAGGCCGGCACGGTGCGCGATCTGAGCGACCCTGGCCGCCTCGAACCCCTGCTCCGCGAACGCGGCGACGGCCGCGTCGAGCAGGCGCTTCGTCACATCGCGGGGATCGCTGACTCTCTCCGTGGCGTCACGGGACTCGGGGTGGTCGTCGTGAGTCGAGTCGATCTCCCCGACCGTGTCTGTTGCAGCAGTGACTCTTGCAGCAGCGTCTCTTGCGGGAGTGTCCATTCGTGGGCCAAACGCGATAATAGCCGTTATTGATAATAATCGTTATTTAGTGAAATATGTTAGCATTATCCATAATCGTATTGGCTGCTCTGACCGGAATCCACCATTCCGGCGACGGAGACGCAATCTGCGATTCTGCTGACAGCCACAGCCGCAACAAGAGACAGCGCGGCTAGGTGCCACCGTGTCGCATCCGCTAGGCCTCTGAGAGAGCGCCAGCCGCGGCATGCCTCGGCACCGATCAGCAGTCAGAAACGGGCGACGAATCTGCTCAGGTTGCGCTTCCAGACGGCGCGAAGCATGCGACGGGCCAGCACTGCACCGACCGCTCCGCCCATCCACCACGGGAACTGCAGCTTCTCGGTCCACTCGAACTGCGTGTGGATCTCGCCGCCGGACGCAGGGAGCGCCGTGAGCCTGAACTGTCCCGTGCCCGAGACCACCCCGCGATGTCGGATTCCCATCGCCTGGCTGTCGCTCCACTCGGTGACCTCCATCCGGTCGATGAGCCGAATCGGGCCGACTCGCGTAGCGCACTCGAAGCGCACGCCGATGCCCTGTGTGGCTTCGCTCAGGAAGCGGATCGACTCGGCATCGCTCATCCAGTCGACGTGGCGAGCGATGTGGCGGAGGTCCTCCCACACCACCGCGGGCTCCGCGGGCACGACAGTCGAGACCCGAATGGTCGCCACCAGCCGAGCCTAAGAGACAGCGCGGGTAGGTGATGCTGCCTCGCCGCGCAGCGTGGTGCTTCCCGCTCTTGTTCGCTGCGCTCACGGGCCGCTCGGGCCACGGCCTCGCTCAGTGCCTTGCGAGCACATCGCGAAACGCGGCCTATCGGCTCGGCCTCTAGGCAAGCCCAGCGGCCGCTGCGAGCCTTGACAGCGATGCCAAGGGACGGGCGCCGACATGGCTGATGACCTCTGCCGCGGCCAGGCTGCCCAACTCGGCGCAGCGCGCCGGGGGCGCGCCCCGGCCAAGACCCCACAGGAATCCCGCGGCATACAGATCACCGGCTCCGGTGGCATCGACGACCTCCGCCACCACGGCCGCCGGCACCGTCTCCAGTGTCGAGCCCTGCGCCACCACCGAGCCGCGGGCGCCGCGGGTGACCACCACCGTGCGGGCCATCTCGGCTGTGCGGTTCCGTGCCGCGCCGAAGTCGTCGGTCTCGTGGAGGGCGCACACTTCTGCCTCGTTCGCGAACACCACGTCGACGCTGTCGTCGATCAACGCGAGCCACTCGTCGCGGTGGCGCTTCACGCAATACGAGTCGCTCAAAGCCAGCGCCACCGTCCTGCCGGCGTCCCCGGCTGCCGCCATGGCCAAGCGGATGGCGTCCTTGGCCACCTGCACGTCCCACAGATAGCCCTCGCAGTAAGTGATGGCAGCCGAGGCAACCAGGGCGGTGTCCACATCGCGGGGACCCAGCAGCGCAGCCGTGCCCAGGAAAGTGTTCATCGTGCGCTCGGCGTCGGGGGTTACCTGCACCAGACAGCGGGCGGTGGGAGGACCGTCCGGCGACTGTGGCACGCCGAAGGCGACGCCCGTCGCCCGGATGTCGTGGACGAACACTTCGCCGAGTTGGTCGTCGCGCACCTTGCCGATGAATGCAGCCCGACCGCCGAAGGAGGCGACGCCGGCCACCGTGTTGGCCGCGGACCCGCCGGAAGCCGCGATCCCCGTCGGCATGGCGTCGTACAGCTCAGCCGATCTCTCCGCGCTGACCAGGGTCATGGCTCCCTTCACCAGCCCGTAGTCGCGAATGAACGAGTCCGGCACGGTGGCGATCACATCCACGATGGCGTTGCCGACACCCACCACATCGAGCGCAGGTTCCACAGAGCCTCCCCAGTTCGCCCTGAACAGTAGGCGGCAACGGGGCTCTCAGCCGGTTGCCACCCGGCGGGCCAGCGAGCGGAAGGCCATCACGAAGGTGACGGCGCCCAGTCCGGCGATGGCGGCGATTCCCTTGCCGAGAGACACTACATCCCAGCCGTCGGACATCAGCGACCGCATCGCTTCGAGCAGGTAGGTCACCGGGTTCCAGGCGGCCACGGCCTGCATCCAGCCGGTCATGAGATGGCGCGGCAGGTATGCGGGCGTCAGGAAGGCGAAGGGAAAGAAGATGAGGAAGGACGAGTTGACCGCGGCTGGGTTCCCGGTGCGCAGGGCCACCGTGTACGGGAATCCCGTGAACGAGAGACTCCACGCCACCGCCAGGGCCAGAAAGACCAGGACCCCCAGCAGCCCGGTTCCGAATCGCACCCCGAAGACCAAGCCCATGGCGATCACGACGAGCGACAACGCCACAGCCAGAACAACGTCGGCGACCATCATGCCGAGCAGCAGCGTGGTGCGACGGACCGGCGTGACCAGCATCCGGTTGAGGTAGCCGGTCTGGATGTCGATGACCAGCACCGACGCTCGGGAGATGCCCGTGACCGCGAAGATTATGGCGACAGGTATCTGGAATGCCCTGTAGTCGATGCCCGGCGTGCGCTCCACGAACGACTCCAGCGCCCCGATGTTGACGACAAAGAAGAACGTCGGAATGATCAGTGCCGGCGCCATGGCCTCGGGCTCGCGCCACAGGCTGCGCACGGAGCGGCGGGCCACCGTGGCGATGTCGGCGACGACACTGACAGAACGGACCATGCCGCCACCCGGCGCGGCCGGTGCGGCAGCCTGCGTGCTCATCGCTGACCGCTCTCCTCGGGCACTCCAGGCGCGCCGGAGTGAGCCTCCACTACGGCGTCGGCGGCGGCAGTGTCCTGGGCGGCTGAGTCCGCTGTGGACATCCGATACCCGGTTGCCAGCAGGAACACATCGTCCAGCGAGGGCGTGCGCACGGTGAGCGATTGCGGGTGCAGTCCTGCCGCCGACAGAGCCACGGCTACGCTGCCGACGACCGCCGCGCCGTCGGGGGTGGCGATGGTGATACCGCGGCGTCCCTGGGTGACGGCATCGACTCGCGGCACTGTCTCAGCAACGGCCGCAGCCGGAGCGATGGCCTCGGAGGGCAGATCGACGACGATCACGTCCGCCCCAACGGCCCTCTTCAACTCGGAGGGAGAGCCCTGCTCGACGATGTGTCCGCCGTCGATGATGGCCACCCGGTCGGCCAGCGCGTCGGCCTCCTCAAGGTACTGAGTGGTGAGGAACACCGTCACCCCCAGCTCACGGTTCAAGCGACGCACCTCGTCCCAGACCTGCGTCCGGCTCACGGGGTCGAGGCCAGTGGTCGGCTCGTCCAGGAAGAGCACCTCGGGGCCGTGTATGAGCGAGGCCGCGAGGTCCAATCGGCGTCTCATGCCGCCGCTGTAGGTGCCAACCCGGTCATCCATGGCGTCTCCGATGTCAGCCAGGTCGATGGCCCGTGCGATGGATGCGGCCCGGTCGGCGGCGCTCAGCCCGTACAGCCGGGCCTGCAGGTCGAGTATCTCGCGGCCGGTCTGGCGTTCGTCGAGCGCGGCCTCCTGCAGGGCAACGCCGATGCGGATGCGAACCTCGCCGGGACTGTCAACCACGTCGAAGCCGGCCACCGAGGCCTGGCCCGCGGTGGGCTTCAGCAGGGTGCACAGCATCAATACCGTGGTGCTCTTCCCCGCCCCGTTGGGGCCGAGGAATCCGTAGACCTCCCCGGCGTTCACCGCGAGGTCCACGCCGTCCACGGCCCGCTTGCTGCCGAACGTCCGGACCAGTTCGCGAGCCTCGATCGCGAGACTCCCGCCTCCGTAGCGGGCAACTTCAGGCACGAGGTCGCAGACTACCGGAGCCAAACGATGGAGAATCCGGGCGAGGCCTCGATCATCAGCAGCTTGGGATCACGAGATCGGTTCGCTCGAAGTCGGCAAGGCTGCCGACATCGCCGTCATCGACGGCGAGAACCTACGACTGTCGCCTAGGCACAATCCGGTCGGGTCGCTGGTGCGCTACGCCGTCGGCACCGACGTGAAGAGCGTCCTGGTGAACGGCACGCTGGTGGTGGACGACGGCGATGTGCTCACAGTGGACGGGGCTGCACTGCTCGACGAGGCCGACAAGGTGGCGGCGAGTCCGCGAGCACCTGCTGTCCCGGCGCTACTGGCCCCTGAACCAGCGTTACAAGCTCATCGACGGCTGACACCGCCGACGTCGCCGGTACGGTCGGGCCATGAGTCCGAGACTGCCCACCGGCGTTGCGCCCCGGCACTACGCCATCGAGCTGGAGCCCGACCTCGAGGCCGCGACCTTCGCCGGACACGTCGCCATCGACATCGACGTCACAGAGCCGGTCGGCTCGATCGTGCTGAACGCGGCGGACCTGAACATCTTCAGCGCACAGCTCGTCGCAGCATCCGGTGAGGCCGTCAAGCTCGGCTTCGAGCTCCATGAGGAGTCCGAGCGCCTGACGCTGAGCCACCACGACGAGGCCGGCCGGTTCGCAGCGGGATCGGCCCGGCTGGACATCTCCTTCAGCGGTGTGCTCAACGACCAACTGCACGGCTTCTACCGCTCCACCTACTCCGACGACGCCGGCGCCACGCACACCATCGCCACCACCCAGTTCGAGTCAACCGACGCCCGACGAGCCTTCCCCTGCTTCGACGAGCCCGCCCTCAAGGCCACCTTCGCGGCGACGCTGGTGGTGGACGAGAGCCTGCTGGCGGTGTCCAACACCGCGGAGACCGGCCGCGAGCCGCTGGGCGACGGACGCGTCAGAGTCATATTCGCCACCACCATGCCGATGTCGACGTACCTGGTGGCCTTCGTGGTAGGACCGCTGGAGGCCACCGAGGCGATCGACTGCGACGGCGTGCCCGTGCGAGTCATCCACCGGCCCGGCCGCGGCGACCAGACTGGCTTCGCCCTCGATGTCGCGGCCCACGCCCTGGAGTGGTACTCCGACTACTACGGCCTGCCCTATCCGTCGGACAAGCTCGATCTAGTCGCCATCCCCGACTTCGCGTTCGGTGCCATGGAGAACCTGGGCTGCGTCACCTTCCGGGAGGTGCTGCTGCTAGTGGACCCCGGCTCTGCCAGCCAGCCCGAGCTGCAGCGGGTGGCCGAGGTGATCAACCACGAGCTGGCTCACATGTGGTTCGGGGACCTCGTGACCATGGCCTGGTGGGAGGGGATCTGGCTCAACGAGGCCTTCGCCACGTTCATGGAAACGGCCTGCACCGACGCCTACCGGCCCGACTGGCGGGTGTGGTCGACGTTCTGCCGAAGCCGGTCCTCGGCGCTCTCTACTGACGCCCTCGGCACCACCCGGGCGGTGGAGTACCCGGTGCACTCCCCCGCCGAGGCCGAGGACATGTTCGACGTGATCACCTACGAGAAGGGCGCGGCCCTGGTCCGCATGCTGGAGCAGTATGTCAGCCCCGAGGCGTTCCGGGCCGGGGTGCGCCTCTACTTGCGAAGGCACGCCTACGCCAACACGGTCACCGCGGACCTGTGGGCCTCGCTCGCCGACGCGTCGGGCCAGCCCGTGGGACAGATCATGGAGCACTGGATCTACCAGGGCGGATATCCGGCGGTGAGCGCGGCCGCGACCGAGCACGGCCTCGAAGTGTCCCAGCGCCATTTCACGCTGGACCCCGAGCGAGCGGACGAACGCAGCTGGGTGGTCCCGCTGCGCTTGCGAGTCCAGGGACGCGAAGACAGCCGGCGCGAACTACGACTCCTGCTTGACCGGCCCCGCCTGACCCTGACGGTCGCAGCAACCGAGGCGGTGACGGTGAACGGCGGCGCCTCCGGCTTCTACCGCGACGACCCGGACGCCGCGGCGCTCGCGGCTGTCGCGGCCGCGGGACCCGGCGACCGCAGCGCCGAGGAGCGCCACGGCCTCGTCGACGACGCCTGGGCCGCGACCCTGGCCGGCAGCCTCGACGGGCCGGACTTCCTCGACTTTGTGCTGAGAGGATTCACCGACGAGCGCGACCTCACCGTGTGGCAAGCCATCGCCGGCCCCGTGGCCCACCTCCGCAGACTGCTGCACGGCGACGCAGCTCAGCGCTTCGGCGAGCTCGTCGTGGCCGCCTCCGAGGTGGCTGCGGCCACCGTCGGCCTCGACTCGCCGCCCAGCGGCACCGAAGACGAGCGCACCGGCGAGCTACGGGCGACGCTGCTGAGGCTGCGGGGCGCGACCGCAGATCACCCCGCCACGATCGCGGCGTGCCGCGAGCGGCTCGACCATCTGGACGCCACGCTGGCCGCGGCGGCCCTAGGCGTGGTGGCCGCCCATGGAGACGCCGAAGACTTCGCCCGGATCCGGCGGCGTTTCGAGACGGCGTCGGACCCCCAGACCGAGCAGCGCCATCTAGCGGCCCTGGCCGACTTTCCCGACGCTGAGCTGGTTCGCACGATCCTGGAAGGCACCCTCGACGGCTCGGTGCGCACCCAGGACGGCCCTTACCTGATCCGCCGCGCCCTCGCCAACCGCGGCTGCGGATCCGATGCCTGGGACTTCCTGGCCGAGCACTGGGACCGCCTTCTCGGCATCTTCCCGACCAACTACTCGCTGGCTCGGATGCTGGAAGGAGTGGTGGCGCTCGACCAGGCCGAGCTGGCCTCCCACGTGCACGACTTCATGGCCGCGCACCCGCTTCCCCAGGGAGCGAAACAGGTCGCCCAGCACCTTGAGCGGCTCGACATCAACGTCGCCCTGCGCGCCCGCGAGTCCGAGCGCCTCGCCGCCGCAGTCCTGAGTGTCTGAACTTCAGAACGTTTCTGAACTGCAGAACCCGGTTGGCCAAGAACACGCGCGGGTAGGTGATGCCGCCTCACGGTGCAGTGTCGTGTTTCCCGCTCTTGTTCGCTGCGCTCACGGGCCGCTCAGGCCACGGCCTCGCTCAGCGCGTCGCAAAATGCTCATGCAACTGCGGCCTGTCCGCTCGGCCTCTACGCCAGCCCGAGCCGCTGCCGCGCGTCGGCCACATCGATGGCGAGCTGAGCAGAGAGGTGTTCCATGCCCTCGAACTTGCGCTCGCTCCTCAGAAAGTCAACGAACTCCACCCGAACCTCGCATCCGTACAGGTCGCCGTCGAAGTCGATGACGTGGGCCTCCAAGAGGGACTGCTGAGCGTGCTCGTAGAACGTGGGACGGCGGCCGATGTTGATGGCGCAGCCCCGCCGGCTGCCGTCCGGCAGCGTGCACCACCCCGCATAGACCGCGTCGGCCGGCCAGGCCATGAACTTGGGAACCGGCACGTTGGCGGTGGGGAATCCGACCACCATCCCCCGCCGGTCCCCGGGAACGACTGTGCCGCGCACTTCGTAGTAGCGCCCGAGCATGGCCGCGGCGCGAGCCACATCGCCGCCGGCCAGAGCCCGGCGCACCGCGGTGGACGACACCGGTTCGCGGGCGTCGTGGCGGTGGCGGATGAGCTCGAGAGGGACCACCTCGAAACCCCACTGGTGTCCCAGGCGCTGCAGTTCGGCGACGTTGCCGGTGCGGCCCTTGCCGAAGTGGAAGTCCTCCCCCACCACCACGGCCCGGGCGTGGAGGGCGTCGAGGAAGACCTGCTCCACGAACTCCTCCGGCCTGGTGCCGGCGCGAGCCTCGTCGAACTGGATCACGTAGCCGTAGTCGAGCCCTTGGGCCTCGAGCAGCTCCAGCTTCTGCTCGAGGGTTGTCAGCAGCTTCGGCGCGTTCTCCGGCCGCACCACGTAAGCCGGGTGGGTGTCGAACGTGACGACCGCCGACGCCGCCCCTAGGCGCTCGGCGGTCTGCCGGACCCGGGTCAGCACCTCCTGGTGGCCGAGGTGCACTCCGTCAAAAACGCCTATCGCAGCCGCGACAGACACCATGGGGGGGAGTTGATCGCGCCGATCATGCAGCAGCTCCACAGACGCCTCCAGCGCGGATAGTGACGATTCCGGGCCCGGGGCCGGTACCTGGAAGGCTACCGATGCGCGCTGGCTACCTCACACCTGCCGCCATCGGCCCAACGCGCCTGCCGTGCGCGGCGTCCCCTACAGCTACGGCGCGCTCGTCACGACCACCGTTGGCTTCGCGCCGTTGCGGAACCGCTCGTACACGGCGAGCAGTTCGCCTTCGGAGTCGTGGACGGCCCAGGGCCCGGGCGCAGTTCCCCCCTCCAGGGCGTCGGCAACACCAAGGCGGACGAGGTCCAGCACCCGACCATTGGCCACCTCGGCCGCCACCATCGGGTCCACCCGCACGCCCGCGAGGTGCTTGACGGCCCGAGACATCGGCAGGACCTCAGCCGACTCCACCGAGCGGGCGCCGGCGAGCCCGAAACTCCCCACCGCAGTGCGGCGCAGCATCCGCAGGTGGGCGCCTCCGCCGAGCGCCCGGCCCAGATCCGCGGCGAGCGCTCGCACGTAGGTGCCCGACGAGCAGTCGACCACGGCGCGCAGCACACCCTCGCAGCCGGGCACACCGGCGACGTCGAAGCGATAGACGGTGACCGGTCGCGCTTCGCGCTCCACTTCCACGCCGGCGCGGGCGAGGGCGTGAAGCCTTCTCCCTCCCACCTTCACCGCCGAGACCATGGGCGGCACCTGGAGGATGGCGCCAGTCAGGGCCGCGGCAGCCTGGCGCGCCTGCTGCTCGCTCACCCCGGCCATGTCGTGGCGCGCCGTCACCCGTCCCGCCGAGTCGAGGGTGTCGGTCTCGGTTCCGAGCACTATCTCCGCTTCGTAGCTCTTGGGAAGCTCGGTGACATACCGCAGCAGCCGTGTGGCCCTGCCCACGCCGAGCACCAGCACCCCGGTGGCGTCAGGATCGAGCGTTCCGCTGTGGCCCACCTTTCGGGTGCCTAACACCCCCCTCGCCTTGGCCACCACGTCGTGGCTCGTCCACCCCGCGGGCTTGTCGATGACCGCGACCCCGTCCAGAGGCCGAGCGGATAGGCGGCGAGTCATCGAGGACTTGCAGGGGCGCTGAGCGAGGCCGTGGCCCGAGCGGCCCGTGAGCGCAGCGAACAAGAGCGGGGAATACGAATTTGCACCGCGAGGAGGTGAGTCCCACCCGCGCTCGCTCCGAGGGACATCAGCTATCGGGATCCGGGTCACCGGCCATCTCGTCGAGGAGCCTCTCGATGCGCTCGGCTGAGCGCAGCACAGTGTCCGGACGGAACACCAACTCCGGCGTGCGTCGCAACCGAGTCTGATCCCCAACGCTGCGTCGCAGCCTGCTGGCGTGCTCCTCGAAGGCCTCGGCAATGCCGACATCGCCCTCTTCGGTATCGCCGAGCGAGGTGAACCACACAACGGCTCGGTGCAGGTCCCGGTCCACGTCCACGCCCGTCACGGACACCATGGCCAGACGGTCGTCATCCAGCTGCTCCATGGACTCGGCGACTATGCGCCTGATGAGCTCGCCCACCCGGGCGGTGCGATGGCCGGCCCGAGGGTCGGGATGCAAGCGTCGGGTTCGTCGTGTCATCGGTGCCGCGGTGTCATCGCGTTCGTCGTGTCATCGCGTTCGTCGTGTCATCGGTGCCGCGGTGTCATCGCGTTCGTCGTGTCATCGGTGCCGCGGTGTCATCGGGTTCGTCGTGTCATCGGTTGTTGCGGGCCGGATGCCGGACCCTCACCCTTCGAGGGTTCGGGCCACCTCTCGCTCTTCGAAGGTCTCGATGATGTCGCCCGCCTTGAGGTCCTGGAAGTTGCTCAGGCCTATGCCGCACTCAAAGCCGGAGTGAACCTCGCGGACATCGTCGGTGAAGCGCTTGAGCGACGTGATGGTCCCCTTCCAGATGATCGCCCCGTCGCGCAGGAACCTCACCTTCGATCCCCGGGTGATCGTGCCGTTCTGCACGTAGCAGCCTGCCACCGCCCCGACCCGGGGGATGCGGAAGACCTGACGTACCTCGGCGTCGCCGGTCACGATCTCCTCGATGTCGGGGGCGAGCATCCCGACCATGGCCGACGACACGTCCTCGAGCAGCTTGTAGATGATCTCATAGGTGCGGATCTCGACGTTCTCGGCATCGGCGGCCTCGCGGGCCTTGCGGTCGGGCCGAACGTTGAACCCGATGATGGTCGCGTTCGAGGCGGATGCGAGCTGGATGTCGTTCTCGGTGATGCCCCCGACGCCGCGATGCACGATAGCGATGCGGACATCGCCGGTCTCCAGCTTGCGGAGGCTCCCGGTGACCGCTTCGAGCGAGCCATTCACGTCGGCTTTCACGATCGCGTTGAGGGTTGCAGTCTCGCCGCGCCGGATCCGGGTGAACAGATCTTCGAGCTTGGCCCCGCCGGACAGGGCGTGAGCCTCGCGGCCCAGGCTCGACAAGCGCTGCCAGTGCTCACGGGTGTCGGCAACCCGCCCGGCGACCTTCTCGTTGGGGGCCACCGCGAAGGCGTCGCCCGCGATGGCAACCTCCGACAAGCCCAGAACCTGGATCGGGGTCGACGGAGCAGCCGCGGTGACGCCCTCGCCCCGGTCGTCGAGCAGAGCCCGGATACGTCCCCACGACGCCCCTGCGACCACCGGATCGCCTATGCGCAGCGTGCCCCGCTGCACCAGCACGGTGGCCACGGGGCCCCGCCCGATGTCGAGGTTCGACTCGAGCACAACCCCGCCTGCTCGACCCTCGGGCGAGGCCCGCAGATCCTCGACCTCAGCTACCAGCAGTACCTGGTCCAGCAGGTCCTCGATCCCCTCGCCGGTCAGTGCCGAAATCTCGCAGTAGATCGTCTCTCCGCCCCAGGACTCCGGAACCAGCCCCTGCTCGGCCACTCCGGCGACCGTCCTCTGTGGATCCGCGTTGGGACGGTCGATCTTGTTGACCGCCACCACGATGGGAACGCCTGCCGCCTTGGCGTGGTTGATGGCTTCGATCGTCTGGGGCATCACGCCGTCGTCGGCGGCCACGACCAGCACCACGATGTCTGTGGCGCTTGCTCCCCGGGCCCGCATGGCGGTGAACGCTTCGTGGCCCGGCGTGTCTATGAATGTGAGCGTCCGATCATTGCGCTCGACCTGATAGGCGCCGATGTGCTGCGTGATCCCGCCCGCCTCGCCATCAACCACGTTGGCGTTGCGGATACGGTCCAGCAGCAGCGTCTTGCCGTGGTCCACATGGCCCATGACGGTGACCACAGGAGGCCGTAGAGGGGCTTCGCTTCCGCCGCCGGCCTCGTCACCGTCGATCCCAAGGAGCTTGCGGAGTTCAGCCTCCTGCTCCTCGCCCGGATCGACGAGACGCATCTCGGCGCCGATCTCCGCCGCGAAGAGTTCCATCATCTCGTCACTGAGCGACTGCGTGGCCGTGACCATCTCGCCGTGCTGCATCAGGAAGCGGACCACGTCGGCGGCGGTGCGATTGAGCTTGGGGCCGAAGTCCTGGGCGGCCGAGGCCCGCTCCACCACAACCACGCCCTCGGGCACGGCTGCGTGGCGCGGCGTGTACGTCGGGACATCCATCGGCTGGAGTTCCTCACGCACGCGGCGCCTGCGGCTCTTGCGTCGGGGCGGACGCCGCTGGGCACCGCCGGGAGCGCCTCTGCCCGCAGGCCGGCCCGGAGGTCCGGGCATCGCAGGACGGGCCCCGCCGAGCGAGCGAGGACCTCCCGAAGGCGCGCCCCGGCGAGGGCCAGCCGGTCGATCAGCGGGAGGCCGGGGGCCCGACGGGCGTGCGCCAGGACCGGCCGGCCGGCGTTCAGGGGCGGCCGCAGCACCACGGCCGGGGGCGCCCTGAGGGGCCGGAGGCCGGAGGCGGCGAGGCGGAGGAGGCGGAGGGATCGGCTTGCCAGACCGTGACACCGGCGGGCTTCCGGCTTTTAGGGGGCGGGTCGGAGCTGCGCTGGCCTGCACTCTTCGGCCTGCCGGCTTCGGCGGCGCCTGCTCCTCCGACACCGGCTGGGGCTCGTCTCTTGTGGTTCTTTTGGCCGGAGCGACGCTACCGCTGGAGGAGATCGTCACCTTGGGCTTCGCCGCGGCGGGTTCATCCACCTGCAATCTCGCCGCGACGGGCGGTGCGGTCGCCGAGTCTGGCGCGTCCGGCAGCGGCATCCGGGAGTCGGGCACCTCAGCGGCGGGCTTCGCAGGGGCGGGCTTCGCAGGGGCGGGCTTCGCAGGGGCGGGCTTCGCAGGGGCGGCGGTGGGCTCGGAACGGGCAGCCTCCGCGACCGGCTTGGTGGCTTGCGGCTTGGTGGCTTGCGGCTTGGTGGCTTGCGGCTTGGTGGCTTGCGGCTTGGTGGCTTGCGGCTTGGTGGCTTGCGGCTTGGTGGCTTGCGGCTTGGTGGCTTGCGGCTTGGTGGCTTGCGGCTTGGTGGCTTGCGGCTTGGTGGCTTGCGGCTTGGTGGCTTGCGGCTTGGTGGCGACCGGCTTGGTGGCGACCGGCTTGGTGGCGACCGGCTTGGTGGCGACCGGCTTGGTGGCGACCGGCTTGGTGGCGACCGGCTTGGTGGCGACCGGCTTGGTGGCTTGCGGTTTCTTAGTCTCCGGCTCCACGACTTCGACCGGGGGTGGAGGGGGCGGGGGCGGAGGAGGCGGAGGAGGCTTCAACAGGCCGTCGCGTTCCGCCCTTCGCCGGACGCGGTCAGCCTGGGCCTCGACAATGCTCGAGGAATGCGACTTCACTCCGATGCTGAGCGCGACGCAAAGATCGAGCGTCTCCTGATTTGACAACCCGAGCTCTTTGGCGAGCTCATGGACGCGGATCTTGCCTGGCAACGCTTGCCCCCTTCAGGACCGGCCAGCGCGGCCACTCGGCCCGGGAGCGCTCCCCGGGCGCGACGGCCACGCTTCCCGAAGCCTAGCGATCTCGCTCGGCTTCACATCAGCCCGCAAGGCCCGTCCGAAGGCTCGCCGGCGCTCGGCCGAGTCGAAGCAGGCCATGTCCTGGCACAGCCAGGCGCCCCGCCCAGGGCCTGGCCCGACAACCAGCGCGCCGTCCGGGCCCACGCCCACGCGCCGCATCTCCGCACCCGGGCGGCGGGTGCGGCAGCCGATACAGGTGCGGATCGGGCTCAGCTGCTCTCCGCCTGCTCCGCCGCGGGGGTGACTTCCTCCGAGTTGGAGTCCTCGACCTCGTCCTGCGCCATGGCTGCGGCCCACGCCTCAGCGCTGACCGCCTCGCCGCCGTCAGCCGGCCGCCACAGTTGCTCTCCTGTCTCGGGATCGATGATCCACTCTCCCTCCGCCCATTCCACCTCGCCGTAAGCCGCCTCCTCGGCCAGCTGGGACTCGCTCTTGATATTGATGCCCCAGCCGGTCAGCCGGCTGGCCAGGCGAGCGTTCTGGCCCTCCTTGCCAATGGCGAGCGACAGCTGGTAGTCGGGGACGATCACGTCGCAGTCTCCGGTCAGCTCGTTGGGGCGGACCTCCTTGATCCTGGCCGGTGACAACGCCTTGATCACGAACTCCTCGAGCTCGCTGCTGAACGGCACGATGTCGATCTTCTCGCCTCGCAACTCGTTGACGACCTGGCGCACCCTCGCTCCCCGAGCCCCCACGCACGCACCCACCGGATCGACGTTCGGGTCGTTCGAGAACACCGCGATCTTGGTGCGGTGGCCCGGTTCGCGTGCGCATGCCTTGATCTCTACGATCCCGTCAGCGATCTCGGGCACCTCCAACTCGAAGAGCCGCTTCACCAGACCGGGATGGGTTCGGCTCACCACGATCTGGGGGCCCTTTGCCGTCTTGCGAACCTCGACGATGTAGGCCTTCAGCCGAGTGTTGGAGTCGGGACGTTCGTAGGGAACCTGCTCTGCCTGGGGCAGCAGTGCCTCGACCCGGCCTAGATCGAGCAGGGTGTAGCGCGCGTCGGTCTGCTGGATCATGCCCGTGACGATGTCTCCCTCACGGCCCGCGTACTCCTCATACTTCAGCTCCCGCTCCGCCTCGCGGATGCGCTGGGTCATGACCTGGCGGGCAGTCTGCGCGGCGATGCGCCCGAAGTTGTCCGGAGTCACCTCGTACTCCTCGCCGACCGGGTTGCCGTCCTCATCCAGATCCTGGGCCAGCACGTGGAACTCCATAGTGGAGGGATCAATCGTGACCCAGGCATACTCCTTGGCGTCGGGCATTCGCTTGTAGGCGGACTCCAAGGCGTCGGCCAGGGCCGCAAACAGCGCATCGACCGTTATCCCCCGCTCGGCCGCCATCGCCTGGAGCGCCTCCATCATCTCTGCGTTCATCGCTTCGCCTCCCTGTGATCTCGTCCCTGGGGCTGGTTTGGTTGGTGCCGGCCCGGTCCCCAATCGAAGACTGTGCGGGCCGATGCCAACTGCTCGAAGGCGATGCGGCACAACTCGCCGTCGCTGCTGCGCAGCTCGACGCCGTCGTCGGCCACCGCCTCCAATGTTCCCGTCAGCCGGCGCGGCCCGTCGAAGCCGGCGAGGGTCTTCACCCTCACTTCAGATCCGGTAGCACGGCGAAAGTGCTCGGGGGTGCGCAATGGACGCTCCAAGCCGGGGCTCGAGACCTCCAGCGTGTACCGGCCCGGTATGAGATCGTGCTCATCGAGGGCACGGCTCACCGACCGCGACAGCCGGGCGATGGCATCGAGCTCAATGCCACCGTCGGTGTCGACGAGGATCCGGACCGTGCCGCCGTGATGCTCGACGTCATACAGATCCACCGAGGCGGCCTCTGCCATCGGGGCAACGAGTTCGCGGACGCGATCGACGATCGCCATGATATTCCCTGGAATTCTGCTCTCGAGTTTGCTCGGGTTGGTGCCCCGAACCGGCAACGGCGTGGGCACGAGCCCACGCCGCTTCCGAAGAATCGAACGTGCCGCCAGTATACCCGTTCTACGGGTTCGAGAGGCCCCCCTTGCGCCGGATGCCCGCCACCACGGCCTCTGAGTTGTTGGCATCGTCACCGAGCTCATCGAGGTTGCGGCGGCGATCCTCCTCGGCCGCACGCCTAGCTGAGGCACGCGTCTCCTTGGCCCGCTCGAGTGCGGCCTCGGAGCCGTGCTCACAGATGAACTCGGCCCATTCGACCAGAGCGTCCACCATCGCGTCCTCGGCCACCACCGCCACGTTCTCGCCCTTCACGAACAGGTGTCCCCGGCGGTTCCCTGCGGCGATGCCGAGGTCGGCGTGACGGGCTTCGCCTGGACCGTTCACGACACAGCCCATCACGGCCACCTGAAGCGGTATGCGACGCTCGCCGAAGGCCTCCATGGCCCGCTGGGCCACCCCGAACACGTCCACCTCGGCCCGCCCGCAGCTGGGGCAGGCGATCAGGTCAACGTTGCGGCGCTCACGCAGGCCGAGCGCCTCCAGCAACTGCCGGCCGGCCCGAGCCTCCTCAACCGGATCGGTGGTCAGCGAATAACGGATCGTGTCACCGATGCCCTCGGTGAGCAGAGAGGCTATTCCGGCTGTCGACTTGATGGTCCCGGCAGGCGGGGGTCCGGCCTCGGTCACCCCGAGGTGCAGTGGATGGTCTGTCGCGTCGGCGAGCTGCCGGTACGCCTCGATCATGAGCGGAACGCTCGACGCCTTCACCGAGATCTTCACCCGGTCGAACCCGACATCGTCGAAGTAGGCGAGCTCGCGCATCGCGGAGGCCACCATCGCCTCGGGCGTCACTCCCAGTTCGGAGTCGTACAGGTCGGGATCGAGCGACCCTCCGTTGACTCCGATGCGGATCGGCACGCCGCGGTCCCTGCACTCCCGGGCCACGGCTTTGATGTGCTCGGGCCTGCGGATGTTGCCGGGGTTCAGGCGCAGGCAGTGCACCCCAGCCTCCAGCGCGGCCAGCGCCATCCGATAGTTGTTGTGGATGTCGGCGACGATCGGCACCGGCGAGCGCGGCACGATGCGGGCAAGACCCTCCGCGGCCTCGGGCTTGTTGCAGGTGCAGCGCACGATGTCGGCGCCTGCGGCTGCCAGCGCGTAGATCTGCTGGAGAGTGGCCTCGTAGTCAGCCGTCTTGGTGACCGTCATCGACTGCACGGTCACCGGCGCGCCACCGCCGACCGGGACCGTTCCGACCATGATCTGTCGAGTGTCTCGCCGCGGAAATTGTGCCGTGACCTTCACGATGGCGAGTCTATCCGAATCTGGTGAAGCGCTCGATGGGGTCTAGCCGAAGCTGACGGGGTCGAGAATGTCGCGCACCAGCGCCACGCCGCCAACCAACAGCAGGAGGGCCACGACCGCGTACGTGAGCGGCAGGAGCCGGGCCGCGTCCACTCGGTGGGAGCGTCCCCCGATCGAGCGGATCCGCTCGTATGTGACCACAGCCACATGGCCCCCGTCGAGGGGCAGCAGCGGCAACAGGTTGAACACCCCGATGAAGGCGTTCACGTACACCAGCAGTATGAGCACCTCGGTTGCGCCGTCGGAAGCTGCCTCGGCACCGATCCGGGCCACGCCGTAGATCGACAGGATCCGGTTCTCATCCGGATGCGATGTGTCGAGACGCCGCAACTCGATCTCGCGGGCCATCTGCGCGCTGCCGGCAGCCTGCTCGTCGCCCCGCAGCCCGTCCAGAGTGCCTCCGAATCCGTCGGTCACAATGGTCGGGATGGCAAAGACCACGTCGCGCACGGTCAAAGCGGACAGTCGCAGAGACTCGCCGGTGGCCTGCACCACTCCGAGTCCGTCGGCGCGGTAGTCGGCCGACACCCCGAAGAACCCTCTGACCGCGGCTGAGGAGTTGATCAGATCGGTGATCATCGCCCCCTCCACAACGGCTGGCCTTCCCGTTCGGGTGTCGACGATGGTCATGTCGAGGGGCTCGTCGATCCGGTCGCGCCCGTACTCGGCCACCTGCACGTACGTGGGGGCGCCCACGGATTCAAGGCCCTCCACAGCAAGGATGCGGTCTCCTTCGATGAGCCCCACAATTCCGGCCGCGCCCGCGGCGGTGAGCCGCTCCCCCACCCGGGTCACGGCCGTGTTGATCTCGCCGTCGCGAAGATAGACCACCTCCACTTCGGTCCCCGGCAGTTGCTGGACCTGACGCGAGAAGTCGGCGAAGGTGGTGCGGCCCACTCCCGCAACCGAGATCAGCTCGTCGCCCGGCTGCAGCCCGGCCGCGGCGGCCGCGCTGTCGGGTGAGACCGTGGCCAGCGTCCAGCTCTCGACCGCGTCGACATCGGACCCGCCGCTCACGATCCTGCCATCACCCAAGAGCACCACGAACAGCAGCACCACCATGATGACGAAGTGCATGCCGGACCCCGCCGTCAGCACTAGCAGCTTCCGGGGATAGCTCTGCTGCCGGAAGCTGCGAGGCTCGTCGCCCGGCGCCACCTCGTCGAGGTTGTTCATTCCGACGATGCGCACATACGCGCCCACCCATATGGCCTTGACTCCGTACTCCGTCTCGCCGCGGCGGAACGACCAGAGGCGCGGGCCGAACCCGATGAAGAACTCGGTGACCTTCATGCCGGTCCACCGGGCGGTGAGGTAGTGGCCGAGCTCGTGCATGAACAGCATGGCCACCAGCAAGAGGATGATCACCACCCAACTCGTGCCGGCGAACACCCCTATGAGCACGAGCAGCCCGATGAGGCCGGCGAGGCCGCCGCGATCGGTCAGAGGCCGAGCGGATAAGCGCTCCCGTGTCACGCGGCCTCGCGCCGCTCCACAAGGCTCGCAGCCACTCGACGGGCCTCGCGGTCGGCGGTCAGGACCGCTTCGACGTCGGCGGCCTTGTCGCCGGGCCACAGTCCGAGAGCCTCCTCCAGCAGGTAAGCGATGTCCACCCAGCGGATCCGGCCGTCGAGAAAGGCCTGCACGGCGACTTCATTGGCGGCGTTGAGCCAGGCCGGAGCGGTCTCCGAGGCCCGGCCGGCGTCATAGGCCAAGTCGATGCAGCCGAAGGCGCTGCGGTCCGGCGGCTCGAAGTCCAGGCGGCCAAGCTCATCCCAGTCGATGGCGCCGAAGGCCAGGTCGAGGCGGTCGGGGTAGGCGAGCGCATACCCGATGCAGAGCCTCATGTCGGGCTTCGACAGTTGGGCCACGGTCGCTCCGTCGCAGTAGGTGACCATGGAATGGACGATCGACTGCGGATGCACCACGACGTCGATCTGGTCGTAGTCGACCCCGAAGAGCTCGTGCGCCTCGATGACCTCGAGGCCCTTGTTCATCAGGGTGCTGGAATCGATCGTGATCTTGGGGCCCATCTGCCAGGTGGGATGAGCAAGCGCATCGGCCACGGTGACCTCTTCGAGTTCAGTCCGGCCGCGGCCCCGGAAGGGTCCTCCGCTCGCGGTCAGGACGATGGAGGACACGCTCCCTGGGTTCTCGTTGGCCCGCAGGCACTGGTGGACGGCGCAGTGCTCGGAGTCGACGGGAATGATCTCCGATCCGGCCGCGGCCCGTGCCCTCTGCACTACCGGACCAGCTGCGATGAGCGACTCCTTGTTGGCCAGTCCGAGCCGCTTGCCGGCCTCCAGAGCGGCCAGAGTGACCGGCAGCCCCGCGAACCCGACCACCCCGTTGATGACTGTGTCGGCCGTGGACGCGGCGGCAGCCATGGCGCCGGGGCCGGCAAGCATCTCCACGTCGCCGGGCAACCGCTCGGCCAGGGCCGGAGCCCGCGAGGCGTCGGCGATCGCCACCATGTCGGGGCGGAAGCGCTGCGCCTGCTCAGCGAGCAAGTCTACCGAGCGGGCCGCGCCCAAGGCGACCACCCGGTACCGGTCAGGCCGGGCCTGGATGATGTCGAGCGTTTGGGTTCCGATCGATCCGGTCGAGCCGAGAACGGCGACCGATGACGCCAAGGTCAGACCACCCCGATCATCGGATCATCCCGCTCATTCAGACCGTCCCGGCCCTCAGATGATGCCGGTCATCAGCGCCACGTAATAGGTGGCAGGCAGCGAGAACAGCATCGCGTCGAAGCGGTCGAGGATTCCGCCGTGGCCGGGAAGCAGCGAGCCCATGTCCTTGATGTCTAGGTCGCGCTTGAGCATGGACTCGGCCAGGTCGCCGATGGGCGCGGCCACTGCCACCACCACCGACAGCAGGACCACGTCCAAGAAGCTTCCTGGATGGGCGGCCACGGGCGCGGGCATTCCCGCCAGTCCCATGATCACGCCAACCGCGATGGTGACGACGGCTCCGCCCACGAGTCCCTCGAGGGTCTTGTTCGGGCTGGCCTTGGACAGCGGGGTGCGACCTGCAGCCCTGCCCACCGCCATCGCGCTCACATCGTGCGCGACGGTCAGCACGATGGCCACCGTGAGCAGCCCGGTGCCGTGGATCGGGATCTTCAGAATCAACGCCGCGTGCGCGCCGAGCGCTCCGATGTAGGCCACGGCGAACACCGTCACCGCCAGACCTCGCATCGGTCCTTCGACGCCGACCCCTGTCAGATACCACAACGCCCCGAACAGCACGGTCAGCACCAGCACGACCGCGATCGCGTCCATGCCGCGCCAGTACGCCGCAAGGGGCATGGTCACCACCCCGGCCAGCCCGAGCACCACGGCCGGCTGGTACCCAGCAACCCGCACCGCGCTGAGCAGCTCCACCGCAGCTAGGCCGAGCACCACAGTGGCCACGACCAGCGCCAACGCCGGACCTACCTGCAAGGCCACGAGGATCACCGCCGACAGGAAGACGCCCACAAGAACAGCCATCGGCATGTCCCGTTCGGCCGCGACCACGGGCGCCGGGCCAGTTCCCGGCACCCCTGAGTACACCGCCTGATCCTCGTAGCCGAAGAAGTCCTCGTCGCCCAGAGCGGCGCCTACCGGCTCCTGAGGCTCGATGGGTGGCAAGGCGTCCTCAGGTTCCTCCCACTGGGGTGCGGCGGTGTGGTCGGTCCACACTCCCAAATCCTGGGGGTCGGCCTCCTGCAGCCTCGGCTCCGACGCGGTCAACGGCGACGACCCGGTGATATCCGGTTCGCCCCAAGCAGGCTCGCCATGCTCGTCGCCGAACACTGACCGTCCGGCAACAACGCCCGTATCGTCGTCGAGCACATCACTCTCGGTGGAGTCGACTTCTCCGAAGTCGTCCTGGTCGCTCACTACATCGCTCCTTCCGGCTCGCCGGCTGTGGACCCGGGCGCTGCCCGCGTTCACACCTCGAGCAATTCGTCCTCTTTGCTTGCCAGGGCCTCGTCGATCTGTTTCTCGTGGGCGCGGGTGATGCTGTCGATCTGCTCGCCAGCGCGCGCCACGGCGTCGGCAGACACCCCGCCTTCCTTTTCTACATCTTCGAGATCCTTGCGGGCTTGGCGGCGCAGGCCGCGCACTCGGTTGCGGGAATCTTCCGCCATCGAGCCCACAAGCCTGGCCAGGTCCTTACGCCGCTCTTCTGTCAGCGGTGGGAAAGACAAGCGGATGACCCGGCCGTCACTGCTGGGGACCAGCCCGAGTTGGGCCTGCTGGATGGCACGCTCGATGGCCGTGATGTTGGCGGGATCATGAGGGGTGATGATCAGCTGGCTGGCCTCGGGGATGGCGAAGCTGACCAGTTCCCTCATGGCCATCTTCACGCTGTAGGCGTCCACCGGGACACGCTCCAGAAGCGCCGAACTGGCCCTGCCGGTGCGGACGCTGGAGAACTCGCGCCTAGCCGCGGCGACAGCTTCGTCCATTCGCTCGCCCGCGTCGGCGAGCACCATGCCGATCAGCTCCTCGCTCATGGGCTGCGCTCCTTGTGTGCAACGAGCGTACCCACCTGAGCGCCATCGAGCAGGGATTGAAAATTGTGGGGTTCCATCAGGTCGAAGACCACGATCGGGAGGCTGTTGTCCATGCACAGCGTGATGGCCGTGGCGTCCATCACCTCCAGCCCCCGGTTGAGCACCTCGAGATACGTGACGCGTTCAAGCCGCATGGCTCCGGAATCGACCTCAGGATCCGCCGTGTAGATGCCGTCCACCCCGCCGTGGGTGCCCTTGAGCACCACTTCAGCCTCCACTTCGGCGGCCCGCAGAGCCGCGGTGGTGTCGGTCGTGAAGAAGGGGTTGCCGGTGCCACCGGCAAAGATGACCACACGGCCCTTCTCGAGGTGGCGGATGGCCCGGCGGCGGATATAGGGCTCGGCGATCTGCGCCATGTGGATCGCGCTTTGCACCCGCGTCGGCTGGCCCAGTTGCTCAAGAGTGTCCTGGAGAGCCAGGGCATTCATGACCGTGGCCAGCATCCCCATGTAGTCGGCCTGAGCCCGGTCCATTCCCGCGCCGGCGCCTTGGGTCCCCCGCCAGAGGTTCCCGCCTCCTACCACGACGGCAATCTCCACGTCGAAGACGACGTGCGCCTCTGAGATGCCGGCCGCGATGCGGCGCACGGTGTCGCCGTCTATGCCGCCCTCGGATCCCCCCGCGAACGCCTCCCCTGAGAGCTTCAGCAGCACCCTTCTCCAGCGAGCCGAACGCCGTGCTCGGGCGTTGGCGGCATCGGCGGGGTGGTCCATGTTCAGTCGCCGATCACGACCTGCACGAACCGGACGATCGATCCGCCGCCGATGCTGTCCTTCACTGCGGTCTTCTCACCGTGCAGACCCTGGTCGAGCAGCACGCGCTCGGCGTACCAGCCCCGCATCCTTCCGTCCACGATCTTGTCCCAAGCCCGTTCGGGCTTGCCCTCGGCCTTGGTGATCTCCAGCAGCGCGCCCCGCTCCCGCTCGATCTCGCCGGCCGGGATCTGATTGGCGCTCAGGAACTGCGGTTTGGCGAAAGCGATGTGCAACGCCACCTGGTGCAAAGCGTCGGCGCCCACGCCGCTGCCCTCCACGACAACGGCGTTCACGCCTCGGCCGTCCTGGCGGTGAAGGTACGAGTCGAGGACGCTGCCGTCGGCAGCTTGAAGGCGTTCAACCACCCCGACTTCGATGTTCTCCTTCAAGACCAGCCTAAGGTCCTCGATCTCGGCCGAGTGCCCGTCGACCGCGCCGGGGCCGCCGTCGAGCACGGACTCCGCGAGGGTCTGCACCAGCGACGCGAAGCTCTCGTTCTTGGCCGAGAAATCGGTCTCACACTTCAGTTGCACCACTGCTGCGGTCTTGTCGTCGCCAGCCACCGCTACCGCGCCTTGATCGTTTTCTCGACCCGTCCGGGCATCGGCCCTGGCCAGACCCTGCTCCCGCAGGATCTGCCGAGCCGCCTCCATGTCGCCGTCGGCGGCGATCAGAGCCTTCTTGGCATCCATCATCCCCGCGCCGGTGGCGTCGCGCAGCGTCTTGACGTCCCGGGCGCTGACCGCCATCTCAGGTCTCCTCGGCCGGTGCGCCAGCCTCAGTGGCGGAATCATCGACTACGGCCGGTGCGCCAGCCTCAGTGGCGGAATCATCGACTACGGCCGGTGCGCCAGCCTCAGTGGCGGAATCATCGACTACGGCCGGTGCGCCAGCCTCAGTGGCGGAATCATCGACTACGGCCGGTGCGTCAGCCTCAGTGGCGGAATCATCGGCTACGGCCGCAGTCACAGTGTCTTCAGCCGCGGCCGCCTCCGCCGCTGGACCCTCCCCATCGGCAGCGTCAGCCCCGCCGTCGGCCGTCGACTCGGCCGCCTCAGCCTCAGCCACTTTGGCCCTGGCCACGCGAGCCTCTCGTTCAGCGGCCTCGGCGGCCGCCTCCGCCCGGGCCCGGGCCTGCTGTTCGGCGATCTCCGCCTCGGTCAGAGCGTCGCGGGCGGCGCTGGTGGCCTCGGTGCGCTTCGAATGTATGAACCGGCCCTCCAGCACGGCGTCGGAGATCACTCGGGCCATGAGCCGTCCGGACCTGATGGCGTCGTCGTTGCCGGGAATGGCGTAGTCCACGAGGTCGGGATCGCAGTTGGTGTCGACCACCGCGACGATGGGCACACCGAGCTTGCGGGCCTCGGTGACCGCGATGTACTCCTTCTTGGTGTCGAGGATGAACACCGCTCCGGGGGGCTCCACCATGTCGCGGATGCCGCCCAGGTTGCGCTCGAGCTTGGTCAGCTCCCGCTCCAGCAGCAATGCCTCCTTCTTGGGCATGGCCTCGAATTCGCCCGAGTCGCGCATGCGCTGGTACTGCTTCATCTTGGTGATGCGCTTGGCGATGGTGTGGAAGTTTGTGAGCATCCCGCCCTGCCACCGCTCGTTGACGTAGGGCATGTTGCAGCGCTCGGCGTAGGACTGCACGGAGTCTTGGGCCTGCTTCTTGGTGCCGATGAACAGGACCATGCCTCCGTCGGCGACGAGGTCCCGAATGAAGACGTAGGCGCGCTCGAGATGGGCCAGGGTCTGACGAAGGTCGACTATGTGGATGCCGGCCTTGTCGCCGTGGATGAAGCGCTTCATCTTCGGGTTCCATCGGCGGGTCTGGTGGCCGAATTGGACCCCGGCCTCCAGCAGTTGCTTCATGGTGACGACAGCCATGCTTGTTTGCTCTCCCGGTTCTGCGTGGCCCGCGCCGGACGCCTAGACGACCGGGTGAAGGCGCGGGTTGCGAAATGATGCGGCGACGCCGCTCGACGCCGTCGGACCCTTACGGGCCGACCCGCGAGTGTACCGAGGGCCGCAGGGAGACCGCGCCGCCGGAGCCGACCCTCGGCCCGCGGTTCGTGCGCGCCACGACCGCAGCCGTGCCGTGGCTTTCGGCGGCGCGGCTCACATGCGCCCCGACCGCAGCGGCACGAGCCGCACCCTCACCCGCCGCACCCCGATGAAGCTGGCCGGGTCGGTGTAGTCCCCGTCCAGCCGCACACCGAAGTGCAGTCGATCCCCCGTGATGCCGATCACCGCGCCCTGAGCGACGTCGGTGCCGACCCGCACGCTGATGCGCTGGAGGTACGAGTACGAGCTGACCAGGCCACCCCCGTGATCGATGGTCACATGGAGGGTTCCCGCCACCGCGCCCGCGAACACGACGGTGCCCGAAGCTGCCGCTCGCACCACGTCGCCGGGCTCGGTGTCGTACTCGACGCCGCGGTTTCCGGGACCGTAGGGGTTCTCGGGCGGGCGGAACGTGTCGGCCACCGGCGCGTCGGCGGGCGGCCGGAACACTGGCCGCTCGTGGTGTTGCGCCAGGGCACCGGCCGGCGGGGCCAGCATGGGCGCAACCAGGGCCATCGCCGCCACTGGAGCGGCGAGCCGGCGGGTGGCGAACCGGCGAAGGCCAGCCCGGAATGGGCGAAGCTCGGGTGGGTACCGCATGGAACAACTCCCCGGATGGCTCTTGCTCGGGGAAGCGATGGCCGCTACCGCGGCCCATACCGCGGCGACCGCTTCGCCAAGGCCAAACCGCGGGTCGGGCCAACATAGCGTGGGCACGGCAGACCGCGACAGACTTCGCGGCTAGAGCCGTCCCGTTCCTCATCGGCGTCTTGTGGCAACGCCAGGCAACTGAACAACCCTTCGCTCCAGCCTGATCATGAAGGCCTCGGCCTCGGCGACGCCGTCGAAGGCGGCAACCCCGAGCCAGACCTCGGTGAGGTTCACGACGCTCATGGCGAATCGATTGGCGCTGAGCGGGTCCCATAGACCGTGGACCGCCTCCACGACCGGCTCGATGCCCTCTGCCGTCTGGATGATCGGCCAGGCGTCGAAGACCGCCCGCCGCGGTGCGGCCACGACTCGACACCGCGTCGCTCGGAGCCCGACGCCTCTATTCGTCTCCCTTGAGCCGGGCGAGCACCGCACCACGGGCCGCAACCTCAGCTTGGCGCGTCTGAATCAGCCAGTCGGTGAGCGGGTACCCCCGGTAGCGGCCGATGAACTCCGCAAGCGCCTCGCACGCCGCGCGCCGACGGTCCACGAGGCTCTCGGCCTGTCGCACGGCGCGCTTCGAGTTGGCACTCTTCTGATCTGCACTCTTCGATGCTGTCCGCTTGACCACGGTCATCCTCCTACCGGCTCTGCGAACACCTGACATCGCTGACGGGTGGCCCCAGGCTTGACCACGCGCTCCGCCCGGGGCGAGGCGAGTGGCTATTGACTTCGATGTAACAGCATTATACATATCATACATGAAAAACAATTGCAACTCTCGATCAACATATGATCTTCACTTACAAAGCATCCGGCGTGTTCCGTGCGCAGCGATGTCGGCTCGTCGAAGGCTGCCTGGCAACTTCGCGTGTCGCCGGCTGGGAGAGGGTCAGAGCCGAGCCCGGGCTGCCTGAAGGCGCGCCAGCGTCTCGGCCTTGCCCAACAAGCGCATCGGCTCCCACAGGGGCAGCCCGGCGTCGGTCCCGGAGAGCGCCACCCGAACCGGGGGCTGGGACCGCACCCGGGCGCCGGTGCTCTCGGTCAACTCGTCGCCGACGCCCATGACGATGGCCTCCAGGCGCTCGGCGGAGGAGAAGTCGTCGCCGGCCAGCCGGGCCTCCACGGCCTCCAGCACCTGTGCGGCGGCCCGACCCTTGACCATCGCCTTGCGCCAGGCCCGCTCGTCGTAGTCGACGTCGGGTCGCAGGATCCAGTCGATCCATCCCGCGGCCTGGCCGAGTCGCACGATCCGTTGCTGGATCTCATCGGCGAGCACCAGCACAGTGTCACGGTCGTAGCACTCGGGGGGCCACGGGGCATCGGGGCCGGTGAGGAACGGCGCGGCTCGATCCGCTAACTGCTCGGGTGTGAGCTCGGAGATGTAGGCGGAGTTGATGTGGTCGAGACGGGCCGGATCGAAGAACGCGGCGGCCGGCTTGACCGCGTCGAGGTCGAACAGGGCGACGATCTCGTCCCGCGGGCGGATCTCCACCTCGTCGGGTGGCCCCCATCCCAACAGGGCCAGGTAGTTGACCATGGCCTCGGGCAGATAGCCCCGGCGGCGGTAGGTGTCGAGGGCCACGTCGTCGCGTCGCTTGGACAGCTTCTGGCGCTTGGCGTTGACCAGCAGCGGCAGGTGGGCGTACTGGGGCGGGGGGCCGTAGCCGAGGGCCTGCCAGAGCAGCAGCACCCGGGGCGTGGTGTTGAGCAGGTCCTCGCCCCGGATCACATGGGTGATCGCCATGTCATGGTCGTCGACCGCGTTGGCCAGATGGAACGTGGGCGAGCCGTCGCCGCGGCGGATGACGAAGTCCTCCAGCGACTCGTTGGGGAAGCTGACCTGCCCGCGCACGATGTCGTCCACGAAGGTGGTGCCGTCGTCGGGGCATCTGAACCGCACCACCACGCCCGGGCCGTCGGCGACGTCGCGGTCACGGGACCAGCCGTGATAGCCGGCCGGAAGTCCGGCCGCACTGCACCGCTCTTCGATCTCGGCCCGGGTCAGATCGCAGTAGTAAGCCAGCCCGCTGGCCAGCAACCGCTCGATGGCGGCGGCGTGCAGCTCGCGGCGCTCGGACTGGAAGTAGGGCCCCGAGTCCCAGTCGAGGCCCAGCCACCTCAAGGGCTCGATGATGGCGTCCACGTACTCCTGGGTCTTCAGCGCGGCGTCGGTGTCCTCTACCCGCAGCACCATCTCGCCGCCATGATGCCGGGCGAACAACCAGTTGAACAGCGCCGTCCGGGCGCTCCCCACATGCAGGAACCCCGTGGGCGCGGGCGCGAACCGGACCCTGGGAGAACTCATACCGCGAGACTACCGACGCCCTCCGAGGCTTCTGCCCGACGGCGCCGCGCCGCCTTTCACGGGCTCCGGTGTTGGGCACGGCACGGCCAAACGGCTGACACCTCCCGCCGACGCTCAGCCGGGCCGCGCCCGATCAGGGGCCCAGTGCGGTCAGGGGAACCACCAGCACGTCGTCTTCCCGGCGGTAGCCGTAGCCCGTGGCCGTCACCACGACCAGGTTCGCCGGGGCACCGACATGGCGCTCCTCCACAGTGTCACGAAGCTTGAGCAGGGACCGCGCCGCGCTGTCGATGGCAGTGTCACCGCCCAATTTGATCTCCAGCGCGATCCACGCACCGTCGCCTCGCTCGATGATCGCGTCCACCTCGAGTCCGCTGCTGTCGCGGTAGTGAGCAATCCGTCCACGTGCCGCCTGGGCGTAGACGCGAAGGTCGCGCACGGCCATCGACTCGAACAGCAGGCCGAACGTCGACAGGTCGCTCCAGAGCCGCTGCGGGCCGCCACCCAGCGCGGCTACCGCGAGCGACGGGTCGGCAAGATGGCGCTTGGCGGCGCGGCGCAGGTGAGCGCGCGAGCGCAGCTCCACCGACCACGCGGGCACGTCCTCGACCACGAACACCCGCCGCAGCGCGTCGAGGTAGGCACCCACGGTGCGGGGATCCATCCGATGGTCGCCGCCGGTATCGCTCGCGAGCGTTCGCTGCGATGCCTCGGTAGACACGTTGCGGGCCAGGGACCGCAACAGCCGCTCCACGCCTACCGGATCGCGCGCCGGGCCGTCCAGCAGGGGGATGTCGGCCCGGCAGACCTCTTGCAGGTACGACGCCGCATAGGCCTGCGCGGCGGCCGTGTCCAAGGGCGCGCAACCCGGCCAGCCGCCCCGGCACGCCGCCTCCACGAGGTCGCGCAGGCCGGCGGCGGGGCGGTCGGCGAATCTGGTGCCGGCGCTGAAGAGGTCCGCCATCGACACCTCGCCTGTCGACAAGCCCGTCTCGTGCAGCGACATCGGTCGCATGCGAATCCGCATGATGCGTCCGGCGCCGCTGTGGCGGGTGATGTCGTCAGCCGGCACCGCAGAGCCCGTCAGGATGAACCGTCCCGGCCGGCGACCCTCGTCGCAGGCGGCCCTCACCTGGTTCCAGACTTCCGGGGCGAGCTGCCACTCGTCGAGCAGCCGCGGCTCCGGGCCGGCCAACAGTTCGGCGGGCTCGACCTGAGCCGCCGTCCGGGCGCTGGGGTCCGATCCGAACATCACCTCGCTGTGCGAGTGCTCCCGTCCGGTGGAGGTCTTGCCGCAGGCGCGGGGCCCCTCCAGCACGACCGCCGGCATCGCCCGCAGCCCGGCGGCCACTTCGGCGTCCACGACGCGCGGCAGGTACCGGCCGTTCGGATGGCTCGTCTGCGCAGTTGTCACCGCAGCCCAGTGTATCGTTCAAGGCCCTACTAATGCATCATTCGTGCCCTTTCCAATGCATCAAACAACGCTCAATTGATGTATCAGATGCGACGCAATGCAAGTCATTGCAGACTGCTGGTTGAAACTGCTGCAAACTGCCGGTTCAAGAAGCTGCAAGACGCTGATTACGGGTGGATGGGCTGCCGTTCGCTCGTAGTGCGGGACTTGCGGGTGCATGCGGGCGTTCACGACGGCGAGGTGCTCGGACCCTGAGGCTGCGCTCTCTGCTACCGTCACCGTCGACCGTCAGCCGTGAGCCGCGTGGGAGCCATCGTGCCCGAAGCGCCCGAAACGCCACCGAGGCAAGGGCTCCGCCGACCGCTTCGCGCGGTACCAGCCGGGCATCCCTTCCTGGGATGCATCTCCACCGCCCTCCGAAGCCGTGGCGGGCGCCAGACCCAAGGAGCCATCCATGTCCGACATGCCCCCGCCCCCGCCCGACGACTCGGGTTGGTCGTCTGAACCGCCTCCACCGCCGCAATCGCCGTCGTACACCCCCCAGTCCGCGACCGGCTGGGCCACGCTTGGCACCGGTGGCACCGTGGAGCTGGCAAGTCCCGGAGCTCGGCTCGGAGCCAGAGTCCTCGATTGGGTCATCATGGCTGTCGGATACCTCATCCTTGCGGTGGTCGGACTTGCGGCCGCCTTCGGAGCGGATTCCGAGGACGAAGCAGCCCTGTCGCTCGGTGCCTTCTTTGTGGCGGCCATACTCTTCGGATTGGTAGGCATCATCTACGAGGTGACGTTCATTGCCACCAAGGGGCAGACCCTCGGCAAGATGGCTACCAACATCAAGGCAGTGCGGGCCGATAACGGCCTCGCTCCAGGATGGGGAAAGTCCATCGGTCGATGGATCATCCCTCTAGTACTGCTGCTTGTGCCTTTCGTCGGCTTCCTTCTGTTCTTGCTCGTCTACGTCTCCCTGACTTGGGATCGCGCCCGTCAGGGGTGGCACGACAAAGCAGCCGGGACACTCGTGATCAAGGTCTGATCGGGGCCACTAGCAGTCCGGGCCTCGGGCCGGGTTGCTCTAAAGGCCTAGTGTCCTGAGTTGCTAGTTCGTGGCGAATTGGAAGGTTCACAGGACGCCGGGACCGCGACCACTGCCTCGGTCGGTCGAACTTCAATCAGTTATCCACCTCTAGTGTGGCAAAGTGCTTGAAGTTCCACTTCGCCCCCACACATCTTCAACGAATTCCTGACTCAGGACACTAGCGGGGTTCGCCAGTTCTTGGCGCGGGCGCCGGCTGCCGCGGCCGGGGTGAGGCGCAGTGTCTCCTCCGGTACTAGCGCGGCCAGGCGCAGCTTGACGTGGTAGCCGTGGTGGCCGGCCGCGCCGGCGAACCGGGCCCGGCGCCAGGCCACCAGATCGGCGTCGGCCTCGTCCATGAAGCCGAACAGCTCCAGCGCCAGGCGCAAGTCGTGCATCACCGGCGCCCGGCCGAACAGCGAGGCCCGGCGCAGCGCCACCGCCACGCATCCGGCCAGCGCATCGTCCTCCCGTTCGCCGGCCGCCAGCACCAACTGACCGGCGAAGCGCTCCGCCAGCTTGAGCGCATAGCCCTGGTCGGGGCCCTGATTGCCGAGCCCCGGACCTGCCGGGGCCTCGCCTCCCACCACTTCCCCGGGCCGGTCGGCGATCCAGGGATCGTCCCGCCGGGGCGGCGACCGGTAGCTCGAAGGAGCCTCAGCCGTGGCCGGGACATGGGACGGAGCAGCCACGAGCGCACATCCTAGCCAGCGCGAGCTTCCGGCTCACGGGCCGCAGGTTGCTAGCCTGGAGGCGGCGCGGAGCGTCCAGTCCGACACAGGGAGAGGGACATGACGAGCACCTCGGCGGAAGCACCGGGCACCCATCCCGGTCCGGGTGACACCTTCCACGTCAGGGCAGAGCCGGGAGGCGGGTGGTGGGGCCTCACCATCGACGAACTCGCAACAGTGTTCGCCCAGACCAAACACTACGAGGACATTGAGGCTGAGGCACGGTCCGCCATCGCCTTCTGGTTCGCCGTTGACGAGTCGCAGATAGGCGATGTGATCGTGCTTGTGGCGCCGGCGCCCTCCGACGCCGTGGAGCTCTAACGGCACACGGTCGAACACCGGACGCCGACACAGCGCGGCGGCGCACCGCGACTAGTCGTCGGCGTGGAGCAGGCCGTACACCACCGAGTCGGCCAGCGCCTGCCAGGACGCCTCGATGATGTTCTCCGACACGCCGATGGTGGTCCACACCCTGCGGCGGTCGGTGGAGTCGACCAGCACCCGGGTAACCGCCCCGGTGCCCTTCTGGGTGTCGAGCACCCGGACCTTGAAGTCGGTGAGCGAGATGTTCTCCAGTGCCGGGTAGACATCGCGCAGGGCGTTGCGCAGCGCGGTGTCCAAGGCGTTGACAGGGCCGTTGCCCTCCCCTACGGCCACACGGCGCTCACTGCCGACCCACACCTTCACGGTGGCCTCGGTGTCCACCTCGACCGACACATCGTTCCAGGCCCGGGCCCCGGTGCCGGAGCGGTGGTCCAGCGACACCCGGAACGACTCCAGCTTGAAGAAGTCCTGCTCCCAACCGGCCGCGCCCCGCATCAGAAGCTCCAACGAGGCGTCGGCGGCCTCGAAGTGGTACCCGGCGTGCTCCAGGCGTTTGAGCGTGTCGATGATGTCGCCCAGCACCTTGCCGTCTATGTCCAGGCCGAGCTCGGCGGCCCGCATCTCCAGCGTGGAGCGGCCCGCCATCTCCGACACCAGAACCCTGGTGCCGTTGCCGACGAGCTCCGGCGGCACGTGCTCGTAGGCGTCGGGGCGGCGGCTCAGAGCGCTGGCGTGCAAGCCCGCCTTGTGGGCGAAGGCGCTGGCCCCGACGTAGGGCTGCTGCGGGTTCATGGGCAGGTTGACCAGCTCGGCCACGTGGTGCGACACCGACGTCAGCCGGGCCAGGCGACCCTCGGGCAGCGCCCGCATACCCATCTTCAACTCGAGGTTGGCGATGATCGGCACCAGGTCGCAGTTGCCCACCCGCTCCCCATAGCCGTTGATCGTGCCCTGCACATGCACCGCCCCGGCTTGCACCGCGGCCAGCGCGTTGGCCACCCCGCAGCCGGTGTCGTTGTGCAGGTGGATGCCCACATCGCAGTCCACGTGAGCCACCACCGCCACCACCGCCTCGGAGATGTCACCGGGCAGCGTGCCACCGTTGGTGTCGCACAGCACCACCGTGGACGCGCCGGCCATGGCCGCGGCCTCCAGCACCCGCAGGCTGAACTCGGGGTTGCCGCGGAAACCGTCGAAGAAGTGCTCAGCGTCGAACAGCACCCGCTTGCCCGCGGCGACCAGGAACTCCACCGAGTCGGCCACCATGGCCACGCCCTCATCCAGGGTGGTCTGCAGCGCCTCGGTGACGTGGTAGTCCCAGCACTTGCCGACAATGCACACCGCCGAGGTGCCCGCGGCGGCCAGCTGGGCCAGAACCTGGTCGGAATCGACCCTGCCCCGGGCACGGCGAGTGGAGCCGAAGGCGACGAGCTGGCTGACCTCCAAATCGAGCTCGGTTCGGGCCCGCTCGAAGAACTCGTCGTCCTTGGGATTGGCGCCGGGCCAGCCCCCCTCGATGAAGGCGACTCCGAGATAGTCGAGCTGCTCCGCGATGCGCAGCTTGTCGTCGACAGTGAGCGAGATGCCCTCCAGCTGGGTGCCGTCGCGCAGGGTGGTGTCGTAGATCTCTACGGCTGGTCTGGCTGCGGCGGCGCTACTCATGGACGTACTCGTTCCACGTCTTGTAGCGGTCGTTGCGACCCCGCACCGCGTCCGCATAGACCTCGGCGATCGCCAGCGTGCGCGGGCCGGGGCACTCCACGGGACGGTCGTCCACCGAGTTCACCGCGCTGACCTCCGCGGCAGTGCCGCACACGAAGATCTCCTGCGCGATGTACAGGTCGCTGCGGGCCAGATCGCCGATCATCACGTCGATGCCGATGTCGCGCGCGATGGAGATCACTGAGTGTTGGGTGATGCCGGGCAGCGCTCCTGAGGACAGCGGCGGGGTCACCAGCAGATCGGGAGTGCCCGCGAAGATGTTCTCGCCGCTGCACTCCGACACCAGCCCGGCCGGATTGAGCATGATGGCCTCGTCGTAGCCGGCCCGCAGAGCCTCCATCTTGGCCAGCGTCGAGTTGGCGTAGTTGCCCGTGGTCTTGGAGGCGGGCGGCATGATGTTGTGGTCGTGGCGGGCCCACGACGAGATCTTCAGGCGGACGCCCTTGGTGAGGGCGTCGTCGCCCAGGTAGGCGCCCCAGGGCCACACTGCGATGGCGATCTCGGTGGTGCAGTCGGCTACCGACAGCCCGATCTCGCCGTAGCCGTAGTAGGCGATGGGGCGCACATAGCACTCGGGCAACCCGCTGTCGCGCACGACGAGCTTGCAGGCATCCACGACCTCGGGCACCGAGTAGGGCATACCCATGTTGAGGATCTTGGCTGAGTTGTAGAGGCGCTGGATGTGGTCGGTCAGCCGGAAGACCGCGGGACCGTTGTCGGTCGCGTAGGTGCGGATCCCCTCGAACACGCCCGTCCCGTAGTGCAACGAGTGCGACAGCACGTGGATCTTCGCGTCGTTCCAGGGAACGAGCTCCCCGTTCATCCAGATGTGCTTGGTGGGTGTGATCGGCATGTCTCAGGCGGCCTTCCGTGAGTGGCTCTTCGTGAGTACGTGTGTGTGAGCCCACTCTGTGTGTCGACTTCAGAGCGGCTGGTCGGCGAGGCGGGCGACGATGGCGTCGCCCATCCCGCTGGTGGTGCCCGTGAGCGACTCGGGTCGGTCGCAGGCTTTGCGGATCCGTTCTGCGGCCCCGGTCTCGCCGAGGTGGTCCAACATCATTGCGCCCGACAGCACCGCCGCGACGGGATTGGCCCCGCCCGTTCCCACGATGTCGGGGGCCGAACCGTGGACCGGCTCGAACATCGACACCCGGCCGGGGTGCAGGTTGGCCGTCGGCGCCAGGCCGATGCCGCCCGACACCGCGCCGCCGAGGTCGGTCAGGATGTCTCCGAAGAGGTTGTCGGTGACGATCACGTCGTATCGGGCGGGATCCTCCACGAAATAGATGCACGCCGCGTCGACGTGGTTGTAGGCCGTCGACACGTCGGGGTACCCGGCCGCGACCTCGTTGAAGGCGCGCTCCCATAGGTCGCCGGCGAAGGTGAGCACGTTGGTCTTGTGCACCAGCGTCACGTGCTTGCGCCGGGTCACGGCCAGGTCGAACGCGTAGCGCACGGCCCGCTCCACGCCGTGTCGAGTGTTTATCGATCCCTGGGTGGCGATCTCGTTCGGAGTGCCCCGCCGCAGGAAGCCGCCCTCCCCCGCGTACGTTCCCTCGGTGTTCTCGCGGATCACCACGAAGTCGTGACCCGGCGCGGTGAAGGGCCGCAGGTTGATATAGAGGTCCAGTTCGAAGCGCATCTTGAGCAGTAGGCCTCGCTCGATGATGCCGGGCGGCACCTCCGGAGTGCCCACCGCGCCCATGTAGAGCGCGTCGAGGCCGCGCCACTCCTCCAAGGTGGCATCGTCGAGCACGGTACCGTCCCGCAGGTAGCGGTCGCCGCCGAGGTCGTAGTGCCTGGTGTCGAGCTCCACGCCCGCAGCCGCGATCACCTTCAGGCCCTCGGCCACGACCTCAGGGCCGATGCCGTCACCTCCGATGACTCCCACTCGATATGCCATGACTGATCGCTCGCCGGTTGCTCGTCTCTTGATGCCGTCGGTTCTGTTCTGCTCGCGTTCTCGTGCCGCAATAAAGAAACCGCCCACCTGGGTGGACGGTCGTAGGCGCACGCCGGGGTGGCGCGCGCTAAGAAATTACGATCACGGTCTCGCGGGCCACATCACAGAGCATACACCCCCGACGGTGGATTGGCGATTGCAAGGGGTCGCCTCGCGGTGGCCGCGGCCGGCTCTATCCCGGGCTTCGAGTCGGCCGGTAGATTGGCGCGATGCCCGACGCTCATCATGTCTCGCAAGCCGCTCACGAAAGGCTCAGCGCCGAGCTGCAGGACCTCACCACGCGGGGCCGCATCGACATAGCCGACAAGATCGAGGCCGCCCGCAAACTGGGCGACCTGTCTGAAAACGGCGACTACCACGCAGCCAAGGAGGAGCAGGCCAAGATGGAAGGCCGGATCGTCCACCTCACCCGATTACTGGCCAACGCGGAGATCATCGACAGCGGCAACGGCGGCGACGCCGGTGTGATCCTTGGATCAGTGGTGACCGTCCTCTACGACGGCGACGACGAACCCGAGCGCCTGCTGGTCGGGGTGATCGAGGAGCGGCAGGACGATGTCGTCGTGGTGTCGCCCGGATCGCCGATGGGCGAGGCGCTGCTGGGTGCGGCCGAGGGAGACTCCGTCGAGTTCGACTCTCCCGACGGCCACCAGAAAATCACCGTCGTCAAGGTGACCTAGACACCATGAGCAACGATCCGCCCCGCACCCTGCGCTGGGCCAGGATCGCACTGGTCGCCGGCGCGCTGCTGCTCGCAGCCGCAGCGACGCTGATCGTCTGGGACGCGGCCACCGACGACGCGCCAGCCCCGGCAATCACCGGCTGAGACCGCTGGACCGAGCCGCATCGAGAAGCGGCTGCGCACCCGGAGGCGGAGCCACACCGGCTAGAGCGGCTGGACCGGGGCGGGCACCAGCCTCTGGGCTACCGGGTCCGGCGCCAGGCGCAGACCTTCGAGCGTGTAGGCACCCAGCAGGATCGTGGCGTCGTCGTCGCCGAACACCACCAGCGTGACGACGCTCTCACCGTTGACGGAGGCCCAGGCCTGCCCGATGTCGTACCGCACGAGCCGCCCGTCGGCCAGCTGCAGGGCGACGCTGCCGATCGGCGACACCCCCAGCTGCTTGAGCAGGAGGGCCGGGACGAATGTATAGGCCGAGCCGGTGTCGACCAGCGCCTCCAAGTCCAAAGTTCCTTGGCCGTCCAAGCCCGTGAGCCGCAGAGGGCAGCTGAAGTGTCCCAAGCCTCTGAAGTGTCCCAAGCCTCTCATCTCCTGCTCATCTTTCCTGCATTTCATGCTAACTGACGAATTGTCGCGCCGCAACTCGCCACAAACGCCTTGCGCGCCCCCGCTCGGGCCCCGACTCACCAACGCAGGCTGAGACGGCTCAGCGGGCACCATCGGCTCTAGGATCGGAGCCGTGACAGAGCCGCAGACGCTGAGCGAGAAGATCTGGGACCGCCACACCGTGGCCCGCGGCGGCGACGGCGAGCCCGACCTGCTCTACATCGACCTGCACCTGGTGCACGAGGTCACCTCCCCGCAGGCCTTCGACGGGCTGCGCCTGTCGGGCCGCGGCGTGCGCCGACCGGACTTGACCGTGGCCACCGAGGACCACAATGTCCCGACCGAGCACGTCGACAAGCCCATCGCCGACGAGGTGAGCCGCACCCAGGTCGAGACCCTGCGCCGCAACACGGACCAATTCGGTATCACCAACTTCCCGATGGGCCATGTCAAGCAGGGCATCGTCCACGTGATCGGGCCCGAGCAGGGCCTGACCCAGCCGGGCATGACCATCGTGTGCGGCGACTCCCACACCTCCACCCACGGCGCCTTCGGCGCCATCGCCTTCGGCATCGGCACCAGCGAGGTGGAGCACGTTCTGGCCACCCAGACCCTGCCCCAGATGCGGCCGGGAACCATGGCCGTCAACGTGGAGGGCATCCTGCGGACCGACGCCACCGCCAAGGACGTGATCCTGGCCATCATCGGCCGCATCGGCACCACCGGCGGCGTCGGCCGCATCATCGAGTACCGCGGGCCGGTGATCGAGGCGCTGTCGATGGAGGGCCGCATGACCGTGTGCAACATGTCCATCGAGGCCGGCGCCAAGGCGGGCCTGATCGCTCCCGACGAGACCACCTTCGAGTACCTGAGGGGCCGCGAGCGGGCTCCGTCGGGCGAGCTCTGGGCCGAGGCGCTGGCCGACTGGGGCACGCTTCGCACCGACGACGCAGCCTCCTTCGACGTCGAGGTGGCCCTCGACGGCACCGGCATCTCCCCCATGGTGACCTGGGGAACCAATCCGGCCCAGTCGGTGCCGCTGGGCGGCGCCGTGCCCGACCCCGACAGCTACGACGACCCGGCCCGGCGCGAGGCCGCGGCCCGGGCCCTCGACTACATGGGTCTGGCCCCCCGGTCCCCGATGCGCGACATCGCGGTGGACACCGTGTTCATCGGCTCGTGCACCAACAGCCGCATCGAGGACCTGCGGGCCGCGGCCGAGGTGGTGACGGGACGCCGGGTGGCCAAAGGGGTACGCACCCTGGTGGTCCCAGGCTCGGGTCAGGTCAAGGCCCAGGCCGAGGCCGAGGGACTTCCGGACATCTTCCGGGCGGCCGGATTCGACTGGCGCGAGCCGGGATGCTCCATGTGCCTGGCCATGAACCCCGACAAGCTGACGCCCGGCGAGAGGGCTGCCAGCACCTCCAACCGCAACTTCGAGGGCCGCCAGGGCCGGGGCGGGCGCACTCACCTCGTGTCGCCCGCGGTGGCTGCCGCGACCGCCATCGCCGGGCACTTCGCCGCGCCACAGGACCTGTGATGACATCGCGCCCTGGCCTAACGGGCCACGCGGCTAGGCTGTCACCTCCTCGCGGCGCAGCGTCACGTTCTCCGTTCTTGTTCGCTGCGCTCACGGGCCGCTCGGGCCACGGCCTCGCTCCGCGCCCCTGCCCTCAATGAATCGCGGCCTATCCGCTCGACCTCTGGCGGCAGGCGGGTTGCAGCCGTGAAGGCGATCCGGGTGGCGACCGGCACCGCGGTGCCGCTGGACCGCAGCGACGTGGACACCGACCAGATAATCCCGTCGGACTGGCTCAAGCGGGTGTCGCGCACCGGTTTCGAGAATGGTCTGTTCTCAGAGTGGCGCGACGGTCGCGACTTCGTGCTCAACGACGAGCGCTATGCGGGCGCGACCATCCTGCTGGCCGGGACCAATTTCGGCACCGGCTCGTCACGGGAGCACGCGGTGTGGGCCATCCAGCAGTACGGCTTCGACGCGGTGATCAGCCCCCGCTTCGCCGACATCTTCCGCAACAACTGCACCAAGAACGGCCTCGTTCCGGCCCAGATCCCAGCCGACGCCGCCGCCGAGCTGATGGCCGCGGTGCAGGCCGACCCTGATCTCGAGATCACCGTTGATGTGGAGCGACGATGCGTGGAGGCTCCGGCCATCGGGTTCGAGGCAGAGTTCCCGCTGGAAGCCTCCACCCAGCGGCGCTTCCTCGAAGGACTCGACGACATAGGCCTGACTCTGCGCCACACCGGAGCCATCGACGACTACGAGCGACGACGCCTCCCCTGGCTGCCTGCAACCACCTAGAGATTGCCGCCTATCCGCTCGACCCCCTGGCTGCCTACAGCCATCTAGAGCATTGCCGCCTATCCGCTCGGCCTCCTGGCTGAGACCGATGCAGGGGGCCTCCAGGAAAATGGGAGCGCACCCGGGAACCGCTACAGCCGCAGCAACGTCCAATCCTTCGACCGTAAGGCGCGCCGCCAGCGTGCCGCGACGAAAGGCCCAGCCTCCATGCGCAAGACACTCATCGTCGCCATCAGCACCCTGATCCTGGCTGCGTCCTGCAGCGGAGACAGCCCGCGCGGGGCTCCAGGAGTCTCCGGCTCTGCGGATCCCGCCACGCCGGCTGACACGAGCACTGGCACCGACGAGGGCACGGTGGTCGAGCTCGGCCCTGACGACGAGGGCACGGTGGTCGAGTTCGGGCCCGACGACCTGGTCCTCACCGCGGGGCTGGTGCGCTTCGACGACTGCGACACGCTGCTCGACTACCTGCACGACGAGTACTCGGCCAGGGTCGGGCCGTGGGGCTTCGACCGGGGCGGCTGGTTCGGTCCCATGCCGATGGTCGAAGAGCAGATGGCCATGGTCGCCGACGAGATGGCCGAAGCCGCGGCCCCCGCACCGACGCTGGCTCCGAGTGCGGCACCCGCTCCCGTAGAGGGCGTGGACTTCTCAGGGACGAACGTCCAGGAGGTCGGGGTGGACGAGGCCGACATCGTCAAGACCGACGGCCGCAGGATATTCACGCTGTCGTCGGGTCGGCTGGTGGTAGTCGATGCGGCCAGCCGAAGCGTTGTCGGCTCGGTCGCCGTGGTCGAGGGCCGGGGTCGGGAGCTGTTCATCGACGGCGACAGCCTGCTGCTGATCACCCGTTCCACCAGCGACGCCCCGGAGGGCTCCGAGACCGTGCTCCAGCGCATCGACGTCAGCGGACGTGCTCCCCGGATCGTGGAGACCCTCAACGCGCAGGGCAACTACATCAGCGCCCGCAGCGTCGGCGGCACCGCCCGTGTGATCCTGCGCTACGACCCACAGCGGAACTTCCCGTTCGTCTTCCCTCAGAACGAGGACGCCGAGGATGTCGCGGAGCGAGCCAACCGGGCCGCGGTGCTCAACTCCACCCTCGACGACTGGCTGCCCCACTACACGCTGGGCTCGGCGGACAGCTCGACGGGATCGCGGCTCGTGCCGTGCGGCGATGTGCACGCCCCGTCGGTGTTCTCGGGCTTCGGGGTCACCACCGTGATGAGCGTGCCCATCGGAGTCGACTTCGACCCGTCGGAGTCCACCGCGGTGATGGCCCCCGGCGACACCGTCTACGCCTCGACCGGGTCGCTGTATGTGGCCACGACACGCTGGGTGGACTCCGACGCCTTCGATGAGGACGATGAATGGCAGGACGCCTGGCGCCGGCGCCGCACCGGCATCCACCGTTTCGACATTACTGGAGAGGAGGCCGCCTACGAGGCCTCCGGCGAGGTCCTGGGTGTGATCCACAACCAGTTCTCACTGTCGGAGTACAACGGCCACCTGCGGATCGTGACCACGGTCGGCGGTCCGTGGGGCGACGAGTCCGATAGCCAGGTCCGGGTGCTGAGCACCGACGGCGCTGTCATGGTCGAGGTGGGCAGCGTGGGCGATATCGGCCGGGGCGAGCAGGTCCAGTCGGTGCGCTTCGTGGGCGATGTCGGTTACGTGGTCACGTTCCGCCAGATCGATCCCTTCTACACCATCGACCTGTCCGACCCGGCCGACCCCGCCATCCTGGGCGAGCTGAAGATCCCCGGGTTCTCCAGCTATCTGCACCCCATCGGCGACACGGTGGTGCTCGGCGTGGGCTCCGACGCCGACGAGGACGGCCGCGTCACCGGGGCCAAGGTGTCGCTCTTCGACGTCAGCGATCTGTCCACACCTCGCGAAGTGGCCGTGTGGACCGCCCCCGACGGCTGGAACGACGTCGGCTGGGACCACCGGGCCTTCCTGTGGTGGGCTCCCGACAGCCTCGCGGTCATCCCTGTCAACGTGTGGAACGAGTGGTCGGGAGCGGTCGTTCTGCGGGTCTCCGACGGCACTATCGCAGAGGTGGGTCGGGTCGACCACGAAGTTGAGGGCGAGGAGCCCGGCCAGACCGACTGCCGCAAACTCACCGAGGCCGACCTGCCGTCCACCAACATGGACGACTTCTCCACCGAGCTGGAGTACCTCATTTTCGAGGACTCGTACACAAGCGTCATCGTCTGCGGACCCGGCGAGGCAGGGATCACCGGCTTCGTCTGCGAGCCCGAGGCCTGGCCCGGACTGCTCAACGAGGCCCGAGAGCTCGGCATCGAGTTGGCTTCCGACGAGACGATCAGCATCTGCTGGCCCAGCGACGAGCCCAACGTGATCGTGCGCAGCATCGTGATCGGCGACGACCTGTGGACCCTCGGCTTCCAAGGCCGGGGTAATTTCGATGGCTCGCGGCAGGCCCGCCTCCACGCCAACGACCTGCAGACCCTTGAGCGCCTAGCCGCTCTGGAGCTGTAACGCTCTCCGAGCACGAGGGCCACCTGCGTGTCGTCACCACGGTCGGCAGCCCGTGGGGCGATGGCTCGCGGAGCCAGGTGAGAGTGCTGCGCACCGGCGGAGACCGTCTCGTCGAGGTCGGCAGGGTCGACCACATCGGCAAGGGCGAACAGGTGCAGGCGGTGCGGTTCATCGGCGACGCGGGCTATGTGGTCACCTTCCGCCAGACCGACCCGTTCTACACGATCGACCTCTCGGACCCGGCCAACCCCATTATCTTAGGTGAGCTGGAGATTCCGGGCTTCTCCAGCTACTTGCATCCCATCGGCGAGCCAGGCGAGGAGGGCGTGGCCGGCTTCAAGTGTGATTCCGAAGCCCACAACAACGAGGCTGCCAGCCGCCTCGGCCTCCTGAGCGCCGGTGAGACGCTGTGGATCTGCTCGCCGGAGTTTGAGCAGAGCAGGATCGTACGCAGTTTCGTCATCGGCAACGAACTGTGGACTCTCAGCTGCCGCGGCGGTGAATGCGCGGACTATCACCGAGTGTCGGGGAAGCGCCTGCACGTGAACGACCTTCACACTCTCGATCGGCTCGCCGCCCTGGATCTGTAGCTTCCGCGTGCGTCCGGTTGGCCGGGCGTTAGGCTGTGGCTATGTCGCGCCTGCTGACCCGAGCTGTTCGCCTGCTGAAGTTCGGTGCCGTCGCGGGCGCTCTGGTCGGCGTGGGCAGGCTGGTGATGCGCCAGAGGCGCAAGTCCGAGGCCGTCGAGTCGTCGTGGCCCACGATCGCCGAGACCGCAGCCCAGAACGGGCAGCCAGTCGACGACCCGTCCGAGGCCGTCGAGGCCGACTCGCCGGAGGTTCCCGCCGACCATGCCGGCGAGGACTCTGCCGGCGACGCAGACGACGACTGAGCCCTGCCACCGGGTAGGTCCGGGCCAACAGGTGCCCGGCCGGGAACCAGACTCAACGCTCGAACGTCTCAAGGGTGATGTTATTGCGGCTTGGACCTCGATCGTGCCCGCGGCTGTCACCGAAGTCCTCGGATCGGCAGGTCGGGGAGGTCGTCGGCAGGGGTGAAGCCGAGGATCCTGCCGAAGAAGGCCAACTCGGCCTCCAGGGCGGCGACGATGTTGTCCGCGCTGCGGAAGCCGTGCTGCTCGCCCTCGAAGAGCAGATAGGCCACCGGCACGCCCTTGGCCTCAAGCGCCTCGACGATCATCTCGGCCTGGGCGGGCGGCACGATCTCGTCCTCGTCGCCCTGCAGCACGATCATCGGAGCGTCGAATCCTTCGAGGTGGTGGATCGGAGAGCGGGCGAGGTAGACGTCCCTGGCCTCCGGGTAGGGGCCGACGAGGCGATCGAGGTAGCGGGACTCGAACTTGTGGGTGTCGGCGGCCAGCGCCTCCAGGTCGGCGATGCCGTAGCGGCTGGCCCCGGCCGCGAACGTGTCGTGCAGGGCCAGCGCGGCCAGCACAGTGAAGCCGCCGGCGCTGCCGCCCCGGATCATCAGCCGCTGCGGGTCGACGTCGCCGCGGCCGGCCAGGAAGCAGGCTGCAGCCACGCAGTCCTCCACATCGGCGGCGCCCCAAGCGCCGTCCAGGGCTCGGCGGTAGCGGCGCCCGTAGCCGGTGGATCCCCGGTAGTCGACATCGACGACCGCGATCCCCCTCGATGTCCAGTAGGCGATGCCCAGCTGGATCTGGCGGCGGGCTGCGCTGGTCGGGCCACCGTGGGCCATGACCAGCAGCGGCGGCCGCTCGCCCGGCGGGCCGGCACAGGCCGGATTGGCGGGCCGGTAGTACAGGGCGTGGGCCGCGGCCGAGTCGTCGGGGCCGGTCGGGAAGGTGATGGCCTCGGGCTCGACCAGCAGGTCCGGGTCGAGGCCCAGATCCCGGGCCGGACGCACCAAGCTGCGTTCAGCGTGGCCGTCCTCATCAATGCGCACTGCCGCTACCTCGGTCTCGTGTGCGTAGCCCGCTCCGGCGTAAGCCACGAGCGGAGCGCCGCCGGGAGCATCCCGGGCGATGGTCAGCGAAGACATCGACGAGTCGACCACGGCCACGCTCCAGACGTCCGCCGTATCCATGCCCGGTCGCGATCCGTCTGGCGCGACCCGGCGGCGCTCGGCGTCCGCCGGCTGAGACACTGCCAGCTCGTCGCCCGCAGGCCGTCCGGCAACGGCGGCAACCATGCCGTCGGCGGCCGCCCAGCGCTGCATCCCGAACACCCACGGCGGGGTGGCCACATCGAACCCGCCGACGACCACGGGCAGCAGTTCCCCGTTGTCCAGGTCCACCTCGTACAGGCTCCACCAGTCGTCGTGGTCGCTGCACACCAGCAGCCTCGGATCCGAGCCGCCCGTTCCGGGATCCCAGCCCGGCTCGCATAGGCTGCGGTCACCGCGGCGACCCAGCATCAGCACCTCGGAACCGAGCTCGCCGTCACCGAGTTCGTGGACGTGCAGCCGGGTGACGTCCCACGGCATGTTGGGATGGTCCCAGGAGATCCAGGCCAGCATCAAGCCGTCGGGCGACACCCGCGGCGTCATCACGAAATCGGCGCCCGACCACAGTGTCTCCACCCGCTGCGAGCCGTCAGCGGCCACCGCCACCAGCTCGTTGGCCGGCTCGCCGCCGGTGCCGTGGCGCTCCCGCACGCACACACACCAGCGTCCGTCGGGCGTGACCCGGCCGTCGGCGTATCGCCACGCTCGCGGCTCGGGCGGCTCGGCGGTGAGCGGAACCGGTCCGGCGCCCGGGCTGTCGAGCCGCCAGAGCCGCTGGTCCCCGAACTCGACGTAGTAGAGCACCTCGTCAAAGGGCCACCAGGCCCCACCCCCGTACTCGTGCACACGGGTTCGCACGTTGGCGCCCGCCGGGGTGACCTCCCCAGCCCCGCGGCCGCGCAGGTCGCAGCGCATCACCGCGGTCCGACCGCCCTCATCGGGACGGCTCTCGGCCCACCACAGCAGCCAGGGTCGCACCGGGTCGGCGATGACTTCCGAGATCCCCGCGGCACCCTGCACCAGTGACGCCGCCGTCACCGGCGACGGCCACTCGCCATATCGCACCGGTTCCGGTTTGCTCACGGCGGCCCGCACCACCAGATCGAAATTGGTGACGGATCCGCCCTCAGAGGCACAGAAGTCCCACCAATTTGACGTGACGACATCAGCCTCCGCCCAGCAGCTCGACCATCCGGCCGACGCCCTCGCCCAGGTCGTCGTCGCCCAGGGCGAACGACAGCCGCAGGCCGCCGCCAGCGCCGAAGGCCTCACCGGGGACGACCGCGACCTTGGCCCTCTCCAGCAGCAGGTCGGCCAGCTCCAGAGTAGTGGCCGGCCTGGTGCCGCCGAAGTCGCGGCTCAGCAGGGCGCTGGCATCGGGGTAGGCGTAGAAGGCACCCTCGGGCTCGGGGCACACCAGCCCGTCGATCCCGCTCAGCAGGCGGTACATGGTCAACCGCCGGCGGTCGAAGTGGCGGCGCATCTCCACTACCGCGTCGAGCGGGCCCGACACTGCGGCCAGGGCCGCGGCCTGGGCCACGTTGCACACGTTGGACGTGCAGTGGGACTGCAGGTTGCGAGCCGCGGCCACCGCGTCGGACGGCCCGATCATCCAGCCCACCCGCCAGCCGGTCATGGCGTACGTCTTGGCCACACCGTTGAGCACGATGCAGCGCTCGGCCAGTTCGGGCACCACTACCGGAATGGAGTGGTGCTCGGCGTCGCCGTAGGTGAGGTGCTCGTAGATCTCGTCGGTCAGCACCCAGATGCCGTTCTCGGCGGCCCAGCGGCCGATCTGCTCGATCTCCGAGCGGGGGTAGACGGCGCCGGTCGGGTTGGACGGCGACACGAAGATCAGCGCCTTGGTCCGGGGCGTGCGAGCCGCCTCCAGCTGGTCGACGCTCACCCGGAAACCGGTCGCGGCGGTGGCCAGCACCGGCACGGTCGTGCCGCCGGACAGGGCGATCGGCTCGGGGTAGGTCGTCCAGTACGGCGTGGGCAGCAGCACTTCGTCGCCTGCGTCGACCACCGCGGCGATGGCGTTGTACACGGCGTGCTTGCCGCCGTTGGTGATGAGCACGTCGGCCGGGTCGACCTCGAGGCCCGAGTCGCGCCGGGTCTTGGCCGCCACCGCCTCGCGCAGCACCTCGAGCCCGCCCACCGGCGTGTACTTGTGGTGCTGGGTGTCGCGGCACGCGGCCGCGGCCGCCTCCACGATGTGCTCAGGCGTGGGGAAGTCGGGCTCGCCGGCCCCGAAGCTGATCACCCGCTCCCCCGCGGCCCGTAGCGCTCTGGCCTTGGCCGTCACCGCCAGCGTGGCTGAGGGGGCGATGGCACCGACCCGTCGCGAGATCCGTTCACTGGTCATGGCGGCGAGCGTACCCACGCCGCCCTTCATCGAAATGGGGGCGAGCGGGCGGGGTCGGTGGATCGGCCCCCGAGCCATGCCAGACTTCGCGGCGATGCCTACACAAGCGCCAGCCCGACCCGACTCCATCACCATCCCGGCGGAGATGCTGCCCTCCGACGGCCGCTTCGGCTGCGGGCCGTCGAAGTTCCGTCCCGAGGCGGCTCAGGCTCTGGCCGACCGGGCCGTGGACTATCTCGGCACCAGCCACCGCAAGGCCCGAGTGCGCCGGGTGGTGGCCGAGCTGCGAGCCGGGATCGCCGAGTTGCTGGGCGCCCCCGAGGGATACGAGGTTGTGCTGGGCAACGGCGGCGCAACCGCCTTCTGGGACGCGGCCAGCTTCGGGCTCGTCGAGAGGCGCAGCCACCACCTGTCGCTGGGCGAGTTCAGCTCCAAGTTCGTGGCGGTGACCGCGGCTGCGCCCCATCTCGACGAGCCCTCGGTGCGGGTCGGCGACTTCGGCACCTGCCCGCCGCTTGAAGCCGTCGACGGGGTTGACGCCTACTGCTATCCCCACAACGAGACGTCCACCGGAGTGATGGTCGACGTCCGGCGTCCCGACGGCGACGACGATGCACTGGTGCTGGTGGACGCCACCTCGGCTGCGGGCGGGCTGCGATTCGACCCGGCCGCGTCCGACGCCTACTACTTCGCGCCGCAGAAGGCGCTGTCGAGCGACGGAGGGCTGTGGATAACCCTGATGTCGCCCGGCGCCGTCGAGAGGATCGAGCGCCTCGCGGCCTCGGGCCGCTGGACCCCGGCCTCCTTGGATCTCAAGCTGGCGCTGGACAACTCTCGCAAGGACCAGACCTACAACACTCCCGCGCTGGCCACGGTGTTCCTCACCGTGCAGCAGGTGGACTGGCTCAACGGCAACGGTGGCCTGGAGTGGGCTGCGGGCCGCAGCGACCGCTCCGCCGACATCCTCTACGGCTGGGCCGAGGCGTCGGACATCGCCACACCCTTCGTGTCCGACACCGCGGCCCGCAGCCGGGTGGTGGCCACCATCGACTTCGACGACCGGGTGGACGCCGACGCGATCAGCGCGGCGCTGAGGGCCCACGGCATCGTCGACACCGACGGCTATCGCAAGCTGGGCCGCAACCAGCTTCGCATCGGCATGTTCCCCGCGGTGGAGCCATCAGACATCGAGGCCCTAACCGCCTGCATCGACTACATAGTCGAGCGTCTGATCAGCTAGCCCGCCGGCCGGAACGGCTACACAGGCCCGGGGGTGGCACGGGGACGCGACCCGCCGACCGGAACGGCTACACAGGCTAGGGGGTGGCACGGGGACGCGACCCGCCGGCCGGAACGGCTACACAGACCGGGCCTACGGGGTGATACCGGGGCGGGCCTTGGGCTGGCAGGCCTGGCTGCGGCGCCGGGCCGACACTTCGAGGGCCGCGAGGATGGCGTTGCGGGTGTCGCCGGGGTCGATCACCTCGTCGAAGCTCAGCGCCGACGCGGAGCGGTAGGCCGACTCCTCCTCGGCCCGATGCAGGTCCCGCTCGGCGCGCTCGTCGGCGCCGACGGCCCGGCCCGCCCCCGCGGCTCCCATGGCTCCCACCGTGGCGCCCGGATAGGCGAAGCTGAGGGTCTGGGAGTCGTGGGGGTTCATGGCCATCACGCAGCTGCCGAAGCCGAAGGCCTTGCGCAGCGTGACGTGGATCTTGACGGTGGTGGCCCGGGTCTGCGCGGCGTACATGCGAGCCGACGCTCGCAGAACCCCGGCCCGCTCAGATGCGGTGCCGGCCAGCACGCCGGGATTGTCGGCGAGGAACACCAGCGGCACATGGAAGCTGTCACACACCGAGATGAAGTGGGCGGCCTTGTCGGCCGCGGCCACATCGATCGAGCCGGCCAACTCGACGGGCTGGTTGGCCACAATCCCCACCGGCTCTCCGCTCACGCGGGCCAGAGCGCAGATGATCGACCGGCCGAAACCGCCCTGGACCTCCAGGGTCTCACCGAGGTCCACCACCTCACCCACCACCACAGCCATGTCGTAGGCCCGCCTGCCGTCGCGGGGCACCAGGTCACCGATGCGATCGATGCGACGGCGGCCGGTGTCGCCGCTGTCGACCACTGGGGGCCGCTCCCACGCCGAGGATCCAAAGTACGACAGGTACGAGCGGATCTGGGCCAGCAGGTCCTCATCGTCGACGGCGGTGTTGTGAATGGTCCCCGCGCCGACGGCGACAGCGGGCCCGCCGAGCTCGTCCTTGCCGACCCGCTCCCCCAGCGACGCCTCCACCACCGGAGGACCGGCCGTGAAGATGGCCGCGTCACCTGTCATGATCGAGAAGTCGCACAGCAGGGCGGTGATGGCGCCGTGGCCCGCCGAAGGCCCCATCACTCCGCACACCATGGGCACGATCCCCGACAGGGCCGCCTGGGCCTGCAGGTCGTTGGGCCCGCCCCCACCGGGATCGCCCGGCATGGGCGGCCGGTGTCCCGCTCCCTCCAGCAGCATCACCAACGGGACGCGCTCGCGGCCGGAGATGTCGGCGATGCGCCATCGCTTGCGGGTGGCGGCCGGGCCGATCGAGCCCCCCATGGTGGTGAAGTCCTCCGCGCCCACCGCCACGGGACGCCCGTCGATGGTCCCCACGCCAGCCACCAGTGCGTCGGCGGGGACGGGGCCGGCCAACGTGCCGATCTCGGTGAACGAGCCTGCGTCGAGCAGCCCGTCGATGCGACCCCGGGCGTCGAGACGCCCCTCGGCCCGGCGCTGGGCCAGCTTCTCCGCGCCCCCCATGGCCTGCGCCTGCTGTCTGCGGAGTTCGAAATCGGCGAGCGTGGCATCCCAGCCGGAAACGTCGCTCACACCGATCCGCCTGCCGCACGAACCTCAATGGCGGCGCCTGCCATGTCAGTCACGGTAGCGGAGCCCTTCTGCGAGTAGAACCGCGCCCACAGCCGCACACCTGCTCACAGAACCGAAGAGGAGGCTGCCACCACCGAGGGCGCCCTCACCTCGACCCGTCCGGCCGCGAGCTCCACTGCCCAGCCCGAGCCTTGGCGCACCACGGGCCGCTCGATCCCATTGCCGGCGAGGCCGACGACCCAGGCGGACACGCCTGCGAGCGAGACATCCACGAGAGCCGCGCGGCGCTCGGACAGGAGTTGTGCCGCCGCCGACGCTGCGGCCACACCGGCGATGGGATCGGCAATGGCGTCACCCACGAACATGGGCGGATCGCCCGGCACCACCAGTCCTCCGGAGGCCGCGGCGTCGTCGCCGAAGGCGACCCGGTTGCTGTGCCGCCCGCGGCGTCCGTGCCCGGTGATCGACACCCAAGCCGTGCCTGCGGCCACCACATCGTCGGGGTCGATCCCCCACTGCTGCATGACGCGGGGCCGGCTGGCCTCCAGCACCACATCGGCGCCGGCGATCAACTCCCGCAGTTTGTCTAGGGCCTCGCGCTCGGGCAGAGCGAGACTCAGGTGCTCTTTGCAGTCGTTCAGCAAGTCGAAGAACCCGGCTGGACCCCGGCGGGCGCCATCGGGCCGAAGCTCCGATTCCACCTTGAGCACCCGGCAGCCGGCCTCAGCCAGCAGCGCGCCCGCCAACGGCCCGGCCCAAAGGCTCGTGAGATCCACGACCACCGGCGCCCTGTCGCGCCGAGGACGCCCCGGACCCTCGCACTGGACTGACCACGGCCGTTGCGGGACGGGGATGGCGCCGATCGCGGCCACTGCGAGTCCCAGCACCGATCCCTGCTCCACCACCTCGGCTGCGGCCATCGCGGCAATCCGACTCTCTATCTCGTCCCAGTCACCGGGATTCACCGCCGCACCCACTAGCGCGGGCAGCGCGTCCACGTCCGACGGCCTGGGAAGGCTCAAGACCACCCAGCCGTTCCGTGCCCGCACCATCTGCGAGTACCCGCCAACGCTGCGAGATCCGTCGCGGCCGAAGCCCGTGAAGGCGGCCCGCTGAGCAGTCAGTGCCAAGGTATCCACCTTGACCTCTGCGCCCAAACGACGCGTAGCCGAGGCCAGAGCGTCGCCCAGGCCGAACAGGGGGCGCACAATCCCCGCGGGCGACACCGAGGGCGAATCCGACGCCGGCCCGGTCAGGTGCATCGCTCCCGACTCACCCCACGCCTTGACGCAGGCATCGTCGCCGAGGCCGGCGGGTTCGATTGCGAGCACGACAGCGAAGGTAGCGTGAGGTTGGGCGCCGCCCTTCGGTAGGTCACAATGGGGTGGCCGCGGGGAGAACCGGATTCGGTCCCGCGTGAAGTCGACTACGGCGCAGGAGGGAGAAATGGTGGAGCTGCGGCCCGGCGCCCGATTCCAGAGCACGGTGTGCGCCACGGAAGTCATCGTGGTGAAGGGCGCAGGACCGGCCGAGCTCACCTGCGGCGGAGCTCTCATGGTGCGGGCCGGCTCGGCCGAGCGGACCGGCGAACCCAGCGCCGACGCATCGGAGGGAACCCTTCTAGGCAAGCGTTACGGCGACCCCGCCGAGACGGTGGAAGTCTTATGCACCAAAACCGGCGGAGGCTCTCTTGGCCTCGGCGGCGTGCCGCTAGCCGTGAAGGTGACGAAGCCGCTGCCTGCCTCGGACTGAGCGGCCGCGCCGCCGGTGAGCCAGCACCTCATGTCCCTACCGGCCTACAAACGGCGGTCGGCTCGCCCGGGTGTGCTGCGATGAACGTAATGATGCTGCTGGAGATGGCGGCCGCCGCCATGGACGACCGGGTGGCGGTGGGTCCGCACGACGGGGGCGTCACCTGCGGTGGCCTGATGGACAGCGCCGCGGCCCTCGCCGGGCGTCTGCGAGCGTCGCAGGCCGAGCGGCTGGTGCTGTGCGACGAGCCCGGCACCGTCCTGCCCGTCACCCTCTTCGGAGCAGCTTGGGCCGGCGTACCCTATGTGCCGATCAACTACCGGCTCGCCGACGACGAACTGCGGCAGCTGGCCGAGCGGGCCGCTCCGGCCCTGGCGGTGACGGGCGGCGACGGCGCGCACCGGCTGGCAGGGGCCGACGGGCTGGAGATCGTGGAACGGGACGCCCTCCTCGACGATCCTGGCGGCGGCGCGGATCCCGCCCAGTCCGGCGATTGGCCCATGGATCCCGACGCCCCGGCCGCCCTGCTGTACACCAGCGGCACCTCCGGGCCGCCCAAGTCCGCGGTCCTGCGCCACCGGCACCTGGTGTCCTACATCTTCGGCACAGTCGAGTTCGCGTCGGCCGGCACCGACGAGGCCCACATCCTGGCCGTGCCGCCCTACCACATCGCCTCGGTGGCGGCGCAGCTCTCGCAGGTCTATTCCGGGCGCCGGATCGTGCCTCTGAACAGGTTCGACCCGGACGCCTGGATCGACCTGGTCCGCTCCCAAGGCGTCACTCACGCCATGCTCGTGCCCACGATGCTGGCCCGCATCGTCGACGCCCTCGACCGCCGGGGCGAGACCCTCGGGTCGGTCCGTTTCGTGTCCTACGGCGGGGGCAAGTCGCACCGCGCGGTGGTGGAGCGGGCGCTGGAACTGTTCCCGGCCGCGGCCTTCTCCCACGCCTATGGACTCACCGAGACAAGCTCCACGGTGTGCGTGCTCGGACCCGACGACCACCGCCGGGCGGTATCCTCCGACGACCCCGCCACCAGAGCCAGACTGTCGTCGGCGGGCCGGCCCTTGCCGGGGGTGGAGGTCTCGGTGAGGGGCGCCGACGGTGCCGAGGCCGACACCGGAGCGGGCGGAGAGATCTGGGTGAGGGGCGAGCAGGTGGCCGGCGAGTACGCCGAGGACGGATCGCAGCTCGACGACGGCGGCTGGTTCTGCACCCGCGACAGCGGTCACGTAGACGAGGCCGGCTACCTGTGGGTGCACGGACGCAACGACGACATCATCATCCGCGGCGGAGAGAACATGTCGCCCGGTGAGATAGAGGATGTGCTGCTCACTCATCCCGCCGTGATCGACGCGGCCGCGTTCGCCGTACCCAGCCGGGAATGGGGCGAGGAGGTTGCGGTATGTGTCATCGCCCGCTCCCCGGTGCCGGACGCCGAAAACCTCCGGGAGTTGGTGCGGGTCCGGCTGCGGTCCAGTCGCGTCCCGACCCGCGTGGAGTTCGTCGACGAGCTGCCGTACAACGACACCGGCAAGCTGGTTCGTCGCCAGCTGCGACAGCGCTTCGCCCTCGAGACGGTCCCACCGGACTGAGCATCCAGAGGCCGAGCGGATAGGCAGCGGTTGATGAGGATCGTCGCGAGGCGCCGAGCGAGGCCGCGGCCCGAGCGGCCCGTGAGCGCCGCGAACAAGAGCGGGAAACACAACCGTGGCCCGAGCGGCCCGTGAGCGCAGCGAACAAGAGCGGGAAACACAACGCCGCACAGCGAGACGTTGAAGCGTTTCCCCGGGGCAGCTAGTCGTGCACAGTGGGATCTGGCCGTTGGAGGAGGCCAGGGCCGCAGTCGCCTCCGTCGACTTCGACCGGCTGGTGCTGGACGGCATCGCAGCTGCCGCCGATGGGCCCGCGGTGGTCGTGGGCGTGGGCGACGACCCCGCCGACGACGTGGGCACGGCGCTGGCCGGGCTGCCGGTGGTATCGATCGCCGTGGGCGCCGGGGGCCAGTCGTGGGATCTGGCGCTCGACGACCCCGACCCGGTGCTCGAAGGGCTGCGGGCCAACCCGCAAGTCTCAGTGGTGGCGGCCCAGACGCTGCGCCTCTGTACCCGGCTCAGCCTGTCCGACGCTCTGCTGGTCGAGAGCCTCGCCTACGCCACCCTCCAGGCCGGCCCGGAGCACGCCCGCTGGCTGGCACAGCGGGGACGTCGAACCCGGCGGGACACCGATCAGCCCCGCATCGAAGTGACCGACGACGGCGCCTCGGTGACAGTCACGCTCAACCGTCCCCGCCTGCTCAACCTGTTCGACGCGGCCATGCGCGACCAACTCGTCGACGTTCTCAAGGCGCTGCAGGCGGGTGCCGACGACCGCCCCATAGTGATAACCGGCGCGGCTGGCAATTTCTGCGCCGGGGGCGATCCGGCCGAGTTCGGCACGGTCTCGGATCCTGCCACTGCGCACCTGATCCGCAGCCGGGCCAACGCCGCGCCCTGGCTGGCCGCGGTCTCGCACCGGAGCACAGCCCGCATCGACGGCGCCTGCGTGGGAGCAGGCATCGAGTTGGCCGCTCTGTGCGCCACGGTCACGGCCACCGAGCGGGCCCGATTCCTGCTGCCGGAGCTGTCCATGGGCTTGATACCGGGCGCGGGGGGCACGGTGAGCATCCCGGCCCGCATCGGTTGCCAGCGCACGCTCTGGTGGCTGCTCACCGACGCCGAGCTTGATCCGGCCACCGCGCTGGACTGGGGCCTGGTGGACACGATCGTCTGAGCGATCCGATCCTTCCGGTCTGCGGCCCGCCGTGCCGCTCGTCCGGCGGCTACTTCTGGACGAAGGTCTGGGCCAGGGGGGCCTGCTCGAAGCCGGACGGCGCCGTCCCCGTGGTGGCGTAGAGGTACAGCGCCGTCTGGAAGATGGCGTTCAGAGCGGTGAGCACTACCACTACCACCGCCACCCAGGCCGCCGCCACGATCAAGCCCACCGCCATCAGCACCTGCCATCCCGACGCGATGAAGAGCGCGGCCACAGCCACAGCCGGGAGAATGAGAACGAAGCCGAGGAGACCGAACCCGACCCGGGCCGCGATGTTCTCACCCCATGTGTGACGCAGCAGCGACGCGGACCGCTTCAGACCCTCGATGGCGCCGGTGTTGTCGATGATGATGGCTGGGACGGTCAGGAAGGTCACCACTTCCCAGGCCATCTCCAGCATGTGGGTGACGATCCGCCCGAGAAAGCCCGCCCGCTCCCGCAGCGCCTGCAGAACCAGTCCCACCGTCGTGGTGATGAGCGCCCACGGGACCAGCCCGCCGATGCGTGTGAATGCCCGGCCGACCGCGCTGCGCACCGTCGGGTCGCCCCCGGTAAGCCGCTCGTGGGCTCCAGCGACCAGCGCACCGTTGAAGAACACCGCGATGACGCCCAGAACCATGGCCGCCACCACGAACAACACGATGATCGCGGGGTTGACTTCCATTTCGGTTCCGCCGTGAGAGGAAGTGGTGGACAGCGTGATGAACGTCACCGCGAGTACGACCACGATCACCGCCGCCGACGTCAAGAACGACAGCACCGGGATCCACAGCAGCTCCCGATCCTTCTTCAGCACCGCCCACGAGATCTTGGCCAGCTGCCAAGTGTTGCTGAGACGGCCCATCGCCTCTCCCTCCGCTCGATTTCCCCCACTCGGTTACCCGCAGCGTATCGGGCTCGTGTGCGCCTACCGTGGCTCCCGCGGCAGGCCCAGAACCCGCTCTCCAATTATATTGCGCTGTATCTCGCTGCTTCCCCCGTAGATCGTGTGAGCCCGCGAGTAGAGGAACGTGCGCTGCCATCGGTCGAGTCGGTAGTCCAGCCCGCCCTCGCCGGTGTGGGCGCCTTGGGCCGGCTCGGCCACCATCGACGCCGTGCCTCGCACCCTCATGGCCAGATCTCCCAGGCGCCGGTGCCACGACGCCCAGTAGAGCTTGCCTATCGATTGCTCGGGGCCGGCGAGCTGGTCGTGGGTGAGCGAGGTAAGCAGCCGCATCTGGTTGAAGCGCAGGATCTCAAGCTCGATGTGGCACTGCACCAGCTCCGATCGCAGCACGCCGCAGTCGATGCGGTCCAAGGCTCTGGCCTCCGACAGCAGTGAGTCGAACTCCTGGCGGAAGCTCAGTTGCTGGCCCAGAGTGCTCGCCCCCCGCTCGAAAGCAAGGGTGCCCATAGCCACTTTCCAGCCGTTGCCCTCGCCGCCCACCACCAGGTCCGCCTCGGTGACGGCACCGTTGAAGAACGTCTCGTTGAACTCGACACCGCCGGTGAGCTGGGTGATGGGCCGGATCTCGATTCCGGGCTGATCCATGGGAACGAGCAGATAGCTGAGCCCGGCGTGGCGCGACGAGCCAGCGGCGGTGCGGACGAGCGCGAAGATCCAGTCGGCATGCTGCGCCAGCGAGGTCCACACCTTCTGACCGTTGATCACCCACTGGTCGTCTCGCCTGGTCGCTCTTGTGGCTACGCCGGCGAGGTCGCTCCCCGCGCCGGGCTCGGAGTAGCCCTGGCACCACAGCTCCTCTCCCGAGAGTATGGCAGGCACGAATCGCTGCTGCTGCTGGATTGATCCGAACGCCATCAGCGTGGGCCCGAGCAGTGTCATGCCCATGTTGGGAAGGCGGCCGGGAGCGCGGGCCTCGGTGTAGGTGTTGAAGAACACGACCTGCTGAGCCAGCGTGCAGCCCCGCCCTCCGATCCATTCCGGAAAGTCGAGCCCTAGCCATCCACCCGACGCGAGCTCGCGCTCCCAGGCAATCTGCACCTCGACCGGCACGTCCTCCTGACCGGTGAGGCCGCGGCCCCGGTATTGGCCGAACTCGTCGACAAGGTGCTCCTCGAGCCAGGTGCGCACCTCGTCTGCGAAGCTGCCGAGCGTCGGATCGGACCGAAAATCCATTCGGCCGGAGCGTACAATCGCCGCAATGGGAGAGCCTGCACCTGAGGATCACCCGTCGCCGAAAGGCCGCAAGGCAGCCGGTTTGGCAGGATTCGTCGCACGAGCGCGCCCGCGCCCACCGCAGCCGGATCGCCGCGGCCGCAAGGCAACCGGTTTGGCGGGCTTCGTCGCCGGGGTCTCAGGCGCCGCGGTGGCGCTGGGCTTCGGCGAGCTGATCGAGGGCATCAGCGAGACCATCCCGTCACTGGTGATCGCGGTGGGCGAGATGGTCACCGACTACACGCCCGGCGATGTCGTGGCCTTCAGCATCGCCAACATCGGTGCCAGCCAGAAGACCGTGCTCACGGTGGGCATCGTCGTGCTGTCTCTCGTGATCTGCGGGATCCTCGGCCGCGAAGCGGCCCGCGGCCGGCGCCTCGCGGTCGTCGGGGGCTTCGCGCTGTTCGGGCTGGTCGGCGGCTGGACCGCGGCCCGAAATCCGCTGAGCCCCGCGGTGGCTTCGTGGCTGGTGGCGCTGGCAGCCGCCGCGCTGGGCGCGGCCACCACCCTGTTCCTCGCGAGCCGGGCGTCGGCCCTTCGCCAGGGCACTGACGGCCTGGCTGCGAATGCGGCCGTGGAAGACGAAGCCGACGATGACGTGCCGCCCGAGCGGGTCGGCACACGCCGGTCGTTCTTCGCCTACGCGGCGGGGGCCGCGGCAACCGCCCTCAGCTTGGTCGGGCTGGGACGGAGCTTGCGGGGGGAGTCGGCCGCAGAACAGGCGCGCCAGGCCTACTCGTTGCCGACGAGAACCCCGGACGCCGGGACCGACCAGGGCCTGGCCGTCACCGAGCCCCAGCCGACCGACGGAGCTACAGCCGCGTCGTCGGGGGACCCGCTCAGCGCGACACCATCGGCCACCGACGCCGCCGGCTCATCGCCCACCACCACCCAAGCCCAGACCCAGACCGAGCCCGAACAAGCCGCAGCCACCACCGAACAACCCGCGGATCCCGAACAGAGTGCGCCCACCACCACCCAAGCCCAGACCCAGACCGAGCCCGAACAAGCCGCAGCCACCACCGAACAACCCGCGGATCCCGAACAGAGTGCGCCCACCACCACCCAAGCCCAGACCCAGACCGAGCCCGAACAAGCCGCAGCCACCACCGAACAACCCGCGGATCCCGAACAAGGTGCGCCCACCACCACCCAAGCCCAGACCCAGACCGAGGAGCCCGAAGAACCCGCACCCACCACCACCGAGTCGCCCGCAGAGCCCGAAGAACCCGCACCCACCACCACCGAGTCGCCCGCAGAGCCCGAAGAACCCGCACCCACCACCACCCAGCCGTCCCGGAACCTGTCGGTGCAGGAGCAGGTGGCCCGCCTGGACACCCTCGACGGCAAGGTGCAGGGCATTTCGCCCTACATCACTCCCATCACCCCAAGGGACGAGTTCTACCGGATCGACACCGCCCTGGTCACGCCCCAGGTTGATCCGGCCCGCTGGCGTCTGCGCTTCACGGGCATGGTGGACCGGCCCCACGAGCTCACCTTCGACGACATCCTGGCCATGGACCTGTCCGACGATGTGATCACGCTGTCGTGCGTCTCCAATATCGTGGGAGGCAGGCTCGTCGGGAATGCGATATGGACCGGTGTACCGCTCGCCGCCCTGCTGGAGCGGGCCGGCGTGAGGTCGGGGGCCGATCAGGTCGTGGGCCGCTCGGTGGACGACTTCACCGCCGGCTTTCCCACCGGACTCGTACACGACGGCCGCAACGCCATCCTCGCCATCGGGATGAACAACGAACTCCTGCCGACCGCTCACGGCTTTCCGGCCCGGTTGTTGGTGGCCGGCCTCTACGGCTACGTCTCGGCGGTCAAGTGGCTCGAGGAGATCCACCTCACCACCTGGGACGGATTCGACGGCTACTGGATACCGCGCGGATGGTCCAAGCGTGGTCCGATCAAGACCCAGAGCCGCATCGACATCCCCAAGCACAGGGAGAAGCTAAAGGCCGGCCAGACAACCTCGATTGCGGGCATCGCCTGGGCACCAACCCGCGGCATCGAACGCGTTGAGGTCAGGATCGGCAACGAGGACTGGGTGCCGTGCCGCCTGGGCCAGGCCCTCGGCGACGAGACCTGGGTGCAATGGCACCGGGAGTGGACGCCTTCCTTCACGGGCCGGTATCAGATCCAGGTGCGCGCCACCGACGGCAACGGCTACACCCAGAGCGGGACGAACGTGAATCCCCGGCCCAACGGTGCCGAGGGATGGCACACCATCAGTGTGGATGTCAGATCGCGCTAAGACTGATGACACGGCCTCGGTGCTGACCGAGGCTATTCAACGGGCCGCTAGCGACTTCGGCGAGCGCGCCGCCTTCGTCACCGCCGCAGGCAGGTCCTTGAGCTTCGAGCAGCTGGAGCAGGCCGCGCAGCAGGTCGCGGCCGGGCTGCGGCAACGCGGGCTGGGAGAGGGGTCGGTGGTAGGCCTGGTGCTGCCCTCCGACGTCGACTATGTGGCCCTCTACCTCGGTGCCGCCCGCATCGGCGCGATCACGGCCGGGGTTAACCCGCTCTTGACCCCGGCTGAGGTGGCCGGCTGCCTCGACGCGCTGCGAGCCGACCTGGTCGCAGTGGACCCTCGCCTCGCTCACCTCGTCGACTCCGGAGCCGCCCGCCGGGTGGAACTGTTGGAGGCCAGCGTTGATCCGGCCGCGGCGGGCGGATCGATGCGCTCGCACTTGGAAGCATCCCCGTTGAACCCGGCGGACAACCCGGACGACGAGCAGCCGGTATGCATCTGCTTCACTTCGGGATCCACCGGCGCACCAAAGGCGGTCTGGTTCGCGAACCGCCAACTCCGCGCCGTAGCCGAGTTCGACACGGGCGGCGAGTGGGGCGGAGGTCACAGCATCTCGTCCACCCATTTCGCCCATGTTGCCTTCATGACGAAGCTCCCGTGGATGCTGGCCTGCGGCCAGACCACACACCTGTTGGAGCGCTGGTCAGCGGGCGAGGTGCTGGAGCTGATAGCCCGCCATCGCATGACCGCCGTCGCTGGCGTGGCTCCCCAGATCGCTCTGATGGTCAGACATCCGTCGGCGCGGAGGCTGGACTTCTCGGCCGTGCGGGCAGTAGTTGCCGGCGGCGGCCCGCCCCCACCGGAGTTGGTGCGAACCGCCCGCCAGTGCTTCGGCGCCCCGTACTCGATCCGCTACTCATCGACCGAGTCGGGAGGCGTGGGCCTCGCCACCGCGCTCGACGCCGACGACGACGAGGCCTGCCATTCCGTGGGCCGGCCCCGACCCGGCGTGCAGGCTCAGATCCGGGACGCGGCCGGAGTGCCGCTCGAACCTGGTGAAACCGGAGAGCTGTGGCTGAGGTCGCCCGCGGTGATGTCGGGCTACTGGCGCGACCCCGAGTCCAGCTCCGAGGCTCTGGTGGACGACTGGCTGCGCACCGGGGACCTGGCCACGGTGGATACGAACGGCGTCTACCGTCTGGCGGGACGCACGAGCGACATGTTCATCCGGGGCGGATACAACGTGCACCCGGCGGAAGTCGAGAGCGTGCTGGCCGGGCACCCTGGAGTGCAGGAGGTAGCGGTGGTTCCCCGCCCTGACCCGGTGATGGGCGAGATCGGCCTGGCCGTGGTGGCACCCCGAGATCGTGCCAACCCGCCCACACTGGAGGAACTGCGGGCCTTCGGCGCCGGCGTGCTGACCCGCCACAAGCTGCCCGAGGCCTTGGAGCTGGTTGACGCGCTGCCCCGCAACCCGACCGGGAAGATAGACCGCCGCCACCTAGAGGCCGAGAGGACAGGCCGCGTCTGACGACAGTGGTCAGCGTCGGCCGCGGGTTGCGGCGCGGGCCCGTTGCATCTCGCGGATCTGCTGCTGCTCGATCTCGTCGCGCAGGGCGAGGAAGCGCTCTACCCGCCGCGGGTCCATCTCGCCCTGGTCGACCGCGGCCGTGACGGCACAGTCGGGCTCGGTGCGGTGGGCGCAGTCCGCGAACCGGCAGCTGCGGCTGTGCTCCTCTATGTCTCTGAACACGCGGCTCAGCGCCTCCTGCGCGTCGATGAGGCCGAGAGAGCGCACACCGGGTGTGTCGAGCACCAGCCCCCCGTCGTCGGGCAGCAGCACGAGTCGGCGAGCGATGGTGGTGTGCCGCCCCCGCCGGTCCGAGGCGCGGACCGCGGCCGTGGCCGCCACCTCGGCACCCGCCAAGGCGTTTATCAGGCTCGACTTACCTGATCCGCTTGCTCCGACCAGGGCCAGCGTGCGGCCAAGGCCTAGCCGAGACCGGAGATCGGCGAGGCCCTGGCCGCTGCGGACGCTCAACGTCAGGACATCGACGTCGCCGGCCACTGCCCTCACCGTCTCAGCCGCGGAGGCCGCTTCGGGCGCCCGATCGGCCTTGGTCAGCAGGATCACGATCGAGGCTCCACTGTCGCGGGCCATCACCAGCATGCGCTCGAAGCGGCCCGGTGGCAGAGGCCGATCGAGGCCAGCGACGATGCCCACGATGTCGAAGTTGGCCGCCAGCACCTGCTCGGTGTCACGCTCGGCCGGGTCCCGTCGGACCAGGGCCGTGCCGCGGGGCAGGACGCGGCTGATCAGCGTCACACCGTGCTGGCGAGTCACCTGCACCCAGTCGCCGGTGACCGGCGCTATCTCAGCTTGGGCCCGCACCGAATCCGAGCCAGCCCTCTCCATGCCGGCCGCGGTGACCACATCGCACTCGCCCCGGTCCACCTGTACCACCCTGCCGACCTGCGCTCCAGCTTCGACCGCGTCGGCCACGCGGTGGCCGTAACCCCAACAGCGCAGGTCGCCGACGCGGTCCGTCATCGGCGCTGGAAGCCCGTGTCCATTCTCCCACTATTGCCCATCGCGGTGCCTAGAGGCCACGCGGATAGGTCACCGCCTTGCGGAAATCCAGGTAAAATGCGGCCCATCCGCTCCGCCTCTGGGACGAAAGGCGTACGATCTGAGCGGACGAAAGAACCCGTCCGAGGCGGTCAAGGGGCGAGCAGTGACAGACGAAGAATCGATCGACGGGCGTCCCGACACATCGCCAGGCGCGGCACCCACCATGTTGGGGGCACTGGCCGGGACCGCGGGCGCGGCCCTGGCCCTGGGGTTCGGCGAGCTAATGGACGGGGCGTTCGAATCGATCCCCTCGCTGGTGGTGGCAGTCAGCGAACTGCTCAGCGACTACACCCCCGGCGACATCGTGGCGTTCAGCATCGCCAACATCGGCACGAGCCAGAAGACCCTGCTCACCGCGGGCATCATCGTGGGTTCGCTTGTTCTCGGCGGGCTGCTGGGCCGCTTCGCGGCGCGCGGCCAGCCGCGGGTGACCGTCGCCGGATTCGCGCTGTTCGGTCTTCTGGGCGGTTGGGCCGCGGCCCGCAATCCGCTGAGTCCGGCCGTCGGATCATGGGTGGTGGCGCTGGCCGCCACCGCGCTGGCCGCTGGGGCCACGCTGCTTCTGGTGAGCCGCGCCGCCCGGCACCCGGTTCCGGCAGACGCGGCCGAGCCGGCCGAACCGGACCTATCGGCACCTCCGGGAGACCTGGAGACATCGGGCCCGCAGACGACGACGCGGCGGGCCTTCTTCGCCTACGCGGTGGGTGCTGGCGCGGCCGCGCTGGCCATGGTCGGCGTGGGGCGGTCTCTGCGGGGCCAGTCGCAGGCCGAGCAGTTCCTGGCTACGAACACCCTGAGGTCAGCCACCACGACAGCGCCTCCCCCGTCCACAACCGAGCCGAGCGCGGCACCTCAGTCCACCACCAGCACCACCGCACCGTCATCGCCGGCGCGGCCGGTGAGAGAGCAGGTGGCCGCCCTCGACACGCTGGACGACGAGGTCGCGGGCATCTCGTCGTACGTGACCCCCAACGACAGCTTCTACCGGATCGACACCGCCTTCGGAAAGGTCCCCCAGGTCGACCCGGCCAGTTGGCGACTGCGCTTCACCGGCATGGTCGACAATCCCTACGAGATCTCCTTCGACGAGATCCAGGCCATGGACCTCTCCGACCACGTCATCACCCTGTCATGCGTGTCGAACGACGTGGGCGGCAACCTGGTCGGCAACGCAGTCTGGACCGGCGTCCCGCTGTCGGCGCTGCTGGACCGGGCCGGGGTGCAGGCCGACGCGGACCAGGTGGTGGGCCGTTCGGTGGACGACTGGACGGCTGGCTTCCCGACCCCGCTGGTGTACGACGGCCGCAACGCCATCCTGGCCATCGGCATGAACGACGAGTTCCTGCCAACCAACCACGGCTTCCCGGCCCGGCTGGTGGTGGCCGGGCTCTACGGCTACGTCTCGGCCGTGAAGTGGATCGATGAGATCCACCTCACCACCTGGGACGGCTTCGACGGCTACTGGGTGCCCCGGGGCTGGTCCAAGGAGGGGCCGATGAAGACCCAGAGCCGCATTGACGTGCCTTCTGGCGGCCGCGGGCTAGTCGCCGGCCAGCCCACACCGATCGCGGGTATCGCCTGGGCCCCGACCCGCGGCATCGAGCGGGTCGAAGTAAGCATCGACGACGAGGGATGGCTGCCCTGCACACTGGGCGAGGCCTTGGGCGACGAGAGTTGGGCGCAGTGGCACCGCGAGTGGACGCCCACCGCGGGCCGGCACCAGATCCGGGTGCGGGCCACCGACGGAGACGGCGCCACCCAGGGCCAGCGGGAGGTGGACCCCCGCCCCAACGGTGCCGAGGGCTGGCACACCATCACAGTCACCGTCGACGCCTGACCCCCGCCCGACCGCCGAAGCCGCCTAAGCAAGCGGCACCCAGCCGCGGGAAACTGAGCGCATCATCGATGACGGCGAGGTAGTGTGGCAGCAGTAGCCAGCGCGCTATCGAGGTGTCAGTTCGCGTGAGGTTGTTGGATTGGACCGCGCTCTGTGCGCTCGGGTTCCTTCTAGCGTGCTCCGACACCCCCGATTTGCCACCGATCGAGCCCACGTCGCAGAACCAACCCACCTCAAATACGTCCTACATTCCTCGGTTGGAAGTCGCTTGGTCGGTGGGGGTTGACGAGGTGCCGGTAGCCCCCGATGACCGGCTGCTGTATCTTGCGCCTGCATCGCCCATCGGGGGTGTCGATACCGATGCCGAGCTGCGGCGAGCCGACGCAGGAGGTGTCCCCATCTACACTGTGGCGGTGAGGTGGCCTGCAGGCGGGCTGCTGTCTGTGCGTGCGTCACCCACAGTGTCATGCGACGTGCTACCGGACGGCAGATCTTGGAAACCCGTAGAAATTCGCGGTGTCGAGGGCTGTGAGTTCACTAACGAAGCTGGGCTGTATTTCGCAAAATGGGCCGAAAGTGCCACCAAGTTCAAGTACTCGTCGTTCGATATCACCGGAGCGGAGGCACGGAAGATGCTCGAGGATTGGGATCCGCTCGAATAGCCGCATGGCGAGAGACGCAGCGCGACCGCGCGGCCTAGCGCGGTCAGCCGTCCAGCAGGCCCTCGGTGGCGGCCTTGCGCACGGCATGAATGCGGTCGGCCACCCCGAGCGTTCTGTACAGCCGGTTGAGCGCCCGGTAGATGGTGCGCTCGGAATAGCCGAGGCTCCCGGCCATGTCGACGATGGCGGTGCCGCCCGCCAGCAGATTGAGCAGCCTGCGCTGGCCGTCGTCAATCATGGACTGCGTTGGCGCGCCGATGTGTCGCTGAACCGCGATCGCGGCCCGCTCCAGACGGCGCGCTCCGTCGAGGGTGGTCAGCTCGGCCAAGCGGTCGTAGTGGATCACTCGCGGCGGCTCCTCGCCGTCGATCTCCGGCGACGATAGCTGCCGGTTACTCGGCGAACGCTTCCCCTCGGCGGCCAAATGGTCCGCGATAGCAGAACTCGCGTTGTGACAGGTACGCCTTGGCGATGAACCAGTCGTCGGCGAGTGCTGAAGGGATATCGAAGGCGTCCATCGCCTCCGCGCTGTGAATGAACAGCGACCCGATGCGCCGCTCATACGGCATCGGCAGCGATTCCGCGTACACACGCACGGCATCGCGGTGATAAGCCGCCGTCCAGGGCTCTGGGTGTGGGCCCTCCGGCACTCCGAAGCCGTAGGCCTCCGCGATGGCCCGGGCACCTCCGACGATCCTCCCACAGGCCAAAGACACTCTCACAAGGGGCGAGTCGTGGCCCTCTGTCGCCAGCACTTGTAGCACAATAGCGCTCCCTCAACAGTCCGCAACAGGCACGGAGAGTCATTAGACGACACCTTGCGCCCCGGCGATGGCCGCCTGAGGGTGCGCCAGTCCGCGGCAAGGCTCGGTGAGTCATTAGGCAACCGAGTCATTGGGCAACACTGCCCAATGAGGAGCCATATGGCGAAGGAAGCTCTCTCTGCCGGGGGCACAAGCCCGCGCGCCGACGCTGCCTGGCGCGGATGACCCGGAGTTGAGGAAGACCGGCGAGACCGGTACTGGACGGGCAATCGGCGCAATGGTGTATCGTGCACCAATGCCAGAAGGGGCACCGTGACTGACCTTCAGGACCGAACCGGACCTGCCGCGCCGACGGCGACGGAGTTCGTGTGCAACGGCTCCACGGTGCGCGTCGGCGACCATCCCCACCTGCTCGCGGCCCTTCGGGAGGAGTTGGGGCTGATTGCGGCCAAGGACGGCTGCTCCCCGTCGGGCCAGTGCGGCTGCTGCACGGTGCTGCTCAACGGCAAGGCCCGAGTGGCGTGCCAGATCCCCCTGAGCAAGGCCCAGGGCGCCGAGATCGTCACCCCCGAAGGGCTCAGCACCGAGGAGCGCCACCGTTACGCGGCTGCTTTCGGCGCAGCGGGGGCCGTGCAATGCGGCTTCTGCACGCCGGGCATCGTGATGCGGGCCAAGGCGCTGATCGACCGCAACGGCGCCAGCCTCACCCGCGAACAGGCGTCCCGACATCTCGGCGCCCACCTGTGCCGCTGCACCGGATACCTGAAGATCCTCGACGCAGTGGAGATGCTGGCCACCGGCGCCGACGGACTCACCGGCACCGACGGCACTGCAGTCGAGATCGCCCGCGGCGTGGGATCCCGGGCCGCCCGCTACGAGTCGACCGAGCTCGCGCTGGGCGACAAGCTCTACATCGACGACATGACCGCCCCGGGGATGCTTCACGGTGCCGTGCACCTGGCCGAGCACGCCCGAGCCGATGTCGTCTCGATCGACACCAGCCGGGCCGCAGCCAAGCCCGGCGTGGTTGCCGTGGTCACCGCGGCCGACGTACCGGGCGAACTGCGCATCGGGCTGATCCACAAGGACTGGCCGGTGTTCATCCCGGTGGGCGGCCGAACCTCGTACCTGGGCGACGTCATGGCTCTGGTAGTGGCCGACAGCCGCGAGGCTGCCCGCCGGGCCGCGGAGCTGGTCGACGTGGTCTACGAGCCGCTGGCACCGATCACCGACCCGGCCGCGGCCGTGGCCGACGGCGCCGAGGACGCGGTGTGGGGCCTGGACGGCAACATCTTGTCGGTGTCGTCCTACACCCGGGGCGGCGATGTGGAAGATGCGCTGGCAGTGTCGGCCCACACATTGCGCGAGACGTTCCAGACCCAGCGGGTCGAGCAGGCCTTCCTGGAGCCCGAGTCGACGCTGGCCGTGCCTAAGGTCACCGACGGCGAGCGGGCCATGGACGTGTACTCCGGCGGCCAGGGCGTGTGGGACGACCGCGACCAGGTCGCCTCGGTGCTCGGCATCGACAACAGCCGCATCTGGGTCGAGCAGGTAGCCAACGGCGGCGCCTTCGGCGGCAAGGAGGACTGCGCCAACCAGACCCAGACCGCGCTGGCCGCCTGGCTGCTCGACCGGCCCGTGAAGACGACGTTCTCGCGCGAGGAGTCGCTGCTGGTGCACCCCAAGCGGCACCCGGTTCGCATCGAGCTGGCCGCGGGCTGCGATGACGAGGGCCGGCTCACCGCCCTGCGAGCCCGGATGCTGGGAGACTCCGGTCCCTACGCCTCGGTCGGGATGAAGGTGCTGGAGCGGGCGGCCGGCCATGCCTGCGGTCCCTACGTGGTGCCGGTCGTGGACGTCGAGGCGGTGGCGGCCCGCACCAACAACAGCGTGTGCGGCGCCTTCCGAGGGTTCGGCGCCAACCAGGCCCAGTTCGCCATGGAGGGCGCTCTGGACCGTCTGGCCGACGCGGTGGGGATCACCGGCTGGGAGATCCGACGCCGCAACGCGGTGCACCCCGGAGCGGTGTGGGGTCCGGGCCAGATCATGGACGGCGGCAGCCTCGGCGCGATGGAGTGCCTGGAAGCCATCAAGGGCACCTACGACGAGGCGATCGCGGCCGGCAAGGCGGTGGGACTCGGCCTGGGCCTGAAGAACTCCGGACTCGGCAACGGCTTCAAGGAGATCAGCCGGGCCGTAGTGCACTTCGTGGCCGACGCCGCACACCCGGCAGGAACCCCGGCAGGGCCCGACACCGTCGTCGAGGTGCGCCACTGCTGGACCGAGATGGGCCAGGGCGTGCACACGGTGGCCCTTCAGGTGGCGGTCGAAGAGCTAGGAGTGCGACCCGATCAGGTGAGGGTGTACGTCGACACCAGCCGGGAGCTGGGCGCCGGTCAGACCACCGGTTCGCGAGGCACGCTGATGGGGGCCGGATCGGTCGCCGACGCGTGCCGGGCGGCTCGGGCCGCAGGGTGTCTCACCGGCGTCGACTACGAGGGCGAGTACCGGGTGGACTGGACCAACAAGCTCAGCGACGGTCTGGAGCACCCGGTGATCCACTCCACCTTCGGCTACGCGGCCCAGATGGTGATCGCCGACCCGAAGACCGGCCTCGTGGAGAAGGTGGTGGCCGCCCACGACGTGGGTCGGGCCGTGAACCCCCTGCTGTGCGAGGGCCAGATCGAGGGCAGCGTCCACATGGGCCTCGGTTACGCGCTGAGCGAGGACTTCCCCTGCGACGAAGAGGGCCGGCCCCGTTTCGACACTCTGCGGGGGCTCGACATCATCCGTCCCAAGGACATGCCGCCGGTGGACGTGATCCTGGTCGAGGCCCCCCAGCCCGATTCGCCCTACGGCATCAAGGGCGTCGGCGAGATCGGCCTGGTTCCCACCGCGGGGGCGGTAGCCGAGGCCATGCGCCAGGTGGACGGCCAGTGGCGCAACCGCCTGCCCATCAACGTTCACCAGCCTGTAGTGCCCCAGCCGTGAGCCGGCCCGCCGCCGGCGGCGGTTCTGGCGCGGGCCCGACAGAGTCGGTGCCGGCCCGCACCACCCCGGGCATGGTCTGCGCCCATCACCACTTGTACTCGGCCCTGGCCCGAGGCATGCCCGCGCCGCCCCGCACGCCCCGAGAGTTCCTGGAGATCCTGGAGCTCGTCTGGTGGCGCCTGGACCGGGCCCTCGACCTCGACATCATCGAATGGTCGGCCAAGCTCGGCGCGCTGGAGGCTCTGGAGTCGGGCACCACCGCCATAATCGACCACCACGAGTCCCCCAACGCCATCGAAGGGTCGCTGGACGTGATCGCTCGAGCCTGCGCCGAGGTGGGGGTGAGGGTGGACTGCTGCTACGGCGTGACCGACCGCCACGGATCGGTGGGCGCCAGAGCCGGCCTGGCAGAGAACGACCGGTTTCTGCGGGCCGGGGGCCGAGGACACGTGGGAGTCCACGCCGCGTTCACGTGCTCCGACGAGACGCTGGAAGCCGCCGCCGGGCTGGCCGCCGACCACGGCACCGGAGTTCACATCCACGTGTCCGAAGGGACGGCCGACATCGCCGCGGGCGGTCGCCTGGCGCCGCTGGCCCGCGATGACTGGCTGGTGATCCACGCCGTGCACCTCGACCGCGACCTGCCCGGCACCATCGTTCACAATCCCCGCTCGAACATGAACAACGCGGTCGGCTACGCCCGGCCCGCGGCCCGTCCCAACCCGGTGGCGCTCGGCACCGACGGGATCGGCGCGGCCATGCTCGACGAGTTCCGGGTGGCCTACGTCCGTCACCGCGAGGACGACGTGACCGCCACCCCCGAGACGGCCTGGACCTGGCTGGAGACGGGCTGGTGGCTGTTCCCCGAGGCTCTCGACGACACGGTGGTGTGGTCCTATGACCGCATGGATCCGTGGTCGCTGGCCTTCACCACCGGCGTGCGGGCCACTGAGGCGACCGTCAACGGCGAGAAGGTTCTCGGCGCCGGCAGGCCCATCCGCGTCGACGCGGAGGAGATCCGGGCCAAGGCGGCCGAGGCGGCGGCCAGACTGTTCGCCAAACTCGAAGACATGCCGTAGGAGGAGACGAGATGACCCAGCCCGCAGCCCTGTACATCCAGGACGCCCACACACTCGCCGAGTCGATGGAGCTGTCCCAGTACGCGGAGACCAAGGGCTTCGACGCGGTCTGGCAGGCCGACTCCCGGCTGGTCCGCGACGCCGTGGTCCCGATGGCCGCGTTCGCAGCCGTGACCAACACAATCAAGATCGGCAGTGGCGTGGTGGACTGCTGGACCCGCAACCCCGCCCGGCTGGCCTCCACCTTCTCCACGCTCGACGACTTGGCCCCCGGCCGGATCATCCTGGGCATAGGCGCCTGGTGGGAGCCGCTCGCTTCGAAGGTGGGAGTGCGGAGGGTTCGCCCCCTGAAGGCGATGCGCGAGATTGTCGAAGCCTGTCGCGCCCTCCTCAACGACCAGACCGTCACCTTCGACGGCGAGTTCGTGCAGTTCGACGGGGTGGAGCTCGACTACGTCCAGCAGGAGCGCCGACCCAAGGACGTGCCCATCTACATCGGCGCGACGGGCGCGAAGATGATGGCCCTCACCGGTGAGATCGCCGACGGCGTGGTGTTCAACTATCTGGTGTCGCCCCAATACAACGCTCAGGCCATGGAGCACCTGGCCGAGGGCGCGGCCCGGGTCGGCCGCACGGTCGACGACCTGGACCGACCCCAGTTGATCGTGTGCTCGATGGCTTCGGGAGACTCCGAGGCCGAGCGGACCGAGGCGCTCGACAGCGCCCGCCTGCTGATCACCCAGTATCTGGGTCAGCAGCCTCACATCATGAAGGCCTCGGGCGTGCCCGATTCGCTGCTCGACGAGGTGCGGGCCGTGCTGACCTGGCCGGCAACGCTCGAGCAGGTGGAGGCCGCCTCCAAGCTGGTGCCCGATGAGGTGGTGCAGATGCTGTGCGCGGCCGGCACCGCCGACGAGTGCCGATCCAAGGTCCGCCACTACATCGACAACGGCTGCACCACCCCGATCCTCTACCCGCTGGGACCGGACGCGAAGATGATGATCGACGCCTTCGCCGACTGGCACATCTGACGGCCATCCAGCGAGCCCACGCCCCTAACTGGCAGCAAAATGAGCGCCCTGCGTGCAGAACGCTGCCAATTCCCGAGCCGCCGGACCCCCCATCGCCGAACTGGCAGCAAAATGAGCGCCCTGCGTGCAGAACGCTGCCAATTCCCGAGCCGCCGGACCCCCCATCGCCGAACTGGCAGCAAAATGAGCGCCCTGCGTGCAGAACGCTGCCAATTCCCGAGCCGCCGGACCCCCCATCGCCGAACTGGCAGCAAAATGAGCGCCCTGCGTGCAGAACGCTGCCAATTCCCGAGCCGCCGGACCCCCCATCGCCGAACTGGCAGCAAAATGAGCGCCCTGCGTGCAGAACGCTGCCAATTCCCGAGCCGCCGGACCCCCCATCGCCGAACTGGCAGCAAAATGAGCGCCCTGCGTGCAAGACGTTGCCAGTCTCCGTTCAGTTGGCTGGATCCCGCATGACCGACCTGCTCGTCCGTGATGCTCGGCTGGTGGCGGCCATGGACGCCCAGCGCACCGAGATAGCCGGCGGCTGGGTGGCCGTCACCGACGGGTTCGTGTCAGGGGTGGGGCTGACCGGTACCGAACCTTCCGGCGCGGCTCGCAGCATCGACGCCACCGACTGCCTGGTTACGCCGGGGCTCGTCAACGCCCACCACCACCTATATCAGAACCTGACCCGGGCCTTCCGTCCCGCCCTCGACGGCAGCCTGTTCGACTGGCTGCGCACGCTGTACCCCCTGTGGGCCCGGCTCGACGAGGAGGCCGCTCACGTGTCGGCCTGGGTGGGGCTGGCCGAGCTGGCCCTGAGCGGGTGCACCACCAGCACCGACCACCTCTACGTCCACCCCGCGGGCGGCGGCGACGACCTGGTCTCGGCCGAGATCGCGGCCGCGGCCGACCTGGGCGTGCGTTTCCATCCCACCCGGGGGTCGATGTCGCTCGGCGAGAAGGACGGCGGCCTGCCACCCGACTCCACCGTGCAGACCGACGATGTGATCCTGGACGAGTCCGAGCGCCTGGTGGCGGCCCATCACGACCGTTCGCCGGGGGCGATGGTGCGCATCGCGCTGGCGCCGTGCTCGCCGTTCTCGGTGTCGACCGAGCTGATGACGGCCACCGCGGAGCTGGCCGAGCGCCTCGACGTGCGGCTGCACACTCACCTGGCCGAGGACATCGGCGAGGACGACTTCTGCCTCGAGAGGTTCGGCATGCGTCCGGTGGACTACTTCGAGCACTGTGGATGGGGCACCGACCGGGCCTGGATGGCCCACTGCGTCCAGCCCAACCCAGCAGAGATCTCCCGGCTGGGCCGATGGGGCACCGGCGTGGCCCACTGCCCGAGCTCCAACATGATCCTGGGCGCGGGCCTGGCGCCGGTGCGCGAGTTGCGGGCCGCTGGCGTGCCGGTGGGCCTAGGGGTCGACGGCTCGGCGTCGGCGGACTCGGGGTCGATGTGGACCGAGGCCCGCAACGCCATGCTCATGGCCCGCCTGCGTGACGGCCAGGCCGGTCGACCCGGCTTGTTCAGTGCCCGAGAGGCGCTGGAGATGGCCACTCGCGGCGGAGCCGGGTGCCTGGGGCGGGCCGGCGAGATAGGCGAGCTGACGGTGGGCGCCTGCGGCGACATTGCCGTGTGGCGGCTCGACGGCTTCGCCTTCGCCGGGGCCTGGTCCGACCCGATCGAGGCGTGGCTGCGCTGCGGCCCGCTCTCCGCGCACCACACCATCATCGCCGGGAGGCTGGTAGTGGAGGACGGCCAGCTGAAGGCTGCTGGAATCGAGCAGATGCTGCGCGACCACCGCCGCATCTCCGTCGCTATGCAGTTACTGAACTAAAAGCAGTGATATTCAATGAAACCGCGTATGGACTGTGGGCAAGGGCTAGAGTGTGGCAGGGGCGGCTCCGGTGCCACAAACGTGTGCTCTGCCAACCGGGGCCGCCCCAACTACCGGCAATATCATACCGGCGCGTCGGCCGAATGCAACGATCCTGTATGAAGATGCATATTCTCATGACAACCAGCACTGGTGCCCGAACTGAACATGCGAGAATCCCTCCAGGAGCCGGAGCGAGCTAGTAGGAACTAGCCAACAGACCACGACCAGAGAGGACGGTAAAGCGTGAACGAGACCGCGGCACGGGAGGAAATGGACTGGGCGCTCTATGGGCGCGGTGTCCGCGAGCTGGCGCAGATGGTCGCCGACGACGGGTACCGGCCCGACATGATCCTCGCCATCGCCCGGGGCGGGCTGTTCTGCGCCGGGTCCCTGGGCTACGCGCTGTCGGTGAAGAACGTCTACGTGATGAACTGCGAGTACTACACCGGCGTGGGCGAGCGCTTGGAGGTCCCGGTGGTGCTGCCCCCCCAGCTCGACCTGGTCGACCACCGCCGGTCCAAGGTCCTGATCGCCGACGACGTGGCCGACACCGGCCACACCCTCAAGCTGGTGCGCGACTACTGCCTCGACGAGGTCGCCGAGGTGCGCTCGGCGGTGTTGTACGAGAAGTCGCACTCGCTGGTCAAGTGCGACTACGTGTGGAGACGCACCGACCGGTGGATCAACTTCCCGTGGTCCACCCTGCCGCCGGTGGTCGACCTCGCCGGAGCCAGCTACCAAGTGCTCGACGCCTGAGAGCAGCAAACCGGTGCCTGCCGCCCCCGAACCCGCCCGGGGCCCGGGCTGACGGCAATGGCAGGCGGCACGGACCCGGCCCTGGTCGACAGGACGGTCACGCACCTGGCCGGGATCGACGACGCCTCGCTGCCGGTCCGGCCCATGACGGTGCCGGGAATCGACGGCTCCCTGGAGGCGCGCATCCTGTCGACCGACCTGAGAGGATCCAGCACCCGGCTAGTGCGACTACGGGCGGGGTGGGGTCCGGAGAGTCGGGGCGCGTTCAGCACCGAGGTCGAGCTGTTCGTGATCCAGGGCGCGCTCGAGGCCGGGCCGCATGGGTTCAAGGCCGGGGACTACATCCACATCCCCGAGGGGAGGACCGTTCCCCGGCTGCGGATCACAGCCGATGGCGCCGCCCTGCTGATGACCTCCGCCCCGGTTGCATACGACCCGACCTTCCAGGGCCAGCCAGCCGACCTCCTGCCCGGTCGAGCCTCCGAACGGGACTGGGTGCCCGTTCCCGAGATGCCGGGACGGCATGTGAAGCCCCTCGGTCGGGGCCCGGTCGGCGACGTCTGGCTCGTCGGCGCCCGCCAATGGGACCACGGCGACGGCGGCTGGCACCGCCATCCCCATCACGAGGAGTGCTTCGTGATCGGAGGCGAGACCGCCCTGCGCGAACGGCCCGACGAACCGGAGGAGATGGTCACCGCCGGGGCGGGCACCTATTTCTTCCGTCCCGCGGGCACTCTGCACTGCGGCCCCGGATCGCGCTGCGGCGACACCATGCTCGCCTTCCACCGCGCCTTCGGCGACCTGAGCACCCAGTGGGACCCCTCCCCCGGTGACATAGCCGACGGCACCGGCAACCGCGAGGCGGCCCCTTAGCATGCATCCACCGACCGAATCAGAAATCTCGGGTTGGTTCTAGGTTGTATAGGCACAGAAATCGACCCAAGATCCCGGCGCGGAGGTCGAGACCGCGCTCGCTTAGGCCACCACAGCCCGCACGGCGGCCTCTATGGCATCGGCGCCGGGTACCACCGCGGCCTCCAACGGTGGGCTGAACGGGATCGGTGCTGAGGCCGCGCCGATGCGGGCCACCGGCGCCTCCAACTCCCCGAACAGCTCGGAATGCAGCTGGGCGGCCAGCTCGGCGCCGAAACCCCCGAAGCGCCACGACTCGTGGGCCACCACCGCCCGGCGGGTGCGGGCCACCGACTCCAGCACGGTCTGGAAGTCGAGCGGCACCAGCGAACGCAGGTCGATCACCTCGACGTCGATGCCGTCGGAGGCCAGCCGCTCCGCCGCAGCCAGTGCGTTCAGGGCCATGGCCGAGTAGGCCACCACGGTCACATCGGCACCGGGGCGGGTCACCGCCGCTGAGCCCAAGGGCACCCGATAGTCGCCGGTGGGGACCGGGCCCCGCTGGGCGGTGATCCTCTTGTGCTCCAGGTAGATGACCGGGTCGGGGTCGTCTATGGCGGTGCGGAGCAGGCCCTTGGCGTCGGCCGGGTTCGAGGGGGCCACCACCTTCAAGCCGGGCAGGTGGGTGAACAGCCCCTCCAGGCTGGAGGAGTGCTGGGAAGCCGACGAGCGAAGCACGCCGTCGGAAGCCCGCAGCACCAGCGGCACCGACACCTGACCGCCGAACATGTAGCGGAACTTCGAGGCCTGGTTGACGATCTCGTCCATGGCCCCGAGGGTGAACTCCACGAAGCTCATCGACGCCACCGGACGAAGCCCGGCGGTGGCCGCACCGACCGCGACGGCCACGATGATCGCCTCCGAGATCGGCATGTCGATCACCCGGCGGGGACCGAACTCGTCGACCAGGCCCCGGAACTGGCCGAAGTTGCCACCCCAGGAAATGTCCTCCCCCAGCACCACCACGCTGTCGTCGGACCGCATCGCTGAGGCCATGGCATCGACGGTGGCCTGCCCGAAGGTCATGCGCCGCGTCTCGGCTGCATCGGCGATCCCGGCCTGTCCCCCATCCGCTTGCGAGCCTCCTCCGGCACGGCGCCCTGCGGGCCGATCCGGCGTCACGGCGACGAGGCCTCCGCCGCACGCCTCGTCACGGTCCTCGCCGCCGTCGGGCGGCGCGGGCCGCTGGGGGGTGAAGACGTCCTCGAGGGCCGTGGCGGGGTCGGGAGGGTCGGCGGCCTCGGCGCGCTGCTCCGCGTCGATGACCACCTCCGTGGCGCCCTCCCACACACCGGCCCTCTCGTCGTCGTCGAGCCAGCCCCGTTCGGCCAGGGCCGCTTCCCAGCGCCGGATGGGGTCGCGGCGGCGGTGCTCGTCCACCTCCTCGGCGTCCCGGTACACCTCGGCGTCGCCGACGTAGTGGCCCCCGAGGCGGTACGTCTCCATGTTCAGCAGCGTCGGCCCGTCACCGTTGCGGGCCCGTTGGACCGCCTCGGCAGCCGCGGCGGAGACCGCGGCCACGTCGTTGCCGTCCACCGTCGCCCCCTCGATGCCGTAGGCGACGGCCCTGACGGCCAGGTCGTCGACCGACGTGGTTCGACTGCGGGAGGTGAATTGGGCGTACTGGTTGTTCTCGCACACGTACACGATGCCCAGCCGGTGCACCGACGCGAAGTTGAGGGCCTCGTGGAACGTGCCCTTGTTGATCCCGCCGTCGCCGAAGAAGCAGACCGCCACCTGATCCGTGCCGCGGTGGCGGGCCGACAGAGCGGCCCCGGCCGCGATCCCGAAACCGCCGCCGACGATGCCGTTGGCGCCGAGCATGCCCAGCGAGAAGTCGGCCACATGCATCGAGCCTCCCCGACCCCGGCAGGCGCCCTCGTCCCGGCCGTAGAGCTCGGCCATCAGCTTGGCCGGGTCCATTCCCTTGGCCAGCGCGTGGCCGTGGCCGCGGTGGGTGGACGTGATGTAGTCGTCGGGCCGCAGCCGCGAGCACACCCCAACGGCGATGGCCTCTTCGCCGATGTAGGTGTGAACGAAGCCGGGCAGCTTGCCCGCGGCGAACAGCTCCTCGACTCGGCTCTCGAAGACCCGGATCATGACCATGTCGGCATGCAGGGACAGAGCCTCGGACTCGGTGATCATCGCGATCTGCCGTGCCTGCCAGCGCCCGTTCCGCAGACACGAGCCTCAGATGCAGTGGTCATCGCCGTCAGCAGCCCCCTATTGCGCCGTGTAGCCGCCGTCGACGGCCAGGATCTGCCCGGTGACCATCGCCGACGCGGGCGAGGCCAGGAACACGGTGGCACCCACCATGTCGGACGGCTCCGCGAGCCGGCCCAGCGGGGTGCGGTTCTCGAAGTGATCCTTCAACTCGGGCTCGAGTTCCCACTGGCGGCGCACCAGCGGGGTGGCCACGTGGCCCGGTGAGATGGCGTTGACCCTCACCCCGTGGGGGGCCCACTCCACCGCCAGCGAGCGGGTCAGTTGGATCACTCCGCCCTTCGAGGCCTGGTAGCCGACACTGCCGGCGAATCCGACCGCGCCCACGACGGAGGCCACGTTGACGATGGCCCCGCCGTGGGCCTGCGAGATCATGCGGCGCCCCACGGCCCGGCAGGTGCGGAACGCTCCGGTGAGGTTCACGTCGATCACGTCGGCCCAGGTCCCGTCGTCGTAGTGCGCGGCCGGTCCACGACCGCCGATCCCGGCGCAGGTCACCAGCACGTCAATGCTTCCGGTGGCGGCCGCGGCCCGGGCCGCGAGGTCCTGCACCGACGCCTCGTCGCACACATCGACGGTGACCGCCTCGGACCGCCCGGGCCCCAGGTGCTGGACCAGCGCCCGGTTGGGCTCTTCGGCCGAGTCGGCACACACCACGTAGGCGCCCGCGTCGGCCAGCCCCTCGGCGATGGGTGCGCCCAGCCCGCCGGCCGCGCCGGTGACGACCGCCACCCGGCCCTCCAGCGAGAAGATCCCGCTCACGCCTGAGAGACGGTGGCCAGGACCGTGCCCACCGCCACCTCGTCGTCACCGGCCGGAACCAGGATGTGGAGCCGGCCCGACGCCGGAGCCTCCAGTTCGGTCTCGGCCTTGTCAGTGTCAATAACCACCACCGGATCGCCGGCGGCTACCAAGGCGCCGTCACCGACGAGCCATTCCACCACCAGAACCTGCTCCACCACTCCCATCTGGGGAATCACCACCGCCGCCGAACCGGAGCCCGACGACGCGGCCGTTTCGTCAGATATGCCCATGGCGCTCGAGGCCCTCCCACGGGGTGGCGCCGGCCCGCATGTCCGCCCGCACCAACTCCTCGGATCCGACGATCGATTCGGACTGCTCCAGCACCCGCTCGGCTTCGGGGCCGGCCACCACCAGCACACCGTCGCGGTCGCCGACGATCAGGTCACCGGGCTCCACGGTCACATCGCCGATTGTGACCGGCACCTGGAAGGCCACCATCTCCCAGCGACCGATGGCGTTGAGGGGCGACAGGTCCCGGTAGAAGACCTGCAGGCCGATGTCGAGGAGGCCGTCGAGGTCACGCAAGTTGCCGTCGAGCACGACGCCCGCGCAGCCGTACTGCTGGGCCGAGTTGCCGGTCAGTTCGCCAAAATGTCCCACTTCGCTGTCGGGGTTGTGCGACACCAGCACCGAGTCGGGCGTCAGCTCCTTGAACATCTCCAGATACGACTTGATGCGCTCCAGCCCTCGGTCCCATCCCACCCCGGGGCGGATGGCCCGGCCCACCAGGGTGTAGGCGATGCCGGCCATGCGCACGTCGGGCAGCAGAGGCTTCAGTGCGCTGGGCAGCACCCGCTCGGGCAGGCCCAACTCGTAGAGCGCGTCGCACACCACCGACACGCAGATGCGCCGGTAGCGGGCACAGAGCTCCGACGTAGGAATGGTCATGACTCTCCCCTCTAGCTTTCGCCCTCTCCGAGGTAGTGCAGTGCGGCCAGCGCGTAGATGCTGGCCGACAGGGCCGCGCCGTCGGCGTCCATGTACTCGTTGGGGCTGTGGGCCCTGGGCAGCATTCCCGGTCCGAACGCGGCCACGGTGGGGATTCCGGCGGTGAGCTGGAAGTAGGGCGCGTCGGTAGCGCCGGGGAAGGCGTCGAGTTCGGGCGCGATTCCCAGCACCTCCCCGGCCGCCTCGAGCAGGGCGGCCACCACCGGATGGTCGGCGTCTATCTCCACCGCGGGGATCATCAGATGCCATCGAAGCTGGGCCCGCAGTTCCGGGTCGTCGGCCATGGCGTCGACCAGGAACCGGCCGATGTCGGCCTTGACCGACTCCTCGGTCATGCCGGCAGGGTCCGCACATCGCAGGCGAACTCTGCGTTGCCCGGGTAGACGCCGTAGAACACTCCGCCCTCAGCCATCACCCCGACGTTGACAGTGGGACCGGTGGGGCACAGCGGGTGATCCTCGTAGGTGAGGTACGACTTGAACTCGCGGTCCATGCGATCGATGAGGCGGGCCATCTTGACGGTGGCGTTGACGCCAGGAAGGCGATCCGAGATCGAGGAGTGCATCTGGGTGCCGAAGACGGCGATCTTGAACAGGGCCGCGCCCCTTGACACCAGGTGCACCGACTGCCATTCCTCGGTGATGCCGCTCGGCTCCCCGATCACCGCGGCGTCGGCCTGAAGGTGACCGTTGTCGGCCAGCCACTTGGATCCGAACTGGGCACCGGCCTCCTCGTCGGCGGTGAACACCAGAACCACCTCGCCCGCGAAGCCCCCACCGGCCTGCTGGGCGTGCTTCAGGGCGGCCGCGGCGTACATCATTCCGGCCACCGCGGCCTTCATGTCACCCGAGCCCAAACCGATGAGATCGCCGTCGCGCAGCACGGGATCCCACGGATCGGTCTCCCACGCGTCCATGTCGCCGGCGGGCTTGGTGTCGATGTGTCCCGACAGGATCAGCGTCCGCCCTCCAGACGTGCCTCGCACCCGGGCCAGCACGTTGGGTCGGGTCTCATCGAATCCCACCCGGGTGATGTCGTCGACACCGAGTTCCCGCAGCCGCTCGGTGACCAGGTCGGCCACGGCCCGCTCGTCGCCGGGCGGGTTGGGCGACGGGGTCCGGATCAAGTCGCGGGCCAGTTCCAGCACTTCAGCGTCCCGCCCCGCGAGATAGGAACGGACACGCTCGGCCATGCCGTTCGCCTGTGTCGACCCGGTGGCCTGTGTGATCCCGTTCGCCTGTGTCGACCCGGTGGCCTGTGTGATCCCGTTCGCCTGTGTCGACCCGGTGGCCTGTGTGATCCCGTTCGCCTGTGTCGAGTTCATGGCGCCGTCTCCCTTCCTGTTGCCGGTGATTCTCCCTATCGGTCCAGCGCCTTGGCCAGGCGACGGACACCCTCCGTAATCGCCGACTCCTCTGCGGCCAGAGAGATGCGGGCCCAGCCGCGCCCGCCGGGACCGAACACCGAGCCGGGCGCCACACTCACCGATTGCGACTCCAGCAGGCCCAGCGCGAATTGAAGGTCGTCGATGCCGGCTGCGGAGACGTCCAGCAGCATGTAGAGGGTTCCGTCGGACGCCACCGCCCGCAGGCCCGCCCCGAGCGCGGCATCCAGCGCGGCGCTACGGCGGCGCCGGTAGGCGGCGAGCATCTCGTCGTAGGGGGCGCGCGGTCCGGTGAGGGCGGCCTCGGCCGCCTTCTGGGAGATGGTGCTCGGGCACGACACCAGGGGCTCCTGCAGTTTGCGCAGCAGATCGGCCACCGGCGGCGGCGCCACCGCATAGCCCACCCGCCATCCGGTCATGGCGTACACCTTGGAGAAGCTGCACACCGTGATCACCCGCCCCTCGGAATCGAGGGGAGCGGCCGCAGTGTGCTCGCAGCCGGGCGACAGCACCATCTCGTCGTACACCTCGTCGCATAAGAGCCAGAGGTCGTGGCGAGCCGCGAACTCCACGAGATCCCTCATCAGAGAGGCGGGATACACCGCGCCGGTCGGGTTGGCCGGCGTGTTGACGAATATCAGCCTCGTCCGGTCTGTCACCAGCGCCTCGAGAGCCCCCACGTCGGGCAGGAAGCCGGCGTCGGCCGACAGCGGGTAGAACACCGGCCGGCTTCCCAGCAGGCGGATGGTCTCGTCCATGTTGGGAAAGCCCGGCGTGGGCAGCAGAACCTCGTCACCGGTCTCGAGCAGGGCCAGGTACACCGAGTACAGCGCGTTCATGGCTCCCGGTGTCACCACGATCTCATCGACGGAGGCTTCGATGCCGTTGACCCTGCGAAGCTTCTCGGCGAGCAGCTCGCGCAGGCTCAGCAGGCCCCCGTTGGGGCCGTAGCCGGTGTGGCCGTCGCGAGCAGCCCTGGCCGCCGCGTCGATCACGTGGGCGGGCGTGGTGAAACTGGGCTCGCCCACCTCCAGGCGGATCACGTCACCGGTGGCTCGGGTGGCCGCGTCGAACAGGACCCGTATCTCCGACCGGCGCAGCGAATCGGCCCGGCCGGCGGGAGTCCTCATGGATTGATCGGAGTAATCGTCACCGGGAGCGGGCCGCCGCTTGAGCCTCGAGGTCGGGACGCTGGCCGGGATCGAAGTAGCGCAGCGCCCAGTCCGCCCCCTGCCAGGTCAACAGGCGGCCGTCGCGGGGCACGAGCCGCACCAGGTACCGCTCCCACCCCCACGACATCTTGAGCTGCTCCGGCCCGTCGGGCCCGGTGTAGCGGGCGGCCATCTCCTCGGCCACCGGCACCCACTGCGAGCCCTCCCCCACCGCCGGTCCCTCGACGATCTCGGCCGTGCACTGGGCCAGCACCTTGCGGATGCGGGGGTGGGCCAGCTCCTCGATGCACACCGCGCAGCGGGGGTCGCGCCGCAGATCCTCGACCCACTCCGAGCGCTTGCGCCCCACCACCAGGAACGCCTCGCCGTCCCACTGGTACCAGAGCGGCACCACCATCGGCCACCCGTCGGATTTGAGGTGGGCCAGCTTGAGCAGCCACGTGCTGTCGGCGCTGGCCAGGAAGTCCTCGACCTGCTCCACGGGGATCCCGCCGGCGCCGGAGTCCTCCTCGTAGTACCGCTCCTGCTTGAATTCGCTCATCGACACCCCTTAGTCGGCCGATTCTCGCCCACCGCGAGACGCCGCCGATACTGACACACCGGAGTGGAGCCATGACAATCGAGACCCTCCCCGGAATGCCGGTCACCGTCGAGCGCGACGTGCCCGCCACCATGCGCGACGGCACCGTGCTGCGGGCCGACGTCTACCGCCCGACGGGCCCGGCGGCCGAGGGTTGCGAAGACGGTGTCCCGGTACTGCTGGCCCGCAGCCCTTACGACAAGCGGATCAACGTCTCAACCTTCGGCAATGCCCATTCCGCCTGGTACGCGTCGCACGGCTACATGGTGGTCATCCAGGATTGCCGCGGGCGCTACACCTCCGAGGGCGACTTCTACCCGTTCGCGCACGAGACCGACGACGGCTACGACACCGTGGAGTGGGCGGCCCGGCTCGACGGCGCCAACGGCGACGTAGGCATGTTCGGCTTCTCCTATGTGGGCGCCACCCAGCTGCTGGCCGCGGTGGCTCGGCCCCCGTCGCTGCGCTCCATCGCACCCGGCTTCACCGCCTCGCAGTACTACGACGGCTGGACCTACAACGGCGGAGCTCTGGCCACGGCGTTCGTGTGCTACTGGGCCAACCTGCTGGCCCTCGGATCAGCGGTGCGGGCCGGCGACCGGGCCGCGGTGGATGCCCTGAGTGCATCGCTGGGCGCGGCCGAGGGCTGGTTCTGGTCGCTACCGATGGCGGAGTTCCCGCCGCTGCAGGGCGGCTACGCCCCCTACTTCTACGACTGGGTGGAGCACTGCACCTACGACGACTACTGGAAGCGCTGGAGCATCGACACCGACTACAGCCGCATCGAGGTCCCGGCCCTGCACTTCGGGGGCTGGTGGGACGTGTTCCTGAGCGGCACCGTCCAGAACTTCACCGGGCTCAGGGCCGGTGCCGGAACGGAGGAGGCCCGCACCGCCCAGAAGCTGCTGGTGGGCCCGTGGACGCACATGCCGTGGACCCCGGTGAGCCGCTGCGGCGGCGACGGGCCCAGCACCAACGAGATCGACGACTGGCAGCTGCGTTGGTTCGACCACACGCTCAAGGGCGTCGACACCGGAGTGCTCGACTCCCCCGCGACGGTGTTCACCCTCGACGGCGGATGGCGCGACCTGGACGGCTGGCCGCCCTCCGACGCAGCCGCCGAGGATTGGTACATCCACTCGGGCGGCCGGGCCAACTCCAAGTTCGGGGACGGCACCCTCGACCGGAACGAGCCCGAGGCCGAGCCCCCGGACATCTTCGTCTACGACCCCGGCGTGCCCATTCCGAGCATGGGCGGCCATTCGTGCTGCTTCGACACGATCACGCCCATGGGCCCCGCCGACCAGCACCAGGCCGAGGTGTCGCGCATGATCCTCGTGTACACGTCCGAGCCCCTGGCGGCCGACATCGAGCTGCTCGGCGACGTGTCGGTGACATTGCACGCGGCCACCACCGCCACCGACACCGACTTCACCGCCCGGCTGTGCGTGGTCGATCCCGACGGCCGCAGCGTCAACCTCCAGGAGGGCATCCTGCGGGCCCGCTACCGCCACTCGCTGAGCGACCCGGAGCCACTGGTGCCCGGCGAGGTGTACGAACTGCGCATCGAGCTGGGGCCGGTGGGCGCCCATGTGCCGGCCGGGTCGCGACTGCGGCTGGACATCTCCAGCTCCGACTTCCCGCAATGGGACCGCAATCTCAACACGGGCGACACACCGCTGCAGGACAGCGCCCTGGTGGCCACGCCGGCCACCCAAACCGTGCTGCACGACACCGAACACCCCACCCGCATCACCCTGCCCGTCCGCCGGGCAGACGCCTAGTTGTTCGGGGTCCAAGACGGGACTGAGGACTCCGCTCAGCAGCTCCGGACGCCCTGCCTGCTCGGGAAGCGGCCCTGGAGAGGTTCTGGGACGGGCGCTGCGCACTCTCGACTGACTCACTCGATTCAGCCGCCTAATCCCACACTTGACAGCAGTGCTCGGTCGTGCTAGCTTCCGGCCCCGGCGCACATCCATGAAGGGCACCCGCATGAAGTCGGCACTTGTTGGACTCGCGTTCTCGCTGGCTTGCGCCTTGATCGCTCTGGGCGCACCTGCCGCGGCATCTACGCCTCTCTCCGTGGGCGGATCCTCTCACGTAGCGCAGGCGCCCACTAGCCCTGACCCGGTGCGAGATCACAGCGCAGATGGGGCCGCTTCCGCATCAACGGTCCTTCCAGCACGGCTCGATCCCACCGCAAGCCCGTCCCATTCCGCCGCGCTGGGTGACACGGATCGGTCCGAGCAGGCCGACATCGGCACTGCGAGCCTCACCGCGCAGGCCCCCTACAACGACGTCGCCTCGTCCAACACCCACCACGACGACATTCTGGCCCTCGCCGGCCGGGGCGTCTTCGACGGCACCGACTGCGGGGCCGGCCGCTTCTGTCCCGACGATCCCATAGACCGCGCCACGATGGCGGTCTGGGTGGTGCGCATCCTCGACGGCCAAGACCCGCCTCCGGGACCCTCGAGTGTTCCCCGACGTAGACAGCCAGCTGCCCGCATTCTGGCCGCCGTTCATTGAGCGGATGGCACAACTCGAAGTCACCCAAGGCTGCGGCGACGGCACCAACTTCTGCCCGTTCGACCCGGTGCCCCGAGCCCAGATGGCGGTCTTCCTGACCCGGGCGCTCGACCTTCCCGACGGTCCCGACCCAGGCTTCTCCGACGTGGACCAGAGCTACTGGGCTTCGGACCAAATTGCCGCGCTCGCTGATTCAGGAATCACCCGAGGCTGTGGAGACGGCTCAAGATTCTGCCCCGAGAACTCCACCTCACGCGCCGAAATGGCAGCGGTCCTTTCTCGAGCTACTCCGTTGGGGCCAACAACCCGATTCGACTCAATTGACACAGGCTTCGAACCTCTCTATGCGCTGGTTTCGGGCAACAACTTGAACGGGTCAGTGGACTTTGACGTTCACTATTGTGGCCACCCCGACGATCCTGATGCTCCAGACACATACACCATGTCTGAGTTGACCCGTCAGGTAACGCTTCTCCAAACACATGTAGATGCGTTCTACAGAGCAGAGTCTCGTCATGATGACACAGGAGATGGCACGACGATCAACTTCCATGTTGGCGAGATTCTGCAACCTTCAGGCGACTGGAGTCTCGATACTTTGGGTGAGTGGTCTGATGCACAGAACATCGATAGTGCAAACTACATGCCAGGATACAGTGATCCGTGTAAGAAGGCTGCTGACAATGCGGCAAGCAACAATCCTGACTCAAATTTTCCGCGGAGCGTAATTCTTGTGAACCGGCCTACAGATGGCACCTTTGGGTACGCCTGGAAGGGTGGGCCTGCTGTCCTTGCAACCTATGAACAGCACGGTCGAGATGAGCAAGAGTTTCTTCACACTGTCGCGCACGAGATCGGACACGTCTACGGTTGGAAGCACCCATGGCAAGATCTGGGACTCGATGTCTTTAGCAATGCTGAGGACAGACAAGAGTACGTCAGCAAAGAGATAGAGAAAGCACGATCCCTGATGAGTTACGAGGAGTTCCACGGATCAACAGTGAAGACAGATATCCGATCTATCGCTGACACGACCAGCCGGTCCTATATCGCTTGCTATCAACGCCGGGCCAAGAACTGGACAGACTCGTGCCGAGAGCAAATCCTCACTCCAGAGGATCCTGCGGCTCCCAAACTCGCGCCGCGTGATCGTTCTTTGGAAGTATCGTGGAGCGCACCCAACGACCGAGGTGCAGACATCATCGATTACGATCTGCAATACCGTCCCAGAGGCGGCAACCAGCCATGGATCGACGTTCCGATTGGCAATGAACAGAACGCAACGATTACGCGGCTGACCAACAACATCGAATATTCGGTTCAGTTGCGGGCTGAGAATCAGGTGGGCCGCACTGACTGGTCAGCGCCTGCCGTCATGGCACCGCGACGAAGCGATCACCCAGACGAGCCCACCATAGAAGAACCGATCATCGTGTTGACCGTTGGCAGCAGTGCCCAAGGACAGGCCGGAGCCGATGGCGTCTGTACGAGTCCGGCATGTCGTTGGCTAGAGGTCGACGTGCTGAACCCCGAGGCGCTCGGTCCAGGTCCCTACACGCTTGCGTGTGCACACAACGGCGTCGACGCAATCGGCGTGGAACGAGGTGTGTACAACTCGGACAGCGTCTCTGCTTGGCCTGCTACACGTAGCTGCTTGTTCGGGTACCCAGGTAGCGAAGTGTTCGTGGTGGTGGGGGCGGAGCGTCGCGGGAACATTTGGCACAGCGGCTACTACTCCGAGAGGGTTGTCTGGCCGAGTCCGCAAGATGATGACCTTACGGTCCGAATCTCGTGGGGCAGTGACGCCGGTAACCGCAGCCTTTGTCCGAGCAACACTGAATGTCGAAACTTGAACTACGACTACATGGGTGACTGGCCCTCCCCACCCTACAGTCTCGAGTGTTGGGTTGACGGCGCGCGAGGGTGGGTGGGGCAATGGTCTGGACGACCGCATACCGCCTGCTTGTACTGGGGAGGCACTGCCCAGGTCGTAATCAACGGCATCCGCTCCAACGAGATCGTCTTCCCCGGCGATAGGCCACCCGAACTCGATCTAGAAATCTCCTGGGGCAGCGACGCGAGCGGCCGTAGCGAATGTCCCGCGGATACCAGATGTTTGAACCTCACCTACGAGTACATCGGCGACTGGCCATCGCCGCCCTACTCGGTAGAGTGCTGGGGCAACGGACAACTGGGATTTGGCCCGTTCCAATGGTCCGGGAGACCACACACTGGCTGCTACTACTGGGGAGAAACAGCCCAAGTCGTCATCAATGGCATCCGATCAAACACCATTACCTTCCCCTCAAGCGGGTAGGAATGATCGTGCCCAACCTACGCTCTGCGCTCGCTGCAACGATAGCAATAGCCATAGTTGCTTCAATGCTCGTTGTTACTGAAAGACCCGCGTCATCACAGACCGTCAGTGGTACTCCACGGACGTCGGATACTACGATAAAACTTCACGAGGCACCTTCACAGCAATGGAAACTAGAGGATACGAACTGCAAGTGGGGGTGGTGTAGGGGCAGCCATTTCTATACGGTAAGGGCTCGGAGAGCCAATGGTCTCGCTACTAAGGCTACTTGGTACTTCGGTGATTTGCAGGGTACATTCAAACTATACAAGCAAGAACACAAAGGAAGCCCTGATCATGTGAGCGGGCAATCCCGCATACGTGTGTATGAGAAACGAACAGGTGACAGCAAGTATCGTCTGCGCTATGAAGTAATCTGGAACAATCGCAACCGTGGCGGCTTCTGGGGTGGCAAAAGGATCGAACTTGACGGAAGGGTCAAGGTTGAGCTTCAACCGCTGTCTGGTTTCGTTACGGCACGAAGTATGAAGCTCAAGTTTGTCGACTTGTTACCAGAACTAAAACCACTGGCTCGCAGAATGTGCGAAGCTGGTGTGGTCAAGGCATTGAAGCCTTGGGCAGCAATACCACTTGCGGTTGGGGCAGCTGTTGTACTCGTGTATGCCGCCCCAGCGGTATTCGGAGGAGGAGTTGCCGCCCTTAAGCTTCGGGCCGCGCAGGTATTGGCGTGGGCCATTCCTGATGTAACACCTGAGGATATCGCCAAAGATAAGATCCAAGACTGGGCGTTGAAGAAAGTAAAGAGTTACTTGTCAAGGGAGTTGGGTGGCATTTGGGATAATGCCGTAAGTAGCTATCGGTATGGATGCAGAGATTTTCGCAATGGTCTCGCTTCGTTGTACCCTCTCATAGGCTACGGGAAATATGCTGACGACGTGGCGAAGATATGGAATGCACGACGCAGATGATCGTGTTGGATAGGCGTCAAATCTGGTGAAGTGTCGCTTCGGGGGTGACCGGCTCTTCGAAAATGAGAGGGCAGTCAGGGCGGTGAGGGTCCGCGGCTGAAACGCGAGGAATCCTGTGGGTGCCCAAGACTCGGTCGTGGGCGTTGACCTCCAACGATACCAGCACCCACACGCTCATGTGGGGTGTCCCACGTCGAGCGAAACGCTCAATCCCGGCATGTCGAGCATGCCGAACCGTCTTTCGGACCGGAGCTTGGCGGGTTGGCGGGGGTTTGGTGATGGGGGATGGCCGCTGACGTGGGGTTTTGTGTTGCGAGGCGACGTTGCGGTGGGGATTTGTAGGGGCGACACATACTTGATTGTCTGAGAGTCTGATGGTATTGTTCTGGTGTATTCGTGAAGACGACTCGCCAGCGCAGGGGCGACAAGGTGTATGAGTACTTGTCTTTGGTGGAGTCGGTTCTTGTCTTTGGTGGAGTCGGTTCGCGGCGGCTCCAAGGTCGGTCACATGACTCTGTTGCGCCTGGGGGAGGTGACCGCGTTGCGCGAGTCCGGCCAGCTCGAGAGGATCGTGGCCGCGTTGGAGGCGCACCTGCACAAAGAGCGGATCGATGTCGGCGCGTTGGCCGCGGAGGGGCGCCTGCGGTGGGGGCGGTTGCCGCGGTTGGGGCGCTGTGGCAGCGGCTGGGACTGGACGGGTGGTTCGCCGAGGTCGGCGCGAGGCGCGGCGCGGCCGTGTTGGAGCATGCGGTGTTCGCGATGGTGGCCAACCGGCTGGTGGCACCGTGCTCGAAGCGGCGCCTCACAGAATGGGCCGCGTCAGACGTGGTCATGCCGGCGGGCTGGTCGGCTCCGTCGCCAGACCAGTACTACCGGGCTCTCGACGCCATCGCCGACGCCAAGGACGGCACCGAGGCGCATCTGTATGCGCGGCTGTGCGATCTGTCGAATCTGGATCTGCGGCTGGTGTGCTATGACTTGGCCTCCACCTACTTCGAGGGATCGGCCCGGGCCTCGGACCGGTTCCCGTCTAGGGCGTTCGGGTACTCGCGGGACCATCGCGGGGATCGGCCCCAGATCGTGATCGGCCTGCTGTGCACCTCAGACGGGATCCCCATCGCGCACCACGTGTTCGCTGGCAACACCAACGACGCCTCCACCCTGCCCGCGGTGTTGACCGATCTCGCCGACAGGTTCGCGGTGGGGAGGATCTGCGTGGTCGCTGACCGGGGCCTGGTCTCATCAGACAACCTCGCCGCAGTGGCCGGTGCCGGGTTCGACCACGTGCTCGCAGCGAGGCTGCGCCGAGACCGCGTCAGCCGCGAGGCCCTCGAAGCCATCGACGACGACACCGCCCGCGTCGAGATCCCCCAGCACCGCTGCCGCGCCACAGAGGCCGCCCTCGCCGACGGCACCCGCGCCATAGTGGTCGCCTCCGACGCCCGCGCCCGCCGCGACGCGGCGCGCACCGCCGAGATCGCCGCCGCCGCGGAGGCCGAGTTGCTGGCCCTGGAACGCCGCGTCCGCGACGGCCGCCTCAAAGACCCCGCCAAGATCGGGCGAGCCGCCCAGCGCATCCTCGGCTCCGGCGGCGTCGGGCGGCTCTTTGACGTCGAGATCGCAGCGGGCCGTTTCATCTACCACTACAACCAAGACGCCCTCGCCCACGAGGAACTCCTCGCCAGCCGCTACGTGCTGACCACCAGCCTCGCACCGGCTCAGGCCGGCACCGCCCAGGTCGTCGCCGCCTACCGCCAACTGGCAAACACCGAAGCCCGCTTCCGGGTCCTCAAAGACTTCCTGCATCTGCGGCCCGTGCGGCACTGGACCGAGAAACGAGTCCGCGGCCACATAGCTGTCTGCGTCTACGCCGCGGTGATCGAGACCCTCATCAACCACGCCTTCGCCACAGCCGACATCCGCGACCCCGACAACGGCCACCAGCACCTCAGCGCCGCCCGAGCCCTGCGCGACCTCAACCGCATCCGCCGCGTCCAACTCAACGCCAACAACATCACCCTCACCACCCGACGAACCCCCCTGCAGACCCAAGCCCTCACCGCCGTCGGAGCCGACACCCTCACTCCACCCTGATTCGCGAAGCGCCCCATTACCGCGGTGTTCGCTCGTGCACACCACAGACGTGATCGGACTCTAGGACGACGTCCCCAAGGATCGGAGGCGGTCGATGCGGGGGTCGTCGGGCCCTAGGTGGGCGGCGATCACCACGGCGACCGTGTCGGTGTCGAGGGTGCCGGCCGAGGCCATCTGCTCGAGGTCGGCCCAATCCTGGGTGCGGTCGAAGAACACCTTGAACACCGCGATGTCCCGGCATGCCAGGAAGGGGACGCGATGCCCTGCGAAGGACTCGACGCGGACCCGGGTGGCGGCCTGCTCGTGGAACGGAACCGTGTTGAAGAACACATCCACGGGAGTCGGGCCCCACCACAGCCTCGTCTGGCCGTCGGCGGCGACAGCGTGGCTGGCCTCGGCCGTCACCACCATGCCCTCGGGCAGGGCGTCGAACACCTCGTCCGCCGCGTGGTGGCTCACGAAGACGCTGACATCGATGTCGACAGTGCCCCGAGCGCGCTGCGTGCACCACGCCAGCGCCAGCGCGCCCCGAAGGCATGGGGCACGCCGGCCGTGTCCAGCGCGGCATGGAGCGCCACGATCCGCTCGACGACGGTCACTTCGCAGCCGGGCCCGACGCCCGTCCGAACACAGGGCCCGCAAGCTGCGGCGAATGGCGTGCGGGGAACTGCTCGGCCAGCAACAGCACCGCTTCCAACTCCTCGCCGCGGTCGCCGCCTCGCTCGTCGGCGTAGATGCGGCGGCACAAGGTGAAGTCGAGCGCGAACCCCGCGGCGCGCACGATGCGGTCGACGGTGCCCGCTGTCGGGGACCTGCGCCCGGTCTCATAGGCCGAGATCGCCGAGTGCGAAGTTCCGGCGCGCCGCGCCAGCTCTCGCAACGACATCCCCGACCGACTCCTGGCCTCCCGGATCAGCCTCGCCGCGTCCACACCCCGATGGTATCTTATCAGATACCATTCGCGAACCTGCCTACCGCAACGCATTCCGTGCATTCCAACAGGACGAGGCAGTGATGTGCATCGGAGCCGACCGGAGCGGCCGCATGCTCGAGGTGCTGGTCGTGACACATCACGGACGGCGTAGGATCGTTCATGCCATGCCAGCGCGTGCGAAGTACTTGGGGTGAAGGGGATGACGAGACTCATCAAACCGGCGCTCGACGATGACGAGGCGCTCGCGGACTGGTGCGAGGCCGCCGGGCCACCGCCGGAGAACGAGATATCGGTTGCCGATTACTTCCTGCGGTGCGCCGTCGAGGACGGCGAGAGCGAACAGCACCTCGCCGAGCGTGTGGCGGCCGCCCTCTCAGCCGGCACATCATGGGTGCGTGTCGCCGACATCCTCGGAGTGTCCGTCGGCGAAGCCGAACGGCGCTTCGCCAACCTCAACGCCAGAACATCGCCCAGACAGTCGTAGAGGCCCCGACAGCGGGGGAAAGCGCTTCGTAGATGATCCGGAACCGACCGGCCCTGATGCGCCAAACTGCGGCGAACCCCGCCAACTTCACGCTGCCTGCCGGACGAGGGTCGTCGACCAGGTTGCGTAGCGCACCCCCGGCTCGAAGGTGTCGAAGCCGGCATCATCGCATCCCGCGAGCGCCTTGGAGATCAGCGGCGCGCCGCTGACCCGAGCACGGCTCCCCGTCCGGTCCATATATGCGTCCGCTACCTTCGGGGCAGGCGCCAACTCCAGGGTGGCCCCAGCCGAGGGAGGGGACCCATGTGCACCACGGGAGTGATGAGGATCGGTGCCGACGACTACCTGCTGTTCAAGAACAAGGACTTCGGCCGGACCCACTTCGACGACCGGCTGGTCACCGAGCCCGACGTATTCGGCGTCAGGGGCGTGACCACTTGGGCCGGCACCGATCCGGACCTCGACCAGTTCTCGGGATTCTCCATCGGCGCCAACGAGCACGGCCTGCTCTGCTGCGACTCCAACGTGCGCACCCTGGACGGGCACGCCAACTACGACGACCTGACCGAGATCGCTCTGCGCCAGGGACGCGACGTGGACTCGGCCGTGGCCGCGGTCGGTGAGGCGGTCGAGTCGCGGCCCTACCTGTGGGCCAACCTGATCATGATCGACGCGACTGCGGCGGCGGCCGTGGAGGTGCGGGGCGATCACACTGAGGTCACCGCGCTCACCGGGCCGGCAGCCCGCTCCAACCACCACATCGAGCTCGAGCCCCACCCCGATGACGACGACACCGTCACCACCCAGAAGCGGCTGGCCGCGGCCCAGCGCCGCCTGGAGGGGGCCGCTGAGATCGACGACATATTCGCCCTGCAACGCTCGCACGACGACGGCGACACCGGCATCTGCAACCATCAGGGTTACCGGACCGTCTACTCCTATGTGCTGCGCCGCACGGGGGGCACCACCGCGCTGCACGTAGCCCAGGGCCAGCCCTGCGGCGACCCTCCCCGGGTCGAGCTGGGCCTACCCCTCGGCGAGCAGTGGTCCCCCAACTCTGTAGCCCGGTTCCGGACGTCGTACCCGTCAGCCAAAGCCGGGGTCGACGCCTGACCCCAACCACGGCCGACAGGGCGCACCGGGCCGATTCCTGACGGCACCGGCAACCCAGCCCGACGCTTTGGCGTGGGGTCGGCGGATGGTATACAGTCGCGTCGCCAGCCGCCGTCCGGTGACGGCGGTCGCGCGTCCGATGAGACCAAGGGGGGTCCTGACATGGGCAATTCGTGGATAAGAGACGAGTACGGACCGGAGGTGGCCGAGCTCGCCGACCAGTATCAGGCCAACGCACTTGACCGCCGGGCGTTCATGAAGCGCCTCGGTCTGACAGGCGTCGGCGTCGCGGCCGCAGCCAGCATCCTGGCCGCCTGCGGCGACGACGAGGAGGCCGCTCCCACCACCACCGCGGCCCCGGCGGAACCGGCCGACGACGACGAGGCCGCTCCGGCCACGACCGCGGCCCCCGAGCCGTCGGGCCCGACCCAGGGCGGCACCCTGCGAGAGGGCTACAACCGGGACGTCTCCAAGCACGACCCGCTCACCACGAACTGGTACGACCCGGCCTTCTTCGCCATCTACGAGGCCATCCTGTCCAACGACCCGTCGGGTGCCACCGTGCCCCAGTTCGCGTCGGGCTTCTCGGTCTCCGACGACGGCCTCACCTACACCTTCGACATCCCCGAGGGCAAGCTCTCCCACTCCGGTGGGACCATCGACGCCGAGATGGTGGCCGAGTTCTACCGCTCGGTGCAGGCCTTCAGCTTCATCGCCGGGCTGGCCGCGCCGGTCGACACCTACGAGGCCGACGGCGACACGGTGATCATGAAGATGAAGAACGCCTGGCTGGGGCGCTGGGTCCCCACAAGACCGGCTACTGGCGCATCCTCAACATCGACACCTGGAAGGACAGCAGCCTCAACGCCGACGGCTCGCTCAACCCGGAGTCGTCCTACGGCACCGAGTTCGCCGACGGCACCGGGCCGTTCACCCACGAGGAATGGGTGCCGGGCAGCCACGTCCTGGTGAACCGCTGGGCCGACTACCCCGGCTCGAACACCCCGTTCTTCGAGAACAAGGGGCCGGCCCACCTCGACGCCATCCGCTGGACGATCATCACCGAGGAGGGCCAGCGGGCCACCCAGCTCGAGAACGGCGACATCGACACGCTCATCAACCCGGCCCACATCGACATCTCCAGGCTGGAGAACAACTCCGACCTGACGGTGATCCGCCATCCCGAGTGGTCGGGCTTCCATCTGGCCATGAACCGGGACTACGAAGAGCTGTTCGGCGACGTGCTCACCCGCCAGGGACTGTCGCACTCTCTGGACCGCGAGGGCATGGTCAACGCCATCCTGGCCGGCAACGGCGCGGCCACCTACGGGCCGTTCCCCACCACCGACCGCCAGTACGACCCCGCGGTGGAGCAGTTCAACCAGTTCGACGTGGATCTGGCCAACCAGAAACTCGACGAGGCCGGCTGGGAGATGGGAGACGACGGCGTGCGGGTGCGCGACGGCAACCGCTTCGAGTTCCGCTACCTGGTCGAGGACGAGTCGGTCCAGAAGAATGTGGCCGCCGCGGTGTCGGCCCAGTTCGCCAAGGTCGGCGTCAGGGCCAACCTCAACGTCGTCGACCGGGGCCTGGCCTTCACCGAGCAGAGCCAGCCCGGACGCGACTCCGTCGAGATGTCGCTGTTCTTCTGGCTGTGGCCCATCCCGCTCGATGTGCTCATCCTGTTCGGCTGGTCGGCCACCATTCCGGTGCCGAACTTCTCGCACGCGGTCGAGCCCCGCATCGACGACGCCATCGCGGCGTGGCAGCAGTCGGGTACCGAGGCGGAGGCCCAGGCCGCGTCGTCGGAGTTCCAGCTGGCCTGGGCCGAGCAGCTGCCGTACCTGCCGATCATGAACCAGAACGCCACCTTCGTGCACAACAACAAGGTGCACGGCTGGCAGCCGTTCGTGTGGAACCTCTACCCGTACTACAACGACACGTGGATCGAGGGCTAGCGGGCGTACAGGCCAAGAGCCTGCCGAGCACCGCGGCGGCGCCGTGCCCGCCGCCATAGAAGAAGCAGGGTCGGCCGTCGACGCGCGGCGGCTCGACTGGGAGAACCAACTCCTCGAGTTGGAGGAGGCCCAGCACGTCACCGGGCTGCGGCGCAGCCTGCGCCGCATGCGCCACAACCGGTTGCTGCTGCTGGGATCCGCTCTTGGCGTGGTGGTGCTGGCCGCGGGGATCCTGGGACCGTGGATCACCGGCGGCGACTACGTCAGCCAGGACTTCCAGGACATCCACCTGCCGCCGCTCAGCGACGGGCACATCTTCGGCACCGACGGGCTGGGCCGCGACATGGCGGTCAGGGTGTTCGTGGGCATCAGGGTGAGCCTCACCGTGGCCGCCGGAGTGACGGTGCTCGCTCTGGTGGCCGGGATCGTGCTGGGCATGGTGGCCGGCTACCTCCGGGGCTGGACCGACCGGGCGGTGGGCGCGACCGTCGACTTCATCTGGGGTTTCCCGCTGATCCTGCTGGCCGTCCTGTTCGCCGGAGGGATGGGCGGTGGTCTCCTTCCCGTGATCCTGGCGGTGGGCCTGGTCAACACCGCGGCCATCGCCCGGGTCGTGCGGGGCGAGGTGCTGACACTGTCGCAACGGGAGTTCGTGGAGGCGGCTCGAGCGGGCGGCTACTCGTCCATGCGCATCATGTGGCGCCACATCTTCCCCAACATCCTGGCCCCCGCCTTCGTGCTGGCGTCCTACTACGTGGCCGTGGCCGTGATCGCCGAGGCCGCGCTGTCGTTCATCGGCCTGGGAGCCCAGCCTCCCACGCCGAGCCTGGGCCAGCTGGTGGCCGACGGCCGCAACTTCCTGCGGCTCAACCACTGGGAGTCGACCATCCCCGGCATCGCCATCGTGCTGGTGGTGCTGTCGGTGAGCCTGATCGGCGACGGCCTGCGCGACGTGTTCGACCCGCGCCTGCGCCACGAGGCCAAGTCGGTGGACGAGCAATGAGCACCCGAGGCGTCCCTCGATGAAGCGCATCGCGGCCCGCACGCTCTACACGCTCATCGTGTTGCTGCTGTCGTCGATCGCGGTTTTCTACGCCATACGGCTCTCCGGCGGCGACGCGGTGTCGGCCCGGCTGCCCGCTTCGGCCTCCTACGAGGAGCGCGAGGAGTTCCGGGAGCTGCTGGGCCTCAACGACCCGGTCCACGAGCAGTACTTCCGCTACATGGGCCGCCTGCTCACCTTCGACTTGGGCAAGTCGCTCACCAACAACGCCGACATCTTCGGCATGCTCACCGAGCACGGCAAGAACAGCCTGGTACTGGGGGCCGCGGCCTTCGTGCTGGTGTTCGCCATCGGGGTTCCGTTAGGCATCCTGGCCGCGGTTAGACGCAACAGCTGGGCAGATGGCTCTGTGATGACGTTCTCGGTGGCCGGCATGGCCGTGCCCAACTTCTGGCTGGCCCTGCTGTCGGTGTGGTTATTCGCGTCGACGTTGGGATGGCTGCCGTCGGCGGGATGCTGCAGCACCAAGCAGTTGATCCTGCCCGCGGTGGTCCTGGCCATGGAAGGGATCGCATTGACCGTTCGGATGACCCGCTCGGCCATGCTGGAGAACCTCGGCCAGGACTTCGTGAGGACGCTGCGAGCAGGTGGCCTGTCGGAGGCGAGCATCGTCGGCAAGCACGTGCTGCGCAACGCCATGGTGCCGATCATCTCGCTGGCCGGGCTGCGGATCGGCCAGATCGTCGGCTATGCGCTGGTGGTGGAGACGATCTTCGGCTGGCCCGGTCTCGGGCAGGTGCTGGTCAACGCGGTGCTGAGGCGCGACTACCCGGTGGCCCAGTTCTTCTCGCTGGTGCTGATCACCATCGTGGTGCTGAGCAACTGGCTGGCCGACGTCGGCTACACCGTGGCCAACCCCAGGCTGCGCAAGGCATGAGCCCGCGATGAGCACCGACGCCCGCCACGCCACCAACGGCTCCAACCGCCAGCCGGTGCTGTCGGTGCGCAAGCTGCACACCGCGGTGGCCACGCCGGAGGGATCCTTCGACGTGGTCCGCGATGTGTCCTTCGACATCGGACCCAACGAGGTGCTGTGCCTGGTCGGCGAGAGCGGATGCGGCAAGACCATCACCGCGCTGTCGATCATGCGGCTGCTGCCCACTCCGCCGGTGCGGATCACCTCCGGCGAGATCGTCTTCGACGGCAACGACCTGACCGAGTTGCCTGAGCGCCGCGTCCGTGACGTCCGCTCGGAGCGCATCTCGATGATCTTCCAGGATCCCCTCACGTCGCTCGACCCGGTGTTCACGGTGGGCCAGGTGATGACCGAGGTGATACGCACCCACCGCGGCCTCACCAAGGCCGAAGCCCGCGACATGAGCGTCGCGATCCTGCGAGCCGTCGGCCTGCCCGCACCCGAGGAGCGGTTCGACTCGTACCCGCACGAACTGTCGGGCGGGATGCGCCAGCGGGTGATGATCGCCACCGCCCTAGTGCTGGACCCCGAGATCCTTATCGCCGACGAGCCCACCACCGCACTCGACGTGACCGTTCAGGCCCAGATCCTCGAGCGGCTCCGGCAGGAGCAGCAGGACCGCCACATGTCGATGCTGCTGATTACCCACGACCTGGCCGTGGTGGCCTCCATCGCAGACCGGGTGGCGGTGATGTACGCGGGCGAGATCGTTGAGGAGGCTCCGGTCGATGAGCTGTTCTCCAACCCGCGCCATCCCTACACCCAGGGGTTGCTGCGGGCCCTGTCCCACGTGAGTCGCAAGCGCCGGGAGCTGGTTCCGATCCCGGGGCTCGTGCCTCCCATGCAGATGATGCCTCCGGGATGCCGGTTCGCCCCCCGCTGCCCCCACGCGCTGGAGCGGTGCTGGAGCGACCATCCCCCCCACGAGGTGGAAGCCCGGGTGGGATTCCGCTGCTTCAACCCCCAGCCCTTCTGACGGCGGGTCGCCATGGAGTTGTCGAAGCCCTACCCGATAGAGATCGCCCTGGCCGACGGGACGGTGCTGCGTGGGATCGAGCATCCCGCCGACGGGCCGCCCCTGCTGTTCGTGCACGACATCGGCGAAGACCTCGACGCCTGGGGATCGGTCGCGCCCGCCGTGAGGTCGGAGGGCTTCAGGGTGATCTGCCTGGAACTGCGCGGTCATGGCCTGTCCGACGGCGAGCCCGACCCGTCCGCCACCGTCGATGATGTGGCCGGCGCACTGGCCGAGGTAAGCGGTGCCTTCGGCCCGTCCGGGTTGGTTGTCCACGGAACCGCGGCTGCCGCCGCCTTCGAGCTGGGCCCAGAGCACGGCACCCCGGTCCATGCGGTGATCAGCCCCACGCCCGGGCCGGGCAACGCTGACGACGGCAACGACGGCGTCGGATCGGTCCCCTCCATGCGGGTGCTGTTCACCGGCTCCCACGACGAGCCCGTACACGAGCATGTGCGGACGATCCATTCGAGGATGCGAGGCCAGAACATGTGGATCTCGACGGGCACCACCTTGCGAGGCCCGACCTTGTTGCAGGAGCACCCCCACCTCACCGAACAGCTGGTGATGTTCATGCGGCGGCACCTCACCGCCTACCACCTCGCCTGGATCGCAGAGCACGCCCCCGACCGGCAAGACTCCGACGAATAGAGCCCCCACAGAAAGGCAACCGCGATGGACGTAGTGGATGGTCACCTGCACCTGTTCAAGGCCCTGAGCGACGAGTATCCCCGGGCCATCTTCGACGTCATGGCGCCGCCCGAGCGCTCCGAGACCGCGGCACGCCTGCTGGAGGCCATGGACGCCTCCGGGGTGGACCGGGCCATCTTCTGCGCCCTGTCCCCCCATGACCGCTTCCTGGCCGAGGTGCTGGACCAGTACCCGGGCAAGTTCGCAGGCGTAGCGGTGCACGACTTCGAGGACCTCGACCCCCTTTCAACGCTGCGCGGCCGCATCGACGCGGGCATCGAGGGAGTCCGGTTCTACGGGCTGGAGGGCGAGCCCGGTTCCGACCCCGAGTCGCTGGCGGCATTCCCCGTCCTGGCCGCCATGCGCGACGCGGGCATGAAGGCATGGTTCTACGGGCCCGCGGACCAGGTGGCCCTTCTCGACGGCTGCCTCGATCTCCTTCCCGGTCTGAAGGTCGTGCTCAACCATCTGGGGTTCCTGCCCAACATGCATTTGGAGCTGCGGGTCGACGCCGACAGGCGGCCCCAGTTCGACATGCCGCTACCGCCGCCCGGCCTGGAGGTGGTGGAGGCGCTGGCCGCCAAGCACCCCAGCGTTCACGTCCACTTCTCGGGGCACTACGCCTTCAGCGGTGCCCCCTATCCCTACCGGAACCTCCAGGAGACCACCGACCGGATCTACGCCGCCTTCGGCGCAGAGCGCATGCTGATGGCCTCGGACTGGCCCTGGATCCGGGAGAACCCCGGCTACCCCGAGACCTTGGGGGTGATCGACCAGCTCCTCGGCGGCATCAGCTCAGCCGAGCGGGACATGATCCGCGGCGGCACCGCCATGTCGCTGTTCAACTTCTGATCATGGGTTGTTCTTGAGGCCTGTGGGCTGTGTCGGTCCGCGCCAGAAGAACCTTGACATGGGATTTCTATCGAAGAAGGTCGGGCGGGTCGAGTTGTTGAATCCTCGCTCTCATCAGGTCACATCCCTCCGACCGGCTGGTGCGCGTCCCCGACAGGGCACAGACCGACAGATCAAAATCAAGGCACACGGCCTACGAACGATCGAGTCAGGACTGCGCCCGTCGGAGACCCGTCCAGTATGAGTGCGCAGGCCGAAAGACCAGGAAGGCTCCGCGTTTCGGACCACAGCGGAGGGCGCCGCATGCTCAACCTCACAACCAGCAGGCAGGTCGTCGCGGTTCTTGCCGTCTCGGTGACGACGGCACTGCTTGCGATGTCGTCGCCGGCCGCGGTCGCTCAGCCCGCCGGTTTCAACGATGTGCGAGAGGATGCCTACTACGCCGAACCGGTGGCCGAGCTTGCCGCCGCTGGCGTCTTCATCGGAACTGAATGCTCCGGCGGGTTCTGTCCCGACGAGCCGATAGACCGCAAGACGATGGCGGTTTGGACCGTCCGCATAATTACCAAACGAGACCCGCCTGTTGTCACCGAGACCAGGTTCAATGACGTGGACGCCGCCAGTTTTTTTGCTCCATTCATTGAGCGGCTGGCGGAACTCGAAGTGACGAGAGGGTGCGGCGACAGCGGTGGGTTCTGCCCTGACGCGATAGTAACACGGTTAGAGATGGCGACGTTCTTGTCGCGGGCTTATGATCTTCCTGCCGGGCCAGCCCCGAACTTCAGTGACGTACCCGACAACGCGTGGTTCGCGCGCAGCGTAGCCGCACTTGCAGCATCGGACATAACCGTGGGTTGTGGCGACGGAACAAGGTTCTGTCCCTATCAATACACGACCCGCGCGCAGATGGCTACCTTCCTGTGGAGGGCCAAGAACCTCGCTGGCAGCACTGTTGAGGACGAACACAGAGAGCCGCCAGGTGCGCCTCGCAACGTGACAATTGATTATGAAGAGGGTGTACACCTAACGATTCATTGGCAACCTCCTGAAACTGGAGGTGACGTCGATTACTATGTTATTGACACCATATTTCCTGGCGAGTTCTTCCCGCCACTTCAGTATGACTACCGTTTTCTTGATCTTCGGAGATTACTGGATTCTACGACACCTTCCGCTCATGTCGTGCATGACGGCAGGGATCATTACAGCTATACGATTGACTATCACGTGTTCGATCTCGGCAATCCTGCACCAGGGTACCGTCCAGAGTGGTTCCAATACGACACACCGGTCAAAAGATGGTACAATGTACCCCTAGGACATCATGCGGTCCGCGTTATAGCAATCAGTGGCGATGATCCCCAAGCTTCGAATGCTGTCCGAATTGCAGCCTTGGATAACGATAATGCAACCGCCTCGGAAGAGGTGTTCATTCCCAGTCAATCCAGCATGGAGCACCACGAGTTGCGAGCGTTGATCGAAGATATGGTAACGCAGTATGGTGATGCAGTGCCTTGGCTAGAGGAAGTCTGGAACTACCTCCTGACACGGGAGGCAAGCACTGATCCTCGCTATGGTCATCACAGATCAAAGAACGTCGTGTATCAATTCGGCTCCCGTGTCCCTGGTACGGGTGGCGAAGCCTTCACGGTAGGCGAAGCCTTCACGGTAACGGAATGTGATTGGATTCCTGACACCGCCTTCACAGGCTTTGGTTATTCCCTCTTCACGGGGCTTTGTAAAGTGGCCGGGATGGGAATGATTATAGATGGACGCGCCGCAAGTAGTAGGCATGTTGTTGCTACAAGTAGTAGGCATGTTGTTGCTCACGAACTGGCACACATCTACACTCTCTCGAACGACGCGCCGCACAATCCCTTGGCGTTGGCGGCAGGTTACATATACTTGTACGACATGAGGAAGGGTCTGTCGAGTGCGCAACTCAACAACCGTGACTGTGTAGCTACCGAGCTGTACGCCGACCTAGGAATGGCCTTAGTGATGGAGCAAGTTTATCTACTGTACCCGACACTCGGCTATTGGCGATCCTGCTCACCGCTTGGTGAGAATTATCCATCTGAGGAAGCAATATCGGTAGCTCGGAGTGCCTATAGTGGGCGAGTTCCCCAGTGGTTCTATGACAACTTCGAGAATGCCGATGGCAGTTACGATCTGGACGCTCTAGCCGATATAGTCTTTGAACATAGAGGAATGGGAGATCCCAGTCTGTCGTTTGTTACCTATGTGTTGAAGGACTACTTTGGCGGTTACTGCCAAAACGCCAGTTCATATGACACGTTGGCGCGAATGACTCGTGACGTCGGCAACCCATGGCGCGATGGCGGATGTTCCTGAGACGCACGACAGCAGCCTGTAGCGCCCATCTGGAGCGGTCACTGGATCATCTGTCAAGATTGGCCACCTAGCGGGCTCGCAGGGTGCACAGCGAGTCCTGTACCCCCACAACGCCGTCGGTGACCAACACGGCCACGCCCGGGAACTCCCTGGCAGCGATGGTGCCGGTCGCCGTGTCGCGCACCGAGCCCAGTGAGGCGTCCATGCCCGCGGTGTCGTGGCTCACGAAGACGTTGACATCGACAGTGCCCCGAGGGCGCTGGGTGCACCACGCCAGCGCCAGCGCGCCCCCGAATGCGTGGGGCACGCTGGCCGCGTCCAGCGCGGCATGAAGAGCCAGAATCCGCTCGACAACGGTCACTGCGCCGCCGTGCCCGAAGCCCGCCCGAACACAGGGCCCGCAAGCTGTCGCGAATGGCGTGCGGGGAACTGCTCGGCCAGCAACAGCACCGCCTCCAACTCCTCGCCGCGGTCGCCGCCTCGCTCGTCGCCGTAGATGCGGCGGCACAAGGTGAAGTCGAGCGCGAACCCAGCGGCGCGCACGATGCGCTCGACGGTGTCCGCGGTCGGGGACCTGCGCCCAGACTCATGGGCCGATGGCGCTAGCGCAGAAGGATCGGATCGTCGCGGGCTGCGGTTCGGGCGCGCTTGCGCAGGGCGTGGTGGCGGAACTGGACCCGGGCCTTTGCGGTGGGGCTGATGGCGCCGGCGGCGATTAGGCGGGCGCGGTAGGTGCGGGCATACTGCTGCGAGCGGTCGAGGCGCGCCGCGATGTCGGCTAGCGACGAGTCAGGGGCGTCGTCGAGCATGGCGACCAGGAAGCGCTTGTCCATCGGAGACAGGCGGTTCCAGATCGGGCCGGCGACCTGATCGACCATGGCGTGCTCGGCTTCGACCACGCCCGCACGGACATCGGCCAGGCTGATCGGGGCGTCGGGGTCTCGGCGCATCTGCCAGGCGTGGAATCCCACGAGCTGGATCATGTAGGGATAGCCCAGAGTCGCGGCGACCGCCTCAGCGAGGGCGTCGTCGTCGATGGCGCCGCCGGCATCGACGATGGGCTGTCGCAGCGCGCTGAGCGTGTCCTCGGCGCCGAGCGGACCGAGCGGGGCCCGGGCGCAGCGCTGCAGGAACGTCATGTTGGGATCGCTTAGATGGGTGTGCTCGATCAGCGGCAGCGCGGCCGCGGCGAACGCCACCGGCCTCAGGCGGCGCCGGGTGACGATCTGCACGGCCGAAGCCACGTCGCGCACATCGTCGCGGTCGACGTCGTGCAACTCGTCCACGGTCACCAACAGCCCCGTGCCGCGGTCATCGAGCAGCTCGCCGAACTCCTCCAGCACCGACAGCAGGCCCGGCTCAGGCCCGGTCGACTGCGGCGGCTGCTCCAGCGAGATCCCGACACCCAGCGCGGTGATCGATCCCAGGCGGGGACCGCGGCGCGCGTCCCTCAGGCGCTCCGTGCAGCGGCGGACCTCGCCGGCGATGCGGACCGACACCGGCTCCGATGACGCCGCCGCGGTCACGGTCATCCAGCCTCGGTCGGCCGCTCTCGCCTCCAGTGCGTTCAACAGCGCGGTCTTGCCGGTGCCGCGGTCGCCAGTGATGAGCAGCGTGTAGTCGGGATGGGTAGGCCCGGTGTCGAGGGCGTCGGAGAACCTCGCGACGACATCGCCGCGCCCCGCCAGCAGCGGCGGCGTGGTCCCGAACGTGGGCGAGAACGGGTTCTTGGTGCCGGCACCGGCCATATGGGGACTCTATCGCGTTCCCGTTCGCTTATTTGTTCTTATTTGTTTATGCGTTTCTATTCTCTCTTGCGTTCCTTGTTTGCGCCGCCGCGTGAGGGATCACTGAGGACTCCTGAGGGATCGGAGGCGGTCGATGCGAGGGTCTTCAGGGCCCAGGTGGGCGGCGACCACCGCGGCGACCGTGTCGGTGTCGAGGGTGCCGGCCGCGGCCATCTGCTCGAGGTCGGCCCAATCCTGGGTGCGGTCGAAGAACGCCTTGAACACCGCGATGTCCCGGCATGCCAGGAAGGGGACCCGCTGCCCGGCGAAGGACTCGACTCGCACACGGGTGGCGGCCTGCTCGTGGAACGGAACCGTGTTGAAGAACAGGTCGACGGGAGTGGAGCCCCACCACAGCCTGGCCTGCCCGTCGACGGCGACGGCGCGGCGGGCCTCGGCCGTCACCGCCACACCCTCGGGCAGGGCGTCGAACACCCCGTCCGCGGCGTGGTGGCTCACGAAGACGTTGACATCGATGTCGACGGTGCCCCGAGCGCGCTGGGTGCACCACGCCAGCGCCAGCGCGCCGCCGAATGCGTGGGGCACGCCGGCCGCGTCCAGCGCGGCATGAAGCGCCACGATCCGCTCGACGACGGTCACTGCGCCGCCGTGCCCGACGCCCGCCCGAACACAGGGCCCGCAAGCTGTCGCGAATGGCGTGCGGGAAACTGCTCGGCCAGCAACAGCACCGCCTCCAACTCCTCGCCGCGGTCGCCGCCCCGCTCGTCGCCGTAGATGCGGCGGCACAAGGTGAAGTCGAGCGCGAACCCCGCGGCGCGCACGACCCGGTCGACGGTGTCCGCGGTCGGGGACCTGCGCCCATTCTCATAGGCCGAGACGGCAGAGTGCGAAGTACCGGCGCGCCTCGCCAGCTCCCGCACCGACAGCCCCGACCGACTCCTGGCCTCCCGGACCACCCTCGCCGCGTCCACACACCGATGGTATCTCATCAGATACCATCAAGCCCACAACACCTGTCCCGCTACATGCCCCCGGGGACGGTCGCGAGCCAGGCGGCGACTTCAGGCTGGCGCTGCCTCCAATATGACGACACGACCGTCAGGTCGGCATCTGGGGCGGCCTCTGCCAGCCACGGGTCGTCGGCGACATCGCCGAAGGAGCCGAGCGCCCTCACGATGTGGGCGACGCTCGGGTGGTCGAGCCCGACCCCGAAGCGTTGGGCGTACAGTCGCAGGCCGGTCTGCGGGCTGATGCCGGCATCGGTCTGGATGCGCATCAGGTCGTAGTAGTCGCGCAGCTCGCCCCGATCGCCGACCACCTTGTACTTCGTTGCGGCGATGTCGCGCACCGACCCCACCGGCAATCTGTCGACAAGCAGAGGCGCATCTATCGGCCTCTGGCCGCGCGCGTGCAGGAACTGGACCTTGACGCCGCCGACACGGCAGTTGAGCGTGCCTGATGCGATGGACTCGACCGCGACCGTCGCCACAGCCCGCAGCTCCCCGAGGACCGCATCCGGGTCGAAGGGCTCATGCACGAACACGTCGAGGTCCCGGCTGCGGCGGTGCCTCAGATGCATCGCCAGGGCCGTGCCTCCCATCAGGACACCGGACCGGGGCGAGACTGCCGCTACCTTCAGCCAGCAGGCGCGCGTCTCCCGATCAAGCACATCGGACCAGTCGTCGATGCACCTGCCGGTGGCTCCTGCGGTCATGCGGGTCCTGCGGTCATGCCGGGCCCTACGGTCATGCCGGGCCCTGCGGTCATGCCGGATCCTGCGGTCATGCCGGAACGGTCGAGCGGTGCTCGAGCGCGTTCTCGATCAGGCTGCGAGTTCGGGGGCCCGTCGAACGCAGATCCAGGCAGGACCTCAAGGCTTCGGCGGGCAGATGGACCGACGCCCACAGGGCCGCAAGGGGCGACGGTCCGTTGAGGAGACGATTGGCGATGTAGTCGGCGTCGGCCGGGAGAGCCAGCGAGGCAGGGGCGGGATGGCTCCAGAACAGCGACCAGAACTGAGGAGGCAGCGGCCCTTCGTACACACGAGGCAACGCCGTCGGCGGCAGGCTCACACGCGCGGCCTGGGCCCAGAGCCGCTCGAAGCCCGGACACGAGACCGCAGGTTCCCACGCTCGGCGCTCGCGGACGCCGTGGCGCCAGCTCTGCGTCCAGGCGCGCTGCCTGATCGCTCCCCGCTCGACCAACGCGTCCAGCGCGCCCCGCGCCGCCGCCCAGGACACACCTGCTGCGGTGGAGACCGCAGCAACGCTGCCCAGGCCGGCGTGGGCGGTCACCGCCGCCAGCACCAGCCTCTCGACCCGGGCCAACCGATCGTCGTCCGCGAATGACGCCGCGCCGGCAGCGTCGAGCCGCTCCTCCACTGCCGAGCAGGCGTCTCTGATCGCCTCGCGGACGAACTGCGAGGCCGTCTTGCCCGAGGAGTCCGCAGCCTGCCGGACGCGATCCAAGGCCTCGACACTGATTCTCAGCGACAACTGCGCCGACCGCGGACGCGGGACCATGATGCCAGACTAGCCATTCGCCTCGCGTTTGTATCCTGATTCGCGAGTCCTATGCCCGCAAATGGAACGCCGTACACCCTGACGGGCCGTCCCGGTTCCCGCCGTCCCTTTGGCGATGGGCGCGGTCGCCGAATCCGGCTGATCACAAGTCCCGATACGTGCGCTCGTCCCGCCTCGCGACCCGCAGCACCATCAAGTGGCGCTCGTCGTCGTGGACTTCGTAGATGATCCGGAACCGACCGGCCCTTATGCGCCAAACTGCGGCGAACCCCGCCAACTTCACGCTGCCTACCGGACGAGGGTCATCGACCAGGTTGCGTAGAGCCTCCCGAACCCGCTGCACATCCTCCGGCGCGAGTCTTCGCGCCTGACGTTGGGCGGCCGGAGACAGTTCCAACGCGATACAACGCCGACAATCAATCCCGGTCCTCCAGAAGCTCGTCGAAGAACGCCCCAAACTCGACGCCGCCCAGCTCTACGGCCTCGGCGCGCGCCTGCTCAATCGCCGCCCACTCGGCGTCGTCCATCGCTGCATCCGCCAACCAGGAAAGGATGGCCTCGTTTACCAACTCCTGGACCGGCCTGCCATTGCGATCAGCCGCAATCTCCAGGGCGCCGTAGAGGCCGTCATCCACGGTCATGGTCTTCATGGGAAGGCCTCCTTCGACACGAGCAGCCTCTCGAGCCGCGGCGGGACGCGGACAAACATCATAGGCCGGTCACGATCCCGAGCCCTGTGGACGGTGGTGCGGTTGGGCAGGCTGGCGCAACTGACAAACATCATACGCTGGTCACGATCCCGAACCTTCCACGAGCGTAGCGCACCCTCAACTCGAAGGTGTCGAAGCCGACATCATCGCATCCCGCGAGCGCCTTGGAGATCAACGGCGCGCCGCTGACCCGAGCACGGCTCCCCGTCCGGTCCATGTATGCGTCCGCTACGTTTCGGGCCAGGCGCCAACTCCAGGGTGGCCCCACAGCCGAGGGAGGGGACCCATGTGCACGACCGGCGTGCTGCGGATCGGTGCCGACGACTACCTGCAGTTCAAGAACAAGGACTTCGGGCGGACCCACTTCGATGACCGGCTCGTCACGGAGCCCGACGTGTTCGGAGTGCGGGGCGTGTCCACCTGGGCCGGCACCGATCCCGACCTCGACCAGTTCTCGGGGTTCTCCATAGGCGCCAACCAGCACGGGCTGCTGTGCTGCGACTCCAACGTGCGCACCCTGGACGGGCACTCCAACTACGACGAGCTCACCGAGGTCGCTCTGCGCCATGGACGCGACGTGGACTCTGCCGTCGCCGCGGTCGGTGAGGCGGTCGCGGCGCGGCCCTACCTGTGGGCCAACCTGATCATGATCGACGCGACTGCCGCCGCGGCGGTCGAAGTGCGAGGCGGGCACGCTGAGGTCACCGCGCTCACCGGGCCGGCAGCCCGCTCCAACCACCACATCGAGCTCGAGCCCCACCCCGATGACGACGACACCGTCACCACCCAGAAGCGGCTGGCCTCGGCCCAGCGCCGCCTGGAGGGGGCCGCTGAGATCGACGACATCTTCGCCCTGCAGCGCTCGCACGACGACGGCGACACCGGCATCTGCAACCACCAGGGCTACCGGACCGTCTACTCCTATGTGCTGCGCCGCACGGGGGGCACCACCGCGCTGCACGTAGCTCAGGGCCAGCCCTGCGCCGACCCTCCCCGGGTCGAGCTGGCCCTACCCCTCGGCGAGCAGTGGTCCACCGACTCCGTAGCCCGGTTCCGGACGTCGTACCCGTCAGCCAAAGCCGGGGTCGACGCCTGAGCACAACCGAGCCCGGCGCTTTGGCGTGGGATCCGCGGATGGTATACAGTCGCGCCGCCGGCCGTCGTCCGGCGACGGCGGTCGCACGTCCAATGAGACCAAGGGGGGTCCTGACATGGGCAATTCGTGGATACGAGACGAGTACGGACCGGAGGTGGCCGAGCTCGCCGACCAGTATCAGGCCAACGCACTTGACCGCCGAGCGTTCATGAAGCGCCTCGGTCTGACGGGCGTAGGCGTCGCGGCGGCAGCCAGCATCCTGGCCGCCTGCGGCGATGACGAGGAGGCCGCTCCCACCACCACCGCGGCCCCGGCGGAACCGGCTGACACCGACGAGGCGCCCGCCACCACCGCGGCCCCCGAGCCGTCGGGCCCGACCCAGGGCGGCACCCTGCGAGAGGGCTACAACCGGGACGTCTCCAAGCACGACCCGCTCACCACGAACTGGTACGACCCAGCCTTCTTCGCCATCTACGAGGCCATCCTGTCCAACGACCCGTCCGGTGCCACCGTGCCCCAGTTCGCGTCGGGCTTCTCGGTCTCCGACGACGGCCTCACCTACACCTTCGACATCCCCGAGGGCAAACTCTCCCACTCCGGCGGCACCATCGACGCCGAGGCGGTGGCCGAGTTCTACCGCTCGGTGCAGGCCTTCAGCTTCATCGCCGGGCTGGCCGCGCCGGTCGACACCTACGAGGCCGACGGCAACACCGTGATCATGAAGATGAAGAACGCCTGGCTGGGGCGCTGGGTCCCCACAAGACCGGCTACTGGCGCATCCTCAACATCAACACCTGGAAGGACAGCAGCCTCAACGCCGACGGCACCCTCAACCCGGAGTCGTCCTACGGCACCGAGTTCGCCGACGGCACCGGGCCGTTCACCCACGAGGAATGGGTGCCGGGCAGCCACGTCCTGGTGAACCGCTGGGCCGACTACCCCGGCTCGAACACCCCGTTCTTCGAGAACAAGGGGCCGGCCCACCTCGACGCCATCCGCTGGACGATCATCACCGAGGAGGGCCAGCGGGCCACCCAGCTCGAGAACGGCGACATCGACACGCTCATCAACCCGGCCCACATCGACATCTCCAGGCTGGAGAACAACTCCGACCTGACGGTGATCCGCCATCCCGAGTGGTCGGGCTTCCATCTGGCCATGAACCGGGACTACGAAGAGCTGTTCGGCGACGTGCTCACCCGCCAGGGACTGTCGCACTCACTGGACCGCGAGGGCATGGTCAACGCCATCCTGGCCGGCAACGGCGCGGCCACCTACGGGCCGTTCCTCACCACCGACCGCCAGTACGACCCCGCGGTGGAGCAGTTCAACCAGTTCGACGTGGATCTGGCCAACCAGAAACTCGACGAGGCCGGCTGGGAGATGGGAGACGACGGCGTGCGGACGCGCGACGGCGTCCGCTTCGAGTTCCGCTACCTGGTCGAGGACGAGTCGGTCCAGAAGAATGTGGCCGCCGCGGTGTCGGCCCAGTTCGCCAAGGTCGGCGTGAGGGCCAACCTCAACGTCGTCGACCGCGGCCTCGCCTTCACCGAGCAGAGCCAGCCCGGACGCGACTCCGTCGAGATGTCGCTGTTCTTCTGGCTGTGGCCCATCCCGCTCGATGTGCTCATCCTGTTCGGCTGGTCGTCCACCATTCCGGTGCCGAACTTCTCGCACGCGGTCGAGCCCCGCATCGACGACGCCATCGCGGCGTGGCAGCAGTCGGGTACCGAGGCCGAGGCCCAGGCCGCGTCGTCGGAGTTCCAGCTGGCCTGGGCTGAGCAGCTGCCGTACTTGCCGATCATGAACCAGAACGCCACCTTCGTGCACAACAACAAGGTGCACGGCTGGCAGCCGTTCGTGTGGAACCTCTACCTGTACTACAACGACACGTGGATCGAGGGCTAGCGGGCTCAAGGGCGCAGAGTCTGCAGAGAACGGCGGCGGCGCGGTGACCGCCGCCATAGAGGGCGCAGAATCGGCCGTCGGCGCGCGACGGCTCGACTGGGAGGACCGGCTCCTCGAGTTGGAGGAGGCCCAGCACGTCACCGGGCTGCAGCGCAGCCTGCGCCGCATGCGCCACAACCGGTTGCTGCTGCTGGGCTCCGCGCTGGGCGTGGTGGTGCTGGCCGCGGGGATCCTGGGGCCGTGGGTCACCGGCGGCGACTACGTCACCCAGGACTTCCAGGACATCCACCTGCCGCCGCTGAGCGACGGGCACATCTTCGGCACCGACGCGTTGGGCCGCGACATGGCGGTCAGGGTCTTCGTGGGCATCAGGGTGAGCCTCACCGTGGCCGCCGGGGTGACCCTGCTCGCGCTGGTGGCCGGAATCGTGCTGGGCATGGTGGCCGGCTACCTGCGGGGCTGGACCGACCGCGCCATCGGAGGGGCTGTCGACTTCATCTGGGGTTTCCCCCTGATCCTGCTGGCCGTGCTGTTCGTAGGAGGGATGGGCGGCGGTCTGTTCCCGGTGATCCTGGCCGTCGGGCTGGTCAACACCGCAGCCATCGCCCGGGTGGTGCGGGGCGAGGTGCTGACCCTGTCGCAGCGGGAGTTCGTGGAGGCGGCCCGGGCCGGCGGCTACTCGTCCATGCGCATCATGTGGCGCCACATCTTCCCCAACATCCTGGCCCCCGCATTCGTGCTGGCCTCCTACTACGTGGCCGTGGCCGTGATCGCCGAGGCCGCCCTGTCGTTCATCGGCCTGGGCGCCCAGCCTCCCACTCCGAGTTTGGGGCAGATGGTGGCCGACGGCCGCAACTTCCTCCGGCTCAACCACTGGGAGTCGACCATCCCGGGCATCGCCATCGTGCTGGTGGTGCTGTCGGTCAGCCTGATCGGCGACGGTTTGCGCGACGTCTTCGACCCCCGTCTGCGCCACGAAGCCAAATCGGTGGACGAGCAATGAGCACCCGAGGCACCTCCCGATGAAGCGCATCGCGGCCCGCTCCCTCTACACGCTCAAGGGCTCCCTGACGGCGGACACAGGCAGTGGCACGCCATGAAGCGCATCGCGGCCCGCTCCCTCTACACGCTCAAGGGCTCCCTGACGGCGGACACAGGCGGTGGCACGCCATGAAGCGCATCGCGGCCCGCACGCTCTACACGCTCATCGTGTTGCTGCTGTCGTCGATCGCGGTTTTCTACGCCATACGGCTCTCCGGCGGCGACGCGGTGTCGGCCCGGCTGCCCGCTTCGGCCTCCTACGAGGAGCGCGAGGAGTTCCGGGAGCTGCTGGGCCTCAACGACCCGGTCCACGAGCAGTACTTCCGCTACATGGGCCGCCTGCTCACCTTCGACTTGGGCAAGTCGCTCACCAACAACGCCGACATCTTCGGCATGCTCACCGAGCACGGCAAGAACAGCCTGGCACTGGGGGCCGCGGCCTTCGTGCTGGTGTTCGCCATCGGGGTTCCGTTAGGCATCCTGGCCGCGGTTAGACGCAACAGCTGGGCAGATGGCTCTGTGATGACGTTCTCGGTGGCCGGCATGGCCGTGCCCAACTTCTGGCTGGCCCTGCTGTCGGTGTGGTTATTCGCGTCGACGTTGGGATGGCTGCCGTCGGCGGGATGCTGCAGCACCAAGCAGTTGATCCTGCCCGCGGTGGTCCTGGCCATGGAAGGGATCGCATTGACCGTTCGGATGACCCGCTCGGCCATGCTGGAGAACCTCGGCCAGGACTTCGTGAGGACGCTGCGAGCAGGTGGCCTGTCGGAGGCGAGCATCGTCGGCAAGCACGTGCTGCGCAACGCCATGGTGCCGATCATCTCGCTGGCCGGGCTGCGGATCGGCCAGATCGTCGGCTATGCGCTGGTGGTGGAGACGATCTTCGGCTGGCCCGGTCTCGGGCAGGTGCTGGTCAACGCGGTGCTGAGGCGCGACTACCCGGTGGCCCAGTTCTTCTCGCTGGTGCTGATCACCATCGTGGTGCTGAGCAACTGGCTGGCCGACGTCGGCTACACCGTGGCCAATCCCAGGCTGCGCAAGTCATGAGCACGCCGTGAGCGCGACCGCAGCCGCTCCCGCAGCCGCTCCCAAAGGCTCGACCAAGACGCCGGTCCTGTCGGTCCGCAACCTCCACACGGCCGTAGCCACCCCTGAGGGCTCCTTCGACGTGGTGCGCGACGTGTCCTTCGGTATCAACCCCAACGAGGTGCTCTGCCTGGTGGGCGAGAGCGGGTGCGGCAAGACCATCACCGCGCTGTCGATCATGCGGCTGCTGCCCACGCCGCCGGTGCGGATCACGTCCGGCGAGATCGTCTTCGACGGCAACGACCTCACCGAGTTGCCCGAGCGCCGGGTGCGCGACGTCCGCTCCGAGCGCATCTCGATGATCTTCCAGGATCCCCTCACGTCGCTCGACCCGGTGTTCACGGTGGGCCAGGTGATGACCGAGGTGATCCGCACCCACCGCAGCGTCACCAAGGCCGAAGCCCGCGACATGAGCGTCGAGATCCTGCGAGCCGTGGGTCTGCCCGCGCCCGAGGAGCGCTTCGACTCCTACCCGCACGAACTGTCGGGCGGGATGCGCCAGCGGGTGATGATCGCCACCGCCCTGGTGCTGGACCCCGAGATCCTCATCGCCGACGAGCCCACCACCGCGCTCGATGTAACCGTGCAGGCCCAGATCCTCGAGCGGCTCCGGCAGGAGCAGCAGGACCGCCACATGTCGATGCTGCTGATAACCCACGACCTGGCCGTGGTGGCCTCCATCGCAGACCGGGTGGCGGTGATGTACGCGGGCGAGATCGTCGAGGAGGCCCCGGTCGATGAGCTGTTCTCCAACCCGCGCCATCCCTACACCCAGGGCCTGCTCCGGGCCCTGCCCCACGCCAGTCGCAAGCGCCGGGAACTGGTCCCGATCCCGGGCCTGGTGCCGCCCATGCAGATGATGCCTCCGGGCTGCCGGTTCGCCCCCCGCTGCCCCCACGCGCTGGAGCGGTGCTGGAACGACCATCCCCCCCACGAGGTTGAAGCCGGAGTGGGATTCCGCTGCTTCAACCCCCAGCCCTTCTGATCAATGGCTGACGTGGCCCTGTCGAGGCCCTACCCGATAGAGATCGCCCTGGCCGACGGGACGGTGCTGCGGGGGATCGAGCATCCCGCCGACGGGCCGCCCCTGCTGTTCGTGCACGACATCGGCGAAGACCTCGACGCCTGGGGATCGGTCGCGCCCGCCGTGAGGTCGGAGGGCTTCAGGGTGATCTGCCTGGAACTGCGCGGTCATGGCCTGTCCGACGGCGAGCCCGACCCGTCCGCCACCGTCGATGACGTGGCCGGCGCATTGGCCGAGGTAAGCGGCGCTTTCGGCCCGTCCGGGTTGGTTGTCCACGGAACCGCGGCTGCCGCCGCCTTCGAGCTGGGCCCCGAGCAGGGTGCCCCGGTCCATGCGGTGATCAGCCCCACGCCCGGGGCGGGCAACGCTGACGACGGCAACGACGGCGTCGGATCGGTCCCCTCCATGCGGGTGCTGTTCACCGGCTCCCACGACGAGCCTGTACACGATCATGTGCGGACGATCCATTCGAGGATGCGAGGCCAGAACATGTGGATCTCGACGGGCACCGCCTTGCGAGGCCCGACCTTGTTGCAGGAGCACCCCCACCTCGTGGAACAGCTGGTGATGTTCATGCGGCGGCACCTCACCGCCTACCACCTCGCCTGGATCGCAGAGCACGCCCCCGACCGGCAAGACTCCGACGAATAGAGCCCCCACAGAAAGGCAACCGCGATGGACGTAGTGGATGGTCACCTGCACCTGTTCAAGGCCCTGAGCGACGAGTATCCCCGGGCCATCTTCGACGTCATGGCGCCGCCCGAGCGCTCCGAGACCGCGGCACGCCTGCTGGAGGCCATGGACGCCTCCGGGGTGGACCGGGCCATCTTCTGCGCCCTGTCCCCCCATGACCGCTTCCTGGCCGAGGTGCTGCACCAGTACCCGGGCAAGTTCGCAGGCGTAGCGGTGCACGACTTCGAGGACCTCGACCCCCTTTCAACGCTGCGCGGCCGCATCGACGCGGGCATCGAGGGAGTCCGGTTCTACGGGCTGGAGGGCGAGCCCGGTTCCGACCCCGAGTCGCTGGCGGCATTCCCCGTCCTGGCCGCCATGCGCGACGCGGGCATGAAGGCATGGTTCTACGGGCCCGCGGACCAGGTGGCCCTTCTCGACGGCTGCCTCGATCTCCTTCCCGGTCTGAAGGTCGTGCTCAACCATCTGGGGTTCCTGCCCAACATGCATTTGGAGCTGCGGGTCGACGCCGACAGGCGGCCCCAGTTCGACATGCCGCTACCGCCGCCCGGCCTGGAGGTGGTGGAGGCGCTGGCCGCCAAGCACCCCAGCGTTCACGTCCACTTCTCGGGGCACTACGCCTTCAGCGGTGCCCCCTATCCCTACCGGAACCTCCAGGAGACCACCGACCGGATCTACGCCGCCTTCGGCGCGGAGCGCATGCTGATGGCCTCGGACTGGCCCTGGATCCGGGAGAACCCCGGCTACCCGGAGACCTTGGGGGTGATCGACCAGCTCCTCGGCGGCATCAGCTCAGCCGAGCGGGACATGATCCGCGGCGGCACCGCCATGTCGCTGTTCAACTTCTGATCATGGGTTGTTCTTGAGGCCTGTGGGCTGTGTCGGTCCGCGCCAGAAGAACCTTGACATGGGATTTCGCGATCACGCCGTGTCGGGCGGTGCCTGACAATAACGCGCCGTACCGTCCCGTCCATTGGAAGTCGTCAGGGCTGTAGCTCCCATTCGGCGTGGATGTCGCACACGGAGAGTTGGATCTGTTTGACGGTGATCTTGGCGTCAGACCTGTCGAGCGAGACCCGAGCGGCTGCTGCGTTCCCGTCATACGCGCAGTCGATGGTTGGCCCGTCGGCGTCGAACGCAGACAGGGGCGCGTCCGCAAGGGACTCGAAGATGGCAGTGGGGATCTCGAAGAGCTGGTAGCGGTGCGGCATCGTGGTCCGATCGACCCGGAACGCCCGCAGCATCACGATCGCGTCGACCGCAGCGCAGTACTCCTCGAATAGCTCAAGCGTGTGCTCCCTCCGCGTGCGCGCTGAACGGACATCTTGAATCCAGGCCGCTTCGGTCAGCTTGGAGATGTGCGCGGTCGTCTCAAACAGTCGTTGCGCCGCGGTCGACTTCAGGGACAACCTGCGCTCGCGTCCGTCGGCCGGTTCGACAGTCAGGTCCACGAACCGCTGCGTAGCTGAGCCGGGAGGGTCCAAGGCCCAATCGACGGCGTCGCATGTGTTTCGGAAGGCCGTCTCGAAGCTTGTGAGCCCGAGCGCCTCCACCGTGATGCCGTGGTGAGCGGAGATCATCAGCCCGAAGTACTCGATCCAGTCGGGCTCGGCGGTGATCCAGGTCGGTTCTGATTCTGGGAAATGGACCCGGGGCGGGTCGGCGAGAGAATCGACCATGCGGGCTACGAATCGCACGCCCATCGGCGACAGGTCGTCGATGCTCCGCTTGAGGGCCTCCCGGTCGCTCACAACGCCAGGCGATGCTCGATCAGGTCGACGAAGGCAGGGTTCAACTCGATGCCCACCCAGCGGCGACCCAGCTCACGAGCGGCCAACAACGTCGTTCCCGATCCGGCGTAAGGATCGAGCACCACGTCGCCGGGCTCGCTGGTGATCATCACGCACTGGCGGGCCAGCGTCATCGGCATCACCGCGGGATGGTCGTCCACGCCGCTGTCGGCGCGCCGGCGAGGCGCGGTGTTGATGTCCCACACGGTGCGAAGCCGCCGGTCATTGGGACCCCGTACCGCGTCTACGTCGTAGTAGTAGTCCTGGCTCTTGGACAACAAGAAAACCGTCTCGTGAGCCTTGGTGGGTCGGTCCTTCACCGACTCGGGATGCGCGTTGGGCTTGTGCCAGATCACCTCCGAACGCAGCCACCAGCCCGCGTCCTGCAGCGCCAGCGCAAGCCGCCAGGGCACCCCGATGAGGTCCTTGGGCTTGAGCCCTTCGGGCGTCAACGGGCGAACCCGCATCGCCCGGGCCCGGTTCTTACGATCCGGAGCCCGGTATCGGCGGTTGCCGGAGGTGTAGCTGTCGCCCACGTTGAGCCACACCGTGCCGTCGTCGGTGAGCACCCGGCGCACCTTGTCGAAGGTCACCGCAATGCTCTTGACGTAATCGCCCAGTGCGTCGTCCCGTCCGATCTGCCCGTCCGCCTCGTAGTCGCGAAGCGACCAATACGGCGGCGATGTCACCACAGTGCGCACGCTGCGGTCCGGCAGCATGTCGAGTCCTTCCAACGCCGGCCCGCAGATCAGCACTGAATCATCCATCTGGCCCATGGGCCCAGCGTCACCAGAGGCCACACGTCGGTACGGCATAGCCGAGCCCAACTCTTCGCGGCGCGTCATCGCCTCCGACGCTAACCGCTCCCGTCTCGTCAAGGGAGGATCTTCGACACCGATATCGAACAGACGTTCGCCCATCCCACCTACCGTACGGAGGGCGTGTGACACCGCGAGGCAAGCAATGCGACGGTTGGTGGTGACGTCGGATTGGCGGGGACAAGCTCAGTTTCGGCCGCCAGCGGCCTCCTGTCGTTCCATCGATTGTAACCGGGCCGGCTTTCGAGGATCCGAGCCCCGCGCTTCTATTGGAGATTCCTCTAGTCTCCCCACACGCACAACAGGTGGGCGATGCTTCAGCAGCACGACTTCGAGTACAACCCTGCGCTCTCGGCGGCGGCGGAGTTCTTGGCCGAGGCGAAGGTGTCTCGGTTCCTTCTCTTGGGCGATTCCCTGGAAGGAGGCGAGGGTCTTCCAGAGGGGTTCGAGGTCGTGGCCGAGTGCCGTTATCGCTCGGAGGGGGATGGGCCTGTACCGCTGGCGCGGGGGAACTACAGGTTTCGGCTTGGTGACGGAAACCGGGTGATGCTCGTGACCGGTGGGGAGCCTCCGGCAAGTCCTGTTCGTGGGAACCGCACATCTGATGCTTCTAGTCCTCTGGAGTCTGCCGGCGATTGGTTCGATCATCTCTGGGCGCTGGCGGATCCGATTCCGCAGCCGGGGTTCGTGGTGCACGCCGATGTAGCGACTGTCCCGGGTGATCGGGAGACGGTTGTGCGTTCGCGTCGTTTCAGCGCTGGCTCGTGGCGGTACAGGGTGCGGCTGGATGGCAAGGTTCGGGAACTGCTGGAGAGTTCTCTTGCCCCATTGGAGCTTGAGGGTGATCCGCTGGAGTGGGTCTCTCGGCCGCCTGGTGGCATGCGCGGGGTCGCCGCCACGCTGACGCGGGAAAAGCTGGCTGAGCATCTCACAGACACGGTCTTTTCGTTTCGGGCGACCCGGACGGTCTTTAGGGCTTACCAGTTCCGCCCGGTCATCAAGATGCTCCGGACCGGGCGGCGCCGGTTGTTGCTGGCTGATGAGGTGGGGCTCGGCAAGACAATCGAAGCCGGACTCGTATGGACTGAGTTCGACGCGCGCCGCGAGGCCGACAGAGTCTTGGTGGTCTGTCCGTCCGGGCTTGTGGAGAAGTGGCGCGTCGAGATGTCCGAGCGGTTCGGTTTCGAGACCGAACGGCTCGACACTGCCGGGCTTGATGCGCTTCTTGAGCGCGCCGCGTCTGACCGGATGCCAGCGAGGTTCCGGGCCGTGTGCTCTCTTGAGCGTTTGCGGGTCTGGGATGGTCTCATGAGGCTGAACGACCTCGCTCCTAGGTTCGACTTGATCGTCGTGGACGAGGCGCACGCGTTTAGGAACCTGGGTACCCGTAGCTACGCGCTGGGCAGCCTGTTGAGCGACTGGGCGGAGATTCTTCTGTTTCTTTCTGCCACGCCTCTGAACCTCGGCAACGATGATCTGTTCAACCTGTTGTGGCTGCTCAACCCGAGTGATTTTGATGACCGCTACGCGTTGGGGACGCAGCTTGAGCCCAACGCTGTGCTAAACGGCATCTCCGCGTCGCTTCTTGATCGCAGCGTGTCGAATCGTGAGCGCGGAGCGCGGCTGCACGGGATCCGCCACCTCCGCTATGGCGGTGTGGTGGTGGCGCGCCCGGAGTACCGGCAGCTTGAAGAGTTGCTCCAGCACGAGCAGCTGAATCACGCGCAGATCGCCGAGGCCAGGGGCCTGCTTGGGGAACTCAACACGCTTTCTACGGTGGTCACGCGAACCCGCAAGGTCGAGATTGACGAGGACAAGACCGTGCGCGAGCCCATGATCGTGGATGTTCGACTCACCGATGAGGAGCGCCAGCTCTACGACGCGGTCTATGAGTGGCAGCTCAAGCGTGCAGCGGCGCGTGAGATCCACGTCTATTTCATCGGCCAGATGATCTTGCGGTTGGCAGGGTCCTGCCTACAGGCGACAAGGAGCCACGTCCTGGCACGAGGCGCTGGAGGGAGCTTTGAGGTGCCGACAGACGAGGACGGCCTGGTTGACGAGTCGGTTCTCTTTGGCGAGGACGTCACGAGTCCGCCGGACGATGACCTCGTTGATCCGGATGCGTGGGTGGACCCTCCCCCTGAGGTGCTCGACGCCGCTAGGCGCCTCGGCAGTGTCGACACCAAGTTCGACCAGTTCTTGACAGCGGTGAACGAGATCGTCGGTCAGGGCAGGCGGGTGCTTGTCTTCACGTTCTCGCGCCACACGATCGCCTATCTGTATGAGCGTCTCTCGGACCACCACCGCACGGGCCAGTTGCATGGTGGGGTGCCGCAGCGGCAACGGCGCGAGACGATGGCGCGTTTTCGCGACGGGGACTTTGAGGTGATGCTCGCCACGCGGGTGGCCAGCGAGGGCCTCGATTTCGAGTTCTGCGGAGCTGTTGTGAATTACGACCTTCCTTGGAACCCCATGGAGGTTGAGCAGCGGATCGGCCGGATCGACCGCTTCGGCCAACAGAACGACAAGATCTACGTGCTCAACTTTCACACGCCCGGCACGATTGAGACCGACATCATCAGCCGCGTTCACAGCCGTATCGGTGTGTTTGCAGCTTCGATCGGTGAACTCGAGCCGATCTTGCGGTCAGAGCTTCCGCGCATTCAGCAGGCCATGTTCGACTTCAGGCTGTCGCCCGCCGAACGTGACAGGAGACTCGACGAAGCCCTCGCGGCGCTCGAGCACAAGTCCATGATCCGTGCCGAGATCGAGGACGCAGCCGACGCTCTCAACGTGCTCGATGACGCCGTGGTGGACGGTTTCGCCGATGACGTGATCCGCAGCGGGCGCTATGTGGGGCAACCGGAACTCGTGTGGCTCCTAGAGGACTGGGCGGCGACCGCGCCCGGGGCGGCCTGTCGCCGGACCGACGAGGGCGGCAGACCGCTGTGGCTCCACTTCCGCGGCAACGCCGAACTCGCGGAGAACCTGCTCGGCGTGCAGGCGGAAGGCGAACGCTCGGCGTCAGAGATCGAGGCGCTGCGCACTCTCCTTCAGAACGAGATGGACATTCCGCTGTGCCTCGATCAGGAGACAGCTCGACGCCAAGGGGCCGACCTGCTCAATGCCAATCACCCGCTCGTGCGTGCCGCGCTGCGCACACCTCACAGCGGGCAGACCCGGTTCGGCGCGCTCGGGATAGCGACAGCCGATGTCGAGCCGAGCGTCTATCTGGTCCTCGTTGCGGTCGCTCACTGGAAGGGCGTTCGTCCCGCGGCCGAACTCTGGACAGCAGCCACCGACCGGACCGGGCGGCCGGTCGGCCTCGCGCCCGGCGACGCGCTTCTCGCCGCGCTCGCCGAGGCTGCACTGAAACCGAGTCGGCACACCGGCGATTGGGGGGAACGCCACGTGCTGGTGTGCCGCGGCGAATTGGAGAGCCGACACACCGCTGAGGACAAACGGCGAAGAGCCGAGAACGAGAGAATGATCTTGGCGCGGCGGATCAGCATCGAGGAGTCCTTCGACCGGAAAGTTGCCGACATCGACAAGCGCATACAAACGCTTCGAGACGAAGGGAAACCGGCGACCATTCCCATGTTCGAGAGCCAGCGCCGCACCCAGGACTACCGCCGCAGCCAAGCCCTGCACAGACTTGAGCAAGCGCGGGCAGGATCGCTTGAACTGGAATACGTCGCGCTCTGCGCACTGGAGGTGTCGCCGTGACCACCCCACACCCGCCGACGCGACGAAATCAACGACGAGCAGGCTATCAACGAGGAATACCTCCGCCATGCGGAGCGCCGAAGGAGCAACTCCCTCAACAGCAGCCGCGGCGTGTCGGCACCGCGGAACGCGCTCTGGGCGGGGTCGTCTCGGCGCAACTCGAGGCAGGCTCAGGTCATGATCGAGCCGCTGATCGGCCGTGTGGCACTCGACTACAACGACGCCGATCTCGGCGCCAGCTTCTATGTCGGCAGTTGGCACACGCCGCTGGATCACACTGTGGTGATCAGTTGGGCCGCCAAGTCCGCGCGACTGTTGTTTGCGGGACGCGCCTCGCGCTGGCACGACCCCGATCCGCGCCGCTTGCGCGCCCGGCGAACGTTCCAGCACCGCGGCGAGGTCATCGCTGACTTCTACGATGACGTCGAACCGGGCGAAGCCGATCCCGACACCGTGTTCGCGCGCCAGTCCAGGACTCTCCACGTCCCCTCGGTGCCCGGGAGCGGTGGCCTTGGCGGCGAATCGGCGACCACGATCGAGTCCACTCCCGCCGGCCGTCCCCCTTTGGTCGACCCTCATGCCGGCTCACCGAGGCCCGACGAGCCTGCGACGAGGCGTCCATCAGGCCCGAGCAAACGCGCAGCTGAGGACATTCCCGGAAGTTCTCCGAAACCGATTGAGGCCGAACCGCCGACCGACGAATCGGACGCTAGGGGTGTGTCCGCCGCCCCGACTGCTTCCGACATCGAACTCCAGCGGGCGCCTGATCTCGTTATGGACGCGATCTCCAGGCCGCGCTCGGATCGTCTGCGCTCAGTCCTGCGCACGCTCCAGCCCGACCAGCATCGCCTCGTCACCTGGCCGGCCACCGAGCATCTTGCCGTGCAGGGCCACCCAGGCACCGGCAAGACGGTCGTCGCCACCCACCGGGCTGCCTACCTAACACACCCCGAGCATGATCGAGACCCGAGCGACAGCCATGTTCGACTGACCAGTGTCGGGCTGGTCGGGCCCACAGACGTCTGGGCATCGTACGTGTGGCAGGTACTCGACGACATCGGCGCCCACGGTGTCGTAGTCATCAGTATGCAGAGGCTCATCCGGGAACTCTCCGGCGGGCTGCACCACCCGATGCACCACAGGAACGAGCGCTACTTCCACATTGACGCGAAGAACGCGAGACTGGCCAACGAGACAGCTCGCCGCCTCAAGCTGCAGCTCTCGCGCCTGCCCGAGGGACGACGACGGCTGCGACGTGTCGCCGACGAGATCATCCACGCCCTTCGGTCGGATCGATCGGTCGCTGCTTGGCTGGACGACGAGGAGCACCGAGCGTGGTTGGCAGACGCCGGCGACTACGCCGGTGCCCGCCGGGACTGGTCCTATCTCTTGTTTCTCGCTGGAATCGGGATGTCTGTAGACCTCTGCAACTGCAAGGAGAGGTACGAACACCTGATCGTTGACGAAGTTCAGGACATTCGCCCCGCCGAGTGGTGGATCCTCAACGCTCTTCTGCGACGAGGCAAACGATGGTCACTGTTCGGCGACATGAACCAACGTCGCGCCGACTTCGCCTCTCCGAGCTGGGAGCAACTCCTTCAGGACGAACTAGAGCTCGATCGGGCCGACGGCTCCAAACTCGGGTACGAAGTCCTGGCCACTGGTTACCGATCGACCCGGCAAATCCTCCGGTACGCCAGTCGCCTGCTCCCGGCGGGCCAACGCAGTAGCGGCGCCCTCCGCGACGGACCAGAGCCGACAGTTCGAAGAGTCGGCCCGAGACAACTGATCCGGAAGGCCCATGAGGAATCCATACAACTCGCCGAACAGTTCCCAGACGGAACAGTTGCGTTGATCGCATGGGATAGAGACCAACTCGATGAGCTTCGAGGACTCTGTCACAAGTCCGGATGGCGACAAGCCGAAGACGACCCTTGGATCCTCCACCATCCGGAGACCGCCCACGTTGCCAGGGTTCGCCTGGCGCGCCCCGTCTTTGCCCGAGGCTTGGAGTTCGACGGGGTAGTGGTCGTAGAACCGGCTGACTTTCAGATGAACCTCGGACGGCACGGCTCCCTATACTCCGCCCTCACCCGCGCGAACCAGAAGCTTGTCGTCGTACACAGCAAGGCATTGCCCAAAGAACTAAAGAGGCCCCGCTCGTAAGCGCGGGATGAGGGTTTGTGGGCCCCCGGCGGGTGCCGGAGGCAAGCCCCACGGGCTGAGATTCACGCCGTTCCCATCGGCGTGCACGAAGGCCGACATCGACGAGCGCCAAGCGCTCTATCGCGATGTCGCTGAACTCGTCTGGGCACCAAGCCACCACGGACTCGGCTGAAGCGCTCCTTCGGAGCCCCGTTGGGCCACAGCCGACGGCGAGTGAGATGGGACCCCGATTCGCGTCCGCGTGGACTCACAAACGGGTCCCCCTCAGCTCACTTGCTGGTCTCCCTCGGCTTCGCCAACCACAGCGGTTGCTGGCCTGCCAACACCCTGGTCATGGGGTTCAAACTCAGACAGCGGCGCCCACAGAGGTTGTTGAAGAACGACTCGGAGCACGGGGCTTGGTTACGTCGATGACGATCACGGAGATCTTGCGGGCTTCGTCCTCGGTCAGGTCCTGCATGAGCCGCTGCTCGAGCTCCTGAGGCGTGCTGGGACGATTGCCGTCGGGGGGTCGCTGGGTGTCGTCGGCTCCGAACCAGAGCACCACATAGATGCCGTAGCCGGAGGTCGCCGGATCGGTCGTGTACTGGCCGATGAGCTGGGTACGCAGCGCGCGCCAGAGGTCGCGGTGCGAGTTGCGCTTGACCTCGATCGGAATGTTGAAGTCGCGGCAGCTGACGCGGATGTCAGCCCGCCAATCTGAGACGTAGGAGCCCTCGGGGGTCACGTCCACGCCGTCGGGGAGACGCAGGGCCGCCAGCAGCGCATCGCGGCAGGTGTTCTCAGGCCTCGAACTGGTCGGTTGACCGTTAGGGTCCACATCCCAGAACTGACTCCAGACATTGGCGTTGTCGCCGCGGACCTGTTCTGAGAGGTCATTGAGCCGATCGCTGACCATCGCGGCCAGGTCGGCCGCATTGGCCGGCACCAGGTCGCGCAGCGTGGCCTGGACGTCCTCGACGTCTGGATGGCGGTAGGACGCGTCTCGGTGGATGACGCGCTGCCGCTCCCGCGCTACCACGAGATAGCCGTGCCAGCCGGCCAGCTGGGGATCCTCGATCAGGCTCTCCAGCACCTGCTTGGCTTCGTCGCTGGCCGTCGAGCCGAGCTGTCCGATCAGCTGCTGGATCAACTCCGAGGTGTCCATCTCAAGCGTGTAGGTGTAACCCCCGGTCGGGTAGATCGCAGGAGCACACCAACTCCCCAGTATCTCGATCATCTCTTTGAGAGTTGCCGGATCGTTGATGGCAATCAGGATCGAGCGACGACGATCGTCGCGATCCCACACCGATCTTAGAAATTGGGCCAGATGCCTGACTCGGATCTCGCTTTCGGCGAAATCGGCCTCAAGTTGCTCCAGGCGATTGCCCTGGGAGATGAGCGCGTCGGTCGCCCACCACCTGACCCGTTGTGCGATAGGCAGGCTCTTCAACGCCTGCTTGCGTCGGACCAAGTCAAGGAGCGCCGTCTGGTCCGAGTGATCCAGTGCCTTGGTGAGCAGACCGTCCAACAGGGGCAGATGTCTGTTCGAGCTTCGAGTCGGATAGGCCCGGAGGAGCTTCAGCCTCACGTCGTGAACCAGGGCCTCGTGGCCCTCGATGGCAGCCAGGTCGTCCATGCCCGGGGGGAAGGGCTCGCCCGCTCGCACGCTGGCCTGCGCGCATCTGCACAGGACATCCAGCACCAGATCGGGATACTGCTGGAGCCATCGGACGTACCAGTGCGGCTCAAGGGGGCGATAGTCCCAGCCGAGCGCCTCCAAGGGATCTGCTGAGCCGATTCGACGGTCCCAGAGTTGGGCGTAGTCGTCTCGCCCCGCGACGCAGAAGTAGATGGCAAGAGCCTCGCCTTTGCGGGCGTCATCCAGCCCGTCGAGCCGTGCCGGGTCCTCGGAGTCGAGCAAATGCAGGCTGGCCAGCACCGGATAGGCCATCCATGACTGCCTCGACTGGGAATGCAGCGAGATGGTCTCGCCCACCGTAGGAACCTCGTCGCGCAGGATGGCGCCGCGCAGCGCCGCGGTGACAGCGTCCACCAGCTGCGGGTCCCCACCGATGAAGTCGCTCACGCGACGCGCCGGGGACGCTTCCTTGTCATCTTCGGCGAGCATGCCCAGATATGCCATGGCCAAGGAACTCAGGTTGGGAGGCGAGAACCGGTTCTCCCATAGATCCGCCTCATGCTCGCGGAGCTCCTTCGCCCATTCTTCGCGTCGCCGCCTCCGCTCCGCATCTATCCGCTGTCTGTGTTCCTCGCTCTCCCGGTCGAACATGTCGGGTTTGGGAGGGCTGGAAGGGGGTCGCAGCAGTTCGTCGAGGCGCCGCTCCAGCGCCGGGTGGCCGTGGGTGCGTCGGCGCATAGTCTCGATCGTCAGCCCCTCGCTCATAGACGGATCCTCAATCGCAGCGTGTGCGCGGCCCAGGAGCGTCAGCGAGACGGCCGGCTCGGTGTCCTCCAGAGCAACAGCCTGGTCGAGGCACCACAGCCCGAAGTCGGCGGGCGGCCGGCTGCCGTGGAGCACGTCGCTGTGCCAGAAGGGCCAGAAGGGGTGCGTCCCCGCGTCGTCATCGGATAGGGGCGACCTGAGCGACTCCAGGTAGACGGCCTTCTGAATCTGGGGACGCTGCTCGAGCCAGGCTCGAACCCCGGCGGCAGATCGCTTGTCGCTGTAGGACAGACTCCGGCTCGCCACGGCGAGCCATCCGGCCAGGCGTTCCGGTTCAACGTTCTCGCCGTGGACGTTGAGCGCCCTCTTGAGCACGCGAAGCGGAAGATCGCCCAAGCGCGATTCGATCAAGGCAGGCACAAGCTCGGCAGCGTGTTCGGAGACAGCGTCGAGCAGCTCGGCCAGATGCCCTTCCTGCGAACGCTCCAGAAGGACCCTGTCCGCAAACGCCCATTGACGGCCGAAGTAGTTGTCTTGACTTCGGACCACGATGTGGCGCCACACATCCGAGGGTCCAACCACTTCCGGGTACAACTCGTTGAGCAGGATCCCGCGCAGGTCGTCGTCCGGGTCGCTGACCGAGCCGGCATGGATGGCATCCAGCAAACCCGCGAGCGTCTCAGCCTGTTCCCCGTTGTCCGCCGTGATTCGGACGCAGGCGTGCAGGGCGCGCGTTCGCAGATGCGACGGCACTGCATCATCGCGGACGATCGCCATCAGGTCTGGCGCAAGCGCCGAGACAGCGCACGGGGCCTCCGCATGTCTCAGAACGCCGAGGATCAGTGCTGCGGACCTGTCATCGCCGATGGGCTCGCCAGCCCGCTCTCTGACGCGGACGCCGCCCCGGTCGCCGACCTCTGCGGGAGCGTCGCTGCCGCTGCCCGCCCTCACCCGGCCGAGCACTTCCCGGATGGCCGGCACCAGATCAGACGAAGCCAAGGACCGGAACGCCAAGGCTGTGTCGCCCCGATACGCATCATCGTGCACCAGGGATCCCGGCAGCGCCTCGAGCAGCCACCGCCGTTCTTCGCGGCTGAATCCTCCGATGTCGCCGTAGAGGCCCACTCCCACCGGATCTAACGCGATCAGATGCCGGCGGGTCTCGCGGGAGTGCGCGGTCAGCCACGCCGACAGGCCCCGCAGAGCGGTCACTACTCGCCCGTCGCCGGGGCCTGTCATGAGCGCCGCCACTCGTCTGGCCGGCAGCCCGGCTTCGATTCGCTTGGCCAGGTAGCGGCCAGCCAGGAACTCAGCGACCTGCCGATGCAGGGGAACGAATGCCCACTCGGCCGCGGCCATGCCGGCGGCGGTGAACAGCTTCGTGGACAGGGCGTGTTCCAGCTCACTGCGTGCCAGCTCCGCGGGAGGATTGCTGAGGTCGTGCAGACACACGAGTTCCGGACCACCGTCGTGGGCAGCCGTCGAGCACGCGTCAATGCCTGCGAGCAGCATTAGCGCGCACAGGTAGCCCGCGGCGTCCATCGCGGTCTCCTGAGGCAATGCACCACGGCCCAAACGATGTTCGTCGTTGTGCTCGACCGCCAGAAGCCGACAGGCCCCATCCATGATCTCTCGGCGGCTGCGGGGCCAGTCCCCTCCCCGCTTGACCACGCCAGCCAACAGATCGAGCGTCAGCGGGTTGCCGAGCATGGCTCGGACGCCGTTCAGGTGGGCCCGCTGAACGAACTCCTCCACGTCTGCCACCTGGTGCTTCGAACGCAGCAGTTCGGCGATGCTGTCGCCGTCGAGCGGGTCGAGCCGCAGGACGATGATCTCCGAGTCGGGATAGGCGTCTTGAAGATGCTGTCGATCATTGGAACCGAGCCAATCGGCCTCGCGGCATGAAAGGCGGAATCTCGGCTTGTCGAGCCGGGCGAGCCGGGCTCGGATGTCGTCAAGCGGGGTCTGTGCGTCGGTCGCTCCTGCCCGCGTCTCGTCCAGCCCGTCGATGAAGAGCGTCTTGTTGCACCACTCGGCGCGGGATGCCTCAGCAAGCGTCCTGAAGTTGCGCGCGCTGACGAAGAGCGCGGCGTCGTCACCGAGAGCTTCCTGCTCCCTCTTGAACTCGGTCGTCTTGCCCATGCCAGGATCACCGAGCAGCACGTAGGCAGACCTGTCCCGATACTCGCTGAGCGGCTTCGGCTCGCCCAGCACCACGCGGCCGTCATGACTCGCCGTCTGGCGTACTTCCCGGCAGGTTCTATCGACCTGGACCATCACGACGCTCGATCCAGTAGTCGGCGGGCCGCGACAGGAACTCGTCGAGCGCCACGTCGGCACCGACGGTGATCACCGAACGCGGGCTGAAGCGCTTGCTGAATGCGGCGAGGGCTTGATGTCTCGGCGATGTGATGCCGCTCTTGACCTCGATCCCGACCAGGCTGGGGCCTCGGTGCAGGACGAAGTCCACTTCGTTGTTCCGGTCTCGCCAGTACTTGACGGAGGTGCTCACGGACGCGGTGTTGACCAGGTGTGCTCCGACTGCGCTCTCGACCACCCGACCCCAGTGCGAGCGGTCGGCGCGGGCCTCCTTGAAGCTGTAGCCGCAAACAGCCGACATGAACGCGGTGTCAAGCACGTTGAGCTTCGGCGTGGACGCCCTCGCCGATACCGGGCTCCCGGTGTGGTTGGACAGCCCGGTCAGGAGGCCGGCCTGGGAGAGCAGATGCAGATACCGCGTCAACGTGGTCGTGTTGCCCGCATCCTGAAGATGCCCGAGCATCTTGTTGTACGACAGGATCTGGCCCGAGCAGCGCGAGCCGTACTCGAACAGTTGCCTCAGCAGCGCCGGCTTGTCGACCCGCTGCATCTCCAGGACGTCCCTATCGATGCTGGGCTCGACGAGGGCGCCGCGCATGTAGCCGACCCAGCGGTCAGGATCGGAGATGAGGCCGGCCGCGCCCGGACAGCCGCCGAAATAGACGTACTGGTCAAGGCCGAAGCCGAAGGCCTCGGCCATCTCCGAGTAGGACCAGTGCTCGAATCGCAATGTCTCGAAGCGCCCCGCGAGGCTCTCGTCCATCCCTTGCTTCATAAGCATCGGCGCCGAGCCGATGAGCACCACTCTCAATGGGCAGCCGCTGATCCGGTCGGCGTCCCACAAGCCCTTGACCACATCCGACCAGCCGTCGACCTTGTGGATCTCGTCCAAGACAAGGACGAAGCCTGCATCGGAGTTCCACGCCTTGGCGCGGCTCTCCTGCCACACCCTCGCCAACCAGCGCGAGTCCCGGCCAGGCGGTGGGGGCCCTGGCCCATCGGCTTCGGTGGGCAGCGGTCCCACCGGGCCGGTCTCGGGCTCATCGGCGGCTAGGCGGACGCCTGGCAGCCGGGTGGACGCGAGCGCCTGGAGCGCAGCCGTCGTCTTGCCCGTCTGGCGCGGACCGAAGACTGCGATGAGACGCTGCGGAGTCTCCTCGATCCGCTCGACTAGCGTCTGCACCTGCTGACGGCGAAACCCTTGCATAGTGCTCAAGTATATCAGCTATGCTACTGAGCAACTTTACTCAATAGTATAGGTCTAGTTCGCCAACACTTCGGGATGGCGTACCAGACCCGTTGATCCAGGGGTCAGCTGCCCCAGCTATCGACCGCGTCGGCCAGGCGCTCGACTCCCTCCATCAGCAGGTCGGTGGCCGTAGCCAGTGAGATTCTCACGAAACGGCCGGAGCCGGGGCCGAAAGTGTCCCCCGGCACCACCGCCACCCGCTTCTCGTTCAGCAGGCGGAGCACGAAGTCCTTGCCGGAGGTGCCGCTGCCGCTCACGTCGATCATCAGGTAGAAGGCGCCGCGGGGCCGCACATGGGGGATGCCACGGCCGGTCAGGAACTCGGTGACCAGGTCGCGCCGGTGCCGGTAGGCGTCGCGCATCTCGGCCACGCAGTCCTGCGGTCCGGTCACCGCGGCCAGCGCGCCCATCTGCGCGGGGGCGTTGACGCATGACGTGATCGGCTCCTGAGCCCGCACGATCAGGGGAGAGACCCCGGGCGGCACGACCAGGTAGCCCACCCGCCAGCCGGTCATGGCATAGGTCTTCGAGAAGCTGAAGAAGGTGATCACCCGCCCGTCGGTGTCCAACGGTGCAGCCGACGCGTACGGCCCATCGAACGAGATCTCGTCGTAGACCTCGTCGGCGAACACGAGCAGATCGTGCCGGCGGGCCAGGTCCATCAGGTCGGCCAGGGCCCCGGCATCGGTGACCGCGCCGGTCGGGTTACCCGGAGAGTTGAGCATGACGGCCTGGGTGCGCTCGGTGATCAGCGGCTCCACATCGGCGGCCTGCGGCACCAGATCGGCCTCGGGGCGCAGCGGAAAATGCACCGGGGTGATCTTCAGCAGCCGCATCATCTGGGCGTAGTTCGGCCAGCTCGGGTCGCCGAGCAGCATCTCCGCGCCCGGGTCCACCAGCGAGATCATGCTGCTGTAGATCCCGGCGACCGCGCCGGATGTGACCACCACCTGCTCCGCGGTGGCGTCGATGCCGTTGCGCTCGGTGACCTTGGCTGCCAGGGCCTCGCGCAGCGGGGGGATCCCGGCATTGGGGGTGTACTTGGTGAAGCCGTCGAAAGCGGCCGCGGCCGCGGCCTCACAGATGTGGCGGGGCGTGTTGAAGTTGGGCTCGCCCGTTTCCAGGCGGATGGCGCCGTCGATCGAGTCGGCCAGCTCCATGACCTCCCGTATGCCCGAACGCGGCATGGCCGCGATGGGCTCTGACGGCCTCATCGGCTGCGGCCCGGTCACCTCACGCGTTCTGTTCGAGCTTCTTGGCCACTATGGCCGATTTCTGCACACAGAACGGAGGGGCTGCGACGGTCTCATCCTCTACACGACCTGGCGGGCCTCGGGGAAGTGGCAGGCCACCCAATGGCCGTCGCTGACTTCATCGAGAGGAGGCTCCTGCACCCGGCACACCTCCTGATCGCGGCCCACATGGCAGCGAGTATGGAAGCGGCAGCCCGAGGGCGGGTTCAACGGGCTGGGGACATCGCCCTCAAGGAGGATGCGCAGCCTTCCTCGCTCCAGGTCTGGATCGGGAACCGGAACGGCGGACAGCAGGGCGTGGGTGTAGGGGTGCATCGACTCGGCGAAGAGCCGCTCTGCGGAGGTCCGCTCCACGATCTTCCCGAGGTACATCACCGCGATGTCGTCGCACACGTGGCGCACCACCGCCAGGTCATGGGCGATGAACAGGTACGTGAGGCCCAGTTCCTGCTGCAGTTCGTCGAGGAGGTTCAGGACCTGGGCCTGGATCGACACGTCCAATGCCGAGACGGGCTCGTCGAGCACCAGGAAGCCCGGATCGAAGGCCAGGGCCCGGGCCACGCCGATGCGCTGTCGCTGCCCGCCGGAGAACTCGTGGGGATAGCGGTCGACGATGCGGGGGTTGAGGCCGACCAGCCGCAGCAGCTCGCCCACTCTCTCATCCTGTTCGGACCTCGGCATCGAGGTGTGCACCGTCAGCGGCTCGCGCAGCGCCTGGCCCACCGACATCCGGGGGTTCAGCGAGGCGAAGGGATCCTGGAAGACGATCTGCATGTGGCGGCGCAGGCGGCGAAGGTCGGCCCGGCCGCTGGCGATGATGTCGATCCTCTCGGTCGTGCCGTCGTCGATCGGGCGTTGCAGGACCACCTCGCCGGAGGTCGGCTCGATGAGGCGCAGGATGCAGCGGGCCGTGGTGGACTTGCCGCATCCGGACTCCCCCACCAGCCCCAGCGTCCGCCCGAACCCGATGTCGAACGACACGCCGGCCACCGCCGACACCTCGCCCCGCTCGCCGCCCAGCCATCCGCCGCCCACTTCGAACGTCTTGACCAGACCACTCACCGACAGGGCCATGTCGTCGCCACTGCCGTTGGCGTCATCGGCCTGCAGAACGCCATCGACCGGCTTGGAGGGGGCCATCGGCGCGATGGTACTGTCTGGCCTCGACCAGTGAGAAAAGGAGCGGTCGACTATGAGCAGTTTCCGAGGCGATCTGGGCGGCTTGACAGCCGAGGAGATGGAGCAGTTCCTGGCGGGCAACTCCGTGGCCCGGCTGGCCACGCTCAAGCCCGACGGGTCGCCCTACGTGATGCCGGTGTGGTACCACTGGGACGGCGAGGCCCTCTACTTCGTGGGCCGCCAGCGGGCCCTGTGGTGCGAGTACATCAAGGCCTACGGTCGGGTGAGCGTGGTGATCGACGCTCCCCACAGCGACCCGGACAAGTCGGGACAGTCGATAGAGATCCCCAAGGTCTACATGGAGGGCACGGCCACCATCGAGGAGGAGCCCAACATCGGGGGCCGCTGGGTGCAGATCGCCGAGCAGATGTCGTACCGGTACCTGGGCCCCAACGGCCCGACCTACCTGGTGTCCACCCTCCAGCAGCCCCGCTGGCTGATAAAGATGGTCCCCACCAACATCAAGACCTGGAAGGGTGTCGGCTGGGCCCGCCGGTACTGGGTGCACGAGAGCGGGGGTCCAACCTACGAGGAGGCCCACAGCACCTGACCGTGGAAGTATCGGCACTGCCTGGATCCGAACCGGCGCCGGCCGGTAGCCGCTAGGAGGTTCAAAGCGCCCAACCCGCTCGACCTGTTCCGCCTCGACGGACGCGCCGCTCTGGTGACGGGCGGCTCCAGGGGACTCGGCGCTGTGATGGCCGAGGCCTTGAGCTTCGCGGGGGCGCGGGTGGCGGTGACCAGCCGCAATTCCTCCGACGCGGAAGCGAAGGCAGCCGAGATCGCCGCAGCCACCGGGGGCGCCGCGGTGGGAGTGGCAATGGAGGCCACCGACGCGGACTCCGTTGAGGCCGCGGTGGCCGGCGTCGTCGAGCGATTCGGCGGCCTCGACATCCTGGTCAACAACGCCGGCGTCCTCGTGCGGGGCGCCATCGGCGACGTCGAGCCCGCCCAGTTCGAGGAGTCGCTGGCGGTCAACGTCACCGGTCCGTGGCTGGTCTGCCGGGCGGCCGCCCCGCATCTCTGGGATTCCGGCTGCGGGCGGACGATCAATGTGGCGTCCACGTTCGGGCTGGTGGCCGCACCCGACCGCACCGCCTACACCTCCTCGAAGGGCGCCGTCGTACAGCTGACGCGGGCCCTGGCCATGGAGTGGGCGCCTCGGGGAGTGAACGTCAACGCCATCGCTCCCGGCCCATTCCTGACCGACATGAACCGGGCCCATCAGCACAGCGAGCACAGCATCAGGGTGATCGGCCAGGAGGTGGCCCTGCAACGCTGGGGCGAGTTGCACGAGATCGCAGGAGCGGTCATCTACCTGGCCTCCGACGCGTCGTCGTACGTGACCGGCTCGGTGTTGACGGTGGACGGAGGCTGGACCGCCCACTAGCCCTGATCGTGCATGAGAATTGTTGATTGGGCGGGGTGAGTGTGTTTTTGTGTGTTTTGGGGCGGCTGGCGGGTGTGTGGCGGCGCCGGGCCGGGGGTGTGTGGGGTTGTCGGGGCGTTGTGTGGGCTTGGTGGGGGGTTTTCGGGCTGGGGGCTTGTGGCGGGGCGCGCTGGGGCGTGTTGGGCCGGCGCGGTGTTCGGGGCGTGCGCGGCGGTGGGGGTGTGTGCTCAGATAAGCAGGTTGATGCGGATGCGGGCGTTGAGTATGGCCGTGGCAGCGGCGCGGTTCGCGGGCAGTGTGAGGGTGTGGGCTCGGGCGTGGCGCACGAGGCGGGCGGGGGTGTGTGAGAGGTTCCATCGCAGTGTTTTGGGTCTGGCGTGTTTGAGGGCGCCGGTGAGGCAGGTCTGTTGGAACCATCTCACGGCGGTGTCGGAGAGGGCGGCGAGTTGGTGCCACGCGGCGTTGGCGGCGAGGTCGCGGAACGGGAACCGCTTCGCGCCGCTGTCTTTGAGGCGTGCTATGTGGTCCTCGACTCGGGCGTGGGCTCTCATGTCGGCGTCTCGGGCCGCGGGGCTGCCGGCGAGGTTGGTCCAGTGGCCCCAGTAGCGCCAGTTGTCGCTGGGGAACAGCGACCGCTGGGCGCCCTGGTGCAGCGGCTCGCGCCGCATGATGAGGCGGGCGTCGGGCTCGGGCCGGTGCTCGGCGTCCACGAACCGGGTGAGGTCCGCGGTCCGCGCGCCCCGGCGGCGGTGGCTCTGGCCGCGCCGGCGCTTGGGGCTGCGCCGGCGCTGCGCGGGCTGCCACAGCGCCGGCTGTGTGACCGCTGTGGCGATGGCGGCCTCGACTTCGGGGGTTCGGCGCGCCACCACGCTGTAGCCGACGTTGCGCTCGACGCAGGCCGCGATGAACCCGTTGCAGCCGGCTGAGTCGGCGCGCACCCGCACCCGCCGCCGCGCCTGCGACGCGTCGCCGCCGCGGCGTCTGGCGGCAGCGCCTCCACAGCGGCGTCGAGCACCGCCGTCTGGTCGGTGATCGAGTTCGCCGCGGCGTTGCCGGGACGCAGCAGCACCGCGAGGCACTCCCCGGCGCAGCCCGCGAACGCGTACATCGGATGGAACCCGAACCCGCCCTTGTAATGGGCAGCGGCGCCCTCCTTGTTCTCAGAGTGAACCTCCACCAGCGACGCGTCGATGTCGATCACCACCTCGCCCCGAGCCGCCGCGATCTGGGGCCACACCCACTGCCGGGCCTGCGACAGCGCGGCGCGCAGAGCCCCCAAACGCTCAGCGGCGACACCGCGCGCCACCCGATACAGCGTCGACGCCGACGGCACCGAACCGAACAGAGCCCCCTCGGCGCGCAGCGCCTCGACGCCGCTGCACGCCTCCCCGCCCCCGGCGAACACCAACACCGCCTGCACCAGCACCTTGCCCCGGTCATGAACCGGCGCCCGCTCCCCGACCGGCCCATACGCCCGCGACAACAGCGCCCCCAGCTCCAACACGTCACAGAACCGGCCCAAAGCCTGCAACCCCACATGCCCCACCACCAGCCCCGGACCCTCCGCGACCCCCACACCGACCGCGCTGTCATGACTCACCATGCGGGTGCCCTCCAGACCGGACCACGGACTGTTTCCTCACCGTCCATCACCCCACGCCAGAAGGGCATCCACGCGTCAAACACCCCCACCGCCCCACCAAATCCATGCACGATCAGGGCTAGTGACGGGGGAACGAGAATGAGCCGAAGATTCGAGGGACGCAACGTCTTCGTGACAGGAGCCGGCAGTGGATTCGGGCGCCGCACCGCTGAGTTGTTCGCCGCCGAGGGGGCCAAGAACCTGTACCTGCTCGACTACAAGCAGGAACGGCTGGACGCGGTCGGGCCGGTGATCGAGGAATTGGGCGCCACGCCGTACCTGATCAACACCGATCTAGGTGGCTGGTGTTTTTCTGCGGGTCCGGGCTGGCTGGTTTGGTAGAATTGCATGGGTGTTGTTCGGTCTCTCGGGGAGGTTCGTGCTGTGACGGTGGGTCAGGAGCCGTGTCAGGCTGATTTGTTCAGGGGGTCGGGGTTCGTGGGTGAGCGGCTGGCGGCGGAGTCGGTGTTCGCGGTGCTGGAGCGCGAGGGGCGGCGGTTGTTCCCCGACGGGATGTTCGATGATCTGTTCAGCTCGCGGGGGCGGCGCAGCGTGCCGCCGCGGGTGGTGGCCACTGTGATGGTGCTGCAGCGCTGGTTCGGGTTGTCTGATCGTGAGGCGGTCGCGGCTTTCGAGTTCGATCTGCGCTGGCGGTTCGCGTGCGGGGGCCTCGGCGTCGACGGCGGGGGGTTCTGCGACACGGTGCTGGTGGGGATGCGGGCCCGGCTGGCGGCCTCTGGGCAGCCGCGGCGGATCTTCGACGCGGTGCTCGACGCGGCCCGTGGGGCGGGGGCGCTGTCTCAGCGGCGGGTGCTGGACTCTGTGCCGATATATGACGCGGTGGCGACCCAGGACACCGTGACGATGCTTTACCGCGCGATCGGCGCGGTGCTCGCCGCGGCCGCTGACGCGGCGGTGGGGGTGGCCGCGGCGCTGCGCGGCGACTACGCCCCAGGCGCCGGGCCCCGCTGCGACTGGGACGACCCCGGTGCCCGACAGGAGCTGGTGGACCGCCTCGGCGCGGACGCGGCCGCGGTGCTCGCCGCGCTCGAGGGCCGCGAGCTCGCCGGCGCGCTCAGCGAGGCCGCTGAGCTGCTGGCCGCGGTGGCCGGCCAGGACCTGTGCCAAAACGACGGCGGGCGTTTCATGATCGCTCGGCGCGTGGCCGCTGACCGGGTCCTGTCCACCGTGGACCCCGACGCCCGCCACGGCCGCAAAACCACCGCGAGACGCTTCGACGGCTACAAGGGCCACACCGCGGTGGACCCCGACTCCGAACTGGTCACCGCCACCGCCGTCACCGCGGCCAACACCGCCGACGCCCAACCCGCCCCAGAACTCATCAACGACCTCCTCAACAACACCACCGACACCACCGACACCGCCGACACCGCCGAGGACGCCGACACCGCCGAGGACGCCGACACCGCCGACACCGCCGAGGGCGCCGACACCGCAGCCGAGGGCGCCGAGGACGGCGGGGTTGTGGAGGAGTTCGCGGGCAGGCCCACGGTCTATGGCGACAGCGCGTACGGCAGCGGCGAGTTCCAGGGGCTGCTCCAGCAGAGCCGCATCAACTCGAGGTGCCGCACCCAGCCCGCGGCCGCGCCGGGGGGCCGCTTCACCAAGGACCGCTTCGAAGTCGATTTGCTCAGCGGCACCGTCACCTGCCCCGCCGGCACGACCGTCGCCATCAGAGCCCGCGGCGACGGCTCGGGCACCGCCAGCTTCGGCGCGGCCTGCCACGGGTGCGCGCTGCGCGGCCGCTGCACCGACGCCGCCGGGGGCCGCACCGTGCGCATCAGCACGAACGAGGCCGTGCTCGCCGCGTCGCGCGCCCGCCAACAGGACCCCGCATGGCGAAACGACTACCGCGCCGTGCGCCCCAAAGTCGAACGCAAACTCGCGCACCTCGTGCGCCGAAAACACGGCGGCCGCCACGCCCGCGTGCGCGGCCGGGCCAAAGTCGACGCCGACTTCAACCTGCTGGCCGCAGCCGCCAACATCGCGCGCCTCGGCGTGCTCGGACTGCGCTCCACGCCTGACCGCTGGGCCCTCATCTAAGCCCCCGAACCTCCCGAACTCCACCCAACACCGACCCCACAAGCCCCAACACACCCCGCCCAACCGGCCAACAGCCCCCGACCCACACCACCCACACCGCCACCCGTCACCAACACAACCGAACACCCATTTGGCACCAGCCACCTAGGTGGCTGGTGCCAAACTCCCGAAATGGGGGTTTTGCGGTCACAAAACCCCAGGTCAGCGACTTGCGGATTGTGGCAAATTGCCATTTAACACCAGCCACCTAGGAGACTGCTGAGCAACTGGTGCGGCGACCGGGTGTCGGGCGGGGTCGGCGGGGTCGGTCGGCGGGGTTCGGGGTGGTGGGGTGCTGTGGTTGGTGCGGGCCCGGGCGCGCGGCGCTGCCGCCGGGGCTCAGAGGGTGAATGCGCCGCCTGTGTGGGTGACGCCGAGGTTGGTGAGGCGCACGAGGTTGACGGCGGCGGCTCTGGTGGTGAGCCAGAGGTGGTTGGCGGCGACGCCTCGGTAGGGGACGCGTCTGGCTTTGTTGCGGGTGAGCCACGCGATGGATCTCTCGGCCATGGGGCGGTGCCGGCGGTAGGCGGCCTGGGTTGCGGGCTGGGCCCAGCGGGTCTTGTTGGCTTGGCGGCGCGCGTGGTGTGCGTCGACGGTGACGCTGCGCCCGGAGCGCGAGGTGGTGCAGCGGGCGCGCAGGGGGCAGCCGCCGCACAGCGCGCCGAAGCGGGCCGCGCCGGAGGTGACGGCTTTGGTGTGCCCGGCGGGGCAGGTCACGGTCTGTGCGTCGGTGTCGATGGTGAAGTCGTCTCGGGTGAAGCCCCCTTTGATGCGCGGCCTGGGGTCGATGGGCTTGATGGCGGTGGCGTAGCCGGCGCCCTCGAACGCGTCGAGCGCCTCGCCCGACGCGTAGGCGGAGTCGGCCAGCACCAGCCCCACGAACCCCCCAGCCCCCAAGACGGCATCGCTGTCGCCGGTCTCGGCGTCGGTATCGGCGTCGGCGGCATCGGTGTCGGCGGTCTCGGTGTCGGCGGTCTCGGTGTCGGCGGTCTCGGTGTCGGTGTCGGCGGTGTCGGTGTCGGTGTCGGTGTCGGCGGTGTCGGTGTCGGCGGTGTCGGCGGTGTCGGTGTCGGCGGTGTCGGTGTCGGCGGTGGTGTCGGCGGTGTCGGTGTCGGCGGTGTCGGTGTCGGCGGTGTCGGCGGTGGTGTCGGTGGTGGCGGTGTCGGTGGTGTTGTGGGGGGCTGTGGGATCGTTGTTGAGGAGGCGGGGGCCGACTCGGGCGTCTGATGTGTCTGCTGTGGTGAGCTCTGCTGCGGTGATGAGCCCGGTGTCGGGCTCGGCGCAGATGTGGGCCTTGTAGCCGTCGCGGCGCTGCGAGCGGGACTTGCGGGCGTGGCGGGCCTCGGGGTCCACCGTCGATATCACCCGCCCCGGCGCCACGCGGCGCGCTATGCGCCAGCGACCCGGCACCGCCGGGTCGGCCTCGACGTCCTGGCCGGCCACCACCGCCAGCAGCGCCGCCGCCTCGGCCTGCTCCTCTGTGAGCTCTGAGCCCTCGAGCGCGTCGAGCACCGCACGGGCGTCTGTGACCATCTCGTCTATGAGCCAGGACCGCTCATCGGGATCGCCCCAGTCGCACACCGGCTTGGCCCGGCTGTCGTAGCCATGGCCCAGCGCCACCGCGGCCGCACGCGGCGCCAGGCGGCGCACACGCCGTATCTGAGCTGAGACCATCGTGACCGTGTCCTGGGTCGCCACCGCGTCATACAGCACCGTGGAGTCCAGCGCCCGCCGCGTCCTCTTTGACAGCGCCCCGCACTCAGCGGCCACCTCGCGCACCGCGTCGAAGATCCGCTCGGGGCGCTCACTGGCCCGCAGCCTCTGGCGCCACAGCGTCAACACGCTCGCGTCGAAGCCCCCGTCGTCGATGCTGAGACCCGCCGCGGCCTTCCAGCGCACATCACAGCGCAACCGCTCCAGCGCCTCGCGGTCAGAGCACCCCTCCAGCGCCTGCAACACCATCACCACCGCGATCACCGACCCCGGCACCGACGGCCGCCCACGCGGCCCGAACAGATCCGCGAACAACCCGTCAGCAAACAGCCTCAGGCGGTTCTCGGCCAAGAACCGATGCACCGACCCCTCACCCACCAGAGCCCCGCACAACCCCAGCGCGTCCAACAGTTCCCGATCCGGCTTCTCAGTTCCCTGCATGCCCCCGATTCTCCCACACCCCCCACACGATCGCGAGCACCCCGACCCGAATTACTCAGCAGTCTCCTAGGCGTCATGGAGAACTGCGCTGAGGCGGTCGATCACGCTCTGGCCATCGACCCGAGGCTCGACGTGATGGTGTCCAATGCGGCCGCCTGGACTATTGCCGAGTTCGTCGACATGACCGACGAGGAATGGCGCAGAGTGCTGTCGGTCAACCTCGACGCCTATTTCGTCCTGGGAAACCGCGCGGCCCGAGCCATGAAGGAGACCGGGGGCGGGGTGATCCTGTTCACCTCGTCGATCGCCTCGCTGGGGCACGGACGCGGCTTCACCCACTACTGCGTAGCCAAGGCCGGCGTGGCCGCATTGACGAAGGCCATCGCGGTGGAGTGCGCCCCCTACAACATCCGGTGCAACAGCGTGGGACCGGGCCCCGCCGACACTCAGCAGTCGGTCGACCTCGCTGGCGAGGAGTTGATGAACAAGTGGCGCTCCGAGGGCTTCCCGCTGGTGCCGGCCAACCGCTTGGCGTCCGTGGACGACGTCGCCCACGCGTTCCTGTACCTCGCCTCCGATGAGGCCCAGTACGTGTCGGGCATCAACCTCATCGTGGACGGTGCCCTGACCGCCCAGACTTACGACGTGCCCGAGAGCTAGCCCGACTCCCGAGAGCTAGCCGGCCGGCACGGACAGTGCCGGGTCGCTCAGGCGACTTGCCAGGTGGGGCGGGAGTGCAGCAGCTTGTGCAGGTCGCCGGGACCGGCCTTTGACTGGGAGGCCGCGATCTGGGAGGTGACGGCCGAGCCGTACTCTGAGCGGTCGACGGCCCGGAAGACCCCGATAGGCGTGGGCACGTCGTTGGTGTTGGCCAGGCGGCTCAGCGAGAATGCCACCGAGGGATCGGGATCGGCCTCGTCGTGCACCACCAGGGCGTCAACCCCCACGTCGGCCACCAGCACCACCCGGGCCCGCCCTGCCTCGATCACCACGCCGAACTCGCGGTCGGGGCCGAAGCGCACCGGCTCACCGTGGCGCAGATCGATCAGCATCGACTCGCGGGCGTCGCGCTTGGTGATGGCCGCGAAGGCGCCATCGTTGAACACGTTGCAGTTCTGGAAGACCTCCACGAACGCCGCTCCCGGATGGTTGTGGGCCCGGCGGAACATCTCCTGCATGTGGCCCCGGTCCATGTCGTGGGTGCGGGCCACGAACGACGCCTCAGCCCCCAGCGCCAGCGACACCGCATTGAAGGGCTGCTCCACCGAGCCGTGCGGAGTGGACTTGGTCACCTTGCCCCGCTCGCTGGTGGGCGAGTACTGCCCCTTGGTCAGGCCGTAGATCTGGTTGTTGAACAGCAGGATGTTCAGGTTCACGTTGCGACGCAGCGCGTGGATCAGGTGATTGCCCCCGATCGACATCATGTCGCCGTCGCCGCCCACCACCCACACATGCAGGTCGCCCCGGGCCATGGCCAGTCCGGTGGCGACCGCCGGGGAGCGCCCGTGGATGGCGTGCAGGCCATACGTGTTCATGTAGTAGGGAAACCGGGCCGCGCAGCCGATCCCCGACACGAACACCGTGTCCTCGCGTCGCACGCCCAGCTCGGGCATCAGCAGCTGCACCGCGGTGAGGATCGAGTAGTCGCCGCAGCCCGGGCACCAGCGGACCTCCTGGTCGGTGGCCCAGTCCTTGCGGGTGGTCACCGGCACGTCGGTCATCGCGCTTCTCCTGCCGCCGCCTCGACAGCATCGGATGATCCCTGCGGGTCCCCTGCCGCCCGGAGCTCCTCCCAGAACGCCTCCACGAGCTCAGCCGCGGTGAAGGGCTGACCCGAGACCTTGGTCACCGACTTGGCGTCGACCAGGTACTCGGCCCGGAGCATCCGGCACAGCTGCCCTGTGTTCATTTCGGGCACTACGACGCGCTCGAAGGACGAGATCACCTCTCCGAGGTTGGCGGGCAGCGGGTTCAGATGGCGCAGATGGACATGGGCCAGGCGATGGCCCGCCGACTCGAGCCGGCGGCGGGCTCCGGTGATGGCGCCCCACGTCGAACCCCAGCTCACCACGGCCACCGCGGCGTCCGGGTCACCGATGACCTCCACCGGCGGGATGTGGTGGGCGATCAGAGCGATGCGCTCCTCCCGCAGCCGCACCATGGCCTGATGGTTGTCGGGTTCGTAGCTGATGTTGCCGCTGCCGTCCTCCTTCTCGATCCCGCCGATGCGGTGCATGAGACCGGGCGTGCCCGGAATGGCCCAGGGGCGCACCAGCCGCTCGTCGCGGCGGAAGGGCCAGAAGACGGCCTCGCCCTCGTCGTTCACGTGGTTGGGCTTGGAGGCGAAATTGACGTCTATCGAGCCGAGTTGCCCGACGTCGGGGATGCGCCAAGGCTCACTGCTGTTGGCCAGATAGCCGTCTGAGAGCAGGATCACCGGCGTGCGGTGCTCGACGGCCAGACGTACCGCCTCGATGGCCACGAAGAAGCAGTCCGAGGGGCTCTGGGCCGCCACTATGGGCAGCGGCGCCTCGCCATGGCGACCGTACATGGCCATGAGCAGGTCGGCCGCTTCGGTCTTGGTCGGCAGGCCCGTCGAGGGTCCACCCCGCTGGATGTCGATCACTACCAGCGGTACTTCGAGGCTGACGGCCAGACCCACGGTCTCGGCCTTGAGGGCCATACCCGGCCCAGAGGTAGTGGTGACGCCGATGTGGCCCCCGTAGGCCGCGCCGAGGGCCGAGCCCACCGCAGCGATCTCATCCTCGGCCTGCAGGGTGCGCACTCCGAAGTTCTTGTGCCGGGCAAGCTCGTGGAGGATGTCGCTGGCCGGGGTGATCGGATAGGACCCCAAGAAGAGCGGGATGCCGGCCTGCTGGGAGGCGGCGATCAGCCCCCACGACAGCGCGGTGTTGCCGTTGATGTTGGTGTAGGTGCCCGGCTCCAACGCCGCCGGGCTGACCATCAGCCGGCTGGCACCCAACTCCGCAGTCTCGCCGAAGGCATGGCCTGCAGCGAAGGCAGCCTTGTTGGCCGCGATCACCGCGTCGCGGCCCGAGAACTTGCCGTCGATCCAGTCGACGGTGGGCTTGACGGGGCGCGAGTACAGCCACGACACCAACCCGAGGGCGAAGAAGTTCTTGGAGCGCTCCGCGTCGCGGGGCTTGACCCCCAGGTCCTGGCAAGCCCGCTTGGTCAGGTCGGTCATGGGCGCGGTGACGACGGTGTAACCGTCGAGGCTGCCGTCTTCGAGGGGATTGGACTCGTATCCGGCCTTACCCAGGTTGCGCTCATTGAAGGCGTCAGAGTTGACGATCACGGTCCCGCCCGGCTTGAGCAGCGACAGGTCGGACTTCAGCGCAGCCGGGTTCATGGCCACGAGAACCGTGGGGGCGTCGCCGGGGGTGGTGATGTCGTGATCGGAGATGTGGACCTGGAACGACGAGACGCCGGCCAGCGTGCCGGCCGGTGCCCTGATCTCTGCCGGAAACTCCGGCAGGGTGGCCAGATCGTTGCCAAAAAGGGCGCTGGCCGAGGTGAAACGGTCGCCGGTGAGCTGCATGCCGTCGCCGGAGTCGCCGGCGAAGCGAAGGACGATTCCATCGGTCTTCCGGACCTCTTGGGCCCGTGCCGCAGTATCGGTCACTGATGCTCCTTTGCACCGGCGATGAGCGGCCAGAGGAATGGACCCGCGATAAAGAGCCCGTCGTATCCGGCCAGCCGCTGTCACCCTAGCCGGTATACCGCGTGCCGAGGTGGCATCCAGCCGGTTTCATCCGCAGGTTCCTATCGCTCTGTCCTGGGTGGTGACCGCCGTAGCCAAGAACACCCGCGCCTGAGGAAGTGCCTAGACATTCTCCAATCAGAAGCGCAGGTATCATCCAATCAGTATCACAGATACTGTCCAATCAGTCGCACAGAAGTCGTCCGATCGGTATCATACCGGTATGGACACGTACATCGCCAGGATCGTCGATGACGAACTCGATGAACTGGTTGCAGGATTGCCCGCGATCTCCATCGAGGGTCCGAGGGCGGTGGGCAAGACTGAGACTGCGCTGCGCCGGGCCGGGACCGTTCATCGCCTCGATGACGTCCGGCATCAGGAGATCCTGAGAGCCGAGCCCGAGCGCCTCGTCACCGGCGAGCCCCCGATCCTGATCGACGAGTGGCAGCGCATGCCGTACTCCTGGGACCTGGTCCGGCGCGCCGTGGACCGAGATCCGTCGGCCGGTCGATTCCTGCTGACCGGTTCGGCCGCTCCCGCCGACGCCCCGACCCACTCCGGAGCCGGCCGGATCGTCACTGTGAGGATGCGGCCCCTGTCGCTGGCGGAACGCGGCTTGGGAGAACCTGCCGTGTCCCTCTCCGGCCTGCTCAGCGGCAGGCGGCCCGCGCTGGAGGGCGGCTCGGACGTGCGCCTGACCGGTTATGCCGACGAGATCGTCCGGTCGGGTTTTCCCGCGACGCGAACTCTCTCGCCCCGCTTGCTCAGCGTCCAACTCGACAGCTATATCGGTCGAATCGTCGAGCACGACTTCAACGACCTCGGCCGCAATGTCCGCGACCGCAGGTCGCTGCTGAGTTGGCTGACCGCGTTCGCCGCCGCGACCTCCACATCGGCGTCCTACGCCACGATCCGGGATGCCGCCACGCCGGGAGAACCTGACAAGCCGGCCAAGTCGACGACGATCGCCTACCGCCGCATCCTGGAGCAGCTCTGGATGATCGAGGAGGTGCCGGCCTGGCTTCCGACCAGCAACCGGCTCACCCGCCTGGCCGCCTCCCCCGTCCACCAGCTGGCCGACCCTGCCCTGGCCGCGCACCTGCTCGGCGTCGATGTGGACGCTCTGGTCGATGGAGTCGACGCCGGTCCCGCCATGCCCAGGGACGGCACGCTGCTCGGCGCCCTCTTCGAGTCTCTCGTCACGCTGTCGGTGCGTGTCTACGCGCAAGCCAACGCGGCCCGGGTCTCGCACCTGCGAACCCGGGCCGGCGAGCGGGAGATCGATCTGATCGTGGAGAGGGCCGACGGCCGGGTCGTTGCGCTCGAGGTGAAGCTCTCGGCTCTGATCGACGACGACGATGTGAGGCACCTCCACTGGCTGGCCGGCCGGATCGGCCCCAACCTGCTAGACGCCGCGGTCATCACCACCGGCCAACACGCCTACCGCCGCCGCGACGGCATCGGCGTGATTCCCGCAGCCCTCCTCGCGCCGTGACCCAGGCCGGTCACTACGGTGAATCTATGAGATGACACACCACGCTCCGTGCTCATGGCGTACCGCTCCCGATCGTGACAGATCGGGTTGTGTAAGCGCTGCACACGAGGCTGATACCTATTGTCTTGCAGACAGATACACCGATGGTGTTTGTCCCGTCTGGATTGAGTCCGCAATAGTCTCCCCGGGGATTCGGAATCCCTATGAGAGCGCCCGACCGGAAGTCGCTGACCGGGTTTCCGTTGAGGCTCAGCCGGTATTCCATCGCGCCGGGAACCGGATCCCATTGCACTGCGATGCAGCGATCGGCAGTGTAGACGTCCGTCACAATAAGCCCCGCTGGCGAATCAGGGGGCGGAGGTGGAGTGGCAGGCGCGGCCTCGGTCGTGACGGACTCCGTGCGCGGGTCGCTGCACACACGGATGGACCCCTCGGTCCGACACGCCCAGACTTCGAACGTGTAGTCGCTCTCCGGATGCAAGAACCTGAACGTGATCAGGCTTGGAGGACGGCCATCGTGCCACTCCCCCCAAGTAGACCCCTTTGCATATCCATCGGGATGGCGAACGTTGGGTCCATCGACCTCGACCTGGTACTCCTCTGCATCGGGGACTTCATCCCATTCCAGCTTGGCCCAGGTGTCACCCACCGTCGCGGCCACCGGGCCCGGCCGGTCGGGCAAAGTCACCGGCGACACCAGAACTGTGGTAACCGATGACGATACGGAAGGACCGCACCAAGCCCGGCCCACGGAGTCCAACACACAGGACCTCACCTCGAAATCATAGGTAGTCTCCGGCTCCAAGTCGTGAAAGAAAAAATCTGTCAGACCGGTAGGAAGAGCAGTATGCGTGCAATCACCATACGGTTCGCCCCACAGGATCTCAAACAATTCACCGCATACCACATAAGCCTCAGCACTGGGCACGGGCTCCCAGCGAAGAGCTGCCCACGTATCACCCGCCTCCACTTCGATATCATCCGGCAGGTCAAGAATGGGGACGGCGCTTGTCGTCGCGACAGCAACGGTTCCCGAATCGCAACGGTCATGCCCGAATGTGTCTCCGAAGCCGCACGCCCGCACCCTGATACTATAGGCAGTATCCGGTTCTAGAAAGGAGACCCGTAATGAGGTCCCGCCGCGAACCGCGACCGTGCCGGAATTGCTTGGGCCGAACTGACCACTGACACGGTACTCTTTGGCACCGGGCACGGGACTCCATGACACGTTGAATGACGAAACTTCAACGTCCGTAATCCATACCGATTCAGGTGACGGTACAAGATGAGCGTACCAAAAATCTCCGCTACTGATGCCGTACCGCGACTGTGCCAGAACCTCAACGGCGTATGTCGCAGTATCGGAGAGGCCCTGAAATGTGTACGATGTTGTATCACTCGACAAGTCATAGGCTGCAAGAATTCCTCCACAAGTCTCACTTGTACACCTTCTTATGTTAGCCACATACCCAATTATCGGAACGCCGTCGCTAAAGGACGGTGCGCTCCAATTGATCGCAATACTTCCGGTTCCACGACTAGAACTCGGTTCAATAGAACTGACAAGAGGACGTGAGGGTGGCAGGTATGGGCACGGAGGACTGTCTCCTCCGATCGGCCAGCCTACGAGCTTCCGGAAATGACACGATACCATCAGCGCTCTCCGCTCAATATCCCCGAGAATGCTTGCGCTACCACCTACTACTGAACCAAAGCCGTACATGAGGTTCCCGTTCTCAGTGGGTGTGTGGACCAGACCGATCCACGTATAGATTGCATGAAATAGCTCATGCGAAACGGCAAGTTGAAAGAGACCGGAGAACTCGCCGTTGTATCCAACGAGAGCCACCGATGCGCCACCTATACCGGCACCTTTGACAAAACTTGATATGTAAAGACTAAGTACAGAAGCTCGAGGTCGGGCGCGCCAATCGGGTGCATCTATGAGTGGATGCACTGGCCGTGCACCCTTACAGCCGTAGTAGGCCTTTCGCATGGTGTCTCCATCTAGGGAGATGTCTGGGGACACCACAAACCCTTCGACGAAAGTCAAGTTCACCTTTCCCGACGATTCCGAACTCCACTTGGGGCTCACATGTTCGTTAAGCAGAGCGACCATTTCCGTCAGATCTTGCGGCGTGTGTTTGCCTTCCGGGCCACACATGAACACAACAACGGGAAAATCGCCTTCGGTCTTGCTTATCGCAACACGATTGCCAGATGGTTCCTCGATGGTGTCTGGTTCCTCGATGATGCCCTCTTGCAAGTCTGCGCCAGATTCAGTGCCGCCATTCTGCCCGTCGCGGTTCTCGGCGCTCCACAGGAACGTCGCCATCTCTCCCCGTTTCGTGTGGCGTCCGGGGCAGAACCCTGTTCCGTCGCCGCAGCCCGCGGTTATCTTCGACGCGGCGAGGCGGGTCACGTGGGCCGCGTACCAGGCGTCAGCCGGGACGTCGAAGAAGCCGGGGTCCGGACCGTCGGGAAGGTCATAGGCCTGGGAGAGGAACACCGCCATCTGGGCGCGGGTCACGTTGCGGTCCGGGCAGAACCTCGAACCGTCGCCGCATCCCCCGGTGACTTCGAGTTCGGCCATGCGCTCGATGAACGCCGCATAGAAACTGCCGGCGTCCACATCGTCGAAGCGCGACTCCGCGACCGGCGGCGGATCCCGGCCATCGAGGACCCGCACCACCCAGACCGCCATCGTCTTGCGATCGATCGGCTCGCCGGGACAGAAGCCGTCCTCGCACAACGTCCCGGCGAACACCCCTGCCTCGCTGAGCGCGGCTACCGGCTCGGCGAAGTACGCGCCGCCGTCGACATCCTCATACGAACCGGTCTGAGCGACCGCGGCCGGCGCAACAGCCAGGACCGACCCGACCACCGCCACGACGCACAACCATCCCCTTGCCCTGTAGAGCGGCCCGGCGCGCCGATGTCGGGGAAGGCTACCCCCCCCCCCGGCGGAACGTGGTCTCATCGTTACGGCAAGTCCGGACATGGCGACGGAACCTACCATTCCGTCGCCATAGACGTACTATTGGAAATAGGCGTCTACTTGAAGAGGCGCTGATACTGGACGCAGGTGTCTTCCAGCGACGGGGCAGGGGAGAACTGCACCGCTGCGGCTTCTTGAAGTGGTGCCCGTGCAAGACTCCAACTAGTGCCCGTGCAAAACTCTATGTAGCACCCGTGCAATTCTCGAAGCAGTGCTAGCGGGCTGGAATGGACTCGACTCGCGGGCATGTTCGCAGGCATCTAGCAGACCGGCTCCGAGACGCGCTCGGCGGGTTCCGCGTCGTGGTCTTGCACGGGGCGCGCCAAGCGGGCAAAACGACCCTGGCTCGGCTCATCGCCCAAGAGTCCGGCGGAACGTACGTCACGCTCGAGGACGAGCCGATGCTGCAGGCCGCCCTCGACGATCCCGTGGCGTTCCTGACGAGTCGGCCGGCGCCGCTGGTGGTGGACGAGGTGCAGGTCGCCGGTGATCGGCTGATCAGAGTCGTCAAGCTGCTCGTGGACGAGGATCAGACCCCGGGCCGGTTCCTGCTCACCGGCTCCACCGACTTCCTCTCGGTGCCGACCATCAGCGAGTCCCTGGCCGGACGGGCCCGGATCCTGCGACTCGCGCCTCTGTCGCAGGCAGAGATCGCCGATGCGGAGACGGCACCCATCGACGCGTGGATCGCTCGTGCACGCCAACCCGACCGCCGCCACGACCCCGGGGCGCCCGAGCCCCTCACACGACGTGACTACGCCGAGATGATCTGCCGGGGCGGGTATCCCGAGGTTCTTCGCCTGCCGTCCGGTCTGCGGCCCGGCTGGTTCGAGAGCTATGTGGACACCGTCGTCGGACGCGACATCGTGGCCCTCGCCGATATCCGCCGCTCGGCCGCTCTGGAACCGCTGCTGCGCTGGGCTGCGACGCAGACCTCCCAGGAAGTGAACCTCACGTCAGCGTCGAGAAGGCTCGGGATCAGCCATCCGACGGTAGTCGCCTACCTCGACTGGCTCCGGACCGTGTTCTTGGTGCGGGAGCTTCCGGCCTGGTCGCGCAATCTCACGTCGAGAGCGGTGCGGCGGCCCAAACTCCACATCGCCGATACCGGGCTTGCAGCCAGCATGCTGGGCGTCGACCCCGACGCGCTGGTGCTGACGTCATCGCCGGCGATGGGAGCTCTGGCGGAGTCGTTCGCGGTGAACGAGATCGCCCGGCAGGCGACGAGTGCGCAGACTCGCATGAGCCTGTGGCACTACCGCGACGCGCACCACGAGGTGGATCTGATTCTCGAGCGGCCCGACGGCTCGGTGGTCGCAGTCGAGGTCAAGGCCAGCAGCTCCCCTTCGCCCGACGGTCTCCGGCACCTCCGTTGGATGCGCGACCGCCTCGATGCCGTGATGCCCGGCTGCTTCACCGCCGGCGTGCTGCTGCACATGGGTCCGCACGAGGTGAGCGTGGGCGACCGGCTGCGGATGTGGCCCCTGTCGTCGCTGTGGGCGCCCTAGAAGCTCCACTGTGGACGCCTTTACCGGTGCATCTTGCCCAGCCCACCAGCGGCGGGGTCAGGCGACGGTGACCGACGGGTCCAGGTACACGTCCTGGATGGCGTTGAGCAGTTCGACGCCTTCGGCCATGGGCCGCTGGAAGGCCTTGCGGCCCGAGATCAGACCGGTGCCGCCGGCCCGCTTGTCCACGGAAGATGCTTCTGATCGGCGGCGGGATGTGTGCGCCGGCGGTCCCGCCCGGACTGCCCGAGCCAGCCGGCCGCCACGGCAGCGCCCGAACTTGACTGACAGCGCGGACCCGCCAGAAAGCTGCCCGGCGGTCCGAATCATGGGGCGTCTACCTGAATAGGCGCTGATACTGGACGCAGGTGTCTTCCAGTGACGGGGGCAGGGGAGGACTATGCCGCTGGCCCCGACAGATCTCGACGAGCTTCTCGACATGGGCATCGCAGTCCCTCACCCGAGCCAGTCGGGGATAGTCGCGTCTGGACTCGCCGACGTCCTCGCCATCGAGGAAGGCGAGCCAGGTCTCGATGTTCCACGTCGGCACGCAGACGAGCACGTTGTCGGTGTCGCCGGCAGAGGCCACGCCGTGCGCCGCGCAAGCACTGTCGAGGGAGGCGCGACGACCGGCCACACCCTTATCGTCGCCATCGACCACCACGATCAGCCGCACACGCTCCGTGCCCTTCGCGCGGACGGCCTGGAGCTCCTTCGGGAACCGCTCGCGAACGAACTGCTCAGCCGACCCGCGTCCGTGCGGGGACATCTCGACGCGAATATCGCGCAAGTTCCAGCCATCGCCGCGAAGGAAGCGCTTTATGAAGGCCTCATGCTGACGATCTTCACACAGCAGAACGATGCGAACGCCGCGGCTCACGCGCCCCGGCCCCGCGCCATCTGTTCGGACAGCTTGAGGCCAGGGGCTGGCGATTGGGCTCCCCCGAGTTGAGCGAGGGTGACAGCGGATGACCCGCGGCGCAGGACGATTCCCCTGTCTGGTCCCAGGTAGTCGATCAATTCGGGGTGGTGTGAGCAGAGGACCGCCTGAGAGGGTGTCGTCTCGCAGAGATCGACCAACTCCATCAACCACGGCTGGATCTCCGGCAGCGCAACGAAGTTGTCGGGCTCGTCCACGAAGAGGACGATGCCACGGTTCGGCTGGCGCAGATGCAGCAGTGCGTAGAGGACGACCAGCACTCGTTGACCGTCGGACAACTCGTCGAAGCGCAGCTTGTAGCGAGCGTCCCCACCGCCTTCGCCATCCAGGAAGCCGAGCATCAGGGCGCGGCTGTCCAACCCCGACTGCTGCAGATGGATGTCATCAAAGCCGTCGATCACCGGACGAAGCGCTTCGACGTGATCCCGGACCGACGCCGGATTCTCCTGAACGGCATGCCGGTACCAATTGACGAAGTTCTCGGCATGGCGACCGAGCACCGTGTCCTCGCCCAGGGATTCGGTGCCAAGCATCGACGGCCGGATGTCGCACACGACCGTGGACTTGACCGTCTTCATGAAGCTCGTCAAACGAGTGTTGCTCGGCTGCTCCACCACTCGCGCCAGAGCCGACTCCTGCCAGTTCGCGCTGTAGCTCGGCCCCTCGGAACCGTCGTCACGGAAGAGCTGCACGTTTCCCATCTCGAAACTGAACAGGGCAGTCCCGCTTGAACTCAATGTCTCTCGCACGACACGGGACTGCCTCCCGTCGGGGGTGTGCTGAATCTCGAGCTGATAGCGGAAGGGCTCGTCATCAACTCTGACGTCGATCTCGAAGAGCTGATCGTTGCGGTTCTGCCAGCGCGTCAGGGTGGCCGGGTGGAAGGCGACCCGATCAGTGATCTTGGCCGCGCCCGCGAGCAATTCTCGAAGCCCGAACATCACGTCGAGCACCGCGGTCTTGCCGGCACCGTTGGCCCCTAGGAGCAGGACGTTCTCAGGAACCAGCCAGAGGTCGAAGTTGACGAGGCACTTGTAGTTGTGGATGTAGATGCGCTCGAACATGGGATCGATCGTACCGCCTGAGGTTCCCACTGGACCTCGCCAGGCTGGTCGTCCCCGGCCTGCCACAGAGGCAGGCCGCATTCACGGAGTCATCCGGGTACACGCTCTTCAGGTTCCACGGTTCCTGCCAGTTCGACGGGGGTCAGGCGACGGTGACCGACGGGTCCAGGTACACGTCCTGGATGGCGTTGAGCAGCTCGACGCCTTCGGCCATGGGCCGCTGGAAGGCCTTGCGACCCGAGATCAGACCGGTGCCGCCGGCCCGCTTGTTGATCACCGCGGTGGTGACCGCCTCGGCCAGATCGCTCGCGCCCGACGAGGCCCCGCCGCTGTTGATCAGACCGATCCGGCCCATGTAGCAGTTGGCCACCTGGTACCGGCACAGGTCGATGGGATGGTCACTGGTGAGCTGGTCGTAGACGAGGTCGTGGGTCTTGCCGAAGCCGACGGCCCGGTATCCGCCGTTGTTGGTGGGCAGCTTCTGCTTGATGATGTCGGCCTCGATGGTGACGCCCATGTGGTTGGCCTGACCGGTCAGGTCGGCGGCCGCGTGGTAGTCGGTGCCGTCAACCTTGAACGCCGAGTTGCGCAGGTAGCACCACAGGACGGTGAACATGCCCAACTCGTGCGCGGCCGCGAACGCCTCGGAGACCTCGCCGATCTGGCGCCGGGCGTTCTCCGAGCCGAAGTAGATAGTGGCGCCCACACCGGCCGCACCGAGATCCCAGGCCTGCTCCACGGATCCGAACATCACCTGGTCGTAGGACTCGGGATGGCTCAACAGCTCATTGTGGTTGAGCTTGACGATGAAGGGGATGCGATGGGCGTAGCGGCGCGACGCCATCGCGAGCACGCCGAAGGTGCTGGCCACCGCGTTGCAGCCCCCCTCGATGGCCAGCTCCACGATGCTCAGCGGGTCGAAGTACGCGGGGTTGGGCGCGAACGACGCCGCTCCCGAGTGTTCGATGCCCTGGTCGACGGGCAGTATCGACACGTAGCCGGTGCCGGCCAGCCGGCCGCTGCCGAACAGCGACTGGATGCTGCGCAGCACCTGGGGCGAGCGGTCGCTCGCCGCCAGGACCCGGTTCACGAAGTCCGGGCCGGGAATGGTCAGCGACTCCCGCTCGAAGGTCTTGCACTCGTGCTCGAGCAGCGACTCGGCAGCTTCGCCGAGCAGTGTGTGAATGTCCACAGAACAACTCCTGATGGGTGGTCCGAGGCGACCGCCAGCCGGCAAGCCGAGCGACCTGCGCCCGCCTGCCGCCACGGTAGCGCCCGCGGTGAGCAGAGCGCGCGGACCCGCCAAGGTGGGCCACGAGCGGGGTTCGAAGGAGTTGCGCTAGCGTCGTTGCCCAGATCCAGGGAGACGAGCGATGAGGCTCACCGACGACCAAGTCCGGGAATTCGATGAGGCGGGCTATCTGTTCCTGCCCGACGTCTTCTCCGCCGCGGAAGCGGCGCTGCTGCGCCGCGAGGCCGACACCTGCTTCGCCCTGCAACGGGAGGAGGTGTGGTGCGAGGACAACGGTGCACCGCGCAGCGCCTTCGCCGCCCACCGCTACAACGAGGCGTACCGGCGAGTCGCCGCGCATCCTCGGCTCCTCGAGCCGGTGATGCAAGTCCTCGACGGCCAGGTGTACATGCACCAGTTCAAGATCAACGCCAAGGCGGCCTTCGACGGCGCGGTGTGGCAGTGGCACCAGGACTACGGCACCTGGCAGCGCGACGACGACATGCCCGAGCCCCGGGCCATGAACATCGCGGTCTTCCTCGACGACGTGACTGCGGCCAACGGCCCGCTGATCCTCCTTCCGGGCAGCCACAAGTTGGGCGTGCTCGAGGCCGGCCACGACCTGGAGACCACGTCCTATCCGCTCTGGTGCCTGGACCGTGAGACCGTCCGGGAGCTGGCTGAGAGGGGCGGTGTGGTCGCGCCGACCGGCAAGGCCGGCTGCGTGCTGATGTTCCACTCCAACATGGCGCACGCCAGCCCGCCGAACATCAGCCCCTTGAGCCGGGTGATCGTCTACCTGAGCCTCTGTGAGGTCTCGAACCACATCCGCAGGTTCCAACGCGCTGAGTGGCGCGCCCTGCGCGACTTCGCGCCGATCGAGCCGTTGGCCGACAACTGCCTCGAAGAGCTGATTCACCAGGAGAACTCGACTCCCGACCAGCACGCACGCGACCACAGTTTGGATCCACAGCATGAATCTCTTCCGGCTACTGCAGGAGCGCGCCGCTGAGGGCCGCCCCGTCACCGTCGGCCTGATCGGAGCCGGCAAGTTCGGCTCGATGTTCCTGGCCCAAGCCAGGCACACACCCGGACTCCATGTGGCAGCCATCGCCGACCTCGATCCCGACCGCGCCCGCGCCGCCCTGGCCGGAACCCGCTGGACCGGGGAGGCCGGGTGGGTCTACTCGCCTCCTGGCGCGCGGGAGCAGAGCACGATCCTGCTCACCGACGAAGCCTTCGAGCTGATCGCCGCCGACGGTGTGGAGGTCGTGATCGACGCGACCGGCGACCCCCCGGCCGGACTCGCACACGCCCGGGCCGCCATCGCCAACGGCAAGCACATCGTCATGGCCAACGTCGAAGCCGACGTCCTGGCCGGCCCGCTGCTGGCCGAGGAGGCGCGCCACGCCGGGCTGGTCTACTCGATGGCCTACGGCGACCAGCCGGCGCTGATCTGCGAGATGGTCGATTGGGCCCAAGCCGCGGGCCTCGGTGTCGTCGCAGCGGGCAAGGGCACCAAGTACCTGCCGAGCTTCCACGACTCCACCCCCGAGACCGTCTGGGACGGCTACGGCATCACGCCCGAGCGCGCCGCCGAGGGCGGCATGAACCCACAGATGTTCAACTCATTCCTCGACGGCACGAAGTCAGCGATCGAGATGGCCGCGGTGTCCAATGCCACCGGCCTGATGCCGGCGCCGAGCGGGCTCGGATTCCCGCCGGCCGGCACTGACCAGCTGGCACAGGTCCTGCGCCCGCGTGCCGAGGGCGGCACGCTGCACCACAAGGGCCAGGTGGAGGTGATCTCCTCGCTGTATCGAAACGGCGAGCCGGTCAAGCGCGATCTGCGCTGGGGGGTCTACGTGGTCTTCGAGGCGCCCAGCGACTACACGGCGCGCTGCTTTGCCGAGTACGGCCTCATGACCGACCGCACTGGCCGTTACAGCGCGACCTACAAGCCCTACCATCTGATCGGCCTGGAGGTTGGCGTGTCAGTCTTGAGCGCGGCGCTTCGCGGCGAACCGACTGGGACACCCACCGGGTTTCACGGCGATGCCGTGGCGGTGGCCAAGCGGCACCTCGGGCCCGGCGACAGCCTCGACGGCGAGGGGGGCTTCACGGTCTGGGGTCGGCTCATGCCGGCAGGCGACAGCCTCGCCATGGGAGCCCTGCCTATCGGCCTCGCCCACAACGTCCCTCTGGTCAACGACGTGCCCAAGGGCCAAGTGATCACCTGGGCCGACGTAAAGGTCGACGAGACCAGCGACGCAGTGAAGATCCGCCGCGATATGGAGGCGCGCTTCGCCCCGCTCAGATGAGGGCGCGGACCCGTTGGGACACGTCGGCCAGCGACGGGTCGTGGGTCTCGACCCAGCGGAACAGCTCCCGGGCTCGGCCCCGCATAATGCGCGACCTACCATTCGATTTCTATTTTGAGTATGCTTTGCTTCTATATTCTCCAGCTGAAATTTCTATTTTGTGGCACAGGTCTAGTGTCCTGAGTCAGGAATTCGTTGAAGATGTGTGGGGGCGAAGTGGAACTTCAAGCACTTTGCCACACTAGAGGTGGATAACTGATTGAAGTTCGACCGACCGAGGCAGTGGTCCCGGTCCCGGCGTCCTGTGAACCTCCCAATTCGCCACGAACTAGCGGCTCAGGACACTAGTGCCAGAGCACGCTGATCGGTGCGGCCCAGATCCTGTCGGTCGCATCGCTTCGGATGTTGCTGATGTGCGCACCGGTTGTGAGTACCAGTCCCAGCTTGAACCTGTCCCCGATCCTGCTCGACAACCATTCGATGTGCTTGATGTCGGCAGGCCGGTGCCGGTTGGCCGACTTGACCTCGATCGCGATGATGCCCCCGTCGTCGGTTTCGATCACGGCGTCGATCTCATGGGCGCCCTTGTGGGTGCGGAGGTGGCTCAGCGCGTCCCGCATGTTCAGCGCCTCGAGCTCGGCGCGAAGCTGGTTGAGCGCGAATGTCTCGATGACCCTGCCGTAGAGGTCGCCGTTCAGCTTCAGGCGGGCCAGCGGCACATTCATCGCTGCGATCAACAGTCCGGAGTCGCTGAACAGCATCTTGGGGGACTTGGCCAGATTGGGGATGTCCTCACTGATGAACGCGGGCACCTCGACGGTCATGTCCATGTCGAGCAGGATGTGCCGGTAGTCCCGGTGGGTTCCGGGGTTGACCTGGGCGGCGTTGCGCAGGCTTCCGTCTTCTGGCGACCGTGCGGTGTGAAGGGCGGCGGCGGCGAGGTATCTGCGAAAATGGGAGGCTGAGCGCCGCGTTCCGAACAGGGGCAGATCCCGCCGCAGCAGAACGCTCAGGTAGTCGCGGCTCCACGTCTGCGAGTGGGCCGCGGAACCTTCCGGTGCGCACTCGGGGAAGCCGCCGACTGCAGCCATGTCGAGGTATTCGAAGATGTCGGGCGCTTGCACTGGCGAGGCTTCAGGCGGGGTTCCCGACAGCACCCCGGCGACTGTCGGGGCACGGCGCGGATCCGCGACCCGCATGCTCCTCTCCCTCACGGTCATCGGGTTGAGTCGCACGACCGCTGCCCGGCCGGTCAGCGCCTGGAACTCTGACCGGCCCCGCGGATCGGGTGAGCCGGTGAGGATGAACCGCCCGGGCCTCCGGTCTCGGTCGACGGTGCGCTTGATTGCTCGCACGACCTCGGGCGCCAGCTGCCACTCGTCTACCAGGAGCGGCTCCCGATACTGAGCGAGGGCGGCCTCGGGATCGTCTTGGAAGACGGTGCGGGTGGCCGCGTCGTCGAGGAACGCGCTCGACCTGGCCGCCTGCATTGCCGTCGTGGTCTTGCCGACGCCCCTGGCGCCGGTCACCAGCACAACGGGATGGGTTCGACGAGCCTTCGAGAGCTGGGCGTCCACAAGGCGGGGTATGTACTCCACGAGCCTTAACGTAGCAGTGTTCGGAGCCTCAGCGTAGCAGTGTTCAGAGTCTTAGCATAGCAGTGTTCGGAGCCTTGAAGCGCAGAGATCCTCCAATCAGTAGCACAGGAACCATCCAATCGGTATCAGCGTGCTAGGTCGGTCAGCTGAGGGCGCGGACCCGTTGGGACACGTCGGCCAGTCGCGGGTCGTGGGACTCGACCCAGCGGAACAGTTCCCGGGCCCTCGGGGAACGGCCAGCGCGTTCGTAGAGGTCAGCGAGGGCATAGGCGCGCCGCAGATGGTGGGCCCGGGGCCGGGACGGCAGCCGCCATCCCTGCTCCAGAACCTGGATGGCCGCCGGCATCTCTCCCCTGTCGGCCTTGGCGCCGGCCAGCACGAGGCGTCCCTCGGTCACCAGCTCGGCCGACGGGGACGCCGCGCCGAGCTCCTTCCAGAGCACCTCCACGTCAGCCCAGCGGCCCAGCGCGCGGTGGCAGTCGGCCAGGACCGGATGCTGCTCCACAGAGCCACTCAGCTCACGGAAGAACTCGAGTTCGGCCATGGCTGCCTTGAACCGGCCCAACCGGTACAGCACCAGGCCGTGCAGCTCCCGCACATCGGCGACCTCTGGAGCGTCGCGGACCAGCCGGGTGAGCAGCGGAAGAGCCTCCTTGAACCGCTCGGCGCGAAAGGCCTTGGCCGCAGTCTCGAAGCGCCGAACCGCGCTCTTGCCGCGTTCGGGGCCCAGAGCCCGCACCAACTCGACATGAGGATCCGGCGCGGAGTGTGGCACAGTCGGCAGAGGGACGCGCTGGCGCGGCTTGCTCCGGCGCTGCGCCGACGGCGAGCGACCCGACCTGTCGCTCTTGCGCGGCATGAGCGAAGCCTACCCGCGCCCTAATCCCAGGAGCCTCACCGCGAATTGGCAGCACAATGCACGCTATACGCGCATAACGCTGCCAATTCCCGTCACCCGGCCTCCTGCCCGCAAACTAGCAGCACAATGCACGCCATCCATGCATAACGCTGCCAATTCGGCGACTCGGAGCCCGAAAATGCCAGAAGGCCCCGGCGGTGGTCATCGGGGCCTTCTGGTCGGCGAAATCCGGCGGCGTCCTACTCTCCCAGGGCGTCTCCGCCCAAGTACCATCGGCGCTGGCGGGCTTAACTTCCGTGTTCGGAATGGGAACGGGTGTGACCCCGCCGCTATCGCCACCGAAACCTGTTGTCCCTCGGGCGAACCCCTAGAGCAGGGGAACGCCTCTTGACGAACTCCATAGCGAGCACGAGCACCGAACGCTCGATGCGAAATTGAACCTAAGCCCTCGGCCGATTAGTACCGGTCAGCTGAACACGTCGCCGTGCTTACACTTCCGGCCTATCAACGTGGTGTTCTACCACGGGCCTTACCCGGTTACCCGGTGAGAGACCTCATCTCGGAACAGGCTTCCCGCTTAGATGCTTTCAGCGGTTATCCCTTCCGCAGGTCGCCAACCAGCCATGCTCCTGGCGGAACAACTGGCACACGAGAGCTGCGTCCGTCCCGGTCCTCTCGTACTAGGGACAGCTTTCCTCAAGTCTCTTCCGGCTGCAGAGGATAGGGACCGAACTGTCTCACGACGTTCTAAACCCAGCTCGCGTACCGCTTTAATGGGCGAACAGCCCAACCCTTGGGACCTGCTTCAGCCCCAGGATGCGATGAGCCGACATCGAGGTGCCAAACCTTCCCGTCGATATGGACTCTTGGGGAAGATTAGCCTGTTATCCCCGGCGTACCTTTTATCCGTTGAGCGACGGCGCTTCCACACGCAACCGCCGGATCACTATGCCCTGCTTTCGCACCTGCTCGACATGTACGTCTCGCAGTCAAGCTCCCTTATGTCATTGCACTCAACGCCTGATGGCCGACCAGGCTGAGGGAACCTTTGGGCGCCTCCGTTACTCTTTAGGAGGCGACCGCCCCAGTCAAACTACCCATCTGGCACTGTACCTAATCCGGATTACGGACCTAGGTTAGATTCCCAGCATAGGAAGGGTGGTATTTCAAGGTTGACTCCACGAGGGCTGGCGCCCTCGCTTCCAAGTCTCCCACCTATCCTACACAACCTATACCAAAAACCAATACCAGACTGTAGTAAAGGTGCACGGGGTCTTTCCGTCCTTCTGCAGCTAACGAGCATCTTTACTCGTACTTCAATTTCGCTGGGTCTATGGTTGAGACAGCAGGGAAGTCGTTACGCCATTCGTGCAGGTCGGAACTTACCCGACAAGGAATTTCGCTACCTTAGGACCGTTATAGTTACGGCCGCCGTTTACTGGGGCTTAGGTTCAAAGCTTCGCCCGGAGGCTAACCTTTCCCCGTAACCTTCCAGCACCGGGCAGGCGTCACAGCGTATACATCGCCTTGCGGCTTAGCACGCTGCTGTGTTTTTAGTAAACAGTCGCTTCCCCCTGGTCTGTGCCACTCCTTCGAGCTCAGGCTGCGAGAGCCATCACCCTATTGGAGTCGTCCTTCTCCCGAAGTTACGGACGCAATTTGCCGAGTTCCTTAACCATAGTTCACCCAATCACCTTGGTATTCTCTACCTGTCCACCTGAGTTGGTTTGGGGTACGGGCACCGAGTGAGCTCGCTAGCGGCTTTTCTTGCCAGTATAGGATCAGTGACTTCACCTGTATCGGCTCGGCTTCACGTCTCAGAGTTTATGAGGCCCGGACTTGCCTGGTCCTCCCCCTACACGCTTACCCCAGGACTACCATCGCCTGGGTTCACCTACCTGCCTGTGTCCCCGCATTGCTTGCAGCCACGAAATGGGTCGATTCGACCTGTTGCCCCTTCGTGGGGCGCAAGGCATCCTCTTAGCAATCTCGCTTTTGCATGGACGCGCACTTGGTGGTACCGGAATATCAACCGGTTGTGCATCGACTACGCCTATCGGCCTCGCCTTAGCTCCCGACTTACCCTGGGAGGATTAGCCTTCCCCAGGAACCCTTGGACTTCCGGTGGAGGGGTTTCTCACCCCTCTTTCGCTACTCATACCTGCATTCGCACTCGACCACGGTCCACGCCGGTTCACACCGGCGCTTCACACCAAGATCGACGCTCCGCTACCATGCCTGCTTTCACAGGCATCCGCAGTTTCGGCTCTGTACTTGAGCCCCGTTACATTGTCCGCGCAGGGCCACTCGACCAGTGAGCTGTTACGCACTCTTTAAAGGGTGGCTGCTTCTAAGCCAACCTCCTGGCTGTCTGGGCAATCCCACATCGTTTACCACTTAGTACAGAATTAGGGGCCTTAACTGGCGGTCTGGGCTGTTTCCCTTTCGTCCATCGAAGCTCATCCCCCGAGGACTCACTGCCGCACTCTGGAACCGTGGCATTCGGAGTTTGGTTGGGGTCAGTAACCTTGTGGGGCCCCTAGCCCATCCAGTGCTCTACCTCCACGGCTGAACATGCGACGCTGCACCTAAATACATTTCGCGGAGAACCAGCTATCACCGAGTTTGATTGGCCTTTCACCCCTAACCACAGGTCATCCCCTCCGTTTTCAACCGAAGTGGGTTCGCGCCTCCACGGGGTCTTACCCCCGCTTCACACTGCCCATGGCTAGATCACTCGGCTTCGGGTCTACAGCATGCGACTGAACGCCCTGTTCAGACTCGCTTTCGCTCCGGCTTCCCCTCACGGGTTAACCTTGCCACACACCATAACTCGCAGGCTCATTCTTCAAAAGGCACGCCATCGTGACCCCCGAAGCACAAGGCGACGGGAGCGACACTCTGACTGCTTGTAAACCAACGGTTTCAGGTACTATTTCACTCCCCTCCCGGGGTGCTTTTCACCTTTCCCTCACGGTACTAGTTCACTATCGGTCACTGACATATACTTAGCCTTACGAGGTGGTCCTCGCAGATTCACGCCGGCTTTCCCGGATCCGGCGCTACTCGGGAGATCCGATCAGAGGACAGATGAGTTTCGTGTACGGGGCCGTTACCCTCTGTGGCTCGCCTTTCCAGAGCGATTCCACTACCCACTGTCTTTGTAACTCTGCGGGAGATCTGGCGCTCTCCCTATCGGTTCCCACAACCCCCAGGTGGCAACGCCGCCAGGCTTTCCACCACCTGAGTTTAGGCTCTTCCCGTTTCGCTCGCCGCTACTCAGGGAGTCGCTGTTGCTTTCTATTCCTCGGGTTACTTAGATGTTTCAGTTCACCCGGTTCCCTCTAGCCGCCCTATGTGTTCAGACGGCAGTGGCACTCCATTACGAGTGCCAGGTTTCCCTATTCGGTCATCCGCGGATCGAAGCTTAGTCGGCAGCTCCCCGCGGCTTATCGCAGCCTCTCACGACCTTCATCGGTAGTCAGTGCCAAGGCATTCACCGTTGGCTCTTAGTAGCTTGGGTTTCATTTTCATTGCATCTTACGAAAGATGCTCGTGCTCGCTATGCAATTCTCAAGAGGCGTTCCGTGGGCGTTGATATCTCGACAATGTCCCGGCCTATGTCGGGGGACTCTGTCAGGACTCAGCGCGCCCGCCGGAGCGGTACCTAGACCACTCCCTCAAAACGGAAGAGACAGACCAGCGAGTGCCTTAACTGGGAGGCACTCAACTGACAACTGACCTTAGAGGCCAGCCAGTCGTTGAGATCTTGCTCCTTAGAAAGGAGGTGATCCAGCCGCACCTTCCGGTACGGCTACCTTGTTACGACTTCACCCCAATCGCCAACCCCACCTTCGGCAGCTCCTTCCCCGAAGGGTTAGGCCACTGACTTCGGGTGTTGCCGACTTTCGTGGTGTGACGGGCGGTGTGTACAAGGCCCGGGAACGTATTCACCCCGGCATTGCTGATCCGGGATTACTAGCGACTCCGACTTCATGGAGTCGAGTTGCAGACTCCAATCCGAACTGAGACCGGCTTTATGGGATTCGCTCAACCTCGCGGTATAGCAGCCCTTTGTACCGGCCATTGTAGCATGTTTGCAGCCCTGGGCATAAGGGGCATGATGACTTGACGTCGTCCCCACCTTCCTCCGAGTTGACCCCGGCAGTCTCCTACAAGTCCCCACCTTTACGTGCTGGCAATATAGGACAAGGGTTGCGCTCGTTGCGGGACTTAACCCAACATCTCACGACACGAGCTGACGACAGCCATGCACCACCTGCGCACAGCCCCGAAGGACACCATATCTCTATGGCTTTTCCGTGCATGTCAAACCCAGGTAAGGTTCTTCGCGTTGCCTCGAATTAAGCAACATGCTCCGCCGCTTGTGCGGGCCCCCGTCAATTCCTTTGAGTTTTAGCCTTGCGGCCGTACTCCCCAGGCGGGGCACTTAATGCGTTAGCTACGGCACGGAACCCGTTAAGGAGGCCCCACACCTAGTGCCCAACGTTTACGGCGTGGACTACCAGGGTATCTAATCCTGTTCGCTACCCACGCTTTCGCTCCTCAGCGTCAGTACCGGCCCAGAGCACCGCCTTCGCCACTGGTGTTCCTCCTGATATCTGCGCATTTCACCGCTACACCAGGAATTCCATGCTCCCCTACCGGACTCTAGTCAGCGCAGTTTCGGATGGCGTCTCCGGGTTGAGCCCTGAGTTTTCACATCCGACTTACGCAACCGCCTACGAGCTCTTTACGCCCAATAAATCCGGACAACGCTTGCCCCCTACGTGTTACCGCGGCTGCTGGCACGTAGTTGGCCGGGGCTTCTTCTGCAGGTACCGTCATTTTCGTCCCTGCTGAAAGGGGTTTACAACCCGAAGGCAGTCATCCCCCACGCGGCGTTGCTGCGTCAGGCTTTCGCCCATTGCGCAATATTCCCCACTGCTGCCTCCCGTAGGAGTCTGGGCCGTGTCTCAGTCCCAGTGTGGCTGATCGTCCTCTCAGACCAGCTACCCGTCGATGCCTTGGTAGGCCGTTACCCCACCAACAAACTGATAGGCCGCGAGGCCCTCCCGGAGCGTCGGAGCATTTCCTCGGTTGGCCATGCGACCATCCGGGGGCATCCGGTATTAGCCAGGGTTTCCCCTGGTTATCCCGGTCTCCGGGGCAGGTTCCTCACGTGTTACTCACCCGTTCGCCACTCGACAACGGCCCGAAGGCCGCTGCCTCGTTCGACTTGCATGTGTTAAGCACGCCGCCAGCGTTCGTCCTGAGCCAGGATCAAACTCTCCGTCGAGATCTCCGGCACCGGCCGAGGCCGGGCCTTCGATCGGATTGCTCGGCTGCTCCCCGCCTAGGCGGGTGCGTGAGCAGCTCTGCGGTTCAGAGAGCCGGTCTCGCCGCTTGGAGCGGGAGACCTTTGGCTCTCCCGGCGCCGAGGCGCCGGGCGGTCCGGCAGGCATGCCGGACCATGTCTTGACGGACATCACCTCGGGCCACGCAGCCCGAGCCGACGCCCGCACTCGCTATGCGTCCGTCTCTTCCGTTTTCAAGAAGCAATCTCATGTCGGCGACGATTGCGGTCCCGGACGAGATCCGGCCCGTTGACGCCGACGGCACAGTGATTCCTACTGTTACCCCGGCCGCGCTCACGAAGCCCCGCCGGGGTGACCCGTGACACTATCGCCCCCGGCCAACGCCAGCAACCTCGCCCACGGGCGGCTTGCCGAGCAGCCCTACAGCCGCTCGAACTCCTCGGCATCGAGTCCCGCCTGGCGCAAGACGCTCCGCAAGGGCGCCGTCCCTACTGCCACCTCGCGGTGGCGAGGCACGATCGCCGTGCGGATTCCTCCGCTGTCCCCTTTGACGAACTTGACATGGCTGCCGCGTTGCCCGGCCTCCGTGAAACCCGCCGCCCGGAGCCTGCGAGCCACCTCGCGGTACGGCAGCCGCTCAAGCGGCGCCAACCTCGACCTCGATGCTGTGGATCTCGGGCGCTGCTGTGGGCCTGGGATTGTCGAAGTGCAGGGACAAAGCCTCGCCTAGACCGGCCAGCGCACGATCGGCGGACTCGCCCTGACTTGCGACGTCAACCTCCAACGCCTGCGCGATCCACCACTCGCCTTCCTGCCACACGCTGGCCGAGAACAACCGCCCGTTTCCCACTGCTTCCCTCCGGCAGTCCGCCGCAGGCCTGCGGCACGTTCGCAGACTATACGCGCCGCCAGCCACTCGACGAACCCGAATCTAACCCGACTCTGCAACATGTGAGGTGGTTGACTGCTCGACGTACGGAGCGGCACGGCACCGGTGCAAGCGGTCCGGGTCAGTCCACCACCAGAAGATGCCGCTGCCGGCGACCGCGCTGTACCAGCGCGTAGCGGCCGTCGACCAGGTCGATCTGCTCCAGCGCAGACCCGACGCGATGGCCGTTCACGCGGATGCCGCCCGAGGTGATCGTGCGACGCGCGTCGGAGCGCGACGCGCACACTCCGGAAGCGACCAGCGCGTCGACCACGGGCTCATCGCTGCCGATGGCCGAGCCGCCCACGACGGTCTCGGGCACGATGCCCCGCACCGCCTCCAGCCGGTCCGCGGACAGCACCGGCTCCCCGAACAGCACGTCGGCTGCCAGGCGGGCCTGCTCGGTGGCGCCAGCCCCGTGCATGAGGGTGCAGACCTCATCCGCCAGCGCACGCTGGGCCTGGCGCTCGTGGGGTGCCGCGGCGTGCGCCGACATGATCCCGCCCACATCGGCCACCGGCAGCAGCGTGAGCTGCAGCAGCAGCCGCTCGGCGTCGCGGTCGTCGGTGTTCAGGAAGTACTGGTGAAGTTCGAAGGGCAGGGTGCGCTTGGCGTCTAGCCACACAGTGCCTTCGGCGGTCTTGCCGAACTTCTGACCGTCGGCTCGGGTCATCAGCGGCCACGTGAGGCCGTGGACGGCGGCGCCGCTGCGGCGCCGGACGAGGTCGATGCCGGCCGTGATGTTGCCCCACTGGTCGGAGCCGCCCACCTGGAGCCGGCAGCCGTATTGCTCGAACTGCCACCAGTAGTCGTAGGCCTGCAGCAGCATGTAGCTGAACTCGGTGAAGGAGATGCCGTGGTCGCTCTCCATGCGGCTGCGCACCGAGTCCTTGGCCACCATCTGGTTGACGGTGATGTGCTTGCCCACGTCCCGCAGGAAGTCGAGCAGGCTCACGTCGCGGGTCCAGTCGTAGTTGTTGACGAGACGGGCCGCGCCGTCGCCGGAGAAGTCGAACAGCGACTCCAGTTGGGTCCGGATGCCCGCGGTGTTGGCGTCGAGCGTGGCCGCGTCGAGCAGGGTGCGCTCATCAGAGCGGCCGCTCGGATCTCCGACCATCCCCGTGGCCCCACCCACCAGCGCCAGCGGGCGGTGGCCGGCCTGCTGGAAACGGCGCAGCACCAGCACAGCCACGAGGTGGCCGACATGCAGGCTGTCGGCACTGGGATCGATGCCGCAGTAGAGGGTGACGGGGCCGGAGGTGAGCAATTCCCGCAGTCCAGCCTCATCGGTGTGGTCATGGACCAGCCGGCGGGCGCGCAGGTCGTCGAGCAGGTCAACCATCACGGCTCAGGTTTACGCCGGAACAATCGACAGGCAACCCTGATCATGCGCATCTTGGCCTACTGCGCTGGATTGCGTCCTCGATAATCTGCCTAGCCCGTTCCGGTAGTTCGACAACAGTCCATTCTTGGTCATCAAACTTCCAAATCGCACGGTATCCGCCTGCGGCAACCGCGATCCACACCACATCCACACCCGCGCCAGGGCTGCCTGGAGAAACATCGGGTGATGTAGACGGGAGCTCGCCAGCATCACGCATCGTAGGAATATTAAGGACCTCCTCTTTGCCGCGAGCGAAGGATCCCGACTCCATGTAGTCCTTGAGCATGTTGACGACGGTGGGGTCCGACACCTGAAGGCTGGCGACCTCGTCGAAGGCCACGACGTCCCAGGTGCCGAGGAGCCCGACCCGCCCGGTCGACATGTTGACGAACATCTGGGCGACGGTGACCTTGCCGCCGGAGATGAGGATCGCGTTGGGATTCGACTCCCGGTAGACGAAACTCTTGCCGGTCCCCCATGGACCCAGTTCTATGAGGTTGAAGTTCCGCTCGGCCATCGGCAGGAGCCGGCAGACGGCGAGCAGTTTGCCTCTCAGGTCGTACTCGCCGGGCTCCAGGCCGACGGTTCGCATGACGAGATCGAGCCAGGCGTCTCGGCTCAGACGGCGTCGCCCATCGATGAACTCGTCGAGGTCGAAGGCGGCGACTTGGATGGGCTTCAGCGCACGGATGTAGAAGGGGCGCTTCTGAGCCTCGTCCGCAGCCGCGTCGTAGAGCAGGTCGAGTTGGCACCACGCGCCGCCCTGCAGGAGCCGGTCGTACTTGTAGACCAGATGTTCGGGGACGTGGACGAACTTGTCGCCGAAGTATTGAAGGTGGGCCCAGAACTTGTCCTCGCTGACGAGCAGTCGCACGTCGACCTTGTCGATGAGGCGGAGTTGGCCGCGCTGCTTGACGCGCGCCTTGGCCAGTTCGGACTCATCGAGCCGGATGAAGTTGTCCTTCAAGGTCTGGTTGACCACCATCAGCCCGGCCTCGATGGAGAACGGGTCGTCGGTGGCGCAGTACTTCCCCAGCAGGAACTCAAGCACGTACACAGGCACGTTGGCCTCGACCTTGACCTGGCGGACCAGGTCCTTGCGGACGACGCGTCCGGAGAAGGCCTCGACGGCAGCCTGGTCGAGTTGGTCCAGTCGCATCTCTGCCTTAGTCAAGCTGATCCTCCACCACAACCGGAGAGGCCACTGAGACCGCCGAGGATCCGAGCTTCTGGCCGGTCCGAGCATCGAACACCTGCAGTTCGACCTTGGTGTCGGCATCGAGGTTCTCTGTCACCTGGAAGGTGAGTACGCGAGGCTCGTTGGCGGCGATCATCACTGCTCCAGTATCGGGATCGTAGCCGTCGCCAGACACGACGCGTGCGACAGCCGCCCCTCGCCCCCTTCCCGCAACAACCCGCACGTTCACCTCTTTGGCGAAGAGGTTGCCCTCAAACGACAGGCTGGCAGCGAAGACGCCCGTCGTAATCCTTCCGCCCGCCACAGCCACGTTCACCTCCAGCTTCTGGGGCGGCGGCACTCGCACGAGTTCAACAATGTCGAGTTCCTCCGCTATCCGTATCGCCACGAGACGGTTGAGATGGGTGAAGACCGCCTCTCGGATGAGGCGGGCGACGGCCTCGGCCGGCGAACGTCCCTCGCTCTCCAGGAAGCGGACGACCTCGACGATCTCGCGACGGTCGGTGAGCCCGCCGCGGTCGAGCCGCAGATCCGTCTCGGGGTACCCGTAGCAAATGGACAGGATCCAACGCTTCGGGTTCGGTCTGTTAGGGTGCTGTGGTGACCGGGGGGCTCGCCGCACAACGGCCGTTGTTGGGAGCGCTGGACGGCGCTGGGTTTGGCTGGCGCGCGTGAGCACCGGATTGGCGGCGTTGGGCAGCGTTGTTGCGGTTGTGCGGCCGGGCTGTGCGTCCAGGTGCGGTGGCGGTGCACCAGATGAATCGTCGTTGCCTTCGGCGAGCTTGGGTGCGGTTCTGTGTTGGTCTGTTCTGGTTTGTTTGGTGCGTTGGCTGTCTTGCTTGGCGTGTACGGCTTGTTCGGGCCCGGGTGGGCGCCAGAGGCGTTGGTGCCCCAGGCGGCTGCTGATCCCATCGCGGAGAGCGAGACTGGCTGCCGCTACGGCAGGGAGAGGTACACGATCTGGCATCCCAGCGACCACCGAAGACCGGCTGAGACGAACCGGGCCTGGACGAGGTATCGGTGCAAGCCGGCACCAACGACCACAACCACCACCACCACCACGACCACGGCGCGTCCGGCTGTGTGCGCGTCGGGTACTCACAAACATGCCTATAGTCCCGGTTGGTGCCATTCTGATTATCATCTGAGCCGTCCTGGGTGTCACGCCACCCGGAGGCTCAGGTATCGGATCCACAGGTCTGACGGCACTCACCAGTGGGTATATGTGGAGCCGTGTTCGCCGCCCACCACCACGACCACGGCGCCGCCGCGGTGCCCGGCCGGTCAGCATGCTCACAATCCGTGGTATGGAAGCGGCTATCACCCGCCCGGGTACAAGAACACCCCCGCGCATCGCAACGACCACGGAGCCGGAGCCGCCACACGATGCCACGGCGACCACACTCCGCCGACGCCGACCACGACCACCACCACGGTTCCGACAACGACCACCACCACGGTTCCGACCACGTCCGCCACCACGGTTCCGACAACGACCACGACCACCACGACTACAACGACCACGGTGCCTCCGGAGGTTGGTGTGGCGGCGGCTTCGGTTCCGTCCGGCAAGACGGGCTATCACATGACCTCGGGCGCGCTGGCGGGCACCAAGAAGGCTGCTGAGGAGGCTCTCGCAGAGCAGTTCGACAACAAGAGCACCTGCACGACTCGTAGCACGAAGCGGCTGACGCGCAATCGCCTGATCGCGTTGATGCTGGCGGTGCCGGTGCATGAGGTAGCCGGAGGGCTTGCGTCTCGGGCGAGTTCGCCCATGGTGCTGTCGCGCTGGGACGGCATCAACGTCAGGGAGGACAACTTCCGGCTGTATTCGTTCGGCACATATGCGGGCGAGAAGCGGGCCCACTGGAATCCCGGGGTCGGGTTGTGGCAACTCGACAGGTTGGGTTCGGTCCGGACCATGAATCACGCGGAGCGGGCCAACACCAAGGTGGGCGGCGCGCCGGTCGCGAAGCTGCTGCGCGACAGGTTCTGTGCTGACACCACCGACGAGAGCTTGAAGACGGAGTACAAGAATAGATGGCATGGATGTCATGAGGGAGAACGGGATGATCAGGGCAGGTGGTTGGACGACGACGGCAACGTGATCCCCGACCAGTTGCATTATTGCTATGACACCTACGTGCACATGTACGACACGGCCTCGGACCGGCTGTTTCTGTCGATGCAGCCGGGCTCGGACCCCGCGGGTGGGCTCATACCCAAGACGTGCCGCTGGGGCACGGCCACTGCCGCCACGAGTGATCCGTTCGACTGCTTCGTCTATGACGTGGAGAACTCGCGCCAGGGCTACGCGGATGTTGAAGATCTTCCCGGCCAGTACTCGAGGACTCCTCTGGCGGCGGCCTTCTATACATTCACCGACCCAGAGACCAAGGCCAAGCTCGCAGTGTTCACCGGGTCGGTGACTGACTCGGGCAACGCGATAATCAAAGCCGTTCCCAAAAAGAAGGATACGCGCGACGAGCTGACCACAGAGGACGACATGCCACAGGGGCACCAGGAAGGCTGGTACACGCACTCCTTCGGCACGAAATACCTGTGGGTCAAGAAATGTGAGACCTGTCAGTGGACGCGGGCATGAGCGGCGCCACGCCCCGAGCCCCCGCCCGGCTGTCGGAGCCCCGCCAGCGCTCGCGGGACCTCCAGCCCGGCGACCAGAGAGCGAGGGAAGGCCTGTGACTGTTTCGAGGGCAATAAGGCGAACAGGAGCGCGGCGCTGGGCCGCGGCCGCGGCCGGTCTGTCGATGGTGGCCGCAGCCTGCGGCGCCACGTCCACAGGCACGGGCTCCTATGCAGTAACCGGGGGGGTCGGCGACGCGCCCGCAACAGCGGACTCTTCAAGCGGCGCACAGCATCTCGCTGAGGGGGTGGAGACTCCCGCTCGGTGGGCGTCGCCACAGCCGGCCTCGCCGGGTTCTGACGCTGCCGCCTTTGAAGATGGCGGCGCGAGGCCGGCACAGCCGACACCGGCTTCAGCGCCCGGCCCAGAATCCGCGCAACGCGATACTGGCTCGGGCGTCACTGGCGATACTGGCTCGGGCCCAGAATCCGCGCAACGCGATACTGGCTCGGGCGACACTGGCGACACTGGCGATACTGGTTCGGGCGATTCGGGCGATACTGGCTCAGGCGATGGCGGCTCGGGTGAGCCTTCGGGTCCTGGCGGCGCCGGGGGTGCTGTCGATGAGTCGTGGGGGCTGCGGCACAGCTGGCCCGGGCCGTATGAGGCGAGGGTTGACGAGGTGCTGGACATGTGCGACGACAGCAACCTGTACTACTATGTTTCTAGGGGAAAGTTCTTGGGACCCGGCGACGAGATCGACCCGTTTTATCGTGTGCAGATGGACGAGTACCGAAAGTTGAATCAGCTGGACTGCGATGATCCGTCCAAGCTCTCAGACGAACGCTACGTGTACTTGACGGATGTCGGGAGGGCCGCATCCGGCGCAACGCCGGAGGAGGCGGTGCGCAGCCGCGAGGACACCTTGCGCTGGTACCGCGAGGTAGATCCTCTCTTTGACGCGCGGGTGGCCGCAGCTGACCGGGGAAGACAGTTGGGCCACTACGGGTTCGCGGATCGTAGGCGGGAGTCTCGCGTGGACCGGGTGGCGGTGTTTGAGGGCTCGGTGACGCTGAGCGGCGGTGTGGTGCGGGGTTTGGTGCACAATCTGTCTGATTCGTTGTGGGCCCGTGATGTGTCGGTGGCAATCGGAGGGGGGCTGTGGGAGTATCCGCTGTCGGTGCAGCCCGGGGAGACCGCGCCCTTCGAGGTGGTCGGCTGGAACGGCACGCAGGCACCCACGGCTGTGGACATCTCGGTGTCGGCGTCGCTGTCGGCTGAGATCGACATCAGCCGGGCGCTGGTTGTGGACGGTGCGCCGGGCTACTGGGCGCGCTCGCCGAGAGGCAAGGTGCATCCGTTCCCGTATTGGGTGATGCCTGGGCCCTTTGAGGAGATCAATGCCGCTTTCGGCAGCAGACTGGTGTTCAGGGAGCCCACGTCGCATCCGCATCTGGTCGATCGGGTGATGTCCCAGCAGATCGACTATCTGCGGGCCTTCGTGGCCTTCAAGGGACACGACGGCGGGATCTTGGAGGTGCGGGAGCTGACGCCCTATTCGGACCATTGGTGCGAGCACAACGGGCAGGAGTTCATGCACGAAGCTCCGGTGCGGCGGGTTTGGCCCGACGGCCCCGAGCCGTACGTCGCGTTCGCTCTTGACGTGCCGGGCGACTTCATAGTGTGGTTCGGCGGCAGCGACACCCGCGACGCACTTAGCGACGCCCTGCACCAGGACGCGCCCGAGCCCAACATGTACCCCGATCCCGTCGGGCCGTGCTACTTTCCACCGGCGCCGTGGAAGACACAGGCCGACGATGCGCCCGCAGATGTCGGCGATCAGCCTGATTCCGGCGGTGGGCCCGGAAATGTGGGCGATCAGCCTGATTCGGGCGGTGGGCCCGCCGATGTGGGCGATCAGCCTGATTCGGGCGGTGGGCCCGCTGGTTGAGGCGCGTCTGACTGAAGCGGGACCCCCGAAGCCATGCCGTCAGCGATGATGGCCATGGCCGGGTTGCCGGCGAAGGGCTGCGCCCCACTGAGCAGCTGGTAACCTCCTTATGCTTGCTGGTCGGGTGGAGGCAGAAGTGGAGCGAGACGCGTCGGCAGCGGCATGCCCGCCGCTGGCTTCGTTGAAGAGCTTCCACGCGGTCTGGTAGGAAAGGCGTCCGAGTCCGGTGTCGGGGCAGCGGTCGCGGTCGGCGGGGACGACGTTTGGTTGTCGGGTGGTGACGAACACGGGGCCCCGGCGGCGGCGGTCGAGGTATCGGGGCAGCAGCCGGGCGGTGCCCGATGCCCAGATCACGACTTCTCGGTGGCCGCCCTTGGCGGTCACGGCGGCTTGTTTGCGGTCCAGGTCGAGGTCCTCGATGTTGAGGGCGAGGATCTCGTTGGCGCGGGCGGCGGTCTCATAGAGCATCCGCCACGGTGTTTTCTCCCGCAGGCCGATGCGGGGGCGGCTCCACAGCTCGTCGAGTGTGTCGTAGGCGATGGCCTTGGTTTCGTCGCGGGGCTCGCGTTTGCGTTCGATCCCCGCGAGGGGTCTCGTTGGGTCCACCCGTTGCGGCCGCAGTACCGCAGGAACGACTGCAGCGCCGTCATCTGGGAGTTCCAAGTCGATGGCTTCGCCTCACCCCATCGGCTGTTGAGCGTGCGCCCGATCTTTGCCGGCGTCAACTCGGCTGTGGGAAGGTCCTCGGTGTGGTCCTCGATGAGGGCGTCCAGCGCCTGGCGGTAGGTGCGGCGGCTGTTGGGGGCGAGGTCCTTGTCGGCGAAGAAGGCCTCAAGTGCGGCACGGAGCGAGATGCCGTCGCCTGCCACTGGCCCAGATCCCCCGTAGTTTGGCTTCGTGGCGGCGGATCTGAGCAGCGCTCCGGGTGCGGTCGTTGACCACGTCAGCTCACAGCTCGACACAGGCTCTGTCGACCTCGCCGGCTACGGCGAGCGCGCTCAGACCCGCAGTGACCATCTCTTGGACGTCGAGGCCCACCTCGGGTTCCCCCGCCCCGATCTGGGCGACTTGAAAGCTCTAGGCGACTGGCTGGTGGAACGGGCATTGGAACACGACCAGCCGATGGTGCTGTTTCGCCTGGCGTGTGAGCATCTACACGCCAACAGGCTGGTGCGCCCCGGAGTGACCGTTGCCGAGCGGGCGGCAGCGACCGCACGGCAGCGAGCCATCGAGGAGACCTACTTCCGGATCGCTGATCAGCTCGACCCTCGACGCCGACGCCAGCTCGGCGCATTGCTGGAAGTTGACGCCGATCTCGGTGTCACCCGCTGGTGTGGCTCCTCCGGCAGGCGCCAACCTCGACGCCGGCCGCAATCAAAGAACAGCTCTCCAAGATCGACCTGCTGCGCTCGGCCGGAGCCGAGGATCTCGACCTCACCGCGCTGAACCCGAACCGGGTCCGCCATCTGGCGTCGCTTGGGCGACGGATGACCCCACAGGCCCTCGACCGGCTCGCGGTCGAGCGCCGCTATCAGATCCTGGCCGCCACCGTCGTTGAGGAACTCACCGAACGAATCGACGAGGTCCTCGATCTGTTCGACATCGCCATGGCCGCCCTCGAGCGAGCTGCCCGTCGAGGACACGACGAAGCCACAGCAGCGAACGCTCAAGCGGCAACGGAAACAGTCCCGGTGTTCACCCAGATAGCCGGTGCTCACCCAGGCAGCGGGTGTCGTGTTGGACGCCACTGTCCCCGACAATCAAGTCAGAGCGACGATCCTTGAACGGGTCGGGCGGCACCGCTTCGACAGTGTGGCCGCTCAGGCCACCGAAATTGGCCAGGACCGCGCGTCCCGCCTCCACCAGCTCTGTGCCCGATACAGCCAGCTGCGCCAGTTCGCCCCGCACGTCCTCGCCGCGTTCGAGTATCGAGCCGCTGACGACGACAGCTGTTTGCTGGCCGCCGTGCGCCTCCTGACCAGCCTGAACAGCACCCGATCGAGAATCGTCCCACCAGACGCCCCGATCGGCTTCGCTCCCAAGCGTTGGCAGCGCTATCTTCGCGGCCAGTACGGGCTGTTCGACCTCACCGGACTGCGATTCTCGTCCCGCATCTGAGACCTCGCCGACCAGCGACCGTGGCGGCTCCCCACCACCACACCCGACGACGCAGCGGCCGGCCTCCTCCAACACCGGGCCCGACCAAAGCGGTTCACCCGCCGCTGGGACGACATGCTCCGGATCGCCGCCACCATCCGCCACGGCTACCTGCCAGCATCGACCCCCGCAGCACAGCTCCAAGCATCAACCCGCCAGAACCACCTCACCCAAGCCACCCAAAAGCACGGACGAGCCACCAAAACCATCTCGATCCTGCGCTACCCCCACAACAGCCAACACCGCCGACGGATCCACGACCAGCACAACAAACGCGAAACACTCCACGCGCTCCGACGAGACCCATTCCTCGCCAACCTAGGAGAGTGATGAGCAAGTCCCGAATCGCGCGATCCTCGATCACAAAACCCCAGGTCAGAGGCTTGTGGGTTGGCCGAAATCGGCATTACTCAGCAGTCTCCTAGGCCAGACCCGACGCAAAGACACCAGCGATGGGTATCCCCCCGAATCGTGGAGACATCGTCTATGAGGAGACGCTATGTCACAACCACGACGCAAGTACGATCCGGAGTTCAGAGCCGGTGCTGTGCGGATCGTCCGGGAGACGCGAAGGCCGATCGCTGAGATCGCCCGCGAGCTCGGGATCGGCGCGGGGGTTCTGGGCAACTGGGTCCGCAGGGACCGCATCGAGCGGGGCGAGGCCGAGGGCCTCAGCGCCGACGACAGAGCCGAGCTGGTGCGGCTGCGCCGCCGCTGCGCCGAGCTGGAGATGGAGCGTGATGTGCTCAAACGATCGGTGGTCCTGTGGGTCAAGGAGGCAACGCGATGAGCGTCTCAGCGCATATCGCGGCCCAGAGGACCGACCACGGAGTGCCCCACGCGGTCGCCTGCCGGGCGCTGGGCGTCGCGGAGTCGACGTTCTACAAGTGGCGCAACCGGCCCCCGACGCCCGCGCAGCGGCGCCGCGCCGGCGTCGACGCGGCAGTCAAGGCCTGCTTCGACGCCTCCGGGGGGACCTACGGCTCGCCGCGGGTGCGCGCCCAGCTTCGCCGCGACGGCCTGGCCGTGTCCAAGAAGACCGTGGAGGCCTCCATGGCCCGCCAGGGCCTGCAAGGACGCCCTCCCCGCCGTCGGCGGCGGGGCCTGACCCGGCCCGACAAGGCCGCCGCTGTGGTGCCTGACCTGCTCAGGCGGGACTTCAGCGCCCAGCGGCCCGACCACAAGTGGGTCGGGGACTTCAAGCAGATCGACACCGGCGAGGGGCCCGTGTTCCTCGCCACCGTCGAGGACCTGTTCAGCCGGCGGATGCTCGGCTTCGCGCAGTCCGACTCCTACCCGACCGCCGAGCTCGCCACCGCGGCGATCAACATGGCCGCCGCGGCCAGAGGCGGCGACGTGGCCGGGGTGATCTTCCACACCGACAAAGGATCACAATACACCTCCGACGCGTTCGCCGAAGCGTGCCGACGCCTCGGGGTCACCCAGTCGATGGGGCGCGTGGGCTGCGCGCTGGACAACGCCGCCGCCGAGTCGTTCTTCTCCACCCTCGAGCACGAACGCATCTCACGGCGCCGCTACCGCACCCGAGACCAGGCCCGAGCCGACATCGCCGCCTGGATCGACACCTGGTACAACACCAAACGCCTACACTCCACCAACAACATGCTCAGCCCAACAGACTACGAACTAGCCAACGCAGCCTAACCAACCCTCCACGATTCGGGGGGAAGCTCACGACCAAGACCTCCAGAGCGAATGCCTCACCCTGCCCACCAACGCCGCCGTCTACTAGAACACGACCTACACACAACCTCCATCGACCACCTCACCACCCGCGGCCACCAAACCAGCCACGACCAGCTCCGCCGCCTACCACCAGCCGGGCACCAACACCTGAACCTCTACGACCGCTACGACTTCCACAACACCACCACCCCGGCCCAAGGCAAGCTCCGACCACTCAGAACCTGAAGCGTCGGATCCTATCCATCTGCTACGGGTACCCCTGTAGATGCCGCCTTCTGCTCGGAGAGCCACGCCGACGCCCACCGTCGGAACGGCAGCCCGTCAGAGAACAGGTGCAACGCATTGCTGCGACGCGCCAGCCGCGTCGTCGTGGCGGCGGCGCGCCGACAGCATGTCGAGCTCCAGGCCCGCCGGGCCCGCCGTGCGCGGGAACGCCCGACCCAGTACGAAGGAACCCGCCCGGTCGAGGCCATGGCAGCTCCACCAGCCCCTCAGATCGGCCTCCCCCAGGCGCGCCACGCCGAGCACCATCCGCACCTCTGTGGCGACTCCGGTCTTCGTCACGCCACTCCTTTCGTCCCCGCCGCCTCGTGGCACGGCGCCCGGCCTTGGCGCTCTGCCGCGACGACAGATACGCCTCCCGCGGACCACCAGCCTGAGCTTTGGGCCACAGTAGCGCGACGGCTCCCTCATAGGATCATCACCGCGGGCACCAGTCGCTGACGGACCGGGTCTACCGCAAGCCCAAGACCCTCCAGGGTGTAGGCGCCGAGGAGCACCGGACCACCGTCGGCGCCGAAGATCGCCAGCGTGTTGACGGTGTCACCGTTGATCGTCGCCACGACCTCTCCGAAGGCGCCCTCGATCGTGGTGCCGTCGGCGAGCTTGAAGCGGCGCAGTCCCCTCGGCTCGACCCCCAGCTCACGCAGCTTCGTTCCGGGCACGACCGTGTAGGCCGCGCCGGTGTCGACCGTCGCTTCCAGGTCGAGCGACCGACGGCCGTCCATGGTCTCGATCCGTATGGGCCGGGTGAACATTCCCATCGCCTGCTCCTCCCCCCGAGTCTCGTTTCGAGCCCATCTTAGACTGAATTTCATGATATTACACCGCTCTCGCCCGATGGAAGGTGCCGTTTCGGGTACGGCGCAGAGCACAATGACAGACGTGCGACGCGCCGCCACAGTGCTTGCCATCTCGGTAATGGCCGTGTCGGTGCTCGCGTCGGGTTGCTCGTACGAGCTGCGCGATGTGACATTCGATGTCGACAAGCTGACCACCGCTCAGTCCTCGCGTGTGTACGACCGCAACGGCGTGCTCATCACCGAACTGCGGGGCGAGCAACGCCGTACCGACGTGACCGACATTGCCTTGGTCCCCGAAGTCGTGCGCAACGCGGTCGTGGCCATCGAGGACGAGCGCTTCTACGAGCACGACGGGGTGGACCTCAAGGCCATCCTGCGGGCGGCCCGCAGCAACGTCAGCGCGGGCGGGATCAGCCAGGGCGGCTCCACCATCACCCAGCAGTACGTCGGCAACGTGTTCCTCGACCGCGACGAGGAGACGCTGACCCGCAAGATCGAAGAGTTCTTCATGGCCCGGCGTTTCGAGCAGTTCTTCACCAAGGACTTCATCCTGCTGCGCTACCTAAACTGGGTGTACTTCGGCAACGGCGCCTATGGCATCGAGGCGGCCGCCAGGCAGTACTTCGGCGCCCCCGCCTGCGAGCTGATCACAACCGCGGCCGAGCGAGGCACCGAAGCGTGCCTGAAGGTGAGCGAGTTAACGCTGGAGCAGGCCGCGCTGCTGGCCGGACTGATCCAGCGCCCCAGCGCCTTCGACCCCTACCGCAACCCTCAGGACGCCCGGCGCCGACGCAACCTGGTGCTGGAGCGGATGTTGTTCAACGGCTTCATCACCCCCGATGAGTACGACCGGGCCTACAACGAGCCGATCGTGCTGATCGAGGACATCCCGATTCTCGAAGTGCGCTATCCGGCCGCCCACTTCGTTGAGGACGTCAAACAGTGGTTCCTGGACAACCCTGCCTTCGGGCCGACCCGCGAATACCGGACCCAACTCCTGTTCGAGGGTGGCCTGGACATCCACACGACGATCGACTTGGGCCTCCAGGCCAAGGCCGAGGCCTCGGTGGAGGCGATCCTGCCCGACAACGGCGTCAATCCCGACGCGGCGGCAACGGTGCTGGGGGTGGGCGGCGCCGAGGAGGGCCACATGCTGGCCATGGTGGGCGGCCGTGACTTCTTCGGCGACGACGACGACGCCAAGTTCAATCTGGCCAGCGGCAAGGGCCGGCAGGCCGGATCGGCCATGAAACCGATCGCGCTGGCCACCGCCCTGACGCGCGGGTTCACGGTGACCAAGAGCTACAACGCCCCCGACGAGCTTGAGATCGACCGGCCCGATGTCTGCGGGCCTCTGTGGACCATCAGGGGCGGGCTCGGCTCGGAGCCCGAGGAGCCGGTGGACGCGAACCTGATACAGGCCACGCAGCGCTCGATCAACACGGTGTACGCCCAGCTCATGGTGGACATCCGCCCGGCCAACTTCGTGACCATGGCCGAGAGGCTCGGCTTGGAGGCCAGCCGCATCGCCCCGGTGTGCGCCGGGGTGCTGGGCACCGAGGACGTCAACACCGTCGAGCTGGCCACCATGTTCTCCACCTTCGCCCGATCGGGGCGGCGGACCGAACCGGTGCTGGTGACGAGCATCATCGAGCCCGACGGCACTGCGCTCTTCCGCCATGTCACCGACATCGTGCCGGTGCTCGATTCCGCCGTCGCCAACCAGATCACCTGGGTGCTCCAGGGAGCTATCACGTCCGGAACCGGACATCGGGCGGTCATCGACCGTCCGGCCGCCGGCAAGACGGGCACGGCCCAGAACTACGCCGACGCCACCTTTGTCGGCTACACCCCGCAGCGGGCGGCTGCGGTGTGGGTCGGCTTCCCCGTCGCCCAGATCCCGATGGTGCCCCCGACCACCGACATCAGGGTGTCGGGCGGCACGTATCCGGCCCAGATCTGGCGCGAGATCATGATCGCGGCCCACGAGGGAATCCCCGCCGTCAACCTGCCCGCTCCTCCGGTCAGCGCGCCCCCTCCGCCCACGCAGGCACCCCAGCTCGACTCGGTCGAGATCCCCGACCTAGTGGGCCAGGCGTTCGATGCCGAGCAGGTGGCGGCGGAGCTGGACGAGCTGACCCTCGGCCTGGCCGCGGTGGAGGTCGAGACCGACGAGTACGCGGAGTGGACCATCATCGGGCAGGCCCCGGCCGCAAGGTCACTGCAACGAGGCGGGATCACCGTGACGGTGGAGGTGGCGGTGGCTCCCGAGCTGCCGTCAATCATCGCCATGCCCGACGTGATTGGCCTGAACGAGGCCGAGGCCAGAGGGGTGCTGGCTGCGGCCGGGCTGGGTGTGGAGGTGTACATCGAACCGTTCTTCGACGAGGAGGCGGAACGCTTCGGTGGTGACCCCGGCGTCGTGTGGCAGCAGTCGCCCGCCGCCGGCGCCAGCGTGGAGCCGGGTAGCTCCGCCGAGATCTGGGTGAACACCGAGCGGTGACCGCCGAGGGGCCGGATTCGGCAGCCGGGACAAGCGGCAGTACCGGTACGGGACCGGGTCGGAGGCGCTGGCGGCGGCTGGGCCGGTGGCTGGGCGGCCTGTTCGTGGCCGGCAGCTTCGTGTTCTGGGCGTGGGCCTTCTCACCATGGGCCCGCACCGAGAACCCGGCCCGCCTCGACGACCGCGAATTCGCGCAGTGGGCCGACCAGCGCTGCGCCGAGGCCCAGACGGCCATTGCCGCCCTGCCGACAGCCCGCCAGGCAGGCTCACGGGAAGAGCGGGCCGACCAGGTGGACCGGGGAACCGATGCAGTCGAGGCGCTCGTGTCCGACTTGCGCCTGCAGGCCGAAACCTCTCTTCTTGGATCCACCGAAGGTGATGGCCCTCCGGACGCGTCGCTGGTCAGCGACTGGCTTGCCGATTGGGACCTCTACGTAGCCGACCGGCGCGGCCACTCGGACCGGCTGCGCACAGCCGACGACGACACTCCCGACCGGGAGCTTCGCTTCCTTCTTGTCGACATGATCGAGGGCAGCACCTACACCGAGCGGATGGACGGCTTCTCCCGACTCAACAACATGGACAACTGCCAGGTCCCCGGCGACGTCTAGCGCAGCGCGGACAACTGTCACCGCCCCACGGTTGGACGCCACGGTTCTCGCGCCTGCCACCGAGTGCTGGCCATACCCCTCACTCCGGAGGCGCACTAGTGTCGTAGGTCTGACCTAGATGTTCTGGACATAGAGGCTGCTCACGGGGACAATGTCTCAACGATTCGGGGGTGCCCGATTGTCGAGAGGAGTCGCAGCACAATGAAGAGAGGCGTCGCAGTGGCTGCGGTGGCGAGCATGTTGGCCGTGTTGGCGCTGACCGGCCAGCCCGGGGCTCAACAAGCGCCCTCGATTTCAGTGGACCCACCAGCCGTGCCCGGTGAGGGGACGTACACCTTCACGATCACTGGATCTGGCTGGACTCCTGGCCTCGTGATATTCGTCGTTCCGTGCGCCGTTCCGGGTGAGCAGATCACGACCGCCCATTCGACCGAAGCAATCGATGCCGCCATGTCGGCCATGACCATTGACGACTGCACTCTTGACCTACTCATGGGTCCGGCGACTGCCGGGGATGATGGCACTTTCACTGTTGAAGTCACCCACGACATATCCGCGAACTTCGCGTTCGGCGCCGGCGATGCGGCCGCAACTGAGGCCGGTGCAGTTCCAGTTCTCTTCCCAGCAGCCGACGGATTCTTGGATGTCACCGGCGGGGTGCACAAGCCCGCCGTGGACGCCCTGGCCGAGCGGGGGGTGTTCGCGAGCACGGTCTGCGGTGACAGCCTGTTCTGCCCCGACGAGCCCATCGACCGCGCCACCATGGCTGTGTGGCTGGCCCGCGTCCTTGACGGCGCTGACCCCCAGGACGCGGGATCCTCCAGGTTCGCCGATGTAGACGCGGAGTCTCCTGCGGCCGCCTTTATAGAGCGGATCGCGCAGCTCGAGGTCACCTTGGGCTGCGCGACAGACCCGCTTCGCTACTGCCCCAACCAGCCCGTCACCCGAGGCGAGATGGCGTCGTTCCTGGTGAGGGCCTTCGACTTCGCAGTCGCCACCGCGGCGGGCTTCGGCGACACCTCCGGCAGCACCCACGAGACCAGCATCGACGCCCTGGCGACCGCGGGGGTCACCGCTGGCTGCGCGACGGACCCGCTTCGCTACTGCCCCGACCAACCCGTCACCCGAGGCGAGATGGCCACGTTCCTCGCCCGAGCCCTCGGCCTGGTCCCAACACCGACACCCGCCTCCTTCAGCGCCGTCACTGCGGGGCACTTCTTTTCTTGCGGGCTGCGCACCAACGGAACCATCACCTGCTGGGGCTCCGACTACCGGGGCCTGATGAGCGCGCCGGAAGGAACCTTCACCGCCGTCACCGGGGGTTCCTGGCATGCCTGCGGGCTCCGCACCGACGCAACCATCACCTGCTGGGGCTCGAACGGCAGCGGCCAAGCAGACGCGCCCGCAGGAGCCTTCAAAGACGTCGGCGCCGGCGGTGGGTATTCCTGCGGGCTGCGCACCAACGGAACCATCACTTGCTGGGGCTCCTCTACGTATGTGGATTTTCATGGCAATGCGGACCCACCCGCAGGCACCTTCGGCGCCATAGCCGTCGAATGGTCGCACTCCTGTGGACTGCGCACCAACGGAGCCGTTACCTGTTGGGGCAATCAGAATTATGCGGACTCCCCCGCAGGAACCTTCAACACCGTCACAACCGGCAATGGCTTTTCCTGCGGCGTGCGCACCAACGGAACCGCCACCTGCTGGGGTTACACCAATCGCGGTCAGGCGGACGCGCCCGCAGGAACCTTCAAGACCGTCGCTGCAGGCCGGAGTCACGTCTGTGGGCTGCGAACCGACACAACCCTCACCTGCTGGGGCGCAAATGCTCTTGGCCAGGCCGACGCGCCAGCTGGAACATTCATAGCGATCGACGCAGGCGAGTTGCACTCGTGCGGGCTGCGCACCAACGGAACCATCACCTGCTGGGGGTACAACCACCGAGGGCAGTCGGTCGCGCCCACAGGAGCTGACATGCAGGCCGTCTCCGCCGGCGGCGTCCATTCCTGCGGGCTGCGCACCGACGGGACCATCGCCTGCTGGGGCATCAACGACGGCGGCCGGGCGGACGCTCCCTCGGGAACATTCAGCGCCGTCACCGCGGGCAGCTTGTCTTCTTGTGGGCTTCGCACCGACAACACGATCACATGCTGGGGCCGCAACGAGCACGGCCAAACCAACGCCCCCACAGGAGCATTCACCGCCGTCACGAGTGGTGCCTGGAATGCCTGTGGACTGCGCACCGACGGAACCATCGCCTGCTGGGGCCGCAATGATCCCGGCCCACTGGACGCGCCAACGGGAACATTCAACACCCTCACGACCGGTGCCTGGCACTCCTGTGGGCTGCGCACCAGCGGCACAATCGCATGCTGGGGCCGCAACGACGACGGCCAGGCGGACGCGCCAGCCGGAGACTTCAGCGCCGTCACGTCGGGCCGCTACCATTCGTGTGGCCTACGCACCAGCGGCACGATCACCTGCTGGGGCCGCAACTTCGACGGCCAGACAGACGCGCCAGCCGGAGACTTCAGCGCCGTCACGGCCGGTGACTGGCACACCTGCGGGCTGCGCACCAACGCCACCATCACCTGCTGGGGCTGGAACGCCAGCGGCCAGACCGACGCGCCCGAAGGAACCTTCAACGCCGTAACCGCCGGCCGGCATCACTCCTGTGGGCTGCGCGCCGACGGCTCGATCACCTGCTGGGGCCGCAATGATGACGGCGAGGCCGACCCGCCGACCGGAGACTTCAGCGCCGTCACGACCGGTGACTGGCACACCTGCGGGCTGCGCACCAGCGGCACAATCGCATGCTGGGGCCGCAACGGCAACGGCGAGGCCGACCCGCCGACCGGAGATTTCAGCGCCGTCGCGACCGGTGACTGGCATACCTGCGGGCTGCGCACCGACTCAACCGTCACATGCTGGGGCTGGAACGCCAGCGGCCAGGCCGACGCGCCCGAAGGAATTCTCAACGCCGTAACCGCCGGCCGGTATCATTCCTGTGGGCTGCGCGCCGACGCCACCATCGCATGCTGGGGCAGCAGTTATGAGGGTAGAACCGACGCTCCTACCGGGGAATTCAGCACCGTGACGGCAGGCCGCAACCACTCTTGCGGGCTACGTACCGACGCCACCATCGCATGCTGGGGCAGCAACGATCCCGGTCTGCTGGACGCGCGGCCCGCGGGAGCCTTCGGCACCGTCACCCTCGGCTACCGGCACGCCTGTGGACTGCGCACCGACGCAACCATCACATGCTGGGGCCGCAACGACGACGGCCAGAGAGACGCCCCCCAAGGAACATTCAAAGCCGTCAGCGCAGGCGCCTTCCACACCTGCGGGCTGCGCACCAGCGGCACGCTCACCTGCTGGGGCCGCAACGGTGACGGCCAGAGAGACGCCCCCCAAGGAACATTCAAAGCCGTCAGCGCAGGCGACTTCCATTCCTGCGGGCTGCGCCCCGACGCAACCATCACATGCTGGGGCGACAACGAGCATGACCAGGCAAGCGCCCCCGCAGGGACCTTCAGAGCCGTCAGCGCCGGTGAAGACCATTCCTGCGGGCTGCGTACCGACGACACCATCATCTGTTGGGGAGGCGATAGGGCGCTTCGCGTCAACTGAGCCCGGTCAGCCGGGAGCAACTACGGCTCTATCAGCGGCGGGAGAGGTCTGAGGTGCCGGCGACGTGGAAGCGCCAGGGGAGGTCGGCGCCGTTGGTGAGACCGATCCTGGTGGTGACGACAGGGTCTTCCGGGGGCGGCTGGCCGTCGTCGAGGATGGTCACACACCGGTCGCCGCTGACCAGGTCGGCGCCGTCGAGGTCACCGTCGATGCCCAGCGCCTGGGTGAGCTTGGCCGGGCCGCTGCACAGGTCGCGGTCGCGGCGGGCGGCCGGGCCCCGGGCGGCGTACATGGCGTCGAGGCCCTGCAGCGGTGTCAGCGCTCGCAGCAGCACGGCCGCGGCCACCCCGTCGGTCTCGGCCACCACGTTGGCGCACCAGTGCATGCCGTAGGTGAAGTACACGTACAGATGGCCCGGGGGCCCGAACATGGTGGCGTTGCGTTTGGTCTTGCCGCGGAATCCGTGGCTGCCGGGATCGTCGTCGCCCCGGTAGGCCTCGACCTCGACGATCCGGCCGGCGCGGCCGTCCGGGGCGACGAGCACGCTGTTGAGCAGCTCGGGCGCGACTTCGAGCGCGCTCCGGGCGTAGAAGTCGCGCCCGAGAGGCCGAGCGGGCGCATCGCGGTTCACGACAAGCTCAGCTCAATGGAGTGAAGACATGGCCCGATCTGCGCCAGTGAGCGCAGCGAGCCTCAGCGGGCGGTCCACAGCCGGGAAATGGGAAGCGCCAGCAGCCTGTCGGCGAGGCGGTAGGCGTGCTCGCCAGTGTGAAGGACGACACCGCACACGAAGTCGTCCGGCACCCGATCGCGCAGCCAGCGCAGGTGCCGGGCGTCGTGTTCGTGCACGACGGGCGCCGACTTGACTTCGACGGCGACCAGCCGGCCGTCACCAGCTTCGGCGATGATGTCTATCTCTGGACCGCCGCGGTCGCGGAAATGGTGCAGGGTTACCGTGCCGTGGTGCCAGGAGGCCTGCCGGTGCAGTTCGTTCGCCACGAACGACTCGAAGATCTGGCCTCGGGCCGGATCGGTGGGGCGTGCAAGCGACTGCGGGTCCTTGCCCAGGAGGTGCGCCGCAAGGCCGCTGTCGGCGATGTGTGCCTTCTGCCGACGTGCGGCCTTGCTGGAAAGGTTGCGCGACCACGCCGGCAGCAACAGCAGCAGATAGGTCATCTCGAGATATCCCAGGTAAGCCTCCGTGGTGTGGCGGCTTCCAAGCCCGACCGCCCGGTGCAGGTTCTCCACCACCAGCTCGCCCGCAGTGCGCGCCGCCACAAGCTTGAGCAGTCTGGGCAGCGCAAGTGTGCGCCGGGCCCCGGAGAGGTCTTTGATGTCGCGCTGAATGACAGTCCGCAGATAGTCGCGGAACCAGGTCTGGCGGGTCTGCGGTGCCATGGCGACCGCCTCGGGGAAGCCTCCTGCGCAAACCCGGTCGAGATAGTCGCGCAGGCGAACCGGTGAGGGACCTCCGGCCAGGAGTCGATCGGGGTCCGCGAAGGCCGCCTCCAAGAAACCGTCAGGCGCCCGCTGCATCTCGCCCTGTGTGAAGGGCCACAACTCCAGGAAGGCCGCCCTGCCCGCGAGGGACTCCGAGATGGTCGGCACTGTCAGGAAGTCCGCCGAGCCGTTGAGCAGGAACTGGCCGCGACTCGGATCGTCGTCCACGATGCTCTTGATGGCCCGGATCAGAGGGTCGCCGGCGCGCTGCACCTCATCGAAGGCCCGCGGGATGCTTCCGAACGCGGCGAGTGCGTCGGGGTCGTCACGGGCCGCCCTCAGGGTCGCCTCTCGGTCGAGTCGCACGAACGTGCCTGATCCGTCCAGCACATGACGCACCAGGGTGGTCTTGCCAGCCTGGCGCGGCCCGGTGACCACCACCACTCGGAAGTCTGAGAGCGCCCGGTGGGTGACCGCCGCCAAGCGTCTGGGCACATCACCCATTCAGCCTCCCCTAACTGATAGTATCGTCCCTATTCTAATGCCAATATCGTCTAGAACCTACCGAGAAGTCCGTCCGACGCGGCACACCGAAGGCTTGCCGGTTACCCGAAGTGGATTGCGTCGGTCTCAAGCCGCTGCCGGAACCGCTCCATCTGGACGGCCACCGCCTCCGGGCCGCCCGCTCCGGGCGTGGTGCGGCGGGCAGCGGAGGCGTCCGGCACGAGCAGCACGGCGGCCTCCGGCCCGAGCCGGTCGTCGGCGGCTACCAGATCGGCCAGCGCTCCCTCGCCGGCAAGCGAGCGACGGACCAGATCGGCGACCGCAGCGTGGGCCTCGCGGAACGGCGTCCCTCTGGCCACCAGCCACTCGGCCAGGTCTGTCGCCGCCGCGTAGGGCGACGACGCGGCGTCGGCCATCCGATCCGTGTCGAAGCGGGCCGTGGCCAGCAGGCCGTCGAGGGCGGCCAGCGTCAACACGACAGTGTCGACCGCATCGAACAGGGGCTCCTTGTCCTCTTGGAGGTCCTTGGCGTAGGCCAGCGGAAGGCCCTTGAGAGTGGCCAGCAGCCCGGTCAGGTGCCCGATCAGGCGACCGGCCTTGGCCCGGGCCAGCTCGGCCACGTCGGGGTTCTTCTTCTGGGGCATCATCGACGAGCCGGTGGCGAACGCATCATCGAACTCCACGAAGCCGAACTCCGACGACGACCACAGCACCAGTTCCTCGCCAACCCGGCTCAGATGCACACCCAGCATGGCCAGCGCGTAGAGAGCGTCGACGACGAAGTCGCGGTCGGCGACCGCGTCGAGGCTGTTGTCGAAGACGGACGCGAATCCGAGTTCGGCTGCGGTCCGATCGGGGTCCAGCGGCAACGACGACCCTGCCAGCGCGCCCGCGCCCAGCGGCGAGACGTCGGCGCGGCGACGGGCCTCGGTCAGCCGCTCGGTGTCGCGGGCCAGCGCCCAGCCGTGGGCCAGTAGATGGTGAGCCAGCAGCACGGGCTGGGCCTGCTGGAGATGGGTATAGCCGGGCAACAGCGCCTCTCCAGCGTCCGCGGCCCGGTTCAGCAGCGTTCTCTGCAGCCCGAGCACGCCCCGGGCGACCTCGCCCAGCGCGGTGCGGGTCCAGAGCCGCAGGTCAGCTGCCACCTGGTCGTTGCGGCTGCGACCGGTGTGGAGCTTGGCCCCGGCCGGCGTGAGCTCGGTGACCCGCCGCTCCACCGCGGTGTGGATGTCCTCGTCGCCCGGCGCGGGTACGAAGCGGCCGTCGGACATCTCGGCCTCCACCTCATCGAGCGCAGCGCAGATGGCGTCACGCTCGTCGCCGGTTATCAGCCCGACCGCGGCCAGCATGGCCGCGTGGGCGCGGGACCCCGCGATGTCCTCGCGGAACATCCTGGCGTCGAAGGAGAGACTGTCGTTGAGGGCTCGCAGGGCGTCGGCAGCATCGCCCGCGAACCGCCCGTGCCACAGCGTCGCTGAGTCGTCCACGGCTAGCCCCCCCTCTCAGAGAGTGATAGCGGACGGGTGCGAGCCTGCCGCGTCGCGGCGGTGTCATTCCCGCTCCTGTTCGCTGCGCTCACGGGCCGCTCGGGCCACGGCCTCGCTCCGTGCATCGCCAAGATCCTCATGAATCGCTCCCTAACCGCTCGGCCTCTGGGCCTGCTTGAGGGCCAGATTGCGCAGCCGCAAAGCGTGCAGCGCGATGAACCCGGTGGCATTCGCCTGGTCGTAGGCCCCCTCGTCCTCCTCGAAGGTGACCACCTTGTAGTCGAACAGCGAGTCGTCGGAGCGGCGCCCGGCGACATCGACGTTGCCCTTGTAGAGCCGCACCCGAACCTCACCGTTCACACAGCTCTGGCTGTGGTCGATGGCCGTCTGCAGCATCTCGCGCTCCGGGCTCCACCAGTATCCGTTGTAGATCAGCTCCGCGTACCGGGGCATGAGCTCGTCCTTGAGGTGGGCCACCTCCCGGTCGAGGGTGATCGACTCAATGGCCCGGTGGGCCCGCAGCATGATCGTGCCGCCCGGTGTCTCGTACGCGCCCCGGCTCTTCATGCCCACGTAGCGGTTCTCCACGATGTCGATCCGTCCGACGCCGTGGGCCGCGCCCAGCGCGTTGAGGGTGGCCAGCACCTGGCCGGGAGTCATGGTCCGGCCGTCGACGGCCACGATGTCGCCCCCTGCGAAGGTGAGGTCCACATAGGTCGGCTCGTCAGGGGCGTGCTGGGGGCTCACCGACCAGAGCCACATCTCTGCGGGGGGCTCGTTCCAGGGATCCTCTAGCGGGCCTCCCTCGTAGGAGATGTGCAGCATGTTGGCGTCCATCGAGAAGGGCGACTCGGTTCCCCGCTTGCGCTCGATGGGGATGCCGTGCTCGGCCGCGTAGGCCATGAGCGACTCCCGCGAGCCCAGGTCCCACTCCCGCCAGGGCGCGATGACCCGGGTGTCGGGTCTGAGCGCGTAGGCGCCGAGCTCGAAGCGAACCTGGTCGTTGCCCTTGCCGGTGGCACCGTGGCTGATCGCGTCGGCTCCTGTCTCCTCCGCGATCTCCACCAGGCGCTTGGCGATCAGGGGCCGGGCGATGGAGGTGCCCAGCAGGTACTCGCCCTCGTAGAGCGCGTTGGCCCTGAACATCGGGAACACGAAGTCGCGGGCGAACTCCTCGCGCAGGTCCTCGATGAAGATGTGTTCGGGCGCGACGCCCATGGCCAGGGCCTTGGCCCGGGCCGGCTCCAGCTCGTCGTCCTGGCCGATGTCGGCGGTGAAGGTGACCACCGTGCAGCCGTAGGTCTCCTGCAGCCAGCACAGGATTATGGACGTGTCCAGCCCGCCCGAATAGGCCAGCACCACCTTCGACGCTGCCGCGCCGGGCGGTGCCGCGCTCCCGGCCAGCACTTCGTTCTCTTTGTTCACTTTGCTACCCTTGCCGCTTCGTGTTGTGATCACCGTCCCAGAGGCCGAGCGGATGCGCCGCAGCCTACGAGCATCCCTCGCGAGGCCTGAGCGAGGCCGTGGCCCGAGCGGCCCGTGAGCGCAGCGAACAGGAGCGGGAAACACGACGCTGCACCGCGAGGCGCTCTCATCTTCCGGCGGGGCCCATGAATCCGGCGAGGTCCCTCAGGCGGTCGGCCAGCTCCGAGCCTGGCGTTCCCTCCTCGGCGACCACGATCAGCGAGTCGTCGCCGGCCACCGTACCGAGCACCTCGGGAAGGCCGGCCCGGTCGAGGGCGGACGCCACCACATGGGCCGAGCCGGGCGGCGTGCGCACCACCGCGAGGTTGCCCGACGAGCCGATGTCGGCCACCCAGTCTCCCATGACCCTCCTGAGATGATCGGTTGGAGCGATGCGGTCGACGGGATGCTCGGGGATGGCGTACACCGTCTTGCCCCCCGGCACCCGCACCTTCACCGCTCCGAGCCCGTCGAGATCGCGCGACACGGTGGCCCGGGTGGCGGTCGTGCCGGCGGCCGCGAGCAGCTCGACCAGCTGCTGCTGGCTGGCCACGGCGTGCTCGGCGAGCAGCTGGACGATGAGGTGCTGGCGGCTGGTCTTGCTCATCGCTGCGCTTACCCGACCCTTTCCATCAGCCACACCAGCAGGCCCCTGGCCGCGTGCATCCGGTTGGCCGCCTGCTGCCACACGCGGCTGCGAGGACCGTCGATCACCGCGGCGGTGACCTCCTCGCCCCGATGGGCGGGCAGGCAGTGAAGGAATATGGCATCCGGTGCGGCCTGCGCCATCAGCGCCTTGGTCACCGTGAAGTCGGCAAAGTCCTCGCGGCGCTTGTCGACCTCCTGCTCCTGTCCCATCGAGGTCCACACGTCCGTGTAGACCACATGGGCGCCCCGCACCGCGTCGGCCGGGTTGTCCACCTGCACCGGCTCGCAGCCTCGGTGGCGCATCCGCCGCAGCACGGACTCACTGAAGCCGTAGCCCTTGGGGCTGGCGATGCGCGCCGCCATGCCCGACAAGCCGGCCGCGTGCACCAGCGAGTGGGCCACATTGTTGGCGCCGCCGACATAGGCCAGCACCAAACCCTCGATGTGACCGAGCTCGGCGCGCACCGTCAGCAGGTCGGCTACAGCCTGAGTGGGATGGGCGCCGTCGCTGAGCAGGTTGACGATCGGGACCGCGTCGGTGGCGGCCATCCGCTCCACGGTGCTGTGGGCGAACACCCGCGCCCCGACCACCGCGTTGTAGCACGCCAGCGTGCGGGTCACGTCCTCGACGCTCTCGCGCTGGTCCAGCCCGACCTCGGCCGCGCCGATGTACACCGGGTGACCGCCCAGCCGCACGACGGCCATCTCGGTCGCGCTGCGGGTGCGGGCCGACGGCTTCTCGAACAGCAGGGCCGCGCCCTTGCCCGCCAGCACCTGGGGCGGGTTGGGATCGGTGGCTAAGTTCAGGATTTGAGCCAGCTCGTTTGGCTGCAACCCGTCGACATCCAGCAGATGGCGCATCTCAACTCCTCTAATGGTTTGTGGATCGGTGGTGAGCGCTCGCGGTGCGGCGTGGTGTTTCCCGCTCTTGTTCACTGCGCTCACGGGCCGCTCGGGCCACGGCCTCGCTCATCGCCTACTGATTCCGAACATGAGCTGCTGCCTGTCCGCTCGACCTCTTCGTGGTGTGTGGATCGACAGTGGTACGAGAACTTTGTATCGGGATCGACTTGATCGCTGATGTCCCACGTCAGCGGTGCTCCAAGACATCGGCGAGGATGGAGCATCCGGCCGCGAGTTGCTCGGCGGAGACCACGAACGGCGGTGCGAACCTCAGAGCGGTCGGAGTCACGCCGTTGACCACCAGTCCGTGCTCGAGGCAAGCCGAGGCGATGTCCTTGGCCGAGCGACCCGCCCTGGCATCGTCCGACAGCTCCGCAGCCAGCAACAGGCCGCGACCTCTGACGCTCTTCACTCCGTCGATCCGCACCAGCAGATCCCGCAGCGCGGCGCCGAGACGGGTGGCCACCGCGGGCGCGTCCATGGCCTGCATCTCGGCGAGCACCGCCCGCACCGCGGCCAGGGCCAAAGGCTGGCCCGCAAAAGTCGAGCCGTGGTCGCCGGGGACGAAGGCGGCCGCGACGTCGGGTCGGGCCCACACCGCTGCCGTTGGCACGCCGTTGCCCAGCGCTTTGGCCATGGTCACGATATCGGGCTGCACGCCGGCGTGCTGATAGCCGAACCAGCGTCCGGTGCGGGCCAGGCCGGTCTGGATCTCGTCCATCACCAGCAGAATGCCGCGCTCGTCGCACACGCCCCGCACGGTCCGCAGGTACTCGTCGCCCGCTGGAAGGACTCCGCCCTCGCCTTGCACCGACTCCAGCAGCACCGCTCCGACGGAGGGATCGAGCGCGGCAACCAGGGCGTCGATGTCGTCGAAGGGCACGTGACGGAAGCCGTCCGGCATGGGCTGGAACGGCTCGTGCTTCTCGGGCTGCCCGGTGGCCGCCAGCGCGGCCAGTGTGCGCCCGTGGAACGAGCCGTAGGCGCTCACCACCGCGTGGCGGCCCCGCCCCTGATGCTTCCGAGCGAGCTTGAGGGCGGCCTCGACCGCCTCCGCGCCGGAGTTCTGGAACAGGATCCGGCCGGGCTCGGCGTCGCCGCCGGGGCCCGACCGGATCAGCCGGTCGAGCGTCTCCACCACCTCGGCGGTCGGCTCATTCGCGAAGAGGTTGGACGTATGGATCAGCGTTGACGCCTGGGCTGCAACGGCCTCGGTCACCGCCGGGTGGGCATGGCCCAGCCCCGTGACGGCCAGCCCGCACAGGAAGTCGAGGTAGCTGCGGCCGCGGTCGTCGGTGAGCACCGCGCCCTGACCGCGCACGAAGGTCACCGGCGGAGGACCGTAGTTGTTCATCAAGGTGGCTCTGCTCATGGCTGGTCCTCGCGTGTGTCCTTGGATACGCCGGCGGGGCCGGAGCCGGCTGCGCCGTTCGTAATCATCGTGCCTATGCCCGCGTCGGTGAACAGCTCGAGCAGCACCGCGTGGGTGATGCGGCCATCGAGCATGTGGGCGGATCCAGCACCCTGGCGCACCGCGTCGACGCAGGCCCGGGCCTTGGGGATCATGCCGCCGCTGACCGCGCCCTGCGCGATCATGGCCTCTACCTCCTCGACACTGGCCCGGCTCACCAGCGAGGACACCTCGGACGGGTCTGCGAGCAGACCGGGAACGTCGGTCAGGTACACGACCTTGGCCGCGGAGAGCGCACCGGCGAGGGCCGCGGCCATCGTGTCGGCGTTGATGTTGTAAGCCTGGCCGGTCACGTCGGCGCCGATGGAGGACACCACCGGAATGATCTCGGAGTCGACGAGGCGCTCGATGATGAGGGGATTCACCGCAGCCACATCGCCGACGAAGCCCAACTCCGGATCCCGGGGCGCCGCGGTGACCAGGCCGCCGTCCTCCCCCGACAGGCCCAGGGCTGCTCCGCCATTGGCGTTGATGGCACTGACGATGTCCCGGCCGACCTTGCCCACGAGAACCATCCGGGCCACTTCGAGGGTCTCGGCGTCGGTCACCCGCAGGCCGTCGCGGAATTCGCTCTGCTTTCCCAGCCTCCGCAGATGCTCGCCGATCTGCGGACCACCGCCGTGGACTACCACCGGCCTCAACCCGACGGAGCGCACCAGCACGATGTCGCGGGCGAACGAGTCGGCCAACCCCGTGTCGGTCATGGCATGTCCGCCGTACTTGATGACCACGACCGCGCCCCGGAAGCGCCGGATGTAGGGCAGGGCCTCAACCAGGGCGCGGGCCCTCCGGTCGGGCTCGAAGCCTTGCGCAGTGTCGTGGTCGGTGTGGATTCCGGTCGCGCCGGTCATGTTCTGTACCCCGCGTTGATGTCGATGTAGCCGTGGGTGAGGTCGCAGGTCCAGACGGTGGAGTCGCCGTCGCCCACGCCCACATCCACCCGAAGCTCGATGTCGTTGCCCAGCAGGTGCTCGGTGGCCCTCTGCTCGCTGTAGCCGGGGCGCGGCACCCCATCCTTGGCGCACTGCTCGTCGCCGATCCAGATCGACAGCCGGTCCCGGTCGACCCGCTGGCCGGCCTTGCCCACCGCGGCCACGACGCGGCCCCAGTTGGCATCGGAGGCGGCCAGGGCGGTCTTCACAAGCGGGGAGTCAGCCACTGATCGAGCTATGGCCAGTGCGGCCGCGTCGTCGGCCGCGCCGGTGACGGTGACGGCCACGAACTTTGTGGCGCCCTCGCCGTCGCGCACGATCTGATGGGCGAGGTCCAGCATGACCGCGTCGAGTGCGTCCCGGAAGGCCCTCATGTGCAGGGTGGCGGGCTGTCCCGACGTGCCGGTTGCGGCCAGCAGAACGGTGTCGCTGGTGGAGGTGTCGGAGTCGACGGTGATGCGATTGAAGCTCTTCTCCACCGACTCGGCCAAGCACTCCTGAGCTGTCGGCGGGTCCACGGCCAGGTCGGTGAACACGAACGCGAGCATGGTGGCCATGTCGGGAGCGATCATGCCGCTCCCCTTGGCGATGCCGGCTACGCGGGCGCTCGTGCCTGCTACCGGTGCCGACGCACCCTTGGGGAATGTGTCGGTGGTGCCTATGGCGACCGCGGCGGCCTCCCAAGCCTTCGGATCCGGGCCGGAGAGTCCGGCGATGAGTGCAGGGAGCGCGGCGTCGATGCGCTCGACGGGCAGATCCTCGCCGATCACGCCCGTGGAGACGACCAGCACCTCATGAGCTTGCGCGCCCAGGGCTCCGGCCACGGACTCCGCGGTGTGTTGGGCGACTCGATGCCCGGACGCACCGGTGAACGCGTTGGCGTTGCCCGAGTTGACGATGATGGCCCGGCCGCGGCCGGAGCTCGCGGCCAGGGCGTGCTGGCACCAGTCGACGGGCGCGGCGGTGCACAGCGACCGGGTGAACACACCGGCCACGGTGCTACCCGGAGGCATTTCGGCCAGCATTACATCGTCCCGGCCCACATAGCGGATCCCGGCCGCGGCCACCGCTAGCCGCACACCTGCGACGGCGGGCACGGCAGGGAACGCCGCGGGGGCGAGCGGCGAGACCTTGGTCTCATCCATAGCAGCCACCGCCGCACGAAATTGGCGACAGATTGTGCCCCAGAGGCCCAATATCGCCACCAATTAGGTTGCCGGGCCGCGACGAGGCTTGTAACGCGCCCATCTCGGCCCCTAGGGATAAACGCCGGCTGGGGCCAGCCCGGCGGTCTCGTCGATGCCCAGAGCCAGGTTGGCGCACTGCACGGCCTGGCCCGACGCCCCCTTGACCAGGTTGTCGAGCGCCGCGATCACCACCACCCATCCGGTGCGCTGGTCGACTCTGGCCGTGATGTGGACACTGTTGGACCCAAGAGTGGCCTTGGTCGAGGGCGACCGCTCGCTCACCACTACGAACGGCTCGTCACCGTAGGCGGCCGACAGCACGCCCAGCGCTTCGTCGGTACTGGTCGCTCCGGTGGGCCGGGCGTAGCAGGTGGCGAGGATACCCCGGTTCATGGGGGCCAGGTGGGGCGTGAACAACACCTGCACGCCGATGCCGGCGTACCGGGACACGGCCATCTCGATCTCGGGCGTGTGGCGGTGGGTCAAGAGCCCGTAGGCGGCGAAGTCCTCGTCCACCGCGCAGAACGAGGTGTGGGGCTTGGGCGGCCGGCCCGCACCCGACACCCCGCTGGCCGCATCGACGATGATCCCGGTGGGCTCCACTGCGCCCGCGGAGACGAGGGGGGCGAGAGCCAGCGCGGCCGTGGTCACATAGCAGCCCGGCGCGGCCACCAACTCGGTGCCCCTGATGGCGTCGCGAAACAGCTCGGGAAGGCCGTACACGAACTCGTCGAGCAACTCGGGTGCGGTGTGCTCCTCGCCGTACCACGCCGGGTAGAGACCGGGGTCGTCGAGCCTGAAGTCGGCGGCGAGGTCGACGATGTGCCTCACGTCGTTGCGCAGTTCGCCCACCACTGCCTGCGAGGCGCCGTGGGGCAGCCCGCAGAAGGCCAGGTCGCAGCCGGAGGCGACACCGGGCTCGTAGCGCACGAACTCGACGCCGCCGTAGGCGGGAGCCAGGCTCGGATAGAGGTCGGCCACGGCCTTGCCAGCCATGGAGTCGCCCGTGGCCACCACCGCCTCCAGATCCGGGTGGGACGCGCAGATCCTCAGCAGTTCAGCGCCGGTGAACCCCGACGCGCCGATCACGGCAGCCTTGTGCATCCCGACAAGCTAATGGGCCAGTACCGAATTTGCAACTTTTCTCAGAGATGAGAACATACTTCCACACCATGTCCCATCTGAAAACCGCTAAGAACGTGTGCGGATAGGCGCTCCACAGCGTTTCGAATCGCTGGTAACACAGGCATCACTGCTACTGCTTCTCACCTATCCGCGCTGCCTCTAAGGACGTGCGCGGATAGGTGAGGTTCGGCACCACGATGCCGTCGGATTGCAGGTGCCTCGTGCCTTCGCGGCCGCCTATCCGCGCTGCCTCTAAGCCTGAATCCACCGGCGCGGTGAGGTTCTGAGTGTTTATGCGTCCACCAGAAAGGCCTCCCGACGTGGGAGAATGCCGTTTAGAACGACGATCGTTCTGGCCATGTGAGGAGGCATTTGCTGTGAAGCAACACTCCGCAGCCCGGTCAAAGGCCCCATCTCCAAGAACGTCCCGAAATCTGTAGAGAAACACGTCATATACGACTACAACCCGTGCAGATTTGGTGAGAGACCACAAACCCATCGGTGGATTCACGCTAAGATTCCATCCGCGACGGCCCAGATCGATCGGCTGCGAGCGACGGCTCGCCGCGGCACGTTCCGGCACCTCGAAACACTCATTGCGCAAGCGTCATGACCGGTTCACGCGTCCGCGTGAACGGCAGCCTCATCTGCACGGGGCCGGCACCTGCGGATTCTACTGCTGGCATCCATCTCCCAACGACGCTACAACTACTGTTATCGGCGCTGGATCTACGGCTGCTGGGACTAGCCGCCGGTTGGGCTAGGAGACTGCTGAGTAAGTCACAAATTGCTAGTTTCGTGATCATAAAACCCCAGGTCAGAGGCTTGTGGGTTGGCCGAAATCGGCATTACTCAGCAGTCTCCTAGGTGGCTGGTGCCAAACTCCCGAAATGGAGGTTTTGCGGTCACAAAACCCCAGGTCAGCGACTTGCGAATTGTGGCAAATTGCCATTTAACACCAGCCACCTAGGTGTCTACGCGCGCAGCGCCGCTCCGGTGCGGCGGGATGTCTCGTCTATGCAGCGCTGGCGGGCTTCAGCCACCTCGGCGTCGGTGAGGGTCCGGTCCGGGGCCTGGAAGCGCAGCCGGTAGGCCAGGCTGCGCGACCCCTCGGACACACCCAGGCCCCGGTACACGTCGAACAGCTCGATCCTGGCCAGCAGCGCCCCGGCGGTGGCCCTCAGCGCCCGCTCGACCTGGGCCGCAGCCACGCTGTCGGGCACCACGAAGGCCAGATCGACGTCGCTGGGCGGGTACTTGCTCACCGGGCGGTAGCGGCGCCGGGCTCGGGGTCCGTTGAGCACCTGCTGCAGATCGAGCTGCAGCCAGGCCACCCGGCCCGACACCCCGCCGGCCTCGAGCACCGCGGGATCGATCTCCCCCACCGCGCCGCGCCCCCGCCCGGCCACAACCACCTCCGCGGAGCGGGTGGGGTGCATCCCCGGCAGCGTCGCCGGGCGCAGCTCGACCGCGGACAGCGCCAGAGCCTCGGCCAGCAGGTCCAGAACCGCCACCGCGGCCGGAGCCTCCTCGCCCGACAGGGCCACGGCCAGGAACTCCCGCTCGTCGGGCAGCAGCTGCCCCACCAGCGGCGGCAGGTAGACATGACCGATCTCGAACAACCGGACATCGCCGTTGAAGTGGCGCTGGTTGTAGGCCACCGCCCGCAGCTGGCCCGGCAGCAACGAGGTCCTCAGCACCGACTCGCTGTCGTCCACCGGGTTGGACAGGGTGATGCCGTCCTCGGGCAGGCCCACCGCGGCCAGCGCGCCGGGCGCCACGAACGGCATCGGCTGGGTCTCATTGCAGCCGGTGCCCACCAGCACGTCGCGCACTAGGCGGCGGTCCTTCTGGTAGGGCGACAGCCCGCCGGCCTCGTTGGCGGTGGGGACGGTGCGCTCGATGTTCTCGTACCCGTGGAGCCGAGCCACCTCCTCGGCAATGTCGGTCTCGGTCGCCGTGTCCCAGCGCCAGGTCGGGATGGTCACATCCAGGTTGTGCAGCTCGACGTTCGGATCGAAGCCAGCGTCTCTCACCCGCTCGCTGACGGGGATGTCCGCGATGCGGCCAACCGCCACGCCGAAGCCGATGGAGCGCAGGTGCCCGGCCATCTCGTCGGCGTTCAGATCGGTGCCAAGCAGGCTGTTTATCCTGGAGGTGCGCACATTCAGCGGTCGGCGGTCGGGCAGGTCGCCGCGTTCGTCGATGAGGCCCGGCGCCACCTCGGCACCCTGCTGCGCGGCCAGCTGAACGAAGCGGTTCATGCAGCGCTCGACGTTGTAGCCCCAGTCGGCGCCCCGCCGGAAGCGGGTCGAGGCCTCGCTGGAGAGGTTCAGACGCTTGGCTGTGCGCGAGATGGAGGGCGGATCCCACCACGCCATCTCCACCAGCACCTCAGCGGTGTCGATGCCGATCTCGGTGGAGGCACCGCCCATCACACCGGCGATGCCGATCATGCCGTCGTCGCCGTCCGCTATCACCCCGTCGCCCTCGGCCAGGACCCGCTCGTGACCATCGAGGGTGGTGATCGTCTCCCCGTCGCGGGCCCGGCGCACCCGCAGGCGCCCGCCCCGCACCCGGGCCAGGTCGAAAGTGTGGCTGGGCTGGCCCAGTTCCAGCATCACGTAGTTGGAGATGTCAACGATGCTGTTGATGGGGCGCATCCCCAGAGCGGTCAGCCGGTTGGCGATCCACGCGGGCGATGGGCCGACGGGCGTGTTGCGCAGAACCCGGCCGACGAAACGGCCGCACAGCGTGGGGTCGACGATCTGGACCTCGGCCATCTCGGCGGTGTCCGCACCGGAGGTGGGCGTCGACCGGTCGGGCGGCTCGAAGGCCACCCCCAGTCCGGCCGCAAGGTCGCGGGCCACGCCCATCACCGACATGGCGTCTGGCCGGTTGGCGCCGACGTCAAGGTCCCAGAGAACATCGGGCGCCAAACCCATGGCCTCAGCCAGAGGCGTGCCCGGCCCGGCGCCGGCCGCAACCCGGTCGTTGAGAATCATGATGCCCTCGGCGTCCTCGCCCAGCTCGAGCTCGATCTCCGAGCAGCACATGCCCTCGGAGGCCTGGCCTCGCAGTTTCCGGCGGGCGATCTCCAACCCGCTCGGCAGCACCGTCCCCACCCGGGCCAGCGGCACCACGTCTCCAACCACCATGTTGAAGGCGCCGCAGCACACCTGCAGGGTCTTGCCGGAGCCGTCATCCACCTCGACGAGCTGGATGCGATCGGCATCGGGATGGGGTCGCAGATCCAGCACCCGGCCAAGCACAACCCCGTCGGGCACGGAGCCGGTGACGGTCATCTCCTCCACCGTGAGTCCCAGCGCGCTCAACACGTCGCTGAGCGCGGCCGGGTCGCCGTCGATATCGGGCGCGAACTCCCTGAGCCACGACAGCAGCACCTTCATCGTGGGCTCCCGTGCAGGATCTGCGTGCTCATCAGAACTGGCTCAGGGCCGCCCTGCACAATCAAAACGCCCCCGCTCGTCAGGTCCGGACCAGACCCACCCCGCACAATCAACGCAACGCACCTCATCAGAACTGGCTCAGGAAGCGAACGTCGTTGTTGACGAACTCGCGGATGTCGTCGATCTCGTGGCGCATCACCGCCAGACGGTCGATGCCGAAGCCGAAGGCGAAGCCCTGCCACTCCTCGGGATCGATCCCGCAGTTGCGCAACACGTTGGGATGGACCATCCCACAGCCGCCGAGCTCCAGCCAGGAACCGTCGGGCCGGGAGATGTCGAACTCCGCCGACGGTTCGGTGAACGGGAAGTACGACGGGCGCAGCCTGCTCTTGACCTCGCGGCCGAAGAACGCCCTAACGAACTCGTCGATAGTGCCTGCGAGGTCACCCATCGTGAGGTTGCGGTCCACGGCCAGCCCTTCGATCTGGCTGAAGGCCGGAAGATGGGTGGCGTCCGCGGTGTCGGCCCGGAAGGTCCGGCCCGGCGCCACGATGTAGATGGGGGGCTTGCGCTCCTCCATGACCCGGATCTGCACCGGCGAGGTGTGCGAGCGCAGCATCACCTCCTCGGGCTCTCCGAGGTTCACGAAGATCGTGTCGAAACTGCCCCTGGCCGGATGCCAGTCGGGAATGTTGAGGGCCTCGAAGTTGTACCAGGCGCTCTCCACCTCCGGTCCTTCGGCGACGGTGTAGCCCATGGCCACGAACACGTCCTCGAGCCGGTCGCGGGCCTGAGTGACGGGATGGACGTGCCCTCTGCGCAGCGGCACCGTCTGGGAGAGCCGCTCGGTGAGGTCGAGCCGTTCGGCGGCGTAGCTGTCGGCCCGGTCGGAAGCCGCGAGCCGGGCCCGAGCCGCGGCCACAGCCGCCTCCAAGTGGCCGCGTGCCTCGTTGAGGCGCCGGCCGGCCGCCGCCCGCTCAGCGGGATCGAGTTCGCCGAGCCTCCGCTTGGCGTTGGTGAATTGCGAGCGGCGGCCGAGCAGCTCCCGCTCGATGTCGGTTACGGCATCGAGGTCGGCCGCCGACGACAGGCGCTCCCCGGCTTCAACGACAGCCCGCTCGTAGCCCTCGATCATCCGAGCCAGACTAGAGCGCAGCGGCCTCGGCTCGGCGGCAGCCGCACGGTGAATCGAACTTCACCCGGATTTGCCACACATATTGTGGGCCACTACAGGAAGTTGGATACGGCACCGCGGCGGTACTCGAAGGCGAGGAGAGTGGCGGCCATGGCCACGTTGAGGGACTCGGCGTCGCCCGCCATGGGGATCCGGACCCGGTGGTCCGCCAGCTCATAGAGCGGCGAGGTGAGGCCGTGCGACTCCGAGCCGAGCACCAGGGCCACCGCGCCCCGCCCAGTGGTGAGCACGCCGGCGTGGTGGGGCTCGCCCTCGCTCGGGTCAGCAGCCACGATCCGCGCGCCCGCGGCCCGCAGGGCTCCCAGCGCGGCCCCTGCTTCGGCCGCCTGCACAACCGGCACCCGAAGCACGGAGCCGGCCGAGGCCCTGACCGCCTTGGGCGCCCACGGGTCGGCTCCACCCACCACGACCACGCCGCGAGCCGCGCAGGCCTCGGCGGTGCGGATGATCGTGCCGGTGTTGCCCGGATCGGACACGCCGACGAGCACGAGCACGAGGTCGTCCTCGGCCAGCGACTCGGGCACCTGAGCCTGCGGCCTGTCGACGAGCGCCAGCAAGGGCTGGGGGCTCTTGGCGGGAGCCACCGAGTCCAAGGCCCGGTCCGACAGCAGGAGCACCTCGACGCTGGAAGCGAGGCAGACCAGCGCTTCCCGTACCGCGGATGCATCGGCTGCCGATTCGGCCACGGCAACCAACGAAGGCTCGATCCCGGCCGCCAAAGCCTCCGACACGGTGCGGGACCCCTCCAGAACCACCGTTTCGTCGCCCGGCCCGCGCCGGCGCACCAGCCGCCGCAGTTCGGCTACTCGCCGGTTCCCCGGCCCCAGAGCCTGGTGTGCAGTCACGGCACTACCGGCTCGCTCCCCGGACCGTACGCCAACAGGGCACTCGCTGCACTAACCGGCCCGCTCCCCGGACCGTACGCCAACAGGGCACTCGCTGCACTAACCGGCCCGCTCCCCGGACCGTACGCCAACAGGGCACTCGCTGCACTAACCGGCCCGCTCCCCGGACCGTACGCCAACAGGGCAGCCACTCGACTTCCCTCCCCGGCCCCGCCGCCATGCGCACTCACCCGGCTGCCCGCTGATGGCGCGCCCGAGCGCCCAATGTGCGACCAACTGGACTACCCGCTGATTGCGCGGCCCGAGCGCGGATGGTGTGTTCAGCTGGCCTGGGCCTGGGCGGCGGAGGCCTCGGATGCTGCGGAGACCAGCGCCGAGAAGGCGTCCGGGTCGTTGACCGCCAAGTCAGCGAGGATCTTGCGGTCCACCTCGATGCCGGCTGCCTTCAATCCGGCGATGAAGCGGCTGTAAGAGACGCCTCGCTGGCGGCATGCGGCGTTGATCCGCTGGATCCACAGCCTGCGGAAGTCGTTCTTGCGGGCTCTGCGATCGCGGAACGCGTAGTTGCCCGAGTGCATGAGCTGCTCGTTGGCGGCGCGCCAAGACCGGGACTTGTTGCCGTAGTAGCCGCTGGCCCGCGCCACCAGCGCCCGGCGGCGGCGCCTGGACTGGGCGGGACGCTTCACTCTGGCCATCGACTTGTCTCCTTAGATGTCCTGCGGATAGGTGCCAACGACTCGCAGTGCGGCGCCTTGATTCCCGCTCTTGTTCGCTGCGATCACGGGCCGCTCGGGCCACGGCCTCGCTCGGCACGTTACGTACTTGCGCATTGATTCCTCCCTATCCGCTCGGCCTCTTGGTGTGGTTCGCCGTCACGGCTGTTGCGGCGACGTGGCTAGACGCCCAAGTCCCGGAGGGTCCTCGCGTCCGACGGCGACACGTCAGCCGGGGCCCGCAACTGGCGCTTGCGCTTGGGGGACTTCTTCTCGAGGATGTGATTCTTGTTGATCCGGCGGTAGCGCAGCTTGCCGGAGCCGGTGCGCCGGAAGCGCTTGGCCGCGCCCCGGTGTGTCTTCATCTTGGGCATGGTTGACCTTCGCGGATGTTCCTGTGCTCGCCTCGGTGTGAGGGCGAGAGGCCGGTGACGTCAGTCGGCGGTGCCGGGCTGGGGCGTCTCGGCGGCCATGGCGGCCTCAGCTTCGAGTCTACGGCGGTGTCGAGCCTGCGCCTGCTTGTCGGGAGCGAGCACCATCACCATGTTGCGTCCGTCCTGGCGGGGTTGGAATTCCACCTTGCCGACATGCTCCACGGTCGCGGCCACATCATCGAGGATCTTCTTGCCCAGCTCAGGGTGTTGAACCTCCCGTCCCCGGAACATGATCGTGACCTTGACCTTGTTGCCCTCGCCCAAGAACTTCTCGACTCGGCGGGTCTTGGTGTCGAAGTCGCCCCTGCCGATCTTGGGCCGGTACTTCATCTCCTTGACCATGACGTTGGACGACTTGCGGCGGGACTCCTTGGCCCGCTGGGCCGCCTCGTACTTGAACTTGCCGTAGTCCATGATGCGGCATACGGGCGGACTGGCCGCCTCCGCCACCTCGACGAGGTCGCGTCCCGCGGCCCGGGCCAGATTCAGCGCCTCCTGAAGTGTCCTTATGCCGATCTGCTGACCATCCTCACCGACGAGGCGCACCTCTGCGGCTCGGATCTGGTCATTGATATTGGGCTCTTCGCCTGGCGGTGCTATCGCCGTTCACTCCTCGTGAGCACGGAACCTCCGTATTCGGGCGGAACACCCCGGCCGCGGCCGGGGCGCAGGTCCGCTGGATTGACCCCAGTAGGGTAGCAGCCGGTCGCGGCAAGCGGCCAGGCCCATCCGCAAGCGCGAGGCGGAGGTGTTCGGATGAGCACGCTTTGGACCCCTGGAGGCGAGGTACCGGTCGGCGATCGCGCCGCGGGTGCCTCCGATGAGTCTGCCGCCGACGCTCCGGCCGCAGAGCCTGAGGGCTTTGATCTCGACAGCCTGTCGCCGGAGGAGCGCGAGCAGGCCGAGCAGTACATTCGGGAGCTGGCCGAGTCCCGGGAGCGGCTCCGGTCGGTGCCCGCGTCGGTGGTGGTCGCCAATCACGCCATGGGCCTGTACGAGCTGGCCGCCCTGCATCTGGCCAGCCAGCCGCCGAACTTCTCGGAGGCGGCGGTGGCCATCGACGCCCTCGGCGCGCTGTTGGACGGCATGCAGGGCAGGCTGGGCGAGCCGGAGGCCACCCTGCGCGAGGGCCTGTCGCAGATCCAGATGGCCTTCGTCCAGCTCAAGAACCGCCCCGAAGACCCAGAAACCGACTCCCCCGCCGACCCCGACCCGGACGACTCCCCCGCCGATTAGGGCCTAGTCCCAGCCCGCAGGCGGCTCGAGCCACGGATAGCCCGGACCCTTACGGGCAATACGACTGTTTCGTGGCGACAAGCGGATCACGGCTCAGGCGATGCGAGGCTCCCGTCGCGAGCGGAGCCAGCTCTCTCATGAGAGGTCGAACAGGGGTTCTGGCTCTTGGCTCTGTGGCGGCGAGGGGCCGGGTGCGACACGTTGCCGCCGCTTCTGGCGAGCGGCCGCGGATCCGCTGGGACCGGCTGGGCTCGTGCGACCGGTTCTGGCTTGCCGCAGAGCCTCCCGGGCAGCTGCGGGACCGTTGCGACCCGCCCGTCTCCTGGACCGCAAATCGGGAGGCGACTCGTCGAGTGATGCGATGCTGCGAGACACGGGGCCACGTAGTGATGACCGGTCGGGAGCGCGCGCCGGACCGTAGTGGACACGGTCCGGGGGTTCGATGGTGTGCAGATCGCCTGCGGGCACGACTCGCCAGCCGTGGTGATGCACCTTCTGGTGGCATGTCCAGCACAGCAGTATCAGGTTGTCGATGTCAGTGGGCCCGCCCTGCGACACCGGGTCGATGTGGTGGCCCTGGCAGATCGTGTGGTGCGCAGCGCAGCCGCCGCAGCCGCCGTAGAGAGCGATCAGCGCGGCCCTCTGGGCATCGGTGACGCTGCTCTTGCAGCGGCCCTGCCACAGCGGGACGCCCTTGGAGCCGAACACCACGCCGCGGAACCTCGCATTGCACATGTGCTCTTCGAACACGCTCTGGGGATGATGCCGCCCCCGGCGATCTCCGCGAACGCTCTGGTGCCGTCCGCGCTGAGGTGTTGCACGATGCAGATGTCCGCCGAAGGACCAGACCCGCTCCCGCTCCCAGCGGTGAGGCTCTCCAGGGCGTCAGCCATCCGCTGGTCGTAGCTGCGCCGCTCGCCCTCAGGAAGCTCGAGGTCGCCGCGCCTCAGCCGCTCGACTTCCTTGCAGAACCGGCTGCGCAGCTTCGCACCAGCGACGGGGGCCAATTCGCCGCGCACATGCACCATGCCGTCGTCGCCGTCCCAGACACTCAGCCTCCGGCGGCGCCGCACCCGCCGGAAATCGGGCTCGCCGCCGTCCTCCTGGCGCTTCGCGGCCCACTGCCCGGCTTCTTTGGCGAACTGGTCGGGCGTGAGCGACACAGCCTTGGCCAGCAACTCGGAGTCCTGCGCCACCGCGCCGGTGCTGGTCTTGTCGGCAGCATCGGCCAGAGCCTTGGCGTTGGCGAACGACACCTGCCCGTTCTCCACCGCCCGCTGGACATCGGGAAGAGCCTGAAGCCGCTCAGCAGTCTTGACCTGCCCCGCCGCATCCCGCCGCGACAGCCCCGCAGCCTGGGCGAGCACGCCGGTCCCGCCGTCGCCGTGGCTCTCGCGCTTGGCCAGCACTGCGGCGCTGTTGGCTTGGTACGCATCGAGCTTGCCTCTCAGCGCCTTGGATGCTTGAAGTCCCCGGCGCAGCTCCGCGCACGAAGTCCGCCCGCTGCAGGCGAGCTCCACCATCTCGGTGAGCGCCTTGTCGGCCCGCCGGATCGCCTCATCCATCATGCTCACATCATGACATGGGGGTGTGACAAGTGTCAAGCATTTTCAATATGTTTATATGTATTGCAGTCACAAGAACTGCCATGTTCAAATCGCTCGAACCAGTTATTGCGTCCTATAGAGTGCCGCGCTCATGGTCCGATTCGTGCATACCGCCGACTGGCAGCTGGGGATGACCCGGCATTTCCTCCATGGAGAGGCCCAGGCCCGCTTCAGTGCTGCACGCCTCGATGCCATCGGCATGATCGGTGAGCTAGCCGCAGAGGAAGGCTGCGACTTCGTCGTGGTGTGCGGAGACGTGTTCGAGTCGAACCAGATAGATCGCCAGGTGCTCGTGCGAGCCCTGGAGAAGATGCGGGCCACCCCGCAGGTGACCTTCTACCTGCTGCCCGGCAACCACGACCCGCTTGACGCCTCGTCGATATACCGGTCGCCCACGTTCGAAGAGCACCGGCCCGGCAACGTGACGATCCTGAGAGCTTCGGAACCGGTGCAAGCCGGGTCCGGCGTGGAGTTGATCGCCGCACCGTGGCCGAACAAGCGCCCCCTGTCCGACCTGGTGGGCGACGCCTGCGAGGGCCTCGGCCCCGCCGATGTGGTCCGCGTCGTCGTGGGCCACGGAGCGGTCGACAGCCTGTCGCCGGATCCGGGCAACCCGGCACTCATCTCGCTGTCCCGGCTGCAGGACAAGATCGACGCAGGGTCGATCCACTATGTCGCCCTCGGCGACCGCCACTCCACGACCGATGTGGGCGCCACCGGCAGGATCTGGTACTCGGGCGCGCCCGAACCCACCAACTTCCGTGAGATCGACCCAGGCAACGTGCTCATCGTCGATCTCGATGCACACGGCGCGAACGTAGAGACCCGACAGGTTGGCACCTGGCGCTTCGAGCGCCGCGAGTGGGACCTGAGCGGCGACGCTGACATTGACGCCGTCGAGGAATGGCTCTCGGGCCTGCCAGGCAAGGAGCGAACCATCGTCACGGCGGCTCTGGTCGGCCAGGTCTCCGTTGCGCAGAAGGCCCGGCTCGACGCCCTGCTCGCACACCACGCAGACCTGCTGGCCGCCCTTGAGACCTGGGAGAGGCGCAGCGAACTGGCCGTGATCCCCGACGAGGCAGACCTTCGGGACTTCGGACTGTCGGGCTTCGCCGAGGAGGCCCTGTCGGATCTGCGCACCATGGCCGAGTCCGACGACGAGCAGGCGGTGACCGCCCGCGAGGCTCTGGTACTGCTGTACCGGCTCGTGGAGGCATCACAGTGAGGCTCCACCGGGTGCGGCTGCGCAACTTCCGCGGCGTCGCCGACAGCGAGGTGGAGTTCTCGATCCAGGGCGTCACCGTCGTGGAGGGCCCCAACGAGGTGGGCAAGACGTCGATCCCTGAAGCGCTCGACCGGATCCTCGAGGTGCTCGACTCGTCCTCGGCCCGCAAGGTCAAGTCGGTGAAGCCGGTCGGCCGGGACGTAGGCCCCGAGGCCGAGATCGAGATGTCGTCGGGCGACTACCGCTTCGTGTACGCGAAGCGATGGCTGCGCGACCGCTACACGACCCTGGAGGTGACCTCGCCGCGGCATGAACAGCTCACAGGGCGCGAGGCCCATGATCGGGTGAATGCGATCCTCAACGACACTCTGGACCCGAGTCTCTGGGCTGCTCTACGGATAGATCAGGGCAAGGAGCTCGCCCTGCCGAACTTCGGCGAGACCTCCCTGGGCCAAGCCCTAGACCGCGCCGCCGGGGGCCAGTTCGCATCCGACCGCGAGGACCACCTATGGGATCGCACACGCGCCGAGCGCGACCGCTACTGGACCGCTAGGGGCCAGCCCGTCAAGGACCGAAAGTCCCGGGACACCCGCGTCCGGGACGCTCGAACCGATGTCGAAGCTCTGGCAGCCAGCATCGAGGCGATCGACAGCGACGCCAGCGAGGTCAGCCGGTTGGCGACAGACGAGAGCCGGCTCGCCGAGGCCCAAGCCGACTGCCAGCAACAGGAGAGCGAGCTGAGCGAGCAGTGGGACTCAACCGAGCATCTACGCAACGAAGTGGAGCGTCTGGCCACCGCCGGCGAGGCGGCAGCGGCGAAACGCGAGGGCGCCGCACGCGATCAGCAACGCCGCGACGAGCTGATCCGCGATCATGAATCCCGGGTTCGCGACCTCGCAGAGCTCCAGTCCCAGGCCGAGCGGGCGGCCCCGGCGCTCGCCGCGGCCGCCAGGCACGACAAGCAGGCCGCTTCGGCCCTCGACGAGGCCCGAACAGCCCTGCGCTCGGCGGAGAACCAGCAGCGAACAGCCAACGCTGACCGCGACCACCGCCGCCAGCAGATCGAAGTCGCGCAGCTCACGGAACGCCGCGACCGGGTGGTTGAGGCCGAGACGACACTGAAGGAGGCTGAGACCCATCTCGAATCGGCCAAGGTCGACGACGACCTGCTGGGCCGGATCGACGAGGCGAACCTCGCGGTGGAGCGCGCCAAGGCGGCCTTCGCCAGCGGCGCGGCGTCAGTGGAGACGACAGCGCTGCGAGACCTGTCCGTGAAGATTGACGGCGTAGACATCGACTTGGCCGCCGGCGAGCCGCACAGCACCGTTGTTGGGGTCGAGGCCGAGCTCTCCATACCCGAAGTGGCAGTGGTCCGAGTGAGGTCGGGCGCAGGGTCCAAGAATCTCACCGCCGAGTTCACCGACGCTCGCGACGCCCTGCGCCGCCTGTGCGAGAAGGGTGGCGTCGCCGACCTGAACGAGGCGCGCCGCGCGGCTCACCAGCGCAGGGAGGCCGAGCGACAGCGCGCCGACTCCGTGGAGACGATACGGCAAGACCTGCGCGACCTCACCGTCGACGTCCTGCGCGGCAAGATCGAAGCGCTCGACCGCAGAATCCGCACGCACGCGGAGGAGCGATCCGATGATCCGCCCCTGCCGCCCGACTTCGAGGCAGCCAAGAAGACCGCTGCGGATGCGGACCGCCTTGTCGCCCAACGTCGAGACGAGTTCGAGGCCCGCGACGCGGCGGCTGCAACCGCCGGCGAGGTGCTCGGCCAGGAACAGATCAAGGAAGCAGAACGGAGCGGCCAGATCACGAGCGCTCGCGGCGCAGAGCAGCTCGCCGGCCAACAACTGGCCGCGGCCAGAGAGGAGCGAACCGATGCTGACATCTCCGAAGGGCTGGTCGCGGCAACCCAACGGGCCGCTGCTGCTGGGCAGTCGCTGGCGGAGGCTGAGGCGAAGCTGAAGGCGGCCGATCCCGACTCGATTGAAGCCAAGCTCGACAACGCCCGGCGGTCAGCCCTGCGAGCTGCCGAGGATCTGCGATCCAACCGGGAGCGCCAGATCGAGCTTCGCTCCCGCCTGGAGGTCCGCGGCGAGGAGGGTCTGCACACCCGCCACGACGAGGCGGCCAGCCGATTGCAGCATCTCGAACGCGAGCGTGACAGCGCCGAGACTCGGGCGCAGGCAGCGCGGCTGCTCCACGACACCTTCGAGCAGCGCCGCCAACAAGCCCGCCAGCGCTACATGCAGCCGTTCAAGGATCGCATCGAGCAGCTCGGGCGCATCGTGTTCGACGAGACGTTCGCAGTGGAACTCGACGACGACCTGAGCATCGTGCGCCGCACGCTCGACGGCGACACACTCGACGTCGATCAGCTCAGCGCCGGCGCCCTGGAGCAGATCGGCGTAGTCAGCCGTCTCGCCTGCGCGGCCATCGTCAGCCCTGACGGCGGCGGGGCGCCGGTCATCATCGACGACGCGCTCGGATGGAGCGACCCGGACCGCCTCCGCAACATGGGCGCGGCCATCGGCGCTGCCGGCGGGCAATGCCAAGTCATCATCCTCACCTGCACCCCGGGCCGCTATGCCCACATCGGCAAGGCCACCACGGTCCGCCTGCCGAACGGGCCTTAAACAGACTTTTCATTGCATCTAGATGAAGTCTAAGGTATCGTGCAGCGCATGTCGCAGCCGCACGGGCCTCGAGGCCCTAGAGGTGACCGGATCACTTCCGAACCGCGGCCTGATCCGGCCCCGGTTGACCGGAGCGTCGATGACGTCGGCGACCGCCGGGAGGACTGGACGTGGCTGCAAATCTCCGAAGAGGAGCGTGAGGAGCTCCTGAAGGAAACGGACATCTATCTCGCAGAATTGGCCGAGAAGGTGGGTGAGCCTTCGGCCAAGCACATCACTCGCGCCGAGGTGCTCTTGGACCAGCTCAACGGCGCACGAGCGACGGAAGCCCCAGCATGAAGCGGCTGTTCCTCGACTCGGGGCCACTTGACCGGCTGGCGCGCAAGACTCCGAAGACATCCAGGCGCTTGCGTTGAATGCCAAAGGGGCGACGGCCGTGTCCTCCAAGCCCAGCAAGAGGTGACAGGCCGCTTCGACGGCTCTTGGCAGCGGCGGCGATACGGCCGGTCTCAGATGGCTCACTCATGACGATGCCTCCCTGAGAGGCCGAGCGGATAGGCCGCGATCCTTGTACAAGATCAGCGGAGCGGCGAGCGAGGCCGTGGCCCGTGTGAGCGATCACGCGAAGTCGCGTTGTGTGATCACGGGAACGTGGGGAATCTGGGGCTCCACGCAAGTACTTGCGGTTCAACGTCTCAGTATGCTGACAGCTATGCATAATTTCGATGATATTCGAGCCTTCTTAGGTTACGAGTATTCTCTTGGTTCTTGATTCTGGATTAGCGATGGCGATGTGCACCGAGAGCATGAGCAGCCCTTTGCATCCCACAAGTCGCGCCCTCGGCCGGTGATCCTGGCGACTCCGGTGGGCCCGGACACCCGGTTGTTCCCGAGGTCGACACAACCTCCGAAGTCGCAGAGGGACCGCGGCATCAGGCACGGTGCCCACAGCCATGCGCCGGATCCTCCCTGCCGGATTGACAGGCCAGGATGGGTGCTGCTCGGCAAAGAAGTGACTGTGGATGCGAGGCTTCTTGGCCAGGACGCATACTCGTGCGAAGAGCCTGAGGAGACTGGGCTGCTCGATGAGATCCGCAAGGCTGTAGCCATATGACGTTCGATGATCTGCGCCAAGAGTACGCCGAAGAGACGATCGGTCCGCTCATCTGGGATCTGATCGTCGAACTCGCGGGCTTGATAGCTAGCCGCTATCCGCCCGGCATCTACAACCGCGGCGCCTCCTGGGGCGAGTCCTCGGTAGAGGAAGTCGCTCAGGAGACGGCGGTCGACTTGCTCCTCGCGGAGGGACAGATTCACTACATCTTCGCTGTCGCCAGCGGCGTGGAGGACGTTCGCCGGCTCCTCGTGCGAAACGTGAAGCGCGCCCTGTGGCGGCGCCGCGGCCCGACCGTCGTCGACCGGCTGATGAGGCGGGTTCGACGGATCGCAGCCGAGCTGCCGTATGCCCGGCAGAAGGTGGGCGGGAGCAGCCTCATCACGCTCGTGGGCGCGGCTGAGGCCACCCGAGACTTGAGAGAGTCGGAGTTGCGCGCCGTCGCAGCAGCTGCCCACAGCGTGCCTCGCCTCATGGAGCGGGAGGGAGCCGAGCGAGCCTCCATGGTCTACACGCCGAGCGCCCTGCGGGAACTCCTGGCACTCGTGGTCGAGATGACAGGAGGCGTCTCCGAGCGCGACCTGGCGAGGATCTTCGAGATCCTGCTTACAGCGTGGCTTCCAACGTCCCTTGTAGTTGACGACGACGGAGAGTTGGCCGATGTGGAGCAGGCCGAGGCGGGAGTCGAACGTACAGAGATGCAGGCAGCCGTGCGGGACTTCGTCTCATCGCTGGAACCTGTGGACACGACCGTCCTCGTGGGTAAGGCGCAGGGCCTCTCCGACGAGGCCGTCTCCCAGCGGCTTGGGCGCTCCCGACCCTGGGTTGCGAGCCGCAAGAAGGCACTTCTTGATCGACTTGACAGCGAGCTGCGCCCCGCTCTGGACGAGACTCTCGAGAACGAGGCTGCATGGCTGCTGATGGAGCAGGCGAGCGCCACTCTCGGAGAGGATCCGCCATGACCGCGTTCGCCGCCGTTCTGGACGCAGCCGCGAGCCACGCTGCCGCTCGGCCGCCCGTTGCGAGTCGCTCTGCGGCGGAGTACTCCTCGGTCGAGCGGGGCGACCTCCGCGTCGTAGTACCGCTGCCCTGGACCGAGGGCCACAGGCGACTCGCCCTGGTTCGGGGTGTCGACGCTGACCGCGAGACCGCTGAGATGATTCTCGTGCATCCATATCCTGAGTTGGCGACCGATACCGATGTAGTGCTGACCGACGGCAGCTCCGGGATTCTCCATCCGCTCGTGGTCGAGTGCTACGTGCGTGGAAGTGTTTGGCTCCGCCAGGTTGGCGAGAAGTCAGGCGCGCTGACCGAGACACAGCTTGAGACGATCAACAAAGCGGTGGTGTACGGGGATGTGTCCGTTGAAGGCCTGCATGTCGGTCTGCCGCTGGCCGGGTTTGCCGATCCACGGCAGAGCTTCAAGAAGCAGGAGGTGCAGGAGCTGAACCAGCTGACACGCGACTGCACCGCTGCGCCGGTGTCGGACGACGAGCCATGCCCGATCGAGGCAGCGAGACTCTCGCCGGCCAGCTATGCGGGTGCCTTCGACGAGTCATTGGCCGAGACGATGCATCTCCTGGCCACGCGGCCCGTCAGTCCGATGCTCGACGACCTCGATCCCGAGAGCTTCGACCCTGCACGCTGGATTGAGGCCAGCGGCCCCGACCTGGGCCTTATTGCATGCCGCTCCTTGCAGCCGTCCATTGACAGAGCCCTCGCCCGTGCCGGAGCCGTAGCATGAGCGAGCACCCCTGCCGGCTCAGATCGCTTGAACTCAGGAACTTCAAGTCGATCGCTCACGGCAGGGTGGACTTCAAGGCCCTGACCGTGATCGTCGGCAAGAACAGCTCTGGCAAGAGCTCGCTCCTGCAAGCAATACGCCTGCTCGCCCAGGCTGCCCGCTCGAACGCTCTGGGATCCGAGTTCCCACTGAACGGCAAGTCTGTTCAGATGGGCACCTTTCAAGCTACAAGAACGTTCGGGACCGAAGGCTCCGAAGTGACGTTGCAGATGACCGTCGCAGCGGCCGACGACTCTGACGACGCGCTGACATGGGCGTTGCAGATCGCACCTCCAGACCACGAGACCAGCGGTTCGGGACGGATCAGCTCAGTGCGGATCGAGGCAGTGCCTGGCGATTCCAGCAGTCGAGCGGGGCGGCGCGCAAGCCTCTCGTGTCAGATGACACAAGTCGAGTCGGACCCGAGCCTGTGGAGGCGCACCCCCGTCGGGCAGGATGTGGTCAGCCCATCGTATTGGGAGACGCTGCTGAAAGACCAGCATCCGGCTCCGAACTGTGCCGTGGCAGGGTGCCTGACGAGCGGAGATCGGACTGCGGCCGTGCAGATCCAGGCCGCTGAGATTGCCGGCGGACTCCCCAGACGGTTGTTCGTCGCGGACGACGAGAACACGCTCAAGCTTGGTAACCGGTGGTGGCGCGAAACATGGAGCGAGCTGATCGGGGTCTTTGCCCCGTCGCCGCAGGAGCTGCGCTCTCACGGTGATGACCACCTCGCTGATCTTGTTGACCGTCTCTTCAACGACCAGATGACTCCAGATGCCTTGGCTTCCGATGATCGGCAGTCCTTGTCAGAGCACTTGTTCGGGGCCCACGCTGCCGAGCCCGTTGATCCCGGTACCGCGGTCAGGTGCGCAGCTGAAAGCCTCCGATACGCGTACGGCGAAGACACGACGAACGATGAGGAGCAAGGCGCGCTCGGAGAGCAAGTCGGCTTCGACCTGCAGACCAAGGAGGATCGCCTCCGCTCGTACTGGCACGGTCTGGCACTCGATGAAAGGGCCAGAGTCGGCATCGCCATGAGCCGGCTAGACCGTGGAGAGTTCGTTCGTCTCCTGGCACTCGAGTGCGGAGCCGATGACTGGGCTGGCAGGCCCGTCTTCACGGTCTTGGAGAGCGAGGCCACGGAAAGCCTCAACAACGCTGTCTCGGCTATCGAGAAGCACTTCTCCGCCAATGTCAGGTACTTGGGCCCGCTCAGGCGCCCGCCTGACGCGTTCGGTGACCGCGGGGAGCCGGATCGGCTGGATGCGGGCGCTGCCGGGGAGAACGTCGCCGCGATCCTGTACACCCATGCCCATCGCAGGGTCAGCGTTCCGTGGCAAGACGGCAAACCGAGGCTCATGACCCTTGAGCGCGCCCTGCAGTACTGGTTGGCCCGCCTGGAGCTGGCCGATTCCGTGAAAGTGGATGATATGGGGCGCTTCGGCCTAGGGCTTCAAGTGGTGCCGCAGGACATGGGCCGGCCAGTGGATCTGACATCGGTGGGCGTGGGCGTGAGCCAGGTAGTTCCCCTGCTGGTTCAGTGTCTGCTGACGGAACCGGGCGATCTCGTGATCTTGGAACAGCCGGAGTTGCATCTGCATCCGGCGCTTCAGATGAAGGTGGCTGACTTCCTGCTGGCCTGCGCTTGCAGCGGGCGCCAGCTGATCGTCGAGACGCACAGCGAGTATCTCGTGAATCGCCTGCGACGGTGGGTCGCCGAAGATGATTCCGATCAACTGCGATCCCTCGTCGGACTTCTGTTCGCGCAGCGAGACGACGACAGGCCGACAACGCTCCGTGCCTCAGACATCAACCCGATGGGCGGATTGAGCGAGGACTGGCCCGACGGATTCCTCGACGTGGGCGCCCGCGACGGGCAGCAACTCCTTCTGGCCGGGCTCGACAAGCACCGTAGAAGGAAGAAGCAGTAAGGCAGCGAGGGCAAGCCGCCGCAAGGAGGGCTCGTCTCTCGCTTCATCTGCACGACCATCCGGGCGGTCGAGCGACACCGGTAGGTTCAACTGGGCAGTCGAACGCGGCTGAGGGATCTCAGTGGGCGTAGCAGTTCACTTATTGCGGCATCCGGTCAGCAGTTGCGGCGCTTGAATCCCCTCTTGCAGCCCCACGACCCGATCACAACGCCGATGAGTGCCCCGACGCCTGCCCCGACACCTGCCCCCGTGCCCGCATCCCCGAAGGCGGCGCCAACCGCCGCTCCGATGCCCGCTCCGGAGCCCGCGCCGACGCCGATCCAGGATCCGAGCAATCGACTTGCCTGCGCCCGCTCTGGACCGCCGGATCCCCCGGCGGCTGCACTCCCGCTGTCAGGCGTTTCACTCATGACGAATCCCCCTACGGGACGATCTTGGATATGGGCATCTCCACTATGTCGGTGGCACCCAGGTCGCGCAGGGCGGGGATCAGGATGTTGATCTCGCTGCGGGGAACGACGGTCTCCACCGCGTAGCCCGCGCCCCGGAACAGCTCGTTGACGGTCGGAGCCTTCATGGCCGGAAGGATCTCGATCACGTCGTCGAGCGCGTCCGGGTCCACATTGAACTTCACCAGCACCTTGCCCCGGGCCTCCAGCACACCCTGGAGCAGCGTGTAGATCTGGACCATGGCGTGCCGCTTGTCTGCTTCGGCCGCGGCGGCGGGGTTGGCGATCAGCTCGGTGTAGGAGGTCAGCAGGGTGTCGATGATCCGCAAGCCCGCGGCCCGCAATGCCCGCCCCGTCTCGGTGATCTCGACGACCGCGTCCACGATGTCGGGCACCTTGGCCTCGGTGGCGCCGTAGCTGAGCGCGATCTGGGCCTCGATGCCGGCGGCCTCGAAGAATCGTCGGGTCAACTCCGGGTACTCGGTCGACACCCGCACCCCGTGCGGCAGGTCCGAGGTGTCCTGGTAGGGCGCGTCGTCGGCCACGGCCAGCACCACCCTGATCGGCAGCGACGTCGCCTTGGAGTACTGCAACTCGCCCAGCGACACCACATCGCTGCCGGTCTCCTCTACCCAGTCCCGGCCGGTGATGCCGATGTCGAAGAGACCATCGGCGATGTAGATCGGAATCTCCTGGGGCCGCAGGATCCTCACGTCACTGATGCGCGGGTCGGCCACCGAGGCCTTGTAGGCCACGTCGGAGGACCGCTGCACCGGGAGATCAGCGGCCTCGAACAGCTCGAGAGTGGCCCTCTCGAGCGATCCCTTGGGGAGAACGAGCTTCAGCATTTCCGGTCCTGGGACGGTTGACGGCGGCCTTTGACGACCGCGCCGAGGCTACCGGCGCCCCGACGATGTGCTGCCCCGGGGCACGGCCCGCCTAGCCGCCGTGGGGATGCGGGTCGTAGTTGTCGACTAGGAGTCGAACCGCGTGTCCGACCACGTCGATCACGGCTTCGACCGTCTCCACGCAGCCCGCTGACGAGCCGGGCGTGTTGAGGACCAGCGCGGTGCCAAGGGTGCCCGCGATGCCCCGCGACAGGCGTCCCAGCGGGTTGACCAATCGCATCGCCTCGGCCAGGCCGGGAGCCTCCCGGTCGAGCACCGCCCGAGTCCCCTCCGGGGTGGCGTCGCGGGGGCCGAAGCCCGTGCCTCCGGTGGTGACGATCAGCCCGTGGAACCCGGCGGCCAGCCGGCGCAACTCCCCCGCTACCGATTCGACTCCGTCAGCAACAGCGGATCGCTCGACCACGGTCCAGCCCGCTGAAGAGAGATAGGCCTCCAACGCCTCACCGCTGCGATCCTGCCGGGTTCCTACGACCACGCCGTCGGACACGGTGAGCACCTTGGCCTCCAGGTCCGGCCCACCGCCGCCGCCGCTGTCCTGCATCGCCGCGACCCTAGCCATGGCTGCCCGGCGTCGCCCCGCAGCCCGCAGCTCTGATCGCAGAAATCGGGATGATCCCCGAGAAGTACGACAGTTTCCGGCGATGTGGAGAGGCCGAGAGTGCGAGGCCGTGGCCCGAGCAGCCCGTGAGCGCAGCGAACAAGAGCGGGAAGCGTGTCGAGCGCCTAGCGGCGGCGCCAGCGGAACAGGGCCATACCGTCGCGGTCGGAATCGGGAAGCAGCATGGCGCCGCCGCCGTGGGCCAGCCAGGGCGGGCCCGGGGCGGGCAGAGGGTCCAAGCGGTCGTCATTGGACGCCTGAGCGGCGACCTGCAACGTCTCGGCCGCGGTGAGGGTGCAGACGCTGTAGACGAGCTGCCCGCCCGGCCGCAGCAACCCGGCCGCGGCGTCGAGCAGCTGATGCTGCAGCTCGGCTAACCGAGGCACCGCCGAGGGCTCGACGCGCCAGCGGGCGTCCGGTCGGCGCCGCAGCGTGCCCAGACCGCTGCAGGGCGCGTCCACCAGCACAGTGTCGAAGCAGCCGGTCCGCAGCGGCGGATGTCGTCCGTCGGCCGCGATCACACGCACCGACAGGGCCCCCACCGCAGTCCGGTTGGCTGCGAGCATCCCCACCCGGCCGAGATGCGAGTCACAGGCGACCACGACCGCGCCACGGGCGGCCAACGCAGTGGCCTTGCCGCCCGGCGCGGCACACACATCGGCCACTAGATCGCCGGCGCGCACCCCGACGGCGTCGGCCGCCAGCTGCGAACTCGGATCCTGCACATAGCCGTCCGAGCGACGATGGGTACGGGCCGGAGCGTTCATCGAAGCCAGCGCGGCCAGCGCGGCCTCGCGGCCCAGGTCTGCAACCAGCGTCTCGACGATCCAGTCCGGGTAGCTGAGCCGGGTGGCGTCGTCGGGCCAGCCCGGCGGACCGGCGTCGGCCACCCGGCGAAGAACGGCGTTGACCAGGCTCCGGTGGGCTCGCGGCGCGACGTCCACGGTGGCCGACACAGCCGCGTACGCCGGGGTGCCCAGCTCGAGAACCTGGTAGGCACCCATCCGCAGCGCGGCCCTGGCCCGCGCCGGCGGCGGTGACACCAGGAAGGCGTCCAGCGCCCAGTCCAGCGCCCGGCGGCGGCGGGTGACGCCGTACACGAGCTCGGTGGCGAAGGCTCGGTCGCGCTCGTCAAGGCCGGACTCCGCCAGCGCCGCGGGCAACGCCACATTGGCGTAGGCGCCCTCGGCATCGACGCGCACCAGCACGTCGAGCGCCACGGCGCGAGCGTCCCGCCTGCACCGTCCGGCACCCGACGGCCGATCCCCGCCAGCACCCGACGACGCCCGATCCCTGCCAGCAGACGGCACCGCCCGCCCGCCGCCCGGCGGTACCCGATCCCGGCGGGTCGGCCGGCTCACTCGTCGAACCGATCGCCGGGGCCGACCCGGGCGCCGTTGAACCAGTCGCGGGCCGGGGCAGCGGGCCGCCCCTCGGACTGGACGGTCACCAGCGCCAGCGCGCCTTGACCGGTGGCCGCCTCCACTGCGGGACTGCCGCCGTCAGAGGGCCGCAGCATGATCGTGCCCGCCTCACCCGGAGCATCGACGGTGGGCACGAGCCCGGCCTGCAGGACCTTGACCCGCTGGCCCCGGTAGGTCGTCCATGCCCCGCCGACCCTCACCAGCCGCACGACATGCTCGGCGGGCGCGGACCAGTTGATGCGCCGCTCGGAGTTGCTGATCTTGTCGGCCCAGGTCATCTCGCCCGACTGCGGCACCGGATCGCCGAACCCCTCGCTCAGAGCATCCAGCAGCAGCCCTATGCCCAGCACGCAGAGCCGGCCCCGCAGCTCGTCGGCCGACTCGTGCGACTCGATCACCGTGGACGCCCGGCGATACACAGCCCCGGTGTCGATCTCGGAGTCCACGTCCAGCAGGCACACCCCGGTGACGGCATCGCCGGCCAGGATGGCCCGCTCAATCGGCGCCGCCCCCCGCCAGCGGGGCAGCAGAGAGAAATGCAGGTTCACCGTGCGGCGGCATCCGAGAACCTCGTCAGGAATGTGCTCTCCGTAGGCGACGACGACGCCGAGGTCGGCCTCGACCCGCAGCGCATCGTCGAGGTCGAAGGTAAAGGGCAGCCCTAGGTCAGCGGCCGCGGCCGCCACCGGCGAGGGCGTCGGCGACTGGCGCCGGCCCCGCCGCTTCGGGGGCCGGGTGACCACCAGCGCCACCTCGTGACCGGCGCGGCACAGCGCCTGCAGGGGGGCCACCGCAACCTCGGGTGTGCCGAAGTAGACGACGCGCTGCCCAGAGGCCGAGCGGATGGACCGCAACCTAGTACGGATCTCGCACAGCGCTGAGCGAGACCGTGGCCCGAGCGGCCCGTGAGCGCAGCGAACAAGAGCGGGGAACGAAACGCTTCATCGCGAGGCAGTGACAACCCACTGGCGCGGCCGCTGCAGGGGCGGCGTCGCCCTCACAGCAGGCGCAGACCGCCCGAAACCGCGTCGCCTCCTGCGTCCGGTGACCGCACGGCGGGCGTCGAACCGGGCCCGATTCCCAGCTCGCGCAGCGTGCGCAGCGCGGCCTTGCGGGTGGCCTCATCGAGGCGCGCGATGAGCAGCGTGCCGTCGAGATGGTCCAACTCGTGCAGAAACAGGCGGGCCTCGATCTCGTCGGCCTCCACCGAGACCTCGTTGCCGTCGAGGTCACGCCCGATGACGTGAACCTGCTTGGGCCTGACAATGTCCCACGACAGTCCAGGAACCGACAAACACCCCTCGTCGTAGACCCATTCGCCGTCCGACTCGACGATCTGCGGGTTCACAATGGTGCGGGGACCCTCGCCCAGATCCCACACGAACAGGCGCTTCTGCACCCCGACCTGGGGAGCGGCCAGCCCTACGCCGTCCGCGCCGTACATGGTCTCGACCATCCCCTCGACGATGCGCACCAGCGTGGAGTCGATGTCGGTAATGTCGACGGCGCGGCGGCGCAACACTGGATCGCCGATGATGCGAATGTCGTAGGGGGCCACCGCCATCGAGGCTACCGTCGCAGCATGGTCGATCCCGTCGCCCAGCCCGCCAGCGGGCAGTACTTCGAGGCTGAGCCTGCCGCCGCGGCCGCGCCGCGGACCATCGCGATCAACATCGGCGGGATGCAGCTGAGATTCGTGACCGACTCGGGGGTGTTCTCGCCCGACCGACTGGATGCGGGGACCCGCCTCCTGCTGCTCGAGGCCCCGCCGCTGACCGAAGGCGACCCTCGGGTGCTGGATCTGGGATGCGGCTGGGGCCCCATCGCCTGCGTCTCCGGGCTGCGCTCCCCCGCGGCCCAAGTGCTGGCGGTGGACGTGAACGAGCGGGCGTTGCGCCTCACCGAGCACAACGCCGCGGCCAATGGCGCCGGCAACGTGACCGTGGCCCACGCCGACGATGTGGACCCGGATCGCCGCTTCGAGCGCATCCTGTGCAATCCACCCATCCGCATCGGCAAACCCGCCTTGCACGGGCTGCTCGGCACCTGGCTCGACCGCCTGGCACCCCACGGTCGAGCCCACCTGGTGGTGCACCGCCACCTTGGCAGCGACTCGCTGGCCCGGTGGCTGACCGATCGGGGCCACGGCGTGGACCGGCTGGTGTCAAGGTCGGGCTACCGGATCCTCGAGGTGCGCCCCCGCCAGGACGACTCCCCGCCGCCGGACCGCCCGCAGGCCGCATCCCCGACCGGCGAAATGAGCCAGCTCGACCCCGCCGCACCGGCCCGCCCGGACCGTTCCGGGCCGCGCCACCCCGGACCGGCGACATGAGCCAGCTCGACTACACCGGCCAGAAGCGCCTGCACCGCTCATGGCGCAAGCGGGGACACGAGCGCCTGTCGCTGGTGCTGGACCGGGTGCAGAACCCCCTCAACGTGGGTGCCATCGTGCGCACCGCGTCGGCCGAGCGGGTGGAGCGCCTGTATGTGGGCGGCGGGACCGCTCCCGACGCGCCCAAGGCGGGCAAGATGTCGATGGGAACCGAGAAGTACGTGGCCTGGAGCACATTCGAGGACCCGGGCGAAGCGGTGGACGCGGCCAGAGCCGACGGCTACCTGATCGTGGGCGTCGAACTCGCGGCGCAGGCCCGGCCCCTGCACGAGCTGGACCTCACCGGCCCGGTCGCATTGGTGGTCGGCAACGAGGAGCACGGGCTGTCAACCGCCACGCCGGAGCGCTGCGACGAAATGGGGTTCATCCCGCAGTTGGGCCGGGTCGGCTCCCTCAACGTGGCCGCCGCGGCCGCCATCGCCGTCTACGAGGCCCGCCGCCAGCAATGGACACGAGGCCCCGCCTGAAATTGACGTAGTTGACACCACTAGATGGGGATAACTAAGTCAATTTCGCTGAAGCCGGGCTTCCCAGGCGCGGACAGGGTGCTTCGAGCGACTCAGACCCTTAGCGGGTCCACCTCCAGCCGCAGGCGCTCGGCCGGGCGGGGAGTGCGGGCCAGCAGGTCGAGAAGGGGCTCGCGGCTCCGGGCACGCAGCAGGAACTCCCCGTCGCGGGGGCCTCTGACGCCAACCTCGGTGCCGGGCTCGGCCCCGGCGATCCCCGCGGCTTCTCGTAGCGCCCCAATGAAAGCAGCCGCTCCCGGTCCGGAAACCTTGGCCTGGGCACCATAGGGAGGAAGGCCCAGCTCCCGGCGGCGGTCCTGCTCGATGACGGCCACGATGGATGGGTCGGCCCTCACCGCGGCCTGAACGACCGGATGATCGGGCTGGCGGGTCTGAACCACCAGGCGTCCTCCGCCTCGGCGCCCGCCTGACAGCCGGGCGCCTGAGGCCAGCAGGGCCAATGCCTGCTCCGCAGCTCGCTGGCGGGGCGCCAACAGCTCCTGGTCAAAGTCCAGGAACACCACCGCGGCCGCCGACTCCAGCCGCCACAGCACTGCCTCGGTGCCGACCACGATGCGCTCGGCACCGAGCGCACCCGCCTCGGAAGTCGCCTCCCCCACCGGTTCGCCGGTCAGCGCGGCCAGCTCCTCGCGGGCCCGGGTGACACCCATGCGCAGGTTGCGCAGCACTGTCGAGCCGCATTGGGCGCACACCACCGGCCGGTGCTCGCTGCCGTCTGCCGCGACCAACTCGTCGCCTACGAGCCGCATCGGCACACGTCCGTCCGAGGTGCGGGCCAGCTCGCCGCAGGTCTTGCAGGCCAAGAGCCGCCCGCGGCCCTTGCGGTTGAGCACCACCGCCACCCTGCCCCGGGCGGCGATCAGGCGATCGCGCAGACCCTCGGCGAACAATCCGCCCCGCACCGGATCGTCGAGCCTGCGGTCCAGCACCTCGACCGCAGGCCAGCCGTCGCGTTCAACAGCCCGGTCGACCGTCCGCAACTCGCTGGCCTCCAAAGCCTCCAGCGTCGGAACGGGTGATGTCAGCACGACGGGCGCTCCAGCTCGCCGGGCGCGCTCCAAGGCCACATCGCGGGCGTGCCACGTCGGAGCCTGCTCGCTCTGGAGGCTCTCGGCGTGCTCGTCGAGCACGACCACCGCGGCCAGGCGCGGCATGGGCATCCACACCGCTGTTCGGGTGCCGACCACCGTCGCGCCAGCCGCGGCCTGGGCCCAGTCATCGGATCCCAGCGCGACTCGCACTCCCTGACGCCTCAAGTCGGCTGCGACGCGCCTGGCGTCGGCAAGACCGGGCACAACGATCAGCGCGTCGCCCCGCCGGGCCGCAGCCCGGGCCACCGCCATGCCGCGGTCGGCGGGCGGGCACCGCAGCACGGCAACCGCACCGGGACGCTCGAACAGATCGTCGCGGCTGAAAGCCCGCCGCGGCGACGCCGGACCGACCATGGCCACTGCACCGGGACGCTCGAACAGATCGTCGTAGGGCTGGGGCGATCCGGCCGCGGCGACCGCGGCTACGGGCCGAGCCGGTGCCGGGCGGGCGACCACGCGGGGCGGGGACGCGGTGCGCAGCAGCGACACCGTCCGCCCCGCCCATCGCCAGGCGACCCAGCCGGCCAGGCTCACCACATCCGCGGGGGGACCCATGCCGGTGAGCTGAGCCAGGGGCTGAAGCTCTACGCCCGGCGGCGGATCGACACCCACCTCGGTGACCCAGCCCCGCAGGCGACGACCGCCCAGAGTGATGCGCACGATCGAGCCAACCGCCAGCCGATCGGCGCGGCCGTCGGCGTGCCAGGCGCCGGGAACGGCATAGTCGAACGTCCTTTCGAGGCGCACCACATCGGGCAGAACCCGAACGACCAGCGTCTCCGCCGCGTCCTCGACCAGATCGGAAGCATCCGCGATGGGCGCTGCCGGCTCCTCGGGCGACTCCTCGAAAGAGAGCATTCCCTGGACGCCGGGGCTCAGAGGCCGGGCGGATCGGCCGCAGTTCACACGGGGGTCTTGCAAGGCGCTGAGCGAGGCCCCGCGGCCGGAGCGGCCCGCGAGCGCAACGAACAAGAGAAGGAAACGCGCCCGAGCGGCCCGTGAGCGCAGCGAGCAAGAGCGGGAAACACGATGCTTCCCCGCGAGGCGGTCACTTGCCCGCGCCCGCTCTCAGAGGCCGAGCGCCGACTTGAGGTCGTCCAGGCGGTCGGTGCTCTCCCAAGTGAACAGCCCGTCGCGGCTGGGCCGGCCGAAGTGGCCGTAGGAGGCGGTCGGCGTGTAGATGGGCTTGCGCAGGCCGAGGTCCCGCACGATGGCGGCGGGGCGCAGGTCGAACACATCCTGAACGGCCTTCACGATCCGGGCCCGGTCCACGGTCTCGGTGCCGAAGGTTTCTACCATCAGCGACACCGGCTCGGCCATGCCTATGGCGTAGGCCACCTGAAGTTCGCAGCGCGAGGCTGCACCCGCGGCAACGATGTGCTTGGCCACCCAGCGGGCCGCGTACGCGCCAGAGCGGTCCACCTTGGAGGGATCCTTGCCCGAGAAGGCGCCGCCGCCGTGGCGGGCCATGCCCCCATAGGTGTCGACGATGACCTTGCGACCGGTCAAGCCGGCATCGCCCTGCGGTCCTCCGATCACGAACCGGCCCGACGGGTTGACGATCACCTCGTAGTCGTCGTCGGCGAACTGCTCGCCGATGACCGGCTCGATGATCTGCTCGGTGACGTCGGGGAGGATCATCCGGTCGCGGTCGATGCCATCGCGGTGCTGCGTGGACACCAGCACGGTCCGCAGGCGAACCGGGCGGCTGCCCTCGTACTCCAGGGTCACCTGCGTCTTCGCGTCGGGCCGCAGGTACGGGATCGTGCCGGCCCGACGCACCTCGGCGTGGCGCTCGGCCAGCCGGTGGGCGAGATGGATCGGCAGAGGCATCAGCACATCGGTCTCGTCGCAGGCGTAGCCGAACATCATCCCCTGGTCACCGGCGCCCTCGCCCACGCCATGGACTAGGTCCGGCGACTGGTCGTCGATGGCGACCATCACCGCGCAGGTGTTGCCGTCGAATCCGAAGACGGCATTGTCGTATCCCGCGGCGCAGATCGTTCGGCGCACGATGCTCGGGATCTCCACGTAGGCCTCGGTGCGGATCTCGCCCGCGACTACCGCCAGACCGGTGGTTACCAGCGTCTCGCAGGCGACGCGGCTGTTGGGGTCGGCGTCGAGCAGAGCGTCGAGGATGGCGTCTGAGATCTGGTCGGCCAGCTTGTCGGGATGGGCCTCGCTAACCGACTCGGAGGTGAAGGCCCAGCGGCTCAAGGCGATCTCCGGCTGTCCTAGCGGTCCCGGCCGTAGGGCCGGCTCTGGTCACCGATGCCCTCACTGATGTCGGCTGCAGGACGCGCCAGGAGCGCGACCACCTTGTCGATCACGGCCCGTGCGGCCTCACGCTTGGTGGTCAAGGGGACGTGGTGGCGTGTGCCGTCGGCGGTGAACATCACGATCTCGTTGGTGTCATGACCGAAGCCGGCCTGCTCTTTGGACACGTCGTTGGCCACGATCACGTCGAGGTTCTTGCTACGCAGCTTGTTGAGGGCGTTGCCCTCCAGGTCCTCGGTCTCCGCGGCGAAGCCCACCAGCACCTGCCCGGGCGGCTTGCAGGCACCCAGCGACGCCAAGATGTCGGCTGTGGGCTCCAACTTCAGCGTGGGCACACCCTGACCCTTCTTGAGTTTGGTGCCCGAGGGGCTCGCGGGACGGAAGTCGGCCACGGCGGCCGCCATCACCACCGCATCCGCGCGGGCTGCCTCGAGCTCTACCGCGGCGGCCATCTCTGCGGCCGTCTCGACCGACACCACGCGAGCCGCTGCGGGAGCACGCTCGGGTTCGGTGGTGACGAGCACAATCTCAGCGCCGCGGGCCGCGGCCTCTTCGGCCACAGCCGCGCCCTGCTTGCCTGACGAGCGATTGCCCACGAAACGCACCGCGTCGATCGGCTCCCGGGTTCCGCCGGAGGTAATGAGCACCCGACGGCCGATCAGATCCTGAGGAGTAAGCGCAGCCTCGACCGCGGCCACGATCTCGTCCGGCTCCGCCATGCGGCCCGATCCGATGTCACCGCCCGCGAGCGGGCCCTCCACCGGCCCCACGATGGTCACTCCCCGCTCGGCCAGCACGGCGATGTTGTCCTGCACCGACGGCTGCTCCCACATCTCGGTGTGCATGGCAGGAGCAACGATGACCGGTGCCCGAGTGGCGAGCAGCGTGGCCGTGAGGACATCACCGGAGCGGCCCGTGCGAAGATCCGAGATCAGCCGGGCCGTAGCAGGGCACACGACCACCGCGTCGGCCTGCTGGCCCAGAGCCGTGTGGGGGATGGCTGAGGAGGGCTCGTTCCACAGCGACGTGACTGCCGGCTGCGATGCAAGGGCCGAGAACGTCGTCTCCCCCACCATCCGCAGCGCGCCCGCCGTGAGCACGGGCACGACGTGGGCCCCGTCGCCGACCAGCCGCCGGCACACCTCCGCCGCCTTGTAGGCCGCGATACCGCCGGTCACGCCGAGCACGATGCGTCGGCCTCTGAGTGTGCTCATGACGTAGCTGTGCGCCGGGTTGCAGCGTTCGCGTCGGGCATTCCCGCAACCTGCGAGCGATTGGGCGCGCTCATCCTGCGCCGGTCAGGCGCCGACGTCGCCGGCGGGGTCGCGGGACTCGGCGGCAGGCACACCCTGCTTGGGGTCGCTGACGTCCAGTAGGTGAGCGCCCTCGGAGGAGCCGGCCAGCTCGTCGGCGTCGGGGTCGGCTTCGGCCGCCTCGATCTTGCCCGCTGCGATCTCCTCAAGGGCAATCGATAGATACTTCGCGGACTCTTCGGCGATGACTTGGGGGGGAACCGCGGCACCAATGCTACTGCCGAGCTTGTAATTGGTTATTTCACGACATCTCATTGCTGCAAGTGTCACAAGAATGAACTTAGATTCGGTCCGCTCGAGGAGATCCTCGATGGCCGGGGTCATGAGTGTGTCGTAGCTGTGAGCCATGGCGCGCTCCGCTGGATCTGCCGACTGAGGGAGCTTCACGCTACCAGCCGCACTCACAGACAACGCGGGTAGGTGGCACCGCTTCGCGGTACAGCGTTGTGTCTCCCGCTCTTGTTCGCTGCGCTCACGGGCCGCTTGGGCCACGGCCTCGCTGAGCGCCCTGCGGAGTCGCCTGGTGATTCGCGCCTACCCGCTCGGCCTCTAAGAGTTGCCGACGATGGATTCAGCGTCGCGAACCTGTAGCTCAACGTTAGCGGCGGCGCCCGCGGTCCTCTGCAATCAGGCTCTCGACGGCCTCGACAGCCCGGCCCACCTCATCGTTCACCACTATCTCGTAGCCCATCTCACGGGCTTCGGCCCGTTCCGAGGCGGTCTTGCTCATGCGGAGGGCGACCGTGGCCGCATCGTCGCCCCGGTTCTCGAGTCGCTCCCGCTGATGCTCGGGGCTGGGAGCATCCACGAACACCAGCACGGCGTCGGGCACTAGCTCCACGACCTGCCGTCCTCCCCGGACGTCGATCTCAAGCAGGACGTCCGCTCCCTCGGGAGGGTCGGGAACCGGCGTGCCCTGCAGGTAGTCGAGGAACTCGACCCACTCCAGGAAGCCGCCGTGATCGATCGCGGCCTCGAACGTGGCACGGTCGACGAAGCGGTAGGCCTCGGCCGACTCTGTTGTCCGGCGAGGTCGGGTCGTCCACGACCGAGACAGCCAGAGCCAAGGATCACGAGCCAGCAACTGCTCGACGATCGTGCCTTTACCGACGCCTCCCGGCCCGGAGACGATGACAACCGAACGGCCCTCGAGGGAGGTCACCCCGCGAGGCTACCGACCCGGTGCTAGTCAGCCGAAAGTGTCAAGCAGTTGACCGCGCTGCCTGCTGCCGAGGCCGCGCAGGCGGCGGTTCTCGGAAATCCCGATCCCCTCCATCGTCCTGCGAGCCTTGACCTTGCCCACACCGGGCAGGGACTCGAGCACGGACAGGACCTTCATCTTGCCGACGGTGTCGTCGCCCACCCGGTCGAGCAGATCGGCGAGTGAGATGTCACCGGCCTTGAGTTGGCCGCGCAGCTCTGCACGCTCGCGGCGAACCGCGGCAGCCTTGACTAGTGCTGCTCGCCGGACTTCATCGGAAATGGAAAACGGTTGAGCCATAGGCGGCGAGATTAGCCGAATGAACCCGGCTGTGCCACCATTCTGTCAAGTTGGCAGCGCGGATGGGTGACCAACTCGCGGTGAAGCATCCCGTCTCCCGCTCTTGTTCGCTGCGCTCACGGGCCGCTCCGGGATCTTGTGTCCGCTCCTGCTCGCTGCGCTCACGGGCCGCTCCGGGATCTTGTGTCCGCTCCTGCTCGCTGCGCTCACGGGCCGCTCCGGCCGCGGGGGGGCTCGTTCAGCGCCTTGCGAGAGACCCTCGTGAACTGTGCCTACCGCTCGGCCTCTGGAACTCACGGCTGGAGGCTGCGGTGCAGGCGCTCGGCGGCCTCGACGGGATCAGCGGCGCGGGTCACCGGCCTGCCCACAACCAGCAGATCCGCACCCGCGGCCAGAGCCTGAACGGGTGAAGCCACGCGCCGCTGGTCGTCCACCGACTCGCCTGCCAGACGGATTCCGGGAACGGCCCTGAGAAGCTCGGGACGGACGTGACGGGTTGCGGTCAGATCAGGGGCTGCGCATACCACGCCCGCGCAGCCGGCCTCGAAGGCCAGTTCCATACGCCGGGCCACCAGGTCGCGGGTGGCCGCGACCTCTGCGTCGCTCGTCAACACGGTCACCGCCAGCACCCCGACCGGGCGGGTCGCGCCTTCGGCCAGGCCCTCCGCTCCGGCCCGGAGCATCTCGACCCCGCCCGCGGCGTGAACCGTCAGGTACGACACGCCCAACTCCCCCACCACTCGGGCCGCCCGGGCCACCGTGGTGGGTATGTCGTGGAGCTTGAGGTCGCAGAACACGTCGTAGCCGAGGTCGATCATGGCCCCGATCGCCTCGGGTCCCGCAGCCGTGTAGAGCTCCAATCCGATCTTCGCGACGCGGAAGTGTCCGACGAGGGCCCGGGCCAGGCGGGAGGCCGCCACCAAGTCGTCGACATCGAGCGCCAGCGCGAGCCGGTCACGAACTTCCCCGCCCCGGTAGGCGCCTCCATCACCCTCGGGCGCAGACATCGATTCATCCATGGGCTGCTCCAATCAGCTCGTCCAGTCTTTGCACGCCCGCATCTTGACACCACGCCCGCAGTTCCTGGAGAACCCGCCAAGGCGCACGAGGATCGGCGAAGATGGCCGTGCCCACCTGGACCGCCGACGCGCCGGCCAGCAGCATCTCGACTGCGTCAGCGCCGCCGGCCACCCCGCCAACACCGACGATGGACACCTCCGGCAGCGCTCCCCGCACGTCGTACACGGCCCGCACCGCCACGGGGTGCAGCGCGGCTCCGCTCACACCGCCGTGAATCCCGCCGAGGACCGGGCGCCGCGCCTCGATGTCGATGACCAGGCCGGCCAGGGTGTTCGTGAGCACCACCGCTTCAGCGCCTCCATCCACCGCGGCCGTGGCCACCGCGACCAGTTCAGGCGTGTTGGGACTCAGCTTGGCCCAGCGCGGCCGGCCGCACCCTGCCGTCGCGGCCAGTGCTGCGGTGGTCGCTTCGACGGAGTGCGCGAACATGCGCATGCCGTCCTCGGTGTTGGGGCAGGACACGTTCACTTCTACCGCGACGACCTGGGGAGGAGCCGCCGCCAGCGAATCGGCCGCTCGGCGGTACGCGTCCACGGTGTCGCCCCAGATGCTGGCCACCACGTCGGCACCGGTGTCGACGAGAGCGGGCAGATCCTCGTCGAGCCAAGCGGCGGTGCCCGGACCCTGCAGCCCCACGCTGTTGATCATCCCCGCGGCAGCATCGCGCAGCGGGTGCAGGCGGGGCGCCGGATTGCCCGGCCAGGGCTTGTCACTCAGCGATTTGACCACCACTGCTCCAAGATCGCTGAGCCGGCCGTACGATGCCAGTTCGGCGCCATGGCCCGACGTGCCCGACGCGGTCATCACCGGAGCCCGCAGCACGACCCGGCCGACGCTCGTCGTCACATCGGTCATGGTCCAGAGGCCGAACTCGCCGGGCTGCAGTGGTACTCTTGGAGGCTGCGCAGGGTCGGGCTGCGGTGCCGCAGGTCCCTCAAGCCGTCGGCTGCGGCCAGCGCGGCAGCCCCAGTGGTAACCAGGGGCAGCCCGGCGCGGCCGGCCGCGGATCGGATGTGCTCTCCGTCGGCGCGCGGGCCACGTCCCCGGGGCGAGTTGACCACCAGCTGAACCTCTCCGGCCTCGATCAGATCCACCGCGTGGCGGCCCTCGTCGTCGGCCAGTTTGGCCACCTCGACGGCCACGGGCACGCCCCCTCGGCGCAGACACTTCGCAGTGCCCGAGGTGGCAGCCAGGTCATAGCCCAGCTCGTGGAGGATCCGAGCGGCCCGCAAGCCCAGCTCCTTGTCGCGGTCGGCCATGGACATGAACACGGTGCCTTCATGGGGGAGACGCGTGCCTGCAGCCAACTGGGCCTTCACGAAGGCGAGTCCCGGAGTGGCATCGATCGCCATCACCTCGCCGGTGGAGCGCATCTCGGGACCGAGCACGGCGTCGGCCTCGGGGAAGCGGTCGAACGGCAGCACCACCTCCTTGACCGCCACGTAGTCTCGGGTCGTGGGGGGGCCCGATTCGGGCGGTGGCAGCATCCCTTCGGCCCGTAGCTCGGCCAGCGTCGCTCCGACCATCAGGCGGGCCGCCGCCATGGCCAGCGGAACTCCGGTGGCCTTGGCCACGAACGGCACCGTGCGCGATGCCCTCGGGTTGGCCTCGATCACGAACACCTCGCCCGCGGCTGCGCCGTTTCCGTTCCGTTTGACCGCGAATTGGACGTTCAGCAGGCCCTTCACATCCAGCTCCTCCGCGATGCGGCGGGTGTAGTCGCAGATGACCGCGACCACATCGTCGCCCAGCGTGGTGGGCGGGATCGTGCACGCCGAGTCCCCGGAATGGACACCAGCCTCCTCGACATGCTCCATCACCGCGCCGATCTGCACCTCGCCGGTACGGTCTCGCACCGCGTCCACGTCCACCTCGGTCGCATCCTCCAGGAACCGGTCCACCAGCACGGGGCGCTCCGACGCCGGGCCCCCTTCCCGGCCCAGAGAGCCGAAGTCGGAGAGCTCGTCGATGGCGGTGGCGAGCTCCTCGTCGTCGTACACGATGGCCATGGCCCGACCGCCGAGCACGTAGGAGGGCCGCACCAGCGCGGGATAGCCGATCCGGTTCGCCACCTGCCGGGCCTCCAGAAGGCTTGTGGCCGTGCCGCCCGGCGGTTGGGGGACGCCGAGACGGGCGCACAGCGAGTTCCAGCGCTCGCGGTCCTCAGCCAGGTCGATCGAGGCGGGCGAGGTGCCCAGCACCAGCTCTGCGGGCAGCCGGCCTGACAGTGCCAGCGGCGTCTGACCCCCGAGCGACACGATCACTCCGACGGGATCCTCGGCCGAGATCACATTGGCCACGTCCTCCGCGGTGAGCGGCTCGAAGTAGAGCCGGTCGTTGGTGTCGTAGTCGGTGGAGACGGTCTCAGGGTTGCAGTTCACCATCACCGTCTCATATCCGGCCGACCTCAGGGCCTGCCCCGCGTGGACGCAGCAGTAGTCGAACTCGATGCCCTGCCCGATGCGGTTCGGCCCCGATCCGCAGATCACGACGCGGGGCTTGCTCGCGGGCCGGATCTCGTCCGTGTCCTCGTAGGTGGAGTAGTGGTACGGCGTGGTCGCCTCGAACTCGGCTGCGCAGGTGTCGACCGTCTTGAAGGTGGGCAGCACTCCCGCACTTTCTCTGAGCGCACGAATCTCATCGGGATGAGTGCCCCACAGGTGGGCCAGTTGGGCGTCGGAGAACCCGAGCCGCTTGGCCCGGCGCCATCCGGCCCGGGTCATCGAATGCGGCTGGGCGGCCTCGAGCACCTGCCGCTCCTCGCAGATGCGGGAGATCTGGTCGAGGAACCAGGGGTCGACGCCGGTGGCCCCCGACACGGCATCGATCGAAGCACCCCGACGCAGCAGAGCCTCGATCTGGAAGATCCGCTCCGGCGTGGGGACGGCCGCCGCGGCCAGCAGCTCGGCGTCACCGAGGCGGTCCAGGGCTGCCTCCGCGGGATCGGCATTGAGCCCCAGGCGACCCTGCTCCAGAGAGCGCAGTCCCTTCTGCAACGACTCACAGAACGTGCGGCCGATGGCCATCACCTCGCCCACGGACTGCATCGAGGTGCCCAGCACGCCCGAGGCCCTCTGGAACTTCTCGAAGGCCCAGCGGGGAATCTTGGTGACTACGTAGTCCAGGGTCGGCTCGAACGATGCCGGGGTCACCTCGGTTATGTCGTTGGGGATCTCGTCGAGCGTGTAGCCCACCGCGAGGCGGGCCGCGATCTTGGCGATCGGGAAACCGGTGGCTTTGGACGCCAGGGCCGACGACCGACTCACCCTCGGGTTCATCTCGATCACCACCTGGCGGCCCGTGGCCGGGTCCACCGCGAACTGCACGTTGGACCCGCCGGTCTCGACCCCCACCCGGCGCAGCACGGCGAAGGCGGCGTTGCGCATCTGCTGGTATTCGGGGTCGCTGAGAGTCTGAGCCGGAGCGACGGTGATGGAGTCGCCGGTGTGCACCCCCATCGGGTCGACATTCTCGATGGAGCAGACCACCACGCAGTTGTCGGCGCGGTCGCGCATCACCTCCAGTTCGAACTCCTTCCAACCCACGATCGACTCCTCGACCAGGATCTCAGAGATCGGGCTGGCGTCCAGGCCGACTGCGGCGACATGCTCGAACTCTTCGGCGGTGGCCGCGATGCCGGCGCCGCGGCCGCCCAGGATGTAGGCGGGGCGAACAATCACCGGAAGTCCCACCGACCGCAGCACCTCGCGGGCCTGTTCCATGTCCTTTGCGATCCCCGAGCGGGGCACATCCAGGCCGATCTCGAGCATCGCCTGCTTGAAGAGATGGCGGTCCTCGGCGGTGGCGATACCGGCAGCATCGGCACCGATCAGCTCGGTTCCGTTGGCCTTCAGCACGCCGTCGGCGACGAGCTCCATGGCCAGGTTCAACCCGGTCTGGCCCCCGAGCGTGGGCAGCAGGGCGTCGGGTCGTTCCCGTTCCACGATGCGAGCCAGCACCGCCGCGTCGAGGGGTTCCACGTAGGTGGCGTCGGCCACCTCGGGGTCGGTCATGATCGTGGCCGGGTTGGAGTTGACCAGGATCACCCGGTAGCCCTCGGCCCGCAGCACCCGGCAGGCCTGCGTGCCCGAGTAGTCGAACTCGCAGGCTTGGCCGATGACGATGGGTCCAGAGCCGATTATGAGGATCGACTCGATGTCGTCACGCCGGGGCATTGCATCCGCCCGTCATCGCGTCACGCCGGGGCAGGGCATCCGCCCGTCATCTCGTCGCGCCGGGGCACGGCATCCGCCCGTCATCTCGTCGCGCCGGGGCACGGCATCCGCCCGTTGTCTCGTCACACCGGGGCATTGCATCCGCCCGTTGTCTCGTCACACCGGGGCATGGCGGCGGTCCATCATCTCTGCGAAGGCAGCAAAATGATGGCGTGCGTCATGGGGGCCCGGACTGGCCTCGGGGTGGTACTGCACGCCGAAGGCGTCGGTACCGTCGACGCACAGCCCCTCCAAGGCGCTGTCGTTGAGGCAGACGTGGGTCTCGGTCACCCCCGGCACCGACCCGGACTCCACCGCGAAGTTGTGGTTCTGGCTGGTGATCTCGATGCGCCCGGTGGCGGTGCACCGAACAGGCACATTGCCCCCGTGGTGGCCGAAGCGCATCTTGAAAGTGCGTCCGCCCAGAGCCAGAGCGAGCAGTTGATGGCCGAGGCAGATGCCGAAGACGGGGACCGTGCCGATGAGGGTGCGCAGCGCCTCGATGGCCGGGGCGGCCAGTTCGGGATCGCCCGGCCCGTTGCTTAAGAACACGCCGTCAGGCTCACGGGCGAGCACGTCGGCCGCCGGGGTGTGGGCGGGCACCACGGTCACGGTGGCCAGCTCGCCCAGGCAGCTCAGGATCGTGGACTTGATGCCCAGGTCGTAGGCAACGACGCGGCGCGGGCCTGTGCCTGCGGTGTAGGGCTCCGCGGTGGTGACCTCGCCGACGAGGTCCACGCCGCTGGTGCCGGGCTCAGATCGGGCCGCGGCCAGCAGCGTCGCCTCGTCCGCCGTGCCGAACGCGCCGGGCATGGCACCCGCGTCGCGGATATGGCGGGTGAGGCGGCGGGTGTCGATCCCGCTGATGCCACCTATGCCGTGGCGGCGCAGGAAGTCATCCAGGCTGCCTGTTGCCCGCCAGTTGCTGTGGCGACGGGCCAGGTCGCGCACGATCACTCCCCGGCAGTGGGGCCGGCCCGATTCGGAGTCGGCGCCGTTGGTGCCGTAGTTGCCGATGTGGGGATAGGTGAAGGTGATGATCTGGCCCGCGTAGGAGGGGTCGGAGATAACCTCCTGGTACCCGCTCATCACCGTGTTGAAGACGACCTCACCCGAGGCGATCGGAGTCCCCGCGGCTCCGATGGCCTCGCCCTCGAAGACCTCTCCGTCGCACAGCACGAGCAGAGCTGCGGTGGGCTCAGCAGAGGTCGCGGGCGCGGGCTGCGGGATCGCGCCGGCTGACTTCATCGCTGGGGCTCGCCGTCGATCACGACCGGCTCGGCGGCCAGCAGGGTGTGGCGGACCCGACCCCGCAGCTCCCGCCCCTCGTATGGGGTGTTGCGACTGGGGCTGGCCATGGCAACCCCCGACACCGTCCAGGCCTGGTGCGGGTCGATCACACACAGGTTGGCAGGCTCTCCCGGCGCTACGGGCCGTCCGTGGCGGTCGTCGATGCCTGCGATGGCGGCGGGCTGCCACGACATAAGGGCCAATACCTGCTCGATGGGGAGCTCCAGCTCGGTCAGGGCTAGGGCCAACGCGGTTTCCAGACCCAGCATGCCGGGGGGCGCGGCGTCGAAGGGCCTCTCCTTGTCGGCACTGGTGTGGGGCGCGTGATCGGTGGCGATGGCGTCGATGGTGCCGTCGGCCAGCCCGGTCCGGACCGCGGCCACATCAGCATCGGTGCGCAGTGGCGGATGGACCTTGAACACGGTGTCATAGTCGGCGCAGCAGGCGTCTGTGAGGGTGAAGTGATGGGGCGCGGCCTCAGCCGACACGGGCAGGCCCGCTTCCTTGGCGGCCCGTACCATGGCCACCGACCCGGCCGTGGACAGGTGCAGGAAGTGAACCCTGGACCCGGTGAGACGGGACAGGGCGATATCCCGCATGACCATCAGCTCCTCGGCCTCCGACGGCTGTCCGCCCAAGCCGAGCCGGCTCGACCAGGCCCCTTCGTGCATATGACCGCCGGCACTGAGTTCGGACACGTCGCAGTGCTGGGCCACGACCACGCTGTGGCCGCCCATGAGGTGATCGAGTCCGGCCGCGTACTCGAGGGCACGCCTCATTACGCGCGCGTCCTGCACGCCGCAACCGTCGTCGGTGAAAATCCGCACTCCGAGGCGGACCAGCTCGGCCATGGGCACGAGGTCGATGCCCCGTCGACCCACCGTGATGGCCGCCGACGGGTACACGTCACAGCAGGCTCCGATGCTGAGGTCCTGCACCTCGCGGGCCACCGCTGCGCAGTCGATGGCCGGCTCGGTATTGGGCATGGCGACCACCGCGGTGAAGCCGCCCATGGCCGCGCCCCGGGCACCGGTCTCGACGGTCTCGGCGTCCTCCCGACCGGGCTGGCGAAGATGGGCGTGCAGATCGACGAGTCCCGGAGCCACGACGCAGCCGGACGCGTTGAGAGTGCGGTCGCTGTCGATGTGGTCGGAGCCGGCTGCGGGACTGACCGCGATCACCCGCCCGTCGCCGACCAGCACGTCGGCGCGACGGGTGCCGGCAGAGTCCACCACGGTCCCGCCCCTTATGGCGACAGTGCCGCCGGGCGGAACCGCGGCAAGTCGGGCGCTCACTGGGCCTCCGGCCCGGTGCCGCAGGGGGCGAATCCGGCGCGCCGCACAACCAGCCCGGCCCCCACGCCGCCATCATCCATGACGCGCACCATCGTCGACGCCCATCGCCCTCACGCCGCCATCATCCTGGTGCCTTCGGCGAGGTCCAGGCCCGAGCCAAGCAGCAAGAAGAGCACGGCCATGCGCACCGCCACGCCGTTGGAGACCTGCTCGGTGATCACCGCATTGGGCCGGTCGGCCACGTCGCCGTCGATCTCCACCCCGCGGTTCATGGGGCCGGGGTGCATGATCAAGGCGCCGTCGCGGAGCCGGTCGGCCCGGGCCGAATCAAGGCCGTACTCGGCCCGGAACTCGCGCAGCGAAGGCACCGACGCTCCAGCCTCGCGCTCCAACTGCATCCGGAGCAGGTAGCAGATGTCGATGTCGCCGAGGACCGAGTCGAAGTCGTGGGTGACGTCGACGGGCCATCCCTCGAGGCTGGACGGCAGCAGAGGACGGGGCGCAACCAGCGTGACCTCCGCGCCCATGGCTGTGAACCCGAGCACGTCGGAGCGGGCGACACGCGAGTGGCGGATGTCGCCGACAATGGCCACGCGGGCCCCATCGAGACCCCCGAGGTGCGTGCGGGCGGTGTACAGGTCGAGCAGCGCCTGGGTGGGATGCTCGTGACTGCCGTCTCCCGCATTGATGACCGAGGCGTCGATCCATTCGGCCACGCGGTGTGGCACGCCCGCGCATGAGTGGCGCACCACGATGGCGTCGATGCCCATGGCCTCGATCGTCTGCACGGTGTCGCGCACCGACTCGCCCTTGTTGACCGACGAGGATCCGACGGAGAAGTTCACGGTGTCGGCGGAGAGCTGCTTGGCTGCGGCCTCGAACGACAGCCGGGTGCGGGTGCTGTCCTCGTAGAACAGCCACACGACGGTCTTGCCCCGCAGGGCCGGCACTCTGGGGATGCGGCGCTGGCTCACCTCGGCGAACGAGTCGGTGAGATCGAGAATGCGCTCGAGGTCACCACGCTCCAGATCCGCGATCGAGAGCAGGTGGCGGTGTTGCGGCGCGGCGGGCATCACACCAACTCCCCGATGTGAACACCGTCGGATTGCACGTCCACCATCTCCTCCCGGCTGGTCGGGAGGTTCTTGCCGACGTAGTCAGGCCGGATGGGCAGCTCCCGGTGGCCGCGGTCCACCATCACCGCCAGTTGCACGGCGCTGGGGCGACCCCACGTGTGCAGGGCGTCGAGCGCGGCCCGCACGGTCCGGCCCGTGAACAGCACGTCGTCGACGAGCACCACCACCCGCTGGTCGAGGTTCACCGGGATGTGGGTCTCCGCTTGCGGCAGTACGGGCCGCAGGCCGATGTCGTCGCGGTGCAGGGCCACATCGAGGGAGCCGACCGGCACCTCGGAGCCCTCTATCTCGGTCAGAGTTTCGGCGATGCGGCGGGCGATAGGAACGCCGCCGGTCTGCAGACCGATCACGACCAGCCCCCCGGCTCCGTGGTTGCGCTCGATCACCTCGTGGGTCATGCGACGGATGGCACGGTCCACGTCGTCGGCGCTCATCACCTGGCTGCGTGACCGGAACGTGCCGTTGGTGTGGGGCACCGTGAAGCGGCGTTCTCTTTCGGCCATGCTGTCCTTCCCGTTCGGGCCTCACCGGACCCGTTTCACGGTCGGGAGGCGACGGTATCACCGGCTTCGGCAAGACGCGCGCATGTCGCGAATGGGCTCTGTGACCTCGTATTTGGCGGCGCTATCCGGTCACCTCGACGGGCAGTCCCTCAGCCCGCAGCGCTTGTTCGAGCAGCGGGGACGGAGCCGACAGGAAGACAATGGCCTCCAAGTGGACGGCAGCCGCAAGCGCCTCGGTGCCGAGGGCGTTGAGACGGTATCGGAGGCGCAGGTGTCCGATCAGAGGCGCCAGTGTCCTCAGACTCTCAAGTCCGATCTCGTCGGGCAGCTCTACCAGCCTCCTGATCGCTCGCTCCCGGATCGCCGGAGACTGGCCAGCAAACGGTCGCGAGAGCGCGCCGGTGCGCTCGGACGCGCGAAGAACCGCCTGGCAAAGCCGGACGTACCAATACCCGGTTGTGTGGACCCTCTCGTCGGGCCGCGGCGGATTGCCGCCCAGGAGCAGCTCGCCCAGGAGCTGGTCGTCGACAAGTTGCGTCACTCGGTGGCCAGGTCGGGGTCGCCGAACCCGGTTCGGGCTCTCGCCCAGTCCTCGTCGGTGAGGGACTCCAGGAGCTCGCGGCGCAGGCTCTCGATAGCCCCAGGGACGAGCAACACGGAGTCGCCGAGATCCAGGTATGCGATCTCTCCCCCGTCCTTGAGCCCCCATCGGCGACGAGCAGCCGCGGGCAGGCTCATCTGGCCGCGGGCCGACACTTTCAAATCCCCGGTGCTTGGCATGAGATCATTGTACAAGGTAGAGGGTTGACTCGCCTTGTAACATTGGGCGAACCGGCCGATGCTGTGATAGGCACGGCCAAGGCGTTCGGCCCGCCCGGGTGCTCTCAGCGATCCCTTCACCGCAGGCGCTCACAGTACCATAGCAATGATTGAAACCGCATTGATACTATCGCAATATTGACAGCAGGGAGTTCTGATACGTGATCTATGCATACCCGTGCGCAGCCGCCTCAGACGGGGACGGCAAGTTGGTCGCCGCCTTTCCCGACGTGCCCGAGGCCATCACCGGCGGACGGAACCGGGCCGAGACGCTGCGGCTCGCCGCTGACGCCCTGGGCGCCGCGCTCGCCGGATACGTCCACGGCCGGCGAGATATCCCCCAACCCAGCACTGCGTCGTCCGACCAGGAGCTCATCGCCGTGCCCGCCGTGATGACCGCCAAGCTCGCCCTCTACTCGGCCATGCGCTCCCAGAACATCACCGAGTCGGAGTTGGCCCGCAGGCTCGGCACCCGCCCGTCTGCCGTCCGCAAGCTGACCGACCCCGACCACCAGTCCCGCATCGGCCGACTGCAGGAGGCCCTCGACGCTGTCGGCTGCCGGGTCGTCATCGATGTCACCGCCGCGTGACCTCACGCCACCAAGAGACACCCCCGCAAGTTCCCCTCGCGGCTTGGATCACCTATCCCATGATTACCAGTCATCTTGAAAATACTTGTAAATGCTTGACAATTGTCACACCGGTGTGAGATGCTGTCATCATGCTGATCGAAGCCGCCCGCCGGGCCGAAGCCGCCGTCAAGGAGATGCTGACGCTGGTCAACAGCGGCTCGGCGTCGTGTGCCGAGGCGCGCGACGCGCTGGCGGTCTCCAAGGCCATCGCAACCGCCAACTCGGCGTTCCAGACCTCTGCTGCCAAGGTGATCGCCACGGTCGAGCGCCACGGCGACGGCGGCACGCAGATACTCGCCGACACCGTCGGCCTGTCCAGACGCGACGCCCAGGGGCAGGTCAAGACTGCCCGGGCCATCGAGGCTGTGCCGGTGATACGAGACGCGGTGGAAGAGGGGCGTGTGTCGATCGCCAACGCCAAGCGGCTGGCTGAGGCCATCGAGAAGACCGGCACCGCCGACGTCGGGTCCGACGCAGAGTTGCTCTCCAAGGCCGAGTCGATGCGCCCCGAGCAGTTCACCAAGGAAGTCCGCCGATGGGCCGCTGACCGCCAGGACGATGGTGGCGAAGCCGACTATCGGCGCCTGCGAGCCAAGCGCTATGTGCGGATCTGGGACAGTGACGACGGCACCGTTGAGCTGCACGGCAAGTTCGATCCGGTTGCCGGCCGGCAGATCGGCAACCGGCTGCAGGCTGAGGCTCGCCGCATGTACGACGCCGACAAGAAGCAAGCCGCCGACAGCGGTGCCGAGCGGCGCAGCTTCGCGCAGTGCATGGCCGACGCCCTCGACAACCTCACCTCGAACCCGAGCGCAGGCAAGGGAAAGTCCTTCGCCGACATCTGCGTGGTCGCGCACGTGGACGACGCCACCGGCAAGCTCGTAGCAGAGCTCCCCAACGGCGTGCGGCTGCCGACCGCCGTGCTCGACCAACTCACAAGCAACGCCAAGCTCACCGGCGTCATCTACGACCGCCGCGGCAAGCCGATCTGGCGTACCGAGGCGAGGCGCACCGCCACCGAGGCCCAACGGCAACTGCTCATCGTCCGCTACGGCGGCTGCTTCCACTGCGGGGCAAACCCGGCCATATGCCAGCCGCACCACATCGAACCGGTCTCACAAGGCGGACCCACCAAGCTCGAGAACATGGTCCCGGCCTGCTGGGACTGCCACGACAAAATCCACTATGACGGCTGGCAGGTCCGCAAGAGTCCCGACGGCCAGCACACCCTCCATCCCCCCGGCCGAGTGACCTACGGACCCGCCCACGCCCCCGCACAACCCCTCCTGCACGTGCCCGACAACGCACTCACGCACGATCTTCCATCCGAACGCGGGACCGACACCCGTCAATCGCAGCCCGGTCAGCCGCGCCAGCCCCGTGCGGAGTGCGAGTCCGACCTGGCCGAGCTGCCTGACCACGCGGCCAGAAGCGGGCCCGGATCAGCAGACATCGCCAGACCACTCCCCCGGCCAGGCCCGGCAACCGCCCGAGCTACGCTACGCAGGGCCAGCGCGCCGCGTGACGGGCCTCACATCACCAAGACCAAGCACGCTGGCGGTGTCCCAGTCAGCCGTGCGCCCAGCGGACCGCCGGGCCAGCAACACGGGCTGCTCTTCTCACCGGACTAGCAAGCGCGGTAAAGGTTTGGCACCCCCACCGTCAAGGGTCCGCCGCGACTCAAGCTGAAGGCCAGACGGCTGGTTCAGCGGGGCACCAGGGTGATCGGACAGCTTGGACCCGGCGCCCCGGCCAGCCGAACGTCGGTCGTGAGCAGCGGGCAGTTGAGCGCCTCGGCCAAGGCCACGTAGCTGGCGTCGTAGGCCGAGAGATTGTGGCGCAGGGCCCAGATCCGCTCGGTAAGCCAGTGAACCGCCAAGCGTCGCACTCCGAGTTGTCCCCACTGCTGGACCGCACCGTCGGCGACCTGGGCGTTCACCGCCCCTCGGACCACCAGCCTGCGCATTATCTGGAGAACCTCGGCGTCTACCAAGTGCGGAGCGACAAGCCGTTCGGTGCTCAAGTAGCGGCGCGCTTCGCCGTCATGCAGCAACGCTCCGACGGCGGCCGCGGCGGCAACGACGATCACGACAGTCGCAGTCGGCGCCGTCGCGGGCCCGACGCTCGACCGGTGACCGGCATGTCGACCTCGCTCACCCCTCGGTGCCGGCCTCATCTAGCGCAGAGAGCACCTCGGAGATGGACACCTCCAGGTCGGGAAGGTCCCCTAGGTGGCTGGTGTTAAATGGCAATTTGCCACAATTCGCAAGTCGCTGACCTGGGGTTTTGTGACCGCAAAACCCCCATTTCGGGAGTTTGGCACCAGCCACCTAGCAGCGCTGCGTTGTCGGCCCGGCGGGTTGATTCTGCCAGTTCCCGCACAGCCATCGCAGAGACCGAGAGACCCTCGCGCACAGCCAGCAGCTTGAGACGATCCAGGACATCGTCGGGAACATTGCGCAGATACAGCGTACTCATGTTGCAATATGCTAGCGGATAGCTTGCACATTGAGCCCAGACGATCTTGGAGAAACGGGAGCGAGCGATTCTCCCGTCGCAACTATCGGCGGCGGCGCCAGATGACTGCGCCAGCGAACGCAAGCACCGCGGCTCCCGCGACGAGCAAGACCGCTAGCAGGCTCTGATCGCGGCGCGAGTCATCGGGCTGCGATGACGCCACGGGGCCATCGTCAGGCGGTTGGCCAGTGTAGAAGGCGTGCTCTTCGGGATCGGGCGAGACCGGCAGCCGGATCGACTCGTCGGGCGGATAGCCCTCGCCAAACACCTCCTCCAGCTCACCGGACGTGACGATGGACCCGCACAAGTTGACATTGAGATCGCCGCGCCACTGGCGGGCGACGACACCGACTGTGCCCTGACCGCCGACATCGATCCCACAAGCGGGTCCCTGGGCGTGGGTGCGAACCTCGATCAGGGGACCAACCTCGCCCTTGTGCACCCGGTCCACACGGAACAACAGTGCGGTGCCGTTGTGCTCGACGTAGTCGTGCACGACCCGCTCCAGTTGGTGCCCGACGAAGGCGACCGAGACTCCATCGGCGTACTCCGGCAGCTCCCGCAAGATGCAACTACAGGCATGCGCGGTGCCCGTATCGGCAACCATCGTCCCAGCCGTGAGCACTGCCGCCAACACCAACCAACGGAGCAGGCGCAACCCGAGCATCATGAACCGACGCTAGCAATCGATCGTCCCGCCAACCGGTGAGCTCGGTGGGTGAGACGGGCTCGACCGGCTAGACAACCGACGGGGCTGGAGATGTGGCCGTCGGCTATACAGGCGGCTACCACTCTGCCGACGGGTTGCGCTTCGCTGGAGCGCACCGCCTCATCGACCGGCTGGACGAACTGCTCGCTCTGATCACCGCACACACCAGGAGTGCTGATGACGCCACCGCCGGACCACACGACACACCCCGATAGCGACATGGCCGAGGCCCTGGCGTACCTGGAACTCCAGCGTGTTCAGAGCCGCTACGCCGACGTGGTCACCCGCCGGGCGTGGGACGAGATGGCCGACCTCGTGCGACCCGACTGCCCGATAGTGGTGGACGTGCGCCACACGAAGTTCGAGTTCGCGGGCCCGACCGAGTGCGGCCAGTTCATAGCCCGCCAGATCGAGCGCTTCTCGTTCTTCCAGTTCGTGCTGCTCAACACGGTGCTGCGCATCGACACCGACCGGGGCGTCGCCGCAGCCCGGGTCTACATGCAGGAGGTCCGCCAGAACGTGTCCGACGGGCTCCGCACGGATGCCTTCGGCGTATACCACGACCGTCTCGAACGAGGCGACGACGGCCGCTGGTGGTTCGCCCGGCGGCACTACCGCAGCTTCGCCCGAACCGCTGAGCCTCGCGTGGACACCGACTTCGACGTCTTCGATCTGCCGGTCATAGACCTCGAAGGAATCTTGAGCAGCCCGTAGAGGCCGAGCGGATAGGCCGCAGTTCAGCCTGGCTTGGACCAACCTCAGGGCGTCGCGATTCGGGCGATGAAGCCGGCGGTGGACTAGCCGTCGAGGCGCTCTGCGCCCTGCTGGGCAGTGCGCTTCAGCCGGAACAGATCCCCCGAGGCGCGCAGGATGGCGTCCGTCAGCCAGCGACAGGTGGCCTCGCGCGTGACCTCGAACGCTCTGGGATCGAGCCGCTGGGCAAGCTCAGCAGCCACTCCGCAGGCCTGCTCGACCGCGTCCTCGCTTGTCACGGAGTCAAGGAAACCCGCTTCGACTGCCTCATCGGGCGAATAGAGCTTCGCGGTGTTGCAGGCCAGCGTCATGTGCCGGGGCGACAGCCGGGCTTGGGCCAGCTCGACCGCCAGATCCGGCACCGGCAAGCCGCGAGACACCCAGTCCATGCCGATCTTGAAATCGCCAGCCGCGCCGATGCGGACATCGCAACACAGTAGAGAGACAGCGGCCGCCCCCAGAGCATGGCCGGTGCATGCGGCCACCACCGGGCGGGGGAACTCCGCGAGGCGCAGAATCAGCTCGGTGCCGCCATGGAGCAAGTCGCTCGCAGCCTCACCCCCAGACTGCACAGTCTCCATGTCCAAGCCCACGGAGTAGAAGCCGGGACGGCCCGCGAGGACAAGAGCCCCAGCCTGCTCCTGTACGGTCCGAAATGCGCTCAACATAGAATTGACAACGTTGATGTCGAGGGTGTTGTTCGCTCCGTCGTCTACAGCTACCACGGCCACCGGTCCGCGCATGCTGATGGTCGCGGGCACCTGATCCACAGTCCTACCCTCCCTTTCAGGCAGGCCGCCACGATTGACGCTCTGATGCGACTCTAGACCGTTGACGCTGATGAAGCCGGAGAGCCCGCGCCATCGCTAGGGCGACCCCGCGCCAGCCCGGGTACGGGCGAAGACGAGCATTGGTCGGCCCTCGGGCTCCGAGGACGCCCGTCGAGGCGCGTCGACTCTGCGCAGGCCCGCTCGACGGGCCACGGCCACCGACGCAGGGTTGTCGGACGTAATCTCGGCCATCACCGCTTCGAGCGGCCCGTCCGACAGCGCCCAGTCCACCACCAGCCGGACCGCCTCGCTGGCTCTGCCCTGGCCCCGCCAGTCCTCGGCGATCCACCAGCCGACCAGCGCGGCCCGCCGAACGGGGTCAAGGCCGCTCAGCCCCACCTCGCCGATCACCGCTCCCGACGGCCGGTAGGTCACGGCCAGATCCACCGAGCGCCCCTCGGCCCAGGCCTGCTCTCGCTGCGAGATCCAGCGCCGCGCTGCGGCCTCGTCGGAGGGCTCGGGCACTCTCAGTCGGCCGGTGATCTCCGGATCACGCCAGGCCGCCGCCAGTACTGGGGCGTCCTCGACCCGCCACGGCCTCAGCAGGGTCCTCGGACCGGACAGGATCTTCACCGGCAGGACTAGGCGTGCGGCTTCGCCCGCTCCCGCCGCGCCGCCGGACACGACGGCAGGACGCCTCATTCGCCCGCTTGATGGCCGCGCGCTTCGTCGGCCACCGCTCGCAGCACCCCGTTGAGGAAGCGGGGCGACTCGGCGCTGCAGTACTGCGTGGCCAGCGCGACCGCCTCAGACAGCACGACGCCCGTCGGCACGTCGTCTCGATGCGCCAGCTCCCAGGCTGCGATCCGGGCCAGCGTCCGGTCAACCACTGCCAGCCGCTCGAGACGCCATGCCACCAAGTGCCTGCGCAAGAGGCCGTCCACGACATCGCGGTCGGCGTCCACGCCTAGAGCCAGCTCCACGGCGTAGTCCGACGGTGGCACCGCTCGACGAGCCAGCGCCTCGGAGGCCGAGCCGCCCGCGATCTCGGCCTCGTAGAGCACCGCGAGAGCGTCCTCGCGAGCCTCACGACGGGCTCCGAAGCCGGGAACGGACGCCACCGAACGCGACATAGCGAAGCGCTCACGCCCGGCCGATGTAGGTGCCGGAGCGGGTGTCCACCTTGACCCGTTCACCGGGCGACACGAACAGCGGCACCTGCACGACCAGCCCCGTCTCCAACGTGGCCGGCTTGGTGGCGCCCGACACCCGGTCGCCCTGGATGCCCGGCTCGGTCTCGGCGATGGCGAGTTCCACTGCCGCGGGCAGGTCGGTGCCGACGATCTCTGCGCCGTGCATCAGCATCACTGCCACCGATCCTTCCACCAAGAATCGTGCCGCGTTGCCCAAGACCTGCGGGGGCACGGTGATCTGGTCGTAGGAGTCGGTGTCCATGAACACGCAGTCGTCGCCCTCGCGGTACAGCAACTGCGTCTCTCGCTTGTCGATGGTCGCTCGCTCGACCTTCTCGCCGGCCCGGAAGGTGCGGTCGACCACCGCGCCGGTGCGGGCGTTCTTGAGCGTGGTCCGCACGAAGGCGTGACCCTTGCCCGGCTTGACGTGCTGGAACTCCACCACGCTGAACAGGTTCCCGTCGAGGTCCAGCGTCATGCCGTTCTTGAGGTCGTTGGTGGTGATGGTGGGCAACATCGGCTCCTTGTCGGTTCGTGAGAGTGCTTCGTGGCGGTCGGTGGTTCGCGGCAGTGAACAGTTGTGAGGGCGATCGTCGTGTCGTGCTACGCGGCTAGCGGCACCGCTGATCGGTATCGACGCCTCGCCGAGCAGCGGTGTCTTTCCCGCTCTTGTTCGCTGCGCTCACGGGCCGCTCGGGCCACGGCCTCGCTCGACATGTCGCAAGGATCATCGTGACTGATGCCTATCCGCTCGGCCTCTCAGCGGCACCGGAGGCGTCTTCGGGTAGCGCGTCAGCGGGCGGCATCCGTCGTCGGTGACGACCAGAAGATCCTCCACTCTGACGCCCCCGACTCCGGGAAAGTACACGCCGGGCTCCACGGTCAGCACATTGCCGGGCTCCAGCACCGCAGTGGACCCCGAAGCCACCCGGGGCAGTTCGTGGACGTCAAGCCCGACGCCGTGTCCCGAGCCGTGGATGAAGGCGTCGCCCATGCCGGCGTCGTCTATGACGGCACGGCAGGCGCCGTCGACCTCGCCCGCCTCGACGCCGGGGTGCACCGCTTCGATCCCGGCCGACTGGCTGCGGCCCACAACCTCAAGCATGGCCGCGGTCTGCCCGCGAGGATCGCCCAGCACGAACGAGCGGGTCATGTCGCTGCGGTAGCCGTCCACCACCGCCCCGACATCGATGATCACCAGATCGCCGGCCTGCATCTGCCGGCCGGTCGGTCGGGCATGGGGAAGCGCGCTGTTAGGACCCGAGGCCACGATCGTGTCGTAGGCAGGTCCCGATGCTCCGCCCGAGCGGATGGCGTCGTCGAGGGCCTGCTGGACCTGTTCCTCGGTCACCCCGGGCCACAGCATCGGCTCGGTGGCGGCCAGAGCCTCGTCTGCGATCCGGGCCGCCGCCTGCATGCGAGACAGCTCGGCTCGGTCCTTGACGGCGCGCAGCTCCTCGACCGCTTCTGTGAGCGGCACTGTCTCAGCATCGACAGCCTCACTCCAGAGGATCTGCTCGCCCCAGGCGACGCTGTCCTCCAAGCCGAGCCGGACCGCACCGTCGAGCCGCCCTGCCGCCGCCTGCGCCGCCCGTCGGGCCACTACGACCTCCACATCCTCTGAGCAGCCGGCCTCTGCGAGCTGCGCCGGTGCCTGCTCGGCGTAGCGGGAGTCGGTGACGAGCAGCGTCTCGCCCGAGCCGAGCACCACGACAGTGCCGTTGGAGCCGGTGAACCCGGTGAGCCAGCGGACGTTGGCAGGCTCGACGATCACAGCCGCGTCGGCGCCCGAGGTGGCCAGCCGATCCCGGAGTTGAGCAAGGCGCCCGTCCACCCGCAGCGGCGGCAGGCCAAGAGGCCGAGCGGATGGGCGGCAATTCACGAGGATCTCGCGAGGCGGTGAGCGAGGCGGTGAGCAAGGCCGTGGCCCGAGCGGCCCGTGAGCGCAACGAACAAGAGCGGACAACACGACGCTTCACCGCGAGGCGGTGGCAACCTATCCGCGGGGCCGCTACGCAAGGCGCCAGCCACGGTGGAAGGCACGATCTCAGAGGCAGGCGACGCGGCAGAGGCCGGCGACGGGTCGCTCACCGGATTGCCGCCAGCGCTTCTCGCAGAACCCTCTCGGGCACACCGACGACCGGCTCCACACCCGATGCCGAGTCGAGCACGAAGGTGACGCCGTCGATGGCTTTCTTGTCCCGGCTGAACAGGGCCAGCAACTCGTCGTCGCCGAGCACGACCGGCAGCCGATCCGGCAGTCCGTAGCCGGCCACGACCCGGCGGTGCGCGGTCACTCGGGCTTCGTCGATGCGGCCCAGCCGCATGGCCACCTCAGCCGCGTACACCAGACCCACGGCCACCGCCTCACCGTGGCGCAGGTCGTAGCGTCCGGCCGTCTCAACCGCGTGGGCCAGCGTGTGGCCGTAGTTGAGGATGGCCCGGCGACCCCCTTCGCGCTCGTCGGCCGCCACCACCTCCGCCTTGATGCGCACGGCCGCGGCGATCCGCTCCTCCATGTCGAGGATGTCGAGATCGTGCCCGCTCAGGAAGTGGTACTTAGCCAGCTCGCCCTGGCCGCTTCGCAGCTCCCGCGGCGGCAGGGTGGCCAGCATGTCGGTGTCGCACAGCACGGAGCGAGGCTGCCAGAAGGCGCCCACGAGGTTCTTTCCCTCCGGCAGGTTGACTCCCGTCTTGCCTCCGATGGCTGCGTCCACCTGGGCTAGCAGCGTCGTCGGAACCGCCACCCAGCGGATGCCGCGGTGGTAGACGGCGGCGACCAGGCCCGCCAGGTCGGTGACCACTCCCCCGCCAAGGGCAACGATCACGTCGGACCGGGTGAAGCCCGCTCGCGACAATGCACGGCACAGCCGCTCGACCTCGGCCAGCGACTTGGCCTCCTCGCCATCAGCAACCGTGAACACCGACTGATCGAGGCCGCTGTCGACAGTCCAGCCGACGTTGTGCTGGGTAATGACCGCAGCCCGGCGGGCCTCGCCGGGTACCACCGAGCTGAGCCGGTCCCGCACTCCAGCGCCCACACAAGCGTCATAGGCGCGTTGGCCCAGCTCGACGGTCACTACATGGGCACGCGAGACGGACGACGGCACCCAGAGAGCCTACCGACGCACTGATGGGCGTCTCCTTGCCCGCTCTTGTTCGCCGCGCTCACCGGCCGCTCAACGGGGCTGGCGCACAGCAGTCCTGCCTGCTGAATCGTCGTGATCAGCTAAGCCCGGGCACCACACCGGCTTCCACGAACGGAAGCGGCACCTTGGTGTTGCACTCTGACCAGGACGATCGAAGTTGATCGAGGACGGACTGCCAACTCTCTGGAGCACTCAATCGGAGTTCCGCGGCGGCGTGAGACGCAAACGCCGCCAACAAGTCCGGCGCGCTCTTCTCTGCCACCGCGAGCAGGTCGATCCGCTGAAGCAGCTTCTTGCTGATCGGCCGTTTGGCGTCCCAGAACACGAGTGAGTCCAGCAAGTCGGACGCGGCCTGACTGGTCAGCATCGCGAAACACATGGCCGCTTGGTGTCCGTCGTCGAACGCCAAGACGTAGCTGGCGTCATCGACCACGATGGGCTTGCCCTCCACGGGGCCGAGAAGGACGAACCGGACCTCCTTGTGGAGCCCCGAGATTGCGATCTTGTAAGGGGCGAACGTGTAGTCACCAAGCCCGAACACGGCGAATCAGGGCTGCTTCTTGTAGATGCTCGACCCCCGGGCGTCGAGAACGTCAGCATGTGCTTCGAGATACGCCCACAGCTTCGGTGCGTCGAGGCGCAGGTGCTCGGTGCGCTCGCCGAAGCTGAGTTGGGGAATGACCATATAGCGGGTCGGCCGGCGGTTGCGAAACAGATCGGAGCACTTGCACAGCGGGAAGACGTGGTCGCTCTCAAGATCGAGTGCATCCCGTTTCCCGGCGGTGATCTCCATGACCTGAGCTGCGTCGTGCTTGACACCCGACCGCCACTACACAGGGCTGACACCGTCCGCGAACGACGATGCCTTGTACTTGTCGATGTCGGCCACGAGGCGACCGTCGAGGACTCCGATCCGGTGAGACGGTGACTCGGCGTCGAGGCTGGGGAACACGTCGCAGGCGTACTCGGGCGTGTCTGAGTGCTCGGCCGTAAACAAGCACGCATCGACGCTTGCTCCGAACGACTTCTTGGCGTCGATCAATCTGATCGTGAAGCCCGAGTACGGCATCGAGAACTGCTCGGCATAGCTCAGCACGTTGCGAGCAACCTGCGTCTTGACGAGGAGGGCGATCATCGGCTCCTCGGCCTGCATCTCGACCATGAGCTTGAGCATGATGTGCTCGGCGATGTCGAAGTTGGACGCCCCGGTCATCGCATCGAAGCCTCGGAGGCGACGAATGTTGGACTTGGCGGGAACGTTGACCGACCCAAGCACGCCAAGCTGCGAGTTGGTCACCCACGGCGGGTTGCCCACGATAACGAGGGGGCCATCGTTGGGCCACTCCAGATCGTTGCTGAGGTCGAGATCGAAGAGGTTCGCCTCCAGAACGGTGTCGGCGGATCTCGATGCGACCGCGGCGTGCTCGGGCTGAATCTCGATGCCGATGCGATGCACGTTGCTACCAAGAGTCTGCGACGCCTCCAAGAAGCGGCCGAGCCCGCAGGTCGGCTCCAGGAGCCGGGTCCACCTGGTCGCACCCAACGAACGCAGAGCCTGCAGCGCCAGATCGCTAGGCGTCTGGAAATCGCCCCACTCGTTGTTAGGCATTGAGATCCAGCACCCCATCTGATTGACCGCTTGCCGCAATGGTGATCGCACGTCCGTACTGGAGCCGCCACTGAAGAGCGTTCGAGATCGTGAGGCACCCGATCGCCGGGGGGTCGTCGGCGATTCGTTCAGCGAGAGTCCGTCGACCGATCTCATCGAGAGGCAAATTCCGCTCCTGAAGGAACGCATCGACATCGTCGACGTTGCCGTCCTGTTCCAGGATTCCTCGAATGCCCGTCGTCGTCTGGAAGTCGCCGGTGAAGGCGCTGTCGATGAAGACCGTGTGCTGTATCACGAGCCGGGCCGCACTGATCTGCGGGTCGTCGGTCTTATCGTAGACGAACACAAGAAGGTGTTAGCCCAAGCCGTAGACCTTCTGCGCGGCATCTTGAAACGGGCAACTCGATTGCGGCTGATGCACAGACGTCACCTTGAGATCCACTCCAAGACCGGGGAAGTCGATGCCCTTGGCGGCATTGCCGGGAGCGTGAGCGAACTCCTTGGCGATGTACCGGCTGAAGTTCACCTCCACGTAAGTCCCGACAGCCTTCCCGTCGGTGATGCCGAAGAGTTCCGGGACCGGCGTTGCGCTCAGGTGCTTGATGTACTGAGCCGCCGTTAGCTTGAGCGCTGGCAGCGTCAGTTCGGGTAGATCGGCGGGAGGGCTCATGATCTGACGATGGTACTCACCGCGGTTGCCGCAACCGAACCGCTGGCGCACCCACCAGCGTCGTGAGATGATCCCGCCCCTGGTTCACCCGGTGTGCACCAGGCGCTCCGGGAATTCCAGAGCGGTTCAATATCGCGCCAGAATGCGCTCCACACTTCGATCCATTCCACGCTCAAGCCCGCTACTACCCGCTCTTGTCAGCTGAGCAGGGTGCCAGCGAAGAGCACCGCGATCATCGTGCCTCCAGCCAAGGCCGGCCCGAACGGCAGGGTTGTGTCGAGCAGCCGGGCGCTGGGGTGGGAATCAGCGCCTCGGCCAGGATCGGGCAGGGGGTCGCTGCCTCTCCGGCGCAATAGGGCCAGAACCAGGGCCATTCCCACACCGATCACGCAACTCAACAGCAGGGCTTGAGCCACCAGTGCGACCACTTCGGCCCAGCCCCGGTCCAGCGCACCGGCGGCCCAGCCGAGGTGCAGGCCCAGCAGCGGGGCGAGCTTCACGTCCCCCAAGCCGAGGCCGCTGGGCCGCAGCCGATGGGCGATCCACAGCACCGCGCCGTAGCCGAGCGCCGCCGCCACTGCCGAAACGATGGCACCGCTGGCGCCGACGGCGTCCGACGCCAGCACGACGGCGATCAGGCTGAGTCCCAGCGCGGGCAGCGCGATCGCGTCGGGCAGCCTGTAAGCCCGCAGATCCACGGCCGACAGGGTGACCAGCGACACCGCAGCCACCAGCGGCGGGATCATCGCCCAGCCCGCGCCGAAGCGGGCCACGACCGCGACCGACGCTGCGGCCGTCGCCAACTCTGTCAACGGGACGCGACGGCGAGCAGTTCTGGGCGGAGCGAAGCGATCCGCGGCGACAGACCCCAGCCGCCCCGCAGCCAGGCCACCGCCGAGGGCAACCGCCAACGCGACCGTGTTCACCCGCCGACAACCGGGAGCCGATGCGCCACGATCACCACCACCCGCTGATCGGGTCGCCGCCGTCGTAGCCGGGCACCGACCACGGACAGCCGGCCCGCCACCATTGCCGTGACCCCCAGCGGTCTGCGACGGCAGGGACCCGGAGCACGACGCCCGCTGGCATTCAGCTGCCCGCGACCGCGGCCTGGCGCATCGCGTCAACCGGTGGCTCGATGCCGGTCCACAGCTCGAAGGCCGCCGCAGCCTGGTACGCCAGCATCGACAGGCCGTTGTGAGCCTCCACGCCCCGCACCCGCAGCGCGGCCAGCCAGACCGTCTCCAATGGCTCGTACACCAGATCCACGGCGATTTGGCCGGGATGCAGCAGGTTCGGGTCGCAGGGCATGGAAGAGTCCGCTCCCATGCCCACCGAGGTGGCGTTCACGACGATGTCAGCCTCGGTGATGTCGTCCAGCGTCCCCACGCGGCCCGATGCCGTCTGGCCGGCTGTACTTGCGATGTCCGCCACCACTTGTGCCTTGGCTGGTGTGCGGTTGATCACGGCCACGTCGGCTGCACCCGCCGCAGCCAACCCCCAGGCCACCGCGCGGGCGGCTCCGCCTCCGCCGATCAACGCCACCCGCGAGCCCTCCGGCGACGCGCCCGCATCAGCCTTCAGTCCGGACACGAAGCCGGCGGCGTCGGTGTTCTTGGCGCGCAGCCGTCCGTCGCCCAGGGGCACGATGCAGTTGGCCGCGCCCAAGACCTCCACCTCGTCGTCACACACATCCGCGGCCTCGGCCACCTCGGCCTTGAGCGGCATGGTGACCGACAGCCCGGCCAGGCGCAGCACCCGCATCGCCTCCAGCGCAGCGGCGCCGCCCCCTTCGGGCACCTCGAACGCGGTGAACACCCAGTCGACGTCGGCCGCCGCGAACGCAGCATTGTGGATGGCGGGAGAGCGCGAGTGGCGCACCGGGTCGCCGATCACAGCCGCCACCCGCGGGCTGGGCCGTGGAGGCATCAGCAGTATCCGAGCTGGCGGCAGACGGCGACCTGCGCCTCGTGCTCCTCCAGCGTGCGGTGGAAGTGGTGGGCGCCCCGCACTCCCCCCTCATCGGTGCGGGCGTAGAACAGCCAGTCGCCATCGGTGGGCTGCAGCGCGGCCTTCAGCGACGCCTCGCCCGGCGCCGATATCGGGGTGGGCGGCAGCCCGGTCACCACTCGAGTGTTCCAAGGCGACTCCCGACGGATGTCGGCGGAGGTGAGGTCGGCACACGACTTGGCCGCGGCGTAGCAAGCGGTGGCATCGATGTCGAGGCGCATGCCCTCGGCCAGCCGGTTGTAGATCACCCGGGCGATCTTGGCCCGGTCCTGGAGCACCAGGGCCTCCTCCTCGATGAGACTGGCCACGGTGATCACGTCATAGGGGACCAGACCCAACTCGACGATGTCGGGGTGGAGACCAGGATCCTGCAACAGGCGGGCGAAACGGCGGTCGAACTCGTCGGAGAGGCGCAACAGGAAGCCGTACTCATCGGCCAGGTCGTCGGCGTTGATGTCGTAGGTGGCCGGGAAGAGCATCCCTTCGAGACTTCTGACCGCCGCATTGTCGGGCAGGTACGACGCTTCGCGCACCACAGAGACGTAGGCCGCTTCCAGGCCGTCCCGCTCGAAGGCGGGGTTCTCCTCTATCAGGCGGGGCACCATCTGGCTCCAGCGCAGTCCCTCGGGGATGCTTACCAGCTCGAACACCTCGGGCAGCGGCCCGGCCTCGAACACGGTACGCACGGACTCGAAGTCCATGTTCTCGTAGAGGATGTAGTCGCCGGCTTCGACCGCGACTACCGAGTCGCATCCGAGGAACCCCGTGACGGTCAGCTCGCGGTCACAGCGCAGCCAGTAGCGGAAGACGGTGGCGTTGGAGATGACTCCCGCGCTCTGGAGTTCGCCGGCGATCTCGTTGACGGACGCTCCCTGGGGAACGGCCAGCTCGACCGCGTCGCCCGGCAGTCCCTCCGGCGTGATCTGAGCGTCCACCCAGCCGTAGATGCGGCCTCGGGCCCACCCAATAGCCAGCACCACCACCACGGCCAGCACCATCAAGCGGATGAACCCGCCCCAGAAGGGCCGATAGCGCACCCAGTTGCGGTCGTCGGCGTCGTAGACGGGATCGACGAGAGGGTCATCGCCGAGCTCCTCCTCCACCACGACCATTGCACCCCGGTCGACCGTCGACCAGCCGCCGCGGGCCGCAATGGCACGCTGCTCGTCGCGACGGGAGGCTTTGTGTGCGGCCCGCTGGTAGGCACGTTCGGCCCGGTCCGCGGTCCGTCGAGCCCGGCGATCAGGAATAGGCATGGGCGGGGCCGAGCTCCGAGGAGCACGCCGAGGCTTAGGCGGTCTCGCGCCGCGCGGAGCAGGCCGGGCCTCTGGCGGTGTGGCACCACGGGGAGCACGCCGGGGCGGCACCACTCGCCCGGGGGGAGGCGCAACACCCCCCGGCGGTGCATCCGGCGGAGGGGCGGTCGTTGAGTGGGCGGTGCGGTGCTGCACCCGCGGCGCAACACCCCCCGGCGGTGCATCCGGCGGAGGGGTCTTTGCGGCTGGGTCGGCATCGCTGTCGGGGCGTCCCGTGATGAAATTCGACAGCCTCGACGGGCGGCGACCCGCACCGCGGTCAGTCACGGGGCATGCCCGCGTCGAGCCAGGACTGGAGCGTCACCGCGGCCGCCACCTGATCGACAACGCCGCGTCTTTGCGGTGCCTTCATCTGCTGCTCCATCAGGCTCCGTTCTGCGATCACCGTCGTCAGCCGCTCATCGTAGGAAACGACGGGCACGCTCAGCAGCCTCCCGAGACGGGCAATCTCCGCCCGTGCGGCCCGGGCCGCCGGACCCTCGGAACCGTCGAGCGAGATCGGCAGCCCGACCACCACGATCTCGGCCTGCCACTCACGCACCTGATCGGCGATGGCCTGTACATCGCGTTCGGGGTCGCCGGTGCGAACGAGCGTCTCGACGGGAGTCGCCACCGTTCCGGCAGAGTCGCACACGGCCACACCGACCCGGCGCTCTCCCAGATCGAGCCCCAGGGCTCGCACCTCACTCAGTCGATTCCGGCCGCGGCGCGCGTTAGGTCGAGGGCCTCGTCGAGACGGTCAGCGTCCCTGCCCCCGGCCACGCACAGATCGGCCGCCGACCTCCCCCCACCGCCGATCATCTTCTTGGCTTGGGCAATCAGGTCACCGGCATGAAATCCATCGCCCGCGGTTGCTGCCGCGGCCAGCGCCGCTCCTCCCGAATCGAGCGCGGTGCCGAGCACGACGGCTTTCACCCCGTCGATGTCGCGTATCGACACCGCCAGGTCGCGCAGGCCGTCGCGGCCCACGTCATCCACCCGGGCCACCACCACGCCGTCAACCGCCGCCGCGGCAAGCTCCGGCGCCCGCCCCAATGCCACCCGGCGCCTCAACTCGGCCACCTCGTCCCGCAGAGACTTCGTCTCGCTCTGGCGCTTGGCCACCCCGCCGGCCAACTCGGCCGCGGGCACTCCCAGCGACCGGGCCACATCGTCGATCAGCAACTGCTGGCTGCGCAGCAACGCGAGCGTGTCATGACCGGTTGTGGCCTCCAATCGGCGCATGTTGGCACCGATCGACGCTTCGGAGGTGATGTGGAAGGCACCGATGTCGCCCAAAGCTCGCACATGGGTGCCGCCGCAGAGTTCCACCGAGTGGCGACCGGCCTCGAGCACCCGCACCAAGTCGCTGTACTTCTCGCCGAAGAAGGCGACGGCGCCTATCTGCTGAGCGTGGTCGAGGGTGGTCTCATAGTGGCGGCACGACCCGTTGTCGAGCACCTCAGAGTTGACGAGATCCTCCACCTCGGTGATCTGGGAGCGGGTGAGGGCCTCGTAGTGGCTGAAGTCGAAACGCAGCCGGTCGGGGCCGACCCAGGATCCCTGCTGCTTGACGTGCTCGCCCAAGATCTCCCGCAGCGCCCAGTGCAGGATGTGGGTGGCCGTGTGGTTGCGGCGGATAGCGGCCCGACGCTCGGCGTCCACCACCGCGGTGACCTCGTCGCCGACCCGCAGCTCCCCGTCGACCGGCTCGACGACGTGGACGTGCAGGTCGGGCACCCCGTAGACGGTGTCGGTCACCCGCAGGCGCGCCCCGGTCGCCTCGCATGAGATCTCGCCGGTGTCTCCGATCTGCCCGCCGCTCTCGGCGTAGAACGGGGTGCGGTCCAGCACGACCCGGCCGTCCGCGGCGTACAGGACACGGCCCACGGTCCTCAGCTCGGCCCGGCCGGTGAACTCGGTGGGGCCCGCGGCCCCCAGGAGCGCCACGAAGGGGGCCACGTCATCGGCGGCGGCCACCGAGCGGGCGCTGCGGGCCCGCGCCTGCTGCTTCGACATGGCCGCCGCGAAGCCCTCCGTGTCCACTTCCACGCCCCGTTCGGCCGCGATCTCGACGGTGACCTCGAGGGGGAAGCCGTAGGTGTCGTGCAACAGGAAGGCGACATCGCCGTCGATCGGCTCGCCAGCAGCGAGCCCGGCCATTCGCCCGTCTAGGATGGCCTGGCCGGTGCGCAGCGTCTGGCGGAACCTCTGCTCCTCGCGGTCGATCACGTCGCGGACATAGCCGTGGTTGCGGGCCAGGTCCGGGTAGGCCTCCCCCATCACCTCCACGACGGCGTCGACCATGCCCCCCATGACGGGTACCTCCACACCCAGCAGATAGGCGTGGCGAACCGCTCGGCGGATGATGCGCCGCAGCACGTAGCCGCGGTCCTCGTTGGAGGGGAACACCCCGTCGCTGACCAGCAGCGACGTGGACCGGGCGTGGTCGGCAAGGATGCGAAGCGACACGTCGCTGGCCTCGGACTCGCCCAACTTGGCGCCGGAGAGGCGCTGGGCCGCGTCGAGCAGGGCCACGAACTCGTCGGTCTCCCACACCGAGTCCACCCCCTGCAGCACGGCCACGGTGCGTTCGAGGCCCAGCCCGGTGTCGATCGAGGGCTTGGGCAGCGGGACCTCCTCGCCGCCGGGGGTGCTCTCGAACTGCATGAACACCAGGTTCCAGACCTCGACGAAGCGCTCCTCGCCGCCGTGGGCTGGGCCTCCGCCGGGCCCGTACTCCGACCCCTTGTCCCAGAAGATCTCCGAGCACGGGCCGCACGGTCCCACGTCGGCCATGCGCCAGTAGTTGTCCTCGCCGAGGCGCTGGATACGAGCGGCGGCCACGCCGACCTCGTCGCGCCAGATGGCCTCGGCCTCGTCGTCGCTGAGGTGCACCGTCACCCACAGCCGCTCGGGGTCGAGGCCGATCACGCCGGTGACGAACTCCCAGGCCCAGGCGCAGGCGTCGGACTTGAAGTAGTCGCCGAAGCTGAAGTTGCCGAGCATCTCGAAGAAGGTGAGGTGCCTGGAGGTGCGTCCGATCTCGTCGAGGTCGTTGTGCTTGCCGCCGGCCCGCACGCACTTCTGCACGGTGACGGCCCGCGAGAACGGGGCCTGCTGCTCTCCGGTGAAGTAGCTCTTGAACGGAACCATTCCCGCCACCGTGAACAGCAGGGTCGGGTCATGGGGGATCAGGCTGGCCGAGGGATGGTGAGTGTGGCCCCGCTCTACGAAGAAGTCGACGAAGGCCTTGCGGACCTCGGCCGCGGTCATCGACTTCATGGCGCGTCGGTCCCGGTCGTGGACCGCTCGTCGTTGGAGAGCGGTTCGTCCTCACCGACGAGCTCGGACTCGGCGCGGCGCATGGCCTCACGTCCTTCGACGACCGCTTGACGGACATCGTCGGCGATGCGGCGAGCCTCACGCCCGAGGTTCTTGGCGCCGTCGACTGCGGTTTCGCGAGCCCGGTTGGCGGCCTCTTGGGACCGCTCGGCCACCACGTTGCGCACGTTGGCGGGCGCGTAGCGCTCCGCGGCCTCACGGGCCTTGCTGCGTAGCCAGGCCGCGGTGCCGAGACCGGCCACGTATCCCGCTCCCAGCCACCACATCCGCCTCATCGCCGCCGCCTCCTGGTCCGAGTCCGGTCGGTGCTGGGGGACTCTCCAGGCCCGGCCGTGTCGGGACGGCGGGAGGCTGCGACTTCCGCCGTGGTCGGGATCGCTTCGGTGGCGCCGGAGGTGTCGTTCGCGGCCAGGTCGAGGGACCGGCGATGGCGGCGGCGCTCACGCAGACGCCGGCCGGCCTGGCCCGCGCCCGACACCAGGGACAGACCCTTGATCAGCGGCGGAGCGAAGGCCCGGTAGGTCAGGCGGCTGGCATGGTCCGCGGTGGCCGCGATGCGCTCGGCCCGCCCGATCACCCGGTCCACCCGGTGAAGTTCGGCGTCGGCCTTGGTGACGGTGGAGCGGAGGTCGTCGACCATGGGCAGCGCCGAGTCCCGCAAGTCGTCGACCACGTCGCGCAGCTCGCGCATGGTCCGCACCAGCGACACCACCGCCACCGTCAGCACGACCACGGTGGCCAGGCAGACGATCGTCACGATCACGGCAGCGAGGTCGACGGCGCTCACGCAGTCAAGATACCGCCGCTGGGCTGCGCGGCAGCCCAGTACGAGTCTGTCGCTGCGCCGACCTCGTCTCTAGTAGCCGCAGGCCTCCAGCACGGGGAGGGCCGAATGCTCAGCGCCGGTCACGTCCATCTGAACGGAAATGGAGTCACCGAGTTCAACCTGGAGTGTGTCGGAGTCGTCGGCCCGGAGCAGCCTCGCGAACTCAGCGCGTTGAGAGTCGTCTGCGTAGACCACGTCGGTGGTGCCTACGTCTCCTTGAAACAGCTCCCAGGCCTCTGACACGGACGCGTCTTGTGAGCCGAACCGGTATTCGACAGTCACGCCCCCAGCGGAGAAGTCCAACGTTCGACTGGGCATCTGGAAGTTCACGTCGAGCCCGAGGGACGGGTTCTCGGGGTAGCAGTTTTTGCAAGTGCAGCCAGACCGGCGCGCTGGATGCCGACTCACGTACGTTGGCCGCGATGTACGGGCCCGAGATGGTGGTGCCGGACGAGGCGTGCCACTGGGTGCGCGGACCCGCCTCAAGAGAGCCGTCGGACGGCGGCCCGACGGACGGCCCTGCCTCGCGGGTGGCCGGGAGCCGCTCGACGAGCGTGTCGGCCGAGATGGCGTAGGAGATGCCCTCGATGGCTTCGCCCACCAGCTTCAGCACCGCCATTCCGAGCACAAGGCCGCACTCGTCGATAACCGGCCCCCCGCTGTTGCCGGGGTTGATGGCGGCGTCGGTCTGCACCAGCGTCCCCAGCGTGGGGTCATCCTCGGTCCTTGACAGCACCCCAGTCACGAGCGAGGCCGAAGTCGCACCGACCGGGTAGCCCACGACGCCGAGCGGGTGTCCCAGGTCGAGTTCGCTGACCGAGCCGAACAGCAGGGGGGTGAGTCCCGCGCCGGAGGCCGACAGCACCGCGATGTCGGTCGCGAAGTCCGCGCCGACGATCCGGGCGGTGAGATCGTTGTCATCGTTGCGCAGCGTCACATCTCCGGTGCCGACGCCCTGCACGACATGGGCCGCGGTCACGAACTCGTCATTGCCGATGTAGAAGGCCGTGCCGGCGCCGTATCCGGCGACCACCTGGACCACCGACGCCGCCACGGTGGGACCCGACTCGGAGAAGCTGCAGTCCGCATCGTCGTCTGGCGTCAACTCCGTAGGCGAGACAAGACCGATCGCCCGCCACAGGAACGTGGCCATCTGGGCGCGGGTCGTGTCCCAGTCGGGACAGAACCCCGTGCCGTCACCACATCCCTTGGTGATGCCCGAAACCACGAGTTTGGCTACGTCTCTGGCATACCATGCGTCGACGGGAACGTCCGAGAAGCCGGGATCGGGACCGTCGGGCAGGTCGTAGGCGCGGGACAAGAACACGGCCATCTGCCCCCGGGTCACGGGGTTGTCCGGGCAGAACCCGCTGCCGTCACCGCAGCCCGTCGTTACCTTGAGGGCGAACGTGCGCTCGATGAACGGGGCGTAGAAGCTGTCAGAGCTCACATCGTTGAACCTCGACTCGGACACCGCCGCCGGCTCCTGGCCGTCAAGCATCCGGACGACCCATACCGCCATGGTCTTGCGGTCGATCGCGTCGTCGGGACAAAACCCGCTCTCGCACAAGGTGCCCGCGAGAACTCCCTGTTCGGCTAGGAGACTGCTGAGTAATACCGATTTCGGCCAACCCACAAGCCTCTGACCTGGGGTTTTATGATCACGAAACTAGCAATTTGTGACTTACTCAGCAGTCTCCTAGGTGGCTGGTGTTTTTCTGCGGGTTTCGGGCTGGCTGGTGCGGTAGAATTGCATGGGTGTTGTTCGGTCTCTCGGGGAGGTTCGTGCTGTGACGGTGGGTCAGGAGCCGTGTCAGGCTGATTTGTTCAGGGGGTCGGGGTTCGTGGGTGAGCGGCTGGCGGCGGAGTCGGTGTTCGCGGTGCTGGAGCGCGAGGGGCGGCGGTTGTTCCCCGACGGGATGTTCGATGATCTGTTCAGCTCGCGGGGGCGGCGCAGCGTGCCGCCGCGGGTGGTGGCCACTGTGATGGTGCTGCAGCGCTGGTTCGGGTTGTCTGATCGTGAGGCGGTCGCGGCTTTCGAGTTCGATCTGCGCTGGCGGTTCGCGTGCGGGGGCCTCGGCGTCGACGGCGGGGGGTTCTGCCACACGGTGCTGGTGGGGATGCGGGCCCGGCTGGCGGCCTCTGGGCAGCCGCGGCGGATCTTCGACGCGGTGCTCGACGCGGCCCGTGGGGCGGGGGCGCTGTCTCAGCGGCGGGTGCTGGACTCTGTGCCGATATATGACGCGGTGGCGACCCAGGACACCGTGACGATGCTTTACCGCGCGATCGGCGCGGTGCTCGCCGCGGCCGCTGACGCGGCGGTGGGGGTGGCCGCGGCGCTGCGCGGCGACTACGCCCCAGGCGCCGGGCCCCGCTGCGACTGGGACGACCCCGGTGCCCGACAGGAGCTGGTGGACCGCCTCGGCGCGGACGCGGCCGCGGTGCTCGCCGCGCTCGAGGGCCGCGAGCTCGCCGGCGCGCTCGGCGAGGCCGCTGAGCTGCTGGCCGCGGTGGCCGGCCAGGACCTGTGCCAAAACGACGGCGGGCGTTTCATGATCGCTCGGCGCGTGGCCGCTGACCGGGTCCTGTCCACTGTGGACCCCGACGCCCGCCACGGCCGCAAAACCACCGCGAGACGCTTCGACGGCTACAAGGGCCACACCGCGGTGGACCCCGACTCCGAACTGGTCACCGCCACCGCCGTCACCGCGGCCAACACCGCCGACGCCCAACCCGCACCAGAACTCATCAACGACCTCCTCAACAACACCGAGGACGCCGACACCGCCGACACCGACACCGCCGAGGACGCCGACACCGCCGAGACCGCCGACACCGCCGAGACCGCCGACACCGCCGAGACCGCCGACACCGCCGAGACCGCCGACACCGCCGAGACCGCCGACACCGCCGAGGACGCCGACACCGCCGAGGACGCCGACACCGCCGACACCGCAGCCGAGGGCGCCGAGGACGGCGGGGTTGTGGAGGAGTTCGCGGGCAGGCCCACGGTCTATGGCGACAGCGCGTACGGCAGCGGCGAGTTCCAGGGGCTGCTCCAGCAGAGCCGCATCAACTCGAGGTGCCGCACCCAGCCCGCGGCCGCGCCGGGGGGCCGCTTCACCAAGGACCGCTTCGAAGTCGATTTGCTCAGCGGCACCGTCACCTGCCCCGCCGGCACGACCGTCGCCATCAGAGCCCGCAGCGACGGCTCGGGCACCGCCGCATTCGGCGCGGCCTGCCACGGGTGCGCGCTGCGCGGCCGCTGCACCGACGCCGCCGGCGGCCGCACCGTGCGCATCGGCGCGAACGAGGCCGTGCTCGCCGCGTCGCGCGCCCGCCAACAGGACCCCGCATGGCGAAACGACTACCGAGCCGTGCGCCCCAAAGTCGAACGCAAACTCGCGCACCTCGTGCGCCGAAAACACGGCGGCCGCCACGCCCGCGTGCGCGGCCGGGCCAAAGTCGACGCCGACTTCAACCTGCTGGCCGCAGCCGCCAACATCGCGCGCCTCGGCGTGCTCGGACTGCGCTCCACACCTGACCGATGGGCCCTCATCTAAGCCCCCGAACCTCCCGACCCCCGCCTGACACGCCCCAGCACACCCCGCCACACCACAGCACCCGCCCCGACCCAAAACCGGACACGATCCCAGAACCACCACACCCCACCGTCACCCGACACCAGCACACCAAACACCAATTTGGCACCAGCCACCTAGGTGGCTGGTGCCAAACTCCCGAAATGGGGGTTTTGCGGTCACAAAACCCCAGGTCAGCGACTTGCGAATTGTGGCAAATTGCCATTTCACACCAGCCACCTAGGCCCGCAACCGGCTCGGCGTAATAGGTGCCGGCAGGCGTGTCGGGGTACGTGCGAGCATCTTCCTGCGCATCGCCGCCCTGCTGGGCGGCCGCCGGCGAGGCCGGGATCAGCGACGCCGCCAGCATCGACGCAGCCAGGACCGCGGCGGTGCGGCGCTTCCGCATCACGGCCCACCGCGCGTGGTCCCTCGCATCACGGTCCCTAGCATTGCCGTCCTCCGCATCTTGGGCCCGCTGCGTCGCCGTCGAGACTAGGCCGTTCAGTCCGGACAGCGGCGCGGGCCGGGCCGGCGCTCGGCTAGGTCGGCCTCAGAACCGTGGTCGGAGGGCTCGTAGTAGACATTCTCGGCCACTTCGGCCGGGCGGTGCTCCTGGGCGACCCAGCCGTCGGGATCGTTGTGGGGATACCGGTACCCGTCGCCGTGGCCGAGAGACTTCGCGCCCTGGTAGTGGGCGTCGCGCAGGTGCATTGGCACCTCGCCCGCCCCCGCGGTCCGGGCGTCGGCCGCGGCCCGGCCCAGGGCCACAGTCACCCGGTTGGACTTGGGCGCGGTGGCCAGCCGCACCACGGCGTGGGCCAGGTTGAGCTGCGCTTCGGGCAAGCCGACGTACTCCACGGCCCGGGCCGCGGCGTCGGCCACCAGCAGCGCTCCGTCGTCGGCCAGGCCGATGTCCTCGGAGGCCAGGATCACCAGCCGTCGGGCGATGAAGCGGGGGTCCTCGCCCGCCTCCAGCATTCGGGCCAGCCAGTAGAGCCCGGCATCGGCATCGGAGCCCCGGATGCTCTTGATGAACGCGCTGATCACGTCGTAGTGGCCGTCACGTCCGTACCGCACCGCTTTGGCGTCGGCGGCCGCCTCGGCGTCGGCCAGGGTCACATGGACCGGACCCGCCGGTTCGGTACCCGGCTCGGCTCCGATCCGGCGACCGGCCAGCGCCACCGCCACTTCTATGCCGGTGAGGGCGTGGCGACCGTCGCCGCTGCTGCGGGCCGCAAGGTGCTCCACGGCGTCGTTGTCAGCGGTGGCCTGCTCGGCGGCCAGGCCCCGGTGGACCAGTTCCACCAGCGCGCCGGCATCCAGCGGATTCAACCGGAACAGCGTCGAGCGCGACATCAGCGGAGGGTTGACCTCGAAGTGCGGGTTCTCGGTGGTGGCGCCGATCAGCACGATCAGCCCGTCCTCCACCGCGGGCAGCAGGGCGTCCTGCTGGGCCTTGTTGAAGCGGTGGACCTCGTCGAGGAACAGGATCGTGCCCGTGCCGTGGACGCCGAGGCGGTCCCGGGCCCGCTCGATCACGCTCCGCACATCCTTGACCCCGGCAGTCACCGCCGAGAGCTCATCGAAGGCCTTGGCCGTGGTTAGGGCAACCACCCGCGCCAGCGTGGTCTTGCCCGTGCCCGGCGGCCCCCACAGGATCACCGACGACAGCCGGTCGGCCGCGATCAGCTCCCGCAGCGGCCGCCCCGGCCCCACCAGATGATCCTGACCCACGATCTCGTCCAGGGTGCGAGGCCGCAAGCGGGCCGCCAGCGGCGCCCGGGACGTCAGCCTCTCGGCCGCAGCCGCATTGAACAGGTCGCCAGCCATGACCTCGACCCTACGCGCTCATGCCGAAGTGGAACTGCGCCTGCGATCCGGCTCCATGACGATCCAGAACACCGAGACCGCCGCCGACAAGACCACAGCGCCAAGCGACAGAGCAGACTCGAAGACAGTGATGTGATCGCTCGTGGAGGCGAAGGAATGCTCTCCGGACCGCCAAGACGCCGGGTCCTGGTGGAACAGCAGGTAGCCGAACGCAAGAACTAGAGCGCCGGGGAGCACCGAAGACAGACACAGCTCCTCCCACCCGAGGTGCCTCTGCCGCCCTGCAACGAGCCCGATCAATCCTCTGATGAAAAGGAAGACCGCTACCGGCAGCAGCAGAATCGTCACCGCGGAGACCATGCACATGAACATCAGCGGCATGCTCGAAGTCGCCATGAGGGCCGGCCGCCCGCTGCGCCCGCCGAGCATTGCCAGAAAGCCCAATGTGCTGTAGGGCGCGCCAAATGCCAATGCCCCAAGCTCGGCGTTGGGAAGCCCGTCGGAAGCACCGAGATAGTAGATGACCACGAGTCCCAGACCGGCCAGCACGAAGATCATTCCGGCGGCGTTCTCGACTGTCCGCAGCCACGAACGGACCTCGGGAGTCGGACCCCCATGGGTCTCGTCCCCTGCCGCCCTGCCGGGATCGTCCTCGTCCACTCCACAACCCTACGACCCTGGTCGAGCGGGAGGACTACCTGTGCCCGTGGCCGACGCAAGGAGCTAGTGCGGTGTCCAGTAACCTTCGCGCGCGTTGGTTGCGCTCGTTTGGCCTGTGATTGCAGCGGTCACGGGCAAGCTCAAACCTACGAACGTTTGTGGACACCGCACTAGCCAGCAAAGCCCAGAGCTACCGGTACCACCGGATAGCGTGCTCGGTGGTGACCAAGCGGCCGATCGATGACGAGTTCCTCAATCGGGTTCTTAGAGCGGCCTGTGGGTCCGAGATGGATGAGGCGGTGAGCAGCACGCCGCAAGATGCGTCTGATGTTGACTTGCGACTGAGACACCTCCATCGGCTAACCAGCCTGGAGGGAACTGACATCGCCGACTCTCGGGTGATGAGTGGGGTTTGGCGCACCCCGCGCTAGCCGTTGGAAGTGCCAAGTCCGGAACCGCGGCTCGTCGGTCAGGCGGGGGGCAGGACTCTCAGGCCGAGTTCTTGCAGGTGGGCTTCGGCTATGGGGCTCGGAGCGTCGGTCAGGGGGTCGGAACCGGACTGGGTCTTGGGGAAGGCGATGACCTCGCGAATGTTCTCCTCCCCCACCAGCAGGGCGGCCAGACGATCCAGGCCCACCGCGAAGCCAGCGTGGGGCGGGGCGCCGTAGCGGAAGGCGTCGAGCAGGAAGCCGAAGCGTTCCTGGACGTCGTCGGCGGCGATGCCCAGAACTTCAAAGATGCGCTGCTGGATGTCGCGGCGATGGATCCTCACGCTGCCCGAGCCGAGCTCCCAGCCGTTCAGCACGAGGTCGTAGGCCTGGCTGCGTATGCCGAGCAGAGCCTCACCCGGGGGAGGGTCGTCGGCGGCCATGAGCCGCGCCAGGTCGTCTTCATGGGGCATGGTGAACGGGTGGTGGGAAGGGATCGGCTCCCCCTCGGCGCTGAGGGCCTCGAACAGCGGGAAGTCGACCACCCACAGGTAGTTGAAGCTGCCGTCGTTGACCGGCGGCCGGCCCAGCTCCAGGCGCAGCAGCCCAAGCACATGGCGCACCATCCGACGCTCATCGGCTACCAGGAACACCATGTCGCCGGGCCGGGCCTCCAGGGCTTCGATCACGGCGCCGGCCTCTGCCGACGACAGGAACTTGGCCACACCCCCGTCGAGGGCTGAGCCGCCATCCTCCGCGGCCACGACCCGCATCCAGGCCAGGCCCTTGGCGCCCCAGCGCTGGCAGGTGGCCACCAGCTCGTCGATGCGGCTGCGGGCCAGCGCCTCCGCCCCGCCGGTGAGGCAGATCCCCTTCACACACGGGGCCTGGAACACCCGGGCCTGGGTCTCAGCGAAGATCGGGGTCAGCTCGGCCAGCTCCATGCCGAAGCGGGTGTCGGGCTTGTCGGAGCCGAAGCGCTCCATGGCGTCATGCCAGGTCATGCGATCGAAGGTGCCAGGGGCGTGTCCGGTCACCTCGATGGTGGCGTCGGCCACGGCCCTTGCCACGAAGCCGAGCACGTCGTCGCGTGTCACGAACGACGCCTCCACGTCGAGCTGGGAGAACTCGAACTGGCGGTCGGCCCGCAGGTCCTCGTCGCGCAGGCAGCGGGCGATCTGGTAGTAGCGGTCGACGCCCCCCACCATCGTGAGCTGCTTGAAGATCTGCGGACTCTGGGGAAGGGCGTAGAAGGAGCCGGGCTCCTTGCGGGACGGCACCACGAAGTCGCGGGCCCCCTCGGGGGTGGAGGCGATGAGCATCGGGGTCTCCACCTCGACGAAGCCCTGGGCGTCCATGGCCCCACGGATGGCCCGGTTGACGGCGGCCCGGGCCCGCAGGTTGTGCTGCATCCGGGACTTGCGCAGATCGACGTAGCGGTGCCGCAAGCGCAGCGTCTCGTCCACCTCGGTCCGCTCGTCGAGGGGGAACGGCGGCGGCTCGGCCCGTGACAGCAGCTCCACCTCGCAGTCCTGCAACTCGACCTCGCCGGTGGCCAGGGCCGGGTTGGCAGTTCCCTCGGGACGCAGCCTCAAGGTGCCGGTGACTCGCAGCACGTACTCCGAGCGCAGGTCGCGGGCGCCGTCCACCACGCACTGCAGCACCCCGGAGTGGTCCCTCAGGTCCACGAAGGCGAGGTGCTCGCTGTGCTCGCGGCGGCGGTCCACCCAGCCGCACACCGTCACCTTGCGGCCCGCGTCGTCACGGCCGAGCCGGCCGCACAGATTGGTCCTCATTGCGGTGGCGTCAATTCCGGTCATTCGGCCAACCCCACATCCGTCCCCACCTCGAATCGGCAGCCGTCAACGCCCGACCCGGCACCCACCACTGCCAATTCCCGGCCAGGCCCCCAACCCACCGCGAATCGGCAGCCGTCAACGCCCGACCCGGCACCCACCACTGCCAATTCCGTTGTAGCCGGATTCATCGAGCCTCCACGGACAGGATCTCGGTCACGGCCGACACGACGTCTGCGGTAGCCACGTGCTGCTGGCCACCGCCTGGCCGCATGTCCCTTACCGCAACGGTGCCGACGGCTTGCTCGTCAGGGCCGACGATCACCGCGACGGTGGCCCCGGAGCGGTCGGCCCGCTTCATCTGGGCCTTCATGGACCGGCTGTCGAAGGCCCGGTCCACGCCCAGGCCGGCCTGCCGGAGCCGGTCGCACAGCACGACCGCGCTCTGGCCGCCGGCGACGTCCACCACGAACACCTGCACCGGCGCGGGCTCGGCTGCGAAGGCGCCCTCGGCGTCGCAGGCCAGCAGGATGCGGTCCACACCCAGGGCGAAGCCGATGCCCGGTGTCGGGGGCCCGCCCAGTTCCTCCACCAGCCCGTCGTAGCGTCCGCCGCCGCCCACCGCGTTCTGGGCGGTGTCGAGGGCGTCGGCCACGAACTCGAAGGTGGTTCGGGTGTAGTAGTCGAGACCGCGCACGAGTCGGGGCGAGATCTCGTAGGCCGCGTCGAGGCTGTCGAGCCCGGCCCTCACCGCCGCGAAGTGCTCGGCCGAGGCGCCCGACAGGAAGTCGGCCATCACGGGAGCTTCCGCGATCACCGGTTGGTCCTGCTCCCGCTTGGAGTCGAGCACCCGCAACGGGTTGCGTTGCAGCGTCAGTTGGGACTGCTCGGACAGCTCGTCCCGCCGGCTCTTGAGATAGTCAGTCAGCGCGGCGTCGTAGACCGGGCGACTCTCGGAGTCGCCGAGACTGTTGAGCAGCAGACGCACCCGCTTCATGCCCAGGGCCTCATAGAAGCGCACGCCCAGTCCGATCACCTCAACGTCAGCGTGAGGGTCGTCGGTGCCGAGGGTCTCCACCCCGACCTGCTCGAACTGCCGGTAACGGCCGGCCTGGGGTCGCTCGTAGCGGAACTGGGGGCCCGAATACCAGATCTTCCACGGTGGAGTGGGACGGAGTTCAGCGAACGCCCGGCAGACGCTGGCGGTCAACTCGGGGCGAAGAGCAAGGTGGCGGGGCGGGTCGCCCTTGTCGAAGAACTCGAACAGCTCCTTGGTGACCACGTCGTTGTCGGCGCCAAGCCGCTGGAACACTCCGAGGTCCTCGAATATGGGTGACTCCAGCAGGCCGAAGCCGGCGCGCTCGGCCAGATCGGCGAACACGCCCACCAGCCGGCGCCGCCTGGCCGACTCCGGCGACAGTATGTCGCGAGTGCCCACAGGGGCGCGGAACAACGGCTGGGCCACAACCCCGGAGGCTACCGTCCCCCGTCGATCCACGAGGAGAGGCTCGGACCCAAGGCGACGTTGCAGAATGACGTTCTGGCGCCTCACGCTGCGCCTGAACAGGCCCTAACCGCTACCCTCGGGATCGTGACCATGGATCTCAACACCCGAAAGGAACGCTTCTCGTTCGCCTACGTCAGTGCTGTCGCTGCGCGCTCTGGCTTTGCAATCGATGAACCCACGGTCGACAACGACAGCATCGACGGTGTCATCAGCAGCTCGCAACATCGAAAGCCTCGAATTGAGTTTCAGCTAAAGGCAACCGCTCAGGATGTGATGGATAGTGAGACTATTCGTTTTGACTTACCTATAAAGAACTTCGATGATCTCCGCGCCGAGTGCGTTATTCCACGGATACTCGTTGTCGTCTTGGTTCCTGAGAACACCGACGATTGGATACTGCAGGACGATGCTCAGATGTGTATGCGCCATTGCGGATACTGGATATCGCTCGCAAACGAAGAGCCCCGGAGCAACTACAGCACAGCAAGAATTACGATACCGAAAGTCAACATGTTCGATTGCGAAAACCTCACTTCGCTCATGAATCAGGCTAGCACAGGAGCAATCCAGTGAATCTTCGTACGATTGACAAGACCATGTTGGACGACATGAGTCCGATCAATCTGCATGCTTACGCGCGATCTCGGGATTGGGTTGAACAGGAGATATGGAATGATCGAGCCACAATCTTCACCCTTGCTGCTGGAGATAGCGAACTCGAGATGCTTGTTCCATTGCGAGACAGCTTTGCTGATTATGCTGAACGTGTATCTGATGCAATCAGGACTCTAGCACTCGCTGAGAACAGATCCGAAACAGAAATCTATCTCGATCTGATGGAGGTTGGTTCTGACGTTATCCGATGTTGGTCGTCACTCCGTCCGACTACAGAGTCACTGTCGCTATCCGAATACTCGAATCTATATTCGAATGTCCACGATATGATTTCTGCCGCGGCGCGAGCGGTTGAAGCACCGAGAGCGGCATACCGTGGCAAACTGAGCAAGGATATTTCGGACTACCTATCCCGAGTCAGACCTGTCGCTGCGTCGACTAGCAGCTACTCGCTGATCTTGCATTCACCGGTACCTTTACCACTGTATGAGCAGGGAAGAATGTTCGACTATGGAGAGACCCAGGTTCATCTTCCATTCTCACGTCGCGCAACATTGAAGTTGGCTGAAGCGCTGGACCACACAACTTCAGCGCTCACAGAAGTATGCAAGACATCAGATCTAAGCATCTTTGAGCACGCTAGCTCTTACGGAGTGAGCGCTAATCTGTGCAGTGCCATCTCAAGACTTGCTAAGGGGGCAAGAGGAATAGAGATCGGCCTCTACTGGGCATACGTTCGAGGTGGTGATCCACCGAGACAGTACAGCTTTAGCAATAACTCAGTCGATATCTTGGATGATGCTGCGAAGGAATTGCGTGATATTGAGCCGTTCTTGGATCATTCATTACTTGCATATGTTGTACGACTCGACCGAGAGCCAGATGAATTCGATGGCAGAGCGCATATACTTGCAGACATCGATGGATCTGCACGGCGACTATATGTTGAGTTCGATGAATCAGTGTTCTCACAGGTGATAGGGGCATTCGAGAATCGGCACCAGATCGAAGTGGTCGGAGATGTTCGCAAGAAGGGTCAGATGTTGATCTTGGATAAGCCACGGCACTTGAAGATCGTTGAGGACGGGCACAATTGATTCGGCTGACGCGAAGCGCCCCTTTATCGTAGTGGGGGTTATGTCGGATGGTGCCGAAGGGGGATTCGTTACTGGCACTCCAGTTCATAGCGCAACATCTCGTTGCGGAGTTCCATCGCGGCAAACTCGGTGAGCCCGAGCGGAAACGTGGGGAGCGGGGTGGTTGAGATCATCGAGGTAACCGGTGGGTTCCTTAGTGTGAGCGTTGACAACCCACGACGCACATGGCCGACGCTGCCCGAGTAGCCCGCTAACCGACTGCGCGGTTCGGCGGTCCCCGAAGACACCCTCCGCGACTGCGCCGTAGGTGGCGCGGACCTCATGCAGGTTCAAAGCGTCGAGCATATCCTTGATCGTGTGCCTCTCCACAGCGTTCACCGGGGTATAGCCTAGCAAGGCGCAATCCGAGTAGCTGAACCGCCCTGAGCCTCACCGGGTCTCACGCAAGCGAGACACCCGTGAAGGCCGGTCGAGCGTCCGAACGAACGCAGGTGGAGTTCCGAACTCGGACCTGCTCTACCAGCGATATGTGGGTGGTGTCTGGAGGCAGGTACAGGATGCCTACTTAGAGGTCAAGGGCGATGCCATTCTCGAATATCCGTTGCGGGACTTACTCGACGACTACTCCTTAGTCAGGACATCCAAATCGCTCGCGGAGTATCCGAAGACTTCCAGCATCTTCCTGCATTTCTTTAGTGTGTCATCCGCGGAGAGGTTAATCTCGACCCACACTCCGGTAGACGCGATCTGCCTTGCCCTAGGTGGCTGGTGTTAAATGGCAATTTGCCACAATTCGCAAGTCGCTGACCTGGGGTTTTGTGACTGCGAAACCCCCATTTCGGGAGTTTGGCACCAGCCACCTAGGCCACTGCGTTCGGGGAAATCCCCGCGTGTGCGGAGCGGCTACACACCCCTGCGGGCGCTGTGTTTGACTTCTTCTCACGACTCCAGAGACGTCATAAGGGAGGCGTACCTCGACTACAGCGGGTCGTCACCACTTGATCCACGTGCGGCCGATGTGATGGTGCCGGTCCTCGCTCGACCGCATCCGCGACCTGAGCCGCATGACGCAGCGCCTGCGAGGCGCGGACTGATGGCTCTCGTCCCTGACGAGGACACCGGGTTGGCCCGGGAGTGATGGCAGCGATGACTCTGAGGGTGCCGCTGGTTCCCACGGTCCCAGATGTGTGGCGCGTGGGCCGAAACGACCTGCTCGGTTGGGGTGCTGCAGACAGGGAACTGCCGAGACTGGTGCGCAAGCTCATCGCCGAGATCGTGCCGTCCGTGCGCTCTAACCTCGGCAAATGCGAATGAGTCGTGTCGCCTCCCAAGAATCTATTTCTGATCCGGGGGTGATCTATTTCGCGGAGGTTCTGAGCGACCAGAAAAGTGCCCTCTGACCTCGGGGTCTTGAGAACCCGCGCAGGCCCCACGAGGGCGAGGGTTGCGCGCATTGTTGCGCGCGTTCGACCAAGATGCCACAAGCGGACCCCACCAAGGCCCTCGAACGTCCACGACGAGGACTTCGCCGCGGTTGCGGTGGCTTTCTTGGTGCCCGCAGCGGGCTGGACGGCCGCCACCGGCGCGCTTGCCCTCCAGCGCCCACGACACGTTCCATGATCGCTGCGTCCTTACTCCGGCTTGGGATCGGCGCGGGCTGCGGCCTCCAGTTCAGAGGCTCGAAAAAGGCTCTTCAGGACAATCCCGTCCTCGGCGAGACTCTCGGAGCCGTCCTCTTCGCGGTCGACGACGCAGATCGCCCCAAGAACGGTTGCGCCGAGGTCTCGCAGATCAGAGGCCGACAGCCGGATCTGGCCTCCCGACGTCACTACATCCTCGACAATCAGCAGCCTCTTGCCCCCAACCGGGGGCCCTTCGGCGAGTCGGGCCGTACCGTGAGTCTTGGCGACCTTCCTGACGAAGACCGCCGGGATGCCAGTCACCGCTGATAGTGCCGTGACGACTGGGATGCCGCCCATCTCCAGGCCCGCCAGTAGTTCTGTTCGTTCGGGGACAAGCGGCGCCATCTCCTCGGCCAGCGCTCTGAGGAGTTCGGGATCGCTCTCGAACTGGTACTTGTCGAAGTATCGGCTGGCGGACCGACCGGACCTCAAGGTGAACTCGCCGACCTGATAGCAACGGGAGAACACTGTGGCTGCCAAGACCCGTCGCTGCTCGTCGGTTGAGAACTTCATCACGCCTCTTGAAGTCATGGGGCTGTCGCTTCTGTGGTGCTTCGGGGAATACTCGCAGCGCCCTTGAGCGGCTCTTGTTGTCCAGCTTTTCTTGGATGGTCCGGCTATGGCGCACGCGGGTCTTAGCACCGACGAGGTTGTTGGGCACTAGCGCCTTCTTGGGCATCGTGGCTGGCGCGATCGATACGGCCGCGGCCGCGCTTGGTCTCGGAGCGGCGGCGCTTTGCCTGCAACCGGCGGGCCTTGGCCGCACGCGGCGGCCGGGTCGGCTTCCTCGGTTTGGTAACGGCTAGCCCGTCGCGCAGCCGTGCTTCCAGACGATCGAGCGCGATCTCACGGTTGCGGGCCTGTGATCGGGTGTCATCAACGACCACTCGCAACTCGGCACCGAGCCTCGCAACGAGCCGCTTCCGTACCTCGGGCTCAACATCGCCGGCCGTTGTGAGATCGACCATGGCCTCGACTCGGGTGCTGGAGCGGTTGGCGTGCTGTCCGCCGGGACCGCCAGAGGGATCGAAGCGCCACACAACCGCGGTGGCCGGCACCCCTCCACCGGGGAACGTGAGCACCCGGTCCATGCGGACGACCCTACCTGCCTGCACCGGGTCGCCCGGATACATGCTGTCGACACAGTCCGGCTTGCGGCAGCCGACCGGGCAGCCCAGTGATGCCACCATGACGGACATGCTCGAGGTAGCAGTCGTCTGGGGGCCCCAAACCTAGGCGCGGCACCCCCAGCACTGCACCATCCGCGGCGTTCCCATCACGGTCCTGGGGTCCTCGATCAGGGCCATCATGTCCTCCCGCAGGCGACGGATTTCGGCTTCGTCGGCCAATTCGAGAGCGGCCATCCATGCCGCCCGCTCGTCCGTTACCGCGGACAAGACCCAACGCTTGTAGCGACCCTCGAGCTGAACGTGCTGGAAGATGGTCGTCTCGACGTTGGTGAACCCAGCCTCTAGAAGCAGCACGGGCAGCATGGCACCAGCGTTGGCGTCCCCTCCCGTGCGCGCCCTCTGCTCGGTCACAAGGTCCACGATCCGCTCGAAGCTGACGCTGCGGGGGTAGGTGTACCAGCCGGAATAGTCGCCGCATTCCACGCAAACGATGCCACCCGGCCTCAGCATCGCCTTCATGTTGGCCAGCGCGTCCAGAGGCCGCGCTAGGTGGTCAAGCACAAACCTCGCGTAGGCGAAGTCAAACTCCGGGGCTGTCTTGATGGTTCTGATATCCCCCACACGCAGCTGTACGTTCGCGGGCGCGTCGTCGCGCACCCGGTCAAGAATCGTCTCGTCAATGTCGATGCCGACGACGCGGCCCTCGTCGCCCACCCGCCGTGCCAGCTCGAATGTTGTGTCGGCCATGCCGCAGCCAACGTCCAGGCAAGCCATTCCGGGGCGGATGTCGATCCTGTCAAACAGTGCCCCAGTGGTCGGCCGGAACCAGTCCGCCAGGATCTTGAACCGATCCAGGTCCGCAGCACCGTCCGGATTGGAGTACACATCGAGAGCTGATCGAACTAGGTTCACGGACTCGCTCCATTTCCTGCGAAGTAGCGGCGGTGTCGGGTTGAACTTCGGTGATTGGCCGCCGCCGACCTCAACGGTGGCGACAATATAGTATCACGCCGGGTCCCGCAGCTGATGAAGGACTACTTGAGCCAGAACCAACGAGCCTCCTCGACGAGGGGAGCGTCCGCGAGTGAGCGGAAGCTCCCCCGAGACGATTCGGCGCGTACCTTGCGCTTGTGATTGCCCGGCCTGCCGCCGAGGTCGCTGGAGGAGAACTCTGACCAGATACAGCGGCTATGAGCAAGCCGTCTCGAGGGGCTGTCGGCGATCCGAATGGGTCCGCACGAACTATCATGCGCGCAAATGCTTGGAGTGTCCGACACTCAAGGCCGTCGTTCTCTAGTGCTCTGTCAGTCTCGACCTTGACAACCCAAAGACCTGCCATAGCATAGAGGCCTGCGAGACCCAATATATTGCTGCAAACTGGTAGGTCAGAGCACTAGAGCCTTGCCTGGTTACTGCCCCGGCCGCTGACCCCTGGCCTAGACCCGGAGCCGTGCCCGCGCATCAACGGCAAGCCCACGAATGGTGGGACTCGGTTCTTGTCTGCTGTCACACTCGTTCAAGCCCGCCTAGGTGGCTGGTGTTTTTCTGCGGGTCCGGGCTGGCTGGTGCGGTAGAATTGCACGGGTGTTGTTCGGTCTCTCGGGGAGGTTCGTGCTGTGACGGTGGGTCAGGAGCCGTGTCAGGCTGATTTGTTCAGGGGGTCGGGGTTCGTGGGTGAGCGGCTGGCGGCGGAGTCGGTGTTCGCGGTGCTGGAGCGCGAGGGGCGGCGGTTGTTCCCCGACGGGATGTTCGATGATCTGTTCAGCTCGCGGGGGCGGCGCAGCGTGCCGCCGCGGGTGGTGGCCACTGTGATGGTGCTGCAGCGCTGGTTCGGGTTGTCTGATCGTGAGGCGGTCGCGGCTTTCGAGTTCGATCTGCGCTGGCGGTTCGCGTGCGGGGGCCTCGGCGTCGACGGCGGGGGGTTCTGCCACACGGTGCTGGTGGGGATGCGGGCCCGGCTGGCGGCCTCTGGGCAGCCGCGGCGGATCTTCGACGCGGTGCTGGACGCGGCCCGTGGGGCGGGGGCGCTGTCTCAGCGGCGGGTGCTGGACTCTGTGCCGATATATGACGCGGTGGCGACCCAGGACACCGTGACGATGCTTTACCGCGCGATCGGCGCGGTGCTCGCCGCGGCCGCTGACGCGGCGGTGGGGGTGGCCGCGGCGCTGCGCGGCGACTACGCCCCAGGCGCCGGGCCCCGCTGCGACTGGGACGACCCCGGTGCCCGACAGGAGCTGGTGGACCGCCTCGGCGCGGACGCGGCCGCGGTGCTCGCCGCGCTCGAGGGCCGCGAGCTCGCCGGCGCGCTCAGCGAGGCCGCTGAGCTGCTGGCCGCGGTGGCCGGCCAGGACCTGTGCCAAAACGACGGCGGGCGTTTCATGATCGCTCGGCGCGTGGCCGCTGACCGGGTCCTGTCCACTGTGGACCCCGACGCCCGCCACGGCCGCAAAACCACCGCGAGACGCTTCGACGGCTACAAGGGCCACACCGCGGTGGACCCCGACTCCGAACTGGTCACCGCCACCGCCGTCACCGCGGCCAACACCGCCGACGCCCAACCCGCCCCAGAACTCATCAACGACCTCCTCAACAACACCACCGACACCACCGACACCGCCGACACCACCGACACCGCCGAGGACGCCGACACCGCCGACACCGCCGAGGGCGCCGACACCGCAGCCGAGGGCGCCGAGGACGGCGGGGTTGTGGAGGAGCTCGCGGGCAGGCCCACGGTCTATGGCGACAGCGCGTACGGCAGCGGCGAGTTCCAGGGGCTGCTCCAGCAGAGCCGCATCAACTCGAGGTGCCGCACCCAGCCCGCGGCCGCGCCGGGCGGCCGCTTCACCAAGGACCGGTTCGAAGTCGATTTGCTCAGCGGCACCGTCACCTGCCCCGCCGGCACGACCGTCGCCATCAGAGCCCGCAGCGACGGCTCGGGCACCGCCGCATTCGGCGCGGCCTGCCACGGGTGCGCGCTGCGCGGCCGCTGCACCGACGCCGCCGGCGGCCGCACCGTGCGCATCGGCGCGAACGAGGCCGTGCTCGCCGCGTCGCGCGCCCGCCAACAGGACCCCGCATGGCGAAACGACTACCGCGCCGTGCGCCCCAAAGTCGAACGCAAACTCGCGCACCTCGTGCGCCGAAAACACGGCGGCCGCCACGCCCGAGTGCGCGGCCAAGCCAAAGTCGACGCCGACTTCAACCTGCTGGCCGCAGCCGCCAACATCGCGCGCCTCGGCGTGCTCGGACTGCGCTCCACACCTGACCGATGGGCCCTCATCTAAGCCCCCGAACCTCCCGACCCCCGCCTGACACGCCCCAGCACACCCCGCCACACCACAGCACCCTCCCCGACCCAAAACACGGACACGATCCCAGAACCACCACACCCCACCGTCACCCGACACCAGCACACCAAACACCAATTTGGCACCAGCCACCTAGTCAATTCCCCAGGGTCTGAGGAGGCAAACGGCCGCTTCGGGCCTGCCATAGCCTTAATTCGCTCCAAGAAGTCATGGGGATGGCACCGATGAACAGCTTCGGCCACACAGACCACGACATCTGTCCAGCGCGTGACCTCGGTGGCGTTTCCCCATAGCACCACCGCTCTGGGACGCCTCCGGGCTTTGCCCGAAGCTGCCCCAGGGGACTTCTTAGGCGGCTTCCAGACTTGAGGATGCTCTGCGTTTGGGGAGCCGCTGGGAATCACCGCAGGGACTGCATCGATGGACTTGCCTTGCAATAAAGCAGCCGCCGCCTCGTGGGAGGGCTGCAGCCTCAATTTCTCGTAGACGCGCCCTGCGAACAGATCGACGAGCTCCCGATCCGGCTCGTTGAGCATCTGCCGCCAGATCTTCGGCATCTCGGTCTTGAGGCGCTCGGCCTCCCGGACTTTGCTCAGCGCCTCCTTGGCCCGTGTCTCGGCTTCCCCGCTCTCCAGGTTGGTCTTGCCCAGGTACGCCTCAAGGTCATTGGCGACTTGCTGATGCGGCGAGTCGCCAAGCCGCAACTCGGCGAACCGGCGGCTCGCGGCTGGACCGGGCTCGCGAGGCAGATACAGCCACCATATGAATCCGTTCGTGAGTACACAGATGTCGGCTCCCTCATGGAAGGCGTAGCCCATGAGTTGGTCCACATGCCTGGAGAGATCCTCTTGCGGAGACTTGGCCTCGATGAGACAAAGCACACGATGGCCGTGACCGGTTCTTGCCAGCACGATATCGGCGCGCCCCTTCTTGCCGGCACCGCTGCCCGGACCGACCGGGTGCTCCCAGAGCACCTCGCCAGTTTCACGGTGGTCGTGCACGTCCCAACCAAGTTCGGCCAGAATCGGCAACAGCACTCGAATCTTCGCGGCTTCCTCGTTAGCAGGCGGGCGACGTAGCGTCACGATCCGCTCAACCGTCTCCCTCAGCCCCATTGGTCTCCCGTCTGTGTTGTCTGCGCTGACCCAAGAAGTCAGGCTACTTGCACGGCGAGCGCACTGCCCGTTCGCCGGCCCAGGCGACGGCTAAGAGAGCCTCGGAAACCGGTCTGAGCGGCCGACGGCGGCTCGCGAGTGCGCTTCTGTGGCGTTTGCAGGTGCAAATATGGAGCTTTGAGGTGCAAAAATATGGCTCTTGCAGGTGCAAGAATATAGAGCTTTGGGGTGCTGATGTAGGGAAGCGGGCTGGGCTGCTCACCCAGCCGATTTCTAGGTGTCAGTTCGCGTTGGTGTTGCGGCCGGGGTGGACCCGGTAGGCCTCGAAGACCGCTTCCAGGGCCAGGACGCTGGACAGCACCGAGTCGAGCTGGGACAGGTCGGCCAGCTCGAACTCGAAGTCCATGCGGGCGATGAAGTCGTCGCCGGTCTCGGCGTTGGCGCTGATGATGCTCAGGCGATGCTCGGCCAGCACGTCGGTCACGTCGCGCAGCAGACCGGGCCGGTCCAGCGCATGCACCGAGATCGTCGTGGAGAACTTGCCCGCGAAATCGGCGTCCCACTCCACCTCGATCAGCCTGTCGGTCTGGCCCTCAGCGAGCCCCATGGCGTTGACGCAGTCGGCCCGGTGCACCGACACGCCCCGTCCCCGGGTCACGAAGCCCATGATCTCGTCGGGCGGCACCGGCGCGCAGCACTGCGACAGCCGGATGAGGATGTCGTCAAGGCCCTCGACGTGCACGCCCACGTCGGAGTCGCTGCGGAGATGGCCGGTCCGCCGTCTCGCCGTGGTGGGCAGACGGTCGCGGTCGGCTTCGCCGTCGGCATCGTCGCCTCCCAGGGCCCGGGCGAAGCGGCTGGCCACCGAGGACGCCGACTGGTGGCCCTCCCCTATGGCCAGGAACAGCAGATCGGTTGAGCTGTAGTTGAGCTGCTCCGCGATGGAGTCCAGCAGCTTGTCCTTCAACAGGCGCTACGCGAGAAGACCCTCGCGCCGCAGCGCGCTCGTACGAAGCAAGTTCCCCAGCCCTGTCGCAGGGGTCCGCTACTGTCGGCCTCATGCAGCCGACAAGCACTCGCCATGATCGTCCGGCCGTCCCGGCGGACCCGGATGCTGCGCTGTCGCAACTACTGGAAGAGGCGGTCATGTGGGGAGACGCCGCGGAGTGGCTGTCGAGACTGCCTGCCGGAAGTGTCGATCTGTTCTTCACGTCGCCGCCTTACGCGGACGCTCGTTCGTACTCGGAGATTCATCCTGACCGCTACGTCGAGTGGTTCCTGCCCTTCGCCGCCGCCATGCTCAACACGACAACCGAGTCCGGGTCGTTCGTCTTGAACATCAAGAACCGCGTCGCGAACGCCGGTCCCCTGCGGGGACAACGACACCCCTACGTGTACGAGTTGGTGCTGGGGATGCAGAGCACGGGCTGGCGGTGGATCGAGACCTACATCTGGTCGAAGCCCAACGCCATCCCCGGCCGCTTCGGACCGCGCACTAAGGACAGCTTTGAATACGTCTACCACTTCGCCAAGGGCCCGAAGCCCTACTTCGACTTGGACGCAGTTCGAGTTCCGTACAAGGCAGACCACGCCGAGATCAACCGCCGGCGACTGGATGGCAACGGACGGCGCAACACCGAAGCCGGCTTCGGGCGCGACAGGCGCAAGACCTACGAGAAGGGAGGCGCCGACCCAGGCAACGTCATCGAGGTGTGCCAGACATACAACCAGCACAAAGGCCCGGCCGGCCAGCACACCGCGGTGATGCCCGAAGGGCTCGCGGAGTTCTTCGTGAAGGCCGCTTGTCCGCCTGCGGGCTTGGTGGTCGATCCCTTCGCAGGGTCGGGAACGACCATCGTCGTCGGACGCCGGCATGGGCGGCGGGCAGCAGGGATCGAACTGCACCGCGACTATGTCGAAGTTTCCCGAGACCGGATCGCTACCGACGAGGCGGACGACCCCCAGGGGCAACTGAGTGTCGCTGTCTGACGATGAACGCGAGATCCTGGAGGAAGCTGGCGGAAACTCCAACCCCGTAGACCGCCAGCGTGCTGTAGGCATCTACCTCGCCAAGTCCGATCCCGACCGAGCGGAGGCAGCCGATCTGCTGGTCAAAGGCTTCCTCAGCCACCTTCGACCCTCGTTCCATCTGATACCGAAGGGTGATTCGATGGCCGATGAGGCGAGCTTCGACGACGCATACGCCGCCTTAGCAGGCGGCACCGAGGATTTCTCGCGCCCGGATGCCAAGTCGCTAGCTGCGGTCCTGAAGCGCACACCAGCCGCTCTCGCCCCACTCAGGATGATCGTGGGACTGACTTACAACGAGCTCGCCGTGGCAATCACCCTCGCGGACTCGGATGCACGCTCCACCGGCGAGGCTCTCAAGAAGTTCGAGCGGAGCCCCCCTCCTAAGCAAGCCTCACCGAGGCACAACCAACTGGCCGAGCGGATCGCTCAGGCAGTTACCGCTGCCATGCGCCGCGAGATCCTGACCGTCCCACTCAGTGCCTCTGCGTACTTTCACTCGAAACTGGACAAGCGTGACACGCGCCGCGGCTGGTCGAGCGTGCAGGCCGATGCAGATGGAGTGCCCTACTCAGCCCTGCTCTATCAGCGATACGTCGGGGGGGTCTGGAGGCAGGTTCAGGACGCCTACTCGGAGGTCAAGGGCGACGCCGTGCTTGAATTCCCGCTACGCGACCTATTTGACGAGCACGACATTCCCTATCACCACACAAGACCCGGTGCCTCGGGGGCCCGAGACACGGCCGAGCGCTACGGCATGTCCCCCGGGCCGGACTTTGTCATCCCGGACGAGTCCCCGACACTCGTCGTCGAGTCGAAGGTCGGAGAGGACGGCGGAACGGTCCGGGACAAAGCTGCCCGAATCAAGAGCATGACCGGCGCAGCCAACGCTCGGGGGCTCAAGGCATGCGCAGTCGTTGACGGCAAGGGCTGGACCGAACGCACAGCAGCCCTCCTTGAAGTCATCATCGCTACGCAAGGGCGCACCTACACGCTGTCGACGCTCAGTCAACTCCTAGAACTACCCGAGATTCAAGCACTCGTGCCCGGCTCGCATCATTAGGAATCGGCTCCGCGCATGACGAGGCAGAAGTATCAGCCCTACTCGCTCCAGTTCATTGAGAGGGTGTCCCGCGTTCTTGGTGACACCGAGAAAGGACTCTCCGGATCGGAGATCGCTATGTTGCTGCACGCCTCGACTATCGAGGACATCGCAGGACCAAACAGCACCAAGTGGAGACGCCTCGTAAGTGCTCTCAGCACGTCAGTACAAAGATCAGAGCGGTAACTGTGTGATCCGTTTCATCACCGAGGCCATGGACTTGGTCTGGTACCACAGCGACCGCAGCACGGCCTTCGCAGTCATGTCGATGATTCACAGACGACTCGACACCTCTAAGACTCGACAGAGAACTCCCTGACAGAGTTGACCGATTACGTACCCACGCGGGATTCCAACACAGGGCGGCCGGAAGGCGGCTAGGTCGATCGGGGGTTGCGGCCTGGGAGGACCCGGTAGGCCTCGAAGACCGCTTCAAGGGCCAGTACGCTCGACAGCACCGAGTCGAGCTGGGACAGGTCGGCCAGCTCGAACTCGAAGTCCATGCGGGCGATGAAGTCGTCGCCGGTCTCGGCTTTGGCGCTGATGATGCTCAGCCGGTGCTCGGCCAGCACGTCGGTGACGTCACGCAGCAGACCGGGCCGGTCCAGAGCGTGCACCGAGATCGTCGTCGAGAACTTGCCGGCAAAATCAGTGTCCCACTCCACCTCGATCAGCCGGTCGTTCTGGCCCTCCGCCAGCCCGATGGCGTTGACGCAGTCCGCCCGATGCACCGACACGCCCCGTCCCCGGGTCACGAAGCCGATGATCTCGTCGGGCGGCACCGGCGCGCAGCATTGCGACAGCCGGATGAGGATGTCGTCGAGACCTTCGACGTGCACGCCCATGTCTGTGTCGCTGCGGAGGTGCCCGGTCCGCCGCCTCGCGGTGGTGGGCAGGCGGTCGCGGTCGCTTTCACCGTCGGCGTCGTCGCTCTGCAGGGCCCGGGCAAAACGGCCGGCCACCGAGGCCGCCGACTGGTGGCCCTCCCCTATGGCCAGGAACAGCAGATCGGTGGAGCTGTAGTTGAGCTGCTCGGCGATGGAGTCCAGCAGCTTGTCTTTGAGCAGGCGCTGGGCGGGCAGGCCCTCGCGCCGCAGCGCCTGGATCAGGTCGTCGCGCCCGTTCTCGATGGCGTCGGCCCGGCGCTCGCGCGAGTACCACTGCTTGATCTTGTTGGCCGCCCGGCGGCTGGCCACGAACTTGAGCCAGTCCCGGCTCGGCCCCGCACCCTCGGTGCGGGTGGTGAAGATCTCCACCACGTCGCCCGACAGCAGGCGGCTGTCCAGCGCCACCAGCCGGCCGTTCACCTTGGCGCCCACGCAAGCGTGGCCCACGTCGGTGTGGATGCTGTAGGCGAAGTCCACCGGCGTGGCCCCCACCGGCAGCTCGATCACTTTGCCCTGGGGCGTGAACACGTACACCTCGTCGGTGTCGAGCTCGATCTTGAGGTTGGACATGAACTCGGCCGGGTCCGAAGTCTCCTGCTGCCAGTCGACGATGCGCGACAGCCAGGCCATCTCGTCCGACGGCGACGCGTCCTTGTACTCCCAGTGGGCCGCCACGCCGTGCTCGGCCCGGTCATGCATCTGGCGGGTGCGGATCTGCACCTCCAGCGTCTTGCCCTGCGGCCCCACCACCGTCGTGTGCAGCGACTGGTAGAGGTTGAACTTGGGCATGGCGATGTAGTCCTTGAAGCGCCCCTGCACCGGCCGCCAGGTGGCGTGAATCGAGCCCAGCGCCGCGTAGCAGTCCCGCACCGAGTCCACCAGCACGCGGATTCCGATGAGGTCGAAGATCTCCTCGAAGGATCGGCCCTTGACCACCATCTTCTCGTAGATCGACCACAGGTGCTTGGGACGGCCGATGACCTCGGCGGAGATCCCCAGCTCGGCCAGGCGCGACTCCACGTTCCCGAGCACCTGCTCGAGGTAGATGTCGCGCTCGGGGGCTCGCTGCTGCACCATCTGATCGATCTCGGCATAGCGGCGGGGCTCCAGGGCCGCGAAGGCGAGATCCTCCAGCTGCTGTTTGATGTCCTGCATGCCGAGACGGTGGGCCAGCGGCGCGTACACGTCGAGGGTCTCGCGCGCTATGTAGTCCTGCTTGAACGCGGGCAGCACCGCCAGGGTGCGGAGGTTGTGCAGCCGGTCGGCCAGCTTGATGATCAGCACCCGCAGGTCGCGGGCGATGGCCACGATCATCTTTCGCATCGACGCGGCCTGCTGCTGCTCGCGAGTGTCGTAGTGGACCCGGTCCAGCTTGGTCACCCCGTCCACTATGCGGGTCACCTCTGCGCCGAAGTCGGCCTCGATGGCAGCCAGGGCCACATCGGTGTCCTCCACAGCGTCGTGCAACAGCGACGCGGCGATGGTCACATCGTCGAGGCCGAGCCGGGCCACGATGGTGGCTACCGCCAGCGGGTGACGGATGTAGGGCTCCCCCGACAGCCGCATCTGGCCTTCGTGGGCCTTGGCCGCCACGTCGAAGGCCCGCACGATGAGATCGGGCGACCGGTCTCGATGGCGCTGGCGGTAGCACTCCAACAACGGAGCGACCTCTGCCGCCGTGGGCCGCCGGGCGCCGCGCCTCCAGGGCAGGACCCGGGTGACGGTGGCCACCTAGACCGGCTCCCCCCGACCGAAGAGGGTCCGCCGACAGGTGTCACCGCCTCGCGGTGAAGCGCCTTGCTTCCCGCTCTTGTTCGCTGCACTCGCGGGCCGCTCGGACCACGGCCTCGCTCGGCGCCTCGCGAAGATCCTCATGAACTGCTGCCTATCCGCTCGGCCTCTAAGCCTGAATCCACCGACGCGGTGAGCACACTGAGGTTGGCGCGTCCACCAGAAAGGCCTCCTGACGTGGGAGAATGCTGTTGAGGTTGTCAACGGTTCTGGCCATGTGAGGAGGCACTTGCTGTGAAGCAACATGCCGCAGCCCGGTCAAAGGCCCCATCTCCAGGAACGCACCGAAATCTGTAGAGAAACGCGTCATATACGACAACAACCCGTGCAGATTTGGTGAGAGACGGTGAGTCCATCGGTGGATCCAGGCTAAGGCCATGGCGTTCACCGCTTCTTCTTCTTCTTCTTGCGCGGACGCGGGGGGATGGCCCCCGACGCCGATCCTGCGGCCGCGCGAGGCGCCGCCCCTGGCCGCCGAGCTGCGGTCGACCGCTTGGCCGCAGCCGCCTCCCCCAAGACCGCATCGTCGGCCGCGACCGTGCGGGTGGCGGCGCCGCCGGCGCCGCCGCGTAGGCGGACCCTCTCGGCCATCTCTATGTAGGCCGGCTCGCGTTCCTTCATCCTGGCCACCACCGAGGCTGCTACGAACAACGAAGAGTAGGTGCCCACGACGATGCCCACCAGCAGAGCGATGGCGAACTCCTGCAGTGTCACCGCGCCAAGCACGAACGAGCCGATCACCAGCATCGACGCCACCGGCAGCATCGACGTGATCGACGTGTTCACCGAGCGCATCAGCACCTGGTTGAGCGACAGGTTCATCATCTCCGTGTAGGTGTAGCGACCGGTGGCCGACACCCTGCCCACCACCTCGCGCACCTTGTCGTACACGACGATGGTGTCGTACAGCGAGTATCCCATGATCGTCAGAAAGGCGATCACCGTGGCCGGGGTGACCTCGAACTGGAACACCGAGTAGAAGCCCACCGACACGATGATGTCGTGGGCCACCGCCACCAGGGCCCCCACGGCCATCTTCCACTCGAGCCTGACCGCGATGTAGGCGGCCACGATGGCGAAGAAGGCGAGCAGAGCGGTGCGGGCTTTACTGGTGATCTCTGCGCCCCACGACGGTCCGACGGTGGTCACGCTCACGTCGTCTCCGGTGACACCAGCCATCTCGGCCAGGGCGTTACGGACGCTGTCCACTGCCTCGGCGCCCTCGATGTCGGCCCGCACCCGGATCGTGTCGCCGCCCACCGTCTGGATCTTGGCGTCGGCCGCGCCGGTGCCCCGCAAAGCGTCGCGGGCCTCGGCAACCGAGACGCCCGGCGCGGGAACCTCCCAGGAGGTGCCCCCCTCGAACTCGATGCCCAGATCGACGCCGCGCAGCCCGAGGCTGCCCACGCTCACCACCACCGCCACGAGCGAGCCGATCAGGGCGCGACGCCACAGCCTCGGGAAGTCGATCTGCTGCTCCCCGCGGTAAACGGAGCCCAGGGTGCGCAACGACCAGCCCGTCACGACGCGCCTCCCGGCTGCTGGGCTCCCGGCTGTCGGGCCGCCGGCGGTTGGGCGCCCGACTGTCGGGTCAGCGAGGCCGGTATCCCGAAACGGCCCGGATGGGCGTACAGGCCCGAGCCCCGGGACATCAGGCCGATGAGCGGTCCCATGAAGAAGTACGTCGCCACCAGGTCGAGGATCGTGGCCAGCCCGAGATACAGGGCGAAGCCCCGCACCTGACCCACCGTCAACAAGTACAGCACGACCGCGGCGATCAGCGAAGCGAAGTCTGCCTTGACGATGGTGGAGAAGGCCACCGGGAAAGCCCGGTCCACCGCTGAGCGCAGTGTCCGGCCCGAGCGCACATCCTCCTTGAGATGCTCGAAGTACACGACGTTGGAGTCCACCGACACGCCGATGGCGACGATGAGGCCGGTAACGCCGGCCAGGGTCAGCGCCAGCCCCTGCGACTCGCCCAGCCAGGCGATGATGGTCCACAGCATCGCGCCGGACAGGCCGAGGCTGGCAATGGCCACCAGTCCGAGCAGGCGGTAGTAGACCAGCAGGTACAGAGACACCAGTCCGAGCCCGATCAGCCCTGCGATCACACCGGCGGACAGCGCGTCGGTTCCCAGCGACGCCGACACGATCTGGCTCTGCTGGGCCTCCAACTCCACGGGCAGGGCGCCGTACTTGAGCACCTCTGCCATATCGCGGGCCTCATCCTCGCTGAAATCCCCCGAGATAGTGGTGCCGGAACGCTCGAAGGGCTCGAACACTGCGTTGTTGGGCTGGACCCGCGGCGCGCTCACCACCTCGTTGTCGAGCTCGATGGCCACCAGACCGGTCGGGCACGACGGGCCTCGACCGTGACACGTCCGGCCGACATCGTTGAACAGATCGATGCCCGCGGCCCCCGCCGCGAACGTGGGCACCACGTGCCAGCCGAACCCGCCGAGAGCGTTGTAATTGGCGGCAGCACCCTCAAGGCCGTCGCCGGCGACCGCGGTGGGGCCGAGCTGGTAGCGGGCCACGACGTTGCGGTCGTCGTCGTACTCGGGCAGCACCACCTCGGCGTCGGCGGCAACATCGCCCTCCGGGAGGGCGAAGCGGTCCAGAAGGGCCTGCGCCGTAGCCGCGGGATCCGGCCCGGCAGCATCGGCCGCCTCCTCGGAGTCAGCGAGCTCCGCAGGCGGACTTAGGACGGTCGCGACCGCGGACCGATAGGCGTCCTCGGGCAGCGCGCTGAGCACCGGACGGAAGCGCAACTCCGCGGTCTGGCCCACGAGGTCCAAGGCCCGCTGCTGCTCGTCGACGCCGGGGAGCTGAACGAGGATGTTCCCGCCCTGCGTGGAGATCTCAGGCTCGGCCACGCCCAAGCCGTCGACTCGGTTGCGGATGATCTCCACGGCCACATCCAGCTCGTCGGGCTCCGCGGCGCGGGCTGGCTCCAGCACGACGCTGGCACCGCCCTGCAGGTCGAGGCCGAGCAGGGGCTCGTTGCCAGCGGCCAGCGTGTAGACCACTCCGGCAGCGGCGACGGCGACAATGCCGATCACATAGACGAGCTTGCGGCGCACGGACCCTCCCGCTGTGCGGTCCAACGGCCCTTCTGGAGCGTTCGAGGCCTAGCCGCTGTGCGCCGAGTCCTCCTCGGCGTCGTCGTCGGCGTCGTCGGCGTCCTCGTCCGAAGTTCCGGGCACGCGCCCGGCTATGGCATCCCGGGAGACCTTCAGCTCCACGTCCGGCGCCACCGCGAGCCACACCACGGCGTCCTCGACCTCGACCACCGCGCCGTGGATGCCGGCGTTGGTCACCACCTCGTCGCCGGGCTGTATTGACCTAACCAGCTCCCGGCGAGCCTTCTCCCGTTTTTGCTGGGGGCGCAGCAGCAGGTAGTAGAGCGCGCCGAACATGAGGATGATGATGAAGAGCTGTTCCATGCCGCGAGCCTACGCGGCAGTGCGGGTAGGTGGCACCTACCCGCTCGGGCCCGGGGTCCCGCCCAACTCCGCCGCGCTCACGGGCCGCTCGGACCCGGTGTCCCGCCCACCTCCACTGCGCTCACGGGCCGCTCGGACCCGGTGGCGCCCAGACGCGCCCGACGGCGGCGCGCAGCTCCTCGAAGGTCCCGGCCCGCACTGCGGCGCGCACCCGCTCCATGAAGCGCAGCAACCAAGCAAGGTTGTGGAGGGTGATGAGCCGGGCCGCTGTCGGCTCGTGAGTGGCGAGCAGGTGGCGGAGGTAGCCGCGCGACCACCGGCCCGCGGGGCTGTCGGGAAACGATGGGTCGAGCGGCTCGTCGCTGTTCGCATGACGGGCCGCGGCCAGGTTGTATCGGCCGGCCTCGCTGAGCACCGTGCCGTGGCGACCGAGACGGGTGGGCAGAACGCAGTCGAACATGTCGATGCCGCGTGCCACCGCCTCCACGATCCCCACCGGGTCGCCCAGGCCCATGAAATAGCGGGGGCTGTCGTCGGGCAATGCCGAGGTGCACGCCTCCAGCGCGGCCAGCATCCGGGGACGCTCCTCGCCCACCGACAGCCCGCCCACCGCATAACCGTCGAAGCCGACCTCGACCGTGCGCTCGGCGGACTCCCGTCGCAGCCCGTCGTCGGCGCCTCCCTGCACGATGCCGAACTGGCACTGGCGCTGGGGCGCGTCCGGGTGGGCCAGGAAGGCGTGGCGGCCTCGCCGAGCCCAAAGGGCGGTGCGGCGGACCGCTTCGGAGAGGACTGGACGCTCGGCCACCGCGGAGAGGCACACGTCGAGCACCATGGTTATGTCGGCACCGATCAGTGCCTGTTGAGTCACCGCGTCCTCGGGAGTGAGCCTGCATTGTGAGCCGTCGTAGACCGACGCGAAGGTGGCGCCGTCGTCGTCCACGGCCGGGTCGAGCGAGTAGATCTGGTATCCGCCGGAATCGGTGAGCACATGGCCCGACCAGCGGGCGAAGCCGTGGATCCCGCCCAGACGGGCGACGGTGGCGGATCCGGGTCTCAGCATCAGGTGGTAGGTGTTGGCCAGCACCACCTCCACACCGAGGGCCTCCAGGTCCGACGAGTCGAGGTGCCTCACCGCACCGCGGGTGCCCACCGGCATGAAGCACGGCGTGGCGAAACTGCCCCGCGTCGTGGTGACCGTTCCGGTCCGGGCGTCGCCCGCGGCGCTCTCCAATGTGAAACCGGCCTGCGTCATGACGCTCCCCCGCCGAAATTGGTGACGAAACTGCTCTCCCAGGCCCATTCCTGCCACCAATTTCGCAGCGACCCTGCAGGGCTGACGCTGGCCACCGCTGCCATCACGACGCTCCCTCGTCGGCACGGGCCGGCTCGGAGCGCGCCACGAACATGGCGTCGCCGAAGGACAGGAACCGGTAGCCGTGCTCAAGAGCGGCGCCGTAGAGCACTCGCCAGCGAGGTCCGACGAAGGCGTCGAGCAGGCAGAGCAGGGTGGAGCGCGGCAGGTGGAAATTGGTCATGAGCGCGTCGACGACGCGCCACTCATAGGGCCTGCGGATGAACAGGCCGCTGTGTCCCGACGCCTCGCCGGTTGCCGCCCACGTCTCCAGGCACCGCACCACGGTGGTGCCCACCGCCACCACCCGCTCGGCTCGGTGCAGCGCCGCACGGGCCTCGGCCGGCACGCGGTACTCCTCGGTGTGCACTGCGTGCTCGTCGAGGCGGGCCGCAGTGATGGGTCGGAACGTGTCAAGGCCCACGGTCAGCTCCACGGCCACCACCTCGGCGCCGGCGGCGCGCACCCGCTCTAACAGGGCCTCGGTGAAGTGCAAGCCCGCGGTGGGCGCCGCGGCCGACACGGGGCGTCGGGCGTACACGGTTTGGTAGCGCTCGGGGTCGTCGATCCCGGCCGTGATGTAGGGCGGCAGCGGCACGGCGCCGATGTCGTCGAGCACGTCCACTAGCTCTCGCCCGCCGGTGTGGACCCGGACCACTCGCCGGCCCTCCCCGAGATCCTCGCCGATCTCCACCCCAACCCCCGCCGACGCCAGATCGCGCCGGTCGGTAGCGACGACCTCACCCTGGCGCAGTCGTCGGGAAGGGCGCACCAGGGCCTCCCAGTCTCCGTCGTCGCCCTCGCGCAGCAGCAGCACCTCCACCGCCCCGCCGGTGGCCCGCCGCATCCGCAGTCGAGCCGGCAGCACCCGGGTGTCGTTCACAACCACCACGTCGCCGGGGCCGAGGAGCTCCGGCAGGTCGCTCACCCGGCGATGTGACATGCGGTCACCGCAGTCCACCAGCAACCGGGCCCGGTCCCGCTCGACCAGCGGCTTCTGGGCGATGGCACCAGTCGGCAAGTCGTAGTCCAGATCAGCGGGCACCGCGGGCGGCTTGGTGCCCGACCACCGGTGCGGCGCTGCGGGCACGGGCACCCTGGCTTCACCACCGACCGAGCGCGTCTAGCGGTGTCGCACGCCCTTCACTGTCAAGCCGGGCACCGGCCCGACGTCGTTGACGGCAGACTCGATGGCTTCGGCAAGCGTCGGGGCTTCACGGTCGAACTCGATAGATCTGTGCCGGATGGTGGCATCGGAACAGCCGGCCTCATACAGGGCGTCGATCATCTCCCATTCCAGCAGGTCGGCACCCTCGGTCTCGACTTCGAAGTGATGCACGCTCGTGCCGCGCTCTTCAACGGCGTGCTCCCGTGTCTGGGCTGCTCTGCTCATGGTGTCTCGCTCCCGCGTTCGCAGCGCTTGACCGCGGACCGTAGCCTACGTGCCTCGTAGTACGCAACGGCTGGCGTCTGATACACGGACAGAGTTCATTCGTAGTGCCTGAGCGGGCATTCGGCTCATGCCCAAGCGTGGCTGCTGCGGCCCGTCGAAGGGTGGACGACCCATCCAGCGGCCTCCATCTCCTGAACCGCCGCTTCTATCTCCTTGCTCGGATGGCGTGGTCGCGTCATGGTCGAGGGAGGCGGTCGGGCGGTCAAGCATTCAGGCGAACAGGCCCGGCTGGGTGTCCGGGTCGGACTGAGGCTCCTCCAAGCCAAGGTGCGACCAAGCCGCGGCCATGGCCACCCTGCCCCTCGGCGTGCGCATCAGCAGGCCCTGCTGTATCAGGTACGGCTCGTAGACGTCTTCGACGGTCTCGGTCGGCTCGCTGACCGCGATGGCCAGAGTGGACAGCCCCACGGGGCCGCCTCCGAAGTTGCGGCACAGGGCCTCCAGCACGGCCCGGGAGGCCCGATCGAGCCCCAACTCGTCGACTCCGAAGAAGGTCAGGCCGTCGGTGGCGACCGTCGAGTCGACACTTCCGTCGCGGTGCACTTCAGAAAAGTCCCGCACCTGCCGCAGCAGGCGGTTGGCGATGCGGGGCGTGCCCCGGGCCCGCCGGGCGATCTCAACGGCGCCGTCGGTGTCGATGCCCACGTCGAGGATCCCCGCGGTGCGCTCCACGATCGATACCAGGTCATCGACGGTGTAGAAGTCGAGCCGGGTCACCAGCCCGAAGCGGTCGCGCAGCGGTCCGGTGATCAGGCCGGTGCGGGTGGTGGCACCGACCAGGGTGAACGGCGCCAAGCCCAGGGGGATGGAGCGGGCCGCGGGGCCCTTTCCGAGCACGATGTCGATGTGGAAGTCCTCCATGGCCGGGTAGAGCACCTCTTCGACGGGCCGGGGCAGGCGGTGGATCTCGTCTATGAAAAGCACATCACCCGGCTCCAGCTTGGTGAGCATGGACGCCAAGTCCCCGGCCCGCTCGAGGGCCGGCCCCGACGTGGTCTGGAGGTGGGCGCCGAGCTCGTTGGCCACAATGTAGGCCAGAGTGGTCTTGCCGAGGCCCGGCGGCCCGGCGAACAGCAGATGATCGACCGGCTCGCGTCGCTTGCGAGCCGCGCCGAGCAACACATCGAGGTGCCCTTTGAGTTCACTCTGGCCAACGAACTCCTCCAGGCTGCGGGGCCTGAGAGCGGCTTCGCCGAGACGGTCGCCGCGCAGCGGATCCGGTGACAAGAGTTCTGCGGCGTCAGCCTCCGGCGGCTCCGCGCCGGCTGCGGCGGCATCGTTTGAAGGCCGAGCCAGCATCTCGGAGCGAGACATGCTCGACGACCCTACGCGCTTCGCCGGTCAGAGGCCGCTCGGTTGGGTGTCGTCCCCCACGGTGAAGCATTGTGTTTCCCGCTCTTGTTCGCTGCGCTCACGGGCCGCTCGGGCCACGGCCTCGCTCCACGTCTCCCAAGTCTCCCCATCAATCGCTGCCTTCCGCTCGGCCTCTCAGGCGGCACCGGCCAGGCGCCGCAGCGCCTCGCGCAGCAGCGGTCCGGCGTCGTCGCCTGCAGGCAGCACGGCTAGCACGCCTCTGATCTCCTCCGCGCCGTAGCCCAGCCCGTCGAGCGCGACCCGAACGTCGGTGCGGGCGTCGTCGTGCGCCGCGGAAGCAGCGGCAGGCCCCTCTGCGCCGGGGGGCGCCTCCACCTCGGGCAGGTCGAGGCGCGACTTGAGCTCGACCAGCATCCGCACCGCGGTCTTGGGCCCCACCCCCGGCACCAGGCACAGCATGTCCACATCGTCTTCGGCCACCGCCCGGCGCAGCATGTCGGGCTGGTGCACGGCCAGGATCGACAGCGCCAGGGTCGGGCCCACGCCGTGAGCGCCGATCAGCGCCTCGAAGGTCCGCCGCTCGTCGAGCGTCAGAAAGCCGTACAGCGTCTGTGCGTCCTCGCGCACGATGTGACTGATGTGGACGAACACCTCCGAGCCCAGATCGCCAGCCGAGGCAGCCGTCCTAGGTGTGGCCTCCACCCGATAGCCGACCCCGGACACCTCCACCACCAGCTCGGCGTCGGGCGACCGGGACAGCAGCACGCCCCGCAGGGATCCGATCATCGGGCACCGCTCCCGATGGCGTCCCGCCGGGACCGGCTCGCTGCGGCGGGCGGTCCGATGCGCGCCAGATGACACAGCGCGACGGCCACCGCGTCGGCGGCATCGGCGGGACGCAGCAGCTCCCCGAGCCCGAGCAGAACCCGCACCATCTCGGCCACCTCCTGCTTGTCGGCACCGCCCCAGCCCGCCACCGCCTCCTTCACCTCGTTAGGCGAGTACTCCACCACCTCGCAGCCGGCCGCGGCCGACTCCGCCAGCACCACACCGACGGCTTGTCCCACGGACATGGCCGTGGCCGCATTGCGCTGGAACAGCACCCTCTCCACCGCCACCACTTCGGGCCGCAGTTCTGCGATCAGCGCCCGGATGTCGGTCTGCAACTCCGCCAGCCGCGACGCTCGGTCCATGTCGGCGGGGGTGCTCAGCACCCCGGCGGCCTCGGCCACCGGCCGGCGCGCCTGGCGAACCGCGCCGTACCCGCAGCGGGAGAGCCCTGGATCGATGCCCAATACGAACATGTGCGCGACTCTATTGACCCTCTCGGTCGAGGTCGCGGATGGCTCAGAGGCCGAGCTTGCGAGGCCGTGGCCCGAACGGCCCGAGAGCGCAGCGAACAAGAGCGGAAGACCAGAGGCCGAGCTTGCGAGGCCGTGGCCGCTAGCTGGCCAACTCCTCCATGAACTCGTCGCCGATGTCGAAGTTGCTGTGTACGTCCTGCACATCGTCGAGATCATCGATGAGGTCCATCAGCTTCAACACCTGGCGGGCGACGCCGGGCTCGGTCACAGCCACAGTGCTGGTAGGCAGCATGGTGAGGTCGGCGCTCTCGAAGGAGACGTCGGCTGCCGCCAGCGCATCCCGCACCGCGTTAAGGTCGCCCGGTTCGGTGGTGACCCGCCACACGTCGCCCTCGCCCGCCAGGTCCTCGGCACCGGCATCGAGCACAACCATCATCAGGTCGTCCTCGCTGGCCGCCGACGACGGGACGAGCACGACACCCTTGCGCTCGAACTGCCAGGCCACCGAGCCAGGCTCGGCCAGCGACCCGCCGTTGCGGGTGAGGGTGCTGCGCACCTCGCTGCCGGTGCGGTTGCGGTTGTCGGTGAGGCACTCGATGTAGAGCGCCACTCCACCCGGCGCGTACCCCTCGTAGGTGACCGACTCGTAGCTGACGCCCTCGAGCTCGCCCGTGCCCCGCTTGACCGCGCGGTCGATGGTGTCGAGCGGGACTGAGTTGTCGCGGGCCTTCTGGTACATGGTCCGCAGCGTGGGATTGGCGTCCGGGTCTCCGCCCCCCTGGCGGGCCGCCACCTCGACCTGCTTGATCAGCTTGGCGAAGAGTTTGCCCCGCTTGGCGTCGGCCGCGCCCTTGCGGTGCTTGATCGTCGCCCACTTGCTATGGCCGCTCACGGCCCAGAGGCTACAAGTCGAGGCCCCGTCGGGGCATGTGACGCCGCGCTCTGCCTCTAGCTTCCCGCTCTAGTTCGCTGCGCTCACGGGCCGCTCGGGCCACGGCCTCGCACGCTCTGCCTCTACTACAGATCGGCCAGGAAGCGGGCGTGGAGCCGCTCGTCGCCCGACAACTCGGGATGGAAGGCCGCGACGGTGGCCGGGCCCGACCGGCACAGCACCGGGCGATCCTCGTGGCGGGCCAGCACTTCCACCGCGGGTCCGATCCGCTCCACCACTGGAGCCCGTATGAACACCGCATGGAACGGCGTCTCCAGACCCTCGACTTCGATATCGGCCTCGAAGCTCTCGACCTGCGTGCCGTACGCGTTGCGCCGCACGGTGATGTCCACCAGACCCAGGGCGTGCTGGTCAGCCCGCCCGTCCACCACCTCGGTAGCCAGCAGGATCATCCCCGCGCATGTGCCCAGCACCCCCATCCCAACATCGAGTCGCTCCCTGAGAGGCTCCAGCAGCCTCGAGCGATCGAGCAGCATCGACATGGTGGTCGACTCACCGCCGGGCATGACCAGCGCGTCCACCGAGGCGAGCTGCTCCGCCGTGCGGACCTCGTCGACACGGACCCCGAGACGCTGGAAGATGGCGGCGTGGGCGGCGAACCCACCCTGCAGGGCGAGCACGCCGACGCGCGGCGTCACCAACCCCGTTCGGCCATCTTGATGGCGAGGGCGGCAGTCTCAAGGCCGGCCATGGCTTCGCCGAGCCCCGAGCTGATCTTGGACAGGATCTCGGGATCGCGGAAGTGAGTAACCGCCTCCACGATGGCCGCGGCCATCTTGGGCGGATCGGAGCTCTTGAAGATTCCGGACCCGACGAAAGCCGCCTCGGCGCCGAGTTGCATCACCAGCGAGGCATCGGCCGGAGTGGCGATGCCGCCCGCGCAGAACAGCGGCACCGGAAGCCACCCCACCTTGGCGATCTCCTGCACCAGCGGCAGCGGGGCCTGCAGTTGCTTGGCCCACTCGAACAACTCGGCCTCGTCTCCTGCGGCCGCGATGCGGCGCATGTCGCCGACGATCGACCTCAGGTGGCGGACGGCCTCGACGATGTTGCCGGTGCCGGCCTCACCCTTGGATCGGATCATGCAGGCGCCCTCGCTGATGCGGCGCAGCGCCTCGCCCAGGTTGGTGGCACCGCACACGAACGGCACCGTGAACGCCCACTTGTCGATGTGGTGGACCTCGTCGGCGGGCGTGAGAACCTCGGACTCGTCCACGTAGTCCACCCCGAGAGCCTGCAGGATCTGGGCCTCCGCGAAGTGGCCGATCCGGGCCTTGGCCATCACCGGGATGCTCACCGCCGCCTGGACCTTCTGGATCATCTCGGGATCGGACATCCGCGACACGCCCCCATGGGCCCGGATGTCGGAAGGCACCCGCTCGAGGGCCATTACCGACACCGCTCCCGCGTCCTCCGCGATCCGAGCCTGCTCGGGCGTGACGACGTCCATGATCACTCCGCCCTTGAGCATCTCAGCCAGACCCCGCTTCACGAGCGTGGTGCCGGTGGCTGATGGGCCCTGGCCTGTGGCGGTGCCGCCGTAGGGTGAGCTTGCATTGGTGGTGGCGGACATGGTCGCCATCCTACTTCCCCCGCTCTCGTTCGCTCCGCTCACGGACCGCTCGGGCGCGTCTTCCACTCTTGTTCGCTCCGCTCACGGACCGCTCGGGCCATGGCCTCGCAACTCGGCCTCTAGGAGGCGCTGACGACGTTGCCTTCCGTCGAGGTGACGGCCCGAGCCGCGGCCAGCAGTCGGTCGCCGTCCGAAGCGGTCAATACCGTCGCCTCAGCCATCGGCCAGCGCCTGCTGGTGTTGGCCAGCAGCAGCCAGGTGGATCCCGGCGACAGGCTCAGCGGGTTGCCGGCGGCGTCCGAGAAGCGAAAGCCGATCTGGCCCTCCGTGCGCTCCCAGACCGCCTCGTGGACCGACCCGGCGATGAGTACCAGCGCCTCGCCTGAGCCGTAGGAAAGAGCCTGCGGGGACCGCCGGTCAGCCGCGGATGTGCCATAGGGCATCCACACCACCGCCACATTGGCCGGCGCGATCTCAGCGACCCCGAAGTCGGTCTCGGTCGTGTGCAGCGTGCCCCTCTGGACGCGCACCCAGCCGCCCAGGATGTTGTCCCAGACATGGGAGACCACGTTGCCCGAGCTCTTGTGATAGGTGACGGTCACGCCGGTCGCGTCGGGCAGGCCGGGCGGGTTCGGCGAGCCGTACTCGAACAGCGGTGCGGGCGGCGCGTCGGGCAGGCCACCGGGCAGCGAGTCAGGGTCGCCTCCAGCAAGGTTCTCATAATGGAAGTACAGGTTGTGCGGCGCTGAGCGTGAACGGTCGCGCGCGTAGGGCGCGTACATTCTCGCGCCCCCGACATCGATCAGGGTTCCGGCCCGGGCGGCTTGGCGCAACTCTTGCAGCACGATGCTGTTGGCGCCAGACGAGGCCAGGTAGGGCGTGGCGAGATCATCGAGGATACCGATATCGCTGGACCGGACCGAGCGGACGGGTCCGATCCGGCTGGGGATCTCGGAATAGAACACGGCGATGAACCTGGTCCTGGCCGCTTCCACCAGCACTTCGTAGACGATGTCGGCGGCGGCTAGACCGGCCTGGGGACGGTCCTGACTGTCGCCGTTTCCCACCTTCACGGCCAACGCTCGCCGCTGGGCCAGGCTGGGATCAGTGGTAATCAGGCCCGTGAGAGGAGCGATCGGGCCCGTCACGACCAGGTCAAGACCAGGGTCGCCTTCGACTGCCGCGTCTTCGATTGCACTCTCCTCGACGGTTACCGGCTCGGCCTCGGTGATGTCGCCGTCTGCGACCGCCTCGGAAGTAGGGCCCCCATCACCGCCTGATGCCGTGCCGTCAGGAGTGCTGTCGTTGCTCTCGATCTGATCGTCGGCATCAACCGTCGTCGAGGCGGAATCCGTCGACGAAGAGTCCGACACAATGTTCGTGCCGGTCACGGTCGGCTCGGTGCCGCGCTGGGCTCCGTTACAGGCCGCGGTCAACGTTGCCACCACTGTGACGAGGGCAAGCGCGACCAACAAGCGTCCTAGAGGCCGAGCTTGCGAGGCCGTGGCCCGAGCGGCCCGTGAGCGCAGCAAACAAGAGCGGGAAGCCAGAAGCCGAGCTTGCGAGGCCGTGGCCCGAGCGGCCCGTGAGAGCAAACAAGCTTGCGAGGCCGTGGCCCGAGCGGCCCGTGAGCGCAGCAAACAAGAGCGGGAAGCCAGAAGCCGAGCTTGCGAGGCCGTGGCCCGAGCGGCCCGTGAGCGCAGCAAACAAGAGCGGGAAGCCAGAAGCCGAGCTTGCGAGGCCGTGGCCCGAGCGGCCCGTGAGCGCAGCAAACAAGAGCGGGAAGCCAGAAGCCGAGCTTGCGAGGCCGTGGCCCGAGCGGCCCGTGAGCGCAGCAAACAAGAGCGGGAAGCCAGAAGCCGAGCTTGCGAGGCCGTGGCCCGAGCGGCCCGTGAGCGCAGCAAACAAGAGCGGGAAGCCAGAAGCCGAGCTTGCGAGGCCGTGGCCCGAGCGGCCCGTGAGCGCAGCAAACAAGAGCGGGAAGCCAGAAGCCGAGCGAATAGGCCTCCGTTCATGAGGGTCTGGCCAGGTGTCTTGGTGCCCCGACCATGCCCCAGGCGTTCGCGCCCCGGTGCCTTGCCATCAGATCTCCTCCAGCACGTCGATCCGCTGGATCGTGGAGGATCTCGCTTGGGATCCGGATGCAGCTTGCTGCGGTGCGACCAGCCACAAGTGAGCTACTGCGCCCGAAGCTTCCGGACTTGGCCCGTCCGCGGCCTTCTTCAGGGCCGATGCGAGCGCCGGAGGAAAGCTGATGAGGCGGGCCGCCTCGACGTCGATCTCGGTGGCGGTGTTGAAGCCACCGGACCGCGACCAGAGACGCGCGGTGAACGGCCCCGCGCCGGGGATTCTGGAGATGCTGGCCAACACCGTGGAGCGGGCGACCCCCCGCCTCATCTCGCAGAGCTGGCGGGCTACTACGGCCTCAAGCTCCAGCCGGTCGAGGCTGGACAGCGCCCCGCGGGTCACCACCAGATGTGCCGGAGTCCGCCTCAGCCCGACGGACGCTGCATTGATGGCAGGAGTCTCAACCACATGTACGGAAGGCCTGTCGAATCCGTGGGTCGTGCACAACCCCTCGATGAGGTTCTCCAGCCTCGGATGGTCACCCGGCGCGAGCGGCCGAGCCCGAAGGGCCCGGAGGGCCGACTGAGACGCCCTCGACCAGAACAGGGTTGCGATTAGCAGGCCTGCGGCTGCGGCCGGCGCGATGGCCACAAGCGGCGAGACATTGGCGAGGGCGAGCGCGGCCCACACGATGACGGATGCGGCGAGCGCAATAGGCGCGACGAAGGCTACGGGAGCGTATTTCAAGGCATTCTGCGTTGTGCTGGGCGTTCAGGGCCATCGCCGGCAGTCACGGCGACACTGGCGACGACACTGGCTCCGTCGCCGGTACCGCGTCCGCGACCTGCGGTCGGGCGACATCTACCGTCGACGCTCCGTCATGGTAACGGTCGCACGCGGCACTACAGAGGATCCCCGGCGCCAAGAGTCCGAGTGGAGCGAGCGGTGGACACCGCGATCCGTTCGTAGCGCTCCAGATAGTGGTCGGCCAGGCCCGACATCGAGAACGCCTCGGCCCTGGTGTGCCCCGCCGCCACCAGCCTGGATGATTCGGAGGCGCTCGACAGCACTCGACCGATAGCCCCCGCCAGCTTCGCGGAATCGCCCGGCGGAACCAGCAGTGCATCGTGGCCGGACCGGGCCACGTTGCGGTAGCCGGGCAGGTCGCTGGCCACGACCGCAGTGCCGGCTGCCATCGCCTCCAGCAGCACGATGCCGAAAGACTCGCCCCTCAACGACGGAGCGCAGAACACATCGGCGCCCTTGAGTCGAGCAATCTTCTCACTGTCGGTGACAGTCCCGAGCCACTCGATGCGAGGATCCGACGCCGACCGGGCCTGCATCCCAGCCGTCTCCGGACCGGAGCCCGCCACCCACAGCCTTACCTCCGCGGGGAGCATGGTGAGCGCGTCGAGCAGCACGCCGAGGCCCTTGCGGGGCTCATGTCGCCCGATGAACAGGATGGTCGGACCGGAGGCGCGCACCGGCTCGGCGATCCGGTACGGAGCCAACTCCACGCCGTTGTAGAGCAGGTCGAATGTTCCGCCGAGAGAGACGCGAGCCGTGTCGCGGGCGTCGGGCGACACGGCAACCCGGTGATCTAGGCGGCCAGCAAGGAATCGGGCGGCTCGGGGAAAGAGGTCATAGGCCAGGGAGGCCCCCGCGGCATGGAACGTGCCGATGAGGGGTGCGGGCCTCACCAACAACGCAGTCGTGGTAGCGCCGGGCGCCAGCGGCTCATGGAGGTGGATAACGTCGAAGGACTCGTCGCGCATGGTTCGGACCGCTCGCATCTGGCAGGAGGGGTCGGGCGCCACCGGAGCTATCGAGCCATTGGCGATCGCGGGCAGGCTGTTGCCGAGCGGCGTGACGTTGGGATCCGGCGGCGGGCCGTCGCACGGACCGAGCACGCGTGTCGGATGTCCACTGCGGCTCAGCGCCCTGGCCAGGCCGAGCACTTGCATCTGCACGCCGCCGGGCAGCGTGAGGCTGTACGGGCAGATGATGCCGATTCGCACTATGGGAGAGGCTAGAGGCCGAGCGGAGAAGCCGCGTCTGACCAAGGCTTCGCGAGGAACTAAGCGAGGCCGTGGCCCGAGCGGCCCGTGAGCGCAGCGAACAAGAGCGGGAGACTAGAGGTCGCGCAACGGTAGAGGCGTAGGTGCGCCCAGCGCCTCGTAGTCGCTGGGCCAGTTGGGCGACATCAGATGCCACTGCTCGGGCGCAACGCGGATCAGGCCCTCCAGCGCAACGGCGTAGTCCTGCACGACGCGGGACACGTCGCTGCGGATAGGTCCCAAGCGGCGCGTGTCCACAGGCGGCCCGGCGATGGCGTGACGGGCACTGCCCCGCCAGTACACCGCGGCCGGTATGAGGGGCGCGCCGGTTCGCAGCGCCAGCAGGGCAGGACCGGCCGGCAGCCTGGTCCGCTCACCGAAGAACTCCACCGCCACACCGGTTCCGGTGACGTCTCGATCCGCGAGCAGGCACACCACGTCCCCCCGCTTGATGGCCGAGGCCAGACGCCCGCCCGCGTCGGGTCCAAGGGGAATGATGTCCATGCCCAGCCGCTGCCGGAACTCTCTGAACCATTCAAAAACCTCGGGAGGCTCGAGTGGCTCCACCACCGCGGTCACCTTCATCTTCGGGACCAGTGCGAGCCACCATGCCGCCCACTCCCATGTGCCCAGGTGCGGCATCACCAGGATCGGTCCGACGCCCGAGCGAACCGATCGCTCGATGGTATCGACGCCCTCGTAGCCGAATCCGGCGTCTATCGCCGCCGCGTCGAGACTCGGCAGCTGGAAGCTCTCGAGGTAGTAACGGGCGTACCAGTCGAACGCGGCCGCCACCCGAAGCGACGACTCGGGGCGTCCCATCGGTCGGCCGAGCGCCCTCTCGAGGTTGCGCCGCACCAGCAGGCGCCGGTCGCGGCTCGCCGCCGCGCTCGCGGCCGCGGCCGCGAGCGCGGCGGCCCGGGCGACCGGAGCGGGCGCGTGGCGGGCGAAGAACTCGGCGGCCCGATAAGCCGAGACCGACGGCATCTAGAAGCCCCGCGGACAGGCGCCAGCGTCTCGCGGTACGGCGTGTTGTTTCCCGCTCTTGTTCGCTGCGCTCACGGGCCGCTCGGGCCACGGATGGGGTGCTCTACATGCCATGACCGAGTATTTCTGCGCTCACGGGCCGCTCGGGCCACGGCCTCGCTCGCCGACTCGCGAGAACCCCCACGGCTTCTGTCTAACCGCTCGGCCTCTTCGGCTCAGCCAGGGTCGGTCGGCGGGCGGTTGCGCATCCGCGCCCGCCAAGCGGGCTCGGCCACGCGGCGCCCGGTCCGCGACGTGCGGGCACGGCGGGACCGGCGACGGGAGCGAGGGCGGACCGGCTGGCTCTCCGACGCCTGCCTCCACACCTTCACGAATCGCTGCACGGCGGTCACCGCAGTCAGCACAATCATCACCCAGAGGGTCCACACGAGGAACTCGCTGAAGAGCAGGCCGAAGGCGAGCACAATGAAGCGCTCGGCTCTCTCCATGATGCCGCCCTTGGCCTCGTAGCCCAGCGATTCTGCCTTGGCCCTCTGATACGACACCAGCATGGCCAGGCTCATGACCGCCACCGGCAGCATCATGGTGTGCCCCGGCTCGGCGTCGGCCAGGTACCAGGTGATGCCGCCGAACAGCAAGGCGTCGGTGAGACGGTCCGACACCGAGTCGAAGAAGGCACCTCGCTGTGAGGACGTGCCCGACGCTTTGGCCACCGCGCCGTCCAAGGCGTCGGGGATCCCGGCGAGTATCAGCAGCAGGAAGCCCACCCGCAAGTAGCCGGTTGCGATGGCCACGGCCGCGCCGCTGGCCATAACGATGCCGGTGATGGTGACCATGTCGGCGGTCACGCCGGTGCGGCGCAGCGACACGCCGATCGGCGTGAGCCCTCGATCCACCGCCTGGCGCCAGTTTCCGTCGAACATTCGCCTGCTCCCGATGGGCTGCGGATGAACGCTAGCAGCTTGCCACGGCGTGCCCCCCGAGGGCCGAGCGGATAGACCGCCACTATTGGCGCGGCCCTAGGACTCGAGCCCCGTCCAGTCTTCGGGATTGTCCTCCACGAAGCATCCCATCACCCGACCGTCAACCCCGTCGACCAGGACGAGCCCGCGGCTGTCCGGGGGCGCCTGGTTCGAGTACAGCAGGATGCGCCACGTCGGACGGCTTCGCAGTCCCCGCCACCCGAGCTGGGCCGAAGCGTGCCCCACCGGGAAGCCGACCTCCCGCGTGGCTGCGACCAGGGCGTCGTTCTCGTCGATGGCGAGATCCCAGCCCGCCTGCATGCTGTACAGGCCGAAGACGACAAGGGCGACGCCTCCGACTGCGAAGCCGCCGTTGACGAGAACGGCGTCACTGCCCGCCGCCAGCGCGACCACGATGGAAGCAACGCCGATCAACAGGTAGAGCACGCCAGCGATGCGGCGCCTGCTGTTGTTGGGGAACAGGTAGGGACCCACATAGCCCGATGCGTCGAGGTCGGTGGGAAGACTGTCGCGCACCTCCGCGTCCTTCACCGACTCGCTGGCAGCCGCAGCACCCTCGCGCACCTCCGCGTCCTTCACCGACTCGCTGGCAGCCGCAGCGTCGTTGCGGCCTTCTGGATCGCCGGCGATCGTTGCTTCGCTCACGACGGCAGAATACGGCGACTTGCAGCGGGCGCGTATCGGTGAGCGCCCGCGGTCAGGCCGGAGGCCAGGCCAGGCCGCCGTCAACTTTGATGATGGCGCCGGTTGTGTAGCTGGAAGCCGACGAGGCCAGGTAGAGCGCGGCGCCGACGATCTCCGTGGGCTGGCCGCCCCGGGCCAGCGGTATGCGCTGCCTGGCCGTCTCAGCGAAGGCGTCGAGATCCCAGGCTTTGGTGATGTCGGTCATGAAGGGCCCCGGCATGATGCCGTTGACCCGGATCTTGGGGCCGAGCATGTGGGCCAGGGCCACGGTCAGGTTGTTGAGTCCGGCCTTGGCCATCCCGTAGGGGACCTCCACGGCGCTCGGCTGCACTGCGGCGATACTGGAGACGTTGATGATGCTGCCTTCGGCGCCGCAGGCCTGCATCTGCTCCGCCACGAGCGCGCACAGCCGGAAGGGGCCCTTCATGTTCAAGCCGATCACGCTGTCGAACAGCGGTTCGGACACCTCGGCCAGCGACGGATACAGCGGCGAGCTGCCGGCGTTGTTGATCAGCACATCGATCGGGCCGAGCCGGTCGGTCACCGCCTGCACGAAGGTGTCGCACTGATCCCAGCGGCCCGCATGCAGGCCGAGACCGACGACCTCTGACCCGGTCGCCGCGGCTATCTCAGCCGCGACGGCCTCGCACACGTCGCGCTTGCGGCTGGCGATGGCCACCCGGGCGCGGCGGCGGGCGAACGCCTCGGCCATCTGCCGGCCCAGGCCGCGGCTGCCCCCGGTGATGGCGACGACTTTGCCGTCGACGTCGAAGATCGGATCGGGGCTGGTGGTCACGGATTGCCTCCGGGTCGAGGAGTCAACGGCTCCGAGCGAAGAGCACCCGATCATAGGCCACCATGGCGGCTGGTCGAACTTTCTGTAGTTGCCCACAATATGTGTGGCAAAGTCGCGGGGAGTTCGTGGGCGGGGTGTCTCCGGATCTCTGAATCAGCACCCGCAAGCGCCACCGCCGAAGGCCTGTCAGATGGGCAGGTTGCCGGTGGCCCGGCGGGTGGTGCCCTCGTCGGTGTAGGCGGCGATGGTCCGCTGGGCGATGCGCATCTGGTGCACCTCGTCGGCACCGTCGGCGAAGCGGGCCCAGCGGGCGTGCTGGTACATGTGGGCCAGCGGCGTGTCGGTGGAATAACCGAGGGCGCCGTGCACCTGGATCGAACGGTCGATGACGCGGTTCAACATGTTGGCCACGAAGTGCTTGGCCATCGACACCTCCGACTTGAAGTCGTCGTCCCGGTCGATCTTGTGGGCCGCGTGCAGCACCATCAGCTTGGCCTGGTACAGCTCCATGGTCGAGTCGGCGATCATCCACTGGATGCCCTGCTTCTCCGCCAGCAGCGAGCCGTGGGAGAAGCGGTTCAGAGACCGGTCCACCATCATGTCCAGCGCGGTCTCGGCCTGGGCGATCCAGCGCATGCAGTGAGCCAGCCGGGCCGGCCCCAGCCGGTACTGGCCGAGCAGGTGGCCCTGCCCCTGCCCGCCGAGCATCTGGTCGTCGTGGACCCGCAGGTCCTCGATGAGGATCTCGCTGTGGCCGGTGCTGCCGTGCATGGTCTCGATCTGGCGCACCTCGGTCCAGCCCTCATGGGGCAGGTCGATGATGAAGGCGCTGTTGGCGGCCTGTGGCCGGTCGGGGTCGTCCTCGGTGCGGCACACCAGAATGGCGAAGTTCGCCCGGTGGGCGTTGGAGATGAACCACTTGTGCCCGTTGATCACCCACTCGTCACCGTCTTGGTAGGCGCGGGTCTGGATCAGCGTGGGATCGGAGCCCGCCACCTCCGGCTCGGTCATGGCGAAGCACGACCACGCCTTGCCCTCGCACAGCGGGCGCAGGTACCTCTCGGCCTGTTCGGGTGTGGCCCAGTGCAGCAAAGTGTGCATGTTGCCCTCGTCGGGGGCTTGGCAGTTCAGCACCCACGGCCCGTAGTAGGACTTGGCTGCCTCGGCCTGCACCATCGCCATGGCCACATGGCTCAGACCCATGCCGCCCCACTCTGCGGGCATGTGCGGCAGCCACAGCCCCGAAGTCTGGGCCTGCCTGCGCAGGTCGATGAGCACGCCCACCCTGTCCTGCCCGGTCAGCGGCTCGTCGGTGTCACGGCCCTCGATGCGAGCCTCCGCCGGCTTGACCACATCGTCGATGAACGAGCGCACCCGCTCCTTGATATCTTCAAGATCGGTCGAGAGCGTGAAGTCGATGGCCATGGCTGCTCCTTAGAGGTTCCGCGGACAGGTGCCGGCGCGGTGAAGCATGTGGCTTCCCGCTCTTGTTCGCGGCGCTCACGGGCCGCTCGGGCCGTGTTCCCCGCTCTTGTTCGCGGCGCTCACGGGCCGCTCGGGCCGTGTTCCCCGCTCTTGTTCGCGGCGCTCACGGGCCGCTCGGGCCGTGTTCCCCGCTCTTGTTCGCGGCGCTCACGGGCCGCTCGGGCCGTGTTCCCCGCTCTTGTTCGCGGCGCTCACGGGCCGCTCGGGCCCGGGGCCTCGCTCGACGCCTCGGGAACCTCATGAATCGCTCCTATCCGCTCGGCCTCTTGGTCGTCGCCCGCACAGTCTGCTCCGGCGGCGCGGTTCTGCCTCGCCAAGCCACTGACCGGCGGGGCCCAATACCATGCACGCAACTGGCGACGACAGGAGACAGCGTGACCGAGCACCCGATGAGCCGTCCCGGCGAGGTTGCCGGATGGCCGAAGCTGGTAGTGACCTATTCGACCGACCCGGACGGAGTGGAGCAGCTCGTGCCGTCGGGACTCGTTCCGGGCGAGCCCGTCGTGACCGTGGGCGTCTACTGCGTGCCGATCCTGGGTGAGCCGGAATTCGGCGTCAGCGTGAAGGTGCCCGCTTCATGGAACGGCACCGAGGGCCTCTACAACCTCGGCATGGGCATCAACCAGGAGGCGGCCGTCTCCATCAGCTACGAGACGAACGGCCAGCCCAAGTTCCTCTGTGACGTGTCCTTCTACCGGTTGGGCGACCACGTCTCGGCCCGGGCCACTCACCAGGGCTACACCTTCGTCGAGTTCAGCGGTGACGTGGCCGGGCCGGCCGACTTGCGCCCCGGCGACGTCACCGACCACGAGTGGTGGATCAAGTACTCGCGGGCCATCGGCGGCACCGCCGGGCAGTACGACTTCCCGCCCCACGTCGTGGACGTGGCCACCACCTTCGAGCAGCGCCACATCGAGAACATCGACGGCGAACTGAAGCTCCTGGACAGCCCGTGGGATCCGGTGGCCCGCTACCTCCCGATCCGCGAGCAGTTGTCGGCCCAACTCGTGACCCATCAGGCCAAGGCCCGCAACATCACCAACGCCGGCCCCCTCGACCCCGACGCCTTCTGGCCCCACACCGACACGATCGGCGGCTCCCGCTGGCCCGGAACCCGAGGCGGTCCCCGCGCCGACTAACCCCAAGGCCGAGCCCGAAGCCGGCTGACTACAACCGCCGGCCGAGCGGCGACGAGAATCAGACGGCCGTGTCATGATGCGGACCAGCGCCGCCTCGGACCACTCCCGAGCGCGCCCGACCAGCCAGAGACCCCACCGAGATGGCGCGTTGGGATTGACACAATATTCATCATAGAGTAATCTGATTGATCAGCCTCGCTGCCGGGCATCAGCGGCAGCCAACTCACCCGTCCCCAAGCGTCGCCGACCACGCCGCCAACCCCGAGCGAGGCCCTGATGACCGCATCGCCGCCAGCTCCCGCCAACGAGGTGCCCGCCTCGATGGAAGACACACCTCCACCCCCGACGGCTCAACCCCCGACCGGGCCCGCAACCTCAAGCGTCGACGCTCCCCACCAACACACCGAGACCGTCCGGCCGCCGACGGGCCGGCCCCCCACACCGCCCGCACACGACCCGGCCGAGGCGCCGGCCCGCCCCGCGGCCCCAGCCGGCGCCACCACCAACACTGCGCTGCTGATCGCACTCATCGCCGCCCTCGTCGGCCTCGTCGGCACCGTGCTTGGCGTCCCGCTGTACCTGATCGACGGCGAAGTCGACGACCTCGAGAACAGCCTCGCCGCCCTCGAAGACAAGATCGACGACAGATTCGCCGCGCAGGATGCCAAGATCGACGCCAGGTTCGCCGCGCAGGACGCCAGGTTCGCCGCCAGGTTCGCCCAACTCGAGAAGGGCCAGGCCGAGATCGACCGCAAGCTGACGGCACTGATCGCCTCCCTGGGCAAGACCGGGGCCGTCGAGGCCGCCCTCGAAGGCAGGATCGGGTAGCGCCCAGGCAGCCCCGATCCCAAGGCTCCGCCTCACCCCAGTCGGAGACCGGCACGGTGCGATACGCCGCGGCCCACCCTCAACTGTCGGCGCAGCTCGTGACACATGAGGCTAGGGCCCGCGACATCTCCAATGCCGGCCCCTGGACCCGACGCTTCTGGCCCTACACCGACACAATCGGCGGCTCCCGCCGGCCCGGAACCCGGGGCGGCCCCCGCGCCGATTGAGCCCTGGCTGCGTGAGGCGCGGCGGCGCTGTCCCGCTGCGCGGCGATGCAACCTAGGGCTTGAGCGCGGTGATCGGTACGACGCCGACACCGTCGTGTCGCAGGTATGGCTGGCCGGTGGAGGTGACCACGATGAGTGCCATGGGCGGGCCCAGGGCACCGGTGTCCACCTTGGCGCCCAACGCCAGGAGCGACCTTGCCGCTCTGTCGACGGCGTCGGGGGCTCCCAGCTTCACCTCCAGCGCGATCCACCTGCCGTCGTCGCGTTCCACCACCGCATCGACCTCAAGCTTCGCCTTGTCACGGTAGTGAAAGACGGTGCTGCGGCTGGCCTGGGCGTATACCCGCAGATCGCGTATCGCCATCGACTCGAACAGCAGTCCGAGGGCAGCCCGGTCGTTGAAGAGGGATTCCGCACTCGCGCCGACCGCGGCAGCGGCCAGCGACGGATCGACCAGATGGTGCTTGGGAGCGGACCCGCAGCGGAGTGCGCGACAGCATCCGGGCGCTCCACGCCGGCTGGCTCTCATAGACGAAGATGCTGCGCAGGGCGTCAAGACAAACGCTGACGGTCTGGCGGGCCGCGACGCTGCCTGCGCCCATGTCGGACAGGAGAGTGCTCCCACTGGCCTGCGAGGAGCTATTGCGGGCCAGCGAAGCGAGGAGCCGGCGCACATTGCGAGGGTTGTGCCTGGTGCCGCTCGCCTTCGCCACATCGACTCGGCACACCTCGTCCAAGTAGTCACGCGCGAATTCCTGGGCATCGGAGGGCTCCATGGACTGGGTGAGCGGCCAGCCGCCGCGCAGCAGCCAGTCAATGACGTTCCTGAGTTCTTCGACAGGGGCAGGGCGATTCACAGGCACCGCCCGGGACTCGACGGCAAGACCGCCGTCGAAAAGCTCTCTCAGGCTCACGGTCCCCGTGGAGGCACCGCTCTCGAAGAGGGACATCGGGCGCATCATCACCCTCCCGACGCGCCCGGCACCAGAATGCCGGACGATGTAGTCGGTGGGCTGGGCCGACGCCGAGAGTATGAACCGGCCCGGCTGCCGCAGACGGTCGCTGGCCCGCCTCACCCGATCCCACAGCCCCGGCACCAGCGGCCATTCGTCGAGCAGCATGGGGTGGTTCGTGGGCACGCTCAGAGTCCGCGCGCTCGACAGGAGCGATGCGATTCACGGGCCATGGTTGATCAAGGGCCGTTGTGGCTTGGGCTCACTGCTGCGCAGCCTGGGCAATGCTGGGGTGAACACTGGCTACCGTCGGCCGAGTCAGGCGGCGGCGGGCTCGCGCTGGTTGAGGGGGTTCATGCCCGGGCAACCCCGGGCCTCCTCGGGGACCTCTGCATAGTCGATGCCCTCGGCGACCTCGTCCTTGGTCGGGCAGTGCTGCTCCGCCAGTGGTCGCAGCACGTCGAGGTCGAACGTGTAGAGCTTGGCCACGTTCGTCGTGAGCAGCGTGGTGGCGTCCTCGACGGGCATCCCGCCGAACGTGAGCTTGAGGTGCTGGCGGGTGTAGGGATGGGACCCCTCGGTGTGGGGATAGTCCGAGCCCCACATGACGCGGTCGATGCCGATCTCGGCGGGCAGATGGGCTTCGCTGGGGCGCAGGAAGCTCGCACCGATGAAGCACTGGCGCTGCCAGTACTCGCTCGGCTTCATCGACATGGCCGACACCGCCGGCCCTCCGAAGATGGCCTCCGATCCGTAGGTCGAGTATTTCATCCGGTGATAGAAGGAGTCGAGGTCTTTGAGCACCTCCGGGATCCAGGCCGTGCCCGTCTCGGTGTTGACGAAATTCAGGTCGGGGTGGCGCTCGAACACCCCCGAGAACATCAGGTGCCACAGCGCCCGCTGCGACCACCAGCGCACCTCGATGAGGAACACCGCCAGCGACGCCGGGAAGTGGTTGCCGAAGGACGGCGTGGCCCCACCTGCATGGTGGTTGACCGGCATGTCGTTGGCCTCGGCCGCGGCCCAGATCGGCTCGTAGGCCGCGGAGTAGAGCGGCTCGAACGGCGAGTCAGGCGGCGCGCCCGGCAGCAGGATCCCGCCCCGCATCCCGTTCTCCGCGGCCCACTCGATCTCGGCGACGGAGCCTCCGACGTCGCCCAGGAAGATCTGGGCAATGCCCGCGCAGCGCTTGGGCGCCTCGCTCACCAGGTCCAGCAGCCAGCGGTTGTGAGCCCTCAGGCCAGCCCACCGGCGCTCGAAGTCGTCGGTGTAGGCCGGCGCCTCCAACGCGGTGGACGCTGGCGGGGCGAACGGCGGCAGCGTGTTGGGGAACATGACCCCGGCCACGACGCCGTCGGTCTCCTGCTCGCGCAGGCGGCGGGACATGGACCAGTTGCGGTCGCCGTCGGCGATCGGGTCGCCGTCCACGCCGACGTTGCCGGGGCTCTTGCGGCCCGCAGACGCCGCGGCCGCCGCGGCCTGGGCGCGCTCCACCCCGTCGGCCCACTCGTCGAAGTCCTGGTGGTACTTGGACTCGAGGTACGGGCGGTAGTCGCGCAGCTCCGCTCCACAGTGGGTGTCGGCCGAGATGACGATGTGATGCTCCGCCATGGAGTCCTCCCGAGTGCCGGCAGCCGAGAAGGTCAGCGTACGCCGTCGTCGGCCCTCCAGACTCTCGTCGCGCTTTCCCGCGCATATGACAAGAAAACGCGACGAAAGCCAGCTCAGCCGCCGAGATCGTGGCCTGGCGGCATCTCGGCCCGGCCGATGGCCTCAGCGCGCTCGTGCAGCAGCGCGGCCGTGTCATCGAGATCCTTGGCGATGATGTAGCGGCGCTTCACGACCCCGTCGAGCACGAACTCGCCGAGTTCGTCCAGGTCGGCCACCTCGGGCTCGGTGCCGCGCATCTCGGCGATCATCTCCTTGAGCTCGGCGAAGGTGAGGCTGCCCCGTCCGGTGGCCGCGCCCACCCGTTGGAGGTGTTCGGGCCGGTTGCGCTGGGCGTTGAACAGGCCGGTGTCCATCAGGCCGCCCGAGGGGTAGAACACCGACGCCCTGAGATTGGTGCCCTCTCGGATCAGGTTGGCGTTGAGCGCCTCGGTGAAGCAGCTAGCCGCCGCCTTGGACGAGGCGTACACCGAGGCCGTGGGCACGGGCGCGAACCCGCCGTCGCCCGAGGACGTGACGATCACGTGGCCCGGCTGGCCGGAGGCGATCATGCGGGGAACGAAAGCCCATGTGCAGATGGCCACGCCGAACACGTTCACGCCGAAGCACCAGCGCCAGTCGTTGGGCTCCTGCTGCCAGGGCTTGCCCCCACCGCCCGAGGTGACCCCGGCGTTGCAGAACAGCAGGTTGCAGGATCCGTGAGCCTCGAAGACATGGTCGGCCAACGCGGTGACGGACCCCTCGTCGCTGACGTCGGTGCGCATTCCCGCCACACGCCCCAGAGGTGAGAGCTCCTCAACGGCCCGCTCCAGCACCGGCTCTTCGATGTCGGCGATCACCACTGCCGCGCCACGGCGCAGCAGGGCTTTGGCTATGCCCTTGCCGATGCCACCCGCCCCTCCGGTGACGACTGCGGTCGAGCCAACGATATGGAAGTGGTAGTCGTCGGCGCACACCTCGTGCTTGAACGGCGGGCCGTTTCGCATGGTCGGAGAGTAGCCCCCAGGTAGCCCCAGTTTGTGCAGAGTAGCTTGCACGACCAGATGGCCGGTCTCCTTCCCTCGTCGGTTCCTTGGGCAGGGTGAAGCGTGCTGGTGATGTCTTGCGCCAAGCACAGATGACAGTGCTCGGCCTTCCCGGTTCCCAGCACCTAACCTAACCGCCGCACCAGATCGAAGCCGTCGAGCACCTCATCGACGGTCGCCTCCCGACCGAACCCGCTCATGCTCGCTCGTCCTCCCTCAGGCGGGGTGATCTGGCCGGGCCCGGGGGTGTCGATCTCCTCGGCCAGGCACGACAGCGGGAACTGGCCCAGGGCCTCCGGCGCGCCCCGCACCCTGCTGAGCCATCGATCGAAGCCCCGGGGCGTGCCCCAGTCCTGCTGGGCCGCGGGCCCGGCCTCCGGGTTGGCCCACATGAGCCCGCCTTCGGAGTCGAGGTTGCCGGTAAGGACGCAGATGACGTCGGGCAGCCACGACGCCAGCGTGCCGAACCCAACCCGCCCGAAGCTGAGCAAGAAACTTGACACGGGACACGTGGCAGCCGTCTCCGAGGTACTGGCCGGCGACACTTGGTGAGACGAGCCGCGACGAGCGGAAGGCGGTAGTGCCTGACAGTGCACGCGAGTCGGGGTCGTTGCTGGCTTTCTTGTGGCGGGGAATGTCGTGTTCAAGCGATGAAACCTTCCGGGCACCAGCGTTCCGGCAGCGTCTGAGCGAGTTGGTGAGCGATGGATGGTAGGCGAGCACTGCCTGTAGCGAGACAGGACGATCGGCGAGCAAGCCGTAGACAAGGCTGCGATTGCGGGCTAGACTGCGCGTGTGTCCGTGCATGCCTCGGGCGGCCGGCTGGCATCGTCGCAGGCCGCGGACAATCGCTCGGCCACTGATCGGACCATCGACGGGATAGTGGCGCTGATCGGCAGCGGCGAACTCGCACCCATGTCGCAACTCCCGCCCGAGAGCCAGCTCGCGGCGCTGATGGGCGTTTCGCGGGGACCGTTGAGGGAGGCCATTCGCGTCCTTGACTTTCTTGGGATCGTCGATGTTCGAGTGGGTGACGGCACCTATGTGACCCAGCTTGACGGCATGAGCCTGCTTCGCGGCTTCGGCCTGCTCGGCGAGGTGGCCAACGAGAGAACCGCTCTGGAGATTTTCGAGATCCGACGCGTCTTGGAGTCGGCTGCGGCGGCCATGGCCGCTTCGCGGATCACCGAGGAGCAAGTCTCCGAACTCGAGGACCATCTCGCCCAGCTTGGCTCGGAGCAGGACAGCGAGAAGTTCGTGATGTTGGACATGCGATTCCATGACTTGATCGCATCCGCCACGGGCAACGCGTCACTGCGGATGCTGTGTGCATCGTTCTCGGCGCGCACGCAACGGGCCCGTCTCCTTAGAGGGCGGAACGTAAAGGGCATCCTGGCGAGATCCAGCACCGAGCATGAGGACATCTTCCGCCACATCAAGAACCGGGAGCCTGTCCTGGCCGCTGCCGCGGTGGCCTCGCACATAGCCAACGTCGAGCATTGGCTGCGGCAGGAGTTCGAGGCAACCACCGAGGCGGCGGAGCCAGAGCCTGCCGACAGCGGCGGACCTATGGAGTCGTCCTAGGATCTGGCCCGCCAGACCGCGCCGTCGGGATATGAGTACGCGGCGATGGCCTCTTGGGACATCTCGGAACTGAACCCGGGCGCGACAGGAAGTTCGTACGTTCCGTTTCGGACCCGCACCGGCGTGAGGAACATCTCGTGGAGATGGTCGACGTACTCGATCCATCGACCCTCCAAGCTTGCGCTGACGGCTATGTAGTCGAACATCGACAGATGTTGGACGAGTTCGCAGAGGCCGACACCGCCGGCGTGCGGGCACACCGGCACCTGGTACTTCTCGGCCATGAGCAGGACTGGAACGTTCTCGTTGACGCTGGCCAGCCGGCAGCTGTCGATCTGGCAGACGCCGATGGCTCCGGTGGCCAAGAACTGCTTGAACATGATCCGGTTGTGGGCGTGCTCCCCGCTGGCGACCAGGATCGGCGCGATCGCCTCCGCGATGGTTAGGTGGCCCCGTATGTCGTCGGGACTTGTCGGTTCCTCGACCCAATACAGGTCCGCGTCGCTGATCGCCTTGATCCAGTCGATGGCTTCAGGCACCTCCCACACCTGGTTGGCATCGACCATGAGCTTCCGGTCATCTCCGATCAGCCTGCGAATCATGGACACCCGGCGCTGATCGTCTCGGAGGTTCTGACCGACCTTCATCTTGAAAGCGTTCCAGCCCTCCTCTAGCGCTTCGCTGACAAGGCTCTGAACCTGCTCGTCGCTGTAACCCAGCCAGCCGGCGGAGGTTAGGTACGCCGGATAGCCACCCGATCGGAGGTGCTCTATGCGGTCGCTGCGACCCGCTCGACGCTCCGCGAGCATGGCCACAGCCTCGTCCGCCGTGAGCGCATCGCCGAGGTGCCTCATGGCCAGACAGGCGACGAGTTCCTCTGGCTCGAGCTCTACCAGGAGCTGCCACAGGGGAACGCCCCTCATCCGGGCCCAGAGGTCCCAAGTCGCGTTCAACACGGCGGCCGCGGCCAGGTGCGCCACACCCTTCTCGGGTCCGAGCCACCTCAGGGCGCTGTCCTGGGTGAAGTCTTCGAGGGCTTCGGCCATGAACGCCGACATGTTGCCGATCGGTCGGCCCACCAGCTCGCCGGCGAGTTCGGCCACCATTCGGGCGACGATCTCGGAGCCGCGTCCGATCGTGAATGTGAATCCGAACCCTGCGAGGCCGTCTCGGTCTGTGCGCAACTCTACATACGGCGCGGAGTAGTCGGGTGCCGGATTCATGGCGTCGGAGCCTCCCAGGCTGTCCGACGTGGGGAATCGGACGTCATGGACAGACACCGAGGCAATGGTCGCCTCACTCATCGCCGATTCGCCCGCGGTCGTTGGGGCCTTGTCGCAACCCCGGGAAACAACGTCGTGACCCGTCATCATGCGGAGAATCTCCTTTGGGCAAGGGTGGCGGCCATTGGCCAGACGCCGCAGGGCCAGGGTTCTACGTCGATGGCTGCTACCCGATCCAGAAGCCGGTCGATGTCGGCCCGATCCACCGGATGGCGCCACGCGGCCACGTTCTGTTGGAGTTCGGTGAGCGAGGCGACACCGACGACGGTGCTCGCTATGTCTGGCAGGCCGAACGAATATGACAGTGCGGCGTCGGTGAGCGACAGTCCGAACTCAGCTGCCGCGGCCCTCAGCGCCTCGGCGCGGGTTCTGGCGCCGGGAAGCGCCGGATGCCACGAGGGGCCGCCGCCTGGTGCCAGCAAGCCCATGTGGAGCGGCGACGCAGCCAACACCGACACGCCGCGGGAGGCCGCGGCCGGCAGCAGGTCCCCAACGGCGGAAGTGTCGATCAGATCCGTGTGACAATACGTCAACACAACGTCGAGCCGCGAGGACCGCAGCACCTGCAAGAGCACGTCGACCCGGTAGCTGGACACACCCACGGCCCGGGTCTTGCCGCTCTGCTTCAACTCATAGAGAACGGGGATGGCCTCGTCCAGGATCGCGGGCGGTTCAGAGAACTCGATGTCGTGGAGCAACAAGATGTCCAAGCGGTCGGTTTGAAGCCGCTTGAGGCTCTCATCGACTGATCGGCGCAGACGCGAGGGGCTGAAGTCGAACCCATCGGGCAGTGCAAGATCGTAGCGGCCGGCCTTCGTGCACAGGACCACCTCGTCACGGCGCCCCGCTAGAGCAGCGCCGAGACGCGACTCCGACAGGGTCCGTCCGTAGTACGGGCTGGTGTCGAAGAGGACTACTCCAGCGTCGATGGCCGCGTGGACGGCGCGCCCCATCTCTCGCTCGTCGACGTCGCCGTACTCGTTTCCCAGCGGGGCCGCACCAAAGCCGAGCCTGGACAGCCCTAGGTCCTCGATCACCGTGCCAGCTCGGCCGCCACCGTCGCTGCTGCGCTGTGGGCGTTCCATGTCGAGCACCTCCTCAGTCACAGCCGGCCAGCCGATAGAAGCGAGCCGAGTTGTCGCGAAACACCTTCCGGTGGGCCGCCTCGTCGTCGCCGACGGCGGTCGCCACCGCGTCAGCCCATGCACCCATCGAACCGTTCAGAGTGCACACCGGCCAGTCGCTGCCGTACATCACGCGGTCTGTTCCGAAGGCGCCGATTGCATGGGACAGATACGGTGCAAAATCCTTCGAGCGGCCGGTTGCCTCGGCGTGCAGCTCGGTCTGGAGTCCCGACAGCTTGCAGTAGAGGTTCGGCGCTTCGGCCAGGCGACTCAGGCGGCTCGCCCACGCGCCGAAGCCGGCCACGTCACCCACCGCCGGCTTGGCCAAGTGGTCGAGCACCAAGCGAGCCTCCGGGTCACAGGACTCGACCAGATCCACAACGTCGTCGAGTTCAGTCGCGAGACAACACAGGTCGAAGGCCAGGCCCTGCGTAGCCAGTTCGTCGATCCCGCCTTGCAACGTCTGAGCGAACCCCCGCGATCGGCCCTGGATGTTGTGGCGAACCCCCACCACCGAGCCGACCCGCCCGAGGCGCCGGATCTCAGCTCGCGCGGCCGGGCTCGTCAGATCGACCTTGGCCACGATGCCGCGCAGCAGCCCCGGCCGACGGCGGGCGCCTTGGTCGAGCACCCACTGCACCTCGTCGAACGACTCCGAATCACCGCACTCGGCCTGCACGAACACGAAGCCTTCGAGTTCGGCCCCCGCGACGAGCCTCGGAACGTCGTCGATGCGATAGGGGCCGTCTATGCCGAGCCCGTCGAGCCATGTATAGGTCAGCACAGTCCTGTCCCACAGGTGGACGTGGCTGTCGATGATCCTGGGAGCGAGGACCGCGCTCACGGTGCCCGTCCGTCCGATGGCCCGGAGGCGCTCATATCGCCCGTCACCGCAGCGCAGATCCGTCGACCGGATCAAAGAAGTGGAAGTGATCCGGTCGTAGGTAGAACTCGACTTGGTCACCGTTCTGCGGCAACTTGTCGGTATCGACCTGAGCTATGAATCCTCGTCTGTCTGTGTCGGCGGACGACCGGTCGGTGTGGTGAGCCATGGCCGCGTGGTCGACCGCCTTGCCGAAGGTGATCAGGGCCGAGGATCCGAGGTACTCGGTTAGTTCAGCCGTGCCGGTCACCGTCACGCTCGGGTGATCGGGGCTCGGTCGCAGATATAGCGAATCAGGCCTGAATCCGACGATGACGGTGTCCCCCCGGTAGTTGACAAGCCCCGGTCGAGCGCTGAGGACCTCCGGAGGCACGACGACCCTGTCCGCTCCAAGCGTGAACGATGCCGCTGCGCCGTCCATCTTCACTGGGGTCTCGATGAAGTTCATCGAGGGACTGCCGATGAACCCCGCTACAAAGAGATTGGCTGGCTGCTCGTAGAGCTCGCGAGGAGTCCCGACTTGCTGAAGGTTCGGCCGTCGCTGCTCCCCTACGGACCGAAGGACCGCGACGCGGTCCCCCATTGTCATGGCCTCCACTTGATCATGGGTGACGTACACGGTCGTGACCCCTAGCCGGGAATGAAGCTGGGTCAGCTCGGAGCGCATCTGAACTCGTAGCTTCGCGTCGAGATTCGACAGGGGCTCGTCCATCAAGAAGGCAGAGGGGCGCCGGATGATGGCGCGTCCCATCGCTACTCGCTGGCGCTGTCCGCCCGAGAGCGCTCTGGGCTTCTTGTCGAGGCATTCGACAATGTCGAGCATCTCGGCCACCTTCCGCACTTTGCGGGTCCTGTCTGCCTTGGGGACTTTCTGGAGCCGCAGCCCGAAGCCGATGTTCTCCGCCGCGGTCATGTGGGGGTACAGCGCATAGTTCTGGAAGACCATGACGAGGTCGCGTTCTCGGGGCGGCAGTCCGTTGACGACTCGATCGCCGATCGACAGGGTTCCCTCGGTGACGCTCTCGAGCCCGGCGATCATGCGCAGCAGAGTGGTCTTGCCGCACCCCGACGGCCCGACGAGGACCATGAACTCGCCGTCGCGGATGCTCATATCCACGCCGCGCACTGCCAGCGTGCCGTCGGGATAGGTCTTCCCTACTGTGCTGAGTTCCATTCCTGCCATCGTCGTCTGACACCTCCTTTGCGAGCAGGCCTAACCCTTGACCGCTCCGACAAGCAGCCCGCGCTGGATGAACCTCTCCAGGAATCCGGCCATCAGAATCACCGGCACAGACATGATGAGAATCAGCACCGACATGTTCCACCACTGCGGCCCGCGGGTGGCGTTCTGGGCCACCACCAGCATCGGCATCGTCTGCGCGTCGGCCGCAGTCAGCACGCTGGCGATGATGAACTCGTTCCACGCGAAGACGAGGATGAACAAGAACGTGGCGACCAGCCCGGGAAGCGCAGCCGGCAACACAACGAACCGGAAAGTCTGCAACCTCGACGCGCCGTCCATCGCGGCGGCCTCCTCAAGATGCACGGGTATGCCGGCAAAGAAGTCGCGGAGCAACCATATCGCGATCGGGACATTCGCTCCGACGTAAGTAATGATCAGAGCCTGGCGGGTGTCGAGAAGGTCCAGCTGCTGGAAGAACACATAGAGCGGCAGCACGATCGCGATGGGCGGCAGGATCCGCTGGGAGATGAGCCAGAAGGCGATGTCGTCGTTGGACAGCCTTGCCTCAAAACACTTGGCCCACGTCGCCACCGAGGCCGCGAAGAAGGCGAGACCGAGCAGGATCCCCAACTGCCATGCCAGCCCTGAGAACGCTGTCCCCGCCGCCACGGCCACGCCCCCGATGAACGCGATCACCGACGCCACGCGTGGCCGGTACTCCAGTCTGGACAGACCGTAGGACGCGGCCGCGGCGAGCGCGAGGGTCAGCAACGAGCTGGCCACGCCAACGATCACAGTGTTGAAGAAGGCTCTCTCGGTCTGGGGCTCCTCGTTGACGATGTAGTTCCAAGCGTCGGTCGACACTTCGTAGTCGACGCCGGGCAGGTACACGGGGCCGGCGTTGACGTCCAGCGGGGTCTTGAACGAGGTGGTGGCCATCCAGTAGATGGGAAACAGCACGATCACCGCCCAAGCCACCAGCACCGCGTATGCGCCGACTCGCGCCCGCGGGCTCAGGCTGAGCGGATCGCGGGCCAGGGACCGGGTGCCGGCGCTCATGTGTACCTCGCCACGGCCCGGCGCCGTCCGTAGTTGACGATGAGCAGCGCCGCGAAGGTGGTGATCAACAGGAGGACGTAGGACAGCGCAGCCGAGCCGCCGAGGTTCAAGGCTCTCCACTCGAGCAGCGCCTGCAGTGACAGCGATTCGGTGGCGGTGCCGGGGCCTCCGCCGGTGAGGACCTGCGGCAGGTCGACGATCTTGAAGGCCTCTATCGACCGGATCAGCACAAGCGTGAGCGACACTGGGATGAGCTGGGGAAACGTCACCAACCAGAACAGGCCCCAGGCCCGTGCGCCGTCCATTCGCGCCGCCTCAGTCAGCTCCGGTGGAAGGCTCTCAACCGCGGCCAGCAGGATGATGAACATGAACGGCGTCCATTGCCAGGTATCGGCCAACACGATGGCGATGCGCGCTGGCCAAGGATCATCGACCCACGTGTAGGTGCTGTCACCGAAGATCACGTCCCATACGGGCGCCAGCGGTCCCTTGCCGGTGTCGGTCACCATCCGGAACAGAAAGGCCGCGCCCACGGGCGTGATGATCATCGGGATCAGGAAGACAGTCCGAAACAGCCGCCGACCCCGCAACTGCTGCGACGCCACCAGCGCGAGTCCCAGACCGAGGGCGTACTGCAGCGCGACGCCGAGGGCCACGAACACCAGCGTCACCACCAGCGTGCCCGGGATGCCACCGCCGGTGAGGGTGCGAACTACTACGAACGCCAACACAGTCGTCACCGCCAGCACCAGAAGGCGCATCGAGCCCGTCAGGATCCGCCGGTGCGGCGCGCGGTGCACAGCGCGCGCCACCATCAGTGCCTGAACTGCCACAAACGCCGCCAGCGCGGCCCACGCCCACCACGGCGTCTGGCCCAGATTGCCGATGAAGCGCCGTTGCTGGCTGCCGGTTATCAGCTTCTCGAAATTGTCGAGACCCAGGAACTTGATCTCGAACCCTCCCTTGACGAACCGGAAGCGAGACAGGGCGAGATAGCCCGAGAAGATCAGCGGCACGATGCTCAAGAAGACGACGAGCAGCACCGTCGGGCTCAACAGCAGTCGCTTGGACAGCGTCTCGTGCGCGAACAACTCGACGTCACGGCGGGCGGGCTCCGCTCGGGCTCTGCCTTCCTCAGCTGCCGCCACGAGATTCTTCCGATGGGCCATGGTGGTCGAGTCGCTGAAGATACGTGATCGAGTCGCTCAAGATGGCCTCGGGCCCATGTGGGCAGCAGCCCCGGCCTAGGACCCGGGGCTGCTGCCCAGAGGGAATCGCGAAGGTCAGCGCGACACGTTGAGCGTGTTGCGGTAGGCAGCCAACTGGTCGTCGCGGCCGAGTTCCTCGGTGATCTCCTCCCACTGGCTGTAGATCTCCGAAGCGGCCTCATCAGCTGTGAGCTCTCCCGCAATGTACTGCGCGAGGACCGTGTCGAGGACGTTCTGCTGGTACCGCTGGTTCTGGGGCACCCGGATGTCGAGCACCATGTTGGGGCTGTTGAGGCTGGCTCCAATCGCCCCCAGATAGTCCTCGGCCGCAGCCTGGCTCATACCGGCACCCACCCACAGATCCAGGTTCTCGAACTGCGAGATGCGATACGGGTTGAACCCGGTCGCGCCGATTGTGACATCGACATTGGCCTGCGCGGGCTGCGACACGTAGGAGAGGAACGCGTACGCGGCGTCCTTCACAGCGTCGTCGCTGTTGGCGTTGACGCCGCCGGACCAGCCGCCGAACGACGCGAACGGCGCGTAGTTGACGCCGTCCACCGCGTGGGGGCAGCTGGTCTCATCGCACGGGACGAGCCTGCCGTTTGCGTCGATGACCTCCCGGCTGCCGGGCGTCACCAGCGAACCGACCTTGTCGACCACCTGGGAGTTCTCGGGATCGGCGGCAAGGGGACCGATGTCGCCCCAGTCCAGCGTCAGAGCGCACCGGCCCGAAGTGAACAAACCCCGCGAGTCGCCGACGCCGTGGTTGTTCTCCTCGGGGGGTCCGAACTCGCCGGTCGCCGCGTAGACCTCCAGCGCCCGCATGAATCCCTCGTTGTCGACCAGCGGCGTGAGGTCGTCGAGATCGAAGAACACTCCTGCGGAAGTCCCCTGGCTCTGGACATACGGCGCGGCTATGGAGATGATCCACCAGTACGACTGCTGGCCTCGGGCCTTGGAGATGCAGCTTCCGTAGTCGGCCTCGCCGTCGCCGTTCATGTCGGTGCCGTGGACAGCGCCAGCCACCGCCAGGTACTCGTCCCAGGTCCTGGGCGGCGCGAGTCCGGCCTCCTCGAGGACATCGCTGCGGTAGTAGACCATGTGGAAGTCGCCGTCCAGCGGGATGGTGTACACCGAGCCCTGGAACGTGGCCGAGAAGTCGCGGAAGAATGGAGCCACGTCGCCCCATTCGAGGGCCTCATCGGCCGCGACGCGGCCCGTCAAATCCTCGATGTAGCCAGGGACCGCGAAGTCGACGATCCACTGGGGAGCGAAGACCCAGGCGTCGAAACTGTTGGTGCCCGTGGCCGCATCGGTCAGGATGTTGTTGTACAGCTCGCCGAAGGGAACCGTGGTCACCTGCACATTCGCGCCGGTGAGCGCGTTGAACTCGGGAGCTCTCCGCTGAAGTGGTTCGGCGATCTGCGGGCCCGTGAACGTGAGGACTTCCACCTCGACCCCCTCGAACTGCATCGGCTCCGCCTCGGGCGTCCCCTCCACGGGCTCTGGATCAGCGGAAGCCTCGGCGCCGCTGTCGTCAGGCTCAGGCGCCGCAGTGGTGGGCTCCGATTCGGTGTCTTCCTGGGCCGCACTTTCCTGAACCGCACCGTCCTGGTCATCGCTGTCGTCGTCGCCGCAGGCCGCGGCCAACACCGCAAATACGGCAAGCACCGCGAACAGCCATCTCAATGTGGTCACCTTACGTTGCGTTGCATTCATTCTGGACCGTTCCCTCCCTCTAGGTTGTCTTGGGTCTGGATGAAGGTCGCTGCCCACCCCATGTTCAATGCGGCGAACTGGCCCGTTGAGGACCACGCGAACATTCTCTGCTCCTTATGCTCCCTCCACCACGGCAGACTCTAAGCCCCCTGATGCAAGATGTCAACTGATTCATCCAATGTTTTAGGCCAATAGGGCCGATTGATCTGCACTATTTGCTCAGTAAGGCTCTAAACATCATATGTTAGGCTCAAGCGGGCACCCTCGCCCGCCTCATCGACGAACCCCGACGACAGCCGGCGCCCAACTGCGATCCCTGACCGACCATGCGAGAAGCGGGAGTTCGGCTGGCGGATCAGACCTCGAGCATCAGGGTGACCGGTCCGTCATTGGTCAGTTCTACCGCCATGTTCGCCCTGAAGGCGCCGGTGGCCACGGTGGCACCCAGGCGTCGCAGCTCGGTGACCAGCTCGTCGATCAGCCGGGCCGCTGCGTCGGGTGCCGCCGCCGCGATGAACGACGGGCGGCGGCCCTTGCGAGTGTCGCCGTAGAGGGTGAACTGGCTCACCACCAGAACCTCACCGCTGGTGTCGGCCACCGACCGGTTCATGTGGCCGTTGTCGTCGGCGAAGATGCGCAGGTGCCAGAGCTTCGAGGCCAGCTTCACAGCCGCGTCGCGTCCGTCGTCGTGAGTTACCCCGACCAGGCAGCACAGGCCGGGACCGATCTCGCCGACAACCTCACCGTCCACTCGCACCCGGGCCTCCGCGGCTCGCTGCACCAGCGCCCTCACGAGCCCAGCCTAGGAATCACCGATCAGGATCTGGCCCTCAGATTGTTGGCCGCACCGGACGCAACCGTGCCGTAGAAGACCCCAGCCACAACGACCACGGCGCCTACCACAGCCGCCGGGCGGGGTAGCTCGGACAGGAACAAAGCCGCCCATACCGTGCCGGCCACAGTCTCGATCGGGGTGAACAGCGCGACCTCTGAGACGGGAGCGAAACGGGGCGCATTGGTATGGGACAGCCGGCCGAGTGGGTTGAAGCACAGCCCCATCGCCGCGATGGCCAGGTAGGCCCGCGCGTCCAACGAGAACGGCGACGCCGCGGCGCTCGTGACCGCAATCACGATCACTGCACTGAGCGAAAGGCCGGCGCGGCGGCTCATGTCCGGGAACCTCCGCCATATCGTCATTCCGGCAGCAAAGGCGGCCACAGCGGCCAGGGCCAGGAAGTCGCCCTTCAGGGTCGGCTGGCCCAACGAGCTTGACACGATCACTGCTATGCCGACCATGGTCACAGCGATGGCAACACCGACGCGCCGGGTGATCCGTTCCCCCAGGAACAGCCGGGCGCAGCCGGCCGCCAGCAGCGGCGACGCGGCCACGATGGCCACCACGTTGGCGACCCGGGTCTGGGTGATGGCGGTGATGAAGCTGAGCTGGCTGATCGAGGCCAGCACGCCCACTCCGGCCAGCGGCAGCCGGTGGTGACGCAGCGACTCCATCGCCGGGCGGCGGTCGATCAACCGTCCGAATGTGGAGTACACCACCAGCGCGCAGCACGCCACCCAGAAGGCGACGTCGACGGCCTCGGCCTCGGACACCCGCACCCACAGTGAGTCGGTCGATACCGCCAGCATCCCCACCCCGGCTAGCAGCCACCCCAGCCGTCGCCGGTCGACTGAGGAGTCCGCAGTCATCGGGCCACGCTAACGGCCACCCGCAGGCGTGAACGCGGCGCTAGCCGCTGAGCGCTCGGTCTACGGTCATGTTGTGGCTCGGGCAATCGCCGCGTCGCCAGGAATCACCTCATCGACGATGACATCACCCACCTCGGCGGGCGACACGTCGTAGTAGGCCGCGATAGCGTCTCGGGCCGTCTCAGCCACGTCCTCGAGGTGGCGGGCTTGGGAGAACACCCAGTCGAGTTCTCGCACTTGGATGCCCCACCACTCACCGCCGCATCTCGCAACGACCCGGAAAGTGCCGCCCGGCGGTGGGATGGCGGTCATGATGTGCTCCTGTTATGCGACCTGCGAGCCTGCCGGAGTATAGCCGTAGCCGTGTGATCGTCGATCTCGTTGTGTCTGGGTATCACAAGCCGCTCGGTTCCGAAGAGCCACACCTCGTGCTTGCCCTGGCGTATGAGACGCAGCGCGATTCCCTTGTCGCTGGCCACTTGCCGCAGCTGCTTCATCAGATGCCGCTTGTGCACAGAGAAAGCATAATATATATTAGATAGATATGTAATTCTCCCAACTTGCTTTCGGCGGGCGATGCCCCTGGGGTGCCGGCCGATCAGGCCGTGGGCAGGAACGGTGTGGGGTCTGACTCGAAGGCCCGCAAGCAGCCGGGGGCGCAGAACCAGTAGTCGTCGCCTTCGTGAACGGTGTGGTACTTGGCGTCGTCCACCAGCACCGTCATGCCGCACACCGGATCGGTGGCTTCGGCTCTTGGCGACGCCTGGCCCGATCCTGTCGCCACCAGCTCGCCGTCGGCTCTGCGGGCCACGAGGTCGGCCATGACTGCGACCGCTATCTCCGCGTTGGCGACGGCTCCGAGGTCCAGTCCCGCGGGAGCGTGCACCCGGGCCGTCTCGGGGCAGCCGACTCCCCTGCCGATGAGATGGTCTACGACGGTGGCCGCGCGCCTTTCTGAAGCGACCAAGCCGATGTAGCCCGGGTCGAACGCCAGAGCGGCCTCCAAGGCGAGGTCGTCATAGTGGCCCTGGGTGGCGACCACCACCGCAGTGGCACCGTCGATGCCGAGGCCCGAGAGGTCCAGCTTGGTCCGCACGATCTCAGGCCGGACATGCTCGTCAGCGTTGCCGCCGTCGTCGATGATCGTGGCCCGCCACCCCACCGCCATGGCCATCTCCGCCAGCGCGTCCACCGCCGGCGACCGGCCCACCACCACCACCTGGAGCTCGGGCCGGTGCGGTTCCAGATAGACCTCCAACGCCCCCTCGGACTCACAGGCCATGGCTATTGAGCGCACCCCCTCCTGCGAGCGGCCGTCGAGATCGTCGGGCTGGCCCAGGAACAGCAGCGCGGGCTCGCCGGTGTCCAGGCACTGGCGGGCATGGCGGACCACCGAGGGCTCGGCGCAGGCGCCGCCCAGCCAGCCCCGGACCGTGCCGTCGGCCAGGACCACTGCCTTGGACCCCTGCCGTCCCGACGACGGGCCCCGCCGCCACACCACGGTGGCCAATACGTACGGAACACGCTGCTCGGTGAGTTCCACCGCCTCGGCCAGCACCGACACGTCCATTCGGGTGCCCCCTCATGGTTCTGGGGTCGTCCTCTGCGACATCCGGGTTTCAGCGTAGCCGCGCGACCCTTGCCGCCACCGGCTACGGCTACCGACGAGACGGCGTGTCGGTAGTGCCGATCACCGCGCTGGGTCCGTGACAACCCGCCGTAGTCAGGAGTAGCCCGATGCGCGCAAGTGAGCAGGAATCAACTGGTGGTGCAGGATCAGGCCCCGATCATCCGCGCATAACGACGAAGAGACGAATAAAGACAAAGAGACGAAGAAGAACGAATACATGACCTTCCTCCAGCGCTGCGCCCGAGCCCCGCTCGGAGCGCTGGACCCGCACGAGGCACGTCGGGCCTTGCGCCAGCCCATAGTCGATAGCGGCAGCGCCATCGATGATGACGCTCTGACAGAGGCTGTAGCCGAGGCCCTCGGCTATCCCTACATGATCCAGCTCGTCGGCTTCCACGCCTGGCAGATGCGCGACGATCCAAGCGCCCCCATCAGCCTTGCCAATGTCCGTGCGGGTGCCCGAGAGGCCGAGCACACCATGGTGGACCAGGTGGCCGGCCCCGTCTGGAATCGGCTGTCCTTCATGGACAGGCGATTCCTGGTCGCCATGCTCCAAGACGAGGCCGACTCCTCGCTGGCCGACATCGCGGAGAGGCTAGTCCGGTCGCTGCAGTACGCCCGCACCTACCGGCGCCGCCTCATCGCGGCCGGCGCCGTCAGCCCCACCTCCAAAGCCCGGATCGGCTTCCGCCACCACGCGCTGAGAAAGCGCACGCAGTCAGCGGCTCGAGACGACCCAGCCCTCTCGTAGCCACTGATGCAGCCTCAGGCATCGGCGGCGTCGATGGCCTCCCACACCCGGTCGGGCAGCACCGGCATGTCGATGTTGCGCACGCCGAGGTGGGCCAGCGCGTCGATGACCGCGTTCACGAAGGCCGCAGGGGAGCCGACCGTGGCCGACTCGCCGACGCCCTTGGCGCCGATCGGGTGGTGCGGCGACGGGGTGACCGTCTGCAGCAGCTCGAAGCGGGGCGTCTCCCACGCGGTGGGGACCAGGTAGTCCATGAAGTTCGACCCGATGCAGTTGCCGTCGTCGTCGAAGGTGATCCACTGCATCGACGACATGGCGAACCCCTCGGTGAGGCCGCCGTGGATCTGGCCATCCACGATCATCGGGTTGATGCGCACCCCGCAGTCGTCCAGCGCCACCATGCGGTCCACCTTCCACACACCGGTCTCAGGATCGACCTCCACCACCACCACGTAGGCGCCGTAGGGGAAAGTGAGGTTGGGCGGGTCGTAGTAGGTGACGTCCTCAAGGCCGTACTCCATGCCCTCGGGCAGGTTGGTGTAGGCCGCGAAGGCGGCGTCCTGGATGGTCACCGACGCATCCGGCGAGCCCTTCACGAAGAACTTGTCGGCCTCCCGGTCGATGTCTTCGGGCGCGGCCTCCAGCAGGTGGGCGGCTATGTGGCGGGCCTTGTCAGCGATCTTGCGGGCCACCATCGCCGTGGCCGCGCCCCCCACCGGCGTGGAGCGCGACGCGTAGGTGCCCAGCCCGTAGGGGGTGTCGTCGGTGTCGCCGTGAACCACCTTGATGTCATAGGCCGGGATGCCCGTCTCCTCGGCCACGATCTGCGCGAAGGTCGTCTCGTGGCCCTGGCCCTGGGTCTTCACCCCGAGCTTCAAGATGGCCTTGCCAGTGGGATGGACCCGCAGTTCGGCCGAGTCGATCATCTTCAGCCCGGCGATGTCGTAGGTGTGCGACGGGCCGGCCCCCACCGCCTCGGTGAAGTGGGCGATGCCGATGCCGATCAGGCGCCCCTCCTCTCGGGCCGCGGCCTGCTCGGCCCGCAACTCGGTGTAGCCGACCTCGTCGAGGGCCTTGCGCAGCGCCGTCGGGTAGTCGCCGGAGTCGTACACGAAGCCGGTGGGCGTCTCATACGGGAACTGCTCGGGCTGGATGAAGTTGCGCAACCGCAGCTCGGCCGGATCGATGCCCAGCTCGTACGCCGCGGTCTGCACGAGCCGCTCGATCAGGTACGAGGCCTCAGTGATGCGGAACGAGCAACGGTAGGCCACCCCGCCGGGCGCCTTGTTGGTGAAGGCGCCCCGGCACTTGATGTGCGCCGACGGGAAGTCGTAGCTGCCGGTGACCACATGGAACAGCCCGGCCCGGTAGCGGGTGGGCTGGGCGTCGGAGTAAAACGCGCCCTGGTCCGACAGCATGTCCACCCGCAGGGCCTGGATGCGGCCCTCGTTCGTCAGGGCCAGCTCGCCCGTCATGTAGTAGTCGCGACCGAACCCGGTGGAGATCAGGTTGCCGGTGCGGGTCTCAACCCACTTCACCGGCTGGCCGATCAGCAGGCTCGCCGCGGTGGCCACCACGTAGCCGGGATAGATGGGCACCTTGTTGCCGAAGCCGCCGCCGATGTCGGGGCTGACGATGCGGATGTTCTGCTCGGGCAGCCCGGCCACCAGGGCGAACAGCGTCCGGTGGGCGTGGGGTGCCTGGGAGGTCATGTACACCGTGGCCTGGCCGGTCACCGAGTTGACGTCGGCCACGATCCCGCACGTCTCCAGCGGCGCGGGGTGCGAGCGGGGGTAGTGCGTGGTGAGCGACACCACCCTCTCGGCGCTGGCGAAGGCGGCCTCGGTGGCGGCCTCGTCACCGGTCTCCCACTCATAGACCAGGTTGTCGGTCTGGCCCTCCTTCTCGTCGCGGATCACCACCGCGCCCTCCGCCAGCGACTGCTGGGGGTTGACGATGGCGTCGAGCATCTCGTAGTCCACGTCCACCAGCTCGGCCGCGTCGGCGGCCACGTAGGGGTCGACAGCGATGACCGCGGCCACCTCCTGGCCCTGGTAGCGGACCTTGTCGGTGGCCAGCACGGCCTGGGTGTCGCCCGACAGGGTTGGCATCCAGGCCAGTCCGTGGGCGGCCATCAGCTCGCCGGTCACCACGGCCACGACCCCCTCCACCGCGGAGGCCGCGGCGGTGTCGATGCCGTTGATGCGGGCGTGGGCCACCGGCGAGCGCACCAGGGCCATGTGCAGCATCCCACCCAGCACGATGTCGTCGAGGAAGTTCCCCTGACCCTCGATGAGGCGGGCGTCCTCCACCCGCTTGAGGCTGTGGCCGATGCCGCCGATCTCGGGAGGCGTCGTGGTTGCGGTGTCAGTCATTGGTCGTACCTCCTAGCTGTCAGAACCGTTGCCGGCCGCGGCGGACGACGCCGCGGCCTGGATGGCCTTGACGATGTTCATGTAGCCGGTGCAGCGGCACAGGTTCCCCGAGATGGCCCAGCGCACCTCGTCGTCGGACGGCGCCGGGTTGTCCTCGATCAGCGCCGCGCCGACCAGCATCATGGCCGGAGTGCAGAAGCCGCACTGCAGGCCGTGCTCGTCGCTGAACGCCTGCTGGATGGGGTGCAGCCCGTCGGCGGACTTGAGCCCCTCGACGGTGGTCACCGAGCGGCCGTCGGCCTGCACGGCCAGCATCGTGCACGACTTGACGGGAGTGCCGTCCACCAGCACGGTGCAGACGCCGCAGCTGGTGGTGTCGCAGCCGATGTGGGTGCCGGTCAGACCGGCGCCGGTGCGGATGTGGTCGACCAGCAGCCGCCGAGGCTCGACGTCGGCGGTGTGGTCGGTGCCGTTGATGTTGATGGTGATCTCCATGGTCTCCCCTTTCAGGCCTGGGCCTGCTCGGCCGCGGCCGCCAAGGCCCGGCGCGTGAACGCGGCCACCACCTGGCGCTTCCAGCGGGCCGAGCCCCGCTCGTCGTCGCTGGGCTCGGAGGCGGCCGCAGCCGCCTCGCCCGCCTCGGCGAACAGCTCCGCGCTCGGAGCGTTGCCCAGCAGTAGTGCCTCGGCGCCGGTCGCCTTGCGGTTGATGGGCGACACCGAGGTCATGGCCACGCCCGCAGCGGAGATGGTGCCGTCTCCGGCCAACTCCAGGTGGGCGGCGACGCCCACCGTGGCGTAGTCGCCGATCTTGCGCTCCAGCTTCTGGTAGGAGCCGCCCGAGGGGCCGGTGGGCACCGGGATGTGCAGGCCGGTCACCATCTCGTCGTCTTCGAGGGCGTTGGTGAAGTAGTCCTGCACGAAGTCGCCGATGGCGATGGTGCGCTCGCCGAAGGTTCCCCGCACCAGCACGTCGGCCCCCGTAGCCAGGAACACGGAGTTCCAGTCGCCCTTGGGGTCGCAATGCGCGACCGACCCGCACATGGTGCCCAGGTTGCGCACCAGAGGGTCTGAGATCCACGGAGCGGCGGAGGCCACCGCGCCAGACACCGCGCCGGAGGCGGCGACGTCGGCGTGGCGGACCAATGCTCCGATGTGGAGGTGCCCGTTGTGGTGCTCGATGGTGTCGAGTCCAGGTATCCGGTTGATGTCCACCAGCTTCGAAGGTGTAGCGAACCGCAGCTTCATCATCGGCAGCAGGCTCTGCCCACCGGCAAGGAACCGGGTCTCGTCACCCCCCTCGGCCTTGGCGGCAATGGCCTCCTCCACTGACGAGGCTACTATGTAGTCGAATCGGGCTGGCAGCATCCTGCACCCCCAATTGTCGCGGTGTTGGTCAAGTCCCCGCGGGGCTGTGCACATTACACGACGGTGCGACGTCCCGCCCATGCGGGCAGACCTCGTAGCCGCATCACGCCCAAGGGTACGCTGACGGATGCGCGGCGGCGGATCCCCGACACCCTCCGGGCGGTTCGCGGCGCTTGGCAACCGCCACTTCCGGATGCTCTTCGTGGGCGGGCTGTTCACGTTCCTCACCATGCAGGTGGCCGGCATCGCCCGGGCCTGGCTCGCGTTCGAGCTCACCGGCAGCAACACCGGCCTCGGCGGTGTGATGCTGGCCTTCGGACTATGCAGCATCATCGCCATCCCCTACGGGGGCGTGATCTCCGACCGCTTCCCCAAGCGCAATGTGCTCGCGGTGGCAGGCGCCCTGCAGGCTGCAACCCCCATCGGTCTGGGCGTGGTGGTGGCCACCGGCACCGAGTCGTACTGGATCCTGATCGCCGCGAGCGTCGTCCAGGGCGGCGTGATCTCGATTCTGGCGCCGGCCAGACTCTCCTTCATTTCCGAGATCGTCGGCCGCGACGCCATCACCAACGCCGTGTTCCTATCGATGTCCACCGTGCAACTGGCCCGGGTTGCCGGTCCGGCCGCCGCAGGCGCCTTGATCGGTGTGGCGTTCTTCGGCCTGGCCGGCGTCTTCTTCGCCGCGGGCGCGCTCGGCATTCTGAGCGTGGTACTGCTGGCCGGCCTGCCCAGGGGAACCCCGTCGAGCCACTCGGGCCGCAGCGCGCTGGGCGACATCGCCGACGGCTTGAGATTCGTCCGCTCCCGCCCGGATCTCGTGCACCTGCTGCTGGTGTCTTTCGGGGTGGTGCTGATCGGCTTTCCCCACATGGCGTTCCTGCCGGTGGTGGCCGAGCAGGTTCACGACAGTGGATCGACCGGTTTCGGTCTCCTCAACGCGGCCGCGGCGGTGGGCGCCGCAGTGGGATCCATCTCGCTGGCGAACCTGGAGCGAAGGAGGCTGCGCCCGTTCCAGACTCGCAGCGGCCTAGCCTTCGGAGCCTCGCTCGCCGTGTTCGCAGTGATGCCCGGCTTCTGGGCTGCTCTGGCGGTGATGGCGGTAGTGGGGGCCACATCCAGCGTGTTCCAGGCCCTCAACAACTCCATGCTGCTCACGTCGACGCCGGTCGAGTACCACGGACGGGTCCAGAGCCTGCTGATGCTCAGCTTCTCGGGCTTCGCCATCGCGGCCCTGCCCATCGGAATCGTTGCCGACGCCATCGGGATCCGCACGACCCTGGTAGTGCTCGGTGTGCTGGTGACCGCAGTGATGACGGTGGCCCGGATTGTCGACCCGCGCCGCATGCCCGAGGAGACAACACTATGAGTAGACGCGAAGAGGAGGCCGAGCTTGCGAGGCCGTGGCCCGAGCGGCCCGTGAGCGAAGCGAACAAGAGCGGGACAGGCAACGCTTCACCGCGAGGCGGCTGCACCTGCCCGCACATCTGCTGAAGGAGGCAGCCATGGCTGGCGACACGAGCAGCGATCATGCCGCAGGCACCGGCGCGGCTTCCGCCGAGTCGGTGGTGCGCGCCTATTGGGAGCGAGTCTGGCTCGAACGGGACCTCGATGCGCTGGAGGACCTGGCGACCGACCCAGTCGTGCGCCACACGGCCGAGGGCACGCAGTCCCTGACGCGCCGCGAGTACCGTCGACGGCTCGCCGACGCCTTCGAGACGGTCCGGGCCACCGAGGTGAGCATCGACTCCATTGCCGCCGACGGTGCCCTCGTGTGGGTGCGGCTCACCCTTCGGGGGGTGAGCCTGGCCACCGCCGCTCCGATGTCTCTGGCCTGGCTGGGGCAGTACCGGATCGAAGGCGGGCGCATCGTCGAGCTCTGGGCCCTCCACCAGCCGGGCGTTGATTGGTCGGCGTGATGGGCGGCGGACCGATCATCAGGCGTCTCGAAGACCCAGAGGTTCCGTGGCAGCGGGTCAAGGCGCAGCGCAACGCCGACGGCAGCGAGTCGTCGGTGTGGGAGAAGTGGTTCGCCTTCCGGTCGGACCCGCCCTACCTGTCGCTCTATGCCCGCTACGACGGTGGCATGGTCGTGCGCCGCCACGGCCACCGATCACCGCACGTGGTGTTCGTTCTGGAGGGTGAGATTCTCGTAGGCGACGAACTCTGCGATGCCGGTACCCACATAGAGTTGCCCGAAGGCGCCCAGTTCGGGCCGCTCATCGCCGGGGACGCGGGATGCACCCTCTTCGAGGTAATGCTGGGCGACCCCCGCAGCTGGAGCGACGCCCCGGACGCGTTCGCCACCGCGTGCTCGGCACACGGGGTCACCCCGCTGCCCGACCCTGAGATCGACTTCCCGGACTGGCTCGCCGACGAGCGCGACCGCTGGCTCGATTCTGCCGGCGACCCGCACCCGGCGCAGGAGTGAGCACCACTGAGTTGATCGTGGTCGGCGTCAACGCGTGCACGGTTGGCTCCGTTCGGAGCGCACGGTAGATGAGCACGACCGAGCTGATAGTCGTCGGCGTGGCCTCCGCGCTGGCCATGCTGGCCAAGAGCGCGACCGGGCTCGGCTACCCGCTGGTCGCCATCCCGATTGTGGCCGCAGTGGTAGGAGTGGAGACCGCGGTAGTAGCCGTGACCCTGCCCAATGCCGTGGCCAACCTCCTCGTCGGTTGGCGCACCCGCCATGCCCGCTCCGAGTCCCGAGATGTGCTCGTCCTGTCGGCGACATCAGCCGCCGGTGCGGTGCTCGGAGCGTTCATACTGGTCTCCGCGCCCGAACGGCCCCTCCTGATCGTGCTGGCCGCCACCGTGCTGCTGTTCGTGGTCAGGTCCCTGTGGTTCGGGGACGTGACCGTGTCGCCCGCAGTAGGCCGACGGGCCTCGCCCCTCGTGGGCGCGGCCACAGGTTTGATGCAGGGCGCCGTCGGTGTGTCGGGACCCATAATCGGGTCGTGGCTGTACGCGTACCGGCTGCCACGCGACGCCTACATCTTCTCGCTGTCTGTGCTGTTCCTGCTCGCCGGCGCCGCCCAGATAGCCACCTTGGCGTCGATCGGCGCCTACAACACTGACCGGCTGATCGCGGCCGCGGTAGGACTCGGGCCGGTGCTGGCCGTCCTGCCCGTCGGCGAGCACCTGAGAGCCCGGCTGTCGGGCCCCCAGTTCGACCGGGCCGTGCTGGCCCTGCTGGCCGCCTCAGGGGTGACCCTCGTGGTCCGAGCGGTCACCGGCTGACGTCCAATCCGACAGCAGCACCTCGACCAGCTCACGTCCCGCCGGACATTGGAGCAGGAATCTCACCGGGTATTGTACAGGCTCCGGTCAACTCTCCCGGCATTCGTCACTTGGACACCAAATCACTTTGGCACATACCAGTTCTCCAGAGTGTCTGTCACGACAGGAACCGTTTGGAACGGCTCCTCATGCTCAAGTGGGAAGACTATGCCTCTATGAGAATGATCAAGAATCCATCCTTGCGGCGTCGTAAAGAACCACTCGTTGTTGTCGTCGCGCTTATTGAACCATACACCATCATCAGGATCGCTGTTTGGGACTAGGTAGATCACGCTTCTTTGTCCGATAGGCAGGACGGATCGAAGTTGATCGATTGATGATGAAGATGGGCGAGGCAATTGAACGTAATAGCGGGTCTCGTTCTCGGTCTCGAATACCAGATTGAGGTGCCTACCGCCATGTCCATCAGCACGGTCACCGAAAATTCGACCGTCCTGAACATCTACTAGAGTAGCGATGGATACAACTGAAGACATTCTTGAGAGTTCACCAATGTCGCTAGCTGGGTTGTAGTCATATACAAAGGATGCGAAGTACGAATCATATGTCATACCAACAGCCTCGGCTTTGTTAGCCGAACTGCACGCGGACATCGTCATTGCTACGACTAGAGACAGAGCCAGTGACAACAGAAGCCACGAGTGACTACCTTGCCGCCTTCGGTCTAGGAGTCCCGGCAGAACCTCTCTAGGGACTGATCGAGCATAGGCGAAGTGCTCTATCATGATGTTGATACCTCCAAGTCATCCATGTGGTTGATCGTGTGTGTGACATATGTCTCCGCAGTGGACGTGCCGCTCACCATGCAGCCGAACCCGCTACTGTGATGGCTCGCGCCAGTGGAGTGCCCGAGTTCATGGCAAATGGTCTTTCGCCTTTCACTCACGGGAAGCACATCGGTGTTGGTCGTTATCCGCGCCTCGCCGTTGTCGCACTCATCTCCGTTGACATCCATACATGACCAAATGCCACGATAAGCCGTTGTATTGAGAGCCTGCCAATGAACATCTGTGCCAGAGTTACAAGACTGTCCTGAACCTCCACTGAAGTCGGTCACGGATTCAAGATACTTATGCGATGCGTATGCCTTGGCACGCATGGTAACAGACCAGAAGCCGGTCGACCAACACCAATCATGATCGTGGTTGTCCGCAAGAAGTCCCGTCTCGGATGTGCCAGTACCGAAGGGATCTGCACTTGCGAGAGTGCCAGAGACTAGAATCGTCGCGATCAAGAGAAGAAACAGAAACCTCAGAGATGCCGTTACTCCAGCTGGGCGCAAGAAGCGCCGCGCCGACACTTCATAGTTGATCGAAGCCCGATGGCTCCTGAGTGGGTTTCTTACTCCTAACATCTGGACAACTCCTTCGCTGTCAATCGGTTTCCGTTTGATTCTCAAGCTTGATGAATCGTGACATGGGCAATGTGGCAACCAACAACTACCATGCGCAGACTCCAGATGTCTGTCAGATGAGCCGTTGGGAGCTGCCAACTTGTGGCAGACTCGTGCCAACTTCTTGGCAGGTACTGGCAGGCGCTGGCAGGTCGTGTCATGCGCTGTCAGGTCTCGCTACGCTCCCGGCGATGGTCGGCAGCTTCTCGGAGGCGCAGTTGCGTGCGCAGGTGCGCCTGGCCTGCGGCCGGATCGCTGGCGGCGCGGCTGCCATCGTCGAAGCCCACCGTCACGGTGTCGCAGAGGGGCCTCATGAGGAGCCGTGGACGCCTGACTATCACGTGCGGCCGTGCGGATCTACGCCGAGTCGCTACAGCCGTCGTACCAGCGCGGCATCGGAGCCTTGTTCGGCCGCTGCGCAGAGACGATGACCGATGGCTCGATACCGGCGCGGATAGCCAAGGACTGGGCGATAGTCAGCGACTGCATGAGGTGCGGCAGCGCTGCCATCGCAGAGCATATGGACTCGCCGGACGCCGAGCCGCGGCTGTCCGGCGCGGTGTCGTCGATGGAGATCGAGAGACGGGACTCTCCCACCGCTGGTGATCCGCTTCGGCGCGTTGGCCAGACTGACCACCAACGACGGCGCCCGCCGCCTGGAGCAGGCCGCAGCCGCCGTACGGGAACAACTGGATGACCTTCTGCCCGAGACGCTCGATGACCGCGAGCGTCTCATGTAGAAGCGGCTGGCGGCTGGAGGGGCGATCGTGGACCTAGCCGCGGAGATGAACTGCTCCGAGCGGACTGTCTACCGCGCCCTCGCCAGTCTGTGGAAGAAGCTCGGTGTGTCGAGCCGCGAGGACGGCGTCCGCAGGGTTGTCTCGGAGCGCCTGCTCGACTGAGCGCCCAAAGCCGGTCCGCCTGTTCGAATACGACAGGCGGGTAGGCCCGCGAGCGGCAACACTGCGAAGACAGCCTCCAGACAATCCATTCTATGGATAACCTATTATCCTTTTTTGCATGGCATACCTGTGCAGGCACATCGACAGCCGCCTGGCCCGCCTGCTGACGGCCCATCCGGCCTGCCTCGTGGAGGGTGTGCGGGGCGCAGGCAAGACCAGCACCGCCTCCCAGCTCGCAGCCGCGACGCTGCGGCTGGACCACCCCCAGACCGCACAGCTGGTGGCCAACGACCCCGATGCGGCCTGCCGGCCGCTGCCGAGTCCGGTGCTCGTCGACGAATGGCAGCGAGTGCCTACGGTATGGGATGCGGTGAGGCGGATGATCGACGAGGACCGGACACCGGGCCGCTTCATCCTGAGCGGGTCGTCGCGCGCCGCAGTCACCGCCGACATCCACGCCGGGGCCGGACGGATTCTGCCGCTGAGGCTGCGGCCCATGACGCTGTCGGAGCGGCACGGCGATGTGCCCGAGATATCACTGGAAGATGTGGCCGAGCATGGCATAGACGCCGTCCGCGGTGCTCGCTCCCCTTTCTCGCCGGCCGAGCAGGTCGCCCCCACGGTCGAGTCGGGTCTGCCCGGTTACCTCGGCATGGAGGCCGCGGACCATCAGGAGTCCCTCCGCTCCTACCTGGACCTCTCCGTCTCGCGCGATCTCGCCGAGACCTCCCCGGCGCTTCGCAACGTGAGCAAGCTCCGCCGCTACCTGCGCGCCTACGCTGCCACGGTCGGCACCACCGCCGACCACGCGTCCATCCATCACGCCGCCGGAGTGGCCAAGGCGACCGGCGAGACCTACCACGACCTGCTGGAGCGGCTGGGACTGATCCAGGAGCTGCCCGGCTGGTCGAGCCGCGGCCTCAAGAGGCTCACGAGGCGGCCCAAGCGGCATCTGGTGGACCCGGCACTCGCAGCGGCAGACCACCATCAAACGGCACCGGTGCTGAGTGAACGCCGGTCCCGTCTCGGAGAACTGTTCGAGAGCGTGGTGGTGTGCCAGATCGCCGCGACGGCCGACGCGCTCGGACTGGGCTGGCGGTTCGGACACCTGAGGTCGGCAGGCGGCGACCACGAGATCGATCTCGTCGCCGACCTGCCCGACGGAGGCATCATCGCCTTCGAGGCGAAGCTCTCAGAGGCAGTCGATGCCGGCGACGCCCGCCACCTGGCCGCTCTGCGGGACCGTCTCGGAGAGGACTTCCGGGCCGGGCTAGTCATCCATCCAGGCACGACAGGCTTCCGACTCGACGACCGCATCGCAGCCGCTCCTCTGGGCATCCTGGTCTAGAACGACGACACTCACCCGTCCCGGACACGCCGGGCGAGCCGGCGATAGGCGACGTACGCCGCTGCGCAAGAGACTGCGACTATCACCCAGAACTCTACGACACCGACGTTGCCCAACGCTGCCGAGATCAGGCCTAGCAGCAACAAGATGGCCACCCCGATCAGCACGGAGAGCAGCAGGTTCAACCCGTCCCGCCATATGGTCGCGTTCCTCCGCCAAGATCACGTCACGCCGAGCGTCAGACTCGGGAAGCGCGACCATGGCGATACCGGGCTCATCGAGTTCGACCCGCCACACTCCGGCCTCTTGGGAGCAAGACCCTTGGACCCCATCCACCAGGCAGACGACGTTCATCCGCAAGGGGGTCGACCAGTAGTTCGCGACGAGCAATTCGGAGGGCCGCCGCGGCGGGTCGTCGTGCTCGCCTACCCCAAAGAACGCTACGGCCAAGGCATGAGATGGAAGGTCTTCAGGCGTCTCACCGGCACGCCGATTGCGAAGGATCTCAGCCTCCGCCACGCTGAGCATCTCAATGCCGTCTTCCAGGCGGGCGGTGGCAGCCACCGTCACGTCGTGCACCGTAACGTCGTGGTGGCGGGCGGATACGCGCTGGATCCCCCCGCTGCATCCGCCCATGAGCAGTAATGCCGTCAACCACCCTAGGACTACACGGCACGACGACATCGACTCAGCTGCTTGGAGCTGTCCACACAAAGTCCAGTTCTCCAGCAATTACCTCCTCGACGCTGCCAATGGAACCAGCACGCCGATCTTCCGCTTGATAGTCATCTTGATCTCCTTCTGCTACGGCCCCGCTGCCAATCTGGCAGCAAGGTTGATGTGTTGACTGTTCATGGCTCATGCCAACTTCTTGGCAGGTACTGGCAGACGCCTGCAGGTCGTGTCAGTGGAACAAGTCCGCCACAGGTTGGCAGACGTTTGGCAAACTCGGCGTGCAAAGCCGCGAGGGCGGCATCCGCAGAGCCGTCACGGAGAGTCTGCTCGACTGAGCGCCCAAGGCCGGTTCGCCTGCTCCTCGGCGGACCATCGAATGCGTCGGCGGAGACCGATTCCGGCAGCGGGTCAGGCGTCCGGGTCCGCGTCGGATCGGCGGCGGCCTCCGCGACGCCAGGTGAGAGCGCGGCGCTCCTGCTCGGACTCGGGCTGGTCGAGGCCGGGATACGCGACCCGCACGTCGGAGACCTCGCCTCCGTAGAGACGGTCCGGCCTCGACTGGCCGCTCCACACCGTCACCTGCGGGAAGGCGATGGTGATGGAGGAGGCGGCGAACGCCTGATGTATGGCCAGCAGCAGATCGTGGCGGGCGGCCAGCTCGGAGGGGACGTCGCTGGCATGCCAGTAGAGCACGTTGAACCCGATGCTGGAGTCACCGAAACCGTCGAGGTTCACCGCCGGCTCCGGATCCGCCAACACCCTGGGCACGCGCTCGAGAGCCTCGTAGATGGCATCCGTCGCGTGCTGCAGGTCGGTGTCATAGGCCACGCCCACGGCCAGCGAACTGCGCCTGATCGGTTCTCGGGTCAGATTGACGATGGTGGCCGCGGCCACGTTGGCGTTGGGAATGCGGATGTGGGTGCCGTCGAGGCCACGGACCTGGGTGGTGCGCGAGTCGATGTCCTCCACCACGCCCAGATGGCCATCGAGCTCGACGGTGTCGCCCACCGTGTAGGGCCGGCGCGTCTGCAGGATCAGCGACGATACGAAGTTGCCGACGACACCCTGGAGGGCCAGTGCCAGCACCAGGCCACCGAGGCCGAGAGCGCCCAACAGCGGCCCGACCCGCACGCCGAGCACTGTGAGCGCGTACGAGAGGCCGATGATGAATACCGCGTATCCCGAGAATCGCGAGGTCAGGATGGAGGCGAAGCCGTGCCCGATGCCGCGGGACACGACCCGACGCAGGATCTTTGACACGGCCACCGCCAGCACCAGCGTGCCGACGAGGACGATCCCGGCCTTGATCCAGTCGCCGCTCGTCAGCTCGTCGTGCAGCAGCGCCTCGCTGTCGGCCTGGGCCAGTACCCCAACGAACGCAGTCATCAGTAGGTCAGTCTGTCATGCGCCGGACGGGTCGGAGCGGCCGATGGCTTGATCGGGGGTGCCGAGATTGGCTGGGTTGTCCTTGGGATCTGCCCTCAACCAGCGACGCAAGGGCTCACCGATCATGCCCGCTTGGCTGTCCAACTAGCCGCCGTGGCCTCCTGAGAGCGGAAGGCCCGCCCGACGGAAGTCTCGGCGGGCGGGCCGTTGTCCGTATGAGTGAGCGCCGGTGGGGCCCTACTCAGCCGGTTCCTCACTTGGGAAATGTTCGGCCGTGAAAGTGTCGACGGTCGTCGTTCCTTCGCTCCAGGCCGGAGGCAGTTCATCGAGATCGTCGAACCCTCCGATCAGCTCACGTGAGGACACATCCTCAATGAGAAAGCCGTCGGCGTAGGGCGAGAGCACGGGTGCTCCGTCAGGGATCGATGGGGCCTCTTCGATGACTGGGAAGGTCCCAAGGCCTTCTGTGTAGTCATCGAGGAAGAGCACCAGCCGCTGGTTCTTAGGCGTGGCTCCTTGGAAGGTCTCTACCGGGAGTTCCTTGGTCCGGCCGATCTCGACGTACACGAGTCCGTCCTGAATCAGCGACTCGTCGCCCCGGAGTACGCTCTCGACTCTCACGGTAAGTGTCAGGTTCAGGAACACGGGCTCGGTCTCCCGTGTTTCACCGACGCCGAACACGCGGCCGTCAGCCACGTCTGCGACAGTCCCGATCACGGTCAGGGACGCCTTGTCACCAAGGTTGGCGGGTGAGTGGTGGAGGTCGTAGTCGAGGCTCTCGCCAATGCTGCGCATCACCGAGACGAGAGCATCAGAGTCGGTGGCGTTGCTCGGGGATGAGTCCGCTGAGTTGTCGTTTGCCCCGCCGCAGGCGGTGGCGGTCAGGACCAAGGCAATCAAGGCGATGGTCACCTTGTGGGGGAAGCGGATGGAGTTTCTAGAACCAAGCATCGATGTGCCCCTTGTGGTGGCCTGAGTAGCGTTCGTACTGACTGTTTGTGCTGGGCCGTTCGCCTGAGATCATGCAGTCATCGGCTCCGCCGTCGCCCCCGCCTGAGCCGTGAGTTAGCTCGACGGTGTGGCCCAGCTCGTGGCAGACGGTCTTGTCGGTGTCGGCGTCGTCGTTGGATCCCACGTTGATTTGAGCAGGATCGAGAGTCACGTAGTACTGATCGCAGCGACCGTTGTCATAGTCCTCGCATGGCGCCTTGCCGCGGGTTGAACCCGGGAGGTTGGCGTCAAACCACACCACGTCGGTCTCACCAGAGCCGGAGAACTTGCATGTGGACTTGAACTCAGCCGTGGCATCCGTTGGGCCATCGAGAGCGTCGTCAAACATCTCGTCCACGTTGTCGCGCAGGTTGGTGTCGAATCCGCTGCCCCAGCAGTAGTTGTGGGTTGAGCCATCGGGATGGGCACCGGTCGTTGAGCTTTGCGAGCCCCAAACGTCGGCTCCCGCAGGTGAAGCGAGCACCGACACCGTAAGAGCCACAAGGCCGAGGACGAAGCCAAGGTGCCATAGGATCGGTAGTTCCTTCTTGCGTCTTGTCGGTAGCAATTGTTGATCCTTCCTGTTTAGGGGCACGAGCATCCACGGCACGGGCCCTGAAGTAACTCCTACAACGAATAGAGTCTCGATGTCAGCCAAACATCTGCCAATCTTTGGCAAGTTCGTGCCGACTTCTTGGCAGGTACTGGCAGGCGCTGTCAGGTCGTGGCAGGCGCTGTCAGGTCTTGCTACGCTCCCGGCGATGGTCGGCAGCTTCTCGGAGGTGCAGTTGCGTGCGCAGGTGCGCCAGGCCTGCGGCCGGATCGCCGGCGGCGCTGCTGCCATCGTCGAAGCCCACCGTCACGGTGTCGCAGAGGGGCCTCATGAGGAGCCGTGGACGCCTGACTATCACCGTGAGGCCGTGCGGATCTATGCCGAGTCGCTACAGCCGTCGTACCAGCGCGACATCGGAGCCTTGTTCGGCCGCTGCGCAGAGACGATGGCCGAGGGCTCGATACCGGCGCGGATGGCCAGGGACTGGGCGATAGTCAGCGACTACTTGCGGTGCGCTAGCGCTGCCATCGCAGAGCATCTCGGCTCGCAGGATGCCGAGCCGCGGCTGTCCGGCGCGGTGTCGTCGACGGAGATCGAGGGGCGGGACTCTCCGCCGCTGGTGATCCGCTTCGACGCGTTGGCCAGGCTGACCACCAGCGACGGCGCCCGCCGCCTGGAGCAGGCCGCGGTCGCCGTGCGGGAACAACTGGATGACCTTGTGCCCGAGATGCTCGATGACCGCGAGCGTCTCATGTTGAAGCGGCTGGCGGCTGGAGGGGCGATCGTGGACCTAGCCGCGGAGATGAACTACTCCGAGCGGACCATCTACCGCGCCCTCGCCAGTCTGTGGAAGAAGCTCGGTGTGTCGAGCCGCGAGGACGGCGTCCGCAGGGTTGTCTCGGAGCGCCTGCTCGACTGAGCGCCCAAAGCCGGTTCGCCTGTTCCAATACGACAGGCCGACGATGAACACGGCATAGCCGAGGAACCGGGATGTCAGGATGGCCGCGAAGCCGTGCCCGATGCCGCGGGACACGGTCCGGCGCAGGATCTTGGACACGGTCACCGCCAGCACCAGGGTGGCCACCAGCACGATCCCGGCCTTGATCCAGTCGGTGTGGGACAGCGGGTTGTCCAGCAGCGCCTCGTTCTCGGCCTGGGCCAGTATCGGTGCGAACAGCATCATCGGGGGCCAAGTCTGTCATGCACACTGACGGCCGTCGTGGACGCGGCCGCGTGGTGGCAGGCGCCAGCGCGGGCCTCACACACCCCCTCACCGCGAGGCGCTCACCACCTGTCCGCGCAACCGCTAGGTGGCTGGTGTTAAATGGCAATTTGCCACAATTCGCAAGTCGCTGACCTGGGGGTTTGTGACCGCAAGACCCCCATTTCGGGAGTTTGGCACCAGCCACCTAGTGTCCCGTTTGGGTAGTTCGTCGCGTTTGTTCGGCGGGGGCCGGTAGCATGGCTGTGTCGGCGACGATTGGGGGCAGCAATGGGCGCGAGACGGGGGCGGCCGACGGTTGTGATCGAGCTCAGCGGCGAGGAGCGCGAGACCCTCGAGCGGTGGGCTCGCCGCCCGAAGTCGTCTCAGGCTCTGGCGCTGCGGTGCCGGATCGTGCTGGCCGCGGCCGAGGGCCGCTACAACAGAGACATCGCCGCTGGGCTGGGGTGCCACCCGGCGACGGTGGCCAAGTGGCGGTCGCGGTTCGCTGTGCGCCGCCTCGACGGGCTGGCCGACGACCCGCGGCCGGGGCCGCCGCGCACCATCGACGACGCCAAGGTCGAGGAGGTCGTCGTGCGCACCCTCGAGGAGGCCCTGCCGGGCGCGACGCACTGGTCGACGCGGTCGATGGCCAAAGCGGTGGGCATCTCGCCGTGGTCGGTGCACTCGATCTGGCGGGCGTTCGGGCTCGAGCCCCACCTCACAGAGGAGTTCAAGGTGTCGCCGGACCCGCAGTTCATCGACAAGGTCCGAGACATAGTCGGGCTGTACCTGAACCCGCCGGAGGCCGCGGTGGTGCTCTGCGCGCACGAGAAGACCGGGGTGCAGGCCATAGACCGCACCGCGCCGATCCTGCCGCTGATGCCCGGCGTGCCCCAGCGGCGCACCCACGACTACCGCCGCTGCGGCACCACCGACCTGTTCGCCGCGCCCGACGCCGCCACCGGTAAGGTCATCGCCTCCATGGCGCCGCGGCACCGAAGCGAGGAGTTCCGCAAGTTCTTGAACCTCATCGACAAAGAGATCCCCGGCCACCTCGACGTGCACGTCGTCCTCGACAACGTCTCCACCCACAAGACCCCGACCATACAGCGCTGGCTGGTGCGCCACCCCCGCTTCAAGCTCCACTTCACCCCCACCTACAGCTCCTGGATGAACCTCGTCGAGCGCTGGTTCTCAGAGCTCACCACCAAATGGCTCCGACGCGGCGCCCACACCAGCGTCGCGGAGCTCAAAGACTCCATCAACGCCTGGACCGACAACTGGAACCAGAACCCCCGCCCCTTCATATGGCGCAAGACCGCCGACGAGATCTTCGAGACCATGGCCACATATCTACAACGAATTCCCCAGACAGGACACTAGGTGGCTGGTGTTAAATGGCAATTTGCCACAATCCGCAAGTCGCTGACCTGGGGTTTTGTGACCGCAAAACCTCCATTTCGGGAGTTTGGCACCAGCCACCTAGGGCGCGGTCGGGCCGGAGCGGCCTATGGCCTGATCAGAGGTGCCGAGATAGCTGGCGATCACCAGCGGGTCCCGGCGGACCTGCTCGGGGGATCCCTCCGCGATCACGGCGCCCGCCTCCAGGCAGTACACCCGGTCACTGATCCCCATGACGAGCGGCATGTCGTGCTCGATGACGATCACCGCGGCCTCCAACTCAGCCTGCACCTGCTTGATGAGCGGTCCGAACGCCTCGGCCTCGCGCTGGGCCACCCCGCCCGTCGGCTCGTCCAGCAGCAGCACCCTGGCGTTGACCGCCAGCAGGCTGGAGAGCTCCACGATGCGGCGGGTGCCGGTCGACAGCGTGGCCACAAAATGATCGGCGTAACGCTTGAGGCCCATGTATTCGATGATCTCGTCGGCCTCGGACCGCTTGGTCCTCTCCTGGCCGGGTGACGGCGGCAGCGCCGTCATCGATGCCAGCAGACGCGAGTGTGACCGGGCCTCGAGGGCGACCATCAGCGACTCCCGCACCGTCAGGCCGGGATAGACGCGGGCGCCCTGGAAGCCCCGACCCAAGCCTCGGGCGTGGCGAGCCGAAGCCCTCCGCGTTGTGATGTCGGTCCCGAACACGAACACCCGCCCCTCAGCAGGGACGAAGCCGCTGATGGCGTTGAGAAGCGTGGACTTGCCCGCGCCGTTGGTTCCGATCAAACCCACCAGCTCGCCGTGTCCGACATGCACCGAGACGCGATCGACCGCGGTGTTGCCGCCGAAGCGCACCGACACGTCCCGGGTCTGCAGTGCCGGGCCCGGTCCGGCCACGGCTACCGCGGGGCCCCTCGTCACCGGCGAGCGAGGCCTGTCCGGCTCCGGCGCGGCTTGAGGCACCTCCCGTACCGCAGGTACCTCCTCGGCGGCCGACGGCTCAACGCCCGCGGCGGCCTCTTGCTCCGCCATCTTGCGGTCGGCGCGCCCGAGCAGCTTGTCACGGATGCGGTAGATGATCTGCAGCAGGCCCCCGGGGAAGTACATGAGCAGCACCAGAAGCCCGATGCTGCTGGTCAGCAGCCGCACGAGGTCGTCGAGCTCTTCGGGAATGACCTGGGGGATTCCCCGGACCCACAGGGCCCCGAGGATGGGGCCGGCCACCGAGCCGAGTCCGCCGATGATGGCGGTTGCCACCACCACGATCGACTCGCTGGCCCGGAACAGCGAGTCGGGCTGCAGCGACGGCACCAGCGTCACGAGCAGTCCTCCGGCATAGGCCGCGATGCCTCCCGCCACGCCGAAGGCGGCCAGCTTCATCCGGGTGGGCGACACCGTGGACGCCGCCGCCATCTCCTCGTTGTCGCGCACCGCGATCCACGACCGCCCGATGCCGGTGCGGCGCAGCCGGGCCACCACGGCGGCCACCACCGCCAGCGAGAACAGGCACAGGAAGTAGTAGTTCTTTCGCGAGGCGTCGAAGTCGATATGGATCGGGCCGAGATCGAGCACCGGCTTCTCGGCCGGCCGGGGGAAGCTCGTGCCCCCCGTGAAGAAATCCTGCAAGAACAACCAAGTCGCTGAGGCCACCGCGAACGCCAGCGTGGTGACAGCCAGGAACAGGCCCCGCACCCGCAACGCGGGCAGCCCGACGATCACCGCCACCACGACCCCCACCGCGGTGGCCACCACCATGGCCAGCGCCCACGGCAGTTCCAGCGACAGATCGAAGAGGTCGAACGGCACGGGGATGTCGTTGCCCTGCGTGAGACCCAGCACGGTCAGTCCCCCGAGCCCGACGAAGGCGAACTGGCCGAGCGACAGCTGGCCGGCCCACCCGGTCAGCACGGTCATCGACAGCACCACCATGGCGAACAGCAGGATGCTCGTCCAGGTGAACAGTGAGCTGCTGCTGGAGAGGGCCAGTCCCAGCAGGGCGAAGAACCCGAAGAGGGCCACGAACCCCATGGCATTGAGACGGCGAACCCACCACAGCGACTCCAGCCGGCTCGGGATGGCTCGCACTCGCGGCGCGAGCGACCAGGACTCCTGCTCGCCGGTGCTGCGCACCACCAGCAGCACGACCACCAGCACGGCCAGGAACAGATACACATCCACCACCGAGCGGTTGGCAGAATCAACGTTGGAGCGGATGAGCGCTTCAGCCACGCCTACCGCCACCCCGCCGGCCAGAGTGCCGGGCAGCGAGCGCATTCGGGCCAGCAGCGACACCACCAGCACTCTCAGCAGCAGCGGTTCGGCGATGGCCGCGGTGCCGGCCTGGGCCGAGTTGATGCCCTGCAGTGGGGCCAGGAAGATGGCGGTGGCCGCCGCGAACGCGCCCGAGATCGTCCACACGATCGTCGAAGTCCGCCGGGGCGACGTGCCGTAGACCCGCGCCGTGTCCGCGTTGGAGGCCGAGGCTCTAACCGCCAGCCCGAAGCGGGTGCGCGAGATGAACCAGGCCAGCACGCCGATCAGTACCGGGATCACCGCCAGAACGACCAGCTCGCGGGCTTGGAGGCGGATGTGGTCGGTGGGGGTCCACGTTGCCTTGAACGGCGCCGGGATCGGTCCCGGGGTGACGACGTTGGGCAGGTTGAACTTGGCGAAGATCACTATCTGGCCCACGCCGATGGTGGCGATCAGGACCACCAGGCGGGGCGAGGCGAACAGCCGCCTGATCACAATGAGCTCGATGGCCATGCCGATGGCTGCACAGGCCGCCAGGGCGAGCACGAACGACAGCCACCAGTTCAAGCGGTACTGGGCCAGCAGCAGAACAAATAGGGCCACGCCGAAGGCTCCGACCTCGCCGTGAGCGAAGTTGAGCACGCCGGTGGAGCGGTAGATCAGCACGAACCCCGCCGCGAAGGCGGCGTAGGTGAGACCCGTCACCAAGCCCAACACCAGCGACTGCTGGCCGACGGTGATGCCGAGAAACTCGATCATGGGCCCTCAGACCCCAAGCCTGCGGTCCCCGGGCCCTCAGAGCCCACGGCCGCGAGGGCGGTCATCCGCCCTCGCCTCCCAGGAACACGGCTCGGGCCAGATCGTCGCGCTCGGCCAGCTCCTGGGCCGGGCCCTCGAAGCGGATGCGGCCCTTCTCCATGAAGATGGCCCGATCAGCGAAGGCCAGGGCCACGTTGAGCGACTGTTCCACGATGACCATCGTCTGCCCGTCCTCCCGCAGCCGCTCCACCACCCCGAGCAACTCCTGCACCACGACAGGAGCGAGCCCCAGGCTGAGCTCGTCGATGAGCAACACCTCGGGCTCGTGCATCAGCGCCATGGCCAGGGCCAGCATCTGCTGCTGCCCGCCCGACAGGTCGCGCGCCGCGATGCCGGTGCGTTCAGCCAGGGCCGGGAACAGGTCCAGAGCCCGCGCCGTTCTGGCCGCGACCTCGGCCTCGCTCAAGTCCGATGCCAGCACCGAGGCCTTGAGGTTGTCGGCGACCGAGAGTTCTTCGAAGACCCCGGCGCCGCCCCTGAGCTGCACCAGCCCGGCCGAGAAGCGGTCCTCGGCCTCGGCGTAGGTGATGGTGCGGCCCTCGAGGCGCACCACTCCCCGGTCGGGAATCCCCAGCCCGCTCACGGCCCGCAGCAGCGTGGACTTGCCTGCGCCGTTGGTGCCCAGCAACGCCAGCACCTCGCCCCGGGCCACCTCGAAGGACACGTCGAACAGCACCTGCACGCTGCCGTAGGCGAAGTCGAGGTTGTGAACCTGGAGGGCGGGCACCGATTCGGGATCGGCCGCGGCCCTCTGCTGCTCCTCCTGCTCCTCGAGGAGCTCCTCGACCGAGCGGGAGATGTCGAAGCGGATGAAGCGGCTGCCGTAGGCGATAAGGGCGCCACCGATGAGAGCGGCCGGCGGCGCAGCCACCAGCATGGCGGTGCGCTCGTTGTAGGCGTCGGAGAGCTGGCCCACGATCAACCCGCCGAAGAAGCCTCCCATCAGGAACACGAACACCGGCAGCAACGCGAAGGCCTGGGCCCGGATGCGATAGGGCGCCACCGACGCGATCACCGACGGCGCGGCCACGAAGGCCATCGAGATCAGCGTCTGGGCCACAGCCATCAACGCCACCAGCGCCCCGAGGATCTTGATGGGCAGGGCCACCGCGTAGACCACGCCCGCGGCCATGACCAGCATCCCGGCCAGGCGCATCATGGCGGCCGGGTCGCGGCGGAAACCCCGGTCGAACATCCGCCCGGCCACGGGCAGGCCGACCAGGGCGGCCACCCAGATGAGCGACTCGACCACTCCCCGCTCGAAGGGACCCATGGCGTACTTGTCCTCGAGCAGCAGGTTGAACTGGATGGGTATGGCGATCAGGGCAAATCCGAGCACGCCCACACCGGTCGACAGGAAGTAGAAGGTCCTGATCTTGCGGAGGCGGGCGAAGGCGGTGCCGATCGACACCGGCAGCTCGTCCACCTCGACGTCCTCGTCGCCGAAGACGGCCTCCTTCTCGAAGCGCCCCCTGGGGGGCTCGCGCAGCACCAGTGCCGAGACGACTGCGGCGATGATCGGCGCGATCGCGATGGCGAAGAAGGCGGCCCGCCAGGGGTCCTCGCCTCCGACCACCGCCGCGATCCCTCCGATCAGCAGCGGCCCGAAGAGCTGGCCCACGGGCCGGCCGAGGCCCTCCAGCGCGAAGATCCGGCTGCGGGCCGGGATCGGGTAGGTGTCCACCAGCAGGGAGTTGGACACCGGGATCCGGTAGGCCTGCCCGAATCCGGTCCCCGCGTTGGTGAGGAAGAGCTGGAAGGGGTTGACGATGATGCCGCTCAAGAACGTGGTCACGCCCCAGAACGCCGAAGCCACCGGGATGATGGCGACGCGCTTGACCCGATCGGCGAGAGCGGCCATGGGGACCGCGCCCAGCACCAGGGTGACGCCGCCGAAGCCGAGGATGCCGAACAGCACGGTGTCGCTGATGTCGAGCGAGTTCTGGATATCGGGGGCCAGCACGCGGATGGCGCGGGGCAGTTCGTCGATGAAAGCGAGGAGGAACATCACCAGCAGCGTCGCCTTGCCACCGGACCGCAATCCCTCCCGCAGAGTGATGGGTTCGCCGCCCACGCCCGGGAGCAGATCGTCGGGCAGGACGGTCTCGGCGTCGCGCTCAGCCTGCTCGGCCCGGCGCTTGGCTTCCTCGTCGAGGATCGCCGCCGCGAGATCGGCGACCGACGGCTCGGGTCCGGTCGTCCCGCGCCACTCGTCAGCCATTCTCACCCCACGACGCTCCGACCGACCACAGGGGTGCGGTCGGTGCGGAGACAGTAGCCGCGACGGTCTTCGGCGTGATTGACGGATGCCCCAGGAGCCTGCGAATGTAATCGTTCGCGGGAGCGCGTCCGCAACCGACTTGTGCACGATTGACCGATGAATGAGACTGCCGTTCGACTCCATCGGGGGCATGATGAGAAGAGGACGGAGCGTGAGGACGAAGCATCAGGTGATGTCACGACTGCGCTTCGCGCTCGCCCTTGTTGTCTGCGCCGCCCTTGTGGCCGCAGCCTGCGGGGGCGAGGTGACGGACCCCGACTCCGGCGAAGCCCCCGAGACCGAAGCCACCCCAACGACAGAACCCGAAGCCGAACCCGACAGCGCCACCACAGAGCCCGACGACTCCGGCGAAGCCCCCGAGACCGAAGCCACCCCAACGACAGAACCCGAAGCCGAACCCGACAGCGCCACCACAGAGCCCGCCACCGAGCCCGACGACTCCGGCGAAGCCTCCGAGACCGAGGCGACCGCCACCGAGCCCGATGAAGAGCCAGAAGGTCCGCCCCCGAACATCTACGACGACCCCCGAGACGGGATCTTCGACGAGTTCCAGGCCACCTTCGACCGGGGTGACCACCCCTTCGCGCAGTTGGACGCCTTCTGCCACGCCCACGACCCGGCCCCGAACAGGGTCGCGACCGATCCCGGCATTGAGGCCGGCTCCATCTCGCTGGTGCACCTGCGGTCCAAGCTGGAGGACTTCGCCGCGATGGGCTTCGCCGTTCCGGTGGGCAACGTGGCCGAGATGTTCGACACGTTCACAGCCGTGGTCAACGAGCAGTGCGGAGGCGTGCGGGGCCGCATGATCGAGCTGCACACCATCGAACTGGAGGTTCTCGGCGCCACGGTGGACGAGGACCGCAACGCGGCGTGCATCCAGGCCATCGAGGACCTCCAGGGCGTGATCCTGCTCAACTCCAGCGGATTCCAGGGATCGGCCAACCTGTGCATCGTCGAAGAGCACCGGACGGCGTTCGTCTCCACCCAGGGCCAGAGCGAGGAGTTCATGCGCCGGGGTGAGGACCGGCTCATCTCGCTGTCGCCGACGCTGGAGGAGAGCGTGCGCTGGCTCGCGGCCGACCTCGCGGACCGCGGGCAACTCGACGGCAAGACGATCGGCGTCGCCGCACCCGACACTCCTGGCCAGTACGAGGCGGTGGAGGCCGGCCTCGTGGGAACGCTCAGGTCCCAGGGCATCGATGTCGCGGTCTTCGACGTCGTCGGCTGCGGAGGCACGACCTTCTGCGCCGAAGGTTTGGTCGATTCGGTGCAGCGAATGAAAGCGGCCGGCGTCGATGTCTTCTTCAACGTCCTCAACGTCGTGTCCGCCCCGAGTTACATCGTCGAGATGGCCGACCAGGGATTCGCTCCGGGCGACGTGCAGTTCTACGCCTCGGACTTCAACGCCCACGCGGGCGAGCTGGTGGCATCGAAGATCGTGGCGTTCGGCGGCGAGGTTGCCGGAGCCATGTACAACGGCGCTCTGATCATCGACGACGCTGACACGGGCGCCTACCGGCTGGAGGGCTACGAGCCGCGGCCGTTCAACGAGATGTGCGCCCACACTTACGGCGCCAACAGTGGATCGGGCGCCACCGCCGAAGCCGCGGAGAGGTCGACCGGGTCGTCGGCCTACGGGATGGTGTCCACGGTTTGCAACATCATGCGCATCGCGCTTCGGGCGATCTACGACGCAGGCGAGAACCCCACGCGGGCCGACATCAATGCGACCCTGGCCAATCTGGGGGCGATCGACTCCAACGAGATGCTGCCGTTCTCGATTCGACCGGGCAAGACGCAAGCTCCTGACGCCATCCACACGCTGCGCTTCGAGTATCCGTGCACACGGCCCAATCCGTTCGGAGCAGAGAACATCTGCATCGTCCCGGTAGACGACTACCGCCCCGCTCCGCGGTAGCCGGGGTCCCCGGCGCATCGACAACCATCGGCTCGGGCAAGAAGCAACGAGTTCGCAATCGACTTGTGCCTGGTATACAAGTGGAGGAAACTGGTCTGTCGGCCCCATCGGGGTGCCTCGAGAGGACGGAGAAATAGATGAACGCACGACTGCGCCTCGCGCTCGTCCTTGCTGTTTGCATGGCTCTCGTAGCCGCGGCCTGCGGGGGCGAAGTGACGGACTCCGACGACGACGGCGCGGCTACGCCCACGACTGAGGCACCCGACACCGAGCCAGCCGCCGAGCCCGACGACTCGGATGAGGCTCCCGAGGCCGAGGCGACCGCAACGGAGCCGGAGGCCGAGCCGGAAACCACCACGACAGTAGCGGCAGTGGCCGAGCCCGACGAAGAGCCCGACACGGACACCGAGACCGCGACCGCCGAGCCCGACCAAGAGCCCGAGGGTCCGCCGCCGAACATCTTCGACGATCCCCGCGACGGCGTCTTCGACGAGTTCCAGGCCACCATGGACCGCGGCGACCACCCGTTCATGCAGATCGACACCTTCTGCACCGCCCACGATCCCGCCCCCGACCGGGTGGCCACCGACAAGGGCATCGAGGCCGACTCCATCTCGCTCGTGCACATCCGCTCGAAGCTGGAGGACTTTGTGCAGATCGGCTTCGGCACCGACGTGGGCGATCCGGCCGAGATGTTCGAGACCTTCGTGGCCTACGTCAATGAGCAGTGCGGCGGCGTTCGGGGCCGCATGATCGACCTGCACACCATCCATGTCGACGTGCTCGGGGACCAGCTTGACGAGATCCGCAACGCGGCCTGTATCGAGGCCATCGAGGACCACGGCGGCGTCATACTGCTCAACTCCAGCGGCTTCCAGGGGTCGGCCAACCTGTGCATCGTGGAGGAGCACGAGACCGCCTTCATCACCGTTCAGCCCCAGTCGGAGGAGTTCATCCAGCGCGGCAACGACCGGCTGATCACTACGACGCCGACCTCAGAGCAAGCGCTCAGCTGGCTGGCCCTGGACCTGATCCAGCGAGGCGAACTCGACGGCAAGACCGTCGGGATTGCCGCTCCCGACACGCCGGGCCAGTTCGAGGCGGTCGAGGCCGGCTTGGTCAACGTCCTGCGCGAGCACGGCGTCAACGTGGCCGTGCTCGACAAGCTCGAATGCGCGGGCGGGATCTCGTGCATGGGTGGCGCGGTCGAAGCCGTGAGCCGCATGCGCAGCAAGGGTGTCGACGTGGTCTTCAACGTGATGAACGTCATCACCGCGCCCCAATTCCTCAACGAGATGCTCAACCAGGGATTCGAACCCGGAGACGTGCAGTTCTACGCATCCGACTTCAACTCGCAGGCCGCGGAGATCGTGTCATCCAAGGTCGTGGCGTTCGGCGGGGAGGCCGCCGGGGCCCTCTACCACGGGGCCCGCATCATGGACTCCCGCGACGTCGGCGCCTACCGGCTCGAGGACTACGAGCCGAGAGCGTTCAACGAGATGTGCAACGACACCTACGGCGCCAACAGCCCCTCAGGTGCCAACCACGAGTCGGAGGACCGTCACGACGGCAACTCCCGCTACGGCATGGCCGTCACGGTCTGCGAGGTCCTGCGCATCGCGCTGCGAGCGATCTACGACGCGGGCGACAACCCCACCCGGGCCGACATCTATGAGACGCTGGCCAATCTTGGACCGGTGGACGCCAACGAGATGATCCCCGGTTCGATAGCTCCGAGCAAGACCCAGGCCCCGGACGTGCTCCACAACCTCGTCTGGGAGTTCCCCTGCACCAAGCCGTACCCGTTGCCCATAGACGGCGTCGAGGGAGGGACCTGCATCTACCCGCTGGACGAGTACCGGCCCATCCCCTCCTAGATCACACCGTCTGAACGGCGCCTCTGGCCTGCTGTCAGGCCCGGGGATGGCTACTGCGATGCACTTCGCGCAAGCGCTCTCGGCTGACGTGGGTGTAGATCTGCGTGGTCGCTATGTCCGCGTGGCCCAGCAGTTCTTGCACGGCCCGCAGGTCGGCGCCGCCGTCGAGCAAGTGCGTGGCGAAGGTGTGGCGCAGAGCATGCGGGTGCGTCGGCACGACGCTGCGACGATCGAGCACTCGGCGCACATCGCGGGGCGTCATGGCCCGCCCCCGCTTGTTCAACAGGAGCGCGGCTGCGGGCGTCTCGTCGGTGACGAACGAACCGCGGTGATCCTCCAGCCAGACGCGCAGCGCGGCCATCGCAGGCTCGCTGAGCGGCACTAGGCGCTGCTTGGCGCCCTTACCCCAGACCCGGATCTCGCCCCGGGCCAGGTCCAGATCTTCATGTCGAAGGCCGCACAGCTCGCTCACCCGCAGACCGCTTCCGTACAGCAGCTCCACGATGGCCAGATCGCGGGCGTCCCGGGCGTCGTGGTCACCGGCTCGGGCGGGCTTGTCGATGAGTGTGCGGATCTGGTCGTCCTTGAGCACCTGCGGGAGCCTCGACGGCCCCCTCGGCGCGGCCAGCCCGAGCGTGGGGTCGGCGTCTGTCCGGCCGGTGCGGCGGGCCCAGTCGAAGTAGCGGCGCAGCACCGAGACCTTGCGGGAGATGGTGCGAGCCGCATAGCCCTTGGTGCCGAGGTGGGCCAGGTAGCGCCGCAGGGCCCGGCGGTCCACCGCCGCCGGGCCGGAGACGCCAGCCTCGTCGAGCCACCCCGCGGCCGCGGCCGCGTCCCGTGCGTACACGGCCCGGGTGGAGTCGGCGACGCTGCTCAGCGAGTCGAGCCAGGCGCCAAGGCCCCAGTTGTCCACACGTTGAGTCTAGTTTTTTACAGGGATCACGCAGCTCGGACCTGAGTCTCAGCTCGTCGACAGATCCTCTCAATCAAGCCTGGCAGGCGGCGGTGTCTCCGTTGCGGACTCCTATACGGCCTCGAAATGCAGGGCCGAGAGGTCGAGGTCCGGTGATCGCGTCGAAAGACGGAGCATCTCGACCCCGACGACTTGTTCGGCTCGGTTGTAGTCCAGCACGACTCCGGGGGCGACCTCTACGGACTCGACGACGGCGGAGTCGTCGAGGCGGAGGTACAGGGCGTCGGCCTGCTTGTCGACTTGAAGCTTCATAGCCCACCTCGCATAGAGCGATCAAAGAACGTGCTCACGACGCGCCAGGGATCCGATTCGGTGTTCACCGCGACCCGCAGCACTCTGCCGCCGCTTTCGGGGACACGAGAGAAGAACCGCTCCACCGCCCCATCGTAGGGGTCGCGGGTCTGTCGCTCTGGCACGGCCACCGCTCGCTCCACCCACTCTGGGCGGATTCCTCGCTGCTCCATGACATCCAGCGCATGCGAGGTATACGTTAGCTGCATCGTGCGAGGCGGTCCGGCGACCGGGGCGAGCAGTCGGCGGGCATCAGGCCCTCAGCACGCGGGATCCGTCGCGGGCCAGCAGACCGAGGCGCTCCAGGCCCTCAGCGGCTACCAGCACCTCCGGCACGGGCGCGGCGGCCCGCAGCACCAGAACGTCGAGACTCACCGGACCGTCGTCGAGCAGGTCGAGCAGCCTCTGCTGGAGTGAGTCGAGCCCGACCCTGTCGATCCTGCCTCTGGCGATTCCACTCTCCGACACCACTCCACCGCAGGCAGCATCGGGCTGTTCTTCGCCGCCGGTCGAACCCGCGGTGGCCAGACCCAGGGCGACGAGCACGTCGTCGGTGCAGCAGGCCGGAGCGCAGCCCTCGCTCAGCAGCAGATTGGTGCCCTCCGCGGCCGGGTTCCGGACCGAGCCGGGCACGGCCATGACAGTGACGCTGCGCCGCACGGCCTCCTCGACGGTGTGCATGGAGCCTCCCGCCCGCTTGGACTCCACCACCACGGCCACATCGGCCAGAGCAGCCAGCAGCCGATTGCGAGCCGGGAAGCGCCATCCCTCCGGCTCAGCGCCCAGGGGAGCCTCGCCGAGCAGGGTCCCGGCCGCGCTCACCGCTTCCCACAGGTCGCGGTTGCCCCTCGGGTACACGACATCGAGGCCGCTGCCCACCACCCCCACCACCGGCGCTCCGTTCGCGGCCAGGGCACCCCGGTGGGCGGCCCCGTCGATCCCCAGGGCCAGGCCCGAGACCACAGTGACGCCCACCGCCGCCAGTTCCGATCCCAGCTCCATCGCCACTGAGCGCCCCGTCGGGGTGCACCGGCGGGTGCCCACGATGGCAACTGCCGGCGCCGCCGGGTCAGGCACGCGACCGCGGCGGAACAGGACCGGCGCCGGATCGATATCACCGGCGATCGCGGGCGGGTGCTGGGAGCTCGCCGACGTCGTCACCCATGCGTCGAGCGATTCAAGCTGGCCAGCCACCGCGGCGAGGTCCGTCCCGCGGGCATGGTCGCGCCAGAGGTCTCTAAGGTCGTCATCGGCCGCTGAGCCGGACATCTCGCCGCGCTTCACCGCCTCCCATACCTCGGCGGGATCCCGTCCGGCCAGCAGCCGGTGCAGTCGTCGTGGGGTCGACCGTGGTAACGAAGCGATCGCGGCGGCGTGGACTCCCCGATCCCGTTGTGCCGGCATCACCTCACCCATGGACCAGTCCTCCCGCGCCGTCGAGCCGCATTCTCAGTGACAGCGCCGCGAGCACGTCGACAGCACGTAGTTCATGGCCCCCATCGTCAAGGTCTCGGATCGTGCGAGCCACGGTGCGGACCCTGCGCAGGCCTCTGGCACTGAGACGGCCCTCGACCAACGCTGCCCTCAATACCTCCGTGGCCGCGCCGTCGAGCGGGGCGTGCAGTTCCAGACCTGCGCCCGCCAGTTCCCCGTTGCTGCTCACGCCCCGCTCGCGGGCTCGCCGGCGCACGGACGCCACCCTCTCGGCCACGTCGGCGCTCGGGGCGCTCGGCCCCCTGTCGAGCAGGTCGGCCGGATCGGGGCGGTCCACGCGAACCACGAGGTCGAGCCGGTCCACAAAGGGCCCGGACAAGCGGCGCTGGTAGCGGGCCAGCGCTCCGGGTGCGCAGCGGCAACCGACCGTGCCTCCCGCGCCACACGGGCAGGGATTCATCGCCGCGACCAGCAGGAAGCGGGCCGGATGCTCGACCATGCCCTGCGAGCGGGCCACTCGGATCATGCCCTCCTCCAGCGGCTGGCGCAGCGCATCGAGCACCGACGGAGCGAACTCCCCGAGTTCGTCGAGGAACAGCACGCCCCCGGTGGCCGCGCTCACCTCGCCCGGCCTGGCTCTGGCGCTGCCCCCTCCCACCAGGGCAGCCATCGACGACGAGTGGTGGGGCGCGCGGAACGGCGGGCGGGTGATCAGGCCGTCGGGGAGCGCCAGCCCGGCCGCCGAATGGACCCGGGTGACCTCCAGGGCCTCCTCTGTCGACAGGTCCGGCAGCACACCCACAAGGCGGCGGGCCAGCATCGTCTTGCCCGCGCCGGGAGGTCCGACCAGCAGCAGGTGATGCCCGCCCGCCGCGGCCACCTCCAGCGCCCATCGGGCCAACGGCTGTCCCGCGATATCGGAGAGGTCGGGCTCGGGCTCGGCGGGGCCGGCGCGCCGAGCCGAAGGCGGAACTGGCCAGGGCGCGGTGCCCGCCAATGCATCGAATACCTCTCTGAGGGTGCCGACCGGCCGGACCCGCTCAGGAGCCACCAGCTCGGCCACGGTGCCGTCTCGGGCCGCCACCACAATCGACAAGCCGTCCATGGCGTCGACCAGGGGCAGCGCCCCCGGAACCGGTCGCACCGAGCCGTCGAGCCCGAGCTGACCGAGCACGCCGACGTCCGCTATCGACGCCGCGGTGAGCTGCTTGTCGGCAACGAGCACGCCGACGGCCACGGCCAGGTCGAGACCGGCGCCCGACTTCGGAACATCGCTGGGCGCCAGGTTGACCGTGATGCGCTTCATCGGCCACGTGAGCTCGCTGGACACGATGGCGGCCCGGACCCGGTCGCGAGCCTCCCGGCACGAGGCATCGGGCAAGCCGACGATGCTGAAGCCGGGCAGCCCGTCGGCGACGTGGACCTCCACTGCGACGGGGTGGCCCCACACACCCACGAGGGTGGCGGAGCGGATGGTAGCGAGCATTTCGGCCTCCGTGGTCTGAGGATTGGAGGCCGTCGTCATCTCGGCCGGCGGCTAACCGTGCAACAAGCGTTGTTGACGAATAACTATAGCACTTCTCGTGTATATCTGACTACGGCCGCTATTTGTTCGGTGTCTAGCACGTCGGCGAAGGCGGGCATGGACCGCACTCCCTCGGCGATGACCTCGATCTGGTCGTCGATGTGGGGGTAGATCTGGATCATCCGCCCGTCCGAGAGCTTCGTGCCCCGCCCCCCGCCTCCGTCGTTTCCGTGACAGTTGGCGCAGCGGTCGATGTAGACGTTCCGTCCCGCCACCAGATCCTGGTCGGGGAAGCCGTCTGCGCCCACGGGAACCTCCGGCACGTCATCGGCCGCGCAGGCACCGGCCGCGGCGATGGCGGCGACCAGAGCCGCCAGCAGCAGGCGGTGCGGGAGTCGGCGGCAGCGGAACATGGCACTGTGTGGTGCGGGCGGATCGCCGCCCCACGATACTGGCCCCATGGGATTCGACCCCACCCGTCCCCACCGCCGCCAGCGGTCAGACCTCATCTTTGTCGGCGCGGGACTGCTCGTGGCCATCGCCCTGGTGATCTGGGCCCTTCTGGGGTGAAGCCGTGGACGACCCGGAGCGCCTCGGCGAGGTGGAGGTCCGCTTCATTCAGTCCTACCGGGCCACCAAGGACTACATCTGCCCCGCCTGCAACCGGACGATCCCGGCCTCCACCGGCCACTATGTCGTGGTGCCCGTCGAGGCACCGGACCTGCGACGTCACTGGCACCGGGGATGCTGGGACCGACGAATCCCAGGCTCTGGTCGCGCTTTCCCGCCTATATGACGGGAAAGCGCGACGAAAGCCGCTGACGGCGACCGCCTAGAAAGCGCCTTCGATCACATCGACCTCGACGCCGGTGACCGCGGCCACATCGAAGCGGACTCGGCCCCGGCGGCCGCTGGCTTCCAGCCATTGTGCGGCCAGCGACCGAATGCGGCGCTGCTTGCGCCGATCCACCGCCTCCGCGGCTGCACCGAAGCGGTTCGAGCGGCGGGACTTCACCTCGCAGAACACGATCTCGCCGTCGCGGAACAGGACCAGGTCCAGCTCGCCCGACCGCACCCGCCAGTTCTGGTCCAGGATCTCGTAGCCAGCATCGAGATACCAGCGAGCAACCCTGCGCTCACCCCAAGCGCCGCGGGCCTGCTTCGAACGGTCCGGGGATCTGCCGGTCCGATCCGACGCACCGGCCTGGAGGTCAGCGATAGCGCTTTTCCTTGACCTTGGTTGCCTTGCCGACGCGGTCGCGCAGGTAGTACAGCTTCGCTCGGCGCACATCTCCCTGCGTGACGCGCTCGATGCGATCGATCAACGGGGTGTGTAGGGGGAACGTCCGCTCCACGCCCACACCGAAGCTCACCTTGCGCACGGTGAAGGTCTCACGCACGCCACTGCCCTGGCGCCGAATCACCACGCCCTCGAACACCTGGGTTCGGGCCCGGTTGCCCTCAACGACCCGCACGTGCACGCGGACAGTGTCGCCTGGCTGGAACTCGGGAATGTCGTCGCGAAGGCTCTGCGCGTCGACGAGATCGGTGGGGTTCATGGTTGCCTCCGCTCACCGCGGCTGCTGCGGCCAGGCCGGGCGAGTCTACGAGGACCGCTACCCGCCTCCACCGGCATCTCCGCCTCCATGGGCATCCCGCCTCCACCGGCATCGAGGCCGAGGAAGCCTACGAGGATTGCCCCTCGCCCGTGGCTGCGTCGAAGCCGTGATCTGCGAGCAGCGCCCGCTCCTCGTCGCTGAGGCCGCCGCGGGCCTCGATCAGGTCAGGGCGGCGCTGGATCGTGCGAGCCAGCGACTGCGCCCGGCGCCAGCGAGCCACCCGCCCGTGGTCGCCCGACAGCAGCACGTCGGGTACGGACCATCCCCGGAAATCAGCCGGCCGTGTGTACTGCGGATACTCCAGCAGACCGTCGTGGAACGACTCCTCGAGCGTGGAGGCCTCGTTGGCAAGCACGCCGGGCACGCACCGCCCGACAGCCTCCAGCACCACCAGAGCGGCCGCCTCGCCGCCGGCCAGAACCACGTCGCCCACCGAGAGCTCTCCGTCCACCAAGTGCTGGCAGACCCGCTCATCGACGCCCTCGTAGCGTCCGCAGAGCATGGAGAAACCGGTCCCGAAGGCCAGTTCAGCCGCCATGGCCTGATCGAAGCGACGGCCCGCGGGCGAGAGGTAGAACAGCGGCCGGGGCGGCTCGACCGCCTCGACCGCGTCGAACAGCGGCTGGGGCATCATGACCATTCCCGCTCCCCCGCCGAAGGGAGCGTCGTCCACACTTCGGTGGCGGTCGATGGCAGCCATCCTGAGATCGTGAACTCTCACATCGAGCGTGCCGGCAGTGCGACCGCGCCCGATGATCGAGGCCGAGGCCATGGTCTCCACCAAGTCGGGGAAGATCGTGAAGATGTCGATCCGGAAGCTCATGGCGCGATGTCGAAGAGCCCGTCGGGAACGTCCACCTCGATGCGGCGGCGCGGCACGCAGGCCACGACGAAGCACATCGGCACGAGGGCTCCGTCGGCCAGTTCGAGGAGATCTCCGGCCGGGTTGGCCACCACCTTCTCCACGAGGCCCCGGTCCGTGCCGGACTGGTCGACCACGCGGGCGCCGATCAGCTCGTGCACCCACATCTCGTCGGGATCCACAATCGGCGCGGCTCGCAGCACCAGGCCCCGCAGGGCCTCTGCCTTGCTGCGGTCGTCGATGCCGACGAATGCGACAAGGTGGCGCTGCTGGTGGGGACGGGCCGCCGCCACCTGCAGCGTCCCCACATCGGTCTGCAACTCCGACCCTGGTTCCAGGCGCTCGGGCCGGTTCGACACCAGCGTCACCGTGACCTCCCCGCCGGTGCCGTGGGGCCGGCCAACGCGGCCTATCTCGAGCAGAGGCGCGGGGCCCGCCCCAGACGAGTCACAGGAGTCAGTATTCCCGCTCTTGTTCGCTTCGCTCACGGGCCGCTCGGGCCACGGCCTCGCTCGAAGCCTCGGGAGATCTTCATGAGGCTGATGTCTACCCGCTCGGCCTCTAGTCGACGAACTCGACCTCGATGTCCACATCGTCGCGCGATCCTGCCGCGCGCACGACGGTGCGGATGGCATGCGCCACGCGGCCTCGCTTGCCGATCACACGACCCATCTCGCCCTGGGCGACGCGCACATCGAGGCGCACCGCGTCGGTGCCGGCCGAAGTCGCCGTGATCTGCACCGCATCGTCATCGTCGACGATGCTGGTGACCACGTAGCGACACATGGCCTGGGCGGTGGGGGCCAGATCGCTCACGGGCCTTCACCCTCGGCGCTGGCGGCCGCGGTCGTGACCCCGCTCGCACCTGTGCCCCGGAAGGTCTCCCAAGCACCGCTGATCTTAAGCAGCTTCTCCACCCGCTCGGTCGGCTGGGCACCGTGGCGCAGCCAGTGCAGCGCCCGCTCGTTGTCGATCCGCACCACCGAGGGATCCTGGCGGGGTTCATAGATCCCGATTATCTCAATGAAGCGCCCGTTGCGGGGTGCGCGGCCATCGGCCGCCACCACGCGATAGGTGGGCTGCTTCTTCTTCCCCATGCGCATGAGGCGCAACTTGACGGCCAATGTGAGTCCTCTGATCTGCTAGGCGGCTCGGGCGTTGGGTCAATTGAACCCGGGCCAGTCACCCTTTTCCAACCCTGGAAGGACAAGAGGCGTCTTGGAGACCGGCACAGGACCCTTGGGCGTCGTGCGGCCGCCGCCGCTGCGCCGCTTCGAGGCGGACGGCTTTCCCTTGGATCGTCCCGCCTGCTTCGACGACCGAACCTTCGACGCGGCAGCCCCCCGTTTGCCGCCGAACCCTCCGAGACCCCTCATCACGGTCCGCATCTGCTTGAACTGATCGACCAGCGCCTTGACATCGGCGGGACGGCAGCCCGAACCGGCCGCGATACGCTGGCGGCGGGAGGCGTCGATGATGTCGGGATCGGCGCGCTCCGCTGGCGTCATCGAACAGATCATGCCGGTGATGCGGCCGATGCGGTTCTCGTCGATCTCGGCGCTGCGCAGCTCCCGGGGCACCCCGGGCATCATGCCGAGAAGGCTGCGCAGGTTGCCCATACCGAGAACCTGCTGCATCGTGGACAGGAAGTCGTCGAAGGTGAAGGTTCCTTCCAGCAGCCGGGACGCGGCCTCTTCTGCCTGCTCGGCTTCGAATGCGGCCTCGGCCTTGTCGATCAGCGTCTCTACGTCGCCCATCCCCAGGATGCGGCTGGCGAGACGGTCAGGATGGAACGGCTCGAAGTCCTCCAGCTTCTCGCCGACCGAGGCAAAGGCGATGGGCCGGCCCACCACCTCCTTCACCGACAGCGCCGCGCCGCCCCGGGCGTCGCCGTCAAGCTTCGTGAGGATCACCCCGTCGAGAGCCAGCGTGTCGTGGAAGGTTCGAGCCGAGTTGACGGCGTCCTGGCCGACCGTGGCGTCGACCACCAGGAACGTGTAGTGGGGCCGCACCGCCTTGGAGATGCGTCGAACTTGGTCCATCATCTCCGCGTCTATGGCCAGGCGGCCGGCGGTGTCGACGATCACCACATCGCGCCCCGTGCGAGCGGCCTCGGCCAGCGACGCCGACGCGGCCTTCACTGGGCCGCGGGGATTGCTGAACACCGGCACGCCGGCTCGTCCGCCCAGCGTGCGAAGCTGCTCGACGGCGGCGGGCCGCTGCAGGTCGGCCCCGACGAGCAGCGGGCTGCGGCCCTGGCGGAGGAACCACTGGGCCAACTTGGCCGCGTTGGTCGTCTTGCCTGACCCCTGGAGCCCGGCCAGCAGCACCACCGTGGGCGGCTTGGAGGCGTAGGTGATGGCCAGCCGCTCGCCCCCGAGGCTGGAGGTGAGCTCCGACAGCACGATCTTGACCACCTGCTGGGCGGGGTTGAGGACCCGTGACAGCTCCTCACCCACGGCCCGCTCACGGATGCGGCCCGTGAGACTGGTGACCACGTCCAGATTGACGTCGGCCTCGAGCAGCGCGACGCGGATCTCCCGCAGGGCCGTGTCGACATCGTCGACAGAGAGCTTCCCCCGGCTGCGCAGCTTGGAGAAGACTGCCTCGAAGCGGTCGGTCAGCGTGTCGAACATGACCAGGCCACACTACCGAGGAGGCCGCGCGCACAGGTGAAGCGTGACGTTCTGGCGGTTGTTGACAGTTGTTAGTGGTCTGTGCTGACCCTTTGTTTGTGCTGTTGAGAGCGGTCGTTGTGTTGGTTGTGTCGGCGGATGTGCCTGCGGGGGCGCAGTCTGAGCCTGTGGGGGCTTCGGGCGAGGGCGGGTTCTTGGATGTGTCGGGGGTGCATGGGCCTGCGGTGGGGGCGTGGGGGTGTTCGAGGGCACGCTGTGTGGGGATACACAGTTCTGTCCGGGTGAGGCGCTGGCGCCTGGGTGATGGCGGTGTGGCTGGTGCGGGCGCTCGACGGGGCCGACCCGCCGCGGGCGGAGGGTTCTCGCTTTGTTGATGTGGACACGTCGTTGTGGTGGTCGGCGCACACCGTGCGCCTCGCCGAGCTGGGTGTCACGCGTGGCTGCGGGGTCGAGCCGTTGCGGTTCTGTCCGCGCGGTGCGGTCACGCGCTCTCAGATGGCGGCTTTCTTGGTGCGGGCCTTCGAGCTGGGCGAGGGTCCCGGCGCGGGGTTCGCCGATGTGGATCCCGGCAGCGTCTTCGCTGGGGACATCGACGCTTTGTTCGCCGCGGGCGTCACGGTGGGTTGCGGGTCCGAGCCGCTGAGGTTCTGTCCTTCTGATGCTGTGGCCCGCGCCCAGACGGCGACGTTCTTGCACCGGTCGATCGCCCTCGTCGAGCAGCCCGAGCAGCCCGACCTCACCGTGTCATGGCAGCCCCCGACGACGGCGGCTCAGACATCACCAGCTACCAGATCGACGTGCTGCTGAGGGGCGGGCTCGGCTACGCATGCATCCCGGCCTCGGGCTCATTGTCCGCGGGCGACTTGGTGAGCCTCACCAACACCGCCGACGCGGCCGCATCGTCGACGGTGTTCGAAGACGTCGACGACCAGCTCGACGCCATCGCCCGCACCGTCGGCACCGTCGAGCTCCTGACTTCCAGATATGACCTCGACACCGACTGGTTCCCAGCGCGGGACGCGCTAGTGGTGGCGCGGGCCGTCACCAGCGCCGCCGCCGACACCAGTCTGGCACCCCTGCCGGGACGCGCCCGCCATACTCACAGTGGGGAGGACGGTGGTTGAGGGTCCCTGAGTAGGGGGCGAGGCCCTGCTGGGATCGGTGATTGACATGATCACGATCCAGGAGGGCCCCGATGGCTTCGGATTCTATGCGGGTGCGGCTGCACCTGCGTGAGACACGCGTGCTGGCGGTGGCGTCAGACACGCCGGGTGAGTTGAGGGTAGAGGTCGAGTCGACCGTGGGGCGTCCTCGTTGCCGCACTGCGGGTTCAGGTGCCACAGGGTGCATGACACCCGCGGGCCCGAGGTGCTCGACCTTTAGGTGTCGGGGCGGCGCACAATGCTGGTGTGGGTGCGGCGGCGGTTCTTGTGCGGCGGCTGCGACAGCCGGTGGCTCGAGGGGCGGCCCGAGTCCGACGGACGGCTGACGCGGTGTCTGGCGCAGCGACTGGTCGCGGACTCTGAGGCGATGACGATCCGTGCGGTGCTGCGCCGCCACGGTGTGAGCTGGCCGTCAATCAACGCGCTGGTTCGCGCGCGTTCGTCGAAGCTGAGCCGTCGTGCCATACTGGGAACCTCCACCGGGTCGGATGCTGGTGTGCGACCGGCTATCATGGCCGATCAATTGAATCCACCGGTGGAGTTCGCACGGGTTAGGACGATTGGACATGAACGTAAGGACCATTCTCTCGGTCGGAGCGGTCGTCGCTCTGCTTTCGTCGTTGCTGGCTGCAAGCGCAGGCGCGCAGGAGGGCTCAGACTGGTACACGAACTCGCGTGGCGGCGTCGAGAACAAAGACGACAGCCCCACCCTCCACGGTCCGAGCCAGTGGTGGCATGCGCGCTCCCCTTCGGGCACTCATGGCTCGGACCATCACGGCACCTATCACTTCACCTACGGCACCAACGACTCAACCCGGAGCAACTGGGCAACCTGGAACTTCGACGATCTGTCGACAGAGCGAGACCATGACGTGTGGGTGTGGGTGCCCCGAGCAGACGCCACCGCCCAAGTCCTCTACCGCGTGCACCTCCAAGGCTGCACGAATCCGCTGGGAACGTTCCCCGTGCTGGACCAGCAGAGCCACGGCGGCTGGGTCAAGATCGGACGGGTGAGCATCGGGCACATCTCCAATGCGCCCAGCAATGACATCGTCCTAGAGGTCAACGACAACGACATAGCCGACGCCCACCAATCCGCGAACTACCGAAAGATAGGCGCCGACGCCGCCCTCCTGGAACGAGGCGGCGGAATCGGATGGACCGCAGTCAACAGCAACCAACTCATAACCGACGCCACCTGCTTCAACCAAGACAACACCACCAACACGTCGTCCACGACGTCCACGACGACGACTACGACAACGACTGCACCCACTACTGCGCTGCCCCAATATCCGTATAGCCATGACAACTCCCCGGGGCAGGATGAATACAAGTGTAAGCGCTACGACACTGGTCTGATTGAGGATGGCCTAGGCGACGTTGACCCCTGGAACTTCTTCGGAGGCGAATGCACCTCCTACGCGGCGTTCCGAGTGAGGCAAGCTGGCCTCTCGTTCCACAACTACTATGGCGGTCAACGTTGGGGCAACGCAAATCACTGGGCTACCGCGGCCGGACATGTAGGAATGACGGTGAACTCCGAACCGGCTGCGGGAAGTGTGGCCCAATGGACAGATGGCACCCACGGTCACGTTGCATATGTTGAGCAAGTGAACAGCGACGGGTCGATCGTCATCTCAGACATGAATGCAGACAACAACTGCGGTCTACGAGAACGCGTGACGCTCACGAAACCAGCCAACTGGGGTCCGCCCAGCACTGATGGGAACCGAACGAAGTGGGCCCACAACTTCATCCACTTCGAGCTCCTCTAGTGTCCCATTTGGGGAATTCGTTGCAGATATGAGGCCATGGTCTCGAAGATCTCGTCGGCGGTCTTGCGCCACACGAAGGGGCGGGGATTCTGGTTCCAGTTGTCGGTCCAGGCGTTGATGGAGTCTTTGAGGTCTTTGACGCTGGTGTGGGTGCCGCGGCGGAGCCATTTGGTGGTGAGCTCTGAGAACCAGCGCTCCACGAGGTTCATCCAGGAGCTGTAGGTGGGGGTGAAGTGGAAGCTGAAGCGGAGGTGGCGCAGCAGCCGGCGCTGTATGGCGGGGGTCTTGTGGGCAGAGACGTTGTCGAGGACGACGTGCACGTCGAGGTGCTCTGGTATCTCTTTGTCGATGAGGTTCAAGAACTTGCGGAACTCCTCGCTTCGGTGTCGGGCGGTCATCGTGGTGATGACCTTGCCCGAGGCGGCGTCGAGCGCCGCGAACAGGTCGGTGGCGCCGTGTCGGCGGTAGTCGTGGGTGCGCCTTTGCGCGGCGGCGGGCATCAGCGGCAGGACCGGGGCGGTGCGGTCCAGGGCCTGGATGGCGGTCTTCTCGTCCACGCAGAGCACCACCGCGGCCTCAGGCGGGTTCAAATACAGCCCGACGACGTCTCGGACCTGTAATGATTCTGGGATCGTGTCCGCTTTTGGGTGATTGATTACGCAGCATCGGGGTGGGATCGTGGCGCTGTGAAAGGAGCGTCAGATGACTGATCCCTCGAAGTCCCGGGAGCGTGGCGGACGCCGCAGAAGGCGGCGGTTGTCGCCTGTGCAGAGGTACGAGGCGTTCGTGCGAGGCGTTCGTGCAGGTGCTGTGCGGTGAGATGACCGTCGCGCGGCGCGCGGTCCACTGGGGCGTGGACCGCTCCACGATCATGCGAGCACGCGAGGTCGCCAAGAAGGGCGCTTTGGACGCGTTGGCGTCGTCTCGTCCCGGGACGCGCGCCGACGGTGCCGACCCCGAGCTGGTGATGGCCCGAGACGAGGTGGCCAGCACCAGTCCCACGAACCCTTCAGCCCCCACAGCGGCGGCATCGGTGGCGGTGCCGACGGTTTCAGTGTCGGTGCTGGCGGTGGTGTTGTGGGGGACTGTGGGGTCGTTGTCGAGCAGGCGAGGGCCTATCCGGGCGTCTGATGTGTCGGCTGTGGTGAGTTCTGCGGCGGTGATGGCCCGACGGCCAGCGGTGTCAACGATCACCACATCGCGCCCCGTGCGGGCGGCCTCGGCCAGCGACGCTGACGCGGCGCCTCAGGGGGTTGCTCAGGTGAAGAGGGCGTCCACGAACTCCGACTCATCGAATGGCACCAAGTCAGCGATGCCCTCACCGATCCCCACGAGCTTTATCGGCACTCCGAGCTCGGCCTGGACGGCCACCACGATCCCGCCCTTGGCGGAGCCGTCAAGCTTGGTGAGGACCACCCCGGTGACATCGACGGCCTCGGTGAACTGCGTGGCCTGGGCCAAGCCGTTCTGGCCGGTGGTGGCGTCGAGCACCAGCAACGTCTCGGTGACGACGCCCGACCCCTTGTCGGCCACCCGCCGCACCTTCTGCAACTCGGCCATGAGGTTCTGTTCGGTGTGGAACCTTCCGGCCGTATCGGCCAGGACCAGATCCGCGCCTCTGGCTGCAGCCGACTCAACCGCGTCGTACACCACTGACGCAGGGTCGGCTCCCTCGGCACCCTGAACGATGTGCGCGGACGAGCGCTCGGCCCACATGGCCAGCTGATCCGAGGCCGCGGCGCGGAAGGTGTCACCGGCGGCCAACACCACCTGGGCACCGCGGTCGGCTTGGCGCTTGGCCAGCTTGCCGATAGTGGTGGTCTTTCCCGTGCCGTTCACGCCGACGAACAGCCACACCGACGGACGCTCGCCGTCACCGCGCCGCGCCAGGGAGCGGTCGAAGCCTCCGAGCCGCTCGCGCAGCTCGGCCTGCAGCGCCGCTCTCGCCTCCCGGGGCTCGCCTCCGTCGGCTTCGACGCGTGACTTGGCCGCCTCCACGATCTCCGAACTGGTCGCCAAGCCGACATCGGCTCGGATCAGCGCCTCGGTGACCTCGGTCCAGGCCTCTTCGGAGATCGAGGTGCGCTCCAGGGCCGAGGCCAGCGATCCCGTCAGCGCCGCTCGTGCCACCGACAGGCGCTCGCGCAGCGAAGGGGCGGGCCCGTCAGTGGCGTCGCTGACCCTGCCGGCTACGCGGCCGACCACCCGATCGGCAACCTCGCCCACCGCCGAGACGCGGGCACCGGATCCATCGGAGGCTCTGCGGCGGCGAACCATCACAACCGCGAGGGCAGCGACCAGCAGCGCCGCCACAACGGCAACGACGAGGATCAGCGTCATCGGTGGCCGATGCTAGCCAGGGCCGCTGCGGTCCCGAGTGCCGAGCTGGGCGACGATCCACCGACCACTGAGGAACCACGCGCCGCGGGCGAGGGTCCGCGGTTAGCATCGCCGCCATGGTGGCCATATCGACCTCGGGCGCCGAAAGCCCCGTGGACGGGGCCCCGATTATCTCGTCCCACCCCTCGCCGGGGAGCCTCGGGCACGGGTTCAAGAAGGCGCTGCTGGCGGAGGGCATCTCCGTGATCGCCGAGGTCAAGCGGCGCTCGCCGTCCGCGGGTCCGCTGCACGCCGACGCGGACGCGGCTGCATTGGCACGCCAATATCGCGCCGGCGGCGCCGTGTGCCTGTCGGTGCTCACTGACGGGCCACGATTCGGCGGATCTCCGGACGATCTGAGGCGGGCCCGTGAGGCTGCCGGGATCCCCGTGCTGCGAAAGGACTTCCTCACCAGCTTCGAGGACGTCCGCGAGACCAGCGCGATGGGCGCGGACGCGTTGCTGCTGATCGTGGCCGACATGGACGAGTCGATGCTGCGCCCGCTGCAGGAACTGGCCCTCACCCTGGGCTTGGACGTTCTTACGGAGGTCCGCACCGAGCGCGAACTGGAGGTGGCGGTGGCCAACGGCGCCTACATGATCGCCGTGAACCAGCGCAGCGAGCCCAAGGACGCCCGGTTCACTGTCGACTACGACAAGGCAGTCGCGATGAGCCGCCTGTTCCCCCGGATGGACGACGGGATCGTCACGGTGGCCGCGTCCGGGATAGGAGTGGAGGGCGGGACTCGCATGGAGGACCTGGCCGTCGCCGGATACGACGCCGCCCTCATCGGGGAGGCGCTGGTCACCGCGCCAGACCCGACCGCCAAGCTGGACGCCTTGCTTCATCGGGGCCGATAAACATCTCGGCGATGGCCAACACGGATCACCTGGATCACCATACGGATGTCGATGACCTCGACACCGGCCACACCCCGACGGCAACCGCCAGCGCCAACACCGCGAACCGCGCCGACGGCTCCCACAACCCCTCGCCTAGGCCAAGACCGATAGGCAGCATCCAGAGATGCTCACACAGGTGTTATTCGAAATAGTAGATGCCTAAGAAACAGACGAAATATCAGAGGCCGGATCCCCCATCGAGGACCTATGGCAGGCCTTGACGGCCCCTGGGCATCGCGTCTCGACTCAACATGGCTGGCGCCGACCGCGGATCGATGTCATCCGAGCGGGTCCAGCACGGCCGTGACGACGTAGGTGTCGCCGCCCCGCCTGATCGTCAGCTCAACCGTCTCACCGGGCCGGCGCAGCTTGATCTCGGCTGATAGTTCGATGATGTCGCCCATAGGCTCAGATTCGAGGCTAACAATCACATCGCCAGCCGTCAGGCCCGCTTTCTCGGCCGGGGATCCGGGCAGGACTTCGGCGACGACCACTCCCAGATCGTCGCCCTCGGCGGCATGACCGCTGATGCCGAGGTACCCGAGTTCCAGTGACTCCCCGTTCACTATGCGGGTGGCGATCAGCTCGACTGTGTCGCTGGGAACCGCGAAGCCCAGGCCGATGCTGCCGCCCGTGGTGGTCTGGATCAGCGTGTTCATCCCGATGACGCGGCCCTGCCAGTCGGCCAGGGCGCCGCCGGAGTTGCCGCTGTTGATGGCTGCATCGGTCTGGATCATCTCCACCGGCACCGGCGAGGTCGGATCGGAACCGCTTTGGACCTGGATCCGGACCGCGCTCACGATCCCGGCTGTGACCGTTCCAGTCAGGCCGAGCGGGCTGCCGATAGCCACCGCGAGCTGGCCCACTCTCACCGACGAGGCAGGCGCGAACGTGGCTGCCACCAGCTCAGCGGCCTCCGGATCGACCCGCACTACGGCCACGTCGTGCCCCGACGACCCGCCGACGACCTCGCCGTCGAGGCGGGTCCCGTCCGACAGGGTGATGATAGCGCTGTCGGTGCCCGCCACGACGTGCCGGTTGGTGACGATGTAGCCGTTGTCGGCGTCCCACACGATGCCAGAGCCCAGACCGAATCCGATCGGCGCATCGACCTCGACACGCACCACCGACGGGCTGAGCGCCTCGGCCACGGCCACCACCGGCTCCTCAGACACTGCTGGAGCCGGATACTGCGGCGAGTCCGGCGGCAAGAGCGGATCAACCGAGGCCGCGGCGCCCTCTTCCGACAGCTCCTGAGCGGCGGGGCGATCCTCTGTGCGTGACCCGTCGACCGTCAGGGGCTCGACAGCGGGGTCTCCTCCAGCAAGCTGTTCGGCGTCCGCAGGTGCCCCAGAGCCCGTCGCCGCGGCAATCTCCTCCGGGGAGGCCAGCCTGATCGAGGGTGTGGACCCGGAGCCTTGGGAGTCATCGGAGAGAACCAGCCTCAAGCCCGTCCCAGCAGCGGCGATCAGACCGGCCAGCACGATGACCGCGGCTACGCGCTGGCGGGACCTTCGACCCCCGGATGCTCCACGCGCCGCCGTCTCCTCGGAGTCGGGCGGCCTGACCACAGCGGTCCGACCGACGGCATCGTCCTGCATCAGACGTAGAAGCTAGTGGTGTGTCGTCAAAATGGCTAGGGCAGCGCGGAAGGCCCAAGCCCCAGCTTGGAATCACTCTGGGCGCCCCAATCAATTCCCCACTCAGGACACTAGAGAGCCGTACACCGCGATGCTTGACGCGTAGACGACCGGCTCAATGCGGTGGATGCGCGCCGCCTCAAACACGTTGACCGGACCCACCACATTCACCAGCGCGCCCAAGCTGGGATCCGCCCGACAAGCAGGTACCTGCAGCGCAGCGAAATGGATCACCCGATCAGCGTCGGCGAACGCCTCCATCACAGCACCAGCATCGGTGATGTCGCCAGCGACCCTTTGATACGCCAACGGTGCACCGTCAGACACGAGCCGGTGCCGATGATCCTCGGCACCCAGGTCAAACGCGGTCACCGAGGCACCATCATCGAGCAGTCGGCGCACCACCCATGCTCCCAAACATCCGTCTGCGCCTGTCACCACGAATCGTTCTGCCATAGGGATCAATCCTACGTTCGGTGGCTCAACAAGGTTTATGAAATCTCATCGGGTGGATACGCCGTCTCCGGCGAATTCGACCCAGTCGACGTTGCCGATGCTGGGGTTGGAATGGCCAGAGGTGTTGACCCCAACGAAGTACAAGGCGTTGGTGCCGCCAGGATCGTTCAGGGTGCTGATCGTGACGGTGCGCCAACCCGCATCGGCCCAGGCGCCTGTGGGCACAACGGCGACCTCGCCGACGAGATGGCCGGTGGCGCTGCCGGCGCGCACTTCGATTTTGGCGGGTCCTCGGTCCGCTGCCCCCAAAGCGACTCTGATGTTGATCGCGGTCACACCGGAGAGGTTCACGTCCGAGAACCCGAAATAGTCCCCGTTGTGGTAGTAGCTGAGCCATGTGTCGCCGTCTGCTGCGCGACCCGACTCGTTCTCGGTGCGGATTTCGCCGTCGCCGCCGCCGGTGAAGTCGTAGTGCTCGGCTTGTTTGCGGTTCGGGTGCAGCGTCACCTCCGCGGTGCCGGTGAGCGCGTCGGCGTCGGTGTAGGAGGCCTCCAACCTAAACAGCAGCTCGTCGTCGGCGGGGTCAGCCGGCTCCGCGGGAAGCGTCACAAAGCCCGTACAGCCACTGTGGCGGCTCTGCTCGGTTGAAGTCGCGCCGTCCACTAGATAAGCCGCCACAGACACCGCAGCGCAATCAACAGCCGCCGCGGCGCCTCCGCTGTCAATGTCAGACACCGCCACCGTGTAGGGCAACCTACGGCCCCAACCGAACACACCCCCCTCCACAGGACTGTCAAAAGACACAACAGGCTCGCCGGTGGGCGGGTCGGTGGATATGCCGTCTCCGGCGAATTCGACCCAGTCGACGTTGCCGATGCTGGGGCTGGAATGGCCAGAGGTGTTGACCCCAACGAAGTACAAGGCGTTGGTGCCGCCAGGATCGTTCAGGGTGCTGATCGTGACGGTGCGCCAACCCGCATCGGCCCAGGCGCCTGTGGGCACAACGGCGACCTCGCCGACGAGATGGCCGGTGGCGCTGCCGGCGCGCACTTCGATTTTGGCGGGTCCTCGGTCCGCTGCCCCCAAAGCGACTCTGATGTTGATCGCGGTCACACCGGAGAGGTTCACGTCCGAGAACCCGAAATAGTCCCCGTTGTGGTAGTAGCTGAGCCATGTGTCGCCGTCTGCTGCGCGACCCGACTCGTTCTCGGTGCGGATTTCGCCGTCGCCGCCGCCGGTGAAGTCGTAGTGCTCGGCTTGTTTGCGGTTCGGGTGCAGCGTCACCTCCGCGGTGCCGGTGAGCGCGTCGGCGTCGGTGTAGGAGGCCTCCAACCTAAACAGCAGCTCGTCGTCGGCGGGGTCAGCCGGCTCCGCGGGAAGCGTCACAAAGCCCGTACAGCCACTGTGGCGGCTCTGCTCGGTTGAAGTCGCGCCGTCCACTAGATAAGCCGCCACAGACACCGCAGCGCAATCAACAGCCGCCGCGGCGCCTCCGCTGTCAATGTCAGACACCGCCACCGTGTAGGGCAACCTACGGCCCCAACCGAACACACCCCCCTCCACAGGACTGTCAAAAGACACAACAGGTGTATTAGGGGAAAAGTCGAAGAACTCGACATCGCCTAGCCGACCAGCGGGCGTGACCATAAAATCGGCGACTTGGCCGTCTCTAAACTCGCCTTGGGCCACGGTTCTATACGGCAGATGGAACTTGAATTTGACATTCCATTCCTCAGGCCAGGCCGGGAACATCATGATCCTGCGGTTCTCATAGCGCATTAGCATGTGCTGGAGAGCGATCATGGCATTGCCAGCTTGGGGACCGTTCGGGACCCAATCATGCGACGGCCCATAGAACACAGGAAAACGGAACGCATCATCCGCCATCGACCCAACTATCTCCCGTTCTTTGAAATATCGGATAGTGAAAGCCTTGGCGTCACTGGTATCCCCTACCATCGTCGCGTGGATCGGCTGCTGATTCCATCCACCCATTTTAGTCCCGAAGCGCTTCTCATAAGTATTCTGAATGAGTTCTAAATCCGGTTTGCCCGCACCATAGACCCGGAACGGAAACGCAGCATAGAGATCCACATTCTCTAGGTTTCTGCTGCGGCTGAGACTGTGTCGAGGATGCGACTCCGACGTCACCAACACTTCCTTGCCGGCAACGATCGTCGTCTTTAGCAGCGGCATATCCGCCTTCATATTGAACCAATACTCACGCTGCGACTCCGTCGTCTGCTCCTGCGGCAACTCCAGAAGCAGATCCAGCACGAAATGCAAGCCGGAGATCTTGTCGGTCGGATTCACTACCGTACGACTGACGTTACCCGGACGCAAAGTCTCCAAACCCTGCGAGGGCTCCAACCTGATCGACCCGTCACTTTGACGATAGTGCTCCGCAAAAAACACCATGATCTCATGAATATACGGCAACGCCGTATCCGTCAACCACGAATCATCCTGAGTCAACAAATAGTAATCAAGCATAATAGCAGATAATTCAATATTGCCCGACCAATGATAGCGCTTCTCCGGACCGTAAGTCCAGCCAAGCTGTCGGTTGAGTACATCCTTGCCATAGTCCCTTGGTGTAGCTGAACCCCAGAACATGATGGTCTCTGGGAAGTAGGCGCCATCGTGATTATAGTATGTGCGAGTGCGATACTTAGCCAAGGGCAGCGCATCGATGTACGTGTTGAATAGGCCGTGCATCATATCAAAGTTGCCAGCCATGAGCATCTGAAAGTAGGCGAACCGAATATTTTGGAACCAGTGCGCAGAACCCCACAATCGATAATCGGCGTCTAACGCATCCGTGGATACGCCGAAGGGGTGGTCCGCGTTGCTAGGCCAATTTACATTGAAGATCGAGCCGTTGAAGTGGATCGCGTCATCACCGCGAGCCGCGGCCGCGAACATGAACCGTGACAGGGCATAGTTCTGCGAAACGATTTTGGCATTTCCAGAATCGGATCCGTCCGCAGACACGAATATCCAATGGCGGTTCCAGAAGTCACTCCACCACGACCGATGTGCAGCTAGCCGAGCTTCCGAGTCCACGGCGGTCACGTTGTTGATGCTGGTCTGCAGGCCGGTGCGCCACGCTTGAACCGTACTGGTCTGCGCCGTGTAAGGATAGATCGAAATATCAATGTCCTTTGTGTTGTCCCGGCCCAGCGTTGTGCTGTCGTCGTTGGTCATGCCGCTTCCCAAGATCGCAGCACCGAAAGTCCTGTTCAGGAGCGGATCATCCCCGCCATAGCCGGACAACTGTTCAATGTTCAGCGTCTCCTCATAGACCGATGACGTGTTGCGGTGATACCAGATGATCCGATCGGTCAACCCGGACACGATCGTGTCCGCTTCACGGAATAGATCCATGAACGCTACCTCGTTGTCACCGGCGAAACTATCTTGTTTATTAGCCCACGGGAAAGGGATCTGGCGCCCGGTGAGTTGCCGTCTTGTTGTGCGCCAAGTCTCCAACTCGACGTCCACATTCACATTGTTGTTGGTCGTGCCCTTCACATGCACCACCGGATGGTTGGCGTCGACCCACACTCGCAGATCCACACGAGTGCCGCTCGCCTCACCGGAGATCTGGATCTCCCCATTACGCAGATTCAGCCTCTGCATGAAAGTCGCCCCGGTCGCGAACGGATTCGGATTCAAAGACACACGCACCCGTCCCAACTTCAACAAGTCCCCTATATTGTCATAAGAATCGGTCTTCCCGACCAAGAAGAGCAAGTCCCCGTTGGACTCAACCCACACGTTCAACCCGACCGTGCCATTACCGACCGGCATCGAACCCCACGAATCAGCACTAGGAGACTCCCAGACCACATCAAGGCCATCCAAATCCGCCGTAGTAGGATTATCAGAGTCTTCAATTGTGATGGTAGTCGTATCTATAGTTCCCGCTTCTATGTTTGGCGGGAGAGTTCCAAAGGTTATTCGCACGGACTCGCCATCCTCGAAATGGACATCATCATCAACCGCCCTGAACATAAACGTCTTAGAAGACTCACCACTGGCAAATATCAGCGGTGTCTGCGATATCTCATAGTCGGCCTCAGAGGCACCATTCTTCGGAGCAGCCACAACCTGAACGGTCAGGCTCTCTGAGAATGTCGGTGTAAGTGTCACCTCCACCGCTACTGTATCGTTCTCGCTCACCGAGTACGTAAGACTCCCAAGAGACACAGTCACAGTTTGCTGCGCCTCTACTCGCGACACAACCAGCAGCTGAACCAACACCGCGACAACAACTAGAACCGTGCCACACACCACGAGTCGGCCGAGATGGAATGACATTCTCATTGGAATTCTCCTAGCGGCGTCCTGTCTCATCTTGAGTTGTCCCTTCTTGTCGTTGCAACACGTCGTCCCGCCGGGACGAGTGCGGCCATGCATTCGCTTGTCACCGCTGCTACACCCGAAACAGCAGCGCGCGTCTCCAGATCCCATGGGAGTCTTCATTGGTCTACTCCTTGCATAAGCGCCAATGTCCGGTTCAAGATGCTGGCCATCTGGGCTCGGGTCACCATCTCGTCGGGGCAGAACATCGCCGGTTCAGCAGAGCACCCGTTGGTGATTCCGGCCGCGAGCAGCGCATCGATGTATACGGCGAAGGGGTGGTCGTCCGTGTCGGTGAACTCCAAGGGCTCAGGCGGCTCGATCCCAACAGCATCGCTGTCTGTGGCGGTGGGCTCGGCCGGCTCGATCCCGAAGGCGTCAACCAGCACCCGAGCGACCTCGCCGCGCGAGATCGACCCGTAGGGACAGAACGTCACCCCATCGCCACATGACATTTCAACCCCCAACTCCATGAGACGCTGCACATACGGCGCCCACCACTGCGCTTCGTCAACATCATCGAAACCAACCCCCTCCACGACCGGCGCATCGGTGCCGTCGATCACCCGAACCAGCCACACCGCCAACTCCCAGCGCCGCAACTCCACACCCGGACAGAACCGCCCCGGCGCGCACTCAGTGCCCTCCAACACACCCTCGGAAGCCAACTCCTCGATCGCCCGCCGGTGAACACTGCTGTCACCAACATCGCCATAGAAGAACGAATCACCCTCATCATCAGAACCGCCGCCATCAGTGCCACCCTCATTAGAATTGTCAAGCGGTACAACCGCGGGCTCGTCGTCGACGATGGCTATATACGCCAATGTCCGGTTCAAGATGCTGGCCATCTGGGCTCGGGTCACCATCTCGTCGGGGCAGAACATCGCCGGTTCAGCAGAGCACCCGTTGGTGATTCCGGCCGCGAGCAGCGCATCGATGTATACGGCGAAGGGGTGGTCGTCCGTGTCGGTGAACTCCAAGGGCTCAGGCGGCTCGATCCCAACAGCATCGCTGTCTGTGGCGGTGGGTTCGGCCGGCTCGATCCCGAAGGCGTCAACCAGCACCCGAGCGACCTCGCCGCGCGAGATCGACCCGTAGGGACAGAACGTCACCCCATCGCCACATGACATTTCAACCCCCAACTCCATGAGACGCCGCACATACGGCGCCCACCACTGCGCTTCGTCAACATCATCGAAACCAACCCCCTCCACGACCGGCGCATCGGTGCCGTCGATCACCCGAACCAGCCACACCGCCAACTCCCAGCGCCGCAACTCCACACCCGGACAGAACCGCCCCGGCGCGCACTCAGTGCCCTCCAACACACCCTCGGAAGCCAACTCCTCGATCGCCCGCCGGTGAACACTGCTGTCACCAACATCGCCATAGAAGAACGAATCACCCTCATCATCAGAACCGCCGCCATCAGTGCCACCCTCATTAGAATTGTCGGGCGCCGCCACCACCGCGGGGTCGTCGTCGTCGGCGACGGTGACGGCCACCCGCGCCTCGAGGCCCTGGTAGCCGCCGTCGGTGCTGGCCGCGGCCAGGGTGAGCACCACGCTGTCGTCGCGGCCGTCGTCGTCGGCGGCCGCCGTCACCGTGACCGCCTGCGCGGTGTCCCAGTCGGCGGCGGTGAACGCGACCCGCGCCGTGTCGTCGCTGTCGTCCACCGTCACGCCGTCGCCGGAGAGGGTCAGGTCCGTGCCGCCGTGGCCGCCGATGGTGACGGTCACCGCCGCGGCGGGCTCAGTGCCCAGCCTCACCTCGAAGCGAGCGGCGGAGCCCTCGTCCACCGCCAGCGCCTCGGGCGCCGCCACCACCGCGGGGTCGTCGTCGTCGGCGACGGTGACGGCCACCCGCGCCTCGAGGCCCTGGTAGCCGCCGTCGGTGCTGGCCGCGGCCAGGGTGAGCACCACGCTGTCGTCGCGGCCGTCGTCGTCGGCGGCCGCCGTCACCGTGACCGCCTGCGCGGTGTCCCAGTCGGCGGCGGTGAACGCGACCCGCGCCGTGTCGTCGCTGTCGTCCACCGTCACGCCGTCGCCGGAGAGGGTCAGGTCCGTGCCGCCGTGGCCGCCGATGGTGACGGTCACCGCCGCGGCGGGCTCAGTGCCCAGCCTCACCTCGAAGCGAGCGGCGGAGCCCTCGTCCACCGCCAGCGCCTCGGGCGCCGCCACCACCGCGGGGTCGTCGTCGTCGGCGACGGTGACGGCCACCCGCGCCTCGAGGCCCTGGTAGCCGCCGTCGGTGCTGGCCGCGGCCAGGGTGAGCACCACGCTGTCGTCGCGGCCGTCGTCGTCGGCGGCCGCCGTCACCGTGACCGCCTGCGCGGTGTCCCAGTCGGCGGCGGTGAACGCGACCCGCGCCGTGTCGTCGCTGTCGTCCACCGTCACGCCGTCGCCGGAGAGGGTCAGGTCCGTGCCGCCGTGGCCGCCGATGGTGACGGTCACCGCCGCGGCGGGCTCAGTGCCCAGCCTCACCTCGAAGCGAGCGGCGGAGCCCTCGTCCACCGCCAGCGCCTCGGGCGCCGCCACCACCGCGGGGTCGTCGTCGTCGGCGACGGTGACGGCCACCCGCGCCTCGAGGCCCTGGTAGCCGCCGTCGGTGCTGGCCGCGGCCAGGGTGAGCACCACGCTGTCGTCGCGGCCGTCGTCGTCGGCGGCCGCCGTCACCGTGACCGCCTGCGCGGTGTCCCAGTCGGCGGCGGTGAACGCGACCCGCGCCGTGTCGTCGCTGTCGTCCACCGTCACGCCGTCGCCGGAGAGGGTCAGGTCCGTGCCGCCGTGGCCGCCGATGGTGACGGTCACCGCCGCGGCGGGCTCAGTGCCCAGCCTCACCTCGAAGCGAGCGGCGGAGCCCTCGTCCACCGCCAGCGCCTCGGGCGCCGCCACCACCGCGGGGTCGTCGTCGTCGGCGACGGTGACGGCCACCCGCGCCTCGAGGCCCTGGTAGCCGCCGTCGGTGCTGGCCGCGGCCAGGGTGAGCACCACGCTGTCGTCGCGGCCGTCGTCGTCGGCGGCCGCCGTCACCGTGACCGCCTGCGCGGTGTCCCAGTCGGCGGCGGTGAACGCGACCCGCGCCGTGTCGTCGCTGTCGTCCACCGTCACGCCGTCGCCGGAGAGGGTCAGGTCCGTGCCGCCGTGGCCGCCGATGGTGACGGTCACCGCCGCGGCGGGCTCAGTGCCCAGCCTCACCTCGAAGCGAGCGGCGGAGCCCTCGTCCACCGCCAGCGCCTCGGGCGCCGCCACCACCGCGGGGTCGTCGTCGTCGGCGACGGTGACGGCCACCCGCGCCTCGAGGCCCTGGTAGCCGCCGTCGGTGCTGGCCGCGGCCAGGGTGAGCACCACGCTGTCGTCGCGGCCGTCGTCGTCGGCGGCCGCCGTCACCGTGACCGCCTGCGCGGTGTCCCAGTCGGCGGCGGTGAACGCGACCCGCGCCGTGTCGTCGCTGTCGTCCACCGTCACGCCGTCGCCGGAGAGGGTCAGGTCCGTGCCGCCGTGGCCGCCGATGGTGACGGTCACCGCCGCGGCGGGCTCAGTGCCCAGCCTCACCTCGAAGCGAGCGGCGGAGCCCTCGTCCACCGCCAGCGCCTCGGGCGCCGCCACCACCGCGGGGTCGTCGTCGTCGGCGACGGTGACGGCCACCCGCGCCTCGAGGCCCTGGTAGCCGCCGTCGGTGCTGGCCGCGGCCAGGGTGAGCACCACGCTGTCGTCGCGGCCGTCGTCGTCGGCGGCCGCCGTCACCGTGACCGCCTGCGCGGTGTCCCAGTCGGCGGCGGTGAACGCGACCCGCGCCGTGTCGTCGCTGTCGTCCACCGTCACGCCGTCGCCGGAGAGGGTCAGGTCCGTGCCGCCGTGGCCGCCGATGGTGACGGTCACCGCCGCGGCGGGCTCAGTGCCCAGCCTCACCTCGAAGCGAGCGGCGGAGCCCTCGTCCACCGCCAGCGCCTCGGGCGCCGCCACCACCGCGGGGTCGTCGTCCACCGGGCCGAGGGGCTTTAGTATGCCGAGGGGCTTTAGTATTGGGTATTCGGTGTTGGTGCGGAAGTTCCAGGGGTCGTCGGCTGCGCTGTTGCCGTGGAGGTCGAGGTTCCACCTCTGGTAGATGCCGGTGTAGTCGATGGGTGTGGTGAGCTCGCTGGTCGTTTTGGCTGTTCCGCCGGCGCTGGTGGCTTGGCCGCTGGTTTGGGTGTCCCAGTAGCTGTCGGTGACCACTCCGCCCTCTCGGCTTTGGCCGATGAGACCCCCGATGTGGGTGGCCCCCGCCGATGCGGTCACCGGCCCCCGGGCGTAGCTGGCTGTGACCGTGCCGCTGCCTGAGTGCCACCCCACCAGCCCGCCCACGTTGCGTGACCCCGACACCGTCCCGCTGGCATAGGTGGCCTTGACCGTGCCGCCCACCGAGTTGGACCCGATGAGCCCGCCCACGTATTGGTCCCCAGACACCATCGCCCCGGAGTAGGCAGTTGTGACAGTCCCGCCCAGGTTGGACCCGACCAAACCGCCCACAGACCGGAGTTTGGCGGGTGTTTGGCGTTTTGGGAGGTCAGAGGGGGCGCGGCGGTGGGGTGTTTCCACTACATCGGGGGTTCGGGCCTCCGCGGGCGGGGGTCAGGTGATGGTGGCTTTGTCCCAGGTGCGGGTGTCGGCTCCGATGGCGGCGAGGGCTCGGGCCTGCAGCGGGGTGCGGCGGGTGGTGAGCTGGGTTTGGCGGCCGTTGGCGGTGAGGTGGTGTCGGCGGATGCGGTTGAGCTCTCGCAGGGCCCGGTTGGCGCTGGGGTGCTGGTCGCTGGGGTCGGGGTCGCGGATGTCGGCTGTGGCGAGGGCGTCGCTGATGAGGGTCTCGATCACGGCGGCGTAGACGCACACGGCGACGTGGCCGCGGACTCGTTTCTGGGTCCAGTGCCGGATGGGTCGCAGGTGCAGGAAGTCCTTGAGGGCCCGGAACCTCGCTTCGACGCCTGCCAGTTGCCACCAGGCGGCCACCACTTGGGCGGTGCTGGCTTGGGCGGCGGTGAGGCTGGTGGTCAGCACGTAGCGGCCGGCGGGGAGCTCCTCGTGGGCGAGGGCGTCTTCGTTGTGGTGGTAGAGGAGGCGGCCCGGTCCGATCTCGACGTCGAAGAGCCGCCCGGCGCCGCCGGAGCCGAGGATGCGCTGCGCGGCTCGCCCGATCTTGGCGGGGTCTTTGAGGCGGCCGTCGCGGACGCGGCGTTCCAGTGCCGGCAGCTCGGCCTCGGCTGCGGCGGCGGTCTCGGCGGCGCGCGCGGTGTCGCGGCGGGCGCGGGCGTCGGAGGCGGCCACTATGGCGCGGGCGCCGCCGGCGAGGGCGATGTCTGCGGCGCGGCAGCGGTGCTGGGGGATCTCGACCCAGGCGGTGTCGTCGTCGATGGCCCCAAGGGCCTCCGCGGTGGTGTGGTCTCGGCGCAGCCTGGCTGCGAGCACGTGGCCGAACCCGGCAGCGGCGACGGCCTGCACATTGTCTGATGAGACCAGGCCCCGGTCAGCGACGACGCAGATCCTGCCCACCGCGAACCGCTCGGCGAGGTCGGCCGGCACCGCGGGCAAAGTGGAGGCGTCGTTGGTGTCACCGGCGAACACGTGATGCGCGATGGGGATCCCCTCTGAGGTGCACAACAGCCCGATCACGATCTGGGGCCGGTCGCCGCGGCGGTCCCGCGAGTACCCGAACGCCCGCGACGGGAACCGGTCCGACGGCCTCGCCGATCCCTCGAAGTAGGTGGAGGCCACGTCATAGCACACCAGCCGCAAATCCAGATTCGACAGGTCGCACAGCCGCGCACACAGATGCGCCTCGGTCTCCTCTTTGGCGTCGGCGACGGCGTCGAGGGCCCGGTAGTACCGGTCCGGCGACAGAGCCGACCAGCCCGCCGGCATGACCACGTCCGACGCGGCCCATTCTGTGAGGCGCCGCTTCGAGCACGGCGCCACCAGCCGGTTGGCCACCACCGCGAACACCGCATGCTCCAACGCGGCCGCGCCGCGCCGCTCGCCGACCTCGGCGAACCACCCGTCCAGTCCCAGCCGCTGCCACACAGCCGCCACCGCCGCTGCCGCCCCCACCGCGGCCAACGCGCCGACATCGATCCGCTCTTTGTGCAGGTGCGCCTCCAACGCGGCCACGATCCGCTCGAGCTGGCCCGACTCGCGCAACGCGGTCACCTCCCCCAGGCGCAACAAGGTCCTGTGACCGACCTTGGAGCCGTCGCGGACCGACTCCACCAAAGACAAGTACTCATACACCTTGTCGCCCCTGCGCCTGCGGGTCGTCTTCACGAACACAACACAACAATACCACCAATGTTTCACACCGTCAACTATGTGTCGCCCCTACAAATCCCCGACGGAGCGCTGTCTCACAACACAAAACCCCAAGTCAGCGGCCTCCTCCCGTCACCAAAACCCCATCAACCCGCCAAACTCCGGACAGACCTGTGCCCGACCACGTCCCCGATGGCGTAGCTCCCAGTGACCGACCCGCCCAAGTTCAAGCCCACCAAGGCCCCCACAGAGATTCCGTTGGTGGTCACATCAACGCCGAGCAGACCAACATCGCGAACAACCGCCGATCCGCCCAAATACCCGAACAGCCCGACATTGTCAGTGGTCCGGTCAATGAACAAGTTCGAAACCGTGAAACCCCCGCCGTCGAAAACCGCGTCAAACCGGTCGATACTGGTCCCAACAGGCACCCAACCCGAACCGGGAGCCCCCGCAGTGGGCCCCTCCTCCAGACCCTCAACAGCCACACGGTCAACGCCGAAATCCAAATCCGAGACCAACTCATAACCCAAACAATCCACAGCAACCACCACCAAGGCGGTCGCAGTCGAACATCCCATATCCGCGGCCGCTGCAGGGAACGCCGCCCCATACCCCGAAACCATCGACGCCCGGTCCGGGGACCCGTCACCGTCCAAGTCCCAGCGCACAGCATTCAACTGCGCAAGATTGCCCACATCGATCAGCGCGTCATTGTCAAGGTCATAATCCCCCGCGCGTTCAACGACCGTCACCGCCACCTGCGCAGTCAGGCCCCCGTAGTCAGAATCGTCACTGGACGCCGTGTGCACCAGCACCACCACGTCATCGGACGCGTCGGCGTCAGTAGCCCCATCCACCGTCACCGTCTGCACCACGCTCCAGTCGCTGTCAGTGAACGTCAACAACGACGACGACAACGACACGTCGGTGCCCAAATAGCCGGTCACCACCACCGTCACATCCGCCGACGGCTCAGTCGCCAACCTCACCGCATAAGAACCCGACGCACCGCTCTCAACCACCGCCACCGCCACCGGCGCCACCACCAGCGCCGCCCGGTCGCTGTCGACTACGGTTATCGTGGTGGAGCCCGGGGTGCCTGTTGAGAGGCCCGAAGGCGGATCGAGGCTCAGCACCACGGATTCGTTGTCGTCGTCTACATCGTCGTCAGTGGCCCAGACCGTGATGGTCTTGGAGGTCTCGTTCGCGGCGAACACCACCTCAAGCGGGTCCGGCAGCGTGTAGTCCTGCGCCGAGGCTGTGCCCGCCGCGGTGATCTGCACCGTTACGGCGCTGTTGAGAGCTGCCGACAGCTCTACGGTCACGCTCACGGACGCGCCCTCTGACACCGAGTACATCGACGACCCGAACGACACCGTCACAGGAGGGGGCTGCGCCACCGCCTCGGTAGTGACGATTAGCGGCGCCAAGACCGTGACCGCAGCACAGCTGCCGAGGACGCGACGCAACCAGACGCCTCTCCCCCCCGACGCAGCCGCTCGCACTCCGCGCCAACAACCTCCTCGAACCGACGACAGGAAAATCGCGGCCTGCAACGTCAGAACCCCACTGGCGACAGTAGGCCCATTGCCGCTCCGACTCACCCGGCTCTACATGACGGCCGGGATCCCGGATGCCACCGCAGCCATCAGTGCGCACATGCGGCCGGCGACCAAGAACCATGTCGGCAAAGAGGCATCGTCACATCGTTATTCTTAGCCGCGTTTCCCCACCGCAGGCAAGTCAGACAAGTCAAAAGATATGATGTCTCAGCCAGAGACGCCCCGAAACCTACCGATATCGGCGATATCAGACCATATACATACGATGTCTTGCCTACATCGTGGCTGGCGAGTTGCTCGAAGCGATGGTCAAACCCGGTGGCCGTGGCACCCACCGCGCTCAGCACGGATTACGGCTCTGGGCAGGCGCACCGAACTCACCGGACGTCTTGTTCAAGGCTTGCGGACTCGCGGCCGCGAGTCCGAGGGGTAATCTGTCCGGCTATCGTTTCGGGTCTGTTGCCCGGTTGTGAACAGCGTGTTAAGTGAGGCGGTGGCGCCTGCGGGAGGGTCTACGCTGGTCGGGGTCATGGATCGGCAGCAGGACTACGCTCTGCGGACCGCGGAGGAGCGCGGCGTGCGCCTGATTCGGCTCTGGTTCACCGATGTGCTCGGGCAGCTCAAGTCTGTGGCCATATCGCCGGCTGAGCTTGAGGCTGCTTTCGGTGAGGGCGTGCAGTTCGACGGCAGCGCGATAGACGGGTTCAGCCGGGTCAACGAGGCCGACGTGCTGGCCCGGCCCGACGCCGCCACGTTCGAGTTGCTGCCGTGGGCCGACGCGGAGGAGCCCACCGCGCGCATGTTCTGCGACATCGAGACGGTTGGCGGGCTCCCTTTCGAGGGCGATCCCCGGCAGATCCTGCGTCGCACCGTCGGCGCGGCCCGGGAGCGGGGGTACGAGTTCATGACCGCGCCGGAGGTGGAGTTCTTCTACTTCGACTCCGACGACCCCGCCGACGGCCGGCCCCGGCCCCTGGACCGGGCCTCGTACTTCGACCTCACCACACTCGACGTGGCGAGCGGTCTGCGCCGCAGCACGCTGCACATGCTCGAGTCCATGGGCATCGGCGTCGAGTACTCATTCCACGAGGACAGTCCGAGCCAGCACGAGATCGACCTGCACTACACCGAGGCCCTCGAGATGGCCGACAACGTGATGACGCTGAGGCTGGTCGTGAAGCGCATCGCCATGGCCCACGGCGCCTACGCCACGTTCATCCCCAAGCCGCTCAACGGCGTGCAGGGCTCGGGCATGCACACCCACCTGTCGCTGTTCAGCGAGGGCGCCAACGCCTTCTACGACCCCGACGACGCTGCGGGGATCTCCAGCGTCGGGCGCCGGTTCATGGCCGGAGTGCTGGCCCATGCCCGGGAGATCACGGCGGTGACCAACCAGCTGGTCAACTCCTACAAGCGCCTCGGCGAGGCATCGGAGGCGCCCCAGCACGTGGTCTGGGCCCGCAACAACCGCTCCGCGCTGGTGCGCGTGCCGCTGCGGCGGCGGGGCAAGCCCGAGTCGGTGCGCATCGAATACCGGGCCCTAGACCCGGCCTGCAACCCGTACCTGGCGTTCGCGCTGCTGCTGGCCGCGGGCATGCGGGGCATCGAGCACCACTACGAACTGCCCTCCGAGACGACGCACAACCTGTTCGACCCGTCCCCGGACCGGACCGCAAGCGGCTTGGAGCTGCTGCCGCGCTCCCTCGACGAGGCGCTCGAAATGATGGAGGGCTCACAGCTGGTGCGCGAAACACTCGGCGAGCACGTCTTCGAGTGGTTCCTGCGCAACAAGCGCGCCGAGTGGGACAGCTACCGGACCCAGGTCACGCCCTGGGAGCTGGACCGCTACCTGCCCCGTTGGTGACAGCGGCATGACCGATCGCCTGCTGCTCGTCCACCCCGACCCGCCTCCCGCAGAGCTGGCCCGGGCGCTCGAGGAGGCCGCATACTCCTGGAGGGCCGCCAACGGCGCCGAGGAACTGCTGCGAGCCGAGCCCGGCGCCGCAGGCCGGTGCGCCGCGGCGGTCGTGGCCGTCGGCGACGGGACCGCTGCGAGGCAGTCCGCGCTCGGGTTCTGCCGGACTCTGCGCGACGGCGGCGAGGCGTCCCTCGGCGTGCTGGTCGTGGTGAGCCGGGGAAGCATCGCCGAGCTGGAGTCCAACCACGGGCTGTTCGACGACTTCTGCGGTTGGCCGTCGGTCCACGGGGAGCTCGAAGCCCGCCTGGGCCACCTGTTGGCACGCCGGTCGTCGGCCGGATCGAGGCCCGAGACGATCAACTTCGGTGAGCTGGTGATGAACCTCGACACCTATCAGGCCGCCATCGCGGGGCGGCCCCTCGACCTCACCTACATGGAGTACGAGTTGCTGCGGTTCCTGGCGGCGCGGCCGGGGAAGGTGTTCACCCGCGAGGACCTTCTCAGCCGGGTGTGGGGATACGACTACTTCGGCGGGGCCCGAACGGTGGACGTCCACATACGCCGCCTGCGAGCCAAGCTCGGCGAGGAGCACGCGGGCCTGATCCAGACGATCAGGTCGGTGGGCTACTGCTTCGGCCGCTCCCATTGGGGCGCTTGATCTGTTGGGCGCGCCGCGGCGGCTTGGTCTAGTCCTGCGCTGTTGCGGCCGCGGCCCGCCTTGGCGAGGGAGTCAGCTCCTTTGAACTCAGATCCGTGTTCGGCCGTCGTGAGGACGTAGCCGGGCTGTCCGTGCTCGAAGATGTCGAGACCGTTGATCTCGGCCTGGCGCGACACCCGAAGTCCGACCGTGCGCTTGATCACAGCGAACAGGGTCCCGGTGGCGGCCACCACCCACACGAACACCATCGCCGCGCCGATCAGCTGCACCAACAACTGGTCGATGCCGCCGCCGTAGAACAGCCCGGCGTTGTCGGTTGCCACGAAGCCGTCGCTATGGCGGGCGAACAAGCCCACCGCGAGCGTGCCCCACAGACCGCACACGCCGTGCACCGAGATGGCGCCCACCGGGTCGTCGATACGGATCCGGTCGAAGAACGCCACCGAGCCCACGACGACCACGCCAGCGACGGCCCCCGTCAACACTGCGCCCGCGGGGGTCATGGCGGCCGTGCCGGCGGTGATGCCGACCAGCCCGGCCAGAACCCCGTTGGCAGTCATGGCCACCTCGAGATGGCCGGTCCGGAACCAGACGACGGCGCCGGCGGTCACGGCGCCCGCCGCCGCCGCGAGCATCGTCGTCACCGCAGCCCGCATCACCACCGCGTCGGCGGCGAGCTGCGAGCCCGGATTGAACCCGAACCAGCCGAACCACAGGACCAGCACGCCCACCACCACCAACGCCGCGCTGTGTCCGGGCATCGCTCGCGGCCTGCCGTTGCGGTCGTACCTGCCGATGCGGGGTCCCAAGAAGATCGCCCCCATCAACGCCGCCCAACCCCCGGTGCTGTGCACGATCGTAGAGCCGGCGAAGTCGCCGAATCTGGCGTCGCCGATGGCCAGGTCCGCAACCAGCCCCTCACCGCCCCAGAACGCATGCACCACCACCGGATAGATCAGAGCCGTCATGAAGAAGCTGAACACCAAATAGGCCGACATCTTGGTCCGCTCGGCCATGGCGCCCGAAGCGATCGTCACGGCAGTGGCCGCGAAAACCACCTGGAAGAAGAAGTCAGTGAAGATGCTGAGGCCGCCCTCGGCGCTGAACCCCGCCTCGGCGCCGCTAAGAAAGAAGGTGTCGGCACCGAGCAGCGAGCCCGCGTCGGTGCCGTAGGCGATGCCGTAACCGACAGCGAAGAACGCCAGCGCGCCCACGCACACGTCGGCGAGGTTCTTGGCCATGATGTTGCCGACGTTCTTGGCTCTCGTCATACCGGCCTCGACCATGCCGAAGCCGGCCTGCATGATGAACACCAACACACCCGCTATCAGCACCCAGAGGTTGTCGATGACGATGCTCTCCGGTGACACGCCGCCGTCCTGGGCAAGAGCCGGGGCCGTGCTCAGAACCACCACGCTCACGGCGACCAGCGCTCCCACCCAGAATCTCCTGTGCATTCTTCGCATCCGACCATGCCCTCCCGAGCTACCCGACCGCGGCTGCCCCAGTGACGCCGCGTAGTGCTCGCACAGCATGGACGGATCGTGTTTCAGCGAAGTTTCAGCGATGTGAAACGTCTGTGACGGCACGACTGCCGCCGGCACGGCCGCCGGGCGGATCGGCGTTGGGCGAAGTCCTGGAGCCCGAGCAGATCTCGAACCGGCTGCGGGTGGATTTCCCCCATGATGAGTCGATGCGGATCTCCCATGAGGCCATCTACCAGGCGCTCTACATCCAAGGACGGGGCGCCCTCAAGCGAGAACTCGTCGCCTGTTTGCACACCGGCAGGGCGCTTCGCGTGCCCCGGGCACGCACCCGTCTGTTGCGTCTGACTTCGCGCGACGGGATCCACCGCTGATCAGTCCGCATTTGGTGAGGTCTTCGGGCCCGAGCGGAAGGAGCGCCAATGTCCGAAGCCATCCGTCCGACGCGCCGCGCCAGGCGGTTGTTGTCGGCCGAGCAGAAGTACGAGGTCTAGTTGAAGATCCTCACCGGGGAGGTGACCACGTTCGTCAAGCATGTGGAGAACAACCGCGTCCTGATCCAAGTCGCGGCGGCAGTCGAATCCGACGGTTCAGAACTCGACCATCGGTTCGCGGCGCTCGTGGACACCGGCACCACGATGGCCGCCGTCACAAGCAGATTGGTGGGGCAAGTAGGAGTCACACCCGTGGGCCGCGGCTCGTTCTAAGCCGAAGCGGCTACTTGCCGTAGCCGCCGTCCACGCACACTTGGGCTCGGTCGTCGGGCAATTCGATAGCGTTCGGACTCAGGCGGCGTCGGATACGCGCTCTGACACCACCATCGACGAGCCGCCGGGCTTCATCGAGACTCCCTGCAAGCAGTCGGCGGCTTCCATGGTCCGCTTCTGGTGGGTGACGATCACCAGCTGGGCATCGGCACGGAACTCGTCTATGAGCGTCAGGAAGCGATGCAGGTTCACATCGTCGAGAGCGGCCTCGACTTCGTCCATCACATAGAAGGGTGATGGCCGGCTGCGGAACACCGCGAACAGGAAGGCCAGCGCGGCCAGCGTGCGCTCGCCGCCCGACAGCAGAGAGAGCCGCTTGACGTTCTTGCCCGAAGGCTTGGCCGAGATCTCCATGCCGGTGTCGAGCAGGTCGTCGGGGTCGGTGAGGCTGAGGCGCCCCTCGCCGCCCGGGAACAGCGCCTCGAACAGGACTTCGAAGTTGGCGGCCACATCCACGAACGCCGAGCTGAACACCGTCTTGATCTCGCCGTCGATCGAGCGGATGACCCGATTGAGGTCCCGCCGGGCCGCCCGGATGTCGTCCAGTTGGCCGCTCAGCAGGTCGTGACGCTCGTAGAGTTCGTCGTACTCGGCCAGAGCCAGAGGATTCACCGGACCCATGATCTCCAACTCGGTGGTCAGCCGATCCACCCGCTGCTCCGGGTCGAGCCCGTCGGGCAGTGCGGGCAACGGCGCCTCCGCGGCCTCGAAGGGGGACAGACCGTAGGTGTCGCGCAGGCGCTCGACCGCCCCCTGCAACAACGTGCGCAGCTCTGCCTCCTCGATGTCGCGGCGGCCCTCAGCCTGGCGCAAGGTCTCGTAACGACTCTCGGCATCGGCAGACCGGCGGCGCAGCTCGTCGAGGCTCGCGGCCAAGGCCCGGACCTCGTCGGAGTGCCGGCGGCGAATCTCCCGGATCTCGCCAAGGCCCGCGTTCAAGGCTCCCGTCCGCTCCTCCACCGCTCGTCTGAGCGTCTCAAGCACCGTTGCCTCGCGCTCCAGCGCGGCCAGACGATCCTCGGCCGCGGCCCTGGAGGCGTAGTGGCGAGCCAGGCGCTCCTCCAATTCCGCGACGCGGGTCTGCAACATCTGCTGGCGCTGCTCCAGCCCGGCGTCGGTCGCGCTCTGTGCAGCGGTCCTCGACGCCAGCTCCGAGGCGCGCCGGTCGAGGTCGGCGCGAGCTTCGACCGCTTGGCGGTTCTGTTCCCGGGCGCGCGCCTCTGCCGCCTCCAGCTCGGGCAGGCGGGACTCGATCTGTGCGCCTCGGGAGACGGCCTCGTCAAGGCGGCGGGATATCTCCGCCTGGTGGTCGCGCAGGGCGCTGGTCGCGGTATCGAGGTCGCGCCGATCGGACTCGGCCCGGTTGATGGTCTCGCTCGCCGACGCCGCGGCGAGTTCGGCCGCGGCCAGACGGCCGCCGAGTTCGTCGGCTTGCTTCCGGCTTTGTTCCAGTGCGGTCCGGGCCAGCTCGCAGGCAGCCTCCGCCTGTTCGCAGGCTGTCCGCGCGGCCTCGACCCGTTCAGCCGCCTCTGCCAGAGCGGGCTGGAGCCCGGCGGCGCCATGCACCCCGAGTCGCCAGCCTCGGCTGCTCAACCGGTCACCGGCCGGGGTGACCACGACAACATCGGGGTGGCGCATCCAGACGTCGGCCGCGGAACGCCAATCGCCCTCCACGACGGCCGCGGAGGCGAGCAACACGTCCAGCAGCCCGTTCACATCGGGATCTACAGCGCGAACCCGTCCCCGCAACGGCTCCAGTCCGAGCCGGTCCACCGACACGTCGGCCGCGCCGCCCGAGGAGATGCCCTCCAGTGCGATCACAGCCGCACCGCAATCGCTGGACTCAAGGCTGTGGAGCACACGGCGCGCCGCGGCGGCGTGTCTCACGACCACCGCGCTGATCGCGTCGCCCGCCGCGGCCGTGAAGGCTGCTTCGAGGCCTGGGTCCACCTCCACAAGGTCGCCCAGCAACCCCACGACACCATCGGCCGCAGCCTGCAGATCAACGGACACCGGCTTGGCGGCCTCATCGAGGGCCATGGCGAGCGCCTCGCTCCTGGCGGTCCAGTGTCGCAGATCCCCCTCGGCCGCAGAACGGGCCCCGACCGCGCCCTGGTGTGCGGCTGCGGCCTCAGCCCGAACGGCCTCGGCCGCCGCGGACTCGGCACGAAGCGCGGCAATCTGGTTGCTGCATCGGCCCAGTTCGTGGCGGTGGTTGTCAACCCGGGTGGCCAAGTCCTGCAGACGACGCTCGGACTCCTCCAAGCGTTGGGTGAGGCGATGTCGCTCCAACTCGTTGAGCGTGATCGTCGACTGCAGCGCCGACAGTTCGCCCCTGGCCTCGGCAGCCTCGCTCACCACATCGACGCCGAACCCTGAGACGTCGCCCCATTGGGCGTCGATCGCGGCCCGGTCCGCCTCCAAGCGCTGCTGCAATTGCTCAAGGCGAATACGATCCGAAGCGGCCGCGGCAGACGCCGACGCGACCGTGGCGAGCTCAGCACGGCAGCGCTCCAACTCGGCTCTCAGTCCCTCAGCCAGGTCGTGATCGGCGAGGGCGGCCCTCTGGTGTTCGATGCCGCGCTGGCGTTCGACCGCGACCGCAGCCAGGCCCGCCGCCCTGGCCCGCAGCCCCTCGAGGCGGGCAAGTCGCTCTGAATGGTCGTCCATCCCGTGACGGGCCAGCTGCTGCTCGCTGGTGGCAACGCTGGCGCCGACCTCGTCGAGCTCGGCCCGCAGTTCGGCTTGCTCGGCTGATCGGGCCTCGCCCTCGTCCTTGTGCACGCGCAGCCGCTCCCGCAGGCCCGCAATCTCGCGGCCCGCCAGGTGCACCCGCAGCGCCTCCAGCTCGGACAGCAGATCAGCGTGCCGCCGGGCCGCCTCGGCCTGCTTCTGCAGCGGGCGCAGCCGCCGTCGCACTTCCCTCAATAGGTCGCTCATCCGGGTCAGGTCACCGTCGGTGGCCAGCAGGCGGCGCTCGGCCCGCTCCCGTCTCTTGCGGTACTTGAGGATTCCGGCCGCCTCCTCCACCACGGCCCTGCGGTCGGCGGGACGGGAGTTGAGCACGGCGTCGATCTGGGTCTGAGAGACGATCATGTGCTGCTGGCGGCCCACCCCGCTGTCCGAGAGCAATTCGACGATGTCGAGCAACCGGCATGGCGTGCTGTTGAGCGCGTAGCTCGACTCGCCGTCGCGGAACAGGGTGCGGGTTATCCGCACCTCGCTCGCCGCCATCGGCAGCATGCCGTCGGAATTGTCGATCGTCAGCGACACCTCGGCACGGCCCAACGCTGGCTTGTGGGCCGTGCCTGCGAAGATCACGTCGTCCATCCGCGTGGAACGCACTGCGCTGGGTGCCTGGGCACCGAGAACCCACGCCACTGCATCCACAACGTTCGACTTGCCGCTGCCATTGGGGCCGACGACCACCGTGACGCCCGGCTCCAAGCGGATCGATGCTGGCTCGGCGAAGGACTTGAAACCCTTCAGTGTCAGCGTCTTCAGATACACGTTCGCGACGCTAGTTCGGGCCAATGCCCGAACCGGGCATCCTCCCGCCCCCTCAGAGGCTGGGTCCGATCATCGAACCGGGCATCCTCCCACCCCCTCAGAGGTTGGGTCCGATCATCGAACCGGGCATCCTCCCACCCCTCAGGCGCTCAGACTTGGGTGTCGCAGTAGTAGGTCCAGGTGCCGCGGAACTTGGTCCGCTTGATGGGGGCTCTGGATCGCTCGCTCAGATCTCCGTGTCGACCCCATACCTTGAGGTGGCCCCCGTAGCTGCCCGGCTGGCCGAACGGATCCACGAAGGGGCGGTCCGGCACCGATGTCCCCCGATATTTCATGGCGTCGTGCATCGTGCCGACGAGCGCCCGGTGCAGACGGCGGATCTCCTGGGTGGAGAGGGTGTTGGAGATCCGGTCGAAACGCACTCCCGCCTCGAACAGGATCTCGTCCGCATAGATGTCACCGATACCGACCACGAACGTGTCGTCGGTAAGCAGCGTCTTCAGCTTGGTACTCCGCTGCAGCAGCTGCCGACCCATCTCGGTCCAGGAGATCGGCGTGGCCACAGGGTCGAGGCCATACTGGGTGACCTCGGGCACGGCTGCGGATAGGTCGTCTCCAGGCACCACGAACAGCTGGCCGGTGCCTTCGGCGTCGACGAAGCGAAGCTGGCCGTACTGGGTGAACGAGATCACCACTTCGGTGCCCGCAACCTTGGGATGCTTGTTGGCGTTGCGGCGCGGCGAGCCCGACGACCCGAGCGAGAACACCAGCAGTGCTTCGGTGCTGAGCTCGACGACCAAGTACAGGCCCACCCGCCTCACGTCGGTGATCTTGACCCCCTCCAACTGCGAGGTGAAGGCCTTGCGAGTGTGATAGCGGCGCAGGCACTTCATGCTCGTCGCCTCCGCCGTCTTGACCTTGCGACCGATGATCTCGCGTTCGAGGTCTCGCCGTATCGTCTCAACCTCCGGCAGCTCGAGATGAAGGTTGTGAGGATTGCGAGATGTGCTCATAGTCGAACCTCTTCGGAGCGGCCAAACATCGGCAGCGTCATGATCAGGCCTCTAAGGCGAGAGCCGCGTAGGCGATCCTTGCCGCCTGCTGTTCGGCGTCCTTCTTCGTGCTTCCTGTGCCGGCGCCGCTAGCGGTGCCCGCGTGCACCTCGGCCTCGAACAGCTTGTCGTGTGCGGGCCCCCTGGTGGTCACATCGTAGACAGGGGGGTCAAGTCCGAGACGAGCCGCTAGCTCCTGGAGCCTCGTCTTGAAGTCCGCGTGGCCCGGAGAGCTGGCCGCCACGTCGAGTCGTGAGCCGAAAAGTCGGCTGACCGCATCGTCGGCCGCGCCGATGCCGCCATCGAGATAAACCGCCCCGATCACTGCCTCCACCGCGTCGGCCAGGATCGAGGACTTCTGGCGGCCGCCTGAAGTGACCTCCCCTCGGCCCAAGCGCAGCAGTTCGCCTAGGCCAGCCGATCGGCCGACCTCCGCCAGCGTCGCGGAATTCACGAGCGACGCACGGGTCTTGGCCAAGTCTCCTTCGGACCAGTCGCCGAAACGCGAGTAGAGCCGCGAGGTGACCACCAGCCCCAGCACGGCGTCGCCAAGGAACTCCAGCCGCTCGTTGGAGGACGACGCCGAGTGTTCGGCGCACCAGGAGCGGTGCGTGAGAGCCAGTTCGAGCAACGCGGGATCATCGAACCGGCGGCCGAGCCGATCCATGAGCGTCACGGCACCCGCCGAAGCGGCCCGAACCGTCAACCCAGCTTCGCTACGACGTAGTCGACCGCATCACGGACGGAACGCAAGTCTTCCAGGTCCTCGTCCTCGATGCGGAAACCGACAGCACGTTCCGCCAACTCCTCTTCGATTCCCTCCACCAGCTCTATCAGCGCTAGCGAGTCGGCGTCGAGGTCATCGGCGAAGGAGGCCCCCTCCGCGATGTCGGAGGGCTCGATCTCGAGGATGTCCGCGAGACGGTCGCGAATCAGTGCCAGAACCTCATCACGCCCCATCGGTGATTGCTCCAAGTGCGTTTCTGCCGGCATCGGTGCCTCCGTGCGTCGGTCTGAAGTCGATGCAACCGACAACGATACCGTTGAGGGCGCAAGCAGCCTCCGCTCGGCATTGGTTGTGGCGCGGTCGGTTAGCCGCGGGCGATGGCGGCAATGTGCCCCACCACACCCGCCGTGACCATCTCACGAGCCAGGCCGATGGCGTTCATCACAGCCGCGGCGCTGCTCTTACCGTGGGAGATCACGCACACCCCCCGCACCCCCAGCAGCAGAGCGCCGCCCACGCCGTCGGGGTGCAGCTCCCGAGCCATCTCGTCGAGGGCCGGAGCGAGCATCTGCGCGGCCTCCCGGGTGGTGTCATCGGTGTCCATGACCACCAGCAACCGGCCGAACAGGGCGCGCAGCGACCCTTCGATGGCTTTGAGAGTCACATTGCCGGTGAACCCGTCGGTGACGACCACATCGACGTCGGGGGTCATGATGTCGTGGCCCTCGACGTTGCCGATCCATTCCGCACCGACATCGGCAGCCCACCCGCCGTCCCCGAGGAGTTCGAACACCGCCTTGGTGAAATCGTTGCCCTTGCCGGCCTCCTCGCCGATGGACAACAAGCCGACCCGGGGCCGTGCGATGCCGAAGCGGTCGCGGGCATACACCGAGCCCATCCGGGCGAATTGCACCAGCCACTCGGGACGGCACTCCGCATTGGCGCCCGAGTCGAGCATTGTGGTGGGGGTGCCTCCCGGGGTGGGGATGGGGGTTGCGATAGCCGGGCGGGCGATGCCCCGTATCCGCCCCATCCGCAGCAGCGCCGCACCCATGGCCGCGCCGGTGTTCCCGGCCGAGACCATCGCCGAGGCCCGCCCGTCGCGAACGGCCTCCGCCGCCCTCACCAGTGACGAGTCCTTCATCGTGCGGACGCTCGAGCCCGGCTCGGCGTCCATCGGGATTACCTCGGCCGCCTCGATCAGCTCCAGGCCGCCCGTGTCGCCCATCTCGGTTGGCCGACCCACGAGCACCACCGGGATCCCCAGTTCCTCCGCGGCACGTCGAGCCCCGGCCACGATCTCCGCTGGGGCTCGGTCGCCCCCCATAGCGTCTACCGCTATCGGTTCCATGGCCCCACCCAGCGCAGACCGCTTGAGTTGGCTACGAGACAACGCGGGTAGGTGATGCCGCCTCGCGGTGCAGCGTCGTGTTTCCCGCTCTTGTTCGCTGCGCTCACGGGCCGCTCGGGCCACGGCCTCGCTGAGCGCCTTGCCAGAATCCTCACGAATCACCGCCTGCCCGCTCGGCCTCTTATTCGACTTCGATGGCCTGCCGGTCGTGGTACCACCCGCAGTTGCCGCACACGCGATGGGGCCGCTTGACCGCCCCGCAGCGGCTGCAGGCGCTCCGGCCGCCCGGACGGATCCGCCACGCGGAGGCCCTCCGGCTGCGACCTTTGGCCTTGGAGGTCTTCTTCTTGGGAACAGCCATGGATGATCCTGATCTTCGCCGGCCAATCGGACAATTCCGGCTCGCGAGCCTACCGGCGGCCGGCGGACCCTACACGTCGCCCGCTCGGCCTCCCAGCTCCCGCTCCTGTTCGCTGCGCTCACGGGCCGCTCGGCCTCCCAGCTCCCGCTCCTGTTCGCTGCGCTCACGGGCCGCTCGGGCCACGGCCTCCGCTCCTGTTCGCTGCGCTCACGGGCCGCTCGGGCCCAGGGGCCTCGCTCAGCGCCTTGCCAGATCCTCGTGAAGCTGCGGCCTAGCCGCCCCGCCTCTAGGAACCCGACGCCGCGGGCCCAGTCGGGAACCGGTCCGGCACCGGCCCCAGGCAGTCCTCCGAGCACAGGGGCGCCAGCGGCAGGGCCAGCATGGCGACCTCGCGCGCCGCGGGGCCCAGGTCGATGCGCTGATCATTGATCGGCCAAGTCTCGCCCTCGGTCGGCTCCCATTCGAACACCTCTCGCAGCGGCGCGTCCAGCGGACCGCTCACCTCCTCAAGGCAGCGACGGCACTCCGCAATCCACACACCCGCCACCCGACCGTCCGCTACGAAAGAGCCACCGGCCGCGCGTACCACCACATCCAGGTCCACGACCCCGTCCGCCACGCGCGCCCCATGTACACCGGGCTCGTCCAGAACGCACTGACGACTGACTTCGATGTGGCCGACCGAACCGGCGTCCAGCCGGGCGCAGTCAACCACCACCCTCTGCGTCCGAGCGGATAGGTCCCTACCCTCTCGGCACGTCTCACTCCCGCTCATGTTCGCTGCGCTTACGGGCCGCTCGGGCCGCGGCTCAACCCAGGTCCTGGTCGAATACGTCGTCGTCGATGTCGGCCTGAGGCGTCGGCGCCACCTGGCGCGGCAGCCGGGTGTCCTGGAGTCGCTGGCGCCCGGTCGACACGGCGGTGAGGGTCTTGTGCAGCATCGCCTCGAAGGCCGCTAAGCGCTGATCGCACCAGTCCTCGGTCTCCAGCTTCATCCGTCTGGCCCGCTCTTCCGCCTCGTCGACCGTCCGTCTGGCCCGCATCTCCGCTGCCTTGACGACCTCGCTGCGCTGAACCATCTGCTCGGCACGGGCCCGGGCCGCCGCGATGATCTCCTCGCCCTCCCGCTGTGTGCGGAGCCGCATGTCGTCGCGTTCTTTGAGCATCCACCGAGCGGCCCGCAGCTCTTCGGGCAGCGCCGCGAACGCCTTCTGCAGCATCCCCAACAGCTCCTCGCCGTTGATCATCACCGAGGTCGAGAAGGGCATCGGCCGGGACCGCTCCACCATTCGGATGGCCTGCGTGAGCATCTGCTCGACGGCCAGCCGTCGAGCCTCGGACGAACTTCCGGCGCGACCTGCGCCCGGCGCCGGGATCGGGTCGCCCGAACTCATTGCTCCCGCTCGAAACGGCCGATCAGCCTCACCCGCACCGGCTCGGGCACCATCGACGACACGTCCCCGCCGAGGCGGACGACCTCCCGGATCAGCTTCGAAGCCATGAACGACCTCTTGCTGGCGGACGGGATGAAGACTGTCTGCACGCTGGCGAGCGCTTGGTTCATCTGCGCCATCTGCAGCTCGTTCTCGAAGTCGGAGACAGCCCGAAGCCCCTTCACGATGAAGTCGGCGCCGATGTCTCGGGCCAGATTGACCACGAGGTTGGAGAACATCGCCACCGAGACGTTGGGCAGATGGGCGCAGCACTCCTTGATCATCTGCTCCCGCTCGTCGAGGCTGAACAGGCCATCCCCCTTCTGGGGATTGCGCATGGCCGCCACCACCACTTCGTCGAACAGTTGGGCGATGGTCTCGATGATCTCGAGATGGCCATAGTGGATCGGGTCGAAAGATCCGGGGTACAGCACACGGGTCACTGATCGGCTCCGGCGAGGATCGGGCCGCCTCTGGCAGCTTGTGCGAACGTCACCACGGTACCGCCATGGCGCCTGTGATGGTGGATGGCATAATCCGGTCCCACGTCCACCGGGCGATCCGACTCGGCCACGATCAACTCAGCGGGAATCCGGGACAGCAATTCCGGCCAGGCGTCGAAGGCGTACGGGGGGTCGACCAGGGCGACCTCGAAGCGGCGACGGCGCCGAGCCAACTCGTCGAGGGCGGTGTCCGCGTCGACGACCATGACGGTGGCGCAGTCCGCCAATCCGGTGACCTCGAGGTTGCTTCGCAGCACCGCGGCCACAGCCTGATCGCACTCGACGAACACGGCTTCGGTGGCGCCACGGCTCAGCGCCTCGATCCCCAAGGCGCCCGTACCGGCGAAGAGATCGAGCACGCGAGCGCCCTCGATGGCGCCGAGCGAATAGAGCGAGTTGAACACGGCGCCGCGCACTCGGTTCGGGGTGGGGCGCGTGGCGCCGCCAGTGGGCGATGCCAGCCGGCGGCCCTTGGCCATTCCCGCCACTACCCGAATACTCACAGCCGCGGACCTAGCTCTTCAGCAGGAACTCGGCGTCGCCGCCGCCGAGTATCAGCTCGATCTCGTCGGCCAGGGCCGGAGAGTTGTGCAGCTCCGGGTCGGCGTCGAGCATCTCGACCGCGGCCTCGCGGGCTTTGACGACCCATTCCTTGTCGCGGCGCAGCGAGGCCAGCCGCAGGTCGTTGCGGCCCTTCTGACGCTCTCCCATCAGCGTGCCTTCGCCGCGCAGCTCCAAGTCGGCCTCGGCCAGCTCGAAGCCGTCGTTGGAGGCCACCACCGCCTCGAGGCGGGCCTCGGCGTCGGCAGTGGCGGCCTCGCCCACCAGGTAGCAACTGGACACAAACCGGGCCCGGCCCACCCGGCCGCGCAGCTGGTGTAGCTGGGCGATGCCGAACCGACCGGCGTCGAGCACGACCATCACGGTGGCGTTGGGCACGTCCACACCGACCTCGATTACCGTAGTGGACACGAGCACGTCCAGCGATGCCGCACGGAACAGCTCCATGGTGGCCTCCTTCTCGGCCGGGGTGACGCGCCCGTGCAGCAGACCGACCCGGAGCCCGGCCAGCTCGCCGCCGTCGACGGTCAGGCGCTCGTGGGTGTCGATCACTGAGCGCACGTCGAGGGCCTCGGACTCCTCGATCACCGGGCAGACTACGTAGGCTTGACGGCCCTCGGCCACCGCGGAGCGCACCGCCTCCCAGACCCGCGCCTCCTCCAGGGGGGACCGGGCCCATGAAGTGGCCACAGGGGTGCGGCCCTCGGGAAGCTCATCGAGAACCGACACGTCGAGGTCGCCGTAGACGGTCATGGCCGCGGTGCGCGGGATGGGGGTGGCCGTCATGACCAGCAGGTCGGGAGTCACCGACCCCGGACCCTTGTCACGCAGCACGGCCCGCTGCTCCACGCCGAAGCGGTGCTGCTCGTCGATCACGACCACGCCCAGGGCACGGTATTGCACGCCCTCGGAGATCAGGGCATGGGTTCCCACCACGACATCGACGTCGCCGGAAGCCAGTCCGTCGGAGGCTCTGCGCCGGTCGGCCGCGCCCCGGCTCCCCGACAGCAGCTCCACGTTCAGCGGCCGCTCCCCGCCGAGCCTCGACGGGTCAGGCACGCACAGGTCGTCGAGCAGCGCGGCGATGGTCTGGTGGTGCTGCTCGGCCAACACCTCGGTGGGCGCCATCAGCGCGCCCTGGAAGCCGCCCTGCACTGCGGTAAGCAGAGCGCTGAGAGCGACCACGGTCTTGCCTGCTCCCACATCGCCCTGCATGAGCCGGTGCATCGGGTGCCGCTTGGCGAGATCGGCGGCGATCTCGTCCATCACCCGCTGCTGGGCACCGGTGAGCGGGAACGGCAGCCGGGCCAGGAAGCGCTCGACCAGTTCCCCGCCCACGGCGTGCGGCAGTCCCGCGGTGTGCGACTCCAGCCAGCGCTTGCGCCGGACCAGCTCGAGCTGCACTCGCAGCAGCTCGTCGAACACGAGGCGGCGGCGTGCGTCGTTCGAGTTTCTCATCGTCGCAGGCCGGTGAATCCCGTTGATGGCGGTGTGGCGGCCGACGAAGTCAAATCTCTGCAGCACGGCAACAGGAACGGGGTCAGCAATGCCGCGGGGCTGACACTTGTCGAGGGCTTGATTGACGAAGCTGGCGATGTCCCAGGTATCGAGTCCCGCCTTCTCAGACTGCGGGTATACGGGAAAGAAGCGCCCGGTGCGGTCGCCGACCAGATCGACGACGGGATTCGTCATCTGGAGCGCGCCGCGGTACAGAGTCGGCCGACCCTGGACCACGATCTGGCGGCCCGGCTGCAGACTCTTGTGCTGCCAGGGCTGGTTGAAGAATGTGAGCTTGAGCCGGCCGGTGTCGTCCTCGATGATGACCTCGACGATCGTACGGCGCTGTTTGGTGCGCCTCGACGAGCTCCGGTGCACCCAGCCTTCGACGAAGACGTCCTCTCCCGCGGCGAGCTCTGCGATACGGGCCTGCTTGGTGCGGTCGATGTAGCGGCGGGGATAGTGCTGGAGCAGGTCCAGCATCGAGCTGATCTCCATTCGCGTCAGCTTCGTGGGAGGTTTGCGACGCTCGTTGCGAAGCCGGCTGACGGAGATGGCGTCTAGGTCCCGGAGGCTGAGGGGCGGGTCGCCAGCGGGCATCGGCGTTGTGGTGCGGGCCCGCGGGCGCCTACAGCGAGCGCGAGTGGGTGAGAGCCTGTCGTGTCGCAGCGGTGTCACTCCCGCTCTTGTTCGCTGCGCTCACGGGCCGCTCGGGCCACGGCCTCGCTCGGCCCTCCGCGAAGACTCTCACGATCGCTCCCTATCCGCTCGGCCTCTTATTCGAGGCCGAAGTAGTACGGGTACAGGGGCTGGCCACCGTCTGACACCTCAACCTCTACGTCAGGGTGGCGCGCGGCCAGGTGCCCGACGATCGCCTCCGTGGTGGCCGCATCGGCGTCGGCGCCGGCGAGCACAGTGAGCAGTTCATGGTCGTCGTCGATGATGGCGCTCAACAGCGCGGTCGCCGCCGCTCCCACCTCGGACTCCACCGCGGCGATGCCATCGGGGCCGATGCCGAGCCAGTCCCCCTCGGTGATGGGGCCAGCCGAGCTGGAGGCGTCGCGCACGGCTTGGGTGACCTCGCCATGGGTCACCGACGCGGCTTCGGCGGCCATCGCCTCGGAGTTCTCGGCCGCGGTGGCGGCGGCAGAGAAGGCCAGCAGGCTGGAGACGCCCTCCACCACGCTGCGGGTGGGCACCACGCTCACGGTGCGCTCAGTCTCGCCGTCGACCTGCTCAGCCACCGGGATGATGTTCTTGTTGTTGGGCAGCACCACCACATGATCGGTGGGAAGCGAGTCGACGGCGGCGAGCAACTCCGCGGTGGACGGGTTCATCGACTGGCCTCCGGCCACCACGCGGTGAGCACCCATGGACATGAGGATGTCGACCACGCCAGCACCGGCCCCCACTGCCACCACCGAGCATCGATCCGCCTCGGTGATCTCCACCGCAGCAGGCGGCAGAGCGTTCGCGTCGTGGGGGCCTAGCGGCGATTCCGGCCCCGCGAACGACTCGGAATGCTCAGCCGCCTGATCGAGCAGGTCGGTGACCTGGATGCGGTGGGGCCGGCCGACCGCGATCCCGGCCTCGATGGCCGCGCCGATGTCGTCGGTGTGGATGTGGCAGTTCCAGATGCCGTCTCCGCCCACAACCACAATCGAGTCGCCGACCTCGGTCCATGCCTGCTTGAAGCCGTCCACCGACTCATCGAGCGCATCGAGCAGGAACATCACCTCGTAGCGCAGGTCCGCGATGGAGGACTCCTCCACCGGGCGGGCCTCGCTGGCCAACGCGGCCGGTGCCGGGCCGGCGGCAGCCTCGGGCGGAACGGGCATCGGTCGGCCGTCCAGTTCGGCCAGGCAGGCGTCGAGCAGCAGCAGCAGCCCGGCTCCGCCCGCGTCCACAACCCCGGCCTCGGCCAGCACCGCCAGCATGTCGGGAGTTCGTTCCAGCGCGTCGTAGCCGCGGTCGCGGGCCGCGTCGAACACCTCGGTCAAGCCACCTCCGGCTGACGCGGCAACCTGCGCCGACTCCGAAGCCTCTCGAATGACCGTGAGGATGGTGCCCTCGACAGGCCGGGCCACCGCCGAGTACGCGCCGTCGCTGGCCGCGGCCAGCGCCCGGGCCACCACCGGTGCGTCCGGCGCTGAGCCAGCCGCGGCCGAGTCGCGCAGCACCCCGGAGACGCCCCTGAGGATCTGAGCAAGGATCACCCCCGAGTTGCCCCGGGCGCCCATGAGCGCTCCGTGGGCAACTGCGGCGCACAGCGGCTCGAAATCGTCGGCGACGCCGTCGAGGCTCTCGACGACCGACTGCATCGTGAGCGTCATGTTGGTTCCGGTGTCGCCGTCCGGGACCGGATAGACGTTGAGGTTGTCGATCACTTGGCGGTGGTCGGCGAGCCCTCCGTGGAAGCCGATGATCACGCGGCGCAGAGTGGCCGCGTCGAGAATGAGCGGTGCCATGGCACCGATGATACCGACCAGGGCCCGAGCGAGCCGTGAGCGCAGCGAACAAGAGCGGAAGACAGGGTCCAGGCGTCCCGGAATCCGAGCCCCGCGAGCACCTAGTCCCGGCACTGCCTGCCCGGCACTACGCTGCGGCTCCATGCAGGGCGTCATCAAGAGCTACGACCCCGTCACCGGCGACGGAGTGCTCGTCAACGAAGCCGACCTTGCCGACATCGATCTCGCTGACGACGCCCTGGACGGCTCCGTGTTCCGGATGCTGCGCCAGGGCCAGAGAGTGCAGTTCGACCTCGACGACAGCGGCCGGGCCACCCGGCTGCGCCTCGGCTCGGAGGTCGACATGGGAACACCGGAGCTCTGACGCCGCCCGGCGGAAGCTACATCACGGCGGCGATGCCCATCGTGGCGTATCCCTGCTTGTCGTAGTTGGCGCGGAACATGTTCCTGAGCCTTCGGGCCGCGGCGTCGTAGGCATCGGGATCGTCCCAAGTCATGCGGGGGTCGAGAATCTTGTCGTCGACTCCGCCGCACGTCACCGGCATCGTCAGGCCAAGGATCGGATGGGTGCGGGTGGCGACATCGTCGAACTCCCCAGCCAGCGCGGCGTCCAGCAGCCGGCGAGTCACCGATAGCGGCATGCGCCGGCCCGAGCCGTAGGGGCCGCCCGACCAGCCCGTGTTCAGCAGCACGCAGCGGGTCTGGTGCTCGTGCATCCGCTGCTTCAGCAGCCGGGCGTACACGTCGGGTTTGCGGGCCATGAACGGAGCGCCGAAGCACGGCGAGAAGGTCGCAGCCGGCTCGGTCACGCCCACCTCGGTGCCGGCCAGCTTGGCCGTGAAGCCGGTGACGAAGTGGTACATCACCTCGTCAGGCTCCAGGATCGCGACCGGCGGCAGCACACCGAAAGCGTCTGCGGTCAGCAGCACGATCGTGTTCGGGTGAGGGCCGCGGTGGCCCGGCGCCACATGCGGGTTGCACTCCAGCGGATAGGCGAACCGCGTGTTCTCAGTGATGGACCGGTCCCCCAGATCCAAGTCCTGGGGGTGGGTGCATGCGAGGCTTCGACCGTTCAGGGCGGGGACGTTCTCGATCAGCGTGCCCCTCATCGACAGCGCGGCGGCTATCACCGGCTCGGCCCGCTTGTCGAGGTCGATCAGCTTGGCGTAGCACCCGGCCTCATAGTTGGCGATCCCGGAATCGGTCCAGATGTGCTCGTCGTCGCCGATGAGGTCACGATCGGGGTCGGCCGACAGGGTCGTCTTGCCCGTCCCCGACAAGCCGAACAGGATGGCGCTGTCGCCGCCGGACCCCACGTTGGCCGAGCAGTGCATGGACAGCTGTCCCTTGCCGGGCTGAACGAAGTTCATGATCGTGAACATCGTCTTCTTGTTCACACCGCAGTAGTCGGCCCGGCCCAGCACCAATGCCAGGCGGCGCTCCATGTCGATGATCACCGCCCGCTCGGACCGGGTGCCGTCGCGGCCGGGATCGCAATGGAACGACGGCACGTTCAGCAGCGTCCATCCGTGATCGCGGTGATCGGGGGCACCGTCGAGGTGTGCGGGCAGCATGATGTTGCAGAAGTAGGCGTGGGAAGCGTATTCGCCGACGAAGCGGCAGGGCTCGGCGAAATCCGGGCCCGCGCCGCAGTACACGTCAGTCACATACAGCCGGGCCCAGCGCATGTTGAGGTGCGCGACGACGCGGTCTACGAGCGGGTCGAACGCCCCGACGTCGAAGGGTGCAAAGCCGTCCTTCCACCACACGTCTCCACTGATTGAGGCGCGGTCCACGCAGAACGTGTCGTGTACTGGACGCCCGGTGCAGGAGGGGTCGGAGTAGAAGACGAGCGGTCCGTCGTGGCCGAGCGCGGTGGCGTGGGCTTTGTGTTCGCCGTCGGAACCGCCGGGGTGCACCCGTCCCAAGTCGCTGGAAACCGCGGCCTCGAACAGCTCGTCCTGGGTCAGGCCGTAGCGAACGTCAACGTTTGTCAGCCCCAGTGCTGCGGTGAGTTCCGCCTCCACATGGGTGGTCGAGATGGCCGACATGATTGCCGTCATGGTCACTCTCCAACGGATGCCGCTGCCGTGGCGACCGACAGTAGCGGGCCAACGGCGCGGGTATGCGCATGGCGCGGCGCCCAGCTGGTTGCGAGCGTCCCTAGGTGGCTGGTGCCAAACTCCCGAAATGGGGGTTTTGCGGTCACAAAACCCCAGGTCAGCGACTTGCGGATTGTGGCAAATTGCCATTTAACACCAGCCACCTAGGAGACTGCTGAGTAAGTCACAAATTGCTAGTTTCGTGATCATAAAACCCCAGGTCAGAGGCTTGTGGGTTGGCCGAAATCGGCATTACTCAGCAGTCTCCTAGGTGGCTGGTGTTTTTCTGAGGGTCCGGGCTGGCTGGTGCGGTAGAATTGCATGGGTGTTGTTCGGTCTCTCGGGGAGGTTCGTGCTGTGACGGTGGGTCAGGAGCCGTGTCAGGCTGATTTGTTCAGGGGGTCGGGGTTCGTGGGTGAGCGGCTGGCGGCGGAGTCGGTGTTCGCGGTGCTGGAGCGCGAGGGGCGGCGGTTGTTCCCCGACGGGATGTTCGATGATTTGTTCAGCTCGCGGGGGCGGCGCAGCGTGCCGCCGCGGGTGGTGGCCACTGTGATGGTGCTGCAGCGCTGGTTCGGGTTGTCTGATCGTGAGGCGGTCGCGGCTTTCGAGTTCGATCTGCGCTGGCGGTTCGCGTGCGGGGGCCTCGGCGTCGACGGCGGGGGGTTCTGCCACACGGTGCTGGTGGGGATGCGGGCCCGGCTGGCGGCCTCTGGGCAGCCGCGGCGGATCTTCGACGCGGTGCTCGACGCGGCCCGTGGGGCGGGGGCGCTGTCTCAGCGGCGGGTGCTGGACTCTGTGCCGATATATGACGCGGTGGCGACCCAGGACACCGTGACGATGCTTTACCGCGCGATCGGCGCGGTGCTCGCCGCGGCCGCTGACGCGGCGGTGGGGGTGGCCGCGGCGCTGCGCGGCGACTACGCCCCAGGCGCCGGGCCCCGCTGCGACTGGGACGACCCCGGTGCCCGACAGGAGCTGGTGGACCGCCTCGGCGCGGACGCGGACGCGGTGCTCGCCGCGCTCGAGGGCCGCGAGCTCGCCGGCGCGCTCGGCGAGGCCGCTGAGCTGCTGGCCGCGGTGGCCGGCCAGGACCTGTGCCAAAACGACGGCGGGCGTTTCATGATCGCTCGGCGCGTGGCCGCTGACCGGGTCCTGTCCACTGTGGACCCCGACGCCCGCCACGGCCGCAAAACCACCGCGAGACGCTTCGACGGCTACAAGGGCCACACCGCGGTGGACCCCGACTCCGAACTGGTCACCGCCACCGCCGTCACCGCGGCCAACACCGCCGACGCCCAACCCGCCCCAGAACTCATCAACGACCTCCTCAACAACACCACCGACACCGCCGACACCGCCGACACCGCCGACACCGCCGAGGACGCCGACACCGCCGAGGACGCCGACACCGCCGAGACCGCCGACACCGCCGAGGACGCCGACACCGCCGAGACCGCCGACACCGCCGAGACCGCCGAGGACGCCGACACCGCCGAGGACGCCGACACCGCCGAGGACGCCGACACCGCCGAGGACGCCGACACCGCCGAGGACGCCGACACCGCCGAGGACGCCGACACCGCCGAGGACGCCGACACCGCCGAGACCGCCGACACCGCCGAGGACGCCGACACCGCCGAGACCGCCGACACCGCCGAGACCGCCGAGGACGCCGACACCGCCGAGGACGCCGACACCGCCGAGGACGCCGACACCGCCGAGGACGCCGACACCGCCGAGGACGCCGACACCGCCGAGGACGCCGACACCGCCGAGGACGCCGAGGACGGCGGGGTTGTGGAGGAGTTCGCGGGCAGGCCCACGGTCTATGGCGACAGCGCGTACGGCAGCGGCGAGTTCCAGGGGCTGCTCCAGCAGAGCCGCATCAACTCGAGGTGCCGCACCCAGCCCGCGGCCGCGCCGGGCGGCCGCTTCACCAAGGACCGGTTCGAAGTCGATTTGCTCAGCGGCACCGTCACCTGCCCCGCCGGCACGACCGTCGCCATCAGAGCCCGCAGCGACGGCTCGGGCACCGCCGCATTCGGCGCGGCCTGCCACGGGTGCGCGCTGCGCGGCCGCTGCACCGACGCCGCCGGGGGCCGCACCGTGCGCATCAGCGCGAACGAGGCCGTGCTCGCCGCGTCGCGCGCCCGCCAACAGGACCCCGCATGGCGAAACGACTACCGCGCCGTGCGCCCCAAAGTCGAACGCAAACTCGCGCACCTCGTGCGCCGAAAACACGGCGGCCGCCACGCCCGCGTGCGCGGCCGGGCCAAAGTCGACGCCGACTTCAACCTGCTGGCCGCAGCCGCCAACATCGCGCGCCTCGGCGTGCTCGGACTGCGCTCCACACCTGACCGATGGGCCCTCATCTAAGCCCCCGAACCTCCCGACCCCCGCCTGACACGCCCCAGCACACCCCGCCACACCACAGCACCCTCCCCGACCCAAAACCGGACACGATCCCAGAACCACCACACCCCACCGTCACCCGACACCAGCACACCAAACACCAATTTGGCACCAGCCACCTAGACCACGGAGTCCAAGATCACCGCCCGGATACCCAGTCCCATCAGGAACAGTCCGGTGCAGCCGTAGAGCAGATGAAGACGAGTGCGGAGCTGCTGGCGGTAGCTGTAGGCGATGCCGACCGCGACCAGCGCCGAGAACCCGTAGAGGGCGTGCAGATCGGGGGCATCGCGTCCCTCACGGACCATGAGCCACGATCCGAGCCCTGCCTGCACGAAGACGGTGATCTGCGCGGCCACAGTGGCCGTCCACAGAGCGAGCGACCGCAGGTTCGGGCGGCGGTGCGCGGCGAGTGCCCACAGCCCGGCCAGCGCGTTGGAGAAGATCACCACCCATGAGAACCACCCGTGGACCGCACCCACCGCCGACGCTGTCATCCATGTCACCGCGGTCACCCCGCCGACGCCGTCACCCATGTCATTGCGGTCACCCCGCCGCCGAGACCTCGGCCGTCGCCATCAGCCGACCACAGCAGCACTCAAGGGCCACACCATGAGAGCCATCAGGCGACGACCCCGGACTCGCGCAGGGCCGCTATCGCCTCGGGATCGAGGCCCAACTCGGACAGGACCTCGTCGGTGTGCTGGCCCGCGTGGGGCGGCGGGCGGCGGATCGTTCCGGGGGTGCGGCTGAAGCGGGGCGCCGCGGCTGGTTGCACCACGCCGGCCACCTCAGTGAAGGTGCCCCGCTCGCGGTTGTGGGCGTGCCCGGGGGCCTCCGCCAGAGACAGTACGGGCGCAAAGCAGGTGTCGGTGCCCTCCAGCAGATCGCACCACTCGTCACGGGTGCGCCGGCGAATCATCGCAGCGAGCTTCTCCTTCAGGTCAGGCCAGTGCGTCCGGTCCATCTGGTTGTCCCACTCGGAGCCGTGCAGACCGAGCCGCTCACGAAGCTCGGCGTAGAACTGGGGCTCGATCGGACCCAGCGAGATGTACTTGCCGTCGGAGGTCTCGTACACGTTGTAGAAGTGCGCGCCGGTGTCGAGCAAGTTGGTGCCGCGCTCATCTGACCAGAAGCCGGACCCCGCCATCCCGAAGAAGGCCGTCATCAGCGAGGCGGCTCCATCCACCATGGCGGCATCGACGACCTGGCCCCGACCGGAGGAGCGGGCCTCCAGCAGCGCGCACACCATCCCGTAGGCCAGGTACATGCCACCGCCCCCGAAGTCGCCTACCAGATTGAGCGGCGGGACCGGAGCGTCGCCCTGACGTCCGATGCCGTGCAGGGCGCCTGCTAGAGCGATGTAGTTGAGGTCGTGGCCGGCTGCGGTGGCGTACGGACCGTCCTGGCCCCAGCCGGTCATCCTGCCGTAGACGAGACGGCCGTTGCGGGCCAGGCAGTCCTCTGGGCCGATCCCGAGCCGCTCCGCGACGCCGGGCCTGAATCCCTCCAGCAGCGCGTCGGCGCCTTCGACGAGGGTGAGGACCGTCTCGACGCCCTCGGGTGACTTGAGGTCGATGCCGACGGAACGGCGGCCCCGGTTCAGCAGGTCGAACGGGGGGCGGTCGGGGTCACCGCCCCGCACCGCCGAGGCGCGGTCCACCCTCACCACGTCGGTGCCCATGTCGGCCAGCATCATGGCGCAGAACGGACCCGGGCCGATGCCCGCGATCTCGATGACCCGCACTCCCGTCAACGGTCCCATACCGGCCCCTCCCGTGTCGGCGGCCAGTGTACGGCCGGGCTGATCGCCGTCTGTCAGATCGCCGTCTGTCAGATCGACTTTCTGCCGAAAGCGACTTCGACCCGGCCGGTGGGTGGCACGGGCATCGCCGCGGTACCCATCGCCACGCTGTGGGTCTCGGGGGCGGCTCAGCGGCGGCGCCTGCCGGAGCGGTGGCCGCCTGCATGGCCGTGAGGGAGTACGCACCTGGCCTTGGCGCGGAGCATGTAGTGGCTGCAGCGCATCCGGGGAGCGGCCGAGGCCCTGGCCGGGCCGACCCCTTCCGATGGGGCCGAGGCCTCCGACGGGGCTGGCGGGGTGCGGTAGCGGCGCTCGGCGTCGGCCAGCTCGCGAACGGCCGCCTCGGGCATCAACTCGGTCAGGGCGAGCAGGCCTGCGGGGGTCTCATCGAGGTAGCCGCAGGCTCGGAGCCGCCTCTCGGTGTCGGCCAGCGTCTGCGGGCTGGCGATGAGCCTCGCGGCTATCTGCTGGTGACCGGCCTGCGGGCCCGCGTCGGCGACCGCCTCCAGGAACGCCCTATCGGAATCGGACAGGTCATGCCACGCCGGCTCGACCAGGTCCTCCATGACCGACACGTCCGCGAGGCGGGCAGCCTCCTGGGCCGCCACCAAGTCGATAGGGCGCCGTGGCGCGCCGGCGATCTTCCACGCGTTATAGCCGACCAGCTGCAGCTTGTAGGGCAGCGGCCCGCAGGCTCGGGCGGCAGAGCGGAGAGCCTCCTGCTCGAAAGCACCGCCCGCATCGAGCACAGGCAGCCGCAAGCCCTCCATCGCGTCGGCCGCGCTCAACGCCGGAACGTCCATGCGAGCACATCGGCGGAAGAACGTCATCTTCTTATCCATCAGCAGCGTGTGCTTCATCTCCGACAGGCCCGCGCCGAGGAATCCCAGCGGCAGGTTGGAGCGCTTCGTAATGTGCTGGAGATCCGCTGAGAGGCGGCGCAGTTCGTTGCGGTCACCGCTATGGATCTCGTCGACAGTCATGAGCACCGACACTTCGGCCCGCTGCGCGTGCTCGGCCAGCCCCGTGAGCAGGTGGCGCATGTCCCATTCGGGACGCACCTCGGCGAGGATCTCCCGCTGCAGCGAGAACGGGCCGAGCCGGATGCCCGACCACCGGCCGGCGCGGCCCCGGTCGGGGTCGGCCTGCTCGGCCCCCTCGTGAGCGTCGCGAGCATGCACGACCGCCTGGCGGATCCGCTGTTCGATGCCCGCGGTGGACGCGTCGAGCGAGACGACGACCCATCCGCCCGCGGCGGCCCGCTGCTCCATCTCGGTCAGCAGCACTGTCTTGCCCGAGCCGCGCGGCCCGAGCAGCAAGCTGGTGAACCGCCGATCTCTCGGACCTGACGCCATACCCGAGCCGAGGTCGCCCAACAGTCGATCCCGGCCGACCAGATGGTGAGGGGGCTGTCCAAAATCAGGCGAGAATGGATTCGCGTCCAGCGGACCGAACACGCCTGTAGTTGCCACAGTCACAATCGTAGCCCATGACAGTTGAGCAATAGCTCACTACATCCGTCAATAGCTCATTATGGCTGTCAATAGCTCACTATATGTGTCAATCATGCAATATCTTTGCTGTTGGCGTGGCGGTGCTTCCGTGCCCTCAATCGAGCAAGCCCTGTTCCGAAGCCCTGCGCAGCGACTTCCTGCCGCTCCTCCCGGAACTGAACGAGACCGCCACGCTATGGTAATCGTTGGCGATGTGCTCTACGGCGACGGCGGCTGGCCCTCAAGTAGCCCCCTCATTCTGAAGCCCCGATAGCGCCGTCACCACGCGATGCGGGCCGACAGGGCCGTCACCGCGCTGATGATGCTCGCCCACACCTGAGGCGGCAGCTCATGGCCCATGCCCTCGATCTCCAGGTACTCGGCGCCCGGCACCAGTTCTGCGGTCCGACGGCCGGCGTCGGGGCCGATCAGCGTGTCGCCGCTTCCATGGACCACCAGGGTGGGGACGTCGAGACCTCTGAGACCGTCAGCCCGGTCGCGGCCGCGGGCCGCGGCCTCGAACTGCCGCTGCGACGCCCCAGGATGCCACGCTCGCCGGTAGCTGCGCTCCAGGTACTCCCGCTCGGCTTGCTCGTTGCGCCACTCCGGGTTGGACCAGATCCGGTAGCCGGCCAGTTCCACTTCGATCTGCTCCTCAACAGTCGCCGCGGGGGGCGCGGTGAGCGCGGCCAGCGCCTCGGGAGTGGGATCACCCACACCCGGTTCGCCGGTGTGCGAGGCGATGGACACCAGCCCGGCCACCCGCTCCGGGAAGGCAACGACGGCAGCTTGGGCCACCATGCCACCCAGCGAGTAGCCGCAAACGATGGCCCGATCGCAGCCGGCGTCGTCGAGCACGGCGAGCGCGTCGCCGGCCATGTCGCCCAGCCGGTAGCGGGAGCCGTCAGGCATAACGGTGGACAGCCCCGAGTCCCGGTGGTCCATGCGAAGCACGAAGAAGCCGCGATCGACGAAGCCCGCGCAGAAGTCCTCGTGCCACACGAGCATGCTCGAACCGAGCCCGTGGAGCAGGATCAGCGCAGGGTCGCCCTCAGTGCCGAGGGTCTCGTAGGCGATCTCGATCTCGCCGTTGCGGGCCCTCGCCATGCGAGAATGTCTAGTCCAGCGCGGGCCGCCCTCCATGCACGGTGCCAGGCACCCATTCGCATCAGGCTGCCGCCGACCTCGGTGCCGACGTACGCGAAGCCCTGCGGCGCACGGAAGCCCCTCGGCCTATCGTTGCGGCAGTGGACTGAGGAGCCTTGTGTCGATTAGGCCCCGGAAGTGGGTTGAGACGCTGGTGGCGAGCGTGCGGTCGCGAGTTAGGAGGCCGATTTCGATGTTGCGGTCTAGGGCAGCCGCGGTGAGGTTGGCCGACGTGATGAAGACGGCTTCGTCGTCTATGGAGCTTGCCGGGTACCCGCAGCGCATCGACATCGACTGGATCAGCAGGTGCGCCAAGGTGTGCAGCAGGATGTACGGCCCGCCTGGGAACGGACGTTGCCTGCGTCGGTCCTGCTGCCACACCGTCCGGGCGGCGGCGTCCTCGGAAACGTCGGCCGGATGCTTCGCGGCCTGCACGCACAGCGCTTCGATGGTGGTCTCATAGAGGCCGACCATCGTTCCGAGCGGCCCCGATATGAGATGCAGCTCGTCTTGGATCACTAGATCGGGGCCGGCCAGTGGCTGCTCCAGCGGCCGACCTCGCCTCGGCTCCGAAGCACCGTAGAAGCCGGTGCTGTCGAAGCGGCCTGCACCGCCGAGCAGGGCGCCAGTCTGGCCGGTGAACGGCAACGACGCGAACTTGTCCACCGTGGCGATGAGGAACGCCGGCAGACGCCGGTAGATCGGCTCGTCCACTGCCAGTATCGGCAGGGGCCGGTCGCCGCTGAAGTCGCACTCGAAGTTGGTGCAGACGATCCGCAGCTCGCTCGGCTGGTCATCGGGCAGCAGCGTGAACGACGCCGGCTCGAACCGGGTTCCGCACCACGGGCAGCTCTCCAGCGGAATAGGCATCGCCTTGCCTGGGTCACTCTTGAACTGGCGGGTCTTGGAGCGAGCCGTGTCGGATCGGCTGTCGCCCTTGCGGCCCATCAGGTTGGGGGTGGCTGCCTTGCCGACCCACAGGCCGATCTCGATGGGCCACTTGCCGTAGCGGCTTGTATCAGCCTCGCGTTCGAGTTCCAGCGCGCACACAAGGCCCGCGGCCCGGCCGAGCTGGTCGAGGGTCAGCAGCCGCAGCGTGTAGCGCATGATCACTGCCACCCCCGCGCCCTGTCGGCCGTCCTGTCCCGGCTGCCGCAGCCGGCGCAGCACGATCGTGAACGCGGCCGCCGTCGAGGATCGGCAGCTCAGATCACGTGACGATGACGACAACCGAATCAATCATGTGGGCGTCTTTGCACTGTACGACTGGTGTTGGGGCGGCGATCCGCAGTGGCTCTATTCGACCGCTGACGAAAACCGGATCTTCAGTCACGACCATGGCTGGTATCTCCCTGACGTGGGTTCGGGATGGACTGAGCAAGCACTTGTTCACCGTGTCGGCGAGCCTCACGAGTTCAATGGGCCCACAACTCAGCTTGATCAGGGTGAAGCATCCAGGCTGACCCGCCGTCTGCGGGGCTTGACACGCGCTGAATTGTGCAATATCTTGTGCAGTCTCCCTAAAGACTGGCCTGTTACAGACACCGAACTGGAGTGTGTGGGCTGGTTCTTGGAGAGACGCGCACATCCGGTAGCCGAGAGGCTCGAAGCCAACATAGGAGGACTAAAGTGAAGCACATCTATTCTCTGATTCGCTTCGTGCCTGATCCTGCTCGCGGCGAATTCATTAACGTGGGCGCGATCGCGGGCAGCGAAGAGTCCTCGGAATGGGGGATCCGGCAGATCAGTAACGCCAAGCGGGCGCGAGCCATCGGGCAAAGCGACACTCCAACCGCGCTTCAGGCCGTGTGGTATTTCATTGATTGCATCGGCGAGATCATCGACAACCACCAAGATAGCATCGAAGCGCTGTTCCCGTCCGATATCGAACCAAGCGAAGACTGGCTGAAAGCCCTGCACTCTGACTACAGGAATGTCGTACAGTTGAGTCCACCTACCCCCCTAGTTGCACCGAATGTCGATGAGGCTCTAGATCGTATCTTCCAACATGCTATACTCGATCCAGAACGCCAACAACGTCGGAGCCGCTGGAGGAATGAGGTGTTGGCAGCGACCCGACGCGCTTACCGACGACATTCTGTAAGCTCCTCAGAACTGTGCGAGAGGGTTGTATTGTCGTCTGAGTTACATGAAGATCGGTTTGACTTTGCAGTGATGAATGGTAAGGCGCTTCAGCTAGTGCGCTCATGGTCATTCCGAGATATAGAAGCGCAGCGTCTATCCAGCCAGATCAAGTCGTGGGGATGGACGGTTAGGTCCACACGCGACAGTGGGGGTAATATAGAAATCAGGGATAGTCAGAGTTTCGCCGTCAACTCTGATGTGGACATCGAAGTAGTCAGTATCCCGCCAGACCCAGATCAGGATGAGTCGATTTACGAGGAAGGCAAGGCCGTGTTCGAGGCGCTGGGCGTCCGTTCCGTTCCGTTGGAACAGGTCGATAAGGTAGCTGAACGAGCTCGTCAACTTCTGATTGAATCCGGCTCGAAACTGGCTATGTGACCACTCGCTTAATGCTATGTGACCACTCGCTTAATCGCCTGACGAATTGAATATCTACTGCTGGCAATGAGTGGCCGACCGGGACGCCGGCCAACGGCTCTTCGAAGTCCCAGCGGCGGCACCGTGAGGTGGCGACGATGACCGTTCTGAAGCTACCTGTTGAGCACTACGCCGACGAGATCAACGCCATCTGCGAGCGCCTCCATGCCATTGAGGGAGAGCTTGGACTCTATACGGCGTTCGACGCTTTGGAGAGGTTGGGCAAGCGCGACGACCCAGACCAAGACTGCGGCATCGGTGACGGAGACAGAACTTGGGATGCGGCATCGGTGACGGAGACAGAACTTGGGATGCGGTGGCGGCGGCACTGGCCTACTACCTGAGAGACGGCGACGCGGACGATGAGCGGCTGAGTGGCTACGGATCGTTTGGCCCGATGTGGATAGCGCCAGCTGGCGACGGGCAATCCAGTATGTACCCGGCTGAGCCTGCCAAGGTTCCCGAAGAGACTCGTGAGGTTTAGCGTGCGCTCGTTGCCGTCGAGACTTTGGACCCGCTGGTGCGGGGACGGCTGTGCGACCTGCTGTGGGAAGTCGGCGACGGCCCCAGTCCGTATGTCCACGCGGAGGCGGCCGTCTCGTGCCACATCGAACACTCCAAGCGCGAGAATGCCGAGCCGTGCGGACGCGATGAATCCGTCCGCCGGGCCGCCGCGCTGGCCACAAGGCTCAACAACCCGGTGCTGATCTCAGAGTCGCTGGACGCGGTCGAACATCTCGTCACCAAGTCTTTGGACACCGCCAGCGACGAGTTCGGGATCGTCATCCGCGGCTTGCAAGCGCTCATCGATCATACGAGGGCCAAGAAAAACCACCGCCGCGACGCCGACCCCGACGACAGGGACGCTCGGGTGCGGGCCCTCATCGAGCGTTCGCTCCAGTCGTACTGCCATCCCGACGAGCAGCAGCCAATGCTTGACGTGGCGATGGCAGCCGCCGAGGACGAACAGGCGGGCAAGCGGTTGCGGGACGAGCAGATCCAGGTGGCTGAGTTTGCCGCCAAAGGAACTGAGGGAATCCTGAGAATGGTCCGCTTGGAGAACGCTCGGCGGATCGCCGAGCGTCACGGTGACAGCGACACCGAGAGGCGCATCCGCCGCCGCATCGAGGAGACCGCCATGAGCGAAGCCATGTCAGAGATCAGCACCGAGGTCGAAGTCGACGCCGAGGAGATACGGAAATGGGTGGACGCCCTCATGCAGTCCGGGCGAGGACCCCACGGCCCGACGATCATGCTCCTGCACTACGGCATGCACGGTGTGCCGGTGTCATCTCCTGACAAGAGCCGAGCAGACATAGCCGACTTCCAGGCGAAGCATCCGCTGCTAACGATCTTCAACAGAGACCACATCGGCGCATACAACTCCGTGTCGATCACCGTGCGAGGCGGTGAACTCCGTGCCCGAAGCGACCTCGGAGAACACGACGCTTGCGCCATCAACATGTTCGCAGTGACAACCGCAATGCGCTTCATGGACGAGATGCGACTGGTAGTGCTCACCGCTCTGAACGCCATCTTCCAGGTGACAACCGCAATGCGCTTCATGGACGAGATGCGACTGCAACACGACCCCAGCGGCGAGGAAATCGCCGACTGGTTTGCCTCTGTCCCGGAGCCATTTGGCCCGCTTGGACGGGGCTTCGGCCAGCAGTTCTTCGATGTTGATGGTTGCCGGAGCGCCGTGCTTCTTGGCGGCCTTGATGGCGATGCTGCGTCCTGTCGCGGTCTCCAGTCGGAAGCCCATCATGGTCTCGTAGACCGAGCCAATGTGCTCCACGTCGAGCGCTCGGTAGGAGATCCGTTCGGCGTCCAGCACGATCAGCTTCTCGAGTACGCGGTGGATGGTGCCGTCGGACACGAGGGGTGGGTCTATGCGCTCGACCGCTTGGCGGACCTCGCCGCGGCTTCCTCCTCGTCCCTCCAAGAACGGGTAGCGGTCGGGGTGGAACAGGTCGCCGTGTCGGGGTGACAGGCTCATCTGAGGGCCTTCGGCGCCGTCGTGGACCATGCGCCACAGCGCGAGCAGCTGCGCGTAGGCGCCGTAGCGCTGGTCCATGGTGTCGGGATGCATCGCCGCGTCCTCACGCAGCCGCTCGTACAGACCCGACACCGAGTAGGCGCCCAGGAACACCTCGCCCTGGGGCAGCATGTCGCGCTCCTCGGCGTAGAGCAGGAACACGAGCCTCAGCACCACCGTGAGAAGGCCCCGGTAGATCTCGGGATCTTCGACCAACTGGCGGCCGAGAAGCTCGCCCTTCGAAGCGTCGTGAGCGGCCTGGAAGCCGCGCCGCAACTCGTAGAGGGCGTGCAGCACCTGCTCGGCGAGGCGCTCGCTGACCTCGTTCTGGAACTTGCGGCTGTCGTGTAGCAGAGCGGCGAGGCGCTTGTCGGTCGGCACCGCGAGCAGGCGGGTCTGTCCGAGCAGCTCGCGCATGGCTGAGCAGATCGGCCGGCCCGCGCTCTGGAGCATGTCCGCCGCCTGGAAGTCCAGCCAGCCTGAGTTCTCACCGACTGGGGCGGACACGAGCCGCAACGCCGTGCCGTTGAAGATCAGCCCCGCCGGGGCGCGGGTGTGGCGCAGCAGGCGCTCCATTCGCCCGTGCGCTGACAGCTCCAGGCCGCCTGAAGTTGTGGCGTCGAAGTCCTCGTCTGGATCGATGACACTGACCAGCAGCTGCCAAGGCGAAGGCTCGTCTGACTGCTCGCCCGGCGGCGCGGTCGCCGTCGTCGTCGCCGTTGAGCCTGGCGGTGCGGAGGCGCTGGCCTTCTGGGAAGCACCACCTCCATCGGCGGAGTCCGCGGCTGCGCCTGCCGCAGGAGCCACGGCCGTCGACGTTGCCTTCCACGGCTCGGCGCGGACTGCGAAGTTAGGCCGGAAGACGCCGCCCGACTCGGGAAGTTGAACTTCGAGCTCAACGGGGATGGGAGCCTCCGGTGTGCCTGCGTACCCCTTCGGCGAGAAGTTCCAGCCCAGCACCGACTCCGCGAACGCGCGGAAGTCCGCCAGCCGTGGCGTCGGCGCGGCGGGCGCCTCCCAGTCGGATTCGTCCATTACGCAATCGCGCAGCAGGCGTTGGCCTCGGCGTCGCGGCGGTTCAAGATCACACCCGCTCGGACCAGCGCAGGCGCGGACACCACCAGGCCGGTGGGGCGGACGAACCCGATCCACTCCAGGTGGGCGGCGACCTGCGGGTCGAGTCTCGCCATCAGTTCGTCTCCGGCCACAGATAGACCAACCCGACCGGCTCCACCCTCTGCACCCTCACCTCGTAGAACTCGCGCACGCGGGCGGGCTCGCGCTCCAGGTCCCGCTCGAACAGGTCGAGGCGTCTGCGCCAGTGCCGCATGTTGGCGTCGAGCTGGCGGGTGTCCTCCCGAAGCTGGCGTGCGTCGGGGCCCTGGAAGTCCAACAAGAGCTGGGTGTAGTCGCGCTCGTGGCGGGCGAGCTCGGCGTTGATCTGGTCGCGGTGCCTCTCAAGCGTCTCGCGCAACGCCCGTTCCTCTCGCTCGCCGCGCTGGGCGAGCTGACGCTTCGCGGCCTCAGTGTGCTCGGCGGCTTTCGGCTCGAGTTGGGGACGCAGATCTTCTATGTCTCGGGCAGCGGCCGCTATAAGGCGCCGCTGGATGACGTCGTTCGGAGCCTGGCGGTGAGTGTTCAGGGCCTCCTCGAGCAGGTCCATCGTCCGTGTCCCGCGCGTAGGCCCGTAGCGGCCCGTCACGGCTATCCGGGGCTCGCCAGCGGGCCGCCACCGGCACGATCTCCTCGTGCAGGCGCTCGGCGCCCCGCCCGTACAGCGACAGGCGTCCCAGCAGAGGATCACCCGGGGGATCGAATCCCTCGACTGGGCCAGACAGGCCCTCGACAGATCATGGTAGATGAACCCCTGAGCCCGAAAGCGCGACAGCAGCCGCTGGGCCACCCGATGCTCCAGGTGCAGATGGACCGTCTCCTCGTCGAGGCGTCCCGCGTCCTCGAAGACCACGGGGCGGATCGGAGCGTCTCGGCGCCACTCGGGCAGCTTCTGGTCGATCTTGCGCGGCACTCTCAGGGAGTCCAGCGTCGATGTCCAGCTCGGGTCGGCGGCGGCGCGCTGCTCCAGCGGAGGGAACGCCCACACTTTGCGGCCCTCGTCGTCGGTGCCCTCAACCAGCGGCGGGGCGCCCAGCAGTTCCAGCGAGCAGTCGATGGCGTCGCGGAAAGGCCGCAGCGAGAAGCCCGCCCACCGCCGGGACCCGTCCAGAAGGCCCCGGCACTTCTCGATCTGCGCTTCAAGCTCCCCGGCGCGCTCACGGGCCTGTTCGAGCTCCTCCGCGGTGGCGCGCCGCTTGTCGTCGTCCAGTGACTCCGCCTCTATCTCGCTCCTCAGTGCATCCGCGTCGCGATGGCGGATGCCCTCCGACAGCATCCGGCGCTCCACGGAATCGTCGATCACCTGCGAGAGGCTGCCCAACTCCCGCTTGATGGTCTCCGTCTTGGTGACCAGCACCTCCAGCACCCGGTCCTCGGTGCGCTGGGGCAGCACGAAGTAGTGGCAGTTGACCTCGGCGGCGGGCTGCAGCTTGCGGTCGATGCGGCCGTTGCGCTGCTCGATTCGGCCCGGGTTCCACGGCAAGTCGAAGTGGAACAGGTCCGAGCAATGCGCCTGCAGGTTCAGTCCCTCACGGGCTGCGTCGGTGGCGATGAGGATTCGCAGCGGCTCCTGGGTCGAATCGGCATTGAAGCGGCGCTGCACCTCGCGGCGGCGGGGCCTGCTGGTGAGGCCGTCGATGATCTCGATGCGCTCGTCGGCTAGATCGGTGCCCTCGATGGCCTGCTCCAGGATCGACTTGAGGTAGCGCTTGGTGCCCTCGCGGTTCTCGGTGAAGATCAGCGCCCGACGGTCGGTCCACTTCGGAGGTGGCCCGGTCACAGGCTGGCCGAATGCGGGCAGATCCGGGCACTGGTTGCCGCGGATCCAGTCGATGAGACGTCGGGTCTTCGCATCCGGGAGATGTCGAGTGTCCTCTGCGATCTTCTGCATCCGCTCAAGGATCTGCTGCTCGTGTGCCCAGGACGCCGCCTCGGGGTCAGTTGAAGGCCGAGAGGCAGCGTCGATCTGCTTGATCTGAGCCTCCTCGTCGGCGTCCGCCTCCTCCGACTCCCACTCGCCGTGCTCGTCGTCAGCGTCGGGAGGCCTCAGGAAGCCGAGAGCCTGCTCGCCGTCGGCGCCCGGCCCGATCAACTGATCGTCAGCCGTCTGGTGGGCCTTGTCCCAATGGCGCTGAACGGTCTGGCGATGCACCCTGAGACTGCGAGCGAACGCCTCGATCGACGACAGCAGCCGCTGCTGCAAGCCGACCACCAACAGCCCGGCCGCGAAGCGCACCCGGTTCGACTCCGACGCGTAGCGCTGCTCGCGGGCCGTGCGGTACTCGTCGAGCAGCCTCGACAGTTCGAGTTCGGGGGCGTCGTCGGGCAGCCCGTCGATCTCGATCCGCACGACGCTGCGCTCGGGGAACCCGCCCTGGATCGAGCGAAGGTCCTCCTTGATGCGGCGCACCATCACCGGCTCGAGGTCGGTCTTGGCCCGCACCTTGACCCCGCGGGTGAATCGGTACGGGTCGAGCAGTTCCAGCAGCGTGGAGAAGCTGTTGGAGTGGCCATTGTGGGGCGTGGCCGACAGGAACAGCCGATGCTCGAAACGCGCGGCGAGTCGAGCCCCTTCGACGCCAGATCGGCCCAGCCCTCATCGGCGAGTATCCACCGGTCCGGCTCGTAGTTCCAGAACACCTCCAGCGCCTGGCCCTGATTGTCGTCATCCACACAAGCCAACCGCACCAGAGCCGACTCCCCCGCCGCCGGCGATTCGGCTACCTCCTCCACGATCCAGCGCCGCGACCGCACCTGCACGAGCTCGCTAACCTCAGGCAGCCGCTCCGGCAGCACCGAAGGCGCGACGGCACTCATGCAGCCTGCTCCCCTACAGGCGTCGAGCCCTTGATCTGGGGGACCGTCACCAAACTGCACACTCCCCGCCCGTCCAACGACGGGCGACTCTAGCGGCCTCCCTTCGACGGGCGTGGAAGTGGCTATCCGCTGAGCTACAAGGAGTCACCAGGGTCGGGACTCAGTCTCCTGCGTAGGAGGATCATCCTGTCCTCAGCAATCCGGCTCGACTCGCTGACGAGACTGCTGCTGGCATGCCAAACCGGTGTGGCGTGGTGATCCGCCGAGCTATCCGATGGCCTACCGTTGGGATAGCGTCGGCCGGTGGCCTTCATCGAGGATCGTGCCTTCGCCGAGATGACAGCACGCCAGTGGCACGACATTGTGAGGCTGCGCATCGATGTGTTCGTGGTGGAACAGGAATGCGCCTACCCCGAACTCGACGGCCGCGACGCCGAGCCGGCCACCCGCCATGTCTGGGTTCCCGGAACAAGCGCAGACCGACCCGAGTTGCCGATTGCCGCCTACGCTCGGGGACTCGCCGCTCCAGGCGGTGGAACGAAGATCGGCCGGGTGGTCACCCACCCCGAGGCACGCCAGAACGGTCTGGGCGGGCTGCTCGTCAACCACCTGGTGCAAACCACCCGCGGCCCCTGGACTCTCGACGCCCAGGCTCGGCTGGCGGATTGGTACGCCGAGCTCGGCTTCTCGCCGGCAGATGAGCCCTTCGACGATTGGGGCATGCCCCATGTGCCTATGCGCCTGGAAGCTCACCCCGGCGCGGTGCCGATGGATCGCCTGCGCCCGGTCGCGAGCCCATGACCTCGGAGGCGCCGGCCACAACGTACGACCGCCCCGGGGTCCAGCGTCGCACGCTCACCGTGATGATGGTCTCGGTGATCCCCTCGACCGCCGCCATGGCATCGTCGTTCGCGGCCTCGGCGGTGCTCGCCGAGGAGATAACCGGCAGCGAGACGCTGGCCACGCTGGCCGCGGGCTCGATGTCGCTGGGCAGTATGGCGGCCGCCGTTCCCCTGTCCCGCCGCATGGCCCGCCTGGGCCGGAGGCGAGGCCTGGTCGCGGGGTGGTGGCTCGGCGCAGCGGGCGCGATGACCGCCCTGTTGGCAGCCGTGTTGAGCCTGTATCCGCTGGTGGTTCTGGGAATCATCGGGGTCGGCGCGGGCCAGGCCACCAACCTGGCCGCCCGCTACGCGGTGGCCGATCTCGCCCCCGACGACCGGCGGGCCCGCGCCATCGGGATGCTGGTGTGGGCCTCCACCTTCGGCGCGGCGGCCGGACCGACGATCGCGCTGGGGCCGGTCGCGGATCTTGCGCAATTCATCGGCCTTCCCGAGCTGGCCGGCCCCTACGTGCTGAGTTCTGCGATGTTCCTGGCCGGTCTCACCATCACGCACACAGGGCTGCGGCCCGACCCGCTGGAAGTGCTGGGCACGATCGGGTTGGAGGCACCCCGCCCGGCATCACCCGCGACGGTGTGCCGGCGCATCATGGCCATGCCCGAAGCCCGCCTCGCCCTGCTGGCCATGCTGGTGGGGCAGATGGTGATGGTGGCCGTGATGACCGCGACGCCGCTGCACATGACCAGCGGAGACCAGAACCTCGCAGTGATCGGCCAGGTGATCTCGCTTCACATCATCGGGATGTACGCCTTCTCGCCGATCGTGGGATGGCTCGTCGACCGTGTGGGAACGCACACGGTGATCACGCTCGGGGGGCTGATCCTGTTCCTGGGCGCGGAGTTGGCCGGACACACCGACCCCGCGCACAGCGCCGGGCTGTTCAGCGGTCTTACGCTGATCGGGGTGGGCTGGAGCTTCGGGCTCATCGCGGGCAGCGCGCTGCTCACCAACTCGTTCCCGGTTCACCAGCGAGTGGAGGTTCAGGGCGGGGCGGACTTCGTCATGATCACCGGGGGCGCGGTGGGCGGGCTGTCGTCCGGTGCGCTGGTCGAGTTGCTCGGCTTCCAGCTGCTGAGCCACTACTCGGGCATCGCCGGCCTGGTGCTGGTGGCTGCGGCCGCGGGCGCCTGGTTCACAGCACGCCTGTCCCGCCCCCGCCCCGCCACCTGACGATCCAATCTGCTTCCCGCTCTTGTTCGCTGCGCTCACGGGCCGCTCGGGCCACGGCCTCGCTGTCGACGTCGTTGCGCGACCACTATCCGCTGCGCCTATCCGCTCGGCCTCTCAGTTCACCCCGAGCCGACAGATACTACGGCAGCAGGATCGATGGCGTAGTGGAGTTGATCGCCACTCGCTGCCGGGCGCGGGTCGCGGACCAGCAGCTCGAAGTCGCCTGGGTCCGTCCGCAGGATCAGCTCATAGCGATCGCCCCGGAAGCGGATGTCGGTGACGATTCCCGTGAGGGTGCCGTCGGTGTCCGGAAGCGGAGGCTCGTCCAGGCGGCGGAAGGCGTCGGAGCGCAGCACTGCTGGGCCTTCCGGGACATGCAAGCGACCCCACGGCACGAAGCCCCCGTCCTGCACCACTACCACGTTGGCGTGTCCAAGGAAGCGGGCCACTGTGGCGTGGCGGGGATCGTGCCAGATCTCGGCGGGAGTGCCGATCCTGGAGACGCGGCCGGACTGCATGACCGCCACCCGGTCGGCCACCGCGAAGGCCTCGTCGTGGTCGTGGGTCACGTGCAGGACGGTGACACCAATGCGCCGCAGCAGATGCCTGAGCTCCTCGGTGAGCTCCTCGCGGCGGGGCCGGTCCAGCGAGCCGAGGGGCTCGTCGAGCATCAACAGGCGGGGCTCGGGCGCCAGCGAGCGGGCCAGCGCCACCCGCTGGGCCTCGCCCCCCGACAATGTGGCGATCTGCCGCTCCTGGAAGCCCGCCAGCCCCACCAGACCCAGAACCTCGCGCACGCGCCGTCTCCGGCTAGCGGCGTCCATCTTCTGCATCCGCAGCCCGAAGGCCACATTGGCGGCCACGTCCCGGTGGGAGAACAGCGCGTGCTCCTGGAACATCAGCCCGAAGTCGCGGCGATGCACGGGCAGCCCGGCCAGGTCCTCACCGTCCCAGCGGACCCCACCGGAGTCCAGGGGCTGCAAGCCGGCCACCGCCCTCAGCAGCGTGCTCTTGCCGCAGCCGCTCGGACCGAGGATGGCCACAACTTCGCCGGTCGCCACCTCGAGGTCGACCCCGTCGAGGGCTGTGACCCGGCCGAACGAGACCGTGGCGTCGCTGACCGTCAGCATCTAGAAGCCCCGCGGTTTGGTGCCAGCGCCCCGCTGCGCAGCGTGGTGTTTCCCGCTCTTGTTCGCTGCGCTCACGGGCCGCTCGGGCCACGGCCTCGCTCGGAGCCTCTCGAATACCGTCATGGTCTGCTGTCTATCCGCTCGGCCTCTCAGAAGGCCCCCCTGCGGGTGTCGCCCCACATGTCCATGACGAAGACTGCCACAGCGGTGAGCGCCATGAGGGCGACCGCTAGCGCCATGGCTTGACCCCGCAGAGCCTCGCCGGGAGTGCCCAGCAGCCGGAACAGGGCCAGCGGCGCGGTGAGCGTCTCGGGCCGGCGCGGAATGAACGACGTCGCCCCGAACTCCCCCAGCGACACCGCGAAGGCGAACCCGGCGCCGACCGCGACGCCCCGGGCCGCAACCCGAAGATCCACCTCGCGGCGCACCCGACGGGGCGAGGCGCCGAGCACGGCCGCAGCCTCTCGAACTCGAGGATTCACGGTGCGCAGCATCGGCACCAGGGTTCGCACGACGAAGGGAACCCCAACCAGTGCGTGGGCGATCGGCACGACGATCACCGAGGTTCGGATGTCGATGGGCGGGCGGTCGAGCACCAGCAGGAACCCCAATCCGACCGTGACCGCGGAGGTGCCCAGCGGGAGGGTCAGACCGACGTCGAAAGCCCGGCCCAGACCCCGCGTACTGCGAGAGCCTGACCGCAACACCACCAGCGTGGCCGTCCCGCCCACGAGCAGCGCCAGCGCGGCTGCGGGAAGCGCGAACGCAAGCGAGTTCCGCAGGGCGGCCAGAGCCGTGTCCGGCAGCAGGTTGACGCGCTCAGCCATGGCTGTGTAGTTGCGCACCGTGTAGCCGCCGCTGCGGCCCGCCGCGAACGACCGCTCCAACAGCACCGTAAGCGGCAGGCCCAGGATCAGCCCCATCACCGCCAGGTTGGCGACCAGGCCGGGGCCTCTGCGTCGGGGCGCGGCCGCAGGTGAAGAGGCGGGTTCGATCGCGGCGCGCCGCCGCTCAAGTGCGTTCGATACTGCTACAAGCGCAACCACCGCGGCCAACTGCACCACGGCCAGGGCCGCAGCGGTGGAGAGGTCGAGCCGGACGATGGCGTAGCGGTAGATCTCGGTCTCGATTGTGGCCCGGGCCGGTCCTCCCAGTATCAGCACCACACCGAAGGACGTGAACGAGAACAGGTAGACGATGGCCGACGCCGCGGCTACCGACGGCGCCAGGCGGGGCAGTACGACCTTGCGAAAGACCTGGATCCGTGAGGCGCCCAGCACCCGGGCCTGATCCTCCACCCGGGCGTCGAGGTTCGCCCAGTGCGCGCCGACCGTTCGGAGCACGACGGCGTAGTTGAAGAACACGTGGGCCAGCAGGATGGCCCACACCGTGTGGCGCAGGCTCACCCCACCGCCGCCCGCGAGGCTGAACCGGTCGAACAAGCCCTCGAACGCGGCGGCCACGACCACGGTGGGCAGCACGAAGGGCACGGTCGCCAGCGCTCGCACCAGACGCTGCCCCCGGAAGCGCAACCGGGCCATAGCCCCCGCCGCAGGTAGAGCGACAGCCACCGTGAGGACCGTGGACACGGCCGCCTGCCACACGGTGAACCAGATCACCGAGCGATGCGAACCCGACCTGAGGACTTCGCTCAGCAGGCTCGCCGGACTCGTCCCGCCGAGACCTCGGGCGATTACCCCGGTGATCGGCCAGGCAAAGAACAGAACCATGAACGCGCCCACCGCCAGGGCGGGCAGCGCGGATACGCCACCCCTGGCGATCCGGGCCGGGGCAGTCATGGTCCCAGAGGCCGAGCGGATGGGCGGCAATTCGTGAGGATCCTGGCGAGGCGGTCAGCGAGGCCGTGGCCCGAGCGGCCGTGAGCGGAGCGAACAAGAGCGGGCATGACTGCTTAGCCCGGGGGGGGATTTCAGCGCAGGACTATTTCCACCCACCGGTCCGTCCAGGCGTTGCGCTGGGCCTCGACCTGGGCGGGCTCGAGAATGAATGGATCGTCCGCGATCTCAGCGTGCTCGACGAACGCGACTGGGAGGGTGGCCGTTGTGATGACCGGGAACACGAACATGTTGAGCGGGACGTCGTTCTGGAACGTCGGCGTGAGCATGAAGTCGATCAGGGCCTGGGCGCCGCCGGGGTTGTCGGCGCCGGCGAGCACGCCGGCGAATTCGATCTGGCGGTAGCAACTGGCGGTGACCACCCCCGTGGGCGGCTCGTCGACGGGCGGGTCGGCGAAGATCACCTCGGCGGGCGGGCTCGACGCGTACGACACGACGATCGGCCGGTTGCCGCCGCCGGCGGTGAACTCGCCGTAGTAGGCGTCCTCCCAGCCCGCGGTGACCGACACACCGTTGTCGCGCAGCGCGGCCCAGTAGTCCTCCCAGCCTTCGCCGTAACGGGCGATGGTGGCCAGCAAGAAAGCCAGTCCCGGCGACGAGGTCTCCGGGCTCTGCACGACGAGCATGCCGGCGTAGGCGGGGTCGATCAGATCGTCGAGCGAAGCGGGCGGCGACGGCGAGCCATCGAAGGCGTCGACCCAATAGTTGAGACACACATCACCGAAGTCGATGGGAGTGGCTCGGTGCTCTCCGTCGAGCTCGAAATGGTCGGGCACGCCCCCGAGACCGGGCGACGTGTAGGGCTCGAAGATGCCGCAGTCGAGACCTCGCTGCAGGAACGTGTTGTCGATTCCGAACAGCACGTCGCCCAGCGGCTCGCCGGCCGTCAGGCATGCCTGAGCCACCAGCGCGCCGGCGTCGCCCGAGGCGAGCTGCTCCACCACGATGCCGGAGGACGCGGTGAACGCCTCGAACGTCTCGGGCGAGACGTAGAACGAGTCGTGGGTGAGCAGCGTCACCGTGGTGCCCGAGAGATCCTCGAGGTCATCGGAGCGGCCACCGCTGCACGCCGCGGCCAACACGGCTAACGCGGCTGCGGCAACAGCCAATGCCCAGATCCGTCGACTGCTCGTGCGACGTGGCGCGCTCGGGTGAAACGAAGTTGGTTGGGGTTGGTGATCCATGGGCCTTCCTCCGCTGGCATTACCCAGATCAGGTCGGCGGGTCGACACCGCGGCGATTGCGTGGGTGCCCTCTCAGCCCGGCTGTCCCGAGCTCCCCGGTCTTGGTGGTCGACGGAGACTATATATCCATGAACCGGCAGGGGCCACGCCTGGCCACTACGAGGCGACGCAGAACTCCAGGCCCAGCGTGTCGAGATCGTCGGCCAGGGTGTCGAGCGACTCCCACTCCGAAGGAAGGCACCCGCTCAGCGAGTTGGTGCCGCCCAGGAATATCTGTTCCAGCTCTGTCAGTTGGCCCAGCTCAAATGGGATCGCGCCCGAGAGCTCGTTGTCCTGGAGCCAAATCCGCTCGATGCTCGCCAGGTTCGCCAACCGGACGGGAATCCCACCGGTGAGCCGGTTGCCGTCGAGGTACAGCCGCCTGAGTCCCGTCATGCCGCCGAGCTCGGCCGGGATGCCCCCTGAGAGATCGTTGCGCCTCAGCCAGAGCTCGGTCAGGAGCGCGAGGTCGCCCAACTCTGCGGGGATCTCCCCGGACAGCTCGTTGTCGTCGAGGTCGAGCCGCGTCAGGCTCGTGAGGCGGCCTAGTTCGGCCGGAATCGGTCCGGTGAGACTGTTGTGCCACAGGTTCAGTTGCTTGAGACTGCCCAGGTCGCCCAACTCGGCGGGGATCTCACCCGAGAGCTCGTTCCAGCGGAGCCTGAGGATCTTGAGGTTGGACAGCTTGCCAAGCTCTGCGGGAATCTCCCCGTCCAGGAAGTTGAAGCTGAAGTACAGGGCCTCCAGGCCTGCGATGTCGCCGAGACCCGGCGGGATCGGCCCGGACAGCGAGTTGCGACTGAGGTCCAGCCACTCGAGGTTGCCGAGACGGCCCAACGACTCGGGGATCTGATGGGTCAGCAGATTGTCTCCAAGCCTCAGCTGGACCAGGTTCGAGAGGCGTCCGATGCTGTCGGGGATGGCGCCCGAAAGCCGGTTGCCCCTCAGGTCGAGCACCCTCAGATCCTCCAACCCGCCGACGGCGTCCGGGATCTCCCCCGATAGACGGTTGTTCTGGAGCCTCAGGCTTCTGAGCTCCGTGAGCGAGCCGATCCCCGCAGGGATAGCCCCGGAGAGCGAGTTGTTGTGCAGGTCGAGCTCTGTGAGCCTCCTCAGGCGACCTATGCCGTCGGGGATGGGCCCCGACAGTTCGTTGTTGTTCAGGCTCAGCCGCTGGAGATCGGTGAGGCTCGCGAGATGAATGGGAATCGAACCGTGAAGCCAGTTGCCGGCGAGGCTGAGGTCTTCCAGCCGGGAGAGGCGACCCAGAGTCGCGGGTATCTCCCCCGACAGCTCGTTGCCGTCGAGGCGCAGCTGTTCCAGGCGGGCCAAGCCGCCGAGCGAGGCCGGGATGGCGCCGGAGAGCCGGTTGTCGTGGAGCTTCAGCGTCTGGAGCAGGCGCAGTTCGCCGATCTCGGTGGGAATGGAGCCCGACAGACGGTTGCCGTCAAGCCACAGATCTCTGAGAGAGCGCAGACCGCCCAACTCAGCAGGTATCGACCCCGACAGCTGGTTGTCCTCCAGCCGCAGGTGTTGCAGGGCGCGCAGACCACCCAGCTCGGCTGGTATGGACCCCGACAGACGGTTGTGACCGAGCCGCAGGCGCTGCAGCGCGGCCAGCCCTCCCAGTTCGGGCGGGATCGTGCCGGACAGATCGTTGCTGCTGAGGCCCAGGTCGTCGAGCGAGGCGAGGTCGCCCAACTCCGGCGGGATCTCTCCGGTCAGCCCGTTGAGCCACAGGCTGAGCGTCCTGAGCTGCGACAGCCGGCCCAGCTCGGCTGGAATCTGGCCCGACAGACGGTTGACGCTGAGATCGAGCCAGGTCAGGCTGGCAAGATCGCCCATCTCGGGCGGGATCTCCCCCGACAGCGAGTTGCGGCTCATGTCCAGCCACACGAGGCTGTCCAGACTTCCCAGCTCAGCCGGAATCTCGCCGGACAGCCGATTGTCGCTCAGCACCAGGCGGGTGAGGCTGGAGAGCCCGCCGAGCGAGTCGGGCAGCTGGCGGGAGAGTCCGTTGCCTCGCAGATCCAGGATCCTGAGCCTGCCGAGGCTGCCGATCTCTGCGGGTACGGCACCAAACAGCAGGTTGTGCTTGAGATCCAGTACCTCCAGGCCGACGAGCTCGCCGATCTCGGGAGGGATCTGGCGGTCCAGCCGGTTGCTATTCAGGTCCAGGTGGGTGAGGTTGACCAGATCGCCGATCTGGGCGGGCATCTGCCCGTACAGATCGTTGCCTGCGAGATCGAGGTTCTCGAGGCTGGTCAGGCTGCCGATGGAGGCCGGGATTGTCCCGAAGAGCCCGTTGGACGGCAGGACCAGGCTCACCACCCGGCCGGTGCTGTCGGTGCTCACTCCGTACCACCGATCCAGCGGCAGACTCGAGCCCCAGTTGTCGCTCCGACTCCATGTATCGCCGTCGGTTGCAATGAAGAGCTCCAGCAGCGCCGGCCGGTCGACCGGCTCCTCGGCCTGGGCCAGAGCGGTCGAGGGCGCTGTCAACGTCGCCAGGAGTACCGCCGCGGTCAGAACCGCGAGCAGGCTGAGGGTTCGGCGTCGGTAAGTGCTTCCGGGGGTGTCCGATCGGAACGGACGGGCCCGGGCGGTACCAGCTCTGAGGTTCACGGCGTGCTCCTGATCCAACGAAGTCGGCTCAACAGCCGCAACGTACATATGGGGAACCTGCCGCGCGCGGATCGTCGGCCAGCCCCATCCCAAGCGGACGTCCATTAGCTTCTGGAGATGAGCCAGCCCGACATCTTGGTCGTCATGGCCGACCAGCTCGCACCCCATTTCACCGGGGCCTACGGCCATCCGTACGCACGCACGCCGGCAATGGAGGCGACCGCCGAGCGAGGAGCCCGCTTCGACGCCGCATACTGCCATTCGCCGCTATGTGCCCCGGCTCGCTTCTCGATGCTCTCGGGCCAGCCGGTGTCAGCCATCGGGGCCTGGGACAACGCTGCCGAGTTCCCGGCGTCGGTACCCACCCTGGCCCACTACCTGACGCTGGCCGGCTACCGCACCTGCCTCTCGGGAAAGATGCACTTCGTGGGACCCGACCAGCTCCACGGCTTCGACGAGCGTCTCACTACAGACATCTATCCTGCCGACTTCGCCTGGACCCCCAACTGGGACGAGCCCGACACCAGGATCGGCAAGTGGTACCACAACATGGACAGCCTGTCGGAGGCCGGTCAGGCGCTGGCCACGTACCAGATCGACTACGACGAGGAGGTCGGGCACGCCGCGGTGCGCCGCCTCTACGACCTGGCCCGCGACGCCGATGAGCGGCCCTTCTTCATGGTGGCGTCGTTCATCCACCCCCACGACCCCTACGTGGCCCGCCCGGAGTGGTGGAACCTGTACGACCACGACGACATCGATCTGCCCGAGCCCATGTCCGAAGACGCGCTGGACCCCCACACGCGGCGCATCCGCCGCGGCATCGAGGCCGACACGATCGGCTACACCACCGATCAGTGCCGCAACGCCCGCCACGGCTACTACGCCAACACGAGCTACTTCGATTCGTGGATCGGTCGACTCGTGCGGGTGCTGGAGGAGACCGGACGCCTCGACAGCACCGTGGTCATCGTGACCAGCGACCACGGCGACATGCTCGGCGACCGGGGCACGTTCTTCAAGATGTCGTTCTTCGAGCGCTCGGTCCGGGTGCCTCTGATCATGGCCGGGCCGGGGGTAGCCAACCGCTCGGTGCCCAACGTCTGCTCGCACCTGGACCTGCTGCCCACCCTGCTCGACATCGCGACCGGTGGGGGGGCCTGGCCCGAGCTCGGCGCACCGCTCGCGGGGGGCAGCCTCTGGGAGCTCGCGGCCGGCGGCGACGACGCCAACGACGAGACCACCGGTGAGTACACGGCCGAGATGACCTCGCATCCGATGTTCATGATCCGGCGGGGTCGCCACAAGTACATCCACTGCGAGACCGACCCCCCGCTGCTCTACGACGTGGAGGCCGATCCGCTGGAGCGGACCAACCTGGCCGACGACCCCCGCTGCGCCGCTCTGGCCGACGCCTTCGCCGCCGAGACCGCCCAGCGCTGGGACGGTGACGCCATCCGGCAGCGTGTGCTCCACTCGCAGCGCTCCCGGCGGGTCCTGCACGCCGCCGTCGAGTCTGGATCCGGGAACTCGTGGGACTACAACCCGGCGCGCGACGCGGCCAACGAGTACGTCCGCAACCACATGGACTGGGCTGAAGCCGGTCCCCGCAGCCGCTTCCCCCGCCTGCCCTGAGCGAGCGCGGTCAGTCCCAGCCGAGTTGGTGCAGGGTCTCGTCGTCGATGCCGAAGTGGTGGGCCACCTCGTGCACCACGGTGACCATGATCTCGTCGAGCAGCTCGTCCTCGCTGTCGCAGATCTCACAGATCGGCGCCCGGTACACGGTCACCCGGTCGGGCATGGCCAGCCCGCCGTAGTCCTCCCGCTCTGTCAGGGGAACGCCCTCGTAGAGCCCGAGGAGGTCCTCGTCGGGGTGGGCGTCCTCCACCACCACCACGATGTTCTCCATCATCTCGCCCAGGGCGGGCGGCAACGAGTCGAGAGCCTCGCCCACCAGCCGCTCGAAGCGGACCTCGTCGATCATGAACACCGACTCAGACAGTACCGGTCGGCTGCGCGCCGAACCTCTAGGGTCGGGTGGTGACCGACCCGGAGCATCCGCTGCTGGCAGGCCTCACCGCAGAGCAGCGCGACGCGGTGACGACCCGGGCATCACCTCTGTGCGTCATCGCCGGAGCCGGCTCGGGCAAGACCCGGGTCCTCACCCGGCGCATCGCCTGGCAGTCCGGCGAGGCCCACGCCGACCCGAGGCGCACCCTGGCGGTGACCTTCACCCGCCGGGCGGCGCGCGAGCTCCGATCCCGTCTGCGAACCCTTGGCCTCAATGACGCGGTTAGGGCCGGGACCTTCCACGCAATCGCTCTGGCCCAGCTGCGCCGCCATGCCGCCGACTCCGGCAGACGCCCTCCCAGGATCCTCGAGAGCATCGCAGGCCTGATCGCCGAACTTCGGCCCCGCGCCGAGCGAGCAGCGGCGACCGACATCGCCAACGAGATCGGCTGGTGCCGGGCCCGGCTGGTGACACCCGAGAAGTACCCGTCGGCGGCACGGGCCGCTCGTCGCCGTCCCCCGACGGGCCGAGCCGACCGCTTCGCCCAGATCTACGCCGACTACGAATCGGCCAAGCGCAAGCGCCGGCTGCTCGACTTCGACGACGTTCTGGCCCGCTCGGGGGAGCTGATGGCGACTGAGCCCACGCACGCCGCGGCTCACCGGTGGCTGCATCAGAACCTGCTCGTCGACGAGTTCCAGGACATCAACCCGCTGCAGTTCGCTCTGCTGAAGTCGTGGCTGGGGCCGGACTCGACGCTGGTGGTGGTCGGCGATCCCGACCAGGCCATCTACGGATGGAACGGGGCCGATCCCGAGTTGATCAACAGCGTGGGCGACCACCTTCCGGGTTGCGCAGTGCTGCACATGCGCACCAACTTCCGGTCCACCCCCGAAGTCCTGGCCGCGGCGGGCCGGATCCTGGACCGAGCGCCCCAACCCGCGGCGCGGCCATCGGGCGATGACCCCACGGTCACCGTCTGCGACGGAGGCGACGAGGCCGCGGTGCTGGCCCGGGCGGTGAGACAGCGCCACCGGCCGGGCTCGTCTTGGCGCCGTCAGGCGGTACTGGCCCGCACCAACGCACAGCTCGAACCGCTCCGGAGGGCGCTGGTGCGCCAGAACATCCCGGTCGCCGCGGCGGCCGAGGCCAGCCTGATCCGCCGGCCGGAGATCGCGGCTGTGCTGGGGGCCTGGAACCCCGGCGCACGCCTCGTCGCCTGCGTGGCCGACACTCGCCAGTGGCTTCGCGACCCGGTCGACACCAGTGCGGATCCTGGGCGGATGGTCGCCCTGGACACCCCTGAGGCCCGAGCCAACGTCGAGGCCTTCCTGGAGTTCGCCGAGGACCACCTGTCCCTCGACCCCGACTCCACCGTCAACTCCTTCACCACCGCGCTGCGGGCCGACAGCCGCCTGACGGCATCGTGGGACGGCGTCGATCTGATGACCTTCCACGCCGCCAAGGGACTGGAGTGGCCCATCGTCCATCTCGTGGGCATGGAGGACGGATTCGTCCCCATCGCCCACGCCCGCACCGCCGCGGCCCGCGCCGAGGAGCGCCGCCTGCTCCACGTCGCGGTCACCCGGGCCGAGCAGGAGCTGCACATCCTGTGGTGCGACCGGCGCGACCTGGGAGGCCAAACTGTCGATAGGGACCCGTCGCCATGGCTGGAGGCGATCACCGAGGCAGCCGGCCCCGGCCCCGGCGCCGTCGACCCCCGAGAGGCCCTCGCCAGAGCCCGCCAAGAACTCCGATCCCGCCGAGACCGCTGACGGTCATCTCGATGGACCATGCAATCGCGGGTCACGGGGGCGAGTCTCAGAGCCGATGGATCGGCACGGCTCTGAGACGGTCGCCGAAGCTGGCGCTGAACCCGCCGTCATAGAGCACCACACCCCCGCGAAGCGCTCGCCGGTGGCCTAGAGGCCGGCTGATCTCAAGGTTCGGGATCGTCTGATTGTAGGTTTCCAGTCCGTCTGCCTTGAGGCGCCGGCTCCTTCAATACTGCTACGATTGGGAGCGCATTCCGGCACAGTTGGCCGCACAGGAGTCCAGGGTCGTGATCTCATTGTGTTTGACAGTACTTCTGCACTTGACGCAGCGATGACCAACACGTCGCTGATTGGCGGTGCGGTGTTGCAGTTGTGGGATCGGGTTCGACGCGGGCCTGGGGTCAACTATCGCCTTGAGACCTGTCACGCCTACTCTCGTTTCCTGCGTGAGATTGGCGTCGACCCGGCGATGTCACTGGGACCGCCGCCCGGCGCTCGGCAGGAGCCGGTCCGTGTCGCCGTCCAATGAGGCGATCAGGACTTGTGGCCCGAGCACTAGACGGGGTGGCCTCGGCCAGGTCCCCAGACCCGCCCGGCAAGGCCTAGATCTTGGTCGCCTTCATTGCCTACGTGGCCCTTGGCTTCACGCTGAAGGCAGCGGTGCTCAACTGGATTGTCGGCCCTCTTTGTCTGCTGTTGATCCTGCATGGCATGCCGAGCGCTTGCCGTCGCATAGTGGCACGGGCCAAACCATGAGCTGGGCCGCCCACGAATTTGAGAACTATTTCATCCAGCGCCACGTCGGGGGTCAAGGCCTCATTCCTGGCGGTGGTGCTCGGCACCCTGCTGCCAGATTTGTTCACCAAGAGCCTGGTGTACGCGGCGGACGACCCGGCACGGTTCCACAGAGGCTGGCCCGGTGTGGGATTCACCCATTCGTTGATCTTCGGTTTCGTCTTCGGGGTGCTGATTCTGGCGGTCACCAAGAGCCGCAGCTGGGCGTCGGGCATCGTGATAGGGCAGTGGGCCCATGTGGCCACCGACGTGTCCGACTCGGCAGGCGTCATGATCTTCTTCCCCTTCTCGACTGAGCCGGTCAGCATCAACATGTGGAAGCATGCGGCGGCTGTCGGACCCTACGGAGACGCGGCCGCCTACTACTCGAGCCTCGGGGGCGTGTGGGATTTCTTCTGGCTCGTCGTCGTGGTGCTCACGGCCAGACGCACCCTCAGCCGGGAGTATTTTCGCAACACTGTGATCGCGGCCGACCCCCGTGTTTGGGGATGGCTGCATCGGCGGCTGCGCCTGCCCGAGCCCGCCTTGTTGATGCTGTACTGGGGGTTCATGTTCTACGGCCTCGGCCGGCTCGTGTCGTGGTTCCTGTACGCCCGATTCAGTGCCGGGGCTGAACTCGACCTCTCGTGGGGCGGGCCCGCCTGGGTGGCCGGCAACGACCTGTCCGATGCGAGCTGGCTCGAAGTGCTCGCACGCACCGCCGCGGGGGGCCTGCTGTTCGTTGCCTTCCTGTGGCTCTGCTGGCGGCTCTTCGTAGGCCGCCTGTGGGAGCGCGGCTTCGACCCGCCTCTAGTGGTGCGCGGGAGGGGTCTCAGAGCCTTCTTCGGGCAGTGAGGCCACCGCGGCCCGGCCAGCCGCGGGCCAGTCGGTGACCAGTCCGTCGAGAAGGGCGAGCTTGGAAGGGTCAATGGCCTGAGTGCGGCACCACGAATACAGGCGCATGCCTCCATCTCGGCAGCGCTTCGCCAGCGCTGGCGTGATCTGCGACCAATGGGCGGAGACGCCTCCAGCCTCACAGCCGGCGGCGTCGGCCAGGAAGAGGTTCAGCTCGGACGGGCTATGGGTGTCGCGTAGCAGCGACGCCTCCATCTGCGGAGCCTCGCGCACTGCGGTGCGAACAACAGCCTCGTACCGCGACCACAGCATCACCCGGCGCAGCATCGAATGGCGTCGGACTTCGGAGACGATTGCGTTGGCCGCGCCCGGATCCTTGACGTCGATGGCGATCCTTGTGGACGGACCCAACGCCACCAGCGCCTCGGCCAGGGTTGGCACCGTTCCTCCACTTCGAAGACCGATGCGGGCTACTCTGGCCGCGCTCACCCATTCGAGCCGTGCTGGCCATCGTGTGGTGCGAAACAGCCAGGCGTCGTGCATCAGCACCAGAGCGCCGTCGGCAGTGCGGCGAACATCCACCTCGACAGCGTGGGCCCCCTGCCTGCGTGCTTCGGCTACGCCGGCGAGGCTGTTCTCGGGTTCGTCGCGGGGACATGTCCGGTGAGCGATGACCAACGGCCTCATGAGATCGGGCGATTGCAGCGACTAGGCCAGTGGCGATGTCGGGGCGAGCATGTGGTCGCGTACGCGGCGCAGCACGACCATGCAGGGGCCTAGCGCGGTGGCGGTCAGCGGGACTCGGATTGATGGGGTTCAATGAAGCGCTCCAGCCCGGAACCTTCTCCAGACGACTTGAGAACTTGCCAACGATCCTCCTGTCGGGTACGGTTCTGCGATGGACATCAACGTATGCCAAGAGCCATCAAGCCCACATCCTATCGAAAGACCCGCAGAGGCACCGAACGCCATGAGGTTCCCGTCTTTCCCTTGAGTCTGCGGTTGATGGACTGTACGACGAACTGAGCCAAACCGACGAAGCACAAGCGCTCGGTAGCCAGTGGAGCCTGTGCATGGAACACCAAGGCTATAACTACCAAGATCCTATAGCAATCGAAGCGGATATCGAGCATCGAGCGTTTGATAACCTGTCGGATCTCTTGGAGTCGCGAGATACATGCCTCGCAGAAGTTGAGACTGCAACTGAGCATCTTGTGCTCCAGTTCATGCCAGAGTGGAAGGCCGAGCACGCGGTCCTCTTGTCCGCGTATAGCAATGCGCTTGAAACCCATGCGGCGAGATAGATCAGACAAATGGCGACTTCCTGCGATGGGTCTATTGGCGCTGGTGAGCCTTGGTGCTTGTAGCTCGAATCCAGCTACGATATGCGCGACTCCGACTCTAATACAGACCGAAGTGGTCGGCTTGAGATTGATTGGGGAAGATGCTGTAGAACTCGTGTTGTCCTCGGATAGTCGTACCCTCAGTCTCTCCCGTCTGACTGGCATCAGCCAGCCAGAAAGATTCGCGATGAATCTCGAAGAAAGGGGGGTAGTTTATGTTTGGATAGGCAATAGCAACTCAGATCAGTTTCCGAAGTGGCTCAGTACATCAGATCAAGAACCGCTCATGTCGACGCAATGCAGACTCGGCGAGAGGGCAACGTCTGTAGTTGTGACCAACGGCAATGTGACCCTGATGCAAGATGCGAACGAGATCACTTGGGAGGCCCCACCCGCTGGCGCGCTCGGAGGCCAAATCTCCCTATTCGGTTAGCCCTGATCGTTCGCGAGTTGTTGTTTGGGGGTTTGCGTCCGCGGAAAACGCCCCTTCGATGTGGAATGATGCGTGTTGTAGACAACGTATCGGTTCCACTGGAAGGGGCATCTCCGAGATGGACTGTAGCAGCACTTGCGATGTGAGGGTGACAGGCGGCGGCGATCAGGTCGCGGCGCATGGGGGTTTGTGGGTTCTGGGGCGTTTTGCTGACGCTTTGGGGCTTGGGGAGGCGTTGTCGTCGGCGGTGCCGCCGAGGGGTGAGCGGGCGCCGTCACATGATCCGGGCAAGGTGCTGGTGCATGCGCTGTTGATGTTCGCCGCTGAGGCGAAACAGGCACGCGGGGTCGCGCGGGGGCTGCCGGAACCGTCCGTGCTCATCTCCAGGGGCGGCCAGTGGGGGCCGGTCCGCGACGCCGCCCGAGAGGTGCTCAACCGTCGGGGCAGCTCCACCCGCGTCAACAAGGATGCCCGAGGGGTCGTGGCCGCCGGCAGTGAGCAAGGCGGAGAGGATCCGATGAGGCTGAAGGCGCTCCCCGACGCGGTCAAGACTCCTGGATAATCCAGCTGACCCCCGTCAGGCGCGGGCGGAGGCCTGTGGGTGCCGAAAACTGTGTCGTGACTGGTCAGGCGGCATTTTGGTACTCGTTGATGAGTCCACCACAGCGGGCCGTTTTCACGACTTGGAGGTGTCTATCTGGCTGGTATGCAGCGTCGGTGGCGACGGGTGGTAGCTGGTCGAGTGAACGGTGGGGCCGGTGCGTGTTGTAATGATCGATGTAGTCGACGACGAGATTGTTGAGTTGCCGTTGGTTCCAGATGACGGTGCGGTCGAGGAGCTCGCGTCGAAGGGTGCCGATGCAGCGTTCGGCGAACGCGTTCGCCACGGGAGTGCGCACAGGCGTCTTGAGGATCTTCATGCCTTCGGTTCTGAAGATCTCGTCGAAGGCGTCTATGAACTGGCGCGGTCGCGCACGAGCGCCCGGGCGTCGGCGAGTTGGTGGCCGTGACGGAGCAACAGGTTCCGCGCCGCTTGGCTGGCCCAGACGCCGCTGGGGTGGTCTGTGACCCCTGCGAAGTACACGGTCCGGGTGGGGATGTCGATGAAGAACAGCAGGTAGAACCTGCGCAGCGTGACGGTTTCGATGGTGGCGAAGTCGCAGGCGACGGCGGCCTGGGACCGCAGGAACTGCGACCAGGTGACTTCCGAGCGTGTGGGGGCGGGGTCGATTCCGGCGTTGTTGAGGATCTGCCAGACCGTGGACGCAGCGAGGCGGTGACCGAGCCCGGCGAGTTCGCCGTGGATACGGCGGTATCCCCAGGTTGGATTCTCGGCTGCGCGGCGCAGTGCGAGTCGGCGAATCTCTGCTGAGGTCGACGGTCGGCCCGGCGGTCGCTGTGGTTGGGTCCAGTGCCCGACGATGCGGCGCCGGTGCCAACGCAACAGCGTGTCGGGGGTGACCAGCCACCCGGTTCGGCTCGGTCGCGCGAGCGCGGCCGCGATCGCTCCGAGCAAGCTGCGGTCGGCGTCGCCGAGCACGGGTCGGTCGATTTGGCGGCGCAGCACAGCGAGTTGGTGGCACAACACGATGATCTCGAGGTCCTTCGAGCGGCCTGACCGCACAGTGAGCCGAGCCAGTGATGCCAGGAATCGGTACAAGATTCGGTACACGAGGACAGCATCGGCCCGCATCGCGGCAGGTCAACGACCACGGCCGAGTTTCCGGCACCCACACGTCGAGCGCCTTGTTCACGACACGTTCGAACTCCATGCACATGGGAATGCCCCGCAGTCGGACACCGCTGGACAACTCGGCCCAAACCCCATAACGGCAGAGGACGCAGCTAGGAGGGTGCGCTCGGGCTGCCGCTAGCCGGACGCGGCGCGGGGCATGGCTACTACTGCGACGTTGGCGGGGCAGCGCTCCAGCACGGTCTCGACGGTGTGGCCCAGGAAGGGGCGACCGTCCACATTGCGCAGCGACGCGCCCAGCACCACCAGATCGGCCTGCTGCTCCTCGGCGACCGCCACCAGAGTCGAAGCGGGTGACGAGCCTTCCTGGACCAGGGTGTGGGCCTCCACATTCATCTCTTCGCCCCGCACCCTGGCGGCGTCCATGAGCGCATCAACCACCGGGCGAGCCGATTCGCTGTGGGTCTCACCGAGCACCCGGGAGGCCAGCTTGCTGCGGGTCAGCCGCTTGGGCAGCATCCGCAACTCCGGCCATTGCCGCTGCACCACGTGGGTCAGCACCACCTCGGTGCCGAGCTGGCTGCTCACCCCGAAGGCCACCTCCTGAGCGGCCCTGGAGGACCTCGTGCCCGTCACCGGCACGATGGCACGGGTGAAGGCGCCCGGCAGCGGCGTCTCCAGACCATCGGCCCGCCTGACGATCACCACCGGAAGAGGCGAGTGCAGCAGAAGCTCGTCGACCATCGGCGAGTACAGCTGGCCCTCATGACGGCCGGCCACACCGACGCAGATCGCGCCGTACCCAAGGCGGGCCTCCGCCACTATGGCCGACGCGACCACCGCGCCGGCTGCGCTGGAGGCCTTCACCTGGCGGTGATCTACGTCCCGCCCGTCGAGAACATTGCGGATGATGGTGATGTCGGGCCACTGGCGTCTGGTCGAGCCGTCGGAGTGGTAGAAGCCGTCGCCAAGGCTCTCGGGCATCACTGAGATCACAGTGGCGGGCACCTGCACCGGCCAGGCAAAGTGCATGAGCTGCGCGGCCGCTATGGACGCGGGCTCAGCCCTCGAGGCCAACAGCAGCCGCGAAGAGCGCACCACCAGGTTCCGGCTGAGGGCCTCCTCGCGCTCGAGGCGCTCGCGCTCCGCAGGAGACCCCATCCAGTCCCGCACCGCCAACCGCAGGCTCACCGCGGCGAACACCGAGGTCACCAGGGGCACGATCACGATGACGGTGTATGCCGTCTCGCTGAACACCCCCAGAGACAGCCCCACCGAAGCGATGACGATCTCCAGGGCACCGCGGGCGTTGAGGCCTGCACCCAGCGCCACCGCAGCCCGCTGCGACTGTCCCGCCAGCCTCGCACCGACGAAGGCGCCCGCGAACTTGGCCACGATCGCCACCGCCATCACCGCCCCGGCCCAGGCCAGCGCACTGCCCTCACCCAACAGGGAGAGATCGACCCGAAGTCCGGCCATGGCGAAGAACACCGGGGCCAAGAAGGCGTTGGTGAGCGACTCGATGTGATGAACAACCTCGTGCTGCTGGAAACGAGAGCGGTTCAGCACCACCCCGGCCACGAACGCCCCGAGCACAGCCTCGATACCCAACGCCTGGGTGGCCACCCCGAACACCAGCATGGTGATCACTGCGATGCCGAGCGCGCCGTGCAGGTTGGGTCCGTCGCGCCGGATCCGCCGCAGGCTCGCATCGATGGCGCGCTGGCCCAGCGTCATCGCCAGGAACAGGAACGCGGCGAGGCCCAGCACGGTCCGAAGGGTGCCCCCCACCGACACCTCGCCTGCGGTGGCGAAGCCCGCGAACACCGCGAGCATCACCCAGCCGACCACGTCGTTGGCCATTCCCGCAGCCACCGTGATCTGGCCGAAATCGCGCCTCATCAGCCCCAGTTCCGACAGGATCCGGGCGATCACGGCCAGCGCCGACACCGACAGCGCCGCGGCTACGAACAGCGCGAACACGGTGCGATCGGCACCGCCACCCACAAAGTCCTCGGGCAGCACCAAGCCGGTCACCAGACCTCCGGCCAGCGGCACGACGAGGCTGAAGCCGGTCACCAGCGCCGCGGCACGCCCCAAGCGACGTATCAGCTCCAGGTCCGTCTCGAACCCGGCTGTGACCAGCAGCAGCGCCACCCCGAGCCAGGTGACCGCGAACAGGGCGCCCGAGGAGATCTCCTCGTGGGGAAGGAACCACTCGAAGCCGCTCGGCCACACCGCGCCGAACACCGAAGGCCCGAGGATCACGCCCGCGGCCAGATGGCCGATCACCGAGGGCAGCCCGACCCGACGCATCCCGTAGCCCACGGCCCGTGCCGCCACCACTAGCACCAGCAGCTGAGTCCAGAAGACGAGCAGGGCGTGCTCGTCCAGCGGCGTCAGCACGGCGCAGCGACCTCTTGCGAGAGGTCGCGCGGATCGGTCATAAACCCGCGGTGCGTCATCCCGATTCTCGCTCTTGTTCGCTGCGCTCACGGGCCGCTCGGGCCACGGCCTCGCTCCGCGCCTCACTCGATCCTCGGGAACCACGGCCCATCCGCTCGGCCTCTAGATCAACGAACAACGGCGCGTGGTCGCTGGGCGGGTCGTCCTTGGGGCCCTTGCGCTCATTGCGGTCGATTAGCACGAAGCTGGCCGCGTCGGCGGCCGTGCGGGTCGCCAGCACCAGATCGATGCGCATCCCCTTGCGCTTGTGGAAGTCGCCTCCCCGGTAGTCCCACCATGTGAACAGCCCATCATCGCGATGGTGCTCACGGAACACATCGAACAGTCCCCACTCGAGCAGGCTCGAGAGCCGCTCCCGTTCCGCGGCGCTGGTGTGAGTGGTGTCGGTGAAGGCGGCCGGGTCGTAGACGTCCTGATCAGCAGGAGCGATGTTGAAGTCGCCGCACACCAGGACAGGTGAGTCCGGATCGGCTTGGGCATCCAGAGAGGCTCGCAGGCGGCTCAACCAGTCGAGCTTGTAATGGTAGTGATCGTGACCGATGGCCCGGCCGTTGGGCACGTAGCACGACGCCACCCGCACCCCTCCGCAGGTGGCCCACGCCAACCGGGCGTCGGGGTCGGGGTCGATGCCGTCGCCGAATCCGGCCACCGGATCGGACAGACCCACCCTGCTCAGCACGGCCACGCCGTTCCAGCGTCCCTCGCCGTGATGGAAGCAGTCGTAGCCGAACTCCTGGAAGGCCAGCGCCGGGAAGGCGTCGGCGGCGAGTTTGGTCTCCTGTAGGCACACCACATCCGGGGAGAACGACTCGATCCACCGCTGCACCCGGCCGAGCCGCGCCTTCAACGAGTTGACGTTCCAGGTGACGACCCGCACAGGCGGACCCTATCCCGGCCAAGAGACCGAGCGAATGGGCGCGAATGATGAGGCAACTCCGCAAGGCAGGGAGCGAGGCCGTGGCCCGAGCGGCCCGTGAGCGCAGCGAACAAGAGTGGGAGACACAACGATTTGTCGCGAGGTGCTCGCACCTATTCGTCGTTCACTGCCAAGAAGTAGGATTGCCTCGATGAGCGACCAGAGCCGTACCGAGCCAAGCGACGCCCTGGGCGCCAATGCCTGGGTCATCGACGAGATGCGCGACCTGTGGGCGGCCGACCCAGCCTCGGTTGACGAAGCCTGGCGCGCCCTGTTCGAGGGCGAGACGCCGGATTCACCGGTCGCCGGAGCCGCCCCGCCGGAACCATCGGCCGCGCCCCGGACCACCATCGACACCACCGCCACAGACGTGACGGCGCCTCCCGTGCCCGCCACCGGCGTGACCGAGCCGCTCGCAGGCCGGCCCAAGCCGCGGCGCGCTGCGAAGGCGGAACCGGCCGCCGACGACACGCCCATCGGCGAACCGATCAGAGGCGCCGGAGCCCGCATCGTCTCCAACATGGAGGCCAGTCTGGCCGTGCCGACGGCCACGAGCTTCCGCGACGTTCCCGCCAAGCTTCTGGAGGTCAATCGCAAGGTCATCAACGGCCACCTCAGCCGCAAGATGGTTCGCAGGGTCTCGTTCACTCATCTGATCGGCTACGCCGTCGTGCGAGCCGTCGCCGACACGATCCCGGCCATGAACAACATCTTCGCCACCGACGCGGACGGCAAGCCGAGGATCGTGCGACCCGATCACATCGGCCTCGGGATCGCAGTGGACATAGCCCGCGACGACGGCACGCGCTCGTTGATGGTCCCGTGCATCCCCGACGCCGAAACGCTCGACTTCGCCGCCTTCGTGGAGCGCTACGACGAGCAGATCGCCAAGATCCGCGAGAACCGGCTGACCGCCGACGACATGCGCGGCGTCACCGTCACCATCACCAACCCCGGCACCATCGGCACCCAGCAGTCAGTGCCCCGGCTGATGGCCGGGCAGGGAACGATCGTCGGCGTGGGAGCGCTGGCGTTCCCCACCGAGTACGAGGCCGCCGACCCCTCGCTGCTGGCGGACCTGGGCGTGAGCAAGCTGGTGACGATCAGCAGCACCTACGACCATCGAGTCATCCAGGGCGCCGAGTCGGGGCTGTTCCTGCAGAAGGTTCACGACCTGTTGCTGGGCAAGGACGACTTCTACGGGAAGGCCTTCCGCTCCCTTCACATCCCGTACGAGGCCGTGAAGTGGCGGCGGGACTTCAACCCGGTGGACCGCGAGGCGGCCATGCTCGAGAAGCAGGCCAAGGTCAACCAGCTCATCAACCAGTACCGGGTGCGGGGTCATCTGATCGCCGATCTCAACCCGCTGCGCGACGAGGCCCCCGTGATGCACGCCGAGCTCGACCCCGCCACCTACGGGCTCACTATCTGGGACCTCGACCGCGAGTTCCTGACCGGCAGCGAGACCGGGATATACGCCACTGTGGGCCAGACGCGCCGGATGAAGCTCGGAGACCTGCTGGGCGTGTTGCGCGATGCCTACTGCCGCACCGTCGGCGTGGAGTACATGCACATCCAGGAGCCCAACGAGAAGCGGTGGATGCAGGAGCAGATCGAGGGGGTCGCCAGCACGCTCAAGGGTGAGGACCAGCGTCGCATCCTGAGCCAGCTCAACGCGGCCGAGGCCCTCAGCAACTTCCTTGGCACCAAGTACGTCGGCCAGAAGCGCTTCGGCCTGGAAGGCGCGGAGTCGGCCATCCCACTGCTGGACGCCCTGCTGACATGCGCCGCGGACGCGCCGCTGGCAGAGGTGGTGATGGGCATGGCCCACCGGGGGCGGCTGAACGTGCTCGTCAACCTGGTGGGCAAGACCTACCACGAGCTGTTCAAGCAGTTCGAGGGAGCCATAACCACCGACCAGATCCAGGGCAGCGGCGATGTGAAGTACCACCTCGGCCAGATCGGCGCCTACGAGAGCCCGTCGGGCAAGCACCTGCTGGTCGAGCTGGCCGCCAACCCCTCCCACCTCGAGGCCGTCGACCCGGTGGTTGTGGGCATGGCAAGAGCGCGGATGGACAACATCCCGGCCGACGGCAGTTACGGACCCTTCCCGGTCATGCCACTGCTGATCCACGGCGACGCCGCCTTCGCGGGCCAGGGAGTGGTAGCCGAGACGTTCAATCTGAGCCTCATCAGGGGGTACCGCGTGGGCGGAACGGTCCACCTGGTGATCAACAACCAGCTCGGATTCACCACCACGCCGGACTCGGCCCGCTCCACCCAGTACTCCACCGACGTGGCCAAGATGGTCGGCGCGCCGATCTTCCACGTGAACGGAGACGACCCCGAGGCCTGCGTGCGCGTCGCCCGGCTGGCCTTCGCCTACCGCCAGAAGTTCACCAAGGACGCCGTGATCGACATGATCTGCTACCGGCGCCACGGGCACAACGAGGGCGACGACCCCAGCTACACGCTGCCGGAGATGTACCGCCGCATCGACGCCAAGCCCACGGTGCGCACCCAGTACACCGAATCACTGATGAAGCGAGGCGACCTCAGCGCGGACGAGGTGGACGCATCCCTGGCCGAGTACCGCGAGCAGCTCCAGACCGCTTTGGACGAGACCCGCGACGCGGCACCCGGACACAACATCCGGGCCCGGCGCCCACCGGAACCGATGGGCGTGATGCCCCACGTCCGCACCGCCATCGACTCGGTCACCACCGAACGCATCTACCAGGCTCTCAACACCGTGCCCGACGGCTTCACCGTGCACCCGAAGCTGGCCAGGCAGTTCGAGCAGCGCAACCGGATGTTCCGCAGCGGCGAGTTCGACTGGGGGGTGGGCGAGGCTATGGCCTTCGGATCGCTGCTGATGGAGGGCACCCCCGTTCGACTCAGCGGCCAGGACAGCCGCCGGGGGACCTTCTCGCACCGGCACTCCACCCTGGTGGACTACCTGACCAGCGAGGAGTACGTGCCGCTATCCGCCGTGTGCGCGCACGAGGCCGCCCTGTGGATCTACGACTCTCTTCTGTCGGAGTACGCCGCTTTGGGCTTCGAGTACGGCTACGCGGTGGCCAAGCCGGAGGTCCTGGTCATGTGGGAGGCCCAGTTCGGCGACTTCGCCAACGGGGCCCAGATCATCATCGACCAGTTCATCGTGGCGGCCGAGGACAAGTGGGACCAGCACTGCGGGATCGTGCTGCTGCTCCCGCACGGCATGGAGGGCCAGGGTCCGGAGCACTCGTCGGCCCGCATCGAGCGGTTCCTGACGCTGGCCGCGGAGGACAACATGCACGTGTGCCAGCCCACGACTGCGGCGCAGTACTTCCATTTGCTGCGCCGCCAGATGATCCACCGCGTCCGCAAGCCCCTGATCTTGTTCACCCCCAAGTCGCTGCTGCGCTCCAAGTCCGCCCGCTCGAAGGTCGCCGAGCTGTCGTCGGGAACGTTCGAGGAGGTGCTCGGCGACCCCGGAGCGGAGGCTGGAACCGTCGATCCGGAGGCCGTGACCAGAGTGGTCTTCTGCAGCGGCAAGGTGGCGTACCCGGCCATGGAGCTGCGCGACACCAAGAGCGCCCCGCTGGCTGTGTGCCGCGTCGAGCAGCTCTTCCCGTGGCCGTACGGCGCGGTGGACTACGAGCTGCGCAGATACCCGAACGCTTCCGAGATCGTCTGGCTGCAGGAGGAGCCCGAGAACATGGGCGCCTGGAACGGGATCAAGGGACGGCTCTACGAAGCCCACGGCGACAACTACCAGATCCGCAGGGTGAGCCGCCCCGAGTCGGGCAGCCCGGCGGGCGGCAGCCCCACGGTTCACGCACAGGAGCAGCAGGACCTTCTCGATGCGGCGGTGCTGGCCTGACACCCACCGCCCATGATCACCGGCTGGCGGCAGACCTCGCCCACCGTGCAGGAGAGCTGCTGATCGAGCTGCGGGAAAGGCTGGTCTCCGACGGAGCGCCCGCGGCCGTGCTGAGAGCTGAGGGCGACCGCCGGGCTCACGAGATGCTGGCTGGCGAGCTGGCCGCGGCACGCCCTGCCGATGCGGTGCTGTCGGAGGAGGGCGCCGACGACGCAGCCCGGCTCGAGGCCGAGCGGGTATGGGTGATCGACCCGCTCGACGGCACCCGGGAGTTCTCCGAACCGGGCCGTACTGATTGGGCGGTGCATGTGGCCCTGGTCGTCGGCGAGCGACCGGTCGCGGGGGCCGTGGCCCTACCGGCGTTGGGGCAGACCCTGTCAACGGCCGACCCTCCCCGGCTTCCCCCAGGTCGAGACGGGCCGCCCCGGCTGGTCGTGTCGCGTTCACGGCCCCCAGAGCAGGCCGAGACGGTGGCCGCCGCGCTCGGTGCCGACGTCGTGCCGCTGGGGTCGGCCGGCGCGAAGTCGATGGCCGTGGTGCGGGGCTCCGCCGATGTCTACGTTCATGCTGGCGGCCAGTACGAATGGGACTCGTGCGCTCCGGCGGCGGTGGCGAAGTCCGCAGGCTGCGTCGCTAGCCGGCTCGACGGTTCCAGGCTTCGCTACAACCAGCCCGACGTCTACCTGCCCGACCTGGTGATCTGCCGCCCCGAACTGGCCGGCCCGGTGCTCGCCGCGCTGGCAGCCGGATAGCCTCCGGCCCCATCGCTGAGGCGACAGCATCGTGAACACCCGAACCCACAACGAGCTGGCCCGGTTCATCTGAGGCATCTGCAACCTGCTGCGCGGCCCGTACAAGCGCAACGAGTACCGCAAGGTGATTCTCCCGTTGACGGTCCTGCGCCGCTGTACCCGACGCCTGGTGGATCACACCAAGACGAAGATCGGCTTCGAGATCCCTTTCAACCGCCACTTCTACGTGTACGAGCCGCCCCGCCCGCTGGAGGAGATCGACGCCGACCTTCAGGAACTAGAGCACGAGATCGTCGGCCTGCTCGCCGAGGTAACCGAGTAACCCCGCCCGGCGACGCGACGACCACGGCTTCGCGGAAGCCTCGCCGCGGGGCCGTGCAGGCCCGTCCCGCGGCGCGGCCCCTTGCTGCAAGACGAAGGTGCGGGGCGCCCGCTCCTTCGTCTCCGGCCACGCGGCAGGGCGTTAGGGTAGAAGCGTGAGCAGGCGTGATGAAGTGCTGAAACGCAAGGCAGCCATCCGCGCAGCAGCGCGGCGCAGCAGGGCTCGATCCATCGCGCTGGTCGGTTCGGTTGCCCGCGGCGACGACACTGACCGCAGCGACTTCGACTTCCTCGTGGACTTTGAGGACGATGCCGACCTTTTCGATGTTGCCGGGCTTCAAGTGGACCTAGAGGATCTACTGGGCCAGCCCGTCGACATCGTCGATTCGGCAGCCGTGCGAGAGAGCCACATCGCCATGTTCGAGGACGCGATACCGCTGTGACGCGCAGCGACCATGACCGCGTGGCCGACATCCTCGACGCATGCCGAAGGCTCTCCGAGGTCGCGGAGTTGGGCCGAGCTGAGTACGACCGGAACTGGATCGTGCAGAGCGCTGTCGAGCGGCAGCTCGAGATCATCGGAGAAGCCGCAAGCCGGTTGTCGGAGGACTTCCGAGGCTCGCACGCCGGCCTGCCGGCAAGGCAGGCCAAAGCACTGCGCAACGTCATTTCCCACGAGTACTTCAGCGTCAACCACGACCGATATGGAATGTGGTCATCAACCGAGTGCCGGAACTCATGTCGTCGCTGGCCGCCTACCGCCGCGAGCGGCCTGCCGAGTCGTGACGGATCGTTTGGCGATGCCGAAGTCGGGATGACTTCGCTGCGGCACGGACGCGGCGCAGGCGAGGGCGAGGTCTAGCCGTGCTGGTAGGGTCGCCCGATCAGGCGGTTCGAGGACCAAGTGGTGGTCATCACCGGCTCGGCCACCGGGATCGGGGCGGCGACTGCTCGCCGTTTCGCTGCCGAGGGAGCCCGCGTCGCCTTCCTGGCCAGCGACGACGCCCGCTACCTGACCGGCCAGGCCATCGAGGTGGACGGCGGCCTCGTCCTCAGCTGACGGGAGAGGCTCGCCAACCCGAAATTGATGTAGTTGTGTGCCCTATAGGGGTACAACTACGTCAAGAATGGATCTAGGTGGCTGGTGCCAAACTCCCGAAATGGGGGTTTTGCGATCACAAAACCCCAGGTCAGCGACTTGCGAATTGTGGCAAATTGCCATTTAACACCAGCCACCTAGGCGATCTGGTCGAGCATGTCGGGGCGGACCTCGTTGATGGCCGGCCGGCCGGCGAGATAGCGGCGGACCTCCTCGACGGCCATCTCTCCCATGCGGTGGCAGTTCTCGATACAGCCCGCGATGTGTGGCGTGACCACCACGTTCTCCAATGAACGCAGCGGGCTGTCGGGGGCCGGCGGTTCCGGGTCGGTCACGTCGAGGAAGGCGAAGATGCGGCCGGTGGCCAGCTCGTCGACCAGGGCCGCCTCGTCGATGATGCTGCCCCGGGCCGTGTTGATCAGCACCGCGCCGTCGTCCAGCCGGCCCAGCAGGTCGGCATCGATCATGTGCCTCGTCTGATCGTTGGCCGGAGCGTGGATCGACACGACATCGCACCGATCCATCAGCTCTGCCAGTTCGACCCTCTCCACTCCGAGACGTTGGGCCTCATCGTCGTCGAGGTAGGGGTCGGCCGCCAGGATGGTCGTCTCGAATCCCTCCAGCAGCTCGATCACATAGCGGCCGACATTGCCGACGCCGATCAGCCCCACCGTCGAGCGGCTGAGTTCCCGGGCGTCCCAGCGGTCCCAGGCTCCACTGTCACGCCAGCCGCCGTCGCGCACGTGGTTTCCCAGGGGCCAGATCCTCTTGCGGCCCACGATCATAAAGCCCAAGGTGGTCTCGGCCACGTCCCGGGCCAGCGCAATCGAGGCGCTGGTGACCCTCATGCCGCGCTCCCACACGGCCGCGGACACGAACCGCTTCACGCTGCCCCCCATGTGGGCCAGATGCCCGAGACGGGGCGCGGCCGCCACGACGTCGGCATCCAGAGAGGCGACTCCCCAACTGGTGATGCAAGCGTCGGCTTCGGCCAGGACGGCCAGCAAGTCCTGCTTGGAGGCGGGCTCGTCTCCGGAGTGGTGGACCACCTCGGCCGCGGCGGCCAGGTCGGCCAGAGCGGCGTCGCTGAACATTCGCCGGTAGTGGGACCGGCCAATGGTGATGACAACGACAGGTCTGGTCACGTTGCTGCTCCCCCGGTCGTCCACCCTAAGGACGTGCGCGGATAGGTGAGGTTCGGCACCACGATGCCGTCGGATTGCAGGTGCCTCGTGCCTTCGCGGCCGCCTATCCGCGTGGCCCCTAAGCCTGCTGCGGCCAGCCGGGCCGCACCCAGTGCCGGCCAAGCGGCTTCGGGCCGGGGACCACGGGCCGGCCGATGATGTCGACGATCACGTCGACCAGTTCACCGAAACGGGTCCCGCCCCCCACCATGATCAACTCGTCGCCCCCGGCGGCCAACTCGCCAGCCGCATCGAGAGCCTGGCGCACCTTTGCGCCGCAAGTCGCGAAGGCGTCCCGGATCCTGTCCGGCGGAGTCTCAGCCAGCATCGCGCCAAGCCCGCCCAGGTTCTCGGAGGCAGTCCACACCCCACCCAGCACGTGGGGACTGAGGTTCAACGACGGCGGGAGGGCGGCGACCTCGGCCCGGTCGGTGACCGCGGTCAGCACCCATGCCGTGCCGGCCGACAAGAACAGGTCGCCGGGATCGACGATGCCGAGCCCAAGCGCGGCGCAGGCCTGGTCATGGCCGCCGATCACTACCGGGGTGCCCTCATCCAACCCCAGCGCAGCCGCAGCCTCACCCGTCAGTTCGCCGGCAGGACCGCCCGATTCCCGGATCGGCGACAGCTGGCCGGGATCGATGCCGGCGAGCCGGCACAGCTCGTTGCTCCAGGTTCGGGTCGATACCTCCATCAGCTGCATGCCGGCTGCGTTCGACGGGTTGGTGGCCCACTGCCCGGTCAGGCGGAACACGAGATAGTCGTCCACCGAAGCCCACCGGGACACGGGTGCAGAATGCGCTTCCGGGCCGCTGCTCGAACCCGGAGTCTGCAACCCGACGATTGTTGACAGGCCGACCCCGGATGTGGGCAACCAACCGCTTGCGGCCCGAATCCTTGCCGCCACCTCGCTGGGCCAGCTCTCAACCACGGACCGGAAGCGTGTGTCCATCCAGGTGATGGCCCGCTCGGCGCGTCCCTCATCCGTCACCGGAATCACCGAACCGCTCTGAGCGGCCACCGCTGATGCCGCCACCCGGACACTCGATCCGAGCCCGTCGACAGCCCGCCGGCCTGCAGTTGTCAAGGCCCGCCAGATCTCCTCTGGATCCTGCTCGCGGCCGCCGTCGGGAGTCGCGCGGACGGCGATGGGATCCGACCCCGCAGTCGCCAGGATCTCACCCGCCCCGTCGACGACCACAGCCTTGGCCGACGTCGTGCCCGCATCCAGCCCCAGGATCCCATGGCGCGGGTGCTGATGAGGTCGTTCGTGCGGGTGCAGCGGCATCAATGGGCAGGCGTGGGAGCAGTTATCGTGCATTTCCCGCCGCTGATGGTGATGTCGTAGTGGACGAGGATGTCGGCAACTTCAAATGAGCGCAATAGACGCTCTCAGGCAAGGCTGGCTGAGAAGATGCCCAACTCGATGGGTTCCCGACCGATCTCCTTCATGGAGAAGCCGCCCAAACCCCACCTCTCGTAGCCGGTCAGGTAGGCGTCGTTTGGATCGTCGTATACGTCAACGACCTTGCCGTCGCGCATTAGCGCTGTCTTGCCGTGGTGGTCGCGCTCCAACTGCTCTCTGTAGTCGTTCTCGTAGGCGGCCTCGTCAATCCGCAACTGTTCTGCCGCCATGGTCCCTGAACCTCCCGAGTTGTGGAGGATTACTGCACAAGGTGAGAGTAACACCGGGGATGTGGCCACCCGATGATGGGAACGGCCACCCGAGGTCATCCTCTCAGGATGGCTTGGGCTTCCTCAACGCTGACGTCGGCATGCACGACGGCGACCACGGCCCGGGTCATGGCCGTGGGGTTGGCGCTCTGGAAGACGTTGCGCCCTATGGCCACGCCGGCCGCGCCCGCGTCTAGGGCGGCCCGGATGTTGGCCAGGGTGGCGGCCTCCGAGCCCTTGGATCCCCCGAGGATCACCACGGGAACGAACGTCGATGAGGTCACCCGGGCGTAGTCCTCGCAGTAGGGCGCCTTGATGAAGTCGGCACCCAGTTCGGCGCCGAGCCGGGCCGCGGTGGCCACCGCGTCGGCGCCTCGCATTTCGGGCGGTGAGTCGAAGCCGCCCGGCACCATCTCAGCCATGACGGGCAGGCCCCGGCGATGGGCCTCACCAATGGTGCTGGCGAGGTTGCGAAGAGTGTCCGCTTCTGCCGCCGAACCGGGCAGTGCGGTCACGGCCAGGGCGTCGGCGCCCACCCGGAGCGCCTCGGTGGCCCCGAAGAACTCCCCTACGGAGCCGGTGCTGGGCGAGCCGAGATTGCTCACGGACCCGTCGCTGCGCAGGATCAGCCCGACGCCGCTCAACTCGGCCGCGAAGTTCTCGGCGATGCCGTAGAAGGTCAACACCGCGTCGGGACCGCCCGCCACTATCGCCGAGATGGTCTCGGCCGGCCGTTCGAAGCCTTCGCAGGGGCCGTCGATTAATCCATGGTCCAAGGCGATGATCACCGTGCGCCCGTCGGGGCCGAAGATGCGGTGGAGGCGTCGAGAGGCCATGGCAGCAGATGCTACGGCCGAGCGTCAGACGCGCGGCTTTGGTGATGCCTCACCGCGATGCAGCGCGGTGTTTCCCGCTCTTGTTCGCTGCGCTCACGGGCCGCTCGGGCCACGGCCTCGCTGAGCACACCGCGAAGACTCCTACGCATTGCGGCCTACCCGCTCGGCCTCTGGGCGTCGTGGATGATGGGCAGCGAATCGGTCACCACGGCGAGGTTCTCGGAGAGGTCCGACGACAGCGCGTCGATAAGCACACCGCTCAGACTGTGCTGGTGAGCCAGTTGCCCCCGACCACAGCCTCCTCATGGCCTGCAACGCATCGGCTACTACCCGGGCCGGGCGAGATCGCTCGATTCCCATCGGGCTCAGCACCATCGATCCTCCGGCCAGCAGGTTGACGACGAGCCGGCCCCCGGACAGTTCGTTCACGGTGGCCGCCGCCGCGGCGGTCACCGCCGGATGGCGGGTGTAGCCGTTGGTCATCACGCCCAGAGTGATCCGGTCGGTGGCCCTAGCGATGGCGCCAAGGCATGCATAGACGTCGGGATGGAACCCCTCGTCGGCCACCAGGCAGTAGTCGTACCCGAGCCGCTCCGCCTCCACTGCCACAGAGATGACGTCCCGCGCCGGCATCAACGGCACGATGTGGACCCCGGCGGCGACCATGACCGGGTTCAGGACCATGACCGGAGTTAGCCGTGGGCGTTCTTGCGATGACCGTAGCGCTGGCCCCCGTCCACGGTGATGACTTCACCGGTGATGTAGTCGGCCTCTATAAGGAACTGGACCGCCTGGCCCATCTCGGTGGGCGTGCCCCACCGGCCGACCAGCGTCTCATCGGCCACCCGCTGGTATGTGGCGTCGTCATAGTCGGCGGGGCGCAGGGCCGGCCCGGGAACCACGGCGTTGGCCCTGATGGTGGGAGCCAGTTCCAAGGCCAGTTGGCGGGTCAGGGAGATGATCGCTCCCTTGCCGACGGCATGGCCCGCGAACCCCGGCCAGGGCTCGAAAGCAGTGAGGTCACCGATGCTGACGATCACTCCGCCGCCGCGATCCAACATGACCGGAGCCACCCGGTTCCGGACGCGGGCATCTGAACACGGCGACGTCGGGTACCTTGGCCGCAGTGCGCCTTGTGATCGCCCGCTGCACCGTCGACTATGACGGTCGCCTCCAGGCCCACCTGCCCTCCGCCGTCCGCCTCATCATGGTCAAGGCCGACGGCTGCGTGGCCGTCCACGCCGACGGAGGCGCCTACAAGCCGCTCAACTGGATGAATGCCCCCAACCGGCTCGTGATCGACGAGGAGGCCGGGGAGTGGCGGGTAACGGCTCCGGGCCGCAGCGACTCGCTGGTCATCAGGATCGAGGAGATCCTCCACGACAGCATCCACGAGATGGGCACCGATCCCGGCCTGCAGAAGGACGGCGTGGAGGCGCAGATGCAAGAGCTCCTCGCGGGCAACCCGGAAGCCATCGAGGACGGCTTCACCCTGGTTCGGCGAGAGTTCCCGACGGCCATCGGTCCCGTGGATCTGCTGTGCCGCGACGTATCGGGTAACGCAGTGGCTGTGGAGGTGAAGCGCCACGGCGAGATCGACGGCGTGGAGCAGCTGACCCGGTACCTGCACTACTTGAACTCCGACCCGACCCTGGCGCCGGTGCGGGGAGTGTTTGTGGCCCGGACCATCAAGCCCCAGGCCAAGGTTCTCGCGGCCGACCGCTCCATCGGCTGCGTGGAAGTGGACTATGACGAGCTACGGGGCATCGAGTCACCGGAGTTGAAGCTCTTCTAAGAGGCCGAGCGAGTAGGCCGCGGTTGACGAGGATTCTTGAATGGCACTGAGCGAGGCCGTGGCCCGAGCGGCCCGTGAGCGCAGCGAACAAGAGCGAGAAACACCACGCTGCGCCGCGAGGCGGTCACACCTATCCGCGCAGCCCCTTAGGGGCCACCCCGCCCGAGCCGACGGCCAACACCTAAGAGACTGCTGAGTAACGCCGATTTCGGCTGTCAACCCACAAGCCTCTGACCTAGGGTTTTATGATCACGAAACTAGCAATTTGTGACTTGCAGTGCCCGGCTGCCAGCATGAGAGCGTGTGGTAGCCGCCGGCAGGTCTGGGGATCCGTGGCCGCAGCTTGACTTCTCTTCTGCCCTTGTTGGTGCGCATGTGTCGGTACCAGTCCTCGGCCCGCTGCATGTGCTCATAGGCATCGTTGATGTCTGCCGAGTTCAGGTGCCCGGCTGGTTGCGCCCAATCGAGCAGGCAGAACAAGTCGTAGTGGTCCCTGACCCTGGCGGCGATGTCATGAGAGATCCCGGTTCTGAGTCGTGTCGGCTTGCTGGGAGCGCCATCCGACGGCGTCTAGCTTGTCGACCAGCGCCGTGATCGGGTGCATCGCCCTGATCTTGCAGGGCGCTATGTCTGGTGCGGGGTCACCGGCGCCGGGCGCTGCTCGGCCCAGTGTCAATGGCCAGCAATGGGGCCACATTGATGGTGGTGGTGTATCCGGCGTCGGTGACGCGGATGCCCATGTCGGACTTCACGGGCTGCAGCGGATGGGCCGCGTACAGCGGCTCCGGCAACGAGGCGGGGTATTGGAACTCGAGCGGGCGGCTGACGCCTGATCCTCGGTCGTCGTCTGTGGATGAGGTCATCTCAGGCAGGTCACTGCACACGCGCCCCTCGAACTGCTTGAGCAGCTTGGCACCCTTGTTATTGCTCCAGTTCTCGGGCCCTTCGCCAAAGGTGGTGTTGAAGTCTGCGTCTTCTGATACCCGCTCGGCGATGCCTGCGAGAGCGAGCATCGATCCTCCATACATGATCGCGACACTGTGCTCGTACTTGCCGGGCGGCTGCATGCTGCGCGCCACTTGGAACATCCAGTATTCGCGCTCGATGAGAACCTGAGGCACGTTACGCGCCTTTGAGACCCGATCAATCAGCGTCACGAAGTCAGTCGGCGTAGACCGCAGGTCCGAGATCATCGGCTCTGACGCGCCGGTGGGGAGGTTCGCGGCGGGCGGGTCCGCGGCACGCTTCTTGGCGAAGCGCCCGCTAGTGCTGCGGGGGTGCTGGGCCTCAAAGTCAGGGTTCTTCGGTGCGGGCATGGCAGCCTCTGCGCGAGCGTATCGGCGATCGCGCTATCGCCGAACGGGCGCGAGGGACGCCGAGTAGACCAGTCTCAGGACTCAGACGGCACTAGGAAGCGCTCTCCAGACGGAAGCGGTGGCCTCTGCCCGTCCCACATGCTCGGGTTATGGGCCAGCGCTCAGACTGGCGCCGCCACGGCACGGGCGGTGCTGTGGAGACCCCGATTCATCTCGTCGAAGATCGCTGCGAGCTGTTCCATTCTCTTGTGGAACAGCTCCCGGGCTCGCAGGGGCCGTTCGCCGCGCGCGGCCCACGCCAGCACGTCGCCGCGTGGGATCGGCAGGCGACCGGCGTCGATCATGAGGCGCATCCTAGCCCGAGTCGTGCCCAGGGCCTGCTCCCAGGCCGGCCCGTGCTCGTATATGTCGAAGGTGTTCAACAAGTCAAAGGAGATCACCGCCTCGAGATAGGTCGCCTCCAGAGTGGTGAGTTCGCGGCGTCTCAAGTTGCGCCGCCCCAGCAGCTTGACCTGCGGGACCGGCTGGCGGCATCGCGGCTCGCCAGGCACTGCGAACGCCGCCGATGACGCCACGAGCTGAGTGCTCCAGCCGCACACATTGGCCCCGTAGTGGCCATGTTTGGCCGCGTGCGGGCCAGCGTAGAACTCTCCGACCCGCAACCAGTCCGGTGTCAGCACCTGCCCGAAGTGGGCGTCGACTCTCATGTGTGAGCGCCAGTACGCGCACGGAGCCACCCGAAACGCTCTGCACCGATGGTCGGGCTTGGATGTCTCGCGGTGCAAGAACGCCCGGGCAGCGGCGCGGTTCGGGCCGGGCACATCTTGAGACCAGAAGAACGTGTCGGGTTCCACAGCTTCAAGCCACTCGCTCATGGCCGAGATCTTGGGCACCGCGCCTCTCCCCTGTCCGTCACTATCACACAGAGTATATCAGGGGGCGCCCCCGAGCCCAAATGGCTAACCAAGATGGGCCTCAGGTGGGTGAGACCCCGCAGCGGGATGTTAGCCACCTAGCGTTTGCCGAGTTCAGCGGGGGTGAATCGCGTGCTTTCGGAAGCTATACCCCACACAAGAGGGCGTCTGTACCCCATTCAAGGTGCCGACGTACTGCTGATGCCCACGTCCGCCCGTCTGCGGTACACCAATTCGATGCTGACGCCGATCTCAACGTGAGTCTGCGTTACGGTGCTTTGGGCGAGCAGCCTCCCGAGCCGGTGACCTGCGGCAGACATCATCTCAGGTGTCCGGGCAACGAAGCCAATGACGTCCTGCTTGGAGTAGCCGGGCAGTTCCCAGAGCAAGGCGACCATGGGGTGTTCTAGGCGTGGTTGACATTTCGCTCGACCGCGTCGTGGACCATGTCGCGGGGCGTTCAGGGTCCGAGGGCGGTGATGGGCACCACCGCTACGCCGTCGGTGCGTTCGTAAGCGAACCCGGTGGCGGTGATCACCACCAGCCGGCGGGGTTCGCCGACTCTGCTCGGGTCGATCCGGTCGTCTCGGAGCTTGACGAGCGAGGCCGCGGCGGCCTCGACTGCGGCCCGGCCTCCGAGCTTGATCTCGGCTGCCATCCATTCGCCGTTGCGTTGCCGGATGATCGTGTCGACCTCCAGGCCGGTGTTGTCGCGGTAGTGGCTGAGTTCTGCTCGCATCATCTGGCAGTAGACGCGCAGGTCCCGCACGCACATCGATTCGAACAAGAACCCGAGCGTCTCAAGGTCCGCCAGTAGGCGCCCGGGGTCGGCGCTCAGCGCTGCGGCCGCCAGGGAGGGGTCGACGAGTTGGCGTTTCGGTGCGCCTCGCAGCCGGGAGCGGGACCGCAACTGGGGGCTCCACGCGGACACGTCCTCGACGACGAAGAGCCTCTCAAGCGCTGACAGGTACGAGGCCGTCGTGCGGGGGTCGATCGGCTGGCCGCCTCCGGTGTCAGACGACAGGGTGCTCAGGGTGGCTTCGGTGGAGATATTGCGGGCCAGCGAGACCAGCAGGCGGGCCACCGAGGCGGGGTCGCGACGGACGCCGTCGACCGCGGAGACTTCGCTCTTTGCGAGTTCGTCGAGGTAGTCGCCGATGAAGTCCTGCGCGTCATCGGTGTCCATGTTGTGGCACAACGGCCAGCCGCCCCGGCAGATGGCGGCGGCCGCATCTCCGAGATCCCACGACGATGCCGGCGCTGAGCACTCCGCGCCGCCAAAGAGCGCCCGCAACGACACCGTGCCGGTGGACAGCCCCGACTCGAGCAGCGACAGAGGACGCATCTGCACCCGGGCCACGCGGCCCACCCCGGAGTGCTGCTTGACGCCGGTAGGGGGATCAGCCGAGCCGGTGAGGATGAACTGGCCGGGGACACCGCGGCGGTCGCACTCGCGCCGGACCAGATCCCAGATGCCGGGCACAAGATGCCACTCGTCTATCAGGCGGGGCGCTGGCCCCGCCAGCAACGCCAGCGACCCCGGCGAAGCCAGATGGACTGATGCCATGGCTTCTTCGAGCAGGATTTCGCTGGAGGCGACCTGGCGGGCTGTGGTGGTCTTTCCGCACGCTCGCGGCCCCTCGACCAGCACGGCGGGCGCCGACCTCAACCGGCGCCGCAGCTCATCGTCGGCGATTCTGTCGAGGTACTGTGCGCTCTGGTGGGTTGATGCCATGGCTGCTGCCCGTGTTGGGGGTGTCCGACCTTGTGCCCGAACACACCCATTGTACTCCCGGATGTAGTGTTTGCAATATGCTAATGCTAGCTTTATAATGCTTCCAATGCAGGTCTTGCAAGGCTGCTGATGCTGGTCCTGCAAGATCCGGGGCAGCGGACATGGCGCTTGCTGGCTGACAGAACGGGTGCTAGGTGGCTGGTGTTAAATGGCAATTTGCCACAATTCGCAAGTCGCTGACCTGGGGGTTTGTGATCGCAAAACCCCCATTTCGGGAGTTTGGCACCAGCCACCTAGCGTTCGCCTACGCCCTGGCCGACGGGACGCGCCAGGACGGGAGCGATCGCAAGGAGCTCGACCTGCACAGCGACAACAGCCATCCTGAAGGAATCTGGTCCAACGGCTCCACCATCTGGGTGGCGGACACCGCCGACGACAAGCTCTACGCCTACGGCTTGAAAGGCGGTCATCACCGGGATGGCCGGGATATAGCTCTGCACCGCGATAACGACAATCCCCGGGGCATCTGGTCCGACGGCGACACCATCTGGGTGGCGGACAGCGGCGACGACAAGCTCTACGCCTACGACTTGTACCGAGGGAAGCGCCTGGCCGACTTGGACCTGGACCTGGACAGCGAGAACAGCTTCCCCTAAGGGGCTGCGCGAATAGGTGAGCGATGGCCTTGAAGATCCCCGAAATCCCAACGAATTCACAGCCGACACAACGCCTATCCGCGCACGTCCTAAGCCTGAACCCACCGGCGCAGTCACGCCGCAGGTGTGCCAGCATCCGCCGAGGGGGCCTCTTGAAGTCGCAGAATGCCGCCTACAAGCGGCCGTGTGCCCGCCACATGGAAAGGAACCTGCTGTGAAACGGCCCCCGTGCCGGAATTGGCAGCGCTGAGCGCACTTTTTGGCCTTCTCTGCTGCCGATTCGCGGGCAGATGGTGCCGCACCACGAGCGGATGCATGAGGGACGCAGAGAGTACAGCGCCCGCCCGAGGAGGGGAGACCGCCATACCCCCGCGTCGCCCACGCGATGAGACGCACCGCCTGGGCGACGAGACATAGGAGCGGGACATCCGGGCGCAGGTCGGGGCCGACCACCGCGGGGAGGTCGTCGCCATCGACGTGAACAGCGGAAGCTGGGCCATTGCGGAGAGCGCGCGCATTGCGGCGCAACGCCTACGGGCGCAACAACCAGGCGCCAATGATGTCTGGCTTGTCCGGATCGGGTATCGTGCGCTGCGCGGCTTCGGGGCCGGGTGGTCAGATATTGTTGCGGTGGTAAGGTGGGTTTATTGAGTTCATATAGATGGAGAGGGATTGGGTTGCCTTCCGATAGACGGCAAGATGCACTAGCGTCCACAGGCGCACCGGCGGTGTCCGCCGTTGTGAGGACGCGCCCCTGCGAACGCACCCTCCCCCCCCCCCCCGACGAATATCGTCACCTAGATAGCCCCACACCCCCGTCCGGCTCCTTCTTCGGGCCGCCTGGCTCCCCCACATCGCCGCTTGCCCTGAGCGGCTGCTTCTGCGCGCCCATGTGCAGGCCCGAAGGTCTCCCCTTGCCTTCCGGGCAGCGTCCCTGCCCGCCATCCACACCTTGCAGCTGCCGAGAGTGAGTCCGTCATCGTGAAACGCAAACTGTCCTTCGCCGTCCTTGCCGCCCTGGGAGCCTTCGTGCTCGTCGTTCTCTCCGGCGTCCCGCTGCCCTACCCGGCCCACGCCCAGGCGTCGCCGTCGGTGGCGGTCAGCCTCTCCTCCGACACCGTGGAGGAGGGCGCGGCCATCACCGTCACCATGAGCTTCAGCGGCCTGGAGTCCGACTCCGACACCGCAACCAAGGACTACGTCTTCCGGGCCGACGTGGTGGGGGCGGACGAATGCGAGGACCAGGCCGGGGGCTACGGCCTGGGCGCGGACCGCCACATGTGGCAGGTGGACCAGGACCCGGAAACCCGCACCGGGAGCGTCTCCGCCGACTGCCCGGCCGGCGACTACACCGTGAAGGCCAGCATCTCCTCGCCCGACAGCGCGGAGCTGGCATCGGCGAGGGCGAACTTTACGGTGACGGCGCCGGCCCCGGAACCTACGCCAGAGCCCACGCCGGACCGGGAAGACCCTGACCCGTCGGTGGCCCTGATCCTCTCCCCGGCCGGCTTCGCGCCGTGGAACACCGAAATCAGCGTCACCATGCTCTTCGGCGGTCTGAAGGCCGACTCCGACCGGGACACCACCGACTACGTCTTCCGGGCCGACGTGGTGGACGCCGACGCCTGCGAGGGCGACGGCCTGGGCATCGACCGCTACATGTACCAGGTGGACGAGGACCCGGAGACCCGCAGCGGAACCATCGCCGCCGGCTGCCCCATCGGCGGCTACACCATCGAGGCCAGCATCGCCACCGAGGCCGGTGGCGTGGTGGCCTCGACCAGCGCCGAGTTCTCGATATTCGGGCCCAGCATCGGCCTGGCCATTCCTGCCACCGAGCAGGGCACCGGGAGTGTCCTGACCCTGAGCTTCGGGTTTCTGGCCCCGGACGCCGACGCCGACACCACCGACTACATCTTCCGGGCCGACGTGGTGGACGCCGACGCCTGCGAGGGCGACGGCCTGGGCATGGACCGCCACATCCACCAGGTGGACCAGGACCCGGAGCCCCACACCGGGACCATCTCCGCCGACTGTCCGGCGGGCGACTACACCCTCGAAGCGAGCATATCGTCGCCCGACGGAGTGGAGCTGGCCTCGGCGAGCGCGAGCTTCAGCGTGGCGGAGGCGGCAGAAGAGGAAGAGGAAGACGACCCGCCCGTGTCCGGGCAGCAGCGAGCCGCGCCGTCGGACATCACCCTGCACTCCGACAATGGCAATCCCACGGGCATCTGGTCGGACGGGACCACCATCTGGGTGGCCGACACCACCGACGACAAGCTCTACGTCTACGCCCTGGCCGACGGGACGCGCCAGGCCAACAACGAGTTCGACCTGCACGGCGACAACAACACTCCCGCGACCGTCTGGTCCAACGGCGCCACCATCTGGGTGTCCCAAGGATTTGACATCCTTATGCCCGACGCCGACAAGAAACTCTACGCCTACGCCCTGGCCGACGGGACGCGCCAGGACGGGAGCGATCGCAAGGAGCTCGACCTGCACAGCGACAACAGCCATCCTGAAGGAATCTGGTCCAACGGCTCCACCATCTGGGTGGCGGACACCGCCGACGACAAGCTCTACGCCTACGGCTTGAAAGGCGGTCATCACCGGGATGGCCGGGATATAGCTCTGCACCGCGATAACGACAATCCCCGGGGCATCTGGTCCGACGGCGACACCATCTGGGTGGCGGACAGCGGCGACGACAAGCTCTACGCCTACGACTTGTACCGAGGGAAGCGCCTGGCCGACTTGGACCTGGACCTGGACAGCGAGAACAGCTTCCCCCTGGGCATCTGGTCCGACGGCGCCACCATCTGGGTGGCCGACTTAGATGACGACAAGCTCTACGCCTACGCGCTGCCAAAGCAGCCGGCCCTGTCCGTCAGAGCGATGGCCCCGCAGATTGTGTACGAGTCTCAGGTGACGGTCACCGTAACCATCAGGGCGGAGACCGGCCGCGGCGCGGCGGCGCCGGAAAGCGCCTTTGACGTCACTGCACATACCGAGGAGGGCACCGCGAAGCTTAAGACCGACTACATTCCGTTCAGCGCCAAGATAACGTTCGACCCTGCCGACTTCACGCTCTGGGGCCGACAATATCGGGCCTCCAAGAGGGTGCAATTCAGGATCGTGGACGACATTACCCACGAAAGCGACGAACAACTCACCATAGTCGTGGCGAACTCGCCATCCACTCCGAGCGGCGTGCCCCTTGAGTCGGCGACCATCACCATCCGGGACACTGACCGGCAGCTCGACGCTCACAGCGCGCGGCAACCCCGCATTACCCACGCAGTCTATGACGCAGAGCTGGACGCGGTGGTGCTGGAATGGGCCGCCGGCAGCGATACGGAGGGCCTGACCGGCTTCAAGATAGAGCGGGAAGCTCCACGCGGTACGACCGAGATGGTCCACGCCGACCTGATAGACGACGAACGGCCAATGCTTGAATCCGACGTGCTGAGCATGAACGACGAGACCGTGCCAGCCACCTGGGCGGTGGCCTATCGCGTCTGGGCGGTGTTCAGCGACGGCAAAGAGGTGGTGTCCTACCTGTTCCTGGCCACCATGGACCGGGGCATCGTCAGGGCCAGGGTAACTATTGAGGGCAGCAACGTCAGGTTCGACGTCAGTTGGACTGACGCCGCCTACCCTCTCAGCGATGGCAGCCTCCACTACGGCGTGTGCCCCGAAGGTTACAAGGTCTATGAGAAATCGAATCTTGGCGGTATCGAGAGGTGGGTTGATGTAACCGCAGTAGACACGGACCCTGCTGAGAGAACACACACTGTCACTACAGCCACCACCGCCTATCCGACGGGAGCAGAAATACCATACAGGGTCAGGTGCGGGGGCGATAGCGCAACCACCGGCCTGCTCATCGGGGAAGACGCCGCGACCGTCCAGTAAGCCTGAATCCACCGGCGCGGTGAGGGTCTGAGGGTTGGCGCGTCCACCTGTGAGGAGCATATCGGGCGGGATCGACGGGTTGGAGGCAGTGTTCGACGACGCGTCTTTGGTGGGGGACGCGGGGCTGTTGCTGGTGGGGACGGTGCTAAGCCTGGATCCACCGATGGGCGGGCCGGTGGGGGATGGTTCGCCAGCATCGATGCCACCACCGACAGAACGATCTTCAATCGGTTTGCCACATGTGGGGTGGTTAACTGCTTGATGTTCGTGGCGAACCGCGATCGAGCACCGTTTCCAGCCCGTCGATCCCACCTGGTGTGCTGCTCACAGGAAGTGCCGCCTCGCGTGGCCAGGATGAGTGTCGCTGACAACACCATTCTTCCATGTCAGGATGTCTTTCTGGTGGACGCGCCACACCCATGGAACCCACCGCACCGGTGGATTCGGGCTAAGAGACCGGGCGGCTGATTTTCCAGCGTCGTCACCGGCTGCGGGTACCCTCAAACAGTGCTCAGACGACGGCTGCGGCGGGAGGATCGGCCCTTGCGGCTGTGGCCGTTCATCCTCGGAGCAGGGGTGGTGGTCGGCGCTCTGATCGTCGGTTGGCAGATCTACGAAGCACGCGAGGAGACCCGGATACGCCCGGGCGCGACGGTTTCCGGCGTGGAGATTGGCGGGCTCGAGCCCGACGAGGCGGTCGAGGCGCTCGAACCCGTCGTCCAGGAGGTGGCCAAGACCAAAATCGACCTCCAGTTCCCGGACATCAACCTCCAGTTCCCGGACATCGACCTGCAGTTCCTGGACGACACGATCCCGTTCACCGCCGAGGAACTCGGAATCTCGCTGGATTCCGAGCGGATTCTCGCCGAGGCCGACAACCCGCCCCCGCCAGTGGTCCGGCCGGCCGCGTGGCTGTTCGATCTGTTCGCCAGCCGCGACGTGAGCCCGTCAGTGACCACCGACCTGGGAACCCTCGCCGAGACTGTCGACCCCTACACCGACCCCGAGACGCCCCGGATCCAGTTCGTCGATGGAGTCTTCCAGCCGGTTCTTCACATCGATGTGCCAGTCCCCGACATGGAGTTGCTGGCCCTCAGGCTCGAAGACGCCGTGCTCAACAACATGGGCGGCCGGGTTGCCGTCGAGGTTCCGATACGCGGCATGGAGCCGGCCGACCCGATCGCGGTCGCGCTTGCCGCCGCCCTCGCCACCAAGGCGAACGAGATCACCGAGGGAGGGGTTCAGCTCCAACTCGAGGGCACCACCGAGACCTTCACCATCGGAGAGCAGGCCCTCCGGCGGTTCATCGTCCTTGAGGGAGAGCAGCACGACACGCAACTCGGCCTCAACCCGCGGATCGCGGCCACTCTCGCCAGCCTCTTCGTGGGGATCGGCAGCGAAGGGATCCCCGCGACTATCGGCCTGAACCAAGACGGTGCCGTGACGATCTCCGAAGGCGAGGCCGGATTCAAGTGCTGCCACGAAACGGCGACCGACGTGCTCCTCGCGGGAATGATCGAGGGCCAGCCGGTGATGACGCTGCCGGCCGCGCCCGCTCCCCACCCGCGGGGACGGGAGTGGGCCGAGTCGCTCGGAATCCTCCAGGTGGTCGCCGAGTTCACCACGCGCTTCAAGCCGGGGCAGGACCGGGTGCTCAACATCGCCCGCATCTCCGAACTGACCCGCGGGGCGATCATCGAGCCGGGCCAGCGGTTCTCGGTCAACGAGTTCGTCGGGCCGCGCACGATGGCCAAGGGGTTCGTCCCAGCCGGAATGATCCTCAACGGCGTGTTCGTGGACTCGGTAGGGGGAGGCATTTCGCAGTACGCCACGACGCTGTTCAACGCGGCCTTCTTCGCGGGGCTCGACTTCATCGACTACCAGAGCCACACGATCTATCTGAGTCGCTACCCCTACGGTCGCGAGGCCACGGTGTCGTACTCGGCGCCCGATCTGGTGCTGGAGAACAACACCCCCTACGGCGTGATGCTGTGGCCCACCACCGACGACTCCTCCATCACGGTGAGGCTCTACTCGACGCCGTCGGTGCTCGCCGAGCAGACCAACCAATGGACAAGAGCCGTGGGAACTTCCTGCACCCAAGTGACCACAGAGCGCACGCGCACATACCTCGCAGACGGGCGCACCGAGACCGACACCGTGTGGGCCCAGTACCGCCCCGAGGGACTCAAGTGCGACGGGACGCCCTCGGTTACGACCACCACCACGACCAGCACCACAGTGCCGGCCGAAGAGGGCGAGTACCAGGGCAGCGAAGAGGCGGACCAGCAACACGGCGAACCCGGCACAGATTTCGACGGCGAGGACCCCGGCCAACAGGAGGGCGAACCCGGCCCCGAAGACCCCCGCCAACAGGACGATGAACCCGGCCCCGAAGACCCCCGCCAACAGGACGATGAACCCGGCCCCGAAGACCCCCGCCAACAGGACGGCGAACCCGGCCCCGAAGACCCCCGCCAACAGGACGATGAACCCGGCCCCGAAGACCCCCGCCAACAGGACGATGAACCCGGCCCCGAAGACCCCCGCCAACAGGACGATGAACCCGGCCCCGAAGACCCCCGCCAACAGGACGATGAACCCGGGAACGGTGTCACCCCTTCCACGACGGTCCCCGGTGAGTCTCAATGAGCGATGCTGCGAAGCCCATAGACGGTATCGACTCCGTTGTCGACGCTTGGTGGGAGCGTCGGCTCAGGGGTAGGCCAGGGCTGGATCGTCTCATGTACTCGGCATCGGAGGCCGCCAACCACTCCCTGCTGTGGCACGCTTTCGGAGCGGCCCAGGCGGCGGTGCGGCGAGACGTTCGCCCCGCTGCGGAGTTGAGCGTCGTCCTCCTCGCAGAGGCGGTGCTGGTCAACGGCGTCGTCAAGACAGTCTTCGGACGCCGACGCCCGGCCTTCGCCGGAGATCGGCCCCATGCCCTGCGCCAGCCCCTCACAAGCAGCTTTCCCAGCGGGCACGCCAGCGCAGCCATGGTCGCGGCGGCGCTGCTGTCACGCCGCAGCTCTTGGGCGCCCGCGTACTACGCGCTGGCCTTGGTCGTGGCCCTGAGCCGCATACACGTGCGGATCCATCATGCCAGTGACGTGGCCGCGGGGATCGGGATAGGTTCGGTCCTCGGCGTGATCGCCCGCCGCCTGTTGCGCCCAGACATGGAGTGCAGGGGGCACAACTAGGATCACCGACATGGAGCTCGAAGGGGCCGTAGCGGTCGTAACCGGCGCGGCCAGCGGCATAGGGCGTGCGCTGGCTCGGGCCCTCGCGCTGGACGCCGGCGCGGTGGTGGTGGCGGCCGACATCGACGGCACCGGCGCCGAGGCAATCGCTGAGGAGATCGCGGCCAGCGCCAGCGCCGGCCGCATGACTGGATTCGCAGCCGGGATCGACGTGACCGACGAGCCGGCGATTGCCGCCCTGATCGAACGGGTCGAAGAGAGCCTCGGCCCGATCGAGCTGTGGTGCGGCAACGCCGGCATCTCCCGCGTGGGTGGAGTGGAGCGTCCCGACGAGGAGTGGAACCTCGTATGGGATGTGAACTTGATGGCCCATGTGATCGCCGGGCGGCATCTCGTGCCACGATGGGTGGGGCGAGGCTCGGGCCACCTGCTCGTGACCGCCTCGGCCGCAGGGCTGCTGACCGGACTGGGAACCGCGTCGTATGCGGTCACCAAGCACGCGGCAGTGGCGCTGGCCGAGTGGATCGCCATCACCCACGGGGACGACGGCGTTAGGGTGTCGTGCCTTTGCCCCCAGGGGGTGCGCACTCCGATGACAGAGGCGGAGGGCGTGCTCGGGGTGAACCAGGTGCAGGCACTGGGTTTGATGGAGCCGGAGGAGGTAGCGGCCAAGACCCTGGAGGCACTGCGGGAGGACCGGTTCCTGATACTGCCCCACCCTGAGGTGGCGACCTACGAGCAGCGCAGGGCGGGTGATCGGCAGCGCTGGCTGGCTGGGATGCAGCGGATGCGGCGAGGACTACTGGGGACTCCGAGCCTCTAGCCGGCGGCGGGAGCCAGCGCTCTGACCACTTCGAACGCGTCGACGCCCTGCACCGGCAGCACCATGGGTGCCGGGCAGGTCACGCCGTTGTCGATGAAACTCTGGATATGAACGCGGCATTCCTCGGGCGAACCGTGCACCAGCAGCTCGTCCACCACGTGTTCAGGGATTTTCTCAAGGGAGCCTCGCCGGTCGCCCGCCTCCCACTGGTCCCAGTGCTCGCCGAGCGCATCGGTTCGTCCCAGCCAGGTGTGGAACGCTCGGTACACCGGGACGTTGAGGTACGCGGCCAGTATGAACCGGCCTGCGGCGATGGCTGCCTCCCGATCAGGATTTGGCAGCACGAAGATGCGGGCCACGACCTCGGCCGTCGGGCTCTCATCCCTCACGATTCCGCATACGCGCTGTGCGTCCTGAGCTGACAGCCAGTTGATGATGGCACCGTCGCCCTCGCGTGCGGCCAGCCGCAGCATGCGCTCTCGCAGTGCCGCCACAAAGATGGGGACGGGCTCGTCGACCCTCACACCGAGCCTGAATCCCCTCACCGAGAAGGTGTCGTAGGCCTCGGTGACCTTCTCGCCGCCCATGGCCGCTCTCAGGAAGCGGATCGTGTCGCGCACACGCTGGTAGGGCCGGTCGAAGGAGGCTGCGTTCCAGCGGCCGACGATGACGTCCGACGACGAGCCGATGCCGAGGACGAAGCGTCCCGGCGCGGCCGACGCCAGCGACGCCGCCGACTGGGCCAAGAGAGCCGGACCCCGGGTGTAGACCGGCAGGATCGCTGTGCCCAGGCGCAGCGACGGCGCCCACGCCGACGCGAGAGCGAGGGTGGTGAGGCCGTCGAAACCATCGGCCTCCGCTGACCAGACGTCGGTGTAGCCGAGGTCGGTGAGTTCCTCGAAGCGCTCGCGCTGCGAGTGCAGGGGGCCTGCGAAGGGCACGGTGATGCCGTGTCGTTGGGTATGGCTCTGAGTCACGCGGGGGCCTCTTCGTAAGTTGCTTTGACCTCGTGGTCTATCGGCCCCGAAGCGGGCCTGTCCATTCCGTTTCTCATGTCTGTCCAACTTCGGACCCCACCGCGACCGAACGTGGCGGTCGGAGCGGCGCGAAACCGCCGAAAGGCGTCCACAAGCGGCAGAGACCCAAATCCAGTCCAACGTGCTGAAGTCGGCACCAATGGGACGCTGGCCAAGCGGCGACGGTCACCACCTCTAGGTGGTGCCGCCGTCACTGCCGTTCAGAGTGCCTGTTCAATCCATCAGGGTTACCGGCAACCAATCGATACGAGATCGATTCGGCCCGTATCACCATAGAAGCGACTCCCGGCAACCCACGAGCCACCGTCGAGATCGATCCGTCCGACGGCTGCCCGGACATGCCCGGCCACGGGCTCCTTCCTCAGCGGTGTCGTCGCTGCCGCAGCTTGCAGCTAGTAGAGCAACCGCGAGCATCGCTGAGACGAGGGAATGAGTCTTGGGCATGGTGGCCCCTCCGGGTGGTCTGTGTGCGTCGAAGCCACTCGACACCGTCGAGAACTCAGCCCGGAGGGAACCAAGGCGACGCCTCAGCCCACACATGGCTGAGTCCTCTGAAGGGATTCGGCAAATCCCGATGTCGAGTGGCTGCGGCAAGGATATCCAGTCGGGCGTTACATGCTGGCGTGATGAGGGCCACTTGGCATCTGCACGGTTAGGGCAGCCTCGGTCGCCTCACCGTGGCTGGTGTTGCCGGGCTACCATGACTGTGAGGCACAGCCCCCACACCGCCAAGAGTCATACAGAAGCGTAAATCTGTTATACTCTTTTGTGTGACACAAGAGGTTGTGGTGCTTGCAACAACTGGCGGCTTGCGCCGCTTCGTGCTCTACCTGCGCCGCCGCCGAGGCTGGAACCAGGCTCAGCTGGCAGAGGCCGTAGGACGGTCCCAACAGTGGGTTTCCAAGTTTGAAAGCGGGCGCACCGAAGCGTCGGTGGGGGATGTGGTGGCGGCATTGACGGTGCTAGATGCGAGCATCGCTGTGCGGCCAGTAGACGCGCCGCAGAGAGACGGCTGAGCGCATGGCTAGAGCGACACGAGGCCTCTATGTGTTCTTGCACGGCGAGAGGATCGGCAAGCTTGTGCGGTTGCGGCGCGGTGCCGCGCATCTCCACTACGACTCCGACCGCAGCCCGTCGGCCACGCCGTTGTCGTTGTCTTTGCCGGTGGGTCAGCGCAAAATGCAAGACGTCTCTGATTGGGTCGACGGGTTGCTGCCGGAGAACCCGCGCACCCGAGCGCGGTTGGCGAGCGAACTGGGAGCATCTTCAACAGCCCCGTTCGACCTGCTTTGCACCCCAGCAGGCCTTGAGTGCGCCGGGGCGGTGCAGTTCTGTCCGCAACCGGCTCTGCCCGGCCCGCAGATGGAAAGCCTCGTGAAGCTCAGTGACGCTGAAGTGGCACGGACTCTGCGCCTCATATCGCAAGACGCTGAGGGTGACCCGGCAGCAGGGCTGGGGGTGCTGCGGCTGTCTCTTCCCGGTGCTCAGCCCAAGATGGCGTTGAGGCTCACCGGCGACGGATGGCACCTGCCTACCGGCTCGCTTGCTACCACCCATATTCTGAAGCCGCAGCGCGGGCATCTGGCCCCGAGGCTGCGTGACTCGATTGCGGTGAACGAGCATCTGTGCCAGACAGCGGCTACGGCGCTCGGGTTGAACGCGGCACGCACATCGTTGGAGATGTTTGAAGACGAAGCCTGCCTGGTGGTGGAGCGCTTCGACCGGGAGACAGTGGGAGACGAAGTGCGTCGCTCCCACTTTGAAGACCTGTGCCAAGCGTCCGGGGTGTCCGCGGCCCAAAAATATCAAGAAGATGGCGGTCCCGCTCCCGAGGGCATCGTTGGTTTGCTGCGCCAAGAGAACCGCCACGACACGCGCACGTTCTTCTTGTCGGTGTTCTACAACTGGCTGATCGGCAACACCGACGGCCACTCCAAGAACTATGGACTGCTCCTCGACGGGCCACGCCCCCGGCTGGCCCCCCTGTACGACTTGAATTCGTTGGCACCTTATGTGAACCGCGGAGACGAACTGCGGCGCCCAGCGATGCGCTTCGCCGGGACAACTCCCACCACATTGGAAGGGTGGGAGCAGAGCGCCGCACGGCTCGGGATAGATGTCACCGCCGACGCGCTCCTAGACATGGCAGAAGCGCTGCCCAAGGCGTTTGAAGGCGCGGCGGCGCAATGCCCCGAATGGGCGTCTAAGACGGCTGGCAGGGTCTGTGAGGGTGTCGTGGATCACGCCGACAGAACGGTGATGGGCACCGGAAGCGTTGTGGCGTCCTTGACGGGAGGGCAGGACTCATCGCTGTTCGTCGCGGCCGAATCCCAGGAGATTGGGACATGCGGCAAGACGGTCAAACGCACGGGCAGACCCTGCCTGCTTCGTCGTAACCACAGAGGCAAGTGCAGGTCGGTGCTGTGACCGGGGGCTACAAGGTTGAGTCGGCAGCCGATGTCGGAGCGCTGATACGCCAAGCACGGCAGGCGGCAGGGATGACCCAACAGCAGCTCGCTGATCGGGTCGGCACCACCAGACAGTGGGTTATCCGACTGGAGCAGGGCCGCAACGGCACAGCGATCAATACGGCGCTGATCGCGTTGGAGGAACTGGGGCTAGAGATGGTCGCACAACTCGACCTCCCTCCCCACGGGCGAGGCTGACGCCGTAGGTGCTGCCCTGAACCCACTGAAGCGCCCGACATGCTCTCTGAGGCGTGTTACGGGGTTTGGCACTCTCCGAGGGCTTCCTCAACTTGTGAGGGGTCACGTGAGGCCACGTGAGCGGTCTCAGGACGAAATCAGTGCCCCCTGGCCCGTTACCTTCTGCGCCAAACCCCAGCGTCGCGGCCGGGCCACCATGCGACAGAGGCGGTGGCCCACTGTTCGATTTCGGCGGGGCTGCCGGAGCGGGTGAGGCTGCTCAGCCGCTCGTATCCGGCGACGATGGCTTCTTTGCCATTGGGGGGAAGGGGTGAATCTCCGTCGCAATCAAACAGCAAGCTCGTCGCTCCGGCGTATCCGGTGATGACGCTGCCGGTGATTGTCAACACGGGCGCGGTGGGGTGGTAGGCGCATCCAACGGGTTGAAGGTCCGCGGCCCAAACCCCGCCTGCGGCGACGACGATGACGTTCTCTATGGAAATGGCGAGGGGCTGCTTGGTGTCGGGCACAGCATCGGCAGGGTCCGGCTCCGAGCAGCGCTGCCGGGAGGTCGGATCTGCGGTCTGCGTCGCGGCCACTTACGCCGACCGACTCCAAGGCACCCCCCACTGCACCATTGACACGATGAGATTCTCCGTTGCGGGCACCGTTGGGGCGACCCCACCAACACCGGGAATTGTGCCCGACAGCAGCGTCGCCAACAGCGGCGGCGTGACCGTCGATGAGGGCGGCGCGGCTGTGTCCTTCGGGATGCGCCTGGAGACCGCCCCCTCCGCCGACGTGACCATCACCCTCGCCATCACACCCAGCCTGGCCGGGGTGGCGGTCACCCCCGCCTCGTTGACTTTCACCGCGGCCGACTGGCAAACCCCACAACCCGTCACCGTGGACGCATCCGGCCACGACGACACCGACAGGGTCGACGAGACCACCGATGTGACTCTCACCGCAACATCCACAGGTGACCCCAACTACCACGGCTTAACATCGCAGATCCAGGTAACCGTCACCGACGACGACAAACCGGCCCTCATCGTGGACCCCGGCTCAGTGACCGTCGTGGAGGGCTCCACCGCCGACATCACGGTGCAACTGAAGACCGCGCCCGCCGTTGCGGTGACCGTGGCCGCAACATCCGATAACCCCACCGCCGCAACCGTCGCCCCCGCCTCGTTGACCTTCGCCGCCGGGACCGTCGCCCCCGCCTCGTTGACCTTCGCCGCCGGGACCGGGCAAACCCCGCAGATGCTCACCGTCACCGGCGTTGACGACGCCGATACCGCTAACGCGGCAGCGACGGTGACGCTCACCGCCGCCTCCATCGGCCCCGGCTACAACGGCCTGACATGGGTCATCGCCGTGTCGGTAACCGATGACGACATGCCCGCTCTGACGCTGACCAGGGGAAAACGACCCGAACTCGCTTCCCAGCCCCGCCAACCCGCAAGCGCTCAAAGACGCCATGGACGCTCTCGCAGTAGCCGCAGGGCTCCCCCAAGCGCTCATCGACGCGGCAGAAGGCGGATAGGGCAGCAGCGGCCCATAGGCCCCCTCTCTCTCTCTCTCTCGTGGTCGCCAGCGCGCTGTCTGATAGCTTGGGAGACGTGAAGAGGCGCCGTTGGCCCAAGGGGACTCCGCGAGGGGGGCAGTACCGTTCAGAACAACGCCCCAAGGTAACTCCCCCCGTGGCTCGCCCCCGCGGCGCTGGCCCGGCCCCCGTCAGCGGGCATCTTGACGGGCAAGAGGCCACGGACGCCCTAGAGGGCTATCAGCCTATTGACCGGACATGGATGGACATTCCCGAAGTAGAGAGACAGCGGCTTCTTCAGGAAACGGATGACTACCTGGCCGAGCTAGCCAAGAAGGTGGGCCAGCCGTCAACCAAGCACGTGGAGCGCGCCAAGAGGCTCGTCGAGAGCCCTCCAATAGCCCGATTGCAGACATCGCCAAGTGACCCGGCTCTTCCTCGACTCGGACGCGGTTGACCGTCTCGCCAAAGAAGACCAGTACTCGGCGGCCCTCATCGCAGAACTCAAGCGCAGCAGGCTCTGGCCTCCCGTTTTGCACACGGTGGTGTTGACAGAGTGCCTCTCCGGGCGCTCCGAAGACGCGCATGTCTATCGTCTGCTCAAGACCTGCCAAGTACTTGAACCTCTGCCACAAGCAGTCGCCGCACGCGCCGGAAAGCTACGGGAGAAGGCTGGCAGAGGCTCGGCTGTTGACGGGCTTCTCGTCGCGATGGCCGCGCCACCAGCAGCGGCGACGAACCCAGCGACATCGACATCGGAGCAGCGCGGGAAGCGTTCATTGAACGCATCACCAACTACAAGAAGGCAGGATACGCAGGCGAGATCAGCACAGTCGACCAGATGCTCATAAACGCGGTGGCCGAATTGTACAACTTGCTGGAGCACGAAACCCGCCGCATAGACAACGAACTGACGGAAACGGTCACCCCGTCGGAAACCTAATCCGTCTGCACCTACCGGAGTACGCTGGCGGCCGTAACCGACTCACGGGTCGGTCCTCATCAAGCCAACGCTCGCTACAGACACCTCAACCGGGAGCGCCGGTCGTCGCCGACCCGTGAGGGTCGGCCCTCATCAAACCTCGCTGGTCTGTGCTCACTCGGTCTGCTTCTACGCTTCCCACTCCGCTTTCTTGCGGGCGTAGCGCTCCCGGTCATTGGCTCGGCGGCGTTCCCGATTCGCGTCCCGCCATTGGGCGCTGTATTTCAATCGCCGCTCCCGCACCTCGGGCCGCGCCCGATATTGAGCTTGCTGTTCCAACTCGCGCTCCATCACGCCCGGCCGCTTCCGCCGTGCCCGCTTCGCCGCTAGGCGACGCTCACGGTTCTTCGGGTCCCGATAGTGCGCCCGTCTCCAGCAGGCCTCGCCACAGAATCGGGCGTCCGCGCGTTTGTGCGAGATGTCAGCGCCGCATTCCTCGCAGACGCGCACAGGCTCCCGCTCAGAGGGTGCCGCGAGTGCCGGGTCGCTCATGGCGATGCACCATCGCCTCCGCGCCCCAGCGAGCGGACAACCCCCAACACCTCGGCGTTCAGTTCGGCGCGCCGGTCCTCATCCGTCTGAGCGACCCCACATCGGCGGCACTCCCACTCCAAGGATGCGACATCCACCGGACTCCGGATCGTGTCCGTCGCAGGAACCCACACATGGGCATCGCTGCATCCACCGGACTCTCCGCTCCGGCCCGCACCCCTCACGCTCCGGTCACCCCGTTCTGCTTCTTCTGTTCGGCGCTCACTGTTGCTCCGTGATGGGGTCGCGCAGGCTCGGCCCCGCGTATTGGTTCCATCGCCCGGTCGCAGGGTCGTGCTGCTCCCACGCCCCGCACGCGCATCGACGGATAACCGCGCCGTCAGCGTTGCGCTGGTGGACGGCCCATTCGTTCGTCCGGCGGCACCGCGAGCACGGCACTGCCAGGTAAGCGCTCACGCCCCAATAGTCCCTTTTTGGGGCCCCCGTTTCGGGCTTTGGCGTAAGGCGTTCGCTACCCGTTGGGTCTCTACTGGCCTTCGGTTCCGGGTGGCGACTGCTCCCCTTCGACAAGCATCCGGCCACAGACCTCCTCATCCCCGCTGACCTGTGCTGTCCCGCGGACCCTCCCATACTCGTGAACCCGCGCACGCCCCGAGAGCACCGCGTTGCCAGAAACCCACCCTCTCCCGAAGACGCGCGCGTTTCCGCGAACCACAGCTTCTTCGGCCACGCGCCCGTTCATACACCCGCGCTGATTCGTGAACTCTCGCCCGGCCTGTGATCCGCCCCTGTCCATGAGCGTGAGCGTCTCCGTGAACCTGCGCCCTCCAGCGGACCGACACATTTCCGTAGACCCTTGCGCCTCCGTGAACCTGGGCATTGTGGCAGACCTGCGCCCGCTCATAGACCCTCGCGAAGCCGAAGACTCGCGCTCGCTCGGAGACCTTTGCGTCGCCGTAGACCTCCGCTAACCCGTAGACCCTTGCCCGACCGGATATCAGCGCGTTGCCGTGAACTCGTGCTGTCTTCGCGACGCCCGCGTCGTCGGCAACCCAACAGTCGCCGTCCTGTGACAGACGTGCCGCTGATGTGACCCACCCGCCGATGTCGCCTGCCTTGACTCCGTGTTCGGGAATGTCCCACAGGGCGCGGATGCGCCACCCCTTCTGAGGGTGCCGGTCACCAATCAGCTCGTACTTCCGGCCAGCCGTCACGCCCAGAAGATATCGACCGCTCTTCAGGTCGACCCCAAGTCCGGCTGTCTCCAGCGGCGTCAGCAGCTACCGCTGCTCCGGCGGTGCGTTGGTCGGCGACGCTAAGTGGAGTGTCGCTGGTCAGGCGGGGGGTGATGGGCGCGGTTCCAGAAGTTCAGTCTCATCTTCCGCTCCATCCGGTCAATCGTGGGCAGGTCAAGCCAGGTGTCGCCGTTCTGAATGTTGATGATTGTCTTGCGGGAGATGCCGGTCTTGCGCGCAATCTCTGCTCTTGTCCACCCCCGAGCCTTGACCGCTTCGCAGAACTTCTTGGAGATGTCTTGGGCGAGCAAGGCTTCAAGCGGCGCGTTCTCTTCTAGCGGTCCGTCGGGCCAGGTGCCTCCGGGGGCCACATGTAGGCGGGGGTGGGCTTTGATGCCCTTGCGTCGCGGCATCGGCCTCCGACGCTAGCCCGCCCCGCGCGGCGGCGGTCGCTCAGATTCTCCCTATCCCGACGTTGCAATCCGCCCAATCGGGGTGTTCTATATAAAACACTGATCGGAGAGTTTCGCGTTGTGGGAGCGCGGGACGAACGGCAAATGTCTTCAAAACAGCAGATCAGGGCATATTTCAGGGTCACTCACCCCTTCCCCCGGCTGACAAGAAATCCATGTACTGGACTCCTGCTCCTCGAAAGCGAGGACCGAAGGGAGTCCCAATGAGCCCAAACAACAACCCCAATCCCCCGACCGGGCCGAACCCGGAAGAACCGTCGGAGTTGAAGCCGGAGGTTGCATCGTTCATCGCCAACTATGTGCCCCGCATGGAGGCCGTGGAGGCCGCTGCCGCCGCTGAAGTGCTGCCCACCATCCGCGAGTGGGTCGCCGCGACGGCTCCACGGTGTAAGAACTCTGCGAGATGCCAAGTGCGAGCGGCCACCGAGTTTGTGGTGTGGGGAATGCTCAGCCTTGGAACTTGCGACAAGACGGTGCTGTTCATTCCACACAACGTGGACCATTGGCTGCATCATGTCAACGCCCATAGGCCGGACTCGTGGCGACGTAACACTCGCTCGCGGTTGCGTCGCGTCGGTCGGACAGCCAACCCCTGCGCTTGGAAGGCTGAGACCACCCCGCTGGCCCGAGCTGAGGTTGCTCCGCCGTATGGCATCGGAGAAGAGCAGGCGTTCGCCCGCGCCGCCAGGATGCCGGACCGCAGAAACCGCGCTGCCCGCCTATGGGTTGTATGCAGCAGCCCGACGACATCACCGAGACCACTAACGGTCGGCTCATAGTCCGAGTGGGGGGACGCCACCCGAGGACTGTTCCGGTACGCCGCGAATGGACAGCCGTAGGCCGTGAGGCGCTTGACGAGTCGACAGACAACCGCTTCGTTCGTTCGCACAGCGCCCTCCGCCAGGTCGCTGTGCGAATCTTTGACAACCCGACGGTCAACCCCAATGCGCGCCATCTGTCTTTGCCCCGAGCAAGAAACACGTGGCTGCTGGCGCATCTGCGGGCAGGCACTCCAGCCCATGCGCTGCGCCGACTGGCCGGAAGCGTGGCCCTGGAACACCTGCACTATCTGAGCCGATACCTCAACGAGATGGATGACCAAGCCGCCGCGGACCTGGGGATGGCAGCATGAAGCTCCGTGCCACGTATCGCCGTGCTGCTCGCTCCTCGTTTCGGCTCGGAGAGGCCTACGAAGCCCAGCAAGTTCTGCCGTCGGACTATCCGAGCTTCGGTGAGGAGCCACTGACCTCGCCGAAGTCGGTGGGGATGCGGATGCTCACCTTCTTGCGCGGCTGCGATGAAATCAAATACGTCCAGGAGCGGCTGAACGGCGAGGTGAGCGCCGACCACGAACGGCGGCTGCTCGGCAAGCGGAGCGGGCAAACCTCGGCGGTCACTGTGGAGATGATTCTGCTAGCGGTGCTGGTCTGCGCGCAGGTCCACAAATCGTTCCGCCGCACCGACCTGTTGCGCACGCTCATCGGGCTGCACGAAGACGTCGCCCGCAAGGTCGGGCTCATAGACGGCGACGGCATCCTGTTCGTGCCCAGCTACAAGGCGTTCGCCTACCAGGTGCTCCGGTTGGAGGCAGTGCTCTGCGAGGGATGGACTGTTCAGACCGGCTGGCTCGCAACAGCCCATTGTGACCTGCGCTGGTTCGTTCAGACGTTCATCAAGGCCAGCATCCCCCGCAAGATGCGCCGCATGATTCGTCACGTCGCCGTGGACGGCACCGCCGTGCAGTCCTGGGGCACCTGGCGACGGGGAGTCACCCAAAAAGACATTGACACCGAGCCGGTTGCTGTCGCTCAGAAGATGTCGGTAGAAGAGAACCACGATGACATCCCCGAGCCGGACCTAGAAGAGCTATGGGACGAGCACAGAGCATCGAGCGCGAGATTCCATTCGGCCCCGACGGACGGCCACGATTTGACGCGACCATCGGCTACAAGTCAGGCAACGATGACAGCGACGCAGGGCTGTTCATGGGCTTTGATTTGCACCTCTGCGTCGCTGCTCCGACTGTGCTGTCCAGCATCGGGCGGCTGCACAGCGCCGATCTAGCCGACATCCCCGAATTCGTGGTCGGGATGAGCCTGGACCCGGCCGGAACCGACTGTGGCCCGATTTCCGCGAGAGTCGTCCTGGAGGCACGCGAGATCCGGGTAACTCACGAAGGTGCCGCGGGAAAGGATGTCACACCCCCTCGCCATCATGTACACATGACCGATCAACTGGTTCTAATAGACATTGTTCCCGCAGAGGAGGCCGACGCGAACGCCGCCTGGCTGCTGGACCCCGCCACCTGTGAGGTCGGCAGGCGCGGAGTGGCTCGAGCCCGCAAGGCCCTGCAGGCCGCCCGCACACCAGCCCGGACAGCTACCGTCCCCAGACCGGACCTGCCTGCCGCAGCCTGATCGCTGCGGGAGTCTCTCCATCGCCCCTGGCCGATGCTGCGGGGCCGCAGATTGGCAGCAAGCTCCATCTTGTGGAAGCACCCAACTGACGAGGCAGACGCCATGTCGTGTCGAAGACCCCAAGCATTCATACCGGCGGCTCTCGTGCTGATGCTCTTCGCGGGCGCCTGTGCAACTCCGGCCAGCGATTCCGGCGACACGGCTACGCGTGCGCCAGACGCCCGAACGGCCATCGCCGATGGATCTGTCGCAGGCGGGCGCGATCCCCCGGTGGACTCTGCTCCCGACGGCAGCGTCCACGCCGTTCCTGGGCACAGCGAGACCGGACTCACTCCCAATGCTGTCGTGGAGCGCATCATCGACGGAGACACCCTCATCGCGATGGTTGGGGAGCGTTCCGAGACCGTTCGCCTCATCGGCATCGACACTCCCGAGTCGGTGGCTCCCACCCGGCCGGTGCAGTGCTACGGCAGGGAGGCGTCGCTGTATCTCGAGGCGCTGCTTCCTGCCGGTACCGAGATAACGCTGGTACGCGACGCGGAGGCACGCGACACCTACGACCGGCTGCTGGGCTACGTCGTGCGATCCCGCGACAGCCTGTTCGTCAACTTGGAGCTCGTCGCCACCGGCCACGCCGCGACACTGAACTATCCGCCCAACGACCACTATGCCGAAACGCTCGCACGGGTGCAGACGGAAGCAGTCGCGGCTGGCCGCGGGTTATGGAGTGCCTGCGGTGGTCCCGACGTGCCGTTGGACTGACTGCTGAGCCGTCGCCGGCAGCCTGGTACCACACCAACAGTCGGGCCCGACGGCGCCGTGAGATACCGTCAAGGCGGTGGAATCGCTGGTGGAACGACTCGGGCACCCGGCCGATGCGAGGCTCGTGATCGTAAGCGCGGACCGAATTGGCACCACCCACTCCTCCACTGCTGGGGGTTATCGGGCGCTGCGGGAAGGCGCGGCCACAACCGGCACGGTCGCAATGCCCGGCGTGTGGGCCCGCCACGCCGCGGAGTTGTACCGAGGCGAGGACCTTGGCGTCCATCTGACGCTCAACTCGGAACTCGACTGCTTCCGGTGGGGGCCGATCACCAACGCACCGAGCCTTCTCGACGGCGACGGCGGATTCCCCCGCACGCTGCAGGACTTGTGGGACCACGCGGACCTCGACGAGGTCCGTCGGGAGTGCCGTGCTCAGGTCGAGCGGGCTGTGCTGTGGGGATTCGACGTAACCCACCTCACGACCCACATGGCTGCTCTACAGCAGCGCCCGGAGTTCTTCGACGTGCTCGTTGACCTGGCCGTCGCCTTCGACCTGCCGTTGCGGTTGGAGGGCGCCGAGGCAGAAGCCAACGCCGGGTTCCCATTCCGGTCCCTGGCAACGGCAGAGGGAATCGTCTTTCCCGACCATTTCCGGCTCACCCGAGGCGACGCTCGTCACCATGTGATCGAGCAACTGGCCAACTTGGCACCAGGGGTAACCGAACTGTCGCTGTGCCCGGCGCTCGACGAGCCTGAGATCCATGCCGTGGATCCGGCTGCAGCGGGTCGGGTGGACGATCTCGCTCTCGCCCTGTCCGCCGAGACGGCCGAGATGCTCCAGGAATCCGGAGTCGTGGCGGTCGGTTACCGGGCGCTTCGCAGCGCCCAGAGGCGGGCTCGGCACCGGATCTGACCTGCAACACCTACATCCCGCCGAAAGCCCGCGGCCGTGCAGGGCCAATCGGCGCGGCATCTCGGGCTTCAGCGCAGAGGGGCGAGAGCGCTCCGAAGCTCGGCCGACCGCAGAAGGGGCCGCCAGCCGTCGAACAGCAGGACTTGGTCTCCCTCGAGCTTCAGCCGTCCCGACATATAGGCCGCTTCCAGCGATAGCCCGCCCTGCCAGGCCTGTACAAAGTCGGGGTAGGACCAGGACAGCAGCATGTCGGGGCGAGGGTGGCGCCCCGCCATCACGCTCAGGCGGCCCTCAGCCACAACAGCATGGAACGACGCCGCGCCCGACGGCGAGCCGCTCACGACGACCTGCGCCACCCCGTCTGCCGCGCCGGTCGCCGCGACCGCCTCCAGCCCGGCGGCGACGGCTTCCAGCCATCCCTCGCCGAGGGGTTCGGGCGTCACTTCAGCCCGACCCGCCGGCCGGTTCCGTCCGCAGGCCCTCGAACAGGTCGCGCTCGGGCAATTCCGCCGGGTGCGGGCCGCGGGCCAGTACGTAGTCGTCGTAGGGATGGATGGAGCGCTCGACCTCCGGGGGCAGTCCGAACCAGAAGGACGACTCGGGGTCGATCTGGGTGGCGTGGGCCAGCAGACCCTCGATGCGCGCGTCGATGAACCCGTCCACGGGGACCTGGGTGGTTATCTGGTCGTCGGTGGAGGGGCGCTTGAACCACCACTCGCTGTACGGCGACTCCAAACCGAGGTCCTTGAACGCTTGGTGGCGCTCCTCGATGCGTTTGCGCGACCACAGGGTGTAGTAGAGCTTGGCGGGCCCCCACGGCTCGCCGAGGTCGGGACGGTACTGGGCGTCCCCGGCTCGCTCGAAGGCAGGGACGGAGATGTCGTGGACCCGCACATGGTCGGGATGCATGTAGCCGCCCTGATCCTCCGGATAGGTCACCATCGCCTGGGGTCGGTGCTGGCGGATCACCGCCACGAGCCGGCTCACTGCCTCCTCCAAGTTCGCGTTGGCGAAGCAGTCGGGGTGGGCGTTGGCCTCCGATCCCTCCATGCCTGAGTCGCGATAGCCGAGCATCACCACCTCGTCGTAGCCGATCACTGCCGCGGCCCGGGCTAGTTCCGCAGCGCGTATCTCGGCCAGCTTCTCGGCCATCGAGGGCTCGTCCAGGGCCGGGTTGAGGATCTCGCCCTCCTCGCCTCCCGTGCAGCACACCAGCACCGTGTGCACGCCCTCGGCGTGATAGCGGGCCACCGTCGGCGCGCCCTTGGAGGCCTCGTCGTCGGGATGGGCATGAACGGTGAGCAAGCAGAGCCGGCCGGCCGAAGTCGCCATGGCCGGTGAAGCTAGCGCCGTGGCGAGCCGCAGCGCGCCACGGCCCGTCAGGAAGTCGGAGTCCTCGATCCCAGCGGCTCGAAGACCATCGCGGTTTCGTCGTCGCGGTCGGTGAACAACCAGCCGCATATCTCGGCCAGCCGCGCCCGTCCCTCGTCCGGCCCGCTGGCTATGAGCGCGTCGCCGGACGTCAGCCGCACCTCGCCGCGCGGACGGTAGCGGTACTGGCCTCCACGGCGGATCGCCAGCACCGTGAAGCCGGGCTCGATGTTCAGCCTGAGCTCGCCCAGCGTCCTGCCGTCGGCCTCGGAACCCTCCGCCACCGGGACATGGGCCACCACCTCGTCGCTGTCGCCGAGCGCGACGGCCAATATCGGGTGGATCTGTTCTTGGCGCTCGATGATCCACACCATCTGCTGAGCCTGGTCCCCCAGGTCCTCGGCCGCTTGCGACAGGTGCAGCAGCCCCCGCAGGCCCGAGTGGTCGCCGTGTTCCCTGGCGGCGCGCAGCACCCACTCCTCGAGGCGGTCCTTCATCTCGTCAAGGCGGTCCTCGAGGTGGCGCACCTCAGCGGCGAGGCTCTCGTCCCGCAGCACCAGCGATGAGTAGGCCAGGCCGACAGCCACCTCCGAGAGGTCCTTCATCTCCACCAGCACGTCCACCGCACGGTCGAGGTCTGTGGCGATCGGGCCGTCGGGCTCCTCCGGCGGCATCCAGTCCGGGGACCCGGCCAGGCTGCGCAGCTCGACGATCCCGTCGGGAGAGCCCCGCAGGAACAGCACGTCGTCCGGGATGAGAACCGTGTCGCCGCCCACATCGGTGATCCACTCGCGCTCCCGACGCACCGCCATTACCCGCATACCCATCTTGGCCGGCATCTCGTGGTCGGCGAGGCGGCGGTGAGCAAGTAGCGAGCCGTCAGAGACCAGCACCCGGTGCGACACCTCCTCGGCTGCGCTCAGGTCGGCCACGAGCTCGGCCGGTATGCCAACCCGGTGGGTGACGATACGGGCGATGTCGACCGCGTCGTTGGCGATGCGCTCGATGGCGGAGATCACCTGAAGCACCGACGACATGCCGTCGGCGTCGCGGGGATGGCGCACGGCCAGAATGCACACCGCCCTCATGTCCTGAACCAGGTGGCTCATCCGCTCCTCGAGCTCGCTCACCTCGTCGGCCATGTCCGGATCGCCGAAATACAGCGCGGCGTAGGCCAGGTCCACCATCAACTCGGAGGTGTCCTTGGCCTCGGCCAACATCTCCCGCAGATTGCGAGGTCTGTCTTCCATCAGGTCTCCCCTCGAAACATCGTAGGTCTCATGCGCGCCACCGTGCCCGTCAAGCCACACCCACCGCGACCACGGCAACGATCAGGGTGAAAGCACCGACCAGGTCAAGTGACGAGGTGACCATGGGAATGCCGTAGGTGTCGGGGTCAACACCGAAACGTACGGCCGCGAGCGTTGCGTAGTAGGCGACCACCACTATCAGCACCGTGGCCAGCAGGCCTCCGAGCACCGCCAGGGCAACCAGGTCCGCCAGCGAAGGGCCAGCGTGGCCGGTCAGGCCTCCTGCGATCGACGCCACCAGGCCGAGCAGCGCGAACACCGGGATCGACAGCGCGAACGTGGTAGCGAGGTCCACTCGCGCCTCCCCCGATGGCACCGCCGAGGGTCTGGCCAGTCCGAGGTGCAGCTTGGTTGAAAGCCGGCTCGACAGCACGCCGCCGAGCGCTCCGGCCGTGCTCAGATACCCCGGCAGCAGCACGAGCAGCACCGGATATGTGAGGAAGTCGTCGATGCGCTTCTCCACGGTGATCCCTGCCACCAAGTCGAGCAGCCCCGCCGCGACCAGAACCGGTATCGACTCGCGCATGATCGTGCGCAGCTCCGCCAGCCTGCTCCGCAGCCCCCACACAGCCGACACGGCTGCCAGCACCGCCAGCGCCCAGGCAATCGACGGCGTGATGACCTCCAGGCCAGCCAGCTCGGCTGCCACCACCAGCGACGGCAGGGTCACCACATCTCCTGCGACCGTCACCATCGGAGCCACCACGTTGTCGAGATCCCAACCGAAGCGAACCGCGCCTGCCGTGGTCCCCAGAGTGATCGCCAGCACCACGAACGCGGCGATCAGACAACCCAGCGCCGAAATCACCACGAAGTCTGCGAGGCTCATCGTCGGGGAGACGTTGAAGGCCAGCGCCGCGCCCTTCGCCATTACCGCCAAGGCCACGCCGAGCGCAAGGCTCAGCGCCACAGACGCAGACGCGTTCTGCGCCATCACGGAGTCCCGTCCGCGCGACAGCCGGAATGTGCCGGCATGGATGGCGGTGCCGAGTCGGCTGCCCAGCGCACCGAAGATGTTTCCCTTCACCGCGATCGCCGCCGGCACCAGCAGCAGCAAGCCCGGCAGTTCTTCGAGGGTGTCGGTGATGGAAGCGAGGATCAAGCCGGCGACCAGACTGGCGACGGCTGCCATCACCAGAACTCCGAAGGCACTGCGGACTGCCAGCAGGTCGCGGCACCAGCGTGTGGCCGTTCTGATCAGCGCTTGCCTCGTGCGACCGCGTGCAGCCATGCCGCAAGTGTGCTCGGTCGGGCGGAGCTTCGGCGTGATGTTGCGCGTGGCATGACCTGGCTTGGCTACCGTGCAGGCGTGGCAGTGATCGCGTTGGTCAACCAGAAGGGTGGAGTCGGCAAGACGACCACTGCGCTCGGGCTCGCGTCGGCTGCGTGGACGCGAAGGCTCCCGTGCCTTGTAGTCGACCTGGATCCTCAGGGAAACGCGAGCACGGGACTTGGGGTGTGGTCGCCTGCCGCCACCGTGGACGATGCCCTGGCATCCGACCGGCCTGGAATCGTCGCGGACCTGGCCGTGCCGTCGGAATGGCCGGCAGACAGGGGGCTTCCTCCCCGGGTGGTGGCATCCACGCCGGCGCTCGCGAGCCGCGAGCGGCAGTTGCTCTCTGACCCTGTCGGTGCCCAGGATCGACTCCGGGTTGCCCTGTCGGGAAGCCAGAGTCTCGTGTTGATCGACTGTCCACCGTCGCTGGGACTCCTGACCATCAACGCTCTGTTCGCCGCGGATGCGGCCCTCGTCGTTACCGAGCCGAGCGCGTGGGCCTCCGACGGCGTGAACGAGATCATGCGGACCATCGAACGCGTCGCAGCGAGAAAGCCCTCGGGCCTCGGCGTGTCCGGTGTGGCTGTCAATCGGCTTGCTCGGACCCGTGACTCCCGATACTGGAACGAGCAGCTCGTAGCAGACCACGGCCGGCTGGTGCTGCCGCCTGTGCGCTTGCGGGCCGCAGTGGCCGAAGCGGCGGCACGCTCACTTCCCATACACGCCCTTCCGCCCCGCCGGGGTGCAGCCGAGGCATGCGCTGAGTTCGATCAGGTCTACGATCTCGTGGTCGGTCTACGCGGCACGGAGGATCGCAATGGTCTATGACCCTCGGCGCGGCCGACCCCGCCACGAACCCGATGTGAACGATGTCTCAGTCGTCGACACCCTGCTCGACGGCCCGACCGATCCGCTCCGGCACAACGGCCACGAGCCCGCTCCGACGCCTGGTTCCGGCGTGACGCCCGAACCACCCGGCGCGTGGAGCGACAGGCTGTTGTACTCCGCGGGAATCTCAACGGTGCTGGGCGCAGCGTTGGGCCTAGTGGCGCTGCGCTGGCTCTGGAAGACCTGGAGGAGGCGCACTCGCTGAACGAGCGGCGGCAGGCGCGATTCTCAAGCAGCAAAGCGGCCGCGACAGCGCCGCCCGGCCCGGCTAGCCGGCCAGCCTCAGCAAGTACTCCTCCTCGACGGCTCGCTGCTCTGCTCGCCGGAGGTTCTCGGCCTGGCCTTCGGGGCAGCGCTCCACGTAGGGGCAGTAGCCGCAGAGCGGACCGGGCCGGGCCGCGAAGTCATCGCCGTCGCAGGCATCCGCGATGGCACCCCATGTGGACCTCAGTTCCTCAACAGCACCCGCTGTCTCGACGGGAGTCGCGGCGGTCGCCACGATCTTCTGGCCCAAGTACAGCAGCTGTGCCCTCACTGGCTGCTCGCCGGTCTCTTCCGCTATGGCAGCTGCGTACAGCAACACTTGCTGCAGCCGGCTGGGCGCGTAGCGTCTTGTGGGCGCCCGGCCCGACTTGTAGTCGCTGATCACAAGACCGTCCGGCTCGGACTCGACTCGATCCACGACACCGCGGAATGGCACACCGTCCAACGTCACCGACATGTGCTGCTCGGTGGCCCGCACTTCCACAGACGCCGGATCCTCCAGGTGCCACAGACCCTCGATCGCCGTCCAAGCCCGCCAGCGGAAGTCCCGGGCCTGCTCGTCGTCCAGCTCCAGATCGCAATAGTCGTCGCTAGCAGACATCTCGGGCCATGTTGCACGTGCAATCCGGCGGGCATCGTCCTTGGTGCGGCGGCTCGGATGCTGCTGCATCAGGTGCTCGAGCACCCGATGGGCGAACGTGCCGATCAGGGCATCCACTCCCGGGGGATCGGGCAGGCGGTCCACATAGCGGAACCGCCAGCGGCGAGGACACTGCTCGAAAGTTGCCGCGCCCGACGGCGACAGCCTCTGAGGCGGGCAGGGGCGACCGTCATCGCCGACGGCGCCGACACCTGCCGGGTCGAGCATGTCGCCGGGATCGAACTCGAGCTGCATCTCGCAGTTCTATCTCATGGGTGTGACAACGACCGGGATGCCCAACGCAGCCAGGCTGCGAGGATGCGGCGACTAGATGTCGAGGGTCGCCTCGTCCACAAGCGAGGAGTTCTCGACCAGGTAATCGCGTCGCAGGGCCACGTCGCTGCCCATCAAGACATCGAACATCTCGGCCGCGGCGTCAGCCTGGCGGGCGTCAGCCATCGTGAGGCGGCGCAACGTCCGTGTGGCGGGATCCAGTGCGCAATGCCGGAGTTCGTCGGTGTTCATCTCGCCCAAGCCCTTGAAGCGCTGCCATTTCACGCTGTCGCGCCTGCGATTGCCCCGACAGAGCTCACCGGTGATCCGATCGCGCTCGTCGTCGGAATAGGCCCGGTAGGTCCGCTCCCCGACCCTGGCCGTGTACAGCGGCGGCTGGGCTGAGAAGACACGGCCTTGGACCAGCATCTCCCTCATGTATCCGTGGATCAGAGTCAGCAGCAGGCAGCGAATGTGGCTGCCGTCGACGTCGGCGTCACACAGGATGACGATCCGGCCGTAGCGAGCAGCGTCGATGTCGAAGGCGTCGCCCGCACCGGCGCCCATGGCAGTGAAGATCGCCTGCGCCTCCGTGTTGTCGAGGACCTGCTTGGGGCTGGCCTTGGCTGCGTTCACGATCTTGCCCCGCAACGGCAGGATGGCCATGAACTCCGAGTCACGGCCCCGCTTGGCCGGACCCGCGGCCGAATCGCCCTCCACTAGGACCAACTCGGCTCCGGGGCCATGGATGCGGCAGTCGGCCAGCTTGTCGGGCATGCCGGTGGAGCCGAGGCTCGCCGCCTTGCGCTTGGTGTCGAGCATCTGCTTGGAAGCCACGCGGTTCACCACTGCGGCGGCCAGCTTGTCGCCGATGGCCTTCACCTGCGACCGGGGACCTCCTCCCGGCTCGAACCATTCCTTGAGTTGCTCGTAGGTGACCCGGGCCGCGATGCCCTCAATCGCTGGCGTGCCCAGCTCCTGTTTGGTCTGGCCCCGGAACTGCGGCTCGGAGAAAGTCACCTTGACCGCCGCGATCAGGCCCTCGCGCACGTCGTCCTTGGTGGCGCTGGTCTTGGCCGGGCTGCTCTTGCCGTTCTTGGCGCCTGTACCGCTGGTGTCGCGGGCCAGCCGGGCCAGCTTGCGGTTGTCCTTGAGCAGCACGCCGTTGACCACTCGCGTCAGCGCCTTGTCGAACCCGGCGAGGTGGGTGCCCCCGGAGCTGGTGGGGATCGTGTTCACGAACGATTCCACATCGCTGTCGTATCCCGACATCCAGCGGAGCGCGATATCGACGGTGCACTCCCGCTCAACTTCGGTGACCTTGCCGTCGACGGGCACCTTCTCGGTGAAGCGCTCGATGCCGTTGATCGTGATCACGCCGCTGACGGCGTGTTCGCCGGCCTGCTCGGAGCGCTCTTTCACCAGGTCGGCGAGCCCGCCCCGGCTCACGAAGTCGAAGGGCTCGCCACTCTCGCCGGTCCGGTTGTCGACAACCGTCATCCTGAGGCCCGGGACGAGATGGCACATCTGCCGGACCCGGCTGCGCACTTCGTCGGCGTCGATGCGCGCTTCTGGATGGAAGAGGGCCATGTCGGGCCAGAACTTCACCCTCGTGCCGGTTGCTTTGGTGCGCCGGCCGACGGGACGCACGTCGCTGCTGGGTATGAACTTCCTGCCGACGAAGTGGCCCGGCTTCTGGTTCTTGAAGGTCAGCTCATGGACGTACCCGTCGCGGCGCACCTCTACATCGATTCGAGTGGATAGAGCGTTCACGACCGAGGCCCCGACGCCGTGCAGACCGCCGGATGCCTTGTAGGCGCCCTCACCGAACTTCCCGCCCGCATGCAGTTCGGTGAACACGACTTCAAGGGCCGACACCTCGCGGTCGGGGTGCTTGTCGACGGGAATGCCGCGGCCGTTGTCGGCCACCTCGATCGACCCGTCGCGACGCAGGGTGGCGTCCACCTTGGTGGCGAAGCCTGCGGCGGCCTCGTCCACGGCATTGTCGACGATCTCCCAGACGAGGTGCATGAGGCCCTCGGAGCCGTTGCCGCCGATGTACATGGCCGGGCGCTTGCGGACAGCCTCCAGGCCTTCGAGAGTCTCGATGGAGTCGGCGTCGTACGTGCCGCTGGGGCTAGACGCGTTCCGGCCTGAGTCACGCGAGTCTTTCGAGTTGGGGGCGGTACCGGCTCCAGCCGCACGGCGGCGACGGGGTGCCCCGTTGGAGGCGCCGGCATCGGATCTTGAGTCCAGTTCCGCGGCTGGATCCATCTCAGTGCCGGACAGCAGCGGCAACTCGACCGCCTCTGACGTTCCCGCCGACTGGCTTGATGGCGCCACCGGCATCACCATCTTCCCTGCGCCAACACATGGATGCGGCGATCGAAGCGCTGGGGTGAGCGGTAACGCGCGGTTGGCTCAATCCGTGCCGGCACAGGATGGGGGTCGATCTTGCGGGGATTGTCGTCCTGGCCCATCAGGGCCAGCATGCCGTCGGCGGCACCGACTGCCGCGGCAACCACGGACTCTCCGGGTTGAAGCTTGACGATGAGCACACCCTGCGCTCCCCTGCCTTGTGTCGGCAACTCCGAGCAGTGCGTGGCTTTGATGCCGCTCCCCGCGCCGGCCTCGCTAGTGGCAACCATCAGCACCGGGTCTCCGACCACGGCTCCAGCGCCTACCGGCACGGAACCCTCGCGCAGCTTGATGCCGGCCATTCCTGCGGCGCCGCGGCGCTGGACCCGCACCGACGACGCTTCCATCCGCAGAGCTCTCCCGTTGTCGGCTGCGAGCACGAGGTCCACATCGTCAGGAGCGGTGAAGGCGCAGGCCAGGCGGTCGCCGGCACCCAACGCGATCAACGACGACCCCGGTGACGAGTCCAGCACCTCATCGGCTTCGATCCGCTTGATGCCGCCGCCCGCGGTCACCATGACCAGCCTGTCGTTCCCTCCGGCGACGAGAGCCAGGACCCGCTCGCCGGCGTCCAGATCGAAGACGGACGAGGCGTCTGCGCCGCGGAGGCGGTTGTTGGCCTCTTCGATCTCGGCTCCGCGCACGGTGAACGCCCGGCCCATGCTTGTGACCGCGGCCACCGGCGATCCGGTCGAAGCAACGACTCTGGCGACGATCAGGTCGTGACGTCCGGGCGAGGCGCGCCTAGCCCCCTTCAGTGATGCCCGGCCGATGTTGCCGCTTGTTGACACTGTCACCACACATGGCAGATCGGGACCCGCGTCGGCTGCCAGTGTCGAGGCGGGTGAACCAGCTTCGACGCCGGAACGTGCGGCAGGCTCGCGGTCGGCGATCTCTGCTGCGACTATCTGGCTGCGTCGAGGGCGACCGTGGTCGTCGACGATCCGTCGCAGCTCGCTTCGCACTATGGCACGTTGCCTGCGCCTGCTAGCGAGGATGTCCTTGAAGTCGCCGATGTCTGCCCGAAGGCTCTCGGCCTCCTCGCTGAGCTTCTCGCGTTCTAGCGCGGTGAGCCGCCGCAGCGCCATGTCGAGTATGTGGGTTGCCTGAACTTCCGTCAGCCCGTAGCGGGCCATGAGCCCGTTCCTCGCCTCCGCTGCGTCTCTCGAGCCTCGGATCAATGCCACCACATCGTCGATGTTGTCGAGCGCTGCGGTCAGGCCCTCCACGATGTGCAGACGCTCGTCCGCTCGCCGCAGCCGATGGCGGGTGCGGCGCACGACGACCTGGAGACGGTGCGCGACATAGTGCTCGCACAGTTCCCGGAGCCCGACCGTGGTGGGGACACCGTGGACCAGCACCACGTTGTTGACGTTCAGGCTCTCCTCCAGGGGAGTGAGCCGGTGGAGCTCTGACAGGACAGCGGCAGGGTCGGTTCCCGGCTTCAGATCGATCTGCAGGCGCAGTCCGTCCATGTCGCTCAAGTCGGCGATACCGGAGACGCCAGGCAGCCGTCCAGCGCCGACCAGCTCCGTGATGCGTGAGACCACCCGCTCGGGGCCCACCAGGTGGGGCAGCTCGGTGACGATGACCGCTTGGCGGCGGCGCGTTATGGACTCGACGCTGGCCCGCGCCCGCACTTTGACCGATCCTCGACCGCTGTCGTAAGCCGCCCGCAGGCCATCGTCGGCCACCACGATTCCGCCGCCTGGGAAGTCGGGTCCGGGCAGTACCTCCATGAGCTCGTCGGTTGTCGGCCGCGGCCGGCGCTTGCGGCCCGTCTTGCCCCTTGGCGCCGGTCCGGTATCCGTTCCGGCTTCACCCGGCTGCTTGCTCATGACCAGCTCGATGGCGCCGCCAACCTCGGCCAGATTGTGGGGCAGCATGTTGGTGGCCATGCCCACGGCGATTCCGGCGGTGCCGTTCACCAGCAGATTGGGTAGTGCCGCCGGGAGCACGACGGGCTCGGTGTCCTCGCCGTCGTATGTGGGGCGGTAGTCGACGGTGTCCTCGTCGAGTTCGCTCACCATGTCCATTGCGGCGGTGCTCAGGCGGCATTCGGTGTAGCGGGCGGCCGCGGGCGGGTCATCGAGACTGCCGAAGTTGCCCTGCGGGTCCACCAGCGCCACCATGCGGCTGAAGTCCTGGCCCATGCGCACGAGGGTGTCGTAGATGGCGGCGTCGCCGTGGGGGTGGTAGCGGCCCATGGTGTCGCCCACGACTCGGGCCGCCTTGCGGTACGGGGTGCCGGGGCGCAGGCCCATCTGAAGCATCGACCACAGGACACGGCGCTGCACCGGCTTGAGACCGTCGCGCACGTCGGGGATGGCACGTGAGGTGATGACCGACAGCGCGTAGGCGAGGAACGAGTCGCTCATTTCCTCGGCCACCGGCACGTCATCCACGTGGCGGGCCGGGACGGGGTCGAGGGCCGCAGTAGTCAATTGCTGTTGTGGTGACACGGTCGTCTCCAGGCTCTTCTTCTTGAGGCTTCTCGTGCTCCGCGTACCACCGTGGGCCCGGCCCGACGGCGGTTCAGCTGCGGCTCACCGATGGGATCGAAGGTAGCGGCTGAAGCTCGGAAATTCGGTGACCCCAAGGATTCCTCCTCGGAGGCAGAGTGCGGCTCACGAGGACGTAGCGACGGTGGTCGCCCCCAGCCGAAACGAGCCGACCAATCGGGGGGATACCCAGGACGACGATCGATCGGGACCTCAAAGCGGACCGCTCACGGTTCGGTCGCGTACGTGTTGCAGTTGTGTGGGAGATGTTGGACGCTCGTCAGGGACCGGCGACTTCGGCCACGACATGTTGCGAGATGCGGTACAGGAACAGCGCCATGTGTCTACGGCTCAGCGGCGATTGAGGGCAGAACTTCGGAGCGTCGCCGCCTTGGCATCCCTTGGTGATGCCCGCCTCAGCGAGCGCGTCGATCGCCGCGGCGTGTCCGCTTCCCTCTACGTCAACGAGACCGGCGTCATCGGCGTCGGCGCCCAACCCGAAGGCCAGCACCAACAACCCAGCCGCCTCGCCCCGGGTCATCGAACCGTCCAGGCACGAGGCGTCGGTGCCCTCAGAGCACATGACTACCCCCAACTCCGCCAAGCGCTCCACATACGGCAACCACCAAACACCGTCCCCGTCGCCGGGACCGCCCGGGCCCGCGCCGGGCACCTCATCGCCGTCAAGCAACCGCACCAGCCACACCGCAGCCTCCCAACGCTGCAGCGGCCGCCCCGGACAGAGCAGCCACGGCTCGCACTCGGTGTCCTCGAACACCCCCAGAGCAGCCAGCGACTCCACCGCATCTCGGGCCTCGCCCTCCACCACATCAACAAACAACGGAACCCCATCACCCGACTCCTGCGAACGATCTTGATTCCTCTCGGCGAGCAACTGAGAGATGCGGTACAGGAACAGCGCCATGTGTCTACGGCTCAGCCGCGATTGAGGGCAGAACTTCCAAGCGTCGCCGCCTTGGCATCCCTTGGTGATGCCCGCCTCAGCGAGCGCGTCGATCGCCGCGGCGTATCCGCTTCCCTCTACGTCAACGAAACCGGCGTCATCGGTGTCGGCGCCCAACCCGAAGGCCAGCACCAACAACCCAGCCGCCTCGCCCCGGGTCATCGAACCGTCCAGGCACGAGGCGTCGGTGCCCTCAGAGCACATGACTACCCCCAACTCCGCCAAGCGCTCCACATACGGCAACCACCAAACACCGTCCCCGTCGCCGGGACCGCCCGGGCCCGCGCCGGGCGCCTCATCGCCGTCAAGCAACCGCACCAGCCACACCGCAGCCTCCCAACGCTGCAGCGGCCGCCCCGGACAGAGCAGCCCCGGCTCGCACTCGGTGTCCTCGAACACCCCCAGAGCAGCCAGCGACTCCACCGCATCTCGGGCCTCGCCCTCCACCACATCAACAAACAACGGAACCCCATCACCGCCGTCGGCACCGTCGTTCTCGGCCACGGCGGGGAACACCGTCAACACGGCGGGGTCGTCGTCGACGATGGCGACCGTGCTGGCCGTGGGAGCGACCGCCGACACCCCCGTCGGCAGCGGGTCGCCGAAGCCGAGCAGCACCGACTCGCCGTCGTCGTCCACGGTGTCGTCGGCGGCGGCGAAGGTGAACGCCTGCTCGGTGTCGCCGCTGTCGAAGGTCACGATGGTGGGCACGCCCGAGTAGTCGGCCGCCGTGGCGCCGCCCCCGCCGGTCGCCGTGATCGGGATCTCGACCGTGCGCTCGGGGTCGGCGCTCAGCGTCACCGTCACCGCCACGCCGCCGCCCTCGGCCACGCTGTAGGTCGCCGCGCCGAAGCTCACCCGCACCGCGGGGTTCTCGTCGTCGGCGACGGTCACCTCCACCGACGCTGAGATCCCGTCGTAGTCGCCGCCGGCGGCGGTGTGGGTCACTGTGGCGGTGTCGTCGTCGGCGTCGGGGTCCTGGGCGGCCGTCACCGTCACCGTCTGGGGGCTGTCCCAGTCGCCCGCCGTGAACGTCAGCGCGTCCGGGGCCGCGGTCACGCCGGCGTCGGCCGGGTCGGTGACGGCGACCGTGACCGTCACCGCGGCGGTGGGCTCGCTGGCCAGTGCCACCGTGTAGGTCCCCTCGCCGCCCTCGGCGACGCTCAGCGCCGTCGCCGACACCGCCACCGCCGCCGTGTCGTCGTCGACGATGGCGACCGTGGCGGTGTCGCCGGGCGCGACCCGCTCGGGCAGGTCGCCGAAGCCGAGCAGCACCGACTCGCCGTCGTCGTCGACGTCGTCGTCGGCGGCGGCGAAGGTGAACGCCTGCTCGGTGTCGTCGCTGTCGAAGGTGACGCTGGTGGGCGCCCCGGAGTAGTCGGCCGCGGTGGCGCCGCCCCGGTTGTCCGCCGTGATCGGGATGGTGACCGTGCGCTCGGGAACGGCGCTCAGGGTCACCGTCACGGTGACCTCGTTGCCCTCGGCCACGCTGTAGGCCGCCGCGCCGAAGCTCACCCGCACCGCGGGGTTCTCGTCGTCGGCGACGGTCACCTCCACCGGGTCTGCTGAGATCCCGGCGTAGTCGCCGCCGGTGACCGTGTGGGTCACTGTGGCGGTGTCGTCGGCGGCGTCGGGGTCCTGGGCGGCCGTCACCGTCACCGTCTGGGGGCTGCCCCAGTCGCCCGCCGTGAACGTCAGCGCGTCCGGGGCCGCGGTCACGTCGGTGTTGGCCGGGTCGTTCACCGTGACCGTCACCGCGTCGGTGGGCTCGCTGGCCAGTGCCACCGTGTAGGTCTCCTCGCCGCCCTCGGCGACGCTCAGCGACGTCGCCGACACCGCCACCGCCGCCGTGTCGTCGTCGACGATGGAGACCGTGGCAGCCGCAGTCGTCCCCGCGCCCACCCGCTCGGGCAGCGCGCCGAAGCCCAGCAGCACCGTCTCGCCGTCGTCGTCGACGTCGTCGCCGGCGGCGGTGACGGTGAACGTCTGCTCGGTGTCGCCGCTGTTGAAGGTCACGCTGGCGGGCGCCCCCGAGTAGTCGGCCGCGGTGGCGCCGCCCCGGTTGTCCGCCGTGATCAGGATCTCCACCGTGCGCTCGGGGTCCGCGCTCATCGTCACCGTCACCACCGCCTGGTCCTCCCTGGCGGCGGTGGCGGCGTCGTCGCTCTCCGCGACGCGGTAGGCCGCATCGCTGAAGCTCACCGTCACCTCGGGGTCGTCGTCGTCGACGATGGCGACCGTGCTGGCCGTGGGAGCGACCGCCGACACCCCCGTCGGCAGCGGGTCGCCGAAGCCGAGCAGCACCGACTCGCCGTCGTCGTCCACGGTGTCGTCGGCGGCGGCGAAGGTGAACGCCTGCTCGGTGTCGCCGCTGTCGAAGGTCACGATGGTGGGCGCCCCCGAGTAGTCGGCCGCCGTGGCGCCGCCCCCGCCGGTCGCCGTGATCGGGATCTCGACCGTGCGCTCGGGGTCGGCGCTCAGCGTCACCGTCACCGCCACGCCGCCGCCCTCGGCCACGCTGTAGGCCGCCGCGCCGAAGCTCACCCGCACCGCGGGGTTCTCGTCGTCGGCGACGGTCACCGTCACCGGGTCTGCTGAGATCCCGTCGTAGTCGCCGCCGGCGGCGGTGTGGGTCACTGTGGCGGTGTCGTCGTCGGCGTCGGGGTCCTGGGCGGCCGTCACCGTCACCGTCTGGGGGCTGTCCCAGTCGCCCGCCGTGAACGTCAGCGCGTCCGGGGCCGCGGTCACGCCGGCGTCGGCCGGGTCGGTGACGGCGACCGTGACCGTCACCGCGGCGGTGGGCTCGCTGGCCAGTGCCACCGTGTAGGTCCCCTCGCCGCCCTCGGCGACGCTCAGCGCCGTCGCCGACACCGCCACCGCCGCCGTGTCGTCGTCGACGATGGCGACCGTGGCGGTGTCGCCGGGCGCGACCCGCTCGGGCAGGTCGCCGAAGCCGAGCAGCACCGACTCGCCGTCGTCGTCGACGTCGTCGTCGGCGGCGGCGAAGGTGAACGCCTGCTCGGTGTCGTCGCTGTCGAAGGTGACGCTGGTGGGCGCCCCGGAGTAGTCGCCCGCGGCGGCGCCGTTCTGGCCGGTCGCCGTGATCGGGATGGTGACCGTGCGCTCGGGAACGGCGCTCAGGGTCACCGTCACGGTGACCTCGTTGCCCTCGGCCACGCTGTAGGCCGCCGCGCCGAAGCTCACCCGCACCGCGGGGTTCTCGTCGTCGGCGACGGTCACCTCCACCGGGTCTGCTGAGATCCCGGCGTAGTCGCCGCCGGTGACCGTGTGGGTCACTGTGGCGGTGTCGTCGGCGGCGTCGGGGTCCTGGGCGGCCGTCACCGTCACCGTCTGGGGGCTGCCCCAGTCGCCCGCCGTGAACGTCAGCGCGTCCGGGGCCGCGGTCACGTCGGTGTTGGCCGGGTCGTTCACCGTGACCGTCACCGCGTCGGTGGGCTCGCTGGCCAGTGCCACCGTGTAGGTCTCCTCGCCGCCCTCGGCGACGCTCAGCGACGACACCGACACCGCCACCGCCGCCGTGTCGTCGTCGACGATGGAGACCGTGGCAGCCGCAGTCGTCCCCGCGCCCACCCGCTCGGGCAGCGCGCCGAAGCCCAGCAGCACCGTCTCGCCGTCGTCGTCGACGTCGTCGCCGGCGGCGGCGACGGTGAACGTCTGCTCGGTGTCGCCGCTGTTGAAGGTCACGCTGGCGGGCGCCCCCGAGTAGTCGGCCGCGGTGGCGCCGCCCCGGTTGTCCGCCGTGATCAGGATCTCCACCGTGCGCTCGGGGTCCGCGCTCAGCGTCACCGTCACCACCGCCTGGTCCTCCCTGGCGGCGGTGGCGGCGTCGTCGCTCTCCGCGACGCGGTAGGCCGCATCGCTGAAGCTCACCGTCACCTCGGGGTCGTCGTCGTCGACGATGGCGACCGTGCTGGCCGTGGGAGCGACCGCCGACACCCCCGTCGGCAGCGGGTCGCCGAAGCCGAGCAGCACCGACTCGCCGTCGTCGTCCACGGTGTCGTCGGCGGCGGCGAAGGTGAACGCCTGCTCGGTGTCGCCGCTGTCGAAGGTCACGATGGTGGGCACGCCCGAGTAGTCGGCCGCCGTGGCGCCGCCCCCGCCGGTCGCCGTGATCGGGATCTCGACCGTGCGCTCGGGGTCGGCGCTCAGCGTCACCGTCACCGCCACGCCGCCGCCCTCGGCCACGCTGTAGGCCGCCGCGCCGAAGCTCACCCGCACCGCGGGGTTCTCGTCGTCGGCGACGGTCACCTCCACCGACGCTGAGATCCCGTCGTAGTCGCCGCCGGCGGCGGTGTGGGTCACTGTGGCGGTGTCGTCGTCGGCGTCGGGGTCCTGGGCGGCCGTCACCGTCACCGTCTGGGGGCTGTCCCAGTCGCCCGCCGTGAACGTCAGCGCGTCCGGGGCCGCGGTCACGCCGGCGTCGGCCGGGTCGGTGACGGCGACCGTGACCGTCACCGCGGCGGTGGGCTCGCTGGCCAGTGCCACCGTGTAGGTCCCCTCGCCGCCCTCGGCGACGCTCAGCGCCGTCGCCGACACCGCCACCGCCGCCGTGTCGTCGTCGACGATGGCGACCGTGGCGGTGTCGCCGGGCGCGACCCGCTCGGGCAGGTCGCCGAAGCCGAGCAGCACCGACTCGCCGTCGTCGTCGACGTCGTCGTCGGCGGCGGCGAAGGTGAACGCCTGCTCGGTGTCGTCGCTGTCGAAGGTGACGCTGGCGGGCGCCACCGACCAGTCGCCCGCCGCGGCGCCGTTCTGGCCGGTCGCCGTGATCGGGATCACCACCGTGCGCTCGGGAACCGCGCTCAGGGTCACCTCCACGGTGACCTCGCCGCCCTCGGCCACGCTGTAGGCCGCCGCGCCGAAGCTCACCCGCACCGCGGGGTTCTCGTCGTCGGCGACGGTCACCTCCACCGACGCCGAGACCGCGTCGTAGCCGCCGCCGGCGGCGGTGTGGGTCACTGTGGCCGCGCCGTCGACGGCGTCGTCGTCGTGTCCGGCGGCGACGGTGACGGTCTGGGGGCTGTCCCAGTCGGACGCCGTGAACGTCAGCGCGGCCGGGGCCGCGGTCACGCCGCCGCCGCCGGCGACCGCGGCCGTCACCGTCACCGCGGCGGTGGGCTCGCTGGCCAGTGCCACCGTGTAGGTCTCCTCGCCGCCCTCGGCGACGCTCAGCGACGACACCGACACCGCCACCGCCGCCGTGTCGTCGTCGACGATGGAGACCGTGGCAGCCGCAGTCGTCCCCGCGCCCACCCGGTCGGGCAGCGCGCCGAAGCCCAGCAGCACCGTCTCGCCGTCGTCGTCGACGTCGTCGCCGGCGGCGGCGAAGGTGAACGTCTGCTCGGTGTCGCCGCTGTTGAAGGTCACGCTGGCGGGCGCCCCCGAGTAGTCGGCCGCGGTGGCGCCGCCCCGGTTGTCCGCCGTGATCAGGATCTCCACCGTGCGCTCGGGGTCCGCGCTCAGCGTCACCGTCACCACCGCCTGGTCCTCCCTGGCGGCGGTGGCGGCGTCGTCGCTCTCCGCGACGCGGTAGGCCGCATCGCTGAAGCTCACCGTCACCTCGGGGTCGTCGTCGTCGACGATGGCGACCGTGCTGGCCGTGGGAGCGACCGCCGACACCCCCGTCGGCAGCGGGTCGCCGAAGCCGAGCAGCACCGACTCGCCGTCGTCGTCCACGGTGTCGTCGGCGGCGGCGAAGGTGAACGCCTGCTCGGTGTCGCCGCTGTCGAAGGTCACGATGGTGGGCACGCCCGAGTAGTCGGCCGCCGTGGCGCCGCCCCCGCCGGTCGCCGTGATCGGGATCTCGACCGTGCGCTCGGGGTCGGCGCTCAGCGTCACCGTCACCGCCACGCCGCCGCCCTCGGCCACGCTGTAGGCCGCCGCGCCGAAGCTCACCCGCACCGCGGGGTTCTCGTCGTCGGTGACGGTCACCTCCACCGACGCTGAGATCCCGTCGTAGTCGCCGCCGGCGGCGGTGTGGGTCACTGTGGCGGTGTCGTCGTCGGCGTCGGGGTCCTGGGCGGCCGTCACCGTCACCGTCTGGGGGCTGTCCCAGTCGCCCGCCGTGAACGTCAGCGCGTCCGGGGCCGCGGTCACGCCGGCGTCGGCCGGGTCGGTGACGGCGACCGTGACCGTCACCGCGGCGGTGGGCTCGCTGGCCAGTGCCACCGTGTAGGTCCCCTCGCCGCCCTCGGCGACGCTCAGCGCCGTCGCCGACACCGCCACCGCCGCCGTGTCGTCGTCGACGATGGCGACCGTGGCGGTGTCGCCGGGCGCGACCCGCTCGGGCAGGTCGCCGAAGCCGAGCAGCACCGACTCGCCGTCGTCGTCGACGTCGTCGTCGGCGGCGGCGAAGGTGAACGCCTGCTCGGTGTCGTCGCTGTCGAAGGTGACGCTGGTGGGCGCCCCGGAGTAGTCGGCCGCGGTGGCGCCGCCCCGGTTGTCCGCCGTGATCGGGATGGTGACCGTGCGCTCGGGAACGGCGCTCAGGGTCACCGTCACGGTGACCTCGTTGCCCTCGGCCACGCTGTAGGCCGCCGCGCCGAAGCTCACCCGCACCGCGGGGTTCTCGTCGTCGGCGACGGTCACCTCCACCGACGCCGAGACCGCGTCGTAGTCGCCGCCGGCGGCGGTGTGGGTCACTGTGGCCGCGCCGTCGACGGCGTCGTCGTCGTGTCCGGCGGCGACGGTGACGGTCTGGGGGCTGTCCCAGTCGGACGCCGTGAACGTCAGCGCGGCCGGGGCCGCGGTCACGCCGCCGCCGCCGGCGACCGCGGCCGTCACCGTCACCGCGGCGGTGGGCTCGCTGGCCAGTGCCACCGTGTAGGTCTCCTCGCCGCCCTCGGCGACGCTCAGCGACGACACCGACACCGCCACCGCCGCCGTGTCGTCGTCGACGATGGAGACCGTGGCAGCCGCAGTCGTCCCCGCGCCCACCCGGTCGGGCAGCGCGCCGAAGCCCAGCAGCACCGTCTCGCCGTCGTCGTCGACGTCGTCGCCGGCGGCGGTGACGGTGAACGTCTGCTCGGTGTCGCCGCTGTTGAAGGTCACGCTGGCGGGCGCCCCCGAGTAGTCGGCCGCGGTGGCGCCGCCCCGGTTGTCCGCCGTGATCAGGATCTCCACCGTGCGCTCGGGGTCCGCGCTCAGCGTCACCGTCACCACCGCCTGGTCCTCCCTGGCGGCGGTGGCGGCGTCGTCGCTCTCCGCGACGCGGTAGGCCGCATCGCTGAAGCTCACCGTCACCTCGGGGTCGTCGTCGTCGACGATGGCGACCGTGCTGGCCGTGGGAGCGACCGCCGACACCCCCGTCGGCAGCGGGTCGCCGAAGCCGAGCAGCACCGACTCGCCGTCGTCGTCCACGGTGTCGTCGGCGGCGGCGAAGGTGAACGCCTGCTCGGTGTCGCCGCTGTCGAAGGTCACGATGGTGGGCGCCCCCGAGTAGTCGGCCGCCGTGGCGCCGCCCCCGCCGGTCGCCGTGATCGGGATCTCGACCGTGCGCTCGGGGTCGGCGCTCAGCGTCACCGTCACCGCCACGCCGCCGCCCTCGGCCACGCTGTAGGCCGCCGCGCCGAAGCTCACCCGCACCGCGGGGTTCTCGTCGTCGGCGACGGTCACCTCCACCGACGCTGAGATCCCGTCGTAGTCGCCGCCGGCGGCGGTGTGGGTCACTGTGGCGGTGTCGTCGTCGGCGTCGGGGTCCTGGGCGGCCGTCACCGTCACCGTCTGGGGGCTGTCCCAGTCGCCCGCCGTGAACGTCAGCGCGTCCGGGGCCGCGGTCACGCCGGCGTCGGCCGGGTCGGTGACGGCGACCGTGACCGTCACCGCGGCGGTGGGCTCGCTGGCCAGTGCCACCGTGTAGGTCCCCTCGCCGCCCTCGGCGACGCTCAGCGCCGTCGCCGACACCGCCACCGCCGCCGTGTCGTCGTCGACGATGGCGACCGTGGCGGTGTCGCCGGGCGCGACCCGCTCGGGCAGGTCGCCGAAGCCGAGCAGCACCGACTCGCCGTCGTCGTCGACGTCGTCGTCGGCGGCGGCGAAGGTGAACGCCTGCTCGGTGTCGTCGCTGTCGAAGGTGACGCTGGTGGGCGCCCCGGAGTAGTCGGCCGCGGTGGCGCCGCCCCGGTTGTCCGCCGTGATCGGGATGGTGACCGTGCGCTCGGGAACGGCGCTCAGGGTCACCGTCACGGTGACCTCGTTGCCCTCGGCCACGCTGTAGGCCGCCGCGCCGAAGCTCACCCGCACCGCGGGGTTCTCGTCGTCGGCGACGGTCACCTCCACCGGGTCTGCTGAGATCCCGGCGTAGTCGCCGCCGGTGACCGTGTGGGTCACTGTGGCGGTGTCGTCGGCGGCGTCGGGGTCCTGGGCGGCCGTCACCGTCACCGTCTGGGGGCTGCCCCAGTCGCCCGCCGTGAACGTCAGCGCGTCCGGGGCCGCGGTCACGTCGGTGTTGGCCGGGTCGTTCACCGTGACCGTCACCGCGTCGGTGGGCTCGCTGGCCAGTGCCACCGTGTAGGTCTCCTCGCCGCCCTCGGCGACGCTCAGCGACGTCGCCGACACCGCCACCGCCGCCGTGTCGTCGTCGACGATGGAGACCGTGGCAGCCGCAGTCGTCCCCGCGCCCACCCGCTCGGGCAGCGCGCCGAAGCCCAGCAGCACCGTCTCGCCGTCGTCGTCGACGTCGTCGCCGGCGGCGGTGACGGTGAACGTCTGCTCGGTGTCGCCGCTGTTGAAGGTCACGCTGGCGGGCGCCCCCGAGTAGTCGGCCGCGGTGGCGCCGCCCCGGTTGTCCGCCGTGATCAGGATCTCCACCGTGCGCTCGGGGTCCGCGCTCAGCGTCACCGTCACCACCGCCTGGTCCTCCCTGGCGGCGGTGGCGGCGTCGTCGCTCTCCGCGACGCGGTAGGCCGCATCGCTGAAGCTCACCGTCACCTCGGGGTCGTCGTCGTCGACGATGGCGACCGTGCTGGCCGTGGGAGCGACCGCCGACACCCCCGTCGGCAGCGGGTCGCCGAAGCCGAGCAGCACCGACTCGCCGTCGTCGTCCACGGTGTCGTCGGCGGCGGCGAAGGTGAACGCCTGCTCGGTGTCGCCGCTGTCGAAGGTCACGATGGTGGGCGCCCCCGAGTAGTCGGCCGCCGTGGCGCCGCCCCCGCCGGTCGCCGTGATCGGGATCTCGACCGTGCGCTCGGGGTCGGCGCTCAGCGTCACCGTCACCGCCACGCCGCCGCCCTCGGCCACGCTGTAGGTCGCCGCGCCGAAGCTCACCCGCACCGCGGGGTTCTCGTCGTCGGCGACGGTCACCTCCACCGACGCTGAGATCCCGTCGTAGTCGCCGCCGGCGGCGGTGTGGGTCACTGTGGCGGTGTCGTCGTCGGCGTCGGGGTCCTGGGCGGCCGTCACCGTCACCGTCTGGGGGCTGTCCCAGTCGCCCGCCGTGAACGTCAGCGCGTCCGGGGCCGCGGTCACGCCGGCGTCGGCCGGGTCGGTGACGGCGACCGTGACCGTCACCGCGGCGGTGGGCTCGCTGGCCAGTGCCACCGTGTAGGTCCCCTCGCCGCCCTCGGCGACGCTCAGCGCCGTCGCCGACACCGCCACCGCCGCCGTGTCGTCGTCGACGATGGCGACCGTGGCGGTGTCGCCGGGCGCGACCCGCTCGGGCAGGTCGCCGAAGCCGAGCAGCACCGACTCGCCGTCGTCGTCGACGTCGTCGTCGGCGGCGGCGAAGGTGAACGCCTGCTCGGTGTCGTCGCTGTCGAAGGTGACGCTGGTGGGCGCCCCGGAGTAGTCGGCCGCGGTGGCGCCGCCCCGGTTGTCCGCCGTGATCGGGATGGTGACCGTGCGCTCGGGAACGGCGCTCAGGGTCACCGTCACGGTGACCTCGTTGCCCTCGGCCACGCTGTAGGCCGCCGCGCCGAAGCTCACCCGCACCGCGGGGTTCTCGTCGTCGGCGACGGTCACCTCCACCGGGTCTGCTGAGATCCCGGCGTAGTCGCCGCCGGTGACCGTGTGGGTCACTGTGGCGGTGTCGTCGGCGGCGTCGGGGTCCTGGGCGGCCGTCACCGTCACCGTCTGGGGGCTGCCCCAGTCGCCCGCCGTGAACGTCAGCGCGTCCGGGGCCGCGGTCACGTCGGTGTTGGCCGGGTCGTTCACCGTGACCGTCACCGCGTCGGTGGGCTCGCTGGCCAGTGCCACCGTGTAGGTCTCCTCGCCGCCCTCGGCGACGCTCAGCGACGTCGCCGACACCGCCACCGCCGCCGTGTCGTCGTCGACGATGGAGACCGTGGCAGCCGCAGTCGTCCCCGCGCCCACCCGCTCGGGCAGCGCGCCGAAGCCCAGCAGCACCGTCTCGCCGTCGTCGTCGACGTCGTCGCCGGCGGCGGTGACGGTGAACGTCTGCTCGGTGTCGCCGCTGTTGAAGGTCACGCTGGCGGGCGCCCCCGAGTAGTCGGCCGCGGTGGCGCCGCCCCGGTTGTCCGCCGTGATCAGGATCTCCACCGTGCGCTCGGGGTCCGCGCTCATCGTCACCGTCACCACCGCCTGGTCCTCCCTGGCGGCGGTGGCGGCGTCGTCGCTCTCCGCGACGCGGTAGGCCGCATCGCTGAAGCTCACCGTCACCTCGGGGTCGTCGTCGTCGACGATGGCGACCGTGCTGGCCGTGGGAGCGACCGCCGACACCCCCGTCGGCAGCGGGTCGCCGAAGCCGAGCAGCACCGACTCGCCGTCGTCGTCCACGGTGTCGTCGGCGGCGGCGAAGGTGAACGCCTGCTCGGTGTCGCCGCTGTCGAAGGTCACGATGGTGGGCACGCCCGAGTAGTCGGCCGCCGTGGCGCCGCCCCCGCCGGTCGCCGTGATCGGGATCTCGACCGTGCGCTCGGGGTCGGCGCTCAGCGTCACCGTCACCGCCACGCCGCCGCCCTCGGCCACGCTGTAGGCCGCCGCGCCGAAGCTCACCCGCACCGCGGGGTTCTCGTCGTCGGCGACGGTCACCGTCACCGGGTCTGCTGAGATCCCGTCGTAGTCGCCGCCGGCGGCGGTGTGGGTCACTGTGGCGGTGTCGTCGTCGGCGTCGGGGTCCTGGGCGGCCGTCACCGTCACCGTCTGGGGGCTGTCCCAGTCGCCCGCCGTGAACGTCAGCGCGTCCGGGGCCGCGGTCACGCCGGCGTCGGCCGGGTCGGTGACGGCGACCGTGACCGTCACCGCGGCGGTGGGCTCGCTGGCCAGTGCCACCGTGTAGGTCCCCTCGCCGCCCTCGGCGACGCTCAGCGCCGTCGCCGACACCGCCACCGCCGCCGTGTCGTCGTCGACGATGGCGACCGTGGCGGTGTCGCCGGGCGCGACCCGCTCGGGCAGGTCGCCGAAGCCGAGCAGCACCGACTCGCCGTCGTCGTCGACGTCGTCGTCGGCGGCGGCGAAGGTGAACGCCTGCTCGGTGTCGTCGCTGTCGAAGGTGACGCTGGTGGGCGCCCCGGAGTAGTCGCCCGCGGCGGCGCCGTTCTGGCCGGTCGCCGTGATCGGGATGGTGACCGTGCGCTCGGGAACGGCGCTCAGGGTCACCGTCACGGTGACCTCGTTGCCCTCGGCCACGCTGTAGGCCGCCGCGCCGAAGCTCACCCGCACCGCGGGGTTCTCGTCGTCGGCGACGGTCACCTCCACCGGGTCTGCTGAGATCCCGGCGTAGTCGCCGCCGGTGACCGTGTGGGTCACTGTGGCGGTGTCGTCGGCGGCGTCGGGGTCCTGGGCGGCCGTCACCGTCACCGTCTGGGGGCTGCCCCAGTCGCCCGCCGTGAACGTCAGCGCGTCCGGGGCCGCGGTCACGTCGGTGTTGGCCGGGTCGTTCACCGTGACCGTCACCGCGTCGGTGGGCTCGCTGGCCAGTGCCACCGTGTAGGTCTCCTCGCCGCCCTCGGCGACGCTCAGCGACGACACCGACACCGCCACCGCCGCCGTGTCGTCGTCGACGATGGAGACCGTGGCAGCCGCAGTCGTCCCCGCGCCCACCCGCTCGGGCAGCGCGCCGAAGCCCAGCAGCACCGTCTCGCCGTCGTCGTCGACGTCGTCGCCGGCGGCGGCGACGGTGAACGTCTGCTCGGTGTCGCCGCTGTTGAAGGTCACGCTGGCGGGCGCCCCCGAGTAGTCGGCCGCGGTGGCGCCGCCCCGGTTGTCCGCCGTGATCAGGATCTCCACCGTGCGCTCGGGGTCCGCGCTCAGCGTCACCGTCACCACCGCCTGGTCCTCCCTGGCGGCGGTGGCGGCGTCGTCGCTCTCCGCGACGCGGTAGGCCGCATCGCTGAAGCTCACCGTCACCTCGGGGTCGTCGTCGTCGACGATGGCGACCGTGCTGGCCGTGGGAGCGACCGCCGACACCCCCGTCGGCAGCGGGTCGCCGAAGCCGAGCAGCACCGACTCGCCGTCGTCGTCCACGGTGTCGTCGGCGGCGGCGAAGGTGAACGCCTGCTCGGTGTCGCCGCTGTCGAAGGTCACGATGGTGGGCACGCCCGAGTAGTCGGCCGCCGTGGCGCCGCCCCCGCCGGTCGCCGTGATCGGGATCTCGACCGTGCGCTCGGGGTCGGCGCTCAGCGTCACCGTCACCGCCACGCCGCCGCCCTCGGCCACGCTGTAGGCCGCCGCGCCGAAGCTCACCCGCACCGCGGGGTTCTCGTCGTCGGTGACGGTCACCGTCACCGGGTCTGCTGAGATCCCGTCGTAGTCGCCGCCGGCGGCGGTGTGGGTCACTGTGGCGGTGTCGTCGTCGGCGTCGGGGTCCTGGGCGGCCGTCACCGTCACCGTCTGGGGGCTGTCCCAGTCGCCCGCCGTGAACGTCAGCGCGTCCGGGGCCGCGGTCACGCCGGCGTCGGCCGGGTCGGTGACGGCGACCGTGACCGTCACCGCGGCGGTGGGCTCGCTGGCCAGTGCCACCGTGTAGGTCCCCTCGCCGCCCTCGGCGACGCTCAGCGCCGTCGCCGACACCGCCACCGCCGCCGTGTCGTCGTCGACGATGGCGACCGTGGCGGTGTCGCCGGGCGCGACCCGCTCGGGCAGGTCGCCGAAGCCGAGCAGCACCGACTCGCCGTCGTCGTCGACGTCGTCGTCGGCGGCGGCGAAGGTGAACGCCTGCTCGGTGTCGTCGCTGTCGAAGGTGACGCTGGCGGGCGCCACCGACCAGTCGCCCGCGGCGGCGCCGTTCTGGCCGGTCGCCGTGATCGGGATGGTGACCGTGCGCTCGGGAACGGCGCTCAGGGTCACCGTCACGGTGACCTCGTTGCCCTCGGCCACGCTGTAGGCCGCCGCGCCGAAGCTCACCCGCACCGCGGGGTTCTCGTCGTCGGCGACGGTCACCTCCACCGGGTCTGCTGAGATCCCGGCGTAGTCGCCGCCGGTGACCGTGTGGGTCACTGTGGCGGTGTCGTCGGCGGCGTCGGGGTCCTGGGCGGCCGTCACCGTCACCGTCTGGGGGCTGCCCCAGTCGCCCGCCGTGAACGTCAGCGCGTCCGGGGCCGCGGTCACGTCGGTGTTGGCCGGGTCGTTCACCGTGACCGTCACCGCGTCGGTGGGCTCGCTGGCCAGTGCCACCGTGTAGGTCTCCTCGCCGCCCTCGGCGACGCTCAGCGACGACACCGACACCGCCACCGCCGCCGTGTCGTCGTCGACGATGGAGACCGTGGCAGCCGCAGTCGTCCCCGCGCCCACCCGGTCGGGCAGCGCGCCGAAGCCCAGCAGCACCGTCTCGCCGTCGTCGTCGACGTCGTCGCCGGCGGCGGCGAAGGTGAACGTCTGCTCGGTGTCGCCGCTGTTGAAGGTCACGCTGGCGGGCGCCCCCGAGTAGTCGGCCGCGGTGGCGCCGCCCCGGTTGTCCGCCGTGATCAGGATCTCCACCGTGCGCTCGGGGTCCGCGCTCAGCGTCACCGTCACCACCGCCTGGTCCTCCCTGGCGGCGGTGGCGGCGTCGTCGCTCTCCGCGACGCGGTAGGCCGCATCGCTGAAGCTCACCGTCACCTCGGGGTCGTCGTCGTCGACGATGGCGACCGTGCTGGCCGTGGGAGCGACCGCCGACACCCCCGTCGGCAGCGGGTCGCCGAAGCCGAGCAGCACCGACTCGCCGTCGTCGTCCACCGCGTCGTCGGCGGCGGCGAAGGTGAACGCCTGCTCGGTGTCGCCGCTGTCGAAGGTCACGATGGTGGGCACGCCCGAGTAGTCGGCCGCCGTGGCGCCGCCCCCGCCGGTCGCCGTGATCGGGATCTCGACCGTGCGCTCGGGGTCGGCGCTCAGCGTCACCGTCACCGCCACGCCGCCGCCCTCGGCCACGCTGTAGGCCGCCGCGCCGAAGCTCACCCGCACCGCGGGGTTCTCGTCGTCGGCGACGGTCACCGTCACCGGGTCTGCTGAGATCCCGTCGTAGTCGCCGCCGGCGGCGGTGTGGGTCACTGTGGCGGTGTCGTCGTCGGCGTCGGGGTCCTGGGCGGCCGTCACCGTCACCGTCTGGGGGCTGTCCCAGTCGCCCGCCGTGAACGTCAGCGCGTCCGGGGCCGCGGTCACGCCGGCGTCGGCCGGGTCGGTGACGGCGACCGTGACCGTCACCGCGGCGGTGGGCTCGCTGGCCAGTGCCACCGTGTAGGTCCCCTCGCCGCCCTCGGCGACGCTCAGCGCCGTCGCCGACACCGCCACCGCCGCCGTGTCGTCGTCGACGATGGCGACCGTGGCGGTGTCGCCGGGCGCGACCCGCTCGGGCAGGTCGCCGAAGCCGAGCAGCACCGACTCGCCGTCGTCGTCGACGTCGTCGTCGGCGGCGGCGAAGGTGAACGCCTGCTCGGTGTCGTCGCTGTCGAAGGTGACGCTGGCGGGCGCCACCGACCAGTCGCCCGCGGCGGCGCCGTTCTGGCCGGTCGCCGTGATCGGGATGGTGACCGTGCGCTCGGGAACGGCGCTCAGGGTCACCGTCACGGTGACCTCGTTGCCCTCGGCCACGCTGTAGGCCGCCGCGCCGAAGCTCACCCGCACCGCGGGGTTCTCGTCGTCGGCGACGGTCACCTCCACCGGGTCTGCTGAGATCCCGGCGTAGTCGCCGCCGGTGACCGTGTGGGTCACTGTGGCGGTGTCGTCGGCGGCGTCGGGGTCCTGGGCGGCCGTCACCGTCACCGTCTGGGGGCTGCCCCAGTCGCCCGCCGTGAACGTCAGCGCGTCCGGGGCCGCGGTCACGTCGGTGTTGGCCGGGTCGTTCACCGTGACCGTCACCGCGTCGGTGGGCTCGCTGGCCAGTGCCACCGTGTAGGTCTCCTCGCCGCCCTCGGCGACGCTCAGCGACGACACCGACACCGCCACCGCCGCCGTGTCGTCGTCGACGATGGAGACCGTGGCAGCCGCAGTCGTCCCCGCGCCCACCCGGTCGGGCAGCGCGCCGAAGCCCAGCAGCACCGTCTCGCCGTCGTCGTCGACGTCGTCGCCGGCGGCGGCGAAGGTGAACGTCTGCTCGGTGTCGCCGCTGTTGAAGGTCACGCTGGCGGGCGCCCCCGAGTAGTCGGCCGCGGTGGCGCCGCCCCGGTTGTCCGCCGTGATCAGGATCTCCACCGTGCGCTCGGGGTCCGCGCTCAGCGTCACCGTCACCACCGCCTGGTCCTCCCTGGCGGCGGTGGCGGCGTCGTCGCTCTCCGCGACGCGGTAGGCCGCATCGCTGAAGCTCACCGTCACCTCGGGGTCGTCGTCGTCGACGATGGCGACCGTGCTGGCCGTGGGAGCGACCGCCGACACCCCCGTCGGCAGCGGGTCGCCGAAGCCGAGCAGCACCGACTCGCCGTCGTCGTCCACCGCGTCGTCGGCGGCGGCGAAGGTGAACGCCTGCTCGGTGTCGCCGCTGTCGAAGGTCACGATGGTGGGCACGCCCGAGTAGTCGGCCGCCGTGGCGCCGCCCCCGCCGGTCGCCGTGATCGGGATCTCGACCGTGCGCTCGGGGTCGGCGCTCAGCGTCACCGTCACCGCCACGCCGCCGCCCTCGGCCACGCTGTAGGCCGCCGCGCCGAAGCTCACCCGCACCGCGGGGTTCTCGTCGTCGGCGACGGTCACCGTCACCGGGTCTGCTGAGATCCCGTCGTAGTCGCCGCCGGCGGCGGTGTGGGTCACTGTGGCGGTGTCGTCGTCGGCGTCGGGGTCCTGGGCGGCCGTCACCGTCACCGTCTGGGGGCTGTCCCAGTCGCCCGCCGTGAACGTCAGCGCGTCCGGGGCCGCGGTCACGCCGGCGTCGGCCGGGTCGGTGACGGCGACCGTGACCGTCACCGCGGCGGTGGGCTCGCTGGCCAGTGCCACCGTGTAGGTCCCCTCGCCGCCCTCGGCGACGCTCAGCGCCGTCGCCGACACCGCCACCGCCGCCGTGTCGTCGTCGACGATGGCGACCGTGGCGGTGTCGCCGGGCGCGACCCGCTCGGGCAGGTCGCCGAAGCCCAGCAGCACCGACTCGCCGTCGTCGTCGACGTCGTCGTCGGCGGCGGCGAAGGTGAACGCCTGCTCGGTGTCGCCGCTGGCGAAGGTGACGCTGGCGGGCGCCACCGACCAGTCGCCCGCCGCGGCGCCGTTCTGGCCGGTCGCCGTGATCGGGATCACCACCGTGCGCTCGGGAACCGCGCTCAGGGTCACCTCCACGGTGACCTCGCCGCCCTCGGCCACGCTGTAGGCCGCCGCGCCGAAGCTCACCCGCACCGCGGGGTTCTCGTCGTCGGCGACGGTCACCTCCACCGACGCCGAGACCGCGTCGTAGCCGCCGCCGGCGGCGGTGTGGGTCACTGTGGCCGCGCCGTCGACGGCGTCGTCGTCGTGTCCGGCGGCGACGGTGACGGTCTGGGGGCTGTCCCAGTCGGACGCCGTGAACGTCAGCGCGGCCGGGGCCGCGGTCACGCCGCCGCCGCCGGCGACCGCGGCCGTCACCGTCACCGCGGCGGTGGGCTCGCTGCCCAGCGCCACCGTGTAGGTCCCCTCGCCGCCCTCGGCGACGCTCAGCGACGACACCGACACCGCCACCGCCGCCGTGTCGTCGTCGACGATGGAGACCTCGGCAGCCGCAATCGTCCCCGCGCTCACCCGCTCAGGCAGCGCGCCGAAGCCCAGCAGCACCGTCTCGCCGTCGTCGTCGACGTCGTCCTGGGTCGCGGTGAGCGTGAACGTCTTGGAGGCGTCGCCGCTTTCGAAGGTGACGCTGGCGGGCGCCACCGACCAGTCGCCGGCCTCGGCGCCGCCCCCGCCGGTCGCCGTGATCGGGATCTCGACCCTGCGCTCGGGAACGGCGCTCAGCGTCACCTCCACGGTGACCTCGCCGCCCTCGGCCGCGTCGTAGGCCGCCTTGGCGAAGCTCACCGTCACCTCGGGATCGTCGTCGTCGACGATGGAGACCTCGGCGGTGTCGGTGGCGCCCGCTGACGTTCGCGGCGGACGACTGGGACAGCCCCCAGACCGTCACCGTCGCCGCCGCACACGACGACGACGCCGTCGACGGCGCGGCCACAGTGACCCACACCGCCGCCGGCGGCGGCTACGACGCGGTCTCGGCGTCGGTGGAGGTGACCGTCGACGACGACGACCACCCGCGGGTGACGGTGAGCTTCGGCGCGGCGGCCCACAGCGTCGCCGAGGGCGGCGAGGTCACCGTGGAGGTGACCCTGAGCGCGGTTCCCGAGCGCACGGTGGTGATCCCGATCACGGCGACCGGCCAGAACGGCGCCGCGGCGGGCGACTGGTCGGTGGCGCCCGCCAGCGTCACCTTCGCCAGCGGCGACGCCTCCAAGGCGTTCACGCTCACCGCGACCCAGGACGACGTCGACGACGACGGCGAGTCGGTGCTGCTGGGCTTCGGGACGCTGCCCGAGCGGGTCGCGCCCGGCGCCACCGACACCGCCGAGGTCTCCATCGTCGACGACGACGATCCCGAGGTGACGGTGAGCTTCGCCAAGGCGGCCTACGACGCGGCCGAGGGCGGCGAGGTCACCGTGGAGGTGACGCTGAGCGCCGTTCCCGAGCGCAGGGTCGAGATCCCGATCACGGCGACCGGCGGGGGCGGCGCCGAGGCCGGCGACTGGTCGGTGGCGCCCGCCAGCGTCACCTTCGAAAGCGGCGACGCCTCCAAGACGTTCACGCTCACCGCGACCCAGGACGACGTCGACGACGACGGCGAGACGGTGCTGCTGGGCTTCGGCGCGCTGCCTGAGCGGGTGAGCGCGGGGACGATTGCGGCTGCCGAGGTCTCCATCGTCGACGACGACACGGCGGCGGTGGCGGTGTCGGTGTCGTCGCTGAGCGTCGCCGAGGGCGGCGAGGGGACCTACACGGTGGCGCTGGGCAGCGAGCCCACCGACGCGGTCACGGTGACGGCCGCGGTCGCCGGCCCGGCCGGCGCCGATGTGACCGTCGAGCCGGCCGCGCTGACGTTCGCGGCGGACGACTGGGACAGCCCCCAGACCGTCACCGTCGCCGCCGCACACGACGACGACGCCGTCGACGGCGCGGCCACAGTGACCCACACCGCCGCCGGCGGCGGCTACGACGCGGTCTCGGCGTCGGTGGAGGTGACCGTCGACGACGACGACCACCCGCGGGTGACGGTGAGCTTCGGCGCGGCGGCCCACAGCGTCGCCGAGGGCGGCGAGGTCACCGTGGAGGTGACCCTGAGCGCGGTTCCCGAGCGCACGGTGGTGATCCCGATCACGGCGACCGGCCAGAACGGCGCCGCGGCGGGCGACTGGTCGGTGGCGCCCGCCAGCGTCACCTTCGCCAGCGGCGACGCCTCCAAGGCGTTCACGCTCACCGCGACCCAGGACGACGTCGACGACGACGGCGAGTCGGTGCTGCTGGGCTTCGGGACGCTGCCCGAGCGGGTCGCGCCCGGCGCCACCGACACCGCCGAGGTCTCCATCGTCGACGACGACGATCCCGAGGTGACGGTGAGCTTCGCCAAGGCGGCCTACGACGCGGCCGAGGGCGGCGAGGTCACCGTGGAGGTGACGCTGAGCGCCGTTCCCGAGCGCAGGGTCGAGATCCCGATCACGGCGACCGGCGGGGGCGGCGCCGAGGCCGGCGACTGGTCGGTGGCGCCCGCCAGCGTCACCTTCGAAAGCGGCGACGCCTCCAAGACGTTCACGCTCACCGCGACCCAGGACGACGTCGACGACGACGGCGAGACGGTGCTGCTGGGCTTCGGCGCGCTGCCTGAGCGGGTGAGCGCGGGGACGATTGCGGCTGCCGAGGTCTCCATCGTCGACGACGACACGGCGGCGGTGGCGGTGTCGGTGTCGTCGCTGAGCGTCGCCGAGGGCGGCGAGGGGACCTACACGGTGGCGCTGGGCAGCGAGCCCACCGACGCGGTCACGGTGACGGCCGCGGTCGCCGGCCCGGCCGGCGCCGATGTGACCGTCGAGCCGGCCGCGCTGACGTTCGCGGCGGACGACTGGGACAGCCCCCAGACCGTCACCGTCGCCGCCGCACACGACGACGACGCCGTCGACGGCGCGGCCACAGTGACCCACACCGCCGCCGGCGGCGGCTACGACGCGGTCTCGGCGTCGGTGGAGGTGACCGTCGACGACGACGACCACCCGCGGGTGACGGTGAGCTTCGGCGCGGCGGCCCACAGCGTCGCCGAGGGCGGCGAGGTCACCGTGGAGGTGACCCTGAGCGCGGTTCCCGAGCGCACGGTGGTGATCCCGATCACGGCGACCGGCCAGAACGGCGCCGCGGCGGGCGACTGGTCGGTGGCGCCCGCCAGCGTCACCTTCGCCAGCGGCGACGCCTCCAAGGCGTTCACGCTCACCGCGACCCAGGACGACGTCGACGACGACGGCGAGTCGGTGCTGCTGGGCTTCGGGACGCTGCCCGAGCGGGTCGCGCCCGGCGCCACCGACACCGCCGAGGTCTCCATCGTCGACGACGACGATCCCGAGGTGACGGTGAGCTTCGCCAAGGCGGCCTACGACGCGGCCGAGGGCGGCGAGGTCACCGTGGAGGTGACGCTGAGCGCCGTTCCCGAGCGCAGGGTCGAGATCCCGATCACGGCGACCGGCGGGGGCGGCGCCGAGGCCGGCGACTGGTCGGTGGCGCCCGCCAGCGTCACCTTCGAAAGCGGCGACGCCTCCAAGACGTTCACGCTCACCGCGACCCAGGACGACGTCGACGACGACGGCGAGACGGTGCTGCTGGGCTTCGGCGCGCTGCCTGAGCGGGTGAGCGCGGGGACGATTGCGGCTGCCGAGGTCTCCATCGTCGACGACGACACGGCGGCGGTGGCGGTGTCGGTGTCGTCGCTGAGCGTCGCCGAGGGCGGCGAGGGGACCTACACGGTGGCGCTGGGCAGCGAGCCCACCGACGCGGTCACGGTGACGGCCGCGGTCGCCGGCCCGGCCGGCGCCGATGTGACCGTCGAGCCGGCCGCGCTGACGTTCGCGGCGGACGACTGGGACAGCCCCCAGACCGTCACCGTCGCCGCCGCACACGACGACGACGCCGTCGACGGCGCGGCCACAGTGACCCACACCGCCGCCGGCGGCGGCTACGACGCGGTCTCGGCGTCGGTGGAGGTGACCGTCGACGACGACGACCACCCGCGGGTGACGGTGAGCTTCGGCGCGGCGGCCCACAGCGTCGCCGAGGGCGGCGAGGTCACCGTGGAGGTGACCCTGAGCGCGGTTCCCGAGCGCACGGTGGTGATCCCGATCACGGCGACCGGCCAGAACGGCGCCGCGGCGGGCGACTGGTCGGTGGCGCCCGCCAGCGTCACCTTCGCCAGCGGCGACGCCTCCAAGGCGTTCACGCTCACCGCGACCCAGGACGACGTCGACGACGACGGCGAGTCGGTGCTGCTGGGCTTCGGGACGCTGCCCGAGCGGGTCGCGCCCGGCGCCACCGACACCGCCGAGGTCTCCATCGTCGACGACGACGATCCCGAGGTGACGGTGAGCTTCGCCAAGGCGGCCTACGACGCGGCCGAGGGCGGCGAGGTCACCGTGGAGGTGACGCTGAGCGCCGTTCCCGAGCGCAGGGTCGAGATCCCGATCACGGCGACCGGCGGGGGCGGCGCCGAGGCCGGCGACTGGTCGGTGGCGCCCGCCAGCGTCACCTTCGAAAGCGGCGACGCCTCCAAGACGTTCACGCTCACCGCGACCCAGGACGACGTCGACGACGACGGCGAGACGGTGCTGCTGGGCTTCGGCGCGCTGCCTGAGCGGGTGAGCGCGGGGACGATTGCGGCTGCCGAGGTCTCCATCGTCGACGACGACACGGCGGCGGTGGCGGTGTCGGTGTCGTCGCTGAGCGTCGCCGAGGGCGGCGAGGGGACCTACACGGTGGCGCTGGGCAGCGAGCCCACCGACGCGGTCACGGTGACGGCCGCGGTCGCCGGCCCGGCCGGCGCCGATGTGACCGTCGAGCCGGCCGCGCTGACGTTCGCGGCGGACGACTGGGACAGCCCCCAGACCGTCACCGTCGCCGCCGCACACGACGACGACGCCGTCGACGGCGCGGCCACAGTGACCCACACCGCCGCCGGCGGCGGCTACGACGCGGTCTCGGCGTCGGTGGAGGTGACCGTCGACGACGACGACCACCCGCGGGTGACGGTGAGCTTCGGCGCGGCGGCCCACAGCGTCGCCGAGGGCGGCGAGGTCACCGTGGAGGTGACCCTGAGCGCGGTTCCCGAGCGCACGGTGGTGATCCCGATCACGGCGACCGGCCAGAACGGCGCCGCGGCGGGCGACTGGTCGGTGGCGCCCGCCAGCGTCACCTTCGCCAGCGGCGACGCCTCCAAGGCGTTCACGCTCACCGCGACCCAGGACGACGTCGACGACGACGGCGAGTCGGTGCTGCTGGGCTTCGGCGACCTGCCCGAGCGGGTCGCGCCCGGCGCCACCGACACCGCCGAGGTCTCCATCGTCGACGACGACGATCCCGAGGTGACGGTGAGCTTCGCCAAGGCGGCCTACGACGCGGCCGAGGGCGGCGAGGTCACCGTGGAGGTGACGCTGAGCGCCGTTCCCGAGCGCAGGGTCGAGATCCCGATCACGGCGACCGGCGGGGGCGGCGCCGAGGCCGGCGACTGGTCGGTGGCGCCCGCCAGCGTCACCTTCGAAAGCGGCGACGCCTCCAAGACGTTCACGCTCACCGCGACCCAGGACGACGTCGACGACGACGGCGAGACGGTGCTGCTGGGCTTCGGCGCGCTGCCTGAGCGGGTGAGCGCGGGGACGATTGCGGCTGCCGAGGTCTCCATCGTCGACGACGACACGGCGGCGGTGGCGGTGTCGGTGTCGTCGCTGAGCGTCGCCGAGGGCGGCGAGGGGACCTACACGGTGGCGCTGGGCAGCGAGCCCACCGACGCGGTCACGGTGACGGCCGCGGTCGCCGGCCCGGCCGGCGCCGATGTGACCGTCGAGCCGGCCGCGCTGACGTTCGCGGCGGACGACTGGGACAGCCCCCAGACCGTCACCGTCGCCGCCGCACACGACGACGACGCCGTCGACGGCGCGGCCACAGTGACCCACACCGCCGCCGGCGGCGGCTACGACGCGGTCTCGGCGTCGGTGGAGGTGACCGTCGACGACGACGACCACCCGCGGGTGACGGTGAGCTTCGGCGCGGCGGCCCACAGCGTCGCCGAGGGCGGCGAGGTCACCGTGGAGGTGACCCTGAGCGCGGTTCCCGAGCGCACGGTGGTGATCCCGATCACGGCGACCGGCCAGAACGGCGCCGCGGCGGGCGACTGGTCGGTGGCGCCCGCCAGCGTCACCTTCGCCAGCGGCGACGCCTCCAAGGCGTTCACGCTCACCGCGACCCAGGACGACGTCGACGACGACGGCGAGTCGGTGCTGCTGGGCTTCGGGACGCTGCCCGAGCGGGTCGCGCCCGGCGCCACCGACACCGCCGAGGTCTCCATCGTCGACGACGACGATCCCGAGGTGACGGTGAGCTTCGCCAAGGCGGCCTACGACGCGGCCGAGGGCGGCGAGGTCACCGTGGAGGTGACGCTGAGCGCCGTTCCCGAGCGCAGGGTCGAGATCCCGATCACGGCGACCGGCGGGGGCGGCGCCGAGGCCGGCGACTGGTCGGTGGCGCCCGCCAGCGTCACCTTCGAAAGCGGCGACGCCTCCAAGACGTTCACGCTCACCGCGACCCAGGACGACGTCGACGACGACGGCGAGACGGTGCTGCTGGGCTTCGGCGCGCTGCCTGAGCGGGTGAGCGCGGGGACGATTGCGGCTGCCGAGGTCTCCATCGTCGACGACGACACGGCGGCGGTGGCGGTGTCGGTGTCGTCGCTGAGCGTCGCCGAGGGCGGCGAGGGGACCTACACGGTGGCGCTGGGCAGCGAGCCCACCGACGCGGTCACGGTGACGGCCGCGGTCGCCGGCCCGGCCGGCGCCGATGTGACCGTCGAGCCGGCCGCGCTGACGTTCGCGGCGGACGACTGGGACAGCCCCCAGACCGTCACCGTCGCCGCCGCACACGACGACGACGCCGTCGACGGCGCGGCCACAGTGACCCACACCGCCGCCGGCGGCGGCTACGACGCGGTCTCGGCGTCGGTGGAGGTGACCGTCGACGACGACGACCACCCGCGGGTGACGGTGAGCTTCGGCGCGGCGGCCCACAGCGTCGCCGAGGGCGGCGAGGTCACCGTGGAGGTGACCCTGAGCGCGGTTCCCGAGCGCACGGTGGTGATCCCGATCACGGCGACCGGCCAGAACGGCGCCGCGGCGGGCGACTGGTCGGTGGCGCCCGCCAGCGTCACCTTCGCCAGCGGCGACGCCTCCAAGGCGTTCACGCTCACCGCGACCCAGGACGACGTCGACGACGACGGCGAGTCGGTGCTGCTGGGCTTCGGGACGCTGCCCGAGCGGGTCGCGCCCGGCGCCACCGACACCGCCGAGGTCTCCATCGTCGACGACGACGATCCCGAGGTGACGGTGAGCTTCGCCAAGGCGGCCTACGACGCGGCCGAGGGCGGCGAGGTCACCGTGGAGGTGACGCTGAGCGCCGTTCCCGAGCGCAGGGTCGAGATCCCGATCACGGCGACCGGCGGGGGCGGCGCCGAGGCCGGCGACTGGTCGGTGGCGCCCGCCAGCGTCACCTTCGAAAGCGGCGACGCCTCCAAGACGTTCACGCTCACCGCGACCCAGGACGACGTCGACGACGACGGCGAGACGGTGCTGCTGGGCTTCGGCGCGCTGCCTGAGCGGGTGAGCGCGGGGACGATTGCGGCTGCCGAGGTCTCCATCGTCGACGACGACACGGCGGCGGTGGCGGTGTCGGTGTCGTCGCTGAGCGTCGCCGAGGGCGGCGAGGGGACCTACACGGTGGCGCTGGGCAGCGAGCCCACCGACGCGGTCACGGTGACGGCCGCGGTCGCCGGCCCGGCCGGCGCCGATGTGACCGTCGAGCCGG